>NZ_JAPEMI010000001.1:1122500-5922500 GCF_026342835.1 Streptomyces sp. NBC_00154
GCGCCCCGATGCAAATCGGGGGCCCCGCTCCGGAGTTCGTGCCTGTCGGGGCGTCAGACCTCGACGACGACGGGAAGGATCATCGGGCGCCGGCGGTAGGTGTCGGAGACCCACTTGCCCATCGAGCGACGGACGAGCTGCTGGAGCTGGTGCGGCTCCACCACGCCGTCCTGGGCGGACTTGTTGAGCGCTTCCTCGATCTTCGGCACGACGGCGGTGAATGCCGCGTCGTCGATTCCGGAACCCCGGGCCTGGATGTACGGACCGCCCGTGATCTTGCCGGACGAGCTGTCGACCACGATGAAGACCGAGATGATGCCCTCGTCGCCGAGGATGCGACGGTCCTTGAGGGAGGTCTCCGTGACGTCTCCGACCGAGAGGCCGTCGACGTACACATAACCGGCCTGCACCTTGCCGACGATCCTGGCCTTGCCATCGACGAGGTCGACGACGACGCCGTCCTCGGCGATGACGATGTGGTCCTTGGGCACGCCGGTGAGCGCACCCAGTTCGGCGTTGGCCCGCAGGTGGCGCCATTCGCCGTGGACCGGCATCAGGTTCTTCGGCTTGCAGATGTTGTAGAAGTACAGCAGCTCGCCGGCCGAGGCGTGGCCCGAGACGTGGACCTTGGCGTTGCCCTTGTGGACGACGTGGGCACCCCAGCGGGTCAGGCCGTTGATCACGCGGTAGACCGCGTTCTCGTTGCCCGGGATCAGGGACGACGCGAGGATCACCGTGTCGCCCGGGACGATCCGGATCTGGTGGTCGCGGTTGGCCATGCGGGACAGTGCGGCCATCGGCTCGCCCTGGGAACCCGTGCAGACCAGCACGACCTCGTCGTCCGGCAGGTCGTCGAGGGTCTTGACGTCGACGACCAGGCCCGCGGGGACCTTCAGATAGCCGAGGTCACGGGCGATGCCCATGTTGCGGACCATCGAGCGGCCGACGAAGGCGACCCGGCGGCCGTACTCGTGTGCCGCGTCGAGGATCTGCTGAATCCGGTGCACGTGGCTGGCGAAGCTCGCCACGATGATGCGCTTCTGGGCGTTGGCGAAGACCGTGCGCAGGACGTTGGAGATGTCCCGCTCGGGCGGTACGAAGCCGGGAACCTCTGCGTTCGTCGAGTCGGAGAGGAGAAGGTCGATGCCTTCTTCGCTCAGCCGGGCGAAAGCGTGCAGGTCGGTGAGACGGCCGTCCAGCGGGAGCTGGTCCATCTTGAAGTCACCGGTCACGACTGCCATGCCCGCAGGCGTGCGGATGGCGACCGCGAGAGCGTCCGGGATGGAGTGGTTGACCGCGATGAATTCGCAGTCGAAGACGCCGATGCGCTCGCGCTGGCCCTCGGCGACTTCGAGGGTGTACGGACGGATGCGGTGCTCCTGAAGCTTTGCCTCGATCAGGGCGAGGGTCAGCTTGGAGCCGATGAGCGGGATGTCCGGCTTCAGCCGCAGCAGATACGGGACACCACCGATGTGGTCCTCGTGTCCGTGCGTGAGGACGATGCCCTCGATGTCGTCGAGACGGTCCCGGATCGTGGTGAAGTCCGGCAGGATCAGGTCGATTCCGGGCTGCTCCTCCTCGGGGAAGAGCACACCGCAGTCGACGATGAGCAGGCGTCCGCCGTACTCGAAAACCGTCATGTTGCGGCCGATTTCGCCGAGGCCGCCCAGAGGGGTGACGCGGAGGCCGCCCTTCGGGAGCTTCGGCGGGGTGCCGAGTTCGGGGTGCGGATGACTCAAAAGACTCTCCTTACCACGCACGCCACGTACCGCTGAGGCACGTGGCGCGCATGTCATTCGTGCACTTGCTGTTGTCTGTGTTGTCGCTCTTGCGAATGTTCTTCGCGTATTCAGTTGTGAAGTCTGTGGTTACAGCTGTACCCCACCGGCGGCGAGATCGATCTTGAGCTGCGCCGTTTCCTGTTCGGTGAGTTCCACCAGAGGGAGGCGCAGCGGGCCGGCGGGCAGGCCCTGGAGGGCGAGCGCGGCCTTGGTGGTGATCACGCCCTGGGTGCGGAACATGCCGGTGAAGACCGGCAGGAGCTTCTGATGGATCTCCGTGGCCTTCTGGACGTCTCCGCCGAGGTACGCCTCGATGAGGGCGCGCAGCTCGGGGGTGACGACGTGACCGACGACCGAGACGAAGCCGATGGCGCCGACCGAGAGCAGCGGCAGGTTCAGCATGTCGTCGCCGGAGTACCAGGCGAGGCCGGACCGGGCGATGGCCCAGCTGGCGCGGCCCAGGTCGCCCTTGGCGTCCTTGTTGGCGACGATGCGCGGATGCTCGGCGAGCCGGACCAGCGTCTCTGTGTCGATCGGCACACCGCTGCGGCCGGGAATGTCGTAGAGCATCACCGGCAGACCGGTGGCGTCCGCGATGGCCGTGAAGTGACGGAAGAGGCCTTCCTGCGGCGGCTTGTTGTAGTACGGCGTCACCGCGAGAAGGCCGTGGACGCCGGCGCGCTCGGCCGTGCGGGCCAGCTCGACGCTGTGGCGGGTGTCGTTCGTGCCGATGCCGGCGACGACATGGGCCCGGTCCCCCACGGCTTCCAGGACAGCCCGTACGAGCTGGTCTTTCTCCGCATCGCTGGTGGTCGGGGACTCGCCGGTGGTGCCATTGATGATCAGGCCGTCATTGCCTGCGTCCACCAGATGGGCGGCGAGCCGCTGGGCGCCGTCGAGGTCGAGTGCGCCGTCCGCCGTGAAGGGCGTGACCATAGCGGTGAGGACCCGCCCGAAGGGGGTCTGCGGAGTGGAGATCGGAGCCATGGGTAACACGCTACTCGTTGCTCAGCGCGCGGTGTCCCCTCGGGGGGACAAGGGATAGGAGCCCGGCACTGCCTGCTCGGGGGTTCAAGCAGTGCCGGGTCCGTTTGATCAGCCTAGATGAACTTCACGAAACGCCGCAATACGGACACCGCCTACGGAGCTACGCGTCCGTTTTTGTTGAAGGCTGCATGGGTGAGCGGCATGAGCTGCGCCCACTGTTCCTCCATCTGTTCACCGACCATTTCGATCTCCCGCTGGGGGAAGGACGGCACCTTCGCCAGCTCGTGCTGGGTGCGCAGACCGAGGAAATGCATCAGCGAGCGGGCATTGCACGTGGCGTACATCGACGAGAACAGCCCCACCGGGAGCACGGCGCGGGCGACCTCGCGGGCCACTCCGGCGGCGAGCATCTCCTGGTAGGCCTCGTATGCCTGGCGGTACGAGTCCTCCATCACACGACCCGTGAGCTCCTGCTGGGCCGCGGTGCCCTCGACGAACTCGTATTTGCCCGGGCGGCCCTGCTGAACGAGCTTGCGAGCCTCACCGGGGACGTAGAAGACCGGCTCCAGCTCCCTGTAGCGGCCCGATTCCTCGTTGTACGACCAGCCGACCCGGTGACGCATGAACTCGCGGAACACAAAGATCGGGGCACTGATGAAGAACGTCATCGAGTTGTGCTCGAACGGGGACCCGTGGCGGTCGCGCATCAGGAAGTTGATGAGCCCCTTCGAACGCTCCGGGTCCTTGCTGACCTCCTCCAGGGACTGCTCTCCGGCCGTGGAGACACGGGCGGCGAACAGGACGTCGGAGTCGGCCGCGGAGTGCTTCACCAGCTCGACGGTGACATCGCTGCGGAAGCTGGGCTTTGCGGGCTCGGGGGTCTCGGTCACCGGCGGGGTCCTTCCAATTGCGTCGCTCGGGCGGCGCCCACTCTACGGGCCGCCACTGACAACGAGGCGCGGAAGGCCCGTCCGGGGATTTCTTCGGCCAATCAGGTGATTCGGGGCACCGAACGGGCGTGCCGCGCGTCTGACTCTTTAGCAGCACCTGTAACAGAGATCAAGGAGAGTTTCCTCATGTTCCGCCGGCGTGAAGCCGTCCCGTTCGCCTTCGTGGCCGAGGCCGACCGATTCCGTAGCAACATCACGCCACCGCCCCGGGAACGCGCCACCGCCGCCCAGCTGGCGGCCCGTTCTCTCGTAGGACTCACGGTGCTCGCAGGCCTTGCCGGATCATTGATCCTCGGCCTTCCCGCGCTTGCCCCGGCCGAGGCTCCCTCGCACACTCAGCAGACCGAAGCCGCGCACGGCCCCTGACTCGTACGGGGCCCCTGGGGTGGTAGCGGCGGTGGCCTGCTCGGTAGCCTCACCGGGCACAGCAATCGAGCGTGCTTGTGAGTGAGGATCAGTCGTGCCCCTGCCCTTTCTGACGGCCGACCGCGCGTTTGACGCGAGCGCTGAGGACATCGCGCTGCCGTTCGACGACCACGACAGCTGGCGGCGCCCCTACCGCCCCGGGCCGTGGCGGGTCGCCGCGGCGGCCACCCTGTTGTTGCTCGCCTCGTACGTGCTGATCGCAGGCATGATCATCGCGTTTGCCGGGGCACTGCCCGGGGCCTCGGCATGCCTCGGGCTCGCCCTTGTGGTGATTCTCTGCGCCCTGCGGATGCTGCGGGTCGGTGCCTGGGTGAGCCGGCACGGAGTGCGGCGCGTGGGCTTCTTCATAACGACGACCGTGCCGTGGAGCCGGGTCACTGCGGTCCGCACCGTGCAGCAGCCGGTGAAGTGGCTCGGGTTCCCGCGCACGGTGCAGGGGCAGGCCCTGATCCTCGTACGTCTGGGTGGCGACGCCGTTCCGCCACTGCTCACCGACAGCAACGCGGACTTCTTGGGGCGCAGCGAGGCGTTCGACCGGGCCGCGGACACGATAGAGGCCTGGGACGACGAGTACCGGCTCAGCTAGTGCTCCGAGCCCGCCCGGCGGCCGGTTCCGTCCTCGGTCGCCGGACGGACTCGGAGGACGTTCTCAGTCGCCGGACGAGCTCGATGTGACCGCCGGGGTTGATGTCCTCATGTGGAGGGCGATGGCGCGCTGCATGGCTTTGCGGGCGCGCGGGGTGTCCCGGGCGTCCTGATAGGCGACGGCGAGCCGGAACCAGCAGCGCCAGTCGTCCGGGGAGTCCTCGGTCTCCTCGCGGCGCCGTGCGAAGACGGCGTCGGCCGAGTCCCGGTCGATACGACCGGCCGGGGTACGGACCAGTTCGTCGACGGGCAGACCGCCCTCTGCGTCCAGCTCTGCGGCCAGGGCGTTGGCCCTGCGGACGAACTGGGTGTTCTTCCAGAGGAACCAGATACCGATCACCGGCAGGATCAGTACCGCGACCCCGAAGGTGACCGTGAGCAGCGTGCCGTGCTTGATGAGCAGCAGGCCACGGCTGCCGACCAGGGCGAAGTAGAAGACCAGGACGGCAGCGGTGACGAGGTAAGTGATCTTTGCGCGCATGGCGGTGGGCTCAGTCAGTTCAGGTCGAGGAAGTTTTCCAGGCCGAAGGTTAGGCCCGGAGTGGTCACCACACGGCGTGCACCCAGCAGGATGCCCGGCATGAAGCTGCTGTGGTGCAGGGAGTCGTGGCGGATGGTGAGGGTCTCGCCCTCGCCGCCGAGCAGCACCTCCTGGTGGGCGAGGAGGCCACGGAGCCTGATCGCGTGGACCGGGACCCCGTCGACGTTCGCGCCGCGGGCGCCGTCGAGCGCCGTGGCCGTGGCGTCGGGCTGCGGGGCGCAGCCGGCCTTCTTCCGGGCTTCGGCGATCAGCTGGGCGGTGCGGGTGGCGGTGCCGGAGGGGGCGTCGACCTTGTTGGGGTGGTGCAGTTCGACGACCTCGACCGACTCGAAGTAGCGGGCGGCCTGCTCCGCGAACTTCATGGTGAGGACGGCGCCGATGGAGAAGTTCGGCGCGATGAGCACACCGGTCTCCGGGGAGCCGGAGAGCCAGGTGTTCAGCTGCGCGAGCCGTTCGTCGGTCCAGCCGGTGGTGCCGACGACCGCGTTGATTCCGTGCCGGATGCAGAAGTCGAGGTTTCCCATCACCGACGCGGGTGTGGTGAGTTCGACCGCGACCTGGGCGCCGGTTTCCGCGAGCGTCTCCAGCTTGTCGCCGCGGCTGAGTGCGGCCACCAGTTCCATGTCGTCGGCGGCCTCGACGGCTCGCACCGCTTCGGATCCGATGCGGCCCTTGGCGCCGAGAACGGCCACGCGCAGCTTGCTCATTGCTCTGCTTCCTTACGGGTGGATTAGGAGACCGCTTCGTCGAGGCGGCCGGCCTGCTTGTCCTTGAGCGGACCGATGACGGAGAGCGAGGGGCGCTGTCCGAGTACCTCGCCTGCCACTGCCCGGACGTCGTCCGGGGTGACCTGCGCTATCCGGCTCAGCATGTCGTCGACCGACATCTGCTCGCCCCAGCACAGCTCGCTCTTGCCGATACGGTTCATCAGGGCGCCGGTGTCCTCCAGGCCGAGGACGGTGGAGCCGGAGAGCTGGCCGATGGCGCGCCCGATCTCTTCGTCGCTCAGTCCGTCGGACGCTACCCGGTCGAGTTCGTCGCGGCAGATCTTCAGGACGTCGTGGACCTGGCTGGGCCGGCATCCCGCGTACACGCCGAAGAGTCCGCAGTCGGCGAAGCCCGAGGTGTACGAGTACACGCTGTAGGCGAGGCCGCGCTTCTCCCGTACCTCCTGGAAGAGGCGGGAGCTCATTCCGCCGCCCAGGGCGGTGTTGAGTACGCCGAGTGCCCAGCGGCGGTCGTCGGTGCGGGCGAGGCCCGGAACGCCGAGGACGACATGGGCCTGCTCGGTCTTGCGGTTGAACAGCTCGACCCGGCCCGCCGTGCGCAGGGTGCGAGAGCCTTCGCGGGGTGCGACCGGGACAGCTTCGGTACGGGACAGGGCACCCGCGCGCTCGAAGGCCTTGCGGACCTGGCGTACCACCGTGGCGTGGTCGACGTTGCCGGCGGCGGCGACGACCAGGTGGGTGGGGTCGTAGTGCTTCTTGTAGAAGCGGGCGATCTGGCCGCGGTTCAGTGCGTTGATCGTGTCGACGGTGCCGAGGACCGGGCGGCCGAGGGGCGTGTCGCCGAGCATCGTGTGCGCGAACAGGTCGTGCACGCAGTCGCCCGGGTCGTCCTCGGTCATCGCGATCTCTTCGAGGATGACGCCACGCTCGGCGTCGACGTCCTCGGCGGCGATCAGCGAGCCGGTCAGCATGTCGCAGACGACATCGATGGCCAGCGGCAGGTCGGTGTCGAGGACCCGCGCGTAGTAGCAGGTGTACTCCTTCGCCGTGAAGGCGTTCATCTCGCCGCCGACCGCGTCGATCGCGGACGAGATGTCGAGGGCGCTGCGCTTGGCCGTGCCCTTGAAGAGGAGGTGCTCGAGGTAGTGCGTCGCGCCGTTCAGGCTGGGCGTCTCGTCGCGTGATCCGACATTGGCCCAGATACCGAAGGTGGCGGAGCGTACGGAGGGCAGGGTCTCGGTGACGATCCGGAGACCGCCGGGGAGAACGGTACGGCGAACGGTGCCGATGCCGTTGGTGCCCTTGAGAAGCGTTTGGGTACGGGCGACGGCCCGCGCCTCCGAGGAGGTGCGGGCCGTCGTCACGGAACTACGGGACGTCACTTGGCAGCGTCGTCCTTCTTCTCGTCCTCTTCGCCCTCGATCACGGGGATGAGGGAGAGCTTGCCGCGGGAGTCGATCTCGGCGATCTCGACCTGGACCTTGGCTCCGACCGCAACCACGTCCTCGACGTTCTCCACGCGCTTGCCACCGGCGAGCTTGCGGATCTGCGAGATGTGCAGCAGGCCGTCCTTGCCCGGCATGAGCGAGACGAACGCACCGAAGGTGGTGGTCTTGACGACCGTACCCAGGTAACGCTCGCCGACCTCCGGCATGGTCGGGTTGGCGATCGCGTTGATCGTGGCGCGCGCGGCCTCGGCCTGCGAGCCCTGCTGGGCACCGATGTAGATGGTGCCGTCGTCCTCGATCGTGATGTCGGCGCCGGTGTCCTCCTGGATCTGGTTGATCATCTTGCCCTTGGGGCCGATGACCTCACCGATCTTGTCCACCGGGATCTTGACGGTGATGATCCGCGGGGCGTTCGGGGACATCTCGTCCGGGACGTCGATCGCCTCGTTCATCACATCGAGGATGTGGAGGCGGGCGTCGCGGGCCTGCTTCAGCGCGGCGGCCAGGACCGAGGCGGGGATGCCGTCGAGCTTGGTGTCGAGCTGGAGCGCGGTGACGAACTGCTTCGTACCGGCGACCTTGAAGTCCATGTCACCGAACGCGTCCTCGGCACCGAGGATGTCGGTCAGGGCGACGTAGTGGGTCTTGCCGTCGATCTCCTGGGAGATCAGACCCATGGCGATACCGGCGACGGCGGCCTTGAGCGGCACACCGGCGTTCAGCAGCGACATGGTGGAGGCGCAGACCGAGCCCATGGACGTCGAGCCGTTGGAGCCCAGCGCCTCGGAGACCTGGCGGATCGCGTAGGGGAACTCCTCGCGCGACGGCAGCACCGGCACGATGGCGCGCTCGGCGAGCGCACCGTGGCCGATCTCGCGGCGCTTGGGCGAGCCCACGCGGCCGGTCTCACCGACGGAGTACGGCGGGAAGTTGTAGTTGTGCATGTAGCGCTTGCGGGTCACCGGGGAGAGGGTGTCCAGCTGCTGCTCCATGCGGAGCATGTTCAGGGTGGTGACGCCCAGGATCTGGGTCTCGCCACGCTCGAACAGCGCCGAGCCGTGCACGCGCGGGATGGCCTCGACCTCGGCGGCGAGCGTACGGATGTCCGTGACGCCACGGCCGTCGATGCGGACCTTGTCCTTGATGACGCGCTCGCGGACCAGCTTCTTGGTCAGCGCGCGGTAGGCACCGGAGATCTCCTTCTCGCGGCCCTCGAACTGCGGGAGCAGCTTCTCGCCGGCGATCTCCTTGATGCGGTCCAGCTCGGCCTCGCGCTCCTGCTTGCCGGCGATGGTGAGCGCCTTGGCGAGCTCGGTGCTGACGGCGGCGGTGAGCGCCTCCAGGACGTCGTCCTGGTAGTCGAGGAAGACCGGGAACTCGCCGGTGGGCTTGGCAGCCTTGGCGGCGAGCTCCGACTGGGCCTTGCAGAGGGCCTTGATGAACGGCTTCGCGGCCTCGAGACCGGCGGCGACGACCTCTTCCGTCGGGGCCTCGGCGCCGTCCTTGACGAGCTGGATGGTCTTCTCGGTGGCCTCGGCCTCGACCATCATGATCGCGACGTCGCCGTCCTCCAGGACGCGACCGGCGACGACCATGTCGAAGACGGCGTCCTCGAGCTCGGTGTGCGTCGGGAAGGCGACCCACTGGCCCTTGATCAGGGCGACACGGGTGCCACCGATCGGGCCGGAGAAGGGCAGGCCGGCCAGCTGCGTGGAGCAGGAGGCGGCGTTGATCGCGATCACGTCGTACAGGTGATCGGGGTTGAGCGCCATGATCGTCTCGACGATCTGGATCTCGTTGCGCAGGCCCTTCTTGAAGGAGGGGCGCAGCGGCCGGTCGATCAGACGGCAGGTGAGGATCGCGTCCTCGGAGGGGCGGCCCTCGCGGCGGAAGAAGGAGCCGGGGATCTTGCCCGCGGCGTACTGCCGCTCCTCGACGTCCACCGTGAGGGGGAAGAAGTCGAGCTGGTCCTTCGGCTTCTTGGAAGCCGTGGTGGCCGACAGCACCATGGTGTCGTCGTCCAGGTACGCAACGGCGGAGCCGGCGGCCTGCTTGGCCAGGCGGCCCGTCTCGAAGCGGATGGTGCGGGTGCCGAAGGTTCCGTTGTCGATAACGGCCTCGGCGTAGTGGGTCTCGTTCTCCACTAGCGTTTTCTCCGATACATATCGTCTTCTCGCCCCCACGCCCGTGTGGCGGGGGACGGTGCGGAGAAGCGCTCCATCGGCGGGCCGGTCTTCGATCGAAGCACCCGGGTTGCTCTGTCCGGGGGCCACTACCGAGGACCGGCGGCGGGGAGCCTGCTTCTTCCGCTCGTCTGCGGGACGTTCCGGGACCAGGTTACTGAGATTCGGCTCAGCTTGGCATTCCGGTCGACCGGGCGAGCCGGTCACGTCCCATACATGCTGTTGCACGCACACCTGTACGTACAACAAAGGGAGCGGTTCCCTCAGTCGTGGGAACCGCTCCCTTCACGGCGTCTTACTTGGCACCGCCGGCCGCACCGCGGCGGATGCCGAGGCGGTCGACCAGGGCACGGAACCGCTGGATGTCCTTCTTGGCCAGGTACTGCAGGAGGCGGCGACGCTGGCCGACCAGGATCAGCAGACCACGACGGGAGTGGTGGTCGTGCTTGTGCGTCTTGAGGTGCTCCGTCAGGTCCGAGATACGACGGGAGAGCATGGCCACCTGGACCTCGGGGGAACCGGTGTCACCCTCCTTGGTGGCGAACTCGGACATGATCTGCTTCTTCGTAGCGGCGTCGAGCGACACGCGGTACTCCTCTTTGATGTTCGATGCGCCCACGAGTGCCCCTGGTCTTGATCTCAGGGGGTCTTCCGTTACTCGAGGACGAAGGTCCGATGAGCGCAGCCCTCAGGATGATCCGGGGGCGCGTACACAAACGGCCGTCACACAGCGTACCAGGCCTGCAGAGCCGGGTTGCCGGGGGCTGGTGGGGGCGTCCGGGTGCCGGTTTGTCCTCCATCACCGGACAGGCTTGATTGTGCCCGGCCGGGCTCGGTTCAGCTGGTGAGGGCTCTCGCTCTGGCGAAGACGTCCAGCACTGCCAGGCAGAGCGGGACCAGGGAGAGGAGGAGGGCGCTCTCCGTGAGGTCGAGGAGGCGGCCCCAGAACGGGGAGAGGCCCTTACGGGGAATGATCAGACCGATCGCCGTCAGCAGTGCGGCGCCCGCGGCCACGGCCGCGGAGAGCCAGACCGTTCGGATGTCCAGGGAGCCGCTGTCCCCGTACCGGGCCAGCTCCCTCACCAGGTCGGCCGGCGGGTTCAGGGAGAGGCCGAGGATCAGCAGGGCGACCGCGCCGATGCCCGCCACCAGGACGCAGGCGACCTGCGAGGTGTAGCGGAAGAGGCGGGTGCGCAGCAGCATCGCGAGTCCGGCGGCGAGGGCGAGGAGCCGGCCCCAGACGTTGCCGGAGAAGCCCAGGACGGCGGCGGACCCGACGACGACGGCCGCGCAGCCGCCGACCAGGCCGAGCAGCATCTCGTGGCCGCGGCGGGCCTGGGCGGCGATGCGGTCGGCGTCGACGGGGACGCCTTCGGGCTCCGGGGAGGCGTTCGGGTCCGCGAAGCTGTCGTCGTAACCCTCCGGGGCGGTGCGTGGCGATGCGTAACCGATGGGCAGCCGGGCGAAGCGGGCGGAGAGGCCGGGCAGGAAGGCGACGAGGCCGAGGGCGACCGGGGCGCAGACCGCGGCGGTCCCGGTGGCGGAGACCCCGGTGAGGATCGCGACAAAGGTGGCGAGGGTGCCGACGGTGGCGACGAAGGTCGCCGCGACGAACGGGGCGTCGCCGCTCGGGGTCAGAGCGACCAGGACGACGGACGCGACCAGGACGGCCACGCAGCCGAGCAGGAACTGCAGCCGTCCGGGGCCCTGGCCGGCATCCGGGCCGATGATGCCGGAGCCTGCGATGAGTACGAGGGGCAGCGCGCCGAGGCCGAGTGCGACGGCGGTGGCGCGATCCCCGTAGACCCGGGCGCGTACCCCCGCGAACGCGGTGAGCAGCAGTCCGGCGGAGCCCGCGATGATGCCGGGCAGGCTGTGCATGTCGTGCCGGACGGGGTCGGCGAACCAGAGGACGAAGCCCATCAGCACGAGGAGCAGTACGCCGCCCAGCAGACCGGCGCCGCGCAGCAGTTCGTCGCTCCACAGGTGGCGGTCCCGGGTGACGGCCGAGGCGACGGCGTCCGACACGTCGTCGAAGACGGCGGGTGGCAGTGACTGCGCGAACGGGCGCAGGCTGAGCAGTTCGCCGTCGAGCACCCGCTGGGCGGCGAGCGTGCGCGCCCCGTCGAGCACCGTGCCGTCGCGGCGCACCAGGTGGTAGCCGGTGGGGTGGCCGGCTGCCTGGGTCTGGCCGGTGAGACGGAGGATCTCCGGGTAGATGTCGGCGACTGCGATGTCCTCCGGCAGGGCGACGTCGATACGGCTGTCGGGCGCCACGACAGTGACGCGGCAGAAGCCCGTCGCTGCAGTCGTACTCACGTGTCTGGTCCCCCTGATTCGCGGTTGCGCACGGTGCGCGCGCCACCCTACCGGGAGGAGGAAAGGTGATCGGCAAGTAGGATCGCCGTCGCGCGGAGGGACGTCCGCAAGCAAAGGCAGCCACGGGGGGCTTCGGTGCGGGTTCGACCGGTCTTCCGCCCGTCCGTACCGAGGGATTGATGTTCCGGTGAGCCAGATCGTCGTGAAACGACCTCCGCGGTCCCTGCCGCCCGAAGTGCCCACGGACGAATTGACGTTGGAGGCCCCTCCCGAACTGCCGCGCGGGCAGCAGGAGGGCATGCTGATGCAGATCCTGCCGGTGCTCGGCATGGGTTCGTCGGTGGTCTTCTTCTTCTCGCCGCAGGCTCCTCCGTTCATGCGCATCATGGGCGTTCTGATGCTTGTCTCGACCGTCGGCATGGTGATCGCGCAGCTCGTCCGCCACCGCCGCGGTACGCAGGGGCAAATGGCAGATGTGCGACGCGACTACCTCAAATACTTGGCGCAGACGCGGCGTACGGTGCGCCGGACCGCGCGCGCTCAACGCGACGTACAGCTGTATCTGCAGCCCGCTCCTGAGCAGTTGTGGTCGGTGGTCGCCGAGGGCAGCCGGGTGTGGGAACGGCGGGTCGGGGACCACGACTTCGGGCAGGTACGGGTCGGGCTCGGGGCGCAGCAACTGTCGACTCCGCTGATCGCCCCGGACACCGCGCCGGTGGATGAGCTGGAGCCGATGTGTGCGGGGGCGATGCAGCAACTCCTCGCGGTGCACGGGTCGTTGGACGGACTGCCGATGGCTGTGTCGATGCGGGCCTTCTATCACGTGACGGTCTCCGGTCAGCCGGAGGCGGCGCAGTCGGCGGCGCGGGCGCTGGTCGCACAGCTGGTGACGCTGCACTCCCCCGAGGATCTGATGGTCGCCGTGGTGGCCGCGCCGGGTGCGGTGGCACGCTGGGACTGGACGAAGTGGCTTCCGCACGCGCAGGTGCCCGGGCAGCTCGACGGGGCCGGTACGAAGCGGTTGTTCGGCGACGATCTGGGTGAGCTGGAGCAGCTGCTGGCGAGCCGGCTGGAGGGGCGGCCGCGGTTCGGGCGGGAGAGTCAGCCGCTGCTGGACCAGCCGCACATCGTGGTGGTCCTCGACGGCGGGATGGTGCCGCCGGATTCGTTGTTCGCGGCGGCCGAGGGGCTGCAGGGCGTGACGATCGTCGAGGTCGTCCCGGGTGAGCTGGACGAGCCGCGCGGCGGGCTGTCGGTGGTGGTGTGGCCGGGGCTGCTGCGGCTGGAGTCGGGGGCGGGACTGGCGTACGAGGGTGTGCCGGACGGGATGTCGCTGCCCGCGGCCGAGGCGCTGGCCCGGCAGCTCGCACCGCTGTGCATGGGCGGGGGCGACGACGACGAACCGCTGCTCGCCAACCTGGACTTCACGGATCTGCTGAACCTCGGCGACGCGGGGGCGGTCGATGTGGCGCGCACCTGGCGGCCGCGGTCGGTCTCCGAGCGGCTGCGGGTGCCGATCGGGGTCGGTGAGGACGGTCAGCCGGTGATGCTGGACCTGAAGGAGGCCGCACAGGAGGGCATGGGTCCGCACGGGCTGTGTGTCGGTGCGACCGGTTCCGGCAAGTCGGAGCTGCTGCGGACGCTGGTCCTCGGGCTTGCGGTCACGCACTCCTCGGAGACGCTCAACTTCGTGCTGGCGGACTTCAAGGGTGGTGCGACGTTTGCCGGGATGTCGCACATGCCGCACGTGGCGGCGGTCATCACCAACCTGGCGGACGATCTGACCCTCGTCGACCGCATGGGTGATGCGATCCGCGGTGAGCTGCAGCGGCGGCAGGAGCTGCTGCGGTCGGCCGGCAACTACGCCAACATCCACGACTACGAGAAGGCGCGGGCGGCGGGCGCGGCGCTGGAGCCGCTGGCCTCACTGGTCCTGGTCATCGACGAGTTCTCCGAACTGCTGACCGCCAAGCCGGACTTCATCGACATGTTCATCCAGATCGGTCGCATCGGCCGCTCGCTGGGTGTGCATCTGCTGCTCGCCTCGCAGCGCCTGGAGGAGGGCAAGCTGCGCGGTCTGGACACCTATCTCTCGTACCGGATCGGGCTGCGGACCTTCTCGGCCGCCGAGTCGCGTACGGCGCTGGGGGTGCCCGACGCGTATCACCTGCCGTCGGTGCCGGGTTCGGGTTATCTCAAGTTCGGTACGGACGAGATGACCCGGTTCAAGGCGGCGTACGTGTCGGGGACGTACCGCACAGGTGGGCCCGATCTGTCGGTGGGGACGCTCCCGGTCGAGCGGCGGCCCGCGGTGTTCAGCGCGCTGCCGGTGCCGGTGGTGTACGCGGCGCCGGACCCGGCGCATGTGGTCGCCTCGCGGACGAGTGCGGAGGACGACGCACTCGCGGACACGGTGCTCGATGTGATCGTGCGGCGCCTCGAGGGGCAGGGGGTGCCCGCCCATCAGGTGTGGCTGCCCCCGCTGGACCGGGCGCCGACGCTGGACCAGCTGCTGCCGGGGCTCGCGCCGACCGCGGATCGGGGGTTCACAGCGACGGAGTACACGCGGCCGGGTGGGCTGACCGTTCCGCTCGGTCTCATCGACAAGCCGTTCGAGCAGCGGCGTGAGGTGCTGTACCGGGACTTCTCCGGTGCGGCGGGCCACATGATGGTGATCGGCGGTCCGCAGTCCGGGAAGTCGACGATGGTGCGGACGCTGATCTCGTCGTTCGCGCTCACCCACACCCCGCACGAAGTGCAGTTCTACGGGCTCGACTTCGGCGGTGGCGGACTGGTCTCACTGGCGGAGCTGCCGCATGTGGGCGGCATGGCGTCGCGGCTGGATCCGGAGCGGGTGCGGCGTACGGTCGCCGAGGTCGCGGGGGTGCTGAACCGGCGCGAGGAGTTCTTCCGCGCCCACTCCATCGACTCCGTCGCCACATACCGGCGCAGGCGCGCTCTCGGTGAGCTGCCGGGCGAGCCGTGGGGCGACGTGTTCCTGGTCGTCGACGGCTGGGGCGGCTTCCGGGCCGAGTACGAGATGCTGGAGCAGGTCGTCACGGACATCGCCTCGCGCGGTCTCGGGTACGGCGTCCATGTGGTGATCACGGCCGCCCGGTACATGGAGGTGCGTGCCGCGCTCAAGGACCAGATCCTCGGCCGGCTCGAACTGCGGCTCGGCGACGTCATGGACTCCGAGTTCGACCGCAGGGTCGCGGTGAACGTTCCGCAGGGAGTGCCGGGACGCGGCCAGGTCCCGGAGAAGCTGCACTTCATGGGTGCACTGCCGCGTATCGACTCCACGAGCAGCGCGGCGGATCTCTCCGACGGCACGGCGGCCTTCGTCGAGACGGTGAAGTCCAACTGGGTAGGTCCATCGGCGCCCGCCGTACGGCTGCTGCCGCGGAAACTGCCCGCCGAGCAGCTGCCGAAGGGCTTCGAGTTCCCGCAGCGCGGGATCGCGATCGGTATCGACGAGACCGACCTGGAACCGGTGTTCGTCGACTTCGAGACCGATCCGTTCTTCCTGATCTTCGGCGAGAGCGAATCGGGGAAGACGAATCTGCTGCGTCTGATCGCGAAGCAGATCGCGGAGCGCTACTCGCCCGACGAGGCGAAGCTCGTCGTCGGCGACTACCGGCGGGCCCTGCTGGGCGCGCTGCCGGAGAGCCATCTGCTGGAGTACGCACCGATGGCGAGCTCCATGCAGATGCACATGGAGGCGCTGGCCGGTGTGTTCTCGCGGCGGCAGCCGCCGACGGACGTCACGCCGCAGCAGTTGCGCGACCGCAGCTGGTGGACCGGGCCGCAGATCTTCATCATCGTCGACGACTACGACCTGGTGGCGACGAACGCGGGCAACCCGCTCGCCCCGCTCGCGGAGTATCTGCCGTTCGCCCGGGACACGGGCGTCCGGTTCGTCATCGCGCGCAACTCGGCGGGGGCCTCGCGATCGATGTACGAGTCGTTCATGCAGCGCATCAAGGAGCTGGGGGCGCAGGGCGTGGTGCTGTCCGGCGATCCGTCCGAGGGCGATCTGATCGGGCCGGTACGGGGGCATCCGATGCCGCCGGGGCGCGGGTACTTCGCCTCCCGACGGCGGGGGAACCCGCTGGTGCAGATCGGGCGGCTGCCGGAGCAGCGCTGAACCGCGGGGACCGGGAGTGGTTCCCGGCCGACGACGGTGTGGGCCAGTGCCTCAGCAGCGTCGCGGGCAACCGCAGCCGCGTCGCGTACATGCTGCGACGCGGCTTCCGTGTGGGGCGCGCGGTCCCTACCACCGCGGGTCGGAAGCTGTCCACACCGGGCCTGTGGGCCGTGGGAGCGGGGATATTCTGCACGCGGGCGACGAACATGTTCCGCCGCAGGAGAGGAAGGCATCTGATGGGCACGCAGCAGGAGAAGGACGAGCTGTACGCACTCGACATCTCGGGGGTCGAGTGGCTGAGTGCGCCCGGTACGGAAGAGGCCGAGGAGCGCGTCGAGATCGCGCATCTGCCGGGCGGGGCCGTGGCGATGCGGTCCTCGCTGGATCCGGAGACGGTGCTGCGGTACACGGAGGCCGAGTGGCGGGCGTTCGTACTGGGTGCGCGGGACGGCGAGTTCGACCTGACGTAGGACGCCGCACGGACGGGAGAAGGGGCACGCCGCGACGAGCATGCCCCTTCCGCGTGTGCGGCGCCGCGGTCAGTACGCCTCGCTGAACAGGCGCGAGGCCTTCACGTCCGTCGAGCGGTAGCTGTCCTTGCCGGACTCGATGATCTTCGCGACGTGCTCCAGGCGGGTCTTCATGTGCTCCGCCTTGCCCTTGTACTTGGACTGGAGGTGCACGTACTCCCCGTGCGCCTCACCGTCCCAGGTGTCGGTGACGACCTTCAGTGCCGCGTCCATCTCCTGGAGGTCCTTGATGATGTTCTGCGAGACCACACGGATGCGGTTCGCCATCTCCTGGACGCTCTCGTACCTGACCTTGGTGTTCGGGTCGGTCGCCATCTGTCTGCTCCTCGGTGCTCTGCGTGTGTACGGAAGCGTGCTGCGGCGCGGCTCAGATGCCGTTCAGCCCGGAGGTGTTGCCGGACGACGCCGGCTCCTTCACCGCGTTGAAGGCCGCACGCACCTCGTCGTCGTTGGCGTTGCTGAGGTTCTTGGTCTGGCCCACCGCGTTGAGGAGCACGTTGAGGAGCCGGCGGATCTCGTCGTGGTCCTCGTTGATCACCATCTGTGCGGATGTGAATCCGGAGGCGCCGACACCCGTCCATCCCGCGCTGACCGTCGCGAGGATGTCGGCCAACTCCCTGGACTGCTTGGACACCTGCTCCGCGGTTTCGATGATCTTGTTCTTCGCCTGGACGATCGGATCGTCGGCGAGTCCGAAACCACCTGCGGGGTTGGTCATCCGGAGGTCCTATCTCTGAGTTCCCGGTCCTGTCCGCCCATCGCGGCCAGGGTTCCTGCCTGCCCCGTGTGCTCCGGTTGCGAAGTCGGGGAAGTGCGGGGACGGGGAAGGGCGTGGCAGTGTTCCCACGCCTCCAAATCGGATGCGACCACTTCTCGTTCCCCCGTCACACACGTGAAGTCAGCTACCACCCTAGTCACTTCGTCATCTCTCCCCAACTGCGCTTTATGGGGAGGGATCCACTTCACCGGGCGGTGCTGTCATCGCAAACCGCGTCGCCGCCGGACATCGCGGACGACCGTCGCGGTACCGGCGACCACGGAGATCAGTACGGCCGCTATGGCCAGGGCGTAGGTCGCGTACCGCTCGCTGCGTTCCTGCGAGGTCTCCGACAGCGACAGATGCGCGGGCGAGGGGGCCTGGGCCCGGGGCGGGGCCGGGTCGGGGTGCGGGGCGTCCTGCGGGGTGTCGTCGCCGGAGAGTGCGCGGACCGGGTCGACGACGCCCCAGCCGACGAAGTCGTCGTGGCCGGTGACCGAGCGTTCGGCGGTCTGCTCGATCCGGGCGACGATCTGGGGCGCGGTCCATTTCGGGTACTTGGCGCGCATCAGGGCGGCTACCCCGGCGACGTACGGCGCGGAGAAACTGGTGCCGTTGTCGGTGCACTGGCCGTTGCCGGGAACGGTGGAGACGATGTCGACACCGGGTGCTGCGACGCCGACGAACGTACCGGCCTGGGAGAAGGCGGCGCGCTCGTTGTTGCGGTCCGACGAGGCGACGGCGAGGACGCCGTCGAAGGCCGCCGGATAGGTGTTCCTCAGCTTGCCGTCCATGCCGTCGTTGCCCGCGGAGGCGACCACGACGACGTCCTTGGCGAGCGCCCTGGCCACTGCCTTCCCCAGCGGGGAATCCGGGGTCAGCGACTTCGTCGTGTCCTGGGAGATGTTGATGACCTGGGCGCCCTCGGCGATCGCGTGGCCGATCGCGGCGGCCATGGTGGTGTCCTTGCCGCTGTTCTTCTCGTCGTTCTGGCGGATCGGGATGATCGTGGCCTCGGGCGCCAGGCCGACGAAGCCGGTGCCCTTGCGGGGGCGGGCGGCGATGATGCCGGCGACCTTGGTGCCGTGGCCGACCTCGTCGACGGTGCCGTCGCTCTGGCCGCCCTTGAGGTAGTCGGCGCCCGCGGAGGCGTCGACGGCGTTCTGCAGCTGCGGGTTGGTGTTGTCGACGCCGGTGTCGATGACCGCGACGCGGACGCCCCTGCCCTTGGTGTCCTGCCACAGTTCGTCGAGCAGGACCCGCTGCAGCGACCAGGGGCGTCCCTCGTACTGCTTCTTCATCGGGAAGGCGCATTCGCCGCTGCCGTCTATCCCGACGTCGCTCCGGTCGCCGGGGTGTTCCTCGGCGTACGCCGCCCGGGGTGCCGCCAGTGCGGCCAGCGCGGCGGTGGCCGCCACCGTCAGCAGGGCCGTCTTCCGGTACAACATCTGTTCCTCTCCCCCGACTTCTACGAGCCCTTCGCAAATATCGCGGTCACGAACCCTGCGGCTGGCGAGCGCTGTTGGTGTCGAGCCGCGGGCCCTTGGACAGGAACTCGGACCAGGCGAGCGGGACGAGAGCGGGCGTCACCTTCTCGTATCCGAGCCTGATCTGCGCCTGGCTGGGTTCGGGGCGGCCGTCCGTCCCGTTCTGCTGCTCGCCGGCCCCGATGTCGGAACGCTCGGCGTCGCTGTCGCCGTTCGCCTGAACGGCGTACCGCAGTCCGGTGTCGGTCACCAGGAAGAGTGAGCCGTCGGGGCTGGCCTGCTGCCCTCGGAACTGGGTGTAGAGGAGGCCGCTGCCGGGGGTGACGTACGTGCTGGTGCCACCGGCGCTGATGGAGGCGGGGTACGCGGTGCCCGCCCAGGTGCTGAGCGTCGGGCGGCCGTTGCCGTCGACCTTGCGCAGCACGCTGCAGATGGTGTCGCGGTCGCCGCTGCCACCGTCGGCGGCATTCACCTGGACGGTCTTCCGCGTGGGCCAGTGTGCTGCCTGGCCGGTGAAGGCAGCGGGGTCGGGGACGAACTTCTGGAGTCCGACGGCGCGCGCCTCACTGTTCAGGTTGAGGCCGGCGGTCTGCGGGGAGTTGATCAGCAGCCAGGCGGTGAACTCGGAGACCGGCTGGGCCTTGCCGTCGAGGACCACGTAGTGGGTGGTGCCTTCGCCGTTACGGGTCCGCAGGACCATGCCGACCCTGTTCTCCTCCGTGGAGAGCTGTCCTTGGATGTGCGCGTTCGCGCCGACGGTGCCGGGAATCTGCGGGAAGACGATCGGGCTGCCGTCGTTCAGGGTGGCCAGCCAGTCGTCGGTGACGGACTGCGGCTGCCGGCTGCCGACGAGGGCGCCGGTCAGGTGGCCGTTGTCGGCGGCGGTCTCGTCGATGCGGTATTTGGTTCCGCTCGCATCGACGAGATAGCGGGCTCCGGTCTGGCCCTTGACGTACAGGACCTCGCCGCCGCTGGGCCTGTTGGCGCCGTCGGTCCGCCTGTTGTCGCGTTCGGCGAAGACGAAAGCGGCCTTCTGCACGGTGTTGCCCTTGCCTCCGGGCTGTTCGCAGACGGCCCACCGCTTGACCGTGCCCGCGTCGTTCGCCTCGGGCAGCCGGTCGGGGGCGTACGGGATGCCGAGGACCGGTCCGCGCGGCGGCCTGCCCGCGTCGAGGACGTCGTCGGGTACCTGGATGACGTCGTACTGCTGCGGGGTGAGGAGCAGTCGGGCGGAGGCGAGGTTCAGTACGGGATGCAGCAGGGTCTTCTTCTTCGTGCCCTTGCCGGTGGTGAGCACGACATAGCGGGTGGTGGACTGCTTGCCGACGATCACGTTGGTGAAGGGCTTGTCCCAGTCCTTGGGTGCGGTGGGCTTGAACATGCCGTAGGCCCCGAAGCCCGCGAGGATCAGCGCCCCGGCCACCATGCTCGGGAGGACGGCGCGCAGGGGGCGCGGCGCGCCCTCCTCGGTGCCGGTGGGCGAGGGTTGGAGAAATGCCGCCACCGTGCGTTTCTTCGCAAAGGTGTACGCGTTGAGTTCATCCCGCCGTGATGCCATGAGTCTGCGTGTCTCCCGTGTCTCCCCGCGCGGCTCCAGGAGTTCGCGTCCCCCGACCCCTGCGCCGGCCCCCTGGATGCCGGACCGCGCTGCCGGACAGGCCCCTACTATGCCTGCTGACCCCGGGCGGCTGCGGGGCGGGTAGGGTGATCCAGCCGCCAAAGCCCCCGGCGGGACTGGGGTGATCGGGTCGAAACGGGGGCCTTATGAACGGGGGAATGCCGGAATGATGTCTTCCGCGACGCGGACACGTCCGGCCGGGAACGCACCGCCCCCCGCAGCCCGTACACCCGCCGGAGCGGCGTCCTCCCCGTACCCGCCCGGCGGACCGGCGCGCGGCTCCTCCGGCCCCGGCCGACAAGCCGTCCCGCGGCTGAACGGACGCCCCGGACACTTCGGTTCGTTCCGATTGCAACAACTCGTACTGATCGAGATCGCGGCTGCGCTGCTGCTGGTGTCCTGGGTGATCGAGCCTCTGCTGCTGGTTCCGGCCGGCGCGGTCGCCACTGCGCTGGTGCTGCTCGCCGTCCTCCGCAGGCACCGCCGTTCGCTGCCCGAATGGCTGGGCACCGCGATGGCGCTGCGCGCGCGTACCCGCAGGGCCGCGTCGCTGGTGCTGCCCGCAGGTACTGAGCCGGGGATCGCGCCCGCCGTCGAGTGCGAACCGGCGCTGCGCATGTACTCGTTCAGCGACCGTGACCGGCGGCCGGTCGGGATGATCGGCGACGGTACGTTCCTCACGGCCGTACTGCAGATCGAGTCGGACGCCACGGCTTTGCGGCCCGACCGGTCCGCGCAGCCGTTGCCGCTGACCCTGGTCCGAGAAGTGCTCGACGTCGACGGCATCCGCCTGGAGTCGGCGCAGATCGTGCAGCACACCCAGCCCGCGCCCGCCCCGCATCTGCCCCCGCAGTCCGTCGCGGCACGCAACTACGCACCGCTGCAGGCCCGGACGGGATCGCCCGCGGTCCGGATCACCTGGATCGCGCTCAAGCTGGACCCGGAGCTCTGCCCGGAGGCCGTGCAGGCGCGCGGCGGCGGGGTCGAGGGAGCGCAGAAGTGTCTCGTACGCGCTGCCGATCAGCTGGCCAGCAGACTGACGGGGGCCGGTTTCCGCGCGACGGTGCTGACCGAGCAGGAGTTGACGTCGGCGATCGCGACCTCGGCCTGCGTCAGCCCGTCGGCGATGGAGCAGGCGGGCCGGACCCGCACACCGGCGCGGCGCACCCAGGAGAACGCGCGGACCTGGCGCTGCGACGACCGGTGGCACACCACCTACTGGGTGGGACGCTGGCCGCAGTTCGGCGCGGCGACGAACGGTGGCGGGGCGTCGATGCCGCAGCTGGTCGCACTGCTGACCTCGCTCCCGGCGCTCGCCACGACCTTCAGCCTGACGCTGGGACACGGCGACCGGCAGGAGGCCTCGATCGCCGGCCATGTCCGGATCACCGGACGCAGTGACGAGGAACTGCTCGCCGCCCGGCATGAGTTGGAGCGCACCGCGCGTGGCGTGAACACGTCGCTGGTGCGACTCGACCGCGAGCAGCTGCCCGGCGTGCTCGCCACGCTGCCGCTCGGGGGTACCCGCTGATGTCCGTACCCACCAGTGCCCGCGCCCGGCTGGGCTTCGGGCTGATCGGACCGCGTCGCAGCCGGCACACGGTCTCCGTCGAGCAACTGGCCTCGATGGCCCTGCCGGTCGGCGACGACGGCATGGTGATCGGTGTGGATGCCGAGGGGCGGCCCGCCGTGCTCGGCATCAACCGGCCGACGCCGTACGACGTCACGCTGATCGGCGGGTTGTGGACGGCGCAGGTGCTGGCCCTGCGGGCGGCCGCGACCGGTGCCCGGATCGTCGTGGAGACCGGCCGGGCCCACGCCTGGACAGGGCTCGCACAGGCGGCCGGGGGTGGCCAGCCGTGCATTTCGCTGCACGACGTGGGGCGGGTGCCACCGCAGGGCGCCTCGGCCGGCAGCCCGGTGGTCGTGGTGCGGGACTGCGGGATGCGGCCGCCGCGCGGGCGAGTGGTGTCCGGGCCCTGGCAGTCGGTGATGACGCTGCTGCCGTATCTGAGTCCGGTGGCGGCCGGATTGATGAAGAGGGCGTCCCTGGTGGGGATTCAGCGGGTATCTCCCGACGAAGCAGCGCAGATCGGGCGAATCGCGCATCTGCCGGCGACCGCGACGCAGGCGCTGTCGACGCTGGCGGACGGGGTCACCCTTTGGTGCACGGAACGGGACCGGCAGTTCGTGATGACGCAGGCCACCGATGCGGAGACCGGGCTGCTGGGCGGCGCACGACGAATGGACTGACCGTCGCATGCGCGCGGGGTACGCACCGACCTCGGACAAGGCGCACGGAACGTTCACATATCCGTATGCAGATGTACGAGTTTGACCGCTTCGCTCTTCATGCTCTGCCCTACTCGGTTCACTTGGGGGCTACGCGTGACGTACTGGACAGCTCTTGCGGTGCCCTGCGGCCTGCCGGAGGGGGCCCGATGACGATTAGGGTGGGTAGGGGCGCGGCAGTAGAACCTGCGGGCAGGCAGTGCGCGTCCCAAGGGGGAGAGCCGGGCGGTTCGGAATACGGGAACGGTCGCCCCCACCCACCACGGCACAAGGGTGCTCGACCACACCAGGAGGCAAAGTGAACGGCGATCGGGACGAAATCCGAGAGGGCTGGAGCAGGCCCGTCGACGAGTCGTCCGACGCGGAGCCCGCCGAGATGACGGGTGAGTTCACCATCGACTACACCCCGCCCGCCTGGTACACGCAGAACGCGTCCGGGGACTCGTCGGGCGGGGCCGGATCGCACCTGGCGCCGCCTCCGCCCAACGGGGCGCCGGTGTCCGTGCCCGGGCTGCCGGCCGGGGGCGGCTTCGAGCCCACCTGGACTCCGACGCCGCCCGCACCCGCACCGCCGGTGGCACCGGTCGCGCCGACACCCCCTGCTGCTGCCGCTGCCGCTGATTCCTCTTCCTCCCCCGCGCCCGGGGCGGGGGAGGCAAATGGTGCGCCGGCTCCTTTCGGAGGCGGAGACCTGGAGAGCGGCGCGACCATGCGGTTCTCGCCGGCCGCGCTGAAGCGGGAGATCGCGGAGCGGGAGGCTGCGGCCGCGGAGGCCGCGGACGCGGAGGCCGCGGACGCCGCTGTGGCCGCGACCGCGGCCGCGACAACTACCCCGCCGGCAGACGCCGGTGCCGGTGATCGTGGCGGGGACGGTGGCGCTGCCGATTCGGGCGCGACCGCCGGATCCGATTCCGGACAGCCTTCCGACGTGGCGACCGACTACGGCAACGATGATGCGGGACCGGCGACCGATGCGGTCAGGGACTCCGTTACGGACGAGGTTCCTGCCGACGTTCCTGCCGACGCCGACGAGCCTGTCGGCCCTGCGCCCTCGGACGCCATTTCGGATGCGGTGCCGCCGACCGCTGCGCCGCCGACCCCTTGGACCCCGGCACCGCCCGCGCAGGGCGCTCTGCCGCCGCTGCCGCCCGCCTTCCAGCCGGCCGCGCCGCAGCCCGACGCGCCCCAACCGGCGCCGCAGTGGCCGGCGACGGGGCCTGCCCAGACGAACCAGGCGCCCGGCGGTTATGGGTTCCCGAACCCCGCGCAGGCGCCGCACACGCCTCAGGCACCGCAAGCGCCTCAGCTGCCTGCCCAGCGGAACGCCCCGGCGCCGCAGGGCGGTTACGGATTCCCGCCGCAGCCGCAGGCGCCCGCCCAGGGAGTGCCGCTGCCGCCGCAGGTTCCGCAGCACCCCGCTCCCCCCGCGCCGCCGGTGCAAGGCGCATACGGGTTCCCGCAACCGCCTCAGGTGCCGCAGCCACCGCAGTGGCCCGCACAGCAGAGCGCCCCGCAGCCGCCCCAAGCCCACCAGGCGCCCCAGCCGCCGGTCCAGGGCGCGCCCAATCTGCCCGCGCCGGTCGCGCCCCAGCCGCCCGCCCACCAGCAACAGCCCCAGCAGCTGCATCCGCAACAGCAGCCGCCGCAGGGTCCGCCCGTCGACCCGCGCACCGGCGCGGCCTGGCCCACCCCGGTCACCCATGACCAGCGCGAGCGTTCCGTGCCCGGCGCACCCCTCGGTTACACGGCGGCTGTGGAGCTGTCCTCCGACCGCCTGGTCCGGGGCAAGCAGAAGGCCAAGAGCAGCCGTGCGCCGTCCGCCGCGTCCCGCTTCAAGCTGGGCAACAAGAAGGAGGAGGTCGAGCGGCAGCGCAAGCTCGACCTGATCCGTACGCCCGTGCTGTCGTGCTACCGGATCGCGGTCATCAGCCTCAAGGGCGGTGTCGGCAAGACCACGACGACCACCGCGCTCGGCGCGACCCTGGCCACCGAGCGCCAGGACAAGATCCTCGCCATCGACGCCAACCCGGACGCCGGTACGCTCGGCCGCCGCGTGCGTCGCGAGACCGGGGCCACCATCCGTGACCTGGTCCAGGCGATCCCATACCTCAACTCGTACATGGACATCCGCCGCTTCACCTCTCAGGCGCCCTCCGGTCTGGAGATCATCGCCAACGACGTGGACCCGGCGGTCTCGACGACCTTCAACGACGAGGACTACCGGCGCGCGATCGATGTCCTCGGCAAGCAGTACCCGATCATCCTCACCGACTCGGGTACCGGTCTGCTCTACAGCGCGATGCGCGGAGTGCTGGACCTCGCCGACCAGTTGATCATCATCTCGACGCCGTCGGTCGACGGCGCCTCGAGTGCCTCCACGACGCTGGACTGGCTGTCGGCGCACGGGTACGCGGAACTGGTGCAGCGCTCGATCACCGTCATTTCCGGGGTCCGCGAGACCGGGAAGATGATCAAGGTCGATGACATCGTGCAGCACTTCGAGACGCGCTGCCGGGGTGTGATCGTCGTACCGTTCGACGAGCATCTGTCGGCCGGCGCCGAGGTCGACCTGGACATGATGCGCCCGAAGACCCGCGAGGCCTACTTCAACCTCTCCGCGCTGGTCGCCGAGGACTTCCCGCGCGCTCAGCAGCAGCAGGGTCTATGGACGTCGGACGGCAACAACCCGCCGCCACAGTTCGCCCCGCCGATGCCCGGACACCAGATGCCCGGTCAGCAGCCGTACGCACCGCAGCAGACGGGCCAGCCGTATCCGCCTCAGCAGCCCTACCCGCCCCATCAGCCGTACGGGGGACAGCAGCCGTATCCCCCGCACCCCGGTCCCGGTGCGCAGCAGAACGGCTGGCAGCAGTCGCTGCCGTCCCAGGCCCAGTCCCCGGCGAGCCCGGCCGGCCCGCCCGCGCCGCAGCAGCACGGCGGTCAGCCCGGCTTGCCGGCACAGCAGGACCACCCCGAACTGCAAGGTCCCGTCCCGCCCGCGGGCTGGCAGCAGCACCCTCCGCAGCCACCGCCAGCGCCTCAGCAGTAAGGCATCAGAGGTCTAAACCAATGAGGGCCCGCACCGTCCCGACGGTGCGGGCCCTCTGGGCATTCCTGCAGCCCACACGCCGTTTGGGGCACCGTTGACGCGACTCGACCAGCGCTGGTAGACCTTCGCTTCACCAGTTGGCGAACCAGAGATCAACCCGCCTTCTCCGTGCGAGTCATGACGCGAGGTCCCTGTTCATGGTCACAAGAGTCCCACCACCCTCCGCTCAGCCACGCTCACGTATGCGTATCCTCCTGGCATCCGGTGCCGCGGCCCTCGCATTGGCGGCCGGATCGATCGTCCCGGGGATGCCCGTCGGCGCCGCCCCGCAGCAGGCGCAGGCAGCCGACAACGGCAAGACGACGCTGACCGTCGCGGTCGCACAGAGCGTCGACTCACTGAGCCCGTTCCTCGCTCAGCGGCTGATGAGCACCAGCGTCCACCGGCTGATGTACGACTTCCTCACCAACTACGACCCCAAGGACAACCACACGGTCCCTGGGCTCGCCACCAAGTGGGAGCCGTCCGCCGACAAGCTGACCTGGACGTACACCATACGGTCCAACTCCAAGTGGTCGGACGGGCAGCAGGCCACCGCCGAGGACGCGGCGTGGACCTTCAACAAGATGATGACCGACGAAGGCGCCGCCACCGCGAACGGCAGCTTCGTCGCGAACTTCAAGAAGGTGACGGCGCCCAGCCCGGAGAAGCTGGTCATCGAGCTGAAGCAGCCTCAGGCCACCATGGCCGCCCTCGACGTGCCGATCGTGCCGAAGCATGTCTGGGAGAAGGTCGGGGACTTCTCGAAGTTCAACAACGACACCAAGTTCCCGATCGTGGGCAACGGGCCGTACATCCTGACCGACTACAAGGTCGACCAGTATGTGAAGCTCAAGGCCAACAAGAGCTTCTGGCGCGGCGCCCCCAAGTTCGACGAACTGGTCTTCAAGACGTACAAGGACCAGGACGCCGCGGTCGCCGCCCTGCGCAAGGGTGAGGTCTCGTTCGTCGCGGGCGCCCCCGCGCTCACGCCCGCCCAGGCCGCGTCCCTCAAGGGCGACAAGAACATCAAGGTCAACGAGGGTCCGGGCCGCCGCTTCTTCGCGCTGGCCACCAACCCGGGTGCGCAGACCAAGGACGGCAAGAAGTTCGGCGACGGCAACAAGGCCCTGCTCGACCAGAAGGTCCGTCGGGCGCTGTTCCTGTCGATCGACCGCAAGACCATCATCGACAAGGTCTTCCAGGGCCACGCCGTCGAGGGACAGGGCTACATTCCGCCGCGTTTCTCGGACTACTTCTGGCAGCCGTCCGACAGCCAGAAGCTGTCGTACGACCCCGACCGGGCGGGAAAGCTCCTCGACCAGGCGGGGTACAAGCTCAAGGGCGACCAGCGCGTCGGCAAGGACGGCAAGCCGCTCGACCTGCGCATCCTGTGCCACGCCACGGACCCGAACGACAAGGCGATCGGCAAGTACCTCAAGGAGTGGTGGGGCAAGCTCGGCATCGGCCTGAAGGTCGACTGCCGCGACGACGTCTCGGTGCCCTGGTACGCCGGTGAGTACGACCTCGCCTTCGACGGCTGGTCCGTCAACCCGGACCCGGACTTCGTCCTGGGCATCCACACCTGCTCGGCCCTGCCCGCCAAGGCCAAGGAGAGCGCGGCCACGGACAACTTCATCTGCGACAAGACGTACGACGAGCTGTACAAGAAGCAGCTCGCCGAGTACGACCCGGCCAAGCGGGCGGACATCGTCAAGCAGATGGAGTCGTGGATGTACGACTCCGGGTACATGAACATCATCGCGTACCCGAACGCGGTCGAGGCGTACCGCACCGACCAGATCAAGTCCATCACCACCATGCCCGAGGCGGCCGGCAACATCTACGGCCAGGACGGGTACTGGAGTTGGTGGTCGGCCGTTCCGGCAGCCGCCGACGGCAAGAACGGTTCGGCCGCCGACGACGGTGGCAGCTCGACCGGTGTCGTCATCGGCATCGTCGTCGCCGTGGTGGTGGTCGCCGGTGGCGGGTTCCTCCTCGCGCGGCGTCGCCGCAGCACGGCGGAGGAACGCGAATAATCACGCGAACGGGATGAGAGGGACCGGCAGGGGGCCACGACATCGCATCCCTCTGCCGGTCCCTCCAAGTGCAGCACGAGTAACGAGAGTTCCCCCATGACAGCTGACAGCACTCCGGCGCTCGTGCAGAACGCGGATGCGGACATCGACGGCCGGGCTCCGGCCGGGCCGTCGGTCGCCCGCGACGCACGGGCGCGCAACATCAAGGTCTATCTCCAGTACGTGGCGGCAAAGATCGCGGGAGCGGTCGTCTCCCTGTTCGCCGTTCTGGTCACCAGCTTCTTCCTCTTCCGCCTCATCCCCAGCGACCCCGTGAAGCAGATGACCGGCGGCCGCCGCGTCTCCGCCGAGCAGCTCCAGTCGCTCAGACACCAGTTCGGCCTCGACCAACCGCTCTGGAAGCAGTTCACGAGCTACGTGGGTGATGCGCTGACCGGGGACTTCGGTACCTCGTTCCAGTTCCACAGCCCCGTCATCGACAAGATCACCGAGGCGCTCCCGGCGACGCTGCTGCTCACCGGCACGGCATACGTCCTCTACACGGCGCTCGGCATCTGGCTGGGCACCCGTACCGCCTGGCGCAACGGCTCCCGCAGCGACCGCTTCAACACAGCGTTCGCGCTCACGCTCTACTCGGTGCCGTCGTTCTGGCTGGGCCTGCTCCTGATCATTGTCTTCTCGGTGGGCATCGGCCCGATCCCCGGCATGTTCCCGACGGGCGGCCTGGAGTCGGGCGGCGAGACAGGCCTCGCCTACGTCCTCGACGTCGCCCATCACCTGGTGCTTCCCGTGATCACACTGGTCGCGGTCGGCTATGCGCAGACACTCCTCGTGATGCGTTCCTCGCTCCTCGACGAGATGGGCAGCGACTACCTGACCACAGCCCGCGCGAAGGGGCTCCGTGACGATGTCGTACGGCGCAAGCACGCCGTCCCGAACGCGATGCTGCCCACGTTCACACTGATGTTCGTGAACCTTGGTCATGTGGTGGCGGGCCAGATCCTGGTCGAGACGGTGTTCTCCTGGCCGGGACTCGGCGGTCTCTTCTACCAGGCGCTGAGCGTGCCCGACCTTCCCCTCGTCCAAGGGCTGTTCTTCGTCTTCGCCACCGCGGTGATCCTGGCGAACACCCTCGCCGACGTGCTGTATCCGCTGCTCGATCCCCGGGTGGGCCGATGACGACCGAACCGTTGCCCGTGCAGAACGAAGCGGGCGTGACCAAGACCCCGCGCGCCCTGGCCCGGGCCCGCAAGCGCCAGTCACTGGCCCGCTTCTGGCGGGAGTACCGGACACACCGGGGCGGCCTGTGGGGGCTGGCCGGGCTCATCCTGATCGCACTGATCGCGGTGTTCGCGCCCACGCTGGCCGGCGCCGACTCGCAGAGCGTCACCGACGCACCGGGGGGCGCACTCGAATCGCCCAGCGGTGAATTTCCGCTCGGTACCGACCAGTTCGGGCGCAGCGTCCTGGCACTGCTGGTGTGGGGCGCCCGCGTCTCGCTCACGGTGGGACTGCTCGCCGCGTTCCTGTGCGTGGCGATCGGTACGGTCGTCGGGATCGTCGCGGGCCACTTCCACGGCTGGTACTCGACGGTGCTGATGCGCGTCACCGACTGGTTCCTGGTGATGCCGACCCTCGTTCTCGCGATCGCGCTCGCCACGGTGATGGACCGCTCCATCTGGACGGTCATCCTCGCCATCGGCGTGACGACCTGGCCGACCACGGCCCGTCTGGTCCGCGCCCAGACGCTCGCCGTGGAGTCCCGTCCCTACATCGAGCGCGCCCGCGCCCTGGGCGGCGGCCACGGGCACATCATGGCCCGCCACGTCCTGCCGAACGTGATGCCGCTGGTGCTCGCGCAGACCACGCTCGTGATCTCCAGCGCGATTCTCACCGAGGCCACGCTCGCCTTCCTCGGCCTCGGCGACCCGACCATCACCTCCTGGGGCGGCATGCTTCAGGACGCGCGCGAGGCGGGCGCCGTGAGCGCCGGCGACTGGTGGTACCTGGCACCGCCCGGCATCGCCATCGCCCTGGTGGCGCTTTCGTTCACACTGTGCGGGCGTGCCATCGAGTCCGTCCTCAATCCCAAGCTGGGGGTGGCCCGTTGAGTACACCGAGCACACAGAGGACACCCCTGCTGGAGGTACGCGACCTCTCGGTGACGTACGCCGGCGGAGCGCAGGCGGTCCGGGGCGTGAACCTCACCGTCGACGCGGGCCGGAAGCTCGGCATCGCCGGTGAGTCCGGGTGCGGCAAGTCGACGCTCGCGCTCGCGCTGCTGCGGCTGCTGCCCGCCCGGACGAAGGTCACCGGCGAGATCCTGCTGAACGGCGAGGACGTCCTCGCCATGAAGTGGGGCCAGGTCAGGGCCGTGCGCTGGGCGGGTGCCTCGATCGTCTTCCAGGGGGCGATGCACTCGCTCAACGCCGTGCACCGCATCGGTGACCAGATCGCCGAGCCGATCCTGCTGCACAAGAAGGCGACACCGGCCGGCGCGAAGAAGAAGGCCGGTGAACTCCTGGAGCACGTGGGGCTGCCGGCCGCGCGCGCGAACGCGTATCCGCACGAGCTCTCCGGCGGTCAGCGGCAGCGCGTGATGATCGCGATGGCGCTGGCCTGCGACCCGGACCTGATCATCGCGGACGAGCCTACGACGGCTCTCGATGTGATGATCCAGGCTCAGATCCTGCGGCTGATCGAGCAGCTGGTGTCCCAGCAGGACCTCGGTCTGATCATGATCAGCCACGACCTGGCGGTGCTCTCGGACACCTGTGACCGGCTCGCGGTGATGTACGCGGGCCGGGTCGTGGAGGAGGGCCCCTCCGCCGCGGTCTTCGAGGACGCGCAACACCCCTACAGCAAGGCACTGTCGGGCGCCTTCCCGCGGATCGGCGACCGGTCCTCCCGGTTCGCGCCCCGCGGGCTGCCCGGTGACCCGCCGGACCCGTCGGCGCTGCCGGCCGGCTGCACGTTCCATCCGCGCTGTCCGGTGGCACTGGACTCCTGCACCACGCAGGACCAGGAGCTGCGGGACGCCGGCGCGGCGCGGCGGGCGGCCTGTGTGCTGGTGGAGCCGGGGGCGGCCGACGCCTCGCTCCGGCAGGGCGCCGAGGAAGCAAGGAGCACATCATGACCACCACCAATCCTCTGCTCAGCGCGGAGGGACTGAAGGTCACCTTCCCCGGCCGGCGCGGTGCGGCCACGGCTCGCGCGGTGGACGGCGTCGACCTGGACATCCGGCCCGGCGAGATCGTCGCACTGGTCGGCGAGTCCGGGTGCGGGAAGACGACGCTGGCCCGCTCCCTGCTGGGGCTGGTGCCCCCGACGTCCGGGGCGGTCACCTTCGACGGCAAGCCGCTCGACTATGCGGGCCGCGCGCTGAAGGCGTACCGCAAACGGGTGCAGCTGGTTCTCCAGGACCCCAGTGGTTCGCTCAACCCGCGGCACACGGTGTACGAGGCGGTGGCGGAGGGCCTGCGGATCCACGGGTACGCAGGTGACGAACGGGCCGCCGTCGCGGAGGCCCTGTCGCGGGCCGGGCTGCGGCCCCCCGAGCGGTTCTTCCTGCGCTACCCGCACGAGCTGTCGGGCGGCCAGCGCCAGCGCGTTGTGATCGCGGGCGCCCTCGTCCTGGAACCGGAACTCATCGTGGCCGACGAGCCGGTGGCCTCGTTGGACGCATCGGTGCGCGGCGAGATCCTGGCCCTGCTGCTGCGGCTGAGGGACGAACTGGGCCTGTCGGCCCTGGTGGTCACGCACGACCTCGGTCTGGCGTGGAACATCGCCGACCGGGTCGCGGTGATGTATCTCGGCCGGATCGTCGAGACGGGCGAGGTCGAGCAGATCCTGACGGCCCCGCAGCATCCCTACACCCAGGCACTGCTGTCGGTGCTGCCGGAGGCCGAGGGCGATCCGGTGATCCTCACGGGTGAACCGCCGGACCCGTCGAAGGTGCCGTCCGGCTGCCGCTTCCACGCGCGCTGCCAGATTCTCGCCTCGGGCGAGGCGGAGCGGGCAGGGGTGGCGGACGCGTGCCGTACGAAGGATCTTCCGGTGCTCGCCGGGGGCGGGGAGACACAGGTGGCGTGCCACTGGGCGAACGCGGTGGTGGGCGCGCAGTCGTAGGGCGGTGGCCCTCCGGTCGGCCGGGCGTCCGGCCGACCGCTCCGGGCCGGATGCGGCCCCGTCCCGGTCGATGCCTCAGTGCTCAGATACTGACTGCCGGCGGCTTTTCGACCCGGCCGGCCGCCCGGCCGCCCCGGTGGCCGTCCCGGGGTCGGGCGGTGTCCGTTCCGCCGTCTCCAGGGAGCGTTCCAGCTTGCCGAGGAGCCGGCCCAGTTGACGTCGCTCGGCCCCCGTCAGCTCCGCCAGCATCCGCTCCTCGTTGGCGAAGTGCGCGACCGCGACCACATCGGCGATCTCGATCCCCCGGTCGGTGAGCCGCGCGTACACGACCCTGCGGTCGCCGGGATCGCGCTCCCGGGTCACCAGACCGGCCTTCTCCAGCCGGTCCAGACGCAGCGTGATGCCGCCGGTGGTGACCAGGGATATGTCGGCGAGTTCACCGGCGGTCCGTCGGTAGGGCGGTCCTGACCTGCGCAGAGCAGCGAGCACATCGAAGGCCGCCATGTTCAGGTCGAAGCAGTCGAAGAGGTCGGACAGCAGCCCCTGGTAGCGCAGGAAGCTGCGGTGCAGCCGGCCGAGCACCTCCATCGGGGAGGCGTCGAGACTCGGCAGCTCCCGCTTCCACTGCTCCAGAATGAGGTCGACCGCGTCGGGGCTGCTGGAAGCTCTACGAGTCATGTGCGGTGGGAGGACGGCGCCGGCGCCGGGACCCCGCGCCTCCTTCCGGGAATGGAGCGTGCGGTGTGGTAGTGACCGCCCACGATACAACCGACACCCGGAGCCGGACCCTTGTGGTGGCTATCTCCAAGTGCTAGAAATCTCAGCATTAGCTGTTTCAGTTCTTAGATAACTCTCCGTGGTGACATCGGGATCGACCGCTGCGCCGCTCCAGGAGGCACGGTCCGCATGCTCCTGCTCCCCACCGGGATGGTGGCGCCCACCCAGCGCACCATCCCCGACTTCGTCCTGGAACGTCCCGTGACGGCGGCCGAGGCCGTGGCGGCGGGGGCAACCCGCGGTGCGGTCTATGCACAGGGCTGCAGCGATCTCTTCGCGCAGTTCCGCGAGGGTCTCGACTGCCGGACCCTCGTGTCGCTGGAGCGCGTACCCGAGCTCGGCTCGGTCGAGTGGGACGGCTCGACGCTGGAGATCGGCGCCGCGGTCGATCATCACGCCGGCTCGCACGACGCCCGGGTGCGGGCCGCCCTGCCGGGTCTGGCCGCGGGCTGGGGCAGCATCGCCACCCAGCGGATCCGGCGGCGGGCCACCCTCGGCGGGAATCTGATGGCGCGACGCACCCGGTACGAGATGTCGGTGATGCTGGGCGCGCTCGACGCGGAGCTGGACTTCCTGACACTCGACGGGACGGTCACCGTCTCGCCGGCCGCACTGTGGGACCGGGCGGAGCCGCCGGGCGGTCTGCTGCGGGCGGTCAGGATCACGGACGTACGTCAGGTGTGGTTCGGGTACGAGCGCTCGATGCGCCCGCTGATGACGGTGGCCGCAGCGGTCCGTGTGGGGACGGTCACGATGGCGGTGGGCTCCGAGTACACCCGTCCGTACACCGTCGGCGCCCCGCTGGGCACCGACCCCACCGAGATCGCGGCCGCACTGCCCGAGGCGATCGGCGACGCGGCCGGGAGCGCCCGCTACCGGCGCCATGTCGCCGCGGTACTCCTCGGACGGCTGCTGGAACGACGCACCACCGGAGAGGGAACCCCCCGATGAACAGCGACATGACCAGTGACATGGGCACCCGGCTCACGATCGACTTCGCCGTCGACGGCCGGCCGCGCACCGAGCGGATCGCACCCAACACCGTTCTGCTCGACCTGCTCCGCGACCGCTACGGCATGACCGGTGTCAAGGCGTCCTGCGAGCGCGGCGTTTGCGGCGCCTGCACCACGTTGATCGACGGGACCCCCTCCGCCTCCTGCAGCGTCTTCGCGTTCAGCGTCGACGGCCGTGCGGTGGAGACCGTCGCGGGACAGGCCACGGGCGGGGAACTGAGCTCCGTGCAGCGCGCCTTCGCGGAGTGCGGGGGCTTCCAGTGCGGCTACTGCACCCCCGGCATGATCATGCTGACCACCGCCCTGCTGAGGGAGGACCCGGAGCCGGACGACGAGACGATCCGCTCCTGGATCTCCTCCAATGTGTGCCGCTGCACCGGCTATCAGATGATCATCGACTCGGTACGCAGGGCGGCCGAGCTGTCCCGTGACGACGAGCCGGCCCGTGACACCGAGGACGCCCGATGACCGGATCCCGCATCGGAACCCGCGACCGCCGCACCGACGCGACCCTCAAGGTCACCGGCGCCGCGCAGTACACCGCCGACATCCGGCTCCCCGGCATGCTGCACGCCAAGGTGCTCCGCAGCCCGCACGCCCACGCCCGCCTGGTGTCGGTCGACAGCGCCAAGGCCCGCGCCCTGCCGGGCGTGCACGCCGTACTGACCCGCGACGACCTCGACGGACTCGACCCCACCTACGGCTACTTCATCAAGGACCAGCCGGTCGTCGCCCTGGACCGGGTGCGGTACGCGGGAGATGTGGTGGCGGCCGTCGCCGCCGAGTCAGAGGCGGTGGCGCTGCACGCGCTGGAGCTGATCGAGGTGGTGTACGAGCCGCTGCCGGCCGTCCCCGACATCGAGGCCGCTCTCGCACCCGACGCCCCTGAGCTGTTCGAACAGGCTCCGCCCGGCATCGTCCCTCCCTATGGAACAGGGGCCTCCGGTCAGCTCCGGCCGCGGCCCAACGTCTGTTACGAGTTCCGGTACGAGACCGGCCCGGACTCCGTCTGGGACGACTGCGACCACATCTTCGAGGACTCCTTCACCTTCTCCCGGATGAATCACTTCCATCTGGAGCCGTTCGTGACGGTCGCGGATGTGCGCGGCGAGGAGATCGAGATCTGGGCCTCGACGCAGAACCCGTTCCCGCTGCGCAAGGAGCTGGCACGGGTGCTGCGCACCCCGGAGAGCCGGATCCATATCCATGTGCCGTATGTGGGCGGCGGGTTCGGCTCGAAGCACAACTGCAAGACCGAGCCGATCGCCATCCTGCTGTCGCGGGCGGCCGGCCGGCCGGTGCGCTACTGCCTGACGACGGAGGAAGGTTTCCTCACGCTCAGCCAGCACGCCGCCCTCCTGAAGGTGAGGACAGGCGTCATGGCGGACGGGACGTTCGTCGCGCGCGACAGCGAGGTGCTGCTGGACGCGGGAGCGTACTCCGACGGCAGCCCGCTGGTCGCGGAGAAGGCCTGCTACCGGATGCCGGGGCCGTACCGCTGGCAGCACATCCGTTCCTCCTCGTCGTGCGTGATGACGACGACCACACCGGCGGGTCCGTTCCGCGGCTTCGGGGCGACGCAGGCCACCTGGGCGTCCGAGAGCCAGGTCGACATGATCGCCGAGCGGCTCGGGATGGATCCGTACGAGCTGCGCATGAAGAACCTCAAGCAGCTCGGGGAGCCGTTCGTGCCGGGCGAGAGCGGGATCGACAGCGATCTCGCCGAAGGCCTGGACGCGGTCGCCGATGCGCTCGGCTATCAGGGGCGCGAGCGCGTACCCCATCGCGGGATGGGGCTGGCCATCGGTTTCAAGGACGGCGGAGGGGTGAACAAGCCCGCGCAGGCCCGGGTGAAGATCACGGCCACCGGCTCGGTCTACGTCAGCTCCGGCACGGTCGAGATCGGCCAGGGCGCCTCCACCTCGCTCTGCCAGGTCGCAGCCGAGGTGTTCGGCACGGATCTGGAGCGGGTGCGATACGCACCGGTCGACACCGATGTCACTCCTTACGACCAGGGCACCAACGCCTCGTCCGGTATGACGGTGATGGGCACCGCGGTACTCAGGGCGGCCCAGGACGCCAGGTCGAAGGTGCTCGCTTTCGCAGCCGAGCAGCTCCGCTGCGATCCGGCCGAACTGACCCTGCAGGACTGGACGGTACGCCGCGGGGAAGACGCACCGGTTCCGCTGCCGGGCCTGGCGGCGAGGGTCTTCGGCGGTACGGGGTACGAGTTCCACGGCGAGGGGTTCTTCAAGGCGCCACTCTCCTCCGACGCCCCGCTGGAGTCCCCCTGCCTCTTCTGGGAGATCGGCTGGGCGGGCGCGGAGGTCGAGGTCGACCCGGACACCGGAAAAGTGACGGTCCTGCAGCTGGTGGCCAGCGGCGATGTCGGCCGGGCCGTCAACAAGCTGCTCTGCCGTGGTCAGGACGAGGGCGCTGCCGTGATGGGGCTGGCGCAGGCGATGTTCGAGGAGATGCGGTACGAGGACGGCGCACTGCTCAACGGTGAGGCGCTGGACTACCGGGTGCCGATGGCCGAGGACCTCCCCGAGCGTTTCGTGTCGATCACCCAGGAGCAGGGGCACGGACCCGGCCCGTTCGGTGCCAAGGGGGCCGGCGAGGGCGCGATGGTCCCGGTCGCGGCGGCCATCGCCAATGCGGTGCAGGACGCCACCGGTGCGCGGGTGACCACCCTGCCGCTCTCCCCCGAGCGGGTCTTCGACGCGCTGCAGGCACTGCCGCGGGAGCGCACACAGCTGCGCTGACCCGCACCGCCCCGACCGGTCCATGGCTCATCCGCCATGGGCCGGTGAGTCATGCCCGTACCTCGCTCACCATCAAAATGCCTGTTCAGACGGGGTTCACTTCGTTATGAAATTTAAGTGCTTAGTTGTTGACCGCTAAGACACTTCTTTCTAAGGTCACCGCAACTCCTCTGTTCGCGGAAGGATCCCCATGTCAATCGTGGCCACCGGCCCCACCGTGAGCTCCATCTCGGCCAGGCTCGAACGCCTGCCGAGCTCTCGCTGGCACATCAAGGTCCGTACGCTCATCGGCGCCGTCACGTTCTTCGAGGCGTTCGACCAGTTGCTGACCGCCTCCGCACTGCCCGTCCTGACCGAACAGTGGAAACTGAGCACCGGCCAGGGCACGCTGATCGTCACCAGCGGTTCGGTCGGCATGCTGCTCGGCGCACTCGTCGCCGGCTGGCTCGGCGACCGCATCGGCCGGGTCCGTACTGTCGCGCTCGGCGTGGCCGTGACCGCGCTGGCCAGCCTCGCCGTCGCCGTCTCGCCCGGCTTCGCCCTGTTCACCGCCTTCCGGTTCGTCCAGGGGCTCGGCATCGGCGGCGTCGTGCCCGTCGCCGCCACGTACATCAACGAGATAGCGCGCGCCGACCACCGCGGCCGGTTCGTGCTGCTGTACGAGCTCATCTTCCCGGCCGGTCTGGCCTCGGCGACGCTGGTCGCCAGCTGGGTGGTGCCCAGCTTCGGCTGGCGTGTGATGTTCCTGATCGGCGCCCTGCCCGTGCTGCTGGTCGTCGTCCTGCGCCGCCAGGTTCCCGAGTCGCCACGCTGGCTGCTCTCCCGCGGCCGGGTCGAGGAGGCCGAGCAGGTCATCGCCCGGATCGAGCAGGACGTCGAGAAGTCCATCGGCGCGCAGCTGCCGGAGCCCGGCCCGGCGACAGCCGTCGAGACGGCCCGTGGCGGCCTGCGCGACCTGTTCACCGGCCGCTATCTGCGGCGCACGGTGGTCGTCTCGGGTCTGTGGTTCGTCGCGTACTACGTCAACCACGGCATCGCGACGTGGCTGCCCTCGCTCTACACCAAGACGTTCGGCCTCGATCTGCGCACCGCGCTGAACTACTCGCTGCTGAGCAATGTGACCGGGCTGATCGGCTGTCTCCTCGTGGCCCTGATCATCGACCGGGTCGGCCGCCGGATCTCGCTCACCATCGGGCTCGGCGGCGCGGCGGTCGCCCTGCTCTCGCTGGCCGTCTCCGGTGCCACCTCGGGCGGACAGGTCGCGGTCTGGGCGTCGGTCGCGACGCTCTTCGTCTTCGCGACCAATGTCAGCCTGTACCTCTACACACCGGAGCTGTACCCGACCCGCAGCCGTGCGCGCGGGGCGTCGTTCGGCGGGGTGTGGAACAGGCTCGGTGTCATCCTCGGACCGATCGTGGTCGGCGCCATCATCGGCTCGGGGGGCAGCCTGACGATGGTCTTCGCCCAGCTGGGCTGCATGGCCGTGGTGGGTGCGGTGATCGCACTGTTCGCGGTGGAGACCAAGGGGAAGACGCTGGAGGAGCTCAACTCCTGAGCCGCCTCCCGATACACCTACGGCTCCGGCCGGGACCGCTCTGCGCGGTCCCGGCCGGAGCCGTAGGTGAGAGAAGGATCAGCCGCGGTCGTACGCCGCGACCAGCTCGCTCGCCCGCTTCACATCGGCGGCGATCGCCACCAGCAGGTCGTCGAGCGAGTCGAACTTCGCCATCCCGCGGACGTACGCGAGGAAGTCGACGGAGACATGGAGTCCGTACAGATCAAGACCCACACGGTCGATCGCGTAGGCCTCCACCGTCCGCTCCGTGCCGTCGAACTGCGGGTTCGTGCCGACCGAGATCGCGGCGGGCATCGTCTCACCGTTCGCGTTCAGCCAGCCCGCGTACACGCCGTCGGCGGGGATCGCGGTGTGCGGCAGGGTCTCCACGTTCGCCGTCGGGAAGCCCATCTCGCGGCCGCGCTGTGCTCCGCGCACCACGATGCCCTCGACACGGTGCGGACGGCCCAGGATCTCGGCGGCGCCCGCCACATCGCCCTCGGAGACGAGCCGGCGGGTGAGGGTGGACGAGAACGGCTCGCCGCCGCCCGCCTCGCCGCTCACATACAGATCGATGACCTCGACGCTGTAGTCGTAGGTCGCACCGAACTCGGTGAGAAGCTGCACGTTCCCCGCGGCCTTGTGGCCGAAGCGGAAGTTGGGGCCCTCGATGACGAGCTGCGCCTGCAACTTGTCGACCAGCACCTTCACGATGAAGTCGGCCGGCGTCAGCTTCGAGAACTCGGTCGTGAACGGCAGGATCAGCAGCGCGTCCACTCCCAGCTCGGCCATCAGCTCGGCGCGCCGGTGGTGCGGGGCCAGCAGCGGCGGATGGCTGCCGGGCCGTACGACCTCGCTGGGGTGCGGGTCGAAGGTCACGACGACCGAGGGCACGCCCAGCTCGCGCGCGCGGTCCACGGCCCTGCCGATGATCAGCTGGTGTCCGCGGTGCACCCCGTCGTAGGAGCCGATGGTGACGACGCTGCGTCCCCAGTCCTGGGGGATGTCCTCCAAGCCACGCCAGCGCTGCACTGTGACCGCTCCTCGCCCGAACCTGTGTACGTGGGTTTACCTCTTATGCAGGTCTAAGACTGCCATGCCCCCGGCCCGGGGCCTGCATCGGCATCGTCATCGCGGTGGACAGGGTCTCCACGGTCCGCCGCGTACCGGGGCCGACGACGGCTGCCCACTCCTGCGGCGCATCGGCCAGCCATCCGGTGACCAGCTGGGCGAATCCGGGCACGTCGCGGGCCAGTTCGACCAGCCTGCGGTCGAAGCGGGCCGCTCCTTCGGGGGTGCGGACGAGCAGCATCCCGGTGCGGTGCACCAGCGCTCGGGTACGGACCGGCGCACGCCGGGCGGATCCGGTCGCCGCCGCACAGAGCAGTGCGTCGAGCACGACCGGGTCACGGTGGGCGCCCTGCTCGAACTCCAGCAGGACCTCCAGCAGCTCGGCGCGCAATGCCCCGGAAGCCGGGGTGCCGGGCGCGGCCAGCACCCGGGCGAGCGCGCCACGCACGGGTGCGGGGGCCGGACGGTCCCGCAGCAGGCCGCTCATCAGGGGCAGCAGCAGGGCGCGGGCGACGGGCCCGTGCTCCAGTCTGCGGTCGATGTACGCGGCAGCATGTGCACCGCCCTCCGGATGGCTGTCGACGTACGCCCGCACCAGACCGGCCGCGTGCAGGGCCAGCGCCGGGGCGTCGATCCCGGCGAGCGAGCGCAGCACCTCGCCCGCGCCGCCCCCGGGCCGGGTGAGCGCCTCGCGGATCGCGGCGATCACCGGCTCGCGATGGGTCGGCAGGGCGACGACGAGCTCGGCCGCGGACAGCTGCGGATCGCCCTGCACGAAGACCCGCAGGGCCTGCGGCAGATAGCAGTCCCGGGTCTGCGGATCGCGTACGAGGAGGGCCAGCGCGGCTCCGTGCAGGTCGACGTCGGCGGGGTGGGCCAGCAGGGCGAGCGCGGAGAGGCGCAGCAGTGCACGGTCGGCTTCGGCAGTGGCGTGCGGTGCGGTGAGGAGCCCGTACGAAGCGGCGGCGCCCCGTCGGGCCCGCCGGTCGCCATCGCGGGCCCAGCGCTCGACAGCCCGGCACAGGGCGGCCGGCTCGTCCTCGGCCAGCGCGACGAGCAGCTCGCCGGCGCGCGGGTGGACGGTCGCGACGAGGGCGTCGGTCAGATCGTCGACGGCCAGGTCACGACGGGCGTGCAGGAGCGCCTGCGCGGCAGCGGCGACGGTCGGCCGCATCGCCACACCGACCTCGGCGGGCAGCGGACGCTCATCGGTGAACCAGCGGCAGAGCAGGGGCTGCACGATCCGGGGCCGGGCGACGAGCCGCCTGGCCACCACATCCAGGAACCGCTCCCCGCCACTGTCCCCGCCCTCGTCACGACATGCGACGGCCTGGCCCCGTCGGCCGTCGCGGCCGCCGTCCCACCCGTCTCCGCGCGGCGGGCCGTCCGCAGGCACCAGCCGCCGCAGCAGGTCGATCCGGTCCGCCTCGGACAGCCGCAGCCGCAGCCAGAACCACGGTCCGAACTCGGCGTACGCCCCCAGCGGGTGTCGGCGATGCCCCGGACCGGGCGGGACATCGCGGGCGCCCTCCGGCTCCCCTGTCCCTCCCTCGGCGCCGGACCGCCGGACGATGCGACCCGCGAGAAGCCGCAGCACTTCGACGTACCGCCCGGCGTCGGGCACCCGGAGCAGTGTCTGCGACAGGAGGTGAGCGGCCCACCAGGAGGCGTCGCGCAGCGGGCCGACGTCCTCGGCCCCGCCGGGCCGGGCAGCGCCGCCGTCCGGACCGGCCGCAGCCGTGGGGATCCCGGTGCCCTGCCGCCGGGCGGCTGTGGCCGGGCCGTCCGTCCTCGTGGACAGCCGGTCCATGGCCTCGATCAGATCCGCCAGGCGATGGGACAGGGCGGCAGCGCCTTGCCTGCGGCCCAGGAGCAGGAGTGCCTGGATCACCGGGCCGATCCGATGGCGCGGTACGGGGAGCGTGCGGGGCTCGCGCGAGGACATCGCTCCCGAAGCCGCGTCGGCCCCCTGCACCTGCCCCCGCTCGGAGGCAGTCGACGCCCGGCGGCTCGTCCGCGGGCTCCGCTGGGCCGGAACGCGTGCCTCCGCCGCCCTGGCCCCACCGCCCGGATCCTCCTCGTGCCATCGGTGCACCAGCGACCGCAGCGCCGTGTCCAGGTCCAGGTGGGCGCCCTGCACCCAGTCCCCCAGCTCCTCGTGCGCGAAGCGGTAGCCCGCGCCCGCCGGGACCAGCAGGCCCTCGGTGAGGACCGCCGACGCCCATCCCGTGCGCCAGGGGAAGATTTCCTCGAACGCCGCGCGGTCCAGCTCCCCCTGCCCCGGCCCGAGACAGCGCCGCGCAGCCTCGTGGACCTGCCCCGTCACCCGGGCGGCCAGCCGCCGCACCGCAGTGCCCCTGAGCGCCGGACGGGACGCCGCCGCGATCCGGACCGCGATGCGCAGGCACATCAGGTCCAGGTGGGCGCCGAAGACGTCGTCCGTGTCCGGCTGTCCGGCCACGTCTCCGGGGAGCGCCGCGCGTACCTCGGCGAGCAGGCGCAGGGTGAGCGGATGCCGGTCGTGGCCGGGGGCCAGGGCGTCGGCCGGAATGGCGTACCGCTCCCTGGCACGCTCGGCCTGGCTCGCGGTGAGGTCGGCGAGTTCGGTGGTGCGGCCGGTGCCGGGCTCCGCGACGAGGCCGAGCACGACCTCGGGGCGTTCCCCGGCGGCCGTGAACGCCGTGAACTCCGCAGTGACGTCCGGGCGTTCGACCGGATCGGGCCGGGCCCCAGGACCGCCCGCGGCCCCGATGGACATCGCGGCGAGCTGCAGGGCACCGGCAAGGTTGAGGTCGCGTCCGTATCCGGGGACGGTCGTCGCATTGCGCCGCAGCAGCGCGCCCAGCGGTGCGTCGGTGCCCACGCCCACCAGCGGCACCGCGAACCCGGCGGCGGGGTGTTCGCCGCGCAGCGCGGTACCGACCACGGCGATCACCGCACCGCTGTCCGGATCGAGCACCGGCCCGCCGACCGCCGCCCCACGCAGCCGCAGTGCGTCTCTGCCGTCCGTGCCGAGCGCCAGCTCCATCGCGGCGCCGACCCGGTAGGAGCGGTCGGTCGCGGTGTACGTCACCGGGCCCACGCCCAGCACGCGCGCCTCACGCCAGCCGTGGGCGGCGATACGTACGTACGTACCGGCCTCGATCCGGTCCCGCAGCACGATCGGCAGCGGCTCCACGCCGAGCACGTCGAGTCCCCCGGTGCGTACCAGCGCGAGGTCCAGCTCCGGGAGCGCGGTGATCGCATCGGCCTCGACGCGGCAGCTGCGATCACCTGTCCCGTGCAAAACAAGTCGCAGCAGGCCGTCGACGGCTTCGTGACTGGTGACGACCGTGCCGCGGTCATCCGCGACGAACCCCGTCCCTCGCGGCCGGCCGGCCGGATCGCAGATACGCACCAGCGTCGACCGGTCCCCGCTTCCCATGGTCCGACGTTAGGTCGGCAGTGATCAGCGCGAGAACCACTCGGAGCAAACGCGCCCCCAAGTGCACCCCTGAATCACTCCGAGCGCCTGCTCGTGGGGGTGAATTCGCGGGTTCCGGTGGACAGACACCCGAGGGGGATCGTGGAGCGGGCACGGGGGGCTGCCCGCTCCACGATGAGGATCCGGCGTCCGGTGGCGATCCCGGCGCTGACGGCCGGCCGTCAGCCGAAGACGGCGAGGCTCTTGGCCTTGCCCTTCTGCTCCTCGACCAGCACCAGGAAGGTTCCGTCGGGCCCGAAGACCGCGACCGGTCCCGACGGGTACGAGGGCATGTCCAGCCGCACCCCGTTCAGCAGCAGCTTGGCCCGCTTCTCGTCCACGTCCCAGCGCGGGAACGCGGCGGCGGCGGCCTCCGCGACCGGCATCACGGTCAGCTCCTCCTGGTGCTGATCCAGCGTCCGCGCCGCATCGATGCCGTACGGACCGACGCGAGTGCGCCGCAGTGCGGTCAGATGCCCGCCGACACCCAGTCCGGCGCCGAGGTCACGGGCCAGGGCGCGGATGTAGGTACCGGAGGAGCAGACGACGGAGACGACCAGGTCGACGACCGGGGTCCCGTCCTCCGCGACCGCCTCGCGGACGTCGTAGACGTTGAAGGACGAGACCGTCACCGGCCGGGCCGGGATCTCGAACTCCTCGCCGCCGCGCACCCGCGCGTACGACCGCTTGCCGTCGATCTTGATGGCGCTGACCTTGGACGGCACCTGCATGATGGCCCCGGTCAGCGCAGCGACACCGGCGTCGATGCCCTCACGCGTGACACCCGACGCATCGGTGGACGAGGTGATCTCGCCCTCGGCGTCGTCCGTGACCGTGTCCTGGCCGAGCCGGATCGTGCCGAGGTACTCCTTCTCGGTCAGTGCGAGATGGCCGAGGAGCTTGGTGGCCTTCTCGACACCGAGCACGAGAACGCCGGTCGCCATCGGGTCCAACGTGCCGGCGTGCCCGACGCGGCGGGTGCGGGCGATGCCGCGCATCTTGGCCACGACGTCGTGCGAAGTGAAGCCGGACGGCTTGTCGACAATGACAAGGCCGTCCGGCGTCCTGTTCTGCTGTGTCATTCGGAGGCTGAGCCCTCGTTCTCGTCGGACTCGTCCGTTTCGTCCTCCGGCTTACGGTACGGGTCGGCGTCGCCCGCGTACTTCGCACCGGTGGACACCTCGCGGACCTCCGCGTCCTTGGCCCGCGCCTTGTCGAGGAGGTCCTCGATGGTGCGGGCGTTGTCCGGCAGGGCGTCCGGGACGAAGGCCAGGGTCGGCGTGAACCGGACCCCGGTCTGCCGGCCGACCTCGGAGCGGAGCACGCCCTTGGCGCTCTCCAGCGCGGCGGCGGAAGCCGCCCGCTCCTCGTCGTCGCCGTAGACCGTGTAGAAGACCGTGGCCTCCCGCAGGTCGCCGGTGACCCGGGCGTCCGTGATGGTCACGAATCCGAGCCGCGGATCCTTGATACGCCGGTCCAGGGTCTCCGCGACCACGACCTGGATGCGATCGGCCAGCTTGCGGGCCCGCGCGTTGTCGGTCACCGGTCCGTCACTCTTCCTTCTGGGTTGCTTACGGTCCGACGCTTCCGGGGTCCGACGCCTGCGCGTCGGACGGTGCCGCGTCGAACAGTTCTGACGTTGTTCAGTCTTCGTCGCTGTGCAGCCGCCGTCGAACCGACAGCAGCTCCACCTCGGGCCGGGCGGCAACCAGCCGCTCGCACCGGTCCAGTACGTCTGTGAGGTGTCCGGTGTCCCCGGAAACCATGGCAAGGCCGATCTCTGCCCTGCGATGGAGATCCTGTCCGCCCGTCTCCGCCGCACTCACCGCGTACTTGCGCTGCAGCTCGGCGACGATCGGTCGGACGATGGAGCGTTTCTCCTTCAACGACCGTACGTCGCCGAGGAGCAGATCGAAGGACAGTGTCCCCACATACATGTATGTCCGGATGTCCCGCCGGTTCGGGTTCGCGCCCTGCCAGTGCTTGGCAGGGACACAAGAACCGTACACGGAACGGCCGGGGCCGATCGACGGGAATACGACCCGTCGACCGGCCCCGACTGTTGAGGTACGGGTCAGCCTCGCGGCTTCTCGCGCATCTCGTACGTCGCAATGACGTCGTCGATCTTGATGTCGTTGAAGTTTCCGAGGTTGATACCGCCCTCGAAGCCTTCGCGGATCTCGGTGACGTCGTCCTTGAAGCGACGCAGACCGGAGATGTTGAGGTTCTCCGCGATGACCTTGCCATCGCGCAGCAGGCGCGCCTTGGTGTTGCGCTTGACCTCGCCGGACCGGACCAGCACACCGGCGATGTTGCCCAGCTTGGACGAGCGGAAGATCTCGCGGATCTCCGCCGTGCCGAGCTCGACCTCTTCGTACTCCGGCTTGAGCATGCCCTTGAGGGCCGCTTCGATCTCTTCGATCGCCTGGTAGATGACCGAGTAGTACCGGACGTCCACGCCTTCGCGCTCGGCCATCTGCTGCGCACGCCCTGCGGCGCGCACATTGAAGCCGATCACGATGGCGTCGGAGCCGGTGGCCAGGTCGATGTCCGACTCGGTGACCGCACCCACACCGCGGTGCAGGACCCGGATGTCGACCTCGTCACCGACGTCGAGCTGGAGCAGCGAGGACTCGAGAGCCTCCACCGAACCGGACGCGTCGCCCTTGATGATGAGGTTGAGTTCCTGGACCAGACCGGCCTTGAGCGCCTCGTCCAGGTTCTCCAGGGAGAACCGGACACCCTTGCGGGCGAAGTTGGCGTTGCGCTCACGAGCGGCACGCTTCTCGGCGATCTGACGGGCCGTACGGTCCTCGTCGACCACCAGGAAGTTGTCGCCGGCGCCCGGGACGTTGGTGAGACCGAGGACGAGGACGGGGGTCGACGGACCCGCTTCCTCGACGTTCTCACCCTTGTCGTCGAGCATCGCGCGGACTCGGCCGTACGCGTCGCCGACCACCATCGTGTCGCCGACCCGCAGGGTGCCTCGCTGGACCAGGACGGTCGCAACGGCACCGCGGCCGCGGTCGAGGTGGGACTCGATCGCAATACCCTGCGCGTCCTGCTCCGGGTTGGCCCGCAGGTCGAGCGAGGCGTCGGCGGTGAGGACGACAGCCTCCAGAAGAGCCTCGATGTTGAGGCCCTGCTTGGCGGAGATGTCGACGAACATCGTGTCGCCGCCGTACTCCTCGGCCACCAGACCGAACTCGGTGAGCTGACCGCGCACCTTGGTCGGGTCGGCACCCTCGACGTCGATCTTGTTGACCGCGACCACGATCGGCACGTCGGCCGCCTTGGCGTGGTTCAGCGCCTCGATCGTCTGGGGCATCACACCGTCGTTCGCCGCCACCACGAGGATCGCGATGTCGGTGGACTTCGCACCACGGGCACGCATGGCGGTGAACGCCTCGTGACCCGGGGTGTCGATGAAGGTGATCCTGCGGTCCTCACCGTTGACCTCGGAGGAGACCTGGTACGCACCGATGTGCTGCGTGATGCCGCCGGCCTCGCCCGCAACGACGTTCGTCTTGCGGATCGCGTCCAGCAGTCGGGTCTTACCGTGGTCGACGTGACCCATGACGGTCACGACCGGCGGACGCGAGACCAGAGCCTCTTCGCCGCCCTCGTCCTCGCCGAACTCGATGTCGAAGGACTCGAGCAGCTCGCGGTCCTCCTCCTCCGGGCTGACGATCTCGAGGATGTAGTTCATCTCGTCGGCCAGCAGCTTCAGAGTCTCGTCGGAGACGGACTGCGTGGCAGTGACCATCTCGCCGAGGTTCATCATCACGGCGACGAGCGACGCCGGGTTGGCGTTGATCTTCTCCGCGAAGTCGGTGAGGGAGGCACCGCGCGACAGCCGGACAGCCTGTCCGTTGCCGCGAGGCAGCATGACGCCGCCCACCGACGGGGCCTGCATGGCCTCGTACTCCTGGCGCCTCTGCCGCTTCGACTTGCGACCACGACGCGCGGGACCGCCGGGACGGCCGAACGCACCCTGTGTGCCACCACGGCCACCGGGGCCGCCGGGGCGTCCACCGAAGCCGGGACGACCGCCGAAGCCGCCGCCACCACCGGGACGGCCTGCGCCGCCACCGCCACCGCCGCCACCGGGACGACCGGCGAAACCGCCGCCACCGCCACCGGGACCGGCCGGACGGCCGGCGAAGCCGCCGCCGGGACGACCTGCACCGCCACCGCCACCGGGACGGCCTGCGCCGCCACCGGGACCACGGCCACCGCCGGGGCCACCACCGGGACGCGGGCCGGCAGCGGGACGCTGCGGCATCATGCCGGGGTTCGGACGGTTACCACCGGGCGCACCGCCCGGACGCGGAGCCTGCGGACGGGGCATGCCGCCCGGAGTCGGACGGGCACCGCCCTGACCCTGCGGACGCGGGGCGCCACCGGGGCCGCCCTGCGGACGCGAGGCGCCCGGACGCTCCTGGCCGCCACCGGAACGCGGGGCGCCACCGGGACGGGGTGCCTGCGGACGGGCCATGCCCGTCGAGCCACCGGAGGTGAAGGGATTGTTGCCCGGACGGGGACCCGCCGGACGGGAGCCGCCGGGGCGCGGGGCGCCCTGGCCTGCGGGACGGGCCGGACGGTCGCCGCCACGGCCACCGTCACGCTCGCCGCCACGGCCACCGTCACGCTGACCGCCGGCCGGAGCCGGACGGGCGGGGCGAGGACCGGGGGTGGCACCCGCGGGACGCGGGGCCTGCTGCGGCGCGGCCGGCTGGGCCGGGGCCGGAGCGGAGAACTCTGCTGCGGGCACCGGGGTGACCGGAGCGGGCTTCGGCGCGGGCTTGGGACCCGGACGCGGGCCCGCCGACGGCGCGGAAGGCGCGGCAGCGGAAGGGGTGCTGCCGGGGGCCTCGGCTGCGGCCGGCTTGGGGGCCGGGGCGCCGGGCTTCGGGGCAGCGGGACGTGCCGCAGCGGCCGGGGAGGGCGCTGCGGGCTTTACGGGCGCGGCCTTGCGAGGCGCGCCAGGCTTCGCAGCGGACTTGCCGGCGTTGCCGCCGGGCCCCTGCAGTGCGTCAGTCAACTTGCGTACAACCGGCGCCTCGATCGTCGAGGACGCCGAACGGACGAATTCACCGAGTTCTTGGAGCTTGGCCATGACGACCTTGCTCTCGACGCCGAACTCCTTGGCGAGTTCGTATACCCGGACCTTAGCCACTTCGCTCCTTTTAGGTCCGGGTTACCGCCGGACCGTCGCTACTTCATGGGCGTACTCATCGCGTACTCATCGAGTGCTCATCGCAATCTCGACCTACTTCCAACTCGCGAGGTACCTGACCGCACGGGGTCCCGTGCCGTTCTCGTTTCTTACGGTGTCACCCGCTCGACGTACCGCTGCACTTCCGCGGAATCGAGCGGCCCCTTGGCCTTGAAGGCCCGGGGGAATGCCCGGCGGCGAACCGCCAGGTCCAGACAGACAGTGACGGGGTGCACATATGCACCCCGGCCGGGCAGCGTACCGCGAGGATCGGGGACGCATGCATCCTCGTCCACCGCGATGCGCAGCAGCTCGCTCTTGGCCGCTCGCTCCCGGCATCCCACACAGGTTCGCTCAGGGCAAGCGCGGGCGTGCGTCCGGCCAGACACGGTTAAGTCTACCTCCCCGCACCGACCTCACCCCTTTGGGGCAAAAATCGAACGGATGTTGTCGTGTTCTCAGCGGCATGGAGCGGTGGATCTATTCCCCGGGGCCCATGTCGGTCCCGTGCTCCTGACCGTTTCGGGTCCATTTCCCGGACCGGACGGGTCCACCGTCCGGACGGGCGCCGGTCCACTCCTCGGACCGGCGCCGGCCGATTCCGTACCGGATCAGAGCCGGTCGGACCGCTCGCGGGCGCGCTCGGCCCGCTCCCGGTCGGCGATGTCCCGCTCGGCGTCGGTCTCGGTGTCCGGGCGGATGTCGATGCGCCAGCCGGTGAGGCGGGCGGCGAGGCGGGCGTTCTGCCCCTCCTTGCCGATGGCCAGGGACAGCTGGTAGTCGGGGACGGTGACCCGGGCGGACCGCGCCCCGAGGTCCACGACCTCGACCTTGCTCACACGGGCGGGCGACAGTGCGTTGGCGACCATCTCTGCCGGGTCGTCCGACCAGTCCACGATGTCGATCTTCTCGCCGTGCAGTTCGGCCATGACATTGCGGACACGGCCACCCATCGGGCCGATGCAGGCACCCTTGGCGTTCAGGCCCGAGCGGGTCGAGCGGACCGCGATCTTGGTGCGGTGGCCTGCCTCGCGGGCGATCGCGCAGATCTCGACGGAACCGTCTGCGATCTCCGGGACCTCCAGCGCGAAGAGCTTCTTGACCAGGCTGGGGTGGGTCCGGGACAGGGTCACGGACGGACCGCGCACACCCTTGGCGACCCGTACGACATACGAACGAAGCCGCAGACCGTGCGTGTACTCCTCGCCCGGCACCTGCTCCTGCACCGGCAGGATCGCTTCCAGCTTGCCGATGTCGACCAGGACGTTCTTCGGGTCCTTGCCCTGCTGGACGACGCCGGTGACGACATCGCCCTCGTGGCCCGCGTACTCGCCGAACGTCTTGTCGTCCTCGGCGTCACGCAGCCGCTGCAGGATGACCTGCTTGGCGGTCGTCGCGGCGATCCGGCCGAAGCCGGACGGGGTGTCGTCGAACTCCTTGGGCTCCTGGCCCTCTTCGAGGTCGGCCGGGTCCTCCTTCGCCCACACCGTCACATGGCCACGCTCGTTGAGCTCCACACGCGCGCGGCGGTAGCTCCCGTCGGTGCGGTGGTAGGCGATGAGGAGGGCCGACTCGATCGCCTCGACGAGCACGTCGAAGGGGATCTCCTTGTCCTGTGCCAAGCCCTTCAAGAGCTTCACATCGATGTCCACGGCTACGCCTCCTCTTCCTTCTTGTCCTTGCGGTTGAATTCGATCTCCACGCGCGCCTTGGCGATCTCGTCGAAGGCGACCCGGCGGGAAGTGGGCCTGCGGCCCTTGACGCCAGGCACTTCGAGGTCCAGCCCGTCGTCGTCGACCGCGATGATGCGGGCCACCAGTTCGCCGGCAGCTCCCTCGGCGGCCAGCTGCAGCTTGACCAGGCGGCCGGTGGCGCGTACGTAGTGGCGATGCTCCGTCAGCGGACGGTCGGCACCGGGAGAGCTCACTTCGAGGACGTACTCGTCCTCCCCCATCGCGTCGGTCTCGTCGAGCTTCTCGGAGATCGCGCGGCTCAGCTCGGCGCAGGCGTCGAGCTCCACGCCCTCGTCCGAATCCACGATGATGCGCAGCACACGGCGGCGGCCGGCCCGGGACACCTCGATCTCCTCGAGATCCAGCTCCTTGGCGCTGACGAGCGGTTCGAGCAGCCCGCGCAGCCTCTCGCTCTGGGTGGTGCTCATCCGGGTGACTCCTCGGCCGCGTGTGCTGTTGTGTGGTTCGTCGCGTGTCAGGTCAAAGGGTATCCGGTCCCGAGGGGTGTTGCCGTCCGCCGGCCGCTCAGCCGCGGGTACGCTCGCCTGCGGTGATCACTTCAGGACAGATCCTGTCAGGACAGATCGACACCCGAAGGAGAACAGGTGCGGCGCACGGGGACGACGCGCAGGGGTGCGCTCACCGCGACGGGGGCGATCGCCCTGGGGGCGGCGCTGACCGGCTGCGGGGACGGCGGCGGCAGGGAGGACACCACGATTGCCGACGCGCAGGCCGCTGCGGCCCAGGTGGAGAAGACCTTGCGGATGACGGCCGCCACGACGAGCCGGAACCTGCTCGTCCAGTATGACCAGGTCGTCAAGGCGCATCCGAAGACCGAGGCCGGACTCACACCGCTGCGGGACGCCGTGCAGGCACACACGACGGCGCTGGCGCAGGGCGAGGGCGGGGCGCTCGCCCTCTCGCGCCCGCCCGCCGCCGATGCGAGGGCCGCCGTCAAAGATCTGGCCGCGGCGGAGCGCCGTACCGCCGACGCCCATACGGCGACGCTCCTGAAGGCCCCTCCGGAGCTGGCCCGGCTGCTGGCGTCGATCGCCGCGGCGGGCGCCGCCCATGCCTACCTGCTGACCGAGCTGGCCAAGGAGACCTCGTCATGAGCGCGCAGACGCTGCAGGCGGCGCAGGCATCGCTGGCCGCCGAACATGCGGCGGTGTACGGGTACGGGGTGGTCGGCGGCCGGGTCTCCGACGGCCGCCGGGCGGAGGCCACGGCGGCTTACCACGCGCACCGGGCCCGGCGCGACGCGCTGGTGCGGACCGTACAGGACCTGGGCGGTGAGCCGGTCGCCGCGGATTCCGCGTACGCTCTGCCGTTCGCGGTGCCGGACTCGGCGGCGGCGGTGAAGCTCGCCGCACTGCTGGAGGACCGGATCGCGGACGTCTACTCCGATCTCGTACGGGCTGCCGGAGGGCCGCTCAGGCGAGAGGCGGCGGATGCGCTGCGGGAGGCCGCGGTGCGTGCGGTCCGCTGGCGGGGCAGCGGCGTAACCTTTCCCGGGCTTGCCGAGCGGTCCGCCGACGGAACCACCGGGACGCACCGGCCGACCGGGACCGATGCGACGGCAGGGACCACTGCGAAGGCCGGGGCGGGTCCGACGCACTGAAGAAGGCTCTGAAAGGGAACACAGCACGTATGGGTTTTGAACCGCCGCAGCGTCTGGTGCGAGCGCTGGGCGAGGTGTACGGGGAACCGGCCGCCGCCGACTGGCTCGCGCGGCTTCCCGCGCTGACCGCCGAGGCGCTGTCCGCGAACGGGCCGGAGCTGACCGTGGAGCGGGTGGCCGCGCCCGGTGGGCGCAGCAGCCTGGTTCTGCTGGTGCGGCGCTCCGACGGCACCCCGGCGGTGCTGAAGATTCCGGCCGGGGCCGCACCCGAGCTGGAAGGGGCGGCGCTGGCGCACTGGAACGGCTGGGGTGCGGTGCAGCTCGTCGGCTCCGACGGCGGCGCGCTGCTGCTGGAGCGGCTGCATCCCGAGGTGTCGCTGCGTTCGCTGCCGGAGGCGAAGGCGCTGCTGGAGGCGGCGGGGACGGTGCGGCGGCTGTGGGTCGAGCCGCCCGCCGGACACTCCTTCGAGACCGTCGAGGAGCGGACGGGCCGGCGGACGGAACCGATGCGGGCTGCCGCGAAGGCCGACCCGATGCTGGAACCGCTGGTCTCCGCGGCCCTGGCGGCTCGCGAGGAGCTCGTCGCCCACTCCCCCGAAGTCCTGCTGCTGCACGGCAACTTCCGCCAGAGCAAGGTGCTGGCGGGCGAACGGGCGCCCTGGCTGACGGTCGGGCCGGAGCCGCTGGTCGGCGAGCGCGCCTACGACCTGGCGCGACTGGTGCGTGACCGGGTGGAGGACCTGATCGCGTCCCCCGGCGGGGCGGCGACCGCCCGCCGCCGGGTCAACAAGCTCGCGGATTCGCTGGATGTGGACCGGGAGAGGCTCCATGGCTGGACGCTGTTCCGTGCGGTGGAGTCGGGCACCCGCGCGCTGGCGGTCGGCCGTCGTCGGGAAGGCGAGCTGACCCTGGAGTTCGCGGGCTGGCTGTAGCCGTCACGGCGAAGCCGCCCTGGGACGAACGGGCGAGGGCCCCCGCGCTGTCGGACAGCGCGGGGGCCCTCGTCGGTCTGAGCGGGGGTCAGCCCTGCACGGTGAGACGGGCGATCGCCTCGTCGACCGTGAGCTCCTCGCGCTCGCCCGTACGGCGGTCCTTGAGCTCGAGGACGCCCTCGGCCGAACGGCGGCCCGCGACCAGGATCTTCGGCACACCGATCAGCTCGGCGTCGGTGAACTTCACACCGGGCGAGACACCGGCGCGGTCGTCGACCAGGACCCGGACGCCCGCGGCGCCGAGCTTCTCGGCGACATCGAGGGCCAGCTCGGTCTGGAGCGCCTTGCCCGCGGCGACGAGGTGGACGTCGGCCGGGGCGATCTCGCGCGGCCAGCACAGGCCCTGCTCGTCGGCGGTCTGCTCGGCGAGTGCGGCGACCGCGCGGGAGACGCCGATGCCGTACGAGCCCATGGTGACGCGGACGGGCTTGCCGTTCTGGCCGAGCACATCGAGCTGGAAGGCGTCCGCGAACTTGCGGCCCAGCTGGAAGATGTGGCCGATCTCGATGGCACGGTCCAGCTTGAGGCCGGCGCCGCACTTGGGGCACGGGTCGCCCGCCTCGACGACAACGACGTCGAGGTAGTCGTCGACCTCGAAGTCGCGGCCGCAGACGACGTTCTTGGCGTGGGTGTCGGGCTTGTTGGCGCCGGTGACCCAGGCGGTGCCGGGGGCGATGCGCGGGTCGGCGATGTAGCGGACCTTCTCCAGGCCCTGCGGGCCGACGTAGCCGCGTACCAGGTCGGGACGGCCCACGAAGTCCTCACCGGTGACCAGCTCGACGACGGCCGGGGCCAGGTGCTCGCCGAGCTTGCCGAGGTCGACCTCGCGGTCGCCGGGGACGCCCACGGCCACGATCTCGCCGTCGACCTTGACCAGAAGGTTCTTCAGCGTCGCGGAGGCCGGGATCCCGAGGTGGGCGGCGAGCGTCTCGATGGTCGGGGTGTCCGGGGTGTCCAGCTCCTCGACGGGGCCGTGCGCCGAGCCGTCCACGGGGGTGGCCTTGAAGGTCACAGCCTCCGTGTTGGCCGCGTAGTCGCAGGCGGGGCAGTCGACGAAGGTGTCCTCGCCGGCCGGGGCGGGCGCCAGGAACTCCTCGGACGCCGAGCCGCCCATCGCGCCGGAGACCGCGGAGACGATGCGGTGGTCGAGGCCGAGCCGCTCGAAGATGCGGATGTAGGCGGCGCGGTGCAGCTGGTAGGCCTCGATGAGGCCCTCGTCGGTGGTGTCGAAGGAGTACGAGTCCTTCATCTGGAACTCGCGACCGCGCAGCACACCGGCGCGGGGGCGGGCCTCGTCGCGGTACTTGGTCTGGATCTGGTACAGGATCACGGGCAGGTCCTTGTAGGACGTGATCTGATCCTTGACGACCTGGGTGAAGATCTCTTCGTGGGTGGGGCCGAGGAGGTACTCGGCGCCCTTGCGGTCCTTGAGCCTGAAGAGCAGGTCGCCGTACTCGTCGTAGCGGCCGCTCGCGTCGTACGACTCCTTGGGGAGCAGCGCCGGCAGCAGGACCTCCTGGCCGCCGATGGCGTCCATCTCCTCGCGCACGACGCGCGTGATGTTCTCCAGGACCTTCTTGCCCAGGGGCAGCCAGGTCCAGATTCCGGCGGCGGTGCGACGTACGTAACCGGCCCGGACGAGCAGCTTGTGGTTGAGCGTCTCGGCGTCCGCCGGGTCGTCGCGCAGTGTCTTGATCATCAATCGGGACATGCGCTGGACCTGGGCCATGATGAACTCCTGCTCGGAAGGGTGATGTGCAGGAGGTTAGCCGGGTGGCACGGGCGGGCGGAAATCGATTGACCCGGTCCTAGGCCCGACGGCGCAGCGGAAGAGGCGCTCCCATCACCGCGTACGGCTTGGGAGCGCTGGGAAACAGCACGTGTCGGGCCAGGTCCCGGTAGCCGAGCGTGCGATACAGACCACGCGCCGGGCTCTCCGTGTCGATGGCGGAGAGGATGGAACGGGGCTGGTCGACGGCGTCCGTGATGGTGGTGATCAGCGAGCGGCCGATGCCCTGGTTCTGGAACTCCGGGTGGACATGCAGTTCGGTGATCACGAACGAGTCGTCGAGCCAGTCCTCGGATCCGGTGGCGCGCAGATAGGGCTCGACGACGGTGGACCACCAGTGGCCGCGCTCGTTCGGCATGCCGTACACGAACCCGATGAGCCGGCCGGTCGCGGTGGTGGCTCCGAGGGCGCGGGCGCACGGGTGCTCCAGGTGTCTGAGGACGATGTGCCGACGTACGTCGACCTCGTTCCGCCCGAGGCCGAAGGCGACCGCCTGCACGGCAAGCGCCTCGTCCACGCGTGCGGCGAGATCGATCGGCCCGACCAGGACACTCGGAGTGTGGGCGCCGCCCCCGGAAACTGCTGCCATGCGCCGAACCCTACTGTCCGCGCCGGGCTGCGGGATACGTGCCCGGGTCGGCCGGAGGACCTTCGGACGGGCCTGAGCGGTGCGTGGGGACCCGCCCGGAGCGGCTCCCTCCGGCGAGGTCAGAAGAGCACACTCATGAACGCGCCGACCTCACGGAAGCCCACCCGGGTGTAGGCCTTGCGGGCCGCGGTGTTGTAGTCGTTCACATACAGGCTGACGACCGGTGCGACGTCGGCGAGTGCGTAGCGCAGGACCGCCGCCATGCCGGTCTCGGACAAGCCGCGGCCGCGGTGTTCGGGGGCGACCCAGACACCCTGGACCTGGCAGGCCTGCGGGGTGGCCGCGCCGATCTCCGCCTTGAATACGACCTTGCCGTCCTCGATACGGGCGAAGGAGCGGCCGGCGCCGATGAGCTCGGCGACGCGTGCCTGGTAGAGGAGTCCGCCGTCACCGGCCATCGGGGAGATGCCCACTTCCTCGGTGAACATCGCGACGCAGGCCGGCATCAGGACGTCTATCTCGTCCTTGCGGACGCGACGTACGAGAGGGTCGGGTGTCACATCGGCGGCGGGGCTCTCGGTGACCATGAGCGGCTGGTTGGCCCTGACCTCTCGGGCGGGGCCCCAGCCGGGTTCGAGGAGCCGCCACAGCTGTGCGGTCGCTTCGGCGGGACCGACGATGGAGGAGCAGCGGCGGCCCGCCCGGCGGGCCCGGTCGGCGAAGGCCCTGATGGCCTCGGGGGTGGCGCAGATGGGGACGAGATTGGCGCCGGAGTAGCAGAGCGACCGCAGTCGGCCGTCGGCGTACCAGCCCCACATTTCGCCGCCGAGGCGCCATGGGTCGAGTCCTGCGATCTGAACCCGGGACGTCACAAAAGCGTTGGCGACGGGCTCGCTCTCCAGGATGGCGAGCGCTGCGCCGAGGTCGCTGGGTTCGAGGACCCGGGTGGTGGTCTGCGTCAACACGAGGGGGCCTCACCATGCGGTCTGCTGATTTCCGCACTGTACCCAAAGAGGCTGGGAGACGCCGCCCCATGGCTGTCACCGGTATCTTCGGCCCACCGTGAGGTCTCTCACGACGGTGCCCCGCCGGGCGGTTCGTTCGCCGGGCGGGGCACCGTCATGAAGCGGGGATCGGCCTCAGCTGATGGAGACCTCGGGCTCGCCGGAGGCGATGCCGTCCTTCTCCATCTGCTCGGCGATCTTCAGGGCTTCCTCGATGAGCGTCTCGACGATCTTCGACTCGGGAACCGTCTTGATGATCTCGCCCTTGACGAAGATCTGCCCCTTGCCGTTACCCGACGCCACACCCAGATCCGCCTCACGGGCCTCACCCGGACCATTGACGACACAGCCCATCACGGCAACCCGCAACGGCACCTCCATGCCCTCAAGACCCGCAGACACCTGATCCGCCAGCTTGTACACATCCACCTGCGCACGACCGCACGACGGACACGACACGATCTCCAACCGCCGCTGCTTCAGATTCAACGACTCCAGAATCTGCAGACCGACCTTGACCTCCTCGGCCGGCGGCGCCGACAACGACACCCGGATCGTGTCCCCGATCCCCTCACTCAACAACGCACCGAACGCCACCGCAGACTTGATCGTCCCCTGGAACGCCGGCCCCGCCTCCGTCACCCCCAGATGCAACGGGTAATCACACTGAGCCGCCAACTGACGGTACGCATTCACCATCACCACCGGATCGTTGTGCTTCACCGAGATCTTGATGTCCCGGAACCCGTGCTCCTCGAACAGCGACGCCTCCCACAACGCCGACTCCACCAGAGCCTCAGGAGTCGCCTTCCCGTACTTCTTCAACAACCGCGCATCCAACGAACCCGCATTCACACCGATCCGAATCGGCGTCCCCGCATCGTTCGCCGCCCGCGCGATCTCCTTCACCTTGTCATCGAACTGCTTGATGTTCCCCGGATTCACCCGCACCGCAGCACAGCCCGCATCAATCGCCGCGAACACATACTTCGGCTGGAAATGAATATCCGCGATCACCGGAATCTGCGACTTCCGCGCAATCGTCGCAAGCGCGTCCGCATCATCCTGAGTCGGACACGCAACCCGCACGATCTGACAGCCCGACGCCGTCAGCTCCGCGATCTGCTGCAACGTCGCACCGATGTCCGACGTCCGGGTCGTGGTCATCGACTGCACCGACACCGGCGCATCCCCACCGACCGCCACCGACCCGACCTGGATCTTGCGGCTGACCCTCCGGTCGGCGAGCTTGGTCGGAACGGACGGCATTCCGAGAGAAATCGCAGTCATGCGCTGAGCATCCCCAAGGTGTGGATCAAGGTCCCGAGATCGGCGGGCTCCGACCTTCGAGGTTACGCCACGGGTGAGATCCCGGAGCACACCGCATCCCCGAGTGAGCACAAAGGTGGTCGGCCGGACACCGGGTGTATGTCCGGCCGCCACCTGTGGTGCACGCGATGCGGGCGGCGCGCAGGGTGCGATCCGCGCACCCGGCCGGTCAGGAAATCTTCACCGGGTTCACGATGTCGGCCACCAGGACCAGCAGTGTGAAGCAGATGAAGACGCCGGCGACGACGTAGGCGACCGGCATCAGCTTGGCCACGTCGAAGGGGCCGGGGTCGGGGCGCTTGAAGACCCGCGCCACGTTGCGCCGCACGGACTCCCAGAGCGCTCCGGCGATGTGCCCGCCGTCGAGCGGCAGCAAGGGCAGCATGTTGAAGAGGAACAGCGAGAGGTTGAAGCCCGCGAGCAGGAACAGCATCATCGCGATCTGGTTCGTCGCAGGGACGTCCAGCGTCATCACCTCGCCGCCGATCCTGGCCGCACCGACCACGCCGACCGGGGAATCCGCTGCTCGCTCCCCGTCGCTGAAGGCCGCGTTCCAAAGGCTCGGGATCTTGGACGGAAGGGCGATGATCGAGTCGACGCCGTTCTCGATCATGTCGCCCATGCGGACGACCGAGTCACCGAAGGAGAGCGGGACGATGTCCGTCCGAGCGGCGAAGCCGAGGTATCCGGCCGGGACGAACTTGCCGGGGACCACCTCGCCGTTGGAGTCCTTCTCGGCCACCGAGTTCTTCTGCAGCACGGCGTGGAGGGTCTTCTCCTGGCCGTCGCGCTGGACGGTGATGGTGGCGGGGCCGATGGTCTCGCGGATCCGGTCGGAGAGGGTGGCCCAGTCGTCCACCTTCCGGCCGTCGAAGGCGACGATCTTGTCGCCCTTCTGCAGTCCGGCGGCCTGCGCGGGCGAGACCGGGTCGCTCTTCTTACAGGTGTCGCGCTTCTCGCTCTGTGCGATCACGCACTTCTGGACACCCGCGACCTCGGTGGTCTGGGTCTGGAAGCCGAAGCTCATCGCGACCCCGAGGAAGATCGCGACGGCCAGGATCAGGTTCATGAACGGTCCGGCGAACATCACGATCACGCGCTTCCACGGCTTGCGCGTGTAGAAGAGACGCTTCTCGTCACCCGGTTCGATCTCCTCGAAGGCGGCCTCTCTGGCGTCCTCGATCATGCCGCGCCACGGCGAGGTGGAGCGCGCTTCCAGCCGCCCGTCCGGACCGGGCGGGAACATGCCGATCATGCGGATGTAGCCACCGGCCGGAATCGCCTTGAACCCGTACTCGGTGTCGCCCTTCTTCCGCGACCAGACGGTCGGTCCGAAGCCGACCATGTACTGCGGGACGCGGATGCCGAAGAGCTTCGCGGTCGACAGGTGACCCAGCTCGTGCCAGGCGATCGAGAACAGCAGGCCGATGGCGAAGACGACGATGCCCAGAATCGTCAACAGGACCGTCGTAATACTCATGCGCGCGCCTCCGCTGTCGCTTTCGCCGAGAGTTCCCGAGCCCGGGCCCGCGCCCAGGTCTCCGCTTCCAGGACGTCTGCGACCGTGAGTGAAGTTCCCCTCGGCGGTGTGCCGTGTTCGGCCACCACCGCCGTGACCGTATCCATGATTCCGTTGAACGGCAGCTGTCCTGCCAGGAAAGCGTCCACGCACTCCTCGTTCGCGGCGTTGAACACCGCCGGGGCGGTGCCGCCGAGCGTGCCCACGTGCCTGGCCAGTCCCACGGACGGGAAGGCGTCGTTGTCGAGCGGGAAGAACTCCCAGGTGGAGGCCTTCGACCAGTCGAATGCGGGTGCCGCGTCCGGGACGCGCTCCGGCCAGCCGAGGCCGATGGCGATCGGTCCGCGCATGTCCGGCGGGGTGGCCTGGGCGAGGGTGGAGCCGTCGGTGAACTCCACCATGGAGTGAACGTACGACTGAGGGTGGACGACGACCTCGATCCGGTCGAACGGGATGTCGTAGAGGAGATGAGCCTCGATGACCTCCAGCCCCTTGTTGACGAGGGTGGCGGAATTGATCGTGATGACCGGGCCCATGGCCCAGGTCGGGTGCGCGAGGGCCTGCTCGCGCGTGACGTTCGCCAGCTCGCTCTTCGTCCGTCCCCGGAAGGGGCCGCCGGAGGCGGTGACGACAAGCTTGCGCACGTCGGCACGGGTGCCTGCGGCGAGCGCCTGGAAGAGCGCGGCGTGCTCGGAGTCGACCGGGATGATCTGGCCCGGCTTGGCCAGTGCCTTCACCAGCGGGCCGCCGACGATCAGCGACTCCTTGTTGGCGAGGGCGAGCGTACGGCCCGCCTCGAGCGCGGCGAGCGTGGGGGCGAGGCCGATCGAGCCGGTGATTCCGTTGAGCACGGTGTGGCAGTCGCTGCCGGCGAGCTGCGTGGCGGCGTCGGGACCCGCCAGGATCTCGGGCAGCGGCTCCCTGGCCCCGTACTGCTCGCGCAGCGCCTCGCGAAGGGCCGGCACGGCTTTCGGTGCGGCGACGGCCACAGTGCGCACCTTCAGTCGCCGCGCCTGCTCGGCGAGGAGGGCAACCCGGCCGCCTGCGGCGGAGAGCGCGGTGACGCGGAAGCGGTCGGGGTTGCGCAGCACCAGGTCGATGGCCTGGGTGCCGATGGACCCGGTGGAGCCGAGGATGACGAGATCCCGGCGGCCGTCCGCTGCGTCGAAGACGAGATGCGGGTCGGCAAGGGGGGCAGGGCTGTCGCTCATGCCCCCCATTGTTGCCGCATCGGCCCAGCGGGTTGACAGCGCGTCCCGGAGAATTCCGGGCGGAGCAGCTCCGGCGGCTTTCCTGTGAATGTCGGCAGCCGCCGGGCCACGGCCCACCGGGCCCGGTCCGCGAGGAGTTCGTCGCGCTACTGCACGAGCCGGGCCGGCCGGACAGGGGCGATCGCCTACGGGGCGTTCCGGAGCGCCTGGGCGAGCGCGCCGATCACGCTGCGCGGAACTTGGTCCACTGCGCGGTCATGATCTCCTGGGGGATGCCGCCGATGTCCTTGGTGCCGGGGATCTCGCCGCGGAAGGCGAGGGTGGTGGAGCCGGAGCGGACGACGGTGAGGTATTCGTACAGCTTCAGCTTCCCCTTCACGTCGAGGACGGTGAAGCGGTAGGCCTTGGCCTCGTCGGCCTCGGCCGCGAAGTCGGGTGCCTCGGCGGGCTCGACCTTCAGATACTTCGCGCTCGCAAGGGCCCGCTCCTCGGTGAATCCCCCGGCGCAGTCCTTGCCTGCCTTGGCGAGCGCCTTCATGACCTCGGCCGCATCGCCGTTCGGGTACGACCGGAGGGTGACATCGACGGTGATGCCGAGCATCTCGTCGGGGATGTCGACCTTGCGTTGGACCTGCGCGGCGGGGTCGTGGTCGCTGACATCGCCGGCGAGACTGACGAGCGGCTGGCAGCCGGCGGGATCTGCGGTGTAGGCGTCGCCGAGTGGACCGTCGAGGGTGTACTCGGAGGCCGTGTACTTGCCGACGGTCTGCCCGTCGGTGAACGAAGCCGCCTTCAGCTGTGCCTCGCTGAGCGCCTTGGGCCCGTGGGCCGCCGCCGAGGGCTTGTCGTCCTTCCCTGAGCCCCCGGACCCGCCCGGACCACCCGAACTGTCCTTGTCACTGCTGCACGCGGTTGCTCCCAGAGCCATCACGACTGCAATCGTCATGGCCGCGGCCCGGCGCCACTGTCCGCGCTGGATACCCACCCCGAACATCCCTGCCCCCATTTCGCTGTTGGTGATGCTGGTTCTTCTGCAGGCTCTGCAGGTCGTGCCGGAGTCCGTCGTTCTCGACCGACGCCCGATTGTGCTGCATGCCCACTGCGTGCCCGCGGTTCCGGTCCCGCCGAGCACGCCTACTTCGACATCGGGTGCGCGCACAGGGCCTTGTTCCGGGCGCTGTATTCCAGGTACAGCAGCCAGTCCTTGCCCCAGCACTTGTCTCCGTCCGAGATCCAGAACTCGGCCTCGGACGAGCTGCATCCGACCTCTTCCAGGTCCTGGTCGGGCCACTCCGCGTTGTTACGGACACAGTCTCCGGCCGTGAACGTGGGCCGGGTGTCGGGGATCAGCCCGGGTACGACGGCAGTGGCGAGCGCCAGGACCAGGACGGTCATGATGGCGAGCGCGGGCGGGCGGGCCAGGACACGGCGGCCGGGGGCGAGTTGAGGACGCAGATTCCCCACCGGGTGCGGCAGGGCGCGGATCCGGGAGCGGGCACCGATGTTCATCACCATGGTGACCGGAGCGGCGAACACGGACAGCAGGCCCCACCAGCCCTGCCACAGGGTGTCGGACGTCATCCGGCGGTAGGTCGCGGTTCCGCAGGTACGGCAGAAGGCGCCTTCCTCGGTCAGGAAGCGGAGCGTGATGACGAGACCCTGGTGTCCACGAACGACGGTGTGGACGGCGGGTATCGCACCGCAGATGTGGCACGACACGACGGATCCGAACGAAGGAAGCGGGTGGTGGGGCGGCGTGGACATGAGAACTCCCGGGGACGGCGTGGGCCCAGGAACCCTAACGGTTCGTGAGTTCCGCGAACTCGGCGAATGCCTCGTGAAACTGCGGGAACGTCTTCCGTACGCAGCCGGGATCGTCGTAGGTGATGCCGGGAACCCTCAGACCCGCGACGGCGAACGACATCACGATGCGGTGGTCGCCGTGGGTGGCGATCTCGGTGGGGCGCGGTGTACCGGGGTGGATCCGGATCCAGTCCGGACCGGTCTCGACGGTGATGCACATCCTCCGGAGGTTCTGCGCACAGGCCTCCAGCCGGTCGCACTCCTTCACCCGGGTGTTGCCGACGTCCTCGATGCGTACCGGGCCCGAGGCGAAGGGCGCGAGTGCGGCCAGCGTCGGCATGGTGTCGGAGATGTCGCGCATGTTGACCGTGAGTCCGCGGAGCGTGCCACTGGATCGGACGGTGGTGGAATCCGGGGAGCTGTGCACATCGGCGCCCATCCGGCGTAGTACGTCGACGAACCTCAGGTCGCCCTGGAGCGCGTCCTTGCCGAGGCCGGCGACGGTGACCTCGTGGCCGGTGAGGGCTGCCGCGGCGAAGAAGTAGCTCGCGGTGGATGCGTCGGGTTCGATGGCGTAGGGCGTGGCCCGGTAGCCGCCGGGCGGCACGGTGAAGACGTTGCTGTCATGGCCGCCGCGGGTCACCTCGACGCCGAAGCTGCGCATCATCGCGAGGGTGATCTCGATGTACGGAGCGGAGACCAGGTCGGTAACGGTGATCCGGAGCCCTTCCGCCGTCAGCGGCCCGAGCATCAGCAGTGCGGTGAGGTACTGGGAGGACTCCCCTGCGTCCAGGGTGAGTTCGCCGCCCTTGATCCCGGACGCGGTGACCGTCAGCGGATGGTGGCCCTCGGCTGCCTCGTGGCGCAGATCGACGCCGAGCGTGCGCAGGGCCTCGGTGAGCGGGGCAAGGGGCCGGCGGCGCATCTGCGCGGAGGCGTCGAAGCGGTACGTACCGGAGGCTGCGGCCGCGGCGAGGGTGGGCAGGAAGCGTGCCCTGGTGGCGCCGTCGCGGCAGTAGACGTCGGCCTCGGTGGCGGCAGGTCCGGCCGGGCGGCCCTCGATGTGCCAGCGGTCCGCTTCCTTCGCGACGTCGTAGCCAAGGCGCGCAAGGCCCTCGGCGAAGCCCTCGGTGTCGTCCGAGCACAGGGGACCTACGAGGGTGCTGGTGCCTTTCGCGGCAGCGGCCAGGAAGAGGGCGCGTGCGGTGACGGACTTGGAGCCGGGGATGTGGATGACGGTCACGGGTCCCCATCCTGCCGTGCGGCGCACCGCCGGGCGGGGTGCGTCCAGCGAGTGGACGCACCCCGCCCGGCCGGCCCGGCTGTCCGACGGTCAGCGGATGGTGCGGTGAACGTTTTCCCTGGTGGCCGGGCCGGGGGTGGCGTCGGCGATCCAGGGGCCTTCGCCGCTCGGGTCGACGACCCCCTCCTCCAGCCAGGTGTACGCACCGTTCAGGACGGCATCGACCACACGCCGGTCGAGGTCGTCCGTGTTGGACCAGAGACGGTTGAAGAGTTCCTCGGTCCGGATGCGGGACTGGTGACAGAAGGCATCGGCGAGTTGGTAGGCCTCTCGGCCGTGATCACCGGTGGTGCGCAGGTGTTCGGCGCGGACGCAGGCGGCGCTCATCGCGAAGAGTTCCGCTCCGATGTCGACGATCCTGCCGAGAAAGCCCTGCTTGGTCTCCATGCGGCCCTGCCAGCGCGACATCGCGTAGAAGGTGGAGCGGGCCAGCTTGCGGGCGGAGCGTTCGACGTATCGCAGATGGGTGGAGAGGTCCGGGTAACCGGACGGATGGAACTCGTTGTAGGTGCCCGGGAGTTGTCCTGGGCCCGCGATCAGTTTGGGCAGCCAGCGGGCGTAGAAGCCGGCCGCGTTCGCTCCCGCCTTCGCCTTGGCGGAGAGCGGTTTGTCGGGGTCGATCAAGTCACCCGCGACCTTCAGATGGGCGTCGACGGCCTCACGGGCGATCAGCAGATGCATGATCTCCGTCGAGCCCTCGAAGATCCGGTTGATCCGCAGGTCCCGAAGGAGTTGTTCGGCGGGGACGGCACGCTCGCCCCGGGCGGCGAGGGAATCGGCGGTTTCGAAGCCCCGGCCGCCGCGGATCTGGACCAGTTCGTCGGCCATCAGACAGCCCATCTCGGAGCCGTACAGCTTGGCCAGGGCCGCTTCGATCCGGATGTCGTTGCGGTCTTCGTCCGCCATCTGGGAGGCGAGATCGACGACGGCCTCCAGGGCGAAGGTGGTGGCGGCGATGAAGGAGATCTTGGCGCCGACTGCTTCGTGCCGGGCAACCGGCCTGCCCCACTGCTCGCGGACCGCCGACCATTCGCGGGCGATCTTCAGACACCACTTCCCGGCGCCGACACACATGGCGGGCAGGGACAGCCGTCCCGTGTTGAGGGTGGTGAGGGCGATCTTGAGCCCGGCGCCTTCGGGGCCGATGCGGTTGGCGGCGGGGACCCGGACGCGGTGGAAGCGGGTCACGCCGTTCTCGATCCCGCGCAGCCCCATGAAGGCGTTGCGGTTCTCCACGGTGATGCCCGGGGCGTTCGCCTCCACGACGAACGCGGTGATGCCGCCCTTGTGGCCGACCGACTTCGGGACACGGGCCATGACGACCAGCAGGTCGGCAACCACACCATTGGTCGTCCACAGCTTCACACCGTCGAGGATGTAGTCGGGACCGTCCGGAACGGCCGAGGTGGCGAGCCGGGCAGGGTCGGAGCCGACATCCGGTTCGGTGAGAAGGAACGCCGAGATGTCGGTACGGGCGAGCCGGGGCAGGAACGTGTCCTTCTGCTCCTGGGTGCCGAAGAGCTTCAACGGCTGCGGTACGCCGATGGACTGGTGGGCGGAGAGCAACGCGCCGATCGCCGGGTTGGCGGAGCCGACCAGGGAGAGGGCTCTGTTGTAGTAGACCTGGGTCAGTCCCAGGCCGCCGTACTTCGGGTCGATCTTCATCCCGAGGGCGCCGAGCTCCTTGAGGCCGTTGATGACCTCGTCGGGGATCTTCGCCTCACGCTCGATCAGGGCGCCGTCGATCTTGGTTTCGCAGAAGTCGCGCAACCGGGCGAGGAACGCCTCGCCGCGCCGGACGTCGTCGGCGGCCGGCTGCGGATGCGGATGGATCAGGTCCAGCCGGAAGCGGCCGAGGAAGAGTTCCTTGGCGAAACTGGGCTTGCGCCAGTCCTGCTCGCGTGCGGCTTCGGCCACTTGGCGCGCTTCACGCTCGGTGACCTTGGGCGTGTTCTTCGGAGCGGATGGTGCGGTCATGAGGAGCTCACCTCGCCGCGTTGTCGGTGGGCGGACCCGGCCGGTCCGCGCGGAGCGCGCATGCGCGCGCCTGCCGAGGCACACCAACCGGTGCTACTCGTCCGTATGTACCCGATTCCTGCCGCCCTCACCAGCCCTCGGACGCCGATCGGGTCGCGAGCCACTCCAGTGGCACGTTCAACGAGCGTCCTGCGGCCGGGCCCGGGCGAGGGAAAGGAGCCGTCCCCGGTGCGGACCACCCAGGAGTACTCCGCGCGTCCGGGGACAGCAGCCGGAACGCGTCCTGGTACCCGGCCGCACCTGGGCCGGTGCAGAACTCGCGTACTCCCAGTCCTGGAAGAAGAACCGGTGCCGCGGGGAGTGGTCGGGCTCCAGGACGTGAAGTCACCGGTGTCAGCCGAACGTGAAGGAGTGGACCTTGAGCCCTGGCGTGAGGGTCAGGGTCAGGAGACCCTGCCGAGGCTTCGTACCGCTCACCAGCCGGTGGATGTTGGGTGCTCCGGAGATGGTGTGGGTAGTGGTCTTCCCGTCGAGGGTCGCGGTGATGGTGCCGGTGCCGCCGACGTCGATGTGGACCTCGCTCGCGGAGAAGTTCAGCTTGATGCCCGCGTCGGGCCCGCTGGTCACCGACTCCCGGTCGGCGCTCCAGGTGCCGTCCAGGGCGGCCTCGCCGGACCCGATCTCCGCCGGGAAGGTGAAGGTGTCGGTGCCCTCGTCCAGGGATCCGTTGGCGACGGGGCCGCTGCGCCCGGCGCCCAGGGCGACCTCCCGGGTCTGGTTCGGGTCGGTCGGAGTGGCGTCCGGGAGACCGGTGGGGGGCGGCAGGGCGATGCCGGGGCGTGCGTCGGCCAGCAGTTTCCGGATCAGCGACTCGCGATGGCTGTAGTTGCCCTCGCCGACGGCAACGTGCCGCACCTGGCCCCTGGCGTCGATGAGGTACTCGGTCGGCCAGGCGTAGTTGTCGAAGTTCTCCCAGGTCCTGAAGTCGTTGTCCAGCGCGACCGGGTACGTGATGTCGAGCCGTTCGGCACCGGCCCTGACGTTCCCGGGCACGTGCTCGAACGCGTACTCGGGAGTGTGCACGCCGATCACCTCCAGGCCGGCCGATCGGTACTTCTCGTACCAGGCGTTGACGTGCTGGATGCTGCGGTGGCAGTTGATGCAGGAGTAGGCCCAGAAATCGACCAGGACGACCTTGCCGGCCCGTGCGCTCTCGGTCAGCGGCGCGCCCTGGGGCGTGTTGAGCCACTGTTGGATTCCGGAGATCTCCGGCGCGGTGCCGCAGTCGAGCAGCCCCGATGCCGGCTCTGCGGCGCACCGACGCAGCGACTGGTTCCGGTTCGCGTCGAGCGCCTCGGCGATCCCCGAGTCCGCGATCGCCTTGTTGACGCGGGCGGTGTAGTCGGGGACGGAGCGCTGCAGGACGTCGGTGACGTTGAAGGTGAGGCCGAAGGCCAGGAGTACGAAGGTCAGCCCGGCAACGAACCGCACGCCCCGCTGCCGGTTGCGGAACGCCCGCACCCGCTCGCCGATGCGCCGGCCAGCCAGCGCGAAGAAGAGCAGGGGAATCGCGGTGCCGATCGCGAAGGCGACGGCGAGCGCGGCCGTCCGGACCCCGATCCGCTGCGTGGCGCCCGCGACGGTGATGGCGGCGAGGACGGGTCCGGCGCAGGGCACGTACACCGCGCCCAGAGCCAGTCCCAGGACGAACCCGCTGCGCCTGCCACCGATCTGCCGTTGGCCGATGCGTGCGAACGGGCGCTCCAGCAGATCCTGCACCGCCGGGAACATCATCGCGACGCCCAGCAGGAGCAGCACCCCCAGACCGACCCACCGGATGATGTCCTGGGGCAGCGGCAGGGCCCCGAGCACCAGGGTGCCGAACAGCGTGATCAGGCTGAAGCTGACGACCAGCCCGCCCATCACCGCATAGGACCGGCCCTTGTGCGCCGGCCCTGCTGCGGTCCCGGAGGCCGGAACCCCGCCGGAGAGGAAGATCAGGGGCAGCACGGGCAGGACGCACGGCGAGACGGCGGTGACGAAGCCGCCGACCAGTCCGATGAGTATCAACGTAAGCAATACGACCTCCAGAGAACGAAGCCGCCCGAACAGCCACGGTTCGCCATTTCCTCGGGACCTACACCGGCGGCGAGGACCACCGGGCCAGGGACGTGCGCTTCGGGCCGGTTCCGCGTGCAGCTCCCGAGACGTCACCTGTCTCGCCGGTGACTCTTACATGCGGCGAGTCACCTGTCAAACCGGTGACGCAAGCTAATCGGCCGGGACGACGGGGTCTACACCCACACCCGATGGGCGTTCTGAGCGAACGGGCCGCCCCGGTGAGGGGGCGGCCCGTTCGCGTTCTGCTGTGCGTGTGCGTGTGCGTGTGCGTGTGGTCAGCCGACCGGCTCGGTCTCGACGAAGCCGTCGAGGTCACGCAGGATGGCGGCCTTCGGCTTGGCGCCGACGATGGTCCTGGCGACCTCGCCGTTCCGGTACACGTTCAGCGTCGGGATGGACATGACGCCGTACTTGGCGGCCGTGGCCGGGTTCTCGTCGATGTTGAGCTTGACGATCTCGATCTGGTCGCCGTACTCGGCTGCGATGGCCTCCAGCGACGGGGCGATCTGGCGGCAGGGGCCGCACCAGGCAGCCCAGAAGTCCACCAGGACGGGCTTGTCGCTCTGCAGAACCTCGGCGTCGAAATCTGCGTCGGTGACGTTCTTCAAGGTGCCGGCCACAGCGGCCTCCTTCTTCCGGGGGGGTGGGGTGTGGGGTGCGTCAGCTCTCGTCGGGCGTCAGCCGCAGCGAGACGCTGTTGATGCAGTACCGCTGGTCGGTCGGGGTGGGAAAGCCCTCACCTTCAAACACGTGCCCGAGATGCGATCCGCACCGGGCGCACCGGACCTCGGTCTGTACCGTGCCGTACGACCGGTCCTCGGCCAGCTCGACGGCGTCCGTGTCCTTCGGGTCGAAGAAGGACGGCCAGCCGCAGCCGGAGTGGAACTTCTCCGTGGAGGTGAAGAGCTCGGCGCCGCAGGCACGGCAGGAGTAGACGCCCTTGGTCTCGGTGTCGGTGTACTCGCCGGTGAACGGCCTCTCCGTGGCAGCGCGGCGCAGAACCTGGTATTCGTCAGGGGCCAGCTCCGCGCGCCACTGCTCGTCCGGCTTTTCGATGTCGTACGCCATGAGGCTCAGCCCCTCGTTGGTGGTGGGAAGAGGGGTGCGGGAAGGGCGGTCGCCTCGCGGAGGAGGGCACTGCAGGGCTTCAGCCGAACGATCTTCCACTGCAGGCTTGTGGTTGGGCCCGGGGACATCGTCCCTTCCCGCACCCACACATGCATGAACCTTCAATCAAACCGGAGTGTTCCCGCCACCCCGGCATGACCTGAACCACAGCGACCCCGCCCCTTGGTGTTCCCACTACTGCATGGGAATCGGCCAGGATTTGGTCCTTGGCCCAGGTCGGAGGCTGGATGAAAACGAACGGCCGGAGCCCCCGCACAGTGGGCTCCGGCCGTTCGTCCGCCGCCCGCTGTCGTGCTGTCCAGGCGGATTACAGGCGGCTGTGGTGGATCGGTTCGATCCTGCTTACGGACTACAGGGCGAGGCCGGTGAGGACCAGCACGCGCTCGTAGGTGTAGTCGTCCATGGCGTAGCGAACACCTTCGCGGCCGACGCCGGACTGCTTGGCTCCGCCGTACGGCATCTGGTCGGCGCGGTAGGACGGGACGTCACCGATGATGACGCCGCCGACCTCGAGGGCGCGGTGGGCGCGGAACGCGGTCTGTAGGTCGTGCGTGAACACACCTGCCTGCAGGCCGTACTTGGACGAGTTGACGGAGGCGAAGGCCTCGGCCTCGCCGTCCACCTTCTGAACGGTGAGCACCGGTCCGAACACCTCCTCGGAGGCGAGGGTGACGCCGTCCGGGAGCTCCGTCAGCACGGTCGGCGCGTAGGTCGCACCGTCCCGCTTGCCGCCGGTGAGGAGCTGGGCGCCGGCCTGCACGGCCTCGTCGACCCAGGACTCGACGCGCTTGGCGGCGTCCTCGTTGACCAGCGGGCCGACATCGGTCGCGGCGTCGGACGGGTCACCGGTGACTTGGGCCTCGACGGCCGCGACGATCTTCGGGACGAGCCGGTCGTAGACCGCGGCGTCCGCGATGACGCGCTGCACCGAGATGCAGGACTGGCCGCCCTGGTAGTTGGAGAAGGTCGCGATGCGGGTCGCGGCCCAGTCCAGGTCCTCGTCGGAGGCGTAGTCGCCGAGGACGACAGCCGCGCCGTTGCCGCCGAGCTCCAGGGTGCAGTGCTTGCGCGGCACCGACTCCATGATCGAGTAGCCGACCGCGGCCGACCCGGTGAAGGAGATCACGGGCAGCCGCTCGTCCTGCACGAGGGCGGGCATGCGGTCGTTGGGCACCGTGAGCACGGACCACGAACCGGCCGGAAGGTCCGTCTCGGCCAGCAGCTCGCCGAGGATCAGCGACGAGATCGGGGTGGCCGGGGCGGGCTTCAGGATGATCGGGGCGCCGACGGCGATGGCCGGGGCCACCTTGTGGGCGCTCAGGTTCAGCGGGAAGTTGAAGGGCGCGATACCGAGGATCGTGCCGCGCGGGAAACGGCGGGTCAGCCCGAGGCGACCGGTGCCACCGGCGTCGGTGTCGAGGCGCTGGGCCTCGCCGCTGTTGAACCGGCGGGCTTCCTCGGAGGCGAACCGGAACACGGAGACGGCGCGGCCGACCTCGCCGCGGGCCCACTTGATGGGCTTGCCGTTCTCGGCGGAGATCAGCTGGGCGATCTCCTCGGTGCGCTCCACGAGACGCCGTACGACGTGGTCGAGCGCGGCGGCGCGGACATGGGCGGGCGTCGCGGCGAACTCCTCCCGCACGGCGTGCGCGGCCGCGACGGCCTCCTCGATCTGCGCGTCGGTCGGCACGCTGACCGTGCCGACGAGACGACCGTCCCAGGGGTTGGTGACGTCGAAGCTGTCCTCGCCGGTGGCCTGGCGGCCGGCGAGCCAGAAGGCGTGGGTGGAAGTCATGGAGGTTCCGGCCCTTCGGAGTCGTGGGGTGTCCTGCTCCCCCACCGTAGGGCCGTACGGTCGGCCTGGCGTTTGTCCGGTGCGGAGCAGAAGCGGGAAGGCATGCGCCGGTTTGTCGGATGACCCGGACCGCTGGAACGGTTCACCACGACCGTCCGGCAAGCAGTTACGTGCCCAGCGGGCGGACGGGCTTCATCTCACGGCGTCGTCGGGGAGCTCGTGGCCTTCAGTGCCAGCCACAGCTCCATCCGCACATCCGGGTCGTCCAGGGAGCGGCCCAGGATCTCCTCCACCCGCCGCATCCGGTACCGCAGGGTGTGGCGGTGCACACCCAGGTCGGCCGCGGCGGCGTCCCACTGGCCGTGGTGGCTGAGCCACGCGCGCAGCGAGGCGACCAGGTCGCCCCGGCCCTTCGCGTCGTGTTCGCGCAGGGCGCGGAGCATGCCGTCCGCGAAGGCCCGGACCGCGTCGTCCGCGAGCAGCGGCAGGACCGAGCCGGCCGCCAGCTCCTCGTGCTCGACCATGGCCCTGCCCCTGCGGCGAGCGACCGAGAGTGCCTGTTCGGCCTGCTTGTACGCGGCGGAAACAGCGGTCGGGCCCGCCGGTGCGGACAGCCCGACGACCACCTCGGTGTCCGCCGGCGCCGCCTGGTCCTGCGGGGTTCGCTCCTCCTGGGCCTCCGCGTATGCCGCGCAGGCCGCGACGGCCGCACCGCCGTCCGCCGCGAGGACGACGAGCCGTTCTCCTTCGGGGACCATCAGCAGGGCCTCCCCGGACCGGGCGGCCGCCGACTCCATCGCCTCGCCGAGCGGTGCCGGTGTCGCCGGATCGGACGCCTCCGCGATCAGCAGGCGGAACGGGGCGTCGAGCAGCCCTCCGTACAGGTCTCCGGCAACGGCCCGCGCATGGTCCGGCTGGCCCGCGAGGAGCATCCGGAGCACCGCAGCGCCCAGCCGCTGTTCGGCGCCCTGGAGGGCGCGGGAGCGGGCGGTGGTGAGGGTCAGCAGGGCGACCGCCGAGTGCACGGCGTAACGCTCGGCGGTGCCGAGGGCGGACCCGGTGCCCACCGCCAGTGCGCCGCGGGCCCGGCGGCCCGTGCCCAGGGTCTGGAGCTCGACCCGGTCGTCGGTGTCACCGACGACGACGCTCGCCGGGGCGGGGCGGTCCCGCAGGCGTTCCACATCGGGGGTGAGCCGGGCCGCTCTGCGGGCGGCCCAGTCGGGGGCGGCGGCCACGACGGCGCCGGAGGCGTCGTACAGCGCGGCCCAGCCGTCGACCTGGGCGGCGAGCCGGCTGAGGAGTTCGCCGGGGCCCTCCCCGGCGAGTGCGGCCTTGGTGAGATCGCGCTGGGCCTCGAAGCCCGCTGTCACGGCCCGGTACTGGTCGGCGGCGATCGCCGAGGAGACGGCCTTGGCGATGGCGAGGAAGGCGGTGCGGCGCGGGACTTCGAGGAGCGGCAGTCCCACCTCCTCGGCGGCGTCGATCAGCGGCTGCGGCACCTCGTCGTAGTTGACGCCCACGGCGAAGCCGAGCCCGACGACTCCGGCGTCGGCCAGCCGGCGCACGTACCGGCGCATCGCTTCGGGGTTCTCGGCGTCGAGGTTGGTGGCGGTGATGAGGAGGAGTTCGCCACCCTCCATGTACGGGACGGGGTCGGCCAGCTCGCTGGCGTGCGCCCAGCGCACCGGCGCGTCGAGCCGGTCCGCCCCCGCACGCACCGTGAGTTTGAGTGCCGAATGCTGGACGAGCGAGGCGAGAGTAGGGGGCATGGGGACCGCGGGACCTTCGGAGTCGATTTCGCCGTCCCGTACGAACGGCTCCTCCCGATTCTGCCAGGACGGCAGGGTCCGCCGTAACCACTCTCAGTGATCCGGCACCGCCGCGGCCCACCGGATCCGCTGCGGTGGACCCGGCCCGCACGTCATGGCCGCCCGGCCCCGGTTCAGCCGTTCAGGTTCACCAGCAGGGGCGGCGCGTGCTCCCCTCGTACCGTCGTCAGGGACAGCACCGCGTGTCCGGCCGGGACGCGATGGGCCAGTTCGGAGGCCGACCAGCGTTCGCGCTCGACCTGGCGCACGGTCACCGCGTCCGTGGTCACCGCCTTGCCGGTGACCAGCTTGCGGAAGGCGTGGATGGCCCGGGTCATCGGCTGGTCGGCGAAGACCGTGCGCTGGGTGACGTCCCGGGTCTCGACCCATTCCGTACCCCATGCCTCGGCGAACCGCTTGCCGTCCCAGGTGGTGATCCCGGAGAACGCCATCCGGCAGCCGACCGCACCCAGCAGCGCGGTGTGCAGGCTCTCCGGGACGTCGTCGAGGGTGCGCAGCGTGAGCACGGCCCCGGCGTGCGCGGAGCGCAGCCGCTGGATGCCGCGGACGGTGTCGGGGGTCAGGGTGCGGGTCGCGTCGTCGAGGACCAGGCAGGCGAAGAGCGAGCGGTCGGCGCGGGCGGCGGCGCTCGCCGTGAACTGGGCGAGGACGAGACGGGCCAGCATCCGCGACGCCTCGGCGTGGCCGCGTTCGGGCAGGTCGATGCGGACCCGGAGCGGGTGCTCCAGGGCCCGCAGGGAGAAGGGGCGGGCCTTGCCCGTGGTGTCGAAGAAGTCGGCGAACGCGGGCCGGTCGAGCAGCGCGACCCGGTCGGCGAGTGCGGGCCCGGGGTCTCCGGGAGCCCCGGACTGGCGGGCACGGGCGTCGAGTTCGCGGTGCATGCTCTGCCCGCCCGCCGCGTCGACGGCCTCGCGCAGGGCCGCGAGCGCGGCCGGGACACCGTCCAGCAGCTCCCGTAGCTCGGGAACCGAGGGAAAGCGGCCGTGGGCGGCGCGGTAGGGGCCGAGGAGCTGCGCGAGGGCGGTGGCGGCTCGTCTGCTGTCCACTTCGGGGAGGTCTCCGACGAGCCCCTCGGCCAGGACGGCCGCGGCTTCGTCGGGGTCGGCGGTGCCGCCGTAGATGTCGAGATCGTGGACGGAGGCCGGATCGCCGAGCTTGACCACGACGTCGAACCCCTCGTCGGCGCCGAGCTGGGTGCCGGTGGCGCATACCGCGACTACGGCGGCCCGCCCGGCGAGCGCCTGAAGGGCGAGGGATTCGACGACGGGCCGGATCAGTGCGCGGCTCTTGCCCGCCCCCGGCGGTCCGACGGCGAGCAGCGAGGTGCCGAGCAGCCCGGGGTCGAGGGCGATTCCGCTGCCGCGGCGCGCATAGGGGTTGCGCTCGTTGTCGTCGACCGTGCCGAGCCTGACCTGGTCGACGAGCAGATCGTGCCGGGCCGAACGGACCGGGAGATCGCGCGCGCCGGAGGGATGGGTGCAGGCGGCGGCGCCGTTGCGCAGCACGGTGTCGGTGAAGGCGGGCAGCCGGGTGCTGTCGGCACGTACGGAGGTCCAGGCGCGTCGGATACGGGCGTAGTCGACGTCGTTCATCCGGCCCGACCGGGCCTCCTGGGCGAGCCTGGCGGCGGCCTGGTCCTGTCCGGCGGCGCGCAGGTCGGGCCACTCGGCCGGATCGTCCGCGCCGCCCGCCGCCCGGGCCTCCGCGTCGTGGCCTGCCTCGCGGGCCGTGCCCCGGTCCGCGGTTCCGCGCGCGCTCCCCGGGGTGCCGGCCTGTGCCGTCGGCTGCTGCGCACCTCCGGCGTTCCTGCGGCGCAGCCGGGACCATCGGCCCAGCTTCGCGAACGGCCACACGATCACCAGGGTGATCAGGGCGTACAGCGTGTACGTGACCACGGTGGTCAGGGTGCGGTCGGTGCCCATCCACGGGCCGGCCACGAAGCTGAAGGTGAGCTCCATGCCGGGCACGGTCCCCGTCCACACGAGGATCCAGACCAGCAGCGCGCCGGCAGCCGCACCCGCCGCGCGGGCGCCGGGCCCTCGGCCGGCGACCGAGCGTTCGAAAGCGGCGGGCCAGTTACCCAACCGGCCGAACCCGTAGACGATGGCTCCGATGATCAGCAGGCGGTAGACCTCGAGCGCGCGTACCGCCCCATGGGTCAGCGGCTGGTGGTCGAACGGTCCCCACCATTCGTGGGGGGTGAAGAGTGTCAGCGGGACCCGCCAGTACGGGATGTATCCGTTGCGCCAGAGCGACCAGACGAGGATGCAGGCAAGGAGCGAGATCACCGCTCCGCTGAGCAGCGTGCGGTCGGGCGTGCGCTCCGCCTCCTCTGCGGGCCGGTCGCTGTGTCCGGACCGCCAGACGCCCGGTTCCGCGAGGGGCCTGGGGATGCGCAGCCAGTCCCCGAGGGAGGGGCCGGTGGCCGGTGCGTGGCCCGGCATGGGCGGCAGTACAGGCGGTGGCGGGCCGGCCGGGCGCGGCACCGAATGACCGGAGCGGGTGCCGCGTGAGTCGTACGTGCCCTCGGTGTCCATGTGCTGTCCCTCGTCCCCTGACCAGCGCCGACCGGTAACCACGGGCGCAGGCGCCCCGATCCCCTCAATCTAGTGCCCAGTAGCACCCCGTCAGACGCTGTCCGGCGGGAAGTCCCGCCACCGGTCGCCAGGCCGTCGCTATGTCCGTGACGGACAACCGCGTCGGGCCACTTCTCCCGAACGGAACATGCCGGACCCCCGGCCTCGCCCCTAGCCTGCAGACAGAGAAGCGTCCGAAACACCCCCAGGAGCCCCTCATGACCGCAATTCCGCAGGAGCGCCGCGTCGTCACTGCCATTCCCGGCCCGAAGTCGGTGGAGCTGCAGGCCCGCCGTCTCGCGACGGTCGCCGCAGGTGTGGGCTCCACCCTGCCGGTGTTCACCGCCCGTGCAGGCGGCGGCATCATCGAGGACGTGGACGGCAACCGTCTGATCGACTTCGGCTCCGGCATCGCCGTGACGTCGGTCGGCGCCTCTGCCGAGGCCGTCGTACGCCGCGCGTCCGCGCAGCTCGCCGACTTCACCCACACCTGTTTCATGGTCACGCCGTACGAGGGGTACGTCGAGGTCTGTGAGCAGCTCGCCGAGCTGACGCCGGGCGACCACGCCAAGAAGTCCGCGCTGTTCAACTCGGGCGCCGAGGCCGTCGAGAACGCCGTGAAGATCGCCCGCGCCTACACCAAGCGCACCGCGGTCGTCGTCTTCGACCACGGCTACCACGGCCGGACGAACCTGACGATGGCGCTGACCGCCAAGAACATGCCGTACAAGCAGGGTTTCGGTCCGTTCGCGCCCGAGGTCTACCGGGTCCCGGTGGCGTACGGCTACCGCTGGCCGACCGGTGCGGAGAACGCCGGTGCCGAGGCATCCGCTCAGGCCATCGACCAGATCACGAAGCAGATCGGCGCCGACAACGTCGCCGCGATCATCATCGAGCCGGTGCTCGGCGAGGGTGGCTTCATCGAGCCGGCGAAGGGCTTCCTCCCGGCGATCGCGCAGTTCGCCAAGGACAACGGCATCGTCTTCGTCGCGGACGAGATCCAGTCCGGCTTCTGCCGTACCGGCCAGTGGTTCGCCTGTGAGGACGAGGGCATCGTCCCCGACCTGATCACCACCGCCAAGGGCATCGCGGGCGGTCTGCCGCTCTCCGCCGTGACGGGTCGCGCCGAGATCATGGACGCCGCGCACGCGGGCGGCCTCGGCGGTACGTACGGCGGAAACCCGGTGGCCTGCGCGGGCGCGCTCGGCGCCATCGAGACGATGCGCGAGCTGGACCTGAACGGGAAGGCGAAGCGCATCGAGGAGGTCATGAAGGGCCGCCTCGCCGAGATGCAGGCGAAGCTGCCGAACGGCGATGTCATCGGTGACATCCGTGGCCGTGGCGCGATGATCGCGATCGAGCTGGTGAAGGCCGGCACGAAGGACCCGCACCCGGAGGCCGCCGCGACGCTCGCGAAGGCCTGCCACGCGGAGGGCGTGCTCGTCCTCACCTGTGGCACGTACGGCAACGTGCTGCGCTTCCTGCCGCCGCTGGTGATCGGCGAGGACCTGCTCAACGAGGGCCTCGACGTCATCGAGCAGGCTTTCGCCCAGATCTGATCCGATTCCCTGGCACCGATCCTGATCGGGTCCACGTGAGGGCCTGTGAAGAACGTGTGGGGGGCCCATGGCGGGATCCGGTTCCCGCTGTCGGTCCCCCGTCGGCTGCCGTACGGTTCCTGCAGATGAGAGAACCACCCCGCTCGCAGGGGACTGCGGGTGATACCGGGTCGGAGCATCCCCAGCACCGTCCTGGTCGTGCCATCGCGCACACCACTGGAGCCTCCGGCTCCGGAACTCCTCACCGATCGGATGGCCGCTCGCCCCAAACCCCCCGGGGCGCGCGGCAAACCGATCACGGCGGCCGCCCCGGAACCACCCCCCCTGTTCCGGGGCGGCCGGCTCCTCTCCTCTTCCTCGTGCCGCCGCTTCTCGCGGTCCTCGCACTCCTCACCTGGCAGGTCGCGGCCGACGGCCCGCTGCGCAGGCTGGACGAGCGGATCGGCCGGAGCGTCGCCGGGCACGGCCCCGGCCGCCTCACCGAATTCCTCGCCGATCTCGGCAATATGCAGGTCGCGCTCCCGGTCCTGGGCTGCGCGGTCGCCTACGCCCTGGTGCGGGGCGCACGCCGGGTGCCGCTGTACGCCGTTCTCGCCATGGCCGCGGTGCCCGCACTGGTCGTCCCGCTCAAGGACTGGATCGGCCGGACGGGACCACTGACCGGCGAGACCGGTTACTACCCGTCGGGCCACGCGACGACGGCCGCGGTGGCGTACGGGGCGGCGGCGCTGCTGATCGCGTACCGCACAACGCCTGCAGAACGGTCCAAGCGGTCATGGATGATGCCCGTCGCCGCTGTCCTGCTGACAGTGGCGACGGGCATCGGTCTGGTGCTGCGCGGCTATCACTGGCCGCTGGATGTGCTCGCCGGCTGGTGCCTGAGCGGGCTGTTGCTCGTGGCGCTCAGCTGGTCGAGCGGCCGATCACGGAGACGTCAGCCGCCGAAGTAGGCGTCGAAGTTCTTCGAGAACTCCCCGTTGTTGAAGCGGTCCCAGTTGATCGACCACGTCATCAGTCCGCGCAGTCCGGGCCAGGTGCCGTGCGTCGCGTACGAACCGCAGTCGGCCTTCTTCGTCAGGCAGTTCAGCGCCTTGTCGACCTCGCTGGGTGAGGTGTAGCCGTTGCCCGCCTGGGTGGAGGCAGGAAGCCCGATGGAGACCTGGTCGGGGCGGAGCGCGGGGAAGACCCTGGTGGTGTCACCGGCCACCGGGAAGCCGGTGAGCAGCATGTCGGTCATGGCGATGTGGAAGTCGGCGCCGCCCATCGAGTGGTACTGGTTGTCCAGACCCATGATGGAACCCGAGTTGTAGTCCTGGACATGCAGCAGAGTGAGGTCGTCCCGCAGGGCGTGGATGACCGGGAGGTAGGCGCCGGCGCGCGGGTCCTGGCCGCCCCAGGGGCCCGACCCGTAGTACTGGTAGCCGAGCTGCACGAAGAACGTCTCGGGGGCCATGGTCAGCACGAACTTGTCGCCGTACTTGGCCTTGAGGGTCTTCACCGCAGAGATCAGGTTGACGATGACCGGGGTGGTCGGGCTACGGAAGTCGGTGTCGCCGGTGTTCAGCGAGAGCGAGTGGCCCTCGAAGTCGATGTCGAGACCGTCCAGACCGTAGTCGTCGATGATCTTGCTGACGGAGGAGACGAAGGTGTCACGGGCGGCCGTGGTGGAGAGCTGCACCTGACCGTTCTGGCCGCCGATGGAGATCAGCACCTTCTTGCCCGCGGCCTGCTTGGCCTTGATGGCCGCCTTGAACTCGGCCACGGACTCGACGTTCGGGCACTCGGTGACCGGGCAGAGCGAGAACCGGATGTCGCCCGAGGTGACGGAGGTCGGCTCGCCGAAGGCCAGGTCGATGACGTCCCAGGAGTCGGGGACGTCCGCCATCCGCGTGTAGCCGGAGCCGTTGGCGAAGCTGGAGTGCAGATAGCCGACGAGCGCGTGGGTGGGGAGGCCGGAGCCGCCGCCGCCTCCGCCGCCCGCCGTGGTGGTGGCGGTGACAGCTGCGGACTTGGCGGACTCACCGGCGGAGTTGGTCGCGGTGACCTGGAAGCTGTACGCGGTCGAGGCGGCCAGACCCGTCACGGTGGCGGACGTCCCGGTGACCGAGAGGACCTTCGTACCGCCCTGGTAGACGTTGTAGCCGGCGGCTCCCGTGGAGCCGGTCCAGGAGAGGGCGACGGAGGACGAGGTGATCGTGCCGGCCCTCAGTCCGGCGGGGGTCGCGGGGATCGCGACCGGGTCGCCGCCGGGGCCGACGAGGGTGAGGTCGTCGGCGTAGTAGGTGGGGGTGCCGTACCACCCGTGGGTGTAGATCTTCACGGACGTCGTGGCGGCACCGGTCCTGAACGTGGTGGTGAGCTGCGTCCAGCCGGGAGAGGACGGCGTCCAGGTCGACACATCGGTGGTGCCGGTTCCGGATGCGCCGAGGTAGACGTAGCTGCCCTGCACCCAGGCGCTCAGTGTGTACGTGGAGTCCGGCTTGACCGTGACGGTCTGGGAGCACTCGGCGTTGTCACTGCCGGCCGGCGTCGCCTTGAGTGCGGAAGTGCCGCCGTGGGTGGGTGTGCTGACGACGGCTCCGCTGCCGCCCGTACAGCTCCAGCCGTCCAGACCGGCCTCGAAACCGCCGTTGCGCGCCAGATCGGTGTCGGCAGCCGCGGCGGCCGGCGCCGAGGCTGCCAGGCCACCGACGACGAGCAGAGCCGCCGAGAGGGCGGCCAGAAGTCCGGAAAATCGGGCGGGGGGTCCCGTGCGTTCCACAACGGCCTCCGTGCAGGGGGGAATTGAGTGTGGCGCCACAACATGGTCCAGACCAATCAGGTTGTCAAGACCTCTGGCGCCATCCCCGGCCCGCCGCACCTGCTGTCAGCCCCACCGCCCCGCCCCGGCGCACCGTTCACCCAATCGTGGCCAACTGCGCCAAAGCAGCTCGCGCGCCCGGCAGTTGTGAACCCCGAGCCAGTCATGGCCGGCCTCCCGTTCCGTGTGCACCGACGGTGCGTCCACACGGCGAGAGGGGGTTCGGCCCGGATCTACGCGAGTCGGGGGCACCAGTCGGAAGTGAATCGGGTCACACCCCGACCGGCGTCTCCCGGACCCGGGTCAGCTGTCGAAGCCGAGCCCCAGCCGGTCCATCGTGCGCAGCCACAGGTTGCGCCGGCCCCCATGACTGTCCGCCCTGGCCAGGGACCTCTTCGTGAGTTCGATCCCGGCCCAGGCGAACGGCTCCGGCGGGAACGGCATCGGCTTGGTGCGCACCATCTCCAGACCGGTCCGCTCGGTCCGTTCGCCGGAGAGCAGATCGAGCGTCACATCGGCGCCGAACCGGGTGGCCCCGACCCCGAGGCCGGTGAATCCGGCGGCGTAGGCGACCCGCCCCTGGTGGGCCGTACCGAAGAAGGCGGAGAAGCGGGAACAGGTGTCGATCGCACCGCCCCAGGCGTGACTGAAACCTACCCCTGCCAGCTGCGGGAAGCAGTCGAAGAACTGGCCCGCGAGCTTGAGGAACGTCTCCGGCCGCTGGTCGAGATCGGCGCTCAGCCGGCCACCGTACGGATAGATCGCGTCATAGCCGCCCCACAGGATCCGGTTGTCCTCGGACAGCCGGAAGTAGTGGAACTGATTGGCGCTGTCGCCCAGTCCCTGCCGGTTCTTCCAGCCGATGGAGGCGAGCTGGTCGGCGGTGAGCGGCTCGGTCATCAGCGCGTAGTCGTAGACCGGGACGGTGTACGGGCGCACTCGCTTGACCAGCGACGGGAAGATGTTCGTGCCGAGTGCGACCCGGCGGGCGAGGACCTTGCCGTACGGCGTGCGGACCGCCATCCCGGTGGCGGTCCTGGCCAGTTCGAGGCCCCGGGTGTGCTCGTACACCCGTACCCCCAGATCGAGGCAGGCCCGCTTGAGGCCCCAGGCCAGCTTGGCGGGGTGCAGCATGGCGACTCCGCGCCGGTCCCAGAGTCCGCCGAGGAAAGTCGGTGAGTCGACTTCCGCGCGCAGTGCCTCCCGGTCGAGGAATTCCACTCCGGTGAAGCCGAGTTTCTCGGCTTCCTGGTGCCATTCCCGCAGCTCTTCCAGCTGATGCGGTTCGGTGGCGACATCGATTTCGCCGGTGCGCTCGAATGCGCAGTCGATGGAGTAGCGGGCGACGGCCGCCTCGATGGCGTCGAGGTTCTGCTCGCCCAGCTCCTCCAGCTTCTTGATCTCGTCCGGCCAGCGTTCCAGGCCGTTGGGGAGGCCGTGGGTGAGGGAGGCGGCGCAGAATCCGCCGTTGCGGCCCGAGGCGGCCCAGCCCACCTCGTGCCCCTCGATCAGTACGACGTCCCGTTCCGGATCGCGTTCCTTGGCGATCAGCGCGGTCCACAGTCCGCTGTATCCGCCGCCGATGACGAGCAGATCGCAGTGCTCGTCGCCGGTGAGCGCGGGAAGCGCGTCGGGCCTGCCGGGATCGTCCAGCCAGAACGAGACCGGTCGTGCGCCGGAGAGTGATTGTGCAGCAGTACGCATGGCAGCTGGGGCCATGGTTTCCAACTCCTTCAGGACTTTCAGGGTCGTGCGCTGTTTTTTCGCCGGTTCGTGATGAGTTGGCCGGCGACAACCACCAGAACGGCAATGACGAACATCGCCGTGCCGATGACGTTGATCTGCACGGGTGTGCCGCGCTGCGCCGAACCCCACACGTACATGGGGAAGGTCACGGTCGAGCCCGCGTTGAAATTGGTGATGATGAAATCGTCGAAGGAGAGCGCGAAGGCGAGCAGCGCTCCCGCGGCGATTCCGGGGGCGGCGATCGGCAGGGTCACCCGGACGAAGGTCTGCACGGGTCCCGCGTACAGATCGCGGGCCGCCTCCTCCAGTCGCGGGTCCATCGACATCACGCGCGCCTTGACCGCCGTCACGACGAAGCTCAGGCAGAACATGATGTGTGCGATGAGGATCGTCCAGAAACCCAGTTGGGCGCCCATGTTGAGGAAGAGCGTAAGCAGTGAGGCGGCCATGACGACCTCGGGCATCGCCATCGGCAGGAAGATCAGCGAGTTGATCGCGCCGCGCGCCCGGAAGCGGTAGCGGACCAGCGCGAAGGCGATCATCGTGCCGAGCGCGGTCGCGCCGATCGTCGCCCAGGTGGCGATCTGGAGGGAGAGCGAGAGCGAGCCGCACATGTCGGCGACGCCGCAGGGGTCCGTCCAGGCGTCCAGCGAGAAGCGCTGCCAGGCGTAGTTGAAGCGCCCGTTCGGCTTGTTGAAGGAGAACACCATCACGACGATGTTCGGAAGAATCATGTAGGCGAGGGTCAGCAGACCCGCGATGACGATCAGATGGCGGCGGAGCCAGCGCAGTACGGGCATCAGACCAGGTCCTCCGTCCCGGAGCGGCGGATGTAGACGGTCACCATCAGCAGGACGACCGCCATGAGGATGAAGGAGAGCGCGGCGGCCATCGGGTAGTCGAGGACGCGCAGGAACTGGGTCTGGATGACGCTGCCGACCATCTTGGTGTCGGTGGAGCCCAGCAGTTCGGCGTTGACGTAGTCACCGCTGGCCGGGATGAAGGTCAGCAGCGTGCCCGAGACGACACCCGGCATGGAGAGCGGGAACGTCACCTTGCGGAAGGTGGTGGCGGGGGTGGCGTACAGATCGCCGGCCGCCTCGTGCAGCCTGCCGTCGATCCGCTCCAGCGAGGTGTAGAGCGGCAGGATCATGAACGGCAGGAAGTTGTACGTGAGACCGCAGACGACAGCCATCGGCGTGGCCAGCACCCGGTTGTTCTCGGTCCAGCCGAGCCAGCTGGTGACATCCAGGACGTGCAGGGCGTTCAGTACGTCGACGACCGCGCCGCCGTCCGCGAGGATCGTCTTCCAGGCGAGGGTACGGATCAGGAAGCTGGTGAAGAAGGGCGCGATGACCAGCACCAGCACCAGATTGCGCCAGCGGCCCGCCTTGAACGCGATGAGATACGCGAGCGGGTAGCCGAGCAGCAGGCAGAGAATCGTCGCGGTGCCCGCGTACAGCAGGGACCGGATGAACTGCGGGTAGTACTCGGACAGCGCGACCCAGTAGGTCTGGACGTGCCAGGTGACCTCGAACCCCTTCTCCAGGGATCCGGTCTGTACGGAGGTCGATGCCTGGTAGACCATCGGCAGGGCGAAGAAGACGACCAGCCAGAGGATGCCGGGGAGCAGCAGCCAGTACGGGACGAGCCGCTTGCGGGTGGAGGCCTTGCGTACGGGGAGTTCGGCGGGGTCCTTGGGCGGCGCGGGCGGCGCTTCGGTGACGGTCACGTCGCGTCCTCCACCGTCTCCACACCGGCGTCGATGTCCTGGGCCGCGTCGAGGCCGAAGGTGTGCTCCGGGTTCCAGTGCAGGACGACCTCGGCGCCGCGGGTGAGTCCCGCGCGATGCCCGACGTTCTGCTCGTACACCTGCAGTGCCTTGCCGGCCGGGCTCTCCACCACGTACTGCGTGGAGACGCCGATGAAGCTGGAGTCGACGATCCGGCCGGTCACCCGGTTGCGTCCGGCGGCTATGGTGTCGGCTTCGCCGGCAGATGCGAGGGAGATCTTCTCCGGGCGGATGCCGACCAGGATCCTCCCGCCGAGGGCGGTGGGTGCCGAGCATCGCCCGGCGGGCAGTCGCAGAGTGCTGCCGCCCACGCCGACGAGGATGTCCGTGCCGGACTCGGTGATCTCGCCCTCGATGAGGTTGGAGGTGCCGAGGAAGTTGGCGACGAAGGTCGTCTTCGGGTTCTCGTACAGATCGGCGGGGGCACCGAGCTGCTCGACGCGGCCCGCGTTCATCACCGCGACGGTGTCGGCCATGGTCATGGCCTCCTCCTGGTCGTGGGTGACATGGATGAACGTGATGCCGACCTCCGTCTGGATGCGCTTGAGCTCGAGCTGCATCTGGCGGCGCAGCTTGAGGTCGAGGGCGCCGAGCGGCTCGTCGAGCAGGAGCACCTGCGGGTGGTTGATCAGGGCTCGGGCGACGGCTACGCGCTGCTGCTGACCGCCGGAGAGCTGGTGCGGTTTGCGCTTCGCGAAGTCGCCGAGCTGAACGAGCTCCAGCATGTCGTCGACCTGCTTCTTCACCGACTTGACGCCGCGCCGGCGCAGACCGAAGGCGACGTTCTCGGTGATGTCCAGGTGCGGGAAGAGCGCGTAGCTCTGAAAGACGGTGTTGACGGGCCGCTTGTACGGGGGCAGGTCGGTGATGTCCCGGCCGCCGAGCGAGATGGTGCCGGTGGTGGCCTCCTCCAGCCCCGCGATCATCCGCAGGGTGGTGGTCTTGCCGCAGCCGGACGCTCCGAGCAGGGCGAAGAAGGAACCCTGCGGGACGGTCAGGTCGAGCGGCTGGACGGCGGCGAAGGAACCGTACATCTTGCTGATCCCGGTGAGGCGGACGTCGCCGCCTTCTGTCTGCTGCTGTGTCATGGGTCGCAGTCCCAGTGGTGTCAGGGGGAGATCGGGCGAGGGGGAAAAGGCACGGCGGTCAGGCGCCGATGAGCTTGGCGAACTTCTCCTCGTACGCCGTCTCTTCCTTGCTTGTCAGCGAGCGGAAGGCGTGCGATCGGGCCGCCATCTCCTTGTCGGGAAGGATGAGTGTGTTGGCAGCCATCGCCTTGTCGATCTTGGTGAGTTCCTCGCGGACACCGTCGACAGGACAGACATAGTTGATGTAGGCGGCAAGCTGGGCGGCGACCGGCGGCTCGTAGTAGTAGTCGATGAGCTTCTCGGCGTTGGTCTTGTGCCGGGCCTTGGCGGGGACCAGCATGTTGTCGCTCGACGTGATGTAACCGGCGGCCGGGATCGCGTACTTGATGTCCGGGTTTCCGGACTGGAGCTGGATGATGTCGCCGGCCCACGCGATGCAGGCGGCGATGTCACCCTTGTCGAGGTCCGCGGTGTAGTCGTTGCCGGTGAAGCGGCGGATCTGCTTCTTGTCGACGCCCTTCTGGATCCGGCCGATCGCCGCGTCGAAGTCGGCGTCCGTGAACGTCCCGGGGTCCTTGCCCATGTCGAGCAGGGTCATGCCGACGGAGTCACGCATCTCGGAGAGGAACCCGACCCGGCCCTTGAGGGAGGGGTCGTCGAGCAGCTGCGTGATGGAGTCGACCTTGCGTCCGCCGGTCGCCTTGGAGTTGTAGGCGATGACGGTCGGAATGCCGGTCCAGGGGTACGAGTAGGCGCGGCCCGGGTCCCAGTCGGGGGTGCGGAACTGGGACGAGAGATTGGCGAAGGCGTGCGGCAGGTTCACCGGGTCGAGCTTCTGGGCCCAGCCGAGCCGGATGATCCGCGCGGCCAGCCAGTCGGTGACGATGATGAGGTCCCGGCCGGTGTCCTGGCCCGCGGCCAGCTGCGGCTTTATCTTGCCGAAGAATTCGACGTTGTCGTTGATGTCCTCGGTGTACTTGACCTTGATCCCGGTGCGTTTCGTGAACGCCTCCAGGGTGGGCCGGTGCTTCTCGTCCTCACTGACGTCCATGTATTCGGTCCAGTTGGAGAAGTTGATCTGCTTCTCCTTGGCCGAATGGTCGTCCGAGGCCGCTGCGGCGTCCCCTTCCCGCTTCGCGGGCGGAATACCGCATGCGCTCAGCGTCCCCAGTCCGCCGAGCGCGAGCGCGCCCAGACCGGAGGCGCGGATGAGTGAACGCCGGGTGAGGGCGCCCCTGCCGCTGGTCAGACTGCGCCGCATCGCGGCCAGCTGCGCTGCAGAGAGGTGCTCCGGCTCGTACTGCTCCATGCGCGTTGCCCTTTCGGGTGGGAATGGCCGTGGTCGGCCGGGCTATCGGTCCCCGAAGATCGTGCGGTGCCAGTCCTTGCGGGCGACCGCGGTGTTGTCATACATCACGTGCTTGACCTGCGTGTACTCCTCGAAGGAGTACGCCGACATGTCCTTGCCGAAGCCGCTGGCCTTGTATCCGCCGTGTGGCATCTCGCTGATGATCGGAATGTGGTCGTTGACCCAGACGCAGCCCGCCTTGATCTCGCGAGTGGCGCGGCCCGCCCGGTACACGTCCCGGCTCCAGGCGGAGGCGGCGAGTCCGTACGGGGTGTCGTTGGCAAGAGCGATGCCCTCGTCGTCGGTGTCGAAGGGCAGCACGACCAGGACCGGGCCGAAGATCTCCGACTGGACGATCTCGCTGTCCTGGGCGGCTCCGGCGACCAGCGTCGGCCGGTAGTAGGCGCCGTCCTCGAGGTCGCCGCCGGGCGCCTCGCCACCGGTGACGACGGTGGCGTACGCACGGGCGCGCTCGACGAATCCGGCGACCCGGTCCCGCTGGGCGTGGCTGATCAGCGGGCCGAGGTCGGTCGACGGGTCGAAGGGGTCGCCGAGCCGGACGGTCGCCATCAGCTCGGCGACCCCATTGACGAAGGCGTCGTAGAGCGGGCGCTGGACATAGGCGCGGGTGGCGGCGGTGCAGTCCTGGCCGGTGTTGATGAGCGCTCCGGCGACCGCGCCGTTGACGGCGGCGTCGAGGTCGGCGTCGTCGAACACCAGGAAGGGGGCCTTGCCGCCCAGTTCGAGGTGGAGGCGCTTGACGGTCGCGGTGGCGATCTCGGCGACCCGCTTGCCCACCGCGGTGGACCCGGTGAAGGAGGTCATCACGACGTCCGGGTGGCCGACCAGGTGCTCGCCCGCGTCCTTGCCCGCCCCGGTGACGATGTTGATCACGCCGTCCGGGATGCCTGCCTCGGTGGCCGCCTGCGCGAACATCAACGAGGTCAGCGGGGTGATCTCGGCGGGCTTCAGCACGATCGTGTTGCCTGCCGCGATCGCCGGGAGGATCTTCCAGGCGGCCATCTGGAGCGGGTAGTTCCAGGGAGCGATGGAGCCGACGACACCGATCGCCTCACGACGTACGTACGAGGTGTGGTCGCCGTCGTACTCGCCCGCGGACCTGCCCTCCAGATGGCGGGCGGCGCCCGCGAAGAAGGAGGTGTTGTCGATGGTCCCCGGCACGTCGAACTCGGTGGAGAGCTTGATCGGCTTGCCGCACTGGAGCGACTCGGCGTACGCGAAGTCGCCGGCCTGCTCGGCGAGTACGGCGGCGAAGCGGTGCATCGCCTCGGACCGCTCGGCCGGTGTGGCGCCGGACCAGCCGGGGAAGGCTTCCCGGGCGGCGGCGACGGCCGCGTCGACATCGGCGGTGCCCGCCAGCTCGTAGGTGTAGACGGTCTCGCCCGTCGCCGGGTTCACGACCGCGTGACTGCGTCCCGATGTGCCGGACCGCAGACTTCCGCCGATGTACTGCGCGCCGTCCGCGAAGCGGTCCTGCACCTGGAAGCCGTTGCCCATGACGCTCTCCTCCGCCGCTGTTCCCGTCGACCGGGGCGGCGTAGCTTCTGCTCGAATTGAGTGCCGATCCTGACAGAGGACACTGAGCCCAACAAGTGATTCCGTTGTTGCCTTTTGGTTACGCGACGGAATCTGTCGACCATGTGTCGCGTCGATACGGAATTCCCCGTACGGAGTGTCAGTGGCGGATGCCACACTCGCATGTCATGGAGCACATGAACGATCTTGTGGCGCGGACCCGTCGCGGCGAGCAGGTGAAGTACCTGCGGTTCTGGGGACACCGCCCGCTCCCGGACGGGCGGATCGGTGCGAGCTGTCTCAGTCAGTGGTGGCCGTCGCCGTTCACCGTCGACGGCGTGGCGTACGCGTCGGCCGAGCACTGGATGATGGCCGGCAAGGCGCGGCTCTTCGGCGACGAGGAGGCGGAGCACCGGGCCGTGTCCGCGAGCAGTCCCGCTGCGGCGAAGAAGACGGGCCGGCTGGTCCGCGGTTTCGACGAGTCCGTGTGGGAGCGGGAGCGGTTCGCTCTGGTGGTGGCGGGCAGCGTCCACAAGTTCGGCCAGAACGCCGAGCTGCGGGAATTCCTGGTGAACACCGGGGACCGGGTGCTCGTCGAAGCCAGCCCCGTGGACCGGATCTGGGGCATCGGGCTGGCGGCGGACGATCCGCGTGCCGAGAACCCGGCGCGCTGGCGCGGGCTGAATCTGTTGGGGTTCGCGCTGATGGACGCGCGGGCGGAGCTGCGCACGCCATGAGGCGGCCCGGATGCGCGACGGCCGGGCGGACCGGAGCCCGGCCCGCCCGGCCATCGGGTGGGATACGCGGCACCGGTCCCGCAAGGTTCCGGTACCGCCGCCCGGCATCGCCTATCGCGTGACGTCGACGACCAGGGACGAGGAGTACGGGTCGTCGTTGTAGGTGTTGTCGTCGAACTCATCGGCATGGGTGACGAACAGCCAGATGAAGAAGCCGATGATCGCCACCCCGAGAACCATGCCGATGGACCCCATGATGATCCCGGCGAGCGCCTGACCGCTGTTGGTCGCCTCGCCGCGCTGCACCCGCTTACGGCCCAGGATGCCGAAGATCAGGGCGAGTGCGCCCAGGATCAGACTGGGTATCCCGTAGATGCAGAACAGGCAGACGGCCAGGATGCCGAGCACCATGGCTGCCGTACCCATGCCGTTGGAAGGCGCACTGCCCCAGGACGTCTGGCCGTAGGCGGAATACCCCGGGTAGCTCCCGTACTGCGCGCCCGGCGCGGCCGGGTAGCCGTACTGCCCCGCGGCCGGCGGGACCTGCTGGCCCGGTCCGTTCGGTGCGATCGGCGGCGGCGGTACCTCCCCGGGGCCGGAGGCCGGCGCCGGCCCCGTCGGAGCTCCCGGACCGAACCCCGGTCCGGTGGCAGGTGCGGACCCTTCCCCCACACCCGGCATCGAGGTCACGGTCGGCTGGTCGTGCACAGCAGGCGGACGAGGATCACCGGACGGCTTCTCCAGCGGCACTCTGCTGTCCGGCGGAGCCCATGGGTCGCGTGGCTCCGCCCCGCCCCCTGGCTGCTCTGTGTTGTCTGACATGGGCCTCCCCCATCGTGGTCCCGTCATGCTACGGCCCGCTCCCGCCGGTCCGGCCCCGGCCTACGATGATCCCCGTCCCGCCCCGGGCCGCAATGCGCCCGGACCGCTCGAACCGCACGTTCCGGAGGATCCGATGACCGATCTGCACCCCTTCATCGCGGGGCTGCCCAAGGCCGAACTGCATGTCCACCATGTCGGATCCGCCTCGCCCCGCATCGTCGCCGAACTGGCCGCCCACCACCCGGACTCCAAGGTCCCCACAGACCCCGAGGCGCTGGCCGACTACTTCTCCTTCACCGACTTCGCTCACTTCATCGATGTCTATCTCTCCGTCGTGGACCTGATCCGCACCCCGGAGGACGTCCGGCTGCTGACCTTCGAGGTCGCCCGTGACATGGCCCGCCAGAACATCCGGTACGCGGAGCTGACCGTCACCCCGTTCAGCTCGACCCGGCGGGGGATCCCGGAGCAGGGCTTCATGGAGGCCATCGAGGACGCCCGCAAGGCCGCCGAGGCCGAGCTCGGGGTCGTACTGCGCTGGACGTTCGACATCCCCGGCGAGGCCGGACTGGAAGCCGCCGAGGAGACCACCCGGCTCGCGGTCGGACTGCGGCCCGAGGGGCTCGTCGCGTTCGGGCTCGGCGGTCCGGAGATCGGCGTGCCCCGCCCGCAATTCAAGCCCTACTTCGACCGGGCGATCGCCGAGGGCCTGCACTCCGTCCCGCACGCCGGGGAGACCACGGGCCCGCAGACCATCTGGGACGCCCTCACCGAGCTGCGCGCCGAGCGCATCGGCCACGGCACCAGCGCCACCCGGGACCCGAGGCTCCTGGACCACCTCGCCGAGCACCGGATTCCGCTGGAGGTCTGCCCGACCTCGAACATCGCGACCCGCGCCGTCACCGACCTCGACCGGCACCCGGTCAAGGAGATGGTGGACGCCGGCGTTCTGGTCACCATCAACAGCGACGACCCGCCGATGTTCGGCACAGACCTCAACAACGAGTACGGGGTGGCGGCCCGTCTCCTCGGCCTGGACGAGCGGGGTCTCGCCGCACTCGCGAAGAACGCGGTGGAGGCCTCGTACCTCGACCCGGCCGGCAAGCGGACGCTGGCCGCCGAGATCGACACGTACACGACGAGCTGGCTGGAGCGCACCGGCCGGTGACCGGAGGCGGTGACAATGGCCCCATGGCCACCTCTGTCACCGCCGTGGCTCACCGCGGCGATCCGTACCGTGTCCGCGAGAACACCCTCCCGTCGATCCGCTCCGCGATCGAACGGGGGGCGGACGCGGTCGAGATCGATGTCCGGGTCACCCGCGACGGGGTGCCCGTCCTGCTGCACGACTCCACGCTGGAACGGCTGTGGGGCCACGATCGCAGGCTGGACGGGCTCACCCATCAGGAGCTCACCGAAGTGACCGGGGGCGGTGTGCCCACGCTGCGCGAGGCGCTGCTCGCCGCCGGAACGCATCGCCTCATGGTCGACCTGCCCGGCTCCACCGACGATTCGGTACGCAGGACAGTCGGTGTGGTCCGCGAGTGCGGGGCCGGGGAGCGTACGTACTACTGCGCGGGCCCCGAGGCCATGCTCCGGGTGCGCGCAGCCGATCCGTCCGCCGAGATCGCCCTGACCTGGACGTCGCTCGCCCCGCCCCGTGCCGGTCTGCTGGAGGCGGTGAAGCCGCGCTGGCTGAACTACCGGTTCGGTCTGGTGAGCCAGGAGTTGACGGACCGTGTCCACCGGGACGGGCTGCTGGTCTCGGCCTGGACAGCCGATACCAGGCGCACCATGCGCCGCCTGATCGCGCACGGCGTCGACTCGATCACCACCAACCGGGTCGACGCCCTGCACGGCCTGCTCGCCAACTCGACTGTCACTGAGCTCCCTTGATCGATCCGGCATGATGGACGGTGCCTCATCGATCGCGATGTCGCCCCCGGCGCCGGAGGAGCAGATGTGACTGATGTGACCGATCCGCGGAGCAACCCTCTTTCCCCCCGTGTCCGTTCCGACATCGCGCACAACGCCCGGGTCTGGAACCACTGGCTGGGCGGCAAGGACAACTACCCCGTCGACCGTGCGGTCGGCGATCAGGTCACCGGCATGTACCCGAGCATCGGCGAAGTGGCCCGCGCCGACCGGGCCTTCCTGGGGCGGGCGGTGCGCCATCTGGCCGGCGACGCGGGAATCGGCCAGTTCCTGGACATCGGCACCGGCCTGCCGACGGCGGACAACACCCATGAGATCGCGCAGCACACCGCGCCGGACGCGCGCATCGTGTACGTCGACAACGACCCGATCGTGCTGGCGCACGCCCGCGCGCTGCTCACCAGCTCGCCGGAGGGTGCGACCACCTACATCGACGCGGACGCCCGTCACCCGGAACGGATCCTGCAGGCGGTCGAACCGACCCTGGACCTGAAGAAGCCGGTCGCGGTGATGATGCTCGGCATCCTGAACTTCGTTCTCGACACGGACGAGGCGCGGGGCATCGTACGGAAGCTGATGGCCGCGATGCCGTCCGGCAGCTATCTGGTGCTCACCCACCCCACGCTCGAGCTGGGCGGCGAGGGCAACGAAGCGGCGATGCGGTTCTGGAACGAGAACGCCACACCCCCGATCACCGCCCGCAGTCGCACCGAGTTCGCCTCGTTCCTGGAGGGCCTGGAGCTCATCGGTCCCGGCATCGTGTCGTGCGCCCGCTGGCGCACCGGCCCGGCCGCAGTGGGGGCCGAGGTCGCCCAGTTCGGCGCAGTGGCCCGGAAGCCGTAGTGGGCATACAGAGGGTGTGGGCGCGCGCACGCGCACTCAGGGGGGCCGGTCCCCGGGCGACGGACATCGGAGTCGCTCTGCTGGTGCAGGGCGCGGTTTCGGTGCCGTGGATCCTTCCCCGGGACCCGCGTCTGGAACCGGCGACCCTGGCGGCGTATCTGCTGACCACCCTCACGGTGCTGCCGCTCGTGTGGCGCCGTCGGGCGCCCGGCCGCGTGCTCCTTGCCGTCATGGCAGCGCAGGCGCTGTACGGACTCGCCGTCGACGGCCCGGGGCAGACCCTTCCGTACACCGGTCTCGTCGCCCTGTACACGGTGGCCGCGCTCTCGCCGTCGCCCACCCGTCAGCTCCTCGGCGCGCTGACCCTCGCGGTCGTCTTCCCGTCGGCGGCACTGAACACGGGCGAGGCCCGTGAGCTGGTGTTCTCGTTGATGGTCTTCACCGCGGCGTACTCCTTCGGCCGATTCACGCATACCCGGCAGGCGTACACCCGCGCGGTGGAGGACCGGGCCCGGCAGCTGGAACGGACGCGCCTGATCGAGGCCGAGCAGGCGGCGGCCCGCGAACGGGCCCGGATCGCACGGGAGATGCACGACGTCCTCTCCCACGCGGTGAGCCTCATGATCGTGCAGGCGGAGGCCGGTCCGGTGGCGGTGCGTACGGCGCCGGAGCGGGCCGAGGCGGCGTTCGACGCGATCTCGGAGGCGGGGCGGGACGCCATGGCACAACTGCGCCGGATGCTAGGCGTGCTGCGCGACAACGAGACCGGCCGGGCTGCTCCGCGCGAACCGCAGCCCGGCCTGGCGGAGCTGCCGGGGCTGGTCGAGCGGGTGCGCCGCAGCGGACTGGGGATCACGTACGCGGCCACCGGGTCGGCCCGGACGCTGCCGCTGGACACCGGGGCGGCCGTGTACCGCATCGTGCAGGAGGCACTGACGAACGTCGTCAGACATGCGGCCGCGCACACCGTCTCCGTACGACTCGCCTACGGCCCGGACGAGTTGACGCTGACAGTGACCGACGACGGGCGCGGTCCGGGAAGCGGGCATCGCAGCGGGCACGGACTGGCCGGTATCCGTGAACGCGCCACCGCCCACGGCGGAACCGCCCGAACCGGCCCGGGCCCTGGCGGCCGCGGGTTTCAGGTCCGCGTCACCATCCCTCATGTCATATCGACGGTGGAGGTGGGGAGTTGACGATCCGCGTAGTGGTGGCCGACGACCAGGAACTGGTCCGCAGCGGCTTCGCGATGATTCTGGACGCGCAGCCGGACATCGAGGTCGTGGCCGAGGCGGGTGACGGGGCAACGGCGGTCGACGCGGTGCGCCGGCTGGATCCCGAAGTGGTGCTGCTGGACATTCGCATGCCCGTGATGGACGGCATCGAGGCATGCCGGGCGATCAGCGCACAGACGTCCTGCCGGACGGTCATGCTTACCACGTTCGACTCCGACGAGTACGTCTACGAGGCACTGCACGCCGGCGCGAGCGGCTTTCTGCTCAAGGACGTCCGCCGCGACGATCTGGTGCATGCGGTACGGGTGGTGGCGGCCGGCGACTCGCTGCTCGCACCGTCCGTGGCCCGCCGCCTGATCGCCGAGTACACCGCACGCCCGGTCGCCTCGGTCGCCGTGTCGTCCGCACGGCTCGACATCCTGACCGCCCGCGAGCGCGAGACTCTGCTGCATCTGGCGCGCGGCCTGTCGAACGCGGAGATCGCAGCAGCGCTGGTCGTCAGCGAGCACACGGTGAAGACGCATGTCGGCCATGTGCTGTCCAAGCTGGGCCTGCGCGACCGCATCCAGGCAGTCATCTGCGCCTACGAGGCGGGGCTCGTCGCTCCCTCGCCCGGGGGAGAGCCCGCGCTCCTCTCCCCCGCGCAGGCGAGAGAAACACCCGACGAGGACCGCTCGCTCCGGTGATCCGCCGGCGCCGCGTGATCAACAAGATGGAGTCCATCGGAAAGCGACGGCCGGAATCCGACCGGCTGTCACGGATTCCACGCCCCGGAGGCACCACGATGAACGTCCGCGCCCGTACCGTCCTCGCCGCCGCCCTGGTCCTCGGTATCGCTGCCGGTCCAGCGGCCCCGGCTCTCGCCGCCGCCCGCACGGCTGCGGCCGCCCCGATGTACGACGTCCCGGACGCCGAGACGCTGAAAGCAGTCATGTCGGGGCTGCCGAGCAAGGACGCAACGGCCGCTCTGGTACGGATCGGGGGCACCGACGGCAGCTGGCGAGGCAGTTCCGGCGTCCACGACCTCAGGTCGAACCGCCCGGCCGATCCGGATGCCCGGTTCCGGGCGGGCTCGGTGACCAAGGTCTTCACCGCGGCCACGGTCCTACAGCTCGCCGCCGAGAAGAAGGTCGATCTGGACCGGCCGGTCCGCGCCTATCTGCCCGGGCTGATCCCGGCGGCGTACGCGAAGGTGACGGTGCGCCACCTGCTGAACCACACCAGCGGCCTGCCCGCACCCGACTTCCCCGGCACGACCGTGGAGGAGTGGTACGAGAACCGCTTCCGGATCCACACGCCGCGCGGCATGGTCACCTCGGCGACGGCGAAACCGGCCGAGTTCCCGGCCGGGACGCGACAGCATTACCTCAACATCAATTACACCGTGGCCGGACTGCTGGTCGAGCAGGTGACGGGCCGCACCTACGAGAGCGAGGTCGGCCGCCGCATCCTGCGCCCACTGGGGCTGCACGGCACGTCGTTCCCCGGAAGTGACCCGCGCATCCACGGACCGCACAACCACGGCTACCAGACCATGACGTCGGCGGACGGCTCCATCGGGCTGCGCGACGTCAGCGTCTGGGGCGCGACCGACGGCTGGGCGGCGGGCGACATCATCTCGACCACCGCCGACCTGGAGCGCTTCGTCACCGCCCTGTTCCGCGGTCGGGTGGTGCGCGGCCCGTGGCTGGAGGAGATGTTCACACTGCCCAGCCCTTCGGTGCGCGACTACCTGACGGGCCAGCCCGCCGCCTACAGCGCGGGACTGACCTCGTGGGAACTGGGCGGCCACCAGGTCTGGGGCAAGACCGGTGGCCGCTGGGGCTACAACGCGGGGATCGGGGCCTCACGGGATCTCTCCCGCACCATGGTCTACAGCGTCAATTCCACGGACGCGAAGGGTGCGGACACGAACGATGTGGTGATGGGGCTGGTCGTCGCCGCGTTCGGCCGTCCGTCGGAGAGCTGAATCAGCCGGCCGATGCAAGTTCCGGGGCCCCCGCCGGCTCCGGCACCTGCGGCAGGGTCTCCAGCCGCTTGATCATCCGGCGGACGACGAGCAGCGGGATCACCCCGATGACACCGAACGACATGTCGATGACCGACCACCAGAAGGGGATCCCCCGGACCGGTCCGCAGATCAGCGCGAGCGGGATGATCCCGGCGCACGCGATCATGCCGAACTCGATGACCCAGATGTTGCGGACCGGGTCGCGGTACGGACCGTAGAAGGCGACGGCGATGACGAGATGCGCGAAGGCCAGCCAGTCGGTGCCGTACAGCACGAAGGGGTACTTCGCGTCGGCCTCGTCCAGACCGGTCCGGACCCGGGTGATCCACTCCATCAGAGCCGGGAAGTGCTCGGGAACGGGCGAGGCCGAGGACTTCAGCAGGTCCTCGGTCCAGTGGAGTTCATGGACGAGCGGGAAGGCAGTGAGCCCGCTCAGCACCAGGCAGACAATAAAGACGACCAACCACACGCGTATGCGCCTCAGCAGGGCTCTTCGCTCGCTCATGCCCGCAGCGTAAGCCCGGGTTTACGCGCCCTTTACGCCGCCCCGGCACCTCGCTCAGAGACCGACGATGGAGTTCCATTTCTTCGCGAACTCGGTGCGTTCCTCGGACGTGATGTCGCGGGCGATCGCCAGCCGTGCGCGCATCGCGTCGTCGGGGAAGATCAGTGGATCCTCGGCGAGGGCGGCGGTCTCCTCGTCCTTGGCCGAGGCCAGCACCTCGCGGGCGGCCGGGACGGGACAGACGTAGTTGACCCAGGTGGCGAGTTCCGCGGCGACCTCGGGCTCGTAGTAGTAGTCGATCAGTTTCTCGGCATTGTGCTTGTGACGGGCGAGGTTGGGGATCATGAGCGATTCCGCCCAGAGCTCGGCCCCCTCCTCGGGCACCACGAACTCGATCTCCGGGTTGTCCGCCTGGAGTTGGATGACATCGCCCGAGTAGGCCTGGCAGGCGAGCACATCGCCGGTGGACAGATCCTTGATGTAGTCGTTGCCGGTGAAGCGGCGGATGTGCTTCTTCCTCACCAGCTTCTCCACCTGGTCGCACGTCGTGTAGAAGTCGTCCCGCGTCCAGCGGGTGATGTCGACGCCGTTGCCCTGCATCAGCAGGGCGAACGACTCGTCGAGCCCGGACAGCAGCGTCACCTTGCCACGCAGGTCGTCCGCCCAGAGATCGCTCGTGTGCTTGATCTCGCGGCCGAGCTTCTTGCGGTTGTACGCGATGCCGGTGATCCCGGACTGCCAGGGGACGCTGTGCATCCGCCCCCGGTCGAAAGCGGGCGAACGCAGCTGCGGGTCCAGGTACTTGGCGACGTTGGGCTGCTCGGTCCGGGCCATCTCCTGCACCCAGCCGAGCCGTACGAACCGGGCGGCCATCCAGTCGCTGATGACGATCAGGTCCCGGCCGGTCTGCTGGTGGTTCATCAGCGCCGGGCTGATCTTCCCGAAGAACTCGTCGTTGTCGTTGATCTCCTCGGTGTACCCGACGGAGATCCCGGTGCGCTCGGTGAACGTGTCGAGGGTGGGCCGCTTGGACTCGTCCTCGTCGTCGGTGTCGATGTACAGCGGCCAGTTGGCGAACCGCAGCGTGTGGTCGGTGGAGGAGAAGTCGCGTCCGGCGCGGTCACCGGGCTGCACATACGCGGCGGGCACTCCGCAGCCGGCCAGCGTGGCACCGGCCGCTCCCGCCCCGAAGGCGCGCAGCAGGGACCGGCGGGACATGGGGTGGTTCGGGATCGCTCGCACCTGCGCAGGATGCCGGTCGGCGGGTTCGGCGGACAATGGACCATTCGTCCAGCGGCATGCACTCCATCCGCACACCCTGTCGATGCCCCGTCAGAAGCGGGGCACGGAAACGGCCCCGGGCCGGAGCCCGGGGCCGCCACCGCATGCACGGAAGGTCAGTCGTCGAGAGACGTCATGACGTGCTTGATGCGCGTGTAGTCCTCGAAGCCGTACGCGGAGAGGTCCTTGCCGTAGCCGGACTTCTTGAATCCGCCGTGCGGCATCTCGGCGACGAGCGGGATGTGGGTGTTGATCCACACGCAGCCGAAGTCGAGGTTCTTGGACATCCGCATCGCCCGGGAGTGGTCCTTGGTCCATACGGAGGAGGCGAGGGCGTACTCGACGCCGTTCGCGTACTCCACGGCCTGCGTCTCGTCGGTGAACGACTGGACGGTGATGACCGGACCGAAGACCTCGTTCTGGATGATCTCGTCGTCCTGGCGCAGGCCGGAGACGACGGTCGGGGCGTAGAAGTAGCCCTTGTCGCCGACCCGGTGGCCGCCCGCCTCGACCTTCGCGTGGGCGGGGAGCCGCTCGATGAAGCCGCTGACCTGCTTCAGCTGGTTGGCGTTGTTCAGCGGGCCGTACAGCACGTCCTCGTCGTCCGGCTGCCCCGTCTTCGTGTCGGCGGCGGCCTTGGCGAGCGCGGTGACGAACTCGTCGTGGATCGACTCGTGGACGAGGACGCGGGTCGCGGCCGTACAGTCCTGGCCGGCGTTGAAGAAGCCCGCGACGGAGATGCCCTCGACGGCCTTGGCGATGTCGGAGTCCTCGAAGACGACGGCGGGCGCCTTGCCGCCGAGCTCCAGGTGGACGCGCTTGACGTCCTTGGCGGCGGACTCGGCGACCTGCATGCCGGCCCGTACCGAACCGGTGATGGAGGCCATCGCCGGCGTCGGGTGCTCGACCATCGCGCGGCCGGTGTCCCGGTCGCCGCAGATGACGTTGAAGACGCCCTTGGGCAGGATCTGGCCGATGATCTCGGCGATCAGCACGGTCGACGCCGGGGTGGTGTCGGACGGCTTGATGACGACGGTGTTGCCGGCGGCGAGCGCCGGGGCGAACTTCCAGACGGCCATCATCATCGGGTAGTTCCACGGCGCGACCTGTGCGCAGACGCCGACCGGCTCGCGGCGGATGATGGAGGTCAGGCCCTCCATGTACTCACCGGCCGAGCGGCCTTCGAGCATCCGCGCCGCACCCGCGAAGAAGCGGATCTGGTCCACCATCGGCGGGATCTCTTCGGTACGGGTGAGTTCGAGCGGCTTGCCGGTGTTCTCGGACTCGGCGGCGATCAGGTCCTCAGCGCGCTCCTCGAAGGCGTCCGCGATCTTCAGCAGGGCCTTCTGGCGCTCGGCGGGCGTAGCGTCGCGCCAGGCGGGGAAGGCGGCGGCCGCGGCGGCCATGGCGGCATCGACATCGGCCTGGCCGGAGAGCGGCGAGGTCGCGTAGACCTCTTCCGTCGCCGGGTTGACCACGTCGATGGTCCGCCCGTCCGCGGCGTCCCGGAACTCTCCGTTGATGTAGTTGCGCAGACGGCGCACCTCGGTGGTCACAACCACCCCTCCTGTCGACACGTCCAATGGGTGAGATGTCCAGCCTAGTCGCTGGGGTAACGCTTTCGACATACCCAACCGCCGTGAACTTCGGATTCAGTTAGATCAAGGCCTTAAAACAACGAATTTCATCGATTCGGGGTTGCCAGACAGACGAGTCCCGGTGCACAGTGTGTCCGTGGCCAGTCGCAGCGCAGACTCCAGGACCGGGAACGGATCGTCACCAGCGGTCGATGCCGTGTCCCTCGCAATCATCGAGCAGCTCCAGGAGGACGGGCGTCGTCCGTACGCCGCGATCGGCAAGGCCGTGGGCCTCTCCGAGGCGGCTGTACGGCAGCGCGTTCAGAAGCTGCTCGACCAGGGCGTGATGCAGATCGTCGCCGTCACGGACCCGCTCACCGTGGGGTTCCGGCGGCAGGCGATGGTCGGCATCAATGTCGAAGGCGATCTCGATCCCGTCGCGGAGGCGCTGTCGGCCATGGCCGAGTGCGAGTACGTGGTGATGACCGCGGGCTCCTTCGACCTGATGGTGGAGATCGTCTGTGAGGACGACGACCACCTGCTGGAAACGATCAACAAACGCATCCGGGCCATCCCCGGCGTGCGCTCCACCGAGAGTTTCGTCTACCTGAAGCTCAAGAAGCAGACCTATATGTGGGGAACCCGATAGCCGTGAGCAAGGACCTCAGCCGAACCGCGTACGACCACCTGTGGATGCACTTCACCCGCATGTCGGACTACGAGAACGCGCCCGTTCCCACCATCGTGCGTGGCGAGGGCACCTACATCTACGACGATCAGGGCAAGCGCTACCTCGACGGCCTGTCCGGCCTGTTCGTGGTCAACGCAGGTCACGGCCGTCACGAGCTCGCCGAGGCGGCGTACAAGCAGGGCCAGGAGCTGGGCTTCTTCCCGGTGTGGTCCTACGCTCACCCGAAGGCGGTCGAGCTGGCCGAGCGCCTCGCCGACTACGCGCCGGGTGACCTCAACAAGGTCTTCTTCACCACCGGTGGCGGCGAGGCCGTCGAGACGGCCTGGAAGCTCGCCAAGCAGTACTTCAAGCTCAAGGGCAAGCCGACCAAGTACAAGGTCATCTCGCGCGCCGTGGCCTACCACGGCACCCCGCAGGGCGCCCTGTCGATCACCGGTCTGCCGGCCCTGAAGGCCCCGTTCGAGCCGCTGGTCCCCGGCGCGCACAAGGTGCCGAACACCAACATCTACCGCGCCCCGATCCACGGCGACGACCCGGAGGCCTTCGGCCGCTGGGCCGCCGACCAGATCGAGCAGGAGATCCTGTTCGAGGGCGCGGAAACGGTTGCCGCGGTCTTCCTGGAGCCCGTGCAGAACGCCGGTGGCTGCTTCCCGCCGCCGCCCGGGTACTTCCAGCGCGTGCGCGAGATCTGCGACAAGTACGACGTGCTGCTCGTCTCCGACGAGGTCATCTGCGCCTTCGGCCGCCTCGGCACGATGTTCGCCTGCGACAAGTTCGGCTACGTGCCGGACATGATCACCTGCGCCAAGGGCATGACGTCGGGCTACTCCCCGATCGGCGCCTGCATAGTCTCGGACCGCATCGCCGAGCCGTTCTACGAGGGCGGCAACACCTTCCTGCACGGCTACACCTTCGGTGGCCACCCGGTCTCCGCGGCGGTCGGCCTCGCCAACCTCGACATCTTCGAGCGCGAGGGTCTCAACCAGCACGTCCTGGACAACGAGAACGCGTTCTTCACGACGCTGCAGAAGCTGCACGACCTGCCGATCGTCGGCGACGTCCGCGGCAACGGCTTCTTCTACGGGATCGAGCTGGTGAAGGACAAGGTCACCAAGGAGACCTTCACCGACGAGGAGACCGAGCGCGTCCTGTACGGCTTCCTCTCCAAGGCGCTGTACGAGAACGGTCTGTACTGCCGGGCCGACGACCGCGGCGACCCGGTCGTCCAGCTCGCCCCGCCGCTGATCTCCGACCAGTCGACGTTCGACGAGATCGAGTCCATCCTGCGGTCGGTGCTGACGGAGGCCTGGACGAAGCTCTGATCCGAACTGTGATCCGGCTCGTGAGTCGATCGGCCGATCGACCACGGATCGACTGACCGATTGACCACGGCCGGATCATCGCTCACCCCTGCTTCCAGCAGTCATTTCATACGGTTCACGCGGCCCGGATGCGCCCATTCGAGTGGGAAGGAGCGCACCCGGGCCGCGTGGTGCCGTGATGCCGTGGTTCGAATCCTTACGGTGCCCAGTGACCGATCGGCCCCCTCTTCGTTCCCCCGTACAGGGGACGGGAACTCTGATCTGAACCGAGGTGTACGCCATGGTGGCTCCGCCGGACAACGATGTGATCTGGGCGCGTTCCCTGCACCACTCCCACAACGGCTCACCCGCGCTCGGCGGGGTCTCCCTGGGCGTCCGCGACGGTGAGATCCTCGCCGTGACCGGACCGCGCGGCAGCGGCAAGACGACTCTGCTGCACTGCCTCTCCGGTCAACTGGTGCCCCAGCAGGGCGAGGTGTGGTTCAACAGTGTCCCGGTACACACCATGGGGCCGCGGCTGCGCGAGCGGCTGCGCCGGGACCGGTTCGGCTGGATCGCGCCCGAACCCCAGCTCGTACCGGAGCTGAACACCTGGGAGAACGCGGCGCTTCCCCTGCTGCTGCGCGGCGCCTCGCACCGGGCCGCGAAGAAGGCCGCCATGGAGTGGCTGGAGCGCCTCGACATCGGCATGTGCGCCAAGAAGCGGCCGCACACGCTGCTCCAGGGGCAGCGCCAGCGGATCGCCGTGGCCCGCGCGCTGGCCGGCACGCCCACGGTGATCTTCGCCGACGAGCCGACCGCGACACTGCACCGCGCAGACCGCTCCCATGTGCTGCGAACGCTCATGAGCGCGGCCCGCTCGCACGGCATCACGGTCGTGCTCGCCACCCATGACGCGGAGGTCGCCTCGCTCGCCGACCGCACGGTCCCGCTGCTGGACGGCCGCCTTGTCACCACCGTCGCCCTGCCCTCCGTGTCCGATACGGAAGGCCACGCGGCGTGCTCGCTCTCCGTCTAGCCCGCGGCACCCATCCGCTGGTCCAGGTGCGGCGGCTGCTGGTCGCAGCCGCCTCCGCCGGGGTCGGCTTCCTGCTGCTGTGCACCCTGGGGTACGCGTCCACGCATCCGGCATACTCGACCACCGCGGCGCTGCGGCTGCTGTGGTGCTTCGTACCGCTGGCCGCCACCGTGCAGTTCGCTGTCGCGGTGGCCCGCACGGATCCCAGTACGCGCCCGCGTCCGGGACTGTCCGCCGTCGGTCTCGGACCGTTCCGGCTCAGCGTGCTGGCCGCGGTCTCCACCGCGGTGTCCTGCACCCTCGGGTCGATGGTGGCACTGCTCCTCTTCCTGCATCTGCGCGGCGATCTGACCGGGCTGCCGTTCGACGGGGCGGCGGCCGACCTGCTCGGCGCAGGCGCCCCGTTGCCGGTGGCCGCGGCCCTCATGCTGCTGGCGCTGGCACCGGTGTCCGCGGCGACGGCAAGTGCGATGGCGCTGCGCACCCGGCCGGTGCAGGCGACGGTGCCGGACGACGACGAGCAGGACATCTCGCCGGACGAGCAGATGCCGGCTCCGGCACCGGCGCCGACCGGACTGCCGTGGGGTGTGGCGCTGACAGCGGTCGGTCTCGCGGTCGAGGCGTACTCGAGCCGTGATGGCTCGGGCAGTGCGTTCCCCCTGCCGGGGAAGCTCGACACCACCCCGGCGTGGGTACTGGCGGGATGGTCGCTGACCGCGATCGGTCTGGCCGTGGCAGGCCCCGGACTGACGCACTTCGCCGGACGGCTACTGCAGGCGATGCGCCCAGGAGCCGTACGCCTGCTGGCCGGAAGGGTGCTGATGGACGAGGCGCACCGGATCGGCCGGCCGCTGGGTGCGGTCTGCGCGGTGCTCTCCGCGGTGATCGCGGCCTTCGCGCTGTACGGGACGGGACCGCGTCCCTTCGGGCCGCTCACCGCGCTCGGCGCCGTACTGGTCCTGGGCTGTACGACGGCGACGCTGCTGACCTCCGCCCTCGAGGCGAAGCAGGCCCGCGCCCACATGGTTCGGATGCTGCTGCGTCTCGGTGCGCCGGCCTCGGCGCTGCGGGCCGCGACGGCCCTGCGCGTCGCCGTCCTGCTGGTCGTGTTCACCCCGGTCACATGGGCGATCGCCGAATTGGCCGCGCTGCCGCTGACCGGCTGAGGGACCGTCGGCCGGCCGTAAGGCGGTCGACGGTCAGCCGAGGTGCCGGAAGGCGGGCCAGATCTCCGGCCAGGGCTCGCGCAGGCCCCGGCAGATCCAGACCTCCGCGCCCTGTTCCTCGTTGTCGACCCCGTACCCGTTGTCGATCCGGGCGGCGGGTTCCACCTCACGCCAGTAGCGCCGCAGTTCGCCCGCGCTCCGGGCCCCGACGAAGAGCGTCACGGCGCTGCGGTCCGAGGGCGGCGGCCCCCACCGGTGGTAGGCGTTGTGCCCGCTGTACGCGGTCGGCAGCCCGTACCCGTCGCCGTACCGCGCGAGTGCCCCCGCCTCGCCGTAGTTGCGGGTCACGATCGTCGTCGCCCCGCGCTCCGCGGGCGGCAGCGTCCGGTACACCCGGCCCACGGTCGCGGCGAGTTGCGGCCAGCCGACCGTCTCGGCGCTGTCGCCGTTGACGGCCGGCTGCGGACTGTCGGCGAACGCGGCGAGCGGCACGACAGGCAGCCCGATGAGTACGGTGACCGCACCACTGACCGCCACGATCCCGGTACGCACTCCGCGCCAGGCTCTGCGGCCCACGCGTGCGAGCCACTCCTCGACGGTGAGCGCGCCCGCGGCCAGCAGTACCGGATAAGCGCCGCCCTGGTAGTAGGCCTTGCCGCCGGTGACCAGGAACACGAGGGCCAGTGCCCCGTACGCCCGGACGAACAGCCGGTACGGACGCAGCCGTTCCACCCGGCCCAGCTGCCACAGTCCCACCGCCCACAGGGGCGCCATCAGCGGTCCGGTCAGCAGAAGTTGGAACGGCAGGAAGCCCGCCCTGCCCCCCTGGTCACCGTCCTGCGCGATCGCTCGCGCCAGATCGAACTGCGGCCAGCCGTGCGCCGCCTGCCACAGCAGATCGGGCAGGGAGATCAGGAGCGCGAGCGCCGCGCCCGCCGGCAGCCAGGGGGTACGCAGGACCGTGCGCGGACCTGCCGCGAACATCCCGGCGAGCAGGGCGACGACGAAGAACGCCACCAAGTACTTGTTGAGCAGACCGACCCCGGTGACCAGCCCGATCATCAGCCACAGCCGGTGCGCACGGGTACGCACCAGACGGACCACGAGCCAGCTGATGAGCGTCCAGACCAGCAGGTCGAGGGTGGTCGTGGAGAGCAGGTGCCCGGAGATGACAGTGAGCGGGGCGACCGCCCAGGCAAGGGCGGCGAGCGTCTGCGCGCGGGCGCCACCGCCGAGTTCCCGGGCGATCAGTCCGACGAGCAGCACGGTCAGGGCGACCGCGACGGCCGAGGCGGTGCGCAGCGCGGTCGGTGAATCCCCGAAGAGCGCGGTCTCGGCGCGGGCCAGCAGGACGACGAGCGGCGGCTGGTCGTCGTATCCCCAGGCCAGATGGTCGCCTGCGGCCCGGTAGCACAGCTCGTCGCGGTGGTAGCCGTAGCGGGCACCGAGGACGAGAAGGAGTGCCCCGGTCCCTGCGGAGACGGCGGCGATGCGACGCAGTGCGAGGAGAGGCGGGACCGGTGCTACGGGGGTCCGCACCACTTGGTCCCGGTCCGCCCCAGGAGTCACGTCCGTCACGGTGCCACCTCCCGACTCGGGGGCATATGACCGTACGAAAGGAGCTGTACCCCCGGCCGGTACGTAGCATGACAGCGTGGACAACCCGGACGACAGCATTCCTGCACCCGGCATCGAGATCGAGTCGGTCGCCGAGTTCGACGCCGCGGTCGCCGCAGGGACACTGGCCGGACATCGCATCCAGTCCCTCGACCTGACGGACCGCAGCGCCGCGCTGCTCGCCGCCGACACGTCCGGCGCCGTCTTCCTCGGCTGCCGAATGACGCCCGAAGCGGCCGCGAAGGTGCGAGCCGAAGGGGCGTTCGTCTTCCCGCCCGTGCCGGGACTGCCCTTCGACCCGTACCGCGGCCTGCTCTACTCCCCCGACGCGCTCTACGCAGGACTCGCGGACGGAGGCTACGAGGCGACGCCCGACGCCCGCGCGTACCGATGGTTCCGGCAGACCCGGGCGAACGGCGACACCTTCGCCTCGATGCTGCGTGCGCTTCACGACGACGCGGTCTCCGACGCGCTGGACGAACTTCTCACCGGAGCCCGGGTGGTCGGGGTGATGGGCGGCCACGCAACGCCCCGCGGCAGCGCCGCGTACGCGGCCGCTGCCCGGCTGGGCAGAACGCTGGCCCGCAGCGGACTGATGGTGGCCACCGGCGGTGGCCCCGGCGCGATGGAGGCGGCGAACCTCGGCGCCTACACGGCTCCGCACCCCGATCCGATGCTGGACAAGGCCTGCGAACTCCTGGCGGCCGTGCCCTCGTTCACCCCGTCGATCACCGAATGGGCGCTGGCCGCCTTCACCGTACGGCAGCGATGGCCGGACGGCAGCGGCTCGGTCTCGGTCCCCACCTGGTTCTACGGTCACGAGCCGCCGAATCCGTTCGCTGACCACATCGCCAAGTACTTCGCCAACGCGCTGCGCGAGGACGGGCTGCTCGCCCGCTCCACCGCGGGCGTGATCTTCCTGCCGGGTGCCGCCGGAACCGTGCAGGAGATCTTCGACAGCACGACGCCGAACTACTACGGCTCACGCGGCACACCGACGCCGATGGTGCTGGTCGGCAGCGCCCACTGGACGGACGAACTGCCCACCTGGCCGCTGCTCCGGGCGCTCGCCGCGGGCCGGCCGATGGAGTCCCGTATCGCACTGGTCGACACGGTGGACGAGGCCCCCGAGGCACTCGCCCGGCTGACCGGCTGAGGGGCCGGCCGAGAGCCTGTCCGGTTCAGATCGCCGCGAGCCGGTTGACCAACGCGTCGAAGAAGGCCTCCCAGCCGTCCTCGGCCGCCGCGTACTGCTCGGGCGTGAGGTTGCCGCCGCGCTGCTGAAAGACCATCTCGGTGGTCCTGCGGCCGCGCTCGGCGAAGGTGACCGTGACGATCTCGCCTTCGATGTCGGCAGGCGCGGCGGCGTCCTTCAGCGTGAAGACCAGCCGCTCCGGCGCGACCACCTCGCGGTAGACCCCGTGGAACGGCATCTCGGTGCCCGGCACCACGATGACCAGGCTCCACGTGCCCCCCGGCCTGACGTCCATCGACACCCGGTCGAGCGGCACATCGGCATCGCCGCCGTACCAGGCGGCGAAGTGCTCGGGGGTCGTCCAGGCCGCGAAGACCTGTTCCCGTGGGGCGTCGAAGACGCGCGTGATGTCGATGCCCTCGCGTGCCGTTCCAGTCATAGTCCCTGCCCTTTCGGAGTCGTTCCGGATCTTCCCCGGTCGCATGAGGTGTTCCCCGAAACGGCCGAAACCGCTCTTCCGGAACACCCGGTAGTGGTTCCCGCCCTGTGGCCTCGCGAGCGGCGCCCGCGATCAGCCCGACGCGGGCAGCACCACCGTCTCCGACGCGTCGAACGTCACGCCGACCTTCGCACCCTCCTGGGGGGTGTCCCGCAGCGGGCACTCCGCCTCCAGGAGCGGACCGCTGTCGGGGTGCAGCGTCACGGCGACATGGTTGCCCCGGAAGGTGCGGGCTCCGACCGTACACGGCAGGCCGTCCGCCGGGTCGCCGATCCGTACGCCCGCCGGACGCACCAGCAGGGCGCACGGGCCCTGTGGCGCCCCGTCCGGCACCGGCACCCTGCCCCACCTCGTCGCCGCGGCCGCCCCGGTCACCGTCGCATCCACCACATTGTCGAAACCCAGGAACCGGGCGACGAACGCGGAGGCGGGGCGTTGCCAGACCTCCAGCGGAGTGCCCACCTGGGCGATGTGTCCGTCGCGCATCACGACGACCCGGTCCGCGAGGGCGAACGCCTCGCCCTGGTCATGGGTGACGGCGAGCACCGTCGTACCCAACCGGGCGAACAGTGTGCGCAGTTCGACGACGAGGCGTTCGCGCAGGCTGCGGTCGAGCTGGCCGAGCGGTTCGTCGAGCATCAGCAGTTTCGGGCGCGGGGCGAGCGCCCGCGCGAGAGCGACGCGCTGCTGCTCGCCGCCGGACAGCGAGGCAACAGCCCGACGTTCGCTGCCGGGCAGGCCCACCAGTTCGAGGAGTTCGGCGACCCTGCGGTCCTGGTCGCCACTGGTCACTCCGTGCATCCGCAGCCCGAAGGCGACGTTGGCGCCGACGTCCCGGTGCGGGAAGAGCTGATGATCCTGGAACATCAGCCCCAGACCGCGCCGGTGCACCGGTACGTCGGTCTGGTCGACGCCGTCGAGGAGCACCCGGCCGCCGTCCGGCGGGTGCAGTCCGGCGACCACCCGCAGCAGTGTCGACTTGCCGCTGCCGCTCGGTCCCAGCACACAGACGATCTCGTGGTCCGCGACCTCCAGATCCACCGCGTCGAGCGCCGCCCGCCTCCCGAAGAGGACGGTGGCGGCTTCCAGTGTCAGCATGTCCAGAACACCCCGAGCATCTTCAGAACTCCCCGGACCGATCCGGGCGGATACGTTCGAGCAGCAGCAGCGACACCGCGCACACCAGCATCAAAATCGTGCTGAGGGCCATCGCCTGGCCGTAGTTGAGCTCGCCGGACCGCCCGAGCAACCGGGCCACGGCGACCGGCAGCGTCGGGTTGTCGGGCCGCGCGATGAACACCGTCGCCCCGAACTCGCCGAGCGAGACGGCGAACGCGAAGCCCGCCGCGACCAGCAGCGCCCGCCGCACCAGCGGCAGGTCGACCTCGCGCCAGGCCCGCAACGGTGACGCGCCGAGCACCGTCGCCGCCTCGCGCAGCCGACCGTCCACCGCCCGCAGGACAGGCAGCATCGTGCGTACGACGAACGGCACACCGACGAGTGCCTGAGCCAGCGGCACCAGGATCCAGGTGGTCCGCAGATCCAGCGGAGGCCTGTCCAGCGTGATCAGGAAACCGAAGCCGACGGTGACCGCGGACACTCCGAGCGGCAGCATCAGCAGTGCGTCGAAGCCACGGACGAGCCGTCCGGCCCGCCTCGTCAGCGCCGCCGCCGCGAGCCCGCCGACGACCAGCGCGATCACGGTCGCGACCACGGCGTACTGCAGTGAGTTCCAGACCGCCTCGAGCGGCGCGACCAGGAAGGTGCTGCCGCTCGCGTCCGCGGACCGCAGGGCGCGGTAGTAGTCGAAGCCGTGTCCGCCGGGCACGTCCAGCGAGCGCTCCACCAGCACACCGAGCGGCAGCAGGATCAGCACCAGCACGGTCAGCAGGACCCCGCTGAGCAGTGCCCACTGCCCGGCGCCGCGCGGCCTGCGGGCGGTCTGCGCCGGGTCGACCAGCTTCAGCGCCGTCTCCCTGCGCCGCACGGTCCACGCGTGTACGGCCAGGATCGCGCCGACGGCGGCGAACTGCACCATCGTCAGCACGGCGGCCGTGGGGAGGTCGAGCAACTGGGCGGTCTGCCGGTAGATCTCCACCTCCAGCGTGGAGTACGCCGGGCCGCCGAGGATCTGCACGACCCCGAAGGAGGTGAACGTGAAGAGGAAGACCATCAGCGCCGCGGCGGCCACGGCGGGCGCGAGGGCCGGCAGCGTCACCCGCCGCCACGCCGCGAACCGTCCGGCGCCCAGCACCCGGGCGGCCTCCTCCTGCCGTGGGTCGAGCTGCGACCACAGCCCACCGACAGTCCGTACGACCACCGCGTAGTTGAAGAAGACATGGGCGAGCAGGATCGCCCACACGGTGGTGTCGAGCCGTACGCCCGCCAGTTCGTCGAGGAAGCCGCCGCGCCCCAGCAGCGCCAGGAAGGCCGTCCCGACGACGACGGTCGGCAGGACGAACGGCACGGTGACGACCGCCCGCAGCAGTTGTCTGCCGGGAAAGTCGAAGCGGGCGAAGACATAGGCGCCGGGCAGCGCGATCAGCAGGGTCAGCGCGGTCGAGGCGAGCGCCTGCCAGGTGGTGAACCAGAGGACGTCCAGGATGTCCGGCCGGCTCAGCACCTCGCCTATCCGGCCGAACTGCCAGACGCCGTCGGCCTTCAGCCCGCGGCCGACTATCGCGACGACGGGGTAGGCGAAGAACACCGCGAAGAACGCGACGGGCACGGCCATCAGGCCGAGCCGCACCGCGCTCCCGCGCCACGCCCTCGGGCGCGCGGCGCTCGCGCGCCCCGGCCGGGCGCCCGCACCCTCCTCGCGCGCGCCCGGGCCGGGTGCGGGCGTCTTCGCTACTTCACTACGAGCGAGGACCACGACTGGACCCACTGCTCACGGTTCTTGGCGATGGTGTCAGGGGCCACGGTGGTCGGCTTGTCGACCGTCGCGCCGAACTCGGTGAAGATCTCCGGCAGCTTCGCGTCCTCGGTGACCGGGCTCACGAACATGTTGAGCGGCATGTCCTCCTGGAACTTCTTGCTGATCAGGAAGTCCAGCAGAGCCTTGCCCCCCGCCTCGTTCTTCGCGCCGTTCAGCAGCCCCGCGAACTCGATCTGGCGGAAGCAGGTGCCGGTCGCGACCCCCGTCGGGGCCTCGGTCGGCTGCGGCTTCGCGTACAGCACCTCGGCCGGCGGGCTGGAGGCGTACGACACGACGAGCGGACGGTCGGCCTTGGCCTTCTTGCCGCCCGCGGAGCCGGAGAACTCCTCGTTGTACGCCTGCTCCCAGCCGTCGACGACCTTGACGCCGTTGCTCTTCAGCTTCTTCCAGTAATCCTGGTAGCCGCTCTCGCCGTAGGTGGCGACGGTGCCCAGCAGGAAGCCGAGCCCGGGCGACGAGGTCGCGGCGTTCTCCGTGACGAGGAGGTTCTTGTATGCGGGCTTCACCAGGTCGTCGAAGGTCGTCGGCGGCGCGAGCTTCCTGTCGGCGAAGTACTTCTTGTCGTAGTTGATGCAGATGTCGCCGGTGTCGATCGGCGTGACCCGGTGCTTGGTCGCGTCCAGCTGGGTGTCGGCCGCGACCCGGTCGCTGCCCTTCGCCTCGTACGGCGTGAACAGACCGTTGTCGAGGGCGCGGGAGAGCAGCGTGTTGTCGACGCCGAAGAACACATCGCCGCGCGGGGAGCCCTTGGTCAGGATCTCCTGATTGAGTGCGGCGCCGGCGTCACCGCTCTTGAGCACCTTGACGGTGTAGCCGGTCTCCTCGGTGAACGCCTTCAGTACGTCCTTGGAGGCGTTGAAGGAGTCATGGCTGACCAGGGTCACGGTTTTGGACCCGGAGCCCTTCGTGCCGCCCGACCCGGAGGCCGAGCCGTCGGAACTGCCGCAGCCGGCGAGTGCCGTGACGCCGAGCGCGGCGGCGACGGCCGTCGCCGCAAGCTGCTTGGTGCGGCGCGTGGTACTGGTGGTGCTCATTGTTGATTCCTCCTGGGTTTGACCAGGAAGAGACGCGGCCCTGCCCGCCGGGAGGCGGGCAGGGCGCAACAGCATGAGTTGATGACCGAACTTCCTACCCGGAATGACCCGGGCGAGGTTCAGAGGGTCTGCGGCCAGCCTGTCGTCGGTGCCGCACTCTCAGCGCTGTGGCGCTCCCCTGTCGGAATATGAAATTAATTTCGGCCCAGATTACACGGGCTGTTTTCAGCGCTCGGATGCCGCCAGCTGTCCGCACGCCCCGTCGATCTCCTGACCGCGGGTGTCCCGCACGGTCACGGGCACCCCGTGGGCGGCGATCGCCTCGACGAACGCCTTCTCGTCCTCGGGCCGCGAGGCCGTCCACTTCGAGCCGGGCGTCGGGTTCAACGGAATCAGGTTGACATGCACGCGCTTACCCTTGAGGAGCCGGCCGAGCAGGTCACCACGCCAGGCCTGGTCGTTGATGTCGCGGATCAGCGCGTACTCGATGGAGATCCGGCGGCCGGACTTCTCCGCGTACTCCCAGGCCGCGTCGAGCACCTCGCGCACCTTCCAGCGCGTGTTCACCGGCACGAGCGTGTCCCGCAGCTCGTCGTCCGGCGCATGCAGCGAGACCGCGAGCCGGCACTTGAAGCCCTCGTCGGCGAAGCGCAGCATGGCCGGCACCAGGCCCACGGTGGAGACGGTGATCCCGCGCTGCGACAGACCGAGACCGTCCGGCTCGGGGTCGGTCAGCCGGCGGATCGCGCCGACCACCCGCTTGTAGTTGGCCAGGGGCTCGCCCATGCCCATGAAGACGATGTTGGAGAGCCGCGCGGGCCCGCCCGGCACCTCTCCGTCGCGCAGCGCCCGCATGCCGTCCACGATCTGGTGGACGATCTCGGCGGTCGACAGATTGCGGTCCAGACCGGCCTGCCCCGTCGCGCAGAACGGGCAGTTCATCCCGCATCCGGCCTGCGACGAGATGCACATCGTCACCCGCTCCGGGTACCGCATGAGGACGGACTCGACCAGCGTCCCGTCATGCAGCTTCCACAGCGTCTTACGGGTGGTGTCGTCGTCACAGCTGATGTGCCGGACAACGGACATCAGGTCGGGGAACATCGCCTCGGCGAGCTTGTCCCGTGAACCGGCCGGGATGTTGGTCCACTCCGCCGGGTCGTGCGCGTACCGCGCGAAGTAGTGCTGCGACAGCTGCTGCGCGCGGAAAGGCTTCTCGCCGATCGCGGCGACGGCTTCCTTGCGCTCGGCGGGCGTGAGGTCGGCGAGGTGCCGCGGCGGCTTCTTGGCTCCGCGGGGCGCGACGAAAGTGAGTTCTCCGGGCTTAGGCATGGTTCCTCCAGTGTTGCAGACACGCCGTGGTGGCAGAGGCCTTCGCCAGGTCAGGAAGGGTGCGGTGCATAGACGACCGGTCGTCGTTGGTCGTCATTAGTCGACGTCGGCGGCCCTTTGACGGCCCACAGACGGCCCAGAGACGGCCCAGCCGCCCCAAGGGACAGTGACCGATTGCACTACAAAGAGGGCGTGCGCACCGCACCTCACCGAGACCTAGAATCGAATACGTGTCCGAAAACCTCTCTCGTCTGGATCGCCTGCGCATCGTGCGCGAGTGGCAGGCGTACCAGCTCGGCCGAACCGATCGGACGATCGCCGAGCTGGAAGAACGCGAGGCCGCAGCCGCCCGGGCAGCACGCACCCTGCCGCCGCCGGCACCCGACTGGAAACTCTCCCTGCAGCGCGCCGGCGGCACGTCCCATGCCGACGCCGTCCACACAGGCGACTGCGGCATGGGCGGCAAGAGAACGAAGCCGATGACCCGGGAGCAGGCCCTGCGTGCGGTCACGGAAGACGGCATCACGGCCTGCCCCTACTGCCGGCCGGACAGAGAGCTTGGAGTGCTGTGAACCGAAGACCGTCAGAACCTGAGGACACGCCTGAGGACATGAGCGGAGCACCCATCGTCATCCACCGCCCAGCCGGAACGGGTGGCCGTCGGGTGACCATCCGCGCCCAGGGCGCGGGCCTCGCCCGCAGCGACGACGACGTGATCGAGTTCCTACGCCGCGCCGGCCTGCCCGACGCCGGTGACGTGCTGGACGATCCACGATGGGTGCAATGGCAGGGCGGCCGCCCACACGACTACGGCGCACCCTAAGGCAGCGTTCCGCTGCCCCCTGAAGCGCTGGTATTGAACCGCCCCTCCGGCAGGGTGCGGCATCGCTCTGCAACATGCCGGAGAGCTGCGTGGTTGTGGGCGTCCTTGGTCGTTGTCGGTCATGGTCGGGCCCCCTCGGACGGCCCACAGACGGCCCGGAAGAAGGCCGAGCAAGCCAGTCGGCGCTTGCGGCGTGACGCCGCCTCTGCCCCGCTGCCGATCTGCCAGATCAGCGGTAACAAGGTCGACAGGCTGGCAGGCTGGCAGGCTGGCAGGCTGGCAGGCTGGCAGGCTGGCAGGCTGGCAGGCTGGCAGGCTGGCAGGCTGGCAGGAGTATCCGCTTGTTGGTACCCGGCGGCGAGGAGCACGGTGATCACTCAAGGAGTAAAGGTCACCGCGCGATGCGACGACTGCGGTGGCGTGCTGATAGTCGACGCTGGCCAGTACATCGACCATGGGCAGTTGTGGTGGGGCACCGAAGGCGCATGCACCGCCTGTCCCAATAGGTGGTGCGAGCAAGACACGGGCGGAGCGACTCCTGAAGAGATCAGGAATGCCGTGCTGGTAGAGCATGGGCCCGCCCAGCTTCGCCTTGCGGACGGCACGTCGAGCCTCGTCCCCGTCTTGCGAGTCCTGCGCGAGATACTCCGTCTGCCCCTGGGCCAGGCCCGTGTGATGGCCAGAGTGCTCCAAGAGATTGGCCTGGTTGGCACGCTGGTTGAGATGGAGCTCATTGCCGACGCGCTGCAACGCCGATCGGTCGCTACAACGATCGAGGCATTGGCCGACTGAACCCTCACGCACCCAGAACCGGATCGGTCGACCATCGAGACCGCAAATGAGACCGGCGCGCGGGCGTCACCGAGTCGATCGGGCAGTGTGACCAGTACAGCCCGCCGCTTGGTTAAGACATCGAGTACTGCGCATCACACTGCTCTATGGTGGGCCAACTGGCAGCGCCACGAAGGGGACTGGGATGCTGACTGAGGCCTTGACAGCCGCGGCTGCGGCAGGTGGGACTGCCGTAGTGCAGGCAGTCGGAACAGATGTGTGGGTGGCTGTGCGGAGCAGGGTCGCCTCGCTGCTAGGGCGAGACGATGAGACCCGGCAGCAAGCAGTACTGATGCGACTGGACCGCACCGTCGCCGAGCTTGAACCGGCCTCCGAAGGTGACAGAGAACCCACCACCCGTCTCGAAGAATCCTGGCGTACGCGATTTGAGGACTTCCTCGATGACCTGCCTGTAGACGCACAGGGTGAGGCGGCGGCACGCCTCCAGGAGATCGCCACTCTCGGAACCCTGGGCCGGGGTAGCTCAAGGGCTGGCGACCAAGGCTTGGCGGTGGCTGGAGATCTGCACGTACAGGCAGAACGAGGGTCGTTGGCAGGTGGCGTTCTCAACATTGACGGGGGCGTCCATCTGGGAAACCCTCAGCGGCCGGCAGCGGAATAGGGCTAACTGCTCCCGGCGACACCCCAGGCCTCCATATCTCCGCAGGTACATCCGCTTATGCAGCGACAGGGGGACTAGCTGCTGGGTACGTCCACCAACTCGTAATGGGCACCCCGCACGACCCACTTGCCGACGGCCCTATTCTGGTCGGCAATCTCCCACGAGAGGCGGACTTTTTTCAACATCGTGAACAAGTCGAGCAACTAGAAGGCGCCGACGGCATACAGGTACTCGTAGGCGCAGGGGGTGTGGGTAAATCACAACTTGCCTCTCACTTCACCCGGCGGATTCTGGCGACCAAGGCCGTCGATGTCGTCGTCTGGGTACCTGCCATAAGCCGCGAGGCAATACAGTCGACGTACGCACAAGCCATCGGTGCAATTACTGGTGCGGAGACTAGCGACCCCGAGGCTGCAGCCACGAGATTCTTAGCCTGGGCTCAAACCACAACGCGTAGGTGGCTCATCATCCTGGATGATCTGACAGCACCTTCCGTATTGAATGACCTGTGGCCTCCCAAGAATCCAAACGGACGGGTTTTGGTGACAACCCGCCGACGAGATTCGGCACTTTCTAGCGCTGGTCGACAGCAGATATCCGTCGGGCTCTTCACGGCATCCGAAGCAATAAACTACTTCACGAAAAAATTTACCTCATTTGGTCGGGTCGAAGAACCCAAAGAAATGGCCGCCCTGGCCAAGGATCTAGACTATCTTCCGCTGGCCTTGGCGCAGTCTTCTGCATACTTGATTGATTCAGGAATAAGCTGCGCCCGGTATCGCTCTCTTCTTGCCGACCGTCTACGCACACTCGGTCAGTTACTTCCCGACGTTGCAAGCTTGCCAGACGATCACCGGGCCACCGTTATGGCTGCGTGGTCACTTTCTATAGAGCAAGCCAATTTGCTTCAGCCAATTGGATTGGCTGCCCCTACACTTCAACTCGCTGCCATGTTGGACCCCTACGGGATCCCTGAGAGTGTCTTCACGAGCCAGCCGACACTAAAATATCTACAGGACTACAGAGAGCTAACTGAAGAAGGCGATGCCACTCTGGAGCGCGACGCTATCGACCCGTCCGATGCCGTCGCCGCTTTGCGCATCCTGCATCGCTTGAATCTGGTAGATATCAACTCCTCCGCCAATAATTTCTCAGTCAGCATGCATTCCTTGGTGCAACGAGTGGTGATCGAGCATCTCCCCCTCGACGCATACCAGAACACGGTTTCCGCAGCCGCCACCACCCTGCTCGAGGTTTGGCCCGAGGGGCCAGTTCAATCACCTCTAGTCCAAAAACTCCGCTCAAGCGCGGAGACCTTGCGGCAACACTCAGGTGCCATGCTGATCGGCAACTTCTGTCACGAACTCCTTTTCCGCCATGGCGAAAGCCTCCTCGAAGCGGGATTGGCATCAGCGGCTATCGAGCATTTCACCGGCATGCGAGCAGCCGCAGAGGGAATCAACCCAAACCGTCCGGACCTTTGGTCTATACGGCTTTCCCTAGGTGGCGCCCGGGAACAAGCTGGGGACCTAATGGGCACCTTGCGGGAGTATAGATCGCTCATCCTGGATGAAACCCAGCGCCAGGGCGAAGATGCGGAAGATGTGCTGCATGTGCGTAGCGTACTAGCCGAAGCGATCGGGTATACCGGAGACTCTCAGGCCTCTGTTCAGGCTTTTGAAGAACTATGGCGTGACAGGGTTCGAATCCAAGGACCTAACCACGAGTTGACACGGGATACGCGGCGTCGGCTAGTAGCAGCACGAAGTCATGCCGATGACTTGGCAGGCGCCATCGCGACGTGCGAGGAGCTACTCGCAGACGAGATTCGGCTCTTCGGTCGGGATCATCCAAGCACTCGTCACACACGCCTACACTTGGCCGAAGAGATAGGACGTTCTGGCGACATTGCCACCGCCATAAGGATACTAGAGGAACTCACACACGACGAAATAAGGACTCACGGACAAAATCACCAGGCAACATTTTCAGCTCGCCACAACCTAGGCGTCTGGTACCTCGAAGACGGGCGATTCTCTAAATCCATTGACACTTTTCAATCACTCCTCAAAGATCAAATCAATACTTTCGGCGAAGCGAGTCTGAACGTAATAGAAATACGAACCCACCTGGCTGACGCTTTCGGGTCATCCGACGACACAGCGACCGCCATACAACTCAGCGAAGAGATTTTGGCGAGCAATTTGTCCGAACGTGGACCTTTCCACCCAGAAACCCTAGACTCCCGAGGATTGGTTGCGCACTGGAAAGGGCGTTCAGGTGATGCCGCAGCGGCAGTGCGAGGCTTCTCTGCACTCCTAGCTGATTGCGAAAATATTCTGGGTTTGGACCATCCAATGACCGTCGCTACCGTATCGCGAGTGGCCAAATGGACTCAGAATCTTGGCGATTGGGACAATGCTCTACTTGCTTATAGGCGGCTTGTCTCGGATCGGATTAGGATCCATGGTGAGAACGACAGTCGCGTTCTGCAAGCTCGTGACTCCCTGGCATACCACATGCTCGTCATGGGAGAGTCCGAGGACGCCCTAGAATCCTTCCGCCAACTCCACGCAGATCAGGTCCGCCTATTGGGTGAAGACCATCCGGACGCGGTACACACCCTGGAACACATAGAGGAGCTATGTGTTCAATGGGACGACGAGGAATAAAAGCCAAGGGCTGAGGCGAGTTCTCCCAGTTTGGCCGCGAAGCGCTTGATGAAGTAGAGAAAGTTCTACCGCGCTCGCTGACGCCGATGGTGAGCCGCTGTGGGTGAGTTGTTCACAGCACCCCCAGCTCGGTGTCAGGCCGGCAGTGGATGCATGCCCGGATCCCGTCGGCGAGGGCGGCGAGGGCCTGTTCGCGAGTGATGGTGCGGTGGCGCTTCCCGGCGGCGCAGCACCCGCCGACGTGAACCTCGATGGGACGGGCTCCGACCCCGATGCTGAGCTCAATGATCCAGTCCGGGGTGGGCGGTCGCCGCTCCTCGCCCTGCTGCCGCTCTCTCCCGCTGCTCCGCCGCCGCGATCGCCTCGTCGATGCGCTCCATCCACATGGCATGCCAGGTCCGCAACGTGCGGAGCCGCGGCAGGTCGCTCGAGAGGAGATCGGACACGTGTTCGAGTCTACGTCGGGCGCTTGAGCGTCATAAGCGGGCGTATCGTTCGGAAGCCGACGAGAGGAGCCGCACGCATGACCGACGCTGACCTGCTGCGATCCCTCGGAGTCGACCCGTCGCAGCTGGACCCCGCCCCACCATGGGCACCCAGGGCCGGCGCCGAGCGGCTCGACGGCAGCCATCCGTGCGCGCTCTGCGGCAAGCCCGCCGGAGCGACCGTGGGCGTCGACACGCCCGGGCATGGTCGACGCTGGTTGGACCGGTGCATGCCCTGCCTCATCGCCACCGCCCCACGCGGTGGTCCCCGCGCGCCGCTCGCGGACACGCTGGCCGTTCTGCGGGAGGCAGCCCGAGAGGTGGGCGCCACCGTGACCATCAGGACCGACGAGTCGTGGCGGCCCTGATCCAGCTGCGTGAAAAACGAGTGGCCGCCGTTGCACCTTCGTTCGGTGCAACGGCGGCCGCGTCGGCAGGGCCGTTACTGCAGCTTCCGCTCGATCCGGTTCTCGGGTACCTGCTCTGTCATCTTGTTCTGCTCGTTCTTGATGGTGTAGCTAGCCTGCTGTCCGCTGGCTTCGGCACGCTCGATCTTGCCCTGCGACTGCTGGTCTTGCTGGTTCCGGTACTCCACACGATCACCCTGCTTGAACTGCGGCATGGACTCTCCAAGTCTCGTCGGTGGGAGGCTGGCCCCGCTCGTTCGGCGGGGGACGCCTCTCCTTGCGCCCGTGACCATCGCTGGGCGCACTGACAGCTCACCCCCGCCTCCACACCACAGCAACCACTGCGGGCCGAATGGAGGACGTCGTAATCTGCCGCCGTGGACCGCTATCGCGTGACCCTGTCGATCGAAGCCCGCATCATCATGCGCGGCTGGTGGTCCGACGAGGCGGTGGCCGAGCGAAAATACACGCGCTGGATAGGCGAACGTGGCGGCGTCGACGGCGCCCGGATCACGCTCACCGACGAGCAGGGCGGCGGGCGCGTGATGCAGTCCTGGCCACCCGAGAACCCCTGATGCTGCCCGGCCCGGTCGTCCTGCCGTCCCGCTACCATTGAACCGTCCCTATCCCGCTTGCTGGCTGCTTGTTGCGACTCGGACCTGCCCCGCCCGTTCAGCGCTAGCGAGGCTTCGCACTGGCCGCGCTAGTCGTCTTCCGGCTCCGGATGCAGGACGGCCCGCTTCACGGCCATCTCCAGCTCGTACCGGGACACCCCGGCCGCCTCGGCATGCGCGGTCACCGCGGCCTGGAACGCTGCAGCACCCTCGCGCCAGGGCTCCCACGCCTCCTCGGTGTACGGCTCGGGGAGGGCCTTGCGCTGCTCCTCAAGGGCGGAACGCTCCAGCACGATCAGATCTTCAGGGATGTCGATTGCCACGGCCGGATCGTAAACGGGGCCACCGACAACCGGCCGGAGCCGCGCAGCTCGCGTATGACCTGGGGAGCTCCGCCTCAGGTCAATCCGCCGGGGTGTGCTGAGACGGGATCGGCGCCGTCCTGCCCTCGTGAGGCGGGCCCACTATCAGCGGGAAGTCGGGGAGGCTAAGCGCGGTAGTCGGCCGTTGAGCGAGCCACCCTGAGAGCCGGCAGCTCGGAAGCACCACTGATGTGGGGACGGACGCCATGGGACGCTTGGCATCATTAGGGCTGGAGACGTGAGAGGAGCCCACGTGTCGGAGGCGAGTCCGCGCGGAACCTACCTGGTCATCTCGGAGGCACTGCGGAAGGGAATCGAAGAGGGCGAGTTCGTCGATGGCCTGCCCTCCGAAGCAGAACTTGCGGACGCCCATGGCGTCTCGCGGAACACGATTCGTCGTGCGCTCAAGGCCCTCGAAGCCGAAGGTGCACTTGAGTCTCTGCCCGGGGTCGGCTGGCGTGTCCCGCGTGGCGGCGATCGGCGGCCACTCGTGGAACGAATGATCGCCGTGATCGAAGACGACTCACTCGGAGTGGGGGACGCCTACCCGTCGGAGGCGAGGCTCTGTGAGCGGTTCGGCGTCTCCCGCACCGCTGTGCGCCGCGGCTTGGCTCAGATGGAGGGGACGGGGTTGCTCCTCACGGTTCACGGCAGGGGGCGTACGGTGCGTGCCTTCCCGGCTTCCACCGGCCGGCCGTAGTCTTGGCCGCCATGGGACTGAATGAGTGGGCGCACTCGCTATCGGAATCGCTGCTGTCCGACCCGCTGCCGCGGAGGTGGGCGCATTCCCTCGGGGTCGCCAAGCGCGCTCGGGCCCTTGCCCCAGTTCTCGGCGAGGATGCGGAGCTCTTGGAAGCCGCCGCAGTGCTCCATGACATCGGGTATTCGCCCGAGCTGGCCGTCACAGGCTTTCACCCGCTCGACGGCGCCCGGTTCCTCCGCACGCAAGGGGCGGACGAGCGGGTCGTTCGCCTTGTGGCCCATCACTCCTGCGCCATCCTCGAGGCTGAGGAACGTGGACTCCGAGAGGAGCTTGAGCGCGAGTTCGAGCTTGAGCGCCCCGAGCTCGTTGACGCACTCGTGTTCTGCGACATGACGACGACGCCGGACGGCGTAGAGACCACGCCATCCGAGCGACTGGACGAGATCGTGAGGCGGTACGGCCCGGACACCACCGTGGGTCGCTTCATCCAACGAGCGGCCCCAGAAATCCATGCAGCCGCAAGGCGAGTCGAGGGGCGCCTCGCGCTAGTCAAGGCCGCCGATCAGCCGATGTAGGGCTCACGCCGCGAGCCGTCCAGGCCGTGCATGATGCGCAGCCGCATGGACGGGTGAATGTCCAGGCCATCGAGGTCCGCAGGATCTATCCAGCGGACCTCTTTCGACTCGCTGCTCGTACGGAGCGAACCGCCGATTGGGTGGGCACGAAAGCAGATCGAGAATTGCTGCCGGACCTCGCCGTCGTCGTACTCGATCACGTGATGCGGGTTGGTATAGAGGCCCACGATGCTGTCAACCTCAACGGCTATCCCGGTCTCTTCCGCCACTTCCCGGATGACGGTCTCGGCCACGCTCTCGCCAATGTCGTGACCACCTCCCGGCAGCGCCCACAGATCGTTGTCCGTCTTGTGGATGAGGAGCAGCCGTCCCGAGCCATCGCAGACGATGGCCGTAACCGAAGGAACGACGGAGTTCGCCATGGGGGCGGTCGGGTCGTTGTAGTGGTCGATTCGGCTCATGTGCGCTGGCCTCCGACGTCGTCGGGGCTGGAGATGGGCCGGGCGTTCTCCCAGACTCGTTCGAGGCTCTCAGCGTACGCGTCGAACAGCTCTCCCCCTGGCACACGTTGGATGTGCAGGACAGGCGCCATGTACGCGCCGACGCCGTACAAGTGGCCGTTTGCCAGCATCTCGTCGTCCGCCCTGTAGATCGAGTTGTAGAGCGTCGTGGAGTGGAGACGGAACTCAACGCCAGGAAGCCCGAACAGCGAGCTGTAGTTGAGCAGGGCGTTGCGAATCTTGCTCGACATGGCGGGGCCAATGCCCTCGTCCAAACCGCGCGCCTCGACGGCGGCACAACCTGGATCGCCCAGCATGAATCGAATCGAGACGCCGACCGCGGACTTCTCCTTCACCACGCGGTGAAACGCAGCGTCCTCGGTGAGCCAGAACCCGGAGTACACGAGCACGTCGAAGTGGTCCTTCGCCTGCGCATACAGCTGCGGCCAAAGGCGGTTCGGCACGACGGACCGATGCGGGTACAGCTGGACAAGTTCTGCTGCTCCGGCCTCAGTCACCTCGGCCGACGTCCGCTCTTCCTGCCACAGGTAAGACACCTCGGATTGCAGTAGCGATGCGGTGGCGTACTGGAATCGTCGGTAAGGCTTGCGGTTCGGCTCGCTGATCCAGCGATCGACGGTCTTGGCCGATACACCGAGCCTCGCAGCCACTTGATCAAGCGTCAGTCCGCTCTCAATGATCGCTCCGCGCAACCTCTCGTTTGCCATGTCGCGCTCTCCCCCAGTGGGACGACTTGGGACGACTTCACCGTAGCGAAGTCGTCAACCAGTCGTACATGCGCGGGGTCGATCGTCTTCGGCGTTGGCGCCAGTCTTGAAGCACATCGAGGGAGAAGGGCTCGCAGAGCCGGACGGCCGAAGGGCTTGACGGCGCGAACTCTCCTCCGCATGATGAGGAACAGGTAATACATGTTCCTCATGGCTGCCACATTGGCATCTCTGATGCGAACGCGCAGTTCTGCCACGCCGTTTAACAACTCCACAGCGTGATCCACCGCAGCACGACGGCCGTGACCGATCCAGCCGAGGCGAGTGGAGACCAGCCGATCGAGACCGGACCCGGTGTCACAACCGGGCCCCACCCCTCCGTGTGGGGGACACGCCATCGGCTCTAAAGAACCGCTACGGCACACCTTGAAGCTGCGACGACTTCCGGGATCTCGGAACTCCCCGGAACGAGCAGCGCCGTGCGAGCAGGAGAACCGAACCCGTACCAGCGCTCACGGTGCCCGACATACGCCCTGCCCCTCCGGCGGGCTGCGGTGTCGGGTCGCCGCGGTCGCTCGTACCCACGAACGACCCACCCAACGGCGCGCGGCCCCGGTGCTCGAACACCAGGGCCGCTGTTTTGGGCCGTTCCACCATGAAGGAGCACACGACCCATGAAGAACATTGTGGCCGGTCACATCGCGGCCAGCACTGCAGAGTTTGTAGAACTGGCCCTGGGCACCCCGGTTGAGCTGTGGCTCGGGGTGGAGGGCGAGAGCGAGATGGAGCGGGCGGCCCGCATGGACGCGGCCCGCGACATCCTCGCCGACAACCCCGACTTCCCCGACCGCGTGAGCCAGGTCGCCGCCGAGGCGATCGAGGCGTTCGCGCCGGAGCTGTTCAACGTCGTCGCGCTGTCGCGGCCCGTCGGCCGCCGTCTGCCGTCCCGGAAGGCAGCAGCATGACGACCACCACGCAGACGACGGATCGGCCGGCGGTTCCGCCGCTGACCCGCCCGGAAATGGGACTGGCCGGGTTAGGCGCTCTTGCCGCGGCCGGTGTCGGCGCGCTGGGCCTCATCTCCTCCTTCGACGCGGTGTCCGCCGCGGCGTTGCGGTGGGGATTCGGTGAGCCGTGGATGGTGCCGGTCGGCATGGACGTTTCCATCCCGGTGTTCTCCGTGGCGAACCTGCTGCTGATCCGGATGGACATGGCGCTGGCCTGGGTGCGGTTCGTTCCCTGGGTCCTCACCCTGGTGACCTGCGGTCTGAACATCTCGGCAGGCCACGACACATGGGCGAAGGTCGCGCACGGGACGATGCCGCTGCTGTGGGTGGTGTTCTCCGAGATCGGCGCCCACATCTACGCGGTACGCATCGGTGCGGTGACCGGCCGGCGCATGGACAAGATCCGCGCCTCCCGCTGGCTGCTCGCCTTTCCCTCCACATTCGCCCTGTGGCGCCGGATGACGCTGTGGGAGATCACCTCCTACGCCGATGCGCTGGCCCGCGAGCGGGAACGTCAGCTGGCCCGTGCCGAGCTGCGCGAGCGCCACGGCCGCCTGTGGCGGTCGAAGACACCCCGTCCGGAACGGGTGCTGATGAAGCTCGGGGAGCTCAACCCTCCGAGTGAAGCAGAGCTGCCCACCGAGAAGCCGGAGCAGGACGGCGGCCGCGAGACCAAGCCGAAGCCGACCGCCAAGCGGCCCGCGCGCCGTACCCCGAGCAAGGCGAAGGGGAAGCGGACCCCGGACGAGATCCTTTCCGAGGCACGGGAGGTCACCGCGGCCTGGCCGGATACGGCACTGACCGCGGATGGCATCCGTACCGCGGTGCACGTCTCCCAGGCCACCGCCCGCACCCTGCGCGACACCCTCAAGGCCGAACGAGCCGCAGCCCACCCGCTGCACAGCATCGTCACCGAGCAGGACAACGACGGCGACGGCACCGGGGCGGTGGCGGCGTGAACACCGTCTTAACCACCCTCGCGGCCGCTGGTCCGCTCGCTGCCGGATGGTCCGCCCACACCATGTGGTTTCGCCGCCGCCTGCACACCGCCCGCCGCGACCCGCTCACCGGGCTCCGCACCCGCGACGGCTTCACCCGTCGCGCCACCGCCCTGCTCAAGAGTCCGCAGGCGGTCGTGGTCCTCGCGGACGTCGACAGGTTCAAGCAGATCAACGACACCCACGGCCACGCCGCAGGCGATGCTCTGCTCAAGGCGACCGCTGACCGGCTGGCCCACTACGTCGGCCGGCACGGGGTCGCCGGACGGCTCGGGGGCGATGAGTTCGCCGCGGTCGTCATCGACAACCACGGCACCGCCGCCGACCTCCTCGCGGTCCTGCACGGAGTGCTCGCCCGCCCCGCGGACGGCCTTGACCCGGCCGTGCACACCACGGTGTCGCTCGGCTGGGTCCGCGCCGCCGACCACCCCGGCGAAGACCTGTCCGGGCTGCTCCGCCGAGCCGATGAAGCGATGTACGCAGCGAAGCAGGGCCGGGCCGGTGTTCGCCGCGCCGGGCTCGGCAGGCTGTTCGCCACGTGGTCCGGACGCCGTGCCGGCCGACGCGGTGCAGGCGCCGATTCGGCACCGGGGGTGGCGGCCTGATGTCCCCGACGTTCGGCAAGTGCTACGACCCGACGGGCGCCCTTCACGGGATACCAACCTTCCCGTGGAAGTACGCCCCCGACGGCTACGCCACTCGCCGCCAACTCCGCGACCGCGGACTGCGCCCCGGTGGCCAGCCGGTCGCCGCGCAGGTGATGCGCCGCTCCCGCCGCCGCAAAGCGGGTGTGTCGGTCGCCTACCTCTACCGCGTCGACATGGCCAAGCCCGTACGCCCGATGACACCGGGCCGGGCCGCGGCACTCGCCAAAGCGATGCGAGCACGCCGGACCTGCCCCAAGTGCCGCACGGACGCTGGCTATTGCATCCCGACCTCGCTCGGCATGTGCCCCGCCTGCGCCTATCCCGAAGAACAGCGCGCCGCTTGAACTGCACAGCAACTGCCATGCGGGGTCCGGACGGTAGGCCGTCCAAAGCGCCGTCCGGACCCCTTCCAACCCCTGTAGTCCGGGAAGGACTGTCAGTGAATCACGACGACGAGAGCGAACTGTTCAACCGACTCGAAGCCGACATGAAGGCCGCCACCGCACCAGACTCGGGCGGGGACGTGGTCGATCTCGACAAGGCACGGTCGGCCCGATCCGAGTCGGCCGACCGGTCGGCCAACCCACACGCCACACGGTCGGGCAGCGGGTCGGATGCTGGGTCGGGCGACCCGACCGAGCCCGTGATGGTGGATGGTCCAGCGGAAGTCGGGCCTGGGTTCATGGGCCGCATCATGGGCGCCAAACGCAGGGCGATCGTTCCGCTGTGGCTGTGTTCCGGAACCGAGTTCAAGACCGCCACCCGCTGGGCCGCAGGCCACTACGGGCACCTGGCCGGGTATCACGCGCTGCGGTCCCCGTACTACGCGGCCCGGCTCGCCTTTCAGTCGCCGCGCGGTGCGGCAAAGTTCGTGGGCGGCACGATGCGGTGGGTTGCCGACCGCGAGGGCGAGCCGGTCCGACTCGCTTCCGTCCGCCGCGAGGACGCGGCCGAGTATCTGAAGCTCTCCCGCCAGCGTGACGGCCGGGTCCGGCTGCGGACCCTGATCACGGTGCTCGCCATGTTCGTCGGGCTCGGTGCCGCACTCGCCATCTACGTCCTCGCCCCCGGCTGGCTCCAAGCCCTGTCGGTCGGGGCGGTGCTGCTCGCGCTCGGGTCGGCCGGCACGCAGGCAGACGCACCGGTCATCACCCGGGCCGTGGAGATGACCAAGGCACCCAAGCTCACGTCCGACATCGTGCTGCGGGCCCTCGGTGCACTGGGCATCACGGCGATCAATCAGGTGCAGAGCAAGGGGCGGGACGGGTTCACGTTCACCGCCCCGATCACCCGCGACGGCCCAGGCTGGCGTGCGGAGGGCGACCTCCCGTACGGCGTGACCGTCACCGACGTGATCGAACGGCGAGACAAGCTCGCCTCCGGCCTGCGCCGCCCGCTCGGCTGCGTGTGGCCCGAAGCCGTGCCGGACGAGCACACCGGGCGCCTGGTCCTGTGGGTCGGGGACCAGGACATGTCGACCGCCACCAAGCCCGCATGGCCCCTGATCAAGGGTGGCTCCGTCGACCTGTTCAAGCCGGTCTCCTTCGGCACTGACCAGCGCGGACGCTGGGTCGACATCACCCTGATGTACATCGCCGGAGTCATCGGCGCCATCCCGCGGATGGGCAAGACGTTCCTCCTGCGCCTGCTCCTGCTCATCGCCGCCCTCGACACCCGGGCCGAGCTGCACACCTACGACCTCAAGGGCACCGGCGACCTCGACCCCGTCGGCGAGCGCGTCTCGCACCGACACCGGGCCGGAGACGACGACGAGGACATCGAATACGCCCTCGCTGACCTGCGAGAACTGCGCACCGAACTCCGCAGGCGCGCGAAGATGATCCGGTCCCTGCCGCGGGACATCTGCCCCGAGTCGAAGGTGACGTCCGAGCTGGCCAACAAGCCCAAGCTCGGACTGCACCCGATCGTGATCGGCGTGGACGAGTGCCAGGTGTGGTTCGAGCACCCCAAGCACGGCGGGGAGTTCGAGGAAATCTGCACCGACCTGGTCAAGCGCGGCCCCGCCACCGGCATCGTCCTGCTCCTCGCCACGCAGCGCCCGGACGCGAAGGCCCTGCCCACCGGGATCAGCGCGAACGCGTCGGCCCGGTGGTGCCTGAAGGTCATGGGGCAGCTGGAGAACGACATGGTCCTCGGCACGTCCAGCTACAAGCGGGGCATCCGGGCCACGATGTTCTCGTGGAAGGACAAGGGCATCCACTACTTCGTCGGTGAAGGCGCCGACGCAAGGATCGTCTCGTCCGTCTACGTCGACGCCCCCACCGCCGAGGTGATCGGGCTGCGGGCCCGCCGCCTGCGCGAAGCCGCCGGAACCCTGTCCGGGCACGCGCTCGGGGAGACGTTCGAGGCCAGTCAGGGCGCCGCGGACTCGCTGCTGCCGGACATCCTCGCGGTCATCCCCGCGGACGAGTCAAAGGTGTGGAACGAGACCGTCGTCGAACGCCTCGCAGACCTGCGGCCCGAACGGTACGGCGACTGGGTCCGCATGTCCGGTGAGGAGCAGACCGCGCACCTGACCGCAGCGCTCAAGCCGTACGGCATCGCGGCCGGGCAGGTGGGCCGCCGCATCGACGGCAAGTTCGTCAACAAGCGCGGCATCAAGCGCGATGACATCGCCGCTTCGGTTGCGGAGCGTAACGGAAATCGGGACGCGGGCTGACGCGCGGGTGCTGCTATCGATAGCGCCACACCCTGCTATCGATAGCAGCCCTGATAGCGGCCCATCGTGCATCTGATCAGGCCGCTAGCACATAGCGGTCCACCTGCACGAACCCCTGAAAACAGGCCTGGAGGCCCCGTCATGACCCCTGCCCTGCTCGCTAGCGCACTCCTTCTGTTTGTCACGCTCGGTTACACATACCTGTGTGCGGCCTCGCCGTTCGGGAACTGCCGCAAATGCCGCGGGATGGGCCACGCCACCAAGACCGACCGCAAGGGCCGCACCAAGCGCGGCAAGGACTGCCGCCGCTGCAAGGCCACCGGCAAGCGCATACGCGTCGGCCGCCACCTCTACAACGTCGCCGCCCGCCTCCACCGCGACGGCACCCGCTAACCCACCTCGGCACCACCACACCGGAAAGGGGCCCGTCGTGGCCGTCACCGTCTCGCTGGTCCTGCTGTTCGGACTGGTCCTGTTCTTCCTGCTCCGCTCCAACACTCTCGGCTACGGCTCCGCGTTCATCGCCGTCATGTTCGGGTTCTTCCTCGCCTCCACCGGCGCATCCGGACCCATCAACGAACTCACCACCGCCGTCATCGACGCCATCCCCAACCTGTAGGAGGACCCCGCCATGAACGAACCGCTCGTTCAACACCACTGGGTCGCGCTCGCGGCCCCGAAGGTGGCCCCAGCTGTTGCCACGTCCACCGTGCTCATCCTCGGACGGATCTGGAACGCCAACGGCGCCGAACACTCCGTCGGCAACGCCGCGTTGATGGTCGTCCTCGCCGCAGGGGCCGCAATGGCCGGCGCCTTCGCCGCCGCCGGACGGGGTGGCGGTGACGGCGTCCTCGCGGCGACCGCGTTCGCGACCTCCGGCGGGCTGGCGCTGGCCGGGGTCACCGGATACGCCGACGGGCTATCGCTTCCACTGCTGCTGTGGGTCCTGGCCACCGCCGTGGCGTACGGGATCGCTGCCCGGTACTGGCGTACCGACCGCCGCGCCACCGTCGCCTACGACAGACAGACCACGGTGCGCCGTGAAGAGCACGCCCACACCGAACGCGTCGAAGCCCTGCGCGCCGGAGCACAGATCGAGGTCGCTCGCGAAGGCGCCGCGTACGCCACTGCTCTTGCCCAAGCCCTCATCCACCGCGAGGCCCTGCCCGGCTTCGACCCCGCCGCGCTCACCCGCGCCGGACTGCCCGAACTCCCCGCCCTCGACAGCACCAAGGAGCACTGACATGGAGCAGCTGCACCCGAGCACCGAGCACCGCCCGGAACCAGACAACTGGCCGACACCGGAGACCGCCTACTCGCTCGCCCCGAGCGTCATCCGCGAGATCGGATGGACCGCGCAGACCACGGCCGACAAGCCGTTTGGCACGACGCTGGGCCGGGAGTTCTGGCTGCGCAAGGCCGCCGTTCTCGACCGCATCGCTCTCGACGACGAGCGCGCCGGGGTCCCGGGCGGCGCGAGCGAGGTGGCAACCCAGGCAGCCCGACGCCTGATGGAACTGGACGACACCACCGTCATCTGCGACCCCCGCCACTACGTCCGGCAGCAGTACGCCCGCTGGAAGCACCACCGATAGCTGCGCCGAGGGCGGCCCCCGTCTCACGCCAATGAATCGGGGCCGCCCTCGTCCAGCACCTCACACAAGAGAACTGGAGACATCCAGCATGACTCAACCTGTACCAATCCGGCGAGAGCGCGCCTTACGGCCTTGCCTACGGATCGCACTGGAGCTTGCAACAGCAGGCGTGCCAGTACTGCCCCTGCGGGAAGGGAAGGTGCCATTCGGCAACTGCCGTGCGTGCGACGGCAACGCCTGCGGTGGGCGGCCTCACATGAAGCACGCGGGAGAGTGCCGCTGCCCCGGTGTGTGCCACGGCTGGGCCGCCGCCACCACCAACACCGCCCTGCTCGCTTCCCCCGCGTGGGCTGCGGCGTGGCGTGAAGCCCAAGCCGTTGCCTACCACCCGGGCGGCGCCGGACTGACCGTCGTGGACCTCGACAACGCGCAAGCCGTCTCCTGGGCACGTCAGACCCTGCCCGCCACCAGGACTGTCCCCACAACCCGCGGGGAGCACTGGATTTACCTGGGGGCCACGCGGTCTGCGAACTCGGTACGGCCGGGCGTGGACATCAAGTCGCTCATGGCCTACGCCCGGTGGCTCGGCCCCGGTACCGGCACCATGACGCACCTGCCGTCTGCCGTCCGCGCCCTGGTCGAGAGGGAAGAGACCACCCCCGCCCGTGGGGAGGTGGTCTCTTCCACCCCTGTACGCGCCACATGGGATGCGACCACGGCCACCGGCTGCCGGCACACCGAGCGGTACATCCGCACCGGCCTGGAACGAGGTCTGGCCATGGTGCGATCCCGCACCGAATCGGGCGCCGGATCACAGGCGTTCGGGGTGGCCCAATTCCTGGGCAAGCAGCACGCCCAGTGCCCCGGACCGTGCGGCCTGGACGCCCTGGGGCAGCAGATCGTCGCCGCAGCCGTCTCCGTCGGCGTCCCCGAGACGTACGCGGAACGCGCCGTCACCAACGGCCTCAACGCGATGACGGGGAGGGCTGCATGAGCAACCGAACCGTCGCCCTCCCGATGGGCGAGCAGCTCGGGTTGACAGGCCTGCCGGACGCCCCTGAACAGCAGCCCCTTCCCGGGCGTGCGGCTGTTGCCCGGAAGTCGTCGGCCGAAGGCCGTCCGCTTCGTCTTGTCCGCCCTGACCAGCACCCGCCCACGGGCACCGAGCAACCCCATCGTGCGATCCGGTGGCTGCACATCGTCGCCCCGCCGTCCTACTCCGCGACCCCGTCCGCCCGCACCTGGTGCGCGTGCGGATACGACCGGAAGGCCACAGGCCGAGCCGGGGTCCTCGCACTCATCGAAGCCCACACCGACCACCCCGAACACTGCCCGCTGCTCGGCAACACGGAAGGGAGCAAGGCCGCATGACCGCCGATCTGTGGGAGGGCTTCGACGCCCTCGACCCCGAGTCCATCACCGGCCCGATGTGGGACGAACCGGTACCCCTCAACCACCGCCGCACGCTCCCCGCCTTCCCCGTCCACACCCTGCCCTCCTGGCTCGGGGACATGGTCACCGCCGTCGCCGAGGAGACGCAAACACCGGCCGATCTCGCCGGGTGCCTAGCCCTGGGCGTCATCGCCACGGCGGCCGGCGGCCGTGCCACCGTCTGCGTGCGAGGGCACTGGCGTGAGCCGGTGAACCTCTACACCGCCGTCGCCCTGCCACCCGGCAACCGCAAATCCGCCGTGTTCGCCCTCATGACCGGCCCGCTACTCGCGGTCGAGAAGACACTCGTGGAACTCTCCGGACCGCAGCGGGCCGAGGCCGAGACCACCGCCCGCCTCGCCAAAGCAGCGGCGGACAAGGCCGCACAGAAAGCAGCAGCGGCCGAACCCGGGCTGCGGGACCAGCTCACCGCCGAAGCCGTCCACCTGGCCCAGCAGGCAGACGAACTGACCGTGCCGTGCAAGCCTCAACTGGTCGCGGACGACGTCACCCCGGAAAGCCTCGCCACCCTGCTGGCAGAGCAGGGCGGCCGGATCAGCGTCATGTCCGCCGAAGGCGAGATCTTCGACATCATCGCCGGACGCTACTCCGGCGCCCCGAACATGGGCGTCTTCCTCAAGGGCCACGCCGGAGACATGACCCGCGTCAACCGACAGGGCCGCGACGCCCAGCACATCGAGAACCCCGCCGTCACCATGGCCCTGGCCATCCAGCCCGAAGTCCTGGACTCGATCGGCCGGGTCAAGGGCGCCGACGGGCGCGGCCTGCTCGCACGGTTCCTCTACGCCAAACCCGTCTCTCTCGTCGGGTCCCGCAACCTCACCCCCGACCTCATCACCGAAGAGACCACCGCCACCTACGCCCAGCGCCTCGGTGGCCTGACGATGGCGCTCGCGGACTGGACCGACCCCGCCCTGCTCACCCTCACCCCCGAGGCCGACGCGGTCATGCTGGCCTACCAGAAGGTCACCGAGTCCCGTATCGGCAAGGGCGGTTCACTCGCCCCGATCGTGAAGTGGGCGTCCAAGCGGGACGGGGCCGTGGCCCGCATAGCCGCCCTGCTTCACCTGGCCACCCACCCCGACAACGGATGGGCGCTCCCGATCGAAGCGGCCACCATGGCGGCCGCCACCGAGCTGGGCGACTACTTCACCGCCCACGCCCTCGAAGTCTTCGACGACATGGGCGCCGACCCCGCACAGGAAGCCGCCCACCAGCTCCTGACCCACCTCAAGGAACAGCGCCTGTCCGGCTTCACCAAGCGCGACCTGTTCCGGGGCCTGGCGCGCGGGGACTTCCCCGTCATGACCGATCTGGACCCCGCCCTGGCCCTGCTCGAAGAACACGGATGGGTCCGCCAACAGCCCCTGCCCCCTCGCACCGGCCGCGGCGGCCGGCCACCCTCGCCCCGCTACGACACCCACCCCAGCATCACCCCGCCGCTCACCGGCGCCTGACAGAACCCCCAATCCGCTGACAGAACTGACACAACCCCCGCTCTAACCCGCTGACCTGCACAAACGTCCTTGATCACGGGCGTGACAAAACCTCCGAAAACTCTGACAGAACCTCCCCGCCCCAAAACGAGCGCTCTGACAGAACCCCCCGCCCGGAGGTTCTGTCAGAGTTTTTCGAGGTTTTGTCAGAGCACTCAGAACCGGAGAAACACCAGGTCAGCGGCCCGACGGCGAGGTTCTGTCAGTTCTGTCAGCGATCCCAGCCCCTCAGCACCACCCGACCCGTCCGAGGAGCCACGGTGACCACCACCCGCCCCGAGCAGCCTGGCGCGCTCACCACCCTGCGCGCCGGACTCCCTGACCACTACCTGACCCCGGAAGACCTCACCGCCATGTTCCGCCTGCCGAGCGTCGAAACCGTCTACGCCTGGCGCAAGAAGCGCACCGGCCCACCGGCCATACGCATCGGCAAGCACCTGCGCTACGACCCCGCCGCCGTCCGCGCCTGGGCCGACAGCCTCATCGAGACGGACGCGGCCTAACCGACAGACCATCACACCAGCAGGGGCACGACCCACACGGGCCGTGCCCCTGTCCCATGCCCACCCAGGAGCAGCCACTCATGGCAGGCCACATCCAAGACCGCTGGTACAGGACCGAAACCACCAGCGACGGCAAGACCATCCGGGTCAAGACAGACCGCCACGGAACCGGCACGCGCTACCGCGCCCGCTACGTCGGCCCCGACGGCACCGAGAAGTCCAAGTCCTTCCCCGACCGGCAAAAGCGCCTCGCTGATCAGTGGCTCGCGCAGATCGAAGCCGACATGGCTCGGGGCCACTACATCGATCCAGCCGCCAGCCGGACCACCTTCCGGCAATACGCGGAACGCTGGATCGCCGCTCAGACCACGAACGTGGCCTCGCGGGCGACGACGGAGACACAGCTTCGGCTGCACGCCTTCCCGTACCTCGGATCCCGTCCGCTCGCGTCCTTCCGACCGAGCCACATCCGTACGTGGACGCGCCAGTTGGAAGACGCGGGATTGGCATCGTCCTACCGGCGGAGCATCTTCGCGACGGTCTCGGCTGTGCTGACCGCAGCCGTTGACGACACCTTCATTCCTCGGAACCCCTGCCGATCCAGCTCCGTCAACGCACCGAAGCCGAGCGGAGAGCGCGTCACACCTTGGACCAGGGAGCAAACGTTCGCCGTACGGGAGGCACTTCCCCAGCGGTACCAAGCCATGGTGGATGTCGGTGCGGGATGCGGTCTGCGGCAGGGCGAGATCTTCGGGCTCCCAGTTGACGCGGTGGGCTTCCTTACGGGCTGGCTGCACGTTGGTTTGCAAATCAAGGTGGTGAAGGGCCGGTCGTTCTTCGCCCTGCCAAAGGGAGAGAAGACCCGCGATGTGCCGCTACCTGACCAGGTAGGGCAGGTGCTGGCGCAGCACATCAAGCGATACCCACCGGTCAGCGTGACTCTCCCCTGGCTGAAGCCTGACGGACCGCCCCTCACCCGATCTCTTGTCTTCACGGGCCCGCGCGGCAACCACGTCTACCGAAGCAACTTCAACATCAGTCCATGGAAACCCGCCCTTGCTACAGCAGGGCTCATCACGAAACCGGAGGGGAAGGGGCAGCCTCTGCCCTCGGCTCGCGAGCACGGAATGCACGCACTACGGCACTTCTACGCGTCCGTGCTCCTGGACGCGGGAGAGAACATCAAGGCTCTGAGCAACTACCTCGGTCACACGGACCCTGGCTTCACTCTGAGGGTGTACACGCACCTCATGCCGAGCAGTGAAGGCCGTACGCGGAAGGCCGTGAACAGGCTCTACGAGAGCACCAGCAAGAGTGATAACGGCCCAGGTACGGCCCAAGCCGCATAGAACACAGGCGAGGTAGCGGGACAGCGGCCAGGCCCACGGCCTCTGACGCGGTATCCGGTGTGAGCGACAACCGACACCGACTCCTACCGCCTCGCCACCACCCGCGCCCAAGCGGAACGAGCAGCCGTCTGAGCCCAGTCCGCCTGCTCTATCGAACTGGCCCGCACTCATCGACGATCACAGTCGGCTCCGACAGGAAGACATCCCGGTCGACGGGGCCATAAGCGATGTTGAACGTGTCGAGCCAGTACGACCACCCGCGGATTCCCAGCGCGCTGGTGAACCGGTAGTTCAACTGCCAGCGGACCCACTGCCCGGGAAGCAGTCGAACTGCCGGCGGCCTGCGCGGCCGAGGAGGCAAGCCGAAGAGCGGCTCCACACGAGCTAGCACTCGGAGCCGATCGCCTTCGTCCCGCAGGCTGACACCGACCTCGCGAAGGTCCTTCTGGCTCGAACGCAGCTCGAAGCCGTCACGCTCGGACATCTGGACGAAGTGGGCAAACCCAGGGGGCACCTGAGGCAACGAGAAGCCGACCGGCGCCGCGTTCCTGCGGGCAGCGGCCTCCCCGCCCCGAGACTGCTTCGTCCAGGACGTCTTGATCCACTGCACCGTGATGTCCACTGCACCCTGCCTTTCACCCAGAGCCTACGGTCAACATTTGCTTGACGTCACTCAGGTTCCGACGCAACTGCCTGCTGCCAGTTCTCAGCAACATTCCAGAGGGTCAAAGACCCAGACCGCTCTCCGAAACCGCCTACAAGCGCTCTCCGGTCTCACCTCCGCAGCCAGGCTTAGCCAGCGCAGCCGCGCAACTCGGCGGCGGATGGGAAGGAACTTGCGAGAGGTTAGCAATGGGCGGAGCGTGGAGTTACGGGGGATCAGCAGAACTCGGGGGTCGCCACAAGACAAGGACCATCATGACCAGAAATCCGCGTAGGCGAATCCCCAGGTTGGCGTGTGCGTCTCTTTTGGCCTCGGCGCTTGCCTTTTCAATAGCTGCACCCGTAGCCCAGGCGGCACCAAAGGTGCCAGCACAGACCACCGCATCAAAGACCACCGCATCAGTACCAAGCAACTGGTGGTGCGACCAACACCCACGCAAGTGTGGTCGGCCCAGTGGGGGCGGCGGCAAGGTCTGCACCACCACCAAGGAGCGGGTCTACAACTCCCGCACGCGGACATGGGTGTATACGGTCAGGCAGGTCTGCACACGACGTGGCTGGTAGGTGCGGTCCCGGCGTGAGCACCCTCGTTCGAGAGTCAGGGTAGAGCTCCCGCAGCGGCAGCACCGAGAAGTTCATTTCGCCCTTCCCCACTCCGGCATTTGCGGATACAGCCAGGAGGAGAAGGATGATATGTGCGACGTGGCGGCGGCGTCCAATTCCGGTTCGGACGCCATGAGTTGTCACCGCTTCAATGAACTGACCCCCGGGGGTAAAGGTCACCGCACTCAAACGCATCCTCTACGCGCACAAGGACATCATCATGACCACCAGCGTCCGGCGGAAAATTCCCGTGCTTATCTGCGCATCCTGTCTCACCACTGGGCTCCTCGCCACCACAGGAGTCACCACTGCCGTTGCAGCCCCCCAGTCGCCCACGGAGGTAACGGCCGCGGCACCCGCGGAGGACGGCGACTGGGGTGGGGGCGGCGGTGGCGGTGACTGGCCCGGTGGCGGTGGCCATGACGGTGGTGGTGACTGGCCCGGTGGCGGCGGTGGTGACTGGCCCGGTGGCGGTGGCGGTGGCCATGACGGTGGTGGTGACTGGCCCGGTGGCGGTGGCGGTGGTGACTGGCCCGGCGGTGGAGACGGCGGCCACCGCGTCCCCAAGGTGCCCGGTGACTGGCCCGGCGGTGGAGACGGCGGCCACCGCGTCCCCAAGGTGCCCGGTGACTGGCCCGGCGGTGGAGACGGCGGCCACCGCGTCCCCAAGGTGCCCGGTGACTGGCCCGGCGGTGGAGACGGCGGCCACCGCGTCCCCAAGGTGCCCGGTGACTGGCCCGGCGGTGGAGACGGCGGCCACCGCGTCCCGGGTGGCGGAGATGGCGGCCACCGCGTCCCCAGCAGGCCCGGTGACGCTGGCCGGCCTGACCAGACCGGCGACGTCCTCGGCTCCAAGACTTCAAACCCTCCCGACGTAGTTGCACCGCCTGAAGGCAATGACTACGTAGGGATCGTCGGTGCCGGTGGCCACCAGGATACGAGTTTCGACGGAACTCGATCGCCTGCCGCCACGGGCACTGCACCGAAGTACAACGAGGACCAAGCAGACCTACAGATGGCGTTGGACTTCGTTAATTCCACCTGCCTGAACGCCGGGTCACTGGTGGCGCTCCCTGCCCATCCATTCGATTGCCTGGTGGACGCAGCTTCACAACTCACGAACGGCTGGTATCCCAAGGATGCGGCTGACCGCGTTAACCAGAAGTACATAACCTTCATCAAGGAGGGGCCAGTCAACCCGAACGCTAAGAAGAGTATCGACTGCGAGAAGTATTCCGGCTCGACAACGCTCCCCGATGAGTGCTTCGTGGGGTCGTCCAAGCAGAAATAGCGCACACACAAAGCCAATACGATGGTGCCCGCGCGTTCCCAACTCGTGTGCTTGGTGCGGGAGACCGAAACCCGAGAGCTTGGGCACCAGGGCCCCGGGGAGAGGGGGAGAGTCGGCTGAGTCCCGGTTCGGCCGGTTGATCACCAGGGTCCGGGTATGAGGCGAGCACGGCTGTTGTGGATCATGGAGTTCTCTACGCTCCCAGAAGCGCAAGGTGAAATGTGTGCGACGTGGCGTGCCGAACTCCTGGACCCGACGCCTACGATGACATGCGTCAGGCTGGGCGCCATGATCCATGAGGCGACGCCCCCGTCCGTCGTCCCTTGTTCGGATCTAACGGACCCGGGTTCAGCGACGCTCCCGACGGACGCGGAACGTAAGAAGAAGGCCGGAGCTCGGCTCGACGAGTCGGTGACTTCCTGGAACGCGAGCATGGCCCAGGACGGGACGATCACCGTCCGCTAGCGGCACGAGCGGGGCGAGGAGGCTTCTTCGTCCCGCGCACCGTGTCGAGCACCTCCTGCTGGAACTTCAGCTCGGGCGGCTCCTGGCGCAGCTCGGGGTCCAGGTGGGCCGCGATCCGGGCGAGGGTGTAGGCGTCGGCGACGTCGTGGTTCGGCGCCTCGAACTGCCAGCGCATGTACACCGCGAGCATCATCTTGTCCTTGTCGGCCCGGCCGGAGCCGGTGACGAACTTCTTGACGGACGTCGGCGCGACCGCGTGCAGCAGGCCCGGGTGCCACGTCTGCACCAGCGCCAGGCGCACCACACCGCCCAGCTCACCCAGCTCCTCACGCTTGAACTTCGAGCCGTAGGCGTACCCCTCGAAGCAGATGGCCCCGACGGTGCCGGCCAGCCGCTGCGCCTGGAAGTACTCGCGCAGCACCCAGTGGACGTGGGCCAGGCGCCGGGCGCCGGTGCCGGCCGCGTCGGGGGAGAAGTTGAACCGCTCGACGCCGCTGTGGCCGGCGGCCGGGGCGTAGGTGACGATGGCGCAGCCGCTGTAGGACTGGTCGATGCCGAGGTAGCTGCGGGGCATCAGACTCCCCAGCGGTGGGCGCGGGGCTCGGTGTCGCGGGAGTTCTGCGGGCGTGAGAGGTCGCGCGAGCAGAAGCTGGCGCGGGCCTCGGCGTTGCTGTGGACCATGTCGAGGGCCTCGCACAGGCTCAGCGCGGCGACGTGCTTCTCCTCGTCGGCCTGGACCTGGGAGTCCGCTGCGGCTGCCGCCTTCCGGCCGGCGACCGTCTTCTCCATGCTGGCGTTGAGGGAGGCGGTGGCGATGGAGTGGCTCAGATTCTGCTTGGCGGCCTTCTCGACGGCTCGGGCGTCGACCAGCCGCATGGCCGCGTAGGCGACCCAGCTGACGAACTTCCCGTACAGGACCATCAGCTCCTGTTCGGTCAGCGCGGTGATGTCGTGGGGCAGCGCCGGCAGGTAGCCGTCGGGCCGCTCCTCCCTTTCGAAGCCCATGCCTTCGAGTTCGTCCCACAGTCGGTCGGCGGCAGTGGTCACTTCGGCTCCCCGTGTTCAGCGGTGGGCGCGGTCACGCGGCTGCTGCCGATGTACGTGCTCGGGAACTCGTGCACGGTGAAGTCGCCCCTCGCGCTCCCGGACCAGGACCCTCCGCAGTCGCACTCGTGGGTCCCGTTGCAGTACTTGAGCGGCAGCACGCAGAAGCAGGAGAACTCGGCGGTGCCGCAGAGTTCGGTGTCGGAGCTGGCGTTCACTTCGTGCCCTCCTTGAATTCCAGGCAGGACGAACAGCCGACCCGGCCGTTGATGTTGCAGTGGGGTGCGATGTCGGCGGCGACGCAGTCGCAGATGGCGGCAGCGGCGTCGATGAGGGGCTCGGAGAACGACTCGTCGTAGGTGGCGACGAAGCTCTTGGTCTCCTGGGTGGATTTGAAGTCGTAGAAGAACACCGTGCGGTCGACTTCGAGATCCTCGAAGTGCACGCCGAGGTACATGTAGAGCTGGGTCTGGCGCACGGCGGACGGCAGCGGCCGGCGGAAGTCACGCCACATGCGGGTGAGGTCGGGGAGCTTGCCGAACTCGTCGGTGTCGACGGTGTAGCGCTCCAGGAATTCGGGTCGCTCGTAGCGCAGGGAGCCGAGCCCGAGGGTTTTGATTTCGATAAGCGAGTTGTCGTGCGGGCTGTAGCCGTCGGCGTTGCCGCCGACGGCCCAGAGACGGCCCAGCCACCAGAAGCAGACCCCTCAGGTGCACCAAACGCGCAGGTAGGGGGCCTGCTCTTGTCCGTTCGCTGCCAGTTCTCCGGGCTTAGGCATGGTTCCTCCAGTGTTGCAGACACGCCGTGGTACCAGCGGCCGTCGCCGGCTCAGGCGGACCAAAGCCCAACCGCGACCGGTCGGCATCGGTCGTTGTCGGCGGCCGTTGGCGGCTCCGCGACGGCCCACAGACGGCCCGGGCCGCGCGCACGACAGTGACCGATCGCACCAAGGGCGAGTGGTACGCACAGCGGCCCACCGAGACCTAGAATCGAATATGTGTCCGAAAACCTCTCTCGTCTGGATCGCCTGCGCATCGTGCGCGAGTGGCAGGCGTACCAGCTCGGCCGAACCGATCGGACCATCGCCGAGCTGGAAGAACGCGAGGCCGCAGCCGCCCGGGCAGCACGCACCCTGCCGCCGCCTGCACCCGACTGGAAACTCTCCCTGCAGCGCGCCGGCGGCACGTCCCATGCAGACGCCGTCCACACGGGCGACTGCGGCATGGGCGGCAAAAGAACCAAGCCGATGACCCGGGAGCAGGCCCTGCGTGCGCTCACGGAAGACGGCATCACGGCCTGTGCATACTGCCGGCCGGACAGAGAGCTGGGAGTGCTGTGAACCGCGGACCATCGGAACCTGAGGACATGAGCGAAGCACCCATCGTCATCCACCGCACAGCCGGAACCGGTGGCCGTCGGGTGACGATCCACGCCCAGGTCGCGGGCCTCGCCCGCAGCGACAACGACGTGATCGAGTTCCTGCGCCGCGCAGGCCTGCCTGACGCCGGTGACATTCTGGACGACCCACGATGGGTGCAGTGGCAGGGCGGCCGCCCACACGAGTACGGCGCGGCCTCTGTCGATTGTCGATGAGACTGCCGGCCCTCTCGGCCCGCAGCCGTAGGTAGACCCCGCAGCAACGTCCGAGGCGGGACAGGCGGGCCGACACCGGCTTCAGGAGTTCGATCGCCGGTCGGCTACTTCTGAGTCCCCGCGCTCAGGCATGGTTCTTGCGGTTTCGCAGACGGAAGAGTGAGGGCCCGTCGCCCACAGGGCGACGGGCCCTCACTCGGAAAAACGCAGGTCAGGACGGGTTGCGACGCGACTGTTCAGCCGGAGCCGACGAAAAGCACCAGCAGCAGCCAGACCACCGGAGCCGTCGGCAGCAGCGAGTCCAGCCGGTCCATGATCCCGCCGTGTCCCGGCAGCAGCGTGCCCATGTCCTTGATCCCGAGATCCCGCTTGATCATGGACTCGCCCAAGTCGCCGAGAGTGGCGCTGGCGGCGACGGCGAGACCGAGCAGCAGACCCTGCCACCAGGTGCCACCGTCGATCAGGAACTGCATGCACAGCGCACCGGCGACCATCGCGAAGGCGACCGCCCCGAACAGGCCCTCGCGGGTCTTGCCCGGGCTGATCCGCGGCGCGAGCTTGTGCTTGCCGAAGCGCCAGCCGACGGCATACGCCCCCGTGTCACTGACCACGGTCAGCAGCAGGAAGGTGAGGACCCGCTGCGGCCCGTCGTCCGCGCTCAGCAGCATCGCGACGAAGGTGGCCAGGAACGGTACGTAGAACGCGGCGAAGACCCCTGCCGTGACGTCCTTGAGGTACCCCTCCGGCGGTTCGGTCATCCGCCAGACGAGCACCGCCAGGGCGGTCAGCGCCATCGCGACCCACGCGCCCTCGGCGCCCCGGACATAGCCGGCCACGATCATCGCCGCGCCGCCGACCGCGAGCGGCACGAGCGGCGCCTTGATGCCCTTGCGCTCCTCGAGCCGGGAAGTGAGCTCCCAGAGGCCGACGACGACGGCGATCGCTATCACGCCGATGAAGACGGCCTTGACGATGAAGAGCGAGGCGACGATGACGGCACCGAGCCCCACGCCGACCCCTATGGCGGCTCGCAGATCACGGCCCGCACGTTTCTTCTGCGGGGGCGGCGGGGTGGACATGGGCTCCTGCGGCTTCTCGTCACGGAACAGGGGACCACCGCCCCGGCGGGCGGCTCCCCCGTCCCGCTCGTCACGGTCGTCACGGTCGTCAGCGTCTCTACCTGCGTCGGGAACGTCAGGCACGATGGGCATGGGCCGAGTGTGCTGGGCGTCATGCACATCGTATGCAGGAGCCGCCGGAGCAGCCTGCATCTCGGGCGCACCCCAGTAGCCGGCCTGCGGGGCGCCCCAGGAAGAGTCGTTCATCAGACTTCGAGCAGCTCGGCTTCCTTGTGCTTGAGCAGCTCGTCGACCTGCGCGACGTACTTCGCGGTGGTGTCGTCGAGCTCCTTCTCGGCGCGGCGCACCTCGTCCTCGCCGGACTCCTTGTCCTTGACCAGCTTGTCCAGGGTCTCCTTGGCCTTGCGGCGGACGGCCCGGATCGAGATCTTGGAGTCCTCGGCCTTCGTCTTCGCGACCTTGATGTAATCGCGGCGACGCTCCTCGGTGAGGTCCGGGAAGTTCACCCGGATGATATTGCCGTCGTTGCTCGGGTTGACGCCGAGGTCGGAGTCGCGGATCGCCTGCTCGATGTTGCGCAGAGCGGTCTTGTCGAACGGCGTCACGACGGCCATCCGCGGCTCGGGAACCGAGAAAGAGGCCAGCTGGTTGATCGGGGTCAGCGCGCCGTAGTAGTCGGCGACGATCTTGTTGAACATCGCCGGGTGCGCACGGCCGGTCCGGATCGCGGCGAAGTCCTCTTTCGCGACCACGACGGCCTTCTCCATCTTCTCCTCGGCCTCGAGGAGGGTTTCTTCGATCACCACGTGCTCCTGCGTGTCTAGAGTGGGCCCGGCTTGCTCCGGCCCGGCGGGTCCTGCGTCGCGTCCTCACCTGCACGGTGTCCGACCGGCAGGCCGTTGTCCATCCTTCGGGACCCCTCCAGGAGTGTTCCCGGAGAGCCCCGGGACTGCACCGGGATCCCCCGGAACCGTCCCCCCGGTTCTCAGGCCCGGGTGCCCTGGTCGCTCACGAGCGTGCCGATCTTCTCACCCTTGACGGCACGGGCGATATTGCCGGCCGCGGTGAGCTCGAAGACAAGGATCGGCAGCCGGTTGTCACGGCAGAGCGTGATGGCGGTGGCGTCGGCAATCTTGAGATCGCGGGCGAGCACCTCGCTGTACTCCAGAGCGTCGAACTTCACCGCGTCGGGGTTGGTCTTGGGGTCGGAGTCGTAGACACCGTCCACACCGTTCTTGCCCATCAGCAGACCCTCGGCGTCGATCTCCAGGGCGCGCTGGGCGGCAGTGGTGTCGGTGGAGAAGTACGGCATGCCCATACCGGCACCGAAGATGACGACGCGGCCCTTCTCCAGGTGGCGCACGGCGCGCAGCGGGATGTACGGCTCCGCGACCTGGCCCATGGTGATGGCGGTCTGGACCCGGGAGTCGATGCCCTCCTTCTCCAGGAAGTCCTGGAGAGCGAGGCAGTTCATGACCGTGCCGAGCATGCCCATGTAGTCGGAGCGCGCCCGGTCCATGCCGCGCTGCTGGAGCTCGGCACCGCGGAAGAAGTTGCCGCCGCCGATGACGACCGCGATTTCGGCACCGCCCCGGACGACCGCCGCGATTTCCCGGGCGATGGCGTGTACGACATCGGGGTCGACACCGAGCCCCCCGCCGCCGGCGAACGCCTCGCCGGACAGCTTCAGCATGAAGCGCCCGGGCACCTTGCCGTCCTCGCGCTTGTGGTCACCTTTTGCGGCGTCCGCGCCCTTGTTCATGGAGTTTCTCCTCGTGCACATACGAAGAAGGCCATTGCCGGTGGGTCTGGTGTCCCTCAGCGGCAATGGCCTCCTCGTCAGATCTGCGGTCGTACGGCAGGTGTGCGGCCGTACGACTGCACTAGACCCTATCGGGGTCCACCGTTTTTCGCGGACGGACTCAGATGCCGACCTTGATGCGCGAGAAGCGCTTCAGGGTGACACCGGCCTCGTCCAGGACCTTCTGGACAGACTTCTTGTTGTCCTTGGCGAAAGCCTGCTCCAGGACGACGACGTCCTTGAAGAAGCCGTTGACGCGACCCTCGACGATCTTCGGAAGGGCGGCCTCGGGCTTGCCCTCCTCGCGAGAGGTGGCCTCGGCGACCCGACGCTCGTTCTCGACCGTCTCGGCAGGGACCTCGTCGCGGTTGAGGTACTTCGGGGCGAAGGCGGCGATGTGCTGCGCAACGTCCTTGGCGACCTCGGCGTTCTCCTTGTCCAGCTCGACGAGCACGCCGACCTGCGGCGGGAGGTCGGGCATGGTGCGGTGCATGTACGCAGCCACGTAACCGCCGGTGAACTGCGCGAAGCGGTCCAGGACGATCTTCTCACCGAGGTTGGCGTTGGCCTCGTCGACGTACGCCTGGACGGTCTTGCCGGCCTCGATCTCGGAGGCGAGCAGCGCAGCCAGGTCGGCCGGCGAGGTCGCGGCGACGTGGGCGGCGAGCGCGTCGGCGACGGCGAGGAACTTCTCGCCCTTGGCGACGAAGTCCGTCTCGCACTTGAGCTCGAGCAGGACGCCGGAGGTCTTGTCCTCGGAGATGAGGGAGACAACGGCGCCGTTCTCGGCAGAACGGCCCTCGCGCTTGGCGACGCCCTTCTGGCCCTTGATACGAAGGGCCTCGACGGCCTTGTCGACGCTGCCGTCGGCCTCGTCGAGCGCCTTCTTGCAGTCCATCATGCCGGCGCCGGTGAGCTCACGGAGCTTCTTGACGTCAGCGGCGGTGTAGTTCGCCATGAGTCTGTGTTTCTCTCTCGAAGTCTGAAAGATCTACGGGTGAACGGCGGGGGCGGTGCTTGTGGCACCGGCCCCCGCCGTCATTCAGCCGTGACGCAGTGGTCAGGCCTGCTCGGCGTCCGCGGCCGGAGCCTCGGCAGCGGCCGGAGCCTCAGCAGCGGCCTCGGCCTCGGCCGGCGTCTCGGCGGCGTCCGCGACCTTCTCGGTCTCGGCGGACGTCTGCACCTCGGCGTCGTCCTTCTTCTCGCCCTCGAGCAGGTCGCGCTCCCACTCGGCGAGCGGCTCACCGGCAGCCTTCTCGCCCGGCTTCGAGTCGCCGGTCGCGGCACCGGAACGGGCGATGAGACCCTCGGCGACGGCGTCGGCGATCACGCGGGTGAGCAGGGTGACGGAGCGGATCGCGTCGTCGTTGCCCGGGATCTTGTAGTCGACCTCGTCGGGGTCGCAGTTGGTGTCGAGGATCGCGACGACCGGGATGTGGAGCTTGCGCGCCTCACCGACGGCGATGTGCTCCTTCTTGGTGTCGACGATCCAGACGGCGCTGGGCACCTTCTGCATCTCGCGGATACCACCGAGGGTCTTCTCCAGCTTGGCCTTCTCGCGAGAGAGAACCAGGAGCTCCTTCTTGGTGAGGCCGGAGGCGGCCACGTCCTCGAAGTCGATCTGCTCGAGCTCCTTCAGACGCTGAAGGCGCTTGTACACGGTGGAGAAGTTGGTGAGCATGCCACCGAGCCAACGCTGGTTGACGTACGGCATGCCGACGCGCGTCGCCTGCTCGGCGATGGCCTCCTGGGCCTGCTTCTTCGTACCCACGAACATGATGGAGCCGCCGTGCGCGACGGTCTCCTTGACGAACTCGTAGGCGCGGTCGATGTACGACAGCGACTGGAGCAGGTCGATGATGTAGATGCCGTTGCGCTCGGTGAAGATGAAGCGCTTCATCTTCGGGTTCCAGCGACGGGTCTGGTGACCGAAGTGGACGCCGCTTTCCAGCAGCTCCCGCATCGTGACGACGGCCATGGCCGTACTCCTTGAGGTGCTCGGTTGTCGCGACCGCAGGATTGCTGTCGCGCCTGACGCCCCGACGCGCCGTGCCACAAGGGACCGAGGAGCGCGGCCACCGTCCGCAGAGAGGGAGGTGGCGGGGCGTGCGAAGTCGACCCGGTGACCCGGATCGCCACAAGAAGTGTACGGGACCCATCGAGTGCCGGGTGACGGCGATGTCCACAACCGGCCGGTAGTCCACAGATCCGCTCCATGATCCCCATGGATCCGCCGGGTGCGGGACGGTTCCGGTCATGCGACACACACCTGAACCGCCTGCTGCCCGACGCGGTGAGCCGGGCCGTCCCCGTCGGGCGCGGACCCTGCTCGCGGCGGTGGCCCTGGCCGCATTCACTCTGCTGTGCAGTGCGCACGCCGCCACCGCTGCCGATGGATCCGGGCCCGGCGCCGAGCGCGTGTGGCCGCTCGCGGGGCGCCCTGCGGTCGTACGGGGGTGGGAACCGCCGGCCAGTGCCTATGGACGGGGACACCGTGGCGTCGATCTCGCCGCCGGGCCCGGTGCGCCGGTGCGCGCCGCCGCCTCCGGCCGGGTCTCGTTCGCAGGGCGCGTCGCGGGGCGCGGGGTCGTCGCGATCGAGGTGGCGGGGACGGGTGATCCGCCGCTGCGCACGACTTACGAGCCGGTGCGCGCGCTGGTCGAGAAGGGCGAGGAGGCCGTCGCGGGGCAGGTGGTCGCGGTCCTGGAGGCCGGGCCGTTCCACTGTGCGTCCGGGTGCCTGCACTGGGGACTGCGGCGCGGTGACGCGTATCTGGACCCGCTGACTCTGCTGCCGCCGTCACTGCTTCGACGGGGCCCGTCCCGGCTGCTGCCGGTCGTCGGCGTACCTGAACCGAGGCCGGACACGCCGGGCGCCATCGGATACGCGGCCCCTGCCGCGCTGCTCGCCACGGCGACGGCCCTCCGGTCCGGGCGTCAGCCCCGAACGCCCCGCAGGATCATGGCGACAGCGGTGTCCGCGATCACGTCCGGCGTCTCCGCCACGCTCAGCTCGATACGGCGCACGGCGGCGTCCACCGAGCCCTGCAGCAGCATCGCCGCGAGCCTCGGCTGCTCGTGGCCCAGGTCGCCGAGCGCCTCGACGATCATGGCGATCAGCCCGCCGTGCGCGGCCCGGATCTTCTCGCGTGCGCCCGCGTCCAGCTCGCTCGCGGAGATGGCGACAACCGCCCGGTGCCGCCGGTCCCCGACCAGGTCGAGCTGGCGGCGCACATACGCCTCGATCTTTCCCTCAGGGGTCGCGGCCCGCTCCATGGCGTGCTCGACCTCGGCCGCCCAGACGGGGAAGTCGACGGCACACAGCTCCTCGACGACGGCCGCGCGGGAACGGAAGTACTCGTAGACGGAGGACCTGGCGAGGCCTGTGCGCTCGGCGAGAGCGGGGAAGGTCAATGCCTCCGTACCCCCCTCGGACAGCAGGGATCGGGCGGCGTCCAGGAGGGCGCCGCGCTGCATGGTCCGGTGCTCGGCCACGGAGGCCGCTCGAATCCTGGGCACGGCTCCACTGTACGGCGGCACCTGTGGGAGAGGGGGCCGGGCGGCACCGATTGCCGGCCGGGGCAGTGCCTCAGCGTCCGGCGTCGGCCAGTTTCGCGCGAAGCTGCAGCACCGATTTGGTGTGGATCTGGCTGACCCGGCTCTCGGTCACCCCGAGCACGTTGCCGATCTCGGCGAGCGTGAGGCCCTCGTAGTAGTAGAGGGTGACGACCGTCTTCTCGCGGTCCGGGAGTGTGTTGATCGCCCGGGCCAGCAGCCGTCTGAGCTCACGGCCCTCGGCGACCTCCACGGGATTGTCGGCGGCGGTGTCCTCCAGCGTGTCCATCAGGCTCAGCCGGTCACCACCCTCGCCACCGACATGCAGGAGTTCCTCCAGCGCGACCACGTTCGCCAGCGACAACTGGCTGAAAACCGCGTGCAGTTCTTCCAGCGTGATACCCATCTCGGCGGCGACCTCCGGCTCGGAGGGAGTGCGCCGCAACTGCGCCTCCAGCGTGGCGTAGGCGCGCTCCACGGCCCGCGCCTTCTGCCGCACGGAGCGCGGGATCCAGTCCAGCGCCCGGAGTTCGTCGATCATCGCGCCACGGATGCGGGTGATTGCGTACGTCTCGAACTTGATGGCCCGTTCGATGTCGAACTTCTCGATCGCGTCGATCAGTCCGAAGACTCCCGAGGAGACGAAGTCCGCCTGCTCGACGTTGGACGGCAGCCCCACGCTCACCCGGCCCGCGACGTACTTCACCAACGGCGAGTAGTGCAGGATCAGCTGCTCCCGCAGCCGCTCGTCGCCCGTGGACTTGTACGAACGCCACAACTCGTCGAGCGAGGAAGGGGCAGGGGGGCGCACAGTGCCACGCGCAGCCGGTGGTACTGGCGCACGGTCAGACCCGGAGGTGTGCTGGGGCATGTGGTGCCTTGAGCCGTTCTGCTGTGGACTGCTGGGGGACTTGTGTCTGGGCCGGAATCCTTGTGAGCGTAGCGTGACTGAAGTGTTGCGGTGCGCGAAGGATAGAGGATCTGTGCCGGGCACTTCCGGACGAATGGACATGACTACGCTCCGGGACCGTCACCGCGTGGGTCGGTCCCGGAGGCGTCGTTGAAGGATCTGCCGAGGTCATCGGCATCACCTTTTCACCCGAATGCTCCAGGTCAAGGACCGCCTCGCCGCGGGCCGCCCATGCGTGTCGGGCGCGGCGTCAACTGCCAGCCTTCGCCAGCGCGTTCGACGAACCCCAGTGAGTGCAGTTCGTACAATCTGCCGAGTGCTTCGTCGGCGCTGGTTCCGGCGGTGCGGGCGATGTCCCTTCCGCTGACGGAGCCGTGGGAGGGCAGGGCGTCGAGCACCCGGGCGGAGGCGGCGTCCAACAGGTCCCTGGGGAGCACGGGGCCGCGCCGGGCCGGGGCGAGATCGCCGATCTCCCCCACCAGTTCGGCGACTTCCGCGGCGTCGGTGACCAGGACTCCCTCGCCCCTCAGGAGTTCGTGGACCCCGGCCGACAGACCGCTGGTGGCAGGACCCGGCACCCCCATGGTGAACCGGCCCAGCCGTTGCGCACTGCGTGCGGTGACCAGTGAGCCGCTGCGGTACTCGGCCTCGACCACGACCGTGCCCCGGGTCAGCGCGGCAATCACCCGGTTCCGGAGGATGAATCTGCTGCGCGTCGGATGATCGGCCGGTGGCAGCTCTCCGATGACCAGCCCCTGTTCCGCCACACGCCCGATCAGCTCGGCATGCCCTCGGGGATAGGCGACGTCCACCCCGCAGGCCAGGACCGCCATGGTCGCCCCGCCGGCCGAGAGCGCGCCGCGATGGGCCGCCCCGTCCACCCCGAACGCGGCGCCCGACACCACCACCCAGCCCAGCTCGGCCAGCCCCGCCCCGAGGCTCGCCGCCATATGCGCCCCGTACGGGGTACAGGCCCGGGCGCCGACCACCGCGACCGAGCGCAGCGCCCAGAGCCGCAGATCGGGCCGCCCCCGAACCCAGAGGCCGGTCGGCCGGGAGTCGCCCAGGTCGTCGAGTTGGCTGGGCCACTCACGGTCGCCGGGGCAGACGAAGCGGCCGCCCACGGCGGCGACCGACACCAGGTCCCGCTCGGGGTCGACGGCCTCGGCCCGTAGCCGGTAGCCGGCCAGCCGCTTCGGCGTCATGCCCCGAAGTTGTTCCGCGGTCCCGTCCCGGTCCGTGATCCGCCGTATCAGTTCGGCGGCGCCGACTTCGCGCAGCCAGCGGCCCCCGCATTCGTCGCCCGGCTCGAGGACGCGGGTCAGGGCGGCCCGCGCCAGCCGCTCCCGGTCACCCACCGCCGGTCGCGCCCACCCCGCTTTCCGGCTCCTCTCCCGGACGCCCGGCGCGCTGATGCCCCGTCCCTCCTCAAGACCCTCCGGCGCCCTGATGCCCGGTCCGGCGTCGAGTCCGCCCGGCGTCATGAAGCCCGGTCCAGCACCGAGGCCCCGCGCGAAATCCCGGTCCGCAACTCCAGGGCCACCGCGATGTCGAACGCCTCCGGGCGATCGGCGCCGCGCAGGTCGGCGAGGGTCCATGCCACCCGCAGGACCCGGTCGAGTCCCCGCGCGGTGAGCAGTCCGCGCTCCATGTCCCGTTCCGCCTCCATGAGTGCCCCCGGAGCCGCGAGCAGCCTGGTCCGCAGCTCGTGGCCGGGGACCTCGCTGTTGGTGGTCCAGGGTGTGCCCGTGAGCCGGTCCGCAGCCCGTGACCTGGCCTCCCGCACCCGGGCGGCGACATCGGCCGTCGACTCGCCCCGGCCGCCCCGCCCCATCAGGTCCTCACGGGTGACCGGAGCGACGACCACGCGCAGATCCACCCGGTCGAGCAGGGGCCCGGAGAGTCTCGCCTGATAGCGACGCACCGACGAGGGCGGGCATTCGCAGGCGGCGCCGGTGAGGGTGTGGCGTCCGCACGGGCACGGGTTGGCGGCCAGCACCATCAGGAAGCGGGCGGGCAGCCGCACCACGCCGGCACTGCGCGCCACCACCACATGCCCCGACTCCAGGGGCTGGCGCAGCGCGTCCAGGGCCCGCACGGAGAACTCCGGTGCCTCGTCCAGAAAGAGCACACCTCGATGGGCCAGCGAGACCGCACCGGGCCGCGGCAGTCCATTGCCCCCGCCGACCAGCGACTGCATGGTCGCGGAGTGGTGCGGTGCGCAGTACGGCGCCCGGGAGACCAGCGGTTCGCCGGGCGGCAGGATGCCCGCCACCGAGTGCACCGCGGTCACTTCGAGGGATTCCTGCCTGGTCAGCGGGGGAAGGATCGCGGACAGCCGCTCGGCCAGCATGGTCTTGCCGGCGCCCGGCGGCCCGGAGAGCAGCAGATGGTGACCGCCCGCCGCGGCGACCTCCAGGGCCTTTCGCGGCGTCTCCTGGCCTGCGACGTCCGCCAGGTCCGGCCGGTGTCCGTCGCTCTGCGCGGAGCCCAGCGCCAGTCCGGTGCCGATGCCCGCGCCTGGCACCATCAGCCCCGCGAGCATGGTGTCGGGGCGCCCTTCCTCGCGCATCTCCGGCTCATCGGGCACCGGTTCGTCGCTGAGTACGGCGATCAGCTGCCGCAGGCTCCGCACCCCGAGGACCGACACCCCCGGCACCAGCGCCGCTTCGCCCGCGGTCTGTTCGGGCACGACGACCTTGCGGTACCCCGCCTCCGCCGCGGCGAGTACGGCGGGCAGCACTCCGCGCACGGGCCGCACCCGGCCGTCGAGCCCGAGCTCCCCGATCATCACGACATCCGCGATGGCCGCAGGGGCGATCCGCTCGGCCGCACCCAGCACGGCGCACGCCACGGCCAGGTCGAATCCGCTGCCGCCCTTGGGCACGGAGGCCGGGGAGAGCCCGACCGTGAGTTTCTTCTGCGGCCAATCCGCCCCGGAGTTGACCACTTCCCTATTTAATCAACGTGTTGAAGCCGTACAGGAGGGGTGCAAGCTGATGGGTTGGCGCGTGTTCTGGGTGCCGTCAGAGAGGTCCCGGGGAGGGGTGAGGGCCGGGGTGCTGGAGGGGTGGGCGGACCTGCCAGCACGGGAGACCTCGGCAGGGGTTCGGGCGGGCGACCCGATCTTCTTGTCGCCGGATTACCGCGTTGATCGAGCGCTGAGTCTGTACGTCCAGTCTTCGAAGTTCCGTAAGTACGAGCCCGAGACCAAGAGGAATTACGCGACGGACATCGTGTTGCTCTTGATGTTTTTGTGGGATCGCGGGAAGTCGTGGCCGGAGACGACTGGCCGCGATCTTGACGATTACGAGGATTGGAGGCGGTTCGCGCCAGAGAATTCCGAGCAGATCGGCGGTTCGAAGTGGGACCGGGAACTGGCGGCATTCGTGGGCCTGTTCAAGTGGGCGAAGGCCGAGGGTCTGATCTCCACGAACCCGGTGGCGATGCGGCAGGTGGTGACTCCGCGGGGCGAGGTGGTGGAGTCCGCGGAGGCGCGAGCCAAGGACGCCCGGCCGTCGAACGTGCACTGGCTGACGCCTCGGACGTGGCGGCTCTGGGTGGACGTCGGTCTGCGGGGCCATACCTGTGAGGGGATACCGGAGCGCGGTTGGGTTGGCCGGCTCGAGGAACGGAACGTCGCGTTCGTTCGCCTGCTGACGTCGTCGGGCTTGCGGCTGCAGGAGGGCGGCTCGCTGCTGACGTTCGAGATCCCCACAATGCGACTGCCGGGGGGCCGGTACTGCCACGGCAAGGTCGCGGCCCGGGTGACCCGCTCGAAGAAGGAGCGGACGTACTACGCCTCGGCCGGTTCTGTCGGCGATATCGAGAGCTACATGGCGTCGTCGCGAGCCTGGGCGATCCGAAAGGCTCAGAAGGCGGGCCGCTACGAACGGCTCCCGGGGATGAAACTGGTCATTGAGGTCACACGCGGGCTGAAGCCGAAGGTCCGTTGGTGCGACCAGGACGGAGTCATCGGCGAGCGGGATCTGAACAAGCTGACATGGCAGGAGCGCATGCTGCTGTTCGAGGAGGGGCCGAACGGGCCGGAGCCGCTGTGGTTGTGGCTGAACGAGCGGGGTCTGCCGTTCCAGCCGCACTCGTGGGAGAACGTCTTCCGCACGGCGAACAAACGTTGTGAGCGGATACTGACCCCGCCTAAGCACCTGCGGAGGGATCCGCACAAGGTCTACGCGCCCTATGCGACCGCCCATTCCGCACGCCATTCGTTCGCTCTGTTCATGCTGGTGGTGCTGAACGAAGTGATGGACCGGAAGTACGGGCTGACGCCGGAGGAGCGTCGGGACTTCCGGCTGCTCTACGGAGACCCGTGGTTCATGGTCCAGGGGCTGTTGGGACATGCCTCGCGGGAAACGACGGTCAAGCACTACTTGGCCCCGGTGAGGAATCTGCAGCTGGAGTCGATGCTGGCCACCTCGGAGGAGCCGGTGGATGCGCCGATGCCGGACCTGGACCGGTTGTTCGCACGGGTGGCCCGGGACGCGGAGGGCATCCAAGACATCGATACCCGTCTGACGCCCCGGGCAGATGCCGCGTGAGCCGCAGGGGACGCAAGGCGTCGTTGCCGCCGGCGGACCATGCACGGCCTGAGCCGCTGAGTCCTGACGGCTTGATCGTCCATCACTACAACCAGGAAGGCCGGCTCAAGGACTACGACTTCTCAACGCTCCCAGTCGCTGAGCCGATGCAGCACTCGCTCGCTGCCTTGTTCGCCGCCTGCTGCAATCCCCACCAGTGGACCGCTCATCTCAGTTCCAATCAGCAGTGGGTCTACGTGGGGAGGTTCGCGAAGTACCTGTCCTCGCAGGAACGGCCTCCCCGCAGTCTGGATGGGCTCACGGGCGCCCTGATCGACCGCTGGTGGGACGTCATGCGCATGACTCCCAGCGGCCGCTCAGCATTCAGAGCTGTGGCTACTCTGCTTCGAAAGGACGCCTGCCTGCAGGCCGGGCCGGTGGCAGACGCACTGGCCCGACGCGTTCCCGGTTCGAAGAGCACGACGCAGTCGTACAGTCCGACGGACTTCACCGCGATCAAGACTGCTGCCCGGCAGATGTTCCGGTCTGCTCTTTTGCGCATCGAGGACAACGCCCGGCACTTGGAGCGCTGGCAAGCCGGGGAGATCCCGGAAGGCGGCAGCGATTGGGTTGTCGGCGAGGCTTTGGACATGCTCGCCCGGACAGGTGACCTGCCGAGGTACACCAACAAAGATGGCCGGCCGACCAGTGTCACGAGGCGCTACCAGCGCGCATTGGGCGGGCGGGACGCCGAGGCGACCTGGCAGCGACTGTTTCTCTCACGCATGGAGATGGTGTCGCTCGGAGTGCTGCTGATGGCCGAGTACGGGTGGAATCTGTCGGTGATAAACCGGGCCGTCGTGCCGCGGGCGACCCCGGACCCAGGCCAGGACGGACACCCGACTTACCGCATTCCAGTGGAGAAGCGTCGACGCGGAGGCGGCCGCTGGTTCGAGACCGAGAATGTTTCCGACCACGGGGCAGACTCCCCCGGCCGGCTGATCACCCAGGCCCTGCAGGCCACACGGTTCGCCCGCACAGCGGTCGAGAACATGGAGCCGGGGACCGACCTCCTCATCGTCTGGAGAACAAGCAACCCGTCCCAGGTCAGTCAGCACGGCGACCGCCATCCTCCCGTGGGCCCGTTCCACTTCGGCTTCCAGACTGAGGACGCCGGCGAGTGGGCGAAGGCCAGAGGACTGGGCGGATCCCCCTTTCGCCGAGGGCGTCGGACGGTGAACGCGGTCGAGCGACGAGAGCCGGCCCAGCACTCGCAGGAGAGTCACGACCGCAATTACGTGCTGCCCGACGAACATGTCCGGGCTGCCGCGATCCCCGTGATCGCGGCCGGAGCCGAGGCCGCAGTCGAGAGGGCACGCAAGGCGGTGCTGGTCGCCGAACTGCGTGACACCCGTGATCCCAGTGATGCCGAGACTGCGACCGCGGACTGTCATGACGAGGACAGCAGTCCCTTTCCCGCTCCGGACGGAGGCTGCGGCGCTTCGTTCCTGCTCTGTCTGGCCTGCCCGAACGCACGCGTCCATACCGATCACCACCCACGGCTCGCCCACCTGCACGAGGCGCTGGGCAATGCCCGGTCCGTGCTGCCGCCGCCCGTCTGGGAACGGGACTGGGGCGATGCGCAAGCACGCCTGGAGGACCTCAAAGGCCGCGTCGGCGACGGTGGGTGGACCCATGCCCTGGCCCGGGTGACCGCCACCGACCGCGAACTCATCGACTATTTGCTGACCGGAGACCTCAACGCATGAGCACGGCCCCAGAACCGGACCGTTTCCGGCTGCCTCTGCCCAACCCCACCACTCCCGTGGTCCCCGCGCACCGCGTCGTTGCCCAGCACGCTCACCTCAACGCCCGCTACGACGCTGCCGTCTGGCCGCTGGCGCCGCTGATCAGCAACCCCAGCACGAGCCTGGCTGCGATCCGCTGGCGAAACTGTTCGCCCGCATTGGAAGCGGAGATGCGGCTCGCCGTCTGGACGATGATCAATGGTGAACTGCGGCCCACCTTCCTCAAGGAACGCGCCGTCCGTCTGAGATCCCGCCTCTCGCCCGAAGGCATGGGCGACGCAGTGCAGCAGTGGATGCTCCTCACGATCTGGCTGGAAGCTCGAGGCATACACACCCTCGCAGACTGTGACGGCCAGGTCCTCAGGGACTACGGTCACCACCTGCGCGACTCCGGCAGCGGTCGCCCACACGTCCAGCGAGTCCTGGGGTGGTTGACGCGCCTGTGGGCATTCGACCAGCTCAGCGCACGGCCTGCGGGGATCGGGCGCCCACCATGGGATGAGTTCGGTGCGGACGACTTCCTGCCAGCAGCAACGGTTGTCGGCGGTGAGAACTCGAGGGAGCCACTGGCCGAGGCGACGATGGGCCCCCTGCTCGTCTGGGCGATCCGCATGATTGACGACCTCTCCGACGACATCCTCGCCGCCTGGGACGAGGCCACACGTCTCATCAACATCGCCAAGACGAACACCGCGACAGCCGAAAGCAAGGCCGCTCTGGACGCCTATCTCGGCCCACTGATCAGGTCGCAGGCCGCGCTTCCCTCGACCGAGCACCACGGCAAGCCGGCTCTTGCCCGGCAATACATCATGGGCATCACCGGCGCGTCCGGCCGGCAGGTCGACACATTGAACGAACGCCACGGTCTGACGAAAGCAGCTGCCGAGCGCCCAGGGCCCTGCCCGCTGAATGTTCCCGTGACAGGACGGATCGCCGGGGCGCCCTGGCGAGAGGTCCTCGACTTCAACGAAGCCTCCTCCTTGATGAGGCACCTGGCCACGGCCGCCTTCATCGTGTGTTCGTACCTGACGGGCATGCGTCCCGAAGAGGCTCTCGGCATGGTCTCCGGGTGCTGCCCGGACCCTCAACCCGATGAGCGGGGTGAAGTCGGGCGCCACCTGATCCACAGCCACGAGTGGAAGACCGCCACCGACGAGGAGGGCAACCACACATCCGCCGGCGCCGAACGCGAAGTGCCGTGGGTGGCCATCACACCCGTTGTCAACGCTATCCGCGTGCTGGAACGCATGGTCCCTCCCGGGAGCCTCCTGTTCGACCACCTCGCCCACGACCTGCGTTTCGCACGTCAGGGCACCGGCTCCCTGAAGCCGGGCGCGCTGCGGACGCGGATCGAGGAATTCGTGGACTGGGCGAATACGGAGGCCGCCGCCCAAGGGCTGCCGGGCGAGGCCATCGCATCTGACCCGCACGGCGCGATCGGCACTGCGCGGTTTCGCAGGTCCCTGGCCTGGCATATCGCGCGACGGCCCGGCGGCCTGGTCGCCCTCGCCATTCAGTACGGCCATATGCGCACGGCGTTGACCACCGACGTCTCCGGCGGATACGGCACACGCAGCCGCGACGGCATCCACAACGTCATAGCCCTGGAGACCGCCCTGGCGACCGCAGAGACGGCTGCCGAGCTCCACGAGCACTTCGAAGAAGGCGGCGGCGTCTCAGGGCCCGCTGCCCGGCGAGCCCTGCTCGAGGCCGCTACCGGACCGCGGTTCGAAGGACGCGAGGTCAAGACGGACTTCGTGCGCAAGTACGAAGAAGCACGCAAGTATCTCGCCCGCGACGGCGCCGTCATCTATGAGAATCCGCACGCCCTCCTGCTCTGCCTCTACAAGCAGGATCGGGCCCTCTGCGCCCGTGATGGCATCAAGGACGCCCCCACACTCGACGCGTGTGTTCCAGGCTGCGGGAACGCCGTCCGCACCGATCAGCACGCCGCCCAGCTCCGCCTCCGCGCCAACACCCTCGACGTTCGTGCCGCCCATGCACCCCAACCGGTCGGCGACCGCTTGCGCGCGAACGCCAACAAGCTCCGCTCCTTCGCCACCGAACACGACCGCACTCGCATCACCCGCCAGGAGGCCACCGCATGACCCCCGCCATCGACGAACGCGAGCGCATCCGAGCCGCGATGGACCGCATCCTGGACGGCACCCCGCAGACATCCAACGGCGCCCTCACGATCGTCGCCCTCGCGCAGGAAGCCGACGTTCCGAGAAACGCACTTACCCAGCGACACCTCGATCTCAAGAACGACTTCTACGAACGGGTCAAGGAACGCGGGGCAACCCCAGACGCCGAGGCCCGCCTCCGCAAAACCATCGTGAAACTCAAGGAAACGATCGCCAACAAGAACGAAGAACTCGATCAGCTCCGCGCCGACGTTCCCGCCCTCGTCCGAACCGTCAATCAGCTCACACTGGAGAACCAACTACTTCGCGAGGCACTCGCGCAGCCTGCGTCAAACGTTCTGGCCTTCCGCAACCGCCAATCACCTCACCCAAACGACTGACAGCACAACAACCGCGTTCCGAGACTGAGCCCTCGGGGGCCTCCACAACCCGTCTCAATAGACCAGAACCGGCAGGGCCCTCCGGGCCCTCAAAGATCTCAACACGCTGACTTGACAGGGAAGACCACCGCGGCCCTGACCCGGTCCCGGCTCTCCACCAGGCTCTTGTCCGGCAGCCCGACCAGGGTGAACGCCGCCACCCCGGGCTCCAGGTCCGCCTGGACCTCCACCACCACGCCGTCGACGCCGACCAGCGCCACCGAGCACGCCCGCGCGAACCCCATCAGGACACCCCCCGCGCGTGCTCGGCGACCGGCGCTCCGCGCCTCGGCACCACCACGCCGACCAGGTCGATCCGCACCCCGCCCGGCGGCGGGCCGCCGTTCCGGTCGAGCCAGATCTCGGCCAGCCGTCGCAGCCGGTCCGCCTTGACCGGGGTGACGGCCGCCATCGGATGCTCGAACGCCCCCGCCCTGCGGGTCTTCACCTCGCAGACGACCAACGCGTCGCCGTCCTTGGCGACGATGTCGATCTCACCGGCCCGACAGCGCCAGTTCCGTGCCAGTACGGCCATGCCGGCGTCGGTCAGCAGCCGCGCCGCCAGATCCTCGCCGTACCGCCCGAGTGCCCCCCGTGCGTTCATATCGGCACCACCTCCGGCACCGACTCTGACCTGTCCGACCCCGACCTGTGGATCTTGGTGGACAACTCGGCGACTGTGGATAACCCGGCCACCCGTGAGGGGGACCGACCGGAGGGGCGCCCTCGGCGGCTCAGCCGCCCGGCAGTTCGAGGTCGCTCTTGTTGAGCTCCTCGATGTTGACGTCCTTGAACGTCAGAACGCGTACCTGCTTGACGAATCGGGCGGGCCGGTACATGTCCCAGACCCAGGCATCCGCCATGGACACCTCGAAAAACACCTCACCCTGGACCGAGTGCACCTGCATCTCGTAGTCATTGGTGAGGTAGAAGCGCCGTTCGGTCTCGATCACATATTTGAACAGACCGACGACATCGCGGTACTCCCGGTAGAGCTTCAGCTCCATCTCGGTCTCGTACTTCTCGAGGTCCTCGGCGCTCATTGGCATGTTCCCCTTCAGCCGTGCGTCCACCTATTGTGCGCCAGGCACCGGCACCCCTGGACGCTTAGACGATTTCGGGGGCCAGAACCAGTGGCGTACGCGGCGGACCCTCTTCGAGCAGCGTGCGCAGCAGCTCGGCGAGTCTGGTCGGATACACCGTCTCACGCGCCACCGACAGTTCGACGGAGGTCCACCACCTCAGACCCACGACACTGCGCTGTTCCAGCCCGGTCAGCCCGCTCAGGTCCGTCGCGGTCTGCGTCGTACGTGCCAGGAAGTACCACTCGTCCTGGTCCCAGCGCCGCCCGTCGAACGGGAAGGAGCAGATCCGCTGCCAGAGCACCGGACCCAGCTCGACATCGGTGATCCCGGTCTCCTCGGCCAGCTCGCGCAGGGCCGCCTGCTCCCGGCTCTCGTCGCCCTCGAGACCACCGCCGGGGGTGAACCACCAGGTTCTCGTGGGGTCCTCCGGTTCATATCCGTGCATCAGCAGAATGCGGTCGTCGGCGTCCAGCAGGACCACCCGGGCCACCTTCCGCTTCTCAGTGGGCACCGGCAGGCACCCTCCGGTCCTGCCCATTCCTCCTGCGTGCGGACCGCGCGGCGATCGGACCGTACGCGGTGCCTCCGAAGATGAGCACCACGCCCGCCACCACGGCCCCGAGCTGAAGCTTCAGGGGGCCGGGGGCCGACACCCCGCCGGGGAGAGCGGCAAACGCCTGCGGTCGCTCGATCATGCCGTCCATCGGCCAGGCGATGGCGTCCACCCGGGCCTGTACGTCGCTGCGCGGCACCGACCCCTGTCCCGGGTCGTTCAGGTGAACCCGGGAGTCCAGGGAGCCGCTGCGCTCGTCCCCGAGGAGGAAGAGCTGCCCCTTGGGCACTTCCGCCGTGAAGTTCTTCACCGAGGCGAGGCCCTCTGTCTGCAGATACGGCTCCTCGATGGGCTTGCCGTTGACGGTGAGCCGGCCGCTCTTCTCGCAGCAGGCGATCCTGTCGCCGCCGATTCCGACGACCCGCTTGACCATCGGCATGTTGTTGTCCCAGGCCGGGTCCGTGAAGACCACCACGTCACCCCGGCGCACCTCGCTGCCGTCCACGCGCTCCGCGAGGACCCGGTCTCCCGCATTCACCGTCGGCGTCATCGACTCGGTCGGCACGATGTACGGCTTGTACACCAGCGCACCCCAGGCGAACCCGCCGAGGAAGAGCACAAGGCCGACAGCCACGGCCAGCCCCGACAGCATGCTGCCGAGCCGGCCGTGGCCGTCACCCGTACGTCCTGTTCCACTCATCCCAGCGTCCCCCACCTCGGAGATCGACAATCGCTGATCCGAGTCGGCACCCTACCCGGCGGTACGCCCGTTGGTCAGCCTCTTGCGGCGCCACAACACGAGGGGCAGCGCTCCGGCTACGCCGAGTGCTCCCGGCACCAGCCCCGTCGCCGCGTTGATCCCCGGCTGGTCGAACGTGCTCGGGATCGGCAGGGTCGCCCAGCGGTTGATCGGCCATGCGACCACGATGGCCCGGCCGACGACCTCGTCCGTGGAGACCGTGCCCTGACCGGGCAGCTCCTGGTGGTAGCGGGAGTCGAGGGAGTTCTGTCGGTGGTCGCCCATCACCCAGATACGGCCCTCGGGCACCTTGATCGGGCCGAACGGCTCGTCATTGCAGGGGGTGTTGCCCGGGTAGATGAACGACGTCTCGTTCAGCGCCACGCCATTGACCGTGACCGGCCCGTTCTCCTTGCACTCCACCGTGTCGCCGCCGATCGCGATGACCCGCTTGATCAGGTCCTTCTCCTCGGCGGACGGCATCAGCCCGATGAAGCTGAGGAACTTCTGCGCCACATTCGGTGTCGGTGTCTGGGCGCTCTCCAGCCAGCCGCCCGGGTCGTGGAAGACCACGACCTCGCCCCGCTGAGGCTCCGAGCCGAACCACGGGGTCAGCTTGTCGACCAGCACCCGGTCGCCCCGCTGGAGCGTGTCCTGCATCGAGTCCGAGGGAATCGAGAACGCCTGCACCAGGAACGTCTTGATCAGCAGCGCCAGAATCAACGCGATGCCGATGAGCAGGGGCAGCTCCTTCCAGAAGGAGCGTGGGTTCCTCGGAGCCGTATCGCCGCTGTCCGGGGAGTCGCCGTCACTCTCCGTCCGGCCCGCCACCTCGGAGGATTCACCGTTCTCCGGATGCTCCGCCCGGTCCTCGGGTTCGTCGTGTCCGGATCGTGCGCCGACCGCCAAATCCCCCACATCCACTCCTCACTCCGTGCCACCGCCCGCGACCCATTCGGCGCAGGCCCACCACTCCCATAACGAGCGGGAGTTCCGCAGGGGTCGGGAGCCGGACCATTCCATTGAGGTCCTGGGACGACACACTATTCGACTGTCCGTACGCAGCCGCCGTCCCGGCGCGCGCGTCCGGCACCGAGGCAAATGTCTGCGGCTCCTCCAGCCTCCGCCAGTGGCCGAAGGGCCAGGCGATGACGACGGCCCGTCCCACGACCTCGTTCTCGGAGACCGTGCCGTGATCGGGCTCGTCCAGATGGAAGCGCGAATCGGCGGAATTCGAGCGATGGTCACCCATTACGAAGATTCGGCCGGCCGGAACCTTTACCTCGAATTTGAGTGTGGAGGGCGGATTGCCCGGATGCAGATAGGGCTCATCGAGCGGAACACCGTTGACGGTGACCTTGCCGTCCTTGTCGCAGCACTTCACGGTGTCGCCGCCGACGGCGACGACACGCTTGATCAGATCCTGTTCGTCGTCGGACGGCAGCAGCCCTATGAAGGTCAGTCCTTCCTTCACCTGCTTGACGACAACGGGCGGATCCTTCTTGTCGACGTTCTCCTGCCGAAGCCAGCCGCCCGGATCCTTGAAGACGACGACATCGCCGCGCCGGGGCTTTGCACCGAACCAGGGCGTCAGCTTGTCGACGAGTACCCGGTCGCCGATCCGGATGGTCTGCTCCATCGATCCGGACGGAATCACGAAGGCCTGCACCAGGAAGGTCTTGAGAACGAGCGCGATGAGCAGCGCCACGGTGATCAGGAGGGGTATCTCCTTCACGGCCGACCTGCGCCGCCGCCGTTTCACCTTGCGGGCCAGCTTGCGCCGCTCCGCCCGGGTCGGCAGCGAGCGTGCGACCGTCGGCCTGCTGCCGGTCGGCAGCGGCGTGCCGGGGTCGGAGGCGCGGCTGCCGCGCCCGCGGTTACCCATGGGTCCCGTCCGGTATCCGTACGCCGGCGAAGGCACCGGTGTCCGGCAGCGGGCCCAGCCGGCCCAGCGGCCAGCCGATCCAGTCCACCCGGCCGATCACCCGGTCGACCGGCACCATGCCGCCGCCGGGCTCGCCCAGATGGTCGCGGGAGTCGCGGGAGTTGCTGCGGTGGTCGCCCATCATCCACAGCCTGCCGTCGGGGACCACGATGTCGAACGCCGCCCTGGACGGGGCGTCGCCCGGATACAGGTATTCCTCGTCCAGCGGCCGGCCGTTCACCTCGACCCTGCCCCGCTTGTCGCAGCAGACCACCCGGTCGCCACCCACGCCCACCACCCGCTTCACGAAGTCGGTCTCGGCGGGCTCCGCCAGCCCCAGGGATGCCGCCACGCCGTGCGCCAGCGCGGTGACGGGGTTCTCCTCGGGCTTCTCCTGTACGAAGGATCCGGTGCCGTCGAAGACCACCACATCGCCGCGCTGGGGTACGGAGCCGAAACGGTACGCCAGTTTGTTCACAAGCACCCGGTCCCCCACCCGCAGCGTGGACTCCATCGAGCCACTGGGGATCAGGAAGGGCTGCAGCACATAGGTGCTGAACAGCAGCAGGAAGACCGCGCAGCCGGCGCCGAGCGCGGCTGTCCGCCGCCACGACATCGTGGCGAACCGGTCCGGGATACGCGAAGAGCGCGACCTCTCCTCCGACCCTGCTTCGGGTGCGGAGGAGCGGTCGCGCTCCGTGGTCTTTGCTTCCGTGTCCATCGCAGCCAGAGCTTAACCGGCTGTGCTGTGGACCTGGGAGCTAGCTCACCTGTCGCGCTTCTCCTTGATCTTCGCGGCCTTGCCGCGCAGCTCACGGAGGAAGTACAGCTTCGCGCGGCGGACGTCACCGCGGGTGACGAGCTCGATCTTCTCGAAGATCGGGCTGTGCACCGGGAAGGTGCGCTCGACACCGACGCTGAAGGAGACCTTGCGGACCGTGAAGGTCTCGCTGACGCCAGAGCCCTGGCGGCGGATGACTACGCCCTTGAACTGCTGGATACGGGAGCGGTTGCCCTCGATCACTCGCACGTGGACGTTGACGGTGTCACCGGGGCGGAACGCCGGGACGTCCGTACGCAGGGAGGCGGCATTGACGCCATCGAGCAGGGAAGCCATGTTGTCTGCTTTCTTCGCCGATGCCACAGGTCATCGACGGGAGATCGTAAGGAATCAGGGTGCTGATCGCGTCGGGTGGGCGTCGTTCCCCCTGTGGCAGGGGCGCACACCGGACGTACAGCAGCGGCTTATTCTTCCATGCCTTCGGGCCTGCGCCAAAATCGGCCGCCGGGCTCCGGCGACCAGCCGAGGATGGAGAGGATCTCACGGTCCTTCTTGTCGAAGGCGCTCGCCTCGCAACGCTCGATGAGATCGGGCCGGTTGACCGCGGTACGGCGGAACGCCTCGTCCCGTCGCCAGCGCGCGATCTTCCCGTGGTGACCGCTGAGCAGGACGTCCGGGATGCCTCTGCCACGCCACTCGGGCGGCTTGGTGAAGACCGGGCCCTCCAGCAGGTTGGCCATGGCGCCGGGTGCGAAGGAGTCGTCGCGGTGCGACTCGACGTTGCCGAGCACACCGGGCAGCAGCCGGGCCACCGCCTCGGTGATGACCAGCACGGCAGCCTCCCCGCCGGCCAGCACATAGTCCCCGATGGAGACCTCGACGACCGGTATGCGGGTGGCGTACTCGTCCATCACCCGGCGGTCGATGCCCTCGTAGCGGGCCGGGGTGAAGATCAGCCACGGCCGCTCGGAGAGCTCCACAGCGAGCTCCTGGGTGAAGGGACGGCCGCTGGGTGTGGGTACCACGAGCACCGGGGAGTGCGCCCCGGCCTCGTACCCGTCCGCCAGGGTCTCGTCCAGAGCGTCACCCCACGGCCCGGTCTTCATCACCATGCCGGGACCGCCGCCGTACGGCGTGTCGTCGACCGTGTTGTGCCGGTCGTACGTCCAGTCCCGGAGATCGTGCACGTGCACATCGAGGCGGCCCCGGGCGCGGGCCTTGCCGACGAGCGAGACGTTCAGCGGTTCCAGGTACTCGGGGAAGATCGTGACGACGTCGAGCCGCATCAGGCGTCGTTCCCCGGCTCGGAGGCCTCTTCGTCCCGCGAGGAGACGATCACGGCCTGGCTGTCGTCGATCAGGCCGGGCGGCGGGGTGATGACCGCGCGCTGCTCCTCCAGATCGATCTCGGTGACGATCTCCTCGACGAACGGGATCATCACCTCGCTGCCGTCCGGGCGCTCCACGATGAAGAGGTCCTGGGACGGCAGATGCGAGATCTCGGTGATCCGGCCGATCTCGGTGCCGTCGGCGAGGACCACATCGAGGTCGATGAGCTGGTGGTCGTAGAACTCCTCGGGGTCCTCTGGGAGCTCCGCCGGGTCGACGTCGGCGATCAGCAGGGTGTTCCGGAGGGCCTCGGCCGCCGTACGGTCGCGTACGCCCTCGAAACGCAGCAGCAGCCTGCCGCTGTGCACCCGTCCGGTCTCGATGGTCAGCGGCCCGTTCGCTGCCGGTTCGGTGGCCAGGCGGGCCCCGGGGCCGAGCCTCAGCTCCGGCTCGTCCGTACGCACCTCGACGGTGACCTCGCCCTTGATGCCGTGGGCGCGGCCGATCCGCGCAACTACCAGCTGCACCTTGTGTCTCTCCTGTCATACGACGACGGGCCGGGGCGGGCGCATGGCCCTCCCCGGCCCGTGCCGGTGTTCAACTCTGTCAGCGAACCTGGTCCACGTCGACGAGGTCGACGCGGATGCCACGGCCGCCGATGGCGCCCACGACGGTTCGCAGCGCGCGTGCGGTGCGGCCGTTGCGGCCGATCACCTTGCCGAGGTCATCGGGATGGACCCGGACCTCGAGCACACGACCACGGCGCAGGTTGCGCGAGGCGACCTGCACATCGTCGGGGTTGTCGACGATGCCCTTCACGAGGTGCTCGAGAGCCTCCTCGAGCATACTCAGGCCTCGGTCGACTCGGCGGGCGCGGCAGCGTCAGCCGCCTCGTCCGCCTTCTTGTCGACCTTCTTCGCCTTCTGCGTGATGGCCTCGCCCTTGGACTCCTCGCCGGTGTCCTTGGCCAGGGCCTCGAACAGGGCGCGCTTGTCGGCCTTGGGCTCCGGCTGCAGCAGCGGCGCGGGGGCGGGGAGACCCTTGTGGGCCTGCCAGTCACCGGTGAGCTTCAGGATCGCGAGAACCGGCTCGGTCGGCTGGGCGCCGACGGACAGCCAGTACTGCGCGCGCTCCGAGTTGACCTCGATGCGCGAGGGGTTCTGCACCGGGTGGTACAGGCCGATCTCCTCGATGGCCCGGCCGTCACGGCGGGTACGGGAGTCGGCGACGACGATGCGGTAGTGAGGCGAACGGATCTTGCCCAGACGCTTCAGCTTGATCTTGACTGCCACGGAAGTGGTGTCTCCTGGTCTATGACGTGGTTGGGCACAACGAAGATGCCACGTGGGGTTGCGGTACTCGGGTGCCCGATGGACGCGTCAGCCGGAGGCGAGAGGGTTCCTGTGCGGCTGTCGAGTACAGCTAGCCATTGTGCCACACCACATCGGGTCACCCCACCGCGACCGCCGCTTCCGGGATGCGGAAGGGCTTTCCGCAGCCACCGCAGACGATCGGCGCCTGGGCGAGGACCGACGGAACGACCCGGACGTTGCGTCCGCAGTCGCAGACGGCCTTGACGCGCACGCCGCCTCCGGAGGAGCCGTGCCGGGCGGCCGGCCCGCGGAAGGAGCGTTTGGTGTCGGCGGCGGTGGCGACCGTGTGCGCCTTGAGGGCGCGTTGCAGTCGCTCCATCGTCGGGCGGTAACGGCGCTTGGCCTCGGGGTTGAGCGTGACCAGCGAGAAGCCACTGCTGGGGTGGGGCTCCTCGGCATGGTCGAGACCCAACTCCTCGGCGATCGCGAGGAATCGTCTGTTGTGGTAGCGGCCGGCGCGGGAGGTGTCACGGACACCTCGGGCGGCGGCGATGCCATGGACTGCCTCATGCAGCAGTCGCTCGAAGGAGAGCTCGGCGCCACAGGCGGACGAGGACTCTCCGATCAGGGACTCGGGCGCGGCAAGATCGGGCAGCTCGGAGTGGTACCGCTGAATGTCGGCCCACGCCTGCGCCAGCTCTGCGGCAAGTACAGGTGGTGTCGTGCTCACGTCGTGACAACGAGCCTGAGTGCCCCGGTGTTCCGATTCCGGGCCATCCCAAATATTTTGCACGTACCAGTCAGTTGCCATTCATGCGTCCTGACGAGGACAGGTGCGCTGATCTGCGGAGAACTCTCACAGCTCGCACGAAGCCGGTACGTAGTGACGCGTACGCCGTGACGCGTACGCCCCGGCGCGTGGACAGCGCCTGCGCGCCGGTTCCGGACGGTTCCGGGGACACCGTCGGGCGTCAGTAGGCGCGGGCCACGACGGCGACAGTACCCGGGGCGTCGTCGGACTGCGGAACCGACCCGTCCTCGGCCACCAGACACCGTACCGAGGCGCCCTGCTCCCCGAGCCGGGCCTCCCCTGCCGGGCCGAGGACGTCCCACGGAATGCAGGCCCAGCCGCCCGCGGCCGCTGCTTCTGCGGCCTCCTCGACGGTGGCCACCTCGCTGGTGCGGGAGGCGCGGCGGGCCCGGGACTCCCGCAGCAGGGTCGCCTGGTCCTCCTCCAGGACGGCCGGCAGCAGGGCTGCCAGCGCCTCGATCGGGACCGGTTCCTTTCCGCCGGGGATGCGGCGGGCCAGCATCGCCGTGCCGTTCTCCAGATCGCGCGGGCCGACCTCGATCCGTACGGGTACGCCCTTCAGCTCCCAGTCGACCGCGCGCCGGCCGAACGGGGTGTCCGTGCGGTCGTCGACGTGGACCCTGATCCCGGCGGCGCGCAGCCGGTCGCCGATGGAGCGGACCGCGGTGAGTACCGCCTCGTCCTCCTTGATCGCGAGGACGACCGCCTGGACGGCGGCCAGCCGCGGCGGGACGCGGAGCCCCTGGTCGTCGCCGTGCGACATGATCAGGCCGCCGACCATCCGGGTCGAGGTGCCCCAGGAGGTCTGCCAGACCAGCTCCTGCCTGCCCTCCTTCGACAGGTACTCGGTGTGGAAGGCCTTGGCGAAATTGGTGCCGAGCTCATGGCTCGTACCCATCTGCAAGGCCTTGCCGTCGCCCATCATCGCTTCGAGGGTGAGCGTGTTGACGGCGCCCGCGAACCGCTCGCTCGGGGTCTTGCGGCCGAGCACCACATCGATGCCGAGGACCTCGGTCATGAAGTCCGCGTAGACGTCCCGGTGGATGCGGGCGGCGTACTCCCGGGCGTCCTCGAACGTGGCGTGGGCGGTGTGGCCCTCCTGCCAGAGGAACTCCGTCGTACGGAGAAAGACCCGCGGGCGCATCTCCCAGCGGACGACGTTGGCCCACTGGTTGATCAGGAGGGGCAGATCCCGGTAGCTCTGGACCCATTTCGAGAAGTACTCATTGATGATCGTTTCGGACGTCGGCCGCACCACCACGGGCTCTTCGAGGTCCTTGCCACCGCCGTGGGTGACGATGGCGAGCTCGGGTGCGAAGCCCTCGACGTGCTCCGCTTCGCGTGTCAGGTAAGACTGGGGGATGAAGAGTGGGAAGTAGGCGTTCTGGGCGCCCGCATCCTTGATGCGGGCATCCATCTCCTGCTGCATCCGCTCCCACAGGCCGTATCCGTACGGTCGGATGACCATGGTGCCGCGCACCGGACCGTTGTCCGCGAGTTCGGCCTTGTTGATCAGATCCTGGTACCAGCGGGGAAAGTCCTCGGCCTGGGGTGTGAGAACGGGTGCCTTTGCCATGGCGCGCATCGTACGGCGACATCTCGCTCCGCACGGAGTGACGGGACCGGCCTTCGTGGCCGGTATCCGGGGGCGCACGACGTGTCCCCCGGGGCGCACGACCGTAGCGCGCAACCATTGCCCTCCGACCCCTGGACGAAGCCGCGGATGCGGAGTTCTCTGACTTACGGGGGAGTGCGGGCGCGCAGACACACGGGGGCCGTCCACTCGGGTACAACCGATTTCTCGGCGGATTGGGGCGCTTTCATGACACCAACGCTCGTCCGGCACCACAGGCAGGCGGATGCATCCGCCCCGGTGGACCCCGGAACCCGTGCCCGCGACTGGGCCGAGATCCAGGAGCGCATGCTCGCACCGCTGTACGAAGCGGTGTACGAGCGGCTCGAAATCGGAGCCGGTACGCGGATGCTCTCCCTCGGCTGCGGCTCCGGGCTCGCGCTGCTGATGGCCGCCGCCCGTGCGGCGCACGTCACCGGCGTCGACACCGACCGTGAACGTCTTGCTCTGGCCCGCGAACGGCTGCTGCCCGATCCCGGACCCGAGCGGGCCGGGGACGGCCTGCCGGTGCTCCTCGACGGTGATCCGTCCGTCGCCGCCCGGCCCGAAGGCCCCCCGTACAACCTGCTCACCGTGTTCACCCCGATCGGTTGCTCGGCGGGCGACTCCGAAGGGCTGAAGCCGGAGCTGGAGACCGCTGTTCCGCTGGTCGCGCGGGGCAGCTCGGTGGTACTGACCGGATGGGGTCCGCCCGAGCGATGTGCCACTGCGGCGGTGCTGCGGGTGGCGACGCGGCTCGGTGACGAGGTGCGTGCGCCCCGCGCGGGAGGCTGGCGCCCGGCGCGCCGGGACGATCTGGAGGAGGTCGCGTTCCGGGTCGGGCTCAATCCGAACGGCTCGGGGCGGGTGGCATGCCCGTTCGGGTACGCGGACATGGACAGCGCGGTGCGCGGGCTGCTGTCGACCCGGCTGTTCGACGCGGCGGTACGGGCGACGGACCGGTCCCAGGTGGAGAAGGAGGTCGCGGAGGCACTGCATCCGCACCGGCGCCGGGACGGCACGGTCTGGATGCCGAATGTCTTCCGCTATCTCGTCTGCACCACTCCTTAGAAGGGCGCTCCACACACCGGAAGGGTGTTCCGCAGAAGGGCGTTCCGTGCCCGGCCGGGCGGCTCTCAGTGCTTGGCCAGGCGCGCGACGCCCGCCGCCCGGTAGGCCGCCTCCTCGTCCAGCGTCTCGTTCTGCAGCAGCGCGGACGCCAGCGCATCCAGCTTCTCCCGGTGCTCGCGCAGCAGCTGCTGCGCCTCGATGTAGCACTCGTCGACGATGCGCCGCATCTCGTGGTCCACCACGTCCAGCGTGGCGGGCGCCGCCGAGAGTCCGTACGCCTGCTGGGCGTCGCCCGGGATCGCCGTCAGCCTGCCGACCCTTTCGCTCATCCCCCAGCGCCCGACCATTCCACGCGCCAGGCTGGTGACCTGTTCCAGGTCGCTCTCCGAGCCCGTGGTGACCACTCCGTAGACCAGCTGTTCCGCGGCCATGCCACCGAGGGCGCCGATGATGCGGCCGCGCAGATAGTCCTCGGTGTACGCGTACTTGTCGGCCTCCGGCGTCGAGAGGGTGACGCCGAGAGCCCGGCCGCGCGGCACGATGGTGACCTTGCGGACCGGATCGGCGCCGGGCTGGAGCATCCCGAGGAGGGCGTGGCCGCTCTCGTGGTACGCGGTCCTGCGGCGCTCCTCCTCCGGCATGACCAGCGGTCGTTCGGCTCCGAGCTGGACCTTCTCCAGGGCGTCCGACAGGTCGGCCTGGTTGACCTCGGACTTCTTGCGCTTGACGGCGAGCAGGGCGGCCTCGTTGGCGAGGTTGGCGAGGTCCGCACCGGTCATGCCGGGGGTCGTGCGGGCCACCTGGCCGAGGCTCACATCCTCGGAGAGCGGGATCTGCCGGGTGTGGATCTTCAAGATCGCCTCCCGGCCGCCCCGGTCCGGTGGACTCACCTGGACGATCCGGTCGAAGCGGCCGGGCCTGGTGAGCGCCGGGTCGAGGACATCGGCCCGGTTGGTCGCGGCGAGGACGACGACGCCTTCCGATCCGGAGAAGCCGTCCATCTCGGTGAGGATCTGGTTCAGCGTCTGTTCGCGCTCGTCGTGGCCGCCCATGCCGGAGCCGCCGCCGCGGGCCCGGCCGATGGTGTCGATCTCGTCGATGAAGACGATGGCGGGGGCAACCTTGCGGGCCTCGGCGAAGAGTTCCCGTACCCGGCTCGCGCCGACGCCGACGATCATCTCGATGAACTCGGAGGCGGAGGCGGAGAAGAACGGCACCCCGGCCTCGCCCGCGACGGCCCGTGCGAGCAGCGTCTTGCCGGTGCCGGGCGGGCCCGCGAGCAGCACTCCCCCGGGCATCCGGGCGCCCATCTTCCGGTACTCCTGCGGGTTCTTCAGGAAGTCGACGACATCGTTGAGTTCGCCCTCGACCTCGTCGATCCCGGCCACGTCCTCGAAAGTGGTGCGCTTGGCGCCCTCCAGTTCGACCGGTCTGGGCGGGGCCTTGCGCCCCAGTGCGCCGACGCCGCCGAGCCCGCCGGACATCCTGCGGGCGATGAAGACCCAGAGCAGGACGAGCAGCAGGATCGGGGCCAGGGAGATCAGCAGATTGGCGAGGAAGCTGCGCTGCTGGACGACCGGTTCCGCGGTGACGGTGACATCGTCCTTGATCAGCTCGGCCCAGAGGGTGTCGTCGGTGAAGGCGGGCCGCTGGGTGACGAACTTGGTGTACGTCTTGTCGCTGCCGGGGACCTTCGCCTCCTTCCTCAGCTGCCCCTGGATGGCGTCGCCCTTGGAGTAGATCTTGGAGACGTTGCCCGCCGTGACCTGCTTGGTGAACTCCGTGTAGGCGATGGTCGGCTCGTTCCTGCCGTTGAAGAAGGAGAGCACCAGGTTGGTGATCAGATAGACGGCCAGCGCGGTCAGCAGCAGTCCGCCCCAGCCGCCAGGCATCTTCCGACGCGGCGGAGGGGGCGGTGGGGCGCCCTCGGAGCGCCACGGCTGGTCGGTCCGATCGCGTGGCGGTACAGGACTGGTCACGCGCGCTCCTCTGCCGACGACCTTGAGGCGACATTAAGCACCAGAGCCTCCGGGGGCCCGTCCGGTGGGCCCATGGGGGGACATCGGCGCGCGGACGCGTGAAGCCCGGGCAATATCCAGAACCCTGTTCGGGGCCGGCCGACGGGACGACGCTGCGGCCGGGGCGGCACACGGCCCGAGCAGGCGGGGCGCACACGAAAGGGGCGCCCGCCGGGAAGGCGGGCGCCCCTCTCGCGCATGGGCCGAGAACGTCAGCCCATGAACTTCTTGAACTCGTCCGGCAGCTCGAAGTTCTTGTCCTCCTGGGCCGGCAGACCGAACGCGCCGCCCTGCGCCGCAGCCTGCTCGCGGCGGGCCGCCGCAGCCTGCTCCTCGGCCTTGCGCTTCATCGGGTTGCCGCTCTTGCGCTTGCCCTTGGCCTGCTTGATCTGCTTCTTCTGGCGACCGGGACCGCCACCCATGCCGGGCATCCCCGGCATGCCCGGCATGCCGCCGCCCTGCGCCATCTTCGACATCATCTTGCGCGCCTCGAAGAACCGCTCCACCAGGTTCTTCACGGCGGACACCTCGACACCCGAGCCCTTGGCGATACGGGCCCGGCGCGAGCCGTTGATGATCGTCGGTTCCTGCCGCTCGTGCGGCGTCATCGACTTGATGATCGCGGCGGTACGATCCACGTCCCGCTCGTCGATGCTGTTGATCTGGTCCTTGATCTGCCCCATGCCGGGCAGCATCCCGAGCAGCTTGGAGATGGAGCCCATCTTCCTGACCTGCTCCATCTGCGCCAGGAAGTCGTCGAGCGTGAAGTCCTTGCCCTTGCTGGACGCCAGCTTGGAGGCCATTTTGGCGGCCTCTTCCTGGGTGAAGGTCTTCTCCGCCTGCTCGATCAGGGTGAGCAGGTCACCCATGTCGAGGATGCGCGACGCCATGCGGTCGGGGTGGAAGGCGTCGAAGTCCTCGAGCTTCTCACCGTTCGACGCGAACATGATCTGCTTGCCCGTGACATGGGCGATCGACAGGGCGGCACCACCGCGGGCGTCACCGTCGAGCTTGGAGAGCACCACGCCGTCGAAGCCGACACCGTCGCGGAAGGCCTCGGCGGTGTTGACCGCGTCCTGGCCGATCATCGCGTCGACGACGAAGAGGATCTCGTCGGGGCTGACGGCGTCGCGGATGTCCGCGGCCTGCTGCATCAGCTCCTGGTCGATACCGAGGCGGCCCGCGGTGTCGACGATCACCACGTCGAACTGCTTGGAGCGGGCGTGCTCGATGGAGTCCTTGGCGACCTGGACCGGGTCACCGACGCCGTTGCCCGGCTGCGGGGCGTACACCGCGACACCGGCGCGGTCGGCGACGACGCTCAGCTGGTTGACGGCGTTGGGGCGCTGGAGGTCACAGGCGACGAGCAGCGGCGAGTGACCCTGCCCCTTGAGCCAGACACCGAGCTTTCCGGCCAGGGTGGTCTTACCGGCACCCTGCAGACCGGCCAGCATGATCACGGTGGGCGGGTTCTTGGCGAACCGCACCCGCCGGGTCTCGCCGCCGAGGATGCCGACGAGCTCCTCGTTGACGATCTTGACGACCTGCTGGGCAGGGTTCAGCGCCTGGGAGACCTCGACGCCGCGCGCCCGCTCCTTGACATTGGCGATGAAGGCGCGGACCACGGGAAGCGCGACATCGGCCTCGAGCAGGGCGATACGGATCTCGCGTGCCGTGGCGTCGATGTCCGCCTCGGACAAGCGGCCCTTGCCCCGGAGGTTCTTGAAAGTCGCGGCAAGGCGGTCGGAGAGAGTATCGAACACGGCGCTCGTCGGTCCTCAGGGTCGGGGTCGGGTGCAGGTCAGTCGTCCCCCAGGGTATCCGGACGCCGGGAAACGCAAAGCCCTCGCCCGCATACTCGTGACGGACGAGGGCCTCTTCACGTGATCGCGGAAGCTCAGCTCAGGGCCCGCTGCACCTCTCCGGCCAGCTCGGCGGCCCGTACATCGGCCAACGGCTCGCCGTCCGCCCCTGTGACATAGAACGCGTCCACCGCGTTCGCCCCCAGCGTCGACACATGCGCGCTGCGCACCCGTACCGCGCTCTGCTCCAGCGCCCGGCCGATCCGGTGCAGCAGCCCCGGAGCGTCCTGGGCCCTCACCTCGATCACCGTCGCCAGCCGGGAACCGGCCGGTGCGACCGTCACCCGGGGCGGCGGGGCCTTCACCCCGCGGCGCCGCGGATAGGCGGCCTCGCGTTCGGCGAGGCGGGCCTGGATGTCGAGGGAGCCGTCCAGGGCGCGTACGAGATCGGCGCGGAGCCGGGTGGCCTGTGGCAGGGAGCCGTATTCGGCCGCCACCCGCCAGCTGAGCAGCAGGACGTCGACACACTCGCCGAGCTCGGTGGGGAGCTCGACGGCCCGCAGGTCGGCGGCGCGGACGGTGAGGCGGTGCAGGGCGAGTACTCCGGCGGCGGCGGGCAGGACGCCTGGGCGGTCAGGGACGGCGATGAGGAGTTCGACACCGACGGGTTCCGGCTCGCCGTCCCCGTTCGCGGGTTCGGCCTGAGCGTGCAGGGCGAGGACGGGTTCGCCGGTGCGCAGTGCCTCGATGGCGAGGCGTTCCTGCTCGGCGCTGGGTTCGGCCGGTTCGGGTTCGTCCGGGGCCTCACCCGCGAGGACGGCGCCGACGCGCTTGACCAGGTCGGTCACGAGGGAGGCGCGCCAGGTGGACCAGGCGGCGGGCCCGGTGGCCAGCGCGTCGGCCTCGGTGAGGGCGTGCAGGAGTTCCAGCGTGGACGTGGTCCCGACGGCGGTGGCGACGGACCGGACGGTCGCCGGGTCGTCGAGGTCGCGGCGGGTGGCGGTCTCGACGAGCAGCAGATGGTGACGTACGAGCGTGGCGATGACGCCCACGTCGTGCTGGTCGAAGCCGATCCGGGCGGCGACGTCGCGGGCGATGACTTCTCCGGCGACGGAGTGGTCGCCGGGCCAGCCCTTGCCGATGTCGTGCAGCAGGGCGGCGACGAGGAGGAGGTCGGGGCGGCCGACGCGGCGGGTGAGGGAGGAGGCCCGGACGGCTGCCTCGACGAGGTGGCGGTCGACGGTCCAGGTGTGCACGGGGTTGCGCTGGGGCCGGCAGTGGACGCGTTCCCAGTCGGGCAGCAGCCGGGTGATCAGCCCTTCCGCTTCGAGGGCTTCCCAGACGGGCACGGTGGCCTCGCCCGCGCCGAGCAGGGTGACGAGTTCCTCACGGGCCTCGGCGGGCCAGGGCACGGGCAGTGGGCGCGCGGCGGTGGCGAGGTGGCGTACGACATGCCGGGAGATCGGCAGTTCGGACTGGGCGGCCGCGGCGGCCGCGCGCAGCACGAGCACCGGGTCGCGTTCGGGGCGGGCGGTGCGGGCGAGGACGACTTCGCCGTCGGCCTCGACGACGCCGTCGGCGAGCGGGGTGCGCTCCGGGGCGGCCGCCTTGCCACCGCCCAGCATGGCGCGCAGCCGGGGGCGCACGGACCGGGCGCGGAGCACGCGGTTGACCTCGCGCCAGGTGACGTCGGTGGCGTACGAGACGGTGCGCGCGGCCTCGTACACCTGGCGCAGCAGTGCGTCGGCGTCGAGGAGGCCGAGCGCGGTGGCGACCTGGTCCTGTTCCTGGAGGGCGAGACGGTCGGTGGCACGGCCGGTGGTCAGGTGCAGGGCGTCGCGGGCGTCGAGGAGTACGCGCCGGGCCTCGGCGAGGCCTTCGCGGGGCGCGTCGGCGACCCAGGAGGCGGCGACGGCGCGCAGGGCGGTGGCGTCGCGCAGTCCGCCGCGGGCCTCCTTGAGGTCGGGTTCGAGGAGGAACTGGAGCTCGCCCTGGCGTTCGGCCCGTTCGCGGCAGAGTTCGTCGAGGGCCGGGAGGCGTTTGGGGGCGAGGTTGCGCCAGTCGGCGAGGATCGTGGTGCGCATCGCGGCGACCAGGCCGAGGTCTCCGGCGACGGGCCGGGCGTCGAGCAGTCCGAGCTGCACCTTGAGGTCCTCGCCCGCCGTCTTCCTGGCCTCGGCGGGGGTGCGTACGGAGTGGTCGAGCGCGAGGCCGAGGTCCCAGACGGGGTACCAGATGCGGTCGGCGAGGGAGGCGATGGCGCCGGCGTCGGCATTGCCGTCGTGCAGCAGCAGGAGGTCGAGGTCGCTGCGCGGGGAGAGTTCGCCGCGGCCGTAGCCGCCGACGGCGACCAGGGCTGCGCCGCGGACGCCGGTCGCCTCTACGGCGGTGGCGAACAGGGCGGTCAGCCAGTCGTCGGTGAGGGAGGCGAGGGCCGCACGGCGCGGCGGCCCGGACTGCGCCTTCTCCTGGAGGAGGCGCAGTCGGGCCGCCGCGTAGCCGCTGGGTCCCGAGTCTTCGGAATCGGTGGTCACTTCAGTGCTCGTCACCCAGCTGCCTTTCAGTTTGCGAGACCGTCGGTCAGAGTGCGTCCGGGCCGCGTTCACCCGTGCGGACCCGTACGGCTGTCTCGACGGGGACGCTCCAGACCTTGCCGTCTCCGATCTTGCCGGTTCGGGCGGCCTTCACCACGACATCAACGAGCTGTTCGGCGTCCTCGTCCTCGACCAGTACCTCGATACGGATCTTGGGGACGAGGTCGACGGTGTACTCGGCGCCCCGGTAGACCTCGGTGTGGCCGCGCTGGCGACCGTATCCGCTGGCCTCCGTGACCGTGAGGCCCTGAACGCCGAAGGCCTGCAGGGCCTCCTTGATCTCGTCGAGCCGGTGCGGCTTCACGACCGCCGTGATGAGCTTCATGCGTCCACCTTCTTGGTCTGCGCTGCTGCCGTCGAGTCCGGTGCGGAGCCCGTGGTGCGCGGGGCCGCACCGCCGCCGGCGCCGCTGAAGTCGTACGCGGTCTCGGCGTGTTCGACCTGGTCGATGCCGGAGATCTCGTCGTCCTCGTCGACCCGCATGCCGATCGTCTTGTCGAGGAGGAAGGCGAGGACCGCGGAGACGACCAGAGAGTACGCGAGGACCGCGAAGACACCGACGGCCTGCTTGCCGAGCTGGTCGAGACCGCCGCCGTAGAAGAGGCCCTTGGCGTCGGACTGGACGCCGCCGGTGGCGAAGAAACCGATGAGCAGGGAGCCCGCGACACCGCCGACGAGGTGGACGCCGACGACATCGAGGGAGTCGTCGTAGCCGAACTTGTACTTGAGGCCGACCGCCATGGCGCAGAGCACACCGGCGATGGCACCGACGGCGATGGCACCGAGCGGGCTGATCGCGCCGCCGGACGGGGTGATGGCGACGAGGCCCGCGACCGCGCCGGAGGCGGCGCCGAGGGTGGTGAAGGAGCCGTGGCGGAGCTTCTCGTATCCGAGCCACGCGAGCATCGCGGCGGCGGTGGCGACCTGCGTGTTGACGAACATCACCGCGCCGACGCCGTCGTCGTTGCCGAGCCACGAGCCGGCGTTGAAGCCGAACCAGCCGAACCACAGGAGACCGGCGCCGAGCATGACGAGCGGCAGGCTGTGCGGCCGCATCGGGTCCCTCTTGAAGCCGACCCGCTTGCCGATGACGAGGATCACGCCGAGGGCTGCCGCGCCGGCGTTGATGTGGACGGCCGTACCACCGGCGAAGTCGATGACGCCGAGCTCGAAGAGCCAGCCGCCGGCGCCCCAGACCCAGTGCGCGACCGGGAAGTAGACGACGGTCACCCACAGGGTGACGAACAGCGCCCAGGAGGTGAACTTGACCCGGTCGGCGAGGGCACCGCTGATCAGGGCCGGAGTGATGATCGCGAACATCAGCTGGAAGACGGCGAAGACATAGACCGGGATCGTGTAGCCGTCCCAGAGCTGGGTGATACCGATCCCGCTGAGGCCTGCGAAGTCCGAGCTCCAGCCGATGAACGAGCCGATGTCGGTGCCGAAGGCGAGACTGAATCCGTACAGCACCCACAGGATCGTGACGATCCCGAGGCTGATGAAGCTCATCATCAGCATGTTGAGGGTGCTCTTGACGCGGACCATGCCTCCGTAGAAGAAGGCCAGACCCGGAGTCATGATCATCACCAGGGCCGAGCAGATGAGCATGAACCCGGTGTTGGCGGCAGACAGCGTCGGGGCGTCTGCGGCTAGCGTCGTGATGCCTGGGGGCATCGGCGTCTCCTCGTCGTCGGTGCGGCCGCGTGCGGGCAAAACCTGCGGGACCACTTGCGGGACCACTGTGGAAAAGGTGCGGGCCGGTTATGCGCCATGAGGTTCGCCCAGCGCGGTTTCCGCCGATGCCGCACGATGTTTCGCCGCAGTGACGAAGAGGTGTGTCGTGTTACGTCCCCATGAATCGTGAGTGGCGTATCCGGGGCCGGGCCTACCCTGCGGCCGGGGCCGCATACGGTGCGGTTACGACTCTGGAGTACGGGAACGGGAACGCGAACCGGCCACGCCGATCACCCACTGACCTGGCAAGGGGGAGCCGAAATCGGTCTGTGCGGGGTGCTCGTCGTGGCCGGAGTGCTGGGTGCCCGGTCAGATCGCCTCAGCGGTCTCGGGCAGCTGCTCGGTGAGCAGATCGGTGAGCCTGGCGACCTCGGGGATGTCTCCGAAGTCCCTGGCAGCGGTGTCGACGGTCTTGCGCAGCCGGGTGTTGACGCGCTCGGAGCGGACCTTCTTGGCGACCCGCAGGGCCTTTTCGGCCAGCAGGGTGGACTGTTCGGGTTCGCGCTTGAGGAGGTGCACCGTGGCGAGGCCGACCAGGTTCAGTGCGTACGACCGCTGGTGCTCGTCGTCCTCGCCGAAGAGCTCGACGGCCTTCTCCATGATCGGCTCGGCGAGCGAGGCGTACGTGGGGCTGCGGCCGGCGACATAGGCCAGGTCACGGTACGAGTGGGAATTCTCGCCGTTGAGTTCGGCCTCGGAGAAGAAGCGGATCCAGTCGGGCTCGGGCTCGCCGTCGATCCCGGCGTCGAGGAAGGTGTCCTCGGCCATCCGGACGGCTCGCTTGCACTTGCTGGGCTGGCCCATGTTGGCGTAGGCGCGGGCCTCCATCGCATACAGCATGGCCTGGGTGCGCGGGGTGGCGCAGTCCCGGCTGCCGTACTGGGCCAGATGGATGAGTTCGAGGGCGTCGTCGGGCCGTCCCAGGTGGATCATCTGGCGACTCATGCTGGACAGGACGTAACTGCCCAGCGGTTTGTCGCCGGCCTCCTTGGCGGCGTGCAGCGCGAGGACGAAGTACTTCTGGGCGGTGGGCTGGAGACCGACGTCATAGCTCATCCAGCCCGCCAGTTCGGCCAGTTCGGCCGCGCACCGGAAGAGCCGCTTGGCGGTGGCCGCGGGCTGTGGTTCCTGCAACAGGTCGGTGACCTCGTGGAGCTGGCCCACGACGGCCTTGCGTCGCAGGCCCCCGCCGCACTGGGCGTCCCACTGGCGGAACATCACAGTGGTGGACTCCAGCAGGTCGAGTTCGGGGCTCGAGAGGCGGGAGGGGCGCCGATCCGCCGCGGACGGCTCCGGATCCGCCGGGGCCGCGGCGGCGACCGGCACCAGCCACCGCTGCATGGGCTCGATGAGAGCCGGGCCCGCGGCGAGGGCGAGCGAGGTGCCGAGGAAGCCGCGGCGGGCGAGCATCAGGTCGCTGCGGGAGAACTCGCTGAGCAGCGCGACGGTCTGCGGGCCCGCCCAGGGCAGGTCGACACCGGCCACCGACGGTGACTGATGGGCGGAGCGCAGCCCGAGGTCCTCGACGGCGACGACGGTGCCGAAGCGCTCCGAGAACAGCTCGGAGAGGATGCGCGGAATCGGCTCACGCGGCTGTTCACCGTCGAGCCAGCGCCGGACCCGGGAGGTGTCCGTGCTGATGTGGTGGGCGCCCATCTGGCGCGCCCTGCGGTTCACCTGCCGTGCCAGCTCGCCCTTCGACCAGCCGCTGCGCACGAACCATGATCCCAATTGCCCGTTGGGGCGCTTACCGGCATTCGAATCGCCTGCGCCGCTGCCACTCACTGGAACGCCCCCATCCCGCTGAATACGTGTCGCGCGAACCACTATCAGAATGCCGTGGGCCGAAGCCGTCCGTACGGCGGTTTCGCACCATCGAACAGGAAATCGATTTGCCTCCGGCATACCCATCGGCGCACATACTTCCATGGTTCGTGTACCGACGGTAATCCTACGATCACCCGCTCGGCGACCGTGATTACAGAAACGCCACCATTCGCCACCCCATCGAATGAACGCGTTCACCGTCGGGCGCGATTCACTTGACAGACGGCGATCAGTAGCAGACGCAGTGACGCACACAGGGGCGCGCGGACCGTGTCGCACCACCTGGGGTTCGTGCGTGCGCCGCTCGGTCGACGGGGCGACGGAATGTAACGACCTCACTCCGCGTCGTAACCACCGGCGAGCCGGACCCGTTGGAGGGGGCATGGGCTTCACGATCGGCGGCATCCGTGAGATGCGATCCGGCTCACGGCGGCGAGGCCGTACGGCCGAGTGCACCGCGGTGGCCGAATACACAGGGCTGTGGGGCTGGGCCGTCGCGCCGGGAGCCCGGGCCGCGGCCGGCCGCTGCTCGTGCGGCGACAACAGCTGCGCCTCCCCCGGCGCGCATCCGCTGGACTTCGCCGACGAGGTGCCGGCCGGCGCCACGCTGGACATGGCGGCGAGCACGTGGGCGGAGGTGCCGGGCGCTTCGATGCTGCTGCCGGTGGGGCGCACGTTCGACGTCCTCGATGTCGCCGAACCGGCCGGGCGCCGGGCGCTGGTGCGGCTGGAGCGGATGGGGCTGCCGCTCGGCCCGGTGGCGGTGACACCGTCCGGACGGGCCCAGTTCTTCGTCGCGCCGGGCGCCGCCACCGAACTTCCGCAGCTGCTGTACCGGATGGGCTGGGACGACGCGGATCTGGATCTGCGGGCGCTGGGTCCCGGCTGCCACATCACCGCTCCGCCGTCCGACGAGGGCGGCCTCGGCCCGGTCCGCTGGCTGCGTCCGCCGGTGCTGGACACGTCGGGAAGGCCGCCGCAGGCGCGGCTGCTACTGGGCACGCTGGCGTACATCTGCCATCGCTCCAGGGGCGTGAAACCCAGTTGCCGGACGGGCTCGAAAGCGAGCCCGTCCGGCAACTGAGGACGAAACGGCGACCGGGCGGACCCGGCGGCGGCGTCAGTCGCCGATCAGCGCGTCGACGAACGCCTCCGGCTCGAACGGAGCCAGATCGTCCGGACCCTCGCCCAGCCCCACCAGCTTCACCGGTACGCCCAGCTCGCGCTGGACGGCGATGACGATGCCGCCCTTGGCGGTGCCGTCCAACTTGGTGAGGACGATGCCGGTGATGTCGACGACCTCGGCGAACACCCGGGCCTGAACCAGGCCGTTCTGCCCGGTCGTGGCGTCGAGGACGAGCAGGATCTCGTCGAGCGGGCCGTGCTTCTCGACGACACGCTTGACCTTGCCGAGCTCGTCCATGAGCCCGGTCTTGGTGTGCAGCCGGCCGGCGGTGTCGATGAGCACGACGTCGGCACCCTCGGCAATGCCTTCCTTCACCGCGTCGAAGGCGATCGACGCCGGGTCACCGCCCTCGGGTCCGCGGACGGTGCGGGCACCGACGCGCTCGCCCCAGGTCTGCAGCTGGTCGGCGGCGGCGGCACGGAACGTGTCGGCGGCGCCGAGCACGACACTGCGGCCGTCGGCGACGAGGACCCGGGCCAGCTTGCCCGTGGTGGTGGTCTTGCCGGTGCCGTTGACACCGACGACCATCACGACGCCGGGGGTGTCGACACCGCTCTCCGTCTTGACCGCACGGTCGAAGTCGGTGCCGAGCAGGGCGAGGAGCTCCTCGCGCAGCAGCGTGCGCAGCCCCTCGGGGGTACGGGTGCCGAGGACGCGGACGCGCTCGCGCAGCCGCTCCACCAGCTCCTGAGTGGGTGCGACGCCGACATCGGCGGTCAGCAGGGTGTCCTCGATCTCCTCCCAGGTGTCCTCGTCCAGATTGTCGCGGGACAGGAGCGTGAGGAGCCCCTTGCCAAGGGTGCTCTGTGAACGGGCGAGCCGGGCACGCAGCCGTACGAGACGGCCCGCGGTGGGCTCGGGGATCTCGAGCGCGGGGGCAGCGGGTGCCTCCGGCTCGGCGACTGCCGGGGCTTCCGCGACGGGAGCCTGGGCGTCGGGGGGACCGGCCTCCTCGATGGTGCGGCGCGGTTCCTCGCGCGGTGTCTCGGCTTCCTCGCCGACATGGGGTTCGGCGGGAGGAATGAGGGTCGGCGTGCTCGACGGTGCCGGGGGCAGCTGCTTCTTCTTACGGCCGCTGACCACGAGCCCGCTGACCAGGCCGGCCACGACCAGGGCGGCGATGACTACAGCAAGGATGACGAATTCCATAACCCACCCAGTATCAGTCACGTCCGCGTCCGCGGGCGGCACCGGAGGATCACCCCGGAATCCAACAGGGCGTTATGCACCCTTTGGCGGTAAAGGTACGATCCCGTTCGTGGAGACCCGCGGCCTGGAACCCGTCCCCGACAGCGAGCGCACCGGTCGGGTCCGCACCCTCTTCCCCACCTGGGCCGCCGCCAATATGACCGTCCTGCTGCTCACCGTGGGTGCGGGGCTCGTCGTCTTCAGCGGCCTGAACTTCTGGCAGGTGCTGGTCGTCGCCGCCACGGCACCCGTCGTCAGTTACGGACTGGTCGGCCTGGTCTCGGTCGCCGGGCAGCGGGGCGGCGCGCCAGGCATGGCCCTCTCCCGGGCCGTCTTCGGGCAGCGCGGCAATCTGCTGCCCGGTGCGCTGATCTGGATCGCCCGCTGGGGCTGGGAGACCGTGAACGCGGTCACCGGTGCGTACGCCCTGCTGGCCGTGCTCGATCTGCTGTTCTCCGTCCGCTCCACCACAGGCCTGGTCATGGCGGTGCTGGTGGCCTTCGTGGCGAGCAGCTTTCTGGTGTCCGGGCTCGGGGCGGGTGCACTGCGGGCGTGCTGCACCTGGTCGGCGTATCTCTTCGGCGGGTTCAGCGTCCTCGTGCTGATCCATCTGGGGGTCGGGACCGACTGGCGGGCCGTTCTGGACAGACCGGCCGGACCGACGGCGCTGATGATCGCCGGGATCGGCACCCTGGCGGCCGGTGGCATCAGCTGGGTGCCGTCCGGCCCGGACTTCACCCGCTATCTGCCGCGCACCACTCCCGGTAGGGCGGTGGTCGTGGCGACCGTGGGCGGTGCGGTGCTCGTCTCGCTGCCCTTGGTGCTGATGGGCGCGGTGATGGCGGTGGCCACTCCGGGCCTGGCCACCAGCAGCGATCCGGTCTCTTTCATCGGCACGCTGCTGCCGGACTGGATCTCGGTGCCGTATCTGCTGATTGCCGTGGTGGGAATGGTGCTGATCAACGCGATGTCGATGTATTCGGCCGGTTTCACCGCACAGACGCTGGGATTCATGATCCCGCGCACCTGGGCGGTCGGGGTGAATGCCACCATCAGTCTCCTACTCGGCGGATTGCTGATAATGGCGACGAGTGGCTTTATCGATCCGTTCGTCTCCTTTCTGACGTTGCTCGCGGTGACGTTCTCCGCCTGGATCGGCGTCTTCGGCGTGGATCTGCTGCGGGGGCGCACGTACGATGCGGCGGCGCTGCTGGACACCACTTCCGCCGGCGCCTACTGGTACACGGGCGGCTTCTCCGTGCCCGCCGTGGCCGCGTGGGGTTCGGGGCTGGTGGTCGGGCTGCTGCTGACCGCCGTGGAGTGGTTCACCGGCCCGCTCGCCACCACCTGGATCGGGCGCCACGGTCTGGGCTGGGCGGCCACCATCGCCGTCTCCGGCGCCCTGTACGCCCTGCTGCCGCGCCCGGCCGGGGCGCGGTGACGGCACACCTCTACACTTCTGACGCCATGTCAGCTACTCTCCCGGCGCGCCAAGCCCGCCCGGCGAAGAGGGGACACCCGTCATGGCCTTCACAGTGGTCCGGTTCAATCTCGTCGATCCCGCCGCCACCCCCGAGTCCCTCTCGGCCCGCTACCGAGCGGCGCTGGAGATGGCCGCGTACGCCGACGGGCACGGCGTCGACACCGTGCAGACCGAGGAACACCACGGAGCCGCCGACTCCTGGCTGCCCTCCCCCTTCGTCTTCGCAGGATCGGTCTTCGGCGCCACGAACCGGATCGCGGTCACGGTCTCGGCGATCATCGGCCCGCTGCACGACCCGCTGCGGCTCGCGGAGGACATCGCGGTCCTCGATCTGCTGAGCGGGGGCCGGCTGGTGACGGTCGCAGGCATCGGATACCGGCCCGAGGAGTACGAACAGGCGGGCGTCGAGTGGGGCAGGCGCGGCCGGCTCCAGGACGAGCTGCTGGAGACCCTGTTGCAGGCGTGGACCGGCGAACCGTTCCCGTATCGCGGCCGCACGGTCCAGGTCACTCCGCGCCCCTGTACCCAGCCGCATCCGCTGCTGCTGGTGGGGGGCAGCTCGCGGGCGGCGGCGCGGCGGGCGGCCCGGCTGGGGCTGCCGTTCTTCCCGAGCGCGCATCTGCCCGAACTGGAGGCGTACTACCACGAGCAGCGCGCGGTCCACGGCACGGAGGGGTTCTGCATGATGCCGGCGGCCGAGACGCCGTTGCTTCATGTCTCGGAGGATCCCGACCGGACCTGGGCCGAATACGGTCAGCACTTCCTGCACGAGGCACGGACGTACGCCTCCTGGCAGTCGAAGGACATCCGCTCGGCCGTACGCTCGGCGGCCACGACGGTGGCGCAGCTGCGGGACGAAGGGGTCTACCGGATCGTCACCCCGCAGCAGCTGGCCACACTGGAGGCGGACAGCCTGGTGCTGCATCCGCTGTGCGGTGGGATGCCGGTCGAGGAGGGATGGCGCAGCCTGCGGTTGTTCTGCGACGCACTCGCACGATGACGTAGGCGGGATGCGCGCGTCCCCGGCTCGCGGGCGCGGGCCGGGGACGCGTGGTCGAGGAGAGGGGCAGCGGGGATTAGCCCATCTCCTCCAACGCCTTGCCCTTGGTCTCCTTCACGAACTTGAGCACGAAGGGGATCGAGAGCACGGCGAAGCATGTGTAGATGATGTAGGTGCCCGACAGGTTCCAGTCGGCCAGGCTCGGGAAGCTCGCGGTGATCGCCCAGTTGGCGATCCACTGGGCGGAGGCGGCGACACCGAGTGCGGCGGCGCGGATCCTGTTCGGGAACATCTCGCCGAGGAAGACCCAGACCACGACACCCCACGACAGGGCGAAGAAGAGCACGAAGACATGGGCCGCGATGAGGGCGACGACGCCCTGGGCGGTCGGGAGTTTGCCGTTGACCAGATCGGCGGAGAAGGCCCAGGCCTCGAAGGCCAGCGCGATCGCCATACCGGCGGAGCCGGCCAGCGCGAGCGGTCTGCGGCCGATACGGTCGACCAGGACCATCGCGATCACCGTACCGATGATGTTGACGATCGATGTGGTGAACGACCAGAAGAACGAGTCGGTCGGGTCGATACCGACGGACTGCCACAGCGTCGCCGAGTAGTAGAACGCCACGTTGATGCCGACGAGCTGCTGGAAGACCGAGAGGCCGATACCGACCCAGACGATCGGCAGGAAGCCGAAGCGGCTGCCGAGCAGGTCCTTGAAGGTGGACTTGTGCTCGCGGTGCATGGCTGTCTCGATCTCCAGGACGCGGGCGTCCAGGTCGACGGTCTTGCCCTCGACCTCACGGAGGATCTCCCGGGCCCGCTCCTTCTTGCCGACCGAGATCAGGAAGCGCGGCGACTCGGGGATCGCGAAGGACAGCAGCCCGTACAGCAGCGCGGGAACGACCATCACACCGAGCATCCACTGCCAGGCTTCCAGGCCGCCGATCGTGCCGCGCTGCTTGCCGTCGGCCATCTGCAGGATGCCGAAGTTCACCAGCTGCGAGATGGCGATGCCGATGACGATCGCAGCCTGCTGGAAGGAGCCGAGCCTGCCACGGTAGGCGGCCGGCGAGACCTCGGCGATGTAGGCCGGGCCGATGACCGAGGCCATACCGATGGCGAAGCCGCCGATGATCCGCCAGAAGGCAAGATCCCAGAGGGCGAACGGGAGCGCCGAGCCGACTGCGCTGATGGTGAACAGCACCGAGGCGATCCGCATGCATCGGATGCGGCCGATCCGGTCGGCGATACGGCCCGCCGTGGCGGCGCCGATGGCGCAGCCGATCAGAGCGATGGCGATGACCTGGGCAAGCGTTCCGGAGCCGATGTCGTAGCGGTCCCGGATCGCCTCGACGGCGCCGTTGATCACGGCGCTGTCGTAGCCGAAGAGGAAGCCACCCATCGCAGCGGCTGCCGTGATGAAGATGACGTGGCCGAGGTGTTCCGGATGGGCTGCTCGGGCTCCGGATCCCGGTGTCTGCGATGTGCTGGTCACATGAACTCCTGGTGCCTGGCCGCGTCGTCAGGCGTGGGGGGCGAGTCGTCAGGCGTGGGGGCGAACTCTTCTCAAGTGGCACACAACTTTTCGTCCGCCACCACTTGAAGTTAAAAACGACGCTTCAGAGAGTATGTGTTCAAGTTTCGAAGTCAAAAATCCGCCATGGCCCACTTCTACCCAGGACCACTCAAAAGGTGCGTTGAAGACTTGAAGAATATGTAAAGCTTCAGCGCAGTCGCTGGCTGATGACCTTGGAGACCCCGTCACCCTGCATCGACACGCCGTACAGCGCGTCGGCGACCTCCATCGTCCGCTTCTGATGCGTGATCACGATGAGCTGCGAGCTCTCCTGGAGCTCCTCCATGATCCGGATCAGTCGCTGCAGATTGGTGTCGTCGAGCGCGGCCTCGACCTCGTCCATCACATAGAACGGGCTCGGCCTCGCCTTGAAGATCGAGACCAGCAACGCGACGGCCGTCAGCGACCGCTCACCGCCCGACAGCAGGGAGAGCCGCTTGACCTTCTTGCCCGGCGGGCGGGCCTCGACGTCGACACCGGTCGCCAGCATGTTGTCCGGATCAGTCAGGACGAGCCGGCCCTCGCCGCCCGGGAAGAGCCGTGAGAAGACGCCCTCGAACTCGCGGGCCGTGTCCCGGTATGCCTCCGTGAACACCTGCTCGACCCGCTCGTCGACCTCCTTGATCACCTGCATCAGATCGGCCCGGGTCTTCTTCAGGTCTTCGAGCTGCTCGGAGAGGAACTTGTGCCGCTCCTCCAACGCCGAGAACTCCTCGAGGGCGAGCGGATTCACCTTCCCGAGTTGCTGATACGCCCGTTCGGCGGACTTCAGCCGCTTCTCCTGCTCAGCCCTGACGAACGGCTTCGGCTGGTTGCGCGGGTGCTCCGGGTCCTCCGGCAACTCCTCGCCCTCCGCGGCCGGCGACGGCGGCACCAGCTGGTCGGGGCCGTACTCGCCGACCAGTCCGGCCGGCTCCACGCCCAGCTCCTCGAGGGCCTTCGCCTCCAGCTGCTCTATCCGCAGCCGCTTCTCGGCGCCCAGCACCTCGCCGCGGTGGACGGAGTCGGTCAGCTTGTCCAGCTCGCCCTTGAGCTCACGGCCGTGGCCGCGCTCGGCGGTCAGCTCCCGCTCGCGCTCCGCCTTCGCCGCCTCGGCCGCGACCCGCTCCTCCTCGGCCCGTACGACGGACACCTCGACGTGGGCGAGGAGCTGACGGGCGCCGGACGCGACGGCTGAGGCGACCGCGGCCTCGTGGCGCAACCGGGTGCGGCGCTGCTCGGCACGGGCGCGGGCCTCGCGTTCGGCACGGGCGCCACGGTCGAGGGAGTCGGCGCGGCCGGCGAGCCCCTTGACGCGTTCCTCGTGGGTACGCACCTGGAGGCGGGCCTCCATCTCGGTCTGGCGGGCATTGGCCCCGTCGGCGGCGAGCCGGTCGCGCACGGAATGGTCGGGCTCCTCCTCGACCGGCATCTCCTCGGCCACGAGCAGCCGCTCGGCCAGCTCCTCGGCCTCCTCGGTCGCCCGCTCCAGGGCGTCCTGGGCGCGGGCGGCGGAGGCGGCCGACCGCTCGGCCTCACCCGCGGCGCCGCGCGCCTGCCCCGCGAGCCGCCCGAGCTGCTGGGCCACCCCGGACTTCTCCCGCTCGGCGGCCCTGCGCCGCTCCGCCAGCTCCTCCACAAGTTCGGCGCAGGCGCTGCGCCGCTCCCCCGCGAGTCGCTGGGCCTCGGCCAACTCGGCACACCGAACGGCAAGTTCCGCCAGCTCGGCGGCGGCCTCGTCGACGGACGCCTGCACCTCGAGAAGACTGGGCGCGCCGGCGGACCCGCCGTGCGCGAAGTGGGCCCCCAGGACATCTCCTTCGCCGGTCACGGCGGTCAGCTCGGGATGCGCGGCAACGAGATCCTCGGCGTCCTCCAGCGTGGGGACGACCACCATGCCCCGCACGAGCCCGCGCACGGCGCCCATCAGCTCGGCGGGCCCCTGAACAAGATCGGCCACGGCCGGCGGGGCGTCCGGGCCCGCCGCACGAGGCACCGGGCCGGACGCCCCGGCGAGCCCGGCGACACCGTGGGCCGGGGCGCCCTGACCCGGTACGTGCCCCGCACCCGCCGCGCCACCCAGCAGCAACGCCGCCCGCCCCGCGTCCTGCTTGCGCAACAGGCGGATCGCGTTCGCTGCCGTGGCCGGATCCGTCACGGCCACCGCATCCGCCGCAGCGCCCAGTGCCGCCGCCACCGCCACCTCGTGGCCCGGGGCCACCGTCAGGAGTTCCGCGGCGGGGCCGAGCAGACCCGACAGGCTGTCCTTCGAGGCGAGCAGCACCCCCGTGCCGTCCTTGCGGCGCAGGCCCAGGGCCAGTGCCTCGTGCCGGGCCGCTACCGCCGCCCGCTTGCGCTCCGCACCGGTGGCGGCCTCCCGGGCGGCCGAGAGGGCCGCCTCCGCCTCCGCCAGCTCCCGTCTGGCGGCATCGTGGCGCTCGCCCAGCTCCTCGTCGCCCGCGTCCAGGCCCTCCACCTCGGCCTTGAGCTGCTCGTACTCCTCCTGCGCTGCGGCCGCCCGCTCCTGCGCCTCGTCGCGCGAGGCGGCCAGCCGGTCGATCTCCGCCTGCGCCGAACCGGCCCGGCTTCGGGCCGCATTGACCTGTCCGGTCAGCCGCGCCAGCCCTTCGCGACGGTCCGCGATGGCTCGGGCCGCGTCCTTGAGCCTGCGTTCTTCGGCAGCCAACTCCCTTTCCAGTTCGGCCCGGTGGGCGGCGGTGTCCTCCAGCGCGTGTTCCGCCGCCTCCAGCGCGGCCTCCAGCTCCGCCTCCTGCTCACGGATCCGGGCGGCCTCGCGCTCCATGTCCTCCGGGTCGCGACCGCGCCGCTCCTCCTCCGGTGCGGTGGTGGCGCTCTTCACCCGGGCGTCGGCGAGCGAGATCGTGCCGCGTACCCGTTCGGCCAGCTGCGAGAGCTCGTACCAGGTCTGCTGGGCGCGCTGCAGCCGCGGCGCCAGCCGCCGTACCTCGTCCTCCAGCTCCGCCTCACGTGCCAGAGCCGCCTTGAGCTCTGCCTCAGCCGCTTCCCGGCGCTGCTTCAGCGCAGCTTCGTCGGCGATCTCGCTGCGCAGCGCGTTGCGCAGCCGCATCAGGTCGTCGGCGAGCAGCCGCAGGCGGGCGTCGCGCAGATCGGCCTGGATGACGGCGGCCCGCCGGGCCACGGCCGCCTGCCGGCCCAACGGTTTCAGCTGCCGCCGCAGTTCGTCCGTCAGATCCTGGACGCGGGCCAGGTTGGCCCCCATCGCGTCCAGTTTCCGCAGCGCCTTCTCCTTCCGCTTGCGGTGCTTCAGCACGCCTGCGGCTTCCTCGATGAACGCGCGCCGCCCCATCGGATCGGCATGGAGTACGGAGTCCAGCTGGCCCTGCCCCACGATGACGTGCATCTCCCGGCCGATACCGGAGTCCGAGAGCAGTTCCTGGATGTCGAGGAGCCGGCAGGTGTCGCCGTTGATCTGGTACTCGCTGCCGCCGTTGCGGAACATGATCCGAGTGATCGTCACTTCGGCGTATTCGATGGGCAGCGCACCATCCGCATTGTCGATGGTCAGCGATACTTCGGCGCGTCCGAGCGGCGGCCGACCGGTGGTGCCGGCGAAGATCACGTCTTCCATCTTGCCGCCGCGCAGGGATTTGGCTCCCTGCTCACCCATGACCCAGGAGAGCGCATCCACCACATTGGACTTGCCGGAACCGTTGGGACCGACGACACAGGTGATCCCCGGTTCGAACCGCAGGGTCGTGGCGGAGGCGAACGATTTGAAACCACGCAGGGTCAGGGCCTTGAGATGCACGCCGCCGGACTCTACCTTTCGCTCTCGGTTTCGCTGATGAAGGTGCAGGGCACATCAGACGGTAAGGGAAGGGGTGTACGTCCGGGGGCGGTCCGGCGCAGGTCCGCGAGATAAAGAAAGAAGGGACGCCGAGGCGCCCCTTTAAATCTTGCTGCTGTGCTGCGTGACGGATCAAGAACGCGGCGGATCAATAACGCGACAGATCAGATCGATGATCTTCAGTGACCCGGTGACGATCCGGTGATGAACTCAGACGGCTGACGCAAGCAGCCCGACCGGCCCCTGTGGGCCTTCGGTCAGGTCAGCGCCGGCTCCGCCTGGGGTACGTCAATGTCGATGCTGTCGAGCAGCGACTCTTGGTGCTGGGCGGCGGCGTTGAGCGCGTCGTTCTCGTCCTGAATCCGTACGAGCTCGGATTCAAGATCCTGGACGCGCTGCTGGAGCCGTCGCATCTCGGCGAGGAGTCGCGGGTCGGAACCGCCGACGTAACCGAGAAGCGCCTTTGCCATGATGGATGGTCCTCCACACTGAGTGACCGACCGATGCGGTGTGGGTCGTGAGGGAATCGCACCCGCGGTGCTCGGCAGCGCTCTGTCATCACTGCGGTTCTGCTGCCAACCAGCTCTGCCAAACAGCTAAGGTGCGCGGGGTTTTCAGCGTCTCACCAAAAAGTTTGACGGTCAACACGATCACACCCAGTAAAGGCGGGCGTCCCCGGGGCGCGCGGCTTGACGATCACGCGGCGCGACTCTCCTGCGGGGTCCTGAAGGGCGTGGAGATCATCCCTACTGCCGCAGCCTGGCATGCCGACCGATTCTTGGCAACCACCCGGTCCTTTCGCAGGTCATTTCATGTGTACGCGGATCAGCGGCGTACACCGTCACGCCGCGCCGCCCGTCGAACACGGTCCGAACACGGCCCCGAATTCGATCGGCATTCGGATCACGGTCAGCGGACGGCGAACCCCTCGTAACCACCGCGCGGGGTGTCCCAGATCTCAGTGACTCCGTCCACGCGGCCGGGTGTGTCGTCGGACCGCAGCCACTCCAGCAGACGGTGGCAATTCTCACGTTGCCCTTCGGCGACAACCTGCACCCGACCGTCGTCGAGATTGAGGGCGAATCCGGTGAGCCCTCCGATCTCCAAAGCATTTGCCCTGGTGAACCAGCGGAACCCTACTTGCTGTACTCGGCCGCGCACCCAAGCAGTGAGCCGCACATCTTCGTCCATGCCAGAACGCTAACCGGCCAATTGCTCAACGAGCACTTCGGCCCCATAGGCCATGGCGTACAGTCCGGTCGCAATAGCCTCACCTGATCGGGTGAGGCATGTTGACGCCGGGAATGGCGTCCAGATCGCCAGAAGGGGACAGCAGATGGGCCGCCATCGACGCTCCGCCGCAGGTCCCGAAGCAGGTCCGGCCGGCGATGCGTACCCGACCGCGAACACCCGCCGCCACCGGGGCGCACGCCGCAGGAAGCGGTCCGCCATGCAACTGCGCACCGGACTGGTCGGCGTCTCCGCGGCCATGGCCGTCGGAGCCGTGGCCGTGGCCTCCGGACTGCTGCCGGGCGGCGCCGGCTACCACGTGAGCGGCGGCACGGCCGCCGACCAGGTCCGCGCGAAGGGGGTGCCGGACCTGCTGACGCAGGGCGGTTCCACCACGGCGCCGGCCGACCGCGGCATGTCGTCGGCCTCGGCCAGCCGCGGTACGGGGCGTTCCCAGGGGCCCGAGGGGTCGCGCTCCCCCAGTTCCTCCGCAACGCCGTCCGCCTCGCCTTCGAAGAAGACCGAGCAGACGAAGCAGGCGGAGAGGACGGAAGAGAGCGCTGCGCCCTCGGCGGCCGACAGGACCGGCGCCGCCCCGGCGACGGCGACCCCGACGGCCAAGGCCTCGGCGCCCCCGAAGACGTCGGCCGCCGCTCCGACCCGCCAGGCCTCGCCCTCGGCTGCCGACACCTCCGCACAGGCGGCCGTGCTCGCGCTGGTCAACGAGGAGCGCGCGAAGGTCGGCTGCAGCCCGGTGACGGCCAGCGCCTCGCTCGCCTCGCTGGCCCAGGACTTCAGTGACGACATGGCGGCCCGCGGCTTCTTCAGCCACACCGACCCGGACGGCCAGACCCCCTGGGACCGTGCCACCAAGGCCGGCGTGAAGGGGCTCGGCGGCGAGAACATCGCCCGCGGCCAGGCCGACGCACAGGCCGTGATGGCCTCCTGGATGAACAGCGAAGGCCACCGAGCAAACATTCTCAACTGCGACTACAAGACGCTCGGTGTCGGAGTGCACTACGGCTCCGGCGGCCCCTGGTGGACGCAGGACTTCGGCTTCTGAGATTTTCGCAGGTCGGCGACCTGCCAGCTTTCCTGGGCCGTCTCGGGGCCGTTATCGGCAACCGAGGCGGCCCGAACTGTGTCTCGGCCGCCCGCGTACTCCGCCCTCTCTGCTCATGGTCAGCCGTGAGCTTGCGGCCATCATCAATCCCGGCTGCGCCACGGAGACGGCAGGCCGCGAGTACCTGGATCACCTGAACACACTCACTCGCGCCGAGGGGCGTGTCGCCGTGAGGCTCCGTCCGGGCGGGCGGGGAGCGGCCCCGTAGGCTCCCCGCCGTAGACTTGACAGGGAGCTTGAGCCTTGTCAGACGTCCAGTTCAGGCGGGTTCCACCCGGCAAGGGCAGCGGGATTGGAGTTTCCCACGGCTCCGGCCACCGCGGGCTCTCTCCAATGAGCGGAAGCCTCTGCCTCGCTTTGTGAGCGGTGGAATCCCCTCAGGAAGGACGTGGGGCAGATGAGCCACCATGTGAGCCAGGTGCCCATCCGTGACATCACAGTGGCCGCTTCGACTGTGCGCTGGATTTTCCCCCATGTGGCCGCGTCGGCTGTGCGCTGGATTTTCCCCGTCGTCATAGCAGTGGTCGTGGTCGCTGTTCTGATTGGCCTCGTCCGGCGGGACTCGCGCCGTCGGTCTCGAGCACGACATCAGGGACCACGGGCCGAGCGTTCCTCCCGAAGCCGGCGGCTGAGGGATGCAGACGATCTCGGGGAAGGTCTCAGCCCATATGAGCTCAACCGGCCGTCTTCGCCAAGGGACACACACAAGGATGACAACGGTGGGGCTTTTGGCAGTGGCGGACCCAGCGGCTGAGGGCTCGGCGACGTGGCGGCACGTGTCGAGATCGTCGCGCCTCGCCTGCCCAGAGACGTAACAAAGCCCTGCTGGAGCTTGTCACGACCTTCCCCCCGGACAGAGCCGAACAGTCGCGGCCCAGGGCGTCAAGGTCGTTCGTTCAGTGGTGGGTTGAGGACAGTACGTAAGCAGCGCTCGGAGCTGGTTGGGCACGGATATCAGGATTGGCAGCAGTCGAGGACCGGTCCCGGTCCTGCTCGTGAGTTCGCCATGTCCGACAGTGGAATGCTCTCGACGGCGTTGTTGTGCCGGGCTCGTTCGGCGGCCAGTACGGTCAGGTGGCTGGTGAGGGATTCGTGCGGGCCGGACATCACCAGGCCGGGGTCTCCGGTGGCAATGGCGGCGACGAAGGCATCCATCAGTCCGGCGTCGCCGCCTCCGTGGCCGCCGGCGGCATGTGAATTCGGTCCCGGCCTCACCGCTTACGCCCGCACAGCGCACTCCAGAAGTGAGCACTGTGCGGGCGTAAGCTGTTTTCGTGGACGAGAGCACCTGGCGGGACGGCGCCGACAGCCTGCCCTTCGACGTGTTCTCCCGGCAGTGCCCCTCGCGCGGCACGCTGGAACATGTCACCGGACGCTGGGGCAGCCTGACGCTGACCGCGCTCCACGATTCCGGTGCCCGCTTCAACGAGCTCCGGCGCAGGGTCGACGGGGTGAGCGAGAAGATGCTCTCCCAGACGCTTCACGCACTGGAGCGGGACGGCCTCGTCCACCGGGAGGCGCAGCCCACCAACCCGCCGCGTGTCGACTACGAGCTGACCCCGCTGGGACGCGAGGTCGCCGGCCGGCTGCGGGGGCTGATCCAGCTCGTCGAGGGCCGGATGCCCGAGGTGCTGGAAGCCCAGAACCGTTACGACGAGGCCCGCGAGAGCTGAGCGCTCTTCGGCCTGATCGGCAGGACGTCGCTCAGGGCCGCGGCGGCCGCTGACAGCGCGGGCAGAAGTAGCTGGAGCGGTTCATCCACGGGCGGCGGCGCATCGGCGTACCGCAGCGGTGGCAGGGCTCGCCCTCGCGCCCGTAGGCGTCGAGCGACCGGTCGAAGTAGCCCGACTCACCGTTCACATTGACGTAGAGGCTGTCGAAGCTGGTGCCGCCCTGGTCGAGCGCCGCGTTCATCACGTCGCGGACATGACCGAGCAGCTCGGCCGACCTGGGCCGGGTCAGCGTCGCCGTGGGCCGGTCGTAGTGCAGCTTCGTGCGCCAGAGCGCCTCGTCCGCGTAGATGTTGCCGACGCCGCTGATGAGCGACTGGTCGAGCAGGGCGCGCTTGACCGTCGTACGGCGCAGCCGCAGCGCGGTGTGGAACGCGGCGTCGTCGAACGCCGGGTCCAGGGGGTCGCGGGCGATGTGCGCGATGGTGTCGGGCAGTCCGTCGGGTGTGTTCTCGTGGAGCGAGAGCCCGCCGAAGGTCCGCTGATCGACGAAGCGCAGCTCGGTGCCGAGGGTGTCGTCGAAGCGGATCCGGATCCGCAGGTGCTTCTCGTCGGGAGCCTCCTGCGGCTGCACGAGCAGCTGGCCGCTCATGCCGAGGTGACCGAGGAGCGAGGAGGACACCTCGTCCAGCGGTACCCAGAGGTACTTGCCGCGGCGCATGGCCCTGCCGAAGCGGCTGCCGCTGAGCCGGGCCGCGAAGTCCGTGGAGCCCGCGATATGGCGGCGGACCGCGCGCGGGTGCAGGACCTCGACGTCGGCGACCGTGCGGCCGGTGATCCAGCGGTCGAGACCTCGCCGTACGACTTCGACCTCGGGCAACTCGGGCACGGTGCAGCTCCTTCAGTTCCTTCGGAACAAGGTTACGTACCTGTCTTTGATTCCGGACACGGCAAACCCCCCGGTGCACAAGGCACCGAGGGGTCGACGCGTCAGGCCGGAGCGACGTCCGTGGACGGCGACGGGTCGGCAGGGGTGTCGGCGGCCCCTCCGTCGGCGGCGGCCTTGGCCGCAGCTTCCCGTTCCTCCGCGGCGGCGCTTATCTCGCGCCAGGCGGACTCGGCCGCCTGCTGCTCCGCTTCCTTCTTGCTACGGCCGGTGCCGGTGCCGTACGAGACACCACCGACGCGAGCAGCAGCAGTAAAGGTCTTCTCGTGGTCCGGGCCGGTCTCCGTGACGAGGTACTCGGGGACTCCGAGGCTCTCGCTCGCGGTGAGTTCCTGGAGGCTGGTCTTCCAGTCCAGGCCGGCGCCGAGGTTGGAGGACCTGTCGATCAGCGGGTCGAAGAGCCGGTGGACCAGCTCCGAGGCCGCACTGAGGCCCTGGTCGAGATAGACCGCGCCGATCACCGCTTCAAGGGTGTCGGCGAGGATGGACGCCTTGTCCCTGCCGCCCGTGCCCTCTTCGCCCCGGCCGAGCCGGATGAAGGAGCCGAGTTCGAGGCCGCGGCCCACTTCAGCAAGTGCACGCGAGTTGACCACCGCGGCCCGCAACTTGGCCAGCTGGCCTTCGGGCAGGTCGGGGTGGGTGCGGTACAGCGTGTCCGTGACCACCAGACCGAGCACCGAATCCCCGAGGAATTCGAGCCGCTCGTTGGTGGGCAGACCGCCGTTCTCGTATGCGTACGAGCGGTGGGTCAGCGCACGTACCAGAAGGGCGGACTCGAGGTGATACCCGAGCCGCCCTTCCAGAAGCGTGTGGGACGAGGCTGTGTTGACGTTGTCTGCCTGCTTCTTGGCGTGGGACAACTCAGACATCGGGCCTCTCACCAGCCGCTCAGACCTCGAGGACCTGGCGCTTGTTGTACGTGCCGCAGCTCGGGCACGCGATGTGCTGCAGCTTCGGCTCCTGGCAACGCTCGCACGAAACCAGAGTGGGGACCGCAGCCTTCCACTGCGACCGGCGGTGGCGCGTGTTGCTGCGCGACATCTTCCGCTTCGGAACAGCCACGGCTACTTCTCCTGCTTCTCGTCGACGCCCGCTTCGGCGCCGCCCATGTTGTCCTTCTCGCCGTCCGAAACGGTCTCGGCGAGTCCTTGCAATGCCGCCCAACGAATGTCGACGGCATCGTGGTGGTGACCGGGGTTCTCGTCCAGCCTGATTCCGCATTCGGAACACAGACCGGCACAGGACTCCCGGCACACCGGCTGCATCGGCAGTGCGAGCACCACCGCATCGCGCAGCACTGGCTCGAGGTCGAACAGGCCGTCCTCGATGAAGAGCCTGTCCTCGTCGTCCTCGGCGTCGTCGGCCGGTTCCGCTTTGATGCGGCCCCGGTCATCGGCGTCAGGGTACGAGAACATCTCCTGGAAGTCCGCCGCAACCTCTTGGCGCAGCGGCTCCAGACACCTTACGCACTCCCCCTCGGCCGACGCACGGGCGGTGCCTGTGACAAGCACCCCTTCCATGACCGATTCGAGGCGGAGGTCCAGCTCCACGGGTGCACCTTCCGGCACACCGATGACCCCGTCGATACCGAGGTCCTTGGGGGCGTCCACCGAGCGGGTCAGCCGCAGGAGGGCACCGGGACGCCGACCCAACTCGTGCGTATCGAACACGAGAGGGTTTCGGTGGTCGAGGTGGCCGTTCAGGGCTTTTCCTGCTTTCGAAATCGTATGCATGGCGCATCGCGCACCGTGGGAGGGGCCGACCGGTTCGGAGTCGAAGCGGGCAGCCGGGATCGCAGTCCTACTCGCGACCGAACAGCCAGGATACTGGACGCGTCACCCTGCTCCCAACCGGGTCCGATTCCGGACCCGAACCGACCGGAATCGGTCAGCGCTCCTGCTCGTACCGGCGGAGCTGATCGACGTCGATCATGCTGGTGTCGAACAGGCTGGTCTCGTCGAGGGCGCTCTCGCCCTGCTGGTGGAGACCCTGCTGCGGGAGGGGCTGGTGCTGCCAGCTGTCGTACCCCTGCGCCTGGCCCTGGTCGTAGCCCTGCAGCTGCACCTGGCCCTGGTCGTAGCCCTGCTGCTGCACCTGGCCCTGGTCGTAGCCCTGCTGCTGATAAGCGGCGTACGGGTCGGGCTGCTGCTGGTAGCCGTACATGTCCTGCTGGGGCTGCTCCTGGTACGCGTACGTCTCCGCGTAGCTCGGCTGGGCCTGTGCCGGGAAGTGCGGCTGGACCTGTTGGGGCACCGGTTGCGGCTCCGGGGTGGCGAGCTCGGCGAGACCGGCCCAGTGGTCCTCGTCGCTGGTGTGTCCCTGGCTGCCCGCGGCGTCCTGGGCGGCCATGTGCGCGCCGAGTTCGTCGGTGGCGACCCGGCCGTGCAGCTTCTGCCGGCCGCGGCCGACCGCCTCCAGGGTCTTGGCCAGCACAGCCTCGAAGGCGCCGAGCTTGGTGTCGACGTATTCGTCGGCGCGGCGCTGCAGCGTGGCGGGGTCGGTGCTGCGCTCCGGGGCCTCCGCGAAGTCCGGGTCCTCGTACCCCTGCTCGTCGAAGGCCTGGCCGCGGCCGAGCAGCTTCTCGCGGCCCCGGTCGACGGAGCCGATGGTCTTGGTGAGGACGACCTCGAAGTTGGCGAGCTTGCTGTCGACGTACTCGTCGGCCTCGGCGCGGACCTCGTCGGCCTCCCGGCGGGCCTCGTCGAGGATGCGGTCGGCCTCGGACTGGGACTGCCGGGCGATCTCGGTGTCGGAGACCAGTGAGCCACGCTGGGCGTGGGCGGACTCGATGATCCGCTCGGCCTCCTGGCGGGCCTGCTCGACCATCTGCTCCCGGCCGCCGAGGAGCTCCTGGGCGTGGGCGAGCGAGCCGGGGAGGGCCTCACGTACCTCTTCGAGCATCGCGAGCAGCTCGGCGCGGTTGACCACGCACGACGCCGACATGGGCATGGACCGGGCGTTCCCGACCGCTTCGACGATCTCGTCGAGCTTCTTCTGCACGTCCACCGTGTGCTCGCCACTCTCTACTGCTGATTGGAGACGGACGGGACGACTGTACGGCCAGTCGGCGCCCGTCCGACACCTGGTGACGGGCTGTCAGTGGGTCACTGCTGGGCGAGCCGGTCCACGAGGGCCCGGTGGACCAGCGGCGGCAGCAGGTGCGAGACATCGCCGCCCCAGGTCGCGACCTCCTTGACCAGGGAGGACGACAGGAAGCTGTACGTGGGGTTGGTCGGCACGAAGAGCGTTTCGACGCCGGAGAGGCCGTTGTTCATCTGGGCCATCTGCAGCTCGTAGTCGAAGTCACTGACGGCCCGCAGGCCCTTCACGATGGCCGGGATGTCGCGCTGCTTGCAGAAGTCGACCAGGAGGCCGTGGAAGGACTCGACCTGGACGTTGCCGAAGTCGGCGGTGACCTGGCGGATCAGTTCGATCCGCTCTTCGACCGTGAACAGGCCCTTCTTGGACTGATTGATCATCACCGCGACATGTACGACGTCGTACAGCTTCGAGGCGCGGCCAATGATGTCGAGGTGTCCATTGGTGATGGGGTCGAACGACCCCGGACAGACGGCGCGGCGCAACTTGAGTCCCTCGCTCTCCGGTGCGGTCATCGTGCGTCTTCGCACGTAGAGGCGGCGCGACCGTACCAAAGCGTTCCCTCGCCGTAGCGACGGGCCCGCAGTGGCTCGAATCCCTTGGGCCAGTTGAATTCTCCGCCTCTGGTGCTCCGTTCCACCGTGACGAGCGCATCGTCCGTGAGCCAGCCCTGGGCACGGAGTGTGAGCAGTATCTCGCCAAGATCGTCGTCGGTGACGGCGTACGGCGGGTCCAGGAAGACCACGTCGTACGGGTCCGCGGGCGCCGGTCCTGTCACGATCTGTTCCGCTTTGCCGGTACGGACTTCGGCGCCGGGCAGGCCGAGCGTACGGACGTTGTCCCGGACCGTGCGGACGGCCCTGGTGTCTGCCTCGACGAGGAGGGCGTGGACGGCGCCGCGGGAGAGTGCTTCGAGTCCGACAGCGCCGGAACCCGCGTACAGATCCGCGATACGGATGCCCTCCAGGGTGCCGAGGAGCGCCTCCCAGGTGGAGAAGAGGCCCTCGCGTGCGCGGTCGGAGGTGGGGCGGGTGCCGGTGCCGGGCGGGACGGCCAGGCGGCGTCCGCCGGCCGAGCCGGCGATCACGCGGGTCATGGGTGTCTGATCCTCGGGTCGGTGTGGCCCGCCGGGGTGGGGCGGGCGCCGTGCGTCCCACGATATGGCTTCGGACCCGTTCGGGCCCGGGGGCCCCGGCGGTCACGTGGGTCTCGCCTCCCCCCGCCCTCAGCCGTTGTCGTCCGTCCTGTGCCCGGCTGTCGTCTCCCCCGGTGTTCAGCCCTTGTGCTAGCCCTTGTCGAGGTACTCCTCGCGCTCCTTGTCGAGCAGTGCGTCCAGGGCGGTGCGCAGCTCGGGCAGGTGTGTCAGCTCCGGGTCGGCGACGACGACGGCGACGGCCTCCTCGCGGGCGGCGGCGATGACCTCCTCGTCATCGATGACGGTGAGCATCCGCAGGGAGGAGCGGACACCGGACTGGGCCTGGCCGAGGACATCGCCCTCACGGCGCTGTTCGAGGTCGATCCGGGACAGTTCGAAGCCGTCGAGGGTGGCGGCGACGGCGGACAGCCGGGCCCGGGCGGGGCTCGCCTCGTGCGCCTCGCTGACCAGCAGGCAGAGGCCGGCGGCGGAGCCACGGCCGACGCGGCCGCGCAGCTGGTGGAGCTGGGAGACGCCGAACCGGTCGGCGTCCATGATCACCATCGCGGTGGCGTTGGGGACGTTCACCCCGACCTCGATGACGGTCGTCGCGACGAGGACGTCGACCTGGCCCGCGGCGAAGCGGCGCATCACGTCGTCCTTGTCGTCGGGGTTCATCCTGCCGTGCAGCACCGCGATCCGCAGACCGGCGAGGGCGCCCTTGGTGAGCTGCTCGGCGATCTCCAGCACGGCGAGCGGCGGGCGCTTGTCGCCGTCGTCCTCGGGCGGCTGCTTCTTGCCCTTCTTCTTCTCGGTCTCGTCGTCGGCGTCGTCACCGATCCGGGGACATACGACATACGCCTGATGGCCGTTCTCGACCTCCTCGCGGACCCGCTCCCAGGCGCGGGTGAGGAAGTGCGGCTTGTCCTTGGCGGGGACGACATGGCTGGCGATCGGCGAGCGGCCGGCCGGCAGCTGGTCCAGGACGGACGTCTCCAGGTCACCGAAGACGGTCATGGCGACGGTACGGGGAATGGGTGTGGCGGTCATGACCAGCAGGTGCGGCGGCTGCTTGCCCTTGGACCGCAGGGCGTCGCGCTGCTCGACACCGAAGCGGTGCTGCTCGTCGACGACGACCAGCCCCAGGTCGTGGAACTGCACCTTGTCCTCGATCAGCGCATGCGTGCCGATCACGATCCCGGCCTCGCCGGTGACCAGGTCCAGCAGCGCCTGACGGCGGGTCGCCATCCCCATGGAGCCGGTGAGCAGCACCACCTTCGTACCGAGGTCGGAGCCGCCCAGCATCCCTCCCTCGGCCAGCTCGCCCATCATTTCCGTGATGGACCGGTGATGCTGCTGGGCCAGCACCTCGGTGGGGGCGAGCATCGCGGCCTGTCCGCCCGCGTCGACGACGGCGAGCATGGCGCGCAGCGCGACCAGCGTCTTCCCGGAACCGACCTCGCCCTGCAGCAGCCGGTGCATCGGGTGCTGGGTCGCCAGGTCGTCGAAGATCTCCTTGGAGACCTTCTCCTGGCCCTCGGTGAGGGTGAACGGCAGCTTGGCGTCGAACGTGTCGAGCAGTCCGCCGTGGGCAGGGATCCGCGCCACCGCCGGAAGCTGGGTGTCCGCGTACCGTCGGCGGGCGAGCGCGACCTGGAGGACGAACGCCTCGTCCCATTTCAGCCGGTCCCTGGCGTCGGCGATGTCCGCCTTGGTCTGCGGGCGGTGGATCTTCAGCAGCGCCTCGGGCAGCGGGGTGAAGCCACGCCCCTCGCGCAGCGACGGCGGCAGCGGGTCGACGGCCTCCCGGGCGCTGGGCAGCACGGTGTCGACGGCCTTGGCGATCCGCCAGGAGTCGAGCTGCTTGCAGGCCGGATAGATGGGCAGCAGCCGCCCGGCGAAGGCGTCCACCGCCTCCGTGGCCTCGTCGGCGTCCGTGGCGTCGAGCAGCTGGTACGTGGGGTGGGCGAGCTGCATCTTCCGGTTGAAGACGGAGACCTTGCCCGCGAACATCGCCCGGCGTCCGGGCAGCAGTTCCTTGTGCGGCTTGTGCACGCCGTGGCCGAAGAAGACCAGCTGGAGCCGGCCGCTGCCGTCGGTGAGGGTCACCTCCAGGCGTTTGCCCCTGCCGTTGTTGAACATCATGATCCGGGCGTCGGCGACCTGGGCGACGACGGTCACATGCTCGTCCAGCGGGAGGTCGGCCAGCGCGGTCAGCTTGCCGCGCTCCTCGTACCGCCGCGGGTAGTGGTGCAGCAGATCACCGACCGTGTGCAGGTCGAGATGTTCGGCCATCACCTTCGCGGTGGCACCGCCGAGCAGCTTCTTGAGAGGTTCGTCGAACGCAGACACGCGATCCATTGCACACCACACCACTGACAGAAGTCGCCCGCACCACCGGAAACCCCTGGTCACAAACGTCTTCGCGCCCCTAGGATCGGTCCCCCGCTCCTTGCTCGCGATCACCGCCACGGGATCGCCCGACCCGCGCCGTCGCCCGTCCCCCCACCGGCGCTGCGACGATGACATCTGAGAACTCAGCGAACTCCGCGTCCCCCGATCCGTCCTCCGGATCCTCCTCCGAGTCCTCCTCGGACCGGTCGCCGCACACCTTCCAGGTGGATCTGCGCGGACTGGTCGATCTCCTCTCCCATCACCTCTACTCCTCGCCCCGTGTCTATCTCCGCGAGTTGCTGCAGAACGCCGTCGACGCGATCACGGCCCGGCGCGCCGAGCAGCCGGACGCGCCCGCCCTGGTGAGGCTGTACGCCTCCGGAGGGCGACTGCGGATCGAGGACAGCGGGATCGGTCTGACCGAGGCCGATGTGCACAGTCTGCTCGCGACGATCGGCCGCAGTTCCAAACGCGACGGTGCCCAGGGGCTGGCCTCGGCGCGCGCCGAGTTCCTCGGCCAGTTCGGCATCGGGCTGCTGGCGTGTTTCGTCGTCGCGGCCGAGATCAGGGTCGTGAGCCGGTCGGCCCGCACGCCCGGGGCGCCACCCGTCGAGTGGTGCGCCCGCGACGACGGTTCGTACACCGTCCGCACGCTCCCGGACAGCGCCCGCGCCGAGCCGGGCACCACCGTGCATCTGGTCGCCCGTCCCGGCAGCGCGGACTGGCTCGACGAGGAGCGGGTCCTCGCGCTCGCCCGCGACTTCGGTTCACTCCTGCCGTACGACGTGCGGGTCGGTGACGCCGCGGTCACCGCGCTTCCGGCGCCGTGGGACCGTCCGTATCCGAGCCCGGCGGGGCGGCGGGTGGCGCTCGCCCGTCACTGCCATGAGCAGTTCGGGTTCTCGCCGCTCGACGCGATCGATCTGGATCTGCCGCTCGCCGGGATCCGCGGTGTCGCGTACGTCCTGCCGTCGGCCGTGAGTCCGGCGCAGCGTGCGGGCCACCGCGTGCATCTGAAGGGGATGCTGCTGACCGACCGGGCCGATGAACTGCTGCCCGACTGGGCGTTCTTCGTGCGGTGCGTCATCGACACGGACAGTCTGCGGCCCACCGCGTCGCGGGAGGCGCTGTACGCGGACGAGACCCTTGCCGCCGTGAGGGAGGCGCTCGGCGAACGGATCAGTCAGTGGCTGACCGGGCTTGCCGCGGGTGATCCGGAGCGGCTGGCGGAGTTCCTGTCCGTGCACCACCTGGGAGTGAAGTCCCTGGCCCGGCACGACAGCGCCATGCTGCGGACGATGCTGCCGTGGCTGCCGTTCGAGACGACGGACGGCCGGTTGTCGCTGGAGGAGTTCGCCCGGCGCCATCCGGTGGTGCACTTCACCCGGACCGTGGAGGAGTACCGGCAGGTCGCACCGATCGCGTCCGCGCAGGGCATCGGGGTGGTCAACGGCGGCTATACGTACGACACCGAGCTGGTCGAACAGTTGCCGTCGGTCCGGCCGGGAACGGCGGTCGCGGAGCTGGACGCCGATACCGTCACCGCGCATCTGGACACGGTTGATCCGGCCCAGGAGCTGGCGCTCGGCGGCTTCCTGGCCGCTGCCCGCGCCAGGCTCGACCCGCTGGGCTGCGATGTGGCGCTGCGCGCCTTCCATCCGATGACCGTGCCCGCACTGCATCTCGACGACCGTTCGGTCCGCCATGAGCAGGCCCGCGCCGATGCGGAGGAGCAGGCGGACGACCTGTGGGCGGGGATCCTCGGGTCGCTGCGCGGGAGTGCGCCGCGCGCCCGGCTCGTACTGAACCACCTCAATCCGCTGATCCGCCGGATCGGTTCGCTGGACACCCCGGAGCTGGCGGCCACCGCCACCGAGGCGCTGTACGGGCAGGCGCTGCTGATGGCGCAGCGGCCGCTGCGGCCCGCCGATTCGGCGCTGCTGAACCGGGCGTTCATCGGGCTGCTGGAGTGGGCCACGCACCCGGCCCCGGAGCAGGCTCAGAGCCCCGACCGTCCGCAGGAGGAAGGCCGATGAGCCTCGACATCGCGACGATCCGGCAGGCCCTGCGGGACAACTACGAGGAGCCGGAGGGGCCGGCCCGCAACGCCCGTGCGGAGCGGCTGCTGACCGAGGCCGAAGGGACCGGGGACGCGCCGCTCCTCGTCGAGGCGCTCGCCAACCAGCTGCAGGCGTACAACTACAGCTCGGAGAAGGACAAGATGTTCGTCCCCTTCGCGCGCCTGCTGCGCATGTGGGACGAGCAGCCCGGAAGCTTCGACCAGGTCATGACCCACCACCTCTTCTGGATGTTCAAGTGGGTCTCCAGTTCCATGATCAATCAGCCGCACATACCGCTCACCTCCATCGAGAAGTGGCAGGGCGAGATGGCGCACCGCTACCGGCTCGCCGGGCATTCCGAACGGGCCGTGCGCCAGGGCGAGCTGCAGATCGCCCGCCATCTCGGCGATCTGGAGCGGGCCGAACGGGCGTACACCGCGTGGCAGGCGGCCGACCGGGACCGGATGGCCAACTGTCACGCCTGCGAACTGCACAGCCAGGGCGCCTGGCAGGTGCACCGTGGGCAGGACGAGGAGGCGCTTCGCACCTGGCGGCCGGTCCTCGACGGGGAGCACACCTGCGCCCATGAGCCCCATGCCGTGCTGGCGGCCTCGCTGCTTCCGCTGCTGCGCACCGGCCGCACCGAGCAGGCCCGCGGTCACCACCTGCGCGGCTACCGGATGATCCGCCCGATGGAGTCCATGCGGGACGCCGTGGCGCTGCACATCGAGTTCTGCGCGCTGACCGGCAATGAGGCGCGGGCCCTGGAGATCCTCGCCGAGCGCCCCGCGTACTTCACCGCCACCGGTAACCCCGACTCCCTGATGGACTTCCTGGCCGTCACCGCTCTGCTGATGGACCGGCTGACCGCGCTGGGTCACGACGACCAGTCCGTGCCCGGGCCCGCCGGCACGGACTGGACCGCGCGCTCGCTGGCCGGTCACGCCCGCGAGCAGGCGCTCGCACTCGCCGCCCGTTTCGACGAGCGCAACGGCAATACGCAGGTCAGCGACGTGGTGCGGGAGCGTCTGGCCCAGCAGCCGCTGCTGGACCGGCTGCCGCTCGGCCTACGGGCTCCGCGGCCGGCCGCGGCGGCCCGGAAGCCGGCCGCGGAGCCGGGGACCGCCGTGGAGGCGCCGCTCGACCTTGCCGGGCTGCTCGCCGAGGCCCGCCGGCTCTCCGACGCCCAGCACCCGGACGCCGGGCCCGCCTGGCAGGCCGCCGCCCGCGCGGCCGAAGGCTCGACGGGACTCTCGGACCACGACCGGGCCTGCATCGACGACCACCGGGCGAGGGACGGAGCCCTTCCGCCGGCCGTGGCGCGGGGACTGTTCCTGTCCGCGGCCGAGCTGTACGGGGCGGCGGGTGTCCCGGGCGAGGCCGTTGCCGCGGCGGCCCGGGGCGCGTACGTCCGCTCGCTGGAGGCCGAGCACGCGGCCGAGGCCCTCGCCGAGGCAGCGGTCCTGGTGGACCGCGCCCTCGCCCTGCACGCGGCGGGCCGGGCCACCGGCCGCCAGGTCGGCGGCGTGCTGGTCTGCCGGGCCCGGATCCTCAATCAGCTGGTGCTCGGCGCCCCGGACGAGTCGTCTGTCGAGACCGCGGTCGACGCTCTCGAGCAGGGGGTACGGGAGCTGCTCGCCTTCACCGAACCGCTGGGCGCGCAGGCCGGGGTGGCCACCGGGACCGCGGAGGCGTTGGGGTTCCTCGGCGACATCGCGGCGTACCGGGGCGACGGGCCGGGAGCGGGCGAGCTGTATGCGCGGGCCGCCGCCGAGACCGACGCGGCCGGACTGCCCTGGTACTCCGTCGCGTACGAGACCAAGGCCGCACGGATCGCGGTCGAACTGCGGGACCACGCCACGGCCGAGCGCGCCGCCCGCGCGGCCCTGGCACACGGGGCGTTCGTACCCGCGCCGGGCCGCGCACGACTTCATCTACAGCTCGCCGAAGTCCTCGGCGGCATCGGGGAGTTCGCCGAGGCGTCCGAGCAGGCGCTCGATGCCGCGCACTGGGCGGACGAGGCCGGCGAGAGCGACGGCCTAGGGGTCCACGCCCGGCATCTGCTCGGCGGCTGGCTGCTTCAGCTGGGGCGGGCGGGGGAAGCGGCAGCCGTACTGGAGGCCGTGCTGCCCGACATCACGGCCGAGGACCACGGCGACGGCATGCTCGTCCAGACGCTCTGGTGGCTCGGTGACGCACTGACCGCGCTCGGCGAGCCGCGGGAGGCGGCCGGACACTGGCTGAAGGCGGCGGACATCGCGAGGACCTGGCCCGAACAGCACGATCACGCGATGCTCGCCAACCTCGCCGGCCAGGCGCTGTACCAGGCAGAGCTCAACTCCCAGGCAGAAAAGGCGTATGCGCGGGCCGGGGAGCTGTGGCGACAGCTGGGCGACGTCCATGCGCTGGTGAGGACGCTGCGGGTACGGGCCTGGATCGCGGTCCGTGAGGGGCAGCCGGGGCCGGCTGCGGCGCGGGCGTTCATGTCCGCGGCGGAGCGCGAGTGCGAGGCGGCGCTGGCGGCTGCGGAGCCGGGACAGGTGCCCGGGCTGCGGGCGGAACTCGCCGACACCCACCGCCAGACCGGCGAACTGATCGCCAACGCGTGCCAGGGCGAGCCGGACGAGGACGACGACGGAAGCGCGCGTTCGGCCTACGAGGAAGCGCTCGCCCAGGTCGACCGGGCCGTCACCGGCTTCACCGAGGCCGGTCCGGACTTCCTGGACCGGCGGACGGCGGCGGAACTGGTGGCCGCCTGGCTGGAGGCGGATCTGGGCCGCCGCGACGGTGCACGGGCGCGGGCGTGGGGGGTGCTTGCGGTGTACGAGGGGACCGGGTCGGAGGCGGGCGACACGGTGCATGCGCGGCGGGCGGAGGCGGAATCGGTACTCGGGTACGTGGACCGGGCGCCGCACAAGTAGGGACGGGGCCTGCCCGGTGGCCGTTCTCGCCGCAATCGGCGGACGGGCCGGATTTCATCCCGGCGGACAGTTGGCCGGCCCTTCAAGCCCGTCCGGCGATCGGGACAACGCCTCACGGGCGGCGCCCGCCGTGCGCGCCCTACTCCACGCCGATCAGCAGCGGCGTTCCCCGTCCGCCGCCCCGGTACACCAACGTGTCCACCGCCAGATAGCCCTCCCGCACATGCTCCTCCAGGGCGTCGGCCAAGGCGTCCGGTACGTCCTCGCCCAGTACCAGCGTGACGAGTTCGCCGCCCGCCGCCAGCATCCGGTCGATCACCGCCCGGGCCGTGCCGGGGACGTCCTCGCCGATGACCGCCACATCGCCTTCGATCAGGCCCAGGATGTCGCCGGCCTGGCAGATGCCCGCCATGGTCCAGGACTGCCTTTCGGCGACGGCCAGTTCGCCGTAGCGGGTGGCACCGGCCGCCGCGGTCATCGCCACCACGTCCTCGTCGAAGCTGCGGTCCGGTTCGTGGACGGCGAGCGCGGCGATGCCCTGGACGGCGGCCCGGGTCGGGATGAGGGCGACCCGGATGCCCTCGGTGCGGGCCTGTTCGGCGGCGGCAGCCGCCGTGTGGCGCAGCTCGGCGTCGTTCGGCAGGAGAACCACCTCACGGGCGTGCGCGCGGCGGATCGCGTCGACCAGTTCGCCGCTGGCCGGCGGCTCCCCGGGCCGGGCGAGCACGGTGGTCGCACCGGCCTCCGAGCAGAGGCCGGAGAGCCCCGGGCCGGGGACCACGACGACGACACCGCGCTGCGCGGGTTCGCCGTGGTGCTGGTGGACCCGGTCGGCGCCGAAGTGGGTGATCCGGATCCGGTACGGCCGGCCGGCCTCGACCGCGGCCTCCACCGCCGCACCCGCGTCGTCGACATGGACGTGGACGTTCCACAGCCCGTCCCCGCCGACCACGACGAGCGAGTCACCGAGCCCGTCGAGCCGGGTCCGCAGCCGGTCGACCGCGTCGTCCCCGGCCTCCAGCAGATAGATCACCTCGAAGGCGGGGCCGTCCTGCGGTCCGCCCGCCGCGCAGTCGTCGGCCGCGGCAGTGGTCACGGGGGCGATGTCGGGGGTCACCCAGGTGCCGTGTTCGGGCGCCTCCCCGGAGACCGCTTCGACGAGCGCCTCGAGGACGGTCACCAGGCCCCGTCCTCCGGCGTCCACGACGCCCGCCCGACCGAGGACGGCCAGCTGCCCTGGGGTCGCGTCCAGCGCCGTGCGCGCCCCCTCGTACGCCGCCTGCACGACCGCCCGCGCACTCGAGTCGCCCGCCGTGCGCCCGGCGGCCTCGGCGGCGGCGGTGGCCACCGTCAGCACGGTGCCCTCGACGGGGTGGGCGACGGCCTGCCTGGCTGCCGTCGCGGCCCTGGTCAGCGCGAGCCGCAGATGGTCGGCGTCCTGCCCGTCGGCCAGCACCCCCGCCATGCCGCGCAGCAGCTGCGCCAGGATCGTGCCGGAGTTTCCGCGGGCGCCGATCAGCGCCCCGTGCGCCATGGCCCGTACGGCATCGGCGAGGGCGGGCACGGACGCGCCGGTCTCGTGCCCGGCGAAGACCGCTTCGACGGCTCCTGCCGCCGACTCCACCGTCAGATAGAGGTTGGTCCCGGTGTCCCCGTCCGCGACGGGATACACATTGATCGCGTCGATCGCCGCACGCTCCCGGCCCAGTGCCTCCAGGGCGAGCGAGCACCAGGTACGCACCGCGACGGCGTCCATGTCGTCGGCGGTCTGCGGCACGTGGTGTTCCTCCTGGAGAGCGGGCCGTGGGCGGCTGGCTGAACCGCAGAGTAGTCCGGCCCGGTGGGCCCGGCAGGGACAGGGGCGGGGCGGACTGCGGCGAAACCCATGGTAGTTTCGTTCTACCGACGCAGCCGTTGTATGCTGCTTCGGTTGCCCGATGAGAGTCGGGCCATTCCTCCGGTACCGCCACTTCAGTCAAATGATTCCGGCGCGCCGGAATTCACTGTAAGTGCACCTGAAGTCTTTGGAGTGACCCGTGGCTGCCAACTGCGACGTCTGCGGCAAGGGGCCGGGCTTCGGCAACAACATTTCGCACTCGCACCGCCGTACGTCCCGTCGCTGGAATCCCAACATCCAGCGCGTGCGTGCCGTGGTCGGTCGGACGCCGAAGCGGCTCAACGTCTGCACCTCGTGCATCAAGGCCGGCAAGGTCGCGCGCTGACGTTCCCGTCGTAGCGCAGCCTTCCGGTTGCCCAAAAAGCCGGTCCACCTCGGTGGACCGGCTTTTTGCTGTGCGTCGAGCTCCTACAGCCGCCACCCGTGGTCGACGGGGCCGATCCCGGCGCCCAGCGGGAAGCCTGCCGCGATCGCCCCGGTGACGTACTCCTTCGCGGCCCGTACCGCCGTCGGTACGTCCTGCCCCCGGGCCAGCCCGCAGGCGATCGCGGAGGCCAGGGTGCAACCCGTGCCGTGGGTGTGCCGGTTGTCGTGCCGGGGGGCACGCAGCCAGTGCTCCTCGGTGCCGTCCGTGAGCAGGTCGACCGGTTCGCCGGGCAGATGCCCGCCCTTGATGACGACCCAGCGCGGTCCGTATCCGAGGATCTCCCCGGCGGCCCGCCGCATTCCGGGCTGATCCGTGACGGTCACTCCGGTGAGCTGTGCCACCTCGTCCAGGTTGGGGGTCGCCACCGTCGCGACCGGCAGGAGCTTCTGCCGTACGGAATCGAGGGCCTCGGCGGCCAGCAGCGGATCGCCGTGCTTGGAGACCCCGACCGGGTCGACGACGACCGGGGCGTCGGTCGCCGCGAGGAGTGCGGCGACGGTCTCCACGAGTGCGGCCGAGGCCAGCATGCCGGTCTTCACCGCCTGGACCCCGATGTCGTCGACGACGCTGCGGTACTGGGCCCGGACAGCCTCCACGGGCAGCTCCCACGCGCCCTGGACACCCAGCGAATTCTGCGCCGTCACCGCGGTGATCACGCTCATGCCGTGCACGCCGTGCGCCAGCATCGTCTTGAGATCGGCCTGAATGCCCGCACCGCCGCCGGAATCGGATCCGGCGACGGTGAGTACACGGGGCGGTACGAGTGGTGCGGCGGGGGATGCAGATATGGGCATACCCCGAAATCTACTCCGGGCGCCGGAGCTGCCGGGCGCCCCCTAGTGGGCGTCCTCGATGCCACCGAAGTGGTCCCAGCCGCCCTTACTGGTCCAGGGCGCCCCGTCGACCGTCACCTGGGGCAGCGCCGACGGATTGAGGACCTCGCCGATCACCTTCCAGCGGGCGGGCAGCTTCACGTCCGCCGGGAACGTGGCGACGATCGCGTGGTCCTCTCCCCCGGTGAGCACCCACTGCAGCGGATCCACGCCGACCGCCTGGCCGATGTCGGACATCTGCGAGGGGATGTCGATGAGACCGGAGCGCAGATCGATCCGGACCTTGCTGGCCTCGGCGATGTGCCCGAGGTCGGCGACCAGCCCGTCGCTGACGTCCGTCATGGCGGTGGCGCCGAGCCCGGCGGCCGCGGGGCCCGCGTGGTACGGCGGTTCGGGGCGCCGGTGCGCCTCGACGAAGGCGCGCGGCGAGCGGAAACCGCGGGAGAGCACCGCGTACCCGGCGGCGGACCAGCCGAGCCAGCCGGTGACGGCGACGACATCGCCGGGGCGGGCGCCGGCCCGGGTGACCGGTTCGTGGTTGCGCAGATCGCCGAGTGCGGTGATCGCGACGGTGATGGTCTCCCCGCCGACCACGTCACCGCCGACCACGGCCGCCCCCGCGACCTGGCATTCGTCACGGATGCCGTCCATCAGCTCGCCCGCCCACGTGACCGGGAGTTCGGCGGGCACGACCAGGCCGAGCAGCAGCGCGGTGGGCACGGCGCCCATGGCGGCGATGTCGGCGAGATTCTGCGCGGCGGCCTTGCGTCCGACGTCGTACGCCGTCGACCAGTCGCGGCGGAAGTGCCGTCCCTCCAAAAGGATGTCGGTACTGGCCACGACCCTACGGTCGGGAGCGGCCACGACCGCGGCGTCGTCGCCGGGTCCGAGCCGTACCGCCGGAGTGGTGGTGAGGCGGGAAGTGAGCTCCCTGATGAGCCCGAACTCCCCCAACTCGCCCACGGTTCCCTTCACCGAGTCTCACCTCTCATCTATCGCGCCGGACGGGCGTCCGGCCTGGATCGGCGGCCGGGGGCCGGGACCGTGGCCCAGCCGTCGGAAGCAGTCTGCTCCGGTTGTCGCCGGCATGCCTGTCCCCCATCCGGACCGCTGCACTTGCGGTCGCGAGCCGTCACTGCTGTCGGTACTGTCAAGAGATACGTCAACCGCTGCCATCCGTACGCCACGCGGTGGGACGTCATCCGGTCCGCAGGTCTCCCCGCGGCCCGCGGCAACGCGATACCGTGGCGTCTCTTTCCCCCACATGATCCTCGTGGCCGCCCTGGAGGTTCCGTGGTACAGGCGTACATCCTTATCCAGACCGAGGTGGGCAAGGCGTCGACCGTCGCCGAGACCATCACGAAAATCCCGGGAGTGATCCAGGCAGAGGACGTCACCGGCCCCTACGACGTGATTGTGCGCGCGCAGGCCGACACAGTCGATGAACTCGGACGCATGGTGGTCGCCAAGGTCCAGCAGGTGGAGGGCATCACCAGAACCTTGACCTGCCCGGTCGTTCATCTGTAGCCCCCTTATACGCTGGGCCGGTGACGTCCTTCCGCCGCCGGCTTCGCCGCCCCGTGTTCCTCGGCCCGTCCGCTGCCGTTCTGCTGCTGGCCGCGGCGGGCTGCTCGTCCATGGACACCCATGCGTCGATCACGGTTCCCACCCCGACGCCGGAAGCCGCAGCCTACTGCCGTGCACTGCACAAGGAGCTGCCGAAGACCGTCGCCGGACAGAAACGCAACGACCCAGGACCGAGGTCGGAGCTGACCGCCGGCTGGGGGGACGGGGCGATCGTACTGCGCTGCGGGGTCGACCGGCCCGCAAAGATGGACGATCCGATGGCGAAGGGGGCCGAGGCGGACGGCGTCAACTGGCTGCTGGAGCAGCCGGAGGACGCCGGTCCGCGCTTCACCACCACCTATCGCAAGGCGTATGTCGAGGTGTCGCTCTCGACGGCGTACGCACATGACATGAGCCCGCTGGCGGCGTTCGCCGCTGCCGTCAAGAAGACGGTCCCCAGCAGCGTCTAGCGAGTGTCCGCGCAGTCCGGCCCGGCGCCTGTGCGCACATCCGGCCCGGTGTTTCTCAGCGCAGGCCGGTCGGGCGGGTCAACGCCGCCTGGATCAGCCGGTCCACCAGCTCCTGGTAGCTCACGCCGCTCTCCTGCCACATCCGCGGGTACATGGAGATCGGGGTGAAGCCCGGCAGCGTATTGATCTCGTTGATCACGAAGCCGCCGTCCTCGGTGAGGAAGAAGTCGGCGCGCACCAGGCCCTCGCAGGACGCCGCCTCGAAGGCTTCGACCGCGAGCCGCTGGACCTCGGCCGTCTGCTCCCCGGTCAGCGGGGCGGGCACGATCCCGGACGCCGAGTCGATGTACTTGGCCTCGAAGTCGTAGAAGTCGTGCGCGGTGACCGGCGGGATCTCGGCGGGCACGCTGGCACGCGGTCCGTCCTCGAACTCCAGCACCCCGCACTCGATCTCGCGGCCCCGCAGCAGCGACTCGACCAGGAACTTGGGGTCGTGGCGGCGGGCCTCCTCGATCGCCTCGTCGAGGCCGGAGAGGTCGTCGACCTTGGTGATGCCGATGGACGAACCTGCCCGGGCGGGCTTGATGAAGAGCGGCCAGCCGTGCTCACCGGCGAAGTCCACGATGCGCTTGCGGGCACCGGAGCGGTCGTTGTCCCACTCACGGGGGCGGATCACGACGTACGGGCCGACGGGCAGCCCGAAAGAGGTGAACACCCGCTTCATGTACTCCTTGTCCTGGCCGACCGCCGAGGCGAGCACACCGGCGCCCACGTACGGCACCCCGGACAGCTCCAGGAGCCCCTGGAGGGTGCCGTCCTCACCGTACGGGCCGTGCAGGACCGGGAAGACGACATCGACCTCGCCGAGCGCCTTCGGGACCGAGCCGGGCTCGCTGTAGACCACCTCACGGCTGCCGGGGTCGACGGAGAGCACCACGCCGCCCTCGCTGGACTCGGCCAGTTGTGCCACGTCCGGCATCTTCCGGTCGGTGATGGCCATCCGCTCGGGCTCGTCGGCGGTGAGCGCCCAGCGGCCGTCCGTCGTGATGCCGATCGGCAGGACGTCGTACTTCGTCCGGTCGATGGCGTTCAGGACGGCACCCGCGGTGACGACCGAAATGCCGTGTTCGGAGCTGCGGCCGCCGAACACGACGGCCACACGCGGCTTGCGGAGCTGCTGCTCCGGGCTCTGGGGGAGGTTCTCGCTGCTCATATCGCGTTGAGCGTACCTGCTGGTACGAGTCACGTCAGCGTCCCCGGGGCCGACCCGCGTACGGAGCAGCCGCTCAGTGGCGCTCCGCCTTCGCGCTGCGCGACATCAGCTCGCCCAGTGCGACCATCGGCGGCTTGCCCTCGTGGACGATGGAGACGACCGTCTCCGTGATGGGCATGTCGATCCCGTGCCGGCGTGCCAGATCGAGCACCGATTCACAGGACTTGACGCCTTCGGCGGTCTGCTTGGTGACGGCGATGGTCTCTTCCAGCGTCATACCGCGGCCGAGGTTGGTGCCGAAGGTGTGGTTGCGCGACAGCGGCGAGGAGCAGGTCGCCACCAGGTCGCCGAGGCCCGCGAGTCCGGAGAACGTCAGCGGGTCGGCGCCCATGGCGAGGCCGAGGCGGGTGGTCTCGGCGAGGCCGCGGGTGATGAGCGAGCCCTTGGCGTTGTCGCCGAGGCCCATCCCGTCGGCGATGCCCACGGCGAGACCGATGACGTTCTTGACCGCGCCGCCGAGTTCGGCGCCGACCACATCGGTGATGGTGTACGGGCGGAAGTACGAGGTGTGGCAGGTGGCCTGGAGGCGACGGGCCACCGACTCGTCCCGGCAGGCGACGACGGCCGCGGCAGGGCGGCGTTCGGCGATCTCCTTGGCCAGGTTGGGGCCGGTGACGACGGCGATGCGGTCCGCGGGGACCTTGGTGACGTCCTCGATGACCTCGCTCATCCGCTCGGCGGTGCCGAGTTCGACGCCCTTCATCAGCGAGACGAGAACGGTGTCCGGACGCAGGTGCGGGGCCCAGTCGGCGAGGTTGGCGCGCAGCGTCTGCGACGGCACGGCGAGCACCGCGAAGTCGGCGCCGCGCAGCGCCTCTGCGGCGTCGGTGGTGGCCCTGATGGAATCGGGTAGTTCAATTCCCGGCAGATAGTCGGGGTTGGTACGGGTCGTGTTGATCGCCTCGACGAGCTCGGCGCGACGGCCCCAGAGAGTGACCTCGCTACCGGCGTCGGCGAGCACCATGCCGAAGGCCGTACCCCAGGAGCCGGTTCCGAAGACGGCTGCTTTGACGGGGTGCGTCACTTGGGTCCCTTCCCTTCGGCCTTGCGCCGCTGTTCGGCACGTGCCTTGCGGTGGTCGTAGAGCTCGGTGGGGGCCTTCTCGCCGCGTACGACTTCGAGCTGGGCGGTGACCGCGGCCATGATGACCTCGGTCGCCTCACGCAGGACGTCGGGCGTCGGCTCCATGCCGTAGAACCGGGAGAGGTCGACGGGCGGTCCGGCCTGCACCTGGAGTGTCTTGCGGGGGAAGAGCCGGAGCTTGTTCTCCTTGGCGTACGGCGGCATCGCCAGGTTGGCGCCCCACTGCGCGACGGGGATGACCGGGGCCTTCGTCATCAACGCGACGCGGGCGGCACCGGTCTTGCCGGCCATCGGCCACATGTCGGGGTCGCGGGTGAGGGTGCCCTCCGGGTAGAAGGCGACACATTCACCGCGCTCGATGGCGTCGACGGCGGCCCGGAAAGCGTCCAGCGCATTGGTCGTCTCGCGGTACACCGGGATCTGCCCGGTGCCGCGCAGGATCATTCCGACAAAGGGGGTCTTGAAGAGGCCCGCCTTGGCGAGAAGCCGCGGCACCCGGCCGGTGTTGTACTGGAAGTGACCGTAGGAAAGCGGGTCCAGATACGAGTTGTGGTTGACCGCAGTGATGAATCCGCCGTCGGCCGGGATGTGTTCCATTCCCCGCCAGTCACGCTTGAACAGAACCACCAGCGGTGGTTTTGCGATGGCCGCCGCCAGGCGGTACCAGAAGCCGATTCTGCGGCGGGACACTCGGACACCTTCCTCTACGGACCTGACGAGCTGCCTGGCCCATGGGCGGCCAATTCTGGCCCCAGGCCCCTGCTCTGTCGAGAACACCGTACGCCTCGCCTCCGGGACCGAACCTCCGGGTTGTCACACCGGCAGGCGAGAATGAGCGGCGATGCGCATCGAGGGGGAGATCGCCACGAACACCGACCCGACCGGCCTGTGGTCCCTGGTCGTCCCGTTGAAGCCGCTGGCACAGGGCAAGAGCAGGCTCACGGGGGCGGCCGGCGTCATGCTGCGCCCCCGGCTCGCCCTGGCCTTCGCCCAGGACACCGTGGTCGCCGCGCTGTCCTGCCGGGCCGTACGGGATGTGGTGGTCGTCACGGACGACCCGGTGGCCGCGGCGGCGCTCGCGGCGCTCGGGGCGCGCACCGTTCCCGACGAACCGGCCGCCGGGCTCAACGCCGCACTCGTCCACGGCGAGCGGGCGGTACGCGACCGGCGGCCCGCCGCGGCGGTCGCGGCGCTCAACGCGGACCTGCCCGCACTGCGCCCCACGGAATTGGCCCGCGTCCTCGATTTCGCCGCCGAATTTCCTCGCGCATTTGTCACGGATGCGACGGGAATCGGCACGACATTTCTTTCGGCTTCATCCGGGGTGGAATTGCGTCCGGCTTTCGGTGGCCCGTCCAGGGCCCGGCATCTTTCCTCCGGCGCGGTGGAAATCACGTCGGCCGGTATCGATTCGGTCCGCCAGGACGTGGACACCGGCGACGATCTGCGGGCCGCCGTGCGCCTCGGGGTGGGCCCGCACACGGCGGACCGCTGGGCCGCGGGCGTGCCAGTGCGGGACCGATAGGCTGCCGTTCATGCAGGCGACCTCGTACACGTACGACCCCGAGACCCGCACCGGCAGTGTGCTGCTCGACGACGGCACCCCGGTGGAATTCGACGCCCCGGCCTTCGACGCGGGCGGCCTGCGGCTGCTGCGCCCCGGGCAGCGGGTGCGGATCGAGGTCACGGGCGAGGGTGCCGACCGGCGGATCACCCTGGTGACGCTGCAGACGTTCTGAAGGGCGGCCTCGGACCACCGGGCCCCCTCCGGCAGCGGGCCGGGCCCCGAACAGCCCGCGGGCCGGGCTCCCCGTGGGGAGCCCGGCCCGGCGCGTGTGAGTAGCCCTGCGCTGCTCGGTCTCACTTCTTCCGCGCGACGGCCTTCTTGGCCGTGGTCTTGCGCGCCGTGGTCTTCTTCGCGGGCGCCTTCTTCGCCGTGGCCTTCTTGGCGGGCGCGGTCTTGCTGGTGACGGTCTTCTTCGCCGCCGCGGCCGTGGTCTTCTTGGCCGCCGTGGTCTTCTTGGCCGCCGCGGTGGTCTTCTTCGCGGTGGTCTTCTTGGCGGCGGTGGTCTTCGCCGCGGTCACGGCCTTCTTGGCGGTGACCTTCTTCGCCGTGGCCTTCTTGGCGGTGGCCTTCTTGGCCGCGGCCTTCGTGGTCGCACGGGTGGGAGCACCGCCCGAGAGGCTGCCCTTGGGCGCCTTCTTCACGGCCACATCGTGCTTGGGGAGCTTCTTCGAGCCGCTCACCAGGTCCTTGAAGCCCTGTCCCGCGCGGAAGCGGGGCACCGAGGTCTTCTTGACCCGTACGCGCTCACCCGTCTGCGGGTTGCGGGCGTAGCGAGCCGGGCGGTCGACCTTCTCGAACGAGCCGAAGCCGGTGACCGAGACACGGTCCCCGGCGACAACGGCACGGACGATCGCGTCGAGTACCGCGTCGACAGCGTCTGCGGCCTGCTGGCGGCCGCCGACCTTGTCGGCAATCGCTTCTACGAGCTGCGCCTTGTTCACGTCTTCCCCTTCGGAGACATTGCCAGAACGAAAGTGTTCAAGCGTTTTCGCACGTTAGGCAGATATATACCGCAAATCAAACACGAAACGGGCTAATCACCCTAGTGCCGCAACGAAGTCGACCGCTGCGCAGTTCCGCAGAGTCAGTCACCTTCGGGGAATCGGCCCTCATCGAGGTCCTTCATCAACCGGTCCAGACGCCTTGCCGCATCCGGTAGATCGTGCTTCGCCGCGGCCGTGACGACCAGCAGCTTCCGGGACAGCGCCATCCTTACGCCCTCCGGGACTTGCAGTGCGCGCACTCTTGCGTGCGCTTCCTTCAATTGGTCGGCGACTTGGCCGTAAAGCTTGAGTTGGCTGTCGCGTTCCATGCACCGATTGTGCCATCTGGGGCGAGTTGTCGCCCGACGGGGTCTCAACAAGCGACTGCGCCCTCTACCAGAAGGCAGAGGGCGCAGTACTGGAAACGCGCTGCTCAGGCGTTAATTGTACGCGGCTTGAAGGTCGGCCTTGCCGCCTCATAAGTCGCGATGTCCGCTTCGTTCTGAAGGGTGAGGCTGATGTCGTCCAGCCCGTTCAGCAGTCGCCAGCGAGCGTTCTCGTCGAGCTCGAAGTCGGCGGTGATGCCCTCGGCGCGGACCTGGCGCGCCTCCAGGTCAACGGTGATCTCGGCCTTCGGGTCGGCCTCGGTCAGCTCCCAGAGCGCGTCGACCACCTTCTGGTCGAGCAGGACGGTCAGCAGGCCGTTCTTCAGCGAGTTGCCGCGGAAGATGTCGGCGAACCGGGAGGAGATGACGGCCTTGAAGCCGTAGTTCTGCAGGGCCCAGACGGCGTGTTCGCGGGACGAGCCGGTACCGAAGTCGGGACCCGCCACCAGGACCGTGGCGCCGTCCCGCTCGGGGCGGTTGAGGACGAAGTTCTCGTCCTTGCGCCAGGCCTCGAAGAGTCCGTCCTCGAAGCCGTCGCGGGTGACCTTCTTCAGCCAGTGGGCGGGGATGATCTGGTCGGTGTCGACGTTGCTGCGGCGCAGCGGGACGGCCCGGCCGGTGTGTGCGGTGAAAGCTTCCATGATTCTCAGACTCCGGCGGACGTACGGGCGTCGGACAGGTCGGCGGGCGAGGCCAGGTGGCCCAGCACGGCGGTGGCGGCGGCGACCTGCGGGGAGACCAGGTGAGTACGGCCGCCCTTGCCCTGCCGGCCCTCGAAGTTACGGTTCGAGGTCGAGGCGGAGCGCTCGCCGGGGGCCAGCTGGTCGGGGTTCATACCGAGGCACATCGAGCAACCCGCGTGCCGCCATTCGGCGCCGGCCGCGGTGAAGACCTTGTCCAGGCCCTCCTCGACGGCCTGCAGGGCGACCCGGACCGAGCCGGGGACGACCAGCATCCGTACGCCGTCGGCGACTTTGCGACCGTCCAGGATCGAGGCCGCGTTACGCAGGTCCTCGATGCGGCCGTTGGTGCAGGAGCCTACGAAGACGGTGTCGACGTCGATCTCGCGCAGCGGCTGCCCGGCAGTCAACCCCATGTATTCCAGGGCCTTTTCGGCGGCGTTCCGCTCCGACGCGTCCTCGTACGAAGCGGGGTCGGGGACGTTCGCCGACAGGGGCGCACCCTGCCCGGGGTTGGTGCCCCAGGTGACGAACGGGGCCAGTTCCGCGGCGTCGATGACGACCTCGGCGTCGAAGACCGCGTCCTCGTCCGTGCGCAGCGTCTTCCAGTACGCGACGGCGGCGTCCCAGTCCTCGCCCTGCGGGGCGTGGTCGCGGCCCTTCAGGTAGTCGAACGTGGTCTCGTCCGGGGCGATCATGCCGGCCCGGGCGCCCGCCTCGATCGACATGTTGCAGATGGTCATCCGGGCTTCCATCGAGAGCTTCTCGATGGCGGAGCCGCGGTATTCGAGGATGTAGCCCTGGCCGCCGCCGGTGCCGATCCGGGCGATGATCGCGAGGATCAGGTCCTTGGCCGTCACGTCGTCGGGCAGTTCGCCGTCGATCGTGATCGCCATCGTCTTCGGACGGGCCAGCGGCAGCGTCTGGGTGGCCAGCACGTGCTCGACCTGGCTGGTGCCGATGCCGAATGCCAGCGCGCCGAACGCGCCGTGCGTGGAGGTGTGGGAGTCGCCGCAGACGACCGTGGTGCCGGGCTGGGTCAGCCCCAGCTGCGGGCCGACCACGTGCACGACGCCCTGCTCGACGTCACCCAACGGGTGCAGCCGTACGCCGAAGTCCGCGCAGTTCTTGCGCAGCGTCTCCAACTGGGCGCGGGAGACCGGATCGGCGATGGGCTTGTCGATGTCGAGGGTCGGGGTGTTGTGATCCTCGGTGGCGATGGTGAGGTCGAGGCGCCGCACCCGGCGTCCGGCCTGACGGAGGCCGTCGAAGGCCTGGGGGCTGGTCACCTCGTGCAGCAGGTGCAGATCGATGAAGAGGAGGTCGGGCTCACCTTCGGCGCGCCGGACGACATGGTCGTCCCAGACCTTCTCCGCGAGTGTCCTACCCATCGCTTTCCCTCCGGCCGGCGTCTTCGCCGGCCCAACTAGAGATTCGGTGCGCCGCCGTCCGGACCCCCGTGCGGGGCGGTGGCTTCGGGCCGTTGTGTGGCCGCCCCTACAGGTTCGCAACTTCTGCGGAAAATTGAACTTGCGTTTCACAGAGTGAGACGCGAGTATCGTCGTATGGACAACTCTAGCGGCGTCGGCGTTCTCGACAAGGCAGCTCTGGTATTGAGCGCCCTGGAGTCCGGTCCGGCCACCCTCGCCGGGCTGGTCGCGGCGACCGGGCTCGCACGACCCACGGCCCATCGACTGGCCGTGGCACTGGAACACCACCGGATGGTGGCGAGGGACATGCAGGGCCGTTTCATCCTCGGCCCGCGGCTGGCGGAGCTCGCGGCCGCGGCCGGCGAGGACCGCCTGCTGGCGACGGCCGGCCCGGTGCTCACACACCTGCGTGACATCACCGGCGAGAGCGCGCAGCTCTACCGCCGGCAGGGAGACATGCGGATCTGCGTGGCGGCTGCGGAGCGGCTGTCCGGACTGCGGGACACCGTTCCGGTCGGCTCCACGCTCACCATGAAGGCCGGCTCGTCGGCCCAGATCCTGATGGCCTGGGAGGAGCCGGAGCGCCTGCACCGCGGCCTCCAGGGCGCCCGCTTCACGGCGACGGCGCTCTCCGGCGTCCGGCGGCGCGGCTGGGCCCAGTCGATCGGCGAGCGGGAGCCGGGCGTCGCCTCGGTCTCGGCGCCGGTGCGCGGTCCGTCGAACCGGGTGGTCGCCGCCGTCTCGGTCTCCGGACCGATCGAGCGGCTGACCCGTCACCCGGGCCGGATGCACGCCCAGGCGGTCATCGACTCGGCCGCGCGGCTGAGCGAGGCCCTGCGCCGCAACGGCTGACGTACTCGTTCTCCCCCTGATCCGAAAGGCCGCCCCAGCGTCGTGGCGGCCCTGCTCAGCCCTTCCGCTCCGTGACCGAGCGATGCGCGAGACGATCCGCCGCGCGACGGCCGCGCCCCTCGACGGGCAGCACACCGGTCACCGCAGCCAGTCCGTACGGCGGCATGTCGGCGTAGATCGATTCGTACGACCCCTCCGGTGCGATGTACGTCTCGTGCCACAGCCCCACGTGCTGCCTGGACTTCTTCTCCTTGCGGTTCATCATCGCCCAGGCCTTGCGGTGGAACATGTCGGGAGCGCTCGCGTACGCGTACAGCTTCTCCTTCGACTCCCAGTACTGGACGACGTAATACGTCCTCGGCGACCCGGTGAGCAGTGTGTAGCCGAGCAGTCCGCGACTGCTGTCCCGGCTCAACTCCCGCAGCATGCGCGGCATTGCGGCGAGGACCGGCAGCCAGTGGTGCACGCCCCAGAAGTGGTTGATGCGCATCCCGATGAGCAGCACGACCACCTCCCCCTCAGCAGCCGCGGTCGTCCGCCCAGGTATCGGCTTCGCAAACATGCAGTGCCCCCTGTCTCGTGGCCGATCATTGGAGAGCGTCACTATCCAATGATTGGATAGTGGCACTGCCCAAGGGGTGGCGCAAGGGAAGGCACCGAACATGCGACTGTCGGAACTGAGCAAGCAGAGCGGCGTCACGACCGCGACGATCAAGTACTACTTGCGTGAGGGGCTGCTGCCGCCCGGTGAACGCGTCAGCGCGACCCAGGCCGAGTACGACGAGAGCCATCTGCGCCGGCTCCGTCTGGTGCGGGCACTGATCCAGGTCGGCCGCCTTCCGGTGGCAACGGCCCGCGAAGTACTGGCACATGTCGATGACGAGTCCCTCGGCCGGACGATCCGCCTCGGCGCGGCGCTGTGGTCCCTGCCGCACGGCCCCGAGCCGGACGAGGACGCCCCGGAGACGGCCGTGGCACGCCACGAGGTCGACCGGCTTCTCGACCGGCTCGGCTGGGCGTTCGTGCAGGATCTCGGCTCACTGGACCCCGTACATCGCGCACTGGTCGCGTCGATGGCCACCCTCATCCGGCTCGGATACCCCTGCGACATCGAGTACTTGGCGGAGCAGGCCCGCCTCATGGAGCAAGTGGCCGTCCACGACCTGGACATGATGGAGTCCTATCCGGCGGGCGCGGAGCAGGTGGAGATGGCGGTCGCCTCGGTGGTGCTCTACGAGCCGCTGCTGCTGGCGCTGCGCAGGCTGGCCCAGGAGGAGGAGTCGGCCCGACGGTACGGCCTCTGACCACAGCGGGTTCCCCGCGCACAACAGGCCCCGGACATACGACCAAGGGCCCTTCACCGAAGTGAAGGGCCCTTGGTTTTCTGCTCTGTTGTACCCCCGACCGGATTCGAACCGGCGCTACTGCCGTGAGAGGGCAGCGTGCTAGGCCGCTACACAACGGGGGCGTGATACTGCATCTTGCGCTGGGCTACCAGGACTCGAACCTAGAATGACGGTACCAGAAACCGTAGTGTTGCCAATTACACCATAGCCCATGGTGTTACAAGTACCCCCGACCGGATTCGAACCGGCGCTACTGCCGTGAGAGGGCAGCGTGCTAGGCCGCTACACAACGGGGGCCCTAGCGATCCTGCATCGAAATCGTGGGTGCGACCCAAATGATCTCGCGGGAAGGATCTGTACCCCCGACCGGATTCGAACCGGCGCTACTGCCGTGAGAGGGCAGCGTGCTAGGCCGCTACACAACGGGGGCGTGTTTTACAGATGAAGGTCTGCGCTGGGCTACCAGGACTCGAACCTAGAATGACGGTACCAGAAACCGTAGTGTTGCCAATTACACCATAGCCCACCAAAACTCAACCCCCAGAGGGGGTTTTGTTCGGCTTGCGCTTCCCGGCCGGATCTTTCGGCCCGCTCGGGCGGCGCAGGAAGAACATTACCCGAAGGTGTCCGACGCTCCAAAACGGGTATTGCCCGCCAACAGTCCGGGGAGCTGATCAAGGCCGGTGATCCGGACCAGATCGGGGCGTCCGCCACGCCCGTCCCTGTCCAGCCAGACCCCCTTCAGTCCGGCCGCCACCGCCCCACGGGCGTCGATGTCCGGGTGGTCGCCGACGTACACGGCGTCCTGCGGCGCCAGCCCGAGCGTGTCGCAGGCGGCGTGGAACGCCCCGGCCTCGGGCTTGGAGACGCCGAGCTCCACCGCGCACACCACGGCCTCGAAGCGGTCCCGCACGCCGAGGGTGCGCAGTTTGCGGTCCTGGTTGATGATGCTGGAATTCGACAGGACGGCATGCCGGTAGCGGCCGGCCAATAGGTCCAGGGCCGGCACGGCGTCCGGGAAGAGCGCCCACGCGGCCTCGTAGTGGACGACGTGCCGGCCGAACCATTCGTCGGCCTCCGCGTCCGTCAGCGGCCGCCCGAGGAACGCACGGACCCGCTCCCGGCGCTGCCCCTGGAAGTCGGTCTCCCCCGCGGCGAGACGCGCCCACTGGACGTCGGTGATGGCCCGCCACGCCTCGAGGGCCTGCTCGACGGACGCGTATCCGCCGGGCAGGCCCTCGCTCGCCAGATGTTTGCGCATACCGGTACGGTCGGCGCCCGTGTAGTCGAAGATCGTGTCGTCGATGTCCCAGATCACGGCTCGGATCGGCATGAAGCCACGCTACCGCTCAGCCGGGGCTCAGCCACATGGAAGGGGGCGGCCACCGGAACGAACCGGTGGCCGCCCCCTTCGGGCGTGCAGGAGCCGCTTACGCGGCCAGCTTGGCCAGTGCCGCGTCGATCCGGGCCAGCGTCTTCTCGCGGCCCAGGATTTCCAGGGACTCGAAGAGCGGCAGGCCGATCGTGCGGCCGGTGACGGCGACGCGGACCGGGGCCTGGGCCTTGCCGAGCTTCAGGCCGTGCTCCTCACCGGCGGCGAGGATGGCGTCCTTCAGGGCCTCGGCGTTCCACTCGGCGTCGACCAGCTTCGCGCGGGCGGTGACGAGCAGGGCGTCGGAGCCCTCCTTCATGGCCTTGGCCCAGGACGCCTCGTCCTCCACCGGCTCGTCGAGGAAGAGGAAGTCGACGTTGGCCGTGATGTCCGAGAGGACGGTGACGCGGGTCTGGGCGTAGGGGGCGATGGCCTCGAACCGGGCGGCATCGAAGGCCTCCGGGGCCCAGGGGGCGAACGGGGCCTTCAGCCAGGGGCCGCACGCCTCGGTGAAGGTCTTCACGTCGAGCATGCGGATGTGCTCGGCGTTGATGTGCTCGCACTTCTTCAGGTCGAAGCGCGCCGGGTTGGCGTTGACGTCCTTGATGTCGAACGCCGCCACCATCTCCTCGATGGAGAAGATGTCGCGGTCCTCGGCGATCGACCAGCCCAGCAGGGAAAGGTAGTTGAGCAGTCCCTGAGGGAGGAAGCCGCGCTCGCGGTAGAGGTTGAGCGAGGCCTGCGGGTCACGCTTGGAGAGCTTCTTGTTGCCCTCGCCCATGACGTACGGAAGGTGCCCGAAGACGGGGGTGTCCTTGGCGATGCCGAGCTCGATCAGCGCCTTGTAGAGGGCGAGCTGGCGCGGGGTGGAGGAGAGCAGGTCCTCGCCGCGCAGGACGTGGGTGATCTCCATCAGCGCGTCGTCGACCGGGTTGACCAGCGTGTAGAGCGGGGCTCCGTTGGCCCGGACGATGCCGTAGTCCGGCACGTTCTCCGGCTGGAAGGTCAGCTCGCCGCGGACCAGGTCCGTGAAGGTGAGCGGCTCGTCGGGCATCCGGAAGCGGACGATGGACGTCCGGCCCTCGGCCTCGTACGCGGCGGTCTGCTCGGCGGTCAGGTCGCGGCAGTGGCCGTCGTAGCCGGACGGCTTGCCGGCGGCGCGGGCGGCGTCGCGGCGGGTGTCGAGCTCCTCGGTGGTGCAGTAGCAGTGGTACGCGTACCCGCCGGCGAGAAGCTTCGCGGCGACGTCCTTGTAGATGTCCATGCGCTGCGACTGCCGGTACGGGGCGTGCGGGCCGCCGACCTCGGGGCCCTCGTCCCAGTCGAAACCGAGCCAGCGCATCGAGTCGAGCAGCTGGTCGTACGACTCCTCGGAGTCGCGGGCCGCGTCGGTGTCCTCGATACGGAAGACCAGGCTGCCACCGTGGTGCCGGGCGAAGGCCCAGTTGAAGAGGGCGGTGCGGACCAGGCCCACGTGGGGGTTGCCGGTCGGGGAGGGACAGAAACGTACGCGGGGGGGTACCCCCTGCTCGAGCGAAGCCGAGAGCTTGGGGGAGTTGGTGTTAGCCACGCTTGATCACCTTGTTGGTGAGAGTGCCGATGCCTTCGATGGAGACGGCGACCTCGTCGCCGACATGCAGGGGTCCGACCCCTGCCGGAGTGCCGGTGAGGATCACATCGCCCGGGAGCAGCGTCATGGCCTCCGTGATGTGGACGACCAGATCCTCGATGGAGCGGATCATTTCGCTCGTACGGCCCAGTTGACGTTGCTCGCCGTTGACCGTGGCCTGAATGGCGAGGTCGCTGGGGTCGAGGTCGGTCTCCACCCAGGGGCCGAGCGGGCAGGACGTGTCGAAGCCCTTGGCCCGGGCCCACTGCTTCTCGCGCTTCTGGGCATCGCGGGCGGTGACGTCATTGGCGCAGGTGTAGCCGAAGATGACGTCCTTGACGCGCTCACGCGGCACTTCGCGGCACATCCGGCCGATGACCACGGCCAGCTCGGCCTCGTAGTGCACTTCGTTGGAGAAGGAGGGGTACTCGATGGCGTCCCCGGAGCCGATCACCGACGTGGTGGGCTTGAAGAAGGCCACCGGTACGTCCGGGACCTCGTTGCCGAGTTCCGCGGCGTGCTCCGCGTAGTTGCGGCCGATGGCCACGACCTTGTTGGGGAGCACGGGCGGCAGCAGTCGGACCTTGCTCAGCGGGACCTTGGTTCCGGAGAGCTCGAAGTCGGCGTACGGGATGCCCTTGATGATGTCGAGGACGAGGTCACCGGAGTCGACGGTGCCGTCGCCCTCAACCGCGCCGAAGGCGACATTGCCGTCGATGGAGAACCTGGCGATGCGCACGGGATGCTGTCGCCCCTCACTTGCTGGCTGGCTGAAGACTGACGCCCCAGGCTAACGCGGGTGAGGGGGACAATCGCGCGCATTACTCGGCGGTGGCGGCCATGGCCGGGGCTTCCATCAGGATGGTGCGACGCGGGTTGGCCGTCTGCGTCGGAAGGTCGACGGCATGCTCCGGCTGGTCCGGCGTCTGCAGCGCTTCGGCGTCCTTGAGGTGCGCCAGCGTGGTGCGCCGGGGGTTGGCAATGTTGCGGAACATCATCGTCGTCTTCATCTGCCGTCAGGACCCTGTCGGTACGGGCGCCGCCCGGAGGGGCGCCGGTTGTCGGATTTGCCATCCCTGTAAAGCGTCAGGCTAAACATCCAATTCCCTCCGGATCCCCGGAAGAGACGACGATCATCATGTGAGTTTGCTCACGAAGCAGTCGACAATTGCCCCATTCCGGGCGCTCAATCTTGATCGAAGAAACGGACATTGCATCACTGAATGAACCATTCCGCTGCTGATCATGTCGACTGGGACACCCCTCACCCCCACCGCATCCGCCCACCATCAACCGGTTTGCCCCTAAACACTCTCTACGACTTGTCACCCAGCCATCACAACGAGTCACTACGGTCACAGCGTGACGCGGGGGCCTTGTTGGAGATCCGGCACTGTGCTGGAATTCCACGCACCGCCGCGGGTTTCAGGCCGGCGCGCAGGGGCGCAACGCAGCGCCGAGTGGCGGCGGGAAGGGGAAGAGCGCCGGTCACTCACGACCACCATGGGGCGGGAAAAACGCCCCACGACGCCGACACCGTCCCGCCCGTCTACGCGGGGGGACGCCTGGTCCAGAGGTTGCGACGCTAGTGCAGGGACGTTTCAAGAGGGATGGCAGCGCTGCGGCGGAACAGGAGCCGCACGGCGGGACCGACCGCGGTTCCTCGCCCCAGCACGCCCAGAAGCCCGGACCGGCCGCGGCCGGCGACGCCGGCGAGCGCTCCCCGCGCTCGGCCGTCACGGCGAGCAGCGGCGCCGATCCGATCACTCCACGCAAGCCCCGGGGCGCCGTCAGCACCGGCTCACGAATCGCTCTTCGCAACTGGCGCATCAGTACGCGCCTGGTCTCGCTGCTCGCCCTTCCTGTAGTCGCCGCGACCACCCTGGGTGGTCTTCGCATCAACGACTCCATGAACGACATCCAGCAGCTGGACCACATGCAGCTGCTCACCGAGATGACCAAGCAGGCGACCACGCTCGCCCAGGCGCTCCAGGAGGAGCGCGACCGGTCGGCCGGTCCGCTGGCCAACGGGGTCAAGGCCACCGACTTCAAGGTCACCGAGCCGCGCAAGAGGACCGACCGGGCGAAGGCCGCGTTCTTCGACGCCACGTCCGAGATCAGCAACACCGACGGCGACGAGGCTCTCGAGGGCATCTACTCGAGCGTCTCGCAGATCGCCGGCCAGCTCGGACAGATCCGTGACATACGCAAGGAGGCGTATGCGAAGGGCAGCCCGAGCCTTCAGACTGTCGACGCGTACAGCCAGCTGATCACCTCGCTGCTGAGCCTCTCGCAGGACATGGCGCAGGCGACCAGCAACCCCGAGATGATCAAGCGGACCCGTAGCCTGGCGGCCTTCTCCTCCGCCAAGGAGTACGCCTCGGTGCAGCGGGCGATCATCGCTGCCGCCCTGCCGAACAGCGACAAAAAGGACGCGCACCTCGACCAGAACGACCGGCAGTTCGGCCGCGCCGCCCTCCACAAGGAGACGCTGGCGCTGAGATCGTTCGACGTGACCTACACGGCCTCGGGAGAGAGCGCCGAGGAACTGACGTCGACGCTGGAGAGCGCCAACAACCCGGAGAGCAAGGCTGCCGACGCCTACGCGCAGAAGGTGCTCGACAGCCCCACGGGTATGACGGGCGTGGCGCGGCGTTCGTACATGGACTGGTACGACCAGAGCTCCACCAAGATCCAGGCGATGAAGACCATCGAGGCGACCCTCCTCAGCCGCATGGAGAGCAAGGCCCGCGAGCTCCGCGACGAGTCGAAGCGCGAAGCCATCATCAGCGGTGCGCTCATCCTGCTGGTGCTCGGTGTCTCCCTCGTCGGCGCCTTCGTCGTCGCCCGGTCCATGATCCGCTCGCTGCGACGGCTGCAGGACACCGCGACCCGGGTCGCCCAGGACCGTCTGCCGGAGCTCGTCAAGCAGCTCTCCGAGGCGGACCCGCAGGACGTCGACACCTCGGTCGAGTCGGTCGGTGTGCACTCCCGTGACGAGATCGGCCAGGTGGCCGCGGCCTTCGACGACGTGCACCGCGAGGCCGTCCGCCTCGCCGCCGAACAGGCGCTGCTGCGAGGCAACGTCAACGCGATGTTCACCAACCTCTCGCGGCGTTCGCAGGGTCTCATCCAGCGTCAGCTCTCGCTCATCTCCGAACTGGAGTCGCGCGAGGCCGACCCGGACCAGCTGTCGTCCCTCTTCAAGCTCGACCACCTCGCGACCCGTATGCGCCGTAACGGCGAAAACCTCCTCGTCCTCGCGGGCGAGGAGCCGGGCCGCCGTTGGACCCGTCCCGTGCCGCTGGTCGACGTTCTCCGCGCCGCCGCCTCCGAGGTGGAGCAGTACGAGCGCATCGAACTGGCCGCGGTGCCCGCCACCGAGGTCGCCGGCCGCGTGGTCAACGACCTCGTGCACCTGCTCGCCGAGCTGCTGGAGAACGCAACGTCGTTCTCCTCTCCGCAGACGAAGGTCCGGGTCACCGGTCACGCACTGCCCGACGGCCGGGTGCTCGTGGAGATCCACGACACCGGTATCGGCCTCTCCCCCGAGGACCTCGCGGCGATCAACGAGCGGCTCGCTTCGCCGCCCACCGTGGATGTCTCGGTCTCGCGCCGCATGGGTCTGTTCGTGGTCGGCCGGCTGTCCCTGCGTCACGGCATCCGGATCCAGCTGCGGCCGTCCGACTCCGGTGGCACGACCGCGCTGGTCATGCTCCCCGTCGATGTCGCGCACGGCGGCAAGCAGCCGGCACCCAAGCCGGCCGCGGGTCAGCAGCGCGCCGGTGGCAACGGCGCCGTTGCCGGCAACGGAAACGGCAACCGGCCGGGCCTCGGCGCGGCTGCCGGTGCGCAGCGTGGACAGGTCGGTGCGGGCTCCGGTCCGCGGGCCGCACTGCCGGCGCGTGACGGCGGCGGTCCTCGCCAGCCGCAGAACCAGCAGGGCCAGCCGAATCAGCAGGGCCAGCAGCCTCAGCCGAACTCCGGGTTCCAGAGTGCTGGACTCTCCGGCACCGGCCCGCAGGACTTCGCGCGGCAGGAACCGCCGCGTCAGGGCGGCGGGCTCTCCGGCGCCTTCGGCGGCGGCGCACGGCCCGGTGCACCGGGCGGCCAGGGCGATCCCGGTCGTACGGAGCACGGTCAGTCCAACCTGTTCGGTCAGAGCCGGCCGGGGCAGTACGACCAGCCCGGTCAGCCCGGCCACCAGAACGGTCCGGCCGGACGGCAGGCGCCGCAGCCGCAGCAGGCCCGGCACAACGCCCCCGACAACCAGGGCGGCTTCCAGCAGTCCGGCGGCCCGGGCAACCCCGGCCGTCAGCTGCCGCCCGTCGGCGGTCCCCGTGCCGAACTGCCCGGTGGCAACCCGCAGCCGCAGCGCCCGCAGGCCACCAGCTGGGGCACGGAGAACCCGTCGGTGCCACGGCGCAGTCCGCTCGACGCCCCGCGCGGTCACGAGGAGCCCGAGTCCACCGGCCAGTTCCAGCGGCCGATGAACCCGGCCATGGGCCAGCGTCCCCCGCTGGACGACCGGCAGGGCCCCGGCTCCACCGCCGAGTTCGCCCGCCCGGACTTCTCGGCACCGGCCCCGCAGGCCCACCTCTCTCAGCACCAGGACCCGGCGGGCACCGCGCAGTTCGCCCGTCCGGACTTCGGCCGTCCGCAGGCGTCGCAGGACCAGGGGCTGCCGGCTCCGCGTCCTCGCGGCGGGGACAACGAGGACTTCCGTGCCCCGCGTCCGGCCACCGCTCCCGCGGGTGAGGCGCAGTACCGTCCGGTCCTGCCGCCGCAGCCGCAGCCCGAGGCGCTGCCTCCGGCGGGCCCCGGGGACGGTCGTACGCCGCTGTACGACACCCTGGAGACGAACTGGTTCCACGGCCCGCAGCAGGGCGGTCAGCAGCCGCCCGCCGGGCCGCAGGCACCGTCCGTCCCGCAGCAGACCCCGCAGGACCGTCCCGCTGCCCCGATGCCGCGTCGCGGTGCGGGTGACGCGGGCGCCACCACCAGTACCTGGCGTACCTCGCCGAACGACGAACTCGTCCGGCAGGCAGAGCGGGCCAAGAAGCCCGCAGCAGGCGGAATCACCACTTCCGGTCTGCCTCGCCGGGTGCCGCGTGCCAATCTGGTGCCGGGCACCGCCCAGCAGCAGAGTCACCAGTCGGGACCTCAGGTTTCGCGTGCGCCCGATGATGTGCGCGGGCGACTGACCAATCTCCGCCGGGGTATCCAGCAGGGTCGGCAGGCCAACAACGGCTCGTCGACCGGCAGTTTCCCACTCGGCCCCACTCACCAGCAGGAGCGTTAGTTGAGCCCGATGAGTCAGGCCGCACAGAATCTGAACTGGTTGATCACCAACTTCGTGGACAACACCCCCGGGGTGTCGCACACGGTGGTGGTGTCAGCCGACGGACTCCTGCTGGCCATGTCCGAAGGATTCCCGCGGGACCGTGCCGACCAGTTGGCGGCCGTCGCTTCCGGGCTCACCTCGCTGACCGCGGGCGCCTCCCGGATCTTCGAGGGCGGCGCCGTCAGCCAGACAGTGGTGGAGATGGAGCGCGGGTTCCTCTTCCTGATGTCCGTCTCGGACGGCTCCTCGCTGGCCGTGCTCGCCCACCCGGACGCCGACATCGGTCTGGTCGGGTACGAGATGGCCCTGCTGGTCGACCGCGCGGGAACAGTCCTGACCCCCGATCTCCGCGCCGAGCTCCAGGGCAGCCTGCTCCACTGAGGCGGCCATGAACCGGTGACCGACGCGATCCCCCCAGGTACCGCACTCCCACCCCCTCGACCGTCCGGCCGCTTCCTCCCCCCACCGGCCCCTTCAGACGGCAAGCCGACACCAAGCTGTCACGCCCGGAGGATTCATGACCCCGCCACCCGCCTCACCCGATCCGTACGGCGCACTGCACCACGCGTCGTACGAAGGTGAAGGCGACCAGCCGCTGGTCCGTCCGTATGCCATGACCGGCGGCCGGACCCGGCCGCGCTACCAGCTCGCCATAGAGGCGCTGGTATCGACCACGGCCGACCCGGCGCACCTGGGGACTCTGCTCCCGGAGCACCAGCGGATCTGCCACCTCTGCCGTGAGGTCAAGTCGGTGGCCGAGGTGTCGGCGCTGTTGTCGATGCCGCTCGGTGTGGCCCGGATCCTTGTCGCGGATCTGGCGGAAGCCGGCATGGTGGCCATCCACCAGCCGGGCAACGGAGAGGCCGGCGGCGCGCCGGATGTGACACTGCTCGAAAGGGTGCTCAGTGGACTTCGCAAGCTCTAGCGGCGGTGCGGCCCGGGCCACCACCTCGGCAAAGATCGTGGTGGCGGGTGGCTTCGGCGTGGGTAAGACCACGTTCGTCGGTGCCGTTTCGGAGATCAACCCGCTGCGCACCGAAGCCGTGATGACGTCCGCGTCGGCGGGCATCGACGATCTGACGCACACAGGTGGCAAGACCACCACGACGGTGGCCATGGACTTCGGCCGTATCACCCTGGACCAGGACCTGATCCTGTACCTCTTCGGTACGCCCGGTCAGGACCGTTTCTGGTTCATGTGGGACGACCTGGTCCGCGGCGCCATCGGCGCCGTCGTCCTCGTCGACACCCGGCGTCTCGCCGACTGCTTCCCGGCCGTCGACTACTTCGAGAACAGCGGACTGCCGTTCGTCATCGCCCTCAACGGCTTCGACGGACACCAGCCGTACACCCCCGAGGAGGTGCGCGAGGCCCTGCAGATCGGCCCCGACGCCCCCATCATCACGACGGACGCCCGCCACCGCGGCGATGCGAAGAGCGGCCTGATCACGCTGGTCGAGCACGCGCTGATGGCTCGGCTCAAGTAGCCGTGGACTCACCGCAAGTCGGAATGCGGATACGGAAGTTGCTGTAGTCGCACGGGGGTGGACTGTGTCCTTCGACACGATCCGCCCCCGTGTTCATAACGTTTCGACAGAGAATTACTCCGGCTTCAGCACCCGATGCATTCGCCTGGTGTCGCTGTGCTCACATGAGCCCCGCCTTTTGACGGGGCTCGCTCTTTATGCCCGTTTTATCTGAGGCTTGGACCACTCGGAATGGCTGATTCCGACTGTTTGGAACGCGGCCGGTCCCCGTGCTGCAATTCGACGAAACTCCCGAGTAGTACGGCCCTGAACGAAAAACGGCACAGCGTAGGTGCCGACGCCGAGAGGTTGTTGGTCGAGTGAGGCGTAGCAACGAGGGCTCCGCGGCGCAGCAGGAGCGGGGCAACTTCACCCCGCCGCCGCGCAGCGCGGCGCCACCCGCCGAAGTGTCCGAAGAGGCACCGGCCGGCGGCAGTACGAGTCGGCTGTCCCCGCGCAACTGGCGGGTGCCCACCCGGCTGAACGCGATCCTTCTGATCCCTGTGCTGGTCGGCCTGGTCATGGGCGGCTTCCAGGTGAAGGGGTCGATCGACACCTGGAGAGAGGCACAGGACGCCGAGAAGACTGCGCTGATCGTGCGCGCGGCCTCGGAGTACGGACAGGCACTGCTCAACGAGCGTGACCTCTCCGCCCAGCCCCTGCTGTCGAACAAGCGCGACGCAGCCGCCGTCGACCAGGTGTACGCCACCACGGACGCGGCCGCCGCCAAGTTCGACGAGGCCGTGCAGGGCATGCCGAAGAAGGAGGGCCTGCAGCGCCGTCTCCAGCTGTTCAAGCAGGAGGAGCCCAAGCTCCCGGAGCTGCGCAAAGCCGCCTACGCCGAGGCCATGGACCCGGTGAAGACGGAAGAGGGCTACGTCAAGGTCCAGCACTCCCTGATGGAGTTCTGCAACGAGCTCGGCCTGGGCACCGGCAACATCACCAGCTACGGCCGCACGGTCTACGCGATCGAACTGGCCAAGGCCGCAGAATCGCTTCAGCGCTCCATCGGTATGCACCTGCTCGTGCGTCCGAGCCAGGAGAACGCCAAGTTCGGCGCCCAGGTCAAGGCCTTCGGCTCGTACAACTACCTGGAGCAGATCGCACTCGGCGAGTACGTCTCCGGTGGTACGGAGGCCGACTCGGTCCGCCTGAAGCAGGTCATGACCGCCAAGGCGGCCGAGGGCGCCAAGAAACTGAAGGCCGCCAAGGCGCAGGCGGACGCGGCAGGTGTGCCGTTCGTCGCGCCGCCCAGCATCGACGGCTCGGTCTTCGACGGAATGGCCCAGCAGATCGGCCTCGGCAAGTCGCCCGAGGAACTGGCGGCGAAGGGCATCACGCCCGCGACCTGGATGGCCGCCTCCACCGCCAAGTTCGACGGCTACACCACGGTCGAGGAAGAGCTCGTCGACAAGGCGGTGACCGAGGCCGCGAACATCTCGTCCAGCGCCAAGACCGACGCCATCGTCAACGCCGCCATCGTGCTGGTCGCGCTGCTGGCCGCCTTCGTCCTGGCCGGCCTCGTGGCCCGCCAGATGAGCCGCTCGATGCGTCAGCTGCGTACCGCCGCCTTCTCGATCGCCGAGCAGCGGCTGCCGATGCTCGTCGACCAGCTGTCGCGGACCGAGCCGGGCCGGGTCGACACCCGTGTACAGCCGATCCCGATCACCACCCGGGACGAGATCGGCGAGGTCGCCCGCGCCTTCGACCAGGTGCACCGCGAGGCGGTTCGGCTCGCTGCCGAGCAGGCCATGCTGCGAGGCAACGTCAACGCGATCTTCACGAACCTGTCGCGCCGCAACCAGTCGCTGATCGAGGGCCAGCTGACCCTCATCACCGACCTGGAGAACAACGAGGCCGACCCGGACCAGCTGGAGAGCCTCTTCCGGCTGGACCACCTGGCCACCCGTATGCGCCGCAACGGCGAGAACCTCCTCGTCCTCGCCGGCGAGGAGCCGGGCCGCCGCTGGAACCAGCCGGTTCCGCTGGTCGACGTCCTGCGGGCCGCCTCCTCCGAGGTGGAGTCGTACGAGCGCATCGAGCTCTCCGGCGTTCCGGAGACCGAGATCCACGGCCAGGCCGTCACCGACCTCGTGCACCTGCTGGCCGAGCTGCTGGAGAACGCCACCACGTTCTCCTCGCCGCAGACCAAGGTCCGCGTCACCGCGACCCGACTGCCGGACAGCCGCGTGATGGTCGAGATCCACGACAAGGGCATCGGCCTCACGGCCGAGGACTTCGCGGACATCAACCACAAGCTGGCCAACCCGCCGACGGTGGACGCCGCGGTGTCCCAGCGGATGGGTCTCTTCGTGGTCGGCCGGCTCGCCGACCGGCACGGCATCCGGGTCCAGCTGCGCCCCTCGGGCGAGCAGGCCGGAACCACCTCGCTGGTCATGCTGCCGGACGCGATCACGCACGGCGGCGGCGGCGAGCTCGAACCGATCGCGGCCCAGGACGACTTCACGGTCTCCTCGATCATCCCGCGGCAGCAGGCCTTCGAACCGATTCCGCACCAGCCCCAGATGCGTACGGCGGCGGAGCTCGGCTTCGACGACTCGCGTTACGAGGACCCGGCGGTCGACCCCGCACAGCTGGACCCGGTGGGCCGCTCGCTGATGCGTGAGGAGCGCCGCGCCGCGCTGGAGGCCCAGACGGGCGGCGAACGCCCGCAGTTCCAGGAGGACGCGTTCCAGGGCAATGCGTACCAGGACGCCTCCTACGCCGAGGACACGTACGCACAGGACCCGCAGCAGGAGCAGTACCCGCAGGCGGCGTACGACAGTTCCTACAACACGTACAGCGGCGACAGCGGCTACGCCGAGCAGTCCGACTACCCGTCGCAGGGCGGCTATACGGAAGCGGCATATGCCGCTGCCGAGAGCACTCAGCGAGGCTACGAGGACCAGTTCGCCGCCCAGCCCCACCAGGGAGAGTGGGCAGATCAGGGCACGTACCAGGGTGCGTACGAGCCCATATCGCAGGCCGAACCGGAATCTGTCCCGAGCGCTCCCGCCGAGCCGCAGGAGCGCGTAGGCTTCGACCGTTCGGGTCCCACCCCGAACGTCGGCAGCGAGATGACCGATGCCGGTCTGCCGCGCCGGGGCGGTCAGCAGCACTGGCAGCCCACGGGCCGCGGAAACGACCAGTCCGTCGCAGCACAGCAGCAGCCGCAGCAGCAGGAACTGCCGCAGCGGCCGTCGCCCGCGCCGCAGGACGGGAACGGCTCCGACGACTGGCGCTCGACGAACGACGAGCGCTGGGAGCGGGCCGACAAGCTCCGGGAGCCGAAGGCGGGTGGGGTCACCCCGTCCGGACTTCCCCGGCGAGTGCCCAAGGCCAATCTGGTCGAGGGCACGGCGGAGCAGACCCAGCAGGGCGGCCCTCAGGTCTCCCGCGCCCCTGAGGACGTCCGGGGCAGGTTGAGCAACCTGCGAAGGGGCATTCAGCGGGGTCGTAACGCTGGTTCGGACACAAGTAATACCTACAACCAGGAGCGTTAGTGTGAGCCCGATGAGCCAGGCGGCGCAGAATCTCAACTGGTTGATCACCAACTTCGTGGACAACACCCCCGGGGTGTCGCACACGGTGGTGGTCTCCGCCGACGGACTCCTGCTGGCCATGTCCGAAGGATTCCCGCGGGACCGTGCCGACCAGCTGGCGGCCGTCGCTTCCGGCCTGACCTCGCTGACCGCGGGCGCCTCGCGGATCTTCGAGGGCGGCGCGGTGAATCAGACAGTTGTGGAGATGGAGCGCGGATTCCTCTTCATCATGTCCATCTCCGACGGATCTTCGCTGGCCGTTCTCTCCCACCCCGACGCCGATATCGGTCTGGTTGGGTATGAAATGGCCCTTCTGGTCGACCGTGCAGGCACGGTCCTCACCCCGGACCTCCGTGCCGAACTGCAGGGAAGTCTTCTTAACTAGTAGACAGACGGTGCGTCATGCGCCACCGCACCATAAGGTGCGGTGGCGCGGCCCCACTGGGATCGGGACCGGCAGTCGGAGGAGGAATTGTGGCAACACCCCCAGGCGGACACCAGTACGACGGTGGTCAGCAAGTACCGGGCGAGCACGGGGACAACCGTTACAACTTCCCTTCCACGCCCAGCAGACAGGGCTCGCAGCAACCTTATGAGCCGCAGCAGCCGTACCCGCGCCGGCAGACGCAGGACGGCGGGTGGCAGCAGGACGGCGGGTGGCAGCAGGATGGTGGGTGGCAGCAGCAGCAGCCGCAGCACCCTCAGCGCCCGCATCGGATCGAATCGCCCCAGCAGCCCCGCATTCAGACGGTGCAGCCGCGGCGGTCCGCCGAGCCCGCCGCTCCCGCGGCCCACAACCCGCTGGTCCGTCCGTACGCCATGACCGGCGGCCGGACCCGACCGCGATACCAGCTCGCCATTGAGGCGTTGGTCAGTACCACGGCCGATCCGTCGCGGCTGCAAGGGCAATTGCCCGAGCACCAGCGGATCTGCCGGCTGTGCTTCGAGATCAAGTCGGTTGCCGAGATCTCGGCGCTTCTCACGATCCCCCTCGGCGTTGCCCGGATCCTCGTAGCCGACCTGGCCGAGGCCGGACTCGTCGCTATCCATCAGCCCGGCGGCGACGAGTCCGCCGGTGGCCAGCCAGATGTGACACTGCTCGAAAGGGTGCTCAGTGGACTTCGCAAGCTCTAGCGGCGGAGCAGCCCGCTCCACTACCTCCGCGAAGATCGTGGTGGCAGGGGGCTTCGGCGTGGGTAAGACCACGTTCGTCGGTGCCGTTTCGGAGATCAACCCGCTGCGCACCGAAGCCGTGATGACGTCCGCGTCGGCGGGCATCGACGATCTGACGCACACCGGGGACAAGACCACCACGACGGTGGCCATGGACTTCGGCCGTATCACCCTGGACCAGGACCTGATCCTGTACCTCTTCGGTACGCCCGGTCAGGACCGTTTCTGGTTCATGTGGGACGACCTGGTCCGCGGCGCCATCGGCGCCGTCGTCCTCGTCGACACCCGGCGTCTCGCCGACTGCTTCCCGGCCGTCGACTACTTCGAGAACAGCGGACTGCCGTTCGTCATCGCCCTCAACGGCTTCGACGGACACCAGCCGTACACCCCCGACGAGGTGCGCGAGGCCCTGCAGATCGGCCCCGACACCCCGATCCTGACCACGGACGCCCGCCACCGCGCGGACGCCAAGAGCGCGCTCATCACGCTCGTGGAGCACGCGCTGATGGCGCGCCTGCGGTAGGCTCCGGCAGCCGTACGAAGAGGCCCCGCACTCCCGAGGGAGTGCGGGGCCTCTCGCGTGCTGCGGGCCGTCTGCTGGGCCGTTGTCAGCCCTGCCAGGAGTGCGGGGCGCGGAAGCCCGGGGTGCGCTCGAGGCGGCGCCAGCCGGCGTGGGTGCGGCCGCGGTGGGCCGGGGCGGCGGCGGGGGTGGCGGCTGCGCGGGCGAGCAGGACCGCGGTTATCGCGGCCAGCTCCTCGGGGTCGGCAAGACCCTTCTCGACGCGCAGCACGGACTCGGCAGGAGTAGTGCTCATGGATGTCTCTCCGTCTTCTCGGCAGTGCGTGGCGGGCTGTGCGGGGTGGTGCACCGGCCGCGGCTACTGCGGGGGGTTGCCGTGCTTACGGGACGGCAGATCGGCGTGCTTGGACCGGAGCATCGCGAGCGAGGCGATCAGCACCTCGCGCGTCTCGGCAGGGTCGATGACGTCGTCGACCAGTCCGCGCTCTGCGGCGTAGTACGGATGCATCAGTTCGGCCTTGTACTCCTTGACCATGCGGATCCGCATGGCCTCCGGGTCCTCGGCGTCGGCGATCTGCCGACGGAAGATGACGTTGGCGGCACCTTCGGCGCCCATGACGGCGATCTCGTTGGTGGGCCAGGCGTAGGTCAGGTCGGCACCGATGGACTGGCTGTCCATCACGATGTACGCACCGCCGTACGCCTTGCGCAGGATCAGCGAGATCCTCGGCACCGTGGCGTTGCAGTACGCGTAGAGCAGCTTCGCCCCGTGCCGGATGATTCCACCGTGCTCCTGATCGACGCCGGGCAGGAAGCCGGGTACGTCCAATAGAGTGATGATGGGAATGTTGAATGCATCACACATCTGGACGAAGCGGGCCGCCTTCTCGGACGCCTCGATGTCCAGGACCCCCGCCAGGGACTGCGGCTGGTTGGCGACGATGCCGACGACCTGACCGTCGAGCCGGGCCAGGGCGCAGATGATGTTGCGGGCCCAGCGCTCGTGGATCTCCAGGTAGTCGCCGTCGTCGACGAGCTCCTCGATGACCTTGTGCATGTCGTACGGGCGGTTGCCGTCGGCGGGCACCAGGTCGAGCAGGACGTCGCCGCGCCGGTCGGCCGGGTCGTCGCTCGCCACGGTGGGCGGGTTCTCCCGGTTGTTCGACGGGAGCATCCCGATCAGGTAGCGGACCTCGGCGATGCAGGTCTCCTCGTCGTCGTACGCGAAGTGCGCGACGCCCGAGGTCTCGGCGTGCACATCGGCGCCGCCGAGGCCGTTCTGCGAGATCTCCTCGCCGGTGACCGCCTTCACGACGTCCGGTCCGGTGATGAACATCTGGGAGGTCTCGCGGACCATGAACACGAAGTCGGTGAGGGCGGGGCTGTAGGCCGCGCCGCCCGCGCACGGGCCGAGCATCACGCTGATCTGCGGGATGACGCCGGAGGCTCGGGTGTTGCGCTGGAAGATGCCGCCGTATCCGGCGAGCGCGCTGACACCCTCCTGGATCCGGGCCCCTGCGCCGTCGTTCAGCGAGACCAGCGGGGCACCCGCCGAGATCGCCATGTCCATGATCTTGTGGATCTTTGTGGCGTGGGCTTCACCCAGGGCGCCGCCGAAGATCCGGAAGTCGTGCGCGTAGACGAAGACCGTACGGCCTTCGACCGTGCCCCAGCCGGTGATGACACCGTCGGTGTACGGCTTCTTCTCCTCCAGGCCGAATCCGGTCGCCCGGTGCCGGCGCAGCTGCTCGACCTCCTTGAACGAATCCGGGTCCAGGAGCAGCTCGATGCGCTCACGGGCCGTCAGCTTGCCCTTGGCGTGCTGCGCCTCGGTCGCCCGGTCACTCGGTCCGCGCCGCGCCTGCTCACGCAGTGCCAGCAGTTCGGCCACCCGGCCACGGGTGTCTGTCGGCTCGCCCGGGGTTTCGTCCACAACGGTCATGTATCGACCCTACGAAGCCGACCAAGAGAAACCTGCCGTCGACTCTGCACAGTCTCCCGACCCGTTTCCTGGTGGAGCCGGACAGAACCCTTGCGCCATGCAGGCGAACCACCAGCCCGGGACCGTCCCCGTTTGTACAGGCTCCACAAAGTCTCACTGTGGCGTACTGCACACACCGGTGAGTCCCGGGCATCCCTCGCCTGTGCGTCCTGCGCCTTCCGGGAGTCCTCCGGACGGTCCACGACCGGTTCGCCCGAGTGGGTGATGGTCAGCCGCACGGCCTCGCGAAAGGCGTCCCGCACGGCTGCGGGCACGACGTCCGCGGCGTCCGGACGGAGCGGGAACCGACGGAGGTGGAACGAGCCGCTGATCCGCTTCTCCCACCGCACCGCCCTTGGCGGGCACGGCGGAGTCCGGTGAGAATACCCCGGCCTTGCGGCCCCACCCCTTCCGCACGTCCTCGCGGACGCGCTCCTGGGAAGGGGTGGGGCCGGGATCGGCCCCACCCCTCTCACTGCTCACTGCCGGCTCATTCAGCTTCCGCAGTGGAACCGTGCGTTGCCCCAGTCCGCGTGGTCGTTGCCGTTGCCGTCGCCGCCGTCCGCGACGACCAGCTCGACGTACTTCGCGCCGGTGACGTCCGCCGTGAGTGACCAGGCCGTGTCGGCCGCCTTGAGGACCGGCGACTTCACCTTCTCCGTACCGTCGGCCCTGACGCCGAACTGCACACTGCCCGCGGTCTTCTGCACATCGTCCACGCCCACCTCGGCGGTGAACGACGTGCACCTGCCGCCCAGGTAGTAGCGGATGTTCGCCGGGGCGTGGCTACCGAGCCCCTTGGCGTAGACGGTGCCACCGATCGTCAGCGGTGTGCCGTCGCCGGCGCCCGTCTCACCGTTGGAGAGGTCGCGCTCGACCGGTCCCCAGCCGTTGCTCGACGCCGTCCAGTCCAGGTCGCTGGCCCAGCTGTCCGTGGTGGGCGGCGGCGGCAGGGTCCGTACGGACGTCTGCGCACCGAGGGTCCGCTCCGCCCCGCCGACCGTGTACGACGCCTCGGCGCTCAGGCTGTACGTCCGGTACTCGGCGTCCACCGGCGGGGTGACATGCCAGCTGCCGGTGACCTTGGCGCCCGCCGCCACGGAGTCGAAGGTGACGGCACCCACGGGCTCCGCCTTCCAGCCGTCGGGGACGGTGAGGCCGACCGACACGTCGGTCGCAGCCGTCGCCTCGTAATTGGTGAAGCTCGCCTTGACGACGTTGGCCGTGCCCGGCTCCAGGGTCTCGGCGGCCGGGTCGACGCTGAGCGTGCCGCAGGCGGCCAGCTCACCGGCGGGGGCCGGACCGAGGTCGGTCACGGTGAACCCGTCGAGGACGAAGTCGGCGCCCTCGGGTGCGTCGTCGCGCTTGCGGAGCCCGGTCCAGGTGTCGCCGCAGCCCGCCGTGACGGTCTCGGAGTAGTGCCCGGTGGTGCGCTGCTGACCGATCGCGGTGGTCCGGGTCTCGACCGAGTCGGGGTTGCCGTCGGCCGTGATCCGGTCGTAGCCGTCGACCCACTCATAGGCGCCGGCGTGGCTGGACCGGTAGTCGTACTCGATCTTGTACCGGTGACCGTCGGCCATCGGCACCGTCCAGGGCGCCGTCCGGTAGACGAGTCCGCTGTTCTCCTCGTGGGCCTTGAGGGACTCCTTGCCGCCGATCACGTCGTCGACGAGCTTCCCGTTCCAGCCGGCCTGGGTGTAGGGGGCGTGCAGCTGGGAGATGACGGTCCGGGGGTCGGTGGAGCCGCCCGCATCGCCCTTGAGGAAGGGGCCCCAGCCCTGGTCGACGTCCTCGAAGTCCTCGTACACGACGGTGTTCTTCTTGGTCGCCGGGGCGTTGGCGACGATCCGTACGTCATCGGCCCGCACCGTCGCGGCGCTGCCCCTGGCCGCTTCGATACGGAACGTGGTGCGGCCGTCCGCGGGGGCGGTGAAGTTCACCTTGGCCCGCTGGAAGTACGTACCGTGCCAGTCCGAAGCGGCGACGTAGTCCTCGGCCGTGGAGCGGTCCACGGCGACGGACCTGCCGCCGATCGAGAGCCTCGTGTGCCGGGTCTTTCCGCGCTGGACCTCGATCAGCGCGGAGGCGGTGTAACGCGCGCCGGGCTTGAGGCCGGAGATGCGCTGTGCGACGGCGGCCGGGCCGTCGCCGGAGAGCTTCGCGCTGTTGCGGCCCTGGTCGTCGGTGTCACGGGCGACGGTGCCGGTCTTCGACCAGTCGTCGAGCCCGTTGTCGTTGAAGCCCGGGTCGTCGACCGCACTGCCCTCGCCCCACTCCGGGTCGGCGGCGGCGGGTGCGTGGTCCGGGTAGAGGACGTACGGCTGTCCGGCGGTGGCCGTCAGCGTGATCTTCCCGTCGACGGGCCGGATCGTACCGGCCTTGACCCGGCCGTTGTCGGTGAGCTTGTAGACGGTGTACGCGCCCGTGGAAGGCACCGACCAGCTGCTCGTACCACCGGACTTGCTGTAGTGGTACAGCTTCTTGCCGCCGTCCCACGGCAGCAGGTAGTCGGTGCCGCTGAGCACCTTGCGGCCGTGGTCGTAGAAGGTCCGCCTGCCGTCCTCGACCGTGCCCCGGACACCGCCGGTGAGGGTGATGTCGTTGCCGTCCCAGCGGGTGATCTTCTGCTGCTGGAGGTACTTGGCGGGCAGGTTGCGCTGCCAGATGTTGTCGTAGAAGGCGTTCCAGTCGGTCTCGCCGGTCCAGCCCTCGAACTCGTCGATGGCGGTCTGGCCGAGGACCGGGTCGTTGTTCCAGACGTCCTTCTCGCTGTTGCGAATGAACCGGATGATCTGCGAGTTGAGGCCCTTGTTGGTGGCGCCGCCGTAGTCGAGGTCATTGGCCCAGTGCGACCAGAGCGAGCCGCGCTCGAACTTGTCGGCCCACTCGGTGGCGACGTTCCAGCCCTGCTTCTGCACGGACTGCAGGGTCTTGTCGGCGATCCAGCCGTGCGTGTAGTAGACGTCGATGTAGAGCAGACTGAGGTTGGGGTCGGTCTCGTCGCGCAGCTGCTGGAAACGGCGGGCCAGGTTGCCGCTGTTGATGTCGTTCCGCTGGTCGATGTAGTAGCTCTGGCCGAGCCAGTTCCAGCCGGGCTTCGTCTTGTCGACGAGCTTCTCGTCGAAGGCGTGGGCGTCCGCGTACGCCTCGGTGGCGTTGACGTGGACGCCGAAGGTGGCACCCCACTTCTTGCCGTCCTTCAGCAGCGCGTTGAGGTCCTTCAGCCCGCCGGCGCGCTTGTTGTAGTTGCCGCCGTAGTCGGGGTGGGCGGAGTCGTGGCCCTCGGAGGCGTACCCCTTGAGCAGCGCCAGCTGACCGAGGCCGTCGGTGGCGAGCGAGACCCGCTTGACGTCGTCGAGGGTGCGCAGGAACGGGTGGGTGGCCTGGCTCGCGAAGTTGAACGGGATGTGGGTGATCACCCGGTTCGCGGTGTCGTCGCTGCCGGGCGCGGTGACGCCGATGGTGCGGAACGCGACGGCGCCGTCCTGCCAGTCGACGGCCTTGTCCCCGTTGGCGTCGGGGGTGACGACGACCTTGGCCCAGGGCAGGTTCGCGCCGCTCTCCGGCTTCGGTGCGCCGGAGCCGCGGTAGGTCCACTGCCCGGACCAGATGCCGACCCGGACGGTGCCGTCGTCGGCCTTGCGGGCCTGGTGCCAGAACCGGGCGTCATCGCCCCCGGTGGCGCCGGACGGCTTGTCGTACGAGGAGTTGGACTCGACGGCCGCAGCGAGCGAGCCGGTGTTGACGATCGCGTACGAGGCGCCGACCGGCGCCTTGTCGGCGGCGGTGTCCGCGGTGACCCGGGCGAAGACGTCGGCGGTCTTCGTCGAGTCCGGGTCGAGGCGGGTGAACGCGGTGGCGGCGCCGGTGTCCGTGGAGCCGACGGACACCAGGTCGTGGCCGGGGATGTCGATGGTGCCGACCCGGAACGCCTCGGTGTCGCGGACGGCCGTCACCTTGAAGGTGGTGGTGCGTCCGGAGACCGAGAGCGAGGCGTCGATCTCCACGCCGGGCAGGTCGGGGAAGGTGAGCGTGTACCGCGCGGTCGTGGCGGTGACCTCGGGCGCACCCTTCGGCTGCACCTGGTGCGCGGCACCGTTGAGGGTGACGGCGGTCACCGGCTGTGTACTGCCGAGCAGTTGGTTGCCGCTGTCCCGGTCGGTGTACGACAGGACACGCGGGAAGTCGTCGGCGACAGCGACCGAGAGCTGCGGGGATCCGATGACGGCGGCATCCGCGGGGACGGCCGTGACGGCTGCGGCGGGGAGCGGGGTGGCGGCTGCGGCGGGGAGTGCGGTCCCCACGAGCGCCAGGACGGCGGCTGAGGCGGCGGCGACAGCGCCCGCCGAAGTGAATCTTCGCGACATGTGCCCTGAGTAGTCCCCATGTCGGGACACCGTCAACGACGTGGGACCTCGATGTGCGTGCCAGTCCAACAACCGCGTTGCGTAAGTCCAAGTGGCCGGTGGGCGGGCCGAGGCGGGTGCGGTGTTCACTTCCTGACCGCACAGTCAGGACCCGCCTCGCAGTCGCCCGCCAATTACCGTTCCCACTCGACGAGTTGTGAAGAATTCTCTTTCTTGAGAGCGCTCTCAGTCACAACCCTTGACGCTCATGGCGGCCGTCGCAAGAGTGGTGCGCACCGCGGACGCCCCTTGTTCCGAATCCCCGCACGATCGCTCCCGTCCGCGGCCCCCACACCTCAGGAGTCCCCCCGTGATCTCGCGCAGACTGTTCCTGACGGGCGCCGCCGCCACCGCGACCGCGCTCACCTACCCCGCCTGGGGAAGTGCCCTCAGCCCGCACGCGTCGGCGGCCGCCGCCACCTGTGAACTGGCCCTGGAGAACCGCTCACTGCCCGGCACGGTCCACGCCTATGTCACCGGCCATGAGCAGGGCACCGACCGCTGGATGCTGCTGCGGGCCGACGGCAGCGTCTACCGCCCCGACTCCCCCGCCGCACCGCAGACCCCGCTGCCGGTCGACTGCGCCATCCCGCTGAAGCCGGCCGGCGCCGGGCCCGTGATCCTGACGCTTCCTCAGATGTACGGGGCCCGCGTCTACTTCGTACGCGACGACAAGCTGGACTTCTTCCTGAACCCCGGCCCCGCGCTGGTCGAGCCGGCGTTCGCGACGTCCGCCGACCCGAACTACGGGCGGACCTGGTCGTTCTGCGAGTTCACCTTCAACCCGCAGCAGCTGTACGCGAACATCAGCTACGTCGATCTGGTGACCGCGCTGCCGATCGGCCTGGCACTGGAGGGCGACACGACGCACACGGTCGCGCCGCTTCCGAACGGTGCCGTGCAGCGGATCGCCGACGCCCTGACCACCCAGGCGGCGGCCGACGGACAACCGTGGGACAAGCTGGTGACCCGTGGCACGGACGGCGACGTACTGCGGGTTGTCTCGCCGCAGAACCTGATGGCGCCGTATTTCGACCGGCCGGACCAGATGCCGTTCCGGGACCTGTTCACCGCACAGATCGACCAGGCGTGGGAGAAGTACCGGGGTACGGATCTGCGGATCGATCTCCAGGGCGGCCGGGGCGTACGGACCGGGCGGGTCGTCGGCGACATCCTGACCTTCGACGGCGGCCACACCTTCACCAAGCCGGTGTCGAAGGACATCTTCACCTGCAACCACGGGCCGTTCACCAACAACCCGGGCGACTCCGACGACAAGAAGGCCCTGCTGGCGCGGCTGGCAGCGGGCTTCAACCGGTCCCTCATGCTCTCGCACCCCGACCAGCCGAACGGCACGACGGTGGCGGACTACTACCGGGGCGCGGTGACGAACCACTGGTCGCGCGTGGTGCACGCGAACACCCCGATCGGGTACGCGTTCCCGTACGACGACGTGCGTCCCGACGGTGAGCCGGACGTCTCCGGGGCGGCGAACGACGGCAACCCGCGGCGGTTCACGGTGAGCGTGGGCTCCTGAACCACGGAGAAGTACAGCCAGGTGCCCCCGCCCGGGACCTTCCGGACGGGGGCACCTGCGCGCGCGGGTTCAGCAGCCGCCGCAGTTGTAGTAGAGGACGTCCCAGTGGTTGCCCTCGTCCGCGTAGATGTTCCCGGAGCCGGACTGGTACTGGGGAGCGCCGTCTCCACGGAGCCCTATGTAGCTGAAGGCGTTGTGGATGTAGTTGGTGAGACAGGTGGACTTGCCGTAGTCGAGCTTGTAGCCGTTCCAGTGCGAGTACGTACCGCTGGCGTGGCCGGTCTCGGTGCCGCCGGTGATGTTGAGCGCGCAGCCGGTGGCGCTCTTGAGGGTCTGGGCCCCCTGGGCGGTGGCGAGGTTGAGCTGCTCGAAGGATGTGCAGGTGGGGTTGTTCCGGTCGGAGCAGCCGCCGGAGGACGACCAGGTGATGCCGGACGAGCGGAACATGGACGTCGCCTGTGCGTGCGTGAGCTTGGTGACGGCGTGGGCCTCGGTGGCGCCGCTGCCGAAGGCGCCGACGCCGGGGGCGAACGCGGCGCCGAGGACGAGGGCGAGGGCGGTCAGGACGGGGCGCAGTGTCATACGGGACACCATGGGGGACTCCTCCTGCTCATGACAACAAGGGCAGGGAGATAGTGCCCGAGTTCTACGCGCGTCCGCCAGAGGGCATCGGACGCCGCCGCGGCGAGCGCCGTCACCCCTGTGGACGCACCACCGAAATCAGTCGGCACCAGATGTTGAACTTTGAACAAGGTGCAGCTACAGTCGATGTCGTTGAAGGTTAAACAATGACCTCGACCCCCGCTCGATCAAGTCCCCGAGGAGGAGCCATGGCTCTGTTCAACCGCAAGTCCGCCGCCGCCCCGTCCACCACCGCCGTGGACCCGGCCCTGACCGCGCTGACCGGCACGTACACGATCGACCCGTCGCACAGCAGCATCGGCTTCACCGTGCGTCACGCCATGGTCACCAACGTCCGCGGCTCCTTCGGCGACCACGAGGGCACGCTGACGCTGAACGGCACCGACCCGCACCACTCCACCGCCTCCATCGACGTCAAGATCGCCAGCGTCGACACCGGCATCGCCGACCGCGACGGCCACCTGGTCAGCGGCGACTTCTTCGACGCCGAGAAGTTCCCGCTCATGACGTTCCGCTCCACCCACGCCGAGCAGCTCGGCGGCGACAAGTACCGCATCACCGGTGACCTCACCATCAAGGACGTCACCCGTCCGCTCGCCATCGACCTGGAGTTCAACGGCTCCGCCACCGACCCCTACGGCAACGAGCGCGTCGGCTTCGAGGGCGGCGCGGAAATCCTCCGCTCCGACTGGGGCCTGACCTGGAACGCGGCGCTGGAGACCGGCGGCGTGATGGTCAGCGACAAGGTCAAGCTGAACTTCGACATCTCCGCGATCAAGGCCGCCGCCGCGCAGGCCTGATCCTCGGAAGCACCCCGACCCGAGCGCGCCCGCCTTCCACTCCCCCGCCGGGGAGGAAGGCGGGCGCTCGGCGTTTCCCTCCGCCGCGGTTCCAGCGCGTTCCCGCGCGGGGAGCAATAGGGTCTGCGGCATGGCCGAGCCGTCCTACCTACGCGAAACCCGGGTGTCGTACGACACCGTCGCCGTCGACTACGCCGAGCTCGTGCGCCCCGCATTCGAGGCCGATCTGTTGGGGCGCTCGATGCTGGGCGCATTCGCCGAACTCGTGCGAGGAGCCGGCAACGGCCCGGTCGCCGATGTGGGTTGCGGACCCGGCCATGTGACAGCACATCTCCGCTCCCTCGGCCTGGCGGCATTCGGTGTGGATCTGTCGCCGGGGATGGTCGAAGTGGCCCGGCGGGACCACCCGGATCTGCGGTTCGACGTCGGGACGATGACAGCCCTGGAGTCGGCGGACGGCGAACTCGGCGGCATCGTCGCCTGGTACTCCATCATCCACACACCACCGGAAGTGCTGCCGACGGTGTTCGCGGAGTTCCACCGGGTGCTGGCCCCTGGAGGCCACCTGCTGCTCGGCTTCCATGTCGGCGACGAACGACGGCGCAAGGAGACGGGGTACGGCGGCCACGCGATGACCCTCGACGTCCACCTGTTGCCACCCGACCGCATTGCCGAGTCGGCGACCCGCGCCGGGCTCGTGGTGCACGCCACGCTGATCCGCGAGCCGGAAGGTGCGCGAATTCCGCAAGCCTGCCTTCTGGTGCGCAAACCGAGGAATTCATAACCGTCGAACGGCAGCGGAACAAGGCGGGCAGGTCACGCATCACGGCATCAATTCCTCGGTGTTCCAGCACTTTCCGAGACGCCCCGGAAAGCTGGGAAATGCGCGGAGCCGTCGCGCCGCTCGACGTTCGGACGACCCCGGTTCTGCGCACTCCGCGATCCGGACGCGCACACGTCGCAGACATTTGACGCATAGTCAGTTCAGGGGTGCAGGGCACCTTGCGTCACATCGCCCCCTTTCCCACTCTGCGAAAGTTTCGGTATTCCACCGACTCAAGTCGGATCGTGAAAGGTTTCTTGACACCCAGTAACCAGCCCGTTTACCGTCACCGCCACAGCGTGCGTGGATCATTGTGATGGAGGGGACGCAGTTCATGGCCCGAAAGTTTTCGATCGTCGGCCTGACCGCAACAGTGGCTCTTGCGGCCACCGTGGCGACGGCCTCCGCTGTGGGAGCCGTGGGCACGGAGGGCACCCACAAGGCACCGGGTCTGTCCGTTGACGCTAAACCGCAGCAATCGAACAACCACTGGGTGAATACCTGGACGTCGATGCCGCAGTTGACCGAGCCCGCCAATATGCCGCCTGCGCCGTTCACGCAGGACAATCTGGTCCTCGCCGACAGCACCCTGCGACAGACCGTCCACATGGCGGTCGGCGGACAGCAGATGCGACTGCGCTTCTCCAACGCGTTCGGTGGTGCGGCACTGCCCATCACCGCGGTCTCGGTCGCGCTTCCGGCCGGCGGGCGGGCCGGCGACAGTGCGATCCAGCCGGAGACCTCCCGGAAGGTGACCTTCCACGGCCGGCCTTCGGCGGTCGTTCCGGTCGGGTCGGAGATCGTTTCCGATCCGCTGGACTTCGATCTGGAGCCCGGATCCAACCTTTCCGTGACCATCTACCTGGCCGAGGGCCAGGCGTCCAACTCCATCACCTCGCACCCCGGTTCCCGGACCACGTCATTCATGCAGGCCGGCAACCATGTCGAGGACACAGACCTGGCGGGGGCGGCATCGACCGCACACTGGTACTTCCTCAGCGGAGTCGAGGTGTGGTCCAGAGGCACCACTGCAGCGGCTGTCATGCTGGGCGACTCGCTCACCGACGGCCGGGGCTCCACCACCAATATGAACAACCGCTGGCCGGACCAGCTGCAGGACAGGCTGCGGTCGCGCCGGGACACCGCCGGCACCGCGATCCTCAATCAGGCGGCGGGCGGCAACCGGGTACTGAACGACGGTCTGGGCCCCAACGCCCTGTCACGGGTGGACCGTGACGTACTGGCACAGAGCGGAGTCGAGTGGCTGCTCGTCTTCGAAGGCGTCAATGACATCGGCACGGCCGACGCCTCGGAAGCCGCCCAGAAGCAGGTGGCGGACGATCTGATCGCGGCCTACGACCAGATCATCGTCCGGGCGCACACGCACGGGATCCGGGTGTACGGGGCGACGCTGACGCCCTTCGGCGGCAACACCGCGTACGACGACCCGGACGGATACCGGGAGCAGGCCCGGCAGACGGTCAACAAGTGGATTCGCACCAGCGGCCGGTTCGACAGCGTGATCGACTTCGATCGCGTGGCGCGTGACCCGCAGAAGCCGGGACAACTCCTGCCGACGTACGACGACGGCGACCACCTGCACCTGAACCCGACCGGTTACCAGGCCCTGGCCGACGCCGTTCCGTCCCGACTGTTCCGGCAGGAGCCGCTGCCGCGGGGCTTCGGCTTCAACTAGCCCCGGCCCGGGCCGGTTTCGGCCACGCCGACAGCCGCATCACACGTCTGTGATGCGGCTGTCGGCGTTGGGTATTCCGGACGGCGAAAAGCCGGAAGCACGGGCGACCACTGGACGGACCGTCAGCCCGAGCTATACCCTGCACACATGAAGATCAGATAGAAAGACACACCTTCTTCGGCGAATTTATCAGCTATCGAGCAGGAGCGCAAGCCATCGTGGCCCGCGGTGCACAGCCCGCGTAAACCACCTGCCAACTCCCCCGCCACGTCACGAAGTTGCCCTTCGTACGTTCCGAACACCACCTGAAGGGTCACCTCATGACCTCGGAGACGATCACCGCGACAGCCTCGGGCAGCTGGAAGCTCGGTGACCTGACCGTCAACCGACTCGGATTCGGCGCGATGCGCCTGACGCAGAACGGCAAGGCCTTCAGCGCCGACAGTCCGTCCAGCGATCGCAGCCGGTCGACAGCCGTGCTGCGCCGCGCGATCGATCTCGGTGTGAACCACATCGACACCGCCGCGTTCTACTTCTCGCCGCTGCGCTCCGCCAACGAGCTGATCAACCGGGCGCTGGCGCCGTATCCCGAAGATCTCGTCATCACCACCAAGGTCGGTCCGGTGCGGGACGCTTCAGGCGCGTGGCGGACTCCGGCGAGGCCCGACGAACTGCGCGGCCAGGTCGAGGAGAACCTGCGCCAGCTGGGCCGCGACCACCTCGACGTCGTCAACCTGCGCGTCATGGGCCAGGAGTCCGTCTCCGAGCACTTCGGCGCGCTGGCCGAGCTGCGCGAAGCGGGGCTGGTCCGCCACCTCGGAGTCTCCGGCGTCACACCGGAACACCTGGCCGAGGCACAGGCCATCGCCCCGGTGGTCTGCGTGCAGAACCGGTACGGCATCGACGCGCACAGCGCGGACGACGACGATCTCCTGCGGGCCTGCGGCGAGATGGGCGTCGCTTTCGTGCCGTTCTTCGCGATCGCCGGCGCGGGGCGCGAGCAGGGCGCGAGCGCCGGGGACGACGACGGGCTGCTCGCCGTAGCCCGCGCACACGGAGCCACGGTCGCGCAGGTCCGGCTGGCCTGGACGCTGCACCAGGGCCCGCACGTCCTGGCCATACCGGGCACCGGCGATCCCGACCACCTGACCGCCAACGTGGCCGCCGGAGCGCTGCGGCTCTCGCGGGACGAACTGGCGGGGCTCACCAGGAACCGTTGACCCCATTGGGCTCTCTGGAGTCGCTGGTTGTACGAACACGGTGTGGTCTGGCATTGCGCACCGCGATGAGAAGCGGGCGCCGGCTGGGGCAGCCCGTGCTGAAACGCCGGGACGGCTCCTGCCCGTGTAGACCGAGAAACGGAGAAGTCAATGCCGCACAACGAGGGTCAGCGCGTGGAGTACCTGGACCAGGAGAACAAGCGGTGTCAGGGCGAGATCACCAAGGTCAGCGGCAGCGGACCGGCGACCACCTACACCATCAAGAACGAGAAGACGCACCGTGACGACAAGGTCCGGGAAATGCAGATCGAGCAGGATCTGTAACAACTCCTCCCCCCGCTGATGCGCTGCCCCGACCTGCCTACGCCAGGTCCGGGCAGGCCGCTGATCCTGGGAAAGCACGAGGGCGTCCGCACCCGCGGTGAAGCGGCTGTGCGGGCGCCCTCATCGCTGGGCCCAGGGACTTCCCGGCAGAGCCTGCCGGTGCGCAGTTTCGGCTCTCAGAAGCCGCCGCCACCGAAATCGCCGCCCCCGCCGAAATCGCCACCGCCGCCGAATCCTCCGCCGTCGCCTCCGCCCCCGAAGTCGGACGCGTCGAAGTCGGAGCCGGAGTAGTCACCGCCCGAGTAGTCGCCGTTGCCGAAGTCGCCGCCGCCGTAGTCCGCCGCGTAGGCCGGGGACGAGAGCATCGAGCCGAGCAGGGTGCCCACCAGCAGGCCGGGGAGCAGGCCGCCGCCGAAGTAGCCGCCCGCCCAGGGGCCGTACGCCGGGCCCGCCTCCCAGTACGGGCGGCGGCGGCCGTCGCCCGTGTCGACCGTGCGGCTCAGCGGGTCCTCGCCGTCGCGCAGCCGGATCTCGTCCACGCCGCAGACCGGGACCTCGCGCGGTGCGCCGCCGGACGGCGTCCACACGGCATCGGCCACCGAAGGACCGTGGCGCGGGTCGAAGAAGCACGGTGGGCGGCGGTCAGGCAGGCGGCTGCCTGAGCGGCGGGCTTCCAGGACTGCCAGGGAGAAGCGGCCGTCCTCCAGGGCCTGGGTCACCCCGCGAACGTCGGACGGGTGCTGGGCCTTGTCCATGCGGGACTTCGCGCTCTCGTACGAGTCCAGTGCCCGCTCGTAGTCGGCGCGCATCGCGTCGTCGGCGCCGGCCTCCGCCGGGTGGAAGTCGAGGCGGTCGAGGGTCTCACCGTATGCGGTGATGTCCTCGTCCACGACGACCCGCAGCTTGTCGAGCGCCGCCCGTTCCTCATCGGCCTTGCGGCGGCGGTTGCGGCGGACGATCGCGTACGCGGTCCCACCGCCGATCACAGCGAGCGCGCCGACCGTGATCAGTGCGGTCACGCCGGATCCCGTGTCGTTCGAGCCGCCGCTCCAGGAGGCGGGTGCGTGACCGCGCGCCTGGGCGACGGCCTGATCGACGAAGGTGGTGAGTTGGGTGGTGGCGTCCGTAGCGGTGCCGGGGGCCTGCAGGGCCGCGGAGAGGTTCTGGCGGGCCGTGACAGACATGACCGACCGGTCCGCGCCCAGCTTGAACGTGTCGCCGAGGCGGATTCCGTACACGCCGGTGATCCCGGTGTCGTTGCGCAGCGTCCGCAACACCGTGGCCTCGGGGAACGCGGAGGTCCGCGGCAGCACAGCCACGAAGACCGGCTTGTCCGCGTCCTTGATCTTCTTGGTCAGGGCGTCGGCCTGACTCGCGGACAGCTGGTCCGCCGCTGCCGGATCGACGTACACCGGGCCCTGGCGCAGGGCCCGGGCCACATCGTTGATCGTCGTGGCGCTCGGCGCAGCCGGGGCCATGGCCAGCATGGCTGCCGAGAGCATCAGCAGCAAACCGGCCAGCAGGGTCGGGAACAGCCTGTTCCGCATATATCGACGCTAACCCAGGTGGGCGACAAATGCTCCGCCCACCTGGGTCGGCCCCGCTTCTGTTACCGCTGTGCGGCCCGGTACGCCGTCCTCAGCTTGGCCACCGCCCCGGTCAGATCACCGGTGAGCAGCAGATGGTCGGCGTCGGCGAACGGCTTGGACACCGCTGCGGTCGGCTTCCCGCCGGCCTTCTGCTGCACCAGCAGGCGGGCCTGGTCGACGATCGCCCTGCCTGCCTCGGACTTCCCCAGTCCGGCCTTCTCCGCGAGCTGCGCGGCGACGGCGAGCGCGCCCAGGGTCAGTTCGCCGCCCGTCGGGGCCTTCTTCAGCGTGGTCAGGCCCCAGCCGTACGGGAACTGCGGGTCGTACGTCGCGTCGCCGACGTTGATCGGCAGCTGCGACTCCGACTTCGGCCAGGTGACCGGCAGCTGTCCGGTGAAGGCACGCTTCCCGTACAGCACGTCGGCCACTCCGTCGCCCTCGGTGCCCGGCAGCCAGGACGCGACGAGTGCGTCGATGTCACCGAGCCTGTCGCCGATGAGCTGCGGGCGGCCGGAGACCACCAGGACCGCGCACTTCATCGCGGCGCAGACCTTGTCGATCGCGGCCTTGTCGGCAGCGGTCAGCTCCAGGTCGTTGCCGTTGCCCACGTCACCGATGCCTTCGGCGTACGGGGTCTCGCCGACCACGACCACACCCACGTCGTAGCCGTCCGTGGATGCCGAAGCGTCCTTGGAGTAGGTGACCGAGGCCGCGTCCGTGGCGTCCTTCTTCATGGCCTCCAGGATCGTCGTACCCGTGGTGATCCTGCCCGACGAGCCCTGCCAGCTGACGGTCCAGCCGCCGGCCTGGTTGCCGATGTTGTCGGCGTTGGACCCGGCGACGTACACCTTCTGCGATGCCTTGAGCGGCAGCACTCCGCCGTCGTTCTTCAGCAGGACCTGCGACTTGGCCGCCGCCTCGCGGGCCACCGCACGGTGTCCGGCCGAGCCGACCTGGTCGATGTCGGTCGTGTCGGCGTACGGCTTCTCGAAGAGGCCGAGCCGGAATTTCTGGGTCAGGATCCGGGTGACCGCGTCGTCGATCCGGGCCTGGCTGATCCGGCCCGCGGTGACCTCGTCCTGGAGCGTCTTCGTGAAGTCCTGGTAGGCCGTCGGGACCATGATCATGTCGAGTCCGGCGTTGATGGACGTACGGACGTCGCTGGCGTAGTCGCCGGGGATCTGGTCGATGGCCTGCCAGTCACTGATGACGAAGCCGTCGAAGCCCATCCGGTCCTTGAGCACGCCGTTGATCATCTCGGCGTCGGCGTGCATCTTCACCGGGCCCTGGTCGTCGCCGAGGATGTCGAGCGAGGAGTACGACGGCATGACCGTGCCGACACCGCGCTTGACGGCCTCCTCGAACGGGGCGAGGTGCACGGCTTCGAGCTCCTGCCGGGTGACCTTCGTGACGCCCTGGTCGATGGTGTACGAACCGGTGGTGGACGAGCCGAACTCCGTACCGCCGTCGCCGACGTAGTGCTTGGCGGTGGCCAGGACCTTGTCGTTGCGGTGCAGGTCCTTGCCGGACGCGCTGCCCTGCATGCCCTGGATGACCGTCTCCATGGACTCGACGAGTGCCGGGTCCTCACCGTACGACTCGTAGGAGCGGCCCCAGCGCTCGTCGCGGGTGACGCAGAGGCAGGGTGCGAAGTCCCACGGAATGCCCGTCGCGCGGACCTCGTCGGCGGTGACCGCGCCGGTCCGCTCGGCGAGCTTCGGGTCGCGGCCTGCACCGATGCCGATGTTGTGCGGCATGATCGTCGAGCCGATGACGTTGTTGTGCCCGTGCACCGCGTCCACGCCGTAGATCAGCGGGATCTGGAAGCGGGTCGCCTGCGCCCGGAGTTGGTAGGCGTCGACCATCTTCGCCCACGCCTCGGGTGTGTTCGGCGTCGGGACGGAGCCGCCGCCGGAGAGCAGCGAGCCGAGGTCGTACGTGGCGATGTCACCCTGCGACTTCAGTGCATTGCGCTCGGCCTGCGTCATCTGGCCGGCCTTCTCGGCCGGCGACATCCGGGAGAGGAGGTCGGCGACGCGCTTCTTCACCGGGAGCTTCGGGTCGAGGTACGGCAGCCCATGGGCGTCGATGACGACCTGCGGGTTCTCCTTGGGCGGCTTGGCGCCGGTGACGGTGAGTTCGAGCGGGATCGTCTCGGCGGACTCCGCTGCCCCGTCCTTCCTGGTGGCCACCGAGATCCGGTGCGAAGTCCCGGACGCGGTGCCTGCCGGGAAGGTGTACGTGCCGGTGACCGGCGTGTAGTCCTTGCCGGGCTCGGCGCTGCCGCCCTTGGTCGCGTACGCGACGGTGACGGGTTCCTCGATCGGTACGGAGCCGGTGGTGGCGACGGAGACATCGATGTCCGCCGTGCCGCCCTCCTTCACCGTATGGACCGCCGCGTCCGTGACGACGCTCGCCTTCAGGGCCGCGTCGGCCTTCCCGTACAGCTCCACACCGTCCATGGCGAACGAGCCGGGGGCCCCGGTCGGCAGCGTGACGGCGTAGCCCCACATCTCGTCGAGGCCGAGGACCTGGTCGATGCCGCCGACGGGCTGGTAGTCGGTGCGGTACGTGAAGTCGGCGAACGGTATCTCGACCTGGTGCCAGCCCTCCCAGTCGTCGGTGAACGACGTGGTCCACAGCTCGGACGCCTCGCCGTTGGCGCCGCCGTCCTTGATCTCGAAGTTGATCCTCTTGCCCGAACCGGGCGGCAGCGGCGCGGTGTTCTGGCCGTACCACCAGAACCGGATGCCCTTGTGGGCCGACCAGTCGTGGGCGGGCTGGTCGGCGGCGAAGTCGTGGCTGAGGCCGCCGTAACCGCTGATGTTGTACGTGCCTTCGAGGACCTTGGCGCCCTCGGGGGCGTCGGCGCGGTCCTTCACGGCCAGAGTCGGCGGGTCGTCGGAGTCGCCGCCCCAGGTGAAGATGCCGTCGGCGGGCTGGTTGGCGAACGGGACCTCGCCCTCGAAGCGGTCGACGAGGACGGGCGCCGGGTCGTCCGCCGCCGCTGCGGTGGCGGCGCTGGCGCTCGGGACGGCCCCGGCGAGCAGACCGGCGAGGACGGTGACGGCAGCCAGTGCGGCCGTCGCCGGTCTGGCCCGGCGGCGGGCGAGGCGGGTGCGTGGTGGCATTGCGGCTCCTTCGGACACTGAAAAGTGCTTCTGCTGGTTCTTCTGCTCGACCCGCCCCCAGTCGGTCTCCGCCTTCACGCCGCCCTGCGCGATGCGGTCGACGCTGGACTGCGGGAGACCCCAGTAGGGCTGGGAGACCTGGTTGTTGCCGCAGTCACGCGCCGCGGGTGAGGCGGATCGTGTCGCGGTACCACTTGGCGCTGTCCTTGAGCGTCCGCTCCTGGGTGTCGTAGTCGACGCGGACGATGCCGAACCGCTTGTCGTAGCCGTAGGACCACTCGAAGTTGTCCATCAGCGACCAGGCGAAGTAGCCCCGGACATCGGCGCCTTCGGCGCGGGCCGCAGCGACGGCGGCGATGTGGTCGGCGAGGTAGGTGGTGCGGTCGGCGTCGTGGATCTCGCCGTCCGCGGAGACGGCGTCGTCGAACGCGGCGCCGTTCTCGGTGATGACGGTCGGGATGCCGTAGTCCTCCTGCAGCCGCACCAGCAGGTCGGTGAGGGCGGTGGGGGTGATCTCCCAGTCCATGGCGGTACGCGGCAGGTCGCGCTCGACGCCGCGGGTGACCGGCAGCCCGTCGGCGTCCACCGGAGACCCCTCCTCCGTGACGCCGGAGAAGAGCGTGCCGCGGTAGAAGTTGACGCCGAGGACGTCGAGCGGGGTGGAGATGATCTCCAGGTCGCCGTCCTGGACCGGGAGTTCGACGTTCTGCAGGGCGAGGTCGGCGATGACGTCCTCGGGGTAGGCGCCCTTGACCACCGGGTCCAGATAGAGGCGGCGGCCGAGCCCGTCGGCGCGCCGGCAGGCCTCGGCGTCCTCGTGACTGTCGGTCTCGGGGGTGGCGGTGCCGAGGTTGAGCGTGATGCCCAGTTCCAGGTCGTTGCCGCGGGCGGCGGCGGTCTCGCGGATGTACCGGGAGGCGAGCCCGTGGCCGAGCAGCAGATGGTGGACCGCGTGGATCGCCTCGCCGAAGTTCGTACGGCCGGGGGCCTGGCTGCCGTACGCGTACCCGAGCATGGCCGAGCACCAGGGCTCGTTGAGCGTGGTCCAGTGCTTGACCCGGTCACCGAGCGCGTCGTAGGCGAGGGCGGCGTACTCGGCGAAGCGGTAGGCGGTGTCACGGGCCGGCCAGCCGCCCGCGTCCTCCAGCTCCTGCGGCAGGTCCCAGTGGTAAAGGGTGATCCAGGGGGTGATGCCCTTGGACTCGAGCTCGTCGATCAGCCGCTTGTAGAAGTCGAGGCCCTTGGCGTTGGCCGGGCCGCGGCCACCGGGCTGGATGCGCGGCCAGGCGAGCGAGAAGCGGTACGTGTCGACGCCCAGGTCCGCGATCAGCTGCACGTCCTCGGGCATCCGGTGGTAGTGGTCACAGGCCACATCGCCGTTCTCGCCGCGGACGACCATGCCCGGCACCCTGCAGTACGTGTCCCAGATGGACGGGGTTCTGCCGTCCTCGGCGGCCGCTCCCTCGATCTGGTAGGCGGCGGTGGCGACGCCCCAGCGGAAGTCGGCGGGCAGACCGGTGACGGGCTCGGCGGCGATCTCGCGAGCGTATCCCTGGGGGATGACGAGGTTCATGGTTCTCCTGTGGTGTGCTGTGGGGTCGCTACGAGCGGGGGGCGGCGGTCGCCGGGGCCGGCTGATGCAGCCAGCAGGCCACCGTGCGGGAGCCGTCCCCTTCCGGCCGGTCGAGCACCGGCACCTGGGTGGCGCACGGTTCGAGTGCCTTGCCGCAGCGGGGGTGGAAGGCGCAGCCGGCCGGCATCGCGGACAGATGCGGAGGCGAGCCGGGAATGCCGGTGAGTTCGCGGCGGGGACCGTGCAGAGCCGGGAAGGAGTGCAGCAGGCCGTCGCTGTAGGGGTGGCGGGGGTCCTGGTAGATGTCGGAGGCACCGGCCTCCTCGACGATCCGGCCGCCGTACATGATCGCGATCCGGTCCGAGAACTCGATCAGCAGCGAGATGTCGTGCGTGATGAAGACGACCGAGAAGCCGAGCTCCTCGCGGAGCCTGACCAGCTGGCGCAGGATCTGGCGCTGCATGACGACGTCCAGGGCCGTCGTGGGCTCGTCCATGATGACGATCTCGGGCTCCAGCGCAAGTGCCATCGCGATCATCACGCGCTGGCGCATGCCGCCGGAGAGCTGGTGCGGGTAGGCGGAGAGCCGGTCCGCGGAGATGCCGACCAGCGACAGCAGCTCCTTCGCGCGTGCGGTGCGCTCGGCCCGGTTCATCTCGGGGCGGTGCGCCTTGAGCACGTCGGTGAGCTGGCTGTGGACCGTGTGCACCGGGTTGAGCGAGTTCATCGCTCCCTGGAAGACGATCGACAACTCCTGCCAGCGGAAGGCGCGGAGCTCGGGGGCGGTCAGCGTCAGCAGGTCGAGCCTTTCCCCGTCGCGCTGGTGGTAGTGGACCTCGCCGCCGGTGATCACTCCGGGCGGGGAGAGGAGGCGGGTGACGGCGTACGCCAGGGTGGACTTGCCGGAGCCCGACTCGCCTGCCAGGCCGAGGACTTCGCCTCGGTGCAGGGTGAGGTCGATGTCGCGCAGCGCGTGCACGGCGGCGTCCCCGGTTCCGTAGTCCACGTTCAGGCCACTGATGGTGAGGACGGGCTCGCTCATGAGCGGGTCTCCTTGTCGTGCGTGCCGTGCGCCGCGGCATCGTGCGTACCGCGCGCCACGGGGGTGAAGCCGACCCGCATCCGGACCTTCCGGGACGCGCCCGTCTCCGTACGCAGCCGCGGGTTGACGAACTCGTCGATGCCGAAGTTGATCAGGGCGAGCGACATGCCGAGCAGGGCGATGCAGAGTCCGGCCGGGACGAACCACCACCACGCGCCCTGGGCCAGTGCCTGGTTTGACTGCGCCCAGAACAGGACGGTCCCCCAGTTCCAGTTGGAGATGTCGGCGACACCGATGAAGGCGAGGGTGATCTCGGACAGGATCGCGAAGATCACCGTGCCGACGAAGCCGGACGCGATGACGGCCGTCAGGTTCGGCAGGACCTCGAAGAGGATGATCCGCCAGGTGGACTCACCGGTGGCGCGGGCCGCTTCGACGTAATCCCTGCGGCGCAGCGACAGCGTCTGGGCGCGCAGGACGCGTGCGCCCCAGGCCCAGGAGGTGAAGGCGATCACGGTGGCGATCAGCAGGTCACCGGCGTCCGAGACGAAGCTCGCGATGATGATGATCAGTGGCAGTCCCGGGATGACCAGGAAGACGTTGGAGAGCACCGAGAGCAGTTCGTCGGCGGTGCCGCCGAGGAACCCGGCGCTGACCCCGATCAGTACGGACAGGATCGTCGCGAAGATCCCGGCGACGAAGCCGACGACCAGGACCCCGCGGGTGCCGACGAGGATCTGCGAGAGCACGTCCTGACCGGTCTGCGTGGTGCCGAACCAGTGTGCTCCGGAGGGCGGTTGGAGCAGCTCGTTGCTCATGGTGTCCGGGTCGTACGGAGCGATCCACGGCCCGATGACGGCGATCACGACGAAGAAGAGCAAGATCCCGAGCCCGACGACGGTCTTGCGGCCGCGCAGGAAGCGGAACCTGCGCTTACTGGGCGCCGGGGTCTCGGTCGCGTCGAGTACGGCGACCTCTGCAGCAGTGACGGCCATGTTCCTAGGCCTCCCTTCGGGTACGGGGGTCGAGGACCATGTAGATGACGTCGGCGAGGAGGTTCGCCGCGAGGACCGAGAGCGTGATGATGAGGAAGACGCCCTGCATCAGGGGGTAGTCCTTGGCACCCACACCCTGGAAGAGCTGGTAGCCGATGCCCGGGTAGGAGAAGACCATCTCCACCAGAAGCGTGCCGCCGACGATGAAGCCCAGGGAGAGGGCGAAGCCGGAGATGTTGGGCAGGATCGCGTTGCGTGCCGCGTATCCGAACATCACCCGCCGCTCGGAGAGCCCCTTGGCCTGGGCGACCATGACGTAGTCCTCGCTGGACACCGTCACCATCATGTTCCGCATGCCGAGGATCCAGCCGGCCACGGCGCTGAGCACGATCGTGAGGCCCGGCAGGGCGGCGTGATAGAGCGCGCTGGAGATGAACGGCCAGTCGAACGCCGGCACCAGTGCACTGTCGTAACCGCCCGCGGCCGGGAAGAGCGGCCACTTCACGGCGAACAGCGCGATGGCGATCAGCCCCAGCCAGAAGTACGGGATGGCGGAGATGAACGTGGTGACGGGCAGCAGGCTGTCCATCCAGGAGCCGCGCCGCCAGCCGGTGAAGACACCGATGCCGGTGCCGAGCACGAAGCTGATCAGGGTGGTGACGCCGACGAGCGCGAGCGTCCACGGCAACGACTGGCTGATCACCTCGCTGACCGGCGTCGGGAAGAAGGTGAAGGAGAGCCCGAGGTCTCCGTCGAGCAGATGCGACCAGTAGTCGGTGTACTGCTCCCAGAGCGACTGGTGCTTGTCGAGGCCGAAGAGCGCCTTCAGTGAGGCGATGGCGCTGGTGTCGAGCTGGCCCTGGAAGCGGGCGATGAGGGACTGGACGGGGTCGCCCGGCATCAGGCGCGGGATCAGGAAGTTGATGGTGATCGCGGCCCACGCGGTGACCAGGTAGAAGGCGAGCCGTTGCAGCAGATACTTCACTTCGCAGCCTCCTTCTCGTGGTCATCGGCGGCTTCCGCGGCGTCGGCGTACAGCCAGCAGGCCGCCCACTGGCCGTCCGCCAGATCGAAGCGCGGCGGCAGTTCGGTGCGGCAGCGCTCGAGCGCCTTCGGGCAGCGCGGATGGAAGCGGCAGCCGGCCGGCGGGGCGATCAGCGAGGGCGGTTCGCCACTGCCGGTCTCCTCCTGTTCCGCCTCGGCGACCACCCGGTCCGGGTCGGGCGCGGAGGCGATCAGCAGCTGGGTGTACGGGTGCGCGGGGTGCTGGGTGACGGTCTCGCTGTCACCGCCCTCGACGATCCGGCCCGCGTACATCACGAGCGTGGTGTCCGCGAAGTAGCGGGCGGAGGCGATGTCGTGAGTGATGTAGAGGATCGCCAGGTGGAGGCGTTCCTTGAGGTCCCGCAGCAGGTTGAGGACGCCGAGCCGGATGGAGACGTCGAGCATCGAGACGGGCTCGTCGGCGAGGAGGACCTTCGGGTCGGCGCCGAGCGCACGGGCGATGGCGACGCGCTGGCGCTGGCCGCCGGAGAGCTCGTGCGGGAACTTGTCGAGGTACTGCGCGGCAGGGGTGAGCTGCACCCGCTCCAGCAGTGCGGCGAGCTCGGTCTCGGTCGCCTCCCGGCCGTGGATCTTCAGCGACCGGGTCAGGTGGTAGCGCACGGTGTGCACCGGGTTGAGCGAGGCGAACGGGTCCTGGAAGATCAGCTGGACCTGTCGTACGTATGAGCGGAAGGACCGGCCACGGCCCGCCTTCACCGCCTTCCCCGCCAGCTGGATCTCACCCTCGGTGAGCGGATACAGCTGGGCGAGCAGCCGGGCGACGGTGGATTTGCCGGAGCCCGACTCCCCCACCAGGGCCGTGACAGTGCCCCGCCGGAGCTTCAGCGAGACGTCGTCGACGGCGTGGACGGTGCGGCGCCGGCGCGAGACGAGATCACGGCCGGTGCGGCGGACGGGGAAGTGTTTGGTGACTCCGCGTGCTTCGAGCACGACGTCGTCGGTCCGATCGGTGGTGGTGGTCATGGCCGGTCCGTTTCCCCGTACTTACTTGGAGGGCTTCAGGTTCAGCACGATCTCCAGCGCGGTGGGCTGGGTGTGCTGCGGCGGGGCGTACGGGTCGGCCTCGGTGGGCCAGCCCACCCAGTTCTTCGTGGAGTACTCGGCCCCGATGGGGGCGGCAGCCGTCGGGATCACCGGCGCCTGCTCGACCATGATCTTCTGGAGCTTGTTCATGGCCGTGGTGCGGGTGGCTTCCTCGGTGGCGTTGGCGTAGTCCTTCAGCGCCTGGGTCGCCTCGGGGCTCTTGAAGCGGCCGAAGTTGCCGAGCTGGGAGCTCTTGCCGATGGGCTGGAGCAGCGCGCCGTCCATGATGTTCTGGTACATGTCGTACGGGGTCGCACCACTGTTGGTCCAGTGCAGGGTGGCGTCGAAGTTGCCGTTGGCGACATCCGCGCCCCAGGCCTCGGCGGTCTGCGTCTTGACCTTCGCCTCGATGCCGAGCTGCTTGATGTTGTCCTTGATGATGGAGAGCCCGGTGATGTAGTCGTTCCAGCCGGCCGGGTCGGTCAGCGTCAGCTTCACCGGCTTTCCGCTCGGGTCCTTCAGCACACCGCCGGAGAGCTTGAACCCGGCGTCGTCGAGGACCTTCTTGGCGCCGGCCACATCGGGCGCGGTCGTCGCGCTCTTGTACTCGGGCGCCAGGAACGAGTCACCGGCGGGCAGCGGGATGCCGGTGGGGTTGGTGATCTCCGGGTAGAGGGTCGCCTCGGCCTGGGTGTAGATCGCCTTGCGGTCGACGACCATCGCCATGGCCTTGCGCAGCGCCGGGCTGTCGAACGGCTTGCGGGCGGTGTTGAACCACAGTCCGTGGATGCCTAGCCCGGACGGGAACCACAGCTTGTGGTTCTTCGGGTCCTTGGCGACGAACAGCTGCTTGTAGTTCGGCATGAAGACGAACGACCACTCGACCTTGCCGCTCGCGAGCGCCGTGGTCGCCGCGCTGTTGTCGTTGTACGCGGTGTACCGCAGCTCCTTGACCTTGGTCTTGCCCTTCCAGTAGGCGGGCGTGGCCGTCAGCGTGGTGGTCTGCGGGGTGAACGTCTTCAGCTTGTACGGGCCGGAGCCGACCGGGGTGCGGTTGGGCCAGGTCTCCGGGTTCTTGACACCTTCCCAGATGTGCTTGGGCACGATGAACTGCTGGGTGATCTTGTTCTGGTTGACGAACTGGGAGTCTTTGAAGGTCAGAACGACCTTCTTGCCCTCGATCGAGACCCCGTCGAACGGAATGCCGTTGCCGTTCAGCGCCGGATGCTTCTTGAGCAGTTCGAAGGTGTACGCGACGTCGTCGGCGGTCAGGGGCTTGCCGTCGGCCCACTTGGCCTTGGGGTCGAGGCTGAAAGTGACCTTGGTGAAGTTGGACTCCCACGTCCAGTCGGTCGCCAGCCACGGCTTGGCCTTGTCCGCGGGCTTGATCTGGTTCGTCATCGCCAGCGGCTCGTAGATCATGAAGCGGTAGCCGAGCGTGGCCCCGGCCGAGGTGCTGAGGAACGGGTTGCTGTTGTTGGTCTGCGGTCCGTCCGGCTTGCCCAGGGTCAGCACGCCGGAGGCGCCGCCACCCCCTTTGTTGGCACCCGAGTTGGCGGACGAGCAACCGGTGGCGAGAGCGACCACGACGGTGGCTATTGAGAGCGCTCTCAGTGCGGGGCGGCGGCGTGCGGACATGGCGACTCCAGGAAGGACTGCGGGTCCGGAGGATCCGGGACGGAGGGTGGTCGGCGCTCGGCGCGCCGGGTACGGGTAGTGCTAGTGGTGCGGGTGGTGCCGAGGGTGCCGAGGGTGCGCGGGGAGGCGCGTAGGCGACAAGGGGTGCGGGCGGCCGGGAGGGATCCCGGCCGGACCGCTACGGCGCCGAGAGGCGCACGACCAGTTCGGTGGGCAGTACGACCGGTCCGTCGGGGGTGGCCGTGCCGCCGAGATGGGAGAGCAGCAGCCGCGCCGCCGTCTCACCCATCTGCCGGGTGGGCTGGCGCACGGTGGTCAGCGGCGGTTCGGTGTGCTCGGACATCGGGATGTCGTCGAAGCCGACCACGGCGATGTCGTCGGGCACCGACCGGCCGGCCGCGCGCAACGCCCGCAGCACGCCCGCCGCGCTGATGTCGTTGTGCGCGAAGACCGAGTCGAACTGCACGCCCTCGGCGAGGAGTTGTTCCACCGCCTGTCGGCCGCACCGTTCGGTGAAGTCCCCGTGGACGACGAGATCGGTCGGCAGGACCGTACGGAATCCGTCCAGCCGGTCGCGTACACAGCCGAAGTGCTGGGGGCCCGTGAGGACCAGGGGCCTGGTGCGTCCGGCGGCCAGCAGATGGCGGGCGGCGGACGCGCCTCCTTCGTGGTTGGTGGTCACGACGGAGGGGAATTCGGGGTGGTGGCCGCGGTCGTCGATGAGCACGATCGGCAGGCCACCGCGGTGCAGTGCGGTGAGGTGGTCGAGAGTGTTCTCGGGTTCGACGACGACGAGCCCGTCGAAGGCACGCGCCGACACCTGGCTGGTGAAGCGCTCCACGGACTCGGCGCCCCGGTTGCAGGTGAAGAGCAGCAGCCCGTAGTCGGCGGCCTCGACGGTGTCGACGACACCCTGGAGCACTTCGCCCATCCACGGCCAGGTGAGCGAGGGCACCAGCATGCCGACCGTACGGCTGCTGCCGCGGGCCAGTCCGACGGCGCCCGAGCTGGGTACGTAACCGAGTTGTGCGATCACTTCGCGAACACGGGCTGCCGTTGAACCGTCCACCTCGCCCTTGGTGTTGATGACCCGGGACACGGTCGTCTTGCTGACGCCGGCCTCGCGGGCGACATCGGCGATGGTGACACGCATCGGGGGGCCTCCGGGACAAGGCGGAACAGGGAGCGGAACCGGTACCGCAACCGGTTCCGGAACCGGTACCGGCGTTGCGGCGTGAGTTAACCCCGCTGGAACAGTGCCGTCAATACTTCACGTCGACATTGGTCCGTACCCATCTCCCCAGCAGGCAGGACGTGTTGTGCGTTCAAGTTGTGAACGTACGCCCCCTTGACGCGAGTCCATAACAGCAGTTCACTCACGCCTCGATCGACGGCAACTCCCCCACAGTCCCTGCCGAGAAAGGCAGCAGCCCATGATCAGATCAAGCAGAGCGGCTCGGGCGCTGGTCGCCGCAGTGCTCGCGACCGCGGGTCTCAGCGGGCTCTCGTCCGGTACGGCGCAGGCCGCCGGTGAGACCGTGAACATCGCGCTGACCACGACGGACGACGCCGGTGGCCGGCATGTCACCCGCGGACTGGAGGCACAGACCCCGGTCGCCTTCGGCTCCGGTAACGGTGGCAGCGGTACGAACATCACGGTCGACGAGAACACCCGCTACCAGACGTTCACGGGCGGCGGCGCCTCGTTCACCGACACGGCCGCGTACTTGATGAAGAGCAGTGGGGCGCTCAGCCAGGCGACCCGCGACGCGACGATGAGGAAGCTCTTCTCCCCCACCGAGGGCATCGGGCTCTCGTTCGTACGCAATCCGATGGGCGGATCGGACCTCGCCAGGACCGGCTACACGTACGACGACGTACCGTCCGGCCAGACCGACCCCTCGCTGGTGAAATTCTCGATCGCACACGATCTGGAGGATGTGCTCCCGCTGACCAAGCAGGCCAAGCAGCTCAACCCGGCGCTGACGACGGTCGCGTCGCCGTGGACCGCGCCGGCCTGGATGAAGGACAGCGGCCAGCTGAACGGCGGCTGGCTGAAGGCGGAGAACTACGGCGCCTACGCCAACTACTTCGTGAAGTATCTCCAGGCGTACAGGGACCAGGGCATTCCGGTCGACTACGTCACCGCGCAGAACGAACCGACCTGTTGTTCCGGCTATCCGTCGATGAGCTGGAACGGCTCGGGGCTCGCCTACTTCACCAAGAGCGAGCTGCTGCCCAAACTCCAGTCCGCGGGGCTCGCCACCAAGGTCCTCGCCCACGACTGGAACTGGGACACCTACGACGCCTACGCGGCGGCCACGGTGGACGACCCGGCGGTGCGCAACCACCCGAACTTCGGCGGGGTCGCCTGGCACGGCTACGGCGGTGACGTCACCAAGCAGACCACCGTGCACAACCAGTACCCGACGATGGACGCCTTCCAGACCGAGCACTCGGGCGGCACCTGGATCGCCGACCAGCAGCGCGAGGACATGCTCAACATCGTCGACTACACCCGCAACTGGGCGAAGTCGGTGACCAAGTGGTCCCTGGCCGTGGACCAGAACCGCGGCCCGCACAACGGCGGCTGCGGCACCTGCGACGGGCTGGTCACCGTGCACAACGGGGACAGCAGGAGCGGGCAGGTCGACTACAACATCGAGTACTACACGATGGGTCATCTGACGAAGTTCGTCCGGCCCGGCGCCCAGCGGATCGCTTCGACGGCGAGCGCCACCGTGCCCAATGTGGCCTGGCGCAACCCGGACGGTTCGAAGGCGCTGATCGCGTACAACGGTGGTACGTCGGCGCAGCAGGTCACCGTCAACTGGGGCGGCCAGAAGTTCACCTACTCGCTGCCGGGCCGCACCTCGGCGACCTTCACCTGGTCCGGCAGTCCGTCCGGCTCCACCGGCACCTCGGGCGTCTTCTCGGGCCCTGCGGGCAAGTGCCTGGACGTCGCGGGCGGCAGCAGTGCCGACGGGACGGCCGTCCAGCTCTATGACTGCAACGGCTCGGCGGCGCAGCGCTGGACGGTCGCAGCGGACGGTTCCATCCAGGCGTTGGGTTCCTGCCTGGATGTGACGTCCGCGTCGACGGCCAATGGCGCAAAGGTGCAGCTGTACACCTGCAACGGTTCGTCGGCGCAGCGCTGGACGTACAACTCCTCGACGGGTGACGTCGTCAACACGGCCGCGGACAAGTGTCTGGACATCACCGACCAGTCGACGGCGAACGGGGCCCGTGCCCAGATCTGGACCTGCACCGGAGCCGCCAACCAGAAGTGGCATCTCCAGTAACGGGGCCGATCTGTCCGGGGGGGAGGGGCGGGCCCGTGGAGACTGCTCCGTGGGTCCGCCCCTGGCCGGGCCGGCTACTCCGTGGGCTCGACCCCGGCCCGCAGCAGGCCGTAGGTGTACGCGTCCTCCAGCGCCTGCCAGGAGGCCGCGATGACGTTCTCCGCGACGCCCACGGTCGCCCAGTCGCCGGTGCCGTCGCCCGTGGTGATGAGCACCCGGGTGGTGGACTCGGTGCCGGTGCGGCCCTCCAGGATGCGGACCTTGTAGTCGACCAGCTCCAACTTGGCGAGCTGCGGGTAGATCCGCTCCAGGGCGACGCGCAGCGCCCGGTCGAGCGCGTTGACCGGGCCGTTGCCCTCGGCCGTGGCGACGAGACGCTCGCCCTTGGCCCAGAGCTTCACGGTCGCCTCGTTGGCGTGGGTGCCGTCGGGGCGGTCCTCGACGATCGCGCGCCAGGACTCCGTACGGAAGTAGCGGCGTACCCGGCCCTCGACCTCGGCGCGCAGCAGCAGTTCGAAGGAGGCGTCGGCGGCCTCGTACGTGTAGCCCTGGAGCTCACGCTCCTTGACCCGCTCGACGACGCGCCCGACGAGCTCGCGGTCGCCCCCGAGGTCGATGCCGAGCTCCTTGCCCTTGAGCTCGATGGAGGCGCGGCCCGCCATGTCGGAGACGAGCATCCGCATGGTGTTGCCGACCAGCGCCGGGTCGATGTGCTGGTAGAGGTCCGGGTCGACCTTGATGGCGGAGGCGTGCAGCCCGGCCTTGTGGGCGAAGGCGGAGACACCCACATAGGGCTGGTGCGTGGAGGGCGTGAGGTTGACGACCTCGGCGATGGCGTGCGAGATGCGGGTCATGTCGGCGAGTGCGCCGTCGGGGAGGACGGCCTTGCCGTACTTCAGTTCCAGGGCGGCGACGACGGGGAAGAGGTTGGCGTTGCCGACCCGCTCGCCGTAGCCGTTCGCCGTGCACTGGACGTGCGTCGCGCCCGCGTCGACGGCGGCCAGGGTGTTGGCGACCGCGCAGCCGGTGTCGTCCTGGGCGTGGATACCGAGCCGGGCGCCGGTGTCGGCGAGGACGGTGGAGACGACGGCCTGGATCTGGGCGGGGAGCATCCCGCCGTTGGTGTCGCAGAGGATGACGACATCGGCGCCGGCTTCGGAGGCGGCCCGGACGACATCCTTGGCGTACTCGGGATTGGCGCGGTAGCCGTCGAAGAAGTGCTCGCAGTCGACGAAGACCCGGCGGCCCTGCTCGCGCAGGTAGGAGACGGTGTCGCGGACCATCTCCAGGTTCTCGTCGAGTGTGGTGCGCAGGGCGAGTTCCACATGCCGGTCGTGCGACTTGGCGACCAGCGTGATCACCGGGGCGCCCGACTCCAGCAACGCCTTGACCTGCGGGTCCTCGGAGGCCTTGCCGCCCGCCCTGCGGGTCGCGCCGAAGGCGACCAGCTCGGCGTTCTTGAACTCGATCTCCTGCTGGGCGCGGGCGAAGAACTCCGTGTCGCGGGGGTTGGCTCCGGGCCAGCCGCCCTCGATGAAGCCCACGCCGAAGTTGTCCAGGTGCCGGGCAATGGTCAGCTTGTCCGCGACCGTCAGGTTGATGCCTTCACGCTGTGCACCGTCGCGCAGTGTGGTGTCGAAGACATGGAAGCTGTCATCGGTGGCCTTGGCCTTGGTGGTCATGCTGATCTGACTCCTGTCGGATGAGTGGATCCGGACGATCGGGCTCCACTTGCCCCCATCATCGCGCGCGCATCGGCCCGGCCGAGGTGAGGGCCGGAAAACGAAAAAACCCCTCGCGGGTGCGAGAGGTCTGCGCGCGGGTCTGGGGCACGGTGGCCGCTCCGCATCTGGTGGTACGGGACGGTCACTGCGGACCGGCGCGCCTGTTGCCAATAATCATGACGAACAAGGACACGGAGGCAGTCTCGCACAGCACTGCCTCCGTGCCGTCGCCCGTCTCAGGATGCGGGCGTGACGCTCGCCGCCTCGGACGGCTCCGCAGCCTGCCCGGTCTTCCCGTCGGTCGCGCCGACCCTGCCCAGGTCGATGTCGCGGGTCTCGCGCATCGTCAGATAGACGACGAGGGAGACCGCGGCGCAGCCCGCCACGTACCAGTAGAAGCCCGACTCGATGCCCGCGTCCTTGAACCAGAGCGCCACATATTCGGCGGTGCCGCCGAAGAGGGCGTTGGCAAGGGCGTACGGGAGGGCGACGCCGAGGGCGCGGATGCCGGTCGGGAAGAGCTCGGCCTTCACACAGGCGTTGATCGAGGTGTAGCCGGTGACGATGACCAGAGCGAGGAGCGCCAGGCCGAACGCGGGCCAGAAGGTCCCCGCGTTCTTGAGCATCGTCATGATCGGCACGGTCAGGAAGGTGGAGCCGACGGCGAAGGTGATCAGCAGCGGGCGGCGGCCGACCCGGTCGGAGACCATGCCGGCCAGCGGCTGGATGCACATGAAGACGAACAGGGCGCAGAAGCTGACGAGCGAGGCGGTGGACTTCTCCATGCCGGCGCTCCTGGAGAGGAACTTGGTGAGGTAGGTCGTGTACGTGTAGTACGCAACGGTCCCGCCCATGGTCAGCGCCATCACCAGGAACGCCTCGCGCTTGTGCTTCCACAGCACCTTCAGCGTGCCTCGGTCCTGCTCGGCGGCCGCGCCGGACTCGGCGTACACCTCGGTCTCCAGCATGGAGCGGCGCAGATAGAAGACGATGGCCGCGCCGAGCGCACCGACGACGAACGGGATGCGCCAGCCCCAGCTGTGCAGCGCCGCGTCGGACATGTTGCGCTGCAGGACGATCTGCAGGCCGAGGCCGACGAGCTGCCCTGCGGTCATGGACACGTACTGGAAGCTGGAGGCGAAGCCGCGCCGGTGGGGTGCGGACGCCTCGGTGAGGTACGTGGCGCTGGCCGCGTACTCACCGCCGACCGAGAGGCCCTGGAGGAGCCGGGCCACCAGCAGGACGGCGACGCCGCCGTACCCCGCCACGGCGTAGGTCGGCGCGATGGCGATGAGGATCGCGGAGGCCGACATGAGGGTGACGGTGAGGGTCAGCGCGACCTTGCGCCCCTTACGGTCACCGATCCGGCCGAGCAGCCAGCCGCCGACCGGCCGCATGAAGAAGCCGACGGCGAAGATGCCCATGGTGTTCATGAGATTCGCGGTCTCATTGCCCTCGGGGAAGAACGAATCCGCGAAGTAGACCGCGAAGGTCGCGTACACGAACCAGTCGAACCACTCGACCATGTTGCCGGCCGAGCCGACCCAGATTTTCTTCCACTGCTCTCGTCCCATGGTCTGTCACCGTGCCCCAACGGCCAGGAACGTAACAAGAGTGCATAGGGCAACGATCATGCGTACTTACGTGCGTTGCGTTCACGGCCGAGCGAACAGCCGCGGGCGCAAGCCGGCTTGCGCAGCGCTGACGGGTGGCGGCGTCAGGCGAGCGACTCGTCCAGGAACTCCCGCACATGGGCGAGGATTCCGCCCCGGTCGGTTCCCGGCAGGCCGATCGCCACATGGATGCTGAACCCGTCGAGCAGGGCGCGCAGCCGGGTCGCATACCGTTCGGCGTCGACGGCCCGGAACTCGCCGCGCGAGGCGCCCTCCGCCAGCAGCGCCACCAGGTCCCGGTGCCAGGCCCGCTCGATGGCGGCCTGCCGGGCACGCGCGTCGGCGTCGGCGTTCTGCGAGCGGTTCCAGACCTCCAGCCAGAGCGTCCAGTGCGGATCGCGGTGGCCGTCCGGGATGTACAGATCGACGTACGCGTCGAGCCGCTCGCGGACCGGGGTCTGCCGGGCCAGCAGTTCGCTCCGCTGTGCGCCGAGCCTGCCCTCGCTCCACTCCAGGGCCTGCAGCAGCAGCTCGTCCTTGGTGCGGAAGTAGTAGAGGAGATGCCCGCTGCTCATGGAGACCTCACGGCCGAGACCGGCCATCGTTAGGCCGTCCAGACCGCGTTCGGCGATGGTCGCCATGGCGGCGGCCAGCACCTCCTCCCGGGGCGGGGCGGTGTTGCGGCGGCGCGGGCCGGGGGTCACGGGCGGGCTCCCGCGGTCCCGTCGTCCGGCGCCGGACGGGTGCGCCGGAGCGCGTGACCCTGTACGGCGTGCCGGACGTCGCTCTCCATCGAATCCATCAGACCCTCGGCTGCTGCTGCGTGATGCAGTGGATACCTCCACCACCGGCGAAGATCGTACGTGCGTCGACCAGGGTCACGGTCCGCTCGGGGTAGAGGCGGCGGAAGATACCCGCGGCGATCTCGTCGCGGGGGTCGTCGAAGCCGCACAGCACCACGCCGCCGTTGCAGACGTAGTGGTTGATGTACGAGTAGTCGACCCAGTGACCGTCCTCGTCCTGCACCACGGTCGGGGCAGGGACCTCGACGACCTCCAGGGGACGGCCCCGGGCGTCGGTCCGGGACCTGAGCATCTCCACGTTCTCCTTGCAGAGCTCGTGGTCGGGGTGGGACGGGTCCGGCTGGGTGTGGACGACGACGACTCCGGGGCCGGCGAACGCGGCGACGATGTCGACATGGCCGAGGGTGCCGAAGCCGTGCGGCGGGTAGTCGCCGGTCAGACCGCACTTCAGCCAGATCGCCTTCGTGGTGCCCAGCCTGGCGTGGATCTCGGCCTCGACCATTTCCTTGGTCCAGCCCGGGTTGCGTTCCTTGCCGAGCTGGACGGTCTCGGTGAGCAGGACGGTGCCCTCGCCGTCGACGTGGATGCCGCCGCCCTCGTTGACCAGCGGCGAACTGTGCACGGGGACCCCTGCGAGATCCGCGACATGACGCGCGATCTTCGCATCGTGTTCCCAGGTCGCCCAGTCCTGTGCGCCCCAGCCGTTGAAGACCCAGTCCACGGCGGCCAGTTGGCTGCCGTCAGTGACGAAGGTCGGACCGATGTCACGCATCCAGGCGTCGTCCAGTTCGCGCTCGGCCAGGTCGATGTCCGGTCCGAGTGCGGCGCGGGCGCCCTCCGCCTGGCCGGGACCGACGACCATGGTGACCGGCTCGAAGCGGCGTACGGCGCGGGCCACCGAGGTCCATGCCCTGCGGGACTCGGCGAGGTCGTCACCGGTGAACGTGACGTTGGGTCCCGGCCAGGCCATCCAGGTGCGCTCGTGCGGGGCCCACTCGGGCGGCATACGGAAGGTCATGTCGTCGGACTCCTCGTTCTTACAGGAAATAGAGACGGTTGAGGGAGATCGATTCGGCGGGTCCCGAGCGCACCGGGTCACCGTCCAGCGTGACCAGGCCGCTGTGCCCGTCCACCGCCACGTCCCCGATACGGGAGTTGAGCCGGAGATCGGCCGGGCCGATCCCGCGGGTGCCGCGTACGGCGACCCTGCGCCGTCGCGTCGGCATCTGGTCGGAGCCCAGCTCGGTCGCAGCCTTTGCCACGAAGGCCACCGAGAGGTCCGCGGGGGTCGCTCCGTACGCTCCGAACTGCGGTCCCAGGACGAGGGGTTCACAGGTGTCGGTCGCGGCGTTGGGGTCGCCCGTCACTCCGTAGGCCGGGAAGCCCGACTTCAGCACGAGCTGGGGCTTGGCACCGAAGTACTGCGGCTTCCAGAGCACGATGTCGGCGAGCTTGCCCACCTCGATCGATCCGATCTCGTGCGCGAGACCGTGCGCGATGGCGGGGTTGATCGTCAGCTTCGCCATGTAGCGCAGTACCCGGGCGTTGTCGTCGTGCGCGCCGTCGCCCTCCATCGGGCCCAGCTCGGCCTTCATCTTCCCGGCCATGGCGAAGGTGCGGCGTACGGTCTCGCCCGCGCGCCCCATCCCCTGGGCGTCCGACGAGGTGATGCCGATCGCGCCGAGGTCGTGCAGCACGTCCTCGGCGCCCATCGTCCCGGCCCTGATCCGGTCCCGCGCCATGGCGGCGTCCCCGGGCAGGTCGGTCTTGAGGTCGTGTACGGAGACGATCATCCCGTAGTGCTCGGCGACCGCGTCCCGGCCGAACGGCAGGGTCGGATTGGTGGAGGAGCCGATCACGTTCGGGACGCCCGCCATCTTGAGGACGTTCGGTACGTGCCCGCCCCCGCAGCCCTCGATGTGGAAGGCGTGGATCGTCCGGCCGTCCAGGACGCGCAGGGTGTCCTCGACGGAAAGGCATTCGTTCAGCCCGTCGCTGTGGAGCGCGACCTGTACGTCGTGCTCCTCGGCGACCCGCAGGGCCGTGTCGAGCGCCCGGGTGTGCGCGCCCATGTCCTCGTGCACCTTGAAGCCGGACGCGCCGCCTTCGGCGAGCGCCTCCACCAGCGGCGCGTCGTCGGAGGACGAACCGCGGGCCAGGAAGCCGATGTTGACCGGCCAGGCGTCGAAGGCGTTGAAGGCGTGGCGCAGTGCCCACGGCGAGTTGACACCGACGCCCCAGACGGGGCCGAACTCCTGGCCGATGACGGTGGTGACACCGGAGGCGAGCGAGGCCTCCATGATGCGCGGCGAGAGCAGATGGACATGGGTGTCGACGGCGCCGGCCGTGGCGATCATGCCCTCGCCGGACACGATCGTGGTGCCCGTACCGACGACGACGTCCACGCCGTCGAGCGTGTCCGGGTTCCCGGCCCGTCCGATCGAGCAGATCCGGCCTTCGCGGATGCCGATGGAGACCTTCCGGATGCCCAGCGACGCGTCGATGACCAGCACATTGCTGATGACGACGTCACAGGTGTCGCGTACGGCGGCGGCCTTGAGATGCAGGCCGTCGCGCGCGGTCTTGCCGAAACCGGCCAGGAACTCGTCGCCGGGCGCCTGCGCGTCCGACTCGACGCGCACCACCAGACCGGAGTCGCCGAGGACGACCCGGTCGCCGGCGCGCGGCCCGTGGACCGAGGCGTATGCGTAGGGGTCCATCAGGCGTCCTCCGCTCCGAGATAGCCGCAGGCCGCCGCACGCCGCAGGGCCTCTTCCTTCGCTCCGGGCGCGTCCAGCGGACCGTCGACCAGACCCGCGAAGCCGATCGCGATCCGGGCGCCGCCGATCGGCAGCAGGCCGACCTCGGTCTCGCCGCCCGGGTCGAAGCGGACCGACGCTCCGGCCGGGACGCACAGCCGCATTCCGTACGCCGCGGCTCGGTCGAAGTCGAGCCGCGGGTTGACCTCGAAGAAGTGGAAGTGCGAGGTGACGCTGACCGGGACGGTCGCGGTGTTGCGCACGGTCAGCCGCAATTCGGGCCGGGGCTCGGCGTGCGGCGGTGCGGGCAGTACGGCGCCGGGCGCGGCGTCCGCCCGCCGGACTCCGGTGCCGGCGCCTATGGGGTCGGAGACGACGGCGAGCCGGGACCCGTCGTCGAAGACGGCCTCCACATGCACCTCCGTGACCACGTCCGCCACGCCGGGCAGGACGTCGTCGGGTCCCAGCACGCTGCGCGCGGCGTCGATCGCCTCCGCGAGCCGCCGCCCGTCCCGGGCCGCCTCGCAGACGGTGTCCGCGATGAGCGCGGTCGCCTCGGGGATATTGAGCCTCAGGCCACGCGCGCGGCGTGCCCGTGCCAGTTCGGCGGCGCCGAAGAGCAGCAGCCGGTCACGCTCGGTCGGGGTCAGTCGCACGTCACCACACCTCCTGTTTGAGCATCACTCTAACCATGGATCCCCCGTATGAAAACCATGAGTGAGGCACATACTCGGCATCACATAGAGTGGCACTCAAACCGTCGGACAGGGATGGCCTCGTGCGCGCAGCGCTCCGCGCGACCTCGTCCCGAAAGCCGTCAGCCCGGGCGACCGGCACGCGGGGGCGGCCGCGCGCAAAAACGACTTCGCCCGCCCTGGCGGCTGCCGGGGCGGGCGAAGTCGTACGGGACCGTGAATCACCCGAGCGGGTGCATCCAGCCGTGGGTGTCCGCCGCGATACCGCGCTGGACGTCGAGGAGCCGGTCGCGCAGCTTCATCGTGACCTCGCCGGGCTTGCCGTCGCTCTGGGTCCACTCGCCGCCCGCGGACTTGACGACGCCGACGGGGGTGATGACGGCGGCTGTGCCACAGGCGAAGACCTCGGTGAGGGTGCCGTTCTCGGTGTCGGCGCGCCACTGGTCGATGGAGACGCGGCCCTCCTCGGACTCGTAGCCGAGGTCACGGGCGACCCGGAGCAGCGAGTCACGGGTGACACCGGCGAGCAGCGAGCCGGTCAGGGCCGGGGTGACGATCTTGTCCCCGTACACGAAGTACAGGTTCATGCCACCGAGCTCCTCGACCCACTTGTGCTCGACCGCGTCGAGGTAGGCGACCTGCTCGCAGCCCTTCTCGGCGGCCTCGGCCTGGGCGAGGAGGGACGCGGCGTAGTTGCCGCCGGTCTTGGCGTCGCCCATACCGCCGGGGACGGCGCGGACCCGGTTCTCGGAGAGCCAGATGGAGACCGGCTTCACACCGCCGGGGAAGTAGGCGCCGGCGGGCGAGGCGATGACGATGAAGAGGTACTCGTTGGCGGGCTTCACACCGAGGCCGACCTCGGACGCGATCATGAAGGGGCGCAGGTAGAGCGACCCCTCGCCGCCGTGCGCGGGAACCCATGCCTTGTCCTGCTGGACCAGCACGTCGCACGCCTCGATGAACGTCTCCACCGGCAGCTCGGGCATGGCGAGACGGTGCGCGGAGCGCTGGAAGCGCTTGGCGTTGGCCTCGGGGCGGAACGTGGCCACCGATCCGTCGGGCTGGCGGTAGGCCTTGAGCCCCTCGAAGATCTCCTGCGCGTAGTGCAGGACGTTGGTGGCGGGGTCGATCGACAGCGGGCCGTAGGGGACGAGCTGGCCGTCGTGCCAGCCGCGGCCTTCGGTCCACTTGATGATCACCATGTGATCGGTGAAGTAGCGGCCGAATCCGGGGTTGGCCAGGATCGCCTCGCGCTCCGCGTCGGACAGCGGGGTGGAAGAAGGCTTGAGCTCGATCGTGGGCGTCGTCATGAGTGCGTGTCCTTCACCGGTTTTGTGTGTGAGGGACCGCGCTCACGCCGCTCCTGTCAGACAGGTGCTAGGACGTCCGAGCTTTATCACAAGCCACGGTCCCGTTCGATTATCGCTCGATGGGGGCCATGCACGAAATGACGTGATTGCGGTCCAGGGATCGATGGTGGCACCCGGGACCACGCAGGAGAAGCCGCCGGGTGCGGTTGCGACCCGGCGGCTTCGAAGTGGAGTCGTCAGGTCAGCTCGCTACGCGTACCGCGAGCGCGTCGCCGATTTCCGAGGTGGTACGAGGGGTGTCGCCACGCTCCGCGAGGTCGGCGGAGACGGCGTCCTCGATGCGCACGGCCTCGGCCTCGTAGCCGAGGTGGCGCAGCAGGAGGGCGACGGAGAGGATCGCGGCCGTGGGGTCGGCCTTGCCCTGACCCGCGATGTCCGGGGCGGAGCCGTGGACCGGCTCGAACATCGAGGGGAACTCGCCGCTCGGGTTGATGTTGCCCGAGGCCGCGACGCCGATGCCGCCGGAGACGGCCGCGGCGAGGTCGGTGATGATGTCGCCGAAGAGGTTGTCGGTGACGATCACGTCGAACCGCTCGGGCTGCGTGACGAGGAAGATCGTCGCCGCGTCCACGTGCAGGTAGTCGGTGGTGACGTCCGGGAACTCGGCCGCGACCTTGTTGAAGATGTTGGTCCACAGGTGCCCGGCATAGGTCAGCACGTTGTTCTTGTGGACCAGCGTCAGCTTCCTGCGCGGGCGCGCCTGGGCGCGGGCGAAGGCGTCACGGACCACACGCTCGACGCCGAACGCGGTGTTGACCGAGACCTCGGTGGCGACCTCGTGCGGGGTGCCGGTGCGGATCGAGCCGCCGTTGCCGGTGTACGGGCCCTCGGTGCCCTCGCGGACCACGACGAAGTCGATCTCCGGCTGACCCTTGAGCGGGGTCGCGACACCCGGAAGGAGCTTCGACGGCCGCAGGTTCACATGGTGGTCGAAGAGGAAACGAAGCTTCAGCAGGAAGCCGCGCTCCAGGACGCCGGACGGGACCGAGGGGTCACCGATCGCACCGAGCAGGATTGCGTCGTGCTGCTTGAGCGCCTGGACATCCGCGTCGGTGAGGGTCTCACCGGTCGCGTGGTACCGCTTGGCGCCGAAGTCGAACTCCTTGGTCTCCAGCTTCACATCCTGCGGGAGAACAGCATTGAGGACCTTGAGGCCCTGAGCCACGACCTCCTGGCCGATACCGTCACCAGGGATCACTGCGAGATTGATGCTGCGAGACATATCGGCACCCTACTGCTCGTCCCACCCCATGACATTTTGCGTCCACCATACGGACACATGGGGAGCTGTACGTGTACCGTTCACCCACTCGACCGGAAGGCGTCAGCCGACGGGTGGATGTTCTGGCCATGGACATCCCTCGCTTCGGTATCCCCGAGAAGCTCGCCGACCGAATGAGCATGGCTGAGCAGCACGACTATCTGCGCACCCGGCTCACCCGGCGTGGCGCGCTCCGCGCCGGTGCGGCGACCGCCGCCGTCGTAGGCGCCGGCCTCTCCACCGGGCTTGCCGCCTCGCCCGCCTACGCCGCGCCCACGGTGCTCTCCTCGCGCAACTCCTCCACTCAGGTGGACGGTTCGCTGGTCGCCCCGTTCGGCCGGCATCTCGCGTACGGCGCCGACCCGAAGACCCAGATGCGGATCTCCTGGCAGGTTCCGTTCGCCGTCGGGCGCCCGTACATCCGGATCGGGCTCAAGCCGTGGGCGCTGAGCCGGAAGATCGACGCCGAGGTGCGGCATCTGACGACCCCGCTGCTGAACGACGGCAAGATCGCGGCTGCCGAGCAGTTCTACGTACACGCGGGACTGGACCGGCTGCAGCCCGGCACGACGTACTACTACGGCGTCGGCCACGACGGCTTCGACCCGGCCGACACCCGCAACCTGGGCACTCTCGGCACCTTCACCACCGCGCCCTCGCACGCCGAGCCCTTCACCTTCACGGCCTTCGGCGACCAGGGTGTCAGCTATCACGCCCTCGGCAACGACCAGCTGATCCTTGGCCAGAACCCGGCCTTCCACCTGCACGCGGGCGACATCTGCTACGCCGACCCGTCCGGTTCCGGCCAGTCGAGCGACACGTACGACGCCCGCACCTGGGACCAGTTCCTGGCGCAGACGGAAACCGTGTCGAAGACCGTGCCGTGGATGGTGACCACCGGCAACCACGACATGGAGGCCTGGTACTCGCCGGACGGCTACGGCGGCCAGAACGCCCGCTGGTCGCTGCCGGACAACGGCCCCGACCCGGTGGGCCAGCCCGGCGCCTACTCGTTCGTGCACGGCAATGTCGGCGTGGTCGCGCTCGACGCCAACGACGTCTCGTACGAGATCCCCGCCAACTTCGGGATCAGCGACGGCGGGCAGACCCGCTGGCTCGACCGGCGTCTCGGTGAGCTGCGGGCCCGTCACGACGTCGACTTCATCGTCGTGTTCTTCCACCACTGCGCCTTCTCGACGACCAACGCGCACGCGTCGGACGGCGGGGTGCGGGACGCCTGGGTGCCGCTCTTCGAGAAGCACCAGGTGGACCTGGTCATCAATGGCCACAACCACGTCTACGAGCGCACCGACGCGATCCTGAAGAACGCGGTCGCGCGGAAGGTGCCGATCGGCGAGCGCACCGACCCGACGCGGGACGGCATCGTGTACGTCACGGCGGGCGGAGCGGGCAAGGCGCTGTACAACTTCCCGGCGCCGGACACGTACGAGGGGCACGTCGCGGACCAGGAGAGCGTGAACACATACCACGTGGTCAAGGGCGGCGGCAGGGCCACCGAGACCGTGGAGTGGTCGCGGGTGCGCTACACCGGCTTCTCGTTCCTCGCGGTCGAGGTCGAGCCCGGGCGGCACGCCCGGATGAAGGTCACTGCGCTCGCCGAGTCGGGCGAGCGCATCGACCACTTCGAGATCAGCCGCGGATGAGCTGAACCCCGCCGGTCTCAGTGACCGGTGGAGCCGCCGTTGTCCCTGCGGTCGAGGGCTCGCTGCAGGGCGGCGGCGGCATTCTGGCGCTCCGACTCGGTCGGGCGGTGGGTGTGACGGACGCGGCGGACAGTCGTCTCGGCCATGGTGGATCGACTCCTTGAGATCGCGAGGATTTCGAGATCGAAAAATCGTGAACGTGATTTCGAGATCGGGATTTCGAGGCGCCGGAAAGGGCGGGGAGCGGATGCCGCAGGGGTTGCCTGCATCGGGGCACGTGCTCACGACCGCCAGTCGCTGGATCTAGCGAGACGTTCGGCTTCTACAAAGCTAGGGCAGCCCGGCCGGTCTGTCTCCACAATTACTCGGACTTCCTACTATCTGAGACGGAGGTTTGGCGCCGCCCGCCCGCAGTTCCCGGATCAGGGCCCGCACGGCCAGGGATCGTGCCTGCTCAGCGGTGGTGACATAGCCGACGGTCCGAGTCGGCCGTTCCGGTCCGAGAGCGGTGATCTCGACGTTGTCGGGTACTCCCTCCAGGGGGAGCTGCGGCATGATCGCCATTCCGAGACCACGGGACACAATCGAGAGCACCGCTCCGTCGTCCTCGGCCTCCACCGTCGCCGCAAGGATCCCTTCCTGCGCGGCCCACCAGTCCCGGGTGTACGAGGTGCAGTTCTACGCCCAGTCGACCAGGGGCAGCGAGCGCGGTACCGGATGGCCGACCGGGTGCACCAGCGCGTACTCCTCCTCCAGCAGCACTCCCCCGGCGGCTGGGTCAGCTCCGAGGTCTTCGACCACACCTCGGTGCTGCGCTTCCTGGAGACCTGGACGTCGGCCATCGGCAAGCCGGCCGCCTGCCCGAACATCAGCGCCTGGCGCCGCAAGGTCACCGGTGACCTGACCGGGGTCTTCGACTTCGCGCATCCGGTGTACGGGGTGCCGTCGCTGCCCTCAACCGCCAAGGTGATCGGCATCGGCACCTGCGCCCCGCTGCCCAACCCGGCCCCGCAGACCAACGCGAGCGGCAGGACCGCCATCTGGTTCCGGCTGTCCAACGCGTCCACCGCAGCGGTGAAGTTCACCCTCGGATCGAACAACTACCGTGCCGACGGCCCGTGGACGTACACCGTGTCCGCGGGCGGTTCCACGGAGGACTACTTCAAATCCGTCGCCGGGCAGAACGGCTGGTACGACTTCACGGTCACGGCCGACGCGGACAGCACATGGTCGCGCCGGTACACAGGCCACATCGCGACGGGGGCGGCGAGCATCAGCGGCTGACCGGTCAGAATCTGACGGTCACGCCCCGGCGATCAGGTCCTGCAGGCCGCCGCCCTCAGCAGCTGCAGCCTCGTCTCTCCTGATTGCAGTGCCTCCGCGGCCCGGGACGCGGAGGCACTGCGGCAGGCCCCGTCACAGCACATCGCCGTCACGCCAGTCGAAGATCAGCTTCCGGGACGGGGAGGGCAGCGGGCGTCCGGCCGCGCCACGGACGTACGTGCTGCCCTCCTCGTCCGGCAGCGGCATCACACCGCTCAGCCCCTGCACGCCGATCTGCCCCTGCCACACCTGCCAGCCGCGCGCCGCGTACAGCGCGGCCCCGGTGTCGGAGGCGGACAGTGCCCCGAAGGCGTACGCCCCGTCGATGACCCGCTCCAGCGTCGCCATCACCCGGCCGCCGAGCCCCTCACGCCGCCGGTCGGCGCGGACCGCCACACCCTCGACATATCCGATGCGGTACGAGCGGTGGGCGTGGATCACCCGGCGCTGGACGACACTGCCGTGCGCGAGGAGCCCGCTGCCGTCGCGTGCGTAGGCGTGGATGCCGCCCAGGGTGTGGTCCCAGTCGTCGTCGCTGAAGCCACCCTCGAATGCGGTGTCGAGGAATGTGCGGATCCCGTCGCGGGCGGTCGGGGTCAGCTCGTAGGTGTGCACGGTGTGCCACAACGGCTCAGTCATGTCCCCCAGCCTCTCAGGCACCTGCGCCATCAGGTACTCAGCGCGCATTTGAGTAGCTGCCACGGGTCTGCCGCTCGCGTTCTGCTGGGCGGCGGAGGCGCTGAGCTGGCCGCTGATGCCGGAGCTGCTGCTCGCGGCGGCGTGTGCGGCGGTGCCGCGCGCGGCACCGAAGGTGTCTCTCGGCGCGCTCGCGGGCAGTCTTGCGGGCGGCCCGCTCGCCGTCCAACTGGCCACCGCGGGGATGCAGTTGCTCGCCGGCTTCGGGCTGCTGATGCGGCGGCAGTACGGACGGTATCTAGTACTGCTCGGCGGCGGGTTCGCGACCGGACTGTCGCTCATCGTGCACGGCTGGAACTGAACGATGACACAGTAGGAGATCCTGGACATCGTTCAGCCATCCACACCAGTGATCCGATGTATTACCCGCCAGGACCCTTGACGACCCCTCAGCAGCCCTCCATTCTCCCAGTCATCGGATCATTGATCCGTCATCTGAATCGTGAACTGACTGAGGGAGGCCCCGTGTCGTTACGGAACCGGATCAGGACACTTTCGATCGTCCTCTGCGGCGCCCTCGCATCGACGTTGCTGCTCGCCGTCGACGCGCGCGCCGAGGAGGCCGGCTGGACGGTACAGGACAGACCCGGCGGGCCCACCGCCGAACTGCGACTGGACCGGGCGAGCGGGGCACTGGACCTGTCCGTCTCCCGCGCCGGTGAGACCGTGCTCGCCCCCTCGCCCGTCGGTATCGTCACCGAGCGGGCCGACTTCTCCACCGGGCTGTCGTTCCTCGGCCGCAGCGACCGCGCGGTCGACGAGCACTACCGAACCGCCGCGGGCAAGGCCCGCAACCGCACCGTACACATGCGTGAGGCACGCTTCCGCTTCCGCACCGGGGCGGGCGCCCGGCTCGACGTGGTCGTGCGGGCGTCGGCCGACGGGGTCGCGTACCGGTACGACCTGCCGGGCGACACGGGCAACGTTCTGCAGGAGACCTCGGCGTTCACCCTGCCCGAGGGCTCCTCCGCCTGGCTCGGCGCCTACCGCAAGGACAACGAGAACCTCTTCAACGCGTACACGGCGGCCGGCGCCCCGGCCGGCGAGTACATGATGCAGGCACTGTTCCGTACCGGGAACAGCTATGCCCTGGTGGCTGAGTCCGATCTCACCGGCAGCTACTCGGGGGCCCGGCTGGCCCACGACGCGGGGTCCTCCACCTATCGCGTCAAACTCTGGGACCCGCAGGTGCAGACGGCCGGTGCGCTCACCACCCCGTGGCGCGCCGTGGTCACCGGCGACCTGGCGACCGTCACCGAGTCGACGTTCACCGACGACCTCGCCCCGGCGTCCAGGATCCACGACACCTCCTGGATCAAGCCGGGCCGCGCCCTGTGGACCTGGCTCGCGGGCGGGCGTGAGGCAGGGCAGAGCCTGGAGATGCAGAAGGGATACGTCGACTACGCGGCTGCCCGCCACTGGCCGTACACCGTGGTCGACGCGGGCTGGTACTTCGACCCGGCGCAGTGGGACGTCACCGACCCCGACTGGCAGACCCACAGCTGGATCCCGGAACTGGTGCGTTACGGCAGGGAACGGGGCGTGGGCATCCAGGTCTGGATCCATCACCGCGACCTCGACACCGCCGAGGAGCGGGCCCAGTGGCTTCCGACGCTGGAGAAGTGGGGCGTCAAGGGCGTGAAGATCGACTTCATGGACTCGGAGGCGCAGGAGACGTTCCAGTGGTACGACCGGATCCTCCCGGAGACGGCGGCCCACCACCTCCTGGTCAACTTCCACGGCTCCACGATCCCCAAGGGCATCCAGCGCACCTGGCCGCACGTCATGTCACTGGAGGGCGTCAACGGTGAGGAGAAGAAGACGAACACCGCCCAGCACCTGACCACGCTCCCCTTCACCCGGAACGTGATCGGCTCCATGGACTTCACCCCCGGCGCCTTCCACCGCCCGAACCGGCCCAACGCCGCGTCCGACGCAAGCGAGTTGGGGCTCTCCGTCCTGTACGAGTCCGGAATCCAGAACCTGGCGGGCACGCCCGAGTCGTACGAGGCGCGCCCGGAGGCCCGGCACTTCCTGGAGCAGTTGCCGGACGCCTGGGACAGTACGCGGCTGCTGGCCGGGGAGCCTGGGAGCAGTGCGGTGCTGGGCCGCCGGTCCGGCAGCAGGTGGTTCATCGGCGGTATGTACGCGGGTGCGGCGCACACCGCCGAGGTGCCGCTGCGGATCGGATCCGGACGCTGGCTGGTCGAGACGGTGACGGACGGACCGGCCGGACCGCTGCGCACGGCCCGCACGGTGCGGAGCGGCGACACCCTGTCGGTGGATGTGGTTTCCGACGGCGGCTTCGCCGCGGTGGCCTGCCGCTGGTCCCCGGGCCGTACTTCCTGCGACCGCTGAACCGGTAGCGAGGGGCGGATCATCCACCGGGCTCATCCGGCGCGGGCCGTTGTCGGTGGGCGCCCCTACTGTTCATGAGCAGGGGGCCTGCGGACAGCGGCCCGGCAGGAGGGGACGACGATGAGCTTCAGCATGCAGGCACGGGCCGTGCCGGCCGCCGGGCTGCCGCAGGACTTCGCCGGAGTGGCGGAGGTCTTCGCCGACACCGACGACGAGTTCGACCGCCTGGAGACGGATCTGAGCATCTCCAAGGATTTCTCCCAGGTGCACGAGCTGTGCCTCACCGCACCGCCCGGCCACGGCAGGTGCGAACTCCCGATCTTCGGCGGGAACGTCCACGAGGACCCGGCCGGGATCGAGGCGCCGTCGGTGACTCTCGAGGCCACGGAGGTACGGGAGGCGGCGGAATTCCTCCGCACTCATCCGTTCGACGAGCTGTGGCGCGCGGCCGACGGGGGCGTCGGTGCGCACTGGGGATGGCCGGAGGCCGAGGTCCGCGCCGTCTTCGCCACGCACTACCGGCAGGTGCTGGACTTCTACGGGCGGGCGGCCGAGGCGGGCGACGCGGTGGTGAAGCGGTTCCTGTACTGATGCTTCCCGTACCGGCGGGCGGAAATGGAATCCGCCCCCGACCGGCTGGGGGAGCCGGGCGGGGGCGGGATCTGTGGCGGGGTGCGGGTGCGCCGCATCCCGGAGGGCGTCAGCCCTGGTGGGGGTAGGTGTAGTCGGTCGGCGGGACCAGCGTCTCCTTGATGGCGCGGGTCAGCGTCCAGCGCTGCAGGTTCTGCGGGGCGCCCGCCTTGTCGTTGGTGCCCGAGGCGCGGCCGCCACCGAAGGGCTGCTGGCCCACGACGGCACCGGTCGACTTGTCGTTGATGTAGAAGTTGCCCGCCGCGTAGCGGAGCTTCTCCATCGTGTAAGCGGCCGCGGCGCGGTCGCCCGAGATGACCGAGCCGGTCAGCGCGTAGTCGGAGACCGACTCCATCTGCTCCAGCATCTCGTCGTACTTGTCGTCCTCGTACACGTGGACCGCGAGGATCGGGCCGAAGTACTCGGTCGTGAAGACCTCGTTGGCCGGGTCGGCGCACTCGATGACCGTCGGGCGGACGAAGTAGCCGACCGAGTCGTCGTACGTGCCACCCGCGACGACGGTGCAGGACGAGTCGGCCTTGGCCCGGTCGATCGCGGCCTTGTTCTTGGCGAACGCACGCTCGTCGATGACAGCACCGATGAAGTTCGACAGGTCGGTGACGTCACCCATGGTGATGGAGTCGACCTCGGCCGCGAACTCCTCCTTGAAACCGGAGTTCCAGATGGAGGCCGGGACGTACGCCCGGGAGGAGGCCGAGCACTTCTGGCCCTGGAACTCGAAGGAGCCACGGGTCAGTGCGGTCTTCAGGACGGCGCGGTCGGCGCTGGGGTGCGCGACGACGAAGTCCTTGCCGCCGGTCTCGCCGACCAGACGCGGGTAGGTGCGGTAGTTGGCGATGTTGTTGCCGACCGTCTTCCACAGGTGCTGGAAGGTCGGGGTCGAGCCGGTGAAGTGGATACCGGCCAGGTCGCGGTGGTTCAGGGCGACCTCGGAGACGGCGATGCCGTCGCCGGTCACCAGGTTGATGACGCCCTTGGGCAGACCGGCCTCCTCCAGGAGCTGCATCAGCAGCACGGCGGAGTGGGTCTGCGTCGGGGACGGCTTCCACACCACGACGTTGCCCATGAGAGCGGGGGCGGTGGGCAGGTTGCCCGCGATGGCCGTGAAGTTGAACGGCGTGATCGCGTAGACGAAGCCCTCCAGCGGGCGGTGATCCATGCGGTTCCACACACCCGGGGAGTTGGCCGGGGGCTGCTCGGCCAGGATCTGGCGCGCGTAGTGCACGTTGAAGCGCCAGAAGTCGACGAGCTCGCACGGGGTGTCGATCTCGGCCTGCTGGGCGGTCTTCGACTGGCCGAGCATGGTCGAGGCGGCCAGCGTCTCGCGCCAGGGGCCGGACAGCAGCTCGGCGGCGCGCAGGATGATCGCGGCGCGGTCGTCGAACGACATCGCACGCCATGCCGGGGCGGCGTCGAGGGCGGCGTCGATCGCGTCCCGCGCGTCCTGCTCGGTGGCGCCGGCGAACGTGCCGATGACGGCCTTGTGGTTGTGCGGCTGTACGACGTCGAAACGCTCGCCGCCACCCATCCGCTTCTCGCCACCGATGGTCATCGGCAGGTCGATCGGGTTCTCGGCGAGCTCCTTGAGCTTCGCCTCCAGACGGGCGCGCTCCGGGGAACCCGGGGCGTAGGAGTGGACCGGCTCGTTGACCGGCGCGGGGACCTGGGTCACAGCGTCCATGAGTGCCTTGTCTCCTTGCTTCAGCGGGGTGGGGGCAGCGGGGCGGGCGGGTCAGCCCTTGGTGAGGATGGAGCGGGCGAAGAACAGCAGGTTGGCCGGCTTCTCCGCGAGACGGCGCATGAAGTAGCCGTACCAGTCGGTGCCGTACGCGGTGTAGACACGCATCCGGTGGCCCTCGGCCGCGAGCCGGATGTGCTCGTCGCTGCGGATCCCGTAGAGCATCTGGAACTCGTACTCGTCCAGTTTGCGCCCGGCCTTGCGGGCGAGCTCCTGCGCGATGGCGATGAGCCTCGGGTCGTGGGACCCGATCATCGGGTAGCCCTCGCCCTCCATGAGCGTCTTCAGGATGCGGACGTACGCCTTGTCGATCTCGGCCTTGTCCTGGTACGCCACGGAGGCGGGCTCCTTGTAGGCGCCCTTCACGATGCGGACGCGGCTGCCGGCGGCGGCGAGGCGGCGGGCGTCGTCCTCGGTGCGGAACAGGTAGGCCTGGATGACGCAGCCGGTCTGCGGGAAGTCCTTCCGCAGCTCCTCGTGGATGGCGAACATCGAGTCGAGGGTGGTGTGGTCCTCGGCGTCCAGGGTGACCGTGGTGCCGATCGCGGCCGCGGCCTCGACGACCGGGCGGACGTTGGCGAGCGCCATCTCGTGGCCGCCCTCCAGGGCCTGGCCGAACATCGAAAGCTTGATGGACATCTCGGCCCTGGTGCCCAGGCCGAGGTCCTTCAGGCGGTCGATCAGCTCCAGGTACGCGTCGCGCGCGGCGGTGGCCTGCTCGGGCGTCGTGATGTCCTCGCCGACGACGTCGAGGGTGACCTCGAGGCCCTTCCCGGTGGCGTCCTTGATGATCGGGACAACCTGCTCGACCGTCTCGCCGGCGATGAACCGGTCGACGACCTGCTTGGTCCCCGGAGCAGCCGAAATGAAACGGCGCATCTTGTCACTGCGCGACGCAGCGAGGATCACGGGAGCCAGCACGGGGCACCTCCAACGGAAAGATATGAACGAGGGCCGTACCGGCAGGAACTGAATCAGACCGGTACAGCACGGAGAACCACCGTGAAATCTAAGGATCCCTCCGATCATGTGCCATCGACAGCTGTCACGCATCCATGCCCTGGATCTCAGACATATGTCTGAAGGGGTGGGAGAATGGCCGGGTGAAGGGCGATTACCAGGAGCTGGTCGACGAGATCTCCGCGCTGCTCGGCGCCCCCGCGACACTGGAGAACCGGGACTTCGGCCTGGTCGCCTTCGGGGCGCACGACAGCGACGACGACACGGCGATGGACCCGGTCCGCACCCGATCGATCCTCACTCGTCGCTCCACACCCGCGGTCCGCGCCTGGTTCGAGGGCTTCGGCATCGCCCGCGCCACCGGCCCGGTCCGCATCCCCGCCGCCCCGGAGGCCGGGGTGTTCCGCGGCCGGATCTGCCTGCCGGTACGCCATCGGGGCGTCGTGCTCGGCTACGTCTGGCTGCTCGACACGGAACCCGGGCCGACCGACGGACAGCTGATCGCGGCGATGGACGTGGCGGCCAGGATCGGGGCACTGCTCTCCGACGAGGCGCGGGCCGGCACGGATCTGTCCCGGGAGTTCGGCGCGGTACTGACGGCCGGCCGCGGCTGGCAGCGCGACATGGCGGTGGCCGCGCTGCGGGAGGCGCTGGGCCCGGACTCGGACGGGCTGCACACGGTGGTCTGTGTGACCCCGTGGCCGGACGAGACCCCGTCGGCCCGTACGGTGCCGTCCGCGGCAGCGCTGTCCACCGTCCCGTCACCGGCGGGGGCGGGCACCCTGTCGCTGGCCGCACTGATCCGGCTGCGCTCCCCCGACGTACTGGACCCGGCGACGGCGGCGGCGGACCGGCTGCGCACCACCGCGGGACGGACCGCCACGGCCGGGGTCGCGGTCCCGCGCCGGGGCCTGCCGGAGCTGGCCGCGGCCTGGCACGAGGCCTCGGCGGCGGCCCGCGCGGCGGCAGCGGAGTCGCGCTTCGGCCCGGTTGCCGACTGGTCGGCCATCGGCCCGTACCGCCTGCTGACCGCGCTCCCCCCGACGGCGGACACCACCCCGGACCCCGCGGTGCGCCCCCTGCTCACCCCGCCGCACACGAACCTGGCCCGCACCGCCGAGGTGTTCCTCGACTGCGCGGGTCAGGCGAGCCGCACGGCGGCCGAACTCGGCATCCACCGCCAGACGCTGTACTACCGGCTGTCCCGGGTCGAGCAGCTCACCGGTCTGGACCTGAACGACGGCGAGGACCGGCTGCTGCTGCACTTGGCACTGAAGAGGGCTCGGCTCCAGGGGGGACAGGGCATCCTCGGCGGACATCCCCTGGGGTGAGGCCGGAGAGCGGCGCCGTTCAGTGGGCCGCCCGCTCGTCCGTGCCCGCCACCTTCGCGGTGCTCAGAGCGATGCGGTTCCAGGTGTTGATCGTGAAGATCAGGGCCAGCAGTCCGGCCAGCTCGGGCTCGTCGAAGTGGGCCGCCGCGCGGGCGTAGACGTCGTCCGGGACGCCGCCGCGGGAGACCAGGGTGACGGCCTCGGTGAGCGCGAGTGCTGCCTGTTCCTTCTCCGTGAAGAAGTGGGCGGCCTCCGGCCAGACGGCGACCATGTGCAGCCGCTCCTCGCTCTCACCCGCCTTGCGGGCGTCCGTGGTGTGCATGTGCAGGCAGTACGCGCACCCGTTGAGCTGGGAGGACCGGATCTGGACCAGTTCGACGAGCGCAGGGTCCAGGCCCTGCCGCGCGGCGGCGTCGAAGCCGATGAGGGCCTTGAACGCCTTCGGGGCGGCCTTGGCGAAGTTGACTCGGGCGGTTCGGGTGACTGCTTCGCTGTTCGTCATGATCACTACGCTACGGAGTCGGGCGACCTCGCGTAGGGTGCATTCCGATGTCGGAATCATGGGTCAATTCGGCGGAGCGGATCGGCAGCGACCTGCTGCTGGAGCTGGCTGGACCGGGCAGCCGCCGGTCCGTTCTCATCCGCGCGCTGCGCGACGCGGTCCGGGCGGGACGGCTGCCGCCCGGCACCCGGCTGCCGCCCTACCGCTCGCTCGCCGCCGACCTCGGCCTGGCCCGTAACACCGTCGCCGACGCCTATGCCGAACTGGTCGCCGAGGGCTGGCTGACCGCCCGTCAGGGGTCCGGCACCCGGGTCGCGCACCGCGCCGCTGCCGCCGCCCCTGCCCGGATCCCGAAGAAGACGCCGTCCCGCCCGGCCACGCCCGTGCACAACCTTCGTCAAGGACAGCCGGACGCCGCGTCCTTCCCCCGTACCGCATGGCTCGCGGCCTCGCGCCGCGCCGTGAACGGCGCGCCGAACGACGCCTTCGGCCCCGGGGATCCACAGGGTCGCATCGAGCTGCGCCGCGCGCTGTCCGGCTATCTGGCGCGCGTCCGCGGGGTGCGCTGCTCCCCCGAACGGATCGTGATCTGCTCCGGCTTCGCGCACGCCCTTCGGCTGCTGTTCGGCGGCGGCGTGCTGCGCGGCCCGCTGGCGGTGGAGTCGTACGGGCTCGCTTTCCACCGTTCGCTGCTGGTCGCCGCCGGGGTCCGCACGGTCCCGCTGGCGATCGACGAACACGGGGCCCGCACCGGTGAGTTGACCGGACTGCCGGGCGTACGGAGTGTGCTGCTCACCCCGGCCCACCAGTTCCCGACGGGCGGTCCACTGCACCCGGAGCGGCGTGCGGCCGTGGTCGACTGGGCTCGTACCCGCGGCGGGCTGGTCCTGGAGGACGACTACGACGGGGAGTTCCGTTACGACCGTGAGCCGGTGGGCGCCGTCCAGGGCCTCGATCCGGACCGGGTCGTCCACCTCGGCTCCGTCAGCAAGAGCCTCTCCCCCGCCATTCGCCTGGGCTGGATGGTGCTGCCCGAGCACCTCGTCGGCGCCGTGCTGGCCGCCAAGGGGGAACGCGAGGGCTGGGCGAGCGTCCTGGACCAGCTCGCGCTCGCCGACTTCATCGAATCCGGCCACTACGACCGGCACATCCGCCGGATGCGGCAGCGCTACCGGCGCCGCCGTGACCAGCTCGTCGCCGCCCTGGCCGCACACGCCCCGCACATCACGCCCACCGGCATCGCCGCCGGACTGCACGCCGTCCTGCGGCTACCGCCCGGCACCGAACGCTCCACCGTCAAGGCCGCCGCCTGGCAGGGCCTCGGCCTGGACCCGCTCGCCGACTTCCGTCATCCGGCCGCCACCATGCGCGCCGAGGACGGCCTGGTCGTGGGCTATGCGACGCCGCCGGACCATGCGTACGGCGCGGCCCTGGAGGCGCTGTGCCGGGCCTTGCCACCGCCCGGCGCCTGACCACCGGGCGGGCACTGCCACATCTCAGCCCCTCCGGCGATGGACGACACAGCGTGGCCGCGGCCACGCAATCGCCTACGACACCCGCCCCTCGAGCACCGCCTTCAGCCCGTCCGTCAGGTCCTGCGCCGACGGCGCCGAGTCGCGGTCGATCATCCACTGCACCATCACGCCTGCCAGCAGCGCCTGGCAGAACAGCCCGGCGACCCGCGCCCGCTCCGGGTCGGTCTCCGGGTCGATGCCCAGCATGTTCTCGGCGAGCCCGTCCCGGCCTTCACGCTGCGGGCCCGCCAGGGCCTTCTGCAGCTCGGGGTCGGAGTCGACCCGGGACACGACCTCCATCTGGAGTTGCCAGACGGCACGTGTCCGTTCGTAGCTGCCGATCACCCGCTCCCACACGTCGCGGAACTGGTCGAGAGGCGCCTGGGGGGAACCGTCGCCGTTCCCGGTCCCGTCCGGCTGCTTGGTGAGCAACTCGCCCCACTCCTCCGTCACCTTGAGGAAGGCGAGATTGAGCAGGGCCTCCTTGGAACCGTAGTGGTAACCGATGGAGGCGAGGTTGGTGCCGGAGGCCGCGACGATGTCGCGTGCCGTCGTCCGGGCGTACCCCTTCTCCAGCAGGCAGCGCTTGGCGCCTTCGAGCAGATCCTCACGGTGTCCCATGAAAGCAGCGTACCCGGCATGCAGACGTTTGTGTAAGACGCACGTCTACATTCCGGGTACACCGGCCCGCACAGGGTTTGGGATCAGTCGCTGAGGTTCACCGAGCGGGCCGAGGTCGCGCCGATCTCCTCGGCGATCTCGCTCAGGACCGCTGCCGGGACGTCGTCGTCGACGGTGAGGACGACCAGCGCCTCGCCGCCCGCGGCCGCCCGCGAGACCTGCATGCCGGCGATGTTGAGACCGGCCTCGCCGAGAATCTTGCCGACCGCGCCGACGACACCGGGACGGTCCTCGTACCGCAGGACGACCATGTGGTCGGCGAGCGCCAGGTCCACATCGTGCTCGCCGATCGCGACGATCTTCTGGAGGTGCTTGGGGCCGGCCAGCGTGCCGGAGACCGCGACCTCCTCGCCGCTCGCCAGCGTGCCGCGGACCGTCACCACATTGCGGTGGTCCGGCGACTCGGAGCTGGTGGTGAGGCGGACCTCGACACCGCGCTCCTGCGCGAAGAGCGGGGCATTGACGTAGGACACCGTCTCGTCGACGACGTCCTCGAAGACGCCCTTGAGCGCGGAGAGTTCGAGCACCTTGACGTCGTGCTGGGTGATCTCGCCGTACACCTCGACATCGAGGCGGGCCGCGACCTCGCCCGCGAGCGCGGTGAAGATCCGGCCGAGCTTCTCGGCGAGCGGCAGGCCGGGACGTACGTCCTCGGCGATGACGCCGCCCTGCACGTTGACCGCGTCCGGCACGAGTTCACCGGCGAGCGCGAGGCGGACGGACTTGGCGACCGCGATGCCCGCCTTCTCCTGCGCCTCGTCGGTGGAGGCGCCGAGGTGCGGGGTGCAGACGACCTGGTCGAACTGGAACAGCGGGGAGTCCGTGCAGGGCTCCTTCGCGTACACGTCGAGACCGGCGCCGGCGACGCGGCCCTCCTTGAGGGCGGAGGCGAGCGCCTCCTCGTCGACGATGCCGCCGCGCGCGGCGTTGACGATCCGCACCGAGGGCTTCACCTTGTGCAGCGCCTCGTCGCCGATCAGGCCGAGCGTCTCGGGGGTCTTCGGCAGGTGCACGGTGATGAAGTCGGAGACTTCCAGCAGCTCGTCCAGCGTGAGGAGCTTGACGCCCATCTGCGCGGCGCGGGCCGGCTGCACATAGGGGTCGTACGCGACGATCTTCATACCGAAGGCCGACATGCGCTGCGCGACCAGCACGCCGATACGGCCGAGGCCGACGACACCGAGGGTCTTCTCGCTCAGCTCGACGCCGGTGTACTTGGAGCGCTTCCACTCGCCGTTCTTGAGGGCGGTGTTGGCCTGCGGGATGTTGCGCGCGGTGGCGACGAGCAGACCGCAGGCCAGTTCGGCGGCGGTGACGATGTTGGACGTCGGGGCGTTGACGACCATCACGCCGGCCTTGGTGGCCGCGGAGACGTCGACGTTGTCGAGACCGACGCCCGCGCGGGCGACGACCTTCAGCTTCTTCGCGGCGGCGACGGCCTCGGCATCGACCTTGGTGGCGGAGCGCACCAGGATGGCGTCGACATCGGCGATCGCGGGGAGGAGTTCGGCGCGGTCCGCGCCGTTGCAGTGCCGGATGTCGAAATCCGGCCCCAGGGCGTCAACCGTGGCAGGCGACAGCTCTTCAGCGATGAGTACGACAGGTTTCGAGCTCACGTGAGTCCTCACAAGTCCAGTGCGGACGGCCGTCCCGACGGCCGCAGGCGGTGGAGGGGCTTGCCGCGTGGAAGACGCACGACACTGTGGGCCTGACGCGTGTATGTGTGGAGAAGTGTAGTCATGCGCGAGTGCGCATTCTGCGCCCCGATGGAAGGATCACCCACATGGGGCTGGACGACTTGTACACACGTACGGCGCCGCCTTCTTCCAGCGGTGATGCGGATGCGCCGCGGGGCGGGTCCGAAGACCCGCCCCGCGGCTGAGGACTTACGCGTCCTCGTCGTTCACCCAGCTCATGAGCTTGCGCAGCTCACGGCCGGTGGTCTCCAGCAGGTGGTCGCTGTCGGCCTTCTTGTACTCGTTGTACTTGGGCAGACCGTTGTGGTACTCGGCCATCCAGTTCTTGGCGAAGGTGCCGTCCTGGATCTCGGCGAGAACCTTCTTCATCTCGGCCTTGGTGGCGTCCGTGATGATCCGCGGGCCGGTGACGTAGTCGCCCCACTCGGCGGTCTCCGAGATCGACCAGCGCATCTTCTCCAGGCCGCCCTCGTACATCAGGTCGACGATGAGCTTCAGCTCGTGGAGGCACTCGAAGTAGGCGATCTCCGGCTGGTATCCGGCCTCGGTCAGGGTCTCGAAACCGGCCTTGACCAGAGCGGCGGTGCCACCGCAGAGGACGGCCTGCTCACCGAACAGGTCGGTCTCGGTCTCCTCGGTGAAGGTCGTCTTGATGACGCCGGCGCGGGTGCCGCCGATGCCCTTCGCGTACGACAGGGCGAGCGCCAGGCCGTTGCCCGAGGCGTCCTGCTCGACGGCCACGATGCACGGAACGCCGCGACCCTCCTCGTACTGGCGGCGGACCAGGTGGCCCGGGCCCTTCGGGGCGACCATGCAGACGTCGACGTTGGCCGGCGGCTTGATGAAGTCGAACCGGATGTTCAGGCCGTGACCGAAGAACAGCGCGTCGCCGTCCTTGAGGTTGTCCTTGATGGACTCCTCGTAGACCTGGGCCTGGATCGGGTCCGGGACGAGGATCATGATGACGTCGGCCTCGGCGGCGGCCTCCGCCGGGGTCACCACGCGCAGGCCCTGCTCCTCGGCCTTGGCCTTGGACTTGGAGCCCTCGTGCAGACCGACACGGACGTCGACACCCGAGTCACGCAGCGACAGCGCGTGGGCGTGGCCCTGGCTGCCGTAGCCGATGACCGCGACCTTGCGGCCCTGGATGATGGACAGGTCGGCATCGTCGTCGTAGAACAGCTCGGCCACTGGGTCTTCTCCTTGGTGTGCAGGTGTTGCGTCCCACCGTACGGCGGGGTGCGTCAATTACGTTTTCGGGTCTCGCCATACGAGCGGCGAGAGGGGTGGCGGCTAGGCCGTACGGTCGAGGGCGCGCAGCGAACGGTCGGTGATCGAGCGCGCGCCGCGCCCTATGGCGATGGTGCCGGACTGGACGAGCTCCTTGATGCCGTACTGCTCGAGCATCTTGAGCATGGCCTCCAGCTTGTCGGCGCCGCCGGTCGCCTCGATCGTGACGGCGTCCGGGGACACGTCCACGGTCTTGGCGCGGAACAGCTTGACGATCTCGACGATCTGGGAGCGGGTCTCGTTGTCGGCGCGGACCTTCACCAGGACGAGCTCACGCTGGATCGCAGCGGACGGCTCGAGTTCGACGATCTTCAGTACGTTGATCAGCTTGTTGAGCTGCTTGGTCACCTGCTCGAGGGGCAGGTCCTCGACACCCACGACGATGGTGATGCGCGAGATGTCGGGGTGCTCGGTGGTACCGACCGCGAGCGAGTCGATGTTGAAGCCGCGTCGGGAGAACAGGGCCGTGATCCGGGCGAGGACACCGGGCTTGTTCTCGACCAGGACGGAGAGCGTGTGCTTGGTGGACATGGAGTCGGTCTCTCTCTGTCTCTCAGTCGTCTTCGTTGTCGCCGAAGTCGGGGCGGACGCCACGGGCGGCCATGACCTCGTCGTTGGAGGTGCCGGCGGCGACCATCGGCCACACCATGGCGTCCTCGTGGACGATGAAGTCGATGACGACCGGGCGGTCGTTGATCGCGTTGGCCTCCGCGATGACCTTGTCCAGATCGGCCGGGTCCTCGCAGCGGATCGCGTAGCAGCCCATGGCCTCGGACAGCTTGACGAAGTCCGGCACGCGGGTGCCCTTCGCCGGGGCGCCCTCGGTGTCGGCGCCGGAGTGCAGCACGGTGTGGGAGTACCGCTGGTTGTAGAACAGGGTCTGCCACTGGCGGACCATCCCGAGCGCGCCGTTGTTGATGATCGCGACCTTGATCGGGATGTTGTTGAGCGCGCAGGTGGTGAGTTCCTGATTGGTCATCTGGAAGCAGCCGTCGCCGTCGATCGCCCAGACCGTACGGTCCGGCATGCCGGCCTTGGCGCCCATCGCGGCCGGGACCGCGTAACCCATCGTTCCGGCGCCGCCGGAGTTCAGCCAGGTGGCGGGCTGCTCGTACTGGATGAAGTGCGAGGCCCACATCTGGTGCTGGCCGACGCCCGCCGCGAAGATCGTGTTCTCGGGGGCGAGCTCGCCGATGCGCTGGATGACCTGCTGCGGGGAGAGGCTGCCGTCCTCGGGGAGGTCGTAGCCGACCGGGTAGGTGTCGCGCCAGCGGTTGAGGTCCTTCCACCAGGCGGAGTAGTCGCCGGTGTGTCCCTCGGTGTGCTCGGCCTGGACGGCCTGGACGAGGTCGGCGATGACCTCGCGGGCGTCACCGACGATCGGCACGTCGGCGGTGCGGTTCTTGCCGATCTCCGCCGGGTCGATGTCGGCGTGGACGATCTTGGCGTACGGGGCGAAGCTGTCCAGCTTGCCGGTGACGCGGTCGTCGAAGCGGGCTCCGAGGGCGACGATCAGGTCGGCCTTCTGCAGCGCGGTGACGGCGGTGACCGAACCGTGCATGCCCGGCATTCCCACGTGCAGCGGGTGGCTGTCGGGGAACGAACCGAGCGCCATCAGAGTGGTGGTGACGGGCGCTCCGGTGAGCTCGGCGAGGACCTTCAGCTCGGCAGTCGCCCCGGCCTTCATGACGCCGCCGCCGACGTACAGCACCGGCCGCTTGGCCTGGGTGATGAGCTTGGCGGCCTCACGGATCTGCTTGGCGTGCGGCTTGGTGACCGGGCGGTAGCCGGGCAGGTCCTGGGTCGGCGGCCAGCTGAACGTGGTCTGCGCCTGCAGGGCGTCCTTGGCGATGTCGACGAGGACGGGGCCCGGACGGCCGGTGGAGGCGATGTGGAAGGCCTCGGCGATCGTGTGCGGGATGTCCTCGGCTCGGGTGACCAGGAAGTTGTGCTTGGTGACCGGCATCGTGATGCCGCAGATGTCGGCTTCCTGGAAGGCGTCCGTGCCGATCGCCTTGGAGGCCACCTGGCCGGTGATCGCGACCAGCGGGACGGAGTCCATGTGCGCGTCGGCGATCGGGGTGACCAGGTTGGTCGCGCCCGGACCGGAGGTGGCCATGCAGACACCGACCTTGCCGGTGGCCTGCGCGTAGCCGGTGGCGGCGTGTCCGGCGCCCTGCTCGTGACGGACCAGCACATGACGGACCCGGGTGGAGTCCATCATCGGGTCGTACGCCGGAAGGATGGCGCCGCCGGGAATGCCGAATACCGTGTCGGCCCCCACCTCCTCAAGAGACCGGATGAGGGACTGCGCACCCGTGACGTGCTCAACGGTGGCGGAGGACGATCCGCCGTTACGGGCCCGCGGCTGGGGATGATGGGCCCCGGTGGCCTGCTCGGTCATCGGCATTCTCTTCTCGAAGCTGAGGGTTTTTGCGGGGTTTTGAGGTGTGCCAGTGCAACAAAAAACCCCTCGTGCCGTGAGGCAAGCGAGGGGAGCGCGCCGGTGCGGTCTGCAGAGTGTCAACGAGGGACTCTGCTTCAGCCGACGCGCTTTCCAAGTACGAGAATTCGGGTGCGCATGGCATTGACCCTCTCTCCGACGCGCACAGCGTGTCAAGTAGGTGGGATAGGCATCTCAGAATGTGGTCCACTGAGCAGCGGAATCGAGCCGCCCGTCAGGACGGGCTGAGCAGTGGGTCCGCCCGGCACCGGGAACTCTCCGCGCACCAGCGTGCGGCGCAGACGGTACTCGTCCAGCGGCCCGGAGAAGGCCATCCCCTGGCCGTGCGTACAGCCCATGGCGCGCAGCGCGAGGACCTGTTCCGGCACGTCGACCCCGTCGGCCACCGACTGCAGGCCCAGATCGCAGGCGATCCTCAGCAGCCCACTGGTGATCTTGTTCAGTCGGGCCGATTCCACGACACCCTCGACGAGACCCCGGTCGAGTTTCAGTACGTCGATGGGGAGCCGGCGCAGCGCATTGATCGCGGCGTAGCCACTGCCGAAGCCGTCGAGCGCGATCCGTACACCGAGCCGACGCAGCGCGACGAGGCGCTGTTCGAGCTCGTCGAAGGAGACCCGGGGGTCGTTGTCGGAGACCTCGATCATCAGCGCCCCCGAGGGCAGGCCGTGCCGGGTGAGGAGCGCCTCGACGGAGCCGAACGGCATCGCCCTGTCCAGCAGTCTGCGGGCGGACAGCCGGACGGCAACGGCGACCTGGTGCCCGGCCATGGCCCGGTCGGCGGCCTGCTCGACGGCCTCTTCCAGGAGCCAGCGGCCGAGCTCCGCGGTGCGGTCGCCGTCCTCGGTGACGCGGAGGAACTCGGCGGGGGTGAACAGGATGCCCTGGGCGGAGCGCCAGCGGGCCTGTGCGGCGACGGCGGCGACGGTGCCGGTGGCGAGATGGACCACGGGCTGATGGAGCAGGGCGAACTCGCCGTCCCGCACGGCGGTGCGCAGCCGGGTCGCCAGTTCGGACCGGCGTACCACTTCGGCCTGCATCTGCGGGGCGTACAGCTCGACACGGTCCTTGCCGGCCGCCTTGGCGCGGTACATGGCGAGGTCGGCATTGCGCATGAGGTCGGTGGGGGTGATGGCGGGCTCGGCGAAGGCGACCCCGATGGAGGCGGCGACGCGGACCTCGCCGCCGCCGATCCGGTAGGGCTGGGAGAGCGTGAGGCGCAGCCGGTCGGCGATCTCGTGTACCTGGTACTCCCGGGCGCCCTGATCACGCGTGCCGTCTCCGAGGATGAGCGCCGCGAACTCGTCGCCGCCGAGACGGGCCGCGGTGTCCCCGGCCCGCACGGACTCCTGGAGACGGCGGGCGGCCTGGACGAGCAGCTCGTCGCCCGCCTGGTGGCCGAGACGGTCGTTGACCGCCTTGAAGCCGTCGAGGTCGATGAAGAGCACCGCGGTGCCGGGGTCACCGGAGCGGCGGCCGCCGAGAGCCTGGCGGACCCGGTCGGTGAACAGGGCGCGGTTGGGCAGGTCGGTCAGCGGGTCGTGCTCGGCGTTGTGCTGCAACTGGGCCTGCAGCCTGACCCGTTCGGTCACGTCCCGGCTGTTGAGGATCAACCCGCCCTGGTGGCGGTTGACGGTTGACTCGACGTTGAGCCAGTCACCGGTGCCGGATCTGAACCGGCACTCGATCCGCGTGGTGGGTTCCTCACTGGGCGGCGCGGCCAGAAACCGCCGCACCTCGTGGACCACGCGCCCCAGGTCCTCGGGATGGATGATCGAGGCGAGCTCGGCGCCGACGAGATCGTCGGCCTCCCGCCCGTAGACTCCGGAAGCGGCGGGGCTGACGTACCGGAGGATGCCGGTGGGGGCGGCGATCATGATGACGTCGCTGGAGCCCTGGACCAGGGAGCGGAAGTGATTCTCCTTCTGCGCCAGCTCCTGGGTGAGCGCGATGTTGTCGACGAGCATGATGCCCTGTCGTACGACCAGGGCGAGCACCACCATGCAGCCCGTGAAGACCACGACGCGGTCCACCCGGCGGCCCTCGATGACGTTGTAGAGAATGCCGAGGGTGCAGACGGCTGCGGCGAGATACGGCGTCAGCGCGGCCAGTGAACCGGCGATCGGACGGCTGGTGGTGCGCGGGGCCGGGCGGGGCTCGACAGCGTTGTCTCCTGTCCGGTTCGCACCCCAGGGGGCGTACGCGAGGAGCAGCGAACCGGCGAACCAGCCGGCGTCCAGCAACTGACCGGAGTGGTAGGTCTGGCGGAGCAGCGGCGAGGTGAACAGCGCGTCGCAGAGGACCGTCAGCGCGAGGGCGGCGATGGCGGTGTTCACCGCGGAGCGGTTGACGTTGGCCCGCCGGAAGTGCAGGGCGAGCACCATGGAGACCAGCACGATGTCGAGCAGCGGATAGGCCAGCGAGAGCGCCGCACGGGCCACGCTCGCCCCTTCGGCGTCCGCGAGATGCGCGGTGTGGGCGAGCGCCAGGCTCCAGGAGAGCGTGAGGAGCGATCCGCCGATCAGCCAGGAGTCCAGCACCAGACAGACCCAACCGGCCCTGGTGACCGGGCGCTTGGCGAGGACGAGCAGCCCGACGATGGCGGGCGGCGCGAAGCAGAGGAAGAAGACGTCGGCCGGCGACGGACTGGGCACATCGACCCCGAGCACGACCTCGTACCAGCCCCAGACGGCGTTCCCCCCGGCGGCCATCAGCGAGGAGAGCGAGAACAGCAGCCAGGCGGGCCGGAACCGGTCGCATGCGAAGCGCGCGTAGAGGAAGCAGGAGACGGCCGCGATGAGGGCAGCGGCACTGAGGCCGAAGTCGCCCATGACGAGCGCCAGCTCGGACGAGCCCCAGCCGAAGGCCGCCCCCACGGCGTAACCGCCGCAGACCAGGCCGAGAAGGATCTGCGAGACCACCCCGGACGCCCCTCCGGCGGTCGACTGCCGGGAGAAGAACGCCCCGAAGGCGCTCGCCGGGGCGCTCACCGAGGTGTCCCCGATGCTGTCGGGCGGGTGAGGGCGCGGCACGATGGGCGCCCAGGTGGTCTCCGTCGACCGCCCTGCCGCGTCGGATCGTTCGCCCATCGGCCCTGCATCGCCCGTCGCCCCCCTCGCGTTCCACTGCCACCCCGCGCCGTCCCTTCCACGGCGCAGCCCCCATTCGGGACGATACACCAGACTCGTCACACAGGGACATAGTTCCTCTACTCTCCGTGACGATATGGGCAGTTGTCGGCACTCTGCGCAGCAGAACGGCTTCGCAGAGTGGTCAGCCGGTGGTGAGTACGACGTTCTGCACCGGCTCCCCCGCGGCGAACCGGGTGAGCTGTCCGGCCAGCAGTCGCTTGGCGCGCGGCAGGAACGCCGAGGTGCTGCCGCCCACATGCGGAGTGATCAGGACGTTCGGAGCATGCCAGAGGGGGTGGCCGGCGGGCAGCGGTTCCGGGTCGGTGACATCGAGTGCCGCGCGCAGCCGCCCGGACTCGAGTTCGGACAGCAGAGCCTTGGTGTCCACGACTCCGCCCCGGGCGACGTTGACGAGCAGCGCGCCGTCCGGCATCGCGGCGAGGAAGTCGCCGCTCACCAGCCCTTGCGTGGAAGGGTTCAGCGGGGTGGACAGAATGACGATGTCGGCTTCGCGCAGCAGTGCGGGCAGGTCGTCGAGTGTGTGTACGGGGCCGCGCGCTGTTGTCCGCGCGGAGCGCGCGACGCGCGCCACCCGCGCACACTCGAAGGGCGCGAGCCGGTCCTCGATGGCGGCGCCGATCGATCCGTACCCCACGATCAGAACGGATTTGTCGGCGAGCGCCGGGTAGAAACCTGCCCGCCACTCCTCCTTGTCCTGACCGTGGACGAAGCCGGGGAAGCCGCGCAGCGAGGCGAGGATCAGAGCGAGGGCGAGCTCCGCCGTCGAGGCCTCGTGAACCCCCTTGGCGTTGCACAGCCGCACCCCGGCGGACAACCGGCCGAGCCCCGGCTGGACATGGTCGATGCCCGCCGAGAGCGTCTGGACGACCTGGACCGCCCCCATCCCGGCGAGCGGGCGGACCGCGATCTCCGGGCCCTTCATGTAGGGAACGACATAGAACGCACAGTCCGCGGGGTCGGCCGGGAAGTCCTGCTCGCCGTCCCAGAAACGGTAGTTGAGCCCCTCGGGGAGCCCTTCGATCTCCTCGGCCGGAATCGGCAGCCATACATCGGGAGTCGTCATAGAAGTCATGGTCAGGAGGCTATGCGAAGTACGGGAGACGGCAGAGGTTACTTTGGGGTGCGGTGCGGGGTCCCGTGACGGCGGGGCCGAGGGAGGGTTCGGGGAGTTGGAGCGCAGGAGTCTCGGTGCGGCGGCGCTCGCCGTGGGTGCGGTCGGGCTCGGCTGCATGCCGATGAGCTGGGCGTACAGCGCGTCGCAGCAGCACGGTGACCGTGCGTTGCGGACGGTGCACGCCGCGCTCGACGCGGGCGTCCAGCTGCTCGACACGGCGGACATGTACGGCCCCTTCACCAACGAGCTGCTGATCGGGAGGGCCCTCAAGGGGCGCCGGACCGATGCCTTCGTCTCCACCAAGTGCGGGCTGCTGGTGGGCGATCAGCACATCGTGGCCAACGGCCGTCCCGGCTATGTGCGCCGAGCCTGTGACGCGTCGCTGCGGCGGCTGCAGACCGATGTGATCGATCTGTACCAGCTGCACCGGGCCGATCCCGAGGTGCCGGTGGAGGAGACCTGGGGCGCGATGGCGGAGCTGGTCACCGCGGGGAAGGTGCGGGCGCTGGGGCTGAGCGCGGTCGGGGCGAGGGCCTCGCGCCGGCCGGGTGCGCGGATGCACGACGAAACGATCCGCCAGCTGGAGCGGGTGCAGCAGGTCTTTCCGGTGAGCGGGGTCCAGGCGGAGCTTTCGGTCTGGTCGCCGGAGGCCCTCGACACGCTGCTGCCGTGGTGCGAGGCGCGGGGTGTGGGGCTGCTGGCGGCGATGCCGCTGGGCAACGGCTATCTGACGGGCACGCTGACGCCGGGCCAGGGCTTCGAGCCGGACGATCTGCGGGCCAGGCATCCGCGGTTCACGGCCGAGATGATGGCGGCGAACCAGCCCGTGGTGGTGGGGCTGCGGCGGATCGCCGAACGGCACGGGGCGACTCCGGCACAGGTGGCGCTGGCGTGGGTGCTGCGCCAGGGCCCCCATGTGGTGCCGGTGCCGGGCACGAAGCGGGAGCGGTGGGCGGTGGAGAACGCGGGGGCGGCCGGGCTGGAGCTGACGGCGCAGGATCTGGCTGAGATTGCCCGGCTGCCGCGGGCGCTGGGTTCGTGGGACTGAGCGCAGAAACTCGGCGGTCATGCGGAACCCGGGGCGGGGCTGCGGTGTAAGAACAGTAGTCAGGCAGCCGTCGAAGGGATCGGTGCTGTGCGCGCTTCTGTATTCGGATCCGTAAGAGCTCTGGTGGAACGGCCACGAGGGTTTCCCGTTGCGCGCCGCGCGATGGTGACCGCGGTCGCGGTGGGCTCACTGATGGTGTCGGCGGGGTGCTCGTCGAGCGACGGTTCAGGGAGCACGGGCGGCGACGCGGCGGGTACGACACACCCACCACCCTCCTCCCCCGCTGCGTCCTCCTCGTCCTCCACCTTGCCGCCGCCGTCCTCGTTGCCGCCCGCAAAGGGCTCGGTGAAGGTGGTGTCGACGCTGACCGAGGGACTCGCCTCACCATGGGGTCTGGCGGAGCTGCCCGGCGGCGATCTTCTGGTGTCGTCGCGCGACGAGAGAACGATCACGCGGGTCGACGGGAGAACGGGGAGCAAGACGCTGCTGGGCACGGTGCCCGGGGTGTCGCCCGCCGGGGAGGGCGGGCTGCTGGGCATCGCGATCTCGCCGACGTATGCCTCGGACCATCTGGTGTACGCGTACTTCACGACCGGGTCCGACAACCGCATCGCCCGCATGCGGTACGACGAGCACGGTGACACCGGCCGGCAGCTGGGCGCGCCGCACACGGTCCTGCGGGGCATCCCGAAGGGCAACATCCACAACGGCGGCCGGATCGCCTTCGGCCCGGACCACATGCTGTATGCGGGGACGGGCGAGACGGGGAACACCGGCCTGGCGCAGGACAAGGCGTCCCTGGCAGGCAAGATCCTGCGGATGACGCCGGACGGCAAACCGGCACCGGGCAACCCCGAACCCGGCCTGCTGATGTATTCGTACGGGCACCGCAATGTTCAGGGGCTGGCCTGGGACAGCCGGAAACAGCTGTGGGCGTCCGAATTCGGGCAGGACACGTGGGACGAGCTGAATCAGATCGTGCCCGGTGGGAATTATGGCTGGCCGAAGTACGAGGGGAAGGTCGGAAAGAAGGGTTTCGTCGACCCCGTGGCACAGTGGAAGACGTCCGAGGCGTCCCCGAGCGGGATCGCCTTCGCCCAGGGCTCGATCTGGATGGCGGGCCTGCGCGGTGAGCGACTCTGGAGGATCCCGCTTTCGGAGAACCCGGACAAGGAACCTCTGGCGGCCCCGCAATCGTTCCTGAAAGGACAGTACGGCCGGCTGCGCACCGTGCTCGCGGCGGGCGGCAACAGACTCTGGCTGGTCACGAGCAACACGGACAACCGCGGCACACCGGAACCGGGAGACGACAGAGCCCTGGTGCTGGAGGTGCGGTAGCGGCTACAGCAGGTGAAAGGGCGCGAGCCGGTGTTCAACTTCTTCGAGGAACTCTTCGCCCCGGGCCGCAAGCACGCCGCGGAGGAGCAGAAGCGCCTGGAACTGTCCCGGGTGGACCTGGGCGTGGGCGATCCCGGCCGCGGCCCGATAGACCTCGCGTCGGGAAAGGTGACGGTCCGCCTTCCTGAGCCGGAGGACGAGGACGGGGACGAGGACGACGACGCCGAGGACGGTCCATCAAGCCCGTCCGGCGATTGAGGACAGACGGGGCGGCAGCCCGGACCGCACCCGCACCCGCACCCGCACCTGGCTATGACACCTCACGGGCACGGTACAGGCGGAGGCGGTGGGCGAGCGCCGCGGCCTCGCCACGGCTGGAGACGCCGAGCTTGGCGAGAATGTTGGAGACGTGCACGCTCGCGGTTTTGGGTGAGATGTAGAGCTCCTCGGCAATCCTCCGGTTCGTGTGCCCGGCGGCGACGAGCCGGTGCACGTCCTGCTCGCGCCGGGTCAGCCCGAACGACTCCACTGCCGCGGCCGCCGCGTCCTGGCGCTGCTCCTCGGCCTGCTCGCGCTCCGCCGTCTTGTCCATGGTGGCGTCGTCGGCCACGACGGTGACGGCGGTCGGGATCTCGTCGACGGAGGTGGCGAGCCTGATGCGGGCGCGGCCGGCCAGCAGCTCGATGGTCTCGGTCAGCGGACGCGCTCCGAGCCGTTCGGCGGTGCTGTGCGCGTCGCGCAGGAGGCCGGTGGCCCTGGCCCGGTCGCCGGAGGCGATGAGGAGGGCTTCGGCCCAGCGGTGGTGGACCTGCGCCAGTTCGTAGGGGCGGTGCAGGGGAGCGAAGGCGGCGGCCGCACGGGACCAGTGGTCGGGGGTGTCGGTGCCCTCGGCGCGGGCCAGCTCGGCGTTGATCAGCAGACCGTAGGCGGCCCAGACCGGGACGAGCATCGGCAGCTGCTTCAGATGCTTACGGATCAGGGCAAGGATCGCCGGACGTCCGGGCTCCGTGGCGGGCAGGCCACGGGCGTCCGCCTCGGCCGTGGCGGCGATCTGGAGCAGGGGCAGCGCGTACCGCTGGGTACCGGGCGGGAAACCCGTTTCCGCCTGAGCCTCGAATGCGGCCCGCGCCTCGGCGAGGCGGCCCTGTTGTACGGCAAGGGTCATGGCGTGACGGACCGGGCTGATGAGGTGCTGGGGCTGCGGATCTCGGGAGCCGAAGTGGCGTTGGCTCAGCGCCAGTTGCACCTCGGCCTCGGCGAGGTCACCGCGAGCGAGGGCCAGCTCGGTGCGACGTGAGGCGACGAGGCCGTGCGCCTTGCGGGACTGGGCGGCCCGGGCGGCCACGTCGATGGTGGCCCGGCTCTCCTCCCAGTGGCCGAGGGAGAAGTACGACATCGCCTGGTTGGAGCGGACCCAGGCCTCCGTGTCGGGGATGCCGTGGCGGTGGCAGACCTCGATCCCGTGGTCCGCGGCGGCCACGGCTTCCAGGGAGCGGCCCATCGATTCGAGTGTGGAGGGGAGGTTGATGCTGGCGCGGCCCATGATGCCGACGAGGTGGAGTTCATCGGCTCGGTCGCGGACGGCGTACATCTCGGCGATGCCCTCGTCGACGGCGCCGGCGTCGGCGGTGAGCCAGCCTCGGGTGAGCCGAGCGTGCAGCTCGATGTACTCGTCGCCGACGAGTTGGGCGTACTCCACGGCCCGGTCGGCGGCGGCGAGTGTCTCGGCGCCGGGGCGGTGCAGGGCGCCCCATCCGGCCACGCTCATGAGGACGTCGGCGTGCACGGCGGACGGCGGCAGACCGCGGACCAGATCCTGGGCGGTGGCCAGTTCCTGCCAGCCGTCACCGCGGGTGAGTGCCTGCACCAAGTGGGAGCGCTGGACCCAGAACCAGGCGGCGCGCAGCGGGTCGGCCTCGCCGTCCACGACCCGCATGGCCTTCTTGGAGATGGCGAGGGCTCGTTCGCGGTCGCCGCCGAAGCGGGCGGCGACAGTGGCTTCGGCCATCAGGTCGAGGTAGCGCAGCGGGGTCGTGTCCGGTTCGCCGCACGCCGGGTACACCTCGGCGTAGTCGATGGGGCGCAGGGTGCTGCGTATCTCGTCGGGGACGTCGTCCCACAGCTCCATGGCCCTTTCCAGCAGCCGCAGTTGCTCGGAGAAGGCGTAGCGGCGGCGGGCCTCGACGGAGGCCTTCAGCACGGCGGGGAGGGCCTTGGCCGCATCGTGTGCGCCGTACCAGTAGCTGGCGAGGCGGGTGGCGCGCTCACCGGCACGCACGAGGGTGGGGTCGGCCTCCAGCGCCTCGGCGTAGCGGCGGTTGAGCCGGGAGCGTTCGCCGGGCAGCAGATCGTCGCTGACGGCTTCGCGGACCAGCGAGTGCCGGAAGCGGTAGCCGTTGCCCTCCGGTGTGGTGAGCAGCAGGTTGGCGCCGACGGCTCCCCGCAGCGCCGCGATGAGGTCGTCCTCGGCGAGGCCGGAGACCGCGGCCAGTAGTTCGTACTCGACGGTGGAGCCGCCCTCGGCGATGATCCGGGCGATCTTCTGGGCGTCCTCCGAGAGCGCTTCGACGCGGACGAGGAGGAGGTCGCGCAGTGAGTCGGAGAGTCCGGAGCTGTCGCCGCACTCCAGGCTGCAGGCGAGCTCTTCGACGAAGAAGGCGTTGCCGTCGGACCGTTCGAATATCTCGTCGACGAGGTCGGGTTCGGGGGTGGCCGCGAGGATACCGGTGAGCTGGCGACCGACCTCGGCGCGGTTGAAGCGGGCGAGTTCGATCCGGCGGACGGTGCGGAGCCGGTCCAGCTCGGCGAGGAGCGGGCGCAAGGGGTGGCGGCGGTGGATGTCGTCGGCCCGGTAGGTGCCGACCACGACGAGGCGGCCGCTGCGCAGCGTGCGGAAGAGATAGGCGAGGAGGTGCCGGGTGGAGGCGTCGGCCCAGTGCAGGTCCTCCAGGACGAGGACGACGGGCCGGTCGGCGGAGATGCGTTCCAGCAGCCGTGCGGTGAGCTCGAAGAGGCGGGCGGTTCCGTGCTCGTCGGTGGCGTCCCGGTCGGCTTCGCCGAGTTCGGGGAGGAGCCTCGCCAGTTCGCCCTCCTGCCCGGCGCAGGCTGCGGCCATTTCGTCGGGCAGGGTGCGGCGCAGGGCGCGCAGCGCCGTGGAGAACGGGGCATACGGCAGCCCGTCGGCGCCGATCTCGACGCAGCCGCCGACGGCGACGACGGCCTCGCGTCGGCCGGCCGCCGTCAGGAATTCCTCGACCAGCCGTGTCTTGCCGACACCCGCCTCGCCACCGATGAGCAGCGCCTGCGGTTCGCCGCCCGGGGCTCCCGGACGGCCGGGGGGCCCGGCGGTGGCGCGGGCGAGCGCATCGGTGAGCGAGGTGAGTTCGCCTGCGCGGCCGACGAACACGGGACTGACGGACCTGGTCTCCACGCCGCCGAGCATCGCACATGGGTCCGACACGGCGGCGGTGGGAAGGGAATCGGCGCTCATCGCACGCTCGTCACGCGGCGCGGACGAACCGATTCCGGAACGTACTCACCGCCCCTTCGTCCTCCTGGCGTCCGGACCGGCGCGCGGCGCGGCGGGCCCGGCGGGCCTGCCGGACGACGCGCTCCAGCTCGGCCCTGCGGAGGAGTTCGGCTTCCTGGATCTTGTGGAGCTCGTACGCGTACATGTGCTTCTCCCGGATGACGACGGCCTGTTGAGGCCTGGTGGAGGGGCAGTCGGTGGCGGGCCCGGATCTTCCGGGCCCGGTTTCTGCCGTGCCTCTACTGTCGTCTCCCAGGGGGTGTCGCCGCATCGGGCGAGTTCCGCATCTCTACGGACCGGGGGCCTTAGGCGCACCCGACGGTTGCCGCATGCGGACCTAGGCCCCCGGAGTGGATGCCTTAGGGCACCGCTGGTAGTTGCGTACTGCTCAGTCGTGGCTCTCAGCCGGCGGCTGCGCTCGCCGCCGGCAGGGCGACGATGAGGTCGAAGTACATGCCGACGGAGATCAGTACGCCGAGGACGCCGAGCGCGATGCCGGCGGTCGCGACGGCGCGGACCCAGCCGGGCTGCGGGTCCTTGCCGGGTGTGCCGAAGGCGGGGCGGACCAGGGCGAAGACGCCGACGAGCACGGCCAGCAGGGCGAAGATGCCGTTGACGAGGGCGGTGGAGTGCCAGGCGTCACCGTAGATCTCGGAGATCTGCCGGGCCACGGAGCCGCCGGAGGCGGTCTTCATCTGTCCCAGCAGGGTCTCGCGCTCGGCGACGACCCGGCCGGTCCAGGCCCCGGTGAGACCGACGACGCCGAGGCCGGTGGCGACAACGGCCGCGGCGGCCGCGGCGAGCCCCGACGGTGCGCGGTCGGAGTCGTCGTCCTCGAGGTCGAGGTCAGGGTCGGAGTCCCGGTCCGCGTCGGCGTCGAGGCCGCTGCCGTCGCTCACCGCGCGCTCGCCCTCGGCTTCGCTGGCCGCCTTGTCGAGGCGGTCCGCCGCCTTCTCCCCGTGGTCGCCTTCGGCGGTGGGAGCTATGGGGGTCTTGGAAGTCGTGAGGTTCATGAGCCGCACGCTAGGCGGCCCGTATGAGAACGCCCTTAACGGCCACGGCCGGTCCGGCAGGCCCGCCCGGTTCCCCGGCCCCGCCTCAGCCCCGCTGTGCGCGCCATTCGGGCGCCAGGACGGACCATATCTCCGAGTCGTGCCTCACTCCGCGGTACGGATAGTTCTCACGCAGCACCCCGTCGCGCGTCATCCCGAGCCGCTTCGCGACCGCCACACTGCGGGTGTTGGCGGAGGACGCCACCCACTCCACACGGTGCATGCCGCGCTCCTCCACCGCCCAGTCGATCAGCTTCCGCACCGCCCGGGTCACCAGGCCGCGCCCCTCCCCCGCCGACTCCAGCCAGCAGCCGACCTCGCAGTTCCCGGACTCGGTGTCGAAGATCCGGAAGAGGACGCCGCCGACGAGGGTGCCGTCCAGCCAGATGCCGTACAGCCGGCCCGTGTCGGCCGCCTGCTTGTCGGCGTACCGCTGCAGCAGGGCGCGCGCCGATTCGAGGTCGGTGGCGAAGGTGGCGAAGGGGATCCACGGGTCGACGAGATCGCGTGCCCGGTCGATGTGGGCGAGGAACTCCTCCGCCTGCCAGATCTCCAGCGGGCGCAGTTCCGCACCGTCGTCACCCAGGGATACCGCGAACATCATGCTCCTTCGATGTCGGTCGATGTCGGTCTCGAGAAGTCGGTCTCAAGAGGTCCGTCCCAAGAGACCGCAATGAGATCTCAGTGGACGCGCTGTGCGACCGATCCGTCGTCGTCGCTGCTGCGCGCCCCGGAAATCCTCGCATGCGGCTCCCAGCACTCGGGCGGCTCGATGCTGATGCGCGGCAGCCGCCGTTCCAGCCAGCGCGGCAGCCACCAGTTCGCACCACCCAGCATGTGCATCAGGGCGGGTACCAGCAGGGTCCGCAGGACGAAGGCGTCGAGCGCCACCGCCGCCGCGAGCGCGATGCCGAACATCGCGATGACCCGGTCCCCGCTGAGCACGAAGGCGAGGAAGACCGAGATCATGATCACCGCGGCGGAGTTGATCACCCGGCTGGTCTCGGCGAGGCCGACCCGGACCGCCCGCCGGTTGTCGCCGGTCTCCAGCCACTCCTCGTACATCCGGCCGACCAGGAACACCTGATAGTCCATGGAGAGCCCGAAGAGCACGGACACCATGATCACCGGCAGGAAGGGTTCGATGGGGCCGGCGCTGCCGAGTCCGAGCAATTCGCTCCCCCACCCCCACTGGAAGATCGCGATGACGACCCCGAACGAGGAGGCGACGGCGGCCACGTTCATCGCGGCCGCCTTCAGGGGAATGCCGATCGACCGGAAGGCCAGCAGGAGAAGCAGACAGCCGAGCCCTATGACGACCCCGATGAAGAGCGGAAGTTTGCCGATGATGATCTGTGCGAAGTCGTCGTAGCCGGCTGTCACCCCGCCGACATGGGCCCGGAGCGAGGTGTTCTCCTCGGCGCGCGGCAGGACGTCCGTGCGCAGCCGGTCGACGAGGGCACTCGTCTGCTGGGACTGCGGCGACGACGTCGGGACGACGGTGACGAACGCCGCGTCGCCGCTGTTGTTGTACGTGACGGGGCTGACCGATGCCACGCCGTCGGTGTCCCGCAATGTGGCGGGCAGTGCGTCCATCGCGAGCCGGTCGTCGGCGCCGTCGAGCTGTGCGGCGATCGTCAGCGGACCGTTGACGCCGGGCCCGAAACCATCGGCCAGCAGGTCGTACGCCTGCCGGGTGGTCGACGACGAGGCGTTGTTGCCCTGGTCGGAGGTGCCCAGATGCAGTGAGAACGTCGGCAGTGCGAGGACCAGCATCACCGCGGCGGCGGCCACGCCGAGCAGCTTGGGGCGACGTTCGACGAAGGCGGACCAGCGCGCGGCGAAGCCGGTGGGCAGTTCGGGCTGCGGTCCCTGCTCGGCGAGCTGTCTGCGTTCGCGCCGGCTCAGTGCCCGCATCCCGATGAACGACAGCAGTGCGGGCAGCAGCGTCACCGAGGCGGCGACGGTCAGCACGACGGTGAGCGACGCGGCGATGGCGACGCCGTTGAGGAACCCGAGCTGCAGGATCAGCATGCCGAGCAGCGCGATACAGACGGTGGCCCCGGCGAAGACGACGGCACGCCCCGTCGTCGTGACGGCGTTCTGCGCCGCCTCGGCGACCGGCAGACCGCGCCGCAGCCCTCTGCGGTGCCGGGTGACGATGAACAGGGCGTAGTCGATGCCGACGCCGAGCCCGATCAGCATGCCCAGCATGGGGGCGAAGTCGGCGACGGTCATCAGGTGCCCGAGCAGCACGATGCCCGCGTACGCCGTTCCGACCGAGACGAGGGCGGTGCCGATGGGCAACAGGCTGGCGGCGAGCGAACCGAAGGCGAGGAAGAGTACGACCGCGGCGACGACCACCCCGATGACCTCGCTGAGGTGGGCGGACGACGCTTCGGTGAGGGCGGCCACGGAGCCACCCACCTCCACCTGGAGCCCGTCACCCGCGGCTGCCTTCGCGGTGTCGACGACGGTCCGGGCCTGCTGCACCGGGATGTCGTCGGCCTGCTGGTCGAAGGTGATCGTGGCGTAGGCGGTGTGTCCGTCCGCGCTGATCTGCCCGACGCCGGAGGCCCCGTAGGGCCCGGTGACGTCTCCGACGCCCGGCACCTCCTCGATCGCGTGCAGTGTCCGCGTCATCGTCTGCACGACGTCGGTGGCCCGGACGGTGGATCCGGTGGTGTGCCAGACGACGGTGTCGGTGTCGCCGCCGAGGTCCGTGAAGCCGCCCTTGAGCAGCTGGGTGGCCCTGCCCGACTCCGTGCCGGGCACCTCGTAGTCGTTGGAGTAAGCGGAACCCGCCGTGCCCGCCGCGATGGCCGCGCCGCCTAGGGCGAGCAACCAGATGAGGACAGCGAGGAGACGGTGCGTGATGCACCAGCGGGCGATGGCAGCCAACGGACGCGCTCCCTGGTGGTTCGTGGATCTTTATCGGGAGATCTAATGAACAGCCCGCAAAGAACACATGACCTGAGAACCGTCACTCTGGCAGCCACTATTGATCATTTGCCCTTTTCGTGGCGATGCTCACAGTGTCTGATTATTCCCTTACATGCCCGGCGCCCCGTCCACCTCCCGCCTCCCGCGCGTCCCCGTCCGGGGGCCCGCCCACGACACCTGTTCCGGTCAGCCGGAGACGCTCGCCCGGCCGTTCTCGATGTGTCCCATCAGCCGACGGCGGAAGACATCGTCGCCGTCGACCGTGACGGCCAGGTCGTACCAGCCGTGCGCGTCGGCCGCCGAGTGGACGACCGTACGGCTCCGCCCCGGCTTGACCTTGATCGTCCTCGTCCAGTCCCGCAGGTCCGCCTCGTCGACGTAGCCCAGCGGCCGGACGGTGTAGGTGAGCGTCCGCCGCCCCGTGTTGCGCAGGGTGAGGTGCAGATCGCGCTCGTGGACGTCGACCCAGGTGGCGACCTCGGGTCCACCTTCGGCGGTTCCGGCGAACTCGCGGCGGAAGCCGTTCGGCCCGGTCACCGTGAACCGGTACGCCTCACCGGCAAGAGGCACCGTCCAGATCGCCGTGCCCCTGATGTCGCGGTGCTGCGGGACGGGGAACTCCCCCGCGTACGGGTAGAGCGCGAAGTGCGCCGACGAACGGCCCGTGTTGCTGAGGGCTACCCGCACCGCCCCGTCCACGATCTTCGCCTGCGCATCCGGCTGGTACGGCAGCGGACGGGCGGGCCGGACACCGGGCTCCTGTACGGGCATCTGCTGGACGGCGGGCGGCTTCGGCGCCCAGCGTCCGCTGAACGGCGGGATGGCGCCCGGCTGCTCCACCTCGGGCCGGCGCCGTCCGCGCGTGAAGTCGAAGGCCGACGTCAGATCACCGGTGACCGTGCGCCGCCAGTCGCTGATGTTCGGTTCCTGCACGCCCGTCCACCGCTCCAGGAAGCGGATCACGGAGGTGTGGTCGAAGACCTCGGAGCAGACGTAGCCGCCCACGGTCCACGGCGACACGACGAGCAGCGGCACGCGCACCCCGAGGCCGGTGGGCTTGGACTCCCACTGCTCGTCGGTCACCTCGGGCGGTGCGACCGGCGGCGGGACATGGTCGAAGAAGCCGTCGTTCTCGTCGTAGTTGATGATGACGGCGGTGTGCCGCCACACATCGGGGTGCCTGCCGAGCGCGTCCAGGACTTTGTAGACGATCGTCGCGCTGTGGATCGGGGAGGAGACGCTCGGATGCTCGGAGTCGACCGCCGACGGCACCAGGTAGGAGACCTCGGGCAGTGTGCCCGCTGCGACGTCCTCGGCGAACGCGTCGGCCAGCGTGCCGGTCTCGACCCGGCGCAGCGCTCGCTCGAAGAGGCTGCGTTCGGCCTCGGTGAGCGTGGCGACCCCGTCCTCCAGCAGTCCGAGCAGCCGCTCGCGCTCCGCCGCGTCGTCCGTGTCACGGACGGCCGCGTAGAAGGACTCCATGTAGGTGTGGCCGCCGGTCTTCGCCAGCGCCTTGCGGGCGATCGCCTTGAACGTGGCGAAGAACTCGATCTGGTTGTCGGTGAAGTTCTCCCACTCGGTGTACGTCTTCCAGCTGTGCCCGGCGTTCTCCAGCCGTTCCGCGTACGTGCTCCAGCCGTATCCCGGGTGGGTGCCCTCGTTGTACGCGTCGTTGCCGACCGCCCGCTTGCCGTTCGCCTCGAAGCCCGTCTTCCCGCTCCACAGGTGGTTCCGGTTGGGGCTGGTGGAGGTGTGGATGGACGAGTGGTAGGCGTCGCAGACCGTGAAGGTGTCGGCCAGTTCGTAGTGCAGCGGGATGTCGCGGCGGTCGTAGTACGCCATGGTGGCGGCCGTCTTCGCGGTCACCCAGCCGTTCATCCAGCCGCCGGCCCATGCCTTGCCGCCGCCGCTCCAGGAGTGGTCGAGGGCGCCTATGTACTGGAGATCCTTCTTCTGTATCGCCGCGGCGTCCCGGACCGGGAACGGCAGCACGGAGGTGCCCGATGCTCCCGGCTGCTCGAAGACGGGCTTGCCGGAGGGCAGTTCGATCGCGTTGCGGTCCCCGAAGCCGCGTACGCCGCGCAGAGTCCCGAAGTAGTGATCGAAGGAACGGTTCTCCTGCATCAGGATCACCACGTGCCTGATGTCCCCGAGCCCGCCGGACCCCGCCGGGCGCACCGGCTGCGCGGCGAGCGCGGACTGCAGCGACGGCGGCAGCAGCGACCCGGCAGCCGCGGCACCGAGAGCGCCGCCGCCGAGCGCGAAGAGTCGTCGCCGTGAGATGTCCGTGGTCAAGTTGAGCCTCCCGAGTCCGGTCCTACAGCCGGGAAGCTAATCAAGCCAGGTGGCGGCAGAAAGACCACCGCGCGGCCCTGCGGTGAACGTCCAGCAGGCCACCTCGAAGAGCCCGGACCTCCTGCCCGGACCGCCCGGCCGCGGTACCGGTCACACCCCGATCGTGTGCAGCGCTCCCCACAGCGCGACCGTCGACACAACCAGTGTCGCCGGTACGGTCAGCAGCCCCAGCCGGGTGAAGTGGCCCAGTTCGGGCGCGGCGCCATGGGCGTGCAGGATGCGGCGCCAGAGCAAAGTGGCGAGCGAGCCGACATAGGTGAGGTTCGGCCCGAGGTTCACCCCGATCAGCGCGGCGAGCAGCGGTCCCGGTCCGGCCGCCGCGACGACCGGGAGCAGGGCCAGGATCGCGGGCAGGTTGTTGATCAGGTTGGCCAGCACCGCCGCCACCGCGGCCACCGCCAGCAGCGCGGGCAGTGACGAACCGTCCGGCAGGAGCGTGCCGATCCCGGCGCCGAGACCGTGATCGACGACCGCCTTGACCACCACGCCGAGGGCGAGCACGAAGAGGCAGAACAGCGGGTGGGCGGCGTGCACCAGCCCCTTGACCGTGGTTCTCCGCTGTCCCAGTGCCCGGATCCCGAGGACGGTCGCTCCGGCCAGCGCGGCCCACAGCGGTTCCGCGCCCGCGAACGACGTGACGACGAAGCCCGCCAGTGTCAGGGCGAGGACGACGAGCGTGAAGACGGGGACACCGGTCGGTTCCTCGTCCGGATCCGGCGGGTGCGCGCCCGCTGCCAGGTCGTCGGCGAAGACACGGCGGAAGATGACGTACTCGACGGCGATGGCAGCCAGCCACGGCAGGCACATCAGCGCGGCGAAGCGAGTGAAGGAGAGGCCGCTCGCGGTGAACGCCAGCAGGTTGGTGAGGTTGGAGACGGGAAGCAGCAGGGACGCCGAGTTGGCGAGATGAGCGCAGGCGTAGACGTACGGGCGGGGGCGGGCGCCGACACGGGCGGCGGTGGCGATGACGACGGGCGTCAGCAGGACCACCGTGGCGTCCAGGCTGAGGACGGCTGTGATCAGCGCCGCCACGACGAAGACCCCGCCGAGCAGCGGCCCGGTCCGCCCCCGGCAGAGGCGGGCGACCATATGGCCGGCGGCTGTGAACAGTCCTTCGTCGGCGCAGAGCTGGGCCAGCACGAGAATGGCCGCGAGGAAGCCGACGACCGGCAGCAGGCTGCCGACCTGGGCCCGTGCGTCCGCGAACGGCACCGCGCCGAGGACCACCACCAGCACGGCGGCGGATACGGCGATCGTCGCCTCGGGCAGCCCCCGGGGGCGTACGACGGCGAACGCCAGCACCGCGAGGAGCAGCGCGACGGAGACGATCTCGGCGGTGACGGTGTTCAGCGGACTCTCTCTCCGGACGTGCAAGGAATCATGAAGGGGCGGTGCACCCGTTGGCCGGGTGCACCGCCCCTTCACCTACGTACGTACGCAGCCGCAGCTGCGCGAAGGACTCAGCCCTCGACGCCGAGCTTCTCCAGGATCAGCTCGCGCACCCGGGCCGCGTCCGCCTGGCCGCGGGTGGCCTTCATGACCGCGCCGACGAGTGCACCCGCCGCCGCGACCTTGCCACCGCGGATCTTGTCCGCGACGGCCGCGTTGGCGGCGATGGCCTCGTCCACGGCCGCGCCCAGGGCGCCCTCGTCCGAGACGACCTTCAGGCCGCGCTTCTCGACGACTGTGTCCGGGTCGCCCTCGCCCGCGAGGACACCCTCGATGACCTGGCGCGCCAGCTTGTCGTTGAGGTCGCCGGAGGCGACGAGCTCGGTCACCCGGGCGACCTGCGCCGGGGTGATCGCCAGCTCGTCCAGGGCGACGCCGGACTCGTTGGAGTTCCGGGCCAGCTCGCCCATCCACCACTTGCGGGCCTGGTCGGACGGGGCACCCGCCGCGGTCGTGGCGACGATCAGGTCGACCGCGCCCGCGTTGAGGATCGACTGCATGTCGAACTCCGAGACGCCCCACTCCTCGCGCAGCCGGTTGCGGCGTACACGCGGCAGCTCGGGAAGCCCCTTGCGCAGCTCCTCGACCCAGTCGCGGGCCGGGGCGACGGGCACCAGGTCCGGCTCCGGGAAGTAGCGGTAGTCCTCGGCGTTGTCCTTGATGCGGCCGGCCGTGGTGGAGCCGTCCTCCTCGTGGAAGTGCCGGGTCTCCTGCACGACCTTGGCGCCGGAGTTCAGCACCGCGGCGTGGCGCTGGATCTCGTAGCGGGCGGCACGCTCGACGGAACGCAGCGAGTTCACGTTCTTCGTCTCGGAGCGGGTACCGAAGGTCTCGGTGCCGTTGGGGCGCAGCGACAGGTTCACGTCGCAGCGCATCTGGCCCTGCTCCATGCGGGCCTCGGAGACGCCGAGCGCCTTGATGAGCTCACGCAGCTCGGCGACGTACGCCTTCGCGACCTCGGGGGCGCGCGCACCCGCTCCCTCGATCGGCTTGGTGACGATCTCGATGAGCGGGATGCCCGCACGGTTGTAGTCCAGCAGGGAGTGGGACGCGCCGTGGATACGGCCGGTGGCACCGCCGACGTGCAGCGACTTACCGGTGTCCTCCTCCATGTGGGCGCGCTCGATCTGCACCCGGAAGATCTCCCCGTCCTCCAGCTGGACGTCCAGATAGCCGTCGAAGGCGATCGGCTCGTCGTACTGCGAGGTCTGGAAGTTCTTCGGCATGTCCGGATAGAAGTAGTTCTTCCGGGCGAAGCGGCACCACTCGGCGATCTCGCAGTTCAGCGCGAGACCGATCTTAATGGCGGACTCGACGCCGATGGCGTTGACGACCGGCAGCGAGCCGGGCATGCCGAGGCAGGTCGGGCACGTCTGCGAGTTCGGCTCCGCGCCCAGCTCGGTGGAGCAGCCGCAGAACATCTTGGTCTTGGTGCCGAGCTCGACATGGACCTCGAGGCCCATGACGGGGTCGTACGTCGCGAGGGCGTCCTCGTACGGCACCAGGTCAGTGACAGTCACGGTGAAACTTTCCCTCTCAACCCAGCAGTACGTCGTCGTCGCCCAGGCGCTTCAGCTCTCGGTAGAGCAGAGCGATGCCGGTGGCGATGGCGGCAGCGGAGACGACGGCGTCGACCAGCCGGAGCGTGTCGTGCTCGGAGCGTGCCTTCTTGGCCTGCTTGAGCACGCTCACCGCACCGAACGCGGTGGTGCCGATGGACAGGTACGTACCGGTCTTGGACTTCTTGAAGCCCTTGGCCTTGGTCAGTGCGCTCACAGTGACGGAGCCTCCTCCAGCAGCGGGTGCCCCCACTTTTCCACGAAGGCGGCCTCGACGGCGGCTCCGACCTTGTACAGCCGGTCGTCCTTCATGGCGGGGGCGATGATCTGCAGACCGACCGGCAGACCGTCCTCCGGTGCCAGACCGCAGGGCAGCGACATCGCGGAGTTGCCTGCCAGGTTGGTCGGAATGGTGCACAGGTCGGCCAGGTACATCGCCATCGGGTCGTCGGCGCGCTCGCCGATCGGGAAGGCGGTGGTCGGCGTCGTCGGGGAGACGATCACGTCGACCTGCTCGAAGGCCTTCTCGAAGTCCCGCGTGATGAGCGTGCGGACCTTCTGCGCCGAGCCGTAGTACGCGTCGTAGTAGCCGGAGCTGAGTGCGTACGTACCGAGGATGATGCGGCGCTTGACCTCGTCGCCGAAGCCGGCCTCGCGGGTGAGCGCGGTGACCTCCTCGGCGGACTTCGTGCCGTCGTCGCCGACCCGGAGGCCGTACCGCATGGCGTCGAAGCGGGCCAGGTTCGAGGAGCACTCGGACGGCGCGATCAGGTAGTACGCCGACAGACCCAGGTCGAAGGACGGGCAGTCCAGCTCGACGACGGTGGCACCGAGCGACTTCAGAAGCTCGACCGACTCGTTGAAACGCTGGACGACACCGGCCTGGTAGCCCTCGCCGGAGAACTGCTTGACGACGCCGATGCGCATGCCGTCGACGCTGCCGTTGCGGGCGGCCTCGACGACCGGCGGGACCGGGGCGTCGATGGAAGTCGAGTCCAGCGGGTCGTGTCCGGCGATCACCTCGTGGAGCAGCGCCGCGTCCAGGACCGTACGGGCGCACGGGCCGCCCTGGTCGAGGGAGGACGAGAAGGCGACCATTCCGTAGCGGGAGACCGCACCGTAGGTGGGCTTGACGCCGACGGTGCCGGTGACGGCGGCGGGCTGGCGGATGGAACCGCCGGTGTCCGTGCCGATGGCGAGCGGCGCCTCGAACGACGCGAGGGCGGCCGAGGAGCCACCTCCGGAGCCGCCCGGGATCCGAGTGAGGTCCCACGGGTTACCGGTCGGGCCGTAGGCGCTGTTCTCGGTGGAGGACCCCATGGCGAACTCGTCCATGTTGGTCTTGCCGAGGATGACGACGTCGGCGGCCTTCAGCTTCTTGGTCAGGGTCGCGTCGTACGGCGGAACCCAGCCCTCGAGGATCTTCGAGCCGACGGTGGTCGGCATGGTCTTCGTGGTGAAGATGTCCTTCAGTGCGAGCGGGACACCGGCCAGCGGGCCGAGCTTCTCGCCCGCGGCCTTCTTCGCGTCGACGGCACGGGCCTGCGCGAGCGCGCCCTCACGGTCGATGTGCAGGAAGGCGTGGACCTTCTCGTCGACCGCGTCGATCCGGGCCAGGTGCGCCTCGGTGACCTCGACGGCCGTGAGCTCGCCGGAAGCGATCTTCGCAGCGATCTCGGCGGCGGTGAGCTTGATGATGGAGCTGTTGTCCGTCATGGCTGTTAGTCCTCCCCCAGGATCTGCGGCACCTTGAAACGCTGCTGCTCCTGGGCCGGGGCGCCGGAGAGCGCCTGCTCGGGGGTGAGCGACGGACGGACCTCGTCCGCGCGCATGACATTGGTCAGCGGCAGCGGGTGGGAGGTCGGCGGTACGTCTTGGTCGGCGACCTCGGAGACGCGGGCGACCGCGCCGATGATGTCGTCGAGCTGACCGGCGAAGTGATCGAGCTCTTCGCCCTTCAGCTCCAGACGCGCCAGCCGGGCGAGGTGGGCGACCTCCTCGCGCGTGATGCCAGGCATGCAGCGATCCTCAGGGGTGAGTGTTGTGGTTTTGGCCCCAATCCTATGGGGTCCGGCGCTGACGGAGCCGCCACCCACCGAACACTCGCCTCCGGTCAGCCTCCGGCCGTGCCCGTATCGGGGGCGATCGGCTCGATTCCGCCGCCGGGATCCGGGCCACCGGGCCGGCTCATGTCGTCGCCGGACGCGACTGCGCGGTCCGCCCCGGCTGCCGCTGCTCCAACTCGGCCACCGCTGCGGTCACGCCCGTCACGCCCGTCACCCCCGTTGCGGCGGCAGCGGCCGCGGCGGCAGCCGCCGCCAGCTCCGCCGGCCGCCGCCAGCCGTGCTCGCCGCGCGCCCGCAGCCACGCCGTCGTCTCCTGCGGCGGCATCGCGGCCGCGACCAGCCACCCCTGCACCGCATCGCAGCGCAGGTCCCGCAGCCGCTCCCACGTCTCGTCGTCCTCGACGCCCTCGGCGACGACCAGCAGGCCGAGCGAGTGGGCCAGGTCGATGGTGCAGCGGACGATCTCCGCGTCCTCGTTGTCGACGGCCAGCCGGGCGACGAAGGACCGGTCGATCTTCAGCTCGCTGACCGGCAGCCGGCGCAGGTGGACCAGCGAGGAGTACCCCGTACCGAAGTCGTCGAGGGACATCTTCACGCCGTGCGCGGTCAGGCCGGCCAGCGTGTCGGCGGCGCGCTGCGGGTCCTCCAGCAGCACGTGTTCCGTTATTTCCAGCTGGAGGGAGCCGGCCGGGACGCCGTGCCGGGCGAGCTGGGCCGCGACGCCGCCCGCGAAGCCCGGGGTGTGGACGTCGCGCGGGGAGACGTTGACCGCGACCGGGACGAACAGCCCCTGCGCCCGCCACCGGGCGACCTGGGCCAGCGCCGTCTCCAGCACGTACTCGGTGAGGTGCGGCATCAGACCCGACGACTCGGCGATGGCGATGAACTCGTCCGGAGGGACCCGGCCGCGCTCCGGGTGTACCCAGCGTACCAGCGCCTCGAGCCCGGCCACCTGGCCGTCGAACCGGACCTTCGGCTGGTAGTGGAGCTCCACCTCGCCGGCGTCCAGCGCGCGCCGCAGGTCCCCGAGGAGTCCGAGCCGGTCCGGGGTGTTGCTGTCCCGCTTCGACTCGTACACCTCGACACCCGTACGGTCCCGCTTGGCCTGGTACATCGCCACGTCCGCCCGTCTGAGCAGCCCTTCGGCGTCCAGCGCGTGGTCGGGGTAGACGGCGACTCCGGCACTGGCCTCCAGCACCAGGGTGAGGCCGTCGAGGTCCAGTGGTGAGGAGAGCTCGGCGACCAGATGACGGGCGACGCGCTGAGCACTGGTGGTGGAGTCCGCGGTCGGCAGCAGTACGGCGAACTCGTCGCCGCCGAGCCGCGCGGCCTCCGCTCCGCGCGGCAGGGCGAGCCGCAGCCGCTCCGCGATCTGCAGCAGCAATCGGTCCCCCGCGAGATGGCCGAGGGTGTCGTTGACCGCACGGAACCGGTCGAGGTCGATCAGGACGAGCGCGGATCTGGCGCCGATGCTCTCGGCGTCCTCCAGCGCTGTCCATGTGCGCTCCAGCAGCCACTGCCGGTTGGGCAGCCCGGTCAGTGGGTCCCGCAGCTGCTCCTCGGCCCGGGCCCGGGCGATCCAGAGAGTGGAGTCCAGGGCGATCAGCGGAACGGCGAACAGCGGCAGCAGTACGGGCGTGGCGATCGCGACGACGCAGATCAGCGGGGCGAGCCCGAGGAGCGCGACCGCGACGAGCCCCTGGCGCAGCAGGGCGGTGCGGGCGATGGTCGGCAGCCCGCCGCCCTGGGGTGCCCGTGCGTACCAGAGGAGGACCCTGGTGACGACGAGATAGGTGGAGGCGACCAGAATGACTTCCGGGACGGCGTCGATGCCCCAGTCGAGTGGCTGCCAGGGCGACTCGACGGTCTGCAGGTCGCCGAACGCGGCGAGGACCAGGGCCGCCGCACCTATCCCCAGGATGTCCACCGCACCATGCAGCAGCCCCTGCCACCAGCGGTGTCTGCGCGCCACTCCGACGAGCACGACGACGACCAGGCTGACCAGGCCGGCGGGCACCCAGCCGTAGAGCAGCAGCACGGCGAGGGCGAGGGCGGCGCCGGATCCGGTACCGCCCCACCAGCGGTCCCGCCCGAGCGCGACGAGATGCCCGACGATGATCCCGGTGAGGACGGCGAGCGACCAGCCTGCCGCACCGTTCGGGAAGAGTGCGTGCCCGGCGCTCAAGGTCCGGTAGAAGCCGGTCGCCAGCTGAACAGCGGCGATCAGTACAACGGCGGCACCCACTTTGGGCATGAGGCCGAGGAAACCTTGCAGCCGTGACACCGGTGCGGCGCTCTCGGTCGGTTTCATTCCGTCCCTCTCACAGCCGGCGGTGCCGATGTCACCTGCTCGTCCCGCTCCCATGCCACCACGAACCCATGACCGTCACGCAGCCGGGATTACCGTCACGCATCCGGGCACGGCAGGCGCACGTCTCAACAGTAGGCCGCGGAACGCCCGTACGGGCAGCGCTCTACAGCTCTTGCCCGAATGCGAACTGACCATCACTCAGCATCTGGTATGCGCCGAACGGGTGAACCGGGCTTACCGGTCGTGCCCCTTGCCCGTCCGGGTCCGCCGCGGCCCGGCTACTCCTCGACCGGTCCGGCGACCGGTACAGCCGCCTCGCGTGCCGCCTCAGGCCCCTGTTCGAGCAGTACGGCGAAGCCCGCCCCGTCCAGGACCGGAACCTTCAGTTGCATAGCCTTGTCGTACTTCGAGCCCGGATTGTCGCCGACCACCACGAACGAGGTCTTCTTCGAAACGGATCCGGTCACCTTTGCCCCACGGCTCTGCAGGGCCTCTTTCGCGCCATCCCTGGTGTGGTCGGCCAGCGTGCCCGTGACGACGACGGTGAGCCCTTCGAGCGGACGTGGCGCCTCGTCCTCACCCGCGCTCTCGTCGGCCATCCGGACCCCGGCCTCCCGCCACTTGCGCACGATCTCCCGGTGCCAGTCCTCCGCGAACCACTGGGTGACCGAGGCGGCGATGATGGGTCCGACACCGTCCGCTGCGGCCAGCTCCTCCTCGGTCGCCGCCTCGATGCGGTCCATCGAACGGAACTGACGGGCCAGCTCCTCGGCCGCGACCGGACCGACATGACGGATCGAGAGCCCGGTGAGGATCCGGGCCAGCGGCGCCTGTTTGGCGGCGGTGATCGATTCGAGCATCGCCACGGCGTTCTTCTTCGGTTCGCCGTTCTGGTTGGCGAAGACCAGGGCGGTCTTCGCCTCGCCGGTCTTCGGATCGTGCTTGGGCAGTCCGCTGTCCATGTCCAGGACGTAGGCCCGGATCGGCAGCAGCTGCTCGATCGTCAGCCCGAAGAGGTCGCTCTCGTCGCGCAGGGGCGGCTCGGTGGGCTCCAGCGGCTTGGTCAGGGCGGCCGCCGCGACATAGCCGAAGTGGTCGATGTCCAGGCACTTGCGGCCCGCGAGATAGGCGACGCGTTCGCGCAACTGCGCGGGGCAGAAGCGCGCGTTGGGACAGCGGACGTCGATGTCGGCCTCCTTCATGGGCCGCAGCTCCGTCCCGCACTCGGGGCAGTGGGTCGGCATCACGAACGCCCGCTCGGTGCCGTCCCGCAGATCGACGACCGGGCCGAGGATCTCCGGGATCACATCGCCCGCCTTGCGGATCACCACCGTGTCCCCGATGAGGACGCCCTTCTCCTTCACCACGTTCTGGTTGTGCAGGGTGGCGAACTCGACCTCGGAGCCCGCCACCTCGACGGGTTCGACCTGTGCGTACGGAGTGACCCGGCCGGTGCGTCCGACACCGACCCGGATGTTCACCAGCTTCGTGTTCACCTCTTCCGGCGGGTACTTCCAGGCGATCGCCCAGCGGGGGGCGCGCGAGGTGGAGCCCAGCCGGCCCTGGAGCGCGATCTCGTCGAGCTTGACGACGACGCCGTCGATCTCGTGCTCCACGGAGTGCCGGTTCTCGCCGAAGTGCGCGATGAACTCCCTGACGCCGTCGAGGGAGTCGACGACCTTGTTGTACTTCGCGGTGGGCAGTCCCCATTCGTGCAGCAGCTCGTAGGCATGCGAGAGCCGGTCGATCTCGAGGCCCTCGCGGGCGCCGATGCCGTGCACCACCATGTGCAGCGGGCGGCCGGCGGTGACCTTCGGATCCTTCTGCCGCAGGGAACCCGCCGCCGCGTTGCGCGGGTTGGCGAACGGTTTGTCGTCGGCCGCCACCAGCCGGGCGTTGAGCTCCTCGAACGCCTCCATCGGGAAGAAGACCTCGCCGCGGATCTCGACCAGCGCCGGGATCCGGTCGCCCTTCAGCCGGTGCGGGATCTCGGCGATGGTGCGGACATTGGGGGTGATGTCCTCGCCGGTGCGGCCGTCGCCGCGGGTCGCGGCGCGGGTCAGCAGCCCCTGCTCGTACGTGAGGTTGACCGCGAGGCCGTCCACCTTGAGCTCGCACAGGAAGTGGTAGGTGCTGGTGCCGACGTCCTTGGCGACGCGCTCGGCCCAGACCGCCAGCCCCTCGTCGTCGAAGGCGTTGTCCAGGGAGAGCATCCGCTCGCGGTGCTCGATCGAGGTGAACTCCGTCCGGTACGGCCCCGCGACCTTCTGGGTCGGCGACTCGGGCGTACGCAACTGCGGGTACTCGTCCTCCAGGTCCTGCAGCGAGCGCATCAGCCGGTCGAACTCGGCGTCGCTGACGACCGGCTGGTCGTTCACGTAGTACCGGAAGCGGTGTTCCTCGATCTGCTCCGCAAGGAGCGCATGGCGCTGCTGCGCCTCCGCGGGCACTTCCGATTTCTGTCCGCCGGCCATCGTCTCGTCCTCCCGTTACCCGATACCCGCTTACTCAGGGTTGTCTGCGAGCGATCTCGCGGCCCGGGCGCAGTGGGCGAGCGCGGCGCGCGCATACGCGGGCGACGCACCTGCGAGCCCGCACGACGGGGTGATCACCAGCGACTCGGCGAGAGTCCCCGGATTCAGCCCCAGCCTGCGCCACAGCGTCCTGACACCCATGACGCTACCGCCCGGGTCCGACAATGCCCCCGAAGCCGGGTCGGTGCCGGGCACCACCCCGAGGAAGAGCTGCGTACCGCCTTCGACCGCTTCGCCGATCGCCTCCTCCTCACGCTCGGTGAGCAGTGAGAAATCGAACGAGATGCCGTCGGCACCGGCCCGGCGCAGCAGCGCGAACGGCACGTCGGGCGCGCAGGTGTGCACGAGCGTCGCCTCTTCCCCGTTCGCCGCCAGGACATCGCGGAGCGTGCCCTCCACCACCTGCCGGTCCACGGCCCGGTAGGTGCGGTAGCCGCTCGCCGTCCTGATGTGCCCGCGCAGTACGCCGGTCAGGGACGGTTCGTCGAGCTGGAGGATCACCCGGGCGCCGGGCATCCTGCGCCGTACCTCCGCGAGATGACCCAGCAGCCCCTCGGCCAGGGAGGCCGCCAGATCACGGCAGGCACCCGGGTCGCCGAGCACGGCCTCGCCGCCCCGCCGTTCCAGCGCGGCGGCGAGCGTCCAGGGACCGACGGCCTGGACCTTGAGCGGGCCCTGGTACCCCTGGGTGAACTCCTCCAGGGCGTCGAGGTCCTCACCCAGCCAGGAGCGGGCCCGCCGGGTGTCGCGACCCGGTCGGTCACTGATGCGCCAGCCGCTGGGCTCGACGTGGCCGTACATGTCGACGAGCAGTCCGATGGTCCGCCCGATCATGTCGGCGCCGGGCCCGCGTGCGGGCAGCTCCGGCAGATACGGCAGGCCCTCACCGTCCGCCAAGGACCCGGTGACGGTCTTCGCCGCCTCCCGCGCGTCTCCCCCGGGCATGGATCCGATCCCGGTCGCGCGGCACCCGCTGAACTTGCTTTTCTCGGTCACGCAGGAAGCCTACGGTCCGGGCCGCCGGCGCCGTCGCGGGCCCGGCCGGCCCGGCGGCCGACGCTCGCGGGCCGGGGCCGGGCTCCACTCGGCGTCGGGGGACCCGGCCTCTGCGGACCCGGCGCCCAGGGCCTCAGTGCCCGGGGCGGACCGTGAGGTCGTTGACCTCGGCGTCGCGAGGCAGGTCGATCGCCATCAGGATCGTGGTCGCCACGGACTCCGGGTCGATGAACCGGGAGGCGTCGTACTCCCTCCCCTCCTGCTGGTGCACCTTGACCTGCATGGGGCTGGCAGTACGTCCGGGGTAGACGGAGCTCACCCGGACACCGTTTCCGTGCTCCTCCTCGCGCAGCGAGTCGGCGAGCGCCTTCAGGCCGTGCTTGCTCGCGGCGTACGCGCTCCACTCGGCGTGTGCGCTGAGCCCGGCGCCCGAGTTCACGAAGACGACATGGCCCTGGGCCACGCGCAGTTGCGGCAGGAAGAGCCGGGTCAGCTCGGCAGGGGCGACCAGGTTGGTGTTGAGCTGGTAGTGCCATGCCTTGGGCGTGAGCTCCCCGACCTGGCCCAGCTCCACGACGCCCGCGATGTGCAGCAGCGAGTCGATCCGCTCCGGGAGCGACTGCTGTGCGAACGCCCAGGAGAGCCGGTCAGGGTTGCCGAGGTCGCCGACGAGCGTGCGGGCTCCGGGGTGGAGCGCGGCCAGTTCCTTGGCGCGGCCCGCGTCACGGGCCAGCAGCACGAGTTCGTCACCGCGCTCCAGGAGACGGCGGGCGACAGCTGCTCCGATGCCGGAGCCGGCGCCGGTGATGAGGTGAGTGGACATGCGCCCATGGTCGCATCCGGCCGCGTGGCTACTGAATGCCGGACCACTCTTCCAGGTAGGCCAGCGCGCCGACCCCGTCCTTTGCGAAGAACACCAGGTCGGTGAGGGGAAGGGGCAGGAAGCCCTCGTCCTCCATGCGCTGGAACTGCAGACGCAGCCCGTCGTAGAAACCCGCCGTGTTCAGCAGGACGACCGGCTTGTCGTGCTTGCCGTGCTTCTTCAGCTCCAGGATCTCGGTGGCCTCGTCGAGCGTCCCCATACCGCCCACCATGATCACGACGGCGTCGGCCTTCTCCAGGAGCAGCGCCTTGCGCTCGGCGAGATCGCGTGCGATCACCATCTCGTCGGCATCGGTCCGGGCCTGGGCGGCCATGAAGTCCACCGACACCCCGACGAGCCGCCCGCCCGACTCCTGCACCCCGTCGGCGACGACCTTCATCAGCCCGCTCTCCGACCCGCCCCAGACCAGTGTGTGCCCGCCGCGGCCCAGCAGCTCGGCGAACTCGCGGGCGGGCCGGGTGTAGCGGTCGTCGAGGTCGGCGGCGGAGAGAAAGACGCAGATGTTCATACAGCAACGGTAGGTGCCCCCACTGACACTCCACGGGACGGGGGGTTGTGAGCTGCTGTCGGTTTACTGAGCTGAAGTGAGTGGTGGCGGACGGGAGTGGGTCCTGGCGGGGGGTTGGCGGGGGCTGAGAACGTAGGTTCTGGGGTCGAATGGGTGACCTTGGTGGCTGTTGTTCGTTGGGCTGGGTGGTAGGTGTCCGGCCGTGAGGGGGTGACGTGGTGGATGGTTTACGGAAGCTGACGGCCTCCTTCGTGGTGCCCGCGCCTGCCGGGGTGGCGATCCGGGACCGTCTCAAGCACCTCACCCCCCAGGACCAGAAAGTCCTGCGTGCGGTCGGTGAGCATCAGGGTGCGCTGGCCTCCCGCGATCTCAAGGCTCGCTGTGCGGATGGTCTGGAGCACGGTGCGGACACCTGGGCGTCGCGTAAGCGGGAACTGACGAAGGAGTCGTCGTCGCGGATCGCGGGTGCGATCACGAAGGCCACGCACGATCAGTGGGCACTCGCCCGGCGTTGCCAGGCGGCGTACATCCGGACGCTGGAAGCCGGGATCAAGACGTTGCGGCACCGCCTGTCCCTCCCGCTCGGGGTGCCCGGAACGAAGCGGGCCGCGGGTGGCTACCGGTCGAAGAACGAGTGGTTCCGCAAGTCCCGCCGGCTCGCGGCACTGGAAGACCGGCATGCTGCTGCTGTTGCCGAGTGGCAGGCCGGGCGGGTGCAGGTGGTACGGGGTGGCAGACGTCTCCTGAACACCCGCCACCATCTCACCCAGGCGGCCGGTCTCACCGAGGAGCGGTGGCGGGAACGGTGGGGGGTGGGACGCTGGTTTCTTGCTGCCGACGGTGAGTCGGGGAAGCGGTTCGGGAACGAGACGATCCGCGTCACCCGGGACGGCCAGGTCAGCATCAAGCTGCCTGCTCCGCTGGCGCACCTGGCCAATGCCCAGCACGGCCGGTACATCCTCGCCTCCACCGTGGCGTTCGCGCACCGGGGCGCGGAGTGGGCCGACCGCATCACCGCGAACCGGGCCGTGGCCTACCGCATCCACCTCATACGGAGCGCGGCCGCTGGTATCTCACGGCCTCGTGGCAGCACCCCGTCGTCCAGACCATCCCGTTGGAGACCGCCCGTGCCCGGGGCATGATCGGGGTCGACACCAACGCCGACCACTTCGCCGCCTACCGGCTCGATGTCCACGGCAACCCCGTCGGCGGGCCCCGGCGGTTCTTCTACGACCTGTCCGGGACCGCAGGTCACCGCGACGCGCAGATCCGGCACGCGCTGACCGGGTTGATCAGCTGGGCGGTGCGTGCCGGTGTCGCTGCGATCGGGATCGAAGACCTCGATTTCACCACCGAGAAGACCCGCGAGAAGCACGGCCGCCGGAAGCGATTCCGGCAGCTCATCTCCGGTATGCCCACCGGGAAACTCAAGGCCCGGCTGGTCTCGATGGCCGCCGAACACGGCCTGAGCATTGTCGCGGTCGACCCGGCCTACACCAGCATGTGGGGTGCCCAGCACTGGCAGAAGCCGCTGGCCACCCCACGCCGAAAGATGTCCCGTCACGATGCCGCGGGCATCGCGATCGGACGACGTGCCCTCGGACACTGGATCCGGCGAAGGACGACACCGCCCCCACACGACCGGAGTGATCGTGCGGGGCATCGGACCGTCCAGGCCGGGTCAGGTGACCAAGGGCGTGAGGGAACCCGCCCACCCACCACGGACCGGCCCCCTGGAGAGCCGTCGCCGAGCGGGAAGCGAAAGCGGGGGACCAGTGCATCCAACACCGTTCGGGATGCGCCCAGAACACAGCAGTGGGTCCAAGACTCACTCACGCACACTGGTCAGGAACGGTTTGATCCGGGGAAGAATCCGGCGCACGGCACGGCTGTACAAGACATGACTTCCACTTCAGGACACGTGATCACCGTCGAGCCCGGCACGGAGCATGTGCGCGTGGTGCGTGACGGTCAGCTGCTCGCCGAGAGCCGCCGTCCGCTCGTACTGCGCGAGACGGGCTCTCCGGTCCGCTACTACCTGCCGCCCGAGGACGTCCGCACGGAACTGCTCACGGCGTCGGACACCCACACCCACTGCCCGTTCAAGGGGGATGCCTCCTACTGGTCACTGCCGGACGCGGCCGATCTCGTCTGGGCCTATCCGGACCCCAAGCCCGAAGTCGCCGCGATCAAGGACCACTTCTGCTTCTACGACGCCGAGACGGTCTCCGGCTGATCACCAGGCACCGTGCTGAGCTGCGGAGTTGAGGAATCTCGAAAAACTTCGTCGCCGCAGCGATGAGTTCTGCGGTCCGCCGCAGTCCATCTGCACATGGACAGGACTCCTTCCCGTGACGGCACTTTGATCGCCCACCGGCGCAGAGGTGACGGGCCGCCCGTGATTCTGGTGGGCGGGGCGCTGAGCACTGCGGCGACCGAGGCACCACTGGCGGAACTTCTGGCGTCGCGGTTCAGCGTCGTGACCTACGACCGGCGCGGCCGCGGCTCCAGCGGCGACGGTGTGCCGTACGCGGTCGAGCGCGAGGTCGAGGATCTGGCGGCGATGATCGATCGGGTCGGTGGCCGGGCCGCGGTGTTCGGGATGTCGTCCGGCGGCGCCCTGGCGCTGGAGGCGCAGGCCTCGGGGGTGCCCGTCGACCTGCTCGCGGTGTACGAACCGCCGTTCGCCCCGGACGCACCGGGCCGCCGGGCCAAGGCGCGCTACGCGACCCGGCTGCACCGCCTGCTGTCCGCCGGGGACCGGGCGGGGGCACTCGAGCTGTTCCTGTCGCTGGCGGGGATGCCGCCCGACACGGTCGCCCGGATGCGGCACGCTCCTCTGTGGCGCGGCCTCGAATCACTGGCGCACACCCTGGCGTACGACGACGCGATCCTCGGCAATGGCACGGTGCCCGCCGAGCGTCTCGGGTCCGTCACCGCGCGCACCATGGTGATCACGGGGGGATTCAGTCCCACCCCGATGCGCACCCTGACCCGCATCCTCGCGGACGCGATCCCACGCGCCCGGCACCGCACGCTGACGGGCCAGACACATGACCTGGCGCCGCAGGTGGTCGCGCCTGTGCTGGCGGAGTTCTTCTCCAAGGACGTGTACGTCAGCCGGGCGTCGTAAGGCCCGCGGCCCACGACGCCTCGGTGCAGCCCGAGCCCGGCCCGCTTCGAAGGAACGGCCCTAGCCCAGGCCGACCGCAGCCTCGGTGCGCCGCACCGTCGTCGCAATCGTCGCCGAGCCGACCACCCGCGTCCCGTCGTACAGCACGACCGCCTGGCCGGGGGCCACACCTCGTACCGGCTCGGTGAAGGTGACGTTCAGCGTGCCGTCCACGAGCTCGGCGGTCACCTCGGTCTCGCCGCCGTGGGCGCGGAGCTGCGCGGTGTACGTGCCGGGGCCGGCCGGGGCCGTGCCGCACCAGCGGGGCTTGATCGCCGTCAGCGCCGTGACGTCTAGGGCCTCCACCGGGCCGACCGTCACCGTGTTGTTCACCGGGGAGATGTCGAGGACGTAGCGCGGCTTGCCGTCGGCGGCGGGGTGGCCGATGCGCAGACCCTTGCGCTGACCGATGGTGAACCCGAAGGCGCCCTCGTGGGTACCGAGCCTGTTGCCGGACTCGTCGAGGATGTCGCCCTCGGCCTTGCCGCCGAGGCGGTCGGCCAGGAAGCCCTGGGTGTCGCCGTCGGCGATGAAGCAGATGTCATGGCTGTCGGGCTTCTTCGCCACGGCCAGGCCACGGGCCTCCGCCTCGGCGCGGATCTCGTCCTTGGTGGTGAGGGTGTCGCCGAGCGGGAACATCGCGTGGGCGAGCTGCCTCTCGTCCAGGACACCGAGGACGTACGACTGGTCCTTGGCCATGTCGGAGGCGCGGTGCAGCTCGCGGCTGCCGTCCTCGTTCAGCACGACGGTGGCGTAGTGGCCGGTGCAGACGGCGTCGAAGCCGAGCGCGAGCGCCTTGTCGAGCAGCGCCGCGAACTTGATCTTCTCGTTGCAGCGCAGACACGGGTTGGGCGTGCGGCCCGCCTCGTACTCCGCGATGAAGTCCTCCACGACGTCCTCGCGGAAGCGTTCCGCCAGGTCCCAGACGTAGAACGGGATGCCGATGACGTCCGCGGCGCGGCGGGCGTCGCGGGAGTCCTCGATGGTGCAACAGCCGCGCGCTCCGGTACGGAACGACTGCGGGTTCGCGGAGAGGGCGAGGTGCACACCGGTCACGTCGTGGCCCGCCTCGGCGGCGCGGGCCGCGGCGACGGCGGAGTCGACACCGCCTGACATGGCGGCGAGCACACGGAGGGGGCGCTGGGAAGTCTGAGTCATAGCTCCACCAGGGTACGGGGCGCCGGGAACCGAAAGCTCGCGGATATGCGTTGTCGATCTCATGGGGACCAAGAAGGCGGCAGGCGCCAGGCAGTCGGCGGGGGCCAAGGCGGAGCACGGCATCAGTCGGCGAGGGTTGCTGATCGGCGCTGCTGTCACGGCGGTGGGCACGGCGGCGCTGGCCCGGGAGAAGCTGGAGCACGCCTGGTGGCGGCTGCCCGGTGTGGAGAAGCCCCGCAAGCCCGGCGAGCTGGATTACGCGCGGGCTCAGTGGACGGCGGCGTCCCCGGCGAACTGGCGGCGGGCGGACCGCCCCGCCGACTACGCCATAGACCGGGTCGTCATCCATGTGACCCAGGGCAGCTTCCGCGGCGCGGTCAAGGTCTTCCAGAACCCCGCCCATGGTGCGGCGGCGCACTACGTGGTGCGCAAGGACGGTCATGTGACGCAGATGATCCGTGAGCTGGATGTGGCGTTCCACGCGGGGAACAAGTCGTACAACGAGCGCAGCGTCGGCATCGAGCACGAGGGGTTCGTGGACCGGCCGCACGACTTCACGGCCGCGATGTACGAGGCGTCGGCGCGGCTGTCGGCGGCGATATGCGGGCGGTACGGGATACCGGTGGACCGGACGCACATCATCGGGCATGTGGAGGTGCCGGGCACGGACCACACCGATCCGGGTCCGCACTGGGACTGGGACCGGTATATCGAGCTGGTGCGGGCAGCGGGCGCCCGGTGATCGCGGGGCCCGCCGCCCGGTTCAGCTGAGGCCCGCCGTCCGCGCGCGCTCGACCGCCGGGCCGATCGCCCGGGCGACGTCCTCGACGTCCTGCTTGGTCGAGGTGTGTCCGAGCGAGAACCGCAGCGTGCCGCGGGCCAGGTCCGGGTCGGTGCCGGTGGCCAGCAGTACATGGCTGGGCTGGGCGATTCCCGCCGTGCAGGCGGAGCCGGTGGAGCATTCGATGCCCTGGGCGTCCAGCAGCAGGAGAAGCGAGTCTCCCTCACAGCCGGGGAAGGTGAAGTGGGCGTTGGCCGGGAGCCGGCCGCCGGGGGCCGGATCGCCACCGAGGATGGCGTCGGGAACGGCCGCGAGCACGGCCGCGACCAGCTGGTCGCGGAGCCCGCCGATCTCCCGGGAGAACTCCTCGCGGCCGTCGGCGGCGAGCCGGCCGGCCACCGCGAAGGCGGCGATGGCGGGCACATCGAGGGTCCCGGAGCGCACATGCCGCTCCTGGCCGCCGCCGTGCAGCACGGGTACGGGGGTGTAGGCGCGGCCGAGCAGCAGCGCGCCGATGCCGAACGGGCCGCCGATCTTGTGCGCGCTGACGGTCATGGCGGCCAGTCCCGACCGGGCGAAGTCGACTTCCAACTGACCGAAGGCCTGCACCGCGTCAGAATGCATCGGCACATCGAACTCACCGGCCACGGCAGCCAGTTCACGTACCGGCATGATGGTGCCGATCTCGTTGTTGGCCCACATCACGGTGACCATCGCGACATCGTCGGGGTCGCGCGCGATCGCCTCGCGCAGCGTGTCCGGGTGGACGCGGCCGTAGGCGTCGACGGGGAGGTATTCGACGGTCGCACCCTCGTGTTCGGCGAGCCAGTCGACGGCGTCCAGCACGGCATGGTGCTCGACGGGACCGGCGAGTACGCGGGTGCGCCGGGGGTCGGCGTCGCGGCGGGCCCAGTAGAGGCCCTTCACGGCGAGGTTGTCGGCCTCGGTACCGCCGGAGGTGAAGACCACCTCGCTGGGGCGTGCGCCGAGGGCGTCGGCGAGGGTCTCTCTCGCCTCCTCGACGGTACGGCGGGCCCGGCGCCCGGCGGCGTGCAGTGAGGACGCGTTACCGGTGACGGCGAGCTGGGCGGTCATCGCCGCGATCGCCTCCGGAAGCATCGGCGTGGTCGCGGCGTGGTCGAGGTAAGCCATGGTGGGCTCGATTCTACGAGCCCGGGGCGGGGCGTATGCCGGGCGCATCGCGGTCCGTACCCGCGCACGGCGGACAGGTGTCGTGTCACCTGCCCGATTCGGAGCCCGAACCGGAGCCCGATCCGGCCGGGGCGGCGGCGCAGGACGCCGTCGGTCAGCTGCCGAAGCTCCAGGAGACGGTGCCGTTTCCGGTGACCAGGAAGGCCAGGACGACGAGGTCGGCGATGCCGAGGGCGAGTCCGAGGAGGGCGCGGCCGCGGCGGGCGGTGGAGCGGGCAAGGGCGATGACCGCCATCACGATGGCGATCGGGCCGAGCACGATGTTCATCACAAGGAGGCCGATCAGCCCGAGCACGAAGGAGGCGACGGCCAGACCGTCGGCGTCCCGGGTGCTCCTCCTGCGGCCGACGGGCCGCGGGGCGTCATCCCCGGCGGTGGCGGCTTCCGTGCCGATGCCGGCTCGGCGGGCGAATGCGGTGAGTGTCATGGTGCGGGCTCCTTCGTCTCTGTCATTGGCTCGAACGTCGGATCGGAACAGGCCGGATCAGTGGGACCGGCGGTGTGCGCCCAGCCGCTCACGGACCGCGAAGATCAGCAGCCAGCAGCCGATCGCGGCGGCGAGGGCGAGGGTCAGCGGGAGCGGGATCTGGACCACCGCCCCGAGGACGACCCCCAGCAGGAGCAGGGCGGCGACGAGGATGATCATGTTTGGCCTTTCCGGGAGTTCTCGGGGCACTCGGACACTCTGCGCACTGTGCGCACTGTGCGCACTGTGCGCCCATTTGAGAGTACGAGTGTTCACTGACTTGTCAGTCTAGACCCATCCACCCCTTCCGCGGCCCGGAGAACAGTTGTTTACTGAATGGCATGAGTCACACCGTCGGCATCCGCCAGACCCAGAAGCTGAAAACCCGTCAGGCACTGCTGGACGCAGCGCTCCAACTGTTGGAGCACCAGAGCCTGAGCAGCCTGGGACTGCGCGAGGTGACGCGGGTGGTGGGCGTCGCGCCGACCGCCTTCTACCGGCACTTCGACGACACCGCCGCGCTCGGCGTGGCACTCGTCGAGGAAGCGCTCGGCAGCCTGCACGGAGTGATCGGCGCGATCCTCGCCGAGACCGGCGACAGTGAGGCCCGGCTGGACCGCAGCGTCGAGCTGATCACCCGTCATGTACGTGAGCAGCCGGCCCACTTCCGCTTCATCGCCCGTGAACAGCACGGCGGCGTCGGTCCGGTCCGCGAGGCCATAGCTGCCCAACTGCGGCGATTCGCCGAGGAGGTGGCCGAAGCGCTCGCCGCGGAGCCGGAGTCGCGGGGCTGGACCGGCGAGGACCTGCTGATGCTGGGCGGTCTCTACGTCGACCACATGGTGATCACGGCCTCCGCGATGCTGGACGCCGGCCCGGCCGGCGAGGCCCAGGTGGCCGAGGTCACCCGCCGGCGGCTGCGGCTCGTCACCCTCGGCAGACGCCACTGGCTGGACGGCGCCGACACCTGAGGGCTCTCCCGTACAGGAGGACACCCCGGCCGAGCCGACCGCCGCGCTCACCCGCTGTCTGCAGGTGGAACAGACGGGTCCGCGCACAGCCGGGCGCCGCATCGAGACCGAGCACGGAGGCTTCGAGGCGCTCGGCATGCTCGGTGGCGGGGACCGGTCCACGGGTCCGGAGCAGCAGGATCGAGAACAGCCGCTCGGATTTCACGCCGCCCGGACTCCTGGAATACCGGACGCCGCAATACCTGACGCCCTCACGTCAGGTATTCCGGCGTCCGGGCACAGTGGCTCAGCTGCGCGGGGCTCGGGCCAACTGGCGGGACTGGGCGACCAACCGGTCGGCGCTGTCCCAGACGTCCGCGTCCTCCTCCAGGAAGCCGCCCGCGAGGTTGCGGGTGCTGATGGAGACACGCAGCGGGCCGGGGGCCGGGCGGCAACGGATGTGGGTGGTGAGCTCGATGGTCGGCGTCCAGCCCTTGAGCCCCAGCTCGAACGAGGTCGGCGGCAGCGCGTCGACGGTGAGCAGCAGGGAGTACGGGTCGGCGTCGCGCCCGTCCGCGAGGCCGAACCAGCCGCGCATCTCGCCCTTGCCGGACGGGGCGCCGATGGCCCAGCCGATGGTCGACGGGTCGAGCTTGATGTTGAGCCGCTCGGTGATCGCGGAGCTGCCGGGGATGGGCGCCGGGCCGTCGCCCGGGCCGAAGCACTGCTCGATCGGCGCCATGGCCGGCGGCTTCGCCGACGTGCGGATGTCGTCGGAGAGCGAGTCCAGGTCGCCGTAGGTGCCCAGCACCCGGATGCGCTCGACCTCGGTGCCGTCCTCCGCGTACTGGAAGAGCGACGCCTGACCGGTGGAGAGGGTACGGCCGGTGCGGACGACCTGCGTTCGGATCAGCGCGGGGCCGGGAACCGACGCGGTGAGGTAGTGCGCGGAGACCGAGAAGGGGTCGGAGTGCGGCAGGGCCTCACCGAGCGCGCGACCGAGCATGGCCAGTAGATACCCGCCGTTGACGGCGTGGATGATCGTCCAGCCCGCGGAGAGCTCGGCGTCGTAGACGCCTTCTTCGCGAAGGGTGACGGCGGTGTCCCTGTCGAACTCGCTGTCGCCGATGAGTGCCTGAGCTGCCTGTGCCATGAGATGCACCGTACACCGATTGTATTACTGAGCGGTAGCTTTTTTGATTCGGTGATGTGTCGGCGCATTGCGACTCGAACCATGGCCGGTCAGGTGGCGGCGGAGCCCTCCTCGGCCGCGGCCGAGGAACGCTTGTACGCGCGGGGCGCCCGCCAGTGGAACCGCATCGCCAGCAGCCGCAGAACAAAGGCGGTGATCACGGCGGTGCCGCTGGTGAAGGCGTTGATCGTGCCGAAGCGGATGCACAGCACGATCATGGCTGCGCCCACCATCGCGGGCACGGCGTACAGATCGCGGTCCCAGCGCAGCAGCGAAGGCGTCTCATTGGCGAGTACGTCACGCAGCACACCACCGCCGACCGCGGTGGCCAGACCCAGGGCCGCCGAAGCGGTGAGGCCCAGGCCGTAGTCGTACGCCTTGACGGTGCCGGTGACACAGAACAGTCCGAGGCCCGCCGCGTCGAAGACGTTGACCGCCACCTGGATCCGCTCGACGTGCGGATGCAGGAAGAAGACCAGGCCGGCGGCGAGCAGCGGGGTGAGGAAGTAGCCGAGATCGGTGAAGGCGGCGGGTGGCACCGCCCCGATGATCAGATCACGGAACAGCCCCCCGCCCAGCGCTGTCACCTCGGCGAGCACCGCGATGCCGAAGACATCGAAGTTCTTGCGTACGGCGAGCAGTGCGCCGGAGATCGCGAAGACAAAAATTCCGACGATGTCGAGCGCATGCTGGACGGAGGGCGTGAACAGTTCGTTGAGCACCGGGCAATTGTGCCGGTACTACTGCTTGGGGCTGTCCTCCGAGGTCCCGGACGCCGTCGCGGCGTCGTCCGAGGACGGCGCGGCGGTGTCGTCGCCGTCGGTCGTGTCGTCGGACACCGAGGTCTCAGCGGCCTCGGTGGCCTCCGCGACCTCAGCCGACTCGGGGGCTTCAGTGGCCTCCGCAACCTCAGCCGACTCAGCCACCTCGGTGGCCTCCGAGGACTCGGTGACCTGAGCAGGCTCCGCGACCTCGGCCGGCGCAACGTCCTCCGAAGGCTCCGCGACCTCGGCCGCCACCGCCTTCGTCACCGAAACCACCTCGATCGCCTCCCGCGCCGCGGCCAGCACCTTCTCGCCCGGCACCTGGTCCGGCGCGTTCTCCGGGTGGTGGCAGGCCACCTGGTGACCGGTCTTCAGCGCGATCAGCGGGGGTTCCTGCGTCTTGCAGATCTGCGTCGCCTTCCAGCACCTCGTGTGGAAGCGGCAGCCGCTCGGCGGCGAGATCGGCGACGGCACATCGCCCTTGAGCAGGATCCGCTCGCTCTTCACCCCGCGGCGCCGCGGGTCCGGCACCGGCACCGCGGACATCAGGGCCTTGGTGTACGGGTGCATGGGCGCCTCGTACAGCGACTTGCGGTCCGCGAGCTCGACGATCTTGCCGAGGTACATCACGGCGATGCGGTCCGAGACATGGCGGATGACCGAGAGGTCGTGCGCGATGATCACGTACGTGAGCCCGAGCTCGTCCTGGAGATCGTCGAGCAGGTTCACGACCTGCGCCTGGATCGACACGTCCAGCGCCGAGACCGGCTCGTCGGCGACGACCAGCTTCGGCCGCAGCGCGAGCGCGCGGGCGATGCCGATGCGCTGGCGCTGACCGCCGGAGAACTCGTGCGGGTAGCGGTTGTAGTGCTCGGGGCTGAGCCCGACCAGCTTCAGCAGCTCCTGGACGTGGTTCTTCAGACCGCCCTCGGGCTGGACGCCCTGGAGCCTGAACGGCGCGCTGACGATCGTGCCGATCGTGTGGCGCGGATTCAGCGAGGAGTACGGGTCCTGGAAGATCATCTGGACGTCACGGCGCATCGGCCGCATCTGCCCCATGGACAGATGGGTGATGTCCCGGCCCTCGAACTCGACCTTGCCGCCGGTCGGTTCCAGCAGCCGGGTGATCAGCCGGCCCATGGTCGACTTGCCGCAGCCGGACTCGCCGACGACACCCAGGGTCTCCCCCGGGTACACCTCGAAGTCGATGCCGTCGACGGCCTTGACCGCGGCGCTCTGCCGGCCGAACAGACCCTTGCGGATCGGGAAGTGCTTGACCAGGCCCTCGACCTTGAGCAGCGGCTCGCGCGGGGCGGTGGCCTGCTCCGGGATCGTCACGTCCTTGTCGAGCACGATGGGATCCTTCTTCTCGCTCACGTCGCTCACCTCATTCGCCTCGCTCACAGCTTCGGCGCAATCTCTTCGGTCCAGATCCGGGTGCGCTCCTCGGGTGCCATGTGGCAGGCCGAGTAGTGCCCGTCGCCGACCAGCTTCAGCTCGGGACGCGTGGTGCGGGTGATGTCACCCTTGGGTACGTCCGCGTACGGGCAGCGCGGGTTGAAGGCGCAGCCGCTCGGGATGTTGATCAGCGACGGCGGCTGGCCCTTGACGGGGATCAGCCGTTCGGTCTGCTCGCGGTCGATGCGCGGCATCGAGGTGAGCAGCCCCCAGGTGTACGGGTGTTGGGCCTCGTAGAAGACCTTCTCCGCGGGGCCGCGCTCGATGCACCGGCCGCCGTACATCACCAGCAGCTCGTCGGCCATCTCGGCGACGACACCCAGGTCGTGGGTGATCATGATGACGGCGGAGCCGAACTCCTTCTGCAGGTCCCGGATCAGGTCCAGGATCTGCGCCTGGACGGTGACGTCCAGGGCGGTGGTCGGCTCGTCGGCGATCAGCAGCTCGGGGTTGTTGACCAGTGCCATCGCGATCATGGCGCGCTGGCGCATACCGCCGGAGAACTCGTGCGGATAGGCGTCGACCCGCTTGTGCGGTTCGGGGATGCCGACCCGGTCGAGCATCTCGATCGCACGCGTACGGGCGATCTTCTTGCTGACCTTGTTGTGGACCCGGTAGGCCTCCACGATCTGCGCGCCGACCGTGTAGTACGGGTGCATCGCGGAGAGCGGGTCCTGGAAGATCATCGCCATCTTGCGGCCGCGCAGTTCGCGCACCCGGTCGGCGGTGGCCCCGATCAGTTCCTCGCCGTCCAGCCAGACCTCGCCGGAGATCCGGGCGTTGGGGGCCGTACGGTGCAGGCCCATCACGCCGAGCGAGGTGACGGACTTGCCGGAGCCGGACTCGCCGACGATGCCGAGGGTCTGCCCCGGCTTCACATCGAAGCTGACGCCGTCGACCGACTTGACCAGGCCGTCGTCCGTCTGGAAGTGGATGCGCAGATCCCGTACGGAGAGGAAGGCCTCGTCGTCGCCGGAACGCCGGCCGACCACCGGCTCGCCCGGCGCCTCGGTCTTGGAAACCTCACTCACGAGAGCCTCACCCTGGGGTCGATGGCGGCGTACACCAGATCCACCAGCAGATTGCAGATGACGATGAAGAAGGCGGCGACGAGCGTCACGCCCATGACGATCGGAAGGTCGTTGTCCTGCACGCTCTTGACGGCGTACTGGCCGAGTCCGGGGAAGGAGAACACGGTCTCGGTGATCACGGCGCCGCCGAGCAGCAGACCGAAGTCCATGCCGAAGATGGTGACGATGGGCGTCAGCGCGGCCCGCAGCCCGTGCTTGCCGATGACCCGGCTCTCCTTGAGGCCCTTGGCGCGGGCCGTACGGATGTAGTCCTCGCCCATGGTCTCCAGCATTCCGGCCCGGGTGAGCCGGGCGTAGAGCGCGGAGTAGAGGAAGGCGAGCGAACACCACGGGATCAGCAGATTCCATGCCCAGTCGGCCGGATTGTCCGTGAATGCGACGTAGTTGACGCCTTCCCAGATCGGCCACTGCACGGTGAAGACGCCGAGCGCCAGCATGCCGGTGAAGAAGATGGGGAGGGAGACGCCGGCCAGGGCGACGCCCATGAAGAAACGGTCCAGCAGCGAACCCCGCTTGAGGGCGGAGACGACACCGATGGCGATGCCGCTGATCAGCCAGATCACGGCGGCACCGACGGCCAGCGAGAGCGTCACCGGGATGCGCTGGGTGAGCTGCGGCCAGACCTCGACGTGACGCTTGAAGGAGTAGCCGAAGCACGGGGCGTGGCACTGCGAGGCGTCGGGGCCGAATTTGTAGGTGGCACCGACGAAGATCTGCTTGATGAAGTGCCAGTACTGCGTGTAGAGCGGCTGGTCGAGACCCAGGTTGTGCTTGACCGCGGCAATGGACTGGGGATTGGCATCCTTGCCCACATACTGCGCGGCGAGCTGGTCCATCGTCTGCCCGGCCAGCCGGGGGACGAGGAAGAAAATCGCGAAGGTGACTGCGCTGACGATCAGCAGCAACAGCACCGCGCCGAAGACGCGTCGAATGATGTACGCAGCCACAGCTGTCCGGCGGCGGTGTCCGCCGGCCGGGCGCTCCGAGGAGCACCCGGTCCGGCGGACACCGAAACCTTCACCTGCCTTTCGAACTTTCGGGGGTACGGGGGTCGCCCCCCGAATGAATCAGCCCGGCGGACAGGCCCGGCAGTTACTTGGAGGAGCCCATCAGCAGGTAGTCGTACATGCCGAGGTATGCCTGCGTGACCGTGACGTTGGTCGCGGAGACCGGACGCAGCAGCAGGTTCTTGCGGTAGACGAGCGGCACGGCGGACGCGTTCTCGGCGACCAGCTTGTCGATGTCGCCCCAGGCCTTCGCACGGGCGGCGTCATCGGTGTTGGCGATGGCCTCGTTGAGCGCCTTGTTGATCGCCGGGTCGTCGAGTTCCTGGACGTTGTTGCCACCGGTCGGCTTGATGGCCGAGCCGTTGATGATCTGGTCCAGGAAGCCGAAGCCGGTCGGCCAGTCGGCGCCCCACGCGGTCATGATCATGCCGAGCTTGTGCTCGTGGACGTAGCTCGGGTTACCGGCGAAGTTCTGGAAGTACTTGCCGCCCGGGAACGTCTTGATGTTGGCGGTGACGCCGATCTTCTTCAGGGACGCCTGGACCGCGGTGACCATCGACATCTCGGCCGGACGGTCGGAGCGGGCGGAGATGTTGGTCTCGAACCCGTTGGGCTGGCCGCACTCCTTCAGCTCGGCCTTGGCCTTCTCGATGTCGCCCTTGTGACCCTCGGTCTCGTACAGGTCGAACTTGCTGTAACCGCTGACGGTCGGCGGCAGCAGCGTCGTCGCGACGTCACCCTTCGGGTCGCCACCCTGGGCGGCCTGGACCGACGCCTTGTCGATACCCCACTGCACGGCCTTGCGGCAGTGGATGTTGTCGAACGGCTTCACGTGCACGTTCAGACCGATGTACGAGGTGGCGCCCGCGTACGCGTTGTCCGTCTGCTTCTTGAGCTTCTGGTCGGTCAGGACCTTGGGCTGCGTGGCCGGGGCCACACCGGTGCCGGCCGCGTCCACCGTGAGGTTGTCCGCGAGAAGGTCGTTGTCGACCGTCTCCTGCTTGACCTTGAAGCGGATGTTGATCTTGTCCGGCAGGGCCGGACGGATCGGGTCCGTCTTCGGGTCCCAGTTCTCGTTACGGACGAGGCTGGCGCTCTTGCCCTCCTCGTACGAAGCGAACTTGTACGGGCCCGAGGACACGATGTGCTGGACGTACTCGGCGCCCTTGTCCTTCGCGGCCGGCACGGGGGACGTCTGCGAGAAGGTCGCGAGGTAGTCGAAGTCCGCGAACGCGTCCTTCAGCTTGAAGACGATGGTGGTGTCGTCCGGGGTCTCGATGGACGCGATCCCGTTCGGGTTCTTGTCCTTGTAGGGACCCTTGTACTTGTCGCCGCCGATGAGGTGCGCCTTGAAGTACGTCGGGCCGTTGGACAGCGCCTCGGGCGAGAAGTTGCTTCGCTCGATGGCGTACTTGATGTCCTTCGAGGTGATCGGCGAACCGTCCTCGTACTTCAGGCCCTTCTTCAGGGTGTACGTCCACGTCTTCGCGTCGGCGCTGGGCTTGCCCAGCGACTCCGCGAGGTCCGGGACGACCTCCAGACCGGCGCCGCCGGCGGCCGGCTTGAAGCTGGTCAGCGTACGGCCGTAGAGGCGCGCGAAGTTCTGCACCCAGCCGTAGTACGTGTTGCCGGGGTCGAGGGAGTCCGGCTCGTCCGACAGTGCGAGGGAGAGCGTTCCACCCTTCTTGTCCGACTTGTTGACTACGGAGGTCAGCGCGGCGTCGGTGGCGCCACTGCTACCACCCTTGCTCTTGCTGTCGCTGTCCGAACCGCCACAGGCGGTTGCCCCCAGCGCGATCGCCACAGCTGTGGCGATCGCAGCTGTCGCTCTTTTGGTCTTCACCTGAGGAATGCCCCCTCGATCGATGGTTGCGGCAGATGATTGGCAGGTGCCGCGGATTACTTGCTGCGCGGGTCGAGGGCATCACGAAGCCCGTCACCCAGCAGATTGAACGCCAGAACGGTGATGAAGATCGCCAGACCCGGCACGATCATGTACTGCGGATCGGCCGTATAGATCTCGGCGGCCGTGGAGAGCATGCCTCCCCAGGAGGCCTGCGGCGGAGCGATTCCGACACCCAGGTAGCTGAGCCCCGCCTCGAAGAGGATGTTCGTCGGGATCAGCAGCGTGGAGTAGACCAGGATCGGCGCGACCAGGTTGGGCAGCAGCTCCCGCAGCAGGATGAACGGGCCGCGGGCGCCCAGGCTTCGGGCCGCCTCCACGAACTCCCGCTCGCGCAGGCTGAGCGTCTGGGCGCGGACGATCCGGCCCATGTACGGCCAGCTGAAGAAGCCGATGACGAAGATCAGCACCGCGATCCTGAGCGGCAGCCCCGACAGTCCGAACGCTCCGTCCTGGAGCGAGGCCGAGATGGAGATCGCGAAGAGGAGCAGCGGGAAGGCGAGGAAGACGTCCATCGTGCGGCTGATGAGGCTGTCGGCCCAGCCTCCGTAGAACCCTGCGGTGACGCCCATGATCACGCCGATGATCACGGAGACCAGGGTCGCGCCGCCCGCGACGAGGAGGGACACCCAGGAGCCCTCGATGATGCGGGACAGGATGTCGCGTCCGTACTGCGGATCGACACCGAGGGGATGATCCCAGCTCATGCCGCCCCAGGCGCCCTTGGGCGACAGCAGGGCCGGGTCGATCAGGTCCTGGTGGAACTCGTTGGGGTCGAGACCGAACATCGCCTGGATCGGCTTGGAGAGCACGGCCAGCAGCACCAGCAGGATGACGATGATGCCGCCGGCGACAGCCACCTTGTCGCGTTTGAAGCGATTCCAGGCGATCCGTCCTAGCGAACGACCCTCGATCTGTGAGGCCTTGACGCCCTTCAGCACAGACTCGGGCTGAGAACCGGCCTGCGATTCAGTGGTCTCTATGGGTGCGGTCATCGTCCCTCGTGCTTGCCCGTGCCGACGGTTGCCGACGATGCTTGGCGGCCGCCCGGGTCGACGGTGCGGTCCGTTGCTGCCGTGTTGCCGGGTGGTTCAGGTGGTGCCGAGGGACGGTGTCCGGTTCCGGAGCGCTCCGCACCGGATCCGATATCCCTCTGTCCGGGGAGTCTTCAACGCGCCTGCGATCACCCGCCAGACCTGACGGGGAATGTTTGCTCAAACGTGATGAGGTCAGAAGGGTTCCGTAATCCGGACAGCGTTGCTCCAGGAGCGGTTTCAGGCTTTCCAACCGCCGCTGTTTTCCGGACAGTTGCCCCGGGATCCACGGGAAGCGCCGGATGCTCCGGTAGGCAGGAAATGCCCGGACTTGGGCTTCGGTGACGGCATTTGCAGGTAGCTCAACCGATTTCGGCAGGATCGGCGCACAGCCCGGGTCAACTCACCGGGCGCGCCTGGCCGTCGGGGCGCGGCACGGGACAATCCCGGGCGTCTCCGGCTCTTCTACCCGAAGGGGTACCCGTAGGCGGAACCGGCTGCGGGCGGCGGACCGGCCTGGGCGTGCGCCTCGCGGTCGTAGAACGGGCGAGCGTTGGCACGCAGCCACATCGCGACCGGGTCGTACTCGTCGGACATGGCGACGGTCGAGACGGGAAGCCCGTCCGGGACCGCGCCGATCGACTGCTGCATCATCGCGCGCACCGCGTCGACGGAGGACTGACTCGTGTCGTAGAGATCCAGACCGATGGCGAGATAGGGGACGCCGAGCGCGGGCTGCACCCAGGCGCGGCGCAACGAGCGGATCGCAGGGGTGCGATGGGCGTTCTGCGAGAGCAGTGCGTAGAACTGCGGGATCTCGACGGCCGGCTCGGTGAGCCGGAGCGGCCCTGCGGGCATCCGGTCGAGGCCGGTGGCGATCCGTCTCAGATCCAGCCAGGGAATGCCGACGCCGCCGCCGGGGGCGTGCGGGTTGAGCCAGATGCCCCAGCGGTCGGGGAAGAGGGCGCGGGCGATGTCGACGCCGGTGACCACCTCATGGGCCCGGTTCCAGCCACTGGCCGCGAGTTCCTGGGCCGAGGTCACACAGGGGGCGTAGCCCAGCCCGTCGATCTCCATGTTCCCGTACTGGGCGTCCGGCGATCCGGCCTGTCCGTGCCAGAGCAGCATCCAGATCCGGTCCTGGGCGAGGGCCCGCAGCAACGCCTCGTACGCGTCGTAGCGCCCGGGCGTCACTTGGCGCAGCATGTGCTCGACCTGCCCGGCCGCCGCGGTGCCTGACGCACTCACCCTGGGTCCCGCCCCTCTTCGATCCACTGTGTCGGCCTGCCGCTCCCGGGGCACACGGGTGCGGCACGGTGGCCGAGGCACTAGCCATCAAACCAGCTTAAGCGGCGTCCCTGACACCGACTTGACGTCACAGGCCGACGCGTCGCGCACTGGCCGCCGGGCTCCGGCAAGGGGGTACCCGCCGCTCAGTGGCCCTGGCGCTGGTAGAACGGCCGGATCCTGGCCCGCATCCAGTCGGCGACCGGGTCCTGCGCCACGTCCAGCAGGACCAGGTTGACCGGCCACGGCACCTCGACACGGCCGAGCGCGCGGCCCAGGGCGTCCATCGGGGCGTTGCGTCCGGCGCCGTCCCAGGTCGAGAACTCCACACCTATGAAGAGCACGGGGTCGCCGCCCTCGATGCTGGCCAGCGTGCGGCGGGCGGTGCGCACGACACCGCTCTCCTCGAATTCACCGGCCGCGGCGGCGAGGAAGTCGACGGGCTCCTCCTGCCAGTCCGGCTCGTACAGCCGGACACGGCCGCCGCTGGCCGGCCCGTCCAGAGAGGTGCGTCCGGCACGGCAGAGCTCGGCGACGGCGGGCGGCGGCAGCGGCATGCCGACGGCGCCACCCGGGTTCACCGCGATGCCGAGCTGCGGGGGCAGTCCGCGGGCGAATTCGCGGGCAGGCGCCACGGTGAAGGACATATGGGTGCCCACGCAGCTCAGGAACTGCTGTTCGGAGCTGAAGACGGGGACGTACGCCGTGCCCTCGATCTCCACCGTGGGCAGATCGAGCGACGGGGCGTCGGGACCGCCGCCGTTGGGGAGCGGCACCCAGAGGTGGCTGCGGCCGAGCACTTCGACGAGCCGGCCGCCCGCCTCCGGGCTGCCGAGCGAGGCCCCGAGCACCTCTTCGAGCTCATTGGCCGGCCATCCGCCCTGCGGATGGGTCTGGACCGGTGCCGGAATGTCCACTGCTTCCCCTTCTCGCCCCATGGCTTGCCGCAGAACAGTAACTCCGGCGCGCCCCTCCGCGCTGACGGGCGGCAGAGCCCTCAGGGGCTGTGGTCGGCGAACGTGATCCGGGTCAGCATCCCGGCCGCCTCCCGGTCCAGCAGCACCGCCGAGCAGCAGCCGGGCGGCAGGATGCCGGCCTCGGTGTCCCGCAGCAGTCTGCCGACGGCCCGGCGGTGCCGGGCGAAGGCGTATCCGGAGACTCCGCGTCCGCGCTCGCGCTGGCCGTCCCTCGCCACCTGCGGGGTGACGTCCAGCAGCACGAGGTGAAGGACACGGCCGCGGCGTCGCGCGTCCCGGGCCAGCCAGCCCCGTACCCACGCCTGGGTGCCGCAGTCGTGGACCACGACCGAGTCACCGGAGCGCAGCGCCCGCCAGAGCCCCCAGTAGTGGGCGACCCGGACCAGCGGGCGGTAGAGGGCGTACGGGAGTAAGCGGGGCACTCGCTGCGCCCAGCGGTCCCGGGTGTCCTGGGAGTCGATGGCCCGTACGGTCACCGCTCGCCGGATGAGCGTCGATTTGCCGCTGCCGGGCAGCCCGGAGACCACCACCACATCGCCCGCGGCGAAGTGCAGGCCCCGCGGGCTGCGCCCGGCCCGCTCGCGCAGATCGCGCACGACGGGTGCGTGCGTGCCGAGCCTTCCCCGCACAGGTGTGCCCGGCTGTGCGGGCATCGCGCCGTGCGCGACCCCCGCGGTCGTCGCGTACCGCTGCAACGTCATTGCCCTCCCCCTGTCGGTCGCCCACGCCTGCCCACGAAGTGTAAAGAAAAGGCAATGCGAGACAACCGTCCCACTGTTCGTTTCCCTCACGGGGTACCGACGCCCCACTCTTCCGCAATGCGTGCGATGATGACCCGGCCAACTGCATAAAGGCCGCTTGAATCCGCGCGGGAGAGTTCCGGCCATTGACTGTGCCGGGCGCCGAAGGAGCAAGATCCTCCCTTGAATCTCTCAGGCCCCGTACCGCGTGGATGAGGCAGATCTGAAAAGCGAGTCGCCACGGCGGCTCCACCCAAGGTGCAAGCCGAACCCGTCAGGGTCTCTCGGCGAACCTCTCAGGTTCCGATGACAGATGGGGAGGGATCGTCCTCGCCGTCATGCCCTGGGAGCCACACCTATGAGCAACGCCCCCCGTCTCACCGCCCTCGACGCCCTGCACCGCTCGCTGGGCGCGACCATGACCGACTTCGCGGGCTGGGACATGCCGCTGCGGTACGCGAGTGAGCGCGACGAGCACAACGCGGTGCGTACGAAGGCCGGCCTCTTCGACCTGTCTCACATGGGCGAGATCACCGTCACCGGCCCGCAGGCGGCGGCATTCCTGAACTTCGCGCTGGTCGGCAACATCGGCACCGTCGCCGTCGGCCGCGCCCGCTACACGATGATCTGCGCCGAGGACGGCGGGATCCTGGACGACCTGATCGTCTACCGCCTCGGTGACACCGAGTACATGGTCGTCGCCAACGCCGGGAACGCCCAGATCGTGCTGGACGCGCTGGCCGCCCGCGCCGACGGGTTCGACGCCGAGGTGCGCGACGACCGCGACGCGTACGCGCTGATCGCCGTCCAGGGCCCCGAGTCCCCCGCCATCCTGGCCTCGGTCACCGACGCCGACCTGGACGGTCTGAAGTACTACGCGGGCCTGCCCGGCACCGTCGCCGGTGTGCCCGCGCTGATCGCCCGTACCGGCTACACCGGCGAGGACGGCTTCGAGCTGTTCGTCGCCCCCGAGCACGCCGAGCAGCTCTGGCAGGCCCTCACCGCGGCGGGCGCCCCGCACGGCCTCATCCCGTGCGGTCTGTCCTGCCGTGACACGCTGCGCCTGGAGGCCGGCATGCCGTTGTACGGGCACGAGCTGACCACCGAGCTGACGCCGTTCGACGCCGGCCTGGGCCGGGTCGTGAAGTTCGAGAAGGAGGGCGACTTCGTCGGCCGCAAGGCGCTGGAGGCCGCCGCCGAGCGCGCCGAGACCGCCCCGCCGCGCAAGCTGGTCGGCCTGATCGCCGAGGGCCGCCGGGTGCCGCGCGCCGGTTTCCCCGTCGTCGCCGAGGGGCAGGTCATCGGCCAGGTCACCTCCGGCGCCCCGTCCCCCACCCTCGGCAAGCCGATCGCCATCGCGTACGTCGACGCCGCGCACGCCGCGCCCGGGACCACGGGCGTCGGAGTGGACATCCGCGGCAGCCACGAGCCGTACGAGGTCGTGACCCTGCCGTTCTACAAGCGGCAGAAGTGACGCAGTCGCGTCTCACCCCGTAAGACCATCGTTCATCAGCACTCCCCCGCGTACAGGAGAATCCAGGTCATGAGCAACCCCCAGCAGCTGCGTTACAGCAAGGAGCACGAGTGGCTGTCGGCCGTCGAGGACGGTGTGGCCACGATCGGTATCACCGAGTTCGCGGCCAACGCGCTCGGTGACGTCGTCTACGCCCAGCTCCCCGAGGTCGGTGACACGGTGACCGAGGGCGAGACCTGCGGTGAGCTGGAGTCGACCAAGTCCGTCAGCGACCTGTACTCGCCGGTGACCGGCGAGGTCACCGCCGCGAACCAGGACGTCGTGGACGACCCGGCGCTGGTGAACTCCGCTCCCTTCGAGGGCGGCTGGCTGTTCAAGGTACGCATCACGGAAGAGCCGAAGGACCTGCTCTCCGCAGACGAGTACTCCGAGTTCTCCGGCAACTAAAGACCCCAAGGGACCACCTGATGTCGCTTCTCAACTCCTCCCTCCACGAGCTGGACCCGGACGTCGCCGCCGCCGTCGACGCCGAGCTCCACCGTCAGCAGTCCACTCTCGAAATGATCGCCTCGGAGAACTTCGCTCCGGTCGCGGTCATGGAGGCCCAGGGCTCCGTCCTCACCAACAAGTACGCCGAGGGCTACCCGGGCCGCCGCTACTACGGCGGCTGCGAGCACGTCGACGTGGTCGAGCAGATCGCCATCGACCGGATCAAGGCGCTGTTCGGCGCCGAGGCCGCGAACGTCCAGCCGCACTCCGGTGCGCAGGCCAACGCCGCCGCGATGTTCGCGCTGCTGAAGCCGGGCGACACGATCATGGGTCTGAACCTGGCCCACGGCGGTCACCTGACCCACGGCATGAAGATCAACTTCTCCGGCAAGCTCTACAACGTGGTCCCGTACCACGTGGACGACACCGGTGTCGTGGACATGGCCGAGGTCGAGCGTCTGGCCAAGGAGTCCAAGCCGAAGCTGATCGTCGCCGGCTGGTCCGCGTACCCCCGCCAGCTGGACTTCGCCGCCTTCCGCCGCATCGCGGACGAGGTCGGCGCGTACCTGATGGTCGACATGGCGCACTTCGCGGGCCTGGTGGCCGCGGGTCTGCACCCCAACCCGGTGCCGCACGCCCATGTCGTCACGACCACCACGCACAAGACCCTCGGCGGTCCGCGCGGTGGCGTCATCCTGTCGACGCAGGAGCTCGCCAAGAAGATCAACTCTGCCGTCTTCCCCGGCCAGCAGGGTGGTCCGCTGGAGCACGTGATCGCGGCCAAGGCGGTCTCGTTCAAGGTTGCGGCGACCGAGGAGTTCAAGGAGCGCCAGCAGCGCACCCTGGACGGCGCCCGCATCCTCGCCGACCGTCTGGTGCAGCCGGACGTCACCGAGGTCGGCGTCTCCGTCCTCTCCGGCGGTACCGACGTCCACCTGGTCCTCGTCGACCTGCGCAACTCCGAGCTGGACGGCCAGCAGGCCGAGGACCGGCTCCACGAGCTCGGCATCACGGTCAACCGCAACGCCATCCCGAACGACCCGCGGCCGCCGATGGTCACCTCCGGTCTGCGGATCGGTACGCCGGCCCTGGCCACCCGCGGCTTCCAGGCCGAGGACTTCACCGAGGTCGCCGAGATCATCGCGTCGGCCCTGAAGCCCTCGTACGACGCGGACGACCTCAAGGCGCGCGTCACCGCGCTGGCCGAGAAGTTCCCGCTGTACCCCGGCCTGAAGTAGTCCGGGAATCGGTTCTGTACGTTTGAGGCGGGGCACCGCGCACACTGGACAGTGAGCGCGGTGCCCCATCCCTTGTCCCGCTGCTCTTCGGACCGACCGGTCCGTACCGCACCACCCGGCAGACAACGACGTCTACCAACCCCTTAGGAGTCACTCGTGGCCATCTCGGTCTTCGACCTGTTCTCGATCGGCATCGGCCCGTCCAGCTCCCATACGGTCGGCCCGATGCGCGCGGCCCATATGTTCGCGCGCCGGCTGAAGAACGAGGGCCTGCTCGCGCACACCGCTTCGATACGCGCCGAGCTGTTCGGCTCGCTCGGCGCCACCGGACACGGCCACGGCACGCCCAAGGCCGTCCTGCTCGGCCTGGAGGGCGAGTCCCCCCGTACCGTCGACGTCGAGTCCGCCGACGACCGGGTGGCCGAGATCCGCGCCTCCGGACGGCTCAACCTCCTCGGCATGCACGAGATCGACTTCGACGCCGACGAGCAGCTGGTCCTGCACCGCCGCAAGGCACTGCCGTACCACGCCAACGGCATGACGATCTTCGCGTACGACCACGAGGGCGCCCCCCTGCTGGAGAAGACGTACTACTCCGTCGGCGGCGGCTTCGTCGTGGACGAGGACGCGGTGGGCGAGGACCGGATCGTTCTCGACGACACCGTCCTCAAGCACCCCTTCCGCACCGGCGACGAACTGCTGCGGCTCGCGAGGGACACCGGACTGTCGATCTCCTCGCTGATGCTGGAGAACGAGCGCGCCTGGCGCACCGAGGACGAGATCCGCTCCGGTCTGCTCGACATCTGGCGCGTCATGCAGGCGTGCGTGTCGCGCGGCATGTCCCGTGAGGGGATCCTGCCCGGCGGCCTCAAGGTCCGCCGCCGCGCCGCGAACACCGCACGCCAGCTGCGCGCCGAGGGCGACCCGCAGGCCCACGCGATGGAGTGGATCACCCTCTACGCGATGGCGGTCAACGAGGAGAACGCCGCGGGCGGCCGCGTCGTCACCGCGCCGACCAACGGCGCCGCGGGCATCATCCCGGCCGTGCTGCACTACTACATGAACTTCGCGGCCGGCGGCGCCACCGAGGCCGAGAAGGAGGACAGCGTCGTCCGCTTCCTCCTCGCGGCGGGTGCCATCGGCATGCTGTTCAAGGAGAACGCCTCGATCTCGGGTGCCGAGGTCGGCTGCCAGGGCGAGGTCGGCTCCGCCTGCTCGATGGCCGCGGGCGCCCTCGCCGAGGTCCTCGGCGGCTCCGCCGAGCAGGTCGAGAACGCCGCCGAGATCGGCATGGAACACAACCTCGGCCTGACCTGCGACCCGGTCGGCGGCCTCGTCCAGATCCCGTGCATCGAGCGCAACGGCATGGCGGCGGTCAAGGCCGTCACCGCGGCGAAGATGGCGCTGCGCGGCGACGGCACGCACAAGGTCTCCCTCGACAAGGTCATCAAGACCATGAAGGAGACCGGCGCGGACATGAGCGTGAAGTACAAGGAGACCGCGCGCGGCGGGCTCGCGGTCAACATCATCGAGTGCTGAGGACAGCGGCCCGACCTGCTCCTTCGCATCTTTCGGAGCTGTCGGGTCCTTCCCTGCCTGCGCAGTGAAAAGCCGCTGCGACGTCCCTGGGAGGCGGGTGGGGCTCGCCCACTGCGGCGGGACCCCTCAGCTCCCGCCGGACCGAAGACCCCGCCGTCGGGTGGCGATGGCCTCGGCGGCGGAGACGTGAGCGACGGTGGGCCTGCCGTGCGCGTGCGTCGGAGCGGTCCTGTCCGTGACGACTCGTCGCCGTGCACGCGCGACCTGCCTCGAAACCCCTTGACCGGGCGGGAATCGCGCTCCTGCGAAACCCTGGTCGAAGGCCGCTCAACATATGCTCAACGGAGGCTCCACAAGCAACGCGCATGATCTGGCTCGGATTAAATCGAGCAAGTGAACGAGGGGGCGCGTTGACCGGGGGTTGGGGAAAAGTCGCCGTCGTCGGGGGCGGGCCCGCAGGGCTGTTCCTGGCGCGATTGATCCGTAGAGCGAGACCTGCTGCATCGGTCGACGTGTACGAGCAGAACGCGCCCGACGAGGCATTCGGCTTCGGCGTGGTCTTCTCGGCCCGCACCATGTCCGAGCTGTGGAAGAACGACCAGGAGACCCATGCGCGCATCGTCGCTGCGAGCGTGGCCGTGTCGGACATGGAATTGCGGCATCCGCGGGCCACGCTGCGGTATGGGGGCTTCGACTTCTCCAGCATTTCCCGCCGGGAGCTGCTGCTGATCCTGCAGGAGCAGGCCGCCGAGGCCGGTGCCACACTCCACTTCGGGCACCCGGCGGCGCCCGGCAGCATCGACGAGGCCGACGTCGTGGTCTACGCGGACGGGGCGAACTCCTCCCACCGGGACGCGCGTCCGGGGCGTTTCGGCACGACCGTCCGGCACGGTGCGTCCCCGTACATGTGGCTGGGGACGCACGCCCCGTTCGACGCGGCGACCTTCTCGTTCGTCGAAACGGAGAACGGGCACTTCGCCGCCCACGCGTACCCCTATGCGGACGGTATGGCGACGGTGGTCATCGAGTGCGATCCCGGCACGTGGAAGGCATCCGGGATGGACCGCACCGGGGACTTCTCGCGGAACTCGGGCGGCAGCGACGAGGAGGCCCTGGGCCATCTCGGTGAGCTCTTCGCCGAACACCTCGGCGGACACGAGCTCATCGGCAACCGGAGCCGGTGGGCCACCTTCCGGACCGTGCACAACGAGCGCTGGTCCGACGGGAATGCGGTCCTGCTGGGCGACGCCGCCCATACCGCGCACTTCACGGTCGGCTCCGGCACCAAGATGGCGATGGAGGATGCGATCGCCCTTGCGGCGGCCCTCCGGCGGAACACCGATCCGGGATCGGCCTTTGCCGAGTACGAGCGGGAACGCCGCGGCCCGGTCGCCCGCACCCAGGAGCTGGCGGAGCCGAGCATGCGCTGGTGGGAGACGTTCGGGCGGCGTCTGCACATGGCGCCCGCCCAGTTCGGCCTGCACTTCATGACCCGGACCTCCGCACTGTCCTACGAGGGGATGCGCCGCCGCTTCCCCGACCGCGTCGACGAGGCCGAGACCGCCTACCGGACGTCAGGAGGCGCTGTCGGGGCGGAGCTCGTGGCAGCGGCCGGGGCCGTCCCGCAGCTGAGCGCGGTCGCGGCGCCCCTTCTGATGGGTTCCGTCCGGCTCCGCAACCGCCTGGTCGAGGTGGTGCCCGAGGCCTGTGGCGACCCGACGGCCGCCGTCCGCGCCGCCGAGGCGCGGGGAGCAGCCCTGGTCCTCGTCCGAGAGGCGCGCCCGGAGGCGGGGCCGCAGGGGCAGCCCGGGCATCGGCCTCCGGTCGCCCTCGGCCGGCTCGTACCGCCTGACCCGCAGGCGGCGGACCTCGAAGCGGTAGGCCTTCCCCCGCTCTTCGCCGAGATGGAGTGCCCACCGGCCGACGAGTGGTCGCCGGCCGGCGACGACCTGATGGCGGCCGTGCGGGCACTGGTGGCCCGCGGGGTGGAGGGCGTACTCCTGACCACGGGCGCCGGGCAGCCCCCCGGGTGGCACAGGCTGCTCGGGCACGCCGGCCGGATCAGGACCGAGGCCGGTGCCGCGGTCGCGGTCACGGCACCCGGTGGGTGGGCGCCGGACCCGCACGGGACGGCGGCTGCCGACTCGTGGCCGACCCGGATCCATCTGGCTCTGATCACCGGACGGATCGATCTGATCGCGTCCGCTCCCCCGGCAGGGACCGGCACGACCGCATAGGCCGTCGTCCGGCCCTTCCCCCATCCCTTCCCACCTGATTCGTCGACGCGGGCCCGCCCCATGCCCTGAGGGTCCGGACTGACGCCCCATGGAATCCGTTTTGACCACATTTCAGCGTAAGGGAGACGAGCGTATGTCCGAGACCAACGCACTGCCTGCCGACGAGGGCAGCGGGACCGAACCGATCGCGATCATCGGCATGGGATGCCGATTCGCCGGTGGCGCCCACTCGCCCGAGGAATTCTGGAACATGCTCATCGAGGGCCGGGACGGCGTCGCGGAGATCCCCGAGGAGCGCTGGGCCGAGTACGTCGAGGCGAGCGCAGAGAACGCCGCGGCACTGCGGAACACGACCCGGGTAGGCGCGTTCCTGGACGACGTGGCGGGATTCGACGCGGGCTTCTTCGGAATCCTGCCCCGCGAGGCCGAGCAGATGGACCCGCAGCACCGCCTCATGCTCGAGGTGGCGTGGGAGGCCCTTGAGCACGCCGGTGTTCCACCGCACCTGCTCGCCGGCGGTGACACCGGTGTCTACGTGGGCATCGGCACCGAGGACTACGGCCGACGGCTGATGGAGGACCTGCCCCGGATCGAGGCATGGACCGGCATCGGCGCGGTCCACTGCGCCGCGGCCAACCGGATCTCGTACCACCTGGACCTGCGCGGACCCAGCATGGCGGTGGACACCGCGTGCTCCGCCTCGCTGGTGGCTCTGCACCTCGCCTGCCAGGCGCTTGCCACGGGTGAGACCTCGCTGGCCATTGCCGGTGGGGTCAACGCGATGGTGCACCCGGCCGTCACGATGATCATGGACGCCGCAGGTGCCTGTTCCTCTGACGGGCGTTCGAAATCCTTCGACTCCACCGCGGACGGCTACGGCCGGGGTGAGGGCGCCGGCGCCCTCGTGCTCAAGCGGCTCTCGGACGCGGTGACCGACGGCGACCGGGTGCTGGCCGTCGTCCGAGGAACCGGCATCATGCAGGACGGCCGCACCAACGGGATCATGCAGCCCAGCCGGGAGGCACAGGCCGACCTGCTGCGGCACACCTACCGGACCGCCGGGATCGCCCCGAGCTCGATCGGGTACGTCGAGGCGCACGGCACCGGGACCAACGTGGGCGACCCCATCGAGGCCGGGGCCCTGTCCGAGGTCCTCAGCACCGACCGGCCCGAGGGACAGCCCCTGCTGATCGGCTCCGTCAAGACCAACATCGGGCATCTGGAAGCGGGCGCGGGCGTCGCCGGCGTCATCAAGGCCGTCCTGGCGCTTCAGCACGGCGAGATCCCGCCAAGCCTGAACTGCACCGACCCGAATCCGGCCATCCCGTGGGACACCAACGGTCTGAAGGTCGTCACCGAGCCCACCGGCTGGCCCGCTTCGGACCGGCCGCGGCGCGCCGGAGTCTCCGGCTACGGCTTCGGCGGCACCATCGGCCACGTCATCCTGGAGGAGCCCGCCCGGACCGCCGCGGGATCGGCGGGAGCGGGCGCGAAGGCGGGCAGCGGCCATCACGCGCCGTGGCTGTTCCCCGTGTCGGGGGCATCCAGGGCCGGGCTGCGGGCCAACGCGTCCCGCCTCGCCGACTGGCTCGACGAAGCCGGCGGCGAGGTGTCACTGGACACCGTCGGCCACACCCTGGCCGCGCGGCGCTCGCACCTGAGCCACCGTGGCGCGGTAGTGGCCGCGGACCGTGCCGGACTCGTCACCTCCCTGCGCTCCCTCGCCGCCGGCGAGGAGATCGCGGGTGTGACCACCGGCATCGTGGAGGGGCATTCGAAGAACGCCGTGTGGGTCTTTGCCGGGCAAGGGGCGCAGTGGATCGGCATGGGCCGTGATCTGCTGGGCGCGGAGCCCGCCTTCGCGAAGGTCATCGACGAACTCGGTCCCGTCTATGAGGAGGAGCTGGGCTTCACCGCCCGCGCGATCCTTGAGGGCGACACCCTGGAGGGCCCCGAGGTCCTGCAGCCGGTGACGTACGCCGTCCAGGTCGGCCTCGCCGCGACGTGGCGCTCCCTCGGTGTGGAACCCGCAGCGGTCATCGGCCACTCGATCGGTGAGCTCGCGGCGGCCGTGACGGCCGGCGGCATGTCCCTGCTCGACGGTGCTCGGCTGGTCTGCCGCCGGGCCCTGATGATGCGTCCGGCAGCCGGCAAGGGTGCGATGGCCCTGGTGAACCTCTCCTTCGAGGAGGCGACGGAGCGCCTCGCCGGCCGATCCGGCGTCACGGCTGCCATCTCCGCGTCGCCCATCTCCACGGTGATCGCCGGAAGCGCCGCCGCCGTCGAGGAGACCGTGCGGACGTGGGAGGCGCAGGGGGAACTGGTCGTCCGCAGGGTCCAGGCCGACATCGCCTTCCACTCCTCGGAGATGGACCCGTTCGCGGCCGAACTGCCCTCCGTGATGCATGACCTGACCGGTGGCAGGCCCGAGGTCACGTTCTACTCCACGTCGCTGGACGACCCTCGGGCGGACGTCGGACTCGGCGCCTCGTACTGGCCGGGGAATCTGCGCAACCCGGTGCGGTTCTCCCAGGCCGTGACCGCGGCGGTCGAGGACGGGCACCGGCACTTCCTGGAGGTGTCGAGCCACCCGATCGTGTCCCACTCCGTCAACGAGACCCTCGGCGAGCTCGGCATCGACGATGCCGTGGCGGTCGGGACGCTCCGCCGCAACACGCCGGACCGGGTCACCCTGCTGGGCAATCTGGCCGCTCTGCACTGCGCCGGTGTGGCCGCCGACCTCGGCGCCCTGTTCACGGGCACGACTCTCGCGGAGCTGCCCTCCGTGGCATGGCAGCACCAGACGTACTGGAAGGACACGCGCCCCGGTAGCGGCCGACGGGTGCTGCAGCACGACCCGAAGGTCAACACCCTGCTCGGCGGCGCGACCAGGATCGCCGGCAGCACTCCGCTGTGGCTGTGGCAGACGCACCTGGACGAGGAGAGCCGCCCGTACCCGGGCCACCATCCGGTCCACAACGTGGAGATCATCCCGGCTGCGGTGCTGATGAACACGTTCCTGGAGGCCCTGGCGCAGACCGGGTTGTCCGCGCCCGGCGGCCGACGCCCCGCGCTGGTCGACGTGGCCCTGAAGGTGCCCGTCGCCGTCTCCGTACCGCGTGACATCCAGATCTCCTATCAGGACTCGACTCTGCGGCTGTCCTCCCGAATCAACGAGGAGGGCACCCAGGAGACCGAGGAATCGTGGCTCACCCACACCACCGCCTCGATCGATCCGGCCGGCGGCGTACTGGAGGATCGCTTCGACCTCGACGAGGCACGGGCCCGTTGCAGCGAACCGGTGAGCACGGACTACGTCCTGGAGCGAGTGGCCCAGATCGGTGTGGCCGGTATGGGTTTCCCCTGGGAGATCCAGGAACTGCGGCGCGGCGGCCCCGACGAGCTGTTCGCCGTGATCGACACCGGCGAACCGGGGACAGCCACCTGGGCCTCGCTGCTCGACGGTGCGATGACGGTCACCTCGGTGCTGTTCCTCGGCGAACCGGTGCTGCGGATGCCCTCGCACATCGCGCGACTCGCGCTGATCGGTGAGCCGCCGCAGCGGGCGAACGTCCAAGTCCGGGCGGGCGAGGGCGAGGCCGGGGCGGACACACTCGACGTGGTCGTCGCCGACATGGACGGCAACGTGATCGCCAATGTCACCGGGATCCGCCTCACCGTCCTGACCGGCGACCCGGGCGCCACTGCCGCGCCCCGCCAAATCGTCCACGAGATCGTCTGGCGTCCGCTCGAACTGCCCGCTGCCCGTCCGCTGGACACCGTGGTCGCCGTCGGCGGGCACCCGGCGTCGGACGAGGCACTTGCACAGGACTGCGCCCGGGCGGGGCTGGAGTTCCTCTCCGTACCCGGTCCGGACGGACTTGAGGCTGTCGGGGCCCGGCTCACCGACACCACCGCGGTCCTGGTGACCCCGGCGGCGCCGGCGGCCGACGACGCCCTGGGCCGGGCTGCCCACGACTCGGCCTGGGAACTCGGGCGTTCGGTACAGCAGATAGTCGCCGTCGCGGCGGGGCGGCCCCGGATCTGGTCCGTCACCACCGGAGTGCGTGAGAGCGCGGACCGCAACGCCCTGGCCCAGTCGCCGGCCTGGGGCATCGGCCGGATCGTCGCGGCCGAGCACCCCGACCTGTGGGGTGGGATCGTCGACCTGGATCCGGCCGAGCCGGAGGCCTTCGGCCCGCTTCTGGAGGTGCTGCGCACCCGTCCCGAAGCCGACGTGATCGCGATCCGCGACGGCCTGGCGACGGCCTCGGTACTCGTGGCCGTGGGCGACAAGCCGGAGCGGAGCGCGGTCGAGTGCCGGCCCGAGGGGACCTATCTGGTGACGGGCGGTCTCGGCGCGCTGGGTCTTGAGGTGTCGCGCTGGCTGGCCGGCCGGGGCGCCCGCCGACTGGTCCTGGCCGGACGCCGCCGCTTCCCGGAGCGTTCGGAATGGGACGCCCAGCAGGATCCGGAGGTCCGTGGCCAGATCGAGGCCGTGCGTGCCCTGGAGGGCCTCGGCGTCACCGTCGCCGTGGTGTCCCTGGACATCTCCGACGCGGAGCAGGCGCGGAAGGTGCTCAGCTCGGCCGAGCTCGGACTGCCACCGATCCGGGGTGTGGTGCACGCGGCCGGTGTCGTCGACGGCCAGATGGTCGTCGACCTGGAGGAGGACTCGCTCCGCAAGGTCCTGCAGCCCAAGGTGGACGGCGCACTGGTGCTCAACGAGCTCTTCCCCGCCGGCAGCGTCGACTTCATGGTCCTGTTCTCCTCCTGCGGCTACCTCTTCCAGTTCCCCGGTCAGGCCTCCTACGGATCGGCGAACGCCTTCCTGGACTCGCTGGCCAGGCATCGGCGAGCCGCCGGCCACGACGACACGGTCAGCTTCGGCTGGACATCCTGGCGGGGCCTGGGCATGTCGGCCTCGTCCGAGTTCATCTCGGCCGAGCTCGCCGCGTTCGGGCACGCCGAGATCTCGGCCACCGAGGCCCTGCGGGCCTGGGAGTACGCCGAGCGGTTCGGGGCCTCGCACTACGCGGTGTTCCGGCAGATCGCGATGGACGGCGGCCCGCGCCGGATCCCGTTGACACAGGAACTCGCCGAGGTGGGCGACAGCGCCGGGACGGACGGGACCGAAGGCCAGGACTGGACGCAGTACGAGGCGCAGGAGCTGCTCGCACTGCTCGTCGACGAGGTGCGCCGACAGGTGGCGGCCGAGATCAAGCTGGCTCCCGAAGAGCTCGATCTGCAACGCCCGCTGCTGGAGATGGGGCTCGACTCGGTGATGACGGTGGCCGTGCGCCGCCGCCTGGAGCGGCTGTTCCGACTGAGCCTGCCGGCGACTCTGCTGTGGAACCGGCCTACGGTCCTCGCGATCGCCGAGTACCTGGTGGAATGCCTCGCTCCGGTCGAGACCGCCGCTGAGGGGGACGCTGCCCCCGAAGCCACCGCCGGAGCAGGAATACCGGCGCCGGTGGTGACCGGCGTATGACGACCGTGGAGGAGGGGGTCGCCGGCACGTCCGGCGGCCGTGCCCCCCGCAGTACTCCGCAGCCCGGGACGGTGCCGTGGCCTGCCGCGTATGCGGCGCGCTACCGGGCGGCAGGACATTGGGCGGACCGGCCGCTCGGCCACTGGACGCGGCGGTGGGCGCAGACGTACGGCAATCGGACCGCGCTGGTGGACGGCGAGATCCGGCTCACCTACCGCGAGCTGGCCGCCCATGCGGACGCGCTGGCCGTGGCCCTGCGCGAGCGGGGCCTGCACCGGGGCGACCGGATCCTCGTCCAGTTGCCCAACTCGTGGGAGTTCGTGGCCCTGATGCTGTCCTGCTTCAGATCCGGAGTCGTACCGGTTCTGGTGCTGACCGCACACCGTGAGCACGAACTCGACTACCTGCTCCGCCATACCGAGGCCAAGCTCATCGTGGTGCCGGACCGCTGGCGGGACTTCGACCACCAGGACCTGGCCGCGCGACTCGCCGAAGCCGTCCCGTGGGAGTGCGGTGTGCTGGTGAAGGGTACGACGGCCGACGCGGCGCATCTGGACCTGGGGCGGATCCTGGCCTGCGGTCCCGGCGCGCCGGAGCGCATCCGTGAGCTCGATGCCGATCCGCCCCACCCCGATGACATCGCGCTCTTCCTGCTGTCCGGCGGGACGACGGGTCTGCCGAAGCTGATAGCCCGTACGCACAACGACTACGGGTACAACGTCCGGCGCAGCGCGGAGGTCTCGGGCTTCGGCTCCACGACAGTGTTCCTGGCCGCACTGCCGGTCGGACACAACGCCGTTCTCGGCTGCCCGGGAATCCTCGGCACCCTGTCCGGCGGCGGCACGGTCGTCCTGGTGCCGTCCCCGCAGCCGCGTACCGCGTTGGCCGCCATGGAGGCGGAACGCGTCACCGATGTGGCGGTCGTGCCGGCGGTCGCCCGGCAATGGGTGGCGGAGGCGGCGGGCGGCGGGTACGACCTCGGCAGCCTCCGGCTGGTGACCATCGGCGGCTCGGTGGTCGACCCGGAACTGGCCCGGCGGGTGCGCGACGGACTCGGTGGGCAACTGCAGCAGCTCTACGGGATGGCGGAGGGCTTGCTCTGCTGCACCCGACCGGACGACCCGGACGACCTGGTGCTCGGTACCCAAGGCCGACCCGTCAGCCCCGACGACGAGCTGCTGGTCGTGGACGAACAGGACCGTCCGGTGCCGCTCGGCGAGGTGGGAGAGCTGCTGACCCGCGGCCCGTACACGCCGCGTGGCTACTACCGGGCGGCCGAACACAACACCCACGCGTTCACACGAGACGGCTGGTTCCGCACCGGGGATCTCGTGCGACTGCACCCCGGCGGCAATCTGACCGTCGAGGGCCGGCGCAAGGAACTGATCAACCGGGGTGGGGAGAAGGTCTCCGCCGAGGAGGTCGAGAACCTCACCCGCCTGCTCGTCGGGGTCGACCGCGTGGTCGCGGTGCCGGTGCCCGACAAACAGTTCGGTGAGCGGGTCTGCCTGGTCGTGGTGCCTGCCCCCGGCGCACAGGCCCCCTCACTCAGCGACGTACGGCAGCGCTTCGTCCGGCACGGAGTGGCGCACTACAAGCTTCCGGAACAGCTGGAGATCCTCACCGACCTGCCGCTGACCCCGGTCGGCAAGGTCGACAAGAAGGCCATCCGCGAACGACTTGCAACAGAGGAGAAGTCATGACCGAACTGCACCCCGGTGGGGGGCTGCGTCTGGGCGGCGTCGACCACATCGCTCTCGTCACCTGGGATCCGGCGGCGACGTGCGACTTCTACACCCAGGTTCTCGGCCTGCCGCTGGTCCACGCCATCACGGCGACGGGCTGGCTCAAGGAGGAGTTCCCCGATTTCGTCCACTTCTTCTTCGAGTTGGGCAAGGGCAACTACCTCGCGTTCTTCTACTTCTTCGGCCTCCCGGAGGAGGAACCGGCCGGTGACCTCATGCACCGGTCCCGGCACCTGGCATTCCACGTGGACACCGAGGAGGAGATGCTCGCCTGGCGGGAGAAGATCAAGTCACACGGTGTGCGGGTGACCCACCCGATGCAGCACGAACTCCTCGAGTCGATCTACTTCGACGACCCCAACGGCATTCAGCTGGAGATCGCCCGGCCGCTCCGCCCGTTCGGCGACGTCGATGCCAGGGACGCCGAGCTCACCCTCGTGGCCCTGGCAGACGTGGCGGGCAAGGCCGATGCCACGGTGCAGGACATGTGGCGCCGCAAGGCGGAGATCGTCCGTACCCACGCGGGAAAGGAGAACAGCTGATGCCTGCCATCTACATACTCGACATCCCCGAGTTCGAACCAATTCTGCGTACCGCCCTGATCGCCGGAATGGAACAGGAGGACCTGGACGGCTATCTCAAGGTCAGCACGTCGGAGTCCGAGATCGTGCTCGAACGCCGGCACACGGACGTCCGCCCCGCTGTCTGGTTCGCCGCGCTGACCGGGGGACTCGAGGGGCGGATCGTGCACTTCGACTTCGACCGGCTGCACCTGGCCGAGGTCGTGCCGTCATGACCGTGCAGCAGGCCGCCGAGCACGTGGCGGCAGATCCCTGGCCCCCCGTGCAGGATCCGGCCCCGCTGCTGCCGGACCGTGCGACAGTACGCATGCTGGGCACACGCGCCGCGGACGGTGTGGACCCCGCTCTGCTGCGGGAGCTCCACAGGCAGCTGGTCATCGGCCGTCGGTTCAACGAGCAGGCGACCGCCCTCACCCGGCAGGGCCGGCTCGCCGTCTACCCGTCGAGCCGGGGACAGGAGGCATGCCAGGTGGCGGCGGCCCTGGCGCTGCGGCCGCAGGACTGGCTCTTCCCCACCTATCGTGACACCGTGTCCGTGATGGCTCGCGGTGTCGATCCGGTGCAGACGCTGACCCTGCTGCGCGGGGACTGGCACACCGGATACGACCCGGTGGAGCACCGGATTGCTCCGCTGTGCACCCCGCTGGCGACGCATCTCCCGCACGCTGTCGGTCTGGCCCACGCGGCCCGGCTCTCCGGTGACGACGTGGTGGCCCTCGCCCTCACCGGCGACGGCGGCACCAGCGAGGGCGACTTCCACGAAGCGCTCAACTTCGCCGGCGTCCTGCGGGCACCCGTGGTGTTCCTCATACAGAACAACGGCTATGCCATCTCGGTGCCGCTGGCAAAGCAGTCCGCCGCTCCGTCCCTTGCGCACAAGGGCGTCGGCTACGGCGTCCCCGCGGTCCAGGTCGACGGCAACGACGTGATTGCCGTCCACAGCGTCCTGTCCGCCGCGCTCGAGAGAGCACGGGCGGGCGGCGGGCCCACGCTCGTCGAGGCGCTGACCTACCGGCTCGACGCGCACACCAATGCCGACGACGCCAGCCGCTACCGGGGGAACGACGAGGTGGAACGGTGGCGGGCGCACGATCCCGTCGTCAACATGGAGGGCTACATGCGGGCGGCCGGTCTGCTCGACGAGGACGGAGAGCGGCAGGCCCGTGCCGCCGCCGAATCCATGGCGGCGCACATGCGGGCCGAACTGGCCGAAGACCCGATCGCCGATCCCATGGAGATGTTCGAGCACGTCTTTGCCGAGCCCACGCCTCAGTTGCGTGACCAGCGGAGCCTGCTCGCCGCCGAACTCAGGGCCGAGGCAGGGCACCGATGAACATACAGAGCTCGCAGACCACCATGGCCGAGGCGCTGAACACCGCGCTGCGCCACGCCCTGCGCGACGACCCGTCCGTACATGTCATGGGTGAGGACGTGGGCGCCCTCGGCGGTGTCTTCCGGATCACCGACGGGCTGGCGGCGGAGTTCGGCGACGACCGGTGCGCGGACACCCCGCTGGCCGAGTCGGGCATCCTCGGGGCCGCGGTCGGCATGGCCATGTACGGCTTGCGCCCGGTGGTCGAAATGCAGTTCGACGCCTTTGCCTACCCCGCGTTCGAGCAACTGGTCAGCCATGTCGCGAAGATGCGCAACCGGACCCGGGGCAAGCTGCCCATGCCGATCACGATCCGCATCCCCTACGGTGGCGGGATCGGCGGGGTGGAACACCACAGCGATTCCTCGGAGGGCTTCTACCTGCACACGCCGGGGCTGCACGTGGTGGCGCCCGCGACCGTCGGCGACGCGTACGGACTTCTCCGGCAGGCCATCGCCTCCGACGATCCGGTGGTCTTTCTGGAGCCGAAGCGCTGTTACTGGTCGAAGGAGAACTGGTCACCGGCCGAGCCGGTCGCTGTGGTGCCGCCCATAGGGCGGGCCGTCCTGCGCCGCACCGGGACCGCGGCCGTCCTCATCACATACGGGCCGAGCCTGGCGGTCTGCCTGGAGGCGGCGGACGCAGCGCGGGAGGAAGGCCTGGACGTCGCCGTCCTGGATCTGCGAAGCCTGGTGCCGTTCGACGACGAGACGGTGTGCGCCGCGGTGCGCGGCACCGGGCGGGCTGTGGTGGTGCACGAGGCCTCCGGATTCGGCGGGGCCGGGGCAGAGATCGCCGCTCGTGTGAGCGAGCGCTGCTTCCATCATCTGGAGGCGCCCGTGCTGCGGGTGGCCGGTCTGGACATCCCCTATCCGGCGCCACTTCTGGAACGGCATCACCTGCCTGGCGTGGACCGGATCCTCGACGCCGTCCGCCGGCTGAACTGGCCGGACACCGGCGTCGGCACCAGGACGGAGAGCGGTGGTGAGTGGTATGCCGTCGGTGCGTGACTTCGTGCTGCCGGACCTCGGCGAGGGACTGCTCGAGGCGGAGATCGTGAGGTGGCTGGTCGCGGACGGGGACCCGGTCGCCGTGGACCAGCCGGTGGTCGAGGTGGAGACGGCGAAGGCCGTCGTGGAACTCCCCTGCCCCTACGCGGGCGTGGTCTCCCACGTGTACGGCGGAGAAGGCGACGTTCTGGCCGTCGGGCATCCGGTGATCTCGGTCAGGGTCGAGGAGAGCGCGGACCTGCCCGGCCGCGGAGCGGAAGAGGCGCAGCCGGCAGGCGGCTCGGGCAGCGTCCTGGTCGGCTACGGCACTCGGGAGACGCCGCGGCGTCCCGGTGCGTCCGCTGCGCGGCTCGGCTCCCGGCCGGCCGCCGTGTCCGCCGCGGCGGCGAACCCCGGCCCAATCCCTGTGATCTCGCCTCTCGTACGGCAGCTGGCCCGTCGGCACGGCCTGGATCTGCGGACCGTGACGGGCACCGGCTCCGACGGCCTGATTCTGCGTTGCGACGTCGATGCGGCGATCCGCCGGAAGGAGGAGGCCGTCCCCGGCGCGCACATCGGCGTCCGGGTGCCGCTGCGCGGCCGACGGGCGGCCGCCGCGGCGCAGTTCACCCGCAGCCGCCGGGAGATCCCCGACGCCACCTGCTGGGTGGAGGCCGATGCCACCGCCCTGGTGGAGGCGAGGGCCGTGCTCGCAGCTCAAGGGGATTCCCCGATCGGGCTGTTCGCCCTGCTGGCCCGGGTCTGTGTCACAGGCCTCGCCCGGTACCCGCAGCTCAACGCGAGCGTCGACACCGAGCGGGGGGAGATCATCCAGTGGCCGCAGGTGCACCTGGGCTTCGCTGCGCAGTCGGACCGGGGACTGACCGTCCCCGTGATGCGGGACGCGCACCTGATGGACACGGCGCGGCTGGCAGGGGAACTGGCCCGGCTGACCAGGGCGGCCCGCGAAGGAGCGCTCACCCCCGCCGAGGTCACGGGCGGGACCTTCACCTTGAACAACTACGGCGTGTTCGGAGTGGACGGCTCGACCCCGATCCTCAACCACCCGGAGGCCGCGATGCTCGGGGTGGGACGGATCACCGACAAGCCGTGGGTCCACAAGGGCGAGCTGGCCGTACGCAAGACCGTCCAGCTTTCCTTCACCTTCGACCACCGGGTGTGCGACGGGGCGGACGCCGGGGGCTTCCTCCGGTACGTCGCCGACTGCGTGGAACAACCCCTGAGGCTGCTGCGGGAGTTCTAGCGATGCGGGTGACGCAGGCGACGTACATGAGGAAAGCGAGCGGACGACAGACATGGTGAACAGCCTCCCCACGACCGGACCGTCCTGGATCAAGCGGTTCCACCCGGCCCCCGAAGCCGCCACCCGTCTGGTGTGCTTTCCGTACGCCGGGGGCTCGGCCGGCTACTACCACGGCATGTCTGCGAGGGTGTCCCCGAAGGTTGAGCTGCTGGCGGTCCAGTATCCGGGGCGTCAGGACCGTTACGCCGAGAAACCCGTGGACGACATCGGGGAACTGGCCGACGAAGTCACCGAAGCCCTGATACCCGGGGCGCTCGAGAAACCGTTGGCCCTGTTCGGGCACAGCATGGGGGCTTCCGTCGCCTTCGAGGTGGCCCGGCGCCTCGAACACCGCGGCGTCATGCCTTCGGCGCTCTTCGTCTCCGCCCGGCCCGGCCCGTCCGCAAACAGGAACGAAACACTCCACCTATCCACCGATGCAGACCTGGAACGCGAGATACGCAGCCTCGGCGGCACGGGCGCCGAGGTCCTGAACGACGAGGAGATTCTGCAGATGGTCCTGCCGGTGGTCCGCAACGACTACCGGGCTGCCGAGACCTACCGCTATGTGCCGGGACCCGATGTGACCTGCCCGGTGGTCGCCTTCGTGGGCGAGGGCGACCCGAAGGCCACGGTCGCGGAGACCGGCGTCTGGGAGCGGCACACCACCGGACCCTTCGATCTGACGGTCTTCCCCGGCGGGCATTTCTATCTGAACGAGCACCAGGCGGCGGTCGTCGGCGCCCTGCTGCGGCACCTCACCCCGGCCGGCACACCACGGCGGTGAGCCGGGCGGCCGGACGGGGGCGCCGAACGCACCCGGCGGGATCGGCGCCGTAGGCACCCCGCTGCCCGCCAAGGCCCGCCGGGCGCACATCCGGGCGGTGATGAAGGGGTGATGAAGGCACGGAGCCTCTCCGGAAACACACCGGTGACTGCCCGTTGTTCCTCGGGAAACAGGACTCCGTCGACCGCGTCCTCGAATGCCTCGGCCCCGCAGACTTCGTCCGGGAGAATTCCGGAAATCAACGCGTGGTTCATGTGGCGGTCAATCCGGAAAACGGTGGCCGGTATCTATTCCTGAACTCCTCGACCTCTGACGGCTATATCCGGCTGGCGACAGTCTTCTTGGTGAGCGCGAGAAATCTGTCCAGGCTGGGCACGCCCTCCCGGCTTCGCCGCCATGTCATGGTGGCGGGGGCGCGGAAGTCCGCGTCCTGAAGCGGGAATGCCAGCAGTTCGCCCCGCTCGACCTCGCTGCGGACCGCCATCTCGGGCAGCAGGGCCAGCCCCATCCCCGCGGCCACGCACGCGCGCAACGGGGCGATGCCGGAGACCTCCACCTCGAGCTTCAAGCTCTCGGGGCCCAGCTCCGCCATGGCCTTGTCGAACATCTCGCGGAATCCGCAGCCGCGTTGGGTGGCCAGGAAGCGCTCACCGTGAAGGTCTGCCGCGTGGACACGCTCCTGCCTGCTGAGCCGGTGGCCGACCGGGGTGGTGACCAGGAGCCGCTCCTGGAAGAGCACCCTGCTCGCGTACTTGTCGTCCTTGGGCGGCGCGTCGAAGGTGAAACAGACATCGAGTTCCCCCCGGCGCACGGACTCGTACAGCTCTCGCCGGTTTCCCACGTCCACGCTGACGTTCACCTTGCCGTACAGCGCCCGGTACTCGGCAAGGACGGGCGGGATCGCATGCGTACAGAAGGTCTCCAACCCGCCGATGGCGAGAGCCCCGGTGGGTTCCTGCATGTCGAGGACGCCCACCGTGGCGGCCTCGTCGATCAGCAGCAGCACCTGGTCCGCGTACTCGCGGAGCCGGATGCCGGCACTGGTGAGGCGCAGCTTCCGGTTCGACCGCTCGAAGAGCTTGGTGCCCAGTTCGGCTTCCAGCGCCTGGATCTGTTCCGTGACGCTGGATTGTGCATAGTGAAGTTCTGCCGCTGCTTTCGTAAAGCTCAGGCTTTGCGCGACGGCACGGAAGGACTTCAGGTGACGGATCTCCATGTGGCCACGATCCCTCCCCCAGTTCTGATGTATCGGGCTCCCCGATACCACGCATCGTAACTGCCCGCTTCCCTCTCGTGCTCGAAACCGTCAGGCTCGGTACAAGAAGCCGTCCCGCATGGACGGATTTTTAATGGTTGACCATCAATTGCGTGATTCACGGGAGTTCTTCATGGCAATTCCGGCCACCCGGCCGAGCACACCGGCAGGTGCGCCCGGCTCGTCAGATGTCGGCGCCGGCCCGGCCCGTTCCCATCGGGGTCTCCTGGTGGGCCTCGCGCTCGGCTACTTCATGGTCCTCATGGACACCACCATCGTCACTGTCGCGCTTCCGGGCATCGGGGAGAGCCTCTCGGCGGGCCTCAGCTCCCTGCAATGGGTGTCCAACGGCTACACCCTGACCTTCGCCGCCTTCCTGCTCACCGCGGGCACCCTCTCCGACCGCTTCGGCGGACGGCGGGTGTTCCTTGTCGGGCTCTGGACCTTCGGTCTCATCTCCGGGGTCTCCGCGCTGGCCAACTCGGTGGAACTGCTCGTGGTCCTGCGCGGTCTGCTGGGTATCTCCGGCGCACTGCTCCTGCCCACTTCGCTGGCCATCGTCGCAAACACGTTCTCCGACCCGGCGGCCCGGGCGAAGGCGCTCGGCAGCTGGGCTGCGATCACCGGCGTCGCGCTCGCGGCCGGCCCCCTCGTCGGCGGCGTACTGACCGACGCCATCGGCTGGCGGGCCATCTTCCTGGTCAACATCCCGATCGCGTTGCTGAGCATCGTCATCACCACCAAGAACGCCGGAGAGACGCGCCGCAATGCGGCGCGCGGCCTCGACCTGCCCGGGCAGCTGACCGCGATCGTGGCCCTGGCGGCCCTGACGTTCGGGCTGATCCAGGCGGGTACGGCAGGCTGGACGGCGCCCGAGGTACTCGGCTCGTTCGCCGCCTTCGTGGTCGCCATGGGGCTCTTCATCGCAGTGGAGCGGCGGGAAGCCACCGAACGGCACACGCCGATGCTGCCGCTGAAGCTGTTCCGCAGCGGCACCTTCTCGGCAGCGCTGTTCGCCGGCCTGCTGATCAACTTCGCACTGTCCGGTGTGCTGTTCACGCTCTCCCTGCTCTTCCAGCAGGGCCGGGGATACTCCGCGTTCCTCGCGGGACTGGCCTTCCTGCCACTGACCCTGCCCACCGCGTTCAACCCGATCTTCACGGGCCGGCTGGTCGCCCGAATCGGCCCGCGCAAGCCGGCCACAGCCGGCTTCGTGCTGATGGGAGTCGGCACCCTGATCCAGGCGGGTACCACCTCGGACTCGGCCGTGTCGGTCGCGGTGAGTTCGTTCGGACTGCTCCTCCTCGGATTCGGTATCTCCTACGCGATGCCTTCGCTCGTCGTGTCCGTCATGGGGTCGGTGCCGCGGGAGCTGTCCGGTATCGGCTCGGGCGCCCTCAACTCGGCCCGTCAGACCGGAGCTGTGGTGGGAGTCGCCATTCTCGGTTCCATCCTGAACGGCGCTTCGTCGATCGAGACCGGCACCAAGGTCGGCGTGATCGTCTCCGGCGTGCTGCTGCTGATCGGAGCCGTCGTAGTCTTCGGCTTCGTAGGACGGGAGCAGAAGACAACTGCATAGTGGCTCCCGTCCCGGGAGCCGGGTGACACAGGAAGAGGTGCCTGCACGGGGCGCCGGGAGTGCGAGGCGGCAAGGGGGCCGCTTCCTTCATGCCTCTCGGTGCGCCGTGCTGGGACATGACACGGGGGTCTTCCGTTGGAAATCGGATTGCTTGGTCCACTTGTGGTGTCTTACGAGGGGAGATCGGTTCAACCGACAGCCGCCAAGCAGCGCACACTTCTGGCACTGCTGGTGCTGCACGCGGGGCAACTGGTGCTCACCGACTCGATCGTGGACGAACTGTGGGGAAACGATCCCTGCCTCAGCGCGGCCACCACAGTCCGGACCTACATATGCCAGATCCGCAAGCTCTTAGGTCATCTCCTGTCCGATCCGCGGCGCGATCCGCAGGAGATCCTGCAGGCCGTCCCGGGCGGATACAGGCTGAAGATGCCCGACGCCGCGTCGGACGCCGACCGGTACGAAAGGTCGGTCGCCGCCGGCCGGGAGGCACTCGCCTCGGGTGACTACGCCGTGGCCGGCACCAGATTCGAGACCGCACTCGGCCTGTGGCGTGGCCCCGCTCTCATGGATGTACGGATGGGAACCCGGCTCCAGGCCGCGGCGCAGCGGCTGGAGGACTCCCGGCTGATCGTCCTGGAGCACCGGCTGGACGCGGACCTGCAGCTGGGCCGCCACCGGGAACTGCTCGGTGAACTCTCCGGCCTGTGCGTGGACCATCCACTGCACGAAGGGCTGCACGCGCAGTACATGCTCGCCCTGTACCGCTCCGACCGGCGGTCCGAGGCGCTCGCGGTGTTCCAGCGGCTGCGTACGGCGATGGTCGAGGATCTGGGCCTTGAGCCGTCGACCCGGGTGCAGAACCTGCAGCAGGACATCCTGCGGTCCGGAAACAACGGGCCCGCGCCCGAGCTGACCGCGTTGCTGCGGGCACAGTCCAGGACGATCGTCGAACTCACTCTGCGCATCGCGGAGATAGAGGACCGGCTCGGCCTGGACAGCCCCCGGGTGCCGGGCAGCCCTTCCCCGCAGAGCGGGCCCCGAGAGAGCAGGCACAGCTATGCGCGCTGAACCGAGATATGCCTATCTGGGGCCGGAGGGCACCTTCACCGAGGCGGCGCTGCGCTTGCTGCCCGAGGCCGCCGGAGCGGTGTGCGAGCCGTTTCCGACCGTGAGCTCGACCCTGGACGCGGTGCGGTCGGGTGGCTGCCTCGCGGCCGTTGTGCCGTTGGAGAACTCGGTCCGCGGTGTGGTGCCCGCGACGCTGGAGGATCTGATATCCGGTGGTGCCACGCTGCAGTTCGACGCAGAGATCGAACTGCCGGTGACCTTCGCGCTGATGGCACGTCCGGGGGCGGCGGTCCAGGACATCCGGCGGGTTCTCAGCCATCCGCATGCCCATGGGCAGTGCCACCGCTGGCTCACCCAGCGGCTGCCCGGGGTGGAGGTCTGCCTCTCCACATCCACCGCCGCGGCAGCCCGGGAGATCGCGGAATCCTCGTCGCCGCACGCGCGGTACGACGCAGCGATCGCAGCGCCCATCGCGGCCGCACGCTACGGGCTGTCGGTGCTCGCCTCGGGCATCGGGGAGCGTCGGGACGCCGTCACCCGGTTCGTCTCCGTGCGGGGCACCGGCCCGTCCCCGGCCCGGACGGGCCGGGACCGTACCTCTCTCGTGGTGACCGCCGACGGCGCGCACTCAGGAGCGCTGGTGGACATTCTGACCGAGTTCTCCGCCCGCGGGGTGGGCCTGACCTGGATCCAGTCCTGGCCGACCGGCACGGCCCTCGGCAGCTACCACTTCTTCCTCGACGTCGAGGGGCACATCGAGGACGGCGCCGTGGGCGACGCGATGATCGCCCTGCGGCGCAGGGCCGTGGAGGTGTCCTTCCTGGGCAGCTACCCGCACGTGGGCGGGAAGCCGGGGCGGCTCGACGGCAGCGGCGGGGATGGCACTGGCGGCAGTCCCGAGGCCTGGCTGAGCGCCCTGCGCGCGGGGGAGGTACTCGTGGGCGGGCGGTGAACGCGGGCGGCGGGGCCGGCCCGGGCACCCGTGCAGCGACCTCGGCAGCCGGGGGGCGACCCACCGTCATGTGCGGCCACGCCCCGGCTGTCGTACCTGGTCTCCGCGAAGACGCGTCCGCCGCCCGGTGCGGGGCGCTGCGTCCGACGGGGCGGAGCATCGCGTCATACGACGCGCAGGTGGTTCCGGTCGGCGTCCTCGACCGAGTCGACGCGGCCCCGCGCGTCATAGTGGCTGGTGGAGACCGTCTGGGCAGACCGGGCTGCCGCTGCTGGGAGGACAGCCGCTGCGTGGAGATCTCGTCACCGAGGACAGGGCAGAACAGCGGACTTCCCTCAGGCCGACGCATGACAGGGACCCGCTGGGGGCCGCTTGCGCTGCGCCGTGCCGAGCACCACGGCATATTGGGTAGGTGGGGCCCCCAGGAACTCCATGTTCCCTGCGGTAGCGGATGACGCCGGTGGGGTGCGACGGGCGCAGTGGACCGGGCGTGGCCGGGAGTGCGTCGAGGTGTTGTCCGTAAGGAGGCACTGGCACGGATGAGTACACGTGAGGACCCCGCCGGTTGCCAGGACGGGTCGGTTGCGGATCAGGGCGCACGGCTGGTGGTGGATGACCACGGGGTCGTGGTCGAGTGGAGCTCGCAGGCCCAGGCCTTGCTCGGCTATTCGGCCGAGGAGGTGCTGGGGCGCCGGGTGGCGGTCCTGCTGACCGGGCCCGGTGAGCAGACGGATCCGGGGGCTTCCGAGGTGAGGAAGTCTGCCCGTGAGCCGGCCGTCCGCCATCGGTCCGGGCAGGGACTCGCGGTCGGCATCCAGGTATGGCCCGTAGTGGGTGAGGGCGATGCCGTGTGGTGGTCTGTGCTTCTGACCCCGGCGGGGGGTTCCGGTCGGCTGAGTATCGACAGCGCGGTATTGCGCGCGGTGCTGACCCAGTCCCCGCTCGGCCTGCAGGTCCTTGATCCCGATCTGCGGCTCATGCGGTTCAACACCGCCGCGCCGGGTGTGCGCGGTCTGCCGGGCGATGAGGTCATCGGCCGGCCGATTCGCGAAGTGGCACCGGGTGTGGTCGACGATGCGTTGGAGCGGATGCTGAGGGACGTCCTGGACACGGGTCGACCCGTGATCGACGTCGAGCATGCCGGGCGGCCACCCTCCGACCCCGATCACGAGCACATCTATTCCGTCTCGCTCTACCGTCTCCAGGACCGCGCCGGGGGCGTTCTCGGCCTGCTGACGGCATCGACCGACATCTCCGAGCGGCATCGGGCTCGCGCGGGCCTGGACCTGCTCCTCGACGCGAGCACCCGCATCGGCACCACCTTGGACGTGGGGACGACGTGCGAGGAACTGGTCGGGGTCGCGGTGCCGAGCCTGGCCGACATCGCCGTCGTGGACATCGTCGACGAAGTGCTGCAGGGGAAGGCTCCGCAACCCGGTCCGGTGAGCTCCCACGCCGTGCTGCGACGTGCGGCCTTCAAGTCCACCGAAGGGGAACTCGCATCGGTCGCCTACCGTGTCGGAGAGGTCAACCTCTCGTATCCCCGGTCCTTCCGGGACTGCCTGGCCGATCTGCAGCCCCGCCTCGTGCAGCACCTGGAGATCGACAGTGAGTGGGCCGTACACGATGCCCGGCGCGCCGAGCTGATCCGCCGGACCGGGGCCCATTCGCTCATGGTCGTACCACTCACCGCCCGCGGGGTCGTCCTCGGCCTGGCCAGCTTCTACCGGACCACGACACCGGACCCGTTCGAGGAGGACATCCTCGCCCTCACGGCGGATCTCGGCGCCCGGGCCGCCCTGTGCATCGACAACGCGCGCCGGTACACCCGTGAACGCACCGCCGCCCTCATCCTGCGCTCCAACCTGCTGCCGGAGGCCCTCCCCGCCCAGAACGCCGTCGAAGTCGCCCTGCACCACGTGTCCGCCGCCGCAGGAGACTGGTACGACGTGATCCCGCTGTCCGGGGCGCGCGTGGCCCTCGTCGTCGGACACGTGCCAGGACACGGCATGCACGCCGCCGCCGCCATGGGCCAACTACGCACCGCCATCAACACCCTGGCCGCCCAGGACCTGGCCCCCGACGAACTGCTCGCGGACCTCGACGACCTGGTGACGGGCGCCGCCGGCCACGGCGCGCCCGCGACCCGCACCCACCCGGCTCGCGAACAGGCGATCGGCGCAACCTGCGTGTACGCGGTCTACGACCCGATCTCCCGGCTCTGCACGCTGGCACGCGCCGGCCATCCCGCCCCCGTCATCGCTTCCCCCGACGGCGTGGTGGGCATACCCGACGTTCCTGCCGGACCGGCACTTGGAAGCGGCCGCCCGCCCTACGAAACGAGCGAGCTGGAAATCCCCGAGGGCAGCACCCTCGCCCTGTTCACCAACAGCCTCATCACATCCCACGACAGCGATCCGCAACAGGGTCTGACACGGCTGCGCCGCATCCTGGGCAACCCGCTCCCCGCACTCCAGGACACCTGCGACGCCATCATCCGTGCACAGCACCCCATCACGCACGACAACGACGTCGTCCTGCTCCTGGCCCGCACCCGCGCCCTCGCCGCCGACCAGGTCGCGTCCTGGACCCTCCCCAACGACCCCTCCGTCGTCACCAACGCCCGCAGCCTCACCAGCCGGCAACTGGCCAGCTGGGGGCTGCAGGAACTCGACTTCACCACCCAACTGTTGGTGAGCGAGCTGGTCACCAACGCCATCCGCTACGCCACCGGACCCGTCCAGCAACGCCTGATCCGGGACCGGACCCTCATCTGCGAAGTCACCGACGACAGCAGCACAGCCCCCCACCTGCGCCAGGCGGATCTCGCCGACGAAGGTGGCCGCGGCCTGTACCTCGTCGCGCAACTGGCCGGCCGCTGGGGTACCCGCTTCACCGCCCGAGGAAAAACCATCTGGGCAGAACAGTCCCTGCCCTGAACCATCGGCCCTGACGCCGGCAGAGCACCGGGTCGGCCGATACACCGTGGCTCTCGACCGGGTCGGCCAGGCGCTCACCGGGCGATGACCTCGGCTTCCCGCGGTTCGGCCGGTACCTCGTTCCGCCGCCCGGTCAGCGTCTCGGTCAGGATCCGCCCCGCGCCCCGCATCAGCCGCGTGCCCGAGCATGCGGACGTACCCGGCCCTGCGGATCGCCCACTGCCCACGGCATGTGCGCCCGGCGCACGCCCTCTGACCGGGTGACAGTGCACATCATCTCTCCATGCCCGTCGTTGATCTTGCGAGTAAATCCACTTCGGGGACCGTCCCGTCGTTCCCCGGCCGACTCGATGGAGAACCATCAAATGAACTCCAGAATGCTCACCGTCGCCGCTGCACTGACCGTCGCAGGTCTCATCGGGGCCGGATCCGCCACGGCGGCGCCCGGAACGGTCTCGGGCGCCGGCGGCAACCGCATCGGAACGGTGCGTGCCAACGGCGACGCCCACGCCAAGGAGGGCGGCCTCAGCGCCGGCTGGAACCTGGAGAGCAGCAGCATCAAGCAGATCGCCCTCTCCGGCGACCGCATCGGCGTCCTCAAGGCCAACGGCGACGCGTACGTGAAGGACGGCGGCCTCGGCGCCACCTGGGTGAAGGAAGCCTCGAACGTCAAGCAGATCGCGCTCTCCGGCAACCGCATCGGCGTCCTCAAGGACAACGGCGACGCGTACGTGAAGGACGGCACCCTCACCGCCGGCTGGGTGCACGAGGCCGCCAAGGTCAAGGAGCTGGAGCTGGCCGGCGACCGCATCGGCATCGTCCAGGGCAACGGCGACGCCTTCGTGAAGGACGGCGGCCTCAGCGCCGGCTGGGTCTATGAGGGAGGCAACATCGTCGACATCGACCTGGCGGGCAACCGGATCGGGGTGTTCACGGGCGACGGCAGGGCGTACGTGAAGGACGGCAGCCTCAAGGCCACGTATGCGAAGGAGGGCAGCGACGTCATTCAGCTCGAACTCTCCGGAGACCGCATCGGCATCCTCAAGGACAACGGCAAGACGTACGTGAAGGACGGCAGCCTCAGCGCCGCCTGGGCCCACCAGGCGGACAACGTCATTCAGATCGCCCTCTCCGGCGACCGCATCGGCATCCTGAAGGGCAACGGCAAGACGTACGTGAAGGACGGCAGTCTGACCGCCGCCTGGGTCCACCAGGCAGACAACGTCACCGAGCTCGCCCTGTCCTGATCCACGGCCCTCGCCCGGGCACGGTGTTGTCCGGACGAGGGCACTCCGCCTGCCGGTCACGGCGGACGGCTCCCGGGCGATCCGGCCAGACCCGACGTTCTGGCCGGCGAGTCGCTCGACTCAACGGTTCACCAACTGCTCATAAGTGAGCAGGCGTTCATGGCGATCAAGCAGTTTCGGTCACGAACTGCTTCCCTCCACCGCTCTCTCAGGGTTCACTGGATGTGACGAGTGGTGACGCGATCGCTGTCCGTGTGCGGTCCGCCGCCGTGGCCTACCGGCCCGGCTCCGATGCCCCGGCCCCGGCGGAGGAAAGAGGACAGCGATGAGCTCTCCCGGAAACGATCGCCCGCGCGCCTGCACTGATTCGTGAAAGCGACTCATTCCCATTCCCTGTTCGCAACGTTCAGACGAGGGGCACCATGAGCAAAATCACGCTTCCAGAATTTCATATGCCGTTCGAGAGCACGGGCTGCAATCCAGGCATTCAGGCAACCAAACAAGCCGCCTGGGAGTGGGCGGCCGACAACGATCTCGTCCTGTCTCCGGTGGCTCGGAAGAAAATGATCCGGACGCGTCCGGAGCTCTGGATATCCCTGATATTCCCGGCGGCCTCGCAGGAACACCTCGATCTGTTCTGCCAGTGGCTCTTCTGGGCGTTCCTGGTGGACGACGAGTTCGACGACGGCCCAGCAGGCCGCGACCCGCACGTGTGCGAGGGGGCCATCGCCCGACTGGTGGACGTGCTCGACGGAACCAGCGCGCCGAACGGCCCCATGGAGCACGCTCTCGACGGTCTGATGGCGCGGACCTGTGAGGGACGGTCGCTGCGCTGGGTCCGGCAGTTCCGCCGGGACACGGTCGGCTGGCTGTGGACGTACTACGCGGAGGCCGTCGACCGGGCCGCGGGCCATGTGCCGAGCACCGCCGACTTCGTGAAGCACCGCCGTGACTCGGTGGCCATGCAGCCGTTCCTCGACCTGCACGAGATCACTGCCGGGACAGATCTCCCGGAATCCGCCCGCTCCCTCCCCGCTTATATCGCACTGCGCAATGCAGTGGCCGATCACTCGGGACTCTGCAACGACATCTGCTCATTCGAGAAAGAAGCCATGCTCGGATACGAGCACAATACGGTCCGGCTCATTCAGCGGGACCGTGGCGGCACGCTCCAGGAGGCCGTCGACGAGGCCGGAATATGGCTGGCGAGGATCGCCGACCGGGTGCAGCGAGCGGAAAAGGAACTCGTCGAGGAGATAGAGGCCGCACGCATCGACGGTCCGGCACGCGCCGCCCTTGAGCGCTGCGTCCAGGACTACCGAGGGCTCGTCCGCGGAGACTTCGACTACCACGCGCGGGCGGAGCGGTACACCCGCCCCGACCTGATGGAAGTCGACGAACAGCACTCCCTGTCCCGGAACTTCGCTGCCTGACCGGCCGGGAGCGGGGCGCCGGGCCAGGCCTGAAACCGGACCGGCCTGATTCGGCCAGATCCGGCCTGATCCGAAAGAAGGCCCTCGCCGAGAAGGCCCTCGCCGAGGCAGTCGTCCAGGGGCGCCGGTTCCGTCACCGGCGCCCGCCGGCGGCCCCCGGCCGACCACGGTCGGGGGTCCTCCCGGCGATCAGCCCTTGTTCTGGGCAGCCCAGAACTCGTCGAAGGTGAGCAGACCGTCACCGTTCGCGTCGTGGGAGTTGATGACGGCCTGGGCCACCGGCTCGGTGACGTAGGGGTCACCCAGCTGAGCCATCACACTCTTGTACTCGGCAGCCGAAATCAGCCCGTCGCCGTTGAGGTCGTACCGCTCGAATGCCTTGCGCGCCGACTCGATGTCCGCCACTGTTCCGCCCCTTCATCATGCCTAACTGACGGGGGCCAGATTAACGGGCGCGACCGGCGCCGATCACGGCGGCCGGTCGTCCATCATGGGTGGGGTGTCCGCGGACTGCGGGCGGGGCCTGGGACCGGGGAGTGGGACGCTTGACGAAGGACGCACTGGCTCGGACCCTGACGGCTGCCGCGCACGGGCGCTTCCCCGCGCCGGACGGGGGCACGACGGTGGTGGCACAGCCGAACGCACGGGACGCCGGGGTGCTGGCCTTCACCGCGCACTCGGTGGTGTTCACCGACGAGGATCCGGCATGGGTACGGGCCACGCTGGCCGCCACCCCCGGCGATCCGCTCGCCGCCACGATGAACCCGTACTTCCTGGGCGCACTGCTGGCCCGTACCGGACGGCACATGAACACCATCGATCTGCTGACGGTCGCGAGCGCGCTGCCGGGTGATCCCGACATCGGGCTCCGGGAGATCGAGGACCCGGAACATCCGCGGGTGGCACGGGCGATGAAGTACCGCGACGAGGTGCGGGCCTGGGCCGCCGACGGCGGTGTGCTGATTCTGGGCCGCGGGGTCGCCGGACGCTGGGAGACGGCGATCGAGGTGGCCGAGGAGGCGCGCGGACGACGGCTCGGGGAGCGACTGGCGCGAGCGGCCCGCCAGTTGGTGCCGGACACGGTGGTCTGGGCGCAGCAGTCGCCGGGGAACGCCCGCAGTGTGCGGACGTTCCAGGCGGCGGGTTACCGGCCGGTGGGCTCGGAGGCGCTGCTGATCGCGGGCTGACCCGCGGCCCCCGGCGGACGGGCCAAGGGCGCCGGGTCGCCGGACGATCAGCGGAAGACTCCGGTGTGGCCGAGCGAGTAGCGGCCCGGCTGCGGATAGACGGCGAGCCCATGAGGTCCGTTGCCCACCGGGATCCGGGCGAGCTGCTTGCCGGTGGCCGTGTCGATCGCGTACACCTCGGCGTTGTAACGCCCGGACAGCCAGAGGACCTTGCCGTCCGCCGAGACGCCGCCCATGTCGGGGCTGCCGCCGTTCGGCAGGTGCCACTTCTTCGTCAGTTTCTTCTTCGCGAAGTCGAAGACGGAGATGGAGCCTTCGCCACGGTTGGTGACGTACATATCCTTGGAGTCGCGGCTGACGTACAGACCGTGGGCGCCCTTGCCGGTGCGCAGCAGCTTCGGTCCGGTGAACTTCTGCCCGTCCAGCACCCAGATGCCGTTCGCGATCATGTCCGCGATGTAGAACGTCCCGCCGTCCGGCGACAGCTTCACATCCTGCGGCATCGCGCCCTTGAGCGGCAGCTTCTGCCGGCCGACGACCTTCATCCTCACCGTGTCGACCTTGAGGAGTTCGGCGGAGAACTCGCAGGAGACGATGAAGTACCGGCCGTCCGTGGAGAAGTCGGCGTGATTGACGCCCGCGCAGTCGACCGGGACGGTCCTGGCCTTCTTCATGGTGTGCGCGTCGCGGAAGACCAGCTGCCGGTCCATCGAGGCCATCACGACGGCGTACTTGCCGTTCGGCGTGAAGTAGAGGTTGTACGGGTCGGAGACCGCGACCGTCCGCCCGGCCTTCCCGGTGGCCGGGTCGATGGCGGTGAGGCTGTCGCCGAGGTCGTTGTTGACCCAGAGCGTCTTCAGGTCCCAGGACGGGACGACATGCTGCGGCTGGTGGCCGACCGGGATGGTCTCGATGACCTTGTACGTCTTCGGGTCGATGACCGACACGGTGTTGGACTTGGTGTTGGGTACGTACACCCGCGCCGGGAAGTTCTTGACGACCGGTGACATCATTCCGGCCCGGTCGGCCGCGTACACATCCTCGGGATCGAGCACCGGCGGCATCCCGGCGAGCCCGGGCGGGGTGGCGCGCTTCGAGGTGGCGTTGTCCGGGACGACGGGCGGCGCGGCGGCCTCGGTGTCGGCGGTCTCGGCCTTCCCCTTCTCGGCGGGGGTGCCGCAGCCCGCGAGTACGGCGATGAGTACGCCCCCGAGCAGGGCCGCGGTGCGCTTGGTGGAGGAAAGCATCAGGTCAGCAGCTCCGTGGTCGTCACCGCACGCAGTTGTCGGCGGTCGATTTCGGCGAGGAGGACATGCAGTGCGGCAACCGTGTCCGCGTAGCCGAAGTGCAGGCTCACCACCGATCCGTTGCGGATCTCCCCGGTGACCTTGCGGGTGACGGCCGCAGCGCCGGGAGAGGTGAAGTCGAGGGAGTCCACGTCGTACGAGAGGACGTGCGGGTAGCCCGCCCTGCGCGCGAGGCGCTGGACGAGCGGAGTGGCGTACCGGCTGCGCGAGGGGCGGAACCAGGTTCCGATGGAGCCGGTGAGCCGGCGCAGCCGCTGGGCGCAGCCGGTGATCTCCGCGTACGCCGCCGCCTCGCCCATTGCCGAGATGTCGACATGGCTCTGGGTGTGGTTGCCGAGGTCGTGCCCCCCGTCGAGGATCCGGCGGGCCATCTCGGGGTGCTCATCGAGCCAGCTGCCGACGGCAAGGACGGTGACCCGGGCGTGGGCACGTTCCGCCTCGGCGAGCACGGCCCGGGCGATGGTCGGGTCACCCTGGCCGTGGAAGGTCAGCGCGACGCGGGGGCGGTTGCGAGGGCCGTGATCGATCTGGACCGGCTGCCCGGGGAAGCGGTGCGCGGCGGGCGCGGAGTGCGGGGGCCGCGCGCTCGCTTCGTTCGTGCCGGTGGTCCGCGCGGGGGCGCTCGCGGGCGTTTCGGCGGAGGTCTTCGTGGAAGTGCCGACGGCGCCGTGTCCTTCCGTACATCCGGCCGCGAGGGCGCCGACCAGGGCTGCCCCTGCGCCCGCGCGCAGTGCGCTGCGGCGGTGCACCGATGTCTCGGAGGCGTTCATGAGCAGAACAGTAGGGGCGCAATGCCAGGAAGATAAAAATTGACCCCATTCATACCTATTCAGGGGAGCCCGGGGTATGCAGCCCGCAACCTGGATGCTCGATGAATCACCCGTCGAATCGCATAGTCATTCATGCATTGCCAGGCCAGTGACTCATCACACCTACGATTCACCGTCGAAGCGTCCGATTATGGCCAGTTTTAAACCGATTAGCACTTTTGGCTCCACGGTCGCCCATCTGGCATAGTCGGTTCCACGACCCCCATCGACCCGGGCCAGGTCGTCTTACGCGGCCGTGAACACACCCCCCATTTCACGGTCCCCACACAGAAGCCCCCGAGGCGCCGTACCACGGCAGACCGGGGGCTTCTGTGCGTCATCCGGACGGGCAGGAGGGGCGGGGACCCGGAAGGCCGGACCGGCTCAGCGGTCGGAGATCCGCATCTCGAACCAGGTGGTCTTGCCGCGCGGCAGCAGATCCACCCCCCACCGGTCGGAGAGCTTGTCGACGAGGAAGAGGCCGCGGCCACTGATGTCCATCTCCTGGACCGGCATGAGACACGGCAGGCCGCGCGAGGGGTCACGCACCTCGATCCTGATCCAGCCGCGGCGGCGCAGCATCCGGAGCCCGAAGACGCGGGCACCGGTGTGCCGTACCGCATTGCCGACGAGTTCCGAAACGAGCAGAACGGCGTGCTCGGCGGTCTGCGGGGAAAGCGCCCACTGACGAAGCACCACGCACGAGGTGAGCCGGCGAGCGGTCGCGGCGGACTCCGGACGGGACGGCAGCCGGACCTCGTCCTCCGTCGGATTTCCGAACAACTCCAGCGCCTTGAACGCCTGTTCGTCCTCGACAGCCGACATCCAGCGTGCCGCAGTCGCACCGCCGCGCTGTCGCGGCTGTTCCACACCCTCCAGGCCCGCCATGCACACCATCATGGCCGCACGACGGGCGCTCCGGGGCCGTTCCAAGGGAATCCCCACCCCGGAGGAAGGCATTCCGTGCAGGTCGGTAGGCATATGCCAGTGGCAGAATGCACCTCTGTACGCCCACTCCGACCTGCACATATATGCCGCCCGAACGGGATTGCCCCGGTCATCGAAGTGCTGAGCCTTAAGGTTGCCTTAAGGCTCAGCTAATCCGCCCACACGGATGAACCCACGGCCGTCTGTACCCAACTGGCTTTCGGTCAGAGGAACTTGGCCTTGCCCGGACCCTCTTCGACAAAGCTGCGCATACCGCGCTCGCGGTCCTCCGTGGCGAACAGACCGGCGAACCAGTTCCGCTCGATCGTGAGCCCGGTGTCGATGTCGGTCTCCAGCCCCGCGTCGATGGACTCCTTCGCGGCGCGCAGTGCCAGGGCAGGCCCCTTGGCCAGCCGCGCGGCCCAGGCGTGCGCCTGCTCGTACACCTCGGCCGCCGGCACCACCCGGTCCACCAGACCGATCGTCAGGGCCTCCTCGGCCTTCACGTGGCGGCCGGTGAAGATCAGGTCCTTGGCCTTGGACGGGCCGACCAGCCGGGCCAGCCGCTGGGTGCCGCCCGCACCGGGGATCAGACCGAGCATGATCTCGGGCTGGCCCAGCTTGGCGTTGTCGGCGGCGATCCGGAAGTCGGCGCAGAGCGCCAGTTCGCAGCCGCCACCGAGCGCATAGCCGGTGACCGCGGCGACGACCGGCTTGGGGATCCGCGCCACCGCGGTGAAGGAGTCCTGCAGCGCCTTGGACCGTACGACCATCGCCGTGTGGTCCATGGCCTGCATCTCCTTGATGTCCGCTCCCGCCGCGAACACCTTCTCGCCGCCGTAGAGGACGACCGCGCGCACATCGTCGCGCCGGGTCGCCTCCTCGGCGAGTTCACGCAGCCGGTCCTGGGTGGCGACATCCAGGGCGTTCATGGGCGGGCGGTCCAGCCGGATCGTGCCGACGCCGTCGCTTGCTTCGAGGGTTACCGTCATGGCAGGCAGGTTAACCGGCGCTAACGACGGCGGGCCCGGTGCTGTTGGTCACAGCACCGGGCCCGCCGTCGTGTCGTACGTCGCGAACTACTTGGTCCACTCCGCCCAGCTCATGTTCCAGCCGTTGAGGCCGTTGTCCGGCTGGATCGTCTTGTCCTGAGAGTTCTTCACGACCACGACGTCGCCGATGATCGAGTGGTTGAAGAACCAGGCCGCCGGGGTCGTCTTGCTCCAGCCACCGCGTACGTCCTGCAGACCGACGCAGCCGTGGCTGGTGTTGGTCGAGCCGAACACGCCGGGCCCGCCCCAGTAGTTGCCGTGGATGAACGTGCCCGACGTGGACAGCCGCATCGCGTTCGGCACGTCCTTGATGTCGTACTCGCCGCCGAATCCGACGGTGTCACCGTTCATCCGGGTCACCTTGAGCTTCTCGCTGATGACCATCTGTCCGTTGTACGTGGTGGTCGCCGGGGCGCCCGCGGAGATCGGGATGTTCCTGAGCTGCTTGCCGTCGCGGACGACCTTCATGCGGTGCGTGCTCGCGTCGACAGTGCTGACCTGGCGGCGGCCGATGGTGAACGAGATCGTCTTGGCCTGCTTGCCGTAGACCCCCGGGCGTCCCTCGACCCCGTCGAGGTTGAGCTTCACGGTCACCTTGGTGCCCGCCGCCCAGTAGTTCTCGGGGCGGAAGTCGAGACGGTCGTTGCCGAACCAGTGGCCCTCGACGGGGACGGACGGCTCCGCCGTCACCTCGATGGCCTTCTCGACGGCGTCCGGGTCGGTGATGCCGCGAGTGAAGTGGATCGAGACCGGCATGCCGACGCCCACAGTGGAGCCGTCCTCCGGCGTGTACTGCCCGATGAAGGTGTTCTTCGGGACCAGTGTGGTGAAGGTGGTGTCCTTCGCCGACTGACGGCCCTTGGAGTCCTTGGCGATCGCGTGGACGCTGTACTTCGTCGCCGCGGCCAGGTGCTGCTCGGGCTCCCAGCTCGTGCCGTCCGCCGCGATCTCGCCCTCGACCTCGACGCCCTTGGGGTCGGCGACCTCGACCGTGGTCAGCTTGCCCTGCTCGGCGGAGATCTTCAGTGCCCCGCTGGTGGCGACGGAGTTGGCGCCGTCCTTCGGCGCGACGGTCACCACCGCCTGCGAGGCGGTCGTGTCCTCGTTCTTGCCCCCACCGGTGTTCTTGCCCTTGCTCCCGGCATCGGTGTCTCCCCCACCGCATGCCGTCACCAGCAACAGCAGCGCTCCCAGTACCAGAGCCAGCAGTCCGGCGGTCCCCCGACCACGTCGCCTGCCGTTCGCCCCGACCGATGCCCCCGATATCGGCTGCCCGTTCAATGTGGTCGTCTCCCCTCACACGGCCTGGCCCCGCCAAGGCCCAGGGAGCCCGCAGGCTCCCACCCCCGCGCGCTGCTCATGCGCGCTCAGCGAAAGGTAACCACACCGACCGTCGGGAGATCGCCCCCCGGATGTCACCGTTCAGTCCCAAGTTGGCGCGGAACTTCCCCAGGTGACGCACGGTTCGGAGTGCTTCGCGGGAGTGTCCGGTGCGAGTCCGGCCGATCCGGGTCAGTGGAGCGCGGAGCCCGCCCGCCACTGGATCCAGTTCAGATTCCAGCCGCCCAGACCGTTGTCCGGAGCGACCTGCTTGTCCTCGGAGTTGACGACCTCGACCACGTCCCCGACGATCGTCCGGTCGAAGAACCAGCCGGCCGGGGTGTCCCCGCTGCCGCCCTTCACATCCTGCAGCCCGACACAGCCGTGGCTGACGTTCGCCGAGCCGAAGACGGCACCGCCCGCCCAGTAGTTGCCGTGCACGAAGGTGCCGGAGTCAGTGATCCGCACGGCGTGCGGAACGTCCTTGATGTCGTACTCACCGCCGAAGCCGACGGTCCGGCCGTCCATCCGGGTCACCTCCTGCATGTCGGTGACCACCATCTTCCCGTTGTACGTGCTCGTAGCCGGGGCGCCCGCAGTGATCGGGACCTTGGACAGCAGCCGGCCGTCGCGGCGTACCTCCATGGTGTGGTCGGCCACGTCCACCCTGGACACCTGCGAGCGGCCCACCGTGAAGGTGACCGTCCTGCGCTGGGTGCCGAACACACCGGGCGCGCCCTCCACATCGTGCAGCGCCACCGCGACAGTGACCTCGGTGCCCGGCTTCCAGTAGGCGGCCGGGCGGAAGTCCAGCCGGTCGCCGCCGAACCAGTGCCCCACCACCTCGACCGCAGGCTCGGCGGTGATCCGGATGGCCCGCTGCACCGCCGCACGGTTCGTGATGACGCGGTCGAACCGGAAGGAAACGATCATGCCGGTGCCGACGGTCGACTGCTCGTCCGGCTCGAAGCTGCTGGTGAAGCGCTGCTGAGGGACCGCGGTGGTGAAGGTGGAGTGGCGGGCCGAGCGGCGCCCCGCACCGTCCACGGCCACCACGTCGACGCTGTACTTGGCGGACAGGCTGAGCCGGCCCGAGGCGCCGCGCGGGGTCCAGGAGAGGCCGTCCTGCGAGATCAGCCCCTGCATCTCGCGCTGTCCTGCGTCCTTGCTCCGCTCTGCGTTCGCGGGCGGCTCCGCGACCTCGATCTGCGTCACCTTGACGTGTTCCAGCCGCCCGTCGGAAACCTTCACCTCGACCCGGGCGTCCGGCCTGATGTCCTTGGCCCCGTCCGTCGGGGTGATCCTGATCGCGTACGGCAACGACCGCGGCTTCCCGTTGATGAATGGTTCCCCGTCGGTGCAACCTGTCAGTACGCCCAGTACGGCCAGTACGGCGAGCAGTCCTGCCCATGTCAGCACGGTGGCCGGGCTCGCTCCTGCCTTCTTCGCGTTGTGGTTCACGTTCCCCCAACGACCGGAGCGGCCGAGGGAAACGTGAGTGCGGGCCCTGCCCTGGGCAGAACAGAGGGAGGACCACACTCGAGGAGCCACGGCCGGGACGCCGTGCGCTCCTCTTCGGTGCCGGGTCCGGACGAGCCGCGGGAGGCTGAGAGTGTCGAGCGCAGCCGAGCAGGAGACAGTGCCAGGGCCGATCAGGGAGGCGGTGGAGCGGACAGCGGAAGAGGCGGGGACCGGCCCGGCGAGCGGGCGGGCCCCCTCCGGCGGGCAGCAGCAGCCGGCCGTGTGGCCCGGTGCCCCGATGCCGCTCGGGGCCCGCTTCCGGGTGGGGCCCGACGGGGTGGCGGGCACCAACTTCGCGCTCTGGGCGGGCGGCGCCGAGGCCGTCGTGCTCTGCCTCTTCGACGAGGAGGGGAACGAGACGCGCCTCCCGCTGACCGAGCTGACCCATGAGGTCTGGCACGGCTTCGTGCCGGGGGTGCGGCCGGGCCAGCGGTACGGCTACCGGGTGCACGGCCGCTGGGACCCGTGGACGGGTGCCCGGTGGAATGCGGCGAAGCTGCTCCTCGATCCGTACGCACGGGCCGTGGACGGCTCATTCACCCTGCCGGCCGAGGCGTACGGCCATGTGAGGGACTGGCCGCAGCAGCAGGTCGCCGACACCGTGCGCGACGAACGGGACTCCGCTCCGTTCGTACCCAAAGGTGTCGTCGTCCACGACGACGACGACTGGGCGGAGGACCGGCGGCCCAAGACCCCGTGGGCGGACTCCGTCATCTACGAGCTGCATGTACGCGGCTTCACCAAGCTGCACCCGGGGATCCCCGAGGAGCTGCGCGGCACGTACGCCGGTCTCGCTCATCCGGCGGCCGTCGGCCACCTGCAGCGGCTCGGCGTGACAGCGGTGGAGCTGCTGCCGGTGCATCAGTTCGCCCATGAGGACCATCTGCTCCGGCGCGGGCTGCACAACTACTGGGGCTACAACTCGATCGGCTACTTCGCCCCGCACGCGGACTACTCGGCCAGCGGTACGGGAGGCCAGCAGGTCGGCGAGTTCAAACGCATGGTGCGGGCGCTGCACGACGCCGGGATCGAGGTGATCCTCGATGTGGTCTACAACCACACGGCGGAGGCGAGCGAACTGGGACCGATGCTGTCGCTGCGCGGCATCGACAACCGCGGCTACTACCGGCTCCAGTCCGACGCACGCAGATACGCCGACTACACCGGCTGCGGCAACACCCTGCACGTGGTGCAGCCGCACGTGCTGCGGCTGATCACGGACTCGCTGCGGTACTGGGTCACGGAGATGGGCGTCGACGGGTTCCGCTTCGATCTGGCGGCGGCGCTGGCCCGCTCGATGCACGACGTCGACATGCTGTCCCCGTTCCTCGCGGTGATCGCCCAGGACCCGGTGCTGCGCCGGGTGAAACTGATCGCCGAACCGTGGGACGTCGGCAACGGCGGCTACCAGGTGGGTGCTTTCCCGCCGCTGTGGACCGAGTGGAACGACCGCTACCGGGACGCCGTGCGGGACTTCTGGCGCGGCGCCCTGCCCGATGTACGGGATCTGGGTTACCGGCTGACCGGATCCAGCGATCTCTACGCATGGGGCGGCCGCCGGCCGTACGCCTCGGTCAACTTCATCACCGCGCACGACGGCTTCACCCTGCGCGATCTGGTCAGTTACGAGCAGAAACACAACGAGGCCAACGGAGAGGGCAACCGGGACGGCACGTCGGACAACCGGACCTGGAACTGCGGCGCCGAGGGCGGGACCGGCGACCCCGGCATCAACGCCCTGCGCCGCCGCCAGCTGCGCAATCTGCTCACCACGCTGCTGCTGTCGACCGGGGTGCCGATGCTGGTCGCGGGCGACGAGATGGGCCGTACGCAGGGCGGCAACAACAACGCGTACTGCCAGGACAACGAGGTCAGCTGGCTGGACTGGTCCCTGCTCGACCAGCCCCAGTGGCGGGAGCTGACCGAGCTGACGGCCCGGCTGCTCGCGCTGCGCCACGCCCATCCGGTGCTGCGCCGCCGGGCGTTCTTCTCCGGCCGGGCGCAGGCCGCGGACGGGCTGCGCGACCTGGCGTGGTTCACCCGGCAGGGTAAGGAGATGACGGAGACGGACTGGTACGCACCGGCCGCGACGATCGGTCTCTATCTCTCCGGGCGCGACATCCCGGGCCGGGACGCACGCGGCGAGCAGGTCACCGACGACAGCTTCCTGGCGATCCTGCACGCTGCCGACCGCCCGATCAGCTTCCGGCTTCCGGGGCCGCCGTGGGCGCAGACGTACGAACTGGTGCTGGACACCTCGCAGGAGGACCAGTCGACCGCGCCGGCGACGGTGCACCGGGGCAACGAGGTACTGACGGTGCCGGCGAGGGCGGTGGTGCTGCTGCGCGTCAGGGAGTGAGCAGGGAGCGAAGGGCGTACGGATACGGACGGCGGGGGCAGGTCAGCCGAGGATGCCGCGGTCGTAGGCGACCGCGACGGCCGCGGCGCGGTCCTTGGCGTCCAGCTTGCCGAAGATGTGCGTGAGATGGGTCTTCACCGTTGCCTCGCTGATGAACAGTTCGGCGGCGATCTCCCGGTTGGAGGTGCCCTTGGCGACGAGTTCGAGCACCTGGCGCTCGCGTGCGGACAGCGACTGGTCGGCGGCGCCGGCGGGCATGCGCACCCGGTTGATCAGCCGGGAGGCGACCGCGGGAGACAGCACGGTGCGACCGTCGGCGGCGGCGCGCACGGCGCTGAACAGTTCGTCGCGGGGCGCGTCCTTGAGCAGGTAGCCGGTGGCTCCCGCTTCGATCGCCGGGAGGGTGTCGGAGTCGGTGTCGTACGTGGTGAGGACGAGCACCTTGGAGCGGGCGCCGCGCCGGGTGAGTTCGGCGATTGCCGCGACTCCGCCGCCGCCCGGCATCCGCAGGTCCATCAGTACGACGTCGGGGTCCAGGCGGGTGGCGAGATCGACTCCCTCGACGCCGTCGGCCGCCTCGCCGAGCACCTCGAAGCCCGGGGCCGACTCGAACATGCCCCGCAGACCGTCCCGTACGACGGGGTGGTCGTCGACGACGACGAGGGTGATGGTGCGTGCGGTTTCGTCAACCATGGCGGTTCCACCGTACGCGGCGTTCGGATAAGCGGTGTTCGGATACGCATAGCTCGGATGCGCGGTGTTCATTGCTGAGGAACCAGTGGGACGCGGGCGCAGACCACCGCTCCGTTGCCCGGTTCCGACTCCACCACGACGGCTCCCGCCATGCGTTCGGCGCGGGCACGCATACCGCCGAGGCCGAAACCGTCCGAGCCCCGGTACGGCGGCAGGGCGACCGGGTCGAAGCCGCAACCGTCGTCCCGTACGTCCAGGGTGACTTCGTCGCCCATGAAAGAGAGCGTGACGCCGACCCTGGTGGCCCCGGAGTGACGGCCGACATTGGCGAGGGCTTCCTCCGCGATCCGGAGCAGGGTGGCGCCGACCTCGTCGTGCAGTGGCTCGGCGGTGCCGGTGACCGTGCACTCGGCGCGTACACCTGTGCGTTCCGCCCAGCTCGCGACGGTCTTCCCGAGCGCCTCGGGGAGGTCGTCATGGGCCAGTGCGGCGGGGACCAGATTGCTCACGGACCGGCGTGCCTCACCGAGGCTGTGGCGGGCGAGCGCGGCGGCGCGGTCGAGGTGTACGCGGGCCGTCGCAGGATCGGACTCGGCGGTGGAGGTGACCACCTGGAGCTGGGCGATGATGCCGGTCAGCCCCTGGGCGATCGTGTCGTGAATCTCCGCGGCGAGCCGGCTCCGTTCGTCGGCGACCCCCGCCTCGCGTGCCTGGACGAGGAGTTGGGCATGCAGGCCGGCGTTCTCCGCCAGGGCCTGTTCGAGACGGGCGTTGGCGGACTCCAGTTCGTCGATGATGTCGAGCTGGGTGCGGGCGTGCTCGGCCTCCCGGGTGCCGATCTGCGCGAAGACAAGGATGAGGGTGCCGTGCAGGGTGAACAGGATGCCGAAGGCCGCCCAGTTCGTCGGCGTGTCCGGCGGGAAGCCGCTGCCGCACTGGGAGCCCGCCATGGTGACGGCATTGGCCAGCATCCCGACCCGTGCGGCCCGCCTGGAGAGGAGGCTCCCCGCGTCGAAGTAGCTGAGGACCGCGTACATCGAGAAGAACGGGCTGCACCAGGACAGTACGAAGGCGAGGAGTGTGCGTACGACGAAGTAGACCGGCGCGGCCCACGACCGTCTGGAGGGCCGGTGCCGGATCCGGCTCCACCAGATCTGGAGTGCCAGCGCCACCGGGACCAACACCCCGGCCACGTACATCCCGGTACGGCTCATGACAAGGTCGGCGGACATGGCCGAGATGACGGTGGCCAGCCCCAGCAGACCGTACGGCCCGTACCGGAAGAACCATTCCCACCACTGCTCGGCCGTCCTGCCTGCTGCGGTATCACCGCCGGTACGCACCGTCCCCATGCGGTCAGTCTGCCCCGGCCCGGCCGGCCGCGTTACTTCCACCGGAACCAACGGGTCGCCGCGGCAGCCGTCAGGGCGGTCCACAGGGCCATCACCCCCAGATGCGCCCAGCTCGGCCAGCCGCCGGAGGCTGCCCTGTCCAGTGCCTGGGAGGCCGCGCCGAAGGGGGTGCACTGGACGATCCGGCGGAGGGTGCCCGGCATCGCCTGGACCGGTACCCAGACCCCGGCCGTGAACATCATCGCGAGGTAGACGACCGAGCCGACGGCGGCGGAGGCCTTGGTGGTGGCGGAGAGGGCGCTGACCATCGCCCCGAGGGAGAGAACGCTCGCGGTCGCCAGGAGCAGGGCCAGCAGATAGCCGACGGGCTGACCGGGCAGCCGCACGTCGAAGGCGATGCGGCCGACGGCCATGACCAGCACGGCCGAACCCAGGGCGGCCGCGCCGTGGAGGGCGACCTGCGCGGTGAGCAGGGCGGACGGCCGCACCGGAGTGGTCGACATACGGCGCAGGATGCCGCGTTCGCGATAACCGGTGAGGACGGGCGGCATGGCCTGCAGCCCGGCCATGATCATGGCGAGCAGTACGGCCACCGGCACATACAGGTCGATGACGCGGCGGCCGCCGAGAGCGTCCTCGGGATGCCGGAAGGACGGGACCAGCCCGAGGATCGTCATCAGGACGGTGGGAAAGACGAGGATCCAGAAGAGACTGCCCGGCTCGCGGAGAAAGAGCCGGGTCTCGCACTTGAGGACGGCGAAAGAGGGGCTGCCGGGGGCCGGAGATGTCGATGCGAGGGAGGTGGTGGGCATCTCAGACCGCCGTTTCCTTGTCTGCTTCGGGTTCTGGCTCTGTCTCGGTGAGATCGAGGAATGCGTCGTCCAAGGTCGCTTCGGTGACACGCAGTTGGTGTGCGGTGATGCGGTGCCGGGCCAGCAGTGAGATCACCGCGTTGACGGTCTCGTCGGTGCCGTTGATGACGATCCGGCCGCCCTTCTGCTCGGCCGACGCCGCTCCGGGGAGCTCCGCCAGATCGCCGGTGGCGAGGGGCTGCGAGGGGGTGAAGGAGATGGCGGTGGTGCTGCCGGCTCTGCTGATCAGGCCGGACGGGGTGTCGAGGGCGACGGCCTTCCCCTTGTGGATCACGGCGATCCGGTCGCAGAGCCGCTGGGCCTCCTCCATGAAGTGGGTCACGAGAAGGACGGTCACGCCACTGTCCCGTACCTCTTCGATCAGTTGCCAGGTGTCACGGCGGGCCCGGGGATCAAGTCCGGTGGTCAGCTCGTCGAGCACCACGACCCGCGGGTTGCCGACCAGGGCGAGGGCGATGGACAGTCGCTGCTTCTGACCGCCCGACAGCTTGGCGAACCGGGTGGTGAGCTTGGTGTGCAGACCGAGCCGTTCGGCCAGGGTCCGCCACTCGGCGGGGTGCGGGTGGAAGGCGCTGTACAGCTCCAGCGCCTCGCGCACCGTCAGCTTGGCCTGCAGCTCGCTCTCCTGGAGCTGGGCTCCCAGCAGGTGCGTCACTCGCCCGTGGTCGGCGACCGGGTCGAGTCCGGCGACCCGGACCGTGCCGGCATCGGGGACCCGCAGTCCCTCGACGCATTCGACGGTCGTGGTCTTGCCCGCGCCGTTGGGGCCGAGGATCCCGAAGATCTCCCCCTCGTCGACGGCGAAGGTCACTCCGTCCACCGCGGGGCGCCCGGCGTAGGCCTTGCGCAACCCGTTCACTTCGATGATGGCCATGGGTACGAGGGTCCTGCCGCGCGGGCCCGCGCGGCATCGTCCATCGCGCTGGAAACGGCATCAGCCGATCGGTTGATGCCGGGTGCGACCACGCAGAAAACCAGATGAGGGATGTCAGTGGTGAACCGTAGGCTCGCCCCTGATGCCCGAAAACCATGTAGAGCCCAAGGACCGGTCCGCCGCGCGCTCCCTGCTGCGGCTGTGGCCTTACGTGAAGCCTGTACGGATCCGCCTGTCCGGCGCGGCTGCCGTGGCGATCATCGCCTCCTGCCTCGGCCTGGTGATACCCCTCGTACTGAAGTGGATCGTGGACGGCCCGGTCGCGCACCACGATCCGGGCGGAGTCTGGCTCGGCGCGCTCTACCTGCTGTTGCTGGGCATCGTCGAGGCGCTGCTCTTCGGACTGCGGCGGTGGCTGGTGGCGCGGCCGCTGGCGGGCGTCGAGGCATCCATGCGGGCCGACCTGTACCGGCATCTGCAGCGGCTGCCGGTGGCCTTCCACGACCGGTGGCCATCGGGTCAGCTGCTGTCGCGCGGCACCACGGATCTGATGCTGCTGCGCATGTTCCTGGCCTTTCCGCTGACGTTCCTCCTGGTCAACGCCACCACGATCCTGGCCGGTTTCATCATTCTGCTGGTGCAGCAGTGGACGCTGGGATTGGTGCTGCTGGCTCCGGTGGTGCCGCTGGTGATCCTCTGCTCGGTCTTCGAGACGAAGTACGCGGTGGTGGCGCGCAAGGCGCAGGACCAGGTCGGCGATCTGACGACTGTTGTCGAGGAGAGTGTGCTCGGCATCCGCATCATCAAGGGTTTCGGCCGGCACCGCAGCCAGGCCCTGGCCTTCCGTGGTCTCTCGCAGCGGCTGCGCGGTACGGAACTCGACAAGGCACGGCTGCTGGCCGGCATCTGGGCGTTCATCACCACCATCCCCGAGCTGGCGATCGGGGCGGCACTGGTGCTCGGCACGATCCAGGTCGCGGACGGCGGACTGTCGGCGGGCACGCTCGTCGCTTTCCTCTCGACGGCGCTGGCGCTGCGGTGGCCGGTCGAGTCGATCGGCTTCCTGCTGGCGATGAGCCAGGAGTCGGCCACGGCGACCGAGCGGTTCTTCGAGGTGATGGACGTGGCGGAGGAACGCGAGACGGCCGGGGAGTTGAACGAGGAACCGTCCGCGGGGACGTCCACGAAGTCATCCCCGGAGTCTTCCGCGGACGGCGGGATGGTCTTCGAAGGCGTCGAGTTCCGCTACCCGGACGCCGAGGCCGGGTCCGTACCCGTACTGACCCGGATCGATCTACGGATCCGCCCCGGCGAGACGATGGCCCTGGTCGGGGCCACCGGGTCCGGGAAGACGACGCTCACCGCACTCGTACCGCGACTGCACGACGTCACCGCCGGGCGGATCACGCTGGACGGTACCGACATCACCACCCTGCCGCGCGAACGGCTGCGTGAGCTGGTGTCCGTGGCGTTCGAGGAGCCGACGCTCTTCTCGGCAAGCGTCGGGGAGAACGTTCTCATGGGCGCCGAGGATGCCGGCGAGGACGAGTTGCGGCGGGCGCTGTCGATCGCGCAGGCCGACTTCGTGTACGACCTGCCGCACGGCATCGACACCCAGGTCGGCGAGCAGGGTCTCAGCCTCTCCGGCGGTCAGCGGCAGCGCCTCGCACTGGCTCGCGCCGTCGTCGGACAGCCGCGCTTCCTGGTGCTCGACGACCCGCTCTCGGCTCTGGATGTGCATACGGAGACGCTGGTGGAGGCCGCCCTGCGGCACGTGCTGGAATCGACCACGGCCGTGGTGGTCGCCCACCGGCCGTCCACCGTGATGCTCGCCGACCGGGTGGCGCTTCTGTCGGAGGGCCGGATCAGCGCAGTCGGCACCCATCAGGAACTGCTGCGCAGCAACGCCGAGTACGCCTGGCTGATGTCCGGCGCCGGAAGCTCGGTGTCCGCCGAGCTCACCGACGACGTGACCGCCGAGGACGCCGGTACCGCATACATGTCCGACGCCGGCGTGCGTGCCATGGACGTCCCTGCCGAGGAGGGCAGTACCCGATGACCAATGCGACGACAGGGTGTCCCACAGGGACGGACGGCGACGACGGGAACCGCCCCGGGGCCGGCCCGGAGTCGACGGCCGCCGCCACGAAGGGCGCAATGACAAAACCGGTCACAAGCCCCGGAGCGGGCACGAACACGGTCGCGGGCACGGCTACGGCCACGGAGATCAAGGCCCGCGACCTGAACGGCACGGGTGCCGGGACGGGTGCCGGCACGGGTGCCGGGACGGGTGCCGGGACGGGTGCCGGGACGGGTGCCGGGACGGGTGCCGGGACGGGTGCCGGGACGGGTGCCGGGAAAGGTGCCGGGAAAGGTCCTGGGCAGGGTGGCGGCCCGCGGCCGAAGGCCGAAGCCACCGGCCTGGAACCCGACCCCGCCGTCGACGCCGGGGCTGGGGCCGGGGACCCCTTCGACCGGGACGACCTGCCCACGCCCCGGGGCGCCACCCGCACCCTGCTGGTGTCCCTGCTCGGCCCGCTCAGGGGCCGGGTGGTGGTCGCCGCGCTGTTCCTGCTGATCCAGCAGGCAGCCGTCCAGGCCGGCCCACTGCTCGTCGCGTACGCGATCGACAGCGGCGTGCCGGCGTTCCGGGACAAGGACTACGGACCGCTGATCGCCGTGGCCATCGGATACGCACTGTGTTCGGCGGCCGCGGGAAGCATGCAGTACACGTTCATCCAGGCCTCCGCCCGGATCAACCAGGACGTGCTGCTCGATCTCCGCGGACGGATCTTCCGCCACGCGCAGGCGCTGAGTGTGGACTTCCATGAGCGCTACACCTCGGGCCGGCTGATCTCCCGCTCCACCACGGATGTGGAGTCGCTGCGGGAACTGCTCAGCGAGGGCCTGCAAGAACTCATCGGTGTCGTGCTCTCCTTCGTGTCCATCTCACTGATGCTCCTGTGGCTGGACTTCGATCTCGGTGCGGTCGCCGTCGTCTCGTTCGTACCGCTGTATGCGCTGGTGCGGCTCTACCAGCGGCGGGCCGGTGTGATCTTCGCTGCGCGGTCGACGGCTATCGCGGCGGTCATCGTGAAGTTCGCGGAGACGATGAACGGAATCCGTCCCGTCCAGGCCTTCCGCCGCGAGCGCACCAACGACGCCGAGTTCGACAGGCTCAACCAGCAGCACTGCCGGACCAACGGCAACGCGCTGCTGGAGATGGCGCGCTACGTCGTCGGCTCCCGGCTGGTCGCCAACACGGCGGTGGCCGGGATCGTGCTGTGGGGTGCGTACCGAGTCGCCTCCGGAGCTCTCGCACTCGGCGTGCTCGCGGCGGCCGTGCTCTATCTGCGACGGCTGTACGACCCGATCGACCGGCTCGGCATGTTCCTCAACTCCTATCAGTCGGCCGCGGCTTCGCTGCAGAAGATCGCAGGCCTGCTGGCCCAGACCCCCACCGTGCCGGAGACCGCGAACCCGCGGGAGCTGCCTGCCCGCACGGGTGAGCAGCCGGGCCGGGACGTCGTCTTCGACTCGGTGAGCTTCGCCTACCGAACGGGCGGCGAAGTGCTGCCCCGCTTCGATCTGACGATCCCGGCAGGCCAGACCGTGGCCGTGGTCGGCTCGACGGGCGCCGGGAAGTCGACGCTCGCGAAGCTGCTGGCCCGGTTCTACGACCCGACCGACGGCCGGGTGCTGCTGGACGGGACCGATCTCCGGGACCTCGCCACGCCCGAACTGCGGCGCGGTGTGGTGATGGTGACCCAGGAAGCCTTCCTGTTCTCCGGGACGGTCGCCGAGAACATCGCCATCGGCCGCCCGAACGCCACTCCCGAGGAGATCGAGCAGGCCGCGAAGGCGATCGGGGCGCACGACTTCATCAGCAGTCTGCCCGACGGATACGACACGGACGTACGGAAGAGGGGCGGGCGGATCTCCGCCGGCCAGCGCCAGTTGGTCGCCTTCGCCCGCGCCCTCCTCGCCGACCCGGCGGTGCTGATTCTCGACGAGGCGACGAGCTCCCTCGACATCCCCGGCGAACGTGCGGTGCAGCGCGCCATGGACACGGTGCTGCACGGCCGTACCGCAGTGGTGATCGCCCACCGGCTGTCGACTGTGGAGATCGCGGACCGGGTGCTGGTGATGGAGCACGGCCGAATCGTGGAGGACGGCTTCCCGTCCGAACTCATCGGTGGAAAAGGCCGGTTCGCAGGGCTCCACCGCGCCTGGCGGGAGAGCCTGGCCTGAGACCGACCGCGGGTGACGGTCTCCCCCGTCGGCCTCCCGCACCGGCGGTCTATGGTGCGTACATGACTGAGCCCGTGGATCGCCCGGTCGGTCCGTATGCGGACCAGGAGACCCCGGAATTCCGCAGCCCCGGGCGGTATCTGTGGTGGCTGGTCACCCGTCAATGGCGCCGCGTTGCCGCCGGGGCCCTGCTCGGCAGCTCCTGGATGATCTGCCTGACCCTGCCGCCGTACCTGCTGTCGCGCGCCATCGACGACGGGCTGCAGCCCGGGGGCCGCTCTGCGCTGGTCGGCTGGGTCGCGGCGCTGGTGGGTGTCGGAGCGCTCAACGCCTGGCTGGCCATCATGCGGCACCGCACGATGACCAGGGTGCGGCTCGACGGTGCCTTCCGTACGGTGCGGGTGGTGGTCGCCCAGGCGACCAGGCTGGGCGCGGCGCTGCCGCGCCGGGCCACGGCCGGCGAGATCGTCACCATCGGGTTCGGTGACGTCGCGGTGATCGCCAATACGCTGACGGTCACCGGGCCCGGCGTCGGCGCCGTCCTCGCCTATGTCGTCGTGGCCGCACTGCTGTTGACCGTCTCGCCGCTGCTCGCAACGGTGGTGCTGCTGGGCGTGCCACTGCTCGCGGTGCTGGTCGGCCCGCTGCTGGGGCGGCTTCAGGGAGCCGAGTCGGCGTACCGCGACCGGCAGGGCAGCCTCGCCGCCCGTTTCGCCGACATCGCCGGCGGTCTGCGGGTCCTCAACGGCATCGGCGGCAAGGACGTCTACGCCGAACGCTACCGGCGCGGTTCGCAGGAGCTGCAGGCGGAGGGGTACCGGGTCGGGGCGGTGACCAGCTGGATCCAGGCACTCGGCGTCGGCCTGCCCACCCTGTTCCTGGGCGCCGTGACCTGGCTGGCGGCCCGGATGGCCGCGCAGGGCGAGATCACCGTCGGCGAACTGGTCGCGGTGTACGGCTATGCGGCGGTTCTCGTCGTGCCCGTCTCCTCCTTCATCGAGGGCGGCTACGACATCAGCCGCGGTCTGGTCGCCGCGCGCAGAGTCATCCACTTCCTGTCCCTGGAGCCCGATTCGGGGTTCCGGGAGGCATCTTCGCCACTTCTGGACGGGCCCGAGTCGCCCTCCGTCCTCCACGATCCTGAGTCCGGGGTCGAGGTGGTCCCCGGAACGCTGACCGCTCTGGTCGGTGCCCGGCCGTCGGACTCCGCGACGGTGATCGACCGTCTCGGCGGCTTTGCCGCGTCGGCAGCGACCTGGGGCACCGCACCACTCGACGAGATCGAGCCGGCCCAGGTCCGCGCGCGGATTCTCGTCGCGGACAACGAGGCCGACCTGTTCGCCGGCACGCTGCGCGATGTCATCTCCGGCAGCCGGGACCGGGACGAGGAGGCGCTCCACCGCGCCGTCCACGCGGCCGTGGCCCAGGACATCGTCCGCGGCCTGCCGGACGGGCTCGGCTCCACCGTCGACGCCCAGGGCCGCAATCTCTCCGGCGGCCAGCGGCAGCGTGTCCGCCTCGTCCGGGCCCTGCTGGCCGATCCCGAGATTCTCCTGGCGGTCGAGCCGACCTCGGCCGTCGATGCGCACACCGAGGCAGCCATGGCGTCCCGGCTGCGCACGGCACGGTCCGGCCGCACCACGGTCGTCACCAGCACCTCCCCTCTCGTGCTGGACCGGGCCGACACCGTGTACTACCTGGTCGACGGCTCCGTCGCGGCCGTCGGCACCCATCGCGACCTGTTGGACGAACACCCCGGTTATCGCCTGCTGGTGTCCCGTGGCACGGACGATGACGGCGCCGATGACGGCGCCGTCCACGTGGGCGACGAAGCCGGCCCTGCGCCCCAGGAGGCCACCTCATGACTGCCTCTTCGTCCGCTGCCCCGGCAGGGTCCCGGCCGCCGTCCGGGGCTCTGCCGGTCGCCGAACCGTTCCGGATCCGCCGCGCGGCGGTCCGGCTCGTCCGGCAGGACGGCCGCGCCTTCGCCGTGCTGCTCGCGCTCAACGCGCTGGCCGCCGGTGCCGGACTCGTCGCCCCGTGGCTGCTCGGCCGTGTCATCGACGAGGTCAGGGCAGGCGGCGGAGTCGGCACCGTGGACCGGCTGGCGTTCACCATCCTGGTCTTCGCCCTGGCGCAGCTCCTGCTGGCCCGCTACGCCGGCCTGGTCGGACACCGTTTCGGCGAACGGACCCTGGCGCGCGTCCGCGAGCAGTTCGCCGACCGCGCACTGGCACTGCCCGCCTCGGTGGTCGAGCGAGCCGGCACGGGTGACCTGACGACCCGCGGCACCACGGATGTCGCGGCGGTCGGCACCACCCTCCGCGACGTCGGCCCCGATGTGTTGATCGCCGCGGTCCAGGCGCTGTTCATCCTCGGGGCGGTCTTCGCGCTCGACCCCTTGCTCGGTGCCTGCGGCGTGCTCGGGCTGCTGGGCATCTGGTTCGCCGTCCGCTGGTACCTGCGCCGGGCGCTCACGGCCTACCTCGCCGAGGGTGCGGCCAATTCGGCACTTGCGGAGCAGCTGGCGGCCACCGCCGCCGGCGCCCGCACCGTCGAGGCGCTCGGGCTGCAGCAGAGCCGTATCGACGCATGTCACCGGGCGATCGAAGAGTGCCGGCGCACCCGGACCCGCACGCTCTTCCTGCGCAGCGTGCTCTTCCCTGCCGTGGACATCTCCTATGTCGTTCCCGTGGCCGGTGTCCTGCTGATCGGTGGTGCGCTGCACAGCCACGGCGCCATGAGCCTGGGTGCGGTGGTCGCCGCGGCCCTGTATCTGCGGCAGCTCTCCCAGCCGCTGGACACCATCCTGCAGCGGGTCGAACAACTGCAGAGCAGCAGTGCGTCCTTTGCCAGGGTCGAGGGGATCGGGGTGGTGCCGCAGGTGCCCTCGGCCCGCTCCCGCACACCGGCGGACGACCGGATCGCGGTGACCGGTGTGCACTACGCCTACGGCGGCCGGGGCGACGACGACGCCGATGTCCTGCACGGAGTCGATCTGACGGTCCGGCCCGGCGAGCACTTGGCGATCGTCGGCCCGTCCGGCGCCGGCAAAACCACGCTGGGCAGGCTGCTGGCCGGAGTGGACGTGCCACGCACCGGCTCGGTGACGGTGGGCGGGGTACCGGTGGCCGGCCTGACGCCCGACCGGTTGCGCCGCCAGGTCGTCCTCGTCACCCAGGAGCACCATGTGTTCCTCGGCACGGTCCGGGACAACCTGCGGATAGCAGCCCCGTCGGCCACCGACGCCGAACTGCGTGCGGCGCTCGCCGCCGTCGGCGCCGAGTGGGCCGGCGAGCTCCCGGACGGCCTGGACACCGATCTGGGCCATGCGGGACACCGCCCGGACGGCGCACAGGCCCAGCAACTCGCGCTGGCACGTGTCGTACTGGCCGACCCCCACACGTTGATACTCGACGAGGCCACCGCGCTCCTGGACCCGAGAACCGCACGGCACACCGAGCGGGCACTGGCCGCCGTCCTCGAAGGCAGAACCGTCATCGCCATCGCGCACCGCCTGCAGACGGCCCATGACGCGGACCGGGTGGCCGTCATGGAGGACGGCCGGATCACCGAACTCGGCGCCCATGACGATCTGGTGGCCGCCGACGGCGCCTACGCGGCGCTCTGGCGTTCCTGGCATGCCGACGGGCCTCACTCGCCGTCGTTGTGAACATGGCGCGGGGCCGGCCCTGCGCGACAGGACCACGGAGAGAGCGGCGGCTGCCGCCATGACCGCGCCGCCGGCCGTCTCGGGCTCGGCAGCGGATGCGGCCGGCAGCATCGTTCGGCGAACGTCCCGGCCGCGGACGGTTCGGAACGAGCCACAGTTCGAGGCCATTTCGACTGACGGGCGCTACCCCGTACCCAGCCCGCTGTTCGAACACGATGCATTCGGGCTCGACTTCGATCGCTCTTCGAATTCGGCCTGCACCGGACCCCGGGATGGCGTCGCGGTGATGATCGGTGAAACGTCCGCTTAACGAACATGACGTTTCTGGCAACGGACGAATTCCGGCCAAGTTGTTGACGCGGTCCTGACAGAGACGTCCATCTGCTGACACTCTTCCCCCGTTCTGCGCACTGCTTGCTCTGCCCGGACGGCTCACCCAGCCGCCGTTACCCCCCTCGCAGAAGGAGTCCGCGTGAGATCCACGCCCAGCCGTCGCGCCACCGCGACCGGCGCTCTGATAGCCGCAGCAGCCCTCCTCGCCGCAGGAATCCAGTCGGGCACGGCAGCCGCCGCGCCCGACAGTTCCGCTGCCGCCCCGGCCGCCACCCGTGTCAATCACGGGGCACTGGCCAAGCAGCTCTCCCCCTCCCAGCGCGCCGAGCTGATCCGCGAGGCCAACGCGAGCAAGGCGGCCACGGCCAAGGAGCTCGGTCTCGGCTCCCAGGAGAAGCTCGTCGTCCGCGATGTCATCCAGGACAACGACGGCACCACGCACACGCGTTACGAGCGCACCTTCGGCGGACTTCCGGTCCTCGGTGGGGACTTGGTCGTCCAGGAGTCCAAGGCCGGTGAGACCGAGAGCGTCACCAAGGCGTCCAAGGCCACCTCTGCCCAGCTGAAGGCCGTCGACACCGCCGCCGATGTCGCCCCGGCCAAGGCCGAGTCGCAGGCTCTCGGTGCAGCCAAGGCCGCCGGCTCCAAGAAGACCGCCGCCGACCGGGCACCGCGCAAGGTGGTCTGGATGGCCCAGGGCAAGCCGCAGCTCGCCTACGAGACCGTCGTCGGTGGGCTCCAGGACGACGGCACCCCCAACGAGCTGCACGTCATCACCGACGCGTCCACCGGCGCGAAGCTGTACGAGTGGCAGGCCATCGAGACCGGCACCGGCAACACCCAGTACAGCGGCCAGGTCACGCTCGGCACCGCACCGTCGTACACGCTGACCGACACGACACGCGGCAACCACAAGACGTACAACCTGAACCACGGCACGTCCGGCACCGGAACGCTCTTCTCCGGATCCGACGACATCTGGGGCAACGGGAATCCGACGAACGTCGAGACGGCCGCGGCGGACGCGCACTACGGCGCGGCCGAGACCTGGGACTACTACAAGAACGTGCAGGGCCGCACCGGTATCCGGGGCGACGGCGTCGGCGCGTACTCCCGCGTCCACTACGGCAACAACTACGTCAACGCCTTCTGGGACGACAGCTGCTTCTGCATGACCTACGGAGACGGCAGCGGCAACGCCGCACCGCTGACCTCCCTGGACGTGGCCGCGCACGAGATGACGCACGGTGTCACCTCCGCCACCGCCGGCCTGGTCTACAGCGGCGAGTCCGGCGGTCTCAACGAGGCGACCAGCGACATCATGGCCGCCGCTGTCGAGTTCTACTCCAACAACGCCACCGACGTGGGCGACTACCTGGTCGGCGAGAAGATCGACATCAACGGCGACGGCACCCCGCTGCGCTACATGGACAAGCCGAGCAAGGACGGCGCGTCCAAGGACGCCTGGTACTCAGGCATCGGCGGAGTGGACGTCCACTACTCCTCAGGTCCTGCGAACCACTTCTTCTACCTCCTCTCCGAGGGCAGCGGCGCCAAGACCATCAACGGCGTCTCGTACAACTCCCCGACCTCCGACGGCCTGCCCGTCACCGGCATCGGCCGCGACAAGGCCGCGCTGATCTGGTTCAAGGCGCTCACCACCAAGTTCAGCTCCACGACGAACTACGCGGCGGCCCGCACCGGCACCCTCGCTGCGGCCGGTGACCTGTACGGCACGACCAGCGCCGAGTACAAGGCGGTGGCCGACGCCTGGGCCGGTGTCAACGTCGGCTCGCGCAGCGGTGGCGGAGGCGGCGGGACCGTCTTCCAGAACACCACCCATGTCGCCATCCCGGACAACGGCGCGGCCGTCACCAGCTCGATCAACGTCACCGGTGTCACGGGCAACGCGCCCAGCACCCTCCAGGTCGGGGTGGACATCACCCACACCTGGCGCGGTGACCTCGTCATCGACCTCGTCGCTCCGGACGGCACGGCGTACCGGCTGAAGAACTCCTCGTCCAGCGACTCGGCGGACAACGTCCAGACGACCTACACCGTCAACGCATCGTCCGAGGTCGCCAACGGCACCTGGAAGCTGAAGGTCCAGGACGTCGCCTCGCAGGACGTCGGCACGATCAACAGCTTCAAGCTGACCTTCTGAACCCAGCAGCACGTTCAGGGCAGTCGATGAGCGGAACCGCCCGGGAGGGACTCTCCTTCCTCCCGGGCGGTTTCGCCATTTCGCGAGACAACCTGCCGCTGAATACAGGTCAGTTGGGGTTGTTCGCGTGAGTCAGGGTCTCCCAGGCGACGAACAGGTTGTTGGATCCGGCGGGCCTCTGCTGTTCGGTGAGGGTCTGGGTGTTGGTCATGGCGATACCCATCCGGTTGTGCAGGGCGTTGAAACCCACTTCGGTGATCGGCCCGAGGTTATCCTTGAGCGTGCCGCCGCACAGCGTCGACGGGACTGCCGCGCCCAGCTGGTACTTGGCGTGCAGGCCCAGTGCGTGACGCAGGCGTTCGGCGATCTCGGGGTAGAGGTCCTGGCCCTGGATACGGCTTGTCTCGGCGATGTGGGAGATGGCGGAGATGCCGTAGCCGGTGTGGGTGAGATCGCGGCAGGTCTCCTGGGAGAGACCGTCCATGAAGGTGGACTGTCCCTGCCAGTAGCCGATGATCTCGTCGCGCGTGTCGAGGCCGCTGCCCGGTGCGGTCTTCGGCAGAGCGCCGTCGGCGGTGATGTAGATGTACGCGGGGACACGTCCGCGGAACTTGGTGACGGCCTTGTCGTAGGCGGTGCGGTCCTCGAGGAAGACCGCGATGCCGATCGCGGCCTCGGTCATGCTCAGTTCCCAGTTGCCGTTGCTGTTGGAGCCGTTGATGACCTTGGGGAGGTAGACGTTGCGCAGCATGGTGGCGAAACGGCCGGAGTTCGGCCAGCTGCCGTACGTGTACTTGATGATCTCGGCGGCCCGGGGCCAGGAGGAGCCGGCCCAGCCGGTCTGAAGCGGGGCGTTGCTGTTGGTGTGGTCCTGGATCACGGCCGACCAGGCGTCCATGATCTCGATGGACTTCTGGGCGTAGCGGCTGTCCTGAGTGATGTACCAGGCCAGCGCGAGGGTGTAGGCGGCTATCGCGTCCTCGCGCTCATCGGTGCAGCCGTAGTTGGGGTTGGAGTACGAGCCGCACTCCACGATGGCGCGTGGCTTTGCGGTGCGGGTGAGCGAGGCGTACTTGCTGGCCAGCATCTGGTCGTACGCGCTCTTCCAGGGCTGGGCTCCGGCCTGCACCTTGGCGCGTACGAAGTCGAGCTGGGGGCGGCTGACGAGCACGCCGGGGTGGGTGAAGGAGGCTGGGGCCGCGACCGTGGCGGCCTTGACCGCTTGCGGGCCGTCGGCGGGTGCGGCTCTGTTTGCCGAGGCCGGGGCCATGAAGACCGCGGTGAGCAGGGCGGCCAGTGCGGTGGCGAGGCCGAGGCCACGCCCGATGGATCCGGTACGCATGTGGGGTGCCTTCCGGTGCGGAGGAGGTTCAGCAACTCTCGTCAGAGCCAGTTAAGTTCACAGACATGAACATCGAGTCGAGTTGTGAACTGTGCAATGAGTGAGGAACCTAAATGCATCGCATGGACACGTCAAGGCGTTGCGTTCAGAGAACGAAGGGGCCCGGCACCTCGCAGGTACCGGGCCCCAGGTGTCGGGACATCAGCGCATCAGCACGCCCGCACCGTCTCCCGTCGCTTCCGTCGGCAGGGCGACCAGGCCCAGTTCCGCGCTGGTCGCGAGCAGCGGGTGGGCAGGAAGTACCCGCACGGTGTAGCCGTAGGGCCCCGTGCGGTCGAGGGCGAGCGGCCCCTCGTACAACCAGCGGCCCTCCAGGTCCTGACCACCGGTCGGCTTCAGCGGGAAGACCTGGGTATCCGAGATCGCGTCGGCGGAGTCGACCCGCCCGGCCACCGCCTGCACCTCCACATCGTCCGGCTCCAGTGCTCCGAGGGCGATCCGGACCCGCAGCGCCAGCGTGGACCCCAGCTCGGCCGAACTGCCCGCAGCGCTCGGTGCCACGGCCTCCACGTGGTCGACGGCGACCCGCGGCCAAGCCGCACGGACCCGGGCCTTCCAGTCCGCGAGTTCCCGCGCCGTGGCGGCGTCCAGGGAGCGGTGGGCCAGCGCGGCCGGTGCGTACAACCTCTCCACGTACTCACGCACCATGCGTCCTGCCAGAACCTTGGGCCCCAGGGAGCCCACCGTGCGGCGGACCATCTCGACCCAGCGCTCGGGCAGCCCTTCGGCGCCCCGGTCGTAGAAGCGTGGTGCGACCCGCTCCTCGATCAGTTCGTAGAGGGCATTCGCCTCCAGCTCGTCGCGCCGGTCCTCATCCATCGCGGACCCGTCCGCGGTCGGGATCGCCCAGCCGAAGTCCGGTTCGAACCACTCGTCCCACCAGCCGTCGAGCACGGACAGATTGAGACAGCCGTTGAGGGCAGCCTTCATCCCGCTCGTGCCGCACGCCTCCAGCGGGCGCAGCGGGTTGTTGAGCCAGACGTCGCAGCCCGGGTAGAGCTTCTGTGCCATCGCCATCCCGTAGTCGGGCAGGAAGACGATGCGATGGCGGACCCTGGGGTCGTCGGAGAACCGCACCAGTTCCTGGACCAGCCGCTTGCCACTGTCGTCGGCAGGGTGTGCCTTGCCTGCGACAACGATCTGAATCGGCCGGGTCGGGTGGAGCAGCAGTTCCATCAGCCGGGGACGGTCGCGCAGCATCAGGGTCAGCCGCTTGTACGAGGGCACGCGGCGGGCGAAGCCGATGGTCAGTACGTCCGGGTCCAGCACACCGTCGATCCAGCCGAGTTCGGCCGGCTCCGCGCCCCGTGTGCGCCACGAGGCGGAGAGCCTTTCGCGGACCTCGGTCACCAGCTGTTCGCGCAGGTTCCGCCGCAGGTCCCAGATCTCCCGGTCCGGGATCCCGGCTGCCGCATCCCAGCGTCCCGGCGTGCCCCCGTACCGGTCCCGGAGTTCGAAGATCTCGGGCGCGACCCACGTGGGCGCGTGCACGCCGTTGGTCACCGAGGTGATCGGCACCTCCGCAGCGTCGAATCCCGGCCACAGTCCCGCGAACATCTTCCGGCTGACCGCTCCGTGCAGGGTGGAGACACCGTTGGCACGCTGGGCCAGCCGCAGGCCCATGACCGCCATGTTGAAGAGACCGGGCTCACCGCCGGGGTAGGTCTCCATGCCCAGCTGCAGGATCCGTTCGACGCCCACGCCCGCCAGTTCACCGTCGTCGCCGAAGTGGCGAGCGATGAGCTCCCGGTCGAAGCGGTCGATTCCGGCAGGCACCGGGGTGTGGGTGGTGAAGACCGTGCCGGCCCGCACCGCCTCGACCGAGGAGTCGAAATCCAGCCCGGTGCCGGAGAGTTCGCGAATGCGTTCCAGCCCGAGGAAGCCGGCGTGTCCCTCGTTGGTGTGGAACACCTCAGGCTCCGTGTGCCCCGTGAGCCGGCAGTACGTCCGTACGGCCCGTACCCCGCCGATGCCGAGCAGCATCTCCTGCAACAGACGGTGCTCGCTGCCGCCGCCGTAGAGCCGGTCGGTGACATCCCGTTCGCCGGGCGCGTTCTCCTCCACGTCGGAGTCGAGCAGGAGCAGCGGGATGCGGCCGACCTGGGCCTGCCAGATGCGGGCGTGGAGCGAGCGGCCGCCGGGAAGGTCCAGTACCACTTGGCTCGGTGTTCCGTCGGCCTCCCGCAACAGGGTGAGCGGCAGTTCGTTCGGGTCGAGGACGGGATAGTGCTCCTGCTGCCAGCCTTCGCGCGACAGGCTCTGGCGGAAGTAGCCGTGCCGGTAGAGCAGCCCCACCCCGACGAGGGGTACGCCCAGGTCGCTGGCGGCCTTCAGATGGTCCCCGGCAAGGATGCCGAGTCCGCCGGAGTACTGGGGAAGGGCTGCGGCCACGCCGAACTCGGGCGAAAAATACGCCACGGCGGCCGGCAGTTCCGTGCCCTGCGCCTGCTGCTCCTGGTACCACCTCGGACCGTCCAGATACTCCTGGAGGGCGCCGGACACCTTGTTGAGCCGGTGCAGGAACTGCTCGTCCCGGGCCAGCTCGGCGAGCCGCCCGGCGGAGACGGCGCCGAGCAGACGTACAGGGTCGGAGTCCGCCGCCCGGCTGCCCTCCGGGGCGACGGCCTGGAAGAGCTCACGTGTCTCGGTGTGCCAGGACCAGCGCAGGTTGCGGGCGAGGTCGCTGAGCGGTTGAAGGGGGTCGGGGAGGACGGGACGCACGGTGAATCGACGAATGGCCTTCACGTATTCCACCTTTACAGGGGACGTACGAATCCGAGGGGACGCACCACGGTGTGCGCCCTCTCCGTCACCCTCGACGGTAGCGGTGTGCCGTACTGCGAAACCACGGCGCGCGACCGGCTCACACCGGGCGACGCCCGGTGAGCCGCCCGCCCCGGCCACGCCCCCGACCGAAGCCCCGCAGGCATGGGTCCCCTCCGTATCACTGCCCCCTCGGAGCAAATCACTGCACATCTGCCACGGGGGTTATGGCCGATTCCACCCCCTCGGGTGGCCTTGTGGCACCTCATCCCACAGGGAAGGCTGCCGTGTGGCGCGTACGGGGTCGGGGCGGACCGGCCGGCCACCGGCGCGACTCCGTGCGGCGAGTTCCACGTCGACAAGGAGGTTTCGGCTCATGGGACGGACACAACGACGCCCGACGCCCGGCACGGCACGCCCGAGCACCGGCAGGACGACCGCGCCGGCCGCCCCGTCACCGGGGACGGAGCCCGGCGCATTCAGACCTTCACAACTACGCCCGAGTAGTTAACAAACCACCGGATTGGCCCCCCGAGAACGATGGGAAGGCTTCTGCGGTACACAGCCCGAATACCACCCGAATGCGGATCATCTGTGATCCAGCAGCGGCTCGTATGCAGTGCGTACGCATCCGGTGTGCATCCGGTCCCCACCCGTACACCACACCCGTGCCCCAGCCATTCGAGTGCCATTCGAGTGAACGCGGACAGGAGCGGCCATGCTCACACCCCATCAGCCGACAACGGAGCAGCTAGAAAGGACGGACCCTCACAGTCGCGGCGTACTCGCTCAGCCCTTCCCGGCCTCGCCGCGCCCCGTGCAGCCCGAGCTCCAGTCCCCAGGTGATTCCATGATCGGTCGCATTCCCGTCCTCGACGTCCGCCCGCTCGTCGACTGCGGCAGAAGGCCCGCGAAGGCCGTTGCCGGTGAGACCTTCCAGGTCACGGCCACCGTGTTCCGTGAAGGCCACGACGCGGTCGCCGCCAATGCGGTTCTGCGGGATCCGAGTGGACGAACCGGCCCGTGGACACCGATGCGCGAGCTCGCCCCCGGCTCCGACCGCTGGGGCGCCGATGTCACCCCCGACTCCGAAGGGCGATGGACGTACACGGTCGAGGCCTGGAGCGATCCAGTGACCACCTGGCGTCAGCATGCCCAGATCAAGATCCCCGCCGGGATCGACTCCGCGCTCGTCCTGGCCGAGGGCGCCGCGCTGTACGAACGGGCCGCCGAGGGCGTACCGAAACGGGACGGGCGTGAGGCGGTGCTGGCCGCGGCCGACGCGCTTCGTGACGAGTCCCGTCCGGCCGCCGCCCGGCTCGCCGCCGCGCTCGCTCCAGAGGCAACCGCCGCACTCGCCCGCCACCCGCTGCGCGAGCTGGTCACCGCGGCCCGGCCGCTGCCCCTCGTCGTCGAGCGCCGACGGGCCCTGTTCGGTTCCTGGTACGAGCTGTTCCCCCGGTCCGAGGGGGCCAGGATCGAACCGGTCGAGCCGGTGAAGGCGACCAAGGCCGCCAAGAAGGGCAGGGCGGGGAAGGCTTCGGCCAGGACGGAGGAGCAACAGCAGGGAAGGATCATCAGCGGCACGTTCCGTACCGCTGCCGAGCGGCTTCCCGCTGTCGCCGCCATGGGGTTCGACGTCGTCTATCTCCCGCCCATCCACCCCATCGGAATCACCCACCGCAAGGGCCCCAACAACTCGTTGTCCCCCGCCGCCCACGATGTCGGGGTGCCGTGGGCGATCGGTTCCGCCGAAGGGGGACACGATGCAGTGCACCCCGAGCTCGGCACGCTCGACGACTTCGACCACTTCGTCGAGACCGCCCGCACCCTGCGTATGGAGATCGCGCTGGACTTCGCGCTCCAGTGCTCCCCCGACCACCCGTGGGTGGAGACGCACCCCGAGTGGTTCCACCACCGGCCGGACGGCACCATCGCCTACGCCGAGAACCCGCCCAAGAAGTATCAGGACATCTATCCGATCGCCTTCGACAAGGATCTGCGCGGCCTGGTCGCGGAGACCCTCCGCATCCTCCGGTTCTGGATGGATCACGGCGTACGGATCTTCCGCGTCGACAATCCGCACACCAAACCGGTGGTCTTCTGGGAGAAGGTGATCGCCGACATCAATCGCACCGACCCCGATGTGATCTTCCTGGCCGAAGCGTTCACCCGCCCCGCGATGATGCACACGCTCGCGACGGTCGGTTTCCAGCAGTCGTACACGTACTTCACCTGGCGCAACACCAAGCAGGAGCTCACGGAGTACATCACCGAGCTGTCGGGGGACGCGGCCTCCTACATGCGGCCCAACTTCTTCGTGAACACTCCGGACATCCTGCCGGGCTATCTCCAGGACGGCGGACGTCCGGCCTTCGAGGCCCGGGCCGTGCTCGCCGCGACGCTCTCGCCGACCTGGGGCGTGTACGCGGGGTACGAGCTGTGCGAGAACACCGCGGTGCGGGCCGGCAGTGAGGAGTACCTGAACTCGGAGAAGTACGAAATCCGGCCCAGGGACTGGGAGTCGGCGGAGCGCGAAGGCCGTTCCCTGGCTCCGCTCATCACCTCGCTCAACCGGATCAGGCGCCGCCACCCCGCCCTGCAGCAGCTGCGCGACGTGCACTTCCACTCCGCCGACAACGACGCGCTGATCGTGTACAGCAAGCGCTCGGGTTCGAACATCGTTCTGGTGGTCGTCAACCTCGACCCTCACCACACCCAGGAGGCCACGGTCTCGTTGGACATGCCGCAACTCGGCCTCGACTGGCACGAGACCGTGCCGGTGCGCGACGAGCTCGCCGGCCACACCTATCACTGGGGCAGGAACTTCTATGTGCGCCTAGAGCCGGGCGTCACGCCCGCGCACGTCGTCGTCCTGCGACCGTCCCCGCCGACCGGAGGGTCACCCACACCATGATTGTCAATGAGCCTGTCCACGACAAGTTCGAGGACACCCCCGCCAAGGACCGGGATCCCGACTGGTTCAAGCGCGCCGTCTTCTACGAGGTCCTCGTCCGGTCCTTCCAGGACTCCAACGGTGACGGCATCGGTGACCTCAAGGGTCTCACCGCCAAGTTGGACTACCTGCAGTGGCTGGGCGTCGACTGCCTCTGGCTGCCGCCGTTCTTCAAGTCGCCGCTGCGCGACGGCGGCTACGACGTCTCCGACTACACCGCGGTACTGCCGGAGTTCGGCGATCTCGCCGACTTCGTGGAGTTCGTCGATGCCGCGCACCAGCGCGGAATGCGCGTGATCATCGACTTCGTCATGAACCACACGAGCGATCAGCACGACTGGTTCCAGCAGTCCCGCAGCGACCCCGACGGCCCGTACGGCGACTACTACGTCTGGGCCGACGACGACAAGCAGTTCCAGGACGCCCGGGTCATCTTCGTCGACACCGAGACGTCCAACTGGACCTTCGACCCGGTGCGCAAGCAGTACTACTGGCACCGGTTCTTCTCCCACCAGCCCGATCTCAACTACGAGAACCCGGCGGTGCAGGAGGAGATCATCTCCGCACTCCGCTTCTGGCTGGATCTCGGTATCGACGGCTTCCGCGTCGACGCCGTGCCGTACCTCTACCAGCGGGAGGGCACCAACTGCGAGAACCTCCCGGAGACCCACCAGTTCCTCAAGCGGCTCCGCAAGGAGATCGACGCGCACTACCCGGACACCGTGCTGCTCGCCGAAGCCAATCAGTGGCCGGAAGACGTCGTCGACTACTTCGGCGACTTCCCGGCCGGCGGCGACGAATGCCATATGGCCTTCCACTTCCCGGTGATGCCGCGGATCTTCATGGCCGTACGGCGCGAGAGCCGCTACCCGGTCTCCGAAATCCTGGCGAAGACCCCGGAGATCCCGTCCGGCTGTCAGTGGGGCATCTTCCTGCGCAACCACGACGAGCTCACGCTCGAGATGGTCACGGACGAAGAGCGCGACTACATGTACGCGGAGTACGCCAAGGATCCTCGGATGCGGGCGAACATCGGCATCCGGCGGCGGCTCGCACCCCTGCTGGACAACGACCGCAACCAGATCGAGCTGTTCACGGCACTGCTCCTGTCCCTGCCGGGCTCCCCGATTCTGTACTACGGGGACGAGATCGGGATGGGCGACAACATCTGGCTGGGCGACCGGGACGCCGTACGGACCCCGATGCAGTGGACGCCCGACCGGAACGCGGGATTCTCCTCCAGCGATCCGGGGCGCCTCTATCTCCCCACGATCATGGATCCGGTCTACGGCTACCAAGTGACCAATGTCGAGGCGTCGATGGCCTCGCCGTCGTCACTGCTGCACTGGACACGGCGGATGATCGAGATCCGTAAGCAGAATCGGGCATTCGGTCTCGGCTCGTACAGCGAACTGCCGTCATCGAACCCCGCCGTGCTCGCCTTCACCCGTGAGTACAAGGACGATCTCGTCCTGTGCGTGCACAACTTCTCGCGGTTCGCGCAGCCGACGGAGCTCGATCTGCGGTTGTTCAACGGGCGTCATCCGGTGGAGCTGATCGGTGGGGTGCGCTTCCCCGCGATCGGTCAGTGGCCCTATCTGCTGACTCTCGCCGGGCACGGGTTCTACTGGTTCCGGTTGCGGAAGGACGCGCCGCCTAGCTGATGCGGGGTCAATTCCCGCCACAGATGGCGGGGCGGTTTCCGCCGCCCCGCACGGGGCAGTCTCCCCCACATCGAGCTCTTCAGGGCTCTTCGGGGTTCTTCAGGGCTCTTCAGACAGTTACAGAACTTCGGGGCCCTTCGGGGCGGCTCTCCCGGAGCAGATCGAGTCCTTCCGGGGCCTCGTGCCTTTTCGAGGCCCTCACGTCGAGTCCGTACGGACCATCCTGACCCGACACGTCCCGCACAGCCGGACAGCTATTGCCGCAATCCGGGACACTCTTCGCATCCTGTGGTGTGCCCGGGGAAAGGACGCGATGCCATGTCGGAGGCTGCATCCACTCGGGTCGCCCTCGCGAACAGCACAGCCCTGCTCCCGTCACTCGCCCCACTGCTGCATGAATGGCTGCCCCGGCAGCGGTGGTTCGCGGGCAAGGGACGGCCGGTCACGGCCTTCTCCCTTGTCTCGGCGACCGAAATACTGCCGGTGGATGCCGATTCCACCGGCTTCGGCCAGGGGACCGGCTCCGGGACGGGGCCGGGACTGCTCCATCTGCTGATCCGGGTCCACCAGCCGTCCCTGCCCGCCCAGTCGCCCGACGACTGCTACCAAATGCTGCTCGGGGTACGGTCCACGCTGCCGCCACGGCTCGCCCCGGCCCTCATCGGCCATGTGGCGGGCGGTCCGCTCGCCGGCCGGACGGTCTACGAGGGGCTGCACGACCCGCGCCTCGCCGAACTCCTGCTGGAACGGCTCCGTACCCCCGGCACCCTCGGCACCCTCCGCTTCGACCGGGGCGCGGCCCCCATCCCTGCCGGGCTCACCCCCCGCGTGCTCGACACCGAGCAGTCCAACTCCTCCCTCGTTTTTGGCAACGCCTATATCTTCAAGATCTTCCGCCGGGTCTTCCCCGGTACGAACCCGGATCTGGAACTGCCGCTCGCTCTCTCCCGGGAGGGCTGCGGGCGGGTGCCGGAACCCGTCGCCTGGTTCGAGGCGACGGCCCCGGAGCCACTCACCCTCGGCGTTCTCCAGCCATTCCTGCGCGGCGCGGAGGACGGCTGGCAGCTGGCGCTGCGCGCGCTGGGCGCGGGCCATGACTTCACCCGCGAGGCCCGCGCCCTGGGACGGGCCACGGCCGAGGTGCACACGGCGCTCGCCACCGCCCTGCCGACGCCCGTGCTGGGCAGCGCCCAGACCGAGCATCTCGCCGCCGGTATGCTGCAGCGGCTGGAGGCGGCCGCCCAGGCCGTGCCGGCTCTCGTGCCCTACGTCCCCGGGCTGCGCACCGCGTTCGACGCCGTTGCCGCGCTGGGCCACAAGGGCCGCAGCTGGGCCGCACAGCGCGTCCACGGCGACCTCCATCTCGGCCAGACGCTGCGCGCGGCCGACGGTTTCTGGTCACTGATCGACTTCGAGGGCGAACCGACGCGCCCGCTCCTGGAACGCCGCCGTCCGCAGCCGCCGGTGCGCGACATCGCGGGCATGCTCCGCTCCTTCGACTACGCGGCCCGCTCGCACCGGCCCTGGAACGCCGAGTGGGCGGCCCGCTGCCGATCGGCGTACTGCGACGGGTATGCGGAGGCAGCGGGCGTCGATCCGCGCAGCGAACCGGAGTTGTTGCGGGCCCATGAGACGGACAAGGCGGTGTACGAGGTGCTGTACGAGGCCCGGCACCGGCCCGACTGGCTGCCGGTCCCGATGGCCGCGATCCACCGCCTGGCCGCCGCCGTCGACTGATGCCCCGCGCGGTGCGCGCCATCTTCGGCCGGGCGGCTCCTTCCCTGCCCGGGCCACCTGATTCCTGCCTCACCAACACCCCTCGAGGAGGCTGTCCCTGTGACCGCCCGCAAGTCGTCCCGCAACGCGCCCGATCCCACCGCGACCCCATCAGCGCCCGCGGCCAAGCCGACCCCGGCGGCCAAGCCGGCCTCCGCAGCCCCAGCGGCCACCACGGCACTCTCAGCCTCCAAGGCCACTGCAGCACCCTCGGCACCCGCGGGCTCGGCGACCTCCCCGGCCAAGCGGAAGAAGACAGCAGAGAAGCGGGCCGATGCCTCTCCCCCGCGGCCGCGGCGTGGCGGTGGCCGCGGCGTCCGGCCGGTGCGGGCCCTCGACGACGCCGACCGGGCGCGGCTGCTCGCCGGTGAGCACCATGCCCCGCACGATCTGCTCGGCGCACACATGGTCCGCGGCGGTGTGGCGATCCGGGTGCTCCGTCCGTACGCGCGATCGGTGACCGTACTCGCCAAGGGGCTGCGGACCGAGCTGCACGACGACGGCGACGGCCTCTTCTCCGGACTGCTGCCGATGCCGTCCGTCCCCGAGTACCAACTCCTGGTCGGCTACGCGGACAACGAGATCGAGGTCCATGATCCGTACCGTTTCCTGCCCGCGCTCGGCGATCTCGATCTGCATCTGATCGGCGAGGGGCGGCACGAGGAGCTGTGGACCGCCCTCGGCGCACAGCCCATGGAGCATCAGGGGGTCGCCGGTACGCGGTTCACCGTCTGGGCGCCCAATGCCCGCGGTGTGCGGGTCATCGGGGACTTCAACTACTGGGACGGCACGGGCTTCCCGATGCGTTCGCTCGGTTCCAGCGGGGTCTGGGAGCTGTTCCTCCCCGCGATCGGCGAGGGTGCGCTCTACAAGTTCGACATCTGCCGCCCGGACGGTACGCACACGGTGCGCGCCGACCCGATGGCCCGCCACACCGAGGTCCCGCCCGCCAATGCCTCGGTCGTGACGGCCTCGCACCATGAGTGGCAGGACCAGGAGTGGATGGCGCACCGCGGGGACGTACCCGTGCACGAGGCACCGTTGTCCGTGTACGAGGTGCATCTGCCGTCCTGGCGGCCGGGACTCACGTACCGCCGGCTCGCCGAGCAACTTCCGGCCTATGTAAGGGATCTGGGGTTCACACATGTGGAGCTGATGCCGGTCTCCGAGCATCCCTTCGGCGGCTCCTGGGGCTATCAGGTCACCGGCTTCTTCGCCCCGACCTCGCGCATGGGCACCCCCGATGACTTCCGGTATCTGATCGACGCGCTGCACCGGTCCGGCATCGGCGTCATCGTCGACTGGGTGCCCGCGCACTTCCCGCGCGACGACTGGGCGCTCGCCGAGTTCGACGGCCGCCCGCTGTACGAGCACTCGGACCCGGCACGCGCCGCGCACCCCGACTGGGGCACGCTCGAGTTCGACTTCGGCCGCACGGAGGTGCGCAACTTCCTGGTCGCCAACGCCTCGTACTGGTGCGAGGAGTTCCACATCGACGGGCTGCGGGTCGACGCCGTCGCCTCGATGCTCTACCTCGACTACTCGCGCGAGGACGGGGGATGGTCCCCGAACGAGCACGGCGGCCGGGAGAATCTGGATGCTGTCGCCTTCCTCCAGGAGATGAACGCCACCGTGTACCGGCGGAATCCCGGCGTCGTCACCATCGCCGAGGAGTCCACCGCCTGGGACGGCGTCACGCGCGCCACCCACCATGTCGGCCCCGGCGGCTTCGGCGGGCTCGGCTTCGGACTGAAGTGGAACATGGGCTGGATGCACGACTCCTTGGAGTACATGTCGAAGGAGCCGGTGCACCGCAAGTACCACCACAACGAGATGACCTTCTCGATGGTGTACGCGTACAGCGAGAACTACGTGCTGCCGATCTCGCACGACGAGGTGGTGCACGGCAAGCGGGCGCTGGTGTCGAAGATGCCCGGCGACTGGTGGCAGCAGCGCGCCAACCACCGGGCGTATCTCGGCTACATGTGGGCGCACCCGGGCAAGCAGCTGCTGTTCATGGGGCAGGAGTTCGCCCAGGGCGCCGAGTGGTCGGAGGGCCACGGCCCGGACTGGTGGCTGCTCGACCCGTCGTACGCGGCGGAGGCGGACCACCGGGGCGTACGGGACCTGGTGCGTGAGCTGAACACGGTATACGGGGCGACACCGGCGCTGTGGCAGCGGGACACCGTCCCCGAGGGCTTCGCCTGGGTCGACGGCGGAGCCGCCGAGGACAACGTCTTCGCCTTCCTGCGTTTCGACGCGGACGGTTCGCCGCTGCTCGCGGTGTCGAACTTCTCGCCGGTGGTCCGCCACGACTACCGGCTGGGCGTGCCGCCGTCCGTGTCCGCCTGGGCGGAGGTGCTCAACACGGACGCGGCACGGTACGGCGGCGGTGACGTCCTCAACCCGGATCCGCTGAAGCCGGAGTCCGTCGCCGCCCACGGTCACCGTACGAGCGTCCAGCTCACTCTGCCTCCGCTGGCGACGGTGTGGCTGAAGCCGGTGTGATGATGCCGAGCCGCTGGGTGGCCCGGGTCAGCGCCACATAGAGATCGTTGGGGGTCATCAGCCCGGGCGCGACGACGAGAACCGTGTCGAACTCCAGGCCCTTGGCCTGGCGCGGGTCGAGCAGGACGACGGGCCGGTGCAGATCCAGCGGCCCGTCGTCGAGTCCGGTGAGTTGCGCGTGGAGCTCGCGCGGGGCGATGACGGCGAGCCTGCCCTCCGCCGGGGTCTCCGCCTCGGCGAGCCCGGCCACCTCGGCGAGCGGCAGGGTGCGCTCCCAGGGCCGTGCACCGGTGGCGCGGATGGAGCGCGGGGGTTCGAAGGCGGGATCGGTGGCCCGGCGCCGTTCGGCCGCGTACTCCATGATCTCGGCGGGCGTACGGTAGTTGACCCCGAGCCGGGCGAGCTGCCAGCGGTCCTGGACGTACGGCGCGAGGATCTCCTGCCAGGAGTCGCAGCCTGCCAGGTCGCCGGTCTGGGCCGGATCGCCGACCAGGGTCATCGAGCGGGTCGGGCTGCGGCGCATCAGCAGCCGCCAGGCCATGGCCGACAGCTCCTGTGCCTCGTCGACGATGATGTGCCCGAACGCCCAGGTCCGGTCGGCGGCGGCGCGCTCGGCGGCGCTGCGGTGGTCGGCCTCCTCCTGACGCTCGGCGAACCGTTCGGCGTCGATGATGTCGTGCGCCGCGAGGACCTCGGAGGCGTCCTCGTCGAGGTCCTCCTTGTCCTCGAACTCGTAGGTACGGGAGGCGTACGAGACGTCGAGGACGCCCTGCGCGTAGGCGATCTGGCGGGCCCGCTCGGCCTCGGCGGCGGCCCGGGCAGCGGAGTCGTCCGCACCGAGCAGTTCGGCGGCCTCGTCGAGGAGGGGCACGTCGGCAGGCGTCCAGACGGCCTTCTTCACGCGCCGGAGCAGCTCGGCGTCGTCCTCGGCCAGATGCGTGGGCTCCTCCAGATAGTCGGCGAGAAACTCCTGCGGGGTGAGCGGGGGCCACAGGGAGGTGATGGCGGCGTGCACCTCCGCGCTGGCGGCGATGCCCTTGCCGAGCTGCGCGATGTCGTCGGGGCCGAGGAAGTTCGGTCCGCCGTAGGGGTCGGCGCCGATGCGGTCGGCGAGCTGCGTGGTGAGATCGTCGATGATCCGGAAGGCGAAGGTGGGCAGGGCGAGATTGTGCGGCAGCCCGGTCTCGCGGGCCTTGTGCCGCGCTTCGACTGCCATGTCCCAGTCGAGGATCAGCTCCCCGTCGTCGTGCGCGATGACGATCGGCTCGCCCTTCTCGGGCACCTGCTGCCGGTCCCGTACGGCCTCGGCCAGTACGCCGGCCATCTCCGCCCGGCCCTTGACGGCGGCCGCCGCGGGGCTGTCGGTGCCGGTGGCGTGCACGCCGGGGAACAGTTCGGCGACCGTCGACAGCAGCACACCGGTCTCACCGAGCGAGGGCAGCACGTCGCCGATGTAGCCGAGGAAGGCCGGGTTGGGCCCGACGATCAGCACGGCCCGCTTGGCGAGCTGTTCCCGGTCCGCGTACAGCAGATACGCGGCCCGGTGCAGCGCGACCGCGGTCTTCCCGGTGCCCGGCCCTCCCTCGACGACGAGCACCCCGCGCTGCGGGGCGCGGATGATGTGGTCCTGCTCGGCCTGGATGGTCGAGACGATGTCGCCCATCCGGCCCGTGCGGGCGCTGGTCAGCGCGGCGAGCAGCACCTCGTCGGCGTCGTGCGACTCGTATCCGGTGCGGGTGGTGTCGGCGAGATCCATGATCTCGTCGTGCAAGTCGGTGACCGTGCGCCCCTGCGTGGTGATGTGCCTCCTGCGGCGCAGCCCCATCGGTTCATATCCGGTCGCGAGATAGAACGGCCGCGCGACGGGAGCCCGCCAGTCGATCAGCAACGGGGTCCGCTCGGCGTCTTCCTGCCGGATTCCGATGCGCCCGATGTGATAGGTGACTCCGTCGCGCCTGTCGATCCGTCCGAAACAGAGTCCCGTGACGGCGGCATTCAGCGCGGCGAGCGAGGCGGAGTGCTCGGCGACGCCGATATCGCGCTCCACCCGCGCCTGTCGACCGGTGCTGAGCTGCGCGATCGTGGCATGCATGGCGGCCTCGGCCGCTGCCCGGAGCTGGTCGAGCCGCTCGTGGGCGAGGGAGACGAATTGCTGTTCCTGCCGCATTTCCTCGCTTGACAATTCAGCTCCTGACGCGATAGAGTATGTTTATTGAAGTCCTCCGCGTATTGCACAGTATGCGCACACGGAACTATTCAATATAGGCGAAGAAATACCCCGGCCGTCAATTCGGACCGGGGTTTTTGTTTGCGTCCATGGAGATGCTCGGCAGAGGGTCGGCGCGGCGCCCGTCACATCGAGCGCGGCGCGCAGCCGTGCGAGGATGCCCCGCCACAAGCCGGAGTCGCCCCGGAGAGCCGCGAGCCCGGAGTCGGGCGCAAGGATGCGATCGATGGCCCGGCCCGCGAGCACGGGGGGAAGCAAGCGTTCGGAACAAGCTCAGAAAAAGCTCTGAAATCAGGCCGGTCGTGATTGAGCAGGATTGGCACGGAGATACCCCTCGCATACACACATTCGTCCGGAACATGTCCGGATCGGGGGCTGCCATGTGGACCACACTCACGCTCATCGACGCCGCGACCGCACTGGTCGCTGCCACCGCCTGCCTGGCCCTCTCCGGTCGGCGACTGCTGCCGTGGCGGCGCAGGGAGCGCGCGCCCGAACTGGGTCCGTACGATGCGGCGTTTCTGGCGGGCGGACCGGAGCGGGTGGTGGAGGCGGCGCTCCACACCCTGTGGGGCAGTGACAACAACGTCGTGATCGGGTCGGGTGGGCGGCTGCGGTTGCCCGAGCCCTGGTCGGAACCCGAGCATCCGGTGGAGCATGCCGTGGTCGAGAAGTGGCGGACCTCCGGCTCCACGACCCCGACGCTACTGCGGGTACGGGCGGTGCGGGCGGGGGCCGTACGCGAGATCGGCGACCGGCTCGTCTCGTACGGTCTGCTGATGGCCCCGCCACGCGCCCTGGCCCGTCTGTACGCCGCACGTGGCCTGGCCGTCGTGGTGTGCGGCACAGCGGTCCTGGCCGCCTTGGCCCTCCCGCAGGGGCTGCGGCAGACGGCACCGTTCATCGTGGTGGGCGCCTGCTGTCTGGCCGTGCGGGTGCTGTGCCCGGCGCGGGGTCCGCTGACCCCGGCGGGCCGTCGCCGCCTCGCAGCGATACGCACCGGCGAGGTGTGGGCATCGGCCGCGCTCGGGGACGTGGTGTTCGACGGGCGCAGCGCGCTGCCGGGTGAGCGCCGGCGCTCTCGGCGGTGGGACGGGGGCGGGGGCCGTCTGCCGTCGGTGGGCCGGATGCTGATCAAGTACGGAAAGGCACTGGATTCGGACGACGACGACCGGACCCCGGACAGCAGTGTTACCGGCAGCGACCACAGCTCCTACGGATCCGGCAGCTCCCACGACTCGTACGGCTCCCACGGCTCCTCGTACGACGGAGGAGGTCACCACCACAGCTGCGGCGGTGGCAGCAGCTGTGGTGGCGGAAACTACTGAGCGTTATTGCTCACACCTTCTCGAACACGTCCTCCAGCTCCTGCAGGAGCCTGCGCTTGGGCCGGGCGCCCACCATCGACTTCACCGGCTCGCCGGACCGGAACACCATCAGGGTCGGCATCGAGAGCACTGCGTACCGGCTCGTGATCCCGGGGTTGTGGTCGACATCGAGCTGGACGACCTTGATGCGGCCGGCCTCCTCGGCGGCGATCGCGCTGAGCACGGGGGCGAGCTGGCGGCAGGGTCCGCACCAGTCGGCGGTGAACTCGACCAGTACGGGGAGCTCGGCCCCCAGCACCTCCCCGTCGAAGGTGACGTCGGTGACCTCGGCCACGCCCTCTGCATGAATCATCTGTCATCCTCCCAGTTCACAACGTGGTTCCGGGCCGCCAGGCAGCTCGGCCGCGGCCTCCAGCTCGGCCCTCGCCAGCTCTGCGCCCACCTGGGCGCGGACCGACTGGAGCTGCTCGATGAGCGAGTCGAGCTCGCCGAGCTTGCGCCGGTAGACGGCGAGCGAGGCGGGGCAGGCGTCACCGGCCGGGTGGCCTGCGCGCAGGCACTCGACGAACGGCCGGGTCTCCTCCAGATCGAACCCGAAGTCCTGCAGGGTCCGGATCTGCTGCAGCAGCCGCAGATCGTGCTCGTCGTACGTGCGGTACCCGTTCACGGCCCGCCGCGCAGGCAGCAGTCCGCGTGACTCGTAGTAGCGCAGAGTCCGCGTCGTCGTCCCGGCCCGCTCGGCCAGCTCCCCGATTCGCATGCTTCGACCGTAAAGGTTGACGCGGGCGTCAGGGCAAGCGCGGGGCTCTCCTTGCCCAGGCATTCCTTCAACTGCCTTTTACATTCAAGAAGTTAAGAGTGCGTCGCCATTGACGGCCCCCTGGCGTGCACCTACAAAAAGCATGAGAGCGCTCTCAAGACCGGTACCTCGTTCCCGCTCCCCCGCCCCCACCGGAGAGGTGTTCCTTGAACGCGAGCCGCATCCACCTGCCCGCTCACTCCCCCACGTCCGCTCCCCGCAGACGCACCACCGCACTCGCCGCGCTGACCGTGATGGCCCTGGTCCTGGCCGGGCTGGCCACCGTCCTCGGCTCCGGGTCCGCACGCGGCGCCGTCCCGCCCGCGCCTGGCTGGGACCTGAAGTGGAGTGACGACTTCAACGGCGCCGACCGCTCCCTCCCCTCGGCCGCGAACTGGCAGATCGACACCGGCCACGCCTACCCGGGTGGCCCCGCGAACTGGGGCACGGGTGAGATCCAGAACTACACCGCCAACCCCGACAACCTAAGCCTCGACGGCAACGGCAACCTGCGGATCACCCCGCTCCGGGACGGTGCGGGCAACTGGACCTCCGGCCGGGTCGAGACAACACGCTCCGACTTCAAGGCCCCGGCGGGCGGCACTCTGCGCATCGAGAGCCGGATCCAGATGCCGAACGTCACCGGGAACGCGGCGCTCGGCTACTGGCCCGCGTTCTGGGCGCTCGGCTCCCCGTACCGTGGCAACTACTGGAACTGGCCGGGTATCGGCGAGTTCGACGTCATGGAGAACGTCAACGGGATCAGCTCCGTCTGGGGCGTGCTGCACTGCGGTGTCAACCCGGGCGGCCCGTGCAACGAGACGACCGGAATCGCCAACAACCGGGCCTGCCCCGGCTCCAGTTGCCAGTCGGCGTTCCACACGTACACGTTCGAGTGGGACCGCTCCGTCACCCCCAATGTGCTGCGCTGGTACGTGGACGGCCAGCAGTTCCACTCCGTCTCCCAGAGCCAGCTGGACGCCGGCACCTGGGCCAACATGACCGAGCACGCGGGGTACTTCATCCTCCTCAACCTCGCGATCGGCGGTGCGTTCCCCAATGCGCTGGGCGGCAGCACCCCCACCGCGGAGACCGTCCCGGGCCGCCCCATGCTCGTCGACTACGTCGGTGTCTGGACCAAGGGCGGCGGGGGCGGCACCGACCCGACCGATCCGCCGTCCGGCTCCTCCGACCTCACGCTCCGCTCCGGTGGCGGTCTCGGTGCGGCTGAGGCGTCCGGCTCGGCCGCTACGCTCGCCTCGGCCGGCGGCGCCACCTACGACGGCACCCCGCACAGCCCGCAGACCTTCACTGCCTCGGGCATCACCCGGACGTACAACGGCGGCTCCACCCGGTTCGACCTGTTCGTCGACGCGGGCACGACCGTCGCCAACGGGCAGCAGATGAGGGTGAGTTACGACCGTACGGGCGACGGGACCTGGGACCGGACGGAGACGTACAACTACTTTCCCACCGACCCCGTCCCCGGCTACGAGCACTACACGCAGAGCAAGGGACTCATGGCCTCGACCGGGAGCCAGGGAAATCTGATGAACGGCAAGGTCAAGGTGGAGATCTGGAACGCCATCGGCAATGGTTCCAGCGCGGTCGGGATCGGCAACCAGTCGGTCGTGCACATCCCCTTCGGCTGAACGCACAGCTGACATACGTGTGCGGCCGGTACGGGAGTCCCGCACCGGCCGCACACCCACCTCGTTACGCCTTCGTCAGCAAGGGCTTCTCGTCGTCGCCGCCCCTGGACTCCGGGACGTACGGCTCCGCGGGACCCTCATCCGTGATCATCTTCTCGTCGAACGGGATGGAGCCGGAGAGCACCTGGTCCACCCGCTCCTTGTCGATCTCCTTGGTCCAGGTGCCTACCAGCACCGTGGCGACCGCGTTGCCCGCGAAGTTCGTCAGGGCGCGGGCCTCGCTCATGAAGCGGTCGATGCCGACGATCAGACCGACGCCGTCGACCAGGCCGGGGCGGTGGGACTGCAGGCCGCCCGCCAGCGTGGCGAGACCCGCGCCGGTGACGCCCGCTGCACCCTTCGAGGCCACAATCATGAAGAGCAGGAGCGAGACCTGCTCCCCCGCGCTCAGCGGGTCGCCCATCGCGTTGGCGATGAAGAGCGAGGACATCGTCAGATAGATGGCGGTGCCGTCGAGGTTGAACGAGTAGCCGGTCGGCACGGTGATGCCCGCGACGGACTTGCTGACGCCGAGGTGCTCCATCTTGGCGATGAGCCGCGGCAGCGCCGACTCCGAAGACGAGGTGGAGAGGATCAGCAGGAATTCGCGGCCCAGGTACTTCAGCAGGAGCAGCAGGTTCACTCCGGCGACCAGTCGCAGGATCGTGCCGAGCACCACGAAGACGAAGATCGCACAGGTGATGTAGAAGCCGACCATGATGATCGCGAGGGACTTCAGCGCATCGACGCCGGTCTCGCCGACCACCGCTGCCATGGCACCGAACGCGCCGACCGGGGCCGCCCACATGATCATGGCGAGGATGCGGAAGACAAGACGCTGGATGTGGCCGATGCCACGCAGGACCGGTTCGCCCGCCGAGCCCATGGCCTGCAGCGCGAAGCCCGCGAGCAGGGCGATCAGCAGGGTCTGGAGCACTTCGCCCTCGGTGAAGGCGGAGATCATCGTCGTCGGGATGATGCCCAGCAGGAAGTCCGTGGTGGACTCGCTGGCGCCCGCCGCCTGCTTCTCCCCGGCTGCGCGCACCGCTTCGGTGAGGTGGAGACCCTGGCCCGGTTCGAGGATGTTGCCGACGAGCAGACCAATACCGAGGGCCACGGTCGACATCACCAGGAAGTAACCGAGCGCGAGGCCGCCGACGGCGCCGACCTTGGCGGCCTTGCGGACCGAGCCGACGCCCAGCACGATCGTGCAGAAGATGATCGGCGAGATCATCATCTTGATGAGGTTCACGAAGCCGGTACCGATCGGCTTCAGCTCGACGGCCACCCCGGGGGCCACGAAGCCCACCAGGATGCCGAGCGCCACAGCGCCGATCACGGCGAGATACAGATAATGCGTACGGTCCCGCCTGGCGGCTGGCACTCCCACGGGGTTCTCCTCGGCTCGTCCCTGTCCGTCCCCCGTCCCGGGGGGTCCCGGCGAATATCCCGCCCCGTGTGACGGCCGTCACCCTTACGTGCATTTCGTTCATATGTTTTCGGCCAGGCAGACTGTGAGCATGCGTCTCCCACGCCCCCGTACCCGTCCGCGCAGCCTGGCCGGTCAGCTCTTCGCGATGCAGGTGGTGCTGGTTGCGGCCGTGGTGGCGGGGTGCGCGTTCTTCGCGTACGTCTCCGGGAGCGCGCAGGCGGAGGAGACCGCGACCCGGCAGGTCAGGGCGGCGGCGCTGGCGGTGGCCGATTCGCCGTCCGTACGGGAGGCGATCCGCACCCCGGACCCGACCGCCGTGCTCCAGCCGTACGCGGAGAAGGTCCGCAGGGACACCGGGATCGCCTTCGTCACGATCATGAGCCCGGACCGGATCCGTTGGACGCACCCCGACGCGGAACAGATCGGGGAGACGTTCCTCGGCCACACCGCGAGGGCGCTGCGCGGCGAGACGTTCACGGAGACGTACACCGGCACGCTCGGCCCCTCGATCCGGGTCGTCACCCCGGTCCGGGACGGCGGCAGGATCACCGGTCTGGTCAGCGCGGGCATCACGGTCGAGCGGGTCTCCTCGCAGGTGCGGGCGCAGCTCGGCGCGCTGGGGCTCGCGGCGGGCGGGGCACTCACCCTCGGCGGCATCGGCACGTATGTGATCAACGCCCGGCTGCGGCGCCACACGCACGGTATGAACGCCGCCGAGCTGAGCCGGATGCACGACTACCACCAGGCCACGCTGCACGCGGTGCGCGAGGGGCTGCTGATGCTCGACGGCCAGCGCAGGATCGCGCTGGTCAACGACGCGGGCCGGGATCTGCTCGGGCTGCCGCCGGGTGCGGTCGGGCGCCGGGTGGCCGAACTGGAACTGCCGGTGCCGCTGACCGGGGCGCTGCTGGCCTCCGAGGAGCGGGTCGACGAGCTGCATCTGACGGCGGACCGGGTGATCGTGGTCAACACCCGTCCGGTGGTGGGCGGCGAGCAGCGCGGTACGGTCGTGACCCTCCGCGACCACACGGAACTCCAGGCGCTGTCCGGCGAGTTGGACTCGGAGCGGGGGTTCACCCAGGCGCTGCGCTCGCAGGCGCACGAGGCGGCGAACCGGCTGCACACGGTCGTCTCGCTGATCGAGCTCGGCCGGGTGGAGGAGGCGGTCGGCTTCGCTACGGCGGAGCTGGAGCTGGCACAGGTCCTCACCGACCGCGTCGTCGGCGCCGTCGCCGAACCGGTGCTGGCGGCGCTGCTGCTGGGCAAGGCGGCGCAGGCGAACGAGCGGGGGGTGGAGCTGGTGCTCGCGGACGACAGCGTGATCGACGACGGCGCGCTGCCCGCGACGCTGCCGCAGCGCGATCTGGTGACGATCCTCGGCAATCTGATCGACAACGCGGTGGATGCCGCGTCGGAGGCGGCGACGGCCCCGCCGCCCGAAGCGGGTGTCCCGTCCGGCGCGGGGACCGTGCCCGGGGCCGGGGTGGCGGCGGACTCCGCAGTCGTGCCCGCCCAGCGCGGTGCGGCACCGCGCCGCGCCGGCCGCGCGCGGGTCACCGTCACCGCGCTCGCCGACGACCGTGAGCTGCTGCTGCGGGTCGCGGACACCGGGGCCGGGGTCGATCCCGACGTCGCCGCCGAGGTGTTCCACCGCGGCTGGTCGACGCACGGGGCCGGTCGTGGGCTCGGGCTGGCGCTCGTGCAGCAGGCCGTGCACCGGGCCGGCGGGACGGTCGTGCTCGGCGGGGGTCCGGACGGCGGCGCGGAGTTCACCGTACGGCTGCCGCTGTCGCCCTCGGCCACGCAGCAGCACACGCCGAAGGAGCCCACCCCGTGATCCAGGTGCTGGTCGTCGAGGACGATCCCGTGGCCGCCGACGCGCACAGGCTGTACGTCGGCCGGGTCCCCGGCTTCACCGTGGCCGCGGTCGCGCATTCGCGTGCGGAGGCGGTACGGGCGCTGGACCGTACCCAGGTCGATCTGCTGCTCCTGGACCTGTACCTGCCCGATGGACACGGTCTGCAGCTGCTGCGGTCGCTGCGCGCCGCCGGGCACACGGCGGATGTCATCGCCGTGACGTCGGCGCGCGATCTGGGGGTGGTCCGGGAAGGGGTGTCGCTCGGTGTCGTCCAGTACGTGCTGAAGCCGTTCACCTTCGCCACCCTGCGCGACCGCCTCATGCGCTACGCCGAGTTCCGTGCGGCGGCCGGTGAGGCCAGCGGCCAGGACGAGGTGGACCGGGCGCTCGGCGCGCTCCGGGCTCCGCAGCCGTCGCGGCTGCCCAAGGGGCTGAGCGGCCCGACGCTGGAGGCGGTGACCCGTGTGCTGCGGGCCTCCCCGGACGGGGTGACCGCAGCCGCGACGGGCGTGGAGCTGGGCATCTCGCGGATCACCGCACGCCGCTATCTGGAGCACCTGGTGACGGTGGGCCGCGCCGTCCGCAGTCCGCAGTACGGACAGATCGGGCGGCCGGAACTGCACTACCGGTGGGTGGCCGAGACTCGCTGACCGTACGCCCGTCCGTACGTCCGGCCGCGCCGACGCCCATCCGTACATCCAACTGCATTTCCACCCGTACGCCCCACGGACAACAAGCGCTTCCCGCACGGGGATTGACCTTGTCGACGGGCCGGTCCTACGGTCACGGTCTCAGCCCCCCGTGGCTATGAGGAGGTCGTGCCCGTGCGCCCCACCGCCCCACTGATCCTCGCCGCCGCAGTCATCGTTCTGACTGCCGGCTCGTTGACCGCCTGCTCCTCCGGTTCCGGCAGTGATCCGGACACCGTGAAGGTCGCGTACAACCGTTCCACGGACAACAAGATCCGGTTCAAGGACGCCTATCTCGAGTCTGTGAAGAAGCAGTTCGAGAAGGAACACCCCGGCAAGAAGATCAAGTTGATACCGATTCAGGCGGCGGACAACGACTACGCCACCAAGGTGCAGCAGATGATGCGCTCGCCGAAGACGGCACCGGATCTGGTCTACGAGGACACCTTCCGGATCAACTCCGACATCAAGGCCGGCTATCTGCGGCCGCTGGACGCATATCTCGCCAAGTGGGACACCTGGAGCCAGTTCGTGGACACGGCGAAGGCCGCTGCGAAGGCCGAGGACGGCAAGACGTACGGCGTCCCGGACGGCACCGACACCCGCGGGCTCTGGTACAACAAGAAGATCTTCGCCAAGGCGGGGCTGCCGGCCGACTGGCAGCCGAAGAACTGGGAAGAGGTCCTGGACGCGGCCCGCGCGGTCAAGAAGAAGGTCCCCGGCGTCATCCCGCTGAATGTGTACACGGGCAAGGCCCCGGGCGAGGCCGCGGTGATGCAGGGCTTCGAGATGCTGCTGTACGGGACCGGCGACGACCCGCTCTACGACCCCGGCGCCAAGAAGTGGGTGGCCGGCGGACAGGGCTTCCGTGACGCGCTGGGCTTCGTGGGGACGGTGTACGGGGAGAAGCTCGGCCCCGATCCGTCCGACGCGCTCGACCCCAACGTCGGTACGCATGTGGCCACCGAGTGGTTCCCCGAGGGCAAGCTGGCCATCTCGCTGGACGGCTCCTGGATGGGCCAGAACTGGATCAACGAGGGACCCAAGGCGTGGCCCGAGTGGAAGACGGAACTCGGCCAGACCCCGATGCCCACCCAGAACGGCCAGGCGCCCGGGAAGGTGTCCATGTCGGGCGGCTGGACCTGGGCGGTCCCGCAGAAGGCCAAGAACGCCGATCTGGCCTGGGAGTTCGTCAAGACGATGCAGACCCCGCAGAACGCGGCCAAATGGGATGTGGTGGGTGCGCAGATCGCGGTGCGTGAGGACGTGGCGAAGGATCCGACGTATCTGAAGTCGATGCCGGGCATCGACTTCTTCACCGGCCTCGTCCAGTACACCCACTACCGTCCCGCTCTGCCCGTCTATCCGCAGGTGTCGACGGCCATCGGTGAGGCGATGGAGAAGGTGACGACGGGCGACGGATCGCCGGAGTCGGCGGCGAAGGAGTACGACGAGCAGCTGAAGACCCTCGTCGACGGCGCGGTCGTCACGAAGTGAGCGGCGCCGCGTCGAAAGCCGGGCCCCTGCGATCGCGGCGAGCGGGGTCGTGGCAGCAGGCAGGGTCGCCGCGGCGTGCGGGGTCGTGGCGGCAGGCAGGGCGGTGGCTGCCGATCGCCCCCGCCACCGCGCTGCTGCTGCTCTTCCTCGCGGGCCCCATCGGCTACTGCGTATGGATCGCCTTCACCAACACCCAGCTGACCGGATCGTCGAGCTCCGACTTCGTCGGCTTCGCCAACTTCCGGCGGGCGTTCGCCGACGACAACTTCCGTAACGCCGTCCAGTTGACACTCGCCTTCACCTTCCTGTCGTCGATCGTCGGACAGAACACGCTGGGGCTGGCGCTCGCGGGCCTGATGCGGGCCGCGTCCCGCCCGGTCCGTACGGTCACCGGGGCGCTGGTCATCACGGCCTGGGTCCTGCCGGAGATCGTCGCGGCATTCCTGCTGTACGCGTTCTTCCGCCGCGAGGGCACTTTGAACGCGATCCTGGACCAGCTCCATCTGCCCTCCCAGAACTGGCTGTTCACGCTGCCGATCCTGGCAGTGTCGTTCGCCAATGTGTGGCGCGGGACGGCGTTCTCGATGCTGATCTACTCGGCGGCGCTGGCCGAGATCCCGCAGGACATCACGGAGGCCGCCGAGGTCGACGGGGCGAGCGGGCCGCGCCGGCTGTGGCACATCACGCTGCCGATGATCCGCCGTTCCATCGGCACCAATCTGATGCTCAACACCCTCTCCACGCTCTCCGTGTTCGGACTGATCTGGGCGATGACCCGCGGCGGTCCGGGCAACCGCAGCCAGACGCTTCCGGTGTTCATGTACGACCAGGCGTTCGTGAACAGTCTGATCGGCTACGGAACGGCGGTGGCGCTGCTGCTGCTTCTGGTGGGATCCCTGTTCTCGATCGTCTATCTGCGGCTGATGAAGGTGGAGGTGTGACGGGCGTGAAAGGCGTGACGACGTCCCGGCGCACCCGGGCGCGGCTGGCGTCCGACGGGGCGCTGCTGCTGGTCGCGGTGGCGTTCGCGCTGCCGCTGATGTGGCTGCTCTTCGCCTCGTTGGACGGCAGCGCCGATCTTCGGGTGCGACCGCCGACGTCACCGACTCTGGAGAACTTCGACGCGGTCCTCACCGACGAGATCACCTTCACTCCGATGCTCAACAGTCTGCTGTTGTGCGGCAGTGCGACGCTGCTGACCGTGGTGTGCGCGGCGCTGGCCGCGTATCCGCTGTCCCGCCACCGCTCGCGCCTGACCCGCCCGTATCTGCTGACGATCCTGTTCACGACATGTCTGCCGATCACCGCGATCATGGTGCCGGTGTACGGGCTCTTCGTACAGGTCGATCTGATCGACACGATGTACGGGACGGCGCTCTTCCTCGCCACCGCCCAGCTGCCGTTCGCCATCTGGCTGATGAAGAACTTCATGGACGGCGTGCCGAAGGTGCTGGAGGAGGCGGCCTGGACGGACGGGGCGTCGACGACACAGACGCTGGTCCGGGTGGTGCTGCCGCTGATGGGGCCGGGGGTGGGCGTGGTGACGATCTACACCTTCATCATGCTGTGGGGGAACTTCTTCGTCCCCTTCATGCTGCTGCTCTCCCCCGAGCAACTCCCGGCCTCCGTCTCGATCTTCACCTTTTTCGGCAACTACGGATCGGTGGTCTACGGGCAGCTGGCGGCGTTCTCGATCCTGTACTCGACGCCGGTACTGCTGCTGTACATCCTGATCTCGCGCCGGCTCGGCGGCGGGTTCGCCCTGGGCGGCGCGGTCAAGGGATGAGTGGGCGGCGCGGGCCAGGACGTTCCTACGAGCCGTGATCTCGGTCGAACAGACCGTAGTCAGGCCGGGTCCCGGCTCCTACGGTGGGGCCGTGCACCCCACCCCGTCTTTCAATGCCCCCGCCGCGCGCCGACTGCGCGAGGCCCTGGGGATGGCGCCCGGTCATGTCGCCTACGGCCTCAGCGCCCAGTACGGACTCCGGATCAGCGCGGACACCGTCGCCGCCTGGGAGCGTGGTCTCGCGCTGCCCGACGAGAAGGAACTCATGGCGCTGGCCGGAGTGCTGTGGTGCGCGCCGGGCGAGCTGCTGACCGCCGCCCGCACCCTGCACGAACACCGGGTGGCCCGTGGCCTGGCCGTGGACGAGCTGGCGCGGCTGCTGGGGCTGGCGGTCTCCGCGTATCAGCGGATGGAGGAGTCCGGGCGCTGGCGCGGCAACGAACGCCAGTCCGCGGCACTCAGCGAGGCGTTGCAGCTGACGGCGGCCGACTTCGTGACGGCGACGGGACGGCACGAGGAGCTCGGGGAGCTGCTGCGCAGCGCGGTGACAACGCGCTGGCAGGCGTACACCCGGCCGGTGGCGAAGCTGGTGCCGCTGGAGCGGCGGCGGCTGCAGGACGTGCTGGAACAGCTGCACGCCGACTACCAGGCAATGATGGTGTCGACGCTGAGCTGGAGCACGGGAGGTCCGGAGCGGGCGGGCGCGGACGGGGAGGCGGGACGGGCGTTTCTGGACGGGATCGTGGAGCGGTTCTGGGAGACGGCGGGGGCGTAGCGCGGCCGACGGCCGGCCGGTCCTCGGAGGCCGGCCCCGAAGCCGGCCCCCGAAGAGCGTCGGACCCGCCGGTCAGAACACCGACTCCGCCTCGTACATCCGGTCCTTCGGCACCGTCTTCAGCTGTGTGATCGCGTCCGCCAGCGGCACCATCATGATGTCGTTGCCGCGCAGCGCCGTCATCCGGCCGAAGTCGCCCCGGTGCGCCGCCTCGACCGCGTGCCAGCCGAAGCGGGTCGCCAGCACCCGGTCGTACGCGGTCGGCGTGCCACCGCGCTGGACATGGCCGAGAATGACCGGCCGGGCCTCCTTGCCGAGGCGGGTCTCCAGCTCGACCGCGAGCCGGTTGCCGATGCCCTGGAAGCGCTCGTGGCCGAATTGGTCGATCTCGCCCTTGGCGTACGGCATCGAGCCCTCGACCGGGTGCGCGCCCTCGGCGACGCAGATGACCGCGAACTTCTTGCCGCGGGCGAAGCGCTCCTCGACCATCTTGACCAGGTCCGCGACCTCGAACGGCCGCTCGGGCAGACAGATGCCGTGCGCACCGCCCGCCATGCCGGACTCCAGCGCGATCCAGCCCGCGTGCCGGCCCATCACCTCGACGACCATGACCCGCTGGTGCGATTCGGCCGTGGTCTTGAGACGGTCTATGGCTTCGGTGGCGACGCCGACCGCCGTGTCGAAGCCGAAGGTGCGGTCGGTGGACGAGATGTCGTTGTCGATGGTCTTCGGAACGCCGACGACGGGCATTCCGGCGTCCGACAGCATCCGGGCCGCGGTGAGGGTGCCCTCGCCGCCGATCGGGATCAGCACGTCGATGCCGTAACGGCGGCTCAGCTCGTCACAGTTCTCGGCGGCTTCGCGGAGCCGGTCGCGCTCCAGCCGGGCCGAGCCGAGAATGGTGCCGCCGTGCGCGAGGATGCCACTGACCGCGTTGAGGTCGAGGGGGCGGAAGTGGCCGTCGAGGAGTCCCTTGAAGCCGTCCTCGAACCCGATGACTTCATCGCCGTGACCCACCACGGCGCGGTGCACGACCGACCGGATCACTGCGTTCAGACCTGGGCAATCGCCGCCTGCGGTGAGAACTCCGATGCGCATCGTGCCATATCTCCTGCTCGTTAGTGCCGTGCATTTCGGGGGCGACCGCGGAATCCCCCGTACCGTGAGCCACAACGATTGTCCCACGTCAGGTCCGGACCTCGCGCTCTCGGCCTGTCCGGGGCGCGGCACCCGACCGCTACAGGACGTGTGCAGCACCCCGGAACAGGGGCTTTCGCCCGGGGGCGGCTGGTCCGCACCCGCAGGTATCGTCAAAACGGTCGATACCACACCAACCGGCAGCCAGAACGACGGGAGAGCATGCGTGACGCGCAGCGTGTACGTGACGGGGATCGACCGGGGAGACGGCCGCCAGGTCGTCGATCTGGGAGTCATGGAGCTCCTGACACGTCAGGTGGACCGGGTCGGGGTGTTCCGGCCGCTGGTCCACGACAGCCCCGACCGGCTGTTCGAGTTGCTGCGGGCCCGCTACCGGCTCAGCCAGGACCCGTCGTCGGTCTATGGCCTGGACTATGCGGAGGCGTCCGCGCTGCAGGCGGAGAAGGGTACCGACGAGCTGGTCTCGCGGCTCGTCGACCGCTTCCATCAGGTGGCCCGGATGTACGAGGTGGTGCTGGTCCTCGGCACCGACTTCGCGGCCACCCAGCTCCCCGACGAGCTGGCGCTCAATGCCCGGCTGGCCAATGAGTTCGGTGCCTCGGTGATCGCGGTGGTCGGCGGGAAGGGGCAGGACGCGGAGTCGGTGTGGGCCGAGACGCGCAATGCCTACCGGGCGTACGCCGGTCTGGGCTGCGACGTCCTCGCGATGGTGGTGAACCGGGTGGCGGCCGAGGACCGCGAGATCATCGCCGAGCGGCTGACGGCGCGGCTGCCCGTGCCGTGTTCGGTCCTGCCGGACGACGCTGCGCTCTCCGCGCCGACCGTCGCCCAGATCACCGCCGCGCTCGGCGGCACCGTGCTGCTCGGCGACGACGCGGGGCTGGCCCGGGACGCGCTGGACTTCGTCTTCGGCGGTGCGATGCTGCCGAATCTGCTGAACGCGCTGACGCCCGGCTGTCTGGTGGTCACGCCCGGGGACCGGGCGGATCTGGTGGTCGGCGCACTGGCCGCGCACAGCGCCGGCACCCCGCCCATCGCGGGCCTGCTGCTGACGCTCGACGAGCGCCCCGGCGAGGAGATACTCAAGCTGGCCGCACGGCTCGCACCGGGCACCCCGGTCGTGTCGGTGGCCGGCGGCTCCTTCCCCACAGCGGCCGAACTCTTCACGCTGGAGGGCAAGTTGAACGCGGCGACGCCCCGCAAGGCGGAGACCGCACTCGGCCTCTTCGAGCGCCATGTGGACACCCCCGCCCTGCTGGACCGGATCTCGGTGGCCCGCAGTGGCCGCGTCACGCCGATGATGTTCGAGCACGAGCTGCTGGAGCAGGCCCGCGCGGACCGGCGCCGGGTGGTGCTGCCGGAGGGCGCCGAGGAGCGGGTGCTGCGCGCCGCCGATGTGCTGCTGCGCCGCGATGTCTGCGATCTCACCCTCCTCGGCGACCTGGACGTCATCCGGAAGAAGGCGGCCGACCTCGGCATCGATCTTGCCGACACCCAGCTGATCGACCCGCAGACCTCCGAGCTGCGCCAGGCGTTCGCGGAGCGGTACGCACAGTTGCGCGCGCACCGCGGGGTCACGGTGGAGCTGGCGTACGACGTCGTCTCGGACGTGAACTACTTCGGCACCCTGATGGTCCAGGGGGGCCTGGCCGACGGGATGGTCTCCGGGGCCGTGCACTCCACCGCGGCGACGATCCGCCCCGCCTTCGAGATCATCAAGACCCGGGCGGACGCGTCGATCGTGTCGTCCGTCTTCTTCATGTGCCTCGCCGACAAGGTCCTGGTGTACGGCGACTGCGCGGTCAACCCGGACCCGGACGCGGAGCAGCTCGCGGACATCGCCGTCCAGTCCGCCGCCACGGCCGCCCGCTTCGGTGTGGAGCCGCGGATCGCGATGCTCTCGTACTCGACGGGCACCTCGGGCACCGGGGCCGACGTCGACAAGGTGCGCCGGGCGACGGACCGGGTGCGCGAGAGCCGGCCGGACCTCAGGATCGAGGGCCCGATCCAGTACGACGCGGCGGTCGAGCCGAGCGTGGCCGCGACCAAGCTGCCCGGTTCGGAGGTGGCGGGGCAGGCGACCGTGCTGATCTTCCCGGACCTGAACACCGGCAACAACACGTACAAGGCCGTGCAGCGCTCGGCGGGCGCCGTGGCCGTGGGGCCGGTGCTCCAGGGGCTGCGAAAGCCCGTCAACGACCTGTCGCGCGGTGCGCTGGTCCAGGACATCGTCAACACCGTGGCCATTACGGCGATCCAGGCACAGGCCCAGGAGTGAACCGCATGACCCCCACCCCCGTGAAGGAAGGTTCCGCCGCCGTGCAGGCCCGTCGTGTACTCGTCCTCAACTCCGGCTCCTCGTCGGTGAAGTACCAGCTCCTCGACATGAACGACCGCTCCCGGCTCGCGATCGGCCTGGTCGAGCGGATCGGCGAGGAGACCTCCCGTCTGCTGCACACCCCGCTGACCGGGGGCGACGCCGAGACACGTGAGCGCACCGGCAGGATCGCCGACCACGCGGCGGCGCTGAAGACGGCGGCCGAGGAGCTGGCCGCCGACGGGCTGGGCCTGGACTCCCCCGAGCTGGCGGCGATCGGCCACCGGGTGGTGCACGGCGGACTGCGGTTCACCCGGCCCACCGTCATCACCGACGAGGTCCTGACGGAGATCGAGCGGCTCGTCCCGGTGGCGCCGCTGCACAACCCGGCGAACATCACCGGCATCCGTACCGCGCAGGCGCTGCGCCCCGATCTGCCGCAGGTCGCCGTCTTCGACACCGCGTTCCACACGACGATGCCGGAGTACGCGGCGCGGTACGCGATCGACGTGGAGACCGCCGACGCGCACCGGATCCGCCGCTACGGCTTCCACGGCACCTCCCACGCGTACGTCTCCCGCAAGGCCGCCGAGCTGCTGGGACGCACTCCCGAGGAGGTCAACGTCATCGTGCTCCACCTGGGCAACGGTGCCTCGGCCTCGGCGGTGGCGGCGGGCCGGTGCGTGGAGACGTCTATGGGACTGACCCCGCTGGAGGGGCTGGTGATGGGGACGCGGTCCGGGGACATCGACCCGGCGGTCACCTTCCATCTGAAGCGGGTGGCAGGGATGTCCACCGACGAGATCGACGTCCTGCTGAACAAGAGGAGCGGCCTGCTCGGGCTCTGCGGGGACAACGACATGCGGGAGATCCGGCGCCGGATCGACGAGGGCGACGAGCGGGCGGCGCTGGCGTTCGACATCTATGTGCACCGGCTGAAGAAGTACATCGGCGCCTATTCGGCGGTCCTCGGGCGGGTGGATGCCGTGGTGTTCACGGCGGGGGTCGGGGAGAACTCGGCGCCGGTACGGGAGGCTGCGATCGCCGGTCTGGAGGAGCTCGGCCTGGTGGTGGACGCCGGTCTCAACGCCGTGCGGTCCGGCGAACCGAGGCTGATCTCGCCCAACTACGCGCGGGTCGCGGTCGCCGTGGTGCCGACGGACGAGGAGCTGGAGATCGCCGACCAGGCCTTCGCACTGGTCGGACGGGCCGAATCGGCCGGACAGGAAGTGCCGGTCGGACAGGTCGACAACTGAGCACCCCCGCGCCCCTTTGTATCTTCCACCAGACGGAATATTCCGCAGCGAAACAAACCGATAGGATCCGCCTCATGCGCCGTTCCAAAATCGTCTGCACCCTCGGTCCCGCCGTCGACTCCCATGAGCAGCTCGTCGCTCTGATCGAGGCCGGCATGAGCGTGGCCCGTTTCAACTTCAGCCACGGCTCCCACGAGGAACACCAGGGCCGTTACGACCGCGTCCGCAAGGCGGCCGCCGAGACGGGCCGGGCGGTGGGCGTGCTCGCCGACCTCCAGGGCCCGAAGATCCGCCTGGCGAAGTTCGCCGAGGGCCCCGTCGAACTGGTCCGCGGGGACGAGTTCACCATCACCACCGAGGACGTCCCCGGTGACAAGTCGATCTGCGGTACGACCTACAAGGGTCTGCCGAGCGACGTCGCCAAGGGCGACCCGATCCTGATCAACGACGGCAACGTCGAGCTGAAGGTCGTGGCGGTCGACGGCCCCCGGGTCAGGAGCATCGTCATCGAGGGCGGGGTCATCTCCGACCACAAGGGCATCAACCTGCCCGGTGCCGCGGTGAACGTCCCCGCCCTGTCCGAGAAGGACGTGGAGGACCTCCGGTTCGCCCTGCGGATGGGCTGCGACCTGGTCGCACTCTCCTTCGTGCGGGACGCCAGCGACGTCAAGGACGTCCATAAGGTGATGGACGAGGAGGGCCGCCGGGTCCCCGTCATCGCCAAGGTGGAGAAGCCGCAGGCCGTCGAGCACATGGAGGGCGTCGTCATGGCGTTCGACGGTGTCATGGTCGCCCGTGGCGACCTGGCCGTCGAATACCCCCTGGAGAAGGTCCCGATGGTGCAGAAGCGCCTGGTGGAGCTCTGCCGGCGGAACGCCAAGCCGGTGATCGTGGCGACCCAGATGATGGAGTCGATGATCACCAACTCGCGGCCGACCCGCGCCGAGGCGTCCGACGTCGCGAACGCGATCCTGGACGGTGCGGACGCGGTCATGCTGTCCGCCGAGTCCAGCGTCGGCGCGTACCCGATCGAGACGGTCAAGACGATGTCGAAGATCGTCGTCGCAGCCGAGGAGGAACTGCTCTCCAAGGGGCTGCAGCCGCTGGTGCCGGGCAAGAAGCCCCGTACCCAGGGTGGTTCGGTGGCCCGCGCGGCCTGCGAGATCGCGGACTTCCTGGACGGCAAGGCGCTGGTCGCCTTCACCAAGTCCGGTGACACGGCCCGCCGGCTCTCCCGCTACCGCGCCGCGCAGCCGATCCTGGCCTTCACCACCGACGAGTCCACCCGTAACCAGCTCGCGCTGAGCTGGGGCGTCGAGGCCCACGTCGTGCCGCACGTGGACAACACCGACGCCATGGTGGACCTGGTCGACGCGGAACTGCTGAAGCTGAGCCGCTACAACGCCGGCGACACGATGGTCATCACGGCCGGTTCGCCCCCCGGCGTCCCCGGCACCACCAACATGGTCCGGGTGCATCACGTGGGCGGCGGCGCCCGCGACTGACGCGTTCGCCCGCACCGGCGTACGACTGTGGCCCGCACCCCCTTCGAAGGGGGTGCGGGCCACAGTCCTGTGCGGCTCCCGAACGGGTCCTGGATCCACAGGCGCTAGCTGTTGCCGCCGGTGAAGTAGTTGTGCAGCCCGGGCACCGTGAGCGTGCCGCCGAACTGGCCGGCCTGGGTGACCTTCACGTTGGTGAAGAACGCGAACGGTACGTTCACCGGCGGCGGGGTCTGGGGGCTGAACGTGATCGGGATGAGGCCGAAGAGGTTGCCCTTCAGCTCCTCCGTGTACATCGTCACCGTGCCGTTACGGATGGTGGACGTGGAGCCCTTCCGCGCCTGGACATGGCCGGTGGTGCCGTTCGGGCCCTCCGTCAGCTGGTGCAGGTCCTTGATGTCGACGGACGAGGCGGTGAACTTGAGCACCTTCTTGGTGGTGCCGTCGCCCTTCTCCACCTCGACGATGCCCTTGTAGTCGAGCCCGCTCAGGGTGAGCAGCGAACTCTCCAGGATCCACGGCTGGTTCGGCAGCCGGGGGATGCCCTGCTCCAGGTCGGCCGCGGCCAACGCCTTGGGGTCGGCGGTGGGGCACGGGAAGCGCTCCTTGGCGCCGTCCGGGATGTCCACGTCCTTCACGGGGTCGAGGCCCTTGACCCCGTCGTCGAGCTCCTCGACCGTCGTGCCCGCCTTGTCCGCCGCGTCACGGATGGCGTCGGCGGTCTTGCCCACGGTGTCCGTGACCTTGTCGACGGGGTTGTCGGTCGACTTGGTCGCGGTGTCGGACGGCTTCGGGGACGCGGTGGTGGCACTCGGGGACGGGCTCGCCGTCCCCTGGTCCGATCCCCCGAGGAGGCCCTTGAGCGCGTCGCCGACACCCAGCGGGTCCAGCGGGTCCTTCGTCGCCGTGGGCGACGGGGAGGCGCTCGGCGTCGTGGCGGACGCGTCGCCCGACGAGTTCGACGTGCCGCTCGCCGACGAGGTCGCCGAAGGCTTCGGGGTCGCCCCGTCGCCCTGGTCCGAACCGCTGCCGCTGTCACCGGTGGTCTCACTGGCGGACGGCGACGGGGACTTCGTCGCCGAGGCCGACGGCTCCGGAGACTCGCTCGGCTCGTCGGAACGGGTCACGCACGGGCCCGGCGCGAACGGGATGTCCGTCGCGTCGTCGGCCAGCGCAAGCTTGGGGGTGAGCCCCATCCCGACAAAGACCGCCGTCGGCATCGCGGCGAGAGCGAAGGCCTTGCCCGCGGGTATGTGCAGCTTCGTCAGCAGCGATTTCCTGGGGGCCGCGTGACGCGGCCCGCTTCTGCCCCGGAAAACCTCGCCTCCGGTCGAGTTCAGCTGCGTCTCGTCACCCCGCACTGTTCCTCCCGCCGTTGGCTTCAACTTTGCCGTTCGTGCTGTCGTCGCTCCACGGAGCGGGACCCGGGCTGTACGTAGGTCCGGCGCCGAACTGGGGTTCCGTGCCGTCAGGCGCCGAACCCTCAGGAGCTTCCGGGCCCTTCGGGGAACCCCCGGCCGCGTGCTTGGCCGGCTGTTCGCCTGCGGGCGTGCCCGGGGCCCAGGACAGGGCGAGGCAGCCGCCGATCAAGGCGAGCAGGAACCCGACCACGAAACCGCCGAGGTTGGACACCGGAATGGAGACCAGCGCCAGCAGGATCGAGGCGACACCGGCGAACACCCGGACAATTTGGTGGTACCACATGGTCAGACCGAGCGTGACCAGCAGTACACCGATGATCAGTGAGCCCGCACCCGCCGTGGTCGCCATGGCCAGCGTGAGGTGGCCGAGCTTGAGATTGGCGTACGGGAAGTACGCGATCGGCGCCCCACCGAGTGCGGTGAGCAGGCCGGCCCAGAACGGCCGGGTGTGCCGCCAGGCACGGAACCGCAGCCGCCAGTAGGCGAAGTCGCGGGAACCTGTGGTCTCGGCGCTCATGGAAAACAGCTCCCTGGAACCGGTATTGCTGTGAAAAAGAGTGGGAGACGGGCAGGCGGGGCAGCTTCACGCTTCCCCGCCCACCCGGGCGGAGTGCTTAGTAGCACTCCTTGACGCCGTTGTAGAGGCGCATGCTCAGACCGCTGAGCTTGAAGGTGCCGGCGGTGGTCGCCCACGCCTTCTGCTTCACGTTGTCGAGAACCGCACGGTCCGCCTGCTGGGCGAAGCCGTTCTCGTTGACGTTCTCGCCGTCCTTGATCTTCGGACCCTTGTTGGCGTCCTTCGCCGCAACACCGATGTCGATGTTGGTGAACGTGGCGTCGGCGTCCAGATCCGCAACGTCGAGGTACAGGTTCTCGGCGTGAACCGGGGTACCGCCGCCGCCGGCCTTCAGCTGGAGGCTGACGGACCCGAGGAGCGGGATGTCCGGCGTGACCACGGACTGGCACATGCCCGTGATGTCGGCCGACTTGAACGACGAAATAGCGACCGGGTGCAGGGTCTTCTTGTCACCCTTGAGCTCCGCGTAGCCGGCGTCTATGCCGCCGTACTGCGAGAAGCCCTTGCCGTCCAGGTGCTCCGCTGTCACCTTGAACGACTGGCCGGAGACGCTGAACGAAGCAGCCAGCGCACCCTGTGCAAGGGACACACCTACCGCTGCCGTCAGGGCCACGCTCGGCACCATGACGAGAGCGAACCGCTTCCATCTGGTCCCGCCACGAACTTGGGACTCCATGACTTTCCTCCTTCTCGGACGTACATCTCCGGTCCGGGCCTGGCCCGTCCTGGGATGGGAGAAGTGCTACGTCCTCGGAAAGGAGAGCGCCGGAACCGGAGGCGTGAGCCGCGTCCGAATCACTGGCGATCACCCCCGAGCGACAACCACTGGCCACGCGTTCGCGCAACCTGTTCGGACAGGCCCTGCCGGTCAGCAGGAACCCCCCTGTCCGCAGTCGGCGCCACTGCCGCCGACCGACTCGGTGGGGACCCAATTCGGCCGCCGCGCCGACTGGCGGTCGGGCTGGCGTCATTGGACCGAGCGTGGCCGATCGTGGTCCATTCGCGCCCGCGACACAAGGGGGATCGTTACTGGCTAGTAACGGCCCGATAACCGATGCACAACCGGGTGACATCGACCGGCCACACAGGGTGGTGCAGGGCGCATGGAGAAAAGGGGAGATCGAGGTTTGTAAGCGGACAGATCCCAACGCGCGATTTACTGCGAGTAACAGCCCGAGCTTTTATCAAGATTTGGTAAAGCGGGGGCGGGTCTTGTCGCTCGACCGCGAAAAACGGCCGTGGCGCCGGCAGGGCGCCACGGCCGCGTTGTCACATCAGAACAGGACCCGGGCCAGCGCCGTGCGCGCGGCGACGACGCGCGGGTCCTCCGGGCCGATCACCTCGAACAGCTCAAGAAGGCGCAGCCGCGCCGCGTCCCGGTCGTCACCGAAATTGCGGCGCACGGTCTCGACGAGCCGCCCGAAGGCGTCCTCGATATGGCCGCCGACCAGATCCAGATCGGCGGCGGCGATCTGCGCCGCCACATCGCCCGGCTTCTCGGCGGCGTCGTTGCGGACCTGCTGCGGGTCCATGTCCCGCACCCGGGAGAGCAGTTCGGCCTGGGCGAGACCCAGCTTGGCCTCGGTGTTGGCCGGGTCGTCGGAGAGCACGTTCTTGTACGCCTGGACGGCGCCGGCGAAGTCGTTGGCGTCCAGCGCCCGGACCGCCGCTTCGAGCAGCGCGTCGTACGGACCGGCCGGCACCTCGGCCGGGCCCTGCTCGGCTCCCTCCGGACCGGCCGCGGTCGCGTCGACCGCGATCCCGGTGAGGCCGAACCGCTCCTCGCCGACCTGGATCAGCTGGTCCAGGGTCTGCCGGATCTGGGCCTCCGGGGCCGCGCCCTGGAAGAGCGGGAGGGCCTGTCCGGCGACGACGGCGAAGACCGCCGGGATGCCCTGGATACCGAACTGCTGCATCAGCATCTGGTTGGCGTCGACATCGACCTTGGCCAGCAGGAAGCGGCCGTTGTACTCCTGGGCCAGCCGCTCCAGGAGCGGCCCCAACTGCTTGCACGGCTCGCACCACTCGGCCCAGAAGTCGATGACGACGGGGACCTCGGCGGAGCGCTGGAGGACGTCGCGCTCGAAGCCCGCCTCATCGACATCGATCACCAGGGCGGACGGCGGCACGGCTCCGCCGCCACCCTGCCGGGCGGTCTCGGCACGGGCCTGCTCCGCCTTCACCTTGGCCTCACCGGCCGCCTTCACCGCGGCGAGGTCGACGACGCCGCTCATGGACATGTTCCTAGGCTGCATACGTACATCCTCCCCCCTTGGCACGCCGTTGCGGAAAGCGATCCGGGAACCGCATCCGTCCGTGGCTCCCGCCGGCATGCGGGGCGCACGGACATCCACGGTCCGAGAGCCCGCGAAGGGCCCTTTTTCCTGCCGGGTCCCCACCCGGCGCATGTGGCTGTCGTTCGCTCGTGGCGCAGCAACGGCACGGCCGTCGTCCTTACGCTACGACCCGTAGCGTAACTGTCCCGCCCCCCTCATGCACAAGAGTGTTCGGTGATCTGTCTCACGACGAACGGGAACGGCTTGTTCTCGCTACTGGCGGGTATGGTCACGGGATGCTGAGCCACGGCCACCCCAAACCGGCCCGAACGGGACGACCGCGCAACGCCGCGGCCGATGAGGCGATCCTGGAAGCCTGCCGGGCCTCGCTGGTCGACCTCGGCTGGTCGAAGCTGACGATGGGTGATGTGGCCACACGGGCCGGGGTCGCCAAGACGACCCTCTACCGTCGCTGGGCCGGAAAGAACGAACTGGTCGTCGACGCCGTCGCGGTCCTCTTCGACGAGCTAGAACTGCCTGATCTGGGCAGCCTGTCGGCCGATGTGCAGGGCGTGGTGCTGCAGTTCGCCGCGCTGCTGGAGCGCCCGGAGACGAGGACCGCACTGATGGCCGTCGTCGCCGAGTCGACCCGCGACGAGGCGCTGCGGGCCCGGATCCGCGACTCGATCGTGGACAGGCAGAAGCGCCTCGTGCTGCTGGGACGGCAACGGGCGCAGCAGCGCGGCGAGTTGCCCGTCGAGACGGACGAGGCGACGGCGGCCATGACGGCCGACCTGATCTTCGATGTGATCGCCGGTGCGGTCGTGCACCGGGCGCTGGTGAGCGCCGAGCCCGTCGACGAGGACTGGGCCCGGCGCTTCACCGTTCTGCTGCTCGCGGGACTGGGCGCGGCGGCCGCCACGTAACGCGGGGCCGCCGGCCGTGCGCCCCCGTCAGAAGCCGGGCGGCTCGGTGTATGTGCCCCACTCGTCGCGCAGGACCCCGCAGATCTCACCGAGCGTCGCCTCGGCCCGTACCGCTTCGAGCATCGGTCCGATCATGTTCGAGCCGTCGCGCGCGGCGGACAGCATCGCGTCCAGTGAGGCGCGGACCCGGGCGTCGTCACGGGCGGCCTTGCGGCCGACGAGCTCGCGGACCTGCTCGCGCTCGACCTCGTGGCTGACCCGCAGGATCTCCAGGTCGCCGGTGACCGAGCCGTGGTGGACATTGACGCCCACGACCCGCTTGTCGCCCTTCTCCAGCGACTGCTGGTACTGGAAGGCGGACTCGGCGATCTCGCCGGTGAACCAGCCGTCCTCGATCCCGCGCAGGATGCCGGAGGTCATCGGCCCGATGGGGTGCTGCCCGTCCGGGTGCGCCCTGGTGCCGCGCTCCTTGATCTGGTCGAAGATCTTCTCGGCGTCGGCCTCGATCCGGTCGGTGAGCTGCTCGACGTACCAGGAGCCGCCCAGCGGGTCCGCCACATTGGCGACACCGGTCTCCTCCATCAGCACCTGCTGGGTGCGCAGCGCGATCTCGGCGGCCTGCTCGGAGGGGAGCGCGAGGGTCTCGTCGAGGGCGTTGGTGTGCAGCGAGTTGGTGCCGCCGAGGACGGCGGACAGTGCCTCGACCGCGGTCCGTACGACGTTGTTGTACGGCTGCTGGGCGGTGAGGGAGACCCCGGCGGTCTGGGTGTGGAAGCGGAGCCACTGCGCCTTGTCGGTCTTCGCCCCGTACACCTCCTTCATCCAACGGGCCCAGATCCGGCGGGCGGCGCGGAACTTGGCGATCTCCTCGAAGAAGTCGAGGTGCGCGTCGAAGAAGAAGGAGAGCCCGGGGGCGAAGGTGTCGACGTCGAGCCCGCGGGAGAGGCCGAGTTCCACGTAGCCGAAGCCGTCGGCGAGGGTGTAAGCGAGCTCCTGCGCGGCCGTCGCCCCGGCCTCGCGGATGTGGTAGCCGGAGACCGAGAGCGGCTTGTACGCGGGGATGGCGGCGGCGCAGTGCTCCATCAGGTCGCCGATCAGACGCAGATGGGGCTCGGGCTGGAAGAGCCACTCCTTCTGCGCGATGTACTCCTTGAAGATGTCGGTCTGGAGCGTGCCGTTGAGCACCCCAGGGTCGACGCCCTGGCGCTCGGCGGCGACCAGGTACATGCAGAAGACGGGGACGGCGGGGCCGCTGATCGTCATGGACGTCGTGACGTCGCCGAGCGGGATGTCCTTGAAGAGGACCTCCATGTCGGCGGCGGAGTCGATGGCGACACCGCAGTGCCCGACCTCGCCGAGCGAGCGCGGCTCGTCGGAGTCGCGGCCCATCAGCGTCGGCATGTCGAAGGCGACGCTGAGCCCGCCGCCGCCCGCGGCGAGGATCATCTTGTACCGCTCGTTGGTCTGCTCGGCGTTGCCGAAGCCGGCGAACTGGCGGATGGTCCAGGTGCGGCCGCGGTAGCCGGTCGGATAGAGGCCCCGGGTGAAGGGGTACTCACCCGGCCAGCCGATCCGCTCGAAGCCCTCGTAGGTGTCCCCGGGCCGGGGCCCGTACGCGGGCTCGACCGGGTCCCCGGAGAGCGTGGTGAAGTCCGCGTCACGCTTGCGGGCCTTGTCGTAACGGGCCTGCCAGCGTCGGCGGCCTTCCTCGATCGCGTCAGCGTCCATGGAACCAATTTACTAGGACGTCCTAGTAAATGTCGATGACAAACCGCCCGGCGCTTTGCGCGGGGCGGTTCGGGTGGGGCCGGGTCAGACCTTGGCGGTCACCGGGGAGCCGTCCGCGATCAGCGGCTCGACCTCCTGCACCACCTTGCGCTCGACGAAGAACGCGGCGGTCGGGATCGTGCCGGAGATCAGTACCCAGAGGAGCTTGCCCATCGGCCACTTCGCCTTGGAACCCAGGTCGAAGGCGAAGATCAGGTAGATGATGTACAGCACACCGTGGATCTGGGAGACGACGAGCGTCAGACCCTCACCGGTGTCGAAGCCGTACTTGAAGACCATGCAGGTGCAGAGCACCAGCAACATGACGGCGGTGACGTAGGCCATCACCCGATACCGGGTCAGCACACTGCGTTTCATGGCAACGAGCCTAACCGGGCAGCCGGGGGGATCTTGAAGCGGGCCGGGGGTCGTGCGTGCCGGACCCCGCGAGCCCGGCAGGCCCCGAAGGAAAGACCCTAGTGCTCTTCGAAGTCGTGGGCCGCGATCCGCAGCGGACGCAGCATGGCGAAGATCTCCGCGCACTCCTCGGCGTCGTACACCCCGAGTCCGAACTCCATGTCCACCAGGTCCCGGGTGGCCGCCTCGACCACCTCGCGGCCCTTCTCGGTGATGGAGGCGAGCGTGCCGCGACCGTCGTTCGGGTTGGGCCGCTTGGCGACCAGGCCGGACCTGACCAGCCGGTCCACCGTGTTCGTGACGGAGGTGGGGTGCACCATCAACCGCTCGCCGATCTTGGACATCGGCAGCTCGCCCGCCTTGGAGAAGGTGAGCAGCACCAGCGCCTCGTACCGCGCGAAGGTCAGCCCGTACGGTCTGACGACCGCGTCGACCTCGCCGAGCAGGATCTGCTGCGCACGCATGATCGAGGTGATCGCCCCCATCGCGGGGACCGGACCCCAGCGCTGCTGCCAGAGTTCGTCGGCGCGGGCGATGGGATCGAACGGGAGACTGAGCGGCTTCGGCACGGCACCGACCTTACCCACTGGTCATATGCTGGTCAGCCCCGTCTCGTACTTCGGTCCGGCCACCGTCCACAGGTGCGGTCGCGCGTGCGGTTCTGCTGACCTCGCGGACGAGCAGAAGGGTGCAGACGACGCCGATCGCCCCGGAGCCGGCGACCACCCGGTGCACGGGGAGGAACTCGGCGGCCAGGCCGGCGAGGGCCATGCCGATGCCCTGGACCGTCATCAGTCCTGCGGTGAGCAGGGTCATGGCCCGGCCCCGCAGCTCCTCCGGGACGGCGTCGACGAACCACTGGTCGAGGCCGATGATGTACGCCGCACCCACCCCGGCCAGCGCGAGCGCCACCAGGGTCAGGACCGTGCCGGGGCGGAGCCCGTACAGCAGGAGCGGCAGCAGGCCGACAGCGGCGACCGGCAGCACGATCCGGGAGCGGATGCGCGGGGCCAGCACGGCGCCCGCGTACAGCTCGGCGGCGATGTGCCCGACCGGCATCGCGCACATCAGCAGCCCCAGGGCGGCCGGACCGAGGCCGATCTCGTCCGCGTACGGGGCGGCGAGCGCCTCCGGTGCGACGACGAACAGCGCGGGTACCCAGAAGAGCAGCATCAGCGCGCGGATCCTGCGGTCGGCGAGGACGATGCGGGCCCCGGCAAGTGATTCCTTGAGCAGCGCGCCGCCGCGGTCGCCGCCGGTCCTGGCGGGCCGGTTGCGGGTGCCGAAGCGGAGCAGGGCAGCCGAGCAGAGGAACGTCCCGACAGTGATCGTGATCGCCCCGCGCGCGGACAGCGCGGCAAGCAGCACACCGCCCACGCCGAAACCGATCAGCAGCGCGCTCTGCGAGACGATCCGCAGCAGCGAGCGGCCCAGTACGTAGAGGTCGCCCTCGCCGAGGATGTCGGTGAGCGCGGCCATCCGCGTCCCGGTGAAGACGGGCGACACGGAGGCGACGAGACAGCGCAGCGCGAGGAGCCCGCCGACCGGGGTGCCCGGCAGCACCATGACGGCGACGCAGCCCGCGCAGATCAGATCGCAGGTGACAAGAACCCGGCGGGCCGGGTAGCGGTCGGCGACCCCGGCGAAGAGGGTGCCGCCGACGAGGTACGGCAGGAAACCGAGCGCGAAGGTGAGGGCGCTGAGCAGGGGCGAGCCGGTGAGGTCGTAGACGAGGACGGTGAGCGCGAGCTCGCTGACCACGACGCCGAGGAGGGAGAGCAGATGGGCGGCGAAGACGGCCCGGAACTCCCGCACGGCGAAGACGGCACGGTAACCGCGAGGGGTGCGCTCCGGGGACGCGGCGGGGGCCCGGTCCCGGAGCGCGGGCGACGGCTTCGGGTCAATGGGGTCGGCGCGCTCCGGGGAAGGGGCCGAGTCGGGCACCGGAGATCGCCGGCGTACGCGCCATCGACCCCGGCTCATCCGCGAGGACCTGGCCCTGACGCTCGCCGACCAGCCGGGTGCGCTGGACTCCCCTGCCGGACAGGCGCTGCTCGCCGATCCTGCGCGGACGCTGCACGAGCTGGCCGCACTGCTGGAACAGGCCTGGCGGACCCTGGTCGAGCCGGACTGGCCGCGGCTGCGCGCGTTGCTGGAGGCGGACATCGCGTACCACTCGCGCCGGCTCGCCGAGGTCGGCTTCGCGCGGTTGCTCGGCGAGCTGAGCCCCCAGCTCAGGTGGACGGACTCGACCCTCACGCTGGTCGGGATGAAGGGCCGGCACTCCCGGGTGCTCGGCGGGCAGGGCCTCGTTCTGATGCCGAGCGTGTTCGCCTGGCCGGATGTGGTCAGCGGGTACGAACCGCCCTGGCTGCCCGCGGTGATCTATCCCGCGCGCGGGATCGGCGGGCTGTGGACGGAGCCCGCCGACCGTACGCCGCAGACGCTCGCCCGGCTGCTCGGCCGGGCGCGCGCCGACGTGCTGTGTGTGCTCGACGAACCGGCCGGGACGAGCGCCCTCGCCCACCGGCTGGGCCTCGCGCCGTCCTCCGTGTCGGCCCATCTGTCGGTGCTGCGGGCGGCGGGGCTGCTGACGTCACGGCGGTACGGACATCAGGTGCTGTACGAGCGCACGCCGCTCGGGATCGCACTCGCGGTGACATCCGGGGCGGGCACCACCTGACGACGAACCCCCACGCCGTGCGGCGCGGGGGTTCGTCAGGTGGTGCGGCGGCAGGTGTCAGTCCGCGAGGTACCGCTCGACCGTCTCGACCTTGGAGGTCAGGCCGTCGGTGACGCCGGGGCGGATGTCGGCCTTCAGTACGAGGGAGACACGTCCGGCGCGGGCCTCGACGGCCGCGACGGCCCGCTTGACGACGTCCATGACCTCGTCCCACTCACCCTCGACGGAGGTGAACATGGCATCCGTGCGGTTGGGCAGTCCGGACTCGCGGACGACCCGGACGGCGTCGGCGACGTACTCGCCGACATCCTCACCGACACCCAGCGGACTGACGGAGAAGGCGACGATCATGCGCCGACCACGCCTTCCCGGCGGGCGCGGGCGGCGATGACGCCGTCGGCCTCGTAGCGCTTCAGCACCTTGTCGCCGTACAGCCCGCCGAACGGGAGCAGCGCCAGCAGGAAGAAGAACGCGACACGCTTGAACGGCCACTTGGTCTTGGACCACACGTCCAGCAGCAGGACGGCGTAGATCACGAAGAGGACGCCGTGCAGCGCGCCGAGCGGCTTCATCAGGAAGTCGATGTCCGAGACACGGCTGAGGATCGAGCCAAAGATGATCAGCGCCGGGAAGGAGAGCGCCTCGGGAATCGAGATGAGGCGCAGCCGGTGCAGGGCGGTGGCGGTCTTGATGTCCACGAGGGCACCTTCGGTGGGAGGGTCGTGACGGCTTGTGAATGCAGGCACAAGCATCCCCCATTGTGACATCGCGCCCCACATGCCCCGGGGGCGGGGGGCGGCACCCGCCGCGGGGCACGTATCAACACATATCAGGGTCGATTCAGGGGCCGGATAGGTCCATGGGCCCTGTCCGGCCCCTGGCCCGGGCCGCTAACGTCACCCCGTGGCAATGTTCCGACTCCAAGGCAGCAAGACGCTCGCCGTCGATCTCACCGGCGACGCCGTCAAGGCGAAGAACGGCTCGATGGTCGCGTACGACGGCCGGATGGCGTTCAAGAAGATGTCCGGCGGCGGTGAGGGGATCCGCGGCATGGTGACCCGCCGGCTGACCGGTGAGCAGATGACCGTGATGGAAGTGACAGGACAGGGCACCTGCTACTTCGCCGACCGCGCGAGCGAGATCAATCTCGTGTCGCTGCGCGGCGAGAAGCTCTACGTGGAGGCGAGCAATCTGCTCTGCACCGACGCCGGGCTGCGCACCGGCACCACCTTCACCGGGCTGCGCGGCGGGGCGACCGGCAACGGCCTGTTCACCACCACCGTCGAGGGCACCGGCCAGGCGGCGATCATGTCGGACGGCTCGGCCGTGGTGCTGCGGGTGACGGCCCAGTACCCGCTGTTCGTCGACCCCGGCGCGTACATCGCCCACCAGGGCAACCTCCAGCAGCACTTCCAGTCCGGGGTGAACTTCCGGACGCTGATGGGCGAGGGCTCGGGCGAGTCGTTCCAGATCCGGTTCGAGGGCGAGGGCCTCGTCTACGTGCAGCCGAGCGAGCGGAACACCATCGGGGGCGATGTCTGATGCCGTTCCGCGAGATCAACTCGAAGATGGTCGAGGCGACGGTGGTCCCCGGCCAGAAGATGTTCAGCCAGCGCGGCGCGATGCTCGCGTACCGCGGCGAGGTGTCGTTCACCCCGAACATCCAGGGCGGCCAGGGCGGCCTGATGTCGATGATCGGCCGACGGGTGGCGAACGAGGCGACCCCGCTGATGACGGTCGAGGGCAACGGCACGGTGATGTTCGGCCACGGCGGCCACCACATCCAGGTGATCAACCTGGCCGGCGACACCCTCTACGTGGAGGCCGACCGGCTGCTCGCCTTCGACGGGACGCTGCAGCAGGGCACGATGTTCATGGGCGCGCAGGGCGGGGTCATGGGCATGGTGCGCGGCCAGGTGACCGGGCAGGGCCTGTTCACCACGACACTGAAGGGCCATGGCGCGGTCGCGGTGATGGCCCACGGCGGGGTGATCGAGCTGCCGATCACCCCGGGCCGCGAGGTGCATGTGGACCCGCAGGCGTATGTCGCGCACCACGGCGACGTACGCAACAAGCTCTCCACCGCGCTCGGCTGGCGCGACATGGTGGGGCGCGGCTCCGGCGAGGCGTTCCAGCTGGAGCTGAGCGGCAGTGGCGCGGTGTACGTCCAGGCGTCGGAGGAGAAGCTGTGAGCACGCCCGTGATCTTCGATCCGATGACACTGCCGTCGGACGACAACGTCAACGCGTACACCTTCTGCGTGGAGCTCAAGGGGAGCCAGTGGTTCCTGCAGAAGGGCAAGATGATCGCCTACTACGGGCGGATCGAGTTCAGCGGCATCGGTCACGGCCGCTTCGAGCGGCTGATCCGTACGAGCTTCCACTCGCCGCTGCACGCGAGCGACTGGGTAGTGGCCGAGGGCAGCGGCAAGATGCTGCTCGCCGACCGGGCGTTCGACGTGAACTCGTACGACCTGGAGGACGGGAACCTGACGATCCGTTCCGGCAACCTCCTCGCGTACCAGCCGACGCTGGCACTCAAGCAGTCGATCGTGCCGGGCTTCCTCACGCTCATCGGTACGGGGAAGTTCGTGGCCGCGTCCAACGGTCCGGTGGTCTTCATGGAGCCGCCGCTGCGGGTCGATCCGCAGGCGCTGGTCGGCTGGGCGGACTGCCCCTCGCCGTGCCACCACTACGACCACGGCTACGTGACGGGCGTGCTGGGCGGGCTCAGATCGCTGACCGGGATCGGCGGGACGTCGGGCGAGGAGCACCAGTTCGAGTTCGTCGGCGCCGGTACCGTGCTGCTCCAGTCGACGGAGGTCCTGATGCCCGAACAGGCGACCGGGCTGACTCCGCAGCAGGCCGGGGTGCCGGGCGGTGGGCAGCACTCACCCGGTGCAGGTCAACCCGGCTCCGCCCCCCGTCTGCCCGGGCAGCTGGGGGACCTCCAGCGCCGCTTCGGTTTGTGAACGGTAGTCTGCAGAGTGTGACGTCGAACGTCTGCGCCCAGCTCGGACCGGGCTCCTGAGCCGGTCTCCGGGCGGGTGCCGGACGTCACACCCAGTCTACTTCGTCCAGATTTCAACTTCTTAGGTAGAATCCATACATGGAGACCGAGACGGCCACCCGCTGGCTGAGCGACGCGGAGCAGTGCGCCTGGCGCACCCACCTGGACGTCAGCAGACTGCTGACGCATCAGCTGGAGAAGGATCTCCAGCCGTTCGACCTGACCATGAACGACTACGAGATCCTGGTCAACCTCTCGGAGTCGGAGGGCCAGCGCATGCGGATGAGCGACCTGGCCGCCGCCACTCTGCAGTCGAAGAGCCGACTCTCGCACCAGATCACGCGGATGGAGTCGGCCGGGCTGGTCCGCCGGGAGAACTGCGAGTCCGACCGGCGCGGGCTGTTCGCGGTACTCACGGAGACGGGCGCGGAGACGATGCACAAGGTCGCGCCGCACCATGTCGCTTCGGTGCGCAAACACTTCATGGACCTGCTGACGCCCGAAGCACTGGCGGACCTGCATGCGGCGCTGACGCCGGTTGCGGATCATCTGCGGGGACGGCGGGGCAAGCCGTAGCGCGGCGGGGTACGCGGGTGGGGTGCGCCGTCGCACGGGCGTGGCCGCCTCGTCCTCGATCGCCGGACGGGCTCGATCCGCCCGGGGGCGTGCTCAGCAGCGGACCCGGTGCCGATCTCATCTGCCTGGATCCGGCCTTGCCGGCAGGCGTAGTTCGAAGCGAGCACCGCCTTCCGGGGATCGGGTGACCGTCAGGGTGCCCTCGTGTCTGCGGGCCACGTCTCTCGCGATGGCGAGACCCAGGCCCGCGCCGCCCTCGTCGCGGCTGCGGGCGTCGTCCAGGCGCACGAAACGCTCGAAGATCCGCTCGCGCTCGGGCTCCGGAACGCCCGCTCCGTCGTCGCCGACCGCGACCACCACGCTGCCGCGTTGTGTGCGCACCGAGACGGCGACCGAACTCTCCGCGTGACGCTCCGCGTTGTCCAGCAGGTTGCCGATGACACGCGCCAACTGTCCGCGAGAACCGATGACTTCGAGAGGCCCCGACGGCGGCACGGACACCGTCACCGGGATCCGGTCGCCGGTGCGCTGCGAGACCTCCTCGTGGACGAGCGCGCCCATGTCCAGCCGGGTGTTCCCCGGCCGCTCCCCCGCGTCCAGCCGGGCCAGCAGCAGCAGATCGGCGGCCAGCGCCTGGAGCCGTACGGTGTCCGTGACCGCGCCCGACACATCCAGCAGATCCGGATGGGCCGCGCCCACCTCCAACTGCGTACGCAAGGACGCGATCGGGCTGCGCAGCTCGTGCGAGGCGTCCGCGACGAAGCGCCGCTGACGGTCGACCGAGGCCTCCAGCGCGGTCAGGGTCTCGTTGGTGGTACGGGCCAGCCGGGCGATCTCGTCGCGCGAACCGGGCTCCGGCACCCGCCGGGACAGATCCTCGGACGCCGTGATCGCGGCCATCTCCGCCCGGATGCCCTCGACGGGCCGCAGCGCGCGCCTCGTCGTCAGCCAGGTCACCGCGGCGACGATCAGCAGCATGACGGGCAGCCCGATCAGCATGGCGCCGCGCACGCTGCCCACCGCCTTCTGCTCGGTGGCGAGCGGGGCGCCCGCGTGGACGGTCAGGGTCACACCGGCGCCGGTGGTCGCGGAGACCGAGGCGAAGCGGTAGTCGGCCGTGTCGCCGTCGACGGTGGCGGTGCCGTTGGTGAAGTCCGGGTCGTCGGTGGACACTTCGCCGCGGGCGGGGATGTTCCCGGTCCCGTCGTCGTCGCCGCGTTTCTCGCCGCCGTGGCGGTCGCCGCCGCCGTCGTCATCACTGTCGTCGTCGGTGCCGGTGCTCGTCGGTGCGACGGACGTACGGGGGGTGACCCGGTCCGTACCCGTGCCGGTGATCGCCTTCAGGTCCTTGGACACGGCCACCGGCCGCCCGTCCTCGTCGGTCACCTGGACCGGGTGCTCCTCCTCGTCCGGCAGGTCCAGTCGGTCGACCGGCACATCGAGCGCCAGCTGTCCGGCGACCTCACGGGCCGCCACCTCCGCCTGGAGGCCCGCCTGATCGGTGAGGTTGGCGCGCAGGACGAGGAGTACGGCGAGTCCGGCGCCGATCAGGGCGACCGCGACCACCACCGTGGCGCCGAGCGCGGCCCTGGCCCGTACCGATCTCACAGCGCCTCCAGCCGGTAGCCGGCGCCGCGCACCGTACGGATGGCCGCGGCGGAGAGCTTGCGCCGCAGCGCACTCACGTACACCTCGACGATGTTCGGGTCCCCGTCGTACGCGAAGTCCCAGACGTGTTCCAGGATGTCCGCCTTGCTGACCACCTGTCCCGCCCGCAGGGCCAGCTGCTCCAGCACGGCGAACTCCTTGGCAGTGAGCGTGACTTCGTCCGCGCCGAAATGGACGCGGCGGGCGGCGGTGTCCATCCGCAGTGCGCCGACGGTGAGCACGGGTGAGGCGGAACCGCCGCCCCGGCGCCGCAGCAGTGCCCGGATCCGGGCGACCAGCACCACGTACGAGAACGGCTTGGTCAGATAGTCGTCGGCGCCGGTGTCCAGCCCCTCCGCCTCGTCGTACTCCCCGTCCTTCGCCGTCAGCATGAGGATCGGCACCTCGTGGCCGGCGGCGCGCAGGGCGGCGCAGACCCGGTAGCCGTTCATCCCCGGCAGCATGATGTCGAGGACGACGAGGTCGTACGCCCCTTCTGCCGCCCGGTGCAGCCCTTCGAGGCCGTCGTGCACGACGTCCACGGCGAAGCCCTCGGCGGTGAGTCCCCTGGCCAGAGACGTCGCCAGCCGCTTCTCGTCCTCCACGATCAACAGACGCATACGCACAGAGTGGCAAACAGAACCTGAAGACGGCTTCAGGTGGCTTCAGGCTGCGTTCAGCATCGGTGCGCCACGGTGGTTCACGTTGCACACGGACAACCCGAATCGGGGAGGAACCCTCATGAAGCGCAGGATCGCCATCGCCGCCGTCACCGCGGCCGTACTCGTCGGCGGCGGGACCGCCACGGCCGTCGCCTTCGGCGACGACAACGGCCGGGACAGCCACGACAGCGCGAAGGTACTCAGCAGGCACACCTCCGACGACAACAACGACGACACCGCCCATCGCACACCGCGGTCGGCCTCCGTCACGCTCTCCGCGGCGATGGACGCCGCCCTGCGCTCGGTGCCGGGCACGGTCACCTCGATCGAGCTCGACGACGCCGACCGGAGCGGCGAAGCACAGCACTGGGAGGTCGAGATCAACGGCAAGGACGGCAGGCACCACGAGCTGAACGTGGACGCCAGGACCGCCGAGGTCACCCCCGACCACTCGGACGACGGCCACCACGGGGGTGACCGGCACGACGGCCGCGACGACGACTGATCAGGGCGCGTAGCCCGAGAGCACCGTCCCGTCGGCGAAGATCAGAAGCAGCACGTCGCCTCTCGCGATCAGCTCCGGCTCGGCCCTCCCCGCGGGCCGGCCGGAGCAGAGCCCCACGCTCTTGCTGTCGGCGTCTCCCTCGGCGTGCAGGTCGTACGACTCCGGTGAGCCGCCCGAGGACGCCGCCCTTCGATGACGCATCCTCGGCGCGCACACCGTCCCGGGCGGAAGGCGGCCCGCACGCCGCCCGCCGCCCCAGGTGTCAGGCCCCGGTGATTCCCGCCACGAGTTCGTCCGCCGCGGCGTACGGGTCCAGGCTGCCCGCCACGATGCGTTCGGCCAGGGAGTCCAGGCGGCGGTCACCGTGGAGGTCGCCGATGCGTTCGCGGAGTCTGGTGACCGCGATCGTCTCGACCTCGCGGGCCGCGCGCGCTGCCCGCCGCTCAGCGAGGACGCCGTGCTCCTCCATCCACGCCCGGTGCTTCTCCAGCGCCTCGACGACCTCGTCGATGCCCTCGCCCCGGGCGGCGATCGTCTTCACGATCGGCGGCCGCCAGTCGCCCGGCCCCCGGGACTCCCCGAGGCCCAGCATGTGGTTGAGCTCACGCGCGGTGGCGTCCGCACCGTCCCGGTCGGCCTTGTTGACGACGTACACATCGCCGATCTCCAGGATTCCGGCCTTCGCCGCCTGGATGCCGTCGCCCATGCCCGGGGCGAGCAGGACCACGGAGGTGTCGGCCTGGGAGGCGATCTCCACCTCCGACTGGCCGACGCCGACCGTCTCCACCAGGATCACGTCGCAGCCCGCCGCGTCCAGCACCCGGATCGCCTGCGGCGCCGACCAGGCGAGTCCGCCGAGATGTCCGCGGGTGGCCATGGAACGGATGTAGACGCCCGGGTCGGAGGCGTGCTCCGACATCCGGACCCGGTCGCCGAGGAGCGCGCCCCCGGAGAACGGCGACGACGGGTCGACAGCCAGCACACCGACGCGCTTGCCGGCCCGCCGGTACGCCGAGACGAGCGCCGACGTGGAGGTCGACTTGCCGACACCGGGCGAACCGGTCAGGCCGACGACGTACGCGTTCCCGGCCAGCGGCGCGAGGGCCGCCATCACCTCGCGCAGCTGCGGCGACGCCCCCTCCACCAGCGAGATGAGCCGGGCCACGGCCCGCGGCCGGCCCTCACGGGCCTGCTCGACCAGGGTGGGGACGTCCACCATTACCGCTCCGTTCGGTTCGCTCTGCAGCTGCGTACGTACGACTACTACTTGCCCGGAACGCGAATGATCAGCGCATCGCCCTGGCCGCCACCGCCGCACAGCGCTGCGGCACCCGTGCCGCCGCCGCGCCGCTTCAGCTCCAGCGCCAGGTGCAGCACCACACGGGCACCGGACATCCCGATCGGGTGACCCAGCGCGATCGCGCCGCCGTTGACGTTCACCTTTTCCGGGGAGACGCCGAGGTCCTTCATCGACTGGACGGCGACGGCCGCGAACGCCTCGTTGATCTCGATGAGGTCGAGGTCCTCGACGGAGAGGCCGTCCTTCTTCAGCGCGTGCTTGATCGCGTTGGACGGCTGGGACTGCAGCGAGTTGTCCGGGCCCGCCACGTTGCCGTGCGCACCGATCTCGGCGATCCAGTCCAGGCCCAGCTCCTCGGCCTTGGTCTTGCTCATCACGACGACCGCCGCGGCGCCGTCGGAGATCTGCGAGGAGGTGCCGGCGGTGATCGTGCCGTCCTTGGCGAAGGCCGGGCGCAGCTTGCCGAGGGACTCGACGGTCGTCTCCGCGCGGATGCCCTCGTCCTTGGAGAAGAGGACCGGGTCGCCCTTGCGCTGCGGGATCTCGACCGGGGTGATCTCGGCCTCGAAGAGACCGTTCTTCTGGGCGGCGGCGGCGCGCTGGTGGGACAGGGCGCCGATCTCGTCCTGCGCCAGGCGGTTCAGACCGAGGCGGGTGTTGTGCTTCTCGGTGGACTCACCCATCGGGATGTTTTCGTACGCGTCGGTCAGACCGTCGTACGCCATCGAGTCGAGCATCTCGATCGCGCCGTACTTGTAGCCCTCGCGCGACTTCGGGAGCAGGTGCGGGGCGTTGGTCATGGACTCCTGGCCACCGGCCACCACGACGTCGAACTCGCCGGCGCGGATCAGCTGGTCGGCCAGCGCGATCGCGTCGAGCCCGGACAGACAGACCTTGTTGACGGTGAGCGCCGGAACGTTCATCGGGATGCCGGCCTTGACCGCGGCCTGGCGTGCCGGGATCTGCCCCGCCCCGGCCTGGAGCACCTGACCCATGATCACGTACTCGACCTGGTCGCCGCCGATGCCGGCCCGGTCCAGCGCGGCCTTGATGGCGAAGCCGCCGAGGTCGGCTGCGGAGAAGCTCTTCAGGGAGCCGAGAAGACGCCCCATGGGCGTACGGGCGCCCGCGACGATCACTGAGGTGGTACCGGTCGTTCCAGGCATGAGGCACGGCCCCTTGGATTAGATGTGAACGAGGGTTTACTCGAATGTACTGAGCGGTACCCCGCCCGTCATCCGGCAGCGGGTGTGATCGCGCGCACGTTGCGTAACCATCGGTGGAGCGCTCCACTGTTGTCCATGCTGACGCGAATCGACCACATCGGGATCGCCTGTTTCGACCTCGACAGGACTGTCGAGTTCTACCGCTCGACCTATGGCTTCGAAGTGTTCCACTCCGAGGTGAACGAGGAGCAGGGCGTGCGGGAGGCCATGCTCAAGATCAATGAGACCTCGGACGGCGGTGCCTCCTACCTCCAGTTGCTCGAACCCACTCGCGAGGACTCGGCCGTCGGTAAATGGCTGGCCAAGAACGGCGAGGGGGTCCACCACATCGCCTTCGGCACCGCAGACGTCGACGCGGACGCCGCGGACATCCGTTCCAAGGGCGTCCGGGTGCTGTACGACGAGCCCAGGACCGGGTCGATGGGGTCCCGGATCACCTTCCTGCACCCCAAGGACTGCCACGGCGTCCTCACCGAACTGGTCACGTCCGCAGCGGAGCACTGACCTCCGGATACCTGGCCCGGTAGAGTGGGCAATTCCGGGCCGGGGCCGGGTCGGGGCCGCGCCGCGTCCCCAGCCGTTGATCTGTCACCATTCCCCGGGGGACCGTTCGCCGGCGAACGGTACTCGTTTGGAGAGTTGCGACCAGGGGACGGATGGGACCGCGCAGTGCGGGGCTACGAACGCCAGGAGAGCCACCGAGCTGACGACGACCACCTCTCGCGGTTCGAAGCCGAGATGGATCGGCTGAAGACCGACCGGGAGAAGGCCGTCCAGCACGCCGAGGACCTCGGTTACCAGGTCGAGGTCTTGCGCGCCAAGCTGCACGAGGCTCGGCGCAATCTCGCGACCCGTCCCGCGTACGACAGCGCGGACATCGGCTACCAGGCCGAACAGCTGCTCCGTAATGCCCAGATCCAGGCCGAACAGCTGCGTACCGACGCCGAGCGCGAGCTCCGTGACGCCCGGGCGCAGACGCAGCGGATCCTGCAGGAGCACGCCGAACACCAGGCCCGGCTGCAGGCCGAGCTGCACAACGAGGCCGTGCAGCGGCGGCAGCAGCTCGACCAGGAGCTCGCGGAGCGCCGCCAGACCGTCGAGTCGCACGTCAACGAGAACGTCGCCTGGGCCGAGCAGTTGCGGGCCCGGACCGAGTCCCAGGCCCGCCGGCTGCTCGACGAGTCGCGGGCCGAGGCCGAGCAGGCCCTGGCCGCCGCCCGCGCCGAGACCGCCCGGCTCGCGGACGAGACCCGGCAGCGGCTCGGCTCCGAGGCGGAGTCCGCCCGCGCCGAGGCCGAGACGATCCTGCTGCGCGCCCGCAAGGACGCCGAGCGGCTGCTCAACGCCGCGTCCAGCCAGGCGCAGGAGGCCACCAGCCACGCCGAGCAGCTGCGTACGTCGGCGAACGCGGAGACCCAGCAGACCCGGCAGCAGACCGCCGAGCTGAACCGGGCCGCCGAGCAGCGCATGCAGGAGGCCGAGACGCAGCTGCGCGAGGCCCGCCTGGAGGCCGAGAAGGTCCTCACCGAGGCGAAGGAGGCCGCGGTCAAGCGGCTGGCCGGCGCCGAGTCGCAGAACGAGCAGCGCACCCGTACGGCCAAGTCGGAGATCGCCCGGCTGGTCGGCGAGGCCACGAAGGACGCCGAGGCGCTGAAGGCGGAGGCCGAGCAGGCGCTCGCCGACGCCCGCGCCGAGGCGGAGCGGCTCACGTCCGAGGCGACGGAGAAGGCCCGCACAGCGGCCGCCGAGGACACCGCGGCCCAGCTCGCCAAGGCGGCCAGGACCGCCGAGGAGGTGCTGACCAAGGCGTCCGAGGACGCGAAGTCCACCACCCGGGCGGCGAGCGAGGAGGCCGACCGGATCCGCCGCGAGGCGGAGGCCGAGGCGGACCGGCTGCGCGGCGAGGCGGCGGAGCAGGCCGACCAGCTCAAGGGCGCGGCCAAGGACGACACCAAGGAGTACCGGGCCAAGACGGTCGAGCTGCAGGAGGAGGCGCGCAGGCTGCGCGGCGAGGCCGAGCAGCTGCGCTCCGAGGCGGTCGCCGAGGGCGAGCGGATCCGGGGCGAGGCCCGCCGCGAGGCCGTCCAGCAGATCGAGGAGGGCGCGAAGACCGCCGAGGAACTGCTCTCCAAGGCGAAGGCGGACGCGGAGGAGCTGCGGACCTCCGCGGGCACCGAGAGCGAACGGGTCCGTGCCGAGGCGATCGAGCGCGCCACGGTGCTGCGCAAGCAGGCCGAGGAGGCCCTGGAGCGGGCCCGCGCAGAGGCCGAGCGGCTGCGTACCGAGTCCGAAGAACAGGCGGAGTCCACCACGGCCGCGGCCGAGCAGGCGGCGGCGGAGCTCCGTGAGGAGACCGAGCGCGCGGTCGCGGCCCGGCACGCCGAGGCGGCCGACGAGCTGATCCGGCTGCACACCGAGGCCGAGACCCGGGTCACCACCGCCGAGCAGGCGCTCACGGACGCGCGCGCCGAGGCGGATCGGATCCGGCGCGAGGCGAACGAGGAGTCCGAGCGGCTGCGCGCGGAGGCCGCCGAGCGGCTGCGCGCCCTGCAGGAGCAGGCGGAGACCGAGGCCGACCGGCTTCGCGACGAGGCGGCGGCGGATGCGTCGCAGTCCCGTGCGGAGGGCGAGGGCGTCGCCGTACGGCTGCGCAGCGAGGCGGCCGCCGAGGCGGAGCGGCTCAGGACCGAGGCACAGGAGAGCGCCGACCGGGTGCGGTCCGAGGCCGCGGCCGCGGCCGAACGGGTCGGCACCGAGGCCGCCGAGGCACTGGCCGCCGCCCAGGAGGAGGCGAACCGGCGTCGCCGCGAGGCCGAGGAGACCCTCGACGCCGCGCGCAGGGAAGCCACCCAGGAGCGCGAGCGGGCCCGCGAGCAGAGCGAGGAGCTCCTTGCCTCCGCCCGCAAGCGGGTCGAGGAGGCGCAGGCCGAGGCCCAGCGGCTGGTCGGCGAGGCGGACACCCGGGCGACCGAGATGGTCTCCGCCGCCGAGCAGACCGCCCAGCAGGTACGGGATTCGGTCTCCGGGCTCCAGGAGCAGGCCGAGGCGGAGATCGCCGGGCTGCGCTCCACCGCCGAGCATGTGGCGGAGCGGACGAAGTCCGAGGCGCAGGAGGAGGCGGACCGGGTCCGCGCCGACGCGTACGCGGAGCGGGAACGGGCCGGCGAGGACTCGGCACGGATCCGCCGGGAGGCCCAGGAGGAGTCCGAGGCCGCGAAGGCGATGGCCGAGCGGACCGTCAGCGACGCGATCACCGAGTCGGAGCGGCTGCGCACGGACACCGCGGAGTACAGCCAGCGGGTGCGTACCGAGGCGTCGGACGCGCTGGCCTCGGCCGAGCAGGACGCCGCGCGCAGCCGCGCGGAGGCCCGCGAGGACGCCAACCGGATGCGTTCGGACGCCGCGGCCCAGGCCGACCGGCTGGTGGGCGAGGCGACGGGCGAGGCCGAGCGGATCCTTGCCGAGACGACGCAGCAGACGACCGAGCTCGTCGGCGACGCCACCAACGAGGCGGAGCGGCTGCGTGCGGAGGCGGCAGCCACCGTCGGCTCGGCGCAGGAGCACGCAGCCCGTACCCGCGAGGAGTCGGAGCGGGTGCGCGCCGACGCGGAGGCGGCGGCCGAGCAGATGCGCGGGGAGGCCCGCGAGGAGGCGGACCGGCTGCTCGACGAGGCGCGCGAGGCGGCGGCGAAGCGCCGTGCCGACGCCGCCGAGCAGGCCGACCAGCTCGTCAACAAGGCCCAGGAGGAGGCGTTGCGCTCCGCCACCGAGGCCGAGAAGCAGGCCGACACGATGGTCGGCGCGGCCCGCAAGGAAGCCGTGCGGATCACCGCGGAGGCGACCGTCGAGGGCAACTCCCTGGTGGAGCGGGCCCGTGCGGACGCGGACGAGCTGCTGGTCGGCGCCCGCCGGGACGCCACTGCCATACGGGAGCGGGCCGAGGAGCTCCGGGCCCGTCTGGAGAGCGAGATCGAGGAGCTGCACGACCGGGCGCGGCGCGAGACCTCCGAGCAGATGAAGACGGCGGGCGAGCGTGTCGACAAGCTGATGAAGGCGGCGACGGAGCAGCGCGAAGAGGCTGCGGCGAAGGCCAAGGAGCTGCTGTCGGACGCGAATTCGGAGGCGAGCAAGGTCCGGATCGCCGCGGTGAAGCGGGCCGAGTCGCTGCTGAAGGAGGCCGAGCAGAAGAAGGCCAGCATGGTCCGCGAGGCCGAGAAGCTGCGCGCCGATGCCGAGCAGGAAGCGAAGAAGACGGTGGACGAGGGCCGTCGCGAGCTCGATGTCCTGGTGCGCCGGCGCGAGGACATCAACACGGAGATCTCCCGTGTCCAGGACGTCCTGGAGGCGTTGGAGTCCTTCGAGGCACCGGGCGGCGGTAAGGGTGCGGGCGGCGGTTCCACGGGCGGTGCCAAAGCCGGGGCCTCGGCCGGCACTCGATCGAGTGGCAAGTCGTCCGAGGGGTAGTCACCCGGTCGAGTCAGATGCTTCGACAAGGAGGTTCGCCCCTCCGAGTGGCAAGGGTTCCGGGGGTTAGCCACTCAAAAGGGGTGTCATTCTCCAGATCAAACGGGCATCCACTCGATGACACGCCGCTCGGGCCCCTAGGATTCCCTCTATCACCTCACCGGTCTTACTTCGACAGGAACCCCATGAGTGACCCTTCCTCCCCCTTCGGCTTCGAGCTCGTGCGGCGTGGTTACGACCGCGGTCAGGTGGATGACCGCATTACCAAGCTCGTCGCCGACCGTGATAGTGCTCTCACCCGCATCACGTCTCTGGAAAAGCGCATCGAGGAGCTGCACCTCGAAACGCAGAATGCCCAGGCCCAGGTAAACGACGCGGAGCCGTCGTACGCCGGTCTCGGTGCGCGCGTGGAGAAGATCCTCCGCCTCGCCGAGGAGGAGGCGAAGGACCTGCGCGAGGAGGCCCGTCGCGCCGCCGAGCAGCACCGCGAGCTCGCCGAGTCGGCGGCCCAGCAGGTGCGCAACGACGCCGAGTCGTTCGCCGCCGAGCGCAAGGCGAAGGCCGAGGACGAGGGCGTACGCATTGTCGAGAAGGCCAAGGGTGAGGCCACCTCGCTGCGCACCGAGGCCCAGAAGGACGCGTCGCAGAAGCGCGAGGAGGCGGACGCCCTCTTCGAGGAGACCCGCGCCAAGGCTGCCCAGGCCGCCGCGGACTTCGAGACCAACCTGGCCAAGCGCCGCGACCAGTCGGAGCGCGATCTCGCCTCCCGTCAGGCCAAGGCCGAGAAGCGCCTCGCCGAGATCGAGCACCGTGCCGAGCAGCTCCGCCTGGAGGCCGAGAAGCTCCGTACGGACGCCGAGCGCCGGGCCCGCCAGACGGTGGAGACCGCGCAGCGCCAGGCCGAGGACATCGTGGCCGACGCGAACGCGAAGGCCGACCGGATCCGCAGCGAATCGGAGCGCGAGCTGGCGGCGCTCACCAACCGCCGCGACTCGATCAACGCGCAGCTGACCAACGTCCGCGAGATGCTGGCGACGCTGACCGGTGCCGCGGTGGCCGCCGCCGGTTCGCCGGTGGACGACGAGCCCGTCACCCGTGGGGTCCCGGCTCAGCAGACCCGCTGACCCCGCAGTACCTCAGCTGTACCCCTTGCGCGCCCGGTTCCGCCCCTTGTGGTGGCGCCGGGCGCGCGCCCGTTCTAGCGTGAGCGCATGATCGAGCTCGACGGTCTCACCAAGCGCTTCGGCAACAAGGTTGCTGTCGACCACCTCTCATGCCAGGTCAGGCCTGGAATGGTGACGGGTTTTCTGGGCCCGAACGGGGCCGGAAAATCCACCACGATGCGGATGATGCTCGATCTCGACAACCCGACGAGCGGATCGGTGCGGATCAACGGCAAGCACTACCGCGAGCTGTCGGAACCCCTGACGCACATCGGCGCGCTGCTCGACGCCAAGTCGATGCACGGCGGCCGCAGCGCGTACAACCATCTGCTCTGTCTGGCGCAGAGCAATCGCATCCCGAAGAGCCGTGTCCCGGAAGTTCTCGACACCGTCGGCCTGAGCGCGGTGGCGAAGAAAAAGTCCAAGTCGTTCTCCCTCGGTATGGGTCAGCGGCTCGGAATCGCGGCCGCGCTGCTCGGTGATCCCGAGATCTTGATGTTCGACGAACCCGTCAATGGTCTGGACCCGGAGGGAATTCACTGGATTCGCAATCTGATGAAGACGCTCGCGGCGGAAGGCCGGACGATCTTCGTCTCCTCGCATCTGATGAGCGAAATGGCCCTCACCGCAGAACACTTGATCGTCATCGGCCAGGGCCGACTGCTCGCCGACACCTCGATGGCCGACTTCATCCACCAGAACTCGCGCAGTTACGTACGGATGCGCTCCCCGCAGCAGGAACGGCTGCGCGATGTGCTGCACGAGGCGGGCATCATCGCGGTCGAATCGGGGAGCGGCGTGCTGGAGATCGACGGCGCCACCAGCGAACAGCTCGGCGAGCTGGCCGCGCAGCACCAGCTCGTGCTGCACGAGCTGAGCTCCCAGCAGGCCTCGCTGGAGGAGGCGTTCATGCAGATGACGGCGGACTCCGTGGAGTACCACGCCCACGCGGACCACGCCGGGCCGCCGGCGGCGCTCGCGGGCCCGCAGTGGGGCGAGCAGTGGAACCTGCAGTCCGGCACCCCCGGCCCCGGCAAGGGGGTGTGACGACGATGGCATCGGTACCCGCGGTCCTGAACTCCGAGTGGACCAAGATCCGTACGGTCTCCTCGACCACCTGGACCCTGATCTGCGCGTTCGTCGTCACCGTGGCGATGAGCGCGGCACTCTGCGCACTGATGAACGCCCAGTTCGACGATCTCCCCGCACGGGAGAGGGCCACCTTCGACCCGGCCTTCCTCAGCTTCTCCGGCATGATCCTCGGCCAGCTGGCGATGGTCGTCTTCGGTGTCCTGGTCGTCGGGACGGAGTACAGCTCCGGCATGATCCGCACCTCGCTGGCCGCCGTACCGCAGCGCGGCTCGTTCCTCTTCAGCAAGATCGCGATCGCCGGCGTCCTCTCCCTGGTGGTCGGCCTCGCCACCAGCTTCGTCACCTTCTTCCTCGGCCAGGCCCTGCTCGGCGACCACCGCACGGACATCGGTGCGGACAACGTCCTGCGCGCAGTCTTCGGTGGCGGCGTCTACATGGGCCTGATCGCGATCTTCTCCATGGGCGTAGCCACGATGCTGCGCAGCTCGATGCTGTCGCTCGGCATCCTGATGCCGTTCTTCTTCCTGGTCTCCCAGATCCTGTCGGCGGTCCCGGGCACCAAGAACGTGGCCCGCTACTTCCCCGACCGGGCCGGCTCCAAGATCATGCAGGTGGTTCCGGACGCCATGAACACCGACCGGGCCCCGTACGGACCGTGGGGCGGGCTCGGCATCCTGGCGGCGTGGGTGGTGGCCGCGCTGATCGGCGGCTATCTCGTACTCAAGAAGCGGGACGCGTGAACCCGGAGGAAGCGGCAGGAAGCGCAGGAAAGCAGGAGAAAGAGATCCGGTTCGGTCCGATACGTGGGTGACGCACCCCTGCAACGGCTTGGCCGGAACCGTCAAGGCCTGGATATCCTCCTAACTCTTACGGGGGGCGTGCGGCCGGTCGGCCTGGGCCCCGACGACAGATAAGTCGATGGGGCTGGAGCATGATCGAGGCAGTCGGCCTGACCAAGCGCTACGGCGCGAAGACGGCCGTGTACAACCTTTCCTTCCAGGTGCGGCCGGGTGCCGTCACCGGATTCCTCGGTCCCAACGGGTCGGGCAAGTCCACCACCATGCGCATGATGCTCGGCCTGGACCGTCCGACATCGGGCCATGTGACGATCGGCGGGCACGCCTTCCGCAGCCTGCCGAACGCCCCGCGCCAGGTGGGTGCGCTGCTGGACGCCAAGGCGGTGCACGGCGGCCGCAGCGCTCGCAATCACCTGCTCTCGCTGGCCCAGCTCGCCGGAATTCCGGCCGCCCGGGTCGACGAGGTGCTCGGCGTCGTCGGTCTGCAGGAGGTCGCGAGGAATCGGTCCAAGGGGTTCTCGCTCGGCATGGGGCAGCGGCTCGGGATCGCGGCGGCACTGCTCGGCGACCCGCAGGTGCTGCTCTTCGACGAGCCGGTCAACGGTCTCGACCCCGAGGGCATCCTCTGGGTCCGCAACCTGATGAAGATGCTCGCCTCCGAGGGGCGCACGGTCTTCGTCTCCAGCCACCTGATGAGCGAGATGGCGCTCACCGCCGACCATCTGATCGTGATCGGCCGCGGGCAGCTGCTCGCCGATATGAGCGTCAAGGACTTCATCTCCGCCAACTCGGCCGATTTCGCCCGGGTGCGGGTCCCTGACGCGCAGCCGGAGCTGCGGGAGAAGCTGACCGCGTCGATCACCGAGGCGGGTGGCCGGGTCATGTCGGAGCCGGACGGGGCGCTGCGCGTCACCGGGCTGCAGCTGTCGAGGATCAGCGATCTGGCGCACGAGTCGGACGTCCGTCTGTGGGAGCTCTCGCCCCACCGGGCCTCGCTGGAGGAGGCGTACATGCGGATGACGCAGGGCGCCGTGGACTACCGCTCGACGGTGGACCAGAAGGCCGGGCTGCAGCAGCCCATGATGGGCGGCGGGTACGCGCAGCCGCCCGTCCAGGAGGTGCCACAGCAGGGCTGGTACGCCCCGCCGCCGCCCGGACAGAACCCGTACGCGGCGCCCCCCGTGGCCGCCCCGGCCGCAGCCGCCCCGGCCGTGCCCGCCGCCGGCCCCGCAGACCCGACCCAGCGCGACACCAGCGAGGACGCCCGATGACAACGCCGCCGACCCCGCAGGCGCCGTACCAGCAGCAGGCGCAGCAGTATCCCCCGGCCCCGCAGCAGAACTGGCAGGGGGCATCCGCCGGCCTCTACGCCTCGCCGATCCCGCAGCGGCGCGCCACCCTCGGTGACGCGCTCGCCTCCGAGTGGACCAAGATCCGTTCTGTGCGCTCCACGATGTGGACGCTCGGCATCATGATCGTGCTGCTGCTCGGCATCGGACTGCTGTCGGCGGTGGCCGTCGAGGCGTCCGATGCCGAGCTCGGCAACACCCCCGTGCTCAGCCTCGGCTTCTTCGGGGTGCTCCTCGGTTCGATCTGCGTGATCACGCTCGGCGTGATGACCATCGCCTCCGAATACGGCACGGGCATGATCCGTACGACGCTGACGGCCTGCCCCAGCCGCGGCCGGGTGCTGACCGCGAAGGCGGTCGTCTTCTTCCTGCTCACCTTCGTCATCACGACCGTGACGACCGCGCTCGTCGCGGTGCTGCAGACGGCCATGCTGGGCGGCGTGGAGCCTACCGGCGGCGACTGGCTGCGCGCCACGGTCGGTGTCGGCCTCTACATCGCGACGCTGGGGCTGCTGTCGCTCGCGGTGGGCGCCCTCATCCGGCACTCCGCCGGCGCGATCACGATCATGATCGCCGTGGTGCTGCTGCCGCTCGTGCTGGCCATGTTCATGTTCTCGCAGTCGCTCGCCGACGTGCAGCAGGCGCTCTTCGAGTACTCGATCCCCAGCCAGCTCGGCGCGTTCTACGACGCCTCGGTCGCCTCGTCGGGGCCGTCCGGCTGGGAGCCGCTCTGGATCATCCTCGGCGTCACGGCCGTGGCCATGATCGGCGCCTATGTGTCGCTGGACAGGCGCGACGTCTGACCGGTCACCGGCCGGCGCGGCTCAGTAGCGCGGCGCGTTCCTGGACCGCTGCACCCTTGTGGTGCGGCGGTCCTTCGCATTCCAGCAGGCCTTGTGCCAGTGCCTGCGGTCGTCGATCCCGCCGTACTCGGACCAGGCCACGAGATGCGGAACGCCGGACGGGATCTCCTGGTCGCAGCCGGGGCAGCGGTACCGCTTGCCCGCCGCGCTCGCGCCGCTCACCGGGCGGACCGACCACTGCTCGCCCTGCCACTCCTCTGCGCGCCCGCCCCCGCCGTACCGCTCGCCCGCCTCGCTTGCGCTGCCGGTAGGACTCTCGCCGCCTCGGGGGCGGTTGCGGCGCGGGGACACGTGACACCTCACTGGGCGGGCGGGCAGTTCCCGTCCAGCGTAGGGCCATTCGGACGGGGCAGGCGTCCAGGAGGTCCCGGAACGGGACCGGGACAGGACCGGGTTACCGGAAAATCGCAACAACTTCGCCGTGGACCGTGCCTTTGGCACGTGTCAGACGTTGTTGCCTATAGGGGAGAGCCGCGTCGGCCACAAGGAGGCAATTGGCGATGCGCGTGGGAACGTTTGTACTGGCAGCCCAGTTTCCGGGCCAGGGGCCGGGTGAAGCGCTGCATCGCGCGATCCGGTCCACCGAGGTCGCGGAGGAATCCGGACTCGATTCGGTCTGGCTGGCCGAGCATCATTTCGTGCCGTACGGGGTCTGCCCGTCCGCCGTCACCCTGGCCGCGCTGCTGCTCGGCCGCACCCGCAGAATCCGGGTCGGTACGGCGGTGAGCGTGCTGCCGTCGCAGCATCCGGTGGCGCTCGGCGAGCAGGCCGCGCTGCTCCATCTCACCAGCGGGGGCAGGTTCTCCCTCGGCGTGGGACGGGGCGGCCCCTGGGTGGATCTGGAGGTGTTCGGAGGGGGCCTGGAGGCGTACGAGAACGGCTTCCCCGAGTCGTTGGAGCTGCTGCTCGACTGGCTGAGCAAACCGCGTGTGGCGGGCCGTGGGGAGCGATTCGGCTTCCGGGAGGTCGCGGTGGTCCCCCGCGCCGACGAACTGCTCGACGAGCACCGCGAGGAGACCGCACAGGGGCCGGGCGGCCCCGAGGTGATCGTCGCGTGCACCTCGCCGAAGAGCGTGAAGCTCGCCGCGGAGAACGGCCTGCCGATGCTCCTCGGCATGCACTGCGGGGACGAGGAGAAGGCCGAGATGGTCGCCCTGTGGCGCTCCACCGCCCTCGCCGCCGGCCGTTCCCCGGAGAGCGTCCGGGACGCGGGCCATGTCTCCGCGGGCGTCGCCCAGATCACGGACCGGCGCGAGGAGGCCGTGGAGACGCTCGTGAAGGCGATGCCTGGCTGGCTGCGGCAGGGGCTCGACGCCCATGTCACGGTCGACGGCAGGCACCGGGTGATGCGCGATCCGGTCGCGTATACGGAGTTGCTGTGCAGTCTTCATCCGGTGGGCCCGCCCCGGCTCGCGGCCGACCGGCTCGCCGCCACCGCCGAGCGGACGGGCATCACCAGGTTCGCGCTCCTGGCGGAGGGTTCGGGAGATCTCGCGGCCACGGAGGAGAACGTAGCGCGGCTGGGCACCGAGGTACTGCCACTCCTGACATGAACACCCGTATGAGTACGGGGAGCTGCCGCCCCGGAGCCAGTTGCACCTCCCGCGGCCCGGAGCGACAGCAGAAGCGTTCAGCAGTCCCGTAGTTCGGGCGACTGGTTGAGCAACTGGCCTCTCACCGAGGTGAATCGGGCCAACCGCTCGTCGACCGAGGCGTCCAGCGGGAACACCGCGACGCGGTGGCAGTTCTGGAATGCCAGGCGCACCCCGAAGTGCCGCTGCAGCGCGCCGCGTATCGCATCACTCGCGAGCGCACGCAACAGCTGACCACGTGCCTGCTCGTCCGGCGGCGGCGTCTGGTTGTCGGCGAACTCTCCGCCGTCGACCTTCAGCTGGGCCACCAGAGAGCTGATCATCTCCCATGCGTAGGGCAGGGAGGTCCGGACGCAGTCGACGAAGTCGGCTTCGTCGACCTCGCCTCGCTCGGCCTGTTCCAACAGCGCCGGTGAGACGTCGAGCGACATGGGTTCTCCTCTCGCGACCCCGGCGGACGGCCGGGGCCTTACGGGCAGGGAAGGAGGACGGCGACGCAGCGTACACACACGGCGACCTCCTGCTTCCACGGTAAGGGCGCAGTCCGGGCCGCACCAGGAGATTGGGAACACAACCGGCCAATAACGAAGGTGCGCAAAGAGGGGCAAGCCCGCGGGCGGGAAGGGCTGTGGCAGGCGGTGGTGGTGGGTTGCCGGAGGGAGAATCGCGTGGAGCACCCGTCGTCGAGTAGCGTTGCCGACCATGCGTCTCGTCATCGCCCGCTGCTCCGTGGACTACGCGGGCCGGCTCACGGCCCACCTGCCCTCCGCTCCCCGCCTCATCCTGGTCAAGGCGGACGGGAGCGTCTCGATCCACGCCGACGACAGGGCGTACAAACCCCTCAACTGGATGTCACCGCCCTGCACACTGAAGGAGGGCGCCGACGACACCGAAGGCGTCTGGAGCGTGGTGAACAAAGCGGGCGAGAAATTGATCATCACGATGGAGGAGATCCTCCACGACTCGTCGCACGAGCTGGGCGTCGATCCCGGGCTCATCAAGGACGGCGTGGAAGCGCACCTGCAGGAGCTGCTCGCCGACCGGATCGAGATCCTCGGCGAGGGCTACACCCTGATCCGCCGCGAGTACCCCACCGCCATCGGCCCGGTCGACATCCTGTGCCGGGACGCCGACGGGAGGACCGTCGCCGTCGAGCTCAAGCGCCGTGGTGACATCGACGGTGTGGAGCAGCTGACCCGCTACCTGGAGCTGCTCAACCGCGATCCCCATCTCGCCCCGGTGAAGGGCATCTTCGCGGCGCAGGAGATCAAACCGCAGGCCCGGGTGCTCGCGACGGACCGCGGAATCGGCTGTGTGGTCCTCGACTACGACGCCATGCGCGGCATCGAGGACGACAAGCTGCGGCTTTTCTGACGCCGTCCCCCGCATACGCAAGGCCCCGGACCGCACATCGGCGGTCCGGGGCCTTGCGCGTACGGGTGCCTGTTCGTACGGGTCCCGTCTCAGGCCACCGTCGGCTCCGCCGTGGTGCCGGACTCGCTCGTCGTCGCCGACGGACCGCTCGCCGAGACGGACGTGTCCGGCGTGGTCGGTTCCGGTTGTGTCTCGGTCGGGCTGGGGCTGTCCGTCGGGGTCGGGGTCGGGGACTGCGTGGGTGTCCCGCTCGGAGGCTTGGTGGGGGACTTGGTCGGCGACTTGGTGGGCGTGCCCGGTGTGCTGGGCCTCCCGGTCGACGGTCTGCCCGATGACGACGGGCTGTCGCTCGGCCCGGTCGATCCCGTGGACGGCGCACCGCTGCCGCTCGGGGTGCTCCGGCTGCCGGACGGCCCCGGCGACGAGGGACTTCCGCTGGACGAGGCCTTGCCCGGTGTCGAGGCGTCCGTCGGCTCGTCGGCCGGGAGCCCGCTGTCGCCGTCGCCCTCGTCGGCCGGCTGCTCGGTCGTGACGCCGCCGCCGTCCCGGGCGTCGCTGCTGGACGTCATGCCGAGCGTCACCACCGTGCCGAGCACAGCGACCAGCGCGGCACCCGCGCCCGCCGCGACGAGATTGCGCCGGGCGCCGCCCAGCAGCGCAGCCTTGCGGCCGCCGGACCCACCAGTGCCTGCCGCCGGGGCGACCCGGGATATCAGCGCGGTTTCGTCCTCGGACGTACGCGGCGCGGTCTTCGGCCCGCCCACCGGTATGGCGACGGGCAGCCGCGGCGACTCCTCGTACCGCGCGGCCGGCACCTCCTCGCCCGACGGGCGGCCGCCGGACACCTGTCCGCCGGAGCGGTCGGCGACCAGGGCGAGCGCGCGGCGTCCGGCCACCGCCCCGGACTTGTCGGCGAGCGCGCCGCGCATACCGATCGAGGCCTCCAGTTCGGCCCTGGCCCGGTCGAGATTGCCGGTGCAGAGCGCGAGGACGCCCAACTCGTGGTGGAAGTAGGCCTCTTCGGCGACCTCACCGGCGATCCTGGCAGCCTCCTGGCCGAGCCGCAGAGCCTTCTCCCAGCCGCCCCAGTGCAGCCCGGCGGCGAAGGCGGGGGCCGCGCTGCGGGCCAGCAGCACGGCTGCGCTGGTCTGTCCGGCCCCGTCGCCGGGGACCAGCTGGGTCATGGCCGCGATGATCGCGTCGGCCTCGGCGACCGCGCGGGCAGGGGTGACCGAGGGATGCCCGGACCACCAGGCGTAGTGCTGGGCCGCCGTACGGGCCCGGTCGGCCGCGTCCTCGCCGTATCCGGCGGCCTCCAGCTGGGCGAGGACACCGGCGGCCAGCCGGTATCGGGAACCGGCCGGGGAGAGCAGTCCGCAGCCGGCCAGCTCGCCGAGCGCGGCATCGGCGTGGGTGTCCCCCACAAGGGCCGGCAGATGCGCCTGGTGGGGCACCTCGCCGCCGAGTGCGACCGCGAAGTGCAGGGTGTCGCGCGCGGGCTCGCTGAGCCGGGAGGCGAGCAGCGCGGCGGGCGCGGCGCCCTCGCCGAGGCTGGGCAGCGGTATGTCGTGGCCGTCGGCGTCGGCGTCCTGGCCGAAGGCGTCGAAGGAATCGTCGACGGGCCGGCCGTCGAAGTAGCCGTGCTCGTCGTACGCGGTGGGGTCGGTGCGCAGCATGTCGCGCTGGCGCAGCAGGGCGCCCGCCTGGACGAAGCGCAGCGGCAGCCCCTCGGACTCGAACCAGAGGTCGCCCGCCCAGTTCGCCTCGTCCTCGGTGAGCGACCGCTCGACGACCTGTTCCAGCAGGTCGACCGAGGCGCTGCGGCCCAGCCCGGCGAGGAAGACCTCTTCGAGGTGCGAGTCGGCGGTGGGTGCGGCGACGTCGGGTGTCGCGGCGAGCAGGAACGCGCACTCCGGCGTCGCGTCGAGCAGCTCCTCCAGCCCGGCCCCGCCGAACTCCAGGTCGTCGAGGACGACGACGGCCCCGATGCCCCGGACCTTTTCGAGGAGGGCGGCGCGGTCGGGGCGCAGCAGCGGTGCGTCGAGGACCGCCTCGTAGAGCCCGTACAACAGGTCAGTGGCGGTGCGCTTGTGGCCGGAGAGCCGTACGACTCCGTCCGGTGCGAGGTCCACACAGTCGGCTGCGACGGCGTTCAGCAGCGCGGTGCGTCCGGATCCGGCCGGCCCGGTGAGCCGCACCGAGCGGCCGCGCGCCAGCAGGCGCACCAGCCGCTCACGCTCCTCCGCACGCTCCAGGAGCGGCAGTTGGGGGGAGGGAGGTCCCGGCGGTACGGGTGGTGCGGCGGCGCGCTCGCGGTCGATGCGCTCGGCGGGAGTGCGGCGGACCGGAGTGGCGGGCTGCTCCCCCGGCGGGCACAGCTCGACCTCGCTGCCGTCGACCGGGTTGACGGTGAGGAGGAAGTCGCCGGGAAAGAGCTGCACGACGCGAGCCTGCTGCACCAACTGCTGACCGAATTCGGTGAGCGGGTCGCGGGACCGCCGTCGGCCGGTGTCCTCGCCGTAGCCGTCATTGTCATGGCCGAAAACTTCCGGCCCCCGGTGTGTCGAGTCCATCGCCAAACCCCCCAGACGCGTCGCGCACGGTTGCCCCTCCCGGCCTCGCACGCCCTGCTGTCGCTTCTGGTCCGGTGTCCGCCGCATGGGTTCCGTCAATCGGCGGACGGCCGAACCCTAAACCTTCGCACAGTATCTACAAACCATCGGGGTGCCGCGCCGTCCAGGACGTCACGGTCTCGTGAGGATTGTGCGGGTTTTGGCGAGAGGACGAGCGCCCCTACGCCCGTGCTAAACCCGCGGCAGGGAGTCCGCGGCGATTCCGCCTTCGATCGCCAGAATGCGGTGCAGTCTCGTCGCCACCAGCAGGCGCTGCATCTGTGGCGGCACACCTCGGAGCACCAGCCGCCGTCCGGCCCGCCCGGCCCGGCGGTGCGCGCCCATGATGACACCGAGACCGGTGGCGTCCCAGGAGTCCAGCTCGGTCAGGTCGAGAATCAGGTCGCCGACCCCGTCGTCAAGGGCCGAATGCAGGACCGTACGGGCGTCCGCCGCGCTTCGGACGTCGAGGCGGCCCCCGACGACCAGCTCGGCATGGTCGCCCCTGATGTGCATATTCGCTCCCCGGAAATGCTCCATGGCACGGTCGTCTGTCTGTTTCCGTCTCTGCCACAACTGACTGCGGCAACGACAGGGAAGTTTCCGTCTGTAAGCGAACCGATACCGAATTCACTCCGTGGAGTGACAACGGCCCGCTCAAGGACCACCGCAGCCGGGGAGTGACCCCCGTCTCCCCCGGGCGTGATCGACGGCAGATCAGTCGCCCAGGGGCCGAGAACGATCAGTAGGTGTAGAAGCCCTGCCCGCTCTTGCGGCCGATGTCACCTGCATCGACCATCCGGCGCATCAGCTCGGGTGCGGCAAACTTCTCGTCCTGCGACTCGGTGTAGATGTTGGACGTGGCGTGCAGCAGGATGTCGACGCCGGTGAGGTCCGCCGTCGCGAGCGGGCCCATGGCGTGGCCGAAGCCCAGCTTGCAGGCGATGTCGATGTCCTCGGCCGTGGCGACGCCCGACTCGTACAGCTTGGCGGCCTCGACGACCAGCGCCGAGATCAGCCGGGTGGTGACGAACCCGGCGACGTCACGGTTGACGACGATGCAGGTCTTGCCGACGGACTCGGCGAACTCCCGTGCGGTGGCGAGCGTTTCGTCGCTCGTCTTGTAGCCGCGCACCAGCTCGCAGAGCTGCATCATCGGGACCGGCGAGAAGAAGTGCACACCGACGACGCGCTCCGGACGCTCCGTGACGGCCGCGATCTTGGTGATCGGGATGGCGGAGGTGTTCGAGGCGAGGACGGCGTCGTCGCGCACGATCTTGTCGAGGGCTCGGAAGATCTCGTGCTTGACCTCGAGCTTCTCGAAGACGGCCTCGACGACGACATCCGCGTCGGCGACCGCGTCGAGGTCGGTGGTCGTGGTGATGCGGGCCAGCGCGGCGTCGGCGTCGGCCGCCTCCAGCTTGCCCTTGGAGACGAACTTGTCGTACGAGGCCTTGATGCTGTCGCGCCCACGGGCCAGGGCCTCGTCGGTGACATCACGCAGCACGACGTCCCAGCCCGCCTGGGCGGAGACCTGCGCGATACCGGACCCCATGAGTCCGGCCCCGATGACGGCAAGCTTCCTGGCCACGTTCGCACCCCTTTGTGTCAGTCCTCGACGGCCGACGTCCACGACGGCTCCCCGGACATATTCGTAACGCTTGTTCACATGCTCTCCGGCGGAGATTAGTACCCGTGAGGCGCGCTGGGGCGGCGAAGAGATACGCGTCACGTCTCACATGACGGACATCACACCGGTTCACGTCATTCGGTGGCGCGCCGCGCGCAGTTGAGCACCCTGCCGCCGAGGAAGCCGTGAAGTCCTCGTGGTGTGCGCGTCCGCCCGCGTTCCGGACCGCCGGAGCGGGAACGGGCCCGGATAGGCTCGGCCGCATGGTCAATCTGACACGCATCTATACCCGTACCGGCGACCAGGGCACCACCGCCCTCGGGGACATGAGCCGCACTGCCAAGACCGATCTGCGGATCTCGGCGTACGCGGACACCAATGAGGCCAACGCCGTCATCGGTACGGCGATCGCGCTCGGCCAATTGCCGGAGGAGGTCGTGAAGGTCCTCGTCCGCGTGCAGAACGACCTGTTCGACGTGGGCGCGGATCTGTCGACGCCGGTCGCCGAGAAGCCGAAGTATCCGCCGCTGCGGGTCGAGCAGAACTACGTCGACAGGCTGGAGGCGGACTGCGACCACTTCCTGGAGCACCTGGAGAAGCTGCGGAGCTTCATCCTGCCGGGCGGTACGCCGGGGGCGGCGCTGCTCCACCAGGCGTGCACGGTGGTCCGGCGTGCCGAGCGGTCCACCTGGGCGGCGCTGGAGGTGCACGGTGACGTGATGAACGCACTGACGGCGACCTACCTCAACCGCCTCTCCGACCTTCTGTTCATCCTGGCGAGGACGGCGAACAAGGAAGTCGGCGACGTGCTGTGGGTGCCGGGCGGCAAGCGGTAGGAAGGGGGTCCGTCCGGCTCGGCAGATGTGCTCAGCCGCCGGGCGGGCCCATTCCGCTCGATTGAAGGGCACGTCAGCCGGTTGCCGGGACACTCGGGCTGCGCGACCGGCCCCAAGCGGCGCTTCCGACACAGGACTTGGGCATGTGAGGTTTAGTTCCGATCTTTGGTCCAGACCTCTTGACGATTGGTCCAGACCTTCCTAACCTCACCGAACACACTGCGGTGAGCGCGCCATGACAAAGCGTGCTCAGGGCGGCGCAGGGTTGCAGTCCACGGACCACCCCCGTTTGTCCGGACCTCACCCGAGGAGCACCGTTGAGCACCGAAACCCCCCTACGTCGAACCAGATTCAGATTCGGCCTGGCCACCACCACCCGTACGAAGGCGATGGCGGGCCTCACCGCACTACTGCTCCCCCTCGCCGCAATGGTCGGACTGGCCACCCCGGCCCAGGCCGCCACCTCGGCGACCGCCACCTACGTCAAGAAGTCCGACTGGGGCACCGGCTTCGAGGGCCAGTGGACGGTGAAGAACACCGGTACCACCGCCCTGAGTTCCTGGACCATCGAGTGGGACTTCCCCTCCGGCACGTCGGTCACGTCCGCCTGGGACGCCACTGTCACCAGCTCCGGAACCCACTGGACCGCAAAGAACGTCGGCTGGAACGGTGCGGTCGCCCCCGGCGCCAGCGTCAGCTTCGGCTTCAACGGCGCCGGCCCCGGCGCCCCCACCGGCTGCAAGGTGAACGGCGCCTCCTGTGACGGCGGCAGCGTCCCCGGCGACAACGCCCCCTCCGCACCCGGCACTCCGACCGCGAGCAACATCACCGACACCGGTGTGAAGCTCACCTGGACCGCCGCCACCGACGACAACGGCATCAAGAACTACGACGTGTTGCGCAACGGCAACAAGGTCACCACGGTCACCGGCCTGACCTACACCGACAGCGGACTGACCGCCGGCAGCGACTACTCGTACACGATCCAGGCGCGTGACACCGCCGACCAGACGGGCCCGGCCAGCGGCTCGGTGGCCGTACACACCACGGGCGGCGGAGGAAACCCCGATCCCGGCGGCAAGGTCAAGCTCGGTTACTTCACCGAGTGGGGCGTCTACGACCGCAACTTCCACGTCAAGAACCTGGAGACCAGCGGCAGCGCCGCCAAGATCACGCACATCAACTACTCCTTCGGCAACGTCACCGGCGGCCAGTGCGCGATCGGCGACGCCTACGCCGCTTACCAGAAGACCTACGACGCGGCCTCCAGCGTCGACGGCACCGCCGACACGTGGGACCAGCCGGTGGCCGGCAACATCAACCAGCTGCGCGAGCTGAAGAAGAAGCACCCGGGCCTCAAGGTCCTCTGGTCCTTCGGCGGCTGGACCTGGTCCGGCGGCTTCACCCAGGCCGCGCAGAACCCCACCGCCTTCGCCAACTCCTGCTACAACCTGGTCGAAGACCCGCGCTGGGCCGATGTCTTCGACGGCATCGACATCGACTGGGAGTACCCCAACGCCTGCGGCCTGTCCTGTGACAGCAGCGGCGCCGCGGCCTTCAAGAACGTGGTCTCCGCGCTGCGGACGAAGTTCGGCAGCTCCAACCTGGTCACTGCGGCGATCACCGCCGACGCCTCGTCGGGCGGCAAGATCGACGCGACCGACTACGCGGGCGCGGCACAGTACGTCGACTGGTACAACGTGATGACGTACGACTTCTTCGGCGCCTGGGACGCGGACGGACCGACCGCCCCGCACTCCCCGCTCACCTCGTACAGCGGCATCCCGCTGGACGGCTACAACAGCGACGCCGCGATCACCAAGCTCAAGGGCAAGGGCATCGCGGGCAGCAAGCTGAACCTCGGCATCGGCTTCTACGGGCGCGGCTGGACCGGCGTCACCCAGGCCACCCCGGGCGGCACGGCGACCGGTCCCGCGCCCGGCAAGTACGAGCAGGGCATCGAGGACTACAAGGTGCTCAAGACCAGCTGCCCGTCCACCGGCACCATCGCGGGCACCGCCTACGCCAAGTGCGGCAGCAACTGGTGGAGCTACGACACCCCGGCCACCATCGCCGGAAAGATGACCTACGTGAAGAACCAGGGCCTCAAGGGGGCGTTCTTCTGGGAATTCAGCGGGGACACCAGCAACGGTGAACTCGTCAGCGCGATCGACAGCGGCCTGAGGTAGTCACCGCGGTCCTCGTGCAGAACAGCGCTCAATCCCGAAAAGCAGCCGGGGAGACAGGTCCGCCCCCTGTCTCCCCGGTTCCTCTTTGTGCCCGTGGTCGTGCCCGTACATAAGGGGCCCCTCCGGCAGAAGGGGCCTCGGGCCAGGTTCGCCCTCCCCGGACCTCATCCGGGGGACCCGTTACCGGCGAGGCCCTTTCTCAAGCAACATTGACTCGCTGGCCGGGCGGTGCCGCCTCCAGCCAGGCGAGAAATCCGGTGAGGGCGTCCTCGCTCATCGCCAACTCCAGGCGGGTCTCGCGGTGGAGACAGCCGAGCACCACGGCGTCGGAGAGCAGCGCCAGCTCCTCCTCGCCCTCGGGCAGCCGCCGGGCGACCACCTCGATCGCGGAACGCTCAAGAACCCGGCGGGGCCGGGGAGCGTACGAGAAGACCCGGAACCAGTCGATCCTGTCGCCGCTGTACCGGGCGACGCCGTACACCCAGCCCTTGCCCGAGAGATCGGGCTCGGCCGACACGTTCCACCGCACGCTGCAGTCGAACGTGCCGCCGGATCGCTGAATCAGCCGCCGGCGCAGGCCGAAGACGAAGAGACCCATCGCGACCAGTACGACGACCAGGCCGCACACCCACAAAGCGAGGACCATCTCCACCGACCTCCTCGCATCGTCGAGTAACGGATACCACCCGGACTGCACCTGCACCTGCATCGCCTCAGCCGCGGCACGGTCTGGAGAGATCCAGCTCGGGCCGCGGCTGAGGATAAAAACATTCGGCGGGGTGCTTAACGCACCGCCACCGCACGGAGTCGGACCTCGGCGCGACGCTCGGCGCCACCGTCCGTCTCCGACTTCGCACGCTCCAGCGCACGCTCGGCGCGCTGGACATCGATCTCGTCCGCCAGCTCGGCGATCTCCGCCAGCAGCGACAGCTTGTCGTCCGCGAACGAGATGAAACCGCCGTGCACAGCCGCGACTACGGTTGGCCCCTCGCTCGTACGGATCGTCACCGGGCCCGACTCCAGCACACCGAGAAGCGGCTGGTGACCGGGCATGACGCCGATGTCGCCGGACGTGGTACGCGCGACGACCAGGGTGGCCTCGCCGGACCAGACACTGCGGTCCGCGGCGACCAGCTCGACGTGCAGCTCAGCAGCCAAGAGTGGCTCCTCGGGTCACCACCCGGCCGTTGCAGCCGGGTGTTGGGTCAATTCTACGGGGCGTGGTGAGGGGGACGGGACGCACCCGCCCCCCTCGGTGAGCCATGGGCTCAGGAGACGCCGAGCTCCTTGGCGTTGGCCTTGAGGTCCTCAATGCCACCGCACATGAAGAACGCCTGCTCCGGGAAGTGGTCGTACTCACCGTCGCAGATCGAGTTGAACGCGGCGATCGACTCCTCGAGCGGCACATCCGAACCGTCCACGCCGGTGAACTGCTTGGCGACGTGGGTGTTCTGCGACAGGAAGCGCTCGACACGACGGGCACGGTGGACAACGAGCTTGTCCTCCTCGCCCAGCTCGTCGATACCGAGGATCGCGATGATGTCCTGGAGGTCCTTGTACTTCTGGAGGATCCCCTTGACACGCATGGCGGCCTCGTAGTGGTCCGCCGCGATGTAGCGCGGGTCCAGGATGCGGGACGTCGAGTCCAGCGGGTCGACCGCCGGGTAGATGCCCTTCTCCGAGATCGGACGCGACAGAACGGTCGTCGCGTCCAGGTGGGCGAAGGTGGTCGCCGGCGCCGGGTCGGTCAGGTCGTCCGCGGGAACGTAGATCGCCTGCATCGAGGTGATCGAGTGACCGCGGGTCGACGTGATGCGCTCCTGCAGCAGACCCATCTCGTCGGCCAGGTTCGGCTGGTAACCCACCGCGGACGGCATACGGCCGAGCAGCGTGGAGACCTCGGAGCCGGCCTGGGTGTAACGGAAGATGTTGTCGATGAAGAAGAGCACGTCCTGCTTCTGCACATCGCGGAAGTACTCCGCCATGGTCAGACCGGCAAGCGCGACCCGCAGACGGGTGCCCGGGGGCTCGTCCATCTGACCGAAGACAAGGGCGGTCTTGTCGATGACGCCCGACTCGGCCATTTCCTCGATGAGGTCGTTGCCCTCACGGGTGCGCTCACCGACGCCCGCGAACACCGACACACCGTCGTGGTTGTTGGCGACGCGGTAGATCATTTCCTGGATCAGAACGGTCTTGCCGACACCGGCACCACCGAACAGACCGATCTTTCCACCCTTGACGTACGGGGTGAGAAGGTCGATGACCTTGACGCCGGTCTCGAACATCTCGGTCTTGGACTCGAGCTGGTCGAAGCTGGGCGCCTTGCGGTGGATCGGCCAGCGCTCGGTGACCTCGGACTCGGCCTCCGGCTTGTTCAGGATCTCACCGAGGGTGTTGAACACCTTGCCCTTGGTGATGTCGCCGACCGGCACCGTGATGCCCGCGCCCGTGTTGGTCACCGGGGCCTGGCGGACCAGACCGTCGGTGGGCTGCATCGAGATCGCACGAACCACGCCGTCGCCGAGGTGCTGGGCGACCTCGAGCGTCAGCTTCTTGATCTTGCCGTCCTCGGCCGGGTCGGCCACCTGGACAGTCAGCGCGTTGTAGATCTCCGGCATTGCGTCGACGGGGAACTCCACGTCGACGACCGGGCCGATGACCCGGGCGACGCGGCCCGTGGCAACGGCCGTCTCAACTGTGGTCGTCATTACTTGTCACTCCCCGCGGTCGCGTCGGCCAGCGCACTGGCACCACCGACGATCTCGCTGATTTCCTGGGTGATTTCGGCCTGGCGGGCCGCGTTGGCAAGCCGGGAGAGGCTCTTGATGAGATCTCCGGCGTTGTCGGTGGCCGACTTCATCGCGCGGCGGCGGGCAGCGTGCTCGGAAGCAGCGGCCTGCAGCAGTGCGTTGTAGATCCGGCTCTCGACGTACCGCGGAAGCAGGGCGTCGAGGACGTCCTCCGCCGACGGCTCGAAGTCGAAGAGCGGCAGGATCTCGCCCTTGCCCTCTTCGGTCTTCGTCATGTCGAGGCTGAGCGGCAGCATCCGGTTGTCCACCGGGTTCTGCGTCATCATCGACACGAACTCAGTGAAGACGATGTGCAGCTCGTCCACGCCGCCCTCGGCGGTCTCCTGGGTGACCGCTTCGATCAGCGGGGCCGCAGCCCGCTTCGCATCCGCGTACGTCGGGCTGTCGGTGAAGCCGGTCCACGAGTCCGCGACCTTGCGCTCACGGAAGCCGTAGTAGGCGACACCCTTGCGGCCGATCACATACGTGACGACCTCCTTGCCCTCACCGCGCAGACGCTCGGTCAGTCGCTCCGCCGCCTTGATGGCGTTGGCGGAGTAACCGCCGGCCAGACCGCGGTCGCTCGTGATGAGCAGGATCGCGGCCCGCGCCGGAGCGTCGGCCTCGGTGGTCAGCGGGTGCTTGGTGGTGGAGCCGGTCGCCACCGCGGTCACCGCGCGGGTGAGCTCGGTCGCGTACGGCGTCGACGCCGCCACTTGGCGCTGCGCCTTGACGATGCGCGAAGCGGCGATCATCTCCATCGCCTTGGTGATCTTCTTCGTGGCGGTGACGGAGCGAATGCGGCGCTTGTAAACGCGAAGCTGAGCGCCCATCGATCAGCCCTCGCCCAGGAGCTTGCCGTCCGAGGTCTCGAACTGCTGCTTGAAGGCGGCGATCGCGTCGGCGATCGACTGCAGCGTGTCGTCGGACATCTTGCCGCCCTCGGCGATGCTGGTCAGGAGCTCCTTGCGCTCGCGGCGCAGGTACTCCAGCAGCTCGCTCTCGAAGCGACGGATGTCCTCGACCGGGACGTCGTCCATCTTGCCGGTGGTACCGGCCCAGACGGAGACGACCTGCTCCTCGACGGGCATCGGCTGGTACTGGCCCTGCTTCAGCAGCTCGACCATGCGCTTACCGCGCTCCAGCGACGCCTTCGAGGCCGCGTCCAGGTCGGAACCGAAGGCGGCGAACGCCTCCAGCTCGCGGAACTGGGCGAGGTCCACACGGAGACGGCCGGAAACCTGCTTCATGGCCTTGTGCTGGGCGGAGCCACCGACGCGGGAGACCGAGATACCGACGTTCAGGGCCGGACGCTGGCCGGCGTTGAACAGGTCGGACTCCAGGAAGCACTGACCGTCGGTGATGGAGATGACGTTGGTCGGGATGAACGCCGACACGTCGTTCGCCTTGGTCTCGACGATCGGGAGGCCCGTCATCGAGCCGGCACCCATCTCGTCGGAGAGCTTCGCGCAGCGCTCCAGCAGACGCGAGTGGAGGTAGAAGACGTCGCCCGGGTAGGCCTCACGGCCCGGCGGACGGCGCAGCAGCAGCGACACGGCGCGGTAGGCGTCGGCCTGCTTCGAAAGGTCGTCGAAGATGATCAGGACGTGCTTGCCCTGGTACATCCAGTGCTGACCGATGGCCGAACCGGTGTACGGCGCGAGGTACTTGAAGCCGGCCGGGTCGGACGCCGGGGCGGCGACGATGGTCGTGTACTCGAGCGCGCCGGCCTCTTCGAGGGCACCGCGCACGGAGGCGATGGTGGAGCCCTTCTGACCGATCGCGACGTAGATGCAGCGCACCTGCTTGTTCACGTCGCCCGAGCGCCAGTTGTCGCGCTGGTTGATGATCGTGTCGACGGCCAGAGCGGTCTTACCCGTCTGACGGTCACCAATGATCAGCTGACGCTGGCCACGGCCGATCGGCACCATCGCGTCGACGGCCTTGTAGCCGGTCTGCATCGGCTCGTGCACCGACTTACGGACCATGACGCCAGGGGCCTGCAGCTCGAGGGCGCGGCGGCTGTCGGTCGCGATCTCGCCGAGACCGTCGATCGGGTTGCCGAGCGGGTCGACGACGCGGCCGAGGTAACCCTCGCCGACGCCGACGGAGAGCACCTCACCGGTGCGCTGCACCGGCTGGCCCTCCTCGATTCCGCTGAACTCGCCGAGAACGATCGCACCGATCTCGCGCTCCTCGAGGTTGAGGGCGAGACCGAGGGTTCCGTCCTCGAACTTCAGCAGCTCGTTCGCCATGGCCGAGGGAAGACCCTCGACCTTCGCGATGCCGTCGCCGGCAACGCTGACCGTACCGACCTCCTCGCGCGAGGCCGCGTCCGGCTTGTACGACTGGACAAAGTTCTCCAGCGCGTCCCGGATCTCCTCCGGCCGGATCGTGAGCTCCGCCATCTGGGTTCCCTGCTCTCCTTGTTGGGCCCGAAGTTTCTTAAGGGGGTCTGGGGGCCGACCCCCAGGAATCTTCTGCAATTTCTGCACGGCCCAACCGGGCCGCTGGTCTTGCTTGTTCTGTTGCTGCGCTGCGTCAGCCGGCCATGCGACGGGTCGCCTCGTCGAGGCGCTCCGCGATGGTGCCGTTGATCAACTCGTCACCGACCCGCACCGCGATCCCGCCGAGGACCGTCGGGTCCACATCGAGGTTCAGGTGCATCGGCCGACCGTAGATCTTCGCCAGTGCGGCACCGAGGCGCTGCTTCTGCTGATCACTCAGCGGCACTGCCGACGTGACCACGGCGACCATGCGGTCCCGGCGCTCCGCGGCAAGCTTGGAGAGGGACTCGAGTCCCGCTTCCAGGCTACGTCCCCGGGGCTGGGTCACAAGCCGCACGACGACGCGCTCGGTGACGGGCCGCGCCTTGCCGCCGAGCAGGCTGCCCAGCAGCTCGCGCTTGGCGGCGGTGGACGCGGACCGGTTGGTGAGCGCGGCGCGCAGCTCCCTGTCGGAAGCCACGATCCGGCCGAACCGGAACAGCTCGTCCTCGACGTCGTCGAGGTCTCCGCTGCGCTGGGCGGCGGTGAGGTCTGCGATGTTCGCCAGCTCCTCGACCGAGTCGACCAGGTCACGCGACTGCGACCAGCGGGAGCGGACCATGCCGGAGACCAGGTCGACGGTCTCGCCGCCCACCTGGCCGCGCAGCAGCCGTCCGGCCAGCTCCGCCTTGGCCTCGCCTGCCTGCGACGGGTCGGTCAGGACCCGCCGCAGTGAGACCTCGCGCTGGAGCAGCGCCGTGACGGCGGCCAGCTCCTCGGCGAGCTTCGCCACGTCGACCGACGTGCTGTCGGTCAGCGCGTCGAGACGCTCACGTGCGGCAGCCAGTGCCTCGCGGCTCGCGCCGTTCATCGGACAGCCTCGGCCTTCGCCTCGAGCTCATCGAGGAAACGGTCGACGGTGCCGCTCTGCCGGGCGTGGTCCTCGAGGGACTCGCCGACGAGCTTGCCGGCCAGGTCGGTGGCGAGCTTGCCCACGTCCTGACGCAGCGCAGCGGCCGCAGCCTTGCGGTCGGCCTCGATCTGGGCGTGGCCGGCAGCGATGATCTCCTCGCGCTGCCGCTGGCCTTCCGCCCGCATCTCCTGCAGGATCACGGCGCCCTGCTCCTGTGCCTCCTGGCGCAGGCGCGCGGCCTCGTGACGGGCCTCGGCGAGCTGAGCCTTGTACTGCTCAAGAACACTCTGGGCCTCGATCTGGGCCGCATCGGCCTTCTCGATACCGCCTTCGATGGCCTCGCGGCGCTCGTCCAGAACCTTGTTGATGTTCGGGAGGAGCTTCTTGGCGAGGAAGCCGAAGACGATGAGGAAGGCGATGAGGCCGATGACGAGCTCGGGGATCGGCGGGACGAGAGGGTTTTCCGTCTCGGCCGCGACCGTAAGCAACTGGCTCACATCAGTGCCTTTCGTCTCGGTTTACTGTTCGTCGGCCTGAAGATCAGGAACCGTAGACGAACGGCATGACCAGACCGATCAGGGCGAGCGCCTCACAGAAGGCGAAGCCGAGGATCTGGTTGGCGCGGATGAGGCCAGCGGCCTCGGGCTGGCGGGCGAGGGCCTGGGTGCCGTTACCGAAGATGATGCCGACGCCGACGCCGGGACCGATGGCGGCGAGGCCGTAACCGATGGAGCCGAGAGCCTTCAGGTCGCCGGTGACAGCGGCGAGGGTCTGGGACATGCCAGTCTTCCTTCTCTTTCAAGGACCGGTGGGGGTTGGCCACCGGACGAATAAGGGTCGGAGCGCGAGATGCTCAGTGGTGCTTGGCGAGCGCGCCCTGGATGAAGGTGCAGGTCAGGAGCACGAAGACGTACGCCTGCAGCGCCTGGATGAAGAGCTCGAACGCGGTCATCACGATGACCATCACAAAGGAGACGCCCGCGTAGGCGATCCCGATGCCGTTGAGCAGGTACCAGCTGGCGATCGTGAACAGCAGCAGCAGCGTGTGCCCTGCAAACATGTTCGCGAAGAGTCGGACCGCGTGGGTGAAGGGGCGGACCAGCAGGTTCGAGAAGAACTCGATGAGCATGGCCAGCGGGAGCACCGGGCCGAGCGACTTGTCGTAGCCGGTGATGTTCTTGAAGCCGCCCACGAATCCGTGCCGCTTGAAGGTCAGGCTGACCCACAGGACGTACACGATCAGGGCCAGCACGATCGGGTACGCGATGATCGACGTCACCGGGAACTGCGCGACCGGGATGATCGACCAGAGGTTCATCATCCAGACGAAGAAGAACAGCGAGACCACGAGCGGGACGTACTTCTCGCCCTCACGCTTGCCGATCGTCTCGTAGACGATGCCGCGACGGATGAAGTCGTAGCCGGTCTCGGCGACCATCTGCAGCTTGCCCGGAACAACCTTCGGCTTACGGAAGGCGGCCCAGAAGAAACCGACGACGATGATCGAGCCGAGCAGGGCCAGCAGCATCGGCTTGTTGAAGTACAGGTTGCTGTCCGCGTCGCCCCAGAGGGGCTCGAACAGGAACGAGTGCAGGCCGGGTGCCGGGAAACCACAACCGTCGAAGATGTGGCAATCGGTCTCGAAGGCGAGCACCTGTGTCGGGTCAGCACTCACCGCGGGCTCCTTCAGCGTGGCGCATAGGTACGGCAACCTCGTTGTGTCGGCGCGGCGCGCAGCCGCGGTTCGGCACTGGACTGGTGTTACGGATGTGTGAGCGGCAGTCAGGCATTGAGCCTCGCGATCGAGCAGGCGTCAGCTCACATGCCCGCGCCCGCAGTGCCGCAGTTGGAACCGGACGATAGCAGGGTCCAGAACGTGCACTTATTCCGCCCCTACCTTTCACGTCTGCGAGCCCGTGTTTTTGGGCTTGTCGCCCTGGTCGGACTCGGGCTCGACGTAAAGGATCTTGGCCTTCATGTGCGCACGCGCCTGTGCGCCGATCCACACGAGAGTCGTCGCAACCAGCGTGATCGCGAAGGCCTTCGGGTTGAACAGCGTCGTGTTCTTGAATGCGGCGACAAAGATGAACAGCAGCAGAAGCTGAGCCGTATACAGCATCAGCCCCATCGCCTGGAACAAGTGGGGCAGGGACCTCGCGGTCCGTTGCAGGACCATGAGGCCGATCCCCATGAAGAGGATCACCACGATCGTCGCAACGACCGCGCCCAGGGCTCCCTTGCCGCCGGCAACGCCACCGCTGATGGCGGCGGCAACAGCGCCGGCGACAGCGGTGGGTACGGCGGCTTGAAGGAGAGTCCGGACGTCGTTGGACGGCATGGCGGCAGCTCCGCTTGCAGGGGGTGGGCAGTGTGTCGTCATGGACGAGCGTAGGCCCGGTTCGAGTCGATGCCTCGGGCCAATGGAGCCTCTCATCAGGCTCCTTCGGCTCCGTCACCGGGCTTAGTGAACGGTATCACAAACTATTTGATGAGGTCTTTACCAAGAAAGTGTGGTCGCCGTCACACATGAGAGTTAACCCGCGCGTGTGAGCAAGACAACTCAATGCTTTGTCTGGTAATGCCCTTCGGTGCCCGAATCGTTAGCGGGCCGTATCGGCTTTGTGTCTCTCCGGGAGACGCGAACGGGGGCCGATCGCGGTCGCTCCGTTGACGCCGGAGACTCCCGCGACGACCGGGCGCCGCCCCTGGTGCTCGTCCGCGCCCTGCCCCATCTGCGTTTCTCTGGGCTCCTGTTGGGTCCCGTACGCAGCCGAGGGCGCCGCCCCCGACTCCTCGCCGTGGCGGTCCCCTCGGCGGTAGCGAGGCGGCACGAAGCGCTCCGCCCAGCGCGGTGCGCGCGGGGTGAAGCGGGGCATCAGCAGCAGGACCAGGCCCACCGCGCTCAGCCCCACGATGACCAGCACGATCCACAGCGAAGCCGAGTGCACGGAGTAGCCGACCGTCCCGAAGGCGATCAGAGCCGACCAGAAGTACATGATCAGCACGGCCCTGCTGTGCGAGTGGCCGATCTCCAGCAGCCGGTGGTGCAGATGGCCGCGGTCCGCCGCGAACGGCGACTGGCCGTTCCAGGTACGCCGCACGATCGCCAGCACCAGGTCGGCGGCCGGGATCGCGATGATGGTCAGCGGCAGCAGCAGCGGGATGAAGACCGGCAGCATCGCGTGGGTGGCCTCGCGCTCACTGCCCGCGAAGAGCTTCATCGCGTCGGGGTCGACCTGGCCCGTGACGGAGATCGCGCCGGCCGCCAGCACGAGGCCGATCAGCATCGATCCGGAGTCGCCCATGAAGATCCGGGCGGGATGCATGTTGTGCGGCAGGAAGCCGAGGCACATGCCCATCAGGATCGCGGTGAAGAGCGTCGCGGGGGCGGCCGCCTCGATCATGTGCCCGTACCAGAGCCGGTACGTGTAGAGGAAGGACGCGGCGGAGGCGATGCACACCATGCCGGCCGCCAGGCCGTCCAGGCCGTCGACGAAGTTTACGGCGTTGATCGTGATGACGACCAGTGCGACGGTGAGCAGCGTGCCCTGCCACTGGGTGAGGGCGACCGTGCCGATGCCGGGGATCGGCAGCCACAGGATGGTCAGACCCTGGATGACCATGACCGCGGCGGCGATCATCTGCCCGCCGAGCTTGATCAGCGCATCGATCTCGAACTTGTCGTCGAGGACGCCGATCAGCCAGATCAGGGCGGCGCCGGAGAGCAGCGCCCGTGGCTCGTTGGAGAGCTGGAAGACGCCGTCGAGGTTGTACAGATGGTCCGCGACGATCAGTCCGGCGCACAGCCCGCCGAACATGGCGATGCCACCGAGCCGCGGTGTCGGTTCTCGGTGGACGTCACGCGCTCGGATCGCGGGCATCGCCCCGACCGCGATAGCGAACTTCCGCACCGGACCGGTCAGCAGATAGGTCACCGCGGCCGTGACACACAGTGTCAGCAAGTAATCACGCACGGGCTGCCCCACAGATATCGCCGGCCATCTCAGCCCACACCTTAACTACGTCGGCCTCATGATTGAGGACACGGAGGTACGGGTGATGGTTGCACGAGCCACGTCTACCCCGGATAGGGGGGATATTTCCCTGTCAGTTCCTTCACCTCTGCTCGGACGTCGCCTTCCTCACGTACCGCCGCCCCGAAGAGCACCGCGATCCGCGCCATGTCGGCGTCGCCCATTCCCTGGGTGGTGACCGCGGCGGTGCCGAGCCTGATGCCCCGGGCGTCCCCGTACGGCAGCGCGCAGGTGTCCAGCACCATGCCCGCAGCCGCGAGCCGCTCGCGGGCGGTGCGGCCGTCGACGCCGAGCGGCGCCGGGTCGGCGACGATCAGATGGGTGTCCGTGCCGCCGGTGGTCACCTCGAAGCCCTCGGCCTCCAGACCGGCCGCCAGCACCCGCGCATGTGCCACCACCTGATGGGCGTACCCCGTGAACGCCGGTGTCGCCGCCTCCCCGAACGCCACCGCCTTGGCCGCGACCGTGTGCATCTGCGCCCCGCCCTGGGTGAAGGGGAAGACCGCCCGGTCGATCCGCTCGGCCAGCTCCGCGCCGCACAGGATCATGCCGCCGCGCGGCCCGCGCAGCACCTTGTGCGTGGTGGCGCACACCACATCGGCGTACGGGACGGGACTGGGCGCAGCTCCCCCGGCGATCAGCCCCATCGGATGTGCCGCATCGGCGATCAGATACGCGCCGACCTCGTCGGCGATCTCGCGGAACACCTCGTAGTCGGGGTGACGGGGGTACGAGATCGAGCCGCTGACGATCGCCTTGGGCCGGTGGGTGCGGGCCAGCGTGCGCACCTGCTCGTAGTCGATCAGACCACTGTCGGAGTCGACCCCGTAGCCGATGAACTCGAACCAGCGGCCGGAGAAGTTGGCGGGCGAACCATGCGTGAGGTGTCCGCCGTACGGGAGTCCCATCGCGAGGACCGTGTCGCCGGGGCGCAGCAGCGCCGCGTACGCCGCGAGGACGGCCGAGGAGCCGGAGTGCGACTGGACGTTGGCGTGCTCGGCGCCGAAGAGCGTGGTGGCCCGCTGGACGGCGATGAATTCGGCGGCGTCGGCCATCTCGCAGCCGCCGTGGTGGCGGGCGCCGGGATACCCCTCGGCGTACTTGTTGGCGAGCGGTGAGCCGAGGGCGGCAAGGACCGCGGGCGAGGTGAAGTTCTCGGCGGCGATCAGCTGCAGCGTGCTCGACTGCCGGTTCAGCTCCCCCAGCAGCACATCGGCGATCTCCGGGTCCTCCCGGATCAGGGCTGCGAAGTCCTGCGGCAGGGCGGTGACGTGGGCGGAGGAGGGTGCGGCGGGGGTGGTGACCGACATCTGACGGCTCCGGGCCTGGGGTGGGGGTGCGCTGGCGTCAGATCCAAGGTAGGCCAGTACCCGGCTCGCTGCCTGCTGCGCGCTGCCCCCGGACGCGTCAGTGCGGGGCCGGTACGCCCGTCAGTGCGGTGACCACCGGGTCGAGGGCCTGGTTGATCTCGTCGCCGACGGAGCGGAAGAACGTGATCGGGGCGCCGTACGGGTCGTACACCTCGTCGGCCTCGGCGGTGGGGGCCAGCAGCCAGCCGCGCAGCGCGGCTGCCGCGCGGACCAGCGCGCGGGCGCGTTCGACGACGCCCTCGTCGCGCGGGTCGGGCAGCGTTGCGGGGTCTATGGCCCGGACCAGCCGGGTGAATTCCTTGAGCGTGAACGTCCTCAGGCCGGCCGAGTGACCCATCGAGATCACCTGGGCGCGGTGGTCGCGGGTCGCGGTGAGGACGAGGTCGGCGCGGATCACGTGCTCGTCGAGCAGTTCGCGCCCGACGAAACCGGTGGCGTCGGCGCCGAAGTCGGCCAGGACGATCTCGGCGTTGGCCTCCATGGGGGCGCCTTCGTGCCCCCAGGTGCCGGCGCTCTCCACGATCAGGCCGCCGCTGAGCGGATCGCCGAGGCGATCCACCAGGGCATGGCGGGTCAGCCGCTCGGTGATCGGCGAGCGGCAGACGTTGCCGGTGCTGACGTGGAGGATGCGGAAAGTATCGGTCCGCCCCGCTATGCCACGCCCCTCAGGGGCGGTCAATTGGCCACCTCGAGGTCGGGTACCACCTTGCGGAGTTCCTCGACGGAGAGCGCACCGGCGCGCAGCAGTACCGGCACCTTGCCCGTGACGTCGACGATGGAGGACGGCACGATGCCGGGGGTCGGGCCGCCGTCGAGGTAGACGGAGACGGAGTCGCCGAGCATCTCCTGGGCTGCGTCGCAGTCCTCGGGAGACGGGTGTCCGGTGAGGTTGGCGCTGGAGACGGCCATCGGACCGACCTCGGTGAGCAGCTCGATCGCGACCGGGTGCAGCGGCATCCGGACGGCGACGGTGCCGCGGGTGTCGCCGAGGTCCCACTGGAGCGACGGCTGGTGCTTCGCGACGAGCGTGAGGGCGCCGGGCCAGAAGGCGTCGACGAGCTCCCAGGCCTGCTCGGAGAAGTCGGTGACCAGGCCGTGCAGGGTGTTCGGCGAGCCGATCAGGACAGGGGTGGGCATGTTGCGGCCGCGACCCTTGGCGTCGAGCAGGTCGGCGACGCCTTCGGAGCTGAAGGCGTCCGCGCCGATCCCGTACACGGTGTCGGTGGGCAGCACGACCAGTTCGCCGCGGCGCACGGCGGACGCGGCTTCGCGCAGACCCGTCGTACGGTCGGTCGCGTCGTTGCAGTCGTATCGCCGTGCCATCAGCCGGCCTCCTCAAGCGTGTACGGGTACGGGTCGTGCGGGTGCGCGTGCGGGGCGCCGGTCACGGCATGGCCTTGCGGGCCGTGGCGAACCGGGGGCGCCCGTTCAGGTCGGGGTGGTCGGCCGCGTCGGCCCAGCCCCGCTCCTCGGTGAAGATCCACGGCACCTGACCGCCCTGGGTGTCGGCGTGCTCGATGACGACGAGACCGCCGGGGCGCAGCAGACGGTGTGCGGTGCGTTCGATGCCGCGGATGGTGTCGAGACCGTCCTCGCCGGAGAAGAGCGCCATCTCCGGATCGTGGTCACGGGCCTCGGGTGCCACGTACTCCCACTCGGTGAGCGGGATGTACGGCGGGTTGGAGATGACCAGGTCGACCTGGCCGTCGAGCTCGGGAAGGGCCGTCAGGGCGTCTCCGCGGTGCACGGTGACCCTGGACCCCTCGGCGTTCTTCCGCGTCCAGGTGAGGGCCTCCTCGGACAGCTCCACGGCGTGCACGCGCGAGCGCGGCACCTCCTGGGCCATGGCGAGGGCGATGGCGCCCGATCCCGTGCAGAGGTCGACGATCATCGGCTCGACGACGTCCATCGCGCGGACGGCGTCTATCGCCCAGCCGACGACCGATTCCGTCTCCGGGCGGGGGACGAAGACGCCGGGGCCCACCTGGAGCTCCAGGTAGCGGAAGAAGGCGCGACCGGTGATGTGCTGGAGCGGCTCGCGGGCCTCGCGGCGGGCGATGGCCTCCCAGTACCGCGCGTCGAAGTCCGCGTCCGGCACATTGTGCAGCTCGCCCCGCTTGACGCCGTGCACGAACGCGGCGAGCTCCTCCGCGTCGAATCGCGGTGAGGGTACACCGGCGTCGGCCAGCCGCTGGGTGGCCTGGGCCACCTCGGCGAGCAGCAGGTTCATCGCGGTTCTCCGTACGGTTTCACGGGCGGGGCGGGGTGTTGCTTATGCGACGGCGAGCTTGGCGGCGGAGTCGGCGTCGACGCAAGCCTGGATGACTGCGTCCAGTTCACCGTCGAGCACCTGGTCCAAGTTGTACGCCTTGAATCCGACGCGGTGGTCCGAGATCCGGTTTTCCGGGAAGTTGTACGTGCGGATCTTCTCGGAACGGTCGACGGTACGCACCTGGCTGCGCCGGACGTCCGAAGCTTCCTGCTCGGCCGCCTCCTGGGCTGCGGCAAGCAGTCGCGACCGCAGGATACGCATCGCCTGCTCCTTGTTCTGGAGCTGGCTCTTCTCGTTCTGGCAGGAGGCCACGACACCGGTCGGCAGGTGCGTGATGCGGACGGCGGAGTCCGTCGTGTTGACGGACTGGCCGCCGGGGCCCGAGGAGCGGTAGACGTCGATACGGAGATCGTTGGCGTGGATCTCGACGTCGACCTCCTCCGCCTCGGGCGTGACGAGCACACCGGCTGCCGATGTGTGGATGCGGCCCTGGGACTCGGTGGACGGCACCCGCTGCACGCGGTGCACGCCGCCCTCGTACTTCAACCGGGCCCACACACCCTGGCCGGGCTCGGTGGCGCCGTTGCCGCCCTTGGTCTTCACGGCGACCTGGACGTCCTTGTACCCGCCGAGCTCGGACTCGGTGGAGTCGATGATCTCGGTCTTCCAGCCGACGCGCTCGGCGTACCGCAGATACATGCGCAGCAGATCGCCGGCGAACAGGGCGGACTCGTCGCCGCCCGCGCCCGCCTTGATCTCCAGGAGCACGTCCTTGTCGTCGCTGGGGTCGCGCGGGACCAGGAGGAGGCGGAGCTTCTCGGTGAGCTCCTCGCGCTGCTTCTCCAGGTCCTTCACCTCGGCGGCGAAGTCGGGGTCGTCCGCCGCGAACTCGCGGGCGGTCTCGATGTCGTCCCCGGTCTGCTTCCAGGAGCGGTACGTACCGACGATCGGGGTCAGCTCGGCGTAGCGCTTGTTGAGCTTGCGCGCGTTGGCCTGGTCGGCGTGGACCGCGGGATCCGCGAGCTTCTTCTCAAGATCGGCCTGTTCGCCGATCAGTTCCTCGACCGCCTCGAACATCGGGGGCTCCTGGGGGTGGGGGTATCCCCTGCTCATCAAGAGCTCGGGGAAGTGACTTCGACGTGCCTGCTGGAAGGCGTGGTGCTGTCCGGTCGGGGCTGCGGGGACTGGCCCGTACCCCCCGGCCGGAAAAAAACGCCGGTCTCGGCGCCCCCGGGAAGAGGGCGCCGAGAACCGGCGCAAGGGCTCGCTACTTGCTGGCGGAGCCTGCAGCCTTGCCGAAGCGGGCCTCGAAGCGGGCCACACGGCCACCGGTGTCGAGGATCTTCTGCTTGCCCGTGTAGAACGGGTGGCACTCGGAGCAGACGTCGGCACGGATGGCGCCGCCGCCGATGGTGGACCGCGTGGTGAACGACGCGCCACAGGTGCAGCTGACCTGCGTCTCGACGTACTCGGGGTGAATGTCGCGCTTCAAGGGTGTCTCCTAGGTTCGGGAGGGCGCCGGGTCGTACACGCGGATTTGCGCATCCGTGAACCGGGGCCGACGTACCAGTCTGCCAGGACCAGCCGCATCTCCCAAAACCGGGGGCGGGCCGCAACTATTCCCGAGCGTTCCGAAACGTTCCGCGCATACCGGGTCACCGGACTGCGGTGGTCCTACCGGACGACCTGGCCGGCCTCGCCCTTGTCACCGGCCGACTTCTCGATGGCGGAGGCGGGGATCGGCTTGTCCTGCTTGAGGGCGGTCCACACCTGCTGTGCGGACTTCTCCAGCGGTACGACGCGGTTCGGGTCGGCCGGGTCGTACTGCACGGGCAGCGTGACCATGTGGACGTTCCTCGAACCGAGCCCCTTGAGGCCGTTGGCGAAGCCCGTGAGCTCCTTGACCGAACCCAGGTCGGAGTCGGTGGTGATGGCCTTTGTGGCCGTGTCCGCGAGGCCGAACAGTGTCTTCGGGTCGGAGAACACCCCCACGGTCTTCGCCTGTTCCATCAGCGCCTTGATGAAGGCCTGCTGCAGCTGGATGCGGCCGAGGTCGCTGCCGTCGCCGACGCTCTTGCGGGTGCGTACCAGGCCGAGCGACTGCTCTCCGTCGAGGGTGTGGGTGCCGGGCGTCAGATTCAGATGACTCTTGGAGTCGTTGATCGCCTGCGTGGTGGTGATCTTGACGCCGCCCAGCTGGTCGATGAGCTTCTTGAAGCCCGTGAAGTCGACTTCGAGGTAGTGGTCCATGCGGATGCCGGACATCGCCTCGACGGTCTTGACCGCGCAGGCCGGCCCGCCGACCTCGTACGCCGTGTTGAACATCGCGCGCTGCCGGCCCGGTACGGTCTTGCCGCTGGTGTCGCTCGTGCAGTCGGGGCGGGTGACGAGGGTGTCGCGCGGGATGGAGACGACGCTCGCGGTCCTGTGGCCCTGATTGAGGTGCACGACCATCGCGGTGTCCGAGCGGGCGGTGCCTTCGTCCCTGCCGTACTCGGAGTTCGCGCCGGAGCGGGAGTCGGAGCCGAGGACGAGGATGTCCTGCGAGCCGTTGTCGACATCGGCGGGGCGGTTCTTGCCGAGCGCGGCGTTGATGTCGACGGCCTTGAGATTTCCGTTGAGCTTGAAGTACGCGTACCCCAGGCCCGTACCGCCCACGACGACCACACCGGCCACGGTCCAGGCGGCGATGGCCGTCGCCCTGCGGCGGCGGGAAGGCTCCTTCCGGCGCTTGCCGGTGCCGCGTATTCGGCCGTTGCTCCCGCTCTGCCCGGTCATCCGTCTCCTCGATCCTCGCCTGCCCCCGGCTACCCCCTGCAGTGGTGTTCGGGCACTGGTTCTGTCGCTTTGTCGCTATGAGTACGACGTGGTGGCTCGAAAAAGGGTTGCACAGCACCCTGTCGTGACCGGGTGAGGACGGAAGCCGCACACGATGGCGTGGAACGGCCGGTGATCCCGCGCTCACCTGCGGTTTCTTGCCCGTTACAGGCATCGTCGGGGCCCGGAGCGGAACGGTAGCCGTGTGGCGAAGGTCTCGGATCGGGCGGATCTGCCGAAAGGCCGGAAAACGATGCACGGGAACAGGGCCGCCCCCGTCACCGAGGTGACGGGGGCGGCCCTGTGACGACTGCCTGAGCGGTACGACGTCAGTCGTTGCCGTTGCCCGGAGCGGGCGTCGTCTTCTGGATCTGGAGCAGGAACTCCGCGTTGGACTGGGTCTTCTTCATCCGGTCCAGGAGTAGCTCGATCGCCTGCTGCTGGTCGAGTGCGTGCAGCACCCGGCGCAGCTTCCAGACAATCGCCAACTCGTCGCTGCCGAGCAGGATTTCTTCCTTACGGGTGCTGGACGCGTCGACGTCCACCGCCGGGAAGATGCGCTTGTCCGAGAGCTTCCGGTCGAGCTTGAGCTCCATGTTGCCGGTGCCCTTGAACTCCTCGAAGATCACCTCGTCCATGCGCGAGCCGGTCTCGACGAGCGCGGTGGCCAGGATGGTCAGCGAGCCGCCGTCCTCGATGTTGCGCGCGGCACCGAAGAAGCGCTTCGGCGGGTAGAGCGCGGTCGAGTCGACACCACCGGACAGGATGCGACCGGATGCCGGGGCCGCGAGGTTGTACGCGCGGCCGAGGCGGGTGATCGAGTCCAGCAGGACGACCACGTCGTGACCCAGCTCGACGAGACGCTTGGCGCGCTCGATGGCCAGCTCGGCGACGGTGGTGTGGTCCTCGGCGGGACGGTCGAAGGTCGAGGAGATGACCTCGCCCTTCACCGACCGCTGCATGTCGGTGACCTCTTCCGGACGCTCGTCGACCAGGACGACCATCAGGTGGCACTCGGGGCTGTTGACGGTGATCGCGTTGGCGATCGCCTGCAGGATCATGGTCTTGCCGGTCTTCGGCGGGGCCACGATCAGACCACGCTGGCCCTTGCCGATCGGTGCGACCAGGTCGATGATCCGCGTCGTCAGGACGTTGGAGTCGGTCTCCAGACGGAGCCGGTCCTGCGGGTACAGCGGGGTCAGCTTCTGGAACTCCGGGCGGCCGCGGCCGCTTTCGGGAGCCATGCCGTTGACCGAGTCGAGGCGGACCAGCGCGTTGAACTTCTCGCGGCGCTCGCCGTCCTTGGGCTGGCGCACCGCACCGGTGACGTGGTCACCCTTGCGCAGGCCGTTCTTGCGGACCTGGGCGAGCGACACGTACACGTCGTTCGGGCCCGGCAGGTAGCCGGAGGTCCGGATGAACGCGTAGTTGTCGAGGATGTCCAGGATGCCCGCGACGGGGATCAGGACGTCGTCGTCGGAGACCGGCGGCGCGTCGCTCGCGAAGTCGTCGCGGCCACGGCGGCCACGGCGGTCGCGGTAGCGGCCACGGCGACCGCGACGGCCGCCTGCCTCGTCGTCGTAACCGTCGTCCTGCGGTCCGCCGCCACCCTGCGGGCCCTGACCCTGGCTCTGGCTCTGGCCCTGGCTCTGGCCCTGGCTCTGGCCCTGGCGCTGCTGGCGCTGGCCGCCCTGCTGGCCCTGGCCACCGCCCTGCTCGTCGCCCTTGCCGCGGCGGTCGCGCTGACGGTCACGGCGGTCGCCGCGGTCGCCACGCTCACCGCGTTCGCCACGCTGACCGCGGTCGCCACGGTCGCCACGGTCGCCACGGCGGCCTTCGGCGGTGTCCACGGCGGCTTCGGCCTTCGCCTCGGCGCGGTCCTCGCCCTTCGGCTCGGCCTGCGTCTCCACCTTGGCCTCGGCCTTGGGCTCCGCCTTGACGTCCGGGCTGCCCGCCTGCGCGGTCGCACGGCGCCGACGACGCTCACCCGTGGGCTGGTCGTCGCTGGCCGGCTGGCCGGGGATGTCGATCTGCTGCTGGGCCGTGGCCTTCTCGGCGGGCGCGGCGGCGGACTCGTCCCCCGTGCGCGCCTTGGAGGTGGCGCGGCGCTTCGGCTTGGTCTCGGCGTCCGCGGCGGCGGGCGCTGCGGCAGCCTTGGGCGCAGCGCTTCCGCCCTGCGCCTCCTTGATGACCTCGATCAGCTGGCTCTTGCGCATCCGCGCAGTGCCCTTGATGCCGAGGCCGGACGCGACCTGCTGCAGCTCGGCCAGGACCATGCCATCGAGGCCGGTGCCGGAGCGGCGGCGCCGTGCGGTGGTGCCAGTGGCAGCACCTTCGGCGGGCGCGGAGCTGTCGACGGTCTTGTCGGCAGTCACGCCCATCAGATCGGTGGTGTCGCTCACGAAGGGTCCTTCCCTGGAGCGGACGTCGGCCTTCTGGCTCGGCGACCGGTTGTGCTGTCCGACTGCGGTCTTTGGATCTTGCGGACCGTGCCGGGGCGGTGGTCCGCCGGGTACGGCGGAGAGATGAATGTGCAAGGGTCCGACGCGAGCATCCCCCTGCTCGGCCCACTCCTGGACAAGCGAGGGGTGTCGTGCCGGTTCCGGAGCGTGCTCGAAACTGCTCAGGCAGGCTGCTCAGGCAGTTGGGGAGGCTCTCGGAAGAAATGGTGGCCCCGGAAAGGGACACGAAGCAACGCGCCACATAGACGTCGATTGCAGACTTGAGGTTAACACTACCGGCTCCAACAAACATTCCCCCTCTCACTCACCGGCAATCACTTCTCGCTACGGGGCGAGCGGCAGGACACTCGCACCCGAGGCGTCGAGAGTGAGCCGGTTGGCCGCCCATCCCTCGCCCGCCAGCCGTGCGACCTTGTCGGCCGCACCGTCCTCGGCCAGCGCGAGCACGGTCGGCCCGGCACCGGAGATGACTGCAGGGACGCCGTCGGCGCGCAGTCGGTTCACAAGTTCCACGCTCTCGGCCATTGCGGGGGCGCGGTATTCCTGGTGCAGCCGGTCCTCGGTCGCGGCGAGCAGCAACTCGGGGCGCCGGGTCATGGCCTCGACCAGGAGGCCCGCACGGCCGGCGTTGAACGCGGCGTCGACGTGCGGGACGGTACGCGGCAGCAGTCCGCGGGCGGTCTCGGTGAGCACCGGCTTGCCGGGGACGAAAACCACCGGAACGATGGAATCCGAGGGATCCATCCTGATCGCGCGGGCGGAGCCGCCGTCCATCCAGGCCAGCGTGAAGCCGCCGAGCAGGCATGCCGCCACATTGTCGGGGTGGCCCTCGATCTCGGTGGCAAGCTCCAGCAGTGCCGCGTCGTCGAGCCGGGCATCGCCACCGGTGGTCACGGCGCGGGCCGCGACGATACCGGCGCAGATGGCCGCGGAGGAGGAACCGAGGCCACGCCCGTGCGGGATGCGGTTGGCGCAGACGATCTCCAGGCCGCGGGGCTGTCCGCCGAGCAGGTCGAAGGCCGTACGCAGGGAGCGCACGAGGAGGTGGCTCTCGTCGCGGGGCAGGGTGTCGGCACCCTCGCCGGCGATGTCGATGTGCAGGCCGGAGTCGGCGACGCGGACGACGACGTCGTCGTACAGCCCCAGCGACAGGCCGAGGGCGTCAAAACCCGGGCCCAGGTTGGCGCTGGTAGCGGGGACGCGCACCCGGACGGCGGCGGCTCGGAAGGCGGGACCGGCCATCGCTTCGACGACTCTCCTTGTGAGGCAGTGGGGATTGCTGCGGCGGGGATTGTGGCGGTGGATATTTCGTAAGCCTGTGGAGAACCCGACGGCCACGAAGGCGACACCGCGGCAATTGCGGCGGGGCGGGTTGACTACAGCTTATCGAAGGAAGGTTCTGTCGCGACATAGGGCGCACAGGAGGCGCACGATGCGTGTCGCACGCCTCCTATGCGCTCTCCGCCCCGAAAAGGGGCGGTTGAGCTGCTGATGTCTTTACTGCACGAGGCCGAGCTTCTCCGCGGCGGTGGCGGCGTCGACCGGTACGGTGACGGGCTGCGGAGCACCCGCGACGGCCCAGTCCGGATCCTTCAGACCGTTGCCGGTGACCGTGCAGACGATCTTCTGGCCGGGGTCGACCTTGCCCTCTTCGGCAGCCTTGAGTAGACCGGCGACCGATGCGGCCGAGGCGGGCTCGACGAAGACACCCTCCTGAGAGGCCAACAGACGGTAGGCGGACAGAATTTGACGGTCCGTCACCTCGTCGATGAAGCCGCCCGACTCGTCGCGCGCGTCCAGCGCGTACTGCCAGGAGGCCGGGTTGCCGATCCGGATCGCGGTGGCGATGGTCGACGGGTCCTTGACGATCTCGCCGCGGACGATGGGCGCGGAGCCCGAGGCCTGGAAGCCCCACATGCGCGGCTTGTGCGTCGACATGGAATCCGCGGCGTACTCCGTGTAACCCTTCCAGTACGCGGTGATGTTGCCCGCGTTGCCGACCGGGAGGACATGGATGTCGGGGGCGTCGCCGAGCGCGTCGACGATCTCGAACGCCGCGGTCTTCTGGCCCTCGATACGGACCGGATTGACCGAATTGACCAGTGCCACCGGGTAGTTGTCCGAGAGCGAGCGGGCCAGCGTCAGGCAGTCGTCGAAGTTGCCGTCGACCTGGAGAATCTTGGCGCCGTGGACGAGCGCCTGGCCCATCTTGCCGAGCGCGATCTTGCCCTGCGGTACGAGGACGGCGCAGACCATGCCCGCCCGCACCGCGTACGCGGCGGCGGAGGCGGAGGTGTTGCCGGTGGAGGCGCAGATGACGGCCTTGGCACCTTCCTCCTTGGCCCGGGTGATCGCCATCGTCATACCGCGGTCCTTGAAGGACCCGGTGGGATTGGCGCCCTCCACCTTGAGGTGCACCTCGCAGCCCGTGCGCTCGGAGAGGACCTGAGCGGGAACGAGCGGCGTGCCACCCTCACGAAGCGTGACAACCGGCGTCGTGCTCGTGACCGGAAGACGGTCCCGGTACTCCTCGATGATGCCGCGCCACTGGTGGGTGCCCTTGCTGGTCATGGGTCCTTACTCCCCTTCAACACGCATGATGCTGGCGACACCGCGCACGGTGTCGAGCTTGCGCAGCGCCTCGACGGTCGCCGAGAGGGCGGCGTCGGGCGCGCGGTGGGTGACGACGACGAGAGATGCCTCGCCGCCTCCGTCCTGGCGGCCTTGCTGGCGGACCGTATCGATGGATACGCCCTGTTCGGCGAAGACCGTCGCGACCTGGGCGAGTACGCCAGGCTTGTCGGCCACGTCGAGACTGATGTGGTACCGCGTGACGACCTCACCCATGGGGCTGACCGGCAGACGCGTGTACGCGGACTCACCGGGGCCGGTGGCCTCGTTGAGCTTGTTGCGGCAGACCGCGACCAGGTCGCCGAGGACCGCGGAGGCGGTCGGGGAACCGCCCGCGCCGGGGCCGTAGAACATCAGCTGCCCGGCGGCATCCGCCTCGACGAAGACCGCGTTGTACGCCTCACGGACGGAGGCCAGCGGGTGGCTGAGCGGGATCATCGCCGGGTGCACGCGCGCGGTGACGGACCGGCCGTCGGCGGCGCGCTCGCAGATGGCGAGGAGTTTGACGGTGCAGCCCATGCGGCGGGCCGACGCGATGTCGGCCGCGGTGACCTCGGTGATGCCCTCGCGGTGCACCTCGCCGATCCGCACCCGGGTGTGGAAGGCGATTCCGGCGAGGATCGCGGCCTTGGCGGCGGCGTCGAAGCCCTCGACGTCGGCGGTCGGGTCGGCCTCGGCGTACCCGAGGGCGGTGGCCTCGTCGAGCGCCTCGGAGTAGCCCGCGCCGCTGGTGTCCATCTTGTCGAGGATGAAGTTGGTCGTGCCGTTGACGATGCCCAGCACCCGGTTGACCTTGTCACCGACGAGGGACTCGCGCAGCGGCCGCACGAGCGGAATGGCACCGGCCACGGCCGCCTCGTAATAGAGGTCCCGGCCGTACTGTTCGGCGGCGGCGTGCAGAGCGGCGCCGTCCTCGGCGAGCAGCGCCTTGTTGGCGGAGACGACACTCGCGCCGTGCTCGAAGGCGGTGGTGATGAGTGCGCGGGCCGGCTCGATGCCACCGATGACCTCGATGACGACGTCGATGTCGCCCCGTTTGACCAGGGCGGTCGCATCGGTGGTGATCAGCGCGGGGTCGATCCCCTCCCGCGCCTTCGAGGGCCGGCGGACGGCGACACCGGCGAGCTCGATGGGCGCGCCGATGCGCGCGGCGAGGTCGTCGGCGTGCGTCGTCATGATGCGCGCCACCTCTGAGCCGACCACTCCACAGCCCAGCAGCGCCACCTTCAGCGGACGCGTACGCATCATCCGACCTCGTTTCTCATGCATGCTCATGTGTGGACCAGTCTCACTCACCGGACGGGAGTTTCTGTCACCCGTCCGGATCCTGAGACATCTATTTCATCAGCCGACATCAAGACGCAGGAGATCTTCCTCCGTCTCGCGCCGGACGATCACCCGCGCCTCTCCGTCGCGCACGGCGACGACGGGTGGGCGCAGCGCGTGGTTGTAATTGCTCGCCATCGAGCGGCAGTAGGCGCCGGTGGCGGGCACGGCGATCAGATCGCCGGGCGCGAGGTCGGACGGCAGGAACGCATCCTTGACCACGATGTCACCGCTCTCGCAGTGCTTGCCGACGACGCGTACGAGCATCGGTTCGGCGTCGGAGCGGCGCGAGACGAGCGCGACGCTGTACTCGGCGTCGTAGAGCGCGGTGCGGATGTTGTCCGACATGCCGCCGTCGACGCTGACGTACGTACGCAGTCCTTCGAGGTGCTTGATGGTGCCGACCTCGTACAGCGTGAACGCGGTGGGGCCGACGATGGCGCGCCCGGGCTCGACCGAGATCCGCGGGGTGGCGAGGCCGGCCGACTCGCACTCGCGGGTCACGATGTCGCCGAGCGCCTTGGCGATCTCGTGCGGCTCGCGCGGGTCGTCGTCGGAGGTGTACGCGATGCCCAGACCACCACCGAGGTCGATCTCCGGCAGCTCGACACCGTGCTCGTCGCGCACCTCGGCGAGGAGCTGGACCACGCGGCGGGCGGAGACCTCGAAACCCGCCATGTCGAAGATCTGCGAGCCGATGTGCGAGTGGATGCCGATGAGTTCGATCCCGTCGAGCGTGAGCGCCCGGCGCACTGCTTCGGCGGCCTGCCCTCCGGCCAGCGCGATGCCGAACTTCTGGTCCTCGTGGGCGGTGGCGATGAACTCGTGGGTGTGCGCCTCGACGCCGACCGTCACCCGGATCTGGACACGCTGCCGCTTGCCGAGCCGCTGCGCGATGTGCGAGACGCGGACGATCTCCTGGAACGAGTCGAGCACGATCCGCCCGACACCGACGTGGATGGCCCGCTCGATCTCGGCGACGGTCTTGTTGTTGCCGTGGAAGGCGATGCGCTCGGCGGGCATGCCGGCGTCGAGTGCGGTGGTCAGCTCGCCGCCGGAGCAGACGTCGAGGTTGAGCCCCTCCTCCTTCAGCCAGCGCACGACAGCCCGTGACAGGAACGCCTTGCCGGCGTAGAAGACATCGGCGCCCGGTCCGAACGCGTCGGCCCAGGCGCGGCAGCGGGCGCGGAAGTCGCTCTCGTCGAGGAAGTAGGCGGGCGTGCCGAATTCCTCGGCCAGCCGGGTCACTTCGATCCCGCCGACGGTCACGGCGCCGTCGTCGTTGCGGGAGACGGTGCGGGCCCAGACCTTCTCGTCGAGGACGTTCAGGTCGGCGGGCGGGGCCGTGTAGTGCCCCTCGGTCAGGACGTCGGCGTGACGGGGACCGGCGGGGTGTGCGGATCGGCTCATGGTGTTGCTCTGCTCTTTCGGATCTCTCAGAGGTGTTCGGGTGCGCTGATACCGAGCAGGGACAGGCCACCGGCGAGCACCGTCCCGGCGGCTTCGGCAACGGCCAGCCGGGAGCGGTGGGCGGCCGAGGGTTTCTCGTCGCCGACGGGCAGCGGGGACGCGGAGTCCTGGAAGTCGAAGAAGGCGTGCGCGACGTCTTCGAGATGCCGGGCGAGCCGGTCGGGCGCGCGGTGGCGGGCGGCGGCGGCGAGGGCCTCTGGGTAGTCGGCCAGCGCGCGCAGCAGTGCGGGTGCGTCGACATCCTCGTCGTACGAGCTGTCGAATCCGAGGAGCACGGCGCCACGGGTGAGCGCGCGGGCCCGGGAGTGGGCGTAGCGGACGAGGAACAGCGGATTGCCGGCGCTCTGTACGAGCAGCTCGTCGCCGAGCGGGGCCCGGTCGTGCCCGGCCGGCCGCAGCAGCCCCCACCGGACGGCATCGGGTCCGAGCCGCTCCAGCAGCTCGCTCGCGGCGGCACCCGCGGGAAGGGGCCGGACGACGGTGGGCGACGCAGCCGGCTCCCCCGGGGCGTCGATGTCGACTCCCAGCCGCGCCCAGTCGGGGTCGGGGTCGGGCGACCCGTCGCAGCCGGTGCGCACCAGCGCACCCTGGGTGCGTGCGATGGTGCGCAGCGCGTGGGCGGTGACCGCGGCCCGGACCTCGCGGGCATGGCTCAACTGCAGGATGTCCCCGGCGAGCGCGTCCCCGTGCCCGTACCGGGCCCCTCGCGCCAGCACATCGCGTACGAGCGCCTCGCGCGCCCGGGCATCCGCCGACGCGTCGAGCGTGAAGTTCAGAAATCCGGGCCCGGTGACCTCGACCCGGCCGATCCCCGGTGCGCCGGCGACCCGGTCCCGCAGGATCTCGGCGACCTCCCGGGCCGGCCGCGCGGCGGCCCCGGCCAGCTGGAGCGCGACGGCACAGGCGTAGTCCCCACTACCGCCGGGCCGTGTCCGCTCCACTCGCACGCGCGCGGGCACGGGCGCGCGCAAGGCGTCCTCGTCGACCGCACGACGCACGGCGCGCAGCACGGTCCTTGAGAGCTCGGCGGGGGTCACGGGACAAGCGTATGGGAGGGAGGGGGGCGCTCCGCGACCTGGTTTCGCCATGCGGTCAGCCCGCGGCGCTCTCGGCCTTCCCGGCGCTTTGTCTGCCGTCGACCGACGGCGGGTCCTCCCTGTTCGCCAACTGCCGTACGAGCCGTACCAGCTCGCTGGGCTCGAAGGGCTTCGCCAGGAACGCGTCGACGCCCGCGGCGACACCGTTGTCAACCTCGTACTGCGTACAGGCGCTGACGATCGCGACGGGCAGATGTCTGGTCCGCGGATCGGAGCGCAGGCGAGTGGCGGTCTGCAGACCGTCGAGCCGGGGCATGACGACATCGAGGGTGATCACATCGGGGCAGACCCGATGCACCAGGTCCAGGCACTCGACACCATCGGCCGCGGTCACGACCTCGAAGCCCTCAAGCTCGAGATTGACCCTGATCAACTGCCGGATGACCTTGTTGTCGTCAACAACAAGCACGCGGCCACACGCCCCTGACACACTCCGAGAGTAGGCGGGGCGTAGGGGCTGCGTCCGGGTTTTGCCCATTTCCGGCCCCGGACGGGTGGCGGCCGGGTGGCCCACGGACGGCACGGCGGACGATACGGCGGAGGGCATGGGAGCCGACGTGACGCGGACGGTGGCCGCGCGGAAATACCTGTTCACGGACACCCCGCGGAAGCTGGTAGTGTTTCACCCGTCGCAGAGCACAACAGCGACATGCCCCCGTAGCTCAGGGGATAGAGCATCGGCCTCCGGAGCCGGGTGCGCAGGTTCGAATCCTGCCGGGGGCACTTCAGTCCGGACAGCATGATCAACCCGCTGACCAGGCAAAGTGCCAAGTACAAAGGGTCGGACCCAGTCTCACTGGGTCCGACCCTTTGTCGTTGTGTGTCACTGATCGCGAGTGAGTGGCGAGTGGGTTTTCAGGGGTGATCCCAGCTCACTCGCTGGTCTCCTCACCCCATCCCATGGACTTTTCGATCTTCCGGTTGTTCAGCTCCTCGTGATCACCGATGCAGCCCGCGTAACGGCGATGCGCCTCTTCACCTGAGTTCCCTACGCGGCGGGACACCTCCGCCACAAGGACGCCGGCGCTCAGCCAGTTCGTGTGCCGCCACCATGTTCCAGTCGAGGACGATCCCTGACGCCGCCCTGCCCGCTCCCGGGTAGCTCCGGTCATGCTTTCGGAGAAAAGCCTAGGGGCAGGCATCGCTGGACGATCGAACGCACCATGGCCTGGCTCGCCGGCTGCCGCCGCCTCCACCCTCATCTGCACCGCAGGTTCGACAGCCAAGTGTGCCGCTAATTCGATGGCACGCATCGAACGGTGCCCTCACGCTGGTCACCGTGGCAGAACCCAAGCACCAGATCCGCGCTTTTTACACCGCTTCCACGGTCACCGTCTACCAGGCGTACGGGCCGGAGATCGGCCTTCCCGCGGCCCGGGACAGTCGCTTTCCGGCAGCCTGGCAGCGGGACCGGATGACGTGGATCAAGCCCTCCTTCCTCTGGATGATGTACCGCTGCGGATGGGGCTCCAAGGACGGCCAGGAAACTGTCCTCGCCATCGAGATCACCCGTGAAGGCTTCGAATGGGCACTGGAACATGCCTGCCTGGCCCACTATGAGCACGGGCTGCATCCTGACCGCGCAACCTGGAAACGCCAGTTGAAGCGGTCTCCGGCTCGGGTCCAGTGGGACCCGGAACGTGACCTGCACCTGCAGCCACTTCCTCACCGCTCGCTGCAACTCGGTCTCACAGGAGAAGCCGCACACCGCTACGCGGACGAGTGGACGGTCTCCATCACCGACATCACCTCACTGGCGCACACAATTCACCACCACGTACGGGACGGGGACCTGACTGCAGCACGACGCCTCCTACCCGCAGAGCGTTCCTACCCAGTGCCCGAAGGAGGCTTGGACCACTTGCACCGGTGAGCAGAGCAGCCAATTGAGATGACCTGTAAAGCAGACGCGCTGCACGCTCCTCACGCGCAGGAGCTGGGTTGGACCCAGTGAGACTGGGTCCAACCCTTTGCACTCGTCCGCCACTGGTCGTGGGTGAGCGGCGCGTCGTTTTCACGCGTGGCCGCAGCTCACTCCCCGGTTCCCTCACCCCACCCCATGGCTTACTCAATCTTCCGGTTGTTCAGCTCCTCGTGGCCGTCGATGCAGCCCGCGTACCGACGGTGCACCACTTCGGGAGAGTTTCCGGCGCGCCGGGACACCTCCGCCACTGGGACCCCAGCGTTCAGCCAGTTCGTGATGCAGGTGTGCCGCAAGTCGTACGGCCGGTGGGCCAGCGGCGAATCGGTCTTGTCCGGCGGCAGCGCGTAGGGACGGGCTTCCTGCCATACCCGCCAGTAGCTGGTGGAGCCGAGGACTCCCCCACGCTCGTTGGCAAAGAGCCGACCGTCCTCGGCCGTGCCGAGCTGGAACAGGTCATCGAGCCCCCGACCACCCTCGTGGTCATCCAGCGGCCGGCCGACTCATCGTTCTACCGGAGCTGCTACCCGCTACCAGTGCCTGAGCGAAGGGGAGAAATCCTCGTCTGCGTTGTCAGACATCTCTGTTAGCTTCATGCGGCTCGTGTGATCCACGAGCTCAAGCACTTACAGGGGAGGGACATTGACCAGGTTCGGAAGGACGGTCAGATACAGACGGATGGTGGTGGGGAGCTGCGCGGCGGCGCTGCTCGCCACGTCTGCCGGTACGGCGTATGCGGTGGACAACCTGCCGCCGAAGCAGCCGCTGATCCAGGACCTCCAGTCGGAGGGCAAAGCCTGCGCCACCGGCGACGACACGCCATACGTCCCGGAGTCACCCAGGCTCAGTGCCATGCTGTACGACCCGGAGGAGGACAACCAGCCCTCCGAATCTAGCCCGGTCAAGGGCGAGTTCGAAGCCTGGTGGACGGACGCAGCAGGAGTTGAGCAGCGTCGTACCTACACCACCATCACCTTGTCGTCGGGGGCGCGCTTCTACTGGACGATGCCGGGCGACATCCCGGCGAACACGGTCGTGTCCTGGCACGTCCGCGCGAACGACGGCGAGGCGACCTCCGCATGGAGCGACGAGGGCGACGGCTCGGTCTGTTCCTTCGTGTACGACGACGTGAATCCTGAGAAGGCGACGATCAGCTCCCCCGAATACCCGAATCCGGAGGACGTGTTCTGGGTGGACGGGGTGGGCGTCTACGGCCACTTCACCATGGACTCGCCCTCGGACGACGTGGTGGCGTACACGTACGGCTTCCTGGGCGGCCCGTACGGGACCGTCTCCGCCGAGCGGCCGGGCGCAGCTGTGACCGTTCCGTACCTGCCGCTCACTGCAGGTCCCAAGCAGCTGACGGTCCGCGCGCTCGACCGGGCGGGCCGAAGCAGCGGTAGTTCGTCGTACGACTTCAACGTGCAGAACGGGCGTGCCCCTGTCGCCCGCTGGAAGCTGGACGACCCGGCGGGCTCCCGCACGGCCTCTGCCGAGACGGGCACCGTCGCCCGTGCCGGCACTGGCGTGACCTTCGGCGGCCCGGCGCCCGCGGGCACCGGAACTACCGCCACAGTCGGCCTCGACGGCAGCGGTCACGGCTTCCTCACCACGGACGCCCCGGCCACCGACATCCGCACGTCCTTCGCCGTCAGCGCCTGGGCGCGGCCCGCCGAAACCGGCCGGACCATGACCGTCGCCAGCCAGGACGCGGACGGGAAGCCCGGCTTCGGCCTCGGGCTGCGCAGCCAGGACCCCGGCCCTGTCTGGTCGTTCGCGATCGGGGGCGCACGGGTGTCCGGTGGTACGCCCGAGACAGGCGAGTGGGCCCATCTGCTGGGGCTGTACGACGCGGAGACAGGTCGCGCGCAGTTGTACGTCAACGGCCAGGAGGTCGGCACCGCGGCGGAGGCGACTCCCGCGGAGGCGGCCGGCGCGTTCCAGATCGGACGAGCCCGTGGGACTACCGGCTACCGCGACCGGTGGCACGGTGACATCGGCGACGTACGGGTCCACGACCGGGTCGTGGTACCGGGCGAGGTATCCGAACTGGCACTGCGCAAGCCGAAGCTGCTCGGTCACTGGTCGATGGACGACGCGACGGACGGCGCGAGCCCCGAGCAGTCGGACGGCGCGCCGCTGCGGCTCGGCACGGGAGCCTCGATCTACCGGGGCTCCGACAACTCCTGCATCCCGGAGATCGACCCCGACTGCACCTACGTGCCGCCGCCGCTCGTCGGCGACGGGCATCTGCGCCTGGACGGCGAGACCGGGTACGCCGCTGCCGACGGGCCGGTCGTGGACACCGGCGACAGCTTCACCCTCGGCGTCGTCGTGCGCCTCGCGGACTCCGTGCCGGCCCACCCGATGACCGTGCTCTCGCAGGCCGGCGAGCACACCGACGCGTTCAAGGTGCGCTACGAGCCGTCCACGCACACCTGGCAACTCGTGATGCCGGAGAAGGACGAGGTCGGATCTCCCGAGAAGGTGGTGTCCCGGATCGCGGGCGCGGACGGCGGCGAGGGCCAGGGTCATCGTCTCGCCGTGATCTACGACGACGGGACCGACACGATCAAGCTCTACCTCGACGGCTACACCAACGCTGAAGCGACCGCGAGCCTCCCCAACGGCTGGCACAGCACCGGTGACCTCCAGATCGGCCGGGCCAAAGCCGGTGACGGATGGGGCGAGTACCTCCATGGCGATGTGGACGAAGTGCAGGCCTACTCCGGTGCGCTGCGGGACAGGGACGTATCCAGCCTGGGCTGGGGTACGAATCCCTGCCTGTGCTGATCCGTCCGTTCTGATCCGTCCGTTCTGAATCCAGAGGTCGGAGCCCCGACGGCCCGACAGCTTGCGCGCGGAAACAACGATGGACCCGGACAGTGTGTCCGGGTCCATCGTCGTTGCAGCTCAGCCTTTGTCGTTGTGTGTCACTGATCGCGAGTGAGTGGCGAATCAATTTTCACGCGTGGTCACAGCTCACTCCCAGTTCCCTAGCCCCACCCCATGGCTTGCTCGATCTTCCGGTTGTTCAGCACCTCGTGTCCGTCGATGCAGCCCGCGTACCGGCGGTGCACCACCTCCGGCGAGTTCCCGGCGCGGCGGGACACCTCCGCGACAGGGACGCCCGCGTTCAGCCAGTTCGTGATGCAGGTGTGCCGCAGGTCGTAGGGCCGGTGGGCGAGCGGGGAATCGGTCTTGTCCGGCGGCAGCGCGTAGGGACGGGCTTCCTGCCATACCCGCCAGTAGCTGGTGGAGCCGAGGACTCCCCCGCGCTCGTTGGCGAAGAGCCGACCGTCCTTGGCCGTGCCGAACTCTTCGATGTGGGCGCGAAGCATGGCGACCAGCACGGGCGGGATCGGCACTGGCCGGTCGGTGTTCGCCTCGCGTGATTTAAGGCCGCGGCGGTCGTGCCGGAGACCGGAGTCCGTCCACTTCGTTCCGACCACCGGGCGTGTCTCGCGAAGAGTCAGGGTGCCCCACCCCTTTTCGGGGAGGTAGCAGTCCTTCTTCCGGAGCCCTACCGCTTCGGCCGGCCGAAGCGCGGCGTAGAGCTGGACAGCGAAGAATCCGACCAACCTACGGCCGCGATTGCGGTGAACGCTCCCCACGTACGAGACGGCAGTCAGAAGCTGCGCGCCTTGGTCCTGATTGACCAATACGCGAGGGTCCACCGTGTCCCCGGTACGCGAGCCGCTTCGCCGAAGGTTGGCGAGCGGGTTGCTTTCCAGGTATCCCGCTTCGATCGCGTACTCCATGGCGGTGTTCAGGCCCCGTCGGCGGCGTTTGTACGTCTCCCCCGCGGCTGGCCTGTCATCCAGCTTGAAGGAAAGCCGGTACTGGACGTCCCGCAGAACCTTCGGGTCCAGCAAGGAAGAGAGCGGCAGCGAATGCAGCGAGAGCCACGTACACGCGGCCAGTAGGTCCGGTGGCGGCTCTTCGTCCTTGTGGGCAGGCACGACACGCCACCGCATCGCGTAGCGGACTTCTTCCAGTGTCGGCGCGTTGGCTCCGTCGCCCATCATGGCGAGCGCGGTCGTTGCGAGGCTGTCCGCGATACCCTCGCGGGTCTTCGCGGCGGTACTGCGCCAGCGAGCGGCCAGGTACTCGGGGCAGAAGTCCCACCACTTCGGGTCTGGCCTGGTGTTCCCCTTTTCGGCGGCGGCGCGGAGTTCGGATTCCGGGAGACCCGTATCGGTATCGAAGGACTCGCCCCTTCGCATGGCCTGCCAGAGTTCCGAGCGACGGCTCTGCGCGAGCGCGTCCGTGGTGAAACTCGCGGCCTTCACCTTTCCGGCGACGATCCAGCGCAGCTGATAGGGGGCTTTCTTGCTCTTCACCTTGTTGACCTTCCACACCCTTACGTCAGTGGAAAGGTCAGCGGCTTCGGGCCCCACCGGGCGAGCACTCTCGCGCCCGCCCGGAGTACCACTCCTGCGATTGTTCACGCGGTCTCCTCAAGACCGGTGATCCACCGATCCAATTCCGAACGCCGGATACGGACGGCTCCGTTCGGCAGCTTGATGGCCTTGGGCCCTTTGCGAAGCTGCCGCCATCGATAGAAAGTCGCGCGGGGAACACCGATCTCCGTGATGACCTGGGAGATCGTCAGCATCTCGTCTCGGGCCACAGTCAGATCCCTCCCTGCTGCCCGGCACGGGCAGACCGATCGGACAGCCCGGACAGCTCCGCTTCTAACTGTCCGGGCTGTTTGTGCTGGTCAGGTGGGGTGACCGGACAGTCGGACAGCTGGGACACCTGTTGGGTGGTCTGTGTCCGGGTCTCGGTGTCCGGGTAGTACCGGCCGCTGCCGTCCTTGGTGAGCTGTCCGTCGGTGGCCATGCGGGAGCAGGTGCGCCGGACCGTGTCCGTGTCGACCTGCGGGAGTGCGTCGGCGATGTCCTTGGGCTTGGCGCCGGGGTTGGCCCTCACGTGCCGGAGGATGGCGGCTCGGGTGTCGCCGATGGTGTGGTCGGACGCGGGCCCGTCCAGCAGGTGCCAGGCGCCGGAGGCTTCCTGGAACTGGAGGGCGTATTCCGCTTCATTCACGTCACGGCCGGTGACGTGCAGGATGCCGTCGGCCTGCCCGCGGGCCCGCTTGAGGACGAGCGTGGCGTCCGCGGCTCCGGCGATCCCGTTGGTGCCGGAGACCTCGGTGAGGAAGTCCTCGGAGGCCATCTTGCGGACGTGGTGGACCAGGACGACGGCGATGCCGTAGTGGTCCGCAAGCCGCTTCGCGTAGCCGACGGAGACGTAGTCCGCGTCGTAGGCGGACACGCCTTGCGGGGCCTGTCCGCGCATCTTGGCGAACACGTCGATGACGACCATCCGGGCGTCCGGGTTGCGCTCCAGCCACTGCGCGATGGCTTCGCTGCCACCTTGCGGGAAGGGCGGGCATTCAGTCACCAGGGTCAGACCGGCCGGCGCCTTCTGCCCACCGAGCAGCTTGCCCATCCGGGTCTTCAGCCGACGCGGGGTGTCCTCCAGGGCGAGGTAGAGCACCGGGCCGCCATCGACGGGCACGGAGTCGAACGCGTGGCCTCCGGCAGCGACGGACAGACCGAGCCCCAGAGAAAGCCATGACTTGCCAACCTTGGGCGGTCCCGCGAGCAGGCTGACGCCTTCCGCGAGGATGCCGGGCACGGCCCATTTCGGCTCGGGGAACTCCGTGGCCATGAGCTGGTCCGCGGTCCACGCGGTCCGGGGCCGCTCCCGCACTGGGGGCGCCGTGGGGGCGGGCTGCGGACCGCTGGGGACGGAGTACAGGTGCAGCGGTGGAATCGGGGACGCGTTCATGCCGCCACCTGCCGGGGCCGGTTGGCTCCGGCCCGCAGACCGGATTCGATAGTGCGCCGCGCTTCGCGCTCGCCCTGCCCGGCCTGCCGAGCGGCGGCGGTGAGCCACTCGGTGACCTCACTGGTGCCCATCTCTCCTCCGGCGACGAGTTGCCCGAGGGCGACCGACGCGATGTAGAGAGCCTTGTTGCGCCCGCCCTCTCTGGCACGAGTGACGCGCTCCAGCTCGCCGTCGACGGCGGCACGTAGCCACTTGCCGCGCCGGTCCGAGGCGAGGGCTACCGTGATGGGCTGCTGCGGTGGCAGCGGCGCCGGGCGAAGCTGCTCCACGATCCAGCCGGGCAGCGGCTTCACCACGGCCTCGTGGACGGTGGTGTACGGGACGGGCTTACCGGTGATGGTGCTACCCGGTGCGACGACGTAGCCGCCGTGCGCGCGGGTGTCGATCTTCCATCCGAGCTTGCCCGCCGTGTTGCGCAGCTCGGCATCGCCCGGGGCCACGTAGTACAGGTGCATGCCTCCGCTGGGGGTTTTCACGATGTGCGTGGCGGGTGCCATCTCGCAGTAGCCGTCGAACGGCTCGCACATCACCAGGTCCCCCAGCCCTTCGGGGTCGTGGCGCTCCCACAGCGTCAGCAGGACTGCGAGGCCGTTACTGATGCCGGGGCGGGACCATCCGGCGGGCGGGAGGTCGTCCGGCCCTTTGGGGGTGTCGAGGTCGACAACGACCAGTTGGGATGGGCCGGTTGCGATGCCGATGTTGTAGGGGGCATGCGACCAGCATCGGGTGATGCGCTCAGGGTCGGTCGTGGCGCGCTCAGCCCAGTTCCGGATTGCGGGCGGCTTGTCGTCGGGAACGAGCGGGAAGACGTGCCACCCGCGGGCGGCAGCGTCCAGCGCCGCCGACAGCAGCGCGAGGTTGCGGTCATGCGTCATGCTGGTGGTTCTCCTGTTTCTGTCGAAGGGACGGAGAGCCGAGGCGGTCGCGGTCTTGTGGTGAGAGGCGACCGCCTCGGGCGTAGCTACTGGTGTGTGGCCCAGTGGGTGTACTGCTGTCGGACGTAGTGGCGGGGGTCGCAGATGACGGTGGTGTCGTCCAGATCCATCAGGCGTCGGGCTGCCTGGGTTGCCACCTCGCTCGCGCCGCCCGGGACCCCGGCGCGCTCGTCGTCGAGAGCGATGCGGTCGAGGACGGCGGCCTTGCGCAGCCAGAACTCCCGGCCCAGTGCCGTGCCGAACGGCTTGTCGGCCGCGGTCTGCGCGGTCCATCCGATCTCGCGGATGACGCTCGGGGCGAGCGAGTAGGCGGTCTCCGGTGTCGGCCAGTCGTCCGGTTCCGGGCGGTGCTCGGTGCTCGGGTGCAGCTGCTCCATGTCAGTGCTCCTTGGTGATGTCGATGGCGGGGAGTTCGGGAAGTCCGGCGCGGGTGAGCGCGGCGGGGTCGAAGCCGGGCAGTGCCTCGCGGTGGATGAGGGCTTGGGCCAGCGCGGTGGCGTACGCGGAGCCTTCGCGAGCGACCTCGATCTGTGCTCCGGCGCGCAGGGCTTCGACACGTTCGGTGTGGGCGTGCTCTTCGCGGCGCACCGTGGTCTGTCTGTCGTAGGCGACGGTGGCGCGGCGGTCGGTGCGCCAGTACCGGGCAGCGATCCCGTACGCCACGGCGGTGGCCAGGACCCACAGCAGCAGTGGAAGCGACAGCCCGTCGGCGTATCCGGCGACCCCGGCCAGCGCGAGCCCGCCGGAAGTGGCGAACGCGGTCGCCGCGAGGACGCCGTCACCACCACCGCGCCCGGCGGCGGCGAAGGCGCCGGCCGTTGCGGCCCCTGCTGCGAGGACGACCATCAACGCGGCGTTGCCGACGGAGTGTTCGGCGCCGTTGGCGTTCCAGATCCGCCCGAGGATGAGCACGGTGGACGTGGCGACGGCCGGGGCGACCTTCGGGGCCGCGAGCGCGACCCAGTGGTGTTGAACGAGTGGTTCGTTCATGGCGGGGTCTCCTACAGGTCCGGGATGGCGTCGATGACGGCGGTGGTGAGTTCGTTGATGGGTCCGGAGGCGCCGGTGGAGGCGAGGAAGAACCCGAACATGACGGCGATGAACGCGGAGCCGTAGCCGAGGGTGTTGGAGCGGAGCAGGAAGAACAGGACCAGTCCGAACAGCAGGACCAGGGAGACGGTGACGGCCACGACGGGCCCCTTTCCGGTGTGGTGGTGCGGGACGGTTGGCGGGTTAGCGGGTGCCGTCGCGGTGGAGGCGGGCGGCGACGTTGTAGAGGTGGCGGCCGACGCGTATCCGCTTGCCGGTGGCCTTGCAGCGGCGGCAGTCCTTGCCGCGCTTGGTGCGGCCCTTGCGGTCGGTCTTGGTGGCGTGGCCGAAGCCGCGGCACTTGCGGCAGTTTCCGAAGGGCGAGGCCGCACACAGGGATGCGTAACTGAGGGTGACGAAGAGGAGGAGTGCGCTAGCAAGCAGGGCAGGGGTCATGACGGGGCCTCCGGGCCTGTTTCAGGGGTTCGTGCAGGTAGGCCGCTATGCGCTAGTGGCCTGATCAGATGCCAGATGGGCCGCTATCGGGGCTGCTATCGATAGCAGGGTGTGGCGCTATCGATAGCAGTCCCCACAGGTCAGCTCGCGTCCCGATTTCCGTTACGCTCCGCAACCGTCGCGGCGATGTCATCGCGCTTGATGCCGCGCTTGTTGACGAACTTGCCGTCGATGCGACGGCCCACCTGTCCGGCCGCGATGCCGTACGGCTTGAGTGCTGCGGTCAGGTGCGCGGTCTGCTCCTCACCGGACATGCGAACCCAGTCGCCGTAGCGCTCCGGCCGCAGATCGGCGAGGCGCTCGACCACGGTCTCGTTCCACACCTTCGACTCGTCCGCGGGGATGACCGCGAGGATGTCCGGCAGCAGCGAGTCCGCGGCGCCCTGACTGGCCTCGAACGTCTCCCCGAGCGCATGCCCGGACAGGGTTCCGGCGGCTTCGCGCAGGCGGCGGGCCCGCAGGCCGATCACCTCGGCGGCGGGAGCGTCGACGTAGACGGACGAGACGATCCTTGCGTCGGCGCCTTCACCGACGAAGTAGTGGATGCCCTTGTCCTTCCACGAGAACATCGTGGCCCGGATGCCCCGCTTGTAGCTGGACGTGCCGAGCACCATGTCGTTCTCCAGCTGCCCCATGACCTTCAGGCACCACCGGGCCGACGCGTTCGCGCTGATCCCGGTCGGCAGAGCCTTCGCGTCCGGGCGCTGCGTGGCGAGCAGCAACACGATGCCGGTGGCGGGGCCGCGCTTGACCAGGTCGGTGCAGATCTCTTCGAACTCCCCGCCGTGCTTGGGGTGCTCGAACCACACCTGGCACTCGTCGACCCCGATGACAATCGGGTGCAGCCCGAGCTTGGGCTTGTTCGCCAGCTCGGACGTCACCTTCGACTCGGGGCTGATGTCCCGCGGCAAGGACCGGATCATCTTGGCCCTACGCCGCAGCTCGGTACGCAGTTCCCGCAGGTCAGCGAGCGCGTACTCAATGTCCTCATCGTCGTCCCCGGCCCGGTGCCGGTGCGAGACCCGCTCGCCGACGGGGTCGAGGTCGCCGGTTCCCTTCAGGTCGTAGGTGTGCAGCTCAGCCCGGGTGTCGAGGGCGGCGATGAGCAGGAGCAGACGCAGGAGGAACGTCTTGCCCATGCGCGGGATGGCGCCGATGACGCCTGCGATGTACATCAAGGTGATGTCGACCCAGCGTCCGCGCTGGTCAGTGCCGAAGGAAACCGGCTTGAACAGGTCCACCGAGCCGCCCTTGATCAGAGGCCATGCAGGCTTGGTGGCGGTCGACATGTCCTGATCCCCGACCCACAGGACCAGCCGCCCGGTGTGCTCGTCCGGCACCGCTTCGGGCCACACGCAGCCCAGCGGGCGGCGCAGACCGGAGGCGAGCTTGTCGCGGCGCTCGATCACATCGGTGACGGTCACGCCGTACGGGAGGTCTCCCTCCGCACGCCATCCGGGGCCGTCGCGGGTGATCGGGGCGGTGAACGTGAACCCGTCCCGTCCCTTGCTCTGCACCTGGTTGATCGCCGTGATACCCAGCGCCCCGAGCGCCCGCAGCACGATGTCCGACGTGAGCTTGGGTGCCTTGGTCATCTCAACGGCCCGGGTGATGACCGGGGCGTCGGCCTGCGTGCCGGCCGACCCAAGAGCGAGTAACACCGCCCCGACCGAAAGGGCTTGGAGCCAGCCGGGGGCGAGGACGTAGATGGCGAGCGCGGCACCCAGCCCGACGAACATAGCCAGCACCGTGATCAGGGTCCGCAGCCGGACACGTCCGTCCCGCTGCCGGGAGAGCTTCAGATACTCGGCCGCGTCCTCGCGGCGGACCGAGGCGAGTCGGACCGGCTCGCCCTCGCGGTCGGCTACCCACCGCATCGTCCCGCCCACGAACTTTGCCGCACCGCGCGGCGACTGGAAGGCGAGCCGGGCCGCGTAGTACGGGGAGCGCAGCGCGTGGTACCCGGCGAGGTGGCCGTAGTGGCCCGCGGCCCAGCGGGTGGCGGTCTTGAACTCGGTTCCGGAGCGCAGCCACAGCGGGACGATCGCCCTGCGTTTGGCGCCCATGATGCGGCCCATGAACCCGGGCCCGACTTCCGCTGGGCCGTCGACCATCACGGGCTCGGTCGGGTCGCCCGACCCAGCATCCGACCCGTTGCCCGACCGCGCGGTGTGTGAGTCGGCCGACCGGTCGGCGGCACGGTCGGCCGACTCGGATCGGGCCGACCGTGCCTTGTCGAGGTCGACCACGTCGCCGCCCAAGTCGGGTGCGGCGGCCTTCATGTCGGCTTCGAGTCGGTTGAAGAGTTCGCTCTCGTCGTCGTGATTCACTGACAGTCCTTCCCGGACTACAGGGGTTGGAAGGGGTCCGGACGGCGCTTTGGACGGCCTACCGTCCGGACCCCGCATGGCGGTTGCTGTGCAGTTCAAGCGGCGCGCTGTTCTTCGGGGTAGGCGCAGCCGGGGCACATGCCGAGCGAGGTCGGGATGCAGTACCCGACATCGGCCCGGCAGGCGGGGCAGGTGCGCCGTGCGGTCATGGCCTTGGCGAGCGCGGCCCGCTTGGCCGTGGTCATCGGGCGGACCGGCTTGGCCAGCTCGATGCGGTACAGGAACGCGACCGCCACACCTGCCTTACGGCGACGTGAGCGGCGCATGATCTGTGCGGCGACTGCCTGCCCACCGGGTCGCAGCCCGCGGTCGCGGAGCTGGCGGCGGGTGGCATAGCCGTCCGGGGCCAACTTCCACGGGAAGGTCGGTATCCCGTGGAAGGCGCCGGTCGGGTCGTAGCACTTGCCGAACGTCGGGGACATCAGGCGACCGCTCCCATCTCGGGTGCGTCCGTGCGTGAGCCGCGGCGGCCGGAGCGGCGGCCGGTGACGGTGGCGAAGAGCCTGCCGAGTCCGGCGCGGCGTACTCCGGCCCGTCCCTGCTTGGCGGCGTACATGGCCTCATCCGCTCGCCGCAGCAGCCCGGACAGATCGTCGCCGGGGTGGTCGGCGGCGCGAACCCAGCCCAGCGACACCGTGGTGTGCACCGCTGGGTCAAGGCCGTCGGCGGGGCGGGCGAGGACGCCGTGCAGGACAGCGAGGAGGTCGGCGGCGGTGCCGTGGTCGTCGAGGACGACCGCGGCGAACTCATCGCCCCCGAGCCGTCCGGCGACCCCGTGCCGGCCGACGTAGTGGGCCAGCCGGTCCGCAGTCGCTTTCAGCAGCGCATCGCCTGCGGCGTGGCCGTGGGTGTCGTTGATCTGCTTGAAGTGGTCCACGTCGGCGAGGACCACCACCGCCCGGGGGTCCTTCAAGAGGACCGTGGCCCGGCGGGTGAACCCGTCGCGGGTACGGAGCCCGGTGAGCGGGTCACGGCGGGCGGTCTGCAACCGTCGGCACATCCATGCCGAGTGGACGGACCACCCGGCCGCGAGCGGTCCGGCCGTGGCCAGGGCGGTTAAGAGCGTGCTCATGCCGCCACCGCCCCGGGGGCGTCACCGTCGTTGTCCTGCTCGGTGTCGACGGCGTGCAGCGGCTGACCGGCCCGCTCGCTCTTGAGCGTGTCGCGCAGGATGCGGGCGGTGGCCTGGGAGACGTGCACCGCGGCCCGGATCCGGTCCGCGGTCAGCTCCGCGTCCGTCCAACCGGCCGTGGTCGCCCGGGCCTCGGACAGGATCTCGTCCGGGGTCCGCTTGGTGTTCGCCTTGCCCGCCGTGCGGCGAGTCGGGCGCTTCGCAGACGGCTTGGACTCGGCCGGGGGCTTGGCCTCGGGCTTCGGGTCCGGGGCGGGCGGTTCTGCCTCGCTCGCGGGGTTGAGCTCCCCGAGCTTGAGCAGCACGCGTTCCGGGCGGGGCGTCTTCGACCGCCACAGGCGGCCGTGCCGCTCGCGCAGTGCCGCGCGTGCCAGCAGGCGTTCCCGCTCGCGGGCCAGCGCGTCACCGTAGGAGGTGACCTCCCACAGCGTCATGCGCCGCCACAGGGCGAACGTCGACAGCGGGGCGAGCAGCCAGCGTGAGGCACGGATCTTGTCCATGCGGCGGCCGGTCACCGCACCGATCCGTACCGCGTAGATGTGGGCGGCGATCTCGGAGAACACGACCCACAGGAGCGGCATCGTGCCGTGGGCGACCTTCGCCCATGTCCCTTGGCCAGCCGAGACGTTTAAGCCACAGGTCACCAGCGTGAGGGCCCAGGGCACGAACCGGACCCAGGCAAGCGCCATGTCCATCCGGATCAGCATCAGGTTCGCCACGGTGAACACCGGGATCGCCAGATCGATACCGACCGGCAGCATCCACGGCCCGCTGAACCCCCACCGCAGAGCGGCAGCGGACACGGCATCGAACGAGGAGATCAGACCCAGGGCGCCGACCCCCGCCGCGGCGAGCGCGCCGACCCCGGCCAGGCCCATTTCCGGGCGGGTCAAGGGCGGAACGGCCGGCCGATCCGGCGTCTGCGCAGTGGTCGTCATGCCGCGGCCGCCTTCCGGGACGGCCGACGACGACCGCACGGCCGCGGTAGCGGGATGACGTTGAACAGTTCCGGCGCGAACGTCTCGATCGCCTCAGCGGCGACCCGGCTCACGCGGTCGGGGAAATCGGGGTTGTCCGCGAGGATGTCGCGGGCCGCATCCATGCGCGCCGCACGCTCCATCTCGCTCTCGCCCTCCACCCCGAGCCACAGCTCAACCGGGGTCCCCAGAGCCAGTTCCACAAAGTCGGTGTCCGAGACGACCTCGTGGCCGCCGATGAATGCACGCATGGAGCGCTCCTGTAATCGAAGGGACGGAGAACCGGGCGGTCGTGGCCTTGTGGTGAGAGGCGACCGCTCCGCGGGTGAAGCCGTAGTTCCGGCTCCCCTCAGCCCCGCCCGTACGAGACGGGCAAGGGAGGCAACCGGCCGCAGGCGAAGTGCGCTGCGGAGTGGTTGAAGCTGCGCTGTTCAGCGCACGGCTCTCGCCGCGCGCGCCGCCTACTTGGGCCAGGAGAGGCGACGAATCCCGATTCAGTTGTCAAGGAACGAACGCTTCCTTCGAACCCGTTTCACGGGGCCCTCCGGGCGCAGGCAGTGCGGTTCTCTCGGCTTCACTAGTGCAGGCGAGCCCTGAAGTGTGATCCAAATTGACCTAGGTCAATCACTAAGGAGGAAGTTACCTAGGTCGATCTGAGTCGTCAAGGGGAGTGCGAGAACTGAAATTGACCTAGGCCGGTTACGCTCGACCCCATGGAGAAGAGCCCCGGCACACCGCGCCCTACGGCCAAGAACATTGCTGCGGAGATCCGCCAGCAGATCGTGAACGGAGACCTCGGCCCCGGCGATCAGTTGCGGGCCGCCCGCGACCTGGCCAAGGAGTATGGGGTGACCTTGGTCAAGGTGCAGAACGCTTACCGGGAGCTCAGCGAGGAAGGTCTCGTGTTCTCCCAACAGGGGCGCGGCACCTTCGTGGTCGACCCCTCGCAGCCCGTCGATGAAGTGCAGCGCGGAGGGTCGGCATTCGTCTCGCTCGCAACGGAGATCAGCGCGATGCACGAGACAATCCGTCAGCTTGGGGAGCGTCTTGAGCGCCTTGAGCAGATCGTGAATTCCGGTGGGTCAGCACCCGCTCAGTGACGACATCGGCCCGCTGGACCAGCAGAGTCGCCTCCATACGCGCCTTGTTGAGACTCGCTCTGATCAGGGCGCACTGAGCTGGGGTAAGCCCCGCTCCGCTGCTTTGCTGTTCGAACGTCTCTGACATGCGAGACAGCTTGGGCGCGGAAACAACGATGGACCCGGACACATTGTCCGGGTCCATCGTCTTTGCAGATCAGGGGTGTTGACCGTACGTCACTCCATAGCTCGATCAACAGCATCTAGTACTGCGGTCCACGGGAGTTCGCGCCCGGAGGGCGCCTGTCGCGGTTCGTACAGCGGCCACACGTCCGGTCCGTAGACGAGGTGAACTTGCGCTTCGCGCAACACCTCAAGGTGGCCCTGCCAGGCAGGATGACGGGCGTGGGCCGCACTAACCCGAGGGAAGACCACGACAGGAAGTCCGAGAGTCCCAATGGCTTCGGCCACCTGCGTCAGCGCCTGATTGTCCGCGATACCCACCGCAAGCTTGGCGACCATGTTCGCGCTGGCAGGAGCGACCACGTAGCAGTCAACGGGCGGGTGCGGCCGTGCGTCTCCAGGTAGCCGCGTCTCATCCCGCACCGGAAGACCGGTCAGCTTCTCCAGCCGCTCTACCTCGCCACTCATCCGGAGCCAGTGGCCCGCGGTCGGCGTCAGCGTCACGGCCACCTTCCAGCCGCGTTCCATCGCAGGCTCGACCAGCCCGGTGCCGAGCGCTTCCACTCCGCCGGCCGCCGAACCCACAACGCCGAGAACTCCGCGCTTCGCCGCTCTCACTGCACCGCCCTGCATCGTTGGGCCATCACGAACACCTCGGACGAGCGAGAGCCCGCAGTCATGGGGGACTGCTTGGTCAGGTCCCGCAGCGTCTCACGCACCCTGGGATTGTTGCGCACCAGCTGCGGCGACGTCCGCTCGGCCGTGCGCAGTTCCGCGAAGGCGTCGTCCCCGTGTCCCGCGAGCGAGAGCGCCCGGGCGAAGTCGATCCGATGCGAGACGCTGCGCTCTTGCGGCATGTGGTCCACGTTGATCCGGCCGTTCTCCACCACGTACGCAACGTTGTCGAGATCCAGTTCAATGGACAGCCGGTGCAGCAACACGTTCGTCGGGCCGAAGCCGGTCTGCCAGTAGTTCTCATCCGAGCCGAGGTCTTCCGCAAGCTCTTCGGCACGGTCCAAGAGTCGGGTAGCCGTCGGACGATCCTGGTGCCGAGCTGCGGCGACAGCCGCCCGCAGGTGAATCATGCCGAGCAAGCTCAGCGCGGCAGGATCACCCTCCGCCACTCGCGGGGAAAGCCAGGTCGCCGTTGCGTCGCCCAGCTGCATCGCCGCCTCGTAGCGGCCGTTGGCGAGCAGGGCGTGCGTTCCTGAGCGGGCGGCCGACGCCAGCACGAGCGGGTCATCGGACGCATCTGCCGCCTGCATCGCGCGCTCTGCCGCGAGCCACGAGATATCGGACTCCCCAATCTTCGCGAGCGTCGTGGCGGCGAGGTGGTGCGTGCGGGCCGACACCGCCCAGCAGTCGTGGCGATCCTCCTCGCGGCGCGCCGCGCGATCCTCCAACTCTTGGGCGGTTTGGAGGAGCGCAGGAAGGGCCGCGATCACGCTGCTAAGTCGACCGCCCTGGTAGTCGTTCCACGCGTTCTCGACGCGCACAGCGGCCTGGGCTGGGGTCGGGAGCTGAGCGCCTGCTTCCGGTCCGAAGAGGAGTCGAGAGAGCCGCCGCGGACTCATGAGCGCGTCGCGGACGGCCGGCACATCGTCCTGCTGCTTCTCGTCCTCCACAAGCATGGACTGCCCCACCAGGTCGCCGAGGGGGACCCGCAGGATGCGCGCGAGTTCCGCGAGCATGTCGATCCGTGGCGGCTTGCGTCGTCCGGTCTCGGCTTTCGCCAGCCAGTCAGTGCTACGGCCGACCAGCCCGGCCAGCACCTCTTGCGTGTATCCGCGGCGCTTGCGGTAGAACGCGATTCGTTCGCCAATGCTGAGGTGATCTCCAAGACCACGCATGGGGTGTTGCCTCCCGCTGCTGAGTAGGGGCGCCTTCACGGTACCGACGCGGTGGTGAGCGCGTAAGAGATTCCAACGGTGACCACTGCCAGGGTGTAGCGCTGAACTGAGGAAGACCCGGACGGATTGTCCGGGCCTGCTGTAACCGTGCTGAATGGTGTCCCAGCTGTCCGGCTGTCCGGGCTGGGGCGCTGACCTGCGAGAACCACCCGGACAACCAAAATGAGAGCTGTCCGAGGTGTCCGGCCACAGACGGCTGCAACACCCCGGGTGCCCCAGGGCAGCTCACGTCCAAAGCCGCTCCGCCGAGCTCAATCGCCAGGTGCCGACGCCCCGCGTTCACTACGATCTAGGCGTGCTCAGACTCCTGATCGATACAAGCGTTTGGCTAGATATAGCGAAGCGGCGTGACGGCCAGCGCATCATCGTCCCGCTGCGCGTTCTAAAGCATCAGAGCAAACTAGAAATCCTGGCCCCGTCACTCATCCTGGCCGAGTTTGAAAGAAATCGACCTCGCGCCGAAGAAGCAGTCAGCAATAGTATTCGCGACCGCTTCAGGGCACTTCAGAAGGACCTGCAGGACTACGGCGATAGTCAAGCCGGTGAATGGGTTTCCGAGATGGTCCATCAGATCCCCTACGTGAGTGCCCGATCCCTGCAAAACTTCGCCGAAATATCTGCTCTCCTGCAGACCGGCACCATCATCGAGCCGAATCAGCGCCACTACGAAGCAGTTGTCCGACGCGGGCTCGACAAGCGGGCCCCGTTGCATCTCAACAAGAACAGCGTCGCAGATGCTCTGCTAATCGAGCTATATGCATCAACGGTCAGCGCACCCAACTCGGGGACCAGCGTATTCGCCACGTCCAACTATCAGGACTTCTCTTTTCCCAACAGAGATCGCCGAGATCCGCATCCCGACCTGGCATCGCTATTCTCGAAAAACTCTATTTATGCGTACTCAGCGGAGGGCCTGGTAACCGTACTCACGGAAAAACTCGGCGAGGACTATACCGAGCTAGCGGAGGAGGTCGACTTCCTTCAAGAAGACACTAGATCGCTTCTAGAGATACTTGAAGCGCAGGAGGAGTACTTTGATCGAATCTGGTACACGCGGAGTATAGCCAGGAGGGCCGAGAAACCAAGTGAAGAGGATCTCGGGAAGCTCGCGCGCGAAAGGATAGAGAAAAAATATGGCGCAGAGACCCTATTGCCAGCAGACGATTGGGAATACGGCTTCTTGAACGGCAAGCTCTCAGCGCTGCGTTGGGTTCTGGGGAGTGAGTGGGACTTCCTAGACACTTAGAAATGAAGCCGGAGTCCGAGCGTAGTTCAGGCTATAGGTGTGCGAGATCGAGCGAGGGTGCCGCGGGGCGATCAACATTTACCCCGCAAGTAGGCGCACAACCCGACTCACCCACCTCGCCCCCATCGTGATTTCTTCTTTACACGATTAGAACCACCACTAATGCTTTCACTGTTCGAGGCTAGCGCTGAGAGACTTGCGCGCACCCCAATCCATTCTCCGACGAACGGATCGGCCAGAACCGCTTCCGTAGCCTCTTGTCGGAAATGGTGGTATCCGCTCCTCAGTACTGCCAGATCTTGCAGGTCGCTACGTTCAGTCAGACCGGTATGTTCATCACCAGAGTATCTATCCACGAGGTCCTGCGGTAGCCGAAAGTCCGTGATGAGCAGAAAATACTGCATGGATAGGAGGTCCATCGCGCGATGCCAGGCACACTTTGCTCGATTGGTTGCAAAGTACGCATCCAGTCGATCCTGAATCACCTCTGCGCAAATGCGTGACGCATTATACCTTCTATCCAAATCCTTTCGATATTTCTCCTTCTCGTCTGATGTGGCGGAAAAATACCTGGTCGCTCGAGCAAAGCGCAGGGTCTCGTTGTACAGGGTGCTCGCCGTCTCTGTCATCTCACGAATCAGCTCATGCCGCAAAGACCATTGCTCCTTTCGGAGTTGGGCCCTGCGGGCAATCCATGCCGCAACTAACCCCAGAATTACCGCCGAAAGTACGGGCCCTGTCGCTTGCGTGGCGATTTTCTGCCATTCCACACGTGATCCTCTCGATAAAATTTGATACATAGAGGCATACCGTGCTCACGGCAGGTTGTAACGCCGCGAGCACGGGCACAAGCTGGCCGCGATCGTCCCTGGGGCGCCCGGCGCGCAGCGCTGGGACGAGGAGGAACGCGGCACAGCAGGCACTGGGCACGTTCTCATGGGGGCATGGGATGCACAGGCAGCTGCAACAGTGCGGGGCGCAGCTGTCGGCGGTTCAGACACACTCAATTACGTCTCAGCGCGAGTCAGCTGAGGTCGAGCCCTCGAAGGCTTTAATTCGAGGATCATCCGCCATCTCCACTGGAAGCTTGGAGTGCCTGTCCAGTTTGGCAAGGAGGATCTGCTCGACGCTTACCACGGCCGATCCCAAATCTGCACCACACAAGATGGCATCGGTCAGGTTCGTCTCGCCTCGGTGGGGAGCATCAGGAAAGAGCGCCAGATCGCGTAGATCAGCGTCCTTTAGGCAGGCTCCTGTTAGATCTGCATCAGTGAGGTCCGCGCTCCCTAGCCTGGCGCTTGTGAGGTCAGCGTCCTTCAGCTTCGCTTGACTGAGCTCCGCTTCCCTCGCCCAAGCTCGGGTGAGGTTCGCCCCCTCAAGCCATGCGTGTGTCAGATTCACTCTCCATAGTCGTGAATCGCTGAGATCCACTTCTAGCAGGCCCGACGAGGTGAGATCGGCTCCTCCGAGATCCACGTTGCTGAGATCCGCTCCTTTGAGTCTCACCCTGGTCAAGTGGAGGTCGCTCAGATCGATAATCCTCTTGGACCCTCCGGACTCTACGTGTGCACGGAAAGTAGGACGCGTAAGAGCAGTCAGCGCAGCCTGGACGTCTGCGTCCGGCTCTCTTGGCAGCTCAGGAGACCGCGTCGGCGTTGCGACACGATTGCGTGCGGACCGGCGGGCGGCGGTGAGTCGACCACGTTTTCCAGCCTCCCCTCGTTTCGCGGCACGGGGTGCTCGTTCCCGAATAAAAGCGACCAGGACCTGCGCTGCGTGAGTGGCCTGGTCAGGAGCGTCGTGCACGATCTGCTCCAGCGCCAGAACGCCCCCGATACGCACATACATCTGGTCGGATCCAAGACGTTCCAACGCCTTGGTGAAGCGATCAGTCACCTGACCACGCCGTGTCAGCCGGTAGTTGAACGCCGTGAACAGAAGCGCAATGGCAGCCCCAAGGGCGGCGGCCACTTGGACGAGCGCCAACCTAAGTTGCCCCAGTGCCGCTGAGCGGGCCGCACCATCCATGCCCCTCCAATCCGGCCCCGATATCCACTCGACCAGCACCCGGGTCAAGGGGGTAAACACCATCGCCAGGACGCCCACCACTGCGGCCGCAGCCAGTCCAGCCAGCCTTGCGCCTCTTGGGCGCTTCCAGTTCACCCGCATGGCCCACACCCTTTCGGTATGCGAGCCCGCCCACAACAAGCCTGAAGCACGATGGGTGCCCCCCCTCCAACACCTAGCGGCCTTCCGCCCCGAGATCAGCACCGACCGCCCTCGCGAGTCGGCCGGCCAAGCCCAGCTGAGGTCGCTGTGGGTGTCCCCACTGTCCGGCTGTCCGGTTAGGCCCGTGACCAGTGAAAACGAGCCGGACAGGTGTAGGCGACGCTGTCCGGGCTGTCCGGTTACAGACGGCTGCAACACAGCACGTGTTGCAGCCCGTCGGCGAAGCCGACCCTGGTAGGTCGCAGGCGCCGGAGGCGACTTCCTTCTGTCGGTTGTGCACTCAGCTGAGTGTCTAACTGCGCTGCAACGGCGACGTACTGACGCGAACAGCCACGGAAGTTCAGGAACCATCGTGCGAGGTCAGCGAGGGCCTGCCCCGGCCACAACCTGTTGATCGAATTGCTTCTGGACGAAGGGTCGTCCAGCGCCAACCTCTGTCACATCCAGCTGCCAGCGACCACCGCTTTGGCCGGATCGCTCCCTTGTGGACGATTCATGCGCCTGTCAAACAGTTGATAGGCGAACAAGCGGGGGAGGGAGCGCTGCATGGCTGCGTCGGGTGAGAGTTGGGCCAGGCCTTCGGATTGGGCGGTGAAGCGGTTTGGGGAGCGGGCCGGCAGGCTCGCTGCCGCGGTTCCGGTGCAGCTGGCTCGAGCTCACGCGCAGGCTCATGCCACTCACCTCGCGGCCGGGTTGAAGAAGCGAAGTCCCTACGGCTCCACCCTCGCGGAGGCGGTGCGAGAGAAGCTGGCGGACACGGCACGGGAGCTGGACGAGCCCGTGCGGGACGTGCGTGGCTACGAGTATGCGGTGATCAACGATCACGCGCTCTTCCCCTTTAGATACGCAGACAGGCCGAGGCCTCTTGATCGCGCTCGGTTGCCGTCCAACGCCTCCCCTACGCGCCGTCGGCTGTTCCGGGCACACGGGCCGCAGCCGCCGGAGGGGCTGTTCGACCTCGACGACGACCTGACAACGGAGGAGTACCTAGAGCTACACGAAGTGTTTGAGGAACTGGGAGCTTCCACGAAACTTGTCTGCGTCTTCTTCACAGCTGACGTGGAAAACGGCATCCACGTCACCCATTGGGGAGAGGCCCACCTGGAACCTGACCGCACCTTCACGTGGCCCTACAGCGAACAGCTCCCAGTCGCTCCCCAGCCGCTTGAGTGACGGCTCAGGGCAAGCCTGACCTGCGTCGCAGCGGCGAACAAAAAGACTCTCCTGGGCCGTGCAAGGGCGCCGGCAGCGACCGACAGTCGGCCCCTGGTCAAGCGCCCACCCAAGTTGCTTCGAGACGAAGCGGTCGAGAGTCTCGGTCGGCGACCACGAGTGAGTAGCGAGTGAGCTAGCTGCCGGTCTAAGCCCGGTCAAGCGTTCTCGCAGCTCAGATGGATAGCCGGGCCTCATAGAGCTACGCCCTCCGGAGCCGGGTGCGCAGGTTCGAATCCTGCCGGGGGCACTTCCGGATAGACCCTCTGACCAGCGGAAACGCTGAGCAGAGGGTCTTTTTCATGCCGTTTTCCTGTCATTGGATCCTGCGGACGGCGGCCAGTGCGCTGTGCACCCCGAGGCCCCCTGGGCGGGCACGGCCGTCAGCGAGCGGGACACGCAGCCATTCGGCGTCACGCCCGAACAACAGCCGCCCTCACCAACCGCTCCGGTTACGGCCGGAACGGGCCCCGCCGGCTCTCCTGCCGGGGGCACTGCAGTTCGGGGGCCAAGCAGGCTCTCTGATCAGGCATGACGCCGGATCGGAGGGCCTGCTGTCGGATACGGGCCGGGCACCGGGTTCCGTCGGGTGGTCCGGTGGGTCGACGATGACCTTCCGCTTCACCGCACCCACGACCGCGCATCGGCGGTGGAGTGCTGGGTATCGGGTTCGGAGAGACGATGGAGGGACCGCAGCGAGGCGGAAGGAGCAGCTACGGGCTGGGCCGGACGGAACTGCCGCCGTGGAGGCGAGCGGAAGGGGTGCCCGGGGATGAGTACGACCGATGCGTTCCTGGCCGGGCCGGGCCGGCCAGGTGCGGCATCCGCGCCGAGCGGGCTGCTGGATTTGCTGAGCCTGGCTGCGGTGGTACTCGATGACAGTGGGCGGATCGTCTTCTGGAGCCCGCAGGCGGAGGAGCTGTTCGGGTATACCGCCGAGGAGGCCCTGGGGACGTTCGCGGGCCGGCTGCTGGTGGAGGAACGGCACCTGGAGACGGTGATCGAGCTGTTCGCCCGGGTGATGCAGAGCGGGCAGCGCTGGTCGGGGAGTTTCCCGGTCCTGCACCGGGACGGCAGCACGCGGCTGGTGGAATTTCGCAACATGCGGCTGCAGGACGACCGCGGAGGCTACTACGCGCTGGGCATTGCCACGGACCAGGCGACGCTGCAGCGCGTGGAGCGGGATCTGGCACTGTCCATACGGCTGGTCTCCCAGTCCCCCATCGGCCTGGGGGTCATGGACACCGAACTGCGGTACGTGCTGGTCAACCCGGTGCTGGCGCGCGTCGACGGCCTGCCCGCCGACGAGCAGGTCGGGCGCGCCGTCAGCGAGGCGCTGCCCTTCGCGAACGAGGATTCCATCGAGTCGGACATGCGCCGGGTCCTGGCCACCGGCATCCCGCTGCTGGACCGGTTCGTCGTCGGCCGTACCCCGGACGAATCCGACCAGGACCATGCCTGGTCGGTGTCCTTCTACCGGCTGGAGGACCCTGGCGGGCAGGTGCTCGGACTCGCCACCTCGGTGGTGGACGTCACCGAACAGCACCGGGCGGCTACCGACGCCGCCCGGGCACGGCACCGGCTGGCGCTGGTCGCCGACGCGTCGGTCCGGGTCGGCACCACCCTCGATCTGGGACAGACCGCCCGGGAGTTGGCCGAGGTCTGTGTGCCACAGGTGGCCGACGTGGCCACGGTGGATGTACTGGACAGCATCCTGCACGGCCACCGCAGCAGCGGGGGTGCGGTCGGCGCGGCACGGTTCAGGGCACTGGCGGTGGCGTCGGCCCACCCCACCATGGCCACTCACGCCGTCGATCCCACCGGCGACTACGCCCAGTACGACGCCAACCGTCTGATCACCCAGTGCGTCAACACCCGCCGGCCCGTCCTCAAGACCGATGTGACGGGCCAGGATCTGCGCCGCGTCGCCCGGGACGACGAATGCGCGGCGCTGCTGGCGGCAGCCGGAGTGCACTCCTACCTCGCGGTGCCGCTGATCGCCCGTGGCGAGGTGATCGGCGCCGTGGGCCTCATGCGCGCCGACAACCCGAGGCCCTTCGACGAGGACGACGTCGTCCTGGCCGGGGAGCTGGCTGCCCGCGCGGCGGTATGCATCGACAACGCACGCCTGTTCCAGAGCCAGCGGCACGCCGCCCTGACCCTCCAGCGCAGCCTGCTGCCCGAACGGCCGGCCGACCAACCCGGTCTGAAGATCGCCACCCGCTACCAGCCCGCGGGCGCCACCAGTGAGATCGGCGGCGACTGGTTCGACGTCATCCCACTGGCCGACGACAAGACCGCCCTGGTCATCGGCGATGTCATGGGCAGCGGTATCGACGCCGCCGCCACCATGGGCCAGCTGCGCACCTCCACCCGCACGCTGACACAGCTCGACCTCGATCCCGACCACGTCCTGCACTATCTCGACCGGGCCACCGCCGGCATCGAACACACCATCGCCACCTGTGCCTACGCCGTGTTCAACCCCCGCAACGGCACGTGCGACATCTCGCTGGCCGGGCACCTGCCGCCGGTCCTCATGCGACCGGGTCGCACCCCCGAACTGCTCGACCTGCCCACCGGCGCTCCGCTCGGCGTGGGCGGGGTCCCGTTCAGTACCACCCGCCTCGGCCTCGCCCCCGGTGACCAGCTGGTCCTGTACACGGATGGCCTGGTCGAGACCCGCGACCAGGCCATCGACGATCGGCTGGATCTCCTGCTGTCGCTGCTCGCGGGTCCGCACCGCGATCTTGAGGAGACCTGCGACCTGCTCCTGCGGGCGCTGCGCCGGCCCGGCGACCACGATGACGTGGCCCTGCTCATCGCCCGGCTGCCTGCCGCGGAGCCCGGAGACCCTCAGCCCACCGGCAACCCCGGCGCCGGGTAGGCGTCCATCAGGTTCTTCACGTCGGCGCGCACCTTGGTGACCGTCGCCTCGTCGTCCGTACGCACCGCCTCCACCACCCGGGCGATCCACTCCGCGACCGTGCCCATCTCGGATGCGGGGATCCCGCGAGAGGTCAGGGCCGGGGTGCCGATGCGGATGCCGGACGGGTCGAAGGGCTTGCGGGGGTCGTAGGGGACCGCGTTGTAGTTGACGACGATCCCCGCCCGGTCCAGGGCCTTCGCCGCGATCTTGCCGGGCACGTCCTTGCCGGTGAGGTCGATCAGCAGAAGGTGGTTGTCCGTGCCGCCGGAGACCAGGTCGAAGCCCCGGGACGCCAGCTCCTCGCCGAGGGCGCGGGCGTTGGCGACCACCTGGTGGGCGTAGGCACTGAAGTCGGTGGTTGCGGCTTCCTTGAGCGCTACTGCGATCGCTGCCGTCGTCTGGTTGTGCGGGCCGCCCTGGAGGCCGGGGAAGACGGCGCGGTCGATGGCACGGGCGTGTTCCGCCCGGCTCAGCAGCATCGCGCCGCGCGGGCCGCGCAGCGTCTTGTGGGTGGTGGTGGAGACCACGTCGGCGTGCGGGGCGGGTGAGGGGTGGGCGCCGCCCGCGATCAGGCCGGCGATGTGGGCGATGTCGGCGACCAGGACCGCGCCGACCTCATGGGCGATCTCGGCGAAGCCGGCGAAGTCGATCGTCCGGGGTACGGCGGTGCCGCCGCAGAAGATCACCTTGGGGCGCTCGGCGCGGGCCAGGTCGCGGACCTCGTCCAGGTCGATCCGGCCCGTGTCGCGCCGGACGCCGTACTGCACCCCGCGGAACCAGGTGCCGGTCGCCGAGACGCCCCAGCCGTGCGTGAGGTGACCACCCATCGGCAGCGACATGCCGAGCACGGTGTCACCGGGCTGGAGGAACGCCAGGTACACGGCGAGGTTGGCGGGCGAGCCGGAGTACGGCTGCACATTGGCGTGGTCCATGCGGAAGAGGGACGTGGCCCGTTCGACGGCCACCGTCTCCACCTGGTCGATGATCTGCTGGCCTTCGTAGTACCGCTTGCCGGGGTAGCCCTCGGAGTACTTGTTCTGGAGGACCGTGCCGGACGCCTCCAGAACCGCTGCGGAGACGTAGTTCTCACTGGGGATCAGGCGCAGGGTGTCGGCCTGCAGCTGCTCCTCCGCGGTGATGAGGGCGGCGAGCTCCGGGTCGGCGGCGGTAAGGGCGGGGCGGTGGTTCTCGGGTGTCGTCACAGGGTTCTCCCGGGTCTGGCGCATTGCTGCGGCGTGGACCCGGATGCCCAGGCGGACGGCTCTCCGGCGGTGACGCCTCCGGGCAGGCCCGGAGTGTGCCGCTTCCTCGTGGTCGATTCCACGGAGCACCCCTGCCGGGGTGCGCGCCAGTCGCGGCGTCTCGAAGTTTACCGACGGATGACGGATCCGGGGCGGATTCGGGGCGAATACGCCCGATTGACATGGTTCGTGGCGGCGAGGATGGTGGTGAAGCCGGGCGCGGTCAGGGGTGTCGTGCCCAACGGTTGGGGGGCCGGGATGAGTTGGGACGATCAGGTTTTCCGACCGGGCTCGGTTCCTCCCGTACCGCCACCGCCTTCCCGGCCGCCCACCGTGGGGCCGCCGCCACCGGGCGCCGCGCTGCGTGCCGTGGCCGCCGGGTTGCTCAATCTCACCGGTCTCGGACTCGGCCATGTCCTGACGGGACGGTGGTTCAGAGCCGTTCTGTGCTGAGTGGCGACGGGTGTGCTGCTGCTCGTGGCGCTCCCCGCCGATCCCGGCGGCGTGGCCACGGGTCCGGTCGTCGGGTATGTGCTCGTGCTGGTGGCGGCCACCGTGGACGGGGCGCGGATCGCGCGGCGTACCGCTGTCGGCGGGTCGTGGCGGCCGGTGGCGGCGGCCGGGGTCGGACTGGTGCTGCTGGCGGCGCCGGCGGGCGGCATGGTGCTCTACGGCTCCGCGCAGGACGAGGCGGTCGAACAGATGCTGCTCGACCGGCTGGGCGAGAGCGACCGGACCGTGCGGGCCGCCTCGGGCCGGACCTTCGATGCCGCCCGGGCCGACTACCGTTCCGCCCTTGCCGTCTACCGCGATCTCGGTGAGGAGCATGCGGGGTCGAGGGCGGGGAAGCTCGTGCCGGGGCGGCTGAACGCGTACTACGAGGCGGTCGCCGCTCCGTACCGGCAGGGCAGGTACTGCGAGGCCGTGGCGCCGCTGACGTATCTGCGGACCGTGCCCGATTCGATCGACCCGAAGCTGCTGGGCGACCTCGCCGGCTGGCCCGACGGTCCGCTGGCCACCTCGCTGTACGCGTGCGGGGTGTCGAAGCTGGGTGGCTCGGCCGTGGGGTCGTCGGGTGGCGAGCTGGCCGAGCTGCTGCGTACGTTCCCCGGCTCGGCGCAGGCCGGGAAGGTGGGTCCGGCGGTCTCCGAGAAGATCGCAGAGCAGGCCCGGGCGGTGAGCGGGAGCAGGCCCTGCCCGGCCACCGAGACGCTGCGCGGGCTCCGGGCGAGCGTGGCGTCGATGCCGGAGGAGTCGGTCTCCGCCCGGGCCGGGGAGGCCGACCGGGGGATCCGGAACGGCATGTACGCCTGCGGGGTGGACCAGTTCCAGAACAAGCAGTTCACCGAGGCGCGGAAGACCCTGACGGAGTTCGCCACCACTTACGAGAAGGACAGGCGCAGGGCTCGGGCCCGGGACATCGCCATCGCCGCGGAGATCGCCGACGACCGGCCGGCGGCGGGCAAGCGGCTGCCGCCGGCCGGACGTCCGGGCGGGTCCCGGATGGAACTCGTCATCAGCAACGACGCCCCGAGCGGTGTCGAGATCCTCTACACCGGCCCGGTCACCGGCCGCGTCACGCTCAAGGCGTGCGGCAGTTGCAAGCGGTACGGGACGGAGGCGTCCGGGTCGGTGCTCGCCTGCAAGGCCGGCGGCAGGAGCTATCCGGAGGTGCGGTTGCGGCTTCCGGCGGGCGAGTACCACTTCCTGTACAAGCACGGCACGGGCGCGAGCGCGAACGTCGACAGCTACTCGTCCGGGTCGCGCATCAAGCCCGGCTACACATACACGAGTTGTACGTACGTCGTTGAGAGTGCGTACGGGCTCGGCCTGCCCTCACCGTCCGATCCGATCACCTTTTCTCCCGCGCCCTCTTCTCGGTGAACCGGTCGTCGATACCGGGACGGTCGGATCCGGACAGGCGCATTCCTTCCCTTATCGACCTGAACTGCCCGTTTCTCAGCGCCTCTTGACAGTTTCTTGGTGAATGCATGCCCCTTACGTAAAGGGTTCCTCGCCAGAGTGACGGATTACATGTGCGCATCATCCGGCACATGCTCCACACGCGAAGAACCACATCGCAGGGGGTTACATGAGAATCAGCCGCGCCAGACGTCGCGCCGGGCTGAGCATGGCAGCGACACTGCCGCTGCTCGCCGGTGCACTCGCCCTCGGCATACCGTCCGCCAGTGCGGACTCCGCGCCCGGCGGGCGCGACGCACTGCAGGGCACCAAGCCGGCCTGGGCGACCGCCCAGGCCGATCAGGGTGCCACGGCCGACAGCGGCAAGGTGAGTGTCCGGGTCCATCTGGCCGGGCGGGACGCGCAGGGTCTGGCCGCCTACGCCGCCGCCGTATCCGACCCGCACTCCTCCTCGTACGGGAAGTATCTGAGCGCCGAGGAGGCACAGGCCCGGTTCGGGGCGACCCAGCAGCAGATCGACCAGGTCAGCCAGTGGCTGAAGTCGAACGGTCTGACCGTCACCGGTGCCAACCAGCACTACGTCTCCGCCACCGGCGATGTCGCCGCGGCCGAGAAGGCGTTCAGCACCCAGCTGCGCAACTACCGCAAGGGCAGCCGGAGCTATCGCGCCCCGTCCTCGACGGCCTCCGTGCCGGCCGGGCTGAGCGACTCGGTCCTGGCGGTCTCCGGTCTGGACAACGCGCCGCACAAGTCGAGCCACGACGAGACGCTGCCGCCGCCGGACGCGGTGTTCCGCAACGCGGGCCCCTTCTCCTCGTACTTCGGCTCGAGGACCGCGGAGTCGCTGCCGAGCGCGTACGGGACCAAGGTGCCGTACGCGGTCAAGGGCTACACCGGCAAGCAGCTGCGTGCCGCGTACGGTGCGGGCAGCTGGACCGGCAAGGGCGTGACCGTCGCGATCACCGACGCGTACGCCTCGCCGACCATCGCCAAGGACGCCTCCGAATACGCCAGGCGCAACGGTGACGCCCCGTACCGCAGCGGGCAGCTCCGCCAGGTGCTGCCGGCCGACTACACGAAGACCGAGGAGTGCGGGGCGTCCGGCTGGTACGGCGAGGAGACCCTCGACGTCGAGGCCGTGCACGCCGTCGCGCCCGCCGCGGACATCGTGTACGTGGGCGGCGCCTCCTGCTACGACGCCGACCTGCTGGACTCGCTCAACAAGATCGTCGACCACCGGCTGGCCGACATCGTCTCCAACTCCTGGGGCGACATCGAGGCCAACGAGACCCCGGACGTCGCGGCCGCGTACGACCAGGTGTTCAAGATGGGCGCGGTCGAGGGCATCGGCTTCTACTTCTCCTCCGGTGACGCGGGCGACAACGTCGCGTCCACCGGCACGAAGCAGATCGACGTCCCGTCCAACTCCGCCTGGGTGACGTCGGTCGGCGGCACCTCGCTGGCCGTCGGCAAGCACGACGCGTACCAGTGGGAGACCGGCTGGGGCACGCTGAAGGCGTCCCTCGCGGCCGACGGCAAGAGCTGGACCGGCTTCCCCGGCGCCTACACCTCGGGTGCGGGCGGTGGCACCAGCTCGACCGTGAAGCAGCCGTCCTACCAGCGTGGGATCGTCCCGGACGCGCTCGCGCAGGCGAACGGCAAGCGCCGGATGCGTACCGCCCCGGACATCGCGGCGGTCGCCGACCCGAACACCGGCTTCCTGGTCGGCCAGACCCAGACGCTGCCCGACGGCTCGCTCGGCTACGACGAGTACCGCATCGGCGGTACGTCACTGGCGGCCCCGGTCATCGCGGGCGTCCAGGCCCTCGCGCAGCAGGCCCAGCACGGCCGGCCGCTCGGCTTCGCCAACCCGGCGATCTATGCCCGGTACGGCTCGACGACGTACCACGACGTCACCGACCACCCGCTGGGCGCAGGCCGTGACCTCGCGGTGGCCCGGGTCGACTTCGCCAACGGCTTCGACGCGGCGGACGGTCTGCTGACGTCGGTGCGGAGCCTCGGCAAGGACGCCTCACTCAAGGCGGTCAAGGGATACGACGACGTGACGGGTGTCGGGACTCCGGCGGCCGGCTACATCAACTCGTACCGCTGACACCGACGCACAGGATCGACGTGTAGCTGCCCCGGGGCTTCGGCCCCGGGGCAGCAGTGTGTGCGGGCCGACCTCAACTGATGCACTCCGGCGCAGAGGTCGTGATCACGCCGCTGACACCCTTCTGCCCCGCCTGTCGGCGCCCAGCGCCCGGAGGCGGGGTGCGGTATCCGTTCCCAGTGACCAGCCGCTGCGGGACAGCCCTCAGAGGCTGTCCGTGGCCCCGGGCAGCGGCTGCTGCGCCCAGATGACCTTGCCTTCAGGGGTGTACCGCGTGCCCCAGTGCTCGGCGATCTGCGAGACGAGAAACAGCCCGCGGCCTCCCTCGTCCATCGTCGCCGCGTACCTCAGATGGGGTGAGGTGCTGCTGCCGTCGGACACCTCGCAGATCAGGCTGCGGTCGCGCAGGAGCCGCACCCGGATCGGTGCGGAGGCGTGGCGGATGGCGTTGGTGATCAGCTCGCTGAGTACCAGCTCCGTGGTGAACGCCAGCTCCGACAGGTCCCAGTCGTCGAGCTTCTCGGCGACGGCGGCGCGTATCCCGGCCACGGCGGCCGGCTCGAGCGGAACGTCCCATTCGGCGATCTGGTCGGCGGAGAGCGCGCAGGTGCGGGCGATGAGCAGTGCCACGTCGTCCTTGGCCTGGGTGGGAAGGAGCGCGTCGAGCACCGCCCGGCAGTGTTCTTCCGGCGATCGGCCGGCATGGGCCAGGGCCTGGCGGAGCAGCTCCATCCCCACATCGATGTCCCGGGTGCGGTCCTCGATCAGCCCGTCGGTGTAGAGGACCAGCTGAGCACCCACGGCCAGATCCAGCTCGGCCGTCTTGAACGGCATGCCGCCGAGCCCCAACGGTGGCCCGGCAGGAAGGTCGGGGAACTCCACTCTGCCGTCGGGGTGGACCAGCGCGGGGAGGTGATGACCGGCGCGGGCCATGGTGCAGTGCCGGGAGACTGGATCGTAGATCGCATACAGGCAGGTCGCTCCCACGACCCCGGCGCCGACGTCCGTGCTCCCCTCTTCCCTGTCGATGCGGTCGACGAGGTCGTCGAGGTGGCCGAGGAGCTCATCGGGCGGCAGGTCGAGCGTGGAGAAGTTGTGCACCGCGGTGCGGAGCCGCCCCATGGTTGCGGCGGCATGCAGTCCATGGCCGACGACATCCCCGACGACCAGGGCGACGCGGTTGCCCGACAGCGGGATCACATCGAACCAGTCACCGCTGACTCCCGACTGTGCGGGCAGATAGCGGTGGGCGACATCCAGGGCGTTCTGTTCGGGCAGGGCGCGCGGCAGCAGGCTGCGCTGCAACATCGCCGCCAGGGCGTGTTCGCGGGCGTACCGGCGGGCATTGTCGATGCTGACCGCGGCGCGGGCGACCAGTTCCTCGGCGAGTGACCGGTCCTCCTCGTCGAACGTCCCGGCCTCCCGCGAGCGCCAGAAGTTGGCCATGCCGAGAACCACGCCCCGTGCCTGCAGCGGTGTCGTGAGGAGTGAGTGGATTCCGTACGCGATGACGTCGTCCGTGCGTTCCGGGTCCTGAGCACGCCAGCCGGGTGCGGAGGACAGGTCGGGCACCACCACCGACCGGCCGGTGGCGAATCCGCGCGCCTGGGGCGTGGAGGGAAGGAAGGTGATGAGCTCGCCGCGCGGGTAGAGGGGGTGGTCGTTCCGGATACCGCTGACAGCGACGCGGCACATGTCGGCGGCCGCGCCGGTCGGCTCCTCCCCGAGCAGGACGGCGTTGGCGAGGTCGACGGTGACGAAGTCCGCGAAACGGGGAACGGCCATCTCGGCCAGTTCCTCGGCCGTGCGCGCCACGTCCAGGGTGGTGCCGATGCCCAGCCCGGCGTCGTACAGCAGCCTGAGGCGTTCGTTCGCCGCGTCCACCTTGCCCGACAGCGCCAGGAGCTGGGTGGAGTCGCGCAGGGTCGCCACCGTTCCCAGAGAGCCTCCGTTGTGGTCCGTGCGCCGCTGGTTCACCACCAGCATTCGGTCCCCGGCCAAGTACACCTCGTCCGTGGCCACGCGGCCGGAGACAAGCAGCTCCGCCGTGGCCGGGTCGAGGCTCTCCAGTTCATCGACCCGGCGTCCCTGGGCATCCGGCGGCAGATCAAGCAGCCGTTCGGCCTCGTCGTTCGCCAGCAGCAGCCGACCGTCGCGTCCGACGATGAGCACCCCTTCGCGGACGGAGTGCAGCACCGCGTCATGGTGCTCGTACATGCGTGTCATCTGGGCGGGATCGAGCCCGTGGGTCTGCCTGCGCAGCCGTTTGGCCACCAGTGCGGCCCCGCCCGTGGCCAGGGCGAGCGCGGCGGCACCGCTGGCAAAGATGACCACCAGCTGCCTGCTGACCGTGTTGGCGACGTTCTTGACCCTGAGACCTGCGGACACCAGGCCCACGACCGAGTGGTCGGGAGCCTTGACGGGGACAATCGCCTGGACCTCATGGCCGAGGGGTCCTTGGACGTCTTCCACGTGGACCTGACCCGCCAGCGAGGGTTCGATGTTGCCGACGAACTTCTTCCCGATGAGCTCCGGGCGGGGGTGTGTGTAGCGAATCCCGTGGGTGTCCGTCACCACGATGAAGTCGACCCCGGCCAGTTTCCGCGCCTCCTCGGTGAGCGGCTGCAGCACCTTCGAGGGATCGGGGGATCTCAGCGCATCCACCATCCCCGGAGCGTGTGCGAACGACTCCGCTGCCGCCACCGAACGGCGCTCCGCCTCGATCTCGGCGTCGTGAAACGATTGGAGGACCAGCGCAAGGACCGCGCCCGCCACGAGCAGGACAATGACCACCGCCTGCAGGACGAACACCTGCCGGGCTACGCTTCGCGGACGCCTGCCGCTCAGTGACCGAACCGATCTGCTCCGGGATCGGTCGGAATGGTCGACCATGGCGCCATTTCTAACACTTTCCAGCAATGCATGCCCATTGGGTCACTCTCGTCCGATTTTCATCGACCAACCGTCAGGCCGAGGCGCGCTTCTTGGAGGATGCCTTCCTGGCCACCGGCTTCGTGCCCGTTGCCGACTTCGCTGTCTTTGCCGCCGTGTTCGCCGTCGTCTTCTTCGTGGCCGACTTCGTAGCCGACCGTGCGGTGGTCTTCTTGGCGGGGGTTCTGCCCGGCGTCGTCTTCTTCGCGGCGGCCTTCCGGCCGGTGCTCGCTGCCGTGGAGGCAGCTTTCTTCTTTGCCCCCGTTCCCCCGCTCTTCTTGCGTCCGGCGAGCGAGGTGACCTTCGCGACCGGGGCGCCCTCTCCCTCTTCCGGCTCCTCACCGCGGGCTTCCTTCGCCGCCCGGACGCTGTTTTCCAGCGCCGCGATCAGGTCGATCACCTTGCCGCCGCCGTGCTCGTCGGAGGCGGCGGGCTGCAACGCCTCGCCGGAGGCCTTCGAGGCGATGAGGGTCTCCACCGCCTCGCGGTAGTCGTCGTGGAGCGTGTCCATGTCGACCTCGCCGAGGGTGGCCATCAGCGCGTCGGCCAGATCGAGTTCGGCGTCACGGACCGTGACGTCGGCCTCCGGGGCCACTCCGTCGGTGGCCCGGATCTCATCGGGCCAGAGCAGGCCGTGCATGGCGATCACGTCGTCGACCACGCGCAGCATGCCGAGCCGTTCACGGCCGCGCAGTGCGTACTTGGCGACCGCGACCTTCTGGCTCCGCTTCAGGGCCTCGCGCAGCAGTGTGTACGGCTTGGCCGCCGGCACTCCGTTGGCGGAGAGGTAGTACGCCGCGTCCATCTGGAGCGGGTCGATCTCGGTGGCGGGCACGAATGCGACGATCTCGATCGTCTTGGCGGTGGGAAGCGGGAGCGAGGCCAGGTCCTCGTCGGTGATCGGGATCATCGTGCCGTCGGCATCCTCGTACGCCTTGCCGATCTCGGCGGTCGTCACCTCCTGCTCGTCGAGTTCGCAGACCTTCCGGTAGCGGATCCGGCCGCCGTCGGCGAGGTGGATCTGACGGAAGGAGATCGAGTGGCTCTCAGTGGCATTGACCAGCTTGATCGGGATGCTGACCAGCCCGAAGGAGATCGCGCCGTTCCAAATGGACCTCACCGTTCACCCCTGTGTCCCTGGAGATTTCGACAGGTATCGATAGATGGCGATTGATTCCTTAAGATCCCGGAATCATGTGATTCTTATCGTATGACGCCGATCACGAAGGTGGAGGGGCGGCGCCTGGCGCTCAGCAACCTCGACAAGGTGCTGTATCCGGCCACCGGGACCACCAAGGGCGAGGTGCTCCACTACTACGCGGTCACGGCGGCCGACGCCCTGCTCACGCATCTGCACAACCGGCCGGTCTCCTTCCTGCGCTATCCGGACGGGCCGGACGGGCAACGCTTCTTCACCAAGAACCCGCCGCCCGGTACCCCGTCCTGGGTACGGATCGCCGAGGTGCCGCGGCATGCGGCACAGCAGAACCGGCAGGTGGTCGTACAGGACTTGGCGTCGCTGATGTGGGCCGCAAACCTGGTGGTGGAGTTCCATACGCCGCAGTGGCAGGCCGATGCTCCGGGGATCGCCGACCGGATGGTGTTCGACCTCGATCCCGGAGCTCCGGCGACCGTCGTGGAGTGCTGCCGGGTGGCGCTGTGGCTGCGTGAGCGGCTGGCGGCGGACGGGTTGCCCGCGTACGGGAAGACCTCGGGGTCGAAGGGGCTGCATCTCCTCGTACCGCTGGAGCCGGCTCCCGCCGATCGGGTGTCGGCGTACGCGAAACGGCTGGCGGTGGAGGCGGAGCGGGATCTTCCGGACCTGGTGGTGCACCGGATGACGCGGGCGCTGCGGCCGGGGAAGGTGTTCGTCGACTTCAGTCAGAACGCGGCGGCGAAAACCACCGCCACCCCGTACACCCTGCGCGCCGGGGCCGAGCCGACCGCCTCCGCGCCCGTCACCTGGGCGGAGATCGAGGACTGTCGGACCCCCGCCGAGCTGGTATTTCTGGCCGCCGACATGGCCGGGCGGCTGGAGCGGTACGGGGATCTGCTCGGCCCGCTGCTCGATCCGGACCGGGCCCGGCCGCTGCCTGCCGCTCCCTGAGCCGAGTCCGTCGGGGCCCGTTCAGGGCCATGCTGCCTGCCCTTGGCGGCCGTGCGGGCAAAAGGCTGCATGTGGCGGGTGGATTGTCCGGGCCGTGGTGCACACTCTGCGCAGACACTGCTTCGTGAGGTCGCGTGGGGAGGCGATGGCGTGTTCGCAGGGATCGACGAGGTCGACTGGGCCTCGATGGAGCATGCGTACGGGCCTGCCGATGATGTGCCCGGGCTGCTGCGGGGGCTGGCGTCCGCCGATGCGGCGGAGCGCGAGGGAGCGCTGGACGGCATGTACGGGGCCGTGCACCACCAGGGCGATGTGTACGCCTGTACGCTTGCCTGCATTCCGTTTCTCTTCGAGCTGGTCGCGGATCCGGGGATCCAGGACCGGGGCAGCATCGTCGAGCTGCTCACCAGCATCGGTGGCATCGATCTGGACGAGGACGACGAGGAAGAGCTCGACGAGGAGGAGATCGAGGGCGCGGCGAACTACGCGATGGCGGCCACCGCCGTCACCGCGGGCGCCGGGGTGTTCTTCGAGCTGATCTCCGACGAGGACCCGGGGGTGCGGCTCGCCGCACCGCTGGCGCTCGCCACACTGCACGGCCACCCGGTGCGGGTCCTCGCCCTGCTGCGGGAGCGGCTGCCGGTGGAGCCGGACGAGGAGGTGCGGCTCGCGCTCGTGGAGGCCGCCGGGCGCGTCGCGCTGCGGCACCGCCCGCTGGCCGGGCAGGCGGCTGACTGGCTGAGCCGGCTCGCCGCGGAGTCGTACGCCCCGGGACTTCGGCTGGCCGCCCTCGCCCAGCTGGCCCGGTGTGCGCCGGAAGCACTGCCGGGTGATGTCGTACGGGTGGTGGCGGGACTGCTGCGCCGACTGCGCGCGGCACCGGCGGGCGCAGCCGACGGGGAGGACGGGACCAACGGGGCGGACGAGGCGGATCCGGTGGTCATCGCCGGGCCGGGCGACGATCCGGGTCCGGCCGCCGATGCCGCCGAGGAGCGAGGCGCGCCGGTGACCCTGGTGGGGCAGTTGCGGGCGCTGTCCGCCGCCGAGTCCGCAGGGCGTACCGCCCCCTGGACGGCGGATCTGCTGCGGACACTGCACGTCGGGCTCGACGACCGGGTCGCGGACCGGACGGCGCTGCTGACCGATCAGCTGCGCAGCCCCGACCTCCGGCAGCGGATCGACGCCGTGCGGATGAGCTCCGGGCTGATACGGGCCTGGCGGGGCTCGTACGAGGAGCTGGTCCGGCTCGTGGGCGAACAGCTCGCCTCCCCGGAGCCGAAACTGGCCGAGGCCGCCTCGCATGTGCTGGAAGAGCTCTTCGGGCTCGCCGCACCGGCCGCGGACGCGCTGGCGGCGCGGGTGGCGGCGGACCCCGGGGCCTGGGTGAAGGAGTGGGCGAGCGGACCGCCGGGGCTCGGCAGCGCGGTGAAGGCACTGGCCCGGCTGGGTGACGCCCGGGCCCTGCCCGCGCTGGCCGCCGCCCTGGAGCGTCCCGAGGTGCCGCACGACGTGGGTTTCGCCATCGGGTATCTAGGGCCGGCTGCGGCACCGCTGGCCGGGGTGCTGCGCCGCAGGCTCGGCGAGGTCGCTCTCGACGAGGGGGCGTACGACCGGGCGAATCCGCTGCTCTGCGGGCTGACCGCGCTGCGGGCGGGCGAGGCTGCGCCGGAGGTGCTGCGAGTGCTGCGCGGTGCGCCGGAGTATCGCGGGGAGTGGTTGCGGACGTCGGCGCTGCGGGCGCTCGGCTCGTTCGGTCCCGCAGCGCACTGCGCCGTACCGGAGTTGCGGGCGCTGATTCGCCGCCCCGGGACCGCGGCGGCGACGGAGGCGGCGCAGGCGCTGTGGGCGGTCGACGGGGACGCGGAGGCCGTGCTGCCGGTGCTGATCGAGGGGCTTCGGGCCGAGCATGCGCACGAGCGGAGGTCGGCGGTGACCGCGCTGGGCGGGCTGGGGGCCCGGGCGGAAGCGGCAGCGCCACGGCTGCGGGCACTGCTGTCGCACGACGAGCTGTGGCTGCGGGTGGACGCGGCGATCGCGTTGTGGGAGGTGTCCGGCCGGGCCGAGGAGTCCGTGCCGGTCATGCTGGCTGCCTGGGAGAAGAATCGTCATGTCAGGGTCCGGGTGACCGAATGCCTGGCGCGGATGGGTGCTGCTGGTGCAGGGTCGGATGCGGCACACGTTCTGCGTGCCGAACTCGCCTCCGTGCGCCGTCACAACGCGATGGACGGCGGGTACGGCAGCCACGACACATACGAGGACGAAAAGCTGCTGGCGCTCTGCCGGCAAGCGCTTCCGGGGAACACGGGGAAAGGGCCCACAACGTGATCATCTTTGGTACGCGAGGCTATCTCTATCAACTGGCCGTTCTGACGCTGGTCTGCGGCTGGTGCGGCAACCCGGCCGCGCACACGCTGCGCAAGCGGGTCACGAAGTTCACGCTGTTCTTCGTGCCGCTGTTCCCGTTCTCGACCAAGTACGCGACGCAGTGCACGTTCTGCGGCGGGGAGCAGAAGATCCCGAAGGAGCAGGCCGAGCAGCTGCTGGCGCAGCACGTGGCGGCGCAGGACGGCAACCCCTTCGGGCAGGCACAGCAGCAGCCGGGGTACGCGCAGGACGGGCAGAACCCCTACCAGCACTGAACAACTGCCTCTTCACCGGCAGCAAGAAGACATAAGGGACTTCCTTCCGAATAAGGTCGACGGATCACGGGTTTGCGGACTCATGGACCGGACGACCGGGAAGGGAGCGAGCGATGTGCCCGCCCCGCCGGGTGACGCGCCGCGCGACGGCGGCCCTCGTGGCCGCCGTCGGCGCCGCGCTGCTGGCCGGCTGCGGCACCGACGGCGGCCGGCTGCAGAGCGCCGGACCGGCCCCGACCGCCATCGGGCCCGCCCGGCTCTGGCCCCAGCTGCCGCCCGCCTCCGCCGCCCCGTACGACTACGGCGAGGGCGCGACGGCGCGCATCCCCGGAATCACGGTCCCGCACGACGATGTGCGCGCGCTGGACCCGATCGCCGTGGTGCAGGCCGACCTGAAGGCCACCACCAGCCGGTCCAGCGGTTCGGACGAACTCCCCGCCGACACGGTCCGGAGGATCACCGCGTGCGGCACCGCACCCGCCGCCTGCCCGGTCCTGCAGCCGTACTACCGCGATCTGACGGGCGCGGGCAGGGACGACATGGTGCTCGGCGTGCGGCGCAGCGACGGGCAGCTCTCCGTCCGGGTCTACATGGCGCACGCGGGCGCGCTGACCCGGATCATGGCCGTCTCGGACGCCGTGATCAGCGTGGAGCTGGCCGGCCGGGATGTGATCATGCGGGTGCCGTCGGCGATCACCGGCTACGAGTACCGGACGGTCTGGTCCTGGGACGACCAGCAGCACGCGATGCTGCCGACGCAGGACGAGATCCTGCGGAAGCCCCCGGAGGCGGAATCCAGCGGCCGGCCGAGCGCGGAGCCCAGTCCTGCGCCGACCGTGACGTCGCCGTCGCCCGCCGTCTCCGAGGGGCGACGATGAGGCGACGGAGACTGCGTACGCCCGCCTGGACCGCGACGCTCACCTGGAAGGCCGCGGTGTTCATCACCGTGATGTGCTGCGCCCTCGCCGCACTGCTCGGCGTACTGGTGCACACCGCGGTGACCCGGGAGACCGTCAGCGAGGCCCGCGACAAGGCGCTCGCCCGGCTGGGGGACGCGACCAGGGCGTACGAGGCGGGCGAGGCGCTCCCGCCGGATTCCGGTATCGACCCGGCCGGACTGCCCGCCCCCCTGCGCGACCTGGCCGTGAGTGGGCGTCGGGGCACCGTCGTCGCCGACGCCCACGGCCGGGCGGCCATGTGGGCCGCCGGCCCGGCCGACGGCCGGGCGCTCGCCACCGAGATCGACTACAGCATGAGCGCCCACACCATCGACCGCCTCGACCGGGCGATCGTCGGCTCCTCGCTGCTGGCGATCGCCGTGACGCTGCTGGTCGGCGCCTTCGCCGTCACCAGGGTCACCCGGCGGCTGCACCAGACCGCCCGGGTGGCCCGCCGGATCAGTGCGGGCGATCTCGACGCCCGCGTCGACGACCCCTGTACGGCGGACCCTGCGCGCCCGCAGGACGAGGTGGCGATCGTCGCCGGTGCACTGGACACGATGGCGTCCACGCTCCAGCGCAAACTGCTGGCCGAACAGCGTTTCACCGCCGATGTGGCGCACGAGCTGCGCACCCCGCTGACCGGTCTCTCGGCCGCCGCCGAGCTGCTGCCGGCCGGCCGGCCGGCCGAGCTGGTGCAGGACCGGGTCCGCACCATGCGGGCGCTGACGGAGGATCTGCTGGAGATCTCCCGGCTGGACGCCCGTACCGAGGAGGTCGATCTCGCCGTGCACGAACTGGCGCCGCTGGCAGAACGGGTCGTGCGCGCGTCGGGGACGGAGACCGAGATCCGCGTCATAGGAGCGGAAGCCGCCAGCGGGGTGCGGAACGTGCAGGTCGAGACGGACAAGCGGCGGCTCGAACGGGTCCTCGGCAATCTGATCTCCAACGCGCACAAGCACGGCCGCCCGCCGGTGGTCCTGACGGTCGACGGGCCGGTGGTGACCGTACGCGATCACGGCCCGGGCTTCCCGGACTATCTGCTGACCGGCGGTCCGCAGCGGTTCCGGACCGAGGGCGGCGGCAAGGGCCACGGGCTCGGACTGACCATCGCCGCCGGTCAGTCGGCCGCCATCGGCGCCGAACTCGTCCTCGGCAATGCGGAGGACGGCGGGGCGGAGGCGCGGCTGACGCTCCCGGAGTACGTGCAGTTCGACGAAGACGAACCGGCCGGCCAGGACGGCGACGACGACGGCAGCCGGTCCGGCGGCGACAGGCCGACCGGCGACGGCCAGGCCGAAGCGACATAAGGGAAATAAGGTCCACCTCTTGCTACGTTGCGGGGCATGACCGCAACGAGGCCGGACGCACCCCCGCCCGAGCTACGCCTGCCCAAGCGGCGCGGAGTGGAACTCTCGCTCCTCATCGGGGCCGTCCTCATCTCCGTCTACGGCTACGCGGCCGTCGGTCTCGCGCGCAACGACGCGGTCCCGCCCGATGTCGCCGGTTACGGCGCCGGCCTGGGACTGCTCGCCCTCCTCGCCCATCTCGCCGTCCGCTTCCGGGCCCCGTTCGCCGATCCGCTGCTGCTCCCCATCGCTGTCCTGCTCAACGGTCTCGGCCTGGTGCTGATCTACCGGCTCGATCTGGAGACGCCCAAGGACCAGGCCGCACCCACCCAGCTGATCTGGTCGACGCTCGGTGTCGCGCTCTTCACCGTGGTCGTCGTCTTCCTCCGCGACTACCGGGTGCTGCAGCGGTACGCGTACCTCTCCGTCGCCACCGCCCTCGTCCTGATGATCGTGCCGATCTTCTTCCCCGCCGTGAACGGCGCCAAGATCTGGATCCGGGTCGGCGGATTCTCCTTCCAGCCCGGCGAGTTCGCCAAGATTCTGCTCGCCGTCTTCTTCGCTGCGTATCTCGCCGCGAACCGCAATGCCCTCGCCTACACCGGCCGCAAGATCTGGCGGCTCCAGCTCCCCACCGGCCGCGTGCTCGGCCCGATCGTGGCGATCTGGCTGCTCAGCGTCTGCGTGCTGGTCCTCGAACGCGATCTGGGCACCTCGCTCCTCTTCTTCGGCCTCTTCGTGATCATGCTGTACGTGGCGACCGGCCGGACCGGCTGGATCGCGGTGGGACTGCTGCTCGCCGCCGTCGGCGCCTTCGTCGTCGGCTCCTTCGAACCGCATGTGCACAGCCGGGTGGAGGACTGGCTCGATCCGTTCGCCACCATCGCCGCGGGCCGCGGGCCCAGCCAGCTCGCCCAGTCGCTGTTCGCGTTCGCCGCGGGCGGGATGCTCGGCGCCGGGCTCGGTCTGGGCCACTCCATCCTCATCGGCTTCGCCGCCAAGTCCGACTTCATCCTGGCCACAGCGGGCGAGGAGCTCGGACTGTCCGGGCTGACCGCGGTCTTCCTGCTGTACGCGCTGCTGGTAGCCCGCGGCTACCGGGCCGGCCTCGCCCTGCGCGACCCCTTCGGACGGCTGCTGTCGATCGGGCTCGCCTCGATCCTGGCCCTCCAGGTGTTCGTGATCGCGGGGGGCGTGATGGGGCTGATCCCGCTGACGGGCATGGCGATGCCGTTCCTCGCCCAGGGCGGTTCGTCCGTCGTCACCAACTGGATCATCGTGGCGCTGCTCATCCGCGTCAGCGACGTCGCCCGCAGACCCCACCCCGACCAGGTGGAGACCGGGGTCATCGCACCGATCGCGGAGGACCGGTCGTGATCCGCTACATCCGGCGGGCCGCCGCGTTCTGTCTGCTGCTGCTCATGGCGCTCCTGCTGAACGCCGCCCGCATCCAGGTCTTCCAGGCCGACGAACTGAACGACAACCCCGCCAACCGCCGCCGGACGATCGTCCGTTACGACCAGCCGCGCGGCGACATCATGGTCGGCAAGAGGTCCGTCACCGGTTCCCGGAACACCGGCGAGCAGCTCAGCTACGAGCGTACGTACACCAACGGCCCCTTGTACGCGCCGGTGACCGGCTACGCATCGCAGACGTACGGCACGACGCTGATCGAGAACGCCGAGGACGGCATCCTCTCCGGCACCGACCCGATGCTCGCCCCGGTCCCCCTGTGGAACGAGATCACTCGCAGCCAGCAGCCCGCCGGCAACGTCGTCACCACCATCAAGGACTCGATGCAGCGCGCCGCGTACGACGGGCTGGGCAGCCGGCGGGGCGCGGTCGCCGCCCTCGAGCCGTCGACCGGCAAGATCCTGGCGCTGGTCTCGACCCCCTCGTACGATCCGGGACGGCTCTCCGGCACGGGTTCGTCGGTCACCGACGCCTGGCGGCAGCTCAACGCGGCGAAGAGCCAGCCGATGCTGAACCGGGCGATCCGGCAGACCTATCCACCGGGTTCCACTTTCAAGATCGTGACGGCGGCGGCCGCGCTCGACGCGGACGTGGTCACGGACCCGAACGCCTACACCGACACCCCGTCCCCCTATGTGCTGCCCGGGACCAGCACCACGCTCCCCAACGAGGCGAGCGGCTGTGAGGAGGCGTCGCTCGCCGAGGCGATCCGGGTGTCGTGCAACACCGTGATGGCCCATCTTGGGGTGCAGGTGGGGCTGGACGGGATGGTGGAAGCGGTACGGAAGTTCGGCTTCAACGACACCGGGCTGAAGATCCCGTCCGGGGTGGCGAAGAGCAACTTCGACACCGATATGAGCGACGACCAGCTGGCCCTGTCGTCGATCGGACAGTACGACACGACGGCGACTCCCCTGCAGATGGCGATGGTGGCGTCGGCCGTGGCGAACGGCGGCGAGCTCAAGTACCCGTATCTGGTGGACCGTACGACCACCAAGAGCGGCACCACCGTCCGTCAGAACAACACGCGCTCGTACCACCGGGCGATGAGTCCGCGTACGGCGACGCAGCTGCAGCGGATGATGGTCGACGTCGTGGAGCAGGGCACCGGGTCCAACGGTGCGATCTACGGGGTGACGGTGGGCGGCAAGACCGGCACGGCGCAGCACGGCATCGACAACACGGGCATGCCGTACGCCTGGTTCATCTCCTGGGCCGAGTCCCCGGACTCGGGGCAGCCGACGGTCGCGGTCGCGGTCGTCGTCGAGGACGCCGCCGCGAAGCGGGCGGACATCAGCGGGGGCGGCAGCGCGGCGCCGATCGCCAGGTCCGTCATGGAGGCGGCACTGCGGGGCTGACGGCACGGGTCGCACGGTTCGGATCCGGGTCGTCCCGCGGCGCGGAACGATCCGTGCGACGCGGAGCACCCTGATTACTGTGCGGTCATGACATCCCTCGCGCCGCAGCCCGGCCACGAACTCGCCCAGGTGAACGTCGCCCGGCTCAGATTCCCATTGGACTCCCCCGAGTTGAAGGACTTCGTCGATGCTCTCGATCCGGTCAACGCGGTCGCCGACCGAGCCGCCGGCTTCATCTGGCGGCTCCGGAGCGAGACCGGGAACGCCACCGACGTACCGGTCTTCGGCGACTCCTGGCTGATCGTGAACATGTCGGTGTGGCGGGACACGGACGCACTGACGGCCTTCATGTACCAGGGGCAGCACCGCGATCTCCTTGCCCGGCGCCGTGTGTGGTTCGAACGGGTGGCGGAGGCGATGACCGCGCTCTGGTGGGTGCCGGCGGGTGAGCGCCCGACGGTGCAGGACGCCGAGGAGCGTCTGCGCCATCTGCGTGAGCACGGTCCGACGGAGCGGGCGTTCACCCTGCGGACCGGCTTCCCGGCCCCGCCCGCCGCCGCGGGCTGATCAGCCGATCGGCCTGCGCGACTCGGCCCTGACCTCGGCCGTGTCCGCCGCCGCCTGCTCCAGGTCCACGCTCTTCGGGTCCTGGACCGCGGTCTTGGGAGTGACCAGGCCGACGAAGGCCGCCGTGTTGTCGTCGCCCCAGGCGCACATGGGGATGGTGCTGGTCACTCCGGCGTCCTTCGACGTCACGACCTGACAGGCCACCGTGATGTCGTATCCGTCGGGCGTGAACTCCCTGGCGGGTACGACGACGGTCATGCCCTTCTCTCCCGCGGCCCCCTCCAGGATCTTGTCCCGGGTGAACTCGGGCATCCTGATCCGGCCCCACATACCGGAGATGACCAGAACGCCGCCCTCGGCGGAGGTGTACTGGGTGACGACGGCCTTCACATCACGGACGCTGGGGTCAGGGACCTCCTCGACCTCCTTGCCGTCGGTCGACGACGTGTCCTCGGCTAGCGTGTACTCCTCGTCCAGCAACTTCTTCGGCACGGTGAGCCGGTACTCGGCCTCGGGGAAGCCACCCACGACCGACTTGCCGGCTCCGACCAGCTGGAAGGCGGTGTAGCCGAGGGCGCCGACCGCCACCAGTGCGGCGGCCGCGATCCCGATGACCATGCCGGTCCGCTTCTTCTTCGGCGGCTGAGCACCGGGCGGGCCGGACATCCCCGGCTGCCCCCACGGCCCCTGCGGCGGCCCCTGCGGCGGCAGTTGCTGCTGCGGATAGCCGTACGGGGGCTGCTGGGCATACGGGTTGTGCTGCGGGGGCCGGGGCGGCCCGTACGGGCCCTGCGGCGGCTGCGGCGGCATGGTCATGGCACCCAAGTTACGTCACGCGTGCGAACGCCGATTCGACACAGGGTGGCCGTCTCAACTCAACGGCTCACGACTGCGCAGCCACTGGGCCGGCACGCCGTCGACCCCGGTGGCCGCGGCGACGACCCCGCCGGTGATGGCGCAGGTCGTGTCGACGTCGCCGAAGCCCTCGGCGGTGGCCCAGAGGGCCGCTTCCAGATCGCCCGGATGCCGGGCCGCGGTCCACAGGGCGAACGGGACCGTGTCGTCGGCCCGGATGCGCTGCCCGTTGCCGAGCAGATCGGCCGCCTTCCACGGCTCGGTGGTGAACGGCACGGCTGCGGCGCGCCGGATCCCGTCCCGTACCGATCCTTCGGGTGTCCGGTCCCCGACCGCCGTCAACGTGAACCCACCCCGCACCTGCAGTGCCGCGGCGACGGCCACGGCCACCGCGCCCGCGATGCCCTGCGGGTGGGCGTGGGTGACCTCGGCCGACAACTGCGCCTGCCGGGCGGCATGGTCGAGGTCCGCGTGGAACCGGGCGCCGAGCGGTGCGACCCGCATGGCGGCGCCGTTGCCGAGGCTGCCGCCCTCGAACAGGTCGGGCGCGAGGCTGCGCCAGTCGGCCGGTGCCGTGAGCAGCTCGGGCAGCAGGATGTGCATGCCGTGGCCGTAACCGCGTGCCGGATCGATGTCGTACGTGAGGGCGAAGCAGGCGGCGAGCCGGTCCTGGTCCACCTCGCCGTGCTCGTCGAGGACACGCTGCAGGGCGCGGGCCATGGCCGTGTCGTCGGTCCAGTGCCAGACCGGTTCAGCGGGTGTGCGACGGGCGCGGATCTCGTTGCGGGCCTGCCGGGGCGGGCGGAAGAGCGGGAACCATCGCTCCCCGAACGCATCACCGAGTGACAGTCCTTCAAGGCTTCGGCGGGCGGCCGCCAGGTCTGCGCGCGGGGGCGTCATGAGGGTCATCCTGGCGCCCGGGGCAGCGGGTGTACATCCCTTATTGACGCGTACGGGCAGCGCCCGGCCCGGGATCTCGCGGAACTGTGCCACGGCTCCCGTGCGTCACCGCCGAGGGCGTCGCGGCGACGCACGCCGCACTGCCGGAGGAGCCGGTACGGGTGGCGGAGCCGGTGGGCGGTTCCGCGGCCGGTCTCCGGGCGCCGGCCGCTGAAGAACCTCGTGGCGGACCGCCTACGCCGCACCGTCCGCCATCGCGTCCTCGACCTCCGCCACCCGGGCCTGTTCCTCCGCCGCGAACCGGTCGCGGTCCAACTGCTCGGCGATCTCCTCGTCCTGGGCCATCAGCAGGTCCAGGTTGGAGTCGCCGAGCTCGAAGACGCCCATGTCGACGTAGGCCTTCTGGAGCCGTTCGCCCCACAGTCCTATGTCCTTGACGCACGGCACTATCCGGCTGAACAGCAGCTTGCGGAAGAGCTGCAGATACTCCGAGTGCTCGGAGAGCTCCTTGGCCTCCTGCTTGCCCACGCCGAAGTTCTGCAGCACCTCGACGCCGCTGAGCCGGTCCCGCATCAGGTAGCAGCCCTCGATGACGAACTCCTCGCGTTCGCGCAGTTCGGCGTCGCTCAGCTGCTTGTAGTAGTCGCGCAGCGCCATCCGCCCGAAGGCGACATGGCGGGCCTCGTCCTGCATGACGTACGCGAGGATCTGCTTGGGCAAGGGCTTGGTCGTGGTGTCGCGGATCATGCCGAAGGCGGCAAGGGCGAGCCCCTCGATGAGGACCTGCATGCCGAGGTACGGCATGTCCCAGCGCGAGTCGCGCAGGGTGTCGCCCAGCAGGCCCTGCAGGTTGTCGTTGACCGGGTAGAGCATCCCGACCTTCTCGTGCAGGAACCGTCCGTATATCTCCGCGTGCCGGGCCTCGTCCATGGTCTGGGTCGCGGAGTAGAACTTCGCGTCCAGATCGGGGACCGACTCCACGATCCTGGCCGCACAGATCATGGCGCCCTGCTCACCATGGAGGAACTGGCTGAACTGCCAGGAGGTGTAGTGCTTGCGCAGCTCGCCCCGGTCCTTCTCGGTCATCTTCGCCCAGTGCGGCGTGCCGTACAGCGTGAGCGCCTCGTCCGGGGTGCCGAGCGGGTCGGTGGGGTCGACCTCCAGGCTCCAGTCGATGCGCTTGTTGCCGTCCCACTGCTTGTCCTTGCCCTTTTGGTAAAGGGCGAGAAGGCGCTCGCGGCCGTCGTCGTACTCCCAGCTGAAGCGGGCGGCGCCGGAGGCGGGCACCTGCCACAGCGGTTCCTCGGGGGCGGTGGTGTAGAGGTCGTGTGTCGACACGGACGGCTCCTTCGCCTCGCATGGTTCGATAAGTTCCGTGGCGGTTACGTCAGTTGGCAGGTTCACACGTTGGTAGACGCCGGGTCAACAAGTCGTGCGCAAGGGATTGACGGCCTTGCTGACAAGCAGTCTCATAAGAAGTGACCGCCGGTAACCCATGTGTGAGGTGCCCTCAGCCATGACGACAGTGACCGAACGCGACGTGCAGACGCTTCGCGACGCACTCGGCCCGCTCCGGGACCGTGAGCAGATTGCCGAACGCCTCCTGGAGTCCTCGGCCAAGCACTCCTTCGACCCGGACACCGAGCTCGACTGGGATGCGGCCGTCGAGGACGGCAAGTGGTTCTGGCCGCCCGAGCTCGTCTCGCTCTACGACACCCCGCTGTGGCGGAAGATGTCCGAGGAGCAGCGGATGGACCTGGCCCGGCACGAGGCGGCGTCGCTGGCCTCGCTCGGCATCTGGTTCGAGATCATCCTGATGCAGCTGCTGGTCCGGCACATCTACGACAAGCCCGTGACCAGCAACCATGTCCGCTACGCGCTCACCGAGATAGCCGACGAGTGCCGGCACTCGATGATGTTCGGCCGCATGATCCAGTGGGGCCGGGCGCCCAACTACCCCGTACCCCGCGTCTATCACAACCTCGCGCGGGTGCTGAAGACCGTGTCCACCACGCCGGGATCGTTCGCCGCGACCCTGCTCGGTGAGGAGATCCTCGACTGGATGCAGCGGCTGACATTCCCGGACGAGCGCGTCCAGACGCTGGTGCGCGGCGTGACCCGGATCCATGTGGTCGAGGAGGCACGGCATGTCCGGTACGCCCGCGAGGAGCTGCGCCGGCAGATGGTCACCGCACCGCGCTGGGAGCGCGAGTTCACCCGGCTGAGCTGCGGAGAGGCGGCGCGCGTCTTCTCCGTCTGCTTCGTCAACCCGCAGGTGTACGAGAACGTCGGCCTGGACCGCCGCGAGGCCGTCGCCCAGGTGAGGGCGAGCGGCCACCGGACGGAGGTCATGCAGACGGGCGCGAAGCGGCTGACGGACTTCCTCGACGACATCGGTGTGCTGAACGGGGTCGGGCGCCGGCTGTGGAAGAGCTCGGGCCTGCTGGCCTGACCCGGCTCCTCCACCGAGGGAACGGCTTACGCTTCGAGGTATGACCTCCGCTGCCGCAGCCCCGCCGAACCGCGCGTACCAAAGGCTCAGCGTCGAGGAGCGCCGCACGCAGCTCCTCGGTGCGGCCCTCACCCTCTTCGCGCACCGGGCCCCCGACGAGGTCTCGCTCGACGAGGTCGCGGCGGTCGCCGGAGTCTCCCGTCCTCTCGTCTACCGCTACTTCCCCGGCGGACGGCAGCAGTTGTACGAGGCTGCGCTCCGGTCCGCCGCCGACGAACTGGAGCTGTGCTTCACCGAACCGCCCGTGGGCCCGCCCACCGAACGGGTGGCGCGGGTGCTCGACCGCTATCTCGCGTTCGTCGACGAGCACGACGCCGGGTTCAGTGCGCTGCTGCGCGGTGGCAGCGTCGCGGAGACGTCCCGGACGACAGCGATCGTCGACGAGGTGCGACGGGCGGCGGCCGAACAGATCCTTCTCCACCTCGGCCGCGGAGACACGCGGGCACCGGGCCCCCGGCTGCGGATGATGGTGCGGACCTGGATCGCAGCCGTCGAGGCGGCCTCCCTGATCTGGCTGGACGAGGAGAAGCAGCCCCCGGCGGACGATCTGCGCGCCTGGCTGGTCGACCAGTTGATCACCCTGCTCGCAGCCACCGCGGCCACGGACCGGGAGACGGCGGCCGTGGTGGCGGAGCTGCTGCCGCTGGAGACCGCCGACGGCCCGGCCGGGCGGCTGGCCGCCCGACTCGTCCCGGTGGTCGCCGAAGCGGCGCACCTGCTGCCACCGGACTGAGTGCCGGAACACGCCCCTGGGTCAGACTGGGGGGCGTGAGAAGCGAGAACACCACCTTCAGAGGCGGCCCGCTGGACGGGCGGGTCCTGCCCGTCCTCGTCGGCGCGACCGGCCATCCGCCCAAGTGGTACGAGGTCCCGGTGCCGGATGCCGACGGCGGACCGGCCACCGTGTACACATACCGGCGGGTCCCGGCCGGATACTCCAAGCGGCTGGGTGTGCAGCGCGGCTGGGTGTACGAGTACGCCCCGGAGGGCCGCGAACGCCACACTCCCAAGTGGCCCTGGTCGAAACCGAACTGACCCGCGCGCATCCCGGCTGCGCGCACCGGAACCTCTAAGATCGACGGATCCATGGTCACGAGAACGGTCACAAGGGGGTGCGCCATGGAGGCGCTGCGTCAGGACGATCCACGCCGCTTCGGTCCGTACACCGTGGTGGCGCGGTTCCGCGAGACCGCGAGCGCCGTGCAGTACCTCGCGCATGACGCGGCCCTCGACGACACCGTCGTGATCACCGCGGCCCGCCCCGAACTCGCCGCGCTCCCTGCCTTCCGCCGCCGCTTCGAGGCGGAGACACGCACGGCGGACCGGCTGGCGGGTGGCTGGGTCCAGCCAAAGATCGTCACCCGTGCGGCAGAACACGCGGACGAGGACGCAGACGGACCCGCGGACGGGCAGCTGTGGACGGCCGTGGCGTACGTACCGGCGCTGACGCTCGCCGAGGCGATCGACTTCGCGGGCCCGCTCCCCGAGCGTGCCGTGCGGATACTGGGCGCGGGCATCGCCGAAACCCTCTCCCGGGTGCATGCCACCGGGGCCGTACTGGAAGGGCTCGCCCCCAGGACGGTGCTGCTGGCCGAGGACGGGCCCCGGCTCACCGCCTTCGGCCCCCTGAGCGCGGCGGCCGACGCGGAGGCCCGGTCGGGCGGGCAGCTGTCCGTACGGCTCGGCTATCTCACCCCGGAACAGATCGAGGGCAAGGAGGCCGGACCTGCCTCCGACCTCTTCGTGCTGGGGCTGCTGCTGGCGTACGCGGCGACCGGGACGACCCCGCTCGCCGACGGACCGGCGGCGGAGGCCGCCGAACGGATCGCCCGTACCGAACCGGAACTGGACGCGGTTCCGGAAGAATTGCGCGGCCTGATCGCGCGCTGCCTTGCCAAGGACCCGGCCGACCGGCCGACCGCGGGCACGGTGGCGGCGGAACTGGCACTGGAGGGTGCGGCGGGCCTGGCCAAGGGCGGCTGGCTGCCGGATCCGCTGACACGGGCGATCATGGAACAGGCCGGACAGGTACGAAAGTTGGCGACGGATCCGGATGACGGTCCGGCCGACGCCGCCACCGGCACCCCCGTCGACTCGCCGACCCACGGTCTGCTCGGCCACGACTCTGCCGACGCGGCCCCCGAGGCCCTGCCCGACACCCCCGCGACCAGGGACGACGACGTCCGGACCACCCGCATCGGCAGCGTCGGCAGCCCCCGTGCGCCGGAGCCCGACCGGCCGACCACCCAGCTGTCCATCCCGCGTGAGCGCAGCGGGCCTCCGGCCGAGCTGCCCACCGGCCTGCCGCCCGTCGCACCGCTCGTGCCGCGGCCTCTTCCCGCTCCCACGACGCCGGCCGCCCCCGCATCGACCACCCCGACAACAACCCCCACCGCTCCCCTTCCCTCTCCTCCCCCTGCCGGTCCGGTCAGCGCTCCCGCTCCCGCAGTCCCCTCCCTCGACCGTCGCACGCTGCTCGTCGGTGGCGTTGCCGGTGCCGCCGGACTCGTCGTCGGGGGCGGAGCGGTGCTCGCCTTCGGCTCCGGCAGTCCCGAGGACCAGGACGACGCCAAACCCGCCCCCGCCCCCACGCGCCTCACCGTGGCCGGGCTGCCGCCGCAGCCGCGTTGGGTGTACACGCATCCCGACGCCGAGCCCGCGCCGCTCACCGCCGCACTCTGGCTCGACCGGCTGCTCGTCCTGACCGGCGACACGCAGGCCGTCGGGATCGATCTGCGCTCCGGCCGCCGCGTCTGGGAGTGTGCGGACGGAGCCAAGGGGCAGGCGGCCCTGCCCGCCGGCGAGGATCTCTGCTTCATCGCCGGGCCGTCCGAGTTCCTCTGGCTGTCAGCCAAGAACGGACAGGTCACGCACCGGGTGGCGTACGAGGACGGGTTCAAGGACGCGCCGCATCTGACGGTGTCGGACATCGTCGGCCAGTCCGGGCCGGTCATCTGGTTCACCGGCTCCCACAAGGTCACCGTGAAGGCCAAGAAGCCGAAGAAGGGCAAGAAGCCCGGTAAGGACACCCAGGCCGTCGTGTCGTTCCTCTTCGCGTACGACGTCGTGCAGCGCAAGGAGGTGTGGCGGACCTCCGTACCCACCGGACGTGAATCGGCCGCCCCCGCCTACCGGTTGATCACCGTCCGGCCGGACGACGTCGTCGTACGTCAGAAGAGTGCGACGCTCACTCCGGGAGACGTCAAGGCCGCCAAGGGCAAGGCGGTCTTCCGCGGCTTCGACCGCGAGAGCGGGAAGCTGCTGTGGACCAGGTCGTTCGGCAGGGTCGGGCCGGACGGGGCGGCCGTCGGCGACGACAAGGGGCTGCTCTACGCGGCGGTGGGCGACGATCTCCAGACGTTCGAGATGCCCGGGGGCAAGCCTGAGTGGACCCTGAACGGCAGCGCGGGCTCCGTGTTCGGGACCCCGGTGCCGGCCGGAACGCTCCTGCACACCACCAACGGCAACCAGGAAGTCGGCGCGGTCGACCGGGCCACCGGAAAGCTGCACTGGCGACGGTCCACTGAGGCGACGCCCGGCGGCGCCGCGCCCGCCGTCACCGTCAGCCTCTCCGGCAAGACCCTGCTGGCGGCCGGAGGGGCGCAGGTCACCGCGTTCGCGGCGGCGGACGGGCGGCGGCTGTGGAAGTTCCAGGACATCGGGGTGCAGGATCCGAAGGGGGCCACGGTCACCGCTCCGTACCGGGTGCTGGCGTTCGGGAAGACCGCCGTGGTCCAACGCGAGCGGATCTTCTACGCGTTCCCGGTGGCGTGAACCCGCAGGACACCCGCCTTCCGGGGGAACCCCGCGGCCGCCACGGCACGGGGTTCTTGCATCGCCCGGCACCCGGTGACCGTATGGATGTGTTGCGCTCACTCATGGGGTAGTCCCAGGATCGCCCCGTCATCGGAGGTGATCCCGTGTCAGGCACGGTCCTGCGCACCGTCTGCTCTGCGGCGCTCGCCGCCCTCGTCCTGGCCTCCCCCGCCGTTGCCGCCCCCGTGGAACCGGACCCCGGGCCCTCGGGCGTGGCCACCGGCAAGGGCCCCGACTCCACCAAGAGCATCGCCGAGCTGCTGACCGAGCTGCGCACGCTGTACCGGCAGGCGGAGGAGGCCACGGAGACGTACAACGGGACCGTGGCCGAGCTGAAGAAACGGACCACCGAGGCGAAACGGCTCGATTCCGCCCTCTCCGCGGCCAGGCTCGCACTGGCCAGCAGCCACGACGAAGCGGGGCGGCTGGCCCGCGAGCAGTACCAGGGGCGGTCCGACTTCTCCTCGTACGCACAGCTGCTGCTGGCCCGCGATCCCGAGCACGCCCTGGACCAGGGGCATGTGATCCAACGGGTGTCCGCCGACCGGGCCGCGACCGTGAAGCGGCTCACCGGCGCCGCGAAACACGCCGACGGCCTGGCCACCGAATCCCGCAAGGTACGGGACAGACAGCGGGTGCTGGCGGCGCGGCAGAAGAAGCAGCGGGACACGGTGCGGGCGCGACTGCGAAACGTCGAGAAGCTGCTGGCCACCCTCTCCGCCGAAAGGATCGCCCAGATGTCCCGGCTGGAGCAGCAGGCCACGGAAAAAGCCCAGGGCGCGCTGGTCGCCTCGGGAGCCCTGTCCTCGTCCCGGCAGCCGTCCGAGGAGGGCGGCGAGGCGGTGAAGTACGCGATCGGGCAGGTCGGCAAGCCGTATGTGTGGGGTGCGGAAGGACCGGGCTCGTTCGACTGTTCCGGGCTCACCTCACGGGCCTGGGCCACCGCGGGCCGGCCCATCCCGCGAACCTCGCAGGAACAGTGGCAGCGGCTGCGGAAGGTGCCGCTGAAAGCGCTGCGCCCGGGTGATCTGGTGATCTACTTCCCGAAGGCCACGCACGTGGCGCTGTACATCGGCAGCGGTCTGGTGGTGCAGGCGCCCCGTCCGGGGACCCGGGTGAAGGTCTCACCGGTGGCGTCGAACCCGCTGCTCGGCGCCGTGCGGCCGGACCCGGAGAACGCATCGCTGCGCACGTACGAGCGGCCGGAGCTGCCCCGGGATGCGTCGGACGGCCCGGACACGGGGTACAGCTCGTCGTCCGTCCCCACCGACGCGTAGCGCAAGCTCCCGCGAGCCACCCTGGCCGGGCCGCCCGTGGGCCGTCCGAAGGCGGCCCACAGGCACCGATGTTCACCAACGCTGACCAGTACTTTGCAGGTCAGGCGGCGGATGCGGCCCCGGAGACCTGGGCCAGGTACGCGTTCGTCTTCTCCGGGTCGAAGAAGAAGTTGTCGAAGTCCGCCGGGTTGTCGAACCCGTTGGCGAAGCGGTCGGCGACCGGCTGGAGCTGGCCGGCGGCGCCGATCAGGTTCAGCACGTGCTCCGGCGGTACGCCGAGCATGGCGTTCGTCCACTTCACGACGTGCTGCGCGGTGTCCCAGTAGCGGTCGAAGGTGGACTGCATCCAGTCCGCGTCGAACGGACGGTCGCCGTGCTCGATGATCGACCGGAGGTACGCGTCGGCGCACTTGGAGGCCGAGTTGGAGCCCTGGCCGGTGATCGGGTCGTTGGCGACGACCACGTCCGCCACGCCGAGCACCAGACCGCCGCCGGGCAGCCGGCCGATCGGCTTGCGGACGGTCGGGGCGTAACGGCCCGCCAGGGTGCCGTTGGCGTCCGTCAGTTCGACCTTGGTGGCACGGGCGTACTCCCACGGCGTGAACTGCTCCATGAGTTCCAGCGTCTTCGCGAGGTGCTCGGAGGGGTCCTTGATGCCCTGGAACACGTCCAGCGGGCCGCCCGGGATGCCTTCCCAGAACAGGATGTCGGCGCGGCCGGACGTGGTCAGGGTCGGCATCACGAAGAGCTCGCCGACGCCCGGGACCAGGTTGCAGCGGACCGCGTCGAACTCGGGGTGCTCGGGGCGCGGGCCCATGCCGTGGACGTACGCGACGGCCAGTGCGCGCTGCGGGGCGTCGAACGGCGAACGGGACGCGTCCCGGCCGAACATGGAGACCAGCTCGCCCTTGCCCGCGGAGACCATCACCAGGTCGTAGGTGCGGGAGAAGTAGTCGAGGTCGGAGACGGCCGCACCGTGGATGACGAGCTGTCCGCCGCGTTGGGCGAACGTCTCCATCCAGCCGGCCATCTTCACGCGCTGGTCGACGGACTGGGCGAAGCCGTCCAGCTTGCCGACCCAGTCGATGGCGCGCGAGGAGTCGGGGGCGGCGACCGAGACACCGAGGCCCTCGATGCGCGGGGCCTGGGACTCCCAGAAGTTGAGCTGGAGGTCGCGCTCGTGCTGCAGCGCCGTGTCGAACATGCACTGCGTCGACATGACCCGGCCGGACCGGATCTCGTCGGCCGTGCGGTTGGACATCAGGGTGACTTCGTACCCACTGGACTGCAGTCCGAGGGCGAGCTGGAGACCGGACTGGCCGGCTCCGACTATGAGTATCTTCCGCATCGCGGTTCTCCGTTACTTCTACGTGTACGTGCGCGTGTTGTGTCTAAGCGGGTGTGGCGTCAAGAGCGTGGCCCACAAGGGCCAGCAGCGACTCGACGACCGTGATCCTGTTACGCGCATCCATGATCACAACGGGTACGTGCAGGGGTATGGTCAGGGCCTCCCTGACGTCCTCCGGCTCGAATCCGGGTGTTCCCTCGAAGTGGTTGACGGCCACGATGTACGGCAGTCCGCAGCTCTCGAAGTAGTCGAGCGCGGGAAAGCAGTCGGAGAGCCGCCGGGTGTCGGCGAGCACGACCGCCCCGATCGCGCCGCGCACCAGGTCGTCCCACATGAACCAGAAGCGCTGCTGTCCGGGCGTGCCGAACACGTACAGCACGAGGTCGTCGTCGAGGGTGAGACGGCCGAAGTCCATCGCGACGGTCGTGGTGACCTTGTCGGGCGTCGCGGTGAGGTCGTCGGTCTCCTCGCTGGCCTGGGTCATCAACGCTTCGGTCTGCAGGGGGGTGATCTCGGAGACCGATCCCACGAAGGTCGTCTTGCCGACGCCGAACCCGCCCGCGACCACTATCTTCGTGGCTATGGGGGCCCTGGTGTGGTCCAGCTGCCATGCCTGCAGTGACTCTTCGGTCTGGCTCTCCGGTCCCGGCTGACGCGGGGCGGAGAGCAGCGAGTCAGAGACGGCGGAGTCCATTCAGCACCCTTTCGAGCAGTGCGCGGTCGGGCTGGCCGGTGCCGTGACCGGTCCCGTACACACGGATCTTTCCCTGGTCGGCCAAGTCGCTGAGCAGCACTCGGACCACGCCGAGCGGCATCTTCAACAGGGCCGAGATCTCCGCGACCGTACGCATGCGGCGGCAGATTTCGACAATGGCCTGGAGCTCCGGCATCACACGCGTGGTGAGGCTGCCGTTGGTGAGCTCGCGGCGCTCCTCGGGCGCTTCCAGCGCGGCCACGAATGTCTCGACGAGGAGGACGTGACCGAAGCGGGTGCGGCCGCCGGTGAGCGAGTACGGGCGGACCCGGGCAGGCCGGCGGTCGGAACCGCGGACGGGGAGCCTGCGGGCGGGTTCAGCAGCGGGCATCACTGGGCGCTCTCCATCGATTTGCGCAGTTCACTGCGGAGTTCGGGGGTGAGTACATGTCCGGCACGGCCGACGAAAAGCGCCATGTGGTACGCGATGACGCTCATGTCGCAGTCGGGTGTGGCGTGCACGCCGAGCAGGGATCCGTCGCTGATCGACATGATGAAGACGCTGCCCTCGTCCATGGCGACCATGGTCTGCTTGACGCCACCGCCGTCCATCAGCTTCGCGGCGCCGATGGTGAGGGAGCCGATGCCGGAGACGATGGTCGCGAGGTCGGCGCTGGAGCCCCTGGGGCCGTCCTGCCGGCCCGTCGCTCTGGCTGCGTGGTGGCCGGGGTCGGAGGAGAGCAGCATCAGTCCGTCGGACGAGACGACCGTGACCGAGTGGACCCCTGGCACCTCCTCGACGAGATTGCTCAGCAACCAGTGAAGGTTCCGGGCCTCGGTACTCAGCCCGAATGTGCTGGGCGCAGTCAACTGCGTGCCTCCTCGACTGTGTCCCCCGTGTCATCGATTCGACCGCCGGAACGGTCTGCCAGCTCGGTGTGGTCGGTCTGTGCGGTGCGTTCGCTCCGGTCGACGTCGAGGGCAGGGCCGGCGCCGGCGGCACTGCCGACGCCTTCGGCGATCTCCGCCTCGACATCGCGGCGGCCGTCCTTCGCGCCCTGATGGAAGCCGCCGAGGCGACGGCGCAGCGCTTCCTTGTCCAGGCTGCCCTTGCGCTCGGTGGCAGGGGCGGCGGCGGGCTTCACGACCTTGGGGGTGCGCTTGGGCAGCCCCTTGTCGGTGATGCGTTCGCCCTGCGGCTGCGGCTGTGGTTCCGGCTGCCGGGGGCCGGGAAAGGCCTCCGCGACGGTGGTGACGGCCGGGACGGGAGCGGTGAAGGGCTCCTGGTTCTCGTCCGCGGTGCGCTCGTGCCGGTCGGGGCCGATGGCGTACGGGTCGGACGCCATCGGGGCCGCGGGGGCCGGCGGGGCCGCCCGGAACTCCGGGACCTCGGGGAGCCGGACCTGCATCGTGGTCTCGGCCTCTGTCTCGGCGGCGAGCGGCTCAGGTGCGGGCGACTCGGCTGCGACCGGCTCGGTTGCGACCGGAGCCGGCGCGGGCACCGGTTCTGTGCCGGGCTCCGCTCCCGCGTCGCGGATCGACTGCTCGGCCGCGGCGATCAGCGGGTCACCGGGCAGTGCGAGCGTCCGGCCCGGCAGGGAGTTGGAGTTGGCCTCGGCGACCGATCCCGGCAGGTTCAGCGCGGGCGCGTCCCCCGGCACCCGCACCGGCGGCGGGGTGGCGGTCGGCGGCGCCTTCGGCAGCAGCGCCTGCGGCAGCACGACGACCGCCGTCACGCCGCTGCCCTTCTGCTCGCGCAGCTGGACCCGCACTCCGTGGCGCGCCGCCAGCAGCGACGTCACCTGGAGTCCGAGCCCCGCTCCGTCCGCGCCCTGCCGGCCCGCCTCGAACGAGGACGCGTCGGCCAGCCGGGCGTTGAGCTCGCCCATGCGTACGGACGACATCCCGATGCCCTCGTCCTGAACCGAGAGCATCACCTCGCCGGACTCCAGCAGCCAGCCGGACAGCTGGACATGGGAGTCGGGCGGCGAGAAGGAGGTCGCGTTCTCCAGGATCTCGGCGACCAGGTGGCTGAGGTCGTCGGCTGCGAAGCCGGCGATCTGGGCGTGCGGTGGCAGCGACTGGATGGTGACCCGCTCGTACCGCTCGATCTCACTGACGGCCGCCCGCAGGACGTCGACCAGCGGGATCGGGCCGGCGTGACCGTGGCCGTGCTCGGCGCCCGCGAGGACCAGCATGTTCTCGCTGTGGCGGCGCATGACCGTGGCCATGTGGTCGAGCTTGAAGAGGGTGGCGAGCCGCTCCGGGTCCTGCTCGCGCTCCTCCAGGCTCTCGATGACGCCGAGCTGGCGCTCGACGAGGCCGAGGGTGCGCAGCGACAGGTTGACGAAGGTGTGGTGGACCGTGTTCTTCAGCTGCTCCAGCTGGGCGGCCAGGTCGGCCGTGCGGACCTGGAGTTCGGCGCGCTGGAGGGACAGGGCCTCGTGTCCGGCGACGAGCTCGCCGCGCTCCTTCTCCAGGTTCGCGAACCGGCCGTTGAACTCGTGGAGCAGCCCCTGCAGCTTGCCGTGCAGCGTGTTGAGGTTCCGTACGACCTGGGCGAACTCGTCGTTGCGGCCGGTGTAGCGGACCGGCTCGGCGGTGCCCGGCTCCGCGGCGAGGCGGGCGGCTCCGATCCGCAGAACGGCGAGCGGCTGGGTGAGCGTGCGGGCCACGGCGGTGGAGACGCCGACAGCGATCAGCAGACAGCCGCCGAGCAGCGCGATGTGCAGTTCGAGCGCGGTGACGTCGTCGTCGCGCAGCTGCTCCAGTCGCTGGATCCGGGCGGTGCCGAGTGCGGACTCGACGCTGCGCATCCGGTCGATGCGGGCGGAGAGTGACGCCTCGACCTTCTTCCGGTTGGCCTGCTGGTCGGAGTCCGACAGCTCGGGGCGGTCGGTGAGCGCGGCGAGGTACTTCTCCGCGCTGTTGACCTCGGGCCCGGTGACGGTGGAGGAGAGCTTCTCGCGGGCGGTGGAGCCCGCCGCCTGGTCGAAGTCTGCGAGCGCGGCGAGCTCGCGGACCCTGGCCTGCTGGGCGGCTGCGCTCAGCTCGTCACGGTTACGGTCGTCCTCGCTCGGGCCCTCGTCCTGGGGCTGCACGGGCAGCCCGGTGAACGGGTCGATCTGCGGGGTGGTGGCCACTTCGCGGGGCACCGACAGCGCGGCGATCAGCAGCCCACGGGTGGCGGAGGCCTGCTCTGCCGCCTGGCCCAGGGCAAGGGGCGCACGGGTGGCCTCGGCGGCGCGCGGCGGCGTCTTCTCGGCCAGTTCGTCGGCGAGGTCCTGCAGCTTGGCGATGACCTCGGAGTACGCCTGGTGGGCCGCGAGCGCCGAGCCCTTGCCGGTGAGCGCGGTGCGGCGCAGCGAGGGGATCGTGGAGAGGTCGCGGCGCAGCGCGGCCGGGGCCGTGTCGCGGATCTCGTCGATCTGCTGGTCGACGCGGGCGCTGCGGCTGCTGGGTCCGTCGCTCTTCGGGCCGGACTTCTCGGCCCGGCCGCTCGCGATGTAGGCGGTGACCTCGTCGCGCTCGTCCGCGAGGGCGTGCGCGAGCGCCACCGCCTGCTGATTCAGCTCGGCGAGCGTGACCAACCGCTGGGACTCGGTCAGTTCGGAGGAGGCGCCGAGCGCTGCGGGCGCACCCGCGGCGATGACGGTGATACCGACGACCGCGACGCCGGCGACCAGCCGGCTGCGTACGCGTACGGTGCGCCGGGTGGGCTCACCTTCGGCCGGCGGCAGAGGTGTCGCCCCGGAACCGCTTCGCTTGCTGCCCTTGCTCCGAGGCCGCTTCTTCTGCACCGGTGCTCGCAATCTTGACTCGTCCACCCTTGAAGCAGAGGTGACGTTCGGTCACATGGAACGGCGCCCCGACCCCTGGTACGGCTTCTGACCATTCCAGTGCTTTTGAGAGGGGGGCGCGCATCAACCGCTCCGCCACCTGAACGAGTGAACATCACTCCAGAGTTGACGAACAAGTCTCCCCACACGCGTCGTCGCGCACACCCGCGCCCCGGGCTGGAACTTCCGCGCAGGCTTTGGCAGGATGCCCGCCCGCACGCCGCTCGGAGCCGTTCCTTCCGCTCAAGAGGCAGGGCTGACCTGCTCGTACGGTCCAACGACGCACTCGTGCAGGGTCGGTGAAGGCGTCGTGCAGACTTGCCGTATGCGTATCGAACTCGCCACCGTCCCCGGTAGTCCCGGGCGCCCCAACGAGGACTGGGCAGCCACCGCGCTTCCCGCCTCCGGCCAGGGCGGGACGCTGGTCCTGCTCGACGGCGTCACTCCGCCGCAGGGGAACGACGGTTGTGTGCACTCCGTCCCGTGGTTCACCGCTCGACTGGGCGCCTCCCTGGTCGAACTGTCGGGTTCGCGGCGGGATCTGCCCCTCATGGAGGTCCTCGCCGAGTCCATCCGGCGCACCGCCGACACGCATCGTTCCTCCTGTGACCTTTCTCACGTACGTACGCCGCAGGCGACCGTCGTGATGGTGCGCTGGGACGAACACGAGATCGAACACCTGGTGCTCTCCGACTCGGTGCTGCTGTTCGAGTCGACGGACGGCTCGGTACGCGCACTGCTCGACGACCGGCTCGACCGGCTGCCACCGGGATCCCTGGCCACCGAGGCGATCGCCGACGCACAGGTACGCAACAAGGAGGGCGGATTCTTCACCGCTGCCGCCGACCCCTCGGTGGCGGCCCGCGCGGTGACCGGGCGGACGCCGCGCGCCGAGGTGCGGGCGCTGGCCGCACTGACGGACGGGGCGAGCCGCTGGACCGACATGTTCCGCGAAGGGGACTGGGCAGCCTGCCTCGGGGTGCTCCACAAGGAGGGCACACAGGGGCTGATCGACCGGGTCAGGGCGCTGGAGGACGCGGACACGGAGCGCACGTATCTGCGGCGCAGCAAGACGCACGACGACGCCACGGCGGTCTACGCAGTGCTGTAGGTCACCCGGGTACGGGGTCGGCCGGGAGCGCGGAGGGTGCTCCCGTGTGGACGGTTTCCACAGGGCAGAGGTCCGGGAGCGCCCGGGAATGCCGGGCCGGTCCAGGCACCGGCCGGGTCGGGCCCGGCTCGTGTCATTCCTCGGCGCGGGTGTTCAAGTGGTGCAGCAGCCGGGCCAGTTCCGCCACCTCGGCCCGGTCCCAGTCGGCGAGCTTGCGTACGTACCGCTCGCGGCGGGCGTCGCGGACGCTGCGGTAACGCGCGAGTCCCTCGTCGGTGAGATGGACGAGGAAGGCCCGCCCGTCGGCCGGATCGGGCTCGCGCGCCACCAGTCCGAGGTTCTCCAGGGCGCGCAGTTGACGGCTCATGGTCGCCTTGCCGACCCCGAAGTACGCTGCGAGATCGGTGGCCCGCTGCTGCCCCGCCGACTCCAGCTGCACGAGGAGTCCGTACGCCGCGGACTCCAGTTCGGGGTGGACCTCGCGCGCCATTTCGCCGGAGCTCGACCGCGCCCGACGCAGGAACACGGCCAACTCCCGCTCCAGCGCCAGGAATACGTGGTCCACACCAGTCGCCCCGGTCGCGCCGGGTTCACTGCCGCTTTCGCTCCCGTGCACGTCAACACCCCTCATGAGCTTTCCTGCCGCTGAAAGTTTCTTTCACTGCTGGTCATCGCCGCAGCTCCGCCAGTATTTCGCAGGCGTAGACCAACGGCACCGCCCAGGCCCCCTTCCGCCGCGCGGGTCTACGTGCGTAGCGTCATTCCTGGCATGTTCACACCATTACATGTCACAGGGGTGCGCCGAGCCGCTCCCCTGGGTCGGCAGATCCCCCCACCGAGACCTCGGAGGCACGCAATGCCCGTGCACAGATCCGGATCCGGAACGACCCGCCGCTCGCGCTTCGCGGCGATGGGAACTCTTCTCGCAGCACTCTCGCTTCTGCTCACCCTGCCCGGCGCGGCCACCGCGGCCGACTCCCCCACCGCCACCACCACGCCCGCCCGCGGGTCGGCCACGATGGGCATGGGCGTCGTCGCCCATGACGGCCAGGGCGGCCTGCCGCGTGACACGCGCGCCGTGCAGACCGAAGGCGTGGACGTCAGCAGCCACCAGGGCAACGTCGACTGGGCGACCCTCTGGAACAGCGGTGTCCGGTGGGCCTACACCAAGGCCACCGAAGGCACGTACTACACGAACCCCTACTTCGCCCAGCAGTACAACGGCTCGTACAACGTCGGCATGATCCGGGGCGCGTACCACTTCGCCACCCCGGACACCACGAGCGGCGCGACCCAGGCCAACTACTTCGTGGACCACGGGGGCGGCTGGTCGCCGGACGGCAAGACCTTGCCCGGCGTCCTCGACATCGAGTGGAACCCGTACGGCGACCAGTGCTACGGCAAGACCGCGGCCGCCATGGTCTCCTGGATCCGCGACTTCGTGAACACGTACAAGTCACGCACCGGCCGCGACGCGGTCATCTACACCGCGACCAGCTGGTGGCAGGCCTGCACCGGCAACAACGCGGGCTTCGCCACCACCAACCCGCTCTGGGTGGCCCGCTACAACACCACCGTCGGTGAACTCCCGGCCGGCTGGAGCTACTACACCATCTGGCAGTACACGTCGTCCGGCCCGTACGTCGGCGACCACAACCACTTCAACGGCGCCCTCGACCGCGTACAGGCACTCGCCAACGGCTGAGTCCCGCCCCGCCGGGCCCCGGTGACGCACCCCGTCACCGGGGTCCGGACCGCCCCTGAGCACGGCCCGCGACCGGCTGCCCGGAAATCGCGGATACCAGGGATACGCGGAACGGCCCGCACCGCCCTCTCGGGGGTGCGGGCCGTCCGACCGGCCGCGCACGTCATGCCACGCCCGTCACGCCATGGCGCTCACGCCGCGGCCGGGATCCTCTCCTCCGCCCTGGCCGAAGCCGGGGCGAGAGCGATCTCCAGCACCTGACGTACATCCGTCACCGGGTAGACCTCCAACTTGTCGAGGACCTCGGCCGGGACGTCGTCCAGATCGGCCTCGTTCCGCTTCGGGATCACCACGGTGGTGATTCCGGCGCGGTGAGCGGCCAGCAGCTTCTGCTTCAGGCCGCCGATCGGCAGCACCCGTCCGGTCAGCGACACCTCGCCGGTCATCGCCACATCCGTACGGACCAGCCGCCCGGAGAGCAGCGAGGCCAGTGCCGTCGTCATCGTGATACCGGCGCTGGGGCCGTCCTTGGGGACCGCGCCCGCCGGGAAGTGGATGTGCGCTCCCCGGTCCTTGAGATCGGCGACCGGCAGTTCCAGTTCGGCGCCGTGCGACCGCAGGAAGCTGAGCGCGATCTGCGCGGACTCCTTCATGACGTCGCCGAGCTGGCCGGTCAGGGTCAGTCCCGCAGCACCCGTCTCCGGATCTGCCAGCGACGCCTCGACGAACAGCACGTCTCCGCCGGCGCCGGTCACCGCGAGTCCGGTCGCCACGCCCGGCACCGCGGTGCGGCGCTCGGCCGGGTCCTGGGCGGACTCGGGAACATGGTGCGGCCGTCCGACGAGACCCCGCAGGTCCTCGTCGGTGACGGTGAACGGGAGCTCCCGGTCGCCCAGCTCGTGCTGGGCCGCGACCTTGCGGAGCAGCCGGGCGACGGCCCGTTCGAGGTTGCGTACGCCCGCCTCGCGGGTGTACTCGCCGGCCAGCTTGCGCAGCGCCGACTCGTCGAGGGTCACCTCGTCCTTCTCCAGACCGGCCCGCTCCAGCTGGCGCGGCAGCAGGTGGTCCCGGGCGATGACGACCTTCTCGTCCTCGGTGTAGCCGTCGAGCCTGACCAGCTCCATGCGGTCGAGCAGCGCCTCCGGAATGGCTTCCAGGACATTGGCGGTGGCCAGGAAGACCACGTCGCTGAGGTCGAGCTCGACCTCCAGGTAGTGGTCACGGAAGGTGTGGTTCTGCGCCGGGTCGAGCACTTCGAGGAGCGCCGCGGCCGGGTCGCCGCGGAAGTCGGAGCCGACCTTGTCGATCTCGTCGAGCAGGACGACCGGGTTCATGGAACCGGCCTCCTTGACGGCGCGGACGATGCGTCCGGGAAGCGCACCGACATACGTACGCCGATGGCCGCGGATCTCCGCCTCGTCCCGCACACCGCCGAGCGCGACACGGACGAACTTGCGCCCCATGGCGTGCGCGACGCTCTCGCCGAGGGACGTCTTGCCGACGCCGGGAGGCCCGACGAGGGCCAGCACCGCACCACCGCGGCGCCCGCCGACGACCCCGAGACCGCGGTCGGCGCGGCGCTTGCGCACGGCGAGGTACTCGGTGATCCGCTCCTTCACGTCCTCCAGGCCCGCGTGCTCGGCGTCGAGGATCTCCTTGGCGGCGCGGATGTCGTACGCGTCCTCGGTGCGCTCGTTCCACGGCAGTTCGAGGACGGTGTCCAGCCAGGTGCGGATCCAGGAACCCTCGGGGCTCTGGTCGGAGGAGCGCTCCAGCTTGTCGACCTCCTTGAGCGCGGCCTCACGGACGTGCTCGGGAAGATCGGCGGCTTCGACGCGTGCCCGGTAGTCGTCGGACTCGCCCTCCGGGTCACCGTTGAGCTCGGACAGCTCCTTGCGTACGGCTTCGAGCTGGCGCCGCAGCAGGAACTCGCGCTGCTGCTTGTCGACACCCTCCTGGACATCCTTCGCGATGGACTCGGCGACGTCCTGTTCGGCGAGGTGCTCGCCGAGCCACTGGATGGCGAGCTTCAGCCGGGCAACCGCGTCGGCGGTCTCCAGGAGCTGCACCTTCTGGGTGGTCGTGAGGAAGGGTGAGTAACCGGAATTGTCGGCGAGGGCCGAGATGTCGTCGATCTGCTGGACCCGGTCCACTACCTGCCAGGCGCCGCGCTTCTTCAGCCAGCTGGTGGCCAGGGCCTTGTACTCCTTGACCAGCTCGGCGGCGACACCGGGAAGCGGCTCGGGGACGGACACGTCCACGCGTGTCCCCTCCACCCAGAGCGCGGCCCCGGGTCCGGTGGTCCCGGCGCCGATCCTCACCCGGTCACGGCCGCGGATGAGCGCACCGGGGTCGCCGTCGGAGAGCCGGCCGACCTGCTCGACGGTACCGAGCACACCCGTTCCGGTGTACGTCCCGTCGATCCGCGGCACGAGCAGCACCTCGGGCTTGCCGCCACCCGGCCGGACGGCTGCCTGCGCGGCCTCCACGGCGGCCCGCACATCGGTGTCGGACAGGTCGAGAGGAACCACCATTCCGGGCAGCACGACCTCGTCGTCGAGCGGCAGCACAGGCAGGGTCAGCGGAGTGACCGCGTTGGGCTCATTAGCCATGATCTCCCCTTCGGCATTCAAGTTGAGCTATGCAGGCTCAATGCTCCTGAGCGACGTTATGTTCCCGGGGCTGTGTTCGCTCTCAGCGATCTTCCTGATGCTTCCCCCGCCACCTGCGAAATCCGTTCGCGACTGCCTTGCGCACGGCGGGAGAGTGCCCGCATGGGTGACACACGCGTGGGCGACAGGGGCCTGGCCGAGGACGGGACGATCAGACGTGAAGGCTCGCAGAGCCGCGTACCGGCAACGTTCGCCCCCATGGTCGAGGCGGCCCGCTCCCGGATCACCGATGCGTTCGACGCCGCGCAGTTGCACAGCGCCTACCTCTACCGCAGCATCCCGCGGGGCACGGCCATTCCCGGCGTCTCCGACCTGGACCTGCTGGTCGCTCTGCACGCCGAACCGACCGAGTCCGACCGGGCCGCCGCCCGGGCAGGGCACCTGCCGCAGATCAACCGGCGAGGCATCGCCGTCCGATACCGATAGAGGGGACTGAGGCTGATGCGCCCCTCGGGGGAGAACGGGACCGGCGATGACGACGCGCTGTTGCGCGCCGTCGCACATGGGGATGCGGCAGCTCTCGCCACGCTCTACGGCCGACTTGCCGACCGACGCTTCGCCCGGCTGAGCCGCCGGTGTGCGCACGTACGCGGCCGACCGCGGTCCGCCCCTCCCGCGGGCCGTCTCGGACGGCTGCTTCCTGATCTCGATCGCCCTGGTCGGTTTCGTCGTCGGCCGGCTGTCCCCGTGGCGGCTGACCGCACCGGTTCCGGCGTTCTGCACGTACGTCGGGGCGGCGCACCTGGCCGGGGCGGCGCTCCTGGTGGTGCGCGGCGCACGGCCGGAGCCCCGGTGACCACACCTTTCGACTCCTCGCGCCCCACCCGGATCCACCGATTTTGGCCCCGCCCGCGCCGTCCGACGAGGATGGTGGAATCCATCCGCCGCCTACCGGAGACCGAGGACATGCCGACCGCCGACCGCCGCACCGCTCACAGCTCCGTCACACTCGACCGCCGCGAGGGACCGTACGGGGAGGTCGTCCTGCGGGAGCGGGGGGACGACTTCGAGATCATCGCCAACGGGTGCTTTCTGATGGACACCGCGGACGGGCGCTCCGAACGGCTGTTGATCGATGCCGCACTCGCCGCACTGCCCGCCGGGCGGACGGATCCGGCAGTGCTCGTCGGAGGGCTCGGGGTCGGCTTCTCGCTGGCGCACGCCGCCGCCGAGCCGCGCTGGGGGCGAATCGCGGTGGTCGAGCGGGAACAGGCGATCATCGATTGGCACCTGGACGGGCCGCTGGATCGGATCTCCGCTGCGGCGCTCGCCGATCCGCGGACGGCGATCCTGGCGACGGATCTCGTCACATATCTGCATACGACTACGGACCGTTACGACGCGTTGTGTCTGGACATCGACAACGGACCGGACTGGACCGTCACCGAGGACAACGGAAGTCTCTACTCCGCTTCCGGCCTGGCGGACTGCTGGGAACGGCTCAATCCGGGTGGGGTGCTGGCGGTGTGGTCCGCGCAGCCGTCCGCCGCCTTCGAACAGGCCCTGCAGAATGCCGGATTCAGTGGGGTAAGGACGGAAGAGGTGCATGTTGCCCGTGGTGTGCCCGACGTGGTTCATCTCGCACTTCGGGACGGCTGAGGTTCCCCCGCCGGGTATCCGGGCCCCTGGACGCCCGGGGGCCAAGCGTCACAAGACAGACACTCCGCCGCCTGCTTGCGTCCAACCCGTTCCCGTGCCGTTACACCCTGCGTAGCCGGGAACAGTCTGCTGGCTTTACGCTGCTGAGCGGCAAACGGGATCACCCACGAAATTCACAAGCGAAGACCGTGCGTCCGGGGGAATGACCCCCGCGAGAACGGGCAGGGGCGGGGCGATGGAACAGACACACACCACCCACAACGGTGTCGCGGCCACCCCGGGCGCGCAGCGCCGGGTGCTGGTGGTCGAGGACGACGCGACGATCGTCGACGCCATTTCCGCACGCCTGCGGGCCGAGGGCTTTCTGGTGCAGACCGCGCTCGACGGCCCCGCGGCCGTCGACGCGGCCGAGGCCTGGCAGCCCGACCTGATGGTGCTCGACATCATGCTTCCGGGCTTCGACGGCCTGGAAGTCTGCCGCCGGGTTCAGGCCACACGGCCGGTGCCGGTGCTGATGCTGACCGCCCGGGACGACGAGACCGACATGCTCGTCGGCCTCGGCGTCGGCGCCGACGACTACATGACCAAGCCGTTCTCCATGCGTGAACTGGCGGCCCGGGTACATGTCCTGCTGCGCCGGGTCGAGCGCGCGGCGCTGGCCGCGGTGACGCCGCGCAGCGGCATCCTGCGCCTCGGCGAGCTGGAGATCGATCACGCCCAGCGCCGGGTCCGGGTGCGCGCGGAGGACGTCCACCTGACGCCGACCGAGTTCGACCTGCTGGTCTGCCTGGCGAACACGCCGCGCGCGGTGCTCTCCCGGGAGCAGCTGCTCGCGGAGGTCTGGGACTGGGCGGACGCTTCCGGTACCCGCACCGTCGACAGCCACATCAAGGCACTGCGCCGGAAGATCGGCGCGGAGCGGATCCGAACCGTGCACGGTGTCGGTTACGCCCTGGAGACCCCGGCGCCATGACCCGGCCCGGCTCCGGACTGCGCCCTTTCTCGATCAAGGCCAAGCTGGGCACGCTGGTCGTGGTCTCGGTGTTCATCACGACCGGGCTGCTGATGGTGGCGGTGCGCACCAGGACCGAGCTGCGGTTCATCACAGTGTTCTCGGTGATCGCGACGCTGCTGATCACCCAGTTCGTGGCGCACGGGCTGACGGCGCCGCTGGACGAGATGACGAGGGTGGCCCGGTCGATCTCGCACGGCGACTACACCCGACGGGTGCGGGGCGCGGACCGGCGGGACGAGCTCGGTGATCTGGCCCAGACGATCAACCTCATGGCGGACGATCTGGAGGCCGTGGACCTGCACCGCAAGGAGCTGGTGGCCAATGTCTCGCATGAGCTGCGCACTCCCATCGCGGCGCTGAGAGCCGTCCTGGAGAACGTCGTGGACGGGGTCTCCGCCGCTGATCCGGAAACCATGCGCACGGCGCTGAAACAGACGGAGCGGCTCGGCAGGCTGGTGGAGACGCTGCTGGACCTGTCCCGGCTGGACAACGGGGTGGTCACCCTCAAGGCCCGCCGTTTCGAGGTGTGGCCGTATCTCTCGGGCGTACTGAAGGAAGCGAACCTCGCCGCCTCGCACCGCAGGCTGTCCTCCGGCTCCGGGAACCACACCCGCACGGACGTACATCTGCATCTGGACGTGTCGCCGCCCGAGCTGACCGCGCACGCGGACGCGGAGCGGCTCCACCAGGTGGTGGCCAATCTGATCGACAACGCGGTCAAGCACAGCCCACCGCACGGCCGGGTCACGGTGCGGGCACGGCGCGGCGCGCTGCCGGAGTCGCTGGATCTCGAGGTCGTGGACGAGGGTCCGGGCATTCCGGAGTCCGAGCGGCACCGGGTCTTCGAGCGTTTCAACCGTGGCAAGGTGGCGTCCCCGCACGGTCCGGGCAGTGACGGCGGTACGGGCCTGGGCCTGGCGATCGCCCGTTGGGCCGTGGATCTGCACGGCGGTCGCATCGGAGTGGCCGAATCGGCTCGCGGCTGCCGGATCCAGGTCACCCTTCCGGGGATCTCTCAACCACGCAATTGACGTGGGCCCCGAACCGGAAGGGCACGTTCTACGCGTCGTCCCACGAGGGGATATGGTCCACGTGGCCGTAGCCACGGCCACGCGTACCCGGAGTGAAGCGGAACCACGCTTGTTTCCCGCCATTTCCAGCGCCGAAACCCGCTCTTTGATGTGACTTGCACGACGAAGACCGGCCCGGTCTGCATGGAACGGTCAAGGAGGCGTAGCCTTGATTTCCGCTGTCCATCACCTTGTGAAGCGGAAGAGGGCGGTTGCCGCCGTGTCGTCTCAGTCCCCCAGTAACTCGAGCATCTCGACCGACCAAGCCAGCCCGGGTGCAAACCCGGCTGCCGCTTTCGGCCCCAATGAGTGGCTCGTCGACGAGATCTACCAGCAGTACCTCCAGGATCCCAATTCGGTCGATCGCGCCTGGTGGGACTTCTTCGCCGACTACAAGCCGGGTACGTCCGGCACGGCGGACAAGCCCGTTCCCGGCGCCGCAGCCGCGGGGGCTGCGGTAACTCCGGCCCCGGCTGCCACCGCACCGGCGCAGACCGACCACGCCGCACCGGCCGCTCCGGCGCAGCCCGTGGCCCAGGCTCCGGCTCCGGCCGCCGCACCCGCCGCTCCGGCGGCGCCCGCGGTTGCCGCACCCGCTGCCCCGGCCGCTCCGGCCGCTCCGGCGAAGGCCGCGCCCGCGGCACCCGCCGCACCGGCAGCCGCGAAGGCCCCCGCCAAGGCGGCCCCGGCCACCGCGGCGGCCGAGGGCCCCGAGTACGTGACGCTGCGCGGTCCGTCCGCCGCCGTTGCGAAGAACATGAACGCCTCGCTGGAGCTGCCGACGGCCACGTCCGTCCGCGCCGTCCCGGTGAAGCTGCTCTTCGACAACCGCATCGTCATCAACAACCACCTCAAGCGCGCCCGCGGCGGGAAGATCTCCTTCACGCACCTCATCGGGTACGCGATGGTGCAGGCCCTCAAGGCCATGCCGTCGATGAACTACTCCTTCGCGGAGAAGGACGGCAAGCCGACCCTGGTCAAGCCGGAGCACGTCAACCTCGGTCTGGCCATCGACCTGGTGAAGCCGAACGGCGACCGCCAGCTGGTCGTCGCGGCCATCAAGAAGGCCGAGACGCTCAACTTCTTCGAGTTCTGGCAGGCGTACGAGGACATCGTCCGCCGCGCCCGCATCGGCAAGCTCGGCATGGACGACTTCACCGGAGTCACCGCCTCGCTGACCAACCCCGGCGGCATCGGCACCGTCCACTCGGTGCCCCGCCTGATGCCCGGCCAGGGCCTCATCATGGGTGTCGGCGCGATGGACTACCCGGCGGAGTTCCAGGGCACCTCCCAGGACACCCTGAACAAGCTGGGCATCTCGAAGGTCATGACGCTGACCTCGACGTACGACCACCGGGTCATCCAGGGCGCCGCCTCCGGCGAGTTCCTGCGGATCCTGGCCCAGCTGCTGCTCGGCGAGAACGAGTTCTACGACGAGATCTTCAAGGCGCTGCGCATCCCCTACGAGCCGGTCCGCTGGCTCAAGGACATCGACGCCTCGCACGACGACGACGTCACCAAGGCCGCGCGGGTCTTCGAGCTGATCCACTCCTACCGGGTCCGCGGTCACGTCATGGCCGACACCGACCCGCTGGAGTACCGCCAGCGCAAGCACCCCGACCTGGACATCACCGAGCACGGCCTCACCCTGTGGGACCTGGAGCGGGACTTCGCGGTCGGCGGTTTCGCCGGCAAGACGATGATGAAGCTCCGCGACATCCTCGGTGTGCTGCGTGAGTCGTACTGCCGCACCACCGGCATCGAGTTCATGCACATCCAGGACCCGAAGCAGCGCAAGTGGCTCCAGGACCGGGTGGAGCGTCCGCGCCCGAAGCCGGAGCGCGAGGAGCAGCTGCGGATCCTGCGCCGCCTCAACGCCGCCGAGGCGTTCGAGACGTTCCTGCAGACCAAGTACGTCGGCCAGAAGCGGTTCTCGCTGGAGGGCGGCGAGTCCGTCATCCCGCTGCTCGACGCCGTCATCGACTCCGCAGCCGAGGCCCGCCTCGACGAGGTCGTCATCGGCATGGCCCACCGCGGCCGGCTGAACGTCCTGGCGAACATCGTCGGCAAGTCGTACGCGCAGATCTTCCGGGAGTTCGAGGGCAACCTCGACCCGCGGTCGATGCACGGCTCCGGCGACGTGAAGTACCACCTGGGCGCCGAGGGCACCTTCACCGGCCTGGACGGCGAGCAGATCAAGGTCTCGCTGGCCGCCAACCCCTCGCACCTGGAGGCGGTCGACCCGGTCCTGGAAGGCATCGCCCGCGCCAAGCAGGACATCATCAACAAGGGCGGCACGGACTTCACGGTCCTGCCTGTCGCGCTCCACGGCGACGCGGCCTTCGCGGGCCAGGGCGTCGTCGCCGAGACGCTCAACATGTCGCAGCTGCGCGGCTACCGCACCGGTGGCACCGTGCACGTGGTGATCAACAACCAGGTCGGCTTCACCGCCGCCCCTGAGTCGTCGCGTTCCTCGATGTACGCCACCGACGTGGCGCGCATGATCGAGGCGCCGATCATCCACGTCAACGGCGACGACCCCGAGGCCGTCGTCCGGGTGGCCCGTCTCGCCTTCGAGTTCCGCCAGGCGTTCAACAAGGACGTCGTGATCGACCTCATCTGCTACCGCCGCCGCGGTCACAACGAGGGCGACAACCCGGAGTTCACCAACCCGCAGATGTACACCCTGATCGACAAGAAGCGCTCGGTGCGCAAGCTGTACACCGAGTCGCTCATCGGTCGCGGCGACATCACGCTGGAAGAGGCCGAGCAGGCGCTCCAGGACTTCCAGGGCCAGCTGGAGAAGGTCTTCGCGGAGGTCCGCGAAGCCACCTCGGCTCCGGCTCAGACCCATGTCCCGGACGTGCAGCCCGAGTTCCCGGTCGCCGTCACCACCGCGGTCTCCCAGGAGGTCGTGAAGCGGATCGCCGAGTCCCAGGTCAACATCCCGGAGCGGATCACGGTCCACCCGCGCCTGATGCCGCAGATGCAGCGCCGTGCCGCCTCGGTGGAGAACGGCACGATCGACTGGGGCATGGGCGAGACCCTGGCCATCGGTTCGCTGCTGATGGAGGGCACTCCGGTCCGGCTCGCCGGCCAGGACACCCGCCGCGGCACCTTCGGTCAGCGTCACGCGGTCCTCGTCGACCAGGTGACCGGCGAGGACTACACCCCGCTGCTCTACCTCGCCGACGACCAGGCCCGTTACAACGTCTACGACTCGCTGCTCTCCGAGTACGCGGCGATGGGCTTCGAGTACGGCTACTCGCTGGCCCGCCCGGAGTCGCTGGTCATCTGGGAGGCCCAGTTCGGTGACTTCGTCAACGGCGCGCAGACCGTCGTCGACGAGTTCATCTCCTCGGCCGAGCAGAAGTGGGGCCAGACCTCCGGCGTCACGCTGCTCCTGCCGCACGGCCACGAGGGCCAGGGCCCGGACCACTCGTCCGCCCGCCCGGAGCGCTTCCTCCAGATGTGCGCGCAGGACAACATGACGGTCGCCATGCCGACGCTGCCGTCGAACTACTTCCACCTCCTGCGGTGGCAGGTGCACAACCCGCACCACAAGCCGCTGATCGTCTTCACCCCGAAGTCGATGCTCCGTCTCAAGGCGGCGGCGTCGAAGGTGGAGGAGTTCACCACCGGCGGCTTCCGCCCGGTGATCGGCGACGACTCGGTCGACCCGAACGCGGTCCGCAAGGTCGTCTTCTGCGCCGGCAAGGTCTACTACGACCTGGAGGCCGAGCGCGAGAAGCGCGGTGTCACGGACACGGCGATCATCCGTCTGGAGCGCCTGTACCCGCTGCCGGGTGCCGAGCTCCAGGCCGAGATCGCCAAGTACCCGAACGCCGAGAAGTACCTGTGGGCCCAGGAGGAGCCGGCCAACCAGGGCGCCTGGCCGTTCATCGCCCTGAACCTGATCGACCACCTGGACCTGGCCGTCGGCGCCGACGTCCCGCACGGTGAGCGCCTGCGCCGCATCTCGCGGCCGCACGGCTCGTCCCCGGCGGTCGGCTCGGCCAAGCGGCACCAGGCGGAGCAGGCTCAGCTGGTCGCCGAGGTCTTCGAGGCCTGATCAGCGGCTGTACGAACCGGAGGGCCCGGCCCCGCGAGTGATCGCGGGACCGGGCCCTCCGGCGTGTGCGGGGTGAGCGGGTCTCAGATGATCATCGGCTCGAAGTCCCAGAACGGGCGGTTCCCGGCACCTGCCGCCGAGTCGGCCGACCGGCAGGCCACGGTCAGCGGGTGGTCCGGGCCAAGGACGGCGGTGGCTCTCGGACCGGTCTCCCAGGCCAGTTCTCGCGCGGCTGTCGCCCGACCGCTCCGCATCCGTACGAGCCGCGCGTTCAGCGAGCACCCGATCGTCCACGGATGGTTCGCCCCGACCGCTTCGGCCATCAGGGTGCGGGCCCGCTCGATCTCGTAGCTCGCGGCCTGCCGGTCGCCGAGGTCCCACCGCATCAGGGCCAGATTGCCCTCCACACCGATGGTGTAGGGATGGCTCTCGCCGAGCATCCGCCGGTAGCCCGCCACCACCAGCTCGTGCAGCAGCAGCGCCTGCCGGGGTTCGCCCGCCTGCCGTTCCGCGCAGGCGACGCTCGCGGTGATCAGGAGGGTGAGCGGGTCGTGCTCCCCGAGCAGGCGCAGACAGCGTTCCCTGGTCCCGGTCAGCGACGGCAGAGCCGCCGTGGGTCCCTGCTGGGCGTGCTGACAGAGCGCCAGGTTGAACTGGGCACGCAGCGTCTGCGGGTTGTTGTCGCCCATCCACCGCAGATGGCGCCGGACCGTGGCGTCCAGTGCGGCCCCCGCCTCCCGGTAGCGGCCCAGCAGGCGCAGGTCGATGGCGAGGTTGATCTCCGAGTACATCGTGGCGGACGCGTTCGCCGGCAGTACGGACCGGCGCAGTTCCAGGGTGCGCATGTCCTGCTCCAGGGCCTCCGCGTACCGCCCGAGGAGCCTCAGCGAGACGGCGAGGTTGTTCTCCGCGTTGAGCGTTCGGGGGTCCTCCTGGCCCAGAACCTGACGATCGCGGTCCCGGATGGAGACGGAGAGATCCAGCGCCTCCTGGTAACGGCCGAGCGCCCGCAGGTCGGCGGCGAGTCCGCCCGCCGCGCGCAGATGCTCCAGGTCCAGTTCGCCGCGCTCGGCCCCCAGGGAGTCGGCGGTCGCGCGCTCCACCTGTTCGCTGGCGCGGTAGTCGCCGGTGGCACGCAGCAGATTGGCGTAGTGATGGCGGAGGTCCCAGATACGCGGGTGAGCGGGGCCGAGCAGGGCCTGCCAGGAGGCCATGGCCGGTGCGGCGAACCTGACTCCACTGCCGTACTCTCCCGAAAGGTACATGTAGCGAAGGCAGTTGAGGACCAGCTGCTGCACCAGCGGATCGGTGCTCTCCAGGACCCCCGCCCACTTCAGATGGGGCGTGAGTGCCGCATAGGCGGGCCACAGGCGGGTGTCGGCGGGGAGCCCGGGATCAGCGGTGGCCAGGGCGTGCCGGGCGGCGTCGCGGTAGACCGCCCATGCGTCGTCGGGTATGCCTCCGCGTACCAACTGGTGAACCATGCGGTGGATCTGGAGGGCTTCGCCGTTCCCCGCCCCCTCCGCGGACGGCGACGGGTCGGTGTCCAGACGGACGGCCGAGTGACGCAGCAGACGACGCAGCGCACGGTCGCGGCGGTCTTCGTCCGCGAGCGGGCCGGGCATGCTGATGCCGTTCAGCAGGCGTACAGGCAGGGAGCCGGGCGCGAAGAAGGTGCAGAGCCGGAGCAGGTCGATGGCTTCCGGGTCCGTCTCGTCGAGCCTGTTCAGCTGGATCGACCAGCCGGTCCAGAAGGCGAGCGGGTAGTCGGCGGAGATCTTGATCGCGTCCTGGTCGGTGCCGCGTTCCAGGAGTTCGATGTACTGGTCGACGGACATGTCGGAGTCGTTGAGCCAGCCCGCCGTCTGGTCGAGCAGCAGCGGAAGGTCCTCCAGCGCGTCGGCCAGCCGGTCGGCCCCGTCGAAGGTCAGCCGGGGTGCCCGGTTCCGTACGAAGGCGAGCGACTCCGCCCGGGTGTAGACCGGGACCTCGACGAGGGCGCTGCCCTGGTCGCGCCACTCCGGGTTGCGCGATGTGATCAGCACATGTCCCGGGCCGGTGGGCACCAGGTCCTGCACCTGGTCGGGTTCGTCGGCACCGTCCAGGACCAGCAGCCAGCGGCTGTACGGGTCGCCGTGCCGCAGCGCGTGCTGCACCGCCCGCAGCCGTTCGCCGTACTCCGGTCCCGTCGAGAGACGCAGTTCCGGCGCGAGCTGTCCGAGCTGTCTCCGGAGCACAGCGCGGTGGTCGGCGGGGACCCACCACACGACGTCGTACTCGGAGCCGAACCGGTAGACGTACTCCACGGCCAGCTGCGTCTTGCCGACGCCGGACATGCCGTGCAGAGTCACGACGCCCGCACCGGGGCCGGTACCCCGAAGGGCGCGGTGGGCGCTACCGAGCAGCTCCTCGCGGCCGGTGAACCGGGTGTTGCGGCGCGGTACGCCGCCCCACACCTCAGGGGTGTCGAGCGGGAACCGCGGACCCGCAGCCGTCGCATCGACCTCGGGCAGCGGGTCGGCGGGGAGACCGAGACGGGCGAGCAGCCGCCGCTCGGCCTCGTCGGCACCGACGTCGGTCAGGTCGGCCGCCTCGAAGACCGACGTGGCACCGGGCAGTGCGGAGGTGGTGACGGTGACAGCGGCGAAGCGGTCCGGATCGGGGACGACGACCTCGCGCAGCGCCCGGTTCCACTCGTCGTGGCTGCGCGTACCGAGCTGGAAGTACCAGTCGCTGAGGATGACGAGCACCCGGCCACGGGCCGGGGTCAGGTCCCGCAGGGTCTCCTCCAGCGGCACCTCGACCGGCGGGTCCCACCGCTGCTGGACGACCGTCACCCCGCGCCGCTCCAGACGGTCCCCGATCCAGGCTGCCCAGGCCTGGTTGAAACCGGCGAAGCTGATGGTGACGGCCTCTGCCTCGGGTGGGAGCGCCTTCTCCGAAGCGTCCGCGGCCAGAGCGGGGTTCTCCGGTTCCGAGGGCTGCGTACGAGCACCGCGCTCTTCCGTGCGGCGGCCCAGGCCGGTGTACCTCTCCAGGAACGCGCGCAGCAGTCCCGTCCTGCGGTGCGGCGCGCCCGCCGTGGTGTCGGGCTCGGTCCAGTCCCCCACCGGGAGCTCCCCGGCCCGCCGGGCGGCGGGGGCGGGTCCTCCGGGTGCCACCGGTACGTGTCCGCGGGCCGGCCTGGGCGACGCCCCGCCCGGCCCGGCCGATTCCCTGATGCGGCAGGGGAGTTCGGCCTTGCGGACCGACGTCCCCCATTGGTTGGAAATGGTCAGCCGCAGCATCGCGGGACCGGTGGCCGCGCCCGTCGTCACGATGAACCGCGCCGGGCCGTACGTACCACCGAATCGGTGCAGTACGACGCCGGGGTCGTCGAGCACCTCACAGACGAAGTACGGGGCACCGTCGAGCGAGACGCTGAAGGCCAGTTCCTCCTCCTCGTACGGCCAGGCCTCGCTGTCCTCCTCGTTCCGGGCGTTGAGCGGGCCACGTAGATCGACGCTGACGTAATGGACCAGTCCGGCCTCCACCTCACGCAGCCAGCCGACGACCGGCTCGATCAACAGGGGTCGCTCGTCATTGCTCATAATGCGCCCCCTCCCACGCGTTCGGGCCGTGCTCGTACCGGCCGGTGAGACGCAGTGTGCTGAGCGGATGCCCGTAGTACTGGAACATCAGGCTGTAGAGCAGGCGCAGGACACTTTCCTGTCCGCTCCTGTCGAGCCGGCCGTCGTCCCGGACCAGGAGCGGGACCCCACCGGCGGCGTGGAATTCTTCGAGCGCCCCGGCGCGGAAGGCGCGCAGCGCGCGGGCCACCGGGCGGGTGGGGTCCTCGGTCACCGTCTCGACGAGTTGCCGGATCAGTTCGCGTGCCTCGCTGTCGCCGACCTTTCCCGCGGTGACGATGCAGCCGCCCGCCCCCTTGCCGAGGAAGATCTCGGTGAAGCCCCGCAGGTACTGTCTGCCGTCGCCGTCGTAGTCGAGGAAGCGCCCGGAGTGGCAGGCGTTGAGACAGACCAGCGAGCCGTCCCTGCGCAGCAGGGTCATCTCGTGGTCGCTGTACTCGGCCCAGGTCACATCGGCGAGGGTGAGTTTGCTGAGCTGTTCGGCGAAAGTGCCGTGGCAGCCCATGTAGACCAGGCCGGTCGGCTCGGCGGTGTGTTCGTTCAGGCTGCGCAGAAAGCCGACGATGCCGGAGTGCGGCCTGTGGTCGTACCCGTGGAAGACCTTCATGTCGGAGCGCATGTCCCGGTGGAAGTAGCCGAGCACACCACCGGTCGGGGCGGCCACCTCCGTCGGAAAGTCGTCCCGGCCCTCGACCACGTCGAGCCAGCGTGTCATGTCGACGAGCGCCCCCAGCAGCCCGCCGGGAAGCCCGGTCTGCGGGGTGGTGGGCAGGGTCAGTGCCTCCCAGGGCAGGTCGAAGCCGGTCTGGTCGAGGATCACCACCTGGAGTTCTTCACCGTGGACTTCCCGGCATCGGTTTATCCAGGTGGTCAGCGGGCTCTGGTTCCGGGACCAGCGGCGGATGGACCGGAGCAGCTCGGACGGCGGTTCCCCGCCCTGGCGGGCGTTGCTGAGGCTGATCGCCTGTGGCCGCCGCTGGCTCTCGCCCGATGTGTACGGGAGCTTCGGAACGCCGGGGCACCATGCTTCGAAGCCGAAGGCCTCCGGCCCGCCGGGCGGCGCGTGGTGACGCCTCACCCTGATGCGTGCGTACGTCGTGGCCGGGGACTGCTTGGCGTGCGCCAGCATTGCGCCGAGCCCCAGCGGGTGCCCCGTCCGCGCCCCGTCAGGTACCGGCGTCCGCGACGCAGGCAGCACCTGCCCCGCCAGTCGGCTGAGGCGCCGGATCGCGCCTGACGGCTCATCGAGCACGGATCACCGCCTCGTCCTCGGGCCGCCCCGCGACGACGCTTCCGTGGAGGGCGTCGGCGAGGTCCGCAGGCAGTCCGGTGTACGGCTGACGGCCCGGGTCGACGACCACGCAGTGCAACTGGGTCCGGCCCATGGAGCCGATCCGGCCGGCGGCGGCCAGCGCGTCCTCGATCCCGGCGCGCCCCACGGCGTCTGCGTCCTGCCGGCCGCGGTGGGAGGCGGCCAGCGGCACATTGCCCCGACCGTCGGTGACCACCACCAGCAGCGCTTCGACGAGTCCGGCACGGTGGTGCTGGAATGCGCGGCGCAGGGCGTGTCCGGCCTGGTCGAGGCCGTGGGCGAGAGGGGTTGCGCGGCCGGACCGGCGGGCCAGTGCGAGGGCGATGCGCGGGTCGCGGGTGGAGCGGGCGGCGAAGGAGTCGGCCCGCAGTTCGTGCGCTGCGCCCAGGCCGCCGACTTCGACGATGTGGACGGACGCCCGGGTGACGTAAGCCCACTGCAGGAAGGGGTCGAACACTTCGTGCCAGTCCCAGTCCTCGTGACAGGTGTGGTCGACCACGAGGGTGAGCATCCGTACGGGTTCGGGCGCCCTGACATAGCCCCGCAGATCCTGGGGGGCTATCACCAACCGGTCCTGTTCGCCGCGTACCGCCCGGTACTTGGTCGCTTCCATCGCCGTACGGACCGGGGCGAGGTCCCACAGGTCGCGGGCGCGCCGCACCCCGACGACGGCGCCGCGGGCGACCCGGGTCCCGGCGGTGCGCCGGGTGGGGGTGTGCAGAGCGGTTCCTTCAGGCCGCGGGCCGACGGTGTCCTCCGGGTAGGGAAGAGAGCCGGGCGTCCGGTCACCCGGGACCGGGACCGGTCCGATGGGTACGGCGGGGCCCGAATCGTGGACCGGCACGGCCTGCGGACTGTGCCCGCCCTGGGCCGGGTGGTGCCCGGGTGACGGATGGTCGCGGCGAGGCTGCGGAACATCGGGAACGGCCGGGCCGGGCGCCACCTCGGGCGCGGCAGCCGGGCGATGAACGGTGATGAGGCGGATCAGGCGGGCCGCCCGCTCCACATGGTTGGCCGTGACCTGGACGCCGGAGGCGGTCCCGCGGCCGGCGGTGCCCTCTTCGGCATCGTCCAGCCGGGCAAGGGCGCGGGCGATACGGGCCAGGGCGAGCGGTCTGCGGAGCCCGGTGTCATCCCGGTCGTCCAGGAGTTCCAGCACCCGTGGGGCGACCTCGGCGCCGAGTCGGGCGGGCGGTCCGGGGGCGGCCCGCCCGAGTACTGCGGCCCAGGAGGCGGGGAGCTGGCCGAGAGGGTCGGCTCCCGGGCGCAGCTGCATATCCGGGACGGCGAGGCGTACCGGGAAACGGTCCAGGAGATGCGGCGAGATCAGCTCGACGTCCTCGGTGCGGCAGACGGCCAGCCAGCGGGCGCGGGGCCGCCATCGGCACCGCAGCCCGGAGTGCTCGACCGTGGCCGTGTCGGCTCCGAGGAGCTGGACGGCGGCGCGCATCCCGGGCACGCTGAGCCGGGCCAGATCGGGCACGACGACGAGCGAGGGGCCGGTTCGGGCGTCGACGAGCGGCCCGGGTTCAACGGTGAATTCGATGCCGTGGGCGCCCCGGCGGACTCGGGGCCGTAACCACAGGTCCTCGTCGACGGTGGCCGCATTGAGCGTCGTACGGTCCACGTCGGCGCCCGGCGGCTGTCCAGCGGCCCGACCGAGCAGCCCCGAGAACACCGCGGTGACGGCGGTGAGGTGTTCCGGTCGCAGGTCGAAGAGCAGCACACCGGACAATCCCGGTTCGAGCACGGCACAGACGAGTGCGGTGAGCAGCCTCGCGCTCGGATCGTCGTGGTCCGCGAAGTCCGTGTTCTGCGTCGGCCGGGTGGGCATCGACGCCTCAGGAGAACAGGTCGGTCATGGCGGCGTTCTCGTCCGGCCCCCAGTCGAACGCCGAACCGTGGGCGGATTCGGGTCTGCGGTGGCGCAGGGCGAGCGGGAGCACCTGGCGCACGTGTTCCGGCGTCACCCGGTCCGCCCCTTCCCTGGCCGCCAGCGCCCGGGCAGCTTTGGCCACGAGGAGGTCGCCGCGCTGTCCTACGGCGCCCGTCCGGGTGGCCGCCTCGGCGCAGAGTCTGCTCACGCTCTCGTTCAAGCGGACGCGAGGCAGCCGTTCACGCGCGGCGAGCAGGTGGTCGCGCAGCCGGTCGTTCTCCTCCTCGGCTGCCCGGATCCACGCGGAGTTCTCGGTTTCGAGTTCCTCCTCGAAGGTGAGCACGGCGGTGATCACTCTGTGGCGGTCCTCGATGTCCAGCTCGGCCGCCGTCACCATCAGGCCGAAACGGTCCAGCAGCTGGGCGCGCAGGCTGCCCTCCTCCGGATTCATGGTGCCGACGAGCCCGAAAGAGACATGGGTGGCGGTGTCGATGCCCTCCCGTTGGACGGACAGGACGCCCGTGGAGACCACATCCAGGATGATGTTGACGATGTGGTCGTCGAGAAGATTGACCTCGTCGACGTACAGCAGCCCTTTCTCATGGGCCTCTTCGAGCAGCCCTGCCTGCTTCTTCGCCTCACCGTGCATCAGGGCGTCCAGCTCCCAGCCGCCCAGCACCCGGTCGTCGGTCGCGTTGATCGGCAGGGTGACGGGAAGTTGGCCGCCGGACATCAGCGCGAAGGCCCGTACAACAGTGGACTTGGCCGTGCCGCGCTGCCCGGCGATGAGGACGCCGCCGATTCCCGGGGCGATGAAATTGAGCTCCAGGGCGAGCTTCAGCTCGTCCTGCCCGACGATGCGGCTGTACGGGAGGATGGGAACCGGTGGCGCCGACGGGGGTGGGGCGGCGGGTGAGGACGCCCCGCTCATGACGGGCTCACGACCGTGGTGGCTTGCTCCTCGCGGCCCGGCTGCCAGCGGAAGGTGACCTGGATCTGAGCCTCCGCCCCCGCCTTCACCACAGCCGCCATGCCGGCCTCGAAGGTGATGCCGACCTGGAGTTCTACTTCGTCGGGACGCAGCCCGTGCCCCAGGTCCCCTAAGCGACGCATGGCCTGGGAGGCGCAACGGCGCGCGAGGTCGAGGCCCTCCCCGTACAGATCACCGGCCGTGCCGAGAGCGCGCCGGGCCGCACCGGCGCCGTCGCGGGTCTCCCGGTCGTCGTACAGCGAGTCGACATCGTCGGCCGGGGTCCCGGGCCGGGTGTACGCCTCGGCGTCGACGACGACCGGTATCGGACCGTCCTCCCCGGACGCCACAGAACCCACGATGACCACCATTCGCTCCCCCTCCGCGCGGCAATCGGCCTTTTCCACAAGGCTACTGACGGCATCTCAGCTTCTATGGAACTTTCCGGGAAGCAGATCAAATCATCTGTGGCTCGAAGTCCCAGTAAGGGCGGTTGCGGGAACGGGCCGAGACCGTGTGGACGTGTTGTGCCCCCAAGGTCGTCGCGAGGTCGCCCAACGCCTCGGCCTCGACCTTCTCGGCCCGCTGCCGGTCCCGGACCCCGCGCAGGTCCGCCGCGTGGGCGATCCGGGCCGAGAGTGTCAGCGGGTGGGTGCGGCCGAGGACCTCGGTGGCGCGGGTGACGGTGGCCTCCATGAGGGAGGCGGCGGATTCGGGGTCCCCGATCAGATTGCGCAGCGCCGACGCGTTGATCGCACAGCCCAGGGTCCAGGGGTGGTTCTCGCCCACGGCCTGGCTCATGTCGGCGAGCGCGCCCTCGATGAGGACGTGGGCGTGTTCCCGCTCGCCCACGTTGCGCAGAATGAGCGCGTGGTTGGCGCGGGTGCCCGCCACGTAGGGGTGGGTCTCGCCGAGCATGTCGGTGTAGCCGCTCATGACCTTCTCGCTTATGTCCCTGGCCTGGTCGATGTCCGCGTGCTCGCGGGCGAAGCAGCTCTGGCTGGCCGCAAACATCATCGTCAGGGGATCTCCCTCGCCGAGCACGCGTTCGCAGCGCTCCAGCACGCGGGTGAACAGTTCACGGGCCTTGCTGCGGTCGCCCGACCGGTAGTGGCACAGCGCGAGGTTGTGCTCGGCGCGCAGTGTCTGCGGGTTGTCGGCGCCCAGCACGATCCGGTGCACCCGGGCGCTCTGGGCCTGGAGCGATTCGGCCTCGGCGTAGCGGCCGAGCAGCCGCAGGTCGGTGGCGTAGTTGATCTCGGAGTAGAGAGTCCAGCTGTGGCGCGGGCGCAGCAGCTGCCTTCGGGCTTCCAGGGTGCGCCGGTTCAGTTCGAGGGACTCTTCGTAGCGGCCGAGCAGCCGCATGGAAGTGCCCAGATTGTTCTGCGCGCTGAGCGTCCGCGAGTCCTGTTCGCCGAGGAGCTCCCGGTAGCTGGCCAGGATCCAGTCGGAGATCTCCAGCGCCTCGTCGTACCGGCCGAGCCCCCGCAGGTCGGCGGCGAGACCGCCGGCCGCGCGCAGGTGTTCCAGGTCGCGTTCGCCGCGTTCGGCCCGCAGGTGGTTGACCGCGGCCCGTTCGATGGCCTCCGTGCCCGCGTAGTCGCCGACCGCCCGCAGCAGGTTGGCGTAGTTGTAGCTGAGGTCCCAGACCCTGGGGTGGTTCTCGCCGAGGAGTTCGCGCCAGGCCTTCATGGCGCGGGCGCCGAGCTTGATGCCGGCCCGGTACTCGCCCGAGAGGTACATGTAACGCAGGCAGTTGAGCACCAGGGTGTGGACCGCCGGATCGGTGCTCAGAAGGACGTCGGCCCATTTCAGGTGAGGCGTGATCTCGGCGTAGGCAGGCCACAGGCGGGTGTCGCTGGGGCGGCCGGGGTCCGCGGCGGCAAGGGCTCGGCGGACCACGTCGATGAATTCCTGGCGGTCCCGGTCCGGCATGTCCTTGCTGACGATCTGGTGGACCATGCGGTGCAGGTAGAGCGATTCGCCGGAGGACGGTTCGTCGATGATCGACTCGTGGGACTCCAGGCGGACGACCGAGTACTGCCGGAGCTGGCCGATTGCCTTGTTCCACAGCAGCGGGTCGTTCATCAGACCGGACAGCTGCTCGGGAAGCTCTCCGGCCGGCATCTCCTTCAGAAGCCGTACGGGGATGGAGCCGGGGGCGAAGAAGGTGCACAGGCGCAGCAGGTCGACGGACTCGGGGACGGTGTCCTTGAGCTTGTTCAGCAGTATCGACCAGGCGGTCTGGAAGGCCAGCGGGAAGTCCGCGGAGATCTTGACGACGTCCTGGTCGATGCCGCCCTCGAGGAGCTCGATGTACTCGTCGACGGACATGTCGGAGTCGTTGAGCCAGCCCGCCGTCTGGTCGAGCAGCAGCGGGAGGTCCTCCAGTGCGTCGGCGAGCAGGTCGGCCTCGGTCTGGGTCAGCCGGGGGGCGCGGCGGCGGATGAAGGCGACCGATTCGTCCCGGCTGTAGACCGGCACCTCGACGAGGTTGCTGTTGTGCTCGCTCCACTCCGGGTTGCGTGAGGTGATCAGGACGTGTCCGGGGCCCGTGGGCACCAGGTCCCAGATCTGTTCGGGTTCGTCGGCGCCGTCGAGGACGAGCAGCCAGTGGGAGTGGGGGTCGCCGCGGCGCAGCGAGTCGCGGACCGCGCGCAGCCGTTCACCGTACTCGGCGCCGGTGGACAGGCCCAGTTCCGGGGCGAGTTCGGCGAGTTTCTGACGGTAGAGTGCGCGGCGATCGGCGGGGACCCACCACACGACGTCGTACTCGGAGCCGAACCGGTAGACATACTCCGCGGCCAGCTGCGTCTTGCCGACGCCGGACATGCCGTGCAGAGTCACGACGCCCGCGCCGGAGCCGGCGTCCTGGAGGGCTCGATAGGCCCTGCTGAGCAGTTCCTCCCGGCCGGTGAACCGGGTGTTGCGGCGCGGTACGCCGCCCCACACCTCGGGGGTGTCGGACGGGAACCGCGGTCCCGGCCTGACCGCCGCGGTCTCGGGCGGCGGATCGGCGGGGAGACCGAGGCGGGTCAGCAGCCGCCGTTCGGCCTCGTCGGCGCCGACGTTGGTCAGGTCGGCCGCCCCGAAGACGGACGTGGCGCCGGGCAGCGCCGACGTGGTGACGGAGACGGCGACGAAGCGGTCCGGGTCGGGGGCGACGACCTCGCGCAGCGCTCTGTTCCACTCGTCGTGGCTGCGCGGGCCGAGTTGGAAGTACCAGTCGCTCAGGATCACCAGGACAAGGCCGCGGGCCAGAGTCAGATCCCGCAGGCTCTCCTCCAGCGGCACGTCCACCGGTGGGTCCCAGCGCTGCTGGACGACCGTCACTCCGCGCCGCTCCAGACGGTCCCCGATCCACGCCGCCCACGCCCGGTTGAATCCGGCGAAACTGATGGTGACGGTCTGCACCCCGGTTGCTCCAACTTGCTTACGCGTTCCGGGCATTCAACCGTCTCCCTGCCTCGATTCGAGCCTTCTCAACATACACCGGGGACCCTTTGACGATCAGATGGCCGACGGCGTCGATCATGTGCGCGCTCACGCCCGACGTGAGCCGTTCCTCTGCTGCCATATCACGCGCGCAGTGCTCACATACGCCTGCGCACGGGCCAGATGACCCGTGGGAGGCGGACAATCGGCCAGACGGCCGTAGAGGGTGATCATCTCGTTGACCAGCACCCTTCCCTCAGTGGTCAGCGCCCCCGAACCAGCCAGTACGGGCAGTACGGCTCCTACTTGTTCCCGGCAGCGGGCGTGTTCGGCCCAGGCGAGATCACGGTGGGTGACGCGCTCCGCGCCGCGTGCGAAGCGCTGCCAGTAGTCGGCGAGCGCCATGTGCGAGTAGGCGCCCTGGAGCAGCCCGTCGAACGGCCGGGGGTCGGAGCGCCAGGGTGCGAAGTGCCGGGGGGTGGCGTCCTCGTGGTGCAGCCGTACGAGGGCGCCGATCGCGGCCAGCTTGGTGTGCTGCAGTTCGTGCACGAGGGTCGAGGCGAAGTACGCGGGGGTGGCCGGCTTGCTGCTGAGGACCGCCCCGAAGGCCTCGCGCCTGGTGCCGCTGCAGTGCGCCGCGCCCTGGCCGGTGGGGCCCGATCCGGGCGGCGGGCCGAGTGGCACCAGGCAGCGCAGCAGCACGGCCGCCTCGGTCACTCGGTGTGCGCCGCCGATGCGGAGCAACGGTTCGACGCCGGACCAGGACTCCGTCCACGCCTTGCGTTCGCTGTCGTCGATGTGGACGGCGCCGCTCAGTCCGTGGCGTTCCAGACCGCTGCCGGCAGTGCGGTACGGGTCGAGATCGTCCAGCGGGACGGGGCCGGCGCCGGGCAGTACGGCGGGCAGGGACAGCGCGGGCAGCCATCGCGGGTCGGGGGAGCTCGTGGTGCCGTCGGCGTGTGCGTGCACGACGAGCGGCTTCTCCCGGCGGTGGCGAAACGTCAACTCGCTGCCGGTGGACGTGATGTCGATCCGGCCGTCGGGCATCCGCACGGCCCCCAGGGCCGGCAGCGACAGCAGTCCGCCGCGCGCGGTGAGCCGGGCCGTGAAAGCCAGCCGTGCGCGGATCGCCGCCGCTGCGGCGAGCGCACCCAGGTGGTCGAGGTCCGCGTGAAGTTGGGGGGTGGGGGCGGTGGCGGTCAGGCCCCGCAGACAGCTCTGCGCCCACGGGCCCACCAGAGGGTGCAGCAGCACCGCGCGGACGGCGGTCCGGTCCGCGCGTTCGGCGGCTTCGAGCAGCGCCCAGTCCTGGCGCAGCCGGTCGAGCCGGTCCGGTGGGCAGACGGTCGCGGGGGCTGCCCCGCCGGCGTCGAGGAGGGCTCGCAGCAGGAGGAGGCGGCGAGTGTCCTGATCGCGTACGAGCAGTCCGAGGTCGTCGGCATCGCCTTCGGTACGGCCGAAGGCGCGGAGTGCGCGGTCCGGGAGTGGGGGGCTCATCGGTGGTCTCCTGCGGTTGCGGCGGCCAGCCGGTCCGCCACATGGCGGACGAGCCGGTCGAGGTCGGCGCAGTAGACGGAGGGGTTGGTGAAGCCGTTCTCTGCGCGGTAGCGGTGGGCGTAGTGGCCGCCGCCGCAGACGGTCAGCAGCGGGCAGGCCCGGCAGGCGGCGGCGAGCGCGTCGGCGCCTGCCTGACGGGCGGCGACGCCGGGGTGGCGCAGGGCGTCGTCGAAGCTGTGGCGGATGATGTCGAGTCCGGTGGCGGCAGCCGTGTCGTAGGCGGACTTCAGGGAGTCGACCTGTTCGATCGCGCCGTCGGTCTCGACGACGACGGCGTTGACCGGGTCGAGGCCGAGCGATTCGGTGGCGGCGGGCAGGCCGAGCAGCAGGGCGAGGCACTCCTCGAAGAGCCGGACCCGGGTCTCCCGCCGGCCGGCCGGCCACCAGCGGTCGAAGACGGTGCACAGCCAGTCGCCGTACGGGGTCGGGCGCGCCGGTCCCGGTCCGGCGCCCGGTGTCCCGGGGTCGGGTATGCCGGGCGGCGGGGCGGTCCAGTTGCCGTGCGGCAGCAGGAGGTCCAGGGCCGGTGGGCGAAGAGCGAGCAGCGACTCGTACATCTCGACGGGGTCGGTCCGCGGGTCGACGACGGTGAGGATGCCCGCGTACGCGTCGGGGTGCCGGTCGGCGAGGAGCCGGGCACCGCGGGAGGCGGCGGGCCAGGAGGGACGTCCCGCGTGGTCGGTGCGGAGGGTGTTGTGCCGGGCCAGACCGCCGTCGAGGCTGATCCCGATGCGGATGCCGTGCCTGGCGAGTGTGGCGACGCGGGCGTCGGTGAGCAGGGTGGCGTTGGTCTGCACGGTGGCGTGGAGGGTGCAGCCGCGGGGTATCCGCTCGCGCACCCGGTCGGCGAAGGCGCCCAGCCTCCCTGCGCCCGCGAGTAGGGGTTCGCCCCCGTGGAGGACCAGGGCCACGCTGCGCAGCGCATGCGTCGCCGCGTGTTCGGCGATCCGGTCCGCGGTACGGTCCAGGACGGCCGGTGCGGCGGCGGCCGGACGGCCGCGCCACGTCCGGTCGGGGCCCTCGTACAGGTAGCAGTAGCGGCAGGCGAGATTGCAGCGGCCATGGACCTTGACGATGAACTGGCCGAAGGGGACGGGCGGCCGGGCGACGGCGCCCGGGCGCGCGGGCGCGCCCGGCGTCGTCCGTCGGAACACTCCGGCACCCCCGTGCTGTCCGTCTGCCGGGGCGTCCCCCGCTGTCGGGAACGCCCCTGTCACCGGTCCGGGACGCGTCTGCGCGGCCTGCCGCCCGGACAGACCCGTCCCGGACCGTGCTGCCCTGTTCACCCGGACCACGGACCGCGTCCGTGCGGTCCACCGCGCCTCAGAAGGCGTTGGTGAAACCCCACAGCATCTCCCGCGGCTGCTCGGCCCTCTCCCGGAGATCCGCGACCACCGCGGAGAGGACCGGGTGGTCCAGCGTCCGCAGCGCCTCCAGATCGAGCCCGAGCAGGTCCGGCAGCGCGCCGGCCCCGGCACCGGGTACCTCCGGCGCGCGTGCCCCGGCCCGGCGCGCCGATTCACCCGGCTCGCTCAACTCGCCCATCGTGCCTCCCCGTTGACTGTTCGGCGGGCCTGCGGTCGCGCGCTCGCCGTCGAGCGCGCCGTCGAGCCCGTGTCCCTGACCCTCGTACCACTCCCCGGCGCACGCCATGCACCCGCTGAGCGCACGCCATCGTGTGCTCAGCGCTCCAGCTCGGCCAGTCGCTCGGCGGTCGACTCGCCCGCCGCGCCGCCGCCGTTCGGCAGTTTGCGCCATTCGAGGCCGGCCGCCCGGTACGCCTCGCGCGCAGCCCGGGGACGCCCCGCCTTCTCATACGTCATACCCCGCCAGTGGTTGGCCGTAGCACTCAACTCCACAGCCTCTTGGAGTTGTTGTGGACTCTCCAGCTCCGCTTCGGTCCTCCGGGCCGACTCCGCCGCGTCCCGGAACGCCTCGGCCGCTTCGTCGAGCCTGGCCGGCCGCTGCAGTGCGCGCGCGGCGTCGAGATGGGACCGGCCGAGCGCCAGCCAGCAGCGCGCCGCGATCAGCGGGTCACGGGCCTCCTGCGCGGCGAGCCCGAAGAGATGCTCGGCCTCTCGCAGATCGACCCGGTCCTCGGTGGCCCGGTGCCGCAGCATCAGGGCCCGGCCGAGCATCAGCAGCCGCTCGGCCTGGCGCGCGCTGCCGGACGGCGTCTCCGTGCGGCAGTCGCGCAGCACCCGCACCGCAGCGCCGATGTACTCGCGCCCGTCCGGCAGTTCAGCACGTCGCAACAGGGTCCCGCCCCATTCCGCGAGCAGATCCGCATGGGCCTGGGAGTCGCGCGGGACGCCGCGGGAGGCGCGGGCGAACCATTCGGCGGCCGCGACGAGTTCGTCCGGTGCGTCCAGCTGTTCGTAGCGGGCGACCCGGACCCGGCCCGCCCTGGTCTGCAGCGCGGCGCGCTGACGCTGTTCCCGTACGGTCTCCAGCGCCTGGTCGATCAGGGTCGCCGCCTCGTCCGGTTCGCCGCCGGCGGCCAGCAGGGCGTCCACCAGGTCCAGCAGGATCCGCACCTCGGTGCCCAGGGTGTGCCGGCCGCCGCCCGCCCCGAACGCGGTGCGCAGCGAGCGGGCCGCCTGCTCCGCGTACACCCGCGCCTGTTCGGTGTCGACGGTCGCCCCGGCCAGTTTGAGCAGAGTCCGGCCGTGCGCCAGCGGCAGCGTGGCCGGACGGTTCTCCTGGTCGGGCCAGACGTCGGCGAACGCCTCCAGCATTCCTGCCGCGGCCTGCAGCAGTGCACTGTCGCCGCCGAGGCGCCACTGCGCCTCCAGGGCCCGCACCCGCTCCAAGGTGAGCCGCAGCGCCTCGCCCGGGTCGAGGCCTGGGGCCGCGCAGGCGACCGTGTACTCGCGGTCGGCGCGTCGGAGCAGGGCCAGTGCGCCGCGCCGGTCGCCACGCCGCCGCCGGTCGTCGGCCGCGGCGTGCAGCACCTTGGCCAGCACCGCCCGTTCGCGTACCGCTCCGGGATGCGCGGCGGCCCGTTCCGCGGCGCTCTGAGCCTCGCGCAGGAGGTCGTCGCCGCCCTGGACCTCCCACAGGCGCAGCACGCACCGGGCGTACTCGGCCCACAGTTCGGGGTCGGCACCCGGGTACCGCTCGCGCTCGGTTGCGCCCCGGAGCAACTGCACGGCGTCGATCAGGTACTGCACCATGCTGTCCGAGTCGAACTGTCGCAGGAGTGCGCGAGCGCTCTCCACCGCCGTGTGTGTCGTCCGGCCGGGGGCGTCGCGCCCGCCCCGGTCGCTGTAGAGCGCGAACTGCTCGGGCAGGGGCATGAAGCGCTCCAGTACACGGGCCGCGACCTCGGCGAAGGGATGGGGAACGCGCGACCCGCCGCTTCCGTCGCTCCCCCCGTTCTCGTCACTCTCGACGCTCTCGCCGCTCTGCGTGCGGCGGCCGAGGTCGGTGGCGTACGAGGAGACGCGTGGCCCGTCTCCGAGCTGGGCGAACGCCAGCGCGGGAAAGTTCGGGCCGCCCTTGCCGAACCGCTGCTCTATGTACTCCGAGCAGTGCTTGAGCACGAGCAGCGCCTCGTCCCGTCCCAGTGGTCCGAGCAGCGCCTCCTGGACGCCGGGCGCGAACTCGTACCACTGCCCGTCGCCCGCGCCGTCGCCCTTGCTCCGCGAGATCAGTCCGCTGAGCAGCACCTCGGCGAGTTCGGAGGGGCCCGAGTCGGGCAGCATCGTCCGCTGCACCAGCTGCATCACCGGCAGATAGAGCGGGGCCGCGGCGAGATAGACCGCCAGCTGTCCGGCGACCGGGGAGGCCGCCGAGCGGAAGCGGCTGACCAGCTGGAGCGACGACATCCGGTCGCCGGGACGCGGCGCGGGGGCCGCGGGCTGGTCGGCCCTGACCCAGCCGACCGCTCCGGAGATCCGGCCGGCGCCGGTGCCGGAGAGCAGCCTGGCCCAGGCGGCGAGCGCGCCCGCCACCGGCGGCAGTACGGGGACGGCGAGAGCGCCGGGACGGACGGTGGGCGCACCGCCGGCCTCCTCGGTGACTTTCAGCACGGTGGCGCCGGAGAGCCCTTCGCCGCGGGAGAGCGCGCCGTAGGTGACCGGCAGTCGGGTGCGGTTCCACATGCGCTGCGGCAGCGGCTGCAGTACGGCGGTCGGGGCCTGCCGGGCCAGCTGGTGGAGCAGCCGGTGGGCGCGACCGCTGTGCCAGAGCGGTCCGGCGCAGTCGCTGACCAGGACGGTGACTCGGCGGCCGGTCGGATCACTGAGCCGGTCCGCCGAGTTCAGCGGTGCGGCGGCCGGGTCGGGGCTGCGGCTGACCGCGCAGGAACCGTCCGGGCCACGGTGCAGATAGCGCACCTGGACATCCCGAAAGGCGCCCAACTGACCGAAGATCTGCTGGAGTTCACCGAACATCAGGTCCCAGACGCGCATCGACGAGGAGGCGTCCATGACGAACTGCAGCAGCGCGTCCGCGCGGGACACCCCGCGGAACACCGGGATGATCAACCCACCCGCACGGGCGCTCAGTTCTGCGGTGCCCGTCTCGTCCAGGACGCGGCGCAGGGGTGGTACGGCGGGGCGATAGCGCTGCAAGGGACGTAAGGCTCGCTGGATTTCAAGAGGTGCTGGCAGGGCGGGGGCGGCGGGCACACCGAGAGTGAGGGTGGCGGGGCCGCGGCGCCCATGGCCGTGCGGTCCGCCGCCCTCGCCTCGCCCGTCGCGGAGCGGGGCGGGGTCCGCGGGCGGTACGGGATACAGAGCTATGCGGCGGTCGGTGGCCGCGGGATCCCCCTGCTCCGCCGGCTCGTCGTCGTCCGGTGCGGCGCCCGTACCGCGGGCACGCCCGGTCGTGGTGCGGGCGGACGGCGTGGCCGGTCCGGCGTCGGGCAGCTCGGCGCGTGAGGGCGGTACTGCGCGGCCGCCCCGCTCCTCCGCCGCTTCCGGTGTCTCGGCGCGGCGGGTCCATCGGGCGAGCCAGAGTGCGTCGCAGAGCTGTTCGGCGTCGGGGTCGAGCCCGGCCTCGCGCAACCGGGCGACGAGCGCGGGCAGCAGACCTCCGTCGTACGGCTCCGGCTCCGCTGGGTGCCCGCCCCCTGCACCGTCCGGACCATGCCGTGCCGTGGCGTCGGGCATCAGCGCATCACCTCGGCCGGTCGAGTCGCTGGATGAGCAGGTCGGCGAGCCGGTCCCGGCCGGCCGGGGCGGCGGCGTCGGTGAGGTAGATCGCATTCAACAACTGGTCGGTGGCGAGGAGTTCGCTGCGCGACCGCTCCAGGAAGTGGGCGATGAGATCGTCTCCGGAGCGCGCCGCCTCGTCGCCGAGATGGGCTCGCACGAAGGTGGCGAGCCGCTGGTGGTCGGGGCGGCCCAGCTCCAGGTGGATGCAGCGGCGCATCAGCGGGGCCGGGAAGTCGCGTTCGCCGTTGCTGGTGAGCACGACGAACGGGAAGGCTGCGCACTGTACCCGGCCACCCTTGACCGTCACTTTGGTGCCGTCGTCGGTCAGCACCTCGGCCTCCCCGTTCGGCAGCCGGTCGGCGATCCGTTCCAGCTCGGGGATGCCGAACTCGCCCTCCTCCAGCACATTGAGGAGATCGTTCGGCAGGTCGATGTCGCTCTTGTCGAGTTCGTCGATGAGCAGCACACGGGGCCGGTCGGAGGGCAGCAGTGCGGTGCCGAGCGGGCCGAGCCGGATGTAGCTGCCGACGTTCTCCGACGTGTCGGGGCCGACCGCCCCTGCCGCTGCGCCGTGCGCGGCGATCTGGACGTCCTGCAGCCTGGCGATCGCGTCGTAGTGGTAGAGGCCGTCGAGGAGCGTGGACCGGCTGACGATGGGCCAGCGCAGGACCCGGCCGAGCCTGAGTTCATGGGCGACGGAGTGGGCCAGGGTGCTCTTTCCGGCTCCGGGGCTTCCGGTGACCAGCAGCGGGCGGCGCAGATAGAGCGCAGCGTTGATCATTTCGAGCTCTTCGGCGCCAGGCCGATGCAGTTCGGCGAGGTGTCGGTGGCCGCCGAGGCGTCGGGTGGCGGACCCGTCCGTCCGGTCGCTCCCGGTCCCGTCGTCGCCGGGGTCCGGGGCCTCGCGGGCCGCGAAGTCCCGCCAGGGCGGCGGGGACGGCAGCTGTTCGATGCCGTCGTGCGGTTCACCGGCCCCTCGGTAGATGAGCCACTCGCTGGGTTCGCTCATAGCGTGTTCCTCGTCGTCACTCGTCCGCCTGGTCCGGTGTGAGGGGCAGCAGCCGTCGAACGTGCTTCACGGTATCGATCCGTGAACTCCCCCGTAAGAGGCCGGCCTTCGCTGTTCACGGTGCCTCCAGGAGCTGCCCGGAACCGGGCAGCACATGGTGCGGATCGTCATAGAACAGGACAATGCCGTAGGACCAGAACGCATCGGCCCGTTCCGCCTTCACGTCCCTTCTCAGTTTGTGGATCCTCTGCGGCAGCCGGTCGGCGGTGTGGGCCTCCGCCACGGTGTTGAGGGCGCGCCGATGGAATTCGGAGCAGACCCCGTCGGGTTCCCCGGTCCGCCGCCACAGGGCCACCCCGAAACCACCGTCGAGGATCCGCACCAGTCCGACCGTGGTCTCGGGATCCGGCCGGCCGCCGTACCGGCAGAGGACCGGCACGGTCTCGTGCGCCAGGGTGTGCAGGCTCGCCACCTCCGGTACGCGTACCCCCATTCCGTCCTCGCAGTCGACGACTTCGGCTCGCATCGAGGAGTTCCGGGTGCTGTTCCAGCGGGCCCTGCGCCGTCTTTCCACTTCGTCGTCCGGCGGCTGCCCTCGCTCCGAGCGGCGCACGACCACCGGACGCACGGCGCCGAGCGGCAGCCCGTCGGGGGTCACCTGCCAGTTGTCGACGTCCAGGCCGAGCAGCGCCGGTACGACCGCGACCTGGAGCACGGCGGGGCTGTCCGGTTCGTCGCACCGCCGGAACGCCTCGGCGAGCGGGGCGGCGAGTCGCTCCGGCAGGGCGCCGAGCCCCGTGCCCTGGCTGTCCTCGGCGACGGGCAGGACCTCCCCGGCGGGGCGGGCGACGCCGATCCGCCAGTCGTACAGGTCCCGTTCCCAGCCGCGCGGCTCCAGCTCCAGCAGGACGAAGGCGCGTTCGCCGTACCGGGCCGGCTCGCCCATCGGGGCGGGGGCCCGCTGGTGCTCCTGGTCCCGGTGCTGCCGGACGGCGCGCCAGTGCAGCACGAGTTCCTGCCGGAAGTCGCGGGAGAGGTCCTCGTCGGCTATCCGTTTGACCCATTCCCAGAGGGACTTCGTGGCGGTCCGGGTGGAGGGCACGTCGAACGGGCGGTCGGCGGCGAGAACGCCCATGCAGTAGCGCAGGATGAGTTCGACCGCGGCGTCGCGGTCACGGACGCGGGCGTCGTACAGCGAGCCGAGGCCGTCGCGCCAGCCGCGCGGCGCCGGGCGGAGGTCGCGCGCGTGGACGTTGGGCAGGCTGTCGAGGAGACTCAGCAGATTGCGGGTGCTGACCGGCGGCGGGAACTCGGCGAGCCTGCCCAGCAGGTCGATCCGCCGCTTGGGGCTGAGCACCCGGCCGGGCGGCCCGGGCAGGTCGCTCTGCACATCGGCCCAGGTCCGCTCGGTGGAGGCGGGGCTGTTGTGCCGGTCGGCGTGGTAGCGGTCGTGGGCGTGGAAGACGGCCTGGTAGGTGTCCTCCGACTCGGTCTCCACGGGTCCGGCGGGCACCGTCAGGGAGCGCAGCCGCTCGATGCCGACGGCGGTGCCGCCCTGATGGTCGTCGAGCCGCGACTTGATCACGCCGACGACCTCGCCCCGGGCCACGTCCACCACGGGACCTCCGGACATCCCGAGCTCCAGCCAGTCCCCGTCGAGCCGGATCTGCTGGTCGGCGTCGGCCCAGCCGCCGTACGTGCCCTTCACCTCGCAGTCCCCGCTGAGCGTCGTCAGCCCGCCGCCCGGCGAGGGCGCCCAGCCCACGCAGCGGACCTTGCGGCCGCGGAGCATGGCCTCCGAGCGCTCGGTGACGTAGACACAGGTGTGTTCGACGGGCCGCCGGAGCTGGATGAGCGCAAGGTCGGGAGCGGGCCAGCCGGTGACCCCGGCCGGCCGGGTCTCGGGCAGCGCGGCGAGCACCACACCGGGGACCTCGGTCAGCTCGGCGCTGTACGGATCGGCCCTGAACAACACGTTCACCTCGCGCCCCTCCCCCCGCATGGCCACATGCGCGCACGTGAGGACCCAGCTCGGGGCGATGAAGAAGCCGCTTCCCAGGAAGCCCTGGCCGGGTCCGTCAGTGGCATACCCGGCACCCGGGCGATGGATGCGTACGGTGGCGTCCCGCACGAGGTCCATGAGCGCAGCCTCCGCCTGGCCCGGACCCCCCTCCGCGCCCCCGCCGGCCTCCTGCGTCATGACCCACCGCCGTCAGCGGCCGCGGCCGCAGGGGGATGCGCCGGTGCGCCGGTGGGTGCCCCGGCGGACGGCGACGGGGGCGCGGGCTCCGGTTGTCCGGGGTGAGCCGGGGGCGCCTGGGCTGCAGGTGGCGCGGACGGGATCGGGGGCACGGCCTGCGTGGGCACCTGGGGCGTGACCGGCGGATCGACGGGCGGTCCGCCGCCGTTCCAGGTGAGCGTGACCTTGATGGCACCTTTGGCCTCCCCGTCCGCGAGGAGCCCGACGACCTTGCCCGCCTTGGCGGTGAGCTCGATGCCGAATTCGACGCTGACCTCGTCCGGCCGCACGGCCCGCAGCGGCTCGGCGAGCGACCGCGCGACGCCGGTCACCACCCCCTGCAGGCTCTCCACCCGGGCCTGCACCTGGTCGGCGAAGTCCGAGAAGCCGGTGTCCGTGTAGGACAGACCGCTCCCGGCCGGCGTTCGCCGGAGTTCCTCGGCCCCGGAGATGCGCGCCCAGACCGGCGTACCGTCCGGCAGCTCAATGCGCGTAATACGGGCCTCGCTGTCGCTCATGACACCCCCCGTTCCCCCAACTCCCCGCAGGTTAACGGCAGTACGTGACCGATGCGAGGTACATCGGCCATGACACCGGGGCGGGACGTGTCGGTTCCCGAGGGCGTCCGCACCGTCCCGTGCGGCCCGGTCGGAGGCGCTCACCAGGCATTAAACTTGCCGCCATGTACTTCACCGACCGTGGCATCGAGGAGCTGGAGAAGCGGCGCGGCGAGGAGGAGGTCACCTTCGAGTGGCTCGCCGAGCAGCTGCGCACCTTCGTCGATCTCAACCCCGACTTCGAGGTGCCCGTCGAGCGCCTCGCCACCTGGCTGGCCCGGCTCGACGACGAGGACGAGGACGACGAGTGACGAGGACGACGAGTAGGGCGACGCCCGGGATCTAGGACCTGTCGCCCCTGATCCGGTCGTACGCGAGACCGGCCGCCCCGTGCGCGAGCAGCATCACCCCCGCGAAGGCCCACCCTCCGCTGCGGCGCCCGACCCCCCAGGCAACGAGCGGGAGACCCGCGGCGAGCTGGGCCACGGCGAGCGCACGGGCCCTGGGGCCGCGCAGCCACGGACCGAGGCCGCTGCTCTCGACCGCGTCGAGTTCCAGCTTCACCGCATCACGCCAGCCCGCCCACGCGATCCGTTGCGCTTCGGGCCGGCCGCCGGCCGCGGTGCGCAGCCGGTCGGCGGGTTCGCCGGGTTCGAGGCCCGGCGGGAGCATCACTCCGATGCGGGCGAGGACGGCGAGCAGCCCGCGCATCCGGGTACGGCCGTCCGCTTCGGGGTCGGGGCGGGTCAGCGCTTCTAGCTGCTGGATGTCCAGCACGGGATCGAGGCCGAGCCGCGCGGCGAACGTACGCATCGCCTCGTCCTCCCCGGCCGGGGTGCCGTCCGTCAGCCAGACGTAGCCGACGGGCCGCCGGAAGCCGGACGCGAGTGTGTAGCCCGCCCGGTCCCCGTCCCACCACAGCGCGAGGACCGGCCAGGTGGAACCGACCGCGAGTGCGGTGGCCCAGCCGCCCAGCACACTGTCGACCGGCTGTTCCCCCTCCGTCTCCGCCTCGCTCCGACTTTCCTGTCTGTCCTGCCAGGGCGTGCCCTCCGGGACGAGGACGCTCCACTCGTCCCCGGCGGGTGCGAGCAGCATCCGCTCGCGCAGCAGATGGGCCACGGGCCGCACGGATCCGGGCTCGGCCCGGCACAGCAGCAGCGCGCCCACGGATGATGTCGCGTTCATGCCCCACACCGTAGGGCAATTTGCCCATATTTGGAGCTATTTGATCGACCCACGACATCTCACCTCCTCTTGACTTCCCCGATCCGCGATATATCGTGTTCTGCAAGAGACGCGATATGTTGCGTCGCGCTGCGTTCCCCGGGAGGTCAGATCCATGCCTGTGTCGACGTGGGCCATCACCGAGCCTCAGAAGCTGACCTTCGACGAGCCGGTGACGTCGCTCAATGTGCGCATCGTCAACGGCACGGTCAATGTCGTGGGCACCGAGGAGCCGACCGCCCGGCTGGAGGTCTCCGGGATCGAGGGCCCGCCGCTGATCGTGACGCAACAGGGCGGCACCCTCTCCGTCGCCTACGAGGACCTGCCCTGGCACAACTTCCTGAAGTGGTTCGACCGCAAGGAATGGCACCGCAGCGCGGTCGTCTCGCTCGCCGTGCCGGCCGGGTCGACGGTGGAGGTCGGCGTGGTCGGCGCCGGAGCGTTCGTCTCCGGCATCCGGGGGCGTACGGACGTGCGCGGCGTCAGCGGCGACACCACGCTCGTCGGCCTCGCCGGCGCGGTCCGGGCGGACACGGTCTCCGGCAATGTGGAGGCCCAGGCCGTCACCGGCAACCTCCGCTTCAAGTCGGTCTCGGGCGATCTGACGGTCGTCGAGGGCGCCGGGGCCTCCGTACGGGCCGATTCGGTCAGCGGCGACATGGTGCTGGACCTGGACCCGACCGGGAAGCCCACGGACATCCGGCTGACCACGGTCTCCGGAGAGGTGGCGATCCGGCTGCCGCACCCGGCGGACGCAAGGGTCGAGGCGAGCACGGCCAGCGGCGCCGTCTCCAACGGCTTCGAGGATCTGCTGGTCAGCGGCCAGTGGGGAGCGAAGAAGATCACCGGCACACTCGGCGCCGGGACGGGAACGCTGAAGGCCACGACCGTCTCGGGATCGATCGCCGTGCTCCGCCGCCCAGCTGCCGAGGAAGATCCGTACGACGCCGAGCCGACCGGAAAGGTGCTCTGACATGCCCCCCGTATTCGCCCATGGGCGCCTGCGCCTCTATCTGCTGAAGCTCCTGGACGAGGCCCCCCGCCACGGCTACGAGGTGATCCGGCTCCTGGAGGAACGCTTCCAGGGTCTGTACGCACCATCGGCCGGCACGGTCTATCCGCGGCTGGCCAAGCTGGAGGCCGAGGGCCTGGTCACGCATGCCACCGAGGGCGGTCGCAAGGTCTACTCGATCACCGACGCGGGCCGCACCGAACTGGCGGGCCGCACCGGCGAACTGGCCGATCTGGAGCTGGAGATCCGCGAATCGGTCTCCGAACTGGCCGCCGAGATGCGGGACGACGTGCGCGGCGCGGCGGGCAAACTGCGCAGCGAGATGCGGGCCGCGGCCGGCGAGACCCGGCACACGTCCGCCGCCGGGGCCGGTGCGAAGGGCGACCGGGGATCCCCGTTCGGCGACTTCGGCGACTTCGGCGACAACGAGGCGTGGCGCACCGCCAAGGAGGAGCTGCGCAAGGCCAAGCAGGAGTGGAAGGAGCAGGCCCGCCGGGCGAAGGACGAGTCCCGCCGCGCCCGCGAGGAGGCCCAGCAGGCCCGCCGCCAGGCCAAGGAGGCCCAGGACAAGGCGCGCGAGCAGATGCAGAACGCGGCCCGGCAGGTCCAGGAGCACTTCGCCCGGGGCGACTGGCCCACCGGCGTACGGGAAGGCCTGGCGGAGATCACCGGCCGACTCGGCGGCTTCGCCCCGACAGGCAGCTGGCCCCCGTACATCAAGCCGGAACCGGCCGACGTGGACCCCGAATGGGGAAAGGACACGGCCGGCACGGGCGACCCGGCCCGCGATCTGGACCGTCTGCTGGACCGCTTCCGCGACGACATCCGCGACGCAGCCCGGGACCGGGGCGTGACGGAGGCCCAGCTGACGGAGGCCCGCCGCCATCTGTCGACGGCAGCGGCCCACATCGGCGCACTGCTGCGGAAGGACACCGGCACCAAGGGCACCGACGCCGAGGGCCCGGACGCCTCCGGGTGAGCGGGACGAGATGGCATGCCGCACGGGTCATGCCACCTCGTGATCACCCGCACCGGACGGAGGAGGCCACGGCCCCCGCCCGCCCCTCAGCTCGCCTCGGCCCGCCCCTCGGCTCCCCCGTCCCCGTAGAGCGCACGCGTCACCGTCTCGTGCGTCGCCCCGTGCTCCGCCAGCACATCGGCGACCACACCGGGGATGACGGTGAACGCCAGCAGGATGTGTTCCTCGCCGATGAACCGGTCGCCGCGCCCGAGCGCGATCCGCAGGGATTTCTCCAGGACGGTCTTCGCGCCACGGTTGAAGGGCGGTCGCCCTGACCGCCCCCGGCGGTCCTTCCGGTCGCCCGCCAGCGCACCCTCGCCATGGGTGCCCTCGATCCGGGCGACGATCTCCGTCACGTCGATGCCGATACCGGCGAGTGCGTCCGTATCGGCCTTGGTCAGACCGCCACGGCGGGCCGCGTCGGCGAGCGCCGCCTCCACCGATGCGCGACGGTCGGTGAGGCCGAGCGACGTGGCGGCGAAGGAGGCCCGGCTGCCGCCCGGCCGATCCAGCAGGGCGAGCAGCATGTGCTCCTCGGTGACGGAGCGGGAGCCCGTCCTTCGGGCCTGATCCACGGCCCCGGTCACAACCGCGCGGGCATCGGCAGTGAATCGTTCGAACATCAATTCCTCCCGTACTTCTTGTGCACGGCCTGTCGGCTGACGCCCAGCTCGGCGGCGATCTCCTGCCACGACCAGCCCTGGACGCGGGCACTTCTGACTTGGACGGCTTCGAGCTGCTCCAGCAGCCGCCGCAGCGCGACGACGGCCCGCAGCCCGACGCGCGGGTCGCGATCGCCCGCACGTGCGGCGAGATCCGTTGCTTCGGTCATGATGTCAACTTACGTTGACATGGCCACCCTTGTCAACCACGGTTGACAAGGGTGGCGTCGAGTCGTCCCGGAAGACCGGCGGTCGGGCGAAGCCGGACCCCTTGGCGTGCAGATGGCGGAGGTGCTTCTCGGTGAGGGCTGACTGTCGGCGCCGGGGCGCCGCGGTTCGCCTCGCCCCTCGACGCTCCGGCCGCGACAGGGCGAGGGTCCGGGCGCGGGCGTCGTTCAGCCGCGGAATGCCGGGCGGCCGGGGATCACCGACGGAGACGCGCGTGGGCGGCGGGGGCGAGGGCCCCCGCCGCCGGCACGGTCGAAGTGACAACTGTCATGGGTGCGCCGCCCATACGCGCGACGCAGATCCCACAGCGGAACTGACGCACCATCAAGGGCGCGTCGGAAGAGCGGACGGACTCAGGAGGCGGTGAGCACGATCTTCCCGAACTGGTCGCCCGCGGCAAGTCGTTCGAACCCGTCACGGGCCCGATCCAACGGCAGCACCTCGTCGATGACGGGGCGCACACCGGTCGTCGCACAGAACGCCAGCAGGTCCTCCAGCTCGTCCTTGGACCCCATCGTCGAACCGACGATCTTCAGCTCCAGGAAGAAGATCCGGGTCAGCTCCGCGTGCGAGGGACGGTCGCCGCTGGTCGCACCGGAGATGACCAGGGTGCCGCCGGGGCGCAACGACTTCACCGAGTGCGACCAGGTTGCGGCGCCGACGGTCTCGATGACGGCGTCGACACGCTGCGGCAGCCGCGCGCCCGGCTCGTACGCCTCGATCGCACCGAGCTCGACGGCCCGCTTGCGCTTGGCTTCATCGCGACTGGTTGCGTAGACCCGAAGGCCTGCGGCGCGACCGAGGACGATCGCGGCGGTCGCGACACCGCCGCCCGCGCCCTGCACGAGCACCGAGTCCCCGGGCCGCACCCCGGCGTTGGTGAACAGCATCCGGTACGCGGTGAGCCAGGCGGTCGGCAGACAGGCGGCCTGCTCGAACGTGAGCTCCTTCGGCTTGGGCAGCACGTTCCAGCTGGGGACGGTGACCTGCTCGGCGAAGGTGCCCTGGTAGCGCTCGGTGAGGATGGAGCGGGGCTCCTTCGGGCCGACGCCGTGCCCGGTCTGGCCGATGACGGAGTGCAGGACGACCTCGTTGCCGTCCTCGTCGATGCCGGCGGCGTCACAGCCGAGGATCATCGGCAGCTTGTCCTCGGCGAGGCCGACACCACGGAGCGACCAGAGATCGTGATGGTTGAGGGAGGCGGCGCGGACGTTGACGGTGGTCCAACCGGGACGCGCCTCGGGGGCGGGGCGCTCGCCCAGCTCAAGGCCGTTGAGGGGCTGGTCGCGGTCGATGCGGGATGCGTAGGCGGCGAACATGGCCTTGACGATAGGCCGGGGGGCGCGCCGACGTAACCGATCACGAGTGTGACGCGTACCGCGCGTACGGGTCGCCCGCGGCGGACCTTCGGAGCCGGAGATCCGGCCTCGCCGGCGTCCGGGGCGACGCCGCCCCGGTCGCGGAAAGGGGCGAGGCCGGGGAACGGGCCCCACAAGCACCCCGCCCCGCCCCGAACCTCAGCGTCGCGCCACGCCCTCCGCGCGCGCCGCCGCGGCAACCGCCGCGGTCACGGCCGGAGCGACCCGCTCGTCGAACGGTGACGGAATCACGTAGTCCGCGGCCAGCTCGTCACCCACGACATCCGCCAGCGCGTTCGCGGCGGCAATCTTCATGCCCTCCGTGATCCGGGACGCCCGCACCTGCAGCGCCCCCGCGAAGATGCCCGGGAACGCCAGCACGTTGTTGATCTGGTTCGGGTAGTCGGAGCGCCCCGTCGCCACCACGGCCGCGTACTTGTGCGCGATGTCGGGGTGGACCTCCGGGTCCGGATTGGCCATGGCGAAGACGAACGCACCGGGCGCCATCGACGCGACCGCCGACTCCGGCACCGTACCGCCGGACACACCGATGAAGACGTCCGCACCGACCAGCGCGGTCTCCAGCGGTCCGGAGATGCCGGCCCTGTTGGTGAGCTCCGCGAGCTCGCGCTTGACGTCCGTCAGGTCCTCACGGTCCCGGCTGACGACGCCCTTGCGGTCGGCCACGGCGACGTCCCCGAGTCCCGCCTCCAGCAGAAACTTCGCAATGGCAACTCCGGCCGCACCGGCGCCGGAGATGACACCGCGCAGGTCGCCGAGGGTCCGCCCGGACAGCTTCGCGGCGTTCCGCAGGGCCGCCAGCGTCACGACGGCGGTGCCGTGCTGGTCGTCGTGGAAGACCGGGATGTCGAGCCGCTCCTTGAGCTTGCGCTCGATCTCGAAGCAGCGCGGCGCCGAGATGTCCTCCAGGTTCACCCCTCCGAAGGACGGCGCGAGGCGGACGACCGTCTCGACGATCTCGTCCGCGTCGGTGGTCGCGAGCGCGATCGGCACGGCGTCGACGCCACCGAACTGCTTGAAGAGGATCGCCTTGCCCTCCATCACCGGGAGGGATGCCTCGGGGCCGATGTCGCCCAGTCCGAGCACCGCGGTGCCGTCCGTCACGACGGCGACGACCTGCGACTTCCAGGTGTAGTCGTGGACCAGCTCGGGGTTCGCGGCGATGGCGCTGCACACCTTGGCGACGCCGGGCGTGTACGCGAGGGACAGGTCGTCCTTGTCCCGGATGGGGACGGTGGACTGCACGGCCATCTTCCCGCCGCGGTGAAGTGCGAAGGCCGGATCGAACGGCTCATCGGTGGCGCTGTCGGTGCTGTTGTCGGTGTTGCTGTCGCTGCGAGGATTGACGATCTCCGCTGCCATGGTGTTGACCCCTTAAGTCTTCAAGGTTTGAGGGTGGCCACTCCTGATTGAGGAGGGGTGGGCGGGCACCGCGTACGTTCCCTGCGCCGGGCGGTTGGCCCGCCCTGGCAGGGGGAGGTACGTACGCGCGGGCGCGCCGCACACGCGCCCTGGGCCCCGGATGAGGGGTGTAAACGTCTTTCTTACCGGACGGACCGCTTCACGGACGAGTCCGTAACGACTCGGTGACGTGCCTCATAGTCGAATATCTGGACAAGCCCGCCAACATGCGAAATATAGGCCGACATGTGAGACGCGCCGAAGATTCTCCGGCCGAAAGAAGGAAAACCCACAGAAGGTCCAGCCTTGATGTACCGGCCTGTTGGGGTTCGGGGATCGCCCGTTATCCGATTTTGACATGGCTGACGCCCCGAATGGGCTAGTCCGAATGGCAAGATGCCGTAATCAGACGAGGCGGCGACATCCGACGATGTGTGCCATACCGCCTGGCAACTCCACCCTCACCTGCCGGAGGAACCCGATCATGACCGCACGCACCACTCGTCGTACGACCGCAAAGTCCCGGATTGCTGCGGTCGGCGCCATCGCGGTCGCCGGCACCATGCTGCTGACCGCCTGCGGCGACCAGACGAAGAGCGACGGCACGAAGAAGAGCACGGACTCCTCCAAGTCCGCCGCACCGCTCGCCAACCTGCTGCCGGCCGACATCAAGGCCAAGGGCAAGATCATGGTCGGCTCCGACATCGCGTACGCGCCGGTCGAGTCCACGGACGCCTCGGGCAAGACGGTGGGCATCGACCCGGACATCGCCGAGGCCCTCGGCAAGCAGCTCGGGGTGACGTTCGAGTTCCAGAACGGCAAGTTCGCCGACCTCATCGCCGGTCTCGCGGCAAAGCGGTACGACATCGCCATGTCGGCCATGACGGACACCAAGGACCGTCAGAACGGCATCGACGGCGACACCAAGAAGAAGGTCGGCGCGGGCGTCGACTTCGTCGACTACTTCACCGCCGGTGTCTCGATCTACACCAACAAGGGCGCCGACAACGGCATCAAGACGTGGGACGACCTCTGCGGCAAGTCGATCGGCGTGCAGACCGCCACCTTCTCGCAGGACCTCGCCAAGGCCCAGGCCAAGAAGTGCACCGCGGCCGGCAAGAAGACCGTGAAGATCGAGGACTTCCCGACCAACCCCGAGGCCGAGACGCGGATGCGCTCCAAGGGCGTCGACGCGGTGTCCGCGGACTTCCCGATCGCCGCGTACTCGGTGAAGCACTCCGGCGACGGCAAGTACTTCGAGATCGTGGGCGACCAGGTCGAGGCGGGCCCGTACGGGATCGCACTCGCCAAGGGCAACGACAAGCTGCGGGACGCCATCCAGGCCGCTCTGCAGGCGATCATCAAGAACGGTGAGTACGACAAGATCATCGCCAAGTGGGGCGTCGAGGCCGGCGCCAACCACGACGCGAAGATCAACGGTGGCTCCTGACCCGCGTTCCATACCGCTCCTCAACGGGGGAACTGAAAGGCACCATCGGTGACTGTTGACGTCAGCAAGACGGACGGCCCCGCCGACACTCCGCCGCACGCTGCCGGACCGGAGGCCATCAAGGCCGTCCCGGTCCGGCACCCGGGGCGCTATGTGTCCGCAGCCGTCGCGATCGCCCTCCTCGTGGGGATCGTGTACGCCTTCTCGCAGGGCAAGATCAACTGGGGCACCATCCCCGACTACTTCTTCAACGACCGGATCGTCACCGGCGTGTGGAAGACCCTCGAGCTGACCCTGCTCTCCATGGCCATCGGTATCGCGGGCGGTCTGCTGCTCGCCGTGATGCGGATGTCCAAGAACCCGGTGACCAGCTCCATCGCCTGGTTCTACATCTGGTTCTTCCGCGGCACGCCGGTCCTGGTCCAGCTCTTCGTCTGGTTCAACCTGGGCCTGGTCTTCGAGTACATCAACCTCGGACCGCTCTACAAGGACTACTGGGCCAGCTTCATGACGCCGCTGCTGACGGCGCTGCTGGGGCTCGGGCTCAACGAGGCCGCGTACATGGCCGAGATCTGCCGCGCCGGTCTGCTTGCGGTCGACGACGGCCAGACCGAGGCCGCCCACGCGCTCGGCATGAGCCACTCCAAGACCCTACGCCGGATTGTGGTCCCGCAGGCGATGCGGGTGATCGTGCCGCCCACGGGCAACGAGGTCATCAACATGCTGAAGACGACCTCGCTCGTCTCGGCGGTGCAATTCCTCGATCTGTTCAAGGTGGCGCAGGACATCGGGCAGACATCGGGGTCCCCGGTGGAGATGTACTTCCTCGCCGCCGCCTGGTACTTGGTGCTGACCTCGATCTTCAGCATCGGCCAGTACTACCTGGAGCGGTACTACGCACGCGGCTCGACCCGCGCCCTGCCGCCCACCCCGCTCCAGCGACTGCGCGCCACGCTCGGCCGCCGCTCCGCCCGCTCCGAGGGAGGCATCGCATGAGCACCCACGCGATGGTGAAGGCCGAGGGCGTCCACAAGTCCTACGGCAGCGTCGAGGTCCTCAAGGGCATCGACCTGGAGGTCGCCCCCCAGGAAGTCTTCTGCCTGGTCGGCCCGTCCGGCTCCGGCAAGTCGACGTTCCTCCGGTGCATCAACCACCTGGAGCAGATCAACGCCGGGCGGCTCTACGTCGACGGGCAGCTGGTGGGCTACCGCCAGAAGGGCGACAAGCTCTACGAGCTCAAGGACAGCGAGGTCGCCCTGAAGCGCCGGGACATCGGCATGGTCTTCCAGCGCTTCAACCTCTTCCCGCACATGACGGCCATCGAGAACGTCATGGAAGCGCCGATTCAGGTCAAGGGCGAGACGAAGGCCGTCGCCCGGGCCCGCGCTGAGCGGCTCCTGGACCGGGTCGGCCTGGGCGACAAGGCGAAGAACTACCCGTCGCAGCTCTCCGGCGGCCAGCAGCAGCGGGTGGCCATCGCCCGCGCCCTGGCCATGGAGCCGAAGCTGATGCTCTTCGACGAGCCGACGTCGGCGCTCGACCCGGAGCTGGTCGGCGACGTCCTGGACGTCATGCGCGGTCTCGCGGAGGACGGTATGACGATGATCGTCGTGACCCACGAGATGGGCTTCGCCCGTGAGGTCGGCGACGCGCTGGTCTTCATGGACGACGGTGTGGTGGTCGAGTCGGGCCACCCGCGCGACGTACTGACCAACCCGCAGCACGACCGGACGAAGTCGTTCCTGTCGAAGGTGCTGTAGCGGCACGGGCATGACACGAGGGCGGTACGGACTCCGGTCCGTACCGCCCTCCGCCGTTCCGGCGGCTACTTCTTCGGCAGCAGCTCCGGGCTCAGCATCAGCGTGCGCAGCTGGGCGCGGGTGAGCGGTGTGGTCTTCAGCGGCGGGCCCTGCCTCCGGGCGCTGACCAGACCGGCGCTGTCCCGGACGGCCATCATTGCGCCGTCCCCCAGGGTGAGCCGGGCCGTGAGCTCGGGTGCCCACATGGGCGTGCGCCGTCGGGTCGAGTCGCTCCAGATGGTCAGGATCCGGCCGTCCGGCAGCACCTCGCGCACACAGTTGGCCGGCGCCTTCTCGCCGTTGGTCGGGTGGCAGAGGTCGGCCTTGAGGTCCGTGCCGCCCATCTTCGCGGCGATGTACTTGCGGTCCATGGTGTTGAGGGTCAGATAGCCGACTCTCCCGTCCCTGCGGACGGAGTACTCCCCGTCCAGCGGCCCGATGGGCTTCTCCCCCTTGGCCTGCTGCGGGGTCGCGTGCTTGATGACGACGGCCAGCGAGACCTGCGCGACCGAGCCCACCCCCTCGGGCAGCAGCTTGACGAGCTTCTTGACCCGACCGCTGTCGCCGCTGTCGCCGGCCAGCCCGGGCGCGGCCGCGACCGAGGCCTGTTCCGGCTTCTCCTGCGAGGCCAGGCCCGGGACCGCGACCGCTCCGGCCGCGACGACGGCGAATGCGGCCGCGACAACCGTGGCCCGGCGCCGCCATCGCACCCTGGCGGCTCTGGCGTACACCACCTCGGTGCTGATGACCGGCTGCCCCGCGTGCTCGGCGGCCCGCCCCAGCAGCTCCCTGACGTCGTTCATACGAGTTCCTCCGCCATCTCGGCGCGCAGCGCCGCCAACCCCCGAGCCGTATGGCTCTTGACCGTGTTCTCCCGCATCCCGAGCAGCTCGGCCGTGGCCTCGACGCTCAGGTCCTCCCAGTAGCGCAGCACCAGCACGGCACGCTGTTTGGCCGTGAGCCGGGCGAGGGCCGCCCGCACCGCGAGGCCGGTGTCCGTGTCGGGCGAGTCGCCCGCGCGGTCGGGCAGTTCGCCGTACGCCTGCTCGCGCCGCCAGAAGCGGCGGCGGGCGGCGATGAAGGTGTTGACCAGGGTCTTGCGCGCGTACGCCTCGATGTTGTCGAGCCGTCCGTACCGCCGTCCGCCGAGGACGACCTTCACGAGTGTCGACTGGACCAGGTCCTCGGCCTCGTGCCGGTCGCCGCAGAGCAGATAGGCGCTGCGGAACAGTGCCGTACGCCTGCCTTCGACGAAGGCGTGCAGCGCGGCATCGTCATCGATCCGCATCGTCGACGCCCCTTCCCGGGTCCGCGGGTGCGGACCGTCTCACCCTTCCAGTGCGCCGGGGTGCGCGGCGGGTTGCAGAGGTCGGACAGAAAGTCGGGGCGGTACGGACCGGAGTCCGTACCGCCCCGACGAGGGCATGCTGCCGCTACTTCAGGGCGAGTACCAGGGCGTCCGAGGGCGAGGCCCAGACGGTCCGCGCCTCGCCGAAACCCGCGGCCCGCAGCGTCTCCGCGTGCCACTGGGCGGACGGCATGTCGCCGTCCGCATGCTCGCCGTAGATCTTGTACCGTTCGGCGGTCGGTGCGGCGAGGACCGGGTCCTCGGCGGCGAGAGCCCACCAGTCCGCCCAGTCGAGGGTGCCCGCGGCCTTGGCGCGGTCCATGGCGGCGTGCCGGTGGGCGCGTTCGGCCGCGTTGATCCGGGGGGTCGCGGTGTCGATCATGCGGTCGGCATTCATGAACACCCCGCCGTCCCGGACGAGCCCGGCGAGCTGCCCGTAGAGCGTGGTGAGCGGTTCGCTGTGCAACCAGTGCAGGGCGGTGGCGGTGAGGACGGCGTCGTACGTGTCGTGCGGGAGCCGCTCCACCCACTCAGGGTCCTTGAGATCGGCGGTGACGAAGGTGGCGCGCTCGTCGCCGGCGAAGGAACCGCGGGCGATGGCCAGCAGCGCGGGGTCAAGGTCGACGCCGGTACTGGTGGCCTCGGGGAACCGCTTGAGCAGCCGGTCCGTAATACTTCCCGTACCGCACGCGAGGTCGAGCACCCGTGGTTCGGGCCCCACCACGGCCTCGACCATGTCCAGCATCACCCGGAACCGCTCCTCACGGTCGGGCATGTACCACTCCTGCTGCCGGTCCCAGCTCTGCTGCCAGGCCTGCCAGTCGGTGCCCGCTGCTGTCTCCGTCACAAGAATTCCTCCAATGTAATACCCTGAAACTGCAATCGCCTATTACTTCGATCGCCGCACGACGACCCTAGACCGACCCGGTAAGGACTACAAGTGGAACTGGCCTATTACTCGGACTATGCGGTGCGCCTGGTCAACACCGAGGAGCCGGCCCGCAACAAGGACGTCCTCACCTCCGTCGAGGCGGTCCGCGAGCTGTTCGGCGCCAACGCGCAGGCCGCGAGGCGCGCCACCGACGCGGACGTGACCCGCTTCCGGTCGGTACGGGCACGGCTACGCGCCGTTTTCGAAGCGGCCGACAGCGGCGACGAGACGCTCGCCGTCGACCTGCTGAACTCGCTGCTGCTGGAGTTCCCGGTCAGCCCGCAGATCTCCGGCCACGACACCCGTGACGAGGACGGCAAACCGGACTGGCACATGCACCTGGCCGACCACCCGTCGAACGCGACGGCCGGGTACACCGCCATCGCGGCGATGGGGCTCGCCTTCCACCTCACGTCCTACGGCGTGGACCGGCTCGGCCTTTGCGAGGCGGCACCGTGCCGCAACGCGTATCTCGACACCTCGACCAACCGGTCCCGCCGCTACTGCTCGGACCGCTGCGCGACCCGCGCCAATGTGGCCGCCTATCGGGCCCGCAAGCGTCTGGAGGCGGAGCGCACGGCCGACACCGGCCGCAGCGTGGTCACTGCCCAGCCCAGCACCCCGAGCACCGACTTCTGATCCTTCCTCAGCGGCCGGTAGCGGACCCGGACCCTGGCCAGCACCAGCTCCTCGGGCACCGTCCCGTAATCCGTGCTGTCCCCGCCCGCGAACGTGTTGTCGCCCAGCACCCACCAGCCGCCCGCACGGCGCTCGACGGCCCGTTTGACGACCAACAGGTCCTGCTGGAACGGATGGCGCAGAATCACCACATCACCCGGGCGCACCGGCGCCCCGTACTGCACGAGCAGCCAGTCCCCGTGGTGCAGCGTGGGCACCATCGAAGGCCCCGTCACCTCCACCACCTGGAACGGCACTCGCGCCGCCAGCCCGCGCGTCGGCTCCTGTGTCAGCTCCGGCCCCTCCGGCATTTCCGGCACCTCCCCGGTCCGTTCAGTACACCGTCCCGCATACCGTTCCGTACATTCGGCCACTGGTCCCATCCTCACCCTGGACTTTTGGCCTAAGCCCATGGGGGCACCCACAAAAACGCGTCCCTCACGGAGTAATGTCCCACCTGAGAAGACGATCACGAGGAAGGACAGCTCAATGCTTTCCCGCCTGTTTGCCCCCAAGGTGAAGGTCAGCGCCCACTGCGACCTGCCCTGCGGCGTGTACGACCCGGCCCAGGCCCGCATCGAGGCGGAGTCCGTCAAGGCCGTCCAGGAGAAGTTCCAGGCCAACGAGGACCCGCACTTCCGGGCCCGCGCGGTGGTCATCAAGGAGCAGCGCGCCGAGCTCGCGAAGCACCACATCTCGGTGCTGTGGAGCGACTACTTCAAGCCCCCGCACTTCGAGAAGTACCCGGAGCTGCACCAGCTGGTCAACGACGCCCTGAAGGCGCTGTCGGCCGCGAAGGCCTCCACCGACCCGGCGACGGGCCAGAAGGCGCTGGACTACATCGCCGAGATCGACAAGATCTTCTGGGAGACCAAGAAGGCTTGATCGCCGCTTCCGAGCGGTTCGACCTGCCACGCAGGCCGAGGCAGCAAACAGAAGGGCCCAACCGGTCTTGCCGGTCGGGCCCTTCTGCAGTGCGGAGGCCGCTCGGGAGACAGGATCAGGGGGTGCGCCCCGATCTCCCGAGGAATGCTCCCGCGAGCAGCGAACCGGCCAGCACGAGCGCCGAGTTGACCAGGATCGCGACGGTGACCCCGGACAGGACGCCATGGGGGCCGGTGTCGCCGAGTGCGGTCATCCGGGCGGCCGCGATCGCGCTCATGACCGGGATGCCCATGGTGATACCGACCTGCTGGGTCATCGTGGCGAGCCCGGTGGCCAGGCCCTGTTCGGCGTCAGGGAGGCCGGAGGTGGCGGTGACCATGAACCCGACGATCATCAGCATGTTGCCGATGCCGCCGACGAACGTGGCCGCGAGCAGCAGCCAGATCCAGGCCCCCGACGTGCCGAGCGCGGCCAGGGCGAGGGTGGCGGCGGCCTGGACGGCACCGCCGGTGACGATGGTCGTCCGGTTGCCGTAGCGGCCGACCGCTCGCCCGCCGAGCGTGCCGCCGATCACGGTGCCGATGCCCAGGACACCGAAGGCGAGACCCGTGGTGAGGGGCGTGTAGCCGAGCACTTCCTGCAGGTAGAGGGTGAGCAGGAAGACGAGTGAGGTCTCGGTGACGAAGGCGATCAGTCCGGCGGTGTTGCCCCAGATGACGCTGCGCCGCTTCAGGATCCGTACGGGCACGAGCGGGGTGGCGGCCCGCTTCTCGACCGACCAGAAGGCGACGAGGAGGGCGACGCCGGCCAGAAGTGCGCCCAGGGTGGTGGGTGTGGTCCAGCCGGTCTGGCCCGCCTGGGTGAGTCCGAAGACCAGTGCGAGGAGTCCGCCGGTGACGGTCACGGCGCCGGGAATGTCCAGCTTCGGCCGCCCGGTGGGGCGTGAGTCGGTGATGACGGACGGGGCGAGGACGAGGACCAGGAGAGCGACGGGGGCGTTGATGAAGAAGGCCCAGCGCCAGGAGAGCAGGTCGGTGAGCAGCCCGCCGAGGATGGCCCCGGCGGTGAACCCGGCGGACATCAGGGCGCCGTTGAGGCCGAGGGCGCGTTCGCGCAGCGGGCCTTCCTTGAAGGCGGTCGTCAGCAGGGCGAGCCCGGCCGGGGTGACGGCCGCGGTGGCAAGTCCCTGCAAGACCCGTGCCACAAGGAGGACTTCGGGCGAGGTGGCGAGTCCGCCGAGGAGGGAGGCGGCGCCGAGCACGGCCATACCGCCCAGGAACAGCCGCTTGCGGCCGACGATGTCGGCCACGCGCCCGAAGAGGAGCGTGAAGCCTGCGGCGGCGAGCGCGAAGGCGGTGGCGATCCACTGGAGGTTCGTGAGGGCGAAGCCGAGCCCCTCACCGACGGCCGGCAGCGCGACATTCAGGATCGAGAAGTCCACCGCGATCATGAACTGGGCGCCGAGCAGCAGGGCGAGGACGAGCTTCTGCCGCCCGGTCATGCGGACCTCGGACTGCGGGAAGGCGGTACCGGCGGCCGGGGTGGCGGCGGCACCCTCGGCGACAGCCGGTGAGGGGGTCGTGCTGGGTACGGACATGGGTGCCCTTCCTCGGGCCGACGTTTTAACGGTCCTGTAGTTCCGTTAAGATGGCGTCACCGTAACAGAGGAACTCCCTCTAATGAAACTGGAGACCCGTTATGACTTCCGAGGGTGTGGAACCGGGCACCGTCCGGCCCGGTGGACGTACCGCCCGGGTACGGGAGTCCGTCCTGCGGGCGGCGGGGGACGCCCTGGCCGAACACGGCTTCGACGGCCTCGACCTCGCCGATGTCGCCCGTCGCGCAGAGGTCGGCAAGACGACCGTCTACCGGCGCTGGTCCACCACCACCGGCCTGATCGCCGATCTGCTCGACGACATGGCCGAGCAGTCCACCCCGCGTACGGACACGGGTTCGCTCATCGAGGACCTCAAGGCCAATGCGCGGCTCGTCGTGAAGACCCTGTCCGATCCGCGCCAGGGCGCCCTGTTCAAGTCGGTGATCGCCGCGGCGACATGCGACGCACGCACGGCCGAGTCACTGCACCGCTTCTACGCGATCCGCGTCGAGGAATGGGCGGCCTGCGTCACCCAGGCCCTGGAACGCGGGGAGCTGCCCGCAGGCACGGACCCCGGCGAGGTGATCCGCGCCGTCTCGGCGCCGCTCTACTACCGCCTGCTGGCCGCCGGCGGCCCGCTCGACACGGCGGCGGCCGACCGCGCGGCCGAGGCGGCGGCCGCGGCGGCACGGGCAGGGGTGTACGTGAGGTGAGGTGAGGCATGACGCGGTGCGCGGGTGCACGGTGCGCGTCGGTCAGGGGCCGGCGTCACCGGTACCTGCGCAGACCTGCCGCCCAGGGGTGGTCGGCGCCGTGCGCCAGGGTGATGGTCTCGGTCAGCCAGGCACGTTGGTCGGCGGTCAGGACCCGCAGCGCCGTTGTGAAATCCTCCTCGTCCTTGGGACGCCGGGACTTCGCCTTGTACAGGAGCTGCACATGCAGGGCCAGGTACGGGATGCCGTCCTCCGAGACCCGGCTCAGCCGGTCGAGCGGGAGGCGGATCCGGGTGTCGCGGCGGAACGCCCAGTCGGTGCCGTCCGCCTCGTCGAGCATGAGCTGGATGCGCCAGGGCTCGTCGGGGCCCGGCCGGCACCAGATGTCGTGGACCCCGTGCGGGAGGATCTCGCCCGGGAGCCAGGGGCGCAGGGTGCCGGGCGGGTCGGCGGCCCACCACTCCCAGCCGGCGAGCACCTGCTGGGCGGTGAGCTGGTCGCGGCGGAGCAGCGTGACGTCGATGTCGGCGTGGTCGCGGAAGGCGTGGCCGACCGCCAGCTCGACCGCGTAGCCGCCCGCGATCCACCATGGGGTGCGCAGCGGGGCGAAGCGGCGGGCGACCTCGGCGAGCGGGGCCGGGTCCCAGGGTCCCCAGGTGGTTTCTGTGCGCATGGCTGCCGTTCCGTCCCTTCGGTCCGGTCGGTCCGGTCGGACCGCCGGCCCGTTCGCCGTCGGCTCCCCGGTCGTCGGCACTGGGTCGTCGGTCGTGCCGTCCGACGGTCAGTCGGCCTTCAGCAAGTGCCGGTAGCTGTCCGGATTCTCGCTCAGGTAGGTGGCAAGGCTCTTCGCCGGGCGGCCGGTGAGGCGCGTCACCGCGTCCGAGACCGTGGACATCTCGCCGGCGGCGATGGCCTCGTACGACGTCACCCAGCCGGCGACCTCCCACTCCTCGACACCGTACTGCGCCCGTGAGGCGTAGGCCTCCTCCCGGGTCTCCGGGTGATAGGTGACGGTGCGTCCGGTGGCCCGGCTCAGCTCCTCGGCCGCTTCGGCGAGTGTGAAGGCCTCGGGTCCGGTGAGGTCGTACGTCACCCCGTCGTGGCGGGTGTCCTCGCTCTCGGTGTCGGCAAGCAGGACGGCGGTCGCCGCGTCCGCGATGTCCTCGTGCGCGACCGCCGCGACGCTGCCGTCACCGGCCGGGCCGCGCAGCACCCCGTCGGCCCCGGTCATCGCCGGGATACCCGCGAGGTACCAGCTGTCTCGCAGGAAGGTGTGGCGCACACCGGAGACGCGGATGTGCGCCTCGGTGTGCCAGTGGTCGCGGGCGAAGGTGAACGTGGCGTCCGGCGCGGCGCCGAGGAAGGACACGTACACGATGCGTTCGACATGGGCGGCGACCGCGGCGTCCACGGCGGTGGTGTGCTCGAGTACCCGGTTCGGGCTCTCGTGCGCCGAGACGAGGAACAGGGTGTGCGCGCCGGCAAGGGCCTGGCGCATCGCCTCCCCGTCACCGTAGGCGGCGGGCGGTGCGGCGACCGTGCCGGGCAGGTCCGGCAGCCGGGACGGGTCGCGGCCGAGGAGCCGTACGGGGACACCGGCGCGTGCGAGCCGCTGTGCGACACGGCCGCCGACCGCGCCGCTCGCACCGGTCACCGCGATGATCGGGGCATCCCTGACAGCGGTGCTGCCGCCGGGGTCCGTGGGGGGTGTGGTGTTCATGCGGCGCTGCCTTCCTTGCGCAGCCAGGGACGCACTTCCACGACCGCGTCCACCGGGACGGGACCGTAGATGTGCGGGAACTCCTCGCCGCCGGGCGAGAGTGCCTCGTACCGCACGGGTACCGAGAGCCGCGCGGGATCGATGACGAGTACCACCAGGTCCACCGGGCCATCGGCACCGGCCGGGTCCTCGGAGCCGTACAGCATCTCGGCCACGCCCGGGAGCTGATGGGGCGACGAGCAGTGGATGAAGCCCTCTTCGTGCAGAGTGCGGCCGCGGGTGGACATCTCGTACGTCCCGGTCCCGCGGGCCGCCTCCCACAGGGGGCGTTCGGTGAGGTGCAGCAGCAGTTCTTCGGCCATGGGGCCCAAACTAGCTGCGCGGACCGCTCCTTCGGGCGATCGGCGTGGCCGTCGATCCGCCCGTCGGCAGCGCCGCGATCCCGTCGGCGATGTGCCCCGGATGGGCCGCACGGGCCCCGGCCCGTGCGCGGTCCGCCCGACAGCCGGCGTCTCTCCGCCCCTATTCCGTCAGCAGTTTCGCCTCGGTCCCGGGGTCCAGCCCCACCACCGGGCGGTCCGGCCGCTGCGGTGCCTCGCCGCCCAGCTCGCACAGCCAGTCCCAGGTGTCGGTGACCGTCTCCCCCACCGGCCGGCAGTGCAGTCCGGCCGCGTATGCCTTGCTGACGTCACCGCGGTGCATGGTGTCGTGCAGCTCGCCCGGCGGCAGCCAGACCGGCAGGTCGGTCCACGGCTCCACGCCCGCCGCGAGGATCTTCTCGGTGGCCGTCCAGCGCAGCACGGCGTCGGAGCCGGTGGCGCGTACACAGGCGTCCAGCAGCTCGCCCATGGTGGCGTGCCCCGGCCGGCTGACCAGGTTGTACGGTCCGTGCAGGCCGCGATCCGCCGCGTCCAGCAGCCAGTTCGCGAGGTCGCGGGCGTCGATGTACTGCAGTGGGGTGTCCGGGGTGCCCGGGGCCATCACGGGTCCACCGCGGGCGATCCGTCGCAGCCACCACGGCAGCCTGCCGATGTTCTCCCACGGGCCGAGGATCAGTCCGGCGCGGGCCAGCAGGGCGCGGTCGCCGAAGGCATCGAGCGCGGCCAGTTCGCCACCGCGTTTGGCCAACGGGTACGAGACCTCCGCCCCGGCGTCCAGCGAGGCGCCGGTCACCAGCGGTCCGTCCTCGGGCAGTCCGGCCGGGGCCGGGTACGCGTACACCGAACGGCTGGAGACGTACACGTACCGCCCGGCCCGGTCCGCGAGCAGCCGGGCCGCGTCCCGCACCGCCGAGGGCGCGCCGCTCCAGGTGTCGACGACCAGGTCCCAGCCGCCCTGCCCCGCGGCGGCGAGCGCTGCGAGGCCGTCGGCGGTGGTGCGGTCGCCGAACAGCTCGGTGGTGCCCGGCGGGGGTGAGTGGTGGCCGCGGTGGAACACCGTGACGTGCCGGTCCCGCGCGAGCGCCGCCTCGGTGACGGCGCGTCCGACGAATTCCGTACCGCCCAGGATCAGAAGCCTCATGGGCCGACTCTGCCCGCGGGCAGGGCGGTTGGGAACAGTTCCTCGCTCTGGGCGGAATCGGACACGCCGGTGGTCGCGGTACGCCGCAGGGAACCATGGCGGGAGGGCTGAAGCTGTGCCCCCGCTTGATCCGCCGGCAGCGAACTGTCCCGGCGGGCCGCTCCCCCGGGTGGATGCTGGGCCCAGCGGCCCGGGGCGGACCGGGTCCAGCCATGGAGGTAGCCGCGTGAGCGAGCGTCCGGAAACGCTGTACAAGGCCATCGGCGGTATCGACGTACTGCGCCGGCTGAGCAGCACCTTCTACGACAGGACGCTGGCGGATCCGCTGCTCGCCCCTGTTTTCGCGGACTTCACTCCGACCCATATCGAACATGTCACCGTGTGGCTGGCCGAGATCTTCGACGGGCCCGCCGACTACACCGGGAAGCTCGGGGGCCATCAGTCCCTGTTGCGTTCCCATCTCGGGCTGTCGATCACCGAGCCGCAGCGGCTGCGCTGGATGGAGCTGATGGCAGCCGCCGTCGACGAGGAGCTGCCGGACGACGAGCTGCTGCGCCGCCGAGTGCTGGAGTACTTCGACTGGGGCACCAGGATCGCGCGCGATGTCTCGGCGTCCCCGGCCGGCGCGGACCTCGGTGATCCGGGGCCGACGCCACGCTGGGGCTGGGAGGGCCTGCGCTGACGGCCGGCGCGCGCATGACCGCTACGCGCTGCCGAGTTCGGTACGGACCCGGTCCAGCAGCTCGTCCTGTGTGTCTTCGGGGACCTCAGGCGAGTTCGAGCGGGAACGCGCCCCGGTGACCGGTGCCCGCACCCTCCGCCGGACGGGCCTCGAACTCGCGGCAGCTCCAGATCTCCTGGACGAACCCGGTCCGCCGGTCCCACAGATCGAGCACATCGTCCTCGCCCGCCGCCCCGCGGTACGCGTCCTTCGCTCCCCGGAAACAGGCAAGGCCGCCGGAGAGTCCACGGTCGGTCGTCGCCGGGAAGTAGTCCGAGAACGCGCAGGCGATGCACGACTGCAGACGGACTCCGGGCGGGAGGGAGCGCTGGATCATGGCGAGCGCGGTGGCGAAGTCGCACTCGGCCCGGCGCGACCCGTAGACCGCGCCGCCGAAGTGCAGTTCCAGATGGAGATCGGCGTCCGGGCGGCGCAGCGACAACAGGCAGCCGAGCGTGGCCTGGTGAACCGTGCCGTCCGCGACGACCGGAAGCGGCAGGTCCCACTCCAGCACGCAATCGGTGAGCGCGCCGTCCGCCAGGGCGAACATTCCGCTCTCCGGCGGCATGCCGGCCACCGGAGCGAGGTCGTCGAAGCTTTCGCCCTCGAAGTCGACGCCCCTGATCCGGATCCGGAGTAGCTGTCCATCGGTGGTGAGGATGACAGCCTCGGAACCTTGCCGGTCCCGGTACCACCCTGCCCATGACTCGTCTGTCATGGGCACGGACTGTAGCCCGTGCCCATCGCCGTCCCCCGGGCGCCCTCCACTTCACCGTTGCGGGCGTCGCGGGCGCCGTGCCCTCAGCCGACCTGCGGCTCCCGCCACATGGGCCACATCGAGGGACCCTCCGGGAGTTCGACGGTCGTGCCCATGAAGGTGAAGCCCAGCCGTTCGTAGAGCCGGCGGCTGCGCGCGCTGCTCGCCTCCAGGTAGGCGGGGACGCCCTCGCGGTCGCAGCGCTCCAGCACATCGGCGATCAGGGCCGCACCGATCCCCTCCCCCTGACGGTCCGGGGACACCCCGATCATGAGCAGATACTCATGGGCCCTGTCGTGCGGGTGGATCGCGCCCGTGAGCCTCCCCACCAGCTCGGCCCGCTCGTTGTCGGGGTCCGCGGTCGCCCGCATCAGGGCAGGGGTGGTGTCCTCCTCCGTGGGTGCGCCCGCGGGCACGGGCAGCCACAGGGCCACGGCCGTGCCGTCCTCCAGCAGGTCGATACGGCCTTCGGCGAGCGTGACGTCGACGAAGACGCCGAGGAACTTTCCGTGCACGGCCCGGCGGTGCGCCTCCTCCGGGAAGACCCAGCTGCTGACCGGGTCGTGGTGGAACGCCTCGTCCAGGAGCCGCACCACCTGTTCCCGGTCTTCCGCTTCCGCCTGCCGTATCCGTACGCCCATGTCCGGCTCCCGCTCTCGCTCGTACCACCTCAACCGACGTACAGGATCTTAGAGTTGATGCCGTACGGGTCCGGCGGGAGCCGGTCGCTCCCCTGCCCTCCTCTCTGTCCCGGCGCGTCCGGCGGGTGACGGCCACTTCCTCTTCCTCCTCTCCTCCTTCAGTGGGTCCGGCGGGTGACGAACTCCGCCAGGGCGAGCAGATCGCCCGCCGCCGCCAGGTCTGGCACCGCCCGGGAGAGATGGTGGACCGCGCGGGCCATCCGGTCCGCCGCGCCGGCCTGCGCCCAGTCCCGGCCGCCGGCCCGGTCGACCGCGTCGGCGGCTCGGCTCACCTCGCCGGGTGTGCGCATGGAACCCCGGTAGAGCGCGGCGAGTTCGGCCGCTGCCGGGGTGTGGGAGGTCAGCGCGGCGACCACCGGCAGGGACTTCTTGTGGGCGGTCAGATCCGCCCCGACCGGCTTCCCGGTCTGCACCGGGTCCCCCCAGATGCCGATCAGATCGTCGATGAGCTGGAAGGCGAGGCCCGCCTCCCGGCCGAATCCGTCCATCGCGCCGACCGCCCGCTCCTCCACGCCGGCGTACAGCGCACCGAGCGCACAGGCGCAGCCGAGGAGGGCGCCGGTCTTGGCGGTGGCCATGGCGAGACACTCGTCGAGCGAGACCTCGTCGGGGCCGCGTTCCTCGAAGGAGCAGTCGGCCTGCTGTCCCGCGCACAGCTCGATGACGCAGTTCGCGAGCCGGGTCGAGGCGCGCGCCGACGCAGGGCGGGTGTCCTCGGCGAGCAGCCGGTGAGCCAGGGCGAGCATGGCGTCGCCCGCGATGACGGCGGCCGGGACGCCGAACACCGTCCAGGCCGTGGGCCGGTGTCTGCGGGTCCGGTCCTCGTCGATGACGTCGTCGTGCAGGAGGCTGAAGTTGTGGACCAGCTCCACGGCCACGGCTGCCCGCACCGCCTGCTCCGCGTCGCCGCCCACCGCCCGGGTCGCGGCAAGGACGAGTGCGGGCCTGATCGCCTTGCCGGCCTGCCCCGCGGTCGGAGTGCCGTCGGCGTGCTCCCAGCCGAAGTGATACATCGCGACACGCCGGATGGATCCGGGCAGCGACTCGACCGCGGCTCGAAGCTGCGGATCGACGAGACTCCGGGTGCGCTCCAGGAGCGCCAGGGCCTCATGGCCCTCGGCGGTGGCGGTGTCCGTACTGATCATGGTCACAGTGGCTCCCTCAGGTCACCCGGGTCCGGAGCAACCCGGCCGGGGCGTCGGTGGTGCGGTGAGCGTTTTCCACGAGGCAGCGCCACAGGTCACTCGGCCCATGGGCCACCCCCGCGGGGGTGGCCCAGGCCCGTCCGAGCGAACAAGGCCGGGCCGCCGGTCGCGGGCCGGGCCGGAGACAGCCGGCCCGGGGCGCCCCGGATCGGCGGCCTGCGGGCCGGGGGTGGCGGGTGGGACCCGGACGGGGCAGGTCCGGGTCCCACGGACCTCAGCGCCAGCGGCTGACCTCGACGTTCTCCAGGACCCCGAGGGCGTCCGGCACCAGCACGGCCGCCGAGTAGTAGGCCGTCACCAGGTAGGAGATGATCGCCTGCTCGTCGATACCCATGAAGCGGACCGAGAGGCTCGGCTCGATCTCGTCGGGGATGCCGGTCTGCTGGAGCCCGATGACCCCCTGCTCGGCCTCGCCGGTTCGCATGCAGATGATCGACGTGGTGCGGGCGTCGGTGACCGGGATCTTGTTGGACGGGAAGATCGGTACACCGCGCCAGGCGGGCACATGGTGGCCGCCGATCTCCACGCTCTCCGGCACCAGCCCGCGCCTGCTGCACTCGCGGCCGAACGCGGCGATGGCCCGCGGGTGGGCGAGGAACAGCTTCGATCCGCGGCGGCGCGACAGCAGTTCGTCCATGTCGTCGGGGCTGGGCACGCCGTCGTGCGGCTGGAGGCGCTGGTCGTAGTCGCAGTTGTTGAGGAGACCGAACTCCCGGTTGTTGATGAGCTCGTGCTCCTGGCGCTCGCGGAGCGCCTCGACCGTGAGCCGCAACTGCTGCTCGGTCTGGTTCATCGGTTGGTTGTAGAGGTCGGCGACCCTGCTGTGGACCTTCAGCACGGTCTGCGCGACGCTCAACTCGTACTCGCGCGGCGCCGATTCGTAGTCGACGAACGTGTGCGGGACGACGGCCTCGCCGACATGGCCGGCGGAGAGGTCGATCTCCGCCTCGCCGTACTTGTTGGTGCGCTGGTGCGGGATGTTGAGCAGCCCGGCGAGATGCGCACGGAGCGAGTCCGCCCGCTCGGCGAGGTTGAGCACATCCGCCCGCCTCAGCGTGAGCACCGTGCACGCGGTGACGGCGCGGGCCGTGTACTCCCAGACTGCGTCGCCCTCGATCAAGGAGTGGTCGCCGAAGTACGCCCCGTCGGCGTGCACCCCGAGCACCGCCTCGTCGCCGTAGGGGCCGGTGCCGACCTTCTCGACCTTGCCGTGCGCCAGCAGGAAGACCCGGTCCGCGGACTCCCCGGAGGCGGCGATCACCTGCCCCGCGGCGATCTCGCGCTGCTCGCACCGCCGGGCCAGCTCGGCGAGCACCTCCTCGTCGCCGAAGTCCCGCAGGGCGGGCAGTTCACCGAGCTCCGCGGGGATCACCGTGACCCGGTCACCGGTCTGCACGAACGTCACCCGGCCGTCTCCGACCGAGTAGCTCAGCCGGCGGTTCACCCGGTATGTGCCGCCCTGCACCTGCACCCATGGAAGCATGCGCAGCAGCCACCGCGAGGTGATCTCCTGCATCTGCGGAGCGGACTTGGTGGTCGTCGCGAGGTTCCGCGCAGCCGCCGTGCCCAGACTCTGCTGCGGCGGTGTCTGCGTGTTCTGAACCTCTTCACCAACGGACATCTGACGTCCTCTCGATCATCGGCTGACCTGCGAGAAGAAGCCTTTCAGCGTGGGGACGCAGCACGCTATTACACAAAAGAGTGTGACTAATCGGTCTTTGGGCTGGGCACGACGCCGAGCGATGTCCACACCGATTCTTAATTTGCATCCTTAATGCAAGTTATCTACGCTGACCACCATGCGGCTGACGAGATTCACCGACGTGGCGCTGCGCGTACTGATGCGCCTCGCCGTCGTGGAGAACGAGGACCCGCCGACCACCCGGGAGGTGGCGGCGACCATGCAGGTGCCTTACACCCACACCGCCAAGGTGGTCGCCCGGCTGCAGCACCTCGGCCTGATCGAGGCGCGGCGGGGCCGCGGCGGCGGACTCACCCTCACCGCAGCCGGCCGGTCCGCCTCGATCGGCGGACTCGTCCGCGAGCTCGAAGGGCCCGGCGATGTCGTCGAGTGCGAGGGCAGCACCCCCTGCCCGCTGCGCTCGGCCTGTCGGCTGCGCGGCGCCCTGCGCCGGGCGGAGGAGGCCTTCTACGCCTCGCTCGATCCGATCACCGTCGCCGAACTCGTCACTTCCCCCACCGGTCCCCTGCTGATCGGCATCAGCAGTGGCCGCCCTGCCGCCGACTGAACCACCACATCCCCACCGGGCGGTTTCCGCTGCCCAAAAATACGAATCTCAGATACCAATTCAACCCCGAGGAGTCAGCCCGATGCTCTCCGAGCCGTCGACCGCCACCGTCCGTGCCACCCTCCCCGCCGTCGGCGCGGCCATCGGCGACATCGCCGATCTCTTCTACCGGAAGCTGTTCGACGCCCACCCCGAGCTGCTGCGCGACCTCTTCAACCGCGGCAACCAGTCGTCCGGCGCCCAGCGCCAGGCCCTCGCGGGGTCCATCGCCGCCTTCGCGACCCAGCTGGTCGAGCACCCGGACACCCGCCCCGACGTGATGCTCGGCCGGATCGCCCACAAGCACGCCTCGCTCGGCGTGACCGCCGCGCAGTACGACGTCGTGCACACCCATCTCTTCGCCGCCATCGCCGAAGTGCTCGGCGATGCGGTCACTCCGGAGGTCGCGGCCGCCTGGGACGAGGTGTACTGGCTGATGGCCAACGCCCTGATCGCCATCGAGGACCGGCTGTACGCGCAGCAGGGGGTGGCCGCCGGTGACGTCTGGCGCGCGTGGGAGGTGACCGCCCGGACCGAGGAGACCGCGGATGTGGCCACCTTCCAGCTCCGCCCGGCCGACGGCGCCCCTGCCCCCGCCTTCCGCCCCGGCCAGTACGTCTCCGTTCAGGTGGAACTCCCCGACGGGGCACGCCAGATACGCCAGTACAGCCTTTCCTCGGCCCCGGACTCGCCGGTCCGTTCCATCACCGTCAAGCGGGTGCACGGCGGCGGCTCGCCCGACGGCGAGGTCTCGGCGCACCTGCACGCCCGCACCCGGGCGGGCGACCGGCTGCGTGTCTCCGCCCCCTACGGCGACCTCGTCCTCGACGCCGTCGACGCCCCCCTGCTGCTGGCCTCCGCGGGTATCGGCTGCACCCCGATGCTGTCGATGCTGGACCATCTCGCGGCCACCGGCCACCGTGCGCCGGTCACCGTCGTGCACGGCGACCGCTCCCCCGCCGACCACGCCCTGCGCATCGACCACGAGCGGCTCACCGACAAACTCCCGGACGCCGCGGCGCACTTCTGGTACGAGAACCCGGAGCCCGGCCACCCGGCCGACCGCACCGGTCTGGTCGATCTGAGCGGCCTCACGGTCCCGTCGGGCACGCACGCGTACCTCTGCGGTCCGCTGCCCTTCATGCGGGCCGTCCGCACCCAGTTGCTGGCCAAGGGCGTCCCGGCGGCCGACATCCACTACGAGGTGTTCGGCCCCGATCTGTGGCTCGCCCAGGACTGAACCTCACCGGATGCTCGCGGGATTGACCGGATCTGCTCGCACACCGCCCGAACAACGCACCGGGGGATGGCCCGGAACACAGCGCTCCGATACAAGCGGTGTACGGACTCACTCCCCCCACGTCCCGAAGGAGTCGGCCATGTCCACCCCCATGTCCGCGAGCGCCTTCCTCGAAGCCCTCAGGAACGAAGGACTCACCGTCGTCCAGGTAGGCGACTGGCGTACGCACAACCGCAATCACAAGGGCCCCTGGGGCCCCGTGAACGGCGTGATGATCCACCACACGGTCACCAGCGGTACTGCGGCCACCGTCCGGATCTGCCGCGACGGCTACCCGGAGCTGCCCGGCCCGCTGTGTCACGGCGTGATCGCCAAGGACGGCCGGATCCACCTCGTCGGTTACGGCCGCACCAACCACGCCGGCCTCGGCGACGACGACGTCCTGCGCGCCGTCGTCGCCGAGAAGCGCCTCCCGCCGGACAACGAGGCCAACACCGACGGCAACAAGCACTTCTACGGTTTCGAGTGCGAGAACCTCGGCGACGGCAAGGACCCCTGGCCCGACGCCCAGCTCGAAGCCGTCGAGAAGGCCGCCGCCGCAGTCTGCCGCCATCACGGCTGGACGTCCCGCTCGGTCATCGGCCACAAGGAGTGGCAGCCCGGGAAGGTCGACCCGCGCGGCTTCACGATGGAGTCCATGCGCACCCGGATACACGACCGGCTGAAGTAGCCGCACGCCCGCACCCACGCCACCAGGGCGACGGGGGGCCGACCGGCAGACCGGGCGACAATGGGCGCATGCCCCGCGACCCACTCGACCTCTCCCGGCTGCAGCCGGTGCTCCCGTCACCCCTGCAACCGGTCGAGGACGAGCGCTTCGACCGGCACGGCATACGGCTGCTGCTCAAACGCGACGACCTGATCCACCCGGATCTGCCGGGCAACAAATGGCGCAAACTCGCCCCCAATCTGACGGCCGCCGCCGGGCGCACCGTGCTGACCTTCGGCGGCGCCTACTCCAATCATCTGCGCGCCACCGCCGCCGCCGGCCGGCTGCTCGGATTCCCCACCGTCGGCGTCGTACGCGGCGACGAACTGGCCGGCCGGCCGCTCAATCCATCGCTGGCGCGGTGCGCGAAGGACGGCATGCGTCTGCACTTCGTGGACCGTGCGACGTACCGCGCTAAGACCGATGCGGCGGTCCTGGAGGGGCTGCTGAGTGCCTACGGGGCGTGCAGCGTCGTCCCGGAGGGCGGCAGCAACGCCCTGGCCGCACAGGGCTGCACAGCGCTCGGGCGGGAGCTGCACGGCCTGGTCGATGTGGTCGCGGTGGCCTGCGGCACGGGCGGCACCCTCGCCGGTCTCGCCGCCGGCCTCGCACCGGGGCAGCGGGCACTCGGCGTCCCGGTGCTGCGCGGCGGCTTCCTGGGGGACGCGGTACGGGAGCTGCAGCGGGAGGCGTTCGGCGGGCCCGCCGGGTCGTGGTCCCTGGACGAACGTTTCGCCTTCGGCGGCTACGCCCGTACGACTCCGGAGCTGCACGCCTTCGCCGACGACTTCGAGGACCGGCACGGGCTGCCCGTCGAGCGGGTCTATGTCGCCAAACTGCTGTACGGGCTGACCGTGCTGGCCCAGGAGGGCGCGTTCGCCCCGGGGACGAGGCTCGTGGCGGTCGTCACCGGTCAGCCCTGGGGCGCGTCGGACTCCTCGCGGTAGGCCGCCGCCTCCTCCAGGTCCAGCCGTCGCAGCAGGTTCCGCATCATCTCGTCGTCGATCCGCCGCTCGTCCCGCAGCCGTACGAAGACCGTGCGCTCGGCGTCGATCATTTCCCTGGCCAGCCGCCGGTAGGTGTCGTCGGCCGACTCCCCGGTCACCGGGTTGGCCGCGCCGAGTCGCTCCCACACGGCGTTGCGACGGCGCTCCAGGACCGTACGCAGCCGGTCGGTGAGCGGTCCGGGCAGACAGTTGCGCGGATCGGTCAGCAACTCCTCCAGGCGCGCATCGGCAGCCGCGGACGCCTCGCTCTGGGCCTGCGCCTCGGCGAGGGTCTCCGCCTGCGCGTCGCGCCCCGGGAGCTTCAGGACCCGCACCAGGAGCGGCAGGGTGAGCCCTTGGACGACCAGAGTGCCGATGACGGTCGTGAAGGTCAGGAAGAGCACCAGGTTGCGGGCCGGGAAGTCCTCGCCGTTGGTCATCGCCACCGGGATGGAGAAAGCGATGGCGAGCGAGACGACGCCGCGCATGCCGGCCCAACCGACGATCAGGGGCGAGGTCCAGTTGGTCTCGGTCTCGCGCTCCCTGATCCGCTTCGACAGCCACCGCGGCAGATAGGTGGCCGGGTAGACCCAGATGAAGCGGACCACGACGACGGCGAGGAACACGGCCACCGCGTACCGGAGGGCCTCCGCGACGGCATAGGTACCGAGCCCTTTCAGCACGAAGGGCAGCTGCAGTCCGATCAGCGCGAAGACCGCCGACTCCAGGATGAACGCGACCATCTTCCACACGGCCGCTTCCTGGAGCCGGGTCGCGAAGTCGACCTGCCAGGAGCGGTGCCCCAGATACAGCGCCACGACGACCACGGCGAGCACTCCGGAGGCATGCACGCGTTCCGCCGCCGCGTACGCCACGAAGGGGATGAGCAGCGACAGGGTGTTCTGCAGCAGGGCTTCCTTGAGGTGCGTACGGAGCCAGTGCAGCGGCACCATCAGCAGCAGACCGACCCCGACACCGCCGCCCGCAGCGAGGAAGAACTCGCCGATCCCGGCGCCCCAGCTGACGCCCTCGCCGACGGCGGCGGCCAGCACCACCTTGTAGGCGGTGATCGCCGTCGCGTCGTTCACCAGGGACTCGCCCTGCAGGATCGTCGTGACCCGGCTCGGCAGCCCGACCCGGCGGGCGATGGCGGCCGCCGTGACGGCGTCCGGCGGCGCGACGACGGCGCCCAGCACCAGTGCGGCCGTCAGCGGCAGGTCGGGTACCAGCCAGTAGGCCAGCCAGCCGACGGCGAAGGTGGCGAAGAGGACGTAGCCGACGGAGAGCAGGGCGATCGGCCGGGCATTGGCGCGCAGATCGAGGTACGAGCTGTCGACCGCGGCCGTGTAGAGCAACGGCGGCAGCAGCAGCGGCAGCACGATGTGGGCGTCCAGGGTGTACGACGGCACGCCCGGCAGATAGGAGGCGAGCAGCCCCCCGGCGACCAGCAGCAGCGGGGCCGGCACCGGGGTGCGGCGGGCGGCCCCCGCGATGGCCGCACTGGCCGCGACAAGTGCCACCAGCGGCAATGCGTCCATCTCACCGTCCTCACATCCGTCGTAACCTGACAATCATGAGTGAGTGCCTGCACGTTCTCGAACTGCCGCGCCCCGAGCCCGCCCCGCTCAGCGCCACATGTCCCGAATGTCTTGCCGCGGGCACCCACCCCGTGCAACTGCGGCTCTGCCTGGTCTGCGGCCATGTCGGTTGCTGTGATTCGTCGCCTCTGCAGCACGCCACGGATCACTTCAAGACAACGGGCCATCCGGTCATGCGGAGCTACGAGGCGGGCGAGAGCTGGCGTTGGTGCTTCGAGGACGGTTCGATCGTCTGACGTCTGGGTACGTCAAACCGGCGCCTGTTGTTCGTAATTGACCGCCGCAGACCTCTAGCCACTGTGTGTACCCATGGGCTTACCATGAGTGACAGTCATGGGATGGGGTCCCGGCGACACGGCATCATGGATCGCGATAGCGTCGCCGGACCAAGAACCGAAGACGTACCGCATGGCTCCGGGGCACCCTTCCCGGAACCTCGAAAGAGTTTGTGCCACCTTGGAGGTGAGGGTGTCCCAGATCGCAGGCGAGCCCGGGAATCAGGACTTCGTGGAAGTCCGGCTGCCCGCTGCGGGTGCCTACCTGTCGGTGCTGCGTACGGCCACGGCAGGTCTCGCAGCGCGCTTGGACTTCACGCTCGACGAGATCGAGGATCTTCGCATCGCGGTCGACGAGGCCTGCGCGATTCTGCTCCAGCAGGCCGTGCCCGGCTCCGTCCTCAGCTGCGTGTTCCGACTCGTCGACGATTCTCTCGAGGTGACGGTCGCGGCCCCGACGACGGACGGCCGGGCCCCCGAGCGCGACACCTTCGCCTGGACGGTGCTCTCTGCACTGGCCGGCAAGGTCGACTCCACGGTCGCCGACGACCGTACGGTCAGTATCAGCCTGTACAAACAGCGCGGCGCGGGACCCGGGCCGGCGTGAGCAACGGGAACGGGGACGGTCCTGTGCGGGACGAGACGATCCGACCAGGGGTGGTGCGACCAGCAGGCATCCCGGAGCAGCAGGCCCTGCCCCATCCGGAGGACGGGGCGGACGGGCCGGTGGTCCGTACGGTCGCGGTGGAGCAGGCGGAGCGGGCAGGCCAGATGAGCGAGCACGGACACCACGATCCACGTGACCGCAGTGGAGCGCGGGCACTCTTCATCGAGCTTCGGGAACTCCCCGACGGCTCGCCGGAGAAGGCCGAACTGCGCAACCGGCTGGTGCGGATGCATCTGCCGCTCGTGGAGCACCTGGCCCGCCGGTTCCGTAACCGCGGCGAGCCGCTGGACGATCTGACGCAGGTCGCCACGATCGGCCTGATCAAGTCGGTGGACCGGTTCGACCCGGACCGCGGCGTCGAGTTCTCCACGTACGCGACACCGACCGTCGTGGGCGAGATCAAGCGGCACTTCCGCGACAAGGGCTGGGCGGTCCGGGTGCCGCGCCGGCTGCAGGAGCTGCGGCTCTCGCTCACCACGGCCACCGCGGAGCTCTCCCAGCAGCACGGCCGGTCGCCCACGGTCCATGAGCTGGCGGAGCGGCTGGGCATCTCCGAGGAAGAGGTGCTGGAGGGCCTGGAGTCGGCCAACGCCTACAGCACGCTCTCACTGGACGTCCCGGACACGGACGACGAGTCCCCGGCGGTCGCGGACACGCTGGGCTCCGAGGACGAGGCGCTGGAGGGCGTCGAGTACCGGGAGTCGCTGAAGCCTCTGCTGGAGGACCTGCCGCCGCGGGAGAAGCGCATCCTGCTGCTCCGGTTCTTCGGCAACATGACGCAGTCGCAGATCGCGCAGGAGGTCGGCATCTCCCAGATGCATGTCTCGCGCCTGCTGGCCCGCACGCTGGCACAGCTGCGCGAACGACTGCTCGTCGAGGAGTAGCGGGCGTCGCGCGTCACGCCTCCGGCGTCGCGCGCGGACCCCGGATACCCAGCGCCTCCCTCGTCACCGGCCTGAACAACTGCACCAGCGCGGTCAGCGCCACCGCGGCGAGGACGATCCCCGCCGGGATCAGCGCACCGTGGGAGCGCAGCAGCGTCCAGGCCACCGGCAGCGCCATGAGCTGCGTGATCAGCGCCGGGCCCCGGCTCCAGCTGCGCCGCAGCAGCAGTCCTCGCGCGGCGAGGAGCGGGATCAGGCCGAGCACGATCAGTGTGAGACCGCCCATCTCCGCCTGCTCCGGACTGTCCGGCCGACCGAGCAGGCCCATGACCAGCATGTAGACCCCGCCGAGTGCGAGCGCCGCCCCTTCGAGGGCGTTGAGTCCGGCCACGAGGGCGATCCTGGCCGGCTTCGTCGGCTCGGCCATGGGCGACGAGTGCGGCGTGTTCTGCTGAGTACTCACCCTTGCAGATTGGCATCCCGGCGCCGCCAAAGCGAAGCCGGGGTCCGGATCGGAGCGCCGCGGTCCAGCCCACCGCACCCGGTTCGTCACTGAGCGTGAAGGCAATGGGTAAGGACTTCAGGCCGATACCACGCGGTAGGTAGGCTGGCCGTCATGCGCGCACTCCTTGTGGTCAATCCAGCTGCTACCACCACCAGTGCGCGGACCCGTGACGTGCTCATCCATGCGCTGGCCAGCGAGATGAAGCTGGAGGCGGTGACCACGGAGTACCGCGGGCACGCCCGGGACCTGGGGCGGCGGGCCGCCGACTCCGACGACATCGATCTCGTCGTGGCCCTCGGCGGCGACGGCACGGTCAACGAAGTCGTGAACGGTCTGCTCCACAACGGTCCCGACATAGACAACCTGCCGAGCCTCGCCGTGGTGCCCGGCGGCTCCACCAATGTCTTCGCGCGCGCTCTGGGCCTGCCCAACGACGCGGTGGAGGCGACCGGCGCGATCCTGGATGCGCTGGCGAACCGGACCGAACGCACGGTCGGCCTGGGGCTGGCGGCCGGCACGCCCGGCACCGAGGACGAGTCGGTCCCCAAGCGCTGGTTCACATTCTGTGCCGGTCTCGGTTTCGACGCGGGCGTGGTCGGCCGGGTCGAACAGAAGCGCGAGCGCGGCAAACGGTCGACGCATGCGCTGTACGTACGTCAGGTGGTCCGGCAGTTCCTGGACGAACCGCACCGGCGGCACGGAACGATCACACTGGAAGCCCCTGGCTCGGACCCGGTCACCGATCTCGCGCTGTCCATAATCTCCAACACGGCTCCCTGGACCTACCTGGGGAATCGTCCGATGTACGCATCCCCGAAGGCTTCGTTCGACACCGCCCTGGATGTCCTCGGACTGAAGCGCCTCTCCACCCCCGCGGTCGCCCGGTACGGCACCCAGCTGCTCACTTCGAGCCCCGAGAAGGGTCCTCACGGTAAGCACGCTGTTTCACTTCACGACCTCACGGACTTCACCTTGCATTCAAAGGTTCCGCTGCCGTTCCAGATGGATGGTGACCACCTGGGCCTGCGTACCAGTGTGGCGTTCACAGGCGTACGCCGTGCACTGCGTGTGATTGTGTGAGCGGAAGGACCCAAAGTCCTTTAACTCGAACGTTTGGACTGGCCTCCACCCCATAGAAGTACGGCTGTGACCTAGCCGACACCGAGGAATCAAAAAAAAGTTTCCGGAAGGGGTTGTATCCGCCGCCGAGGTTTGCGAATCTCTACATGGCGATCGGGACGGCCCGCAACAACGGCCTCCACTGAGAGCCAGAACCCCTCCTCACTTCACAGGACCACAACCAGTTCATCTGGGCGTCGGCCCGTCACCTGTGGGGGGATTCGTGAAAGCGTTCACATTCACAAGCAACAGTATGCAATACCAAGGAGAGGTAGCAGCCATGGACTGGCGTCACAACGCCGTTTGTCGTGAGGAAGACCCCGAGCTGTTCTTCCCCATCGGCAACACCGGTCCTGCGCTGCTGCAGATCGAGGAAGCCAAGGCCGTCTGCCGTCGCTGCCCCGTCATGGAGCAGTGCCTGCAGTGGGCGCTCGAGTCCGGCCAGGACTCCGGCGTCTGGGGTGGCCTCAGCGAGGACGAGCGCCGCGCGATGAAGCGCCGCGCCGCTCGCAACCGGGCGCGTAACGCCAGCGCCTGATCCGACGCCACCGCTACGAGCCTCAGTCAGGCGGCGCGTACAGAGCGTACGCACCACCCCGCCCCCCGAGTCGCAGCGCGCAGTACCCCCGAAGCGCACGCATGACCAGTGAGCCCGGACCGTCAACAACGGTCCGGGCTCACTGCTGTTCCCCCCGGGGAACAGCGCCGGCTACTTCTCCGCGCTGACCGGGATGTCGAGAACCACCTGGGTGCCGCGCCCAGGAGCCGGGACCATGCCGAACGAACCGCTCAACTCGCCCTCCACCAGTGTCCTTACGATCTGCAACCCCAGGTTGCCGGCGCGCTGCGGGTCGAACCCCTCGGGCAGTCCGCACCCGTCGTCCTGGACGGTGATCAGCAACCGGCCCTCGGCCGGGGAACCGCCGCGCACCGCGGAGACCTCCACCGTGCCGGTCTGGGCGACGGTGAACGCGTGCTCCAGCGCGTTCTGCAGCACCTCGGTGAGCACCATGGCCAGCGGAGTGGCCACTTCCGCATCGAGGATGCCGAACCGGCCCGTGCGACGGCAGGTGACCTTGCCCGGCGAGATCTCGGCCACCATCGCGATGACCCGGTCGGCGATCTCGTCGAACTCGACCCGCTCGTCCAGATTCTGGGACAGCGTCTCATGGACGATGGCGATCGAACCGACGCGCCGTACCGCCTCGTTGAGGGCCTCGCGGCCCTGCTCTGAATCCATCCGGCGGGCCTGCAGACGCAACAGGGCGGCCACGGTCTGGAGGTTGTTCTTCACTCGGTGGTGGATCTCCCGGATGGTGGCGTCCTTCGTGATCAACTCACGCTCGCGGCGGCGCAGTTCGGTCACGTCGCGGAGCAGGACCAGGGAGCCGATACGGACGCCCTTGGGCTTGAGCGGGATCGCCCGGAGCTGGATCACCCCGCCCGCGCACTCGACCTCGAACTCGCGGGGCGCGTAACCGCTGGCCACCTTGACCAGGGCCTCGTCCACCGGGCCGCGGGACGGGGCAAGTTCGGCGGTGGTCTCGCCGAGGTGGTGTCCGACCAGGTCGGAGGCGAGACCGAGGCGGTGGTAGGCGGAGAGACCGTTGGGGCTGGCGTACTGGACGACGCCGTCGGCGTCGAGCCTGATCAGCCCGTCACCGACACGCGGCGACGCATCCATGTCGACCTGCTGGCCGGGGAACGGGAAGGATCCGGCAGCGATCATCTGGGCCAGGTCCGAGGCCGACTGGAGGTAGGTGAGCTCCAGCCGCGACGGGGTGCGGACGGTCAGGAGGTTGGTGTTCCGGGCGATGACCCCGAGGACCCTGCCCTCACGGCGTACGGGGATGGACTCGACCCGTACCGGCACCTCCTCGCGCCACTCCGGGTCACCCTCGCGCACGATCCGGCCCTCGTCCAGCGCCGCGTCCAGCAGCGGACGGCGGCCGCGCGGCACCAGGTGGCCGACCATGTCGTCCTGGTAGGAGGTGGGGCCGGTGTTGGGCCGCATCTGGGCGACCGACACATAACGGGTCCCGTCGCGGGTGGGGACCCAGAGGACCAGGTCGGCGAAGGACAGGTCGGAGAGCAGCTGCCACTCCGAGACCAGCAGATGCAGCCACTCGAGGTCGGTGTCACTCAGGGCTGTGTGCTGGCGGACGAGGTCGTTCATGGAGGGCACGTGTGCGAGCGTACCTGTGGATACGCACTGGTTCCGAACCGAACGTCCAGCCCGTACGTGCAAGGGGGGAAGGGGCCGGAAATTGCCGCGCTCCGATGGATGGACACAGGTGAATGGTCTAGTCCACAATGCTCAAGACAGAGCTTCCACTCTCCCCGCACAGGAGAGTGGATCGAGGTGGCCGCGCTCTCTGCCCTGACTGCGACGGCACCTCTCCCCGGCCGGGGGCACCGCACACCGCCGGCCGAGCAACTCCGGGCTGCGGTGCCGGACGGGCTGAGGGTCCCGTCCTGGCGCCGCGGCCCGCGGGTGTTTCCGGGGATCATTCCTGCCCGCGGGCCTAGAGCCGGGATGTAGCTCGTCTCCATCAGCTTCAGCGCGGCCTCCTTCGCCGTGGGGTTCACAACTGCTGGGCAAGCGGCAAGCAAGCTGCTTTGGCGAAGATTGGCACGATTGAGTGAACGGTATGACGGTCTGTGGGTATGCCTGGCGGGGTGTGCGTAACGTATTAGGTGCGATCTGGGACGCCGGGTGTGGCGTCAGCAGTCGGGGCCCCCGTGTCACCAGCGAGATGGTTCGGAGCCTCCCCGTCGCCTCTGGCCACACCCATTTGGTCAGGTCGCAGGGATTCCGCTCGCCCGGGACGGACCGCATACGGGATATGCGTCGCCGACCGGGACGCGAAAGCGGAGGACCAGTGCGCCCAAGACCGTTCGGGGCGTGCCGGTGAGCCAGGACTCACTCCTGCTCACTGCCCAGGAACGGTAGCCGTAGCCGCGCGAGGTGACCATGTGCTCGGCGAAGCGGAAGCGCGACGCCAGGGCCTTGATCTCGTCCTTGCGGGCCAGGATCGCCTCGGCCAGTTCTGGCAGGATCTGCGCGGCGGTGTCGTCCCCGCCGCGCAGGCCCTCGACGAAGAGGTAGAGGCAGAGCAGAGAGGCGGTGTGCGTCTTGGTGGCCGGAAGGGCCTTCTCCGGGCCCGCCAGGATGTCGATGTGGTGCTCGGAGACGGCCGCGAGCGGCGAGTCCGGGTTGTTGGTGACGGCCAGGGTGATCGCGCCGGCCTCACGGGCCGCCCGGGTGGAGGCCACCAGGTCGGGCGAGCCGCCGGACTGGCTGACGGTGATCACCAGGACGTCCCGCAGGTCCGGCTCGGCGCCGTACGCCGTGGTGGTCGACATCGACGCCAGACCGCAGGGCAGGCCGAGCCGGATCTCCAGCAGGTACTTGGCGTAGAGCGCCGCGCTGTCCGACGTACCGCGGGCGGTGAGCAGGACGAAGCGCGGGTTCTTCGCCGCGATCTCGGCGGCCACCGCCCGGATCTCCGGGGCGCCCCGGTCGAGGATGCGGCGCAGCACTTCGGGCTGCTCGGCCATCTCACCGGACATGATGCGGCCCGGCCGCTCGCCCCCTGCGGCCGGAAACGTGGCGGACATGTCGGGTGCCTCCAGAGGTGTCTCGGTGCGTCCGGAGCGGCGGTCCGACCAAGTCGACCACGGGGAGGCCGGGGGCCGCCAGCGGGCCGCGGCCGGACAGCGCACGAACGCCATCCGGACGTCACCGCAGGATGGCCCGGCTCTGCTAGATTAGGTCTTGATTGGTCTATACCACATGTCATCATCTCCTCAGATCGGCAGGCCCCGCGTGGAAGTTGTCATCGTCCCGGACGCCAAGGCAGGCGGCGAACTCATCGCGGGAGCCATCGGCGCCCTGCTCAGCCGCAAGCCCGACGCACTTCTCGGCGTTGCCACCGGTTCGACCCCGCTGCCCATCTACCAGGCACTGACCGCCAAGGTCCGCTCCGGCGAGGTGGATGCCTCGCGCGCCCGCATCTGCCAGCTCGACGAGTACGTCGGACTGCCAGCCGGCCACCCCGAGTCGTACCGCTCGGTGGTGCTGCGCGAGGTCGTCGAACCGCTCGGCCTGTCCGAGGCGTCCTTCATGGGCCCCGACGGCTCCGCCGAGGACGTGCAGGCCGCATGCGAGGCGTACGACAAGGCGCTCGCCGCAGCCGGCGGGGTGGACCTGCAGCTGCTCGGTATCGGCACCGACGGTCACATCGGCTTCAACGAGCCGTGCTCCTCGCTCGCGTCCCGCACCCGGATCAAGACGCTGACCGAGCAGACCCGGATCGACAACGCGCGCTTCTTCGACAACGACATCAGCCAGGTGCCGCACCACGTCATCACCCAGGGCATAGGCACCATTCTGGAATCCCGCCACCCGATCCTGCTGGCCACGGGCGAGGGCAAGGCTGAGGCGGTGGCGCTGACGGTCGAGGGGCCGGTGGCGTCGTTCGTCCCGGCGTCGGCGCTGCAGCTGCATCCGCATGCGACGGTGGTGGTGGACGAGGCGGCGGCGTCGAAGCTGAAGCTGGCGGACTACTTCCGCGCCACGTATGCGGCGAAGCCGCGGTGGCAGGGGATCTAGGTTTCCGAACGCGGAAGGGCCGGGGCACCGTGGCGGTGTCCCGGCCCTTCTTTGTTGCTCGAACGCCGGACGGTTCGGCTCAGTCGCCGGACGCGGTCGGGTGGGGTGCTCCCGTGATGGCTTCCGCTGCTGCGACTCCGCAGACTCGTGCCGCTCCGTGGGTAGCTATGTACAGCGCTCCCCTCGGCTCCGCCTGCGGCACGCCCATCTCGACCACCACCGTGTCGGGACGCTCCGCCAGCAGCGTGGTGAGTGCCTGGCTCATCCACGCGTGCCGGTGGGCGTCACGGACGACCGCGACGATGCGCCGCTCCCCCGCGGCCCGCATCACCGAGGCCGCCGGCTCCTCGGTCTCGCCGCTGTACGTGTCGGTCGCGGTGCCGGGCAGGACCCGGGCCAGTTCGGCCGCGACGCCCCACGGGGTCTCGTCACCGACCGCTATGTTCGCGACGGGGGTGAACGCGGCCACGTAGGCCGGCTCGGTGAGCGGTTCGGCGGCGCCGGTCACCTGCAGCGCGCGACGGGCGGCGACCAGGCCGATGTCGGACGCGATACCGGTGCCGGGCGCGGTCCCCTCCTGCGTCGCCGCGCCCGGCTCCGGGACAGCCCCCCGGGCCCGCTGCGTCCAGGACGCGAGGGCACGTACCCGTGCCGCCGCGTCGGCCAGCCGCTCCTCGGGCAGTTCGCCGGTCCGTACCGCCGCGACCAGCGCGTCGCGCAGCCGCAGCACGGTGGCCTCGTCCTCCAGCCCGCCGCCGACGCAGATCGCGTCGGCGCCCGCGGCGATCGCGAGGACGGAGCCGCGCTCGATTCCGTACGTCGCGGAGATGGCCTGCATCTCCATGCCGTCGGTGACGATCAGGCCGTCGTAGCCCAGCTCGTTGCGCAGCAGACCCGTGAGGATCTGCGGGCTCAGCGTCGCCGGGCGGTCCGGGTCGAGCGCGGGCAGCAGGATATGCGCGCTCATCACCGATCTGGAACCCGCTGCGATCGCCGCCCGGAAAGGCACCAGCTCACGGGCGTGCAGGGTGTCGAGGTCCACATCGATGCGGGGCAGCGCGTGGTGCGAGTCGACGGCGGTGTCGCCGTGTCCCGGGAAGTGCTTGGTACAGGCGGCGACCCCGGCGGCCTGAAGTCCCTCGATGTACGCGGCGGTGTGCCGGGCGACGAGGTGCGGGTCGGCTCCGAACGACCGTACGCCGATGACCGGGTTGCCCGGATTCGAGTTGACGTCGGCGGACGGCGCCCAGTTGAGGTTGACGCCGCACTCGGCGAGCCGGCGGCCGAGCTCCTGCGCGACCGCACGGGTCAGCTCCAGGTCGTCGACGGCCCCGAGGGCGAGGTTGCCCGGGAAGGACGAGCCATGACGCACCTCCAGTCGGGTGACGTCACCGCCCTCCTCGTCGATCGCGACGAGCACGTCGTCCCGCTCGGCCCTGAGCTGGGCGGTGAGCGCGGCGAGCTGTTCCGGCGTCTCGATGTTGCGGCCGAACAGGCCGACGGATGAGAGGCCTTCACCGACGCGGCGCAGCAGCCAGTCGGGGGCGGTCGTACCACTGAACCCTGGCTGCAGGACGGCCAGGGCGTCGCGCGTGACGGTGTCCGTGGTGGAGGTGAAGGTGGTCATGGGAGCGGCGTTATCCCTTCACTGCGCCGTCGGTAAGACCGCTGACGGCCTTGCGCTGCAAGTAGATGAAGAGGATCAGGATCGGTACGGCGAAGAGCGAGGAGGCGGCCATGGTCGCCCCCCAGTCGTCACCGAACGCGGTCTGGAACTGGGAGAGCCAGAGCGGCAGGGTCTGTGACTCGATGTCCTTGTTGAGGATGAGGACGAGCGGGAATTCGTTCCACGCGGTGATGAAGCCGAAGAGCGAGGTCGCCATCAGACCGGGGCCGAGCAACGGCAGGATCACCTTCATGAAGGCCTGCGGGCGGGTGCATCCGTCGACCATCGCGGACTCCTCCAGCTCCCTCGGCACCGAGGCGACATAGCCGCGCAGCGTCAAGATGGTGAAGGGCAGGACCATCATCATGTAGAAGACCGTCAGCGGGACCAGGCTGTTGAGCATGTCCGCGTCGCGGACCAGCATGTAGATCGCGATGACCATGACTTCCCACGGCGCCATCTGCGCGATCATGAAGGTCAGCAGGATGCCGCGCCGGCCCTTGAAGCGCATGCGCGCCATCGCGAAGGACGCCAGCAGCGCGATCAGCAGCGAGGCAGCCACGGAGAGCACGGTGACGGTGAACGAGTTGCGGACCAGGGTCCAGAAGTGGTCCGCCGCGACGGCCTTCTCGAAGTGGTCGAAGGTGACGTCGGTGGGGAACCACACCGGGGTGTCGGTGATGATGTCGCCGGTCGGCTTGAAGGCCGTGCTGAACATCCAGTAGACGGGAAAGGCGAAGCCTATGAAGAGGACGACTGCCGTCGCGTTGGGCCAGATCCGGCCGATCAGTGAGCGCCTCACAGCTCGTCCTCCTCTTGCTTGAGTACGGTGCGCAGGTAGTAGCCGGTCATCGCCAGCAGGACGATGATCGTCAGGAACGAGATGGCCGAACCCATGCCGAAGTGCTGGTTGCCGACACCTTCGACGAAGGCGTAGACGGGCAGGGTCTCGGTGAGCCGGTCCGGGCCGCCGCCGTTGATCGCGAAGAGCTGGGCGAAGGACTTGAAGACCCAGATGACTTCGAGGAACGTGGTGGCCAGCAGGAACGGCTTGAGGAACGGGAACGTCACCGAGGTGAAGCTCTTCCAGGTTCCGGCGCCGTCGAGCGACGCGGCCTCGTACAGTTCCTTGGGGATCGTCGTCGACGCGGCGTACAGGTTGATCGCCACGAACGGGATGGACATCCAGACGATCACCAGGGTGACCAGCGAGAAGGTGGAGAACTGGGTGCTCGTCCAGTTGTAGTCGGCCATCGAGTGCCAGCCGAGGCTGTCGAGCACGTAGTTGACGACGCCGAAGCGCTGGGCGAACAGCCACTGGTAGACCGTGGTCGCGGCGATGATCGGCATGGCCCAGGCGAGCACGAGACCCAGCATGAGCAGCAGCCGCATCTTCTTGCCGAGGCGCGCGAGCAGCAGGCCGATCAGGGTCCCGAACACCATGATCAGGACAACGTTGGCCGCGGTGAAGAAGATCGAACGCTCGACGACCTTCCAGAAGTCCGAACTGCCGAGGACTTCGGAGTAGTTGTCGAAGCCGTTCCACTCGGTCAGGTGGAGGATCAGCTGGCGCGGGTTGAGGTTCTGGAACGACAGCATGCCGTTCTTGACCAGCGGATAGCCCAGGAGCACCGCCGTGACGAGCAGTGCGGGCAGGAGGAGCAGGTACGGGGCCGAGCCACCGACCCGCTTCTTGCTCGATGCGGCAGGGCCGCCGGGAGGCGCGTCATCCTTGCGGACACCGGCTGCCGGGACCGAGTCCACTTGTTCGGTCTGCACTGACATGCTCGCCATCTCTTCTTGGGCCGTACGGTCGAGTCACGCGGGAGCGCCGGGGGGCGGTCGTTGCCCGCCCCCCGGCGCGTGCGGTCAGCTCGTCTGCGAGAGACGCTTGTTGATCTCCGCCTCGACGGCCTTGGCGGCGTCGGCCGGGGACTTGCCGTTCAGAACCGCGGTCATGTAGCTCTTGATCGGGTTCGGCGCGTTCTCGACAGCGGCCCACTCGGGGATGAGCGGGGTGGTGCCACCACCGGCGGCGGCCGGGGCCGCGGCCTCGGCTGCGCCGTTGCCGGTCAGGTTGGAGTTGAGCGACTCCTTGTTCGGGATGACGCCGTTCTCCTTGGCCAGCTGGCCCTCGAACTGGTCGGACAGGGCGAGCTTCAGGAACTCCTTGGCGAGGTCCTGCTTCTTGCTGCCCGCGGCGACCGCGAAGTTGGAGCCACCGAGGAAGACGCCCTCGGGCTTGTCGGCGGTCTCACCCGGGATGGTGAAGTAGCCGATGTCGCCCTCGATCTTCTTGTTGGCCGCGATGGCCGTGCCGGCCTCCCAGCCCATGCCGACGAAGGCACCGACGTTGCCCTTGGCGAAGACCTCGGCCTGCTGCGGGGTCGCCTCGTCCTTGTCCTTGGGAGCCTTGGAGTAGGACTGGTACTTCTTGTAGAGCTCCATGGCCGCGGCGACCTTGGGGTCGGAGAGGTTGGAGACGTACTTGTCGCCTTCCTTCTTCACCAGGTCCGCGCCCTGACCGATGGTCAGACCGTCGAAGAAGTACCAGTTCTGGCCGGGCAGGTAGATCGGCTCGGCCTTGCCCTTCTTCTTGATGGCGTCGAGGTCCTTGAAGAACTCGTCGCGCGTCTTCGGGGTGTCCTTGATGCCGGCGTCGGCCCAGACCTTCTTGTTGTAGATGACGACGCGGTTGGCGAAGTACCACGGGGCGGCGTACTGCTTGCCGTCGAAGACCGAGGACTTGTTGAGCGCGTCGACCCAGTCGCCGCCGATCTCCTGCTTGAGGTCGCTCAGGTCGGCGAGGCCACCGGTGGCCGCGTACGCCGGGGTCTGGGTGTTGCCGACCTCGATGACGTCCGGCGGGGTCGACTCGGAGAGGGCCGTCGTGATCTTCTGCTGGATACCGTCCCACTTCTGGGTCTGGAACTTCAGCGTGGCGCCGGTCTTCTTCTTGAAGGCCGCGGTCAGGTCCTTGGTCCAGCCGGGAGGCGTGGAGCCGTCCATGGCCCAGACGGTCAGCGTCTGGCCCTTGTAGCTGTCGGGGCCGGTCTTCTTGCCGCTGTCGCCCTTGCTGTCGTCCGAGCCACAGGCAGTGGCACCGGCCATGAGAGCTACGACACCAATGGCCGCGATGAGTCCGCGCTTCACGACACCCTCCTCAGGGATGCAAGAGAATTCCCCCCACCACCCGAGATCGCCGTCCGTCGCACAACCTCATACGACGGGTACTGCCCGTGGGGCTGGGACCTGGTCTTTAATGGTTTAGACCAGTACCGGGAGCTTGGCCTAGACCTTTAGGGGTGTCAAGGGTGTATAAGAAGTGCACTCGCGTCCGTTATAGGACCGACACCTGAGGGAGGGCGACGAGCCGTGACCGGACCGTGCCACCATGTGAGCCGCGACAGATGGAGGAGCCGGTGACGGCAGCAGCGCAGCAGTCGGGAAGGCGGGCGATGGGTGCCGGCGGGGGCAGTTCGGAGAACAAGACGGGCGCGGGCACCGGTGCGGCCACGCGTACCGCCCGCGTGCCGAAGTACTACCGCCTCAAGCGCCATCTCCTCGACATGACGGACACCATGCCGCCCGGCACCCCCGTGCCGCCGGAGCGGACCCTGGCCGCCGAGTTCGACACCTCGCGCACGACCGTGCGCCAGGCGCTCCAGGAGCTGGTCGTCGAGGGCCGGCTGGAACGTATCCAGGGCAAGGGCACGTTCGTGGCCAAGCCGAAGGTCTCGCAGGCCCTGCAACTGACCTCGTACACGGAGGACATGCGCGCCCAGGGCCTGGAACCGACCTCGCAGCTGCTGGACATCGGCTACGTAACGGCCGACGACACCCTCGCCGGACTGCTCGACATCACCACCGGCGGCCGGGTGCTGCGGATCGAGCGGCTGCGCCTGGCCAGCGGCGAACCGATGGCGATCGAGACCACCCATCTGTCGGCCAAACGCTTCCCCGCACTGCGCCGTTCACTTGTGAAGTACACCTCGCTCTACACAGCGCTGGCCGAGGTGTACGACGTGCGGCTGGCCGAGGCCGAGGAGACCATCGAGACCTCACTCGCGACCCCCCGCGAGGCCGGCCTGCTCGGTACGGACGTGGGCCTGCCGATGCTGATGCTGTCCCGTCACTCCCTGGACGGACAGGGCGAACCGGTGGAGTGGGTGCGGTCGGTGTATCGCGGCGACCGTTACAAGTTCGTGGCGCGTCTGAAGCGGCCGACCGACTGAGACGGTGGACCCCGGCTCCTGACCGGCCAACTGCCCGAATTGGGACGGAGCATCAGGAGTCGGACCCCCGGGCAGCATCCTCTCCCCGGTCCCGGCATACCGTTGCCGGACCGAAATGCGGACAGGGGGTGACGCTGGCCGGAACTCTCCCCTAGATTTCCTGCGCATTACAACAGGTGGTCAGCGAGGGGACGGAGTCGCCATATGCCAGAAGAAACAGACACGAAACCACCAACGGTCACACCTATGAGGGTGGTCATCGCCCTCTGCCTCATCGCGCCGTTCGTGGCGATGCTCTGGGTGGGTTCGTACGCGAAGGTGGACCCGACCTTCATCGGCATTCCGTTCTTCTACTGGTACCAGATGCTCTGGGTGCTGATCTCCACCGCGCTCACGATGATCGCGTACAAGCTGTGGCAGCGTGACCAGCGCTCCCGCAAGGGGGGTGTTTCCGCATGAAGGACGGCGTGAACGGCGTCGCGCTCGGCGTCTTCATCTTCTTCTTCCTGGCCGTCACGGTCATCGGCTTCATGGCCGCGCGCTGGCGCAAGGCCGAGAACGAGGCCAGCCTCGACGAATGGGGGCTGGGCGGACGGTCGTTCGGCACCTGGGTCACCTGGTTCCTGCTCGGCGGCGACCTGTACACCGCGTACACCTTCGTCGCTGTCCCTGCCGCGATCTACGCGGCGGGCGCGGCCGGCTTCTTCGCGGTCCCGTACACCATCCTCGTGTACCCGCTGATCTTCACCTTCCTGCCGCGGCTGTGGTCGGTGTCGCACAAGCACGGGTACGTCACCACCTCGGACTTCGTCCGCGGCCGCTTCGGATCGAAGGGGCTCTCGCTGGCGGTCGCCGTCACCGGCATCCTCGCCACGATGCCGTACATCGCGCTCCAGCTCGTCGGTATCCAGGCGGTACTGGACGTGATGGGCGTCGGCGGCGGCGAGACCACGCACTGGTTCGTCAAGGACCTGCCGCTGCTGATCGCGTTCGCGGTGCTCGCCGCGTACACGTACTCCTCCGGGCTGCGGGCCCCCGCACTGATCGCGTTCGTCAAGGACGGCCTGATCTACCTGGTCATCGCGGTGGCGATCATCTACATCCCGATCAAGCTGGGCGGCTTCGACGACATCTTCGCCAAGGCCGGCGAGGCGTTCTCGCAGACCAACCCCGCAACCGGCAAGCCGCGCGGCGCGCTCGCGCCGGCCGACCCGGGCCAATGGGGCTACGCCACCCTGGCCCTGGGTTCGGCGCTCGCGCTCTTCATGTATCCGCACTCGATCACGGCAACGCTCTCCAGCCGCAGCCGTGACGTGATCCGGCGCAACACCACCATCCTGCCGCTGTACTCGCTGATGCTGGGCCTGCTGGCACTGCTCGGCTTCATGGCGATCGCCGCCGGGGTCAAGGTGCAGAACGGGCAGCTGGCGATCCCGCAGCTGTTCGAGAACATGTTCCCCGACTGGTTCGCCGGGGTGGCGTTCGCCGCGATCGGAATCGGCGCGCTGGTACCCGCCGCGATCATGTCAATCGCCGCTGCCAACCTCTTCACCCGGAACATCTACAAGGACTTCCTGAAGCCCGACGCGACCCCGGCCCAGGAGACGAAGGTCTCCAAGCTGGTGTCGCTGCTGGTGAAGGTCGGTGCGCTCGCCTTCGTCCTCACGATGGACAAGACGGTCGCGATCAACTTCCAGCTGCTGGGCGGGATCTGGATCCTGCAGACGTTCCCGGCGCTGGTCGGCGGCCTGTTCACCCGGTGGTTCCACCGCTGGGCGCTGCTCGCCGGCTGGGCGGTCGGCATGGTCTACGGCACGCTCGCCGCGTACGGGGTGGCGAGCCCGACCCAGGCACACTTCGGCGGCTCCTCGAAGGAGATCCCGGGGATCGGCGAGATCGGCTACATCGGCCTGACCGCGTTCGTACTGAACGTGGTGGTGACGGTGGTGCTGACGTTCGTCCTGAACGCGGTGAAGGCCCCGGCCGGAATCGACGAGACGTCACCGTCCGACTACACGGCGGACGCAGGCGACCCGGGCGTGAAGGTCGAACTCCCGTTGGCCAGGCCTGAGCCGGCCGGCTCCCCCGACACGAGCCCGTCGACCAAGTAGGCCTGCACGCCAGTCATACATGTGGCCCGCCCGACGACGGAGGACAAATCCGTGGCCGGGCGGGCCACACCGGTTTCGGTCAGGAGCGGCCCTCCTGGTGCCCTGGGCGCGCACCCCGCGCCGCGCGCCGCGTACGGCAGACTTCCGCCATGGACATATCGATCAGGGCCGTCGACCCCAGCGAACACCACCTTCTCGGCGAGATCACCGCATTCGCGTACCTCGACGACGGCCTGCTCGACCTCGGTGCCGACGACCCGTATCTCGAACGACTCCGCGACGTGCCGCGCCGCGCCGCCGAGGCCGACGTGCTCGTCGCGGTCGGTGCCGACGGCCGGGTACTGGGCGGCGTGACATACGCACCGCCCGGCAACCCGTGGGCCGACATCGCCGGCCCCGACGAGGCCGAATTCCGGATGCTCGCCGTCGCGCCGGAGGCGCGTGGCCTCGGGGCGGGTGAGGCGCTCGTACGGGCCTGTATCGACCGCGCACGGGGTACGGACGGCGTCGCGCGGCTCGCCCTGTCGACGCAGCCGGCCATGCTCGGGGCCCACCGCATCTACCGTCGACTGGGCTTCGTACGGACTCCGGAGCGCGACTGGTATCCCATTCCAGGCCTCCAGCTGCTCACCTACAGCCTCACCCTGTGAACCGCGTACGACACAACATGTGGGGGCCGTCTCATCGGGCGGCCCCCACATGTATGCTCGTGCTCGCTGTCGCCGCAGGGAAATCCGGTGTGAATCCGGAACTGTCCCGCAACGGTGTGATCGGTGTACTTTTGCGCACCCTGTAAGTCCGAGGACCTGCCGACAGCGCGTCCGGCTCGACCGATCCGGACGCCCAGACGTCCGGGCCTCGCGGATGGGCCGGTGGACGCCGCACGGAGTGCTGCCCTCTTTTCCGGGCCTGCCTCTGCCCGGCTGCCCCGCTCCCCGCCCGGCCCCGAGCCGAGCGAGGGAGAGCACCACATGACCATCGCGCCAGCCGATCCGGCTTCAGTCGCCGAGTCCACGGGAACCGCGAACGACGGACCCGGGACCGCACTGCTGCGGACCCTGACCGACCTCACCGTCGATCTGCCCGACACCGACCCCGGTCGCGTCGCCGCCGCCGCGCTGCGCGGCCGCAACGCCCGGTCGGACGAAGCAGAGTTGCGTTCGCTGGCCACCGAGGCCGCCGCGGGTCTGATCTCCGAGGACCCCGCCTACTCCCGGCTCGCCGCCCGCCTCCTCACCAGCACCATCGCGGACGAGGCGGCCGGTCAGGGCGCGGCGTCCTTCTCCGCCTCGGTCTCCGTCGGCCACCGCGAAGGTCTGATCGCGGACCGCACGGCCGCGTTCGTGGCGCTCCACGCGGCCCGGCTCGACGCGCTGGTCGAACAGTCGCTCGCCGACGGCGCCGACGACCGGTTCGGCTACTTCGGGCTGCGGACGCTGCACAGCCGCTATCTGCTGCGCCACCCGCACACCCGTCAGGTCATCGAGACGCCCCAGCACTTCATGCTGCGGGTCGCGGCCGGTCTCGCCGAGGACGACTCGGTGCGCGCAGTGGACGAGGTCGCCTCGCTGTACGGCCTGATGAGCCGCCTCGACTACCTCCCGTCCTCCCCCACACTCTTCAACTCCGGCACCCGGCACCCGCAGATGTCCTCCTGCTATCTGCTGGACTCGCCGCTGGACGAGCTCGACTCGATCTACGACCGCTACCACCAGGTGGCACGGCTCTCCAAGCACGCGGGCGGCATCGGTCTCTCGTACTCCCGGATCCGCGCCCGCGGTTCGCTGATCCGCGGCACCAACGGGCACTCCAACGGCATCGTGCCGTTCCTGAAGACACTCGACGCCTCGGTCGCCGCGGTGAACCAGGGCGGCCGCCGCAAGGGCGCCGCCGCCGTCTACCTGGAGACGTGGCACGCGGACATCGAGGAGTTCCTGGAGCTGCGCGACAACACCGGTGAGGACCAGCGGCGTACGCACAACCTCAACCTGGCGCACTGGATCCCGGACGAGTTCATGCGCCGGGTCGACACGGACGGCGACTGGTCGCTGTTCTCGCCCGCCGACGTGCCCGAGCTGGTCGACCTGTGGGGCGACGAGTTCGACGCCGCGTACCGGGCCGCCGAGGCCAAGGGCCTGGCCCGCAAGTCGATGCCGGCGCGTGAGCTGTACGGCCGGATGATGCGGACCCTCGCGCAGACCGGCCAGGGCTGGATGACCTTCAAGGACGCCTCCAACCGGACCGCGAACCAGACCGCCGAGCCGGGCCGCGTCGTCCACTCGTCGAACCTGTGCACCGAGATCCTCGAAGTCACCGACGACGGCGAGACGGCCGTCTGCAACCTCGGTTCGGTCAATCTCGGGGCGTTCGTGGCCGACGGTGGGATCGACTGGGAGCGGCTGGACTCCACCGTCCGTACCGCCGTGACGTTCCTCGACCGGGTCGTCGACATCAACTTCTACCCGACCGAGCAGGCCGGCCGGTCCAACGCCCGCTGGCGCCCGGTGGGTCTGGGCGCGATGGGACTCCAGGACGTCTTCTTCCAGCTGCGGCTGCCGTTCGACTCCCCCGAGGCCCGCGCGCTCTCCACGAAGATCTCCGAGCGGATCATGCTCGCCGCGTACGAGGCGTCCTGCGACCTCGCCGAGCGGTCCGGTCCGCTGCCCGCCTGGTCCGAAACGCGCGCCGCCCGCGGTGTGCTGCACCCCGACCACTACGCCACCGAGCTGACCTGGCCGGAGCGCTGGGAGGCGCTGCGCGCCCGGATCGCGAAGACCGGCATGCGTAACTCGCTGCTGCTGGCGATCGCGCCGACCGCCACGATCGCCTCGATCGCCGGGGTGTACGAGTGCATCGAGCCGCAGGTCTCCAACCTCTTCAAGCGCGAGACGCTCAGCGGTGAGTTCCTCCAGGTCAACGCGTATCTGGTGGATGAGCTGAAGAAGCTCGGCGTGTGGGACGCGCGGACCCGTGAGGCGCTGCGCGAGGCGAGCGGCTCGGTGCAGGGGTTCGCCTGGATCCCGGAGGACGTACGGGCGTTGTACCGCACGGCGTGGGAGATCCCGCAGCGCGGACTGATCGACATGGCGGCGGCGCGTACGCCGTTCCTCGACCAGAGCCAGTCACTGAACCTGTTCCTGGAGACGCCGACGATCGGCAAGCTCTCCTCGATGTACGCATACGCCTGGAAGCAGGGGCTGAAGACGACGTACTACCTGCGCTCACGCCCGGCGACCCGGATCGCCCGCGCGGCATCCGGCCGGGCCACGGCCGCCGTCCCCATTCCCGTACAGCAGGCAGCGGCTCCCGACGCGGACGCGATCGCCTGCTCCCTCGAAAACCCCGAGTCCTGCGAGGCCTGCCAGTAATGAGCAACACCGAGAAGAACCTGCTCGACCCGGGCTTCGAACTGACCCTGCGGCCCATGCGCTACCCGGACTTCTACGAGCGCTACCGCGATGCGATCAAGAACACCTGGACGGTCGAGGAGGTCGACCTCCACTCCGACGTGGCCGACCTCGCCAAGCTGTCCCCCGGCGAACAGCACATGATCGGCCGGCTCGTCGCATTCTTCGCGACCGGCGACTCGATCGTGTCGAACAACCTCGTGCTGACGCTGTACAAGCACATCAACTCCCCCGAGGCGCGCCTGTATCTGTCGCGGCAGCTCTTCGAGGAGGCCGTGCACGTCCAGTTCTATCTGACGCTGCTCGACACGTATCTGCCCGACCCGGATGACCGCTCGGCAGCGTTCGACGCGGTCGAGGAGATCCCGTCCATCCGCGAGAAGGCGCAGTTCTGCTTCAAGTGGATGGACTCGGTGGAGAAGATCGAGCGGCTGGAGACGAAGGCCGACCGCCGTCGCTTCCTGCTGAACCTGATCTGCTTCGCGGCGTGCATCGAGGGCCTGTTCTTCTACGGCGCGTTCGCGTACGTCTACTGGTTCCGCTCGCGCGGCCTGCTGCACGGTCTCGCCACAGGGACCAACTGGGTCTTCCGGGACGAGACGATGCATATGAACTTCGCGTTCGAGGTCGTGGACACCGTCCGCAAGGAGGAGCCCGACCTCTTCGACGACGAACTCCAGCAGCAGGTCACCGACATGCTGAAGGAGGCCGTCGACGCGGAGCTGCAGTTCGGCCGTGACCTGTGCGGCGACGGCCTGCCGGGCATGAACACCGAGTCGATGCGCGAGTACCTGCAGTGCGTGGCCGACCAGCGGCTCGCCCGGCTCGGCTTCCCGACGGTCTACGGCTCCGAGAACCCGTTCTCGTTCATGGAGTTGCAGGGTGTTCAGGAGCTGACGAACTTCTTCGAGCGCCGCCCGTCGGCGTACCAGGTGGCGGTGGAGGGCTCGGTCGCCTTCGACGACGACTTCTAGACCCTGGCACCGACCCTGGGATACGGGCGCCGCGTGGCCGTGACCGGCTGCGCGGCGCCTGCCGTTTCCGGGGGCTCCGCCCGCCGTTCACGCTCCGCGGCGCGCAGCTCACGGTCGATCCGGCGCTCCCGTGCGAGCCCGAAGAGTGCGGGCAGCAGGACGAGGGCGAAAAGTGCGGCTATGGCCCAATGCCGGTGAGTTAGCGCGTCGGTGCAGGTCAGGCACTTGATGGTGCGGGGTTTGGTTGGAAATATCCCCTGGTGACGTTGCGTGATCCGTCACTTCTGGTGACGTGTCGGCGGAGGCCGGGACACGGCAACGGAGTTCCCGGTAGGACAGAAGATCGACCAAGATCCGACTGTCCGCGAGGGAACTCCGTTGGGTACTCAGTGTGCCATCGTCCGCATGCCGTCTGCCATCACCGAGGGCAGCCAGGCCCCGTTGAACAGGCTGGTGGCCCCCACGGACCGGCGCTTTGGCGAGCACGTCCGTCTCGGCGTGTTGACCGAGGAGATCAGCCCTGAACTGGTTGACGAGGTCGTGGAGTTGACCGGCTGCGGCGAGCGTCGCCGCCGGTTGTTGCCCGCCCGGGCGGTGGTCTACTTCGTCCTGGCGTTGTGCCTGTTCAGCAGCTCCGACAGTGCCGGGCCGCCGGGATACCGGTCGGTCCTGCGCACGTTGACGGAGAAGCTGCGGCATCTGCCAGGCCTGTGTGTGCAGCGCTTGCCCACCAGTTCGGCCCTGACACGGGCCCGGCAGCGGCTGGGCGACAAGCCGCTGCAGGCGCTGTTCGAGCGGCGGTGCGGCACGCTGGCCACGACCGTCACTCCGGGCGCGTTCGCCTTCGGGCTGCGGCTGGTCGCCTGGGACGGCACCGCGCTGGATGTCCCCGACACCCCGGCAAACGCTGCTGAGTTCGGTTTCACCGGCAAGGGTGGTGTCAACCAGAGCGGACACCCGCAGGTCCGCCTGATGGCCCTGACCGAATGCGGCACCCACGCCCTGGTCGACGCGGCCTGCGACGCCGTGGCCAGGTTCAGCGAGCACAAGCTCGCCCGCCGGCTGCTGGCCTCCCTGCGAGGGGACATGCTGCTGCTGGCCGACCGCAACTTCGCCGGATACCAGCTGTGGGGCCTGGCCCGCGCCACCGGCGCCCACTTGGCCTGGCGGATCAAGAAGAACCTGGTCTTCGTGCCGCTGCGGGTGCTGTCCGACGGGTCCTACCTGTCCATCATGCGCACGCCCGCGGAGAACATCCGCCACGGTCAGGCCCGCGCGGCCGGACGCACCCTGACCGAGCCGCCCCGGGGACACCTGGTACGGATCATCGAGTACACCGTGACCATCCACCCACAGGCCGGCCCACCCCGCACCGAGACGTTCCGGCTGGTCACCAGCCTGCTGGACCACCGCCTCGCCCCGGCCCACCAGCTGGCGAGGGCATATCACCAGCGGTGGGAGATCGAAAACGGATTCGCGGAACTGAAGAACCGCCTGCGCGGCGCCGGATTCATCCTGCGCTCCAAGGCGCCCGAGCTGATCTACCAGGAGATCTACGCCCTTCTCACCGTCTACCAGGCACTATGCGCACTGCAGACGCGCGCGGCAGAACACGGCGGGACCGATCCTGACCGGATCTCCTTCACCGTCACGGTGCAGCTCGCCCGGCTGACCGTCGCCGCCCAGGCCGCAGCCGACGTCACCACACTGGCCGCCGCCCGCCGCGAAGCCACCACAGAGCTCTTGGCCGCCCTCCTCCCGCCCCGGCGCAACCGGCAGTGCCAGCGCATCAAGAAGCCGTCCAAGAACACCTTCGAGGTCAGAAAACGGGACCAGACCCGCACTCCCAGTAACGTCCGCTACACACTCAAAGTCACCAACCACCCCACCTGACCTGCACCGACGCGCTAACTCACCGGCATTGGGCTATGGCCAGGAAGTTCATGAATGTGTTCATGCCTCTACTGTCGTCCGCGCAGCCGCATTCCGGCAGTGGCAGGACTGCCACACAGCATCGAATTGCTGCCACACTGACGTCATGCTGAAGAATGTCGCCGCTCTCCTGCTGGACGAGGTCCACCCCTTCGAACTCGGCGTGCTGTGCGAGGTGTTCGGCCTCGACCGCAGCGACGAGGGTCTGCCGGTCCACGATTTCGCGGTGGTCTCCGCGGAAGGCCCGGTGCTGCAGACCCATGCCGGATTCACCATCAGCACACCGCACGGACTCGACCGGCTGGAGGAGGCCGACCTGGTCGCCGTACCGGCCGGCAGCCACTTCATGGACCGGGAGTACCCCGAGGAGGTCCTGGACGCCCTGCGCCGCGCGGTGGACCGCGGGGCGCGCGTGCTGAGCGTCTGCTCCGGTGCGTACGTCCTCGGCGCGGCCGGGCTGCTGGACGGCCGCCGCTGCACCACCCACTGGCGCCACAGCACCGAGCTGGCCCGCCGCTTCCCGCGGGCCGTGGTCGAGCCCGATGTCCTGTACGTGGACGAGGGGCCGGTCATCACCTCGGCGGGCACCGCCGCCGGGATCGACGCCTGCCTGCATCTGGTCCGTCAGGCGCACGGCCCCGATGTCGCCAACGCCATCGCCCGCCGTATGGTGGTGCCGCCGCACCGGGACGGCGGCCAGGCGCAGTACATCAAGCGCCCGCTGCCGCGCACCGCGTGCGACACGGTCGGCGGGACGCTCGCCTGGATGGAGCGCCATCTCGACCAGGAGATGACCGTCGAGCAGCTCGCCGCCCAGGCGCACATGTCACCGCGCACGTTCGCGCGTCGCTTCCAGCAGGAGACCGGCACCACCCCGTACCGCTGGCTGCTACGACAACGAGTCCTGCTGGCACAGCATTTGTTGGAGACCTCCGATGAAACGATGGACGTGATCGCCGGCCGGACCGGTTTCGGGAACGCCGCCGCGTTGCGTCATCAGTTCGTCAAGTCCCTCGGGACCACTCCGAATTCCTACCGCCGCACGTTTCGTGGCCCGATGTCCGTCTCCGAAGCCGCCTGATCCACATCAGGCCTGACCTCCGATCATTCGTCCAACCATTTTCCACATCAGTCCATGGACCACGGGCCCCGCCGCCCGCAAGGGTCGGGCGCATGGACATGCGGATGGCAAGACGAAGGACCATCGGAGCCGTGGTGACGGCGCTCGCCGCCGCGCTGCTGCCCTGGCAGAGTGCGGCGGCCGAAGGCGGCTCGGCCACCGTGGCCCCTCCCGAGGTGCTGCCCACGCTCCGCGAATGGCAGGGCGACCAGGGCGAGTTCACGCTCACCGATCGGGCCAGAATCGTGCTGGACGGGGTGCGGGACCGTCGTACGGCCACCGACGCGGGCCGATTCGCCGGCGAACTGAACGGCAAGGCGTCGGTGTCACAGGGCCGCGCGGCCCGTTCCGGGGACATCGTGCTGCGCCAGGACCCGTCCCAGAAGGGCGTGTTGGGCACGGAAGGCTACCGGCTCACGGTCGGCGCCCGCATCACTGTCACCGCCGCCACCTCCACCGGCGTGTTCTACGGCACCCGGACCGTCCTCCAGCTGCTGAACGACGACGGCCGCGCCGCTCGGGGTTCGGCGACCGATGTACCCGCGTACCGCGAGCGCGGGGTCGGGGTCTGCGCCTGCTACATCAACATATCGACACAGTGGTTCGAGCGGCTGATGAAGGACATGGCGTCGCAGAAGCTCAACCAGCTGTGGATCGAGGCCAAGGTCAAAAGCGACACCGACCCGGCGTCGGCGTTCTGGGGCTACTACACCAAGTCGCAGGTCCGCACGCTGGTCGCGATGGCCAGGAAGTACCACATCGAGCTCGTGCCGGAGATCAACTCCCCCGGCCACATGGACACCTACCTGGAGAACCACCCGGAGCTCCAGCTCAAGGACCAGAACGGCGTCGCCTCCCCGCCCCGGCTCGACATCTCCCGGCCCGAGGCACTGGCGTACTACACCTCGATGGTCGACGAGGCGCTGAAGGTCTGGGACAGCCGCTACTGGCACATGGGTGCCGACGAGTACATGATCGGCTCCTCCTACCCGGCCTACCCCCAACTGCAGGCCGCGGCACACGCGAAGTTCGGTGCGTCGGCCACGCCCGACGATCTCTTCACCGACTTCATCAACCAGGTCAACGCGCATGTGAAGGCGGACGGCAGGTCGCTGCGGATCTGGAACGACGGGCTCGTCGGCAAGAACGCCGTCGTCCCGCTGGACCGTGACATCACCGTCGAGCACTGGCTGAGCGGCGGCTCCATCCAGCAGCCGTCCTCGCTGCTCGCCGAGGGCCGGCCGGTCATGAACTCCGCCTACTCCCTCTACCTGGTGCGCGGCGGATTCACGATGCAGACCCAGAAGCTGTACGAGAGCGACTGGACGCCGTTGCGCTTCGAGGGTCAGACGCTCACCCAGGGGGCGGCGAACCTCACCGGCGCGAAGATCAGCCTGTGGCCGGACAGTGCGGCGGCCGAGACGGAGAACGAGGTGGAGACGAAGGTCTTCATGCCGCTGCGCTTCGTGGCGCAGGCGACCTGGGGCGGCCCGAAGCCGAGCCCGACGTACGCCGGTTTCGAGGCGCTCGCCCGGAAGATCGGTCACGCGCCGGGCTGGGAGAACACCGACCGCACGCCGCTCACCGACGGTACGTACCGGCTGACCACGGGCGCGAAGGCGCTGGCCCCCACGGCGGACGCGGGCGTGTCCCTGGTCAAGAACAGCGCGGCCTCCTGGGCGCTGACGGCGACCGCCGACGGGTACTACACGGTGCGGTCCACGGAGAACGGTCAGTGCCTGGACGCGGTGCGCGGCAAGAAGTATCTGGGCGCGCCGCTGGAGGTGGGGGCGGAGCTGTCGCTCGGGAACTGCTCGGCGACGGCGCGTACGCAGCGCTGGCAGCTGGACACCGGAGCGGGTGCGCTGACGCTGCGCAACGCGATCTCGCAGCTGCATCTGACGGAGCGGGCGTCGGACGGCGCCGCGGTGCAGACGACCGGCGAGACCCGGCTGACGGCGGGCGCCGCCTGACGAGCTCCGGCTGAGGGCGCCACCCGCCCGATGCCACCCGGCTGACGGCGCAGACCGCCCGACGCCGCACCGAACGGGGCCCCGCCCGCCGGATCACCTGACCGCCGGCGCGCGGGGTCCTTCCATGTCCGGGGCCGGATACCGCAGTTGGGCGCCGACCGGACGGCGCCTGCGCGGTGGAATCCGGAACGTCAGTCGTTCGGCACGATCTCGTAGCGCGGCGTGTTCTCCGCCATCTGCCTCAGCGCGTCCTTGCGGTCGCGCTTCGAGAGCCGGTCGATGTACAGGTAGCCGTACAGGTGGTCCGTCTCGTGCTGAAGGCAGCGCGCGAAGTAACCGTCGCCGCGGACCTTGATCGGGTTGCCCTTGGCGTCCTGTCCGCGCACCACCGCGTAGTCCGGGCGGGCCAGCGAGGCGTATGCCGTCGGGACGGAGAGGCAGCCCTCGTTGGAGTCGTCGAGGATGCGCTCCTCGGGCGGCAGCTCGTCCAGCACCGGGTTGCAGACGACGCCCACGTGCCGCACACCGTCGTCGTCCGGGCAGTCGTAGACGAAGACCTTGAGGTCCACGCCGATCTGGTTGGCGGCCAGGCCCACGCCCTCAGCCGTCTTCTGGCTGGCGAACATGTCGTCGATCAGCTGGGCCAGCTCGTCGCCGAACTCGGTGACGTCCTTGCACTCCTTGTGGAGCACCGGGTTACCCACGACCGTGATCGGCCGGGAGGTGCCACGCTCGCGGTACGCCGCCTCACGCGCCTCACAGTCCTCGGTGTCCACGACGAATCCTTCGTCGTCGACGCTGATCTGCTCGTCCGTCTCCTGCTGCGCCATGTCCGCCGTACGCCTTCCTCAAAACCCGAATCGATGCCCGTACAGCGTAACGGCCGGGCCGCGGACGCACGGCTCAGCAGACTTCTTCGAGATCCCGCCACTCACGGCTGTCCGGGCTGTCCGCCACCCAGCCGTCCAGCAGTCCGCGGACCAGCCCCGCCGGCGCCGCTATCCCGCACTCGCGCTCGGGCACCCACAGCTCACCGGCGGTCCGGTGGCCCAGCGGGCCCGGATGGCCGGGCTCGCTGTGGTCGTGCGGGTCGAGGTGCTCACCGTCGCCCTCGTCGCTCTCCATCCGGCTCTCCGAGCAGGCCCGGCAGAGCAGCCGTACGGACGACGACCAGTCCTCGGCGGCGAACCCGGCATCGGACGCCAGCTGCTCCAGGGCATCCCGGTCGTCCTCCGTGGCGGCTTCGAGAAGCACCACCCAGGTGGGTACGGGGGAGGGTGCCCACAGCTCGATCTCGTCGAACACGGGATACGAGGGGCCGGCCGCGGTCACGCGCTCGCCGTGCGGCACCCCGTCGTGCAGGACGACCTCGCCCCAGCGCCGCCCGGAGGACGGCAGCGGGATCGACAGCACTTCCATCCGCGCCGGGTCCAGTCTGCGGCCCCAGACGACCTCGGCCTCGCCCTCGGGCGACAGCCGTACGGCCGCGCTGCCGAGCTCCATACCCGCCGGCTCGCTGTTGGCCGCCGCGGTGTGCTGGCCGCTGCCGGGTACCTTCAGGCCGTAGGCCTGCCAGGCGCGACGGGCCAGTGGCCAGTCCTGCAGAGCGGTGGCGGCGATCCCGACGTTCCACCAGTCCGGGGCGCCGGACTCCTTGTCGAGCAGCGCCACGGCCCGTAGGCCGGCCGCTCTCGCCTGTTCCCAGTCGTGCCGGAACTTGTGCAGCAGCGCCAGGTTGAACCACGACTCGGAGAGCCAGGGCTCCAGGTCCGCCGCCCGTGTCAGCAGTGCGCCCGCGTCCTCGTACCGGCCGTCGCCGATCAGCGTGAACGCGCGGTCCGTGGCCTGCCGCCAAGAGGCGGAGGGCCGATGCCGTACCTTCCCGAAGATCTTCACGATTCCCGCCTGTCCCGACTCGGACACCCTCGTTTTCCGGTCTTCTTCGCATCCAACCATGCCCAGCCGGACGCCCGCTCATTACCCATGGGTTACCCAGGCAGGACGGGGGTCAGACCGCCCCGGGCCAGCACGCGCGCGAGCGATTCCACGACCTCCGGCTGATAGTCGTGGCCGGTCCCGAGCCTGAGCTGTTCCAGTGCGTCGAGCGGCCCGCTGAGACCTTCCCCGCAGAGGTCGTCGTATGCGTTGACGGCCCGGACGATCCGGGCGGGCAGCGGCTGCTCACGATACGGGTCGGCCTGCCGCTCCACCACGACGGCGATCTCGGTGTCCACCCCGGTCTGCCGGACGACGGCCCCGCCCAGCAGCGCGATCCGGCGCTGCTCGGCGGCGGGCAGCGGGGCGGTCGCCCCGTCGGGCACCGGATCGACGAGGGAGAGCTGCCCGATGTCGTGCATCAGGGCCGCGTACTCCAGCACGGTCAGCTCGGCCCCGGAGAGCCCCAGCTCGCGGCCGACGGCCGTGCAGAGCATCGCCACCCTGCGCGCATGCCCGTGCGGGGTGTAGCCGGCGATCTCGGTGGACCGGGCGAGCGAGGTGATGGTCTGCCGGTAGGTGGTGCGCACCGCGACGAACCGGCGGAACGACACCTGGGTCAGCAGCAGCGGTACGCAGAGCACGGGCAGCGCCCACAGGCCGGCGACGGAGACCCCCAGGGCCATCACCGCCCCGGTCGCGCAGACCGCCGAACCGATGCCCAGCAGAGCGCGCAGCTCGTCACGGAGCAGCGGTCCGTACGGGAAGGGGGTACCGGACCGCAGCAGCAGGGCACCGAGCACGGCGTCGCACAGGGCGGTGAGCACGAGCAGTACGAGCAGGAAGAGCGCGAAGTACGGGCCGTCGCCGAACCAGACGGCGGACCGGCCGGAATTGTGGAGCGGCTGGAAGCACACAGCGGCGAACGAGACGATGATGATCCGCCGGGCCACCTGATCGGCGGTGGGCCCGCTGCCACGTGCCACATGGGGCACGGCGGCGACGAGCTGCGCCGCGACGAGAACAGCGATGACCTGCAGGGCTCCGTGACTGGTGGGCTCCCCGCCGCTGCGGCCGAGAAGCGCATACGCGAGCGCTCCGGCGGCGCCGAGCGGCGCGGGCTCCCGCTCACCGGGCAGCGCACCCCAGCGGGCCAGCTCACCGACGGTGATGAGCACGCCGAAGGCGAGGGCAAGCCCGGGTTCATGGAGACCGTGCCAGAGGGTGTGGGCGAGCCCGGCGACGGCGAGCGCACCGGCGGCGCCGCGGAGGGCCAGGACAGCGGGGGGCAGCCTCGTCCGGCTCCGACCGCGACTCACCGGGTCCGGTCCACGGACGACTGCGCCCCAGGAGCGAGCCCGTACCCGTCCGCAGCCACCGCACGACCGGCCGCCACATCAAGCCCGTCCCCGGACACCGCACGACCGGCCGCCGGCTCGAGCCCGTCGGGCGATTGCGGGCGAACCGGCCTCCGGACGTCCCGGGCCCCCAAGTCCGCGCCCCCGCCCGCCCTTGGCACCGGCACCGTCTCGTCGGCCGTCACCACCGTCGACGCCGTCGACCACCCGTGCCGGTCCAGGCCTCGCGCCAGCGCCCGCACCATCTGCGGATCGAACTGCGTGCCCGCACACCTCTTCAGCTCCTCCACCGCTGCAGGCACCGGCCTCCCTCTCCGGTACGACCGCGTCGACGTCATCGCGTCGAACGCGTCGGCCACCGCGACGACCCTCGCGAACTCGGGGATCTCCCGCCCGCTGAGCCCGTACGGATAGCCGCTGCCGTCGAGCCGCTCGTGGTGGTGCAGGATCGCCGCTCGCGCCTCGCCCAGGAAGCCGATGCCCCGGACGATCTCATGCCCGTACTCCGGATGCAGTTCGATCACGCGCCGTTCCTCCAGGGTGAGCGGCCCGTCCTTGCGCAGCACCCGGGTCGGGACGCAGAGCTTGCCGACGTCGTGCAGGATCCCGGCGAAGCGGAGCACTTCGAGGCGGTCCTCCGCCATGCCGAGTTCCCTGGCGATCAGCACGGAGGCCCGCCCCACGCGCTCGCTGTGCCCGCGGGTGTACGTGTCCTTGATGTCGACGGCCTGGACCAGCGCCCTGATGGTGGCGCGGTGCGCGGCGTGCTCACGGTGGTACTGGGAGAAGATCCAGCAGGAGATGTACATCGGCAGCAGGACGAAGAGCGCGGACACCGGTCCGTACGAGCTGCGCCACAGCACGGCCATCATCAGCCCGGCGAGACCGTGTACCAGGTGCGGTCCGAGCGAGCGCGGCAGAAGGCCGCTCCAGGCGTGTCGCAGCGGCAGCCGTTCGGCGGTGGCCAGGATCGAGCCGTCCAGGGCGGTCAGGACGAGGCTGAAGGCCAGCGCGGCGGCGCAGGCGGGCAGCAGGGCGTACGGGAAGTCGGGCAGCCGTTCGGGAACCGGTCCGCCGAGCGTGGCGCCACCGCCGAGCAGACCGTGGACGTACGACGCCGCCCAGACGGTGAGGGCGAGCTGTGCCGCCCGCCAGATGCGGCGGGCCGTGGCGGGCGCGTGCTCGACCCGGCCGACGAGCGAGCCGGGGATCGCGACCAGCGCGGCGGCTGCGGGCGGCAGCAGGAACGCGGCGGCGAGCAGCAGCGGGAAGAACGATCCGGCACTGATCGGCACGGAGCTGCCGAGGAGGCGGCAGCGGCCCGGAAGCTCGCAGGCCAGATAGAGCGCCGTGAGCAGTCCCACGGTGGTCCACGCAATCCCCGCACCGGGACGCAACGCGGGCAGCGCACAGAGCGTCGCGCAGACCGCTGCGGCCAGAATGTGCGCGCGCGCCGCTGACGGTGTGGCTCTCACCCGCCCCACCCGCCCCCCAACGATGGTCAATGGAGGCGCCAGGCTAGCGAGTTGGACGCGCGATCGAGTGCCGATGAGCTCGATTCGCACGTTCGGGTGAGTTCGGGTGATGTGTACGCCGTAGCGGTGGTACGCGTGAGGGCGCGCCGCGAAAGTCGCGGCGCGCCCTCACGCGTACGGAGGAAGGTGGGAGGGGACGTACCGCCGCTCAGCGGCTGCCGCCCGTCACTCTCCGGCCCTCACCTGCCGGCCGTCACTCGCTGGCGGCGGTCGGCAGCTGCGACTCGGCCACCACGTCCTGATCCGGCACGGCCTGCCCCGAGCGGATCAGGTCGATCCGGCCCATCACCTTGGAGCGCAGATCGCTCGGCACGTCGTCGTGGCCGCAGCAGCGCTTCACCAGCTTCTTCACAGCCTGCTCCAGGCCGTACTTCTCCAGGCACGGGGAGCACTCCTCGAAGTGCACCTCGAACTTGGTGCAGTCGCTGTCGGGCATCTCATGATCGAGAAACTCGTAGAGATGATCGAGGACCTCTGAGCAGTCTGTCTCGTGCGGCTCTCCGCAGCTCATGAGCCCGAGCCTTTCCGATCGTCCGACTCTCCGGCACCGGCCGGGACGAGCCCGCGCTCACGGGCGTAGTCCTCCAGCATGCCGCGCAGTTGGCGGCGGCCCCGGTGCAGTCGGGACATCACCGTACCGATGGGAGTCCCCATGATGTCCGCGATCTCCTTGTAGGCAAAGCCCTCTACATCCGCAAGATAAACCGCGATGCGGAACTCTTCGGGGATCGCCTGCAGTGCGGACTTCACATCCGAGTCCGGAAGGTGGTCGAGAGCCTGCGACTCGGCGGACCGCAGACCGGTCGACATGTGCGACTCGGCGCGCGCCAGCTGCCAGTCCTCGATCTCCTCGGCAGCACTGCGCTGAGGTTCGCGCTGCTTCTTGCGGTACGAATTGATGAAGGTGTTCGTCAGGATGCGGTACATCCATGCCTTGAGGTTCGTACCCTCGCGGAACTGGTGGAAGGAGCCGTACGCCTTCGCATACGTCTCCTGGACCAGGTCCTCGGCGTCTGCGGGGTTGCGCGTCATGCGCAGCGCGGCCGAGTACATCTGGTCGAGGAAACCAAGGGCGTCCCGCTCGAAGCGCGCGTTGCGCTCGGCGGTCGTCTCCTCCGCGCGGCCGTCGTCGGTCCCTGTGTCGGTACCGGTGACCGGACCCACCTCCTCCAACGCTGTGACGGATCCGAAACCGGACCCGCTCGAATCGGAGAATAGTCGACCTTGCTTCGAAGCGGGCTGTCGATCCGATCCGCTCAGTGCCCGCTCGGGAGTGGTCTTCGCCGCGTGCAACACCGTCCACTCCAGGTCAGCGGCGTTCGAGCGGCGCGGGCAGATGGTCGAACCCATGCGACGGACTCCCTCTCCACATACGACGTTGATGTACCGATGTCACCGACAACAGTGGCCCCCCACTCAACATTCCCGGGGCTGTGACCGGTCTCCGCGAGGGTGATCCGATCCACCCGGAAGGAGGCATGCCCGGCGTGCGAGGGAGACGCGTCGGGCGTTACGGGAGTCGGTCCAGCCATGCGGTGACGGCAGCGGTGAGGATCGCCATCGCCTGATCCTGGGTCAGGTCGGCCTTCTTCGGTACGGCGAAGCCGTGGTCCCCGTACGGCACCTCGGTGATCTCGAACTCCCCCGGCGGGAATTCGGCGGGCCGTCCGAACGGGTCGTGGCCGCCCTGCACGACGAGCGTGGGCACACCCGAGCCGAGCAGCTCGTCCTTGCGTGACTTCTCCGGCTTGCCCGGCGGGTGCAGCGGAAAACTGAGCGCGAGGACCGCGTGGGCGCCGAGCTCGGTCGCCGTCCGGCAGGCCACTCGGGCGCCGGCGCTGCGTCCCGCGGCGACGACCGGGAGCCCTGGGGCGGCGAGCGCGGGCCACAGGCCGCGCCACCCGGTGTCCAGGGTCTTCGGGGCGGGTGCGAGCTTCTTCCCGGCGACCCGCCACGGCTGCTCCACCAGGGCGACGCTCACTCCGTGGGCGGGCAGCGCGGTGGCCAGGGCCTGGAGGTCGCGGGCCTCGATGCCGCCGCCGGCGCCGTGACCGGCGGCGAGCACCAGGCGCGGCTTCTTCGCGGGCAGCCAGGTGATCCGGGCCGTCCCGGCGTCGGTGTCGACCGTCTCGGTCGTCGTACGAGCTGTCTCTGTGGGGCTCACGTGTCTCATCCTGCCCGGTCAGAAGAGCGTGCCGACCTCCGGCGCGGCCAGCTCCTCCAGCAGTTCGGGTCCGTTGTTGCGGACATTGCTGACGGCGGTGGGCACCGGGTAGGCGCGCATCAGTCCGCCGGGCGGTGGTGCGAGCAGCGCCCGCAGTCCCTCGATGTCCGTGTGCGAGGGGTCCAGCCAGGCGTCCCAGCGGTCCGGGGTGAGCATCAGCGGCATCCGGGGGTGGATGTCGGCGAGCGCCGCCGGGCCCTCGGCGGGGGCGACGGCGAGCGGGGTGGTCTCCGCCTCGGTGGTGATCACGGAGCAGGTCACCCACCAGGCCTGCGGGTGATCGTCGGGCAGGGTGCGGTCGCGCCAGAACTCGTACAGTCCGGCCATCGCGAAGACCGATCCGTCCGCGGGTGTCACGAAGTAAGGCTGCTTGCGGGGGCGCTTCTTCCTCCCCTGCTCCTCCAGCTGCCGCTCGTCGGAACCGGTGACCCACTCGTAGTAGCCGTCGGCGGGCAGGATGCAGCGCCGTGAGACGAAGGGGCGGCGGAACGAGGGCTTCTCGTGGACCGTCTCCGCCCGGGCATTGATCATCCGGGCGCCACCCTCCGGCGACTTGGCCCAGGAGGGCACGAGTCCCCATTTCAGTGCGCGCAACTGCCGAACCGGACGTTGATCATCCGCGTCTTTCACCGGGCGTTCCAGTACGGCGTAGACCTCCTTGGTCGGCGCCACGTTGTAGTCGGGCTCCAGCGCCTCCGCCGGTTCCCACTTCTCGACGCCGAAGAGTCCGGTCAGATCCTCGGGCCGCCGACTCGCTGCATACCGTCCGCACATAAGTGCCAGACTGCCACGACCCACCGGCACGACCGCAAGGAGCCGCCCGCGCCATGGACAGCACCGATCTGGGCGATCTGTGGGATCGCATATTCGGCACCCAGCCCGCACCCGAGCAGTGGCTGGTGGTCGTGACGGCCACGGTCGCACTCATCGCCGTCGTGCCGAACGTCCTGTGGCGGGTCTCCCGCAACACGATCACCATCGCGCACGAGGGTGGCCACGGGCTGATCGCTCTGGTCACCGGGCGCAGGCTGCAGGGCATCCGGCTGCACTCGGACACCAGCGGGCTGACCGTCAGCCGTGGCAGGCCCACCGGCATCGGCATGATCCTCACCGCGGCGGCGGGCTACACCGCGCCGCCGCTGCTGGGACTGGGCGGCGCCTGGCTGCTCAGCAGCGGCAGGATCACGCTGTTGCTGTGGGTGGCAACCGCGCTGCTCGCCGTGATGCTGGTGATGATCCGCAATGTGTACGGGGCGCTCACGGTGATCTTCACCGGCTCGGCCTTCCTGCTGGTGTCCTGGCTCGCCTCGCCCGACGTGCAGTCGCTCTTCGCATACACCGCGGTGTGGTTCCTGCTGCTCGGCGGTGTGCGTCCGGCATTCGAGCTCCAGTCGAAGCGGCGCCACGGCGGCGCACCGGACTCGGACGCGGACCAGCTGTCCCGGCTCACCGATGTCCCGGCCGCACTGTGGCTCTTCCTCTTCCATGCGGTGTCGCTCTGCTCACTGATCGGCGGAGGCCGCTGGCTCCTCGGCCTGTGAGGAACGGCGGCACCGGCCCCGGGCTCGTTGCGGCCGGTACCACGGTTGTATTACGTCCCGGTTTCCGCCTGTTTGATCAAGATCTGGGTTTGCGGTGAGCCACTAAAGTGAGGGCCATGACCGAAAGTTCCGTGCACCCCGCCCTCTGGCCCGCCCCCCATGCGAGCGGAGCCGTCGACGCCACCGTCACCGTGCCCGGATCGAAATCGGTCACCAACCGGGCACTGGTCCTTGCCGCCCTCGCCGCCGAGCCGGGCTGGCTGCGCCGCCCGCTGCGCTCCCGCGACACCCTGCTGATGGCGCAGGCGCTGCGCGCGATGGGCGTCGGTATCGAGGAGGGTGTCGGCCCGGACGGCTCCGGGGAGGCGTGGCGGGTCATTCCGGCCGGGCTGCACGGCCCCACCACGATCGACGTCGGCAATGCCGGAACGGTCATGCGCTTCCTGCCGCCGGTCGCCACCCTCGCCGACGGGCCGATCCACTTCGACGGCGACGCGCGTTCGTACGAGCGGCCGCTGAACGGCGTGATCGACGCGCTGCGGGTGCTCGGCGCCAGGATCGACGACGACGGGCGCGGCTCGCTGCCGATGACCGTGCACGGCGGCGGTGCGCTGGACGGCGGCCCGGTGGCGATCGACGCGTCCTCGTCCTCCCAGTTCGTCTCGGCGCTGCTGCTGTCGGCGCCGCGTTTCAACCAGGGCGTGGAGGTGCGTCACACAGGCTCCCGGCTCCCGTCGATGCCGCACATCCGGATGACGGTCGACATGCTGCGGGTCGTCGGCGCCCAGGTCGACGAGCCGGAGACGGGCGGCGAGCCGAACGTCTGGCGGGTCTCCCCGTCGGCTCTGCTCGGCCGCGATCTGACGGTCGAGCCGGACCTCTCCAACGCGCAGCCGTTCCTGGCCGCGGCCCTGGTCACCGGTGGCCGGGTCACGATCCCCGACTGGCCGCTGCGCACCACCCAGCCCGGTGACGCGCTGCGCGAGATCTTCACCGCGATGGGCGGCAGTTGCGAGCTGACCGAACGCGGTCTGACGTTCACCGGTTCGGGCCGCATCCACGGCATCGACGTCGACCTCGGCGAGGTCGGCGAGCTCACCCCGGGCATCGCGGCGGTCGCGGCCCTCGCCGACTCCCCTTCCACGCTCAGCGGTGTCGCCCATCTGCGGCTGCACGAGACGGACCGGCTGGCCGCGCTCACCAAGGAGATCAACGAGCTCGGCGGCCGGGTGATCGAGACCGCCGACGGGCTGCACATCGAGCCGCGCCCGCTGCACGGCGGTACCTTCCATACGTATGACGACCACCGGATGGCCACCGCGGGGTCGATCATCGGCCTTGCAGTCCCCGGAGTGGAGATCGAGAACGTGGCGACAACCGCCAAGACCCTGCCGGACTTCCCGCTGATGTGGACCCGAATGCTCGGGGTCTGAGTCATGCGTCGCTACGGCAAGAACCCCGACGAGGACGACATCCGGTTCCGCCCCAACCCGAAGGGCAACCGGCCTCGTACGCATACCCGTCCGAAGCACGAGGACGCCGAGGACGGCATGGTCCTCACCGTCGACCGCGGCCGCCTCACCTGCCTCGTCGAAGGCCGTACGGTCATGGCGATGAAGGCGCGCGAGCTCGGCCGCAAGGCCGCGGTGGTGGGGGACACCGTCTCCATCGTCGGCGATCTGTCCGGGGACAAGGACACCCTGGCCCGCATCGTCCGCATCGGTGAGCGCCGCTCGGTGCTGCGGCGGACGGCGGACGACGACGATCCGTACGAGCGGGTGGTCGTCGCCAACGCCGATCAGCTGGCGATCGTCACCGCGCTGGCCGATCCGGAACCGCGTCCGCGGATGATCGACCGCTGTCTGGTGGCGGCGTACGACGGCGGGCTCACCCCGCTCCTGGTCCTCACCAAGTCCGACCTGGCGTCCCCGGACAAGCTCCTGGAGGCGTACACCCCGCTGGGTGTCCCCTACATCGTCACCAGCCGCCAGGAGCTGGAGAACGGCGACGCGGCGGACCGGGTGCGCGAGCAGCTGAACGACCGGGTCACCGCGTTCGTGGGGCACTCCGGCGTCGGAAAGACCACGCTGGTCAACGCCCTGGTGCCGAAGGACCGGCGGCGTACGACGGGTGTCGTCAACGCGGTCACCGGCCGCGGCCGGCACACCACCACATCAGCCCTGGCGCTGCCTCTGCCGGACGGGCGGGGCTGGGTGGTCGACACCCCCGGCGTGCGCTCCTTCGGGCTGCACCACATCGACCCTTCGCGGGTCATCCACGCGTTCCCCGACCTGGAGCCCGGCACCGAGGACTGCCCTCGCGGCTGCACCCACGACGCCGTCCAACCGGAATGCGCTCTGGGCGCCTGGGTGGTGGCCGGACATGCCGATCCGGCCCGGCTGGACTCGCTGCACCGGCTGCTGTCCACCCGGGAACGACGCGAAGGCGACTGACCCAGGCACGTTTGCGATCTGCTGCTACCGGTAAGTGCATAATCGCACGCAGCGGGACAGAGCAGTCACCGACGTGGGAGGGCACCGACGATGGCGTGGCTGCTGGTTGTGGTCGCAGGGCTTCTGGAGACCGGCTTCGCTGTCTGTCTGAAACTGTCGCACGGCTTCACCCGACTCTGGCCGACCATCGCCTTCTGCATCTTCGCGCTCGGCAGTTTCGGTCTGCTGACCCTGTCCCTGAAGAAGCTCGATGTGGGGCCCGCCTACGCCGTGTGGACGGGCATCGGCGCGGCGGGCACCGCGATCTACGGCATGGTCTTCCTCGACGATGTGGTCTCCACGCTCAAGCTGGTCTCGATCTCCCTGGTGATCCTGGGTGTGATCGGGCTCCAGCTGTCGGGCTCGTCGCACTGAGCGGCAGGGGGCGTCCGGGGAAGTGACAGGCGGCGCTGTGCCCGGCCGCCTCCCCGACCGGTACGTCGCGCTCGCAGCGCTCCCTGTCCTCCTCGCCCAGTTCCGCGTACACCGGGCAGCGTGACCGGAATCGGCAGCCCTCGTACCGCCGCGTCGGACTCGGCGGATCCCCGGCCAGCAGGATGCGGGTGCGGCGGCGCTCGCGCTCCGGGTCGGGCACCGGCACGGCCGACAGCAGCGCCCGGGTGTACGGATGGCGGGGCCGCTCGAAGACCTCCTCGGCGGTGCCGGTCTCGACCGTACGGCCGAGGTAGACGACGCTCACCCGGTCCGCGATGTGCCGCACCACCGACAGATCGTGCGAGACGAAGAGGTACGCGAGTCCCAGCTCGGCCTTGAGCCGCTGGAGCAGGTTGAGCACCCCGGCCTGCACGGACACGTCGAGCGCGGACACCGGTTCGTCCAGCACGAGCAGGTCCGGTTCGACGGAGAGCGCGCGGGCGATCCCGATGCGCTGCCGCTGCCCACCGGAGAACTCGTGCGGGAAGCGGGTGGCGTGCGCCGGTTCGAGTCCGACCTGGGTGAGCAGTTCGGGGATCCGCCGGGCCACGGTGGCACGGTCCGCGCCCTGGGTGCGCAGCGGCTCGGCGACGATGTCGCCGACCGGCATCCGCGGGTCGAGGCTGGCCATCGGGTCCTGGAAGACGATCTGGACGCGGCCGCGCAGCGCCTTGCGGTCGGCCTTGGACAGTCCGTCGAGGGACCGTCCGAAGAGCTCTATGTCCCCGCCTTCGGGGCGGACGAGGTTGAGCAGTTCGAAGAGGGTGGTGGACTTGCCGGATCCGGACTCCCCGACGAGCGCGAGTGTTTCACCGGCCCGGATGGAGAGGTCCACGCCGTCGACCGCGTGGATGGAGCCGACACGCCGTTTGAACGCGGTCCCCTTGAGGACGGGAAACGTCTTGGTGAGCCCGGTGACGCGCAGAACCTGGTCGCCGGGCGAGGCGGCGCGTTCGGGAATGGACGGGACGGGGAAGACCTCCGCCGGAGTGAGGCCCCGTTCGGCGATCTCGTCGGCCCGTACGCAGGCGGTGAGATGGCCCTCGTCGCTCGCGTCCGCGGCCGCGAGCGCGGGCTCCGCCGCCGTGCAGCGGTCCTCGGCCAGCGGGCAGCGTGGGACGAAGGGGCAGCCCTTCGGCAGCCGGCCCGCCGAGGGCGGTGCGCCCGGGATCGGGACGAGCACGTCCGACGGGCCGTCGATCCGCGGTACGGCACCGATCAGGCCGAGCGTGTACGGCATCCGGGGCCGCCGGAAGAGTTCGGTCGCCGCTGCGGTCTCGACGACCCGGCCCGCGTACATCACCGCGACCCGGTCCGCTGCTCCCGCGATCACCCCGAGGTCATGGCTGACCAGCAGCAGCGCGGCACCCGTCTCGCGCTGCGCGGTGCGCAGCACGTCCAGGACCTGGGCCTGGACGGTGACGTCGAGGGCCGTGGTCGGCTCATCGGCGATGATCACATCCGGGTCGTTGGCGACAGCCATCGCGATCATGGCGCGCTGCCGCATCCCGCCGGAGAACTCGTGCGGGAATCCCTGCGCCCTGGTGGCCGGTTCGGGAATGCCCACGAGGTCGAGCAGGTCGACGGCTTCCGTACGGGCGCGCTCGCGGGAGACGTCGCGGTGGGTACGGATGGCCTCGGCGATCTGGTCGCCGATCCGGTAGACCGGGGTGAAGGCGGAGAGCGGGTCCTGGAAGACCATGCCGATACGGCGGCCGCGTACGGAGGAGAGCACCCGGTCGGCGGCGCCGACGAGTTCGGTCCCGCCCTCGTCCGCGGCTCCGCCCCCGGCGAGCCGGACCGATCCCCGTACCCGCGCATTGGCCGGCAGCAGGCCGAGCACGGCCAGTGCGGTGGCGGACTTCCCCGACCCCGACTCCCCGACCAGGCCGAGCACTTCACCGCGGCGCAGCGTGAAGTCGACGCCCCGGACGGCGGGCGCCCCGTCGAAGTCGACGGCGAGACCGGAGACGTCCAGCACCACGGGTGCCTGTCCGTCGGTCGTCGTACTCATCGGTCGGTCTCCTCGGTCTGAACGGCTGTCCGAGCGGTTGAACGGCCGCGTCCGCTCGTCGGATCGAGCGCGTCGCGCAGACCGTCACCCACCAGGTTCACCGCGAGGACGAAGACGATGAGCAGCCCGGCGGGGAAGAAGAACATCCATGGGTACGTCACCGCGGCGCCGGTCGTCGAGGCGATGAGCGTGCCGAGCGAGACATCGGGCGCCTGCACGCCGAAGCCGAAGTACGACAGCGCGGTCTCGCTCATCACCGCGCCACCGACCGCGATGGTCGCGTCGATGATGAGGAAGGAGGCGACGTTGGGCAGGATGTGCCGCCAGATCACCCGGAACGGCCCGACACCCATGTACCGTGCGGCCCGCACGAATTCGCGCTCCTTCAGGGAGAGCGTCATGGACCGCACCACCCGCGCGGTGATCATCCAGCCGAAGACGGCGAGCAACCCGACGAAGGCGAACCAGCCGCCGCCGCGCAGCCGCGGCGAGATGATCGCGATGATCAGGAACGCCGGGAAGACCAGCAGCAGATCGACGCCGAACATCAGGATCCGGTCCGGCCAGCCCCCGAAGTACCCGGCGCAGGCGCCGACCAGCGAGGCGAGCACGGTCGAGAAGAACGCCACCAGCAGCCCGATCAGCAGCGACTTCTGGAGTCCGCGGACGGTCTGCGCGAAGACGTCCTGCCCGATGCGGTTGGTCCCCCACCAGTGCCGTCCGCCCGGGCCTTCGCGCAGCGAGGTGTAGTCGATGTGGCTGTAGTCCCAGTGGCTGATCAGCGGTCCGGCGAAGGCGAGCAGGAAGAGCAGCAGAAGGATCGTTCCTCCGGCGAGTGCACCGCGGTTGCTCACGAAGCGGCGCAGCACCACTGCGGCGCGGCCGACCGGCCGCAGCGGCTCGGCCCCTCCGGCCGCCGCGTCGGCGGCGGTCTCGATGACGGCGGTCATGACAGTCGTACTCCTCGGGCTGTTCAGGTTCAGGCGTTCCGGATGCGCGGGTCGAGCGCGGCGTGCAGGAGATCCGCGAGGAAGCCGGACAGGAGGACCATCACGGCGGCGAACACATTGACGGCGACCACCGAGTTGACGTCGTTCTTGCCGACGGAGGCGACGAACCATTCGCCCATGCCGTGCCAGCCGAAGATCGTCTCGGTGAAGGTGGCACCGGTGAACAGCGCCAGGAAGCCGTAACTGAAGTAGGTCGACATGGGAATGAGCGCCGTGCGCAGCCCGTGCTTGAGCAGCGCGGTGGACCGGGTGAGTCCCTTGGCCTGAGCGGTGCGCAGATAGTCGGAGCCGAGGACGTCGAGCATGGTGGAGCGCTGGTAGCGGCTGTAACTCGCAACGGTGCCGAGGGCGATGGAGACGGTCGGCAGCAGCAGATGCACCGCCCTGTCCTGCAGCACGGTCCAGAACCCGGAGTCCACGCCGGGGCTCTTCTCGCCGGTGAACTGGATGGCGTCGGTGCCGGTCTTCTGGTTGAACCAGATCGCGCCGATCTTCAGGAGCACCGCGAGCAGGAAGACGGGGGTGGAGAGCAGGACGAACGAGGCGAGGGTGACCAGTCGGTCGGAGAGCCGGTACTGGCGTACGGCGGTCCAGGCGCCGGCGAGCACGCCCACGACGGTCCCGAGGACGGTGCCGAGCAGAAGCAGCCGCAGGCTGACGCCGATCCGGCGCCCGAACTCTGCGCCCACCGAGGTCCCGTCGATGGTCTGCCCGAGATCACCGCGGACCGCGCGCCCGGCCCACTGCCCGAACCGGGTGAGCAGCGGCTCGTGGTCATTGACCCCGAGAGCGGTGAGGTGATGGTCGACGGACCTGGGCGAGAGGGGCGGCTGGCGCCCCTCGTAGTACGCGCGCGGGTCGAGCGTCAGGGACGCGAGGAGGTACGACAGGCAGACGGCGGCCAGCAACAGGACGGCGTAGTAGCCGAGTCGCTTGGCCAGAAAGGCGGCCACAGGTGTTGGTCCTCCACAAGGGCGTTCACAAGGGTCGTGCAGGAGCCGGCGGGCCGGATCGCGGCCACGGCAGGCTCCGTCGGCGCAGGTCCCACCGGCCCAGCTTGACTGGTTTTTGTTGCGGACATGCAAAGAAACCATGAAACCACCCAGGCTGCCCTCCCACCAGCCCGAAGATCGACTTACGGTCTCCGCAGCCGCGGCCTCGATCGGACCGCGCCCGAACCGGAGGAATGAATACCGATGCGCAGAACCACAGTGATCGCCATCGCCGCAGCCCTGTCGGCCGCCTTGGCGGTGACCGGCTGCGACTCCTCCGGCGCGGACGGCAAGGCGCCGAAGAAGCAGGCGGCGCCCAAGGCCGACGGCCAGGACATCAACGCGCACCCGCTCAGCGACCTCAGGCAGGGCGGATCGGTGAAGGTGCCGATCACTCAGTGGATCACCCAGTACAACTACAACACCGTGGACGGCTCGCAGGGCGATGCCATGGAGATCAGCGCACTCGTCCTGCCGGACCTCTTCGACTCGGACGCCAAGGGCGCCATCCACACCAACCCGAACTTCCTGGTCTCGGCGAAGGTCGTCTCCACCAGCCCGCAGGTGGTGGAGTACCAGCTGAACCCGAAGGCCAAGTGGTCCGACGGCAAGCCGTTGAGCTGGAAGGACTTCGAGGCCCAGTGGAAGGCCCTGAACGGCTCGGACGAGGCGTACGAGGCGGCCGACACCTCGGGCTACGAGCAGATATCCAAGGTCGAGCAGGGCAAGGACGCCCACGGCGTGAAGGTCACCTTCACCGAGCCGTACGCCGACTGGCAGCGGCTCTTCGACCCGCTCTACCCGGCCGACTACATCGACACCCCGGAGAAGTTCAACAAGGGCTGGTCGGAGAAGGTCCCGGTCTCGGGCAACGCCTTCAAGATCGGTGAGTACGACAAGACGGCGCAGACCATCACAGCCGTTCCGGACCCCAAGTGGTGGGGCGACAAGCCCAAGCTGGACTCGGTGATCTACCGGGTGCTGGACTTCTCCGCGATGACCGACGCCTACCTCAACAACGAGACGGACTCGGCCACCGCGCTCCTCCCGGAGGACTACAAGCGCCTGGTCGACGCGCCGGGCACGGAGATCCGGCGCGGCGCCCGCTGGGACGAGGTGCACATCACCCTGAACGGCGGCCGGGGGCCGCTGAAGGACGTGAAGGTACGCAACGCCCTGCAGGCGGCGATCGACCGCAAGGGCATCAACGCCAGCTTCAGCAAGGACCTCTCCTTCGAACTGAAGCCGCTGGACAACCACTTCTTCATGCCCAACCAGGCTGGCTACCAGGCCAACGCCGGGGCATACGGCGAGTACGACGTCGAGAAGGCGAAGAAGCTCCTCGACGAGGCGGGCTGGAAGGACGCCGGCGAGGGCAAGCCGCGCACCAAGGGCGGCAAACAGCTCACGCTCGACTACGCCCTGAGCGCGGGCGGCACCTCGGCCCAGACGGACCAGGCGGAGCTCGTACAGCAGCAGCTCGGTGTCATCGGCGTGAAGGTGAACATCAAGAAGGTCCCGGCGAACGACTTCTTCAACAAGTTCGTCAACACCGGCAACTTCGACCTGGTCAGCTTCCGCAACGTCGACCAGGTGTATCTGACCATGTCTAACCCGGTGTACCGGCAGCCGAAGGGCAAGAACCTCTTCCAGAACTTCGGCTCGGTCGGCTCCCCGAAGATCGACGAACTGCTGTCGAAGGCCGCACGGACCACCGACCGGGCCGCGGCGACCAAGCTCTACAACGAGGCGGACGTCGAGATCTGGAAGCTCGGTCACTCCATCGAGCTCTACCAGCGCCCGCAGATTGTCGCCGTCCGCAAGGACCTGGCGAACTACGGCGCCGAGGGCCTGGCCTCCATCGACTACACCAAGGTGGGCTGGCTGAAGAAGTAGCGCGCCGCCGGTGGCCCGCCCGTCACCCGGCGGGCCACCGCTCCACCACCTCGCGCACCAGCGGCGCGGCGTCCGTGGGGACGGAGGACGCGGCAACCGCGTACGACAGTGCGAGGCGCAACGCGATCTCGCAGGTCACGGCCAGCGCCGGGTCGTGCGGCGGACGCCCCCCGTCCAGGGCGGCCACCGCGCGGTCGCGCACCAGGCCGAGCAGCTCGGCCGGGGTCGGCGGCCCGGCATCGGCCCGCCGCTGCGCCGGTACGGGCGAGAAGGGCGGCCCCGAGAGGCGGGCGGGGCGGGGTAACCGCTCTCCCCAGCAACCGGTGAGCAACGCCCTGACCAGGGTGTTCGTACGAGCGGCCCGGACCGTCCAGGCGGCGGTGGCGGCCAGTCTGTCCCCCGTACCGCCGGGCGGTTCCAATGCCCGTTCGACACCGGCGAGGTAGCCATCGGCAGCGCGCCGGACGAGAGCCCGGGCCAGGCCGTCCTTGCTGCCGAACTCGTTGTAGAGGGTCTGCCGGGAGACTCCCGCGGCGGACGCAATGTCGACCATCCGCACCGTCGCCCAGGGCAGGGTGCTGAGCGCCGAGAGGGCGGCGTCCAGCAATGCTTCTCGCGCTGCAGGCATCGTCGCCTCCCACGCCAGGGGTCTGCGGTTCAGAGTTGACGCGCTCCCCCGCACTGTCAAGAGTTCATGCACCCCCAGGGTCCTGTGGCCCTGTTCACCTGCGGTCGATACTGTGACGACATGCCCGACTACCACGATGATCTGCGCCTCGCCCATGTGCTGGCGGACGCCGCCGACGCGACGACGATGGACCGGTTCAAGGCTCTCGACCTCAAGGTTGAGACCAAGCCGGACATGACGCCGGTGAGCGAGGCCGACAAGGCCGCCGAGGAGCTGATCCGCGGTCACCTCCATCGGGCGCGCCCGCGCGACGCGATCCTCGGCGAGGAGTACGGGATCGAGGGCACCGGCCCGCGCCGCTGGGTCGTCGACCCGATCGACGGCACCAAGAACTACGTGCGCGGTGTGCCGGTCTGGGCGACGCTGATCTCGCTGATGGAGGCGGGCGAGAACGGCTTCCAGCCGGTGGTGGGCGTGGTGTCGGCCCCCGCGCTGGGGCGCCGCTGGTGGGCGGCGAAGGGCGCGGGGGCGTTCTCCGGCCGCAGCCTCACCTCCGCGAGCCGGCTGCATGTCTCGAAGGTCGAGCGGATCTCGGACGCCTCGTTCGCGTACGCGTCGATGACCGGCTGGGAGGAGCAGGGCCGGCTCGACGGGTTCATGGATCTGACCCGGGCCTGCTGGCGTACGCGTGGGTACGGGGACTTCTGGCCGTACATGATGGTCGCCGAGGGTTCCGTGGACATCTGCGCGGAGCCGGAGCTGTCGCTCTGGGACATGGCGGCGAACGCGATCATCGTCCAGGAGGCGGGTGGCCGGTTCACCAGCCTGGACGGGGTGCCCGGTCCGGGCGGCGGGAACGCGGCTGCCTCGAACGGGCTGCTCCACCACGAGCTGCTGGGATATCTGAACCAGCGGTACTGATCCGGCGCCGCTACGAGGCGTACAGACTCCCGAGGGGCGTGCGGTCCGCTTCCGCGCGCCCCTCGAATGATCTCCACGTACCCCTTGTTGGACTCCCCCAAGGATGCAACGCTGAGAGTCCCCCCACTTGTGAACTTGTGAATCGGCTCACGTGGTCGCTTCACGAAGGAGGTGGCTCCCTTCATGCTCGTCCGTGACGCCATGAGCACGATGGTCCTCACCATCGGCCCCACGCACACGCTCCGCCAGGCGGCTCAGCTGATGTCGGCCCGCCGCATCGGCGCAGCCGTCGTCCTCGACCGGGACACCAGCGGACTCGGCATCATCACCGAGCGCGACATCCTCAATGCGGTCGGCGCCGGCCAGAACCCCGACACCGAGACCGCATCCACCCACACCACCACCGATGTGGTCTTCGCCGCGCCCAGCTGGACCCTGGAGGAGGCCGCAGAGGCCATGACACATGGCGGCTTCCGGCATCTGATCGTGTTGGACGACCACGGGCCCGTCGGTATCGTCTCGGTCCGCGACATCATCCGCTGCTGGGCGCCCACCAGGCGCCACCCGGTGGAACTGGTCGGCTGACCGCCCCTTACGCACGTACGGCAGGTGGACCGGCCCCCTCGATGCAGAGGGGACCAGCCCACCGGCAGCCGTCCGTACTAGCCGCGAAGGGCCTGGACCGCGACCTCCAGCCGCTTGCCGAAGTCGCCGTCCGCCTGGCGGAAGTTGTTGATCGCGCGCTCGGCGATGTCGTCGCGCGAGACCTTGGCGATGAACCCGGCGAGGTTGTCGATCAGCCGGACCTTCTCGTCCTCGGAGAAGAGCCGGTAGAGGTTCCCGGCCTGCACGAAGTCGTTGTCCTCGGCGTGGCGCGGGGCCTCGTGGGTACCGGTCCCACCGGTGACGGTGGTGGGCTCCCACAGCGGACGGTCGGTCTGGACCGGACCGCCGAAGCTGTTGGGCTCGTAGTTCTTCGCACCCTTGTGGCGGCCGTCGTACAGGTAGCCGTCCCGGCTGTTCGTCCGCGCCTCGGTGGCGTGCGGACGGTTCACGGGCAGGTGGTCGGCGTTGATCCCGACGCGGTAGCGGTGGGCGTCGCCGTAGGCGAAGAGGCGGCCCTGGAGCATCTTGTCCGGGGACGGGCCGATGCCCGGCACGAAGTGCGCGGGGCTGAAGATCGACTGCTCGGTCTCCGCGAAGATGTTCTCGGGGTTGCGGTTGAGCTCCAGCTTCCCGATCTCGATCGGCGGGTAGTCCGCGTGCGGCCACACCTTGGTGAGGTCGAACGGGTTGAAGCGGTAGGTGGCCGCCTCGGACGCGGGCATGATCTGGACCTGCACCGTCCAGGACGGGAAGTCGCCGCGCTCGATCGCCTCGCGCAGATCGCGCTGGTGGCTGTCCGGGTCCTCGCCGGCGAGCTTGTTGGCCTCGGCCTGCGTGAGGTTCTTGATGCCCTGGTCGGTCTTGAAGTGGTACTTGACCCAGAAGACCTCGCCGGCCTCGTTGTTCCACTGGTACGTGTGCGAGCCGTACCCGTTCATGTGGCGCAGCGTGGCCGGGATACCGCGGTCACCGAAGAGCCAGGTCACCTGGTGGGTGGACTCGGGCGACAGACCCCAGAAGTCCCAGACGTTGTCCGCCTCCTGCGAGCCGGTGTACGGATCGCGCTTCTGGGTGTGGATGAAGTCCGGGAACTTGATGGCGTCCTTGATGAAGAACACCGGGGTGTTGTTGCCGACGAGGTCGTAGTTGCCCTCTTCGGTGTAGAACTTCAGCGCGAAACCGCGGGGGTCGCGTACCGCGTCGGCGGAGCCGAGGTTGCCCGCGACGGTGGAGAAGCGCAGGAACGTCTCGGTCTGCTTGCCGACCTCGGAGAGGAACTTCGCACGCGTCCACTGCGAGACGTCGCGGGTCAGCGTGAAGGTGCCGTACGCACCGGCGCCGCGAGCGTGCACGATGCGCTCCGGAATGCGCTCACGGTTGAAGTGCGCGAGCTTCTCCAGCAGCAACTGGTCCTGCACCAGGACCGGACCACCGACGCCTGCGGTCTGACTGTTCTGGTTGTCGGCGACCGGCGCGCCGGCCTCCGTGGTGAGCGGTCCCTGCGTCACGTGCGCCTCCTGCGTCGTTCCTGCACATCCGTCATGTCCTGATGTCCGCACAGCCTGTCCCTTGCTTATGGCACGATCCTACAATGGACTATGTCCAAGTCAAGCTAGGGTCCAAAGTCACACCCGTTCGGAACCAGGGCTCCCTCACTGTTAGGCTTGCTCTTATGAGTGACCTGTTGGAACGACTCCGCGGACGCGGCTGGCGCATGACCGCGCAGCGGCGCGTCGTGGCCGAGGTCCTCGACGGGGACCATGTGCACCTGACGGCCGACGAGGTGCACGCCCGGGCCGTCGCCAAGCTCCCGGAGATCTCCCGCGCCACCGTCTACAACACGCTCGGTGAGATGGTGACGCTCGGCGAGGTCATCGAGGTCTCCACCGATCACCGCGCGAAGCGGTACGACCCGAACGCACACCGCCCCCACCAGCACCTGGTCTGCGCCCGGTGCGGCGCCATCCGTGACGTGCACCCGGCGGGCGACCCACTGGCGGACCTGCCGACGGACGAGCGGTTCGGCTTCACGGTCTCCGATGTCGAGGTGACGTACCGCGGCATCTGCCCGAACTGCGCCGCGACTGCCTGAGACGGGACGAAGGGCCCGGTGCGAGTGACACTCGCACCGGGCCCTTTCGCATTCCACCCGACCGGAACCGAGCCTGCGCGCCACACCGGCCGCTCCGGTGCGGAACCACTTCGACGGGCACCCGCAGGGCCTGCCGGAGGTGCGCGCCGACCGCGCGTTCAGCGAGGGCGGAGCGCCGACAGCCGGGCAAGCCGCTGCAGCCGCAGCCCCGGCGACGTCCGCACCCATCCACCCCGCGCACACCCCCTTCCCGAATCTGACGGGTCGTCATATCGTCGGCGGCGATCGCGTCCGCCCAGCGGCGGATCCACACCTCGACTGCGCGAGGAGAGACCCGTGGGAGATCCGCACCCGACCCCACCGTCACCGACCCCAACGCCCACGCCCACCGCCCCCACGCTCCGGGCCCACGCGCTCACCCGCACGTTCGGGCGCGGCGCCAAGGCCCTCACCGCCCTCGGCCCGGTCGATCTCGACATCGCACCCGGCGAGTTCACCTGCATCGTCGGCCCCTCCGGTTGCGGGAAGTCCACCCTGCTGCGGATCGCCGCCGGGCTGCTCCGCCCCAGCGCGGGTGAGCTGTCCATCCGTACGGCATCGCCCCGCCCGGCCGCGATGATCTTCCAGGACTACGGCATCTACGACTGGAAGACCGTTCTCGCCAATGTCCGGTTCGGCCTCGACATCCAGCGCGTACCGCGCAAGGAGGCCGACGCCAGGGCGCGTGACTGGCTCGCCCGGATGGGGCTCTCCGAGTTCGCCGGCGCCTATCCCGCCGCTCTCTCCGGCGGGATGCGGCAGCGCGTCGCGATCGCCCGCGCCCTCGCCGTCGAGCCCGAAATCCTGCTGATGGACGAGCCGTTCGCGGCGCTCGACGCCCAGCTGCGGACGATCCTCCAGGACGAGCTGCTCGACCTCACCCAGACCACCCGTACCACCACGCTCTTCATCACCCACAGCCTGGAAGAGGCGATCGTGCTCGGCGACCGGGTACTGGTGATGTCCGCCAGGCCGGGCCGGATCATTGCCGAACACCGGCCGCCGTTCGCCCGGCCGCGAACCGGCCACGTCCGTTCGACACCCGAATTCACCGCACTGAAGAGCGAGTTGTGGGAGCTGCTGCGCGGCGAGGTCCGTCGAGAGGTGATCCCGGCATGAGCACCGCCGTGAAAGACGCGCCTCGGGAGGGTGGAACCGTCCTGGTCCGCAGGCCGGGCCCGCAGGAGCTGTATCCCGTACGCACCCATCGCAGGCGCCGCACCCTGGAGCTGGCGCTCGCCGTCGCCGTGCCGCTGGTCCTCGTCCTGCTCTGGCAGCTGGCCGCCGCCCGGTCCTGGATCGACGACCGCGTCTACCCTGCCCCGTCCACCATCCTTGCCGACGGCTGGGACCGGGCGGCCGACGGCGATCTGTGGCCGGATGTGTGGGCCACGCTCAAGCGCGTTCTCGGCGGCTATGCGATCGGTACCGCCGCCGGATACGCGCTCGGCCTGCTGATGGGCTCGCTCTCGCTCGTACGCGCGGCGCTGGAGCCGTTGCTCGACGCCCTGTACGTCGTACCGAAGCTGGCCCTGCTGCCGGTGTTCCTCAATATGTTCGGCCTCGGCGAAGGGCCGCAGATCGCTCTGGTCGCCGCCACGGTCTTCTTCTTCGTCTGGATCTCCACCATGGCGGCAGTCCTCGCCGTCCCGATCGGTCACCGCGACGCCGGCCAGGTCTTCGGAGCCTCGCCCTGGCAGATGTTCCGGCATGTACTGCTGCCCGCCTCACTGCCCGCGGTGCTGGTCGGCGCACGGATCGCGGCGGGGGTGGCCGTCCTGGTCATCGTGGCGTCCGAGCAGATCGCCGCGGCCGACGGGCTCGGCCATCTGATCTTCGACTCCCGGGCGCTGTTCCAGAACGACGTGATGTTCGTCGGCATCGTCTGCGTGGCGGTGCTCGGCGTCGCCTTCTCCGAAATGGTGCGGATCGCCGGACGGCTGCTCACCCCGTGGGCCCCGCGCGACCGCGGCCGCAGCCAGTCGTGAACGGCACCCCACCTGCTCCACCGAGTTCTTCGTACGGAGGCACTGTGCGCACACGTACCCCTCTCACCTGCACCGTCGCGCTCGTCGCGGCATCGCTGCTCGCCGCGGCGGGCTGCGCCAAGAACGATTCCGGCAGCGGCGGCGCCGACGCCGCGCCGCGCACCGTCAAGCCCGTCGCCGGCTGCGGCGCGGGCAGCTGGACCGACCCGGCCGATCTGGCGGCCGATCGCAAGCCGGCCCGATGCGACAAGGGCGCGCCCGCCCCTCAGCCGCTGGCGAAGAAGCGGAAGGTCACCGTCGCCACCGGCACACTCAGTGCGGAGTACGTCGCTCCGCTCCAGGTCGCCGTGGCGAAGGGCGAGTTCGCCAAGGAGGGCCTGGACGTCGAACTGAAGGTGCTTCCCACCCCGGACGCCCTGCCTCTGCTCGCCAAGGGCGATGTCGACGCTCAGTGGGCAGCCCCCGAGGCAGCCGTGATGAACGGCATCAACGGCGGCTTCGACATCAAGTGGGTGGCAGGGAACTTCTCCCCCGATCCCACCTCCAAGAGCGGCCTCTGGGTGCGCCTCAAGAAGGGCGAGAGCGCCGGACACGTCGACATGGCGGGGCGGAGGATGGGGACGATGATCGGCAAGGGCTCGGTCATCGCGTACCCGATGGACACCTCGCTGAAGAAGCACGGCGGCGGCCTCGACAAGATCAGTTTCCAGCAGCTCGGCTCCGCGGACGTACTGACCGCCCTGCAGAACGGCGGCGTGGACTCCGCCTGGCTGCTCGACCCGGTCTGGCGCAAGGTGGACGGCGACAAGCGGTACGCGTTCATGGGCGGCCAGCCGGTCGGCGAGCCGCTCGGCGGCCTGCTCTTCGGCCCGACGCTGCTGACCGAGGACCCGGACGCGGGTGTCGCCTTTCTCCGCGCCTACATCCGGACGGTGAACACCTACTTCGCCGGGGACTACAAGTCCGATCCCGCGTTCGTGACGGAGCTGGCGAAGCTGATGAAGATCGACGAGGCGACGCTGCGGTCGACGCCGTCCATGCGGATGGACTGGGAGATCCGGAAGGGCACGACGGACCGGCTGCAGCAGGCGTACAGCGACGCGGGCGTCTCGGAGGGCAAGCCGCCGGTACCGGAGGAGAAGGCCGTCGACCGGGCGACGTACGGGGAGGCGGTGGGCCACAGACTCTGATGCGGCGCCCGTACGGCATGCAGAGAAGGCGGCATGCACAGAAGGCCGGATCCTCGAAAGGATCCGGCCTTCTGTCTTCAGTAGCGGGGACAGGATTTGAACCTGCGACCTCTGGGTTATGAGCCCAGCGAGCTACCGAGCTGCTCCACCCCGCGTCGTGAACACAACATTACGTGACGCCCTGGACCAGCGCAAATCCGTTTCTGCCGACTGTGAGAAGCGCGGTGTCGCGGGGCACCGCCACCCCTGTGACGCCCGTGTCGCACCCCCGCACACCGCTACGCGGTCAGCTCCTGGTGCAGGGCCTCACGGAGCCTGGCGGCCCGCTCCGCGACCTCCGCCGGGCCCAGCTCGACCGCACGCGCGCACCAGCGCTGCCCCTCGGTGAGCTCGCCGCGGCGGGCAGCGAGCAGGGCCAGCCGCAGCGCGGCCCGGCCGTGGCCGTCGTTGGCGGCGCGGCTCCACCACAGGGCGGCCTCGCGCTCGCTGCCCTCACGGGCGAGGAGCAGCCCCAGATTGAAGGCACCGTTGCGGCTGCCCGACTCGGCGGCCTCGCGGTACCAGCGCGCGGCGCTCTCCAGATCACCGCGGGCGGCGGCGAGCATGCCGACGCGCACCTGGGCGCGGCGGTGCCCCTGCTCGGCGGCCCGCTCGTACCAGGCCTCGCACTCGGTCTTCTCCGGCATCGGCTCACCGAGCCCGGGCGGTCCCGGCGGCGGCTGCCGCGAGTCCAGCACCCCGGCCAGCCGGAAGGCCGCCTCGGCACTGCCGCCACCCGCGGCGCAGCGCAGATGGCGTTCGGCCTCCTGCTCCTCGCCGTGGTGCAGCAGGGCCATGCCGACCTGCAGCGCGGCCTCGGTGTGCCCGGCGGCCGCGGCCCTCTCGTACCAGCTCAGAGCTGCCCGGTCCTCGTCGCGCCCGGCGTGCAGAATACCGAGGTTGAAGGCGGCGTCGACGCTGCCCGCCTCGGCGGCCTTGGAGAACCAGGGCTGCGCGCCGGTCGCGTCGCCCGCCTGGAGCAGCAGCACGGCCAGGGCGTTGGCGGCCTCGCGGTGACCGGCGTAGGCGGCACGGCGGTACCACTGCTCGGCCTGCGGTGTACGGTCCTGGGCGGCACAGAGCAGCCCCAGGTTGTACGCGCCGTTGACGTCGCCCGCGTCCATGGCGGCGCGGTACCAGCGCTCGGCGGTCTGCTGCTCGCCGCGGGCGGCGTGCAGGGCGCCCAGAGCGTTGGCCGCGTTGCCGTCGCCCTCCTGGGCGGCGCGCAGCCACCACACGGCCGCGCTCTCCTCGTCGCCTGCGTCGCGCAGCAGGAAGCCGAGCGCGCAGGCCGCCCGGGCCTCGCCGCCCTTGGCGGAGGTGAGGTACCAGCGGCCGGCCTCCTTGAGCTCGCCGCGCTGTTCCAAAATGGCGCCGAGATGCAGGGCGGCGCGGCGGTGACCGCGCGCGGCGGCCTGCCGGTACCACTGCTCGGCCTCATCGATGCGCCCGGCGGCGGGACCCGCCACGGGTCCGTCGTCCTTGCGCCCGCCCGCACGGCCCTCCTTGCGCGCACCGGTTCCGGTTCCGGTGCCGTCGGCGGCGCCACTGCGCGCAGGCAGGCCCGCCCCCAGCCCGGCGTCCGCCCCCGGGCGGCCGAACGCGTCGTGCGGGTCGTCGGCAGCCTTGCTCTCCAGGGTGCGTGCCAGGCGGTACGCGGCCTCTCGGTGCCCCTGCTCGGCGGCGGCGCGCAGCCAGCGCTCGGCGCCGACGTCGCTGCGGTGTTCCAGCAGGTCGGCGAGCGCGTACGCGCCCAGCGCATGGCCCTGCTCGGCGGACTGGCGCAGCCAGTACTCGGCGCCCGGCTCGTCGCCACGCTCGCGGTAGTGGCGGCCCAGCGCGTGGGCCGCGGCGGCGGAACCGGCGACGGCGGCGATACGCCACCAGCCGGCCGCCTCGTCGGCGTAGCCGCGCTGGTGCAGGAGGACGCCCAGATTGTTGGCGGCAGCCCGGTCGCCGTCGGCGGTGGCCGCACGCAGATAGGGCTCGGCGCCGTTCAGATCGCCTCGGCGCAGCAGCAGCGCACCGAGGACGCTCATCGATGCGGTGTCTCCGGCGTCGGCGGCACGACGGTGCCGCGCCTCGCTCTCGGCGGTCTCCGTGCTCTCGGTGTTCTCGATGCCCTGAGTGCTCTCGGCGCTGCAGGACGGCTCCGCGCCCCCGGCGGTCCCACCGTCCTCGAAGGCCTGGACGGCCTCGGCGTCATCCGTGACATGGGCGGCAAAAGCCGCATCTGCCGTGTTTCCCATCCCATGGACGCGCCGCTGCACAAACCGCCCTGTCTCCAACAGAGTTGCCCTGTCCCCCATAAATACCATCGTCCCACCACCTGCAACCCGCGTACACCTGGTATCTCGCGGCCAGTGAGGTCACTTCAGCGTTTTGTCGACATGCCCACAGAGAGATAAGTCAAACACGTTCGGAGCCAACTCATGCCCCGCAAACCGCACTTCAGGCCCTTTGTGCGAGAAAGTCTCCGCAACACGACGAAGACCCGGATCCTCGAAAGGATCCGGGTCTTCATCTTTTCAGTAGCGGGGACAGGATTTGAACCTGCGACCTCTGGGTTATGAGCCCAGCGAGCTACCGAGCTGCTCCACCCCGCGTCGTTGTGTTCAAACCGTACCACGATGCGAGGGTGGTGCTTTACCCGTTGCTACCGGCCGCCGCTCAGCTGCGCTTCTCCGTCTTGGGCTGGGCCGCAGCCGCACGCCGCAGCGCGTCCTCCAGATCCGCCTGGGCCTTGCCGTAGGCGGTCCAGTCCTGCTTCTTCAGGGCTGCCTCGCCTTCGGTGTAGGCCTTCTGCGCATCCGCGATCGCCCGCTTCAGTGCGGCGTCACCGGTGGCCGGTGGCTTCGTGCCCGGTGGCCGGGTGGTCTCCGCCGGCGGCTGGCTGGTGCCGGTGTCCTCCACTCCGAAGACCGCGTTGAGTGCCTCCCCGAGGCTGTTCTCGAAGACGGTCTTCGAACCGTACGAGGCGGCGACCTTGCGCAGCAGCGGATAGTTCTGCGTGCCACCGCGCGTGTACACCGGCTCGACGTACAGGAAGCCGCCGTCGAGCGGCACGGTCAGCAGGTTGCCGTACTCGATGTCGGAGTCGGTGCCCTTGAGATTCCTCACGAACTCGGCGACATCGTCGTTGCCGTTGAGCTCGCTCTGTACCTGGCCGGGTCCCTTCACCGTCGTGGTGACTCTCAACAGCCTTATCGTGCCGTAGTCCTTGCTGGCCGCATCCGCGTCCACTGCCATGAACGCCCCGAGGTCGGGCCGCCCCTTCGGAGTGAAGGTGGTGGTCAGCGAGAACTTCTGAGCCGTCTGGTCCGGCATCTTTATGCTCAGGTAGTACGGCGGGACGGCGCCGGACTCCTTGTTGGTCGGGTCGTCCGGGACCTGCCACGCGTCACTGCCGCTGTAGAACTGTGCGGGGTTGGTGACGTGGTAGCGGGTGAGCAGCTCGCGCTGCACCTTGAACAGGTCCTGCGGGTACCGCAGGTGGTCCATCAGGTCCTTGGGGATGTCGGCCCGCGGCTCCACCGTCCCCGGGAACGCCTTGCGCCAGGTCTTGAGGACCGGGTCCTTGGTGTCCCACTCGTACAGCTTGACCTTGCCGTCGTACGCGTCGACGGTGGCCTTCACCGAGTTGCGGATGTAGTTGACCTGGTTCTGCTGGGCGACGACCGCACGCTGGTTGGTGGTGAGCGAGTCGGCCGTGGTGTCACCGAGCGTCGTACGCGAGGCGTACGGGTACCCGTTGGTGGTGGTGTACGCGTCGACGACCCACTGGATGCGGTGGTTCACCACGGCCGGATAGGCGTCGCCGTCGATGGTCAGCCACGGGGCGACCGCCTCGACGCGCTCCTTGGGCGTGCGGTTGTAGAGAATCCGCGAACCGTTGCCGATGGCCCCCGAGTAGAGGATCTGCGGCTCGCTGAACGACACCGCGTACGCGGCGCGGTTGAAGGCGCTGCCGAGACTGACCCCGCTGTTGCCCTCGTAGCTGGTGGTCTTCTCGCCGTCCTCCTCGTAGTCGAGCTCCTTCTGGGGCCCGCCGACGATGGAGTACTGCTCGGTCTTCTCGCCGTAGTAGATCTGCTGCTCGTACGAGCCGAGCTGGCCGGTGGTCGGCAGACCGGACTCGGTGAAGTCCGGGGAGCCCTTCGGGTTCGTGCCCGTCGTGGTGCCCCGGGCGGCAATGGCACCGTAGCCGTGGGTGTACGTGAAGTGGTCGTTGATCCAGTTGCGCTTGGGGATGCCCTCCAGATTGAGCTCGCGCAGACCGATGACCGTGTCCTGGTCCTTGCCGGCGGCGTCCTTGTAGCGGTCGACGTCCAGCGTCTTGGGGAACTGGTAGTAGTTCCTCTTCTGCTGGAGCTGCTGGAAGGCCGGGGAGACGACGTTGGGGTCCATCACCCGGTAGCTCGCCGCTTCGTCCGCGCTGGCACGGAGCTTCGCGTCGTCGGTCGTGGTGCTCTTGCCCGTGTAGTCGTTCACCTGGGCGTCATCGATGTCGTACGCGTCACGCGTCGCCTCGATGTTCTTCCGGATGAACGGGGCTTCCTTGGCCTGCTCGTTCGGCTGGACCTGGAACTTCTGCACGATCGCCGGGTACAGCCCGCCGATCAGGATCGCGGAGAGCACCATCAGGCCGAAACCGATCACCGGGAGCTGCCAGGTGCGGCGCCACAGCGTCGCGAAGAACAGCACGGCGCAGATCGCGGCGATGCAGAACAGGATCGTCTTCGCCGGCAGGTAGGCGTTGGCATCGACGTAGCGCAGGCCCGTCCAGTTGTCCGTCGCCTTGAAGTCACTGGACTTCACGGCGAGGCCGTACCGGTCGAGCCAGTACGCCACGGCCTTCAGCGAGACGAAGACGCCGAGCAGCACCGACAGGTGGCCGGTGGCCGCGCCGGTCGCCCGCGCGCCGGGGCTGGTGATGCGGAGCCCGCCGTACAGGTAGTGGGTCAGGGCGGCGGCGATCAGCGAGAGCACCGTGGCCGCGAAGCCGAAGCCCAGCAGGAAGCGGTACCACGGCAGGTCGAAGGCGTAGAAGGACACGTCCAGGTGGAACTGGGGGTCCTTCTGCCCGAACGACACGCCGTTCACGTACATCAGCCACGTACGCCACTGGCCCGAGGCGGACGCTCCGGCGATCAGCCCGACGAGCGCGGTGATCGCGAGCAGCACCCACCTCTTGTACGGGGCCACACTCATCCGGTAGCGGTCCAGGCTCTGCTGCTCCATCGACATCGCGCTCAGCGGCGGCCGGAGCCGGTGCGCGAGCCAGATGTTCACGCCGACGGCGATCGCCATCAGCAGTCCGAAGACGAGGAACAGCCCGATCTTGGTCCACAGGGTGGTGGTGAAGACGGACGAATACGCGACCGACCGGTACCAGAGCCAGTCCGTCCAGAACCCGGCGAACATGACGAACACCATGGCGAGAATCGCCAGGACGCCCAGTGTCATGAGCAGGGTACGGGCGCGCCGGGACGGGCGGCCGACTCTGATCCGTGGCCCGGTCGGGCTCCCGCCGCGGTCCGGCATCTGGAAAGCCAACGTGCGCCCCTCGAAGTTCGCGGTCGTGTGAAGCAGGCCCAGCGATCGTAGAGCCCACCTATGCAACTTACTGAGGCTTTACCTAGTTCCCGTTCCCGGGGCGGAAGGAGGGAGGATGTTGAGCATGTCCAACGTTTCCCCCTCAGGCCCCCCGATGGCCGCGAGCCCCCTCACTGTCGCCGTGCTCGAGATCGACGAGTACGCCTCCGGCCTCGGCTGGGACCAGCCGGCCCGGCTCTTCGCGCTCGTCGATACCGCCAAGCTGCGGGTCCAGGAGCCCGGTCTCGCCGCCCAGCTCGGTCTCGACAGCTCCGATTCGACCACCGCCGCACTCACCCCCATCGAGCAGGAGGAGCTTCCCCCCGGAAAGGCGCTGGACGAGTTCCTCGCCACGATCGCCTGGCCCGACGCGGTCGCCGGCTGCGCCATGACGGTGGAGCGCCTGATGCTGCCGCCGTCCGCCGAGTCCTCCGTACCGGAGGGGCTCAGTGACGCCCAGCTGACCAAGTGGGTCGCCAAGCACCCCGACCGGCAGGAGGTGCGGATGACCGTGGCCGTCCTGCGCAACGGTGCGCGGGAGTCGGCCGTACGGCTCCGGGAGAAGGACTCCCCGACCGAGGTGCTGACCGGCGCCGGCCTGGTGCCGGGGCTGGCCGAGGCGCTGGCCGCCACGTTCGAGTCCTGACCGCAGCGGGCGGTACCGCCCGCTCCCCCGCCAAGGGCGGCGCGGTCAGCCTGCCGAGCAGCTCGGCAGGCCGGCCGTGTCGCCCGCGCGGATCTTCTCCAGCGACTTCTTCGCGTCGTCGATCGTCTTCACCTTGACCAGGGTGAGCCCGCTGGGGGTGTCGGAGGCGGCGGCCTTGCAGTTGTCGCCCGGCGTCAGGAAGTACCTGGCGCCCGCGTCGCGCGCGCCGACCAGCTTCATGTTGATGCCGCCGATCGGGCCGACCTTGCCCTGGTCGTCGATGGTGCCGGTGCCCGCGATGAACTTGCCGCCGGTCAGCTGACCGGGCGTGAGCTTGTCGACGATGCCCAGGGAGAACATCAGGCCCGCGCTCGGGCCGCCGACATCGGCGAGCTTGATGTCGATCTCGAACGGGAACGTGTGGTCCGTCCCGGCCTGGATTCCGACGATCGCCCGGTTCTCCTTGGGTGCCTTCTTCGTCTTGATGGTGATCTTCTCGGTGCCCTCGGGCTGCTTGCCGGCCTTCTCGGCCGCTGCCGCCGTCTTGGCCGGGATCACCGTGAAGGTGACGTTCTCCCCCGGCTTGTGCTTGGTGACGAGCTTCGCGACGTCCTCGGGCTGCTTGACCGCCGTACCGTCGACCGCCTTGATCACATCACCGGCGTGCAGCTTGCCCTGCGCGGGGCTGTCCTTGATCACCGTGGAGACCACGACGCGCGACGTCACCGGGATGCCCAGTTCGGTCAGGGCGGCGACCTTGGCGCTCTCCTGGGACTGGCTGAACTCCTCGGCGTTCTCCTGCGTCGACTGCTCCTCGGTCTGGCCACCCGGGTACAGCGTGTCGTGCGGAACGACCACGCCGTCGTGGGCCAGCCAGCCGTAGACGGCCTCTACGAGGTTCATGTTGTAGTCGGCGCCGGTGACCCTGACCGTCGTCATGTTGAGATTGCCGGACGTCTTGTACGTCGGATGCCCGGAGATCTGCAGGACCGGCTCGCCGTCGACCTTGCCGAGCGTGTTCACGGTCGGCCCGGGAGACATCTCCGAATACGGCACTGGGATCAGCACGCCTGCGCAGAGCAGCGCGATGAGGATCAGCGTGGAGGCGAGCATCGTCGCGGTGCGGCGTGGCATGGAACGACAGTACGGGAAGGGTCTCTCAGTGCACCGCCGGGGCCGGTCCGTACGGGGCGGAGGGCCGGGCGTCGTGCTGTGCCGAGTGGCGGGGGTGTCGGCGCCGGGATGAGGATTGGCGACTGCGTACGTTCGGTGGTGCGTCAGGCAGCGTCGGAACCGGAGTCGGTTCTCTCCATCGCTTCACGGAACCGGGCATATCCGGCGAGTTCGGTGACATCACCGGTCGTGCGATTACGGGCGGCCCAGCTTCCCCATATCGCAGCACCGAGAGCAGCGAAAAGCGGAATCAGCAACCAGGCGAGTGCTGCCATCACTACCTCCCCACGCCATGAGCGACCGCAACGAACCGATCAGCAGATTAGTCTTCTGCAGATCCAACGCTCACGGCAGGGGTGCGGTTACGCAAATCGGGGCGGATGTCGCCGGTCCGGTTTGCGCTCAGCAGGCGCCCACCCACTCCTCCGTACCGTCGGAGAACCGCTGGTGCTTCCAGATCGGAACCTCGTGCTTGAGGTCGTCGATGAGCTTGCGACACGCCGCGAATGCCTCCGCACGGTGCGGGCAGGAGACGGCGACGACCACGGCCAGGTCCCCGACCTCCAGTTCACCCACACGATGGACGGCGGCCAGTGCCCGGACCGGGAACTCGGCGACGACCTTCTCGGCCACCCGGCGCATCTCGTCCTGCGCCGACGGATGGCAGGAGTAGCCGAGCCCGCCGACGTCCTGGCCGCCGTCGTGATTGCGCACCGTGCCGACGAAGAGCGCCGTGCCTCCCGCTGCGTCGTCCCCGGCGGCGCGGAAGATCTCGTCGACGGACAGCGGGGTGTCCCGGATCTCCAGCAGCCGGATCGGGTCCTGCGCCGCCTGCTCACCGGGGTGGTCATGGATGGGTGCCATGGCGCCCATGGTGCCGCACGGCACCGACATCGCGGAATAGCGCTTTCCACCGGCGGGCCGCCGGCCACCTTGGAGCCTCCTACAGCCACCGCGGCGCCCGGCCCGGACCTGCCCGGACACACCGCGTCCGGACACGTCTCAGATGCGGCGGCGGGCCTTGCGGGCACGGCGGACCAGGGCGGCGGTGCCGAGCAGCGCCACGGTCGCACCGGCGGCGCCGGCCGCGGTGGCGTCCTTGCGGCCGAGCCTGCGCCCCGCGACGGTGTGGCGGCCCTCGACCTCTTCGAGGAGGGCGGCGAGCACTTCCTCGTTGGTCCACCCGGGACGCCAGCCGGCGTCGTGCAGACGGCTCACGCTGACCACCCAGGGGTGCATCGTGTACGCGAGATCTCCCGCCGGAGACGGGGTGAGGCCGATCCGGTGCAGCCGGGCGGCGGCGCCGAGGGCGACCGCGGAGGGCAGTTCCATCCGGCGGACGCCACTGAGCTCCTCGACCTCCTGCTGTTCCAGCCAGCCGTCGCAGCCGACCGCGAACTCTCCGTCGATCTTCTCCAGCGCGGCGTACTCCAGGGCCGTGACCAGGTCGTCGACATGGCAGAACTGCCATGTGGGGCGCGATCCGGCGACGACCAGGAGGCGCGGCGACTCGAAGTAGCGGGTCAGCGCCGTGTCCGTACCGCCGACCAGGACAGTGGGGCGGACCACGGTCACATTGAGGCCGGGATGGGCGCGGGGTGCGCGACGCCCGAGCCGTTCGATCTCCAGGAGGTCGCCGACGCCGGTGGCCTCCGCCGTGGCACGCAGTTCGGCGTCCTCGGCGAGCGGGATGTCGTTGTCGGGAAGCGCCCCGTAGACCATCGCCGAGGTGCAGAGCACGACCCGGTGGACCCCGACGGCCGCGGCGGCCGTCAGCACGGTCTGGGTGCCGCGGACGTTGTACGCGGTACGGGCGGCGGGGTCGGTCTCCAGGTCGAGATCGAGTGCCAGATGGACGACGACGTCCGCGCCGCGCAGCTTCTCGGCAATGGCGGGATCCCGTACGTCGAGGATGTGCCAGATCGCCTCGGAGACCTCGCCGCGGCGCTCGTCGATGGCGATGACCTGCTTGATCTCCTCGGAAGCCGCGAGGCGCGCGGTGAGCAGCTCACCGACGCCGGTCGCGGCACCGGTGACCGCGACGACGGGGCCGCGGCTCTTGGAGCGGCTCTTCGAGGGTTTGCTCTCGGGCGAAAGGTCGGCCAGGTTTCGCGCTGCGCGAACCTGAGGATCTGGGGAACTCACCGGGCGTCTCCAGCGGTTGTCTTCAGTACGTACCCGAATGACGCGTACGTACCAGGTGGCGTCCATCCTGCCGCAGGCCGGGAGTCGGCGGAGCACTGAGGCCCCGAGCGGGCTTGGTGTCTACGCTGGATGGTGATGTCGGGCAGTCGCCGTCGGTTCGAGCCGGCGGCCCTACGAGCCGAGGAAACCCGTGAGTGACACCCCATTCGGATTCGGCCTTCCGCCGGAGGAGCCGGAAGACGGCGACGAGGGCAAGAAGAAGGACCCCGCCGGAGGTGGGCAGGGTTCGGGCGGGCCTGCGAACCCGTTCGGCTTCGGGCCGGGCGCGGGCGGAGACAACCCGTTCGCGGCGATGTTCGGCACGATGAACCCGAACGACCTGGGAGCCGCCTTCCAGCAGCTCGGCCAGATGCTGAGCTACGAGGGCGGTCCCGTGAACTGGGACATGGCCAAGCAGGTCGCCCGCCAGACGGTCGCCCAGGGCACCCCGGACGGCACGAAGGACGCGAGCGTCGGTCCTTCGGAGCGGGCCGCGGTCGACGAGGCGCTGCGGCTGGCCGACCTCTGGCTGGACGGCGTGACGTCGCTGCCGTCCGGTTCCGTCTCGACCGTGGCGTGGAGCCGTGCGGAGTGGGTCGAGGCGTCCCTCCCCGCCTGGCAGAAGCTGGTCGACCCGGTGGCTGAGCGCGTCGGCCTCGCCATGGGCGATGTGCTGCCCGAGGAGATGCAGGCGATGGCGGGCCCGCTGATCGGCATGATGCGGTCGATGGGCGGCGCGATGTTCGGCCAGCAGATCGGGCAGGCCGTGGGCGTGCTGGCGGGCGAGGTCGTCGGCTCGACCGATATCGGGCTGCCGCTGGGCCCGGCCGGAAAGGCCGCGCTGCTCCCGCTGAACGTCGAGAGATTCGGCAAGGACCTGAGCGTGCCGCAGGACGAGGTGCGGCTGTATCTCGCCCTGCGTGAGGCCGCCCACCAGCGGCTCTTCGCCCATGTGCCGTGGCTGCGCTCGCACCTGTTCGGCGCGGTCGAGGGGTACGCGCGCGGCATCAAGGTCGACACCAGCAAGCTGGAGGACGTGGTCGGCCAGTTCGACCCGTCGCAGCCCGAGCAGCTGCAGGACGCCCTTCAGCAGGGCATGTTCCAGCCGGAGGACACGCCGGAGCAGAAGGCCGCGCTGGCCCGGCTGGAGACGGCGCTCGCGCTGGTCGAGGGCTGGGTCGACGCGGTGGTGCACGAGGCCGCGAAGGCCCGGCTGACGTCGGCCGACGCACTGCGCGAGACGATGCGCAGGCGGCGCGCCTCCGGTGGTCCGGCCGAGCAGACCTTCGCCACCCTGATCGGCCTCCAGCTGCGGCCTCGGCGGCTGCGGGACGCCTCGCGGCTGTGGGCGTCGCTCACGGACGCACGCGGTCTCGACGGTCGTGACGCGCTCTGGGCGCACCCGGACATGCTGCCGACCGCCGGTGACCTGGACGACCCGGACGGGTTCGTGCACCACGAGCAGCTGGACTTCTCCGAGCTGGACAAGATGCTCGGCGAGGCCGCGAAGGGTACCCAGACGCCCGCGGACGACCAGCGCGACACCGGTGACCGGGGCGACGCGGACGGCAAGGGCGGCAGCGACAGCAAGGACGACACCGACCAGTGAGCCTGTACGACGACGCAGTCCTCGTACTGAAGAAGTACGAGTCATCGGCCGACCCCGACCAGGAGCAGCTGCGCCAGGTCTATCTGGACCATCTGTCGCGGCACCCGGACGGCATGTGGAAGGCCTGCGGGGCCGGGCATCTGACGGCCAGCGCGCTGGTCGTCGATCCGGAGCGCGGCCGGGTTCTGCTGACGCTGCACCGGAAGCTGCAGATGTGGCTGCAGATGGGCGGGCACTGCGAGCCCGAGGACGAGACGCTGGCTGCCGCGGCGCTGCGTGAAGCCACCGAGGAGTCCGGCATCAGCGGTCTGACCCTGCTGTCGGGCGGCCCGGTGGTGCTGGACCGGCATGCGATCCCGGCACCCTGTCACTGGCATCTCGATGTGCAGTACGCGGCACTGGCTCCGTCGGGCGCCACGGCGCAGATCAGCGACGAGTCGCTGGATCTGCACTGGTTCCCGTACGACGAGGTGGCCGAGGTGGCCGACGCCTCGGTCGTACGCCTGGTCGCGCGCACACGTGCGGCCCTGGAGAACGGCCGGCAGCCGTAACGGACCGAAACGGGTAAGGGGCGGCCTCCCAGGAGGCCGCCCCTTACCCGTGTCCATGCGGTGCGGCTCAGTTCCAGGCGTTGTTCTGGTTCTGGCCGTGCGCTCCCTGCTGGCCCATGCCGTACTGGGCGCGCAGGCCCTGTCCGATCTGGGCGCTCTGCGGGGGCAGCACCTCGCTGGGCTGGACCAGGGCGAAGCCCTGTCCGAGGAAGCTCAGCTCCCAGCCCTCGCCGGTGTTGCCGCGCCGCCGCCAGACCCCGGAGGAGTGCGTCTGGGCCTGCATCTGCACCCGCAGCGAGCTGGACCAGGCGACGATCGCATCGGCGTCGACGTTGACGTACTTGTCGGGTGTGACCTGCATCATCAGCGGCTGGCCCGAGGTCATCAGGGCGACCTTGCCGGTGCCGGAGATGTTGAGCTGGTACTTGCCGGTGCCCGAGATGCCGTACTGGCTGTCCACGGCGATGACCTCGGTGTGCAGCGACGAGTCGAGCGCCAGGACGTAGGCGCTGTCCACCGTCATGCCGTCGTGGTCGACGTCCACGACGTGGACGTACTGCGCCAGGTTGGCGAGGTAGACGGTGCCCTGCCCGGAGCAGCGCATCAGGTCGAGGCCCTCACCGGTGGTCGCGCGGGCGCGGCGCTGCCCGTGCGACTGGTACTCGCCGTCGAACTCCATCAGTCCCTGGTAGGCGACCATGGCGCCCTTGCGGGCGAGGACGTCGTCGCGACCGGTCAGCGAGACCCGCAGGAGCTGCGGGTTCTGCACGGTGTACCGCTCCTGGGACTGCTGTTCCGTGTAGCTGAAAAGCGGACTCTGCATGGTGTGTTCTCCCTCCCCCTCAGTTCCGGATCCGCAGGCGGTCCGTACTGTCCTCGCTCGGCTGGACGACGACGATGCCCTGGCCGGAGAACGCCATCTGGTACGCCTCGCCGCTCCCGCGCCCGATGAGCGACGAGGCCTTGAAGCTGCGCTTGCCCTTCACCTTGAGGTTCGGGGACCACGCCACGAGGGCGTCCGGGTCGACGTAGGTCTCGTCGTCGCCGCGTCCGCAGTCCACGACGATCGGCGTGCCGCGCGAGGTGATGGCGACCCAGCCGGTGCCGGCGATGCAGACGTTCCACAGGCCCTGGCCGGCGAACTTGGCCAGCCCCTTGACCCGTTCGACGCCCCAGGTGAGGTGGCCGTCGAAGGCCAGGACGTTGGTGCCGTTGACCGAGAGCGAGTCGTTGTTGAGATTGATGACGACCACATCGGCGCCGTAGTCGGCGAGGTAGAGCAGCCCGTCACCGGCGCACTTCATCAGGGGCGCGCCCTCGCCGGTGATCCACTGGGAGGCGATCTGACGGACGGCGGGCGGATTCGGTTCGTACTGGATGAAGCCCTCGTACGACACCATCGAGCCGGTACGCGCATAGAGGTCCTGGCCGGTGGCCATGGCGACCTTGAGCATCGTGCGGCCGTGGTTCTCCATCCGGGCCGTGACGGGGGTCGGGGCGAAGCCCGCGAGTTGCTGGTTCATGACGGGCTCCCTCAGACCTCGTAGGGCTGGACGACGATGAAGTTGCCGGGCGCTCCCCGGAACTGGAGGTTCACGGTCTCTCCGCTGTGCCCGGGGTACGCGTTGCGGCGCAGTCGGACCTGGCTGGAGATGATCACCTGGGACGCCGACGACCAGGCCACGATGGCGTTGCAGTCGGCGAACGTGGTCGGCGTGACCGGCAGGACGACGGGAACCCCGTGGGTCTTGACGATGACCGTCCCGGTGCCCTGGAACTGCATGGTGAACAGGGCGCCACCGGGGATGCCGTGGCCCTCGATCCTGCGGACCTCGTGCTGCAGCGACTCGTCGAAGGCGAGAACGCTCTCCGCCGAGACGCAGATACCGTCGCCCTGGAGCTCGATGGCGTGCAGATGGGAGCCGTCCTCGGCGAGGAAGACCTGCCCGCGGCCGGTACAGCGCATCAGCTGCATCTCCTGGCCGGTAGCGTTGCCGACGATGCGGCCGGCGAAACCGGCGCCCTTGTAGCTGAAGTCGACCTTGCCCTGGTACATCACCATGGAGCCCTGGCGGGCGAGTACCGGCGTACCGCCCATGGTGAGGTCGACCCGCATGAGCTGCTGGTTCTGCGGGGTCCAACGCTGGCCGGTGGCCGTCTCCTTGTACGGCTGGAGCGCGGCCTGCAGGCCGGCGCCGGCCGCCTGCGGCACCCCTTGCGGTACGCCCTGGGGCATGCCGGGGGGCTGCTGCCCGTACGGAGCCGGAGCCTGCTGCCCGTAGGGGGCGGCGGGCACGGGCTGGCCCGGGACCTGTCCGAACTGCGGCTGCTGGGGCGGCTGGCCCGGCTGTCCGTACGGAGCCGGGGCGGGCGCGGGCGGTGGCACGGTGCCACCCATCGGCGCCATCGGCGCCGCGATCGTCGGCGCGGCATGCATCTGCTGCTGCGGGGTGGGGGCCTGCGCGGCCGGGGCCCCGAAGGACGGGGCGGGTTGCGGAACTTGGGAGGCCTGCGGGGTGGCCGGAGCACCGAAGGACGGGGCCGGGCCGGTCGCCTGCGGCGGCGGGGCGAACGACGGGGCGGCTGCCTGCTGCTGCGGCGCGGCGGGCGCCTCCTCGGCGACCTCACCGCCGAAGTTCTTCAGCAGCGCGTCGAGGCCACCGTCGAAGCCCTGGCCGACGGCCGCGAACCGCCAGACGTCCTTCAGATAGAAGTCGCCCAGCATCACCGCACGCTCGGTGGTGAACTCGGAGCCGGTGAAGGCGTACCTGACGACTTCCTCGCCACCCGCGACGATCCGGATGTACCCAGGACCGACCTGCGACATCTGCCCCGCACCGTCGATGGTCGCGGTGAACGACAGCTTGTGGATGTTCGCCGGAATGCGGTCCAGAGTGACGCGGAACGACTCGGTGTCACCGGCCTGGGCGCCAAGGAGCTGAATGGACTCCTCGGGTGACTTCGGCTGATTGAAGAAGATGAAATACCGGTCGTCGGAGAGCTGCTCATTGACATCGAGGCCGAAGCAGCTGATGTCAAAGGTCAGTCCCGGGCCGGAGATCTGCATACCTACGTACAGGTCCGTCCCCGGCGTGAGATCGCTGATCTTGGCCTTGTGGCCGCGTTGGAATTCCCTTGCCATGCGTAACGACCGTCCCCCATCCCGAATGTGAATGCGTCGCGCCAGGCTAGCCGCAAACTCCGACATTGAGCTGAGTCGGTACACACCCGGTACAGAATCACCGAACGTCACTCGCTTCGGGCAGCCGGCAGATGCGGCAGCCGGTCGGCCGCCACCACTCCTTCGAGGTAGCCGCGAGCCCGCTCGGTCCGCGGGTACGCCTCCAGCAGCCGCCAGAACCGCGGACCATGACCGGGGACCAGGAGATGCGCGAGTTCATGGACGAGCACGTAGTCGACGACGTACTCCGGCATGCCCTGCAATCGGTGCGACAGACGGATGCTGCCCTCCGCCGGTGTACAGGACCCCCATCGGGTGTTCTGATTGGTCACCCACCGCACCGACACGGGTCTGGCCCGGCCGTCGAAATACAGGTCGGACAACCGCTCGGCACGCTCGGCGAGTTCGCTGTCACCGAGGATGCGCTTGCTCTCCTGGGCGGCGAGTTTGTCGAGCATCACGCTCACCCAGCGCTGCTCCTCCGCCTCCGACATCCGGGCGGGGATCAGCACGATGGTGCGGTCGCCATCCCGGTACGCGGAGACCGTTCTGCTGCGGCGGCTGCTCCTGCGGACCTCGACCGCGCTCGTCGCCGAGACGCGGGGCGGATGGCTGGCCGCGCTGCGCTGATCATGTCCGGCGCTGCGCGCGGGGGTCTCGCCGGCGAAGCCGGGTGACGGGTCGGCGGGCACGCCACGACGTTACCCGCTGTCAGTGGGGGAAGTCCCGCCCCCAGGGCGGTTGACGCTTGATCCACTCCATGGCATGCACCATTTGAACGACTAATGCCCCTGCCTGTGGATAACTTTCTGCACGTTTCGACGCGTGCCTGCATTCTGGCAACGGATCTCACGAAGCTCCGGCCACGCCCCGCACACAGAGACCGCAGAGCGACCGCAGAGAGATCACACAGAGATCGCACACAGACCGCACCGACGCTGGACAGCACGACGGACAGAGACCGGGGGAGACCATGCATCCGATGTTGAAACCCGCACTGCGCCGCGCCTGGCGCGGCAGGGACACCGTGCAATTCGGAGTGACACCCGCTCACGCGGTGAAGCTCGGCCCGGTGGATATCGCCACCGGAAGTTTCCTGGAACTGCTCGACGGAACGCGCGGCCTGCCGCTGCTGCGCGAAGAGGCACGGGCCCTGGATCTCTCGGATCATCAAGTGGACACACTGGTGGGGCGCTTGGCGAACGCGGGTCTGATCGACGACGTACGGGCCGGCGGCCCGGAAGCCGCAGCGTTACGGAACCGGGCCGACGTCCTGGAGCGGCAGCGCCCCGACCTCGCGTCGCTCTCGGTCATCCACCCCGAACCGGGCGGCGGGATGCGCAGGCTGGCGGCCCGCCGTGCGATGCGGGTCCAGGTGAGAGGCGCCGGCCGGGTCGGTGCGGCGATCGCCGCGGTTCTGTCCGGGTCCGGAGTGGGCCGGGTCGAGGTCCTGGACGGCGGAGTCACCGAGCCCTCCGACATCGCGCCGGGCGGCCTTCCGGCAGCGGCGGTCGGAGAGCGCAGGGACACCGCAGCCCGGCAGTTGGTCCGCCGCTCGGCCGTCGGCTCCACTTCGCGGGCGACGGGGACGGCGGACGCCGCGGCGGGTGGCATGTCAGCGGGTGGCCCAGCTGCGAGTGGTGGGCCCGCGCTGTCGTTGGTCGTGGTCGCCCCTCGGGACGGTCTCGCGGTGTACGCCCCCGACCCCCGCGCCGCCGAACCGTGGATCGCGTCGGGCATTCCCCATCTCTATGCCGGGGTGATCGAGGCCACCGGTGTGGTCGGCCCCCTGGTTTTGCCCGGGGGTACGGGCTGCGCGGGATGCCTGGCGCTGACCCGCACGGACCGGGATCCGCAGTGGCCAAGGATGCTGACGCAGTGGCGGTCCGGGCGACGCAATGCCGTGCAGGCGTGCGACCTGGGGCTCGCGACAGCGGTGGCCGGTCTCGCCGCAGCCCATGCGCTGACTTTTCTGGACGGCGAACTGCCCGCGAGCACGGGGGTCAGGTGGGAGGCTGCTCTGCCGCTGTTGGACTGGAGGTCGGAGCAGGTCGGGGCGCACCTCGACTGTTCCTGCGGGGCGGGTGGGCACACTGAGGGGGAGCGCCCCTCTGGGCTCGGCACGACGCAGGACACAATGGCCGGGTAACCGCCGCACGCGGCAAGGCAGTCTGGGATTTGGAGGGGCGTATGTCTGATCTACCCCGGAAAGCGGTCACCCGTACCGCCAAGTTGGCCGCACTGCCCCTCGGCTTCGCCGGCCGGGCCACGTGGGGTCTGGGCAAGCGGATCGGCGGCAGGTCTGCGGAGATAGTGGCCCGCGAGCTCCAGCAGCGCACGGCGGACCAGCTGTTCAAGACACTGGGGGAGCTGAAGGGGGGTGCCATGAAACTCGGTCAGGCCCTGTCCGTCTTCGAGTCGGCGCTGCCCGAGGAGGTTGCCGGGCCGTACCGGGCGGCGCTCACCAAACTGCAGGAAGCGGCGCCCCCCATGCCGACCCGCACCGTCCACGGGGTGCTGGCGGAGCGGCTCGGTGAGGACTGGCGGGAGCTGTTCCTCGAATTCGAGGACAAGCCGTCGGCCGCCGCCTCGATCGGGCAGGTGCACCGGGCGGTCTGGCACGACGGGCGCGAGGTCGCGGTGAAGGTGCAGTATCCGGGCGCCGGGGAGGCCCTGCTCTCGGATCTCACCCAACTCAGTCGTTTCGCCCGGATGCTCGGCCCGCTGATCCCCGGGATGGACATCAAACCGCTCATCGCGGAGCTGCGCGACCGCGTGTCGGAGGAGCTGGACTACGAACTGGAGGCGCGGTCCCAGCAGGAGCACGCCGAGGAGTTCGCGGACGATCCCGATGTGGTGATCCCGGGTGTGGTGCACCAGTCGGACCAGGTGCTGGTGACGGAGTGGATCGACGGTGTGCCGCTCTCCGAGGTGATCACTGACGGCACGCAGGAGCAGCGGGACCGTGCGGGCCAGCTGCTGGCCCGATTCCTGTTCTCGGGTCCGGCGCGCACGGGCCTGCTCCACGCGGACCCGCATCCGGGCAACTTCCGGCTGCTGCCTGCGGGAACCGAGGACGGCGAGGCCGGGCAGTGGCGGCTCGGGGTGCTGGACTTCGGCACGGTGGACCGGCTGCCGGGCGGTCTGCCGCAGCCCATCGGGGACTCGTTGCGGCTCACGCTGGCGGGTGACGCCGAAGCGGTGTACGAACTGCTGCGCGAGGAAGGCTTCGTCAAGGAGTCGATCGACCTGGACCCGAATGCGGTACTCGACTATCTGCTGCCGATCATCGAGCCGGCGCAGGTGGAGGAGTTCACCTTCACCCGGAGCTGGATGCGCAATCAAGCGGCTCGGATAGCGGATCTCCGCTCCCCCGCCCATCAGCTGGGCAAGCAGCTGAACCTGCCGCCCGCCTATCTGCTCATACACCGGGTGACGCTGAGCACGATCGGAGTGCTGTGTCAGCTGGGTGCGACGGTGCGGCTGCGGGACGAACTGGAGTCCTGGGTCCCTGGGTTCCTGCCGATCGAGGATCTGTCCGTCGAGGACCTGCCGATCGCGGACCTGCCTGAGCAGGAGCAACGGGTGGGCGACGCGGCAGCCGAGGCATAGGTCCCGGGACCGGGCCGGGGCGGGCCTGTCACCACCAGGGCGAGTCGAGGCGGCCTTCGATCGCCCTGATATGGCTGCGGGCGCAGTTGTCACAGAAGTACTGGCGTCTGCCGTTCTCCACGGAGCAGACCCAGGTCGGCGGCGCGTACTCGCTGTCGGCGGCGGTGCCGCACCGGGCGCACACCACGACATGCGCGCCCGGTTGTGCGGGGTGATGAGTCTCCTCGTTCACCTCGTGACGATAACTCCGTCCCCGCCGCGCGGCACGTCACCACACAGCACGACCGCGGGGCCGGTCCGTTCGGACCGGCCCCGCGGAAGGGGTACTGACACGAGGTACTGATCGCTGCCGGGCAGAGCGGCTGTCCGGCAGCGGGTGGAGCGGTTCTTCGGCCTGACTAGTGCATGACCGCCATGGCCAGCGCGCGGCGGGCGCGCATCGAAGCGCGCTCCGCCCGGCGCTGCATCCGCCGGGCGGAGACCAGGCGCACGGCCTGGCGCTCCGCGTCGGCTTCCCTCAGGCGGTCGTGCATATGCGCACGAGCCAGAGCTTCTGGGATGAGTTGCATTTCACGGGTCCTGTTCTGACGCGAGTCGTTCGCGCCGATGCTTGTGACGTTCGGTGTTGCGGAGCCGACGGGCTCATTCGTGGGGACGGACATTGGTGCCTGATTTCGGGGATCGTGGGTTCGGGGACGGTCGATGGTTCCGATGCGCTTCATGGGTTTGGGGGCCGTGACCTCCAGGCCGGCGATCACGCCGCGACCGGGTTCTTGCGCGGACGGCCACGCGGCCGCTTGCGAGCGACGACGACGCCCTGGATGAAGAGCTCGCCACCCCAGACACCCCACGGCTCGCGGCGCTCCTTGGCGCCGGCGAGGCAGGCCTCGACGAGCGGGCAGGTGCGGCAGAGGGACTTGGCGTACTCGACATCGGCCGGCGACTCGGCGAAGAAGACCTCCGGGTCGTAGGAGCGGCAGGGGACGGGCACGCCGAGGTTCTCGATGGCGTCGTCGAGCGCGGTGAGCGCAGTGAGGGGGATCAAGGTGGAGTCCTCCGTGAGGCCGGGCGGGGGGATCGTTTCGGAAGGCGGTACGGACGGGGCGTGCGCTTCGAGTTGCACGGTGGTGGTGTCCTCGTCTGGTCGTTCCGGCCGGTCGGCCGGGTGGCTGCTGGTACCGGGTGCTGCTTGTCCCGAGGCGCCTTTTCGCTGTGTCGTCCGTTTGGACAAAACAAAAGGGCCGCGGATCCCGAGTGGGGTTCCGCGGCCCTGAAGGCGCCGGCCTGATGGTCCATCAGGCTGGATCGCTCCAGGGTTCAGGCCCACGGAAGGCCCACATCTTGTGGTGGTGCGTCGTCTGCTGCTCGGCTCCGGCACCGACTGCCGCAAAGGCATAGGCCGCCTTGGCCTGTCCCTTCGCTACTGCTGCCGTCGGTGCCTGGGTCGGTCGCTCATTGCGCTCCCGCACGGGGAGGCTCGCCAGGGACAGCGGGCTGACGGCGGAAATGCCGGACAGACCGGTGCCACGCAGCGAAGATTCCGAAGAGCAGGCGAGGCCGAGCGAGCAGGCGGAGACGACCGACAGATCGGTCATTTTGTTGGTCTCGATGATGCTGATCACGACAATCGCCTCCTCTCGGCGTCTCGGGGGGACCGGGCCTGCCGGTCCTGCGTATTCGGATAAGTACAGCACGGGGTGAGGGCTTCAGAGAAGTCGCTGTTCCCGTGGTTAAGAACCTATGGTGATGACTGGGGCGGGCGCAAACTATTTTTTCGACGAGTTTTTCTCACACCTCGTCGTCGTCTCCTCCGAGCCCCTCGTCTGGATCCTGGCCTGCGCATATGGCCAGCACGGCGGCGCCGAACCGGTCCAACTTCCGGACACCGACCCCGGAGATTCCCGCCAGTTCACCGTCGCTGCCCGGGACCGCCTCCGCGATCGCGATCAGCGTCTTGTCGGTGAACACGCAGTAGGCCGGCTGGCCGATCTCCTTGGCCTGTTCCGCGCGCCAGTCGCGCAGCCGTTCGTAGAGCGCCTCGTCCATGTCGGAGGGGCAGTCCTCACAGCGCATCAGCTTCATCTCGCCCGCGTCGGTGAGAGTCTTGCCGCAGACCCGACACAGGGCGGGGCCACGGCGCCTGCGCTTGGCCACCGCCGGCCGCTCGATGCCTCCCCCGGCGCTTCCCACGGTGCCGGCCGCGCCGCGGCCGCCGCCGAGCGCCGCCGAGCCGGGGCGCAGCCCGTTCAGGAAGCGGCTCGGGCGCCGTCCGCCGCGGCTGCCGGGCGACCGGGACAGCGACCAGGACAACGAGAGATGGAAGCGTGCTCGGGTGACGCCGACGTACAGCAGCCGGCGCTCCTCCTCGATCTGCTCGTCGGTCTTGGCGTACGTGATCGGCATCATGCCCTCGGTCAGCCCGACCAGGAACACGGCGTCCCACTCCAGGCCCTTCGCCGAGTGCAGTGACGCCAGCGTGACTCCCTGGACCGTGGGGGCGTGCTGGGCTGCCGCCCGCTCGTCCAGCTCCGCCACCAGGTCGGAGAGCGTCGCCCCCGGCTTGGCCTGTTCGAAGTCCTCGGCCAGCCGGACCAGGGCGGCCAGGGACTCCCATCGGTCGCGCACCGCCCCGGAGCCGGCGGGCGGCTCCGTGGTCCATCCCTTGGTGGAGAGCACCGCCCGCACCTGCGAGGGCAGCCCCTCCGCGTCGTCGAGCAACGAGTCGTTGCCCCCGGCACGGGCGGCGCCGCGCAGGGCGACGCCCGCCTCCCGTACCTCCGCGCGCTCGAAGAAGCGCTCCGCTCCCCTCAGCTGGTACGGCACGCCCGCGTCGGACAGGGCCTGCTCATACACCTCGGACTGGGAGTTGACCCGGTAGAGCACGGCGATCTCGCCGGCCGGGACGCCCGCAGCGATCAGATCGCGGATCCGGCGGGCGGTGCCCTCGGCCTCGGCGGGCTCGTCCGCGTACTCCGTATAGGCCGGCTCCGGCCCCTGCTCCCGCTGCGAGACCAGTTCGAGCCGGTGCTCGGCGGCGCGGCCGCGGGCCTGGCCGAGCACGCCGTTGGCGAGATGGACGACCTGGGGCGTGGAGCGGTAGTCCCGAACCAGCTTGACCACGGTCGCGTTCGGGTGGCGGGTGCGGAAATTCAGCAGGTGGTCGGGGGTGGCCCCGGTGAACGAGTAGATCGTCTGACCGGCGTCCCCGACGACGCACAGGTTGTCCCGGTCGCCGAGCCATAGGTCGAGGAGTCGCTGCTGGAGCGGGCTGACGTCCTGGTACTCGTCGACCACGAAGTGCTGGTACTGGCGGCGGACATGGTCGGCGATGTCATGGCGGTCCTGGAGGATCGCGACGGTGAGCAGCAGCACATCCTCGAAGTCGATCACCGAGCGGTCGCGCTTCAGCTGCTCGTACATCGCGTAGATCTGGGAGATCTCGGCCGGATCGCGCGGGGCGTCCCGCTGGGTCTTGGCGACCACGGCCGGGTAGTCGGCGGGCACGGTCTGGGTGACCTTCGCCCACTCGATCTCGCTGGTGACGTCCCGCAGCTCGTTGCGGTCGAGCCGGATGCGGCAACGGGCGGCTGCTTCGGCGACCAGCTGGACCTTGCGCTCCACCAGCCGCGGCAGATCACCACCGACTGCTTTCGGCCAGAAGTACTGGAGCTGTCGCAGGGCGGCGGAGTGGAACGTCCGCGCCTGCACCCCTGCCGCGCCGAGCTGGCGCAGCCTGCCCCGCATCTCGCCCGCGGCCCGGTTGGTGAACGTGACAGCCAGCACACTCGTCGGCTGAAGTATCCCGGCACGCACCCCGTACGCGATGCGGTGCGTGATCGCTCGCGTCTTGCCCGTACCGGCTCCGGCCAGCACACACACCGGACCGTGCAGGGCCAGGGCGACCTCGCGCTGCTCGGGGTCCAGCCCGTCGAGCACGGCGTCCGCCGACTCGGGGACCCGGGGGAAGAGAGAGGAATGCGTTGCTGATGTCACCCCGCCATGCTGCCAGGTCGGGAGAGGCGGACGCGGAAGTTGTCCACAGGGGGGCGGTATCCGTCGTATTAATGCAGGGGCGGCTGCGGGAATGGCGGCCAGGTCACGTACGTTCCACTCCCTGCGGGGGGCACCTTTCCAGCTTTTCCGCCAGACGCGGCAACGCAACGTGACGAGACGAACGAGACAGAGGAGCGGGAAAACATGCCGGGCACTGTGACGATGTACAGCACCACGTGGTGCGGTTACTGCCGTCGGCTCAAGGGCCAGATGGACCGCGAGGGCATCACGTACAACGAGATCAACATCGAGCAGGACCCGGAGTCCGCGGCCTTCGTCGAGAAGGCCAACGGGGGCAACCAGACCGTTCCGACCGTGCTCTTCTCGGACGGTTCGACGCTGACGAACCCCTCGCTGGCCCAGGTGAAGCAGAAGATCGGCGTCTGATCGCGCGCGCTTGCGCTCTTCGCGCCGGCGCGAAGTGCCAGGGCTAAGAGCCCGCACGAAGAGCCGGCACCAAGAGCCCGCGTGAACGCCCGCTGCCTTCCGGTCGCCCCGGAGGACGGCGGGCGTTCGCGTACCCGGAAGCCGGGCTCGGGTCACGCCGCCGCGACGCCGAGCTGCCGGGCCGCCGCCGCGACTGTCTGCTCGAGAAGCATCGCGATGGTCATCGGTCCGACACCGCCCGGCACCGGGGTGATCAGCCGTGCCCGCTCGGCAGCTGTCTCGAAGTCGACGTCGCCGACGTTGCCCTCGTTGTAGCCGGCGTCGATCACCACGGCGCCCGGCTTGATGTCCGCACCGGCGATGAAACGCGGCTTGCCGACCGCGGCGAGGAGGACATCCGCCTCCCGCACGATCGACGAGAGGTCGGCCGTCCGTGAGTGGCAGTACGTCACGGTGGCGTCCCGGCCGAGCAGAAGCATCCCGGCGGGCTTGCCGAGGATGGCGCTGCGCCCCACGACGACCGCCTGCTTTCCCACGAGGTCGACGTCGTACTCGTCCAGCAGGCGGATGATTCCGCCGGGCGTGCAGGAGACGAAGCCGGGCAGGCCGAAACTCATCGTCGCGAACGAGTGCATGGTGACCCCGTCGACGTCCTTGGCCGGATCGATCGCTTCGAAGGCGGCGCGTTCGTCGATGTGCGGTCCCACAGGGTGCTGGAGCAGGATGCCGTGGACACCGGGGTCGGCCGACAGTGCGGTGACCGCGTCGACCACATCCTGTGTGGTGGAGGTGGCAGGAAGGGCCACGTGCCGCGACTCGATGCCTGCGCTCTCGCACCGGCGACGCTTCATCCGGACGTAGGTCACCGAGGCCGGGTCTTCCCCGACCAGCACCGTCGCCAGGCAGGGTGCCTTCCCGGTGCGCAGCCGGAGTTCGGCTGCCGTCGCCGCGCTGGTTTCGATGATCCTGCGGGCGAGGGCGGTGCCGTCCATCGGACGGGCTGTCTGGATCTGGGCCACGTTTCGCTCCTGGGTGTCACGAGGATCGCGAGGATCACGGTGTGTCGCCCAGGCGCACGGCATCGACGGTTGTCGAGAGTCTCGTCGGACCGCTCCCCGGTGGTGCTCCACCTCAGCGCCAGTCACGGCCCGGGGCCAGATTAGTGCGCCGTCGTCTCTTCGGGGGAGAAACCGGCGCGGTCCTGAAGGCGCGACCGGGCCACGCACGCCCCGGTCGCGCGCCGAGCAGCGCGCGTCAGCCGACGCTGCCCGGCCTCGGGAGCGGCTTGCCGTACCAGAGTTCGATCAGACGTGCCGCGATCGAGATGCCGAACGGCGGCAGGACCTCGCCCGACTCGAAGGCCGCCGTCAGGTCCTCGCGGGAGAACCAGCGGGCCTCCTCGATCTCCTCGCCGTCCACATTGATCTCCGACGAGGTGGCCCGGGCCATGAAACCGAGCATCAGGCTCGACGGGAACGGCCAGGGCTGGCTGGCGATGTACTCGACCTCGCCGACCGTGACGCCCGCCTCCTCGAACACCTCGCGGGCCACGGACTGCTCGATCGACTCCCCCGGCTCGACGAAGCCCGCGAGCGTCGAGAAGCGGCCTTCCGGCCAGTGCACCTGACGGCCCAGCAGAGCACGGTCCTGGTCGTCCGTGACCAGCATGATCACCGCGGGGTCGGTGCGCGGGTAGTGCTCGGCGCCGCAGGCCTGGCAGCGACGGATGTGGCCGGCCGCCGCGATGACCGTGCGTTCGCCGCAGCGGGAGCAGAAGCGGTGCAGCCGCTGCCAGTTCTCCAGCGCCACCGCGTGCACCATCAGCCCCGCGTCGCGAGGGCCGAGCAGCAGTCCGGCCTCGCGCAGGCCGGCCGGGCGGGCCGGCTGGTCCATGCGGCCGGGCAGGGAGTCCTTCTGGAGCGCGAAGTAGCTGACGCCGTCCTCGTCGGTGCCGAGGAAGTAGCGGTGGGTCTCGGTGACCGGGGCCTCGAAGGCCGGGGTCATGACGATCTCCGTACCGCCGTCGGCCGTGTCGTCGATCAGCACCTGCCCGCCCGAGACCACGAAGACGCGGGTGGTCGGGTGGCTCCAGGCGGCGGAGAGCCAGGCCTCGTCGAGGCGGTGGTGCGCGGCGCGGTCGATGCCGCTGGGCGCGGTGAGACCGATGGGCCGGTCTGTCGCGTTGTCGAAGGTGCTCACAGGTGCTTCCTACTCCCCCGGGACGGTTCGGGTGTTCAGAGGATTCAGCGGAGTGCGGCCGACAGCTCGCCCCACAGGTGGGCGGTGGTCTCCACGCCCTTGAGCAGGAGATCGAGTTCGACCTTCTCGTTGGGGGCGTGCCAGCCGTCGGACGGTACGGAGATGCCCAGGAAGAGGACGGGTGCGCCGAGCACGTCCTGCAGGTCGGCGGCGGGTCCCGAGCCTCCTTCGCGGGTGAAGAGGATCTTCTGGCCGAAGGCCCGTCCCATGGCTCGGGCCACGGCCTGCAGGGCGGGGTGGTCCAGCGGGGTCAGGCAGGGACGGGTGGCGGGGGCGAAGGTGATCCGGTGGCGGATGCCGGCCGGGAACTGCGCCTCGGCCCAGACGCGGACGGCCTGCTGGACGTGGTCGGGGTCCTGGCCGGCGACCAGCCGGAAGCTGATCTTCACCAGGGCGGAGGACGGAATGATGGTCTTGCTTCCGGCGCCCTGGTAGCCGCCGCCGATGCCATTGACCTCGGCGGTGGGGCGGGCCCAGATGCGTTCCAGCGTGGAGTAGCCGGCCTCGCCCGTCGTGGCCTGCGACTTGGCGGTGCGCAGCCAGGTGTCCTCGTCGAAGGGGAGCTCGGCGAAGAGGGCGCGCTCGGTGTCGGTGAGTTCCCTCACGCCGTCGTAGAAGCCGGGGATCGCGACCCGTCCGTCCGCGTCGTGCAGCGCGGCGACGAGGCGGGCCACGGCGGTCGCCGGATTGGGGACGGCGCCGCCGAACGATCCGGAGTGGATGTCCTGCTCGGGGCCGTACAGCTCGATCTCGCACTCGGCGAGGCCGCGCATGCCCGTGCAGACCGTCGGGGTCGTCTCGTCCCACATGCCGGTGTCGGAGACGATCACGGCGTCCGCCGCCAGACGCGCCGCCTGCTGCTCGACCAGGTTGCGGAAGTGCGGGGAGCCGGACTCCTCCTCGCCCTCGACGAGGAGCTTGAGGTGTACGGCGGGGGTGGTGCGGCCGGTGGTGACGAGGTGGGCCCGGACGCCGAGGGTGTGGAAGAACACCTGGCCCTTGTCGTCGGCCGCGCCGCGCCCGTACATCCGGCCGTCCCGGATCACCGGTTCGAACGGATCGGTGTCCCAGCCGTCCTCCCGGGCTGCGGGCTGCACGTCGTGGTGCCCGTAGACGAGGACGGTCGGAGCGTCCGGGTCGTCGGACGGCCACTCGGCGAAGACCGCGGGCGCGCCTGCGGTCTCCCAGATCTCCGTGACCGGGAAGCCGGTCTCCTTGAGCTTGGCGGACAGCCACTCGGCGCTGCGTCGTACGTCTCCGTCGTGCTCCGGCTGGGCGGAGACGGAGGGGATCCGCAGCCACTCGGCGAGGTCGTCGAGGAAGGCTGTGCGGTGCTGCTCGGTGTACGTACGGACGGCGCTGTCCGGGGTGTCGCTCATGGTCTTGAGCCTATCGGCCCATCGGAGGTGGCTCGTCCAGGAGGAGCTGCTCCAGCTCGGCACGGCCCGGCAGGTGGTCGGGACGGACGGCTTCCCCGCTGCGGACGAACAGGAAGGTGGTGGTGACGGAGTCGAGTGGTATGTCGTGCAGTTCGGCCCAGGCGAGGCGGTAGACGGCGAGCTGGAGCGGGTCCGCGGCAGGGGTGCCCGAGGTGCCTTCGCGGCTGCTGGGCACATTGCGGGTCGTCTTCCAGTCGACGATCTCGTACGTGTAACCGTCGGGGCCCTCGTTGCGGTACACGGCGTCGATCCGGCCGCGGATCACCCGGCCCGCGAGGGTGATCCGGAACGGTGTCTCGACGCGGTACGGGGTGCGTTGGGCGTAGGGGGTGCGCTCGAAGGCCTCCTTGAGCGCAGCGAGGTCGCGCTCGTCCGCGATGTCGGCGTCGCTCTCGTCGCCGCCGGGCAGCTCGTCGGGGCCGAGCATGGGCAGCGGCAGCTCCTCGAAGCGGGCCTCCACCCAGGCGTGGAACCGGGTGCCGCGGCGGGCTGCCGGAGCGGGCGGGCGGGGCATGGGGCGGGCCAGTTCCTGGGCGAAGCCGTCGGGGTCGTCGGCGAGACGCAGCAGCTGCGTGGCGGAGAGCGAGGCGGGCACGAGGACCTCGCGCACAGTGGCGCGGGCGCGGCGCAGCTCACCGGCGAGCGCGTCGAGGTCCCGGTCCCAGGAGGCGAGGGTGCGGGACTCCTCCGGGGTGAGCCGTGAGGGGGTGCGGGCCGCGGGGACGTACGGGTTGGGGGCATGTGGTGCAGGCCCCGGGGCCGCGGGGGGTTCGGTCGACCAGGCGTCCCAGTCCGCGGCCTCGTCGTCCGGGTACGGGCCCTCGTCGGCGTACGGGTCCTCGTCCGGGAAGGGGAACGGGAACGCGTCGTCGTCCAGTGCGGCGGGATACGCCCCCGGCACCAAGTCGCTCCCCGCCGTCGCCGACTTCTCCAGATGAGCCAGCACCGTGTCCGCGGCCGCCCGGCGGCGGGCGAGTGCCGTGTCGTCCAGGGGCAGCGGCCAGGCGTGGTCGGCGGCCGCAGTGGCCGCCAGTGCCGGGTTCTCCTCGTCCTCGGCCGGCTCGTCCTCCCAGGCCTCGATCTCGCCGTGTCCGGCCGCACAGTGCTCGTACAGCGCCTGCAGAAAGTCGGACGGTCCGCGCGGCTTCTTCTGGGACGGGCCCCACCAGTGGCCGGAGCCGAGCAGCAGGGTGCGGGGCCGGGTGAAGGTGACGTATCCGAGGCGCAGCTCCTCGGTGTGCTGATGCTCCTTCATCTCCGCTTTGAAGCCCTTGAGCCCCTGGGCGTCCCAGGTGTGGACGACGGGGAGCGTGGCCGCGTCGCCGCGCAGGGCGTGCGGGAGGACCTTGGACTGGGAGGTCCAGGCGTCGCGGGACTGGCCGCTGGGGAACTGGCCGGCGACCAGGCCGGGCACGGCGACGACGTCCCACTCCAGACCCTTGGACTTGTGGGCGGTCAGGACCTTGACGGTGTTCTCACCGCCGGGCAGCGCGTTGTCCAGGCCCTTCTCGTACTGGACGGCGGTGCGCAGGAAGCCGAGGAACGCCAGGAGCGTGGCCTCGCTGTCGACGGAGGCGAAGCGGGCCGCCACGTCCAGGAAGTTGGCGAGGGTCTCCCGGCGGCGGGCGGCCAGGGCCTGCGGCGACGCGGAGAGTTCGACTTCGAGGCCGGTGGTGGCGAGGACGCGGTGCAGGACGTCCATGAGGGGGTCGGCCAGCGAGCGGCGCAGGTCGCGCAGTTCGGTGGCGAGGCGGGCGAAGCGGATGCGGGCATCGGTGGAGAACGGCAGCCCGTCGTCCTCCGTACCGCTCGATTCGAGGAACGTGTCGAGGGCGTCGGCGAGCGAGATGACCTCGGCCGGGTCGATGCCTTCGACGGCTTCGGCGAGCCGGCGGTCCGGGTCGAAGTCCTCGTCGTCGGCGTGGACGGCGTGGTGGACGAGGAGGCGGGCGCGGCGGCCGAGGAGCGCCAGGTCGCGCGGGCCGATCCGCCAGCGGGGGCCGGTGAGCAGCCGGACCAGGGAGGCGTTCGCACCGGGGTCCTGGAGGACTTCACACACCGCGACGAGGTCGGCGACCTCGGGCAGGTGCAGCAGCCCGGAGAGGCCGACGACCTCGACCGGGATGTCACGGGCGACGAGCGCGGCCTGGATCTCCGGGAAGTCCCCGGCGGTGCGGCACAGGACGGCGATCTCACCGGGTGCCTTCCCGGTCCGGACGAGATGGGCGATCGAGTCGGCGAGCCAGTCGATCTCTTCGGTGTGGGTACGCAGGAGGACGCAGCGGACGATGCCGTCGCGCTCGGCGCCAGGGGCAGGGCGCAGTGCCTCGACGCCCTCGTGCATGGCGCGCAGCGGCTCGGCGAGCCCGTTGGCCAGGTGCAGCAGGCGACCGCCGCTGCGGCGGTTCTCGCTGAGGGAGTACCGGGTGGCGGGGGTGCCGTCGGCGTGCGGGAAGTGGCGCGGGAAGTCGTCGAGATTGGCGACGGAGGCGCCGCGCCAGCCGTAGATCGCCTGGCAGGGGTCGCCGACGGCGGTGACGGCGTGCCCGGACGCGGTGCCGTCGGGGCCGCTGCCGAAGAGGGCGGAGAGCAGCAGCCGCTGGGCGACCGAGGTGTCCTGGTACTCGTCGAGCAGGACGACCCGGTACTCGTCGCGCAGGATCGCGCCGACCTCGGGGCGGGTGAGGGCGAGCTCGGCGGAGAGCGCGATCTGGTCGCCGAAGTCGAGGAGGTCGCGGCTGCGCTTGGCGTCCCGGTAGCGCCGGGTCAGCGAGAGGAGCTCGCGGCGGGCTTCGGCGGTCTCTGGGATCTTGCGCAGCTCGGCGTTGGTGAGCCGGGCCGATGCGAGCGTACGGAGGAGCTCGGTGTCGTACTCCGCGAGCTGTTCGGGGCGGACGAGATGCTCGGCGAGTTCGGCGTCGAGTGCCAGCAGATCGCTGACCAGGGTGGGGAACGACCTGGTCAGGGCCGGGTAGGGGCCGGGGGCCTCGCGCAGCACGCGGGCGGCCAGCTGGTAGCGGGTGGCGTCGGCGAGGAGGCGGGTGGTGGGTTCGAGTCCTATCCGCAGTCCGTGCTCGGTGAGGAGCCGTCCGGCGAAGGCGTGGTACGTGGAGATGCTGGGCTCGCCCGGGGGGTTGTCCGGGTCGATGACGTCCGGATCGGTGACCCCGGCGGCGACGAGGGCCTTGCGGACGCGCTCGGAGAGCTCGCCCGCCGCCTTGTTCGTGAACGTGAGCCCGAGGACCTGCTCGGGGGCGACCTCTCCGGTCCCGACCAGCCACACCACGCGCGCCGCCATCACCGTGGTCTTCCCGGACCCGGCTCCGGCCACGATCACCTGCGGGGCGGGCGGCGCGGTGATGCAGGCCGTCTGCTCCGGGGTGAAGGGGATCCCGAGGAGCTCCTTGAGCTGCTCGGGATCGGTGATACGTGAGGACACTCCACAGAGGCTAACCGGGCGGACCGACAGTGTGCGGGGCGATGAGCCGGACCGGGCGGTGGCCGGGAAGTGCCTCGTCCGGGATTGCTGACCGGTCCAGGTTGAAGGCCGACCGGTCCCGATCGCATGTGATCGCATCAACGACCTTACGAGGAGGGTCATATGGGCCCCGACGCACCTGCCCCCGGCTTCGGGCCGAACGCCGGAACGGACTCCGCCGGGCTCATGAGGCGCATCGATACGACGAAGGCGCATCCGGCCCGGGTGTACGACGTGTTCCTCGGTGGCACGGACAACTTTCCCGCCGACCGGGAGGCCGCGGCCATGGCGCTGGCGGCCAATCCACGGGGGCACCTCGACGTCCGGCACAACAGGGACTTCGTACGGCGGGCCGTGACCGAGCTCACCACGGGCGCGGGTATCCGGCAGTTCCTGGACGTGGGGGCGGGGCTGCCGACCCGGCAATGCGGCCGACGCGGCCGAGGCGCCGGAACCGGCGCCTTCCGCGGAGCACCTGGCGGGTCTCGACGCCATCGAACGGACCCGGTACGTGAACATCGGCGAGGCGACCGATGACGACATCAATGTCTACGTGACCGTAGCCCGCAAGGGCTGACCGTCCACAGCCGATACCCCGTCACTCCAGGATGTGGCGGCCCTCCGGCTGCGCGCTGCAGGACCCCCGGAACGTGCAGTGGGTGCAGTGCTGGCCGGTCGTGGGGGTGAAGCGTTCGTCCAGGACACGGCCCGCGGCCGTGGCCAGCAGGTCGGAGACCCACTCGGTGGTGGGCGGCTCCTGGGCCTGCACCTTGGGCAGGGCGTCGCCGCCCTCCTTCTTGGGGGCGGGCTGCCTCAGCTGGACGAGTTCGGCGCCGCCGGGGGCAGGACGGTGGCCGTCGAAGATCTCGTCGACCGCTCCTTCCCGGACGGCCAGCTGATACACGGCGAGCTGGGGGTGACGGGCGACCTCGTCCTTCGTCGGAGCCTGCTTTCCGGTCTTGAAGTCGACGACGTACGCCCGGCCGTCGGCGTCCCGTTCGACGCGGTCCATGGAGCCGCGGATCCGTACCTCGTACTCCCCCGCTTCGAGCGTCACGTCGAAGTCGTGCTCGCTCGCGGCGGGGGTGCGGCCGGTGCGGTCCATGACATGCCAGCGCAGGAAGCGCTCGAGGGCGACCCGTGCCTGCTCCTTCTCCTGTTGCGACTTCCAGGGGGCGTCGAAGACCAGCCCGTCCCAGACCGAGTCGAGGCGTTCCATCAGGACCGCCAGATCGGCGGGGGTGCGGCCGGAGGCGACCTCGTCGGCGAGTACGTGCACGACGTTGCCGAAGCCCTGCGCGGCCGTCGCCGGGGCGTCCGCCTTCACCTCGCGGCCGAGGAACCACTGCAGTGCGCAGGTGTTGGCGAGCTGGTCGAGTGCGCTGCCGGAGAGCGCCACGGGGTGGTCCCGGTCGCGGAGCGGGACGGCCGAGCGGGTCGGCTCGTACAGGCCCCACCAGCGGTACGGATGGGCCGACGGTACGAGCGGCTGGCCCTCGTCGTCCGTGAGTGCGGCCAGCCGGGCCAGCCGGTGGGCCGCCTCGTCGCGCAGGGCGTCGGAGGCATCCGGGTCGACGGTGGTGGCGCGCAGCTCGGCGACGAGCGCGGCGACGGCGAGGGGCCGGCGGGGGCGGCCCGTGACTTCGCGCGGTTCGACGCCGAGCTCGGTGAGGAAGCGGGACGGCTGGTCGCCGTCGTCGGCGGGGGCCTTCACCGCGGTGACGATCAGGCGTTCACGGGCGCGGGTCGCTGCGACGTAGAAGAGGCGGCGTTCCTCGGCGAGCAGGGCGCCCGGGGTGAGCGGTTCGGCGAGTCCGTCGCGGCCGATCCGGTCCGCTTCGAGGAGTGAACCGCGGCGGCGCAGGTCAGGCCAGAGGCCCTCCTGCACCCCTGCGACGACCACCAGCCGCCACTCCAGCCCCTTCGACCGGTGCGCGGTCATCAGGCGTACGGCGTCGGGGCGTACGACGCGCTTGGAGAGGGTGTCGGCGGCGATGTCCTGGGCGTCGACCTCTTCGAGGAAGTTGAGCGCGCCGCGGCCGCCGGTGCGTTCCTCGGCACGGGCCGCGGTGTCGAAGAGCGCGCAGACGGCGTCGAGGTCGCGGTCGGCGTTGCGGCCGCCGGCGCCGCCGCGCAGCGCGGCCCTCTCGAGCCGTCCCGGCCAAGGGGTTCCGGCCCACAGCTCCCACAGGGCCTCTTCGGCTGTACCGCCGCCTTCGAGGAGCTCACGGGCCTTGCGCAGGAGCGCGCCGAGACGCTGGGCACCGCGGGCGTACGCGGGGTCGTGCGCGACGAGACGCTCGGGCTCGGCGAGTGCGCGGGCCAGCAGTTCCCCAGAGGGCGCCGGTACGCGATTCCCGGCGGCCCGCTCCTCGTCGCGCAGCGCCCGCCCGAGCCGGCGCAGATCGGCGGCGTCCATCGAGCCGAGAGGGGAGGCGAGGAGGGTGAGAGCGGTCTCGGTGTCGAGCCAGGGAGCAGGAGACTCGTCGGAGGAGGGAACCGGGGCGGGGTCCGGGGCCGGATCCTCGGCGGCGTCCGCTCCCGGTGTCCTCTTCGTGGTCGTCGTGCGGTGCAGCGCCGCCGTGGCGACCGTGCGCAGTGCCATGAGGAGCGGGGCCACCGCCGGTTCGTGGCGCAGCGGGAGGTCGTCGCCGTCGACCTCCAGAGGCACGCCCGCCGAGGTGAGCGCGCGGCGCACCACGGGGATCGTGCGGCCGCCGGCGCGTACCAGCACCGCCATCTCGTTCCACGGCACGCCGTCCTCCAGATGGGCGCGGCGCAGCAGGTCGGCGATGTTGTCGAGCTCGGTGGACGCGGTCGGGTACGTGTACGTCTCCGCCCGGCCGCCCTCGCGGACCGCCGCGAGCTCGCGGTGGGCGCGCACCTTCGCCGACGGCAGGCGGGTCAGCGGCATCCGGCGGGTGAGCAGCCGGGTGGCGGCCAGCAGCTGTTCGCCCGAGCGGCGCGAGGTGGTGAGGACGCCGACCGGGGCCGGGTCGCCGTCCGCTCGCCGGAACGTCTCCGGGAAGTCGAGGATGCCGTTCACATCGGCGCCCCGGAAGGCGTAGATCGACTGGTCCGGGTCGCCGAACGCGATCAGGTCCCGGCCGCCGCCGGCTCCCGGCGCACTCCCCCGGTTGCCGGCCAGCGCGTGGAGCAGCCGCACCTGCGCCGGGTCGGTGTCCTGGTACTCGTCGACGAAGACCGCGTCGTACTCGCCGGCCAGCAGCGCCGACACCTCGGGGCGCTCGGCGAGGAGCACCGCCCGGTGGACCAGCTCCGCGTAGTCCAGTACCCCCTGCGCGTCCAGCACGTCCAGGTACTCGGCGAGGAATTCGGCGGCCGCACCCCAGTCCGGGCGGCCGGTGCGGCGCGCGAAGTCGGCGAGGGCGTTCGGGCCGAGGCCCAGCTCGCGGCTCCGGGCCAGCACCGCGCGTACCTCGTCGGCGAAGCCTCGCGTGGTCAGGCAGGCCCGCAGTTCGTCGGGCCAGCGGATGTGCGCGAGGCCCTCCTGCTCCAGTTCGAGCTGGCCGGCCAGCAGATCGCGGACGGTTACGTCCTGCTCCGGTCCGGAGAGCAGCCGCAGCGGTTCGGCGAAGAGGTCGGCGTCCTGGTGGGCGCGGACCAGTGCGTAGCAGAAGGAGTGGAACGTGGTGGCCTGCGGGCCGCGAGCTGCACCGAGCCGGGCGGCCATCCGGTCGCGCAGCTCCACCGCGGCCTTGCGGCTGAAGGTGAGCACGAGGATGCGGGCCGGGTCGCCGCCCCGGGCGACGCGGGCGGCGACCGCCTCGACGAGCGTCGTGGTCTTGCCGGTGCCCGGCCCGGCGAGGACCAGCAACGGACCGCCGGGGTGATCAACCACCGCCTGCTGCGCCGCGTCCAGGAGAGGGGGGTCCACGGAACCCGGCCGGGTACGCACCAGTCGGTACGCGCCCGTGGTCCTCCCCCTACGCCCCTGCGGGCGTGGAGGGACCCCCTGCCGTGCCTGACGGTGCGGACTGTTCCGGGTGAAGGGGGAGGAGCTCACGTGGATCGCCGGTCCTGGTGGGTGTGCTGGTGGTGAGGGGGCGGGGGTGCGCGCCGCGAACTGTCGACGCTACGCCAGCGAAGGGGTCGGATGCGGCGAGTCCGCTGCGGCGATCGTCACGTTCCATGTCGCACCGCAGGTCGCCCGGAAAGGTGCGCGGAGAGTCCCGGAGCAGGTCGGGCAGCAGGTCGCGCTGCACTTCTCGCATGTCCTGCGGTCCCGGCTGCTCCCGTCGTGGGACCGAATGGCGGAAGCTGTCAGGTGTGAGCAGCTCCGTCCTCGCCCTCGGCCCCGCCGTGACCGCCGCCGGTCACGCCGTCCCACCGTGCACGCTTCATGTCGAGGCGCGGTATGTGGCCCTCCGCGCTGCGCGACGCCTCGCGCAGCGGGGTGCTCTCCTCGCGGTAGTGGTCCAGCGCCTGCAGTTCGTGGCCGGGCAGCAGCGCCCCGTCGGAGCGCACCACACGCCACCACGGCGCCGCACCGCCGTACAGCGCCATGACCCGGCCGACCTGGCGCGGCCCGCCCTCGCCCAGCCACTCCGCGATATCGCCGTACGTCATGACACGGCCGGGTGGGATCAGGTCGGCGACATCGAGCACGCGTTCCGCGTACTCGGGCAGCTCGTCGGGCACCCGTTCGTCCCTCACGCCGTCGTCGCTCGTCCGGTGTTCGCTCATCCGACCCATGGTGCCGTACGCCACCGACAGCCCGGCCCTGATCGCGAGCGACCGCTGCGTATCCATCCGGTCACCGAGTGTGCACACAGGAGCAAAGGAGCGTATGTTGCCCCTCGCGCGACCGTGCAATGCACCCTGATGCCCCCCTCTGTCTCCAGGCCGTGCCACCATCATGCGGGCGGTGACCGGTGATACGAGAACACGAAGACCAATCAGAGGCGACGAAGGAGCAGGGCGTGCAGCCACCGAAGGCGGCGGACGCCTCTGATGCCGAGCCGCGCCCGGAAGAAGGCCAGGACCAGGCTCAGGCACCGGAGCGGAAGCCGGCACCGGAGCAGAGGCCGTCATCCGAGACGGAGCGCGAGCTGAAGCAGGGGCACGGCCAGGAGCCTGCGCAGCAGGCCCGCCCGCACCATCTGGTCGGCTCCACCCTCTCCACCGTCCGCGCGGCCGAAGAAGCCGACCGTGTCTCCGGGGACGAACCGCTGCTCCCGGCGCGCGTGCACCGCCCCTCCGACCTCATGCGGCTCCTCGTCGGCGTGCTGGCGATCGCCGTCCTGTTCTCCATCGCCGCGTTCGCCCACGGCACCACGACCGGTCTCGAGAACGACATCAACAAGGGCACCGACCAGGCGCCCGACGTCCTCATCAAGATCGCCGGTCTGGTCTCCAGCATCGCCGTGCTGCTCGTGCCCGTCGCCTTCGCCATCGAGCGGCTGATCAAACGCGACGGGCTGCGGATCGCCGACGGGGTTCTTGCCGCCGTGCTCGCGCACGGGGTGACGCTCGCCACCGACCTGTGGGTGGCCAAGGCCGCCTCCGGCACCATTCAGGACGCCCTCACCCAGCCGCAGCCCGGTGCTGCGCTCACCGATCCCGTCCACGGCTATCTCGCGCCCGTCATCGCCTATATGACGGCGGTCGGCATGGCGAGACGGCCGCGCTGGCGGGTCGTGCTGTGGGTGGTGCTGCTACTCGACGCCTTCGCCATGCTGGTCGGCGGCTATACGACACCGTTCTCGATCATCCTGACCGTGCTGATCGGCTGGACCGTGGCCTACGGCACGCTGTACGCGGTCGGCTCGCCGAACGTCCGGCCGACCGGTCAGCACCTGATGGCCGGTCTGCGCCACGTCGGCTTCCGCCCGGTCACCGCGATGCGCGCCGACGACGCGCCCGACTCCGGCGACCAGAGCGACCGGGGCCGCCGCTATCTGGTCTCCCTCGAGGACGGTCCACCGCTGGATGTGACGGTCGTCGACCGGGAACAGCAGGCGCAGGGCTTCTTCTACCGGGTATGGCGCAGGCTCACCCTGCGGGCCTTCACCCAGCGCCGCTCCATCCAGTCGCTGCGCCAGGCCCTGGAGCAGGAGGCGCTTCTCGCGTACGCGGCGATCGCCGCCGGGGCCAACGCCCCCAAACTGATCGCCACCTCGGAGCTCGGTCCCGACGCCGTGATGCTGGTGTACGAGCACATCGGCGGACGTTCGCTCGACGCGCTCGAGGACGTGGAGATCACCGACGATCTGGTGCGCGGTGCCTGGCGGCAGGTGAAGGCGCTCCAGTCGCGGCGGATCGCGCACCGCAGACTGACCGGCGACGCGATCCTGGTGGAGCCTTCCGGCACGGTGTTCGTCACCGATCTGCGCGGCGGGGAGATCGCGGCCGGTGATCTGGTGCTGCGGATGGACATCGCCCAGCTGCTCACCACCACCGGTCTGCGGGTGGGCGCCGAGCGGGCCGTCGCGGCCGCGCTCGAAGTACTCGGTCCCGACGCCGTCGCCAACTGTCTGCCGCTGCTCCAGCCGATCGCGCTCAGCCGCTCCACCCGGGCGGCGCTGCGCAGGCTCGCCCGGGAGCGGTCGCAGCGGGAGCGGGAGGCGGTACTCGAAGCGTCGGACGCCGCCAAGCGTGCCAAGGCCCAGGAGTCCGAGGTGTCGGAGGCGGAAGGGGTCCCCTCGGTCCCCGCCGACCGCAAGGCGCTCCGTAATGAGAAGCAGGCGGAGAAGCGCGCCGAGAAGCGGGCGATAGACGATGCGCTGGACGAGGCCCGCGAGGAGGATCTGCTGACTCAGATCCGCCGCCAGGTGCTGCTGATCCGGCCGCAGGCGCCCGTCGAACCGGTTCGGCTGGAGCGGATCAAGCCGCGCACCCTCCTCAGCTTCATCGCCGGTGCCATCGCCGCGTACTTCCTGATCTCCCAGGTCACGGAGGCCGACTTCGGTGCGGTCGTCGAGCAGGCGGAGTGGGGCTGGGTGGCGGCGGCGCTCGGGTTCTCGGCGCTGAGTTACATCGCGGCCGCTATGAGCCTGCTGGGGTTCGTGCCGGAGCGGGTGCCGTTCGGCAAGACGGTGCTGGCGCAGGTGGCCGGCTCGTTCGTGAAGATCGTCGCGCCGCCCGCGGTCGGTGGAGTGGCGCTGAACACCCGGTTCCTGCAGCGTTCCGGGGTGCGCCCGGGGCTGGCCGTCGCGAGTGTCGGCGCCTCGCAGCTGTTCGGGCTCGGCTGCCATGTGCTGCTGCTGGGCGCGTTCGGCTATCTGACCGGTACCGAGAAGACCCCGTCGTCGCTCACCCCGTCCAGGACGGTGATCGCCGGGCTGCTGACCGTCGCGGTGCTGGTGCTGGTGGTGACCGCGATCCCGTTCCTGCGGAAGTTCGTGGTGACGCGGGTACGGTCGCTGTTCGCCGGAGTCGTACCGCGCATGCTCGACGTCGTGCAGCGGCCGCAGAAGCTGCTCACCGGCATCGGCGGCATGCTGCTGCTGACCGGCCTGTTCGTGATGTGTCTGGATGCGTCGATCCGGGCGTTCAGCGGTCCCGACGTACCGCAGCTCAGCTACGCGAGCATCGCGGTGGTCTTCCTCGCCGGCAACGCGCTGGGTTCGGCGGCGCCGACCCCGGGCGGTATGGGCGCGGTCGAGGGTGCGCTGACGCTGGGGCTGATCGCGGTCGGTCTGCCGAAGGAGGTCGCGGCGCCTGCCGTGCTGCTGTTCCGGCTGATGACGCTGTGGCTGCCGGTCCTTCCCGGCTGGCTCTGCTTCAACCATCTCACCCGCAAGGGCGCTCTCTAGAAGGGGCTGTCCCGGCTCACGGATCCGGTCTCCGGGCACCGCCGCCACCCGCTTGGACCGGCGTCCCGCGCGCGGTCCGGCACCCCATCGCACGATGGAGCAATGAGGACCCCCCCTGCCCTGCGCTCCGCGGCCCTCGCCGCAACCGTGACCGTTCTGCTGCCCCTCACCGCCTGTTCGGACAGCGGCGACGGTGCGGCCGACGCGGACCGCACCCAGAACTCTCCGCACCCGGCGAACGCCGCCGACACGTCGGTGCCGGCCGACCTGGCTTCCCAGAAGCTGGAGTGGAAGCCCTGTCCCGCCCCTTCCGCGGCGCAGGGCGGCGGCACCGCCCCCACCCCGCTCCCCGGCGGCACCGCCTGGGAGTGCTCCTTCATGAAGGTCCCGCTCGACTACGCGAAGCCGGACGGCGACACGATCAAACTGGCGCTCATCCGCGCCAAGGCCAGCAACCCGAGCAAACGGATCGGCTCACTCATCATGAACTTCGGCGGCCCCGGCGCCTCCGGCGTCGCCACACTGCCTGAATTCGGCACCACGTACGACAAGCTCCGAACCCGCTACGACCTGGTGAGCTTCGATCCACGCGGGGTCGGCCGCAGCGAGGGCGTGAAATGCGAGAACGACAAGCAGCTCGACGCGCGCTTCGAGAGCGACCTCACCCCTGACGACGCCGCCGAGGTGCAGGCCTACGTCAACCAGCAGAAGGAGTATGTGGCGGCCTGCAAGAAGAACTCCGGCTCCGAACTCCCCTACGTCGGCACTGTCAACGCCGCCCGCGACATGAATCTGATGCACCGGGTGCTCGGCGACGAGAAGCTGCACTACCTCGGTTTCTCCTACGGCACCGAACTGGGCGGCGTCTACGCCCACTTGTTCCCGAAGAGCGTCGGCAGGGCGGTGCTCGACGCGGTCGTCGACCCGACCGAGGACTCCGAACAGTCCTCCCTCGGCCAGGCGCAGGGCTTCCAGCTGGCCCTGGAGAACTTCACCCAGGACTGCGTGAACCGCGGCGCCGCCTGCAAGCTCCCCGGTTCCACCGGAAAGGAGGTCGAGCTGTGGATCGCCGACCTTCTCCAGCGGTTGGAGAAGAAGCCGATCACGGGGCTCGGCACCCGGAAGCTGACGCAGTCCCAGGCAATCACCGGGATCGCGGCCGCCCTCTACTCCCGGGAGACCTGGCCGCTGCTGGAAGAAGGGCTCGACGAGGCGGACGGCGGGAACGGCGCGCTGCTCCTGGCCCTTGCCGACTCGCTGAACGGCCGCTCCGACGACGGCCGTTACGACAACTCGACGGCCGCCAACACGGCCATCAACTGCGTCGACACCAAGCAGCGGTTCAGCGTCGACGAGACGGAGGCGAGGCTCCCGGAGTTCCAGAAGGCGTCGCCGATCTTCGGCGACTATCTGGGCTGGGGTCTGATGGCGTGCACCGGCTGGCCGGTGAAGGGCGTCTGGGACACCCCGGACGTCAGCGCCCCCGGCGCGCCCCCCATCCTGGTCGTCGGCAACACAGGAGACCCGGCGACCCCGTACAAGGGTGCGAAGGCGATGGCTGACGCACTGGGCAAGGGCGTCGGGGTCGAGATGACGTACAAGGGTCAGGGGCACGGCGCGTACAACACCGGCGACGCCTGTGTGCAGAAGACGGTGGGTGACTATCTGCTGGACGGCAAAGTCCCGGCGGCCGGTACTGTCTGTGGCTCAGGGGCTGGCGGCAGCGACAAATAGCACGCGTCGCACGCCGTACGTACAGGCACAACGGGGAGGGACGTACAGGTGGTTCACCATGCTCGCGCCGGGGCTCTGGCCGCTGCCGCGCTGCTGCTGACGGGGGTGCTCGCGGGCTGTGACGGGGGCTCGGACGCGAAGGCGGACGGCAAGGCGGGCCGCAGCGCGACGCCCTCGTCCACCGGGGCGTCCGGCGGATCGGACGGGAAGCCGGGCGCGCTGCCCGCCCTGCCGGCGGCCCTCACCTCCCAACGGCCGGTCTGGAACCGCTGCAAGGCAGTCGGAGGCGAGAGCGCACCGGCGTCCGGCTGGAGATGCGCGACGGTCAAGGTGCCGTTGGACTACGCCGAGCCGACCGGCGACACGATCGCGATCGCGCTGATCCGCAAGGAGGCCCGCGACAAGGGCCGTCGGCTGGGCTCGATGCTGTTCAACTTCGGTGGCCCCGGCGGCTCGGGCGTCTCGATACTGCCGCGCGCCGCCGGATCGTACGGGAAGCTCAACACCCGCTACGACCTGGTGAGTTTCGACCCGCGCGGGGTCGCGGGCAGCTCCGGGGTCAAGTGCCGCAGCGACCAGGAGCAGGAGGTCGCCAACCGGAAGATCGACCTGACTCCGGACACGGCTGCGGAGGAGGCGGCGTTCATGAAGGACGGCGCCGACTTCGGCGCCGGCTGCGAGCGCAGCTCGGGCAAGGTCCTCCCGTACGTCGGTACGACGAACGCCGCGCGGGACATGGATCTGATCCGCGAAGTGCTCGGCGACAAGAAGCTCACGTACTTCGGCATCTCGTACGGTACGGAGCTCGGCGGTACGTACGCGCATCTCTACCCGAAGAATGTGGGACGCACGGTCCTCGACGCGGTCGTCGATCCGACCGCCGACACGATCGGGCACGCCCGCAATCAGGCGACCGGCTTCCAGCGCGCGCTGGAGAACTACCTCAAGGACCGTGGCCAGGACCCGAAGGCGGGCACCCGGCGCATCGCCCGGCTGCTGGAGCGGATCGACGGGAAGCCGCTGCCGACCGGCTCGGGCCGCAAGCTCAACGAGACGCTGGCGATCACCGGCATCGTGACGCCGCTCTACTCCAAGAGCAATTGGCCCGTTCTGACGCAGGCGCTGCACGAGGCCGAGAACCAGGGCACCGGCAATCTCCTCCTCCAGCTCGCCGACTCCTACAACGGCCGTGACAAGAACGGGCACTACGACACCCAGAGCCACTCGCAGCGCGCCATCTCCTGCGCGGACAGCAGGCTCCGGCCGACGGCGGGCGACGCGAAGGCGCTGCTGCCCGAGTTCCGGAAGCTGTCCCCGGTCTTCGGCCCGTTCCTGGCGTGGGACACGGCCGGCTGGTGTGCCGACTGGCCGGTGAAGGGTGAGCACGACACCCCGGAGGCAAGTGCTCCGGGCGCCGGTCCGATCCTGGTCGTCGGGACGACCGGTGACCCGGCGACGCCCTACGAGGGTGCCCAGAAGATGGCGGACGAGCTGGGCAAGGGCGTCGGCGTCATGCTCACCAACAAGGGCGAGGGTCACGGCGCATACGGCGAGAGCCCGTGTGTGACGTCGGCCGTGGACGCGTACTTCCTCGACGGGAAGGTTCCGGCGAACGGCAGGACCTGCTCGTAGAACAGGTCGACGGATACGGCGAAGGGGCAGGCCCGCGCAGTGCGGACCGGCCCCTTCGAAGCGTTCAGCCCCCGTACGGAGGCTCGGTACAGCGGCTCAGTACACCGGCTTCTCGGGCTCGATCTGGTTGACCCAGCCGATCACGCCGCCGCCGACATGCACCGCGTCGGCGAAGCCCGCCGACTTGAGGACCGCGAGGACCTCGGCGCTGCGGACACCGGTCTTGCAGTGCAGGACGATGCGCTTGTCCTGCGGGAGGTCCTGAAGGGCGTTGCCCATCAGGAACTCGTTCTTCGGGATCAGCTTCGCGCCGGGGATCGAGACGATCTCGTACTCGTTCGGCTCGCGTACGTCGATGATCTCGATCTTCTCGTCGGCGTCGATCCACTCCTTGAGCTGCTTCGGAGTGATCGTGGAGCCGAGCGCCGCCTCCTGGGCCTCCTCGGACACGACGCCGCAGAAGGCCTCGTAGTCGATGAGCTCGGTGACGGTCGGGTTCTCGCCGCAGACCGCGCAGTCGGGGTCCTTGCGGACCTTGACCTGGCGGTACTGCATCTCCAGGGCGTCGTAGATCATCAGCCGGCCGACCAGCGGGTCACCGATGCCGGCGAGCAGCTTGATGGCCTCGTTGACCTGGATGGAGCCGATGGATGCGCAGAGCACACCCAGCACGCCACCCTCGGCGCAGGACGGGACCATGCCGGGGGGCGGCGGCTCCGGGTAGAGGCAGCGGTAGCAGGGACCGTGCTCCGACCAGAAGACGGACGCCTGGCCGTCGAAGCGGTAGATCGAACCCCACACGTACGGCTTGTTCAGCAGCACCGCGGCGTCGTTGACGAGATAGCGGGTGGCGAAGTTGTCCGTGCCGTCCACGATCAGGTCGTACTGGGCGAAGATCTCCATCACGTTCTCGGCTTCGAGCCGCTCTTCGTGAAGGACAACATTCACATACGGGTTGATGCCCAGGACCGAGTCCTTGGCGGACTGGGCCTTGGAGCGGCCGATGTCGGCCTGGCTGTGGATGATCTGGCGCTGCAGGTTCGACTCGTCGACCTCGTCGAACTCCACGATGCCGAGCGTGCCGACACCGGCCGCAGCCAGGTACATCAGGGCCGGCGAGCCGAGACCGCCGGCGCCGACACAGAGCACCTTCGCGTTCTTCAGCCGCTTCTGTCCGTCCATCCCGACATCCGGGATGATCAGGTGGCGGGAGTACCTGCGGACCTCGTCGACGGTGAGCTCAGCAGCTGGCTCGACCAGGGGTGGCAGCGACACAGGAACCTCAACAATGCAGGTGGTCGGTTTCTACGTACTTCATCTACGTACGGTTGTTCACCCGCAACACTGCCACGCCCCTCCTCATTCCGAGATACCAGGTCCGATCCGCGAGACGATTTCGTCCCAGTACCCGGGCAGCGCCGCGAATGGGTCGGTTTGTCCACCATGGTCGGTGCGGATCGTGCGGTCGGTGAAGAAGATCGTCCCGGCCCCCTGCCAGCGGGCGATCCGCATGGCTTCGTCGAGGTGGGTACGCGGGACGCCGTGCACGAAGTGCGCAAAGCGTTCCGGTGGGTAGTCCGCGGTCCACTCCGCCACCTGTGACCAGCGGTAGTCGGTCCACGCCCCGGAGAAGGTGACCAGCTGGTCGGCCGTCTCGGCATAGCCGGGATACGGGTGGGTCCCGTGCCCCAGCACCAGCAGACCGCTCCCGGCCGCTTCGTCCCCTCCGTCCTTGCTGTCCCCGCTCTCCTCCAGGAGCGCGGCGAGTGTGCTGGTGATCCGGCGGACCGCCGGAAGGTCGGCGCGCTCGGCCGGACACCGGTCGAGGTAGAAGCCGTCGACGCGGTACCAGTCGAGAAAGGACTGCGCGTCGGCGATCAGCTCGCCGAACGGCCGGTTGCCGAAGGTCAGGTCGAGATGGCCCAGCAGCAGGCCGCCGCCCGCCCGGACGGCGTCCTGCGCAGCCCCGTCGTGCACGGCCCGTTCGCGGGCGTTGCGGAGCCGGCCCGCGGCCTCCAGACAGTGCGGGTCGGGCCGGGCGCCGGGGCCGCTGTCGATGTTGAGGACCGCCCAGTGCAGCGGAGTGCCGGAGCGGGTCAGCTCGGCCCATTCGGTGGGCGCGAGCAGCGGGTGCGCGTACCCCGGGACGCCGAAGCCGAGTTGCTCGGTGCCACTGGTCCGGCGGGCGGTACCGGCGCTGGTCAGATGCGGCATGCCGCCTCCATCCAGATGTCGGCGAGGGACTCCTCCAGATTGATCCGGGGGCGCCAGCCGAGCCGGTCGCGGGCGGTGCGGACGTCCGCCTGCTGCCAGGCCCCGCATCCGTCCGGGTACGGGGACGGGGTCGCCGAGAGGTGTTCGATGACGGACTCGGCGGAGGTGCGGGGGGCGCCGATGGGGAGCCGGGCGGGGGGTGTGTCGAGCTCGTGCAGGGCACCCGGGTATCCCGCGACCTTGGCGAGCACGGCGGCCGCGTCGCGCAGCCGCACGGCCCGGCCGGTACCGATGTTGACGACGCCCTGCGCGGCGGAGAGCGAGGCGGCGTGCACGGCGCGGGCGACATCCCGTACGTCGACGAAGTCGCGCTGCACTCCGAGGCCGCTGAGTTTCAGCTCGCCGTCGCCCGACTGCATGGCACGGCGCATCGCCTCGGCGAGCCGGCCCAGCGGTGAGCCGGCCGGGGTGCCGGGGCCGACCGGCGAGAAGACCCGCAGCACGACCGCGTCGAGGCCGGAGCCCAGGACGAGTTCGGTGGCGGCGAGCTTGGAGACGCCGTACGGGCCGCCGGGGCGCGGCACGGCGTCCTCCGCGGTCGACGATCCGGGCTGCGAGGGCCCGTACTCCGAGGAGCAGCCCACTTGGACGAGACGGGCGCTGCAGCCGCTGCGGCGCATCGCCTCGCAGACGGTGGCGACGGCGACGGTGTTGTGTCGGATCAGATCGCGGGCGCCGCCGCGGGTGGCGCCGGCGCAGTTGACGACGACCCCGGGGTGGACGGCGTCCAGGAAGCGGGTGAGTGCTCCTGGACTGCCACCGGCCAGGTCGAACCGTACGTCGGCGTCGTCGCCGCGGCCGAGCGCGGTCAGGTGCACGGCGGGGTCGGCGAGCAGCCGGTCGGCCACGAACCGGCCGAGGAATCCATTGGCTCCGAGCAGCAGAACCCTCATCGTGTGCCCCCTTCGCGCCGACGGCGGGCTGCCGGTGCGGGGGATTGGGGGGTCATGTCCGGTGTCTCCTTGGGGAGGTTGCGAGCGTTACGGAACAGGCACCCGCGGCGTCGGCTCCGCGGGGTTCGTGCGGGGTCGTGCGGGGTTATGCGCGGGTGTGGGCGGAGGCCCTGGAGAGAGCGACGGCGGCGTGGATCAGCAGCCCGAGCGCGGCTGCGCCGCAGGCGATGGCGGGTACGGCTCCGGTGCCGGCCGCCACGACGACGGTGTCGACGGGCCGGGCGACGAAGTGCAGGCCGGGCAGCCGCCCGGCCAGGACCAGTGCGGGCGCGACCGCTTCGACGGCGCAGGCTGCGGCGAGTCCGGTGGTGGCGGGCTCGGGGAAGCCATGGACGGTCAGCAGCCGGGCCAGCAGGAGCAGGACGCCGAGGGCGGCGGCCCCGACCGGGACGCCGCGACCTCCGTATCCGAGGTCGGCGAGGTAGAGCAGCCCGGTGAGGACGCACAGGAAGAACGCGACGGTCCCGAAGAGCAGGGGCCGCACACCTGCTGCGAACTCCTCCAGTGCGCGGCTGCCGGCGAGTTTGCGCTGTGCGTGTACGGAGAAGAGGTGCGCGCACCAGGCGGCCGGGGCGACGGCGAGCGCGAGCCCCAGGAGGGGTGCGGGGGTGATCGCCCAGGGTCCTTCGGGGCCGCCGCTGAGAACCTGGTCGAGCAGGGCGTCGCCGTACAGGACATACCCGAGAAGCCAGTACCCGTAGACCGGGGCGGCAGCCGAGGAGCGTCCTTCGGCGGCGTGCAGGGGACCGCTCCGCAGGCACAGACCGAGGCCGAGGAGCGCGACCAGCGCCCCGACAAGGGCCACGGTGAGCCGCGCCCCGCCGCCGAGCACCCCGTCGGTGAGTTTCAGGACGACGGCGGTCGCGGTGCAGGCGGCGCCGGGCAGCAGCGCGCGGAGCGACCAGGCGGCGCGCGTCTCGATGTCACGCATCGGCGCGGGCGCCGTCGCGCGACCGGACTCGCCCGCGACGGTGGGAACCCTCGCGTAGAGCTCCTCGGCGAGCGAGAAGACGTCGCGGTGCCGGTAGCGGGCGGCGGTGCGGTCGGTGACCCCGTGGGCTTCGAGTCCGGCGGCGATCTCCAGGGGATCGACGGCGCGTTCGCAGAGATCGCGGTGCCGGTGCATGAGCGTCTTCACGGGGTCGATGGGCCCACGCCGGGCGGCGGTGGGCTTGCGCGCGGAGACGGCGGGGGTGTGTGCGATCTCGGGGGCGCGGGCGATGGGGGCGGCGTCGGCCGTGGCCTTGACTTCGGCCTCGGCCGCTTCCGGCCCGGACTCCGGCTCTTCGGTGGGGAGGCGGTCCGGGGCGACGGTCGCCTTCCGCGGGCGGGCGGGGTCGGTGGGCGGGGGTGGGTGGGGGGCCGGGGTCCGATCCAGGTCCGGGGCCGCATGCGGGTCTGCGGCCGGAGCCGGCTCCACGGTCTCCGCGGTCGGAGGGCGGTCCGCTTCCGGACCGCCGACCGCGTCCGGCGCCTCGGACGTGGCCGGGTCCACCTCCGGGGCGTGCGGCCCTTCGCCCCGGTCGGGACTCCCGTCCCGACCCATGAAGTGTCCCATGAACGACGCCGGCCGCCCCTTCCCGAAAAGGCCTGGCACCACCGGCGTGCGCCCCTTCCCGGTGAGGCCCGGCACCGCCGGTGCCCATCCCGGCCCGGATGCGGGCAGGCCCCAAGCCGGTGCGGAGATCTCCGCAACCCGCGTCTCGGAGACCAGGGCCTCCGAGCGGGAGTCCCAGCTCGCGTCGGGCATCGGTGTGCCCGAGGCATCAGGTGCCTCGGTCGGGCGGCCGCCCATGGGGGTTCCTCCGTGTTCTTCGCCATGTCCGTGGGACCGGCCGACGGGTGCACCCGGCCGGCCCGCCCTCGTGTCCGTCTCCTGCTCACACATGGCCGTCCCCCGTTCTCCGCGCGCCCGCGCACACGCCCTCGGCGGCCCAGCTCGGGGTGTGCCCGGCCGTGGGCGGGACGGGGGCCGTCCAGCTGCCCAGCACATGGGCCTCCGGCGGGGTCGCGAACGGGCGAGGAGCGCCGTCCGTGTTCAGCGCACGCGCGTCCCTGCGCACCGGGGAGTGCGAGATCAGCTCCAGGTAAATGCCGCGAAATGCCGCGAGGTTCTGTTCGACGGTGAAGAGTTCGAGCGCGCGGGCGCGGGCGGCCGCGCCGAGGCGTGCGCGGCGCTCGGGGTCACGCAGCAGCGCGATGCATGCGTCGGCGAGCGCCCGGGGGTTGCGCGGCGGCACCACCAGTCCCGTACCGCCGATGACTTCGACGACGGCGCCGACGTCCGTCGACACCGTGGCACGTCCGCAGAACATCGCCTCGACCAGGCTGATCGGGAAGCCTTCGACGACGCTGGAGAGGACCACGATCCCGCCCGCCGCATACGCCTCCGCCAGGTCGGGCAGTTCGGCGTCGCCGATGTCCTCGAAGGAGACCGGGTTGTCACCGATGGCGTGCGCGTCGGCGGCCTCATCGGGGAAGAGCTGGGCGGCGAGCGCCCGGCACTGGGCGAGGTACGTGGTGCCTTCCGCGCACGGCGCCGGTGCGCCGATGATGCGCAGCCGCGCGTCGGGTTCGGCCCTACGCACCTCGACGAACGCGTGCAGCAGCGCGATCAGGTCCTTGGAGGGTTCGATCCTGCCGACCCAGACCAGCGTGTCGGGTCCGCCGTCGTCGCCGCTCTCCCCGAGCGCGGCGAAGCGGGCCGCCTCCATGCCGGGGTAGACGGTGCGCAGCTTGGCCCGGTCGGCGCCGCACCGCTCCTGCCAGCGGCGGGCGTGCGTATTGCCCGGGGTGATGAGCGCGGCCTGCCGGTACACCTCGGTGGCGAGCCGTCCGAGGAAGTTGGCGAGCAGGGCGCGTACCGGCGCACTCAGCGGCGTGCCGGTCGCGGCGAGGTAGTGCGCCCGCAGCTGCACACCGTGCTCGGTGACCAGCAGCGGCACCCCGAAGAAGCGTTTGGCCAACAGCCCCGGCAGAGCTGCGGCTCCGCCGGACGTGGCGTGGCAGAGGTCGACCGCGCCGAGGCTCTCCTCGTCGTACCAGTCGAGGGAGAGCGGACGCAGGACGCGGTCCAGCTCCGCGGCGAAGGCGAGGAGGTCAGGGACGGTCGCGGTCTGGACGGTGCGGCCGGTGCCGGGGGCGCGGCAGGCGGCTTCGAGTACGCGGACAGCGGTTTCGGAGCGGAGCGCCGCGGGAAGTCCGCCGTGTTCGCGGGCCAGTTCGGCGAGTCCGTACAGCCCGTCCGTGAACTGCGCGTCGGCGGTGTCGGAGCCACCCGTCCGACGTACGCCGTCCTCTTCGTCGCGTGTCACGTCCGCCGTACAGATGGATGTCGCGAGCGCCGTGAAGTGCGCCGTGAAGCGGCGCCGTTCGCGGCGTCCGTACGACCGCCCGCCCCCGCCGGTCACCAGCCGGGCGATCAGCCCCTTGGGGACATGGCTGCCCAGGATGTCCTCGTCGGCCATCCACAGCGGCGCCGTCCGCACCCGGCTGACCTGGGGCGGGAGCTGTACCCAGCCCTGCGCCTCCTGCTCGGCGGAGCGGCTGAGCGCATAGAGATCGAACTCGTGCGTCAGTCCGCGCACCAGACGGTCGCACCAGAGTCTGGACTCACCGGTCGCATACGGATAACCACCGTCGGTGAGGAGTCCGATCCGCACGAGCACACCCCCGATCTCCCTTGTGGACGGCCGCCGCTTGATTGGCGACTCGCAGCGGGACGACCGTAAGCGGATACGCCGGTGGCGCGACGGACGGTTGTCCATCGCGCCACCGAAAGGGGTGAACCGTCGTAACTTTCCTGCCCCGGTAGCGTTCCGTCGCGCTATGAGGGTGATCGGTTACGCAGGGTCAGGCTGCGGCCAGCTCCTTGCGGGCTGCGCGACGCACTGCCGCGAGCGCCGGATCGAGGGCGGGCACGGCGGCCAGCAGCTGCTTGGTGTACGGATCCTGGGGCGCCCCGTACACCTCGTCGACACTCCCCTGCTCGACGATCCGGCCCTGCCGCATCACCGCGACCCGGTCGCTGACCTGCCGCACGACCGCGAGGTCATGGGCGATGAAGACCAGTCCGAGGCCGAGTTCGCGCTGGAGCTCGGCCAGGAGTGCGGTGACCTGTGCCTGGGTGGTGACGTCGAGCGCGGAGACCGGTTCGTCGCAGACGATCAGCTTGGGGTCGGCGGCTAGCGCGCGGGCGATGCCGACGCGCTGGCGCTGGCCGCCGCTGAACTCGTGCGGGTAGCGGTCGTACCGGTCGGGGTCGAGGCCGACGCGTTCCAGCAGTTCCTGGACGCGCGCCCGGACACGGGCGTCGTCGAGTGCGCCCGCCGCGCGCAGCGGATCGGCGACGGATTCACCGATCGAGCGGCGCGGGTTGAGCGAGGCGACGGGGTCCTGGAAGACCATCTGGAGCTCGCGCCGGTGCGGGCGCAGCGCCTTGTCCGACAGCGATCCGATCTCCGTACCCCGGTAGTGGAGCCGGCCCGCGGTCGGGTCGAGGAGGCGTACGAGCATCCGGCCGAGCGTCGTCTTGCCGCTGCCGCTCTCGCCGACGATGCCGAGTGTCTCGCCGGGGTGGACGGTGAGCGATACACCGTCCACGGCGGTCACCCGGCTGCGGCCCCGTCCGAATTCGCGTCGCAGATCGATGGCTTCGAGCAGCGGCTCGCCCACCTGCGCAGCGCGGGACACGGCGGCGTCGAGCCTCGGCTCGCCCGCGCCCGCGACACGACCGGCCGGAACGAGCTCCGGCTCCGGGCGCTTCGCGTCCACCCGCGGTACGGCGGCCAGCAGCTCGCGCGTGTACGGCTGCCGGGGCGCGCCGAGCACCTCGGCGACCGGCCCGCGCTCCACCTCGCGGCCCGACTGCATGACCAGCACCTCGTCGACGCTCTCCGCCGCGACGCCCACATCGTGGGTGACCAGCAGGAGCCCCATGCCGGTCTCCCGGCGCAGGGTGTGCAGCAGGTCCAGGATCTGGGCCTGGACGGTGACGTCCAGCGCGGTCGTCGGCTCGTCGGCGATCAGCAGCTGCGGCTCGCAGGCCAGCGCCATCGCGATCAGCGCACGCTGCCGCATCCCGCCGGAGAACTCGTGCGGCCGGGACCGTGACCGCCGCGCCGCGTCGGGGATCCCGACCCGGTCGAGCACGTCGACGGCCCGCGCCCGCGCCGCCCGCCCGGAGGCGCGCGTGTGGACCCGGTACACCTCGGCGATCTGGTCACCGACCGCGTAGTACGGGTCCAGCGAGGACAGCGGGTCCTGGAAGACCATCGCGGCCTTCGCCCCGCGCAGCGCCCGCAGCTCCGCGTCGTCCGCCGCCTGTACGTCCACGCCGGCAACCCGGATCGAGCCGCCGACCGTGGCGCCTGTCCCCCGGTGGAGCCCGAGCAGGGCGTACGCCGACGCGCTCTTGCCGGAGCCGGACTCGCCGACGACGCCGAGCGCCGCGCCCTCCTCCAGCGTGAAGGAAAGGCCGTCCACGGCCCGTACACCATCCGCGCCGTCGAAGGAGATGGTCAGATCGGAGACCTCGACCAGACTCATGCCAGCACCACCCGACGGTCGGCCATCGCCTGCAGGATGTCCGCGACGGCATTGGCAAGGACGACGAAGAAGCCGGTGACGAGCACCAGGCCGACGACGACCGGCAGGTCGACGTTCTTCACGGCGTCGACGAGTTCGCGTCCGACGCCGGGGATGTTGAAGAGCGACTCGGTGAGGACGGCGCCGCCGAACATCGAGCCGATGTCGAGTGCGCCGAGCGCGATCACGGGGCCGAGCGCGCCGCGCAGGGCGTGCCGCCCGACGAGCTTCCGCTCGCTCACCCCGTACGCCCGGAAGGTGCGCACATGGTCCTCGGCGAGGGTCTCCAGCATCGACGCCCGGGTCATCCGGGCGTACGGAGCGGCGGAGACCAGGGCCAGTGAGACCCAGGGCAGCAGCAGGTTCCAGGCCCACTGTTCCGGGTTCTCGGTGAGCGGTACGTAGTCGGGGAACGGCAGCAGCTGCAGCGCCGAGCAGAAGACGATGATCAGCAGCAGACCGACGACGAAGACGGGCGTGGCCATGCCGGCCAGGGTCAGTCCGGTGAGGAGCCGCTCGGTCGCGCGGCCGCGCCGCCACACCGAGAGCAGCCCGGTGCCGACGCCGAGCACGATCCACAGCACGAAGGCGCCGATGGCGAGCGAGGCGGTGGCCGGGAGCTTGGTCAGGATCATCTGGGTGACCTGCTCGTCGTTCTGGTAGGAGCGTCCGAGGCAGGGTGCCTGGCAGTGCAGGATTCCGGTGCCGGTCGAGTAGTCGCGGCCGGCGAAGATCCCCTGGAGGAAGTGCGCGTACTGCAGGTACAGCGGGTCGCCGAGCCGCAGTTGGTCGCTGACCTGTGCCACCTGGGCGGGCGAGCAGCGCGGACCGCAGGCGATCTGCGCGACGTTGCCCGGGGCGACGTAGAAGGCGGCGTAGACGACGACGCTGAGGGCGAGGAGCACGAAGAGCGCCCCGCCGATGCGCCGCAGCAGGAACCGGCTCATGCTCCGGCCTCCTTCTTGCGTCCGGTGCCGATCCGCAGCCGGGAGGCGATGCGCGGGTCCAGTGCGTTGCGTACGCCCTCACCGAGGACGGTCAGCGCCAGCACGGTGATGAAGATCAGCAGGGCGGGGATCAGCAGATAGGTGGGCGCCGCCTGGTACCAGGTGTCGGCGTCGCTGAGCATCTGTCCCCAGGACGGCGTGGGCGGTTTGATGCCGACGCCGAGGAAGGACAGCGCCGCTTCGACGACGATGTTGCCGGGGAAGAGCAGCACGGCGTAGGTGATGACGGGTGCGCCGAGCGCGGGCAGCAGTTCGCGCCGGGCGATCCGCCAGCCGCCCCAGCCGCTGAGCCGGGCGGCCGCCACATGGTCGAGCGACTTCAGCGCGAGGGTCTGGGCGCGCACGATCTTGGAGATACCGGACCAGCCGACCAGTCCGACGATCGCGGCGATCAGCACCGGACGCGGGAAGTCGGCGGGGACGACGGCGAGCGCGCCGAGCGCGATCACCATCACGGGCAGGGCGACGACGATGTCGGTGACGCGGCTGAGCGCCTGGTCGACGAAGCGGTTGCCGAGTCCGGCGGCGAGCCCGACGACCACGCCGATGATCACTTGGAGCAGGGTCGCGGCCAGCGCCACGCCGAGCGAGACCCGGGCCCCGTACACGACACGGGCGAAGAGATCGCGGCCGGTGAGCGGTTCGACGCCGAGCCAGTGGTCGGCACTGATCCCGCCGAACGAGCCCAGCGGTACACCGCCGGTCGCGGAGTCGACGAGGTTCGCGTGGTAGGTGGTGGGGTCCTGGCCCTCGATCCCCGCCAGCAGCGGGGCGGCGAGCGCGACCAGGACCAGGAGGGCGACGATCACGGCCGCCACGGCGGCGGAGCGCCGTGCGCGCAGCCGCCGCCAGAACGAGGAGGCCCCGGAGGCGGGGGCCGACACGGCACCCGCCTCCTTGACCAGTAGAGCTTCGGCCATGGTTACTTGACCGCGACCTGCGAGATGTCGAGTACACCGGTCCAGTCGCTGATGACGACGTTCTTGACGGACTCGCCGTACAGGCGCTTGTAGACGGGGTGGAACAGCGGCACGGTCACCGCCTGCTCACCGATCTTCTTGTCGAGTGCGCCCCAGCGCTTCGCGGCCGCGCTCAGGTCGGTCAGCTTGTTGATCTCGTCGATCTCCTTGTTGACGGAGGAGTCGTCGAGCTGGGAGGCGTTGAAGTTGTAGCCGTTCTTGACGATCTGGCGTCCGTCGAAGATCGGTGCGAGGAACGGACCGCCGGACGGCCAGTCGGCGCCCCAGCCGGTGAGGAAGAAGCCGGGCTCGCTCTTCACGTTGTAGATCTTGTCCGAGTACGCGTTGGACTCCAGGCCCTGGAGCTTGACCGTGATCCCGGCCTTCTTCAGCGCCTCCTGGATCGCGGTGGCGATCTCCGGGCTGGTCGCGAAGTTCTTCTCGTTGGAGTGCGTGAGGGTGATGGTCAGGCCCTTGGCGTAACCGGCCTCCTTCAGCAGCTCCTTGGCCTTGGCCGCGTTGCCCGTCTTGCCGGCCGGGAAGGCGTCGTACGCGTTGTAGCCGAAGGACGCCTGCTCCGGCAGGAAGGTGGTGGCGGGCTCGGCGAGCGAGGAGCCACCGGCCGCGTTGACGACCGAGGTGCGGTCGACGGCGTACGAGATCGCCTGGCGCACCTTCGGGTTGTCGAACGGCTTCACCTTCGGGTTGAAGGCGATGTAGTTCGTGTAGCCGAAGTGGCCGGTGCCGACACGGGCGGCGAGCTTCTTGTCGCCGGTGACCTTGGCGAGCTCGGCCGGGCCGAGGTTGGTGTCGGTGGTGACTGCGGCAGCGTCGGCGCCGCGGGAGGCGGAGAGCCGCTGGTTGATGACGGCCGAGTCGAGCCCCGAGCGCACGTCGATCCGGTCCGGGTACGCCTTGCGCTCCTCGTCGGTCGCGGCCGACCAGAACTTGTTGCGCTCCAGGACGAGGCGCTCGCCGTCGCCCTCGTTCTTGACGACCTTGTACGGACCCGAGGAGATGGGGTGGTTCTCGTACTTCGTGCCGGTGTCCTTGGCCTTCGGTACGGGGGTCGTCTGGGTCTGCGTCGCCAGGTAGGGGAACTCGCCCTCCGGCTTGTTGAGGTGGAAGACGATCGTCTTCGCGTCGGGGGTCTCGATCGAGGCGAGGCCCTTCTTGTCCTTGTACGGACCCTGGTAGTCGGCGCCGCCGATCAGCCAGTCGCGCAGGTAGGGCGCACCGCCGGAGAGTTCGGCAGCGAAGGAGCGCTCGATGCCGTACTTGATGTCCGCGCTCGTGATCGCGGTGCCGTCCTCGTACTTCAGGCCGTCCTTGAGCGTGTACGTCCAGACGGTGGCGTTCTTGCTGGGCGTGCCCAGGTCGGTCGCCAGGTCGGGGACCACCTTCGCGCCGGCCGCGCCGGCCTCCCGGTTGCGGGTGGTCAGCGTACGGAAGACCAGGGACGGGACGTTGCCGCCGCCGGAGGTGTAGAGCCGCGCGGGGTCGAAGTCCTCCTGCGCGGCTCTGTTGAGGACGGTGAGGGTACCGCCCTTGGCGGGCTTGCCCGCTGCGCCGGAGCTGCTGTCGCTGCCCTTGCTGTCCTGGGGCCCGCACGCGGCGGCGCCCGAACCCACGACGAGAACCACGACGGCCGCTGCCACGCGGCGCGATATGACGGACGGTTGACGCATCGGAAGATGACCTCTCGGAGTGCTGCTTGCGGTGAAGAGCGGATGGTGGGTCCGGGCAGGCGGCAGCGAGGGTGGGGGACAACCGGTCGGAAGGTGAAAAGGGGACCGGGGTACCGAAACTGCCGCGCCTGCGGACGTGAGAACGCCGGGGCGCGGCAGTCGGGAAGGGCCGTTCGGACCGAGACCAGGGCTCGGAGAAAGGGGCCGACGCGCGCTCAGGCAGGCGTCAGCAACAGTGAATGTCGGCGACGCTGTGCCCGGTCACGCCGATGAGCGCCAGCACAATGGCGGCGCATTCGGAGGTGACAGGGCTGCGTGACATGCCGAGAAATATGCGGGACCACATCGGCGATGTCAACGCGGAACGAGACACCGGTCTCAGATACTGGACAGCATTTCGGACGGTCGCCCTCCCGGCCCGGGCGCGGGCCCCACCAGGGGGCGATCAAGGGGCCGCCGGGCAAAACCGGACCGACGCCCCGCTCCGGCTCAACCAGCCGGGTATACCCAGGGGTTGGGGCGGCACTTGATCCCATCGATGTCCAGGGATTTGGTCTGCTGCTGCATCACCGGGGCCGGTGCACCCGGCGTGCGGCACGTCACATGGTCGTGCCCCAGCCGGTGGCCGACTTCATGGTTGATCAGCATCTGGCGGTAGGCGAAGAGCTTCCCGGGCCCGAACGTCGACGACCCCTGCGCCCAGCGATAGGCGTTGATCATCACGCGCTCGGTCGCCGCGGAATCGCACGAGACATTGTCCTCGGTCGTATCGAGACCTGACTTCTTGCACCAGTCGCCGGTGGTCCCCGGGCTGGCGAGAGTGATCACGAAGTCGGGGTCGCCCGAGGAGATCCGCTCAAAAGTCATGGCGCCGTCGTGCGCCCAACTCCGGTCGTCATTAAGGGTTTTCTGGACGGCCTCGGCAAAAAGTCCGGCATCGAGACCGAGACCTTTCTCGACATCGATCCGATAGCGGTACTTATGTCCCCGGCCCGGAGCTTTCGCCCCGCCCGGGACCACCTCGAAATGCCCGGAGCCCTGGAGGTCCGGGGCGAGCGGATAGCCCTTGGCCATCTTCTGCTCGTACGAAAGGGCCTTGACCGCGGCCGGTGCGGGCGTCGGCCGGTCTTCCGAGCGGGAGGAGATGTCGCGGCCACCGTCCCGGTCCACGCCCGTAGGCGCGGAGGCACCGGCCCGCGCACTGCCGTCATGGGCGACCTGCCCCGCGACGACGACCGCGAGCACGGTGGTCACCGCGGCGGCCGCAATGCCGGTGAAGGCACGGCCCTTGGTGCCCTTGCCGTCCTTGGTGTCCGGAGCGGTGCCCGGCGCCACATCCCTGCCCCCGCCGGGGGACCGCTCGTCCCACTCGACGACCGAGCCGAACGGATCGGCCGGCGGGGTCGGTGGGGCGGACGGGGAACGCGGTGCGGGCGGCGTGAGCGATGCGGGTGGCACGTCGAACGCGTCGACGAACTCCCGTCGCGGCCCCGGTATCAGCGGCTGCTTGCCGACCGCCTGCTGCTGGGACACCGGCTGACGGCGCTGCGGCACCGGCGTCCGCTGAACCATCGGCTGCTGCTGGGAGACCGGCCGAGATGCCCCCGGCCGTGGCCCCTGGCCACCGGCATCGGTCCGAGCCGGGACTTGCCAGTCGCCGTACCGCTGCCGCGTTCCGGCTCCCCAGCCACCACCCGGTTCACGCAGTTCGGGATGACCGCCGCGCACCTGCGGGACTCCCTGGAACGGGGTGTGCCCGTCGTCGGCCGCCCTCCTGCGCCGTCCGTTGCCGGGCTCCGGCCGCGGCCCCTCACGACCGCCGCCCGTCTTCGCGGCGGCATCACTCTCGGGTCCCTTGGGTGGAGGGCCCTTTCGGCTATGTCGTCCCACGCCCCGGATCAGCTCCCGCCGCGTTCGTCGAGCAATTCCCGGAACGCCTGGGCGACCGCCTCCGGGTACTCCATCATCGCCACATGCCCGGCATCGGGCAGTGTCAGCAGCCGCGAATCGCGGAAGGCCGCGGACGCCCTGCGTGCCATCCGGTACGAGACGAGCTGGTCCCGTCCGCCGTACACGAGCTGAGTCGGGGCGAGCACACGCTCGGCCTGGCGCCACAGCCCGTGCTGCCCGCCCAGCGTGTAGGCATCGACAATGCCACGTGCCGAGCGCGTCATCGCGTCCCAGAAGTACGGCAGCTCCAGCCGTCGCTCCATTTCGGCCACCGCATCGCGGAAGCCCTCCTCGGAGACACGTGCCGGATCGCCGTAACAGAGTGCCATGACTCCGCGGGTGCGTTCTTCCGCGGTCCAGTCCCTGCTGAGCCGGGAGAACAGGGATGCGATACCCGGAACGGCGAGCAGTGCGGTCGGGACGGCGGGCCACTGCACCCGGATCTCGGGCAGTGCGGGCGAGACCAGGGTGAGCGTGCGCACCAGGTCCGGACGGACGGCCGCGACCCGGGTGGCCACTGCACCACCGAGTGAATTGCCGAAGAGATGAACGGGCCCGCGCTCCTCCGCGTCGAGGAGCCGGATCACCGCGCGGGCGTGCCCGGTGACCGAGTAGTTGCCGTCGTCCGGCGGCGGGGAGTCCCCGAAGCCGGGCAGGTCGACCGCCTCGCCGTCCACCACGTCCTGGAGCAACGGCATCAGCGCCGACCAGTTCTGCGAGGAGCCGCCGAGTCCGTGCACATAGAGCGCGGGCGGCAGTCCGGACCGCTCCGGCGGGCGGGTGCGGACGTTCAGCATCAGCCCCGGCAGCGCAACGGAGCGCAGCTTCTCCCCCTCGGCGACCTGGACGGGGCTCACCGTGGGGGCCACCGCGGCAGCAGCGGCGCGGGCTCCCGGCAGCTCGGTCGAAGACATGCGGCAATGTTACGAGACGATCACACCGTGGTTCGTGTGTTCGCCGTCACAGATCGCATAGCGCCGCGAAGAGGGAACTCCTACGCTCGAAGCTAAGGAAGGGAGTCACCATGACGGTCGACCCCAGTGACCCGGAGACCTTCGAGGACATTCAGCCGGACGAACCGGACCAGGAGACGCCCGAGGCAGATGCCGTCGAGCAGCACGCCGACCTCCAGCAGAAGAGCGACGATCCGCTGACGGACATCGACCGGGCCACCGCAAATGAGGCAGATGCGGCCGACCAGCACCGCGTCGTAGCACAGGACGAGGACGACTACCGCTGATACGTCCCGTTTTGCCGTGTGGTTCGAAGAATCTGTGGCTACCGCAGCGGTCCGGTCCGTGAAATTCTGCGTCCGCGCCGCGCGCACCCGGGTTACTCAAAAGTACGATGGCCGAACGGCGCAGCGCGTACGCAACGGCTGCGTTCGATCACAATTTTGGGAGGCGGCGTGACAGCCATCGAGCAGACAGAGGCGGCGCGCCCGCGGGGCACTCGCCTGCCTCGCCGCGCCCGACGCAACCAGCTGCTGGGCGCCGCGCAGGAGGTCTTCGTCGCGCAGGGCTACCACTCCGCCGCGATGGACGACATCGCGGAGCGGGCCGGTGTCAGCAAGCCGGTGCTCTACCAGCACTTCCCGGGCAAGCTGGAGCTCTATCTGGCACTGCTCGACCAGCACTGCGAGTCGCTGCTGCAGGCGGTCCGCACGGCACTGGCGTCGACGACGGACAACAAGCTGCGCGTCGCCGCGACGATGGACGCCTACTTCGCGTACGTCGAGGACGAGGGTGGCGCCTTCCGACTGGTCTTCGAGTCGGACCTGACGAACGAGCCGGCGGTACGCGAGCGGGTCGACCGGGTCTCACTGCAGTGCGCCGAGGCGATCTCCGACGTCATCGCGGGTGACACGGGGCTGTCCAAGGACGAGTCGATGCTGCTCGCGGTGGGTCTGGGCGGTGTCTCCCAGGTGGTCGCCCGGTACTGGCTGTCCAGCCAGTCGGCGATCCCGCGCGACACGGCGGTGCAGCTTCTTACCTCGCTGGCCTGGCGCGGCATCGCCGGGTTCCCGCTGCACGGCATCGATCAGCACTGACCGTCCAACCTTGTTCGCTGCGGGCGTGGCCCGCCGACCCCTGACAGCTCCCCTCACCGGGCTAATGTGTGGTTGGTACGGCGCGGCTCACGCGCAGAGGACTGACCGTCGGAGGGACATAGCCGTGGAGGTCAAGATCGGCGTGCAGCACGCACCCCGGGAGATCGTTCTGGAGAGCGGGCTTTCCGCCGAGGAGGTCGAGAGCGCGGTCGCCGAGGCTCTCACCGGCAAGGCGCAGCTGCTCAGCCTCACGGACGACAAGGGCCGCAAGGTCCTGGTGCCGGCCGACCGGGTCGCCTACGTGGAGATCGGCGAGCCGAGCACGCGGCGGGTCGGGTTCGGCGCACTGTAGGAGCACGCTCGACGCAAGGCAGTGAGAAGCGGCCCGGCGGGGATCCCCGCCGGGCCGCTTCGTCGTTTCCCGCTGCTCACGGCCACTGGCGCCTGTGCGACACCTGTGCGAAAAATGTCGCAGGAGGGTTGCGTTCCAAGGCCCACGGGTAGGACCGCCTACGACCGATTTGCCCCCACAGCTCCACGAGCAGGGGATATCCCCCTCCGCAACCCGCGAGGTGAACGTCTGTGATCTGGGAATCCCTCGGTTCCGTCGTGCTCGGACTCGCCCTCTCCTGGGCGGCGCTCCGTTCGCTGTCGGGTCGGCTCCCGTCCCGCCGCACCGTCTTTGCCACCGGCGCCCTGGGGGCCCTGTTCGGCGCGTATCTGACGCACTCGGCGCTCGGGCCGGGCCATGTCCTGGCCACCCTGATCGGCGCGGTGCTGATCGGGGCGGTGACGCTCTCCCTGCTGCTCCGTCCGGGCAGCCGCCGCCTGAGCCGATCAGCCGCGGCCTGACCTCGTACGAGGCCGGCCCCGGATCGGCGGGCCGGTCCGGGGCCGGCAGCGGCCGGGGTCAGGCCGCCAGTCCGAGCGCGGCCATCCGCTTGGTGTGCGCCTCGGTGATCCGCGAGAACATCCGGCCGACCTCGGCCAGGTCGAATCCGTCGGCCACCCCGCCGACCAGCATCGTCGACAGCGCGTCGCGGTCGGCGACCACCCGCTGGGCCTGTGAGAGCGCCTCGCCCATCAGCCGGCGGGCCCACAGGGCGAGCCGGCCACCGACGCGCGGGTCGGCCTCGATCGCGGCGCGCACCTTCTCGACGGCGAAGTTGCCGTGGCCCGTGTCGTCGAGCACAGCGAGGACGAGCGAGCGGGTGTCCGAGTCGAGGCGGGCGGCGACCTCGCGGTAGAAGTCACTGGCGATCGAGTCGCCGACATACGCCTTGACCAGGCCCTCGAGCCAGTCCGACGGGGCGGTCTGACGGTGGAAGTCGTCGAGCGCCTTCGCGAAAGGCTCCATCGCGGCGGTCGGCTCCGTGTCGATCGCCGTCAGCCGGTCCGTCAACCGCTCGAAGTGATGGAATTCGGCGGACGCCATCTTTGCCAGCTCCGCCTTGTCGGCCAGCGTCGGCGCGAGTTTGGCATCCTCGGCGAGCCGCTCGAAGGCCGCCAGCTCTCCGTATGCGAGCGCCCCCAGCAGATCCACGACCGCGGCGCGGTACTGCGGCTCCGCCGATGCGGTGGCCCAGTCCTGGGCGGCGATTCCGGTGGGTGCGGGGGCTTCAGTGGCGTTGTCAGGCGTCTCCATGAACCGCAGAATAGCCCGCCCGACACGGGGTGGAAGGGCCTGGTCAGCCACCGACATCACACCGTTCCGATGAATTCGCCCAACACACATGCGCGAATCCGGGGTACAGTGATATTGCGCCGAGAGAGCATTTTGTATGTGCCGGTGGCGCGAAATGAATGAGGATGCCCGGTCGGTGGCCCGATCGGCTCCGACCCGACAGCCCTCCACGCGGGGCGTACGACACGTACGACCGCAGATGAGGGGCCCCCTCAGCGGCACGAGCGCTCGAGCGACGGCAGTGGTCCCGCGCCACCCGGCCCATCCACGGCCGGATGACCAACCCCGGCACGGTACGACCCCCAGCGTTCGCCTCGGACCGCGTCTCACAGAAGAGGCAGCACCCTGACTACGTTCCGAGACCTCGGGATTCTTCCCGAGACGGCCGAGGCCCTTGAGGCCGTCGGCATTGTGTCCCCGTTCCCCATCCAGGAGATGACGCTCCCCGTCGCACTCTCCGGCTCCGACGTGATCGGACAGGCCAAGACCGGTACCGGCAAGACGCTCGGTTTCGGTCTTCCGCTGCTGGAGCGCGTCACCGTCCCCGCGGACGTCGAGGCCGGCCGGGCACAGCCCGAGCAGCTGACCGAGGCGCCGCAGGCGCTGGTCGTCGTCCCCACCCGTGAGCTCTGCCAGCAGGTCACCAACGACCTGCTGACGGCCGGCAAGGTGCGTAACGTCCGCGTTCTCGCCATCTACGGCGGCCGTGCGTACGAACCCCAGGTCGAAGCCCTGAAGAAGGGCGTCGATGTGATTGTCGGCACCCCGGGGCGACTGCTCGACCTCGCGGGACAGCGCAAGCTCGACCTGTCGCACGTGCGCTCGCTCGTTCTCGACGAGGCCGACGAGATGCTCGACCTGGGCTTCCTGCCCGACGTCGAGAAGATCATCACGATGCTTCCGCCCAAGCGCCAGACCATGCTGTTCTCGGCGACCATGCCGGGTGCGGTCATCGGCCTCGCGCGGCGTTACATGTCGCAGCCGACGCACATCCGTGCCACCTCGCCCGACGATGAGGGCGCGACCGTCGCGAACACCTCGCAGCACGTCTTCCGGGCCCACTCGATGGACAAGCCCGAAATGGTCTCGCGCATCCTGCAGGCCAACGGCCGCGGACTCGCGATGATCTTCTGCCGTACGAAGCGGACGGCCGCCGACATCGCCGAGCAGCTGGAGAAGCGCGGTTTCGCGTCCGGCGCGGTCCATGGCGACCTCGGCCAGGGCGCCCGTGAGCAGGCGCTGCGCGCGTTCCGCAACGGCAAGGTGGACGTACTCGTCTGCACCGACGTCGCGGCCCGCGGTATCGACGTCGAAGGCGTCACGCACGTCATCAACTACCAGTCGCCGGAGGACGAGAAGACGTACCTCCACCGCATCGGCCGGACCGGCCGTGCCGGTGCCAAGGGCATCGCCGTCACGCTGGTCGACTGGGACGACATCCCGCGCTGGCAGCTGATCAACAAGGCGCTGGACCTGAAGTTCCCCGACCCGGTCGAGACGTACTCCACGTCGCCGCACCTCTTCGAGGAGCTCGACATCCCGGCCGGCACCAAGGGTGTGCTGCCGCGCACCGAGCGGACCCGTGCGGGTCTTCGGGCCGAGGAGATCGAGGACCTGGGTGAGACGGGCGGCCGTGGCCGCAAGTCGTCCGTCGCGTCCTCGGCGCCTGCCGCATCCGAGGAGCGGGCACCGCGTACGCCGCGTCAGCGTCGTCGCACCCGGGGCGGGTCCACGCTCGCGGACGGCGCCGCCGCCGTGGTGCCGGCGCCGGCCTCCGAGGCCTCGGAGGCCGTGTCGGTTGCTGACGCGCCGGCCGAGCCGCGTACGCCGCGTCGCCGTCGTCGTACCCGTGTCGGGGCTCCGGATGTCGCAGCCGAGGCCGCGGTGGCCGTGGCGCAGGCTCCGGCCGCCGTCGTCGAGGCACCCGTGACGGTCGAGGCGGAGCCGGTGGCCGAGGCCAAGCCGCGTCGTCGCCGGGCCCGCGTCGTCGCCAAGCCGGTGGACGAGGTCGACTTCCAGACCGCGCCGATCGCCGAACCGGTGCCGGAGAGCAAGGCGGTGACCAAGCCGCGTCGTCGCGCCCGGGTCGTCGCCAAGCCGGTGGACGAGGTCGACTTCCAGATCGCGCCGATCGCCGAACCGGTGCCGGAGAGCAAGCCGCGCCGACGGACGCGGGCTGCGGCCAAGCCGAAGGCGGAGACCGCGGTGGAGGCTCCGGTCGCCGAGGGCGAGGCGAAGCCGCGTCGTCGCCGGGCGCGGACGGCTGCTGCCACCGAGAGCTGATCGCACCAGGTCGGTTGATCCGGGGCTCCGCCCCGGACGCTTGAACTGCCGGACGGGCTTGAGGGCAACCTCAAGCCCGTCCGGCGTTTGAGGACACCCGATTCAGCCCGTCCGGCGTTCGAGGACTTAGCCTCTTTCCCATGAGTCGGCCGCACACCTTCACCCCGCCCCCCTGCGCCCGCGTCCACCCGCTGCGCACCGCGCGCGGGGACTTTGCCGTGCTGGAAGCCCTGCCGCCCGCCGAACCGCGCGGCACCGCCCTTCTGTTGCCCGGTTACATGGGCAGCAAGGAGGACTTCATCGCGCTCCTCGAACCGCTCTCCGCCGCCGGGTACCGCATCGTCGCCGTCGATGGGCGCGGACAGTACGAGACCGAGGGGACGGACCGTCAGGAGGATTACGCCCAGGGCGAATTGGCTCGTGACGTACTCGCTCAGACCGCCGCGCTCGACGCCGGCGGTGACGGTGCCGTACACCTGCTCGGGCATTCGCTCGGCGGCCAGATCGCCCGCGCGGCCGTGCTGCTCGACGCCTCGCTGTTCCGTTCGCTGACGCTGATGTCCTCCGGCCCCGCCCAGGTCACCGAGGCCCAGCAGCTCAAGGTGAAGATGCTCGGCGACGCGCTCGCGACGCTGAGCATGGCCGAGGTGTGGGAAGCGATGCAGGCCCTCGACCCGCCGGAGGACGCGGCCACGGACGGCGAGGGCCTGCGCCGGCGCTGGCTGCGGCACCAAACCGCCCAGCTGATCGCCACCGGCCGGCAGCTGGTGGCCGAGCCGGACCGGGTGGCCGAACTCGCCGCCGTGCCGCTGCCCGTCCATGTGCTGTCCGGCGAGCGCGACGACACCTGGCCGGTCCCCCTGCTCGACACGATGGCGCAGCGTCTCAGCGCACACCGCACCCGGATCGCGGGCGCCGAACACTCCCCCAACACGGACCGCCCGGAGCAGACCGCCGCCGCGCTCGTCTCCTTCTGGGACCGCGTGTAGCTCAGTACTGCGCCTGCAGGTGCTGCCAGAAGCCGTCGCGCAGCGCCCGCCGCAGGTGGGCGTGGCCGCGCAGCGAGTGCTGGAGAAGTCGTTCGGCCTCGACCAGCAGATCCTGATCGACGGAGCCCGGCAGGTAGGGGTGTCCGGGCAGCAGATCGGCGAGGGACTCGCGACCGCGGGCGGCGAGCCAGGCCGCGGCGATCTGCGCACCGACGAAGCGGACATCGTCACGCGAGGGGGCCGGGGTGTCGTCCTCGTATGTGGTGACGGGGCGTCTGGTGACGTACGGGCGGCAGAAGTCGAGGTCGAAGGTGCGCTGACTGTCCACCTCCCAGAGCAGCGGTTCGGCCTGGTTGCGGCCTTCTCCGGCCTCGATGCCCCACAGGTGGACCCGGGCCCCGTAACCCTGCGCCGCCTCGACCGCCGACACCAGGTCCTCGTCGCCGCCGACGAGCGCCGCGTCGCTGATGGCGCGGTGCCGGGCGAGCGATTCGAGGTCGGTGCGGATGAGTGAGTCGACCCCCTTCTGCTGGTTGTTGGCGTTGAGGTTGCCGAGTCTGACCTTGACGTCGGGGAGTTCGGCGATGGACTGCTGCTCGACGGTGTGGATCCGGCGCCTGGCCCCGTCGTACCAGTACACGCGCAGGAGTCTGCTGTCCGCGAAGATCGTGCGGGCCTTGTCGATGAACGCCTCGATCAGCCCTTCCGCATCGAGGTCGAAGGAGCGCCGGTCCTCGGTGCCGGTGACGAGCAGCCCGGCCGCCGCGTACACATAGCCCGCGTCCACGAAGATCGCGTGGGTCGAAGGGGTCTTCGACACCTCGGCGAGCATGCGTTTGAGCAGCTCGTTGGTGCGGTCCAGGCGCTCGCCGATCTCTACGATCTCTGCCTCGCTCATACGGACCTCATTGTCTGCGCACGACCCATTACCCACTGGTACTTAGACATCCAAAAAATTTCCTTAGCGTAGGGAATGTTTGCAGAGAGCATGCCGTTGTACACCCTGTGGAGCGCGAGACATCGATGCCTGGTGCTCCACATCCTTGCGGACGGACCATCCGTCCTCCCCAGTAGTTCTCCAGCAGGAGGATCAGACGAAGGGAAGCCATATGCGCTTCGAGATCATGCGACTCGACGATGTCGACGGTACCGCCGTGGACAGCACCGTCGTGGACGCCGCCTCCGTCAACCGGATCGTGCAGCAGGCCGCCGCGATAGGCCAGCGCATCTATATCCGCCCGGCCGAGACCTCGGCTTCGTAACACCTGACGACGCACAAAGACGAAGCGCCCTCGTACGGAGTGTCCGTACGGGGGCGCTGTGGCATGTGCGGGCGCCGTCAGGAGCCCTGGATGACCTGGGTGATCCCGTTGATGATCTGCTGTACGGCGATGGCGGAGAGCATCATGCCGGCAAGCCGCGTCACCAGCACGACACCGCCGTCCTTGATCACACGGATGATCAGCAGCGAGTAGCGCATGGCCAGCCAGAGCACGACATGCATGGCGATGATCGCCGTCCAGACGGAGATCTGGGTGGCGAAGCTGTCGGCGTGCTGCACCGCCAGGATCACCGACACGATCGCCCCGGGTCCGGCGAGCAGCGGCATGCCGAGCGGTACGAGCGCCACGTTGACGTCCTTCGTCTGCGTCGGCTCGTCGGTCTTGCCGGTCAGCAGATCGAGCGCGATCAGCAGCAGAAGGAGTCCGCCCGCGATCATCAGGGCGGGGACGGAGACATGCAGATAGTCGAGGATCTGCTGGCCGAGCACGCCGAAGACGGCGATCACACCGAAGGCGACCGCAACCGCCTGGAACGCCATCCGGCGCTGGATCTTGGCGGGCCGTCCGGCAGTCAGGGCGAGGAAGATCGGGGTGATCCCGGGCGGATCCATAATCACAAAAAGCGTGAGAAAAAGGGATCCGAAGACAGCAACGTCGAACACAGTGAGGCCTTGCGAGAAGAGAGCGAGTCGAGACAGGACACACGCAGCCCACAGCCAGGTCCGGCCGGGCACGCGAAGAGAGAAGGGGGTGACGTACGCGAGAAGCGATGAAGTGCGCGAGGCGCGCAGGCGGGGAGCTACACGGGGCGGGGTCCGCCGGCACCCGGCACCGGGAAGGCTCCCGTGGCGCGCCGGGTGATCTCGCCGTAGATCTCCGGGTCGGTGGTGTATTCGCCGAGCCGTACGGTCTTCCGGCTGCCGTGGTAGTCGCTGGAACCGGTGGCCAGCAGCCCCAGTTCCTTGGCGAGGCCGCGCAGCCGGGCCCTGGTCGGCTCGTCATGGTCCATGTGGTCGACCTCGATGCCGTCGAGGCCTGCCGCGGCGAACCGGGCTATCGACGCCTCGGGCACCACCTCACCGCGCTTGACGGCGAGCGGGTGGGCGAAGACGGTGACGCCACCGGCAGCCTTGACCAGCCGGATCGCTTCGAAGGGGTCGAGTTCGTGCTTCTCGGCGTACGCGCGTCCGCCGTTGGCGAGCCACTCGGCGGTGAAGGCGTCGGAGACGGTCTCGACGACACCGAGCTCGACGAGCGCGGTGGCGATGTGCGGCCTGCCGACCGATCCGTCGCCGGCGATCCGGGCGACCTGCTCCCACTCGACGGGAACGCCGAGCGCTTGGAGCTTGCGCACCATCGTCTGCGCGCGCGGCACCCGGTCGTCGCGGACCAGCTCGCGTTCGCGCGCCAACTCGGGCTCGTCGGGGTCGAAGAGGTACGCGAGCATGTGCAGGCCCACGCCGTCCATCCGGCAGGAGAGCTCGGCACCGGTGACGAGAGTGAGGCCCTCGGGGAGCGCGGCGATCGCCTCGGCATGGCCGCGGACGCTGTCGTGGTCGGTGAGAGCGACGACATCGAGCCCTGCCGCGGCGGCGTTCCGCATCAGCTCGGCAGGGGTGTCCGTGCCGTCCGACGCGGTGGAGTGGGTGTGCAGGTCGATGTGCACGACGCGTACTCCAGTGCTCTCAGCCGGACAGGGGGGACGCCCAAGGATAACCGGCATTCGAACACCGCCCGGTCAGGACGGCAGGACAGCGGGCAGGACAGCAACACGGCCGGGACCGTGTGCCGCACCTAGGGCTGGCTGAGCAGTCGTGGGCTGAGCGCCCCGCAGGGCACGAGGTCGACCTCTGCCCCTGCGTCGCGCAGATCGGTCAGTATCAGCTCGTCGTACATCAGCAGCGCGGACTGCTCGGGCCAGACGACCGCCCACAGCCAGAGCCCGCGCGCCTCGCCCGCGAAGACCGCCCGGTCCTCGGGGGCGCTCTTGACCTGCCAGAGCGGGGTGGGCCGTCCGGCGGCCAGCACCTTGGCGTTGGGCGGGCCGTCGACGTGGAGGTACGGGCCCGGATCGGGGCCGTCGATCCCGGCGTAGCGCGCGCCGAGGCCGACCCCGAGCTCCTCGGCGACGAGCAGCATCTCGCCCACCCCGCCGAGCGGACCGGGTCCCGAGCAGGCGACGACGGTGGCGCGGCCGCCGCTGCGGTCGTCCCCCGCGTACGCCACGCCGGTGAACAGCCAGCCGACCGGCAGCGGCCAGGGCATCCACACCGGTACCCGGGCCCGGTGCACCACCACGCCGAGCGCCTCGACGCTGGGTGGGATCACCGGCTGCAACGGATACACGGCGCCGTGCACGGCGCACTGCCAGGTGTCGGCGAAAAGACCGGGCGCCCTGACCCGGCCACCGCACTTCGGGCAACTGGGTTCGCCCCTCATAGCGCCCAACGGTCCTCCCCGGCTGTCGCCGCGTCAAGGACGATCACCCGTCCGCAGCGTGGCTCTCACCAGGATAAATAGATGTAGCTTGCATTCATTAGGTTCTCTAACTTATTCTGTGTACAACGCATCGACCTACTGGAGAGCGAGAACCCCCATGCCGGCAGAGGATCCATTCGATCAGGGAACGGGCAGCATCCTGCGCCAGCCCAAGGCCGTCTGGGCCACCGCCGGCGCCTCGGTTGTCGCGTTCATGGGAATCGGGCTGGTCGACCCGATCCTGCCGTCCATCGCCAAGGGACTCGAGGCCACGCCCAGCCAGGTGTCCCTGCTCTTCACCTCGTACTTCCTGATCACCGCGGTCGCGATGCTGGTCACCGGTTTCGTCTCCAGCCGGATCGGCGGCCGTAAGACACTCCTGACCGGCCTCGCGCTCGTCGTCGTCTTCGCCGGGCTCTCCGGTACGTCGTCGTCCGTCGCGGAACTCGTCGGCTTCCGGGCCGGCTGGGGACTCGGCAACGCGCTCTTCGTCTCGACGGCGCTCGCCGTGATCGTCGGCGCGGCGGCGGGCGGCAGCTCCGCGGCGATCCTGCTGTACGAGTCGGCGCTCGGCCTCGGCATGGCCTGCGGTCCGCTGCTCGGCGCGCTGCTCGGTGACGCCAGTTGGCGCTATCCGTTCTTCGGCACCGCGGCGCTGATGGCGATCGGCTTCATCTGCATCACGGCGTTCCTGAAGGAACAGCCGAAGCCGGCCCGCAAGACCTCACTGCTCGATCCGGTCAGGGCGCTCGGTCACGGCGGCCTCGCCTCGGTCGCCACCTCGGCGTTCTTCTACAACTACGCGTTCTTCACGATCCTGGCGTTCACCCCGTTCGTGCTGAACATGACGCCGTACAAGTCGGGCGCGGTCTTCTTCGCCTGGGGTCTGCTGCTCGCCGTCTTCTCGGTGCTCGTCGCACCCCGGCTGCAGAAGCGCTTCGGCTCGCTCAAGGTGCTCGGCGCCTCGCTGGTCCTGCTCGCCGTCGACCTGCTGATCCTCGGCTACGGCAATCACACCGCGGCGGTCGTCTGCACGATCGTCTCCGGCGCCTTCATCGGCATGAACAACACCGTCTACACGGAGCTGGCGCTCGGCGTCTCCGACGCGCCGCGCCCGGTGGCGAGCGCGGGCTACAACTTCGTCCGCTGGTTCGCCGCGGCTGCCGCCCCGTATCTCGCCCCGAAGATCGAGGAGTGGAGCAACATCCACGTCCCGTTCGTGGTCGCCGCGCTCGCGGCCGTGGCCGGCGCGCTCGTCGTCCGGATCCGGCGTACGTCCCTGCCCCATGAGGCGGAGGAGCTGGAGCCGAAGCACGCCACCGAGGACGGCGTCACGGTCTTCGCCAACTGACCTCCGGGTCAACCCTGTTCCGCCCCGCCCGCGGCTCTCCCTCCTGGCCGCGCGGCGGGGCTTCCCGCACCCCGTATGACGTAGGTCTCAGTCCAGGGCCACGGAGGCACGCAGCGGATCACGCAGATCCGTCCCGTGCGACAGCCACCGCTCATGCAGCTCCTGCGCCCCGCGGACCCGCTTCCACGCCGCCTCGTTGTGCGTCATCGGCAGCAGCGGCAGGAACCGCACCGGCTCCATCGGCTCGTCCAGCTCGAGGTCCTCGACCAGACCACCCGACTCGGCGACCAGCACCGAGCTGAACGGCGCCCCGGGCCAGAGCGGTTCACCGAGGTCCAGCGAGGCGCCGGGCGCCACGATCAACCCCTCGACCTGCGGCGAGGCCGCCAGCACCGCCAGCCCGCGGAGAACCTTGTCGGTGTCGGCAAGACCGGCCCGCACGGAGAGGACCAGCTCGGCGCGCGGCCCCTTCACCGGGTCCGCGAGGGCTGCGGTCGGGTCGGCCATCGGCTGGGCGGACATGCCGAGCGTCGCGTAGCGCACCACATCGCCGTCGACGAAACGGAGCACCTCGATCCGGTCCGTACCGAGGAACGTCACCGCGGCGCGTGCGTCCGGTTCACCGAGAGCCGTCCGCAGACGGGCCTCGACCAGAGCAAGAATTTCTCCCATGTGGCGAGCATAGAACGCGTATCGAACGGGCAAAGTAAGGGATTGGCCCTGTGTCGGCTGATAGTCTTGGCCGCTGGTCGGACAGCACGCAGAAGCGTCGCTCTCAGTTCCGACGACACGTCATCCCCCACGGGGGACCGGCTGGAGGAGGTGGGGCTGCAATGGATCGAAGTCGATCGTGCAGTACCGATCGCTCTTCCGCCCGACACCTTTCTTCGGTGATCTGAAGCCTTCTCGGTCAAGGCCCGGGGCATTGCGCACGACGGAAGAGCACTCCTTTTTTGCCTGTCTGTAGCGAACGCCGTCATCGCGCCGCCGCGGTGCCGCCCGCTTTGCGGATGTGAGCACACGTCCCCATTCCGGGCTGTTCCACGCGCCCGACGACGGCCCTCCGTGAAGGAGCCAGCCATGTCGATGATCCGTGACCTGCGCGCCGCCGTGCGCCCGTCCCTGCGCAAGACCAACGTCCTGCACAGCAATTACGACACCACCCGTGACCCGTCCGCCTCCAGCGCGGTCGTCGACTGCGCGGTCTACCGCAACGGGCGGCGCCAGGAGAGCGGAAGCTGCCTCACACCGCACGAGGCGATGCTCCGGGTACGGGAGGAGGGCGGCTTCGCCTGGATCGGCCTCCATGAGCCGACCGAGGCCGAATTCGCCGGTATCGCCCGGGAGTTCGGTCTCCACCCGCTCGCCGTCGAGGACGCCGTCCACGCCCACCAGCGGCCGAAGCTGGAGCGGTACGACGACACGCTGTTCACCGTCTTCAAGACCATCCACTACGTCGAGCACGCCGAGCTCACCGCGTCCAGCGAGGTCGTCGAGACCGGTGAGGTGATGTGCTTCACCGGCCGGGACTTCGTCATCACCGTCCGGCACGGCGGGCACGGTTCGCTGCGTGCGCTGCGGCACCGGCTGCAGGACGACCCCGAGCTGCTCGCCAAGGGACCGTCGGCCGTTCTGCACTCCATCGCCGACCATGTCGTCGACGGCTACATCGCGGTTGCGGGCGCCGTCCAGGACGACATCGACGAGGTGGAGATCGAGGTCTTCTCCACCCCCGCGAAGGGTAGCCCGCGCGGTTCGGACGCCGGCCGGATCTACCAGCTGAAGCGTGAGGTGCTGGAGTTCAAGCGCGCCGTCTCGCCGCTGCTGCGGCCCATGCAGCTGCTCAGCGAGCGGCCGATGCGGCTGGTCGACCCGGACATCCAGAAGTACTTCCGGGACGTCGCCGACCACCTGGCGCGGGTGCACGAAGAGGTCATCGGCTTCGACGAACTGCTGAACTCCATCCTGCAGGCCAACCTGGCGCAGGCGACCGTCGCCCAGAACGAGGACATGCGCAAGATCACGTCCTGGGCGGCCATCATCGCCGTGCCGACCATGATCTGCGGCGTCTACGGCATGAACTTCGACCACATGCCGGAACTACGGTGGACGTACGGCTACCCGATGGTGATGGGCGTCATCGGGGTCGTCTGCTTCTCCATCCACCGCTCGCTCAAGCGCAACGGTTGGCTCTAATAGAGTTCGGCCCATGACTGCTGCTGCCGCTGACTCGCTGCTCGGACCGGCCCTCGTCGAGGAGGCCACCAAGAAGTCCGGCCTCATCTGGGTGCGCGGCACCGGGCCCGCGCGGGCGCTGTGGCACGCATGGCACGAGGGGGCGGCCCATCTCGTCGGGGACGGCCCGGGCGAACAGCCTCTGCCGGCCGGTCTCACCGACGGGTCCGCCGCCGAGGTGACCGTACGCAGCAAGGACAAGGGCGGCCGGCTGGTCGCCTGGACAGCCGCCGTGACGGAGCTCGCGCCGCACTCCGAGGAGTGGGAGGCGGCGGTCGCCGAGCTCAAGGGCAAGCGGCTGAACGCGCCGGACGCCGAGCAGATGACGGAGCGGTGGGCGCGCGAGTGCCGGGTACTGCGGCTGACGCCCGGCGACTCCCGCACGGACCTGCCGGACGTCTCGCACGCGGCGCCGCCGCTGCCGACCCCGGCGACCACCCGCCGCCCCGTGCCCGACGCGCTCCCGCGCCTGCTGCTGAAGCGCCGCCGCAAGAGCTGACAGCGGCCGGGCGGCGCTACGAGTTCGACTTGGGGAGCTGCTGCCCGTAGTCCACGGTGTCGCCCTTGGCCGGGGCCTTCAGCTCGAAGTCCAGGCCCCAGTCGGCGAGCGTGAGAATGCCTCCGCCACCGCCGCGGGCGAACCGCAGCGGATACGGCGTGCCCTTCAGTGAGACGTCGAGCGCACCGCCCTCGCCCTTGCCGCCGAGGATCTGGACGGTACGGACGGAACCCACCTTGCCGTGGTCCCCCTTGTTGACCTTGCCGTGCAGCGTGAGCATCCCGTCGAGCAGCGTCTTCATGTCCGTGAAGCCGCGCAGCTGCTTGTACGTGGGGTCGCCCTGGGGGACCTTCACGTACTTGTTCTGGAGCTTGTCCCCGGCCGCGGCACCTGCGTCACCCTTGCTGTCCGTGCTGCCCTTCTCGTCGTGGCTCCAGAAGCCGGAGTCGGCCTTCAGGTAGACCTCGTCACCGATCCGCAGCAGCTCGAACGTGCTGTTCTTCGAGGTGAGCGAGCCCGTGCCGCCGTCCTCCTTGAGCCGCATGTCGATCTTGTACGTACCGCCCTTGCTGACCAGCGTGCCGGCCAGCCGCACCGCGTCCGCGGAGTCCGCCGCCTTCTGGGCCCGCTTCTCGATCTCCGCCGCCGAGAGTCTGCCGACGCCGTTGGTCCCCTTGTCCGGATCCTCGCTGCCGCACGCCGTCAGGGCCGCGGTCAGGCCCGCACAGAGCAGGACGGCAACAGCGGTCCGGCGGCGGGGAGCGACGGGCGGGACAAAAGAGGTCACGGGCGCACTGCCTCTCATCTGCGTGTCGGGGGTGGCTGACGGCAGCGTACCGGTGCCGGGTGGGCCGTCCGGCGCAGAGCCGTACGGACGGCTCCACCGGGCCGACCCGGAGCGGTACGGGCTAGCCTGATCCCGTCATAACAGCGAATAACCGGCTGAACAGACCTACTCCATCTCGACGGGACGGAAGGAGGCACACCCAGCATGGCCGCAGGCGCCTCCCGGGTCTTCGTCTCGCACCTCTCCGGTGTGCCTGTCTTCGACCCCAATGGCGACCAGGTGGGCCGCGTCCGCGATCTCGTCGCGATGCTGCGGGTCGGCGGCCGTCCGCCACGGCTGCTCGGCTTCGTCGTCGAGGTGGTCAGCCGGCGCCGGATCTTCCTCCCGATGACCCGGGTGACGGGCATCGACTCGGGCCAGGTCATCACCACCGGCGTGGTGAACATGCGGCGCTTCGAGCAGCGCCCCACCGAACGCCTGATCCTCGGCGAGTTCCTGGACCGCCGGGTCCGACTGGTGGAGACCGACGAGGAGGTCACCATCCTCGATGTCGCGATCCAGCAGCTCCCGGCCCGCCGCGACTGGGAGATCGTCAAGTACTTCGTGCGCAAGGGCAGGGGCGGGGCGCTGCGACGCAAGGGCGAGACCCTGACGGTGGACTGGTCCGCGGTGAGCGGCTTCTCGCTGGAGGAGCACGGACAGGGCGCCGAGTCGCTCGTCGCCACGTTCGAGCGGCTGCGTCCGACCGATGTGGCCAACGCACTGCACCATCTGTCGCCGAAGCGGCGCGCCGAGGTGGCCGCCGCGCTCGACGACGACCGGCTCGCCGACGTCCTGGAGGAGCTGCCCGAGGACGACCAGGTGGAGATCATCGGCAAGCTCAAGGAGGAGCGCGCCGCCGACGTCCTGGAGGCGATGGACCCGGACGACGCGGCCGACCTGCTCTCCGAACTGCCGGAGGAGGACAAGGAGCGGCTGCTGATGCTGATGCGGCCGGACGACGCGGCGGACGTGCGGCGGCTGCTGTCGTACGCGGAGCGGACCGCGGGCGGCCTGATGACCACCGAACCGATCGTGCTGCGGCCGGACGCCACGGTCGCCGACGCGCTCGCGCGGGTCCGCCGCTCCGACCTGTCCCCTGCGCTCGCCGCGCAGGTGTACGTGTGCCGGCCGCCGGACGAGACGCCGACCGGCAAGTACCTGGGCACGGTGCACTTCCAGCGGCTGCTGCGCGACCCGCCGTTCACACTGGTCAGCTCGATCGTCGACAGCGACCTCGTACCGCTGACCCCGGACACCCCGCTGTCGGTGGTGACCAGTTATCTGGCGGCGTACAACCTGGTCTCGGTGCCCGTCGTGGACGAGAGCGGGTCGCTGCTCGGTGCGGTGACCGTCGACGACGTGCTCGACCATCTGCTGCCCGAGGACTGGCGCGAGACCGACTTCCACGGCGAGGAGTGGGTGGCCCATGGCGGGTGAGGACCGCTCCCGGGCGTCGGGGCCCGGGCCGTCGTCGACGGGGTCGTCGGCGATGACGCGCACCTCCAGGGGCCGACTGGATCAGCCGAAGGACCTGCGGCCCCGGCTGCTGCCGGAGTACGACCCCGAGGCGTTCGGCCGGTTCTCCGAGCGGATCGCCCGCTTCCTGGGCACCGGGCGGTTCATCGTCTGGATGACGCTGATCATCATCGTCTGGGTGCTGTGGAACATCTTCGCCCCGGTGAGCCTGCGCTTCGACGAGTACCCGTTCATCTTCCTGACGCTGATGCTGTCGCTCCAGGCCTCGTACGCGGCCCCGCTGATCCTGCTCGCGCAGAACCGGCAGGACGACCGCGACCGGGTCACCCACGAGCAGGACCGCAAGCAGAACGAGCGCTCCATCGCGGACACCGAGTACCTCACCCGGGAGATCGCGTCCCTGCGGATGGGGCTCGGCGAGGTCGCCACCCGCGACTGGATCCGCTCGGAACTCCAGGACATGGTGAAGGACATGGACCACCGGCGCGCACTATTTCCTGCCGAGAGTGACGAAGACCGCTGACGGCCCATCCCGGAGGCGGGTGCGGGCGCCGTAACATCGTCGTATGGCTACCGAAGACGCGGTGCGCGAAGCACTGGCGACAGTGAACGACCCGGAGATCCACCGACCGATCACCGAACTCGGCATGGTCAAGTCGGTCGAGATCGCCGCTGACGGTGCGGTCGCTGTCACGGTGTATCTCACGGTGTCCGGCTGCCCGATGCGCGAGACCATCACCAAGAACGTGACCGAAGCGGTGGCGAAGGTCGAAGGCGTCACGCGCGTCGACGTGACGCTCGACGTGATGAGCGACGAACAGCGCAAGGAACTCACCTCGTCGCTGCGCGGCGGCACGGCGGAGCGCGAGGTGCCGTTCGCCAAGCCCGGCTCGCTGACCCGGGTGTACGCGGTGGCGTCCGGCAAGGGCGGCGTCGGCAAATCGTCCGTGACGGTGAACCTGGCGGCGGCGATGGCCGCCGACGGCCTCAAGGTCGGCGTCGTGGACGCGGACATCTACGGGCACAGCGTGCCGCGGATGCTCGGCGTGGACGGCAAGCCGACCCAGGTCGAGAACATGATCATGCCGCCGTCGGCGTACGGCGTGAAGGTCATCTCCATCGGCATGTTCACCCCGGGCAACGCCCCGGTGGTGTGGCGTGGCCCGATGCTGCACCGAGCGCTGCAGCAGTTCCTCGCCGATGTGTACTGGGGCGACCTCGACGTCCTGCTGCTCGACCTGCCGCCGGGCACCGGTGACATCGCGATCTCCGTGGCCCAGCTCGTGCCGAACGCGGAAATCCTGGTCGTCACGACCCCGCAGCAGGCCGCGGCCGAGGTGGCCGAGCGGGCCGGCTCGATCGCGGTGCAGACCCATCAGAAGATCGTCGGCGTCGTCGAGAACATGTCGGGCATGCCGTGCCCGCACTGCGACGAAATGGTCGACGTGTTCGGCACGGGCGGCGGCCGGAAGGTGGCCGAGGGCCTGACGAAGACGGTCGGCGCGGAGGTGCCGGTGCTCGGCTCCATCCCGATCGACGTACGTCTGCGCGAGGGCGGCGACGAGGGCAAGCCCGTGGTCCTGTCGGACCCGGACTCCCCGGCCGGCAAGGCGCTGCGCACGATCGCGGAGCGGCTGGGCGGCCGCCAGCGGGGCCTGTCAGGCATGTCTCTGGGAATCACCCCGCGCAACAAGTTCTGACCGACAGCCCGAGTCCTCGATCGCCGCGGCGGACGAAGCCCGTCCGGCGATCGAGGAAAGCGCGGCGAACCGGACGCGTCCGGCCACGGCTCACCGATCGAGCCGCTACGCGTACGTGGCGATGTCCGCGATCACTGAGAACCCGAGTCCGTACGCGCTCATCCCGCGCCCGTACGCCCCGATGTGCACCCCGCCGCGCGCCGACCCCGCCAGCACCCACCCGTACTCGGACTCGCGGTAGTGGAACGGCACCGGAACCCCGTCCACCGGCAGGGACAGCACCGACCATGCGGGACCGTCCAGATCGTCGGCGAGTTCGAACGCCGTCTCCGTCTGCTGGTCCAGCCAGTCGTCGCGCAGTGTGTGGTCCAGCTGCGGGGGCCAGGTGAACGACAGCAGGCCCGAGCCCGCCAGCCAGGCGGCCGACGACACCGTGGTCGCGTCCAGGACTCCCGTACCGTCGCCGCTGCGCCGCACGGGACTGCTGGCCACGGTCACCACGACCGCGAACCGCTGCTTGTCACCGCCCGAGTCGCCCCGGATCAGCGGCTCGTCACCATGCCCGGTCGATCCGTGCTGCACCGTGCCGTCCGCCGCCGTGCCGACCGGCATCAGCCAGCGCGGACCGGTGAAGGCCTCGTCCAGTCCGTACCAGGGGAACGACGCCTGCAGATAGCCGTCGACCGTACGCCGGGCCGCCGGCACCTCCTCCTCGGTGACTGCGTTGGACGCACCTTCCGCGCCTGCCCGACTTGTCGTCTCCATCTGCCCGGCCGCCTCCTCGATCCCTAGGGTCCGGAGTGGCCCGCCCCCCTCGGGCAGCCTCGCAACCGGACAGATGGAGAATAGCCATACCGTCCGGACGAGTCGGGATTGACCGGTGTCAGGTGGCGTCTGCGTCGAACGGCGGACGGTCGTCCTTCGCGGGCTGTTCACGCTTCTTGAGCAGGTCGGGAGCGCCCGGGGAGCCGTTCGCCGCGGTGATCGCCGCGCTGCCCGCGGACTCCACGGACGTGGTCTCGCGCCCGTGCACCGCGTCCGTGACCTCCGCCATCTCCTTGCGGAGGTCGAAGCTCTCGCGGATCTCCTTCAGCCCGAGATCGTCGTTGCCGTCCATGAGCTGCTTGCGGACGAACGTCTTCGGGTTGAGGTCCTCGAACTCGAAGTCCTTGAACTCCGGGCCGAGCTCCGTACGGATGTCTTCCTTGGCGCTCTCGGAGAACTCACGGATCTTCCGGATGAAACGCGAGGCGTCCTGGATGACCTTGGGCAGCTTGTCCGGGCCGAACACGAGCACGCCGAGGATCACGAGCGTCACCACCTCGAGTGCGCCTATGTCATTGAACACCTGGTTGCTCCTCGTGTTCTCCGAGACCATGGACCAGGCCGGATGAGATCCGGCCCCGGCCCACGGTACCCGGCGGACCTGTCCGGGCGGTAGCGTCCCGGTGCCGTCACGTGCCCGTTGCGGACCCGAGAGTCAAAGTCATGGACAGGTCTTTACCACTGCGGGTCAGACCGAGGTCCAAACGGTCGCCCGGGCGGTGTGCGCGGATCTTCACGATCAACTCCTCGCCGCTGTGCACCCGCTGGCCGTCCACCTCGGTGATGATGTCGCCCGGCTTGATGCCGGCCTTCGCACCGGGACCGCCCGGCGTCACCGCGGGCTTGCCCCCGGCGCCCTTCGCCCCGACCTTGGCACCGTCACCGGTGTACTTCATGTCCAATGTGACACCGATCACCGGATGGGTGGCCTTCCCGGTGTTGATCAGCTCCTCGGCGACCCGCTTGCCCTGGTTGATCGGGATGGCGAAGCCGAGGCCGATCGAGCCCGCCTGGCCGCCCTCGGTCGTCGAACCGCTGTCGGCGGCGCGGATGGCGCTGTTGATGCCTATGACATGGGCGTCGGTGTCGACCAGCGGGCCGCCGGAGTTGCCCGGGTTGATGGGGGCGTCGGTCTGCAGCGCGTCCACGTAGCTGATGTCGCTGCCGTCGCCCTTCTCGCCACCCGCGGTGATCGGCCGGTCCTTGGCGCTGATGATGCCGGACGTGACGGTGTTGGACAGGTCGAAGGGGGCGCCGATGGCCACGACCGGGTCGCCGACCTGCACGTTGTCGGAGTTGCCCAGCGGCAGCGGCTTGAGCCCGGAGACGCCCTTGACCTTGACCACGGCGAGGTCGTAGCCACTGTCCTTGCCGACGATCTCGGCGCTCGCGGTCTCACCGCCGCTGAACGTCACGGTGATGTCGCCGGAGGAGCCGGCCGGGGCGACCACATGGTTGTTGGTGAGGATGTGGCCCTCGTTGTCGAGGACGAAGCCGGTGCCGGTGCCCGATTCGGTGGTGCCGCTGACGTGGAGGGTGACGACGCTGGGCAGGGCGCTGGCGGCGATGCCCGCGACGCTGTCGGGGGCGCGGCCGCCGCTGTTCTTCGCGGCCTGCGGGAGCTCGACCGTGGTCAGGCCGCCGTTGCGCTCGATGTAGGCCCCGATGCCACCGCCGATGCCGCCCGCCACCAGGGCGAGCAGGAGCGCGCCGACGAGCAGCGAGCCGCGCCGGTCCTTCCCCCGTCCGCCGTCGGAGCCGAGCGGCCGGCCTGGCTGGGACAGCGGCTGCCGGTACCCGCCCCAGGGGTCGTACTGCAGCCAGTGCGTGGACTGGGGCGGCTGGGGCGGGGGCGTGAAGGCCGGTGCGGGGACAGGGCCCGGGGTGGGGACGGGCGCGGGCCCGGCGGGCATGTCCGCGCCGTTCGTGCCCGCGTACGGCGCGGGTACCGGGGTGCCGTGGGCCGGCGTCGGGACCGGGCGCTGTACGGGCGGTGCGGGCGCCCAGGGCCCGGGGCCGCCGTACGGCGGGGTGCTGTACTCATCGGGCTCGTGCAGTGGCTTCACCGCCGGGGCCGGGGCGGCAGGGGATGCCTGGGCCGCCGGTGCGGGGGCCGGGGCTGCGGGCGCCTGCGCCACGGGCTCGGGTGTTACGGACTGCGCGGGCGTCACGGGCTCGGGTGCCACGGACTCAGGTGTTATGAACTCCGCGGGAGCCACCGGCTCGGGAGCCACGGGCTGCCCGGGCGCCACCGGCTCGGGCCGTGCGGCTGTGTCCGCGGGCCGCGCGTCCTCGACCGGTGCATCCACCGCGGCGGCTGCACTCTCCGGCGCTGAGGTGGTGGTGTGCCCCGGCGTGGGACGGCTCCACCACTTCGCCTTCGGCCCGGTGGGCTTTCCGTCGTCCATGTTCTCCCCGCAACTGCCGCAACTGGCCCTCTGCACGCCCGCGAGGGACATCCCTCCCGGCATTCCTCCCGGGATTCAACCAGGTTTGCGAATGGCTGCGCAGACCCCGGTCAGCGCCGGGGAGAAAGCGGCAGAGCGTGATCGGCGGAGCTCGGCAGGGCCGAGGCCGATGTGGGCGTCCAGGACGAGGTCGGCGCGGGCGCGGAGGAGGTGGGGGTCAGTCCGCTGCCGAGCGCCCGGGCGAACAGGGGGCTGGTAGCAGTCGGGCGTATCAGCGGCGGCGCGGACACATTGGTCAGCACCGGGACCATGAAGGGGTTGGGCGTGACGAGGCCCGTGCCCAACATTGCGGGTACACGGCCGCTCGGCTGATGGAACGGCGTGGCGGCGGTGACGGTGGGGCTGCTGTGGGGCGCTGCCGACGTGCCGATGCCGCCACCACGGCGGCTGGTCACGCTGCCGCTCTCGGCGCGTGCGTCGGCGTCGAGGGGCGTCACATTGTTTCCGGCGCCCTCGGCGCGAACCGGGGCGTCGGGACCGGCGTCCGTCGGCAGGGCACCGCCGAGTGCGATGGCCGCCAGCGAGACGGCGCTGGCCGCCGCGAAGGCGAACCTGCGACCGCGCCACGGCGAACGGTCCGCGTCCCGGCCCACCTCATGGATGGGGAACGCGGAGCGCGACGCGGCACCCGGAAGCACCGAGGCCGAGGCGTGCGGTGTCGGGAGATAGCCGAAGCGGTCGAGCGGCGAGCTCCCCGAAGCTGAATCGGTGCGGCTGCCGGGAGGCTGGATCGCGGGGAAGAGTCCGTCGGCGAAGCGCCCGGAGCCGCCGAATGGTCTTCCTTGGCTGTCGTCGTCACCACCAGGTCCCCCGGGAAGGCCTTGAAGCCGGGCGAGGAACCCCTCGGACGGCGAAGGCGGGGCGGACTGCGCGAAGACGCTCTTCAGCCGCCGCTGGGCAGCAGCCTCGGCCTTGCACTTGGCGCAGGTCGCGAGATGGGCGAGCACCCGGTCGCGGACGTCATGTTTGAGCTCACCGTCGACAAGCGCGGCAAGCCGGTCCCCCAGATGCTGTTCCGCAGGGGTCGGACCCGTGCCACTCACGCCGATCCGCCCTCCCCCGCCACCATCGCGCCCGCCAGCGAGCGCTGCTCGGCGCGGGCCTCTGGGGAGCGGTGCTGCAGCGCCTTGCGCAGATGCGAGCGTCCGCGGTGGATGCGGCTGCGCACGGTGCCGAGCTTCACGCCGAGTGTCGCGGCGATCTCCTCGTACGAAAGTCCCTCGATGTCACAGAGCACGACCGCGGCGCGGAACTCGGGCGCAAGGGTGTCCAGCGCCTGCTGCACGTCCGCGTCGAAGTGGGTGTCGTTGAAAACCTGCTGCGGGGACGGCTCACGGCTCGGCAGCCGCTCGGCGGCGTCGTCGCCGAGGGAGTCGAAACGGATCCGCTGCTTACGACGGACCATGTCCAGGAACAGGTTGGTCGTGATGCGGTGCAGCCAGCCCTCGAAGGTGCCGGGCGTATAGGTCGACAGCGAACGGAACACCCGGACGAAGACCTCCTGGGTGAGGTCCTCGGCATCGTGCTGGTTGCCCGTCAGTCGGTAGGCAAGGCGGTAGACACGACCGCTGTGCGTGCTGACGATCTCTTCCCATGAGGGCGGCATCCAAGCCTGGGAGTCCGCATCTGAGGCGAAGGTCGCGGTCGGTGCGGAGTCGCTGGAAGAACGGTCAGCAATGTTGGTCACGGATTTCGGCTCACCCGCCGACCTGAGGAAGCGCCGTAGCACTCCTCCCCGATCCACAGGCGCAGCCGCACCTCCCCTGTCGGCTCTGGTGGTGTCCAGTGGAGCCCCTACCATAGCCACCTCGCCCGTTAGCTCCGGATAAGCCTTTTTCCTGCTGGGGCCGGGGGCCACCCCGGAACCGCCGGCCGCGGATTCCCGGGCCCGATCTGCGGGCCCCGTCCACGCGCTTTCCCCTGCCCCTTGATAACGCCCGGTCCCATCTGCGGGTTCCCGGGTACAGCGGATACAGTCACCGTTGCGCCAACTACGGGGACAGGAGAGGGTCATTACCGCCAACCGGCAGACGAGCTGGGCGTTCGCCGACGCCTTTGTCGCCGAGGACGAAGCACTGCGCTGGGCCCGGGACCGGGCCCGGGACGCAGGTCTCCGCTCGGTGTCGCCAGGCACCGGCGCCGCGCTGCGCCTGCTCGCTGCCACGACGGACGCCAAAGCGGTGGCCGAGATCGGCACCGGAACCGGCGTCTCCGGCATCTATCTGCTGCATGGGATGCGACCCGACGGCGTACTGACCACGGTCGATCCGGAGCCGGAGCGTCAGCAGTTCGCCCGCGAGGCGTTCCGGGCCGCGGGGTTCGCCGCCAATCGGGCCCGGTTCATCCCGGGACGCGCCCTCGACGTACTTCCGCGACTCGCGGACGGCGGATACGACCTGGTGTTCTGCGACGGCGACCGGCTGGAGAGCCTGGACTGCCTCGCTGAATCGTTGCGCCTGCTGCGACCTGGTGGTCTGGTCTGCTTCGAGGGTGTCTTCGCGGACGGCCGCACGGTCGACTCGGCGGCGCAGCCCGCGGAGGTGCTGAGGCTGCGGGAGCTGTTGCGGGCGGTGCGGGAGAGCCAGGAGCTGATGGCCACCCTGTTGCCGGTGGGCGACGGGTTGCTGTGCGCGGTCCGGCGCGGCTGACCGTCCGCCGGTCCTCGCTCCTCGCCCCGTACCCGGGGCTGCGAAGTGTCCCGGACGCACCACTGCCCCGGCACGGACTCCGTGGCGGGGCAGTGGTGAAGTGTGGGCGCCTCTGCGTCAGCCGACGACCTTCTTGAGGGCGTCGCCGAGCGCATCGGCCTCGTCCGGCGTCAGCTCCACGACAAGCCGACCGCCGCCTTCGAGCGGAACGCGCATGACGATGCCCCGCCCCTCCTTTGTCACCTCGAGCGGGCCGTCGCCCGTCCGCGGCTTCATGGCCGCCATGCTCGTTCCCCTTCCTGAAACCAGCTCATATCAACCGGCGGCCCCATGACAGGCGCTGTGTCACCGGCATCGAACACATTGCTTCCTGGCCATTATCCCGCATCACAGACCCCGATGACCAACATCGGTCTGCATCGCTTGCGCAACGCGCTCTCTCAAAACCACTCAATTCGGCGATCCGACTGCGATACTCCGTCGCCTTCACCCCTGCATCGGGGTGCAATTGTTAGACGCAGGTCACATGTTCGCCCTCCGTGATGTCGGCCATGCTTGCCTCGACAGGCATTGCCCGAGGCGCAAAGGGGACAGCAAATGGCGGACAACGTGGCCGACACGGTGCTCTACGAAGTGACTGACGGTCTCGCGACGATCACGATCAACCGGCCCGGCGCGATGAACGCCATGAACACGGCGGCCAAAGTCGCGCTCCGTGACGCACTGCAGTCGGCTGCCGCCGACACCGCCGTACGGGCCGTTCTGCTCACCGCGACCGGGCGCGCCTTCTGCGTCGGCCAGGACCTCAAGGAACACGTCGCCACACTCACCGCCACCCGCGAGTCCGGCACGGGCAATGCGCTGAGCACCGTGCAGGAGCACTACAACCCCGTCGTACGCGCCATCACCGGGATGGAGAAGCCGGTCGTCGCCGGGGTCAACGGTGTCGCGGCCGGTGCCGGCTTCGGGTTCGCGCTCGCGTGCGACTACCGGGTGGTGGCCGACAGCGCGTCCTTCAACACCTCGTTCGCCGGGGTCGCCCTGACCGCCGACTCGGGCGTCTCGTGGACGCTGCCCCGGCTGATCGGGCAGAGCCGCGCGGCCGATCTGCTGCTCTTCCCGCGTTCGATCTCCGCACAGGACGCCTACGAGCTGGGCATCGCGAACAAGGTGGTGCCCGCCGACGACCTCGCCGCGGAGGCCCTGGCGGTGGCCCGCAGGCTGGCGGACGGTCCGACGGTGGCGTACGCCGCGCTCAAGGCATCCCTGGCGTACGGCGCCGGCCACACGCTGAGCGAGACGCTGGAGAAGGAGGACGAGCTCCAGACGAAGGCGGGCGCGTCGGAGGACCACACGATCGCGGTGCAGGCCTTCCTGGACAAGGCGAAGCCGAAGTACCTGGGGAAGTAGCTCTCCGCTACGCCGCGGTACCCCGGGCCACGCAGTCCGCCAAGTGGTCGTCGACCAGGCCGCACGCCTGCATCAGGGCGTAGGCCGTCGTGGGGCCGATGAAGCGCAGGCCGCGCTTCTTGAGGTCCTTGGCGAGGGCCGTGGACTCCGGGGTGACCGCCGGGACGTCGCCGAGGGTGCGCGGGGCGGGGCGGGTGGCCGGGTCGGGGGCGTACGACCAGATCAGTGCCTCCAGCTCGCCGTCCGGCCAGTCGGCCAGCACCTTGGCGTTGGCAAGGGTCGCCTCGATCTTCGCGCGGTTGCGGATGATCCCGGCGTCGGCGAGGAGACGTTCCTTGTCGGCGTCGGTGAACTCGGCGACCGCGGGGATCTTGAACCCGGCGAAGGCGCTGCGGAACCCTTCCCGGCGGCGCAGGATCGTCAGCCAGGACAGTCCGGACTGGAACGCCTCCAGGCAGAGCCGTTCGAACAGGGCGTCGTCGCCGTGGACGGGGCGGCCCCATTCGGTGTCGTGGTAGACGAGGTAGTCGTCGGTGGACAGTGCCCAGGAGCAGCGCAGCCTGCCGTCGGTCGCGGCTTCGACGCCGGCGCCGCTCATCGCTGCGGCTCCTCGCCGGGCCGGGACCCGGACTGCGGCCCGGAAGGTCCGGGCGGGGGGCCGGACGGCGACGGCGGGTGCGGCGGCTCCCACGGGGACCGCTCGGGGCGCGGCGGGTGCGGCGGTTCCCACGGGGACCGCTCGAGGCGCGGCGGGCGCGGCGGTTCCTTGAAGAGCCCCTTGCCGCCCGCTGCGGTCGCCTGCGCGCCGGCGAGCGCCGACTCCAGCTCGGCGATCCGCGCGTCCCGTTCGGCGAGCTCGGCGCCGAGCCGGCCGAGGGCGTCGTCAACGTCCGTCATCCGGTAGCCGCGGGCCACCACGGGCAGTCGCATCGCTTCTATGTCCGCGCGGCCGACCGGCCGGTTCACGGGCAGCGGGTCGGTCAGCTGCTCGGGCGCCACGTCCTGCAGGACGGCACTCTTCCCTCCGCCGACCACCGCGAGGGTGACCGCGGCCACGACCACCACCATCGACAGCAGCAAGAACCAGAACACGCGCATCTCCCCGGGAGCGAAAACCTGTCCGGCTCCGATCGTGCCATGCGGTGCCGACAGTTAGGGTCGCAGGCGACCCACGGGGCGATCTACCAGAGGAGAAACACGGGATGCGAAGCGGTGCGCTCAGGCTGGGGCGGCGCGAATTCGGGGCGCACGAGCCGGTGATCATGGCGATCGTGAACCGTACTCCGGACTCCTTCTACGACCAGGGCGCGACCTTCCGCGACGAGCCCGCGCTCGCCAGGGTCGAGCAGGCCGTCGCGGACGGCGCCGCAATCATCGACATCGGCGGGGTGAAGGCCGGTCCCGGCGAGGAGGTGACGGCCCACGAGGAGGCCCGACGCACGGTCGGGTTCGTCGCCGAGGTGCGGCGCCGCCACCCGGATGTCGTCATCAGCGTCGACACCTGGCGCCACGATGTCGGCGAGGCGGTCTGCGAGGCCGGTGCGGATGTACTGAACGACGCGTGGGGCGGTGTCGACCCGAAGCTCGCGGAGGTCGCCGCGCGGTACGGGGCGGGGCTGGTGTGCACGCACGCGGGCGGCGCCGAACCGCGGACCCGGCCGCACCGGGTCGTGTACGACGACGTGATGGCGGACATCCTGCGGGTGACGGAGGGGCTGGCCGAGCGGGCCGTGGAGCTCGGGGTCAGGCCGGACGGCATCATGATCGACCCCGGCCATGACTTCGGGAAGAACACCCGGCACTCGCTGGAGGCGACGCGTCGGCTCGGTGAGATGACGGAGACCGGCTGGCCCGTCCTCGTATCGCTGTCCAACAAGGACTTCGTCGGGGAGACGCTCGACCGGCCCGTGAAGGAACGCCTGGTCGGGACGTTGGCGACGACCGCGGTGTCGGCCTGGCTGGGGGCGCGGGTGTATCGGGTGCACGAGGTGGCGGAGACGCGGCAGGTGCTGGACATGGTGGCGTCGATCGCCGGGCATCGGGCGCCGGCGGTGGCGCGGAGGGGGCTGGCGTAGCCGGGGCATGAGGTGGCGGGGGGCCTGCGGCAGGCCCCCCGCCCGTCCCTTCCCGAAACCGGGGCTCCGGCCCCGGACCCCGCACCTCGATCGCCGGAGGGGCTCGAACAAGCCCGTCCGGCGCCGGCGTGCCGTCCTACCGGCCGACTTCCTTCGTCACCAGGCTTACCGCCTCTTCCACGCTGTCCGTGACGTGGAAGAGCAGCAGATCCCGCTCGGACGCCTTCCCCTGCGCCACCACCGTGTCCCGCAGCCAGTCGACGAGCCCGGACCAGTACGCGGTGCCGAAGAGCACGATCGGGAAGCGTGTCACCTTGCCCGTCTGGACGAGGGTGAGCGCCTCGAAGAGTTCGTCCAGGGTGCCGAGGCCGCCGGGCAGGACGACGAAGCCCTGCGCGTACTTCACGAACATCGTCTTGCGGACGAAGAAGTAGCGGAAGTTGACGCCGATGTCGACGTGCGGGTTGAGGCCGGACTCGAAGGGCAGCTCGATGCCGAGGCCGACCGAGACACCCTTCGCCTCCCGTGCCCCCTTGTTCGCCGCTTCCATCGCTCCGGGCCCGCCCCCGGTGATCACCGCGAAGCCCGCCTCGACCAGCGCCTTGCCGATCTGTACGCCTGCCTCGTAGTCCGGTCCGCCGGCCGGACTGCGGGCCGAGCCGAAGACGCTGATGGCGCTGGGCAACTCGGCGAGGGCGCCGAATCCTTCGACGAACTCCGACTGGATGCGCATCACCCGCCATGGGTCGGTGTGCACCCACTCGGAGTCGCCCTCGGTGTCCAGCAGCCGCTGATCGGTGGTGCCGGGCTGTACCTGTTCCCTGCGGCGCAGTACCGGTCCGAGCCGCTGCTCCTCGGGGACGTGCGCTTCCTCGGGGTTGCCCATGACCTGCTCCCTCCGACGACATGCCGACGTTGTGTGTCAGGTCAGGGTAGATCTACGGAGGTTACGCACAGGGGAATGCTGCGGGTCAGCCGGTGAGCCAGGAGCGGAGCCGCTCCTCGCAGTGGGTGATCCGGTCGACGGCCACGTGCTCGTTGCGCTTGTGCGCGAGGAGTGCGTCGCCGGGTCCGTAGTTCACCGCGGGGACGCCGAGCGCGCCGAAGCGGGAGACGTCCGTCCAGCCGAACTTGGGCTGGGCGGTGCCGCCGACCGCCGCCATGAACGCCTTGGCCGCCGGGTGGGAGAGGCCGGGCATTGCTGCTCCGGAGTGGTCGTCGACGGTGAACTCGACGACGCCGCAGTCCGCGAAGACCTCGTGGACGTGGGCCAGGGCCTCTTCGGCGCTGCGGTCGGGGGCGTACCGGTAGTTGACGACGACGGTGCAGGCGTCCGGGATGACGTTGTTGGCGACGCCCGCCTCGATCCGTACGGCGTTGAGGCCCTCGCGGTACTCCAGCCCGTCGATGACCGGCCGGCGCGGTTCGTACGCGGCGAGGCGGCCGAGGATCGGGGCCGCGGCGTGGATGGCGTTGGACCCCATCCAGCTGCGTGCGGAGTGCGCTCGCTCCCCTTCGGTACGGAGAAAAACCCGCAGGGTGCCCTGACAACCGCCCTCGACCTGGCCGTCGGACGGTTCGAGGAGGACGGCGAAGTCGCCCTCCAGCCAGTCCGGGTGGGCGTCGGCGACATGGCCGAGCCCGTTGAGGTGTGCGGCGACTTCTTCGTTGTCGTAGAAGACGAAGGTCAGGTCGCGGTTGGGCTCGGGCACGGTGGCGGCGATCCGCAGCTGGACGGCGACGCCGGACTTCATGTCGGAGGTGCCGCATCCCCAGAGCACGCCGTTCTCGTCGAGCCGGGACGGAACGTTGTCGGCGATCGGGACGGTGTCGATGTGTCCGGCGAGCACCACGCGTTCGGCGCGGCCCAGCTGCGTCCTGGCCACGACGTTGTTGCCGTACCGGTCGACGGCCAGGTGCGGGAGGGCGCGCAGAGCCGTCTCGATCGCGTCGGCCAGCTCCTTCTCGTCCCCGCTGACCGACGGGAAGTCGACGAGCCGAGCGGTGAGCGCGGGGCCGTCCAGGGTGAGGTCAAGCGTGCTTTCGGGCATGGAACCGACCCTAAGGGACTTCGGTCTCGGGCCCGCTCGGCCCCTCCAGTACGGTGGGGCCGTGCCCCGGACCGCCTCCTCCACCCGCCGACACACCCGCCGCAGCCGCCCCTTCCGTATCGGGGCAGCCCTTGTCGTGCTGCTCGCCGTGGCCGGCTACCTGACCGTGCAGTACGTCACCGGCAACAAGGGTGGCGAGCGGTGCACGGTGCAGTCCGCCGACGGTTCGGCGGCCCGGGGGCGTACGTACCGGATGAGCCCGGAGCAGGCCGCGAACGCCGCGACGATCTCCGCGGTCGGCACCTCCCGCGGGATGCCGGAGCGTGCGGTGACGATCGCGTTGGCGACGGCGTTGCAGGAATCCGGGCTGCGCAATATCCAGCACGGTGACCGTGACTCGCTCGGGCTGTTCCAGCAGCGTCCCTCGCAGGGCTGGGGCACCGAGAAGCAGATCCTGGACCCGGTCTACTCGGCCGGGGAGTTCTATCAGCATCTGGCCGAGGTCCCCGGCTATTCGCGGCTGCCGCTGACCGTCGCGGCGCAGCGCGTGCAGCGCAGTGGCTACCCGCAGGCGTACGCGAAGCACGAGCCGGATGCCGCGCTGCTGGCCGCCGCGCTGACCGGCCGTACGCCCACGGCGCTGAACTGCACGCCGACGCGGACGACGGTCGCAGTAGCCGACGCGACGAAGGTGCGCGCGGAACTGGTGCGGACCTTCGGCAAGGGCGTGCTGCCCGCCGCGGGCGCGGCGAAGGATGTGGCGTCGGCGGGCGGGACGTCCGGCGGGGCGTCGGCGGCGGGCACGGTCTCGGTGCCGGTGAAGTCCACCCGGACCACCGGGGACGGCGGCACGGTACAGCGCGGCTGGGAGCTGGCGCACTGGGCGGTGGCGCAGGCCGAGGCGCTGGACATCGACGAGGTCGCGTATGCGGGCCGGGTGTGGAAGGCCGGGTCGGGCTGGCGGACGGAGCGTGCGGAATCGGGCACCGCAGAGGTCCGTATACGGCTCGTTCGCTAGTACGGAAGGTCCCTCGTACGGGCCATCCGGCCTTTCCGGAACCGGTGGTCACCACACCCTTTCGACACCTCTCCCTTCGTTGCCCAAATCCCTTGGGAACAAAGAGAAGTGACGGTTCATCGAACACTCGGCGAATGCAATGTTTGCCCGGGTTCCTCCGTTGCCGATTATGTGACGCATTACCGACTCTTTACCTCGGCACACCGCAACCTCTCCCTCCCCCACGGCGGTTGTCACTGCGTCCGGTCAACGGATAGACAGAATCCACACCGTCGAAGGAGCATCATGTCCCTCCCCCTGACCCGTCGGATCGCCCGTGCCGCGCTGCTGATCGCGGCGGGTGCAGCCCCCGTGGTCGGTGCGGCCGGCGCCGCAGGTGCCGCGGAGCTCCCGCAGACCCCCGAGCTCGGCGGTCTGACCACGGTCGACGGCGCAGGCCTCGGCAAGGCCCTCGACGGCGCGTCGCAGCAGGGCACCAAGGCCGCGGGCTCCACCGGTGGCAAGATCGCCGGGACGTCCCTTCCGGCCGCGGGCAAGACCGTCACCAAGACGAGCCGCACGGTCGCCCCCGCCGCACAGAAGGCCGCCGGTGAGGCCACGGGCAGCGCCGGTGAACTGGTCGGTGGGGCCACCGGTACCGCGACCAAGGGCGGTCTGCCCACGGACAGCCTCGTCGGCGGCGGCCTGCCGACGCAGGGCCTTCCCACCCACGGGCTTCCGACGCAGGGCCTGCCCACCCACGGGCTTCCGACGCAGGGCCTGCCCACCCAGGGCCTGCCGATCGGCTGATCCAGCCGCCACGGCACATGCGAGAGGGCCTCGGGGTGCGCACTCCCGAGGCCCTCTCGCGTGTCGTTCGGATCATGCGGTGCAGATCACGCGGTGCCGGCCCTGTCGTCCGGTTCAGGACAGGCGCTTGACCGCTGCCTCGACGCGCTCGTCCGTCGCCGTGAACGCCACGCGTACGAAGCGGTCGCCCGCCGGTCCGTAGAAGTCGCCCGGGGCCACCAGGATGCCGAGCTCCGCGAGGTACGCCACGGTCTCCCAGCACGGTTCGTCGCGCGTCGCCCACAGGTAGAGGCTTGCCTCGCTGTGCTCGATCCGGAAGCCGTGGGCCTCCAGCGCCGCCCGCAGTGCCGCGCGCCGGTCCGCGTACCGGGTCCGCTGCTCGGCGACGTGCGTGTCGTCTCCGAGTGCCGCGACGGTGGCCGCCTGGACCGGGGCGGGCGTCATCATTCCGCCGTGCTTGCGGATCAGCAGCAGCTCGCCGAGGACGGCCGCGTCGCCCGCGATGAAGGCCGCGCGGTATCCGGCGAGGTTGGAGCGCTTGGAGAGCGAGTGGACGGCGACGATGCCCTCGTACCTACCGCCGCAGACGTCGGGGTGGAGCACGGAGACCGGTTCGGCCTCCCAGCCCAGCTCCAGGTAGCACTCGTCGCTGAAGACCAGCACGTCGTGCTCGCGCGCCCAGGCGACGATCCGGGTCAGCTCGTCCTTGGACAGGACGCGGCCGGTCGGGTTGGACGGCGAATTGAGCCAGAGCAGCCTGAGGCCGGCCGGGTCGAGCTCGGTCGGGTCGTCGTAGACGACGGGCTCGGCGCCGCAGAGCCGGGCGCCCACCTCGTACGTCGGGTAGGCGAGCCGCGGGTACGCCACCTTGTCGCCCGCGCCGAGGCCCAGCTGGGTCGGCAGCCAGGCCACGAGCTCCTTGGAGCCGACGACCGGCAGCACGTTCTCGTGCGCCACGGAGATCGCGCCGAGGCGCCGTTCCACCCAGCCGGTGAGTGCGTCGCGGAGTTCTGCCGTTCCCCACACCGTCGGATAGCCCGGGCTGTCCGCAGCGGCGACGAGCGCCTGCTGGATCAGATCGGGCACGGGGTCGACGGGGGTGCCGACGGACAGGTCGACGATGCCGTCCGGGTGGGCCGCAGCGGTCGACTTGTAGGGCGCGAGCTTGTCCCAGGGGAAGACCGGGAGGCGGGAGGAGACTGCTGCGGACACGGATCTCTGCTTTCTCGTACGAGGGTTACGAGGGTGATGCGGGTGTTTCGGGGACTACCGGTGGCCCGGGCCGGAAAACACCTCGGCCCCGCACGGTGACGAGCCGTACGGGACCGGGGCGGCGCACGTGCCGGTCGCCGCTTACTGGTTCTGCGGCGGCAGTGCTGCGATGAACGCGTGGTCGCGCTCGATCAGGCCCAGCTTGGAGGCACCACCGGGCGACCCGAGGTCGTCGAAGAACTCGACGTTCGCCTTGTAGTAGTCCTTCCACTCCTCCGGGGTGTCGTCCTCGTAGAAGATCGCCTCGACCGGGCATACCGGCTCACAGGCTCCACAGTCGACGCATTCGTCCGGGTGGATGTACAAGGACCGCTGGCCCTCGTAGATGCAGTCGACGGGGCACTCTTCGATGCAGGCCTTGTCCTTTACGTCGACACAAGGCTGCGCGATGACGTAGGTCACGCTGTCGTTCCTCCTCGGTAGGGCGTTGGCTCTCGCGCGGGAGCGCGGCGTCGTCGATGCCCACCCCTAGTATCTCCGTTCCTGGGCACGAACCGAACAGGAGGGGCGGACAGAGCTGTGGAATTCACCATGGGCGGACGGCTTGAGGTCCGAATCACACCAGCTGACGTGGGCAAACGGGTATCAGTCCGACGCCACTCCGAGGGCGACGCGACAGGGTCGAAGTTCACCGACACGGTAGGTGTTCTCACATCGTGGGACGCCGGTGTGCTGTCGATCACACCGAAGAGCGGTGAGTCCGTCCATATCGCGGAGTCGTCGCTGGTGGCGGGCAAGGTCGTGCCGTCCGCACCGGCCCGGCGCCGGGGTCCGGCGGCAACATTCGCGGAGCTCACCCCCGTCTGCGCCCGCGCCTGGCAGCCCGTGGAGAGCGAACCGCTCGGTGGCTGGCAGCTGCGCTCCGCGGCCGGCTTCACCCGGCGCGCCAATTCCGTACTGCCGCTCGGCGCCCCGGGGATCCCGCTCGACGAGGCGCTCGCACAGGTGAAGCAGTGGTACGCCGACCGGGGGCTGCCCGCGTACATCCAGACCGCGACCGGCGCCGAGGGCACACAGGAGGAGCTGTGCGCCGAGCTGGAGCGCCACGGGTGGCGGCGCGAGGTGACGGCGCAGGTACGGATCGCGGCGCTGGCCCCGATCGGCGATCTGGACGCGGACATCGCGCCGGTGCGGCTGAGCCGGGAGATCGACGAGGCGTGGCTCTCGCGCTACCAGCGGTTCGACACCCCCGGCCCTCATGTGCTGAAGGTGCTGAGCAGCGGACCCTCGGTGTGGTTCGCGACCGTGCCGGGTGACTCGGAGGGCGAGGCGCCCGCGGCGATCGGGCGGTGTGTGGTGGACGGGCGCTGGGCGGGCTTCATGGCCGTCGAGGTCGGTGCCGCGTACCGCCGCCGGGGTCTCGCCACCGCCGTGATGACCGCCCTGGCCCGCCAGGCGCTGGACGAGGGCGCGTCGGCGGCCTGGCTGCAGGTGGAGGAGGACAACGAGGGGGCGCGAGCGCTCTACGACCGGATGGGGTTCGAGACGCATCACCTCTATCACCACTTCCGGTCGGCGTAACCGGGGAAGGTACATACGTGTCCCCCATGAACCCGCCGAACCCGCCGAACCCCCCGGATCCGCCGGACCCCGAGAACCCGTCGGACTCCGGGCGGGACGAGATCCGACGGCAGTTCGCCGAGGAGGCGCGCGCCGAACGGCCGGACCTGGCGCTGCTCTGCCTGCTGCTGGCCGCGGAGGCCGACCCGGCACTGGACGCGGACGGGATCGACGCGGCGCAGATCGAGCTGGACCGGCTGGCGGGCCTGCTTCCGTACGGGGTACGGGGCGGGCATGCCTGGGCCTCGGCGCTGGCCGAACTGCTCGGCGAACGGTGCGGGTTCGCGGGCTCCTCGGCGGACTACCAGCGACTGGAGTCGTCACTGCTGCACCATGTGCTGCGGCGCCGGCGTGGACTGCCGATCCTGCTGTCGGTGGTGTGGATCGAGGTGGCGCGGCGGGCGGGCGCCCCGGTGTACGGGGTGGCGCTGCCGGGTCATTTCGTCGTCGGGTTCGGCGATCCGGCCGAACGGGTGCTGGCCGATCCGTTCGCCGGCGGCCGGCCGATGACCGGGCAGGACGCGGAGCTGCTGGTGACGGGGGCGACCGGAGCGCCGCTGGAACCGTCGATGCTGGTGCCGGCCCGCCCGCTGGAGATCGTGCTGCGGATCCTGAACAACATCAGGGCGTGGGCGGCGGTCCGCCCGGAGAGCACGCGGGTGGCGCTCTGGGCGGTGGAACTGTCGCTGCTGCTGCCGTCCCATCCGGCGAGGCTGCGGTACGAGCGGGCTCAACTGCTCGTACAGAGCGGGGAGTTCCTTCGCGGGGCGGCCGAGATGGAGGAGTACGCGGAGTTGGTCGGGGTGGTGGAGCCGACAGCTGCGGAGGCGATCAGAGGACGGGCGCGCGCGGCGAGGGCGTTGCTGAACTAGGCGCAGAGGGCGGCGGCGGCACCGGGCCGTCCCGACTGCGGCGAGCAGGGCCCGGACGACGGCCCGCACGCAGGCCGCCGCATCCACCGCCGGCTTCCGGCAGGCCGAGGCCACCCCGGCGCGACGCCAGGTTGAGCGCCGCCGGACAGCGTGCGAGCGCGGCGGCCTTCACACCCCCGGTCCCGGAGGATCCCCTACGGGCTCCTCGCGCGCCCTCATCCGGCGCGGCACATTCGGTGTCCGAACCACTGATGCGGGCCTCCGGCTACTCCCTCTCCTCCTCCGTCACCTTCCTGATGATCATCAACGCGGGCGGCATCGTCGGCATGCTCCTGGCCGGCCGCGCCGCCGACCGCTTCGGCGCCGTGCGCGTCTCCGCGATCTGGTTCATCCTGACCGCCTGCGGCACCTTTCCTGCTCGGGGCCCACCTGCCGCTCGGCGTCGCCTGCACGGTCGTCCTCATCACCGGCATCTGGCTCTTCAGCGCCCAGGCCATGGTGTATTCGGCCACCTCCACCGTGTACGCGCCCGCCCAGCGGGCCACCGGCCTGGGCTGGGTCACCGGCATCGGCCGCACCGGTGCGGTCGTCGGCCCCTGGCTCGGCGGCGCCGTCATCGAGGACGGCAACGCCGGCCTCGGATTCACCACCTTCGCCGCCGCCGTGCTGGGCGCGGCCGCGATCTGCCGGGTGCCGCCGGCCCGCCGCGCCCGGCGTGGTCCGGCTGCGCAGCAGACCTCGGCGCCGGCCGGTGCGACCGACTGACGCCCCGCCCTGCCCCGCCCCGCGAGCGTCCGTTCGATGCGGCGAGTGCAACCGGAAAGCCTGCCGCCCCGAGTCGTTGACGAACCGGGCGTCTTGGGATCAGAATCAGGGAGCAATATGAACTTAAGTTCATCTGGCGAACACGATGGATAGGCGGGCGCATGGACAAGGTGGTCGCCTCGGCCGCGCAGGCCGTGGCAGATGTCCACGAAGGTGCGTCGTTCGCAGTCGGTGGCTTCGGCCTCAGTGGCGTACCGAACACGCTGATCCAGGCGGTGTACGACACCGGAGTCGGCGGACTGGGCGTGGTCTCCAACAACTGCGGCGCGATGGACTCCGGTCTCGCGGTCCTTCTCTCGGCGGGCCGGATCGCCCGGGTCACGGGCAGCTACATCGGCGCGAACAAGGAGTTCGCCCGGCAGTACCTCGCCGGTGAGCTGGAGGTCGAGCTCATCCCCCAGGGCACCCTGGCCGAGCGGCTGCGCGCCGGCGGTTGCGGCATCCCCGCCTTCTTCACACCGGCCGGCGTCGGCACGCAGGTCGCCGACGGCGGACTGCCTTGGCGCTATGACGGCGCGGGCGGGGTCTCGGTGGCATCGCCGCGCAAGGAGACCCGCGAGTTCGACGGTGTCGAGTACGTGCTGGAGCGGGGTATCACCACCGACTTCGCACTGGTCCGGGCCGCCAGGGGGGACCGGCACGGCAACCTCGTCTTCAACAAGTCGGCCCGCAACTTCAATCCGCTGGCAGCCATGGCGGGCCGGATAACGATCGCCGAGGTCGAGGAGCTGGTCGAACCGGGCGAGATCGACCCGGACCAGGTCCATCTGCCGGGCATCTTCGTCCAGCGGGTGGTGGCGCTCGCTCCCGAGCAGGCCGTGGACAAGAAGATCGAGAAGCGCACGACCAGGGAGGTGTCGGCCTGATGGCCTGGACGCGAGACGAGATGGCCGCCCGCGCGGCCCGCGAGCTGGGCGACGGTGAGTACGTGAACCTCGGCATCGGGCTGCCCACACTGATCCCCAACCACCTCCCCGACGGCGTCCAGGTCGTCCTGGAGTCGGAGAACGGCATCCTCGGCACCGGCCCGTTCCCCCGCGAGGACGAGGTCGACCCGGACCTGATCAACGCCGGCAAGGAGACCGTCACCGTCCTGCCCGGCGCCTCCTTCTTCGACTCGGCGCTCTCCTTCGGGATGATCCGCGGCGGCCACATCGACACCGCCGTGCTGGGCGCCATGCAGGTCTCCGCCCGTGGCGACCTCGCCAACTGGGCCGTTCCCGGCAAGCTGGTCACCGGCATCGGCGGGGCCATGGACCTGGTGCACGGGGCCCGGCGGGTCATCGTGACGATGACTCACACCGCCAAGGACGGCAGCCCGAAGATCGTCGAGGAGTGCACACTGCCGCTCACCGGCCGGACCTGTGTCGACCGCATCATCACCGACCTCGGCGTCCTGGATGTCACCGCCGACGGCCTCGTCCTGGTGGAGAGTGCCCCGGGCGTCACCGCCGAGGAGGTCCAGCGCCTGACCGCCGCCCCGGTCCGGATCGCCGCGGCCGTCGAAGGAAGCGCGCGATGACACGTCAGCTGCGCGACGTCTACATCGTCGACGCCGTCCGCACCCCGGTCGGCAAGTACGGGGGCGCCCTGTCCGGGGTGCGCCCCGACGACCTCGCCGCCGGAGTGCTGCGGTCCCTGCTGACCCGTACACCGGACCTCGACCCGGCTCGGATCGACGACGTCCTCTTCGGCAACGCCAACGGCGCCGGCGAGGAGAACCGCAACGTCGCCCGGATGGCCGTGCTGCTCGCCGGACTGCCCGTCACCGTCCCCGGCAGCACCGTCAACCGGTTGTGCGCCTCCGGCCTCGAAGCCGTCGTCCAGGCCGCCCGCGCCATCGCGGTCGGCGACGCCTCCGTCGCCGTCGCGGGCGGCGTGGAGTCGATGAGCCGCGCCCCCTGGGTGCTGCCCAAACCCTCGCGTGCCTTCCCGGCCGGCAACCAGGAGCTTTTCTCCACCACGATCGGCTGGCGCATGGTCAACAAGCGCCTGGAGCCGCAGTGGACCGTCCCGCTCGGCGAGGGCGCCGAACTGATCGCCGACCGGTACGGCGTCACCCGCGAGCAGCAGGACGCCTTCGCCGTGGCAAGCCATGAGAAGGCCGCCCGCGCCTGGAAGAACGGCCTGTACGACGGCGAGGTCGTGCCCGTCGAGGGCGTCGGCCTCACCCGCGACGAAACCATTCGGGACAACACCTCGCCACAGTCGCTGGCCGGGCTGAAGCCCGTCTTCCGCCCGGACGGCACGGTCACCGCCGGCAACGCCTCTCCGCTCAACGACGGTGCCGCCGCGCTGCTGCTCGTGGACGAGGAGGGCCTGAAGGCCACCGGTCGTGAGCCGCTGGCACGCGTCCGCGCCTCGGCCGTCACCGCCGTCGAGCCGCAGTACTTCGGCCTCGGCCCCGTCGAGGCCGTCAGGAAGGCTCTGACCAGGGCCGGCCGCGGCTTCGGCGACCTGACCACGTTCGAACTCAACGAGGCCTTCGCCGCCCAGTCCCTGGGCTGCCTGGCCGAATGGCCCGGCCTCGACCCCGCGGTCGTCAACCCGCGCGGCGGAGCCATCGCCATCGGCCACCCGCTCGGCGCCTCCGGTGCCCGTATCGCCGGAGCCGTCGCCCACCAGCTCGCCGCAGCGGGCTCCGGAACCGGCCTCGCCGCCCTGTGCATCGGCGTCGGACAGGGCCTCGCCCTGGTCCTGGAAAGGTAGGAAACACCGTATGACCACCCCTCTGACCCAAGCTCGGATCTCCGAGGAGATAGCCGAGCAGCGCGAGGCCTACGCCAAGGCCGTGGCCGCCGGCGCTCCCGGGAGGAGCCATCCCGACCGCGGTTACGCCCCCTACCGCAGCAGCGTCCTGCGCCACCCCGGCAAGCCGCTGGTCGCCCTGCACGACCCCGAGGCCGTGGAGCTCTCCGGCCCGGTCTTCGGCGTCACCGATGTCACCGCCCTCGACCACGACCTGACCCGCCGGCACCGGGGCGAGCCGCTCGGCGAGCGGATCAGGGTCACCGGCCGGGTGCTGGACCGCGACGGCCGCCCGGTGCGCGGCCAGCTGGTCGAGGTCTGGCAGGCCAACGCCTCGGGCCGCTACGCCCACCAGCGCGACGAACACCCCGCCCCGCTCGACCCCAACTTCACCGGCGTGGGCCGCTGCCTGACCGACGATCAGGGCGCGTACGAGTTCGTCACCGTCAAGCCGGGCGCCTACCCCTGGCGCAACCACGTCAACGCCTGGCGTCCAGCCCATATCCACTTCTCGCTCTTCGGCAACGCCTTCACCCAGCGTCTGATCACCCAGATGTACTTTCCGGGGGACCCGCTCTTCGCCTACGACCCCATCCTCCAGTCCGTCACCGACGACTCCGCGCGCCGGCGGCTCGTCGCGACGTACGACCACGACCTGTCCACCCCCGAATGGTCGCTCGGCTACCGCTGGGACATCGTCCTCGACGGTCCGGCCGCCACCTGGATCGAGGAGGGCCGCTGATGTCCACCACCCCGTCGCAGACCGTGGGCCCGTTCTACGGCTACGCGCTGCCGTTCGCCAAGGGAGGCGAGATCGCCCCCGCCGGACACCCCGACGCCCTCACCGTCCACGGCCATGTCTACGACGGCGCCGGGGCTCCCGTCCCCGACGCCCTCATCGAGATCTGGCAGCCCGCACCCGACGGCTCACGCCGCGGCGCGCCCGGCTCGCTGCGCCGCGACCCCGTCACCGGAGAGGTCATCGGCCGGAGCGACGTCGGCTTCACCGGCTTCGGCCGCGTCGGGACCGACGCCGACGGCCACTACGAGCTGCGTACGCTGCCGCCCGGCGGCGTCCCCTACCTCTCGGTGATCGTCTTCGCCCGTGGCCTGCTGCACCATCTGCACACCCGGATCTACCTGCCCGGCCTTACCGACACCGCGGCCGACCCGCTGCTGGCCGGCCTGGAGCCCGAGCGCCGCGCCACGCTCCTCGCCGTCACGCACGGAGAACGGCTGCACCGCTTCGACATCCGGCTGCAGGGTGACGGTGAGCACGAGGAGACGGTCTTCCTTGCCTTCGACTGACCGCGCCGAGGACCTCGGCCTGCTCTCCCCGGGGCAGGCCGGGTCACCGGTCGAGGCCGCCACCGGCGACGCCGCGTACGTCCGCGCGATGCTGGATGCCGAAGCCGCGCTGACCCGCGCGCAGGCCGCGCTGGGCCTCGCCCCCGTCGCGGCGGCGCGGGCCGTCACGGCGGCGGCCGCCGACACCGCCCGCTACGACGTCCGGGATCTCGCGTTGCGTGCCCGCTCCGGCGGCAACCCCGTCATCCCGCTCGTCGCCGACCTGACCGCGGCCGTCGCCGAGCACGACCGGCAGGCCGCCGCCCATGTGCACCGCGGCGCCACCAGCCAGGACATCCTGGACACGGCCGCCATGCTGGTCGCCGCCCGCGCTCTGGAACCCGTCCTCGCCGACCTCGGACGCGCGGCCGACGCCCTGGCGCGGCTCGCCGCCGAGCACCGCGACACACCGATCGCCGGACGCACGCTCACCCAGCACGCCGTGCCCACCACCTTCGGCCTCAAGGCCGCCGGCTGGCGCTCGCTGGTGCTCGACGCCCACGAACGCCTCGCGGCCGTCCGGGCTGCGCTGCCCGCACAACTCGGCGGAGCGGCGGGCACCCTGGCGGCCTTTCACGCCTTCGCCGAGGCCCACGACCCGGCCGCCGACCCTGATCTCCGCCCGGACCTGGGCCTGCGGCTGCTCGCCGGCTACGCCGCCGAGACCGGACTGGCCGAGCCCGCGCTGCCCTGGCACACCCTGCGCACCCCCGTCGCCGACCTGGCCGGCGCCCTCGCCTTCACCGCCGGAGCACTGGGCAAACTCGCGGCGGACGTCCTGCTGCTGTCCCGTACGGAGATCGGCGAACTCGGCGAGGGCAGCGGCGGCGGCTCCTCCACCATGCCGCACAAGGCCAACCCGGTCCGCGCCACGCTGATCGCCGCCGCGGCCCGACAGGTCCCCGCCCTCGCGTCCGTGCTCTACGCCGGGCTCGCCGCCGAGGACGAGCGTCCGGCCGGCGCCTGGCACGCCGAGTGGCAGCCCCTGCGCCAGGCCCTGCGCCTGGTCGGCGGAGCCGCCCGCGACGCCGCCGAACTGGCCGAGGGCCTGCGCGTCCACCCGCACCGGATGCGGGACAACCTCGACGCCACCGGCGGCCTGATCATCAGCGAGCGGCTCGCCGCGGTGCTGGCAGCCCTGATCGGCCGCGGCGAGGCCAGGCAGGCGCTGTCCCGGGCCTCCCGCCGCGCCGTCGAGCAGGGCATGGAACTCGACGAGGCCCTCCGGGAGGAGCCCGGCATCGCCGGCGTCCTCCCGCAGGACCGGCTGCGCGAACTGACCGACCCGACGCGGTACGCGGGCTCCGCGGGCGCCCTCGTGGACCGCGCCCTGCGCCGCACCGGCGCCGCCCGGAACCCGACCTGACGCCGCACCGGCGTTGCCCAGGACCCGATCTGACGCGGTGTCGGGCATCGACGGCGCCGGGCAGCCACCCGATGCGCCGACCGGCGGCCGCGAGCCGTCCGCGACCCACCGCCCGCCGGGCGGCCCCGCACCACCAGCACGAGGAGACCGCATGAGCACTTCTGCCCCCGCGCAGCATCTGCTGCACCACCGCGTGGACGGCCGGGACTCCGCCCCGCCGCTGATCCTGGGCCCTTCGCTCGGCACCTCGCTAGCCGTGTGGGACCCCCAGATCCCGTCGCTGGCCCGGACCCACCGAGTGGTGCGCTGGGACCTGCCCGGCCACGGCGGCTCCCCGGCCGGCCTGCTGCCCGACGGCGGCACCGTCGCCGACCTCGGACAGCTGGTCCTCGGCCTCGCCGAAGCGCTCGGCATCGAGGAGTTCGGCTACGCCGGCATCTCGCTCGGCGGCGCTGTCGGCACCTGGCTCGCGGTGCACCACCCCGAGCGGGTCACCTCACTCGCGATCCTCTGCTCCTCGGCGCGCTTCGGCCCGCCGGAGGGCTGGTCCGACCGCGCGGCGCTGGTGCGCGCCGAGGGCACCGGCCCGGTCGCGGAGACCGCCCCCGCCCGCTGGTTCACCCCGTCCTTCTCCGCCACCCCGGCCGCCCGGGCGATGGTCGACGACTTGTCCGCGGCCGATCCCGGGGCCTACGCCGGGCTCTGCGACGCACTCGCCGGCCTCGACCTGCGGGCCGAGCTGCCTCGAATCACCGCGCCGACCCTGGTCGTTGCGGGCCGCGAGGACCCGGCGACGCCCGTCGCGCACGCCCGCGAGCTGGCCGACGGCATCCCCGGCGCGGCCCTGACCGAGGTGGCGCACGCCGCGCACCTCGCCAACATCGAGCGTCCGGTGCCCGTACTGGCCGCACTGCTGGGACACTTCGCGGCCGATGCCGCACCGCCTGCCGACGACGCCTCCCGGCACGACGCCGGTATGGCCGTGCGCCGTGCCGTGCTCGGCGACGAGCACGTCGACCGGGCGATCACCCGCACCACCGACTTCACCGCCGGTTTCCAGGACTTCATCACCCGCTACGCATGGGGCGAGATCTGGACCCGGCCCGGACTGAGCCGCAGGACCCGCAGCTGCATCACCCTCACCGCCCTGGTGGCCCGCGGCCACCATGAGGAACTGGCGATGCATGTGCGGGCCGCGCGGCGCAACGGTCTCACCGCGGAGGAGATCCAGGAAGTCCTGCTCCAGTCGGCCGTCTACTGCGGCGTGCCCGCGGCGAACGCCGCTTTCGCCATCGCGAACCGCATTCTCGAAGAGGAGAACTGACCGCCATGGACCACACCACCGTCGGCATCATCGGCGGCGGCCCCGCGGGGCTGCTGCTCGCCCGGCTCCTGCACAACTCCGGCATCGACTGCGTCGTTCTGGAGAGCCGGGACCGCACCTACGTCGAGCAGCGCCAGCGCGCAGGCATCCTCGAGCAGAGCACGGTCGACGTGCTGCGGGAGTCCGGTGCGGGCCAGCGACTGGACCGCGAGGGTCTGGTCCACGACGGCATCGAGCTGCGCTGGAACCGCCGGGCACAGCGCATCGACTTCCCGTCGCTCACCGGCGGCCGCAAGGTGTGGGTGTACGCCCAGACCGAGGTCGTCAAGGACCTGATCGCCCTTCAGGTGGCGGACGGCGCCCCGCTGCTGTTCGAGGCCCAGGTGAATGAGGTCGTCGGAGCCGACACGGACCGGCCCGTCATCCACTACACCCACCGGGGCCGGGACCGGACTCTCGGGTGCGACTACGTCGTGGGCTGCGACGGGTTCCACGGCGTGACCCGCAGGGCGGTCCCGGACAGCGTCATGAGCACCTTCGAGCGGGTCTACCCCTACTCGTGGTTCGGCATCCTGGCCGACGTCCCGCCGTCCTGCGACGAGCTGATCTACGCCCACTCGCCGCGCGGCTTCGCCCTGCACAGCATGCGCTCCACCACCGTCAGCCGGCTCTACCTGCAGGTCCCGAACGGCACCGACCCGGCCGACTGGCCTGACGACCGGATATGGGACGAGCTCGACGCCCGTTTCGCGACCGACGGCGACTGGCGGCTCGAACGCGGCCCGATCACCTCCAAGGCCGTGCTGCCGATGCGCAGCTTCGTCACCGAGCCCATGCGCTGGGGCCGGGTCTTCCTGGCCGGCGACGCCGCGCACATCGTGCCGCCCACCGGTGCCAAGGGGCTCAACCTCGCGGTCTCCGACGTCGTCGTGCTCGCCCGGGCCTTTGCCCACCTGAAGGACAGCGGCTCCGCCGAGCTGCTCGACGAGTACTCGGACACCTGTCTGCGCCGGGTGTGGCGCGCGGAGCACTTCTCGTACTTCATGACGACGACCCTGCACACCGACCCGGGCCAGAGCGAATTCGAGACCCGGCTCCAGGTCTCCCAGCTGGACCGCGTGTCGTCGTCCCGGCACGCGGCCGCGGAGCTCGCCGAGAACTACGCGGGCCTGCACATCGGCTGAGCTCCTGCTGACGCAGCGGCAGTGCGGGGCCGAAGAGGGCCGCGCACCGCAGGCGTTGCCGGGGCGGGCGCCGATCACCCCGTCGGCGCAGGTGGAGCGGGTGCGCAGGGCCCGGCCGCCCCGCGCGGCCGCAGGGTCCGACGGGTACGGTTTCCGCACACCCCGGAGGCTCGACGAGGAGGACCGCATGCCGCATGCCGCGACCGCATCCGAGGTGGACGCCGCAGCACCCGGCGGCGAGCCGGTCGGACCGCTGGAGCGCGGTCTGGCCGTGCTGCGCGCCCTGGCCGCGCACCCCGGACCGCGGATGCGTCCCGCCGATCTCGTCCGCGCCACCGGCCTGGCACGCTCCACCGTCGATCGCATCGTCACCACCCTCACCCACCTGGGATATCTGCGCATCGAGGACGACCGCGACGTGTTGCTCGCGCCGCGCCTGATGGAGCTGGGCAATGCCTACCTCACCTGCTGCGGTCTCCCCGACGCCCTGGAACCGCTCGCCGTCGCGTTGGCCGACGAGCTGGACGAGTCGGTCTCCCTCGCGGTGCCGGACGGCGCCGGGGTGCGGTTCATCAGCCAGTCCACCCGACGGCGCACCATGGCTCTGGCCTTCCAGATCGGCGACCTGCTGCCCGCGGAGCGGTGCGCCCCGGGCGCCCTCTTCGCCTCCGACTGGAGCCCCGAGCAGCAAGCTGCCTGGCGCACCCGGCTGCGCGACGACCCCCGTGACGCCGGCTTCCCCGCCGTTCCGCCCCGCCCGGCACCACCGGCCCCCGCCGAGGTGGAGTCGGTCTTCCGGCAGCGGGTTGCCGACGCCCGTAGCGCCGGCTGGGCCGCCGACGACCAGCTGATCGAGCCCGGTCTGGTCGCCGTCGCGGTCCCCGTGCACGCCCCCGACGGCCGCACGGTGTGCGCGCTCAGCGTGGCCAGTCACACCAGCAGGCACAGCGCCCGGTCGCTGGCCGAGCACGCCCTGCCCCGGCTGCGGGAGTACGGAGCGCGGATGGAGGCGGCACTGGCCTCCCCCGCACCGGCGGCCACGCCGCCCGCGCCCGGCGGCCCGGACACCTCGCGCGCCACCAAGGCGGAGCTGGGTCCGGAATTCCTGCAGTCGCTGACCCGGGGGCTGGCCGTGCTCACCGCCCTGGGATCAGCGCCCGGTGGGCTCACCCTGTCCGGCGCCGCGGAGGTCACCGGCCTGGCCCGCGCCACCGCCCGCCGGGCGCTGCTCTCCCTGCAGCAGCTGGGGTACGCGGCCCCTGCCGGTGAAGGACGCCGTTTCACGCTGCTGCCCACGGTGCTGGAACTGGGCTATGCCCGGCTCTCCCGGCTGACCTTCGCGGAGATCGCGCAGCCCCATCTGGCCCGGCTGGTGGAGCAGGTGCACGACTCGGCGTCCGTCGCGGTGCTGGCCGACGACGACATCATGTACGTCGCCCGGGTGCACACCGTACGCATCATGAGTGTCAACATCACGGTCGGCACCCGCTTCCCGGCGTACGCCACCTCCATGGGCCGGGTGCTGCTTGCCGGTCTGCCCGAGCAGGAGGCGGCCGAGCGGCTGGCCCGCGCCTCGGTGCGGCCGCTGACACCGTTCACCCGGGTCGACGCCGCAGATCTCGCCGAGGCCGTGGCGCAGGCGCGACGGGACGGTCACGCCCTGGTCGACCAGGAGCTGGAGGAGGGCCTGCGGTCGATCGCGGTGCCGGTGTACGACCGCACCGGCCGGGTGGTCGCCGCCGTGAATGTCTCCGCCCATGCCAGCCGGGGCACCCTGGACGACGTGCGTCAGGCGGTGCTGCCCGCGCTCACGGCGGCGGCGGCCGCGATCGAGGAGGACCTGGCGGTCGTGACGGAACGGGTCCGGCTCGCGATCCCCTGACGGGCTCTGTCGCCCACCGTCAGGTGAGTTCCGTGACCGTTCGCTCCAGCACCGCGGGGGCCGGACCCCCATGGATGATCCCGAGGCGTTGTGTCGCCCGGGTCAGCGCCACGTACAGGTCGTTCGGACCGCGTGTCGACCGGGCCAGGATCTCCGTCGGATCGGCGATGAGCACCGCGTCGAACTCCAGGCCCTTCGCCTGGCGCACCCCCAGCACCACCACCCGGCTCTCCAGGTCGGGCTCGTCCCCGTACACCGCGCCCGGGACCGACTCGGCGACCGCGGCGCCCAGTTCGTCACGGCGGGTGTCAGGAACGAGTACCGCGAGCCGGCCGTCCTCCAGCGCGGCGGCCTCCTTCGCCGCCCGGTCGGCGAGGGTGCGGGCCAGCAGGCCGGGCTCGGTGCGCATGCGCCACGGCTCCACCCCCGTCTCCCGTACCGAGCGCGGCAGCTGGAGCCCCGGGCCGAGCGCCGCGAGAACCTCCGTGGTGGATGCCATGATCTCGGCGGGGGTGCGGTAGTTGACGGTGAGGGACACCTGCCGCCACCGGTCGCCGACATGCGGGGCGAGCGCGGACGCCCACGAACTGGCACCCGCCGCGTCGCCGGTCTGCGCGACGTCGCCGACCAGGGTCATGGAGCGGGTCGGGCAGCGTCGCATCAGCAGCCGCCAGGCCATCTGGGACAGCTCCTGCGCCTCGTCGACGATGATGTGCCCGAAGACCCAGTCCCGGTCGGCGAAGGCGCGTTCGGCAACGGTCCGGACCATGCGTTCCTCGTGACGGTCGGCGAGCGTCTCGGCGTCGAGCATGCCCGTGAGGCGCTCCTCGTCCTCACCGTCCTCACCGTCGCCTGCCGCGAGGTCGAGGACGCCCTGCGCGTACGCGACACCCTCCGCCCGTTCGGCCGCGGCGGCGGCCTCGGCCGCACGGTTGTCCTGACCGAGCAGTTCGGCGGCCTCGTCGAGCAGCGGCACGTCGGCGGCGGTCCAGCCGTCCCCCGCCGCGCGGTACAACAACTCCCTTTCCGCATCGGTCAGTTCATGTGCTGCCGAAGCGAGCCGCGCACGGTCGCCGTACAGGTCGGTCAGCAGCTGCTGTGCGGTGAGCGGCGGCCACAGGGCGTCGAGCGCGGCCCGCACGTCGGCGTCGGTGGCGAGCATCCGCCGTACGTCGGCGATGTCCTGCGCCTCGGTCCGTTCCTGGGCAGCGGCCGAGTCGTCCTCGCCGAGCAGCCCCGGCAGGGCGTCCAGGTCGGCGCGTACGGCACGGTCGAGATCGGCCTCGGCGAGCACCTCGGCGATGTCCGCCTCCAGCCGGTCGGCGAGGTGGCGGGTGTCCTCGACGGACCGCCGGGCCAGCGCGGCGACGATCTCACGCCGGAAGACGGGGGCGGCCCTGTTGTGCGGCAGTCTGGTTGCGCGGGCCGCGTCGGCGGCGCGTACGCACTCCTCGTGGTCGAGGCGGACGACATCGCCGTCGAACTCGACCTCCAGCCCGGTGCCCGCCGGCACCTGCCGGTCCCGGACCGCCGCCGCGATCACGGCCGCCATCTCCGTACGCCCCTTGAGCTCGGCGGTCTCCGACGGTTCGGTCCGGTCGGCGCGGACGCCCGGGAACAGCTCGCCGACGGTGGACAGCAGCACGCTGTTCTCGCCGAGACCGGGCAGCACCTGACCGATGTACCCGATGAAGGTGGGGTTCGGTCCGACGACCAGCACGCCCCGGGAGGCCAGTTGCCGGTGCGTGTAGAGGAGATACGCGGCCCGGTGGAGCGCGACCGCGGTCTTGCCGGTGCCGGGGCCGCCCTGCACCACCAGGACCCCGCGGTGGTCGGAGCGGATGATCGCGTCCTGCTCGGCCTGGAGCGTGGCAACGATGTCGTGCATGCGGCCGGTGCGTCCGGCGTCGAGCGAGGCGAGCAGCGCGGCCTCGCCGGTCAGCTCGCCGACCGGCACCCCGTCGCGGTCGAGCACCTCGTCGTCGAGCCGCACGACCCGGTCCCCGCGGGTGGTGATGTGGCGGCGCTTGCGGACGCCGTGCGGGGCGGCGGGCGTGGCGACGTAGAAGGGGCGGGCGGCGGGTGCGCGCCAGTCCAGCAGCAGCGGATCGTCGTCGGCGGACTCGGCGGGCAGTCCGACGCGCCCGATGTAGTGCCGATCGCCGTCCCGCAGATCGAGCCGCCCGAAGCAGAGCCCGTTCTCGGCAGCGTCGTACCGCGCGACCTGCCCGGCGTACCGGGCGGCGGACGCCTCGCGCTCCAGCCACCCCTGCCGGGTCCCGCCGGTCTCCCGGAGGACGCCGGTCAGCTGGTTCCGGGCATGGTCGCGGAGGGCTTCCACGCGGGCGTGGAGCATGTCGAGATGGTCCTGCTCGTGTGCGATCTCAGCTGTGGACAACGGTGCACTGGCTCCCTGCGGGCGGCGGTGGGCGGCAGCCAAGGGTGCCCTACATCGGGTCGGAAGGGGAGCCGCGCAGGTCCGGGGGTACGCCGGACTCGGATCCCCTCCCGCCCTGGCACCGGCTACCGGGGATCCCCCTGCCCGGCGATCCTGCGCACCGTGTGCAGCAGGTACTCCTTGCGGTTGAGCGGGTTGTGGTCGGTACGCGGACGGTCCGGGACCGTACCGACCACCGCCCGGTACGAGTCGAAGGCCGTCTCCAGGACGCCTTCGCCGCGCGTGAGCGCCGGAAGCCGTTGGTGCAGCTCATGGACCCGCGCCGCCGGCATCTCACCCTGCAGTACGCACGACGCGCCCTGCACCGCCGGGGTCCGCGGCACGGCGCGCAGGCGGGCGAGTACGGGCAGGGCCGGGCCGAGCGTGTCCGCCGGAAGCTCCAGCCGGAACCGGTGCATCGGCTCGTACACCGTGGTGCCGGCCTGTTGCAACGCGGCCATCAGGACGAGCGGTGTCAGATTGCGGAAATCCCCGGCCGTGCTCGACATGGATTTGTCGAATACGGCATGAGAATGGCTCTGCCGGGGCCAGTAGCCGGAATGCGTCATCGTGACAATGCAATCGGTGACCTGCCAGCCGTGAATTCCCTGCCGCAGCGCCGAACGGACCGTTTCCTCGACCGCCCTCATCAATGAGAACGGCATGGATCCGAGCTCCACCTCCAGCCGGTATTCCACTCCGCTGCCGATCGGGGCGGGATCGACACGCAGTCCGATGGTCGCCAGGAAAGGGGTGTGCTCCGTGTCCCCGACCTCGAAAGCGGACCCGCTGCCGATCGGCCGTTCCACACAGATGGTGGTGGTCTCCCGGAAGGTGACGTCGATCCCGAATTCGTCGGCCAGCGTCGCCTGAATGACTTCCTTCTGCACCTCACCGTAGAGCGATACGGACACTTCCTTCCGGATGTCGTCCTGACGCAGATTGATCAGCGGGTCCTGTTCGGCGAGCTGGGCGAGTGCGAGATGGAGTTCGCCCCGGCCGGCCGGGGCGCGGGGCACGACGACCGATTCGAGCGTCGGCGGGGCGAAGAAGTGACCGGTCGTGGCGGTGCCCGGGACGCCGACCGAATCGCCGATCCGAATGTCGCCGAGCCCCCGGAGCTTCCCGATCTGCCCCGCGCGGACCGACGAGGCACGGACGGTGGAGCCCTCGTCGAAGACGCTGATGGCGGTGACCTTGCCGTCGCGGCGCCCGCCTCGCTCGTCCGGCGCGTCATTGTCACCGTGTCCGCCGTCCCGGCCGAACGGCAGCCGGTCGCGGGTCCGTACCGTTCCCGAGAGCATCCGGACATACGCGATCTTCTCGCCGCTCGAACCGCGCTCGACCTTGAACACGGTGCCCGAGACCGGCCCGTCGACGTCGCCCTCGGCCGCGGGCAGCAGCTCCCTGATCCCACCGATCAGAGCGTCCACACCCGTCCCGGTGATGGCCGATCCGAAGAAGACCGGATGGACGAGCGCCTCCCCGGTCTGCGCGACCAGAGCGCTGCGGAGCGTGCTGTACGGGAGCGACGCGCCGCCGTCGACGTACGCGGCGAGGAGAGCGTCGTCGCCGTCGGCGAGCAGCTCGGTCAGCCGGGAGGTGAAGCCGGGGTCGGAGTCCGTGTGCGGCGTGCAGCGGGCGCTCCGCGTCCCCAGCCCGTCGACCGACCCCATCGCGACCACGTCCGGGGTCAGCTTCTCTGAGACGGTCCGCAGAACGGACGCGTACTGTGCACCGCCGCGGTCGATCTTGTTCACGAAGATGAGCGTGGGAATGCGCAGCCGCTGCAGGGTCCGCATCAGCACGCGGGTCTGCGCCTGCACACCCTCCACGGCGGAGACGACCAGCACCGCGCCGTCGAGCACGCTCAAAACCCGCTCCACCTCGGCGATGAAGTCCGGGTGACCGGGTGTGTCGATCAGATTGACCGTGATGTCGTCGATGGGGAACGAGACGACGGCCGACTTGATCGTAATGCCGCGCTGTCGTTCGAGCGCGAGGGAATCGGTCTGGGTGTTCCCGTCGTCGACGCTGCCGATCTCGTCGATGACCCCGGCGGCGTGGAGCAGCCGCTCGGTCAGGCTTGTCTTACCGGCGTCGACATGCGCCAGAATTCCCAGGTTCAGCATGTGCACGAAGCTTCATGTCCTCAAGATCGGTGACAATTTCCGTCTGAATGAACATGGGAGTTCCGCGCATGATCGTCTCCTGGGTATCGATTGACCGACGACCGGTCGGCTGATGCCGGGAGTACAGCAGGAAGCCACCCCGGCGGACAACTCATTTATGACCGGATTTCCAGCCGGAACCGTCGAACGCCCCCGATTTTCTGCGCGGATCGCAAAGCCGGAAGCCGGGGCGACGGTCCGGCCAGGGGCCGAGTCGGAGTCAGGTACCCCCAACTCGGCGCGGAATCAGGCAAGTTCGAGTGCTCCGCACGGGCGCCACCAGCTCCAGCGAACGACCCGTCACCATGGGGTGCAGTCAGCAAACGAGTGGGCCGACGAGCCCCAAACCTCGGCGCGGCGTTGCATACAGTCCAATGGGTGATTATTCGCTTTTCACCACCCGAAGAGACCACGCATTAGCTCCGGCGCGGAGCTGCCTAATGGCGCTGAGTCGCTTTTCGATTGACGGTGGAACATGTCGCTACTGCGTCACACCGAGTCGACAGCCAGTCACTCACCGCAGTTGCGCCGAAAGGAACGTGTTCAGATGCGCTCTGCCCGCACCTTGTTCGCTTCGGCCGCCATCAGTGCGGTCCTGGCGATCACGACACCAGCTGCCTTCGCGATGACCGTGGCCGACCGGGACGGTGAAGGCTCCTCCCACAGCAGCCACGAGCACGGCAACCGGGGCGAAGACGGCGCCCGTGGCAGCGACGAAGGCGGCCGTGGCAGCGACGAAGGCGGCCGTGGCAGCGACGAAGGCGGCCGTGGCAGCGACGAAGGCGGCCGCGGCGGCGACGAAGACGCCAGTGGCAGCGACGAAAGCGGCCGCGGCGGCGACGAAGACGCCAGTGGCAGCGACGAAAGCGGCCGCGGCGGCGACGAAGGTGGCGATCGCCAGGACGGAGACAGGCCCAGCGGTGGCGTCCGCACCGGTGGTGGTGCCCTGGCCATGAAGGCGGCCGGTGAAGATGACCACGGCCACAAGTCCGACCACGGCGGGAAGTCCGACCACGGCGGGAAGGGAGGCTACGGCAACGAGGACGGCAGTGGCGACAGCGAGGACGCCGGCACCGGATTCGTCGACGAGGACAGCAGTGGCTACCTCGACAAGCACGGCGACGAGGCCGGCGACGAGGACGGCAGCGAGGACGGCAGCGAGGACGGCAGCGACTACGGCAGCGAGGAGGGCAGCGGCTACCTCGAGAAGCACGGCGGTGACAAGAAGAAGGGCAGCGGCTACCTCGAGAAGCACGGCGACAAGGGCAGCCGCGGTAACGGCAGCAAGCCCAGCGGTGGCGTCCGCACCGGTGGCGGCGCCATGGCCATGGTCGTGTCCGACGACGGCCACGGCGACAAGGGCGGCCACGGCGACAAGGGCGGCCGTGGGGACGGCGGCAGCCGTGGGGACGAGGGCGGCTACGGCGACGACGGTGGTTACGGCGACGACGGTGGTTACGGCGACGACGGTGGCGAAGAGAGCGGCAGGGGCGGCGACAGCGACCGGCCGAGCGGCGGAGTCCGCACCGGTGGTGGCGGGACGGCCGTGACCGCCGGCAGCGGTCTGGCCGCCGGTTCGGCACTGCTGATCGGTGGGCTCGGCGTCGGTGCGTACAAGATGCGCCGCCGTCAGGCCACGGGCGGTGCGGTGGCCTGAACGAACTGACCTGGACGAACTGAACGGCCAGCGGGTTGCCGCATCTGTCGCGGTCGCCGTCCCTCGGGGCGGCGGCCGCGGCGGCTGCGTTTCCCGCCCCCACCGGCTGACCGACCCACCGCCCGACCGACTGATGACGCACGGAAGAAAGGCACGCTCCCATGGCCGCCCCGCAGTCGTCCGATTCGAACCCCTCTCCATCCGGCACCGGCTCTTCCACCTTCGGCCGCACCCTGCTCTGGCCCGCAGCAGCAGCCGGACTGGGCCTGCTCATGATCTTCAACTCGTTCGGCACTGCGGAGGACAACAAGCCGCTGACCGCCCCCTCGGTGGCAGCTCCCGCCCCCGCCGCCGCCCCTCCCGCTCCGTCGGCCGCCGCCTCCCCCAGCCCGACGGGGCTGTTCATGCCGCGTTCCAACCCGACGAAGCTTCAGATCCCGTCGATCGCGGTCAACGCACCCTTCACACCGCTGACCCTCGGCGCGAAGAGGCAGCTCAACGCCCCGCCGCCGAACGACACCAACCTGGTCGGCTGGTACAAGGGCGGAGTGACGCCCGGTGAGCGCGGCTCGGCGATCGTCGCCGGTCACGTCGACACGAAGACCGGACCGGCGGTGTTCCTTCAGCTCCAGTTCGTGAAGCAAGGCGCCACAGTCGACATCACCAGGGCGGACGGCAGCGTCGCCACGTTCAAGGTCGACTCCGTCGAGAAGTTCAGCAAGGCGAACTTCCCCAACGAGCTGGTGTACGCCGACACTCCGAACGCGCAGCTGCGGCTGATCACATGCGGCGGCACCTACGACAGGAAGGCCAAGGACTACAAGGACAACGTCGTGGTGTTCGCCCATCTCGACTCGGCTAAGCGCCCCTGAAGGTCTCCGTCCGCCCCAACTCCTTGAAGAAATGATGACGGGTGTGGCCGCCCGGGATCCCTCCGCCGCTGCCGGTCTCCCGATAGCCCTGCCGACGGTAGAAGCCGGGCGCCTGGAAGGACATCGACGAGACGATCATCGACGTGCAGCCGCGCGCCACGGCCTCGTCCTCGGCGGCGCGCACCAGGCGGGCCCCCCAACCTTCGTGGCGCCGGTCGGCCCGCACCCACACTTCCGATATCCCGGCACAACCGCCCCAGGTCCAGCCGACCAGCCCGGCCACCAGTTCGCCCGCCTCATCGGTGACCCGAACGGAGAGGCCGCGGTCGTCGTGGGCGCCGGTCGCATCGTTGTTGAACGCGGTCAGCTCTTCGCTCAGCCGGGTGGAGAGCACCGGGTCCTCCGCACCGACGCACAGGGTCGTGTCCGCGCTGTGTCCAGTCGTCATGACGCATGAGTGTGCCAGCACCACGGATCACGCGAAACCGAAATCCGTGCTGGTCAGGCCGGTGGCATGGGCCACCTCCCCGGTGCAGCCGTCGGTGGTCGACTCAGGGCCGCAGCCAGAACGCCGGCCGTTCCGGCGACCAGGGCGTTGTCGGCGGGAGCGTCCCGATCGGGCTTGGTGGTCATCACGGCCAGGACGACCGGCGGGCGGCCGGGGGGCCAGGCGATGCCGGCGTTGTTGTTGCCGCCGTAGCTGCCGCCGGCGGTCTTGTCGGCGACGGTCCAGTCGGCGGGAAGCCCGGCGCGGAGGCGTTCACCGCTGGTGGTGTTGGCGAGCAGCCAGCCGGTGAGCAGCCGGCGGTCGCAGGCAACGAGTGCGTCTCCCAGGACGAGGCGCGCGTAGGTGCGTCCGACGGCACGAGGCGTGGTGGTGTCGGTCTCGCGCCATGGCTCCGCCGAGTTCAGCTCGGGCTCCCAGCGGTCGAGGCGGGTGACCGGGTCGCCGATGGAGCGGCAGAAGCGGGTGACGGCGCCGGGGCCGCCCAGTTCTCGGAGGAGGAGGTTGGCCGCGGTGTTGTCGCTGTGCGTGATGGAGTACGCGCACAGGTCGGCGACCGTCATCCCGTGGGAGAGATTCTCGGCCCTGCCGGTGATCGGCGAGTTGCCCGAGGCCTCGACGTACTGCGCGGTGTAGCGGATGCGGCGGGCCAGGAACTCGCCGTCGCGGTCCAGATCACGAAGGACCGCCGCCGCGCCGATGGTCTTGAACAAGGAGCACATCGGGAAGCGCTCGTCCGGTCGGTACACCACTGTGCGGCCCGTGGCGGTGTCATGGGCGTAGGCGCCGAGCCGGGCGGAGTGCTCCCGCTCCAGGGCGCGTAACTGCCGGGCGGCCCGGGCCGCCGCGCCGGACGCTGTCGGGGAAGTGTGCGCGGTCGAGGCGGCGTTCGCGGGGGGCGACAGGGACACGGCGGCCAGGGCCGCCCCGGCCCCGGTGGCCAGGATCGTCCGGCGGGTCGCGCGGGCTCCGATGGATCGCACAGTCGTGTGCCTTTCCTTCGTACGGCAGGACGTCTGACAGGACATCACTTCCCACCCCACTGGTTGCGATGACCGGATCAGCCGCACCCAGGGCCGTCAACCGTTTGAAGCAGCGCCGCTCCGTCGCCACCCGCTACGACGGACCGCCGAGTCCTGCAAAGCGAACGCCGCCCTCGTATCACCACTCGGTTCCGAGGGCGGCGGCCAAATATGTCGCCCCGGCCGGCAGAGGACCGTAGCCTCGCCCGCATGAAGCTGCTCTCCGTCAATGTCGGCAGGCCTCGGCCCAACCCGTGGAAGGGCCTCAGCGCGACCGGGATCGACAAGCGGCCGGTTCAGGGTCCCGTCTCCGTCATCGCCCCCGGCCCGAAGGGCACCGGCACGGTCGGTCTCGTGGGCGACCGCGTGTATGACGTGAAGCACCACGGTGGTTCCGACCAGGCCGTCTACGCCTATGCCCGCGAGGACCTCGACGGGTGGCAGGCCGAGCTGGGCAGGCCGCTCGCCGGCGGCGCCTTCGGCGAGAACCTCACGACACTCGGCCTCGACGTCAACGGCGCCCTGATCGGTGAGCGCTGGCGCATCGGGTCCCACGTGGTCCTGGAGGTGTCGTGCGCACGGATCCCGTGCGCCACGTTCCAAGGCTGGCTGGAGCGCGAGGGCTGGATCAAACGGTTCACGCAGGCCGCACTGCCGGGCGCCTATCTGCGCGTGATCGAGCCGGGAGAGATCCGGGCCGGCGACCCGGTGGAGATCGTGCACCGGCCCGGCCACGATGTGAGCGTGGCACTGGCCTTCCGCGCGATGACGCTCGAACCGGAACTGTTGCCGCGGCTGCTGGTCGCCGACGCGCTGCCCGAGGAGAGCAGAGAACTGGCCCGCAGGCGCACGACCACGTAGACCCCCAACGGCACCGCGCGGAGGCGGAGTTGAACTCGCCCGCGACTGCGTCTCACGTCACGGTGGACGATCAGCTGCCCGATTCGCCGCAGCTCACTCCCCGGCGGCCGGCCGCGGGGATCACGTCGCGGCGGCCGGACCGGATCAGGGTGTCGGTTCCTCCGGCAGGGCCGCGTACAGGTCGCGAAACGCCGCGGTCAGGCTCGCGATCATCCGCCAGTACGTGAAGGCAACGGCGTCGGACGTGGCACCGTCCGGCCGTACGGCGACATCGAGGTTCCGGTACGCGACACGGAACAGCGCCCGGACGCCGCCACGGCCCTCCTGGTCGTAGCCGTAGTCCTCGACGGCCATCAAGGTCCGCAGATGTCCGATCAGTTCCTTGGTCCCCGTGTCGATGACGTCGCGTCGGGGACGTGTCGGGCGTTTCGCCAGCGCATGGTCGACGGCCCGGGCGATCGCGTCGATATCGATGCCGTTGCCGGCGGCCGCGTGCTGTGGAGCGGCATGAGGTTCGGTCCCGGTCACGGGTCCTCCTACCGGCGGCCGGGAGCACACCCGATTGCCTTCAGATCTCCGAGGAATGGTGCTCCAAGGAGATCCCCATATGAACCTCCGCAGAAGGCAATTCGGGTTGCGGTCCGCTTACGGACGACCGGAAATTTCTTGCGCCCGATCGCCCCACTGCCGGTGCCGGTTGTCGCTACCGTGAGTTCATGACGGGAAAGACCGGCAACGCCGTACTGGCCGATCGTATGAATGCTGCGGGTCTGATGCAGCACGAACTCGCAGCCCGGCTCAATGAGCACATCGAGCGGCTGACCGGCCGGCCCGGAACCCTTCAGGACCGGCATATCCGGAACTACCTGACCGGAAGAACCCGTTGGCCGCACAGCCGTCAACGGCAGGCTCTGGAGGCTGAATTCGGCTGCACGGCCGAGGAGCTCGGCTTCGTCCCCCGGCAGGGCTCCTCCTCGGCCGCCGTCCGAGCGACACCGGAGGATTCCGTGGAGCGACGAGCCTTCACCACCAGGGCTGCGGTGGCCGCCGCAGGCGCTGTCCTGCCCGCAGCGCGGAACAGCATCGGCTTCAGCGACGTCCGACGCATCGACCAGGCCCTGGACGCTCTGTATCAGGAAGAGAACAAGCTCGGCGGCACCAGTCGTATCGAAGCCCAATTCCTGGGCTGGATGAACCATTCCCTGTCCCTGCTCAACAGCGGCCGCGCCTCGGCCCGGGTACGTTCCCTGCTCTATGCCACGGCCGCGAACGCGGCGAGCACCGCAGCCTGGGCCGCTCTCGACTCGCACCACCAGCAGCGGGCCGCGCAGCATCTGGAGCGTGCTGTCACCTTGGCCGGCCTGTCCGGAGATCCCGAAGCCGTTCACCGGGCGTGGAACAACGTCGCCATGCTTGCGGGGCAACGCGGACGCCCCATCGAGGCCCTTCATGCCGCGCAGGCGGTGCGGGACTCGGGCATGGCGCGGCGCGATCCTCTGTACGCGTCCCACGCCCACGTCCGGATCGCCCTGTCCCACGCGCGTATCCGTGACAAACAGGCCGCACTCCGTGCCCTGGGCCATGCAGAGGACGCGCTCGCCCGCACCGATCCGGCCCGTCGCCCCACCTGGCTCGCCTATTACGACAGGGCGGAACTGCACGGCCTGGCCGGGATCGTTCACCAGCGGCTCGGCCGGCCCGAGCAGGCCGAGGCCCGCACCCATCAGGCACTTGCGCAGCTCAGCCCCGAGCTCACCCGGAACCGGGTCTACTACACCGCCCAACTCGCCCTCGCGCAGCTCAATCAGGACGACATCGAGGCGGCGTGCGCGACCGCCGATCGCGCCCTCACCACAGCCGGAACAGCGCCCGGAAGCCACCGCATCAGCAGCCTCCTCGACGACTTCCGCCGTCGGCTGACCACGCACCCCTCCTCCCTCGCACGCGAATGGCTGCAGCACACGACCGTGAAGGAGACCGCCGAATGACTCTCGATCTGCGGCACTGCACGGACAGCGAGCTGCCGGGCATCCGCCACGTCCTCCTGGACGTGTATGCGGAGGTGTACGCCGGTCAACTGCATGTGCCGTTCACCAGTCTTGAGCGTTTCGATCAACGACTGACGAATCACTCCAGAGGCACCGGCTGGGAAGCGGTGATCGGCTATGCCGGTTCCGAACCCGTCGGCTACGCCTACGCCGCACCGCTGCCCGAGGACGCCCGCTGGTGGACACACATGACCACCCCCCTGCCCGAAGGTTTCACGAAAGAGACCGGGTCACGCACGCTCGCCCTGTTCGAGTTGATGGTGCGCAAGCCGTGGCGGGACACGGGCGCCGCGCACGCCATTCATGAGGAACTGCTCAGCCGCCGCACGGAGCAACGGGTCACGCTGCTGTGCGAGCGGGAACACCCCCGGGTCAAGGCGCTCTACGAGACGTGGGGATACGCCCACATAGGAGATCAGCGGCCGTTTCCCGACAGCCCTCTGTTCGCCGTCATGGTGCGCGCCCTCCGCCAGGACGGCCCTTAGGTCAGCACCATCCAGCGTCGGCCGTCGATGAGTTCCCGTGCCGCGTCGAGGTGGCCTGCGTGGCACGCGGTTTCGGTGATGACGTGCAGCAGAACGTCCCGAAGGTTGTGCAGGTGCGGTTCGCCGAAGAGGTGGTGCGGCCACCAGGCCAGGGGGGTGTCCGCAGCTGTGGCGGCGATGACGGCGTCTGCCAGGTCCGTCTCGTGGCGGTACCGTCCGAGGACGTCGGCGGCCGACAGACCGGGACCCACCTGCCAGGCGTCGTCGCTGTCGTCCAGGGCCCCGATGACGTCCTTCTCACCGGCGACGACGGCACGGAACCAGAACCGTTCGACGTCCAGCGCAAGGTGCTGCACAAGTCCCAGGCAGTTCCATCCGGACGGCAGCACGGCTTGCCGCAGCGCATCCGCGTCCAGCCCGTCGAGGATTCCCGTGATGTGGCGTCGCTGCCCCTCCAGGGCTCTGAGCAGCGCCCTGATCTCGCCGTTCGGTGGTGCTTCCCCGGTCACTTCGCGATCTCCCAGATGTGGCCACCGGGGTCACGGAAGCTGGCGGTCCGGATTCCCCAGGGGCGGTCCATCGGCCCGTTCAGCAGCGTCACGCCTCGTGCGGCCAGCTCCTCGCACATCGCGTCCACGTCATCCACGGCAAGGGTGAGCTGGAAGCGGGATCCGGCGTCGGGGGCCGCGACGCGCGCGGGCTCGATCAGCTCGTGCGCCTCGGTGGTCCTCAGCAGGTTGATGAGGGTGTCCCCGAAGCCGAATACGGCCGAGTTGTCGTCCTCGAAGATCACCGGCAGCCCGAAGACCTCCCGGTAGAAACGTTCTGTGGTGTCCAGGTCCTCGACGAACAGGGTGAGGGCGCTGATTCCCCTGGGCCACGCAGGATCGCTTGTCTTGTCGGTCACGGTTACAGAGGATCTCCGAATCGGCGGTGCCGTGTACAGGGGGCGGTCGGCCCGGACCGCCTGGTCCCGTCCCGCGGGGCCTGACTCCGGGCAGCTACAGCCAGCCCTTCTCGCTCGCGATCCGTACCGCCTCCGCCCTGTTCCGCGCCGCCATCTTCTGGATCGCCGTGGACAGGTAGTTGCGGACCGTGCCCTGCGAGAGATGGAGCGCGGTGGCGATCTCCGCGTTGGTGGAGCCGTCGGCCGCCGTGCGCAGGACATCGCGTTCGCGTTCGGTCAGTGGGCTCGCCCCGTCGGCGAGCGCGGCCGCCGCCAGCGTCGGGTCGATGACGCGTTCTCCGGCGAGCACCTTGCGTACCGCTTCGGCGAGTTGGGCGGCGGGGGCGTCCTTCACCAGGAAGGCGTCCGCGCCCGACTCCATCGCGCGGCGCAGATAGCCGGGGCGGCCGAACGTCGTGACGACGACGACCTTCACGGCCGGGAGTTCGCTCCGCAGCAGTCCCGCCGCTTCGATGCCCGTCATGCCCGGCATCTCGATGTCGAGGAGCGCGACATCGACGGCGTGCTCGCGGGCCGCGGCGAGCACCTCGTCACCTCGGGCGACCTGGGCCACTACCTCGATGTCGGGTTCCAGACCGAGCAGCGCCGCGAGGGCCTCGCGCACCATGGACTGGTCCTCGGCGAGGAGGAGTCTGATCATGCTCATTCCCCGGATCCTAGGTCGGATCCGAGCGGAACACCGAGGGTGAGGGTAAAGCCTTTACCGGAAGCGGAGCCGGTGGGCCGGGTGGTCATCGTGCCGTCGACCGTGGCGAGGCGCTCGGTGATACCGGTGAGGCCGTTGCCCGGCTTCGTACCGGAGCCGCCCCGGCCGTCGTCCGCCACCGTGAGTTCCAGGATCCGGCCGCCGAGCGTCTGGCGTGGGGCGAGGGTGACGGTGCAGCGGCGGGCGCCGCTGTGGCGTACGACATTGGTGACGGCTTCCCGCAGCGCCCAGGCGAGGACTTCCTCCGGCTTGTCGGGGAGGTCGTCGGGGGGATCGGTCGGGACGTCGGCTGTGATGCCGGCGGCGGCGAGTGCGGTACGGGCTCCGGCCAGCTCACCGGGGAGCGTCGGCCGCCGGTAGCCGGTGACAGCACTGCGTACGTCCACCAGGGCCTGACGGCTGACCTGTTCGATGTCGGCGACCTGGAGCGCCGCCTGGTCGGGGTGGTCGGGGAGCATCCGTCCGGCCAGCTCGCTCTTGAGCGTGATCAGCGAGAGCGAGTGGCCGAGCAGGTCGTGCAGATCGCGGGCGAGCCGCAGCCGCTCCTCGTTGGCGGCGAGCTGGGCGACGGTGGCGCGGGCCTCGCGCAGCTCGATCGTCGTACGGATCATCTGCCGTACGCCGGTCATCGCGAACCCGCCGAGAAGTGCGGGGACGACCAGGGCGGTGATGATCTCGCGCGGGTGGTCGCCGGTCAGGCCGATACCGACGAGTACGGCGGTGACGGCGGGGATCAGCCACCCGGCCGTCCGCAGGGGCAGGGTGGCCCCGACGGTGACGGAGACGTACACGAAGAGGACCAGCCACGGGGTGCCCAGCGTCAGGGAGAGCGCGACGGCCAGGGCGCCGAGGAATGCGATGGTCGTCCCGACCCGGCGACGGTCCAGCGCCTTCGACGTGTGGCGGAAGACGAGGACCAGGTACGTCCCGACGAAGACCACCAGGCCGAGGGTGCCCAGCGCGGTGGCCCACGGCGAGTGGTCGCCGTCGACGAGGTCCTTGACCGGGGCGCTCATGAACGCGAGCCAGATGCCGATCCAGAGCAGTTTGATGCCCACCTGGCGGCGGTTGGTCGGCGGGCGCCCGATCCCTACGAACGTCGCGTCGTCGTTCACGCCTTGAGGGTGTCCTTCCGGTAGAGCCAGGCCGCGCCGCCCGCGAAGAGCAGGAAGTAGACGCAGAGGATGCCGACGTCCTTGGCGTGCGGCGAGCCGCCCATCTCGACGGCCTGGCCGAGAGAAGCGTACGCGTGGGTGGGCAGCCACTCGGAGATGTTCTGGAGCCACTGCGGGAAGGTCGCGCTGGGCATCCACAGGCCGCCGAGGATCGACAGCGCAAAGTAGATGATCATGGTGATCGGGCGGACCGCGTCGCCGCTGGCGAGGTAGCCGATGGCGACCCCGAGTGCGGCGAAGACCAGCGAGCCGGCCCAGATCACCCCGACCAGCGCGAACCACTGCCAGGCGTCCATCCGCACGTGCTTGACGGCAGCGGCGACCAGGAAGACGACCACGATGCACGGCAGGGTGACCATCGCGGCGCTGGCGATCTTCGCCAGGACGTAGCCGCGGCTGGGCAGTGCGGTCAGGCGCAGCTGGCGGACCCAGCCCTTCTCGCGCTCCTTGGCGATGCGCTCGCTGTTGCCCATCAGTACGGCGGTCAGCGCGCCGAACGAGGCCATCGAGACCATGAAGAAGGCCTGCAGCGTCAGGTCGGTGTGCGGGACCTTGTCGGTGGTGTTCTGCGTGCCGGAGATCAGCAGGTAGATCACCGACGGGTAGATGATCGAGAAGAACATGAACTTCTTGTTCCGCAGGGTGCGGGTCACTTCGAGCCTGATGAGTGTCCACGAGAAGAAATTCATCATGCGGTCCTGGCCTCCTCGGCCTCGGTGATGGCGACGAAGGCCTGCTCCAGGCCGAGTCCTGCGACTTCGAGTTCGCGCGGGTAGAGGCCGAGCGCGTAGACCGCGTGGACGGTCGCGTCGGCGTTGTGCGACTGGATACGGACCCTGTTGCCGCTGATGTCGAGCGTGGACAGGAACGGCAGGCCGCGCAGGGCCGCTTCGTCGATCGGGCCCTTCAGCTCGAACGAGATCCGGCGGGCCCCGGCCTTCGCCTTGATCTCGGCCGCGGTGCCGTCGGCGAGGAGCCGGCCCTTGTGGAGGACGAGGACGCGGTCCGCGATCGCGTCGGCCTCTTCGAGGTAGTGCGTGGCGAACAGGACGGTACGGCCCTGCTCGGCCTGCTCGCGCATGGTGGCCCAGAAGGCCTGACGGGCGGTGACATCCATGCCGGTGGTCGGCTCGTCGAGGACGATCAGGTCGTTGGCCCCGGCGGTGGCGAGCGCGAACCGCACCCGCTGCTCCTGGCCGCCGGAGAGCTTGTTGACCATCCGGTCGGCGATCGACGCGATGCCTGCACGGGCCAGGACGTCGGAGACCGGGTACGGGCGGGGGTGCAGATGGCAGACGAGCCGGACGATCTCCTCGACCGTGACGTCCTCCATCAGGCCGCCACTCTGCAGCATCGCGCCGACCCGGCCCCGGGCGATCGCCTCCTGCGGGGACGTGCCGAAGAGCCGGACCGTGCCGGAGTCCGCGGTGCGCAGGCCGAGGAGCAGATCGAGGGTGGAGGACTTTCCGGCGCCGTTGGGGCCGAGGAGCGCCACGGTCTCGCCGGGGTGCAGGTCGAGGGAGAGCCCGTCGACGGCGCGCACGTCCCCGTATGCCTTGCTGACCTGGTCGAAGCTGACCACGGCCGCTTGCGCGGTGGTGGCTTCGGTGGCTGTCGTTGTCATGCGCCCAGCCTGGCGGAGCGGGGTGTCCGCCCGGCAGGGTCACGGGTCGTGAATCGGGGATGACAGATGTCATGCCGGACGCGTGACACCGCCCGTGCGCCGCCGCCGCAGCACGCACGGCACCGCCCCCGGCCGGAGGTCCGGGCGGGGGCGGTGCCGTGCGTGCTGCGGCGGTACGGGTGGTGCTATCCGTTGCCGTCGAGGGCGATCGTGGCGGTGCGCTCGGCGGGGGTCCTGCCGAGCAGCGCGGTCTGCATGGCGTGCGCCACGTCGTCCGCACTGAGCTGGTGCTTCTTGCCGTCACCCTTGGTGATCATGATGCCGTCGAAGACACCGTCGCAGAGGGTGTCGATCGCCGTCTTGTTGTAGTACTCGACCAGTCGGCCGTCGACCGCCCTCATGGACAGGATCTGCGGCAGCGACTTCGCGGGGCCGAACTGGATCTGCTTGGGTCCGGCCTTGATGGTGATCAGGCCGGACATCGCGGGCTTCGCGAATTCCTTCATCGCCCGGTCCAGTTCGGCCTGGTCGATGGTGGGCTCGCGGGTGGCGACCGGCAGTTCGACCGTGGCCGGCTTGCCCGTCTGCACCTGGGCGCGGTACGCGTCCCGGACCGAGATCATCGACCGGTCGACGTCCAGCGCCTTGCCCACCTTGCCGGGAACCTCGACGGCCTTGCCCGGCTCGAACTTGATCGTGCCGTCGCTGGCGGAGCCGGAGGCGCCCGCCAGATCGGTCAGCGCGACGCCGAGCTTCTCCTTGTCGACCGGGATCACCGGGTCGGCCTTCCGCTCGCCGCCGAAGAGGGAGCCGATCACCGACACCGGGTTGTAGTCGCTGCCCGCGGCACCGCGCACGGTCTCCTGGCTGTCCAGCGAGAGACCGGCCTTGTCCGGGGCCAGCTGCGTGTTCTTGCCGTCCACGGACAGCTGGAGGGGGGCCTTGGCGCGCTCGCCGAGCTCCGCGTCCAGCTTGGCGACGGCCTGCTCCTTCGTGCCGCCGCCGATGTCGACGCCGAGGACGGTGGTGCCCTTGGGAACCTCGGAGTGGTTCATCAGCAGGCCCGCACCGTACGCGACTCCGGCCAGACCCACGACTCCCGCGCAGAGCAGGACCAGCTTGGAGCGGCCCTTCTTCACGGGGGCCGGGACAGGGCGGGTGGCGGCGGGCGACGGAGCGACGGGGCGACCCGGTCCACCCGGCCCACCCGGTCCGGTGCCCATCGGGCTGTCCGGGAGAGGGGGCGTCAGGCCGGGACCCGGCACGCCGGGACCGCCGGGACCACCCGGTCGCGTGAACGTCGACGGGGCGGACGGCGCGCGGTGCTCCGGCGGGACGACCGGGATGCCACTGGTGAGCGTGTCCCCGGAGACATTGCCCCCGGGACCGGAGGCGGGCGCCGCGAACTGCGGCGTCAGGACGGCCGTGTCGTCGGACATCCGCGGAGGTACGCCACCGGGAGCACCGGGGCCGGACGGACCACCGGGGCGGCCGGCGAATCCGTCCGCCCCACCGAAGTTCGGGGTGAGCGGCGACTTGCCGGTGACCGGACCGGTGGTGGCACCGGACGGGCCCGGCGTACGCATACCGAGGTTCGGCGTGGCGCGCGGCCCGGGAATCTCGTCCCCGCCGAACTCGTCACGGGCACCGGGGCGGGGCGCCCCCTGGTCGCCCCCGCGCTGCGGACCCTCCGAGAAGTACGGAAGGTCGGCGCGCGGCGGGGTCGGTCCGGCGGACCCGGCAGATCTACCGGCATCCATGTCCGTACCGGCACCCGTGCCCACGCCCGGGCCACCGCCGGCCGGTGCGCCCGCGCCGCCGACCACCGACGTGTTCGTCGGAGCCTTGCGCGGGGCGAACCAGTCGCTGCCGCTCTTCTCTCTGGACGGCTTGTCGGCAGCCGGTTCCGCGGTCGCCGATCCGTCCCGCGCCTCATCGGCCGGTTCACCCTGTGCACCCGGTGCGCCGTTGGATGCGGGCCCGCCCGGACGCGGCGTGCTGCCTGTGCGCTCACGCGAGGCATCCGCCTCGGCCTCGCTCATCGGCGTACGCATGACGACCGGCGGGATGGGACGCGAGCCCGGGATATTGATCCGGATACGCGTCGTCAGTGTCGTCTCGGTCCTCGGCTCTTCCGGCTGAGGCGCATCCGCAGACTCCGGGGACTCCTCAGGGGCGTCCTGCGAAGGGTGCAGCGACGGATACTGGCGTGATCCGTACGGCGGCGTACCCGACGGGTACGCGGCTCCCCCGCGCCCCTGGGGCCCGGAGGACGAACTGTCAGTTTCACGACTCAAAGCAGGTTCTCCCGATTGGCTCCGCCGCCCGTACTTCCCCCATGCCGCAGGCCAGGGGACGGCTCGGCGCGCGAACCACCATACTGGCCGCCGCCGCCGGACACCCCGCGACCGGGGGAGACGGCGACGCACCCCCCGGGCGAACAGGGGGCATTACGGGATCGGACGTGGCACATTACTTGCCAGGTCGACCGCTGTCGGCGCCTTGTCGGGGCGACCGCGACATGGTGGCACACATCACAGCGATCGCCATCCCGCCCAGCATGAAGAGGGTGAGGCCCAGTTCGTCGCCGAAGACGTAGTCGCCCTCCGGCCGTCCCCCGAGCAGAACGACGACCGAAATCAGCCAGCCCGCGGCGGGTGCCAGGGCGCCGATCTGGGTCCGGGTGAGCAGCCGGCCGCCGTAGAACAGTCCGGCGCAGGCCACCAGGGCGAGCAGCAAACCGCCGGGGAACCAGGCGGCTTGGACGAACGCTCCGGCGAGCCCGACGAGCACTCCGAGGACCGCGAGGCCCAGGTAGGCGCCGATGCGGCCGGGGTTCAAGGGCGCGGCAAGGCCGGTGGGCACGGGCTCTCCGGGCGGGGCGTCGGTGCGGGGCGGGCGCTGCTTGCCGTTGCTCATGGACGTGCTCCCGACTGTGCTTCCGGTACGCCCGGTGCGCCCGGCACGCCCGCGAAGAGATCGTGTTCCCGTACGCCCTCGGGTGCTCCGGAGGCTCCGCGTACCAACTCGTAGTACTCGGTGGTGAAGACGGGCTGTCCCAGATCGTTCGAAAGGGCGAAGAATGGACCGTCCACGGCGATCTGGGTGCTATGTGCCCGCATCGCCGCCGTCTTGGCCGCCGCATGGGCCGCGCCGTCGATCTCCGCGGTGATCTGCGTGTCGTTCACCACACCCGGTACGTCGTCGATCGCGGCGATCTCCGGGAAGGCGTCGGGGGCCGTGGCGCGCAGCCGTGCGAAGGCCTGCTCGGCGACGGAGCGCGGCACCCGGTTCCAGTAGATCTTGTCGATGGTGTGCGGCGAGGTGTCCGGGGATGCCTGCGGGGCGTCGGGGCCGGCGCGGTAGGCGGGATCGGCCGCGAGATCCGCGGCGCGCATCGCGACGCGGTGCGCCTGGATGTGGTCGGGGTGCCCGTAGCCGCCGTCGGGGTCGTACGTGACGAGGACCTGCGGGCGTACCGAGCGGATCACCTCCACGAGGTACGCCGCGGCGTCGTCGACGTCCGTGTTCCAGAAGGCGCCGGGCCGGTGGTTCTGCTCGGCGCCCATCATTCCGGAGTCACGGAACCGGCCGGGTCCGCCGAGGAACCGGTGGTCGGTGACCCCGAGCTCCTTCATCGCGGCGGCGAGTTCACCGATGCGATGGGCGCCCAGGGTGTCGTCCCGGTCGGCCGCGAGGTGCGCGAGCTCGGGCGGGATGACCTCGCCCTCCTCGCCGAGCGTGCAGGTCACCAGGGTGACCTGGGCGCCCTGGGCCGCGTACAGGGCCATGGTGGCGCCGTTGTTGATCGACTCGTCGTCGGGGTGCGCGTGCACCAGGAGCAGACGACGGGCGGGAAGGTCCGTCATGGGACCCACCCTACGAGCCGGCCGGCCCACGGTCCGACCGTGGACGGCGGCCCGGACCCCGGGTCAGAACTTGATGCCCCCGATCATGCCGGCCACATTCGTGGTCAGTTCCGAGATGGTGGGCGCAATGGACGAACTGGCGAGATAGAAACCGAGCAGCATGCAGACCACCGCATGTCCGCCCTTCAGTCCGGATTTCCGGATCAGCAGGAAGACGACGATCGCCAGCAGCACCACCGCCGAAATCGAGAGTGCCACGGGGGTTCACCTCCATCGGTACGGTCGGGACGGGCAGCACGCATGGAGCCGGCAGGTTCTTACCCACCGAGCGCTACGGATCATAACTATCCGTGGCACCGCATTGATCGGGGCACAGCAGCACGAGGGGCGCACGACCGGGTGGTCGGGTGCTCTGTCGGGTCCGGGGACCGACGCCGCATCAGGCCCTAGGGTTCGGGGTTATGACCTTGCAAAAGCTTTCGTTTCCCCGACAGCACGCCAGGACTCAGCGGTTCACCCTCGGCGCTCCCCGTGCGTTCACCGTCTCGCCGGACGGGGAGCGGGTGATCTTCCTGCGGTCGGCCTCCGGCACGGACCGGTCCAACAAGCTCTGGGTGCTGGACCTGGCGGCCGACGGCACGCCGAAGGCGCGGGTCGTCGCCGACCCCGGGACGCTGCTGGGCGGTTCGGCGGAGAAGCTGTCGGCGCAGGAGCGGGCGCGGCGCGAGCGCAGCCGTGAGGGGTCCTCGGGGATCGTCGGCTACGCGGTTGACTCGGCGGCCGAGTTGGCGGCGTTCGCGCTCTCCGGGAAGGTGTACGTCGCCGAGTTGCGGGCCGGTTCGACGCGCGCGCTGCCGGTCCCCGGCCCGGTGCTCGACCCCCGGCCGTCGCCCGACGGGCGCCATGTCGCCTACGTGTCGAAAGGCGCACTGCGGGTCGTGGCGGCGGAGGGCGACGGGGACCGGGCGCTCGCGGAGCCGGAGGACGCGCACATCTCGTACGGTCTCGCGGAGTTCATCGCGGCCGAGGAGATGCAGCGCTCGCGCGGCTTCTGGTGGTCGCCGGAGTCGGACCGGCTGCTCGTCGCCCGGGTCGACGACAGCGCGGTGAAGCGATGGTGGATCGCCGACCCGGCACACCCGGACCGCAAGCCCGCCGAGGTGGCGTACCCGGCGGCGGGGACGCCCAACGCCGACGTGCGGCTCCTGGTGCTGGGACTGGACGGCACCCGTACCGAAGTGGTGTGGGACCGGTCGCGCTATCCGTATCTGGCGCAGGTGCACTGGTCGTCCCACGGTGCCCCGCTGATCCTCGTCCAGGCCCGTGACCAGCGCAGTCAGCTCTTCCTCGCGGTGGACCCGGAGAGCGGTACGACGCGGACGGTCCATGTCGACGAGGACCCCGTGTGGCTGGACCTCTTCGCCGGGGTGCCCGCGTGGGCGCCGGACGGGCGGCTGGTGCGGATCGTGGACGAGGGCGGGGCGCGGGTGCTCTCGGTCGGCGACCGGCCGCTGACCGGGGCGCAGTTGCAGATCCTGGCGGTCCTGGACATCGGTGAATCGGATGTCCTGGTGGCGGCGTCGGCGGGCGAGGAGGCCGCGGAGCCGGAGATCGGCGAGAGCCATGTGTACCGGGTCAACGAGCTGGGCGTGGAGCGGGTCTCCGAGGGGGCGGGGGTGCACTCGGCGGTCCGGGCGGGCGGGGTGACCGTACTGGTCTCCACCTCGCTGGAGCGGCCCGGCGCCGCGGTGCGGGTGCTGCGGGACGGCAAGCATATCGCCACGGTCGCGACATATGCGGAGGAGCCGGTTCTGTCGCCGCGGGTGCAGCTCACCGAGGGGGGCGCACACCGGATTCCGTGCGCCGTGCTGCTCCCCACCGACTATCAGGAGTCGGACGGTCCGCTTCCGGTCCTGATGGATCCGTACGGTGGACCGCACGGCCGGCGGGTCGTCGCCGCGCACAATCCGCACCTCACCTCGCAGTGGTTCGCCGACCAGGGCTTCGCGGTGGTCGTCGCGGACGGCCGCGGCTCTCCGGGGCGCTCCCCCGCCTGGGAGAAGGCGATCAAGAACAACCTGGTCCTCACCCTGGACGACCAGGTGGAGGCGGTGCACGCGCTCGCCGAAAGGTTCCCGCTGGATCTCACCAAGGTGGCCATCCGCGGCTGGTCGTACGGCGGATACCTCGCGGGCATGGCCGTACTGCGGCGGCCCGACGTCTTCCACGCGGCGGTCGTGGGTGCTCCGGTGACCGACCAGCGGCTGTACGACACCCACTACACCGAGCGCTATCTCGGTGACCCGACGACACAGCCCGAGGTGTACGCGCACAACTCGCTGCTCACCGACGAGGGGTTGTCCGAGGCCGCGGACCAGGTCCGGCCGATGATGATCGTCCATGGTCTGGCGGACGACAATGTGGTGGTCGCGCACTCCCTGCGGCTGTCGTCGGCGCTGCTCTCGGCCGGGCGGCCGCATGAGGTGCTGCCGCTCAGCGGGGTGACGCACATGACTCCGCAGGAGCAGGTGGCGGAGAATCTGCTCCTGCTGCAGGTGGACTTCCTGAAGCGGTCGCTGGGGCTGAGCGAGTAGCTCCGGCCGACCGGCCCGACTCTGCAGGCCGTGGTCAACAAGCAACCGGCCGGGAGGACTTGAAAGCCCTCCCGGCCGGTTCACGGCACCCGCACGGCCGTACGCCGTTCATGCTGGCGCGTTCGTATATCGGACGTGCGACGGCCGAGTTGCCCGTGCGTTAACGAATGCGGGGGCCGGTGCCCGGCTCCCCCGGCTCTTCGGGCTCTTCCCCCGGCCCCTCCGGCTCCTCCGGCTCCTCGCCGGGCGGCACCACCTGCTTCTCCTCCGCGAAGTGGCATGCCGAGTCGTGATGGGCCGGGGTGTCCGTCAGCCGGAAGACCGCGGGGACCGCGAGCAGCGGCACCTCCAGTTCGCACCGCTCCTGGGCCTTCCAGCAGCGGGTGCGGAAGCGGCAGCCGGACGGCGGGTTGGCCGGGGACGGCACATCGCCGTGCAGGATGATCCGCTCCCGGTGCTCGCGCGCCATCGGGTCCGGCACCGGCACCGCCGACAGGAGCGCCTGCGTGTACGGGTGCGTGGGGTGGTCGTAGATCTGCTCGTCCGTACCGATCTCGGCGAATCGGCCCAGATACATCACGCCGACCCGGTCGGAGATGTGCCGGACGATCGACAGGTCGTGCGCGATGAAGACGTAGCTCAGGTTGAACTCCGTCTGCAGCCGGTCGAGCAGGTTGATGACCTGGGCCTGCACGGAGACGTCGAGAGCCGAGACCGGTTCGTCGGCGACGATGATCTCCGGGTTGAGGGCCAGGCCGCGGGCGATGCCGATGCGCTGGCGCTGACCGCCGGAGAACTGGTGCGGATAACGGTTGATGTACTCCGGGTTGAGACCCACGACATCCAGCAGGTCCTGCACCTTGCGGCGCCGGTCGCCCTTGGGTGCCACCTCGGGGTGGATCTCGTAGGGCTCCCCGATGATGTCGCCGACCGTCATCCGGGGGTTGAGCGAGGTGTACGGATCCTGGAACACCATCTGGATGTTCCGGCGTACGGCCTTCAGCGCGCGGCCGGACAGCCTGGTGACGTCCTCGCCCTTGTACGTGATCGAGCCGGCCGTCGGCTGTTCCAGGTGGACGAGCATCCTGGCGACGGTCGACTTGCCGCAGCCGGACTCCCCCACGATGCCGAGGGTCTCGCCCGCGGCCAGTTGGAAGGAGACGCCGTCGACCGCCTTGACCGAACCGACCTGCTTCTTGAACAGGATGCCCTGGGTCAGCGGATAGTGCTTGACGAGGTCGCGGACCTCCAGAATGGGTTCGCCGCCCGCGCGGGTGCTCCCCTGCTCAGCGTGCATCGAGCGTCTCCTTCCAGAAGTAGCAGGCGCTCTCGCGGTGCTGGGCCACCTCGAACAGCGGCGGCACCTCACCACGGCAGATGTCCTGGGCCAGCGGGCAGCGCGGGTTGAAGGCGCAGCCGGGCGGGATGTGCAGCAGGTTGGGCGGCAGCCCCTTGATCGCGTACAGCTCCTGGCCCTTCTGGTCCAGCCGTGGGATCGACTGGAGGAGGCCCTTGGTGTACGGGTGGGCGGGGGCCTTGTAGATCTCGTGGACGGGGGCCGACTCCACGATCCGGCCCGCGTACATCACGGCGATGTAGTCGGCGACGTCGGCGACCACGCCCAGGTCGTGGGTGATCAGGATGAGTCCCATGTTGAGCTCGCGCTGGAGCTCGGCGAGCAGGTCCATCACCTGGGCCTGGACGGTCACATCGAGGGCGGTGGTGGGTTCGTCCGCGATGATCAGCGAGGGTTCCAGCGCCATCGCCATGGCGATCATGATGCGCTGGCGCATGCCGCCGGAGAACTGGTGCGGGTAGTTCCCGACGCGCTCCTTCGCGGCCGGGATGCGGACCCGGTCCATCAGCTCGATGGCCTTCTTCCGGGCGTCCTTGCGGGACATCCCCCGGTGCACGACGAACATCTCGCCGAGCTGGTCCCCCACGCTGAGCACGGGGTTGAGGGACGACAGTGCGTCCTGGAAGATCATGGCCATCTCCTGGCCGCGGATCTTCCGGCGCTCCTCGGCCTTGAGCTTCAGCAGATCGCGGCCCTTGAAGATGATCTCGCCGCTGCTGATCTTCCCCGGCGGCATGTCGAGAATGCCCATGATCGCCTGTGCGGTGACCGACTTGCCGGAGCCGGACTCGCCGAGGACCGCGAGCGTCTCGCCCTCGGCCACCGAGTAGTTGACCCCGTTGACGGCTTTGGCCACCCCGTCCCGGGTGTGGAACTCCACGTGCAGATCGCGCACTTCGAGCAACATGGTAACGGGCTCCTCAGCGCAGCTTGGGGTCGAGGGCGTCGCGCACCGCGTCGCCGAGCATGATGAACGCGAGCACGGTGATCGCCAGCGCTCCGGCGGGCCAGAGCAGCATGTGCGGGGCGTTGCGGATGTACTGGGAGGCGGCCGAGATGTCGATGCCCCAGGAGACGGCCGGCGGCTTCAGACCGACGCCGAGGAACGAGAGGGTCGCCTCCAGAGAGATGTACGTACCCAGGGCGATGGTCGCGACGACGATCACGGGGGCGACCGCGTTGGGAGCGATGTGGCGGAGCATCATCCGGGAGTTGGAGGCGCCGAGCGCGCGGGCCGCCTGGACGTAGTCGTTCTGCTTGGCGGTGATGACCGAGCCACGGGCGATACGGGCGATCTGCGGCCAGCCCAGCAGCACGATGAATCCGATCACCGGCCAGACGGTCGAGCTGGTCACCACGGAGAGGAAGACCAGGCCGCCGAGGACGACCGGGATGCCGAAGAAGATGTCGGTGATACGGGAGAGGAACGAGTCCCACCAGCCGCCGAAGAAGCCGGCCAGCCCGCCCAGGATGCCGCCGAGGATCGAGACTCCGACGGTGGCGCAGACGCCTACGGTGACCGATGTCCTGGCCCCGTAGACGGTACGGGTGTAGACGTCGCAGCCCTGGCCGTCGAAGCCGAACGGGTGGCCGGGCTGGGAGCCCTCCTGGGCCTTGCCCAGGTCGCAGTTGAGAGGGTCCTGGTCCGCGATCAGCGACGGCCAGATCGCGATGATCACCAGGAAGAGGATGATCAGGGCGGAGATGATGAAGACCGGGTTGCGGCGCAGGTCGCGCCAGGCGTCGGACCAGAGGCTGCGGGGCTTCTCGGCCGGTCCGGTGCCCTCGGGGCCGCCCGGTGTCTTCTCCAGCGTCTCCCCTTCCGCCAGGGCGAGATCCATGGCTGCTCCCGCCCCGCCCGGGGAGATCGCTTCGTCCGGCGTCTGCTCAGGCATAGCGGATCCTCGGGTCGAGTACGGCGTACAAGAGGTCGACGATCAGGTTGGCCGCCAGGAAGACGAGGACCAGGACGGTGACGAACCCGACGACGGTCTGGGAGTTCTGGCGCAGGATGCCCTGGTAGAGCTGGTAGCCGACGCCATGGATGTTGAAGATGCGCTCCGTGACGATCGCCCCGCCCATCAGGGCGCCCACGTCCGTACCGATGAACGTGACGACGGGGATCAGCGAGTTGCGCAGCAGATGCCGGAGGACGACCCGGCGCCTGGGGAGGCCCTTGGCGGTGGCGGTACGGACGTAGTCGGCGCTGGCGTTCTCGGCGATCGAGGTCCGGGTGAGCCGGGTGACGTACGCCAGGGAGACCGAGGCGAGGACGAGTCCGGGGACGAGGAGTTCGTTGAACGGCGCCTCCGGGGAGACGGACGGTTTGATGACGCCCCACTCCACGCCGAGGAGGAGCTGGAGCAGCAGACCCGTGACGAAGGTCGGGATGGAGATGACGACCAGGGTCAGGATCAGCACCGTGGTGTCGACGGGCCGGCCGCGGCGCAGGCCGGTGACGACGCCGAGGGTGATGCCGATGACGACCTCGAAGACGATCGCGACGATGGTGAGCCGGATGGTGATGGGGAAGGCGGTGCCCATCAGCTCGGTGACCTTCTGGCCGTTGAACGCGGTGCCGAAGTCGCCGGTGAAGACATTGCCCATGTAGGTGGCGTACTGCTGCCAGACCGGCTTATCGAGGCCGAATTCCGAGCGGAGCTGGGCGGCGGTCGCCGGATCGCACTGGCGATCGCCGCAGAGACCCGCGATGGGGTCGCCCATCACGTTCACCATGAGGAAGATCAGCAGCGTGGTGCCGAAGAAGACCGGGATCATCTGCAGCAGCCGCCGGATCACATAACGTCCCATGAAGACTCCGGAGGTCGCGGGGGGTCGGTGGCGCGGGGATGAGGAAGCCGGATGGCCGGTGCGGCACAGCGCACCGGCCATCCGGCCCTGCGGGGTTACTTGACCTTGATCTGCTCGTACACCGGGACGCTGAACTGGTTCAGCGCGACGTTGGTGATCTTCTCCGAGTAGCCGGCGCTGCCGTTCTGGTACCAGAGCGGGATGACGGGCATCTGCTCGGCAAGGACCTTCTCCGCGTCCTGGAAGGTGGAGACGGCCTTGGCCTTGTCGGACTCGGCGTTGGCCTTGTCGACCAGGGAATCGAACTTCTTGTTGCTCCACTTGCCGTCGTTGGACGAGGCGTTGGTGTAGTAGAGGGGCTGCAGGAAGTTCTGGATCAGCGGGTAGTCCATCTGCCAGCCCGCGCGCCAGGCGCCGGTGAGCTTCTGCTGGGAGACCTGGCTGCGGAAGTCGGCGAAGGTGCCGACCGGGGAGCCGACGCAGGCCTTGTTGTTCCCCATCGCCTTGTTGATGCTGTTGCAGACGGCATCGACCCACTCCTTGTGCGAGCCGGTGTCCGCGTTGTACGAGATCTTCAGCTGGCCGCCGGGGATGCCGCCGCCCTCCTGGATCAGCTTCTTGGCGTTCGCCGCGTTGTATTCGCACGGCGCCCCGCACAGCCCCTCCTTGAAGCCGCCGTCCACGCCGAGGACCGGGGAGGTCCAGTCGGAGGCGGGGGTGCGGGTCTTCTGGAAGATCTGGTCGGTGATCTGGTCGCGGTTGATCGCCATCGACAGGCCCTGTCGGACCTTGATGCCGCCGGGGGTGTCCCACTTCTTGTCGTAGAAGGGGAAGGCGAGGGTCTGGATGATGCCGGCCGGGGTGTTAATGTACCGGTCGCCGAGGTCCGCCTTGACGTTCTTCAGCTGCGAGGCCGGTACGTCGTCGACGAGGTCGAGGTTGCCCGCGATCAGGTCGGTGTAGGCGGTGTTGTTGTCGGTGTAGACCTTGAGGTCGATGCCGCCGTTCTGCGCCTTGTCGTCACCGGGGTACTTGTCCCACTTGCGCAGGCTCATCGAGGAGCCCTTGGTGTACTTCTCGATGCTGTACGGGCCGTTGCCGACGGGCTTGGCGAGCCAGCCTGCATGGTCGGTGAAGAAGCTCTGCGGCAGCGGGGCGAACGCCGGGTAGCCGAGGGTGTCCGGCCAGAGGGAGAACTTCTGCGTCAGCTTCACCGAGAATGTCATCGGGTCGACGACCTTGAGGCCGGCAAGCTTCGTCGCGCTGGCACTGCCGGTGTCGGGGTGGACCTTGTCGTAACCGTCGATGTATCCGAAGAAGTAGGCGTTCTTCTGATTGTTCTTCAGCAGGGCGCCGTAGTTCCAGGCGTCCACGAACGACTTCGCGGTGATCTTCTCGCCGTTGCTGAAGGTCCAGCCGTCCTTCACCGTGATGGTGAAGTTCTGCGAGTCGGTGGTGTCGATCTTCTCGGCGAGCATGTTCGTCGCCGCACCGGTCTTCGGGTCGTACTTCTTCAGCCCCCGGAAGACCATGTCGAGGACCTTGCCGCCCTGCACCTCGTTGGTGTTGGCGGGCTCCAGCGGGTTCTGCGGGTCACCCCAGGAGGAGCTGACGATCCCATTGGCGCCGCCCCCGCCACCGCCGCCGCCCCCGCCGCCGCCGCCACCGCAGGCCGTCGCCACCAGGACGACGGTCACGGCACATGCGGCCCACTTGGCCTGTGTGGCTCCGCGCATGGAATGCCTCCTCATCGAGCTCCGTCTCACGTGGAGTCAAATATCACCTGATCGATCACCTTCTGCACATTTACACCCCCCATCCGAGCGCAGCAGGTGCGCCGCGGGCGCATTCCGGTGAGCAGCGGAGTGATAACGGCCGCGCATCGAACGCGCATCGTCCACGCATCCGATTGGCCGGATGTACGAATTCCGAGACAGTGCCGCCCGCATATCGGACTCATTGCCGGTTTCCTCCTCGCATGCAACGAACATCCTTTCGATTGAGTCAAGGGGCGGCAAACCGGAGGGCAATCGTTGGTCATGCATCTGTCAAGGCCCCAAAGAGCGCCTCAAGTCAACCGGACATTCATTGACCCTCCGTGAATTGCGTTGAAAAAGTCCGAGTAGCCCGTAGGTGTTGCCCTGCGGAGTCCTTCGACCCTCGGGCCAGGAGCACCATGACGATTCCAACCCCGCACACGACCGCTCCTCTTGAGGTAGTGGATGCGAAGGCGCTGCCGACACCGGATCCTTCGGCTCCCAAGGGCGGCGAGGGCCGTTCGCCGGGAAAGTTGGCCTGGCGGCGCTTCAAGCGCGATCCCACCGGCATGATTTCGGCCTACGTGGTCATCGCCTTCTTCGTGGTGGCCCTCTGCGCCCCGCTGATCGCCAAGCTGTACGGCAAGGATCCGTACACGACGTACGGTCAGAACGACACAAGCCTGCTCGACGACTTCGGCTCCCCGGTCCTGCCCAACGGCGGTATCAGCGGCGACTTCTGGTTTGGCATCGAGCCCGGACTCGGCCGGGACGTCTTCACGTTCCTGCTCTACGCCATCCGCAATTCGCTGCTCATCGCGGCGGCCACCACACTGCTGGTGACGGCGATCGGCATCGCCATCGGCATCACGGCCGGCTATCTCGGCGGGAAGACCGATTACCTCATCGGACGGGTCATCGACATCCTGCTGGCCTTCCCCCAGACGCTGTTCTTCATCGCCTTCTGGCCGGTGATGATCTCGATCCTGGTCTCTCCGGAGGAGAACACCCCGGTCTGGCTGACCGTAGTGAGCCTCATCTCGGTGATGACCGCCTTCGGCTGGGCCTCCATCGCCCGGCTGCTTCGCGGCGAGGTACTCGCTCTGCGCGAACGCGAGTTCATCGAGGCGGCCAAGGTGACCGGTGCCTCGCCGGCCCGGATCATCTTCAAGGAACTGCTGCCCAACCTCTGGACGCCGATCCTCATCCAGGCCACGCTCGCGCTGCCTCTGTACGTCACCGCCGAGGCGGGCCTCGCCTTCCTCGGCGTCGGGCTCACGTCCCCGACGCCCGACTGGGGCGTGATGATCCAGCGCGGATCGGACGTGTACCAGAGCGACATCACCTTCATGCTCTTCCCCGGCGTGACGATGGTGATCTTCGTCATCGCCTTCAACCTGCTGGGTGACTCGGTGCGTGACGCACTGGACCCGAAGACCAAGCGCTGAACCGTTTCCCCTCCGACCGGGCGACGGGGCCCGCCGGATCCATCGTTTCTCTCCCTCGACCAGAGCAGGAAGCCATGTCCCTTTCCCGCAGAAACTTCGTCATCGCCACGTCGGTCGCGGCCGGTGGCTCGATGGTCCTCTCCGCCTGCAGCAGCGGAAGCACGGCCGGCAAGGGCAACAAGGGCGGCGGGCACGGCGGCGCCGACAAGTACACCGGCGCGGTCGTCGTCGGCACCAAGGAGGACTCCACCGGTCCCGCACCCGAGATCGCGGGCGCGAAGAAGGGCGGCACGGTCCGCGGCATCGCCCCGGACGACTTCTCCCACCTCGACCCGCAGCGCATCTACTTCTCGTGGAACTCCGCGGTCGGCGACCTCTTCATCCGTTGCCTGACCGGATACAAGATCGCGCAGGACGGCTCGATGAAGCTGGTCGGTGACCTCGCCACCGACGCGGGCGCCATGACCGACGGCGGCAAGACCTGGACCTTCACGCTGAAGGACGGTCTCAAGTGGGAAGACGGCAAGGAACTCACCGTCGAGGACGTGCGCCACGGCATCGAGCGCGGCTTCGCCAGTTTCACCACCGAGGGGGCCGGCTACACCCAGTCCGCGCTGGTCGGCACCTCCGACTTCCGGTCGAAGTACAAGGGCCCGTTCAGCGGCAAGCACCTCGACACCATCGTGACGGACACGGCCAAGAAGACCATCACCTTCAACCTGGTCGACGCCCGCCCGGACCTCAACTTCACGCTGGCGATGACCTCCTACGGCGCCGTTCCGGTCAAGGGTGACACCAAGGAGAAGTACGACAAGGACCCGGTCTCGGCCGGTCCGTACCGCATCAAGTCGCACGCCGTCGACAAGTCGCTGGTGATGGTGCGCAACGAGCACTGGGACCCGGCCACCGACTCGATCCGTAACGCCTACCCGGACAGCTTCGCCTTCGAGTTCGGCCCCGAGACCCTCGCCTTGGCGGACCGTCTGATCGCCGACGACGGTGACGACCAGTACGCGTTCATGGCGTACAACGGTGTCCCCGCCGAGCGCATCCAGAAGGTCCTGACCGACCCCGAGCTGAAGAAGCGCACCTTCAACGGTCTGCTGAGCGGTCTGTACTACTACGCCATCAACACCAAGCGCATCACCGACCTGAAGGTTCGTCAGGCACTCATCCACGCCTGGCCGCTGGAGCAGATCCGCAAGATCTACGGTGGCCCGTCGGCCGGTGACTACGCGACCAGTATCCTCAGCCCCGACATCCTGGGCTACGCCCACGACGACGTCTACGGCAAGCTGAAGAAGCCTCAGGGCGACCCCGAGGCGGCGAAGAAGCTGCTGAAGGAGGCTGGCAAGACCGGCCAGAAGATCGTCTACGCGTTCCCGCAGACCCCCACGTACGACAAGACCAAAATCGTCATCGAGAACGCCCTGAAGGCGGCCGGCTTCGACCCGGTCATCAAGCCGCTGGACTCCACCAGCTACTACGACCAGATCCAGCAGATCGACAACAAGTTCGACGTGATGTGGTTCGGCTGGTCCCCGGACTGGCCGACCGGCTACACGCTGGTCCAGCCGCTGTTCGACGGCGGTACGGTCGCCAACGGCTCCAACAACATCTCGCAGCTGAAGGTCGACTGGGTCGACGAAGCGATCAAGAAGAACGCTGTGATCGCCGACCCGAAGGCGGCCGGCAAGGCCTGGGCCGAGCTGGACAAGCGGATCATGACGGAGGAGGCGCCGATCATCCCTGAGACGTTCCAGCGCCGCTTCTACCTGTTCGGTTCGAAGGTCGGCAACGCGATCTTCGACCCGCTGTGGTCCTCGGCCGTCTTCTACAAGCTGTACGTGAAGGCCTGACGCCGACACTCCTGAGGCGGGGCGCCCCCGTGGCGCCCCGCCCGCTCCACTCCCCCTCGTCGGCGTCTGCCAGGGAAACCCATCGCCATGTTCCGCTTCCTTTTCCGCCGGGCTATCGGCGCACTGGTCATCCTGCTGATCATCAGTGCCTTCACGTTCGTCCTCTTCTACGTCGCACCCCGTGACCCAGCCCGTGTGGCCTGCGGCAAGATCTGCACGCCCGAGACGCTGAAACTGGTCAAGCAGAACCTGGGGATCTCCGACCCGCTTCCCGTGCAGTACTGGCACTGGCTCCAGGCCGTGTTCGTGGGCCGTGACTACGCCTCGTTCGGGCACTGTCCGGCGCCGTGTCTCGGCTACTCGTTCCACAACCGTGAGCCGGTCCTCGGCACCATCCTGGACCGCTTCCCGACCACGCTCTCCCTGTCCATCGGCAGCGCGGTCGTGTTCCTGATCTTCGGTGTCGGCACGGGCATGATCGCCGCGGTCAAGCAGGGCCGGGCGATGGACAAGATCGCCTCGTCGGCGTCGCTGATCGGCTCCTCGCTGCAGATCTACATCGTCGGCGTGGTCGCCATGTACTACCTGTCGGACCAGTGGCACATCCTCAGCCGCCCCAAGGACGTCCCGATCACCGAGGACCCGGCCGGCTGGTTCCAGGGACTACTGCTGCCGTGGTTCGTGCTGGCGCTGATCTTCACCGCCAACTACACGCGCATGGCCCGCTCCCAGCTCGTCGAGACGCTGAGTGAGGACTACGTCCGTACCGCGCGCGCCAAGGGACTCTCCCGGCGGACGGTGTTCTTCAGCTTCGCCTGGCGCGGTGCGATGGGCCCGATCGTGACGATCTTCGGTCTCGACATAGGTGTTCTCCTCGGGGGCGCGATCATCACGGAGAAGACCTTCGGGCTGCACGGCATCGGCGCACTCTCGGTCAAGGCCGTGTACGACAACGACCTGCCGCTGCTGCTCGGTGTCGTCCTGGTCGCGGCAGCAGCGATCGTCGTCTTCAACATCATCGTCGACGCCGTATACGCCCTCATCGATCCACGCGTCCGCCTCGCCTAGGGAGAGATCCAATGAGCACCCCCTTCCTCTCCGTACGCGATCTGCGCGTGCACTTCTCCACCGATGACGGCATGGTCAAGGCCGTCGACGGGCTGTCGTTCGACGTCGAACGGGGCCGCACGCTAGGCATCGTCGGCGAGTCCGGTTCCGGGAAGTCCGTGACCAACCTGACGATCCTCGGCCTGCACCACCCCGACCACACCGAGATCGAGGGGGAGATCCTGCTCGAGGGGCAGGACCTGCTCACCGCCTCGGAGCGGGAACTGGAGCGGCTGCGCGGCAACAAGATGGCCATGATCTTCCAGGACGCGCTGGCCTCCCTCTCGCCGTACCACACCATCGGGAAACAGATCTCCGAGACGTATCGCAAGCACACCGGCGCCTCCAAGCGGGAGAGCCGGGCCCGGGCGATCGAAATGCTCACCAAGGTGGGCATCCCGCAGCCCGATCTGCGGGTCGACGACTATCCGCACCAGTTCTCCGGCGGTATGCGCCAGCGCGCGATGATCGCTATGGCGCTGGTCTGCAACCCGGAGCTGCTGATCGCCGACGAGCCGACCACCGCGCTGGACGTCACCGTGCAGGCCCAGATCATCGACCTGCTCAAGGAGCTCCAGCAGGAGACCGGCACCTCGATCATCTTCATCACCCACGACCTCGGTGTCATCGCCGACATCGCGGACGACGTGCTGGTGATGTACGGCGGGCGGTGCGTGGAGCGCGGCACCAAGAAGGAGGTGCTGCGGGCGCCCCAGCACCCCTACACCTGGGGCCTGCTGGGGTCGATGCCGACTCTCGAGGGACCGGTCGACGTACCGCTGTCGCCGATCCCGGGCACCCCTCCGAGCCTCCTCAACCCGCCGACCGGCTGCCGGTTCCACCCGCGGTGCTCGTTCACCGAACGGGTCGGCGGCGCGCGCTGCGCGACCGACCAGCCGCCGCTGGAGCTGGTGGCCGGACGCGGGGCCGCCTGCCACCTCACCGCGGAGCAGCGCACCGAGTTCTTCGCCGACTTCGCCGGCACCCGGCCCAACTGACGTACAAGAGACGGGACTTCCCCACTATGAGCAGCACCGATCCCCTCCTGGACGTCGCCGGACTCACCAAGCACTTCCCGATCAGGGGCGGCTTCCCGATCCGGCGGACCGTCGGCGCGGTGCAGGCCGTGGACGGACTGGACTTCACGGTCTCCGAGGGCGAGAGCCTGGGCCTGGTCGGCGAGTCCGGGTGCGGCAAGTCGACGACAGGCCGGCTGATCACCCGGCTGCTGGAGCCGACCGGCGGCAAGATCTCGTACCGCGGGCAGGACATCACCCATGCCTCGCGGCGCGAGCTGGCGCCGGTCCGCTCCGAGATTCAGATGATCTTCCAGGACCCGTACGCCTCGCTGAACCCGCGGCAGACCGTCGGCAAGATCGTCGCCGGACCGATGGAGATCAACGGCATCAACCCGGCGGGCGGTCGCGAGGCGCGCGTACGCGAGCTGCTGGAGACGGTGGGGCTCAACCCGGAGCACTACAACCGCTTCCCGCACGAGTTCTCCGGCGGTCAGCGCCAGCGCATCGGGGTGGCCCGGGCGCTGGCCCTGGAGCCGAAGCTGATCGTCGCCGACGAGCCGGTCTCGGCGCTGGACGTGTCGATCCAGGCGCAGGTGGTGAACCTGCTCCAGAAGCTGCAGAAGGAACTGGGCATCGCGTTCCTGTTCATCGCGCACGACCTCGCCGTCGTACGTCACTTCTCGCAGCGCGTCGCGGTGATGTATCTCGGCCGGATCGTGGAGATCGCCGACCGGGACGATCTGTACGGCAACCCGCGCCACCCGTACACGAAGGCGCTGCTCTCCGCCGTGCCGGAGGCGACCGCCGACGACGTGCCGGCCCGTGAGCGGATCCGGCTGACCGGCGATGTGCCGTCTCCGGTCGACCCGCCGTCGGGCTGCCGGTTCCGCACCCGCTGCTGGAAGGCGACGGAGAAGTGCGCGAGCGAGACGCCGCCGCTGGTACGCATCGAGGGCAGCCGGGACGGCCATCTGACGGCCTGCCACCACCCGGAAGGACCCGGGACCGTGTCGTCCGTCCCGCGGGCGCGTACGGGCCAGGACGCGCCGGGCCCGGCCGAGCAGAACACCGAGAACCCCAAGGCCGGGGGCTGACACCCCTGCCCTCGCCCCGGAGACGGCCGGGCGGAGACGGATCCGATCGGTCCGCGATCCACCCGGCCCTCCGGCCCGGGGAACCGAGCACGTCGGCCCATTGACCCGAGCCACCTGCGAGCCCGGTTCCCGGGACATGGGAAAGGCGCCCGGAACCGATCGGTTCCGGGCGCCTTCGTTCCTGCGCCCTCGAGCAGAACTACGCCGCGTGCACGACGTCCTTCTCCTCGGCGAAGTGGCACGCCGACTCGTGCGCGGCCGGGGTGTCCGAGGACTTGAAGCGCTCGGGGATCGCCAGCAGCGGCACCTCCGTCGCGCACTTGTCCTGGGCCTTCCAGCAGCGGGTGCGGAAGCGGCAGCCCGACGGCGGGTTGGCCGGCGACGGGACGTCACCGGTGAGGATGATCCGCTCGCGGCCCTCGCGGGCCTCCGGGTCCGGAACCGGGACCGCCGACAGCAGCGCCTGGGTGTAGGGGTGCGTCGGGTGGTCGTAGATCTGCGTGTCCGTACCGATCTCGGCCATCTTGCCGAGGTACATGACGCCGACCCGGTCCGAGATGTGCCGGACGATCGACAGGTCGTGCGCGATGAAGAGGTAGGAGAGGTTGAACTCGTCCTGCAGCTTCTCCATCAGGTTGATGACCTGCGCCTGCACCGACACGTCGAGCGCGGAGACCGGCTCGTCGCAGATGATGATCTCCGGGTTGAGCGCGAGGCCGCGGGCGATGCCGATGCGCTGGCGCTGACCGCCGGAGAACTGGTGCGGATAACGGTTGATGTACTCCGGGTTGAGACCCACGACATCCAGGAGGTCCTGCACCTTGCGGCGCCGGTCGCCCTTGGGGGCCGCCTCGGGGTGGATCTCGAAGGTCTCCCCGATGATGTCGCCGACCGTCATCCTAGGGTTGAGCGAGGTGTACGGGTCCTGGAACACCATCTGGATGTTCCGCCGTACGGCCTTCAGCGCGCGGCCGGACAGCTTGGTGATGTCCTGGCCCTTGTAGAAGACCTCACCGGCGGTGGCCCGTTCCAGCGTCATCAGGAGCTTGGCGACCGTGGACTTGCCACAGCCGGACTCACCCACGATGCCGAGCGTCTCGCCCTGGTACAGGTCGAACGAGATGCCGTCCACGGCCTTGACCGCACCGACCTGCTTCTTGAACAGGATGCCCTGGGTCAGCGGGAAGTGCTTGACCAGGTTGCGGACCTGGAGGATCGGCTCGCCCTGCGACACCGGCGCCTCGATGGCGGCAACGGCCTCCGCCTCGGTGGCCGCGTCGACCGTCGCCACTTCGGTGACGTTCGGGGTGGCGTCCACGGGCTCCTTGTCGATGTCAGCCATGGATCGTCTCCTTCCAGAAGTGGCAGGCGCTGCCGCGGCCGACCAGCTCGGTGCCGTCCTGTTCGGTCACCGGGCGCAGGGCCGGGATGTCCGTACGGCAGATGTCCTGTGCCATCGTGCAGCGCGGGTTGAAGGCACAACCCGTGGGCACGTGGAGCAGGTTGGGCGGCAGCCCCTTGATCGCGAAGAGCTCCTGGCCCTTCTGGTCCAGCCGCGGGATCGACTCCAGCAGACCCTTGGTGTACGGGTGTGCCGGGCGCTTGTAGATCTCGTGGACCGGGGAGGTCTCGACGATCCGGCCCGCGTACATCACGGCGATCTTGTCCGCGACGTCGGCGACGACACCGAGGTCGTGGGTGATCAGGATGAGACCCATGTTGTACTCGCGCTGGAGCTCCGCGAGGAGGTCCATCACCTGGGCCTGCACGGTCACGTCGAGCGCGGTGGTCGGCTCGTCCGCGATGATCAGGTCCGGCTCCAGGGCCAGCGCCATGGCGATCATGATGCGCTGACGCATACCGCCGGAGAACTGGTGCGGGTAGTCCGAGACCCGGGCCCTGGCAGCCGGGATCTTGACCTGGTCCATCAGGTCGATGGCCTTGGCCTGCGCGTCCTTCTTGGACATGCCCTGGTGGACCCGGAACATCTCGCCGAGCTGGTAGCCGACGGTGAGCACCGGGTTCAGCGAGGAGAGCGCGTCCTGGAAGATCATCGCGATCTTCTGGCCACGGATCTGCCGACGCTCCTCGTAGGACATCTTCAGCATGTCCTGGCCGCGGAAGAGGATCTCCCCCTGGGGGATCTTGCCTGGCGGCATGTCGAGGATGCCCATGATGGCCTGCGCCGTCACGGACTTGCCGGAGCCGGACTCACCGAGAACGGCGAGCGTCTCCCCTGCGTCCACGCTGTAGTTCACGCCGTTGACGGCCTTGACCACGCCGTCCCGGGTGTGGAACTCCACGTGCAGGTCACGGACTTCGAGCAGCGGGCCGACGTGGTCGTCACCCGAGCGCGGGGACGGGACTTCGGCGGTCTTGTCGATGGTAGTCACGTACGCCCTCCTTATCGCGACTTCGGATCGAGGGCGTTGCGGACGGCTTCGCCGAGCATGATGAACGCCAGAACGGTGATGCTGAGCAGGATCGACGGGTACAGCAGGATGTGCGGCGCGACCCGGATCTGGCTGGCGCCGGCGGAGATGTCGCCACCCCATGAGATCGCCGGATCGGCGAGGCCCAGACCCAGGTAGGACAGAGTTGCCTCGGCCGAGATGTACACACCCAGCGAGATGGTCGCGACGACGATCACCGGGGCCATGGCGTTCGGCAGGATGTGCTTGAACAGGATCCGGGACGTGCTCGCGCCCAGAGCCCTGGCCGCCTGGACGTAGTCCGCCTGCTTGATGGTGATCACGGCACCGCGCATGACACGCGCGATCTGCGTCCAGCCGAGGAACGCGAGAGCGAGGGTCACGCTCCAGACGGTGCGGTCGGTGAACGCCTGCAGGACCACCATGGCGCCGAGCAGGAAGGGCAGTCCGAGGAAGATGTTGGTGAACCCGGACAGGAGCGCGTCGATCCAGCCGCCGAAGTAGCCGCCCACCATGCCGATCAGGCCGCCGAACACGGTCACCAGCAAGGTGACGGAGATGCCGACGGTCACCGAGGCCCGGGCGCCGTAGATTACACGCGCGTAGACACTGCGGCCCTGACCGTCGTAACCCAGCCACTCGGCCGAACCGACCTTGCCGATCTCGGGCTTGCCGAGGAAGTGGTGCGCCAAGTCGCTGAAGGTGGGCGAGGCACTGGTGAACAGCCCCGGGAACACCGTCATCACGAGCAGGATCACGATGAGGACGGACGAGATGACGAAGTACCAGTTGGTGCGCAGGTCGACCCACGCGTCGCCCCAGAGGCTGCGGGCCTTCTCGGCCTTCACGGCCACCGGCTCCGCCACTGCGGTCTTCGGGTCTTCGGTCGCGGGTGCGGTCTTGATCACGTCAGGCATAACGGATCCTCGGGTCCAGGACCGCGTACAGCAGGTCGACGAGCAGGCTCATGAAGAGGTAGACGAGCACCAGTACGGTGACCAGGCCCACCAGGGTGGTGCCCTCGCGCCGGACGATCGACTCGTAGATGGTGCCGCCGATGCCCTTCACGTTGAACAGGCCTTCGGTCACGACCGCGCCACCCATCAGGGCACCCAGGTCCGTGCCGAGGAAGGTGACGACGGGGATCAGCGAGTTGCGCATCAGGTGCACACCGACGATGCGGCGCTTGGGAAGTCCCTTGGCCACGGCGGTACGCATGTAGTCCGACCGCAGGTTCTCGGCCATCGTCGTACGCGTCAGCCTGGCCACGTAGGCGAGGGAGAGCGATCCCAGCACGACGGCCGGGGCGATCAACTCGTCCCACTTGGCCTCGCCGGACACGTTCGGTTCGATCCAGCCGAGCTGGAACGCGAACACCGACTTGACGATGAAGCCGAGGACGAAGACCGGGATCGAGATGATCAGCAGGGTGACGACCAGGACCGCGTTGTCCGCGAGACGGCCCGCACGCAGCCCGGCGACCATGCCGAGGCCGATACCGAGAACGATCTCGATGAGGAACGCCATGGCGGCCAGTCGCAGGGTGACGGGGAACGCGTCACCGAGTACGTCCGTCACCGGACGACCGCTGGCTATCTGATTCCCGAAATCAAAATGCAGGACGATGCCTGTCATGTAATTCCAGTACTGATGCGGCCACGACAGGTCCAGACCCAGCTGGTGCCGCATCGCGGCCAGGGTGGCAGGGTCAGCACCCTTGTCCCCGAAGAGTCCCCGCACGGGGTCGCCGGGCAGGGAGTAGACCATCAGGAAGATGAGCAGGGTTGTCCCGATGAAGACCGGGATCATCTGGAGCAGTCGTCGTGCGACATAGCGCCCCATGGTGCCTCCATGTAAATAGGCAAGCGGCAGCCGACGGGCCCTCCCCCGTCACCGACCCCCTGTGGGGTCGTCGGTGACGCGAAAGGGCCCCCCGGCCACGGCGTGCAGGCTGGTCCAGGACCGATGTCAGTGTCGGTCCCGCACCGGCCCGCGGACTACGTCGGTGGTTACTTCTTGACCTGAACCTGAGTCAGGATCGGGTCGCCGTCCTGCGCGTACTGGACGTTCTGGACCTTCTCCGAGTAACCGGCGTTGACCTTGTAGTACCAGAGCGGGATGGTCGGCATGTAGTTGACCAGCTCCTTCTCGATCTCCTGGTACCCCTTGACCGACTCGTCGAGCGTGGCGGCGGAGTCCGCAGCCGCGATCTTCTTGTCGAGGTCCTTGTTGGAGAAGAAGCCGTTGTTGCCGGCCGCACCCGTACGGAACAGGTCGCTGATGAAGTTCGCGTTCACCGGGTAGTCGAGCACCCAGCCGCCGCGGTAGAACGACTTGACCTGCTTGGCGTCACGGGCGTTCAGGTCGGCCTGGAAGTCGGCCTTCGAGTCACCGGCGCACGCGACGCCGGTCGCCTGGGTGATGCTGTTGCAGACAGCCTCGACCCATTCCTTGTGACCGCCGTCGGCGTTGAACTGGATGTAGATCTTGTTACCCGGAACACCGCCGCCCTCCTTGATGAGAGCCTTGGCCTTCGTCGGGTTGTACGTGGTGACGTCACCCGCGACGTTCGGCTGGTAGCCGAGAACACCCTTGGCGACCCAGCCCGTGGCCGGCTCGCGGGTGCCCTGGAGCACCGTCTTGGTGATGGTGTCGCGGTCGATCGCCATCGACAGGCCCTGCAGGACCTTCGGGTCGGTGTTCTTCCACTGCTTGGTGTACATGGCGACACCGAGCGTCTGGATCGCGGAGTACGGCTTGTCCACCGCGCGGTCACCGAGGTCGGACCGGTAGACCGGGAGGTCCTTCGGCGCGATCTGGCGCAGCACGTCGACGTTGCCGGACTTCAGGTCCTCGTAGGCGGTCTCGAGGGTGGTGTAGTTCTTGAAGATCACACCACCGTTCTTCGCCTTGTCGGGACCCTTGTAGTCGTCGTTGCGGACGACCTTGATCTGCTTCTTGTGGTCCCAGCTGACGAACTTGTACGCGCCGTTGCCGACCGGCTTCTCACCGGCGGCCTTCGGGTCCGCGTAGAAGGACTCCGGCAGCGGCGAGAAGACCGTGTAGCCGAGCTTGTACGCGAAGTACGGCAGCGGGTTGTTGAGCTCGATGGTGAAGGTGTAGTCGTCGACGACCTTCAGACCCGACATGGCGTCTTTCTTCGGCTTGGCCTTCTCGTCCTCGGGGTGGACGTCGGCGAAGCCCTTGATGTCGGCGAACCAGGACGCGTTGGTCTGGGCGTTCTTGATGTTCGCGGCCCAGTTCCACGCCTTGACGTAGGACTCGGCGGTGACCGGCGTTCCGTCGTGGAACTTCCAGTCCTTCTTGAGCTTGACCGTCCAGAGCTTGCTGTCCTTGGTGTCGACAGACTCGGCGTTCACCATCACGAGCTTGCCGGCCGGGTCGTAGTCGACCAGCTGCGAGAAGATCGCGTCGGTGACGATGCTGCCGTTCGACTCCATCGTGTTCGCCGGCTGCAGCGGGTTCTGCGGCTCGCCGACCTCGACGGAGAAGATGCCGTTGGCGTTGACAGCACCCTTGCCGCTGTCGCCCCCCTTGCCCTTGCCTTCGTCACTGCCGCCACCACAAGCGGTCGCAGCCAGGGCGATGATGGCCGCTCCCGCGACCCACTTGGCGCTCTTGGCACCACGCATGGGTTTCCTCCTCATGAGTCCACTTTTGACTACAAGAAAGGCACTGGCTTGATACACCGACACCCCTGACGGTGATCGTTTCAGTGCCTCGAGTGTGCTCGTGAGTCGGCACTCCCCACAGTGCGTGACCCATTGACCCGAGCTCAATGGAGCCAACTATTAAGTACGCCCGGGCTGTAAACCACACTTAAAGGGTCTCGGTTTGACAACATCGACCAGGCATGGTTGACCGAAATCCGGACAAAGCGATCCCAGACAGACACCCGCGAAACGGACCGTTAACACATGTTCCGGAGAGCGACGCCCGATATCCGGACACCTCGGGCAGGAAAACGAGTTGACGAAAAACCCGGGCCCCCACAGTGTCTGCGGGGGCCCGGGCCCTGTGTCAATGGGTCGTACGGGGTCAGCGCTTGGCGCGCGACGCGGAGCGGCCGCGCTCCTTCTGGTCCAGGACGACCTTGCGGATACGGACCGTCTCCGGGGTCACCTCGATGCACTCGTCGTCGCGGCAGAACTCCAGCGACTGCTCGAGCGACAGCTTGCGGGCGGGCACCACGTTCTCCGTGGTGTCCGCGGAAGCCGCACGCATGTTGGTGAGCTTCTTCTCCTTGGTGATGTTCACGTCCATGTCGTCGGCGCGCGAGTTCTCGCCGATGATCATGCCCTCGTAGACCTCGGTGCCGGCCTCGGTGAAGATGACACCGCGCTCCTGCAGGTTGACCATCGCGAACGGGGTCACCGAACCCGAGCGGTCCGCGACCAGAGAACCGTTGTGACGGGTGCGCAGCTCGCCGAACCACGGCTCGTGGCCCTCGAAGAGGGAGTGCGCGATGCCTGTACCGCGGGTCTGCGTCAGGAACTCCGTACGGAAACCGATCAGGCCGCGGGACGGGACGATCCACTCCATGCGGACCCAGCCCGAACCGTGGTTCGTCATCGTCTCCATGCGGCCCTTGCGGGTCGCCATCAACTGCGTGATCGCACCGAGGTGCTCCTCGGGGGAGTCGATCGTCATGCGCTCGATCGGCTCGTGCGTCTTGCCGTCGACCTGCTTGGTGACGACCTCCGGCTTGCCGACCGTGAGCTCGAAGCCCTCACGGCGCATCTGCTCGACGAGGATGGCCAGCGCGAGCTCACCACGGCCCTGGACCTCCCAGGCGTCGGGGCGCTCGGTCTCCAGGACACGGAGCGAGACGTTACCGACCAGCTCCCGGTCCAGACGGTCCTTGATCTGCCGGGCAGTGACCTTGTGGCCCTTGCCGCCCTTGCCGACCAGCGGCGAGGTGTTCGCACCGATGGTCATCGAGATGGCCGGCTCGTCGACCGTGATCAGCGGCAGCGCGATCGGGTTCTCGGGGTCGGCCAGGGTCTCGCCGATCATGATGTCCGGGATACCGGCGATCGCGCAGATGTCGCCCGGACCGGCCTTCTCGGCGGGCTTACGGGTGAGCGCCTCGGTCATCAGGAGCTCGGTGATGCGGACGTTGGACATCGAGCCGTCACGCTTGATCCACGCGACGGTCTGGCCCTTGCGCAGCTCGCCCTGCTCGACACGGCACAGCGCGATACGGCCGAGGAAGTTGTCGGCGTCCAGGTTGGTGACGTGGGCCTGGAGGGGCGCGTCGTCGTCGTACTCCGGGGCCGGGACCGCGGAGAGGATCGTGCTGAAGAACGGCTCCAGGCTGTCGCTGTCCGGCGGGACGGTACCGTCCTCGGGCTTGGTCAGCGAGGCGACGCCGTCACGGGCACAGGCGTAGACGATCGGGAACTCGATCTGGTCCTCGTCGGCGTCCAGGTCCAGGAAGAGGTCGTACGTCTCGTCGATGACCTCGGCGATCCGGGAGTCCGGACGGTCCGTCTTGTTGATGCAGAGGATGACCGGCAGCTTGGCCGTCAGCGCCTTGCGGAGCACGAAGCGGGTCTGCGGGAGCGGGCCCTCCGACGCGTCGACCAGCAGGACGACCGCGTCCACCATCGACAGGCCGCGCTCGACCTCGCCACCGAAGTCGGCGTGGCCGGGGGTGTCGATGATGTTGATGGTGATGACGTCGCCGCCATCCTTCGGGTGGTACTTGACGGCCGTGTTCTTGGCCAGGATCGTGATGCCCTTCTCACGCTCCAGGTCGTTCGAGTCCATCATGCGGTCGTCGAGGTGCTCGGCGGCGTGCGCGGCGAAGGCGCCCGCCTGCTTGAGCATGGCGTCGACCAGCGTGGTCTTGCCGTGGTCGACGTGGGCGACGATGGCTACGTTACGGATGTCGTGGCGCGTGGGCATGGGTGGCTTGCGCTTCTCTCGGATCGTGGGATCAGGCGTCTTAGTCGGTCTCAAGTCCTGGTACGCCCGCCGGGCGGACGCGCCACGGCTACCCCCCATGGTACGGGGCTGGCGCCGTAGCGGCTTCCCGGGCAGGTGTTACCAGTGACAGGAGAGGCGCACCGCTTCACGGGCCGCTGCCGATGCGTGCTTGGTCAGCGGCGTTTCACACCTGATGTCTCCGCCGCCCGAAGAGGTCCGGTTCACCACGTGCCCGACGGCCTCTTCCCTCTGCTTTCCAGGACCGCAGGAGTGGCGGAAATCGGTCTCGATCAGCTGTACCGAGCTGAACTCCACAAGGTGTCCGGCAGCGCCGCTGAATTCACCGCCGGCGTTGTCGACAGGCGCATATTCTCCCGGTTCGCCCAGCCCCGACGTCTCGTCCCGCTTCTCCGCCAGACCGAGGTGAACGCCGAGCGCGAGCAGCACGGCGTCGTTGTCCGGCGAGGTCCCGTCGGTTCCTTCGGTCCGTACGGACGCCATGTCCGTACGCAGGCGGCGCATCGGCTGGGTGAACCCGGCGCCCTTGGCGCCGGTGAGGTGCTGGGGCTCGGTGACCCCGTTGAGCACCCACCGATGCCGGGCGTCAAACCAGGTGCAAGTGCCACCTTTGCCGGGCCGGGGCCGTGATTCCGTAACGGGAACGTTGCCCTTGCCGGTCCTGGCGGCCGTCGGCGAACCGTCCGACCGCGGCTGCTCGCGGGTGGTTCCGTCACTCGACGTACAGGCGCTCACGCCCGTCGCCATGACGGCAGCGACCGCTACGGCTGCCGGTGTCCTCTTCATGTTTCCGCCCCCGTGGTCATGTCTTCCGGTGAATTTCACCGGTGGTCATGGCCATGGTCCCCGGGGCGGGACGGCTGCATTCGGGACTTGAGCAGCTTCAGAGGTGGGGCTCCGAAGCTGCGGGACTCTGAGGTGCGGGCTAGGAGTTGGGGCTCCGGGGTGGGGGCTCTCAGAGGTGGGGAGATGGAGCGGCTACCCGGGTCAACAGGTGCTCATGACCTTGCCCGCCGGGACCGCGGCGGGCAAGAGACTTGAGCCAGTTCTGAGCTTCAGTTGAGGTTCTGACCTGCTACTTCTTACGATTCGCGGGGGAACCGGCCGCTTGCTGCTTCTTGAAACCGATGTCCTGGTAGTGGGGCACTCCGAAGCCGAAGGCGCCGACGTTCACGAGCTTCCTGTCGGTGGCCACCAGCTGCGGACGCTGATAGAGCGGAATCGACGCTGCGGCGGCCCAGATGCGGGCGTCGGCCTGCTTCATCAGATCCTGGGCGGCGCCTTCGTCGAGCTCGGAGAGCGCCTGGTCGAAGAGCTGGTCGATGTGGTCCGTACCGACGCGGGTGTAGTTCTGCTCGACGAGCAGCGAGCCGTCGGTGGCGGGCACGGGCTTGGCGAAGATCGGCCGGTCGTCGGTGGCCGGGTAGGCGGTGGCGGGCCAGGAGTACAGCGCCAGGTCGTAGGCGCCCGAGGCGACATGGTCCTTGAAGTAGCCGGCGTCCGCCACCTTGATGATCTCCGTGCGGATGCCGATCGAATCGAGCATGGCCGAAATCTTCTCCCCGACGGTCCGCAGAGACTCCGAGCCGGGACCGGACGGCAGGACGAAACGCAAGGTCAGCGGCTTGCCGTCCTTGCCCAGCGTGTCGCGGACGGAGTCGGCGGCCTTGGCCGGAGCCGCGGGGGCCGCGGTGCCCATGGGGGCATAGGCGCCGGCGGCACCTCCCGGCCCGCGGTTCTGTCCGGTGACCTTGCCGCGGGAGCTCTCGGCGGTGCTGGTGTCGGCGACGGCAACGGCGGACGTGAAGGCGTCCGCCTGGCGCAGCAGGGCGGCGCTCTGGACGGCGGCGGCCGGGGCGGGGGCGAGGACGTGGCCGGGGCTGGTGTCCTCGTCCACGCGCGGCTTGTTGTCGTCGCCGGGCTTGTTGTCGTCGCTCTTGTCGGCCTTCGTGGCCTTGTCGGCCGTCTCCGCCTTGCCGTGCTCGCCTCCCTTCACCTTCTCGCCCTTGCTGCCCGCCTTCGTACCGTCGGACTTCTTCTTCGTCGCACCGCCCGGCGTCCAGCCGGCTTCGGCCAGCAGCGCCTGCGCCTTCTTGGTGTCCTGCTCGCCGAGTGCGGCGCTGTTGTCCTGATATCCGGGCTGCCCGGCCAGCGCCAGGTGGCTGCCGAGCGGCGCGGCGGGCAGGCCGAGCGGCCCCAGTACGGTGTCGACGAGCTCCTGACGGTTGAGGGCGCGGGCCACCGCGCGGCGTACCCGTTCGTCGGCGAGCGGCCCGGACTCACCGTTCAGCGCGAGCTGCGTGTAGGCGGGCTCCAACGACTTGCGTACGACATAGGCGCGCAGCCCGTCCTGCTCGGTGGCGTACACCTCCGCCGCTTTCCGGGTCTTCTCCCGACTCGCCCGGGCGGCCGCCGCGGCCTTCTCGTCGGAGCCGTGCGCCAGGGCCCAGGAGCGCAGTGCGGCGGCGGGGCCGATCTCGGAGCCGGGGCCGTGGGTGAGCGGCTGGCCGTTCTCTCCCTTGTCACGCGCCGCGGCCACGATCCGGTGCGCCGCTGCGGCGTCGATGTCGGCGATGTCGACCTTGCCGCCGACCAGTGCCTGGACTCGGTCCTGCGGCTTGACCGCCCGGAAGACCAGCGAGTCGAGCTTGGCCGGGCTGCCCCACCAGTGCGGGTTGCGGGTCAGGGTGACGGCGCCCGCGCTCTTGTTCACGCTGCGCAGCCGAAACGGTCCTGAGGTGGCCGCGAGGGTGGTGCGCGCCCGGTCGTTGAAGGCGGTCGGGGAGCTGGTGACCTGCTTCGGGTACAGCGGGGAGAAAAGGGAGCGCCAGTCCCCGTACGGCTTGGCAAAGGTGACCCGGACCTCCAGGTCGGTCTTGCCGCGCTCGATCCGCTCGATCCGGTCGTAGCCGGCGTTGCGGGCGGTCCAGAACGCCGAGTCCTTGCCGCTCAGCGCGCGCCACTGGGCGACGAAGTCGGGGGCCCCGATCTCCCGGCCGTCGCTCCAGACGGCCTGCTGGTTGAGCCGGTAGAGCACGACCTGCTTGGGCTCGCGCTCGATGACCTTCGCCGATTCCAGATAGTCGGAGTTCATGTGGGGGGTGCCCTTGGTGTCCAGCGGGAAGAGCGTCGGCAGCAGGGCCCCGGTGATGCGCGTGGTCGTGGCGTCGGCGTCCGCCTGGAAGGCGTTGAAGGTGGTGGGCATCGCATCGATCGCCCAGTTGACCGTTCCTCCGTCGGCGACCAGGTCCCGGCCGGCGGGGGCGACATCCTGCGGCACCACGATGGCGACGGTGGTCACTCTGTCCGAACTGGTGCACCCGGCCAGCGCGGGGATCGTGAGCACACCCGTCGCGAGGAGCGCGAGCGAGCGGCGCTTTCGGACTGTCCCGCGCGGGACGCCGACGTGGGACATGGCTGATACCTCCGGGGCCGGCCCGGCCCACCCGCAGACGGATGGGCCGGATTGTGCTTTTTAGTGGCATTTGCAGTTGATCACACTGGTTCCGCTCATCCACTGAAGGTGCCCACGCGCGAGAGTCGGCGCCGACACGGCGCACCGGCCCCGAACCTCACCCGGGCGGCGGAGCGTCCGATCAAGACGGAACGGCCCGCTCTCTTCCCAAAGGAGATGTGACGCGCGACACTCGCATGCGCATGAGCATTGCCACCCGCGACTGCGGAAGTGAGAGCAAGTCATGTCACTGAAAGACGAGTTGACAGCTGTTCAGCACTGTCTCGACGACCTGGCCCGCACCGTCGGACGGCTGGAGCGGAGCCTTGCGCAGCTGCGCACGGCCGAAGCCGGTCCGCGGCCGCCCGGCGCCGCCGGTGGCACCGACCCCGCCGACGGCGCCGTCACGGTCACCGACGTCATCACGATCACCGAGGCGCCGTACGACGCCACCCTGTGGACGGACTCGGACGACGAGGGTCTGGGCGTCCGCGGCAGGCACGCCCCCTAGGAGAGTTCCTTGGCCACCGGAACGGAACCAAGTGCGGAACCAGGTACGGAACCACCACAACTGAAGGGGCCGGCCCGGCGCGGCGCACGCGCCCGGCCGTCCGGTGTGCACGGCGCCTCGCGGGCCGCCATCGCCGCCCGCCACCTGCGGACGGACCGCTGGTGGCTGGCGCCCGCGGTGACCGCGGGCGGGCTCCTCGCCTTCATCGTCTACTCGACGTGGCGGGCCTTCTCGAACGCGGACTACTACGCCGCCCCTTATGTGTCGCCGTTCTACTCGCCCTGCCTGGCGGAGAACTGCGCCCCTATGCGGCACGGCCCGAACTGGGAGATCTTCGGCAGTTGGTGGGGCCTCTCCCCCGCTCTGCTGATCCTGATCTTCCCGCTCGGCTTCCGGCTGACCTGCTACTACTACCGCAAGGCCTACTACCGGGGCTTCTGGGCCTCGCCCCCGGCCTGCGCGGTCGCCGAGCCGCACACGACGTACACCGGCGAGACCCGCTTCCCGCTGATCATGCAGAACATCCACCGGTACTTCTTCTACGCCGCACTGCCGGTCGCCGGGATCCTCACGTACGACACCGTGCTCTCCTTCCGCGACGAGCACTACGCCTGGGGCCACATGGGCCTCGGCTCCCTGATCTTCCTCGTCAACATCGTGCTGATCTGGGCGTACACCCTGTCCTGCCACTCCTGCCGGCACATCATCGGCGGCCGGCTGCGGCACTTCTCCAAGCACCCCGTGCGCTACCGGCTGTGGGGCTGGGTGGGCCGGCTCAACGCCCGGCACATGCTGCTGGCCTGGTCCTCCCTGATCAGCGTGGCGCTCGCCGACTTCTACGTGTATCTCGTCGCCTCCGGCGCCTTCGACGATCCGAGGTTTTTCTGAATGACAGAGCTCGAACGGCAGCAGTGGGACGTCGTCGTGGTCGGTGCCGGAGGCGCCGGGCTGCGCGCCGCCATCGAGGCACGGGAGCGCGGCGCCCGTACTGCGGTGATCTGCAAATCGCTCTTCGGCAAGGCGCACACCGTCATGGCGGAGGGCGGAATCGCCGCCTCGATGGGCAACGTGAACTCCGGGGACAACTGGCAGGTGCACTTCCGCGACACCATGCGCGGCGGGAAGTTCCTCAACCAGTGGCGGATGGCGGAGCTGCACGCCAAGGAGGCACCGGATCGGGTCTGGGAGCTGGAGACCTGGGGTGCGCTCTTCGACCGTACGCCGGACGGAAAGATCTCCCAGCGCAACTTCGGCGGCCATGAGTACCCGCGGCTCGCACACGTCGGGGACCGTACCGGCCTCGAACTGATCCGCACCCTCCAGCAGAAGATCGTCTCGCTGCAGCAGGAGGACTATCGCGAACACGGTGACTACGAAGCCCGGTTGAAGGTCTTCCAGGAGTGCACCGTCACCCGGGTGCTGAAGGACGGCGAGAGGGTCAGCGGTACCTTCTGCTACGAGCGGGAGTCCGGTCGCTTCTTCGTCCTCGAAGCCCCCGCGGTCGTCCTCGCCACCGGCGGCATCGGCAAGTCCTTCAAGGTGACGTCGAACTCCTGGGAGTACACCGGCGACGGCCACGCCCTCGCGCTGCTGGCGGGCGCACCCCTGCTGAACATGGAGTTCGTGCAGTTCCACCCGACCGGCATGGTCTGGCCCCCGTCGGTGAAGGGCATCCTCGTCACCGAGTCGGTGCGCGGCGACGGCGGCGTACTGCGCAACTCCGAGGGCAAGCGGTTCATGTTCGACTACGTCCCCGATGTGTTCAAGGAGAAGTACGCGCAGTCGGAGGAGGAGGGCGACCGCTGGTACGAGGATCCGGACCACAACCGCCGCCCGCCCGAGCTGCTGCCGCGCGACGAGGTCGCCCGCGCCATCAACTCCGAGGTGAAGGCGGGCCGCGGCTCTCCGCACGGTGGAGTGTTCCTGGATGTGTCGACCCGGATGCCCGCAGAGACGATCCGGCGGCGGCTGCCCTCGATGTACCACCAGTTCAAGGAGCTGGCGGATGTCGACATCACGGCGGAGGCGATGGAGGTCGGCCCGACCTGCCACTACGTGATGGGCGGGATCGCCGTCGACTCGGACACTGCGGCGGCCGTCGCCGTGCCCGGTCTGTTCGCCGCGGGCGAGGTCGCGGGCGGCATGCACGGCTCCAACCGGCTCGGCGGGAATTCCCTCTCCGACCTGCTGGTCTTCGGCCGGCGGGCCGGACTGCACGCCGCCGAGTACGCGGCCGGACTGTCCGCCACCCCCGAGGTGGATGACGAGCAGATCGACGAGGCAGCGGCGGAGGCCTTGCGCCCGTTCAGCGCGGAGGGCCTGGAGGACGGGGCGACGGCAGAGAATCCGTACACCCTCCACCAGGAACTCCAGCAGACGATGAACGACCTGGTCGGCATCATCCGGCGGGCACCCGAGATGGAACAGGCCCTGGAGAAGCTGGCCGCCCTGCGGGTACGGGCGCACCGCGCCGGAGTCGAGGGGCACCGGCAGTTCAACCCCGGCTGGCACCTCTCGCTGGACCTGCGGAACATGCTGCTGGTCAGCGAGTGCATCGCCCGGGCGGCCCTGGAGCGCACGGAGAGCCGCGGCGGTCACACCCGCGAGGACTGTCCGACGATGGAGCGCTCCTGGCGGCCGGCCAATCTGCTGTGCCGGCTGTCCGACGACGCCGTCATGAAACCGGGCGGCCAGATCGAACTCGTCCGGAGGACGACCGAACCCATCCGCCCGGATCTGCTCTCCCTCTTCGAGAAGGAGGAGCTGGTCAAGTACCTCGCCGAAGAGGAGCTGTACGAGTGAGCAGCTACGACGCACGGTTCAGGGTGTGGCGCGGGGACCCCGACGGCGGCGGCCTGGAGGACTTCACGGTCGAGGTGAACGACGGGGAGGTCGTCCTCGACATCATCCACCGGATCCAGGCCACCCAGGCGGGCGATCTGGCGGTGCGCTGGAACTGCAAGGCGGGCAAGTGCGGCTCGTGCAGCGCGGAGATCAACGGGCGGCCGCGGCTGATGTGCATGACCCGCATGTCGGTGTTCGGCCGGGAGGAGACGATCACCGTCACTCCGCTGCGGGCGTTCCCGGTGGTCCGCGATCTGGTGACGGACGTGACGTTCAACTACACCAAGGCGCGGGAAGTGCCCGCCTTCGTACCGCCGAAGGGCGTGAAGGCGGGCGACTACCGGATGCAGCAGGTCGATGTGGACCGCTCGCAGGAGTTCCGCAAGTGCATCGAGTGCTTCCTGTGCCAGGACACCTGCCATGTGGTCCGCGACCACGAGGAGAACAAGACGGCGTTCGCCGGACCGCGCTTCCTGATGCGGGTCGCCGAACTGGACATGCACCCCCTGGACGCCGCTGCCGAGTCGGGACTCGACCGGAAGGCGACGGCGCAGGAGGAACACGGGCTGGGCTACTGCAACATCACCAAGTGCTGTACGGAGGTGTGTCCCGAGCACATCAAGATCACGGACAATGCGCTGATCCCTCTGAAGGAGCGGGCGGTGGACCGCAAGTACGACCCGCTGGTCTGGCTGGGGAACAAGATCGGCCGACGCCGGGACGCTCCGTGACCGGGCTCGGGCCGAGCCCGTCCGGCTCGACGGGGCTCAGCCGAGCAGCTTGACGATCGCCTCGGTGGTGTCCGTCTCGCCGAGCCGCGGGAAGATCTTCTCGATGCTGTTGTCGTGGGCGCCGCCGTCCATGTCGGTGACCGCGTCCGTGACGACGGTGACGTTGTAGCCGTGCTCGTTCGCGGCCCGGGCGGTGGACTCCACGCCGATGCTGGTGGCGATGCCTGTCAGTACGACCTGCGTGACACCGCGGCGGCGCAGCTGAAGGTCGAGGTCGGTGCCGTAGAAGGCGCCCCACTGCTGCTTGGTGACCACGATGTCGCCGTCGCGCGGGCCGAGCTCGGGGACGATGTCGGCCCAATCGGCAGCCGGCTGCCCGGAACGGGGGGCGCCCTCGGTGCGGCCGGGGGCGCCGCCGGTGACGCGGACCAGGACGACCGGGAGACCCTTGGCGCGGAACGCGTCGGCGAGGGTCGCGGAGTTCGCGACGATGTCGGCGGCGGGGTGGGCGGTGGGGAGGTCGACGATGCCCTTCTGAAGATCGACGACGACCAGGGCGGTCTTCTGGTCGAGGGTGGTGGCGGTCATGATGGCGCTCCTCTTGGGGGGACGGGTGGTGCCGGTGGTGGTCAGGTGCGGGTGCGCAGGGCGCGGTCGGTGAGGGTCAGGACGATCAGCAGCAGGCCGAGTACGACGGAGACCGCTGCCATGAGATGGAGCCCGCCGTCGCTCGCCGACCGACCGTAGGCGAGGGCGATCAGGCTGGACGCGGCGATCGCCCCGATGTACTGGGCGGTGCGCTGGAGTCCGGCGGCTGACCCGATGCTCTCGGGCGGCGCGTACGCCTGGACGGCGGCCTGGTTGCTCGTACCGATCAGCCCCTGCGGGATGCCGAAGCAGGCGCCGGCGAGCAGCAGTACGGCGAGCGGCGTGGAACCGGAGAGGAACGCCAGCATCGCGGCCCCGACGGTGAGCAGCACACAGGCCAGTGCGAGCGGGCCGCGGATGTCCTTCGTCCGGGCTCCGAGCAGCGAACAGGCCAGTGCGGCGAGTGACATCGGCAGCATCAGCAGTCCGGTGTGGCCGGAGGAGTAGCCACGTACCTCCTCCAGCCACTGCGTATAGCCGTACATCACGCAGTAGATCAACAGGTAGCTCAGTCCGTGCCGCAGATACGTGCGGGCGAGCGCTGCGTTGCTCGCGAGCATCCGCAGGTCGATGACGGGCCGCGGGCGGCGCAGCTGCCACCACACCAGCACACCGGTCAACACGGCGAAGGGCGCGAGCAGCCACCACATCGGGTGGGCGAGATCGAGCAGGAAGAAGACCAGCACGGTCAGGACGGTGGAGAAGAGGCCGATGCCGAGCGGATCCAGGTCGAGCCGGGGCGCACGACCGTCGGCTCCACGCGTGCGCGGCGGATCCGCCGGGATCCAGAGCAGCGCGAAGCCGAACGCGATGAGGGCGACGGGCACATTGACGGCGAAGATGCCCCGCCAGCCGACGACCATGACGAGCAGCCCGCCGAGCGTGGGCCCGACGGCGGCGCTGCCGAGCGCGGCGAAGGAGAGCCGGGCCAGGACGGGACGTGGGGTGGCGCGGCCGACCCGCCGGGACTCGTCGCGCAGCACCGCCATGGCGGCCGGGTAGGCGGCCGACGTACCGATGCCGAGCAGCAGCCGGGATGCGATCAGCCAGCCGAAACTCGGCGCGAACGTCCCGACGAGGCCGGAGGCGATCACGACGACCAGACCGGCGAGGAAGACGCGGCGGGGGCCGATGACGTCGGCGAGCTTGCCGAGAACGGGCTGGGCGACGGCGCTGGCGAGGTAGAGGACCGAGATGAGCCAGGCGGTGTCGGCGGCACCGATGCCGAAGGTGTGGGCGATCGCCACCAGGGCGGTGGAGATCATGGTGGTGTTGAGCGGGTTGAGCAGGGAGCCGAGGAGCAGCGGTGCGGTGAGGCGCGCACTGAAACCGGGGCAGGCGGCTGCGGGGTGCCCGGAGGAAGTGGCCGCAAGACGGCCGAGGCCGGTAGAGGTGGCCGTCGCGGTCGCTTGCGGGGCCGGCCGGTCGCTTGTCACTTTCACTTCGACTTTCACCGTGTCCGCCTCCGCCGCCGGTGTCGGCATCGGCTCCGGGGCGGTCACTGCTCGACCAGGCGGTCCAGGAGGGCCGTGGCCTCGGCGACGGTACGGCGCTCGGCCCCGTCGAGCTCGGCAGCGATCGCTTCGGCGAGCCAGTTGTGCTTGGCGGCGCGGACCGCGTCGAGCGTGGTCCGGCCGACATCTGTGATGGACATGACCGACTTCCGGCCGTCGACAGGATCCGGCGCCCGCTCGACGAGCCCCTGACTCTCCAGCGCCCCGAGGGTCAGCCGCATGGACTGGGGCCGTACGTACTCGGCGCGGGCCAGCGCGGCCGTGGTGGCCGGGCCCTCCCGGCCGAGGCGGGAGAGCACCGCGCGCTGGGTCGGGGTGAGCAGGCTGTCCGACGATGTGGTGCGCAGTCGACGCAGCAGGCGGCTGACGACGGACGCCAGCTGCGTCGCGACCTGCTCCGCGCTGGGCTCGCCGCCCGGCTCGGCGGTGGTGGCTTCGGACGATGGTTCCCGCATGAGTCCATCGTAAAAGATGCACAGGCCATCTTGCAAGGTTGCCTGTCCATTTTCCATGCGGCCTTGCTCGCGGCGTGGCGTGCGATCTAGGGTGAATGCGCTTTCAAAGTGTGTAGGTACGGGAAGAAGAAGCGGACGGTCGGTTCGGGTGAGTGCCCCAACGGTGTACGACGTCGCAGAGCGGTCGGGCGTCTCGATTGCGACGGTCTCGCGGGTCTACCGCAACCCCGACTCCGTGCGCGCCCAGACCCGCGAGCGGGTCCTCGATGCGGCCCGCGAGCTCGGGTACGTACCCAGCGGGAACGCGCGAGGCCTGGCCAGCCGCACCACCGGGGTGCTCGGGCTCTGCTTCCCCGACTACGCCGACCCGGACGCCGAGGCCGACGCGGAGGCGGACAGCGACGCCGACGACGCGGTGATGCTCTACTCCGACCAGATCATCCGCGGCATGGAACGCGCGGCACGGCGACACGGGTACGCGCTGCTGATCGCCGCGTCACTGGAGGGCGGGCCCGAGAGCCTTGTCGCGAAGGTGGCCGGCCGGGTCGACGGCTTCGCGGTGCTTGCACAGACCGTGCCGACCGAGGATCTCGAAGTGATCTCGCGCCGGCTGCCGGTGGTGATGCTCGCCGGGCCGCGCGAGATCGACCACCTCGACCACATCGTCGTGGCCAACGCCGACGGCGAACGCGAACTGGCCCGTCACCTGATCGATGACCACGGGCTGCGCAGACTCGCCTTCATCGGGGGCGAGGTGGCGTCACCGGACGCCGAGGCGCGGTTCCGCGGCTTCCAGGAGGCCTGCCGCGACGCCGGACTCCCGGTGCCGGACGCACCGGACATGCGGGCCGAGATGATGACGCAGGCCGAAGGCGCCCGGACGGCGGAAGCCATGCTCGACCGGTACGCAGGCCTGAGTGACACCGAACGTCCGCAGGCCATGCTGTTCGCCAACGACCAGATGGCGGTGGGCGCGCTGCGCGCGCTGGAACGGCGCGGGGTGCGGGTGCCCGAGGACCTCGCCGTGACCGGGTTCGACGGGATCCCGCTGAGCCGGATCGTACGACCGCCGCTGACGACCGTACGACAGCCGATCCGGCAGCTGGGCGAGCAGGCGGTGGAACTGCTCGTGCAGCGCCTGGGCGACCGGGAACGCGAGCCGGTATCCCTGATGCTCCAGGTATCCCTGGCCCGCCGGGCGAGCTGCGGCTGCGTCTGAGCCCGCCGAACGGGCTGCGGCTGCCTCATGCGCCGGACGAGCCGCGAAGCCCGGACCGTCCGGCGCATGAGGCCGAGCCGACCCGGCAGTTGTGCGTGCCTGGACGCGCGAGCCCGGCCCGACCGGCCCGACGCCCCCTCCGGACACCCCTAGCCCATATGCGCCCCGAAGAACCGCTCCCGGTTCCCCCGCAGCTGGGCCACCTCCCCGACGAGCCCCTCGTACTCGAAATGCCCCGCGCTCAGCACCTGCAGTTCACGCGGTCCGGCGAGCGCATTGTGTACGGCGAACTGGCCGGGCGGCGGCACCGAGGGATCGAACAGCGCTGCCGCCACCAGCGTCGGCAGCTCCAGCTGCGCGGCGGCCGTCGCAGCGTCGAAGTACCGCAGCACTTCGGTGACTTCGGGATGGTCCCGGTGGTACGCGCGCAACGACTCACCGCTGCCGACGCACCGCAGCGTGAGCCGCAACGGGTGGTTGCCGAACGTGGGCACCGTCAGCTGCGCGGCGCCGAACCGGTCGTCCCACGGCAGGGCCAGCGCACCGAGCCCGCCGCCGAAGCTCTCCCCGAGATAGCCGAGCCGGGGAGCCCCCGGACCACCCCCGGGGGCCAGCTCCGGAACGAGTTCGTGCAGCGCCGACGCGGCACACCACAGATCCGCCACGCACTCGCCGATGACATACGTGTCACGCGACCCGATGCCGTGACGGACATGCGCGTCGGCCACATCGGGGATTCCCGGCCACAGACCGCGGCTGCCCATGCCGCGCACACAGGGCAGGATCGCGGCGGACCGGGGCAGGGGCAGCGGCAGATCGGGCCCCGGCTCCTGCCGGCCCCCGTACCCGTGGCCGATGACGAATCCGTGCTCCGCGACACCCTCGACGGGCAGGGCGAGCCAGCCGCCGATCCGGACCCCGCCCACGGAGGTGAACGTCACACCGTGGATCCGCAGTCCGTCCCGCTCGTCCTCCAGCCGTCCGATCTCCGGTTCCGCGGCGACCTTGCGGGCCTTGTCGTGGCGGGCTCGCCAGAAGGCCGCGAAATCGTCCGGGGCGGCGGGCGCGGGGACGCTCAGCAGCTCGTCCCGCGTGTACCCGTAGGACGTATCGAACGGGAAATCATGCGCAAACGAAGACATGATCACGACAATATCGCCCAACCTCGGGCGGCGCGGTGCCCTACAAAATGGGTCACATCCTCTTCATATTCGCAAACACACCGCCTACCGTTCCAAAGTTGAACATTTAGATGACGAGCACGTTGCACGAGTGTGACCTAGCACCCCCTTGCGCATCTCCGAACCCGTGTCGCAGAGTGATGTATGCGCTTACAGGCAGCGCATACATCCGGATTGCTCGAGGAGGAGCCCTCCATGTCCCGCACCGCCAGAACCGCCTCGGTCGGTATCGCAGTCGCGCTCGCATTCGGTATCACTGCATGTGGCAGTTCCGGTGCCGACGTCGCCGCGGACAAGAAGCAGACGCTCACCGTCTGGGCCATGGGGGCCGAGGGCGAGAGGCTCGCGGATGTGGCAAAGGTCTACGAGAAGTCGCACCCGAACATCACCGTCAAGGTGACCCCGGTCGGCTGGGACGTCGCCCACCAGAAGCTCGTCTCCGCGGCCGCCGCCGGCACCATGCCGGACGTCGCGCAGATGGGCGGCAGCTACATGGGCGAGTTCTCCGAGCTCGGTGTCCTGGAACCGGTGGACACCAAGACCTTCGACAAGAAGGACTTCTTCCCGTCCGGCTGGAACCAGGGCGAGGTGGACGGCACCGCGTACGGCGTGCCGTGGTACGTCGACACCCGCGTCCTCTACTACCGCACCGATCTGGCCGAGAAGGCCGGCATCGACAAGGCTCCGACCAACTGGAAGGAGATGCAGGATCTCGCCACCGCGTACCAGAAGAAGGCCGGTACCAAGTGGGGCCTGTCCATCCAGCCCAGCGGCCTGGACACCGTGCAGAACTTCTACTCCTTCCTGTACTCGGCCGGCGGCGAGATCGTCAATGACAAGGGCGAAGCCGTCATCGACAGCCCCGAGGCCGTCAAGGCGCTCAAGGAGTACGGCTCGTACTTCGACAAGGGACTCTCCAACAAGTCCGTGGCGCCCGGCTACGACGTGGTGAAGGACTTCGGCAACGGCCGCGTCCCGATGTTCTTCGGCGGCCCCTGGCACGTCACCCTGCTGAACGAGGGCCAGCCGCAGATCAAGGGCAAGTGGGCGGTGGCCAACGTCCCCGCCGACAAGTCCTCCGTCTCCATGGCGGGCGGCTCCTCGCTGGTGGTTTCCAAGGACAGTGAGCACAAGGCCGCTGCCACGGAGTTCATCAAGTACCTGACCGACGCCAAGGGCCAGGCCGACTGGTACGAGCGCACCAAGGACCTGCCCGCCAACACCGCGGCCTGGACCTCCGGAGCACTCGCCGACGACGCCAACCTCCAGGTCTTCAAGAAGCAGATGGACACCGCCAAGGCCGCTCCCTCGCTCGCCAAGTGGACCGAGATCACCGACAAGGTCGACCAGGCCATCGCGAAGGTCACCCAGGGCAAGGCTTCCGCCCAGGACGCGCTGAAGACGGCGCAGTCCCAGATCGAAGGCCTCGTGAAGTAGGAGCCATGAGCACCATGACCGGAAAGGCCGCACAGCCGGCCAAGGTGCAGGCCGGGCCGGGGACCTCCCAGTCCCCGGCCGCCGGGCCCCAGGAGCGCCGGGGTCGCAAGAGGCCGTCGATGGGTGTGCAGAACGCGGCCGGCTGGCTGTTCTCCACCCCCTTCCTCGTCCTCTTCACCGTCTTCATGGCGTTCCCGATCCTCGCCACTCTGCTGATGAGCTTCACCGACTTCGGGCTGCGCAATGTCACGCACCCGCTGGACGCGAATTTCATCGGCTTCGAGAACTACGCCAATCTGTTCGGCGACGAGAAGTTCCTCAAGTCGCTCTTCAACACGGCGTACTTCGTGGTCATCGGCGTCCCCCTGACGATCTTCCTCGGACTGGTCGTCGCGGTGCTGCTGAACAACGGCATCGACCGGGCCCGGACCTTCTTCCGGGTCGGCTTCTACGCCCCGGTGGTCACCACCATCGTCGCCGTCGCCGTGGTCTGGCGGTTCGTCCTGGACCCGAGCGACGGACTGATCGCGGGCCTCTTCACCGAAGTGGGTCTCACCCCGCCGGACTTCCTCGGCTCCGAGACGCTGGCGATGCCCTCGATGATCGCTATGGCGGTATGGCGCAACCTCGGCACGGTCATGGTGCTTTTCATCGCCGGACTGCAGGCCATTCCCACCGAGGTACGGGAAGCCGCGAAGCTCGACGGCGCCGGTGTCTGGCACGAGTTCCGCAGGATCACCGTGCCCCTGCTCCGGCCGACGCTGCTCTACGCCACGGTCATCACCACCATTGGCTACCTCAACGTCTTCGAGGAACCATTCGTGATGACGCAGGGCGGACCCTCGGACTCCACCCTCACCGTCTCGCTGAACATGTACCGCGAGGGCTTCAACTTCTTCCACATGGGCTACGCGAGCGCCATGGCGTATGTCCTCTTCGTAGTGATCATGGGCATCACTGTGCTCCAGCTCCGACTGCTGAAGGACAACACGAAATGAGCGCCACCCGTGCACCCGGCGCCGTCCCGGCGGCGCCGTCGAAGGAGCCGATCAGGCCCCAGGGCGTGAAGAGGACCCGGAACCCGAAGCGGCTGCTGATCTACATCCTGCTCGCGGTCGGCCTGTTGGTCATGTCCGCCCCGTTCCTCTGGATGGCATTCTCGGCCTTCAAGACGTCGAGCGAACTGTCGGCCAGCCCGCCCGTGTGGATCCCCACCGAGTGGACCCTGGACAACTTCCGGGACCTGCTCGACAAGCTCGATCTGCCGCTGTACTTCATGAACTCCGTCATCGTGGCGGTGCTGGTCACCGTCTCGAACCTGGTGTTCTGCTCGATGCTCGGCTACGCCCTGGCCAAGCTGAACTTCGTCGGGCGCAACAAGATCTTCGGGCTGGTCCTGGGCGCCCTGATGGTGCCCGGCAACCTGATGCTGCTGCCGCTCTTCGTGCTGATGAGCAAGCTCCAACTGATCGACAGCTACGCGGGTCTCGTACTGCCCTTCGCCGCGGGAGCCTTCGGTGTCTTCCTGATGCGGCAGTTCATGCAGTCGATCCCGGACGAGCTGCTGGAAGCAGCCCGGATGGACGGCGCCGGCGAGTGGTACATCTTCTGGCGGATCGTGATGCCGCTGGTGAAGCCCGCCCTCGCAACGCTCTCGATCTTCGCCTTCCTCGGTTCCTGGAACAACTTCGTCTGGCCGCTGATCGCGACCAACGACCCGGACAAATACACGCTTCCGGTCGCGCTCGCGACGTTCGCCACGGACCCCAACAAGGCCGGTGGCTCCAACGGCATGCTGATGGCCGGAGCGTTCCTGGTCGTGCTGCCCGTACTGATCCTGTTCATCGCACTGCAGCGGCACTTCACCCAGGGCATCGCCACGGCGGGCATGAAGTAGCCCGCCCCACCGACTCGTACGAGGCCGCACCCCGCACCCCCGCCGGCCCCCCCTTCACGCACCAGAAAGACATTTTGCGATGACTCACACCCAGGTCCCGTTCCCCGAAGGCTTCCTGTGGGGTGCCTCCACGGCCGCCCACCAGATCGAGGGCAACAACACCAACAGCGACTGGTGGGTCAAGGAACACGCCGCGGGCACCCACATCCAGGAGCCCAGCCTGGACGCCTGCGACAGCTACCACCGCTGGCACGAGGACATGGACGTGCTCGCCGGACTGGGCTTCACCGACTACCGGTTCTCCATCGAGTGGGCGCGCATCGAGCCGGCCGAGGGCCGGTTCTCCCGGGCCGAGCTCGCCCACTACCGCCGCATGGTCGAAGGCGCCGTTTCGCGCGGCCTGCGTCCGATGATCACGCTGCACCACTTCACCGTGCCGCAGTGGTTCGAGGCGCGCGGCGGCTGGACCGCCGAGGGTGCCACCGAGCTCTTCGCCCGCTACGTCGCCGCCTGCGCACCGGTGATCGGCCAGGACGTCAGCCACGTGTGCACCATCAACGAGCCCAACATGATCGCCGTGATGGCCGGCCAGGCCAAGCGTGGCGACAACAGCTTCCCGCCGGCGGGTCTGCCGACCCCGGACGACGAGACCACCCAGGCCGTCATCGCCGCCCACCACGCGGCCGTCAAGGAGGTCAAGGCGATCAACGCCGACATCCAGGTCGGCTGGACCATCGCCAACCAGGTCTACCAGGCCCTGCCCGGCGCCGAGGACGTCACCGCCGCGTACCGCCACCCGCGCGAGGACATCTTCATCGAGGCCGCCCGCGGCGACGACTGGATCGGCGTCCAGTCCTACACCCGTACCAAGATCGGCGCAGATGGCCCGATCCCGACGGCCGACGGCGTCGAGCGCACTCTTACCCAGTGGGAGTACTACCCGTCCGCGGTGGGCTACGCGCTGCGCCACACCGCCGAGGTCGTCGGCCGCGACGTACCGCTGATCGTGACCGAGAACGGCATCGCGACCGATGACGACAGCCGTCGCGTCGACTACTACACCGGGGCGCTGAACGAGGTCGCCGCCGCGCTGCAGGACGGCCTCAACATCACGGGCTACCTGGCGTGGAGCGCCCTCGACAACTACGAGTGGGGCTCCTACAAGCCCACCTTCGGCCTGATCGGCTGGGACCCGGAGACTTTCGAACGGCTGCCGAAGCCGTCCGCCGTCTGGCTGGGCGAGATGGGCCGCACCCGCACGCTGCCGCGCATCGCCGACTGACGGCAACCCACAGACCGGGAGCCACCTGACGGCCCCGTTCAGTACGGGAGCCGACGGAACCTGACGGCCGCCGGTCCCCGTGCTGCTCCGTTCAGCGCGGCCGAAGCCCCACGGCTTCGGCCGCGCCGACGGACACACCCGAAAACGGCGCCACCGCCGCAGCCACACCCGCGGCAGTTTCTCCACCGCCGCGTCGAGCACGCCACGAAATTCCCCCTTCCCCCTTCTGCCACTGGGAGCTGGATCTTCATGGACCGTCGCACATTCGTCACCGCCGCCGGGACCGGGGCTGCCGCCCTGTCCCTGGGGGCCATATCCGCGTCCTCCGCGAGCGCCGCGCAGTCCGTGGCCGCCTCGCCGGGCGCTCGTTCCGTTCCATCCGCGCATGCCGCGCAACCTGTTCATGCTCTTGATACACCGCTGCTGCTGCGCTGGTTCCGCGATACGTATCACTCGATCGAGGCCATGACGACCGACCTCGGTCTGGCCACGGACAAGATCGATGTCAGCGGCTCCGGCGGCCCCGTCCAGTCCCGCCAGACGTCGCCCACCAATATCGGCTGCGGCCTCTGGTCGACCGTCGCCGCCGCCGGTCTCGGCGTGATCAGCGAAGCCACGATGCACCGCAGGCTGGAGCGCACCGTCCGGACCGTGGAGAAGCTGGAGCGCCACCACGGCTTCTGGCTCAACTGGTACGACGCGCACGACGGTTCGGTGCTGACCGAGTGGCCCGGCACCGGGGACCCGGTCCGTCCGTTCCTCTCCTCCGTCGACAACGCCTGGCTGATCACCGGCCTGCGCATCGCCGCCGACGCCTCAGCCGCGCTGCGCCCCCGCGTCGCCCGGATCCTGGCGACCGCCGACTGGTCCTACTACTACACGCCCTACGACGCTGCCGACCCGGTCGCCGGCCCCGGTCAGCTGCGCGGCGGCTTCTGGCCCGACACCGAGGAGCCCACCGGGCACCACTACGGCGCGCTCAACACCGAGCCCCGCATGGCCAGTTATCTGGGAATCGCGGACGGCTCGCTGCCCGCCGACCACTACTGGCACCTGCTGCGCACGATGCTCCCCGAGCACGAGCACGAGCAGGAGCAGGAGCAGCATCCGCAGGGTGCGTACGTCGCCATGGACGGCGTCCGGGTGTGGCAGGGCCACTACACGCACCGCGGCCGGAAGATCGTTCCCAGCTGGGGCGGTTCGATGTTCGAGGCGCTCATGGTGCCGCTGTTCGTGCCGGAGGCGGAGTGGTCGCCGCGGTCCTGGGGTCTCACCCACCAGCGTTACGTCCGCAGCCAGATCGAACACGGTATGAAGGAAGCAGAGTACGGGTACTGGGGCTTCTCCCCCGCCAACATCCCCGAGGGCGGGTACCAGGAGTACGGCGTCGACGCCATCGGCATGCAGGTCGGCGGCTATGCCTCCAACACCGATCGCACGTACACCGCGGACGGCGCTCCGCTGCCGCCCGCGTCGGCCTTCACCAATGGTGTGGTCACCCCGCACGCCTCGTTCCTCGCCCTGCCGTACGCACCGGGCGAGGCGGTCGCCAACCTGCGGGCGCTCGACCGCGACTTCGGGGCCTACCACGAGGGCTACGGCTTCCGGGATTCCGTCAATGTCCGCACGGGACGGGTCAGCGACTACATGCTCGCCCTCGACCAGGGCATGATCGCCGCCGCGCTGGCCCAGGCAATCCGCCCCGGGCTGCTGCAACGGCCGTTCCGGACCAGTGGGTTCCGGTCGAAGGTGCGTCCTCTGCTCGCCAAGGAGCAGTTCTCCATCTGACCTGCGGCGGCGTGAAGCAAGGGCGGTTCCGGGGTCAGTTCCATCCCTCGCGGTAAGCCGCCCAGTCGCCCTCCCGCGCCGCGAAGTCGACATAGAGCGCGACTCCGAACCGTTCCCGGCCGCGGTCCGTACGCGCCAGACCCAGTCTGGTGCCTCGGACCGCAGCCGCGACCGTCTCCGCCGCCTCATGGTGTCCGAGATCGTCCTCGTGGAAGAAGGGCAGACCCATCAGGAGATCGGTTCCCGGGGGTGTCACCTCCAGGGCGAGCGCGGTCTGCTCGGCGACGTAACCGCCGTACATGCCCTCCAGCGGCATCCAGGTGTCGTACGACATGACGGCGATCTGGTCGACGCGCCGCGCCACCTGCCCGAAGAACTTCTGCGACCACCACTTGGGACTGCCGCTGAGTGTGCCCACGACACTGTGCGCGGCGGGCAGCGGGTCGATCTGGTGAGCGGCGACGGAGAGCGGGGCCCTGCGGGCCTTCGTGAGGGCGTGCAGGTCGTCGAGGAGCGAGAGGTAGTGCCGGTCGCCGGAGTGCAGAGGTTCGAGGTCGAAGTGCACACCGTCGAAACCGGCATCGAGGATCTGCCTCGCGGAGTCGACCACGGCGGTGCGGGAAGCACCCCGTTCAAGGTGCAGACCAGTGGGTCCCTCCGTGGCGAGTACGTCCCCGAGCCAGGCCTGCACCCGGATGCCGGGCAGGGTGCGATGCACGGCATCGACCAGCCACCGAACCTTCGGGTAGCGGGTCGCGGGCAGTGTGCCGTTGTGCTCCAGAGGCCCCGCATGCACGTACAGGTCCTTGATCCCCGTCCCACGGATCCGGTCGGCGAACGCGGCCAGGTCCCTGCCGTTCTTGCGCCCGTCGACCCAGGCGTGCCCGAGCCAGACGGCATCACGGCCGCGGGTACGGGTGCCGGCGCCCGGGTCGCCGGAGTAGTTGAGCCGCAGGGTGACACCCGCGGTGAGCAGCGGAACCACGATCACCAGGACGAGTCCCGGCGCGATCCGCCGCGGCCAGGTCCGCCACAACCGATTCCAGCGGAACCGGGCCGCCCAGTTCCGCACAGCGCCGGCCATGCCCTTCATGTGCGAACGCACTCCGGTTACCCCCTGATTGTCGGTGTGCCGTGGCAGTATGACCGGCATGATGTCCCACCGCCGAAAGGCCGATGCCGCGTAAGCGGCCCGGCGCGCTGCACACCGCCCTGCGGAGGACACCCGGATGACTGTCCGACCCGGGCAGAATTCATCGGCTCTCCCTCCTCACCGGCGCCGCGATCCGTCGCGTGGAGCGTGAGAGCGATCTGTACGGGATCTTCCCGGGGTGAACCGCAGCGGCCCTGCACCACAACTGCTCCCTCTTCTGCCTCCCCCGGCCGCACGCTGTGTCCCTCGCCGGCTGACCCTGCCATGGCTTCCCGCTCGAACGTGACCCGTGCCCGGGACGTGCTGGGCGACATCCTGTCCGCATTCGCACCACGGCCGCAGGCCGAGCTGGGACGTCGGATCACCCGGCTCGACGCGCAACTACTGCGCCGGCCCCCGGCCGATCCGCGCGCGCCCGGTCATCCGTGGCGCCCCGAGGCGGGGTGGGGGATGCGCCTGAACGACGGGGTCGTCGATCCCGCACGGCGTCTGCGGTAGGACCGTCGGCGGGTCCGGCCTCGTGACGGTCCCCCGGTGGATCGCCGGGTCGCGGGTGACTGAGGGTGGACATAGCCTCACACATGTGATGCAGCTCGTGAGCCGTACCCGGATTCTCATACCGGGCCGGGCCCTCGTCGCCGTGCTGATGGCGGTGTGCTGGCTGGCCCTTCCCGCTGCGCCGGCCGCTCGTGCCGACGACCCCGTCACGTTGTCCCGGGACGGGCAGATCACCGACAAGGTGGGTGCGCTCGGCGACCGCCGGGGCCAGGTGGTCGCCGCACTCGACCGTCTCTACGCAGACCGGCGCATCCAGCTCTTCGTCGTGTATGTACGGGACTTCTCCGGCCGTTCCGCGCAGAACTGGGCCGATGCGACGGCCGACAAGAACGGTCTCGGTCTCGACGACGTGCTGCTCGCCGTCGCCACGCACGACCGGCAGTACGCGTACACCGTGGACCCGGGCTCCCGCCTCACCGACGCCCAGCTGCGGGACGTGGCGAGCACGGCCATCGAGCCGGCCCTCAAGCAGAACGACTGGGCGGGCGCCGCGATCGGGGCGGCCAACGGCTATGCCGCCGTAGTGGCCGGGAAGCCTGTGCCCACCCCTACCATCACACCCGGCATCGCCGATCCCGGAACAGGCAGTTCCGGCGGGACGAGCACCGGGGACCTGATCCTTCCCGTGGTCCTCATCGGCGGGGCGGGAGCGGTCGCCGCCTATGCGTACACCCGCCGGAAACGACGCACCACGACCCGCACCACACCCGGATCGGCCGCCTGGGGACACGGCGCCGCACCGTCGGGTGGGCCGCCCCGGCCACCGACTCCGCTGCCGGGGCTCGATGCCCGTGCCAAACAGGCGCTGGTCGAGACGGATGACGCGGTCCGCACCAGTGAGGAGGAACTCGGTTTTGCCACCGCGCAGTTCGGGGAAGAGGCCGCCACCCCGTTCACCGAGGCCGTCACGTTCGCCAAAGGCGAGCTGACTGCCGCGTTCCGGTTGCGTCAGCAGCTGGACGATGCAGTCCCGGAGGACGATGCGAAGCGTCGCCGGATGCTGGACGAGATCACCAACCGCTGCACGGGGGCCAATGCCCGTCTCGATACCGTCTCCGAGGACTTCGACCGGCTGCGCGCGCTGGAACGCAACGCTCCACAGGCGCTTGCGACAGCCGAGACCGCGTTCCGTGCACTCGCGGTCCGGGCTTCGGCGGCCGAGACCGCCCTCGCCTCGATGCGCAGCCGGTACGCGGATTCGGCCTCCTCCTCCGTCGCGGACGACATCGAGCAGGCGAAGGACCGCCTCGTCTTCACGACCTCCAGCCTGAACCAGGCGAGGCAGGCGGTGGACAAGGGAAACAACGCGGCAGCGGCGGTGTATGTACGGGCGGCCGAGGGTGCGGTCGACCAGGCGACCACGCTCGTCGACGCCGTGGACCGGCGTGCCCGGGAGCTCGCGGAGGCAGCGGCGGCACTGCCGGCCGCACTCACCGAGACGGAGACCGATCTGGCCGATGCGGGCGGGCTGCTGGAAGGCACCTCGGAGGGGGTGTCGACCGCGGATCTGCGCGGCCGGATCGCCCGCGCACAGTCGGTACTGGGCGACGTGAGCAGGGAGATGCAGGCCGGCCGCTACGACCCGATCGATGTGCTGCGCAGGGTGGAGGAGGCCGATGCCGCGCTGGACGAGGCGCTGGCCGGGGCCCGCGAACGGGAGCAGGGTGACCGTCGGGCCCGGTCCCTGCTCGACCAGGCGATGCTCACCACGCGCTCGGCAATCGCTGCCGCTGCGGACTACATCACAACGAATCGGGGGGCCGTCGGCAGCCAGGCCCGGACCCGGCTCGCGGAGGCCCAGCGGCGGCTGGAGCGGGCCCGGGAGCTGGCAGGCACGGACGATCCACAGGGTGCGCTGGCCGAGGCTCATCAGGCCGACTCACTGGCCGGACAGGCGCGGAGCCTGGCCGAAGAGGATGTGCGGGCGTACGGGAACCGGAACGGCCCGGGCGGTGTACAAGGAGGGGGCGGCGGGGTTGGCGGCGCGGTCCTCGGCGGGATCATCCTCGGCGGACTCCTGGGCGGCGGGGGCGGCAGTGGTTACGGAGGGGGGTTCGGCGGCGGATTCGGCGGGGGCGGAGGCGGCGGCCCCGGCAGCTTCGGCGGCGGGGGCACTCGCGGCCGGCGGGGCGGCGGCGGCCGCTTCTGAACCATCGGCAGAGCATGCGCGGGGAGCGTTCCCACGGTCCGTAACGGCGTTCGTAGTGTCATACAAAGGAGAGGTGCCATGACCAAGCAGACCATCCTCGGCCGCGTCACTCAGCTGGCGAAAGCCAATATCAACGCCCTGCTGGATCAGGCGGAGGATCCGCAGAAGATGCTGGACCAGCTGATCCGCGACTACACGGCGAACATCTCGGAGGCCGAGCAGGCGGTGGCGGCGACCATCGGCAATCTGCGGCTCATGGAACAGGACCACCGCGAGGATGTCGACGCGGCCAAGGAATGGGGCGACAAGGCCCTCGCCGCCAGTCGCAAGGCGGACGAGCTACGGGCCGCCGGATCAGGGGCGGAGGCCGACAAGTTCGACAACCTGGCCAAGGTCGCGCTCGGCCGGCAGCTCCAGTCGGAGAAGGAGGCGAAGACCGCGGAGCCGACGATCGCGTCGCAGACGGTGGTGGTGGACAAGCTCAAATCCGGCCTGGATCAGATGAAGTCGAAGCTGAAGGAGCTGAAGTCCAAGCGGGACGAGCTGGTCGCGCGCGCCAAGTCGGCCCAGGCACAGAATCAGATGATGGACTCCGTCAAGAACATCAATGTTCTCGACCCGACCAGTGAGCTCAGCCGATTCGAGGACAAGGTCCGGCGGGAGGAGGCGAAAGCGATGGGCAAGCAGGAGCTCGCCGCATCGTCCCTGGACGCCCAGTTCGAGCAGCTGGACAGCGTGGGCGACAGTGCGGAGGTCGAGGCCAGGCTCGCCGCCCTGAAAACGTCCTCATGACCACCGCACCCGGAGCGCTCACCGCACTCGCACCACGTCCGGGTGTCAGAACATACTCAGCAGCTGCTCGACCGTGCGCTCGGCGGCCGGCTGCCCGTCGGGCAGCGGCAGTTCGAACCAGACGGTCTTGCCGCGCGGTGTCCGCCTCGAACCCCAGGCCGCGCTCAACAGCCCCACCAGCTGCAGCCCTCGACCGCCCTCGTCCGTGTCGCGCGCCCGGCGTCGTCGTGGCTGGACGAGACCCGCGTCCCATACCTCGCACACGAGCGTACGGTCACGCAGCAGCCTGAGCCGAATCTCGCCCTCGCCGTACCGCAGGGCGTTGGTCACCAGCTCGCTGACGAGGAGTTCGGTGGTGTCCACCAGGTCGTCGAGGTCCCAGGCGATCAGTTGGCTGCGGGCCAGTTCGCGGGCGCGACCGACGGAGCGGGGTTCGCTCGGCAGCCGCCAGTCGCCGACCGCGTCGGCCGGCAGGCCCTGGATGCGGGCCATCAGCAGGGCGATGTCGTCCTCGCCGTGCCGGGTGTCGAGGGTGGTCAGGACGTGGTCACAGACGTCCTCCAGGGGGAGTTCGGGTTCGACGAGGGCGTCGCGCAGAGCCTGCAGTCCTTCGTCGAGCGGGTGATCGCGGGATTCGACGAGTCCATCGGTGTAGAGGGCGAGGAGGGCGCCCTCCTTGAGTTCGACCTCGACTTCCTCGAAGGGTTCGCCGCCGACGCCGAGCGGCATCCCGGGCGGGACGTCGAGCAGCAGGGCCGGTTCGCCCGGCTCGACCACAACAGGGGGAAGGTGACCGGCGTTGGCGAAGGTGCACCGCCGGGTGACCGAGTCGTAGACGGCATAGACACATGTCGCCAGGTAGACCTCGGACAGGTCAGCGTCGCGGGACTTGTGGGAGGCCCTCGAGGGCCACTGGGCGCCACCGCCGAAGCCGTCGGAGGCCGTGCTGCCACCGGGGGTGCCGAGGCCGCGGGCGACCTCATCGAGCGCGGAGAGCACTTCGGCGGGTTCCAGATCGAGGAGGGCCAGGGTCCTTACGGCAGTGCGCAGTTCACCCATGGCGACGGCGGCCCGCAGCCCGCGACCCATGACGTCGCCGACGACCAGGGCGGTGCGATGCCCGGGGAGTTCGATCACATCGAACCAGTCGCCACCCACCTCGGTCGCCGCGTTGCCGGGCAGATAGCGGCAGGCGATGTCGAGGCCCGCGGCCTCGGGGTCACCGGGTGGCAGCAGGCTGCGCTGGAGGATGAGTGCGCGTTCGTGCTCGCGCCGGTAGAGGCGGGCGTTGTCGATACAGACGGCGGCGCGGGCGGCCAGTTCGGTGGCGAGGGCACGGTCGCGCTCGCCGAAGGGTTCGCTGCCCTTCGTACGGGAGAACTGGACGAGGCCGACGACGGTGTCATGGGCGACCATCGGCACGGCGAGGGTGGACTGGACGAAGCCACGGTCGTCCCCGGGGACGTTCTTGACCCGGCCGGTGCGCAGAGCCTTGGCGCAGGGGGAGTTGAAGGGGTAGCGGTGGACGGCGCCCAGTACCGGCGGGTCGGTGTCCCCGTCGGTCGCGGTGCTGTCCGGGACGGCGTCCGAGACGGCGCTGGCGAAGCCGACGCGGCGCAGTTCGGCGGAGCCGCCGACGGGCTCCTGGCGGAGCGAGCCCCAGCTGCCGGGCGGTGCCTCGTCGCCGGTGAGCAGCCCCTGGTAGAGGTCGACGGAGGCGAGGTCGCAGAAGCCGGGTACGGCCACGTCGAGGAGTTCGCGGGCGGTGGTCTCCAGGTCGAGCGAGTTGCCGATGCGGGCGCTGGCCTCGTTGAGGAGGGCGAGGTTACGGCGGGCGCTGGCGGCCTCGCGGGCGGCAATATGGCGGCGGGTGACATCGGTGGCCAGTCCGGCGATGCCGATGGGCCGGCCTGCTCCGCTGTGCACGCGGTAGAGGTTCATCGACCAGTGACGGCTCTCCGCGTCGCCGGGTGCGGTGCCGACGAGCTGGAGATCGGTGACGGAGTCTCCGGTCTCCAGGACCCGCTTGAGGGTGGCGGTGAGCCGCTCGGCCTCGGGGCGGGCGAGATAGTCGTCGACCGTGCGGCCGCGGTGGTCGTCGGCCTGGCCGCCGAAGACGGTGGCGAAGCGCTGGTTGGCTCGTACGACCGTGAAGTCCGTGCCGAACAACACGAAACCGAAGGGAGATTGGCCGAAAATGGCCTGCGAAGCCGCCAGGTCCGTCTCGATACGGCGCAGGGCGCGGACATCCACGACGATGCAGAGCGCGGCCCGTTCCCCGCTCCCCGTCTCACTGGGCATCACATAGAGCTCGGCGAGCCCGTGGACGGCATTTTCGCCCGGGATGCGGAAGGGGACGAGGCCCGTCCACTCCTTGCCGTCGAGTATCTCGCCGACCCGGCGATGGCCGTCGGTGCGCAGCTCGGAGGGCATGAAGGCCTCGACCGGATCCCTGCCCACCGCTTCGTCTGCGGCAATGCCGAAGAGACCGGCGGCCCGGCGGCTCCACTGCTCGATCAGCCCGTCGGGGCCGATCGAGAAGGAGGCGACCCTGATGTAGTCATAGATCGAGCCAGGCGGGCTGCTCTGCCACACGACGTTGCCCGCTGTCCCAGGTATTTCGCTCACGCGACCGTCCCCTCCAGCTCACACACCGGACCGGTCCTGCCCGCAGTATTCAGCACTACGGCGCTTACCGACACGGCGTTCACGATCACAGCACGGTCTCAGTCCCTTTCAGCCAGGGACTGACAGGCACTGCCCGAGCTTTGTGATCGCTGTGCGTCCCACCCCACTCCTAACCAGGGAGGGCCAGCTCGAACCACACCGTCTTGCCACTATTTCCGTGCCGCGTCCCCCAGCGGCGAGCAGAACGGGCCACGAGCTGCAACCCTCGGCCCCCTTCGTCATCGGGTCCGGCAGCGCGTTCGGTGGGCGGATCCGGAAGCGGATCGGAGACTTCCACAAGCAGTCCGGGGCGGGTGTCCGGACCTTCGCCGTTGGGTTGGGGCCGCACGAGTCGTACGCCGATGGGGCCTGAGGTGTAGCGCATGGAATTGGTCACCAGCTCACTGACCAGCAGAACGGTCACATCACCGACCGTCGCGTCGAGCCCCCAGCCGCGCAGTGCCTCGTGGACCGCATGCCGAGCGGTGCGCACGGCCCCCGGCACAGCCGGAAAGGTCCACTCGGCGCAGTCGCCTTCGGTATCGATCACGCCGATCACTTCCCAAGACGAGCAAACAGGGAACGTCTGTTTAAGGGGACTAATCAGCCCATACCCGATATTTGGGGTGGACTATCGCTGGAATCGACATGTGGGGCGTACGGGTGTAGGGCGGCGTGCGCGCACGGAGGGGGCGCACGCTCACTGGCGCGCGCAGTCCGACAGAGGCCCGGTCGGGGCGTCCCGATCAGGGGCGGTTCCGGTCGGAGGCGGCTCCGGTCGGGGCGTCCCGATCAGAGGCGGTTCCGGTCGGATGCGGCTCCGGTCGGCAGGCGGCGCATGGCCTCGGCCACAGCGGGCCGGTCCTGGTCGAGCCAGTCGACCACGTCGCTCTCACCCGGTCCGAGCCATCTCAGTTCGTCATGGTCCTGGAGCGGGGCGGGCACACCGGACACCAGCCGCGCCGTCCATACCCGGAGCACATAGCCGGGCGCCAGTGGCCACTCGCCGGGGATGCGCTCCAGCGGCTCCGTCTCCACACCGAGTTCCTCGCGGAGTTCACGCACGAGCGCCTGCTCGCCGGTCTCCCCCGGCTCCAGCTTCCCGCCGGGCAGCTCCCACCGCCCCGCCAGCTCAGGCGGGGCGCTACGGCGCGCGGCCAGCAGGCGCCCCTGGTCGTAAACGGCTCCGGCCACCACCACGCGATCGTTCATACGCCGGAGCGTAACCCCCGGCCCACGACGCTCCGGCCCACCCACCGCGACCACTCCGACCCGCCCGCTCGCGCGCCACCGGCCGGCCCGCTCCCCGAGGCGGCGGTCGAGGAAGGCGGTCAGGGACGGGCGCTCTGCCCCAGACGCTCGACCCAATAGAGCTGCTTGTGGCCGCGGCTGTCGAGCTTGTCGGCGATCTTCTGCGCCTCGGCCTGCGTGGCATACCTGCCGACGCGGTACCTGTTGCCGTTGTCGTCCTGCCTTATCACCAGCCAAGGGAGCACGGCCCCGCCGTCGCTCATCGTGTCCCTCCCGAGCATTGCGCCCCTCCCCTGAACGGCCTGCACGACTCTAAGGATCCCCAGGAAACCGCAGTACGCATATGCCCGAGCGTACGCCTGACCTTCACGCAACGGATACGTAATTACACAAAGAGGCACCGATCCGGCCAGCACAAAGGGGGCGCACTCATCCTGATGCGCCCCCCTGTGCCACACGGATCACTTGCGTCGCCTACGCCTCCACCTCCGTCGACGCCGCTGCCGCTGCCGTTGCCGTTGCCCTTGCCGTTGCCGTTGCCGTTGCCGTTGCCGTCCGGATCGTCGGCATCGGCATGAGGACCGGACCGGCCGCCGGTTCCTTGCGGCAGACGTCCCCGCACTCCGCGTCCAACGAGCAGCACAGCGAGCAGATCGGCCCCGACCGGACCGGGCAGTCGGCGATGTCCGGGAGTTCGTAGGCGGTGTCGCAGACCGAGCAGGTATGGGTGGCCGTGATGTCCTCGATCTCGACGTCCGGGCCGTTCACCGGATTGGGGCGGGCCAGGTAGTACTTCCCCTTCGTCGCCCAGGCGATCAACGGGCAGAGGGTCAGGGAGAGTCCGGCCGCGATGAAGGTCGAGAAGGCCTCCGCGTAGGCACCGAACAGCCCGAAGAACGCGAGGATCGAGACGGTTGAGGCGATCACCATCGCGCCGAATCCTGCCGGGTTCACCGCGTACAGATAAGCGCGTTTGAACTCGATGTACCGCGGGCTCAGCCCGATCCGCTTGTTGATGACCAGGTCGGCGGCGACGGCCGCGATCCAGGCGATGCCCACGTTCGAGTAGAAGCCCAGCAGTTTGTTGAGGGCGGCGAACATGTTCATCTCCATCAGCGTCAGCGCGATGGCGAGGTTGAGGAAGATGTACCAGACCCGGCCCGGGTGTTTGTGGGTGATCCGCGAGAAGAAGTTCGACCAGGACAGCGAGCCGCTGTAGGCGTTGGTCACATTGATCTTGATCTGCGAGACGATCACGAACAGAGCGGCAGCCGGGAGGGCGAATGAGCCGAGCCACGGCTTCAGCGCCTCGATCTGCGGTGCGATCGGCTCCAGTGCGTGCGTCTTGCCGACCGCCTCCAGAGCCACGAACGCCAGCAGCGCGCCGCCGAGCTGCTTTGCCGCCCCGATAACGACCCAGCCGGGCCCGGCGGCGAGCACCGCGAGATTCCAGCGCCGCTTGTTGGACTCGGTCTTCGCGGGCATGAAGCGCAGATAGTCGGCCTGCTCGCCGATCTGGGCGATGAGCGAGAGCGCGACGCCCGTACCGAGCCCGAAACCGATCCAGGAGAAACCGGATCCCGCACCCTCCGTACCGCCGAAGGAGCCGAACGCACCCCAGGCGTCTGGGGCTTCGAAGGCGAGCACGACGAACGGCAGGACCATGCCGACGATCCAGATCGGCTGGGTCCACGCCTGCACCTTGGCGAGCGCCCCCATGCCACGGAAGACGATGGGGATGACGATCAACGTGGTCAGCAGATAGCCGACCTCGACCGGCAGCCCGACGGCCTGATGCATGGCCTGCGCCATGATCGAGCCTTCGAGGGCGAAGAAGATGAACGTGAAGGACGCGTAGATCAACGAGGTCAGCGTCGAACCGAAGTAGCCGAAGCCGGCGCCGCGCGTGACCAGGTCCATGTCCAGGCCGTACTTCGCGCAGGCCCGGGCGATCGGTATGCCGGTGAGGAAGATGATCGTCGCGGCGGTCAGGATCGAGGCGAAACCGCTGGTGAAGCCGTAAGTGAAGACGATCGAGGCGCCGATCGCGAAGTCGGCGAGATAGGCGATGCCACCGAGTGCAGTGCCCGCGACCATCGAGGGCGACCAGCGCCGGAAGGAGTGCGGCGCGTAGCGAAGTGAGTAGTCCTCGCGGCTTTCGTCGGCGGCGAGCTTTGCGTAACTGCGCCTGGGGGGCGGCGACTCGGCGGGCCCGGTCTCCGTTGCTTCCGGGACCCCGGCGGGCTTCACCTCCGGGGCCTCGGTCGTCGTCGTGGGGCCGGCAGTGTCCGTCATCGGTGACTTCCCGTTCGTCAGTCCGGCGTGCGGGTACGAACGGGAAGGTAAGAGCAGGACATGACAAGCCGTTACGGCCAGTGATTGCCCATCGGTTACGAGAACTGAGTGGGCGTTAACTCGTCATCACGGGCGCCGGACTGGCCGTCCGAGTATCGGTCATCCGACAGGAACTCGACGCACCGGTCGCCCGGCAGGAGCAAGACGTACCGGTCACCTGACGGGAAGGTGGTAGGAGATCCGGTAGCGGTCGCCGGGCACCACCACGTCCGCCGTCTCGACCGGCCGACCCGATGCGTAGTACGTACGCCCGATCACCATCACCACATGGCCCGGCACACCACCGAGCGCCAGGAGCTCCTCCGCAAGCCCCGGGCGCGCGCCGACCTGCTCGACCACGTTGTCCACGACGACGTCGATCGCGGCCATCCGCTCGACCACCCCACAACCGCCCAGCGGGCCTTCCTCCGGCAGCATCACCGGCGTGCGTCCCGTGATCGCGAGGGGTTCCCAGGAGGTGGAGAGCATCATCGGCTCCCCCGCTTCCCGGAAGATGTATCTGGTGCGCATCACCCGGTCCCCCGGGTCGATATCAAGGCGGTCGGCGATCTCCGGGCCCGCCTCCTCCTGTTCGCTGCGGGACTCCCAAGTCCCTCGCACCCCTTCCGCCGCCTGCTCCTGGCGGAACGGGCTGGCTCCCGCGTCCGGCCGGTAGCCGGAGCGGGCGATGCGACGCGGGACCGGGCGTGCACGCACATACGTACCGGAGCCGGAGCGTCCCTCGACCAGACCTTCTGCCATCAGCACCTTGCGCGCCTCCAGCGCGACGGTGTCCGAGACCCCGTACTCCTCGCGGATACGGGCCTGCGACGGCAGGCGCGTGTGCGGCGGCAGCGAACCATTGACGATCTTCTCTCGCAGATCGCTCGCAACGCGCAGATAGGCGGGCTGCTCACCGAATGTCACAGGCCACTCCCAACAGGTTGACAGTCTGCAACAGACTGGCAACCGTCGGTCGTGAACCGCAAGCACAGGCCAAAGTTTCACCCGAAGTGATGACTTGGCGCCGCCCTGCGCATATCGAGGCCCCGGCCACCACAGCAATCTCGGTCACGCTCGGCCCGGTACGGCGCCATGAAGCCCCTCGATCACCCCCAACCCCTTGACCCGTTTTGGTCCAGACCAATAGTTTCCTCACCACACAGCACGGCTCTCGCACCTCTCAGCGCACCCACAGGAACGGGCCCCATGCGTCGAAGAACCCTGTCCAGACTGGCCATTGCCGCCTGCGCCCTCTCACTGGCGGCCGGGATCGCACCCGCCGCCTCCGCCTCCGGAGGCTCCGCCTCCCCCGCCCACGCCTCCGGTTCCGCCGCCTACAAGCGCGTCGGCTACTTCACCCAATGGGGCGTCTACGGACGCGACTTCCAGGTCGAGGACCTGGACACGAGCGGCACCGCGGCCAAGCTCACCCACATCAACTACGCCTTCGGCAACGTCAGCGCCGACGGCAAGTGCTTCACCGGCAATGTGCCGGGAGAGGCCGACGCCTGGGCGGACTACGTCCGTCCGCTGGACGCCGCAGGGTCGGTCGACGGCGTCGCGGACACCGACACCCAGCCTCTCGCGGGCAACTTCAATCAGCTGCGCGAGCTGAAGGCCAAGCACCCCGGCCTCAAGGTGATGATCTCCCTGGGTGGCTGGAGCTGGTCCACCCACTTCTCGGACGCGGCCCGCACCGCCGCCTCCCGCAAGGCGTTCGTCTCCTCCTGCATCGACCTGTACATCAAGGGCAATCTGCCGGTGGACGGGGCGCGCGGCGGCGAGGGCGCGGCGGCCGGTCTCTTCGACGGCGTGGACATCGACTGGGAGTGGCCCGGCTCCGCCGGCGACACGGACACGGTCTACCGCCCCGAGGACAAGCGGCACTTCACCGCTCTGGTGCACGAATTCCGCACCCAGCTCGACGCGTACGCGAAGAGCACCGCCAAGGAGGGCAAGGGCCACGGGCACAACAGCAAGCCCAAGCACTACGAGCTGACGGCGTTCGTCCCCACCGCTCCGGTCAAGATCGACGCAGGCTTCGACGTTCGTCGCATCATGCGGGACTTCGACTTCGTGAACCTGCAGGGTTACGACTTCCATGTGTCCGGCGAGACGACCACGGCGCAGCAGTCCGCGCTGTACGCGAAGAACGACTTCAGCGTCGACCAGACCGTGCGCGAATGGATCGGGCGCGGCGCCCCCGCCCGCAAGCTGGTCATGGGCATGCCGTTCTACGGTCAGGGCTGGACCGGCGTGACGGGCGGCGGCGACGGTCTCGGCCGGCCCGCCGCGGCCCCCGCACCCGCCACCTGGGCTGCAGGCTACGAGGACTACAAGGCCCTCAAGAAGCTGGCCGAATCCGGTACGTACAAGATCCATCGGGATCTCAGGAACGGCCACGCATGGCTGTTCGACGGCACGACCCTGTGGACGTACGACGACCCACAGGTGCTGCGCACCAAGACGTCGTACATCCGTCAGCACGGTCTGGGCGGCGCGATGTTCTGGTCGCTGGACGGGGACACGGGCGATGGCGAGCTGATGACCGCCGTCGACCAGGGCCTCGGTCGGCGCTAGGGGGGGTAACCCGCAGACGCCCCCAGGGCACGGTCAGCGAGGGTGTGGGGGTGACCGCCGATGCGGTCGCCCCCACACTTTCAGCAAGTCGCGAATGCCCTACGGACGCGGCATCAGAACTGCAGTGCCCAGGAGTTGATCCTCCCGGTGTCGGCCGCCGCGTTGTCGCTGACCCGCAGCTTCCAGGTGCCGTTCGCCACCTCCGACGAGGCGTTCACCGTGTAGGTGGTGATCACGTTGTCGCTGCTGCCGCCCGTTCCGTACGCCTTCAGGTTGTAGACCGAACCGTCGGGCGCGACCAGGTCGATCCTCAGGTCGCCGATGTACGTGTGCGTGATGTCGACGGGCACGCTCAGCGCCGCCGGCGCGTTGCCGGTGACGCCGGTGACGGTGACCGGCGACTCGACGGTGGAGTTGTCGCTGATGGTGTAACTCGTCGTGTTCTCGAACTTCGGTCCCGGCGGAGTCGTGGTGCCGGTGCCGACATTCAGCAGCCGGTTCGGCGAACCCGTGCCCGGGCTGGTCACGACTCCGGTGGCGGCCGCGGCGACCAGTCCGGCCATAGGAATCCCACAAGGGCCCCGTGGGCTGTGCCATACCTTCGCCATTCGCCCGCCACACGCCTGACATGCTGGCGGTCATGGCCACCTATCTCTGCCCGCAGGACGGCACCCGCGCCGAGACCACCAGCCTGACCTGGCGCTGCCCGGTCTGCAGCGGCCCTTGGGACCTCGACTTCGAAGTCGCCGGGCGGCTCTCACTCAACTCCCTGGCCGGACGCGTCAATTCACTGTGGCGTTACGCGGAGGCACTACCCCTCTCCTCACCCGCCACCAGCCTCGGGGAGGGCCGCACGCCGCTCGTGCCGCTCACTCGCGCGGTCTCGGCCAAGCTCGACTTCCTGATGCCGACGCTCTCCTTCAAGGACCGAGGCGCCGTGATGCTCGCCGAACTGGCCCGCCGCCTCTCCCCCGAGCGCGTCGTCGCGGACAGCAGCGGCAACGCGGGAACAGCCGTCGCCGCCTACTGTGCGCGGGCCGGACTGCCCTGCACGGTGTACGTCCCCGAGGGCACCTCCCCGAAGAAGACCGAACAGATCCGGGCCCACGGCGCCCGCCTGGAGATCGTCCCCGGCGACCGCGAGGCCGCCGCACTCGCTGCCCGGGCCGCCGCCGACTCCCCCGGCACCTTCTACGCCTCGCACGTCTTCAACCCGTACTTCCTGCACGGCACGAAGACATACGTCTACGAGATGTGGGAAGACCTCGGCGGCCGGCTCCCCGACGCCATCGCCGTACCGGTCGGCAACGGCACGTTGCTCCTCGGCGCGGCCCTGGCCACCGCGGAACTCCACGCCCAGGGCCTGATCGACGAACGGCCGGCGCTGATCGCCGTACAGGCCGAGGCCGTCTCACCGTTGGCCGCCGCCTTCCACGCGGGTACGGACGGCCTGCTCGACGAGTCCGGCCGGGCGGCCGCCCCCACACTCGCCGAAGGCATCGCCATCCCCCGCCCGCCGCGCGCACGCCAGATCCTGACGGCGGTGAGGGAGTCCGGCGGCACATTCCTCACGGTGACGGAGGATCAGATCCGCAAGGCGCAGCTGGATCTGGCGGCCCGCGGCTTCTACGTCGAGACGACCGGCGTCGCCTGCTGGGCGGCGGTCGGCGACTGGACGGACCGCAGCGTCGTCGTACCGCTGTGCGGCGCGGGACTCAAGACGGGCCTGGCGCGCTGACCTCGCATGCGGTCACCTGCACGCCATGACCGGCATGCAGGTGACCCGCCATGCCGATCAGTCCGTCCAGTACGTGTCGTGCTTGATGAAGAACTCGACCCGCTCCTCCTGTGACCACTCGGCGGCCTGAGCGACCTTCTCGAAGTACTCCTCGCGCGGCGCACCCGGCGTGAACAGCAGCAGCATCGACGCCGGCGCGTCGGAGTCGTTCCGGAATGCATGCAGCCCGCCCTGCGGTACGTACACGAAGTCGCCCTGCTTGGTGTCGATCCATCGCTCACCGTTGTAGATCCGCACCGCCCCGTCGAGGATGAAGAACGATTCCGAGATCGACCGGTGGAAGTGCGTGGCCGGGCCGCCCGCTCTGGGCGCCATGTCCATCCGGTACAGCCCGAACTCGCCGTGCGTGGTGTGCGTGGTCGCCAGATAGTGGGTGGCGCTGCCGGTGCGGGACTGCAGGTTCGGCACCGTGTCCGCCGGCCTGTACGTGGCGCTGATCTCTCCCTTGCCGTCCCCGTAGATCGGCTCCGGATACGACATGCCGTTCTCCTCTCGATGCTGCCGGTGCTCTCGGTAGGGTCGGTGCTCTCGATGCTGCCGGTGCTCGGTGCGGCAGCATCGGGTGACGATCGAGGCCGCTGATGTGTCGAAGCCGGGCGGTGGTACCCGGCCTCTCGTCGGATCCGCGGCTCAGCCCTGTGGCTGGAAGTAGCGAACACCCTTCTCGATGCGGCGCCCGGCATAGGCGCGCCCGATGGCCGGCTTCCCCCGGTACATCCCCACGTACCCCTGGGCACTGTCGACGACGACCGGTCGGGCGAAACAGGCGAACCGATTGCGCTGCTTCTCCTCCGCCCAGGCCATCGCGGCCGGGTCGATCCGGTCGCTGACCAGCACGGGGAAGCAGGCGACGCCGGTCTGCATGCCGACGGGCAGCCCGCCCTTGTTCTTCTTGGCGTACGTGAGCACCTGTGTGGTGAACGTGTCGACGACCGGGACGGTGATCTCGGGCACGGCGGCGGCCACGGTGAACAGATGAAGATTGGTGGCCGCCCAGCGCATCCGGAAGTCGGCCCTTCGGCCGACGAGCACAGGCGCGCCCGCCCAGTCCTCCCAGCGCGGCCCGCAGCCGTCGCCCGCCAGTCGGCTCTCGACCGATGCCAGGTAATTCCGTATCGACTCTTGGCTCATGGCCGCGATTGTCCACGGGCCGGGCACGGTCCGGAAGCCGACACCGGCTGCCGAAGCCGCGCAGGGCCGACTCGGGCAGCACGGGCTCCATGACGGACTCGCGGAACGCGGAGCCGGCGAAGCGCACACTGCCGGGAATCGTGGTGCCGGGCGGGTGGCGGACGTCTCGGCCGACGGCCTGACGGTACGTCGGGAGGGAGGGGCCCGGGCTGCGGTGCAGGAGAGCCCCGAGGAGTGGTGCCACTCGGGCCCACCTCGCGCATCAGGCGCTCAAGCAACTGCCCGAAGCCGGCCCTGTGGGCCGTCGGTGGCAAAGCAGCCCATGTCCTCGTGCGCCTGCCGTCGGGTTCCCACGCCGCGCTGAACAATCGCCCTGGTCAAGACGTAGGACGTGGCTCAGCGGACCGAGGGGAACGACCGATGGACAGAACGGCACATCCGGATCGCAGAGCTCTGCTCACCGGCGGACTTGCGGTCGCCACGGTTGCGCTTGCGGGGTGCTCGTCGACGAGCGCCACCCCGTCGACGAACAGCGCTCCGTCGGCGAGCAGCGCTTCGCCGGAGGCGCGGCCGGCCACGCCCGCCGCAGCATTCGCGAGACTGATGGACGGCAACAAGCGCTGGGTGAGCGGAGATCTGCAACATCCCGACCGGGATCCGGACCGGCGCCAGCTCGTGGCCCAGACGCAGGAGCCTTTCGGGTCGATCCTTGCGTGCATCGACTCCCGGGTACCGCCTGAACTCCTCTTCGATACCGGGCTGGGCGACCTTTACGTGATGCGCACCGGCGGAGAGGCCGTCGGCCCGGTGGTCACGGGTTCCGTGGAGTACGGCCCCATGACGAGTGGCACTCCGCTCATCGTGGTCCTCGGGCATCAGCGCTGCGGCGCCATCGAGGCGGCGTACAAGTCCATCCGCGACGGCAAACCGCTGCCAGGAAACCTGGAGGCGATCGCCAAGGCTCTACGGCCGGCGTACGAGCTGGCAGTCCGCGAAGGCGGTGCCGATCCGGTGGAGACCATGGCCCGCGCCCAGGTCAGGCTGACCGCGGCCGACCTGCGCTCCAACCAGGACCTGGCCCCACTCGTGGCAAAGGGCGCCCTTGCCGTGGTCGGCGCCTACTACTCGCTCGACACCGGCAAGGTGGAAGTCCTGGCCGGCGCGCCTTCCTGACCTGGCCGGACCGGACGGATGCGCGTGGTCAGGGGCGGTGCGGATGAACGGGACCGCCCCTTGGAGGCGCCTCGAAACAGCCGAAAGCACCTTGCGGCGGACCGCCGGACCGGGAGTTTCGTCGGACGACGCGGCTACGCCAGATCCTCGAAGGAGTCCTCGCCCGGACGCCAGACCGTCCAGTCTGCAAAGTCCTGGGTCCGGTACGACGCGATCTCCGGGCCGACGAGCTCGTCCCATTCCGGATGCAGGACGACGGTGCCGGACGGCAGCCGGATCCGCAGGCCGATGCCCGTGGCCTCGGCAGTGTCGACGACCTCCTCGCCGGCCAGGGCACGCAGGGCGTCGGCGTAACCGAGCCGACCGTCACGGTAGACCTCACCGTCGGGTGTCTCGACGCACGGCATCACGAAGTACGTGAGGATCTGCTCGTCCGGCGAGCCGAAGTGGAGCTCCAGGTGGTCCAGAACGAAATGCACCGCGTCCAGCCGGCACCCGACGAGCCTCGACAGCAGCTCGTTCGGCACATACGCCGCCATTGCATTGCTCCCCTACACCCGTCGCCCCAGGATCCGCACAGCGGCATCCGGGTGCCGCAAGCCCTCGGGGCGTACCAACAAACACCCCCTGACCTGCAAAAATAATCCAGAGGACGCCTTGCGCGGACACAAGCCGGCTGCGGGTCCTGCCGGGGGTGCACCGACTCCGCAAGTGACGAAGGACTACGCAAAGGGCTCGCCTGCTCAGGCGAGCCCTTTGCGAAATTCCGCTCCACCGGAAGCGGGTAATTCAAGTCTCAATTAAACGTTGAAGCGGAACTCCACCACGTCGCCGTCCTGCATCACGTACTCCTTGCCCTCCATGCGGGCCTTGCCCTTCGCGCGGGCCTCGGCGACCGAGCCCATCGTCACCAGGTCGTCGAAGGAGACGATCTCCGCCTTGATGAAGCCCTTCTGGAAGTCGGTGTGGATGACACCGGCCGCCTCGGGGGCCGTGGCGCCCTTCTTGATCGTCCAGGCGCGGGCTTCCTTCGGGCCTGCCGTGAGGTAGGTCTGCAGCCCCAGCGTGTCGAAGCCGACGCGGCCGAGGGTGGCCAGGCCGGGTTCCTCCTGGCCCATGGACTGCAGGAGTTCGAGGGCCTCGTCGTCGTCGAGTTCGATCAGCTCGGACTCGATCTTGGCGTTGAGGAAGATTGCCTCGGCGGGAGCGACCAGGGCACGCTGTTCGTTCTTGAAGTCCTCGTCGACCAGCTCGTCCTCGTCGACGTTGAAGACGTAGAGGAAGGGCTTGGTGGTGAGGAGGTGCAGCTCGTGGAGGAGCTTGCCCTTCTCCGTGCCTGCGGTGATGCCCGCGGCGAAGAGCGTCTCGCCGGACTCCAGGATCTGCTGGGCCTCCTCGACCGCGGCGAGGACCGCGACCTTCTCCTTCTGGAGGCGGGACTCCTTCGTGAGGCGCGGGACGGCCTTCTCGATGGACTGGAGGTCGGCGAGGATCAACTCGGTGTTGATCGTCTCGATGTCGTCCTTGGGCGAGACCTTGCCGTCGACGTGGACGACGTTCTCGTCCTTGAAGGCCCGGATGACCTGGCAGATCGCGTCCGACTCGCGAATGTTCGCGAGGAACTTGTTGCCCAGGCCCTCGCCCTCGCTCGCGCCGCGGACGATGCCCGCGATGTCGACGAAGTCGACGGTGGCCGGGAGCAGGCGCTGCGAGCCGAAGATCTCGGCCAGCTTGTTCAGGCGGGCGTCCGGGACCCCGACGACGCCGACGTTCGGCTCGATCGTGGCGAACGGGTAGTTGGCCGCCAGCACGTCGTTCTTGGTCAGGGCGTTGAACAGGGTCGACTTGCCGACATTCGGCAGACCGACGATTCCGATCGTGAGCGACACGTTGGCGACTTCCTGGAGTAAGGACGGGTGGGCCGATTCTCCAGTTTACGGGCGGGGGCGAGCGGGTAGTCACGCGTCCGGTCGGGGGCCGATGCGGTTCCCGTTCGACCATGTGGCATCGAACTCACCGCCAAGGTCACCCAAAGGGCGTGTCCAACGCCTCCTCCCTCCCGCCTCGCGACCTACGTTGTCCCGGTGGAGCAGCCCAGAACACGTCCCCCTCAGCGCCAGCAGTCGTCGCAGCAGGCCCCACTGTCCCCGCAGAGCACCATCGACGAGGCCACCACCGTCTACCGGGTGGTGGCCACGCCCGACGGGCGGGCACGACGGGTGCCGCCCGCCCTGCTCGCGCTGCGCAGGCTGCCCAATCCGCGACTGACCGGCATCGGTGCGGGGCTGTTCGCCGCCGCCGTCATGTTCGCGCTGGCCTGCCTCGACTGGCTGCTGTTCGATGGATCGTCGATCCTGTACGGGGTGCTGTTCCTGCCGGTCAGCGCGCTGACCGCGCTCTGGGTGCGGCCCGCCGATCTGGTGACCGCACCGATCAGTGTGCCGATCGCGTTCGCCGTCGGTGTGATTCCGATCGCCGGTGGCACGGGCGGCTTCGGCGGACAGACCATGGCGGTGGTCACGGCGCTCGCCGTCCACGCCGGTTGGCTGTACGGCGGCACGCTCATCGCCGGGCTCATCGCCACCGTGCGCAAGGTCCGGCTGATGCGTCAGCGGCGGCGGATGCGGTCGGCCACGAAGGCGGCGCGCCCCGCCCGGCGTCCCCGGCGTCCAAGGCCCTGAGGCCGTGGCAGGGGCAAGGGCAGGGGCAGGGGCAGGGGCAGGGGCACAAAAGGGCTATCTGCCTGCCGCCGCCATCGCCGCGCCCACGATGCCCGCGTTGTTCTGCAGCTCGGCCGGCACCATCTCGGCCCGCACGTGCTCGATCAGCGGCAGGAACTTGTCGGCCTTCCGGCTGACTCCGCCGCCGATGATGAAGAGCTCGGGCGTGAACAGCATCTCCAGATGGGCCAGGTACTTCTGCACCCGGTGCGCCCAGTGGTGCCAGCTCAGCTCCTCGTCCTCCTTGGCCTTCGTGGAGGCGTGCTTCTCCGCTTCGTGGCCGCCCAGCTCCAGATGCCCGAGCTCGGTGTTGGGTACGAGCTGCCCGTCGGTGAAGACCGCGCTGCCGATCCCCGTACCGAGCGTCAGCATGATCACGGTCCCCTTGCGGCCGCGCCCCGCGCCGAAGGTCATTTCGGCGATTCCCGCCGCGTCGGCATCGTTGAGGACGGTCACCGGAAGGCCCAGCTTCTCGCCGAGCAGCGTCCGGGCGTCATGGTCGATCCAGCTCTTGTCGACATTGGCCGCGGTGCGGGTGACACCGCCGGTGACGACGCCCGGGAAGGTGACGCCGACCGGGCCCGACCAGTCGAAGTGGCCGACCACCTCGGCCACGGAGTCGGCCACGTCCTTGGGCGTGGCCGGCTGCGGTGTCAGTACTTTGTGGCGCTCCTGCGCCAGGTCTCCGCGGTCCAGGTCCACGGGAGCGCCCTTGATCCCGGATCCGCCGATGTCCACGCCGAAGATCTGCATGCGATCCACCGTACGGGCTGGCGCCGTACCCCGCTCACCTTCCCGGAGCACGGGCCACTCCCCCCGGGGAGGACGGAAGGCGTCACTCGGCGGTGAGTGCCGCCGCCTCTGCGCGCAGGTCCCGGCGGAGCTCCTTGGGCAGCGAGAAGGTGATCGACTCGTCGGCCGTCTTCACCGTCTCCACGTCTCCGTAGCCGCGCTCGGCCAGCCACTCCAGTACGCCGTCCACCAGCACGTCGGGAACCGAGGCGCCGGAGGTGAGGCCGACCGTGGTGACACCTTCCAGCCAGGCCTCGTCGATCTCGCTCGCGAAGTCCACCAGGTGCGCAGCGGGGGCGCCCGCGTCGAGGGCGACCTCGACCATGCGGATCGAGTTCGAGGAGTTCTTGGAGCCGACGACGATGACCAGTTCGGCGTCCTCGGCGAGCTTCTTCACCGCGATCTGACGGTTCTGCGTGGCGTAGCAGATGTCGTCGCTGGGCGGCGAGACCAGCTGCGGGAACTTCTCCTTCAGCGCGTCCACCGTCTCCATCGTCTCGTCGACCGAGAGCGTGGTCTGGGAGAGCCAGACGACCTTCGACTCGTCGCGCACGGAGACACTGGCGACGTCCTCGGGGCCGTCGACCAGCGTGATGTGGTCGGGCGCCTCACCGCTCGTGCCGATGACTTCCTCGTGGCCCTCGTGGCCGATCAGGAGAATGTCGTAGTCCTCCTTGGCGAACCGGACGGCTTCCTTGTGGACCTTGGTCACCAGCGGGCACGTCGCGTCGATCGTGGCGAGCTTGCGCTCGGCGGCCTCGGCGTGCACGGTCGGCGCCACGCCGTGCGCGGAGAACATCACGATGGAGCCCTCGGGCACCTCCGCCGTGACGTCGACGAAGATCGCGCCCTTCTTCTCCAGGGTCTGCACGACGTACTTGTTGTGCACGATCTCGTGGCGGACATAGATCGGGGCCCCGTACTGCTCCAGGGCCTTCTCGACGGCGATCACGGCACGGTCCACGCCCGCGCAGTAGCCGCGGGGCGCGGCAAGCAGGACACGGCGGGTGTCACTGCGGCGCGAGGTGCCCGCACTCGGGGCGGCGGCGGGTGACGGGCTGGGCGTAGCAGTCATGCGTCCCATCGTAAGGCCGTACCGAACAGGCGCGGGATCGGCCGTGTCGGGAGACTGAGCCGTACGCGACGTTCGCCACGTGTACGCCCTGCAATGCCACGTATGCCACGTACGCGACCGTGTCCGTGCGACCGACGGAGGGTTCATGGCGGGCAGCAGTACGGCGGACCGGGCGACCTTGCGGCGGACACTCGGGTTCCGGGATCTGGTCGTCTACGGGCTGCTGTTCATCGCCCCCATGGCTCCCGTCGGCGTCTTCGGCACGCTCGACGCGAAATCGGACGGCGCGGTCGCGCTGGTGTACGTCGCGGCGACCGTGGTCATGGGCTTCACCGCGTTCAGTTATGCGCAGATGGTGCGCGTCGCCCCACTGGCGGGTTCGGTCTTCACGTATGCGCGCAAGGGGCTCGGGGAAGGGCCCGGGTTCATCGCCGGGTGGATGGCGATGCTCGACTATCTGCTGATCCCGGCGGTCGCCTATCTCTTCTCCGGGATCGCGATGAACTCGCTGGTCCCGGAGGTGTCGCGATGGGTGTGGACGGCGCTCGCGGTGGTCATCACCACGCTGCTCAACCTCTGGGGTGTACGGGCTGCGGCGCGGGTCGGCTTCGCGGTGCTCGCGATGGAGATCGCGGTGCTGCTGGTCTTCCTGGTGTCGGCGGTGGTGGTTCTCGTGCGGGACGGGGCACAGCGCGGCTGGTGGACGCCGCTCACCGGTGACTCCGGCTTCTCCGTGAACGCGGTACTGGCTGCGGTGTCGGTGGCCGTGCTCTCGTATCTGGGCTTCGACGCCATCGCCTCGTTCGCGGAGGAGGCCACCGGCGGCTCGGAGAAGGTCGCGCGGGCGCTGCTGTTCTGTCTGGTCCTCGCGGGGGTGCTGTTCGTTGCGCAGGGCTATCTGGCGTCGCTGCTGGAGCCGATGACGTCGGCGGATCTGGCCGCCGAACCGGCCAGGCAGGGGTCGGCGTTCTACGACACGGTCGACTTCGCGGTGGGCAGGTGGCTGCACGACCTGGTGGCGGTCAGCAAGGCGATCGGGGCGGCGTTCGCGGCGCTGGCCGGGCAGGCGGCCGCAGGGCGGCTGCTCTTCGCCATGTCCAGGGAGCAGCGGCTGCCCTCGCTGCTGGCCCGGGTCGACCCGCGGTCCGGAGTGCCGCGGGCCGCGATCCTGATCGCCGCGGCCGTGACGCTGGTGGCGGCGGTCTGGGCGGCCCGCCGCGACGACGGTCTCGACCATCTGGTGTCGGTGGTCGACATCGGCGCGCTGACGGCGTTCGTGCTGCTGCACGCGTCGGTGGTCGGCTGGTTCGCCGTACGCCGGATGGACGGGCCGCCGAGCTGGTGGCGGCATGTGCTGGTGCCGGTGGTGGGTGCGGGGGTGCTGATCGCGGTGATCCTCAGCGCGGCGACGAGCGCTCAGGTGGTGGGGGTCTGCTGGCTGGGGGTGGGGCTGGTGGTGCTGGCGATGCAGTGGGGGCGGAGTCCGGCTGTGTAGGGCTGCCTCGTTGTCCGTGGTGGCGGATACGCTCGCTCGCATGGCTCTCAATACCTCCGCGGAAGCCCCGCTGCCCGTCGGCGAGGTGTCACGGCTCATCGGCGGATGGATCGACCGGCTCGGGGCCGTCTGGGTCGAGGGGCAGATCACCCAGCTGTCGCGGCGGCCTGGCGCCGGGGTGGTGTTCCTGACCCTGCGCGACCCGTCGCACGACATCTCGGTGAGCGTGACCTGCTTCCGGCAGGTCTTCGACCGGATCGCGGACGTGGTGACGGAGGGCGCCCGCGTCGTCGTCCTCGCCAAGCCCGAGTGGTACGCGCCCCGTGGCCAGCTGTCCCTGCGGGCCACGGAGATACGGCCGGTCGGCATCGGTGAGCTGCTGGTCCGGCTGGAGCTCCTCAAGAAGTCCCTGGCCGCCGAGGGGCTCTTCGCCCTGGACCGGAAGAAGCCGCTGCCGTTCCTGCCGCAGCTGATCGGCCTGGTCTGCGGGCGGGCGTCGGCGGCCGAGCGCGATGTGCTGGAGAACGCGCGGCGCCGCTGGCCCGCGGTGCGCTTCGAGGTGCGCAATACGGCGGTGCAGGGCGTGCACGCGGTGAACCAGGTGGTCCAGGCGGTGAAGGAGCTGGACGACCTGCCGGACGTCGACGTGATCATCGTGGCGCGCGGCGGCGGCAGTGTGGAGGACCTGCTGCCGTTCTCGGACGAGCAGCTGATCCGTACCGTCGCCGAGTGCCGTACGCCGGTGGTGTCCGCGATCGGACACGAGCCGGACTCCCCGCTTCTCGATCTGGTCGCCGATCTGCGGGCGTCCACACCCACGGACGCGGCGAAGAAGGTCGTGCCGGACGTGGGAGAGGAGCTGGACCGGGTGCAGCAGCTGCGGGACCGGGCGCTGCGGACGGTACAGGGGCTGCTCGACCGGGAGGAGCGGGGGCTGGCGCACGCGCTGGGCCGGCCCTCCATGCAGCAGCCGCTGCGGATGGTGGACGAGCGCGCGGCGGAGGTCGACGCGCTGATCGGGCGCAGCCGCCGGGTGCTGGGGCACCTGCTGGACCGGGCGGACTCGGAGCTCGCCCACACCCGGGCGCGGGTCGTCGCGCTGTCGCCCGCGGCGACGCTGGAGCGCGGGTACGCGGTGCTGCAGCGGCCGGACGGCCATGTGGTCCGCTCCCCCGCCGACGCCGGGGCACCGGGCGACGAGCTGCGGGCGCGGGTGTCCGAGGGCGAGTTCACCGTGCGGGTGGCCGAGTGAGCCGGTGCGGCGCCCCTTTTCCTTCGCCCGGACCCCGGCGCAGCCGCGGACGCGGTTCGGACCTGGCTGTCGTAGCTCACACATAGGGTGGATCACATGACGGACGACGCGACAACGGCAGCTGCCGCCACGGACACGCTCGGCTACGAGCAGGCGCGCGACGAGCTGATCGAGGTTGTACGGCGCCTGGAGGCGGGCGGCACGACGCTGGAGGAGTCCCTCGCGCTGTGGGAGCGGGGCGAGGAGCTGGCCAAGGTCTGCCGGCGCTGGCTGGAGGGGGCCCGGGCCCGCCTGGACGAGGCCCTGGCCCGGCCCGGGAAGGACCAGCAGGACGACGCCGGGTGACTCCCGAGCCGTAAGGATCCGGGGCGAGCCGGTCCGCCCCGGCCCGGAATGGATCCGAGCGCGCGGCGGTTGTGAGCCTCGTCGGAAATCGGGGCGGCCCGGCCGGTCATCCACGCACACGTTTGTGGAGTGGATCACCCAGGTCAGCTTTTAGTTGAAAGTTAACCTATCCCTCGGTTACGGTCGCCGTATCGCTTGATCCCCATCCGCCCGGAAGGTAATCCGCAAGATGTCCCTCGCTCTTGACCCCGCCGCCCAGGACCTCCTCTTCCGTGAGGCCCGCACCGCCAACACCTTCACCGACGAGCCGGTCTCCGAGGAGCAGGTCCAGGCGATATACGACCTGGTCAAGTACGGCCCCACCGCCTTCAACCAGTCGCCGCTGCGCATCGTCCTGGTCCGCTCCGACGACGCCCGCGCGCGCCTCGTGAGCCACATGGCGGAGGGCAACCAGCCGAAGACTTCCACCGCCCCGCTGGTCGCGATCCTGGCCGCCGACAACGAGTTCCACGAGGAGCTCCCGGCGCTGTTCCCGCACTTCCCGCAGGCCAAGGACGCGTTCTTCTCCGAGCGCCCGGTCCGCGAGTCGGCCGCCACCCTGAACGCCGCCCTGCAGGCCGCGTACTTCATCATCGGCGTCCGCGCCGCCGGTCTGGCCGCCGGCCCGATGACCGGCTTCGACGCCGCGGGCATCGAGAAGGAGTTCCTCGACGCCGACCACAGCGTGCTGATGGTCATCAACATCGGCAAGCCGGGCGAGGACGCGTGGTTCCCGCGTTCGCCGCGTCTCGCCTACGACGAGGTCATCAAGACCGTCTGATCCACCCGGTCATACGGAGAAGGCCCCGGAGCACCAAGTGCTCCGGGGCCTTCTCCGTATGCCGTACACCTGGCTCAGGACGTCTTGAGTGCGGCGGCCATCTCCGCCAGCCGCTGCGTCGAGGCCGAGCCCGTGACGACCGTGGTCGCACCGTCGTCGTGGCGCACCAGGGCGTCGTACTTCGGGCCCTTCCAGTGCTGCCACGTCTCGCCCGCGACCTGCTGCGTGCGCCCGGTGTTCCTCGCGTCCTGACTGACCTCTGACACGTACTTCTTCGCCGGGGACGTGGACTGCTCCACCGCGACGTACTTGCCGTCCGGGTCGAGGAAGCCCAGGTGCCAGCCGTTGCCCGACTGGCGCTCGTAGCTGACCGAGGTGGGCTTCCATTCCTTGGACAGACCGGCCGGAGCGGCCACCGGATAGGGCGCCGCACGCCGCGCCGTCAGGAGCTCCACCCGGTAGTCGACCGCCTTGACCGGGTTGGCCTTGTCGTCGTGCGGTACGAAAATGTAGACACCCCCGGCGACGGCGGAGATCACCGCCATCGACAGGAACATGTCCCGCACCGTCTGCTTGCCTCGCTTGCTTGCCACGGGTCCATGTTCGCATTACGCCCGACGGGTCCGACCGAGGGGCGGCCACCCGTGACAACCGGCCGGCGAGGCCGCTCATACGTGACCCGGTCTGCTCATTTTATCGACCTGACGATAGAGTCACAGCACCCTCTTCCGGTCGTCGCCGTACAGAAAGGTGCGTTCCGATGTCCGAACATCACCTACCGTCACAACTAGAGGTCTCCCCGGAGGCCCCCGACCGCAACCTGGCGCTGGAGCTGGTCCGGGTCACCGAGGCCGCCGCCATGGCTGCCGGGCGCTGGGTCGGCCGCGGTGACAAGATCGGTGCCGACGGCGCCGCCGTGAAGGCCATGCGGACCCTCGTCTCCACCGTCTCGATGAACGGCGTCGTCGTCATCGGTGAGGGTGAGAAGGACGAAGCGCCCATGCTCTTCAACGGCGAGCGGGTCGGTGACGGCACCGGCGCCGAGGTCGACATCGCCGTGGACCCGATCGACGGCACGACCCTGAACGCCAAGGGCATGCCGAACGCGATCGCCGTGCTGGCCGCCGCCGACCGCGGCACCATGTTCGACCCGTCCGCGGTCTTCTACATGGACAAGCTGGTGACGGGCCCCGAGGCCGCCGACTTCGTGGACATCAACGCCCCCGTGTCGGTGAACATCCGCCGGGTCGCGAAGGCGAAGAACTCCGCCCCCGAGGACGTCACCGTCGTCATCCTGGACCGCCCGCGCCACGAGGGCATCGTCAAGGAGATCCGGGAGACCGGCGCCCGGATCAAGTTCATCACCGACGGCGACGTCGCCGGCTCGATCATGGCGGCCCGGGAGGGCACCGGCGTCGACCTGCTGATGGGCATCGGCGGCACCCCCGAGGGCATCATCTCGGCCTGCGCCATAAAGTGCCTCGGCGGTGTCATCCAGGGCAAGCTCTGGCCGAAGGACGAGGCGGAGCGGCAGCGCGCACTGGACGCCGGGCACGACCTCGACCGGGTGCTGTCCACCGACGACCTGGTCAGCGGCGACAACGTGTTCTTCGTCGCGACCGGCATCACGGACGGTGAGCTGATGCGCGGCGTGCGGTACCGCAGCGAGACGGCGACCACCGAGTCGATCGTGATGCGGTCCAAGTCCGGCACGATCCGCAAGATCGACTCGACCCACCGGCTGTCGAAGCTGCGCGCCTACAGCGCGATCGACTTCGACCGCGCGAAGTAGACCGCGCGAGGCAGGTGACGCGCGGGCAGGTGACGCGCAGCGGCGACACACGGCACTCCGTGCGGAGCCGACAGAACGCGAAGAGGCGCCCCCCATGTGCGGTGGGGGCGCCTCTTCGCGTCGGTGCGAGGCGTCGGCGCAGGGCTGTCGCGCCGGGTGTCGGTCCGGGGCCGTCTCTTCAGAAGTGCCGTACGGCCGCTCAGCCGGCTGCGGCGATGTGGTCGGCCGAGGCGGCCGCCTTGAGCTCCACCTCGCGCCGCCTGCGGCGGGCGAGCACCACACGGCGCTCGGCAGCCGTGAGGCCGCCCCACACCCCGTACGGTTCGGGCTGCACCAAGGCGTGTTCCCGGCATTCGACCATCACCGGACAGCGCGCGCAGACCCGCTTCGCGGACTCCTCGCGGGACAGTCGGGCAGCAGTCGGCTCCTTCGACGGGGCGAAGAACAGCCCGGCTTCGTCCCGGCGGCACACCGCCTCCGAGTGCCAGGGGCCGGCCTGGTCCTCCCGAGCAGGAGTGCCCTGGGTGGGAACGGCGGCGACCTGCAGGGGCTGATGCGGCAGTTGCAGCACGGTCTACTCCTGACGACGGCTTCGCGAGCGAGAGACGATGCAGCACTCCCTACCCGCTGTGCGTGCGCCTAAGCACTGAGTGGCACTGAGTTCCGGGTGACGGAATTGCGGTCGACCGGAATTTTGGCCGGAACCAGGGCCGTGCGGACCACTGCCGACCGATGCGGGTTCAGTGGCCGAGATGTTTGCGCAGCCGGTTGTGGAGATCCGTGATGAGTTTCCCCCGCTTCGGCTTTGCCTCGACGTTCCCGAAGACGGAATAGCCGTTGACGACGATCACCGGGGCTTCCGGGTCTGCGGATTCCAGTGTGAGGACTTCGAAATTACCGAAGACGCCCGTGCCGCTGCCGCGCAGCGAGATGTTCTCCGGGACCTTGATCTCGACACTGCCGAAGATGGAGGTCGCGTTGATGACGGTGAGTCTCTGGCTGAAAAGCGCCTCGGTCAGATCGATCTCCACGCTGCCGAAGAGCGCGAAGGCGTTCGTACGGCCACCGACTCGCCAGCGGCCCTTGCGGGTGGAGCTGCTGAAGATTGCCACCAGATTGTCGGCCGGGCCCGCGGGGGCCTCGGGGCCGTACGCGTACGGCGTCGCGGACGACGGCCGGGTGGAGCCGCCGGGGGTCGGCAGGTCCCGTACCAGCGGCTCGAGTTCGCCTACGGTCTTGGCGCGGTAGACGGCGTCGACCCGCTCGGCGTGCTCCTCGGCGGTCAGCCGGCCCTCGGCCATGGCCTCCCTCAGGATGTCCGCGATCCGGTCGCGGTCTGCGTCGGAGGCGCGGATACCGGCGGGCGCGGGCGGCGCCGGGGCGGCGGGCTGCTGAGGGTGCTTTTCGAGGTCCACCGGCCCAGCGTACCCAAACGCGATAGATCGCGACTAGGGCCTGTCCGGGGCACACTCCGAGCTGATCCGCGCAGGACGACGAGCACATGCGGTGCTCGAACTGAGCCTTACCTCACAGGTTCGTCCCGCTTGCGGCGTTCTACCCTGGTGGGTGCGCTGCCCAAGGGTGGTCAGCCGCTGTCGCCGAGTGAGGAATGGCCGTAATGCCAGAGTTTGCGTACTCCGATCTGCTCCCGCTGGGAGAGGACACCACGCCGTACCGGCTGGTGACCGCCGAGGGCGTCTCGACCTTCGAGGCCGACGGCCGTACGTTCCTCAAGGTCGAGCCGGAGGCGCTGCGCACCCTGGCCGCCGAGGCGATGCACGACATCTCGCACTACCTGCGCCCCGCACACCTGGCGCAGCTGCGGCGGATCGTCGACGACCCCGAGGCGTCGTCCAACGACAAGTTCGTCGCGCTCGACCTGCTCAAGAACGCGAACATCGCCGCCGCGGGTGTCCTCCCCATGTGCCAGGACACCGGCACCGCGATCGTCATGGGCAAGCGCGGGCAGAACGTGCTGACCGAGGGCGGTGACGAGGAGGCCCTGTCGCACGGCATCTTCGACGCGTACACCAAGCTCAACCTGCGCTACTCGCAGATGGCCCCGCTGACCATGTGGGACGAGAAGAACACCGGCTCGAACCTCCCGGCCCAGATCGAGCTGTACGCCACCGACGGCGGCGCGTACAAGTTCCTCTTCATGGCGAAGGGCGGCGGCTCGGCCAACAAGTCGTTCCTCTTCCAGGAGACGAAGGCCGTCCTGAACGAGGCCTCCATGATGAAGTTCCTGGAGGAGAAGATCCGTTCGCTGGGGACCGCGGCCTGCCCGCCGTACCACCTGGCGATCGTCGTCGGCGGTACGTCGGCCGAGTTCGCGCTGAAGACCGCGAAGTACGCCTCCGCGCACTACCTGGACGAACTGCCCGCCGAGGGCTCCCCGACCGGTCACGGCTTCCGGGACAAGGAGCTGGAGGAGAAGGTCTTCGAGCTGACGCAGAAGATCGGGATCGGTGCGCAGTTCGGCGGCAAGTACTTCTGTCACGACGTGCGCGTGGTGCGCCTGCCGCGGCACGGTGCCTCGCTGCCCGTCGCGATCGCCGTGTCGTGCTCGGCGGACCGCCAGGCCACCGCGAAGATCACCGCCGAGGGTGTCTTCCTGGAGCAGCTGGAGAAGGACCCGGCGCGCTTCCTGCCGGACACCACGGACGAGCATCTCAACGAGGCTGGTGACGTCGTCGAGATCGACCTGAACCGGCCGATGGACGACATCCTCGCCGAGCTGACCAAGTACCCGGTCAAGACCCGGCTCTCGCTGACCGGTCCGCTGGTCGTGGCGCGCGACATCGCGCACGCCAAGATCAAGGAGCGGCTGGACGCGGGCGAGGAGATGCCGCAGTACCTCAAGGACCACCCGGTCTACTACGCGGGCCCGGCGAAGACGCCCGAGGGGTACGCCTCCGGTTCCTTCGGCCCGACGACGGCCGGCCGCATGGACAGCTACGTCGCACAGTTCCAGGCGGCGGGCGGCTCCAAGGTGATGCTCGCCAAGGGCAACCGGTCCAAGCAGGTCACCGACGCGTGCGACGCGCACGGCGGCTTCTACCTCGGCTCGATCGGCGGCCCGGCGGCGCGCCTCGCCCAGGACTGCATCAAGAAGGTCGAGGTCGTCGAGTACGAGGAGCTCGGCATGGAGGCGGTCTGGAGGATCGAGGTCGAGGACTTCCCGGCGTTCATCGTCGTCGACGACAAGGGCAACGACTTCTTCACCGAGCCCGCCCCGGCGCCGACGTTCACCAGCATTCCGGTGCGGGGTCCCGGTCTCGCCTGATCACTTCGAGCGTAGGTGCCCGCGGGGGCGTTCCGGCGTCGGCCGGGGCGCCCCCGTGGTGCGTCCGTACTGCTTCGCTCAGGGATCCAGCAGTCCCGACGTCGCGAGCAGATAGCCGAGTTGGGCGCGGCTGTTGCTGCCCAGTTGTTCCGAGACCTTCCGCATGTGTTCGGCGACGCTGCGACGGCTCATGCCGAGCCGGCGGGCGATCGACGCGTCCGTCTCGCCGCCCACGACCGCCAGCAGAATGGTGCGCTGGAGGTCGGACATGATGACCGAGGAGCGCAGCGGCGCGCTGTCGGGGCGGATCGGGACGGAGCGGGACCAAGCGTTGTCGAATTGCCGGGCGAGCAGGCTGACCAGGGCCGGGTGCTGGACCCGCAGCGCCGTGTGCGGCTCTTCGGGGACGGGTACGAACGCGATCTCCCGGTCGCAGACGATGACCCGGTCGACGACTTCGGCGACCGTCCGTACCTCGGCTCCGGCCGACGTCACCTGCTCGATGTAGGAGAGCGTCGCCCGGTGCGAGCGGACGGTGTGCTGGTAGATCGTCCGCTGCCGCACTCCGCGCCGCAGCATCCGCAGATCGCGGGGCAGCGCCTCGCCGAGGACGTGCGAGGGGCGGCCGCCGCCGGGCTGTGCGGTGAGCAGCTCCTCCTGGCAACTGCCCACGGCCGCCTCAAGTGCCTTGCTGATGACGGCTCTTCCGACGAGACGGGTGAGGACGGGCTGTTCGAGCCGGTGCACTTCCGCGTACAGCCCCTCGAACGCGGCGAGACTGGCGCGGACCGCGCGCAGGTTGCGGCGCTGCTGGGCGATCTCCTCCTCGATGGGGCCGAGCGCGGCGAACGATGCCGTCTCCGGCGGCACGGGGATCAGCGAACCGGGTGCGTCCCGGTCCGTCACCACCAGCTGCAGGGCCCGTAGACAGGCGGGCGCCCCGTCCTGCGGAAGGCTTCCCTGCATGAGTGCGCGCCGGTACGCCGCCAGGGCCGTCTCGCAGGGACGGTCGGGCGACGATTCGCGGCAATCACATGCCCGTGGGCCGGATTGATCGTCCTTCACAAGTATGCAGATTACATTTGTGCAAACGGCTCGACATCAGAGGTCGTGGTTGCTCGACGAGTATGTCCGGGTGAAGCTCGGCATCGACCAGACCAACAGCCATTCCGACGACGGACCGGACCGCACGGCGCTCGGCGAACGGCGTTATCGATTCCTCGTCGCCGGATACGCCATCTCTTCGTACGGCACCTTCCTGAATATGGTGGCGCTCAATCTGTTCGTCTATGAGACGACGGGCCGGGCGATCGCCATGGGGCTGTTCATGGCGGTGCGGCTGGGGTCCGGCTTTGCCGCCGGCCTGACGGCCGGCACGCTGCTCGCGCGCTTCACCGCCAAGACCGTGATGCTCTGGACGAATGTGGCACAGGCGGCGGTGATGCTGCTGCTGGTCCTTGCACCGGACGGGCTGCGGACGGGCGCACTGGTGGCCGTCTCGGTGGTGGTCGGTTCCTGCGGCACGCTCTTCATGGTGTCGCTGCGCAGTTCCATTCCCGAGATGGTGGGCGCCGACCGGCGCGGCTGGGCGAACTCCCTTTCCATTAGCGGGCGTTCGCTGGCAATGGTGGCCGGCTTCGCGTCGGCCGGTGTGGTCGTGTCGCTGGTCGGTTACACCGCCGCGTTCGTGGTGGACATGGCCACCTTTGTGATCTGTGCCGTGACGGTGGCGCTGCTGCCGATCGCGGGCGGAGGCAGAGGGAAGAACGCTCCGCCGGATTCGGAGGGGGATTCCGGCGGGCGCACCGAACAGGGTGCGGCGGCCGCGGAGAAGACGGGGCGGCGGCGGATACCCGTCGCGTTCGTCGCGCTGGCCGCCGCGCCCGGTCTCGGCCTGATGGTGGCGCTGCGCGGGGTGGACGCGTTCGGTTCGTCGTCCCACAACGCCGCGCTGCCGATCTACTCCACGGAGCTCGACGCCTCGCGCCCGGCCGTGTTCGTCAGCGCCTTCTGGTGCCTGTGGGCGCTGGGGAACGTCCTCGCGCAACAGGTGATCCAGCGGTACGCGAAGCGCACCGGCCGATCGGTGGGTGCGCTGGGCTTCGGTTACGGCACGATCGTGATGTCCGGGGCGTTCATCCTCGCGTTCGCGGGGTTCCCGTTGGTGGCGACGGGAGTGATCGCACTGGTCGCGGGAGCGGCCGACGGGCTCACGGAGGTCTCGTACACCTCGCATCTGCAGACGCTCTCCGCCGATCTGCGCGGGCATGCGTTCGGGCTCTCCGCGACGTTCGAGAATCTTGGCTTCGGCGTCGGAATGATCCTTGTCGCAGCGGCACTTGACCGCTACAGCCCGCTGACGGTCGTCGGATGGTCCCATGGCGCTGCGATGGTGGTCGCGGTGGCGTTCCTGCTCCGGGTGGCGGGGCTGCGGAGGGGAGAGAAGCGCGGTGGTGGAGACGGCGAGGGAGCCGGAGCAGGAGCGGGGGAACGAGAACCGCATCGCGGTGATCGGGATGGCGCTGAGGTTCCCGGGAGCTGACACCCCCGAGCAGTACTGGCGCGACATCCGGGCGGGCGTCTCGCACGTGCGCCGGTTCACCGGGGCCGAGTTCGCCGCCGCCGGGATACCGGAGGCGGAGTACGGGGCGGCGGGGTTCGTCGGGGCGTCGGCGCTGCTGGGCGGCAACGGGCACGACGGCATCGACGGGTTCGACGCCGGGTTCTTCGGGATGAGCGGGCGCGAGGCGGCCCTCACCGATCCGCAGCAGCGGCTCTTCCTTGAGTGCTGCTTCCACGCCCTGGAGGACGGCGGCTACGCCGGTCGCGACGAGTCGCTACGGACAGGGGTGTACGGGAGCGCCGGTTACCGTCTCTACTCCCTGCACAGCTATCTCGCCGAGAACCTGGCCGCGGAGGCACGGTCCGGCGACTGGATGACCGTCAAACAGGTCCAGGTCGGCAACTACCCTGATTTCACCGCCAATCGGGCCGCGTTCCGGCTCGGTCTGACCGGTCCCGCGGTCAATGTGGCGACGGCATGTTCCAGTTCGCTGGTCTCCGTCCATCTGGCCTGTCAGGCGCTGCGCGCCGGTGACGCCGATCTGATGCTGGTCGGCTCGGCGGCGCTGCATCTGCCGCAGGTGACGGGGCACCGCCATGTGAAGGGTTCCACGCTCTCCCGGACCGGTGCCGTGCGGGCCTTCGACGCGGGTGCGGACGGCACGGTCGGCGGCAACGGTGTCGCCGCCGTCCTGCTGAAGCCGCTGGACCGGGCGCTCGCCGACGGAGACACGGTCCACGCCGTGATCCTGGGCTCGTCGGTCACCAACGACGGTGCGGCGAAGACCGGTTTTGCCGCACCGGGTGTCGCCGGGCAGCGAGATGCCGTACTGGGCGCGCTGCGGTCCGCCGGGGTCCCGGCGGAATCGGTGGGTTACCTGGAGGCGCACGGCACGGGCACGTTCAAGGGCGACCCGATCGAGTTCGCCGCCCTCACGGAGGCGTTCCGCCGCCACACCGACCGGACCGGGTTCTGCGCGCTGGGCTCCACCAAACCTGCCATCGGACACCTCGACAGTGCGGCGGGGCTGGCCGGGCTGATCAAGGCGGTCCTGGTGCTGCGGCACGGGATCGTCCCTCCGCTGGTGAACTTCCGGGCGCCGAATCCGGCGCTCGCCGTCGAGTCGAGTCCCTTTGTCCTGCCGACGCGGGAGACGGCGTGGCCGGTGCCTGGGGAGGTACGGCGAGCCGGGGTGCACTCCATCGGGATGGGCGGTACCAATGCGCACGTGATTCTGGAGCAGGCGCCCATGGTGCGGGAGAAGGAGCGGGGGTGGGCCCCGGGACGGAAGCGGAACGTTTCCTCGGATACTCCGTCTCTGCTGCCGCTGTCCGGCGCGAGCCGCGAAGCGCTGGTGGCGTACGCCCGCGCATTCCGCGAGCGGCTGGCACACGGGCCCGGGGCCGCTCCCGCCGATCTGCTGGTAACGGCCGCGCTGGGGCGGCGCCATCTGCGCCACCGGCTGGTCGTGACGTCCGAGGATCCGGTGGCGGGGCTGGACGCGTTCCTGGCGGGGGCGGCCCCGCGCGGCGCGTACGACGCCGGGGTCGTCGAGCAGGAGCCGGAGCGGCCCGTCTTCCTCTTCAGCGGGCAGGGCGGCGGACATCCGGGCATGGCCGCGGAGCCGGCCGCACGCTTCCCCGTCGTGGCCGAGGTACTCGCCTCCTGCGCCCGCGTGTACGAGGAGGAGACGGGCAACGGCGACTTCCTCGGCCGGGTCGTGCACGGCCACGGCCCGGCCGCCTGGACCACCGACTTCGCGCAGCCCGCCCTGTTCGCCCTCCAGATCGCCCAGGCCCGCCTCTGGCAGCAGCTCGGCGTCACGCCCTCGCTGGTCGCCGGGCACAGCGTCGGCGAGTACGCGGCGCTCTGCGTGGCCGGGGCGCTGAGCATGGAGGACGGGATGCGGCTGCTGTGCCGGCGCGGCCGGCTGATGCAGGAGCGGTCGGAGACCGGCGCGATGCTCGCGGCGTTCGTACCGGAGGCGCGAGTAAGCGAGTTGCAGGCCGCCGTCGAGGGGCTGGAACTCGCCGTGGTCAACGGGCCGGCCCACCATGTCGTCGCCGGGCCCCCGGAGGCGGTCGAGGCCGCGCGCGCCCTGCTGGCGGCGGGCGGAGAGGCGTACGAGCCACTGGCCGTGGACCGGGCCTTTCACACCGCCCTGCTCGATCCGGTCCTCGACGAGCTGCGGACCGCCGCGGAGAAGGCCGGGCTGCTCCCGCTCCGTACGCCGTTCGTCAGCGGGCTCGACGGGGCGGTGCGGCACCCGGGGTGGCGGCCCGACGCCGACTATCTGGTCAGGCAGGCACGCCGGACCGCCGACTTCCACGCGGTGCTGCGGGCCGTCGGGTCCACGGGATCCGCTCGACCCACCGGCCCCACCGGCGTGGTCCTCCTCGAACTCGGCCCCTCCGCCACGCTGACCGGGATGGCGCGCCGGGTGCTGCCGGGTGCTGCCCCCGTACCGACATCGGCGTTCCGGCACGCGGTGGCCCGGCTGCACTGCGCGGGGGTGGCCGTCGACTGGGCGGCGCTGCTCGCGGGGTGCGGCGGCCGACGGGTGCCGCTGCCGACGTACCCGTTCCAGCGTCAGTCCCACTGGGCCGGTCCGCCACCGGTCCCCACCACTTCGTACGTACCCGAGCGCACAACGGAGGATGGCATGACCGAACAGGCCGTACTGGACCGGGTTCTGGCGCTTACCGCCGACCACCTCGGCTATCGGCCGTCAGAGGTCGGCGCGGACAGGACGTACGTCGGACTGGGCGCCGACTCCCTCCAACTGATCGGCATGGTGCGACAGTTGGAGGCCGAATTCGGTACGGAGATCGCGATACGGGAGATACTGGAGGAGGCGGGCACCCCCCGGCTCACGGCTCGCCTGATATCGACGCGTACGGCCCGGGAACCGCAGGTGGCGGACGAGCCGGAACCGGTCTGCGCGACGCGCGCCGAGGTAGAGGAACTGACCCGTCAGGTGGCCCAGTTGGCCCGTAACCAGGCCGCGATGCTCACCCAGCTCTCGGATGCCGTGGCCCTGCTGACCGGCATCTCGGCCACCGCCCCCGAGGGGGACCGCCGATGAACCACACGGACGGTGCCGCCGCCGAGGTGGCCCGCGCGGCGGAGCTCTCGCGACGCCTGACCGAGCAGCTCACAGCCGCTGCTACCCCCTCCCCGTACCGCTCCCCCTCCCCCGCTGCCGCTGGCGCACAGCACGGACCCCGCCTCGTCGTGGATCCCGCCGCCGGCATGGCCGGGGCGGGCGCCGACGCCGCTCAGCGCACGCACACCGCGTCCCTCGTCCGGCGGTTCACCGAGCGCACCCGCACCTCGAAGGAGCTGGCACAGCAGCATCGGCCGGTGCTCGCCGACAGCCGGGCCGTCGTCGGGTTCCGCCGGGCCACCAAGGAGATGCTGTACCCGATCGCCGCCCGGTCCGCGCACGGGTCACGGCTCACCGATGTCGACGGCAACGACTACACCGACATCACCATGGGCTTCGGCGCCCTGCTCTTCGGGCACGAGCCGGAGTTCGTCACCGATGCCGTACAGCGCCATCTCTCGCAGGGTCTCCGGTTCGGTCCCCGCTCCCCCGACACCGGTGAAGTGGCAGCGCTGCTGGCCGAGGTGACGGGGATGGAGCGGGTGGCGTTCGCGAACTCGGGTACGGAGGCCAACTCGGCCGCGGTCCGGCTGGCCCGGGCCGCGACCGGGCGCGACAAGGTCGTCATGTTCCGCGGTTCGTACCACGGGCACATCGACTCCGTGCTCGGCCGCCCCGGCGGTCCGGGCGGCCGGGGCGCCGTGCCCGTCTCACGCGGCATCCCCGCGAGCGCCGTCGCCGAGCTGATCGTGCTGGAGTACGGCAGCCAGGATGCCCTCGACACCATCGACGCGCTCGGTGACACCGTGGCGGCCGTCCTCGTCGAGCCCGTCCAGTGCCGCAACCCCGCACTCCGCCCGGCCGACTTCCTGCGGTCGCTGCGCGACCTGACTGCCCGCCGCGGCGTCGTGCTCCTCTTCGACGAGATGCTGACCGGTCTGCGCCCGCACCCGCGCGGCGCCCAGCACCACTTCGGCGTCGTCCCCGACCTGGCCACCTATGGCAAAGCGCTCGGCAGCGGCTTCCCGATCGGCGCGATCGCGGGCCGCGCCGACATCCTCGACGGCGTCGACGGCGGTCTCTGGCAGTACGGGGACGACAGCAGACCCCCGCACGAGACCACCTTCTTCGGCGGTACGTATATGCAGCACCCGCTCTCGATGGCGGCGGCGCGGGCGGTGCTCACCCACCTCAAGGAGGAGGGCCCCGGTCTCCAGGAGCGGCTGAACGCCCGGACCGACGCGCTCGGCGACCGCCTCAACCGCTTCTTCCGGGACGAGGAGTTCCCGCTCGAACTGGCCCACTTCGGCTCGATGTTCCGGTTCACGCACCGCGCCGACATGGAGCTGCTCTACCACCACCTCCTGCTGCGCGGTCTGTACGTCTGGGAGTGGCGCAGCTTCTATCTCTCCACCGCGCACACCGACGACGACGTGGCGGCGGTCGCCGCCGCCGTGGAGGGTTCGCTGCGCGAACTGCGCGACGGCGGCTTCTTCCCGTCGGCGAAGCGGCCCGCCCGGCCGCTGCCGGCACCGCGCACCCGCCCCGCCCCCGACCTCGGCGTCTACTTCTTCGGCGACTACCCGGAGACCGCGGACACGGCCAAGGCGTACGACAGCGTCATCGAGACCGCCCGCTTCGCCGACGAGCGCGGCTTCAGCTCCGTCTGGCTGCCCGAGCGGCACTTCCACTCCTTCGGCGGCCTCTTCCCCAACCCGGCCGTACTCGCCGCCGTCCTCGCCCGTGAGACCGAGCGGATCAGGATCAACGCGGGCTCGGTCGTCCTGCCGCTGCACGACCCGATCCGGGTCGCCGAGGAGTGGTCGGTCGTCGACAACCTGTCCGGCGGGCGGGTCGGCATCGGCTGCGCCACCGGCTGGCACGCGCAGGACTTCGCCCTGCACCCGGACCGGTTCGAGGACCGCCGGGAGATCGCCTTCTCCCACCTCGACGACGTCCGCCGGTTGTGGGCCGGCGAGTCCGTCGCGCGGCGGACGGGCGAGGGCACCGACATCGGCGTACGCATCCATCCCCGCCCGGTGCAGGCCGAGCCGCCGATGTTCCTGGCCACCTCCGGGCAGCGTTCCTCGTACGGGGAGGCGGCCCGGCGCGGGCTGGGGATCGTCACCAACCTCATGAGCCAGACCGTGGCCGAACTGGCCGCGAACATCGACCACTACCGGCGGGTGCGCGCCGACTGCGGACTCGATCCGGACGGCGGCCGGGTGACCGTCCTGGTCCACACCTACCTCGGTACGGATCACGCTGCCGCGCGGGCCGAGGCGCTGGAGCCGATGAGTCGCTATCTGCGCTCGTCGCTGCTGATGCGGTCGGCCGCCACCGCGCTCGGCCGCAGCCCCGAGGACGTGGCGACGGCGAGCGAGGACGACCTGGACTACCTCTTCCGCCGGGCGTACGACCGGTACTGCGACCAGCGGGCCCTGATCGGCACCCCGGAGAGCTGCGCCCCGCTCGTCGACGCCCTGCACAGGGCCGGGGCTGACGAGATCGCCGCGCTCGTCGACTTCGGGCTGCCCGAGGAGCGGATGCGGGCGGGGCTGGAACAGCTGGATCTGCTGCGGCGCCGCACCCGGGAGCGGAAGACGCCGGAGACGCAAGGGTCGAAAGAGGCACAGGGGCCGCAAGAGGCACAGGACATCACCGCGCCCGCCACCTCCGCGCAGCGGCGGCTGTGGCTCGCGGCCCGGCTGCTCGGCAACTCCGCCGCGTACAACGAGACCCAGGCGGTCCGCCTGCACGGCCGGCTCGACGAGTCCGCCCTCCGGGTCGCCCTGGACGGGCTGGTCGCCCGCCATGCCGGGCTGCGGACCGTGTTCCGGGCCGGCAGCGGCGACGAGACCGTGGTCCAGGTCGTCAGGCCCGGGCTGCGCATCCCGCTCCTGGTGACGGACGCCCGGGCGCAGTCCCCCGACGGGGCCGACCGGACGATCGCGGCGGCGCTCGCCGAGGAGAGCGGGCGCGGGTACGACTTGGCCGCGGGACCGCTGTTCACACCCCGGCTGATCCGGCTCGCGGACGACGACCAGGTGCTGCTGCTCGGCATGCACCACATCGTCACCGACGCCCACTCCGCGGGGCTGATGACGAATGACCTGGAGGAGCTGTACCGGGCGGCGGTGGAGAACCGTGCGCCGGTCTTCGCACGGCCTGCCGGCACGACGGCCGGTGCACCGGAACCGCCCCGGGACCCGGCCGATCTCACGTGGTGGCGCGAGCAGTTGGGCGAGAAGCCACCGGTGCTCGAGCTGCCCACCGACCGGCCGCGCGAGCGCCGGGTCGCGGGGCGCGGCAGGGCGGTGGCCGTACGGGTCGACCAGGAGCGGACCGTGCGGTGGCAGGAGTGGAGCGGGGAGCAGGGCGCCACACTGTTCGCGACGCTGTGCACGGCATGGCAGCTGGTGCTGCGCGGGCGGTCGGGGCAGGACGAGTTCGTGCTCGGGTCCACCTTCGGGCGGCGCACCCCCGAGACCCGGGACACGGTCGGCTTCCATGTGGCGCTGCTGCCGCTGCGGGTGTCGCTGCCGGACGGTACGGACGCTGCCGATGCGGTACGGGCCACCGGGCGCGCCCTGCGCGAGGCGGACGAGCGGCAGCTGGTCGACCTGGACGCCCTGCTCGTCGGGGCGCACCCGGACCCGGGCAACCCGCGCCCCCTGATCACCGTGTCGGTGGACCTGGACAACGAGACGCTGTCGCGGATCGACCTGCCGGGACTGCGGGCCGAGGAGGTGCCCGCCGGGACGGAGTCCGCCCCGCTGGAACTGGCCCTGATGGCGACGCGTACCGCATCGGGCCTGCGGCTGCGGCTGCGCTACGACGCGGATCTGTTCGACGCGGGGACGGCACGCGGGTATCTCGACGAGCTGGTCGGGACGCTGGAGTCGATGACGGGAGGTGGCAGGGCCACCGGGGACGAACCACCGCGCTCCACCGCGGACGCGCTCCGGGACGTCTGGGAGTCCGTCCTCGACGTCCGCGGCTTCCCCGCCGAGACCAACTTCTTCGACCTCGGCGGCAATTCGATCACCGCGATCCGCCTGGTCAACCGGGTGCGGGACGCGCTCGGTGTCGACTATCCGATGGCGGACTTCTTCTCCGACGCCACGCTGCGGGCGATGACCGACCAGCTCGCGCCCGAGCCCGCACCCCCCGGGGAGGACGTCGAGATCGTCGACCGAGCGCCGGTCAGCGACCAGCAGGCCCGGATGATCGCCGGACACCACTCCGTACCGCACTCCGAGTTGTGGAACATCCCGACCCGGATCACCTTCACCGGCGCGCTGGACGTGCCGGCCCTGCGGTCCGCGCTCACCGAGCTGCTGGCCCGGCACCACTCCCTGCGGACCCGGTTCGTCGAGGAGAACGCGTCCTGGTGGCAGGAAGTCGTCGCCGCGCAACCCGTCGATCTGCCCGTCGAGGACCTCACCGGCCTGCCGCCGGGCCAACGGCGGCCCCGGGCGGATGAGTTGTGCCGCGAAACCGCCACGACCGCGTTCGACCTCTCGCAGCCCGCGCTTCCCGGTCTGCGGCTGCTGCGCGTCGAGGAGGACCGCTGGGCGCTGATGTTCGTCCTGCACCACATCACCGCCGACGGCTGGTCCCTGTCGCTCCTGCTCGCCGAGATCGCCGCGCTGTACACCGCGGCGGCGAAGGGAGTTCCGCACACCCTCGACCCGCCGGGCTCGCAGGTCACGGAGTACGCCCGATGGCAGCGCGCCCAGGACGACCCGGAGACCGAGGCCCGCCGGGCCGCTTACTGCGCCGCGTACCTCGACGGAGTGCCGTCCCGGGTGCCCGTACCGACCGACCGTCCCCGGCCCGAGCAGCTCAGCGGGCTCGGCGACACGATCCGCGGCCGGGCGTCGGGGGCGGTGCGGGCGGCCGTCGAGATGTTCGCCGGGGCTGTTCACACCACCCCGTTCGCGGTGGCGGCCACGGCGCTCGGAGTGTTTCTGACCAGGCTCTCCGGGGAGCCGGACATTCTGCTGAGCGTCCCGTACGCCAACCGTCAGGGCACCGCCTTCGAATCGCGCGTCGCCATGACGTCGACGGCGGTGATGGTCCGCGTACGACAGGATTCGGCCAATCTCGGGACCACCTGTGCCGAGCTGACGGCGCGCACCGGGGCGGGGGCGATGGGGGCGATGGCGCACGTGCTGCCGACGGCCCGGATCATGCAGACGATGCGCGATGCGGGCGCCGACGACGTGCCGGACCGGGTGCCGCATGTGCTCGCCTTCCAGAACTCCCTCGACACGGACATCGAGATCCCCGGTCTGGGCGTCGAGGTGGAGGATCTGGCACCGCCTCTTTCACGCAGCGAGCTGTGCTTCGGGCTTGCGCCGTGCCGGGACCGTACGAAGGGTTATCGGACGTTCCTGGAGTACTCCGCCGACCTGTGGAACCGGGAGACAGCTGAAGAGCTCCTCAGCTCGTACATCGAGCTGCTCGAGGAGTTCTGCGCCCGGCCGGACCGCCCGGTCCGGGAACTGCTGCTCCCGTCGTCCCCGTCACCCACGCCCTCGAAGCCCTCACCCCCACCCTCACCCTCGAAAGCGAACAGCGGAAAGGCGGACGCCGTATGACGCCGGCCCCCCACCCCAGTCACCGCAGTCACACCGACGACCTGCTCTCCTTCATCCGGGCCAGCCCGTCCCCGTACCACGCGGTGGCGAGCGCCATCCAACGGCTGGAGAAGGCCGGCTTCCGCGAGCTGCACGGTACGGACGACTGGACGGGCACGACCGGCGGCAGCTTCGTCGCCCGCGGCGGCGCCCTGATCGCCTGGTACGTCCCCGAGGACGCCCCGGCGCACACCCCGTTCCGGATCGTCGGCACCCACACCGACTCGCCGAACCTGCGGATCAAGCCCACCCCCGACACGGGCTCGGCGGGCTGGCGCCAGATCGCCGTGGAGATCTACGGCGGGGTCCCGCTCAACACCTGGCTCGACCGCGACCTGGGCGTCTCCGGGCGGCTCGCGCTGCGCGGGCCCGGCGGCACGACCGAGTCGCGGCTCGTCCAGATCGACGAACCGCTTCTGCGGGTCCCGCAGTTGGCCATCCACCTGGACCGTTCCGTCAACGAGGGGCTGGCGCTCGACCGGCAGCGTCATGTCGCCCCCCTGTGGGCGCTCGGCGCGCCCGAGGAGGGTGCGCTGCTGCGCCGCGTGGCGGCGGCCGCCGAGGTGGACCCGGACGAGGTGCTCGGCTGGGACCTGATGCTGCACGACGTCCAGCCGCCCGGATATCTGGGCGCGGAGCGGGAGTTCGTCGTCTCGTCACGGCTGGACAACCTGGTGTCGGTGCACGCCGGCGTCACCGCCCTGGCCGGCGCGGCGACGGGAGCCGAGCCGCCCTCGTACATCCCCGTCCTGGCGGCCTTCGACCACGAGGAGGTCGGCAGCGGATCCGAGACGGGTGCGCAGAGCCCCATGCTGGAGCGGGTCCTGGGCCGCTCCGTCACCGCGCGCGGTGGCAGCTCGGAGGACTGGTCGCGGGCGGTGTCGGGGGCCTTCTGCGTCTCCGCCGACATGGCGCACGCGGTGCACCCCAACTACGCGGAGCGGCACGACCCGGACCACCACCCGCTGCCCAACGGCGGGCCGACGATCAAGGTCAACGTCAATCAGCGGTACGCCACCGACAGCACCGGGATGGCCGTGTTCGCGGCCGCGTGCGAGCGGGCGGGTGCGCCGTGGCAGCCGTTCGTCTCCAACAACGCGATGCCGTGCGGTACGTCGATCGGTCCGCTCACCGCGGCCCGGCTGGGGGTCGCGACGGTCGATGTAGGGGTGCCGGGACTCTCCATGCACTCGGCGCGCGAGCTGTGCGGGGCGGACGACCCGGCGTATCTGGCCGCCATCCTGGGCGCGTTCGTGACGTCCGGCTGACCCTCCCGTACACCCGAGACCGGAAGAGAGACCGTGGAAGAGACTGTCCTGATCTGCCTGCCCTTCGCCGGGGCGGGTGCGTCGTTCTTCACGCCGTGGCAGGGGCAGGCCCCGGCGGGGCTGACGATCCTGCCGGTGCAGCTGCCGGGCCGGGAGAAGCGGTTCGCCGAGCCCGCGTACACCTCGGCGGCCGAGGCCGTGGACGATGCGTACGCCCAGGTCACCGCCGCGCTCGGGGGCACGGGCCGACGCGTGGCCGTGTTCGGGCACAGCATGGGCGCGGTACTCGCGTACGAGCTGGCGCACCGGCTCGAACGCGAGCCCGGGATCCGTCTCGAAGCGCTCTTCGTCAGCGGCTCGCCCGGTCCGTGGACCGCCCGCACCGACCGGGCGGGCGGGCTGCCGGAGGACGAGTTCGTCGCACGGGTGAAGAGCTTCGCCGGGTACGCACATCCGGCGCTGGAGAACCCGGAGATGCGGGAGCTGCTGCTGCCGTCGCTCCGGGCCGACGTACAGCTGCACGAGAGCTACCGGCCGGCCTCCGAGCGGCCGCTGACCGTGCGCGTCGTCTCGGTCCGCGGGCGTGCGGACACGCTCGTCGCTGCGGCCGGCGCTGCCGAGTGGGGGTGGGCGACGAGCGGGAAGCTGAGCGTCGCCGAGCTGGACGGCGGGCACATGTATCTGGCCGACCGGCCGGACGCGCTGCTGGAACTGATCGCCGCCGAACTGGGCGAGGGATGACGACGAGCGGCGGAACCGGGCGGCTGGCCGGGCGGACCGCGCTGATCACGGGTGCGGCACGCGGGCTCGGCAGGGCCTGCGCACTGACGTTCGCCCGCGAGGGCGCGGATCTGGTGCTGCTCGATGTGGCGGGCCCGCTGCCCGGCGTCCCGTATCCGCTGGGTTCGGCGAGCCAGCTCGCGTACACGGCGGAGCTCTGCCGCGATGCGGGCTCCGCCGTGCTGACCCGGCAGGCGGACGTGCGGGATCTCGGCGCGCTGGAGGCGGCGGCGGACGATGCGGAGGAGCGCTTCGGGCGGATCGACGTCCTCGTCAACAACGCGGGGATCGCAGCCCCTTCGGGCCGTTCCGCACACGAGATCACCGAGCCCGAGTGGCAGCTGGTGATCGATGTGGACCTCGGCGGTGCCTGGCGGGCGATCCGGGCCGTCGGCGGGCGGATGACCGCGCAGGGCTCCGGCTCCATCGTCAACATCGCGTCGACGGCGGGCCTGGTCGGCTACCGGAACTTCGCCGGTTACGTCGCCGCCAAGCACGGCCTCGTCGGGCTGACCAAGGCCGTCGCACTGGACTACGCGCCGCGCAAGGTGCGGGTGAACGCGGTGTGCCCCGGGTCGGTGCGGGACGACGAGGCGATGGAGGGCCGGATGCTCGCGGAGATCGCCCGGTCGCTGGAGGTGCCGGTCGCCGAGCACGAGGAGACGTTCGTCCAGGCGCAGCCGATGAACGCACTCGTCGAGCCGCAGGATGTCGCGGACGCTGCGCTCTGGCTGGCGTCGGACGAGTCGCGTCAGGTGACGGGAAGCGTGTTGACGGTCGACGGCGGATTCACGACGCGCTGAGGCGCACCCCTACGAGGAGGAGGACACCGGTGCCAACTGCCGCCCATACGCTGACGGTCCGCCTGCCACTGGGCGCGACGGACGACGGCCCGGTCGCGACCGCACTCGCGACGGCGTCGAAGCGGTGGTGGCCGGACGGCCCGCACCCCCGGCTGTGGACCGAGACCGTCCCGGCACCGGCGGACTCGGCAAGGGCAGCCCGCCGCCGCGAGACGGAGACCCGGCGCCCGCTCGGACCGGGGCAGCTGCTGCGGGTGCTGCTGCTGCGGTACGAGGAGGAGGGCGCGGGTGAGTCCGGGGGCGGGTCGGCGGGCGGGAGCGCGTCCGCCCCTGCGACCGGCGCCACGGACAACCTCGCGGGCACCCGCGCAGGCGGGACCGCGGGCGACCTCGCAGGCGCCCCCGCAGGCGGGACCGCGCAGGGCGCCGTGCGGCCGCCCGTGCCGCGTCCCGGTGATCTCGTCCTCGTCGCCGATCCGGCCGCGTTGGACGCGACCTCGCTCCGGCTGATCTCTCGCGTGCTCTGCGGGGAGGTCGGGCCGGAGGAGGTACGGGCGGCGGAGCACTCCCCCGCAGCGCATCCCGCCCGTGTCCCCGGCCCCGACGCCCTGCGGCGCGCCGCCGCCACCGCACTCGTGCTCGGACGGTACGAGGGCAGGTCGTCCGTGCGCGTGGCCGTGCCCGTATCGGCGCCCGACCGGCCTGGGAACACCCTTGGCGCGTTCGACGGCCGGGCCGTGCTCGAGGCCGACCTGTCCGAGGGCCGCACGGTCGGGGACCTCCTCGCCACTCCCCTCAGTCCCCCGGGCGACGAAGCCGTCGACGAGTCCGCCCCTGCCGAGCGCCATGTCGCCCGCGTACAGGACCAGTTGGCCACGGTGCCGCCCGGGACCCCCCTCATCGACCTCGTCCTGCTCGACGAGACGGAGTCCGCCGAGCAGCTCGCCCTCGGCCGCCCGCCCCGCTCGGCCGTCCCACCGTCCCGCCCTTCCCACCGCATCGACGAAGCCTTCGCGGACCAGGTCGCTCTGCGCCCCGAGGCGCCCGCCCTGACCTGCGGCGAGCGCACCCTGACCTACCGGGAGCTGGACTCCCGCGCCGACGAACTGGCCGCCGGGCTGCGTGCCCGGGGCGTCCGGCCCGGTGACCATGTGGGTCTCTGCCTGCCCCGCTCGACGGACCTCGTCGCGATGATGCTCGCCGTCCTCAAGGCGGACGCGATCTACGTACCGCTGGATCCGGATCACCCCGCGGACCGCCGCGCCCGCACCGCCGAGGACGCCGGTCTGCGGCTGACGGTGGAGGACACCGCCCCCCTCACCGGCCACCCGGCCGACCACCGGGCCCCCACCGCCCGGCCCGCCACCGCCCCGGCGTACGTCATCCACACCTCCGGCTCGACCGGCCGCCCCAAGGGTGTCGTCGTGCCGCACAGCAATGTCCTCGCCCTCATCGACGCCACTCGCGACGACTTCGCTCTCGGCCCCGGCGACACGTGGACGCTCTTCCACTCCAGCGCCTTCGACTTCTCCGTCTGGGAGATCTGGGGCGCCCTGCTGACCGGCGCCCGGCTGGTCGTCGTCGACTACTGGGTCTCCCGCTCCCCTGCCGACTTCCACGCCCTGCTCGTACGGGAGGGGGTCACCGTTCTCAGCCAGACCCCGTCCGCATTCACCCAGCTCATGGCCGCCGACCGGGAGCACGGGGAACGCCGGGGCCGGGGAACGCCGCTCGCCCTGCGCCTGGTCGTCCTCGGCGGCGAACCGCTGGACGCCCGCCCGCTGCGCGACTGGTTCGACCGCCACCCCGAGGACCGCTGCCGGCTGGTCAACATGTTCGGCATCACCGAGACGACGGTCCATGTGACGGCGCAGACGGTGACCCGGCGCACGGCGTTGTCCGGGTCCCGCTCGGTGGGGCGTCCGCTGCCCGGCTGGTACGTGTACGTGCTCGACGCCCGGGGCAGGCCGGTCCCGCCCGGGGCACCCGGCGAGATCCATGTCGGCGGCGCCGGGGTCGCGACGGGGTACCTGGGCCGCCCGGGCCTGACCGGGCAGCGCTTCGTACCCGACCCGTGGCACGGCGGACGGATGTACCGCAGCGGCGATCTGGGCCGGCTGCTCCCGGACGGCACCCTGGAGCATCTGGGCCGGATCGACAGCCAGGTGAAGGTGCGCGGCTTCCGGATCGAGCTGGACGAGATCCGTCACGTGCTGCTGGCCGATCCGTCCGTGACCGCGGCGGCGGTGACGGTTTCCGGGGACGCGTTCCTCGATGCGGCGGGTGTGCGGATCGATGCGTACGTGGTTCTGGCGGCGGACCCGGTCGGCACGGCCGACGACATACGCCGGCGGGCCGCGAAGCTGCTGCCGGAGCACATGCTGCCCGCGTCGGTGACCGCCCTGCCGCGGCTCCCGCTCACCCCGAACGGCAAGCTGGACCCGTCCCGGCTGCCCGCCCCGACGGCCCCGGCCGACGCCCCGGCCGGCACCGCTGCCCCCGCCGCGGCCGACCCCTTCGCCGAACTTACCGGAATCTGGGAGTCCGTCCTCGGCGTGCCGGTCGGCCCCGACGACAACTTCTTCGATCTGGGCGGCAATTCGCTCTACGCGATCCGTCTCGCCACCGCGATGCGGGAGCGCGGGCTGCCTCCGGTGGCGCTGCGGCGGCTCTATCTGTCACCGACGGTCCGGTCCCTCAGCGAGGCGGTGGACGAGTGACGGCGCGGTGGCCGCATCGCGCGACCGCCCCGCCGTCATGCGCCCTGCGGCCCTACGCGAAACGCTGCTTCGCCGACCCGTCGCACGCCTGGAGCTTCAGCGGGTCCTTGGCCGCCGCGAGCGTCAGGCACAGCCCGGTCGAAGCCGCCGGGCGCAACGTGCCCGACTCCCGGACGAACTGCTGGTTCGCCGCCCCCGAGCAGTTCCACAGGATGAGCGTGGCGCCCGCTCTGTAGTCGGCGCCCGGCACATCGAGGCACCGGTCGTGGCTCAGTTCCGTACGGACGGTCTTCGTGCCTGCGTCGTACCACCAGCCCTGGTTGCGGCCGCCGTGGCAGTCCCAGCCCGCGATCTTCGTGTTGTTGCGGGTCACCGACGCGGGGACGTCCACACACGTGCCGGTGGCCTCGTTCTTGAGGGGCTCGAAGACCGAGTCCCAGGCGGCAGGCTCCAGGACCGGCTTTCCGGTGCTCGCCGGGTCGGCGCAGCTCGCCTCGCGCAGACCGGAGTTGTAGATCTGGGTCAGGCAGGAGGCGAAGGCGGCGTGCCCGCGCGCATTGGGGTGGAAGGACTGCCGGACGGAGTTGGAGTCCGGCGGGAAGTGCGACAGGTCGATGTAGAGGCCGCGTGCCCAGGTGTCCTCCATGCAGACCTCGTGGCCGTGGAAGAGCCGGGAGTTGTCGAGGTAGACGGCCCCGGTGTCGGCGGCGGCCCTGCGCATTCCGCGCTCGAAGGCGGGGACGGCGACGTTACGGCCCCAGGCGGCGTCGGAGTCGTAACCCGCGCAGCCACCCGGAATCTTGCCGGGGAAGTTCGGGTTGTCGTTGAAGTCGGGGCCGATCGGGCTGGGGTAGCCCATCACCACGAGCTTGTAGTCGCCACTGGCGTAACCGGCGTCGGACATGACGGTCTGCAGGTCGCGTACGGTCTTCTCGACCTTGGGGACGAGCCCGTCGACCCGAGCCTGCCAGCCGCCCTCGTACGTCGGCCGGCACGCACCCTGCAGGAGCACCCAGCGCTCCACGCAGTCCGTCATCACCGGGCCGAACTGGAGGTCGTCGTTGGCGCCGGCCACGAGCACGATCATCTTTATCCGGGTGTTGCGGGCCTTGATGGCGAGGTTGTCGCTCTGCACGAGTTCGTCGGCGTACTGCCTGGATCCGCCGATCACGATGTTTCCGGTGTACGCGCCCGAGCAGGAGACGTTGTACGTGACGTCGGCGGGGATCCCGGTGCGGTGGATGGCGGAGTCGGGCGAGCGGTGGCACCAGTTGTCGGGGCCGTTGGTCCCTGCCTCGTACGTTCCGACGCCCTCGCCGGAGATCTCGCTGTCGCCGAGCGAGATCAGCCCGGTCCTGCGGTCGGCGAGCGGGCGCTCGGCCGGGTCGCCGTACAGCCGGGTGGCTTCGGCGGCGCGGATGGCCTCCAGCTCGGGCGGGAGGGGGGTGGATGCGGTAGGGGTGGTACCGGACCGGTGTGCCGCGCCTGCCGGTCCGGCGGCAGCGGTCATGCCGCCCCATACCGCCGCCACGGCCGCAGCGGCCGCGACCGTGCAGCGGACTCTGTGTCTGGTGCGCCTCATTGCGCCTCCCCGGGTTGTGGTTACCCCCGGTATTTACTGGCCGGTAGGCGAATTGGGAATACGCAGAACAAGACAAGTGCTCAACTTTTTCAGGAGGTTGAAACCCATGGACGACGCGCAGACACCCGCCGGCACGGCCGACTCCACCGGCGCCACCGAGTACCGCATCGAGCACGACTCGATGGGTGAGGTGAAGGTCCCCGCGCACGCCAGATGGCGGGCCCAGACGCAGCGCGCCGTGGAGAACTTCCCGATCTCCGGCCAGCGTCTGGAGCGGGCCCACATCGAGGCCCTGGCCCGGATCAAGGCCGCCGCGGCCAAGGTCAACGCCGAGCTCAAGGTGCTCGACCCGGACATCGCCGACGCGATCCAGGAGGCGGCGGGCGAGGTCGCCGACGGCCGCTGGGACGCGCACTTCCCGATCGATGTCTTCCAGACCGGGTCCGGCACGTCCTCCAACATGAACACCAACGAGGTCGTGGCAACCCTCGCCACCGAACGTCTCGGCCGTGAGGTCCACCCCAACGACCACGTCAACGCCTCGCAGTCGTCCAACGACGTGTTCCCGTCCTCCATCCACATCGCCGCGACCGCGGCCGTCACCGGTGAGCTGATCCCCGCCCTGGACCATCTGGCGGCCGCGCTGGAGCGCAAGTCCGCCGAGTTCGCGACGGTGGTGAAGTCGGGCCGTACGCATCTGATGGACGCGACGCCGGTGACCCTGGGTCAGGAGTTCGGCGGCTACGCCGCGCAGATCCGGTACGGCATCGAGCGGCTGAACGCATCGCTGCCGCGCCTCGCCGAACTGCCGCTGGGGGGCACGGCCGTCGGCACCGGCATCAACACCCCGCCCGGCTTCTCCGCAGCCGTGATCGCCGAGATCGCCCGCGTCACGGGGCTGCCGCTCACCGAGGCCCGCGACCACTTCGAGGCGCAGGGCGCGCGGGACGGACTCGTCGAGACGTCGGGCCAGCTCCGTACGATCGCGGTCTCGCTCACCAAGATCTCCAACGACCTGCGCTGGATGGCCTCCGGCCCGCGCACCGGATTGGCCGAGATCAGCCTTCCCGACCTGCAGCCGGGCTCGTCGATCATGCCGGGGAAGGTGAATCCGGTCATCCCCGAGGCCGTCCTGATGGTCGCCGCCCAGGTGATGGGCAACGACACGACGGTCGCCGTCGCTGGCGCGGCGGGCAACTTCGAACTGAACGTCATGCTGCCGGTCATCGCGAAGAACCTGCTGGAGTCGATCCGGCTGCTGACCAACGTCTCCCGGCTGCTCGCGGACCGTACCGTCGACGGGATCACGGCCGACGTGGAACGGGCCCGGGAGTACGCGGAGTCCTCGCCGTCCGTCGTCACCCCGCTGAACAAGTACATCGGTTACGAGGAGGCGGCCAAGGTCGCCAAGAAGTCGCTCGCCGAGCGGCGGACGATCCGTGAAGTGGTGCTGGCCTCGGGGTACGTGGAGCGCGGCGATCTCACGGTGGAACAGCTCGACGAGGCGCTCGACGTGTTGCGTATGACCCGCCCGTGACGTGGATCGCAGCAACCGGGCGGCGGCATCCCTAAGATCTCTCCATGGCAGGTACGGGAGACAACGCGCGCGCAGAAGTCGATCGCTCGGACGTCGCGTACTGGGCGCCGGGCGATCACATCCTGTGGCGCTACCGCGGCAACGGTCCGCGGTCGCCCGGCGGCGCCCACAGCCCGGTCCACATCTGCCGGCCGGTCACCGTCGTCCAGGACACGGACGAACTGCTCGCCGTCTGGATGGCGCCCGGCACCGAATGCATCAGACCGGTCCTCGCCGACGGCACCAGTGTGCACGCCGAGCCGCTCGCCACCCGGTACACCGCGCCCCGCACCGTAGCCCGCTCGACCTGGTTCGGCAGGGGCGTGCTGAAGCTCGCCCGGCCCGGCGAACCCTGGTCGGTCTGGCTGTTCTGGGACCGCGGCTGGAGCTTTCGCAACTGGTACGTGAACCTGGAGGAACCGCGCACCCGCTGGGCCGGCGGCGTCGACTCCGAGGATCACTTTCTCGACATCGCCGTACACCCCGACCGGAGCTGGCGCTGGCTGGACGAGGACGAATTCGCCCAGGCGCAGCGGGTCGGTCTGATGGACCGGGACACCGCGCGGCGGGTACGGCAGGCGGGCCACGCGGCCGTCGGCGTCATCAACGCCTGGGGCACGCCGTTCCGGGACGGCTGGGAGAACTGGCGGCCCGATCCGCGGTGGCAAGTGCCCGCGCTGCCGGATGACTGGGACCGTACGCCCTCGCATATGCCGTCGTGAGACCCTTGATGCACCCCAGGGGGGCAAACGTAGGATCGTCCTCCGGAGGGCTGCTCCGCTCCAACCGGGGGGCGCGGCACTGGACCTGATCGCAAGTCATCGCACGAGTTGCACGATCTTCATGAGCCGCATCAGTTGCATGAGCCGCAACAACCGCACGAGCCACTACGAGGGGGTGGAGATGTGCACGCTGTCCGCCGCCGAAAAGGCGGAAACGTTGTCAGCGACACACCCCGCAGGCATACGGTTTCGGCCCCTCGGAGCTGGGCAGGCGGTGGCAGCCGTTGTCATCACCGCTCTCGCCGGGGCACAGTGGCGCCCCACAAGGTGATTGCCTCATACAACCGGCCCGGACGGACGGAACCCCACGCGTGACGGAGCATCCCACCTCCCACGAAGGCCGGCAGCCTCTCGCCGCCCGGTCGCAGGAACGCGCCCGGCCGCGGCAGCAGGACGCCGCGCCGGCAGCCGCCCCTGCCACCGCGGCGATCCCCGGCCCTGCCGCGGCGTCGGGCCCCAAGCCCGCCACGCCCCCGGGCACCGGCTCGAATCCCACGGCGATTCCCGGCCCTGCAGCGGCACCGACCCCCGCCGCGGCGGCGGGACCGGACCCGCAGACGGTGGCTCGCCGCGAAGGTGACCGGCTGCGCTTCGTGGGCGCCGCGACCCGCCGGATCGCCCGCGGCATAGATCTGGACGAGATCGTCCTCGGCCTGTGCCGGGCCAGCGTGCCGACGTTCTCCGACGCCATACTCGTCTACCTCCGCGATCCGCTCCCGGTCGGCGACGAGCGCCCGGCCACACCGTTCGTGCTGCGGCTGCGCCGGTCCGACCGGCTGCGTTTAAACGATGAGGAGACCGAGACCTCCCCGGAGACCGAGCGGCTGCGCCCGCCCGCCATCGACCCGCACGCCGACCTGACGCCCGCGGCAGAACTCTGCGAGGTGCAGGCGGGCGGTGCGCTCGCCGAGGTGCTGCGCGGCGTACGGCCCGTCTTCGGGGACTCCGCGGCGGCCCGCGTCGCCCTGCCCGAACTGCTCGGCGCCGGGCGCACCGTCCCCTCCGGCCACCGGGTGATCCTCGCCCCGCTGCGCGGCCGCCGGCGGGTGATCGGTGCTGCCGTCTTCCTGCGGGGGACCGAGCGGCCGCCGTTCGAGGCCAACGACCTGCTGGTCGCCGCCCAGCTGGCCACGCACACCGCACTCGGCATCGACAAGGCCGTGCTGTACGGGCGCGAGGCGTACATCGCCGATGAGCTGCAGCGCACCATGCTGCCCGACTCACTGCCGCAGCCCACCGGCGTCCGGCTCGCCTCCCGCTACCTCCCGGCCGCCGAGACGGCCCGGGTCGGCGGTGACTGGTACGACGCCATCCCGCTGCCCGGCAGCAGGGTCGCCCTGGTCGTCGGCGACGTCATGGGCCACTCCATGACCTCCGCGGCGATCATGGGCCAGCTGCGCACCACCGCACAGACCCTCGCCGGGCTCGACCTGCCGCCGCAGGAGGTGCTGCACCACCTGGACGAGCAGGCGCAGCGGCTCGGCAGCGACCGGATGGCGACCTGCCTGTACGCGGTGTACGACCCGGTCGCGCACCGGATCACCATCGCCAACGCCGGGCACCCGCCGCCCGTACTGCTGCATCTGGGCGGCCGCGCCGAGGTGCTGCGGGTGCCGCCCGGCGCCCCGATCGGCGTGGGCGGAGTGGACTTCGAGGCCGTCGAGCTGGATGCGCCCTCGGGCGCCACGCTGCTGCTGTACACCGACGGTCTGGTGGAGTCCCGGCTGCGGGACGTCTGGACCGGCATCGAGCAGCTGCGCGAGCGGCTCGCCGCCACCGCCCAGCTCACCGGACCGGATCACTCGCCGCCGCTGGAGGCGCTCTGCGACGACGTGCTCGACATGCTCGGCCCGGGCGACCGGGACGACGACATCGCGCTGCTCGCCGCCCGGTTCGACGGGATCGCGCCGAGCGATGTCGCGTACTGGTTCCTGGAGCCGGAGGACTCCGCCCCCGGACGGGCCAGGCGGCTGGCCCGCAGGGCGCTCAGCCGGTGGGGTCTCGACGAGCTCTCGGACTCGGTGGAACTGCTGGTCAGCGAGGTGGTGACCAATGCGGTGCGGTACGCGGAGCGACCGGTGACGCTGCGGTTGCTGCGGACCGACATCCTGCGCTGCGAGGTCGGCGACGACGCCCCGCAGCTGCCCCGGCAGCGCCGGGCCCGCGACATGGACGAGGGCGGCCGCGGCCTGTTCCTGGTGAACCGGCTGGCCCGGCGGTGGGGTGCGACCCGGCTGTCGACCGGCAAGGTCGTCTGGTTCGAGATGCCGACCCGCGGCCAGCAATAGGGCGCCGACGAAATAACCCAAGTCTGGACAAGGTCCACATGTTGCCGACCTCTCGTCGTCGGAGTTGACTCAGTCGTGACCGGGCGCCGCCTGGGCGACCTGACCGACACCCCGCACCGACGGGAGGACGCTCGTGACCGAGGAAACCAAGAACGCTCCTTACACCACGAACAACGCCGGGATCCCGGTGGAGAGCGACGAACATTCACTCACCGTCGGATCCGACGGCCCGATCCTGCTCCAGGACCACTACCTCATCGAGAAGATGGCCCAGTTCAACCGTGAACGGGTCCCCGAACGGGTGGTCCACGCCAAGGGCGCCGGGGCCTACGGCACCTTCGTCGTGACCAACGACGTCAGCCAGTTCACCAAGGCGGACCTCTTCCAACCGGGCAAGCAGACCGCCATGCTCGCCCGCTTCTCCACGGTCGCCGGCGAACAGGGCTCCCCCGACACCTGGCGCGACCCCCGCGGCTTCGCGCTGAAGTTCTACACGGAGCACGGCAACTACGACATGGTCGGCAACAACACGCCGATCTTCTTCGTACGGGACCCGATGAAGTTCCAGGACTTCATCCGCTCGCAGAAGCGCCGCCCGGACAGCGGGGTGCGCGACCACGACATGCAGTGGGACTTCTGGACCCTCTCCCCCGAGTCCGCGCACATGGTGACGTGGCTGATGGGCGACCGGGGCATCCCGAAGACGTACCGCAACATGAACGGTTACAGCTCGCACGCCTATATGTGGGTGAACGCGGGTGGCGAGCGGTTCTGGATCAAGTACCACTTCAAGACCGACCAGGGCATCGACTTCTACACCCAGGCCGATGCCGACGAGATGGCCGGTATCGACGGCGACGTCCACCGCCGCGACCTGTTCGAGTCGATCAAGCGCGGCGATCACCCGAGCTGGACGCTGTACGTCCAGGTGATGCCATTCGACGACGCGCCGGACTACCGGTTCAACCCGTTCGACCTGACCAAGGTGTGGCCGCACGGCGACTACCCGCTGATCGAGGTCGGCCGGATGACGCTGAACGAAAACCCCGAGGACTTTTTCGTCCACATCGAGCAGGCGTCCTTCGAGCCGTCGAACCTGGTGCCCGGCATCGGTCCGTCGCCCGACAAGATGCTGCTCGGCAGGCTCTTCTCGTATCCGGACACCCACCGGTACCGGATCGGTCCGAACTACGCGCAGCTGCCGCCGAACCGCCCGCGCTTCGGCCGGAACTCGTACGCGAAGGACGGCCCGATGCGGTACGAGCCGACGCGCACGGGAGCGGTCTACGCGCCGAACTCGTACGGCGGACCGGCCGCGGACACCGAACGCTTCGGCGACCCGGCGGGCTGGGCCACCGCGGGCGAGATGGTCCACGAGGCGTACAAGCTGCACCGGGAGGACGACGACTGGGGCCAGGCGGGCACGATGGTCCGCAAGGTGCTCGACGACGCGGCGCGCGATCGGCTCGTGTCGAACATTTCCGGCCATCTCCTGGACGGCGTGAGCCGCCCGGTCCTGGAGCGGGCACTGCAGTACTGGCGCAACGTCGACAAGGACCTCGGCGACCGGATCGCCAAGGAGGTCAACGGCGGCTGACGCCGTCGGACGCGGACAACATGGGAGAGGGGCGGTGCCGGTCGGCACCGCTCCTCTCCCATGTGTTCACTGCTCTCTCATGCGTTCACTGATTGAGCGAGTTGTTGTTTCCCGGCCGCCCGGAGTTCCCTCCCCCACCCGGCAGGACGGGGGACTCGCTCGGCAGGACGGGGGACTCGCTCGGCGTCTCGATGGGCGACTGACTGGCCGAATCGCTGGGCGTCTCGATCGGGCTCTGCGAAGGCAGGTCCGACGACTCGGACGGCGACGGGTCGGGGCTCTCCGACGTCGAGGGGGTCGTCGACGGGCTGGCCGGCACGGAGACCTCACCGCGCTCCACGTCCTGAAGATCGAACTGGGCACTGGAGCCGCCGCCCAGCGCGCCGAGGGTGTAGTCCGCCCAGATCTGCGCCGGGAAGCCGCCACCGTTGGCCCGGCCGGCGTTCGCGGTACCGGTCAGACTGACCTGGCCGCCGCCTTCCTTGGGGGATTCACCGAAGAGCGCCACAACCGTGGTGAGCTCCGGGGTGTAGCCCGCGAACAGGGCGGACTTGTTGTTCTCCGAGGTGCCCGTCTTGCCCGCCGCCTCGTAGGCCGAGGTGTTGGCCGCCTGGCCGGAACCGCTGTCCACGACGCCCCTCAGGACGGAGGTCACGGTGTCGGCGGACTTGCGGCTGATCACCTGATTCCCGATGCCCTTGACCGGGTCGACCGTGCGGTCCCGGTGCTTGGCGGACTTCACGATGAACGGGGTGACCTTCCGGCCGTGGTTGTCGAGCGTGGCGTACGCGCCCGCCATGTCCCAGGTCGAGGCGTTCATCGTGCCCAGTGTGATGGCGGGGCGCTCGGGGAAGTTCTGGTCCGGCACACCGAGCGCCAGCGCGGTCTCCTTCACCGCGGGCGGGCCGACGTCGACCACCATCTGCGCGAAGACCGAGTTGATCGACTTGTTCATCGCGGTCTGCACGGTGACGTCACCGTAGCTCCGGTTGTCCTCGTTCTCCGGGGCGAACGGGGTGTCGCTGCCCACGACCGGCCGCTTGCTGGTGCCGTCGTAGCGGGTGTTGACGCCGATCAGATCGCCGTCCTGGGTTTTCGCCTCGTTCTCCAGCGCGGAGGCGAGCACCAGCGGCTTGAAGGTGGAGGCGGGCTGGTAGTCCCGACGCGTGGCGTTGGAGAAGTAGTGCTTGACGTAGTCCACCCCGCCGTAGAGCGCGACGACTGCGCCGGTCTTCGGGTCGACGGAGGTGGCACCCGCCTGGACGGTCGCGTCGACCTTGTTGCCCTCGCGGTCCAGCTTGGACTCCAGCTGGCGGTCGACCGCCGCCTCCAGCAGCTTCTGCCGCTTCTTGTCGATGTTCAGGGTGAAGGTCCAGCCGCCGGCCTGCCGCATGTCCCCCGTGATGCCCTGCTTGTCGAGCTCCTTGTTGGCGGCCTCGACGAGGTATCCGGTCTGGCCCTCCATGCCGCGGGCGGGCTTGGGCTTGTCCGGGACGGGGAACTTCAGGGTGTCGCGCTGGGCCTTGTCGAGCCAGTGCATCTCGACCATGTTGTCGAGCGTGTAGGCCCAGCGCTCCTTGACGAGCCTCCGGCCGGTGGGCGTCGCGACCGCCCAGTCGTACTGGCTGGGGGCCTGGAGCAGCGCGGCCAGATAGGCACCCTGGGAAACGCTGAGGTCCTTGGCGTCGACCCCGTAGTAGGCCTGCGCCGCGGCCTGGATCCCGCTCGCGCCGCGTCCGTAGTACGCGGTGTTGATGTACCCGGCGAGGATGTAGTTCTTGTCCTTCTTCTGGTCGACCTTGAGCGAGATCACCAGCTCTTTGAGCTTGCGGCTGACCGTCGGGTCCTGCGTCAGGTAGTAGTTCTTCACGTACTGCTGGGTGATGGTCGAGCCACCCTGCTTGCCCTTGCCGGAGAGCGTGTTGAGGATGCCGCGCGCGGTGCCCTTCAGGTCGACGCCCTGGTCCTTGTAGAACGTCTTGTTCTCGGCGGCGACGAAGGTGTGCTGCACCTCCTTGGGGACCTCGGCGAGGTCCACGATCTGGCGGTTGACCCCGTCACCGGTCCGGGTCAGCACTGTGCCGTCGCTGTACTGGTAGACGTTGCTCTGCCGCTCGGCCAGGGCGTTGGCCTTGGGTATGTCCACGTACAGGTAGAGCGCCACGAAGGCGCCCATGATCAGCAGGCAGAACCCGAAGAACGTGCCCAGCATCTTCCGCCAGGTGAAGAGTCTGCGTATGCCGCCGCTCTTCGCGGCCCGCCGCGCTCCGCGCTGCTGGGCTCGTCGCGCATCCGCTCGACCCATCGCTGTATCGCTCCCGTTTCTCTGCTCGCCTGATCCGCTCGGCCCAGACAGCTAACACTGTCGACAAGGACAAAATGCAGCCGATCCGGTCTTTTCCGGACGTGACAATCAGCACCCGTTCCCTAAGGAACCGACTCCCGGGAGGTGCACATGGTTGCGAATTCGCTTAATGTGTAATCACATTGCTAGCAACACGCTAGACACGCAAACAGGGGGAATCATGACCGACCAACCGATAGCGGTGCAAACCGACGGCGCTCCGGAGATGCCCGAACCGCAGGTCCGGGAGACCACGGCGCACTCCATCCCCGGCGGCTTCGGCCTGCTCCTGACCGTCCTCGGCGTATTCCTCGGCGTCGGCCTGGCGATCATCGGCGGCGCCCTGGGCGCCAACGGACACGACGGGGCGGGGATCCCGCTCCTCGTCGTAGGGGTGCTTCTCGCCGTCGCCTCGTTCTTCTGCATGAGCGGCGTCAAGATGGTGGCGCCCGGCGAGGCCCGCGTCATCCAGCTCTTCGGCCGGTACGTCGGAACGATCCGAGCCGACGGACTGCGCTGGATCAACCCCCTGACCAGCAGCCGCAAGATCTCCACCCGGGTCCGCAACCACGAGACCGCGGTCCTCAAGGTCAACGACGCCTACGGCAACCCCATCGAGCTCGCCGCGATCGTCGTCTGGAAGGTCGAGGACACCGCGCAGGCGCTCTTCGAGGTCGACGACTTCCGGAAGTTCGTCGCCACGCAGACCGAGGCGGCCGTCCGCCACATCGCGATCGAGTACCCGTACGACGCCCACGACGAGGGCGGCCTGTCACTGCGCGGAAACGCGGACGAGATCACCGAGAAGCTGGCCGCCGAACTCACCGCCCGGGTGCAGGCCGCCGGCGTACGCATCATCGAGTCCCGCTTCAGCCACCTCGCGTACGCCCCCGAGATCGCCTCCGCGATGCTCCAGCGCCAGCAGGCGGGTGCGGTGGTCGCGGCCCGCCAGCAGATCGTCGAGGGCGCAGTCGGCATGGTCGAGATGGCGCTGACCCGGATCGCCGAACAGGACATCGTCGAGCTCGACTCCGAACGCAAGGCGGCCATGGTCAGCAACCTGATGGTGGTGCTGTGCGGTGACCGCGCGGCGCAACCCGTCCTGAACACGGGCACGCTCTACCAGTGACGGAAGAAACCCCGAAGCGCAAGCAGATGCTGCTGCGGCTGGACCCCGCGGTGCACGACGCGCTGGCCCGCTGGGCCTCGGACGAACTGCGCAGCGCGAACGCCCAGATCGAGTTCCTGCTGCGCAGAGCACTGGCAGAGGCGGGCCGCCTGCCGAAGACGACATCTCCCATCCCCCGCCGAGGCCGTCCACCCAAGCCCCCGGCGGAGTAGGAGGCGGGCGAGCAGGGGCAGGCGCCGGGCGCCTGCCCCTCAGCACCGGACGGGCCCGAAGATCGGCCCCCCGGCGATCGCGGGCACGCAGCTGTCACGGAACCCCGGCTGCGGGTTGTTCCGTCTGCGGATGCCTCTCGTTCACGACGGGTACCACCCCCGCGCCTACGTTCACGTGTGAAAGCTTTGTAATTCACGAGGAGCTGTTGTGAACAGACGCGTGCGTAGTGCGCGATGGGGAGCACCCGTCGCTGCGGCCGTCGTGGCCGCGGTCGCCACGATGGTGCTCAACCCGACGCTGGGTGCGTCGGCCGCTGCCCCGCAGTCGGCGGCGAAGGCGAAAGCCCCCACGGCGAAGAACGTCATCTTCATCAACGGTGACGGCATGGGTGCCTCGATGCGCGAGGCAGCGAGGCTCAACCTCTCCGGCCTGGAAGGCCAGCTGGCCATGGACCGCCTCACGGCGTCCGGCCAGCTCACCACCACCCCGCGGGACCCGAAGGCCGTCGTGACGGACTCCGCCGCGGCGGCGACCGCGTGGGCCACGGGCGAGAAGACCTACAACGGCGCGATCAGCGTCGACGTCGACGGCAACCCGCTGGCGACCCTCGGCCAGCAGGCCAAGGCGGTCGGCAAGGCCACCGGCCTGGTGACCACCGCGCAGGTCACCGACGCGTCCCCGGCGGCGTTCTTCGCCAACACCGCGGACCGCGGACAGCAGGACGAGATCGCCCGTCAGTACCTGGACGTCAGCAAGCCCGACGTCATCCTGGGCGGCGGCGAGGACTGGTGGCTGCCGGCCGGTACGCCGGGCGCGTTCAAGGACAAGCCTGCGGAGGACACGACCGAGGGCAGCCGCGGCACCAAGGGCAACCTGATCAAGAAGGCCCAGAAGGCCGGTTACTCGTACGTCAACAGTGCGAGCGGGCTGAGCAAGGCCAAGAACGGCAAGCTCCTCGGGCTGTTCAGCAACGAGGAGATGTTCCAGCAGCGCCCCGAGGGCCAGGGCGACGTCTACAGCCCGGTCGTGGACCTCGGCACGATGACCAGCAAGGCCCTGAGCAGCCTGGACAAGAACAAGAAGGGCTTCTTCCTCATGGTCGAGGAGGAAGGCACCGACGAGTTCGCGCACTCCAACAACGGCACGCGCGTCCTGCAGTCGATGCAGCAGCTGGAGAAGGCCGTCGCGGTGGCCCGCGCGTACATCGCGACGCACCCCGACACGCTGCTGGTCGTCACCGGTGACCACGAGACCGGCGGTCTCTCGGTCGAGGAGGTCGACGCCAACGACGAGTCCGGGGACGCCATCTCCGCCGAGGACGGTCCGTTCTCGATCCGCGGCAGCGACCGCAAGTTCACCATCGACTGGACCACGTCGGGGCACACCAGCGTGGACGTGCCCGTGACGGCGAGCGGTCCGCTCTCCGACAGCTTCTCGGGCAAGCACCCGAACACGTACGTGCACGACGTACTCAAGCAGGTGCTGGCACCGCGCCGCTGAACGCGGTGACGCAGGAACGGGCCCCGGGAGCATTCTCCCGGGGCCCGTTCCCGTGCGCAGGGGCGATGCCGTCGGGCCGTGGCGGCCCGGGCCGGGCCCGCCGTATGGCCCGCTGAGGGCCGCACCCAGCAGTACGGCCGACGCCCCACCTCATCTCGGGAGGACTGCCCCACCCGCGTATACATGCAAGGTATACACGCCACGTATAGTGTCCGCATGTCTATCGGTCACACCCTGCTCGGACTCCTGGAGTCCGGCCCCCGCCACGGCTACGACCTCAAGCGCACATTCGACGAGAAGTTCGGCCACGACCGCCCCCTGCACTACGGCCAGGTCTACTCGACCATGTCCCGCCTCCTCAAGAACGGCCTCGTCGAGGTCGACGGCATAGAGAGCGGCGGCGGACCCGAGCGCAAGCGGTACGCCATCACCGAGGCCGGTATCACCGATGTCGCCGGCTGGCTCGCCCAGCCCGAGAAGCCGGAGCCGTACCTCCAGTCGACGCTGTACACCAAGGTCGTCCTGGCCCTGCTCACCGGCCGCAGCGCCGAAACCCTCCTGGACACGCAGCGCGCCGAGCACCTGCGCCTCATGCGCATCCTCACCGACCGCAAGCGCGGCGGCGACCTCGCAGACCAGCTGATCTGCGACCACGCCCTGTTCCATCTGGAGGCCGACCTCCGCTGGCTGGAACTGACCGCCGCCCGGCTCGACCGCCTCGCCCGCGAGGTCGCCGCATGACCGCCGCCGGCTCCCTCCTCGTAGCCCGCGACCTGCGCAAGTCGTACGGCTCGACACCCGCCCTGGACGGCGCCTCGTTCTCCGTCCATCCCGGCGAGATCGTCGCCGTGCTGGGGCCGTCCGGCTCCGGCAAGTCGACCCTGCTCCACTGCCTCGCCGGCATCGTCACACCCGACAGCGGCACGGTCACCTACGCGGGCCGCGAGCTCTCCGCGATGTCCGACGCCGAACGCAGCGCCCTGCGCCGCAGCGATTTCGGCTTCGTCTTCCAGTTCGGACAACTCGTCCCGGAGCTGACCTGCGTGGAGAACGTCGCCCTGCCGCTCCGCCTCAGCGGCACCAGGCGCAAGGACGCCGAGCGCACCGCCCTCCGCTGGATGGAGCACCTGGAGGTCGACGACCTCGGCGCCAAGCGTCCCGGCGAGGTCTCCGGCGGCCAGGGCCAGCGCGTCGCCATCGCCCGCGCCCTGGTCTCCTCCCCGAAGGTGATCTTCGCGGACGAGCCGACCGGCGCCCTGGACTCCCTCAACGGCGAGCGGGTGATGCAACTGCTCGGCGAGGCCGCCCGGTCCGCCAATGTCGCCGTGGTCCTGGTGACGCACGAGGCCCGCGTCGCCGCCTACTCCGACCGCGACGTCACCGTGCGCGACGGCCGGGCCCGCGACCTGGAGCACGCCGTATGACGCTGCTCGAACCGAAGAAGGTCCCGGTAGCCGAGCAGCCCCGGCCCGCCGAGCCCTCCCGCGCGATCGCCCTGCTGCGGGATCTCGGCCTCGGTATCCGGTTCGCCTCCTCCGGCGGGCGTGAAGGCTGGACCCGCACCGCGCTCACCGCGGTCGGTGTGGGACTCGGCGTGGCGCTGCTGCTGGTCGCCTCCTCCGTACCGCATCTGCTCGATCAGCGTGCCGGCCGCGATCAGGCCCGCGCCGAGGCGCGCGTCTCACGCGACGACACCGTCCCGAAGTCGGACTCCACGGTGCTGCGGATCAGTACGGAGTCCGAATACCGCGGCCGCTCCGTCGGGGGCTTCCTGATGCGCCCGGAGGGGGCTCACCCGGTCACCCCGCCCGGTGTGGCGAACTTGCCCGGCCCGGACGAGATGGTCGTCTCGCCCGCTTTGGAGGAGCTGCTGGGCTCCCCGGAGGGGAGTCTTCTCAAGGAGCGGCTGCCGTACCGGATCACCGGAACGATCGACGACCAGGGCCTGACCTCCCCGAGCGAACTGCTCTACTACGCGGGCAGCGACACCCTGACCCCCGCCGCGGGCGGCCACCGGCTGGCGGGTTACGGCGACCAGGCCCCGCCCGAGCCCCTGTCCCCCGTCCTCATCGTGCTGGTCATCATGATCTGCGTCGTCCTGCTGGTGCCGGTCGCGATCTTCATCGCGACGGCCGTGCGCTTCGGCGGGGACCGCCGCGACCGCAGGCTCGCGGCGCTGCGCCTGGTCGGCGCGGACATCCGGATGACCCGCCGGATCGCGGCCGGTGAGGCGCTCTTCGGCGCGGTGCTCGGCCTGCTGACGGGCCTGGTCCTCTTCCTGGTGGGACGTCAGTTCATGGGCGCCGTCGAGGTGTGGGACTTCAGCGCCTTCCCCGCCGATCTGGTCCCGGCCCCCTGGCTGGCGGCGATGATCGCGGTGGCGGTACCGGTGGCGGCTGTGCTCGTCACCCTGACCGCCCTGCGCTCGGTGGTGATCGAACCGCTCGGCGTCGTACGCAACAGCCGCAGCCGCAGGCGCCGGTTCTGGTGGCGGCTGCTGATGCCGGTCGCGGGAGTGGCGGTACTCGCGCTGACCGGAAAGGTCGACGAGAACACCGCCGTCAATCCGTATCCGATCGCCGGTGGCGCGGTGCTGGTCCTGGTGGGGCTCGCACTGCTGCTGCCGTGGCTGGTCGAGGCGTGTGTGAATCGGCTGCACGGCGGCCCGCTGCCCTGGCAGCTCGCGACCCGCAGGCTCCAGCTGAGCAGCGGGACGGCGTCCCGTGCGGTCAGCGGCATCACGGTCGCGGTGGCGGGCGCGGTGGCGTTGCAGATGCTGTTCGCCGCGATGGGCGACGACTTCAACCGGGTGACGGGACAGGATCCCTCGCGGGCCCAGTTCACGACGTTCTCCGAGAACGTGACCGGTGACGCGGCCACGCGCACCATCAAGGAGTTCCGGGCCACCAAGGGCGTGCAGGCCGTCATCGGCACGGTCGAGGTGTACGTCACCCGGCCGGGGAAGTACGAGGGCGACATCCGGCCCACCACCTCACTGTCCATCGGCGACTGCGCGACCCTGCGCGAGCTCGCCCGGATCGGCTCCTGCAAGGAGGGCGACGCCTTCGTCGTCCACCCCAGGAACGACAAGGAGATGGCCACCTGGATGGACCAGACGGCTCGCAAGGGCAAGGAGGTCGAGATCAGCTCGTCCATCGAGCCGGACGGCGTGAAGTCGAAGCGGTGGACCCTGCCCGCCGACGCCCCGACCGTCGTCTCCCGCCGCGATCCGATGGGCGAGGACCACTGGGGCATCATGGCCACGGTCGGCGCGGTCGACCCGAGTACGCTGCCCGGCGCGACGGTCAACGCGCAGATCAAGGTCGACGAGAGCGTCCCGGACGTCGCCGAGTACGTACGGAACACGGCGGCCAGGATCGACCCCGGCATGCGCGTCGACTCCCTGCATTCGGTGACGCGCGACCGGCAGTACGCGAGCGTGCAGACCGGCCTCCAGGTCGGCGCGACCGTGACCCTGCTGCTGATCGCCGCCTCGATGCTGGTCTCCCAGCTGGAGCAGTTGCGGGAGCGCAGACGCCTGCTGTCGGTCCTGGTCGCCTTCGGCACCCGGCGGACCACCCTCGGCTGGTCGGTGCTCTGGCAGACCGCCGTACCGGTCCTCATCGGCCTGGTGGTGGCGGTCGCGGGCGGCCTCGGGCTCGGCGCGGTGATGATCAGGATGATCGCCAAGAAGGTGACCGACTGGTGGCTGTTCCTGCCGATGGTGGGGGCCGGCACCGCACTGATCCTGCTGGTCACCCTGGTCTCGCTGCCACTGCTGTGGCGGCTCATGCGACCGGACGGCCTGCGGACGGAATGACGACGACGAAGCGGTGAGCACAAGGGGTGCGGTCCCTCCGTGAGGAGGAGGACCGCACCCCTTTCACGCGTGTCACGTGGCTGCGGTCACCCGTACCGGCAGCGGCCGCATCGCCTCACGCAGTGCGGCGGCGAACTCCTCGAACTCGCCGTGCCGCGCCGCCCCGGTCCGCATCCCCAGCGCCACCCGCCGCGACGGCGCGGGATCCGCGAAATAGCCGGTGGCCAGCGCATCGTTGCGGGCGGTCTCCACGGTGACGGCGGTACGCGGCAGCAGCGTCACCCCGAGCCCGCCCGCGACCAGCTGCACCAGCGTGGAGAGCCCGGCCGCGGTCGTGGTCACCGGCGCCCCCTCCGTGCGTCCCGCCTCCCGGCAGATGTCCAGCGCCTGGTCGCGCAGACAGTGCCCCTCGTCGAGCAGCAGCAGCGGCAGCTCGCGCAGCGCCTCGCGCGGAATGTCGGCGCGACCGCCCAGCCAGTGGCTGCGCTCCATGACGAGCACGAAGTCCTCGTCGAAGAGCGGGAGTTCGGTCACCTGGGGCACCCCGAGCGGCACGGCCAGCAGCAGCAGGTCCAGCCGGCCTGCGGCCAGCCCCTCCAGCAGCGACGAGGTCTGCTCCTCGTGCACCTGGAGGTCGAGCTCCGGGTAACGGTCGTGGACCAGCCGCAGCACGGTCGGCAGCAGGTACGGGGCGACGGTCGGAATCACGCCGAGCCTGAGCACTCCGGTGAACGGCGCCCGGACCGCCTCGGCCTCCTCCATCAGCTCACCGACGGCCTCCAGCACCACCCCGGCCCGCACCGCCAGCCGCTCCCCGGCGGGCGAGAGCAGCACCTTGCGCGTCGTACGCTCGATGAGCTGGACACCGAGTGTCTCCTCCAGCGCGGACACGGCTCCGGAGAGCGCGGGCTGACTCATCCCGATTGCTGCCGCCGCGTCCCTGAAGTGCAGGTGCTCCGCCACGGCCGCGAAGGCACGCAGCTGCGACAGACTCGGTTGTTTGGGTCGATTGCCCTGGTTGCTCTGCGCCACTGATAGGCACCTCCGATCATCACGACCGAGTGTAGCTATTTCCGCGATCAATGCACTCTGTGCCAAGGTGGACATCGTCCACCCCCCAGGAACTCCCGCAAATGGGAATTCCTATGCTGCAAGGAGAGCGCGTGCTCACTGTCGGTGACAAGTTCCCCGAGTTCGACCTGACTGCTTGTGTCTCGCTGGAGAGCGGCAAGGAGTTCGAGCAGATCAACCACAAGACCTACGAGGGTCAGTGGAAGATCGTCTTCGCGTGGCCGAAGGACTTCACCTTCGTGTGCCCCACCGAGATCGCCGCCTTCGGCAAGCTGAACGACGAGTTCGCCGACCGTGACGCTCAGATCCTCGGCTTCTCCGGCGACTCCGAGTTCGTGCACCACGCCTGGCGCAAGGACCACCCGGACCTGACCGACCTGCCCTTCCCGATGATGGCCGACTCGAAGCACGAGCTCATGCGTGACCTCGGCATCGAGGGCGAGGACGGCTTCGCCCAGCGCGCCGTCTTCATCGTCGACCCGAACAACGAGATCCAGTTCACGATGGTGACCGCCGGTTCCGTGGGCCGTAACCCCAAGGAGGTCCTCCGGGTCCTCGACGCCCTGCAGACCGACGAGCTGTGCCCGTGCAACTGGACCAAGGGCGAGAACACCCTGGACCCGGTCGCGCTCCTCTCGGGCGAGTGAGCTGACACCGACATGGCACTCGATGAACTGAAGGCCGCCGTCCCGGACTTCGCCAAGGACCTGAAGCTGAACCTCGGTTCGGTCATCGGGAACAGCGAACTCCCGCCGCAGCAGCTCTGGGGCACCGTCCTCGCCTGCGCGATCGCCTCGCGCTCGCCGAAGGTGCTGCGCGAGCTGGAGCCGGAGGCCAAGGCCAACCTCTCCGCCGAGGCGTACACCGCGGCGAAGTCGGCCGCCGCCATCATGGCGATGAACAACGTCTTCTACCGGACCCGGCACCTGCTGTCGGACCCCGAGTACGGGACGCTCCGTGCGGGCCTGCGGATGAACGTCATCGGCAAGCCGGGCGTGGAGAAGATCGACTTCGAACTGTGGTCGCTCGCCGTCTCCGCGATCAACGGCTGCGGTCAGTGCCTGGACTCCCACGAGCAGGTGCTGCGCAAGGCCGGCGTGGACCGTGAGACCATTCAGGAAGCCGTCAAGATTGCCTCGGTGATCCAGGCGGTCGGCGTGACCCTCGATGCCGAGGCCGTGCTCGCCGAGCAGTAACAGCAGTACCCCTGATACGAGAAGGGCCCCGAGGACGACCGACCGTCCACGGGGCCCTTCTTATCGTTCCGCCCCACCGTACTCCCCGCCTCACTGCACCGGCGGCTTCTCTTCCCCTTCGTCCCCGCCCGCGGGCGGTGGCCCCGGCGCCGGGGGCGGGGGCGGGGGCTGAGTCGGGGCCGCACCCATTGCCGTGGCCCCGCGGGGCTGCGGCGCATGGCGAAGGGAGGCCTCCTGCCCGTACGTCCGCAGATAGCCGACCACCGTATTGGTGACCGCGACCAGCGGCACCGCGGTCACCGCACCGCCGATGCCCGCGATCATGCCGCCCGCGGCGACCGAGAGGACGACGGCGAGCGGGTGGACGCGTACCGCGCGGCCGAGGATGAACGGCTGCAGCACATGTCCCTCGATCTGCTGCACGGCCAGCACCACGAGCAGCACCATCAGCGCGGTGAACACGCCCTCGGTGACCAGCGCGACGACCACCGCAAGCGCTCCGGAGACCACCGCGCCGACCAGCGGGATGAAGGCGAAGAGGAAGATGAAGACAGCGAGCGGCACCGCCATCGGCACATCGAGGAACCAGATCCCGAGCCCGATGAAGATCGCGTCGATCATGGCGACCAGCACCGTGCCCCGCACATAGGCGGTCAGCGTCCGCCAGGCACGCGGCCCGGCGCCCGCGACCCCCGGCCGGGCCTGGGCGGGTACGAGCTTGAGCACCCACTGCCAGATGCGCTTCCCGTCGTACAGCAGGAAGAGCGTCGAGAACATCGCCAGCAGTATCCCGGTGAGGACCTCCACCATCACGGTGACGCCCTGGAGCCCGGCGGAGGTGATCTCTTCGGTGTTGGTGCCGATGGTGTCGCTGAGGTTCTTCGCGACATCGTTGATCTGCTGCTCGGTGACGTGGAAGGGGCTGTCGAGCAGCCAGCGCTTCAACTCTTCGATACCGTCGCGCACCTTGTCGGAGAGGGTGTCGAGGTTGTCCATGACCTGCCAGACAACGAACCAGCCGACCAGGCCCATGATGACGAAGCCCAGGATCGCCGTGACGGCGGTGGCCAGGCCGCGCGGCAGCCCGTACCGCCTCAGCCGGGCAACGGTCGGCTGCAGCATCGCGGTGACGAGCAGCGCGGCGACGAACGCCAGCACCACCAGCTGTACGGCACTGATGACCCGCATCAGCACCCAGAGCGTGCCCGCCAGGACGAGCAGCCGCCAGCCGGCCTCGGCCGCGACGCGCATCCCCCAGGGGATCGCCGCGACCGGATCGGGCCGGGCGCCGACGGACGGGGCGTATGCGGGCGGTGGCGGCACATGGTCGGCCGTGGCGGCAGGGTGGTCGGCGGCGGTCGGGATCGGCGGCTCGGCGTCCGCGTCCCGGTCCGCCTCGGCCTCCGCCGCGGCCCGGCGTTCCTCCAGCCGCTCGCCCAGCTCGGTCAGTTCGGCGCCCACCCGGCCGAGCCACCCTGGCAGTTTCGACATGTGTGTTCCTCTTCCCCCGATTTCTCTCCCCACCACTCCCCCGGAGTCGTCCGGACGACGGTACACGCGCGAAGCCCCTCACCGTAGGACGGTGAGGGGCTTCGCAAGGTTGAGACCGGAACCCCGGAAGGTTCCGATTTCTAGTACCAGTTGTTCGCCTGCCAGAAGGACCAGGCACCGCACGGGCTGCCGTAGCGGCTGTCCATGTAGTTGAGGCCCCACTTGATCTGGGTGGCCGGGTTGGTCTGCCAGTCGGCGCCCGCGGATGCCATCTTGGAGCCGGGCAGCGCCTGGACGAGACCGTAGGCACCGGAAGAGGCGTTGGTCGCCCGGTAGTTCCAGCTCGACTCGTGGTTCACGATGTTGCTGAAGCACTGGAACTGATCACTGGGGATCATCTGGCGAGCCATCGCCTGGACTTCGGCCACGGTGTACGAGCTCTGCGTGGCGAACGCGGAGGCGCTGCGGACCTCGGAACGGCTGGCGCGCTCGGCGTCCTCCTTGGCCTGCCGCTCCTGCTCCAGCTTGTCCTCGGCCGCCTGCTTCTTCGACTTGGCGTCCTTGGCGGCCTGGATGCGGGCCGCTTCCTCGGCAGACTTCTTCGCCGCCGCGTCGGCCGCGGACGCCTGGGCGTCGGCCTGCTGCGTCAGCGAGGCGGTCTGCACCTGGGCCTGCTGGCCCGCAGGGATGTCGGCGAGAAGCGTCGTGTCGGCTGCGGTCGCCTCGAAGTTGTTGTCGTCGACAGCGGGAGTGCTGCCCGAAGCAACGCCTACGACGGCGCCGACGGTGGTGACCGCGGTGGCAGATGCCACGGCGAACCCCCGGACCGAGATCCGGCTCACACGGTGTCCTTCCAGCATCGCCCGCTTAGGTGACCTCGCAGGCGCAATCGTGCCCCTGACACTGGCCTCCCTACTGCTTGGGTCACGGGGAGGCACGGGCCCGGTGGGCAGCTCCCCTGAGGGAGTGCCGCGTGGTGCTCGCGGGCGGCATACGGACGGCGATTGTTGAGTTGTGTGGTGCGTGGCACCTCTGGAGGTGCGGGTGTGCCGTATGCGGGGCCTGACGGAAGCAAGACTCTGCCGGAACGGGCCGCCGCGAAGCAATTCTCCGTTGCGTGTGAAAGCTCACACCTCGTTTGGCTCAGGTGTTTTGCGGAAATGGCACCGCAACATGATGCCGCCCGGCTAAGCTCGTTGGCTCGCCGGGCGGAATCAACTGTGGCATCCCCTATCAGATCTGGCCTTCCTCCAGCATTTCGGTCACCAGTGCGGCGATCTGCGAACGCTCGGAGCGGGTGAGCGTGACGTGCGCGAAGAGCGGATGACCCTTCAGCTTCTCGACCACGGCGACGACTCCGTCGTACCGGCCGACCCGGAGGTTGTCCCGCTGGGCCACGTCATGCGTGAGCACGACTCGGGAATTCGACCCGATTCTGGACAACACGGTCAGCAGGACGTTGCGTTCGAGCGACTGCGCCTCGTCGACGATCACGAAGGCGTCGTGGAGCGACCGGCCCCGGATGTGGGTGAGCGGCAGGACCTCCAGCATCCCGCGCCCCAGTACCTCCTCGATCACCTCACGCCCGGCGACCGCCGACAGCGTGTCGAAGACGGCCTGCGCCCAGGGGCTCATCTTCTCGGCCTCGGTGCCGGGGAGATAGCCGAGCTCCTGCCCGCCGACCGCGTACAGCGGCCGGAAGACCATCACCTTCTGGTGCTGCCTGCGCTCCAGCACGGCTTCGAGACCGGCGCAGAGCGCCAGCGCCGACTTTCCGGTACCGGCCCGGCCGCCCAGCGACACGATGCCGACGTCCTGGTCGAGCAGCAGATCCAGGGCGATGCGCTGCTCGGCGCTGCGGCCGTGGATCCCGAAGGCCTCCCGGTCGCCGCGGACGAGGCGCACATTGCCCTCGGCCGTGACCCGGCCGAGCGCCTTGCCGCGCTCGGACTGGAGGACCAGTCCGGTGTGCACGGGCAGTTCGGCGACCTCGGGGACGTACAGCGTCTCCTCTCCGAAGAGCAGATCCACCTGCTCGGCCGAGAGCGGAAGTTCGGCCATCCCCGTCCAGCCGGAGTCGGTGATGGCGAGTTCCGCGCGGTACTCCTCCGCGAGAAGGCCGACCGACGATGCCTTGATGCGCAGCGGCAGGTCCTTGGAGACGACCGTGACGTCGTAGCCCTCGGCCTGGAGATTGCGCGCGACCGCGAGAATCCGTGAGTCGTTGTCCCCCAACCGGTAGCCGGCGGGCAGTACGCCGGGATCGGAATGGTTGAGTTCGACGCGCAGCGTTCCGCCGAGATCCCCGAGCGGGATCGGGGCATCCAGCCGGCCGTACCGGACCCGGAAGTCGTCCAGCAGGCGCAGGGCCTGCCGGGCGAAGTAGCCGAGCTCCGGATGGTGGCGTTTGGCCTCCAGTTCCGTGACCACGACGATCGGGAGCACGACTTCGTGCTCGTCGAAGCGGGCCATGGCGTTCGGATCGGCCAGCAGGACGCTGGTGTCGAGAACGTAGGTGCGCCTGTCGGGCATGCGGCGCTTTGTGCTGGTCACCACGGAAGGACGTACCCCCTCGGACGAGGTTGGGCTGCGACGGCGTCGCGGAGCATCCCAAAGGGAGAGGACGGACCGGGCTGCGGCCACCTTGCGCGGGCCGAGCGCCGGCCCTCCGCGTCGGCCGCACTGTATGTACGGTCCTTCGTGTGCAAAGGGCCTCCCGGGCGAGCGGACTCGATGCCACTCACTTGGACACGACGTCCGCCTGGTTTTTGACCGGACGTCGACCTGACAGGGGTATTCCCTCGAACACGCGAAGCCATGCCGCCACGAGGCGGGCGGGTGAGCCGGAAGTGATGTCCAGGACCACGCAGGTCCGGGCCCACGCTGTGAGCCTGTCCGGCACTTGGCGCCGGAACCGTTGCGCAGGGGCGCGGGCGAGCCGGAAGCAGTGCTCCGGAGCACGGGTCAGGGCGCCCACCCGCCCCGGGGTTCGGTCCTCGAACGCCGGACGGGCTGGGTTCGGATGCGTGTGGTGTCAGCCGCCGAAGCGGCGGCCTCGGGCCGCGTAGTCGCGCAGCGCGCGAAGGAAGTCGACCTTGCGGAACGCCGGCCAGAAGACTTCGCAGAAGTAGTACTCGGAGTGCGCGCTCTGCCAGAGCATGAAGCCGGACAGCCGCTGCTCACCGCTCGTACGGATCACCAGGTCCGGATCCGGCTGCCCCCGCGTGTACAGGTGCTCGGAGATCAGGTCCGTGGAGACGATCTCCGCGAGGTCCTCGAAGGACGTCCCCTTGGACGAGTGGTCGAGCAGCAGAGACCGCACCGCGTCCGCGATCTCCTGCCGCCCGCCGTAGCCGACGGCGACGTTGACCAGTATTCCGTCGACGCCGACCGTGGCCTGCTCGGCCTCCTTGAGGACGGTCTGGGTGTGTGCGGGCAGCAGGTCCAGCGTGCCGACGTGGTGGACGCGCCACCGGCCGTCCGCCGCCAGGTCGCGCACGGTGTTCTCGATGATGCCGAGGAGCGGGGTCAGCTCGGACGCGGGCCGGTCGAAGTTGTCCGTGGAGAGCAGCCACAGGGTGACGACCTCGACATCGGTCTCACTGCACCAGCCGAGCAGCTCCTGGATCTTGTCCGCACCGGCCTGGTGCCCCTGCGCGGCCGTGCCGCCGGACGCCTTCGCCCAGCGCCGGTTGCCGTCGAGGATGACACCGATGTGCTTGGGCACCTGGGTGTGATCGAGGCGGGCCTCCACCCGGCGCGCGTAGAGCCTGTACACCAGGTCGCGCAAGTTCACTGAGTTCACCTCTCGGTTCTGTGCGGGCCCGCCCGCCCCACTGCCCGGGGTCCGGGGTCGTCCCCCCTGGGGATCGCCGCACAAGTCCGCAGAGTCCATCGCTCCGCCGTGCCGTGGCAGTCCCCGACGTCGCCACATTACTGCGCAGGCGCCGCACCGGCCCAACCTGGTCTGTCACAAGTACGTGATAAGGAGGGAAACGTGACTGATTCTTCTTCCTCCTACCGGGCTGCCGGTTCGCGCTACGACTCCATGGAGTACCGCCGGACCGGCCGCAGCGGTCTCAAGCTCCCTGCCGTCTCGCTCGGCCTGTGGCACAACTTCGGCGACGACCGCACACTGGACTCCCAGCGGGCGATTCTGCGCCGCGCCTTCGACCTCGGTGTGACCCACTTCGACCTGGCCAACAACTACGGCCCGCCGCCCGGCTCCGCCGAGCTCAATTTCGGAAAGCTCTTCCACCAGGACTTCGCCCCGTACCGTGACGAACTCATCATTTCGACCAAGGCCGGGTATGACATGCACCCCGGCCCGTACGGCGAGTGGGGCTCCCGCAAGTATCTGCTGTCGTCGCTGGACGCCTCGCTGAAGCGGATGGGGCTGGATTACGTCGACATCTTCTACTCGCACCGCTTCGACCCGGACACCCCGCTCGAGGAGACGATGGGTGCGCTGGCCTCCGCAGTGCAGCAGGGCAAGGCGCTGTACGTGGGTGTGTCCTCGTACAACTCGGAGCAGACCGCCGAGGCCGCCCGGCTGCTCAAGGAGATGGGTGTGCCCGCCCTGATCCACCAGCCGTCCTACTCGATGATCAACCGCTGGACGGAGGACGACGGGCTGCTGGACACGCTGGAGACGGCCGGCATGGGCTGCATCTCCTTCGTGCCGCTCGCCCAGGGCCTGCTCACCAACAAGTACCTCCATGGCATCCCGGAGGGTTCGCGCGCGACCCAGGGCAAGTCCCTCAGCCCGGAGCTGCTCTCGGACGAGGTGGTCCGCCGGCTGAACGGGCTGAACGACATCGCTCAGCGGCGCGGCCAGTCCCTCGCCCAGCTGGCACTCAACTGGGTGCTGCGAGACAGCCGTATGACGTCCGCCCTGATCGGCGCGTCGAGTGTGCAGCAGCTCGAGGAGAACGTCGCGGCACTCGCCGGACCGGCGCTGTCCGCCGAGGAGTTGAAGGAGATCGACACCTTCGCCGTGGACACCGAGGGCACCAACATCTGGGCCGGACGGGGCTGATCGGTCCGGTTCTCACGGGTCCCGCCCGGGACCCGTGAGAACCGGCCCACAAAAAAATCGGGCCGGTCCGTGGGGGGGGATACGGACCGGCCCGAGGGGGGGTTTCCACCATAACCCTTCGTAAGTGATGCTGCGTGCCACGCCGCTCCATAATTACTCTCCGAATTCGCAGGACTCCGGTCCGAGCACGGATTCCGGGGCCCGGGAGAGGGTGCAAAGAGGGCGGACGGCCGACGGCGCCGCCTTGACGCCGGACCGGCATCTCCCGGGTCCGGGCCCGTTCCCGTTCGCGGCCCGCAATGGGCTCGGTGGCCGCCGACCGGTCACCTTGCGGCCCTCGGCCCCGGTGGTGTGCCGGTCCTGGGCCATCGGAGTGAGCGCCGCCTCGATCCGCTCGACCTGGGCATCGGCCTTCACCCGGTCGGCGGCGGGTCGCTCCGGCGGAGAGCGTGGGCCTCGTCGTGAGCGCCGGTGCGGTCGCTGCCGCGGCGCCGGCCTGCGCCCGCTCCTTCCCGCAGCCCGCGAGGGCCGGGGCCAGGACGGGCACCGTCGCGCCGGCGAGGACCGCAGCCGTGCGTCTCGCGGAGGTCATGGACCACATATGGGACACGCCCTGACCTGATGGGCCGCTAGTTTCCGCATCATGACGACACGAACCGCGACCGTGACCTGGGCCCAGGCGAACGCGCGCCGGATCGAACGCCAGGGCCTCGCCGCCCCGATGGCCTCCTCCTCCGACCGTGCCGTGTCGGCGATGCTCGCCGCGCATGCACAGGTGTCGTCCGCCGCCGAGCTGTCCGTGGGGCTGCGGCTGGCGGGCGCGACGCGTACCGACGTGCGCAAGGCGCTGTGGAACGACCGCACCCTGGTCAGGACGTATGGGCCGCGCGGCACCGTACATCTGCTGACGGCCGCCGAACTGTCCTTGTGGATCGGTGCGTTGTCCGCGATCCCGGCCGGTACCGGCCCGTTCCGCAAGGACGTCCGGCTGAGCGCGGATCAGACCGAGGAGGTTCTCGCGGCGGTCGGCGACGCGCTGACGGGGGCCGAGCTGACGATCGACGAGCTCTCCGACGCGGTGATAGCCCGCACCGGGCCATGGGCCGGGGACCGGGTGATGCCCGCGTTCCAGGACATGTGGCCGCGCTGGCGGCAGGTGATGCATCTCGCGGGCCACCGCGGTGTGCTGTGCTTCGCCCCCGACCGCGGCCGCAAGGTCACGTACACCAACCCGGGCGCCACCCCGCTCGACGGCCCGGAGGCGCTGGCCGGGCTCGTACACCGCTATCTGCACGCGTACGGGCCCGCCACACCGCGGCACTTCGCGAAATGGCTTGCCGCGCCGAACAGTTGGGCGGCGTCGGTCTTCGCGGAGCAGGCCGGGACCGGGGCGATCGAAGAGGTGGCGTACGAGGGTGGCGGGCCGGCCTGGCTGGCGACGGGCGACACCGACTTCCCCGCCGGGCCGGCGCGCGGGGTTCGGCTGCTCCCCTACTTCGATGCGTTCGCCATCGCGTCACAGCCGCGCGAGAGGCTCTTCCCGGGCGCTGCGTACACCCGCGCGCTGGCGGGTGGCCAGGCGGGGAACCACCCGGTGCTGCTGATCGACGGCACGGTCGCCGGGGTCTGGCACCAGCGCCGCTCGGGCCGCCGGATCGCGGTGACCGTGGAGCCGCTGTCCCCGCTCACGGCCGGGCAGCTGCGGGAGCTGGAGGAGCAGGTGGAGCGGGTGGGGGTGGTGCTGGAGGGGAAGCCGGAACTGACGGTCGGAAAGGTGTCGGTGGGGCCGCACGCATAGCGCCTGCCCGGTAGCCGGTGGCTTGTCCTCTCAGGTGGTCGCTTCCGCGCCGCGGTGGCCTCGGGTGTAGCGGATCGCGACATTGTCCCCGCCGATGACGACGAAGCGTCCGCCCTCGCACCGGATGACGGCCTGGTGCACCTCGCCGCGCTCGTCCCGGAGCTCCTCCGTGCGGGTGACCGTCCACCCGCCGTCGGGCGGTTCCGGCAGGTGCGGCAGGGCGGCGAACTCCCACTGGCCGGCGGGTACGCACCAGTCGGGCAGGCGCGGCCAGGTGCCGGGGCCGATATGCAGGGTCCAGTCGGAGGCGCAGGTCAGGAGCAACGACTGGCTGTCGGAGAGCAGGAACTCGACGGCCTCCGGTTCCCCCATCCGTCCCTCCGGCCGGTAGAAGAGGCCGAGGACACCGACGACCCGTGCCCCTCTGAGCCATTCGGCGTTGCCCTGCCGCGTGCTGCGGGAGGCCTCCTCGCCGTTCTCCACCCTCATGGCCTGCTCCTTCCCCGTGCGCTCACCGCCCAGGGTCGCATCATTTTGGGCGTACGCCGGTGAAGGGAGAGTGATGGCACAGCGAGCGTCACCACGTTTACGGCTGCCGCGGCTTGCGGGCCTCGATCAGGAAGCGGGTGGTGCGCGCGACGAACGGCCCCTCGGTCTCGATGAGGTGGTGCAGGGCGGCCAGTTGCGGCCGGTACTGCTCGACCGTGAAGCCGGGCACCATCCAGATCACCTTCCGCAGGAAGTAGACGACGGCGCCGATGTCGAAGAACTCGGTACGCAGCGTCTCCAGCCGCAGGTCGACGACTTCGAGCCCGGCCGCCTCCGCGTCGGCGCGGGCCCGCTGCGGGTCGCGGGCACCGCGGGCCTCGGGAGGCTGCGGGCCGAGGAAGTACTCGACGAGTTCGAAGACGCTGGCCGGGCCGACCTGCTGCGAGAAGTACGTACCACCGGGCTTCAGCACGCGCGCGATCTCCGCCCACCACGTGGTCACCGGATGCCGGCTGACCACCAGGTCGAAGGCCGCGTCCCCAAACGGCAGCGGCGGCTCGTCGGCGTCGGCGACCACGACCGCGCCGAGCGGGTGCAGAAGGCCGGTGGCGCGGGCGATGTTCGGCGGCCAGGACTCGGTGGCGACCGTCAACGGCGGCAGCTTCGGGGCGGAGGCGAGGACCTCGCCGCCGCCGGTCTGGATGTCGAGGGCCGCCCGCGCCCGGCCCAGCCGCTCGGCCATGGCGTGCGCATACTCCCAGGAGGGGCGTTGTTCGGTGGCCCGGCCGTCGAGCCAGGAGAAGTCCCAGCCGTCGACGGAGACGGCGGCGGCCTCGGCGACGAGCGCTTCGAAGCGTGTGCGTTCCTCTTCTTCGGATGTTCCGGGCATGCGGGGATGGTGTCACCGCACATTCGCGGGCGCGACCGAATTCCGGGTGCCCCGGCGGGTCAGGCCGCGAGGCCGCCGAACAGTATCCCGAGCAGCGCGCCCGCGATCATGAACGGCCCGAACGGGATGCCCGTCTTGCGTCCGGCCCGCCGCAGGATGACCAGCCCGAACCCGTACACGGCACCGAGCACGAACCCGGCGAAGCCGCCCGCGAAGACGACCGCCCACCCGTACCAGCCGAGAGCCACCCCCAGTGACAGGGCGAGCTTGACGTCGCCGAAGCCCATCCCGTTCGGGTTGATCAGGAAGAGCAGGAAGTAGAAGCCGCCGAGGGCGAGGCCGCCGAGCAGGGCGGACAGCCACGAACCGGCGTGCTCCGGAAGCAGCGTCGCGCCACCCAGCAGTACGACGGCCGCACCGGCGAGCGGCAGCGTCAGCCGGTCGGGCAGCCGGTGGACGCGGCGGTCGATGGTGGCGAGGAGTACGGCGACAGGGGCGAGCAGCAGCCAGACGGCAAGCTCGGGCCGGAGCCCGGTGGCCGCGGCGAGGGCGGCGCAGCCGAGTGCGCCGGCGACGGGGGCAAGGACGGCGGGGGCGTAACGCGCGACCGGTTCGGTGCGGGGGTCCCCTTCCCGACCGTCACCTTCCTTCGTGCTCGCGTCCGCCGACTCGGCGACCTCGGCAGACTCGGCGGCCCCGTCCCGCTCCTCGGGTGGCGTCGGCACCGCGGCCGTCTTCGTCTGCGCAGTCGTACGCACCGCAGCACCCGCGGCACACGCCGCGCACCGTGTGGAGCCGAGCCAGCCGCGGGCCACCCCATTGAAGGGGTGGCCGGCGGGGCAGGTGTCCCGCCATGCGTCCTCCGGTTCGACGGAGAACCGGTAGGCGGCGCGCGGGACCAGCAGTCCGGTCGCGGCGCCCCAGAGCGCGGCGACGCCTGTCAGCATGACGTACACGGAACCGACCCTAGGCGGGCGACGTACATGCGGTCATGGGCCCTGGGGCCCACTGCTCGTCATTTCGGGCCCAGTGGTTGTCACCGGGCGCTACCGTCGTCGCCATGGGTCAATGGCGCAATGGCAACGGGACGTTGACGGTCGGGGACCGGGAGGGGGGGCCGGGGCTGGAGATACCGCTGCGGATCGCCGCCTCGTACCGGGCCCGGTCGAAGGGGCTTCTCGGGCAGGACGGGATCGACGGGGCCCTGATGATCACCCCGTGCGGGAGTGTGCACACGTTCGGGATGCGGTTCACGATCGATGTGGCCTACCTGGACCGGAAGTTCAACGTCGTGGCGGTCCACACGATGAAGCCGGGGCGGCTCGGGATGGTGCGGCTGCAATCCCGTCATGTGCTCGAGTCGGAGGCCGGGACGATGGAGAAGTGGGGACTGCGGCCCGGCGTGCAGGTGCAGATCGACCAGGCCGGCTGAGGGGCGGGTCACGGGAGCTTGGCCAGCTGCGCAGTGACCACTTCCGCCGGGATTTCCGGAGGCGTCGCGTCGACGAAGTCGGCGACGTAGAACGTGACGACCGTCGAACCCCTCCGTACGAGCCGGAAGACCAGCGGCACCTTGTCGCCCTCGATGTTCCCCGTCACCTGGTAGGCGATGCTCTCCTCGCCCACCCGCGGCGCATCCAGCAGATCGACCTTGCTGTACGTGGACGGCCCCTCGTCGCTCGAGGTCCTGAACCCACCCGCGCAGGCCTGCACCGCGTCGCGGACGTCGCGCAGCACCTGTTGGGCCGCGCCCTTCGGGTGGGAGGTGAGAATCTCGGTGACGACGGTCTGGTCGTCCTTTCCCTCCTCCGATTTGTCCATCACGGTACGGAAGACGGTAGCGGTCGCGGCGGGTTCGGGAGCGCCGTTGATCACGGCGGCCAGTGGCCGGCAGGCCTGGTCCTCGGCTTTTTCCGTGCCGGTGTCCTGGCTGCCCTGCAGCGGGGTGACCTCGTAGCCGGCCACGTCGCCGGTGGCCAGGGCGGCCTCGGTCAGCTCCGGCTCGGTGAGCACCTTGTTGGTGCCGGCCGGCAGCGTGCTCGGGGAGGACGGCGGGGGCGGGGACGAAGTGTCGTTGCCGGACGGCTTCGCGCTCGACGGACTGCTCGCCCTGCCGTTGTCCTTGCCCTGGGACGAGTCGCCGCCTGACGGGCCGCAGGACACGGCCGCGAGGCAGAGCGCCGCTGTCGTCGCCGCCATGACTGCTGTACGAGCCTTCATCGTTCCCCGTTTCCGACCATGGGCCCCGTCCCTGTCTGCACGCTAACAACCGGGCGGCGGCGGGTGCGTGGGCCCACGGGCCCAACCCGGAGCCGCGCTCAGGAAGGGGCCCTTCTTTCGGATCAGGCGGGATCAGGGCGCGTGCCCCGCGAGCCCGGCGTGGTCCGACAGCCCTCAGGGCCGGGTGCCCAGGCCGCGGCCGACGAGTGGGGACACCGTGCGGATCAGCTTCAGTTGCGTGGAGCGCAGGACCTTCACGGTCGTGACGTCGGACCAGCCGGTCGTCGTGGACCACTCGTAGCCCGAGCCGACCACCTCGCTGGCGAACGCCAGCTCCGTGGCGAGCAGCGCCCGCGCCCAGTCCATCGGCTCCAGGGGTTCCTTCGCCGCCAGCGCCGAACGGATCCTGGCCCCCCTCCGGTTCAGGTCGGCCGCGTCGTCGAAGCCCATGGCCACCGCGAACTCCTCCGTGCAGCGCGCCGGGCCGCTCCACTCGACCAGGCCCTGCTGCAGGAGCCGGGACTCCTCCTCGGTCAGCGCCAGCTGCTCCGCCGTCTGTAAGCGAGTCCTCACCCGTCCACCCTTCCGGTCACGCGCCCGCCCCGGTCGTTGTCCGTACGCGGAGACGGGCGGGCCATGAACACTTCCGGGGCACGACGCTAGCGACCCGCCCCGGCCCCGTCTTGGGCCCCAGGACTCAGGCGGGGACCCAAGGCCCGGCGACGAGGCCGATCCGTCGTCAGTCCCTCGGGCTCTTCCCGTAGTAGGGCTTGACCGTCCTGGCCAGCTTCCGCTGGATCGACCGCAGCATCATGATGGTCGGCTCGTCACCGAGTCCCGTGGTCGTCCGCCATTCGACGCCGGTGCCGGCGAGGTCGCTGACGAACACGATCTCCACGGCCAGCAGGGTCCGCGCCCAGTCCACCGGGGCGAGCGGGGCGTCGTCGGCGAGTGCAGCCCGCAGCCTGCCGCACTGGTCGACCAGGTCCTGCTCGTCCGCGAAGCCCATGCCGACGGCGAGCTGGTCGCTGCAGTGAGCCGGGCCGCCCCATTCCAGGAGCGCCCGCCGCAGGAGTCCGGTCTCGGCTCCCGTGAGCAGTTCGCTCGCCGCCACTTCGCCTGCCGACATCAGTTCAGCCCTTCCCAGTACTCTTCGAGCTTCGCCGGGTCCCGCCGGAAGATGGTTCCGCCGTCCGGGCTCATTGGATCGTGGATCACGATGGTCGTGCCGTCCTTGCCGAGGAACGCCTTCCGGCCGCTGCCCAGGTCCTTGGTCCGCGACGGATTCTTGATCACGTCCTTGGCGAGTTCGGCGAGATCGTCGGTCGACAGCCCGGGGAAGTCGCCCGCGTGCTTGCTGTCCGCGTGCCCCTTGGCGATGTCGTCGGCATCCTCGAGGCGCTCCTCGTCGGTGCACCACGAGTTGTTGTGCACCAGGACGGGGGCGCCGCCTGCCAGCACATAGTACGTATGGATGCCGTTGACGGTCAGGTCGTACGTGGTCTGCCGCTGGGTGTACCGCACGACGGCCGAGACGGCGAGCACGGACCCGTCCGCGGTCCGCAGCTCCGTACCGGGCGTGATGTCGGCCGCATCCACCCACTGCCGCCGGCCGACCGCCCAGAACGGGTGCGTGCCGGTCGCGGTGATCACCGCGGGCCCGCCGGCGGTCCGGAACGTCAGCCGGGTGAAGTCCTTGTCGTCGTACGTCGTGATCGTGCGCTCGACCCGTCGGCCCTGGGTGCGGTCGCTGTACGGGTCGGTGGCCCGGACCCGGTCGCCGGTCCGCACCGATTCGATGGGGACGCTCCGCCCGTCGGCGAGCAGCACCTGTGTTCCCGGCAGGAAGCTGTGCTTGACCTTGCAGTTCGGGTTCTCGTCGGGCTTCTTCTCGTCGGGCTTGTCGTCCTTCTTCGGCGGGTCCCTCTTCGCGTCGTCGAGCTTCTTCCGGGCGTCCTCGAGCTTCTTCTCGGCTTCCTTGACCTTCTTGCGGTTCTTGACCAGGCCCTTGAGGGCGTCGTAGAGGTCGCCACCGTGTTTCTTCAAGCTCTTGATGAGCTTGTAGGCCTTCTTCCACTTCCACGGGGCGCCGTACTTCGCGCCCAGTTTCCCGACAGCACCCCCGATCAGGCTGAGCAGGACGTTGATCAGGGTTTCCGTGCAGGCGCCCATGTCGCCCTTGGTGATGCAGTTCAGCGCGTCGGTGATCCCGAGCTCGTCGGCGAGGATCTTCGCGAGTTCCTTCGCGGCTTCCTTCGCCTTGTCCGAGTTGGACGTCTCTTCCTTCTGGGCGTCCTGGAGCTCTTTCAGCGCCTTGTCGTAGTCGACCTGCGCCGGCGTCTTCGGCGTACCGTCGTCGTTGCGGTCCGACGCCGGATCCCCGGTGCCGGGCTTGCCCGAACCGCCGTCCCGAGCCTCGGTGTTCCCGTCACCACCGCAGTTCCCGCCGCCTCCGATCCGGCAGACCTGCGCACCGATCTTCTCGGTGAGCTCCGCACCGATCCCCGTCGCCACCAGAGCGCCGACGATCGCCACGACCACCAGGACCAGGCCCAGGTACTCCAAGGCCCCCTGCCCCCGATCGCGCCGGCGGCGCAGACCCAGCAACCGGACGTCCGTACGCGGCCGGGAACCCCGTGACCACCGTCGGATCCGACGACGCAACTCCCCCAGATGTGACATGGTTTCGACGCTAACGAGCGTGCGGTGCACCCGTCTTGGGCCTCCGGACCCCAATGAGCACCCACCTGCAACCGCCCACCGGGCGGCGAGTCCCCGGCCGACCTCCGATTGCCCGGGCCCACGTCCAACCACTCGATCGCCCGTCACCCGGCGCCTCCTTCACCGGACTTGGGCCCGAACTTGGGGCCAAGGACCCAGGTCATCCGGTCCGCACGCCCGTACGCTCACGCCACACCCGGGGTTCGGCAGCGGGGCGGGCAGGCAGTGCGAGTCAGTGGCGGAGGGGAAGACCGTGAGAAGTGGCGGCGGCTGGAGAAGCGGAAGCGGGGGCCACATACCGCGAGAGCGCGGCGGGGGTGTGTTCTTTCCCCTGACGCGCAGTTGGGCCGTCGGCGCCCTCGTCTACGTCTTCGCCGGGATCCTGGTGACGCGTGGGCTCGTCGAGACGCTCGCCACCGATGAGCGGCTCCAGGTCTTCACCTGGCGGCTGGTACTCCTGCATGTGCCCAGCGTCATCACCACCCTGCTCACCACCCTGGCCGCCGCCCGCGTCCTGCCCGACGAGCAGCGCGAGTCACGTCTCCTGTACCTGCTCGCCACCTTGAGTGTTCCGGTCGTCGGGCTCGCGTACGGCCTCTACGTCTCGTGGCATGTCGTCGGCGTCGAGGGTGTGCTGATGCCGGTGGTGGTGCTGGTCACCGGCTCTGCCGTGGGACTGGCCGTCGACCGGCTGCTGGAGGCCGACGAGACGGAGCCCGCCGCGCCGAACTCGTACACCTGGCGCGACAGCGGTGCCACCGCCATGGAGTACCTGGGGGTGATCGTCCTCGTCGTCACCCTGATCGGCGCGATGGCGATGGCGGGTGTCGGCGGGCAGATCGGCGACCGGATCCGGTGTGCGATCAGTTCGATGGGCGGCGGCAGTGCCGGATGCACGACGGGCGGCGGGGACCCGACCGCGAAGCCGAAGACCGATGCCGACTACGAGCCCAAGCTGTGCCAGGTCTCCAGCGTCTCCGACACCGTCGGCGACAAGGTGAAGATCGGCTGGTTCGAGTGGGGCAACGAGTACGGCTTCCAGCAGAAGGTCAGCCAGGCCAAGACAGATGTGAACGAGGACGGCAAGGTCGACGAGAACGACAAGCTGGTCTACATGACGTTCACGGACGCCGCGTCCGTCGGCGCCAGCGGCAGTACGCCCGGCGTCAAGCTCGGCAAGCTCGGCAAGGCGGACGTCGACGTCGGCGGCGGCGTCAAGATCACCAACGGTGACACCTGGGTCTTCAAGAGCGAGGAGGACGCCAAGAAGATGCGGGACGACATCGAGGAAATGAAGATGTGGGAGACCTCGACCAAGTACAGCGGCGGCTACGGCGGCGGCTGGTACTCGGGCATGAAGTGGGCCGAAAAGAAGGAGGACGTCGAGAAGAAGATCGGCGACAAGAAGATCTCCTACTCGACCATCGGCCTCAACGTGTACGCCGACGGCGGTCTCAACATCAGCGCGGGCGACGAGTCCGCGCTCGGCGCCAAGCTGGGCGGCAAGGCCAAGTTCTCCCCCGACGTGACCATCACCAAGGACGACGTGAACGGCAACGAGTCGTACACGTACACCGCCAAGCTCGAACTCGAGGGCAAGGTCGGCGGCACGGCGGGCCCGCTCACCGGCACGGCCGGCGCGAAGGACACCCGCACCGGGGCGATCACCGTCACCCGTGACCAGAAGACCGGCAAGATCGTCCGTATCGACATGACGAAGACGGTCGAGACGGGCTCGACGTCCGACAAGGGCGAGGCCAAGGGCGACAACGGCAAGAAGGACGGCGACAAGCGCGGCGGCAAGGGCAGTGTCACCGACTCGTCCGGCGAAACCGGCATCGAGGTCCAGACGAACTCGATCATCTTCGGCAAGGACGACGACAAGGCCACCGAGGACAAGCGGGCCATCGCCGAGAAGTGGCTGGACGGCAGCGGCAACAACACCGCACCGTTCGAGTACATGTTCGGCGACAAGTCGCTGCAGCAGAAGCCCGACGGGACGGACCCCTTCGACCAGATGATGTTCCAGGACGGCCTGTCGAGCACCATGCAGTACCACGGCGAGACGGACGCCCAGGAGTTCGGCTTCGAGGTCTCGCTCGGCATGAGTCTCGGGTTCTCCATCTCGGACGAGCACAAGAAGGAGACACTGACGGACGCGCAGTTCCTCGGAGCTCCGCAGGGCGACAAGCGCAGCTTCCTTCCGTACAGCTACTGCGCGAACTGAGCACCCCGCAGCACCGGCGGCACCACCCGGCACCACGCACGACGAGAGGCGATGAACAGACCATGGCAGCGGCAACGGCAAGGGCGGCAGTGAACAGGTCCCGGACGCTCGGCGCGGCTGTTGCCGCCGCCATCGGTCTCACCCTTCTCACCGGCTGCGGCTCCTCGGACGCGGGCGCCGTCCCGGACGGCTGGGGCAAGCTCGACACGAAGAGCCTGTCCGTCGGCTACCCGAAGGACAAGGGATACAAGGAGCAGTCCGTGGCCGACCGCAGCAAGAGCAACGCGGCCGTCGCGCTCAAGACGGAGGGCGGGCTGCGCACCGGCATGGTCTCGGTCCAGCTCGACTTCGCCACGGGCGTCGACGACGCGGGCGAGGCCGCCGCCGCGGCGGGCGCGGGCATCGGCCTCGGTGCGACCCGTAAGGCCACCTCCGATGTCCGGCTGGCGGGCGAGGAGAGCGCCCGGGACGCGCGTCGGATCGACTACGAGTTCACCTCGTCCGGCAAGGAGCAGACCCCGGCGAGCGGCACCCGGATGACAGGGGTCGTGGTGGCGGGGGTCGACTCGAAGGACGTACCGTTCGCCATCCGGATCAACGCGGTGAAGGGCTCGCTGAGCGCGAAGGATCTCGACGCCTTCGTCGGCTCGATCACCGTGAAGTAGCCCGTGGAGGACTGGCGTTCATGAATGTTCTGCCCGGCGGCACCGCGACATTCCTGCTGCTGTTCGGCCTGTTCCTCGGTGCGTTCGCCGTGCGCTCGGCGCTGCGGCTGGGCCGGGTACTGAGCCTGATCCGGCACGGGGTACAGGTCGAGGGCCGGTGCGCGGAGCGCCGGGTCGTGGACCGGGGGGCGGACCGGGAGCGTGGGTACGCGACGGAGTACGTGTTCGCGTTCCGCACGCTCGACGGCCGCGACATGGAGTTCGTCGACCATGCGCCGGGCCCGTTCGGCTTCGAGGTCGGGGCACCGATCCGGGTCACGTACGATCCGGCGGACCCGGAGAAGCGCGCCACGGTGGCCGGGCCGCGGGCATGGGGGCCGGTGCTGATGCCCGCGGTGTTCGCGGCCGGTCTGACGGTGTTCTCGCTGGGCCTGCTGTACGGGTTCGTGGCGATGCGGGGCTGGGTCTGAGGGCTGCCGGCCGCCGCAGCGGTGCGGCGGCCGGGTCCGAGGCCTGCACGGGCCCTTCGGGGCGCAGGCCGGGCGGCCGCTACCGGCTGGGGACCTCGCTGCCGAACAGCATCCACGGCGACTGCTCGAACGACGCCACACCCGACAACTGCGGCTGCACCGCCGCCACCTCGTGCCGTACGGCCAGAGTGTCCGGCCAACTGTCGAAAAGCGTGGTGCCGTTGACGATGACCCCGTCCCAGTCGGTCGCCACCGATGCCCCCTCCCGGTCGACCACGAAGCCGATGCAGAGCACGGAGGCCCTGCCGATCGCCTCCCTGATCGCGCGGACGGCCAGCTCCTGATCGTCCTGGGACAGCCCGTGGAGTCCGAATTCGAGAGCGACGACGCCACCCCTCGTACGACGGATGCGCGCGTACACCTCGGCGCCGCTCTTCACCCACAGCAGGAAGCTGATCTCGTCGAGCCGTTGCAGGCCCGCCACGGTCACCAGCTGCTCCCAGGTCACCCGCGCCTGGGTGGCCGGCGGTTCGGAGCCGGGACTGACCAGTGTGATGCGGCCGGTGGCGGGGTGGTCGAGCCGCAGCCCCGCCGCGCCCAGATCCCCGAGCAGCGACTCGGCATCGAGTCGGCTCCAGCCGAGATGGTACGAGTGGAAGAAACCGTCTTTCATCGACGCTTCACCTCATAAGAGTGTGGGGGCACCTCTTCGGATGTGCGTATGAGCACGTCGAGTCACCGCTCGGCGGCGGCAAGTCTTCAGCTCACATTCGGTCGGTCACGAGCGTAATGAGCGCAGCCGACGGAGGCGTGGGCCCACGGGCCCATGAACGGGCCCCAAAGCGCTCAGCGTGCCGATGCCCCGGGCTGACGGCCGATGAGGACCTGAACCGGCTCAGGCGACCGGCACGGCGGGGGCGGTGAAGAGCGAGGCGTCCCCGCCCTGGACCCTGTCCCGGACACCTGCGCTCGCCTCGTGCGGCACACCCAGCGGAACGGCACTGACCTCGGAGAGGCGGGTGTACTGCTCGGGCGTGAGGACGACGTCGAGGGCGCCCAGGTAGTTGTCGAGCTGGCTCACGGTGCGCGGGCCGACGATCGGGATCTGGGAGGTCGCCGCGCGTGCGGCCCGCTCGTTGATCCAGGCGACCGCGACCTGGGCCGGGGGCGCCCCGGTCTCCTCGGCGACGGCAATGACGGTGTCGACGATCGCGGCCTTCTGATCACTGCTCTCGGTGTGCACCAGGGTCTTCAGATCGCTGAGCCGGCCTTCCGCGCTGCCGCGGTACTTGCCGGTCAGCAGCCCTCCGCCGAGCGGGGACCACAGGGCGGTGCCGAGCCCGAGGCTCTCGGCCATCGGCAGCAGCTCACGGTCGGCGGTCCGCTCGACCAGGCTGTACTCGACCTGGATTCCGGCGACGGGCGCCCAGTTCTTCAGGTCCGCCAGTGTCGCGGCGCGGGAGACTCGCCAGGCGGGGAAGTTGGACAGTGCCGCGTGCAGGATCTTGCCCTGGCCGACGAGGTCGTCGAGGCCGCGCAGGATCTCCTCGACCGGCGTCAGGCCGTCGGGGAAGTGCACCCAGAGCAGGTCGATGTAGTCGGTGCCGAGGCGCCGCAGACTCGCCTCGACCGAGTGACGCATGTTCTTCAGGCCGTTGCCGGTCCGCGACAGGGCCGGCTGCGGAGCGGCGCCGTTGGTGAACTTCGTGGCCAGGACGAAGTCCTCCCGGTCCGCGCCGAGGAACTCCCCCAGCAGCGTCTCCGACTCACCGAACTGGTAGTGGTCCGCCGTGTCGAGGAAGTTCCCGCCGGCCTCGGCGAACCGGTCGAACATGCGGCGCGCCTCGTCGGGCTCGGCCCCGGCGCCCCAGCCGGTGCCGAAATTGCCGGTACCCAGTGCGTACTGGGAGACGCGCAGCCCGGTACGGCGGCCGAAGGTCGTGTAGCGCATGGAGTTCTCCCTGGAAATCGAGTCCGTCCGCAGACCCCGGAGCCGTCGGCGAGCAGTTGGCCGCGGACCACGACGGTGCTGTCGCCCGCACTCGACAGCGACCGCCCCGGGGCGTCGGCGCATTCCGTCGCCGCTCTGCTGATCGACTACGCCGTCGGTGCCGCGGAGCAGGAGCGGTCTCCTGGTACGGAGAAACCCGCAACCGGCTGCAAACGGCTCCCGGGCGGTCTAGCCGATCGTGTCGAGCCTGGGCACGATGCGCGCGGCGAGCTGTTCGGTGAAACTGACCGGGTGCCGGTCCGGCAGCACCTGGACGGCGGTGATGCCGAGCTCCGCGTACTCCTCGACGTCGGCGAGGAACGCATCGGTCTCGTCCAGCACCGGCCTGTTGAACATGAGGGTCTTCTCGATGGAGTCGTAGTCGCGGCCCACCGCCGCGCAATGCACCCGCAGTACGTCGAGCTTGTGGGCCACCTCGTCCACATCGGTGGCGAACAGGTTGCACGCGTCCCCGTACCGGGCGACCAGCCGCAGCGTCTTCTTCTCGCCGCCGCCGCCGATCATGATCGGCGGCCGCTCGCCGATCGGCTCCGGCATGCACAGCGTCTCGTCCAGCCGGTAGTGCCGCCCCTCGTACGGGCCGTTCTCCTCGCTCCACATCTGCAGACAGATCTGCAGCGTCTCCTCCAGCCGTTCGAACCGCTCCGCGACCGGGACGACCGGCACCCCGAGTCCGCGCTGCTCCCGCTCGTACCAGGAGGCGCCGAGACCCAGCACGGCCCGGCCGCCGGACAGCACGTCGAGGCTGGTGACGATCTTCGCCAGCAGGCCCGGATGGCGGTACATCACCCCCGTGACCATCAGGCCGAGCGTCATCCGCTGGGTCAGCGCCGCCACGAATCCGAGGGCCGTGTACCCCTCCAGCATCGGCTCGTCGGCCGTGCTCTGCGGGGTCTCCATCTGGAAGTAGTGGTCCATCACGGTGAACGAAGCGACCCCGCCCTGGTCGGCGATCCGCGCCGCCTCGGCGAGCGTGGGCGCGATGAGCGCGGGGTCGGCGGGTTGCGAGTAGTTCCAGTAGTGCAGGCCGAGCTTCACGTCCACTCCTCCGTGCCGGAACCTCTGCGACGACCCTGTGCAGTCCTTCGTCACGGTACGTGCGTCCGGGCAGGCAGGCATGGACAGTACGCCCGGCCGGGTGCCGGGGCCTCGGCTCGACCTTGCTTCGGAACCCTTGCGGGAGTCGGCATGCTCCCCTGCATGCGGTAACCCGGCGCGCGCAGCCGACCTCCCCCCGGAAAGCTGTTGGGCGTACGCACCCCCACCGTCCCCACGGCGAAAGACAAAGAGGGTCTCCCTGTGCGTTTGTACCGAATGGCACTGTGGGTCACGGTCCCTTTGGCCGTTCCTCTCCTGGCGGCACCGGCCGGGGTGACGAGGGCCGGCAGCGGGACGATGCCGGAAAGCCCTCCCTCGGCGCAGCGGACCGAAACCGTTGCGGAGCCGGCCGTCGATTCCACATGGCCGTACCCCACCCTCGGAGCGACGCCGGTGACATTCCCCCGTGCGGCGCTTCGGCCCGCCATCGTGTCGCGTGCGCAGTGGCGGGCCGACGAGACCCAGCGCGACGCCCATGCCCACTACGCGGGAGGGGTGACAGCGATCTTCATCCACCACACCGACACCCCCAACGACTACAACTGTGCGGACGTCCCGCTCACCCTGCGCAACCTGTACACGGGCCAGACCCACGACCGGAATTGGGGAGACCTCGGCTACAACTTCCTCGTCGACCGATGCGGCAACATCTACGAAGGCCGCGCCGGCGGTGTCGACCGCCCCGTCGTCGGCTCCCACACCCAGGGGTTCAACCGGGGCACTGCGGGGATCGCGGCAATCGGCACCTTCGGACGAGGGACGAAGGTGCCGGCCCCCATGGAGCACTCGATCGCGGCCCTCGCCGCCTGGAAACTCGGCCTGCGCGGTGTCGACCCCCGCAGCAAGGTGCGACTCACGTCCACCAATGACAAGAGCCGCTACGCCAAGGGCACTTCGGCCGAATTCAATGCCATCTCCGGCCATCGCGACGGCAATGAGACCGACTGCCCCGGGGATGCGCTGTTCGCCCGGCTCCCCGCGATCCGGGACATGGCCGCCGATCTCCAAGGCAGGTCTGCGGGAGCATTCTCCGGTATCGGCGTCCCGGTGACCTTGCAGAGCCTCCACCAGGGCGGCAACTGACGCCGGTCATCGGTCGGCGCGCTCACGGACGCCGGCGGCCCGGCCCTCACCCGTTCGGGGCCACCGGCGGTGCGAACGGGTCCCTCCGTGTGCGTGGACGTCGGGGTCTGCCCACGCTGAAAGGTGCTGCAGCCGGTGATCCACGATGAGGGACGATGATCGTATCGGTGGTGTCGATGCCGGAAGGCGTCGTTACTCATACACACGTGTCGGAGGCGCGTGAACGTCTCGCGGCATCCCGTTTTCTGATCGTGGACATCGAGCTGCCCGAGGAGGCACCGCCCGACGAACAGCCGGTCGCCCACCAGCTCGGTCTGGAAGCCGAGGACCTGGCGTGGCTCGGAAGGGAGGGCAAAGCCGTGCGTGCCGAGTTCCTCGGAGAGAGCGCCGGGTTCGTCGTACCGATGTTCCGGCAACGCCGGCCCCAGCAGGTCTATCGTCTGGCACGGCTACGACGGCGCGCGGCCCTCCTGCACCACTCGCTCCTGCCCTACCTGGAGGCGACGGACGAGACCTTGACGCGGAGGATGATGAGCGGCAGCTTCTCGGAGGAGCGGCAGCGGCTCGCCCGCTCGTACCAACGCGCTGCGAGGTCGGTGCTCACGGACATCGCGTCTCTCCAGGACGCCTCCCGGCGAGCCTTCGTCAGCTACTCCTCCCTCGTGTCCGGCGAGCAGAACGGCGTGATCAACCGGCTGGCCGTCGTGTCGACGATCTTCCTGCCGCTGACGTTCCTGACCGGATTCTTCGGCATGAACTTCACGTACATGACCGATGAGTTGGAGAGCACGACCGTCTTCTGGCTGCTGGCTGTGGGGCTGCAGGCGATCGTCCTGTCCATCGCCCTCTACGTGCTGCACCGCACCCGCCTCTGGCGGAAGCTGCGCGACGACAGTCCCGATGACCTGTGAGCCCACGCACGCTCGACATCGCCGGTTCCTCTTCCGGCCCTTGCTCTTGGCCATCACCCTCCACCGGAGGTCAGGCCGCAGTCGTGATGTTCCGTTGTTGTTGTTCGAAGGAGCTCATCGTGCGCGTGAAGTCCCGGGTGGACAACAGCAGCTTGTAGACGATGGCCAGTTCGAAGACCAGCAGCAGTGCCGCGCTGACGACAGTGGCACCGATGACCTGGTCCAGGAGCGGGCCGATGATGAACACGCTCATCTGGAACTCGATGCCACTGATCAGATGGGTGCGGATGCGGTGACGCAGCATGAACGAGCGGAACCGCAGGTAGCCGGGGAAGCGGTGACGGAACTCCTGTTGCAGATCGATCACTTGCCCTCGGGAGGCGGCGAGTGTCACTGGACCGGAGGGCGCCTCCTCCCGCGCAGGGAGGCTGGTTGCATCCTGCTCGATGTCGGCTTCGGGGTTGTCCCGAAGCAGGTCCTCCATGAACGCGAGCTCCGCCTGGTTCTCGGCTCGACGGGCTGACCGGATGCGCGACTTGATCTGCTTGCGCATCGTGTGCCGGGTCTTGAAGATCTCCAGCGAGTTGATGTACCGCAGGCCGTCCAGGAAGACGACCACGGCAGCGAGCCAGACATAGATCATCTCGCCGGTGCGGGAGTACTGGCCGGCCATGAGGGCGATGGCGCACGCCATGACCCGTATCCGGTCGAAGATGTAGTCCAGCCAGGCACCGAACACAGACCCCTGACCGGTGAGACGGGCGACCTTGCCGTCCATGCAGTCAAGGATGAAGCTCAGGTGGTAGACCAGCGCGCCGGCGATCAACCAGTACCAGTCACCCTTGGCGAAGCAGGCGGCAGCAACCAGCCCCAGGACCAGCGCGCCCCAGGTGATCTGGTTGGGAGTAATACGGGTGCGCCTGGCAACGAACCGCACCAGAGGTGTGGCTACGGGGTCGACCAGGAGCACGGTCCACCATGCATCGCGCTTCTTCTGCGTAATGCGACGCACCTCGGCGAGGGGCGGTATGTCTCGACGCATGGAATAACTTCCTGAAGTTCTACTGACGTTCACCTGAACTTAAGAAGGCGGTGATCCAGATACAAGGCTCCACCGGTGCAACCTTTACCCGCCGGTAGGAGTCATGGAGCGTTTCCGGCGCGCCTGCTCACGTACGACCGCGGCCCGGCGAAGCCTCCGTCACCTGGGCAGCCGGGCCCATGACCTGATGCCCGCATGCGGCGGCAGCGCGTCGCAGACGCCCCACTGCCCGCCCCAGTCGTCCACTACGGAATCCAGCAGCCACAGGGCCCTCCGGCGTCGCTCGGCACAGAGGGCGACGGTATCGGGATCGGCGTGGCGCGGGTGCTGGTCCCAGACGGCCAGTCGAAGTGCGTTGTCGCGGTGCCGGGCGGAGACGTACAGATCGAGGCCCGGGGTCATCATGCCGGCGACACCCCCGAGCTCACCCACCACGAGCGCGGTCGGCCAGGCGTACGGAGTGAGCCCGTACGCGCGCAGCGAGGCCGTGACGGCATTGCGCCCGATCGCCGCGCTGCGCGGGTCGCCGGGGAGAGTGAGACTGAGCGCCGGCCCACGATCGGCGATGCGGCGGCTGGGCTGCGGATACGCGTACGGGTCGGGTGCGGGCTCCTCGACGGCTACCGGGCAGAGCGCGGCGCGCGGAGATTTCGGCATGACTGACTCCCCTTCTGTACAGGTGGCGAGTTGGCGGTCTCTCTTCCGCGTCGATGCGCACAGGTGGCTCTTGCGCTGCGGAATGAGCGGTGGCTTGCCTCCCTGGCACGGAACCGCCCCTCCCAGGGCAGGAGGATGCGGGCAGGACCGCGCGATGCACTTCCAACTCGTCGCAGCGTGACCAGTGCGTCACCAAACGTAGTTGGCTGGGGGTCATAATGGCCACCCACTCCCGCAAATTTGAATCCTTACGTGGTCCAAGGCGCGGTCTGCACGGCAGACTTCGCACGGAAGGTCACGGAAGGACTGACATGGCATCGCGAACGTCCCCGACCGAACGTCAGCGGCGTTTGGGTAGCGAACTCCGGAAGATGCGCACCACGGCCGACATCACTGCCGAGAACGCGGCCAGGCTGCTCGGGGTCGACCGCTCCAGGCTCTCGAACATCGAGCAGGGTCTCCGCGCCATCAGCGAGGACCGTCTGCGCACACTCGCCAACGCCTGCGGCTGCACGGACGAGGCGTATGTGAACGCCTTGGCCGACATGGCCCGTCCCTCGCACCGCGGCTGGTGGGAACACTACCGGCCCACCCTCCCCAGCGGCCTCCTGGACATCGCGGAGCTGGAAGCCCACGCCTTGCGCATGCGGACGGCCCATTCCGTACACATCCCGGGGATCTTTCAGACCAGCGATCACGCCCTCGCCGTCTTTCGCGTCGTCGTGCCGGCTCTTCCCGAGCACGAGGTCGCCCTCCGCCTGGCCCACCGCGTGGAACGCCAGCAGGTCCTGGACGGCGTGACACCGCCGGAGTACGTCGGCGTCATCCACGAAGCTGCGCTGCGTATGCAGTTCGGCGGCAGAAGGGTGGCCCGCGCCCAGCTGGAACACCTCCTGGCCGTGTCGGAGCGCCGCCACATCACCTTGCGCGTGACCCCGTTCGACGCGGGCGCCTTCCCCGGTGCGGGACAGACCGTGAACTACTCCGAGGGCCCCGTACCGCAGCTGGACACGGTGCAGGTGGACAGTACACATGGGCCCGAATTCCTTTATGGGGAAGCGCAACTGGCCAAATACCGTTCACACCTCGACTGGATGGAACGGATTGCGCTGCCACCCGAGAAGTCCCGGGATTTCATCCACGACATCGCACGTCATCTCTGAGGGGAGTCTCCGTGCACGGCATCACATGGGAAGAACCGTTCTGTGGTGAGGGAGCCAGCTGCTACCGACTCGGGACGGATGATCAGGGCAACAGCTACATCGCACTCGTCGGCCAGGAGGCCCACCACCTCACCGACAGCCGAGAGGCGCTCCGGCAGATGATCCGCGACATCAAGGCCGGCAAGGCCGACCACCTGCTCTGACGCCGGAGGCCCGGGCCGGTTTCGGTAAGAGGCAACTGCGCATCGGCTATGCCACCGGCAGACTCGCCGTCCGGTGGATACGCGGCGGCGCACACGTCACGCAGCGCCGGTGTCCGAGTTCCGGTCGCGGCACAGCGGCCGGCGGGGCCCCATACCGCTCGGTGTCGCCGCGTCGAGCGCATCGCGGCACACTGAAAACGGGCGTCCAACCGGCGCCGAGTGCTCCTCAGGACGGAGGTCACCACCTCACCTGCGGGTTCATCGAAGACTCGGGGCGGTCACCCGCTGTCAGAACGAGTGATCGCCCCGATGGCCGACGGAGGTGCCTGGGCCGTGAGGGGCGACACGCTCATGATCATCGATGGTTCCGGTGTGATCACGGAGTGGAGTCACGAGGCCGCCTCCTTGCTGGGCCTCCCCGAGTCCGAGGTGCTGGGTCTTCCGGCGACAGGACTCTTCACGGTCGGCAAGGGCAATCATGGCGGGGAGGAGCTGCAGCTGAGGAGCCGAGAGGGCCGCACGGCAACCTGCCAGCTGTGGGTGCGACCGGTGCTGCGAAAGGGCGCCGTGGCCTGGGAAATCGGGCGGCAGCCGACGGAACCCACGGGCGGGACCCATGCGGACGACATCAGCGCGAGTGTGATCGAGGCCCTGTTCACCCAGTCACCCATCGGCTTGCACATCCTCGACCCCGAACTCCGGGTCGTGCGCGTCAATATGGCCACACGTGCCTTGCACGGAGTGCCGCCCGAAAGCCTGCTGGGTCGGACACTCATGGAGGCGTACCCCTTTTCGGACCCTGCAGCCGAGGAAACCGTGGCCCGCCGTGTCCTGCAGCGAGGCCTGCCAGTGCTCGACCGCTTGGTGCGTGTTCGCCCCCCTGCCGATCACGGCAGGGAACGAGTGTTCTCCGCATCCACCTTCCGGCTTCAGGACGCCCGAGGTGCAGTCCTCGGGCTTGCGATCTCCACGGTCGATGTCACCGACCGGGATCGGGCGCACGCGCACACCGCCGTCCTCGCCCGTGTGCGCGAATCCGTCGGCCAGTCCCTCGACGTGGTCACCACCTGCCAGGAAGCAGCGGATGTCCTGGTACCTGTGTACGCCGACATCCTCGTGGTCGAGGTAGTGGATGAAGTCGTACGGGGTGAGGACCCCCCGGTCGGTCCCCTCAGCCGGGATGTGCCCCTACGGCGTGCTGCCTTCCGCAGCCGTGTCGTGGAGCCCGTGCATCCGGTCGGCGATGTACGCACCGCTCCCTACGCGACCCCGTTCGGGCAAGCTCTGTCCGACCTGCGTCCCCGGCTCGTGGAATTGACTGCCGACAGTGCCTGGCTGGCGGCGGATCCGCCACGTGCCGAGGCCATCCGCGCGTCGGGAGCGCATTCGCTCATCACGGCACCGCTGACGCTCCGCGGCACGGTGCTGGGGCTGATGAGCCTGTACCGCTGCGGGCAGACCGAGCTCTACGGAGAGGACGACGTCGACCTCTCCCTCGAACTGGCCGCCCACACCGCGCTGTGCATCGACAATGCCCGCCGCTTCACCCGCGAGCGGACCATCGCCGCCACGACCCAGCGCCGGCTGCTGCCCCAAGGCCCTTCTCCGCAGTCGGCCGTCGACACTGCGTGGCTCCGCCTCCCCGCGGACCTGGGTGCGAGCTGGTTCGACACCATCGCCCTGCCCGGCGCCCGCACAGCACTGGTCACCGGCAACGCGACCGGACAAGGAATCTCTGCCGCCACCACCATGGGGCAGCTGCGCACCGCAATCCACGCGCTGGCCGCACTCGACCTGGAGCCCGACGAACTCCTCGCCAGACTGCACGACACCACCGGCCGCCTGGCCGAGGAACGTGCGGCGCTCCCACCCGCCGATCCGCTGCACAACGAGACACTGACCGCAAGTTGTATCTACGGGGTCTACGACCCCATCACCCGCATCTGCACCATCGCCCGAGCGGGCCACCCCGCACCGATCGTCGTCCAGCCTGACGGCACGACCCACGTCTGCGACGTCCCGGCGAGCCCCCTGCTGGGATGCGCCGAGGACATGCCCAGGGCTTCCGCGAGCCTCGAACTCGACGAGGGCAGCATCCTCGCCTTCTACACCGCAACCCTGCTCCCGGAGGCGGAGAAGGATCCGGGCCTGCTCCGGAGCGTCCTGAGCCGGTCCGACCGCTCCCTGCAGTCCCTGTGCGACGACGTCGTCTACGCACTGGGAAACGATCCCCCAAGAGGCGACGCCGCGCTTCTCCTGGCCCGTACCTCCGGCATCGCCCCCGACCACGTGGCCACCTGGCGACTCACCCCCGACGCGACAGCCCCCGGCGAAGCCCGAGCCCTTGCCCGGCGCCGCCTCACCGACTGGGGACTGGACGAGGAAACCGTCTTCACCGCAGAGCTGATCGTCAGTGAACTGGCCACGAACGCCGTGCACTACGGAGCCCCGCCCGTGCAACTGCGCCTCATCCTGGAGCGCGCACTCACCTGCGAAATAGCGGACGCCGGCAGCTCCGCACCCCATCTGCGGCACGCGCCGGTCGTGGACGAAGGAGGTCGCGGGCTGTTCATCGTCTCCCAACTCGCCCACCAGTGGGGCACCCGCTACAGCCAGAACGGCAAGACCATCTGGGCCGAACAGTCCCTCCCGCCCCATTGAGGACTCAATGAACCGGGAAAGCAGGGCCGCACCCCGCTGGGGCACATCGCGCTGCCACCGCGCGACCACCACCTGCTGCAACGAAAGCTGTTCCTTTCTGATCACGTGTGCCGCTACAGTGACGCAGCTGTCGTAGGGGAACGTGAGGTTCCGTTCCGCGCCGGGGAGGCGAACGGCAGCCTTTCATCACTCTTGTGGGGGCACATGAAGATTCACAGACGCCGCGTGCTCGCGGCACTGGGCACCGCCGTCGCCGTGGCGGCGGGCATGGCCACCGCGCCGGGCGCGGCTGCGGCAGACCCCGTGACGTGGCAGGCCACGGACGGCAAGCTGATGTTCCTCAACGGCGCACGCAACGTCCTGCAGACGCACCAGCTCGGCAGCGGCACCTACACCGACTTCGTCGCCGCAGGAAGCCAGCCGGCCTGGTCGCCCGACGGCAGCCGGGTCGCGTACGTGAAGGACGGCCGGGTCGAGACCCGCCGGTACACCGGCTCCACCCTGGTCAAGATCCCTGAGCGGGACACTCCGCGAGGGGTGGGCCATCCGACGTTCCTGTACACCGGCAACACGCTCGTCTACTCCGAAGACGGCCGCCTCCGCTACGCCCCGTCGGACGGTTCCCGCTATGCCGAGCCGCTGTTCTCCACCGCGGAGGACGGCTGCGATCGCAAGCCGAGCGCGTCCGTCAACGGCCTGATCGCCTTCGTGCGCACCGGCGACACCTGCAGCTCGCCGACCGGGTCGGCCATCTGGCTCTACGACGACACCACCGGCGGCTTCACGGAGCTGACCGACAACGGCGACGACCCCGCGGTCTCGCCCGACGGCACGCAGGTCGCCTTCGTCCGCGAGGCCCGGCTGTTCGTCATCAACGTCGACGGCACCGGGGAGCGCCAACTCTCCTTCACCGACGGCGCGTACGCCCCGGCGTGGTCGCCCAGCGGCACCCGGATCGCCGTCACCAACGGAACCGACGAGGACGCGGCCACCCCCCGCATCGTGGACGTCGCCACCGGTGAGGTCACCAAGATGCCGTCGCCACCGGGCACCTCGTCGACCCTCGACATCGCCTGGCAGCCGCTGCGCCGCCAGAGCGTCGGACGGGTCTGGGGCGCCGACTCCTCGGCCACCAACGTGGCCTCGTCCCGCTGGACGTGGAACACGGTCGGCCGGAGCGAGCTCGGCCTGATCGACGCGCGGACGGCCGTCCTCATCAGTAAGGACAGCCCGTCCTACGCCCTGACCGGGCAGTCGCTCGCCGGCCAGAAGCAGGGCCCCCTGCTGATGACGTCGAAGACCTCGCTGTCGAGCGCCGTGCAGACCGAGCTGAAGCGCACGCTGAAGTCCGGCGCCACGGTCTACCTGGTGGGCGGCACGGACATCCTCTCCAGCACGGTGGCGAGCAAGGTCAGCTCGCTCGGCTTCACACCCAAGCGGCTGGCGGGAACCTCGCGCTACTCCACGTCCGTGGCGGTCGCCAAGGCGGTCACCAGCGCCCCGGAGTACGTGTTCGTCGCCACCGGCACCGACTACCACTCGGCACTCGCGGCCTCCGCGGCGGCCGGATCGCTCGGCTACGGCGGCAAGGGAACGGTCGTCCTCAACGAGGGCAACACGCTGTCGTCGTCGGTGAAGTCGTACCTCAACTCGCTCGACCCCGACCAGACCATGGTCATCCCGGTCGGCACCTCCGCGAAGTACGCGCTCACGCACACGCAGCTCTCCAACTGGCCCGACACCTGGACGTACTACCCGATCAGTGGCAGCGGCCACGACGGCACCTCCGTCGCGCTCGCCCGCTTCTGGTGGAGCTCCCCGTACCAGGTGGGCCTGGCCTGGTCGGACAGCTGGCGCGGCGGCGTCTCGGCGAGCGCCGGCATGCTCTCCTACGGCCCGGTCCTGTGGACCGACGAGACGACGCTGACGGAGACGGACGCGACCTACCTGCGGCAGCAGGCGGCCGGGGTCAGTTCCGTCATCGCCTTCGGCGGGACGGGGTCGGTCTCCTCGGCCGAGCTGACCGCGGCGGCCTCCGCCATCAGCGCGGGCAGCTCGCTGGTGGACTACCGCCCGTACTACAACGGTCTCGCCCCGGCGCAGCAGACGACGCTCTCGGCGCAGCGCGACGCGAGCGACACCGGCACAGCCGCTCCGAGGGCCGGGACCGCGGCACCGCGACCGGACCTGGACGCGGTGCGGACCTCGACCAGGTAGCGGACGGGCAGGACGGTCCACCGGCCCCGGGCGTCACGTACGCCCGGGGCCGGTTGTACGGGGTGCTCGACACGCTCGGGCTCACACCCGGCAGTTGAGTCCGGCGGCGCGAGGCCACCAAGGGCTTCGCGCAGCAACCGCTGACTCAAACTCAGGTGCGGAAAGCGTGCCCTTGCCCGGATTCGAGCGGTTCACGTCTGGCAAGTCCGTGCCATGGCAAGGACTTGCCGTCATCAGGCCTTCTCGTCGGCGTTACCGGCCGATAGACCCATGGCATGTTCTCCCCCTCACTATCTTCCGCCTTCCGGCGCAGACGCTGGCAGCTGCTATCGGCCGCCACCGCGGTGCCGCTGCTGGCGTCGGGGCTCGCAGTTCTGCAAGCGCCCGCACAAGCCGCTCCGAGCAAGCCCACCGTTCCCGCCAAACCCTCGGCGACCCACAAGGTCACCCTGGTCACCGGCGACGTCGTCACGGTCACCACGATGGCCGACGGCAAGCAGACCGCCGACGTCGACCGGCCGGACAGCGCCGTCGGCGGCGTAAAGATCCAGGAGATCAAGGGTGACCTGTTCGTCATCCCCGACGAGGCGGCGCCGCTGCTGGGCACGGACAAGCTGGACCGCCGGCTGTTCAACGTCACCGACCTGATCGAAATGGGCTACGACGACGCGAAGTCGGCCGCGGTGCCGCTGATCGCGGCGTACGCCCAGCCGAAGTCCCGCTCGGCCGTCGAGCCGACGGCCCCCCGCGGCAGCAAGCTGACCCGCAAGCTCAAGGGCATCCACGGTGCCGCACTCAGCACCGAGAAGCGGCAGGCCCGCACCTTCTGGACCACCGTCGCGCCGCAGGGCAGCGCGAAGTTGGGCGCGGGCGTGTCGAAGCTGTGGCTCGACGGTCGCGTGAAGGTCAACCTGAAAGAGAGCGTGCCGCTGATCGGCGCGCCCGAGGCCTGGGCGGCCGGCTACACCGGCAAGGGCGTCAAGGTCGCGGTGCTCGACACTGGCATCGACGTCAACCACCCCGACTTCGCCGGCCTGATCGACGGCACGACCAGCTTCGTGCCGGGTGAGACCATCACCGACGTCAACGGGCACGGCACGCATGTGGCCGGCACGATCGTCGGTTCCGGCGCCGCCTCCGGAGGCGACAACAAGGGCGTCGCCCCCGGCGCCGACCTGTTCGTCGGCAAGGTGCTCGGCGGCGCGGAGGGCTACGGCCAGGACTCCTGGGTCATGGCCGGCATGCAGTGGGCCGCCGAATCCGGTGCGGACGTCGTCAACATGAGCCTCGGCGACTCCTACCCGACGGACGGTAGCGACCCGATGTCGCAGACGGTCGACGCGCTGTCCGCGCAGTACGGCACCCTGTTCGTCATCGCCGCCGGCAACGCGGGCCCGGAGAGCATCTCCGCCCCGGGCGCGGCCGCCTCGGCGCTGACCGTGGCCGCCACGGACAAGCAGGACCAGCTCGCGTCCTTCTCCAGCACCGGCCCGCTGTCCGGCTCCGGCGGCATGAAGCCGGACATCGCGGCACCCGGCGTGGACATCACCGCGGCCCGTTCGCAGGAGATGACCGACGGCGGTGAGGGCCTCTACCGCACCCTCAGCGGCACCTCGATGGCCACCCCGCACGTGGTCGGCGCGGCGGCGATCCTGGCCCAGCAACACCCGGACTGGACCGGCGCCCAGCTCAAGGAACACCTGATGAGCACCGCGAAGGGCCTGGCCGACGGGTACTCGCCGTACGAGGTCGGTACCGGCCGTGTCGACGTGGCCGCCGCCGTGCGCACCACGGTCCGCGGCACCGGATCGCTCTTCTTCGGCAACTACACATGGCCGCACGAGTCGAGCGACGTCGCCGTCAAGAAGGACCTGACCTTCACCAACACCGGTTCCGCCGACGTCACGCTGAACCTGGCGCTGACCGACGACGGCGGCCCGTTCACGCTGGGAGCCACCACGGTGACCGTCCCGGCGGGCGGCACCGCCGCCGTCGCGGTGACCGGTGACCCGCAAGCCGCCTCGGCCGGCCGGCACGTCGGCTACGTGATAGGCACCGACGCGGCCACGGGGAAGCCGGTGACCCGCACCTCCGTGGCGCTGCTCAAGGAGGAGGAGCGCTACGACCTGAACATCAAGCTGGTCGGCCGGGACGGCAAGCCCGCTGCCGGCTGGGTCACGGTCAACCTGGCCGGCGACTTCTGGCCGTGGTCGGTCTACGTCGACGGCTCGACCACCATGCGCATGGCACCCGGCCTGTACACCGTCGCGGGGTACATCGACGTGGCCGGCGAGAAGGCGGACCGCTCGGGTCTGGCCGTGCTGGTCGCCCCGGAGACCGTGCTCAAGGACGGCTCCGCGGACGTGGAGCTGGACGCGCGCAAGGCACGCCTGCTGCAGACCGAGGCGCCGCAGCGCACCGAGGACCGCCAGCGCAAGGTCGACTTCAACGTCCACTACAAGGGCCTCGACCCGTTCATGGACTACCGCAGCGCATACGTGCTGCCGCCGACGTACGACGACGTCTACGTGGCGCCGACGAAGCCGATGAAGCAGGGCGAGTTCCTGCTGACCACCCGCTGGCGCAAGGGCGAGCCTCTGCTCAGCCTGAGCACGCCGGGCGGACGGCTCCGCTTCGAGACACTGGTGCAGGCGGGCAGCGCCCTGGGCACCGCCACGGACAGGCTGGACGCCGTCTACGCGGGCAACGGCGCGGCGGTCGAATACAAGAAGGTGAAGGCCAAGGGCAAGGTCGTCGTCATCGGGCGCAGCGACGAGGTCTCGCCGCAGGAGCGCACCGAGGCCGCAGCCGCGGCCGGCGCGAAGGCGCTGATCGTGGTCAACGACGGCGTCGGTGCCCTGATGGAGTACGTCGGCGAGTCGACCATCCCGGTCGCCACCGTGCACCGCGACACGGGCAGGACCCTTGTCTCGATGGCCAAGGCCGGCAGCCTGAAGCTGACCGCGAAGCAGACCGAGTACACGCCGTTCGTCTACGACCTGACCCGGGAGTACCCGGGCAAGGTGCCGGACCGGGCCCTGGTCTACAAGCCGACCAAGGGTGACCTCGCCCGGATCGATGCCCGCTACTACTCGGCCACGGACGGCGGGTTGGCGGAAGGCTACCGGTCCGACTTCACCCTCAGCCCGTCGTTCAACCTCCCCGAAGCCGAGTGGCACCCGGGCACCCGCACCGAATGGGTGACCCCGGGCCAGGTCTGGAGGGAGTTCCACGCGCAGGGCGTCGACGGAGACATGCCGTGGGTGATGGTGTCGGGCGACAACACGTATGCCAAGGGCAGCACCACCCGTCTGGACTGGTTCGCTCCGGCGACCCGGCCCGGCCAGAGCGAGTCCTTCGGTGTGTACAACTCCCGCTGGCAGAACTACATGACCTGGAACGTGCAGGCATGGGCCTCCGCCAGCGACAACATGCGGCTGGGCGGCTTCCTGGACTGGGGTCGGACACCGACCCACCTGCAGGTCTTCCAGGGCGACAAGCTGATCCACGACAACCCGTACAGCACGGACATGCAGTGGATCGAGGTGCCGGCGGGCAATCTGCCCTACCGCGCCGTCCTCGACGCGGAGCGGCCCGGTGACGTCTTCCGGCTGTCGACGCGCACCCACACCGAGTGGACGTTCATGTCCGACACCGTCGACTCGGACTTCTTCGAGCCGTTCTCGGTGCTGAACCTGAACTACAAGCTGGAGTCGGACCTGCACGGCGACGTCAAGGCCAATGCGACCCAGAAGATCGCGCTCAAGCCGGTGTCGATGGACCTCGGCACCGTGCCGGGCACCGTCACCAAGGTGAAGCTGGACGTCTCGTACGACGACGGCGCCACCTGGCAGAAGGTGACGCTGGCCAAGGGCGCCCACGGCTACTGGACGGGTTCGTTCAGGACGGACAGGAAGCGCGGCGGCTTCCTCTCGGTCCGCGCGAGTGCCGGGACGGACAGCGGCTTCAGCGTCAAGAACGAGATCATCCGGGCGTACGGCCTGCGATGAACCACACTGTCGGGCCCCGGGGAGGCGACTCCCCGGGGCCCTTCCCGTCGCACCTGCTCCCAGCAGGAACTATTCACGGCCTGCCACCGTGGCGCATACTCTCCCCGCTGCGGCAAGCGGAAGGGGGTCGATCACCGATGCTGGATGTTCTGGGTCTCGAACCCGATGACGAGCGCGTCTACCGGGCGCTGCTCGGACGGCCCGACTCCACCGCGATGCTGCTGTCGGATCTGCTCGTCGTAGCGCACGCCGACGTCGACAAGGCCTTGTCCCGCCTGGTCGGGTGGGGACTGGTGATCAGGTCGGCGGATGAACAGTTCACCGCCGCGCCACCGGCCATGGCGCTCGGCGCTCTCATCAGCCAGCGCCGGGACGGGCTGCGGATGGCTGAGCAGGCACTGGTGACCTTCGCCGAGGAACACCGGGCGGCGATGACCGGGAGCAGCATCAACGATCTGATCGAGGTCGTCACGGGCGTCGACGCCATCCGTCATCGCTTCCTGCAGGTGCAGCAGGCAGCCCGCACGGAGGTCCGCAGCTTCATCACCGCACCCTTCCTCGCCGTGCCGCCCGACGAGAACACGGCAGAACCCGCGGCCATCGGGCGCGGCGTGCGCTTCCGGGCGGTCCTGGACCGGGCCGTGCTGGCAGAGCCGGGCATCATCACCGATGCGATCGATTCACTGCGCAACGGCGTGCAACTGCGTGTCGCCGACCAGCTGCCGATGAAACTCGTGCTGGCCGACGCCGACCTCGGCCTTGTCCCGCTCGCGGTCACACCGGCCGGAGAGCCCGGCGCCGTGCTGCTGCACCGCAGCGGCCTGTTGGATGCGCTGGACGCACTGTTCGAGACGGTATGGCGCACCGCCCACCCGCTCGAGCTGTCGGACACCGGCAAAGAAGCCGGAACCACCGTCGAGCTCGGTGCGGAAGGACCGACCGACCTCGACCGAAAGATCCTCGCGCTGCTGCTGGCCGGCCTGACCGACCCGACGGCCGCGACACAGCTCGGTCTTTCACCGCGCACGCTGCACCGGCGCCTGCGCCATCTCATGGACATAGCCGGAGTTCGGACCCGGATGCAGCTCGGCGGTTACGCCGTCAGACACGGCTGGGTGGATCCACGCTGAAGGTCCTGTGCCGGTGCGGACGCGCCCTGTTCCCTCGCCCGTCTCGCCATGTACCGTTCAACCAAGCGTGTTCCAGCCTTCCGGCCGATGCCTTTCTACGCGCGAAGAATCAGCGCCCGCACCGCCTCTCCCCCCACCTTCACGGAGGTATGACGGATGCTCGGATCCAGTAGGTCCCACCGCCGCGTCGCCAGAGTCCTGGCTCTCCTCGGTGCCCTCGTCGCGGGTGCCGCCGTCCAGGCCGCTCCCGCCCCCGCGGCGCCCGCATCGGGCGGCAGCGCACCGGCGACTGCCGCGGCCGCCACTCCCCACCGTGTCCTCTTCGACAACTCCAAGGCCGAGACCGCCGGCAACGCCGACTGGATCATCGGTACCAGTCAGCCGGACCCTCTTGGCCAGGATGCGACGCCCTCGGCGGAGACCGACTGGACGGGGGCGATCTCCTCCTGGGGCGTGGCCCTGCAGAAGACCGGCGCCTACTCGCTGAAGACGCTCCCTTCGGGCAACAGCATCACCTACGGCACCGCTTCGGCCCTGGACCTGCAGAATTTCGACACCTTCGTCCTCCCGGAGCCGAACGTCCTGCTGTCCTCGGCCGAGAAGGCGGCCGTGATGAATTTCGTGAAGAACGGTGGAGGCCTTTTCCTGGTCTCCGACCACACCGGCGCCGACCGCAACAACGACGGCTACGACGCGGTCGAGGTGATCAACGACCTGATGACCAACAACAGCGTCGACAGCACGGACCCGTTCGGCTTCTCCGTCGACTCGCTGAGCATCAGCACCGACGACCCCAAAGCCATCGACGACTCCTCGAACGCCGTCCTGCACGGTTCTTTCGGCACGGTCGGCGGCAGCATCATCCGCAGCGGCACGACCGCCACGCTCAAGCCGGCCGACAACCCCGCCGTCAAGGGCCTCGTCTACCGGACCGGTTACTCCGGCAACACCGGCGCCTTCTTCGCCACCAGCAGCTTCGGCAGCGGCCGGGTCGCGTTCTGGGGCGACAGCTCGCCGATCGACGACGGCACCGGCCAGTCCGGCAACACCCTGTACGACGGCTGGAACGACCCCGCCGGCACCGATGCCGCCCTGGCTCTCAACGCGACCGAATGGCTCTCCGGGGCGACCGGCGGCGGGGGTGGCACCACCTGCACGCCGGCGCAACTGCTCGGCAACCCCGGCTTCGAGTCGGGCAGTTCCCCCTGGTCCGCCACCAGCGGGGTCATCACCGACGACAGCGGCGAGGCCGCCCGCACCGGCTCCTACAAGGCGTGGCTGAGCGGATACGGGACCACCCACACCGACACGCTCTCCCAGTCGGTGACCATTCCGGCCGGCTGCGCCGCCACCCTCAGCTTCTACCTTCACATCGACACGGCGGAGACGACCACGACCACGTCCTACGACACACTCAAGGCCCAGGTCGTGAACAGCAGCGGCACGGTCCTGTCCACCCTTGCCACGTACTCCAACCTCAACGCGGCAGGCGGCTACACCCAGCGCAGCTTCGGTCTCGGCGCCTACGCCGGGCAGACGGTGACGGTCAAGTTCACCGGAACCGAAGGGTCCACGCTGCAGACGTCGTTCGTCATCGACGACACCACGCTCGACGTGAGCTGAGTGCGCACGCCCACTCACGGCGCCCCGGGCCTGTTTGCATCATGAGCAAACAGGCCCCCGGCGAATACGCAGGAGTTGAGGTCCGGGCCGCGGCGCTCGGCCATGAGGGTGCCGTGACCGTGCTGGGTGTGCAAGGCATCGCCCCCACTCGCCCACTACCGCAGCGAGCAACCACAGCACGCCCCGACGCCGCTCCTCGCAGAGGGTGACGGCATCCTGGTCCGAGTGACGTGGATGCTGGTCCCGGACGACCGGCCGCAGCGCGTTGTCGCGGTGCCGAGCGGGGACGTACAAGGGCAGGAGCTGGGCTAGGGCCGGTACCGCACGATCACGGCGCGGCTGAAGTTCGCGTCGCCGAACGCTCCGAGTTCGGCCTTGCCGACGCCCCATGCCTCATCGGTCCCCGGGACCGGGGCGATCTCGGCCAGCCGGAACGCCTGTTTCCTGTCGACCTCGGTGACCTTCCCGGTGATCCCGGTGACGTAGGGCGGCCGTGCGATCCGGTTCACCTTCCCGTCCTTGCCGCGCACCCTCTTGGCGTCGAGGATCCCCGCAGGCAGTGCATCCGACTTGCTCCACCGCTTGCCGTCCCAGTGCAGAGCGCAGGGTCGGTCGCCCGGAGGGGCGTATCTGGTCCCGGTGTACGGGCCGTACTCGATCCCCATGGCCCACACGTCGTCGGCTCCGCGCGCGACGAGCGTCTGCACCTCCGTCCGACAGCCGGGAAACTTCGCGTCCGCCTCATCGACGTCCGGCATCCGCTCCTCGCGCCACTGCCGCCCGTCCCATCGCGCGGCCGCGAGCCGAAGGGGGCGCGGCTTCGGGTGGTCCGGATCAGACTCGTCCGCCTTGTCCGCCTCCGGGTTGGGAACGTTCCCGGCCACCCGGAGATCCCCGCCGGCGGTCTCCGTCGTGATGGCCCGTGCCTCCAGTGGCAGCCGGGTGGCGGTCCAGCCGCGCCCGTCCCAGTGCCAGGCCGTCTGCTGCTTGGGATTGCCGAGCGCCCAGATGTCCGAGGGCCCGAGCACCGCGACGCCGGCCATGTCGCTTTCTTTGGGCAGCGCGACGGCCAGCCAGTGGCTGCCGTCGAACCGGGCGGCGATCGGAGTGGAGTACGTGCCCGGCCCGTGGTGGACGCGCGCGAACAGCCAGGCGCTGCCCGCGCCGGCGTACAGGGCCGGTGTGCCGAGCGTGCCGCTACCGAGTACGGCACGGAGATCGGAGGACAGGTCGTACTTCTGCCACCGTGAGCCGTCGAACCGGAGCATCTGCATCCTCGGGACGGAGCCGCCGACGTCGTACAGCTCCGCAATGGCCCAGGCCTCGCGCTGGGACACGGCGGCGATGTCGAGCACCTGATTGCCGACGGGGTCGACGTCGGAGACGTACTCGTACGCCCAGGCCCGATGAGCGGGTGCTTCATCGGTACGGGAGCCACTCGGCGCCGGATCGGCCGCGTGCGGCCCCTCCGTGCCGCACCCGGCGAGCAGCGCGACAACGGCGACGAGTGCAACCCTGCTGGTGAGGCGTGGTATCGGCATTCGCGGGATTGTACGGCCTGGCTCGGCCTGCCCCTGTGTCGGCGCGAGCACGAGGTGCCTCTTGTGTGCGCGTCGCTGCATGCGGAACGATCACATGCAGCGGGCCGAGGCCCGACGTGCGAGCACGCGTTCGCCCTCCTGGCCTCGCTGTGGGGAGTCACCGCTCAGGCAACCTCCTGCGCAGCCAGTTCACGGATCTCGGGAGGCAGCGCCTCGTCTGCGGCCAGCCGGGCCAGGGCCTCGCGGCTCTGCGGGACCTCGGCGGTGTTGCGGAGTGCCCACACGGCCTGCTCGGCGGCCATGCGCGCACTCCGCCTCGGCCTCGGCCATGCGTTCACGGGTCACGCAGCGGGCGTACGGCATGCGCTCCCGCAACACGTGCCTGATCTCGGTCCATTCGGGCCAGGACGCGTCCTGGCCCAGGAACTTCAGAATCACTTCGGGGGGAGGTTCGGGCGAGGCGAGGGGAGCCGGGGGAAGGCAGGCTTCGAGCACGGCTCGCGCGTAGGCGAGGTTCTCTTGGCTCTCCTGCGTTTCCGGGGGCCAGCTGAAGCCGAGGTCCCACGAGTACGGCAGGGCGCGTACGGCCTCGGGAAGCAAGGGCTCCTCGCCACCGTCTTCCGTAGTCATCACGAGACTCCCAGGTATTCCATCGCGCTCTTGGGATCCTTCATCTTGCCGGAGTCACGAGCGGCCTGCTTCTCCGCGTCGGTCTTGGAGTTCCACGCGGCGTCCATGTCCTTCAGCTGCTTGGGGGTGACGTCCTGACCGGCGATCCGGGCACCGAGACCGTTGTAGCAATGGTCTGAGCCGGGGTCCCTGGTGGAGTCGTACCGGTCTTTTTGTCCTTCTGGACCACCCTTGGCACGCACCGGTGCGGTCGCAACGGGCTGAGGCCGGCCAGGGGGCACCCCAGTCACCACCCCAGTCGTCGACGACGGCGGTCAGCGGCCACAGCGCCCGGCGGCGGCGTACCTCGCAGCGGGTGGCCATGTGGGTCCACCTGCTGCAACGGCGAAGGCCTGGCACTGCGACCGTGTCGCAGTGCCAGGCCCCATGTGGGCGTGCGCCCTCAGGAAGCGTTGCCGCGCGGGAAGGAGACCTCCACGCGCCGGTTCTTCTTCCGGCCCTCTTCGTTGGCGTTGCTGGCGATCGGGTACTGCTCGCCGTAGCCACGGATCTCGAAGGTGACGTTCGAGTCGAGCGACTGGGCCAGCACCGAATGCACCGCGTCGGCACGCTGCTTGGACAGCACGTCACCGTGTGCGGAGGAACCGAGATTGTCGGTGAAGCCGAAGACGCGCACCTTGGTGGCGTTCTGCTTCTTGATCTCGGCAGCGACGGCCGCGATACGGGACTTGGCCGCCGAACTCAGCTTCGCGCTGTCCTTGCCGAAGAGGACTTCGGCCTGGAGCGCGAACTTGATGCTCGCGTTGCTGTCCTCGCGACGCTCCTCGCCGCCCATGTCCTCGACGACCTGGATGATGTCGAGGACCTTGCCCGGCGCGAGCGTGCCACCGTCGGGCATCTTCAGGTCGGGGTCGTTCCCATCCACCTTGACGGGCGGCTCCGACGACGCCTCCGTACCGGGAGGCACACTCGGACCGTCGTCCGCGAGGGCGGTCGAGACCCCGAAGACGCTGGTGCCGGCCATCAGCATCGCCACCGCGACGGCGCGCCCCACGGCATGACCTGACCTGAGCCTTGTGCGTGTACTGGTCATGTCGGCCATCACCCGGAGATCTTCAGAGAGGTGGTGGCGAAGGTCGGCAACGTGAAGTCAACTTCAGTTGTCGTGCTGGGCGGAGCCGGGAACTGCATGAAGACCGGTGTCGACTTCCCCGGCTGGAGCGGGAGAATCCCCGTCGTGCAGAGGCACCGAGAATCCGTGTCCCGGAGGATGTAGTAGCGCTTCTTGCCCGCCTTGTCCACCAGCGTGGCGCCGGCGACCGAGTTGGGGTTCTTCGCCACGATGGCGCTCTCGGCCCCCGCCCAGCCTGCGGTGTTGCTCGACTGCTGGCCTTCGTTCTTGATCTCTCCTTGGACGGTGACGAACCCGCCGGAGTCGCGCTTGACCTGATTGATGACGAGGGTGAGGCCGCCCTGCCCCTTCACCTCAGCCAGCTTCACATTCGGGTCCACATTGTCCCCGGCGGAAGTGTCTTCCTTCGCACCCTTGTCCCCGTCGGAGGGCTTGGAGGGTGTGGAGGATGACGACGAAGAAACGGGGTCCTTCGTCTTTCCGCCGTCATCGCTGCCGCAAGCAGTGACGGCGAGGGCCAGTGCCGCCGTCATCGAGACAGCGGCCACCACCCTTCGGGTCCTCGCAGTACGCCGAATGCTCATCGGTTCTGATTCCTTTACTCGTCGTTCGCTGTCAGTCGTCGACCAAGTGGACGGCGAAGATGGCCTTGCTCAGTGCGGCCCATGCATTCTGATTGAAGTCAGTGGGGTCGATCGAGAAGCCATCCCGGCCATCGCACTTGAAGGCCACCGGTTCACCCGGGTCGCCCTTGAACTTGTAGGTGCATCGGAACTCGATGACTGCAGTCGCATCCGCGGTGGCCTGCTTGGTCTCCGTACCGGGGATCACCGTGTCGCCAACCGTGTAGCGGGTCCGGATGCTGACATGCATCTTGTCCTGCAGGTAGCCGTACGTCGGGTAACAAGCTGTGGTGTCAGCCCGGTTGGAGGCGGCGAACCGCTCGGCCTGCATGCAAGGAGCCACCGGGTTGAACATGTAGTCCTGCAGGAACTCGTGGAGCCCGCCCGGTGTCATGAGTGAGGCGACGAACGGAGGCCCCAAGGTGTCACGAGCGTCCTGAGCCGCAGCGAGCACGGCGGCGTCCGCCGCTCCCTGAGCTCCGTTTCGAGTTGCCGATGCCTTACCGACAGCAAAGAACGCGCACGCGAGGAAGAGCAGGCCCGCCACCATCACTACATAGATGGGGAAGGCCTGCCCTGCATCGCCGCGTTTGCGCGTACCCATTAGCCGGCGGTGATGGAGTCCACGAGGCCGGAGATCCGAGTCGAGATCGCGCCACCGATACCCGTCGCCACGATCGCGCCGATGATCGCCACGACCACCAGGATGATGCCGAGGTACTCGAAGGCCGTCTGGCCGCGGTCCTTGGCCTCGTAGCGCTTCTGGATGGAACGGACGGTTGTGGCGGCCCAGCCGTTGACGCGGACGGCGGTCTTCAGGGTGATGTTCGACATGGTGTTCCCCTCCAGGTTCGGCCGACCGGTAACCGGCCGACTCACACGTTTCTTTGTTGTCGCTTCCGTTACCGGCTTCCTCCTGGCCGGTGCCGTTTGCGACATGAGAAACATACGGCGGAACACCCTGCCCACCAGAGGGTCCCAGGGCCCAATCCCGGGCCCAAAGGGCCAGTTGGGTCCTGACGCCCGAGTCCTGGGCCCGCGTCCCCCGCTCAGCCATGTCCACCACTCCCCCGCGCCGGCGCCGTACCGAGCCAGCGGGCGATCGCCTCGCTGCGGCTTCCGCTGTGCAGCTTGGTGAAGATGCGGTTGATGTGGTTCTTGACGGTCTTCTCGCTGATGAAGCAGGTGGCGGCGATCTGCTGATTGCTCATGCCGGACGCGATCAGCTCCATGACCTCCACCTCCCGCGAACTCAGCCCGTACTGCTGCCTGTTGGGAGCCACGACCGACCCCCCGGTTGTTGAAGACTGTGCCACAACTGGTTGCATTTGCGAAAGACCCTGCACGGGAAGGGCCGGTCGCGTCGCAGGTGACGGCATTTCGGGGACCGACGGATGTGCAGGCGCACCGTATTGCTGCACATGTCCGGCGCCCTGCCCGTCGTAGCCGGGGCCCTGGTGGGCAACGCCCGTGGTCAGCGCGGTCCCCAGCCCCTCGGGCAGCTGTCCGCCCTGTGGTCCGGGGCCCTGCCGCATATGGGCCAGGAGCGCGTTCGCCGCGGTGGCGGTGAAGTGGGCCCGGCCGCTCTTGGTGTCCCTCACGGCCTGCACGAGTTGGTCCGCCGTGAATTCCCCGTGCACCAGATAGCCGCCCGCGCCCAGCCGCAGCGCCTCGTGGACGATCTCGCTCTCGCGGCTGTACGTCAGCATCATGACCGGGGCGACCTGCACGAGGTGCGGCAGCGCGGAGATGCCGTCGACCCCCGGCATGCGGACGTCGAGCAGGACGACGTCCGGGCGGTGCTGAACGGCCATGTCGTAGGCCTGGCGGCCGTCCGCGGCCTCCGCCACGACTTCGATGTCCTCGCGGCCGGAGAGCAGCACGCCCAGGCCGGCCCGGACCACCGGGTTGTCGTCGGCGACGACGACCCTCAGCGGGCCGGTCACCGGCGCCGGAGGGGCGGCGGGGAAGGGGGGAGGCATGGCCTCGGATGCCGCGAACTGCTGGGGGACGGGGAACCCGGAGGAGCTGAGCTCCGAGTTGAGCGGGGTGACGTGCGAGGACGTGTGCTGGGAGGCGTGGTTCTGTGCGGCCCAGTTCTGGCCCGACGCGCGGGAGACGTCGTCCGGCATCTGCGACCTCCTCTCAGGTTCTTGGGGGGGTGGGATGGAGCGGGTCAGTTCATTTGTGGTGCGTGGGGGCCGGCTGCGAGAGCGGCCACCGGAAGTTCCAGGCGTACTTCGGTGCCCTTGGCCGCCTTGCCCTTGCCGATGCGGATACGGGCTCCGATGGACGCGGCACGTTCGACCATGCCGACGAGGCCGAAGTGGCCGGCGCGCTTGAGGTCGTCGAGCGTCGTGCCCGGGGGCAGCCCGCGCCCGTCGTCGTACACGCTGACGCGCAGGACATCGCCCTTCACGCCGGCCAGCACGATGAGATAGGTCGGGTGGGCGTGGCGATGGGCGTTCTCCATCGCTTCGGAGGCGACGGTGAGCAGCTGGCGGGCGACCACCTGCGGCACGAGCGGGACCGGGGCCTCGTTGAGCATCCGGAAGGTGGCCGTGAGCCCATGGCGACGGGTGAAGTCATCGGCCCTGGCGCGGAGTTCGGAGACGACGTCCACACCTCCGTCGAGTCCGGAGTCGCGGCGCAGGTCGGAGAGCAGTTCCCGCGACTCCGCCGCTGCCCGGCGGGCGGAGCGTGCGACCAGTTCGGCCTGGTGCTTGACGGTGAGCGGGTCCATCCGGTCGGAGGAGCCGGCCAGGCCGTCGGCGGCCAGCGCCAGGCCGTGCAGGGTCTTGGCCACCGAATCGTGCATCTCGCGGGCGAGCCGGGTGCGCTCGCCCTCCACGGCCTCGTTCACGGCCAGCCGGGCCCTGGTCTCGGTGAGGGCCTGGCTGGCTGTGCCGAACCGGAGAAGGAGATTGCGAAGGGTGACTCCGACGGCGCCCGCGATCACGCAGAAGCCGGGCAGGAGCAGCGCGGTGGCATCGCCGGCCTGCAGCCTCGAGTCGGTCCCGTACACGCCGAAGACGATCAGTGTCTGGAGCGCCGCGAAGACCGCCGCGCCCCGCCAGCCGTAGACGAGTCCCGCCAGCAACGGGGTGCACACGGTGACATAGGCGAGCGTGGACTCGGGCGTCGCGGTGATCAGCAGCAGGGCTCCGAACAGCGCGTCGATGCCCAGCAGCCAGGGGTGGCGCAGAAGGACGGGCCCGAAGCGTTCCCAGTCCCGGAAGAGGACGTACGAGCCCATGAACGTGACGAGGACGGCCGAGCCGATCAGCCAGGTGGCCGCGCCCGACGCCGTGTGATCGATCGCGAACGGAGTGGCTATGGCGATCATCGCAAGCCGGAAGCCGAAGACCTGGCGGCACATGGCCTGGAGCGCGTTGAGCTGGATCGCGAACGCCGGGCGCGCCCCGGGGTCGGCCATCGCCTGACGCACCTCAGCGGTCAGTCCGAGTTGTGAACTGCCGAGCTGGAAAGACATGAGCCTGTCACCTCCCCCTGGTCATCGTGCTCAAGATCCCCGTCATGCATGTCATCCGCCCGTGAGGAAGCTGAAGTCGACGTTGGCTCCGTAGACGAAGCCGACCGTCAGCAGGACCAGGGTTCCCGGGAGCAGGAAGGTCGTGACCGCGAAGGTGGCCTTCGGAACGGCCCTGGCGGCCTTCCGGCGGGCGTTCTGGGCATCCGTACGCCGCATGTCGTTGGCGATCTGGATCAGCGTGTCGACGATCGGGGCGCCCAGCTCCTCGCCCTGCTGGAGCGTGGTCACGAACATCGCGACCTGTTCCGAGTCGTTGCGCTTGCGCAGCTCCTCGAAGGCCTGGCGACGACTGACACCCATGTCCATCTGGCGCAGGGTGATACGGAGTTCGTCGGCCCACGGGCCCTCGTACTTGTCGGCGACGCGCCCCAGTGCCTGGCGGAAGCCGAGGCCCGCCGAGACGACGACCGCCAGCACGTCGAGGAAGTCGGGGAGCGTCCGCTCGATGTGGTCCTTGCGGACCCGGACCGCCGACCAGATGCCGACCTCCACCCAGAACAGACCGAAGCCGATCAGCAGAAGGGAGAGGAAGAGCTGGCCGCGCAGGATCATCGAGAAGGCGCCGAGCAGGCCGAGGGCACCGTAGACGAAGCGGCGGGCGGCGTAGCGGTCGATGGTCAGACCACCGGGGTTGCCCGCCATGTCGATCTGGCGGCGCTTCTTGTTGACGGCCTTGGGGCCCATCATCCTCAGCACCATGGGGGCCCAGCGCATGCCGAGCCGGTCGATGCCGGAACCCACCGCGCTGGTGCGGGTGGCGCCGACCTCCAGGGCGATGGCGAGGTCGCCGGGGAGTTTGGCGTCGGCCCGGTACATCCGGATGCCGGCGATGGCTCCGAACACCGCGAGACCCACGACGAGTGCAAGCAACAGGTCCATGTCAGTTCCTCCCCTCAGACGTCGATACGGGACATGCGTCGGATCACGATGAATCCGATCGTGTACAGGACGAGGGAGACGATCACGGCGACCTGGCCGATGAGGGCTCCGGTCATCCGGTCGAGTGCGCCCGGCATCACCGCGTTCATCAGGAGCATCGCGCCGAAGCCGAAGACCGGGACGGCGTAGGCCGTGACGGTCACCTGTGACAGCTGCGTCTTCACCTCACGTCGGGTCTCCTTGCGCTCCTCCAGCGTCTCCGTGAGGTTGCGCAGCGAGCTGACGACCGTACCGCCGGCCCGGTTGGACAGGACCAGTGTCGTCACCAGGACGACGAGCTCGCGCGACGGCAGCCGGTCGGTCAGCTCGCTCATCGCGTCGTCGAGCGATTCGCCGACGGCGAGGCGGCGGGCGACGCGAGCCAGTTCCTCCCCGGCCGGGTCCTCCATCTCGTCCGCCGCCATGCTGATGGCGGTACGCAGGGCGAGGCCGGCCTGGGTGGCGTTGGCGAGGATGCGGGAGAGCTCGGGAAGCTGGTTGATGAAGCGTTCGGTGCGCTTGGTCCGCTGCCAGTTCAGGAAGGCATTGGTGCCCCAGAGACCGATGAGCGCCGCGACCGGGCCGAAGAAGCTGGCGAGGATCGACGAGGCGGCCATCCAGAGTCCGGCCATGGCGACGAGCGCGTAGACGAAGAACTCGCCCGGGGTGATCTCCAGGCCCGTGGCGGCGAGTTTCAGCTCCAGCTTGCGGCCCAGGCCCGTCTTGCGCAGCCTGCGGTCGACGCCCTGGAAGCGGCGGTGTCGCCCGGCTGCCGGGATCTGGCCGGTGTGCGACAGCCGGTCGACGAGGGCGTCCCGGTCGGCCTTCCCGCCGGAGTAGGCGTGCAGGCCCATGACGCCTGTCACACCGAAGAGCAGTGTGACGCCGATCGTGAGCAGAGGGAGATTGTTCATCACGCGGTACCTACTTGGCCTCTCGGGTGGCGAGCTGTTCGTCGGACGCGGCGACTCCGAAGGCCTGCGGGATGGGCTGGCTGGCCATGTAGAGACGGTCGGCGATCTTGCGCGGGAGCGGGAGGTACTGGAACTGGCCGTAGATCCGCCCGTCGGCGGCCATCGGCTGGGCGTTGAACCGGGCGACGGACACGATCCGGTAGGCGTCGCGGCCGTGCGAGTCGAGGACGGCGATCTCGGTGACCTTGCGGGAGCCGTCGGCGTGCCGGGTGAGCTGGACGATGACGTCGACTGCGCTGTTGATCTGGTCGTGCAGCGCCTCGAACGGGATCTTGATCTCCGACATCGAGGCGAGGGTCTGCAGACGCATGAGCGCGTCCTCGGCGTTGTTGGCGTGGACGGTGGCGAGCGAGCCGTCGTGACCCGTCGACATCGCCTGGAGCATGTCGAGCGATTCGCCGCCGCGGACCTCACCGACGACGATCCGGTCGGGCCGCATACGCAGGGAGTTACGGACCAGGTCACGAATGGTGATCTGGCCCTTCCCCTCGACGTTCGCCGGGCGGGACTCCAGCCGGATCACATGGCTCTGCTGGAGCTGGAGTTCGGCGGAGTCCTCGATGGTGACGATGCGCTCGTTGTTCGGGATCAGACCGGAGAGTGCGTTGAGGAGCGTCGTCTTACCCGTACCGGTGGCACCGGAGACGATGATGTTGAGCTTGGCCTGGACGAGCCCGGACAGCAGGATCAGCATCTGCTCGTCGAGTGAGCCGACGTTGATCATCTCCTGGAGCGTGAACGCACGCGGGAACCGTCGGATGGTGAGCGTCGCGCCGGTCAGGGAGAGCGGCGGGATGATCACGTTGACACGCTCACCGCTGGGCAGACGCGCGTCGACCATCGGATTCTGCTCGTCCACCCGGCGGTTGACGGTCGACACGATGCGCTCGATGGTCTGCATCAGCTGCTCGTGCGAACCGAACCGCATCGGGAGCTGCTCGACCTTGCCGCTGCGCTCCACGAAGATCTGGTCCGGTCCGTTCACCATGATTTCGGTGATGGACGCGTCCTCGAGGAGCGGTTCCAGGATGCCGAGACCGAGGGCCTCGTCGACGACGCGGCGGATCAGCTGGGTGCGTTCGACGGTCGAGAGGACCGGGCCCTCACGGCTGATGATGTGGCTGAGTACGCGCTCCAGGCGGGCCCGCCGGTCGGCGGCGGCCAGCGAGGACATCTCCGCGAGGTCGATCTCCTCGAGCAGCTTGGCGCGGTAGGTGGCCACCATGTGGCTGTCCTCCCGCCCCCCGCTGTTCTTCTCGGGGGCGGTGATGCGGGCCCGCAGGCTCATTCCGTAACTCCCTTGATCCGACGTGCAGATGGTGCTCCGGCCGCGCGATGCGGGGCTCGGTCACTCCCGGGGGAAGGTGGAGCTTCGCTCGGCGTAGCCCCAGCTGAGTCCAGGGACGACGGAGGGGATCTTGACGCGCGCGGTGTAGGTCACCTCGTCGATGCCGTAGCTCGGGGTGAAGAGTGAGTCGTCGGCGAGCCAGTCGCTCATCGCCTCCCGGCCCGCCAGTTCGGGAAGCGTCAGCGGCATGTCGTGGCTGGCCGTACGGGCCGCCGCGCGGGCGCCCGTGCCGGCCTGGTTGGCCGTGTACGCGGCCACGCCCAGCTGGATCGCCAGGAGACCCACCAGGAGCAGCAGCGGGATGAAGCCCATGTACTCGATGGCCACCTGGCCGCGGTCGCGTCGGGATGTGCCTGTGCGCTCGCTCATCGGTCAGCCCTCCGTCGGCGACGCGGCTTCGCCGGTGATCGTCATCGGCCAGTTGAGTACGCCGGGCGCCAGGACCGGCACCTTCAGGCTGACCTCGGCCTTGTACAGAGTGGGCGTCGCCCGGCAGCGCGTTCTCGACTTGCTCTCCCAGGCGTCCGGCAGGTCCTCCCGGGCCGCGCGCTTGCAGGCCAGCGTCGGAAGGTACTCCGCCCCGGTACCCGCCCGGGCGGCCTCGTCGGCCGCGTTCGACGCCAGGCTGAACGTGTAGCCGATCAGCGCGCACTGCCAGAGCGCGATCAGTAACAGGATGATCAGCGGCGTGACGCCCACGAACTCGATCGCGGTCTGGCCGCGATCCCGCCCACGGAAGGAATCACCGTCACGCCTCCTCCGTATCCTCAGGCCCCTCATCTCGGTGGCTGCCATTGGTCAACGTGTCCCCTCGGTCGTCCCACGGCCCCCGGAGTCACCGTCGCGCCGTCTGCGCGGGCGTCCGATGGAGCCTCGGTCGTTCTTGAACTTTCCGGCGTTCTTCCCGCCGCTCCTGTCTGCGCCGGCGGGGAGCTTGACGATCCCCAGCTCTCCGGCCAGGCCCCAGAGCGCCTGCTTCACCGTGCTCCTGGCGTCGAGTTCGTGCATCCGGCCCGCGTCGACGGCGCCCTGCAGTTCCTTGAAGTTCGCGGGAATCGCCGTGTTCGCCATCCGGGTCCCGGTGATCTTCTCGATCAGCGGCGGCTGGATCTCGGTGTTGCGGATGAACCGGTTGACGAGCGTGAGCGTCTCCTCCGCCTTACGGATCTGGAGCCGCTCCCACATCCGTACGGTGCGCTTCGCGCCGCGCACCGCGATCACGTCCGGGGTGGTGACCAGCACCGCCGTGTCGGCCATTTCGATGGCTGCCGCGCCGGCTCCCTGGAGCTGGCTGCCGCAGTCGATGACCACCACCTCGTACCGCGAACGCAGGGCGCTGACGATCTGGCGGGCCGACCGGTCGCTGACCTCCTCGCCGCGCTCGCCCTCGCCCGGCGCCAGCAGCAGGGCGAGCCCGCTGCTGTGGCTGAACACGGCGTCGGACAGGACGCGGGGCGATATGTCGGCGATCGCGGCCAGGTCGACGATGGAGCGCCGGAACTGCACGTCGAGGTACGAGGCGATGTCGCCGGACTGGAGGTCCATGTCGACCAGCGCGACGGTCTGCCCCGACGCCTGTGACGCCAGGGCGAGCTGGACCGCCGTGACGGTCGCCCCCACCCCGCCCTTGGCACCGCTGACGGTGATGACGGTGCCGCCGGGCCCGGTGAAGACGTCACCTCCGGAGCCCAGGTGGCGGCGGACCCCGACCGACCACTGGGCGGCGGACTGGACCCGGTTGGCGAGTTCCTCGTAACTCACCGGCAGGGTGACCAGGCCACGGGCGCCCGACTCCATCGCCGCGGAGAACAGCCCGGGGCTGGCATCCGCGGTGATCAGCACGACCCCGATGGCGGGGAAGCGCAGGGAGACCTCCCGGATCAGCTCCAGAGCCGGCACCGGACCGATCCGCTCATGGACCAGCACGACCTCGGGCAGCTCGTCGATCGACTCGCCCGCGAGGCGGGCAAGGGTGTCGATGAGCTGGGTCGAGTCGCCGACCGGTGCGGCCGGCTCTGCGTCGGGAAGCTGGCTGAGCAGAGTGGTGACGGATCTGGCCGCGTCGGGGTCCCCGACGGCCGGGAGGATCCTTGTGGTCATTCGATCCTCACTTGTCCTTGTCGAGCGTGTAGGTGCGGTCGCCCGGTCGGATGGTGCTGTCGCTGCCGGAGGCCAGGAGCGCGAGGCGTACGTGCTCCGCGAAGGACTCGGCGTAGGCGATGCGCTGGGTGTCGAGCGTGTTGAGCGCGAACGTGATGGGGACGGCCTCGGTGCCCATGTTCGTCTTGGCGTCCCGGCCCGGCTCCAGGGCGGTCAGCTTGCCGACGTCCAGCACCTTGGCGTTGGAGACGATGACCTTCGACTGGGACGGGGCGCCGTCCTGCTCGCCGGCGAACGTGGCGTAGATGTTGACCGTCGAACCGGGAGTGATCTTGCCGGCGACGCCGGTGGCGGCGTCGATCATGATGGCGATCTCCTGCTCACCGGGCTGCAGTTCGGGACTCTTCTGCATCATGTCCGACTGGAGCAGCGAGCCCTTGCGCAGCTGTGTGACGGCGATCTTTCCGTTGACCTCGGAGAGGTCGGTCACGGCGTTGGTCGACAGCCAGCGCTTCGGCATCTTGATCTTCTCGAACTGTCCGGAGGACAGCGCCGTGTAGGGGGCGATGTCGGACTTCAGCTGGTAGGCCGACACCTCGGGGCCGACCTTCGAGTTGACATCACTGATCACCGAGAGCACGCCGGCGAAGGCGCCGAAGGCGCACAGGACCGACAGGAGCAGGAGTATCACGCCGCGGCGCTGGCGGGAGTTCATGGGCCGGACAACCTCGTTCGTATCGGATGCGTGGGGCAGCGGACAGAAGGATGCGCGGTGGCTGGGCGTACGTCGGGAAGTCGGTCGGGATTCGCGTACGGGACCGTTCCCGTACCACGTCTGCATCTACGCGTGTTGCGGAAATGCAGGGACGTCACGACCGTGCCTGCACGGCCGCTCCCTGGTTCAGGACACTTCCGGGGTGCATTCGGTTCTCGGGTGGAGGAAGTGGTGAGGAACAGAACCCACAACGATCTCCGATGAGTTCCATTCCGCACCAGTGGCAGTTCTCGCGCCTTACGGAGGCAACCAGTTGGTACAGAACGGAGATGTCCGGAAGATAGGCGGCAAATTCCACCAGTTTTCCGGTTCCCCACCAGCGGGAGGAGTCGGAAGGAAGAGTGGCCTCCTGAATGGCCTGGACCTTCCAGGCGGGAGCCAGAGTCTTGTGCACCCAATCCGACTGCGACTGGCCCTTGGCGATCAGCAGATGCGTTCCGAACTCCGGGCCGGACGGCGGCTCCACTGCCGGGCCGACCTTGACGAGCTGCGGGTTCGGCCCCGCGACCACGGCGAACTGGGAGCCCGGCACCCATGATTTGGCATGCGTCTTGAGACTGACCGGAACCCGGTCCAGCTTGGTGACCGAGTTCAGCAGGGCGCCCGCGTAGATGTAGTGCGGCAGCAGCCGGGCGGCGGAGGCGACCACTCCGGGACTGAAGTCGCAGATCGACAACTGGCGCAGCTGTCTTACCAGTACGGCGATTCCGAGCGGCGGAAGATCCACCTTGAGCAGGGCAATGCGATCGCTCTCCAGGACCGATCTGACGGAATGCAGTCTGCGCTCGTGGGCGACCGGAAGGCCGGCCGAGTAGACGGCGACGACATAGCCGTGCTGCTCCAGCAGCACGTGCATGTCGCTGATCGCCAGATCCATCGTCTGGTCTTCCGGAGCCTGCAACAAGGCCGCCGTAGGTGTCTGCTGGTCGGTCGGTGGTAGTACAAGATCAGCACTGGTCACTGCTATTGCGGTCGGCACGCTGGTCCCCGTTCGGCTCCGACCGCCGTCGCGCTGACGGCGGCCGCAATCGCTCCTGCTCCGTGCTTCTGCCACAGCACTTTATCCACGTCTTACCAGCCAGAGAACACCTTTCGTGGACCAGTACAGCTACATCCGGGCAACACCCTCGCGACAGGCCGGCGACAGCCGGGTACGAAATCGGGCGAAACAGAGAGTGGTTAACTCCTGTACCACTGCGGAGGGTTACCGAAACGCGTTCCGATTTTCGTTGGCCTGAATTCATTCGCGCACGTCAGAATGGATCTCGGCTACCGACGTCTCATTCCGGCGGTGCGAAATCCGTCACCGTCCGGCCACCCAGGCCGCCCCCCGCCCGCCGTCCGCCCGACTCGCCGGTGAGGGACACCGGTTGGGTCCCGGAATGTGCGCCCGCAGCGATCCGAACCCCGGCCGGCGCACTCCTGTCGCCCCCTCACCGGAACCCGTAGTCGCCAGAGGTCTTGACAACTCGATTGGTCTGGACCAGCTTTGTCGGCCAACGGTGGCCACCGTTCTTCAACGCACCTCCACGCCCCGCACGTTCACTCCCGTGTCGCATCCCCGGCACCCGCCTGCATCCCGATGCATCCCCGGCATCCCCAACTCCCCCACGGAGGCAAGCAAGTGGAACGCTCACCCGGCACCCGGCACGGCAGACGCCGCATCCGCCCGGTCCTCGGCTCCGTCATGGCCGTCGTCGCCGCAGCGGCGCTGACCGTCACCGGCCTCGCCGGCACCGCCCAGGCCGCCGACGTCAACAACGCCAAGAACGCGGGCTTCGAGTCCGGCCTCGCCAACTGGACCTGTTCCAACGGCAGCGGCACCACCGTCTCCTCCCCCGTGCACGGGGGAGCCGCGGCCCTGAAGGCGACCCCGGCCGGCCAGGACAACGCCCAGTGCACACAGACCGTGGCCGTGAAGCCCAGCTCCACGTACGCGCTCAGCGGCTGGGTGCAGGGCGGATACACGTACATCGGCGCGACCGGCACCGGTACGACCGACGTGTCGACCTGGACCCCCGACTCCAGCAGCTGGACCAAGCTCTCCACAAGCTTCACGACCGGCCCGAACACCACCTCGGTGACCGTGTATCTCCACGGCTGGTACGGGCAGGCCCCCTACCTCGCCGACGACATCTCCGTCACCGGCCCGGACGGGGGCGGCGGCGGTGACCCGGCGCCGACCGTGCCCGCCACCCCGGCCGGTCTCGCGGTGGGCTCCGTGACCGCGTCCTCCGTGGCCCTGTCCTGGAACGCGGTGTCCGGCGCGACGGGCTACAACGTCTACCAGAACGGCACCAAGGTGCAGTCGGTGAGCCGAGCCTCGGCCACCGCGACGGGACTGACCGCCTCGACCTCGTACTCCTTCCAGGTGTCCGCGACCAACGCGGCCGGTGAGTCCGCCAAGTCCGCGGCGGTGACCGGCACCACCTCGGCCACGGGTGGCGGCGGGGGCGGCGGGACCGTGCCCAAGCACGCGGTGACCGGCTACTGGCAGAACTTCAACAACGGCGCCACCGTCCAGAAGATCAGCGATGTGCCGGCCAACTACGACATCATCGCGGTCTCCTTCGCCGATGCGACCGGTACGCCGGGCGGTGTCACCTTCAACCTCGACTCGGCCGGGCTCGGCGGCTACACCGTCGACCAGTTCAAGGCCGACATCAAGGCCAAGCAGGCAGCCGGGAAGTCCGTGATCATCTCGATCGGCGGTCAGAACGGCACCGTCTCGATCAACGACGCCACCTCCGCGACGAACTTCGCGAACTCCGTCTACTCGATGATGCAGACGTACGGCTTCGACGGCGTCGACATCGACCTGGAGAACGGCCTCAACTCCACGTACATGACGCAGGCGCTCAGGTCCCTCTCGTCGAAGGCGGGCTCCAAGCTCGTCATCACGATGGCGCCGCAGACCATCGACATGCAGTCGACGTCGAACGAGTACTTCAAGACGGCGCTCAACATCAAGGACATCCTGACCGTCGTCAATATGCAGTACTACAACAGCGGTTCGATGCTCGGCTGCGACGGCAAGGTCTACTCGCAGGGCTCGGTGGACTTCCTCACCGCGCTCGCCTGCATCCAGCTGGAGGGCGGCCTCGCGCCGGCCCAGGTCGGGCTCGGACTGCCGGCCTCGACCAGTGGTGCGGGCAGCGGCTACGTCTCCCCCACGATCGTGAACAACGCCCTGGACTGCCTGGCCCGCGGCACGAACTGCGGTTCGTTCAAGCCGTCCAGCACGTACCCGGGTCTGCGCGGCGCGATGACCTGGTCGACCAACTGGGACGCCAAGTCGGGCAACGCCTGGTCGAACGCGGTGGGCCCGCACGTGCACGCCCTGCCGTAACCACCGTCCGGTACCAGTGACCAGCAGCGCCGCCGCTCCCCCGGTGGCGCTGCTGCATGTCCGCCTCCGGGCGTCGCCCCGTGGCCTCCTCATCACCCGTGATTCCCTGCCGGAAAGGGAAGTTGCGGACCTGGTACAGAGGGAGTCGTGGCACCTGCCGACCCCTCGTGGGACCCTGTTCACCGCGCGATGAAGTGACGGGGGGAGCGACATGGCGGGGGCACGGCTGGAAGGGCTGAGCGAGAGCGATCCAGCAGCACTCGGGGCAAACCGGCTGCTCGGCCGGCTGGCGTCCGGTGGCATGGGGCGGATCTACCTCGCGCTGGCCGCGGACGGGCAGCTCGTGGCGGTCAAGACGCTACTGGCCGAGGGAGAGGTCAGCGACATCGACCGGCGCCGGTTCGCCCGCGAGGTGACGCTGGCGCAACGGATCGACAGCGCGTTCACGGCACGGGTGAGGGAAGCGGACCCGGAAGCCGAGCAGCCCTGGATGGCCATCGACTACATCGCCGCGCCCGCCCTCTCCGAACTGGTCCGCGCAGCAGGGGTGTTACCCGCATCGGCCGTACGGTGGCTGGCCGCCGGAACGGCCGAGGCACTCGTCACGCTGCACCGCGAGGGCATCATCCACCGGGATGTGAAGCCGCAGAACATCCTGCTTCCCCTGACGGGTCCCCGGTTGATCGACTTCGGCATCTCACACGCCAGCGACCTCACCCGGACCAGCCTCACCCTCGGCACCATCGCCTTCACCTCGCCCGAGCAGGCACGCGGCGAGGCATCGACGGCGGCGTCCGACGTGTACTCGCTGGGCGCGACTCTCTTCCACCTCACCACGGGGCGGCCGCCGTACCGCGCCGACGGTGACACCCTCGCCCTGCTGGCACGGGTGCAGCGCGGCGAACTGGACCTCGACGGGCTTCCCAAGGAACTCGTGCCTCTCATCCGTCCCTGTCTGGCGGTACGCCCGACGGACCGTCCCGCGCCGGCGGACGTGCTGGACCAGTTCCGCCGGGCGATGGCCGGACTGCCGCTCTCGCAGAGCGGGAGCCGCTGGCTGCCGCCCCGCTGGACAGCACTGATCGAGGTGTACGAACGCCAGAGTCACGCCCTGCGACGCGGCGCGGTGGCAGGCCCGGACGACCTGACCGTCGATCAGCGAACTTCGGCGGTACCGCTTCCGGGCCGGACCCAGATGTACACCGGGGAGGCGGAGGCAGAGGCCGCCCGGGTACGGGCGCAACGCGAGCGGGACCAGGAACGCAAGAGGGAACAGCAACGCGAACAGGCCGAGAAACAGGCCGCCCGCGAGCAGGCCGCCCGGCTCATGGCCGAACGCGCCGCAGAGCAGAAACGCGCCGAGCAGCCCCGCCAGGAGCGGGCCCGCAAGCGGGCTTCCTCGTCATCGGCCCAGCAGCCGCCCTTGTCCGTGGCATCCGTCACCGGCCCGCCGGCGAAGAAGGGTTCTTCGAACGGCTGGTGGCTCATCCCGCTGATCTTCTTCGTGGTGGCGGTCTGGCGACCGTGGGAATCGGATGCCGGAAGCAGCAGCGGGGGCAGCAGCACCTCCAGCAGCAGTGGCTACACATCGTCGTCCGGCAGCAGCGGCTCGTCCTCCTCCGGCACCGTCGCGGACCCCGCCCCGACGCCCGATGCCACCGATGCCGCTTTCCGTGCCGTATCGACCGGGGACTGCCTCACGGCGTACGACGACGGCTACGACGACTGGTCGACGGCCGTGCCGCACACGGTGTCGTGCGGCGTCGCCGACGCCTACACCCGAGTGACGTCCGCGCGAAAAGGGATCAGCTTCGCGGACTGCCCGACCGGTAACGGCCGCTCGTACTGGTACCACGCGGGCTCGGTGTCGGACTTTACCGTGTCGCTCTGCGTGGAGCGCCAGTTCCGCACGGGCCAGTGCTTCGTGGCCAAGGTCAGCAACACCTCCGTCACCAAGTCGCTCCTCATGAACGTCTGGAGCTGCGACGCGGCCAAGGTCCCCTCCGGCTACAACGCGACCTTGCAGATCACTGGGTACCACCGGGCGCAGAAGAGCTATCCGCGGGGCTACTGCGCCCGGAGCCAGGGGGACCGGAACAGCTACTGGATCTACGACGTGGACGGCGGGAAGAACGTCCTGTGCACGACACAGACCGACTGAGCCCGCCGCCGCCCTAGATCACCAGGCTCAGCAGCGCCGCCACCGCGAAGCCCGCCACCGACAGGACCGTTTCCAGGACCGTCCAGGACTTCAGGGTGTCGCGTTCGGTGATGCCGAAGTACTTCGACACCATCCAGAAGCCGCCGTCGTTGACGTGCGAGGCGAAGATCGAACCCGCCGAGATGGCCATGATGATCAGCGCCAGATGCGCCTGCGACATGTCCTGGCCCTCGACCAGCGGCACGACGATGCCCGCCGTGGTGACGATCGCGACCGTCGCCGAACCCTGGGCGACGCGCAGGGCGACGGAGATCAGCCAGGCCAGCAGGATGACCGGCAGGCCGACGTCGTTGAACGTGTCGGCGAGCGCGGCCGCGATGCCGCTGCCCTTCAGGACGGCACCGAAGATGCCGCCCGCGCCGACGACCAGCAGGATGTTGCCGACCGGCTTCAGCGACGAAGTGGACACCGACTCCAGGGACTTGCGGGACCAGCCGCGCCGGATGCCGAGCAGGTAGTACGCGAGGAGCAGCGCGATCGAAAGAGCGACGAACGGGTTGCCGAAGAACTCGATGACCGAGCGGACGGTGGAGGGGTCCAGGGCGATGGAGGAGAACGTCGCGGCGAGGATCAGCACCAGCGGGGTGCCGATGATCGTCAGTACGGTGGCGAGCCCGACCGGCTCCTCGCGCGGGGAGACACCGGCGGCCCGCTGCTCGGCGACGACCGCGGCCTTCGACTCCTCGGCGGCCTCGACCATGTCCTGCGGGACCTCGACGAAGATCCGCTTTCCGATCCAGGCGGCGTAGACCCAGGCGGCGAGGACGGACGGGATGCCGACGACGGCGCCCATGAGGATGACCCAGCCGAGGGAGACGTGGAAGAGACCTGCGGCGGCGACTGGTCCCGGGTGCGGCGGCAGGAACGCGTGGGTCATCGAGAGACCGGCGAGCAGCGGCATCGCGTACAGCAGGATCGACTTGCCGGACCGCTTCGCGGCGGCGTACACGATCGGCGCGAGGACGAAGATGCCTACGTCGAAGAAGACCGGGATACCGAAGATGAGGCCGGTCAGGCCCATGGCGAGCGGGGCCCGCTTCTCACCGAAGAGGTTCAGCAGGCGGGCGCTCAACACCTCTGCTCCGCCGGAGACTTCGAGGATCGCGCCGAGCATCGTACCGAGGCCGATGATGATCGCGACGTGGCCGAGGATGCCGCCCATGCCGGACTCGATGACGGAGACGGCGGCGGATTTCTGCACCGTGCCGAACAGCTCGGTGACCGAGAGACCGGCGCCCAGGCCGACGGCTATGGAGACGACGAGCAGGGCGACGAACGGCTGCAGCCTGACCTTGATGATCAGGAAGAGGAGGAGCGCGATTCCGAGGGCGGCGACGGTCATCAGACCGGCGGTGCCGTCGATCAGGAGGAGGAGTCCACCGGTGTGGGGTGGTGTCTCGACCGGAGGTGGTGTGGCGGCGAGCAGCATGGGACGACTCCGTGGTGTGGGGGTCCTTCGGGCAGGGTGGAGCGCGGCACGGCGTCCCGGTAGTGCGGGGCGCCGTGCCGTGTGGCGTGGTGATGCGGTGCGGCAAGCGGATCAGCCGGGGATCGGTCGGCTCGTTCAGCTCAGGACGGCGAGCGCGTCGATCTCGATCAGCAGGCCCTTGGGAAGGCCGACGTAGACCGTCGTGCGGGCGGCGGGGGCCTCCTTGAGGTTCTGCTCGCCGAAGTACGCGTTGTAGATCTCGTTCATCTCCGCGAAGTGGTCCACGTCCGTGAGGTAGACGCGCATCATCATCACGTCGTCCCAGCTCGCGCCGCCCTCCTCCAGGATCGCCTTGACGTTGGCGAACGTCTGGAGGGTCTGCTCACGCAGCGTCGGGCCGGCCGGGGTGGGCGCCTGGCCCTCGACGGCGGGCAGGAAGCCGACCTGGCCGGCGACCTGGAGGATGTTCCCCTTCTTCACACCGTGCGAGAACTTGGCGGGCGGGGCGGTGTGGGTGCTGGGGGTGAGGGCGGTCTTCTCGGTCATGACGGTTCAGGCCTTCTTGGGTTGGGGGGTGGGCGTGCCGGAGTACTCCCGGGTGATGGCGTCGGCGGTGCGGCGCACCAGCGGGAGCAGGGTGAGGAGTTCCTCGGCCGTAACGACGACGTTCGGTGCGGAGACCGACATGGCGGCGACGACCCGGCCGTCCGCGCCGCGGATGGGGGCGCCGACGCAGTTGATGGACTCCTCGTGGCCGCCGAGATCGGTGGCCCAGCCCTGTTCGCGGACGGCGGCGAGCTCCTTGAGGAAGGCGCCGGCGTTCGGGATCGAACGGGACGTGTACATGGGGTAGTCGAGCTTCTCGGCGATCGCACGCCGTTCCGGCTCGGTCAGATCGGCGAGCAGCAGCTTGGCGACGGCGGCGACGGTGATCGCGACGGGCTTGCCGATCCGGGAGTACATCCTGACCGGGTAGCGGCTCTCGACCTTGTCGATGTAGAGGACCTCGTGCTCCTCGTACACCGCGAGATGGACGGTGTGCCCGCACTGTTCGTTGAGCTCGACGAGGTGGGGGTGAGCGATCTCGCGTACGTCGAGGTTCTCGACGGCCTCCTGCGCCAGGGCGAACAGGCGGGCTCCGAGGCGGTAGCGCTGGTCCTGCTGGCGGTAGACGAGCCCGTGCTCGTGGAGCGTACGGAGCAGGCGCAGCGCGGTGGACTTGTGGACGCCGAGACGGTCGGCGACCTGGCCGAGATCGGCGGGGCCCTGGGCGAGGAGCGGAAGAATGCTCAGCGCGCGGTCGACGGTCTGACTCATGGGGTGGGTACCTCCTCGGATGCCCGCTCGGCCGCTGTCCAGCCGGGGCCGAGACGAAGTGTCTCCCAGTCGGTGGCGTCGAGAGCCACCAGCCGGTCGGCGTGGGCACGTGCCGGGGGGTCGGTGAGGTCGCCGGGAACGGTGAGGACGGCGGCGGCCATCAGGTGCCCGTGCCGGACGCGGTCCCGTACGGGCAGTTCGCGGAGGGTGGCGGAGAGGAACCCGGCGGCAAAGGCGTCACCGGCGCCGACGGGGGCGACGACGTCGACCCGGAGGGCGGGGACGGTGGTGACACTCTCAGCCCCTCCGGCGTCGGAGGAGTGGGGCCCGGGGCGGGGTCCCGAAAAGACCGTCGCCCCCTCGGCCCCCCGCTTCACGACCAGCACCCCCGGCTCCGGCAGCGCCGCACGGATCGCCTCCGCGCCGCACAGCCCCCATGCCTCCTCCGCCTCGTCCTCACCGACGAAGACGAGGTCGGAGCGGCGGGCCAGGTCGAGGAGGACGGCCGGTGCGGCGTCGCCGTCGCGCCACAGCCCCGTCCGGTGGTTCACGTCGAAGGAGATCAGCGGGCGTCCGGGGCGGGGCGCGGTCAGGGAGTGGAGCAGGGACAGGCAGTCCTCGGACAGCGCCGCCGTGATCCCGGACAGGTGCAGGATGCGGCCGCATAGCGCGTCCTCGGCGGGGACGTTCGCCGGGGACATCGCCGATGCCGCGGACCCGGCCCGGTAGTACGCGACCTCGTGCGTGTCGGTCGCCCGGTCGGTCGCGGTACGGAAGTAGATGCCTGTGGGGCGTGCCGGGTCGCGCTCGACCGCCGATGTGTCGACGCCGTACCGGGAGATCGCCTCGATCAGATGGTCGCCGAACCCGTCCGCACCGACGCGGCTGACCCACTTCGCCCGGTGGCCCGACGCCGCGAGCGCGCAGGCAACATTGGACTCGGCGCCCCCGATCGCACGGCCGAAGGACGGCACGTCGGCGAGGCGGCCGGGCTGGGAGGGCAGGAACGTCACCATGGACTCGCCGAGGCAGACGACATCGCTCGTCGTGGCGGTGTGGGCCGCCCCCGCTGCGGGTCCGGGCACTCTGGGCTCCTCGATGATCAGCGTTCAGCGCCGGTTCTCACCATTGACCCGGCGTCGGCTCGGATGTTAGACAGCGTTAAGCGATATGCGCAATGACTGTTGCATATGTTGCAACGATTACTTCTTGAGGAGGCTCCCTTGGCCGCCGACCACCCGGTCACCCAGGCTGGACTCGCCGAACTCGCCGGACTTGCCGACGAACGGGTCGACCACCGCTTCAAGGCACTCCCGCCCGATGCGGAGGGCCTGACCGTCGGCGCCCTGGCCGCCGAACGCCGCAACCTCTTCACCGGCGGCTTCACCACCCCGGTCCTCGCCCTGTCCGCCGAGTCGGTCGAGCACAACCTCGCTCTCCTGGAGACGTACGCGGAACGCCACGGCCTCGCGTTCGCCCCGCACGGCAAGACCTCCATGTCCCCGCAGCTCTTCGCCGACCAGTTGAAGCGCGGCGCGTGGGGCATCACCGCGGCCGTTCCGCACCAGGCGCGGGTCTACCGGGCGTACGGCATCCAGCGGATCTTCCTCGCCAACGAGCTCGTCGACCCGGTGGCGCTGCGCTGGCTGGCCCGCGAGTTGGCGGCCGACCCGGACTTCCGCTTCGTCTGTTACGTGGACTCGGTGCGCGGTGTCGAGCTGATGGACGAGGCCCTGCGCGCCGCGGGCGCCTCCCGCCCGGTGGATGTCGTGGTGGAGCTGGGAGCGGGCGAGGGCGCCCGCACCGGTGCGCGTACCGAGGCCGACTGCGCGGCGGTCGCCGACGCGGTGGCTTCGACGGGAACCCTGCGGCTGGTGGGCGTCGCCGGCTACGAGGGCGAGGTGCCTGACGCGTCGCCGGAGCGCGTACGGGAGTGGCTGCGCCGACTCGTCGCGCTGGCGGCGGACTTCGACAAGGCGGGCCGGTTCGCCGGTGCGGACGAGATTCTGGTCAGCGCGGGCGGCAGCGCGTGGTTCGACGCGGTGGCCGAGGTCTTCGCGGAGATTCCCGAACTCTCCGTACCGGTCGTGAAGTTGCTGCGCTCCGGTGCGTACGTCTCGCACGACGACGGTCACTACCGGCGGATCACGCCGTTCAACCGGGTGTCCGAGGAGGGGACGCTGCAGCCGGCCTTCCGGCTGTGGGCGCAGGTCGTGTCGCGTCCCTCCGCCGAGCAGGCGTTCCTCAACGCGGGGAAGCGGGACGCGGCGTACGACCTCGACCTCCCGGAGGCGCAGGTGATCCGGTCCGGGCGCGACGGCTCGGTGCGGGCGGCGACGGGGGTGACGGTCACGGGGCTGTCGGACCAGCACACGTGGATGCGGACCGAGGCGGGGGCGGAGCTCGAGGTCGGCGACTGGGTGGGGATGGGTCTTTCGCATCCGTGCACATCGTTCGACAAGTGGCAGCTGATTCCGCTGGTCGAGGCGGACGGCACGGTCACGGACTACATCCGCACGTTCTTCTGATCCCTGCGGGCCGACCCCCCACCCCGCCCCTTCCCGAAACCGGGGGCGCTGCCCCGGACCCCCGCTCCTCAATCGCCGGAGGGGCTTGAAAGGCCCGCCTGCACAGGCAGACGAGCAAGGGCCGATGACCGGCCTCGCCGGCGTTCGAGGTGCAGGGTCCGGGGCGGGGTGGGGGGGAAGCGACACCGTCACCGAAAGGCTGCACAACCATGGACCTCGTCATCCGCAACGCCGGCGTCATCGACGGCACCGGCGCCCCCTCCTACCGGGCCGATGTCGGAATCGCCGAAGGCCGGATCGCCGAGATCCACCCCGAGGGCACCCCGGGGCCCCGCCCCACCGCCACCCGCACCCTCGATGCCACCGGCCTCGCCCTCTCCCCCGGTTTCATCGACATGCACGCCCACAGCGACCTGGCCCTTCTCCGCGATCCGGATCACAGCGCGAAGGCCGCCCAGGGCGTCACCCTCGAAGTCCTCGGCCAGGACGGCCTGTCGTACGCCCCGGTCGACGACCGCACCCTCACCGAGGTGCGGAAGGCGATCACCGGCTGGAACGGTGACGGTTCGGACGTCGACTTCGACTGGCGCACGGTCGGCGAATACCTGGACCGCCTCGACCGCAACTTCGGCGGCCAGGGCATCGCGGTCAACGCCGCGTACCTGATCCCGCAGGGCACGGTCCGGATGTACGCGGTCGGCTGGGACGACCGCCCGGCCACCGAGGCCGAGCTGACCCGGATGAAGGAGCTCGTGGCCCAGGGCATGACGGAGGGCGCGGTCGGCATGTCGTCCGGCCTCACCTACACCCCGGGCATGTACGCCAAGGACGCCGAACTCGCCGAACTGTGCCGGGTCGTGGCGGAGCACGGCGGCTACTACTGCCCGCACCACCGCTCGTACGGCGCGGGCGCACTCGCCGCGTACGAGGAAATGGTGCGACTCACCCTTGACGCCGGCTGCCCTCTCCATCTCGCCCACGCCACCATGAACTTCGGCGTGAACAAGGGCAGGGCCCCCGAGCTGATCGCCCTGCTGGACCGGGCCATCGCCTCGGGCGCCGACATCTCCCTCGACACCTACCCGTACACCCCGGGCTCCACGACGCTCGTCGCGATGCTGCCGAGCTGGGCGAGCGAGGGCGGACCCGAGTCGGTCCTCACGCGCCTCGCGGACGACGGGGCGGCGGAGCGGATCCGGCACCACATGGAGGTGCTCGGTTCGGACGGCTGTCACGGGGTGCCGATCGAGTGGGACACGATCGAGATCTCCGGCGTCAGCGTGCCGGAGCTCGCCGGACATGTCGGCCGTACGGTCGCCGAGTCCGCACGGATGCGCGGCGAGGAGCCCTGGGTCACCGCCCGCCGCCTGCTCGTCGACGACCGGCTCGGCACGACGATCCTCCAGCACGTGGGCCACGAGGAGAACGTCCGGCAGATCATGCGGCACCGCGTCCACACGGGCGGCAGCGACGGCATTCTCCAGGGCGACAAGCCGCACCCGCGGGCGTACGGCACATTCCCGCAGTATCTCGGCCGGTATGCAAGGGAGTTGGGCATCCTCTCGCTGGAGGAGTGCGTCGCCCACCTCACCTCGCGCCCGGCAGCCCGGCTGTGCCTGCCCGACCGGGGGTACGTACGCGAGGGCTACCGCGCCGACCTCGTCCTCTTCGACCCGGAGACGGTGGCGGCGGGCTCGACGTTCGAGGAGCCGCGCACCTTGCCGGTGGGCATCCCGCACGTCCTGATCGACGGCCGGTTCGTCATCGAGGACGGCAGGCGGACTTCCGTACTGGCCGGGCGGGCGGTCCGGTCGACGCCGTAGCCCTCCCCGTCGGCCCCGCCGTCGGCTTGCGGCTCACGATGATCCGAATCCTTCCGCCCGCTCCTCCAGCCAGAGGCGGCGGTCGCCCAAGGCGGCGACAGCCCGCTCAGCGGCTGACGGGCTGCTGCTCCCACGTGTCCGTGGCCGAACCGGTGCGGTGCATGCGCTGCCATCCGAGCCGGTTCCCGAGCAGCGCGGTCACCACCGACTGGACCACCACCAGGTACATCAACTGCCGGTAGACGAAGATCTGGAGCGGCAGACTCCACAGCGGCTCGAACTTCTCCCGGTCCAGCCGGAGTGCGTACACCGCGCCGAAGACCTGGACAGCGGTGAAACCGAGCCACACCAGGCCCGCCTGGCCGGCGTCCTGGAAGAGCAGACCGTACAGCGCGAAGACATCGACCAGCGGCGCGAGCAACGGAAGAACCGTCTGGAAGAGCGCGAGATAGGTCAGTCCCCGCCGGCCCAGCTTGCCCGCCGGGCCACGTTCGACCACGGCCCTACGGTGCTTCCACATCGCCTGGAGTGTCCCGTAGCACCAGCGGTAGCGCTGCTTCCACAGCTGCCGGACAGAGGACGGCGCCTCGGTCCAGGCGATGGCCGACTCCTCGTAGACCACCCGCCATCCGGCCCTGCAGAGCGCCATCGTGAGGTCCGTGTCCTCGGCCAGGGTGTCCTCGCTGACACCGCCGACGCCCATCAGCGCCTCACGCCGGAACGCCCCGATCGCACCGGGAACCGTCGGCATGCACTCCATGACGTCGAACATCCGGCGGTCGAGGTTGAACCCGATGACGTACTCGAGATGCTGCCAACGCCCCAGGATCCCGCGGCGGTTGCCGACCTTCGTATTGCCACTGACCGCGCCGACGCGCGGGTCGGCGAGCGGCTGGATCAGATTGCGGATGGCCTCCGGTTCGAAGACGGTGTCACCGTCGATCATCACGACGATGTCGAAGTGGGCCCAGGCCAGACCGGTGTTGAGGGCACTCGCCTTGCCCCCGTTGGGCTGGCGGACGACCATTACCCGGGGATCGGGGATGGATTCGGCGATTTCGTACGTACGGTCGCTGGACCCGTCGTCCACCACGATGACCTGCACGTACTCATGGGTGGACGCGAGCAGCGAGCGTACGGTCGCTTCGATGCCCGCCTCCTCGTTGTACGCGGGAACGATCACCGAGACCGGATCGGTGAGCGGGGGCAGCCGCATCGCGCCACGGCGCCGACTCCGCTTCGTGCGCACCCGCTTCACATGGACACGGGCCACGGTGAGCAGCAGGACGAGCCGCAGCAAGGTGAGCGCTCCGGCGACGGCCAGCAGCCAGGTCATCCCGTCGGCAAAGGCCCGGGCGCCCTGCTGCGCCAGGACGACGGCGGTGCCCCTCCACTCGGAGAGCGTGCTCACTTCGTACATCGCCGAGGGCTGACCGAGCCCCTTGCTGACGGTGGTGTACCTCAGGTCGTCGTCGGCTGCCGCCCGGAACAGCTTCCCGGTCTCCGTCACTGCCTCGGCCGAGCCGGTGAACTGCCGTACGGCGCCACGCTCCGGGCTCCGAGAGCCATCGGCGGCGACCAGCACATAACCGTCGAGGATGGCGCGCCGCCCGGCCTCCCACTGCTCGCCGCAGAGGCTCGCGGTGGTGCTCGTGTGCGGCAGGCGCAGCAGCGGGGTGCCGACGCCCGCGGTACCGGCGAGGGTGTTCTGGGTGAGGGAGAGCTCCAGGCCCGCACGGATACCGGAGACGGAGCCGAGGTCGGCGTCGGTGTAGGTGTGCGAGCCGATCTCGTGGCCCTCGTCCTTGATCCGCCGTACGAGATCGGGATGAGCGGCGGCCTCGGTGCCGGTGAGGAAGAACGTCGCCTTGGCGTGGTGCTCGCGGAGCAGGTCCAACAGGCGCGGGGTCCAGGCCGGGTCCGGGCCGCCGTCATAGGTGAGCGCGACGGTACCGGGCAGCACCTCCGATGCGCGGACGCCCCCCGTCTTGGGATCCAGGCGGACAACAGGGCCGCCCTGGAAGGGAGCCGACCCGGCGGCGGCGCAGGCGGCGGACGGGGAGGTCGGGGCTATCTCATGACGGCCGTATCCGCTGAACACCAACGCCGTGGCGGCAGCCGCCAGTGTCAGTATCAACAGCACCCAGTGGGCGCGGGGCTCACGACGTTGAGCATGCCTGGTCAATGGTTCTTCCCCTTGCCGGTGGCGGCGGGCGCCGCCGGAGTGCCACGGCCCGGGTTGCCGTCGGCGTTGCCGGGCGCGGGGGCGGACGTCGCGCCTGTGGTCGGCGCGGGGGCAGGCGGCGCGGAGGCGGGCGCGGAGCCGGTGGCCGTGCCGGCCGGGCGGGTGGTGGGTCCGGGGCTCGCGGACGCGGCGCCGGTGCCCTTGGCGGCTCCTGCCGTGGAGACGGGCGGCTTGGGGCGGGGAGCGTCCACCGGCGAGGGCGAGTGCTCTGCCCGCACCGGCGGCTTGTCGCCCCCGTTCCCGCCCCAGGGCAGGGAGCCACCCACCGGTCCCGAGCCGGAGAGCCCGACCACAACGGTCCCGAGGAAGAGCATGCAGACGACACCGAGGAACGCAGCCGCGTACTTCATGAAGCGGCCGCGCCGCCCCGAGGCGTCGACAAAGACTGCCCTGTTCTGGTCATTCCGATGGCTCATGACGGCGCATTGTACGGAGCGCGCCCCTCCGCAGAGAAGCGCGCTCCGATACCGGGACATACCTCGCGGGACGGCCTGCCGCTAGGGCTTGGGCAGCGCGCACCCCGCCCGGCTCAAATCGATCTGGCTACCGGTGCCGATGCACGGCACGATGCCGTAGGTCTCCTGGGCGTAGTTGATTCCCTGACGGACCGTCACGTTGCCGCTCTCGTCGACCTCGCACGGGTTGTTGTCCGTGCACTGCTGCCCGTCCTCGTTACCGGTGTTGTTGACGGCGACGACCTTGCCGGTCGCGTTGTCGATCACCGGGGAGCCGGAGGTGCCGCCGATGGTCCGGCAGGCGGAGGTGTAGCGGACCGAGTCCTTCCAGGTCCACTCGCCCTCCTTGAGGCGGTAGACGAAGCCGTCGACATTGCAGCTGTACGTGCGCTTCCAGTAGCCGGAGACGACCGTGATCGCGGTGCCCTGGACCGGGTGCGCGGCGTTGAGCTCCAGCGCCTTGATCCCGTAGGTGCTCTCGATCTGGGCGTAGGTGCGCGTGAGTTGGTACAGCGAGATGTCGGTGTCGGTCATCGTCCCGTACGCAATCTTGCTGGCGCGCAGGGTGCCGACGCCGCTGCCCGCGGAGTTCAGCAGGGTGAAGCTGCGGGTGGACGACCGGTTGAAGACGACCTCACCCGGGCCCGGGAAGCCGGTCTCCATGCAGTGCCCGTTGGAGAGCACGAGAGCCGGGTCGGACGGCAGCGAAGCGGCGGTCCGGACGACGGAGCCGGAACAGTTGCTGAGCGCGACGGTCCCGGCGAAGTTGACGGCCTTGGCCTTGACGGCCCGCGGTGCGGCGGCCTTGGCCGTGGGCGCGGCCGCGTCGTGGCTCGTGGCCGCGACAGCGGGGGCCGCTCCGGCTCCGAGGAGCAGAACGGCGAAGAGTGCGCCGACGAGAGGCATTTTCATGTGGGGGTCCCCTCTGTGACCTCTATGACCGAAGGGTTCCTTCGGCTTTGTCATGCGCATTGTTAGGGGCGCGCCCGTGCGGAGCAAGAGCCTGTTTTCGGCCTGAGGGCTGTCCCGACATTCCTGGTGGATCACCGCGCGGCGTCGGATGCGGTGCATCGTAGGGCGGAGGGACGTCCGCATACGGGATGTATTCGGGCGTTCCGACCACGCGGCGAGGCACCGCAGCTGTCGTCGCGCGCCCGCCAGGGATCACGGGACAGCCCTTAGGCTCGTCGCATGGTGCAGAGCGCGGCTGAAGATGTCGACGGATACCTGGCCGAGATCCCGCAGGAGCGCCAGGAGGCCCTGGGCAGACTGCGGCAGATGTGCCGTCAGGAACTCGAAGGATTCGTCGAGGTGATGGCGTACGGGATGCCCGCCTACGAGCGCAACGGCGTCAGCGAGGTCGCCTTCGCCAGCCAGAAGAACTACATCTCCTTCTACTTGCTGCGCACCGACGTCCGCGAGGCCTTCGAGGAGCGGCTGGCCGGATACGACATGGCCAAGGCGTGCCTGCGCTTCCGCAAGCCGGAGAACATCGACTTCGACCTGGTGCGCGATCTGTTGCGAGCCACGGCGGCCGGTCCGGGCACGGTCTGCTGAGGAAGCCCCCGGGCCCCGGCGAGCGTCCGTGGAAGCCGCTCGCACCAGCCGGATCACCTCATGGCCGGAGGCACCCCGCCGCCCCGATTGCGTACGGTCGATTCATGACGACCGACCATGAGTCCGGGCTCGACCTCGACGCGTACCTCGCCCGTATCGGCTGGACCGGCGAGCGGCTCCCCACCGTGGAGGTGCTGCGCTCCGTGCACCGCGCCCACGCACTGGGCATCCCGTTCGAGAACCTGGATCCCGTGCTCGGCAGCGCGCCCTCGCTCGCGCTCGCGGATCTGCAGGCGAAGCTCGTACGCAGCAAGCGCGGCGGTTACTGCTACGAGCAGAACACCCTGCTCGCCGCCGCACTGACCGCACTGGGCTTCAAGATCACACTGCTCTGCGCCCGCGTACTGATGGGTGCCGCGCCCGGGGACGTAAGGCCCCGCACCCACATGCTCATGCGGGTCGAGGTAACGGGTGAGCCGACCCCGTATCTCGCGGACGTCGGCTTCGGTGCGAACAGTTCGCTACTGGAGCCGATCCCGCTGGTGGCGGACGCGGAGCTCCACGACGCCCCGCGTCGTCACCGGCTCGTCCACGCACCGCACGACGGCCCACTGGAGCTGTGGAAACTGCAGACGCACGCCCCGGGCGGGGAGTGGGAGGACCAGTACGCGTTCACGCTGGAGCCGTTCGAGGCACCGGACTACGAGGTCATCAACTGGCACATCGCGACCAACCCGCGCTCCCCGTTCCAGCACGTGCTGTACGTCCAGCGCACCACCCCGGAAGCCCATCTCGCACTGATGGGCCGCAGGCTCGTGGAGACCGCTCCGGACGGCACGCGCAAGGAGCGGGAACTGGCGGGCGGCGACGAGGTGCTGCGGGTCCTCTCGGCCGACTTCGGCATCCGTCTCCCGGAGGGCACCCGTCTGCCGGAGTGAACGCACCGGGCGGCGGGCCGAGGGCGCGGCCCATCCGGCCCCCCGCCCGCCTTCCCGGCGGGCCGTACCGACCGCTTCGAGGCGAGGCCCTCCGCGCCGCGCATCCCTCTTTCATACGGTGGTCCACCCGCCGCCGGGGGCCTCGGTCACGGCCCCCGCCTCCCTCACGTGGCGCATCTCACCGGTCCGGCCCGTCACACCCCTATTCCAAGCTCCGCCCCCGCCCGCGCCCGGGGATCCCACTGTCCGGGGCGGGGCGCACATGGCGATGGAAGACGCGGCGGGCGGGCGGCGCTACCCGGGTGGGTCAACCTGCGGGGAATCCCCGCGCAGCCGGTGAAACACGGCCGTAAGCTCGCTGACATGCAGGTCATCCAGTCCACAAAGCTCGCCAATGTCTGTTACGAAATCCGGGGCCCCGTGCTCGAGGAGGCCATGCGGCTGGAAACGGCCGGTCACCGCATCCTCAAGCTGAACACCGGCAACCCTGCCGCGTTCGGGTTCGAGTGCCCGCCCGAGATTCTCGAAGACATCCTGCGCAACCTCGCCGCGGCGCACGGCTACGGCGACGCGAAGGGCCTGCTGTCGGCGCGCCGGGCGGTGATGCAGCACTACCAGACCAAGGGGATCGACCTCGGCGTCGAGGACATCTACCTGGGCAACGGCGTCTCCGAGCTGATCCAGATGTCGATGCAGGCGCTGCTCGACGACGGCGACGAGGTGCTCGTACCCGCTCCGGACTATCCGCTGTGGACCGCCTCGGTGTCGCTGGCCGGCGGCACTGCGGTGCACTACCGGTGCGACGAGCAGGCCGACTGGATGCCGGACCTCGCCGACATCGAGCGGAAGATCACCGACCGCACCAAGGCGATCGTGATCATCAACCCGAACAACCCGACGGGCGCGGTCTACGACGACGAGATGCTGCGCGGGCTGACGGAGATCGCCCGGCGCCACAACCTGGTCGTCTGCTCCGACGAGATCTACGACCGGATCCTGTACGACGGAGCGACCCACACCCCGACCGCAGCCATCGCGCCCGATCTGATGGTGCTGACCTTCAACGGTCTCTCCAAGAACTACCGGGTCGCCGGATATCGGTCGGGGTGGCTGGCGGTCTGCGGCCCGAAGGCGCACGCCTCCTCGTACATCGAGGGGCTGACCATCCTCGCCAATATGCGGCTCTGCGCCAATATGCCGTCACAGCACGCGGTGGCCACAGCGCTCGGCGGGCGGCAGTCGATCAACGACCTGGTGCTGCCGGGCGGCCGGATCCTGGAGCAGCGGGACGTCGCGTACGACCTGCTGACGCAGATCCCCGGGGTCACCTGCGTGAAGCCGAAGGGTGCGCTGTACCTCTTCCCGCGGCTCGACCCCAAGGTCCACAAGATCAAGGACGACCGGCAGATGGTCCTCGACCTGCTGCGGGCCGAGAAGATCATGGTCGTGCAGGGTACGGGATTCAACTGGCCGGAGCCCGATCACTTCCGCATCGTGACGCTGCCCTCGACCGAGGATCTGACGGATGCCGTCCAGCGGATCGGCAACTTCCTGGACGGATACAGCCAGCCCTGACCAGGGCGGCGGCCCACAGTATCGGATCGCGGACAACTTTAGACTGATTCCAAGCTAGGATGGTTCCAAGCAATACCAGGAGGCCATCCATGTACGAACCGATCCGCACCAAATCGGTCCACACACCGGCCGACCACGCCGACGACTTCCCGCACCGCTCCCGCGAGGAGGAGCTGGACATCCAGCTGGCCGGGCACCTGGCCGCGCTCCTCGCGGTCACCGACGAGCTCGGCCTCGGCGAGGCGGGCGACCGCATCGCCGAGCAGGTCGCGCGGCTGCGCGGCGCACCGCCCGCCCGGCACGCCGGCCTGACCGACGCCGCACCGCACACGCTCCACCGCCGCGCGCACGCCCTCGCGGGCCGCGCGCTGGTGGTGGCCGCATCCCGCGCCGACACCGCGGCCGCGATCCTCGCGGCCGAGCGGATGGACGCGCACACGGCGGCGATGGCCGCCGTGACCACCCCGCCGCCCGCCGCCGCGACCGGCACCACCGCGCCCGCCCCCGCCCCCGTACGGCTGGTCGGCGCCCTCTGACGGCCCCGGTCCACGGGCCGCGGAGGCGCGTGGACCGGGTGCCACACATCTGACATCGGCCGCTCCCGTTGCGTACTGGGATGCGCACTTCACCTTCCGTCCACCCAACTCCGTCCGGAATATGGCAACGAAGACCGTGCGTGGAGTGATCGGGTCGGAGAAGGCGGAGTTCTTCGCCGATCCCGATGTGGTGAAGGCCCTCGCTGCCAAGGGGTTGTGAGCTGCTGTTGGTTTGCTGAGCTGAAGTGAGTTGCGGTGAGCGAGAGTGAGTCCTGTCGGTGGGTTCGCAGGGGTGGGAACGGGGGTTCTGGGGTCGAATGGGTGACCTTGGCGGCTGTTGCTCGTTGGGCTGGGTGGCAGGTGTCTGGCCTGGGTGGGGGTGATGTGGTGGGTGGCTTACGGAAGCTGACGGATTCCTTCGTGGTACCCGGGCCGCGCGGGGTGGCGATCCGGGACCGTCTCAAGCACCTCACGTCCCAGGACGAGATGGTGCTGCGTGCGGTCGGTGCGCATCAGGGTGCGCTGGCTTCCGGTGATCTCAAGGCCCGTTGTGCGGAGGGTCTGGAGCACAATGCGGACACCTGGGCAGCGCGTAAGCGGGACCTGACCGCACTGTCGTCGTCGCGGATCGCCGGGGCCATCACCAAGGCCACCCACGATCAGTGGGCGCTCGCACGCCGCTGCCAGGCGGCGTATATCCAGAACCTGGCAGCCGGGATCAAGACGCTGCGGCACCGCCTGTCCCTCCCGATCGGGGAGAAGGGCACCAAGCGCGCGGCGGGTGGCTACCGGTCGAAGAACGAGTGGTTCCGCAAGTCCCGCCGTCTTTCGATGCTGGAAGACCGGCACACCGCTGCTGTTGCCGACTGGCAGGCCGGACGGGTGCGGGTGGCACGCGGCGGCAAGCGTCTCCTGAACACCCGCCACCACCTCACCCAGGCCCGTCTCACCGAAGACGAGTGGCGGGAACGATGGGAGGCGGAACGCTGGTTCCTTGCTGCCGATGGCGAGTCGGGGAAGCGGTTCGGGAACTAGACGATCCGCGTCACCCCGGACGGCGAAGTGTCCGTCAAGCTACCCGTTCCGCTCGCGCACCTGGCCAACACCCGGCACGGCCGGTACACCCTCACCTCCCGTATCGCGTTCGCGCACCGGGGCGCGGAGTGGGCCGACCGCATCACCGCGAACCGGTCCGTGGCCTACCGCATCCACCTCGACGTGGACCGCGGACGCTGGTACCTCACCGCATCCTGGCAACGCCCCATCGTCCAGACCATGTCGCTGGCCGCCGCCCGCGCCCGGGACATGATCGGCGTCGACACCAACGCCGACCACTTCGCCGCCTACCACCTCGACCGGCACGGCAACCCCATCGGCGGGCCGCACCGCTTCCCCTACGACCTGTTCGGGACCATCACGCACCGCGACGCACAGATCCGCCACGCCCTGACCCGGTTGATCAACTGGGCGGTGCGTGTCGGTGTCGCCGCGATCGGTATCGAAGGCCTCGACTTCACCGCCGAGAAGACCCGGGAGAAGCACGGCCGCCGCAAGCGATTCAGGCAGCTCATCTCCGGCATGCCCACCGGGAAACTCAAGGCCCGGCTGGTGTCCATGGCCGCCGAACACAGCCTGAGCATTGTTGCGGTCGACCCCGCCTACACCAGCATGTGGGGTGCCCAGCACTGGCAGAAACCGCTGTCCACTCCACACCGCATCATGTCCCGTCACGATGCCGCGGGCATCACGATCGGACGACGCGCCCTCGGACACCCGATCCGGCGTCGGGCGGCACCGCCCCCACACGACCAGAGCGATCGTGCGGGGCATCGGACCGTCCAGGCCGGACCAGGCGCCCGGGGGCGTGACGGAACCCGCCCACCCACCACGGACCACGCCCCTGGAGGCGTGCCGCCGAGCGGGAAGCGAAAGCGGGAACCCAGTGCATCCAAAACCGTTCGGGATGCGCCCAGTACGCAGCAGTGGGTCCAAGACTCACTCACGCACTGGCTAGGAACGGTATCTGGCGATGGACGTCGTACGCCGCAACAACGAGGAGCTGATCAGGGGCGTCGACCGGGCCGCGACCACGACGGTCTCCGCGCTGCGGATCGCCGTGATGCTGGCATCGGCGCTGGAGAGCCAGCGCAAGGTGAGTGAACAGGTCCAGGTGCTGCGCTCCACGACGGAGGATCTGATCCGCGGCAACGCGGAGATGCTCGCCACGCAGAGCGGGGAGATCCAGCGGATCGCCGCCGACCCTGCGGTGGGAGCGGAGACGCTGCGGACGGCGTTCCAGCAGATCTACCGGACGCTGGACGCGATCGACACGTACAAGGTGCAGGCGACCGAGTCCATGGCGGCGACCGTCGAGTCGCTGACAGCCGAACTCCAGCAGGCGAGAACACACTTGGAGCGCAGCCGGTCCGCGGGCGTCCTCGATGGCGGTGGTCTCGGATGACGGGCCGGCTGAGAAGGCTGCGGCGCCGGGTGTCGCGCACACTCGTGTCGCTGCTGGCCGCCGCGGTGCTCGTACCGCTGGCGGCGTGTTCGGCGACGGACGGTCCCGCGCCGCCCGGGAAGAAGGACGACGGTGCCCCTCGCGCCGGGACGCTGCGGGTGCTCGCATCCAGTGAACTCGCCGATATGAAACCCCTGTTGGAGCAGGCGCGGAAGGCGACCGGGATCACCGTGCGGCCCACCTGGACCGGGACGCTCGACGCCGTCGAACAGCTCGGGTCCGGGAAGGCGGACGGGGCGTACGACGCGGTGTGGCTGTCGTCCGACGACTATCTGCGGCTCCGTCCGGACGCGGCGAAGCGGATCACTTCCGAGACCCCGCTGATGACCTCGCCGGTCGCCCTCGGCGTCAAGCCGTCGGTGGTGAAACGCCTCGGCTGGGACCCGTCGGACGTCACCTGGACGCAGGTGCACCAGGCGGTCGCCGACGGGCGGCTGACGTACGGCATGACTGACCCGGCTCGTTCCAACTCCGGCTTCTCCGCACTGGTTTCGGTCGCCTCAGCGCTGTCCGGCGCCCAGTCCGCACTGACCGACGCCGATGTCCGCAAGGCGAGCGGGAAGCTGAAGGAGTTCTTCGGCGGGCAGCGGCTGACCTCGGGGTCATCCGGCTGGCTGGCCACCGCGTACGCCCGGCGCGGCACGGTCGACGCGCTGATCAACTACGAGTCCGTGCTGCTCTCCCTCAACCGGGACAGTCACACCGGGCTCACCGTGATCCGCCCGCGCGACGGTGTGGTGACGGCCGACTACCCGCTGAGCCTGCTCTCCGCCGCCTCGCCCGACGCCAAGGACGCGGTCCGCGCCCTGACCTCGTACCTCCGCTCCCCCGCCGTGCAGCGGCAGCTGACCCGGGAGACGTTCCGCCGACCGGTCGTCACCTCCGTACGGCCGGCGGCGCCGCTGGCCGCCGAGGCCCGCCGGGAACTTCCGTTCCCCGGCTCGCGATCCGTCGCGGACGGACTGCTCGACAGTTACGAGAACAAGCTCCGGCGGCCGTCACGCACCGTGTACGTGCTGGACACGTCCGGGTCCATGGAGGGCGAGCGGCTGCGGAAGCTGAAGGCGGCGCTGACCGGGCTGACCGGGGACTTCCGGGAACGGGAGGAGGTCACACTGCTGCCGTTCGGCTCGTCGGTGAAGCGGGCACGCACGCATACGGTCGATCCCGCCGACCCGCGGGCCGGGCTCGCGGCGATCAAGGCGGACACCACCGCCCTGACCGCGAGCGGCGAAACCGCGATCTTTTCGAGTCTGGAGTCGGCCTACGACCGGCTGGGCCCGGACACCGAGTCCGCGTTCACCTCGATCGTCCTGATGACGGACGGCGAGAACACGACGGGCGACTCGGCCGACGACTTCGCCGCCTTCTACCGCTCGCTCCCGGCGGCCCGCCGCGTCACCCCCGTCTTCCCGGTCGTCTTCGGCGACTCGGACCGTGCGGAACTGGACGCGATCGCCACCCTGACCGGCGGCCGGCTCTTCGACGCGACGAAGGACCAGGGGCCGGGCTCCCTGGACGGGGCATTTGAGGAGATCCGTGGCTACCAGTAGAGCATCGGGCCGGGTCATGGCGTACGTCGAGTCCCGCAAGAACCTCACCGGGAGTGCGTGCGGGATCGCCGGGCTCGCCCTCACCTTCACCGGACTCGCCGGTGCGTACTGGCCGGCGGTGATCGTCGGGCTGTACGGCGCGGGCGCACTGATCGCCCCGCCCGAGCGGCCGCCCACCCCGGACTTCCCCGATCCGTCGTCGCAGCTGGAGACGGTGCGGGCCGACTTCGCGACCCTGCGGGAGTATCTGACCGAAGTGGAGCTGCCGCCCGCCGCCTCCGGGCGGCTCGCCGAGCTGACCGGGCTGCTGGAGGGGCTGCTCGCACCCGGCTGGGTCTCCGAGGCCCTCGCCGCCGACCCGGAAGCCATCCACGCCCTGTCCCGCGCCGTGCACCAGGACATCCCTGAATCCGTCGACACGTATCTGCGGACCCGCTGGTGGACGCGGCTGACGCCGGGCACCGAGCCGCCCGAGCGCCCGCTCGAACAGCAGCTGTCACTGCTGCACCGGGAGGCGGAGTCGCTGGCCGCGAGGCTGCGGGAGGCCGAGGCGCGCCGGCAGCAGACGCATACGCGGTACCTGGAGGACCGGGGCCGGGCGAACTGAGCCCCGCACATGCCCGGCCGGCCCCCGTGCGCCCCCACCGGAGGCAATGTGAAGAAATAGTGCAGCACTGTGAAGATCTCGTACGCGGACCTGCAGCACTGTGCGGACGTTCTCTATAAGAGGGGCGGGAAAGGGCGGCCCCCGGAACCGTGAGGGAGTTCCGGGGGCCGTACCGCGTCGGGCCGTTGACCCACAGGTCAGGGTGGATGTCGGGAGGCCCGGCCGCGGAGTGTGCATGGGGGGCGCACTTCGGGAGTGCGCCCCGGCGGGCGTCAGCCCAGACGCTGGACCAGCGCGCGGTACTCGTCCCACAGCTCCTTCGGCGTGTGGTCACCGAAGGTGTTGAGGTGCTCGGGGACCAGCGCCGCCTCCTCGCGCCAGACCTCCTTGTCGACCGTGAGCAGGAAGTCCAGCTCGGACTCGGAGAGGTCCAGGCCGTTGGTGTCCAGGGAGCCCTTGGCGGGCAGGATGCCGATCGGCGTCTCGACGCCCTCGGCCTTGCCCTCCAGCCGCTCGACGATCCACTTGAGGACGCGGCTGTTCTCACCGAAGCCAGGCCACACGAACTTGCCCGCCTCGTTCTTGCGGAACCAGTTCACGTAGTAGATCTTCGGCAGCTTGGACTGGTCGGGCTTGTCGGCGCCGACCTTGATCCAGTGGTTCATGTAGTCGCCCATGTTGTAGCCGCAGAACGGCAGCATGGCGAACGGGTCGCGGCGCAGCTCGCCGACCTTGCCCTCGGCGGCGGCGGTCTTCTCGGAGGCCACGTTGGCACCGAGGAAGACACCGTGCTGCCAGTCGAAGGACTCGGTGACCAGCGGCACGGCCGAGGCGCGGCGGCCACCGAAGAGGATGGCCGAGATCGGCACACCCTTCGGGTCCTCCCACTCCGGCGCGATGATCGGGCACTGCCCGGCCGGCACGGTGAAGCGGGCGTTGGGGTGGGCGGCGGGCGTCTCGGACGCGGGCGTCCAGTCGTTGCCCTTCCAGTCCGTGAGGTGGGCGGGGGCCGTCTCGGTCATGCCCTCCCACCACACGTCGCCGTCGTCGGTGAGCGCGACGTTCGTGAAGACGGAGTTGCCCCACATGGTCTTCATGGCGTTGGCGTTGGTGTGCTCGCCGGTGCCGGGCGCGACGCCGAAGAAACCGGCCTCGGGGTTGATCGCGTAGAGGCGGCCGTCCTCGCCGAACCGCATCCAGGCGATGTCGTCGCCGATGGTCTCGACGGTCCAGCCGGAGATCGTGGGCTCCAGCATGGCGAGGTTGGTCTTGCCACAGGCGCTCGGGAACGCAGCGGCGACGTACTTCGACTCACCCTGCGGCGGCGTGAGCTTCAGGATCAGCATGTGCTCCGCGAGCCAGCCCTCGTCGCGGGCCATCACCGACGCGATGCGGAGCGCGTAGCACTTCTTGCCGAGCAGGGCGTTGCCGCCGTAGCCGGAGCCGTACGACCAGATCTCACGGTCCTCGGGGAAGTGCGAGATGTACTTGGTGGAGTTGCACGGCCACGGAACGTCCTCCTGGCCCTCCTCCAGGGGTGCGCCCAGCGTGTGGACGGCCTTGACGAAGAAGCCGTCCGTGCCGAGCTCGTCGAGGACGGCCTGGCCCATGCGCGTCATGGTGCGCATCGAGACGGCGACGTACGCGGAGTCGGTGATCTCGACGCCGATCGCGGACAGCGGAGAGCCGACGGGGCCCATGCAGAACGGGACGACGTACATCGTGCGACCGCGCATGGACCCGCGGAAGACACCCTGCTCACCGGTGAAGATCTCCCGCATCTCGGCGGGGGCCTTCCAGTGGTTCGTCGGGCCCGCGTCCTCCTCCTTCTCGGAGCAGATGAAGGTGCGGTCCTCGACACGGGCCACATCGCTCGGGTCGGAGGCGGCGTAGTACGAGTTCGGCCGCTTCGTCTCGTCGAGCTTGGTGAACGTGCCGTTGGCCACGAGCTCCCCGCACAGGCGCTCGTACTCGGCCTCGGAGCCGTCGCACCAGACCACACGGTCCGGCTGGGTGAGGGCTGCGATCTCGTTCACCCAGGTGACAAGCTCCTGGTGACGGGTGGGAACAGTGAGGGGAGCCGCGATGTCGCGCGCCACGATCGCTCCTTGTTGAGGGTGTCTTCTTGGTAGGTGCCCCGTGGGGGCCGCGACCCGGATGCTTCGTAGCCGCTCATCCGGTGCCGACCGCACTCATTTGATCATCCGACCGATTCGCCCATATGTCCAGGGGGCCGCCCACGTGAGCATCGCCACTCGAGTTCGCAACCTACGGTGGCGTAGGTAGCATGCCGACATGACTGCTGCCGCCGCGCCCGAACCAGCCGAGGCCGAACCCGAGGTCGCACCAGCCGGGCTCGACCCGGCCGAGGCGGCGCCGTTCCCGGTGAAGCCACACCTGCGCGGCTGGCTGCACGCCGGAATGTTCCCCGCGGTGCTGATCGCGGGAATCGTGCTGATCGCGCTCACGGACAGCACCCGCGGCCGGATCGCCTGCGGCATCTACATCGTGACCGCATGCCTGCTCTTCGGAGTGAGCGCGGTCTACCACCGCGGCACATGGGGTCCACGCGGCGAGGCGGTGCTGCGCCGGCTCGACCACGCCAACATCTTCCTGATCATCGCGGGCACCTACACACCACTGACCCTGCTGCTGCTCCCGGAGTCGACCGGGCGCCCGCTGCTGTGGGCGGTCTGGGCGGCGGCCGTGGCCGGCATCGCCTTCCGGGTGTTCTGGGTCGGCGCCCCCCGCTGGCTCTACACGCCCTGCTACATAGCGATGGGATGGGCGGCGGTCTTCTTCCTGCCCGACTTCATGCGCACCGGCGGGATCGCGGTGCTCGTCCTGGTGATCGTCGGCGGGCTGCTCTACAGCGCCGGCGGCGTCATCTACGGAATCAAACGGCCCAACCCGTCACCCCGATGGTTCGGCTTCCACGAGGTCTTCCACTCGCTGACCCTGGCGGCGTTCGTCGTGCACTACGTCGGCATCTCGCTCGTGGCGTACAACCACAGCTGAGCGCCCTTCCCCTCCTGCCCCTCAGTGGCCGCGGCCCGAAAGCCGCGGCCACTTTGCATGCCACCGCTCCGGCCCGGACCGGTGGACGCCCGCATGGCCCCGGAACCCGTCGATGCCCGACAATGGCGATCATGGCCGCCACCTCCCGTACCTCGCCTCCCACCTCCGTCGAGGCGCAGCCCCGGCCGGGGCTGCGCGAACGGAAGAAGCTCAAGACCAGGACGGCGATCCGACGCTCGACGTACCGGCTGATAGCCGAGCAGGGGTACGACGCGACCACGATCGAGCAGATCGCGGAGGCGGCCGAGGTGTCGCCGAGCACCGTCTTCCGGTACTTCGCGACCAAGGAGGACATCGTCCTCACCGACGAGTACGACCCCCTCATGGAAGCGGAGCTGCGCAACCGCCCCGCGGACGAACCGCCGCTGCAGTCACTGCGGTTCGTCGTGACGGAGGCACTGGCGGCGCTCCTCACCACCGAGGAGGAGGAACTTCGCCGGCGCACCCGGCTGATGGTGGAGGTGCCCGCGATCCGGGCGCGGATGTCGCAGACCATGTCGGACACCGCGAAGGCCCTGGCCCGGGTACTCGCCGACCGCAGCGGCCGCAGCGCCGACGACCTGCAGGTCCGGGTGTTCATCGCGGCGGTGCTGGGGGCGCTGCGCGAGGTGACGCTGTACTGGGGCGAGCACGGTCAGGAAGGTGACCTGATCGCGATGGTCGACCAGGCCCTGGACACGCTCGAGGGCGGCCTGAAACTCTGACGCCTCCGGCGCGGTCGACCCGGGTGACCGAGCCCGGTTCACTCCCCGAGCTTCCGCGCCAGCTCCTGCGCATCCGTCGTCGGCGCATCGCACACAAAGTGCCGGCAGACGTATGCGGTCGGCGCTCCGTCCACCATCGGCCGGTCCGCCAGCAGCGGAAACTCCGTACCGCCCGCCGCACCCGCCGCGACCACCGCCCCCGGTGCCCGCCCCAGCAGCGCCGTGCGGTGCAGTTCGCCGCCGACCGGACCGGCGACCGCCACCTCGCGCGGACCGTCGAGCAACGCCTCCGCGACCGCGAGTCCCCACCCGATGAACCGCGGCACCCGCGGCCCGAGCGCCTTCACCACCCCCAGCGCACCCTCCGCGGCGGTGCGATGGGCCTCCGAGCCGGTGTGTGCCGCGTAGGAGAGCAGCGCCCCGGCCGCCGCCGTCCAGCCCGCCGGGGTCGCACTGTCGGTGGGGTCCTGCGGGCGGCGGATCAGCTGTTCCGCGTCGTCCGCCGTGTCGTACAGCTGCCCGCCCTCGCCGGTGAAGTGCTGGAGCACGATGTCGAGCAGGAAGCCGGCGAACTCCAGCCAGACACCCTCGCCGGTGACGGCGGCCAGCGCGAGGAAACCCTCCGCGACATCGCCGTAGTCCTCCAGCACCCCGGCGTTGTCTCCCGTCCGGCCGTCCTTGGACGTCCGGGCCAGCCGGGCGACGTCACCCATATGGACCCGGACCAGCAGGTCGGCCGCCTCGGTGGCGCGCTCGATCAGATCGGGACGGTCGAAGTACGCCCCGGCCTCGGCGAGCGCGGCGATCGCCAGACCGTTCCAGGCCGCCACCACCTTGTCGTCCCGTCCGGGACGCGCCCGCCCCTCGCGGGCCGCGAGCAGCCGGGCCCGTACATCGGCGGCCCGGTCCGCATCCACCGCCAGGTCGGTACGCGGCAGTTGCAGCACGGAGGCGCCCTCCTCGAAAGTGCCCTCCTCCGTCACCCCGAAGTGTTCGGCGGCGAACGCGGCGTCCTCCTCACCCAGCACCTCGCGCAGCTGCGCGGGCGTCCACACGTAGTACGCGCCCTCGACGTGCCTGCCGCCGCTGTCCTCGCTGTCCGCGTCGAGCGCGGAGGCGAACCCCCCCTCCGCGGTCCGCAGCTCCCGCACCATGAAGTCGGCGGTCTCCAGCGCGACCCGACGGGCCAGCTCGGACCCCGTCGCCCGCCACAGATGGGCGTACACCCGGCAGAGCAGCGCGTTGTCATACAGCATCTTTTCGAAGTGCGGCACGACCCATTCCCGGTCCACCGAGTACCGGGCGAACCCGCCGGCGAGCTGGTCGTACATCCCGCCCCTGGCCATCGCCTCACAGGTGTCGGCGGCCATCTGGAGGGCGCCCTCGGCGCCGGTGCGCGCGTGGTGGCGCAGCAGGAACTCGATCGTCATGGACGGCGGGAACTTCGGGGCGCCACCGAAGCCGCCGTGCTTCTCGTCGTACTCACGGCTCAGCCCGAGCAACGCCTGCGCCGGCTCCGACTCGCCCGGCAGCCCCTCCCCGCCGTGCGCCAGCGAGCGGCCTCCCAGTTCGCGGACGATGCGCCCGGCGACCTCGTTGACCTCGTCGGGGCGGTCGGTCCAGGCGGAGACGACACCTTCGAGCACCTGGCGGAAGGACGGCATACCGTGGCGGGGCTCGGGCGGGAAGTACGTACCGAAGTAGAAGGGCTCGGCGTCGGCGGTCAGGAAGACGGTCATCGGCCAGCCGCCCTGACCGGTCGCGGCCTGCACGGCCTCCATGTACACGGCGTCGACGTCGGGCCGCTCCTCGCGGTCGACCTTCACCGGGACGAAGTGCGCGTTCAGATACGCGGCGACCTCCTCGTCCTCGAAAGACTCGTGCGCCATGACATGGCACCAATGACAGCTCGCATAGCCGACGCTCAGCAGCACCGGCACGTTCCGATTGCGCGCCTCCTGGAACGCCTCGGGCGACCACGGCCACCAGTCGACCGGATTGTCCGCGTGCTGAAGGAGATACGGCGAGGTGACCTGCGCGAGTCGATTGGACATACCCCCATCCTTGCGCACCGGGCGAAGCTGCTGCGGCACGCCACGGGCCAGGGCCGTGACTCGCACCCCGGGCCGTCACGGCCGGTCCCCTCGCTCTCTCGCGCTCAGCCGCCCCACACAGGACACTTGTCCCGAACCGAAGCTCTCGGAGGGGGACGAACATGCGGGACAGCCACCGGGCCGAAGCCGAACGGCTGTTGGTACGCGCCGTGGAGGAAGAGGTACGCCGATCGGGCGGCCGGACCGACGCCGCGACGCTGATGGCGCGCGGGCGGGCCGCCCTCGATTCCCTGGTGGCCGACGCGGGCGAGGAGTACGCCTCGTACGTCCAGGCACTCGACGCGATGGAGGCCGGGCAGCAGCCCCTGTCGCAGCGATTCAGTAAAACGACGATGGGAACTCCCCTGCTGGTGACGGGAGTTGCTGCAGCTGCCGCATTCTGCGCGGATGTCGCGCTCGGCACTGCGGCCGGGCCGGCGCTCGGCGCGGGCGCCGTCGTCGCCGTCGCGGGCGCCGCGACCACCGTCGCCAAGGTGACCGCCTCGCACTGGCCCGCCGCCCATCGGAAGGCGGGTGCGCTGGGTCAGCCCGGCGGCCCCGAGCAGCTGCGGCTGCAGTGGCTGGCGGCGCTGGAGGTGCGGGGCATACGCCCGTTCCTGGACCAGCAGCGGATCCTGACCGCGTCGTCCCGTGCGCCGAAGAAGAAGGCCGCCACCGTCGTGCCGCAGCTGCGCGGCGGGGACCGCAGTGCGGCGGCGCGCACCCGGTCGTTGCTCGGCCAGTCCTTCAGTCATCTGCCCGCCCCCGACGGGCCGTTCGCGGGTCGCCGGCCCGAGCTGGCGCAGATCGCCCGGTGGGTGCACGCGGCCCGGGCCTCGACGGAGACGAAGCCGACCGTCGTCGTGCTGCACGGCGAGCCCGGTTCCGGCCGCACCACCCTCGCCGTACGGGCGGCACACGAACTGAAGGACCAGTTCCGGGGCGCCTGCGTGGTGGATCTGCGCTCTGACGTCACCGGCGAGAACCCGCTGCCGACCCGTGACGCACTGCTGCATCTGCTGAACCGCCTGGGCGCGCCCCGCGAGCAGCTGCTGTTCCGGGACGGGGTCTCCCCCGGTCGAGAGGGGTCGAAAGCCTGGGGTAGGTCCTCCGGGGAGCAGCAGGTGCGACGGCTCGGCGAGCTGTACCACCAGCATCTGACCGGTACGCCGGTGACGGTCGTCCTCGACGACGCCGGCGACCCGGCGCAGGTCCGCACGCTCATCCCCGAGCGCTCCGACAGCCTGGTCCTGGTCACCGCCCGCGCGCCCCTGGACCTGCCCGCCGACATCCCGGCCTGGGTGCACCAGCTGCCGGTGGGGCCTCTGGACGCGGCGGGCGCGGAGGAGTTGCTGCGCGCGTCGGCCGAGGAGCAGGAGCTGGGGCCGTACGACTCCCAGTCGACCGACACCATCACCGAGCTGTGCGGCGGCCTGCCGCTGGCGCTGCGCGTCGCGGGGTCCTCGCTCGGGGCGCGTACCCGCAGCTCGCTGGCCACCGATCTCGCCGCGTACGGTCCGGTCGCCCCCGTCGAGCGGACCCTGTGGCTGCGCTACACCGACCAGTCCGAGCAGGCGCGGCGGCTGCTGCGCCGGCTCGCGCTGGCCGGGCGTGCCAGCCTGGGCGCGGCGGCGGCCGCGGCGCTGCTGTCCGCCGAGGAGCAGGAGGCGCAGCGGCTGCTGACGGTCCTGTGCCGGGCCGGGCTCCTCGATCATGTGCGGGGCTCGCGTTACCGGTTGCACGATCTGGTACGGGGCTTCGCCCTGGCCCGGCTGCTCGACGAGGAGGGGGCGGCGGACCGTACGGCCGCGCAGGAGCGGCTGATCCACAACTATGCGGAGCTCGCCGGTGCGGTGATCCGGATGGTGGACGGCAAGATGTCGACCCGGGCGGGGCAGTTCGGCTCGCACGGCTTCGCCTCGCTGGACGCGGCGCTGCGCTGGCTGGACGACGAGTCGAGCTTCATCACCTCCGCGCTGCGGCATGCGGAGGGCGTCGACCAGGGGGCCGTGCTGGATCTGCTGGGCGCGCTGTGCGACTACTGCCTGCTGCGCGGCGACCTCTACCGGCTGGGCGAGATCAGTGAGTTGACGCAGGCCGTCGACCAGGGGCTGCTCGAGCGGTCGGTCCAGTGGCGTACCGGTATCGCGGCCCGGCAGCTCGGTGAGCTGGACAAGGCCCGTACCACCCTGTCCTCGGTCGTCGGCCTCTACCGTGAGGCGCAGAACGAGGCGGGCACCGCGCTGGCGCTGTGCTCGCTCGGCATCACCCTGCACCACCAGGGCAATCTGACCGAGGCGGCGGTGCGGCTGCGCGAGGCGATCGGGCTGCAGTCCTCGGACGAGCAGGCCGCGGACCGGGCGTGGTCGCTGCATGCGCTGGCCGCCGTCGAGCGTGACCGCGGTCGTCTCGCCGAGGCTTTGGCCCTCCTCGACACGGCGCTGATCCTCCACCGCGAGGGCGAGTCGCTGCACGGCGAGGCGTGGGCGCGGTTCCAGCTGGGTCAGACCCTGCTGCGGATGGGCGATGTGGCGGGGGCCGACGAGGCGCTGCGCACGGCACTGGATCTGTACGGCCGCACCCGTGACGAGCGCGGCGAGGCCTGGGCGCTGACCCAGCTGGCGCGTGCCCGGCTGCTCGACGGGGACGCGGCCCCGGCGGTCGACGAGCTGCGCCGGGCGCTGTCCCTGCACCGGGACAGCGAGGACGCGCGGGGCGAGGCGTGGACGCTGTACTACCTGGGGCAGGCCCTGGAGGAGACCGGCGACACCGATCAGGCGGTTCGGGAGCTGGAGCGGGCGCGCACGATGTTCTCCCGGATGCGGGATGTGTACGGGCTGGCGTGTGCCCGGCACCACTCGGGCCGGGTCACCCGCGACCAGCGGGCCGCCCAGACCGGCAATCTGCGTAACTCCGGCTTCGCCCGGCAGCTGTTGGTCGACGCCCGGGCCGACTTCCGGCGGATCGGTGTCGCCCACGGCGAGGCGTGGACGTGTCTCGAGCTGGTTCTGATCGACGCGGGTAACAACCGCGCGCCGCAGGCGCTGGCCCTGTGCGACGAGGCGGCGCAGTTGTTCGACTCGTACGGCGACACGCGGGGCGCCGACTGGGCCCGTTTCCTGCGCTGCACACTGCTGCCGTACGCGTCGGCCGGTGGCACGGAGGTGGGCACGGTGGTGGCTCAGCAGGAACTCGCCGACCTGCTCGGGGCCGGCCGTCCGACCCGCGACAGCAAGCTGGAGGACTGCGCGGAGGCGTTCACGGTGGTCCTGAACCGCGGGGTCGACCTGGAGGACGGCTGGCAGGCCTGGCGCCTGGGCATGACGCCGACCCGCCACGCCCGCGAAATCATGGGCGTACCGGTGGGGGCGAGGTCGTAGGACGGGGCCGAGGCCTCTTGCCGGGCACTCGTATGTGCCGGACGGGCGGTGGATCAAGCCCGTCCGGCGGGTGGGGACAGAGCGCTACCGGGCGCGCCCGGCCCCGGTTCCCGGTGTCCCGGCGTCGGCGGACACCGCGTCGGGATCCGGTGCCTCCTCGAAGTTCACCTTGCCCATGTGCCGGTTCATGGACTTCATCAGCAGCCACACGCCCACCGCGAGCGCCGCGAAGACGATGAAGCCGAGGACGCCGGGTGTCACCTTGTTCTTGTCGAATTCCTCGGCGAGAGGAATGACGTGGGTCAGTGCCTGGGTCGCGTACATATCAGGCATTGTCGCGGATGCCCGCGAAGAGGTCGCTCTCGGGGAGGGACGTATCGACGAGAGACTTCGCCAGCTCGTACTCCTCGGTCGGCCAGACCTCCCGCTGGATGTCCATCGGAACCCGGAACCAGCCGCCGTCGGGGTCGATCTGGGTGGCGTGCGCGATCAGCGCCTTGTCCCGGATCTCGAAGAACTCGGCGCACGGAACGTGCGTGGTCAGCGTCCGCTCGACGCGCTCGAACTCCTTCCAGCGCTCCAGCCACTCGCCGTACGGCGACTCCAGGCCGCGGGCGAGCAGCGCCTCGTGCAGCGCCACCGTGCGCGGACGGTTGAAGCCCTGGTTGTAGTAGAGCTTCTGCGGCTGCCAGGCCGGGCCGAACTCCACCTCGGGGAACGTCTCGGTGTCCGCGGCGCCGTCGAACGCGATCACCGAGATCTTGTGGGTCATGATGTGGTCGGGGTGGGGGTACCCGCCGTTCTCGTCGTACGTGGTGACGACGTGCGGACGGAACGCGCGGATGCTCCGGACGAGACGCGCCGCCGCCTTCTCGTCGTCCTCCAGTGCGAAGCAGCCCTCGGGCAGCGGCGGCAGCGGGTCGCCCTCGGGCAGTCCGGAGTCGACGAAGCCGAGCCACTCCTGCTTGACGCCCAGGATCTCCCGGGCCTCGTCCATCTCCTTCTTGCGCACCTCGTGGATGTGCTCCTCGATGTACGCGTCGCCCTGGAGTTTCGGGTTGAGGATGGAGCCGCGCTCGCCGCCCGTGCAGGTCACGACCAGCACGTCCACCCCCTCGGACACATACTTGGCCATGGTGGCCGCGCCCTTGCTCGACTCGTCGTCGGGGTGGGCGTGTACGGCCATCAGTCGAAGCTGCTCAGTCAAGACTCGATCCTCAGTGATTGGTCGCCATTGAGTGGTGCCGTCCCGTAGGGACGTCGGTGCGGGGTGGCGGTCGGGCTGCGGGTGGCAGACTTCTATAGTGACCGAAGCCGGGGGTGGAAAATTCCGCGATCCCCCGGTACGGAAGGAACAATCATGACTGCGGTGCGTGAAGCACTTCCGGAGGGCCGCTACGGGCGCTCCGCGGACGAGCGCGCGGACCGCAAGCTCAGAATCATCGGCTCGGTGCTGGGCGTCGCGCTGCTCGGCGTGGTCGGCTGGATCGGTTACGGCTACGTGGCGGGTCAGGAGATCAGCGCCGAGGTGATCAAGTTCAAGATCGCCTCGGACGACCGGGTCGACGTCCACCTGGAGGTTCGCAAGGACCGGGACGCGAAGGGCTACTGCACGCTCCGCTCGCAGCGCGTGGACGGCGACGACGTGGCCCGCAAGGACATCCGGTTCGACGACCGCTCCGACCGGATCGACCGGATCGTCTCGTTGCGTACGACGTCGCGGGCGACCAGCGTGGAGCTGCTGGGCTGCACCGCCGACGGCGGGGCGTCGCGTTGACCGCCACGGACCGGCTCCGACCTGCGGTTATCGTCCCTGACCTGCGTTGACGCGGTCGTAGCGGTTTACCTTCTCCCCCTTTTCCTGCGGAATTGTTAGGCTCGTGGTTTCGCCCACCCGTGGAGGCACATGCTTCTGGGTAGGGCGATGCTTTGTATTCCCAGTACCGACGCTTTGTATTTCCAGTACCGACTAGGAGCACCTGTGACCCAGACCAGCGAAAACGTCACCTGGCTCACGCAGGAGGCGTACAACCAGCTCAAGGCCGAGCTGGAGTACCTGTCTGGTCCCGCGCGCACGGAGATCGCCGTAAAGATCGCGGCGGCCCGTGAGGAGGGTGACCTCCGGGAGAACGGCGGGTACCACGCGGCCAAGGAGGAGCAGGGCAAGATGGAGTTGCGGGTGCGCCAGCTCACCCAGCTCCTGGAGCATGCGAAGGTCGGCGAGGCCCCCGCCGACGACGGCGTGGTCGAGCCCGGCATGGTCGTCACCATCGCGTTCGACGGCGATCTCGACGACACCATGACGTTCCTGCTCGCCTCCCGCGAGTACGCGAGCGCGGACATCGAGACGTACTCCCCGCAGTCCCCGCTCGGTTCCGGCGTGAACGGCAAGAAGATGGGCGAGGACGCCGAGTACGAGCTGCCGAACGGCAAGAAGGCCTCGGTGAAGATCCTCGAGGCGAAGCCGTACACGGGCTGACCCGCCACACCTGTAGGCAGCAAGGAGCCCCGGCCGCGGGACGGCCGGGGCTCCTTGCTGCCCTCAGGCGGCCGCCGAGCGGTACTTGCGGACCGCCAGCGTCCGGAAGACCGCGATGATCAGCACGGACCAGATCAGCGAGGCCCAGACGGGATGTTCCATCGGCCAGGCGTCGGACGGTGAGACGCCCGGGTTCCCGAAGAGCTCGCGGCAGGCCTGCACGGTCGCGCTGAACGGGTTCCATTCGGCGATCGGCTGGAGCCAGCTCGCCATGTTCTCGGTGGGCACGAAGGCGTTCGAGATGAACGTGACCGGGAAGAGCCAGATGAGGCCGCCCGAGGTGGCCGCTTCGGGGGTGCGGACCGAGAGACCGATCAGTGCCCCGATCCAGGAGAAGGCGTAGCCCAGCAGGAGCAGCAGCGCGAAGCCGCCGAGCACCTTGCCGGCGTTCTCCTCGGTGCGCCAGCCGACCAGCAGGGCGACGACCGCGAGGACGACCAGGGTGAGCGTCGTCTGGACGAGGTCGGCGAGCGTACGGCCGGTGAGCACCGCACCGCGCGCCATGGGCAGCGAGCGGAACCGGTCGATGAGGCCCTTGTGCATGTCGTCCGCGATACCGGCGCCGGCGCCGGCGGTGGCGAAGGTCACGGTCTGGGCGAAGATGCCCGCCATCAGGAAGTTGCGGTAGTCGGCGGGGCTGGTGGAACCGCCGATCATCATCGAGCCGCCGAAGACGTAGCTGAACAGCACCACGAACATGATCGGCTGGATCAGCCCGAAGATGACCATCTCGGGGATCCGGGTCATCCTGATCAGGTTGCGCCGGGCGACGACGAGGGAGTCGCGCACCGACCGGCCCAGGGAGCCGCCCGGGCGGGGGGCAGCGATGTGCAGCGTTTCCGTCGTGGCAGTCATTTCGCGGCCTCCTGTCCGGCCTTCCGGCCGGTCTGCGCCCCGCGTCCGCGGGGGACGGTCCCGTTGTCGTCGGTCTCCGTCAGCTCGGCCACATGACCGGTGAGCGAGAGGAACACGTCGTCGAGGGTCGGGCGGCGCAGACCGATGTCGTCGATCTCGACCCCTCGGGAGTCGAGGTCCCGGATGATCTCGGCGAGCAGTTTGGCGCCGCCGGAGACCGGGACGGTCAGTTTGCGGGTGTGCTGGGTGAGGGTGACCTCGCCCTTGCCCAGGTGGGCGAGGACAGCCCGGGCCGGGTCGATCTGGTCGGGCTGGTGGACGACGACCTCGACGCGCTCACCGCCGGTCTGGGCCTTGAGCTGGTCGGAGGTGCCGCGGGCGATGACGAGGCCGTGGTCGATGACGCAGATGTCGTGCGCCAGGCGGTCGGCCTCCTCCAGGTACTGGGTGGTCAGCAGGAGCGTCGTGCCGCCTGCGACGAGTTCCTCGATGACCTCCCACAGCTGCTGCCGGTTGCGCGGGTCGAGGCCGGTCGTCGGCTCGTCCATGAACATCACCGGCGGGGAGACGACGAGCGCCGCCGCCAGGTCGAGGCGGCGGCGCATGCCTCCGGAGTACGTCTTCGTCGGCCGGTCGGCCGCGTCGGCGAGGTTGAACCGTTCCAGCAGCTGCCCCGCCCGGGCCTTCGCGTCGCGCCGGCTCATCTGGTAGAGCTGACCGACCATCTGCAGGTTCTCGCGGCCGGTCAGATACTCGTCGACCGCGGCGAACTGGCCGGAGAGCCCGATCGAGCGTCGGACGTCGTCGGGTCTCTTCAGTACGTCGATGCCCGCCACGACCGCCCTGCCGCTGTCCGGCCGGAGCAGAGTCGTCAGGACACGTACGGCGGTCGTCTTGCCGGCCCCGTTGGGGCCGAGGAGGCCCAGGACCGTGCCTTCCGGCACGTCGAGATCAACACCGCCGAGTGCTCGTACATCGCCGAAGGTCTTCACCAGGCCTTCGGCATGGATGGCGCCTGGCATACGGATTCCCCCAGAGCGTTCGGGTGACTTCCCTCACAGATCCTAGGATTGTGCGCCTTGCGCCGCCGGGTGAACGCGCACACCGAGGGGCCCGCGTGTCAGCCCGTCACCTCGTACCCCGCCTGCCGCAGCGCCGCGGTGACCTCCTCGCAGTGGGCCGGCCCCTTGGTCTCCAGGTGCAGCTCGACCTCCACCTCGGTGAGACCGAGCCGCGGATCGGTCCGTACATGGCCGATGTCGAGGACGTTGGCGTCCGCGACGGACAGCGAGGCGAGCAGGGCAGCCAGCGCGCCCGGGCGGTCCGTGAGCCGCACCCGCAGGCTCAGGTAGCGGCCGGCCGACGCCATGCCGTGGGTCAGGATGCGCTGCATCAGCAGCGGGTCCACATTGCCGCCCGACAGCAGCGCGACCACCGGCCCCCGGAACGACCGGGGGTCGCTCAGCAGCGCCGCGACGGGGCTCGCCCCGGCCGGTTCCACCACGAGTTTCGCCCGCTCCAGGCAGAGCAGCAGCGCGCTGGACAGCTCGGCCTCGGAGACCGTACGGACCTCGTCGACCAGCTCCTGGACGAGCCCGAACGGCACGTCGCCCGGGCGCCCCACCTTGATGCCGTCCGCCATCGTCTGCAGCCCGTCGATCGCCACCGGGTGGCCGGCCGCCAGGGAGGGCGGGTAGCAGGCCGCGCCCGCCGCCTGGACGCCGACGATCCGCACGTCGGGCCGGACGGCCTTCACCGCCACGGCGATGCCCGCGGCGAGACCGCCGCCGCCGATCCCGACGACGATCGTGCGGACCTCGGGGCACTGTTCGAGGATCTCCAGGCCGACGGTGCCCTGACCGGCAATGATGTCCGGGTGGTCGAAGGGGTGGATGAAGACCGCACCGGTCTCCTGGGCGTACTCCTGGGCGGCGGCGAGCGTCTCGTCGACGACCTGGCCGTGCAGCCTGACCTGCGCGCCGTACTCGCGGGTCGCGGCGACCTTCGGCAGCGGCGCCCCGATCGGCATGAAGACCGTTGCCCGTACGCCCAGCAGCGCAGAGGCGAGTGCGACACCCTGCGCATGGTTTCCGGCGCTCGCGGCGACGACCCCGGCAGCCCGCTCCACCGGGGACAGTCCGGCGATCCTTACGTACGCGCCGCGCAGCTTGAACGAACCGGTCCGCTGCAGGTTCTCGCATTTGAAGTGGACCGGCGCGCCGACCAGCTCCGACAGATGGCGGCTGCCCTCCATCGCGGTCACCCGGGCCACGCCGGAGAGCATCTTCTGCGCGCCCCGGACATCGTCGAGGATCACTGGGGGAAACGGATGGGGCGTACGGAAGTTCATGACTGCAAGTCTTGCAGCTGGGCGCCCTGCGGGACGCCGCCGCGGCGCCGTCCTGCGTCGTTGTCCACAGGTTTGTGCGGCACTGGTACGCGTTGCCCCGGGGCCGCGTACTCTGTCCCCCACCCATCCGACACCGCACGAAGAGAGCCCCCGGCCATGCCCCCTCAGGACATGACGACAGCTGCGTCTCCTTCCGGGGGCGCCACCCCCGATTCCCCGGGTCCCGACCACCTTCTCGATGCTCTGCAGCACCAGGTGGCCGTGTTCGCCCGCCGTGCCGAGCAGACCCGCCTCGGCGGTGTCGGCCAGGTCCGCAATTCCATGGACCGGGCCGCATATCTGCTGCTCAACCGGTTGGACCGGGAAGGCCCGATGGGCGTCAAGGCGCTGGCCGCGGGGATGGGGATCGACTCCTCGACCGTGACCCGCCAGGTCGCGCCGCTCGTCGACACCGGTCTGGTCAAGCGCACGTCGCACCCGGAGGACGGCCGCGCGGTCGTGCTCCAGCTGTCGCCGCGCGGACAGGCCCGGCTCGACGAGGTGCGGGCATCACGGCGGGAGCTGATGTCGCAGGTGACGCAGGACTGGACGGCGGAGGAACGGGACGCGTTCTGCACGCTGCTGACGCGGTTCAACGCGGCGCTGGCCGCGCGGCAGACGCATCAGCCGACGACCGACTGAGCCGGGCGGCGCGGCGGGCGGAGCCTCGGGGGTGGTATTCGCTCCGTCCGACCCCTTGACCAGGAGTGGTCGGCGGCGCTGCCATGTGGGGGTGCGAGAGCGGCAAGCGGGTCCTCAGCGGCGCCGCGCCCAGGAGTTCGAGGCCTTCGTGGCGGGCGCGGCCGGCCGCCTGCTGCACACTGCCACGCTGCTCACCGCCGAACCCTCGCAGCCGCCCGGGAGCAACGAACGGGCGCTGCGTCTGCTGACCGCCGCGCTGGCCCGTACATACGCGGACTGGGACCGGCTGCACGGCGAGGATCCGTACAACCGCACCCGGCAGGAGCTGGCCTCCCGGTTCGCCCGGGAGGCATGGCGGCACCACCGGCCGCGCGGCGGCCTGCTGGACCCGCTGACCCCGAAAGCACGGCTGGTCCTCGTACTGCGCCTGTACGAGGGTGTCGCGGAGGAGCAGACCGCCGCGCTGCTGGGGCTTCCGGTGGACCGGGTCCGGGCGATCTGCAACCGCTCGGTGGCCACCATGGGCGACCCGCGGGGGCCCACCCCTCGGCGCCGGACCGGGCGATGGACCCCGGGGCCGCTGGGGGCCGCGCCGTGAAGCGCCCCGGCCGCAGGGAGGACCACGTCCGGCAGATGCTGGACGGGCCGCATCCGCAGGTCCCCGCCGGTCTGGCGGACCGGGCGGCGGAGCGCGGCGGCCGCATGCTGCGCCGCCACCGGGCGGCCCGCGCGCTGGCGCTGACGGTGCTGTTCGTGGCGGTGGCCGCGTTCATGGTGTGGGCGGTGGTCACCCAGCCGTGGCAGGTGCCGCCCGCCGAGACGACACCACCCCTGGAAGGCTGGTGAGCCCGGAGCTGCGGCAACAGCTCCGTGAGTCGATGGAGGACGAGAAGGTCAACGCCTGACCAGGCGGATCACCTGGCGATGCGCCGGGCGGGCAGCGAGTCCGCCCGCCCGGCGCTTCGGGGTCCACACCGTCCCAGGACGGACACGTTCTAGCCGAGCGCCTGCTTCAGGTCGGCCAGCAGGTCGTCCGCGGACTCGATGCCGACGGACAGCCGGACCAGGTCGGCCGGCACCTCCAGCGCCGAGCCGGCCACCGAGGCGTGCGTCATCCGGCCCGGGTGCTCCACCAGGGACTCGACGCCGCCGAGGGACTCGCCGAGCGTGAACAGCTTCGTCCGGTTGCAGACCTCGACCGCCGCCTCCTCGCCGCCCTCGACGCGGAACGACACCATGCCGCCGAACGCCTTCATCTGCTTGGCGGCGATCTCGTGCCCCGGGTGCTCCGGCAGCCCCGGGTAGAGGACCTGGGTCACCTTGGGGTGCCGCGTCAGCAGCTCGGCGACCTTGGCGGCATTCTCGCTGTGCCGGTCCATCCGGACCGGCAGCGTCTTGATGCCGCGCAGCACCAGCCAGGAGTCGAACGGTCCGGCGACCGCGCCCATCGCGTTCTGGTGGTACGCCAGTTCCTCGCCGAGCCCCGCGTCCGCGGCGATCAGCGCGCCGCCGACGACGTCCGAGTGGCCGCCCATGTACTTGGTCAGCGAGTGCACGACGACGTCCGCGCCGAGCGCGATCGGCTGCTGCAGATAGGGGCTGGCGAAGGTGTTGTCGACGACCAGCCGGGCACCCGCGGTGCGGGCCACGTCCGCGACGGCCGCGATGTCGGTGATGCCGAGCAGCGGGTTGGACGGCGTCTCCACCCAGATGACCTTCGTACGGTCGTTGACCGCGGCCCGGACCGCCGCCGGGTCGGAGGTGTCCGCGACGGAGAAGTCGACGCCCCACCGCTTGACCACCTTGGCGAAGAGCCGGAAGGTGCCGCCGTACGCGTCGTTCGGGATGACGACATGGGCGCCGGGGTACAGCAGCGTACGCAGCAGGCAGTCCTCCGCCGCGAGCCCGGACGCGAAGGCGAGACCGCGGCGGCCGCCCTCGATGGCCGCAAGGTTCTCCTCCAGTGCGGTGCGCGTCGGGTTGGCGCTGCGGCTGTACTCGTAGCCGCCGCGGAGCCCGCCGACGCCGTCCTGCTTGTACGTGGACACCTGATAGATGGGCGGAACAACGGCGCCGGTGAGGGGATCGGCGGTGTTTCCCGCGTGGATCGCGAGGGTCTCGAAGCTGTGCTGGTCGCTCATGGGGCCCGAGCGTAGTTCGTCACAGGGGTGATCCACGTCCACTGCGCCGTCCGGTGACAATGGGCGTATGGAGATTCTCTGGTTCCTCATCGCGCTGTGCATGCTCGCCGCGGTGATCGGCCCCTTCGCGCTGCGCCGCAGGTCCGGCATCCACCAGGTCGCGCCCGGTTCCCCGGACGCCGCCGACCCTGACACGTACGGCTTCGTCCGCCAGGAGGAGCTGGACGTCCGGATGCCGGGCCCCGATCAGGATCTCCTCGATGTTCTCGATGTCGTGCAGCGCACCCAGGACTGGCGCGCGGCCTCTCAGTTGCTGGCCGGGACGCCGAAGGAGAGCGAGGTGCGGTGGCAGCGGGTGCAGGCGTTCGCCGGCGCCGCGTCGCTCGAACTGATGCAGGCCCCGGGTGTCGGTGGTGCGTGGCTGCGGTCGTGGCGGGCCGAGTCGCCGAAGGACGCGGGCGGTGCGGCCGTGCATGCCGAGTTCCTGGTCCAGCAGGCGTGGCGGTCCTCCACCGCGGGGACGGACGACTTCCGGATCATTCTGGAGGAGGCCCGTACGGTCTGCGGCGAGGCGACCCTGCTGGCGCCCGGTGACCCGGTCCCGTACATCGTCGAACTGGCCGTCGCCCGCGGACTCGGCTACTCCCACGAGGAGTTCGACCGGCTCTGGCTGAAGATCATCGACCGGGCCCCGACGCACATGGGCGCACACATCGCGGCGCTGCACTTCTGGTGCGAGAAGTGGCACGGCTCCCGCGAGGAGGCCGACCAATTCGCCGTTTCGGCGGCCGCCCGCGCCCCGCAGGGCTCGCTGCTGGCCGCGTTGCCGCTGTTCGCGGTGTACGAGCATCTGCCCGAGGTCAATCTCGTCAGCGGCTTCTACGAGAGCCTGGTGGTGACGAAGGCGGTCGAGGGCGCGCTGTTCGCGGTGCACGCCGCGCGTCCCGACGATCCGATGCTCGCCCACGTCCGGCATCTGCTGGTGCTGTTCCTGGTGCGGATGGAGCGCTGGTCGGAGGCGATGAACCAACTCGTCCACATCGACGGGCATGTGGGCGCGCTGCCGTGGACGCAGAACTCCGACCCGGCCGCCGAGTACACGGTGTACCGGGCGCTCGCGGTCGCCGGGTACGAGGCGAACGGCGGCAGTCCGGCGACGCTGCCGAGGTAGCGCGGGGCGGCTCCGTGCCTGTTCAGCCCCTGTGCGGTGATTGTTCCGCCGCTGGTTTCGGGCTGCTCACGGACCACGTTGCCGCGCCGACCTGCGGTAGGTCATACTCCGGTTCCCCCCACACCGCCCTTGCCGTACCGCTGTCACCAGCCCAGTTCCTGTGGGGGATCTGCCCGATGGGCCCAACTCTGCGCGCCGCCCGCGCTCTTGTCCTGCTTGCCGGCTTCTATCTGCTGAGTCTCGTCCTGCTCGCCGCCCTCGGCGCCCTGGACTGGGCCGCGTTCACGTGGACGACGGGCAGCGTCGCCGCGAAACTGTTCATCCTCAGCGTCGTGCTGGCGATCCCGATCGTGCGGGGCATGTTCATGCTGCGTACGCCGAAGGACGACGGCCCGGCCGGGCTGCCGGTCGACGACACCCAGGAGCCCCGGCTCTGGGCCGCCGTCCGCGACATCGCCCAGCAGGTCGGCACCCGCGCCCCCGACGAGATCGTGCTCAACGGCGATGTGAACGCCGCGGTCAGCGAGGACGCCAGGTTCCTCGGCCTGGTCGGCGGCAGGCGCCGGCTCTACCTCGGCCTGCCGCTGATGGCCGGACTGTCCGAAGCCCAGCTGCGCTCCGTGCTCGCCCATGAGATGGGCCATTACGGCAACTCCGACACCCGCCTTTCCGCGATCACCGCACGCGGTCGCATCCAGGTGGTCCGCACCATCGCCCACTTCCAGGAGCGGGCGGGCCGGACCGTCGCCAAGGAGCAGGCGCGCCAGGAGAAGAAGGCGGCGAAGGCCGTCGCCAAGGGCAAGAAGGCCAAGGAGATCGACACCGGCGGTGCGGGTCTCTCGTACCGCGCGATGGCGGCGGTCTACACGGCGTACGCGAAGTTCTACATCCGCGCCACGCTCTCCGGAGCCCGCCGCGAGGAGCTCGCCGCCGATGTCGCCGCGGCCGGGATCGCGGGCCGGGACGCGACCGCGTCCGCGCTGCGCGAGCTCCCGGCGCTCGACGCCGCCCACGGCTTCTACATGAACGCGTACGCCACGCTCGGCGTCGATGCCGGGATGCTGCCGCCGCCCGGCCAGGTCTTCGGCGGCGTACGGCACCTGCTGGCCGCCCGCAAGGACGAGCTGGACGAGATGCGCGGCTCCCTGCCGTCCGAGCCGTCCTCCCCTTACGACTCGCACCCGCCGACCGCGGAGCGCGTCGCCCGGATCGAGGCACTGCCGGACGACGGGCGCGCTTCGGAGCCCGTGGAGCCGTCGCTGGGCCTGCTCGCCGACGCCGAGCGGACGCTCGCAGCCGTCGAGGAGTCGGTGCTGACCCCGGAGGCACTGCGGCTGCGCCGGGTCGACTGGCCGGAGCTCGTGCACGAGTCGATGACGGTGTACGCCGAGCAGTCGGCGCAGGGGTTCAGCGCGGCGGTCGGCGAGGTGACCGACAGCGACGGCTCGCTGACTGCCACACTCGACGCGATCGACGCGGGTGCGCTGTGGCAGATCGCCGACCGTCTCCCCAAGTCCGACGAGGCCCGCGCCGCGACCGGCCGCGCGGCCCGCGAGTTCGCCAGGCCCCGGCTGCGCGCCGGGCTGCTGCAGCTGACCGGCGGCGACTTCGTACGGCAGGGGCGGGCCCGCTGGCAGCTGTCCTGGACCGACTCCGCGACACTGAAGCTGCCCGAAGGGTACGAGGAGACGCTCCCGGCGGCGCTGGACGCGGCGGTGGCGGACGTGCCGGACACCGAACCGCTGCGCAAACTGCTCGCCCCCTAGCCCGCCTCCGCCTCCACCTCCCACCCTCTATCCCTCCCCGAGCTCACCTTTCTGGATTGGACCGGAACCCCCGTGGCACGACTGATACCCCTGCTGGCGATCGCTCTCGGCGTGTACTTCTGGCTGAAGGCGCGGAAGAAGACGACGGAGTTCGTGGAAGGCGCATCCGGCGCCGCCCCCTCGGCGCCCCGCACGCGCCGCAACCGGAAGTCCGGCCCGGCGAAGGCCGCCGCGGAGCTCGGCCTCGTACCGGCCGACGAGCTCGACACCGCGCATGCTGCCGCCCCCGACCCGCGCGACGAGGAGATACGCGCCACCGTCCGGTCCGGGAACTGGCAGGCGGGCGCCGACTTCCTCGCCGACGCGGGCCGGGACTGGCAGGAGCGCTACCGGCGTGCCGGCGTCCTCCAGGACGAGGCCGCGGCCGACGACACCTGGCTGCTGGCCTGGCGCACCGCACAGCCCAAGGACGCGGGAGCGGCCTTCGTGCACGCCGGCGCGCTGATCAGCGTCGCCGCGGACATCCGTGGCGCGAAGCAGGCGAAGTACACCACGCAGGAGCAGTTCGCCGGCTTCCACCGGATGATGGCCCTGGCCCGGGAGGCCTGCCACGAGGCCCAGGAGCTGGCCGGCGACGACCCGGGCCCGTTCATCGCCGAGATCTCCTGCGCTCTCGGCCTCGGCTACGGGCATGACGACTTCCGCGCGCTGTGGGCCGAGGTCGAGAAGCGCGACGCCCACCACCTCGCGGCTCATACTTCGGCGCTCCAGTACTGGTGCCGCAAGTGGCGCGGCTCGCACGAGCTCGCCGAGCGTTTCGCGCGCGAGGCTGCGCAGAGGGGCAGCCCCGGCCGGCTGCTCTCCCTCCTCCCGCTCTACGCCGCCTTCGAGCAGGAGTCGGCGGAGCAGGATCTGGACCCGGACGTGTTCTACAAGAGCCCCGAGCTGATCGCCGCGGTCGACGCCTGCCTGATCGACGTGGCCGCCGCCGCGGCCGCCGACCCCGAGGACCGGCGGATCGTCCGGGTCCGCCATCTGCTCGCCTGGCTGCTGTACTGGCAGGACCGGTACGAAGCGGCGCTGGAGCAGTACCGCGCGATCGACGGCTACATCGACAGCGCCCCGTGGACGTACTCCGGGGACCCGAAGGCGCGCTACGTCCAGTCCCGCGACTTCTGCGCCGCGCAGGTCCTGGCCGCGGGCGGGAACTGACCGGTACGGACACTGTGGGGGCGCCGGAATCCCCGGCGCCCCCACAGTGTCCCGCCGCCGGCACCCTCTTCGTCCACGGCGGGGCACAAGCACGGCCCAGCCTCAGAACTTCCGCCCGGTCGGCCTGCCCGACGCCGGGCCGCCTCTCGCGGTCAGCCCTCCGCGCGGGCGGGCAGCCGCCATCCCGGACGCGGGAAATGGCAGGTGTAACCCTCCGGGTAACGCTCCAGGTAGTCCTGGTGCTCGAGCTCGGCCTCCCAGAAGGGGCCGACCGGCTCGACCTCGGTGACGACCTTGCCCGGCCACAGTCCGGAGGCGTCCACATCCGCGATCGTGTCCTCGGCGATCCGCTTCTGCTCGTCATCCACGTAGTAGATCGCCGAGCGGTAGCTGAGGCCGATGTCGTTGCCCTGACGGTTCTTGGTGCTCGGGTCGTGGATCTGGAAGAACAACTCCAGGATCGCGCGGAAGTCGGTCGTATCGGGGTCGAAAAGGATCTCAATGGCCTCCGCGTGCGTGCCATGGTTACGGTACGTCGCGTTCGGCACGTCACCGCCGGTGTATCCGACCCGAGTCGCCGTCACGCCCGGCTGCCGGCGGATCAGGTCCTGCATCCCCCAGAAGCATCCGCCCGCCAGCACGGCCCTCTGCGTCTGCGCCGCCATTGCAGTCCTCCAATTTGTGTCACTCACTCGGGCTGCTCGGTTCACACACCACCGGCATCCCATGTCCACTTGCTCCAACGCGCGAGGGTTCCAAGCGATTCCGTGCCCGTCCGACCCACCCGACGGGACGGGCAGAGCCCCTGCCACGGCGCTACGCGCCGACGGCCTGCTGACGTCTGCTGCCGCAGGTGGCCAGGCTGCACCACCTTCGCCGACCGCCCTGGTCGAGGAACAGCCAGCCGCAGTCCTCGCTGGAGCAGGTGCGGATCGTGAGGCGTCGCGGATCAGCGAGCAGTTCCGCGGCGCTGCGGGCCGTGGCGAGGACGGGCAGCCGCAAGCCGGCGGCCGGGGACAGGCGCCAATGTGCCAGGCCGTCCTCGCCCCGCGTGAACACGGATGTCCTGGCGGCGTCCTGCGCGAGGCCTGCCACCGCCTTGAAGGCGCGGACGTCCTCCGGATCGGTCAGGCAGGCGTACAGGTTCGTACGGAACCCACGGGCCTCGTCCAGGGCGGCGGTGGCCTCGTCGGGGTGCTGTTGCGCCTGCTTGAGCAGCCGGGCGACGAGATGGTCCTCCGCCAGGTCCATGTGACCGGCCCACACGGCGAGCGTGGAGTAACTGCGCAGCCAGTCCGAGCCGGGCAGACCGGGGCCGCCCCAGCCTGCGTAGGTGTTGCAGAATTCCAGCGCCGGATGCCCGCTCGTGCTCCACGGCAGCCACTCCTCGCCGACCCGCACCGCGTACAGGGGCGCGGCCGGCCGGTCTTAGCCGGGGGTCACCCTGCAGGATCCGGTCGTGCAGCGTCATCAGCTCGGTGCCCGGTTCGATGCCCAGCTCGGTCACCAGCACCTGACGCGTATGCCGGTAGAGCTGGAGGGCATCGGCCTGGCGGCCGCTGCGGTACAGGGCGGTCATCTGGGCGACGACGAGCCGTTCACGCCCCGGAAGTTCCTGGGCCAGTGGCGTCAGATCCGCCACGACCCGTTCGTGCAGACCCATGGTGAGCTGGGCCTCGGCCCGCTGCTCCAGAGCGGACAGGCGCAGCTCACCCAGCCGGCCGCCGAGCCGGTCGCGCAGCTCGTCGTCGACCACGTCGGCGAGCAGCGGGCCACGCCAGAGCCCCAGCGCCTGGTCGTAGCGGCGCACCCGCTCCCCGGGATCGCCGGTGACGGCGGCCTGCCGGACGAGGGTGAGGAACTCCTGCGCGTCGATCACCGACACCGGCGCCTTCTACGACGCGGACGTCAGCGGCCGGGCCATTGTCGAATACCGCACCGACGGTTCCCAGTTCTGGTCCGTGCGCGGCCCCGTGCTGGTGGGCTTCGGGGAGAACGGGGGCACCTTGCCGCGCGGCCTCTACGCCATCGACGGTGTGTACACCATGAACATCAGCGCCACCGGCTACAAGACCGTGACCATGGCGCACGGCACGAGTGACGACCTCTGCGCCCGCATCGGCTGAACTCGCCCCCTGTTGCCCGGCGGACCGGTGCGCGCTCGGTCCGCAGTTCCGGCCGCGACGGCCGGGCGACCTCGGCCAAGGCGGGCCGGTACGCTCGCGGACGTGGACGCCGAGGGGGCACCGATGCGCAAGTACCGCACGGACGACAGGGAGATCCCTGCTCTGACCGGGCGCCCCTGGTGGGCGGCCAACGAAGTCCTGGCGTTCGTAGTGGAGTTGGCGGCGCTGGCCTGTCTGTCCTGGTGGGGCTTCCACGCCGGTGGCGGCAACCTGGCCCGGCAACTGCTGCTGGCCTTCGCAATCCCCGCGCTCGCCATCGCCCTGTGGGGTCTGTTCGCCGCGCCACGCGCCCGGATCCGGCTGCCGCTGGCGGGCGTCCTCTCGGTCAAAGCCGTGGTGCTGGGCGGCGGCGCCTTCGGGCTGTATCGGGTCGGCCACCCGGCGGCCGCGGTGGCGCTCGCCGTCGTGATGGTCGCGAACACCGGCCTGGCGGAAACCTTTCGGCACAAGCCGGCGCCCGGGAAGCCGCACCACCCCCGGCCTCGGGCGGATGATGCGGCAGAACACGACGGATGAGCGGGTAGGTGTCACGCTTCGCGCGGGGGCCGAGCTGCGGACCGTACGGGCTCCGGGCCGGCCGTCGTCAGCCGATGACCGGCGGGGCCGCCGCCCGCATCGCGGCCGCGGTCGCCGACGCGTCGTACTCCGGTCCGACACCCTCGACGAGCACCACGTCGCCCGCCATGTTCCGCGTCCGCAGCGGCAGCAGCTCCTGGTAGGCGGCCGACTCGTACCAGCCGCGGGCGGCCGCCAGGTCGGGGAAGCCGATGATGACGAGCGCGCCCGGCCAGTCGCCCTCGACGACCTCGACCTGGGTGCCATGGACGAGGAACCGGCCGCCGAACGGGTCCATGGTCGACTGGATGCGTTCGATGTACGTGAGAACCTCCTCGCCGGGGTGGGCGGCGGGGTGCAGGTGGCCCATGGCGTATGCGGTCATGGTGTCGCCCTCCGGATCTGCGTGCTGCGGTGGTTCCGTCAGCCGGTGTGCCCCATGCTGCCCGCGGGCGTAGGGACCGTCGATTACCTGAGAGGTAGGGGGCTCAGTCGTTGATGCCCAGGTCCTCCCGCATCAGTCTCCGCATGGTGTCGAGGTGCGGGTCCGCCGCCTTGAGTTTCTCCAGGACCCTTTCGACGCTCTCGCCGTCGCGGGCCAGGCCGCGGTCGAGGCGTTTGATGGCCGCGTCACTGTTCGCGAGGACCCGGTTGAGGTCGCGGGACGCCTGCAGGATGCGCTCGGGGACGATCATCTGCGCCTCGGCGTAGCGGTCGCGGTGGTCGAGGCGGGCCTCTTCGAGCTGGGCGCGTTCCTGCTCGGTGTAGACGCGGTCCCTGATCCGGTGGAGGGCGTCCTTGAGGAGGGTGTGGAACTGCCGGGAGGCCCGGTTCATGGCCGTGTACTGGGCGCGGCGCTCCTCGAACCTCCGCCGCTTGTCGGCAAGTTCGGCCTCGTCGGCGCGCTGCCGCGCGGTCAGCCGCTGGGCGAGCATCGGGGCGAACAGGGTGCCCAGCACGCCGACGACTGCGGTGATCATGGCGGTGATGGCAGCGGTCATGGGTGTGAGATTAGTGCGATGAACGAACGGGGCGCGGGGCGGCGGCTACGGAGTCGACTCCGTAGCCGCCGCCCCGCGCAGGGGAGGCCGATGGGGCCTGCGTCAGGCCGCCGCGTTCTCCGTGACCGTGACGCGGCCCTTGCGGATGGTCGCCAGCCGCGGCGCCCTGCGGGCGATCGCGCTGTCGTGGGTGACCATGACGAAGGTCAGCCCGTGCTCCTTCCACATCGTCTCCAGCACCTCCATGACCTCGTCGCGCATGGACTCGTCGAGGTTGCCGGTCGGCTCGTCGGCGAGCAGCACCTTGGGCCGCTTGACCAGGGCCCGTGCGATCGCCACGCGCTGCTGCTGGCCACCGGACATCTCGCCGGGGAGGTGTCCGAGCCGCTCACCGAGTCCGACGGACTCCAGTGCCTCCGCAGCCCGCCTGCGACGCTCCGACGCCTTGCCGCCGAGCGGGACGAGCGCCGTTTCGACGTTCTCCTGCGCAGTCAGCGTCGGGATGAGGTTGAAGCTCTGGAAGACGAAGCCGATGTTCTGCGCGCGCACCTTGGTGAGCTTGGCCTCGCTGAGCTTCGCGAGGTCCACACCGTCGAGTTCGACGCTGCCGCTCGTGGGCCGGTCGAGGCCGCCGAGCATCTGCAGCAGTGTGGACTTGCCGCCGCCGGTGGGGCCCTGGATGACGAGCCGGCCGCCGTCCTCGATGGTCAGATCGACACCGGCGAGCGCATTGACGGTGGACTTGCCGCGGGTATAGCGCTTGGTGACGTCTCTGAGGGTGTACATGGGTCAACTCCTGCTGGAACAGAGGGGGTGGGACGCCCGGGCGGGCTATTCGACGCGGCGCAGCGCATCCGCGGGACGCAGCCGGGAGGCCCGCCAGCCGCCGAAGGCACCCGCGATCAGCCCGCCCGCCACGGCCAGCGCGACGGCGGTCAGGATGATGGAGAGGGAGACCGGTGCGGTCAGCGCGATGTCGATGGACTTGGCCGCGGCCTGCCGGCCGGGTCCTGCCATGCCGCCGCCGAGCATGCCGCCACCACCGCCGCCGCCCGAGCCTCCGAGCTGTGCGGTGAGCGTGGGGCTGATCGCGGTCACGACGTACGCACCGGCGAGACCGACCGCGATACCGAGGACACCGCCCATCAGACCGTTGACGAGGGCCTCGCCGACGACCTGGCGGGTGACCCGGCCGCTCTTCCAGCCGAGCGCCTTCAGCGTGCCGAACTCCCGCACCCGGCGGCTGACCGCGGAGGAGGTGAGCAGCCCGGCCACCAGGAAGGCGGCGATGAGGACGGCGATCGACAGCCACTTGCCGACGCTGGAGGCCAGGTCGGACGCGGTGGAAAGGGAGCCGGAGACCGTGTCGGCGAGGTCCGCGGAGGTGGTGACCGTCGTGCCCGAGATGTTCTTCTGGATGGCGGACTTGACGTGGTCGATCTGCTGCGAGTCCGCGGCCTTGACGTAGACCGTGGTGACCTTGTTCTTGGAGTCGGCGAGGGTCTGCGCCTGCTTCAGCGGGATGTAGAGGTTGGCGGCCGCGTCGCCGCTGTCCGCCGTCGAGACGCCGACGATCTTGTACTTGGTCCCCGAGACGGTCACGGTCTTGCCGACCGCGAGCTTCTTCTCCTTGGCGTACGCGGCGTCGACGACCGCGACCTTCGCGTCGGTCTCGGTGGCCTTGAACGCACGGCCCTTGGTGATCTTCGACGAGGTCAACGGGCCGAGGTCCTGCTTGGTGACGTCGGTGCCGTACACGGTGTACGAGTTGACGTCGAACGAGGCGCCACCGCCCCTGACTTCACCCTGCGGCTGCGTGCTGCCGCCCCGGCCGCCGGGGCCGGCCGTGCCACCGGTCCCGTTCTGCTTGAACTCGCCGCGCTTGAACTGGCCGTCCACCTTCAGGACGGTCAGGCTGAGTCCGCCGACGGCGTCCGCGACGCCGTCCTGCGTGCCGACCTTGTCGACGGTGGTGGCGGACAGCGTCTGGAAGCCCTGGACCATGACCCGGTCCGAACTCTGCTTCGCGTCGTCGTCGTTGTCCTTGGCGTCGAACTCGAACCGGGGCCGCTGGGTGCCGGAGCCCGATGCGGCGGCGGCCTTGGTGACCGTCATGTCCGTGCCGAGGCCGTACAGCGATTCCAGGACCTTGTCCTGGGCCTTGCTCATGCCGGAGGAGACCGAACTGACGATGATGACCAGCGCAATACCGAGGGCGAGCCCCGAGGCGACGACCAGCGCCGCCTTTCTGCGGCGGCGCAGCTCGCGCCGGAGATAGGTGAAGAACATGGCGCGAGGCTATGAACCGGTCGTGATGGCGAGTTAAGGCCCGCATGAGATCCCGATGAGAACGGCTACGAACGCCACAGGGCGGTGGCACCGGGGGATCCGGGTGCCGCCGCCCTGTGTACGTAAGGGACTTCGGGGTGATGAAGTTGCTGCGTGAACCTCCCGCGGGGTCAGACCGCGGAGTCCGCCTGCCATTCGGCCCAGCTCATGTTCCAGCCGTTGAGGCCGTTGTCGGGCGTGATGGTCTTGTCGGGGGAGTTCTTGACGATGACCACGTCGCCGACCATGGAGTTGTTGTAGAACCAGGCGGCGGGCTGCTTGTCGTCGCCCGCACCCTTCACATCGGCGAGGCCGACACAGCCGTGGCTGGTGTTGGCGCTGCCGAAGACCGACGGCGCACCCCAGTAGTTGCCGTGGATGAAGGTGCCCGACTGGGACAGCCGCATGGCGTGCGGCACGTCCTTGATGTCGTACTCACCCTTGCCGTCGTCGTCGGTGAAGCCGACCGTCGCACCGTTCATCCGGGTCTCCTTGAACTTCTCGGAGATGACCATCTGACCGTTGTACGTCGGGTTGTCGGGGGAACCGGCAGAGATCGGGATCGTCTTGATCGTCTTGCCGTCCTGGGTGACGGTCATGGTGTGCGTCGACGCGTCGACCGTCGAGACCTGGTTGCGGCCGACCTTGAAGGTGACCGTCTTCTGCTGCACGCCGTAGACGCCGTCCGCGCCCTCGACGCCGTCGAGCGCCAGCTTCAGCGTGACGGTGGAGCCGCCCGTCCAGTACTGCTCGGGTCGCAGGTCGAGACGCTGCGAGTTGAACCAGTGACCGACGACCTGCTGGCCGCTGCTGGACGTCACGGTGATTCCGGCCTGGACGGCCTTCCGGTCCGTGATCGGCTTGTTGAAGTTGATCGAGACCGGCATGCCGACACCGACCGTGGAGCCGTCCTCGGGGGTGAAGTTCCCGATGAAGCTGTTGGCGGGCGACACGGTGGTGAACGACGCGTTCTCGTGCGCCTCGCGGCCCTTGGTGTCCTCGGCCGTCGCGTTGATCTTGTACGTGGTCGAGCGCTCGAGCTGCGCGTTCGGCTGCCAGCTGGTGCCGTCGGCGGCCAGGGTGCCGGGGACGCTCGCGCCGGCCGACGTGGTCATGGTGACCTGGGTCAGCTTGCCCTTGGTGACGGTGACCTTCGCGGCGTTGTTGATGCTGGCGTTGGTCGCGCCGTTCTTCGGCGAGATCGCTATCTGAGCCTGAGACGCGTCCTCGGCCGCTGCCTTGTCGACTGCCGCCGCCTGAGACTTCTTCGAGCTCTCGTCGCTGCCCGAGCCCGTACCTTCGCTGCAGGCAGTGAGCACGAGCACGCCGCCGAGCAGGGCGGACGCGGCCATCAGGCCCTTGCGCCGCTTGCTGTCCGTCATCACACGCTTCTCCATCGTTGCCGAATCCCCCATAACCCCGAGCGGAACCGTCGTGAGACGGATCCCCATCAATGTTCCAAGAACACCTGACGAGGGCCCTCCGTTCCACATCCGCCTCAGATGTGGGGAACACCACTCATCGACGCAGCCGTGGCACCTGTGGTTCCTGGGACCGGCACACACCGGCCCCGGGCCGCCGGAAACGGGCCGGGGCCGGTGCCTTCCTCACCCGCTACGGCGCAACGTCGTCGTCCCCCTCGTCGCCCTCACCCTCGTCGTCGAGGTCCCAGTCGCCCGGGTCCTCGGGGTCGTAGTCGACGATCTCGCTGCTCCAGGATGCCTGGGCCAGCTCGACCCCCGGCACCTCGCCGACGAGATCGAACGGGTCCACGAGGGAGGCGAGGGCCTCCGCCCCGTCTTCCCGTACCGCGGACTCGGCCAGCATGCGTTCCTCGGCGGACTCGCCGTCCGGCTCGCCGTACTCGGCCGCGATGCTCTCCAGCGCGGTGCCGCTGAGGGCCCCCGCGTCGGTGATCTCCAGCACCATGTCGACGCGAAGGCGAACAAACCGTGATGTCTCAGAAGTGCTCATACGCCGGAGCGTAGAGCTACCTGCAGTCACGACTTTCCTGCGACCCGCTGCTTTCATTAGCATCGGCGCACACGGCTAACTCATGGCTGTCACAAGGGGGATCGAATCCGTGGCCATAGCTCGTCGCCCACTCCTGACCGCCACCGCCGCGGGCACACTGCTGTGCGCCCTCTGGTTCGTCCCCTCGGCGAACGCGACGGACGACGCGACCGGCGGCGCGCCGAGCAGACCTGCCGCCGCGAGTACCGAGGACGAGGCGGCCGGGCCGGCACTGGCCGAAACCGGCACCGGGGTCGACACCACTGCGTATCTGATCGGTGGCACCGCGTTCCTGGGAATCGGCGCGGGCTTCGTCGCGTACTCCACACGCCGCACCACCGCGTTGTCCTCGATCGCCGGACGGGTTTGAAATCCCGGCCCGTCCGGCGATGGGGGACGAAGCGCGCAGCAGGCCGCGCCACCCCTCCTGGGGCCTCTCGTTCGGATCATGCTGGGCTCGCGGGGTCCGGCCTGATCCAAACGAAAGACCCTAGGCCAGCGCTCCGGTCACCGGCTCCACGGCCGCGACCAGCTTCCCGCCCCGCACGAACGCCTCCGCCGCAGCCAGATCGGGCGACAGGAAGCGGTCCGGTCCCGGTCCCTCGACGCCCGCCGCCCGCAGCGCCTCGATGGCGGCCAGGGACGCGGGCGCCGGGGTGAGCCCCTCGGCGGCGCGCAGTTCGATGGCGCGGGTCGCCGCGTACAGCTCGACGGCGACGATCCGGCCGAGGTTCTCGACGGCGGTACGGAGCTTGCGCGCCGCCGACCAGCCCATGGAGACGTGGTCCTCCTGCATGGCGGAGGACGGGATCGAGTCCGCCGAGGCCGGGACCGCGAGCCGCTTCATCTCGCTGACCAGGGCGGCCTGCGTGTACTGGGCGATCATCAGACCCGAGTCGACACCGGCGTCGTCGGCGAGGAACGGCGGCAGACCGTGCGAACGGTTCTTGTCCAGCAGCCGGTCCGTGCGGCGCTCGGTGATCGAGCCGAGGTCGGCGGCGACGATCGCCAGGAAGTCGAGCACGTACGCCACCGGGGCGCCGTGGAAGTTGCCGTTGGACTCGACCCGGCCGTCCGGGAGGACGACGGGGTTGTCGACGGCTGAGGCCAGCTCACGGTCGGCGACGATCCCGGCGTACGCGAGGGTGTCACGCCCGGCACCGTTGACCTGGGGCGCGCAGCGCACGGAGTAGGCGTCCTGGACGCGCGGCGCGTCGTCCTGGTGGTGGCCGGTGAGGCCGGAACCGGCAAGCACCCGCAGCATGTTGTCGGCGCTTGCGCCCTGACCCGGGTGCGGCCGTATGGCGTGCAGCTCCGGGGCGAGGACCTTGTCCGTACCGAGCAGCGCCTCCAGGCTGAGCGCGGCGGTGATGTCGGCGGAGGTGTAGAGGCTGCGCAGGTCGGCGAGGGCCATCACGAGCATGCCGAGCATGCCGTCCGTGCCGTTGAGGAGGGCGAGGCCCTCCTTCTCGCGGAGTTCGACGGGGGTGATGCCGTGCGCGGCGAGCAGCTCGCCGGCCGGGCGCACGATGCCGTCGGGGCCTTCCGCGTCACCCTCGCCCATCAGCGTCAGGGCGCAGTGCGAGAGCGGCGCCAGGTCGCCCGAGCAGCCGAGCGAGCCGTACTCGTGCACGACGGGGGTGATGCCGGCGTTCAGTACGTCGGCCATGGTCTGCGCGACCTCGGGGCGTACGCCGGTGCGGCCCGAGCAGACCGTCTTCAGGCGCAGGAACATCAGCGCCCGTACGACCTCGCGCTCGACGTGCGGGCCCATGCCGGCCGCGTGCGAGCGGACGATGTTGCGCTGGAGCTGGGCCCGCAGCTCGGGGCTGATGTGGCGGGTGGCGAGTGCGCCGAAGCCGGTCGAGACGCCGTAGACCGGTTCGGGCTTGGCGGCCAGCGCGTCCACGATCTCGCGGGCGGCGGCAAGCGCGCTCACGGCGGCTGCGGAGAGCTCGACGCGGGCGCCCGCGCGGGCCACGGCGATGACGTCCTCTGCGGTGGTACCGGACGTCCCCACCACGACTGTGTGCATATCCATATTCAGAAGCGTACGGATTGAATCCCTTCATGTCACTAGTGGTCGTGCGGTTGACCCCTTACCGGCCCGTTCACGGATTCCGCCGGACGGCCCTCAGGGCCGGCTCCCGCGCAGCCGGCGGCGGTCGTGGGCGGACTTCGGCGGCGAGTCGGCCAGCCGGATGACCTCGCCGTCGCGCCCCGCCACCACCGGTTTCGCGGAGCGGGCCGCCTTCGCCCGGTACTGGGCCGCGTCCGCCAGACGGAACAGCCGCCGGGCCGAGGTCACCGGCCCGATCGGGTCACCGGTCGAGGCAATCCCGCAGGCGACCCCGTCGCCCTGCTCCAACTCGGCCGCCCGGTCACAGAGTTCGGTGGCCACCTCGATCACCTCGTCCGCGCCGGGACCCACCGCCAGCAGGCAGAACTCATCACCGCCCAGCCGGGCGGCGAGGGCGCCGGGGAGCATCGCACCGCACCGGGACAGCACCGAGCCGAAACGTTCCAGCAGCCGGTCGCCGACCGCGTGGCCCAGGGAGTCGTTGACCCCCTTCAGACCGTTCAGATCGCAGACGACCAGGCTGACCACCGTGCCGTCGGCGCGGTGCAGCTCCACCGCCTCGTCGAGCCGCGCGTCGACGGCCCGGCGGTTGGCCAGCCCGGTCAGCGGGTCGGTGAAGGCGAGCTTGCGGACCTCTTCGAGGCGCTCCGTCTGGGAGATGCCGGCGGCGACGACGGCGGCCAGCACGGTCGCGAAGTCCGCGTCCTCCCGCCCGAACACCGGCTCCCCCACCGGGCGCGCCACATAGAGCTCGCCCCAGGCCCGCCCGTGCAGGACGATCGGCGCGACCACACAGCAGCCGCGCCGTCGCCGTCGCAGGGCCGCCACGCGCTGATGGCGGTAGACGCGCCCGTACCCGTGCGCACCCGCCACCGCCGAATCGGCTTCGCCGTCCCCGGCGTCGTCGACCGGCCCGTCGGCGGTCTCCACCCAGGCGTCCGGCTCGCCGCCCCCCGCCCACCGTTCATGCAGGAACTCGGTGATCTCCGGGAACTGATGCACCGGATACGTCTCGTCGTCGGGGAACTCCTCCTCCCCCTCGGCCCGTTCACCCGCGTTCACCAGCACCCGCAGCCGCCCCGGCCCCCGCTCCCACACGGAGAGCGCGGCGAAGGTGCCGCCCAACGCCTGGCACGCCCCCAGCGCGGCCGCGCGCCAGGACTCCGGCGGGGTGTGCGCCGCCGCCATTGCCTGTGCAAGCGAAACCACGGCCCGCAGCCGCGCATCATCACCACCCATCGCTACATCTTATGTAGATTTGCGAATTCTTGATCAGTTTGAGGCAATGAAAGGTGCGTACTGCGCGTCGGAGCGGTAACGCACCGTTACTCTCCGGGCCAGTTCGGCTTCCGCTTCTCGTTGAACGCGGCCACGCCCTCCGCCCGGTCCCCGGAGAAGGCCACCGACCGCCAGGCCGCGTCCTCCACCTCCAGACCGGCCCGCAGATCGAGCCCGTGCCCGAGCCGCAGCGCACGCTTCGCGGCGCGCAGGCCCACCGGCGAGTTGGCGGCGATCCGCCCGGCGAGCGCCAGCGCCTGCACCCGGTCCTGCCCCGCCTCCACCAGTTCGTCGACCAGACCCAACTCCCGCGCCTCGGCCGCCTCCACCCGCCGGGCGGTGAAGACCAGCTCGGCAGCGCGTGCCGCACCGATCCGGCGCGGCAGCAACTGCGTACCGCCGCCGCCCGGGATGACACCGACCGAGACCTCGGGCAGGCCCACCACGGCCGTACGGTCGGCGACGATCAGATCGCAGGACAGCGCCAGCTCGAAGCCGCCGCCGAGTGCGAACCCGTGCACGGCGGCCACCGTCGGCATCGGCAGGTCGAGCACGCCGGTGTAGGCGGCGCGGGCGGTGGGCCGCTGGCGGACCAGCTCGGCGTCGGTGAACGAGTTCCGCTCCTTGAGGTCCGCGCCCACGCAGAAGGCGCGCTCGTGGCTGGAGGTGAGGACGGTGACCCGTACGCCCTGGTCGGCGGCGAGCGCGGCGCAGGCGGCGCCGATCGATCGGGCCATGTCCGTGGACACGGCGTTCATGGCCTTGGGCCGGTCCAGGACCAGTTCGGCAACGTGCTCCTGGCCCTCATGGACCCGTACGACGACGAACTCCCCGAACCGCTGCTCGGACGTGACGGTCATGGCTGCACCCCTCCGGTTAACGAGCGTTACCGGAGGATCCTAGGCCGCGCCCCGGACGGGAACAGGCGTCAGGAGGTGCCTCGTCGTGCCAGCAGCCACGGTTCCACCACGCCGAGTCCGCGCACCGGCCGCTGCCACATCGGCTGCAGCCCGTACCGGTACTTCGGCACGGCCAGCGGCTCCACACCCTCCGCGCGCTCCTTCTCGGCCGCCGCGGCCTCCTCCGCCGCCTGCGCCTCGGAGGCCGGGGCGTCGCCCGTACGCGTCAGCTCCTCGGCCAAAGCGCCGTCCACCAGTACGGCGTCCTTCGGCGCTATCGACGTGAGCCGGCTGGCGAGGTTCACCGTCGTACCGAAGACATCGCCCATCCGGGTCGTGACGGTGCCGAACGCGATACCGACCCGCAACGCCGGCATCGTCTCGTCCTGGGTCATCGCCTCTATCAGGCGAAGCGCGATCTCGGCCGCCGTGCCCGCGTCGTCGGCGGCGAAGAGAACCTCGTCGCCGAGGGTCTTGATGAGCCGGCCGCCGTGCGCGGCGACCAGGTCGGCGGAGGTCGTCTCGAACGCCTCGACGAGCTCGCCGAGCTCCTCCTCCTCCAGCCGGCGGGTGAGCCGGGTGAAACCGACCAGGTCCGCGAAGCCGACGGCGAGCCTGCGGTCGACCATCTCGTCGTCGTCCGCGGCCTGCACGACGCGGCCGGTCGCGGCGGCGAGCTGGCGCCGCCAGACGTAGATGAGGAACTCCTCCAGCTCGGGCAGGAGCAGCTCGACCAGCGGGTACGTGACCTCGGTGCGGGTCATGCCGGGCTCGGGCGGCTCGGTCAGACCCTCCAGGAAGGAATCGATCTGCCACTCCGCCAGCCGGGCGGTGGTCTGCCCGGTGGACCGGGCGACCTGCACCGCCATCGGCTCGCTGAGCAGCCCGGCCTCGACGAGGCCCGCGAGCCGCCGAAGCGCCAGCACGTCCGCCTCGGTGAGCGCCTTGGCCTGCCCGATGTCGGCGAACCCCATGGCGCGCCAGAACCGGGATGCCAGGTCCATCGAGACTCCGGCGGTACGGGCCGCCTGGAACGCGGTATAGCGACGCTCGGCGCCCAGGATCAGCTGTTCCAGCCGGATCGCGAGGGGATCGTCGGTCGGTTCGGCCGTGTGGTCGACTTCGTGATGCGGTGTCGCGTGGACCGAGGGTTCCGGTGGGGGCTCCGCGCCCGCGCCGGAGGTCGTGTCGTCGACGGTCACCAGCCGCCTCCTGCCCGTTCCCTGCGCACTGCCCTGCCGATCTGTCGGTGGATCGCCTCAACGATACGGCAGATGTGCGCTACCTCACGTCCTTAGGGCACCCCGGTACGGGGTCGGCCGGGGGCAGGGGCCGTGGGGGGTGCTCTTCGGTGGGTGGTTTCCACGGGGTGAAGGGCCGAGAGCACCCGGGGAACAGCCGGGTACGGGCCCGGTACGCGGGGCACAGGGCCTGTGGGGGGCATTCACGGGACGGGGACGAGCAACCCGGGGAAACGGCCGGGGCGCGGGCCCGGTACGCGGGGCACAGGGCCGTGGGGGCTTCCACGGGGCGGGCACCTGAGTGCCAGGGGAACAGCCGGGTACGGGCCCGGTACGCGGGGCGCAGGGCCTGTGGGGGGCTTCCGCGGGGCAGAGACCTGAGCACCCGGGGAAGCCGGGGCGCGGGCCCGGCACGCGGGCGCAGGGCCCGTGGGGGGCTTCCACGGGGCGGGGATCCGAGTGCCCGGGGAACAGCCGGGGCGCGGGCCGGGTACACGGGGCGTACGCCCCTGGGGGTTTCCGCGGGTGCTGGGCTGAGCGCACCCGGGAAACGTTCAGTGGCGAGGCGGGCGCCCGGGCGTGGTTCTTAGGTGAGGCCGCCTTCCGCGTCCCGTAGATGCACGATGTCGCCCGCCGACACCTCCTGCAGGCCGTCGGCGGTGGACAGGATCAGGCGGCCGTCACCGTCGATCGCCACCGCCTCGCCGACGAGTGAACGGTCGCCGGGCAACTGGGCCCGTACCGTCCTGCCCAGCGTCGCGCAACCCGCCGCGTACGCCGCCTGCAGACCGCTCTGCGCCGCGTCCCCGCCGGCCGCGCGCCACTCGACGTACCAGTGGTCCAGCGAGCGCAGTACGCCGCGCAGCAGCGTCTCCCGGTCGGTGGAGACCGCACCGGCCAGGGCGAGCGAGGCCGCCGTCGGGGCGGGCAGTTCGGTCGCGCGGAGGGTGACGTTGAGGCCGATGCCGATGACGACGCCGTCCCCGGCTCGCTCGGCGAGGATGCCGCCCGTCTTGCGTTCCTCGCCCTCCACGGTGACCAGCAGGTCGTTGGGCCACTTCAGTGCCGTGTCGACGCCCGCGGCCCGCGCCAGCCCGGTCGCGGTCGCGACCCCGGCGAGCAGCGGCAGCCAGCCCCACCGGTGGACCGGCACGTCGTCGCCGGGGGTCAGATAGACGGAGAAGAACAGGCCCGAGCGGGCGGGCGCAGTCCAGGTCCGGTCGAGGCGGCCGCGGCCCGCAGTCTGTTCCTCGGCGACCAGAACCGTGCCCTCGGTCAGCTCCGCCGCCCGCGCCGCGAGGTCCGTGTTGGTGGACCCGGTGACGTTCACGACGTCGAGCGAGGTCCACAGCCCGCCCGGCCGCAGCAGCCCGCGGCGCAGCGCGGGGACGTTCAGGGGCGGCCGGTCCAGGTCCGACCAGCGGTTCGGTGACGCATCCGAAGGTGTCATGCAAGCCACCCTAGGTGTGGCAAACGACGCACTGCCGAACGGTATCCGCGCCGATACGCTACGGATCAGTAGCCATTCAGAACCTGATCGGCAGCTGCCGGACCGGTCGTCGTCGCGCACGCGGCCTCGCACGCAGCCGTAGAACCCACCAGTCAGCCGTCCCCGTGACCAGGCAGGGAGCCGCCACCCGATGTCCGAGCCGGAAGAGATCGACATCCACACCACCGCGGGCAAGATCGCGGACCTGCAGCGCCGTATCGACGAGGCCACGCACGCCGGTTCCGCACGCGCAGTCGAAAAGCAGCACGCCAAGGGCAAGTTGACCGCCCGAGAGCGGGTCGATCTCCTGCTCGACGAGGGTTCCTTCGTGGAGCTCGACGAGTTCGCCCGGCACCGTTCCACCAACTTCGGCATCGAGAAGAACCGCCCGTACGGAGACGGTGTCGTCACCGGCTACGGGACGGTCGACGGCCGCCCCGTCTGCGTGTACTCGCAGGACTTCACCATCTTCGGCGGCTCGCTCGGCGAGGTCTACGGTGAGAAAATCGTCAAGGTGATGGACTTCGCGCTGAAGACCGGCTGCCCGGTCATCGGCATCAACGACGGCGGCGGCGCCCGCATCCAGGAGGGTGTGGCGGCGCTCGGACTGTTCGCCGAGATCTTCCGCCGCAATGTGCACGCCTCGGGTGTCGTCCCGCAGATCTCGCTGATCGTCGGACCGTGCGCAGGCGGCGCGGTCTACTCCCCCGCGATCACCGACTTCACGGTCATGGTCGACCAGACCTCGCACATGTTCATCACGGGCCCGGACGTCATCAAGACCGTCACCGGGGAGGACGTCGGCTTCGAGGAGCTGGGCGGAGCCCGCACGCACAACACCACTTCAGGTGTGGCGCATCACATGGCGGGCGACGAGAAGGACGCCATCGAGTACGTCAAGTCGCTGCTGTCGTACCTCCCGTCGAACAACCTCTCCGAGGCGCCCGCCTTCCCGGAGGAGGCGGATCTCGCGACGACCGACGAGGACCGTGAGCTCGACACCCTCATCCCGGACTCGGCGAACCAGCCGTACGACATGCACACCGCGATCGAGCATGTGCTCGACGACGGCGAGTTCCTGGAGACGCAGGCCCTGTTCGCGCCGAACATCATCACCGGCTTCGGGCGTGTCGAGGGCTACCCCGTCGGCATCGTCGCCAACCAGCCGATGCAGTTCGCGGGCTGTCTGGACATCAACGCCAGCGAGAAGGCCGCACGCTTCGTCCGCACCTGCGACGCCTTCAACGTGCCGGTGCTGACCTTCGTCGACGTACCCGGCTTCCTGCCCGGCGTCGACCAGGAGTACGGCGGCATCATCCGCCGCGGCGCCAAGCTGATCTACGCGTACGCGGAGGCGACCGTCCCGCTGATCACGGTGATCACCCGCAAGGCGTTCGGCGGCGCGTACGACGTCATGGGCTCCAAACACCTGGGCGCGGACATCAATGTCGCCTGGCCGACCGCCCAGATCGCCGTGATGGGCGCGCAGGGTGCGGTGAACATCCTGCACCGCCGCACCATCGCGGCCGTCACGGACCCCGACGAGGCAGAGGCGACCCGCGCCGAGCTGATCGCCGACTACGAGGACACGCTGCTCAACCCGTACGTGGCGGCCGAGCGCGGCTACGTCGACGCGGTCATCATGCCGTCCGACACCCGGGCGCACGTGGTGAAGGGCCTGCGTCAGCTGCGCACGAAGCGGGAATCACTGCCGCCGAAGAAGCACGGCAACATCCCCCTCTAGAAAGGGTCCTGGCCATGATCAAGGTCGTACGGGGCAACCCGACCCCGGAGGAGCTGGCTGCCGCGCTGGCGGTGGTCCAGGCGCGCGCCGCGGCGGCGGCCGCTGTGTCGTCCGGCGCGCCGGCGTTGCCCGAGCAGTGGTCCGACCCGGGCCGAATCGCCCGGCGGGACCGGCCTCGACCGGGCCCACGGGCCTGGGCACGGACGTACTGGCCCGTATAGCGCCCGGCGGCCCGGCCGTCCGTTCGCACGGCGTCCTCGGAGGCCCGGACCCCCTGGCGGGTCCGGGCCTCCGCCGTGCCGCCGCACAGCGGCCCGGTCCGTACGCATCAGAGCGGCTGAGTACCCGTACTCAGGCGCCGTGGCGGCGGCCGCAGCAGGATCGGGACCATGCTGTGGTCCGATCCCGAGAACAAGCCCCCCAAAGAGCTGCGCGACGCCCAGGACATGATGCGGCGCGTGTGGCTGGTGCTTGCGCTCGCCATGGTGGTCGCGATGCTCGTGCTGGGCACACGCTGAGGCGCTCCCCGGCACCCGCCCGTGCTGCGGACGCGTGGTCCCCCGGCGCGCCGGGCCCTTCTACGATGGCCGGTATGACTGATCAGCGCCGTCTCGTACTCGCCTCCGCCTCACCCGCCCGCCTCAGCCTGCTGCGCCAAGCCGGGTTCGCGCCGGAGGCGATCGTCAGCGGTGTGGACGAGGACGCGCTGTCCGCCCCCACACCGGCCGAGCTGGCGCTGGTGCTCGCCGAGGCCAAGGCCGCCGTCGTGGCCGTCCGCCCCGCGGTCGCGGGTGCCCTGGTCATCGGATGCGACTCGGTCCTGGAACTCGACGGCGAGGCGCTCGGCAAGCCGGCCGACAGCGAGGAGGCCACCGCCCGCTGGAAGTCCATGCGCGGCCGGGCCGGCATCCTGCAGACCGGCCACAGCCTGATCGACACCGTGACCGGGCGCACGGCCTCCGCGACCGCGTCCACCGTCGTCCGTTTCGGCGAACCGACGGACGCCGAGATCGCCGCCTACGTCGCCTCGGGCGAGCCCCTCCATGTCGCGGGCGCCTTCACCCTGGACGGCCGCTCGGCCCCGTTCGTCGACTCCATCGAGGGCGACCACGGAAACGTCATAGGGCTCTCGCTGCCGCTCCTGCGCCGGCTCCTCGGCGAACTGGGATTCTCCGTCACCGACTTGTGGGTCTGATTCCCACGAACGGGTTACGCGGGCGCCGGAGCACTCTCTTCGCCACCGCCACCCTTCTCGTTCGGGCTACTGGTTCCGCTCCCGTTGCCGTACGCGACCAGCGTGAGCACGATCAGTCCGAGCACGACCATCATGAACACGAACGCGGCCCAGCCGATCAGGCCCACCGTCAGCGCGCCCAGCACCCCGTGCACCACGGCGCAGCTGATCAGGGCGGCCCGGCCGACACGCCCGGGAGCCCGGTCGCGGATGCCGGTCAGCAGCAGGACCAGGCCGCACAGCACCAGGTACAGCCCGGCGACACCGCCCATCACCCACGCCCCGGCGGACATGGCGGCCGGATCCAGCCCGGCGAGTGACATCTCCTGGTTGTCCACGACCGTGGCCAGGATGCCGTTGACGAGCACCATGCCCGCGGCCTCCCCGAACAGCACGATCGCGGCCACGAACGCCACCGGTCTGCGCACCACGGCGCTCACCCCTTGTTACCTGTAGTAAGTGCGGTAGCGCGGACCCTACTAACGGGTAATCATTCGGACAAGGGTTCCGACCACGTTCACTCGTCCCACTCGCCCCCATGCCCTCCGCACGCAGTGTTTACGCACCGCGCTTGTCACGCCCCTCGTGCGTCGGGCAAAGAAACACGCGCTCGTTAGTAGGTACTCCACAAAGAAACGCCGGGAGCCACCCCTCGATCGAACAGAGACCTGGACCACACCTCGTGGCTACTGTGCGGTCATGAATCCCGGCGTACCGTGGTGCCACAAGGGATTTCGCGCCTCGAGCAAGCCTCGAATCACGCTCCGTGTGGGCAAGCTCACCAATGGGGACGGGTCGTAAGGCCGTGTCGGTAGTCCCTAAACTCAGCTTGTTTCAAGGAGGGAGCCATCGTGCGCAAGGTGCTCATCGCCAACCGTGGCGAAATTGCTGTCCGTGTTGCTCGGGCGTGCCGGGATGCCGGGATCGGGAGCGTGGCCGTCTACGCGGACCCGGACCGGGACGCTCTGCATGTGCGTGCGGCCGACGAGGCATTCGCTCTGGGCGGTGACACCCCGGCCGCCAGTTATCTGGACATGGCGAAGGTGCTGCAGGCGGCCAAGGACTCGGGGGCCGACGCGATCCACCCGGGTTACGGGTTCCTGTCGGAGAACGCCGAGTTCGCCCAGGCGGTGCTGGACGCGGGACTGACGTGGATCGGTCCGCCGCCGCAGGCGATCCGCGATCTGGGTGACAAGGTGGCCGCGCGGCACATCGCGCAGCGCGCCGGTGCCCCGCTGGTCGCCGGGACCCCGGACCCGGTGTCGGGTTCGGCGGAGGTCGTGGAGTTCGCGAAGGAGCACGGGCTGCCGATCGCGATCAAGGCCGCGTTCGGTGGTGGCGGTCGCGGGCTGAAGGTCGCGCGGACGCTGGAGGAGATCCCGGAGCTGTACGACTCCGCGGTCCGTGAGGCCGTCGCGGCGTTCGGCCGCGGGGAGTGCTTCGTGGAGCGCTACCTCGACAAGCCGCGGCATGTGGAGACACAGTGCCTGGCCGACTCCCACGGCAACGTGGTGGTCGTCTCCACCCGTGACTGCTCGCTGCAGCGCCGCCACCAGAAGCTGGTCGAGGAGGCCCCTGCGCCGTTCCTGTCGGAGGCGCAGAACGCGGAGCTGTACGCGGCGTCGAAGGCCATCCTGAAGGAGGCCGGATACGTCGGTGCGGGCACCGTGGAGTTCCTGGTCGGTGTGGACGGCACGATCTCGTTCCTGGAGGTCAACACCCGTCTGCAGGTCGAGCACCCGGTGACCGAGGAGGTCACGGGCCTCGACCTGGTCCGTGAGATGTTCCGGATCGCGGACGGCGAGAAGCTCGGTTACGACGACCCGGCGGTACGCGGGCACTCGTTCGAGTTCCGGATCAACGGTGAGGACCCGGGCCGCGGGTTCCTGCCCGCCCCGGGCACGGTGACCGTGTTCGCCCCGCCGACCGGCCCCGGTGTCCGCCTCGACGCGGGCGTCGAGTCAGGTTCGGTGATCGGCCCGGCGTGGGACTCGCTGCTGGCGAAGCTCATCGTGACCGGTGCGACCCGTGAGCAGGCGTTGCAGCGGGCGGCGCGTGCGCTGGCCGAGTTCAACGTCGAGGGCATGGCCACCGCGATCCCGTTCCACCGTGCGGTCGTCGCCGACCCGGCGTTCACCAGCGACCCGTTCCGCATCCACACCCGCTGGATCGAGACCGAGTTCGTCAACGAGATCAAGCCCTTCGCCGCCCCCGCCGACGTGGAGGCCGAGGAAGAGACCGGCCGTGAGACGGTCGTCGTCGAGGTCGGCGGAAAGCGTCTCGAGGTCTCCCTGCCGTCGTCGCTGGGCATGAGCCTGGCCCGTACCGGACTCGCGGCGGGCGCCAAGCCCAAGCGGCGCGCGGCGAAGAAGACCGGCTCCGCGGTCTCCGGCGACACCCTCGCGTCCCCGATGCAGGGCACGATCGTCAAGATCGCCGTCGAGGAGGGCCAGGAGGTCCAGGAAGGCGACCTGATCGTCGTCCTGGAGGCCATGAAGATGGAACAGCCTCTCAACGCACACCGCGCCGGCACGGTGAAGGGACTCGCCGCCGAGGTCGGCAGCTCGATCTCGTCGGGCGCCGTCATCTGCGAGATCAAGGACTGATCGCGCACGAAGTGTTCCGGCGAGGCCCCTGCGGAGTCGTACCACCGACTCCGCAGGGGCCTCGGCCGTTCGGCGGCCCGGCAGGAGGCGAGGTCCTCCGGTTGCGCGATGGCATCCTGGACCCGGGGGCGGAAAAAGGAGGACTGCGCAATGGCGATGAGCACGGCACAGACGCCGGGCCGGCCCATGCGCGCCGACGCGCGCCGCAACTACGACCGGCTGCTCGGCGAAGCCCGTACGGCGTTCGCGGAACACGGTACGGACGCGTCGCTGGAGGACATCGCGCGCCGGGCGGGCGTGGGGATCGGCACGCTGTACCGGCACTTCCCGAACCGGCACGCGCTGATGAGCGCGGTCTTCCAGGAGGCCCTGGGCTCACTCCTCACCCGCTCCCACGAGTTGGCGGAGGCGGAGAATCCGTGCGGCGGTCTGGTGGAGTGGCTGGGTGCGATCATCACTCATGCGGGTGAGTACCGGGGGCTGGCGCAGGCGCTCATGTCGACGTCGCGGGACGAGACTTCGGCGCTGTCCGACTGCAATGTGCCGCTGCGCGAGGCAGGGGCACGGCTGCTGGCCCGGGCGCAGGCGAGTGGCACGGTGCGGGCGGATGTGTCGATCGGTGACTTGATGCAGCTGACGAATGCGATTGCGTTGGCGGCGGAGCAGGCGCCGGAGGACCCGGCGTTGGCGGGCCGCCTGCTGACGCTGACGCTGCAGGGGCTGAAGGGACCGCGGGCGACCGGAGGCTGAGGCGGGCCGAAGCCGGGGGCTGCGCCCCCGGACCCTCGAAGACCCAAGGGCTGTCCCGTAATCCCTGGCGGGCGCACGACGACGGCCACCGCACCTACGGGACAACCCTCAGCGGCGGCGCAGGTCCGCCACGCGGGCGCGGTCGCCCGGGGGCTGGTCCGTCAAGGACGCGGCCGCACTGCGCAGTTGCGGACCGGGTCCGCCGTGCGTGCGACGCTGCCCGGGAAGCGGCATGTCCCGGCGCGCCGGACGACCCGGAGACAGGGAGTCCGCCCCGGCGGGGCCGGTCCCCCCACCGGCCACCGCGATCTGCACACCCTGATCCGCCAAGGCCTGTAGTTCGGTGGCGGCCCGATCGTCATGGCCCGCGGGTTCGTCCGTCACCAGGCGGGTGATCAGGTCCGTCGGCACCGTCTGGAACATGGTGTCGGAGCCGAGTTTGGTGTGGTCCGCGAGGACCACCACCTCCGCGGCGGCCTGCACCAACGCCCGGTCCACGCTCGCCGAGAGCATGTTGGACGTGGACAGCCCTCGCTCTGCGGTGAGCCCGCTCCCGGACAGGAACGCGCGCGACACCCGCAGGCCCTGGAGCGACTGTTCCGCACCACTGCCCACCAGGGCGTAGTTGGAGCCGCGCAGGGTGCCACCGGTCATCACCACTTCCACCCGGTTGGCATGGGCCAACGCCTGGGCGACCAGCAGTGAGTTGGTGACGACGGTCAGGCCGGGGATCCGCGCGAGCCGACGGGCCAGCTCCTGCGTGGTCGTGCCGGCACCGACGACGATGGCCTCGCCCTCTTCGACCAGGCCCGCGGCCAGGTCGGCGATGGCCGTCTTCTCGGCGGTGGCGAGATGGGATTTCTGCGGAAAGCCGGACTCCCGCGTAAAACCGCCCGGCAGTACCGCACCGCCATGCCGGCGGTCGAGGAGTCCTTCTGCCTCCAGTGCCCGCACGTCCCGCCGTACGGTCACTTCGGAGGTCTGGACGACGCGGGCGAGCTCGCGGAGCGATACTGCCCCGTTGGCGCGCACCATTTCGAGGATCAACTGACGACGTTCTGCAGCGAACACGAAACTGACAGTAACGCGACCGAGCGAGGGTTTTCAGCAGTTTGCGCCGAAAAACAGAAGTTGTACATACAAGGGGCCGCCAAGTGGTATAGGCGGCCCCGTTGTTGTTCCCTACTGACCGGACGCCGGCATCCCACCCGCCTGACTTGCCGGGAGTTGCCGGGGAATGCCGGGTTTTCTAGGCCTCGCCGGCGCGCTTCCGGGTGTGCAACTGACGTGCCACTTCCGCGATCGATCCCGACAGGGACGGATACACAGTGAAGGCGTTTGCGATCTGTTCCACCGTCAGATTGTTGTCGACCGCGATCGAGATGGGGTGGATCAGCTCACTGGCCCGCGGTGCGACGACACAGCCGCCGACCACGATGCCGGTGCCGGGCCGGCAGAGAATCTTGACGAAACCGTCCCGGATGCCCTGCATCTTGGCGCGCGGGTTGCGCAGCAGCGGCAGCTTCACCACGCGCGCGTCGATCGCGCCCGAGTCGACGTCCGCCTGGCTGTAGCCGACGGTGGCGATCTCCGGGTCGGTGAAGACGTTCGAGGAGACCGTCTTCAGGTTCAGCGGGGCGACCGCGTCACCGAGGAAGTGGTACATCGCGATCCGGCCCTGCATCGCGGCGACCGAGGCGAGCGCGAAGATGCCGGTGACGTCACCGGCCGCGTACACGCCGGGGGCGCTGGTGCGGGAGACCTTGTCGGTCCAGATGTGGCCGGACTCCTTGAGCCGGACCCCGGCCTCCTCCAGACCCATGCCCGCGCTGTTCGGGATCGCGCCGACCGCCATCAGACAGTGCGAACCGGTGATCACGCGGCCGTCGGAGAGCGTGACCTCGACCCGGTCGCCGACCCTCTTCGCCGCCTGGGCGCGCGAGCGGGCCATGACGTTCATGCCGCGGCGCCGGAAGACGTCCTCCAGCACGGCGGCCGCGTCCGGGTCCTCGCCGGGCAGCACCCGGTCGCGGGACGAGACGAGGGTGACGCGCGAGCCCAGCGCCTGGTAGGCGCCGGCGAACTCGGCACCGGTCACACCGGAGCCGACCACGATGAGCTCCTCGGGGAGCTCGTCGAGGTCGTAGACCTGGGTCCAGTTCAGAATGCGCTCGCCGTCGGGGAGCGCGTCCGGGATCTCCCGGGGGTGGCCGCCGGTCGCGATCAGTACGGCGTCGGCGGTGAGCGTCTCCTCCGTGCCGTCGGCCGCGGTCACCACGACCTTGCGGGAGCCGTCGGCGGCCTGGAGGCCTTCCAGCCTGCCCCGGCCGCGCATCACGCGTGCACCCGCACGGGTGACGGAGGCGGTGATGTCGTGGGACTGAGCGAGCGCCAGGCGCTTCACGCGTCGGTTGACCTTGCCGAGGTCCACGCCGACCACCCGCGCCGCCTGCTCGATGTGCGGCGTGTCGTCGGCGACGATAATGCCCAACTCCTCGTACGAAGAGTCGAAGGTGGTCATCACCTCTGCCGTCGCGATCAGGGTCTTCGAGGGCACGCAGTCGGTGAGTACCGACGCGCCGCCGAGGCCGTCGCAGTCGACGACGGTCACCTCCGCGCCGAGCTGGGCGCCCACCAATGCCGCCTCGTACCCGCCGGGTCCGCCGCCGATGATCACGATCCGGGTCACGAAAAGTCCGCCTCGCGTATGTCATCCCGCGGCCGTCTGCCGCCCCGGCCGGGGGTCCGGGGGATCACCCCGGGGGAATGCAGTACGTACTCCATTGTCCCGCACGCGCCAAGATGCTTCGCCCCGGGGCCCTCCATACGGGAGAGCGGCCCCCGGACGAGCCGTCGGCGGAGCCCTCGGCCCGGTCCCCGGCAGAACCCTCGCCGGGGACTTCGTCACAGGAATCGCCGCTCGCCGGGCCGCCTCCCGTACCCTCGATCCCATGTCGCTCTACGCCGCGTACGCCGGCAACCTCGACGCGCGGCTGATGACCCGCCGCGCACCGCATTCCCCGCTGCGCGGCACCGGCTGGCTCAACGGCTGGCGGCTGACCTTCGGCGGGGAGCAGATGGGCTGGGAAGGCGCGCTGGCCACGGTGGTGGAGGCGCCGCGTTCGCAGGTCTTCGTGGCGCTGTACGACCTGGCGCCGATGGACGAGGACTCCATGGACCGGTGGGAGGGTGTCGGCCTCGACATCTACCGGCGGATGCGGGTGCGGGTGCACACCCTGGACGGCGAGGAGCCGGCCTGGATGTACGTGCTGAACGCGTACGAGGGCGGGCTGCCGTCCGCCCGGTATCTGGGCGAGGTGGCGGACGCCGCCGAGTCGGCGGGCGCGCCGCACGACTATGTGATGGAGCTGCGCAAGCGCCCCTGCTGAGCCACACAACCCCCCACTTTTTGTGTGAAAGCACGAAGAGTCGTGTGCAGACTCTCTGCATGGGCATCTACGCGCGTAGGGATTCACCGGTTACGCTCATCCGCGTGAACGCATCTGTTATTCCGGACAACATCCAGGGCGACCCGCACGCCGCCGCTGCCGACGCCGCCGCCCGACTGCGCGAGCTGACCGGCGCCGAGACCCACGACGTCGCGCTCGTGATGGGTTCCGGCTGGGCACCTGCGGGCGACGCGCTCGGCACGCCGGAGGCCGAGTTCCCGGTGACCGAACTGCCCGGCTTCCCGGCGCCGGCCGTCGAGGGCCACGGCGGCACGATCCGCTCGTACCGGATCGGCGAGAAGCGGGCCCTGGTCTTCCTCGGCCGCACGCACTTCTACGAGGGCCGCGGCGTCGCAGCCGTCGCACACGGCGTCCGTACCGCCGTCGCCGCGGGCTGCAAGACCATCGTCCTGACGAACGGCTGCGGCGGTCTGCGCGAGGGCATGCGCCCGGGGCAGCCGGTCCTGATCAGCGACCACATCAACCTGACCGCGGCCTCGCCGATCATCGGCGCCAACTTCGTCGACCTGACCGACCTGTACTCGCCACGGCTGCGCGCGCTGTGCAAGGAAATCGACGAGACGCTCGAAGAGGGCGTGTACGTGCAGTTCCCCGGCCCGCACTACGAGACTCCGGCCGAGATCAACATGGTGCGGGTCATGGGCGGCGACCTGGTGGGCATGTCGACCGTGCTCGAAGCGATCGCCGCGCGGGAGGCGGGGGCCGAGGTGCTGGGTATTTCGCTCGTCACGAATCTGGCTGCCGGGTTGAGCGGCGAGCCGCTGAACCATGAAGAGGTACTGCAGGCGGGGCGGGACTCGGCGACCCGGATGGGGTCGTTGCTGGCGCGGGTGCTGGACCGCATCTGAGCGGGCGCCGCTCCTGCGGCGGGCGGTTTTCCCTACCCGCCCCTTCCCGAGGCCGGGGCTCCGCCCCGGACCCCGGCCCCTCGATCGCCGGACGGGCTGAGAGTTTTGCCCGGCAGCGGTGTTCCGAGGAGCGAGGGTCCGGGGGCGGCGCCCCCGGTTTCGGGAAGGGGCGGGTGAGGGAACAGGCCCCGCGCAGCGGCCCACCGACCCGCACCCCGAAGAAACCATCCCCTCCCCGAAAGGCGGACACCGTGCAGCAGGACCTCATCGCGCAGGCCAGGACCTGGCTCGCCGAGGACCCCGACCCCGAGACCCGCGACGAGCTCGCCAAGCTCATCGACGCCGAGGATTTCGACGCGCTCGCCGCACGGTTCGCCGGCACGCTGCAGTTCGGTACCGCCGGGCTCCGTGGTGAGCTGGGGGCCGGACCGATGCGGATGAACCGGTCCGTCGTCATCCGCGCCGCCGCCGGGCTCGCCGCCTATCTGAAGGCGCAGGGCCAGACCGGCGGCCTGGTTGTCATCGGGTACGACGCCCGCTACAAGTCCGCCGACTTCGCCCGCGACACCGCGGCCGTGATGACGGGCGCAGGCCTGCGGGCGGCGGTCCTCCCCCGCCCGCTGCCCACCCCCGTCCTGGCGTACGCCATAAGGCATCTGGGTGCCGTCGCCGGCGTCGAGGTGACCGCCAGTCACAACCCGCCGCGTGACAACGGCTACAAGGTCTATCTCGGCGACGGCTCGCAGATCGTGCCCCCGGCGGACGGCGAGATCGCCGACGCGATCGCCGCGGTCGGCCCGCTGGCCGGCGTCGACCGGCCGGAGAGCGGCTGGGAGATCCTCGGCGACGAGGTCCTGGACGCCTATCTGGCCCGTACGGACGCGGTGCTGGACACGGCCGGGTCACCGCGGACCGCCCAGGTCGTGTACACGGCGATGCACGGCGTCGGCACGTCCGTCCTGACCGCCGCCTTCGCGCGCGCCGGGTTCCCCACGCCCGTGCTGGTCGCCGAACAGGCCGAGCCCGACCCGGCGTTCCCCACCGTTGCCTTCCCCAACCCGGAAGAGCCCGGCGCGATGGATCTCGCCTTCGCCACCGCCCGGCGCGCGAACCCGGACATCGTCATCGCCAACGACCCGGACGCCGACCGCTGCGCCGTGGCCGTGCCGGACGCCACGGCGGACGGCGGCTGGCGCATGCTGCGCGGCGACGAGGTCGGCGCACTGCTCGCCGCGCATCTGGTCGCCCGGGGTGCCACCGGCGTCTTCGCCGAGTCCATCGTGTCGTCGTCGCTGCTCGGCCGGATCGCCGAGAAGGCGGGCAACGGCTACGAGGAGACGCTGACCGGCTTCAAGTGGATCGCCCGCGTCGACGGCCTGCGGTACGGGTACGAGGAGGCGCTCGGCTACTGCGTCGACCCCGACGGCGTTCGCGACAAGGACGGCATCACGGCCGCCCTGCTCGTCGCCGAGCTGGCCTCCGTGCTCAAGGAGCAGGGCCGTACGCTCCTCGATCTCCTCGACGACATCGCGGTCGAGCACGGGCTGCACGCCACCGACCAGCTGTCGGTCCGGGTGGAGGACCTGTCCGTCATCGCGGACGCCATGCGGCGGCTGCGCGACACCCCGCCGACCGCACTCGCGGGCCTCGCCGTCACCTCGGCCGAGGACCTGTCGGAGGGTACGGAGCAGCTGCCGCCCACCGACGGGCTGCGCTACCACCTCGACGGTGCCCGGGTGATCGTCCGCCCGAGCGGCACCGAGCCGAAGCTGAAGTGCTACCTGGAGGTCGTGGTGCCGGTCGGTTCGGCGAACGAACTGCCTGCCGCCCGTGCGAAGGGCGCCGAGCTGCTCGCCGGGATCAAGCGGGATCTGTCGGCGGCCGCGGGGATCTGAGCGGGACCGGCCGCCGTCGTTCACTCACCGGGTACGTGAAGCCGGTGTCCGGTCCGCACAGGACCCGACACCGGCCGCCCGACGGGAGGGCCGCAGACCGGCGCGGAACGGCGCGCACACCTGAGGGCTGTCCCGTAGTCGCGAAGGGCGGCGCGGGACGTCCCGAAGGTCTCACCACAAGCGGGGCAGGCCGGCGCCATCCGTGGAATGTCGGTCCGGCGACAAGGACGGAGCGCGGCCGCAGGCCGTGCCGGCCGCCTACGCCACCGCGAACAGCACGACCAGTGCCACCGCACCCACGACCGCCGGCGCAATCACCTCGTACGCCCACCGGACAACAACCGTCCCGGCGCCCTCGGCGCCGCCGTCCCCTGCCCGCTCGGCCATCTCCCGCAGATCCCGCACCGTCTGGTCGGCCGCGGCGATCCGTGCGTTCGTGTCCCGCACATCCGCGTGCACGGACGTCCGCCGGTACGGGTCGTCCTGCGCCTTCAGCGTCTGCTGCCGCGCCGCCTTCTTCCGCTGCCGCAGCGACACCGGCACCGCCCACAGCTGGAACTTCGTGCCGTCCTGCGTGAACAGTTCACTGGAGTACCCGGCCCGGACATCCGCGACCGCCGTCCACGGCGCCGTGATCGTACGGAACGGGTTGCGGATCCGGATGCGCCGGGCGTTCACGAGCACCACCGGCCGCAGCGTGAACGCCACGATCAGCGGCACGACCGTCAGCAGCCCGGCGAGCGCCAGCCACGGCACCCGGCCGGCACCCCGGAACACGGCGTCGCCACCGATCCACCCGACGAGCAGGAGCAGCAGCACACCGCCCACCAGCCCGGCGGGCGACCGGAACGTCCGGTCGGCGTAGGTCGGCTCGGCTGGGGGCGTGGGGCTCGTCATGGGCCCGATTCTGCCTGATGCCCGAGGGGCCCGCCGGAGCGGCCACCCACCCACCGGGCCGGCACGCTCGCAAACCCGGAATGCGGGTCCCCCTGTACAGGCCGCTACGCGCGTAGATATGCTCCTCTGGTGACCATGCCCACCACTGCACCCTCCACCACGGCCGAACGCGTGGGAGGTACCCCCCTCTCCGACGTGACCGCGTCCGACAGCGCGCTGCGGCGCTTCCTGCACGGGCTGCCCGGCGTCGACGCCGTCGGCCTCGAAGCGCGCGCCGCGTCCCTCGGCACCCGTTCGATCAAGACGACGGCCAAGGCGTACGCGATCGACCTCGCCATCTCGATGATCGACCTGACGACGCTGGAAGGCGCGGACACCCCGGGCAAGGTCCGGGCTCTCGCCGCCAAGGCCGTCAACCCCGACCCGACCGACCGCACGACCCCGCGCACCGCCGCGGTCTGCGTCTACCCCGACATGGCGGCGACGGCCGTCACCGCGCTGGCCGGTTCCGGCGTGAAGGTGGCGTCCGTCGCGACGGCCTTCCCCTCCGGGCGCGCCGCGCTCGACATCAAGCTCGCGGATGTCCGCGACGCCGTGGCCGCCGGGGCCGACGAGATCGACATGGTGATCGACCGGGGCGCGTTCCTCTCCGGCCGTTATCTCAAGGTGTACGAGGAGATCCTCGCCGTGAAGGCCGAGTGCGCCCGTGCCGACGGCACCGACGCCCGCCTCAAGGTCATCTTCGAGACCGGCGAGCTCTCCACGTACGACAACATCCGCCGCGCCTCCTGGCTCGGGATGCTGGCGGGCGCGGACTTCATCAAGACGTCGACCGGCAAGGTCGGGACGAACGCCACGCCCGCGAACACGCTGCTGATGCTGGAGGCCGTGCGCGACTTCCGGGAGCAGACCGGTGTGCAGATCGGCGTGAAGCCGGCCGGCGGCATCCGCACCTCGAAGGACGCGATCAAGTTCCTCGTCCTGGTCAACGAGACCGTCGGCGAGGACTGGCTGGACAACCACTGGTTCCGCTTCGGCGCCTCCAGCCTGCTGAACGATCTGCTGATGCAACGTCAGAAGCTCAGCACCGGCCGTTACTCCGGCCCCGATTACGTGACGGTGGACTGATCCCCATGGCATCTGCATTCGAGTACGCACCCGCCCCCGAGTCGCGGTCGGTCGTCGACATCGCTCCCTCGTACGGGCTGTTCATCGACGGCGAGTTCACCGACGCGGCCGACGGCAAGGTCTTCAAGACGATCTCCCCGTCGTCCGAGGAGGTCCTCTCCGAGGTCGCACAGGCCGGCGCCGCGGACGTCGACCGGGCCGTTAAGGCGGCCCGCAAGGCGTTCGAGAAGTGGTCGGCGCTGCCCGGCTCCGAGCGCGCCAAGTACCTCTTCCGGATCGCCCGGATCATCCAGGAGCGCAGCCGCGAGCTCGCCGTTCTCGAAACCCTCGACAACGGCAAGCCGATCAAGGAGACCCGCGACGCGGACCTCCCGCTGGTCGCGGCGCACTTCTTCTACTACGCCGGCTGGGCCGACAAGCTCGACCACGCCGGCTACGGCCCGAACCCCCGCCCGCTCGGCGTCGCGGGCCAGGTCATCCCGTGGAACTTCCCGCTGCTGATGCTGGCCTGGAAGATCGCTCCGGCGCTCGCCACCGGCAACACGGTGGTCCTGAAGCCCGCCGAGACGACCCCGCTCTCCGCGCTGTTCTTCGCGGACATCTGCCGCCAGGCGGGCCTGCCGAAGGGTGTCGTGAACATCCTCACCGGGTACGGGGACGCGGGCGCGGCCCTCGTCGAGCACCCCGACGTCAACAAGGTCGCCTTCACCGGCTCGACCGCGGTCGGCAAGGCCATCGCCCGCCAGGTCGCGGGCACGGACAAGAAGGTCACCCTGGAGCTGGGCGGCAAGGGCGCGAACATCGTCTTCGACGACGCCCCGATCGACCAGGCCGTCGAGGGCATCGTCACCGGCATCTTCTTCAACCAGGGCCAGGTCTGCTGCGCGGGCTCGCGCCTCCTCGTCCAGGAGTCGATCCAGGACGAGCTGCTGGACTCCCTGAAGCGACGGCTGTCCACGCTGCGCCTCGGCGACCCGCTGGACAAGAACACCGACATCGGCGCGATCAACTCCCAGGAGCAGCTCTCCCGGATCACGGCGCTGGTCGAGACGGGCGAGGCGGAGGGCGCCGAACGCTGGTCCGCCCCCTGCGAACTCCCTTCGTCCGGCTACTGGTTCGCCCCGACGTTGTTCACGAACGTCACCCAGGCGCACACCATCGCCCGCGACGAGATCTTCGGCCCGGTGCTGTCCGTCCTGTCGTTCCGTACGCCGGACGAGGCGGTCGCCAAGGCCAACAACAGCCAGTACGGCCTGTCGGCCGGCATCTGGACGGAGAAGGGCTCGCGCATCCTCGCGGTGGCGAACAAGCTCCGGGCGGGCGTCGTCTGGGCCAACACGTTCAACAAGTTCGACCCGACCTCGCCGTTCGGCGGCTACAAGGAGTCGGGCTTCGGCCGCGAAGGCGGCCGTCACGGCCTGGAGGCGTACCTCGCCCCGTCGAGCCCGGAGGGCGAGCGTTGATGAATGCAGTTGAGCACAGTGACCGACTGAGCGTCTTCAAGACCTACAAGCTGTACGTCGGGGGCAAGTTCCCCCGCTCCGAGAGCGGCCGGGTGTACGAGGTGACGGACTCCAAGGGCAAGTGGCTGGCGAACGCCCCGCAGTCGTCCCGCAAGGACGCGCGTGACGCGGTCGTGGCCGCCCGCAAGGCGTTCGGCGGATGGTCGGGCGCGACGGCGTACAACCGCGGCCAGATCCTCTACCGCATCGCGGAGATGCTGGAGGGCCGCAAGGGCCAGTTCGTACGCGAAGTGGCGGACGCGGAGGGGCTGTCGAAGTCCAAGGCCACGGCCGTCGTGGACGCGGCCATCGACCGCTGGGTCTGGTACGCGGGGTGGACCGACAAGATCGGTCAGATCGTGGGCGGGGCGAACCCGGTCGCGGGCCCGTTCTTCAACCTGTCCACGCCCGAGCCGACCGGTGTGGTCACGGTCGTCGCCCCGCAGCAGTCGTCGTTCCTGGGCCTGGTCTCGGTCGTCGCCCCGGTGATCGCGACCGGCAACACGGCCGTCGTCATCGCGTCCGCCGACGCCCCGCTGCCGGCGCTGTCCCTGGGCGAGGTGCTGGCCACCTCCGACCTGCCGGGCGGTGTGGTGAACATCCTGTCCGGGAAGACGGCGGAGCTCGCGGCCCCGCTCGCGGCCCACCAGGACGTCAACGCGATCGACCTCACGGGCGCCGACGCCGAACTGGCGAAGGAACTGGAGATCGCGGCGGCGGACAACCTGAAGCGAGTTCTCCGCCCACCCGTCTCCCGTCACCGCCCCGAGAAGGAGGCGCAGGGCGCCGCTCGTCCACAGGCTGTGGACAGAGAGGACTGGTCGGCCGACCCGGGCACCCATCGCCTGACGGCCTTCCTGGAGACCAAGACGGTCTGGCACCCCACGGGCGCGCTCGGCGTCTCGGGTTCCTCCTACTGACCGACACGGCTGCGGCCCGCTACTCCGGAACACTCCGGAGCGGCGGGCCGCAGCCCTGTCCGGGATCAGCCGTGCAGCAGTCCCGTGACCTGCCCCACCACCGGCAGGTCCTTCAGCGCGCCGCCCCTGGTCAGCGGATCGGTCGCGACGCCCGTGGAGAGCGGCTTGAAGTCGGCGACCTGCGTGCCCACCCCGTTCGCCAGCGGGTCCACACCCGTCCCGGCCAGCGGGTCGAGCTGCAGCTGCGTGACCGGCGAGACCGCGTGCCCGAGCGCCCCGGTCGCGCCGCCGGCCGCATCGCCGACCGCACCGAGGCCGCTGTCGGCGCCCGAGGCCGGCACGACGGGCAGCGGCGCCGCCTGTGCCGCCGCACCCCCCGCACCGAGCGCGGCGCCCACCGCGGTGACGGTCAGACCTGCGCGCAGCAGCACACGGCGCCGGGACCTGGAAAGTGCATGACGTGCCATGGAATTCCCACCTGATCGAACCGATCGAGTAATCATCTGGGTACGTAGCGTAGTTGAGTTGTGATGCTGGATACCAACAGGGGCACCGGGGGGTCCCCTGCGCGGGTCAATGCCTCACACTGGTGTCCCGTGAGTCCCCAACCGATCCCGACCCGCGTCGTGCTGCTCGCGGGCCCCTCCGGCTCCGGCAAGTCATCCCTCGCCGCACGCACCGACCTTCCGGTGCTGCGCCTGGACGACTTCTACAAGGAGGGCAACGACCCCACCCTGCCGCTGGTCCCGGGCAGTTCGGACATCGACTGGGACTCCGCGCAGTCCTGGGACGCCGACGCGGCGGTCGCCGCCATCACGGAGCTGTGCCGCACCGGACGTACGAACGTCCCGGTGTACGACATCTCCACCAGCTCCCGGGTCGACCGCGAGGCGCTCCACATCGAGCGCACGCCGCTGTTCGTGGCCGAGGGCATCTTCGCCGCGGAGATAGTGGAGCGGTGCCAGGACCTGGGTGTCCTGGCGGACGCCCTGTGCCTGCGCGGCCGCCCGACGACGACGTTCCGCCGCCGGCTGCTGCGGGATCTGCGCGAGGGCCGGAAGTCGGTGCCCTTCCTGCTGCGGCGGGGATGGCGCCTGATGCGGGCGGAACGACGGATCGTGGCGCACCAGACGGCACTCGGCGCGTATCCCTGCGGGAAGCAGGAGGCGCTGGGCCGACTGGCCGCGGCAGCGGCCGGCCGCTGCCGCCGGGCCCCGGCGGCACGCGAGCCGGCGTAGCGGGGGCACCCCGGACCGCTTTGTCCTCAATCGCCGGACGGGCTTGATTTGCCGGTCTCGTTCACGCGTCCCGCGATCTCAGCACCAGCCCGCCCCCCAGCAGCGTTGCCACCGCCCAGGCGGCGAGTACCCCCAGCCCCGCCCACGGGCCGATGGGGAGGCCGTCGAGATTGACCGTGGCCTGGATGGCGAGTCCCGCCGTCATCGGGGCGATCTGCTGCAGGTGGCTGGACACCGCCGCTCAGGGTCAATGTCCCGCCGGTAAGGAGGGTGTTCAGTCCGTAGTCGAAGGCGACTGCCCGCGTGTGCCCGTCCCGCGGGGTCTTGGGGGCAGCCGACGTGGGGGCGACGTCCAGGCGCAGGCGCCCGTTGCGCAGGCGCAGGGTCGGCATGTGGAGTGCGGCCGTGACATCGATGGTGGGCGGCAGCCGGAACCGGATCAGAACCGGGTGCCAGTCAGCACGGGTGCGCGGATCGGGCCGCACCGGCAGACGTACGGTCAGGACCGCGTAGCGGGCCGGGTCCTCTTCGCAGCGGGCCAAGGTGGTCAGCTGCTTGTCCGCAGCGGACAGCACCACCTGCCACCCGCCGCCCGGCGCCGCCTCCAGCTCACAGATGTCGGCGGGCAGACACCCATGCTGGGCGCGGAAGGCGGTGATCTGCCGGGTCCGTGCCCGCAGGACCGACGCCGCAATACCCTGGCCGTCCGGACACGCCACTCGCAGTACATCCCACTCGGCATCGGTGCGCCTCATCGGGTCCGGACCGGCCGGCCAGGTCGCCAGCACCGCGTCAGTCATCTGGGTGCGCCACCACGCCGAACGTAGCACCCGCCCGGCCTGCTCCTCGGCAATCCGCCGCACCCGATCCGGCACGTACAGGCCTTCCGGCGCCGTCGCGTGCCAGCCCAGCGCACGCAGCGCCATCCACGCATTCGACGGCAACCGCACCCCCGACAGATCCTGCCCACGGGCGAGTTGAGTCAGATCGGGGCGATTCCAATGCTCGCGGGTTACCTCGGTACACATGGTCTCGACCAGCGCAGTCAGCCAGCCCACCCGCCCTGCCAGCACACCAGCGTTCAACACCTCGCCGGTGAAGGTGTCCAGTCCACGGAACGCGGACGCCGAGGCGCACGCCACCCGCTCCGTTTCCCCCTCACCCAACGGGACCTTCCGCCGCACTCCTGCACCCCCGCCCGACCGTCCACGACTGTGTCCGATCATCGGACTCACATACGTAACGCGCCCCGCCCAGAAAGGTCACCCAGCAACCGGAACAGCCCAAAGAGGCCGAAAGGATTCAGAGCAACACCGAGGAAAACCAGGCCAGTCAATCTACTGCTGGCGACCCTTTCCAGCGATTGAGGACCGGGGTCCGGGGCAGAGCCCGCGAGGACGCCCCCGCCCACCCCGCACCCATCCCCTCCCCAGACGCACCGCAGGGCCGGACAGGACCCCCCGGCCCGTCCGACCCTGCTGTGTTCCCCCGTGAACCCACCGCTTCCCCCGAAGCGGCAGGCCCCGTTTCCCCCGGTTCCCCCCGCTGCCTTCAGGCCACCAACTCGCCGAAGGACTCCTCCTCGTCACGGCCGAAGCTCAGCACCTCGTCCTCGCGCAGTCGTCGCAACGACCGCCAGATGCTCGACTTCACCGTGCCGACACTGATGCCGAGTATCGACGCGATCTCCGGGTCCGTGCGCCCCTCGTAGTACCGCAGGACCAGCATCGTGCGCTGGAGTTCCGGCAGCCGCGCCAGCGCCTGCCAGAGCACGGCGCGCAGCTCCGTACCGCGCATCGCGTCCGTGTCGCCCGCCGTCTCCGGCAGCTCCTCGGTCGGGTATTCGTTCAGCTTGCGCCGGCGCCAGGCGCTGATGTGCAGATTGGTCATGGTGCGGCGCAGGTACCCGCCGACCGCCGCCTTGTCGCTGATCCGGTCCCATGCCCGGTACGTCGAGAAGAGGGCGCTCTGCAGCAGGTCCTCGGCCTCGAACCGGTCACCGGTCAGGTGGTAGGCGGTTGCGTACAGGGAGGCGCGGCGCTCCTGGACGTAGGCCGTGAACGCCGCTTCGGCGTCCGCGGTCTCCGTCAGTGGCTTCCGCTCCCCCGGGCCCTCCCCGTACACCGCTCCCCCGTCGGCCCCCGCAGATGCGTCGACCACCGTCATGTACGACGTGTGCTGACGTCCGACACCACGAACGCACCCCCGCCCTGCGGCACCGGACTTCTCGGTGCTCCTGCCGACGTCGTGGAGACGCGTGACAACTGCGCTTGAGGTGGTGCTGTGCAGTGCGTTCATCTCGCGCCCCCCGTCGGTGGAGTCCGTCCGTTCCATGTGCCACTGAGCTTGCCCGGGCAGTTTCATGGCGCTGTCCGCCGACTGTCACAGACCTGTCACAGCCCCTCCGACCGGCGTGCCGTCCGAATGAGAGGCCTCCAACGGTCGAACTGAGGCTCTCCCATGGGCCAGAATGACCCCCGTGCCTTTCCTGTTGCTGATCGAGGACGACGACGCCATCCGCACGGCCCTCGAACTCTCGTTGTCACGCCAGGGCCACCGTGTGGCCACCGCGGCGACGGGAGAGGACGGCCTGAAACTGCTGCGCGAGCAGCGGCCGGACCTGATCGTGCTGGATGTGATGCTGCCCGGCATCGACGGTTTCGAGGTGTGCCGGCGCATCCGGCGCACCGACCAGCTGCCGATCATTCTGCTGACGGCGCGCAGCGACGACATCGACGTCGTGGTCGGACTGGAGTCCGGCGCCGACGACTATGTGGTCAAGCCCGTGCAGGGCCGGGTGCTCGACGCCCGGATCCGTGCGGTGCTGCGCCGCGGCGAGCGCGAGTCCACCGACTCGGCGACGTTCGGCAATGTGGTCATCGACCGTTCCGCGATGACGGTGACCAAGAACGGGGAGGACCTGCAGCTCACGCCGACCGAGCTGCGGCTCCTGCTGGAGCTGAGCCGCAGACCCGGACAGGCCCTGTCGCGGCAGCAGTTGCTGCGGCTGGTGTGGGAGCACGACTATCTCGGTGACTCCCGGCTCGTCGACGCCTGTGTGCAGCGGCTGCGCGCCAAGGTGGAGGACGTACCGTCCTCGCCGACCCTGATCCGTACGGTGCGGGGCGTGGGCTACCGGCTGGACTCGCCGCAGTGACCGCTGCTGCCAAGCGCAGCCTGCTCGCCGGTCTTCGCTGGACCAGTCTGCGGCTGCGGCTCGTCGTCGTGTTCGCGCTGGTGGCGCTGACCGCCGCGGTGTCCGCGTCGGGGATCGCGTACTGGCTCAACCGCGAGGCCGTGCTGACGCGTACGCAGGACGCGGCGCTCGGGGACTTCCGGCAGGAGATGCAGAACCGGGCGGCGTCGCTGCCGTTGCGCCCCACCAAGGACGATCTGCAGAACGCCGCCGTGCAGATGGCGAGCAGCAGTCCTGGTTACAGCGTGCTCCTCGTCGACAAGCGCGACGGCGACAAGCCGATCGTGGGCAACTCCAATCTGGACACGTTCACGCTCGACAACGTGCCGCTCTCGTTGCAGCAGCAGGTCAACAGGAAGCAGCCGGCGGAGGCGGGCAACACGTACCCGTACCACCTGTTCTGGCAGCGCACCTCGATCCGCGGTACGCCCTACCTGGTGGCCGGCACGAGGATCATCGGTGGTGGTCCGACCGGTTACATGCTGAAGTCGCTCGACCAGGAGCGGCAGGACCTCAACTCCCTCGCGTGGTCGCTGGGGATCGCCACCGGACTCGCTCTGGTCGGCTCCGCGCTGCTCGCGCAGGCCGCCGCGACGACGGTGCTGCGGCCGGTGCAGCGGCTCGGTGACGCGGCGCGCAAGCTCGGTGAGGGCAAGCTCGACACCCGGCTCGTGGTGTCCGGCACCGATGAACTCGCCGATCTCTCCCGTACGTTCAACAGAGCCGCGAGTTCTCTGGAGAAGAAGGTCGCGGACATGAGCGCGCGGGAGGAGTCCAGCCGCCGGTTCGTCGCCGACATGTCGCACGAACTGCGCACCCCGCTCACCGCGATCACCGCGGTCGCCGAGGTGCTGGAGGACGAGGCCGACAGCCTTGACCCGATGATCGCGCCCGCCGTGCATCTGGTGGTCAGCGAGACCAGGCGGCTGAACGACCTGGTGGAGAACCTGATGGAGGTCACCCGCTTCGACGCGGGTACGGCCCGGCTCGTCCTCGACACGGTCGATGTCGCCGACCAGGTCACCGCCTGCATCGACGCCCGCGCCTGGCTGGACGCGGTGGATCTGGACGCCGAGCGCGGCATGATGGTCCGCCTCGATCCGCGCAGGCTCGATGTGATCCTGGCGAATCTGATCGGCAACGCGCTGAAGCACGGCGGATCGCCGGTACGCGTATCGGTACGGACCGACGGCGACGAACTCGTCATCGAGGTGCGCGACCACGGCCCGGGCATCCCGGAGGACGTCCTGCCGCACGTCTTCGACCGCTTCTACAAGGCCAGTGCCTCCCGGCCGCGTTCGGAGGGCAGCGGGCTCGGTCTGTCGATCGCCATGGAGAACGCGCACATCCACGGCGGTGACATCACGGCCGCGAATTCGCCGGACGGCGACGGCGCGGTGTTCGTGCTGCGTCTGCCGCGCGATGCCGAAGAGCTCACCGGCACCGGGCGGCACCACGGAGCCGAAGCCCGGGACGACGAGGGGGACGCGACGTGAGGCGCAGCAACCGTGGTAGGCGGCGGGCGCGCCGCACGGCCGGAGCACTGGCCGGCGCCGTCGTCTGCGCCGTGCTGGCCGCCGGGTGCGGCATCAGGACCACGTCGGTGCCGGTCGACGCCGGGGCCGCGCCGTCCCGGGTGCCGTGCTCGATGTCCGCGGAGGACGTCAGCACACAGGCGATGCAGGGGATCCCGGTGCAGATCTATCTGATCTGTGCCTCGCAGCTGGTCACGGTGGACCGCTCGGTGCAGATCCACGAAGCGAAGTCGGACCGGATCCGGGTCGCGCAGGCTCTCCTCGACGAGCTTCAGGAGGAACCGGCCGCCGATGAGCGGCAGGCCGGCTTCTCCACCGACGTACCGGCGGCCCTGCAGATCAGCGGGGCCCGCGGAGACGATCCGGCGGCCGCGCTACGGCTCAGTGAGCAGCCTGAGGACCTGCCGTCGGAGGCTCTGGCACAGATCGTGTGCACGTACGCGGAGAGCGAGTCGCTGGCCTCGGACGGCACGGTGGTGCTCGGTGGGCCGGGGAATTATGCGCCGCGCGCCTATCTGTGCACCTCGGAGACGAAGGCCCGGCCGGAGGCCGTGCCGACGCTCGGCGCGGCCAAGCTGTCCTGAGGTCCGGCCCCCGGGCTGCCGTGTGGTCTTCAGGTCATCCTGGGGCGGGGCGGAACCGATCCTGCCGGTAGCCGCGTCTTGGGGGGCGTGCGTCAAGGTTCGGGCGGCCAAGCCGTCATCCGCTTCCGCGCGGTCGGGGTGTTTCTCCTCCTCGCGCATCTGCTGCTTGTCGGGTGGCTGACTCTGCGCCCGCTGGATGTGCCGTGGATGACGGCCGCCAATCTTCGGCCCTTCGCCGGTATAAGGACGGACCTGTCCCTCGGCCCGGTCGAGGCGGCGCACCGGATCGGTGAGGGGTTGCTGCTGCTGGCGCCGCTGGGGGTGCTGCTGCCCATGGCCGGGGGACGGCTCCATGTGTCCCCGTGGGCCTCGCTGGCCCGTACCGTCGCCGCCGGGTCGCTGATCTCGCTGACGATCGAGCTGGCGCAGACCGGCGTGCCGGGTCAGGTCGTCGATGTCGACTCGCTGCTGCTGAACACCGTGGGTGTGGGGCTCGCCCATCTGCTGGTCGTGCCGGTGTGCCGGAAGCGGCTGCGCCGCCGCGGCCAGGACCGGGTACGACCGGTTCCCCGACCCAGGGACGAGTCGCCTCAGGGGTCGACCCCTACGATTTCCAGGGTCGGCATCGCACCGTAGAGCGACGCTTTGCCCCTGTTCGCCGGGCCACCATGGATACCCGGGGAGCACGACGGAGCTGCTCCTCAGCAACGGTTCGCGAAGGAGCCCACCATGGCCGCTCTTGCCCGCCCCCGTGACGGACGCATGATCGGCGGAGTGTGCGCAGCGCTGGCACGGCGCTTCGGCACATCCGCGGGGACCATGCGCGTGATCTTCCTCGTTTCGTGTCTGCTGCCGGGCCCGCAGTTCCTGCTCTATCTGGCGCTGTGGCTGCTGCTGCCGGTCGAGAAGGCGTCGGCGGCCACCACCGCCTGGTAGTCCCGGGACATACGTGAGTGGGGCGGGCACCCGGTCCGGGTGCCCGCCCCACTCACGTATGCGCGAGGTCAGCCGCCGAGCGGAAGACCATTGGTCGACAGGCCGCTGGTGGTCATGCCACCGGCGGGCAGCCCGCCGAGCAGGCCCTTGGCCGGGGCGGTGGCGCCGTTGAGGATCTCGGTCTGGCCACTGCCGAGGAGCTTCGTGGCCGTGTCCTGAACCGGCAGGGACTGGGTGGCGGTCCCCAGCGCGGAGCCGGCGATCGGCAGAGCGGCGGTCGGCAGGGCGGAGGTCGCGGTGTCGAGGGGAAGCGCGGCGGCGGAGGCCGTACCGGCGGCGGCAGCGGCGAAAGCGGCACCGAGAGCGGCGACACCGAGAGTCCTGGCAGCAGACTGCTTCATGTGAAATTCATCCTTGAGGAAGGGGATGCGAGCGGCTCTGCAAACTAGCCAGCGCACTACCCCTACCGCAAACATGACGGACGCAGCAAACGGCCGGGATCTGATCTTCCCGGCCGTTTGTCACAGAAGCGTAATTCAGCCCGCGGAAGCGGAAGATGCGCTGGTCGCAGCGGTCTGCTCGAAGAGCCACTCCGACTTCAGCTCGGCATATCCGGGCTTGATCACGTCATTGATCATCGCCAGACGTTCATCGAAAGGAATGAACGCTGATTTCATCGCATTGACTGTGAACCACTGAATGTCGTCGAGCGTGTATCCGAAGGTCTCGGTCAGCCGCTCGAATTCCTGACTCATGGTCGTACCGCTCATCAGCCGGTTGTCCGTATTCACGGTGGCCCTGAAGTGCAGCCTGCGCAGCAGCCCGATCGGGTGCTCGGCGTACGAGGCGGCGGCGCCGGTCTGGAGGTTGGAGGTCGGGCACATCTCCAGCGGGATGCGCTTGTCCCGTACGTACGAGGCGAGACGGCCGAGCGTCACACTGCCGTCCTCGGCGACCTCGATGTCGTCGATGATGCGGACGCCGTGGCCGAGCCGGTCTGCGCCGCACCACTGGAGCGCCTGCCAGATCGACGGCAGGCCGAAGGCCTCACCCGCGTGGATGGTGAAGTGGTTGTTCTCGCGCTTGAGGTACTCGAAGGCGTCGAGGTGACGGGTGGGTGGGTAGCCCGCCTCGGCACCCGCGATGTCGAAGCCGACGACGCCCAGATCCCGGTAGCGGTTGGCGAGTTCGGCGATCTCCAGGGCGCGGGCGGCGTGCCGCATCGCGGTGAGAAGGGCGCCCACCCGGATCCGGTTGCCGTCCAGCCGGGCCCGGCGCTCACCCTCGCGGAAGCCCTCGTTGACCGCTTCGACGACCTCTTCGAGGGTCAGCCCGGCTTCCAGGTGCTGCTCGGGGGCGTACCGCACCTCCGCGTAGACGACACCATCCGCCGCGAGGTCCTCGGCACACTCCGCGGCCACCCGGACCAGTGCCTCGCGGGTCTGCATGACGGCGCAGGTGTGGGCGAACGTCTCCAGGTAGCGCTCCAGCGAGCCGGAGTCGGCCGCCTCGTGGAACCAGATGCCGAGCTTGTCCGCTTCGGTCTCGGGAAGGGCTTCGTAGCCCGCGTCACGGGCCAGGTCGATGATCGTGCCGGGACGCAGACCGCCGTCGAGGTGGTCGTGGAGCAGCACCTTGGGGGCGCGCCGGATCTGGTCGGGGCCGGGCACATGGAGGGTCGGGCTCATCATCTGGGCACTCTAACGCCTACGCGCGTAGAGCGCCGCGCGCCGATACGTAACGGTGACCGCAAATACGGGTGGAGTACACCTGTCCTTCTGACACTGTTCTGTCATGGCACAGCGCGCACTCCCCCTGCCTGCTCCGAGGCTGGGACGGGCCGTGAAGACGGCCGGAGCACAACCTGCGGTCAGCGGCGTGGTCCTGCTGCTCCCGGACGGCGAGGCCGACTCGCACCGCCGCCCTTCCCCTCTGTCGTACGCGCTCCAGTTGCCGCTCGCCCGCACCCTGGCACGCGCCGGCCAGGACGACGGGCTCGCCGCGCATGTCGTGCGCTACCGCTGCCGCGGCTGGAACGCCACGGACGCGCAGCTCGCGGCGGACGCCGAGTGGGCGGTGGAGGAGGTCGTGCGACGGTACGGCGACGTCCCCGTCTGCCTGGCCGGTCACGGCATGGGCGGCCGTGCGGCGCTGCGTGCGGGCGGCCACCCTGCGGTCAACTCGGTGCTGGCGATGGCCCCTTGGCTGCCCGAGGACCCGTCGGTCGAGCCGGAACCGGTGAAACATCTGCTGGGCCGCCAGGTATTGCTCGTCCACGGCACGAACGACGCGCGCTCCGACCCTGAGTTGTCGTTCCGGCTGGCCCAGCGCGCCAAGAAGGCCAACCGGGACACCTGCCGCTTCGAGGTCCACTCGGACGGCCACTCCCTGCGCCAGCACCGGGCCGAAGTGGTGGCGCTGGCAGTGGACTTCGTACGGGGATCGCTGTTCGGACGGACATATGCCCGCCCGGTCGCCGACGCCCTGGCGGCGCCCCCGCCTCTGGGACTGCGGATGCCCCTGGCGTCGGGATTCGGGCGGTCGTTGAAGTCCTAGGGCACGCGGGACGCCCTGTGGCCGCCCGAGGTGTCAGGGGCGGCAGAGCGACGAGCCGGCTTGCACACCACTCGGAAGGGCTTCGCGCCGCAGCCCCGATCCTGGACACCCGGAATCCGCTGCCCGACTTCTCCCACACGCGCCACCGCCCGTCAGTCCGGCAGCAGGTGCCCCCGGCGCGACAGCAGGAACTGCTTGAACGCCGCCACCGGGGGTGTGTCCGGGTGGCCGTCCAGCCAGGCCACGCCGATCTCACGGGCCGCGCGCGGGGCCGTGACCGTCAGTTCGACGACGCCCGGGCGGGCCACCGCGGGCGGCGGCAGCAGGGCCACGCCCAGGCCGGCGGCCACCAGGCCGCGCAGGGTCTCCGCCTCCTCGCCCTCGAACGCCACACGGGGCGTGAAGCCCGCCTCCGCACACAGGTCGTCGGTGATCCGCCGCAGGCCGTACCCCGGCTCCAGGGTCACGAACGCCTCGTCGGCGGCCTCGGCCAGGCGGATGCGCCTGCGGGAGGCGAGGCGGTGGTCGTCGGGGACGACCAGGCGCAGCCGCTGCTCGTCGAGGCGGCGGGCCACCAGGTCGGGGGCGTCCGGGACGGGTGAGGTGAGGCAGAGGTCGAGGCCGCCGGCCCGGAGCCGCTCGATCATCGCCTCGCCGTAGTTCTGCACGAGTTGGAAGCGCACGCGGGGATGGTCGGCGCGGAAGGCCCGGATCAGCGCGGGAACGGTCTCCGAGCCCATCGTGTGCAGGAACCCGAAGGCCACCTTGCCCGCGGTCGGATCGGCGTCGGCCCGTACCGACTCCGCGGCCCGCTCCACCTCGGCGAGGGCACGCTCGGCGGAGCCCAGGAAGGTACGGCCCGCGGGGGTGAGGGAAACGGTACGGCCCCTGCGGGCGAACAGGGCTACCCCCAGGTCCTGTTCCAGCCTGACCATCGCCCGCGACAGGGTGGACTGCGGGACGCCGAGCTCGTGCGCGGCGCGGGTGACGTGCTCGTGGCGGGCCACCGCCTCGAAGTAGGCGAGCCGCGGCGCGAGGACGGCGCGAATGTCTTCTTCGTAACTACTCGGTGACAGCCGAGGCTGTGAGCTGCGTTCATGCACCATGGGATTGATTATCGCAAGTTCGTGCATTGGACGCATGAATCGGAGCGATCTACTTTCGAGGTATGCCTCCTGCCAGTACCAAGGCGTCCACCCTCACGCTGGACGCCTCAGCCCCGTCATCGCCCGTCGCCCCCGCTGCCGCCGCCGTTCCGGACCGGCTGGAGCCCGGCGGCCCCGGCTACCGCCGGATGAGCTTCGCGCTCTTCGCCGCCGGTGTCGCGACGTTCGCACTCCTCTACTCCACCCAGGCACTGCTGCCCGCCGTCTCCGCCGGTTTCGGCGCCACGGCCGGACAGGCCAGCTGGACGGTCTCCGCGGCGACGGGTGCGCTGGCGTTGTGTGTGCTGCCGATGAGTGCGCTCTCCGAGCGGTTCGGACGGCGGCAGCTGATGACCGCCTCGCTGACGGTCGCCGTACTGGTGGGCCTGCTCGTACCGTTCGCCCCCTCGCTCGGCTGGCTGATCGCCCTGCGCGCCGTCCAGGGCGCGGCACTGGCCGGGCTGCCCGCCTCCGCGATGGCGTACCTGGCCGAGGAGGTACGGCCGAAGGCGCTGGTCGCCGCGATCGGACTGTTCGTGGCGGGCAACAGCATCGGCGGCATGAGCGGCCGCATCCTCACCGGCTGGATCGCCCAGCTGTGGGGCTGGCGGGCAGCACTCGGCGCGGTCGGACTGCTGGCCGTGGCCTGCGCGGTCGTCTTCCACTTCATGATCCCGAAGGCCCGTAACTTCACGCCCGGCACACTGAACCCGAAGGCCCTGGCGAAGACGGTGGGCGGACACCTCGCCGATCCGCTGCTACGCAGGCTGTACGCGATCGGCGCCCTGTTCATGACGGTGTTCGGCGCGGTCTACACGGTGATCGGCTACCGGCTGATCGGCGAACCGTTCAACCTCCCGCAGGGCGTCATCGGCTCGATCTTCCTGGTCTACCTCGTCGGTACGGTGTCGTCCGCCGCGGCCGGCAGGCTCGTCGCCCGGCTCGGCCGCCGGGGCGCGCTCTACCTGGCCGTCTCCACCACGGCTGCCGGTCTGCTGCTCTCGCTCGCCGACCAGTTGGCCGCCGTACTGCTCGGCCTGGTCCTGATCACGGCGGGCTTCTTCGCAGGCCACGCGGTCGCCTCGTCGTCCGTGAGCCGGACCGCGACGAAGGGCCGGGCGCAGGCGTCGGCGCTCTACCAGTCCGCGTACTACCTGGGCTCCAGCGCGGGCGGCACGCTCGGCGCGATCGCCTTCCACGCCGGTGGCTGGGCGGGCACGGTGTCCATGGGACTGCTCGCGGTCCTCGGCGTCGTCTCGATCACGCTGTACGGGTCGCGGGTCGCCCGGGCCGAGCGACACCGGCTCGTACCGGTGGCGTCCGTACAGAACTGAGACATACGGCGCACAACCATCCACTCCCCGACGCGCGTCTAGCAGGCGGAACCACCGCACAGCGCGCGAAGGGGAGTTGGCGTACATGGGAGTCGTAGGGAACATACGGGGAGTCCGGATGCGGCGCGCGGTGGCGCTGTCCGTCGCCGGACTGATGGCAGCACCGGTGCTCGTGCTCGGATCGGGCGCCTCCGCGCAGGCCGCATCCTGCACCACGTCCACCGGGCCGTACCAGAAGCAGGTCGAGAACTACCTGCACCGGACGGTCGACGGCAAGCAGTCGGCAGCCGACTGCAAGGCGATCCAGTCGTTCCAGCGCACCTACGGGATCACCCCGGACATCGGGTACGCGGGACCGATCACCTGGCAGACGATGAAGACGCTCACGGCCCAGAAGGCGGCCGGCAAGAACCCCAACAAGGACAAGAAGTGCCCCACCAACAAGGGGCGCATCGCGTGCGTGGACCTGACCCGGCAGCTGAGCTGGATCCAGGACGGCGCCAAGCTGAAGTACGGCCCGGTGCCGATCCGCAGCGGGCGGAACGGGTACGAGACCCGCACCGGGTCGAAGAAGATCTATCTGCGGCACATCAAGCACTGGTCGTCGCTCTACCACGTGTGGATGCCGTACTCGCAGTTCTTCGACGGCGGGCAGGCGTTCCACTCGGTCGGTCTGAAGATGTGGAACCCGCCGGGGTCGCACGGCTGCGTCAACATGCGGGACGCGGACGCCAAGGCATATTGGAATCTGCTGAAGAACGGCGACGACGTGTACGTGTACGGGCGCAAGCCCGGAACGTGACCATAACGCGAGCGGCTTCGGTACTTCCCGCCCCCGTTGTCAGTGGCCTCCTGTAGCTTCCGAAGTGCCGAGTGAGCGGTGACACAACGCAACAGGGGTGGAGCGATGAGTGATCTGACGGCAGCGGCGGACATCGACAGCCGTCTGGAGGGACACCGGGTCGAGCTGACCGGTTACTGCTACCGGATGCTCGGCTCGGCCTTCGAGGCGGAGGACGCCGTACAGGACACGCTGGTGCGCGCCTGGCGCAACTTCGAGAAGTTCGAGGGCCGTTCCTCGCTGCGCTCCTGGCTGTACCGGATCGCCACCAACGTCTGCCTCGACATGCTGAACGCGGGGAAGAAGAGGGCCCGGCCGGTCGATCTGACGGGCCCGACACCGCTCGCCCGGGCCGCGCTCAACCCACTGCCGGAGAACACCTGGCTGGAGCCGATGCCGGACGGGCGGATCCTGCCGTCGGTGGCCGACCCCGCGGAGGCCGCGGTGGTACGGGAGTCGGTGCGCCTCGCGTTCGTCGCCGCGCTGCAGCATCTACCGCCCAAGCAGCGGGCCGTGCTGATCCTGCGCGAGGTGCTGGCCTGGAGGGCGAGCGAGGTCGCCGAGCTGCTCGACACCTCGGTCGCCTCGGTCAACAGCGCCCTGCAGCGGGCCAGGGCGACCCTCGCCGAGAACGAGGGACTGACCGCCGACACCGCGGACCCGCTCGACGAGGAGCAGCGCAAGCTCCTCGAGCGGTACGTGGCGGCGTTCGAGGGCTATGACATGGCGGCGCTGACCGCGCTGCTCCATGAGGACGCCGTGATGACGATGCCGCCGTTCGACCTCTGGCTCCAGGGGCACCACGACATCACGGGCTTCATGGTCTCCATCGGCGCGGGCTGCGAGGGCTCCCGCCTGGTGGCGACCGCGGCGAACGGCACCCCGGCTTTCGCCCACTACAAGCCGAATCCGGACGGCCCCGGCTTCGTGCCGTGGGCGGTGCAGGTCATCGACATCTCGGACGGTGCGATCACCGGACTGCACTGCTTCCTGGACACACCCCGCTGGTTCACGCTCTTCGGTCTGCCGGACCACCTCGAGGCCGACCGGGCGTGAGGCGGGGCACAGGGCGGAGGAACGCGTCGGAGGCGGGCTGAGCGGCGCGGGGCCGGAGGCTCAGTCCCGGCACCGCTCCTCCACGTTCACGACGTCGGCCAGCCCCACCAACTCCAGCAGGTTCCGCAGTTCGGGCGGCACATTGCGCAGCCGCAGCCGTCTGCCGCCCGCCCGTCGCGCGACAAGCCCCAGCCGCGCTATCGCCTCGACCAGGACCAGATCCGCCTGTACGACCCCGCCCAGGTCGCAGTCCACCCCGGCGTCCGGGTCGCGGACCCCGCCCTCGGAGTCGTACAGCAGGGACTCCAGCTCGGCGCAGAGCGCCGGCACGTCGGGCCCGGTGACGCGACCGGCGATGACCAGAGCCTTCGGGGTCATGGGATCCACACGAAGGAGACCGCCGCAACGCCCGGAACTCATCGCTGCGCGACGCGGCTTCTCAACTGACCGGAAAGACCCCGGTGTCCAGATCCAGCCGGAACGGCTCCGGCAAGGTCAGCTTCTCCCCGTACTCGACCGCGTCCAGGACCCGGTAGGTGCCATCGCCGGGTTCGCCGTACAGGGTGGCGGTCGGGCGGCCGGAGTGCCACGGGTCGAGAAGCAGGAACAGCTCGACACCCGCCTTCGCGTATCCGTGCGCCTTGCCGATGCGGTCGTGGTTGGCATTGTCCCGAGAGGTGATCTCGACGACGAGCCGGGCCTCTTCCGCCGGTACGCGGTTGCCCGGCCCGGTCGCCACGGCACGCGGCAGGACAACGAGATCAGGGATGTAGAGCCCGGCCCGTCCCGGCACCGAGACAGCGAGGGTCTGGAAGATCTCCCAGTCCTCCGGAATCACGGAGTAGAGCCTGCGCTGCAGCAGCGCCGCAGTGAGATTGTGGTCCTTGGACGGCGGTGGCGACACGGTGACGATCCCCTCGATGATCTCCACCTTGCAGCCCTCAGGCGCGTCCGTCTCCTCCCAGATCCGGACGAGGTCGTCCCAGCCGTGGCCGCTGCCCGGCACAGGGTCGACGGTGAGTGCGCCCATGGCGGTCTCCTCTATCGGTGCGTCACCGAGTCCAGCATGCCGAACGGGACCGGCAGCAGTCCACCGGTCCCGTTCACCCGTACGGGTAAGCCGCAGGTCAGGCGATACGTTCCCGCACCACCGGGGTGGCGGTGAACTCCGTGCCGGCCGGGGCGATGTCGAACGACCCGGGCAGGGCCTTCAGCGCGTACTCGAACTTCTCCGGGGTGTCCGTGTGCAGTGTCAGCAGCCGCTGGCCCTTGGTCACCGTGTCGCCCGGCTTGGCGTGCATTTCGATGCCCGCGCCCGCCTGTACCGGGTCCTCCTTGCGGGCCCGGCCCGCGCCGAGGCGCCAGGCGGCGACGCCGATGTCGTACGCGTCGAGACGGGTCAGTACGCCGGAGGTGTGGGCCGCCACCACATGCTGCTCGCGGGCGACCGGGAGCGTGGCGTCCGGGTCACCGCCCTGGGCGGAGATCATCCGGCGCCAGACGTCCATCGCGGAGCCGTCGGCCAGGGCCTTCTCCGGGTCGGCGTCCTTGAGTCCGGCCGCGTCGAGCATCTCGCGGGCCAGGGCGAGGGTGAGGTCGATGACATCCTTGGGGCCGCCGCCGGCCAGGACCTCGACCGACTCACGGACCTCAAGCGCGTTGCCCGCGGTCAGGCCGAGCGGGGTGGCCATGTCGGTGAGGAGCGCGACCGTCCGCACGCCGCTGTCGGTGCCCAGCGCGACCATGGTCGAGGCCAGTTCACGGGCGTCCTCGATGGTCTTCATGAAGGCGCCGGAGCCGACCTTGACGTCCAGGACCAGCGCGCCGGTGCCCTCGGCGATCTTCTTGGACATGATCGAGCTGGCGATCAGCGGGATGGCCTCGACGGTGCCGGTGACATCGCGGAGCGCGTACAGCTTCTTGTCGGCGGGGGCCAGACCGTCACCGGCGGCGCAGATCACGGCGCCGGTGGTGTCCAGGACGTCGAGCATCTCGGCGTTCGAGAGGTGGGCGCGCCAGCCGGAGATGGACTCCAGCTTGTCGAGAGTGCCGCCGGTGTGGCCGAGACCGCGGCCGCTGAGCTGCGGCACCGCGGCTCCACAGGCCGCGACCAGCGGGGCGAGCGGCAGGGTGATCTTGTCGCCGACGCCGCCGGTGGAGTGCTTGTCGGTGGTGGGGCGGGAGAGCGAGTCGAAGTTCATCCGCTCGCCGGAGGCGATCATTGCGGCGGTCCACCGGGCGATCTCCGTACGGTTCATACCGTTCAGCAGGATCGCCATGGCCAGTGCGGACATCTGCTCGTCGGCGACCTCGCCGCGGGTGTAGGCGTCGATGACCCAGTCGATCTGCTCGGGGGTCAGCTCGCCCCGGTCGCGCTTGGTGCGGATGACGGAGATGGCGTCCATGTCCTGGGAGTCCTTCCGGCCGGTACGTACGCAGGAGTCCCGAATGACTCTACGCGCATAGAGGGTGGATAAGGGTGTGGCCCTCCCAACGGGCGGGAGGGCCACAGCAGTTCTACTTCAGATGGTCCGGGCCGAAGGCCTGCGGCAGCATGTCGTCGAGCGTGCGGAGGCCGTCCGGGGTCTCCAGGACGAGCTCGGGCCCGCCGAACTCGTACAGCAGCTGCCGGCACCTGCCGCACGGGACCAGGATCTCGCCCGCCCCGTCCACACAGGTGAAGTGGGTCAGCCGGCCGCCGCCGGTGGCGTTGAGCTGCGAGACCAGGCCGCACTCGGCGCACAGGCTCAGTCCGTACGAGGCGTTCTCGACGTTGCAGCCGACCACCGTGCGGCCGTCGTCGACGCGCGCCGCGACGCCTACCGGGTAGCCCGAGTAGGGGGCGTACGCCCGGGACATGGCGTCCCGGGCGGCGACGCGCAGGGCGTCCCAGTCGACGTCGGCGGCCGCGGTCACTTGCCCTGGCCCTTCCGGTACCGCATGCCGTCCGCCTTCGGCATCCGCAGTCGCTGCGCGGAGAGAGAGAGGACGAGCAGCGTGACGATGTAGGGGGTGGCGCTCACGAACTCGGTGGGCACCGTGTCCGTGGCGAGGTACCACACCAGCACGGCGACGGCGACGACGGCGCTGGCCACGCCCTGGACGAAGCTCTTGCGGTAGAGCTTCAAGGCGGCGAGCGCGGCCAGCACGACGAACAGCAGGAGCAGCAGCGCGTGGACGGACTCGCCGCCGTTGCGCAGCTGGAGCGCGTCGGCGAAGCCGAACAGGCCCGCACCCATGGCGAGTCCGCCGGGCCGCCAGTTACCGAAGATCATCGCGGCGAGACCGATGTATCCGCGTCCGCCGGTCTGGCCCTCGTTGTAGATGTGCGAGGTCACCAGGGAGAGGAAGGCACCGCCGAGTCCGGCCATGCCGCCCGAGATGATCACCGCGATGTACTTGTAGCGGTAGACGTTCACGCCGAGCGATTCGGCGGCGACCGGGTTCTCGCCGCAGGAGCGCAGCCGCAGCCCGAACGAGGTCTTCCACAGGACGAAGAAGGTCACGACGAAGAGGACCGCGGCCAGGATCGTCAGCAGCGACACATTGGTGATCAGACCGCCGATGACACCGGCCACGTCGGAGACGAAGAACCAGTGATGCTTCTCGATCGAGTGCAGCCAGCCCGACAGGCCGGGAATCGTCACGGAGGTGATGTCGTCGGCCGGCGGTGACTGCTTGGGGCTGCCACCCTTGGCCGCCGCCTCACCCGTGTTGAACCAGAGCTTGGCGAAGTAGGTGGTGAACCCGAGCGCCAGGATGTTGATGGCGATACCGGAGATGATGTGGTCGACACCGAAGGTGACGGTCGCGACGGCGTGCAGCAGCCCGCCGAGCATGCCGCCGATGACCCCGGCCAGCACACCGAGCCAGGGGCTGGTCTGCCAGCCGGCCCAGGCACCGAAGAACGTGCCGAGGATCATCATGCCTTCGAGGCCGATGTTGACCACACCGGCCCGCTCGGCCCACAGGCCGCCGAGACCGGCGAGCCCGATCGGCACGGCCATCGCGAGCGCCGCGCTGATCTGCCCGGCAGAGGTGACGTCCTGCGCGCCGGTGATGGCGCGCACCGCTGACAGCGCGAGCAGCGCGCCCGCGACGATCAGCAGGACGACGGGGAAGGAGAGGCGGGTGCGGCCGCTGCCACCGGAGACCTTGGGGGCCGCGGGCGGCGGGGTGGAAGTCGCCGTGGCGGTCACGCCGACACCTCCTGCTGGTCGGAGTTACGGGCGGCCTGTGCGGCGAGTTCCGCGCCGACCTTGCTCTGCTGGCGCTTGAGTCCGTAGCGGCGGACGACTTCGTACGCGATGACGACGCACAGGACGATGACGCCCTGGATGACGCCGACGATCTCCTTGTCGTACCCCTCGAACTCGAGCTTTCCGGTGCCGCGCTCCAGGAAGCCCCAGAGCAGCGCGCCGAGCGCGATGCCGACGGGGTGGTTGCGGCCGAGGAGGGCGATGGCGATGCCGGTGAAGCCGATACCGATGGGGAAGTCGCCGCTGTACTCGTAGCTGTCGTTGAGCAGCGTCGGCATGCCGATGAGGCCGGCCACCGCGCCGGAGATCAGCATCGAGGTGACGACCATCTTCTTGACGTCGACACCGCTGGCCTCGGCCGCGGAGCCGGACTGGCCGACGGTACGCAGATCGAAGCCGAACCGGGTGCGCGAGAGCGTGAACCAGTAGGCGATGCCCGCGACGATCGCGACCACGATGAAGCCCCAGACGGGCGTCGGGGTGGTCGGGAACTCGAAGAAGTGCGAGGACTCCGGGAGCGGGTTGGTGGAGATCTTCGTGCCGGCCTCGTCGAGGTGACCGAGGCGGCCCTGCTGGAGCAGGTAGCCGATGACGGCGGTCGCGATGGCGTTCAGCATGATCGTCGAGACGACCTCGCTGACGCCCCGGGTGACCTTGAGGACACCGGCGATCCCGGCCCACATCGCGCCGACGATCATCGCGGTGAGGATGATCAGCGGGATCTGGAGGGCGCCCGGCAGGGTCAGCGCGCCACCGACGGCGGCGGCGAAGAAGGCGGCGAGGCGGTACTGGCCGTCGACGCCGATGTTGAAGAGGTTCATCCGGAAGCCGACGGCAACCGCGAGACCTGCGAGGTAGTACGTCGTCGCCTTGTTGAGGATGTAGACCTGGCTGTCCGACTTCACCCCGTAGTCGAACATGATGCCGAACGCGCTGAACGGTTCCTTGCCGGTGGCGGCCAGCACGAGGGCGGTCACCAGGAACGCGACCACGATCGCGAGTACGGGGGCCGCGATCCCCAGGAGCAGCCGCTCCTTGTCGAACTTCTTCATCGGTCCTCTCCCCCGTTCCGGGGGTCGGTGTCGGCGGAGTCCGGACGGGACTCCGCATCCGTACCGGACTCGGTCGGCGCCTCGAGATGGCCGCTGGCCGCTCCCGTCATCGCCGAGCCGAGCTCTTCCGGGGTGATGGTCGCCGGGTCGGCGTCCGCGACCAGCCGGCCGCGGTACATGACGCGCAGGGTGTCGGAGAGCCCGATCAGCTCGTCCAGGTCGGCGGAGATCAGCAGCACCGCCAGACCCTCGCGACGCGCCTCGCGGATCTGGTCCCAGATCTGCGCCTGCGCGCCGACGTCCACGCCCCGGGTGGGGTGCGCGGCGATCAGCAGCTTCGGGGAGTGGCTCATCTCGCGGCCGACGATCAGCTTCTGCTGGTTGCCGCCGGAGAGCGAGGCCGCTGTGACCTCGATGCCGGGGGTGCGGACGTCGTACTCGCGCACGATCCGCTCGGTGTCCGCGCGGGCCGCCTTGAGGTCGAGGAACGCGCCCTTGCTGTTGGGCCGCTCGGTGACATGACCGAGGATGCGGTTCTCCCAGAGCGGGGCTTCCAGCAGCAGTCCGTGCCGGTGGCGGTCCTCCGGGATGACGGCCATGCCGTCCTCCCGGCGCTTGCGCGTCGGGGTTCGGGAGATGTCGGCGCCGTCCAGGGTGAGCACGCCGTGGTCGAGGGCGCGCATGCCCATGATGGCGTCGACCAGTTCGGACTGGCCGTTGCCCTCGACGCCCGCGATGCCGAGGACCTCGCCCTTGTGGATGGTGAAGGTGATGCCGTCGAGCACGGCACGCACCACTCCGTCCGGGTCGGTCGCGGTCAGTCGCAGGTCGTCGACGGTGAGCATCGGCGTGTCGGTGACGGTCGACTCGCGGGTCTCCGGCGACGGCAGCTCGCTGCCGACCATCAGCTCGGCGAGCTGCTTGGTCGTGGTGTTCGCCGGGTCGGCGGTGCCCACCGTCGTACCGCGCCGGATCACCGTGATCTCGTCGGCGACGGAGAGCACCTCGCCGAGCTTGTGCGAGATGAAGATGACGGTCAGGCCTTCGGCCTTGAGCTCGCGCAGGTTGTCGAAGAGTCCGTCGACCTCCTGCGGCACGAGGACGGCGGTCGGCTCGTCGAGGATCAGCGTGCGGGCACCGCGGTAGAGGACCTTGAGGATTTCCACGCGCTGGCGGTCGGCGACGCCGAGGTCCTCGACCATGGCGTCCGGACGGACGCCGAGGCCGTACGCGTCGGAGATCTCCTTGATCCTGGCGCGGGCCCGGTCGCCGATCCCGAACAGCTTCTCGGAGCCGAGGACGACGTTCTCCAGGACGGTCAGGTAGTCGGCGAGCATGAAGTGCTGGTGCACCATGCCGATGCCGCGTGCGATGGCGTCGCCGGGGTTGTGGAACGAGACCTGCTCGCCGTCCACCGCGATGGTGCCCTCGTCCGGCTTCTGCATGCCGTACAGGATCTTCATCAGAGTGGACTTGCCGGCGCCGTTCTCGCCGACGAGAGCGTGGACGGTGCCGCGGCGCACGGTGATGTCGATGTCGTGGTTGGCCACGACCCCGGGGAATCGCTTGGTGATGCCGCGGAGCTCCACGGCATGAGGACTGCTGGACGCGTTGATGACGCACTCTCCTTGACAGGAGCGGAGGCGGAGGCGGTGAGGACGCAGGCGAGGGGGCGAAAAAAGGTACCGCGTCCGGCGGACGCTACGCGCGTAGCGCCACCGAATCGTTGGCCACCCGGTAGCGGGTGGCAGACCGTGTGCGTACGGCTACGGAAATGCAGGGTCCGGGCATGTACGCGAAATCGGGGCCCGGGCGAGCAACCGAAGCAGCTCCCCGCGGGCCCCGATCGACGGGAGGATCAGAGCGTGGTCTTGACCGTGATCGTGCCGTCGACGATCTTCTTCTTCGCCTCGTCGAGCTTGGCCTGGATGTCCGTGATGTGGTCACCCGTGGTGGTCAGCGAAACGCCGCCCTTGGCCAGGGAGTACGTCTGGACGCCGGTGAGCGGCTTGCCGTCCTTGACGGACTTGATCAGGTCGTAGACACCGGCGTCGACGTTCTTGACGACCGAGGTCAGGATCGAGTCCTTGTACTTCGACAGCGCCGGGTCCAGAGCCTGGTCGGAGTCGACACCGATGGCCCAGGCGCCCTTCTGACCTGCGACGGCCTCGATCGTGCCGGCACCCGAACCGCCCGCGGCGGCGAAGATGACGTCCGCACCCTTGTCGAGCATGCCCTTGGCGGCGGCCTTGCCCTTGTCGGGGCTGCCGAAGCCGGACAGGTCCGAACCGGTGGACAGGTACTGGATCTGCACCTTGGCCTTCGGGTTCGTGTCCAGGACACCCTGCTGGTAGCCGGCGGCGAACTTCTTGATCAGCGGAAGGTCCACACCGCCGATGAAGCCGACCTGGCCGTCCTTCGACTTCAGCGCGGCCGCGACACCGGCGAGGTACGAGCCCTGCTCCTCGGTGAACACGATGGAGGCGACGTTCTTGGCGTCGGAAACGGAGTCGACCAGGCCGAAGTCGACCTTCGGGTACTTCGGGGCGATCTTGTCGACCGCGTCCTTGTACGCGAAGCCGATCGCGATGACCGGGTTGTAGCCACCCTCGGCGAGCGACTCCAGACGCTGCTCGCGGTCGGCGGGGGTCTCACCGTTCTTGGCGGTGAGCTCCTTCGTCTGGGCCTTGAACTCGGCCTTGGCCTTGTCCAGGCCGCGAGCGGCGGAGTCGTTGAACGAGTTGTCGCCACGGCCGCCCACGTCGAAGGCCATGCCGATCTTCATCTGGCCCTTGTCGGAGCTGGTGCTCTCGTCGGACGACTTGCCACACGCGGTGGCGGTGAGCGCGAGAGCCGCAGTGACGGCACACGCAGCGGTGATCTTGGATACCCGGCGCAAGGGAAGGCTCCTTCAAACCTGACCGAAGCGCCTCTTCCGGCGCTGGTTTCGCCGCGATCGTAACGCGCGTAGATGTCAGATAAAGCCCTGTACGGAAGCCGTTATCGGATCGTCGCGAACCGGCGGTGACCTGTCCGGTTACGAGCGGTTACCGTCGAGCAAAGCCGCGGCGGTGAACAGCTCCACGCCAACAGTGATCGCCTCCTCGTCCGCATCGAAGTCTCCGCGGTGCAGGTCAAGACGCCGGGTGTCTCCGGGCGTACGCACGCCGAGCCGTGCCATGGCCCCCGGAACGTGCTCCAGATACCAGGAGAAGTCCTCCCCGCCGAGGCTCTGCTCGGTGTCCTCGATCGCATACGATCCGCGGCGCCCGGCCATGGCGGCGGCCAGCAGCTCGGTCGTCCCCAGGTCGTTCACGACCGGCGGGACCCCACGGACGTAGTTGATCACGGACTTGGCCCGGTACATTCCGGCCACCTCGTCGATGGCGGCATGGACCAGATCCGGCGCCTCCCGCCACGCCGCCAGATCCAGGCAGCGGACCGTCCCGGACAGTTCGGCGTGCTGCGGGATCACATTGCACGCGTGCCCGGCCACCAGCCGCCCCCAGGTGACCGCGAGCCCCCAGCGGGCGTCGACCCGGCGGGCGAGCAGCGCGGGCACCTCGGTGGCCACCTTCGCGGCGGCGGTGACCAGGTCGGTGGTCAGATGCGGACGGGCGGTGTGACCGCCGGGTCCGTCCAGGGTGACCTCCAGCCGGTCGCAGGCCGAGGTGATCGGCCCGGCCCGCAGCCCGATCCTCCCCACATCGACCCTCGGGTCGCAGTGCACCCCGATGATCCGCCCGACGCCCTCCAGCACCCCGGCCTCGATCGCATCGGCCGCCCCACCGGGCAGCACCTCCTCGGCGGGCTGGAAGATCAGCCGCACGGGGTGCGGCAGCAGCCCCTGCCGGTCGAGCTCGGCGAGGACGAGCCCGGCGCCGAGGACGGTCGTGGTGTGAATGTCGTGCCCACAGGCATGTGCCCGGTCCGGGACGGTGGAGCGGTAGGGAACGCCGGTCTTGGTGTCCGGAATGGGCAGGGCGTCGATGTCCGCGCGCAGGGCGAGCATGGGCCGCGTGTCGCCCGCCCGCCGGTCACCGCCCTCGTCCGAGCTCCGTGCCCCTCCCGATGTGCCCACGTCGCAGATCAGCCCGGTCCCGGTGGAGAGCACCCGGGGTTCGAGCCCGGCCTTCTCCAGCCGGGCCTTGATGGCCGCGGTGGTACGGAACTCCTGGTTGCCGAGCTCGGGGTGCATGTGCAGATCGCGCCGGAAGGCGATCAGCTCTGCCCGCAGGGGTTCGGGCAGTGTGCCGGGCAGGGAGGCGTCCTCGGGCAGCTCGGGATCGGACTCGCGGGACATCAAGTGGTTCACCTGGTGAAGGGTAGGCCCCTTGCCCCCTCAACTGACCACAGATCAACAAAAGTTCAGCCGCATAGAGGAACAAAATACGGCGTCGGAGCGTGTGCCGTGAGATGGAGGTGGGTAAACTCACCCGTTTTCCCCCGAAGGCGTGCGCCGCGACCCGCCGGTCGGTCCGGACTCCACACGGCTTACGCTCCGTCGCCGGCCCGCTCGGTTCGAGTGCGTCGTACAAAGGACCGCCGGCGGCTACGCCTCCGTGACCGCCGTCGCCCGCCACGGGGCCAGCCGCTGTACGTCGCGTGCCGTCTCCGTGACTCCGCTCAGGAATCCCTGCGCGCGCGGCGACGCTGTGTCCCGCAGCCACTCCGGGGCGATGTCGCAGACCGCGACCTTGACCTCGGTGCCGACCAGTGCGAGTGGCAGTGTGTGGACGACCGTGGACGGGAAGCTCAGGACCGTGCGGCCGATCGGGCCGCGGCGGGCGATGAGTTCCAGAGGGAGGTCCGGGCGGACGATCTCCAGGCCGGTGGCGGCTTCCAGGGCGTGGAGTTTGTCGGCGGACTCCCGGCGGTGGGCGAAGTAGCGGGTCGCTCCGTGGGTCCGGGCCAGGGCGGAGACCGCCTCCAGATACTGCTCCTGGTCGATGACGCCCGTCTCGACCAGGGATGTGCCGACCAGGTCCGCGCCCCGGGTGAGCAGCGGCGGACCGAAGCGGGCGCGGGTCCAGGCAAAGGTGTTGGGGGTGACCGTGATGCCGGCCGGAGCCTCGACCGGCATCGCTGTGAACACCTCGACCGTACGGGTCCTCGACGGGGTGAAGCGGCGGCGGGCGGTGGCCGTGACCGGGGCCAGGACCAGTTCGCGCGCGCCCGATCTGCCACGCCGGTGCCAGCGCACCAGCCGTTCGCCGCGCGCCAGTTGGGCGACGAACTCCATCGTGGCCGTGCCGTCGTCGACCACCGTGAGGCGTCGGGCGCGGACCATCGTGAGGAGCAGCTGCACATAGCGGGAGAACGGGTCGCCGATCACGATCCGGTCCGCCCTGCGCAGCAGTCCCGTCAGTTCGCGCAGGGCCTTCAGCGGCGCACCCGCGCCGCCGCGCGCCTCCTGCCAGCGCACGGTGGCGCCCTCGTCGCGGGCCAGCTCCGCCATCCGGCGCAGCTGACCGCGCGACATCGGGTCGACCGGGGGGAGGACGACGACCGTCATGTCCGAGCGGACCAGGTCGTCGCCTCCCTCTGTGTAGGCCCACTCCAGGACGTTCAGGAGCTGGACCGGGCTCTCGACGAAGGCGAGGTTCACCGGTCGGCCCGTCAGACCGCGGCCAGCTCGGCGGCCGGGGCCGCCTCGGTGTTCTCGGCGACGACGCCCGCGACCCGGCGGAGCTTCTTCATCGGGCCGAGCTCGGACTCGTACACCTTCTTGACGCCGTCACCGAGGGAGGCCTCGATGGTGCGGATGTCGCGGACGAGGCGGGTGAGGCCCTGCGGCTCGACCGAGGCGGCCTGGTCGGAGCCCCACATGGCGCGGTCGAGAGTGATGTGACGCTCGACGAACGCGGCGCCGAGGGCGACGGCGGCGAGGGTCGTCTGGAGGCCGGTCTCGTGGCCGCTGTAGCCGATCGGGACGTTCGGGTACTCCTGCTGGAGGGTGTTGATGACGCGCAGGTTCAGCTCCTCCGCCTTCGCGGGGTACGTCGAAGTGGCGTGGCAGAGCAGGATGTTGTCGCTGCCGAGGACCTCGACCGCGTGCCGGATCTGGCGCGGCGTCGACATGCCGGTGGAGAGGATGATCGTGCGGCCGGTGGCACGCAGCGAGCGGAGCAGCTCGTCGTCGGTCAGCGAGGCCGAGGCGACCTTGTGGGCGGGGACGTCGAACTTCTCCAGGAAGGCGACGGCCTCGGTGTCCCACGGGGAGGCGAACCAGTCGATGCCGCGCTTGGCGCAGTGGTCGGAGATGGCCTGGTACTCGGCCTCGCCGAACTCGACGCGGTGGCGGTAGTCGATGTACGTCATCCGGCCCCAGGGGGTGTCGCGCTCGATGTCCCACTGGTCGCGCGGGGTGCAGATCTCCGGGGTGCGCTTCTGGAACTTGACGGCGTCACAGCCGGCTTCGGCGGCCACGTCGATCAGCGCGAGGGCGTTGTCGAGGTCACCGTTGTGGTTGATGCCGATCTCGCCGGTGATGTAGACGGACTGACCGGGGCCGGCGGTGCGGGTGCCGAGGGTGCGCAGGCGGGAGGTGCTCATGAGGGTGTTTCCTTACTTGGTGGTGTTGTTGGTGGGGGTGGACCGGTGGTTTGTGAGGCTGGGGCCGAGCAGCCAGGCCGCGATTTCGCGGATGGCGCCGAAGCCGCCGGGGGTGGTCGTGACGGCGCGCGCGGCGGCGCGTACCGAGTCGTGGGCGCTGGCGACGGCGACGGGCCAGCCGGCGAGGGCGAAGCAGGGCAGGTCATTGACGTCGTTGCCGACGTAGAGCACCCGCTCGGGCGCGATGCCCTGCTCGTCGCACCACTGCTTGAGCGCGAGGTCCTTGCGGTCGATGCCGTGCAGGACGGGGATCCTGAGCTTGTTGGCGCGGGCGGCGACGACCGGGTTCTGCTCGGTGGACAGGATGAGGAGGTCGAGCCCGGACTTGCGCAGGGCCGCGATGCCCAGGCCGTCGCCGCGGTGAACGGCGACGATCTCGCGTCCGTCGGCGTCGATGAGGACGCGGTCGTCGGTCTGGGTGCCGTCGAAGTCGAGGACGACGGCGTCGATGTCGTCGCGGGTCGGCAGCGGCGACGGGTCGAGGAGCGGCGCGAGGGCGCGGGCGCGGGCCAGGTCGTGCGGGTCGTCGATCTCCAGGACCCGGGCGGGGTCGGTGCGGACCAGCGTGGTGTCGCCGAAGAAGCGGTGGCGGTGGGTACGGAAGCCGGCGACGTTCATCGCGTACGCCGCGCCGGTCTCCAGCAGGTCCTCGGGGCGGTCCTGCCGCATCTGCCGGACGCCCTTGTCGTGGTTGACGCCGTAGGCGTGGTCCTCGACGGCGGTGCCGTCGCGCCATATGAAGCCGTGGAAGGGGGCCACGGTGACAGCCGTGTCGGCGCCTTCGCGGGCGACCGCTGCGGCCACCCCGTCGATGTCCTCGCGAGTGATGAACGGGCTGGTGCACTGGACCAGCAGCACCACGTCGACGGTGCGGCCGTGCATCGCCTCGTACGCGTCGAGGGCGTGCAGCACCGCGTCCTCGCTGCTCGACCTGTCGCCCGCGATGGCGGCGGGACGCTGCACGCAGTGCAGCCGCCCGGAGGCCCCCAGCGCGTCGCCCGCGGCCCGTGCGGCGGCGGCGATGGCCGTGTCGTCGGTCGTCACGACGACGTCGGTGACCTCGCTCGATCCGAGACAGGCCTGCACCGCGCGGGCGACCAGCGGTATGCCGCCGACCTGGGCGATGTTCTTGGCCGGGACGCCCTTGGATCCGCCGCGGGCGGGGATCACGGCGAGCACGGTCGGGGTCGGGGTCATCTCTGCTCCTGAAGTGGTGTTCACAGTTCGCCCATCCGCCGGATCACGGGGGCGACCCGCTGGACTCCCTGCCGGTACGCCCCCCGCGCCGCCTCCCGAACGGCGTCGCGGACCGCACCCCGCACCCCACCGGTCTCGCGCGGCGCCGCGGCGCCCGGCAGCGGGTGGCCGTCCGGGGCCAGGTGGTGGCGGGCGAGGATGCCGGGGAGGTATCCGGGGGCGGTGGCGGGTGTGTAGTACGGCGTGAGGTCGGGCAGGCGGCCCTCGGCCAGCAGCGCGTCGACGCGGGCGCGAGCGGTGTCGTAGGCCGTGTCGTACGTGCCGTCTGCGGCGACGCCCTGGCCGGCCAGCCACTTCTCGTCGGGCTCCGGGTGGGATCCGCCGTCGAGCCGGTCCCACGAGGTGAGCAGGCCCGAGCCGATGAAGTGGTGGTTGCCGAGGGTCTCGCGGACGCCGAGGTCGGTGAGGATCGCCGTCGGGATGCGCCGGTGCAGGGACTCCAGCGCGGCGGTCGAGGAGACCGTGACCAGCAGGTCGGTGCGGTCGAGGACCTCGCCCATGTGCCCGTACACCAGGCTGAAGTTGGGCGGCAGCCCGCCGGGAAGCTTCTCCGCGAGCCGCTGGTACGGAAGTTCTTCGATGTGCGTGGTGTGCTCACCCGGCTTGGAGCGCAGCTTCAGCAGCACCTCGCGGTCGGGGTGCAGCCTGGCGTGCTCGACAAGCCGGCGCAGCAGGTACGTCCGGTCGGCGCGGGAGGCCGGTACGGAGGGCTGGGCTGCGAACACGACCGTGTCGCGGCCCTTCTGCGGCCGGTGCGGCGCGCCGCCGAGGAACGGCAGTGCGGCCTCCGTGACGGCCGAGGCGTCGGCGCCCACTCCTTCGTACACCGCGCGGAAACGCTCCGCGTCGTGCCGGGAGTTGGCGAGGACGACGTCCGCGCCGTGTCGCAGCAGCAGCCCGTCGGCAAGCTTCTCGTAGACGACACCGACATAGCCGGTGACGACGACGGGCCTGGCGTCCTGCCGCAGGGCGGCGAGGCCGTGCAGCATCGCCTGGACGGCGCCGCCGACCAGGGCGAGGACCACCAGGTCGTACCCCTCGTTCCGCACGGTGTCCAGGAACTCGACGGCCGTCACCTCGCGCACCCTGCCGGTCTCGATCCCGACGTCGCCGACCTCGGCGAGCTGGCGCGGGGTCGGGGTGGCGCGGCCGCGCAGCAGCAGTCCGCTGATCTCGACCGGCCGGTCCGCTGCGCGGGACGCGTCCGGGGCCCCGGTGGTCAGGCGGCGCGCGGTGAGCGCGCCCCATTTCCACCGGGTGTCCGAGTCGGCGAGTACGGCTACCCGGAGCGCCGTCGTTTTGCTGGTACGTGGGGGCACGTCCTAGAAGTTAGGAAGGCATTTCGATTGGCGGCCCAACGTGACGGCAACAGATGGTTAACAGCCCGCCGACTGTTGGCGAATCAGCTCCCCAAATGCCCCGTAACCCTCTCGGATTTGGACCGGTTCATCATTCCGACATTCGTCGTTCACCTGCCGTCCCTCCTGGGGCCAGGGCAAATGACGAGCGCCCCCCTAGCGTGTGAAGGGTGGTTAAGCTCTCCGTAATCGTGCCGTTCTACAACGTGCAGACATACGCCCCCGACACCCTGAGAAGCCTGCGGGCCAACGCCCGCGAGGACTTCGAATTCATCCTCGTCGACGACTGTTCGACCGACGGGACCGCGGACATACTCCGCCGCGCCGAGGACGAGATTCCGGGGGTGGTCGTACGCAGACACAAGCAGAACGGCGGACTGGCCACCGCCCGGAACACCGGTCTGGACGCGGCCCGCGGCGAGTACCTCGCCTTCCTGGACGGCGACGACTGGCTCGCCCCCGGGTTCTACGCCGACCTGCTCGCCCGCACCGAGGCGCTGGGCTGCGACTTCGTCCGTACCGACCATGTCCAGGCCGACGGCAGGACCCGTACGGTCCACCGCGTCCCGCACGGCCGCAGGGGCGAGGTCATGGACCCGCGGGACGCGATCCTGCCCGCCGGGCGCACCACCTCGGTCGACTATCCGTACGCCTGGGCGGGCCTCTACCACCGCCGGCTCCTGGACCGCGGGCTGCTGCACTTCACGGACGGTCTGCGCACCGCCGAGGACCGGCCGTGGATCTGGCGGCTGCACCGCGAGGCGGATTCCTTTGCGGTGCTGGGGCTTCTCGGCATTTTCTACCGGCGTGGCGTCGCCTCGTCACTGACCCAGATCGGCGACGTGCGCCAGCTCGATTTCATCCGCTCATTTGACCAGGTCGTAAGGGAAACAGCGGCGGACCGCGATGCACAGGCACTCCTGCCGAAAGCGGTCCGTACCTATTGCGCGATCATTTCGCATCACATGAGTTCGATGGAAAGGTACGAACCTTCTGTGGCCCGTGCCCTGAAATCGATGAGCGCCGGGGCGCTCAAGCGGATGCCGCAGGACGTGCTGGACGACGCCCTGGACTCGATGGACCTGCAGCGCGCGACCCTGCTGCGCCGGCTGCGCCGCCGGCCCGTCACTGCGAAGGAGGTGGCGGCCGCATGAGCAGCAGCCGGACCCGTACGACACAGATCTTTTTCGCCTCCACCCTCTACGGCGCGGCCACGCTCGCCGCCGCCCTGGACGCGGGCGTCTTCGCGGACGCCGACCGCCGCATCCTCCTCGTCTCGAACAACGCGGCGATCCCGGAGACGACACCCGCCGTCGACGCGATGCCCGGGTTCGACGCGTTGCGCGGCCGGTTCGACGACGTCGTGTCGTGGAACGCGACCATCGCCCCCCATCACCCGAGCGGCTGGGCCCCGCGCCCCGACGACGTACCGCTGTGGGAGCGGCATCTGCGCCTCGCCTGGGGACTCGGCGACGACGACATCGAGCTCGCCATCGAGTCGATCCAGGTCAACCCGGCGATGGCGATCGCCGATATCTTCACCGGCGTACCGATCGACGTGTACGCGGACGGGCTGATGAGCTACGGCCCGACCAGGAACAAGATCGACCCGCTGATCGGCACCCGGGTGCGGCGGCTGCTCCACCTCGACCTCGTGCCGGGGCTGAAGCCGTTGCTGCTCACGGAGTTCGGCGTGGCGTCGCAGATCGTTCCGACCGAGGCGTTCCTCAAGGTGCTCGGTGAACTTGGCGACGCGCACGATGTCGCGGCGAGCGTGCCGTCCGTGGACGCGCCCGCGCTGCTGCTCGGCCAGTACCTCTCCGCGCTCGGCCTGATCAGCGCGGCGGAGGAGGAGCAGCTGCACCTGCGGATGATGCGCGGCGCGGTCGGACTCGGCCACACCCGCCTGGTGTTCAAGCCGCATCCGACGGCCCCGGCCCAGTGGTCGCAGGCGATGGAGACGGAGGCGGCGAAACTCGGCGCGGAGCTGACCGTGCTGGACTCGGGGGTGCTGACCGCGCCGGTCCTCGCCGAGGTGCTGTACCAGCGGATGCGGCCGGCGCTGGTCGTCGGCTGCTTCTCGACCGCGCTGCTCACCGCGTCCGCGTTCTACGGGCTGCCGGTGGCACGGGTCGGTACGGAGACGCTGCTGGAGCGGCTGTCCCCGTTCGAGAACAGCAACCGGGTTCCGGTCACGCTGGTGGACGCGCTGGTGCCGGACCTCGGCGGCCGGGGCCCGGTCCCGGAAGCGGTCGCGGTGACCCCGGCCGAGTTGAACGAACTGATCACCGCGGTCGGCTTCACGATGCAGCCGAAGATCTATCCGCAGCTGCGGTCGGCCGCGGAGCGGTATCTCTCCGCCCATCTCACGGCCGCGACCTGGCGCTACTTCAAGCGCAAGCGGCTGACGTCGCTGGGGCTGCCCGGCGGGGTGCCCGCACAGTTCGCGTTCCTGCCGCGGAATGCCGCGGTGCGCAGGGTCGCCCGGCGGGCGAAGTCGTTGCGGCGGGTTGTGCGACGGTAGCCGGCGCGGCCACGGTGACCGGGCCGGTCGACCGGGGCCGTTGCCTCCTCGATCGCCGGGCGGGCTCGGTTTTCGCGCCCGCCCGGCGAGCTTCGTACCGGTCCGGCGAGCTTCGATCCCCCGTCGATCGAGGGCAAAAGAAGGGGGCGGGGTGCCCGGTCGGCACCCCGCCCCCTTCGTCGCGTCGTCAGACGCGCACGCCTCCCTGGATCACTCGGAGGTCGGCCGCGTTCGCCTCGGTGACCTTCCACAGTTCCTGCTGCCGTCCGTGCACATCGGCCACCGCCGCCGCATGGTCGTCCAGCAGCCCGGCCGCCCGCTCCACGAGCCGCGCCCCGAGGTACCGGTCGTGGACGGAGATACCCCACTCGGGCCGTTCGATGTCGGACAGGAAGTACGCCATCTTCGGGTGCGAGATCAGGCTGATGATCGGCGTACCGCAGCCGAACGGGATCATGCCCGCGTGCCCGCGCATCCCGATGACCAGCTTGGTCCGGGCGTACGTGGACCGGATCTCGTCGTTCTCGAAGTCGTACATCGGGATCACCGGCAGCGCGATGCCGTGCTCACGCCGCAGGTCGAAGGCGATGCGCTCGTCGTCCAGCGAGTGGGCCACGCACTGCACCTCGGCACGCTTGCCCAGCTCCTTCACCGCGGTGGCCATCTCGGCGAGGAAGTGCGCGTAGTCGTGGCCGAAGCGGAGCCCGGACCGGTCGTACGCGGCGTTGATCAGCACGGTGTTCTCGCGCTGTACGGGGTCGGTCCAGCCGTCCACCAGCTGCCGGGTGACCGTGGTCGGGCAGGGCTGGAAGCGGACCTTGTCGTGCAGCGACGCCGGCAGCAGCTCGCGGACCTTCTCGATCGAGCCGTGGTTGCGCAGCCCGAAGAACGAGGCGCGCTCCACCAGCTTCCGCAGGGAGGAGAGGAACCGGTCCCGGCCGTGGCCGTACGCCTGGCCGTCGAAGGCGTTGAACCCGACCGCGTACACCATGACGGGTACGTCGATCCGGTCCAGCAGTTCGTCGGGGACGTTCCACTGCCAGCCGCTGTTGCCGTTCGGCGCGGTGTCCGGGATGAAGAGGCCACCGCCGCCGATGACCAGTCCGCGGCGGGCGTTGACCCGTTCCAGTGCGGCCTCGTCGAAGAGCCGGTGTGCGTGGACGGAGTGCCAGCGGGCCGGGCCGGTGTCGCGGCCGAAGGCCAACCGGACGCTCTCCGGAAGCAGCTTGTCCCCGGCGTTGCCCTGCCGGTCCATGTAGAAGGCGACGTGCGCGAGCTGCTCGGCGGCCGGTCCCTCGACGGGGGCGGCAACGTCCTTGGTCCGCTGGTACATCAGCCGGTTCGCCCGGTGGGTCGGGTCGACACCGAGCCCTCCGAGGGCGTACTGCGCGGCGGTGGCGTCGTCGCCGTGGATCCAGGCGATCTGGGCGAGGCGTGAGAAGGCGGTCGCGGCCCGGTTGGGGGCGGCGGTGGCCAGCAGGAGCTGGGCGCGGGCCTCCTCGTAGCGGGAGACGCTCATCAGCGCGTGGCCGAGCACCTCGTGCGACCAGGCCTCGTCGACGGGGATCCGGACCCCGCCGAGCAGGTCGGCCGCCTCCTGGTACTCACCGGCGCCGATGTGTGCGGCGGCGACCCGGCGGGCGCTCTCGGGGTCGGCGGTGCGCCGGACGTGCGCGGTGCCGTAGTGCACCAGCAGGTCGTGGTGCTTGGCGCCCGGCAGCGCCAGGTACGCGGCGTGGAACTCGGCGTCGGACAGTTCGAACTCGCGCCACCGGTCCTCGGCCTGGCCGTAGCCGGCCTCGCCGCCCTGCCAGGGCTTGTGCCGACCGGTGAAGTGCAGGATCGCGGTGGTGTCGGGCACCGGGAGGTCGCCGGAGAGCCGCCGCTTGACGAAGTTGTAGCGGGCGTCGAGCTGCACGAAGTCACCGTCGAGCACGGCGTTCAGGATGCCCTGGTCGTGCTTGTCGAGTTCGTACGTGCCCTTGCGGCCGACGTCGTCGATCTTCGCGCAGAACTCGTCGCTGAGATACTCGCGCTGGATGACCAGCAGCCCGCTGTTGAGTTTGTGCTGCCCGTAGAAGAACTGCGGAACCGCGGCAAGACCGTCGCGCAGCGTCAGCAGGCCGCCCAGATCGTCGAGGACCACCATGTCGGTGTCCAGGGTGATCACGGTGTCGTAGTCGCGCACCCGGAAGACATCGAGGATGAAGTACGCCTTGCGGACCAGGTAGTTGTCCTGGTCGCCCTTGGCGTACGTGTCGTAGTGCGCGGCGTCGACCTGGCGGAAGTCGATGCGCGGGTGCAGCGCCCGGATCTGTGCGACGGAGGCGGGGCGCAGCCCGTCGTGCAGGACGATGAAGTCCTCGCAGACCGCCGGGTTGGACAGGGCGAGGCTGCGCAGCAGGGCGAGGAAGCCGGGCAGATAGTTCTCGTCCACGAAGCTCGCGAAGGCGACGCGGCGCTTGCCGGTGAGTGCGTTCGCGGGGGCGGGGGCCTGTGGTACGGGCGCGTCGGTCGTAGTGGGCGTCGTCGTCATCGCAGTCGGATCCTCATATCGGTGACGCTCTGGGCGCGTTCCATAACCCACGCCTTTTCGCTGGTGTACTCGTGCACGGAGGTGATGGGCATCTTCATCGCGGCGGGCAGCCGGTAGGCGCCGCTCTCGTAGAAGTCGAAGCCGATCAGGTCGAGCTGCGGGCTGACGTCCAGGTAGTCCAGCAGCCACAGCATGTTGAAGCCGCTGGTGGGGATGGCCGGCCAGACATCCGCGCCGACCTTGCCGATGTCGCGCAGCGGCCAGCGCAGCGATTCGTCGCCGAGGTACTGCTGGGCGCCCGGCACCAGCCGGTTGCGCAGCGAGTACTTCCAGTCGCCGGAGACGCCACCGAAGACCAGCCGGGTGTGGACCTTCTGGTCCCAGTTGAAGCCGTGCTTGTGGATGGTGGCGTGGATGTCGGTGCGCTTGCCGGTCGCCGACGGGTCGATCTTGTACGAGTTGAAGCGGACGACCAGGTCGTACGCATCGATCTCGGCACCTATCGAGCCGGTTCCGACACGCTGCGAGTTGGCGATCAGGCAGATCGACTTGCCCGCGATGCGGTTACGGAACTCACCGAGCGTGGTCCATTCGACGCCGCCGAAGGTGGGGTCGACGATCGGACCGCGCATCCGGGTCCGGCGCTGCTCGGCGTAGAGCGCGATGAGGTCCGTGAGGAGGGCGAGATCGTCGGTGCCCGCGTTGCCGCGGGGGCTGCCGCCGCTGCCCGCCGCGCCGCTGACCTCCAGCGCGAGGCCCAGGTACTGGGCCAGTGCCTCCTGGATCTCCGGTACCGGCGCACCGACCCGGTCCTGGGTCAGAAGTGCGCCGATCAGCCGGGGTCGTGCCGCGTTCCAGTCCCCCCGCCCGTGCAGCGCCAGGCCCTCGGCCCAGGACTCGGTGACGGACCGGCCGGCGAAGGCCGCGGCCTCGGGGCAGTCGCGCTCCAGCTTCCGCAGCAGCTCGCTCTGGCGCTCCGCGCCCACCCGCAGCCCGGCCGTCTTCGCCGCGACCCCGAAGCCGTCCTCGTCGGTGAGGTCGAGGTAGTGCCCGTACGCCTCGACTGCGGCGATCTCCGCGCCCATCGCCTCCAGCGTCCGGGCCCGCAGCCGCCAGCCCGCCCGGGAGCGCTTGCGCTGGGTGAGCACGGTGTCCGTGATGAGGATCGCGAGCTTCAGCTCGTCCTCGTAACCGCAGTCCAGCGCCTTGTTGCCGACCGCGAGCAGCGGGTCGAGCAGCTCGTCGCCGAGCACCAGAGCGGAACCCGAACCGCCCTTGGCGGTGCGCCGCAGCAGCGGGATCGGGGAGGCCCCGGAGGACGTCTGCTGCTCCATCGTGGCGTGGGTGGCCAGCAGATTCCGCAGGGCCTCCGCGAGCGCCGTACGCCGCCGGTCGAGCCCGGCGACCAGCTTCCCGCTGTGCGCGGCGCAGGCGCGCAGGCAGGTCTCCAGTTCCGTCGGCCGGACCGTGGCGAGGTGGGACGTACCGCCTTCGGGCGGGAGCGAGTCCTCCGCGTCACGTTGCCGTGGCCAACGGGTGCGGGCTTTCGTCATGGCGCTCCAAGCGTCTGGTGCCCGTGGGGGGAAGGGGGCATATGGAGGGGTACAGATGTTCGGCAACCGTTTGAGGTTCCGTAGCACGCTAAGAAACCTGAACGGCCGCAAGATGAACTCGCCCTGTCAGCACGGGAAACTGATCCCCTCTCGTCCGTTTCGGGGCCTCGGAGCGCCCTAACCTGACCCTTCGCCACTGTGGGAAGGGAAGGCCGTGACCATCACTCCGGAGAATCCGGGCAGGACCCTCGAGCGGGTTCTCGCCGCCCCGGCGCCGGTGCCGGCGCCACCACGCCCGTCGTCGTCTCCCCTGGACCGCCGTCCGGCGCGCGCCAGGCCCCGGCTGCGCGCTCTGGACGGGCTGCGGCTGGTCGCCGCACTGATGGTCGCCGCGTACCACTACGGTGGCCGGGGCGGCGACATCACCAAGGCATGGGGAACCTCCGCCGCTTCCCTGTTCCCCACCGCCCACACCTGGTTCGCCTACGGCTGCCTCGGGGTGCAGATCTTCTTCGTCATCAGCGGCTTCGTGATCTGCATGAGCGGCTGGGGCCGCTCACTGGCCTCGTTCTTCGCCTCCCGGGCGGCCAGGCTGCTGCCCGCGTACTGGGCGGCGGTCCTGCTGGTGACACTGGTCTTCGCGCTGCCCGCGGTGGCGTACAAGGCGGTCTCCCCCAGCGATGCGCTGGTGAACCTGACACTGCTGCAGCAGCCACTGGGCGTGGACCGGGTACTCGGTGTGTGCTGGACGCTGTGGGCGGAGATCCGCTTCTACGCCCTGTTCGCCGTGTGCGTGGTGCTGCCGGGGGCCAGCAGGCGACGGGTCGTGCTGTTCTGCGCCGCGTGGACGCTGGCCGCGGCGCTCGGCGAGGCATCGGGCGAGCCGCTGGCCGAGGTGGTCCTGATGCCCGAGTACGCCCCCTTCTTCATCGGCGGCATCGGGCTCTACCTGGTCCACCGCAACCGGCGGGACGTCACGGCCTGGGGCATCGTCGGCGTCAGCTGGCTGCTCGGCCAGCACTACGCGGTGGCCGCGCTGTGGCACCCGGCGGGCCCGCACGACTTCTCGTACCGCTCGTCGCTGGTCATCATCGCGATCGTGACCGCCGGCTTCGCCGCGGTCGCCGCTATCGCACTCGGCGCCCTCGCCCGCTTCGACCGCCCTTGGCTGACAGTCGCGGGAGCGCTGACCTACCCGTTCTATCTCGTCCATGAACATCTGGGGTGGGTGGCGGTGAGCGCGTTGCACCGGCGGCTCGGCATCCCGGCGGGGGTGACGGCGGTGCTCACGGTGGCGCTGATGCTGGCGCTGGCGTGGCTGCTGCACCGGTACGTGGAGCGGTGGTGCACCCCGCTGCTGCGCAGATCCCTGACGGGCGGGTCGGGCCGCCCGGCCTGACCACCGCTCAGCGCACCCCGTACCGTGCCTCGATCCCTGCGACGATCAGCCGCAGGCCGTCCTCGAACCGTTCCTCGTAGTGGGCGAAGATCTCGGCGCCCGCCGCGGCGGCGAGCGGGTACTGCGCCATCCGCTCGGCGCGCTCGCCGATGCCGAAACCGTCCCGCCGCTCGTCCGGCATCGGGCGGACGCCCTGCTCCTCACTGACGAAGCCCATCGTGTACGCGTACGCGGTGGTGCCCGCCCGGACGGCCTGCCAGAGTTCGAAGCCGGCGTCGACCATGGTCCGCAGATGGGCCTCCAGGCCGTCGGCGTGATCGGTGCCCGTGAACCTCGCACCGCCGTACACCTTCGCCCCGTCCCGATAGCCCGGCCGCGTGCTGCGCTGGCCGACAGGTTCCGCGAGGGCCGCGACGCCACCCATGTCCACTCCCCGGCGGGCGGGCAGGGACTCAACACCAGCGTCCAGGACGCGTACAACCTGGGCTGGAAGCTCGGCCAGGTGCTGCGGCACGGCGCACCGGTCGCACTGCTCGACAGTTACGAGGCGGAGCGGCGGCCGGTCGCAGCCGACATGCTGGGGCTCTCCACCCGCATCCACCGCGGTGAACAGGAGCGCGGCGCGGCAGCCCAGCAGCTGGGGCTCGGCTACCGCGAGGGCCCGCTGTCGGCCGGCCGTGCGGGCGCGCTGGTGGCGGGCGACCGGGCCCCGGACGGACCGGCCGGCGACGGCCGACGGCTCTTCGACGTGTTCCGGGGACCGCACTTCACGCTGCTGGTCGTCGGCACGGACGCGGAACCCCCTGCGTTCGACGGCTCGGCGAGCGCCGCGGTCCGCGTCCACCGCACCGACGCCTACGAGGCATACGGGAAGGGCCTGTTCCTGATCCGCCCCGACGGCTACATCGGCTGGGCGGGCGAGGACGCCTCGGGGCTCGGCGCATATCTGGCACCGCTCAGCCTCGGCCTCCAGCGCGGTTGATTTCCTGCGCTCGCGGTCACGGACGGGCGGGTGCGGAGATCCACCGGGACATCCCCGCCGAGGAGTACGTACGCGCGCTCACAGTCCTGCAGCGCATGATCCGCGATGTCGGAAGCGACGCGTGGCACCGGTGAGCCGGGCCGCCCACCTCACACGCTGCTGAGCGAGAGCTTCGCCGCGAAACCGAGGAACAGCACACCGGCAGCCGAAGTCGCGCCCGCCGACAGCCGCTTGCGGCGGCGGAACGCGGCGGACAGCCGGGTGCCGCCGAATATCAGCGTCGACAGGTAGAGGAAGCTGGCGATCTGCAGCAGCGTGCCAAGCAGCAGGAAGGACAGCGCCGGATAGGCGTACCCGGGATCGACGAACTGCACGAAGAAGGAGATCAGGAACAGGATCGCCTTCGGGTTGAAGAGGCTCACCACCAGCGCCCGCCGGTACGGCCGCTCCGCCGCGCCGGCCGCCGTCCCCGCCCCGCCCGGCCCGGCCGCGTCGTCGGTCAGCTCGGCGATCTGCCGGTGCCGCTCGCGCCACATGGACGCCGCGGCCCGCAGCATGCCGATAGCCAGCCAGGTCAGATAGCCCGCGCCCGCGTACTTGACGATGGCGAAGAGCACCGGCGTGGTCTGCAGCAGGGAGGCGGCGCCGAGCGCGGACAGCGTCATCAGCACCGTGTCACCGGTCCACACACCGGCCGCCGCCACATACCCGGTCCGCACACCGCGGCGGGCTGCGACGGAGAGCACGTACAGCGAATTCGGCCCCGGCAGCAGAACGATCAGCACGAGGCCGACGAGGTAGGTCGGAAGATCAGTGACACCCAGCATGAAAAGGAGTGTCGCACGCGGGTACGACACTCCTCCCGGGTGGTATTCCCGCCCGGTGACCGTCGGGGCGGATCAGAACGCGTCCGTCGGCACGTACGTCCCCCACACCTCCCGCAGCGCGTTGCACACCTCGCCGACCGTCGCCCGCGCCGCCAGTGCGTCCTTCATCGGGTAGAGGACGTTGTCCGTCCCCTCGGCCGCCTTCTTCAGCCGGCTCAACGCCTCGTCGACCGCCCCCTGGTCGCGCTCGGCCCGCAGCTTCGCCAGCCGGGCCGCCTGCTGGGCCTCGATCACCGGGTCGACGCGGAGCGGCTCGTACGGCTCCTCCTCGTCGAGCTGGAAGCGGTTGACGCCGACGACGACGCGCTCCCCGCTGTCCGTCTCCTGGGCGATCCGGTAGGCGCTGCGCTCGATCTCGCTCTTCTGGAAGCCGCGCTCGATCGCATTGACCGCCCCACCCATGTCCTCGACCTTGAGCATGAGGTCCCTGGCCTCGGCTTCGACGGCATCCGTCATCGATTCGACGACGTACGAACCGGCGAACGGGTCGACGGTGGCCGTGATGTCCGTCTCGTACGCCAGGACCTGCTGGGTGCGCAGGGCCAGCCGCGCGGACTTGTCGGTCGGCAGCGCGATCGCTTCGTCGAACGAGTTGGTGTGCAGTGACTGCGTACCGCCGAGAACCGCGCCGAGCCCCTGGACGGCCACGCGCACCAGGTTGACCTCGGGCTGCTGGGCGGTCAGCTGGACGCCCGCGGTCTGGGTGTGGAAGCGCAGCATCAGCGACTTGGGGTTCTTCGCACCGAACTCCTCCTTCATCACCCGGGCCCAGATCCGGCGGGCGGCGCGGAACTTGGCGACCTCTTCGAGGATCGTCGTACGGGCGACGAAGAAGAAGGAGAGGCGGGGGGCGAAGTCGTCGACGTCCATGCCGGCCGCGACGGCGGTACGGACGTACTCGATGCCGTCCGCGAGGGTGAACGCGATCTCCTGCGCGGGCGAGGCACCAGCCTCCGCCATGTGGTAGCCGGAGATCGAGATGGTGTTCCACTTCGGGATCTCGGCCTTGCAGTACTTGAAGATGTCGGCGATCAGCCGCAGCGAGGGCTTGGGCGGGAAGATGTACGTGCCGCGGGCGATGTACTCCTTCAGGACATCGTTCTGGATGGTGCCGGTCAGCCGGTCAGCCGGAACCCCCTGCTCCTCGCCGACCAGCTGGTACATGAGGAGGAGCAGCGCGGCGGGCGCGTTGATCGTCATCGAGGTGGAGACCTTGTCGAGCGGGATCCCGCCGAACAGGACCCGCATGTCCTCGACCGAGTCGATCGCCACCCCGACCTTGCCGACCTCTCCGGACGCGATCGGCGCGTCGGAGTCATGGCCCATCTGGGTGGGCAGGTCGAAGGCGACGGACAGGCCCATCGTGCCGTTGGCGATCAGCTGCTTGTAGCGGGCGTTCGATTCGGAGGCCGTGCCGAACCCGGCGTACTGACGCATCGTCCACGGCCGGCCCGTGTACATCGACGGGTAGACACCACGGGTGAAGGGGTAGGCGCCCGGCTCGCCCAGTTTGTCGTCGGCGTTCCACCCGTCGAGTGCGTCCGGCCCGTACACCGGCTCGATGGGCAGTCCCGACTCCGACTCGCGCGTCATCTGCTGTGCCTCCCGCTGGAGCTACTTGCTGGTAACCAACGACCCTCGCGACGGACTGTAGCGGTGGGCGTGCGACCGGTGGAGAGGCACAGGCTGGGACCTTGCTCACAAGGTGCGTCCTACGGGCTTCCCCACCGCATTCACCATCATGCGCGGGCTTTGGCAACCGGGCAGAACGGGAATTCGTCCTAAGGGATACCGAAGGAAGCAGGTGGCCGAGGATGGCACACGGAACCGGGCACAGTGCAGGAACGACAGGCCGGAGAGCGAGGCACCCGGGCGGTGCGGCGGTGGCCGCCGTCGCCGTCCTCGCGCTGGCCGTCACCACCGCGGGCTGCCGGGCGCAGCCCGCCAACGGGTCCCCGGCAGCCGCGTCGTCACCGCCGAAGACCTCCGCCCCGGCGACCGACGACGCCAAGCCCGCCACGACTGCCTCGAAACCGGCAGCCTCACCGACGACGTCCGCCACGCCGAAGCCCGCCCCGCAGGCGAAGACACTGATGGCGACCGGATCCCAGGGCAAGCAGGTACGGGACCTGCAGGCCCGGCTCCGTCAGATCGGCCACTTCGGCCGGACCCCCACCGGCTACTACGGCACCCTCACCGTCGCCGCCGTGCAGTCCTTCCAGGGCAAGCGCGGACTGCCCCGGACGGGCCGGACGGACACGCTCACCTGGCAGAAGCTGCTCGCCATGACCCGGACGCCGACGGCCGTCGAGCTGAACCCGCCGACCTCCCGCCCCGTCGCCAAGCCCGACAAGCGCTGCCTGACCGGCCGGGTGCTCTGCATCAGCAAGAACAGCCAGACCCTGGCCTGGATGATCGACGGCCAGGTCGTCTCGGCGATGGACGTACGGTTCGGCTCGCAGTACACGCCGACCCGCGACGGCACCTTCTCGATCTACTGGAAGTCCCGGCACCATGTGTCGACGATCTACCACACGGCCATGCCGTACGCGATGTTCTTCAGCGGCGGCCAAGCCGTGCACTACTCGGCGGACTTCGCGGCCCGAGGCTACAGCGGCGCCTCGCACGGGTGTGTGAACGTCCGGGACGAGGGGAAGATCGCCGCGCTCTTCGACCAGGTCCGCACCGGCGACAAGGTCGTCATCTACTGGTGAGTGCGAAGAAGGAAAGGGGGCGCGGGCGGGACCGGGGGAACGTGTCCCGCCCGCGCCAGGTGCGCTGAGCCGAAGGTACGGGGGGAACCCCGGCTCTGTGCGCTGCCGATGACCAGTCGGCTCACTCAGTACTGCGCCGACGGCCCGGAAAATGTCACACCCGGTGGCAGCGGAGCGGCCGGCGCGGCTCAGCGAGTGGACGCAGTGGTGCCCGGGGCGGCCGAGAGCGCGGGGCCCGACGGCGGCGTAGCGGCGGGTTTGAACCAGAGTGACCGGACCGCGTCCGGACCGTCGTTGCCCGTGCCCTCGTCGGATCCGCTGCCGCTGCCCTGTTGCGCGTCACCGCCGTCGCCGTCGGCTTGCTCCAGGACGCGCTTGCAGAACCGGTCCAGGTTGCCGGCGCCCCTGGCCATCACTACGAGGCGGCGCCTGCGGTCGGCGTCGAGATCGCCTTCGCGGTAGTCGCGGCAGGCCCTGACGGTCCGGCCCAGCCATTTGCCGGACGTGCCGCCCTGGCCGCCGCCGGAGGTGCTGTCGCGGGCGGTCCCGTCAGCGGAACGGGGGGCGGCGTCGACGTCGTCCCCGTAACCGCCGTCCTGGCCGTCCGTGCCGCCCCGACCGTCCCGGTCGTTCGCACCGCCGTCGCCCTTGCGGGTTCCGTCGCCGGGAGCGGACGGGCCGGCGGGGTCCGGGGAGGTGTCCGGGCCCGGGGAAGCCGACGGCGGGACGGGCGTCCTGTCGGACGTGGGCCCGGATCCCAGCTCCCCCGGGGAGGCGGGCGCAGACACGGAGGAGGCGGGCAGCGGGTCGGCGTGCCCGCCGAACGGGCCCGGAAGCACGCCCGTACCCGCGGCGACGGCGACCCCGCCGAGCGCGCAGCCCGCGAGGGAAGCGGCAAGGCCGAAGCGGAGGGGCCGTCTCCAGCGCCGCGAACGCATGCCACCACCGGAGGAGGACGAGGAGAATTGGGCGGAGGAGGCGGGGCCGATACGGATCGCTCCGAGCATCTCGGGCAGCCCCGGATGCACACCTCGTCCTGGCTGCCCCGGCTCGTTGCTCTGCGTGGCGTGCCCCGTCGGCTGCGCCGCCCGCGTTTCGGACCGTTCCCGCGTACGGGCGGCGCGCGGGACCGCACGGAAGGCGGCCAGGGCGGCGGCCTCACCCGCCAGTTCGCCGGTGGCCGGCCGGGCTTCGCGGGCGGCGCCGGCCAGCGCGGCCATGAGCCGTACGGCCTCGGTACGCGCGTGGCCGTCGACGGGATCGACCGGTTCGCCGCGGAGCAATCTCTCCGCCGCGTCCTTGTCAAGCCATTCGTGCTGTTCGTCGGCCATCACATGTTCCTCTGCGTCCACGGACGCGAATGCGTCACACCGGCGGACGCCGTCAGTCCGGTGCGCGAGACGCGCTGCGCGGGTACGGCATCGAGCTCCGCCACCTGACCTGCCGCGCTCCCGTGCGGGTGGGAAACGCCGCGCCCGTCGCCGTTCGTGCCGGTCTCGCTGTCCGCATGGAGCAGTTCCGCCAGCCGCTTCAGCCCGCGGTGCGCAGCCGTACGTACCGCCCCCGGCCGCTTGCCGAGCGTCTGCGCCGCACTCTTCGCATCCAGGCCGACCACCACACGAAGCACGACGGCCTCGGCCTGGTCCTGCGGCAGCTGGGCGATGAGGGACATGGTGCGACCGGTGGCCAGGGCCTCGATCGCCTCGTCGGCGGTGTCGGACTCGGCCGGCTTCTCGGACAGCTCCGTCTCGTCGCCGCCGACCGCGGGGCGCCTGCCGCGCATCCGCAGATGATCGAGGGCGCGGTTACGGGCTATGCGCGCCGCCCACCCCCGGAACCGGTCGGCGTCGCCGCTGAACCGGTCGAGGTCCCGCGCTATCTGCAGCCAGGACTCGGACGCCACGTCCTCGGCGTCCGGCTCCCCCACCAACGTCCGTATATAACCCAGCAGCCGCGGCTGCACAGCGCGGTACACAGTACGGAAGGCGTCTTCGTCCCCGTCCTGTGCCGCGAGCACCGCGGCGGTCAGCTCCGCGTCGTCCCCCAGCACTCCCTCAACCTGCCCTGCTGTCCTGAATCGCAGCTGGTCACCACTGCCGCGCCACCCTGCGCGACTCAGCACGCTACGTCCTTCGCGGGGGCCACGTCCATGACTTGTACAACCCGCAACATTTCACGGACACCGTGCGGTGTGACAGAAAACGCAGTCGCGGCGCTGAGATGAGTACGGGGTCGCCATGTGGCCCCGCGGAAGACGACCGGGGCCTCTCCTGTGGGGGGTGGCGGCCCCGGTCGTCGTTCCATCCCCCCGCTTTGACCAGGCAATACCCAGGGCGAGGGCTTCTGCATGACCAACCGTGCTCAACGCATCCTGGCGTTCACCCGATCCTGGTACCACGGGCAGGTTCGATGGAAACACCCGCCACCTTGTCGTTCTCGATCCTGACGGCGAGAACGTCCGCACCATCCAGCCCCCCTCCGCGGACCGATACGGCGGCCCGCTCGAAGGTGGCGTCAACCTCGCGGATGTAGCCGTAGGCGATGTGGTAGATGGCGAACGAGCCGGTGCCCGCTCTCGCAGTAGCGGCCGGTCACGCTGAACTGCGGCTTGGGGTAATCCGGTTGGGCGTTGGGTCAATTCGAACGCAACCGAGCTGCCGTCCGCCGCGGTCAGCACCGGGTTCTCCCGGCACATGCGCACCACCCGCCGCCGGACCATGAGCGCCTGCCGGCATGTCCTCCGGGACAGCGAGAAACACGCCGGCCGGGTCAGTCGTGGATCGCCCCGATGACGCCTCCGCCGACGCGATCGCGTCCCCGTTGATCGCCAAGCTCAGCGGGGACGCCAGGTCGGCCCCTCGGCGACTTCCTCGCAACAGGGGATAAAGTGGACAGTCCGGGTTGAGTAGTGCTAGCTACCCCGCGGACATAGAGGTGATTGGGAGACGTTCCGTGAGCCGCGATCGCCATGCGAACGACAGCGGACCGGGGAAACTGGTCGGGCGTCGACAGGACCTCGAGCGGCTCGACGAGCTTCTTGACCCCACGGCAGACGTCCCGGGGGCGTTGCTGCTGTCGGGTGAGCCCGGGGTGGGTAAGACCGCCTTGCTGAACGCGGTCGCCCAGCGCGCCTCGGCGGCCGGTGCCCGGGTCCTCCGGGCGGCGGGCGCGGAATTCGAGGCCGATATGACGTACTCCGGTCTGAATCAGATTCTTTTTCTCCTTCACGAGGAGATCGAGGCGCTCGACGACGTGTACCGCGAGGCGCTGCGGGTGGCCCTGGGGTTTACCACCGGCCGGGCACCTGAAGGGCTTGTCGTCGCCAACGCCACTCTGGCCCTGTTGCGTCGCGCGGCCTCGTCGCAGCCGTTGTTGCTGATCGTGGACGACCTACCCTGGATCGACCGGGCCAGCGCGGTGGTCCTCGGCTTTGTGGCCCGCCGCCTCACCGGTAGCCGCATCACTGTGCTGGCCGCGGCCCGCAGAGGACACCACAGCTTCTTCGACGGCGGCAGCCTGCCCGAGCACGAGGTCCTGCCGCTGGACGACGAATCAGCACGCCAGCTGGTCGGCACCCGTCATCCGGGCCTGGTCGGGGGCGTGATGGACAGGATCATCACCGCCGCCCACGGCAATCCGCTCGCCCTGCTCGAACTGCCCACCGCCTTGACCGGACCCCAGCGTGCCGCACTGGAACGCCTCCCCGATGTGCTGCCGTTGAGCCGACGTCTCGAAGCCCTCTACGTCTCACGCGTGGCCGATCTGCCCGCAGCCTCGCGCCGCCTCCTGTTGGTGGCGGCGCTCGACGGAACCGGGGATCTGGCCGTCCTGCAGCTCGCGGGACATCACCCCCTGGTCGCAGCCACACTGGTGGATTTCGGCCCCGCCGAACACGATGACCTGGTCCGCATCGACGAGAGCGACCATCGGCTGCACTTCCGGCATCCGTTGATCCGCTCTGCGATCGTCGAGGCCTCCACCACCGCGGAGCGCCGAGCGTCGCACCGCGTCCTCGCCGAGGTGCTGAAGGACCAACTTGAGCGCCGTGCCTGGCACTTGGGCGAGGCATCGGTGGAACCCGACGAGGAGGTCGCGGCCCTCCTCGAACGCAGCGCCCACCGGGTCATCGCTCGCGGAGACTCGGTCGCCGCGATCCGGGCTCTCACCCGCGCAGGACACCTGAGCCCCGAAGCGCCCGACCGCGCCCGCCGGCTCGCCCGGGCGGCCTTCATCGGCGCCGACGCCACCGGTGAACTGGTCAGCGCCTCCCATCTCCTCGAAGGCGCCCGCCAGGCAGGTTCCGAGGATCACGCTTCGCTGTACTCGGCGGCTACCGCGGTTCATCTGATACTCAACAGCACAGGTGACATCGACTTGGCGCACCATGTGATCGTGAGCGCCCTCGAAGAAGCGATGCGCCGAGAGGGTGCCTACGATCCCGCGATGGACGAAGCCCTTTATGTGCTGTTGCTGGTGTGCCACTTCAGCGGCCGGGGGGAACTGTGGGAAGCGTTTAACGCGCTCATGAAAGAGTTGCCCGAGGTGCCTCCAGTGATGACGGTGACCGCGGCAACACTCGGCGATCCCGCACGGGCCGATGCCGCCGCGCTGCGCGGCCTGGACGACATGCTCACCGGGCTGGCCCTTGAGACCGATCCGACGAAGATCGTCCGGGTCAGTACCGCGTGCGTCTACGTCGACAGACTGCCCTCCGCGCGCGACGCGTCCTGGGGGATCCTGCGCCACGGACGGGCCGCAGGTCTGCCGATCAAACAGCTCGGTGTTCTTCCGGTTCTCTGTCAGGACGCGTTCAATACCGGCCGGTGGGACGAGGTGATCACCCTGGCCGATGAAGGACTCGACCTGAGGGAACAGGTCAACTACCCCATGTACACCTGGTACTTCCGGTACGAGAAAGCCCTGGTGGCGGCGGTACGCGGGGACATCGGTTCCGCAACCGAGACAGCCGACGCGATGACCTCGTGGGCCGTCTCCCGCGGCGCAGGTCTGGCGCTGAACGGTGCCGAACACCTCCGGGTGTTGTCCGGAATCACGGAGGGGGACTTCGAAAGCGCCTATCGGCATGCGGCGGCCATCAGCCCGGCCGGCACGCTCGCGCGCTATGTCCCCCATGCGATGTGGGTGGTGATGGACCTGGTGGAAGCCGCTGTGCGCACCGATCGGCTTGCAGCGGCGACAGCCCACGTGCGGGCCGCTCAGGAAGCGGGGATCGCGGACATCTCGCCACGCCTCGCCCTGCTCGTCGGCGGTGCCGCAGCCCTGGCGGCCCCGGCGGACGACAAGGCGATAGCGCTCTACCATCAGGCTCTGTCCCTCCCGGGCATCGAGCTGTGGCCCTTCGAGCGGGCGCGGGTGACGCTCGCCCACGGCGAACGGCTACGGAAAGCGAAAATGACCAGCGCCGCCAGAAAGGCGCTGGTGACGGCACTGGAAACCTTCGAAGAACTCGAGGCGCGTCCGTGGGCCGACCGGGCCAGACGCGAGCTCAAGGCGGCCGGATGGACGTTTGGGCGTGGACCGGGCACCACCAGGCTCACACCACAGGAATGGGAGATCGCTCACCTCGCCGCCTCCGGACTCACCAACAAACAAATTGCCTACAAGCTCCAACTCTCCCACCGCACCGTGAGCGGCCACCTCTACCAAGCGTTTCCCAAACTCGGCATCACCTCCCGCGCAGCCCTACGCGACGCCCTGGCAAACCTGGACCAGCGATAAGCCACGTCATGCCGCTTCCAGGGCGAGGTGCTCGACGCGGCGAGCGGCGGCTGACTCCTCGGTTGTGTCGCCTCCCACCCACCGATCAGGACAGACACCCGTCGGCCCGCCCGTGCGGGCAGCGGTTGTGGTGGACGGCCACCCCCCGCGCGGCGCGATGTGCGCCGACGGCCGCTGCGTCCACCTGATCTCCGCTCTGCGCGACCGCGGCCTGCGCCATCACGAGCGGGACGTGACAACCCGGCCGTTGCCCGCCCTCGGACTCACGTGATCATTCCGCACCGATCGCGAGGACGACGGAGCCTGGGGGGAAGGGGCCTCAACCCGGTCTGCCCGGACCGATCCGTTATCTCTACCTGGGTTGCCTCGTCAGGTCATCTGACTGAGGCCATGGGATGGGCCCCGCTGGCATGCTCGCCTGGCGGCCGTGGTCCGTTCCTCATTTCCGGTCGGCCGTAACTTCTGGAGCGGAGGCGCCAGGGCTCCGCCGCACCCCGACCTGTCTGCCACAAAACCTCAAAGAGTAATGATCCACCCAGCAGTCATTTGTTCGAATTTGTTCCAGGAGCACGCCTGATGAAAATCGGAATCGGCCTTCCCAACCAGGTACGCAACGTGCGGCCCGCGGTCATTCCCGAGTGGGCCAGGCGCTCCGAGGAGGCCGGGTTCTCTTCGCTCGGCACCGTCGGCCGCATCGCCTACCCGGGTGTCATGGACACCGTGGCACTGGCGGCCTCCGCCGGTGCCACGGCCACCATCGGCCTCATCAGCAACGTCCTGCTCGGCCCGGTGTGGCCCGCGGTGATGCTGGCGAAGGAGGCCGCCAGCATCGACGGAGTCTCCGGCAGTCGGCTGACCCTCGGTCTCGGGCTGGGTGGTCGCCCGGACGACTTCGTCGTCGACGGCCTTGGCCCCCGTGGCACTGGGGCACGCCTCGACAGGGATCTCCGGACTTACCGGAGCATCTGGCGTGGCAAGGCCGTCCCCGGCAGCGACAACCCCGCGGTGAGCGCGGGAAGCCGGGAGGTGCCGATCCTGTTCGGCGGCGCGACCCAGGCGTCATTCGAGCGCGTGGCCCGTTCGGGCGAGGGCTACATCGGCCCTTCGGCCCCCGCCTCCATGATCGCCCCCGCGTTCGACGCCGTCAGGGCGGCCTGGGCGGCGGCGGGACGCCCCGGATCACCCCGTCTGGTCGCCATCGCTTACTTCACCCTCGCCGACGCCGACGCGGGCCGCGCCAACGTCCATGACTACTACAGCGCGATCGGCCCGGAGACCGCCGACTTCATCTCCAGCGGAGTCAGCGCAGGGGCGGAGGCGGTCAAGGCGACGGTGGAGTCCTTCACGGAGATCGGCGCCGATGAACTGATCTTCAATCCGGCACTCGACGACATCGGCGAAGTCGAACGACTGGCCGAGATCGTTCTGTAACACCTGGCCTGCTGGCCGTCTCGCGTCACTCCTCACCGCCGAGGGGCCACAACCGCCCCACCTGTGCCGGCCCGTGGGCCGGGCACCGGACAAATGGCGGCGCACTACCGAGGAGCGGCACAGCGGCCCCCGACTTCGCCGGGCACCCGGCGAATCCCGTCGACGATGACGGTTCCGCACCCCACGGGCTTTCCGCCCGTACACAACGTCATGCCCGGTCGCCGACACCAGCCGCATTCCGTGACTGGATCTGCGGCTGCGATACAAGGAAGAGACAATGGCTGCACTCGTCAACGAACCCATGGCCGATACGCGCGACATGTACATGGCGCACAGAGCGCTACGCCGAGAATTCCGGCTGCTTCCCGGCCTCATCCGGTCCGTCGCGCCGGGTGACACCCGGCGCGTGGAGGTCGTCGGTGCCCACGCGGCGCTGGTGTGCGCCGTCCTGCACCAACACCACGAGGGCGAGGACCTGTTGCTGTGGCCCAAGCTCATGGCGCGCGGGGGTGCCGAGGCGGCAGCCATCGTGCCGACAATGGAGCAGCAGCATCACGCCATCGAGGACGGGTACACAGAGGTCACCGGGCTGCTGGACGGCTGGCGCTCCACCGGGCAGGGCGGCGAAGAACTCGCCGATGCGTTCGAGAGGCTGACGACTGCCCTCGTGGAGCACACGGCGCTGGAGGAGAAGGAGATCCTGCCGCTGACCGAGAAGCACCTGACCGCGAAGGAGTGGCACCAACTCGGCGAGCACGGAAAGGCGGTCACCCCGAGGAACGTCATGGCGCTCGTCTTCGGAATGGCCATGTACGAGGGCGACCCCGAGGTCATCAAAGCCGTCCTCGCGACAACCCCACTGCCCGTTCGGCTGCTCGTCCCGGCCATCGGACGCCGCCAGTACGCGGCCCACGCCAAGCGGGTCCACGGCACGGCCACGCCCCCGCGCCTCGGCGCCTGAGACGGTCGCCGGTTGCGCGGGCTCCAACTCACCGAACGGGCGGAACGCAAGCCGACCGCGGTCGCGACTTCTAACCGACTCACCGTGTCGTGTCCTTCGGCCACCAGGGAAAGCACACCTCGGCCACTCCCCCAGAAATTGGACCATGAAGACCATCGCCGGCTCTACAGCACCCACGGATCGGTCCGGCGCCGGCTGCTCACGGTGACCCGCAAACTCGTCATGGACCGTCTGCGCAGCGTCCCTTCCCTCTACGAGACGGTAGGCGTGGAGAACCAGGACGTCGTTCAGCTCGACCACGCGGACGTGGTGCTCGCGTGGGTCGACGCCACCGCTCTGTCACGGCTGCTCTCCCTTGAACACCGCGAGGTCCTGGTGCACACCTGTCTGTGCGCCCGAACGGGTTCGATCACGCCGGCCCGCGCCCGCGCGCCCGCCGCGACGTCGCCGCACGGAGCACGCGCTGTCCCTCGGTCGAGACGTCAAGCACCTGGCGCAGCCCCGCCCCCGCAGACTCCGCCAGCATCTCCAGGATCCGGATCTGCCGGCGCACCTCCCCGGTGACCAGCGGCCCGGCCTCCGTCGGACCGTCCTCGCGGCAGCGCCGCAGCAGATCGTCCCCGGCAGCGGGTGTCGCGTCCTGCCCGAGGTGGACCTCCAGGGCCAGGAGGGAGCAGGCGTCCGCCCACGCCCGCAGCCCCGGATCCGTCCGCTCCGCAGGCGCTTCACCGAGCAGCTTCCGTATCGCCGGTATCGCCCCGTCCACCCCGGAGGGCACGTCGTTCAGCGCCGCGCGGGCCTCAGCCAGGCGGTCCGGCCATTCGTCGCCGTTGGCGCAGGCCGCCCAGAGCGGACGCAGGGGGTCGGGGTCGGCGCCCTCCGCGGGCTGCGGCAGGCATCGGTCGAGGCAGGCGGTTCCGCTCGCGACCAGTGCCCGCTCGTCCGCGGTGGCGATCAGTTCCAGCAGGCTCATCGGCTTCTCCCCCGTCGGCCTGTCCCCGTACGGGTCCGCACGGGGACGCGGCGCTTCCCGTTGCCGCATACCGCTTTCAGCGTCGAATGGCTCAAAATCGTCACTGCTGGAGTCTGAAATCGCACCCCAACGGGGGTTCGTCCCCCCGCTGAGCCTCAGCGGGTCCGTCCTCAGCTGAGCGGATACATGCCCAGCGCCGCCCGCTCCCCCTGCATCCGGGTCAGTTTGCGCACGAAGAGGATCGCGAACACCGCGGCCACGATGCCGAACGCATCGGCTGCCAACATCCGGCCGGCCGCGTCCATGACCTCCTGCGCCTCCTCTGCCTTCATGTACTGCTGGGAGGCGTACCGGGAGAAGAGCGACGAGCAGACCCATGCCCCCCACCACAGATTGACCGGGGCCACGGAAACCGTGCGCCAGCTGCCGTCGGTGTGGGTCTGGGCGCTCGCGGTCCAGATGCCGCCCGCGATCCGACGCGGCAGCCACAGATTGGCGACCGGGACGAACCAGGCGCCGACCGCCCATCCGGGCTTCATCTGCTGCATGCTCGCGTCGAACACCTCGGCGTTCAGCCGCACCCGCCGGAACCAGAGGATGAAGACGACGAAGGTGGCCAGCATCACCAGGAGTTGAAGGACCCCTGAGGCCGCATACAGGTTGTCGGCGCGATCCGCCTCGGCGTCGTCGAGCGTCGCCAGGCCGTTGTCCAGCGCATCGCCGAGCAGGCTGCGGATGTTCAGCCCAGCGAGCACGGCGAGCAGGTCGGCCGCGGCGGCGACCACGAGCAGGATGACGACGGCCTTCGCGAGCCCGTCGGGTGAGCGCAGCTGCTGTTGCGGCGACGCGAAGAACGGAGCCGCAGGCATCGGCGCCGACGCCCCGACAGGGCCGGCGCACAGGATGCAGAGCCCCTCCGCGGTGACCGGCGGTCTGATGCGGCAGGTTGAGCACAGCATGAAGTGGCCCCCCAGGGTTCTGAATCTTTCACAAGAACGCGCGTCTCCACCCCCGGAGCGCGCGGCAAGCGGAATGTAGCCCCGGCCCACCGTGATGTCCATCGAGATCCGGTACGGCCCACTCAGCCCGACTTGTCGATCGTCCCGGCGAGCGCCTGGAACTGACTCCAGCTCAGCGCCGGCTTCCTCGGATCCCAGAGTTTCTGGGCCGTGGCCCGTAGCGGCATCCGGATCCCCGCCGCCACCTGCGCCGGCGTCTGTGCCTGTGGCAGGTCGCCCCAGACCGCGAACCGGCCGCCCAGGATCTGGCCCGAATAACGGGCCGGGACCGGCTGGGTGCCGCGCAGGACGAGCGGCGTCCACAGCTCGTAGATCCGCTTACCCGTCGGGTAGACGAACTGATTGGGCTGGCCGAGCACGTAGTAGAGGAACTCGTCGTTGAGGTTCACCACCCGGCGACCCTCGCTCAGGTACTCCTCCGGCGGCCGTGCGCCGTACTCCTTGCCCGTCCAGTACTCGACCTCGATGCCCTTGTCGGCCCGGACGATGCCGCCGCGGAAGAAGCCGTCGTTCCAGGCCTTCGGCTGCAGGCCGTGCGGGCGCACCACCGCCGCCCGGTCGTTGAGCCATCCGGTGGCGAGGTCCTTGATGCCGGCCGCCGCGCCGTACTTCAGCTGGGCGGCACGCTGCAGCTGCGGGTACGAGGCGGCGGGGTTCTGGACCGTCAGCGCGCGGTATTCGTCACCGCCGAGATGCCAGTACCTGCCGCCGAAGAGATCCGCGAACTCGCCGATCAGCTGGTCGATGAGTTTCGCCGCGTCGGGACGGGAGATGTCGATCGACCCGGTCGAGGCCACGCCCGCCGTGTTGCGCAGCTGGAGTTCGGGGTGGGCGCGCAGGACGGCGCCGAGATGGCCCGGGGAGTCGATCTCGGGGACCACATCGATGTGCAGCCGGCCTGCGAGGGCGAGGATCTGACGGACCTCCGCCTTGGTGAGATGTTCGGGCGACACCACCTCGGGGTGGGTGTCCGACTGGATCCGGAATGCCTGGTCGTCGGAGAAGTGCAGGCCCAACTGGTTGAGCTTGAGGTCGGCCATCTCGCGCAGCCGGTCCTCGATCCAGCCCACGCTGTAGTACTTGCGCGCGATGTCGAGGTTGAGCCCGCGCTGCGACCGGTCGGGGCGGTCGCGCACCTCCCCCTCGGGCATGGTGCCGTCGGCGCGCAGCGCCTGTTTGAGGGTGCGGGTTCCGTAGAAGACGCCCGCCTGGTCGGGGCCGGTGATGGTGACCCGCCCGTCGTGGGTCCTCAGGGTGTACGACTCGGGGGCGCCCTTGCCGGGGGTTCCGAGGGCCAGCTCGACATCGCCCGCGCGGGCGGGGACGGCACCCCGGTAACTGATCTTCAGCTCCTTGGCGAGCAGCTGCGCCTCGTCCGCGAGTGCCCCGCTGCCGTCGCCGATCACGACGGCGCTGGTCGGCCCCGGCCGCCAGCCGGGGCCCCGGGCTGGGATGTGCTCACGTACGGCGGGGATGGTGCGGGGTGCGACGGAGAGCGGGTAGCTACGGGTCGGCGAAGGGGACGCGTGCGAGGGCGTGCTGGCCCCGGCCGTCCCCTCTTGGCGTCCGGTGTCGGACACTTCCGGCCAGACGACGACGGTGATCGTCACCGCGGCCGCCGCAGTGAGGGCAGCTCCGGCCACGAGCGCACCCCGTGAGAGCGACATCGTTCAGAAACCTCCGGTATAGGGGCAATAGGGCAAAAGCATGGAGATAGCCGGGCATTCTCCTCAGAGGTTCGTCCATCGGACGTTCCGAAACTCTCGCTTCCGGGTGATATTCGCGCATCCGTCGGACGGCCGTTACCCCGGCTCGCTAGCGTTGGATCACATTCATCTCTCCCTCACCCTGCATCCCCCTGGTCTCTCTCGTCCCACCACGCCAGGGTCACAGATGCCGATGATCCGAGGAGCCCACGCTGTCCAGGCCCAGCGAGTCCCACGCCGGCCTCCCCGAACCACCACCACAACACGACGTCCGGCCCGCCGTGCCCGTCCAGAACTGCCGTCCGGCCCCGGCCCGGGTCAGCGCCCCCTCCCGCGGCCTCGACCGGTTCAACACCGCATCGCCCGCCGCCGCCGAAGCCGCCCTGCTCGGCTGCTGCGGCAGCCACCGCTGGGCACAGCGGCTGGCCGCCCACCGTCCATTTCCCGATCTGGGCGCATTGCTCGCCGCCGCCGACGAGGCGGGATACGACCTGGACCCGGCCGATCTCGCCGAGGCACTCGCCGCCGAGGACTCCCCCGGATTGCACCACGCCGCACCCCCGTCCGCGCATCTCGCGCTGAGCGCCGCGCACGCCGCGTACGAGTGCCGCTTCGGCCATGTCTTCGTGATCTGCCTGGACGGCTTCCTGCCCTCCGAGCACCCGGACCAGGTGCTGGCCGGCATCCGGGCCAGGCTGGGCCACGACCTGGACGAGGAGCGGGTGGTCACGGCGGACGAGATGCGCAGACTGGCACGAGGCCGCATCATCGAGCTGATGACGGACAAGGACCCGGCGGACACGCCCTGAAAGCCGGACACCCCTAGCCCGTCCGTGCCTGTTTGATTGCCACTTTGATCACACCAGAGGCCCCCGCGCGAACGAACCGACAAACCGTCGCTACGATGGCCGGGGCCGGTGGACCGTACCCGGCCGGGTCAGACCGACAGTCAAGCCGGCCGACCCCAATCCCCGCTCCCGGAGGGTTCTTCCGTGCCGGCTGGAACGCTGTACCGCGGCCGGGAAGGCATGTGGTCCTGGGTGGCTCATCGAGTCACCGGTGTCCTCATTTTCTTCTTCCTGTTCGTACACGTCCTGGACACCGCTCTCGTCCGCGTCTCCCCCGAGGCCTACGACGACGTCGTGGCCACGTACAAGACGCCGATCGTCGCGCTCCTCGAATACGGCCTGGTGGCCGCCATTCTCTTCCACGCGCTGAACGGTCTCCGCATCGTCGCCGTGGACTTCTGGGCCAAGGGCCCGCGCTACCAGAAGCAGATGCTCTGGTCTGCCGTGGGTATCTGGGTCGTGCTGATGGTCGGGGCCCTGTACCCCGTCCTCGGCCACGCCGTACGCGAAGTCTTCGGGAGCTGAGGCCAATGTCCACCGAGTCCTCCGCCGCGATCGGCTCCGTCGAAGGCGTCAGCCTCTACGACGTCGACCACCCGGCCCCGGTCATCGAGCCCCCGCGCAAGCGGACGGGCAGGAGCCCCAAGGCTTCGCGCACCAACTTCGAGATGTACGCCTGGCTCTTCATGCGCCTGTCGGGCATCGTTCTTGTCGTCCTGGTCATCGGCCACCTGCTGATCCAGCTCGTGCTGGACGGCGGCGTCTCCAAGATCGGCTTCGCCTTCGTGGCGGGCCGCTGGGCCTCGCCGTTCTGGCAGGTCTGGGACCTGGCGATGCTGTGGCTGGCCATGCTCCACGGCGCCAACGGCCTCCGTACGGTCATCAACGACTACGCCGAACGGGACAACACCCGCTTCTGGCTGAAGATGCTCCTGTACACCGCCACGGTGTTCACCGTCCTGCTGGGCACGCTGGTGATCTTCACCTTCGACCCGAACATCCGCTAGGCGCCGGGCCAGAGGGACCAGAGGAAATCATGCAGATCCACAAGTACGACACCGTCATCGTCGGCGCCGGCGGCGCCGGCATGCGCGCGGCCATCGAGTCGACGAAGCGCAGCCGTACCGCCGTGCTCACGAAGCTGTACCCGACCCGCTCCCACACGGGCGCCGCGCAGGGCGGCATGGCCGCCGCGCTCGCCAACGTGGAAGAGGACAACTGGGAGTGGCACACCTTCGACACGATCAAGGGTGGCGACTACCTGGTCGACCAGGACGCCGCCGAGATCCTGGCGAAGGAGGCCATCGACTCCGTTCTCGACCTGGAGAAGATGGGCCTGCCGTTCAACCGCACGCCCGAGGGCAAGATCGACCAGCGTCGCTTCGGCGGCCACAGCCGTAACCACGGCGAGGCCCCGGTCCGCCGGTCCTGCTACGCCTCGGACCGCACCGGCCACATGATCCTCCAGACGCTGTACCAGAACTGCGTCAAGGAGGGCGTGGAGTTCTTCAACGAGTTCTACGTCCTGGACCTGCTGCTGCAGGAGGACCCCGAGACCGGGCTGAAGAAGTCCGCGGGCGTCGTCGCGTACGAGCTGGCGACCGGCGAGATCCACGTCTTCCAGGCGAAGGCGATCATCTTCGCCTCCGGCGGCACCGGCAAGTTCTTCAAGGTGACGTCGAACGCCCACACCCTGACCGGTGACGGCCAGGCCGCCGCGTACCGCCGCGGTCTGCCGCTGGAGGACATGGAGTTCTTCCAGTTCCACCCGACGGGCATCTGGCGCATGGGCATCCTGCTGACGGAGGGCGCCCGTGGTGAGGGCGGCATCCTCCGCAACAAGGACGGCGAGCGCTTCATGGAGAAGTACGCGCCCGTCATGAAGGACCTCGCGTCCCGTGACGTCGTGTCCCGCTCCATCTACACGGAGATCCGTGAGGGCCGCGGCTGCGGTCCCGAGGGCGACCACGTCTACCTCGACCTCACGCACCTGCCGCCGGAGCAGCTGGACGCGAAGCTCCCGGACATCACCGAGTTCGCGCGTACGTACCTCGGCATCGAGCCCTACACGGACCCGATCCCGATCCAGCCGACCGCGCACTACGCCATGGGCGGCATCCCGACCAACGTCCAGGGCGAGGTGCTGGCCGACAACACCACCGTCGTCCCGGGCCTGTACGCCGCCGGCGAGGTCGCGTGTGTCTCCGTGCACGGCGCCAACCGTCTCGGCACCAACTCGCTGCTCGACATCAACGTCTTCGGACGCCGGTCGGGCATCGCCGCCGCCGAGTACTCCGCGAAGAACGACTTCGTCGAGCTTCCCGAGAACCCGGCGCAGCTGGTCATCGACCAGGTCGAGCGGCTGCGCAATTCGACGGGCACCGAGCGGGTCGCGACGCTCCGTCTGGAGCTGCAGGAGTGCATGGACGCCAATGTGATGGTGTTCCGTACCGAGCAGACCATCAAGACGGCCGTCGACAAGATCGCCGAGCTGCGCAAGCGCTACCTGAACGTGTCCATCCAGGACAAGGGCAAGCGGTTCAACACGGACCTCCTGGAGGCCATCGAGCTGGGCAACCTGCTCGACCTGGCCGAGGTCATGGCGACCTCCGCGCTGGCCCGCAAGGAGTCCCGCGGCGGTCACTACCGCGAGGACTACCCGAACCGCGACGACGTCAACTTCATGCGCCACACCATGGCGTACCGCGAGGTCGCCGACGACGGCACCGAGTCGATCCGGCTCGACTACAAGCCGGTCGTCCAGACCCGCTACCAGCCGATGGAGCGTAAGTACTGATGGCAACCCCGACTTTGGACAAGGTGGAGGCGGAGTCCGCCGCCTCCCCGTACATCACGGTCACCTTCCGGATCCGCCGCTTCAACCCCGAGGTCTCCGACGAGGCCCAGTGGCAGGACTTCCAGATCGAGATCGACCCGAAGGAGCGTGTTCTCGACGCCCTTCACAAGATCAAGTGGGATGTCGACGGCACGCTGACGTTCCGTCGCTCCTGCGCGCACGGCATCTGCGGCTCCGACGCGATGCGGATCAACGGCAAGAACAGGCTCGCCTGCAAGACGCTGATCAAGGACATCAACCCGGAGAAGCCGATCACGGTCGAGGCCATAAAGGGCCTCACGGTCCTCAAGGACCTCGTGGTCGACATGGACCCGTTCTTCCAGGCCTACCGCGATGTCATGCCGTTCCTCATCACCAAGGGGAACGAGCCGACGCGCGAGCGTCTGCAGTCCGCCGAGGACCGCGAGCGGTTCGACGACACCACCAAGTGCATCCTGTGCGCCGCGTGCACCTCGTCGTGCCCGGTCTTCTGGAACGACGGCCAGTACTTCGGCCCGGCGGCGATCGTCAACGCGCACCGCTTCATCTTCGACTCGCGTGACGAGGGCGGCGAGCAGCGCCTGGAGATCCTCAACGACCGTGACGGTGTGTGGCGTTGCCGCACCACCTTCAACTGCACGGACGCGTGCCCGCGTGGCATCGAGGTCACCAAGGCGATCCAGGAAGTGAAGCGCGCCCTGATCACGCGCCGCTTCTGACCCTTCCGCTACGCCGGTTGCACTGGAGGCCCCGTTTTCCCGCGCCAACGCCGCGGGAAGCGGGGCCTCTTGCTGCGCTCTTCGGGGCTTGACGGTACGGTCGTGCGGAACCGTACACCGGTTCGCCGCCCCCGGCGCAGCAAGGCGCGGGGCGCACAAGCTTGATCGAGAGCGGGGAACGTTGAGCGATCCGAATCCGTACGCGGACGACTCAGGCAAGTGGGGACCTCCTCAGCAGCCGGGCAATCCGCCCACCGTCCCGGACGCCCAGGGGTACGGCTACCCGGGTGCGGGCACGCCGGGCCCGGGCACGCCGACGTACGGCTACCCGCAGCAGCTGCCCGACCCCGCGGCCCAGCAGGGCCCCGGTTACGGCTACCCGAACGCGAACCAGCCGCCCCTGCCCGGTTACGGCTTCCCGCCGCAGCAGGGCCCGGGGGCCGGCGGCGGTGCGCCGATGCTGTCGTTCGGCGACATCACCGTCATGAACGACTCGATCGTGACGCCGTCCGGCACGATGCCCCTCAAGGGCGCGGTGTGGACGGCCACCGACATGTCGCGCACCGAGGAGAAGATCCCGACGGTCGCGATCGTGCTCGCGATCATCTTCGCCCTGCTCTGTCTGATCGGGCTGCTCTTCCTCCTGATGAAGGAGAAGAGGACGACCGGCTTCATCCAGGTCTCGGTGACCAGCGGCGGCCGGCACCATTCGACGATGATCGCGGCGACGGGCCCGGAGACCTTTCAGATGGTGATGGCCCAGATCAACACGGCTCGTTCGCTGAGCATCTGACGACCAGTGGCCGGACGGCGGAACGGGGGGCGGGGCCGGGCGCCGGCAACGCCCCTCCCGGCGTTGCGGAGCAGGGCCGTTCAGGCAGTGCGGGCCCCGGCGGCACTCAGTCCCACGGGGCGCCGTCCCGGTCCTCCGCGACGACCATGATGCGCCGCAACATGTCGTTGAGCAGGGCGCGTTCGTCCCGGTCGAGGACGCCGAGCAGCCGGTACTCCTCGTGGCCGAGGAAGTCCATCGCGCCGAGCCAGGTCGAGCGGCCCTCCTCGGTGAGCTCCACGTTGACCCGCCGCCTGTCCGTGGTCGACGGCGTACGGCGGACGAAGCCGCGCCGTTCGAGCGCGTCCAGCCGGCCGGTGACGGATGCGGGGGCCAGGTCGAGGTCGGCGGCGAGCTCGGAGGGGGCCGCCCTTCCGCCGCGTCCGGCGAGCTTGTGGAGCGTGTCGAACTCCTGGCGGTCCAGATCGAAGTCGACCAGGGACTGTTCGCGTACCCGGCGCAGATGGACGGAGAGCTTCTTCATACGGGTCACCGCACCCTCGACATCGGGATCGAGGTCGGGAAGCACCGGCTTCCACCGCTCCACATGTCCGTCAGTCCAGTCGCTTCGCTCCATGAGAAAAGGGTACGCCCGGAGCCTCGACATACTTCGGTACCAGATATTTCGTTGACGAATAGTTCGACACCGAAATAGATTCCTGCACATGTCGCATCCCTTGCGCACGCGCGCTTTCCGCCTGCTCTTCATCGGACGCACTCTCTCCCTCCTCGGCGACGCCGCCATCCCCACCGCACTCTCGCTCGCCGTCTATCTGGCCACCGGCTCGACCGCCGCCCTCGCCCTGGTCCTGGCGTGCGCGATGGTGCCCAAGCTGATCCTGCTGCCGCTCGGCGGCGTCGTCGGCGACCGCTTCAACGCCCGTACGGTCGCGCTCACCACCGATCTCGTACGGTGCGCGACCTAGCTCTTCGTCGGGCTGGAGCTGCTCGGCGGAGCACCCCAGCTGTGGCAGATCGCCGTTGCCGAGGCGATCGGCGGGGCGGCGAGCGCGTTCGCCATGCCGACCGCGTCGCCGCTGATCATCGGCACCGTGGAAGGGCCGGGACTCCTGCGCGCCAACTCCCTGATGGCCGTCGTGAACAGTGCGACCCGGGTGGCCGGCCCCGCCCTCGGGGGAACCCTGATCCTCACCGCCGGTCCGGGCTGGGCCTTCGTGCTGGACGGCGCGAGCTTCGCGGTGAGCGCCGCACTGCTGTCCGCCACCAAGGTCCGGCACGTGCCGATCCCGCGCCGATCGGTGCTCAGCGACCTCAAGGAGGGCTGGAGCGAGGTCCGCAGCCGCGACTGGTACTGGACGAGCCTGATCGCCCACGCCGCCTGGAACGGCGCGGCGGCCGTGCTGATGACCCTGGGCCCGGCCCTCGCCGTACGGGAGATGGGCGGCAAGACCGTCTGGATCGCCCTGCTCCAGACCGGTGCGATCGGTCTGCTGCTCGGCTCACTGCTGGCCGGCCGCGCCCGCCCGCGCCGCCCGGTCCTGGTCGCCAACCTGGGACTCGCCACCTACGCGCTCCCGCTCGGCCTTCTCGCGGCGGGCGCGCCGGCTGCACTGACCATCGCCGCGTACGGCATCGCACAGGCGGGCCTCGGCTTCCTCGGCCCGGTCTGGGAGACCTCGGTCCAGTCCGCGGTGCCCGCGCACGCACTGGCCCGCGTGACGTCGTACGACTGGCTGCTCTCCCTCGCCGCGATGCCGCTCGGCTACGCCCTGGCCCCGCTCGCCGCCTCGGCCTGGGGGGCCGAAGTCCCGCTCGCCGTAGCCGCGGTGGCGGTCGGCGCAGCCTGTCTGGCGACCGCGGCGATACCGGGCGTACGGCACTTCAGGGCGCCGGCCACGAAGTCCGGGACCACGCGGAAGGACCACCCCGGAGTACCGGCTTGAACATGTTCAAATACAGGTCTACAGTCCATGACAACAGCTTTTGAACGCGTTCAAGGGAGGGTGGGGCATGGACCTCACTGTTGTCGCGTACGTCATCTACCTGCTGATCAGCGTGGCGCTCACCGTCTGGGTCGCCCGCACACTGAGCCGCAACGGCAAGGTCTTCCTCGCCGACGTCCTGCACGGAAACGAAAAGCTCGCCGACGCCGTCAACCACCTGCTGGTGGTCGGCTTCTACCTGGTCAACCTGGGCTTCGTCACCCTCTACCTGAAGAGCTCCGACGGGGTCGCCGACGCCCGCGGGCTCTTCGAGGCACTCTCGGTGAAGGTCGGCGTCGTCCTGCTCGTCCTCGGAGTGATGCACCTCGGAAACGTCTACGTACTCAACAAGATCCGCCGCCGCGGTCTGATGGAGCGCGAGCAGACCCCGCCCGTACCGCCGCAGGGCTGGACGGGCCCCACCGGCCAGGGCCCGTGGGCCGCACCCGCCACCGGCCGGTGACCGGTCAGGTCACGGCCCCGTTCGACGGGCGGCTGACGCCCGTCGAACGGCTCACCGTGCTCTACGACGCGCGGTGCTCGCTCTGCATCCATGTGCGGCACTGGCTGATGAAGCAGCGTCAGCTCGTCCCGCTCGATCTCGTCCCGGCGGCCTCCGAGGAGGCGCGGCGCCGCTTCCCCGGACTCGACCACGCGGAGACGCTCTCCGAGATCACCGTGATCGGCGACCGGGGGCAGATCTACCGCGGGACCTCCGCCTGGATCGTCTGTCTCTGGGCGCTGGCCGAACACCGGCCCAAGGCCCACTGGCTTGCCACCCCGGCGGGCCTGCCGTTCGCCCGGGCATCGGTGCTGGCCGCCGCGAAGTACCGGTCGGTGACGGCCGCCCCCTGCGGGCCCGGGGACGAGGCCTGCCAGGTCCCGGACCTCGAAGGCTAGGGGCGCATCCACCGGTCCGGGCGGATACCCTCGGGGCGTGGTGAAGGAAGTGAAGGACGTGAAGGAAGTCAAGGCTCCCAAGAGCGAGCAGACCCGCACACTCATCCTCGAAACGGCGCTCCGGCTCTTCGAGGAACGCGGTTACGACAAGACGACGATGCGGGCCATCGCGCAGGAGGCCGGGGTTTCCGTCGGAAACGCCTACTACTACTTCGCCGGCAAGGAACACCTCGTCCAGGGTTTCTACGACCGGCTCGCCGCCGAGCACGAGGCGGCGGTCCAGCCGGTCCTGGCCGGCGACAAGGACCTGGCCGTGCGCATCCGCGGGGTGCTGCTCAGCTGGCTCGACGTGGCCGAGCCGTACCACCGCTTCGCCGCCCAGTTCTTCAAGAACGCCGCCGACCCGGAAAGCCCCCTCTCCCCGTTCTCGAAGGAGTCGGTCGCAGCCCGGGAGGCGGCGATCTCCATTCACGAACGGTGCCTGGTCGGCTCCAGCACCAAGACCGACCCCGACATGGCGGAAGAGCTGCCGCAGTTGATGTGGCTGATACAGATGGGTCTGGTGCTGTTCTGGGTGTACGACCGGACGGAGGGCGCCGAGCGCAGCCGCCGTCTCGTCGAACGCACCGCCCCGATCGGCGCACGAGCGATCGCGCTCTCCCGGTTCCGGGTGCTGCGACCGCTCGTGCGTCAGGTCCACGACGTACTGTCGGAGTTCCTGCCCGGGACGACGGCCGGGCAACCGGCCGCGGAACCCGGGACTAGATCCAGTTGAGTTCCCACAGCCGCCAGATGCCCGTGCCGTCCGACAGGTACTGCGAGCCGGAGACTTCGGTCGTGCTGACGACGTAGTCCTTCTTCTGCCACAGCGGTACCAGTGGCACGTCCTCGCCGACCAGGGCCTGAAGGTCCTTGAAGTCCCCCGCGGTACGGCTGCGGTCGCTGTACTGCAGCGTGGCCGAGATGAGCTGGTCCATCCGCTTGCTGGTGTAGCCGTTGTGAAGGCTGGTGTCGCGGCCGACGAGCGGCTGGCTGAAGGTGTCGGGGTCCGGGTAGTCGGGCAGCCATCCGACGGTGTACGCGTCGTACTTGCCCGCCGCGTACCCCTTCTGGAACTCCTGCCATTCCACAGCCTTGACCGAGACCTTGAACAGTCCGTTCGCCTCCAGCTGACGGCGCAGCTCGGCGGTCTCCTTGGTGTACGCGTCGTCGGCGCGGTAGGCGAAGTTGATGTGAAGCGGGATCTGCACCCCGGCCTCCTCCATCAGCTTCCTGGCGCGCGCCGGGTCCGGCGTCGGGTAGTCGTCGAAGAACGGCGTGCTGTGCCCGATGTAGCCCTGCGGGATCAGCGAGTAGAGCGGCTCGACGGTGCCCTTGTAGACGTCGGTCACCAGCGGTCCGCGGTCGATGATCGACGCGATGGCCTGCCGGACCTTCTTGTTGGCGAGCGGGGCCCCGGGGCGCACGTTGAAGACCATGTTGCGGATCTCGGCGCTGTCCGCCTCGGTGATGTGCAGGTCGGGGTCGCCGGGGTCGAGGTCGGCGAGCGTGGCGGGCGGCAGCTGCCGGTGCGTCACATCGATCTGCCCGGACTTCCAGGCGGCCAGGAGATCGTCCGACTGCTTGTAGTAGCGGACGTCGACCGGGACCCCGGTCTCCTTCAGCGCGCCCTTGTACTTGGGGTTCGGGACCAGTTCGGCCTTGATGCCCGGCTCGTACGACTTCAGGATGTACGGCCCCGAACCGTCGACCAGGTTCCCGGTGCGGAGCTTGTCCGCCGGGTACTGGTCGCGGTCGACGATCGAACCGGCCCCGGTGGCGAGCTTCTGCGGGAAGGTCGCGTCACGCGAGGAGAGGTTGAAGGTGATCGTGCGGCCTTCGGACACCACGTTCTTCAGGCTGGGGAACAGCACCGAGGGGCCGACGTCCGTCTTGATCCTGATCATGCGCTCGATGGAGTACTCCACATCGGCGGCGGTGATCTTCCGGCCGCTGGCGAAGGTCAGATCGTCACGCAGCTTGCACTGGTACGTCTGCAGCTTCTGGCCGATGAACCCACAGCTCTCGGCAGCGTCCGGCTCGGGGACGATCGCCCCGGACTTGAACGTCATGAGGGACTGGTAGATATTGCTGTACATCGCCCAGGAACCGGCGTCGTAGGCGCCGGCGGGGTCGAGTGAGGTCACCTCGTCCGTCGTGCCGACCGTGATCGGATCCTTCTTCACCTCGTCAGAGGGAAGCAACTGCCAGGCGCCGACGCCTGCGATGACCAAAACCGCGAGAATCGCGAGAATCCGTACCCGGATCGACCGCATTGCCGTGCTCTCCCTTACCAGCCCCACCCGGGCAGATGTGCTCAGAAACGCACATCACCACATGCTCGAACTCACCCAATCACACGACTTTCACATCTGGAAGAGGAAATCCGCACCTCTTAGCCAATTCTTTGGCAGTTGAAACCTCCGGCGGGCCGAACGACCGAAAAGGTGGAGGTGCTGTGGGGTTGTGCGGGGGCCGCGACTACGCCTGTCGGGAGGCGAGCTGCACGACGGTGATGTCGGAGGGGGCGCCGACCCGCACCGGCGGACCCCAGGCGCCCGCGCCCCGCGAGACGTACAACTGGGTGTCGCCGTAGCGTTCGAGCCCGGCAACCGTCGGGTTGGCCAGTTCGGCGAGGTAGTTGCCCGGCCAGAGCTGGCCGCCGTGGGTGTGGCCGGAGAGCTGAAGGTCCACCCCGTGCGCGACCGCGTCGTCGATGACGACGGGCTGGTGGGCGAGGAGGACGGAGGCGCGGGTACGGTCCCGGTCGCCGAGGGCGCGCTCGAAATCGGGGCCTTGCCCCTCGCTCTCCCCGGCAATGTCGTTGACCCCGGCCAGGTCGAAGCCGTCCATCTCGACCCGTGCGTTCTCCAGTGGGTGAAGCCCCAATTCCCTTACGTGATCAACCCATTGGGCCGCACCGGAGAAGTACTCGTGATTTCCGGTGACGAAGAATGCCCCATGACGGGCAGTCAGGCCCGCCAGCGGTTCGGCAGCCGGCCCGAGGTCGGCGACGGTTCCGTCGACGAGATCACCGACGACAGCGATCAGATCGGGCTGGGTCCGGTTGATCGTGTCGACGATCCGCTGGGTGTGGGCGCGGCCCAGGATGGGGCCGAGATGGATGTCGCTGACGACGGCGATCCGGAAGCCGTGCGCGGACCGGGGCAGTTTGGCGAGCGGGACGGTGACCCGCTTGACACGCGGGCCGCGGAGCACGCCGTACGTGCCGTATCCGACGGTACCGAGCCCGGCGACGGCGGCAGCGCCCCCTACGGCCCGCGCCACGAACAGGCGACGGGACGGATGGGTGGCCGCCGATGGCGGGGCGGGGGCTTCGACGACCAGGGTGGCCGGGGCCGCAGGGGTCCTGCTCGCTGGCGCTTCAGCCGGAGATGAGCCCATATCAGCCGCATCGCTCCCGGCAATGGCACCGGTCCTGCCGGCCGCACTGCCATCCGCCGCGCGGCGCGCGAGCACCCACCGCAGAACCGGCCGCACCGCCTCGCCCACCAGCAGAGCCAGCGTCAGATACAGGAGCGCCGCCAGCCAGAGAAAGCCCGGCCAGGCCAGCGTCTGCTGCAGCCGGAACGGCGCGCCCGCACGCCCGGAGACCAGAGCGCCGATGCTCAGCAGCGGCAGCAGCCAGACCGCCACGGTGCCCGCCCGGCGCAGCGCGCTGCCCGGCGCCGTCGTGTCGCCGACAAAACGACGCCACACATAGCGGTGCACGCCGACCAGCAGCGCGAGGACCGCGACCGCCGCCAGAACGAAGACCAGTGCCACTTGCGCTCCCACTCCGGTTCCGCACGCCTGTGTTTCGTACGCCTATGTCCGGTCGCCGCGCGGCCGGTTATGCACGTTCGCGGCGCAGAGCCCTGAGTCCGCGCAACCCGATCACACCGACCGCCGTCCCCAGAAGAAAGGACGTGATGGCGAGCAGCAGATGCACCCAGAAGTACGCAGTCGGGTCACCCGCGTCGTCGAAGGCAAGTCCACTGCCGTCTTTCCATAGATTTTTGGCGAAAGTGACCCAAATGCACCAGCTCCACACCCCGAAGGCGAGCAGGAACCAGGAGACGGGACGGGTGAGCTTCATAAATCCAGTATCGCCACCGCGCTCCGGCCGGGGCGCTCGGGGTGGGCTGTCCCGGCGGTCCGGTTGGCCGGTCCGGCGGTCCGCATCCCCCTCCACATCATCAGCCTGTACGTTTCCGACCGTGCCTGCTCTGAAAAAGACCGCGTTGACGGTCACCTCTGCCGTCCTGCTGTCCACCTTTGTCGTCGGCCCCGCGTCAGCGGTCGGCAAGGACACCACAGACGATCCGAAGCCGACCGCCCCGATGTCGAAGGTCGGCGGCAGCCGGCTCGGCCTCGTCGGCACCCAGGTCGATCTGGGGCCAAACGCCCCGGTGCTGCCGAAGGACCTCACCGGACGGTCCTGGATCGTCGCGGACGCGGAGAGCGGCGAGGTGCTCGCCTCGCACAACTCGCACTGGCGGCTGCCCCCGGCTTCCACGCTGAAGATGCTGTTCGCGGACACGGTCATGGACGCGCCCGAGCTCCAGCCGAAGACCCTGAAGCACAAGGTGACGAACAAGGATCTCGCCGACGTCGGTGAGGGCAGCAGCCTGGTCGGCGTCAAGGAGCGCCTGACGTACACGGTCCACGACCTGTGGCTCGGCGTCTTCCTGCGCTCCGGCAACGACGCGGTGCATGTGCTGTCCTCGATGTACGGCGGCGTCCCCAGGACCGTCACCGCCATGCAGGAGCACGCCGAGGAGTTGCAGGCCCTCGACACGCACGTCGTGTCGCCCGACGGCTACGACGCCCCGGGCCAGGTCTCCAGCGCGTACGACCTCACGCTGTTCGCCCGCAGCGGACTGCAGAAGGAGGACTTCCGCGAGTACTGTTCGACTGCCACGGCCGAATTCCCCGGCGAGAAGAAGGCCGGCAAGAAGCGCGAGGCCTTCCAGATCCAGAACACCAACCGGCTGCTCACCGGCGACGTCGGCGTCGAGCCGTACAAGGGCATCGCGGGCGTCAAGAACGGCTACACCACGCACGCGGGCAACACCTTCACCGGTGTCGCCGAGCGCAACGGCAAGGTGCTGCTCGTCACCGTCATGAACCCGAAGTCCGACGAGAGACACGCCGTCTACAAGGAGGCCGCGAGCCTGCTCGACTGGGGCTTCGACGCGGCCGGCAAGGTGACCCCGGTCGGCGAACTGGTCCCCCCGAAGTCCGCGCAGACCGGAACCGGCAAGGGCATGGAATCGGGCGGCGGACAGGGCACGGCGGGCGCCAACGGCGCGGCGAACAAGGGCAAGCACGGTTCGGGCACCACCAAGGCGGCCGCGGCCGGTGCGGGCTCCAGCGGGGTCGGGATCGCGCTCGGGATCGTCGGCGGGGTCCTGGCGCTGCTGGCCGGCGGGGTGTTCCTGGTCAACCGGCGCTGGCCGCTGCCGGACCTGGTGCGCCGCCTTCCTCGCCGCTGACGTCCGCGGCGCCCTCCTTCGTCTGCCGCCTGCTCGGCGTCGCCGTCCAGGCGGCGCAGAACAGCAGCAGTTTCGCGGTGAAGTTGATCCACAGCAGGAGGGCGATCGGTACGCCGAAGGCGCCGTACATGCTCTTCGACGCGACGCCCTTCATATAGCTGCCGAGCAGCAGCTTGAGGAGTTCGAAGCCGATCGCGCCGATCACCGCGGCGGTCACCAGCCTGCGGTGCGGCGGCTTGACGCCGGGCAGCAGCGTCAGCAGATAGAGCAGCAGCAGGAAGTCGGCCAGGGCCGCCACCAGCAGGGCGGCGGTCTGCAGCAGCACCCCGCCGGCCCCGCGGTCGGAGATGCCCACCAGCCGGGCGGTCCAGCCGACCGCGGTGGAGCCGGCCGTGGAGGCGGCGAGGGTGACGAGCGCCGCTCCGCCGAGGCCGACCAGCAGTCCGGCGTCCTTGAGCTTACGGACGACCGGATTGCCCTGGTCCACGTCGTCCATCTCCCAGACCGCGCGCAGACAGTCACGCATCGCACCGATCCAGCCGACACCGGTGAAGAGCAGCAGCACACCGGCGACCAGCCCGACCGTCCCCGCGTGGGCCACCAGACCGGCGATGCCGAGCTGGTCGGAGATGCCGGGCACCTGCTCGGCGACCTTGTCCTCGATCTTGTTCAGCTGCTCGGTGGAGAGCATCGCGGCGCCGATCGCCGCGGCGACCGCGATCAGCGGGAAGAGCGCCAGGAAGCTGATGAAGGTGATCGCAGCGGCGAGCCTGGTCCAGTGGACCCGGTCGAGCCTTTCGTACGAGCGCCAGGCGTGCGTCGTCATCAGCCAGGAGACCAGTGGCCCGATGACGGGGAGTTTCTTCAGCCAGTCCATGACGTGCGCGTACCCTCCTGGGCGCGAAAAACCGTTGGGTGGCCCCCACTGCACTCTTCTGGTCGGCGGCGGACGTTTCGCATCCTGAATGGCTGACACTCTTTCAACCACCCATTTCGGTGAGTGTTGTAACAAATCCCTCAAAGGTGTTTTCCCGGGCGATACGGTCACCACCATGTCCGTCGACACCGTGTCCCTGACCGGCTGGGGCCGCACCGCCCCGACGACCGCACTGCGGTTCCGCCCCCGTACGTACGAGGAGGCGGCGGTCGCGGTACGCGGCTGCGGACCCCGTGGTTCCATCGCCCGCGGCCTCGGCCGGGCCTACGGCGACGCGGCGCAGAACGCGGGCGGCTCCGTACTCGACATGACCGCGCTGAACCGGATCCGTACCATCGACGCCGCAGCCGGCCTGGTGGTGTGCGACGCGGGCGTGAGCCTGCACCGGCTGATGGAAGTGCTGCTGCCGCTCGGCTGGTTCGTGCCGGTGACCCCGGGGACCCGTTACGTCACGGTGGGCGGCGCGATCGGCGCCGACATCCACGGCAGGAACCAGCACGTCTCCGGCTCCTTCTCCCGACACGTACGGGCCATGGAGCTGCTCACCGCCGACGGCACGATCCGGACGGTCCGGCCCGGCACCGACCTCTTCGACGCGACCGCGGGAGGCCTGGGACTGACCGGGGTGATCCTGTCGGCCACGCTCCAGTTCCACCCCGTCGCGACGTCGCTCATGTCGGTCGACACCGAACGGGCCGTCGATCTGGACGACTTGATGGCCCGGCTCACCGCCTCCGACCACCGCTACCGCTACTCGGCCGCCTGGATCGACCTCCTCGCCCGCGGCCGGGCGACCGGGCGCTCCGTACTCACCCGCGGGGAGCACGCACCCCTGCATGTGCTCCCGGCGCGCGACCGGCGCACACCGCTCATGTTCCGCCCTGGCCGGCTACCCGCGGCGCCTGCGTTCGTACCGGACAGGCTGCTCGGCCGTACCTCCGTCGCCCTGTTCAACGAGCTCTGGTACCGCAGAGCCCCCAAGTTCCGCACCGGTGAACTCCAGAAGCTGTCCACGTACTTCCACCTGCTGGACGCCGTGCCGCACTGGAACCGGGTCCACGGCCGCGGCGGCTTCGTGCGGTACCAGTTCGTCGTCGGACTCGGACAGGAGGAGGCGCTGTGCCGCATCGTCCGGCGGATCTCGCAGCGCCGCTGCCCGTCGTTCCTCGCCGTGCTCAAGCGGTTCGGGGACGGTGATCCGGGCTGGCTGTCCTTCCCGATGCCGGGCTGGACGCTCGCCCTCGATCTGCCTGCCGCCCTGCCGGGCCTGGCCCGCTTCCTCGACGGGCTGGACGAGGAGGTGGCAGCGGCGGGCGGCCGCGTCTGCCTGGCAAAGGACTCCAGGCTGCGCCCCGAGTCGCTGGCCACCATGTATCCGCGACTGCACGAATTCCTGGCGCTGCGCGCCGAATTGGACCCGAACGGGGCGTTCCGCTCGGACCTCTCCCGCCGCCTCGCGCTCTGAACCAGTGCTACACCCGCCGGCTCTTCTTCCCCCCGCCTCCCACCAACTCGCCGTCCGCCGCCCCCGCTAGGAGTGTTTTCGTGAAGGACGCCTTCGGTGCCCCGCAGTCCCTGCTCTTGCTCGGTGGCACGTCCCGGATCGGGCTGGCGACCGCGCGCCGTCTGATCTCCCGCCGCACCCGCACGGTCTGGCTGGCCGGACGCCCCTCGCCCGGACTGGAGTCTGCCGCGGCGGAACTGCGCGCCCTGGGCGCGTACGTCCGTACCGTCGACTTCGACGCCCTGGACTCCGAGTCCCATGAGACCGCCCTCGGCAAGATCTTCACCGAGGGCGACATCGACATGGTGCTGCTCGCGTTCGGCATCCTCGGGGACCAGGAGCGCGACGAGGAGGAGCCGCTCTCCGCGGTACGGGTCGCGCAGACCAACTACACGGGGGCCGTCTCCGCCGGCCTGGTGTGCGCCGGCGCGCTCCAGGAGCAGGGTCACGGATCGCTGGTGGTGCTGTCCTCGGTGGCGGGCGAGCGGGCCCGCCGCGCCGACTTCATCTACGGATCGAGCAAGGCGGGGCTGGACGCGTTCGCCCAGGGGCTGGGCGACGCTCTGCACGGCACCGGGGTGCATGTGATGGTCGTACGCCCCGGCTTCGTACGGTCGAGGACGACGGCGGGGGTGGCCGGGGCGCGGCTCGCGACGACCCCGGAGGCGGTCGCGGACGCGATCGTGACGGGGCTGCGGCGACGCTCGGAGACGGTGTGGGTACCGGGCGCGCTGCGGGTCGTGATGTCGGCGCTGCGCCATGTGCCGCGGCCGCTCTTCCGGCGTCTTCCGGTCTGAGCGGTGCGGTTACGGGGTCCGGCAGACCGTGGGAGCGCGGTCGGCCGGCACCTGCGGCCTCAGGGCTGCAGGGACGGCTCGTCCACGGAACTGCCGCCCTGCGCGGGTACCGCGGGAGCGGATCCCTCCGCCCCGAACGGGAACTCGTTGATCTTGCGCCAGACGGCGTCCGGGCCCTGCTCGTACAGCGCGAAGGAACCGCAGGTCCAGGACGCCTCGTAGTCGGAGAGCTCCGCGTACGCCCGGTCCATCGCCTCCTCGGCGATGTCGTGCGCCACGGTCACGTGCGGGTGGTACGGGAACTGCAGCTCGCGCATCAGCGGGCCGGACGCGTCGCGCACCCGCTTCTGCAGCCAGGCGCACGCCGACGCGCCCTCGACGACCTGGACGTAGACGACCGGCGACAGGGGGCGGAAGGTCCCCGTCCCGGACAGCCGCATCGGAAAGGGGCGGCCGCCGGTCGCGATCTGGGCAAGATGCCGTTCGACCGCGGGCAGGTCGGCCGCCTCGGCCTCGGTCGGCGGGAGAAGGGTGACGTGGGTGGGAATGCCGTATGCGGCAGGGTCCCCGAAGCTCGCGCGCCGCTCCTGGAGCAGGCTGCCGTAGGGCTCCGGGACCGCGATCGAAACGCCGAGCGTTACGGTCCCCACGTCGTTCTCCTCAATCTTCGAAGGTCGATGGCCGGCTTCGCGCCGTCACCGGAGTCGGTTTCCCGTCGCCAGTGTGCCGCCTGCGGCCACCGTCCCGCCAGGGTCCTTGGACTCAGTGCTTCGCGGGCAGAAAGCCCATCCGGTCGTAGGTCAGCGCCAGGGTCTCGGCGGCCACCGCTCGGGCCTTCTCCGCGCCCTTGGCCAGGATCGAGTCCAGCGACTCGGGGTCGTCGAGGTATTCCTGGGTGCGGGTCCGGAACGGTGTGACGAACTCGACCATCACCTCTGCGAGGTCGGTCTTCAACGCACCGTAACCCTTGCCCTCGTACTTCTGTTCCAGATCCTCGATACCGGTTCCGGTGAGGGTGGAGTAGATGGTCAGGAGGTTGCTGACGCCCGGCTTCTCGGCGCGGTCGAAGCGGATGACGGTGTCCGTGTCGGTGACCGCGCTCTTGACCTTCTTGGCCGTGGCCTTCGGCTCGTCGAGGAGGTTGATCAGCCCCTTCGGGGTGGCCGCCGACTTGCTCATCTTGGACGACGGGTCCTGAAGATCGAAGATCTTCGCCGTCTCCTTGAGGATGTACGGGTCCGGGATGGTGAAGGTCTCACCGAACCGGGCGTTGAAGCGCTCGGCGAGGTCACGGGTGAGCTCGATGTGCTGGCGCTGGTCCTCGCCGACCGGGACCTGGTTGGCCTGGTACAGCAGGATGTCCGCGACCTGGAGGACCGGGTAGGTGAAGAGGCCGACGGTGGCCCGGTCGGCGCCCTGCTTTGCGGACTTGTCCTTGAACTGCGTCATCCGGGATGCCTCGCCGAAGCCCGTCAGGCAGTTCATCACCCAGCCGAGCTGAGCGTGCTCGGGGACATGGCTCTGGACGAAGAGCGTGCAGCGTTCCGGGTCGAGTCCGGCGGCGAGCAGCTGGGCGGCGGCGAGCCGGGTGTTCGCACGAAGCTCGACGGGATCCTGCGGAATGGTGATCGCATGCAGGTCCACGACCATGTAGAAGGCGTCGTGGGACTCCTGCAGCGCCACCCACTGGCGGACCGCACCGAGGTAGTTGCCGAGGTGGAACGAGCCTGCGGTGGGCTGGATTCCGGAGAGCACGCGGGGGCGTTCAGAGGCCATGAAACTCATTGTCTCAGGTACGGAACCGATCTCCGGCAGCCGGTGTATGAAAGGTGTGAGGACGCAGGAGGGGGCCCTGCAGAGGGGCCGGGAGGGGGGCCGCGCCGTCGACGACGGGGGTACGGACCGCGCTCTCGGGCGTGCCGAGGGGCAGGTGGAGGGGCGGGCCGGGCAGCAGGCCGGGGCCCGGGCCGAGGCGGCGGCGAGAGCGCCGACCGAGGGCGAGGCGGCGGTGATCGCTCGTGTGCGCGCCGGGGAGGCGGAGGCATACGCGCAGCTCGTGCGCGCCCACACAGGCGTCGCCCTGCGGGCCGCGGTCGCCTTCGGGGCGGGGCCCGACGCCGAGGATGTGGTGCAGTCGGCGTTCTTCAAGGCGTACCAGTCGCTGGGCCGTTTCCGGGAGGGGGCGGCATTCCGGCCATGGCTGCTGCGGATCGTGGTGAATGAGACGAGGAACACAATCCGGTCGGCGGGCCGGGCGCGGGCGGTGGCCGGGCGCGAGGCGATACTGCGGGGCGCCGATCCGGTGATACCGGAGTCGGCGGATCCGGCGGTGGCGGCGCTCGCGGAGGAGCGGCGGACGCTGCTGACAGCCGCTCTCGACGAGCTGAGCGAGGAGCATCGGCGGGTCGTCACGTACCGCTACCTGCTGGAGATGGACGAGGCGGAGACGGCACAGGCCCTGGGCTGGCCACGGGGGACGGTGAAGTCCCGGCTGAACCGCGCCCTGAAAAAGCTGGAGAAGAAGCTCGGGACGACTGCGGACGGTCGAAGGACGGACAGGCGAGAGGCGGGAGGGGGTGAGGAGCATGAGTGACGCTGAGCGAGGGCGTGGCGGTGACCGGGCGCGCCTGCGGGCGGAGCTGCTGGCGCTGGGGCGCGGGATGGGTGTGCCGGAGCAGGATCCGGAGGGCGCCGGGCTGACGATGGCGGAGCGGGTGCTGGCGCAGATCGTCGCGGAGGCGGTCCCGGCGCCCGTCCCCGTTCCGCCGGGGCGGCTGAAGCGGGCCGGGGCGTGGGTGCGGAGGCAGGCCCGCCTGCTGGCCGCGGCCCTCTCGGGGGTCCTGGTCGTGCTGGTGCTGACGCCTCCGGTGCGGGCGACGGTCGCGGACTGGTTCGCCTTCGGCGGGGTCGAGGTGCGGTACGACCCGTCCGCGCCGGCCCCCGAGCGGCCGGGTGAGCCGGTGCCTGACTGTGACACCCCGGTGACGCTGTCGGAGGCGGCACGGCGATCGGGCTTCCGGCCGGTCGTACCGCCGGCGCTCGGCGCACCGGCTGCGGTGGCCCTGACGGAACTGCCGCAAGGCCGGTCCATGGTCACGCTGTGCTGGCGGGAGAACGGGCGGACGGTACGGCTCGACGAGTTCTTGTCGAGACTCGATCCGTACTTCACGAAGCAGGTGCGGGAGCAGCCGGAGTGGCTGAAGGTCCATGACGGCCGGGGCGGCCGGGTGGACGGGCTGTGGTTCGCCCGGCCGCATGTGCTGCGCTTCGGCATGGTCGACGGGGACGGCAACCGGTGGACGCGGTCGCAACGGACGGCTGGGCCCACCCTGTTGTGGGTCAAGGACGATCGGCTGACACTGCGGCTGGAGGGCGTGGACGCGCGGGAGCGGGCCCGCGCGGTAGCCAAGTCCACGCTCGGTCGGGCCGGCGATCGATAGGCCTGGGATCGGTGGGCGCCGGAGCGGAACCTGCGGGGCTCGAGCGGTGTACCAGAAGTGACGCGGTACGGACGGGCCGTAGCGCACAGGACGACAGTACAAAAGACGACAGTACAAGGGGACGTCATGGGAAAGCCAGGAAGCCTGTTGGCGCGAGGGCCGCGGCTGCGTTCCGCGCAACGGCAGGAGGGCCGGTTCAGGCGGCGGCCGGGGGCCCGGTTCCTGCGGCTGTCGGCCGTGCTGGCGGTGGTGTGGGGGCTGAGTCTCTGCCTCGCGCCGGGTGCGGTGGCAGGCGGATCGACGACCGTGCTCGTCTCTTCGCCCGACAGCGGGGAGGCGACCGCACTCTCCGTCTCGGATCCGAGATTTGCCGAGCTGGAGGCCCTGCTGGGCCCGGCCGGAAAGGGCGCCAAGCAGCGGCCGCAGAGCATGGACGCGGCGATGGGGACCCGGCAGATCAATGTGACCTGGATGGTCCTGGATCTGGAGCCGATGCGGACCGACCGCGTCTTCCCGGGCGACGATCCGGACGCCATATGGATACACACGGCGTCCGAAGTCCCCTATACCTTCCGCGGGTACTGGCACCGGGCGAAGAATCCGGCGGGGCTGGTCAAGCTGTTCACGGAGCTCGGGCTGATGGGGAAGACGAGCAACCAGGACGCGTACGCGAGGGTGTTCCCACAAGCCTGGGACAACAAGAAGATGTCCGCCCCGATGGACCCGCTGGCCGGCCTCGCGTCGGAACCGGAGACTTCCCCGTCGGCCTCTGCGGACACCGCCAGGGCCTCCGGCTCCTCCGACCGCTTCAACGGCGTGTGGTGGGCCGTACCCGGGCTGGTGGCGGGGGCGGCGCTCGCTCTGGCCCTGCGCCCCCTGGCAGCTCGCCGGAGTGGTGACGGCGGGGATGGCGGCGGCCGCAAGAGCCGCCCACGTCAGGAGCTCCTGGATCTCTGACTGCGCTATCTCACGGGCGCGCCATGGATTGAAGGTTTCCTCCCCGGAGATCCGACCGACGATACAAAGTGGGCAGCACCCCAGCCCACGCCGCACGACGAACGGAGATCCCGTGTCGACCACGGAAACCGCCATCGCCTCCGCCGAGGCGCACAGCGCGCACAACTACCATCCGCTTCCGGTCGTCGTCGCCTCGGCGGAAGGCGCCTGGATGACCGATGTCGAAGGCCGGCGCTATCTCGACATGCTCGCGGGCTACTCGGCGCTCAACTTCGGCCATGGCAACCGACGCCTGATCGAGGCGGCCAAGGCACAGCTGGACCGGGTGACCCTGACCTCGCGCGCCTTCCATCACGACCGGTTCGCCGACTTCTGTACGCAGCTCGCCGAGTTGTGCGGCATGGAGATGGTGCTGCCCATGAACACCGGGGCGGAGGCCGTGGAGACCGCGGTGAAGACCGCCCGCAAGTGGGGTTACCGGGTGAAGGGCGTCCCGGACGGCATGGCGAAGATCATCGTTGCGGCGAACAACTTCCACGGCCGGACGACGACCATCATCAGTTTCTCCACGGACCAGGAGGCGCGGGCGGACTTCGGCCCCTACACGCCGGGGTTCGAGATCGTGCCGTACGGGGACCTGACCGCGCTGCGTGCGGCGATGACGGACAACACCGTGGCGGTGCTGCTGGAGCCGATCCAGGGCGAGGCCGGGGTGCTGGTGCCACCGCCCGGCTACCTCCCACGGGTGCGCGAGCTGACCCGCGAGCGGGATGTGCTCTTCATCGCGGACGAGATCCAGTCGGGTCTGGGCCGGACGGGCAAGACCTTCGCCTGCGAGCACGAGGGTGTCGTGCCGGACATGTATGTGCTCGGCAAGGCGCTGGGCGGCGGCGTGGTACCGGTGTCGGCCGTGGTCTCGTCGGCCGCGGTGCTCGGGGTGTACCGGCCGGGTGAGCACGGCTCCACGTTCGGCGGCAACCCTCTCGCCTGTGCGGTCGCGCTGGAGGTCATCGCGATGCTGCGCACCGGCGAGTTCCAGCAGCGGGCCACGGAGTTGGGCGACCACCTCCACCAGGAGCTGGGACTGATGGTGGGTGGCGGCGCGGTGGAGACGGTGCGGGGCCGCGGGCTGTGGGCGGGAGTCGACATCGCCCCGGGTCATGGCACGGGTCGGGAGGTCTCCGAGAAGCTGATGGACCGCCGGGTGCTGGTCAAGGACACCCACGGTTCGACGATCCGGATCGCTCCGCCTCTGGTGATCAGCAAGGAGGACCTGGACTGGGGCCTGGAGCAACTGCGCGAAGTACTGCGCGGCTGACGGCGCCGGGTCGGTGGGGCCGGGTCGGCCGGCCCCACCGGTGTCGCTAAAGGATGACGTGAGGCAGGAAGCGTGCGTACTCGTCCGTCACCAGCCCCGCCGATTCCCGGATGCCGAGCCCCGCGGACTCGTCCTCGACGACCCAGGCGCCCAGCACGACCCGGTTGCCGTCGAAGTCCGGCAGCGGGGCGAGCTCCTGATAGCAGCACGGCTCGTCCCGTGTGACCACGGGACTTCCCGGCTCATGGATCGTGACGCCGGCGCCCTCACGGCCGAGCAGTGGCTTGGCGACATAGCCGATGCCACCTCCACCGTTCCTGTCCCCGGCCAGTTCGCGAGGACCGTCGAGATAGGAGGGCAACAGATTCGGGTGACCCGGATAGAGCTCCCATAGGATGGCCAACAGCGCCTTGTTGGACAGGAGCATCTTCCAGGCGGGCTCGATCCAGCAGGTGGTGCCCGTGCCGCCGCCGTTGTCGAGGGTGTCCAGGACATGGGGGCCGAAGCGATCGGTCGCCAGCCACTCCCACGGGTAGAGCTTGAAGCAGCTACGGATGAAGCGGAGCCTGTCGTCGACGAACCGTCCGGTCAGCCGGTCCCAGCCGATCTTTTCCACGGAGAGCGCCTCCGTGTCGAGCCCGGCCTGTTCGGCGGTCTCGCGGAGATACGCGACCGTCATCAGGTCCTCGCCGAGTTCGTCCCCCTCGGAGTGGGCGAAATGCAGCGGTCCCGGTGGCAGCAGTGCGGCCTGCCGCTTCCATGCCGCGACGAGGCGTTCGTGAAGGGAGTTCCACTGGTCGGCGTCCGGGAAGCGGTCCTCCATCCAGAACCACTGGGCACTGGCCGCCTCCACGAGTGAGGTGGGGGTGTCGGCGTTGTACTCCAGCATCTTCGCCGGGCCGGTTCCGTCGTAGCGCAGGTCGAACCGGCCGTACAGGGACGGAAGTTCGGCGCGGCGCCGCCACGACTCGGTGATCAGAGCGGCCAGTCGCCGGTCGGTGATGCCGAGGTCGGCGAAGCGGTCCTGCTCGACGATGTGCGCGGCGGCAGCCAGGCACATCGTGTGCAGCTCCTCGACCACGTCCTCCAGCGCCTCGACCTCGGGCAGCGAGAAGACGTAGTACGCGCTCTCGTCCCAGTAGGGGCGCAGCGATCCGTCCGGGTAACGGGTCAGCGGATAGACGATCCCCTGCTCCTCGACGGTCTCCTGCCAGCCGGGGCGCGGTTCGGTGGTGCGGCGTTCCATGGCCGGTCAGCCGCCGCCCGTACCGGAGCAGCCGAAGCCGCCGCGATCGACGGCGGACTTGTCGAAACTACCGCCCTGGACCTTGCCGCCCTTGGAGCTGCCGCCGTAGTAGTAAGTGCCGTTGCCACTGCTGCTCTTGCACTCGTAACTCGGCAGCTTGGAGTGGGTCACCGGATCCACACACCGCTTGTCCGGTTCCGATCCGCACGAGGTGATCGCCGCCGCGAGAACCCCCATGGAGCCGAGCACCACCGTGCTCGACCTCACTCTGCGCTTGGACATCTTCCGTCTCCCCCATCGTTCCGTTCCAGTCATAGGACCGTCGGTCAGATTAGATGGCCGCCCGAGGAGGCGGGAACCCTGGTACTGGGGCTGGGGCGGGATGCGGTCTCGGGGTGGTCGAGGTCGCGGCGCCGGAGCACACGGATACTGACGGCAGGGCGCGCGGACGGCAGGTGCGGGCGAGGGTGCCGTCGGGGTCACGGTTACTACGGCAGCACCCGGCAGAGTGCTTCCAGAGCGCCCGTCCAGGCGCTGTCGGTCGGGGCGCCGAAGCTGATGACCAGTGCGTCCTTTCCGGCCTCCGCGTCCGCGTGCCGGAAGCGGGCCATGCCTTCCAGGGCCAGCCCCTGGAAGGCCGCGGCCTGGATCACCGATCGCTCGCTGCCGTCCGGGAGTTCGAGGACGGCGTGCAGACCGGCGGCGATCCCGCTGATGCGGAGTGCGGGCGCCTGTTCCGCGAGCGCCGCGACGAGCTGGTCGCGGCGGCGCCGGTAGCGCAGCCTCATCGAGCGCACATGACGGTCGTACGCACCGGACTCGATGAACTCCGCGAGCGTCAGCTGGTCCGGCGCGCTCGACACCCAGTCGATGTCGCCCTTCGCCTCGGCCACCTCCTTCACCAGTTCCTGCGGCAGCACCATCCAGGCCAGTCGCAGCCCCGGCGCCAGGGACTTACTGGTCGTCCCCATATAGACGACCCGTTCCGGGTCGAGGCCCTGGAGGGCGCCGACCGGCTGCCGGTCGTAGCGGAACTCGCCGTCGTAGTCGTCCTCCAGGATCAGACCGCCCGCACCCCGTGCCCAGTCCACGGCCGCGGCCCGACGGTCGGGATGGAGCGGCACCCCCGTCGGGAACTGGTGCGCGGGAGTCATCAGCACCGCGCCCACCCCGCGCATCCCGACCAGCTCCCCGGTCCGCGAACCGAGTCCGTCGAGCGGCAGGCACGGCGTGCGGAGTCCGGCGTCCCCGAGCACATTCCAGTGCGCATCCAGTCCGTACGACTCGACAGCCACCTCCCGCACCCGCCGCTTCCGCAACACCTTCCCCATCAGCATCAGCCCGTGGAGGAAGCCGGAACAGATCACGATCCGCTCCGGGGCCGCGTACACCCCGCGGGCCCGCGCCAGATAGTCGGCCAGTACGGTGCGCAGCTCGATGCGCCCGCGCGGATCGCCGTACCCGAAGGCGTCGTTCGGCGCGGCGGTCAGGGCGCGCCGGGCCGCCTTGAGCCAGTCGGCGCGCGGGAACGTCGACAGGTCGGGCGAGCCGGGCATCAAGCTGTAGGCGGGCCGGCGCCGCACCGGCCGGGAGCGCGGGGCCGTCGCAGCCGGTCGACGTGGCTCGGCCCGCTGCGCGACCCGGGTGCCCGAACCCTGCCGGGCTGTGAGCCAGCCCTCGGCGACCAGCTCGGCGTAGGCGTCGGCCACGGTGTTCCGGGCGATCCCCAGGTCGGCGGCGAGCGTGCGGGACGAGGGCAGCCGGGTCCCGGGCGTCAGCCGCCCGGTCCGTACGGCCTCCCGCAGCGCGTTCATCAGCCCGGCCCGCAGCCCCGCCGCACCTGCCGGGTCGATGTGCAGGTCGGCTCCGAAAGTGGCCCAGGAATCCGTCATGTAAATGGACCATACTCCTGCGCCATCCGCCCCGTAGCGTCATACACATGACTACGAACGAGCACCACCACCCGACCTCCGACTACGCCCCCGAACACAGCCCCCGCATGCAGTGGGCCGAGCTCGCCCCCGATGTCTTCAAGGCCATGGTCCGGCTGGAGACGGCATCCCGTAAGGGGCTGGACCCGATCCTCGCCGAGCTGGTGAAGATCCGTTCCTCGCAGCTCAACCACTGTGCGTTCTGCCTCGACATGCACACCAAGGACGCGCTCGCGGCGGGCGAGTCGATCGAGCGGATCATCCAGCTCAGCGCGTGGGAGGAGTCGCGGCACTTCTACACGGAGAGGGAGATCGCGGCGATCGAGCTGACGGAGGCCGTGACGGTCCTGACCGACGGTTTCGTGCCGGACGACGTGTACGAGAAGGCCGCAAAGCACTTCGAGGAGGCCGAGCTGGCCCAGCTGATCGCCGCCATCACGGTGATCAACGCCTGGAACCGGTTCTCCGTGGCCACTCGTATGGTCCCCGGCCACTACTCTCCCAGCGACACGAAGCACTGACCCGGGCCGAGCAGCGTCGCCGCGCCGCCGCGCCGCCCCTCCTCCACCTCGCCCCTCCCGGGAGCCCCGCGATGACCGTCTCCGTCTTCCGCGACCTGCACCACGGCCGCACCCCCGGAGACCCGCTGGTCCTCCCCGGACCATGGGACGCCGCGAGCGCCCGTGTCTTCGCCGACGCCGGCTTCCCGGCGCTCGCCACGCCGAGCGCCGGGGTCGCGGCCTCGCTCGGGTACGAGGACGGGGCGGCGCCCGCCGCCGAGATGTTCGCGGCCGTGGCCCGGATCGTGCGCGCCGTTCCCGTACCCGTCTCGGCGGACATCGAGGCCGGTTACGGGCTGCCACCGAAGGAACTCGTGGAACGGCTCCTCGACACCGGTGCGGTCGGCTGCAACCTGGAGGACTCGGCCGGCGGCGTCCTGACGGACCCGCAGCGGCAGGCGGACCGGCTGGCGGAGGTACGCGCGGTCGCGGGCGATCAGCTCTTCGTCAACGCTCGCGTCGATACGTATGTGCGCGGCGTCCCGGACGGCACCGACCCGGAGACGGAGACGATCGCACGCGGCCGGCTGTATGCGGCAGCCGGTGCGGACTGCGTCTACCCGATCGCCGCACCGCACGAGTCCCTTCCCCGCCTGGCCGCCGCCATCCCGGCCCCGCTCAACGTCTTCGCCCTGCCGGACGACCCGACCCCGCGCCGCCTCGGCGAACTGGGCGCCACCCGGATCACGTTCGGCCCCGGGCTGCAGCGCCAGGCCATGGCAGCCCTCCGTGAGATCGCCGACCGGCTGCACGCGCTGTAGCCTCCCGCCGTCCGCGCACCGAGCCCGCCAGACCCTAGCCGTGGGCCTGTCGGCCGCCGAAGGCAGCCAGGGTCCGTTCCAGCATCGGCATGGCCCGCACCACGTTGCGGGAGCGGATCAGGGCGTCCCAGGCGGGTTCGAACTTCTTCCAGCCGCCCGCGTACGCCAGGTGCCTCAGCCGCTCGTGCGTGCCCGGCTGTGCGGCCGCGCCGCGCCAGATGTTCGACCAGCGGTAGAAGTCCCGGTACGCACGCCAGTAGCCGTCCTCCAGCTGACGCGCGGTCATCCCTTTCGGGCGGTGGACGACATGGCGGGTGTCGTAGAGATCCCAGTCCCGGTGGACGATCCGGTTCTCGGCCTCCATCTGCTTCCACAGGCCGGTGGACGGATACGGCGTCATGATGTGAAAGGTGGCCGTCTCGATGCCCTGCTCGACGGCCCACTCCACCGTCCGGTCGAAGACGTCCGGGCCGTCGTGGTCGAGGCCGAAGACGAAGCTGGCGTTGACCATGACACCGGCGTCATGCAGCCGGCGGACGGCGGCCGCGTAGTCCTTGCCGATGTTCTGTTCCTTGCGGCGTTCGGCGAGATTCGCACTGTTGACGGTCTCGAAGCCGACGAACAGGCTGCGCAGGCCCGCGTCCACGGCCCGCTCCAGCAGGTCCGGCTGGAGTACGGACTTCACGGTGCCGGCCGCCTGCCAGAGCCGCCCCATGCCGGCCATCCCGTCGAAGAGCGCCTCGGCGAAACGCCGGTTGCCGAGCAGATGATCGTCGAGGAAGTACAGGTGCTTGCCGGGTAGCCGCTCGATCTCGGCGAGAGCGTCGTCGACGGCCTGGGTGTAGAAGGACTTGCCGCCCTCGAAGAACGCGTCCTTGTAGCAGAAGTCGCAGTGGTGCGGGCAGCCGCGCGAGACGACGATCGAGTTGGGCACCAGATACAGGTTCCGCTTGATCAGGTCCCGTCGTACGGGCGGCAGTCCGGCCAGGGTGCGCAGCTTGGAGTCGTACCGGCGGCCCGGCACGCCGTCCCGGAACTCCTTCAGGAACAGCGGCCAGGTGTCCTCCCCCGGCCCGGTGAAGATCGTGTCGGCGTGCGCCGCCGCCTCGTCCGGGAGCGAGGTCACATGGAGGCCGCCCATGGCGACGTGGACACCCCGGGCACGGAAGTGGTCGGCTATCTCGTAGCTGCGCCGGGCGGAGGTGATGTACGGCTGGACGACCAGCAGCTCGGGGCTGTCGAGCGCCTCGATGTCGACCCGTTCGACATGCTCGTCGAGGAGCGTCACCTCGTCGTCCGGATCCAGGTAGCCGGCGAGGGTCGCCAGGCCGAGCGGCGGGAAGAGCGAGTACTTGATGGGCCGGAAGAGCGGGCTGGTCGCCTCGGTCAGGGCCGGAAGAATCATCGTCACGCGCATGACAGCCCAGACTGCCCGGACCGTGTCCGCAGTTCCCACCCACGGCCGTTCCCGCCGACGGCCATCTGCGAACGCAGCCGCCCCCGGCAGCGACTGCTGCCGGGGGCGGTGAGGTGCGCGCCAGGAGGCGTACGGATCAGATCAGACCGAGCTCGCGAACCGCGTCGCGCTCCTCGGCGAGCTCCTGCACCGACGCGTCGATGCGCGTGCGGGAGAACTCGTTGATGTCCAGGCCCTGGACGATCTCGTACTTGCCGTCCTTCGTGGTGACCGGGAAGGACGAGATGAGGCCCTCGGGCACACCGTAGGAACCGTCCGACGGGATACCCATCGAGGTCCAGTCGCCGGGGGCGGTGCCGTTGACCCAGGTGTACACGTGGTCGATGGCGGCGTTGGCGGCCGAGGCGGCCGAGGACGCGCCACGGGCCTCGATGATCGCGGCGCCGCGCTTGGCGACGGTCGGGATGAAGGTGTCGGCCAGCCACGCCTCGTCGTTGACGAGCTCGGCGGCGTTCTTGCCGGCCACCTCCGCGTGGAAGATGTCCGGGTACTGGGTCGCCGAGTGGTTGCCCCAGATCGTCAGCTTCTTGATGTCGGAGACGGCGGCGCCGGTCTTGGCGGCCAGCTGCGAGATCGCGCGGTTGTGGTCCAGACGGGTCATCGCGGTGAAGCGCTCGGCCGGTACGTCCGGGGCGGCGGCCTGCGCGATGAGCGCGTTGGTGTTGGCCGGGTTGCCGACGACGAGGACCTTGATGTCGTCCGCGGCGTTGTCGTTGATCGCCTTGCCCTGCGGCTTGAAGATGCCGCCGTTGGCGGAGAGCAGGTCACCGCGCTCCATGCCCTTCGTACGGGGGCGGGCGCCGACGAGCAGAGCGACGTTGGCACCGGCGAAGCCGACGTTGGCGTCGTCCGTGATCTCGATGTTGCGCAGCAGCGGGAAGGCGCAGTCGTCGAGCTCCATCGCGGTGCCCTCGGCGGCCTTCAGACCCTGCGGGATCTCCAGGAGGCGCAGGTTGACCGGCACGTCCGGGCCGAGCAGGTGGCCGGAGGCGATGCGGAAGAGCAGCGCGTAGCCGATCTGGCCGGCTGCGCCGGTCACGGTGACATTCACGGGAGTGCGGGTCATGGCGATCTCCGTTAGACAGCTGGCGGTGGGGGTCCCTGCCCCTGGTGCTGGATATCCCTTGAATCTTGATGTGAAGAGATATCCAGCGATCAGGCTATCCGACCCGGAACCTCCCGGCCGCCCGGCCCCCTGTGGCACCGCACACAACCGGTCACGCACCGCTCACCGCGACCCGCGTCTCATCCGGCGGCTTCGGTGGTGCACCCCTTCGTCCCGGACGCGAGCGTCGCGCAGGCCCTGGCGTCCGCGGCCTTCTTGACAGCGACCATGGGGGTGTACGCGTCCGTGTCCGTGCCGGCGTCCACCGCGCCGCGCTGCCCCGCGGCCGCGCCTGCGGTGATCCGGACCGTGTCGCCCGGAGTGGCCCTGGTGATCCGGGCCCACGCCGCGGCACACGTCTCGCTGTAGCGCACCTCGACGAGACTTCCGCCGACCGTGACGCTTGCGGCCGTATTGGCGAACCTGCCGCCGCACCCCATGTCCTCCGGATCCTTCCCCGTGCAGTCGGCACCGCTGCACCTGACGCCGTCCGGCAGCTCGGGCGCGCTCGGGCTCGGCGACGCCGACGGAGTGGCGGCGTCCTTCCTGTCGTTGTCGTCACCGCCCGGGCCGGTCAGGAGTACCGCGGCGGCTATCACCATCAGCGCGCCCACCACGCCGGCGAGGAACACGGTGAGCTTGCGGCGGTCGACCGGCTTCCGCGGACCGCCGCCTTGTTGCGGCTGCGGTGGCTGCGGCGGCCGTCCCCCTGCAGCGGATCCGCATGTGTCTGTGTATCCGGCACCCGGGCGCGCCTGTGACTGCTGCGGCACGCGCGGGGACGTCCCGCGCTGAATCGGTACGGACGGTGCGCGGCCCCCGTCGCGTCCACCCGCACCCCGGTCCGTATCCGCGTCCGTGGCTGTGCCGGTGACCGCGCCGGTGACCGCGGAGCGGCGGCTCCCGCCATGGCCCACCGGACTCGGCCCGAACTCGCCCAGCGCCGCACGCGCCTGGGCGATCCGGATGCCCTCCATCGTCATGTCGTGGCGCATCTCGGCGCGGCTCCAGGCCCGCTCCGCCACCTCCCACATGGTCGTCAGATGCACCTGATCGGTATCCGTGGCCTCGGCGAGAGCGACGATCGCCCCTTTGGGCGCGAGCAGCCGGCCGTTCAGATAGCGCTCCCACGAGGTCTTGCTGTAGCCCGTGCGGTCAGCAACCGCGGCAATGCTCAGACCACTGCGGTCGATGAGTCTGCGGAGCTGGCCGGCAAACTCCCTGACCTGTGGATCGAGTTCATCCGGTAGTGCCTTCCAACGAGGCATTACTTCCCCCTCAATTCCCCCGAATATGCCTGATGTGCCCCGCTCTGTCGTTCCCCCCTTGTCCCGAAACGGCGGTCTACCGTTCCGGACTACCCAGGAGGATGCACAAAGGCAGCCGGTCAGTTCCTGGAAAGAGAGCGCACCGAGTCATTCGGGAGTTCGGCTCGCACCGTCGAGCGCCCCCTGCCCCGCCCTGCGTTGCCGTGCCGGTCTGCCACCGTTGCGCGGCGATCACACCGTGGCGGAATGGTCACTTCCGTGCCACAGGCCACAGGGTTTCCTTGAACCGTCGTTCCTCGTCGACGAGGCTGGATCCGGGTCGGGGCAAGGCCGCTCAAGTCACCACTTTCCGGGGCTTCTTCGCTCCTGCGGGCCCCGGCCGCTGGTGTCCGTCCCTTCTCGGGGGAGGGGACGGACACCACCTGGTGGGCGGCAGGCCGCCGCGCGGAAGCCAGGCCCGCCTGCCCGAGCTCGGGCAGGACTCAGCGGGATGCCATCTCCTTCTGCAGGTTGACGTCCAGCGCGCCCAGGAACTGTTCCGTGGTCAGCCAGGGGGCGTCCTCGGAGATCAGCAGCGCCAGGTCCTTTGTCATCCGGCCGCCCTCGACGGTCTCGACGCAGACCCTCTCCAGCGCCTCGGCGAACGCGATGACCTCGGGCGTGCCGTCCAGCTTGCCGCGGTGCGCGAGACCGCGGGTCCAGGCGAAGACCGACGCGATCGGGTTGGTCGACGTCGCCCTGCCCTGCTGGTGCCGGCGGTAGTGGCGGGTGACCGTGCCGTGTGCGGCCTCCGCCTCGACGGTCCTGCCGTCGGGCGACATGAGGACCGACGTCATCAGGCCGAGCGAGCCGAAGCCCTGCGCCACGATGTCGGACTGGACGTCACCGTCGTAGTTCTTGCACGCCCAGACGTAGCCGCCCTCCCACTTGAGCGCCGAGGCGACCATGTCGTCGATCAGACGGTGCTCGTAGGTGAGTCCGGCCTTCGCGAACTCCGCACCGAACTCGGCGTCGAAGACCTCCTGGAAGATGTCCTTGAAGCGGCCGTCGTACTTCTTGAGGATCGTGTTCTTCGTGGACATGTACACCGGGTACCCGCGGTCCAGGCCGTAGCGGAACGAGGTGCGCGCGAAGTCGCGGATCGACTCGTCGTGGTTGTACATCGACAGTGCGACGCCGGCGTCCGGGAACTCGTGCACCTCGACCTCGACCGGCTCGGAGCCGTCCTTCGGGGTGAACGTCATGGTGAGCGTGCCCGGGCCCGGGATCTTCAGGTCGGTGGCACGGTACTGGTCGCCGAAGGCGTGACGGCCGACGACGATGGGCTTGGTCCAGCCCGGGACGAGCCGCGGCACGTTCTCCATGATGATCGGCTCGCGGAAGATGACGCCGCCGAGGATGTTGCGGATCGTGCCGTTCGGCGAGCGGTGCATGGCCTTCAGACCGAACTCCTCGACCCGGCCCTCGTCCGGCGTGATCGTGGCGCACTTGACCCCGACGCCGTACTGCTTGATGGCGTGGGCGGCGTCGACCGTGACCTGGTCGTTGGTGGCGTCGCGGTGCTCGATGCCCAGATCGAAGTACTTCAGCTCGACATCGAGGTACGGGAGGATCAGCTTGTCCTTGATGAAGGACCAGATGATGCGGGTCATCTCGTCACCGTCGAGCTCGACGACGGGGTTGACCACCTTGATCTTGACCATGGAGTGGAACGTCCCTTCCGCGCTTCGGCCAATTTATCTCGACGCCAAGATACTCGACATCGAGATAGATGGCCACGGTCTGCCGCTCAAAAGCCGCGGCCCCCTCACACCCGGTGTGGGTGGCGAGGGGGCCGGTTCGGCGTTACGAGGAGTACGCGGCGTCCTGGACGCACTCGGCGCCGGACGTACCGGGTGCCGTACGGGAGTCAGCGGATCGTGAAGCGGACCGCGTGCTCCAGGAACGGTACGTCCAGCCACGGCTTGGGCTGCGCCACGAGCGCGAGCAGCACGATCAGAACGCCCAGCAGTCCGTAGGTCACCAGGTCGGTGAACCGGGAACGGACCGCCAGCATGCCCACCGAGGGGACCACGCAGCGCAGCACGGCTCCACCGATGAGAGCGACGCCGATCAGTATCGTGCCGATCCTGAAGGCCTCGGCGAAGGGGTTGACGGCCACGATCAGCAGGCCGATCCCGGCCGTGCAGAGCACGGCGAGCAGCGGCCACTGGCGGGCCGGGGCCGGCGCGTCCCCGGACGCCGCCCTGCCGCCGCCCTCGGGGCGCGCAGTGTCCCGGGTGAACGAGGGGAACCGTCGCGACGGGCGGGGCCCGACAGGCGGACCACCGCTGGGAGCGGAGTCGCCGGGGGCGGGTTCACCGGCAGCGGGGTCGCTGCTGCCGGAGCCGACGCCCGCGGCTTCGGCCGTCGCTTCGGCACTGGTTTCGCCATCCGCGACTTCGGCATCCGTAGCCTCTTCGCCCGCAGGCCCGGCGTCCGGGCCCTCGACCGCAGCGCTCATGCCCTCGCCCGGCACACCCTCGGCACGCTCATCCGCACCGCGCGCGCCTCCGCCCGGCGGCACCGGAATCGTCCGGTCCGCCGCAGCGGCCGGGTCGGCCGGACTCGTACCAGCACCCATGAGGTTCCTTCCGGATCAGGTCGGTCGGCTCAGTCGGCGGAGACGGAAGCCGCGGCGGCCGCATCGTGCTCGGCCGCCTCGACCACGTTGACGAGCAGCTGGGCACGGGTCATCGGGCCGACACCGCCCGGGTTCGGGGAGATCCACGCGGCGACCTCGGCCACCCCGGGGTGCACATCGCCGACGATCTTCCCCTCCTCGTCCCGGCTGACGCCGACGTCGAGCACGGCCGCGCCCGGCTTCACGTACTCGGGCCTGATGATGTGCGGCGAACCCGCGGCGGCGACGATGATGTCGGCCTGCTTGAGCTGGGCGGCGAGGTCACGCGTGCCGGTGTGGCACTGGGTGACGGTGGCGTTCTCGGACTTACGGGTCAGCAGCAGCGGGATCGAGCGGCCGATGGTGACACCGCGGCCGACGACCACGACGTGCGCCCCGTTGATCTCGACGTCGTGGTGGCGGAGCAGCTGGACGACGCCCTGCGGGGTGCACGGCAGCGGGCCCGTCTCGTTCAGGACGAGCCGGCCGAGGTTCATCGGGTGCAGACCGTCCGCGTCCTTGGCCGGGTCCATCAGTTCCAGTACACGGTTGGTGTCGATGCCCTTGGGGAGGGGAAGCTGCACGATGTACCCCGTGCAGTCGGGGTTGGCGTTGAGTTCCCGTACGACATCCTCGATCTCCTCCTGGGTGGCGGTGTCGGGGAGTTCGCGCTGGATGGAGCCGATGCCGACCTGCGCGCAGTCGCGGTGCTTGCCGTTCACGTACCACCTGCTGCCCGGGTCGTCCCCGACGAGCAGGGTTCCCAGGCCAGGGGTGATGCCCTGCGCCTTGAGGGCCGCCACGCGGACGGTCAGATCGGACTTGATCGCGGCTGCGGTGGCCTTGCCATCGAGAATCTGGGCAGTCATAGTGCCCATCCTCGCGGATGACCCCGCCCGCATACCAATTCTGGGTCCCCACGGTGGCCAGCAGATTGCGCTTGCACAACACATACGGCAATCGACTGGACAAAAAGCCGACGTCAAGACCACGATGAGCCGCGCAGTATCGCGGGCAGTGTCGGGGGGACAGGCCGTTCTGATTGCGCATGATTCCTCCGCCCGGACCGCGTCGTCCCCGCACTTTCGCAACGGAGGAATTTCGCCATGAGCAACGGCGACCCGAACAACCCCTACGGCCAGCAGCCGGGCGGGCAGCCGGGCTACGGCTACCCCCAGCAGGCCCCGCAGGGCGTGCCCCAGCAGGGCTACGGCTACCCGCAGGCCCCGCCCGTCCAGCCCGGTTACGGCTTCCCGGGCGCCCCGGTCGAGATGCCGGGCGGCGTGAAGGCGGCCCGCGTGATGCTGTGGGTCGTCGCCGCGTTCCAGATCATCGGCGCCATCATCGCGTTCGCAGGCATGGGTGCGGTCGACGACGCCGTCAACAACGCTGGCTCCACCGCCGACACCGAGACGATCGCCAACTTCGGCAAGGGCCTTCTGGCGTTTATCGCGGTGCTCGCGCTGATCTTCGCCGGGCTCTCGGTCGCGCTCGCGCTCAAGATGAAGACCGGTGGCAATACCATCCGTGTCTGCGCCATCGTCTACGGCGCATTCATCTGCCTCGGCGGCATCTTCCAGCTGCCCCTGGGCATCGTCACCATCGCCCTCGGCGTCCTGATCATCGTCTTCGTGGCGAAGTCGGACGGGGCCGCTTGGTTCCAGCGACCGCGCGCCTGAGTGGCCGCCCGCGACAGTCGGCTCGCCTCACAGCCGTAGATATTGACCGAAGGCCGTAACCCGCGCACGCTCGCGGGTTACGGCCTTCGGTCTTGTCCGTACGGCAGTCGCCGGGCGGGTCCGAAGCTTTCGGACCCGCCCGGCGACCGAGGACGAGATGGCTACCGGCACAGACCCGGTGCGCCCATCCCGTCAGTGGAAGAAGTGCCGCGTACCCGTGAAGTACATCGTCACGCCCGCCTTCTTCGCGGCCTCGACGACCAGCTCGTCACGGACCGAACCGCCGGGCTGGGCCACGGCCTTGATGCCGGCCGCGGTCAGGATCTCCAGGCCGTCCGGGAACGGGAAGAACGCGTCCGAAGCGGCGTACGCTCCGCGCGCACGCTCCTCGCCCGCCCGCTCGACGGCGAGCTTCGCGGAGTCGACGCGGTTGACCTGACCCATGCCGACGCCGACCGAGGCGCCGCCCTTGGCGAGCAGGATCGCGTTGGACTTGACCGCGCGGCAGGCCTTCCAGGCGAAGGCGAGCTCGGCGAGCTCGTCCGCGGAGAGCGCCTCACCGGTGGCGAGGGTCCAGTTGGCCGGGTCGTCGCCGTCGGCCTGGAGCCGGTCGGTGACCTGGAGCAGCGCGCCGCCGTCGATCGGCTTGACCTCGACCGTGGAGGTCGGGGCGTCGGGGCAGCGCAGCACGCGGATGTTCTTCTTGCGGGCGAGGATCTCGACCGCGCCGTCCTCGTACGCCGGGGCGACGATGACCTCGGTGAAGATCTCCGCGACCTGCTCGGCCATGGCGACGGTCACCGGACGGTTGACGGCGATGACACCGCCGAAGGCCGACAGCGGGTCGCAGGCGTGCGCGTTGCGGTGCGCCTCGGCGACGTCGTCGGCGATCGCGATGCCGCACGGGTTGGCGTGCTTGATGATCGCGACGCACGGCTCGGCGTGGTCGTACGCGGCACGGCGCGCTGCGTCCGTGTCCGTGTAGTTGTTGTACGACATCTCCTTGCCGTGCAGCTGCTCCGCCTCGGCCAGGCCTCCGGCGCCGGAGGTGTAGAGCGCGGCGGGCTGGTGCGGGTTCTCGCCGTACCGCAGGACGTTGCTGCGCTCGTACGTCGCACCGAAGAAGTCGGGGAAGCCCGAGTCGTCGGCGGCGGCGTAGTCGTCCGCGAACCAGGAGGCGACAGCCACGTCGTACGCGGCCGTGTGCTGGAACGCCTCGGCGGCGAGCCGCTTGCGGGTCGTCAGGTCGAAGCCGCCCGCCTTGACCGCGGCGAGGACGTCGGCGTACCGCTCGGGGCTCGTGACGACGGCCACGGACGGATGGTTCTTGGCCGCGGCGCGGACCATCGACGGGCCGCCGATGTCGATCTGTTCCACGCACTCGTCGGCGGAGGCGCCGGAGGCGACGGTCTCCTTGAACGGGTACAGGTTGACGACGACGAGGTCGAAGGGCTCGACACCGAGCTCGGCCAGCTGCTCACGGTGGGCGTCCAGGCGCAGGTCGGCGAGGATGCCGGCGTGCACGCGCGGGTGCAGCGTCTTGACACGGCCGTCGAGACACTCGGGGAAGCCGGTGAGCTCCTCGACCTTGGTGACCGGCACGCCAGCGGCGGCGATCTTCCCGGCGGTCGAACCGGTGGAGACGAGCTCGACGCCCGCCTCGTGCAGACCGCGGGCGAGGTCTTCGAGCCCCGTCTTGTCGTAGACACTGACCAGGGCGCGGCGGATGGGCTTATTCACCGACATGACCGAGATGAACCTTTCGTCCCTCAATGCGATAGCCGTTACGGGCGAGCCGCCCCACGACCTCGACGAGCAGCTTGCGCTCGACTTCCTTGATGCGTTCATGGAGAGCGGCTTCGCCCTCCGGCGTGTCCTCTTCGGTCACCTCGACCACGCCCTGCGCGATGATCGGACCGGTGTCGACGCCGTCGTCGACGAAGTGGACGGTGCACCCGGTGACCTTCGCGCCGTACGCGAGGGCGTCACGCACCCCGTGGGCACCGGGAAAGCTGGGGAGCAGGGCGGGGTGGGTGTTGACGAACCGGCCGCCGAACTCGGCGAGGAACCGCTTGCCCACGATCTTCATGAAGCCCGCGGACACCACGAGGTCCGGGCGGTGCGCGGCAGTGGCGGCGGCGAGCGCCGCGTCCCACTCCTCGCGGGTGGCGTAGTCCTTGACCTTGCAGACGAAGGTCGGCAGCCCGGCGCGCTCCGCCCGTTCCAGACCGACGATGTTGTCGCGGTCGGCGCCGACCGCGACGACCTGGGCGCCGAAGCCCGCAGGGTCGTCGCCGATCGCATCGAGCAGGGCTTGGAGGTTCGTACCGGAACCGGAGACCAGCACGACCAGGCGGGCCGGAGCGGCGGAGGGGGGCGGGGAGGCCACGGCTGGGCCCTTTCTCGCGTGGTGAAGCAGAGCGACGCTGTTTGTAGGGTCGTTATTTGTAGGGTCGTACGAAAGAATCGCGCCCATCGATACGGGGAACTCTACGAAGGAGCCGACCGTCAGCAACGATACCGGCACATCGGGGGACCCCCACGGGACGGGGGTGAGGGGCCGGATCGCAGGGGAGATCCAAGGGAGATCGAGGGGGAGATCGCACAGGGAGGGGGTCCGGGCGGCAGGTATCGGGCTCCGGCGCCGCGCTCCCCGCTTTCGGCCCCTCCTGGCCGGGAGGTAGCGTCAGGGGACAGCGAACCGTCCGTCAGGGCGGAAATGACGAGATGGGGAAGACGTTCACCATATGCCGGACCGACGCCGCCGCACCGCCTTCCGCCACCCGCTGCCCGAGCGGGCCTCACTGCTGCTGCGGGAACGCCAGTCCCCGACGGGCTCCTCCTCGGATCCTTCGGATTCGCCGGATTCCTCGAACAAGAAGGACGACAACCCCTTCGCCCCACCGCCGGAGAACCGCCCCGACCAGCCGTGGCGGCCGCGCCACCCGTCGCCCGGTGCGAACGGGAACGGAGACGACGGTGCGAACGGGAACGGCGACGGGTCGTCCGAGGGCGGCTCGTCCGACGACCGGCCGGCCTGGGGCAGCCAGTGGAGCAGCCACCAGCCGGGCCGCCAGAGCGGCGGCTTCGGCGGCCGTCCGGGCGGCCAGGCCGGACCGAACGGCCCAGGCGGTCAGGGCGGCCCCGAGGGCGGCCCCGGCGGACTGCGCTGGGACCCGACCGACCCCGCCCAGCGGCGCGCCCGCTACGCGCTGCTCTCCGGCATGTGGGCCTTCTTCTTCGCGATCTTCGATTTCCCGGAGATCGCCCTTCTCCTCGGCGCACTCGCCGTGTACTGGTCGGTCAGCTCGCTGCGTGCCAAGCCGAGGAGTGCAACGGCGGCGGAGAGCACCCACAGGGCTGCCGGTACGAGTTCCGGTTCCGCTCCGGCCGCGGGCCCGGCTCCCGGAGCCGGGACTGCCGCCCCGTACGCACGGAGCCAGGGCAGGCCGCAGACGACGGCTGCCGTCAGCGGTCTCGTCACGGCGCTGCTCGCCCTCTCGATCGTCGCAATGACGTTCACGGTGCAGCTGGTCTACCGCGACTACTACACCTGCGTGAACGACGCTCTTACCAAGTCCGGACAGCTGGCCTGCAACGACCTGCTGCCGAAGCCGCTGGAGCCGTTCTTCGGCGTCAAGAACTAGCGCTTTCCGGACTGCTCGTCGGCCCGGCCTCCGGAGGCCGGGCCGACGACGTCCCGGGGCGCTTGGAGAGCGATACCCAGCGGGAACCCCCGGAGTTCCAGGGGGAATCCCCGGCCGTCCGCTCGTGCCACGGGTCGGTCGGCAGAAAGTCGTACGGCTCAGCGCCCGCATCCCCCTCGTACCAGGACTCCGCGCCGGGCACGGGCGCCGACGTCGAGGCAGGCGAAGGCGGAGACACGGGTACCGAACCGACCCCGACCGGGGATCCGGTTCGGGCTCCGGTTTCCGTGCCCGTTCCGGTGCCGGGTACTGGCTCCGATGCCCCGGCCGCATCCTCGCCCCGACGCCTGCGCCGCCACCGCATACCGCCCCGCTGCCGCTCCGAAATCTCCGCATCGGCCGGGGAGGGAAGCACCGACCCGGCCTCCCCTGCCCCACTGCCGTGCTGCCGCAGCCGCCAGGCCCTCAGCAGCAGCGCCCCGGGTACCCCGATCAGCGCCGTCCACGCCGGCGCCGCCGCGCCCGTGAGCCACCAGACCGGGCCGAACTCGGCCAGCGCACCGGTACCCATCGGTCCGCCCGCCGCCGCGGCCAGCGCCGCCGTCCCGACGCCGCAGCCCACCGCCGCGAGGGCAGCCGTCAGCGCGGTCTCCCACAGACTGCGCGCCTCCCCGTTACGTCCGGTGAACCGGGCGATCGTCACCCCGGCCGCGACCGGCACCGCCACGGCCGCCCAGTTCAGGAGCGTCCCGGGGCCGTGGGCCGGTACCGCTGCCAGCAGGGGGAAGTCCGGCAGCGCCGGTCGCCCGGTGAAGGCGAGCGGGGTGGCCGTGGACGCCGTACCGAGTGCGAAGCCGGGCCCGAGCCCATAGGCAGCACCCCACACCGCCGCGTTCGGTACGAGCGCCATCGCGAGCAGCAGCACCGCGGACCGGCCCGCCCAGTCGCCGGAGAGCCCCAGGAACGACGCCTGCACCTGCTCCGCATGCCACACCAGTGACGCCGCGACCAGCAGCGCACCGCCACCCAGCAGCACCGTCGTCCCGGCCGCCGCCGACCGGAACACCGCCTCCGCCCGCACCGCGAACCGGGTCCGCGCCATCGCCTCGTGCAGCCGCACCGGAGCCCAGGACGGCGGCCCGACCGGCCGCCCGGCCGCCGTCCACACCCCTGCCCCCGCCGCACCCGCCACCACGGGAACCAGCGGGAACAGGAGCGAAGACGGCTGCGCAACCATCGAGCCGCTCTTCGCATAGAACGCGACAACCGCCACGACCAGCAGATATCCGCCCGTCACCAGGCAGAAGACGCTCCCGGCCGAGGTCGGGGTGCGCCCCTCGTCGTCGGGCTCCATCACATCGCGGGCGGCCCGATGCACCAGCCACAGCAGCACCGCGGTGACCAGCAGCGGGACAACACCGACGGGGGCGGGGGTGCCGCTGAGGGTGTCGGTTCTGACGAGTTCGGCGCCCTGTGCCAGCAGCCAGATCCCCGCTGCGGCGTGGAAGGCGCCGCCGGGGCCGCTGTCGGAGGACCGGGAGCTGATCCACACCATCATGACGAGCACAGCCAGCGAGCCGAGCCCGAGCCCGCCGGCAAGCACGCCCCGCAGAAAGGCGGAGACCAGCACGGCGGACCGGCCCCGCTCAGCCGACAACGACGGGGTGCGTTCGGTCATTTGGGTCACATCGCAATGCTCCCAACGACACGCACTTTTTTCGTGTAACGGGCGAATAGCCGCTGTGTCGCTCAATATACGTTTATGTACTTTTCGGCCCAATACGGGTCCGTACGGGTCCGTATACGGGTCCGCCAGGGGGCCTTCATGACTCACAGCGCCACCGATGCGGCCACCCCCTCCCCGCTGCCCTCCTCGTAGGAGCCGCGCAGTCTCCGGCCGCCCGAACCCAAGCCACCGGGAGCACCACCATGGCCCCGACCAACCCCGGCACCACCCGGGACCAGCCCATCCCACCCGTCTCCTCCACCCCAACAGCCCTCGCGGTCCCCACTTCCCCTGGTCCCACCCCCGCCGAGGCATTCGATGCCCTCTACGTCGGCCTCGCCACCGCCCTCTTCCGGCAGACGTATCTGCTGACCGGTCGCCGGAACCTCGCCAAGGAGTCCGTCGAGCGGGCCTTCGAGCAGGCCTGGCAGCGCTGGCCCGAGGTGGCCGTCGACCGGGATCCGGCCGGCTGGGTGCGGGCGGCTGCGTACGAGTACGCGATGTCGCCCTGGCATCGACTGCGCCGCGCCCACCGCCGCCCCGACCCGCAGTCGGAAGTCGATCCCCGCTCGCGTGCCCTGCTCGACGCGCTGCTCGACCTGCCGCCGGCGTACCGGCGCACCCTGCTGCTCCACGACGGGATCGGCCTGGACCTGCCGGATGCCGCAGCGGAGACGGAGGCGAGCACCGTGGCGGCGGCCGGCAGGCTGATGACCGCGCGGGCCGCGGTCGCCGAGCGGGTGCCCGAGTTGGCGACCCCGCTCACACCCGACGAAGAGTCCGCGCTGTTTCACGAACAGCTGGGCACGCTCGCCCACGCCCAGCCCGTGGCTCCGTTGCTCACTCCCCATGCGGTCCGCACCGCCGGTGAGAACAAGGCCAGACTCTGGACGCAGGCGGCCATCGCCCTCACGGCACTGCTCGTCGGCCTCGCGGCGGTCACCATGGTGACCGCTCCGCCGCGGTACGAGACACCGCCGTCGCCCGCCGAGCAGGTCGGGGGCGTGCCGCCCCGCGGCGGTCCGCAGCAGCTGACATGGCAGGACCTGGACATGCAGAAGAAGCTCGACGACGAGCTCGTTCACGGACCCGCGCGGCTCGTCCCGGAAGTACGGTGACCGACCCTCATCACACCGGAATCGAATCCGAATCAAAACGGCGCGGGCCCGTATCCCTGAAGAGGGATACGGGCCCGCGCCGTCCGTGCAGTGACGCGACACAGCGGTACACGCAGTATCAGCGATACAGCGGATCAGCTGCGATGCAGCTGTCAGGCACCGAGGATCTCGCGCGCCAGCTTGGCGGTCTCGGTCGGCGTCTTGCCGACCTTGACGCCTGCGGCCTCGAGGGCCTCCTTCTTCGCCTGGGCGGTGCCCGAGGAGCCGGAGACGATGGCGCCTGCGTGGCCCATGGTCTTGCCCTCGGGGGCGGTGAAGCCCGCGACGTAGCCGACGACCGGCTTGGTGACGTTCTTCGCGATGAAGTCCGCCGCACGCTCCTCGGCGTCGCCACCGATCTCGCCGATCATGACGATCAGGTCGGTCTCGGGGTCGGCCTCGAACGCCTCCAGGGCGTCGATGTGCGTCGTGCCGATGACCGGGTCGCCACCGATGCCGACGGCGGACGAGAAGCCGATGTCACGGAGCTCGTACATCATCTGGTAGGTCAGCGTGCCGGACTTCGACACGAGACCGATGCGGCCGGGCTTGGTGATGTCGCCCGGGATGATGCCGGCGTTGGACTGGCCGGGGGTGATCAGGCCGGGGCAGTTCGGGCCGATGATCCGGGTCTTGTTGCCCTTCGAGCCGGCGTACGCCCAGAAGGCGGCCGAGTCGTGGACGGCGATGCCCTCGGTGATCACGACGGCAAGGGGGATCTCGGCGTCGATCGCCTCGACGACGGCGGCCTTGGCGAAGGCCGGCGGCACGAAGAGGACGGACACGTTCGCGCCCGTCTTCTCCATCGCCTCGGCGACGGAGCCGAAGACCGGTACCTCGGTGCCGTCGAAGTCGACGGTCGTGCCGGCCTTGCGCGGGTTCACGCCACCGACGATGTTGGTGCCGTCGGCGAGCATGAGCTTGGTGTGCTTCATGCCGGTGGCACCGGTCATCCCCTGGACGATGACCTTGCTGTCCTTGGTGAGGAAGATAGCCATGGTGTTGGAGTCCCTCGTCCTTACTTCGCAGCCGCGGCGAGCTCAGCGGCCTTGTCGGCCGCACCGTCCATGGTGTCCACGCGCTGCACGAGCGGGTGGTTGGCGTCGGAAAGGATCTTGCGACCCAGCTCCGCGTTGTTGCCGTCGAGGCGCACGACCAGCGGCTTGGTGACCTCTTCGCCCTTCGACTTCAGAAGCGCCAGGGCCTGGACGATGCCGTTGGCGACCTCGTCGCAGGCGGTGATGCCACCGAAGACGTTGACGAAGACGGACTTGACGTCCGAGTCGCCGAGGATGATCTCGAGGCCGTTCGCCATGACCTCGGCGGAGGCGCCGCCGCCGATGTCGAGGAAGTTGGCGGGCTTCACGTTGCCGTGGTGCTCACCGGCGTACGCGACGACGTCCAGGGTCGACATGACCAGACCGGCACCGTTACCGATGATGCCGACCTCGCCGTCGAGCTTGACGTAGTTGAGGTTCTTGGCCTTGGCGGCAGCCTCGAGCGGGTTGGCTGCGGCCTTGTCCTCGAGGGCCTCGTGGCTGGGCTGACGGAAGTCGGCGTTCTCGTCGAGAGACACCTTGCCGTCCAGCGCCAGGACGTCGCCGGAGGCGACCTTGGCGAGCGGGTTGACCTCGACGAGGAGCGCGTCCTCGGCGACGAAGGTGTCCCACAGCGTCACCATGACCTCGGCGACCTTCTCGGCCACCTCGGCCGGGAACTTCGCCTGGGCGACGATCTCGCGGGCCTTCTCGATCGTGACTCCGGTGTTGGAGTCGACCGGGACCTTCGCGAGGGCCTCGGGGGTCTTCTCCGCGACCTCCTCGATGTCCATGCCACCCTGCACCGAGGCCATGGCCAGGAAGGTGCGGTTGGTGCGGTCGAGGAGGTACGAGACGTAGTACTCCTCAAGAATCTCCGGCGCGGTCTCGGCGATCATCACCTTGTGGACCGTGTGGCCCTTGATGTCCATGCCGAGGATGTCGGTCGCACGGGCGACCGCCTCGTCGGGGGTGGCGGCCAGCTTGACGCCGCCGGCCTTGCCGCGACCGCCAACCTTCACCTGCGCCTTGACGACAGACTTGCCGCCCAGCCGCTCGGTCGCCTCGCGGGCTGCCTCAGGCGTGTCAATGACTTCACCGGCCAGCACCGGTACACCGTGCTTGGCGAAGAGGTCCCTCGCCTGGTACTCGAACAGGTCCACGCGCGTCCGTCCCTTTTCAGTGGTCTCGCGGTTCGTTTTCAGCGTGGGCGTGCCGCGAGGGGCAACGTGACTGCTCTGTCACAAGGAAAGCGCACACGGTGACCGGGTACGCGGCATGTCCATCCCGCAGGTTATCCCCGAGCCCCACAGGACCCTAAATCGCAGCTCACACCTGGGCGGTGATTACGGTCACAGATCACGCTGGTAGCCGGGTCGCAGTGGACAAAACGGCAGGTGCGCGATGGTGGGAAGAGGGGACCCGGGGCCGGGCAGTGCCCGCGGTCCGGACGGAGTGGTCCGAACACGACGGGGAACCGCCCGGCGACGGGCCGGGAACTGCCCTCAGAGGTCCGAGAGGTCTCAGATCCCCTGGGCCGGGTACGCCGGAGCGGTGAAGGACGGCACCGCGTCGGTGACGAAGTCGGGGGCGATCGATGTCAGACCCTGCGCACCGTGCACCGCGTTTCCGACGGTCGGACGCGCGTCGCCGCCCGCCGTGCCCACGAGCCCGCCCGCGAACGGCTGCGCCTGCGCGCCGACACCCTGCGCCAGCGGCATCACCTGGGTCGCGACGCCCTGTGCGAACGGGGCGACCGCGTCCCCGGTCAGCCCTTGAGCCAACGGCTGCACCCCGGAGACGGCACCCCCCGCGAACGGCTGGACGTCGGAGACGACTGCCCCGGCGAACGGCTGCACCTCGGAGACAACGCTCCCGGCGAACGGCTGGACGTCGGAGACAACACCCCCGGCAAACGGCTGCACCGCGCCGACCGCGCCGTACGTCAGCGGCTGGACCTCGGCCGTGACGCCGTGCACGAAGGGCAGGGCGGCCTGCTCGACGACGCCGTCGGCGAACGGAGCGACCTCGGAGACCACACCCTGAACCAGGGTGCCGACGTCTCCGAGCGCCCGGTCGACGACCGGCAGCACCGCGGAGACCGCCTCGGCGACGATGGGCGGGAGCACGGCGTCGGAGGTCTGACCGACGACCGGCCCGGCCTCTGTGAGAGCGCCCTGGGCCGCGCCCGTGACGGTGCCCTGCGCGGTGGTCGCGGCGCCGGAGGCGCTGCTCTGCACGTAGCCGGGGATCTGCTCGATCGGGCCGAAGAGGTAGTCGATCGGCGCGTCGGGCGCGACCGGGACGTCGTAGCCGGGGAGGCCCTGCAGGTCCTGCACCGCGTTTGCGCCGGACAGACCGGACAGGTCCTGCACGGCCTGTGCGTCCTGGACGTCCACGCCGTCGGTGCGGTCGACGGCGCCCGTGAGCTTGCCCGTGACGCCGGTGACCTGGTGCTCGACGCCGCCCGTCACGCGGCCGACCTGCCCGGTGGCCTTGGCGCCCGGGGCGGACGTCGCTTGCGCGGCCACGGCGCCGGCAGCTGCCTTCGCCCCGGCGGTCTCCGTCTGCACGGTGTCCTTGAGCTCCGCGACCCCGTCGACCGCGTCGGCCGCGTTGTCGGGGGTGGAGAGCGGAACGGAGACAGGCAGCTCGTCCGCACTGGCTACGGCGGTACCGAGGGCCCACATTCCGGTGGCCGTGGCGGCGACTGCTATGGAACGGCGGATGTTCTGGTGCATGTGTGTCAGATCCTTCGAATACGTTTCGACGGTCCGGAGTCGTCCGGACGGCGGGCAGACCTGTTCCGCCCCCGCGCGGCAGGTCGAGGCGGGGGAACGGCCTGCCCTAGCCGGGGAATTCGAGGATGTCGCCGGACCTGTCGCGCATCGGGGCGACGGTCGCCGGAAGACCGGCACCGCGTATGAGCCCGAAGGAGGTACCGCCCGCGAACGGAACGGCGTGCTGTTCGCCGCCGCGTGGCCCATGGGCCTCGGTGCTGGACGGGTGACCGGAGCCACCACGGGGATCGAGGGGCGCCCGCTCGGGCGCCGGTCCGTACCGCGGCGCGGGCACTCGGCTGTCCGTCCCGCTCGCGGAGGTGCCGTTCAGCAGGGCGACGGGGTCCCGGCCCCGGTCGGCCTCAGAGGTGTACCCGCAGACCGGACGCGGTGCGGGTGCGGCAGCGTGCGTGCCGCCGCCGGCGGAACCGTGGCCCGGGCGGCCCTCGGCAGGGGGATCGACGGCTGTGAGGGGAAGCAGCAGCCGGGCGGGCAGCGCCCATACGTCCGGGAGCACCCCGGCAGCACTGTCGACGGCCATCCCGACACCCTCCACCGCCTCGCCGACCGGCCGGACGAGATACCGGACGGTGTCCCGCGTCGTCCTGACAACCGACCGGGCACCGGCAACGGCGACGGACGTCGCGGTGTCGGTGGAAACGGAAGCGGAGGTCGTGGCGGAAGTGGCGGGGGTGGCAGAGGTGGCGGAGACGGAGAAGGTGGACGCGGAGGCGCTGGAAGCCGAAGTCGCGGAAGCGGGGTCGGTGGAAGCGGAGGCTGCGGAAGCGGCCATCGGCCTGGCGTGCGTTTCAGCGGTAGGCGCGCCCGACGGCCCTGCGGCCGGAACGTGTGTCGGCACCGGGGCGGAGGCGTCCGGGAGCCCCTTCGCCGCTTCGGCGTTCGGGACGTCCACCGGCTCGGCTGCCGCATCGGCGCCCCCGTCCTGCGCCCCGGCCCCGTGCGCAACTGCCGTCCCCGCGGCGGGAAGCGGCGGGACGGGTGCCTGCGCCGCGTGTGCCTCGGCTCCGAAGATGAGGCCGAGGGCCAGCAGTCCGCCGAGGAACAGCACCACCTGCAGCGCACGCCGGCCGACCGACGCGCGCACCGGGCGCGGGTCGGCGACAGAACGAACAGCTGCAGCGGTCACGTCGGAGTGAACCCTCCCTGATGGCGCGGGGTGCGGAACGCAGTCCTCCGCGGACGACGGGACGATGCTTGCACGACCCTCCCGGGTTGACGCAAGTCCCTTGTTACTGATGGGTCTCCTTGTCCGGTATGGGCAGTGGCCTCTTCTCCAGTGCCGCGGCCATCACCTCCGGGAAAAGATCCGGGGTGCACGCGAACGCCGGTGCGCCCAGTGCGCCGAGCGCCGCCGCGTGCTCACGGTCGTAGGCGGGAGCACCCTCGTCGGACAGGGCGAGCAGCGTCACGAACTGCACGCCGGAGGCCTTCATCGCGGCGACGCGCTTCAGCATCTCGTTGCGGATACCGCCCTCGTAGAGGTCGCTGATGAGGACGACGACCGTCTCGGCCGGGCGGGTGATCCTGGACTGGCAGTAGGCGAGTGCCCGGTTGATGTCGGTGCCACCGCCGAGCTGGGTGCCGAAGAGCACGTCGACGGGGTCGTCGAGCTGGTCCGTGAGGTCGACGACGGCCGTGTCGAAGACGACGAGCCTGGTCCGCAGCGTCCGCATGGAGGCGAGCACCGCGCCGAAGACGGAGGCGTAGACGACGGAGGCGGCCATCGATCCCGACTGGTCGATGCAGAGGATGACGTCCTTCTTCACCGCCTGCGCGGCCCGCCCGTAGCCGATGAGCCGTTCGGGGACGACCGTGCCGGCCCCGTCCCCGCCGGGAAGCGGCAGGTAGTTCTTGAGGTTGGCCCGGATGGTGCGGTCCCAGTCGATGTCACGGTGGCGGGGCCTGTTGATCTTCGCCGACCGGTCGAGCGCGCCGGTCAGCGTGGCCCTCGTGCGGGTGGCGAGCCGCCTCTCGAGGTCGTCGACGACCTTGCGTACGACGGCTCGTGCCGTCTCCTTCGTCGTCTCGGGCATGGCTTTGTTGAGCGAGAGCAGCGTTCCGACGAGATGGACGTCCGCCTCGACGGCCTCCAGCATCTCCGGCTCCAGCAGCAGTGCGGACAGACCAAGCCGGTCGATCGCATCACGCTGCATGACCTGGACGACGGAGCTGGGGAAGTAGGTACGGATGTCGCCGAGCCAGCGGGCGACGGAAGGGGCGGAGCCGCCGAGCCCGGCCGAGCGGTCGCCGCCGCCCCGGCCGCCGGGCCTGCCCCCGCCGCCGTACAGCGCGTTCAGTGCGCCGTCCATCGCGGCGTCCCGGCCGGTGAGGGTGCAGCCGGTGGTCTCGGCACTGTCCCCGCCGAGCACCATGCGCCAGCGCCGCAGCCGTTCGTCGTCCGCCGCGCCGCGCCCGGCCCCCGCCCTCGATGTGTCTGTGTCCGTGACCGTCGTCATCCTGTTGCCCCCAGCGGTTCGATGGCGTTGTCGACGGCGTCCGCGTCGCCGCCCTCTGCGTCCTCGGCGTCCAGCCCCAGCAGCAGCCGCAGTACGGGTACCACCGCCTCCGCCCGTTCCTCGTCGAGGGCGGGGCCGAAGCCGGGGGCTGTCGTTCCGGTGACGGTCCCGGCCGGCCCTCCGGTGGCCGGGCCGCGGCGTACGAGCTCGCCCAGCGTGCGCCGTACGCCCGGTTCGTACGCCGAGAAGGTGCGGCGCAGCAGCGGCAGTACATCGGTGAACGTGTCCGCGGGGACGCCGGCCAGCCAGGCGTCGACCAGGCCGAGCAGCCGCTCGTCGTGGACGAGGAGCATGCCGCCGCCCCCACCGGCCCCGCCGACGAAGCCCTCGATCCAGGCCGCCGCGTCGGCCGGCGGCGTGCCGGGCGACAGGGCGAGGCCCATCAGCCGTGCCGCGTCGTCCTCTTCGAGCCGCCCCTCGTCGAGCAGCAGCCGGGCCGCCCGGCCCCGGATGACGCCGGCGACGGTGTCCCGGGCGGCCAGCTTGTGCAGCACGGCCGTCCAGCGCTCGCGGAGCCCGTCCGCCGGTACCGCACCGGCGAGCAGCCCGATCGCGGTGTGTACCCCGTCCACCTTGCGGCGCAGTTCGGCGGCGCCGTCGGCGTCGAGCCCGGTGCAGGCGGGCGGCAGTCCGACGCAGATCCGCTCGGCGAGCCCGGCCGCGACCTCGCCGAGCGCCGCCGTGTCCGTGGACCGTACGTCCCCGTACCGCAGGGTCCGCGCCAGGGCGGGCAGCGCGTCGGCGAGGTGGCCGACGTCGGCGTCCAGCGCGGCCCGGTCGGCGAGCGCCCGCATCACGACGGGCAGTGCGTCGGGCAGTTCGGCGAGGAGGCAGCGCTCGGCGAGCGCGGTGACCTCGGCGAGCGCGGTCGCCGAGACTGCCTCCGATTCGGCCTTGGCGGTGGCGGCGGTCAGCACGGTGGTGCCCCAGATCCCGGCCTCGGCGACCTGTACGTACAGCTCGGGCTCCCAGCGCAGCCGCCAGCTCTCCCGGAACGTGCCGGTACTCCCCCGGCCGGCGGCCGGTTCGCCCCAGCCGACGGCGAGGAGCCGGAGCCGGTGCAGCAGGCGGCTGCGGGCCGCGTCGGTGTCCTTGCGGAGGTCGAGCTCCAACTCGCGCTCCATCGCCTCCGGTTTGAGCCGCAGCGTGCGCTGGAGCCGTGCGAGGTCGCGCTGCAACGGCACGGCGGGGGCGGTGTCCGGCACCTCTCCGAGCGTCTCGCCGACGATGAGCCGGTCCTGTACGAGCGCGAGCGGCACATCGGAGCCCTCGCACATCACGGCCCGGATCGCGTCGGTCGTCTCGCTCAGCCCGGCGAGCGGCCGGCCGCGCAGGGCGGCGAGGGTCCCGGCGAGCCGCACGGCCTCGATGACATGGGCGGACGACACGAACCGGTCCTCGTCGCGCAGGAGTCCGGCGACCTTGGTCATCCAGCGTTCGATCGGCCGGTCGGGGGCGCCGAAGAGGTGCCCGTACCAACCGGGCGAGTCGATCCCCGCCCCGTAACCGCTGTGCCGGGCGAGCCGCCGATGGGTCCAGGGCACCCAGGTCAGCTCCGTCTTGACCTTGGGCAGCCCCTTGAGGAGGGCCCTGTCGGCGGTGACGGTCGTCCTCGCTCCGAGCGCGGGCACATGCCAGGCTCCGCAGACGACGACCACATCGTCCCCGACCTCCCTCCGTGCGGCACGCAGTTGGATCCGCATGTACGCCTCGCGTACGGCGTCGCGGGGGTGCCCGCCGTCCCCGTACACCTCGCGCAGCGCCGTCATCGCCTCGCCGAGCGCGGCGAACGGGGCCCGCGGGTCGACGAGCCGCCCGTCCGGTGCGCGGTGCTCGACGACGTCCTCCCACCAGCGCTCGGGGTCGTCGTAGCCGGCGGCCTCGGCAAGGACCCCGATGGGGTCGATCGGAGGCGCGGCCACCGCACCCGCGGCGTCGCCGTCACCCGCCCGACCCTGTTCCTGATCGTGGTCGTGGTCCGCGCCCGGGGCCGGGGAGTCGGTCATGGCCAGGGAGTGCGCCGCGGGCAGGTCGATGAAGCGGACCGGCACGTCGTGGCGGAGCGCCCAGCGGATCGCGACCCACTCGGGCGAGAACTCGGCGAGCGGCCAGAACGCCGCCCGGCCCGGGTCGTCCACCGCGTGGGCGAGCAGCGCCACCGGTGGCCGCATCCGCTCGTCGGCGGCGAGCGGCAGCAGCGCGTCACCCTCGGGCGGCCCCTCGATGAGGACGGCCCGGGGTCCGGCGGCGTCCAGCGCGGCACGGACCGCGCGGGCCGATCCGGGACCGTGGTGCCGGATCCCGAGCAGCAGCGGACCGGCGGCGGGCGCGGCCCCGGTCACGCGGAGACCTCGCGGCAGGCGCGGTAGAAGTCCTTCCAGCCGTCCCGCTCACGGACCACCGTCTCCAGGTACTCCTGCCAGACCACCCGGTCCGCCGCAGGGTCCCGGACGACGGCGCCGAGGATGCCGGCCGCGACATCGCCGGGGCGCAGCACCCCGTCGCCGAAGTGGGCGGCGAGCGCCAGGCCGTTGGTGACGACGGAAATTGCCTCGGCCGTCGACAGCGTGCCCGAAGGGGACTTGAGCTTGGTCCGGCCGTCGGTCGTGACACCGTCGCGCAGTTCACGGAAGACCGTGACCACCCGGCGGATCTCGGCCATGCCGTCGGGGGCGGCCGGAAGGTCGAGCGAGCGCCCCATCTGGTCCACGCGCCGGGACACGATGTCGACCTCGGCATCAGGCGTGGCGGGCAGCGGCAGCACGACCGTGTTGAACCGGCGGCGCAGGGCACTGGACAGCTCGTTGACCCCGCGGTCGCGGTCGTTGGCCGTCGCGATGACGTTGAAGCCGCGGACGGCCTGGACCTCCTGGCCCAGCTCGGGGAGCGGAAGCGTCTTCTCCGACAGGATCGTGATGAGCGAGTCCTGCACATCGGCAGGGATACGGGTGAGCTCCTCGATCCGCGCGGTCATGCCCTCGGACATCGCACGCATCAGCGGGCTGGGCACCAGCGCGTCGCGGCTGGGCCCGTGCGCCAGCAACTGCGCGTAGTTCCACCCGTAACGCACGGCCTCCTCGGGCGTGCCCGCCGTGCCCTGGACCAGCAGCGTCGAGTCGCCGCTGACGGCAGCCGCGAGATGCTCGGAGACCCATGTCTTGGCCGTGCCGGGAACGCCGAGGAGCAGCAGGGCGCGGTCGGTGGCGAGCGTCGTCACGGCGACCTCGACAAGGCGGCGGGGGCCCACGTACTTGGGTGTGATCACTGCCCCGTCCGGCAGAACGCCGCCGAGCAGGTAGGTGGCCACGGCCCACGGCGACAGCTTCCAACGCTCGGGCCGTGGGCGGTCGTCGGCGGCCGCGAGCGCCTTCAGTTCGTCGGCGAAAGCGTCCTCGGCATGCGGGCGCAGAGCCTCTGCGCGGACGCCGGCGGTGGTTTCGGACACGGTCATGGATCCCCCTCCAGATCGGTCGGCCGGATGTGGTTCCCACCGTGCACCATGCCACTGACAATCGACCCTTCCCACGGTCTTTCCGCAGGTCGGAGCGATTGTCAGTGCCGCGCCCTACCGTCGTTGCCATGCTGCTATCTCACGGGGGAGAACCCTTGCGCACCGCTGCTCCGGTGGTGCGCTGGACGGTGGAGCAGGTCCTGGTCCTGGCTCCTGACGAGTCGTCACGCAAGGTCGGCGGCAGGCTCGGTTCGGCCGGTCCATGGACCGGCGCGGGCTGCGACGGATCGGGTGCGGTGTGGGGGCTGTGCAAGGGGAGCGGAAGCAAGCCGTATCAGACAGTGGTCGATACGACAGGCCCCGCGTACAAGTGCAGTTGTCCCAGCCGGAAGTTCCCGTGCAAGCACGCGCTGGGACTGCTGCTGCTCTGGGCGTCGGACGAGGCGGTGCTCGGCCCGGCGGAGGTGCCGGACTGGGCCGGGGAGTGGCTGGACGGCCGTCGCAGACGGGCGGCGCAGACGGCCGAGCCGGCCGGGGGAGGCGCGGTCGGCGCCGGTGCGGGCCCGTCCGACCCGGCGGCCGCGAGGCGGCGCGCCGAGCGCCGGGCCGAGCGGATCACCGGCGGCGCGCAGGAGTTGGAGCAGCGGCTGACGGATCTGCTGCGCGGCGGCCTGGCGGCGGCCGACCAGTCGGGGTACGGGCTGTGGGAGGAGACGGCGGCCCGCATGGTCGACGCCCAGGCTCCGGGACTGGCGGGCCGGGTGAGGGAGTTGGGGGCGATCCCGGCGTCCGGCCCCGGCTGGCCGGTGCGGCTGCTCGAGGAGTGTGCGCTGCTGCATCTGCTGGACACCGCGTGGCTGGGCATCGACCGGCTGCCGGAGCCGCTGGCGGCGACGGTCCGCACCCGAGTGGGTCTGACAGGCTCCGTCGATGGCCCACCGGTCCGCGACCACTGGCTGGTCCTCGCCCAGTACGACACCCCGGACGGCAAGATCGTCACGCGCCGGATCTGGCTGTACGGGATGGACTCGGGCCGCACCGCACTGCTGCTGTCCTTCGGGGCGGCCGGACGCTCCCCCGGTCAGGCCCTGCCGGTGGGCGTCACCATCGACGCCGAGCTCACGCCGTACCGAGGGGCCGGGCAGCTGAGGGCGGAGCTGGGCGGGCAGTTCGGTGCGCCGGTGCCGACCGGTGCTCCCCCGCCGGGCTCCACGGCGACGGCCGCGGTCGCCGCGTACGGGCAGGCCCTTCGGGACGACCCCTGGCTGGAGTCCTGGCCGGTCACCCTGCGCGGGGTCATACCGGTGCCGTCGGGCGACGGCTGGCATCTGGTGGACGCGGCAGGCGATACGGCCCTGCCCGTCACCCCGTCGGCACTGTCCCGGCCGGGTCTGTGGAAGCTCGTGGCAATCTCCGGCGGCGCGCCGGTCACCGTCTTCGGCGAATGCGGCCATCGCGGCTTCGACCCGCTCGCGGCCTGGGCCGACAGCTCCGACGACGGTGTGGCCGAGACCGTGCCGCTCATCTGACCCCTGGAGGAGGACCGATGCCCGGTACAGAACCGATGCCCAGTACGACCACCCCATGGGAAGAGCTCCTCACATCGGCGCTGCTCGGCACCGACCGCCGGCCGCTCGCGGCGGGAGCCGGGCCGGGGCCGATCGCGCTGCTGGATGCGGCGGCGCTGCACACGGTGCGGCGCCGAGCCGGGCTGCGGCCCGCTGCTGCGGCCGCCCGGCCCGGGACAGCGCCCGCCGACCCGCGGCCGCCCCTGCCGCCCGCCGCGCGCCGAAGGCTCGCCCAGCTGCTCGCCGACCGGTCGGCGCCGAGCGGTGCGGGCGGCCGGCGCGGTGCGGCGCCCGATCTCACGGAACTGATCCCGCAGTGGCTGGCCGCCGCCAATCTGCGCGGTTTCCGGGCCCCGGCGGCGCTGCTGCCACCCCTGATGGACGCGGCCCGGGCGCGTACCGACCTGCGGCCGCAGGCTCTGGCGTTCGCCGGGCCGCGCGGGCTGTGGCTGGCCGGGCTGAACCCCGAATGGAAGTTCGCGCTGCGCGGCTCGTCGGGAAGCTCGCTGCTGCCCGAGGTGACCGACGCCGATGCGGTGCACCGGCTGTGGGAGGAGGGTCTGTTCGCCGAGCGCGTCGCCCTGCTCGGGGCCGTACGGGCGCACGATCCGGGTGGTGCGCTCGCGCTGCTGACCAGCACGTGGGCGACGGAGCGCGCCGAGGACCGGCTGATGTTCCTGGACTCGTTGCGCGCCGGGCTGTCCGCCGCGGACGAACCCTTCCTGGAGCAGGCCCTCTCCGACCGCAGCCGCAATGTGCGCGCGACGGCCGCCGAGCTGCTGTCCGCGCTGCCGGAGTCGGCGCTGGCCGGGCGGATGGCGGCCCGCGCCTCGTCGTGCGTGAACCTTGACCTGACGGCGGGCGACGCGACCGCCGCCGTGGAGGCGCCGCACGAATGCGACGCCGCGATGCAGCGCGACGGCGTGGTGGCGGTGCCGCCGTCCGGACGGGGCGAACGGTCCTGGTGGCTCGGCCAGTTGGTGGAGGCGACCCCGCTGTCCGTCTGGCCGGGGCGGTTCGGCGGGCGTACGGCGCAGGAGATCGTCGCCCTGCCCGTCGCCGACGGCTGGGGCGAGGAGCTGCACGCCGCCTGGTGCCGGGCGGCGGTGCGGCAGCGCGATCCGCAGTGGGCGCGCGCACTGCTCGGCCCCCCGTCGCTCCCCCCGTCGAACGGGCCCGGTACGGCGTCGCTCGCCGAGCGGTCGAAGCTCCTCGCCACGCTGCCCGGCGCGGAACGGGCCGCATGGGTGGCCGACTTCGTCGCCGCGCACGGTCTGTCGGAGGCGTTCCAGCTCCTGAGCGTCTGCCCGGTCCCCTGGGCGGAGCCGCTCGGCAGATCGGTCGTCGACGCGCTCGACATCGCCCGCGACGCCGGTAGTTACCCATGGAGCTTCAGCGGCGTCATGGGGCTGGCCGAGCGCTGTCTGAACCCGGCGGAGGCGGACCGTCTGGAAGTCCTCACGACCACCCCGGACGAGCCGGAAGGAGCGTCACCGGGCGCGGCCGGCTACTGGTCGGAGGCGTTCCGGCGCCTGGTCTCCACGCTGCGGCTGCGCGCGGCGATGGATGCGGAGCTGGGGGCGGAGACGGCGTAGGCGGGCCCGGGGGCTGGTGCGGCCGCGAAGGCGGGTTGCGCGGGCCGCGCCGGTCCTGGATTTCGCCCCGGGGCACAGGGCCACCGGACCGCGTGCCGCGGGAGACGCGACAGGCGGACCGGGGCGGGCGTCGACCCCGCTGGGGCGGGCCTGGACCGCCCTCTGCCGGGGTCAGGCTTCTGCGGGCTGGCGGACGTTCGCGTTCACCCAGTCGACGATCGACGCCGTCGTCGCTCCCGGGGTGAAGATCGCCGCGACGCCCTGTTCCTTCAGCGGCGCGATGTCCGCCTCCGGAATGATGCCGCCGCCGAACACCTTGATGTCCTCCGCGTCGCGCTCCTTGAGCAGCTCGATCACCTTGGCGAAGAGCGTGTTGTGCGCGCCGGAGAGGATCGAGAGCCCGATCGCGTCGGCGTCCTCCTGGATCGCGGTGTCCACGATCTGCTCGGGCGTCTGGTGGAGCCCGGTGTAGATGACCTCCATACCGGCGTCGCGCAGCGCTCGCGCGATCACCTTGGCGCCGCGGTCATGGCCGTCGAGGCCCGGCTTGGCCACCACCACACGGATCGGACCGGTCACACCCATCACTGCCTCCACATGCGTCTCCCGTGCCTGAAGGGCCGGGGATGTGAACGAACGTTATCGACAGCATCCCGCAACCCGCCGTTTCGCGGTGTACCGGGAGGGGGAAATCACACCTGGGACATGTTCGCCAGGCTCCGTTCCCACATCACGCGGCACACCCGCCGTGCGGGACGGACGCCAGGGGAGCCGCTACGAGGCCGCCGTACCACCGCGCCGCCAGCCGCACGGCACGGCGGTACGGCACCAGGGGCCCGACCAGCCCCCGCCCACACCTCTGCCACGGCGCCCATGAGGGCATACGGGGACCGGAGCCGCCTCCCCGTGCGCCGAGCAGGAGGTCGGCCATGAGGGTCATGAAGGTCCTGCCTTTCCTTCCATCGATGCTGCGCGAGCCGTGCCTGCGCCGCGCCTGGCTGTCATCGGCGCTGCTGAGGGCCACCGCACTGGAGCTGATCGTGCTCGCCGGGCATGTGCTCCTCTATCCCGCGGGCATCACCAGCGAGCGACGGGATCCCGCGCGCCCGTCCGAGCCGCCCTTCGAGCCGTCCACCGCACCGGCCGGTACCCCGGCCCTTCCCCTCGAGAGCCCCGACCGGCCGCCCGTCGTCCTGCTCCACGGGTTCATCGACAACCGCTCCGTCTTCGTCCTGCTGCGCCGCTCCCTCACCCGGCACGGCTGGCACCATCTGGAGTCCCTCAACTACTCGCCGCTGACCTGCGACATCCGTACGGCCGCCGAGCTGCTCGGCCGGCACATCGAGGAGATCTGCGGCCGCACCGGGCACCATGAGGTCGACATCGTCGGGCACAGCCTCGGTGGCCTGATAGCCCGTTATTACGTGCAGCGACTCGGCGGTGACCGACGGGTCCGCACCCTGGTCACTCTCGGCACCCCGCACGGCGGCACGGCCGTCGCCCCGATGGCCAGCGCGCATCCGATCGTGCGCCAGATGCGCAGCGGTTCCGCCCCGATCGAGGAGCTGCGCAGGCCCGCGCCCGGCTGCCGGACCCGGTTCGTGAGCTTCTGGAGCGAGCTGGACCAGGTGATCGTCCCGGCCGAGGCGGCCTGCATCGACCATCCGGACCTCGATGCCCAGAACGTACGCGTCAGCGGGATCGGCCATCTCGCGCTGCCGGTCCACCCGGCGGTCGCCGCCGGGATCCGCCAGGCGCTCGAGTCACCGGAAGCGGCCCCCGGACTCGCGGGTACCGCGTCAGTGGCCTGAGGAAGACCGGAATCTTCACTGCGCAAGGACGCCACGCCGCGATGAGGGTCGCCCACCCGCGTCCCGGGCCGCCCGGAGGGGCCCAGAAAATAGAACGCGTTTCGAACATAGAGCCAAAGCTCTGTGCACAGGCCGTCGAAAGGCGGCCGATTGCCCGTTTCCTGAGCGGCCAAAACCTGACGAAGATTGTCGGCGTCGCATACCGGCGGGTACAGTCGCGGCCACTGCTTTCCCCCTGGGATCCCCCACCGGACCCAGACCCCAGGTCCTGCTGCCGAGGCGAGAGAGAAGTTGGTGAACGACCAGCACCCCCACGCCGGGTATGTCGGTTACGACAGCCACTCCACGGGCAGCTTCGACAACGACCCGCTCTTCGGCTCCCTCCCGGGCAGCTACGACGGCACGTACGACACCACCGGCTACGACGGCGGTTACGACGCCGGACAGGCCGGATACAGCGGCCAGTACGACTCGAGTCAGTGGAACGCCGGCGTGCAGCAGACCGCCGCGTACGACCCCTATGTCGCGTACGGGGCCCAGCAGCCGCAGCAGTACGCCACCACCGCGACCTGGATGCCGGATGCCGGTGGCATTCCCGCACAGGGCGGCGCCCCGGAGTCGTCGGGCCAGTGGGACACCAACGGCTGGTATCAGGACGGTCAGTGGACGACAGCCGGGACGGCCGCCTACGACACCGGCGCGTACGACGCCACCGCCTGGAACACCGGCGCCACGCCCGAACACGATCAGCAAACCGCGCAAACTGCGCACACCGCGCAGGAGTCGTACGAACCCGAACAGACTGCGCACAGCGCCCAGGATTCGTACGAGGCGCATGAGTCGTACGAGTCGTACGCGGACCAGGGCTCCTACGATCCGTACGAGCCCTATCGCACGGCCGAGTTCAGCCTGCCCGAGACGGACCTCGCCGCCGCCACCGACATCGTCGACGACAACGACGGCGACAGCGACGACCTCGACACGGACCGCGCGGCGGACCGCAGCGCCGACGACATCCCCCGCCCCACGAGCCGCCCCAGCACCCGTGGCGGCAGCCGCAGTCGGCGTCGCACCCCCGCGAAGCGTTCCGCACTCCTCACCGTCGCCGTTCCCTCCGCCTGCGTGATGAGCGTCGCCGGTATCGCCGCCGCCTCCGTCGGCGGGCTCGGCAGCGGCGAGGAGAAGGACGACACCATGTCGATGGCGGCTGCCGACCCCGGCACCGTCAAGCCGGTCGCCGCCAACAACAAGCTGGACACCCAGCTCGCCAACCTCAGCGCCGACGCGGAGAACTTCGCCGACCGCGCCAGCCGTACCCAGGAGCGCATCGACCTGAAGGAGCGGCAGGCGGCCGAGAAGAAGAAGCGCGAGGAAGAGGCCGCGCGCAAGGAGGCTCTGCGTCCCAAGTTCCTCCTGCCGGTCGCGCAGCACGGCCTCAGCGCCTACTTCGGCCAGGCGGGCGTCAACTGGATGTCCGTGCACACGGGCATCGACTTCCCCGTCTCGTACGGCACTCCGGTGATGGCCGCGACGGACGGCACCGTACGCACCCAGTGGAACAGCGCCTACGGGAACATGGCCATCGTCACCATGGCCGACGGCACCGAGACCTGGTACTGCCACCTCAGCAGCACCAAGATCCGCTCGGGCCCGGTCAAGGCCGGTGACGTCATCGCGTACTCCGGAAACTCCGGGAACTCCACGGGCCCGCACCTGCACTTCGAGGTCCGGCCCGGTGGCGGCGCGGCCATAGACCCGTTGCCCTGGCTCCGCAGCCACGGCCTCGACCCGACCTGAGCAGCCGCAGGGATCCACGGCAAGTGGTGGCAGGCACTTCCACGCCCGCCACCACCGCCGTCAGCGCCCCCAGGGGCATCCTGCCTAGAGCTTCTCCACCGGCGCGTACCGCAGCAGCAGCTTCTTCGGCCGTTCGTCCCCGAAGTCGACCGTCGCCTTCGCCTGGTCGCCGATCCCCTCGACCGCCGTCACCGTGCCGAGCCCGAACTGGTCGTGCGTGACCCGGTCCCCGACCACCAGCGTGATCGTCGGCTTGTCCGAGGTGCGCCGGGTCGCAAATCCCGAGGGGCCCGAGCGCGAGCGCGACGAGGACAGCGACGACGTGATCCCCGACGTCGGTCCGGCCGGGGCCGCCATCGGTCCGGTCCGCTTCCACTGCAGATGCCGGTCCGGGATCTCCTCGAGGAACCGCGAGGGCGGGTTGTACGAGGGCTGCCCCCACGCACTGCGCATCGCCGCCCGGGTCAGATAGAGCCGCTCACGGGCCCGGGTGATCCCGACGTAGGCGAGGCGCCGCTCCTCCTCCAGCTCCTTGACCTGTCCCAGCGCGCGCATGTGCGGGAAGACGCCGTCCTCCATGCCGGTCAGGAACACCACCGGGAATTCGAGGCCCTTCGCGGTGTGCAGCGTCATCAGCGTGATGACGCCGGAGCCGTCCGTGTCCTCGTCGGGGATCTGGTCGGAGTCGGCGACGAGCGCGACCTTCTCCAGGAATTCGGCGAGCGTGCCCGCACTCGCGCCTTCCCCTGCGTCGGACTCCCCCCGCTCCTGCTCGAACTCGAGCGCGACGGCGGCGAGTTCCTGCAGGTTCTCGATGCGGGTCTCGTCCTGCGGGTCGGTGGACGCCTGGAGTTCCGCGAGATAGCCGGTCCGCTCCAGAACCGCCTCCAGCACCACGGCGGGGCCCGCGCCCGACTCGACGATCGTGCGCAGCTCCTCCATCAGCGTGTTGAACCGCTTGACGGCGTTGGCCGAGCGGGCCGCCATGCCGTACGCCTCGTCGACGCGGCGCAGCGCCTGCGGGAACGTGATCTTCTCGCGCAGCGACAGGGCGTCGATCATCGCCTCGGCGCGGTCGCCGATGCCGCGCTTCGGCACGTTCAGAATGCGGCGCAGCGGGACGGTGTCCTCGGGGTTGGCGAGGACCCGGAGGTAGGCCAGGATGTCCCGGACCTCCTTGCGCTCGTAGAAGCGCACGCCGCCGACGACCTTGTAGGGCAGTCCGACGCGGATGAAGATCTCTTCGAAGACCCGGGACTGCGCGTTCGTCCGGTAGAAGATGGCGACATCGCCCGCCTTGGCGTCGCCCGCGTCGGTCAGCCGGTCGATCTCGTCGGCGACGAACTGCGCCTCGTCGTGCTCGGTGTCGGCGACATAGCCGGTGATCCGGGCGCCTTCGCCCGCGTTCGTCCAGAGGTTCTTGGGGCGGCGGCTCTCGTTGCGTTCGATGACCGCGTTGGCCGCGGAGAGAATCGTCTGCGTGGAGCGGTAGTTCTGCTCCAGCAGGATCGTCGTCGCGTTCGGGTAGTCCTCCTCGAACTGGAGGATGTTGCGGATGGTCGCGCCGCGGAAGGCGTAGATCGACTGGTCCGCGTCACCCACGACGCACAGCTCGGCGGGGGCGTCGGCCGGTCCGGCCGGGCCCACCAGTTCGCGTACGAGCGTGTACTGCGCGTGGTTGGTGTCCTGGTACTCGTCGACGAGTACGTGCCTGAAGCGGCGACGGTAGTGCTCGGCGACATCGGGGAACGCCTGAAGCAGATGGACCGTCGTCATGATGATGTCGTCGAAGTCCAGTGCGTTGGCCTCGCGCAGCCGGGACTGGTACATCGCGTAGGCCTGGGCGAGCGTCTTCTCGAAACCGTCCGCGGCCTGCCCGGCGAAGGTCTCCTCGTCGATCAGCTCGTTCTTGAGGTTCGAGACCTTCGCCGTGAACGACTTCGGCGGGAAGTGCTTCGGGTCGAGGTCCAGATCGCGGCAGACCAGGGCCATCAGCCGCTTGGAGTCGGCGGCGTCGTAGATCGAGAACGACGAGGTGAATCCGAGCCGCTTCGACTCGCGGCGCAGGATCCGTACGCACGCGCTGTGGAACGTCATGACCCACATGGCGTTGGCGCGCGGTCCGACGAGCTGCTCGACGCGCTCCTTCATCTCGCCCGCGGCCTTGTTGGTGAAGGTGATCGCCAGGATCTGGCCGGGGTGCACCCCGCGCTCGGCCAGCAGATGGGCGATGCGGTGGGTGAGCACCCGGGTCTTGCCGGAGCCGGCCCCGGCGACGATGAGCAGCGGCGACCCTGCGTGCACGACGGCGGCGCGCTGCTCGGTGTTCAACCCGTCGAGCAGGGCGGCAGCGTCGATCACCGGGCGATGGGCGCCGTCCCGGTAGTACGCGTCCCTGGGCGGCGGGGGCGCGTCGAACACGCCCGCGAAGAGGTCCTCCGGCACCGCTTCGGGTGCGGAGTCCTCGGGGGGCGGCGGGGGCTCTTCCTCCGAGTGCTGGAGGCCGGCCAGGAAACTGTCGTCAAAGAGGCTGCTCATCGCTTGACGAGTCTAGGCCGCCGCACCGACACCGTGCGGCCGCATGGCGAACCGCGCCCGGCGCACGGGCACATACGGAGATCGCGCGCCCACACCGCGTAAGGGAAGAGGGGGCCGCCCGGCCCGCGCCCCCACCCCCGTCGCCGAGGTCACGAAAATGTATCGGGCATATCGAACATCAACCTTCACAGCAGCACCACGGGTTGGCTAGCGTGCTCGGTCGGGCGGCCCGTACCCCCTGAGGCGAACCACGCCGAGCGGGCTCCCACGCCGAATCCGGGCTGCCCTCACGAGAGTTCGGAACCGGGGACCCACACGCATCACCGGGGTGAATCGGTCCATATCTTCCCATTCGGACCGTAGGGCAGCCTTCCGTTCCGCCCGAACCCGACAGCTAACCCGGTAGGCGGTCCACGGAAGGAGATGCCGGCCTTGGCGTCGCATCGCAAACCGCGCACCCGTGTGCGCTCCACCACGCCTGCCGTCGGGCTCACGACGGCCGCACTGGCAGGTGTGACCCTGCTCTCCACGCAGAGCGCCACGGCTGCCCCGGCCTCGCCGAGGCCCAGCATCGAGGACGTGCAGAAGAAGGTCGACGACCTCTACCGGCAGGCGGGCACCGCGACCCAGCAGTACAACCAGGCGAAGGAGGCCTCCGCCGCACAGCGGGGCAAGGTCGACGCGCTGCTGGACGACGTCGCAAAGCGTGCCGACAAGCTGAACGATGCGCGCAGGACGCTCGGCAACTACGCGGCGGCGCAGTACCGCACCGGCTCCATCGCGCCGAGCGCCACCTTCTTCCTGGCCGACGACCCGCAGGCGTACTTCGACCAGAACCAGCTGATGGGCCGGATGGCGGGCCGGCAGCAGAAGGCGGTCACGGACTTCCGTACGCAGCAGGCCGCGGCGTCGAAGAAGCGCGCCGAGGCGGCGAAGAGCCTGGAGACGCTCACCGAGTCGCAGACCACGCTGCGGACCAGCAAGGAGAACGTCCAGAAGAAGCTGGGCGAGGCGCGCGCGATGCTGTCGAAGCTGACAGCCGAGGAGAAGGCGCGGCTCGCGGCGCTGGAGCGCAAGAAGGAGGCGGAGGCCAAGCGCAAGGCCGAGGAGCTGGCCCGTCAGCAGGCAGCCGCCAAGGCCGAGGCGGACCGCAAGGCCGAGGAGGCCGCGAAGCAGGCCGGATCCGGCGGCGACACGGGAACGGGCACCGGCACGGGGGCCGGCTCGGACAGCAGCGCCACCACGAAGGCCGACAAGGTCCTCGCCTTCGCCCGCGCCCAGATAGGCAAGCCGTACGTCTGGGGCGCGACGGGCCCCTCGTCGTACGACTGCTCGGGACTGACCCAGGCCGCCTGGAAGGCGGCGGGCGTCGACATCCCCCGTACCACCTGGGACCAGGTGGAGATCGGCACGCGGATCGCGACGGCGGATCTGCAGCCGGGCGACCTCGTCTTCTTCTACGACGACATCAGCCACGTCGGCATCTACAAGGGCGACGGCATGATGATCCACGCCCCGAAGCCGGGCGCGAATGTCCGCGAGGAGTCGATCTACTACATGCCGATCTACGGCAGCGTGCGGCCCGCGTAGCCGCGGTCCCGGACAGCGACGAGCCCCCGCCGGAAGGATCCGGCGGGGGCTCGCGCCATGAAGGACAGGGCCCGGCTCGGGCGGCAGCGGCCGGCTCAGGTCCAGAGCGTCGCGATGAAGATATTGGCGACCGTCAGCCCGCCGACGGTCGCGAAGACGCCCTTCTCGACCTTCTCCTCGTCCCGCTTGACGTACACCAGCGCGAGGATCACGACCAGGACCGCCAGCTTCACACCGATCTTGATGTTGTTGACCGGCTGGTCGTCCGCCTGGTTGAGCCCGACCAGTGCGATACCGGTGACCAGCATGGTCAGCGCACCGTGCAGCATCGCCGGGACGAAACGCGCCGTGCCCGCACCCATCGCCTTCATCTGGGTCAGGAAGCCGCCCAGGAGGGCGGCGATACCGATGATGTGCAGCGCGACGAAGACATTGATGAGTACATCCATGGAGCCGCAGCCTAGCCGGGGCCGTAACGCCGCTCTCCGGCGAGGTGGCGGCTCCTTGGTGTTTCACTCTCATTTGCACCAATTGCCCGACCCCGGCGCGTTTCCTCCGATCACTTGATGGCATCGCCTCGCCAAATTCGGGCAATAGCCGTCATTACGACTCTTCGTCGTGCCCCGGGTTTAGCGTCCCTATCCAGGTGACCGGCTTCACCGACGCTCCGCACGCGGGCGGCGGCCCGGCCACCCCGCCGAAGAATCCGGCGGCGAGCCGCTCCCCCTGCTGGCTCGCCGTCGGACCTCCGCGGGCCCGCCGGTAGGCCCCGACGGGCAGTCGACAGCAAGGAGCCCCGCCCTCGTGGCAGTGCATCGAAAACCCAAGCAGCGCCCGTATACCGGCTCTGCTGCCCGCACCGCAGCCACCCTCGCGTTCGCCGGGGCCGCAACAGCTGCCGCCCTGCCGGGGGCCGCACACGCCGATCCGCAGCTCACCCCCGCCCAGGTCAAGGCCAAGGTGGACCGGCTGTACCACGAGGCGGAGGTCGCCACCGAGCAGTACAACGGCGCGAAGGAGAAGGCGACCGCCACCGTCAAGTCCTTGAGCGCGTTGCGCGACGAAGCCGCCCGCAGGACCGAACGCCTCAACGCCTCCCGCAACGCACTCGGTTCGCTCGCCGCCGCCCAGTACCGCACCGGAGGCATCGACCCCGCCGTGCAGCTGGCGCTCTCCTCCGACCCCGACGAGTACCTGCAACGGGCCTCGTACGTGGACCGGATCGCCGACCGCCAGGCCACCGAGGTCTCCAAGGTGCAGCGGCAGGTCACCGAGATCGCCCAGCTGCGCGCCGAGGCGAAGGAGGAACTGGCGGCACTGGGCACCCGCCAGGCCGAACTGAAGAAGCACCGCACGACGGTCAGGGCCAAACTGGCCGACGCCCAGCGGCTCCTGGACACCCTGTCGCCCGCGCAGCGCGCCGCGTACGAGCAGTGGGGCACCGCACGCTCCGCCGCCGGCCACGCCGATCGCAGCACGCAGCGCGCCGGAACCGCACAGGTCGCCCCCAATGCCCGTGCCGCGGAGGCCGTAGCGTTCGCCTACGGGGCGCTGGGCAGGCCGTACGTCTGGGGCGCGACCGGTCCGACCTCGTTCGACTGCTCCGGGCTGACCCAGGCCGCCTGGCGCTCCGCCGGCGTCTCGCTCCCGCGCACCACGTACACGCAGATCAACGCCGGAGAACGCATCTCCCGCTCCGAACTCGCCCCCGGCGACCTGGTGTTCTTCTACTCCGGCGTCAGCCATGTCGGCCTGTACATCGGCGACGGCCGGATGATCCACGCGCCGCACCCCGGTGCACCGGTCCGCATCGCACCGATCGACGAAATGCCCTTCGCCGGGGCGACCCGGGTGGCATAGGCTCCCGGCTGCCGCAGCCCGGAGTCCCACCGGGCCGGTCGAAGGAGACTCGCACATGCCCATGGACGCGGACGTCCAGAGCCACAGCCGTACGCTCGCCCTGCGCTCCCCCGACCACCTGCGGGTCGGCCCGTTCACCGTCCGCCACAACCCCGGCTGGCAGCTGAAGTACGCCAATTACGCGATCCCGGACCAGGGGGCCGAGCCGACGGCGGCCGATGTGCAGGCGCTGATCGCCGCGTTCCGCGAGCGGGACCGGATGCCGCGTCTGGAGTATCTGCCCAGTGGGGCACCCGCCGTCGAACCCGCGCTGATCGCCGCCGGTTTCACCGTCGAGAACCGGGCCCCGATCCTGGCCTGCGCCCCCGGCAACCTCCTGCCGCCGAAGCCGGTGGACGCCCTCGTCATCGCCGAACCGGCCACCGACGCGGAGTTCGACGCCGCCGCCCGCGTACAGCACCACGGCTACGGCGGGACGGGCGAACCCGAGGGCGGCGAGGCGGCCTGGCTGCGCAACGCGGTGGCGGGCGGCGGCGTGGCGGCCCTCGCCACCGTGGACCGCGTCCCGGCAGGCGCGGGCGGCTGCTCGGTCCCGGTCGACGGCCTCACCGAACTGGCCGGTCTCGCCGTCGCCGACACGTTCCGCCGCCGCGGCATCGGCGCCGCGCTCTCCGCGCATCTGACCGCGACCGCGTTCGCGCGGGGGTGCCGGGTGGTGTGGCTGGAGCCGGGCGACGCCGATGTGGAACGGATCTATGCGGGCATCGGATACCGCAGGATCGGCGAGAAGCTGAACATCTCGCTCGACCCCGCCTGAGCACCTCGGGAGTCTCGGCCCCGCCGGTGCGCCTGCGGGGCTCTCGGCCCGCCGGTGCGCTTCCGGAGTTCAGACCAGCCGTCGAGCCGTCGCCCACCGCGTCAGCTCGTGCCGGTTCGACAGCTGGAGCTTCCGCAGCACCGCCGAGACATGCGACTCGACCGTCTTCACCGAGATGAACAGCTGCTTGGCGATCTCCTTGTACGCATAGCCGCGGGCGATCAGCCGCAGCACCTCGCGCTCGCGCTGCGTCAGCCGGTCCAGGTCCTCGTCGACCGGCGGCGCGTCCGTCGAGGCGAACGCGTCGAGAACGAAGCCGGCCAGCCTGGGCGAGAACACGGCGTCGCCCTCCTGGACCCGGAACACCGAGTCGATCAGGTCGGTGCCGGTGATCGTCTTGGTCACGTAGCCGCGGGCGCCGCCGCGGATGACGCCGATGACGTCCTCGGCGGCGTCCGAGACGGACAGCGCCAGGAAGCGCACCGGCTTCTCGACCGCGCCCATCAGCGGGGCGCAGCGGCGCAGCACCTCGACGCCGCCGCCGCCCGGCAGGTGGACGTCGAGGAGGACGACCTCGGGACGGGTCGCCGTGATGACGGTGACCGCCTGGTCGACGTCGGCGGCCTCGCCGACGACCTCGACGCCGGTCTCCTCGGTGCGGCCGATCTCGGCCTGCACCCCGGTGCGGAACATCCGGTGGTCGTCGACGAGCACGACCCGTACCCGGCGCTCCGGGCCCCCGGTTGCCTCAGTGGTCTCCGTCATCGCTCGCCCTCTCCATCTCCAGCTCGACTTCCGTGCCCCCGCCGGGCACCGAACGCAGCCGCGCCGTACCGCCGTTGCGCTGCATCCGGCCGATGATTGATTCTCTTACGCCCATTCTGTCCGCCGGTACGGAATCCGGATCGAACCCCGGCCCCCGGTCCCGTACCGAGACGAAGACCGTACGGCCCTCGACCTCCGCGTAGACCTGCACGGCGCCGCCCTCGCCACCGTACTTCGCGGCGTTGACCATCGCCTCGCGTGCAGCCTGCATCTGGGCGGTGAGCTTCTCGTCGAGCGGGCAGTCGCCGACGACGACGACCTCCAGCGGGACGCCGTGCTTGTCCTCGACCTCGGCGGCGGCACGCTTGACCGCTTCGGCGAGGGTCTCCGGTTCGTCGCCCTCGTCCTTGCCGGTGCCCTGGGGGTTGTACAGCCAGTTGCGCAGTTCGCGTTCCTGGGCGCGGGCCAGCCTGCGGACCTCGCCCGGGTCCTCCGCGTTGCGCTGGATCAGAGTGAGGGTGTGCAGCACGGAGTCATGGACATGGGCGGCGACCTCGGCCCGCTCCTGGGCCCTGATACGCATCAGGCGTTCCTCGGAGAGGTCCTGGGTCATGCGTACGAGATAGGGGCCGGCCAGCAGCGCGATGCCGGTGAGGACGGCGATCGCCGCGGTGAGGACGTTGCCGAGCTGAGCCGCGGAGCCGCGTACCACCATGAAGCCGGCGAGACCCAGGCCGACCAGGGCGACCCCGGCCAGCCCGCGGGCCAGATGCAGCACCCGGCGGCGGCTGCCGACCTCCATCCAGCGGGCCCGCCGGGCATTGTCGGCCTGCCGCCACACCAGGACGGACCCCGCGCCGATCAGCAGCGTCGGCCAGATGTAACGGTCGGCCTTGCTGCCCATGTCGACGTTGCCGACGAAGACGACAGCGCCGATCAGCAACGCTATGAGCGCGAAGACCTGCCCCTTGTCGGGCTTACGGAGCCGACGCCGGCCGTCGACGCCGGTCTCGAAGACGGAGCGCGGCGCCTCGACCCCGCCGACACCGAGCGGGACGACGATCCAGAACACGGCGTACAGCAGCGCACCGAGGCCGTCCGCGAAGAACAGGCCGAGGAAGACGAACCGCACCCAGGCGACGGGCAGCCCGAGATGCCCGGCGAGTCCGCGCGCGACGCCGCCCAGCATCCGCCCGTCGGCGCTGCGGTACAGCTTGCGCAGCGGTGGCTCCTCCGGGTCGGCGGTGAGGGAGCTTGCGGCTCGGGGCGTGGCGGCTGGCATGCTCCGATCGTCACATGTCGGGGCGGGCGGCGGCATCAGGGTCGGCCCCCACTCGACCCTGAGACGGCCGGTCGTGCGGAGACCCGAGGGCCTCCCTTCAGGGTCCGGCGCGGCCAATATCAGGGATCGGCCAGGGTCGGCGCGGGTGCCGCGGGCGCGCACGGCCCGTCACCATGGAGCCATGACCGTTCCCCAGGACGCCGCCCCCGGCGTCGCGCCGCCCGCCGCACCCGGTCCGCAGCTGCAGCGCAGCTCGCGGCAGAAAGTGGTGGCCGGGGTGTGCGGCGGGCTCGGCCGGTACTGCGACGTGGACCCGGTGATCTTCCGGATCGTGCTCGGTGTCCTGTCGGTGACCGGTGGCCTGGGCCTGATCTTCTACGGCTTCGCGTGGCTGCTGATCCCGCTGGAGGGCGAGGAGGAGAACGAGGCGCGCAGGCTGCTGTCGGGCCGGGTCGAGGGGGCGTCGCTGATCGCGGTGCTGTTCGCGCTGATCGGCTGCGGGCTCTTTCTCTCCATGCTGGGCAACGGCGGCACGCTGGCGTTCTCCGCGATGCTGACGCTCGCGGTCATCGGCTGCTGTGTCTGGACGCAGCGCCGCAGGACCGCGGCCCCCCAGGACCCGCTGCACCCGGCGGCCGCACAGGCGGTGGCGGACGCACCGCCGGAGGTGAAGGCTCCGCCGTCGCCGGCCGGCCCGTCCTGGTGGCGGGATCCGATCATCAAGGACGGCACCTCGGGGCCGGTGGGCGCCGGCTATCTGTGGGGTCCGGCGGACACGGTGCTCGACGAGGGCACGGTACGGCCCCGCAGGGCCGCGGCGGACGCGCCGTTCCGCGCGCCCGAACGGGCGCGGGCGGACCAGGGGCCGCACTCGATCGGCGGCCTGGTCTTTCTGTTCGCGCTGATCGCGGGCGGTCTGTCCACGGGCCTCAGCTGGGAGACCCATCCGCTCGGTACGAGCCTGCAGTTCGGTCTGGCCGCGGCGCTCGCCGTGTTCGGTGCCGGCATGGTGGTCAGCACGTTCCTCGGCCGGACCGGGTTCGGCACGCTGCTGCTGTCGGTGATCACGGCGGCGCTGCTGGCGGGCGCGGCCGTGCTGCCGAAGGACATCAGCACCCAGTGGGTGCGCGAGGAGTGGCGCCCGGCCTCGGTCGCCGCGGTCCAGCCGCGGTACGAACTGGGCTCCGGGGTCGGCACGCTCGACCTCACAAAGGTGCCGGTCCCGAAGGGTGACACGGTCAGCACCGGGGTGCAGGTCGGCGCAGGCCGGGCGGTCGTCGTCGTACCGAAGGCGGTGACGGTCCAGGTGCGGGCGAAGGCCGGACTCGGGGAGATCCGGCTGCCGGCCGATCCCCCGGGCGATGTGGACGTCAGCCCGGCGCAGAACGAACACCGGACGATCGCTCCGCCGGCCGGCGTCACCCCGGCCGGCACGGTCGAGCTGGACCTGGAAGTCGGTATCGGACAGGTGGAGGTCACCCGTGCTGCGTCATGAGATCCGGCCGGGCCGCGCGGTGGCGGGCATCGCGATGCTCGCCCTGGCGGCCGGCTACGCGGCGGATGCGGCGGGCAGCTGGGACGCCCCTTGGACCTTCTTCTTCCCGGTACTCTTCGGCGGCCTCTGGCTGGCCGCCATCACGACGTGGGTGAGCTATCGGATGCGTCGCCGCCGCGACGCGAAGAAGGCGTCCACGGAGAACGACGCGGCACCACCGAGCACGAGCGGCAGCCATGCCATGAGGTAGGCCAGGTCGTTGCCGAAGTAGTACGGATCGGCCTGCCAGCTCATGGTCAGCCACAGGCTCAGCGAGATCAGTGCCCCGCCGAGTGCGGCGAGCCGCGCCCACAGCCCGATCAGGGTGCCGATGCCGACGGCGAGTTCGCCGAAGGCGATGGCGTACCCGAACGCTCCGGGGTTCTTCAGCGCGAGGTCGACAAGGGCCGGGATCGCGGACGAGTCGCGCACCCCGTGCATCATGTCGCCGACGGAGCCCGGCCCGGCGGCGCGGAAGAAGGCACTGTCCGTCAGTTTGTCGAGCGCGGCATAGATGAAGGTGACGCCGAGAAATATGCGCAGCGGCAGCAGCGCATGCTCCCGTGCCAGCTCCCGCAGGCTCGTCTTCTCGCCCAGACCACCCGTATTCGTGCCGTATCCATGCATAGCGACCCCGCCTTCCGTCGACCCGTCACCAGACCATACGTACGCGGTGAACGCGCTGCTCACCAGCCCTACGGTTCGATCAGGTGCAATCGGCGTGGCTCCGGCCGGCCGTTCAGTCCGTGACGTCGATCTCGACCCGATTCGTCTCCACCCCGGCGGCCGTCACGACCTGTACGTCCACCAGTCCCGGTTCGACCTCCACCGGCACCGGCACGGTGAGCAGGGTGTCCGCCGGGTTGGCGAAGCCGCCTGCCACCGGGACCAGCGGGACATGGACATGGACCCGGCCGATCCGGACGACCACGCGGGCCAGCCGGTCCGGGGCCCCGGCGCCGGGCGGTACGAAACCTGCACCGCGGATCTCGATGTCGTCGCCGGTACGGATCGGTGCGTCCAGATCTCCGGGCTCCCGGGCCCGTACGACGGACAGCACGACCGGACGCCCGCCCTCCGTGTACTTGCCCGCGAAGTACGTCGCCGCGGAGACACCCACCAGGAGGGCCAGCCCCCAGGGCAGATCGGGCAGTTGCTCGGGCCGGCGGGCCAGCCGGACCACTGCGAAGAGTACGGCGACGGCGCTCACCAGCACGTACTGCACGTCGGTGAAACTGCCGCGCCCGGAGTCGTCGGTGAGCAGATCGGCTGCGCGCGGCCGGTCGGCGCGCAGCTTCTGCAAACGCCCGGCGAGGGCGCGTACGGTCACCACTCGGCGCACGACCACGGCGATGGCGCAGACCAGCGCCAGCGCGGTCAGCACCCCGGCGCCACGCGCCAGTTCCAGACCGTCGATCAGCGCGTCGCGCTCCGCGTGTCCGGAGGCGCCCGCCAGCTGGAGTGCGAGGACGAGTACGGAGAAGACGGCGAGCAGCACCCAGGCCACGGCGACCGCACGGGAGGTGGAGAGCCGGTTGTCCTCGCCGATCAGCGGGGCGAGGACGCCGCCGCGGGCCCGGTGGAAGCGGGCGGCTCCGGTCAGCAGCCCGGCGGTGACGAGCGCGGCGACCAGACCGGCGGTACGGGCCGTCGACCAGCCCGCACCGATGGCGGTGCCGGCCTCACCGATGGCGAGCAGGGCGACGCCTCCCCAGACGACGGCCAGGGTGCGCACCCACACCTGGTGAAGCCAGGCGTCGCCCGCCTCCCGGCTGCGCTCGGCGACCGTACGGGCCGACTCGGTCAGCTCGTCGGAGACCCACTGGCGGGTCGCGGACGCGGACTGGGCGACACCGGTCGGCAGCCCCTGGCCCGCGGCGAGTTCGTCCCGCTTGGCCAGGAAGGCGGCCACCGCGCGCCGGTGTCCCTCGCGCGCTCCGTGCGGACAGTCGGCGCACGTACAGCCACCGCCGTGAGCGCCTTGTCGTGCCTCGTCCAACGCCACGGAGAACGCCGCCCTTTCCCGCCCACGTACTGCCAACTGACCACTGATTGCTGCGAATTGTGCCGTACGGGACGGGCCGGGCCCGCATCGGGGCCGCCGGGACGCGCGGATCGTCAGAATGTTCGGGAGATCCTCTTCCACAGCGGCTGGTAGTTGATCCAGGCCACCAGGTCGCTGCCGAGCTGTTCGCGGGTGGCCACCGCCTCCCGGTGCTCGATCAGAACCGGCTTCCCGGCCGCCCGCGCGGCCAGCTGCACCTGGCAGGAACGCTCCATCGTGACGAACCACCAGGCGGCCGCGTCCACCGAGTCGCCGACCGTCAGCAGCCCGTGGTTGCGCAGGATGATCGCCTTGCGGGTGCCGAGCGCGGCCGCGATCCGCCGCCCTTCCTCCTCGTCGACGACGACCCCGGTGTAGGCCTGGTAGACCGCGTGGTCCTCGTAGAAGGCGCAGGACTCCTGGGTGATCGGCTCGATGAACTCACCGAGCGCGGACAGCGCCCGCCCGTGCAGGGAGTGCGTGTGCGCGACGGCGACGACGTCCGGGCGGGCCCGGTGCACCTGGGCATGGACGGCGAACGCCGCCTGGTTGACGTGGTGGCGCCCCTCGACGACCTGCCCGTCACCGTTGACCAGGATCAGCTCGTCCGGCAGGAGTCCGTCGAAGGGGGCACCGAACGGGTTGACCCAGAAGCAGCTGGTGTACTCCGGGTCCCGCGCGGTGATGTGACCGGAGACGCCGTCCTCGTACCCGTACGCCGCGAACAGCCGCAGCGCCCCGGCCAGCCGCTCCTTGCGGTACGCGCGCTCCTCGTCGATCGACTGATGGACGGGCGGCATCGCGAACTGCAGCTGTTCCACGGGTATCGGTGTGGGCTCGGGCATGGCGGCTCCTCGGGGCTCCCAGGGCGTACGGGACCGGAAGTTACCGCCGGTCGCCGCAGGTGGCCAGAGCGATCACGCACCGATTCGGGAACGGTCAGGCGCTCAGCACGAGGTAGGCGAGGGTGAAGTCCCCGCGGTAGCCGCCGTAGTAGCCGGTGCGGCGGGCGTCGACCTCGGCGATCACCTCGTCGTACAGCGGATGGCCAGGGTTCTCCAGCGCCCAGCGCTCACCCCGTCCGATCGGCCCGTTCGACTCGAAGAGGTCCCATTCGCGCTGGTCGGCGACGGTCACCTGGAGTGCGCGCAGCCCGACGGACTCGGCGAGCCTGATCAATTCGAGCAGCGAACCGAAGTCGCCGGGTTCGGCCCCGATGCCGTCGAGTGCGGCGGGGGACGGATCCCGGAGCCAGATCCCGTCGCCGTACAGCACCCGCCCGCCGGGCCGGACGGCGGCGCGCAGGGCCTTCAGCGCCTCGGCCGTCGAGCCGGGCCAGGCATGGGCGGAACCGATGGAAACGGCGAGGTCGTATCCGCTCCCGGTCCACTCGGTGGCGGGCGTCGTGTGGAACCGTACGCGCTCCGCGAGCCCCCGTTCCTCGGCGAGCGCCCGCCCGCGCGCCACGGCGTCGGGGTCGGTCTCCACACCGTCGCCGGTGCTGCCGGGCGCCGATGCCACCAGTCGCATCAGCAGTTCGCCCCAGCCGCTGCCGATGTCCACGATGCGCGCCCCGGGGGCGGGTGCACAGGCCGAGATCAACTGCGCGGCGTGCTCCTCGGAGAGCGGGGTGTTCCAGGTCAGTCGGTAGTTGTGAGGCGCGGAGATGATCGGGCGGATCTGATCGGCAGACATGGTCGCGGAGCCTCGCACGGGCATGCGGGCGGCGCAATCGGTTTTCTCAGCCGGTACGACGATGCCGCCGCTCAAACGAATGAGCGACGGCATCACGTTGACACAGCGGGGAGGGTTACTCCCACTCGATGGTGCCCGGCGGCTTGCTCGTCACGTCGAGGACGACGCGGTTGACGTCGGCGACCTCGTTCGTGATGCGGGTGGAGATCTTCGCCAGGACCTCGTACGGCAGGCGCGACCAGTCGGCCGTCATCGCGTCCTCGGAGGAGACCGGGCGAAGGACGATCGGGTGGCCGTAGGTACGGCCGTCGCCCTGGACGCCAACCGAGCGGACGTCGGCCAGCAGGACCACGGGGCACTGCCAGATGTCACGGTCGAGGCCGGCCGCGGTCAGCTCCTCGCGGGCGATGGCGTCGGCCTCGCGCAGCAGGTCGAGCCGGTCCTTGGTGACCTCGCCGACGATCCGGATACCGAGACCGGGGCCGGGGAACGGCTGGCGCTGGACGATCTCCTCCGGCAGGCCGAGTTCCTGGCCGACCATCCGGACCTCGTCCTTGAACAGCTGGCGCAGCGGCTCGACGAGCTGGAACTCGATGTCGTCGGGGAGGCCGCCCACGTTGTGGTGGGACTTGATGTTGGCGGTGCCGGTGCCGCCGCCGGACTCCACGACGTCCGGGTAGAGCGTGCCCTGCACGAGGAACGCGACGTCCTCGCCGGCCGCGCCCGCCTCGGCGACGAGCTCGGCCTGGGCCTGCTCGAAGACGCGGATGAACTCGCGGCCGATGATCTTTCGCTTCTGCTCGGGGTCGGAGACCCCGGCCAGCGCGTTCAGGAACCGCTCCTCGGCGTCGACGACCTTCAGCTGGACGCCGGTGGCGGCCACGAAGTCCTTCTCGACCTGCTCGGTCTCGCCCTTGCGCATCAGACCGTGGTCGACGTACACGCAGGTCAGCTGGGAGCCGATGGCCTTCTGTACGAGGGCTGCGGCGACCGCGGAGTCCACGCCGCCGGAGAGGCCGCAGATGGCGCGCTTGGTGCCGACCTGCTCGCGGATCAGCGCGATCTGCTCCTCGACCACATTGGTCGTGGTCCAGGTCGGCTCGATGCCGGCGCCGCGGTAGAGGAAGTGCTCCAGGACCTGCTGGCCGTGCGTGGAGTGCAGCACCTCCGGGTGGTACTGGACGCCGTACAGCTTCTTCTCGTCGTTCTCGAAGGCGGCGACCGGCACGACGTCCGTGGACGCGGTGACGGTGAAGCCCTCGGGGGCGGCGGAGCAGGCGTCGCCGTGCGACATCCACACCGACTGCTCGGCGGGCGTGCCCTCGAAGAGCGTGGAGCCGGTCTTGGAGACGGACAGCGGGGTGCGGCCGTACTCACGGGCACCGTTGTCGTCGACGGTGCCGCCGAGCGTGGTGGCCATCAGCTGGAAGCCGTAGCACATGCCGAAGACCGGGACCCCGGCCTCGAACAGCGAGCGGTCGAGGCTGGGCGCGCCCTCCGCGTACACCGAGGAGGGGCCGCCGGACAGGATGATCGCCCGGGGGTTCTTGGCCAGCATCTCGGCCACCGGCATCGTGGACGGGACGATCTCGCTGTAGACCCGGGCCTCACGGACGCGTCGGGCGATGAGCTGGGCGTACTGCGCGCCGAAGTCGACAACAAGGACCACGTCGGGTGTGGTGTCGGGGGCGGCGGGGGGTGCTGCTGGCACGGGGCGGCCTTCCGGCGGTGAAGGGGGGTCGGTCCTCCCGATTCTACCGGGGATGCGAGGGAGACCCTGTTCGCGTCCGCCGGGACGGGGTCGCCGGCCGCTCTCACTGCGGCGTCTCATCATCCGGGCGCCGCGTTGGACCACCGGCGGGGGCGGGTCCATACTGGCTCCATGCGTCAGCACACGACCTACGTCTTTACCTATGGCACCCGGCCCGCCGGCTGCCATGGTCGTGCTGCTTGAGCCACTGACAAGCAACGTTCCAGGCGCCCCGGGCCGACAGGCCCGGGGCGTTCTGGCATTCCGGGTCCGATCGCTTCGGGGGGCCGCACCCCACCAGGACACCAGGAGTCACGGAATGAACAGCACCGCCGTCGCCGCGAAGAAGCTCACCGGGAAGACCCTCACCGAGGAGACCGGCGCGCACACCGACGAGGCCGCCGCCCTGATCGCCGGAGCCCGCGAGCGCATCGATTCACTGGACGACCGGATCATCGGGCTCGTCCAGGAACGGATGGCCGTCTCGGCGGTCATCCAGGAGGCCCGGGTCACCTCTGGCGGCCGCCGGGTCAACCTCTCCCGCGAGATGGAGATCCTCGGCCAGTACCGGGATGCGCTCGGCAAGCCCGGCACCTCGCTCGCCATGACGCTGCTGGAGCTGTGCCGCGGCCGCGTGTGAGACCTGTGAGGCTGCCGCACCGGCCGCGGGGCTGTACGGACGTATCTGCGTTCGGGCCGACTCTCACCCGTACGGCGCGTGACCGGGCGCACGGTGACTTCGTTGGTCCCGGTGTCCGTGCCAGCCAGGGGCGGCTTTCGAAGAATCCACGCGTGGCTCCGTTGGAGCGTGTGGCGTACTGCAGGTACGCCGTGGGACCGCGCCCCAGCGTGCGTGACCGGTCGGCAGGGGACAGCAGCCCGGTCACCCCAAGAACGGTCGGCTTCGGGGACGCCCGGAGCCGACCGTATCCGGTCGAAACGGTTGTGCGGGGCGCAGCCCGTCCAGCACGACGCAAAGGGTAGGTCTCCCCCTCATATCGCACCACCCCTGACTTGGGTCGACACCACTCGTGCGCCCCCGGTACGCCGGGGCGCAGACCCGATGCACCACAGCCTGCGGCACTCCCCCGGCGCCGCTTCTCGGCACCGGCGCTGCCCTGACGTCGGTGCTGATCGACAAGGGCCCCATGGACCGGTTCGCGGCCCACGGGGCCCTTGGTCATGCCCTGATCCTTTTCGTGGCTGCCGTTTCTTGAAGGCACAGCGGGGCCGTCGCGTCAGCAGGGCGACGGCGGCGCACCACAGGTACCGGAGGGGCCACAGAGAGGGACGTGACGGGCGTCACATAAGGATTCTGTGAGGATCCGAACAACCATTACCCCGGACCACGGGTCATGCATGCAGAACAACGGCCCCACCCGTGACCCCACCACGCGGAAGGCCTGTCCCTGCATCCGTGCCGCACCGAAGCGGTACGCCGGACTTCCGAGGTCTTTCATGAAGCTTCGCCGCGCGATGGCGGTGGCCGCAGCCACTGCGGTCATAGCCCCCGCTGCCATCCTGGCCGCCCCGATCGCGTTCGCCGACGACACGGTCCCTGCGACCGAGACGACGTCCGCAGCGCCCACCGAGCCCGCTCAGACCGAGACGCCGTCCGCCGACGTCACCACCACCGCGCCCGCCGAGAGCACCTCCTCCTCGCCCGCCGAGGAGACCGAGGAGCCCGCGGGAGAGACGGGCGACCCCGCCGCGGACGCGTCGTCCACTCCCTCCGGGAGCACCACCCCGTCCGGCACGCCGTCCGGCTCCGTGACCCCGTCGGGCACCCCGTCCGAGTCCGAGGACCCGGAGGAGCCGGCGGAGTGCGAGAAGTCCGCCCTGGACATCTCGATCAACGGCCTGCCCGGCAAGATCGCCCGCGGCAGCGGCTGGCACGAGTTCAAGATGAACGTCTACAACTCGTCGAAGACGACCGTGCACGAGATCGACTACTTCGCGGGCGCCTCCTCCGACAAGGCCGGCGACGACCTGTTCAAGTCGAAGCAGGTCAGCCTCCAGGCCCTCGACCCGGAGACCAAGACGTGGGAGGACCTCAGCGAGGACGGCCGCGCGGTCGGCTACGTCGGTCAGTCCGACGAGATCCAGGCCGGTTACGAGGTCGACATCCCGCTCCGCATCAATGTGAAGTCGACCGCCCCGGTCGGCGCCGGTTTCACCCTCGGCGCCGGTCTGTACGTCGGCGACAAGGACTGCCTGGGCGTCAGCGACGTCGCGTACAAGTTCCAGATCGTGAAGTCCGGCGGCAGCGGCTCGACGCCGCAGACCGGTGGCTCCGCCCCGGTCCCGGCCGAGTCGCCGGCCTCCAACACGACGGGCAACGTCTCCGGCACGCTCGCCGAGACCGGTTCGTCCTCCGCAGTGCCGATGTTCGCCCTCGCGGGCGGCGCGGCCGTAGTGCTCGGTGCCGGTGCGATGTTCGTCGTGCGGCGCCGCAGGAACGGTGACGCCGCCGCGTAACGGGCGACATCACCGGTAGGCGTGAGGGGCTGCACTCGGAGGGGGGTGCAGCCCCTTTCCGCTGCCCTGCTTCTCCCCTACTTGTCCGCGCTCTTCTTCGGCGGAACCGCGGGCAGGCCCAGGAACGGCAGCTTCAGCGCGCCGAAGGCCTCCTTCGGCACCGCCGGCGCCTTCGGTTCGACCGCGGCCAGCCGCTCGTACGCCTCGCCCTGCGCCGGACGCGGGTCCGCCTCACCCTTGTTGGGCCAGAACGACATGGCCCGCTCCGCCTGCGCGGTGATGGTCAGCGACGGGTTGACGCCGAGGTTCGCGGAGACCGCCGAGCCGTCGACGACCGAGATGCCCGGGTGCCCGTACAGCCGGTGGTACGGGTCGATGACCCCCTCGTCGGCGCTCGCGCCGATCGGGCAGCCACCGAGGAAGTGCGCGGTGAGCGGGGTGCCCATGAGTTCCCCGACGTTCGACCCGGCGAACCCGTTGATCTCCTCGGCGAGCAGCGAGGCGCTGCGCGTGGCCTCCTCGATCTGGGTCGGGTTCGGAGCGCCGTGCCCCTGGCGGGCGGTGAGCAGGCCCTTTCCGATGCCGCCCGGCTTGCGGTACGTCGTCAGGGAGTTGTCCAGCGACTGCATGACGAGCCCGATGATGGTCCGCTCCGACCAGCGCCGGTTGGAGAGCGACCGCACGGCGAGGGCCGGATGCCTGGCCATGTTGCCGAGCCAGCCCAGCACCCGGCGGCCGCCGTACGGCACCTGCAGGATCGACATCGCGCCCATGGCGTTGGAGCCCTTGCCGTAACGGACCGGCTCGATGTGGGTGTTCTCGTCGGGGTGGATCGACGAGGTGATGGCGACGCCCTGGGTGAAGTCGGCCTTCGCGGTGCCGTGCTTCTTGCGGTAGCGGCGGTCGCTGGTCTGCGAGCCGACGAGCGCCTCGGAGTTGGTACGGGTCAGCTCACCGAGCCGCGACGACAGCCGGGGCAGCAGTCCCTGGTCCCTCATCGTGTGGAGCAGGGTCTGGGTGCCGTACGTGCCCGCCGCGACGACCACCCTGCGGGCGCGCAGCAGCGTCGGCTCGCCCTTCCTGCGGCGGTCCGTCGGGACGGTGGTGACGTGGTAACCGCCCTCCGGGTCGTCCGTGATCGCGACCACGGAGGTCATCGGGTGGATGACCGCTCCGGCCTTCTCGGCGAGGTGGAGGTAGTTCTCGTTGAGGGTGTTCTTCGCGCCGTGACGGCACCCCGTCATGCATTCGCCGCACTCGGTGCAGGCCTTGCGGGCGGGCCCCGCGCCGCCGAAGTACGGGTCGGCGACCGTCTCACCGGGCTTCGCCCTCGCCGTACCGTCGGCGTCCTTGCCGTCGCCGAAGAAGACGCCGACCGGGGCGAGGTGGAAGGTGTCGCCGACCCCCATGGCCTGCGCGGTCGCCTTCAGATGGACGTCGGACGGGGTCATCGTCGGATTGAGCCGGACTCCGAGCATCCGCTTGGCCTGGTCGTAGTACGGCGCCAGCTCGTCCTGCCAGTCGGTGATGGCGGCCCACTGCCGGTCCTCGAAGAACGGTGCCGGGGGTACGTACAGCGTGTTCGCGTAGTTGAGCGAGCCGCCGCCGACACCCGCCCCGGCGAGCACCATCACATTGCCGAGCAGATGCACGCGCTGGATGCCGAAGAGCCCGAGTGCGGGGGCCCACAGGTAGTTCTTGATGTCCCAGGAGTTCTTGGGGAGGGTGCCGGGGGTGAAGCGGCGGCCCGCCTCCAGGACCCCGACCCGGTACCCCTTCTCGGTCAGCCGCAGGGCCGACACCGCACCACCGAAGCCCGAGCCGACGACAAGGACGTCGTAGTCGTACGCCGCGTCGTCATCGGTCTCGTCGGCCGGTTCGGCCTGATTCTGGGCAGGGCTGTCCTGGGACATGGCTCTCCTCGGTACGAAAAGGGCAGAAGGTGCCGCGGTGTTACGGGGTCAGCGCAGGCGGAACGCCTTCATCGCCTTCAGGCTGCGGCTCATGAACGCCGCGTACTTCTCGTCGTCCATCCCGAAGGCCGGGGCGAGCGGGATCAGCCTCTGCTGGGCGACGGTCTGGGCCTCGGTGTACTTGAGGATGCCCTCGGAGCCGTGCCGCCGGCCGAGACCGGAGTCCTTCATGCCGCCCATCGGGGACTGCACGCTGCCGTACGCGGGGGCGTACCCCTCGTTGATGTTGACCGTGCCGGTGCGCAGCCGGGCGGCAACCTGGTGACCGCGCTTGGAGTCCTTGGTCCAGACGCTGGAGTTCAGGCCGTACGGGGTGGCGTTGGCGAGGGCGATGACCTCGTCCTCGTCGGAGAAGCGGTAGATGGAGACGACCGGGCCGAAGGTCTCCTGGGTGCAGACGGCCATCGGCGCCTCGACGCCGTCGAGGATGGTCGGCTCGTAGAACAGCGGACCGATGTCGGGGCGGGCGACACCGCCGGCGACGAGCATGGCGCCCTTCTCGACGGCCTCCGCGACATGCTGGGTGACGGTCTCCAGCTGGCGCTCGCCGACGAGCGAACCCATGTCGGCGCCGTACGCGAGGGAGTTGCCGAGCCGCATGGCCTTCGTGCGGGTGGCGAACCGCTCCACGAAGTCGTCGGCGACCGACTCGTGAACGTACAGCCGCTCGATGGAGATGCAGAGCTGTCCGGCGGAGGAGAAGCAGGCGCGGACGGCACCGGCGGCGGCCTTCTCCACATCGGCGTCCTCGAGGACCAGCATGGCGTTCTTGCCGCCGAGCTCCAGCGAGACTCCGACCAGGCGGGCGGCGGCGCCCTGGGCGACCTCGCGGCCGGTGCGCGTGGAACCGGTGAACGAGACGTAGTCGGCGTGCTTGACGACCTCGGGCCCGACGACCGGTCCGTCACCGAGGACGACCTGGAACACCTCGGCGGGCAGCCCGGCCTCGATCAGCAGGTCACGGGCCCAGAGCGCGGTCAGCGCGGTCTCCGTGTCGGGCTTCATCACGAGGGCGTTCCCGGAGACGAACGCGGGCAGCGCATCGCCGACGGAGAGCTCGAACGGGTAGTTCCACGGCGCGATCTGGCCGATGACACCACGCGGCTGCCGCAGCTCGGTGACCTTGGTCAACGTCGGAACGACACCGGTGTGCCGCTTCGGCTTCAGGTACGAGGCCGCCCTGCGCCCGTAGTGCCGGGCGGAGACGGCGACCGCCTGCACCTCCTCGTGGGCGTGCAGCCGGGCCTTGCCGGTCTCCAGCTGGATGAGGTCGAGGACCTCCGCCTGCCGCTCGAGCACGAGGTCGTGGAAGCGGAGGAGGACGGCGGCCCTGGTCCGGACGGGGGTGGCGGCCCAGGCGGGCTGGGCGGCGCGGGCCCGCTCGAAGGCGGTCGCGACGTCCTCGGGCGTGGACTCGGGCAGGTCGGCCAGCTTCTCCCCGGTGAACGGGGTGTGGTTCGCGGTACGGCCGGAGCCGACGACACCACGGGTCAGCTGGGCGATCACCTCGGGTGTCACCACATCGGCAGCCGTGCGCACACCCGCGGGGGCGGCGGCCACGGGGTTGGTACCGAGGGGGGCGGCAGAAGCCTGCGAATCCGTCGAGTCCGTCATGAGGGCGAGGGTATGTCCAGCCAACCGCTTTGGGTACCCGTCGGTAATAGGTTTTCACACTCCCCACAAACGAGCCAGTGATCACTGGCAACAAAGCCCCTGATCAGGGAGCTACTGTGGTTTGTGGCCGGTGGAATCCCGGCGGTCTCAGCCGGTGCCGGCCGGTGCGCGCCAGCCGCGCAGCATCGTGTCGAACCGGTCCCGGGTGGTGTCCCAGTCGTCGGCCGGACCCGTCATGTACAGCGCATACTCCGGGCCGCCCTCCTCGTCGTAATACATCTGGTCGATCGCGTGGCGCGGGCCCGGGTGGTCCTTGGACTCGGTCCAGGTGAACTCCCAGAGGGAGCCGGTCCGATCGCGGTAGTTGTGGGAGTGCAGGGTCTTGCGGTCGTACCCGGGCAGCCGCTGGATGAGGCGCGTCTCCATGTTCAGCATGTGCATGTACGAGTTCTCGAAGTCGGGCTCCGGGTCGACGCTGATCCGGATGTAGTGGTTGCCGTCGTCCGGGGTGTAGTCGACGTTCTGCCCGTCCGCCCGGCGCTTCCAGCCGTCCGGTACGAGCAGGCTGAACCCCTCGGGGTCGTCCACCCGGTGCCAGCCGTCGGGCACGACCGCGGTGGACGGTGCGCTCTTCGATGTCTCGGCCGAGGGCCGCGGCGAAGTGCTGCTGCCGTGCAGCGAACCGCTCCCGGCGGAGTCCGCCCCCGAGTTGTCGCCGTACTTCATCGCGGCCAGTCCGGCACCGCCGCCGACCAGCGCCGCGAGAGCGACGACCAGGATCGCCGCACGCCAACGACCGCGGCTGCGGCGGGTCACCGGAGCCGTGGCGGTGAACTGCGGGACGGCGGCGCGTGATTCCGCTCCGGTGCCGTCCGCGCCCATCGAGCGCAGAGCTTCCTCGGACACCCGCTGGGTCGGGACGTAGGCCTGCGCCGCCCGGGGTTCGCGCCCCTCCATCGCCTGCAGCAGCATCCGCTCCGTCTCGGCCGCCGACGGCCGGTCTGCCGGGTCCTTGCGGAGCAGGGCGGTGATCACCGGTGCGAGCGCCCCGGCCCGGGCGGGCGGCGGCGGTTCCTCGGTGACGACGGCCTGCATGGTGGAGATCGGGGACGTACGACGGAACGGCGAACACCCCTCGACCGCTGTGTAGAGCGTGGCGCCGAGGGACCAGAGGTCGGACGCGGGGCCGGGGTCGCCGCCCCGTACCCGCTCGGGCGCCAGATAGTCGATGGAACCGACCAGTTCACCGGTCCTGGTGATGGTCGAGTCGCCCTCTATCGCGGCGATCCCGAAGTCGGTGAGCAGCACCTGGCCGTCACGGGCGAGGAGTACGTTGCCGGGCTTCACGTCCCGGTGCAGCACACCGGCGCTGTGCGCGGCGCGCAGGGCGCTCAGGACATGGAGGCCGATCCTGGCCGCCTCGCGCGGTGCGATCTCGCCGCTCTCCTTGGCGGCGTCGGCGAGTGACGGTCCGTCGACGTACTGCATGACGATCCAGGGCCGGTTGTCGTACTCGACCACGTCATGGACGGTGACCACGCCGGGGTGGGTGATGCGGGCCGCCGCCCGGGCCTCCTTCTGGGTACGGGCATGCAGCACGACCCGGTCGGCCTCCGCGACGTACAGACCGGCGGTCAACTCCTTGACGGCTACGGTGCGGTGCAGCACCTCGTCGTGGGCACGCCAAACCTTGCCCATGCCTCCGCGCCCGAGGACTTCACCGAGCCGGTATCTTCCGGCCAGCACCAGCCCCGCGCCCGTTTCCTGTGATCGGTCCACTTGCCCCCGCCCCGTTTCCTTCGGCTGCCAGGTTACGGAGGGGAGGTACGGCCACGGAACCTCGGATCGCTCACGAGACCTCACTGTGATGCTTGTCGCCCGGCCGCCCGTGTTCCTGCCGACGGTTCAGGAAGTCACGCGGTAGGAGGAGATGGCCTGTTCGTAGATGGCTGTCACCTTGTCGCGCTCGCTGTCCGGACCGAGCACCTGGAGCACGTGGTAGCGGCCGTCGACGATCATCGCGAGGTTGCGGACGTACACCTCGCGCCCGGTGTCGTCCTGCCAGGTGAACTGGCCCTCCGCCATGGCCTGTCGACCGACGTCGATACGGCGCAGCCCCGTCGCCGAGGACCAGCTGGAGTCCCGGAAGGGCTGCAACTCCCGCTCCTTGTCGCGCTGGTAGACCAGCGGATCACCGCCGTGGGCCCGCACGGTGTCGCGCCCCGGCACGATCAGCAGACTGAACCCGTCGCTGCCGTACCGTATCTGCCGGTCCGCGTCGGCGGGGCTGCGCTGCCAGCCCTTCAGCACGCCGACCTCGAAGCCCTCCTCGTCCTTGCGCAGGGTGTATCCGGGGGCGAGCGCGACAGCGGAGCGGCTGGTCTGCGGCTTCTGGGTGCCGGGCGACGGCGACGACCGCGGCGACTGCGACGGCGGCTTCCCGTCGGACGTGCCGGGGGCGCCGGTGTCCGTAGCGGCCGGGGCCGATCCCTTCGAGTCGGATCCGGTGCCGGCCTTGGGCATGAACATCACGGCGTACGCGATGGCCGCGGCCAGGGCCAGCAGGATCAGCACGAGCAGCAGCCGCCCGAGCTGCCGTGGCGCACGGCCGTCACCCTGCTGCGGACGGGGCGGGGTGCGCAACGCCTTGGGCCCCTTGGGCTCACGCGGAGCCCTGGGCGCTCTCTCCACCCGTGACCGCTCATACCGGTCGGGCCTCTCCCTCGTCTGGCGGTGGCGGCCGTGCGCCGAGGCACTGCCCAGCCGGCCGCGGCGCTTACGGACCAGCTCGCCCCGGCGGCGTACGACGGGCAGCCGGGTGTCGTCGACGGACGGCAGGGGCACGACATCGAGACCGGCCTCGGGCTCGGGCGCCGACCGTACGAGAGAGCGCAGCCAGCCGCGCAGCTCCTCGAAGTCCGGCCGCTCGGTGGGGTCCTGGCGCAGCAGCGACTCGACAACGGGGCGCAGCGGACCGCACTCCTCGGCGAAGGCGGGCGGCTCGCCGCAAACCATCTGGACGAGCTCGGCCGCGTTCTCCTCGGGGTACGGGGCATGGCCCTGGACGGCTCGGTAGAGCAGGGCGCCGAGCGCCCAGAGGTCGGTGGCCGGGCCGATGGGCGGCGCCAACTGCCAGTTCTCGTGGACCGGTCCGGCCTGCTCGGGCGCCCAGCGCTCGGTGACCGCACCGACGACGGCGATCCGGGTCTGCCGGGCGCGCTCGGCGGCCAGGGTGGTGGCGGGGCCGCGGTAGGCGGAACTCCCACGGTCACCGGCGACGATGTCGTCCCAGCGGCCGGAGGCGGCCTTCTGCGGTTGCTGATGCCCGCGTTCCGCTGCGGAGGTGGTGCCGTGGCGTCGGGCGTCGGCGCGCAGAGCGTCTTCGTTGGAGCCCCCGGCCGGAACGGGGCGCCCGAAGTCGGCGCCGTCGCCCCAGGTGCCGGTCAGGTGCAACCGCCGGCCGGGCGGCCCCTGCCCACGGTGACCGCCGTTGCCGTCGTCGCCCCTGTCGCTGCCGTACGGGACGCCGTACTCGTTGTCGTCCTCCTCGTCGCCCTCGTCGTCGTACGGGTCGTCGGCGGTGGGGCCCCAGCCGCCCGTCGGCTGCACCCGGCCGGTGTCGGGCCGTCCGGGGCGCTGGACGGGAAGGATGCCGCTCTCCTCCGCTTCCGCCGGCTCACTCGTCCCGGCCTGTCGCCGGTCCTCGCTGACACGTGCGGCGGCGCGAGTGCCCGCCTGGTAGGCAGCGATGGCTCCGGCCCGTGCGGCCCGCAACTCCGCGGCGCTGCCCGTGCCGTGAACGTCGGGGTTCGGCGGCCGTCGTACGGCTTCCAGCTCACCGGCGGGGTGGCGCGAGGCCGGCAGCCCGACCGGATCGACGGACTCGACCGGGTGATCGATGGCCTCGCCCGGCCCGGCGATCCCGACCGGCCCGGCGGGCGGCAGCGACGCGGTGGGCGGAACGTACGGACCGGTCGGGCCCGACTCGACCGCGGGCCGCCCGTACGCGTCCTCGTCGTCGGGCTGCGGCGTCGGCACGTACCCGCACAGCGCCTCCTCCGCCGCCCCGGCCGCCAGGCCGGTCAGCACGACGCGTCCGTCGTCGCAGATCAGCACCGTACGGACGGTGATGTTCCGGTGGGTCCAGCCGTGCGCGTGCAGCACCCGCAGGGCCATCAGCACATCGGAGCCGATCTCGGCGGCCCGGTACGGATTCAGCGGCCGCTCGGCGAGCAGCGCGGCCAGCGGGCGGGCTGCGACCAGTTCACTCACGATCCAGAGCGACCCGTCCTCGGCGAACACATCGAAGACCTGGTCGAGCCTCGGATGGTCGGGCACCTGGGCGGCGGCCTGCGCGGCCTCGATCGCGCGACGGACCGCGGGGTCCGTGGACCGGCGCACCGCCCGCCCGGTGGTCCGCCGGGCGGCCGAGGGCAGCCCGTCGGCGTCGAGCACCTCGGCGTCCACAACCTCCGGCAACGGCAGCTGGCGCACCAGGACTTCCTGGCCGCTGGCCGTGTCGAACGCCCGGGTCTCGACCAGTTCGTACTCGTCCGAAGGGGGCAGCGGCAGGCGGTAGCGGTCGGCAAGCACCCGACCCGCATAGTCGTCCACGACGCCTCCCCAGAGCGCGCTGTCCCCCGGCCACGAACCCCGTACCAACCCGTCAATTGCGGTCACTTACCGTGCAATTGACCTATGCATTCGGCTGCGTACGGTTCTCAAGCTCTCACAATACGTGGCAAGTGCCGGCCGTGCGGCAGGGTCGCCGCAACCCGGCGCTCAGTCCTTGGGCTTGAACGTGGCGAAGGCCGTCTCGCGCAGTGTCCGGCACTCCTTGCTGTTCCACTCGCTCGCCTTGCAGCTGATCATGATCGAGTAGCCGTGCGTGTCGTCGGCCCGGAAACCACGGTTCAGTACCCGGATCCGCTGGCCCTGCTGCGTACGCTCGAACTCCCAGTCGGCGACAGTCGGGTAGCCGTTGTACTCGACCTTCCTTATCCCGAGGTGCCGGTAGCCGTCGCTGCTGGCGGCGACCGCGCTCCTCGCGGCGTTCCAGGCGGCAGCGGCGTCCTTCCCGGGAGAGCTGTTGTAGTCGATCTGGACGCGCGGGAATCCACCGCCGACGGCGTAGATCTGGCCCGAGTTACTGCCCGCGATCTTGTAGCGCGTGAAGTTCTTGGGCATCGCCATCGTGAAGTGGAACTGCTTGTTGGTGACCGTTCTGTACCCGTCGGGCAACGCGTCGCCGGCCTTCGAACTCCCGGTCCCGGAGTCGTCCGACCCCTTGCCCGAGTCGTCGTCCTTGCCCTTGCCCTCGCCCTTGCCCTCGCCCTGATCGTTGCTCGGGTCCTGGCCCTGGTCCTTGCCGCTTGCGTCGCCCTCGCCCGTGTCGGCGGAGGCGCCGGCCGCCGAGGCGGAGGTGCCGCCCTTGCCGGAACCGCTGCTCCCGCTGCCCTTGTCATCCCCACCCAGCGTGAGCGCAAGGACCGTGCCGAGCACGGCGAGCGCGATGACGACCGCAATGATCACCAGGGTGCGGCGGGGCACCACGTCCGTGATGGATGCCCGGACCGGCGCGTTCGACGACCCGCCCGGACGCTGCGGGGGTACGCCACCGACGCCGGAGGCCGGCGAAGCCGTGGGCCGGGCCGGAGCCGAAGGAGCGGTCCGCGGCGCAGTCGAAGCCGCAGAAGCGGAAGCAGTGGTCGTCGAGGCGGCAACAGCCACACCCGCACCGGCGCCCGGCGCCGCCTTCGCGTTCCGCACGGAACGCAGCGCGCCGCGCAGGCGGTCACGCGCGCCCTCCCCGGCCTCCGCGAGCTTCGAAGCCCCCTTGGTGCGGGGGGCGGCGACGCGGCCGGGCAGCGCCATCACCTGGGTGGAGTCGGCCGGCGGGGGCACCACAGGGGCGGGCTTGTCGGGTGCGTGGATCACATCGTTGAGCAGGGCCCGCGCACCCGCGTCGTCGAGCCGCTGCTCCGGGTCCCTGGCGAGCAGACCGTAGATGACCTCCTCCAGCGGACCCGCGTTCTTCGGCGGGTCGAGCGGCTCGGTCATCACCGCGGTCAGGGTCGCGATGGCCGACCCCTTGTCGTACGGCGGGCAACCCTCGACGCTCGCGTACAGCAGTCCGCCGAGCGACCACAGGTCGGCGGGTGGTCCGGGCTTGTGCCCGCGGGCGCGTTCCGGCGAGATGTACGAGGGGGCACCGACGAGCATGCCCGTCGAGGTGACGGACGGGTCGCCCTCGACCTGTGCGATGCCGAAGTCGGTCAGGACGACCCGGCCGTCCTCGGAGATCAGCACGTTGGACGGCTTCACATCGCGGTGCAGAATGCCCTCGCGGTGCGCCAGACGCAGCACGTCGAGGATGGCAAGGCCGACCTCGGCCGCGCGCTTCGGCGTCAGCACACCGTCCTCGCGCACCACCTCGGCAAGCGACTTGCCCTCGATGAGTTCCATCACGATCCATGGCCGGTCGTCCTCGTCGACCACGTCGTAGACCGTCACCGCACCGTTGTTGCGGATCCTGGCGATCGCCTTCGCCTCGCGCAGTGTGCGAGTGATCAGCCGGCGCTTCTCGTCGTCGTCGATGGCCGACGGGAACCGCAGCTCCTTGACCGCCACCGTGCGGCCCAGCGTCTCGTCGACGGCACGCCAGACCGTGCCCATACCGCCCCGGCCCAGCACCTCCCCGAGCCGGTACCTACCCGCAAGGAGACGTCCATCCGTGTCCCGTTGGGGCTCCCGTGCCTGCTCCGCCTCCGACATGCGTCCCCTCTGCGATCAACCCGCCCTGGCAGAGCGTTCATTGTCCCTCACCCCGGGACCGGTCATGGTGCCGGGTCCGTGGTCCGTCATGATGTGGCCGGAGGAAGGGACTCCCCGCCATGCCGATAATCAGGTCGCTGCTCATCACCCCGTTGGTGATAACGCTGCTCGGCCTCGGAACGGCGAGCCTGCCCAGCGAACCACATCTGACTCCCGCAGCCTCCTACCTTCCCCGGCTCGTCGCCCAGGGCGGTGCTCCGACTGCGGCCCTTCTGGCCCATCGGGCCTCCACCGCCCCGTACGACACCTACCGTTCGACAGGCCCCGGCATCCGGCGGCAGGACCGGTTCCGGGCAGGCAGCATCACCAAGACCTTTGTCGCCACGGTCGTCCTCCAACTCGCCCGGGAGGACAGGCTGCAACTGTCGGACACCGTGGACCGGCATCTGGCAGGACTGGTCCGCGGACACGGCAACGACGGCCGCCGCATCACCCTGCGCGCCCTGCTCACCCACACCAGCGGCCTGTACAACTACACGGCCGACACGGACGCCCACCCCGTCACCGCCACCGACGCCGTCCGTGTGGCCATCGCTCACCGTCCCACGAGCACCACCGGCGGTTTCGCCTATTCCAACACCAATTACGTCCTGCTCGGCCTCGTCGTTCAGCACGTCACCGGACACAGCTACGCCACCGAGATCCGCCGCCGCATCATCAACCCCCTCCATCTCACCGGCACGTCGCTCCCCGGCGCCCGCACCGGGCTCCCCGCACCACACGGCCGCGGCTACTCCCGTGACCCGGCCGACGGCAGCCTCCGCGATGTCACCGTCCTCGACCCGCGCACCGCGGGCGCCGCGGGCGAGCTCATCTCCACACTCGCCGATCTGAACCGCTTCTACGCTGCCCTGCTGGGCGGGCGCCTGCTCCCGCCCGCCCAGCTCCACACCCTGCTGAACACCGGTACGGCGGACGGGATCTATGGCATGGCCATCTATCCGCAGAGGCTCTCCTGCGGTATCACCGTCTGGGGCCATAACGGCCATATAGCGGGCAGTTACGTCCGCACGGCCGCCACCCGCGACGGCCGGCACACCCTGACGTTCCGCATCAACACGGACAGCCTGTCCGATGCGACGCTCGAACCGGCCCTTCTCGACGCCGAATTCTGCCGACCTCACCAGGGGCCCTCCGGCGCGCCACGGCCGGGCCGCGGACCGGCTCAGATCGGCACGATGTCCGGTGCCCCGAGCCGCGCCGCATCCGCCGTCTGATCGTCCGGCTGGCGCTGCGACTCCCGCTCCGCCTGCACCCGCTTCTCGTAGTGCTCCACCTCCCGCTCGATCTGGCTCTTGTTCCACCCCAGCACCGACCCCATCAGCTCCGCGCAGAGCCTCGCGCTGCGGATGCCCCGGTCGAAGGTCTCGATGGAGATCCGGGTCCGCCGCGTCAGTACGTCGTCGAGATGGCGGGCCCCCTCGTGCGAGGCGGCGTAGACGATCTCGGCCTTCAGGTAGTCGTCCGCCGCGGGCAGCGGCTCGCCGAGCGAGGGGTCGGCGACGATCAGATCGAGGATCTCCTCGGTCATGGATCCGAACCGGTTCAACAGATGCTCCACTCGGGCGACATGGAGCCCGGTGCGGGCTGCTATCCTCGCCCGCGCGTTCCACAGGGCCCGGTATCCCTCTGCGCCCAGCAGCGGGATGTCCTCCGTGACACAGTCCGCCACCCGCTGGTCGAGGCCGTGGACCGCCTCGTCGACGGCGTCCTTCGCCATCACCCGGTATGTCGTGTACTTGCCGCCCGCGACGACCACGAGTCCCGGCAGCGGATGCGCCACCGTGTGCTCGCGCGAGAGCTTGCTGGTCGCGTCCGACTCACCGGCCAGCAGCGGACGCAGCCCGGCGTAGACACCCTGAACGTCATCCCTGGTCAGAGGGGTGGTCAGGACCGAGTTGACATGCTCAAGCAAGTAGTCGATATCGGCGCTGGAAGCCGCCGGATGAGCCTTGTCCAGGTCCCAGTCGGTGTCCGTCGTCCCGACGATCCAGTGGCGCCCCCACGGGATCACGAACAGCACGGACTTCTCGGTGCGCAGGATCAGACCGGTCGAGGAATGGATGCGGTCCTTCGGGACGACCAGATGAATGCCCTTGGACGCCCGGACATGGAACTGTCCGCGCTCGCCGATCAGCGCCTGGGTGTCGTCCGTCCACACCCCGGTGGCGTTGACCACCTGCTTGGCCCTGACCTCGTACTCCCCGCCCGCCTCGACGTCCTCCACCCGCGCGCCGACGACCCGCTCGCCCTCCCGCAGGAAGCCGATCACCCGCGCCCGGTTCGCCACGTGCGCGCCGTAGCCGGCGGCCGTGCGCACCAGCGTCGCCACATAGCGAGCGTCGTCCATCTGGGCGTCGTAGTACTGCAACGCTCCGACCAGTGCGTCCTTCTTGAGCGCGGGCGCGACCTGCAGGGCACGGCGGCGGGAGAGATGCCGGTGCACGGGCAGCCCGCGACCGTGCCCCGACGACACCGACATCGCGTCGTACAGCGCGACACCCGAACCGGCGTAGAGCCGCTCCCAGCCCTTGTGCTGCAGCGGATAGAGGAACGGCACGGGCTTGACCAGGTGCGGGGCCAGCCGCTCCAGCAGCAGCCCACGCTCCTTCAGCGCCTCCCGTACGAGCGCGAAGTCGAGCATCTCCAGATAGCGCAGCCCACCATGGATCAGCTTGCTCGACCTGCTCGACGTGCCGGAAGCCCAGTCGCGCGCCTCGACCAGTCCGGTCGAGAGTCCTCTTGTGGCCGCATCCAGCGCCGTCCCGGCGCCGACCACGCCCGCTCCCACGACCAGCACGTCCAGTTCGCGCTCGGCCAGCGCGGCGAGCGCCTCGGCACGCTCCGCGGGTCCCAGTGTCGCTGTCCTCACTGCTGCCTCCCGGTAGATCGGGGTGGTCCGGCACAGGGATGCGGTCCGACCGCGGGGTCGGGTGCCCGTGCCCACCACTCGATTCTGTCCGCGGTCCGCGACTTCAGCCACCGCCTGTGGACAACACCCCGTAGACGAGAGCCACACAATGCGACATATAGGTCATATTTACGCCTAGTGTGACATTGCACTGTCCCCAGCGGTTGCGCTTTCTGCCTTCATGGTCTTAGGGAAGGACGGCCACCCACATGCCCGCAGACCTCGCCATCATCGGACTCGGTCACCTCGGCCTGCCCCTCGCCCAAGCCGCCGTCGCCGCCGGTATCCAGACCGTCGGCTACGACACCGATCCCCGCCCGTTCGCCGAGCTCTCCGCCGGCCGCACACCCGTCGAGGGCTCACTCGCCGCTTCGGAGATCCGCCGGATGCTCTCGGGAGGCTTCCGGCCCACCACCGACCCGGCCGAGCTCGGCCGGGTCCGTACCGCCGTGATCTGCGCGCCCACCCCCCTCGGCGCCGACCGCACCCTCGACCTCACCGCCGTCGGCGACGCCGCCCGCGCCCTCGCCGCCCGGCTGCGCCCGCACACCACCGTCCTGCTCGAATCGGCCGTGCCCCCCGGCACCACCGAGAACTTCGTGCGCCCCCTCCTCGAAGAGGGATCGGGGCTGCGCGCCGGCCGCGACTTCCACCTCGCGTGCTCCCCCAGCCGCCTCGACCCCGGCAATCGCACCCACGTCTACAGCAACACCCCCAAGGTCATCGGTGGCCTCACCCCGGCCTGCACCGAATCGGCCGCCACCTTCTACGGCCGGCTCACCGACAAGGTCGTACGGGCCCGCGGGCCGCGTGAGGCCGAGATGACGAAGGTCCTGGAGACCAACTTCCGACACGTCAACATCGCGCTGGTCAACGAGATGGCGGTGCTCTGCCACGACCTCGGCGTCGACCTCTGGGACGTCATCCGGTGCGCCGAGACCAAGCCGTTCGGTTTCCAGCCGTTCCGTCCGGGCCCCGGCGTCGGCGGCCACTGCCCCCCGGTCGACCCGGGCTTTCTCCCGTACAGCAGCCGCACCCCCGGCCATCCGCTGCGAATGGTCTCGCTCGCCCAGGAGATCAACGACCGGATGCCGAGCTACGTGATCCAGCGCTGCGCCACCCTGCTGAACGAACACGGCAAGTCCGTCCGCGGCGCCCGGGTCCTGCTCCTCGGCGTCACCTACAAGCCGGATCTCGCCGACCAGGAGGCCTCCCCCGCCCGGGAGATCGCCACCCGGCTGATGGACATGGGTGCACAGATCGGCTACCACGACCCGCACGTCCTGGACTGGCGCGTCCGCGAACTGCCGGTGCCGCGCGCGGACTCGCTGTACGAAGCCGCGTCGAGCGCGGACCTGACGGTGCTGCTCCAGCACCACCGTACGTACGACCTCCAGGGCCTCGCCGTGAAGGCCCAACTCCTCCTGGACACCCGGGGCGCCACCCCGGCAGGAGCGGCGCACCGGCTGTGAGGGCGGTCCCCCCAAGGATTTCGGTGGGCGATGTCGGAGACGGCTGCTAGCCTGCGGCGTCACTTCTCGCACAGTCGTGCGCTTCCGTCCCAGGGGGGATCCAGCACCATGAGTCAGCCCGTGCCGCCGCCGAACCAGCCGCAGCAGCCGTACGACGCCCAGCCCGGCGACGGCAACCCGTTCGCCGCCCAGCAGCCCGGCCAGCCCGGTCAGCCCGGCGTCCCGACCGGCAACCCGTTCGCCGGTCAGCAGCCCGGCCAGCCCGGCCAGTTCGGTGGCGCGCCGTTCACCCCGGCGGCTCCCGCCCGCAACAACGTGGCCCTCGGCCTGCTCGCCGCGGTCGTCGCCGCCCTCGTCGCCGCCGGCATCTACGGCGGGATCATCGGCGCCACCAAGCACGAGATCGGCTACGCGGCCGTGGGTGTCGGATTCCTCGTCGGCCTCGCCGCGGGCAAGGTCGGCGGCCGCAACCCCGTGCTGCCGGTCCTCAGCGCGGTGCTCGCGCTGGTCGGCGTCTACTTCGGCCAGCTGCTCGGTGTGGCCATGATCAACAAGTCGGACAGTGTGCCCCTCTCCGAGGTCTTCCTCGATCACTTCAGCGAGCTGAACTCCCTGTGGAAGGCCGACATCGACCCGATCGCCTTCCTCTTCTTCGCTCTCGCCGCGTTCGCCGCGTTCTCCGGCGCCAAGAAGGCCGCAGGCTGATCCGGCTCATACGGGAGGGCCCGGACCGCTTGTGCGGTCCGGGCCCTCCCGTATGTCCGAGAAAAATCAGCGGCGGTGCTGCGAGTCCGCCACCGTCACCTCGACGCGCTGGAACTCCTTGAGGTCGCTGTACCCCGTCGTCGCCATCGCCCGGCGCAGCGCACCGAAGATGTTCATCGAGCCGTCAGGGGTGTGCGAGGGGCCGGTGAGGACCTCCTCCGTCGTGCCCACGGAGCCCAGGTCCACCAGCTTGCCGCGCGGCACGTCCTCGTGGACCGCCTCCATGCCCCAGTGCCGGCCGCGGCCGGGCGCGTCCGTCGCACGGGCCAGCGGGGAGCCCATCATCACGGCGTCGGCGCCGCAGGCGATGGCCTTCGGCAGGTCGCCGGACCAGCCGACGCCGCCGTCCGCGATCACGTGCACATACCGGCCACCGGACTCGTCCATGTAGTCGCGACGGGCCCCGGCCACATCCGCGACCGCGGTCGCCATGGGGACCTGGATACCGAAGACGTTGCGCGTGGTGTGCGCGGCGCCGCCGCCGAAGCCGACGAGGACACCGGCCGCACCGGTACGCATCAGGTGCAGCGCCGCGGTGTACGTGGCGCAGCCGCCGACGATCACCGGGACGTCCAGCTCGTAGATGAACTGCTTGAGGTTGAGCGGCTCGGCCGCGCCCGAGACGTGCTCGGCGGAGACCGTCGTACCGCGGATGACGAAGATGTCGACGCCCGCGTCGACGACGGCCTTGGAGAACTGGGCGGTGCGCTGCGGCGAGAGCGCGGCGGCGGTGACGACACCGGAGTCGCGCACCTCCTTGATGCGCTGCCCGATCAGCTCCTCCTGGATCGGCGCGGCGTAGATCTCCTGGAGGCGGCGGGTCGCCGACTCCACGGGCATCTCGGCGATCTCGTCGAGGAGCGGCTGCGGGTCGGCGTGCCGGGTCCACAGGCCTTCGAGGTTGAGGACGCCGAGACCACCCAGCTCACCGATCCGGATCGCGGTCTGCGGGGAGACCACGGAGTCCATCGGAGCGGCCAGGAACGGCAGCTCGAACCGGTAGGCGTCGATCTGCCACGCGATCGAGACCTCCTTCGGGTCGCGGGTGCGACGGCTCGGCACGACGGCGATGTCGTCGAAGGCGTACGCCCGGCGGCCGCGCTTGCCGCGCCCGATCTCGATCTCAGTCACGATGGTGTGGCCTTTCAGTTCCCTAGGCGTACTGTCTGCGTTTTCCAGTATCCCCGACACACAGGTGAGGGGCGGTTCCAGTACGCCCGGACCGCCCCTCACCTGTTCTGTTGCGTTACTTCCTGCTGTAGTTCGGCGCTTCGACCGTCATCTGGATGTCGTGCGGGTGGCTCTCCTTGAGCCCCGCCGAGGTGATCCGGACGAACCGGCCGTTGGCCTGGAGCTCCGGGACGGTGCGGCCGCCGACGTAGAACATCGACTGGCGCAGACCGCCGGTGAGCTGGTGGACGACCGCGGAGAGCGGGCCGCGGTACGGAACCTGGCCCTCGATGCCCTCGGGGACCAGCTTCTCGTCGGAGGCGACGCCCTCCTGGAAGTAGCGGTCCTTGGAGAACGACTTGCGGTCGCCACGCGTCTGCATCGCGGCGAGCGAACCCATGCCGCGGTACGACTTGAACTGCTTGCCGTTGATGAAGAGCAGCTCGCCCGGGGACTCCTCGCAGCCCGCCAGCAGCGAGCCGAGCATCACGGTGTCCGCACCGGCCACCAGGGCCTTGGCGATGTCTCCGGAGTACTGCAGGCCGCCGTCGCCGATGACCGGGACACCGGCCGCCTTGGCGGCGAGCGACGCCTCATAGATCGCGGTGACCTGCGGAACGCCGATGCCGGCGACCACGCGGGTGGTGCAGATGGAGCCGGGGCCGACGCCCACCTTGATGCCGTCGACGCCCGCGTCGATCAGCGCCTGGGCGCCGTCACGGGTGGCGATGTTGCCGCCGATGACGTCGACACCCGACGCGTTCGACTTGATCTTGGCGACCATGTCGGAGACGAGACGGGAGTGGCCGTGCGCGGTGTCGACGACGATGAAGTCGACGCCCGCCTCGACGAGTGCCTGGGCCCGCTCGAAGGCGTCGCCCGCGACACCGACGGCGGCTCCGACCAGCAGCCGGCCTTCCCTGTCCTTCGCGGCGTTCGGGTACTTCTCCGCCTTGACGAAGTCCTTGACGGTGATGAGGCCCTTGAGAACCCCTGCGTCGTCGACCAGCGGAAGCTTCTCGATCTTGTGGCGGCGCAGCAGCTCCATGGCGTCCACGCCGGAGATGCCGACCTTGCCTGTGACGAGCGGCATGGGCGTCATGACCTCGCGCACCTGGCGCGAACGGTCCGGCTCGAAGGCCATGTCACGGTTGGTGACGATGCCGAGGAGCTTGCCCGCCCCGTCGGTCACCGGCACGCCGCTGATGCGGAACTTGGCGCACAGCTCGTCGGCCTCGCGCAGGGTCGCGTCTGGGTGCACCGTGATCGGGTCGGTGACCATGCCGGACTCGGAACGCTTCACCAGGTCGACCTGGTTGGCCTGGTCAGCGATGGAGAGGTTGCGGTGCAGCACACCGGCGCCACCCTGGCGGGCCATGGCGATCGCCATGCGGGCCTCGGTGACCTTGTCCATCGCGGCGGACAGCAGCGGGATGTTCACCCGCACGTTCTTCGAGATGTACGAGGAAGTGTCGATCTGATCGGGCGCCATGTCGGACGCGCCGGGCAGCAGCAGCACGTCGTCGTATGTCAGCCCGAGCGACGCGAATTTCTCGGGCACTCCGTCGACGTTTGCAGTCATGACACCTTCCCCAAATGGCCTTGATCGGTGCGGATGTCCATGCTAACGGCCTCCGGGGGTGTCTCATTCCACGAGCAAGATCACCTAGAGGTTCTGTAGCTTCGTACGGAACTCCGTTTCGGGGTGAAGCCGGTGCTGCTCACTGCTCGGCGAGGGCCCGCAACCTGCTCAGCGCACGGTGCTGGGCGACCCGGACGGCGCCCGGCGACATGCCCAGCATCTGCCCGGTCTCCTCGGCGGTCAGACCGACGGCGACCCGCAGAACCAGCAGCTCGCGCTGGTTCTCCGGGAGGTTGGCAAGGAGCTTCTTGGCCCAGGCGGCATCGCTGCTGAGCAGCGCACGCTCCTCGGGCCCGAGCGAATCGTCCGGCCGCTCCGGCATCTCGTCGGAGGGCACGGCGGTCGATCCCGGGTGCCGCATGGCGGCGCGCTGGAGATCGGCGACCTTGTGGCCGGCGATGGCGAAGACAAAGGCTTCGAAGGGTCTGCCGGTGTCCTTGTAGCGCGGCAACGCCATCAGCACCGCGACACAGACCTCCTGCGCCAGGTCCTCCACGAAGTGGCGGGCATCACCGGGCAGCCGGTTCAGCCGGGACCTGCAGTAGCGCAGCGCGAGGGGATGGACATGGGCCAGCAGATCATGGGTGGCCTGCGCGTCGCCGTCGACGGCACGGTGCACCAGAGCACCGATCACCGTCGTCTCGTCGTCGCGCATCGGACCATGGTGCCTCGGTGCCGCTTCATCCGTGGCACCGCGTCCGTAGTTGTGCACCGAAGCGTTATGAGCGGGTGCGCCGGAAGTCATGTCCTGCGCCCTCCCCTTCCGCTCGACCGAATCGTTCCCGAGGAACTCCACATCTCAAGGATGCGGCATCGGCCGGGAAGCGTCACATACCGCGGGGCACCGGCTCCCGATCTGCGGCCCGGCGCCCCCGTCGCCCCGCCCGCCGGAGGGCGGACGGGGAGACCCCCTACCGGCCATCGCCGGTCATCAGCGCACCAGGCCCCAGCGGAAGCCGAGCGCCACGGCGTGCGCCCGGTCCGAGGCGCCGAGCTTCTTGAAAAGCCGCCGGGCGTGCGTCTTCACCGTGTCCTCGGAGAGGAAGAGCTCGCGCCCGATCTCCGCGTTGGAACGGCCGTGGCTCATCCCTTCGAGCACCTGGATCTCACGTGCGGTGAGCGTCGGCGCCGCACCCATCTCGGCCGACCGCAGCCGACGCGGGGCAAGCCGCCACGTCGGATCGGCCAGCGCCTGGGTGACGGTCGCCCGCAGCTCCGCGCGGGAGGCGTCCTTGTGCAGATATCCGCGGGCACCGGCGGCGACCGCGAGCGCGACACCGTCCAGGTCCTCGGCGACGGTCAGCATGATGATCCGCGCCCCGGGGTCGGCGGAGAGCAGCCGCCGGACCGTCTCCACACCTCCCAGACCGGGCATGCGTACGTCCATCAGAATGAGATCCGAACGGTCGGCACCCCAGCGGCGGAGAACTTCCTCACCGTTGGCCGCCGTCGTCACACGCTCGACGCCGGGCACGGTCGCGACCGCGCGACGGAGCGCCTCTCGGGCAAGCGGGGAGTCGTCGCAGACGAGGACGGATGTCATGACCGTCCTCCGCAGCTGATGCGCGTCACCTTGAGCCTCCAGGCTGAATACAAGTCGTCACCTGTGCGGTTGACACTCTCGGACATCTGCCCGATCGCTTTTTCCGTCAACCGCCTCCGCCCTCTCAACGATGGTCACTCGAAAGAGTTACGGGTCCGACGACCAGGTTCGGCACTCTACGTGAGGAGTCGCACACGGAGGAGAACGGCGCGGATTGTCCAGTCGTCAATCGAAGCTTCACCTGAAGGTATGCCCCATTTAGCGGGTTTTCTTCCCTTTTGCTGGTGTCTGTGGATAGATTCGCAATCAGTCATATTTACATCTACTTACACCGTAGATGTACGGTCATGAGCACGGTCACCGACGAACGACTACCGCGTAGCCGACTCAGCATGGTTTCGAGGGGACAAGCAATGGCAGATTTCTCCCGCCTTCCCGGACCCAACGCCGATCTGTGGGACTGGCAGCTGCTGGCGGCCTGCCGTGGGGTCGACAGCTCACTGTTCTTCCACCCGGAGGGTGAGCGCGGAGCGGCCCGGAGCGCCCGCGAGAACTCGGCGAAAGAGGTCTGTATGCGATGCCCGGTACGCGCCGAGTGCGCAGCGCACGCCCTGGCCGTGCGTGAGCCCTACGGAGTGTGGGGCGGACTGACCGAGGACGAGCGCGAAGAGCTCATGGGACGGGCCCGCAACCGACTGATCGCGACAGCAGGGGCTCCATCGGGGTTGTCCGCCCCTTCAGGGCACGGCTGACCCTCGAACCGCGCAGAACAATCGAAGAAACGTTCCTGCACTCCCTAGCGGGCGGCCGCCAGGGAAAGCTGGTCCAGCGTGGCCGCCACGGCCGGGACCTGCGCCAGGTCCGGGAGCGTCAGCGCGACGATCTCACGCTCGACCGCCGGCTCCACCGTCACGGTGCGGGCCCCTTTGGGACGTACCGACTCGATCGCCAGTTCCGGCAGCACGGCCACCCCCAGACCGGCGCCGACCAGGCCGATCACCGCCGGGTAGTCGTCGGTGGCGAAGTCGATCCGGGGGGTGAAACCGGACTCCTCGCAGACCTCCACCAGTTGACGGCGGCAGCGGGGGCAGCCCGCGATCCAGGACTCGTCGGCCAGTTCACCGATCCCCACCGCATCCGCGTCGGCCAGCCGGTGCCCGTCGGGGACGAGGCCGATCAGGCGGTCGGTGAGCAGCGGACGTACGACCAGGTCGTCCCATTCGGGGCCCGAGGTGCCGTAGCGGAACGCCAGCGCGATGTCGCAGTCCCCCTCCCGGAGCATCTCCACCGAGCGCGGCGGCTCGGCCTCGACCAGGGAGACCCTCGTACCGGGGTGGGCCGCACGCAGGGCGGCGAGGGCGCCGGGAACCAGGGTGGAGCTGCCGCTGGGGAACGAGACGAGCCGGACCCGGCCGGCCCGCAGCCCGGCGATCGCGGCGACCTCCTCCTCGGCGGCGGTCAGCCCGGCGAGGATGCCGGAGGCGTGACGTACGAGCGCATCACCCGCCTGCGTGAGCCGCATCTCGCGACCTGTGCGGATGAGCAGCGGGGTGCCCGCGGAGGACTCCAGGGCCTTCATCTGCTGGCTGACCGCGGGCTGGGTGCAGCCCAGTTCACGCGCGGCGGCGGAGAACGAACCGGTGGCGGCCACGGCGCGCAGGACACGGAGATGACGGGCTTCGATCACCTTTCAACCATAAGGCCCTCTTGGGGCGGACGCCAGTAACCGACCTGTGACTTTGAGACCGGGTGGTTACCGTTGGCCCCTATGAAGCCGATGAAGTTGCTGACTGTGAATGTGGGACGGCCCAAGGCGGTCGACTACACCGACGCTCACGATGGCGTCACCGGGATCGACAAGCGGCCGGCCGACGGCCCGGTACGGGTCACCGATCCCGGCCCCAAGGGCACCGGTGGCAGCGGCGTGGCCGGGGACGCGGTCTGCGACCGGCGCCATCACGGCGGCACCGACCAGGCCGTGTACGCCTTCGCCCGCGAGGACCTCGACGCCTGGGAGAGCACGCTCGGCCGCACGCTGGCGAACGGCGCGTTCGGCGAGAACCTGACGATCTCCGGACTGGACGTGAGCGGCGCGAAGATCGGCGAGCGCTGGCGGATCGGCCCCGACCTGGTGCTGGAGGTGACCTCCGGCCGGATTCCGTGCCGAACGTTCGCCGGTCACCTCGACGAGAGCCGCTGGGTCAAGCGGTTCACGGAGGCGGCCGCTCCGGGTGCCTACCTGCGAGTGGTCGAGCCGGGCGAGATCCGTGCCGGGGACCCGGTCGAGATCGTGCACCGGCCGGACCACGACGTCACCGTGCAGCTGGAGTTCCTGGCCGCGACGACGCGCCGGGAGCTGCTGCCGGAGCTGCTCCCGGCCCGGGACGCACTCCATCCCCGGACGCTGCGCTCCGCCCTGAAGTACGTGGAGTCGAGGACCGCAGGCGAGTGACCCCGGCGGCGGGCGTGGCACTAACGTGCCGCGTATGACGACTGCACTGATTACGGGCGCGACCGCGGGGATCGGGGCCGCCTTCGCACGACGGCTCGCGGCCGAAGGGCACAACCTGGTGCTGGTGGCGCGCAACACCGAGCGGCTCCGGGAGCAGGCAACCGAACTGCACGACCTGCATGGCATCGAGGCCGAGGTGCTGACCGCCGATCTGTCCGAGGACGACGGGATCGCCTCGGTCGAGGCGCGATTGACGGACCGTCGGCAATCCGTCGATCTGCTGATCAACAACGCCGGGTTCGGCAACAAGGGCCGCTATCTGGAGGTGTCGATGGCCGATGAGCTGAAGATGCTGAAGGTGCACTGCGAGGCGGTGCTGCGGCTGACCTCGGCGGCCGCGGCCGGAATGAAGGAGCGCGGGCGGGGCGGGGTCGTCAATGTGGCCTCGGTGGCGGCGTTCGTACCGCGCGGGACGTACGGCGCGTCCAAGGCCTGGGTCGTGCAGTTCACCCAGGGCGCGGCGAAGGATCTGGCCGGGTCGGGGGTGCGGCTGATGGCGCTCTGCCCCGGCTTCGTACGGACCGAGTTCCATGAGCGGGCGGGGATGGGGACCGGCAACATCCCGGGCTGGATGTGGCTCGACGCGGACAAACTGGTGGCGACGGCGCTGGCGGATCTGGCGCGCGGCAAGTCCCTCTCGATCCCGGACGCGCGGTACAAGACGCTGATGGGGCTGGTGAAGGTGGCGCCGCGCGGCCTGCTCGGAGGGGTCACCTCCAAGACCGGCCGCAAGTACGGGCCCCAGTGAGCGGGTTCTTGTCGGATGCCGCGGCCCGCGCGGGCGCCGATGTCGGGGGCGGCGGGCTTCGGCTTGTTGCCGAACCGGTCCTCGCCGCCGTTGTTCTCGATGACGGGGCCGGCGGCGAGGGCGGGCGAGTCCGGGCCGCGCCGGAGGTCGCGGCGCGGCTCCGGGTCCTCGGTGATACGCCGGGGCGCGTAGCACCACGCCGGATGTGACGGATCTTCACCTTCCGTCCGGGATGCCGCCGTTGCACTGCCTGCCGAATGCGCTGTCGTCTCCGCATGTCGCACCGTCGCCCAGTGCCGGGTGGCACCGGACGACGGGCCAGGCGCTGGACGGGATGGCGCGGTTCGCGACCGGTCCGCCCTTCGCGAAACCGGTGCCCATCGAGAGGCCTGAATCACTCGGTCCGACCGCTCCACCCGAACCGTCATGAACCCCGTATCCCAATAAAATGGAACCATCCCATCCAGGCTCGTGAGACCGGGAGACACCATGAGATTCGTACAAGTAATCGACTGCAAGACGGAGCGGTTCGATGACATGGACCGCCTCATGGACGAGTGGGTCGAACAGACCAAGGGTTCCCGGACCGCCACTCACAGTCTGATCGGCAAGGACCGCTCCGACGGGGCCCACTACGTGGAGATCGTCGAATTTCCCTCGTACGAAGACGCGGTGGCGAACTCCAAGCTTCCGGAGACCGACCGGATCTTCCAGGAAATCGTGGCGCTCTGCGACGAGACGCCCACCTTCATCGATCTCGACGTGGTCCGCGACGAACAGTTGAACCAGACACTGTCCCGCAGGTTCTTCCACGAGATCGCCGTCGGCGGCAATCTGGACGCCATCGACGAGGTGTTCGCGCCCGACTACGCCGACCACGACATCGCGAAGGAAGAGGAGACCGTGATCGGGTCCGGCAGCCTCCGGGACGATCTCATCGGATGGCGGGCCGCCTTCGACTTCTCCTTCGACCTGGACCGGCAGATCTGCGAGGGCGACGACGTCGTGACGCTGTGGACCTGGACCGGCACCCACAAGGGCGACTTCATGGGCATCCCGCCGACGGGCAGGCAGTGCATCATGACCGGCACCACGATCTTCCGGTTCAAGAACGGCAGGATCCAGGAGGGCTGGTGGCACGAGGACGTCATGGGCCTGATGCGCCAGCTCGGCGCGGTCGACTGAACCGCGCTCGACCGAGCACCGAGGAACGAAGAACACCGAAGGCCCCCTGTTCCCGCCGCTGAGCGGCGGGAACAGGGGGCCTTCTACGGCTGTGCGCCGGTGCGGCTACGCGTCAGTGCGAGTGACCGTGACCGCCGTGACCGGCGTCGGCCTCGTCCTCGGCCGGCTTCTCGACGACCAGGGTCTCGGTCGTGAGCAGCAGCGACGCGATGGACGCGGCGTTCTCCAGCGCGGAGCGGGTGACCTTGACCGGGTCGATGACGCCGGCCTTCACCAGGTCGCCGTACTCGCCGGTCGCGGCGTTGAAGCCCTGGCCCTTGTCGAGCTCGGCGACCTTCGAGGTGATGACGTAACCCTCGAGGCCCGCGTTCTCGGCGATCCAGCGCAGCGGCTCGACGGCGGCGCGGCGCACGACCGCGACACCGGTGGCCTCGTCGCCGGTCTTGCCGAGGTTGCCCTCGAGGACCTTGACGGCGTGGACCAGAGCGGAGCCACCACCGGAGACGATGCCCTCCTCGACCGCGGCGCGGGTCGCGGAGATGGCGTCCTCCAGACGGTGCTTCTTCTCCTTGAGCTCCACCTCGGTGGCGGCACCGACGCGGATCACGCACACGCCGCCGGCCAGCTTCGCAAGGCGCTCCTGGAGCTTCTCGCGGTCCCAGTCGGAGTCCGTGGAGTCGATCTCGGCCTTGATCTGGTTGACCCGGCCCTTGACGTCGCCGGGCTCGCCGCCGCCGTCCACGATGGTCGTGTCGTCCTTGGAGACGGTCACGCGGCGCGCCGTGCCCAGCACGTCCAGACCGGCCTGGTCGAGCTTGAGGCCGACCTCCTCGGCGATGACGGTCGCACCGGTGAGGGTGGCGATGTCGCCGAGCATGGCCTTGCGGCGGTCACCGAAGCCCGGGGCCTTCACCGCGACGGCGTTGAAGGTGCCACGGATCTTGTTGACCACCAGGGTCGACAGGGCCTCGCCCTCGACGTCCTCGGCGATGATCAGCAGCGGCTTGGAGCCACCGGCCTGGATGACCTTCTCCAGCAGCGGGAGCAGCTCCTGGATCGAGCCGATCTTGCCCTGGTGGATCAGGATGTACGGGTCGTCGAGGACGGCCTCCATACGCTCCTGGTCGGTCACCATGTACGGGGACAGGTAACCCTTGTCGAAGGCCATGCCCTCGGTGAACTCGAGGTCCAGACCGAAGGTGTTGGACTCCTCGACGGTGATGACACCGTCCTTGCCGACCTTGTCCATCGCGTCCGCGATGAGCTCGCCGACCTGCGAGTCCTGCGCGGAGAGCGCGGCCACGGCGGCGATGTCGGACTTGTCGTCGATCGGGCGGGCGGTCGCGAGGAGCTCCTCGGACACGGCCTTGACCGCGGCGTCGATGCCCTTCTTCAGGGCGGCCGGGGACGCACCCGCGGCAACGTTGCGCAGGCCCTCGCGGACGAGCGCCTGGGCGAGCACGGTGGCGGTGGTGGTGCCGTCACCCGCCACGTCGTTGGTCTTGGTCGCCACCTCCTTCACCAGCTGGGCACCGAGGTTCTCGTACGGGTCGTCGAGCTCGACCTCGCGCGCGATGGTGACACCGTCGTTGGTGATGGTGGGAGCGCCGAACTTCTTGTCGATGACGACGTTGCGGCCCTTGGGGCCGATCGTCACCTTCACCGTGTCGGCAAGCTTGTTGACGCCACGCTCAAGGGCGCGACGGGCGTCCTCGTCGAACTTCAGAATCTTCGCCATGGGAGCTGAGCTGTCCTCTCAAACGAACTGCGCCCCTGACCGCCGGCTAGGTATTTCGCAGGGGGCCAGGGGCGCAGAACAGAAGCAAACGTGGGTGAATTACTTCTCGACGATCGCGAGCACGTCGCGAGCCGAGAGGACGAGGTACTCCTCGCCGTTGTACTTCACCTCGGTGCCGCCGTACTTGCTGTAGAGCACGATGTCACCGGTGTTGACGTCGAGCGGAAGACGCTCGCCGTTCTCGAAGCGACCCGGGCCCACGGCCAGGACGACGCCCTCCTGGGGCTTCTCCTTGGCGGTGTCCGGGATGACCAGGCCAGAGGCCGTGGTCTGCTCGGCGTCGAGCGGCTGGACCACAATGCGGTCCTCAAGCGGCTTGATGGCAACCTTGGAGCTGGTGGTCGTCACGATCCGGCCTCCCCCTTCGGAGATCTCGGGGTTAACTGCGGGGTTAACTGTCTGGGGTGGCGACCAGGTGGATCCGTCGTCGCGGGTGCCGGACCTGCCAGTCGCACAGTACTGCTGGCACTCTCCAGTGGGGAGTGCCAGAGCCGAGACTATGACCGCGATTAGCACTCGGTCAAGCGGAGTGCCAATTCGGTGCGGTCGTGGCGTGGCAGCCACGGGCAGGGTCCCCTGGGTCGCAGCCCAGGAGCATGCGCCCCGGGCGAGGCTCGCGGGGCGAAGTTCACGGGCCCGCGACGTCCACGGGCACGCGGCTACCGCCGGTCGCACCCGGCCCCGGGGTCCACGGAGCCGTACGATTCCGGCCGGTCCGGCTGCCGCTGCCTCTGCGGTGGCGACAGCCGGGGGTCCGCGGACTCCTGCGGCCCGTCCCGCCGCCCGCAGGCGGTGACGACCCGCGACCCGGGCGCCTCGTGATCACCCCGCACGTCCGCCTTCGGCCCCGACTCCGACGTCCGCCCCGCCGTCGGCCCCCGGTGCGGGCCGTGCACCTTCTGCGCAGCCTTCCGGCCCAGTCGTTCGATCGGGTCGACCGACTGCGCACACCCGGCGGTGGCAGTCAGAAGAACGCCTGCCGTCAGTAGTCCGGCGAGCAGCCGGCGCGCCCGGCTCATACGTAGTCCTCCGGCCGTGCCACGGCGTACCCCTTGTCCGTGTTGGTCTTCATGACCGCCGTGACCGTCTTCATGACCGCGCGGATCATGGCGGCCAGGCTGCCGCTGCCGTCCAGGTCCGGGGCGCCCCCGGAAGTGCCCGAGGGGCGCGGCCGGAACCGCGTATCCCGGCCGCCCCGTCGCAGGTCACCCTGCCTGCGACGGATCGAGCACGGCCTCCGCCCCGTCATGGCAAATTCTTCCTTTTGTCGTAAAACCGCATGATCTCGGATGGTGGCAGCAGTCGAACGATCACTCGGCCCGACACCGCCGCCGACCCCCGAGCGGTCCCCCGGCTGGCTCACAATGGGCCGGTGAACGCCTTCGCCCCGACCGGCCCGACAGACCCGCGCGACCCGAGCAGCCCGAGCGACCCATCCGGTGTCGCCGACCCGCTCACCGACCCGCTCGTCGCCTTCACGGCACTGCGCACCCCCGAGGGCACGGCGCTCCTGACCGAGCTGCGGTCCTACGACCCCGCCCAGGAGCTCGCCACCGCGACCCGGCTGCGCCGCAGCCACCCGGCCGCGCTGGTCTCGGCGGCGCTGGGGCAGGCGCGGCTGCGGCAGCGGGCGGTGGCGAAGTTCGGTGCCGAGGACGCGTACCGGATGTTCTTCACGCCGAACGGTGTCGAGCAGGCGACCCGTACGTCGGTAGCCACGTACCGGGCCGGCCGGTTCGCCGCAGCCGGTGTCCGCAGCGTCGCCGATCTCTGCTGCGGGATCGGTGGTGACGCCATCGCGCTCGCCCGCGCGGGCATCTCCGTCCTCGCCGTGGACCGCGACCCGCTGACCGCCGAGGTGGCACGCGCCAACGCCGCCGCGCTCGGGCTGGACGCCCTGATCGAGGTGCGGTGCGCCGATGTCACCGAGATCGACACCGCCGCGTACGACGCCGTGTTCGTCGACCCGGCCCGGCGCGGCGGACGCGGCAGGATCTTCGACCCGGAGGCGTACTCCCCGCCGCTCTCCTGGGCGACCGGCGCCGCGCTGAAGGGCCCCCACGCCGCGCTGAAGATCGCCCCCGGCATCCCGCACGAGGCGGTCCCCGAGCAGGCCGAGGCCGAGTGGATCTCGGACGGCGGCGATGTGAAGGAGGCAGTGCTCTGGTTCGGCGAGGGGTTCGCGGCCGGCTCGTACCGCGCCACGCTGCTCCCGGCCGGCGCGACCCTGTCGGCTCCGGCCGCGCTGCCCGCCCCGCCCGTCGGCCCGGTCGGCCGCTATCTGTACGAGCCGGACGGTGCCGTCATCCGTGCGCATCTGGTCGCCGACATCGTGGAGCGGTCGGGCGGCCGGCTGATCGACGAGACGATCGCGTACGTCACGAGCGACGAACCGTACGACTCCCCGTACACCTCCGCGTACGAGATCACCGACCGGCTGCCGTTCAACATGAAGAAGCTCAAGGCGCTGCTGCGGGAGCGGAAGGTCGGCGTCCTGACCGTCAAGAAGCGGGGCTCGGCCGTCGAACCGGAGGAGTTGCGCCGCAAGATGAAGCTCCAGGGCCCGAACGCCGCGACCGTGTTCCTGACCCGGGTCGCCGGGGCGCCGACCATGCTGATCGGCCACCCCGTGCGGCCGGAGATGCCTTAGGCCAAGTCGGTCAGGTCTTCTGCGTACACCTGGGAGAGCGGCTGCGGGCCCACGTACTGCTGGCAGTTGCACTGCCCGGCTTCGAAGCGGACCGGCTTCTTGCTCTCGTCCCAGGCCGCCGGCACCTCGACCCGCTCATGGCACTTGCCCCGCTTGTCATGCTTCGCAAGGTGGTGCGTGCAGCCGCAGACCGGCTCCGGCGGCCGGTTCGCCGCCTCGACGGCCAGGCGTTCCTGCTTGCTCGCCTCCAGCAGTTCCAGCTTGCGGGTGTGCCGGTTGCGCAGCGCCGTACGGACGTTGTCGACCGCCCATCCGAAGCCGCCGGTCCAGAAGACGATCAGCACCCACCAGTACCACTCCATGTGACACCCTCCCCCTGCGCAGATCCTGCTACGCGGCCAGGATAGGGGCGGGGGCAGCGGTGAGCGCCGCCGCTGACGGAGAACAGCGGCTCGGACCCGCGCGCCCCGACGAGCACCCGCAGGAGCCGACGGCGGTGCACGAACGCCTTGGTGACGCCGGCCAGGCCGGACAGCCGGCCGATCGTCGGGAGGCTCATGAACGACAAGTGGGACGGACGGGGTCGGTCGACAGCGCGGAGCCCCGCCCGTCCCGGTCCGGTTCAGTCGTACTGCTCACTGTCCAGGTAGTCGTCGTAGGCATCGGGCTCGCCGGCCGAGCCGAGGTACTCGGAGTCGTGGACGGCATCCGCCACGTCGGGATCGTGCTCCGGCTCGCCGCTGTAGTCGTACTGATCGGACATGGCGCCTCCTCTCTCGACGGGCACCCGATGCGCCCGGTCACACAGTCAACGAGGCCGCCGAACCGACCGGTGCGCCCGCGCGATCGGAGTGACTCCATGCGGATGACCGGCGCCACCTCAGTGGCGTACAGCCCGGCCGGCCGGTTGACCGTGTGCGGCGGCAGCCCCGCCCGGAGTGGCCGCGGCCCGGACCGTCAGGCGTTGAGCAGCGCCTCGATGTCGAGCTTCTTCATGCCGAGCATGGCCTTCATGGCCCGGTCCGCCTTGGCCGGGTCCGGGTCGGAGAGCGCCTCGGACAGCCCGCGCGGGACGATCTGCCAGGACAGCCCGTACTTGTCCTTGAGCCAGCCGCACTGACTCTCCTCGCCGCCGTCGGTGAGCTTGGCCCACAGATCGTCGACCTCCGCCTGCGACTCGCAGTCGACGGAGAGCGAGATCGCTTCGGTGAAGGGGAACTGCGGGCCGCCGTTGAGTGCGACGTACTCCTGGCCGGCCAGCCGGAATTCGACGGTCATGACCGCACCCGGCTCGCCCGGCGACGCCTCGGTGTAGTGCGTGACGCCCAGCACCTTCGAGTCCCCTCCGAAGACGGAGACGTAGTGGTTCGCGGCCTCCTCGGCCTGGTTGTCGAACCACAGGAAGGTCTTGATCTTCTGCATGGCCTGCTCCTCGGCGACTCGTACGGGGGGTGGCTGTGCAAGGTAGACCCTGCCGCCGCCCGAAACTCATCGCGGCGCGCCGCCTTCCTCCGCCTCCTTCTCCGCCCGCGCCAGCAGCAGCGCCCGCTCGCGTGCGTTGCGGGTCAGTCCCGCCGCCCGCACGAATTCCGCCCGCGCCTCGTCCGCACGCCCCAGCCGTGCCAGCAGATCGCCGCGCACGCTCGGCAGCAGGTGGTACGCCGCCAGCGCCCGGTCGCCGGCCAGGGCATCGACCAGTGCGAGCCCGGCCCCGGGCCCCTCGGCCATCGACACCGCGACCGCGCGGTTCAGTTCCACCACGGGTGACGGGGCCGCCTTGGCCAGCAGGCCGTAGAGCGTGGCGATGACCGCCCAGTCCGTCTCCTCGTACGTCACCGCGTGGGCGTGGCACGCTGCGATGGCGGCCTGCAGGGCGTACGGGCCGGGGGCCCCGCCCAGCGCGTTCGCCCGCTCCAGGGCCGCGTACCCGCGCCGGATCAGCAACCGGTCCCAGCGGGACCGGTTCTGGTCGGCGAGCAGGACGGGCTCGCCGTCCGGGCCGGTCCTGGCCGCGGTGCGGGACGCCTGGAGCTCCAGCAGGGCGACCAGGCCGTGCACTTCGGGTTCCTGCCCCATCAGCCCGGCCAGCACCCGGGCCAGCCGCAGCGCGTCCTCGCAGAGCCCCGGGCGCAGCCAGTCGTCGCCCGCGGTGGCCGCGTACCCCTCGTTGAAGATCAGGTAGATCACTTCGAGTACGGAGTCGAGCCGGGCCGCGCGGTCGGCGCCGTACGGCACTTCGAAGGGGACGCCGGCCCGGCCCAGGGTGCGTTTCGCGCGGACGATGCGCTGGGCGACTGTCGGCTCGGAGACCAGGAACGCCCGGGCGATCTCGTCGGTGGTGAGGCCGCCGAGCAGCCGCAGGGTGAGCGCGATCCGGGCCTCGGTCGACAGCACCGGGTGGCACGCGGTGAAGATCAGCCGCAGCAGGTCGTCGTCGATGTCGTCGGCCCCTGCGATGTCGTCCGGCCCGGGCGGCTGCACGTCCTCCAGGGTCCGTCCGACCTCGGCGAGCTTGCGGGCGTACGTCTCCTTGCGGCGGACCAGATCGATCGCGCGGTGCTTGGCGGTGGCCGTCAGCCAGGCGCCCGGCCGGTCCGGGACACCCGACTCCGGCCACTGCTCCAATGCCGCGACCAGGGCGTCCTGCGCGAGTTCTTCGGCGATGCCCACGTCCCGCACGATGCGGGCGACAGCGGCGATGATCCGCGCGGACTCGATCCTGAATACGGCCTCGACCGCCGCGGCCGCGCTTGCTTCCGTCACGGCCACCCATCAGAGCAGCCCATCAGAGGCGGAGCAAGCGCGGCCGGGCCGGGGCGGTAGCGCGTACTGGCTCAGCCCTCGGCGATCTCGCGGACCTCGGCGGTGACCGTCCAGTTGTTCGGGTGGATCTCCAGGAACCGCTTGGTCCACTCCAGCGCCTCGGCCTTGTCCTTGCACTGCATGAGCGCGTAGCCGCCGACGACTTCCTTCGTCTCGGTGAAGGGTCCGTCGGTGTAGCTCAGCTTGCCGTCCTCCCAGCTGACCCTCGTCCCCTGGGAGGTGGGGGCGAGCCCCGCGGTGTCCAGCATGACCCCGGCCTTGGTGATCTCCTCGAACAGCGCCCCCATGCGCGCCTCGAACTCGGGGTCCGGGGTCTGGGCGGGCAGGTTCTGCTCATCGATGCGGATCATCGACAGAAAGCGCGGCATGGTGACTCCTCGGTGCGGGAGGACGGGGGCTTTCCCTGCCTCTCACCCTTGCGTCGAACGGGAGACGCCGCAATCGACACACCTCCGGAAGATTTTTCCGGCCTTTATCGCAGGGACGCCCAGAGCCTGCTCGCGGCGGGCTCCTGCGCCACCACCCGGTTGGGGTCGGACGGGGCCGCGACGACGGGCATGGTGACCGTGGTCAGCCCGGTCGAGGAGAGGGCGCCGAGGCTCTGCGCCAGGCCCCTCAGCTCGCCGAGCGAGTCGAGGCCGGTGTCCGTGGTCAGACTGCCGGTGACCGCGTCCACCATCTTGTACAGGCCGGCCGGGTCGGTCAGCAGATCGGTCTTCCCGGCCTCCTGCAGCAGCGCCTCGACCAGCTGTTGCTGGAGCTTTATCCGGCCCAGGTCGCTGCCGTCGCCGATGCCGTGGCGGGTGCGGGCGAAGGCCAGGGCCTGGGTGCCGTCGAGCCGGTGGGTGCCCGCACCGAGGTGGAGATGACTGCTGTCGTCGTCGATGTCCTGCGTCGTGGTGACGGTCACCCCGCCCAGCGCGTCGACGAGACCGGCGAAGCCGGCGAAGTCGATCTCGATGTAGTGGTCCATCCGGACGCCGGTGAGCTGCTCCACCGTCTTGACCGCGCAGACGGGACCGCCGACCGCGTACGCGCTGTTGAACATCGCCCGGTAGGTCGTCGGAGTGGTGCCGCCCGAAAGGGTCGGACACGAGGGGCGCGTCACCAGGGTGTCGCGCGGAATGCTGACGACGGTGGCCTTCGTACGGTCGGCATCGACATGGACGACCATCGCCGTGTCGGAGCGGGCGCCCGTGCTGTCACCGCCGCCGAGCGCGGAGTTCTCGCTGCCGCTGCGCGAGTCCGACCCGAGAACCAGGATGTTCAGCACACCGGTCGGCAGCGGGGACGCGGAGGCCGAGGGCGACGCCGACGCCGAGGGGGCCGCGGCCGGCACGGTGACGGGCACCCTGGCGGGGCGGTCGTCGCCCAGCGCGCTGTCGATGTCCACACTGCGGATGTTCTGGTTCAGATGCCAGTACGTCCACCCCGCCCCGGCCGCGGCGAGCACCAGGATGCAGCCCATCACAGCCGCGGCCGCCTTGAGCCGACGGGAACGGCGTCTCTTGTCTCCGGTCACGTCGAGGAACGTAGGTCCGAATTATTACGCCGGGAACCCTTGTTCGGTTTTCTTTCGGGAAATCTCAGGATCCGTTGAGTTTTCTCATGTCCCGCCGACATCCCGGCCGGTGTCCGGACCGGCGACCTCGAACCGCCAGCGGTGCACTGCCCGGGTGATCAACTCCGGCTCGGGCTCGGGAAGTTCGGGCAGCACGTCGCCGTACGCCGCCTCCCACCAGGTGATGACCAGCACCCGGTCCTGCGGCGCGCGCAGCAGTTCGTACCGCAGCGGCTCGTACGCCAGCTCGCCCGCGCGCGCCCGCGCCCACTCCAGCAGCTCGGCGCCCCGGCCGGCCACGGCCCGGGCCTCCCACATGAGGGCGACGGTCATGAGTAGAGGTTGTCCTTGCTGACCTCGTGCACATGATCGTGGTCGTGGTGGTGCGCACTGCCCGGCACATGCGTGTCCGTCACCGGCAGCGACGAGTCCGCCGACAGCTCCAGGTCCGACGCCGACCGGTTGCGGGCCACCATCTCGGCGCCCAGCGCCGCGACCATCGCACCGTTGTCCGTGCACAGCCCCGGCCGCGGCACCCGCAGCCGGATGCCGGCCCGCTCGCACCGCTCCTGGGCCAGCGCCCGCAGCCGCGAGTTGGCCGCGACCCCGCCGCCGATCATCAGATGGTCGACGCCCTCGTCCTTGCAGGCCCGGACGGCCTTGCGGGTGAGCACATCCACCACGGCCTCCTGGAAGGACGCCGCCACGTCCCGAACCGGCACCTCCTCGCCCGCGGCCCGCTTCGCCTCGATCCAGCGGGCGACGGATGTCTTCAGGCCGGAGAAGGAGAAGTCGTACGCGGGGTCGCGCGAGCCGCTCAGTCCGCGCGGGAACGCGATGGCCTTCGGGTCGCCCTCCTTCGCCAGCCGGTCGATGACCGGCCCGCCGGGGAAGCCGAGGTTCAGCACCCGGGCGATCTTGTCGAAGGCCTCGCCCGCCGCGTCGTCGATGGTCGCGCCCATCGGCCGTACGTCGTTGGTGATGTCCGGCGCGAGCAGCAGCGACGAGTGGCCGCCGCTGACCAGCAGCGCCATGGTCGGCTCGGGCAGCGGGCCGTGCTCCAACTGATCGACGCAGATGTGCGAGGCGAGGTGGTTCACGCCGTACAGCGGCTTGTTCAGCGCGTACGCGTACGCCTTCGCCGCCGAGACGCCGACGAGCAGCGCGCCCGCGAGCCCGGGACCGGCCGTGACGGCGATGCCGTCGAGGTCGCGGGCGCTGATGCCGGCTTCCTTCAGGGCGCGTTCGATGGTGGGGACCATCGACTCCAGGTGGGCGCGGGAGGCGATCTCCGGGACGACGCCGCCGAAGCGGGCATGGGTGTCGACGCTGGACGCGATGGCGTCGGCGAGCAGCGTCGTACCGCGGACGATACCGACGCCGGTCTCGTCGCAGGAGGTCTCGATGCCGAGTACGAGCGGTTCGTCAGCCATCAGTCAGTCTCTGTCTCTTGTACGGGCTCTTGTGCGGGCTCTTGCACCGTCAGGCGCATGACGAGCGCGTCGATGTTGCCCGGCTGGTAGTAGCCGCGGCGGAAGCCGATCGGTTCGAAGCCGAAGCGTTCGTACAGCTTCTGCGCGCGGGTGTTGTCGACCCGGACCTCGAGCAGCACCTCGGCGCACTCGAAGGCCGTGGCGTGCTTCAGCAGGTCGGTGAGGAGTTCCGAGCCGAGGCCGCCGCCCCAGTGGTCACGGGTGACGCCGATCGTCTGGACGTCGGCGAGGTCACCGGCCGCGGCGAGCCCCGCGTACCCGACGATCCGGCCGGTGACCGGGGACTCGGCGACGACATAGCGCCGGGTCGCCTGCGGGCCGCGCGCGTGCGCCAGCTCGGACCAGAACATACCGGCCGACCAGGCGTCCTCCGGGAACAGCTCGTGTTCGAGCTCCAGCACCGGATCGATGTCCCACCAGCGCATTTCACGCAGTACGGCGGTCGGGGGCGTCACTTCGGGGTGACCACCTTGTAGTTCTTCGGGACCTGGGCGTCGGGCCTGCGCAGATACAGCGGCTGCGGCGGCAGCAGCTGCGCTCCCGCGGCGAGACGCTCGGCGGCCAGGGCTGCGAGCGCACCCGCGGAGACGTGCTCGGGACCGCGGGCGTCCGGGAACGCGTCGGGGTAGAGCGCCGCGCCCGCCCCGACCACCGGAAGGCCGGCGAGCTGTTCGGCGATGTCGGCGGGCCGGTCGACGGCGGGTTCACCGATGCGGGTACGGGGGTCCTCGTACCGCGCCCAGTAGACCTCCTTGCGGCGGGCGTCCGTCGCGACGGCGAACGGGCCCTCCAGGCCGCTGCGTCCGGCGGCGTACGCGAGGCCGTCCAGCGTGCACAGCCCGTACACCGGCACGGAGAGCACCGAGCCGAACGTCGCGGCCGTCACCAGCCCGACCCGCAGGCCCGTGTACGGTCCCGGGCCGACGCCCACGACCACCCCGGTCACGGCGTCGAGTCCCGTCCCGGCGTCGCCGAGGACCCGGTCGACAGCGGGCAGCAGCAGCTCCCCGTGCCGTCGGGCGTCGACCTGACTCGACTCGGCGACGACGGCGGTCCCGTCGTGCAGGGCAACGGTGACGGCGGGGGTGGCGGTATCCACAGCGAGCAAGAGCACGCAAACAGCCTACGGCTCCGGCGACGGCACCACGGCTCCCCGTACGGAGTCCCGTTCCCACCGGCCGCTGCTGCTACCGTCACCCGGTGTACGCGGGTACGACGTAAACGCTTGTACGACATGCGACATACGAAGCGCTTGCGTGACAGACGAAAGCGAAAGGGGCGCGCACGGTGGCAAGGGGCAGCTCGGGAATCGTGGCCGGGCTCACTGCGGCGGCACTCGCCGCGGTCGGTTTCCTGGCCTACCAGGCATCGGCGAATGTCCCCGAGACACTCGCCGTCCCCAGTCCGAAGGCGACCAGCACCGCCCCCGCCGCCGGCCACGCCGCCGAGCACAAGGACAAGAAGAACCCGCTCGCGGTCCCCGCCGACTCCGGCGCCGGGGCGCGGGTCGTGTACGCGCTGGACGACCGGCGGGTGTGGCTGGTCGACGCGAAGGGAAAGATGCTCCGGTCCTTCGCGGTCATGCCGAGTTCCGTGAATCCGCGGCCCGGGTCGTACAAGGTGCGTTCGCGCACGGGCGTCATCAAGGGCTCGGACGGCGTGCCGATCGAGCACGTGGTGCTGTTCGCGATGGCCGACGGCGGCGTGCCCGTCGGGTTCAGTGCGGCGCAGGACGGCTCCATGAAGAGCCCCGACCCGAAGCGGAAGACCGGCGGGGTACGGATGAAGCGGGCGGACGGCAACGCGATGTGGGCGTTCGCGACGGTCGGCGCAAAGGTGGTCGTGGTCCCGTAACGCCCGGGCGGAAGCCGGCTGCGCGTCGTCTCGTGCGGAAGCCCGCTACGCGGCGTCGCGCTCCTCGGACGCCTGCGGCTCCCCTGATTCCTGCCGTTCCTCGGACGGCGGGGTGGAGACCGCGGTGGCCGCGGCGCAGGCCGCCAGTAGATCCTTCATCGACACCGCGGACGGCACTGGCGGCTGCGGCTGCGCTTCACGCTCGGGCGTCGGCATGGATGCCTCCTGGGGCTCCGGTGGAAGGCGTGGTTAGGTAGACCTAACCCGCTCTCGGCATCCATGTGACCACGCCCGGCCTGCCCCGCGCAACAATATGCCGACAGCCTGTCGGAAAACTCGTCTGCGCGGGCTCAGTGCGCCGCTTCCAGCGCCGCCCGCAGCCCGGACCAGCGCGCGCCGATCCCGACCAGCGTCACCGAGCGCCGTTCGTCGGCCGTATCGCCGACCGCGCGGTGGATCACCACGTGCAGCCGGTCGTCCGACAGCTCCTCGACCTTGCCGTCTCCCCACTCCACGACCACTACCGACTCCGGCAGCGACACGTCGAGGTCCAGGTCCTCCATCTCGTCGAGCCCGCCGCCCAGCCGGTACGCGTCGACATGGACGAGCGCCGGGCCGATGCCCAGGGACGGGTGGACGCGGGCGATCACAAAGGTGGGAGAGGTCACGGCGCCGCGCACCCCGAGGCCCTCACCGAGGCCCCGGGTCAGCGTCGTCTTCCCGGCACCGAGCTCACCGCTGAGCATCACGAGGTCGCCGGGGCGCAGCAGGCCGGCGATCCGGCGGCCCAGGGCCTGCATCTGTTCGGGGGAGGTGACGTCGAGACGGGCGGTGACCGGGGTTTCCCCGGCCGGGGCTGCTCCGGCCTGCGTCTCCCCGATCGCCGGGTGCGCGCCCGGTGCGTTTGCGGCGTCAGCCGCCAGGCTGTTGTGCGGTGCTTCCATGCCCGCCAACGTTAGCCGCTGCCGGTACGGCTCCGATCCGGACCAGCAGGTCCGCCATCCGGTCCGTCACCGTCTCCGGGTGCTCCAGCATCACCAGATGCCCGGCGTCCGGCACGATGACCAGCTCCGCGTCCGGCAGCTCGTCGGCGATGGCCTCGCTGTGCGAACTGGGCGTCACCAGGTCCTTGTCGCCCGCCAGGATCAGCACCGGGATGTCGCGGAACGCGGGCAGCGCCGCACTCTTGTCGTGCTCGGTGAAGGCCGGGTAGAACTCCGCGACCACATCGATCGGGGTGGACTCGATCAGCCGCTCGGCGAACCGCTCGACCGCCGGATCCACGTCCCGCGAACCGAACGAGTACCGCTTGATGAGCCCGGCGAAGAGATCGGCGGTCGCCCGCCTGCCCCGCTCCACCAGCTCCGCCTGCGAGCCGAGGGCCTTCAGCACCCCGGGCAGTACCCGTCGCACGGCGTTCACGCCCGCGACCGGCAGCCCGAAGCTGACCTCGCCGAGCTTCCCGCTCGACGTGCCGACGAACGCGACGGCGGCGACCCGGTCCCGGATCAGCTGCGGGTACTGATCGGCGAGCGCCATGATCGTCATGCCGCCCATCGAGTGCCCGACCAGCAGCAGCCGGCCCTCGGGGGCGGCCGCGTCGATGACCGCCTTCAGGTCGCGGCCGAGCTGGTCGATGCCGACCGTCACACCCTCGGCCTGGGCCCGGCCACGCTCGGAGCGGCCGTGGCTGCGCTGGTCCCAGTGCACGGTGCGCACCAGTCCGCGCAGCGCCGCCCGCTGGAAGTGCCAGGAGTCCTGGCTGAGGCAGTAGCCGTGGCTGAAGACGACGGTGACGGGCCCGGGGGCCTTGCGGCCGAAGAGCCGGCGCCGCCGCGGTCCGGTACCGGCGGCCCCGGCGCCCGCCCCCGGTCTGGTACCCGCGCCCGTACCACCGTCCGGTTCGACCTCGTCGGTCTCGTAGTACAGCTCGGTGCCGTCGTCGGCGGTGGCCCGGCCGGGCATGCCGCGCAGCGAGCCGTACGGCCCCGAGGCGTCCAGCGCCAGCCTGGCCCTCCTGCGCATGCCCCGGCCGACAGTCATCCGCTCGACCGCGACCCCGGCCGCCGCACCGGCCGCGATCACGCCTATGGCGGCTCCGGCAATGCCTGCCCGGCGCCAGCCGACCGCCACAGCGGCCGCCGTCGCCATCGCGTCCCCCGCACTGCTCTCGCTCACCGTGCCGCGCTCCTCGTCGATCGTTGTCCGTCAGGTCTGGTCAGGAGATGCAGGACGTGCCGGATCGGGCTTGATCAGGTCGGATCGGGCGCGGTCTCGTTCTCGGCGGCCCGGATCCCGTCCGGGCCGGCCTGGGCGTCGTTCTCGTCGGCCGGGGTCTCGTTCACATAGACGCGCGGTACCCGGCCGCCGATGCGGGTGACGATCTCGTACGCGATCGTGCCGGCCGCCTCCGCCCAGTCCTCGGCACTCGGCTCACCCCGGTCCCCCGGCCCGAACAGCACCGCGTCGCTGCCCACCTCGACGACGTCCCCACCGAGGTCGACGACGAACTGGTCCATCGCCACCCGGCCCGCGACCCGCCGCAGGGCGCCGCCGACGAGGACCGGGCCGCGCCCGGAGGCGTGGCGCGGGATGCCGTCCGCGTAGCCGAGCGGGATCAGGCCGAGCGTCGTCTCGGCGGACGTCGTGTAGTGGTGCCCGTAGCTGACACCGTGACCCGCCGGCACCTGCTTGACCAGGGCGATCGACGCGGCGAGCGTCATCACCGGGCGCAGCCCGAAGTCCGCCGGGGTGCCCAGCTCGGGGCTGGGCGAGATGCCGTACATGGCGATCCCGGTCCGTACGAGGTCGAAGTGCGACTCGGGGACCGTCAGCGTCGCCGGAGAGTTCGCCATGTGCCGTACCTCGGGTTCGACGCCCGCCTTCTCCGCGTACGCCACCATGTCCCGGTACACACCCAACTGGGCGGCGATCGACGGGTGGCCCGGCTCGTCGGCGCAGGCGAAGTGGGACCAGAGGCCGGTGATGCGGACCGTGCCCGCCTGCTCGGCGGTGCGGGCGGCGGCGACCAGCTCCGGCCAGTCGGCGGGCTGGCAGCCGTTGCGCCCGAGGCCCGTGTCGGCCTTGAGCTGGATACGGGCCGGCCGGCCGGCGTCCTCGGCCGCGGCGACGACCTCGCGCAGCGCCCACATACCGCTCACCGACACGTCGATGTCGGCCTCGATCGCCTCGCGCCAGGGTCCGCCCGGCGTCCACAGCCAGCACATCACCCGGCCGCCGAGCCCGGCGGCGCGCAGGGCCAGTGCCTCGTGCGGCGTCGCGGTGCCGAGCCAGGTCGCCCCGGCTTCGAGCGCGGCCCTGGCACACGGCACCGCCCCGTGCCCGTACGCGTCGGACTTGACGACGGCCATGAGTTGCGCGCCGGCCGCCCGGGCACGCAGCGCGCGCACGTTGGCGCGCAGTGCGGCGAGGTCGATCTCGGCTCGGGCTCTCAAGGACGCTGTCTCGTTCATCGCGCCCAGTCTCTCAGAGGCGTACGGCAGGGCCCTCAGGTACCGGGCCCGGGGCGCGTCAGGGGCGTCGGGACCACGCACGACGCCACCGACGTCACCGGTGGCGCAGCTCATGTTCCACATGCTCGACGAGAACCGGGACATGACTGTGCGGGACGTCCTTCACCGCCGTGACCAGGGTCACCGGACCGCCCGCGCGGACCAGTTCCACCAGCTCATGGACCGCCGCCGTGTGCACGGGGTCGGCGAGCTCGGCACGGTAGCGGTCGACGAAGTCGTCGTAGCGGGTGCCGGTGCGGTCCTCGTGGTACCAGGAGCGGAGTTCGTTCGACGGCGTGAGGTCCTTGAGCCACCGGTCGATCCTCGCCCGGTCCTTGGCGACGCCGCGGGGCCAGAGCCGGTCGACGAGGACCCGGGTCCCGTCACCGTCCTCCTGCGGGTCGTACACCCGGCGTACCCGTACCGAACTGCTGCCCACCGTCGACCACTCCTCACCGGCTCTCATCTGCGGTTCCCTGCCTGCTGGTGCTCAGGATCGCTCAGGCCCGTACGTCCCGCCACGCCGCCGGGATCGCGTCCGCGACGTCCTGCGCGGCGACCGGGCCGCCGTCCGAGGCGTGCCGGGCCGCCAGACCGTGCAGATGGGCACCGACGGAGGCGGCGTCGCGCGGATCGAGGCCCGCGGCCAGCAGGGATCCCGTCAGCCCGGAGAGGACGTCGCCGCTGCCCGCCGTGGCCAGCCAGGAGGTGCCGGTCGGATTGACCCGTACGGGAGTGTGCTCGGTGTCGGTGGCGACCAGCGTCGTCGACCCCTTGAGCAGCACGGTGGCGCGGTAGCGGGCGGCGAGTTCCCGCACGGCGGCGAGCCGCCCCGCCTCGACCTCCTCGCGCGGCACGCCGAGCAGCGCGGCAGCCTCCCCGGCGTGCGGGGTGAGCAGCGTCGGAGCGGTGCGCGACCGCACGACGGAGGCGTCGAGCAGCCGCAGCCCGTCCGCGTCCACCAGCACCGGGACATCGGCGGCCAGCACGTCGGCGACCGCCGAGACGGCCGCCGTACCGTCACCGAGCCCGGGGCCGACGACCCATGCCTGCACCCGCCCCGCCTTCGACGGCGGCCCCGAGTGGACGAGGGTCTCGGGGTGCCGGGCGATCACGGCGTCGGCGCCCGGGCCGACGTACCGCACCGCCCCCGCACCGCCCCGCAGCGCCCCGCCGACGGCGAGCACCGCCGCTCCCGGATACCGGGCGGACCCGGCGACGATGCCGACGACCCCGCGCCGGTACTTGTCGCTCTCACTGGCGGGAACGGGCAGCAGCGCGGCGACATCCGCGTACTGCAGCGCCTCCAGATCGGGTACGCCGGGCAGCTCGTCGTCGAGCCCGATGTCGACGAGGCGCAGCGCGCCCGCCCGGTCGGCGGCCGGGTCGATGAGCAGCCCCGGTTTGTACGTGCCGAAGGTGACCGTCGCATCGGCCCGCACGGCGTCGCCGAGCACCTCACCGGTGTCCGCCTCGACACCGCTGGGCAGATCGACGGCGACGATCGGCGCCCCCGTCGCCTCGAGGGCCCGCACCAGCGCGGCAGCGCCCTCACGCAGCCCGCCGCGGCCGCCGATGCCGGTGATGCCGTCGACGACGAGATCGACACGGCCGATCAGGTCCGTGCTCACCTGGTCGGCGCCGTCCACACGCCCGCCCGCCGCGCGGAGCGCCGCGACCCCGCCCTCGTGGGCCCGGTCCGGCGCGGTCAGCAGGGCGCGGACGCCCGCGCCGCGCCGGGCCAGCCGGGCCCCCGCGTACAGCGCGTCGCCGCCGTTGTCGCCGCTGCCGACGAGCAGGACGACCCGGGAGCCGTACACCCGGCCGCTCCGCCGCAGCAGATCGGCGCAGGCCGCCGCGAGACCCGCGGCGGCCCGCTGCATCAGGGCGCCGTCGGGCAGCCGCGCCATCAGGGCGCGCTCGGCGGCCCGTACGGTCTCCACGCTGTACGCAGTTCGCATACGGTCAACCCTCCGCGATCACCACGGCCGACGCCACCCCCGCGTCATGGCTCAGCGAGACGTGCCAGTGCTGTACGCCCAGCTCGGCCGCGCGCGCGGCGACGGTGCCGACGACGCGCAGCCGGGGCTGCCCGCTGTCCTCGACGAACACCTCGGCATCCGTCCACAGCAGATCGCCGGGCGCACCCAGCGCCTTGGCGATGGCCTCCTTGGCGGCGAACCTGGCGGCCAGCGAGGCGATCCCACGCCGCTCGCCGCTGGGCAGCAGCAACTCGCTGTCCAGGAACAGCCGCTGAGCCAGATGCGGCGTACGCTGCAGCGCCGCGTCGAACCGTTCGATCTCCGCCACATCGATCCCGACCCCGATGATCACGCGCTCACTCACTCATTCATTGGTTCACTCGACGGTCACGGACTTCGCCAGATTGCGTGGCTGGTCCACCTCGTTGCCGCGGGCGGTGGCCAGTTCGCAGGCGAAGACCTGCAACGGCACGGTCGCCACCAGCGGCTGAAGCAGCGTAGGCGTAGCGGGGATCCAGATCAGATGGTCGGCGTACGGAACGACCGCCTCGTCGCCCTCCTCCGCGATGACGATGGTGCGCGCGCCACGCGCCCGGATCTCCTGGATGTTCGACACGATCTTCTCGTGGAGCACCGACCGGCTGCGCGGCGACGGCACGACCACGACGACCGGCAGGTCGTTCTCGATGAGCGCGATCGGCCCGTGCTTCAGCTCACCGGCGGCGAAGCCCTCGGCATGCATGTACGCGAGTTCCTTGAGCTTCAACGCGCCTTCGAGGGCCACCGGGTAACCCACATGGCGCCCCAGGAAGAGGACGGTGTCCTGGTGCGCCAGCGAGCGGGCCAGCTCTCGCACCGGCTCCATGGTCTCCAGCACCTGTTCGACCTGCCCGGGGACCTCGGAGAGCTGCCGGACGACGGTCCGGATCTCGTCGCCCCACTTCGTGCCGCGGGTCTGGCCGAGATACAGGGCGACGAGATAGCAGGCGACGAGCTGCGTCAGGAACGCCTTGGTCGAGGCGACGGCGACCTCCGGTCCGGCGTGCGTGTACAGCACCGCGTCGGACTCACGTGGAATGGTCGACCCGTTCGTATTGCAGATGGCGAGGACCTTCGCTCCCTGCTCGCGGGCGTGCCGCAGAGCCATCAGCGTGTCCATCGTCTCCCCGGACTGGGAGATCGCGATGACGAGGGTGCGCTGGTCGAGGATCGGATCGCGGTAGCGGAACTCGCTGGCGAGCTCCGTCTCGCAGGGCAGCCGGGTCCAGTGCTCGATGGCGTACTTGGCGATCATCCCGGCGTGGAACGCGGTCCCGCAGGCGACGATGACGACCTTGTCGACCTCCCGGAGCACATGCGGCGGGATGCGCACCTCGTCGAGGTGGAGCGAGCCCGCGCGGTCGATCCGGCCCAGCAGGGTATCGGCGACCGCCTTCGGCTGCTCGGAGATCTCCTTGAGCATGAAGTAGTCGTAGCCGCCCTTCTCGGCCGCGGAAGCGTCCCAGTCCACGTGGTACTTACGGACATCGGCGGGCTGTCCGTCGAAGTCGGTGACCGTGACGGACTCCCGCCGCAGCTCGACGACCTGATCCTGCCCCAGCTCGATAGCGGAGCGGGTGTGCGCGATGAACGCGGCCACGTCGGAGGCCAGAAACGCCTCCCCCTCCCCGACCCCGACCACCAGCGGCGAGTTCCGCCGGGCCCCCACCACCACATCCGGCTCATCGGCATGCACGGCCACCAGAGTGAACGCCCCTTCGAGCTGCCGGCAGACCTGCCGCATCGCCTCCGCCGGATCACCGCTCGACGAGTACGCCTCGGCGAGCAGATGGGCGACGACCTCGGTGTCGGTCTCGGACGCCAGATCGTGGCCGCGCTCGGCAAGTTCGGCGCGCAGCGCGGCAAAGTTCTCGATGATGCCGTTGTGCACGACGGCGACGCGCCCCGCGTTGTCGAGATGCGGGTGGGCATTGGCATCGGTGGGAGCGCCGTGGGTGGCCCAACGGGTGTGCCCGATCCCGGTGGTCCCGGCCGGAAGGGGCTGCTCCACCAGCGCCTTCTCCAGATTGACGAGCTTCCCGGCCTTCTTCACGGAGGCAAGCCCGCCGTCCGCGAGAACGGCGATGCCCGCGGAGTCGTAACCCCGGTATTCGAGGCGCTTGAGCCCCGCGACGACAACATCAAGCGCGGACTGCCCACCGACGTAACCGACGATTCCACACATAACGATCCTTTCGTGGTCGCCCTCCCCTCGCTTGGCATCGTCGCAGAAGGGGCGCGGGGCGGCCGGGAACATTCGTCGGCGGCGTCGGCGTGGCCCTGACGTGAGGTGAAGTCCCCTCCGGTTCCGCGCGGCGGACGGCTGGAAAACTCACCGCCGCACTGTCCGCGCAGGCTGCTAACCTCCGGTTCTTCGTTGTCTCACCCCGCCCGTCGTCGACACGCCCGCGAGCCGTCCCGCACGCGAGCCCCCACCGGTCGCGTCCGCTCCGAGGACTGTCATGTCACAGACCAGCACCCTGATACGGCCTCAGCTACGCCGAGTACCGCACCTGGCATCTGACCGCGGACGCGGTGCGCGACTGGGCACGGACCCGGTTCACCCGGGACAACGCCGTCCTGTGGATCACCAGTGACACCGTGCCCGACGGACTCGACCTGGCCCTTCCGGCCGGCTCCCCGCAGCCGCCGCCCGTGGTGACGTCGGCGCTGCCCGTCACCCCGGCCTTCATCCACGGTGACGACGGCGGAGTCGTCCTGGACGGCATCGTCCGACGCTCCACGGCCGCCACGCTCCTCCGCGAGGTGCTCGGCCGTGCGCTCTACACCGATCTGCGCCAGAACGGCGGCTACTCGTACATCGCCGACAGCAGCTACCACCCGCGCGACAACGACTTCGCGACCATCACCGCGTTCGCCGACGCCCTTCCAAGAAGCGGGACGCGGTGGTCGGTGGCTTCGTTGACGTGCTGGCCAGGCTGCGGGCGGGCCGCATCGAGCAGTCCGAACTCGACTCGGCGCGTGCCAAGATCCTCAAGGTGTACGACACACCCGACGCCGGGGCGGCCAGACTGCCCTCGTACGCACTGAACCTGCTCTGCGGACACCGGAACCTCACCCCCGACGAGCACCGGGCCGAGCTGGCCGCCGTCACCGTCGGCGACCTGCGCGACGTGGCCCGCGAGCTGCACTCCACGGCACTGATCCAGGTGCCGGGCCGGGACGTCGAAGGGGCCGGGTTCACGTCCGCCCGCAGTGGTCCACCACGTCCCGGGCCCTCGCGGGGACCACGCACCGCTCCCCCGGGAACGACGACGTGGCACTGGTCGTCGGCCCCAGGAGTGTCACGCTGCGCACCCCCGGCGGCGAGATCACCGTGCGGTACGAGGCCTGCGCCGCCCTGCAGGTCTTCCCGGACGGCGCCCGGCACCTCACGGGCCTCGACGGCTTCACCGTCGCGGTGGAACCGACGCTGTACGACCGGCTCGGCCCGGACCGGTCGCGGTGATCGACGCCGGGGTACCGGCCGCCGCGGTGGTACGGATGCCGGAACGTGACGCCGACTCCATCCCCCGGCCCGCGTCCTCTCCCGGCGGCGGGCTGAAGAGCCGGACCCGGTCCGTGCTGAGGTCGCTGCGGATCGGCCGCTGAGGCTGATACCCCCCGCGGCTGCAGGTAGGGCCCGGTGTCCGCCACAGAGGTGCGGACACCGACCCCTGTCGTCGACGGCGGACACCCACGGGTGCATCATGTCGCTGCCGGGTGTCAGCCCACCGGCCGAGCACTCGGGGGGTGCGGGCGCGTGTCCGGCGCCGAGAGACCAGACGTACCGACACGCCCGCCGTGGGACCTCCGGCCTTCTCAGCCGCACCCGGGGCCTCCTCCGCCCCATCGGCCGAAGCGCCCGATGTCGAACGGGACCGCCGTCGTGCTGGGGCTTTGCATCGGTGCGGGCCTCGTGGTGCTCCTTCCCATGGGTCTGGTCATCCTGCGTACCGTGAACGCTCCCCCGGAGCCGGACGACCAGGGCGGACAGCTCGTATTCGCCGCGAACGGCACCTTCAGCGCCACGGAGGCCTGCGGCGACTACCGGGACGCCGGCACCGGCGCCAGTTCCGGATTCGATTTCCCCTCCACCATGACCGGGACCGGAACCTGGGACTCGCAAGTGTCCGAGTACGACGACAACGCCACGGAGGTGTCCGTCGAGTTCGCCCCCAGCGATGTCAGTGGCGAACTCGTGGCCAGGGGCAAGCCCGATTCCGCCCTCCTGTGGACCTTCATCGGCGACCCCGACAGCGGAGAGCTCTGTGTGCTCAGGAAAGTGAGCACACAACCGTAGGTGGCACGTCCGGCACGAGCCCTTTCGTCTCCCCACGTGACCGACCCCACCCCCCACTCCGTCAAAACTCCCGCAACAATGAACCTGTGATCACTTCGCCGCCACGGAGCACCCAGCGACGCGCCGAGCACGCTTCGACGCCGTACGTCGACCTGTCGCGTGCCGAATGGAGTGCCCTGCGCGACAAGACCCCACTGCCGCTGACCGCCGCCGAGGTCGAGCAGCTGCGCGGGCTCGGGGACGTCATCGACCTCGACGAGGTGCGGGACGTCTACCTGCCGCTCTCCCGGCTCCTGAACCTCTACGTCCAGGCCACCTCCGGCCTGCGCGGCGCCCTCAACACCTTCCTCGGGGACGCGGGCAACGGCCACGGTGCGCAGCGCGGCACTCCTTTCGTCATAGGGGTCGCGGGCAGTGTCGCCGTCGGCAAGTCCACCAGCGCCCGTATCCTCCAGGCGCTGCTGGCCCGCTGGCCCGAGCACCCCCGGGTCGAGCTGGTGACCACGGACGGGTTCCTGCTGCCGATGAAGGAGCTCCAGGCGCGCGGGCTGATGTCGCGCAAGGGGTTCCCGGAGTCGTACGACCGACGCGCCCTGACCCGCTTCGTCGCCGACATCAAGGCCGGCAAGGACGAGGTGACCGCGCCCGTCTACTCGCACCTGATCTACGACATCGTGCCGGGCGAGCGGCTCACCGTACGCCGCCCCGACATCCTGATCGTCGAGGGCCTCAACGTGCTGCAGCCCGCGCTGCCCGGCAAGGACGGCCGCACCAGGGTCGGGCTCGCCGACTACTTCGACTTCAGTGTGTACGTGGACGCGCGGGCCGAGGACATCGAGACCTGGTATCTCAACCGCTTCCGCAAACTGCGCGAGACCGCGTTCCAGAACCCGTTCTCGTACTTCCGTAAGTACACACAGGTCTCCGAGGAGGAGGCCATGGAGTACGCCCGCACGATGTGGCGGACCATCAACAAGCCCAATCTGCTGGAAAATGTGGCCCCCACCCGGGGCCGTGCCACCCTGGTGCTGCGCAAGGGCCCGGATCACAAGGTCCAACGTCTGTCGCTGCGCAAACTCTGAGACTCCGACCTCCCGGGAGTACCCGCGTGCTGCACCTGCGCCTGATCGTCCCCGCCGACCGTACGGACGAGGTGCTGCATCTCGTCGAGCACACTGTCGGCACCACGCATCTGGTGGTGCTGCCCGCGGCCGCCCGTGACCCGGCGGGCGATGTGGTGCTGTGCGACGTGGCGCGCGAGGCGGGCGACGAGCTGATCAACGCCCTGCGCACACTCGGTATCGACGAGTCCGGCTCGATCACCGTCGAACACTCGGACCTGACGCTCTCCGCCCTCGCCGACCGGGCCAAGAAGGACGCTCCGGGCGAGGGCGTGGACGCCGTGCTGTGGGAGAAGCTGACGGACGCGACCCACGAGGAGTCGACGTTCAGCATCACCTATGCGGCATTCCTCTCGGTCGCGACGATGCTCGCCGCCTGCGGCGTGATGCTCGACAACGCGATCCTGATCGTGGGCGCGATGGCGGTGGGCCCTGAGTTCGGGCCGCTGGCCGGTATCTCCACGGCGCTGGTGCAGCGCGCCCCGCGTCTGGCGTGGCGTTCGCTGTGGACGCTGATCGCCGGGTTCGCCGTCGCGATAGTGGTGACGGTCGGGTTCGCCTGGATGATGAACGCCTTCGGGCTGTTCACGGAGGCGATGGTCGAGGCGGCCCGGCCCAACACGGCGTTCATCTGGAAGCCGGACTGGATGTCGTTCGTGGTGGCGTTCCTGGCGGGCATCGCGGGGACGCTCTCCCTCACCTCGACGAAGTCCGGGGCGCTGATCGGCGTCGCGATCTCGGTGACGACCGTGCCGGCCGCGGCCAATGCCGCGGTGGCGTTCAGCTACCGGGACTACGGGCAGATGTGGGGCTCGGTGGGCCAGCTGATGGCGAACCTCGGCGGGATCGTGCTCGCGGGGACACTGACGCTGCTGCTCCAGAAGGCGCTGTGGGCAGCCCACCACCGCCGGACCGCCGCCGCGGCCTCGGGCGCCGCCCAGGCCTGAGAGAAGCGCCGGAGGGGCCCGATGCGTGCATCGGGCCCCTCCGGCGCTCGGCAACAGCAGGACGACGCGCTACCCGAGCGCGGACTTCACCACATCGGCCAGCCGCCCGGCCACCGACCGCGCCTGCTCGATGTCGGCCGCCTCGACCATGACCCGCACCAGCGGCTCGGTGCCCGACTGGCGCAGCAGTACGCGGCCGGTGTCACCCAGCTCGCGCTCCGCCTCGTCGATCGCGGCCGCCAGCTCCGCCGACGTCTCCACCCGGGACTTGTCGACGTCCGGGACGTTGATCAGGATCTGCGGGAGCCGCTGCATGACGCCGGCGAGTTCGGCGAGCGTACGGCCGGTGGCAACGACCCGGGCCGCCAGCAGCAGGCCGGTCAGCGTGCCGTCACCGGTCGTGGCGTGGTCGAGGACGATGACATGGCCGGACTGCTCGCCGCCCAGCGCGAAGCCCTCGGCCTTCATCGACTCCAGTACGTACCGGTCACCGACAGCGGTCTGGACGACGTGTATGCCCTCACGCTCCATGGCGATCTTGAAGCCGAGGTTGGACATCACCGTGCCGACCACGGTGTCCTTGCGCAGCTGTCCGGCCTCGCGCATGGCGAGGGCGAGCACGGCCAGGATCTGGTCGCCGTCGACCTCCTCGCCCGAGGCGTCCACGGCGAGGCAGCGGTCGGCGTCGCCGTCGTGCGCGATACCGAAGTCGGCGTGGTGCTCGACGACGGCGGCCTTCAGCAGGTCCAGATGGGTGGAACCGCAGCCGGCGTTGATGTTCAGACCGTCCGGCGCCGCACCGATCGTGATCACCTCGGCGCCGGCCCGTGCGAAGGCCTCGGGCGAGACCCGGGCGGCCGCGCCATGCGCCTCGTCGAGGACGATCTTCAGCCCGTCGAGCCGGTTCGGCAGGACCGCGACGAGGTGCGCCACATACCGGTCGAAGCCCTCTGCGTACTCCGTGACACGGCCCACACCGGCACCGGTCGGACGCTCCCACGGCGCACCGGTGCGGTGCTGCTCGTACAGCGTCTCGATCCGGTCCTCGAGCTCGTCGGAGAGCTTGTGACCACCACGGGCGATGAACTTGACCCCGTTGTCCGGCATGGCGTTGTGGCTGGCGGAGAGCATCACGCCGAGGTCGGCGCCCAGCGCGCCGGTGAGGTACGCCACCGCGGGGGTGGGCAGCACACCGACGCGCAGGACGTCCACGCCGGCGCTCGCCAGACCGGCCACGACAGCGGCCTCCAGGAACTCTCCGGACGCGCGTGGGTCACGGCCCACCACGGCTGTCGGCCGCCGCCCTCCGTCGAGGGTGCCCGTCTCAGCAAGCACATGCGCCGCAGCCACCGACAGACCGAGCGCGAGCTCGGCCGTCAGATCCGCATTGGCGACACCACGTACACCGTCCGTGCCGAAGAGTCGTCCCACTGGTGTCCTCCGAAGATGCTCCGAAACCGAACCGCAAAAACAAAACAAGCCATCACAAGTCAAAACGACTGAGGGCAAGACGCAAGGCGAGACGCGTGGCGACGCGAAGAGTGATGCCGACCAGGGCGGGCCTATGAACGTCTCATGCCGTTATACGCCTGAGGGCGTCTATAGACGAACGCCCCGGAGGCACGAGAAGTGCCGCCGGGGCGAACGTGTAAAGCAGCTGAGCAGGCGGATTAGCGCTTGCTGTACTGCGGGGCCTTACGGGCCTTCTTGAGACCGGCCTTCTTGCGCTCGACCGCACGGTCGTCGCGGGAGAGGAAGCCGGCCTTCTTCAGCGGGGCGCGGTTGTTGTCCACGTCCGCCTCGTTCAGCGCACGGGCGACACCGAGGCGCAGGGCACCGGCCTGACCCGAGACGCCGCCACCCGAGATGCGGGCGATGACGTCGTAGCGGTTGTCGAGCTCGAGCACCTTGAAGGGCTCGTTGACTTCCTGCTGGTGCACCTTGTTGGGGAAGTAGTCCTCAAGGGTGCGACCGTTGATCTTCCACTTGCCGGTGCCCGGAACGATCCGGACGCGGGCAATGGCGTTCTTCCGACGGCCAAGGCCGGCGGCGGGCTGCGGGTCGCCGAAGCGGGACGCCAGCGACTCGCTGGTGTACTCGCCCTCGACGGGAACCTCGGACTCGAAGGTGGTCACCTCGGCGAAAACCTCTTCGCCCTCGGTGCCCTCGATGGGGTTCTCAACAGTGGTCTCGGCCACGATGCTCCTCAGATCTTTCTTTATGTCTTAGGGGGAGGCCGGAACTACTGCGCGACCTGGGTGATCTCGAACGGGACCGGCTGCTGAGCAGCGTGCGGGTGCTGGTCGCCCGCGTAGACCTTGAGCTTCGAGAGCATCTGACGGCCCAGGGTGTTCTTGGGGATCATGCCCTTGATGGCCTTCTCGATGGCCTTCTCCGGGTTCTTGGAGAGCAGCTCGTCGTAGCGCACGGAGCGCAGACCACCCGGGAACCCGGAGTGGCGGTACGCCATCTTCTGGGTCTTCTTGTTGCCGGAGAGGTGAACCTTCTCGGCATTGATGATGATGACGAAGTCGCCCATGTCCATGTGGGGGGCGTAAATCGCCTTGTGCTTGCCTCGGAGGAGGTTCGCAGCCGTGGTGGCCAGACGACCCAGGACGATGTCCTCGGCGTCGATGATGTGCCACTGGCGAGTGACATCGCCGGGCTTGGGGCTGTACGTACGCACTTCGTAGCCTTCGCTTCTTCAGTGGATGAGGTCCAGACACATGGCACCCCTGAAGCGATCATGCAGCTGGGGCCCACAATGCCGGGAACGCTGTCCGTATGCGAGCCACTGGTAACTGCTCCAGAGAACCTACGTAAGGGCTCTTCGCGTGAGAACGACGAAGCCGATACGTATAACAACCCCCGACAGTACCCGCCCCGCCCGGGACGGGTCAAAACGCGCCGGCCCTACCGCTCCCGCTCGACCCTGCGCTCGTCCCACACCGGCTCCACGGTCTCCCGCACCACCCCATCCGACCCGAACACCAGATAGCGGTCGAACGACTTCGCGAACCACCGGTCGTGCGTGACGGCCATCACGGTCCCGTCGTACGCCTCGAGGCCGTCCTGCAGCGCCTCCGCCGACTCCAGGTCCAGGTTGTCCGTCGGCTCGTCCAGCAGCAGCGCGGTGGTCCCCGCCAGCTCCAGCAGCAGGATCTGGAACCGCGCCTGCTGCCCGCCGGACAGCTTCTCGAAGGGCTGGTCCCCCTGCCGCTCCAGCTCGTACCGGCGCAGTACCGACATGGCCCCGCCCCGGTCCTTCGCGTGCTCGGTCCACAGGATCTCGACGAGCGTGTGCCCCATCAGCTCCGGATGGGCGTGCGTCTGCGCGAAGTGCCCGGGCGCGACCCGCGCGCCGAGTTTCCACTCGCCCGTGTGCGCCACCGGCTCCCCGGCCAGCAGCCGCAGGAAGTGCGACTTGCCCGACCCGTTCGAGCCGAGGACGGCGACCCGTTCCCCATAGAAGATCTCCAGGTCGAACGGTTTCATCAGCCCGGTCAGTTCGAGCCCCTTGCAGGTCACGGCGCGCACACCGGTCCGGCCGCCGCGCAGACGCATCTTGATGTCCTGCTCGCGCGGCGGCTCCGGCGGCGGCCCCGCGTCCTCGAACTTCTTGAAGCGGGTCTGCATGGCCCGGTAGCGCGACGCCATGTCGGGACTGATCGCCGCCTGCTGCCGCAGCCGGTGGACCAGCGCCTTCAGCCGGGCGTGCTCCTCCTCCCAGCGCCGCAGCAGCTCCTCGAACCGCGCGAACCGGTCCTTGCGGGCCTGGTGGTACGTATCGAAGCCGGCGCCGTGCACCCACACATCGCTTCCCGCCGGGCTGGGCTCCACGCTGACGATCTTCTCGGCGGCCCGGGACAGCAGCTCCCGGTCGTGGGAGACGAAGAGCACCGTCTTCCGCGTCTCCTTGAGCTTCGACTCCAGCCACCGCTTGCCGGGGACGTCGAGATAGTTGTCCGGCTCGTCGAGCAGCAGCACCTCGTCCGGACCGCGCAGCAGCGCCTCCAGCACGAGCCGCTTCTGCTCGCCCCCGCTGAGCGTCCGCACCTCACGCCACTGCGCCTTCTCGTACGGAACACCGAGCGCGGCCATGGTGCACATGTCCCAGACGGTCTCGGCCTCGTATCCGCGGGCCTCCGCCCAGTCACTGAGGGCCTGCGCGTACTTCATCTGCGCGGCCTCGTCGTCGACCGTGAGGATCAGCTCCTCGGCCCTGTCGACCGCCTGCGCGGCCTCCCGGATGCGCCGCTGGGCGACGGAGACGAGCAGATCCCTGACCGTACGGTCGTCCCGGACCGAGCCCACGAACTGCGGCATCACCCCGAGTCCGCCGCTCACCGACACGGTGCCGCCGTGCGGCTGGAGCTCCCCGGACAGGAGTCGCAGCAGCGTCGTCTTTCCGGCGCCGTTCGCCCCGACGAGGGCGACGACGGCCCCGTCCGCGACCCGGAACGAAGCATCGCCGAGCAGCACCCGCCCGTCCGGTAGGTAGTACTCCAGATGACCCGCTTCAAGATGTCCCATGCACAGCATTGTCACGGCCCGCGAAGCCCTGGCCCAACCGGTTTACGTTCCGTCTAGGATTCGCGGCATGAGCTTTGGGCAAGGGGGGCCCTCCTGGGGGCCCGGGGGCAATCAGACTCCGGACTGGGCGGCGCTGGCCGAGGCATCCGCCGCGCGGAGCCGTCGTAAGAAGTGGCTGCTGATCGGCGGCGGCGCGCTCGCCACCGCCGCGGTCGCGGCAATCGTCGCCACAGCCGTCATCTCGACCAACAACAACGGCGGCTCCACCGGCTCGGACACGAACGCGAGCCAACTGCCGGGACCCGCCGATCTGCCGACCGACTCGGCCGAGCCCGAGCCGTCCTTCTCCACGGTGGCGCCCCCGCCCCCGCCGGACCCGAAGGACTACGTCTCCGACGTGAAGAAGGACAAGGCGCCGCTCACCATCGACTCCTTCTACCCGGGCAAGAAGCTGACGATGGGCGACCGCGGGTACACCAAGGGCGCCACGCACCGCACCACGAACTGCGCGGCGACCACGCAGGGCGCACTCGGCTCGATCCTCATGAACAACGGTTGCGACCAAGTCATCCGCGCCACGTACAGCAGGGCGGGGGTCGCCGTGACCGTCGGTGTCGCGGTCTTCGAGACGGAGGCGCAGGCGAAGAAGTCGGCGCAGCAGGCGTCGGGCGGCCTGGCGTCGCTGAGCGGTGCGGGCGTGCCGACATTCTGCCGCGGTGGTTCGATCTGCCGTCGCACCACCAACTGGTACGGCCGCTACGCCTACTTCACCATCGGCGGCTTCACGAACGGCAAGAACGTCACCAAGGCCGACAAGAACGTCTTCACCGTCGGCGACGACCTGCGGAACTTCACGTTCCGGCAGATACGCCACCGCGGCGAGGTCCAGGCCTCCGCCGCGGCCACCGCGTCGACCGGCTGATCCGGCCCCGAAGACGTCGTGCGCCTTCCCTTCCTGCTCACGCTCCCCCGGGTACTGCGCCACAGCGCCACGATCGGCGCGGACCTGCCGCCGGACGAGGCCGTGGTCGTCGACCCGCCGGACGCGCCGCTGCGTGCGGCACTGACGGCGGCCGCCGCGGGCGACCACGGCCCCGCCCGTGACCTCCTCGCCGCGACCCGCGCGCACGCCCAGTGGGAGCTGAGGGACGGGTACGTCACGCGTCTCGCCGAGGCCGCGCTGCACAACCCCGGCTGGCTGGACGCGTGGCTGGACGGGGCGCCCGAGGATCCGGACGCGGCCCTGGTCAAGGCCGAGCTCCGTATCGGCCAGGCCTGGGAGATACGTACGGCGGCCCGCGCCCGGCATGTCTCGCACGACCAGTTCCAGGCCTTCTTCGCGCTCCTGGAGGACGCGGCCCCGGTGATCGGCGCGGCGGCCGAGCTCAACCCCACCGACCCGGTCCCCTGGCGCATCGCCCTCACCCACGCACTCGGCAGCCAGGCCCCGCGTGCCGTCTTCGACGACTACTGGGCCGAGGCGACCGCCCGCGATCCGCACCACTACGGCTGCCACACCGCGGCCCTGCAGTACCTGTGCGCGAAGTGGCACGGCTCGCACGAGGAGATGTTCGCCTTCGCCGAGAGCGCGGCCGACACGGCCCCGCCCGGCTCCAAGCTGCACGCGCTGCCCCTGTCGGCGGCGCTGGAGTACGAGGTCCTCACCACCGGCCCGACGACCGCCCCCGCCGGCCCCGACCCGTTCGCGCCCCGCGTGGCGGCCGCCGTCACCCGCGCTCTGGCCCTCTCCGCCGAATACGCCCCGGGCAGCCGCGAAGCCGCCGGCTTCCGCAACCAGCTGGCCCTGATGCTGCTGCGCCAGGACCGCTGGCACGACGCCCTGGACACGTTCCGCGCCATCGGTACCGCCGCCACCAAATACCCCTGGGCGTACTTCGGCGACGACCCGCGCCAGGAGTTCCTCGAGACCCGCTCGGGCGTCCGTATCCATGTGGCGACCAGGACCCCGTTCTTCGCCCGTCCCTCGCACCCCCACTCCGTACCGGCCACCGGCTGGACGGCGGACGCCCCGTGCGCGCTCGCGATAGCGGCCGCCCGCCCGGAGGACGTGGCACAGGCCGCGCTGATGTGCGGCATCTCCCTGCGTACGGCCCCGGCATCGGCGACGCACACGTACATCGAGGCCGTCCCCGACCTCAAGCCGGCCAAACGCTCGGTCCTGTCCACGGAGGACCGGCTGACCACGGCGGCCGACAACTTCACCACCGGTGAGAAGTGGCCGACGCTGGTCCTGCGCCGCACCCCCGAACGCTGCGGCTTCACCGTGTTCCACAAGGGCAGACCGCTGGCAGCGCACGAGTGGAACACGACGTCCCCGGCTCCGGACCACACCACGGTCACCGCCACGGCCGCCACCCTGTCCCGGCTCTTCGCCGTCGCGGACCCGCGCCCTCTGACCCACATCCTCCGCTCCACCGGCAACCCGACCCGGCACCAGTCCGACCTGCTGGCCGCCCTCGCCCTGCCACCGCTCCCCGCGGACTTCGGCACCCGCCCGGAGATCCTGGACACCCTCCCCGGCGCCCGGGTCCTCACCCGCCGCGGGCTGCTCGCCGGGATGCGCGACACGATGGCGACGGAGGACGGCAGCCACCCGCCGGCCCCCGGCACCTACGAACCCCGCCCGGTCCGCTGGTGGCTGCTGCGCGTCCTGGGCCTGCTGCTGTTCACGGCGGCCGCGGCCTACGCCTGGTGGACCCCGGACATCGGCCCGGTCCGGTCGACGCTGTCGACGCTCACCGCACTGTTCCTGGCGGGACAGTTGACGGGGGCGTGGTGCCGACGGCGGGCACACCAGGGAAAGATGTCCCGCTGAGCCCGGTCCGCCTCAGCAGCACCCGCGTCCCGGCAGCGACCGCACATTGCGCGCCTCCTTGTTGCGCGCGGCAAGCAACTCATCGGCCGGGTAGGCGACTTCCTCCAGCGTCAGCCCGTGCGGCCGCACCACATGCACTCCCGGATCCCGCACCCCGGCAGCCAGCACCTGGGCGGGCCACGGGTCGGGCCGACGCCCGTCACCCACGAACAGCATCGCCCCCACGAGCGCACGCACCATGTTGTGGCAGAAGGCATCGGCCTGCACGGTCCCGGTGACGACCCCGGACTCCGCGTCCCGTACCCAACTCAGCTTCTGCAGCGTACGGATGGTCGTCGCGCCCTCGCGCTTCTTGCAGTACGCGGCGAAGTCGTGCTCCCCGAGCATCCGGGCCGACGCCGCATTCATCGCGTCCACATCCAACGGCCGGTCGTGCCAGAGCACATGACCACGCATCAGCGGATCGGCCCCACCGGGCCGGTCGGAGATCCGATACGCGTAGCGCCGCCACAACGCGGAGAAGCGCGCGTTGAACCTCACCGGGGCCTCGGCCACCCGCCAGATCCGTACGTCGGGTGCCATCCGCCCGGCCATCCGCCTCAGGAGCAGCTCGCCGTGCTCGGCCCACACCTCGGCCGGCAGATCGACATGCGCGACCTGGCCCCGGGCGTGCACCCCGGCGTCGGTGCGCCCGGCGACCGTCAGGTCGTACGTCCGCGACGACCTCGTCACGGTCCGCAGTGCGTCCTCGATCTCCCCCTGCACCGTGCGCCGGGCGGTCTGCTTCGCCCAGCCGGAGAACTCCTTGCCGTCGTACGCAAGGTCCAGCCGTACCCGCACGAACCCCGGCTCTACTTCGTCACTCACCCAACGATCCTCTCAAGCCTGAACATGCGGAACGGGCCCGCACCGCCCCGAAGGGTGGTGCGGGCCCGTCCAGTGGTCTCAGAACGCTCAGGCGTCCTTGGACTCCTCCGCCGGAGCGGCGTCCTCGACGACCTCGTCGGACTCGGCCGGGGCCGCTTCCTTCTTGAGGGAGTCTTCCTTGACCGCACGCTTCGTCGCCGCCTCGGCCTCACCGGTGGCCTGCTGCGCCACGGTCAGCGCCTCGACCAGCTCGATGACGGCCATCGGGGCGTTGTCGCCACGACGGTTGCCGATCTTGGTGATGCGCGTGTAACCACCGGGGCGGTTCTCGTAGCGCGGGGCGATCTCGGTGAAGAGCGTGTGCACGATGCCCTTGTCCGTGATCGTCTGCAGAACCAGGCGACGGTTGTGGATGTCGCCCTTCTTCGCCTTGGTGATCAGACGCTCGGCGACCGGACGCAGGCGGCGGGCCTTGGCCTCGGTCGTCGTGATGCGGCCGTGCTCGAACAGCGACTTCGCGAGGTTCGCGAGAAGCAGACGCTCGTGCGCGGCGCTGCCGCCCAGACGGGCACCCTTTGCGGGACGCGGCATGGTGTATCTCCTTGTGTGCTGCACCGGCCGTATCAGGTACCGGTGTCAGTTCCCGTGAAGCGGCCGCCTCACGGAAGATCATGGGCCGTCGGGGCTCATCGAGCCCGTCCGGCGATTGAGGCCGGAGCCTCACCCCGGTCCGGGGCGCCCGGAAATCCAGGCGCCCGGCCGGAGGCGTACTAGTACTGCTCGGTCTCGACGAAGCCCGCGTCCGCGTCGTCGTCGGCGCCGAAGGCGTCGGCAGCGGCGGTCGGGTCGAATCCGGGCGGGCTGTCCTTGAGCGCCAGGCCCATACCGGCCAGCTTCGCCTTGACCTCGTCGATCGACTTCGCACCGAAGTTGCGGATGTCGAGCAGGTCGGCCTCGGAACGAGCGACGAGCTCACCCACGGAGTGGATGCCCTCACGCTTGAGGCAGTTGTACGAACGGACCGTGAGCTCGAGCTCCTCGATCGGCAGCGCCAGATCGGCGGCGAGCGCGGCGTCCGTCGGGGACGGGCCCATGTCGATGCCCTCGGCATCGATGTTGAGCTCGCGCGCCAGACCGAACAGCTCGACCAGGGTCTTACCGGCCGACGCCATGGCGTCACGGGGACGCATGGCCTGCTTGGTCTCGACGTCGACGATCAGCTTGTCGAAGTCGGTGCGCTGCTCGACACGGGTCGCCTCGACCTTGTACGTGACCTTGAGCACCGGCGAGTAGATGGAGTCGACGGGGATACGGCCGATCTCCTGGCCCACCTGCTTGTTCTGGACGGCGGAGACGTAGCCGCGACCGCGCTCGACGGTCAGCTCCATCTCCAGCTTGCCCTTGCTGTTCAGCGTGGCCAGGACCAGGTCCGGGTTGTGGACCTCGACACCGGCCGGCGGGGCGATGTCAGCAGCGGTGACCAGGCCGGGACCCTGCTTGCGCAGGTACATCACGACCGGCTCGTCGTGCTCCGAGGAGACGACCAGCTGCTTGATGTTGAGGATGAGGTCGGTGACGTCCTCCTTGACGCCCGGCACGGTGGTGAACTCGTGCAGGACACCGTCGATCCGGATGCTGGTGACAGCAGCGCCGGGGATCGAGGAGAGGAGCGTACGGCGGAGAGAGTTACCGAGGGTGTAGCCGAAGCCCGGCTCCAGCGGCTCGATCACGAACCGGGAGCGGAACTCGTCAACGACCTCTTCGGTCAGCGAGGGACGCTGAGCGATAAGCATGCTTCGATCCTTCAGTCGTGGGCGCCCACTATTTGACGCCCCCAGATACTGACAAGGGTACGGGCGGCACGACCCGAAAGAGCCGTACCGCCCGGACCCACGAGCTCTCCTACTTGGAGTAGAGCTCGACGATCAGCTGCTCCTGCACCTGGGTGTCGATCACCTGGCGCTCGGGCAGGGAGTGCACGAGGATCCGCATCGTCGACGGCACGGCTTCGAGCCATGCCGGAACGGTGCGCTCGCCGGCCTCGGCCTGGGCCACCTGGAAGGGGGTCAGGGCCTTGGACTTCTGGCGAACCTCGATGACGTCGTTCGCGGCGACGCGGGCCGACGGAATGTCGGTCTTCGTGCCGTTCACGGTGATGTGTCCGTGACGCACCAGCTGACGGGCGTGGTCGCGGGACTTGGCGAAGCCGGCCCGGTAGACCACGTTGTCGAGGCGGGTCTCAAGGATGCGCAGAAGGTTCTCACCGGTCTTGCCGGACTTCTTGTTCGCTTCCTTGTAGTAGTTCACGAACTGCTTTTCAAGGACACCGTAGATCCGCGAGCACTTCTGCTTCTCACGAAGCTGAAGAAGGTACTCGCTGTCCTTGGTGCGCCCGCGTCCGTGCTCACCCGGGGGGTAAGGACGGATCTCGATCGGGCACTTCGCGCTCTCGCACTTGCTGCCCTTAAGGAACAGCTTCTGCTTCTCCCGACGGCAACGCTTGCAGTCGGCCCCGGTGTATCGCGCCATTTTCCAGTTGTCTCCGTTGCTTCAGTGCGTCAGACGCGACGGCGCTTGGGCGGCCGGCATCCGTTGTGCGGAGTGGGGGTGACGTCCTGGATCGAACCGACCTCGAGGCCCGTGGCCTGGAGGGAGCGGATCGCGGTCTCGCGGCCGGAGCCCGGACCCTTGACGAAAACGTCAACCTTGCGCATGCCGTGCTCCTGCGCGCGGCGGGCGGCCGACTCGGCGGCCATCTGCGCGGCGAAGGGGGTGGACTTGCGCGAGCCCTTGAAGCCGACGTGGCCGGCGGAGGCCCAGGAGATCACGTTGCCCGAGGGGTCCGTGATCGAGACGATGGTGTTGTTGAACGTGCTCTTGATGTGCGCGTGGCCGTGAGCGACGTTCTTCTTTTCCTTGCGACGCACCTTCTTGGCTGCGCCCTGACGACCCTTGGGGGGCATGTCTTGACTCCAGATGGAGAGGGGAGGTGATCGGTCCTACAGCGAAGACCGCTGGATGCTGCGACGATCCGGGGATCCGAACTGCCGCAGTACGTCCGCTGAGGACTACTTCTTGCCCGGCTTCTTCTTACCGGCGATCGCGCGACGCGGGCCCTTGCGGGTACGGGCGTTCGTGCTGGTGCGCTGGCCGTGGACCGGCAGACCACGACGGTGGCGGATGCCCTGGTAGCAGCCGATCTCGATCTTGCGGCGGATGTCGCCCTGGATCTCGCGGCGAAGGTCACCCTCGGTGCGGAGGTTGGCGTCCACGTACTCGCGGATCTTGACCAGGTCCTCTTCGGCCAGGTCACGAACGCGGGTGTTCGGGTTCACACCCGTGGTGGCAAGGATCTCCTTGGACCGGGTGCGCCCGATACCGAAGACGTAGGTGAGGGCGACCTCCACGCGCTTTTCGCGCGGGATGTCAACACCTGAAACGCGTGCCATTCAATGGCTCCAGTTGTTATTTCGGGGGTCTTCCGCAGTGCCACTCCCGGCCGCCGACCGCTCCGAGGAAGGAGAGGTGGTACGTCCGGGTCCCCGGCCCCCGCCGGAGGTGTCGTCAGCCGTGGCTTGGACGGGCTCTGCGTATGTACGTATTACGTGCGTCGCGCGAAGTGCTGCGAGATGCAGGGGGTCGTGCGTCAGCCCTGGCGCTGCTTGTGGCGCAGGTTGTCGCAGATGACCATGACCCGACCGTGACGGCGGATCACCTTGCACTTGTCGCAGATCTTCTTGACGCTCGGCTTGACCTTCATGGGATGTCAGGTTCTCCGGGTCAGTGCCACCACTCTGCCGAAGCAGGGCGTGGGCAAGATCTACTTGTATCGGTAGACGATCCGGCCACGCGTCAGGTCGTACGGAGAGAGCTCCACCACGACCCGGTCGTCCGGGAGGATTCGGATGTAGTGCATCCGCATCTTGCCGGAGATGTGCGCGAGGACCTTGTGACCGTTCTGGAGTTCCACCTTGAACATGGCGTTCGGGAGGGACTCGATCACGGTGCCCTCAATTTCGATGGCACCTTGCTTCTTGGCCACGCTTCGCCTTTCGAATCGGCTACCTTGATCGACTCTCTGCCCCGTATGTGGACACACGGATGCACGAGAGCCGACGAGTCAGTCTACGTCAGCGGACCCCAAAAGACGAATCCGTCAAGTTTGCCCACCAGAGTAGATCCTTAGACCTGCCCGGGCGAGCGTTCTCGGCCCGGCGGGTCCGGGGCCGCATCGACCGACCCACAAGCTTCGGCCCGCTGCGCCGGACTCCGTCCGTCGGGTGAGTGATCAGCCCAGCGGGTCCGGGGCCACCTCGACGCCGTACTGCGCGAGCTTCGCGCGGCCGCAGTCGGGGGCCGTCAGGACCAGGGGGCCCTGCTCGGTGAGGGCGATCGAGTGCTCCCAGTGGGAGGACCAGGTACCGTCCGTCGTGATGACCGTCCAGTCGTCCTGGAGCACCTCGGTCTGCGCCGTACCGAGCGAGACCATCGGCTCGATCGCCAGGCAGACGCCGGGTACGAGCTTGATGCCCTTGCCTCGCTTGCGCGCGACATAGTTCAGCAGATGCGGGTCCATGTGCATCTCGGTGCCGATGCCGTGGCCGCCGTAGTCCTCGATGATCCCGTACTTGCCGGTGGCGGGGCGGGGCTGGCGGCGGATGTAGGACTCGATCGCCTTCGAGATGTCGACGAGGCGGTTGTTCACCTTCATCGCGGCGATCCCGGCCCACATGGACTCCTCGGTCACCCGGGACAGCTCGATGAGCTCCGGAGCGTGACCGGTGCCGACGAACGCGGTGTACGCGGCGTCGCCGTGCCAGCCGTCGACGATCGCGCCGGCGTCGATGGAGATGATGTCGCCGTCCTTGAGGACGGTCTTGTCGTCCGGGATGCCGTGGACGACGACCTCGTTGACCGAGGTGCAGATGGTCGCGGGGAACCCGCCGTACCCGAGGAAGTTCGACTTCGCACCGTGGTCGGCGATCACCTTGCGCGCGACCTGGTCCAGGTCCTGGGTGGTGGCACCGGGCACGGCCGCTTCCCGCGTGGCCGCGTGAATGGCAGCGACCACCAGCCCTGCCTCACGCATCTTCGCGATCTGCTCGGGGGTCTTGATCTGCACCATTACGCGGCGCCTCTCTGCATCGGACGGGTATCGAAGGGTGACGGGTGCTGCGGCGTACTCCACGATACGGCGCAAACAGAGCCGGCCGCGGCGCCCAAGGACGCCGCGGCCGGCCGTACAGCTACTACGGGTGTTTCCTCAGTCCTCGCCGGACTTCTTGAGGGCCTCCATCGCCCGCTCGGTCACGTCCGTGACCTTGCCGAGCGCGGAGATCGTGACCACCAGGCCCTGGGACCGGTAGTAATCGATGATCGGCTCGGTCTGCGTGTGGTAGACCTCGAGCCGGGTCCGGACCGTGTCCTCCGTGTCGTCGTCACGCTGATACAGCTCGCCGCCGCAGATGTCGCAGACACCCTCGGTCTTCGGCTGGTTGTACGTGACGTGGAAGACGTGCGAACCGTCGTTCCGGCAGATGCGGCGGCCGGCAATGCGCTTGACCACCTCGTCCTCGGGGACCTCCAGGTCCAGGACCGCGTCCAGCTTGGCGCCCTCGTCCTTGAGCATCGCGTCAAGGGCCTCGGCCTGTCCCACGTTGCGGGGGAAGCCGTCGAGCAGGAACCCGTTCGCGGCGTCCGGCTGGGCCATGCGGTCCTTGGCCATCCCGATGGTGACCTCGTCCGGCACCAGCTGGCCTGCGTCCATGTAGGCGCGGGCCTGCTTGCCAAGGTCAGTGCCCTGGCTGATGTTGGCGCGGAAGAGGTCGCCCGTGGAGATCTGCGGAATCGACAGGTTCTTGGCAAGGTACGCAGCCTGCGTTCCCTTGCCGGCACCGGGCGGCCCGACGAGGACGATTCGCATCAGCGGAGGAACCCTTCGTAATTGCGCTGCTGGAGCTGACTCTCAATCTGCTTCACGGTCTCCAGACCCACACCCACGATGATGAGGATGCTCGTCCCGCCGAACGGGAAGTTCTGGTTAGCGCCACCGAAGCCTGCCAACGCCATCGTCGGCACCAGAGCGATCAGACCCAGGTACAGCGAGCCCGGCCAAGTAATCCTGTTGAGCACGTAGCTCAGGTACTCGGCAGTAGGTCGACCAGCCCGGATACCCGGGATGAAGCCACCATACTTCTTCATGTTGTCGGCGACTTCCTCGGGGTTGAACGAAATCGCCACATAGAAGAAGGCGAAGAAGACGATCAACAGGAAGTACGCCGTGATGTAGTACGGGTGGTCGCCCTTGACGAAGTGGTCCTTGATCCATGTGGCCCAGCCCGCCGTGGAGTTGGAGAACTGGACGATCAGGGCCGGGATGTAGAGCAGCGAAGAAGCGAAGATGACGGGAATCACACCCGCCTGATTCACCTTCAGCGGGATGTACGTGGACGTACCCCCGTAGGACCTGCGGCCGATCATGCGCTTCGCGTACTGCACCGGAATCCGACGCTGGGCCTGCTCGACGAAGACCACGAGGGCCACCATCACGAAGCCGACCAGGATGACGGTGCCGAACTCGATCCAGCCGTCGGCCAGCTTGCCGCTCTGCTTGATGGCCCACAGGGCGCCGGGGAAGCTGGCGGCGATCGAGATGAACATGAGGATCGACATGCCGTTGCCGATGCCGCGGTCGGTGATGAGCTCACCGAGCCACATGACGGCGGCGGTACCCGCGGTCATCGTGACCACCATGACGATGGTCGTGAAGATGGAGTGGTTCGGGACGATCTGGTCGGCGACCGGGCAGCCGCTGAACAGTGCGCCGCTGGTGGCGGTGGCCACCAGGCCGGTGCCCTGGAGGATGGCGAGCGCGACGGTCAGATAACGCGTGTACTGCGTGATCTTGGCCTGGCCGGACTGCCCCTCCTTCTTGAGCGCCTCGAGTCGGGGAATGACCACGGTCAGCAGCTGAAGAATGATGCTGGCCGTGATGTACGGCATGATGCCGAGCGCGAAGATCGTGATCTGCAGCAGTGCACCACCGCTGAACATGTTCACCAGGCCGAAGAGGCTGTTGTTGCCCTTACTTGCCTGGTCAACACAGGTCTGGACGTTCTCGTAGCTCACTCCCGGTACCGGGATGTGTGCCCCGAGCCGGTAGAGCACGATGATGCCGAGCGTGAAGAGCAGCTTCTTGCGCAGGTCGGGCGTCTTGAACGCCCGGGCGAACGCGGTGAGCACGGTGCCTCCTGCGACCCCCGCGCAGAGCGAGAGGTGACGGTCTTGAGGATCGACGAATACGTAACAGTCAAAGATTCCTGGGCGTGGGCCCAGGGGTTACCACAGCAACAGTGCTGGCCACCTTACCGGCGACCATGCCCCCCTAGGAACGACCAACCGGGGATGCCCCAAATAAGAGGCATCCCCGGTCGGATGTTCAGGCCATCGAGTTGTCCGAGTTGTCTCAGACGAGCTCAGTGACGGTGCCGCCGGCGGCGGCAATCTTCTCCTTGGCGGAGCCGGAGACGGCGTCAACCGAAACCTGCAGCGCCACGGAGATCTCGCCCTGTCCGAGGACCTTGACGAGGTGGTTGTTGCGCACCGCACCCTTGGCGACCAGGTCGGCCACGGTGACCTCTCCACCCTCGGGGTAGAGCGTCGCGAGCTTGTCCAGGTTCACGACCTGGTACTCGGTGCGGAACGGGTTCTTGAAGCCCTTGAGCTTCGGGAGACGCATGTGGAGGGGCATCTGGCCACCCTCGAAGCGCTCCGGAACCTGGTAGCGGGCCTTCGTGCCCTTGGTACCACGACCAGCGGTCTTACCCTTGGACGCTTCACCACGACCCACACGGGTCTTGGCGGTCTTGGCGCCCGGGGCAGGCCGGAGGTCGTGGGCCTTCAGCGGCTTGTTCTCCGCCATGTCAGTCGACCTCCTCAACCGTCACGAGGTGGCGGACGGTGTGCACCATTCCGCGGAACTCGGGGCGGTCCTCCTTGACAACCACGTCGTGCAGGCGCTTGAGCCCGAGCGAACGAAGGGTGTCGCGGTGGTTCTGCTTGCTACCGATGTACGACTTCGTCTGCGTGATCTTGAGGCGAGCCATTACGCACCCGCTCCCGCACGTGCACGAAGCAGAGCCGCGGGGGCGACGTCCTCGAGGGGCAGACCACGGCGAGCCGCGATCTCCTCGGGACGCTGCAGACCCTTGAGGGCCGCCACGGTCGCGTGCACGATGTTGATCGCGTTGGACGAGCCAAGCGACTTCGACAGGATGTCGTGAACGCCGGCGCACTCCAGAACGGCGCGCACCGGGCCACCGGCGATAACACCGGTACCGGGGGAAGCCGGCTTCAGCAGCACGACACCCGCGGCCCGCTCACCCGTGATCGGGTGAGGGATGGTGCCCTGGATACGCGGAACCTTGAAGAAGTTCTTCTTGGCTTCTTCCACGCCCTTGGCAATGGCCGCGGGAACTTCCTTGGCCTTGCCGTAACCGACACCGACGGTGCCGTCACCATCGCCCACCACGACCAGCGCGGTGAAGCTGAAGCGACGACCACCCTTCACAACCTTGGCGACGCGGTTGATCGCGACAACGCGCTCAACGTACGCGGTCTTCTCGGCGGCAGCTGCGCCGCCGTCACGGCCCTTCCGGTCCCGCCGCTCGCCGCCACCGGCACCGCTTCCGCGGCGCTGGGGTCCAGCCATTGGATTTACCTCTCTCTGTTACGTCCGCTGTGCGTAGGAACCGGGGCTTAGAACTTCAGCCCGGCTTCACGGGCGGCGTCAGCCAGAGCGGCAATCCGCCCGGCGTACTGGTTGCCACCGCGGTCAAACACGACGGCCTCGACGCCTGCAGCCTTGGCGCGCTCGGCGACCAGGGCGCCGACCTGCTTGGCCTGGGCGCTCTTGTCACCCTCGCCACCACGGATGGACACGTCCAGGGTCGACGCCGACGCGAGCGTGTGGCCCGCGATGTCGTCGATGACCTGAGCGACCATGTGGCGGTTGGAACGCGTCACGACCAAGCGGGGACGCTCCGGCGAACCGGAGATGTGCTTGCGGACGCGGATGTGGCGACGCTTGAGGGCAGCGCGCTTGTACGCGTCGCCCTTGGCGATCTTTACGCCGTATGCCATGGCTACTTACCAGCCTTTCCGACCTTGCGGCGGATGACCTCGCCGGCGTACTTGACGCCCTTGGCCTTGTACGGGTCAGGCTTCCGCAGCTTGCGGATCTTGGCCGCGGTCTCGCCGACCTTCTGCTTGTCGATGCCCTCGACGGAGAACTTCGTGGGGGACTCCACCTTGAAGGTGATGCCCTCCGGGGCCTCGATCAGGATCGGGTGGCTGTAGCCCAGGGCGAACTCCAGGTTGGAGCCCTTCGCCTGGACTCGGTAACCGACACCACTGATCTCGAGCGCCTTGGTGTATCCCTGGGTCACACCGGTGATCATGTTCGCCACCAGCGTGCGGGACAGGCCGTGAAGGGCCTTGTTCTGACGCTCGTCGTTCGGGCGGACGACGTTCAGGACGCCGTCCTCACCCTTGGTGACCTCGATCGGCGACGCAACGGTGTGCGAGAGGGAACCCTTGGGGCCCTTCACCGCGACCGTACGGCCATCGATGGTGACGTCCACACCGGCGGGAACCTGGATGGGGAGCTTGCCGATTCGCGACATTAGCTATTCCTCCGTTCCCGACTACCAGACGTAGGCGAGGACTTCCCCACCTACGCCCTTCTTCTGAGCCTGCTGGCCGGTCAGGAGACCGTGGGACGTGGAGATGATCGCCACGCCCAGGCCGCCGAGGACCTTCGGCAGGTTGGTGGACTTTGCGTATACACGCAGACCCGGCTTCGAGATTCGCTTGATGCCGGCGATCGAGCGCTCGCGGTTCGGGCCGAACTTCAGCTCGAGGACGAGGTTCTTGCCAACCTCGGCGTCCTCGACCTTCCAGCCCGTGATGAAGCCCTCCTGCTGGAGGATCTCCGCGATGTGCGACTTGATCTTGCTGTGCGGCATCACGACGGAGTCGTGGTACGCCGAGTTCGCGTTACGCAGACGCGTGAGCATGTCTGCGATGGGATCAGTCATGGTCATGAATTGGCCTTCGGCCTCTCTCGCCGGGGTTTCCTGTATGCGCCATCCCTCTCCCCACTCAGTGGCGGGACGGGTGCGGTGCGGGGACCTACGGCGTAGTAAGTCGGTCTTGGGCGGCAGGCGCCCAACCCCACAAGCCTACGGCATGTGAGGCCGGACTCCTGCCGACCAGATGCTTACCGAGAGCTTCCGTCAATTCCCAACGCCCAGAGGGCGAAGAAGAATTACCAGGAACTCTTGGTCACGCCCGGCAGCTCGCCACGGTGAGCCATCTCACGAAGGCACACGCGGCACAGGCCGAACTTGCGGTAGACGGAGTGGGGCCGGCCGCAGCGCTGGCAGCGGGTGTACCCGCGAACGCCGAACTTCGGCTTACGGGCGGCCTTAGCGATCAGAGCCTTCTTCGCCACGGTCAGTTCTCCTTGAACGGGAAGCCGAGGTGACGAAGGAGGGCACGACCCTCGTCGTCATTGGTCGCCGTGGTGACCACGGTGATGTCCATGCCCCGGACCCGGTCGATCTTGTCCTGGTCGATCTCGTGGAACATGACCTGCTCCGTGAGACCGAAGGTGTAGTTGCCACGGCCGTCGAACTGCTTCGGCGACAGGCCACGGAAGTCACGGATACGCGGCAGCGCGAGCGACAGCGTACGGTCCAGGAACTCCCACATCCGGTCACCACGGAGGGTGACGTGGCAGCCGATCGGCTGACCCTCGCGCAGCTTGAACTGCGCGATGGACTTGCGGGCCTTGGTGACGGCCGGCTTCTGGCCGGTGATCGTGGTGAGGTCGCGCACGGCGCCATCGATCAGCTTGGAGTCGCGGGCGGCGTCGCCCACACCCATGTTGACCACGATCTTGACCAGACCGGGAACCTGCATGACGTTCTCGTACGAGAACTCCTCACGCAGCTTGCCGGCGATTTCCTCGCGGTAGCGCGTCTTCAGACGCGGCGCAGTGGTGGCAGTCATCAGATGTCCTCACCGGTCCGCTTGGCAACGCGGATCTTCTTGCCCTCGTCGTCAAAGCGGTAGCCGACGCGGGTGACGACCTTCTTGCCGTCCTTCTCCACGATCAGCTGAACGTTGCTGACGTGGATCGGGGCCTCGGTGGTGACAATGCCACCGGTCTGCGAGCCGCGAGCCGTCTGACCGGCCTTCGTGTGCTTCTTGACCCGGTTGACACCCTCGACGAGGACACGGTTCTGCACGGGATAGGCCACGATGACCTTGCCCTGCTTGCCCTTGTCCTTACCGGTGATGACCTGAACCAGGTCGCCCTTCTTGATCTTCATGCTTACAGCACCTCCGGCGCGAGCGAGATGATCTTCATGAACTTCTTCTCGCGCAGCTCACGGCCCACCGGGCCGAAGATACGGGTGCCGCGGGGGTCGCCGTCGTTCTTCAGAATGACGGCGGCGTTCTCGTCGAAGCGGATGTACGAGCCATCCTGACGACGACGCTCCTTGACGGTGCGAACGATGACGGCCTTGACGACGTCACCCTTCTTCACGTTGCCACCGGGGATCGCGTCCTTGACGGTGGCGACGATGACGTCACCGATGCCCGCGTAGCGGCGACCCGAACCACCGAGAACACGGATGGTGAGGATTTCCTTCGCACCCGTGTTGTCGGCGACGCGAAGTCGCGACTCCTGCTGGATCACGTCTATCTCCTGATCGTCTGCCGGTTCCCGGCGGGGTTCGAACCTGTGTGGATCCGAACCCCACCGAGCCTGGCGGAACTTGCCTGAGGGGAGTGCCCCTCAGGAATTACTTGGCCTTCTCGAGGATCTCGACGACGCGCCACCGCTTCGTGGCGGACAGCGGCCGGGTCTCCATGAGGAGGACACGGTCGCCGACGCCGGCGGCGTTCTGCTCGTCGTGAGCCTTGAGCTTGTTCGTACGGCGGATGACCTTGCCGTACAGCGCGTGCTTGACACGGTCCTCGACAGCGACGACGACGGTCTTGTCCATCTTGTCGCTGACGACCAGACCCTCACGGGTCTTGCGGAAACCGCGGTCGGTGTTCGTCTCAGTCACAGTCTTCTCGCTCATCAGGCGCTCTCCACCGTCTCGATGCCCAGCTCGCGCTCGCGCATCAGGGTGTAGATCCGGGCGATGTCCTTACGGACGGACTTGAGCCGGCCGTGGTTCTCGAGCTGACCGGTCGCCGCCTGAAAGCGGAGATTGAACAGCTCTTCCTTGGCCTCGCGGAGCTTGTTGAGGAGCTCCTCGTTGCCCAGCTCGCGCAGCTCGGACGCCTTGGTACCGGCCGACATCACGACTCACCTGCCTCGCGCCGAACGATCCGGCACTTCATCGGAAGCTTGTGAGCAGCGCGGGTAAGCGCCTCACGAGCAATCTTCTCGTTCGGGTAGGACAGCTCGAACATCACCCGACCGGGCTTGACGTTCGCGATCCACCACTCGGGAGAACCCTTACCGGAACCCATGCGGGTCTCGGCAGGCTTCTTCGTCAGGGGGCGGTCCGGGTAGATGTTGATCCAGACCTTGCCGCCACGCTTGATGTGGCGGGTCATCGCGATACGAGCTGCCTCGATCTGGCGGTTCGTCACGTACGCCGGGGTCAGCGCCTGGATGCCGTACTCGCCGAACGCAACCTGCGTGCCACCCTTGGACATACCGCTGCGCTTCGGGTGGTGCTGCTTGCGGTGCTTGACCCTACGGGGGATCAGCATTTCGGTCAGGCCTCCGTTCCGGTGCTCTCAGCCGGAGCAGCGGCGGCGGGAGCCTCGGCCTTGGGGGCCTCGGCTGCCGGCGCGGACTGCTGCGGCTTGCGACCGCGACCGCCACGCTCGCCACCACGGCCACCACGGCCGGCCGGGCGGTCAGCGCCGCCACGGGCCGGGCGGTTGCCAGCGCGGGCAGCAGCGTTCTCGGCGCGGACCTCGGCGATGTTCTTGACGTCGCCCTTGTAGATCCAGACCTTCACACCGATGCGGCCGAAGGTCGTCTTGGCCTCGAAGAAGCCGTAGTCGACGTTCGCACGGAGCGTGTGCAGGGGCACACGGCCCTCGCGGTAGAACTCCGAGCGGGACATCTCGGCGCCACCGAGGCGGCCACCGCACTGGATCTTGATGCCCTTGGCGCCGGCCTTCATCGAGCTCTGCATGCTCTTGCGCATCGCACGACGGAAGGAGACGCGGGAGGAGAGCTGCTCGGCGACGGCCTGGGCCACCAGCTGAGCGTCCACCTCGGGGTTCTTGACCTCGAGGATGTTCAGCTGGACCTGCTTGCCGGTCAGCTTCTCCAGCTCGCCACGGATGCGGTCGGCCTCGGCGCCACGGCGACCGATGACGATGCCCGGGCGGGCGGTGTGGATGTCAACGCGGACGCGGTCGCGGGTGCGCTCGATCTCAACCTTCGAGATGCCGGCTCGCTCCATGCCCTTCGTCATCATGCGACGAATGGCGACGTCTTCCTTGACGTAGTCCTTGTACAGCTTGTCGGCGTACCAACGGGACTTGAAGTCCGTGGTAATGCCGAGCCGGAACCCGTGCGGGTTTACCTTCTGGCCCATTACCGGGTTCCTTCCTTGCTGCTGACGACCACGGTGATGTGGCTGGTCCGCTTACGGATCCGGTAGGCACGGCCCTGAGCACGCGGACGGAACCGCTTCAGGGTCGGGCCCTCGTCCACGTACGCCTCGCTGATGACCAGCGAAGAGGCGTCGGTGTGGTCGTAGTTGTGTGCAGCGTTGGCAATGGCGCTGTCAAGCACCTTGCCAACCGGCACGCTCGCGGCCTGCGGGGCGAAACGCAGGACCGCCTGAGCCTCCGTGGCATCCATGCCACGGATGAGGTCCACCACGCGGCGGGCCTTCATGGGCGTGACGCGGATGTACCGCGCCTGGGCCCTGGCTTCCATGGTTGTCCCTTCGGTGTAAGTCATAGTCAGTCACCCCGCGTTAGCGGCGCTTCGACTTCCGGTCGTCCTTGACGTGGCCGCGGAAGGTGCGAGTCGGCGAGAACTCGCCGAGCTTGTGGCCGACCATCGACTCGGTGACGAACACCGGGACATGAATCTTGCCGTTGTGCACCGCGATGGTGTGACCCAGCATGGCCGGGACGATCATCGAGCGACGGGACCAGGTCTTGATGACGTTCTTGGTGCCTGCCTCGTTCTGTACGTCCACCTTCTTGATGAGGTGGCCGTCGACGAAGGGCCCCTTCTTGAGACTGCGCGGCATCTAAACCCGCTCCTAGCGCTTCTTGTTCGTCTTGCGGCGGCGGACGATGTACTTGCTCGATGCCTTCTTCGGCGAGCGAGTACGACCCTCCTTCTGACCCCACGGCGAGACCGGGTGGCGACCACCGGAGGTCTTGCCTTCACCACCACCGTGCGGGTGGTCAACCGGGTTCATCGCGACACCGCGGACGGTCGGGCGAACGCCCTTCCAGCGCATGCGGCCGGCCTTGCCCCAGTTGATGTTCGACTGCTCGGCGTTGCCGACCTCGCCGATCGTGGCGCGGCAGCGGGCGTCGACCAGGCGGATTTCACCCGACGGCATACGAAGGTGGGCCATGGTGCCCTCCTTCGCCAGCAGCTGCACGGAGGCACCCGCGGAACGGGCGAACTTCGCGCCGCCGCCGGGCCGCAGCTCGATGGCGTGGAGGGTCGTACCGACCGGGATGTTGCGCAGCGCCAGGTTGTTGCCGGGCTTGATGTCGGCGGCCGGGCCGTTCTCGACACGGTCGCCCTGCGACAGTCCACGCGGCGCGATGATGTAGCGCTTCTCGCCGTCCGCGTAGTGCAGGAGCGCGATGCGCGCGGTGCGGTTCGGGTCGTACTCGATGTGCGCGACCTTGGCCGGCACGCCGTCCTTGTCGTGACGACGGAAGTCGATCACTCGGTAGGCGCGCTTGTGGCCACCGCCCTGGTGGCGAACGGTCACACGACCGGCGTTGTTACGGCCGCCCTTGCTGTGCAGGGGGCGGACCAGCGACTTCTCCGGCGTGGACCGCGTGATCTCGACAAAGTCGGCGACGCTGGAGCCACGACGGCCCGGGGTCGTCGGCTTGTACTTGCGGATACCCATTTCTCAGTCCTCGTCCGATTTCGGACGATCCAGACCGCCCTTAGGCGGTCGGACCGCCGAAGATGTCGATACGGTCGCCCTCGGCGAGGGTCACGATGGCGCGCTTGGTGTCGGCGCGCTTGCCGAAACCGGTCTTGGTGCGCTTGCGCTTACCCTGCCGGTTGATCGTGTTGACCCCGGTGACCTTGACCGAGAAGACCGCTTCCACGGCCTGCTTGATCTGGGTCTTGTTGGAGCCGGGCGCGACGATGAACGTGTACTTGTTCTCGTCGAGCAGCGCGTAGCTCTTCTCGGAAACGACCGGCTTGACGAGAACGTCGCGCGGGTCCGTGAAGGTCTTGCTGGTTACGGTCGCCTCGCTCATCAGGCGTCGCTCCCTTCGGTCTCATCGGCCTTGGGGCCAGACACGAAGGACTCGAAAGCGGCCTGGGTGAAGACCACGTCGTCGGAGACGATCACGTCGTACGTGTTGAGCTGGCCCGGCTCCAGGATGTGCACCTGGGGCAGGTTGCGGGCGGACAGCCACGCGGCCTCGTCGGCGCGGTCGACGACCAGGAGCAGGTTCTTACGCTCCGAGATCTTGCCGAACAGCGTCTTGGCTGCCTTCGTGGAGACTGCACCGTCGACCACGCCGGTGACGACGTGGATGCGGGAGTGGCGTGCCCGGTCGGAGAGGGCACCGCGCAGGGCGGCGGCCTTCATCTTCTTCGGGGTGCGCTGCGAGTAGTCACGCGGCTGCGGACCGTGGACGACGCCACCGCCGACGAACTGCGGCGCACGGGTCGAACCCTGGCGGGCGCGGCCGGTGCCCTTCTGGCGGTACGGCTTGCGGCCACCACCACGGACTTCGCCGCGACGCTTGGTCTTGTGCGTGCCCTGACGGGCAGCTGCCAGCTGAGCGACAACGACCTGGTGGATCAGCGGAACGCTGGTCTTCGCGTCGAAGATCTCCGCGGGGAGCTCGACGGTACCGGCCTTGTCGCCTGCCGGCGAAAGGATGTCAATGGTGCTCATTACCTCAAGCCCCCTTGGCCGCGGTACGGACCAGGACGAGGCCGCCGTTCGGACCGGGGACTGCGCCCTTGATGAGGAGCAGACCCTTCTCCGCGTCAACCGCGTGGATGGTCAGGTTCTGGGTGGTGACGCGCTCGTTGCCCATGCGACCCGCCATGCGCATGCCCTTGAAGACACGGCCGGGGGTGGCACAGCCACCGATGGAGCCGGGCATGCGGTGCACACGGTGGGCACCGTGGGACGCCTTGCCACCCTTGAAGTTGTGGCGCTTCATCACACCGGCGAAGCCCTTGCCCTTGCTCTTGCCCGTGACGTCAACCTTGACGCCGGACTCGAACACTGCGGCAGTGACCTCCTGGCCCAGCGTGTACTCGCTGGCGTCAGGGGTGCGGAGCTCCACCAGGTGGCGGCGCGGGGTCACGTCGGCCTTGGCGAAGTGGCCCTTGAGGGGCTTGTTCACCTTGCGCGGGTCGATCTCGCCGAAGGCGATCTGGACCGACTCGTAGCCGTCGCTGTCGTTCGTGCGGACCTGGGTGACGACGCAGGGCCCGGCCTTGACGACGGTCACCGGGACAACCCGGTTGTTCTCGTCCCAGACCTGGGTCATGCCGAGCTTCTCGCCCAGGACGCCCTTAATGTTCTTAGCCATCTCGCGCGTCACCTCAGAGCTTGATCTCGATGTCGACGCCGGCCGGCAGGTCGAGACGCATGAGCGAGTCAACCGTCTTCGGCGTGGGGTCGAGGATGTCGATGAGGCGCTTGTGCGTGCGCATCTCGAAGTGCTCGCGCGAGTCCTTGTACTTGTGCGGCGACTTGATGACGCAGTACACGTTCTTCTCAGTGGGCAGCGGCACCGGGCCCGCGACCGACGCACCAGTGCGGGTCACCGTCTCGACGATCTTCTTCGCCGAGGAGTCGATGACCTCGTGGTCGTAGGCCTTGAGCCGGATGCGGATCTTCTGTCCCGCCATGGCTACTAGTAGTCCTGTCTCTCGTAACGCTCTGGAACCCGAGGGCTCTCGTAACTCCACCTCCGACCCACGCGGTCGGGCGTGTCGCATCCCCTCTACGCAGAATTCCCGAAGGAATTCCCAACCAAGGGGGTGCGGGCCATGAGACCGCGGAACCGGGGGCGGAACACCCACCGGGTGCCTGGTCGGCGCCCCACTGTCACTTCCCGGAAGATTCCCGTACGTCCGGCCCGCATGGGGCCGACGAGTACTGTGGGACTCGCTTCCAGTCCTCCCGGCGGGAGGCGTGCAGCATTGACACTCAACCGAGCAACCTGGTCAGTGTGCCATATGCTGCACGGCGCTGGCCAATCGGGCGGAGGATCTTACCCCCCGTGGCCGACTGGTCAAACGCGGCCGGACGTCGCCGGGGAGCTGCGGCGACGCCGACAGGTCCGGACACGGCCATTCCGGCCCGGCCCGCCACCGTGACCAACAGCACGCCGCACGCCCGTGACCGGGCCCGATCCGGCCTGCCTCACAGCCGCTGGAATACTCCGGCCATGGATACGATCACCAAGCCGGCCTGGACGCTGCGCCCGGCGGAACCGGCGGATCTCGAGGCCATGACCGAACTCCGGGCCCTCGTCATGCACCCGGATCTGGAGCGCCTCGGCCGGTACGACGAACATCGCGTACGGCAACGGCTGCGGGACATCTTCGCGCCCGAGCACACCTCGGTCGTCCTCGCGGACGGCGAGTTCGCCGGCTGCGTCACCATGCGTCCGGTCGAGGACGGCTGGTGGCTGGAGAACTTCTACCTCTCCCCCGCGATCCATGGCCGGGGGATCGGCTCAGCCGTCCTGCGGACCCTGCTGGAGCGCGCCGACGCGGACGGGGCGGACGTCCGCCTCGATGTCTTGCAGGGCAGCGCGGCACGTCGGCTGTACGAACGTCACGGGTTCACGCTGGAGCACGAGGACCCGATCGATGTCTATCTGGTGCGCCGCTCCGGCGTGTAGCAGCGACACTCACCGTCAGCGCCCCGATCGCCGTCTAATCTGCCGCGGGAAGCGGCACCCGGCCGGCCGCTCGGACGGGGTGAGCGGACGGAGTACGGCGCGTGACGGATCGATCCGGCCCTGAGTGGGGCAGTGGCGGGGTGCGCCGGCGCAGCATCGTCCGAGCCGCCGCCGCAGCCGCTCTGATGGGCGTCGGTGCCTGTTCCGTACCGGCTCCGCGGCGCAGCGGTCCCATGGCGGACCCGGCCCCCGGCCTCCCGGTCGCCGCCCCCCGGCCGGCCCTGATGATGCAGATCCTCGCCCACCCGGACGACGACCTGTACTTCATGAACCCGGACACCCAGCAGGCCCTGGCCGCCGGGACCCCGCTGGTCTGTGTGTACCTCACCGCCGGTGAGGCCGCCGGCCTCAACAGGATCCCCGGCCGGGCACGGCCCGCCCCCGACAAGGCCGCGTACTCCTCGGCCCGGCACCAGGGGCTGCGCCAGACCTACGCGGCCCAGCTCGGGCTGCCGATGTTCACCCGCTGGCACAAGGCCGTCCTCGGTCTGGCCGGCGGACATCGGGCGGAGATCAACACCCTGGTGGGCAGCGGCCGACGGGTCGAGCTGATCTTCCTCAACACGGCGATGCACATCGGCCGCGGCCGGCTCGGCCTGCCCAGCCTCTGGCACGACCGGGCGCTGAACCTGCGCACCGTCGTCGCCGCCGACTCACCGCTGGAGCGGGCGGCTGCGTACACGTACGACGGGCTGATCGATGCCCTCGTCGGGCTGCTCGACCGGTACCGGCCGACCGTCGTCCACACACTCGACCCGGACCCGGACATCCAGCACAGCACCGAGGCCGTCCGCCGCCAGGACATCGAGCAGCCCGGCTACTCCGACCACGCCGACCACACCGCGACCGCCTCGTTCGCCTGGGCGGCGCTGATCCGGTGGGTGGCCCGCGCGACCGAGGACGGCGGGGGCGTGCCGCGGTTCGTCACCACCGCGTTCCGCGGCTACTACAACCGGCACTGGCCGAAGAACCTGCCGGACGGGGTGCTGAGGGAGAAGGCCGCGCGCCTGGTCCCGTACGGCGGCGAGGCCGACTGGCAGTGCGGGAACCAGGCGGGATGCGGTGACTACAACGTGGGCGGCGACCGGCCCCTGACCAACAGGAAGGGCTGGGTCCGCGCCACCCGCTACCGCTACCCCGGCCCCCGCCCCACCGTCTCCGCCGAACCGGACGGGCGGCTCGCCGTCTACGGGGTAATGGGGCTGCGGGTGGTGCGGTGGCGCGAGAGCACCCCCGGCAGCGGGGTCTGGGACGGGCCGGACGATCTCGGCGGCGGGCCCTTCGCGCCGGTACTGGGCCAGGCCGTGACGGCGGACGGCAGGCTGCTCCTGTTCGGGCTCCGCTTCGCGGCCCTCGGCGGACACGGGGCGGCGAACGAACGGGAGATCGCACTCCTGGAACAGAGCTCCCGGGGCGGCACCTTCCACACCTGGCGCGGACTGGGCAACCCGGAACCGGCCCCGGACCGGGGCCGCCGGATCGGCGTCCCGGTTGCGGTGACCGCACCCGACGGGCGGGTCCATCTCTTCGTACGGAACGCGGACAAGGGCGTGACTACGCGGGTGCGGGGCGCGTTCGGCCGGTGGGGCGAGTGGACGGACCTGGGCGGCGGCGAGATCCAGGACGGGCTGAGCGCCGTGGTGGACGAGCACGGCCTGGTCCATGTGTACGGCGCCGGTCATCAAGCGGTGCACCACTGGACGCAGGAGACACCCCGAGCGCGGCTGACCGCCCAGCGGCAGATCGACGGGGCGCCGGTGCCGGGCGACGGGCCCGCCGCTCGGATCACCACGGACGGTTCCGTCGAACTGCTGTACCGGGCGGCGGCGCGGGCCCGGCTGACGGCCGTCACCGGGGGTGCGGCGGTGGAGCGGACGGACTTCGACGGGTACGGGCCGGTGAGCGTCGCCGACTCGCCGCTCGGGCCGGTGCTGCTGGGCCGCACCGAGGAGGGCCGGATCCAGCTGCGTACGAGCGAACGGCTGTCGGTACGCGTGGGAGGGCCGGTGGCGCTGGACGGTCCCGCGCTGTACGTCGCGGGCCTGGGACGCCCGGCAGTCGTCGGCCTGGGCCCGGACGCCGTCCCCTGGCTCTGGCGTCCGTGACCGCGCGCACCGGGGAATGACGAAGGGCCCCGGTCCACCGCTTACGCGGCGGGCCGGGGCCCTCCTTGATGCTCTGTGCGGAGCAACCAGGTCAGACAGTCAGGTAATTACTTGACGATCTTGGTGACCTGGCCGGCGCCCACGGTCCGGCCACCCTCACGGATGGCGAACTTCAGGCCCTCTTCCATGGCGATCGGCTGGATCAGCACGACGTTCATGACGGTGTTGTCGCCCGGCATGACCATCTCGGTGCCCTCGGGAAGGGTCACAACGCCCGTCACGTCCGTGGTACGGAAGTAGAACTGCGGGCGGTAGTTGTTGAAGAAGGGGGTGTGACGGCCACCCTCGTCCTTCGACAGGATGTAGGCCTGGGCCTCGAACTCGGTGTGCGGCGTGACCGAACCGGGCTTGATGATGACCTGGCCGCGCTCGACGTCCTCGCGCTTGATGCCACGGAGGAGCAGACCGACGTTCTCACCGGCCTGGCCCTCGTCGAGCAGCTTGCGGAACATCTCGATGCCGGTGACCGTCGTGGTGGTCTTCTCCTGCTTGATACCGACGATGTCGACGGTCTCGTTGACCTTCAGGACACCACGCTCGATACGACCGGTGACGACGGTGCCACGACCGGTGATCGTGAAGACGTCCTCGATCGGCATCAGGAACGGCTTGTCGACGTCACGCTCGGGCTGCGGGATCGCCTCGTCGACGGCGGCCATCAGGTTCAGGACCGACTGGCCCCACTCCTTGTCGCCCTCGAGCGCCTTGAGCGCCGAGACCTTGACGACCGGCAGGTCGTCGCCCGGGAACTCGTACTCGGAGAGGAGCTCACGGACCTCGAGCTCGACGAGCTCCAGGATCTCCTCGTCGTCCACCATGTCGGCCTTGTTCAGGGCGACAACGATGTACGGAACGCCGACCTGGCGGGCCAGGAGCACGTGCTCCTTGGTCTGCGGCATCGGGCCGTCGGTGGCGGCGACCACGAGGATGGCGCCGTCCATCTGCGCCGCACCCGTGATCATGTTCTTGATGTAGTCGGCGTGACCCGGGCAGTCGACGTGCGCGTAGTGACGCGACGCCGTCTGGTACTCGACGTGCGCGATCGAGATCGTGATACCGCGCTGGCGCTCCTCAGGAGCCTTGTCGATCTGGTCGAAGGCCGAGGCCTCGTTCAGGTCCGGGTACGCGTCGTGCAGCACCTTGGTAATGGCGGCCGTGAGGGTCGTCTTACCGTGGTCAATGTGACCGATGGTGCCGATGTTGACGTGCGGCTTAGTCCGCTCGAACTTCGCCTTCGCCACTGGGTCCTCCTGTGGAGTGGTTCTGTACGCCTTGCTTCATCGGCGCCAGGTGATCTTTGCTGGGATGCCGGGGCCGGGGGCATTCACCGCATTGCTTGCGCTCTGCGACGAATGCCCCACCAGGCTCCGGTGACAAGCCTAAAGCGTGAGCTCGGGAGAGTTACTCGCCCTTGGCCTTCGCGATGATCTCCTCGGCGACGTTCCGCGGAACCTCGGCGTAGGAGTCGAACTGCATCGAGTAGCTTGCGCGACCCGAGGTCTTGCTGCGGAGGTCTCCGACGTAGCCGAACATCTCCGAGAGGGGCACGAGGCCCTTCACGACGCGAGCGCCGCTGCGCTCCTCCATGGCCTGGATCTGGCCACGGCGGGAGTTGAGGTCACCGATGACATCGCCCATGTAGTCCTCGGGCGTGGTGACCTCGACGGCCATCATCGGCTCGAGGAGCACGGGGGACGCCTTGCGGGCACCCTCCTTGAACGCCTGCGAACCGGCGATCTTGAAGGCGAGCTCCGAGGAGTCGACCTCGTGGTAACCACCGTCGAGGAGGGTGACGCGAACGCCGACCATCTCGTAACCGGCCAGGATGCCGAACTGCATGGCTTCCTGAGCACCCGCGTCCACCGAGGGGATGTACTCACGGGGGATGCGGCCACCGGTGACCTTGTTGACGAACTCGTAGGACGCGTCGCCACCCTCGATGGGCTCAAGGGCGATCTGCACCTTCGCGAACTGGCCGGTACCACCAGTCTGCTTCTTGTGCGTGTAGTCGATGCGCTCGACGGCCTTGCGGATCGTCTCGCGGTACGCGACCTGCGGCTTGCCGACGTTCGCCTCGACGCGGAACTCGCGCTTCATGCGGTCGACGAGCACCTCGAGGTGAAGCTCGCCCATACCACCGATGATGGTCTGGCCGGTCTCCTCGTCGGAGTGCACCTGGAAGGACGGGTCCTCCTCGGAGAGACGCTGGATGGCGACACCCAGCTTCTCCTGGTCACCCTTGGACTTCGGCTCGATGGCGACCTGGATGACCGGCGCCGGGAAGTCCATGGACTCCAGGATCACCGGGTTCTTGTCGTCACACAGCGTCTCACCGGTGGTGGTCTGCTTCAGACCCATGACGGCGACGATGTCACCGGCACCCACCGAGGGGATCTCCTCACGCTTGTTCGCGTGCATACGGTAGATCTTGCCGATGCGCTCCTTCTTGCCCTTGACCGAGTTCAGCACCGCGGTGCCGGCCTCGAGGCGACCGGAGTAGATCCGGACGAAGGTGAGCTTGCCGAGGTGCGGGTCGCTAGCGATCTTGAACGCCAGGCCGGAGAACGGCTCGTCGTCCGAGGGCTTGCGCTTGATGACAACCTCGGGGTCCTTGACGTCGTGGCCCTCGATGGCCTCGACGTCCAGGGGGGAAGGCAGGTAACGGACGACCGCGTCGAGCAGGGGCTGGACGCCCTTGTTCTTGAACGCCGTGCCACAGAACACCGGGGTGACGGTGACGGAGCCCGCGCCGCCCTTCGATGCCAGGGTGATCCGGCGGATCGCCTCGTACAGCTGCTCCTCGGTGGGCTCGACGCCCTCCAGGTACAGCTCCATCATCTGGTCGTCGTTCTCGGAAACGGCTTCGAGCAGCTTGCCGCGCCACTCCTGAGCCGCCTCGATGTGGGTGTCCGGGATGTCGACGGTGTCGTACATCTCGCCCTTGACGGCCTCTTCCGGCCACACAAAGGCCTTCATCGACACGAGGTCGACGACGCCCTTGAAGTCGGCTTCGGCACCGATGGGGAGCTGCATGACGAGCGGGACCGCACCGAGGCGGTCGACGATCATGTCGACACAGCGGTGGAACTCGGCACCCGTGCGGTCGAGCTTGTTGACGAAGCAGATACGCGGCACGCCGTAGCGGTCCGCCTGACGCCAAACGGTCTCGGACTGCGGCTCGACGCCGGCAACACCGTCGAACACGGTGACAGCGCCGTCGAGGACGCGGAGCGAACGCTCCACCTCGACGGTGAAGTCGACGTGACCCGGGGTGTCGATGATGTTGATGGTGTGGTCAACATCATTGAGCGGCCAGTGACAGGTCGTCGCGGCGGACGTGATCGTGATGCCGCGCTCCTGCTCCTGCTCCATCCAGTCCATCGTGGCAGCGCCGTCGTGGACTTCACCGATCTTGTACGAAACACCGGTGTAGAACAGGATCCGCTCAGTGGTGGTCGTCTTGCCCGCGTCGATGTGGGCCATGATCCCAATGTTGCGGACCTTGGCCAGGTCAAGCGAAGTGGTGGCCATAAGGCTCAATCTTCTCTCGGTCTCGATGTGGGTAGCGACTACCAGCGGTAGTGCGCGAAGGCCTTGTTGGACTCGGCCATCTTGTGGGTGTCCTCGCGCTTCTTGACGGCAGCGCCAAGACCGTTGGAGGCGTCGAGCAGCTCGTTCATGAGGCGCTCGGTCATCGTCTTCTCGCGACGGGCGCGGGAGTAACCCACGACCCAGCGGAGCGCGAGGGTGGCGGCGCGACCGGGCTTGACCTCGATCGGCACCTGGTAGGTGGCGCCACCGACACGGCGGGACTTGACCTCGAGCGAGGGCTTGACGTTCTCAAGCGCGCGCTTCAGCGTGATGACCGGGTCGTTGCCGGTCTTCTCGCGGAGGCCTTCCATGGCGCCGTACACGATCCGCTCGGCAGTGGAACGCTTGCCGTTGAGCAGGATCTTGTTGATCAGCGAGGTGACAAGAGGAGAACCGTAGACCGGGTCGATGATGACCGGGCGCTTCGGGGCGGGGCCCTTACGAGGCATTCTTACTTCTCCTTCTTGGCGCCGTAGCGGCTGCGGGCCTGCTTGCGGTTCTTGACACCCTGGGTGTCAAGGGAGCCGCGGATGATCTTGTAACGAACACCCGGCAGGTCCTTCACACGGCCACCACGCACGAGCACGATGGAGTGCTCCTGCAGGTTGTGTCCCTCACCCGGGATGTAGGCCGTGACCTCGATGCCGGAGGTCAGACGCACACGCGCGACCTTACGGAGTGCCGAGTTCGGCTTCTTCGGGGTGGTCGTGAACACACGCGTGCAGACGCCGCGGCGCTGGGGCGAACCCTCGAGCGCGGGCGTCTTGTTCTTCTCGACCTTGTCCTGCCGGCCCTTCCGGACCAGCTGCTGGATCGTAGGCACTACTTCTCCGGTTTCTGTGTGCCGTTCGTGAAACTAACCTGGAACGTCGCCGACCCACGCGGTCGGGTGTGTCGAATGCTGCAGGCTTCTGCCCTGGGGCAGAAGGGGCGCAGATTGCGGTGGCCAAAAACAGGCTCGCCATGCGGTTGAGGACACGCACACGAGCCCAGGCACACCCCAGGCACAAGGTCTGAGCGTACCTACCTCACGGACTCCGGTCAAAACAAATGCTGTCCACGAGGACGGGGCCGCGCGTGACATTCCCGACAGTACCTCTGTTCCGGTACCGACGGGCAACGCCGCAGGGCGGCCACCCCGTACGAAACGGAGTGACCGCCCTGCGGGACGGGACATGCGCCTTACTGGTTGTACGGACCGTAGTCGTAGTCCTCCAGCGGAACGGCCTGGCCGGAGCCCGTGCCGAACGGCGAGTAGTCGATGTCGTCGTAGCCGACGGCCGAGTACATCGCGGCCTTGGCCTCCTCGGTCGGCTCGACCCGGATGTTGCGGTAGCGGGACAGGCCCGTACCGGCCGGGATGAGCTTACCGATGATGACGTTCTCCTTGAGGCCGATCAGGGAGTCCGACTTGGCGTTGATCGCCGCGTCGGTCAGGACCCTGGTCGTCTCCTGGAAGGACGCCGCCGACAGCCACGACTCGGTGGCGAGCGAGGCCTTGGTGATACCCATCAGCTGCGGACGGCCGGAGGCGGGGTGACCGCCCTCGGTGACCACACGACGGTTCTCGGTCTCGAACTTCGAGCGCTCGACGAGCTCGCCCGGCAGCAGCTCCGCGTCGCCGGACTCGATGATCGTCACCCGGCGCAGCATCTGCCGGATGATGATCTCGATGTGCTTGTCGTGGATCGACACACCCTGCGAGTTGTAGACCTTCTGGACCTCGCCGACCAGGTGGACCTGGACCGCGCGCTGACCGAGGATCCGCAGCACGTCGTGCGGGTTGGTGGCACCCACGGTGAGCTTCTGGCCCACCTCGACGTGGTCGCCCTCGCCCACCAGCAGACGGGCACGCTTCGAGATCGGGAACGGCGTCTCGTCGCTGCCGTCGTCCGGGATGACGACGATCTTCTTGGTCTTCTCGGTCTCCTCGATACGGATGCGGCCGGCCGCCTCCGAGATCGGGGCGACACCCTTGGGCGTACGGGCTTCGAAGAGCTCGACGACTCGGGGCAGACCCTGGGTGATGTCGTCACCGGCCACACCACCGGTGTGGAAGGTACGCATCGTCAGCTGGGTACCGGGCTCACCGATGGACTGGGCGGCGATGATGCCGACCGCCTCACCGATGTCGACCAGCTTGCCGGTGGCGAGCGAGCGTCCGTAGCAGAAGGCACAGGTGCCGACCGCGGACTCACAGGTCAGGACCGAACGGGTCTTGACCTCCTCGACGCCGGCGCCCACCAGGGCGTCGATCAGGACGTCACCGAGGTCGACGTTGGCAGGCGCGATGACCTTGCCGTCGACGACGACGTCCTCGGCGAGCATGCGGGCGTAGACCGAGGTCTCGACGTCCTCCGTCTTGCGGAGCACACCGTCCGCACCCTTGACGGCGATCTTCAGCTTGAGGCCACGGTCGGTGCCGCAGTCCTCCTCGCGAATGATCACGTCCTGCGAGACGTCCACCAGACGACGGGTCAGGTAACCCGAGTCGGCGGTACGCAGGGCGGTGTCCGCCAGACCCTTACGGGCACCGTGCGTGGAGATGAAGTACTCCAGAACGGTCAGACCCTCACGGAACGACGCCTTGATGGGACGCGGGATCGTCTCGTTCTTCGCGTTCGACACCAGACCACGCATACCCGCGATCTGACGCATCTGCATCATGTTTCCTCGGGCACCCGAGTCAACCATCATGAAGATGGGGTTCGTCTTCGGGAAGTTCGCGTTCATCGCCTCGGCAACCTCGTTGGTCGCCTTGGTCCAGATCGCGATGAGTTCCTGCGTGCGCTCGTCCTTGGTGATCAGACCGCGCTCGTACTGCTTCTGGACCTTCTCGTCCTGCGCCTCGTAGCCCTGGACGATGGCCTTCTTGGCCTCCGGCACGACGATGTCCGAAACGGAGACGGTGACGCCGGAACGGGTCGCCCAGTGGAAACCGGCCGCCTTCAGGTTGTCGAGCGTCGCCGCCACGATGACCTTGGGGTAGCGCTCGGCCAGGTCGTTGACGATCTCGGAGAGCTGCTTCTTGCCCACCGAGTAGTCGACGAACGGGTAGTCCTCGGGCAGCAGCTCGTTGAAGAGCGCGCGGCCCAAGCTCGTACGCAGCCGGAAGGTGTCACCCGGCTGGTACTCCGGCTCACCCTCTTCGGCGACCGGCGGCACCCAGCCGCGCGGCGGGATGGTGCCCACCGGGAAGCGGATGTCGACCTGCGTCTGGAGCGAGAGCTCCCGGGCGTCGAAGGCCATGATCGCCTCGGCGGTGGAACCGAACGCGCGGCCCTGACCGATGACGTTGCGCTCCTCCTCGTCCGTGGTGAGGAAGAACAGGCCCAGCACCATGTCCTGGGTCGGCATGGTGACGGGACGACCGTCGGCCGGCTTCAGGATGTTGTTCGAGGACAGCATCAGGATGCGGGCCTCGGCCTGCGCCTCCGCGGAGAGCGGCAGGTGCACGGCCATCTGGTCACCGTCGAAGTCCGCGTTGAACGCGGTGCAGACGAGCGGGTGGATCTGGATGGCCTTGCCCTCGACCAGCTGCGGCTCGAAGGCCTGGATGCCGAGGCGGTGCAGGGTCGGTGCACGGTTCAGCAGCACCGGGTGCTCGGCGATGACCTCTTCGAGGACGTCGTACACCACGGTGCGGCCGCGCTCGACCATGCGCTTGGCCGACTTGATGTTCTGCGCGTGGTTCAGGTCGACCAGGCGCTTCATCACGAACGGCTTGAAGAGCTCCAGCGCCATGGCCTTCGGCAGACCGCACTGGTGCAGCTTCAGCTGCGGACCGACGACGATCACGGAACGCGCGGAGTAGTCCACACGCTTACCGAGAAGGTTCTGACGGAATCGACCCTGCTTGCCCTTGAGCATGTCGCTCAGGGACTTCAGCGGGCGGTTACCCGGACCGGTGACCGGGCGACCACGGCGGCCGTTGTCGAACAGCGCGTCGACGGCCTCCTGCAGCATCCGCTTCTCGTTGTTCACGATGATCTCGGGGGCACCGAGGTCAAGGAGACGCTTGAGGCGGTTGTTGCGGTTGATCACACGGCGGTACAGGTCGTTCAGGTCGGAGGTCGCGAAGCGGCCACCGTCCAGCTGCACCATCGGACGCAGGTCCGGCGGGATGACCGGCACGCAGTCGAGCACCATGCCCTTGGGGCTGTTGCTGGTCTGCAGGAACGCGGAGACGACCTTGAGGCGCTTGAGCGCACGGGTCTTCTTCTGGCCCTTGCCGGTACGGATGATCTCGCGGAGGCGTTCGGCCTCCTCGTTGAGGTCGAAGGACTCCAGGCGCTTCTGCAGGGCAGCGGCACCCATGGAGCCGTCGAAGTACGTGCCGAAACGGTCACGCAGCTCGCGGTAGAGCAGCTCGTCGCCCTCGAGGTCCTGGACCTTGAGGTTCTTGAAGCGGTTCCACACCTCGTCGAGACGGTCGATCTCGCGCTGCGCACGGTCGCGCAGCTGCTTCATCTCACGCTCGGCACCTTCGCGCACCTTGCGGCGCACGTCGGCCTTGGCGCCCTCGGCCTCGAGCTCGGCCAGGTCGGTCTCGAGCTTCTTGGCACGAGCCTCCAGGTCGGAGTCGCGACGGTTCTCGACCTGCTGACGCTCGACGGAGACGTGCGCCTCCAGCGAGGGCAGGTCACGCGTACGGCGCTCCTCGTCCACGAACGTGATCATGTACGCGGCGAAGTAGATGACCTTTTCGAGGTCCTTCGGCGCGAGATCAAGCAGGTAGCCGAGGCGCGACGGGACGCCCTTGAAGTACCAGATGTGAGTGACGGGAGCGGCAAGCTCGATGTGGCCCATGCGCTCACGACGCACCTTGGCGCGCGTGACCTCCACGCCACAACGCTCACAAATGATGCCCTTGAAGCGGACACGCTTGTACTTGCCGCAGTAGCACTCCCAGTCCCGGGTCGGACCGAAGATCTTCTCGCAGAAGAGTCCGTCCTTTTCGGGCTTGAGCGTGCGGTAGTTGATGGTCTCCGGCTTCTTCACTTCGCCGTGCGACCAGGTCCGGATGTCGTCCGCGGTGGCAAGGCCGATCCGCAGCTCGTCGAAGAAGTTGACGTCGAGCACTTGTCGTCAATCCCTCTTTCGGGGTCGAGTCTCAATCAATGGTCTGAACGGGTCCGGGGCAGGGCCGGGGCCTCATGAGCGAGGCCCCGGCCAGACCCGTCAGACCTCTTCGACGCTGCTCGGCTCGCGCCGGGACAGGTCGATACCGAGCTCCTCCGCCGCGCGGAAGACGTCCTCGTCCGTGTCACGCATCTCGATGGACATGCCGTCCGAAGAGAGCACCTCCACGTTGAGGCAGAGCGACTGCATTTCCTTGATGAGCACCTTGAAGGACTCGGGGATGCCCGGCTCGGGGATGTTCTCGCCCTTGACGATGGCCTCGTAGACCTTCACGCGGCCGGTCACGTCGTCGGACTTGATCGTCAGCAGCTCCTGGAGGGCGTAAGCGGCGCCATATGCCTCCAGCGCCCACACCTCCATCTCACCGAAGCGCTGTCCACCGAACTGAGCCTTACCACCCAGCGGCTGCTGGGTGATCATGGAGTACGGGCCCGTCGAACGAGCGTGCAGCTTGTCGTCGACGAGGTGGTGGAGCTTGAGGATGTACATGTACCCGACCGAAACCGGGTCCGGGAACGGCTCGCCGGAGCGGCCGTCGAACAGGTGGGCCTTGCCGGAGGGCTGCACCAGGCGGTCGCCGTCGCGGTTCGGGATCGTGGCCTCGAAGAGACCGGAGATCTCGTCCTCGCGCGCACCGTCGAAGACGGGCGTGGCGACGTTGGTGCCGGGGGCGACCTGGTCGGCGCCGATGGCCTGCAGGCGCTTGGCCCACTCGTCACCGAGGCCGGAGACGTCCCAGCCACGGCTGGCGAGCCAGCCGAGGTGGATCTCCAGGACCTGTCCCGGGTTCATTCGGGACGGGACACCCAGCGGGTTGAGGATGATGTCGACCGGGGTGCCGTCCTCCAGGAACGGCATGTCCTCGATCGGGAGGATCTTCGAGATGACGCCCTTGTTGCCGTGACGGCCGGCGAGCTTGTCACCATCGGTGATCTTGCGCTTCTGCGCGACGTAGACGCGGACCAGCTGGTTCACGCCCGGCGGCAGCTCGTCGCCCTCTTCGCGGTCGAAGACGCGGACGCCGATGACCTTGCCGATCTCGCCGTGCGGGACCTTCAGCGAGGTGTCGCGCACCTCGCGCGCCTTCTCACCGAAGATCGCGCGGAGCAGGCGCTCCTCGGGGGTCAGCTCGGTCTCGCCCTTGGGCGTGACCTTGCCGACGAGGATGTCACCGGCGACGACCTCGGCACCGATACGGATGATGCCGCGCTCGTCGAGGTCGGCGAGGACCTCTTCGGAGACGTTCGGGATGTCCCGGGTGATCTCCTCCGGGCCGAGCTTGGTGTCACGGGCGTCGACCTCGTGCTCCTCGATGTGGATCGAGGAGAGGACGTCGTCCTGCACGAGGCGCTGCGACAGGATGATCGCGTCCTCGTAGTTGTGACCCTCCCACGGCATGAACGCCACGAGCAGGTTCTTGCCGAGCGCCATCTCACCGTTCTCGGTGGCCGGCCCGTCGGCGAGGACCTGGCCCTCGATGACCCGGTCGCCCTCGGAGACGACGACCTTCTGGTTGACCGAGGTGCCCTGGTTGGAGCGCGAGAACTTGGCGATGCGGTACGTGGTGTACGTGCCGTCGTCGTTGGTGACGGTGATGTAGTCCGCGGATACCTCCTGGACGACACCGTCCTTCTCGGCCTTCAGGACGTCACCGGCGTCGGTGGCGCAGCGGTACTCCATGCCCGTGCCGACGAGCGGGGCCTCCGACTTGATCAGCGGCACCGCCTGACGCATCATGTTCGCGCCCATGAGGGCACGGTTGGCGTCGTCGTGCTCCAGGAAGGGGATCATCGCGGTGGCGACGGACACCATCTGGCGCGGCGAGACGTCCATGTAGTCGACGTCGTCGCCCGGGATGTAGTCGACCTCTCCGCCACGACGGCGGACCAGGACGCGGGGCTCGGTGAACCGCATGTCCTCGGAGAGCGTCGCGTTCGCCTGGGCGATCACGAAGCGGTCTTCCTCGTCGGCGGTGATGTAGTCGACCTCGTCGGTGACCTGGCCGTCGACGACCTTGCGGTACGGCGTCTCGATGAAACCGAACGCGTTGACACGTCCGTACGAGGCGAGCGAACCGATCAGACCGATGTTCGGGCCTTCAGGGGTCTCGATCGGGCACATGCGTCCGTAGTGGGACGGGTGCACGTCACGGACCTCGAAGCCGGCCCGCTCACGGGAGAGACCACCCGGACCGAGCGCCGACAGACGGCGCTTGTGGGTGAGACCCGACAGCGGGTTGTTCTGGTCCATGAACTGCGACAGCTGGCTGGTGCCGAAGAACTCCTTGATGGAGGCGACGACCGGCCGGATGTTGATCAGGGTCTGCGGCGTGATCGCCTCGACGTCCTGAGTCGTCATGCGCTCACGCACGACGCGCTCCATACGGGCCAGACCCGTACGGACCTGGTTCTGGATGAGCTCGCCGACGTTACGCAGACGACGGTTGCCGAAGTGGTCGATGTCGTCGGTCTCGACGACGATCGAACGACCGGACTCACCGACCGTCTCGGTCTCCCCGGCGTGCAGCTTGACCAGGTACTTGATGGTCGCGATGACGTCGTCGGAGGTGAGCACGCCGGCGTCCAGCGGCTCTTCGGCGCCGAGCTTCTTGTTCACCTTGTAGCGGCCGACCTTCGCGAGGTCGTAGCGCTTCGGGTTGAAGTAGAGGTTCTCGAGCAGCGTCTGAGCAGCCTCGCGGGTGGGCGGCTCGCCCGGGCGCAGCTTGCGGTAGATGTCGAGCAGCGCGTCGTCCTGGCCCTGGGTGTGGTCCTTCTCCAGGGTGGCGCGCATGGACTCGTACTCGCCGAACTCCTCGAGGATCTGCTCGGTGGTCCAACCGAGAGCCTTCAGGAGGACGGTCACGGACTGCTTGCGCTTGCGGTCGATACGGACACCGACCATGTCACGCTTGTCGATCTCCATCTCCAGCCAGGCACCCCGGGACGGGATGATCTTGGCGGAGAAGATGTCCTTGTCGGACGTCTTGTCGATCGAGGAGTCGAAGTAGACACCCGGCGAGCGCACGAGCTGCGACACGACGACACGCTCGGTGCCGTTGATGACGAAGGTGCCCTTGTTGGTCATGAGCGGGAAGTCGCCCATGAAGACCGTCTGGGACTTGATCTCGCCGGTCTCGTTGTTGGTGAACTCGGCCGTGACGAAGAGCGGGGCGGCGAACGTGAAGTCGCGCTCCTTGCACTCGTCGATCGAGTTCTTCGGGGGCTCGAAGCGGTGGTCGCGGAACGTAAGCGACATCGACCCGGAGAAGTCCTCAATCGGTGAAATCTCCTCGAAGATCTCCTCCAGGCCGGACTTGGTGGGGACGTCTTGTCCACTGTCCAGAGCAGCCTCGACGCGAGCCTTCCAGGCGGCATTGCCGAGGAGCCAGTCGAAGCTCTCGGTCTGCAGCGCGAGGAGGTTCGGAACCTCGAGGGGCTCCTTGATCTTTGCAAAAGAGATGCGCAGCGGGGCGGTGCTGGCACCGTTGTTCGTATTCGCGGTCGAGGCGTTGCGCGAGGCGGCCAAGAGGGGGTCCTTCCGAGGGCTCGGACTCACTACGCGCGTACCGGTCCCAAGTTGGACACGGTGACGGAAATCCCAGGTCAGGGACGATCAGTCATCGGTGTTCAAACATCGGGCATGCCCCTGGTGACGGGCAGGAGGCAGCTAACAGGCAGCGCAAAGGGTCAGTGTAGCCAAACGGCACACTGATGTCCAGTCCGGGTTCTCAGAGACCCTCGAAGCTCGCAACAGCTGTTCTCAACACCTATGAATCGCCCTCGCGCGGATGCGCTCTTCTTTACTGCCCTCTTCGCCAACGATCCATGCATCGGATCCGGATCGAGTGACGACGCGTCCTGAGAATTGCGCGCCGCGTGCGGTTCGTCAAGGCCCCCCTGCCGGACAGAGCCCCGAGACCCTCATCCGCCGCCTCTCGGCACCGGCCGCAAGCCCCCGTCGGAGGCGTACGGCGAAGATCACCATACTCGTCAGGCACGGAAGAGCAAGGCGAGCGCCTCGGGTACGCCGAAGGGCGACCACCCGGATGGGTGATCGCCCTTCGCGATGTGACGTCCGTGCCGCGCGGCACGAGCAGTCCAGACGAGTCAGGAGACTCGCAGGGTCACTTGACCTCGACCGAGGCGCCAGCGGCCTTGAGGGAGTCGGCAGCCTTCTCGGCGGCCTCCTTCGCGACCTTCTCGAGGACCGGCTTCGGGGTGCCGTCGACGAGGTCCTTGGCCTCCTTCAGACCCAGGGAGGTCAGCTCACGCACGACCTTGATGACCTGGATCTTCTTCTCGCCGGCGCCGGTGAGGATGACGTCGAACTCGTCCTGCTCCTCGACGGCCTCGGCGGCGGCAGCAGCGCCACCGGCGGCGGCAACGGCGACCGGAGCGGCAGCCTTGACGTCGAACTTCTCCTCGAACGCCTTGACGAACTCGGAGAGCTCGATGAGGGTCAGGGTCTCGAACTGCTCGAGCAGCTCGTCCTGGGACAGCTTCGCCATGATGGCGTCCTTCCACTAAGTCGGCAGGTGCCGGGTGTATATGAAGGCGGGCGTACGGGCCCGCTGCGAGCCGTGGGGCGGAGTGTTACTCCGCCACCTCGGCGTCGGCGGGAGCCGGCGTACCGGCACCGCCCTGCTCGACCTTGGCGCGAAGGGCGTCCGCAGTGCGGACGAACTCCGACAGAGGGGCCTGGAAAGTCGCCGCGGCCTTGGCCATCGACGCCTTGATTCCACCGGCCACCTTGGCGAGCAGAACCTCGCGGGACTCGAGGTCCGCAAGCTTCTTGATCTCATCGGCGGACAGCGCCTTACCGTCAAGGACACCGCCCTTGATGATGAGGTTCGGGTTGTCCTTGGCGAAGTCACGAAGACCCTTCGCCGACTCCACCGGGTCACCGGTGACGAAGGCAACCGCCGTCGGGCCTGCGAACAGGTCGTCCAGCGTGTCGATCCCGGCCTCGTTGGCCGCAATCTTGGTCAGCGTGTTCTTCACCACGGCGTACTGGGCGTTCTCACCGAGCGAACGGCGCAGCTGCTTGAGCTGTGCCACGGTGAGACCCCGGTACTCGGTCAGCACAGCGGCGTTCGAGCTGCGGAACTGGTCCGCGAGCTCGGCTACCGCGGCAGCCTTGTCGGGCCTTGCCATGAGCGTCGGCCTCCTTCCGGGTGATGAGGACCGCTCAGAAGGGGCCGGGAAAAACGAAACGCCCCAGCACAAGTGCCAGGGCGCAGCTCGACCGGACAAAGTCCGGGAGCGTTCCACAGTCACCTGCGCAGGTCGTCCGCACTCAACGGATCCTTCGGTCACTGCACCCTCTTGCGAGAACACAGCAACGACCAGCGGTCTTTGGCTTCTGTAGGAGAGTACGCGACCGGGGTCGCGCCGAGCAAATCCGTCCCGGTTCGGGCGGTGCGGGAGGTTTAAGAAGCGCCCGCAGCACTGCCCTGCTGCCGCTCCAGGGGCTTCTGGAGGTCGACGATGTGGGAGGCCGGGGGCTCCTCGACGGTGACGTCGGTACGGCCGGCCTGGCCAGGGCGTCGTAGGAGTGACGGATCCAGCGCCTGCCGCCCGCCTGCCGGCGAACGCCTCGCCCATGTCTGCGGCCTCCGTGCGGTCGCCTCACGCCGACGCACGGCGCGGACAGCCACAGCTGCGCACGAGAACGAGGACGGGCCCCGCACCTCGAAAGGTTGCGGGGCCCGCCCATGTCACACGAGACGCGGCTTTCGTACGAGCGCGGAGGCTCAGACGGCGGCCGGGTCCTCCTCGACGAGGAGGTTACGGGTGCGGTTGGCGTCCAGCGGGATGCCGGGGCCCATCGTGGTGGCCAGCGTGGCCTTCTTGATGTAGCGGCCCTTGGCGGCGGACGGCTTCAGACGGAGGATCTCCTCCAGCGCCGCGGCGTAGTTCTCGACCAGCTTCGTGTCATCGAAAGAGACCTTGCCGATGATGAAGTGCAGGTTCGAGTGCTTGTCGACGCGGAACTCGATCTTGCCGCCCTTGATGTCGTTGACAGCCTTCGCGACATCGGGGGTGACCGTACCGGTCTTCGGGTTCGGCATCAGACCACGCGGACCGAGCACGCGGCCGAGGCGGCCGACCTTGCCCATGAGGTCCGGAGTGGCGACGACGGCGTCGAAGTCCAGACGGCCCTTCGCCACCTCGTCGATGAGCTCGTCGGCGCCGACGATGTCGGCGCCCGCGGCTTCCGCGGCCGCAGCACGGTCACCGGTCGCGAAGACCAGGACCCGGGCGGTCTTGCCGGTGCCGTGCGGGAGGTTCACGGTGCCACGGACCATCTGGTCGGCCTTGCGCGGGTCTACACCCAGGCAGAACGCGACCTCGACGGTGCCGTCGAACTTGGTGCTGGCGGTGTCCTTGGCGAGACGGACGGCCTCGAGGGGGGCGTAGTTGCGCTCCCGGTCGATCTTGGCGTCCGCAGCGCGGAGGTTCTTGCTGCGCTTCACTGCTGCTCCTGTGGTTTCAAGTGTGGAGGCGTGGTGCGGGCCAGCGCTTGGCCCTACCACTGAGGGACTACGGGGCTGATCAGCCCTCGACCGTGATGCCCATGGAACGGGCGGTGCCGGCGATGATCTTCGACGCGGCGTCCAGGTCGTTGGCATTCAGGTCGGGCAGCTTGACCGTGGCGATCTCGCGGACCTGGGCGCTCGTGAGCTTCGCGACCTTGGTCTTGTGCGGCTCGCCGGAGCCCTTGTCCACACCTGCGGCCTTGAGGATGAGCTTGGCAGCCGGCGGGGTCTTCGTCACGAAGGTGAAGGAGCGGTCCTCGTAGACCGTGATCTCCACCGGCACGACCATGCCACGCTGCGACTCGGTCGCGGCGTTGTAGGCCTTGCAGAACTCCATGATGTTGACGCCGTGCTGGCCGAGCGCGGGGCCGACCGGCGGGGCCGGGTTGGCCGCACCGGCGTTGATCTGGAGCTTGATAAGCCCCGTGACCTTCTTCTTCTTGGGAGGCATTGCTCTCTCCGGGTCCTAGTGAGAGTTTTTCGCCATCATCCGGATCATCCGGATGCAGGCATACCGCACAACGATAACGGGTATAGCTGCGCGACCAAAAACCGAGCAGGTCAGACAGGCTGTAGAGCCTGTCTGACCTGCTCGGTAGGCATGTGTCCAGAAGTCGGCGAAAACCGTCAGTTCTTCTGGATCTGGTCGAAGCTGAGCTCGACCGGGGTCTCGCGACCGAAGATCTCGACGAGGCCCTTGACCTTCTTCGAGTCGGCGTTGATCTCGTTGATCGTCGCCTGCAGCGTCGCGAACGGGCCGTCGGTGACGGTGACCGAGTCGCCCACCTCGAAGTCCAGCACCTGGACCTCGACCTTGCGGGACGGAACCGGCTTGCCCTCGGCCTCTGCGGCCTCGCGGGCGGCCTTCTCCTCGGCCTCCGGGGCGAGCATCTTGACGATCTCGTCCAGGGTCAGCGGGTACGGGTCGTAGGCGTTGCCCACGAAGCCGGTGACACCGGGCGTGTTACGCACGACGCCCCAGGACTCGTTCGTCAGGTCCATGCGCACCAGGACGTAACCCGGGAGCTTGTTCTGACGGACGTTCTTGCGCTCGCCGTTCTTGATCTGGACGATCTCTTCCTCGGGCACTTCGGCCTGGTAGATGAAGTCCTCGACGTTGAGCGAGACGGCGCGCTGCTCCAGGTTGGCCTTTACACGCTTCTCGTAACCGGCGTACGTGTGGATGACGTACCACTCGCCGGGGAGACCGCGGAGCTCGTCACGCAGAGCGGTGACGGCGTCCACCGGAGCGGCCGGCTCGGCCTCTTCCTCGGTCTCGTCATCGCCCTCGGCGGCCTCGTCCTCGCCGGACTCCTCATCGGAGTCGGCCGCAGCGGCCTCGTCCTCGACGTTCACGGCGGCCTGCTCGGCGGGCTCTCCCGCGGCGTCGGCGTCGGCAGCTTCGGCCTGGTCCGGCTCCACAGCGTCAGCCGCCTCGACGATCTCGGCCTCGGCCTCGGCGGACTCGAAGGCGCCCGCCGTCGGCTCGACGGCGTCGTTCAGGTTCGGGTCAGACACGGTGGCTGCTTCTTCCTGGATACAAATGGGTGGAACATGCGAAAGGGGCGCCCATGAGGCGCCCTCCGCGGGATCAGCCGAAGACGTACTTGATGACCCGCTGGAATCCGAAGTCAATCACGGTCACAAGACCAATCATGACGACCACGAAAACAATCACCACGGACGTGTACGTCGTCAGCTGATTGCGAGTCGGCCAGACAACCTTGCGCAACTCGGCGACGATCTGGCGGTAGAACAACGCGAGGCGACCCATGGGGCCCTTCTTTCCGCGCTTGCCGCCCTTCCGAGTCCTCTTCTTCGACTCGGGCACTTCATCCTCGGCATCAGGCATGTCGATGGAGCCCACGGCGTCCGTCACGCTTCTCACCTGATTCCGGGTCATGGCCGTGCCGCGCCCGGTGGAGCCGCACGGCGGTGCATTGAAGTACGTACATGCGCACACATCCTGGCGAAGGAGTGTGTAGCAGGGCCGGAGGGACTTGAACCCCCAACCGCTGGTTTTGGAGACCAGTGCTCTACCAATTGAGCTACGACCCTTTGTGGTTTCCACCAACCTACCGCATCTTCCCCGATGCTCCGGGTGCAGGAACGGTGCGGCTGGTGAAGGCCAACGACAGGTGAGTGTACGTGCTCAGCGGCCTGGCGTCGAACAGATAGCTCCGGACAACTCCTGTCCGGTTCTTGTCCGCATGCTGTCCGGGTGCTGTCCGGTCCCTGAAACCCCTGTGCCGACAGGGATTGCGGTCTGGGAGCATGGGGCCCATGAGCGCTGCAACTTCTCCCTCCGAGCGCCGGGTCTCCGCCCGCATCGGTGCAATCTCCGAGTCCGCCACTCTCGCCGTCGATGCCAAGGCCAAGGCCCTCAAGGCCGCCGGTCGTCCGGTGATCGGCTTCGGTGCCGGTGAGCCCGACTTCCCGACCCCTGGCTACATCGTCGACGCCGCGGTCGAGGCCTGCCGCAACCCGAAGTACCACCGCTACACCCCTGCGGGCGGGCTCCCCGAGCTCAAGGCCGCCATTGCAGAGAAGACGCTGCGCGACTCCGGTTACCAGGTCGACGCCTCCCAGATCCTGGTGACCAACGGCGGCAAGCAGGCCATCTACGAGGCGTTCGCCGCGATCCTCGACCCGGGCGACGAGGTCATCGTCCCGGCGCCGTACTGGACCACCTACCCCGAGTCGATCCGTCTCGCCGGCGGTGTCCCGGTGGAGGTCGTGGCCGACGAGACCACCGGCTACCGGGTCTCCGTCGAGCAGCTGGAGGCGGCACGCACCGAGCGTACGAAGGTCGTCCTGTTCGTCTCCCCGTCGAACCCGACCGGTGCGGTGTACAGCGAGGCCGACGCCAAGGCGATCGGTGAGTGGGCCGTCGAGCACGGCCTGTGGGTGCTCACCGACGAGATCTACGAGCACCTGGTCTACGGCACCGCGAAGTTCACCTCGCTGCCAGCGCTCGTGCCCGCTCTGCGTGACAAGTGCATCGTGGTCAACGGTGTCGCCAAGACGTACGCGATGACCGGCTGGCGCGTGGGCTGGCTCATCGGCCCCAAGGACGTCGTCAAGGCTGCGACCAACCTGCAGTCGCACGCCACCTCCAACGTCTCCAACGTCGCCCAGATCGCCGCGCTGGCCGCCGTCTCGGGGAACCTGGACGCGGTCGCCGAGATGCGGACCGCCTTCGACCGCCGTCGGCAGACCATCGTGCGGATGCTCAACGAGATCGACGGCGTGCTGTGCCCGGAGCCCGAGGGCGCGTTCTACGCGTACCCGTCGGTGAAGGCGCTGCTCGGCAAGGAGATCCGCGGCAAGCGCCCGGCCACCTCGGTCGAGCTGGCGGCCCTGATCCTGGACGAGGCCGAGGTCGCGGTCGTTCCGGGCGAGGCCTTCGGCACGCCGGGCTACCTGCGGCTTTCGTACGCACTTGGCGACGAGGACCTCGCCGAGGGCGTGTCGCGGCTCCAGAAGCTGCTGGGCGAGGCGAAGGACTGACCTCCCCGCCCTTCCGCTCAGGTGCCCCCCGGCCGAGGCCGGGGGGCACCTTTTTTGTGCACATTTTCGATCGAGCTGTCGTACGGGCTTGCGTTCGAGGATCAACTCGATGGGGAATCCCGCTACCGCGACAGCCCACGGGTGCGGCAGGATCTTCGAATGGAGCGTGACGTACGGCTGTTGCCCAAGGCCCATCTGCACTTGCATTTCACCGGGTCGATGCGGCCCACGACGCTGCTCGAACTCGCCGACAAGTACGGCGTACGGCTGCCCGAGGCACTGACCGGTGGCGAGCCGCCCAGACTGCGGGCGACGGACGAGCGCGGCTGGTTCCGCTTCCAGCGGCTCTACGACATCGCCCGGTCCTGCCTGCGGGCACCCGAGGACATCCAGCGACTGGTGCGCGAGACGGCCCAGGAGGACGTCGCGGACGGCTCCGGCTGGCTGGAGATCCAGGTCGACCCCACCTCGTACGCCCCGCTCCTCGGCGGGCTCATCCCGGCGATCGAGATCATCCTGGACGCGGTGGACTCCGCGGCGCGCGAGACCGGGCTCGGGATCCGTGTGGTGATCGCGGCGAACCGGATGAAGCACCCGCTGGACGCGCGGACGCTGGCCCGGCTCGCGGTGCGGTACGCGGACCGGGGGGTTGTCGGCTTCGGACTCTCCAACGACGAGCGGCGCGGAATGGCGCGCGACTTCGACCGGGCCTTCGCCATCGCCAGGGAGGGCGGGCTGCTGGCGGCCCCGCACGGCGGCGAACTGGCCGGCCCATCGAGTGTGCGGGACTGCCTGGACGACCTCGACGCGGCCAGGATCGGTCACGGCGTCCGGGCCGCCGAGGATCCACGGCTGCTGCGCAAGCTGGCGGAGCGCGGGGTGACCTGCGAGGTGTGCCCGTCGTCGAACGTGGCACTGGGCGTCTACGAGAAGCCTGCGGACGTACCCCTGCGCACTCTGTTCGAGGCGGGCGTGCCGATGGCGCTCGGCGCGGACGACCCGCTGCTCTTCGGGTCCCGCCTCGCCGCACAGTACGAGCTCGTACGGCACCACCACGCGTTCACCGACGAGGAGCTGGCGGAGCTGGCACGGCAGTCGGTGCGGGGGTCGGCGGCCCCCTCGGACGTACGGGCGCGGTTGCTGGCGGGGGTCGACGACTGGCTGGCAAAGCCGGCCGACTAGCCGCCTCCTCCTCCCGGCACCGGGCCTGAGCCGGACTTGTGCGTGGACTCAGGCCTGTGTGCCGATCCCGTGCAGCACCGTCCGCGCGACGGAAGCGGCGAATTCGTCCAGAGACTGCGGCGGCCGGCCCTCCTCCGTCGCGTCGTACGCGAACGCACGCTGGACACAGGCGCCGAGCAGCAGCGACGCGGCCGCGTAGGTGTCGGCGCCGGGCCGTACGCGGCCGGCCGCCTGTTCGCTGCGGAGATAGCCCGCGACGCCCCGGATCGGCATGTGCGGGCCGGTGCCGAGCTCGCGCATGGCCGCGTCGTGGCGGCTCTTGAGCCGCGGCTCGGCGTAGAGCGAGGCGGCGATCGGGAAGCTCTGGGCGTAGAAGAGCGCGGCCTCGCGGGCGATGTCGGTGAGATTCTCCTCGACGGTCCGCTCCCCCGCCCCCGGGTCGGCGGTCAGCCGCCGCAGCAGCGGGTTGAGCTTGGGCAGCCGTTCCTTGAGCACGGCCACGAACAGTTCTTCCTTGCTGGGGAAGTGCTTGTAGAGCGCCGCCTCCGAGCAGCCTGCGGCCCGGGCGATCTCCTTGGTGGTGGCCCGTGCCAGGCCGATGGTGAGCATCAGCTGGTGGGCGGCGTCGATGATGCGGCCCCGGGTCGACTTCTGCTCCATGGGCGCTCCAATGAGGCTTGACGCGTGGTGAGTATCCACTCACTCTAGGGGTGAGTGAACACTTACCCACCCCAGGAGGGTGCGCAATGAAACTCACGGTGTTCGGCGCGACAGGCGGCATCGGCCAGGAGATCGTCCGCCAGGCCGTGACGGCGGGTCACGAGGTGACGGCGGTGGTCCGCGATCCGGCGCGGCTGCCGGTCCCGCTCTCCGACGTCACGGTCCACACCACCGCGCGGATCGACGATCCGGAAGAGCTGCGCGAGGCGGTCGCCGGGCGGGACGCGGTGCTCTCGGGGCTCGGCTCGCGCGGCCGGAAGGCCGACGGGATCGCCGAACGGCTCACCGGCTCGGTGATCCGGGCGATGGAGGCCGAGGGGACGCGACGGCTGCTCGTGGTGAGCGCGGCCCCGGTCGCGCCCGAGCCCGCGGACGACCTGCTGCTGGACCGGATGATGCTGAAGGCGATCGGCGCGATCCTCAAGGAGGTCTACGCCGACCTGACCCTGATGGAGGGCGCGCTGGCCCACAGCGCCACGGACTGGACGTCGGTGCGGCCGCCGAAGCTCACCAACGGGCCGCTGACGGGGAGGTACCGGACCGTCTACGGCAGCAACCCGCGCAGCGGCAGGTCCATCTCGCGGGCCGATGTGGCACACGCGATGCTGGCGCTGATCGACGATCCGGCGGCGGTCAAGCAGGGCGTGGGCGTGGCGTACTGACGCCACTGCCCCCAGCGTCCCCGAAAGGCTCGGAAGGCGGGGACCTCAGAGGCTGACGCCGACCGTCACCGGTTCATTGACGAGCGTGACGCCGAAGACCTCGTGGACCCCTGCCACGACCTCGCGGGCCAGCGCGAGCAGATCCTCCGTGGTCGCCCCGCCGCGGTTGGTGAGGGCGAGCGTGTGTTTGGTGGAGATACGGGCGGGGCCGGTGCCGTACCCCTTGGTGAAACCGGCCCTGTCGATGAGCCAGGCCGCCGAGGTCTTGGTGTGTCCCCCGTCCGCCGGGAAGGCGGGGGGCGTCACCTCGGGGCCGAGCCGGTCCTTGGCGCGGGCGAGGAACGCCGCGTACTGCGCGCCGTCGAGGATCGGGTTGGTGAAGAAGGAGCCCGCCGACCACGTGTCGTGGTCCTCCGGGTCGAGCACCATGCCCTTGCCGGCGCGCAGCCGCAGCACGGTCTCACGGGCGGCCGTCGCAGGCACCCGTTCGCCCTGCTCGACGCCCATGGCGCGGGCCGTTTCGGGGTACTTCAGGGGCGCGGAAAGACCACCCGCGTCTTCCAGCTCGAACCGGACACGCAGAACCACGAAGCGGTCGGGTTCGGCCTTGAAGCGACTGTGCCGGTACGAGAATGCGCACTCGTCATTCGGGATGGTGACCGTTTCGCGGGTGTACCGGTCGTAGGCGACGACCTCCGTGATGGTCGACGCCACCTCCTGGCCGTACGCACCGACGTTCTGGATCGGCGTCGCACCCGCGGAGCCGGGGATTCCGGCCAGGCATTCGATACCGGCGAGACCGGCCTCGACGGTCCGGGTGACGGCGTCCGTCCACACCTCTCCGGCGGCCAGTTCCAGCGCCGTGCCGACCAGCTCGAACCCCTTGGTCGCGATGCGCAGGGCGGTTCCTTCGAAGCCCTTGTCGCCGATGACCAGGTTGCTGCCGCCGCCGATGACGAGGAGCGGCGTACCGCTGTCGTCGGCCTCGCGCACGGCTGCGACCACCTCGGCGTCGGTCGTCGCCGTGAGGAGGCGGGCCGCGGGGCCGCCGAGCCGGAAGGTGGTCAGGGGGGCGAGGGGGGCGTCGTGGAGTTCCTGCACGGGGACAAGAGTACGGTCCGTGGCCCCGCCGCTCGGGCGGGGCCACGGACCGCGTACGCAGCGGGCCATCGATCAGGCGGCGACCGGAGCCCGCCCCTCGGCGGGCTCCGCACCCGCCGTCGGGTCCGACTCCGGGTCCACCGCGGGCGCCGGTGCGGTGCGGCGCCCCGGGATCAGCAGGGCGGCGACCGCGGCGAGCACCACCGCCCCGGCGCCGATCCAGACTGCCGGAACGGTCCCGTCCGTGAAGGACTGCGCGGAGCCGTAACCGCCCTGCGCCGAGAAGACCGAGGCCAGCACCGCGACACCGAGGGCGCCACCGACCTCGCGCAGGGAGTTGTTGGCACCGGAGGCGATGCCCTGCTCGGCGGGGCGGACGCTGGACATCACCAGGCTGGCGGCCGGCGCGAAGTAGAGCGCCATTCCGATGCCGCCGATCATCAGGGCGGGCAGCTGGGTCGTGTACGGGGTGTCGGGGGCGATGATCATGGCGAAGAGGGCCAGTCCCACGGCCTGGAGCGCGAGGCCGGTGACGACGACCGGGCGGCCGCCGAACCGGTCGGAGAGATATCCGGCGATCGGGGCGACCAGCATCGGCATGCCCGTCCAGGGCAGCATCCGCAGCCCGGCCTCGCTCGGCGAATAGCCCAGCACGCCCTGGAAGTACTGGCTGAGCAGGAAGATCGAGCCGAACATCCCGAGGAACATCAGCAGGCCGGCCATGTTGATCCCGAAGAAGCCGCGGTTACGGAAGAGCCGCATGGGCAGCATCGGGTTCTTCGCGTGAAAGCCGTGGTGGATGAATCCGCCGATCAGCGCGGTACCGGCGATCAGCCCGGTGAGGACCGTGGGGCTGGTCCAGCCGTCGGCGTTGGCGCTGACCAGCCCGTAGACGATGCCGAAGAGGCCGCCGCTGACCAAGAGGGTGCCGGGGATGTCGAGCCGGGCGTTCGGGGCGTACGACTCCGCCAGACGCAGCCGGGCCAACGGCAGCAGAACCAGGCCGATCGGCACGTTCAGCCAGAAGATCCACTGCCAGGAGAGGTGCTCGGTGAGGCTGCCGCCGATCAGGGGCCCGCTGGCGACGGCAAGTCCGGTGACGGCGCTGAAGATGCCGAGCGCCATGCCGCGGCGGGCGGCGGGCACGGCGGCCGTGAGCAGGGTGAGCGTCAGCGGCATCATGATCGCCGCACCGACCCCCTGGACTGCCCGGAAGGCGATCAGCTCATTGATCCCGGACGACAGGGCCGCGGCGGCGGAGGCGCCGGTGAAGACGGTGAGCCCGGCGAGGAAGAGCCGCCGCCGGCCGAACCGGTCACCGAGGGCCGCACCGAGCATCAGCAGCACGGCGAAGGTCAGGGTGTACGCGTTCACCGTCCATTCGAGCTCCGCCAGTTCGCCGCCGAGGCTCTTGCGAATGGAGGGCAGGGCGGTGGTGACGACGAGATTGTCGAGCGCGGCCATGAAGCCGGCGACGCTGGTGATGACGAGGGCCCAGACCGCTCCTGAGCGGCCTGTGGTGTGCTGGTTCACTGCTCCCCCTGAGGGTTAGTTATTGATTACTAACTTTGATGGGCAGAAAACCGGGCCGAACCCGGGTCGCACTGTTCAGACGGTCGGCCGCGCCGAGGGATAGAAACCGGCCCAGACCCGGTGGTCGGGCGGGAAGCCGAGCGAGGCCAGGGTGTTGATGAGCATGCCGTACGCGAGGAATGTCGTGGTCTCGCCGATGTCGGCGCCGAGCGCGAGGTGGATCTCGTCCCACATCTGCAGCCAGCCGGCCCGCACCGACTCGCCGAACTCGTGGTCCCCGGCAGCCTCGGCCGCGGCGATGGCCGCGTACATCTGCATCTGCAGCAGCAACTTGTCGGGGTCGTCGACGATGAGGCGCTGATACGCCGCCGCCATGCCCTGGCGCGCTTCCTCGCCCTCCAGGCCGTCACCGGCCTCGGCGAAGACCTTCCGGGTGTCCGCCAGGCAGCGGTCGGAGGCGGCGAGGAACATGGCCTGCTTGCTCGGGAAGAGGCGGAAGAGGTACGGCTGCGAGACGCCGACCCGCTTGGCGATCGCCTCCGTGGAGGTGGCGTTGTACCCGCCGCGGGCGAACTCGGCGACCGCCGCGAGGATGACGCTCTCGCGCCGCTCTTCTGCACTCATCCTGACCATGCGGCTAAGTTAGTACTCAATCACTAACTTGGTCAAGCGGTATGCGACGGCACTCGGAAAGCCGCACAAGGAGCCGACGCGTAAGGGGCACCCACCATAAGGCGGGTGCCCCTTACGCACGGATCGACTCAGCGGCTCAGGCGAGCTGCACAACGGCGCGGGACATACCCAGCACCTTCTTGCCCTCGCTCATCGCCGTCAGGTCCACCCGCACCTGATTGTCGTCCAGCAGGGCGGCCACCTTGGCACTGACCTCGACCAGCGCACCCTTGTCGTCGTTCGGCACGACGACCGGCTTGGTGAACCGCACCCCGTACTCCATGACCGCACCCGGGTCCCCGACCCAGTCCGTGACCACCCGGATCGCCTCGGCCATGGTGAACATGCCGTGCGCGATCACATCCGGCAGCCCGACCTCACGCGCGAACTTCTCGTTCCAGTGGATCGGGTTGAAGTCACCGGAGGCACCCGCGTACTGCACCAGCATCGCGCGGGTCACCGGGAACGACTGCGCCGGCAGCTCCGTACCGACCTCGACCGACTTGTACGCAACCTTCGCCGTCATCACGCCTCCTCGGCGGCGCGCGCCACCAGCTTCGTCCACGCGGTCACGACATGCTCGCCGGCCTCGTCGTGGACCTCGCCACGGATGTCGAGGATGTCGTTGCCCGCGAGGGACTTGATGCCCTCGATCGTCGAGGTGACCGTCAGCCGGTCCCCCGCCCGCACCGGACGCACATACGCGAACTTCTGGTCACCGTGCACCACACGGCTGTAGTCCAGACCCAGCTGCGGGTCCTGCACCACCTGCCCCGCGGCCTTGAATGTGATCGAGAAGACAAAGGTGGGGGGCGCGATCACATCGGAATGCCCGAGCGCACGGGCAGCCGCCGGATCCACGTACGCCGGATTGGAGTCGCCCACCGCCTCGGCGAACTCGCGGATCTTCTCCCGGCCGACCTCGTACGGCGCGGTGGGCGGATAGGTCCGCCCCACGAAGGACTGGTCGAGCGCCATGGGCTCGCTACCTCCTGATGGAAAGACGAATGGGCCGAAGAGCAGCCCTGCACAGAACAGCCCTATACAACGACACGAGGCCGCCCCCAGTGGGGACGGCCTCGTGTACGAGCCTGATTCAGCGGGTTTCGCGGTGCGCAGTGTGCGAGTTGCAGCGCGGGCAGTGCTTCTTCATCTCAAGACGGTCCGGGTTGTTACGCCGGTTCTTCTTGGTGATGTAGTTCCGCTCCTTGCACTCCACGCAGGCCAGCGTGATCTTCGGGCGGACGTCGGTGGCAGCCACGTGAGTGCTCCTTGGACGGACGGATGGACGGATGAACGCAAAAAAGAGTAGCCGATCGAAGGACCGACCCCACAATCGGCTACCGTAAGTAGCGGTGACCGGACTTGAACCGGTGACACAGCGATTATGAGCCGCTTGCTCTACCGACTGAGCTACACCGCTTTGATGCCGGATCCCCCCGCCGTGAGGCGGGGTTCCCCGATCACCAGAGCCCCAATACGGAATCGAACCGTAGACCTTCTCCTTACCATGGAGACGCTCTACCGACTGAGCTATTGGGGCGAGCGATGAAGACATTACACGGTCCCTCGCCGATCGCCCAAATCCGTTTCGGAGCCCCCCACCGAGACGTAGATCGCCACCGCCCCGATCCCTTTGATCAGCCACTCGTCCCCAGCCGGTCGAAGACCGGACCGGCCACCTGATCAGCGACTTGATCCACCCCCGGCCACCCCCGGTCCGGCCACCGCACCGACCGCCCCGGCCGCCCACACCCGCCCCGTGGCCCGCACCAGGCCACACCGGTACGACTATTTCGCCCCTGCTCGAACCGGGACGAACACGCCCCTAGGCTCGACTCACTCTGCGTGATCTTGCAACCCATCCAGGAGCACGATGCCCGACAGCCAGCCACGGCAGCCGGACGACCCCGCCGCCGACCTCACCAGCACCACCGAAGCCACCCCGCTGGTGCTGTGCGGCGCCCGTCTCACCGACGGCCGCATCGTGGACGTACGGCTCGGCGGCGGCCGCATCGAAGCTGTCGGCACCACAGGCAGCCTGACCGCACCCGGCGCCCGCGTGGACCTCCGCGGCTACCTCCTGCTCCCCGCCCCCGCCGAACCCCACGCCCACAGCGACACCGCCCTCACCGCCGACAGCGCAGGCCCCCACAGCCGCGGACCCGCCTCGCACCACCCCGAGGACATCCAGCGCCGCGCCACCGAAGCCGCCCTCCTGCAACTCGGCCACGGCGCCACCGCACTGCGCTCACACGTACGGATCGGCGACGCAACCGGGCTCGCCCCGCTCGAAGCGATACTGCAGGCACGCCACTCACTGCGCGGACTCACCGACCTCACCCCGGTCGCCGTACCCCGCCTGCTCACCGGAACCGCGGGCGCCGACAGCCTCGCGATGCTCCGCGACGCGGTGAAGATGGGGGCCGGCGTCGTCGGCGGCTGCCCCGACCTCGACCCCGACCCGGCCGGATACGCCGAAGCCGTCCTGGACATCGCCGCGGAACACGGCTGCCCCGTCGACCTGCATACGGACGGTGACGATCCCGCCCGCCTCACCCGCCTCGCCGCCATGGCGGCCGGCCTGCGGCCCGGAGTCTCGATCGGCCCGTGCGCCGGCCTCTCCCACCTCCCCCCGCAGACCACGATCCGCGCCGCCGATCAGCTCGCCGCCGCCGGAGTGACCGTCATCTGTCTCCCCCAGGGCGGCTGCTGCGCGGCGGAACGCCGGGGCACGGCACCGGTACGGCTCCTGCGCGCGGCCGGAGTGCACGTCGCGGCCGGCAGCGGGGCACTGCGCGACGTCGCCAACCCGGTCGGCCGAGGCGATCCGCTGGAGGCCGCCTACCTGCTGGCCTCACAGAGCGGACTACGGCCCGAGGACGCATACGACACGGTGTCCACCGCCGCCAGAAAGGCCATGGGGCTGCCCGAAGTGCGCGTCGAAGCAGGCTTCCCCGCCGAACTCCTCGCCGTACGCGGCGAACGACTCCCGGGCGTGCTCTCCCTCGCATACAGCCGGATCGTCGTGCACCACGGACGGGTAGTGGCACGCACGAGCGCGGTACGCGAGTACTGCGACTCGGAGACCGTCGTGGCCCTCGACCTGCCGCGCCAGGGACGACCGGATTCCGGTCCGGGCGGCGGGCCTTGAGCGGGGCGGCGCGCCGCGGCGTACGGTCGTGACCATGCGCATTGTCATCGCAGGTGGACATGGTCAGATCGCGCTGCGGCTGGAGCGGCTGCTCGCTGCGCGCGGAGATGAAACGGCAGGCATCATCCGCAATCCGGAACAGAGCGAGGACCTCCGGGCGGCCGGTGCCGAACCGGTCGTCCTGGACCTCGAATCGGCCACCGTGGAGCAGACGGCGGAGGTCCTGCGCGGCGCCGACGCAGCGGTCTTCGCAGCCGGCGCGGGGCCCAACAGCGGTACGGAACGCAAGGACACGGTGGACCGCGGCGCAGCAGTGCTCTTCGCCGACGCCGCGGAACGGGCCGGCGTACGGCGCTACATCGTGGTGTCGGCCATGGGCGCCGATCCGGACCACCCGGGCGACGAGGTCTTCGACGCATACCTGAGGGCCAAGGGCGCCGCCGACATGTACGTACGTTCCAGGACGGCACTCGACTGGACGATCCTGCGCCCCGGAATGCTGACGAACGACGCAGGCACCGGCCAGGTCCAGATGTCCGTCTCGACGGGACGCGGACCGGTGCCGCGCGACGACGTGGCGGCAGCACTGCTGGAACTGCTGGACACCCCGGCGACGGCCGGCCTGACGCTGGAACTGATCTCGGGAGGCGTGCCGCTGACGGTGGCGGTTAAGGACGTCGCGGGGAACTGAGGGGACGGCTGCGCGGCTCCGGGTTCCCGGAGAAGTTCGACGGTGATCACGCACGATCACCGTCGAACGTTCTCCGCACGCCCCTCGCCAACTCTTGATCGCACGGGCATTCTTAGGCCGAATGAGCGACCACCCGCGTCCGCACGACGACGACCGCCACTGGGGCCGGGCGTCGGGGTAGCAGCCCTCGCCGCGGACACCACTCCCACCGGCGCCAAGCTGCCCAGCCGGGACTTGACTACCTGTCTGCCGACAGCGGTGGGGCGCCCCCGAGCTCCTCGCAGACACCGCCGGTTCGTCGCGCGTCGCTTGCGTGGGGACGAACCTGCCGCGCGCGAACTCCGCGTGACCGTCGCCGCTATCACTGCTGCACGGCCGACTCCCTGAGGAGTGCGCGGACCCAGGCTTCATCCGGCTGTTCCAGGACGAGTTGTTCCATCCGTTCGGGGACGCCCGAGCCTGTGAGGGCAGTGACACGATGCTGCCGGGGATGGCCTCGGCCGGGGGCGTGCCGATCCCCGCCGACGCCTCGGACATCCGCTACGTCACCCGGAAGGGCCTCCTCGCCCAGGTCTCCTCGTGAGTGATCGGATGCCGGACTACCTGCACCGCGCTGGAATCGTCCCGGCAGGGGAACCCCTGCTCGACGACGAGAACTACGGCAGCGCGTACGGGCTCGGTGAGGATGCAGGCGAGCTCCCCGCCGGAAGTTCAATGCTGTCCGAGGACAAGTGGGGGAGGGAGTTCGTGTCTTGTCGAGCCCTCGGCGTGCAGATGGGCCGAGCTACACCGTTGCAGTACTAGTGCTGCCCCGCGCAAGTTCGTGGAGGGGTGTTGGTTCTGATCAGGCGGTCTTGAGTGGGCTGCCGTCATAGGTCCACCTGTACGGCTTCGCGGTCTCGTTGCGGCCGATGACGTAACTCTCCAGCTTGTCGATGAGGTCATCGCGGCTGGAGAAGTCACCGTGTCGCAGCACGCGGCGGGTCAGGACAGAGAAGAACAGCTCGATCTGGTTGAGCCAGGAGGCGTGCGGCGGGGTCCAGTGCACGTGCCAGCGCGGGTGGTCGGCGAGCCACGCCTTGGTGTGTTTGGCGGTGTGGGAGGAGCCGTTGTCCAGCACGACATGGATGTCCTGGCCTGGGACGATGGCCGTGTCGAGCTGGTCGAGGAAGGCAGTGAACGTCGCTGCGTCGTTGCGGGCAATGATCTCGGTGAGGACCTCGCCGGTGCGCACATCCAGGGCGGCGACCAGCGAGGCGGTGCCGTGGCGGCGGTACTCGAACTCCTCGCGAGCGGGCTCGCCCGGCCCGGCGGGACGACCGGGGTGGCGCCTGGCGCGGGCGGCGATCGCGGTCTTCTCGTCGATGGACAGCACCACCGCCCCTTCAGGCGGGTCGCGGTACAGGTCGCACACGTCCGCGACACGGTCCCAGAAGTCAGGGGTGTCCCGGCGGGTGAGCCAGCCGCGGACCCGGTGCGGCTTGAGGTCCAAGTCGGCCAAGATTCGACCGACTTGGGAGGCAGAGATGGTGGCGAAGACAGTGCCGGCGACCTGGGCGGCGATCGTGCGGTGCGACCAGGTCGCTTCCGGGTGCGGGGGTGCACTGGTGGCGGCGGCCACGATCGCCACCGTCACCTGGGGCCCGTATCCCTTGGGCCGGCCCGAGCGGGCGGCGTCCTTCAGCCCGTCCCGGCCCAGAGCGGCGAACCGTCCGCGCCATTTACGGACCGTGTTCACGCTGACCGCCAGGTCCCGCGCGATGGCCCCGTTGCTCAGGCCCTCAGCCGCTGCCAGCACGATCCGCGCCCGGAGCACCGCCCGCACCTGCGCTTTCAGGGAAACCGCTGTACGGATCAGACGCTCGCGCACCCTCTCGTCCAACTCCACCACGACCGCCTCGACCATCCCGGCCACACCCTCGCCCGCCCCGACCAAAGTGATGATCATGGCGTATGCGGGGGTGACCCAGCAGGATGGACCCGTGCCGAAGAATCCGCCCGAGTCCATGCAGGATCACCTGCGCCACCGTCTGAACGTCCGCGTCAAGGAACGCTGGCCCCAGCTCGCCCGCGTCCAGGTGCGCTTCCGCTCCGGATTCGCCTACGTGGCAGGGGAACTGCCGGGCGAGGAGGAACCGCTGCCGCTGTGCCGCCTGCGCTTCACCGGCGTCCTGCACACCTGGGGCTTCGCCCTCTACCTCGCCAGCCGAGGCAAGTACGAGGACAACTTCCTGCCCACCGGACTGCCCTTCGGCTCACCCGAAGACGCCCTGGACTGCGCCTGCGGCTTCTACCTCGGCGACCCGACGCCCTGATCAACACCCCTCCACGAACTTCCGCGGAGCAGCACTAGAAGCCGGCCTGGATGCGGGACTGGACGCTGGACTCGTCGACGGGCGGGTCGAAGCCGGCCTCGATGCGGGTCTGGATGCCGAACTCGTCGACGGGCGGGTCGGTACTGCCTCTCGTGCTGACGCCGTCAGGGTCCTCCCTGGCGCGCACATCGGCGCCCCAGTCGATGCCACCTCTTGTGTTGACGCCGTCAGGATCTTCCCTGGCGTGCACGTCGGCGCCCCAGTCCCCGCCATCGCCCCTGGTGTCGCCGTCGCCCCTGGTGTCGTCGTCGCCCTGGTCGGTAATCCCTCTTCCGTTGACGCTGTCAGGGTCATCGTCCAAGGCGACCACGTCCTGCTGCAGCGCTACCGGTGCAGCCACGGCAGCCGCCGGCACTGCCAGGCCGCCACCGGCCAACACCATGGAAGCCGTGACCACCACAAGCCGACGATTGTAAGAATGCTTGGTCATCGGAATTCTCTATTCGGTATTGCGGGGCTCTGCATTCACCCGCGTCGAAAGCTCGGGTATTCACAGCTCCCTGTTTCCCGGGTTCACCGAGACGGGACCTGCTTCCAACCAACCAGGGCTGGAAGCCTCCCGGCACGTCACGACAAGACGTGGCTTGACGATCGAAAACCGGCGGCGGCTCGTTGGGCGCTGACCGCCGGTCTGCGCAGTACCAAACCCTGGCACAGCCGCCGATGCCACCCGTGCATGCAGTAACCCGTACGGCCAGGGCGAGCAATTCGTCGCACGTCACCTGCTAGGCACGGTTCATGGCGTGCGGTGCTACGCGCTCCGGCTCTTGGTCGCGTCGTGAACGCGCTCCGTTTCAGCCTCGATCCCGGTCATCCGAGATCTCCTGATCGGGTAATTGTACCGCTTTACAAGCTCGATCAGCAGGCCTGCTCATCTGCCTGCGCCCCCTGTTTCTCGGGGGAACGACCTGTTCAGAGGCGGGGTACCGGCGGTGCGAGGTGAGACGAGCCGCCATTTCGGCACCCCTCCCCCAGGCCGGTCCAGAGCATGCAGAAACCCCCGCTGATTGCGGGGCAATGCCACTTAGTTAGGAAACGGCGAGGATTTTGATGTGGGGTGGGTCGGGGTGGTGGATGATGGTTTCGGTGGGCTGCTTCTTTCTGTAGGCGTGGACGTGGACACGCTTTACGGCTCGTGGGCTGGTGCGGTGTCTCCGACGGGGGTTGGGCCTTTCTATTATTTCCGTGCGGGCGACTTCAAGGGCCTTCGCGAGGCGGTCAGGGGGAAAAACCCGCCTGGCCTGTGATCTGGCGGCGGATGATACGAAGTGACCGCATGAACGATAGGCGGTCCGGGTCGATGTCGGCCTGTTCGGCTGCCTCACACATCAGGTGCCGGACCGCGTAGTGGGTCAGGAGCAGTGCCCAGATCTCCTGCTCGACCATGTCCGGTGTTTTCGAGCGCAATACACCGCCGCGGCCGCGTTGGTGGGTCTTGATCTCGTCAAGGCTGGACTCGAACTCCCACCGTTCGGCATAGGCAGCGGCGAGTTCAGCGGCACCAGCCTCGTCCGGGTCCATAACGGTGGTGATCAGGCAGAAGATCTCTCCTCTACCTTCGCGGTTCGTCACTTCGTATTCGACGACACGGACCGGAATCCCGGACGGCTCCTCTATGTTGTCCGACCCGCGGTGACGCTGGACTGCACGCCGCCGACGGACCTTCGGGTCAAGCAGGAACGACTCATAGGATCCGTCCTTCAGCGGCCGGACTACCGGCAGATGAGGGCCGTCGGGCATGCGCCACAGCAAATCAGCACCGGTTGCCGCGGCCGCTTCCCACAGACGATATGCGTAAAATCCCCGGTCGGCGGTAACCAGCATGCCTGGTTCGAAATCGGCGACGAGTTCCCCGGCGAGAACGCCTTCGTCCACGCGCCAGGGACCCAGCCGGGCCGCCACCACAGCATGAGTCCCGCATTCACCCAGCCCCACGATCTTCACCTGGGGGAAAGGTGCGGGACTTCGTGTGCCCCCGGACCGGCCGAACTCCCCATCATTTGCTGGGGTGTCAGGAATATCCAGGACGAACCCGTCAATGGCCATCAGACGCCACCGACCCATCCACGCTCCCTGCGTGCCCCGCTGCGCGCAGGGCAATGCCACCCGCTCGAACAGCACCCGCAGCGGCTCCGAACCCAGACGCCGGCGCGCCTGGGAAATCGCACCCGTCGTGGGAATCGTCCAGTCCTTCCGCCATGTCCCCAGAAAACGTAGGCCGTTGACGAGAAGACGCATCACTTCCTCGTACGACTCGCCGAAGAACAGACACAGAGCCATCACGTAATAGACGACGACACGCGCCGGCAGCAAACGTGACCGTTTCTCTGTACGGCCCGTCTCCGCGAGTACCTCATCGACCAGGTCCCGATGAACCAAACGTGTCAGAACCCCGACACCCACCCGGTCGGTCAAGCGCACACCAGAAACCGGCACCACGTTATCCCGCACCCCGCCCATGAGCGAGGAACATAACCGGTTCACCGGCAGGAAGGAAGTGCGGCAACCGGATCAGTTGACCATCCACAAACACCCCGGGCGTGTCCCTGTGCATATGTGGACGACCGATTACCAGACCGCTTATCTAAGTGGCATTGGATTGCGGGGGGCGACGGCGTCGACTACGACCAGTTCGACTCGCTCGGCCCGATGCTGAACGCCGTGGCGCTGCGGAGCACCCGGTACATCCACGCTGCGGTCGGGTCACGAGGTCACTTTGGCAATGAACGCGGCGAGATTCGCCACGGTCCGCTGGACCTTCTCCTCCAGGGTGAGGGACTCGTGGAGGCGTGCGCCGATACCTGCGTCCTTCTTCCCGCGTACATACAGGGAGCAGGCCAGGTCGCTGCACATGTAGACGCCGACCGAGTTGCCCTGCTGCCCGGCCTTCCCGGACCTCGGCGCGACCATCAGGGAGACGCCCCCGGTGTGGGTGGTCACGCACACCGAGCACATGCTGCGCCGCATCTGCCAGGAGCCGACGCCGGAGGAGCGCAGCTGGAGACCGACCGGGCTGCCGTCCAGTTCGATCACGAGGTAGGCCCGGTCGGGGGCCTGAGGATCTCGCCAGCCCAGGAAGTCCAGGTCGTCCCAGCACCGCTCGGCCAGGTCACGGGGGACGGTCAGGCGCTTGGCCTCGCCTTTGGTGCAGTTCACAAACGCGGCACGGATCTCTTGCTCAGTCAGTGGTTTCATAAAGGACACGTTAATTTGCCTAATCAGATTAGGCAAGTGCATAATCGTTGATGCCAGGGATGAGAAGCGATTCGGAGGATGACCATGGGACGGGTAGGACGGGTAGGACTGACCACGGAGCGCCTGGTCCGAGCGGGGGCAGAGCTGGCCGACGAGGTCGGCTTCGAGCAGGCGACCCCCGCGGAACTCGCCCGGCGGTTCGGTGTCAAGACCGCGAGCCTGTACTCGCACGTGAAGAACGCCCACGACCTCAAGACCAAGATCGCCCTGCTCGCCCTGGAGGAACTCGCCGACCAGGTCTCCACCGCGGTGGCCGGACGGGCCGGCAGAGACGCCCTGACCGCTTTCGCGAACGTCTACCGCGACTACGCCCTCAAGCACCCGGGGCGCTTCGCCGCGGCCCAGTTCCGGCTCGACCCGCAGACGGCGGCCGCCAGCGCCGGCGTTCGGCACGCCCAGATGACGCGGGCGATCCTGCGCGGATACAACCTGGCCGAACCGCACCAGACGCACGCGGTGCGGCTGCTGGGCAGCGTCTTCAGCGGCTACGTCGGCCTGGAGACCGCCGGCGGCTTCAGCCACAGCACCCCTGACTCGCAGGAGAGCTGGACCGAAATCCTCAACGCGCTCGACGCCCTGCTGCGCACCTGGCCCACCACTTCCTGACCAACCCTTCCGGCCGGCTCTGCCAACTGACCCTCCTGATCGAAGAGACCGACGAGATGAACACCGAGCACGACTGGACCACCACTCCCATCACCGCCGGCCTCCTGCGCGGCGCCCTCGATCTGGAGCGCACCGAACGCGGCATACTGCCCCACCGGTTGCCCGCGCGCGCCCGGCAGCAGATCCCCGACGGCCAGCTGGCCATGGCGGAGTCACAGCCCTCCGGAGTGCGGCTGGCCTTCCGCACCCGGGCCACCGCCGTCGAGCTGGACGTCGTGGCCACCAAACGGGTCTACGTCGGAGCGCCGCCACGCCCCGACGGGGTGTACGAGCTCCTCGTCGACGGGCGGCTCGCGGGCCGGGCCGGCGCGACCGAGGGCGACACGCTCACCATCGACATGGCCTCCGGGACCGCACAAACCCGTCCCGGGCCGGTGGAGACCCTGCGCTTCACCGATCTGCCGGACGAGGAGAAGGACGTCGAGATCTGGCTGCCGCACGACGAGACCACCCAACTGGCCGCCCTGCGCACGAATGCCCCCGTCCACACTCCACTGCCCAGCGGCCGCAAGGTCTGGCTGCACCAAGGCAGTTCGATCAGCCACGGCTCCAACGCTGCCACCCCGACCGGGATCTGGCCCGCCCTTGCCGCAGCTCTGGGCAAGGTGGAGCTGGTCAACATGGGATTCGGCGGCAGCGCTCTGCTCGACCCGTTCACCGCCCGCACCATGCGCGACACCCCCGCCGACATGATCAGCGTCAAGATCGGCATCAACATCGTCAACGCCGACCTGATGCGGCTGCGCGCGTTCGGCCCGGCCGTCCACGGTTTCCTCGACACCATCCGCGACGGCCACCCCACCACCCCGCTGCTGGTCGTCTCGCCCATCTACTGCGCCATCCACGAGAACACGCCCGGACCCAGCGCCCCGGACCTCAGCGCGATGAGGGAGGGGCGGCTGCGGTTCGTGGCCACCGGCGATCCCGCGCAGAGCGCCGCCGGGAAACTGACCCTCACCGTGATCCGGGACGAGCTGGCCCGCATCGTCCGGCAGCGTGCCGCCACCGACCCGAACCTCCACTACCTCGACGGCCTCGACCTCTACGGCGAGGCCGACCACGCCGAACTGCCGCTGCCCGACGATCTGCACCCGGACCCCGCCACCCACCAGCTCATCGGCGAACGCTTCGCCCACCTCGCCTTCGGCGGCGGCCCATTCACCATGGAGAACCACTGACCGGCTGTCGGACAGGAAGGACGCGCCGGCGCGTCCGGCAGGCATACAGAGTGCCGTGCGGATGCCGCAAGCCCCAGGCCGGCGAACCCGGCCAGGGGCCTCTCGCACTCACCAGCGCGGGCGACCCGATAGATCTGCCGCGCTCACCGGGCTCAACACCTCCTGACAAACAGCCAGAAGAGTGCGCCACCGACCAGTTCGGCGGCGCACGGCGGGCCAACCCGGTCAGAGTCTGTATCTGCGAGTGTCCCCGTCCGGTCATGGAAGGGTTGAACATCCTCTGGTCGGTCTCAGTCGGCGATGGCTCGGCGGCAGCGATTTACCCGTCCTGGCCGTCCCTCCCCTTCCTGCCCTGATGACCATGTCTACCGACATGACCGTCTTCCCCGTTTCGCCCGGGCTTGCCGTCCTTTCCTGGCGGGCCGGAGGGGCCGGGCGGACCGGGGGGGCCGGACGGACCGGGGGGGCCGGACGGACCGGGGGGGCCGGACGGACCGGGGGGGCCGGACGGACCGGGGGAGCTGGGCTCGACGCGGTGCGCCTGGAGGTCGATGTGCTGTGTCTGCAGATCGTCGATCTGCATTTGGTGGGCGACGAGTGCAGCCGACTGCGCGACGAGCACGAAGATCAGCACGGCGCCGAGCACGAGGGGGCGCCACGGCCTACGCGGCGTTTCGTTTACGCTGCTCACATCATTCCTCGCGGTGCGTGACGGCGAAAGTTCAAGTGGCGAGGACCTGGAGGAGGCGGACCTCCTCGTCGAGTGTCTGCCCCGCGGCGACCTCACAGACCCCAAGTTTTTGAGGCGAAGCGCGACCTCACGGTTCGCCGGCACCGTGACTGCGAGTGCCCCCGTCCGGTCATGGAAGGGTTGAACATCTTCTAGTGCGTGACGGAGGCGCCGCCCCGGAGGGTTCTGTCGTCAGCCTCCCCACGGCGACTCCGGGTCTCAGTCGGTGACGGCTCGGCTGCAGCGTCTTGACCGTCCTTCCCGTCCTTGCCCGGCGGGCCGTCCTGCCCATCCCTCCCGTCCCGCCCGTTCTGCCCGTTCTGCCCGTCCTGCCCGTCCTGCCCGTCCTCGCCTGGCGGGCCAGGGGGGCCAGACGGACCAGGGGGGCCGGACGGACCGGAGGCACTGGGCTCGACGAGGTGTCCCTGGAGGTCGATGTGCTGCGTCTGCAGCTCGTCGATCTGCTCTTGCTGGGCGACGATCGCAGCCGACTCCGCGATGAGCACGAAGATCAGCGCTGCCCCGAGCACAAGGGGGCGCCACGGTTTACGCAGCATTTCAGTTACCCTGCCCACGTGATGTCTCACTATGCGTGACGGCGAAAGTGTAAACGACGAGGATCTGGAAGAGGCGGACCTCCTCATCGAGTGTCTGCCCCGCGGCACCCTCGGCCCGGGGGTTGCACGGCCATCAGCTCGGGCCGCCTGCCGGGGGAAGGCGAGAGGACTCCGCTCGCGTCTGGGCTGCTCCGAGTTCGAATGAGTGGCACACAAACGCAGTGGCCACGGAACATGAAGAACCGCCGACCGCCCCGCCGGACACGCCCTGCATCACACTCACCACTCCAGCGATGCGTCAGGCGGCGTAGTCCTCGAAGCCGTGCTCAGCCGACGCTGTTCGTCGCTGCGCGAGCCACCCTGAGACGCGTGGTCCACCGTTCACGGCGTCGCCCTCTCGGACCGTGCGGATGTGCTCGAACCCCTGCTGGAGGTAGTACCGCCGTAGCGCCTCATTCGTTGTCCACGCACCAAGACGGAACCACTTGGCTGCGGGCGCCTTCGGTGTCGTCCGTCAGGGTGGCGACGGTTTGCAGCAGCGGCTGCGAGGTCCCTGGGCAAGACAACAGCGTCGCGCAATGCTCACCTGCGCAACACGAAGAGGGAGGCGGACACCCCGAAGGGTGATCCGCCTCCCGAACCACCGGAAGGGGAAGGCGCGTTGCCTCCGGCCCTACTTTCCGGCCCACTCCCCGCTCGTGGCGATCGACTTCAGCTGCTGCATGGTCAGCGCCGGGGTCTGCCGCGTGGCCTTCGCGTTCTGGGACCCGGAGTTGAACGCGGACACCACGACCTGGAGGCCGTCCGTACGGATGGTGTCGGCGGTCCACATCACCACGCCCGCACCGCCCTTCTCGCCCGGGCCCTGATGTGTGACGACCTTCGTCCCGTCCGGCAGTACCTCCGCCCCGGACCCGAACAGCTCCCCCTCCACGTCGGACATGTTCGGCTGCACATTGATCTGCACCAGGCTCGCGCCCTTGCCGTCATTCACGACGACGTACGCGTATCCGTCGTCACCGCGCTCGGAGGCTACCTTCGCGGACCCGGGCAGCAGCGACTTGAGCTTCCTCAGGATCGCCTGGCCGTCCTGCCCCTGCGCAGGTGGCTGCTGTACCGGCTCCGGGGCCGCCTTCCCCAGAGCGTTCATCACGGGCCGCCACTCGTCGGAGATGACGAGTACCTTCAACTGCCCGGCAGTAAGCAGGGGTTCGGCCCGCGAAACGGCGGCACCCTTCTCTGCGGGCGCGTTCCACTCGCTGACATCGACCGTGTAGCCGTCGGGGGTCACGACATAGGCGTGCCACCACTTGGTGTCCACACGCTTGTCAGGGTATTCGTACCCGCGCAACACCATCAGGCGCGAACCGTCGGCGAGCGTCTCGTTCCGGCAGGAGTCGTACGGCACGAAGGTCTTGCCGGGGCATTCGAGCTGCTGCTCCGCCTCCGTGCCGTCCGGGTCGACGGCGCCGACGCTCACGCCGATCGCAGCTTTGCCTTTGCCGTCGTCGAAGACGAGGTGCGCCGATGGCCCGAACCGGTCGGCCGTGCCGCGCCCTGCCTGCCCGCTGACCTTCCCCTCCGGCAGCAGCCCCTCCAACCTCTCGATCACCTGCTGCGCCGAGAGCTGCGGCCCCTTGCCGGGCGACGACTTCGTCGAAGGGCCGGCCTCCTGCACCTTCGGCTGCGTGGCCACGCCCGCCCCGCCCTGCCCCGAGCCGCCGCCGAACGCCCCTGTGGTGTACGACGCCCCGAACCCCACGACGGCGAGCGCCGCGACGCTGCCGGTCACGGCCGCGATCCGCCTGCGCCGCAGCCCCCGCCGGCCGCGCACGACACCGCCGTCCACCAGCGGGCGCCCCTCCACGGAGAAGCCCTCCCCGGTGCGGCGTAGCGCGTCAGCAAGCCCGCCTTCGAACGCGTCCAGGTCCTCCTGCGTTCCAGACATGCCAAACCACCACCATTTCTCGTAAAAGTCGGTCGGACTGATCAGCGCGCGACGAACTCTCCGATGCTGTCGCCCAGTTGCACCCTCAGCCGGGCGAGTGCACGGGTGCTGCGGGTACGTACGGCTGCGGAGCTGACGTTGAGGACGTCCGCAGTCTCCGTGACGGACCGGTCCTCCCAGTACCGCAGCACGACCACCGCCCAGTCCTTCGCCGGCAGCTTCCGCAGCGCGTCCAGGAGCATGAGCCGCAGCGAGGCGTCACCCCTGCGCGGCCGTCTCCGAGACCTCGGGAATCTCGTCGCTCGGCCGCTCTCCCGACGAACGCCGCCGCTGGTGCGCCAGAAAGACACGCACAAGAACGGTCTGCGCGTACGCCGCCGGATTGCCGAGCTTCGACGACCGGCCCCACACCACATACATCCGCCCGAGCGTCTCCTGCACCAGATCCTCGGCAAGATAGGTGTCACCGCTGGTCAACAGGCACGCCGAACGGAAGAGATGCCCCATGCGGGCCGCCGCGAACTCCCGGAAGCCGCTCTCCTGGGACCGTCTCATCCGCCGAACTCCCCCTTGCCTCGTCGCCTACACCATTTAGATGCGGTGGGGGCGGCGGGATGTTTCACCCGAGGTGCTTCCTCTCCCCGCGAGCTCATCGGCGAGTAGTTCCCGCAGGGCCCGAACACCGAGGTGCCGGTCCCCTCCAGCGCTCAGAGGACGTGCGCCATCGCCCGTATGCCTCTTACGCGCGGAGGTGGGTGTAGGCCCTGGTTGTTGAGTCCGCGCGTGCACTACGCCAACTGTGCGGCGGCCCTCAGCGACGGTTTTCGGGCTGGGTCGTCACCGCGACAGAACGCAAAGGGGTGAGCGCCATCGACGAACGTCTCATCGCGCGGGATGCTATCTGCCCAGGTGAAGACGCTTCCTCGGCCCACCTTGCGGCTGCGCGCCCGGCGGAGCCTGAGCGACGCCTTGCGCCTTGTGCCGTCTTCCGAACCTGCATCCTGGCCCAGGTTGGCCGAACGCACCTGTCGGCGACCACCTGCCGTGCCAGACATCTGCCCAGGTCAACACCTTGGCATGAGTTGGTGTGGCACTGCGGGCGGAAGATGCGGGGAGGGGATCCTCTTCCCGGCTTCTCCCAGGTCCGCATCATTCGCCTACCGCTCTGCCGTCAGTAGTTCCGATCCACGGCGAGACCCTGTTTGTCGTCCGCTTCCCCGGTGATCGTCACGAAGACTGCCGGTAGCCGGTCTTCCTCACTCCGAGCCGCATCTTCCAGAAGAGTCAGTAGTGCCTCAGCAGCGTTCAGTTCGAACCACTCGCTCTCACCAGTGGCAACGGTCAACCACCTATCCGCCGTGGCCAGGCCGGGAATGAAGACCTCCAGGACGAGCCCGGCCCCTTTGTCTGCAGCCTCCCGCACACGGACGCTCACGATGTCCTCGCTTCGCACCCACGCGCCAGTCATTGAGCGAGTGCTCAACCAGACGCGCGGCCCCCGAGCAGCACTGAATCCGCCCCGCAGCACTGCGTAGGCAACGGCGGCAAGGCCCTCTCCAACCGCGTCCGTCAACTGACTGTCACCTGTGCGATTTTCTGCGCGCCTGGCCAGTGCTCCAGCTTTCTTCTCCCATGCGAACACGAGGTGCCCCCTCCCATTTGGATGTCTGTCCACCGTGCAGTCCCCGCCGTGGCGACGCGTATGCGCCTATGGCGGGTGCCATGCGGTGAGAGAGCCGCAGCAGAGGGCGCGAGGCCGCGGAACGCTGGACAGGGTCTGAAGCCCCGGGCTGGGTTCTCGTCTCATGCCCCTGCGGCGCACGCTTTTGTCAGTTCGAGGTCTTGAGGAAGGCCGTCAAGCTTCCCAGGAGCATGGTGGTGCCCTGCTCGGCGACGTCGCGCTCGCCGGCGGTGTCGCAGGTCTGGGCCACCACGATGCGAGTCCGGTGAGCACTCTGCTCGGCAAGTTCGACGGTCATGACCGTCGGCTCGTTCTTCCCGGGTACGTCCATGCCGATCACCAGACGCCGGTTCTCATCGACCTCGGAGTAGGAGCCGGTCAACGGGAACTGCCCGCCGTCCGGGGTGACCATCGTCGCCTTCCACGTCCCACCCGGCCGCACGTCCATCTCGACGGATCCGGGGGCGGCATAGGACCACTGTGCGTAGGACTCCGCAGTGGTCCAGGCGCTCCACACCGCTGCCACAGGAGTCTCCAGCGTCCGCTCCAACGTGTAGGAGAAAGCCTCAGCCGTCGTCTGTTCCGTGGTCATCGCACGCTCCCTGTCTCGCTCTTGCTCGGGTTGTCGCAATGTAGACAAGGGCTGGCCCCAAAAGTCATCGGTCTCCCGCGCCTTTCCTGAGCAGGCACCGATAACAGCGCCAGATCAGCCTCAGCCCCCTTGGCCAACCCCTCCCACAGACATACACATCACCCGCAGGGCTGCGGCAGACGCTACGCAGGCCGCATCCACTCGTTGTTGCTCAGATCTCCCCGCCCTGCGACCAAAGCAACGACCACATCATCGGACCGTCGCGAGATTCGCCGGGCAGACCCTAGAGCCCAACGCCCTCTTCGTCCCGAACGCGATCACGCGCGCAAGTGGCATTCTGCGTCTGTCACTTGTCCTGTGCTATCCAACGTTGAGCTTCGTGCCAACGAATCTTGATCGACCGCGCGTAGGGTGCGCGCACAAGGCGTACGTCGACTACGAGAGGTCACGCACGGGGATCTCGGGCGCAAAGTGGGCGACGGCAGTGGCTAGTCGGTCGTTGTCCAAGCGCCACCCCGTCACTGCCCGTGAGGCCAGCGCGACGTCCGCCGGCACCGGAACGAGGTACTTGAGGGCAGCACGGGCCTTTGGGCCATCTCCCGGGAGGGCCGGAGCGCCTTCCCGCCGGGTGACCCCGACATAGGGCAGGGAAGCGCCGCCCGCGGCCTGGCGCCAGAGCACGAAACCTGTGACGTCATCCCAGGGCACATGGCTGGTGGTGGCCCTGTACCGGGCGGGGCTCCCTCCAAGAAGCACCCCTGTCTCGTCCACCCGGAACGCGACCTTCCGGCTCAGTGCCACGTACGACATGAACAGCCCGCCCCCGCCGAAGAGCGGCAGGCCCAGTATCTGCGCGAACAGCGGTACGCCCGGGAGCAGCAGGACTGCTGTGAAGACGGCGGAAAGCGCGACGACTCCAGCGGTCCTGAGGTCCCAGCCGTAGCGCACCTGGTAGACGGGTGAGCTGTTGTGAGCCATGGCTGGATCATGACAACGGCCAGCCCTTAAGGGAAGCCCTGGGGCAGTGCTGCTCAAGGTTCGATGACACACGCTCAGGGTTCGCTGTCACCTCCGCCCGGAGTGATCGCCGACGGTGGTGATCAGCGGCCTCTGTGTGCCGTCGTTGCCGTCAGGGTTGGCATCACTCACGGATCACTGATGGCTGCACCTCCGCGCAAGCGGAACGGTCCACAGAACCCCTGGCCATGGATATTCTCTGGCGATGTCGAGTCGGTCAGTGACAGCGGGAGTCGCTCTCGCCGGTGTGATGGCGCACTGCGGCGGAAGCCCGGTCGGCGCCATGGAGTTCCTGGTGGGGGCGATAGCCTCCGCGCCGGCGGCCCCGGAGCCCTATGCGGCCCTCGCCGAGTTGTGGCGGGACCGTCGCTCGGAGCTTAAGGAGGGCCTCGAAGGGGACGGGTCCTTGAGCGCTGTGCTGGCACAGGCGTACTTCCTGTTCCTCGACGGGGACATGGACGACGCGGTAATGACCCTCGGTTCGGTCACGGGGGCGCGGCCCGACGTGGCGTGGGGCACCGCCCCCTGGTTCGGCGATGCGCGGTTCCTCAGCGCGGTGAGTGCCGAGGCGTTGGCGGAGGCGTGTCTGCGGACGTTGGACTACGGCCACAACCTGGACACCGACGAGATGCGCGAGCGGTTCACGCCCTGGTTCCATGCCATCGACGTGGTGTCCGAACGGAGTCCCGTGCCGGAGTCGCTGGCCGCCGTGGCCCGGTTGCCCCGTGCCTGCGGCCGCTACGAGCTGGCTTTCGCCCTGTGCGACCGTGGCGATGCCGTCGATCGGGTCATGTGGACTGCGGTCGCACGCGCGGGCACCTGGCGTGCAATGGGCGACCTGGACCAGGCTGCGGTGTCCTTCGAAGGCGCCCTGGCCCTGGACCCTGCCAACTGGTCCCTCTATCTGGACCTTGCCGACGTGCGCGCCGAGCAGGGTGATTTCGCCGCCGCCGTGGGTCTCGTCGAACAGGGCCTGCAACACGAACCGCGGGAAGTCTCCCTGCGCGCGGCGGGTGCCGCCTATCGCACGCGCCTATCCGGCTCGTCTGACGACCTGCGAGCCCTGATCATCCTGGCTCCGGAGCTCGCGAGCACCTCCTACCGGGACCTGCTGATCGACTACGCGTGCGCGGGGCCGGGACTGCCCCACAGACTCGTGGCCAAGGCGCGCCGTATCTGCGAGAACTGAACACGCGCTCTCCGGCAGGACGCTCGGGGGCTGATCTCAGCACGGAGTACAGCGAAAAGGGCCCCGGGACGATCTCCCAGGTCCTTGACCTGTGTGCACTCAGCAGGATCCGAACCTGCAACCTTCTGGTCCGTAGGTGGGTGCGCAGCCAATGCAGCCCCTCCCCCCGCCTCTCCACAGTCACGCGCATGGCCCTTGGCGTGGCTGTGTCCGGCTGCCGGTGTGCGCCAGCGTTGATGTCAGCCGTTGATGTCAGCGGGGGCCGTGCCAACGGCCAGTAGGTGCGAGCTGGCGGCGAGCAACTCCGGGTACGCCTCTGCCATGCACGCTGCCGCCATGACAGAGGCGATCAGGTACTCCATGGGCCCCTCGCCCGGTTGTTGCTCGGCCGCCGTTACAAGAGACCACGCGGGCCCCTCGATACCGAAGGCCTGCATGTCCGTCAGACCGGAGGCAGGCGGCTCAGCCACAAGCTCTTCGGCGCGGTGGAAGTAGGACAGGGCGAACCCCGTACCCCGTCATAGACAGCCGTCCCAAAGATCTTGGAGACGGAGTCATGAATCCGCTCGGTGTGAAGGTGGGCGTACGTGACGTGCTCAAAGAGTGACGCATAACGGTTGATTGCAGCCGCAGCGACCAGCCTGCCTGGCTTCACCACGCGGCGGGCTTCCGCCAGCGCCGCCCTCCCCGAAGCGCGTCCGGAGCATGCAGAAACCCCCGCCGATCTGCTGTGCTAGCAGGTCAGCGGGGGTTTCCCGTTCTGTGGCGGCGCCAGGGTTCGAACCTGGGTAGGCTGAGCCGGCAGATTTGCAGTCCGCGCCCAACGTGCCCGCGGACCAGGCACTTCCTCAGTCGCTGGATGTGGCGCCCCACGCCGACCCCACAGGGCCCCACCAAGAGTTGCAGAGCGCTACGTCAGAACCCGCTTGACCTGGGGTGCCCCGCGGGGCAGCCGACGCATCGGAGACACATGATGGAGCCAGCAGAAGCCCTGAGGTTGGCGGCCTCGTTTCTTGAGCGCAGCCAGCGCGACGACGAACCGCCCCTTGCCATCGATGCAGAACGGGTACGGGAGAGCAACGGGCTTCTGATCGCCCCCTACAACTCTGTTCAATACCTCGCCTCACGCGATCCGAGGCAACAGCTTCTGGATTGCTGGCCCATCCTCGTAGACCTTGACAGCGGAAACGTACGGTTCGGCACGCTCGACGAGCGGCATCTCTGGAGGACCCCGTCCATCTGAGCACCGCTCTCAAGGCTGTTTGCTCAGGATGCAGTACTCGGCGTTGTCCAGCCTCGTCGTCCCACAGCTTGGGCGACTCGACTGTGCCGCCCACGTCATAATCGGCGGACCATTCGGCGAACTCAATCCGTACAGTCGTGACCCTTCGCCCATCAGCCCTTTCGGGATCCCAGGTCAAGAGGTCCCATGCCCCCGTTCCGGTCATGGTGAGAGGCTCTTCGACACCCACGATCTCGTCCCCGGTCGCCGAGTAGTCGCCGCAGACGTCAGTCGCAATAAAGCTTCCGTCCGCAGAGAAGGTGAGACGTCCGTGCGCCTCGTCCCGCCAGGTACCGATCGGATCCTCTGTCAACAGGGTTCGAGGCGGACCGGGCGGTGGCGGCGGGGGATTGAGCAAGAGGCCGCATCCCGACAGCAGTATTCCCAGCGCCGCACAGGCCAGTACAGCCCTGAGGGCCGCACGCGTCCCCAAGTTCATGCCTCGCATGCGCATCCCCCTGCCGGCCACGCCGACTCCCCTGCAATAGCTGGGCGCTCATCATGCACCTGGCGATCGCAAGCGTCCACAGCGGCCCTCCGGCTCACGCAGCCAGAACGAGTGCCGCCGGGTAACGATCCGCGCTCGGATAGCGAGCTTCACCCGCAGCGACTCCGCCTGGGCCGTGGGTGAAGAGATGGCGGCCCCGCGAAGGCGGCCGTCGGGGCGAGGCGTGAAGTGCCCGATCGGAGAGGCGACTGCCGTGGTTCGCCCGATTGGGTCGCTGGGTTGCCATTTGACCAAGGCCGCTCACATTTAACTTGGCGGCTGACTTAGTTCCGAAAACCCCGCCGAAGCGGCGAGTCACCTCTTGGACCTCACCGCATTTCTCCACGGGGGCTACGTTTCGCTGGCGATACGAGAGGATTTGCCTGCTGTTCTGTCGGAAGAAATTAACCGGAGGGTCGACTGTACTATCGTGAGAGCGAAGGCGCGCGTAAAGGGATTGGCTGATCGTTTTCATGGTATAGTCCTAATGAATTTACAGGACGCCACGAAAAAAGGGGAATGGCGTGAATACCGAGAAGGTTACGGCTCGACGTCTTACGGCCGACGAGGTTTCCGAATTGGGCCTCCAGGACGGCATCTTCGTCTCGGCGGAGATGGATGGCCTTCCTCTCGACTGCTGCGCCCCGGCTTTCCTTACGAAGCCGGGTAAGAATTTCGAGGGAGGATCCTTCACCGCGAGGACGATCTTCGGTGAGGAAATTCATGTTCTCCCGGACAATGTCGAAGAGCGCGGGATCTGGATTGCCGACGAGGCAGGGGAAGAAATCGAGGTTCTCCAGAGTGCCGGCGTCCTCCTGAACCTCGCCCTCTTCGTGCCTGACGGGAACAAGGAATCCCTGGAGTCGCTCTACTCCGCCGCACGGGAAGCGTTCGGCGCGGGGATCGTTCAGCGCTGGAGCGAGGAAACCGTCGCGGTGCCGGACGTCAAGGTCGACCTGTACGAGGAGCCGGCCCGGGGGCGGAAGAACACGAACAGCCAAAACCGGGACCGCCGTGCCCTGGACATCTACCCGACCCGAGTGCGGTTCCTGGAGCCCAGCGACGGCTGGAGGTTCATTGTCGAACCGCACAAGGAGATCGTCGATGACACACCGACGATCTGACCTGATGCCAGGTTAGCCTCGATCTTTCGCGGGAGCCCGTCAGCTTGCTGACGGGCTCCCCTTCGCTAGTTGGGGCGTGTGGGCAGAGGGCTCCCGTTGGCCCCTCTCACCTGCGGCTTCTCCGTTTCTAGACACCCCCGGGGCACACCTGGGGAAGGGACCCGAGAACACCGCTTCAGGAGTTCGGCTGTCTGGACGGCTCGCCTGCTTGCCGAACTGACGGCAAGGCGCAGTACGTGCTCCGGGAAGCGGCTAAGTCCGCTTCAGTCTGCCAACGTCGCCGCCACAGACTGCCGTCACCGCAGCTTGTAGAGGACTTGCATGCCGGCACGCCACCAGGCCCGAGTTGTGCGGTCTTACCTGAGGGTTGAGTGGTGTGTGCTCGTCAGGCGAGCGGACCGTCAGCGGTAATGCGGCTCAGCAGTGTGCGGGCTTCCTGGATCCGGGGGTGGAGCGGATGCAGGAACTGCTCGCAGGCGTCCAACGCTTGATGAGCGGTGGCTTCCGCCTCGCTGTGGCGGCCCAGGCCGTGCAGGGCTGTAGCCGTGCCGATGTCCAGGGCCCCGCTCTCGGTGCGGACCCAAAGGGGCGTCAGGCGACGGGCTTCGGTCAACGCCTCCTCGTGTCGGCCCTGCCCGTTCAAGCTGCTTACCAGGACGCAGTGCAGGGTGGCAGCCGTGCCCGCCGGCGCGCGTGGGAGGTTCCCGCGGGCGATGGCCCCCGCCTCTTCGTAACGGCCCTGCCCGCACAGGGCAACTGCCAGGTTGGCCAAAGTGGACAGCTCGATTCCCCACACCTTGGTGAGGTGCGCGAGACGGACCGCGGCCCGCAGTATGCCGTCCGCTTCAGCCTCTGCCTCCGTATACCGCCCCTGGTCGACGAGGGCCGCCACGCGGTTCACCCGGACGTCCAAGAGCAACGCCCGCCCAGCTCCAGTCGTCCGCTCCAGATCCGCGATCAGGGCGTCCAGCTCAGCCAGCACCTCGACTCCACGACCGTGAGCAATGGCCGCTGCCGTGGCCAAGGCCCCGGCCAGCCACTCCACAACGGGGCCCCGGTCCCAGAAGCGCCGGGACGCGGCCGCAAAGGCTCTCGCCCCGACCTCGGCCTCCTCGTACTCGCCCACTTCGAACAGATCCCGCAGGCGGTCGTAGACCACCGCCTGCGAAGGGGTCAGCTGGTCCCGTGCCCACCTGCCCCGCTCGCGGCCCCACACCGTTCCTATGAACCCCACAAGCCGCGAGGCTACGTGAACCCCGTGGCTGCCTTCGACACTCCAGCAACAGCTGTCACTCGGACTGCGATGAGACCTGCTCACGTAGCGCGCCGTAGAGGCGCCGTGCGCGGGCCTTGATGAAGCAGGGAAACGCGCCCCCCTTCTCCACGGCAGAGGTGACACCTTGGGCGGCCTGCACGGCCCTGTTCACCCTGGTTCGCGGTCGTCCGGCGGCCAGGTCACAGATGGGGTCGCTGGGAAGCCGAACGGCCACGAACGGCGATGAACGAGACTGTGGATGAGACTGGACAACGGTCTCTCGCGGCGTCTACCGCTTCTTGCGGATTTGGCGCTTCTTCGCCTTGGCCTCCTTCTCCTTGCGCTGCGCGACCCCGTAGGAAGACCAGGAACCTTGGTGCTTGGCGCAACGAGAAGTGCCGATCACTGCGAGGCTTCGGCACGATGTTCCAGCCTTGGTACGAGCGCCACACTTGGACTGAGATGCCATTGCATACCCCCTCCCGACCTTGATACCTCGAGACCTCACGCACACTCCCACCCGTCGCCCGGGGGCGGGAGGCGCATACGCGATGCACGGGCGCACACTCGCGCTGACTGTCTTTCCGCTGATTGGGATCTCTGGAATCGGCCAGTGCCGCTCGTCGCCGCATCCGCTCGTACCCGGTGTCCTGGACCAGCCCGCCGCACTGGGTGCCCAACGGAGTTCTTCGCTGGCTAAGCGCCCATACGACCTACGTCATGCGGCAATCTCGACCTGGCTCAGTTCGGGCGTGGAACCTCAGGTGGTGGCGCAACGCGCCGGCCACAGCGTGGCCGTACTGTTCCGCGTCTACGCCAAGTGTCTGGATGGTGCCGCGGCGACGGCGAACGTCCGGATCGAAGCAACGCTGCGGGAGGGAAGGTAGCCCGGCTGAACGCTTCCCCACGCCTGCCCCACACAAGCTGGTCACCACGCGAGATCTGGCGCGACAAGGTGAGACAAAGGCCCCATAACGAACTATCGGCCCCACCCAAAGCGAAAGGGTCTGTGACCAACGTTTCCGCTGGTCACAGACCCTCTTGTTCGTGTGGCGACGCCAGGGTTCGAACCTGGGTAGGCTGAGCCGGCAGATTTACAGAGGGCTCCCGTTAGCCCCTCTCACCTGCGGCTTCTCCGTTGCTAGATGCTCCTGGGGCACACCTGGGGGAAGGGGCCCCAGGAACACCGCTTTAGGAGTTCCTTCCGGCGGCCCAAGGGCCGGGTATGCGGCTCGCTAGCGTCCTGCGCAGCGTCCGGCATCGACTTTCCTGGTACGGCAGGGTGCACCGGTGTTGCCGTCAAAGACTGCAGTCAGACCAGCGGTCTCGATGTCCTCCGGCGACAGAGTTCGTCAGGTGGTCACGTCACCTGAATGGCTGCCGCGATTCCCGACCATTCCGATCACGTGTCCGAGGGTCGTGGCACCCCGCTCCGATGCTGCCCGAGCGCGGTCCCATAGCGGGCGGCGGTCAACGGCGCATCCCGTCCTACGACACATGATGTGGCGTCAGTCTGTATTTGGTGAAGGGCTACTGAGTTCACGTCAGGCATTGATCTCACAGCCTCAAAGGCAGGTTCGGCAGCCGTGTGGCGGCGCCGCGAACTGGGTCGCTTCTCTACCGCCCTCGGGAGACATCCGCCGAGGTGTCACACACCCACACGAGGGCTGTCACTTTTTGTGCATGAACGAGCACTCTTAGGCTGATCTAGGTACGTTCATAGAGGGTTCTGATCGATCACCCCAGTCCACGCCGGATTGCCCAAGGGGTCCCACCCCAGCTGCATGAATGTCTTCGGTGCCGTTGGGGCCGATCTCAGGCAACCAATGGGCTGCGAAGTCCTTCCGGCACATCCAGTCACACAGGAGGTACGTCATGAGCGCTTTCTCGATCTTCAACGGCCGCGGTGGCCGAGGTGGTGGCCGCGGTGGCCGAGGTGGTGGCCGCGGTGGCCGAGGTGGTGGCCGTGGCGGCTACAGCGGCCGTGGCGGCTACGGCGGACGTGGCGGCTACGGCGGACGTGGCGGCTACGGCGGCGGCTACGGCGGCGGCTACGGCGGCGGCTACGGCGGCGGCTACGGCGGCGGCTACTAAGCATCGCCGCCTCACCCGAGGATCGTCATCGGGGGGCGACGGCGCGTCCCGTCCGTCGCCCCCCTTCCGCCGCATGCCCCCACCCGGCTCCCTCCCCGAGAAGGTGACCCCGCTTGGCGGACGCGACACCCGCCGACTCGGCTCACATCAAGCCCGTGGCCCCGGCAGCCGAGGACAGTCCAGTGCCCCTTGCGGCGGCCGTGTCTTCGGCCGACGCGTTCCGCCGCTTCTGGCCGTGGGCACGCCCCGACCGGTACCGGCTCGCCGCGAGTGTCGTCCTCCTCATCGCGGGGTCCGCGGGTGAAGTCGCTTCGGTGTGGCTCTTCAAGAACCTGGTCGACCAAGTCCTGATCCCCCACCGGTTCACAGCGTTCCTGCCGCTGGCCGGACTCATGGCCGCCGTGGCTGTGGTCGCGGCGCGCCACGGCATCCGCTTCGACCATTCGCAGGAAGCGAGCGATCTTCCACAACGCGCTCGGCTACGCGGTCGACGCCGGGCTTCTGTCCCAGAACCCTCTCCCCCAGGTCCAGTGGAAGGCGCCTGAGCAGGTGGAAGAGGAGTTGGACCCCGCGACGGTGCCTGACCCTCGACAGGCGCTCGCGCTGCTCGATGAAGTAGGGAAAGTTCTACCGCGCTCGCACAGTGACGGCTTTCAAGACCGTTCTGTGAAGCGTCCCTGCAAGCCTGCGACCTGGCCGTACGAACCGGGAGGGCCTCAACGCTGGCTTCCTGGCCGCAGGTTGGCCGAACGCACCAACCGCCGACCTCTTCGTCCCGAACGCGATCACGGACTCAAGTGGCCTTGTGCGCCTGCTGTTTGACCAGGGATGGCGCGCAAGGCTCTGTCCGTAGTCGTCCGAGGCAGTACGAGGAAGGCTGCTGTCTTTGGCCCCCCGGTTGGCCCCCTGAGCCGGCCAGAGCCAGGTGGGCCTACACCCGCTTTAGGAGCGTGGTGGGGCGGTCCGGACTGTGACCTGCGGACTCTGTATCTGAGCGGGACCTCGTCACGTGCTCCGCTTTGCGCCCCGATTCCCCCTGAGTCCCCGCCCGTTCTGGCACGAGAGTGGCACGGGAAGTTTCCTGAACGGCGATGACGGGCGTCTCGACGGACGTTACGATCGCGCGATGGATGTCGCTCAGGCGGTGCAGGACAACGAGCAGATACCCGGATGGATGCTGCTTGTGTTCTTCGCCATCGGAGCGTTCTGCCTCTGTTTGGGGCTGGCCCTCGTGCGGGACTACCGGGGACTGTCGAGCCAAAATGCAGCTGCCGCGCGCCACCAGGACGCGCAGCGCCTCATCAACAAGATAGTGGGTGGATCTTCATCATCGGTGGTGCCGTCTTCGTGTATGGCGCGACGACTGTCACAATTAAGTTGATCACAAGCTGACAAGCCCCGGCAGACCCGCCGGCGCCCGCACTGACACAGAGTTTGAGGTCTGGCCTCATCCTTATTAGGCCGATCGTGGGGGCCTGTCGATGTCGGTCAGCTCGCTCCGTACTTCGGCCGGCGGGCTGCTGAGGTTCGGCGTTGACCAGCGCCGTTCGTGCCGGTTGGTGTCAGGCGCTGATGTCAGGAATCGGGCTGCCCTTGACGTGCGTCCGTATCCCCGTTTGTAGTGCTTCGAGCTCTCACGGGCCTGCCGAGGATCTGAAGCACCGCGCCGAGCGCGACGAGAACCAGGGCTACGGTGGCGAGGTCCGCGGCCACTTCATAGGACCATCCGACCAGCCTTGGTACTCCGTTCAAGGCCAGGCCGCCGCCCATCGCGATGGCACCCCAACCAGCCTTCCGGGGATGCCGGTACTGCGCTGCTTTCCAACCGTTCAAGGTCAACGTTCCCCCGGCTGCCATCAGGCATCCGGAGGCCAACATGATCCACGCTGTCATGGCATTCCTCCGCCGGGAGATTACCGCGCGGTCGGCGGAGTCTTGTTGAGAGTCAAGCGCCGCTGAGTGCGATCAGTAGCCGAAGAAGTGAGGGGCCGGGTCTCTGACCTGCAACCCTCCAATCGATCAACGCTGCGACCTGCGACTTAGCTGTCGACGGTTGTCAGCGTCAGTCGTCGTTGAGCACCCTCGGACGGCCCACAGACGGCCCGGCTCACGGACCCGATGAGCCGCTGGCCCATGCATCGCGACCAGGTACGACAAGACCCCGGACGGCTACCTCGCCGGACTCCGCCTGCGTGCGTCGATGAGTGCGGACCCGTTACCGTCCGACGACGTTGATGTCAGCCGTGGATGTCAGCCACCGCCGATCAAGCACGACTTCGGAGGCCGTTGCGACTTCCGGCGTGGCGCTGATCAGAGACGAACGATGCTCCTTCGCTCAGGTGCCAATCCACGAATATGCGGCAGCTTGGCCGGCCCGTGCGTTATCGCCTGAGCCGTCCCGGGCAGCCGCGGAGCCATTGGCGACGTCAAATGGAGACGTCAGTGGTAACTGACGCGCCGTTCCCGAGAAGGAGCTCGAGCAGGGCAGCGTCGTGGGGGCGTAGCCAGTAGGACTCGGTGCCGAGATCCACAGCTACGGTGTACCCCATTCGGGCCTGTGTGCCATTCTGCTGCTGGCGCTCCCGACGTGCGGCCACCGGGCCCTGAAGGTTGATCGGCTGGTCAGTACTGCCCTTCCCGCGCTTGCGCCAGGCCAGACAGACCTCGCCGTCCGAGGACTGGTGCAGGAGCACGTGGCCGAGGGTCTGACTGCCGTCGCGCAGGCCAAGCGAGAGCATGCTGAGACGCACTCCTTGCCGAAGCCTCGCGGCGTCGGCCTCGACCGTGCGGGAGGCTCCCAGCCCGAGGCGAGCGGTCAGTTTTGCGGCCCAGCCGCGGTACAGGGCGCAGGTCGCTTGCGCCCCCTTCGGAGCCATGAGGAAGGAAACCGGAAGTAGCGCCCAAATCAACGGCTGAAGAACAAAAAAGAAGATCACGAAGCCCAGCAGACCGAGTGGCGCCCCTCCCAACGTCAGGCCGCCGAAAAACAGACCGAAGCCGACAGCAAACAGGATCAAGAGGTGTATCTGAGTACGGACGTTCACGGTTCCCACCAGTGTGCTTACTGTTCCAATTAGGCGAACCGGCAGGCTACCTGATGATCAGAGCTCGTTGACCATGGAGAACGTAGTGGTTCTCAGGCCAGCCTCGGGCGGGAGTGCGGACACACGTGGGCGTCGGCGCGATCTTTGGTCGATGGCACGCCCGGACTGGGGTCGAGCATGGCCAGGGAGCCGTACGCCAGCCGCGAATGCGGCTGGCTCCTGCCTGCCCGTAACAAGCCCGATCGGCTCCCTCGTCTTGCTCGACGTCGGGTTCCAGGCAACACGTTCTCCGGGTGCGGTGGGGCAGCGACGATCAGTCGGCCTGACGGCTCGAACTACCGAGCCTGTGGCACGGGTGTGGCACGGCCGTGATCACGACAAGGGCCAGCTCCAGAGGATCAAGCCTCTGAACTGGCCCTTAGCCGTGTGCCCCGGCAGGATTCGAACCTGCGACACCCGCTTTGGGAGCGAGGTGAGGTGGTTACAAGCCTGACCTGCGGGTTCACTGCCTTGGGTAGATTCGGCGGCGCGTCCCCCTGCGCCCCCTGATTCCCCGCCCGTTCTGGCACGAGAGTGGCACGGGGACCTGCGCTGGTGACCTTCTCGATGCGAACTACTGGCTGCTCGGTCGCTCAGGTCTGCCGGGCCGGTGGCGTCGTTTCTCCTCCCGTTGGGCGGCCACGTCGGGGATGACGGCAATAGCCTCGGTGAGGCGGCCCTGCCGGATCAGTAGTTCGGCCAGGTCGGTCGCGGCCCGTTCGCCGGGCAATGGGCGTAGGAGGGCGATGGCCTCCTCGACGCGGCCGTCCTGGGCAAGCAGCCAGGCGATGGTCAGCTCGCGGTCCTCGACCCTGTCGGCTGGCAACGCCTGGATCTCCGCGATTGCCTCCCTGGCGCGTCCCGACTCTCCCATCAGCCACCACCGGTTGGACCGGAGCCAGAACTCATCGTTCTCCGCCAGGAATTCGGGGCTGCGCCCTTCCGTGAGTCCAAGGGCTCTGTCGTGCAGGCCCCGGTCGGCGAGCACGATCAGGGTCGCCTGGAGAAGGTTCCCGTCGTAGAGGTCGTCGAACGTGTGCTCCACCGCCTCGATCGCGTCGTCCACCCGGCCCTGACGGATGAGCAGTCCCATCAGTGTGCTCTCGTGCCAACCCGGATGCTTGGCGGCGATGAGGTCGCGCAGGTACGCCTCCGCTTCCCCGGCTCGGCCCAGATTCTCCAGGGCCGTCACGTACGGGCTTACGGCGGCGTACCTCTGGGTGTCGGCAAGGTCGCGAAGTGCCTCAACCCGACCGTGTCGGGCCAGCAGCTCGGCATAGAACTTGACGTTGTTCTGCGGCCCGTACCGGCGTGCGGCCATGTCCACGCCGAGCAGCCGGATTGCCTGGTCCGCCCGGCCGGACCGCTCCAAGACCCGGGCCTGTGCAGGGAGGGCACCCCACAAGTCGTCGCACTGCTTCGGGTCGTGCCGGAACTCCTCGGCGATCGGGGCCAGCAGCTCCAACACCCGCTCGTCGCATCCCTGGCCCTCGGTCATCTCCACCAGGGCCCCCAGCAGGCGCCCGCCGCGCAGATGCGGGCCGAGTACGCCGATCGCGTCGTCCACCCGCCCGGCCCGGACCAGCGCCTCGGCGTAGTCCCGCCACGCGTCGACCGCGTTCTCCTGCGGCCTCTTGGGGTGCGCCAGCTCCAGCGCCTGGTCGACGCGGCCCCACCGCAACAGGACGTCGGCGCCCGCCCGCACCGCCGGCTGCCAACCGGTGGCCGCGAACGGCTCCACCACCGTCCAGGCCCGTCCGAACTCCCCCACCGCACACAACCCCCGCACCGCACCAGCAGCGCAGAACCAGTCCTCACGCTCCCGTGCCGCCTCCACTAGGGCCTCCAGGCCGCCGCGTTCGAGGATCTCGTCCACGATCCGCGGCAGGACGCCGCCGAGGTTGCTCAACTGCCACTGAAGATCATCCACATTCACGGGGGCACCCTAGGGTCAGCCGCCGACACACCCGCGACGCGGCTTGCCGGTTGGCCCACCGAGCCTGTCAGTGGGCCACCCGCTTGCTGCTACGCGCGGTGTCGAGCATCACGGTTAGCGCGTGCGGTCTTCCATTGCCGATCCCTTCGGAGCAGAGGCGTGCTCCTCTTGCTGTTCGGCGGAACGCTGCCCGAAGGTCGCGCCGCGAAGCGGCTCCTTCTTCACGCTTGAGGCGCACCGAACTACAACAGACGCCCCCTCTTTTGTCCTAAGAGGGAAGACGCTGCGTCACCTGCGTCATGCAGGCCGAAAAACGGCCCCTGACCTGCGGCCAAAGCCATGACGTAGACAGCGGCCTCTGCGTCATCCTGCGTCATCTGCGTCATCCGATGACGCACCCCATGACGCTGCGATGACGCACGCCCTAGCTAGTGCGTCAAGCAAAACCACAGGTCAGAAGCCTAAGTGACGCTGATGACGCAATGACGCAGAAATCCACGCCTCGGACACACGCGGACTCCCGACAAGCCCCATGCCCGAAGACCCCGTCACTCCCCCAAAAGATCGACGCCTCGAAGGAGTCGCACCGTGGCACACCCCAAGATGCTCAAGCTCCCTGAAGTCCTCGAAGAGATCGACATGAGCCGCGCCGCCTTCTACCGCATGCGCGCCCGCGGCCAGGCCCCTCGCATCCAGAAGTTGCCCAACGGCCAACTCCGCGTGAGCCGTGCTGACCTGGACGCTTGGTGGGAGCGCTGCGAGCAGCGCGCTGCCGTCTGACCCGATGCAATGCACGCACCCGAGGGCCCGCCGATACGGCGGGCCCTCGGCCTGTTCCTGGAGAGTCATGCCCCTTACGTACGACGTGCGCCTCTATGCGATCGAGGCGCGTCCGGACCGCCCCAAGCCCTATCGGGTGCGCTGGGTGGTCGGGCAGCGCAAGCATTCCAAGAGCTACAAGCTCAAGGCTCAGGCCGACGGGCGCCGTTCGGAGCTGATGGCGGCCGTTCGGCGCGGCGAGCAGTTCGACGACGACAAGGGCCTGCCGACATCAGAGCTCCGGGCCCTTCAAGGCTCGATCACTTGGTACGAGCACACCCGGGCATACATCGACCGTAAGTGGACGACGGCGCCGGCCAAGTCCCGCAAGAACTACTCGGATGCCCTGGCAACGATCACTCCAGCTCTGGTGAAGTCGACTGTCGGAAAGCCCGACGCCGCACTGCTGCGGCGCGCCCTGTACGGGTGGGCGTACAACCGAAACCGGTGGGACGAGGAACCACCTGAGGATGTCGCCCGCGCTCTGCAATGGATGGCCAAGAACTCGCTACCGGTCTCCGCCCTCGAAGACGCAGCCACGGTCCGCGTGGCACTGGACGCCCTGGGGCTGAAGGTCGATGGAAAGCCGGCCGCGCCTCGCACCGCACGGCGCAAGCGTGCCTGCCTCAGTGACGTGCTGGGGCTCGCCGTCGAAGAGCGGTATTTCACCACGCCCGTGAATCCGCTTACGACCGTCAAGTGGGCCGCGCCGAAGTCCGCCGAGGAGGTCGACCCCGACAGCGTCGCCAACCCCCGCCAGGCCCGCTCGTTGCTCAAGGGAGTGCGCGAGCAGGTGCCGCGCGGCGCGCACCTGGAGGCGTTCTTCGGGTGCCTGTACTACGCGGCCATGCGGCCGGCCGAAGCTACCGCCCTTCGCCGCGAGCAATGCCACCTGCCGGAAACGGGATGGGGCACTCTGACGCTGCGCCAGGGGGCCACTCGGGCCGGGCGGAATTGGACCGACGACGGGCAGGCGCACGAGATGCGACACCAAGGCGCGGGCGGTCAAGGACTCGCGTCCCGTACCGATCCCGCCGCATTTCGTACGGCTGCTGCGCCGGCACATCGCCACGCACGGCGTCGCTCCGGATGGTCGGCTGTTCCGGACGAGCCGTGGGGGGGCTGCTCCAGGAGACTGGATACGGCGAGGTCTGGGCGCGGGCCCGCAAAGACGTGCTGACCGAGCAGGAGGCCGCGTCTTTACTCGCCCGCCGTCCTTATGATCTCCGCCACGCCGGGGTCTCGTTCTGGCTCAGTTCCGGGGTGGATCCGATGGAGTGCGCGCGGCGGGCGGGGCACACCATCGCCGTTCTGTTCCGGGTGTACGCGAAGGTGCTGGCACAGACGCAGGAGCGTGCCAACCATCGGATCGATGCGGCGATGCGTGAGTGGAACGAACCGGAGTGAGGGTGCCACCTGTCCCCCGGGGGACAGGTGGGGGACACGACCTGATCAGAGGCGGGATACCGGCGGTAGGAAGTGAGACAAGCCGCCCATTTCGGTCCCCTCCCCGAAACGCATCCGGAGCATGCAGAAACCCCCGCTGATCTGCTGTGTCAGCAGGTCAGCGGGGGTTTCCCGTTCTGTGGCGGCGCCAGGGTTCGAACCTGGGTAGGCTGAGCCGGCAGATTTACAGTCTGCTCCCTTTGGCCACTCGGGCACACCGCCTCGAACGACGCGCTGGAACTCCGTTTGACCGGGGCTCCTTGGCGACGACGTAAACGATACCTGATGACCGGGGGTGCTCCGCCACCTGATTGATCAGTGCTCGCGGCGGTCGGCGGTGGCTAGGCTTTGCCCTGTACCCACCGCATACGACGCAAGGAGCCACACGTCATGGCCGACTCCAGTTTCGACATCGTCTCGAAGGTCGAGCGGCAGGAGGTCGACAACGCCCTCAACCAGGCCGCCAAGGAGATCTCGCAGCGCTACGACTTCAAGGGCACGGGTGCCTCGATCTCCTGGTCCGGCGAGAAGATCCTGATGGAGGCGAACGGCGAGGAGCGCGTGAAGGCGATCCTCGACATCTTCCAGTCCAAGCTGATCAAGCGGGGCATCTCACTGAAGTCGCTGGACGCGGGCGAGCCGCAGCTGTCCGGCAAGGAGTACAAGATCTTCGCCACGATCGAGGAAGGCATCTCCCAGGAGAACGCCAAGAAGGTGGCGAAGATCATTCGCGATGAGGGTCCGAAGGGCGTCAAGGCGCAGGTCCAGGGCGATGAGCTGCGGGTCAGCTCGAAGAGCCGCGACGACCTGCAGGCCGTGCAGGCGCTGCTGAAGGGGCAGGACTTCGACTTCGCCGTGCAGTTCGTGAACTACCGCTAGGTCATTCGGCCGCCCGGCCGGGCGCGGCGCGGGGTCGGGGCGGCGTGGCATGTGCCGGCCGGCCTCGCACCTCCGGGTGCGATGTCCGAATACCGCCAGTCATAGGGAGCGGGCGGGCACAGACTTGTCGGTACGGAGCGATGAATCGGGCAATTCGCGCGATTCGGGTGGCTGGGTGATTCGTCGCCCTGTACGGAGTCGCCCTGTACGGAGGAAGAGAGGGACCGGCCATGACCATGTACGCGACCGTCGACAGCCCGCTGGGCGAACTGCTGCTGGTCGGCGAGGAGGCAGCTGCCGAGGCGGGCGGTGTGGCGCTCGCCTCGCTCTCCGTGCCCGGCCAGAAGGGTGCCGCGGTCGTCCAGGACGGCTGGGTCCACGCGCCAAAGGCCTTCGCCGGGATCGCCGGCCAGCTGCGGGCGTACTTCGAGGGCCGGCTGACTCACTTCGACATCGCGTACGTGGAGGGGCAGGGCACGGAGTTCCAGCGCCGGGTCTGGGGCGCGCTGGACACCGTCCCGTACGGGGAGACGGTGTCGTACGGACAGATTGCCGAGCGGATCGGCACGCCCGGGGCGGGCGTGCGGGCCGTGGGGACGGCGATCGGACGCAATCCTCTGCTGGTCGTGCGCCCGTGCCATCGGGTGATCGGCGCGGACGGGGCACTGCGGGGTTACGCGGGCGGTCTGGAGCGCAAGGAGCGGCTTCTGGGACTGGAAGGTGCCCTGGTGGTGCGCTGAGGGGCCGTGTGCTCCATGGGCGTGCGCAGAGCGGCTGGTGCCGAATGGCGCTGAGTACCGAATGGCGGTGTGCTGAATGGCGGGTCTCTTCCCCAGGCCGCGGACCGCTGTGACGCCGGGGGCGGTGCATGTGCCGGAGTGGCTGTCGGTGGAGCGGCAGCGCGAGCTGGTCGAGGCGTGCCGGGAATGGGCACGGGGGCCGGTGCCGCTGCGGCACACGGTGTTGCCGGGTGGCGGGGTGATGTCCGTGCAGTCGGTCTGTGTGGGCTGGCACTGGCAGCCGTACCGCTACTCGCGCACCGCGGATGATGTGAACGGCGCCCGGGTGGCCGAATTCCCGGACTGGTTGGTGGATTTGGGGCGGGCGGCGCTGGCCGAGGCGTACGGGGAGGAGTACCCGGCCGAGGCGTATGCGCCCGACACTGCGCTGATCAACTTCTATGACGGTGCGGCAAGGATGGGCATGCACCAGGACAAGGAGGAGCGGTCGGACGCTCCGGTCGTCTCGCTCAGCATCGGCGATACGTGCGTCTTCCGATTCGGCAACACCGAGGACCGTGGATGGCCTTACACGGATCTGGAGTTGGCTTCCGGCGACCTGTTCGTCTTCGGCGGGCCGTCACGCTTCGCGTTTCACGGCGTGCCGAAGGTCTGTCCGGGGACGGCTGATCCTGCGACGGGTATGAGCGGTGGCCGGCTCAATGTGACGCTGCGCGAGACCGGGCTGGGCGGACCGGGCGCGGACGGGCGTCAGTGACGTTCTCGTGAGTTCCCGAAGAGCAGGCGGTAGATGATGAGCAGCACCAGTGAGCCGCCGATGGCGGAGATCCACGTCGTGGTGTCGTAGAAGTCGTTGGAGATCGGCCGGTCGAGGAAGTGCGACGATATCCAGCCGCCGATGAAGGCGCCGATGATTCCGATGAGGGTGGTGCCGACCAGCCCGCCCGGGTCTCGGCCGGGGAGCAGGACCTTGGCAATGGCTCCGGCCAACAGTCCGAGAATGATCCAACCGATGATGCTCATGTTGCCGAACCTACCCTTCGCCTGGTTGTGAAACCCAAGACGTTGCACAGGCCTGCGTGGTTGCCGGTCGGGCGGAAAGAGCGGCAGGTCACAGCGGGCTCGGATGCGGGCTCACAGCGGGCTCAGATGCGGGCGTTGTAGTCCGGCCAGGGTTGCAGTTCCGGTGCGTCGTCGTCGAGGTCCTCTCCGTACCAGCCGGTTCCGTCCAGCAGGGCGACGAGTGACTGTTGCCCGGAGAGGGCGGGTCCACCGGTGACCGGCAACAGCTCGCGTGCCGGACCGCGGCCGCCGTCGGTGGTGCGGTTACGGAGGGCGGTGGGCAGCGGCGGCGGGGGAAAGCCGGGGGGCGCCGCCGCACGGGCCACGTCTTCGGCGGTGCGTGCGGCGGGGAGGAGACGGTTCTCCCGTCGCGGGGTGATGTGCGCTGTCTTCTCGACGACTGTCAGCAACTGCTCGGTGTCGTTCATGGGTTCATGGTGGACGACGGCACTGACAGTGGGCAGTTGGCGGGTCGACGAGGTGGTCTTCGGCGGCTGCGCCGCCTCGCTGTCCGGTTGTCCGGCCTGCGTCACCGTCCGGCGAACGGCTCGTCCGTTCGCACGATTTCCTTGCCGAAGGGCATGAGGGAGACCGGGATCAGCTTGAAGTTGGCGATGCCCAGTGGGATGCCGATGATCGTGAGGCAGAGAACGATCCCGGTGGTGATGTGGCCGAGGGCGAGCCACCAGCCCGCCAGGATCAGCCAGAGCACGTTGCCCACGCAGGAGGGCGCGCCGGCGTCGCGGCGGTCGACGACTGTGTAGCCGAACGGCCAGAGGGCGTAGAGGCCGATACGGAAGGCGGCCAGGCCGAACGGGATGCCGATGATGGTGATGCAGAGGAGGATGCCGGCGGCTATGTAGGCGAGGAACATCCAGAAGCCGCACAGGACCAGCCATATGACGTTCAGGATTGTCTTCACGGGCGATGACCTGCCATCTGCTCGAGTCGGGCGATGCGCTCCGCCATCGGCGGATGTGTCGAGAACATCTTGGACATGCCCTGACCGGGGCGGAACGGGTTCGCGATCATCATGTGGCTCGCGGTCTCGATCTTCGGCTCAGGGGGCAGGGGGAGCTGTTTTGTTCCGGCGTCCAGTTTGCGCAGGGCGCTGGCGAGGGCCAGGGGGTCGCCGGTCAGCCGGGCGCCCGAAGCGTCTGCTTCGTACTCACGGGAGCGGCTGACGGCGAGCTGGATGACGGAGGCGGCGAGGGGGCCCAGGATCATGATCAGCAGCATGCCGAGGATGCCGGGGCCTTCGTCGTCGTTGGATCGGCCCACGGGGATCAGCCAGGCGAAGTTCACCAGGAACATGACGACGGAGGCGAGTGCTCCGGCGACGGATGAGATCAGGATGTCGCGGTTGTAGACGTGGCTGAGCTCGTGGCCGAGGACTCCGCGCAGTTCGCGTTCGTCCAGGATCTGGAGGATGCCTTCGGTGCAGCAGACTGCCGCGTTGCGCGGGTTGCGTCCGGTGGCGAATGCGTTGGGTGCCTGGGTCGGGGAGATGTAGAGCCGTGGCATGGGCTGCCGGGCTGCGGTGGAGAGTTCGCGGACGATGCGGTAGAGCTGTGGCGCCTCGAACTCGCTGACCGGGCGGGCCCGCATGGCTCTGAGTGCGAGCTTGTCGCTGTTCCAGTAGGCGTAGGCGTTGGTGCCTACTGCTACGACGAGCGCGACGACGAGGCCTGTACGTCCGAAGAAGCTGCCGATGACGATGATGAGTGCTGACAGGCCCCCGAGGAGTACGGCGGTTCTCAGCCCGTTGTGCCGGCGGTGCACGGTACGCCCTCCAAGTGGTGCAGCAGGGGAACCCTTTGCTGGTGGTGCTCCACTCCCCAGTGGAGCCTCCTGTACTGGTCAACGCCAGGCGAGGAGAGCTAGTTCCCTTGTGCGCACGGCCGGAGGGCGGGCCGTGTCCGGCGGCTTGCCCGGCTGTCGGGGCCGGAGCAGGCATTGGGCCGTACGGGTGTCGGGGGTCGGTGCCGGGCGGCGCCGGGTGGGTCAGCGCTGGGCGGGGAGTTCGGCGAGCGCGAGTGCCTCGGGGTCGGGCTTGACCTCGCTGGTGCAGTGGGCGCAGCGGGAGGCGATGGCGGGGATCTCGGTGTAGCAGCGGGGGCAGTCGCGCAGGGCGGCCTTGATGTCGACCTTCTGGTCCTTGCTGGACGCGAAGCGGTTCTGGACCTTGGTCATCGGGACGACGACGCAGAAGTAGAGCACCGCGGCGGTGATCAGGAAGGCGATGGTGGCGGCGAGGAACTTTCCGTACGGAAATTCTGCGCCCTCGACCGTGAACCGGGCATTGCTGAAGTCGCCGACGGAGCCGGTGGCGAGGCCGATCAGGGGCGTGATGAAGGCGGTGCTGAAGCCGGTGACGACTGCGGTGAACGCGGCTCCGACGGCGAGTCCGATCGCCATGGAGATGACGTTTCCGCGCAGGATGAAGTCCTTGAACCCGTTCAGCACTGCTCTCGCTCCTCTTCGCTGTGTGCGTGTGTGTGTCGTACGTCTGTGTCGTTGTGCGGGCATGACCCTGCCCTGTTCCGTCCGCTCGGGGCAAACCGGTCTTGGGCGGGGATGCCGGGTCAGAAGAGGTTGACCGCGGCGAACCGGAGCACGAGCTGCGGGGCGCCGGAGAGCACGATGCCGACTGCGGCGGTGAGGGCGATCGCCGTGGTGAGCGAGACGGGTGCCGCTACGGGTGCGCGCAGGGTCTGGACCGCCACCGCCGGGCCGTCGGCCAGGGCGGCGGCCGGGGCCGGGGCGGCCGGCTCGGCCTCCTCCGGAGCGCGGAACAGCGCCGCCGTCCACTGCAGATAGTAGTAGAGCGCGATCACGACGTTCACGGCCATGACGACGGCGAGCCAGCCGAGTCCTGCGTCCACGGCGGAGGAGAAGACCGTGACCTTGGCAAAGAGGCCGACGATACCTGGCGGGAGGCCGGCCAGGCAGAGCAGGAAGAAGCCCATCGCGAGGGCGGTGAGAGGGCGGGTGGCGTACAGGCCTCGGTAGTCGGAGAGGCGGTTGTCCGGCTTCGTGCGGGCGACAAGGGCGGCCACGGCGAAGGCGCCGAGGTTCACGACGGCGTACATGAGGGCGTACGCGACGGTGGAGCCGATCTGTTCGTCGCCGGAGTAGGCGGCGGAGGCGATCGGCACAAGGAGGTAGCCGGCCTGGGCGATGGACGACCAGGCGAGCAGGCGTACGGCGCTGCGGGCGCGGGTGGCGGTCTGGCGCAGGGCCGCGACGTTACCGACGGTCATGGTGAGGGCGGCGACGACGGCGAGGGCTGGTCCCCAGACGTCGGCGTACGACGGGAACGCGATCACGGTGACGAGGATCAGCCCGGAGAAGCCGACGGCTTTGCCGACGACCGACAGGTAGGCGGCGACCGGCAGCGGGGCGCCGACGTAGGTGTCGGGGACCCAGAAGTGGAAGGGTGCGGCTGCCGTTTTGAAGGCGAAGCCGACGAGGGTGAGGGCGACGCCCGCCTCGGCGAGGGTGGAGAGCTGGTCGGGGACGTCGTGGAGGCGGGTGGCGAGCTCCGTTAGGTGGAGGGTGCCGGTCGTCGCGTACACGAAGCTGACGCCGAGGAGCATCACAGCGGTCGCGACGACGGAGGAGAGGAAGAACTTGAGGGCAGCCTCGGAGGAGCGCCGGTCGTCGCGCTTGATGCCGACGAGGGCGAAGGCGGGCAGGGAGGCGACTTCGAGGGCGACGACGAGGGTGGCGAGGTCGCGGGCGGCGGGCAGGAGTGCGGCGCCTGCCGCGGAGGACAGGAGCAGGAACCAGAATTCACCGGCGGGGAGTCTGCGGGTGTCGCCGAAGGAGAGCAGCGCGGTGAGCAGGGCGCCGCCGAGGACGAGGACCTGGATGATCAGGGCGAAGTGGTCGGCGGTGTAGCTGCAGGCTTCGGTGCCGGTCCCCGTGGTGAGGCAGAAGGTGGAGTGGTTGCCGCCGCGCAGCGGGATGAGGAGGGCGAGGCCGGCGACGAGTCCGGCGATGCTCGCCAGGCCGAGGAGGGGTTTGCGTTCCTCGGGGAGGAAGAGGTCGGCGACGAGGATGATCAGGGCGACCGTCGCGACGACGACGGGGGGCGCGATGGCCAGCCAGTCGACGGACTGGACGAGGCTGGTGGTGCTGTCGGCCGCTGTGGTCACGACTTGCCTCCTGCGAGGAGCTTCTGCACGGCCGGGTCGGTGAGGCCGAGGAGGACGGCGGGCCACAGGCCGGCGAGGACGGTGAGGGCGGCGAGCGGGGTCCAGGCGGCGAACTCGTACGTCTGGATGTCTGCGATCCGATGCGGTTCCTCGCGCTTCTCGCCCATGCAGACGCGGCGTACCACGATGAGCATGTATGCGGCGGTGAGCAGGGTGCCGAACGCGCCGATCGACATGAAGGTGAGGAAGGCCGGGCGGCTGAGGCCCCGGGCCGGGTCGAAGGCGCCGAACAGGGTGAGCATCTCGCCCCAGAACCCGGCGAGTCCGGGCAGGCCGAGCGAGGCTACGGCGGCGAAGGCGAGGAGGCCGCCGAGCCGGGGAGCGCGGCCGTAGAGGGCGGCTCCGGTGGCGCCGGCGAGGGTGTCGAGGTCGGCGGTGCCGTACCGGTCCTTGACAGCGCCGACCAGGAAGAACAGCAGGCCGGTGATGAGGCCGTGGGCGATGTTGGCGAAGAGCGCGCCGTTGACGCCGGTGGGGGTCATGGTCGCGATGCCGAGGAGCACGAAGCCCATGTGGCCGACGGAGGAGTATGCGATCAGGCGCTTCAGGTCGCCCTTGGAACCGGGGCGGGCGAGCGCCAGGCAGGCGAGCGATCCGTAGACGATGCCGACGACTGCGAACGCGGCGAGGTACGGCGCGAAGGTGTGCATTCCGTCGGGGGTGATGGGCAGCAGGATGCGGACGAATCCGTACGTGCCCATTTTCAGCAGGACGCCTGCGAGGAGCACCGAGCCGACGGTCGGGGCGGCGGTGTGGGCGTCCGGCAGCCAGCTGTGCAGCGGCCACATCGGGGCCTTCACGGCGAGCCCGATGCCGATCGCCAGTACGGCGATGACCTGCACGGACGAGGTGAGCCCACGGCCGTTGTCAGTGGCGAGTGCCACCATGTCGAAGGTGCCGCTCTTCAGTCCGATGAGGAGGAGGCCCAGCAGCATGATCACGGAGCCGAGCAGCGTGTAGAGGATGAATTTCCAGGCGGCTGCCTGCCTCTGTGCGCCGCCCCAGCGGGCGATGAGGAAGTACATCGGGATGAGGACCATCTCGAACGCCAGGAAGAACAGCAGCAGGTCGAGGACGGCGAAGGTCGCGAGGGTGCCGGACTCGAGGACGAGGACGAGTGCGACGAAGGCCTTCGGGGAGGGGCCGTCGGGCATTTTGAAGTAGCTGTAGAGCGCGCAGAGGAAGGTCAGCAGCGCGGTCAGTACGAGAAGGGGGAGCGAGATGCCGTCGATGCCGAGGTGGATGCGGACGTCGAGCGCCGGGATCCAGCTGATGTCGGTGGTGGCCTGCATCTTCGACGGGTGGTCGTGGTCGAAGCCGAGGGCCAGCACGATCGCGGCGATGAGGATCGCGCCGGTGACGGTCACGCCGTGGCGGAGCACGGCCTGGTCGGGGTTCTTTCCCCGCAGCCCGGGCGGGGCCGGCAGGAGGGCGGCGACGGCGCCGACGAGCGGGCCCACGACGATGAACGCGAGAAGGAACTGCATCACGGATTCGCTGATATCGATCACGGCTCACGACCCGGCGTTGACGGTGGCAAAAACGACGGCGGCGATCGCCAGGACAAGGGAACCGGCGAGCAGTGCGCTGAGGTAGGTCTGCACATTGCCGGTCTGAGCGCGGCGGACGGCGGTGCCGAGCAGGCGTGCGCCGGTGCCGGAGCCGCGTACGTACGTGTCGACGACCTCGCGGTCCAGGAAGCGGACGAGGCTCGCCGCGGCCTGGACGGGGCGGACGAACAGTTTCGTGTAGAGGGCGTCCAGGTGGAAGCCGGTGGCGGCGTGGCGGTGGAGCGGGCCGAGCAGCAGACGGCCCGGGTCGGCCGGGTCCGGGGTGCCGGGGGTGTCGCCGTAGCCGGCGGTGTGGTGGGTCATGGCCTCGGCCTCGACGAGTGCGGGTTCGGCGTCGGGGTGGGCGACGACGGCGCCGACGGGGGTGCGGGCGGCGAGGGCCGTGGTGTGGCGCCAGGCGGCGTAGGTGACGAGGCCGCCGACGAGGGCGACGCCTGTGGAGAGGACGGCGGTGGTCACGGTCGGGGTGAGGCTGTGGCCGTCGAACCAGTCGGTGATCACGCCGACGGTCAGTCCGAAGGCGATGGTGGGGATGGCGAGGACCCAGAGGACGGCGGTCATCGCGACGGGCTGCCTGCCGTGGTCGGGGACCTCGGCGCCGCGGCCGCGGAAGGCGAGGAGCCAGAGGCGGGTGGCGTATGCGGCGGTGAGAACGGCGGCGAGCAGTCCGGCGACGAGGACGGTCCAGCCGGCGGCGGCCGGGGCGACGTGCCGGTCGCCGAGTGCGGTGTGTTCGGCCGCGACGAGGACGGCTTCCTTGGAGAAGAAGCCGGCGAACGGCGGGATGGCGGCGAGCGCGAGGAGGGCGACGGTCATCGTCCAGTAGGCGTCCGGGATGCGCTTGGCCAGTCCGCCCATGCGGGACATGGCTGCCAGCGAGTTGGTCCCGGCGGCGTGGATGACGACGCCCGCCGCAAGGAAGAGGACGGCCTTGAACGCGCCGTGCGAGAGGAGGTGGAAGACGGCGGCCCCGCGGTCGCCGACGGCCAGTGCGCCTGACATGTAGCCGAGCTGGCCGATCGTCGAGTACGCGAGGACGCGTTTGATGTCGTCCTGGGCGAGCGCTGCGAGTCCTGATCCGATCATCGTGACCGCCGCCATGACGGCGAGGACGACGAGGGCGGCGCCGGATTCGGCGAAGACCGGGAGGAGCCGGGCCACGAAGTAGATACCGGCGGCGACCATCGTCGCGGCGTGGATCAGCGCGGAGACGGGGGTCGGGCCGGCCATCGCGTCGGGCAGCCAGGTGTGCAGGGGGAACTGCGCGGACTTGCCGGCGACGCCTGCGAGGAGCAGCAGGGCGATGACGGTGGGGTGGTCCAGGCCGCCGTTGGCGACGGCGCCGAGGATGCCGGTGATCCGGAAGGTGCCGGTGTCGGCGGCGAGCGCGAACAGGCCGATCAGGAAGGGGACGTCGCCGAGCTTGGTGACCAGGAAAGCCTTGAGGGAGGCGGCGCGTGCTTCGGGTGTCTCCCAGTAGTGGCCGACGAGGAAGTACGAGCAGATGCCCATGATCTCCCAGCCGACCATCAGCACCATCAGGTCGCCGGAGTAGACGACGAGCAGCATCGCGGCGGTGAAGAGGGAGACGAGGGCCGCGTACGAGGGGTAGCGGGGGTCGTCGCGCAGGTAGCCGGTCGAGTAGATCTGCACGCAGGTCGCGACGAGCCCGACCAGGACGGCGACGAGGACCGCGAAGCCGTCGAGGTGGAGGGCGAGGTCGATCGGGACCGAACCGGTGGGGGTGAACCGGGTCGCGGCGTCGATGGCCGGGCCGCCGCCCTGGCGTGCGGCGACGACGACGGCGAGTACGGCCGCGACGAGGGTGGGGAGGACGGCGAGGGGTCGTACGTAGCCGGGGGCGGTGCGGCCGAGGAGCAGGCCGGCTGCGGCACCGAGGAACGGGAGGAGGGGGACGAGGACGGCGAGGGTCGTGGTGGTCACGCGGTGGCCTCTGCCTTCTTTGCCTTCCCTGCCGGAGCAGTGGCCTGGTCTTCGGTGCTGTCGCCGGGGAGGGCTTCGGCGGCATCGGTTTCGGCGGTGTCGCGGAGGCGGTCGACGTCCGAGCTGCCGCGGTTGCGGTAGACGGCGAGGACGATCGCCAGGCCGATGCCGATCTCCGCCGCCGCGATGGCGATGGTGAAGAGGGTGAGGGCTTGGCCGGAGTGCAGGGCGTCGCGGAGCCAGACGTCGAAGGCGACCAGGTTGAGGTTGACGGCGTTGAGCATCAGCTCGACGGACATCAGGACCAGGATCGCGTTGCGGCGTGCGAGGACTCCGTACAGCCCGGTGCAGAAGAGGAGGGCGGCGAGCACGGCGGGGTAGGCGAGGTGCATCAGCTCTGCTCCTTACTGCGCTTGCGGGACAGGACGATCGCGCCGACGAGGGCGGCGAGCAGCAGGACGGAGAGTGCTTCGAAGGGCAGGACCCAGTGCCGGAAGAGGAAGGCGCCGGTCGCCTCGGTGGACCCGTGGGCCGGTCCGTCCAGGTCGATCCAGGTGGTGCGGAAGGCGTCGACGACGACCCAGACGAGGGCCGCCGCGGCGGCGATCGCCACGCCGAGGGCCGCCCAGCGGTTGCCGGAGTCGGCGTCCGGGGAGGGGCCGATGGGGGCCTTGGTGAGCATCAGTCCGAAGAGAAGGAGGACGACGACGGAACCGACGTAGATCAGCACCTGCACCCAGGCGATGAACTCGGCGGTGAGCAGGAGGTACTCCACGGCGAGGCCGCCGAGCGCGACGACCAGCCAGAGGGCGGCATGGACCAGCTGCTTGGTCGTGACGGTGATGAGGGCCGCTCCGAGGGTGGCGATGCCGACCAGGACGAAGGCGATCTCGATGCCGGTCGGGGAGAGGAAGCCGGGGTGGGCCGTGGCCGCGGTGGCTGCGAGTGTCACTCCTCTCCCTCTTCCTCTCCGTGGGCCTGCTGGGGCGGCTGGGCTGCTTCCTTGGCCTGCTCGGCCTCCTGAGCGCGCTGGGCTTCGAGTTTCTCCGCCGTCTTGCGGGCGGCGGAGATCTCCTTCGGGTCCTCCGCGCCCGGATCGAGCGCGGGCGGTTCGGGCACCGTCCACATCCATTCGCGGAGCTTGTCCCGCTCATGGGTGAGGTCGTGGATGTCCGTCTCCGCGTACTCGAACTCCGGCGACCAGAACAGCGCGTCGAAGGGACAGACCTCGATGCAGATGCCGCAGTACATACAGAGCGAGAAGTCGATCGCGAAGCGGTCGAGGACGTTGCGGCTGCGCTCGCGGCCGCCCGGGACGGCAGCGGGCACCGTCTCCTTGTGGGAGTCGATGTAGATGCACCAGTCCGGGCACTCACGGGCGCACAGCATGCAGACCGTGCAGTTCTCCTCGAACAGCCCGATGACACCGCGGGAGCGGGGCGGGAGCTCGGGCTGGACGTCCGGGTACTGCGCGGTGACCGTCTTCTTCGTCATCGTCCGCAGGGTGACGGCCAGGCCCTTGGCCAGGCCTGAGCCGGGGATCGGAGACATCAGCTGATCGCCACCTTCACGATGCCGGTGAGCGCGATCTGCGCGAGAGCGAGCGGGATGAGTGTGGTCCAGGCGAGCTTCTGCAGCTGGTCCTCGCGGAGGCGGGGGTAGCTCACCCGCAGCCAGATGACGACGAAGGCGAGGACCGCGGTCTTGAGGAGCGTCCAGACCCAGCCGAGTCCGTCGGCGCCGAGCGGGCCGTGCCAGCCGCCGAGGAAGAGGACGGTGGTCAGTCCGCAAAGGACGACGATGCCCGCGTACTCGGCGAGCAGGAACAGTGCGAACCGCAGACCGGTGTACTCGGTGTACGCCCCGAAGATGATCTCCGAGTCGGCGACCGGCATGTCGAACGGCGGGCGCTGCAGTTCGGCGAGTCCGGCCGTGAAGAAGACCAGGGCACCGACGATCTGCCAGGGCAGCCACCACCACTCGAAGGCATTGACGATGCCGGGGAGGGAGACGGTGCCGGCCGCCATCGCGACGGATGCCGCGGCGAGCAGCATCGGCAGTTCGTACGCGAGGAGCTGGGCGGCGGTGCGGAGGCCGCCGAGGAGGGAGAACTTGTTCGCCGATGCCCAGCCGGCCATCAGCGAGCCGAGCACTCCCACACCCATGACGGCGAGCACGAAGAAGATGCCCGCGTCGACCACTTGGCCGACCGCGCCCTCGCTCGGGCCGATCGGGATGGCGACGAGCACCAGGAGGTACGGGAGGAGGGCGACGGCCGGCGCGAGCTGGAAGATGCGGCGGTCGGCGTCGGCCGGGACGATGTCTTCCTTCTGGGCGAACTTCACACCGTCGGCGACGAGCTGGGCCCAGCCGTGGAAGCCACCGGCGTACATGGGACCGAGGCGGCCCTGCATGTGGGCCATCACCTTGTGCTCGGTCTGGCCCACGACGAGCGGGACGACCATGAACACCCCGAAGACGATGACGAGCCGGAGGGCGACGTCGAGTACGTCGTTCACGCGGTATCGCCTCCGGCGGGGGGGTTGGGGGTCGGCTCGGATGCGGGGTCCGGGTTCGGGGTGTCCGGCCGATCCGGGGTGTCGGGCTGGTCAGGGGCGTCGGGCTGGTCAGGGGCGTCGGGCTGCGCCGGAGGCGCGGGCTCGTTCGAGGTGTCCGTGGTGTCGTCGGCGGGGCCGCTGCGCGGGGCCTCTCCCCTGCCCGCACCTTCCCGGACCGGGGGCTCCGCCCCGGGGCCCCCGCTCCTCGGTTGCCGGAGCGGTTGAGAGGCACCCGGCTCCTCGGTCTTGCCCACGGTCTGAGCGGAGCCCTCTTCCGGGGTCTCGTCGAAGGCCGGGCGGGCGCTGTGCCAGGGCGCGTCCGTGCTGCGGGGCGCCGGTGCCGGTTCCGCCGGTGCCGATGTCGGTTCCGTCGCTGCCGGTTCCGTCGCTCCCGGCTCGGGCGCCGCCGCCTCCCCCTGCTGGCTCGCCGAGCCCTGGGACGCACTGCGGGTGCGGCGCGGCGTCGCGGTCGGGGGTGCGGTTTCCGTGCTCGCGGCCGGTGCTGCCGCCTCCGGCTGCTGGCTCGCCGAGCCCTCGCTCACGCTGCGGGCGCGGCGCACCGGGCGGTCGCCCGCGGCCCTGGCGGCGCGGGCCGGGCGGGTCGGGGCGGGTGGGAGTTGGCCCTTGAGAGGGCCCCATTCGTTCGGGTCGGGGACGCCCGGCGGCAGCATCGTGCGTCGCTTCGGTCCACCGTGTTCGGATTCGCCCGGCTCCTTGGCGCCCGGCCAGGCCTTGGCGACCCGGGCCGCCAGCACGAAGTCCTTGCGCAGCGGGTGGCCCTCGAAGCCGTCGGGCAGCAGCAGCGGCACCAGATGCGGGTGGCCCTCGAAGCCGATGCCGAACATCTCGTGCGTCTCGCGCTCGTGCCAGGCGGCGCCCGAGTAGACGCCGACGGCCGTGGGAAGGACGGCGGCGTCGTGCGGAACGGTCGTACGGATCAGGAGCCGGCGGACCTTGCCGTGTGCCGGGGCGGCGACGTGGGCGCAGACGCGGAAACCGGTGCCCGGTTCGTCGACGGCGCTCAGCCAGTCGAAGTAGGTACAGCCCAGCCGGTCGCGGGCCGTTTCGAGGGCGGCGATCCAGGCGGCGGCCGGGACGTCGACGGTCAGCAGGTCGTACGCGTGCTCCGCGGTGGCGTCCTCGCCGAAGAGCTCGGTGACGGCGTCCGGCAGGCTGTCGTACGCCTCGGTGGCGGGAGTGCTGGTCACGTCCGGTCCTCCCCCGGTGCGGGCGGGGCGGCGACCAGGCCGCTGCGCAGCGCGGCGGTGGAGGGCCGGCTGCCGCCGCCCGTCGCGTACCGCTCACCCAGCGACTCGCGGGCGATCTTCTCCTGCAGCTTGAGGATGCCCTGGAGCAGGGCCTCCGGCCGGGGCGGGCAGCCCGGTACGTAGACGTCGACGGGGATGATCTGGTCGACGCCCTTCGTCACGGAGTACGAGTCCCAGTACGGGCCGCCGCAGTTCGAGCAGGCGCCGAAGGAGATGACGTACTTGGGCTCGGGCATCTGCTCGTACAGCCGCTTGACGGCCGGAGCCATCTTGTCCGTCACCGTGCCGGAAACGATCATGAGGTCGGCCTGGCGGGGGCCGGGGGCGAACGGGATCACCCCGAGCCGGATGAAGTCGTGCCGGGCCATGGACGCGGCGATGAATTCGATGGCACAGCAGGCGAGGCCGAAGTTGAAGACCCAGAGGCTGTAGCGGCGCCCCCAGTTGAGGACCACCTTCATCGGCTCCGGTGCGAGCCGGGACAGCACGCCGAGCCGCTTCGGCTCCGGCAGCAGGGTCGTTTCGGGCCGGGGCTGCGACTCGGGGGTCTGCGGGCTCGTCACGTCCATTCGAGGACGCCCTTCTTCCATGCGTAGAGCAGTCCCACGGCCAGGAAACCGAGGAAGATGAACATTTCCACCAGCGTCGTCGCGCCGTATCCGGGTGCGGCGAATACGGTCGCCCATGGAAACAGGAAGATCGAGTCGACGGCGAAGATCACGTACAGGAAGGCATAGACGTAATAACGGACCTGGGTATGTGCCCATCCTTCACCCACGGGGTCCACGCCGCACTCGTACGTGAGGAGCTTTTCCGGTGTCGGAACCACGGGGCGCAGCAGTCGTCCGGCCCCGAAGGCCACGGCCACGAACAACACGCCGATCAGCGCGAGCAGTCCGACCACCGAGTAGCTGTCGAAGTAGTCCGACGCGAGAACGGTCGATTCCGGCAGGTCCGCCACGTAGGCCACGTCCGCCCCTCCGCTCCCTCATACCTGTTCGACGATCTGTACGCACGGGAGTCTAGGCCCTGCTAAAGAGACGGTAAGCAGCCGCGTCGGGCAAGAGGTGGGGTTATCCCTACTTCACCCCACCTATGAACCCCATGGCGTGCGCAGGTCCGGCCCGGCAGGCTGGGCGTATGACCATGAGCCCCCCGGTGCCCGACGGCGACCGGCTGCCGCCCGCCCGCTTCGCCCTCGATCCGTGGACGTGGAAGGAGATCTCTTATCTCCTGTCCAACCTGCCGATGGCTCTTGCCGGGTTTGTTTACACAGTGTTCATGATCGGTGTCGGCGTGGGGCTTTCGGTCACGGTGATCGGTCTGCCGCTGCTGGCCGCCGGGCTGCAGGGTGCGCGGCTGCTCGGCCGGGCCGAGCGGGGCCGGGCCCGGGGGCTGCTCGGGATACGGATCGACGAGCCGAGCTCGGTGGCGCTGGCCCGTCATGACCAGGGCTTCTTTCCGTGGCTGTGGTCGAGTCTCAAGGATCCGGTGGGCTGGCGCGCGGTGCTGTACTCGTTCATCCGGCTGCCCTGGGGCGTGCTCACGTTCACGGTGACGTCGGTGAGTCTGTTCGTTCTGTGGCCCGTGCTGCCCTTCACCGCGCGTCTGCTCACCAATGCGGACCGGGCGATGGCGCGCGGGCTGCTCTCGCCGTCGGACGAGCTGGAGCGCCGGATCGCCGAGCTGGAGTCGGACCGCGGGGTGGTCGTGGACACGGCCGCCGCCGACCTGCGGCGTATCGAGCGCGATCTGCACGACGGCGCCCAGGCCCGCCTCGTCGCCCTGGCGATGGGACTCGGTCTGGCGAAGGAGAAGCTCACCGAGGACCCGGAGGCGGCCGCCCGCATGGTCGACGAGGCTCACGGCGAGGTGAAGGTCGCCCTCCAGGAGCTCCGCGATCTCGCCCGCGGCATCCACCCGGCCGTCCTCACCGACCGCGGCCTGGACGCCGCGCTCTCCGCCATCGCCTCCCGCTGCACCGTCCCGGTGCGGGTGGGGGTGGACCTGCCGGGGCGCCCGGCGGAGGCGATCGAGGGCATCGCGTACTTCACCGTCTCCGAGCTGCTGCAGAACGTGAGCAAACACAGCAGGGCGCGCTCGGCGTCCGTCGAGGTCTGGCGGTCGGCGGAGCGGCTGCTGATCCGGGTCAGCGACGACGGCCGGGGCGGGGCGCGGATGGAGGGCGGTACGGGGATGTCGGGGCTGGCGGAGCGGCTGGGAGCGGTCGACGGGCTGTTCGTCCTCGACTCGCCGGCCGGCGGGCCGACGACGGTCACCGCGGAGCTGCCCTGGCGGGACCGGGACCTGAGGCGGGGCCCGGACCGGGACCGGGGTCGGGACGGCGCGGGCGCCGCTGAGCGCCGTTAGCCGCAGCCCGGAGGCCAGGGGTGGGGAAAACCCCCGGTCGAAGAGGGATACCGGCCTCATGGTGCCTCGTCCCGCAGAACAGCACCCTTGATGTATCAGCCGCTGTACGGGCTGTACCGGACAAGACCACCGCCGAAAGAAGAAACGGACGGCACCCATGGCCACGGCATACGGACCGGACACTCGGGACCATCAGCGGTCCGGTGCCAACCCCGGGAACAACCCCCCGGTGAAGCACTTCTTCCCGGCGGTGCTGCGCGCGCCGCTGGAGGCGAGGACCTGGCGCGAGTTCGGCTATCTGCTGCTGAGTCTGCCGATCAGCGTGGTGCTCTTCAGCTTCGCGATCACCATGACGTCGCTGGGCGCGGGCCTGCTGATCACCTTCCTCGGCATCCCGGTCCTCGCACTCGGTCTGGCGATGTGCCGCGGCTTCGGCGTGATGGAGCGGGCCCGGGCGCGGGGGCTGCTGAAGCTGGAGGTGGCGGAGCCGGCGCCGGTGCGCGGCAGGACGGGCGGCCTGATGTCGTGGGTAGGGGCGGTCCTGAAGAGCGGGGTGTCCTGGCGGCATCTGCTCTACGCGCTGCTGCACTTCCCGTGGGCGGTCTTCGCCTTCACCGTGTCGTTGACGTTCTGGGTGTACGGATGGGCAGCGTTCACCTATCCGCTGTGGCAGTGGGTGTTCCCTGCGTACGTGGGGGTCGACGGCGTACAGCTGTACGGCGACGCCACGCACCACTTCTACCTCGACTCGTCGTTCGAGCTGACCGCGACCAGCGCGTTCGGTCTGGTTCTCGTCCTCCTCACCCCGTGGATCATCCGCGGTCTGGTTTCCGTGGACCGGGTGATGGTGTACGGGCTGCTCGGGCCGTCGCGGCTGGCGTCGCGCGTCGTCGAGCTGGAGTCGGACCGCGGGGTGGTCGTGGACACGGCCGCCGCCGACCTGCGGCGTATCGAGCGCGATCTGCACGACGGCGCCCAGGCCCGCCTCGTCGCCCTGGCGATGGATCTGGGTCTGGCGAAGGAGAAGCTCACCGAGGACCCGGAGGCGGCCGCCCGCATGGTCGACGAGGCTCACGGCGAGGTGAAGGTCGCCCTCCAGGAGCTCCGCGATCTCGCCCGCGGCATCCACCCGGCCGTCCTCACCGACCGCGGCCTGGACGCCGCGCTCTCCGCCATCGCCTCCCGCTGCACCGTCCCGGTGACGGTCGAGGTGGACCTGGCGTCTCGGCCCGCGCAGGCCATCGAGGGCATCGCCTACTTCACCGTGTCCGAACTGCTGCAGAACGTCAGCAAGCACGCGCAGGCGACGCGTGCGACCGTCGATGTGTGGCGTACGGCCGACCGGCTGCTGCTCCAGGTCACCGACAACGGGCGGGGCGGTGCGGATCTGTCGGCGGGCAGTGGTCTCGCCGGTCTGGCCGAGCGGCTGGGGGCGGTCGACGGCGTTCTTGTCGTCGATTCCCCGGTGGGCGGCCCGACGAGGGTCACGGCCGAGCTCCCCTGGCGTGGCTGAGGCGGAGCACCTCCCGGAGAGCGCGCCACACAGAACATTGTCGCGCAGCACATCTCGCGCAGCACATCTATACGCAGGTACGAATCGTCGTGCGGCGCCCGGAGCTCGTCCGGGCGCCGCCGCCGCGTCCCCCGCCCGCACACGAGCGTCCGTCACAGCCCCCGCCCGCGGACCGATGCTGGAATGCTGGGGGCGCGAGGGACGGATCGGGTCGGCCGTGGGCCGACGGACAACAACAGGGGGACAGGGCGTCGTGGTGGAGGACAGGGTGCGAGTGGTCATTGCCGAGGATTCGGTACTGCTCCGGGAGGGGCTCACCCGATTGCTGACCGATCTCGGGCACGACGTCGTCGCGGGGGTGGGGGACGCCGAGGCTCTGATCAAGACCGTGGGCGATCTTGCCGAGCAGGGCGAGCTGCCCGATGTGGTCGTCGCTGATGTGCGGATGCCGCCGACCCACACCGACGAGGGCGTGCGGGCGGCGGTGCGGCTGCGCAAGGAATACCCCGGCATCGGGGTCCTGGTCCTTTCGCAGTACGTCGAGGAGCAGTACGCCACCGAGTTGCTGGCCGGCAGCAGCCGTGGTGTGGGCTATCTGCTGAAGGACCGGGTGGCGGAGGTCCGTGAGTTCGTGGACGCCGTGGTCCGGGTGGCGCAGGGCGGCACGGCACTGGACCCTGAAGTTGTGGCTCAGCTGCTGGGCCGGAGCCGTAAGCAGGACGTCCTGGCCGGGCTGACGCCGCGCGAGCGCGAGGTGCTCGGTCTGATGGCGGAGGGGCGGACCAACTCGGCGGTCGCGAAGCAGCTGGTAGTGAGCGACGGCGCGGTGGAGAAGCACGTCAGCAACATCTTCCTGAAGCTCGGCCTGTCACCGAGTGAGGGGGATCACCGACGGGTGCTGGCCGTTCTCACCTACCTCAACTCCTGATTACCTGACACCCTGTCAGATAATGGCCGGTGGCCGTACCGGGCCGCGGAATGAGCGCCTGCGAGCGCCCGGCCACGCCGACGGAGAGCCCAGGGGGTTCGCGAAATATGGCAAAGCGGCGCGAAAAGGCGTCTCATAGTGGCGTCCACCATGTGACCGGTCCGGGGAAGGCGACCCTTACCGACGTAGGGTGGGCCTTGGGACCGCCGGCGGGCCGGACGGTCCCGAGCCGCCGCCCCGAGGGAGGTCCAGTTCAGTGACCAGCCAGGTCAGTAGCCCAGCCGACCAGGCCGATGAGGCCAATGACGCCGATCAGGCCAGTGAGGCTGTTCTCGGGGAGCAGCGAGCCCCCCAGCCCACCAAACCGGGCGCCGGCGAGAAAGAGATCCGCCGCCTGGACCGGGTGATCATTCGCTTCGCGGGTGACTCCGGAGACGGTATGCAGCTCACCGGTGACCGGTTCACCTCGGAGACGGCGTCGTTCGGGAACGACCTGTCGACGCTGCCGAACTTCCCGGCCGAGATCCGGGCCCCCGCAGGCACCCTGCCGGGCGTCTCGTCGTTCCAGTTGCACTTCGCCGACCATGACATCCTCACGCCGGGCGACGCCCCGAACGTGCTGGTCGCGATGAACCCCGCCGCGCTGAAGGCGAACATCGACGATGTGCCGCGCGGTGCCGAAATCATCGTCAACACGGATGAGTTCACCAAACGCCCGATGGCGAAGGTGGGCTACGAGACCAGTCCGCTGGAGGACGGCTCGCTGCAGGCGTACAACGTCCATCCGGTGCCGCTGACGACGCTGACGATCGAGGCGCTGAAGGAGTTCGGGCTCTCCCGCAAGGAGGCCGAGCGCTCGAAGAACATGTTCGCGCTCGGGCTGCTCTCCTGGATGTACCACCGGCCGACCGACGGCACCGAGACGTTCCTGCGGGCGAAGTTCGCCAAGAAGCCGCAGATCGCCGAGGCGAACGTGGCCGCGTTCCGGGCGGGCTGGAATTTCGGTGAGACGACCGAGGACTTCGCGGTCAGCTACGAGGTGGCGCCCGCCTCGCACACCTTCCCCACCGGTACGTACCGGAACATCTCCGGGAACCTCGCCCTGTCGTACGGGCTGATCGCCGCGAGCCGGCAGGCGGATCTGCCGCTCTACCTGGGCTCGTACCCGATCACCCCGGCCTCCGACATCCTGCACGAGCTCAGCAAGCACAAGAACTTCGGCGTCCGCACCTTCCAGGCGGAGGACGAGATCGCGGGAATCGGTGCCGCGCTCGGCGCGGCGTTCGGCGGCTCGCTCGCCGTGACGACGACGTCCGGGCCCGGTGTGGCCCTGAAGTCGGAGACCATCGGTCTCGCCGTCTCGCTCGAACTGCCGCTGCTCGTCATCGACATCCAGCGCGGTGGCCCGTCCACCGGCCTGCCCACCAAGACCGAGCAGGCTGACCTGCTCCAGGCGATGTACGGGCGCAACGGCGAGGCGCCGGTGCCGATCGTGGCGCCGAGGACCCCGGCCGACTGCTTCGACGCCGCGATCGACGCGGCCCGGATCGCACTGACGTACCGCACACCGGTCTTCCTGCTCTCGGACGGCTATCTCGCCAACGGCTCCGAGCCGTGGCGGATCCCGGACATCGACGAACTTCCGGATCTGCGCGTGCAGTTCGCCACCGGGCCCAACCATGAGCTGGCCGACGGCACCGAGGTGTTCTGGCCGTACAAGCGCGACCAGCACACCCTGGCCCGCCCGTGGGCCGTCCCCGGTACCCCCGGTCTCGAACACCGCATCGGCGGCATCGAGAAGCAGGACGGCACCGGAAACATCTCGTACGACCCGGCGAACCACGACTTCATGGTCCGCACCCGCCAGGCGAAGGTCGACGGCATCGAGGTCCCCGACCTGGAGGTCGACGACCCGGCCGGCGCCCGGACCCTGGTCCTGGGCTGGGGCTCCACGTACGGCCCGATCACCGCCGCCGTCCGCCGGCTGCGCGCGGGCGGGCATCCGATCGCCCAGGCCCACCTGCGCCACCTCAACCCCTTCCCGAGGAATCTCGGCGAGGTCTTGAAGCGTTACGACAAGGTGGTCGTCCCGGAGATGAACCTCGGCCAGCTGGCTGCGCTCGTCCGGGCGAAGTATCTGGTCGACGCCCACAGTTACAACCAGGTCAACGGTATGCCGTTCAAGGCCGAGCAGCTCGCCACAGCTCTCAAGGAGGCCATCGATGCCTAACACCGACGAGGCACTCCCCACCGGTCTCCCGGCACTCCAGCTGGTGCCCAAGGCCGATGCCAGGCAGTCCATGAAGGACTTCAAGTCCGATCAGGAAGTGCGCTGGTGCCCCGGTTGCGGTGACTACGCGGTTCTCGCCGCCGTGCAGGGCTTCATGCCCGAGCTCGGTCTGGCGAAGGAGAACATCGTCTTCGTCTCCGGCATCGGCTGCTCCTCCCGGTTCCCGTACTACATGAACACGTACGGGATGCACTCGATCCACGGCCGCGCCCCGGCCATCGCCACCGGTCTGGCCTCGTCCCGCCGCGACCTGTCCGTCTGGGTCGTCACGGGTGACGGCGACGCGCTTTCCATCGGCGGCAACCACCTGATCCACGCGCTGCGCCGCAATGTGAACCTGAAGATCCTGCTGTTCAACAACCGGATCTACGGGCTCACCAAGGGCCAGTACTCGCCGACGAGCGAGGTCGGCAAGATCACCAAGTCGACGCCGATGGGCTCGCTCGACGCCCCCTTCAACCCGGTGTCGCTGGCCCTCGGCGCGGAGGCGTCGTTCGTCGCCCGCACCGTGGACTCCGACCGCAAGCACCTCACGAGCGTGCTGCGCGAGGCGGCGGCCCATCCCGGTACGGCGCTGGTGGAGATCTACCAGAACTGCAACATCTTCAACGACGGCGCGTTCGAGGTCCTCAAGGACAAGGACCAGGCCGAGAACGCGGTGATCCAGCTGGAGCACGGGCAGCCGATCCGCTTCGGCACCGGGCAGTCCAAGGGTGTCGTACGCGACCCGGCCACCGGTGACCTCAAGGTCGTCGAGGTCACCGCGGAGAACGAGTCGCAGGTCCTGATCCACGACGCGCACGCCGCCAGCCCCACCACGGCGTTCGCGCTGTCCCGGCTGGCCGACCCCGACACCCTGCACCAGACCCCGATCGGGGTGCTGCGCAGCGTGGAGCGCCCGGTCTACGACACGCAGATGGCCGAGCAGCTCGACACCGCGGTCGAGCAGAACGGCAAGGGCGACCTGGCCGCGCTGCTCGCCGGCAACGACAACTGGACGGTCGTCGGGTAGGGCCTTGCTCTCGGGTCGGCCCGCGAGCCGTCAGGATCCGGAAGAGAGGCCGTGGGACACGGACGGGCACACCGTACGGGTGCCGGACCGGGGAGTCTTCACCGCTCCCGGCCCGGCACCCGTTCTCATGTGCCCATGGCCCTGGACCGTCCCGCGTACCGCATCAAACGGCATCTGCTCGGCAAGCCCCTCACCACCGAGCGCATCAGCGACGAGAAACTGAGCAACCGGACGGCGCTCGGGGTACTCGCCTCCGACTGCATCAGTTCGTCCGCGTACGGCTCCGAGGAGATGCTGCGGGTCCTCGTGCCCGTCGTCGGCGCGGCGGCCTTCACCCTGCTCATGCCGGTGACCGGCGCGATCCTGCTGGTCCTGCTGCTCCTGACGCTCTGTTACAGCGATGTCGTCATGATCTATACCCGGGCGGGCGGTTCGTACGTCGTCGCCCGGGAGAACTTCGGGCCGAACATCGCGCAGATCGCCTCCGTGGCGCTGCTCGTCGACTACATCGTGACCGTCGCCGTCCAGGTGTCGGCCGGTACCAACGCCCTCATCTCGCTCGCCCATCTGATCGGGGGCGGCTGGACCGGCCTGGACCATCTGCAGCTGCCGGTCTCCGTAGCGGTGATCGTGCTGCTCGCGTACGGGAATCTGCGGGGCATCCGTGAGGCGGGCCGGACCTTCGCGCTGCCCGCCTATCTCTTCATGGCCGCGGTCGGTCTGGTGCTGGTCGTCGCCGGTGTGCGCGGGCTGACGGGCGGGCTGCCGCACGCCGATCTGCACGCGCCGGGGGTGGTGCCGCTGGGCACGCCGGGCAACGGCTGGCTCTACGGCGCCTCGCTCTTCATCGTTCTGCGGTCCTTCGCCAACGGCGGCTCGTCGCTCACCGGACTCGAAGCGATCTCCAACGGCATCTCCGCGTTCCGCGAGCCGCAGGGCCGCAACGCCCGCCGCACGCTCATCACCATGAGCTGTGTACTCGGCGTCCTCGTCCTCGGCGTCTCCACCCTGGCGCACTTCACGCACGCCGTCCCGTACACCGACGGCACGCCGACCGTCATCGCGCAGGAGGCCCATCTCGCCTTCGGCAGCGGGCCATTGGGGACGGTCGGGCTGATTTTCGTACAGCTGGCGACCGCGCTGGTCCTCTATACGGGCGCCAACACGCCGTTCACCGGCTTCCCGTTCCTCGCCAGCTTCGTGGCCGCGGACCGGTTCCTGCCACGGGTGCTGACCCGGCGCGGGCACCGGCTGGCGTTCTCCAACGGGATCATCGCGCTGACCGTCGTCTCGCTGGCGCTGCTGCTGGCCACCGGCGCCAGCGTGGACAGGCTGGTGGCGCTGTACGCGATCGGTGTGTTCACCGCGTTCACCATGGCCGGGTCCGGCCTCACCGCGTACCATCTGCGCCGCCGCGAGCCGTACCGCAGGGTGAAGATCGTGGTCAACGGGCTGGCCGCGGTCATCTCGGCCGCCGTGGTGCTGATCTTCGCGGTCACCAAATTCACCGAGGGTGCCTGGCTGGTCGTGGTGGTCTTCCCGCTCGGCGTCTGGGCGCTGATGCGGATCAACCGCGAGTACCGGCGTGAGGCCGCCGCGCTGCAGAGCATCCAGGCGCCGGGCGCCGACCGGCCGCGGGTCCGGCGCCATCTGGTCTTCGTCCTCGTCGACACGCTCGATCTGGCGACGCTGAAAGCGCTGCGGTACGCCCATGAGCTGCGCCCGGACGAGATCCGGGCGGTGCACTTCTCCATCGACGAGGCGCACGGCAGGCGGCTGGCCGCCCGGTGGGAGGCGACGGCCGCGACGTCCGTGTCGCTGGAGCTGGTGGCGTGCCCGGACCGGCGGCTGCGTCATGCGATGAAGGAGCTCGCGACCCGGACCACGGCGGACGGGGAGACCTCGCTGACGGTGCTGGTGCCGCGGCGGCTGTACTCCAACGCACTCGGGAAGATCCTGCACCGGGGCACCGGTGAGGCGATGGCCATCGCGCTGGAGCAGCTGCCGCACGTGGCGGTGACGATCCTGCCGTTCGACGTCTCGCGCGCGCTGCGGACGCTGGCGGAGGGGCGGGCCCCTCAACCCGACTGAGCGCCACCTGCCCACCTGGGCCCGGCTGCCCCCGGCTGCCTCCGGCTGCCCCCGAGCGCCTCAGCCCGGCTGGTCCTGCGTCGCCTTCCGCGCGTCGTACGTCTCGCGGGCCGCGTGCACGGCGTCGAGGCGCCGCTCGGTCCAGCGCGCCAGCCCCCACACCTGCTCGGCGGCCTCCTTGCCCAGCCCGGTGAGCGAGTAGTCCACCCGTGGCGGGATCACCGGCTTGGCATCCCGGTGCACAAATCCGTCGCGCTCCAGCGTCTGGAGGGTCTGGGCCAGCATCTTCTCGCTGACGCCGCCGACCTCGCGGCGCAGCTCGCTGAACCGGTACGAGCGCTCCAGCAGGGCGGCGAGGACGAGGACGCCCCAGCGGCTGGTGACGTGTTCGAGCACCAGCCGGGATGGGCACATCTGCCGGTTCACATCCGGCACCTTGCTTACGCTCATATCAGTACCTTACTTCAGAGTGGGTACTTTCCCGTGGTTAGTGCTGCCCTTAGGGTGAGTGACAGAGAGCCCGAACGAGGACCAGAGCAACCAAAGAGGAGAAACCCCCCATGAGCATCGTCGTCACCGGAGCCACCGGAGAGCTCGGCCGTCTCGTCGTCGACGAGCTGCTGGCCACCGTGCCCGCGAGCGAGATCGCCGCTGTCGTCCGCGACAAGGAGAAGGCCGCCGGCCTGGCCGCCCGCGGTGTCGAGCTGCGGATCGCCGACTACGACCGGCCCGAGACCCTCACCGACACCTTCGAGGCCGGCGACCGGGTCCTGCTCATCTCCGGCAACGAGGTCGGCAGGCGCGTACCGCAGCACACCGCCGTCATCGACGCGGCCAAGGCCGCGGGCGTCGCGCATGTCGCGTACACCGGCGTGCTGGGCGGCCCCGACGCCGACTTCCAGCTGGCCGCCGAGCACAAGGTCACCGAGCAGCTGATCCTCGACTCGGGCCTGCCCCACACCTTCCTGCGCAACGGCTGGTACACCGAGAACTACACGGCGAACCTCGCCCCGGTCCTGGCGCACGGCGCCGTCGTCTCCAACGCGGGCGAGGGCCGCGTCGCCTCCGCCACGCGCGCCGACTACGCGGCCGCGGCAGCCGCCGTGCTGACCGGCGAGGGTCACCTCGGCAAGGCATACGAGCTGAGCGGCGATGTCGCCTGGTCGTTCGCGGAGTACGCGGCCGAGGTGTCGAAGGCCACCGGCAAGGAGATCGCGTACAACAACGTCCCCGCCGCCGTGCACCAGGAGATCCTGGTCGGCGCCGGTCTGCCCGAGGGGTTCGCGGCGATCCTGGTCGACGTCGACGAGGCGATCGCGCGCGGGCTGCTCGCCGGGACGAACGGCGATCTGGCCCGCCTGATCGGCCGCCCGACGACACCGCTCGCCGAGACGGTGGCCGCCGCGGTCGCCGCCGCGTAGGGCGTTTCCTCCGGACCGGCCCGGGCCCGGCGTCATGACCGTATCGCAATACGGGTATGACACCGGGCCCTCGTGGCGCTACCGTCGTGCAGTTGGCGGTGCAGCCGAATGGCTGACGCGGAGGATGCCGGGAGGGCCTGTGGCGGGGACAAATGAACAGCGGGCGGGCTTGCTGTCCGGCTTCGGCGCGTACGGCCTGTGGGGCCTCGTGCCGCTCTTCTGGCCGCTGCTGAAGCCTTCCGGGGCGATCGAGATCCTCGCCCACCGCATGGTCTGGTCACTCGCCGTCGTCGGTATCGCGCTGCTCGCGCTGCGCCGCTGGGCATGGATCGGCGAGCTGGTACGGCAGCCGAAGAAGCTGGGCCTCATCGCGGTCGCCGCGGCCGTCATCACCGTCAACTGGGGCCTTTACATCTGGTCCGTGAACAACGGCCATGTCGTCGAGGCGTCACTCGGCTACTTCATCAACCCGCTGGTCACCATCGCCATGGGCGTCCTGCTCCTCGGCGAACGGCTGCGCCCGGTGCAGTGGGTGGCGGTCGGCACCGGCGTCGCGGCGGTGCTCGTGCTGGCGATCGGATACGGGCGTCCGCCGTGGATCTCGTTGACGCTGGCGTTCTCCTTCGCGACGTACGGCCTGGTGAAGAAGAAGGTCAACATGGGCGGCCTGGAGTCGCTCAGCGCAGAGACCGCGGTGCTGTTCGTGCCCGCGCTCGGGTATCTGCTGTGGCTCGGGGCGCAGGGCGACGCGACGTTCGTGTCCGCGGGTGCGGGCCATGCGGCGCTGCTCGCCGCGACAGGTGTCGTGACGGCCGCACCGCTGGTCCTGTTCGGGGCCGCGGCGATCCGCGTACCGCTCTCGACGCTGGGCCTCCTCCAGTATCTGGCGCCGGTCTTCCAGTTCGGCCTCGGCATCCTGTACTTCCACGAGGCGATGCCGCCGGAGCGGTGGGCCGGGTTCGCGCTGGTGTGGCTGGCGCTCACGCTGCTGACCTGGGACGCGTTCCGGACGGCGCGGCGGACGAGGACGCAGGCGGCGCAGCTCGCCGCTTCGGCGCAGCAGCCGCCGCAGCGTCTCCCGCAGCAGCTTCCGGCCGACGGGAGCTCTTCCCCGTACGCAGCCAGAGGGCAGTGACCGGCGCGCCCGGCGTCACCATCGCCACCGGAACGGCGAGAGCCGTCCGGAAGGCCGCCAGGACGGCTTCGGGCATGCCGCCAGGCACTCGGGTGACCACGGTCGACAGTCAAATATGACTCAGTTGCTTTTTTAACTCTGTTGCGTTTTCCTGGATGTCCACGGAACCGCAACCGAGGAGTACCCATGCCCGCATCCCCGCCCACGGCCGCCGTCCTGATCGTGGGGGCCGGACCGACGGGACTCACCCTGGCCTGCGACCTCGCCCGCCGCTCGATCCCCGTACGGATCATCGACAGGTCCCCCGAGTTCCCGCGCAGCTCGCGGGCCAAGGGGCCCAACCCCCGCTCCCTGGAGGTCCTGGCGGATCTCGGCGTCGTCGAGGAGATCCTGGCCGCCGGCTCGGCACCGCTGCCCATGCGCAAGTACCGGGACGGGGTGCCGGTCGCCGACGCCGACCCGTTCGCGACATCGCGCCCGACACCCGACGTCCCGTACGACCGGCCATGGTTGATCGCCCAGTGGAAGCTGGAGGAGATCCTGCGGACCCGCCTGGCGGAGTACGGCGTGCAGGTCGAACTGTCGGCCGAGGTGACGGGGTTGAAGGAGGGACCGGACTCGGTGACCGCGTCGCTCGCCGACGGCAGGGACATCGAGGCGCGGTACGTGGTGGGCTGCGACGGCGGCCACAGCGCGGTACGGAAACTCCTCGGCATCCCGTTCGAGGGGCAGACGAACGAGGAACAGGCCATGGTCTGCGGCGACGTCGAGGTGGACGGCCTCGACCGCGGCTACTGGCACCAGTGGTTCGACGAGGACGGCGCCGTGATGCTGTGCCCGATCCCGGGTACGCGGTCGGGCTGGTGGTTCCAGGCGGGACCCGAGACCGACGCCTCGGGAGCACCCGTACCCCCGTCGCTGGAGAGCTTCCGCCGGCTCTTCGCCCGGCACACCGGACTGCCGGCCACCCGCCTGTCGAACGCCACCCTGCTGTCCACGTACCGGGTCAATGTCCGAATGGTCGACCGCTACCGGGTGGGCCGCGCATTCCTGGCCGGCGACGCCGCGCATGTGCACTCGGTGGCGGGCGGTCTGGGCATGAACACCGGGATCCAGGACGCGTTCAACCTGGGCTGGAAGCTCGCGCTGGTCGTCGGCGGCCAGGCAGGACCGGCCCTGCTCGACACATACGAGGAGGAGCGGCTGCCGGTCGCCTCCTGGACGCTGGACATCACCTCCGAGCGGCTGCGGGCGACACTCGAAGCGATCAAGAAGCCGGGCGGCGGACTGGACGCGGCGGCCACCCCGGAGACCACCGGCCTGAGCCGCGGCTACCGCTGGAGCTCCCTCTCCCACAACGGCACGGGCGGGATCTCCACCGGTCCGCTGCGGGCGGGCGACCGCGCTCCTGACGCCCCCTGCCGCAAGACCGCGACCGGCGCGCCGATCCGCCTGTTCGAGGCATTCGCCGGACCGCACTTCACCCTGCTGGGCTTCGGCTCGGGCACGACTGAGGCACTGCGGGAGGCGACCGTGAAGTACGGCGACGCGTTGCGGGCGTACGAGCTGGACCCGGCGAGCACGGACGGCCTGGCCGACGACGAGGGTCATGCCCACTCGGCGTACGGAATCGTGCCGGGTGAGGACACCCTCGTCCTGGTCCGGCCCGACAACCACGTGGGTCTGATCGCCCCGGCCACGGACGGCCGGGCCGTCGTGGACTACCTCGACCGGCCGGCGTGAGTCAGCAGCCCTTGCGCAGCGGGGTGAAGGACAGCTTGGCGCCCTCCTTGAGCTGGGTGGCCCTGCGGTAGACGTCCGACTCGACCTCGTACCAGACGTCGTCCTTGGTGGAGTTGCCACCGACGTTGTCGAGTTCGACGCACCAGCGTGCCCGGCGCACGACACGGGTGTAGCGCGTGGTGCCCTGCTGGACCTTCTTGCAGTCCTTGTAGGAGTCGTTTGTGTACCAGGTCCGGGTCCTCTTCCGGCGGCCCGTGCCGCTGGTGGAGGTGTGCTTGACCCGCCTGACACGGGACGTGCAGCGCTTGACCATGCGCGGCCGGGTGCCCGTGGTGGTCTTCCGCGTGATGTGGCGGGTGTCGTCGCGCAGTCCGGAGACGGTGCGGTCGGGCGGGCTCGGCACGGTGCCGTCGACCACTCCCGAGCCGGCGGGACCGTTGGGCGCGGCGTGGCTACCGGGACTGCTGGGCCCGTCGGAGTTGCCGCAGGCGGTGAGCAGGGCGGCCAGGAGGACGGCGGCGAGGACCGGACGAATACGGATCCGAGCCGTCGAGGTCCTGACGGACCGTATGGACTGGCTGCTGTCGGGCGGGTTGGTCACGGGACGCCTGTTCTGGACGGCGGGGACAGTGGGGGCTGTTGTCACCACTGGCTGACCTGCGCGAAGGTACCTCACGGCCGACGGCGTGGGTGCCGCGGGCAACGGTCCGGGCCGTCGGCCGAAGGCGCAGGCATCCAGGGTGAGTTCTGTCGGCTCACCCGCGACGCGACGCCGAGGCGGCGCGGCTGCAGGGAATGGGGGCGACACGGCTGCACAAGGTGGCAGAACCGGGGGCACCTGGTGGGTACCGGCCGATCCGGAGGGCAACGAGTTCTGCGCGCAGTGATGCCGGGGCGGGTTCGGGCCTCCCCCTCTGCGCAGTTCCTCCGGCTATGCCCCTGACGGGTCGCCATCGCGCCCCGGACCCGGACCGTCCGTGCAGGTCAGGGCCGTACGACAGAAAGCGGATCTCCCTAGGCTTGGCCCATGCCCATCCCTCCCGCATATGCCCTTGTCGCCACGGACCTGGACGGCACTCTGCTGCGCCACGACGACACCGTCAGCCCCCGCTCCCGTGCCGCGCTCTCGCTGGCCGCCTCGGCGGGGGCGCTCCATCTCGTGGTCACCGGGCGGCCGGTGCCGGGCATACGGAACCTGCTCGCGGAACTGGACTACCGGGGTCTCGCGGTCTGTGGCCAGGGCACGCAGCTGTACGACGCCGGGACCGGGCGCATGGTGCACGCGGTCACGCTGGACCGGGACCTGGCCGACACCGCGCTCGGCAAGATCGAGGCCCAGGTGGGCCCGGTCTTCGCGGCCGTGGACCAGGACGGGCCCGAGGGCCGGACGCTGATCGAGCCGGGTTACCGGATGCCGCACCCGGCCCTGCCCGCCCAGCGGACCGGCCACCGGGACGAGTTGTGGGCCACCCCGATCGTCAAGGTCCTCGTCCGCCACCCCGAGCTCACGGACGACGCACTGGCCGCCGCGGCCCGCGCGGTCGTCGGCGATCTGGCCACCGTCACACTGTCCGGCCCCGGCACGGTCGAACTCCAGCCGTACGGCGTCGACAAGGGCACCGGGCTCGCCCTGGCCGCCGAGGCCCTGGGCGTGGATCCGGCTGCCACGATCGCGTTCGGGGACATGCCCAACGATCTGCCGATGTTCCGCCGGTCCGGGTACGGGGTCGCGATGGCCAACGCCCATCCGGACCTGCGTGCGGCAGCGGACGAGGTGACGGCCTCGAACGGGGACGACGGGGTCGCGTTGGTGCTGGAGCGCGTGTTCGGCTGAGCCACCCCCGGAGCGACATCCGTGCGGCGCCGAAACGGCGTCAGCCGGCGGAAGCGGCGCGTACCCGTTCCCAAAACTATATGCACATGCATACAGTTCAGATGCACGCAGTCGCAGCACGCAACCGTTCACGGGGGACCCGGCCATGACCACTCGTACGTTCCTGTTCCTGCTCGGCAGCAGCCGCACCGACGGCAACACCGAGGAACTCGCGCGGCTCGCCGCCGAACAACTGCCGCCCGAGACCGAGCAGCGCTGGCTGAACCTGAACGAGCTGACGCTCCCCGACTTCGAGGACCTGCGGCACGACGGCGAGGGCCGCTACCCCGCCCCCACCGGCAACGGCGCCACCCTGCTGGACGCGACGCTCGGCGCAACCGATCTGGTGCTCGCGTCACCGCTGTACTGGTACGCCATGTCCACCTCCACCAAGCGGTATCTGGACCACTGGTCGGGGTGGATGCGGGTGCCCGGCCTCGACTTCAAGGAGCGGATGGGCGGGCGGACCCTGTGGGGCGTCACGGCGCTGGCGACGGCCGATCCGAGCGTCGCGGAACCGGCGACGGGCACGCTGCGGACCATCGCCTCGTACATGCGGATGGAGTGGGGCGGGATGCTGCTGGGAGTCGGCAGCCGGCCCGGCGACGTACTGGGCGACACGGCCGCCCTCACCCGCGCCAAGACCTTCTTCGGCTGACGGCGCCTCACCTCACGCTTCCGGTGCGCCCAACGCCCTGAGCACATGCGTGACCAGTGCCGCGATCGTCGCCTCGTCCTGGCTCGGTTTGCGCAGCACATGGCGGTAGTAGACCGGTCCGTAGAGCATCTCCACGGCCAGCGGCAGATCCGCGCCCGGCGGGATCTGGCCCTGCTCCTGGGCTCGGCGCAGCCGGGCCACCGCCTCGCCGAAGCGGGGTTCGATCAGCTGGGTCCGGACCGTTTCGGCGAGTTCGTCGTCATGGTGGAGTTCGGAGAGGATCCCGGCGTAAGCGGGGCCGAACGGCGGCGTGGAGAGCAGTCTCACCGCCCCCGTCACATGGGTACGGATGTCGGCGGCGATGTCGCCGGTGTCGACGAACGGCGTGGCGTCGACCAGCGCCTCCGTGAACGCCTCCAGCAGCACCGCGCTCTTCGACGGCCACCAGCGGTAGATCGTCTTCTTGCTGACGCCCGCCCGGGCCGCGATCGCCTCGATGGTGACGCGGCCGTATCCCTTCTCCGTGCACAGCGCGAGGGCGGCGTCCAGGGTCGCCCGTCGTGATCGCTCGCTACGGCGCAGTGAACTCGGCGATGTGATCATTCGGTGAGCATAGGGGTGTTCGGTCCAATCCTTGTTGACAGGGCGTCGCCAGAAGTCGAACAATACAGACGCAGAAACGGAACGTACCGTGTCGGGTTGTTCCTGCTGTTCGCACCGTTCGTGCCGTTCGTGCCGCGACGAGCCGATCGGGGGACGGCTCGCCCGGCCGACGGCACGGGCGGAATCGCGAACTCCCCGCCGCTCAGGCCGTGATGTCCTTCGCGGTGAGGCGTGCCCAGGCTGCCGAGCCGAACACCGCCGCGTACAGCCCCTGCAGCCCCAGGTTCTTGACCACGTCGTCCCAGTAGACGGGGTCGCGCAGCAGGTCCGCGAAGGACAGCCAGTAGTGTGGGAACAGATATGGGTGCATTCCGCTCAACTGCGGGATCGAGTCCAGGATCTGCACCGTGATCAGCACCCCGACCGTCGCGGCCATCGCCGCGATCCCGCTGCCGGTGAGCGTCGAGATGAACAGCCCGAGCGCCGCGAACCCGATGAGCGACGCCGCCACCGCCACCGCGATCAGCCCGGCCCTCAGCAGCCCCTCGCCGAAGCCGATCTGCGTCCCGGAGATCGTCGTGACCTCACCGACCGGGAACAGCAATGCCCCGACCGCCAGCGCCGACGCCGCCACGACCACCGTCGCGACCAGGCAGAACGCCAGTGTGGAGGCGTACTTGGCGAGCAGCAGCCGGGTCCGGCCCGCGGGCGCGACCAGCAGGTAGCGCAGGGTGCCCGCACCGGCCTCGCCCGCGATCGAATCACCCGCGATGACGCCGACGGCCATCGGGAGAAAGACCGGCAGGGTCACGGAGAGGGCGGCGAAGACCAGGAACAGGCCGTTGTTGGTCACCTGGGAGAGAAACGCCGGGCCGCCTCCCCCGCCCGGGCCGGCAGGCGAGCCGTCGCTCGTCTCGATCCTCACCGCGATCCCGATCAGTACGGGGACGGCGGCCAGCACCCCGAGGAGTGCGAGCGTGCGCCAGCGGCGCAGCGTCGTGGTCAGTTCGGAGCGGAGGATCCCGAAGGTCCACAGCGGGTTGCGGGACCGGCCCACCCCCGCCGGTCCGACTGCTTCAGCCTGCGACATCGAAACCCTCTCCGGTGAGTGCGACAAAGGCGTCCTCCAGCGAGGCCCGCTCGACGCCGAACGACCGTACGCGCACCCCGCCGCGGACCAGCGCGCCGTTCAGGTCCGCGAGTTCGACGTCGGCCGGCGGGGCCTCGGCGCTCACCCGGTCACCATCGGCGGTGATGCCGGTGACGCCGAGCTCCTTGAGGATGCGGGCGGCGTCGCCCGGGTCGGGGGTGGTGACGGCGAGCCGGCCACGGGTGCCCGCCGCGAGGTCGGCGACCGGGCCCTGGGTGATCAGCCGGCCCCGGGCCATCACCGCGGCATGCGTACAGACCTGCTCGATCTCGTCGAGGAGGTGGGAGGAGAGGAAGACGGTGGTGCCGTCCGCCGCCAGTTCCCGGACCAGGGCGCGGATCTCGCGCATCCCCTGCGGGTCCAGTCCGTTGGTCGGCTCGTCCAGGACGAGGAGGCGGCGCGGCTGGAGCAGGGCGGCGGCCAGTCCGAGGCGCTGCTTCATGCCCAGCGAGTACGCCTTCGCCTTCTTGCCTGCCGCCGCGCCGAGCCCGACCCGGTCCAGCGCGGTCGCGACCCGGGCCCGACGGGTGCGCGGATCGGCGGTCGGGTCGGCGGAGTCGTACCGTACGAGATTGTCCCGGCCGGTCAGGAACCCGTACAGCGCGGGCCCTTCGATCAGCGCTCCGACCTGTGGGAGTACGGTGCGGGCGGCGCGCGGCATGGGGTGGCCGAGGACCCGGGCGGTACCGGACGTCGGGTCGATGAGGCCCATCAGCATCCGGATCGTGGTGGTCTTCCCGGAGCCGTTGGGCCCGAGGAAGCCGAAGACGCTGCCGCCCGGGACGCTGAGGTCGAGGCCGTCGACGGCGAGCTGGCCGCCGCGGTACCGCTTGGTGAGACCGCGGGTCTCGATCACGGCCGTTCCGGTCCGGGGCACCGCCTCGGACTCGATCACGGCGCCGGTCTCTGTCATGCGTGACTCCCCATGGGTCGGGTAACCGACTGCCCCGCCGTACGGAGCGTACGGCGGGGCGGTCGCGCGGTGCGGGAGGTGCGGGTCGTCCGGGCAGCAGGGGTGGTGCCGGGGCGTCAGTTGGCGCTGTCGGCCGCCCTGACGAGCGCGTCCTTGGTGACCAGCCCGACGTAGACCTTGCCGTCGTCCGTCATCAGTGCGTTGACCAGGCGGGTCTTGAAGACCGTGCCCGAGCCGAACTTTCCGGTGACCTTGTCGCCGAACGAGTCCAGGAACTGCTGTGCCGCAGGCGGCACATCGCCGGACTTCGGCGACGTCGGGATTGCCCGGCCGCCCGGCGCCTCGATCTCGGCGACCGCGCTCCAGCCCCCGCCGATCACCTTCACCCCCTTGCCGCCGGCCAGCCCGTCCAGCCCGGCCGGTGCACCCGGCACCTTGAACTCCGGTGCCTGCTTCTCGGCTTGCTGCTGCGCCTTCGCGTCGTCGGCCTCGGTCACCTTGGCGCCCTTCGGCGGAGTGAACGTGAACGAGGAGCCGGCGGGCTTCGCGAAGTCGACGCTGGTGAACCCGGCGTCGATCACAGCCTTGCCGCCGCTGCTCGGCGAGAGCGTGAACTTCAGCGGTACGCCGTTCTTCGCGTCGACCGCGACCGTGATCGCGCCGATCGTCGAGCCGCCCTGCTTGGGCTTGATGACCAGCTTGTACGCGTCACGTCCGGCGACCTGCGCCGTGCCGTCGACCGTCACCGACGTGGTGGGGCCGGCCGTCTTCAGCGCCTCTTCGGCGAACGCCTTCGGCGTGGTCGGCACGCCGTCCGGGGTCGTGGCCCCGCCACGCTTCTCCGCGTGGCCCGAAGCCTTGTCGCCGGTCGCGTGGTACGCCTCGTTGGACTTGCTGTCGTACGCCCAGACCTGGTCCCCGTTGCGGATCACGCTGTACTCGGCGGCGCTGTCCAGTATCGAGACGCGCTGCTTGTCGGGGCCGTCGGCGGCCACCCGCAGCGTGTGCGTACCGGAGGCGAGCTCCGTCAGCTTCTCCTGCGGGTCGGCGCTCGAACCATCGTGCGGTCCGTCGCCGCCCTGTGCCAGGGAGCCGGCGAGCCCGCCCAGCGACGGGATGCCGAGGTCGGTGCTGATCTTCACCGTGCCGGAGAGCTGCTCGGTGTCCGATGCGGCGATCTTCTCGATGAGCTGCTGTGCGGTGATCTTCGGCAGATCGGGGTCACCGGAGTCCGCGAGCGCCGGGACCAGCCCGATCGTCGCGGCCGCGACCCCCGCCACCGCGACCGGGACCACGTAGCGCGCCGCCCTGCGACGGCCGGCCATGGTGCCGGTGGCCTCGTCCGCGGCGTTGCCGGTGGTCTCTGCGCTGTCGTTCGGTGCCATGTGTGCCCTACCTCCGTGGTCGGCGGCTTCCGTCCGGATGCACTCGTCCACTCCGTGCCGCCATTCTCACCCGTTTTGGTCAGGAGTGGTTGTTCTCCATCTGACCAAATTCGAGGTGGCGAAGCGTCAGCCCGCGGGAGCAACTCCGCATACCTCTGCGGTATGACACCACCCGGCCGGGCCTCCCCCGACCCGTAGGGGTCGGGGTGCGCAGCACGCCTGCCGGGGTCAGCCCGCGCGGTGAACCACGGCGTCGCACAGCTCTTCCAGCGCGGCCTTCGCGTAGCACTCGGGCAGCGGCGCCAGCGTCGCCCGCGCCTCCTCCGTCCACCGGATGGTGTCCCGCCGGGCCTGCTCCAGCGCCGGGTGCGCGCGCAGCCGGCAGAGCGCCTCGGCGAGCCGGGCGTCGTCGCTGAGGTCGCCGTCCAGCAGCTCCAGCAGCTCCAGGTCGTCCGGCTTGCCGTCGGCCGCCGCCTGCGCCCGCAGGTGCAGCACGGGGAGCGTCGGGATGCCTTCGCGCAGGTCCGTGCCGGGGGTCTTGCCGGACTCGTGGGAGTCGGAGGCGATGTCGAGTACGTCGTCGGCGAGCTGGAAGGCGACGCCGAGCCGCTCCCCGTACTGGGTGAGGATGTCGACGGCCGAATCGTCGGCGCCGGCCATCATCGCGCCGAACCGGCAGGCCACGGCGATCAGCGAGCCGGTCTTGCCGCGCATCACGTCGAGGTAGTGCTCGACCGGGTCGCGGCCGTCGCGCGGGCCCGCGGTCTCCAGGATCTGGCCGGTGACCAGGCGCTCGAACGCCTCCGCCTGGATGCGCACGGCCTCCGGACCGAGGTCGGCCAGTATGTGCGAGGCGCGGGCGAAGAGGAAGTCGCCGGTCAGCACGGCCACCGAGTTGCCCCAGCGGGTGTTGGCGCTGTCGACTCCGCGGCGTACTTCCGCCTCGTCCATGACGTCGTCGTGGTAGAGCGTGGCGAGGTGCGTCAGCTCGACGACCACGGCGGACGGCACGACACCCGGCGCGTCCGCGTCACCGAACCGGGCGGACAGCATCGCCAGCAGAGGCCGGAAACGCTTGCCCCCGGCCCGTACGAGATGCTGCGCAGCCTCTGTGATGAAGGGGACGTCGCTCTTGGTGGCATCGAGCAGCCCCGCCTCGACAGCTGCCAAACCGGTCTGGACATCGGCCTCAAGAGCCTGGTCCCGCACGCTCAGTCCGAACGGCCCGACGACGGTCACGAGGGGATCTCCTGTCTGCTGACGATCACACGGAATGTCGATGTGTCGCTGTCATCACTCAAGTCAGCGTATCCGGTCCCCTTTGGATCACCGTGGGCGCCTTCCCGCCACCGCCGGTATGTTCGGCTTGTCCAGGAGCACCGCGACAGCCGGACGGACCCGGCTGCGTCCCGGCGATGCCCGGGCCCTTTCCGGTCGGCCGGGGGCTCGCGCCCCCGTCCTGCCCCGAGGTCCGGGTGGCGGCCGCCGTCGGGATGACGTTCGGTCCGATCGAGTACCTGCCGGTCCGGCGTCACCTGGCCGGGCGCAGCCACGACGCCGAGTTCCCCGTCGCCCCGGAGCCGCGCCGTACGGCCGATCGTCGGCGGTGCGGTCCCCGCCACCGTCGGCGCCGCCGGACCCCCGCTCGAGCGCCCCATGCCCCCCGTCCACCGAGGTACGCCATGCGCATCCGCGTACGCGGGCCACGGCTACGCCTCCGTACGCGTCGATGCCCGCGGGCACGGCAACAGTGAGGGGCTGCCGGGCGACGCGTACGACGAGACCGGGCCGGCCGACGGGGTTGCCGTCGTCCACTGGCTGGCCGGGCAGGAGTGGTGCTCCGGCCGGGTCGGCATGTTCGGCATCTCCTGGGGCGGCACCATCTCGCTCCGGATCGCCGCGCTCGCCCCCGAGCCGCTGAAGGCGATCGTCACGGTCTGCTCGACCGACGACCGCTACGACAACGACGTGCACTACATGGGCGGCTCGGTCCTCGCCGTCGGCATGCACGCCCGGGCCGCCACCACGCTGGCCGTGGTCGCACCAGTACCCGGACCGCGGCCTGCCGCCGGGCCCGTCGATCGGCTTCCTCCAGGAGACGCTGCGCTGGTGGGACCAGCATCTGAAGGACGAGGACACCGGTGTCATGTCCGAGCCACGGCTGCGGTCCTGGATCAGCGAGTCGCACCGGCTCGCGACGGTGTACGAGACGCTTCCCGGCCGGTGGGTCGGCGACACCGGCTGGCCGTCGAAGAACGTCGTGACGATCGCGTACGCCCTCCAGGGCGGCCCGCAGACCGTGCGCTCGCCGCAGCAGACCGGGCTGGACGCCGGGCGCCTCGTCCCGTTCGGCAACGACGCCGATCTGCCGCCCGACCAGCGCGACGAGGACGCCAAGTCGGTCTCGTTCGAGTTCCCGGTCGAGGACGCCCCCATCGAGATCCTGGGCCGCCCACGGGTGAAGCTCCGGATCCGGATGGACGTACCGCACGGCCAGGCGATCGTCCGGCTCTGGGACGTCATACCCGACGGTGCCTCCACGCTCGTCACCCGCGGCGTCCTCAACCTGTCCGCGCGGCACGGCCGCGACCGGTCCGACGACTGGACGCCCGGCGCGACCGAGGACGTCACCTTCGAGCTGAACGGCATCGGGCACACCTTCTCGCCCGGCCACCGGATCAGGCTCGCCGTCTCCTCCTCGTACTGGCCGTGGATCTGGCCGCAGGCCGGTTCGGCGGGGTTCACCCTGCACGCGGACGGCAGCCTCGTCGAACTGCCGGTGCGCCACCGCACCGAGGAACCGGCGATCACATTCGAGGAGGCGGAGCATGCGGAGCCGCTCGTCGTCGTCCTCCCGGTGACGCTCGACGAGCCGCGCCCCGAGCGCCTGGTGGTCCGCGATGTCGCCAAGGGCGAATGGCGGCTGGAGGTCGACCCGCGCTACGGCGGCACACGCGTTCACCCGGACGGCCTCGAATTCACCGAGGAGGGAGTGGATGCGTACACGATCCAGGAGAACGACCCGCTGTCGGCGCGCACCCGCTCCGACTGGACGATCAGGCTCCACCGGCCGGAGATGGCCTGGGACGTGAAGATCGAGACGCGATCCGAGATCAGTGGGGACGAGCACGACTTCCTCACCTCCGACGAGATGGTGTGCAAGGACGGCGACGAGATCGTCTTCCACCGCACCTGGGTGAAGCGGATCCCCCGCACGGCGGGCTGAACCACCGCCGCACCCCGTCCGACGTGGGGGTACGGCGGAACTTTCGGGGAATGCGGCGAAGTTGGGGCACTGCCGCGCGGTGGCCACACCGACGTAACGTGTCCCCCAAGCGACCTGGAAAGCGAGGCAGCACCACATGCCCGAGCAGAGCAGCCCGCTCGATCTGGCCGAGGGCGATCCCTTCGGTCCGCACAACCTTCCCTACGGCGTGTTCTCCACGACCGGCCACCCCGCCGAGCGCCGGGTAGGTGTCCGCATCGGCAACCATGTGCTGGACGCCGGAGCCGCGGCACACGCGCTCGGCTCGCCCTACGCGCAGCTCCTCGCCCAGCCGGACCTGACCGCACTGCTGTCGGCCGGCCGCACCGCCTGGCGGGACGTCCGGCGGGCGCTGACCGCATGGGTGACGGTCCCGGCACACCGTGCGGACATCGAGCCACTGCTGCATCCCGTCGAGTCGGTGACGCTCCATCTGCCGTACCAGGTCGCGGACTACGTCGACTTCTACGCGAGCGAGAACCACGCCACCAACGTCGGAAGGATCTTCCGCCCGGACGGCGACCCGCTCACCCCCAACTGGAAGCACCTCCCGATCGGCTACCACGGCCGGTCCGGCACCGTCGTCGTCTCCGGAACGGATGTGGTGCGCCCCGCCGGCCAGCGCAAGGCGCCCTCCGACGCCGCCCCGGTCTTCGGCCCCTCGGCCAAGCTGGACATCGAGGCCGAGGTCGGCTTCCTCGTCGGCGTGGGGTCCGAGCAGGGCCGGCCGGTCGCGCTCGGCGACTTCCGCGACCATGTGTTCGGGCTCTCGCTGCTCAACGACTGGTCGGCGCGGGACATCCAGGCGTGGGAGTACGTCCCGCTGGGCCCGTTCCTCGGCAAGTCCTTCGCCACGTCCGTCTCGGCGTGGGTGACCCCGCTCGAAGCCCTGGAATCGGCCCGGATCGCACCGCCTGCCCGGGACTTCCCGCTCCTCCCCTATCTGGAGGACGGGGCCGAGGAGGAGCCGGGCGGCCTGGACCTGCGGATCGCCGTCGCGATCAACGGACAGCTGGTCGCCGAGCCGCCGTTCGCCACCATGTACTGGACGGCGGCCCAGATGCTGGCGCAGATGACGGTGAACGGCGCGTCGCTGCGCACCGGCGACCTGTACGGCTCCGGCACGGTCAGCGGCCCCGAGGCGGGCCAGCGCGGCTCCCTGCTCGAGCTCACCTGGAACGGGCGCGACCCGCTGGACCTCCCGGACGGCAAGCGGACGTTCCTGGAGGACGGCGACACGGTGACGATGACGGCCTGGGCACCGGGCCCGCACGGCACGCGGGTGGGTCTCGGCGAAGTGACGGGCCGAATCGTGCCGACACCATGACCCCGGCCCACCCGGGTCTCACGCTCCCCGAGGAACTGCTGCTGCTCGCACTGGACCCGCAGCGGGGCAAGCCGTACTGCCGTAATCGCTTCCTGGAGTACGGGATGGCGGGCGCGGTCCTCGCGGAGCTGGAGCTCCAGGGCCGGATCACCGAGCAGCTCGGCCGGATACGGGTGATCAACCCGCTGACTCCCCAGGACCCGCTCCTCGCGCAGGTCCTGGGGAGTCTGCCGGCCCCGCACAAGGGCAGGTTCACGGGCGGCGTCAGCGCGAAGCGGTGGATCCGGCGGACCGGCCGGCAGGTCGAGGAGCTGTGCCTGGACCACCTGGTCGACCGCGCGGTCCTGCGCAGGGAGACCCGCCGCTTCCTCGGCCTGCTGCCGTACCACCGCCACCCGGCGGCATCCCCGGACCTGCCGGCCACGGTCCGGGAGCGCTTCACGGCCGCCCGGACGGCCGGCTTCCCGGACCCGCGCAGCCGCACACTGGCCGCGCTGGTATCGGCGATCGGCCTGTCGAGCGCGCTGGCGCAGGGCGGCTGGAGGGCCCGTTCGGCGATGCGCGACCTCGTACGCCAGGAGTGGACCGCGCACGCGGTGCACCAAAACGTCCGTCAGGACAAGGCGAACCGGAGCGGCGGGAGCGCGGGCGGCAGCGGAGGAAGCAGCGGCGACGGAGACTGAGCGGCGGCGGGGGCTGACCGCGGCGTGAGGCGATCAGCCGCAGTCGGGGCCCGATCCGGTTTCCGGCGCGCACGCCCCGGACAGCCGCGGGGCTGTCCGCCCCCGCCCGGCCGCGGGCTCACTCGTACTCGGGCGGCTCCTCGTCCCAGCCGAACTCAGTGTCCGCATCCGGGACCGCGGGTGCGACCGGGCGCGGAGCCGCCGGCTGACGCGTTGCCTCCACCGGATGCGCGGCCGGTTCCCCGTCGCCCGGCTCGGGCGCCCCGGCCTCCCCGAACGACGCGAGCACCTCCAGCACCCCCTCGCCGTACGTCGCCAGCTTCTTCTCGCCGAGGCCGCTGATCGTGCCCAGCTCGGTCAGGGAGCCGGGGCGCAGGGAAGCGATCTCCCGCAGCGTCGCGTCGTGGAAGATGACGTACGCCGGGACGCCCTGCTCCTTCGCCCGGGAGCCGCGCCATGCGCGCAGCGCCTCGAAGACCGGTACGGCCTCCGGGGTCAGCTCGGCGACGGCCGCCGCCGCCTTCGGGCTCCGTTCGCCCTTCGAGGAGCGCGACGCGGGCTTCGGCGCCTCCTTGCGCAGCCGTACCTCCCGCTCCCGGCCGAGCACCGAAGCGCTCTGCTCGGTGAGCACCAGCGTGCCGTACTCGCCCTCGACCTCCAGCAGGCCCTGGGCCAGCAACTGCCGCACCACGCCCCGCCATTCCGCCTCGGACAGCTCCTCGCCGATCCCGAACACCGACAGCTGGTCGTGATCGAACTGGATGACCTTCGCGGTCTTGCGGCCCAGCAGGATGTCGATGATCTGGCCGGCGCCGAACTTCTGGCCGCGCTCCCGCTTCAGCCGCACCACGGTGGACAGCAGCTTCTGCGCGGCCACCGTGCCGTCCCAGGTCTCGGGCGGGGTGAGGCACGTGTCGCAGTTGCCGCAGGCCGCCTTCTGCGGCTCCTGGCCGAAGTACGTCAGCAGCCGGGCGCGGCGGCAGTCGGCGGTCTCGCACAGGGCGAGCATCGCGTCGAGGTGGGCGCCCGCGCGGCGGCGGAACGCCTCGTCGCCCTCGCCGCCCTGGATCAGCTTGCGCTGCTGCACGACGTCCTGGAGGCCGTAGGCCATCCAGGCCGTGGACGGCAGCCCGTCGCGGCCCGCGCGGCCGGTCTCCTGGTAGTAGCCCTCGACGGACTTCGGCAGGTCGAGGTGGGCGACGAACCGTACGTCCGGCTTGTCGATGCCCATACCGAACGCGATCGTCGCCACGACGACCAGTCCGTCCTCGCGCAGGAACCGCGCCTGGTGGCGCGCCCGCGTCCCGGCGTCCAGACCCGCGTGGTACGGGACGGCCTCGATGCCGTTGCGACAGAGGAACTCGGCTGTCTTCTCCGTCGAGTTGCGCGACAGGCAGTAGACGATGCCGACATCCCCGGCGTGCTCCTCCTTCAGGAAGGACAGCAGCTGCTTCTTCGGGTCGGACTTCGACACGATCCGGTACTGGATGTTGGGCCGGTCGAAGCTGGCGACGAAATGCTTCGCGTCGGGCATGCCGAGGCGCTGGGTGATCTCCTGGTGCGTGGCGTTCGTCGCCGTCGCCGTCAGGGCGATCCGCGGTACGTCGGGCCAGCGCTCGCCGAGCACGGACAGGGCCAGATAGTCCGGCCGGAAGTCGTGGCCCCACTGGGCGACGCAGTGCGCCTCGTCGATGGCGAAGACGGAGATCTTGCCCCGCCCCAGCAGATTGAGGGTGGAGTCCAGGCGCAGCCGCTCCGGTGCCAGATAGAGCACGTCGAGCTCACCGGCGAGAAATGCGGCCTCCATCACACGGCGCTCGTCGAAGTCCTGCGTGGAGTTGACGAACCCGGCGCGCACGCCGAGCGCCCGCAGCGCGTCCACCTGGTCCTGCATGAGGGCGATCAGCGGGGAGATCACAATGCCCGTACCGGGTCTCACCAGGGCCGGGATCTGGTAGCAGAGGGACTTTCCGGCGCCGGTCGGCATCAGGACGACGGCGTCACCACCCGCCACCACATGGTCGACGACCGCTTCCTGCTCGCCGCGGAACGCCTCGTAGCCGAACACCCGATGCAGCGTCCGCAATGCGTCGCTCTCGGTCACACCCATGGTCACGCCCGTCCCGCTCATCGCTCTGTCCCCCGGGGTCTGCCCTGTTCTGTCCGGCACCGTCCCTGCCACGATAAGCGCCGCCTACGACAACGCCGGACGGGCTTGACTTCTGGGGCCCGTCCGGCGTTTGCGTGGTCTCTGCGCGTTACCGCACGAACACTCCCGCCTGGCTCGCCAGGTCGAGGAAGTACTGCGGGGCCAGGCCCAGCACCAGCGTGACCGCGACGCCGACCGCGATCGTCGTCATCGTCAGCGGCGACGGGACGGCGACCGTCGGGCCGTCCGCCTTCGGCTCGCTGAAGAACATCAGCACGATGACCCGGATGTAGAAGAACGCGGCGATCGCGGACGAGATCACACCGACCACGACCAGACCGCCCGCCCCGCCCTCCGCCGCCGCCTTGAAGACCGCGAACTTTCCGGCGAAGCCCGAGGTCAGCGGGATACCGGCGAAGGCCAGCAGATACACCGCGAAGACCGCGGCGACCAGCGGCGAGCGCCGGCCGAGCCCGGCCCACTTCGACAGGTGCGTCGCCTCGCCTCCCGCGTCGCGCACCAGGGTGACGACGGCGAACGCGCCGACCGTCACGAAGGAGTACGCGCCCAGGTAGAAGAGCACCGAGGAGATGCCGCTGGGGGTCGTCGCGATGACACCGGCGAGGATGAAGCCGGCGTGCGCGATGGACGAGTAGGCCAGCAGTCGCTTGATGTCGGTCTGGGTGATGGCGACGATCGCACCGCCCAGCATCGTGACGATCGCGACGGCCCACATGACCGGCCGCCAGTCCCAGCTGAGGCCCGGCAGCACCACGTACAGCAGGCGCAGCAGAGCACCGAACGCGGCGACCTTCGTGGCCGCGGCCATGAAGCCGGTGACCGGGGTCGGGGCGCCCTGGTAGACGTCCGGGGTCCACATGTGGAACGGGACGGCACCGACCTTGAAGAGCAGCCCGGTCAGGATCATCGCGCCGCCGATCAGCAGCAGCGCGTCGTTGCCCATGGTGTCGGCGAGCGCCGGGTCGATCTGGGTGACGGATCCGTCGACCACATCGGCGACGGCCGCGTACGAGACGGAGCCCGCGTACCCGTACAGCAGGGCGATCCCGAAGAGCAGGAACGCCGACGAGAAGGCGCCGAGCAGGAAGTACTTCACCGCGGCCTCCTGCGACATCAGACGCTTGCGGCGGGCGACGGCGCACAGGAGGTAGAGCGGGAGGGAGAAGACCTCCAGGGCCACGAAGAGCGTCAGCAGGTCGTTGGCCGCCGGGAAGACCAGCATGCCGGCCACCGAGAAGAGGAGCAGCGGGAAGACCTCGGTGGTGGTGAAGCCTGCCTTGACCGCGGCCTGCTCGCTCTCGCTGCCGGGGACGGACGCGGCCTGTGCGGCGAACGAGTCGACGCGGTTGCCGTGCGCCACGGGGTCGAGCCGGCGCTCGGCGAACGTGAAGACGGCGACCAGCGATGTCAGCAGGATGGTGCCCTGCAGGAACAGGGCGGGTCCGTCGACGGCGATGGCACCCATCGCGGCGATGTGTGCCTTCGTCGTGCCGTACCCCCCGGCCGCGAGGCCGACGACCGCGGCGAACGCGGCGGCGAGGGCGACGACGGTCAGGAAGATCTGCGTGTAGTAGCGGGCCCGGCGCGGCACGAAGGCCTCGACGAGTACGCCGACGACGGCGACACCGATCACAATGAGGACCGGGGTCAGCTGGGCGTACTCGATGACCGGTGCGTTGAACTTCTCTTTCGGGGCGGCCGATGTCACCCCGCCCGCCATTGTCCACAGGCTGTGGACAGCTGTTGCGCTCACTTGGCGGCCTCCACCTCAGGCTGGGGGTCCTTCTTCTGGACGTCCGACATGGTGTGCTGCACCGCCGGGTTGACGATCTCCGTCAGCGGCTTCGGATAGACACCCAGGAAGATCAGCAGCGCGATCAGCGGGAGGACCACCACCAGCTCCCGGGCCTTGAGGTCGGCCATGCCCTGGACCCCGGCCTTCACCGGGCCCGTCATCGTCCGCTGGTAGAGGACGAGGACGTAGAGCGCGGCGAGCACGATGCCGGTGGTGGCGACGATGCCGGCTGCCGGGTAGGCACTGAACGTGCCGACCAGGACCAGGAATTCGCTGACGAACGGGGAGAGCCCGGGCAGCGACAGGGTGGCGAGTCCGCCGATCAGGAAGGTGCCGGCCAGGACCGGCGCCACCTTCTGCACTCCGCCGTAGTCGGCGATGAGCCGCGAACCGCGCCGGGTGATCAGGAAGCCGGCCACCAGCATCAGCGCGGCCGTCGAGATGCCGTGGTTGACCATGTAGAGCGTGGCGCCCGACTGCCCCTGGCTGGTCATCGCGAAGATACCCAGGATGATGAAGCCGAAGTGCGAGATCGACGCGTAGGCGATCAGCCGCTTGATGTCGCGCTGGCCGACGGCGAGCAGCGCCCCGTACACGATGCTGATCAGCGCCAGGACCAGGATCACCGGCGTCGCCCATTTACTGGCCTCCGGGAACAGCTGGAGGCAGAAGCGGAGCATCGCGAACGTGCCGACCTTGTCGACGACCGCGGTGATCAGGACGGCGACCGGTGAGGTCGCCTCTCCCATGGCGTTGGGCAGCCAGGTGTGCAGCGGCCAGAGCGGGGCCTTCACCGCGAAGGCGAAGAAGAACCCGAGGAACAGCCAGCGTTCGGTGCTGGTCGCCATGGAGAGCGAGCCGTTGGCGCGGGCCTCGGCGATCTCGGAGAGCGAGAAGGTGCCCGCGACGACATACAGGCCGATGACGGCGGCCAGCATGATGAGCCCGCCGACCAGGTTGTAGAGCAGGAACTTCACGGCTGCGTAGGAGCGTTGCGCCGCGGCGTTCTCGTCGCTGCCGGCGTGGGCCCGGTCCCCGAAGCCGCCGATGAGGAAGTACATCGGGATGAGCATGGCTTCGAAGAGGATGTAGAAGAGGAAGACGTCGGTGGCCTCGAAGGAGAGGATCACCATCGCTTCGACCATCAGGATCAGGGCGAAGAAGCCCTGGGTGGGGCGCCAGCGCGAGGACTTCGTCTCCAGGGGGTCGGCGTCGTGCCAGCCGGCCAGGATGACGAACGGGATCAGCAGGGCGGTGAGCGCCATGAGCGCCACCCCGATGCCGTCCACCCCGAGTTCGTACCGGACGCCGAAGTCCTTGATCCAGGCGTGTGATTCGGTGAGCTGATAGCGGGCGCCGCCGGGCTCGAAGCGGGCGAGCGCGACGCCCGCCAGCACGAGCGTGGCCAGCGAGAAGAGCAGCGCCAGCCATTTGGCGGCGGTGCGCCGGGCGGCCGGGACGGCTGCGGTGGCGATCGCGCCGATCGCCGGGAGCGCCGCCGTCGCTGTCAGGAGGGGAAAGGACATGTGATCAGACCGCCCTCATCAGCAGGGTTGCGGCGATGACGACCGCCGTACCGCCGAACATCGAGACCGCGTAGGAGCGGGCGTAGCCGTTCTGCAGCTTGCGCAGCCGGCCGGAGAGCCCGCCCATCGACGCGGCCGTACCGTTGACGACGCCGTCGACCAGGGTGTGGTCGACGTACACCAGGGAGCGGGTCAGGTGCTCGCCGCCGCGGACCAGGACCACGTGGTTGAAGTCGTCCTGCAGGAGGTCGCGGCGGGCGGCCCGGGTGAGCAGCGAGCCGCGCGGGGCGACGACCGGTACCGGCCGGCGGCCGTACATCGTCCAGGCGATGGCGACGCCGATGACGAGCACCACCATGGTGGCGCCGGTGACGGTCGCGGCACCGACCGGCGATTCTCCATGGCTGTGGCCGGTGACCGGCTCCAGCCAGTTCAGGAAGCGGTCGCCGATGGAGAAGAAGCCTCCGGCGAAGACCGAACCGAACGCCAGGACGATCATGGGGATCGTCATCGACTTCGGGGACTCGTGCGGATGCGGCTCATGACCTTCCGCATCGGGCTGCCACCGCTTCTCGCCGAAGAACGTCAGCAGCATCACGCGCGTCATGTAGAACGCGGTGATCGCGGCGCCCAGCAGCGCGACACCGCCGAGGATCCAGCCCTCGGTGCCGCCCTTGGCGAACGCCGCCTCGATGATCTTGTCTTTGGAGAAGAAGCCGGACAGGCCGGGGAAACCGATGATCGCCAGATAGCCGAGGCCGAAGGTGATGAAGGTGACCGGCATGTACGTGCGCAGGCCGCCGAACTTCCGCATGTCGACCTCGTCGTTCATGCCGTGCATGACCGAACCGGCGCCGAGGAAGAGCCCGGCCTTGAAGAAGCCGTGCGTCACCAGGTGCATGATCGCGAAGACGTAGCCGATCGGGCCGAGCCCGGCGGCCAGGATCATGTAGCCGATCTGCGACATCGTCGACCCGGCGAGGGCCTTCTTGATGTCGTCCTTCGCGCAACCGACGATCGCACCGAAGAGCAGCGTGACCGCACCGACGACCACGACGACCAGTTGTGCGTCCGGCGCGGCGTTGAAGATCGTGCCGGAGCGGACGATCAGGTAGACGCCCGCGGTCACCATGGTGGCGGCGTGGATGAGGGCGGAGACCGGGGTCGGGCCCTCCATCGCGTCACCGAGCCAGGACTGCAGCGGCACCTGGGCCGACTTGCCGCAGGCGGCGAGCAGCAGCATCAGGCCGATCGCCGTCAGCTTGCCCTCGCTCGTCTCCCCGGTCGATGCCAGGACGGGTCCGAAGGCGAACGTGCCGAACGTGGTGAACATCAGCATGATCGCGATCGACAGGCCCATGTCGCCGACCCGGTTGACCAGGAACGCCTTCTTGGCGGCGGTGGCCGCACTGGGCTTGTGCTGCCAGAAGCCGATCAGCAGGTACGACGCCAGACCGACGCCCTCCCACCCGACGTACAGCAGCAGGTAGTTGTCGGCGAGGACCAGCAGGAGCATCGCCGCGAGGAACAGGTTCAGATAGCCGAAGAACCGGCGCCGGCGCTCGTCGTGCTCCATGTAGCCGATCGAGTAGATGTGGATCAGGGTGCCCACACCGGTGATCAGCAGCACGAACGTCATCGACAACTGGTCGAGCTGGAAGGCCACATCGGCCTGGAAGCCCTCGACCGGGATCCAGCTGAACAGGTACTGGTGCAGCGCCCGGTGCTCGGCGCCCTTCCCCAGCATGTCGACGAAGAGAACCGCACCGATGACGAATGAAACGGCGGCGAGCAGCGTGCCGATCCAGTGTCCGGAGCGGTCCAGCCGACGGCCTCCGCAGAGCAGGACGGCCGCTCCGAGCAGGGGCGCCGCGACGAGCAGCGCAATGAGGTTGTCCACGATTCAGCGTCCCCTTACAACTTCATCAGGCTGGCGTCGTCGACCGAGGCCGAGTGGCGGGAACGGAACAGCGACACGATGATCGCGAGCCCGACCACGACCTCGGCGGCGGCGACGACCATCGTGAAGAAGGCGATGATCTGGCCGTCGAGGTTGCCGTGCATCCGGGAGAAGGTGACGAACGCGAGGTTGCAGGCGTTGAGCATCAACTCGACGCACATGAACACCACGATCGCGTTCCGCCTGATCAGCACCCCGGACGCGCCGATGGTGAACAACAGAGCGGCGAGATAGAGGTAGTTGACCGGATTCACTTGGCGACCCCCTCTTCTTCGTTGTCACGGCCGAGCCGCTCCTCGGAGCGCTGCTCCAGGGCCTTGAGCTGGGCGAGCGACTCCTTCGACACGTCGCGGACCTGGCCGCGCTTGCGCAGCGTCTGCATGACGGTGAGCTCGGACGGGGTGCCGTCCGGGAGCAGACCGGCGATGTCCACCGCGTTGTGCCGGGCGTAGACACCGGGGGCGGGCAGCGGCGGCAGGTGCTTGCCGCGTACGCGCTCCTCGGACATCTCCCGCTGGGTCTTGGCCCGTTCGGTGCGCTCGCGGTGGGTGAGCACCATCGCGCCGACTGTCGCCGTGATCAGCAGGGCGCCGGTGATCTCGAAGGCGAAGACGTACTTGGTGAAGATGAGGCTGGCCAGCCCCTCGACGTTCCCGCCGTGCGCGGCGTTGGCGGTGCCGAGTCCGTTGAAACTGTTCAGGGATGCGTGGGCGATGCCCGCGATCAGCAGCACACCGAAGCCGAGTCCGCACCCCGCGGCCAGCCAGCGCTGGCCCTTGAGTGTCTCCTTCAGCGAGTCCGCCGCCGTGACACCGACGAGCATGACCACGAAGAGGAACAGCATCATGATCGCGCCCGTGTAGACGACGATCTGGACGACGCCGAGGAAGTACGCGCCGTTGGCGAGGTAGAAGACCGCCAGGACGATCATGGTCCCGGCGAGGCTCAGCGCACTGTGCACGGCCTTCTTCATCAGTACGGTCGACAGCGCGCCGACCACGGCGACCGTGCCGAGCAGCCAGAACTGGACGGCCTCCCCGGTCGATGTGAGGGAGGCTGCGGCGAGGCCGGTCATGCGTCCACCTCCTGGGCCGCGCCGTTGTTCTCGTTGTCGTCGTCGGACGGCTTCTCGCCCTTGGAGACCGCGACCTGACGCTCCGTACCGGGCGCGGCCTCCGTCACCAGGCCCCGGTAGTAGTCCTGCTCGTCCATCCCCGGGTAGATCGCGTGCGGGGAGTCGACCATGCCTTCCTCCAGGCCCGCGAGCAGCTCGGCCTTGGTGTAGATGAGGCTCTCGCGGGTGGTGTTGGCGAGCTCGAACTCATTGGTCATCGTCAGCGCCCGGGTCGGGCAGGCCTCGATGCACAGTCCGCAGAGAATGCAGCGCGCGTAGTTGATCTGGTAGACGCGGCCGTAGCGCTCACCCGGGGAGTAGCGCTCATCGTCGGTGTTGTCCGCGCCCTCCACATAGATGGCGTCGGCCGGACAGGCCCAGGCGCACAGCTCGCAGCCGACGCACTTCTCCAGGCCGTCGGGGTGACGGTTGAGCTGATGCCGGCCGTGGAAGCGCGGCGCCGTCACCTTCTGCTGTTCCGGGTACTGCTCGGTCAGCCGCTTCTTGAACATGGCCTTGAAGGTCACGCCGAAGCCGGCCACAGGGTTCTGGAACTTCTCCCCCGAAGGTTCCGATGACTCAGGCACCGTCGGCCTCCTTTCCGTCACTCGGACTTGCGCCCACCTGACTGCCGTCGCTCTGAGTATCCGACCCGCCACTGACAACGAGCTCCCGCTCATGCCGTGACCTGCGGCGCGGTACCGGCGGCAGGGTCTGTCCGGGCAGCGGTGGCACCGGGAATCCGCCCGCCATCGGGTCGAACGCGGGTCCTGGTTCCGGTGCCGGTTCCGCCCCGGTCCCCTTGGCCGAGCGGTCCCGGAAGATGTCGGCGACGAAGGAGACCAGCAGGATCGCGATCACGGCGCCTGCCACGGACAGCAACAGCGTGTTGAAGTCGTAGCCGTCGTTGCGCAGAGCCCGCACGGTCGCGACCAGCATCAGCCAGACCACGGAGACCGGGATCAGGATCTTCCAGCCGAGCTTCATCAGCTGGTCGTAGCGGACGCGGGGCAGGGTGCCGCGCAGCCAGATGAAGAAGAACAGCAGCAGCTGGACCTTGATGACGAACCAGAGCATCGGCCACCAGCCGTGGTTCGCCCCCTCCCAGAAGGTGCTGATCGGCCACGGGGCCCGCCAGCCGCCCAGGAACAGGGTCGTGGAGACCGCGGAGACGGTGACCATGTTGACGTACTCGGCGAGCATGAACATCGCGAACTTGATCGACGAGTACTCGGTGTTGAAGCCGCCGACCAGGTCGCCCTCGGACTCCGGCATGTCGAACGGGGCACGGTTGGTCTCGCCGACCATCGTGACGATGTAGATGATGAACGAGACCGGCAGCAGGATGATGAACCAGCGGTCGTGCTGCGCCTCCACGATCTTCGAGGTCGACATCGACCCGGAGTAGAGGAAGACGGAGGCGAACGCCGCGCCCATCGCGATCTCGTACGAGATCATCTGCGCGCAGGAGCGCAGGCCGCCGAGGAGCGGGTACGTCGATCCGGAGGACCAGCCGGCCAGCACGATGCCGTAGATCCCGACCGAGGCGACCGCGAGGATGTAGAGCATCGCGATCGGCAGGTCGGTGAGCTGCATCGCCGTACGGTGGCCGAAGATCGAGACCTCGTTGCCGGACGGGCCGAACGGGATCACCGCGATCGCCATGAACGCCGGTACGGCGGCGACGATCGGCGCGAGGACATAGACGACCTTGTCCGCCCGCTTGACGATGACGTCTTCCTTCAGCATCAGCTTGATGCCGTCGGCGAGTGACTGGAGCATGCCCCAGGGGCCGTGCCGGTTGGGGCCGATGCGCAGCTGCATCCAGGCGACGACCTTGCGCTCCCACACGATGGAGAAGAGCACGGTCACCATCAGGAACGCGAAGCAGAACACCGCCTTGATGACGACGAGCCACCAGGGATCGGTGCCGAACATCGACAGATCCTCGGCGGCGAGTACGGCACGGTCGGGTGCCGCGGCCAGTTGAGCGAGGGCAGTCACGCTCGCACCTCCGGTGTGACGTCGGGAGTACCCGGTGCGGCGGGGCCGATCCGGACCAGGCCGCCGGGGTGGGCGCCGGTGTCGGCCGGGACACCCCGCCCGACGGAGTTCAGCGGCACCCAGACCACCCGGTCCGGCATGTCGGTGACCTGCAGCGGGAGTTCGACGCTGCCGGACGGTCCGGTGACGGCCAGCAGATCGCCGTCCTTCACCCCCGTCTCGGCGGCGGTGACGGCGGAGAGCCGGGCGACCGCGGCGTGCCGGGTGCCGGCCAGCGCGGCGTCGCCCTCCTGGAGCCTGCCCTGGTCGAGCAGGAGCCGGTGGCCCGCGAGGACCGCCTCGCCGTCGCCTGCCCGGGGCAGCGGCTGCGCCGACTCGTGCGGGTCGGAGGCGTGCGTGCCGGTCCAGCCGCCGAGCCGGTCCAGCTCACGGCGTACGGACTTCACATCCGGCAGCGCGAAGTGGACGTCCAGCGCGTCGGCCAGCATGTGCAGGACCCGGGCGTCCGTCGGCGCGGGCGCCCGCGTCAGCTGGTCGGGCTTGAGCGCGGCCTCGAACATCCGTGCACGGCCCTCCCAGTTGAGGAAGGTGCCGGCCTTCTCGGCGACCGCGGCGACCGGGAACACCACGTCGGCCCGCTCGGTGACCTCGCTGGGCCTCAGCTCCAGCGAGACGAGGAAGCCGACCTGGTCCAGTGCCTCCAGGGCGCGCGCCGGGTCCGGCAGGTCGACGGCCTCGACGCCGGCGACGAGCAGCGCGCCCAGTTCGCCGGTGGCCGCGGCCTCGACGATCTGGCCGGTGTCGCGGCCGAACCGGGCGGGGAGTTCGGCGACGCCCCAGACGGCCGCCACCTCATCCCTGGCCCGCGGGTCGGTGGCCGGGCGGCCGCCGGGCAGCAGCGACGGGATCGCGCCCGCCTCCACCGCACCGCGCTCGCCGGCCCGGCGCGGGATCCAGACCAGCCGGGCCCCGGTCGCGGTCGCGGCCCGTACCGCGGCGGTCAGCCCGCCCGGCACCGCGGCCAGTCGCTCGCCGACCACGATCACGGCGCCCTCGCCACGCAGCGCCTCGGCGGCCGCGGCCCCGTCGCCGTCAAGTCCGACGCTGCCCGCGATCGCGTCCAGCCACTCGGTCTCGGTGCCGGGTGCGGCGGGAAGCAGCGTGCCGCCCGCCTTCGTCAGTCCGCGGGTGGCGTGCGAGGCGACGGCGAAGGTGCGCTGGCCGTGCTTGCGGTTGGCCTTGCGCAGCCGCAGGAAGACGCCGGGGGCCTCCTCCTCCGACTCGAAGCCGACCAGCAGCACGGTCGACGCCTTCTCCAGCGTGGTGTACGTGAGGCCGCTGCCGTCCAGGTCACGTCCGCGCCCGGCGACGCGGGCGGCCAGGAAGTCGGCCTCCTCGCCGCTGTGTACCCGGGCCCTGAAGTCGATGTCGTTCGTATCGAGGGCGATCCGGGCGAACTTGCTGTACGCGTACGCGTCCTCGACGGTGAGCCGGCCGCCCGTGAGGACACCGGTCCTGCCGCGTGCGGCGGCGAGCCCGGCGGCCGCGGCCTCCAGCGCCTCGGGCCAGCTCGCCGGTGCGAGGACGCCGTCCTCGTTGCGTACCAGCGGAGTGGTGAGCCGGTCCCGCTGCTGCGCGTAACGGAACCCGAAGCGGCCCTTGTCGCAGACCCACTCCTCGTTGACCTCGGGGTCGTTGGCGGCGAGCCGCCGCATGACCTTGCCGCGCCGGTGGTCGGTGCGGGTCGCGCAGCCGCCCGCACAGTGCTCGCAGACCGACGGCGACGACACCAGGTCGAAGGGCCGCGAGCGGAATCGGTAGGCCGCCGAGGTCAGCGCGCCGACCGGGCAGATCTGGATGGTGTTGCCGGAGAAGTACGACTCGAACGGGTCGCCCTCGCCCGTACCGACCTGCTGGAGCGCGCCGCGCTCGATCAGCTCGATCATCGGGTCGCCCGCCACCTGGTTGGAGAACCGGGTGCAGCGCGCGCAGAGCACACACCGCTCACGGTCCAGCAGCACCTGGGTGGAGATCGGGACGGGCTTCTCGTACGTCCGCTTCTTCCCGTCGAACCGGGAGTCCGGGTCGCCGTGCGACATCGCCTGGTTCTGCAGCGGGCACTCGCCGCCCTTGTCGCAGACCGGGCAGTCCAGCGGGTGGTTGATCAGCAGCAGTTCCATCACCCCGCGCTGCGCCTTGTCGGCGACCGGTGAGGTGAGCTGCGACTTGACGACCATGCCGTCGGTGCAGGTGATGGTGCAGGACGCCATCGGCTTGCGCTGGCCCTCGACCTCGACGATGCACTGCCGGCAGGCGCCGGCCGGGTCGAGGAGCGGGTGGTCGCAGAAGCGCGGGATCTCGATCCCGAGGAGTTCGGCGGCCCGGATGACCAGGGTGCCCTTCGGCACGCTGATCTCGATGCCGTCGATCGTCAGCGTGACAAGGTCCTCGGGCGGGACCGCCGCCTCGCCGCCCCCGGAGGGCGCACTTGTGGTGACTGTCATGCGTTCACCCCCTGGTGAGAGTTCTTGTCGTCGGCCCAGGCGGTCGACTTGGCGGGATCGAAGGGGCAGCCCTTGCCGGTGATGTGCCGCTCGTACTCCTCGCGGAAGTACTTCAACGAGGAGAAGATCGGCGAGGCGGCGCCGTCGCCGAGGGCGCAGAAGGACTTGCCGTTGATGTTGTCGGCGATGTCGTTCAGCTTGTCGAGGTCGGCCATCTGTCCCTTGCCGGCCTCGATGTCGCGGAGCAGCTGGACGAGCCAGTAGGTGCCCTCGCGGCACGGCGTGCACTTGCCGCAGGACTCATGGGCGTAGAACTCGGTCCAGCGGGTGACGGCACGCACCACGCATGTCGTCTCGTCGAAGCACTGGAGCGCCTTGGTGCCGAGCATGGAGCCTGCGGCGCCGACGCCCTCGTAGTCGAGGGGCACATCGAGGTGCTCGTCGGTGAACATCGGGGTGGAGGAGCCGCCCGGGGTCCAGAACTTCAGCCGGTGGCCGGGGCGCATGCCGCCGCTCATGTCGAGCAGCTGGCGCAGCGTGATGCCGAGCGGCGCCTCGTACTGGCCGGGGCTGGCGACATGCCCGCTGAGCGAGTACAGCGTGAAGCCCGGGGACTTCTCGCTGCCCATCGACTTGAACCAGTCCTTGCCCTTGCTCAGGATCGCGGGAACCGACGCGATGGACTCGACGTTGTTCACCACAGTGGGGCAGGCGTACAGACCGGCGACCGCGGGGAAGGGGGGCCGCAGCCGGGGCTGGCCGCGTCGCCCTTCGAGCGAGTCGAGCAGCGCGGTCTCCTCACCACAGATGTACGCGCCCGCGCCCGCGTGCACGGTGAGTTCCAGGTCGAGTCCCGAGCCCAGGACGCTCGTCCCGAGGTAACCCGCCTCGTAGGCCTCGCGCACGGCCTCGTGCAACCGCCGCAGTACCGGGACGACTTCACCGCGCAGATAGATGAAGGCGTGCGAGGAACGGATCGCGTAGCAGGCGATCACGATGCCCTCGATGAGGCTGTGCGGGTTGGCGAAGAGGAGCGGGATGTCCTTGCAGGTCCCGGGTTCCGACTCGTCGGCGTTGACCACCAGGTAGTGCGGCTTGCCGTCGCCCTGCGGGATGAACTGCCACTTCATGCCGGTGGGGAAGCCGGCGCCGCCGCGGCCGCGCAGTCCGGAGTCCTTGACGTACGCGATGAGGTCGTCCGGCGACATGGCGAGGGCCTTGCGCAGACCCTCGTAGCCGCCGTGGCGCCGGTAGGTGTCCAGGGTCCAGGACTCGGGCTCGTCCCAGAAGGCGGAGAGCACGGGCGAGAGCAGCTTCTCGGGGCTGGCCCCGCTGCCGTTACCGCCCCCGTCGTTGATTTCGGCTGCCAATGTCATCACTCCCCCTCCTCAGCTGCGGGACCGGCCGGGTGGTCCGGGTCGGATGCCGAGGTCTGCTGCGGCGCGTCGTGGGAGCTGAGGTGCTCGGCGCCCGGCTGCGGACGGTCCTGCGGAGCTTCCGCGCGGGCTGCCTCGCCGCGCGGGGCGACGACCTTCGGGTGCGGCTCCTCGCCCCTCGCCAGCCGGAGGCCGACGAGCGAGGCTGGGCCGGCGCCGCCGGTCGCCTCGACGGCGCCGGGGCGCTGGTCGGGGAAGCCGGCCAGGATCCGGGCGGTCTCCTTGTACGAGCAGAGCGGGGCGCCCCGGGTGGGTTCGACGGTGCGCCCGGCGATCAGGTCGTCGACGAGCTGTGTCGCGCTCTCGGGCGTCTGGTTGTCGAAGAACTCCCAGTTGACCATCACGACGGGTGCGAAGTCGCAGGCCGCGTTGCACTCGATGTGTTCGAGGGTGACCTTGCCGTCCTCGGTCGTCTCGTTGTTGCCGACGCCGAGGTGCTGCTTGAGCCGGTCGAAGATGGCGTCGCCGCCCATCACCGCGCACAGCGTGTTGGTGCAGACGCCGACCTGGTAGTCGCCGCTCGGCCTGCGCCGGTACATCGAGTAGAAGGTGGCGACCGCGGTGACCTCGGCGGTGGTGAGGCCGAGCAGCTCGGCGCAGAGCGCCATGCCCGTACGGGAGACGTACCCCTCCTCGGACTGCACCAGGTGCAGCAGCGGCAGCAGCGCGGAGCGGCTGTCGGGGTAGCGGGCGATCACCTCCTTCGCGTCCGCTTCGAGCCTGGCGCGCACCTCGGCCGGGTAGGCGGGGGCGGGGAGCTGCGGCATCCCCAGACTGACTTCCTGACGTGCTTCGGTCACCGGTCGACGCCTCCCATCACGGGGTCGATGGACGCGACGGCGACGATGACATCGGCGACCTGGCCGCCCTCGCACATCGCCGCCATGGCCTGAAGATTGGTGAAGGACGGGTCGCGGAAGTGGACCCGGTAGGGGCGGGTTCCGCCGTCCGAGACGACATGCACACCGAGCTCGCCCTTGGGCGACTCGACGGCGGTGTACGTCTGGCCGGCCGGGACCCGGAAGCCCTCGGTCACCAGCTTGAAGTGGTGGATCAGGGCCTCCATGGAGGTGCCCATGATCTTCTTGATGTGGTCGAGCGAGTTGCCGAGCCCGTCGGGTCCGAGCGCGAGCTGCGCGGGCCAGGCGATCTTCTTGTCGGCGACCATCACCGGTCCCGGGGCGAGCCGGTCGATGCACTGCTCGATGATCCGCAGCGACTGGCGCATCTCCTCGAGACGGACGAGGAAGCGGCCGTAGGCGTCGCAACTGTCGGCGGTGGGGACGTCGAACTCGTAGTTCTCGTACCCGCAGTAGGGGTCCGTCTTGCGCAGGTCGTGCGGCAGCCCGGCGGAGCGCAGGATCGGACCGGTGGCGCCCAGCGCCATGCAGCCGGTCAGGTCGAGGTAGCCGACGTCCTGCATGCGAGCCTTGAAGATGGGGTTGCCGGTGGCGAGCTTGTCGTACTCCGGCAGGTTGTTCTTCATGGTCTTCACGAACTCGCGCAGCTGGTCGACCGCGCCCGGCGGCAGGTCCTGGGCGAGTCCGCCGGGCCGGACGAACGCGTGGTTCATCCGGAGCCCGGTGATCAGCTCGAAGAGATCGAGAACCAGTTCACGATCGCGGAACCCGTAGATCATGATCGTGGTGGCGCCGAGCTCCATGCCGCCGGTGGCGATGCACACCAGGTGCGAGGAGATCCGGTTGAGCTCCATCAGCAGGACGCGCAGGACGCTCGCCCGGTCGGGGATCTGGTCCTCGATGCCGAGCAGCTTCTCGACGCCCAGGCAGTACGCCGTCTCGTTGAAGAACGGCGTCAGGTAATCCATGCGCGTGACGAACGTGGTGCCCTGGGTCCAGTTCCGGAATTCGAGGTTCTTCTCGATGCCGGTGTGGAGGTAGCCGATGCCGCAGCGGGCCTCGGTGACGGTCTCGCCGTCGATCTCCAGGATCAGCCGCAGCACGCCGTGCGTGGACGGGTGCTGGGGACCCATGTTGACGATGATGCGCTCGTCGTCGGACTTGACCGCCGACTCGACGACCTCGTCCCAGTCGCCGCCGGTGACTGTATATACAGTCCCCTCGGTCGTGGCCCGGGGCGTTGCATGTGGAGTAGACATCAGGAGTACGACCTCCGCTGGTCCGGAGCCGGGATCTGGGCGCCCTTGTACTCGACGGCGATGCCACCGAGCGGGTAGTCCTTGCGCTGCGGGAAGCCCTGCCAGTCGTCCGGCATCATGATCCGGGTGAGAGCCGGGTGCCCGTCGAAGATGAGCCCGAAGAAGTCGTAGGTCTCACGCTCGTGCCAGTCGTTCGTCGGATAGACCGTGACGAGCGACGGGATGTGCGGGTCACTGTCCGGGGCCGAGACCTCCAGCCGGATCAGCCGGCCGTGGGTGATCGACCGCAGGTGATAGACGGCGTGCAGCTCCCGGCCCTTGTCGCCGAGGAAGTGGACACCGCTCACCCCCGTACAGAGCTCGAAGCGCAGGGCCGGGTCGTCGCGCAGGGTGCGAGCCACGGTGGGCAGGTGCTCGCGAGCGATGTGGAAGGTGAGTTCGCCGCGGTCGACGACGGTCTTCTCGATGGCGTTCTCGGGAAGCAGGTCCTGTTCCTCCAGGGCCCCTTCGAGTTCGTCGGCCACCTCGTCGAACCAGCCGCCGTACGGCCGGGGCGTGGCGCCCGGCAGCGTCACCGTGCGGACGAGGCCGCCGTAGCCGGAGGTGTCACCGCCGTTGTTGGCGCCGAACATGCCCTTCCGTACGCCGATGACCTCGCCGGTCTCGTCGCGCGGCGCGGGTACGCCGTTGCTGTTCTGCTCGTCGCTCACCGCAGCAGCCCCTTCATCTCGATCAGGGGAAGCGCCTTGAGTGCCGCGTCCTCCGCCTCGCGGGCGGCCTCCTCCGCGTTGACCCCGAGCTTGGAGCTCTGGATCTTCTGGTGGAGCTTGAGAATGGCGTCCATCAGCATCTCGGGACGCGGCGGGCAACCCGGCAAATAGATATCGACCGGGACAATGTGATCAACACCTTGCACAATGGCGTAATTGTTGAACATCCCACCCGATGACGCACAAACCCCCATGGAGATAACCCACTTGGGATTCGGCATCTGGTCATAGACCTGCCTCAGGACGGGTGCCATCTTCTGGCTGACCCGCCCTGCCACGATCATCAGATCCGCCTGCCGCGGCGATCCGCGGAAGACCTCCATCCCGAAACGGGCCAGGTCGTAGCGCCCGGCTCCGGTCGTCATCATCTCGATGGCGCAGCAGGCGAGGCCGAAGGTGGCAGGGAATACGGATGACTTCCGCACCCAGCCGGCGGCCTGCTCGACAGTGGTCAGCACGAAGCCGCTGGGCAGCTTCTCTTCGAGTCCCATGGTGTGCCCCTCAGCCCCTCAGTCCCATTCCAGGCCGCCGCGACGCCATACATACGCATAGGCGACGAAGACGGTGAGCACGAAGAGCAGCATCTCGACGAGCCCGAAGATCCCCAGGGCGTCGAAGGTGACCGCCCAGGGATAGAGGAAGACGATCTCGATGTCGAAGACGATGAAGAGCATCGCCGTCAGGTAGTACTTGATGGGGAAGCGGCCGCCTCCGGCTGGAGTGGGGGTGGGTTCAATACCGCACTCGTACGCTTCGAGCTTTGCTCGGTTGTATCGCTTCGGGCCGATAAGCGTGGCCATGACCACGGAGAAGATCGCAAACCCTGCCCCGAGGGCGCCGAGCACGAGGATGGGCGCGTAGGCATTCACGCTCCTCGCTCCTTCCAGTCGTCCTTGACCGTTGGACCGCATCGGGCGACCGGCTCGCCACCTCACCAAGATCGTGCACATGTGAGGCAGTTCACAAGCCCGACTGCCCCGCATCCTATGCCCGCCGTCCTGTGATCTGCGACACGGGGTACTACACGAGCTTTGTGATCTCCACCACCAGGCGAAGGATCATGAAGCCGGATGAGAGGTGATCTTCGTACGCAAAGCGGCCGGGTGATCACGAGACGTGACATCTGATGTTGTTACCGCTGGTCAAAGCGATGTTCCACTAACAATCAGACGCCTCGAGATGCAAATTGGCAATGGACAACGGGGAGTGATAAGAGGATCCGTCCCGGTCTGAACTCACCCGCGCGAGGGGTTCACGGGGAGCGAAGTGGACGCGTGCGCACATTCGCGATCTTCCGGGTGAAAGGCCACTCGCCCGGCACCGCCGACGGCACCAGGTGCGCCGGGCGCTCTTATGCCCGCCACGTAACAGTCACGCTGTGACCTGTGTCACGCCACTCGACCTTCAACAAAAGCGGGCTTGGCCATTGGTGTGAACGGATGGTAAGTGGCGGGCAATTCGGGCGAATTCCCGAAAGACCGTGATCACGGCGGTGATCACCCCTGCCCGTTTTGCCCGTTACGGCGTCAATAAGGGTCGCCAGAAAGCGGATTCACAGATTCCGTACGTAACTGTGTCGCAACACACGTTTCTTGAAGGGACCCCTGAGGCCCTGATAGCGCTAGTACCCATGTCCCACACCGCTCACATACCCAGCCACCGGAAGCCCCGCCGAAACGCCTCGAAGACGGCGCTGCGGGCCGGAGTTGCCGGTGGCGTCCTCAGCACCATCGCGGTCGCCGCAGCCGCCGGTCCGGCCCAGGCCGAGCCGGTGACTCAGACCATCGAGATGCCCACCCTCACCTCCGGGCTCTCCACCGCCGTCGCCGCATCCGCCGAAGCCACGCAGCAGGTCGCCCTCGACCTGGAGACGCAGGCCCACGAGGACGCCGCCGCCACCACCGCCGCCAAGGCCGCCAAGACGGCCAAGGCCGAGGCCGTGCGCAAGGCGGAGGCCAAGAAGAAGGCGGAGGCGGCCGCCAAGGCCAAGGCCGAAGCCGCACTGCGCGCCTCCCGCTCCGAGGCCCGTACGACGCTCAGCGCCACGTCCGGCTCCGTCTCCGTCGCCTCCTCCTCGTCGAGCGCCACCGGTTCCGCCGCGTCCGTCATCTCGTTCGTCAAGGCTCAGGTCGGCGACGCGTACGTGTCCGGCGGCACCGGCCCCAACTCCTGGGACTGCTCCGGTCTGGTCCAGGCCGCGTTCCGCTCGGTGGGTGTCGACCTCCCCCGCGTCTCGCAGGCCCAGTCGACCGCCGGCACCCAGGTCTCCCTGAGCAACCTTCAGCCGGGCGACATCCTGTACTGGGGCAGTGCGGGCTCCGCGTACCACGTCGGTGTCTATGTGGGCGGCGGCCAGTTCGTCGGCGCGCAGAACCCGAGCACCGGTGTGGTGCTCCGCTCCCTGGACTACGACCCGCCGTCGGGCGCGGTCCGCGTTCTCTGAGTTCTCTGAGTTCTCTGAGTTCTCTGAGTTCTCTGAGTTCTCGGATTCACAAGCGCATGTGATCCGGCTGAGGGCCGTCACTCCCCGCTCGGGAGTGACGGCCCTCAGCCGTGCGGACCGCCCCGGTCGACCCCGAACTCGCCCCGGGCCGAAGGTGTTCGGAAGCCCCGGCCCGAAGCGCACCTCGTTGATGCGCTTGAGAGGCTCCGGCTCGGGCGGCCGGTAATGACCCCAGGTCTGCTCGCGGGTGCACTGCTTGGCTGTCTTCCCGTAGGGAATGCCCGGCTTGTCCCACTCGGAGGCGATCGCCGGGACACAGGCGAGACCGTCGCGGCCCACGCCCCGGAGGACGTGGGCCGTCATCCCGGCTTCAGGAGCGCGGGGCCACCTTCGCCAGGCCGTTGATGATGCGGTCCATCGCGTCGCCGCCCGTCGGGTCGGTGAGGTTGGCCAGCATCTTCAGCGTGAACTTCATCAGCAGCGGGTGCGTCAGACCGCGCTGCGTGGCGATCTTCATGACCTTCGGGTTGCCGATCAGCTTCACGAAGGCCCGGCCCATCGTGTAGTAGCCGCCGTAGGTCTCCTTGAGGACCTTCGGGTAGTTGTGCAGCGCCAGTTCGCGCTGGGCGGGGGTCGCACGGGCGTGCGCCTGGACGATGACGTCCGCGGCGATCTGGCCCGACTCCATGGCGTATGCGATGCCTTCGCCGTTGAACGGGTTGACCATGCCGCCCGCGTCACCGACGAGCAGCAGCCCCTTGGTGTAGTGCGGCTGGCGGTTGAAGGCCATCGGGAGCGCGGCGCCACGGATCGGGCCCGTCATGTTCTCCTCGGTGTAGCCCCAGTCGGCAGGCATCGAGGCGCACCACGCCTTGAGGACCTCGCGCCAGTCCAGCTCCTTGAACGCGGAGGACGAGTTGAGGATGCCGAGGCCGACGTTGGACGTGCCGTCGCCCATGCCGAAGATCCAGCCGTAGCCGGGCAGCAGCCGGTCCTGGGGGCCGCGCCGGTCCCACAGCTCCAGCCAGGACTCCAGGTAGTCGTCGTCGTGCCGGGGCGAGGTGAAGTACGTACGCACCGCCACACCCATCGGGCGGTCCTCGCGGCGGTGCAGGCCCATGGCGAGCGACAGCCGGGTGGAGTTGCCGTCGGCGGCGACCACGAGCGGAGCGTGGAAGGTGACCGGGGTCTTCTCCTCACCGAGCTTGGCGTTCACCCCGGTGATGTGGCCGGTGCGCCCGTCGACGATCGGGGCGCCGACGTTGCAGCGCTCGTACAGCCGCGCGCCCGCCTTCTGTGCCTGGCGGGCCAGCTGCTCGTCGAAGTCGTCGCGCTTGCGGACCAGACCGTAGTCCGGGTACGAGGCGAGTTCCGGCCAGTCCAGCTGGAGGCGGACGCCACCACCGATGATGCGCAGACCCTTGTTGCGCAGCCAGCCGGCCTCTTCGGAGATGTCGATGCCCATGGAGACGAGCTGCTTGGTGGCTCGCGGGGTGAGGCCGTCGCCGCACACCTTCTCGCGCGGGAAGGCGGTCTTCTCCAGCAGGAGAACGTCGAGTCCGGCCTTGGCGAGGTAGTACGCGGTCGTGGAGCCGGCTGGGCCTGCCCCGACGACGATCACATCCGCGCTGTGTTCGGAGAGGGGCTCGGTCACGGTCGGATCTCCCGAAGACTCGAAATCGCGTGCCGCGCGGCACATGTCCCGTGCAGTCTATGGGGGCCTGCTGATCAACCTTCCGAAGGGCTCCCCGATGTCGACCGTGCCCCCCGCCGCCCCCTCCGTGCAGCTGCGTGGCCCGACGGACGAGGACGCCTTCTCCTGGCACCGGGCGTTCGACGACCCTGAGGTCATGGAGTTCTTCGGCGGTACATCGGCGGAGCTCTCTCTCTACGAGGAGTGGACCGCCCTTCCCCAAGCTCTCAGCTTCGTTCGAGCAGGGGAGACCCCATTCGCAGGCACGACGCCGAACTCGGCTACTGCCTGTGGACCGTGCTCGGCGAGGACGGTGAGGTGGTCGGCTTCACCGGTGCGCAGCCATGGCCGCAGACCGCGTACGGCCCGGTGGGCGAGACCGAGATCGGCTGGCGGCTCGGCCGGGCGGCCTGGGGCCGGGGTTACGCCACCGCCGCCGCACGTCTCACGCTGGAGCGGCTGCGCGCGGCCGGGGTGGAGCGGGTGGTGGCGGCGATCGACTCGCGCAACGAGCGGTCGATCGCCGTGGCCCGGCGGCTGGGGATGGAGCGGGCGGAGACCTTCACGACCGAGCGGTCGGGACAGGTGGTGCAGTGCTTCCGGCTGGCGCTGAATGCGTGACGAGCCGGATCAGTCGATGTCGTTGAGCATCCAGGTGGACAGGGCGGTGTCGAAGATCTGCCGGGCGTCCGACCAGTAGCGGTCACGCTCGGTGGTGTAGATCGCGTACTCGGTGCCGTCGTCGGCGATGTAGCTCTGGTCGATCGCGTGGATCGTCTCGCCGCTCTGCTTGTCCTCGTACGTGTACTCCCAGATCGCGCCCCGGAGTCCCTGGAAGGTGTTGGTACCGAGCTGCAGCCGCCGGTAGTTCTTCTGGTTGGCGTCGGCGGTCCGCTCCAGGTTCTGGAAGTTCTCGTACGAGGTGTACGGGGCGTTGCGGATGACGCCGACCTTCAGCTCGGCCCGGCCGGTGGAGCCCGCGTACGTGATCTGGTGGTTCTTCTCGCTCTCCCGGTCCCACCGGACCGGGACGGCGAAGGAGAAGCCGGCGCTGTCGGAAACCATCCGGTAGCCGTCGGGGACGGTGGGCGCGGCGGGGGGCGTGGTCGCGGACGCGCTGGGGGACGTGGTCGGGGACGGCGTCGGGGTGGCTTCGGGGGGCGCGCTGTCGCTGCTCCCGGACGCCGCGGGCTTGTTGTCCTCGGCGGCCGCCGCGGGCGGGTGCTGGTGGTCGCTCCTGTCGTTCCTGAGGAACAGGACTCCGGCGGTGACCCCGCCGCCCAGCACGATGGCCGCGACGAGGGTCACGCTCCAGACGACGACGGAGCGCCTGCGGGCGGCGGTGGCCGCTGCGTCGGCGTCGGCCGGGGGCCGAGCCACTGCGGGGCCGAGTTGTACGGTCCGCGGATCGTACGGGGGGTACGGGGTGGGCGTGGGAGTGGGCGTGGGGACGGTCCCGGGCGGCGTCTGCGGCGGGGGGTTCCAGGCGGGAGGCTGAGGCTGCGTTCCCGGACCCCACGCCGGCGCCGGAGCCACCGGGCCGAGCGGACGCCCCACCAGCCGCAGCAGATGCGGCGCCACCAGCACCGCTCCCCCCACCCACAGCAGCCCGAAGAGCAGCGCATCCGGCACGCTCGGGGCGATTTCCGCCATGCCCTGACCGCCCACACCGGCGACATCGCCCGAGAGTTGCGCGGACACCCCGCTGAACCCGGTGAGCAGCAGATACAGCACGAGGAACAGCCCACCGGCGATGGCCTGTTCACGACGGTCCGCCGAGCGGCGGGCGGCCGACACACCGGCGTACAGCGCGCAGACGACGCCGGTCAGCACCGCACCGGTCACCGCCCACCCGTTCACCGCGTCGCCCAACTCGGAGAGTCCGAAGCCGCCGTGCTCCATCCCGGAGCCGAACCAGCCGAACTCGCCGCGCACGTCGTACTCGACCGGGGCGCCCCAGCTCACCCCGAGCACCGCCAGACCGATGTTGGGCAGCACCGGCAGTGTGAGCAGCATGGCCGTGCCGTCCACCCCGTCGACGTTGGCGTACGCGATGAACCCGATCAGCGCGCAGAGCGCGATGACCGCTCCGAGCGCCCGGACCGCCGTGCCCGTCGCACGGACCACGGCGTGCGCGGCAGGGTGCTGCGCCAGCCACTGGGCCGCCGCGTCCTGTTGCAGGACGCCGCCGGTGACGAGCAGCGAGAGCACGAGCGCGCCGAGCGCCGCGAGCAGCGGGGAGGACGAGACCGAGACCCCGGCGATGTCCGGCTGGGCGAACAGCCCGAGGACCAGGATCGCGCCGGTGACCAGGGCGCTGATCCGCACTGCCGCCTCCATGCCGCCGCCCTGCTTGCGGGCCGCCCGGGTGGCGAGCAGCAGCGCACCCACCCAGAGCACGGTGACGGTGAGCGGTACGAGGGAGAGCGTGGCGCCGGCTTGTCCGGCGGCTCCGTAGCCGGCGCCGAACGCGTCGGAACCGGAGCCGTACGGCGAGCCCGGCCCCTCCGCCCGGAGCTCGAAGCCGCCGCCGAACGCCTGGAGCAGCATGGCGAGTGCGATCCGCAGGCGGTCGCTCCAGCCGACGACGATCTCGTCGCCCTGACCGTACGAGGGGATGGCCAGCGCCACCGCGAGCGCCAGGATCAGCCCGGTCGGCCAGGCGGCCGCCCTCAGCGACCCCGCCCAGTCGCCGCGCATCGCCCGGCCGAGGAACTCCCCCGCGGGCGACGGCCGGACGGGCGCGTGACCGGGCGGGGGCACGTAACCGGGCGACGCCGGTCGGGGTGCGTGGCCGGGCTGCGGGGCCATGGGCGGCAGCCCGGGAGGAGCCGGGTCCGCTGCTCCCGCCGCGGTCGGCTGTTCTCGCCCGCATTTCATGCAGAAGCGCGCCCCTTCGGGCGCGGCGGTTCCACAGTGCGGGCAGTAGGTCGGCGGCATGGGAAGACTCCGGTGCAGCGACGGGGACACAGAGAACCGGTGACACACGGGAACGGAGAAAACGCGTGCCGTATCAACGGACACATCTTCCCGCCCACCGGTTCCCGCATTCACCGAACCCGGCAACTTCCGTCCGGGTTCAACACGGTTCATCGCGGCCGCGCCGCCTCCGAACCGCCTCGGCACCGCCGCCTCCCGACCGCCGCAGGGGTCAGGGGCGTACGCCCCGGTGCAGTGCCACGACACCGCCGGTGAGATTGCGCCAGGCCACCTTCGACCAGCCTGCCTTCTGCAGCAGCTGGGCGAGCCCGGACTGGTCGGGCCAGGCGCGGATGGACTCGGCGAGGTAGACGTACGCATCGGGGTTGGACGACACGGCACGCGCGACCGGCGGCAGTGCCCGCATCAGGTACTCGGTGTAGACCGTGCGGAACGGCGCCCAGGTCGGCTGCGAGAACTCGCAGATCACCACCCGGCCGCCCGGCTTGGTCACCCGGTACAGCTCGCGCAGCGCCGTATCCGTGTCCTGGACGTTGCGCAGCCCGAAGGAGATCGTCACCGCGTCGAACGTCTCGTCGCGGAACGGCAGCTTCGTGGCGTCGCCCGCGGTGAACGGCAGCCAGGAGTGCCGCTTCTTGCCCACCTGGAGCATCCCGACGGAGAAGTCGCACGGCACGACGTACGCACCGGTCGCGGCGAACGGCAGCGAGGACGTCGCCGTGCCCGCGGCCAGGTCGAGAACCTTCTCCGCCGGGCGGGCGTGCACCGCCTTCGCGACCTCCTTGCGCCACAGCCGGGCCTGGCCGAGCGACAGCACGTCATTGGTGAGGTCGTAGTTCGCCGCCACGTCGTCGAACATCGAGGCGACTTCGTGCGGCTGCTTGTCCAGGGATGCTCGGGTCACCCACCCATTCAAGCAGCCCGGCCGACGGCGCCTCGCGCCGGTCGGCACCCGACCCGCCGGAGGCCGGCTTCGACCGTTCGGGTGCGTGGGGGCACTGCGCGTCGCGTGGAAATCCGCCGGGGCGAGAGGCGGCCGTCCACCGCCCGCCCCGGCGCGGGCTCACACCCCCGGGATGCCCCGGTCCTGGAACGCCTTCCGCACGGCATCCGCCGCGCTCCTGCCGTACATCTGCTGCGCGGTCGCGATCGTCGTCAGGGCCGCGTCCTGGAAGGACGTGTCCGGCGCGAAGCCGAACTGGGCGTTGACGATGATCCGGTCGGCCTCGCGCGCGCCGAGCGCGCCGCGGATGTCGAACAGGGCCCGCGACCAGATCTCACCGTCCGCGTGCACCTCGCCCACCTTGTCCGCGTAGGTCTTGTCGCCGTCGACGCGGCGCAGGCAGTGCGGCACGGAGGAGGTGTACGAGACGGAATCCCAGTCCGCGACGCAGCCCGGATCGGTCCTGCGCGGCCAGCCGTACTTGGAGTCCGCGTACGCGCCGACCGACACGGCCAGGTAGTCGCCCCAGGCCTCTCCGATGGACCCGGCCTCCTCCGACGTACCGAAGCCGGGAACCTGGGCGTTGTGCACGGCATGCCCGTACTCGTGGACGATCACCTCCGCGTCCTCGGCATCGTCGACCCCGCCCTTGCCGAAGCGGATCTCGGCCTTCTTGTCGGTGAAGAAGGAGTTGTCGGCGCCCCACTGGTTGATGCGGACGGGCTGGGCCCGGTCGTTGGCACCGGGCAGCTCGCTGCCGAAGCCGAGGCTCTGCAGGTACTCCTGCGCCTCGTTGACCCAGAAGTAGGCCATCACCTGCTCGAACTGGTCGTCGTTGCGGGTGTACGTGCCCGCGGCGGCGACCTTCGCGGAGGATCCGGTGTCGGATCTGATGTACGCCCACTTGCCGGAGAGCCCGCCGCTGCCGTCCAGGTTGCGCAGGGCGGCCAGGGCGTAGGCGTCGGCGGGCACGGCGGTGGCCGAGTCCTTGGCGTCGGCCAGGTTCTGGTCCCCGGAGGACTGCACGGGGTTGACCATGAAGACCCGCCCCTGCGGAGAGCCGGCGGCCGATGCCGTGACGGGGGCGGCGAGGGCGGCGAGCGCCACGGTGGCGGTGGCCGCGGCGAGCAGAACGCGGGATGTGCGGCAGGCCATGAACATCCTCCTGGTGGGAGTACGTGGGCGGCGTGCGGGGGGCGGTAGTGCGCTGCGGGATCTTCCCGCACCCGGGGCCCGTGTGACCAGGGGCCCGACGTCACGGTTCGCCCCGGTCACCGCCGCCGGTACACCAGCCGTCCGCCCAGCACCGTGGCCACGCATGTCGCCGCCCCCGCGGCGCACAGCGCCGCCTCGTCCGGTACGTCGAATACCGCGAGGTCGGCGCGGTCGCCGACGGCGAGCGGGCCGTGCGCGGAGCCGGGCAGGTCGTGCCCCTCCGCGAACGGGTCCAGGCTCGGTTCGCCGATGAGGATGCCGGGGGCGCCGACGGCCGAGACCTCCGTCAGACCCGAGCGGGCGACGGCGGTGCGCACAGCCGGGTCGTGGAACCGGCCCGCGAGGTGCGTCGTCCCGTACCGCAGCATCTGCTGCAGCCCGCGCCGTACGCTGCCCGCCCGCCGCGTCGTGTCCATCCCGTCGGCCAGCCGCTCGAACGCCTCGCCCCACAACGGCCGGTCGCCGAGCTCGTCCGCCTCGCGCGGATCGGGGTGGTAGCAGCGGGTGAGCAGCCAGAGGCCGTGCCACTGCCGCAGACCGGGAGTGATGACGCCGGGCCACTGGCGGACGCGGGCCGTCGGATGGGCGGCCATGACGTCGTCGTACGGTCCGAGGGCGGCGATCCGGTCGCCGTCCACCGCCACCGCGCCCTGCCGGACGGCAGCCGCGCCGACCGGAAGAACCAGCGGCGAGGCATGAACGGTCAGCAATGCGGCCTCAGTTGGCGCTCAGGAGCTTCAGCTCCGGATGCGCGGTGCCGCCCTCGATCGCGGTCGACGAGATGTGCGAGACGACGCGCTCGTCGACCGGGTCGTTCGCCGGGTCGTCGTGGACGACGAGGTGCTCGTACGTCGTGGCGCGCTGCGCCGGGACGCGGCCCGCCTTGCGGATCAGATCGATGATCTCCAGCCGGTTGGAGCGGTGCTTGGCACCCGCCGAGGAGACGACGTTCTCCTCCAGCATGATCGAGCCGAGGTCGTCCGCGCCGTAGTGCAGCGACAGCTGGCCGACCTCCTTGCCCGTGGTCAGCCAGGACCCCTGGATGTGCGCGACGTTGTCGAGGAAGAGCCGGGCGATGGCGATCATCCGCAGGTACTCGAAGAGCGTGGCCTGTGTCTGCCCCTTCAGGTGGTTGTTCTCCGGCTGGTACGTGTACGGGATGAACGCGCGGAAGCCACCGGTCCGGTCCTGTACGTCACGGATCATCCTCAGGTGCTCGATGCGCTCGGCGTTGGTCTCGCCGGTGCCCATCAGCATGGTGGAGGTGGACTCGACACCCAGGTTGTGCGCGGCCTCCATGATCTCCAGCCAGCGCTCGCCGGACTCCTTGAGCGGGGCGATCGCCTTCCGCGGCCGGGCGGGCAGCAGCTCGGCGCCCGCGCCCGCGAAGGAGTCGAGACCGGCGGCGTGGATCCGCTGGATGGCCTCCTCGACGGAGACCTTGGAGATCCGGGCCATGTGCTCGACCTCGGAGGCGCCCAGCGAGTGGATCACCAGCTGCGGGAACGCCTTCTTGATCGCGGAGAAGTGCTCCTCGTAGTACTCGACGCCGTAGTCCGGGTGGTGTCCGCCCTGGAACATGATCTGCGTGCCGCCGAGTTCGACGGTCTCCGCGCAGCGGCGCAGGATGTCGTCGAGATCGCGGGACCAGCCCTTGGCGGTGTCCTTCGGCGCGGCGTAGAAGGCGCAGAACTTGCAGGCCGTGACGCACACGTTGGTGTAGTTGATGTTGCGTTCGATGATGTACGTCGCGATGTGCTCGGTGCCGGCGTAACGGCGGCGGCGCACGGCGTCGGCCGCCGCGCCCAGCGCGTGCAGGGGCGCCGACCGGTAGAGGTCGAGGGCCTCCTCCGGAGTGATCCGCCCGCCCTCGGCGGCTCGGTCGAGGATGGGCTGGAGGTCGGCCTTCTCGGTCACCGGGCTGTCACCTTTCGGCGGTTTTTCAACGGATCAACGGACCGATCCAGCGTACGCCAGCCCCTGCCGGGCTCAGCCGCCGGACCTGCTGAGCGTGCCGTACGGAAGACCCGCGCCCCTCTCCTCGGACCTGAAGCGCAGTGTGCCGTCGGCGGCGAGGGTGAAAACGACGTCCGTCGTGGTGCTCGTGCACAGCCCGGCGGTGCTCGGGCGGTCCGGATCGGTGCGCTCCCGGAGCGTCAGTTCCTCGGCGGTGCCCGAGGAGAGCCGGGCGATGCTGTGGCAGCTGACGGTCACTCCGAGGGTGGAGACCGTGGTGTTCATGCGGACGACGTCCGTGCCCTTCTTCCCCTCGGTGAACACGGCGGTGAGGGTGCCGTGCGGCTGTCCGGTGGTCTTCTCGGTCACCGGCCCCTTCCAGGTGCCGACGAACGCCTTCGGCACTGCGGTGACCGAGTCCGCGCCGCCGGTGCCCGCGTCCGTCGGGGTCGACGGCCGGGTGGCGGACGTGCTGGGCGGGGGCTTGGCCACACCGTCGTGCTCCCCGGCGCCGCCGCCACCGCTGCCCGGCAGCAGATCGAAGAGGAAGGCGCTGCCCACGGTCACGGCGGCAAGCGCGCCCGCCACCGCGAGGGCGACGGTGCAACTGAGCCTGCGGCCGCGGTTCCGGTCGGGGCGGGCGGGCCCGGAGTCGGCGCTGACGGTGAGGGAGAAGCGCGAGTCGGGGGTGCGGGGGCCGGGCAGCCCGGCCGAGTTGTCCCCGACGGCCTCGGCCGGCTGATGCGTCCGAGGAGGAAAGGCCGGCTCGATCGGCGGCCCGAACACCCCGGGCGCACCGCCGGCCCGGCCCACGGACTGCGCCTCGTTGCCACCCGGTGTCCCGTCGGCCTGGCCGTCGAGGAACGCATTGCTGAACGGCACCGGCCCCGACTGCACGGGCGCCTCCTGCGGCTCCAGGTCCAGCAGGGCCACCGCGGCCCGGCTGAGCTCACGCACCAGGGTGCCGGGCAGCCAGCCCGCCGCCACCCGCGCGGCCGCCCCGTCCGGCGCCAGCCGCCGGGCCAGCTCCGAAGGGGTGGGCCGGAGCGCCGGGTCCTTCGCCAGACACGCGGCGATCACCTCCCGCAGCTCGCCCTCGATCTCGCCCAGCTCCGGTTCCTCGTGCACCACCTTGTAGAGGAGCACCGCCGAGGAGTCGCCGAGGAAGGGAGCGAGGCCCGTCGCCGCGTACGCGAGCACCGCGCCGAGCGAGAACATGTCGGCCGCACCCGAGATGTCCAGGCCCCGGATCTGCTCCGGTGCCATGTAGCCGGGCGAGCCGACCGAGACGCCGGTGGAGGTGAGCGAGGCGGTGGCGTCGATGGCGCGGGCGATACCGAAGTCGATCAGGCGGGGGCCGTCGAGGGCGAGCAGCACGTTGGACGGCTTCACATCACGGTGGATGAGTCCCTGCCCATGCACGGCGGCCAGCGCCTCCGCCAGTCCGGCGCCCAGGGTCCGTACCGACTGTTCGGGCAGTGGCCCGTGCTCGGCGACCGCCCCCGACAGCGGCGGCCCGGCGACATAGCCGGTGGCCACCCACGGCACGGGCGCGTCCGGATCGGCGTCCAGGACGGGCGCCGTCCACTGGGCCCCGATCCGCCGCGCCGCGTCCACCTCGAGGCGGAACCGGGCCCGGAACTGCTCGTCGAGCGCGAAGTGCGGATGGACCACCTTGACCGCGACGGTGCGTCCCCCCGCGCTGCGCCCCAGATAGACCCGGCCCATGCCGCCCGCACCGAGCCTGCCGAGCAGACGGTAGCCGCCGATGGTGAGCGGCTCGCCGGCTTCCAGCGGCTGCATATGGACTCCCCCTGTGGACCGGCCGGACCTCCGACCGAAGCCTAGGGGCGAAGGTCATGCGATCACAGAGAAACCATCCGCCGATTTCGCCCCTATGGGAACGAACAGCGGTTTTCGACACAGCAAAAGGCGCGAATGTGTCGTTCACTCGAACGATTCCTGCACTCAACCGGGACTCGCCCCGGACGCCATCCGCTAATCGGATACGGCGTGCGGGGTGACCGGCAGCGGCATTCGCGGCATTCGCCGGAAGGGAATCCCCGGGACCGGGCAATAAATACCGGGCTATAAATAACGCCGGCGCGGGCGGGAAGGGCAGAAGAAGGTTCAGGATTCACCCATTGCCGGTCCCTTTCCCGTACGCAGGGATCAGTGGTCGAGCAGCTCGACGTTCACATCCGCCGGGAAGCCGGTCGTCGGTCCCGTCCGGCGCGCGAACTCCCGTACACCCTCCAGCTGGGCCGCACCGAAGCGGAAGTCCAGCGTCGTGAAGTACCGCTCCAGCAGTTCCGCGTCGAAGACCTCCCACCGCGCCGCGGTCTCCGAGACCTTGGTGACCTCTTCCAGGGACAGGTCACGCGAGGCGAGGAACGCCCGGTGGACCTCGTTCACCATGGCCGGGTGGGCGGCCAGGTAATCCTTGCGGGCCGCCCAGACGGCGAAGACGAACGGCAGCCCCGTCCACTCCTTCCACATCTGCCCGAGGTCATGGACCTGCAGGCCGAGCCGCGGCGCGTCGTGCAGCGAGGCGCGCAGCGCTGCGTCGCCGATGAGCACGGCGGCGTCCGCCTCCTGCATCATCAGGCCGAGGTCGGGCGGGCAGGTGTAGTAGTCCGGCGACACCTCGTAACGCTCGGCGAGCAGCAGCTGAGCGAGGCGGACCGAGGTGCGCGAGGTGGAGCCGAGCGCCACCCGGGCACCGTCGAGCTCCTCCAGCGGCCGCTGGGAGACGATCACGCATGACATGACGGGACCGTCGCAGCCGACCGCGATGTCGGGGAAGGCCACGAGCTGATCGGCGTTGCGCAGGTACTCGACCAGGGTGATGGGGCCGATGTCGAGATCACCGCGGACCAGCTGCTCGCTTAGCTTCTCCGGGGTGTCCTTCGACAGCTCCAGGTCGAGCAGGGTTCCGGTCCGTGCCAGGCCCCAGTACAGGGGGAGACAGTTCAGGAACTGGATGTGGCCGACGCGCGGCCTGCTGCGACGGTCGTCGCCTGCTACGGGAGAGACGGTTGAATTGTCCACATCGCGAGGCTAGACCCGCGCGGGAACCCCGGCGCCACCGGGGCTCGCAGCCTCGCCCGAGCCCGCTCTCCGGACCGCCTCGGACCGCCCCCCGAGCACCCCCGGGTCCCTATGTTCGTCAGCTCATCGGCACGGCTATCAAACATCCGAGTGAAGTGATCTTTCCCTCTACCCCTCCGCACATGCTGCGTGCTAGGCTCATCGCCAAGTTGCAGTTTGGTTTCCCTTGCAGTACAGAGCCTGCGGAGCATGTAACCCGCAGGCTTTTGTAGTTTTCAGACTTCTTTGCAGGTTCTGGAGCAGGGCAACCCTTTGGCCCAAGGAGGGCTTATGGCTACCGGAACCGTCAAGTGGTTCAACGCTGAAAAGGGCTTCGGCTTCATCGCCCAGGACGGCGGCGGCCCGGATGTCTTCGTTCACTACTCCGCGATCAACGCGTCCGGGTTCCGCTCCCTCGAGGAGAACCAGGTCGTGAACTTCGACGTCACTCAGGGGCCGAAGGGCCCGCAGGCTGAGAACGTCACCCCGGCCTAGTTGCCCGGGTCGGCCGATCGCGGCCGGCATGCAGTACCCAAGGAGCCCCGCTCCTCCGCTTCGGCGGGGAACGGGGCTCCTGCCTTTTGGTGCCCCGTCGCGGTGCCGGCGCCACGGACGAGGGGTTGACCTTGACACCGTGTGAGGCCGTGCACTGGGAGACATCATGTTCACCATCGGAGACTTCGCCAGGTACGGACGGGTGTCGGCCCGGATGCTGCGTCACTACGACGCCATCGGACTCCTGCCTCCCGACCGCACCGACCCCGCCACCGGCTACCGCTTCTACGGCGCCGCCCAGCTCGCACGCCTCAACCGCATCATCGCCCTGAAGGATCTCGGCTTCACGCTCCAGCAGGTGCAGGCCGTCCTCGACGACCAGGTCGGCCCCGAGGAGTTGCGCGGAATGCTGCGGCTGCGGCAGGTGGAGCTGGAGGCTGCCATGGCGGCAGCGGCGGCGCGGCTGGCGCAGGTCGAGGCGAGGCTCCGGTCGATCGAGAGCGAGGGACACATGCCCGCTGACGAGGTTGTGGTCAAGAACGTTCCGGCCGTACGCGTGGCGGAACTGACCGGGACGGCGGCGAGTTATCAGCCGCAGGACATCACTCCGGTGATCGGACCGCTGTACGACCGGTTGTTCCCGCTGCTGGAGGCGGCCGGGATCAGGCCCACCGGTCCCGGTGTCGCACGGTACGAGGACGCACCGGGCGGCAACGGCACGATCGTCGTGCACGCCGGAGTGACGGTCTCGGTACCGGCCGGCCCGGTCGGCGACACCGGTGTCACGGTGGTGGAGCTGCCCGCGTTCGAGGCGGCGACCATCGTCCACCGCGGTTCCATGGACGGGGTCCTGATCACCGAGCAGACGCTGGCCCGCTGGCTGGACGCCAATGGATACCGGTCGCTCGGCTACACCCGGGAGATCAATCTGGAGTGCCCCGAGGACAAGGACAAGTGGGTGACCGAGCTCCAGGAGCCGGTGACCAGGGCCTGACCACGGCACGCGGGGGCCCGCCCGAGACGGTGGGCCCCGTGCCGTACCACCCGTCGGCGGGGTCTGCGCGCTACGCCCCTGGCCCCGCCCACAGTCCGTCGGCCGTGAGCCCCAGAAGGTCGATCGCGTTGCGGCGCACGATCCGGTCCACCACGTCCGGGTCCAGGTGCCCCATCTGCGCCTCGCCGACCTCACGGGACTTCGGCCAGGTCGAGTCCGAGTGCGGGTAGTCCGTCTCGTACAGCACGTTCCCGACGCCGATCGCGTCCAGGTTCTTCAGCCCGAAGGCGTCGTCGAAGAAGCATCCGTACACATGCTCGGTGAACATTTCCGACGGCGGCCGGTGCACCTTGTCGGCGACCCCGCCCCAGGCCCGGTTCTCCTCCCAGACCACGTCGGCGCGTTCCAGGATGTACGGGATCCAGCCGATCTGGCCCTCCGCGTACATGATCCGGAGGTTCGGGAATCGTTCGAACTTGCCGCTCATCAGCCAGTCGACCATCGAGAAACAGCAATTGGCGAAGGTGATCGTGGACCCGACCGCGGGCGGGGCATCGGCCGAGGTGGACGGCATCTTCGAGGAGGAGCCGATGTGCATCGCGATCACGGTGCCCGTCTCGTCGCAGGCCCGCAGGAACGGATCCCACTCGTCCGTATGTATCGACGGAAGGCCGAGATGTGGGGGTATCTCGGAGAACGCGACGGCGCGCACCCCTCGCGCGGCGTTCCGCCTGACCTCGTCGGCGGCGAGCTGCGCGTCCCACAGCGGGACGAGGGTGAGCGGGATCAGCCGGCCCCCGGCCTCGGGGCCGCACCACTCCTCGACCATCCAGTCGTTGTACGCGCGCACGCCGAGCAGTCCGAGTTCGCGGTCCTTCGCCTCGGTGAACGTCTGGCCGCAGAACCGCGGGAAGGTCGGGAAGCAGAGCGCGGACTGGACATGGTTGATGTCCATGTCGGCGAGCCGGTCCGGCACCGAGAACGAGCCCGGACGCATCTGCTCGTACGTGATGATTTCGAGCTTGATCTCGTCCCTGTCGTAGCCGACCGAGGTGTCGAGCCGGGTGAGCGGCCGGTGCAGATCCTCGTACACCCACCAGTCGCCGATCGGCCCTTCGTCCCCCTTTGCACCCATGACCGGTGCGAACTTGCCGCCCATGAAGGTCATTTCCTTCAGCGGGGCACGGACGATGCGCGGGCCGCGGTCGAGGTACCTGGACGGGAGCCGGTCCCGCCAGACATGAGCGGGCTCCACCGTGTGGTCGTCCACCGAGATGATCTTCGGGAAGGTCTCCATGCGCACCACGGTAGCGCCGATCTGACGAGCCGTCAGCTCTCTTGACCGGGGCCCCGTGCCGAATCGTTGTCGAGGGCTTGTGCAGAGAGTCACCCACTGCTGACGTGTCCGCCCATGACAAGGCAGACTGTTGAGCGCGATAGCAACGGTAGGGCGCAATCCGGATCCACCCGGCGCACATGGGTGCACCGGTGGACATTCCGAGCAGAAGAACCAGCGGGACCAGCGTGACCGGCAGGACCGGCGGGGCGAGCAGGACAGGGGGCATCAATGGACCGTGACAACGGGCCACGCGTGCGTGTTCCGGAGCAGCGGGCTCCGCAGCAGCAGACGGCCGACACCGACCTCCGCTTCGCCGTACTCGGACCGGTACGCGCCTGGCGGGGCGGCGAACCGCTGCCCTCCGGCTCACCGCAGCAGCGAGCCCTGTTGACCGCCCTGCTCCTGCGCGACGGCCGCACGGCCACCGCCGCCGAACTCATCGACGCCATCTGGGGCGAGGAGCCGCCGTCCCAGGCGCTCGCCGCCGTACGGACATACGCCTCCCGGCTGCGCAAGATCCTCGACCCGGACACGCTGATCAGCAACGCCGGCGGATACGCGATACGGACCCGGCCCGACGCGCTCGACCTCACGGCGGCGCAGGAGCTGGCCGCGGACGCGGAGAAGGCGCGGGCCGGCGGCGACCGGTCCCGGGCCCGCGCCCTGATCAACGAGGCACTGGCGCTGTGGGACGGCGAACCACTGGCCTCCGTCCCGGGGCCGTACGCCGAGAACCAGCGCACCCGGCTGGAGGAGTGGCGGCTCCAGCTCACCGAGACACGGCTCGACCTCGACCTGGAGCTCGGCTGCCACGCGGAGGCGGTCTCCGAACTGACCGCACTCACCGCGGCGCACCCGCTGCGGGAGCGGCTGCGCGAACTGCTGATGATCGCCCTGTACCGCAGCGGCCGTCAGGCGGAGGCACTCGCCGTGTACGCCGACACGCGCCGGCTGCTCGCCGACGAACTCGGCGTGGACCCGCGCCCGGAGCTCTCGCAGCTCCAGCACCGGATCCTGCAGGCCGACGAGGAACTGGCCCACCCGGCCGACGAGGCGGTGCCCGCACCCGCCGCCGTCCGCCCGGCCCAGCTCCCGGCCACGGTCCCGGACTTCACCGGCCGCGCCTCCTTCGTCCGCGAACTGGGCAACCGGCTGGCGACGGCCGAGGGTTCGGTCATGGCCGTGTCGGCGCTGGCGGGAATCGGGGGCGTGGGCAAGACGACGCTGGCCGTGCACGTCGCGCACCAGGCGCGCCCGCACTTCCCGGACGGCCAGCTGTACGTCGACCTGCAGGGCGCGGGCGCACGCGCCGCCGAACCGGAAACGGTCCTGGGTGCCTTCCTGCGCGCCCTGGGCACGGCCGACTCGGCGATCCCCGACTCCCTGGACGAACGGGCCGCGCTCTACCGCTCCACGCTCGACGGCCGCCGCATCCTGGTCCTCCTGGACAACGCCCACGACGCGGCCCAGATCCGTCCGTTGCTCCCCGGCACGGCGGGCTGCGCGGCCCTGGTCACGAGCCGCGTCCGCATGGTCGACCTCGCGGGCGCGCACCTGGTGGACCTCGATGTGATGTCACCCGAGGAGGCGCTCCAGCTCTTCACTCGCATCGTCGGCGAGGAGCGGGTCAACTCGGAGCGCGAGGCGGCCCTGGACGTGGTGGCCGCGTGCGGCTTCCTCCCTCTCGCCATCCGCATCGCCGCCTCCCGCCTGGCCGCCCGCCGCACCTGGACCGTCTCGGTCCTGGCGGCGAAGCTCGCCGACGAGCGCCGCCGCCTGGACGAACTCCAGGCGGGCGACCTGGCGGTGAAGGCGACGTTCGAACTCGGCTACGGCCAGCTGGAGCCGGCCCAGGCCCGCGCGTTCCGGCTGCTGGGCCTGGCGGACGGCCCGGACATCTCCCTGGCGGCAGCGGCGGCGCTGCTGAACCTGGAGGTGCATGCGGCGGAGGACGTACTGGAGTCCCTGGTCGACACGAGCCTGCTGGAATCGGCAGCGCCGGGCAGGTACCGCTACCACGACCTGGTACGGCTCTACGCGCGTGCATGCGCGGAGCGGGACGAGCAGCCGCCGGAGGAGCGGGAGTTGGCGCTGTCGCGGCTGCTGGACTTCTACCTGGCCACGGCGGCGGGGGTGTATGCGCTGGAGCGGCCGGGGGATCGGACGGTCAATCACCTGCAGCGCACGGAACACCCCGGGCTGTCGTTCACCGACCACGGCCGGGCCCTGGACTGGCTGTATTCGGAGGCGAACCCCTTGCTGGCATGCGTGCAGCAGAGCGTCACCACCGGAACCATCCGGCGTGCGGTGGACCTCCTTCTGGCTTCCAAGGACCTCGCGGAGTCAGGCGCCAACTCTCGCCAGTTCGAATCGGTCGCCACCATCGTGCGGGATGCTGCGGCAACTACGGGCGATGCGCGCTCCGAAGCGCGAGCGAGGACAACGCTCGCTCAGGTGCACAGCACCGCCGGCCGTTTCGACCAGGCCGAGGAAGAAGCCCGGCGGGCCATGCTGCTCACTCCTTCGACGGATGATGTATGGACCCACTGCAACGCTCCGAACGAGCTCGGAATCATAGCCGGCTACCGCAATCGGCTCGACGAGGCGGAAGTCCTTCTCCAGCGCACCATCACCGCGTTCCGGGCCGACAACAATCAAGCGGGTGAAGCCAGCGCCCTGTGCAATCTTTCCCGGGTCCATCTGGCTATCGGACAGACCGCGAGCGCAGTGGAACTTGCCGGCCAAGGCATCGCTCTCTACAACCGGTTGGGGCTCACACTGCGCCTGGCGAACGGTCGCTATGCCCTGGGACTCGCACTGGCGCGCGCGGGCCGACACGACGAAGCCGAGGGCCGCCTCTCCGAGGCGCTCTCCGTCTTCCGGGACAGTCGGCAACGGCTGTGGGAGGGAATGACTCTCTTCCGGCTGGCCGAAGTCCACCTCGCAGCACAGCGCTCGGCCCAGGCTGCCGCGCTGGCAGAGCAAGCGTTGACAGTACTGCTCCACATAGGCGGGGAGTGGCGTCGCGCGAATGTGCTGACGGTGCTCGGCCAGGCGCTGGCGGGCATTGGGCAGGCAGATCGCGCGAAGGCCTGCTGGCGAGAGGCGCTCTCGATCTTCGATCAGCTCAAGGCCCCCGAAGGCGACACCGTTCGTGGCCTCCTCCGTCTCGCGACGGCCCCCAACGGGCGCTGACCCTGCGTTCATCGTTCGTTTATCGCCGCCAGGCATTCTCGTACCTGTCGATGCGTCGCGTCGGGGGGCAGACGAGTCGACAGTGGAACCGCGCACTAAGGTGAACGGCTCTGAACAGCCCGTCCGGCGGCCCACGGGGGAGCAGCCGGACGGGCTTTGCCGACCATCCATGCATCGAGCAACGGAGTTCACAGCATGAGCGACGACAAGAAGATCCAGGTGCCCACGCCGAAGGCCGGGACCACGGGCGACGCCAATCCCGAGGACAGCCACATGACCGACGAGCCCGAGATCAAGCCGCTGGACAGCCACATGACCGGCGAGCCCGAGATCAAGCCGCTGGACAGCCACATGACCGACGAGCCCGAGATCAAGCCGCTGGACAGCCACATGACCGGTGCAGATCCGCGCTGAGCCACCCGGCGGGGGCACGGGGAGCACGGGGGTAGGGGGAACGGCCGCGGCGGCGCGGAGGGGGAGCCGTCGCGGCCGCTGCATGTCCGCGCAACATCAGTGCAATCGAGCCGATGTTCGACCGATTTGCGGCTGAGGGGTACCGCCATCGCCCCCCTGTCACTAGCGTCACTTCACGTCCGGAAGCTCTCTCCTATCCCAGGAGTTGGAATGATCCGCACGAAGAAGACGCTTGTCGCCGCCGCGTTCGCCGTGGCCCTCGGCCTCGGCTCGGCCAGCCCGGCCCTGGCCGACATGCACGCCACCGGCGAAACTCCGGTCACCACACAGGACATGCACGCAACTTCGGTGACCACGCAGGACATGCACGCCACCTGAGCCACACCCGCGCGCAAGAGGGGTCCGAGCCGCTGGCTCGGACCCCTCCCCCGTCTCCCCTGCAACCCCTTGACCTGCGCTCCCGGTCGGCACAACTTCCGCATGGCGTCCTCGTCCGAGATGAACACCACCACCCGTCCCCGCTGCCGCCCAGCGAGTCCCGATCTCCGAGTACCACACGCGACAACGCCTTACAGTCGAGCACGTAGCGACGTCGGACGTGGAGGACATCCGACTGCTCACCGCCGGCCATCCCCGGGTGGCAGCGGAGAAGGTCTGATCGATCAGGCGCCCCCTACCTCTGTCCCCGCCCCCGCAGCTCCCCCTTCACCACCTTGCCGCTCGCGTTCCGCGGCAGCTCGTCCACGAACTCCACCGTCCTCGGGACCTTGTAGTTCGCCATCTCCCGCCTCGACCAGGCGATCAGGTCGTCGGCCGTGAGCGTCGCGCCCGGGCGGCGGACCGCGTACGCCTTGCCGACCTCGCCCAGTCTGGGGTCCGGGATGCCGATCACCGCCACGTCGGCCACATCCGGGTGCAGGCCCAGGAGTTGTTCGATCTCCGCGGGGTACGCGTTGAAGCCGCCGACGATGAACATGTCCTTGATCCGGTCCGTGATGCGCAGGTTGCCCGCCTCGTCGAGGATGCCTATGTCGCCCGTGCGGAGCCAGCCGTCCGGGGTGATGGTGGTGGCTGTGGTGCCGGGGTCCTCGAAGTAGCCCTGCATCACGTTGAAGCCGCGGACCAGGACCTCGCCGGGGGTACCGGGGGCCGCCAGGACGCGGACCTCCGTGCCGGGGATCGCGCGGCCGGAGGTGGAGGAGATCACGTCGGGCCGGTCACCGCGGCGGCACATCGTGACGATGCCGCTCGCCTCGGAGAGGCCGTATGCCGTGAGGACCGTCGCGATGCCAAGCTCCGTGCACAGCCGTTCCACCAGTTGGAGCGGGACGACCGCCGCACCCGTCACCACCAGGCGCAGGGCCGAGAGGTCGTGCGCACCCCGCGCCGGGTGGTCCAGCAGGGACTGGTGGAGGGTGGGTGGGCCGGGGAGGACCGAGATGCGTTCGGCGGCGATGTTCGCGAGGACCGTGTCCACGTTGAACACCGACTGCGGGATCATCGTCGCGCCCCGCATCAGGCACGCGATGATGCCCGCCTTGTAGCCGAAGGTGTGGAAGAACGGGTTCACGATCAGATAGCGGTCGCCCTCGCGCAGGCCCGCCAGCTCGCTCCAGATCGCGTAGCAGCGCAGAGTCTGGGTGTGGGTGATCACGGCACCCTTGGGGCGACCCGTGGTGCCCGAGGTGTAGATGATGTCGGAGGGGGACGAGGGGGCGATCGCGTCCGCTCGCGCCCGTACCTCCGCCGGAGAGATCCGCTCGCCCGTCGCCAGGAAGTCCTTCCAGGTGACGTAGGACTCGGGGGCCGCGTCCGCCAGCACCACGACCCGTTCCAGGTGCGGAAGTTCCACCTCCGCCCGGCGCAGCGACGCCACGTACGACGTGCCGAGGAACGTGCCGGTGATGAAGAGCAGCTTCACCCGGCTGCGCTGCAGGATGTACGCCGCCTCCGTACCCTTGAAGCGCGTGTTGACAGGGACCAGGACCGCGCCGGCTGTGACCGCTCCGAGCGCCGAGACGATCCAGTCCAGGGTGTTCGGCGCCCAGACCGCGACCCGGTCCCCCGGCTCCACACCCGACGCCATGCACGCGGCGGCGGCTCGCTCGACGCGGTCGCCCAGTTCGGCGTACGAGATGCGGGTGCGGCCCTCGACGACCGCCTCCCGGTCCCCGTACCGCCGCGCCGCCGTCCGTATCAGTCCCGGGATGCTGCCCCATTCCTCGTCGCCGCGCATCGCATGCCCTCCCGCCGAACCGCAATAGCTGACTATCCGTCAGATTAGCTGTAGCCTCTGCGGCTGTCAGCAGTCATGACGATCGCGGAGGTGGCGGATGGCGACGCTCAAGGACGTGACGGCGATAGCCGGGATCGGGCAGACGGCCTTCGCGAAACACCTTCCCGAGTCCGAGAAGACCCTGGCCTGCCGGGCGATCGTCGCAGCCCTCGACGACGCGGGCATCGCCGCGTCGGAGGTCGACGCGTTCGCCTCGTACACGATGGAGGAGACCGACGAGGTCGAGGTCGCCAAGGCGATCGGGGCCGGTGATGTCACCTTCTTCTCCAAGGTCGGCTACGGAGGCGGGGGTTCGTGCGCGACGATCGCGCATCTCGCCGCCGCCGTCGCCACCGGGCAGGCGAGTGTCGGGGTCGCCTGGCGGTCACGGAAGCGCGGCTCGGGGCCCCGGCCCTGGAAGAACACCACCGTGCAGCTGCCGACCCCCGCCCAGTGGACCCGCCCGTACGGCCTGCTGAGGCCGGCCGACGAGATCGGGATGCTTGCACGGCGGTACATGCACGAGTACGGGGCCACCCGCGACCACCTCTTCAATGTCGCGCTCGCCTGCCGCAACCGCGCCAACCAGAACCCCGATGCGGTGATGTACGAACGCCCCCTGACCCGCGACATGTATATGACCTCGCGCTGGATCAGCGAGCCGCTCTGCCTCTTCGACAACTGTCTGGAGACGGACGGGGCGCTCGCCTGCGTCATCGTCTCCTCCGAACGGGCCCGCGACTGCCGGCACAAGCCCGTCTACATCCACTCCGTCGCCCAGGGCCTGCCCGCCCAGCACCACGGGATGGTCAACTACTGGAACGACGACCCGCTCACCGGACCCGCCTGGACAGCTGCCCGGCAGCTCTGGAAGCAGGCCGACTTCGGTCCGGACGATGTCGATGTCGCTCAGGTCTACGACGCGTTCACCCCGCTCATCCCGCTCTCCCTGGAGGGCTACGGCTTCTGCGGGCGCGGTGAGGGTGCCGCGTTCACCGAGGGCGGGGCGCTGGAGAGCGGCGGCCGGCTGCCCATCAACACGGGCGGCGGCGGACTCAGCGAGGGGTACGTGCACGGTTTCAACCTCATCAACGAGGGCGTGAAGCAACTGCGCGGCACCTCCACCGCCCAGGTGCCGTCCGCCGCCACCTGCCTGGTCACCGCCGGTGAGGGCGTTCCCACCTCCGCCGTACTGCTGAGGAGCTGACATGGAATCGCTGTTGCTGCCCGTCGTCGACGAGGACGGCGCGCCCTTCTGGGAGTACGCCGCCCGGGGTGAACTCCGCGTCCAGGCGTGCGCCGCCCCCGACTGCGGCAGGCTCCGCTTCCCGCCCCGGCCCTGCTGCCCGCACTGCCGGTCGTTCGAGAGCGAGTGGCGGGCGATGAGCGGGCGCGGGCGCATCTGGTCGTACGTGGTGCCGCATCCGCCGCTGCTGCCCGCGTACGCCGCACAGGCCCCGTACAACGCCGTCGTCGTCGAACTCGCCGACGCCCCGCACATCCGGCTGGTCGGCAATGTGGTCAGCGGACCCGAGGCGCCGCTGAACTCGGTCGATCCGGGGAGGTTGCGGATCGGGGCGTCGGTGAAGGCGGTCTTCGCACCGGTGAGCCCGGAGCTGGCCATGGTCCGCTGGCAGTTGGAGCGATGAGGGGCAGGAGGCGTGTGGTGAGGGGACGACGATGACACTGCGGACGGAGACCGACAAGAAGACCGGGGTCGCGGTCGTCACCCTCGACCGGCCCGAGAAGCTGAACGCGATCGATCTGGCGACGGCCGATGAACTGGCCGGTGTCTGGCGGGCGTTCCGCTTCGATGACGGGGTGCGGGCCGTCGTCGTGACCGGCGCGGGCGGGCGCGCCTTCTGTACGGGTCTCGACCGGGACGTGGAGGTGCCTCAGCCCTCGTCCCCTTACACGATCGACGATCCGCTGATCGCGATCGGGCCGAAGGCGAACGACCTGTGGAAGCCGGTGATCGCCGCCGTGGAGGGGATGGCGTGCGGCGGGGCGTTCTATCTGCTGGGCGAGGCGGAGTTCGTCGTCGCATCGGAGGAGGCGACCTTCTTCGACCCGCATACGACGTACGGCATGGTCAGCGCGTACGAGGCGATCCACATGGCGCAGCGGATGCCGTTCGGGGAGGTGGCCCGGATGTCCTTGATGGGTACGGCCGAACGGGTGACGGCCCGCCGTGCGTACGAGACCGGGCTGGTCAGCGAGGTGACGGCGCCCGGCGGCGCGGTGGAGGCGGCGGTGCGGGCGGCGGACGTGATCGCGTCGTATCCGACGGAGGCGGTGCAGGGGACGGTACGGGCGGTGTGGTCCGCGAAGGAGTCCGCGAGGGCGCAGGCGCTGGCCCATGCCCCGCAGCTGATCGCGCTCGGGAACCTGCCGGTGGAGCGGCAGGGGGAGCTGTTCAGGGGGCGGGGGCGGGGCGGCGGGGAGTTCCGGCTGCGGTGACGCGAGGCCGGAACTCCCGCTGCGGTGAGCCGGAGCCCCCGTCCGCTTAGTAGCTGAGTTCGGCCTCGGCCCGGCACTTCTTCACCCGGGACACCTTGCCCGGGCTGTCCATCCGCACGGAGACGGTCGCGCTGTCGACTCCCGTCAGCTCCACGTTCGCCTGGCCGGTGTCGACGGTGTTGCCACGCGCGTCGAGGAAGGTGACATCGACCTCGTACATGTGCGTGCCGAGCTCGCTCGAGCTGACCCGGACGGTGGAGGAGGTCACAGCCCGACGCTTGCCCTTGCGGGGCCGGGCGCAGCGGATCACGGTCGCCCCGGGCTCGTCGGTCGCCGTGGCGCCGGGGGTCGCGGTCTCGTAGGTGGAGCTGCCGGACGAGCTGCTCGACGAGTCGTCGTAGATGTCGTCGTCGTAGTCGTTGTGGTGGTAGCTGCCGTTGCTCTTCTTGGAGTTGGAGCAGCCCCCGCCGCTACCGCTCGAACCGTGACTCCTGCTGCCCCGGCTCTTGCCGCCGTGGCTCGACGTCGAGAAACCGGTGAGTGCGAGCACCACCACGACCAGAACCGCCGAAAGTTTCAGATGCTGCCGCATCATCGATGCAGCCCCCCCTTGATTTGTTGTCATGTCGCTGTCCATGGACCGCGCGACACCGTAACGCATGGCCTATGCAGGAACAGGTGCCAGGCCGGTCCGCCCCTGGTGGCGAGGGTCTACGGCCGGGCGTAGCGTCGACGCCGAGAGCGGTGCAGATCCACGACGCCGATCCGCACACCCGCAGGAGGCCGACGATGATCCGCAACATCCTCGGCTCGATCGTCGCTCTCGCAGGAGCGGCGGCCGTCGTGCTGAGCCCCTTCCGTGTCTGGTACGACGGCCGTCTCGGGCGCCATTACCGGGTCGCGGACCTCTTCAACGGCATCAGTGGTGCGCAGCCGGGTCCGTTGGCATCGATCTGGCTGCCGTTTCTGTTCGCGGCTGCCGTGGCGGCGGTGGGCGTGGTGCTGCGATCGCGGCTGCTGGTGGCCTGCGCGGGCGTGATCGTGCTCGGCTTCACCGTGCTGTGGATGGTGCGGCAGGGGCAGGTGGCCGGGAACCTGACGGTGGCGGCGGACGGGTCCGGGCTGCAGCTGGGGGTGGCGTATGCGGCGGGCGGCGGGGTGTTGCTCCTGCTGGGCGCGCTGCTGATGTCGGGACGGCACGGCAGTGGCAGTCGCCTCGGCCGCAGGGCCCGCAACCAGCCGTACGCGGCGCCGGGAGCGGAGCATCCGGATACCTGGCCGCCGACGCAGGAGCCGGGGCCGTCGGTGCAGACGAGTCCGTGGCCGGAGCCGGAGGTCGATCCGTACACGGGTCCGGACACGCACGGGAAGGACCAGGACACGGCGTCGTACCCGGTGCAGGAGGAGGGCCCTGACACGGCGCGGTACCCCGTGCAGGGGGAGGGCCCTGACACGCGACGCCCTCCCCGGCCGTGACGCGTCCCCCGGTGCAGGGGTTTCCGTCCTCGAACGCCGGACGGGCGGGAAGCGGCCGCTGAGTGGCCGCTTCCCTACGCCCGTGCTCTGTTCCCCGTACCCGTTCCCTTCAGCGCGTCCAGCGCGTACACGCAGCGGTCCTTGCTGCACGCGTACACCACGCCTCCCTGCGCCACCGGTGAACCGGTGATCTCGCCGCCCGTCGCCAGCTTCCATCTCAGCTGGCCACCTGCCGCGTCCAGCGTGTACAGCACATGGTCGGCGGAGCCGAAGTGGACCCGGCCGTCGGCCACGACCGGGGCGCCGACGACCTCGCCGCCCGCGGCGAAGCGCCACTTCGGGGTGCCTGTCACCGCGTCCAGCGTGTAGAGCGCGTTGCCGCTGCCGACGTGGACGTTGCCCGCTGCCACGAGCACCGGTTCGATCGACTGGCGGGCCTCCGTCGCGATGCGCCAGCGGTCCTTGCCGGTCGACGCGTCGAGCGCGTACACCGTGCCGAGGTAGTCGGCCAGGTACACCCCGCCGCCCGTGACCGCGGGGCCCGGTGCATAGGCCGGGGGGGAGAGGAAGACCGCGGGCGACTCGAAGTGCCAGCGCACCCGGCCCGCCGCGATGTCGGCGGCGAGGACCCGGGTGCCTGCGGCGATGTACACGTAGCCGTCCGGCGCCGGCGTCACCCGGACGGGCACCCCGCCGCAGGAGGCCGCGTCGCCGATCGGGTACGACCAGCGCTCGATGCCCGTGCGGGCGTCGACGGCGCGCAGCCGGGCGTCCTGCCACAGGTACACGGTGCCTTCGTGGATCGCGGGCCCGGCCTCCGCCGTCTCGAAGTCGGTCTGTACGCCGCTCGTCTCCCACAGCTTCTCGCCGGTGGACGCCTCCCACGCCTGGACGCCGCCGCCACGCGTGCCGGTGACGACCGTGCCCCGGTCGGCCTTGAGGGAGTACACCCAGGCGTCCGTCTGCAGCCGCCACCGCTCGGCGCCGGTCAGCGCGTCCAGGGCGTACAGCGAAGGGCCGTCGGAGCCGTGGATGCGGCCGCCGTCGAGCGCCATCGACCAGGCCACGTCACGGGTCTTGAACTGGCGCCGGCCGTTGCCGACATCCAGGGCATGCACCTCGAAGGACGTCACGTACAGCAGGTCCCCGGCGACAACCGGCGTGCCCCACACGTCGTTCGACATCCGGAACCGCCAGGGCCGCCAGCGGTCCGGCCCGGCGGGGGCCGCTTCAGGGGCGTGCGCCGGAGCGGGTACGGGCGGGGCGGCGGCCGGGGCCGTGCCGTTCAGCCCGGCGGGCGGGCGCACCCAGCCGGTCGCGGGACCGGCCTCGGCGCCGGCCATGGCACGCACGTCACCGGCGCGCGGCCCGGGCCCGATCGACACCTTCGCACCGCTCAGCCGCACCGGACCGCCCCCGTCCGGACCCTGAACGGGCGACGGGGAGAAGAAGGGTGCCGGGGACGGGGATCTCAGGTCCGCACCGCTGCGCCACGCCGGCTCCCGGTCCGCGCCCGGCGGGCGATGGGGCGGCGGGGGCGCCGGAGCAGGCGCGGGTGCGGGTGCGGGTGCGGACGCCGCGGGTGGCGCCGTACGCCCTCCCCCGCGCCGCTGCTCGATCATTGCCGTGGCCGATGTCGGCAGCCAGGCCGACGCCGTACCGCTGTCGTCGCTGCCGGAGGCGAAGAGGTGCGGGGCCAGCTGGGCCTGCAGATCGGCGGGGCTGGGCCGCAGCGCCGCATCCATCTGCATACAGGACTCGATCAGGGGACGCAGATCGTCGGGCAGGCCCTCCACATCGGGGCCCTCCCGCAGCAGCATGAAGACCGTCTCGACCGGGTTGGCCCCATGGAACGGCGCATGACCGGTGGCGGCGAACACCAGCGTCGAGCCGAGCGAGAAGATATCGCTGGCCCCCGTCACACTGCGCGAGTCCCGCGCCTGCTCGGGCGACATGTAGGCGGGGGTGCCGACCGCCACGTTGGTCATCGTCAGCCGGGTGTTGGAGACGCCGGACGCGATCCCGAAGTCGATCACCCGCGGGCCGTCCTCGACCACCAGCACGTTCGACGGCTTGAGGTCGCGGTGGACCAGGCCCGCGCCATGGATGGACTGCAGGGCCTCGGCGATCCCAGCAGCCAGCCAGCGCACCGCCTGGGTCGGCATCGGACCGCACTCATTCACTATTTCCTCGAGTGAGGGAGCGGGCACGTACGCGGTGGCCAGCCACGGCACGGCGGCGCGCGGATCGGCGTCCACCACGGCCGCCGTGTAGAACCCGCTGACCGCCCGGGCGGCCTCCACCTCACGCGTGAAGCGGACCCGGAACAGCTGGTCCTCGGCAAGTTCTGTACGTACGGTCTTGATCGCCACCCGTCGGCCCGACGCCGAGCGGGCGAGATAGACCAGCCCCATGCCGCCGGCCCCGAGCCGTCCCAGTACCTCGAACGGGCCGATCCGTCTCGGGTCGTGCTGCGTCAGCTGCTCCACCACTTACCTGCCACCTCCCCGTACGGACCTCAGCAACAGAGGCCCGCGAAAAACCGCCCCGTGCAGGGTCTCACCACTGGGCACCACCCGGCGGTGCGCACCCCGATTGTTGCTGGCTGAAGCGATGGTTGCGAACCCGGGGGCGGATCGGGGTGTCACATGTCACTCTGCCCTCTATCGGGACACCGGGGGCTGAAGTACGGCGAACTCGGCACCCTGATTGTCGTGCAGGACCGCCATCCTCCCGTACGGGATGTCGAAAGGCGGCACGGAGACCCGGCCGCCGAGGTGGACGCCGGTCTCGGCCGTGGCGTCGCAGTCCGCGACAGCGAAGTAGTTGAGGAAATAGCTGGGCATCTCGGCCGGGAACGCGTCGGTGATGACGCTGCGCCCGCCGATCGCGGTGTCGGGGCCCGGTTCAGTGCCTGCCGGGGACCACATCCGGAAGTCGGCCCCGGGCATGTCCGCGCCCGATCCGCCGATGCCGGACTCAACCGGGCCGGACTCGGGCGTCTCGGGCTCAGGAGTCTCGGACTCGGGGGGCTCTGACTCAGGGGGCTCGGACTCGGGGGTCTCGGACTCCCCCGTGCCGGGCTCACCGGTCCCGGCCTCGGTCGAGCCGGGCCCGCCGGTGCCGGGCTCCCTCGTTCCGGACTCGCCCCTGCCCGACTCACCCATGCCGGCCGCGCCGAGATCCGTGCCACGGAACCCGAAGACGCGCTCGTAGAAGGCGTCCACGCGGTCCTTCTGCCGGGTGTACACCTCGGTCCAGCAGAAGGATCCCGGCTCGTTCTGCTTCTGGAACCCGCTGCGGTCCCCCGCCTGCCAGAGCCCGAAGACCGCGCCTCCGGGGTCGGCGGCCTGCGCGAGCACCCCAGCACTGCCCACCCTCACGGGGTCGGTGATCACCTGGCCGCCCGCCTGCCGGATCCTGGTGACGGTCGCGGCGATGTCGTCGGTGGCGAAGTAGATGCCCCAGGCGGTCGGCATCCGGCCGTCCTGCTTGGCGGCCAGTGCGGCAACGAGCTTGCCGCCGCTGAGGGCATCGACACCAGGGCCGCCCCTCTCCACCTCTTCGCCGGCCCGGAAGGTCCATCCGAAGAGCTCACCGTAGAAGCGCTTGCCCGCTTCGAGGTCGGGGAGCTGCACATCCACCCAGCACGGCGCGGAGTGCGCGAATGCGGCCATGAGCCCGGATCCTTCCGCAGTAGTGACGCTCGTCACACCCAAAGTAGCCGCGGGCCGTCCGCACCGCGCTGCAACGAGCAGTCGAACACACTCTCGATATTGGAGTTCCCTGCCCACCGCGTCACGGAAAGTTATCCACGGAAGTTGTCCACAGGCTGTTGATAACACAATTCAAGCTGTGGATCGGATCCGCCGAAATCCGGCCACTTGCCCCACACCACCCCACCGCACCTGCGGAACTCCCCATTTGCAGTCGGCCGAATCGCGCTCCGATCACCCCTCGGTAAGCTGACGGCATGACAGGACAAGTGCGCACCGTCGACGGCCGCGTGGCCGGTCGACGCGGACAGGCGACGCGGCAGAAGCTGCTCGACTGCCTCAGCGAGATGCTCAGCTCCTCGCCGTACCGGGACGTCAAAGTCATCGACGTCGCCCGGAAAGCAGGGACTTCACCCGCGACCTTCTACCAATACTTCCCCGACGTCGAGGGCGCCGTCCTCGAGATCGCGGACGAAATGGCCAAGGAGGGCGCCGGGTTGACGGAACTGGTCGCAGGCCGCTCCTGGGTCGGCAAGTCCGGCTGGCAGACCGCCGAAGAACTCGTCGAGGGATTCCTCGACTTCTGGCGGCGCCACGACGCGATCCTGCGCGTGGTCGACCTCGGCGCGGCCGAGGGCGACAAGCGGTTCTACAAGATCCGCATGAAGATCCTGAACTCGGTCACCAACTCGCTTACGGATTCGGTGAAGGATCTCCAGGCCAAGGGCAAGGTCGACAAGGACATCAGCCCCGCGGCGATGGCGGGCTCACTGGTCGCGATGCTGGCCGCGGTCGCCTCGCACCAGAAAGGCTTCCAGACCTGGGGTGTCAAGCAGGCCGAACTCAAGCCGAACCTGGCGCTGTTGGTGCACCTGGGCATCACCGGCAAGAAGCCGACGAAGTAGCGCCGGCTCCCGGCTTCCCCTTCCGCTCCGGGCACCGCACGGCCATCCCGGGCTGCCCATGTCCTGTCGCGCCGACGGCGGACCACGCAATGTGGTCCGCCGTCGGCGTATCCCCGCGCCTTACTAAGTCGCGGGCCGCTCCAGCCGGAAGAGCCGGATCTCCCGCTCCACCCGGGCCTGGTACGTGGCGTACGGCGGCCAGAACCTCAGCGCCGCCTGCCACACCTCCTCCCGCTCCGCGCCCTCCAGCAGCCGGGCGCGTACCGCGATGTCGCGTCCCTTCCAGTTGATGACGGCGTCATCCGGATGGGCCAACAGGTTCGCAGTCCAGGCAGGATGACCCGTACGGCCGAAGTTGCTGCCGATGAGGATCCACGTCCCGTCACCGTGCTCCGGGGTGGGCATACAGGCCAGTGGGGTGGTCCGCAGCTGCCCGCTCCTCGCGCCGCGCACCGTGAGGATCAACCCCGGCAGCATCTGCGCGCTGAGCAGTACCTTGCCGCGGGTGAGCCGGTGGACGGTGCGGTCCATTGCGGGTATGACGTGCGGGGCGATCCTCGCGAAGGTGCGGGTCGAGGACACCTTCTGGATCAGCCGGACTCCGGGTGCCATCAGACCGCCACCTCCATGCGCGGCCCGTGCCCCTGCCCCTCTCCCTGCCCCTGGGTGTCCTGCGTGAAGAGCCCGGCCTGCTCGGCCGCGTGGTCGCGCAGCCGGTGGACCGGCCCGAAGAGCAGTTCGTCGGCGGCGGCCCGCTTGAAGTAGAGATGCGCCTCGTGTTCCCAGGTGAAGCCGATCCCGCCGTGCAGCTGGACGGCCTCGGCGGTGGTGATCCGCTGGGTTTCCAGCGCCTGGGCGAGGGCGAGCCCTCCGGCCGCCGGGTCCCAGGCCGCGTAGTAGGCCGCAGACCTGGCTGCCTGCACCCGCACGTACAGATCGGCGAGCCGGTGCTTCACGGCCTGGAAGGAGCCGATGGCGCGGCCGAACTGCTCGCGCGCCTTGACGTATTCGACGGTCCGGTCGAGTGCACTCGCCGCGGCTCCGACCGCCTCCGCCGCCAGTACGGCGGCGGCGGTGCGCCCGACAGAGGTCAGGGCGCCCGCCGGGCCGGCCACATCGACCGCGTCGTCCGCGCCGAGCAGGTCCGCCGGGGTGTCGCGCAGTTCGATGCGGGCCAGCGGCCGGGTCTCGTCCAGCGAGGTCTGCCGGGTTCGGACGAGCCCGGTCGCCGTGTCCGCGCGGACCAGGAAGAGGAGCGTACGGCTGCGCGGGAAGCCGCCCGCGTGGGCCGCGACCAACAGCACTCCGGCGCTGTGCCCGTCGAGTACCCGTGCGGCCTCCCCGTACAGCCGCCACCCCTCCCGGCCGGACCGGGCCTGTACGCCACCGGCCCGCCCGCCGCCCGCCCAGGCGCCGCCGGTGGTGTCGCCGGTGAGACCGAGGGCGGTGGAGAGCGAGCCTCCGGGGACGGCGAGGGTCGCAGTCAGTTCACCCGCGGCGATGCGCGGCAGCAGGGCGGTGCGCTGGGCCTCGGTGCCGAGTGCGGCGATCAGAGGCGCGGCGAGCACGGCGGTGGCGAGCAGCGGGGACGGCAGCAGCGCGCGGCCGGTCTCCTCGCAGGCGACGGCGAGTTCGACGGGCCCGCAGCCGACCCCTCCGTACTCCTGCGCGAGCGCGAGCCCCGGCAGCCCGAGATCCTGGGCGAGTTGCCGCCACAGGGCCTCGTCATATCCGTGCGCGGTCCGCACGGCGCTCCTGACCTCGCCGGGTCCGCAGCGTTTGACCAGCAGTTCGCGCAGGGTGCGGCGGATCTCGTCCTGCTCCGCGGTGAAGGCGGCGTCCATCGTCGGGCTCCTTCCCCTCAGGGGCCGTAGGCCTCTGATCTGACGGTTCGTCATGCTAGGCGTGATGTTGCGAGAAACCCAGAGCCGCGCACGCGCTCGCCCCACCCCCTCATGCCACATCTGATGTACCGTCAGATTTATGCCTTCCTCGCCCTCCTCTCCCCCGCGCAAGGTCGCTGTCGTCGGCATATCCCTCGCGGACTGCGGACGCGTCGACGGCCCCACCCCGTACGCCCTGCACGCCCAGGCCGCCCGCCGGGCGCTCGCCGATTCGGGCCTGGACCGCTCGGTCGTCGACGGCTTCGCCTCCGCCGGACTCGGCACGCTCGCCCCGGTCGAGGTCGCGGAGTATCTGGGCCTCAAGCCCACCTGGATGGATTCCACCGCGGTCGGCGGGGCGACCTGGGAGGTGATGGCCGCCCATGCCGCCGACGCCGTCGCGGCGGGCCGCGCCGACGCCGTACTGCTGGTGTACGGGTCCACGGCGCGCGCAGACATCCGGGCCGGGCGCCGCACGTCGAATCTCTCGTTCGGCTCGCGCGGCCCGCTCCAGTTCGAAGTGCCGTACGGGCACTCACTGATCGCGAAGTACGCGATGGCCGCCCGCCGCCATATGCACGAGTACGGGACGACGCTCGAGCAGCTCGCCGAGGTGGCCGTGCAAGCCCGCGCGAACGCGGCGGCCAACCCGGACGCGATGTTCCGGGACCCGATCACGGTGGACGACGTCCTGTCGGGCCCGATGATCGCGGACCCCTTCACCAAGCTGCACTGCTGCATCCGCAGCGACGGCGGGTGCGCGGTACTGCTGGCGGCCGAGGAGTACGTACCGGACACGGCGAAGGCCCCGGTGTGGATCCTCGGCACGGGCGAGTACGTCTCGCACTCCACGATGTCCGAGTGGGACGACTTCACGGTCTCCCCCGCCGCGGTCTCGGGCCGGCTGGCCTTCGGGCGTGCCGGGGTGCGGCCCGCCGACATCGACCTGGCCGAGATCTATGACGCCTTCACCTACATGACGCTGGTGACGCTGGAAGATCTGGGGTTCTGCGCGAAGGGCGAGGGCGGCGCGTTCATCGAAAAGGGTCGAATCGGTCGGTCCGGCGAACTTCCGGTGAACACCGACGGGGGTGGGCTTTCGGCCTGCCATCCTGGGATGCGCGGGCTCTTCCTCCTGGTGGAATCCGTCCGCCAACTCCGTGGTGAGGCGGGGGAACGGCAGGTCAGAAGGGCGGACGGCAGCTTTCCCGAGCTGGCCGTTGCCTCGGGAACGGGTGGCTGGTTCTGTTCCTCGGGCACGGTCGTGCTGGGACGGGGCTGAGAAGCCCGAAGCCGGGCGGGCGCTGCCTGAAAGCGCTCTCTCTATAACTTTTTGACCCGGGCACCTCAAGCCTCTAGGTTCTGGCGTCCAGGCTCGGTCCAGCGAGGACGGGCCACCATCGTCCTTGGGGGGACACATGCACTGGTTATCTCGATGTTCTGAAGAAGTACGCGGTGTTCAGCGGCCGTGCGCGCCGCCAGGAGTACTGGATGTACGTCCTGTTCAACGCCATTGCCGCCATCATCGCGTTGGTGCTCGACGCGGCGCTCGGCACGTTGCCGATCATCACCGCGATCTACTACGTCGCTGTCCTTCTGCCCAGCCTCGGTGTCTTCGTGCGCCGCCTGCACGACACCGGCCGCTCCGGCTGGTGGGTGCTGTTCGGGGCCGTCCCGCTGGTGGGCGGGATCACGCTGCTCGTCTTCGCGTGCCTCGAGGGCGAGCGCACCCAGAACGCGTACGGCCCGGACCCGAAGTCGGGCTACGCCGCGGCCTAGTGGGCCCCGCGGTCGGCCCTCCGTCCGACCGCACACATGACCGCATGACCGTGCGCTCACCGCTCTGAGCGCACACCACACAGGGCGTCGCCCGGCAACCCACTGCCGGCCGACGCCCTGTGGGCGTCCGGCCACGGCCGCGCTCCCGGGGATCGTCGTCCCCCACCCGGTCCTCGACGCCGAAGAACTCGTCCGCCTCACACCACCGCGGACCGACCCGGCGGCCCCGCGCCCCGCGCCTCGGCGGGCATGATGGGGCCGCATGACCGATGTGACGCCTGATCCGCACTCCGCCCAGCAGGCCTTCCGGGACCTCCTGCACGCCCAGCGGGTATGGGACGTCGAGCTGCCCTCGTTCGATCCCGCCGCCGCGCCCCTCACCCCGCTCCCCCTCTTCCACGCCTGGTTCGCCGAGGCGGTGGCCGCCGGACAGGCCGAGCCGCACACCATGACGCTGGCCACCGTCGACGCCGAGGGACACCCGGACCTGCGGACGCTGATGCTGCACGACGCGGACGACCGTGGCTGGCACTTCGCCACGCACGCCACCAGCGCGAAGGGCCGCCAGCTCGCCGCGCACCCGCACGCGGCGCTCGGCTTCTACTGGCCCGCGCAGGGGAGGCAGGTGCGGGTACGAGGTCCGGTCACCGCCTGCACCCCCGCCGAGAGCCGGGCCGATCTGCATGTCCGCTCGACCGGGGCACTGGCGTCGGCGCTGGTGGGACGGCAGAGCGAGGTGCTCGGCTCGTACGAGGAGCTGAACCGCGCCTCGGACGCCGCCTGGGAGCGGGCACAGGCGGAACCGGAGGCGGACGTGCCGAGCTGGACACGGTACGTGGTCGAGCCGCGCGAGGTCGAGTTCTTCCAGGGTGACGCGAGGCGGCGCCACATCCGGCTGCGCTACCGCCGGGACGGCGGGGCGTGGGAGCGGGAGCTGCTCTGGCCGTGACCGGCCCGTCCGGCTCACTCGTTCCATCCGGTTTCATTCCGCTTATCGGGTTCCGACGCAAAAGGAGCACTATGGGAGACAGGTGAGTTGCTGGAGGCATTCCATGACACGAACCCGTTCCCGCTACGCCCCCGACCACGGTCTGACCACGCGCATGGTCACCACCATGTTCCTGATCGGACTGCTGTACGTGATCCTGGTGGGCGTGCTCCTCGCGGTGCTGCGGGGCGCCTGGCCGATCATCCTGATCTTCACCGGCGGCCTGTTCATCGCCCAGTTCTGGTTCAGCGACCGCATCGCCGCATTCAGCATGGGTGCCCGCGAGGTCACCCCGGAGGAAGCACCCGAGCTGCACGGCACCATCGACCGGATCTGCGCCCTGGCGGACATGCCGAAACCCCGGGTGGCCATCGCCCGGAGCGACGTACCGAACGCCTTCGCCACCGGCCGCGGCGAGAAGACCGCACTCGTCTGCGCCACCACCGGGCTCCTGCGCAGACTCGAACCCGAGGAGCTGGAAGGCGTCCTCGCGCACGAGATGTCGCACGTCGCCCACCGGGACGTCGCTGTCATGACGATCGCCTCGTTCCTCGGCGTCCTGGCCGGCATCGTCACCCGCGTCGCCCTCTGGGGCGGCTTCTCCCGCAATCGCAGCAGCGACCCCGTCGGCATCGCGATCATGCTGATCCCGTTGATCAGCGCCGTCGTGTACTGCCTGAGTTTCCTGCTCACCCGGCTGCTCTCGCGCTACCGCGAACTCTCCGCCGACCGCGCCGCCGCCCTCCTCACCGGCCGCCCCTCCGCGCTCGCCTCGGCGCTCACCAAGGTCAGCGGCCAGATGGCCAGGATCCCGACGGAGGACCTGCGGAAGGCGGAGCCGTACAACGCCTTCTACTTCGTCCCGGCGTTCTCCTCGAAGGAGAGCCTCAGCCGGCTGCTCTCCTCCCACCCGACCCTCGAACAGCGCCTCGACCAGCTGGCCCGAATCTCCGCCGAACTCGCCCGCCCGTAAGGAACCAGGGAGTCCGCAGTGGGTCTTCTCGACACCATCCTCGGCCGCAGCAAACCGGTCCGCCCCGACCTCGACCAGCTCTTCGCCGTACCGTCCGCCGCCCTCACCCTCCAGGCGGGCGCCGGCTTCACCCCCACCGGACTGGGCTCGGTCTGCTTCGCGGGGGTGGAGGGCGGCACCTTCGCCCGTATCCGGCAGGACGTACAGGAACTGCTCGACGCGGACACGGACCGGGGCGGCATCCCGGTGGAGTTCAGCCAGGACACGTACGGCTACACCTGGCTGCTCTCCCGCCGCTCCCCCGACGATGTGGCCGCCCTGGTCAACGACCTGCACGCGGTCAACACCCTGCTCCAGGACGGCGGCTTCGGCCCGCAGTTGCTCTGCTCGCTGATCGGCTTCCGGGATGCCGAGGGGCGGTCTCTGGCGCTGGTCTACCTGTACAAGCGCGGCACGTTCTATCCGTTCACCCCGGTGCGGGGCGGCGGCGAAAAGCGCGACAACCAGTTGGAGTTGCAGATCAGGGCGACACTCGGGGACGACCTGCGGGTCGAGAAGGATCTCTCCCGGTGGTTCCCGGTCTGGGGGGCGCCCGGACTGTGAGCCGGGCGCCGAGCCGTTCCGTATCATCAGGTTCATGACTGCTGAGCGCCCGAACTCCGTCAGTCGGCTGCGCGCTTCCGACGCCGACCGTGAAGCGGTGGTGGACCAGTTGAGGGAGGCCGCGGCCGAGGGCCGTATCGACCTCGACGAGCTGGATACCCGGCTGGGCCAGGCGCTGGTCGCCAAGACCTACGCCGAGCTGGCGCCCCTCACCGCCGATCTCGGGCCCGCGCCGCAGGACGCGGGGAAGCCGCTGGTCCTCAAGGGTGGCATCCACGGCGCGGTGCGCACCGGGCGCTGGAAGGTGCCCGCGCACATCGATGTGGACGGCGGCATGGGCGGCGCCAGGCTCGACTTCACCCGGACCGACTGCCGGCTGCGCGAGATCGAGCTGGAGGTCAACGGGCAGATGGGCGGGGTCAGGATCATCGTCCCCGCGGGCTGGGCCACGGAGACCGACGAGGTCGATCCCGGCCTGGGCGGCTTCAAGGACCGGACCACGGACGAAAGGCTCCCGGGCACCCCGCTGATCCGCGTCACCGGCACGGCCGGCATGGGCGGCGTGGTCATCCGCCACCCCAACGTCTGGGAGCGGTGGAAGCTGCGGCGCGCGCTGCGGCGCAGCAAGTCGTTCTGAGTCGTACCGGGCGAACGGCGGAGTCAGGGCCGACTCACGGCCGGAAGACCGGGACCGCCTCGCCGCCCTCCTCCTGCCGGAAGGTGACGCGCAGTTCCATACCGATGGCGAGGTCGGACTCAGCGCAGTCGACGATCTCCGTCATCATTCGCGGCCCCTCGGCGAGGTCGACGACGGCCGCCGTGTACGGGACGCGGGCGCCGAACGGCGGCAGGTCGTTCCGGTGGACGACGGACCAGGTGTAGAGCGTGGCACGGCCGCTCGCCCGCTCCCAGGTGACGTCCTCGCTCCAGCATCGCGGGCAGAACTCGCGTGGGTAGTGGTGGGCCCTGCCGCAGGCGTGGCAGCGGCGCAGCAGCAGGTGCCCCTCGGCGGCCGCGTCCCAGTAGGGCCGGGTGAAGTCGTCCGGTCCGGGCAGGTCGAAGCGGGGGGCGGCCGTGGTCATCCGAAGAGTCCGATCACGTGGTCGAGGGACCAGACCTGCCAGGACATGGCGAAGAGGGCGACGAGGGAGATCAGCGCCATCATCGCGTTCTGCCCCTGCTCGGCCCAGTCGTGGATCATCAGCACCAGGTAGAGGAGGTTGAGAAGCAGTCCGCCGAGGAGCGCGACGGGTGTCAGAAAGCCGGCGATCAGGCCGAGCCCCAGGGCGAGTTCGGCGTAGACGACGAGGTAGGCCATGGCCTTGGGGCGGGGCGCGACGATCCGCTGGAAGCCGGTACGTACCGCCGCCCATCGGTGCTTGCCCGCGACGTCCGCCGCCCAGGCGATTCCCGTACCGCGCTCGAACCAGCCCTTCTTGTCCTTGTGCCGCCAGCTCTCCAGCCACCACAGGCCGAGCCCTATTCGAAGGACGGCGAGCCACTCGGCTCCGCCGAGCCAGATCGTCTGCATCGGGGCCCCTCCCACTCAAGGGATCTGACGGTACGTCAGTTCACCCAATCCGGCACCGCCGCGCAAGAGGTACGCAGAACACGGGCCGGACGCACACACTCGTGATCAATTCGCAATCGATTCCGGTCTTGACCGAGACCCATCAAGTAATCGGGCGATTACGCTCCGATCCATGCCCAACAGCACCTCCACCTCCGGCAGTAGTCCCGTGCCCGCGCCCGCCCCCGCGCCCACCGACACCACCGACCACCGGCCCGTCTACGTCGTCGGCGGCGGCCCCGGCGGTCTCGCCGCCGCGGCGGCCCTGCGCGAGCAAGGGGTACGGGCCGTCGTGCTGGAGAAGTCCGGAAGCATCGGCGCGTCCTGGCGCGGCCATTACGACCGGCTGCACCTGCACACCACCCGACGCTGGTCCGCGCTGCCGGGGCTCGCGATGCCACGCCGGTTCGGACGCTGGGTGTCCCGCGACCATGTGGTGCGCTACCTGGAGAAGTACGTCGAACACCACGAGCTGGAGGTGGTGACGGGCGTCGAGGTGACCCGCATCGACCGGGCTGCCGACGGCACCGGGTGGCAGCTGACCGCGACCGGCGGCCGGGTGCTGACCGGGCGGGCCGTCGTCCTGGCCACCGGCTACAACCACACCCCGCGGATCCCGGACTGGGCCGGCCGCGACACCTTCGCCGGCGAGCTGGTGCACGCCCGCGACTACCGCAACCCCGCCCCGTACGCGGGCAAGGACGTCCTCGTCGTCGGGATCGGCAACACCGGCGCGGAGATCGCCGTGGACCTGGTGGAGGGCGGCGCTTCCCGGGTACGGATCGCGGTACGCACCGTTCCGCACATCGTGCGCCGCTCGACGGCGGGCTGGCCCGCGCAGGCGACCGGCATCCTGGTCCGCAGACTGCCGGTGCGGCTGGTCGACCGGGCCGGCCGGCTGATGGCCAAGGTCGCCGTGCCCGACCTCGCCGAACAGGGTCTGCCCCGCCCGGACACGGGCCTCTATTCACGGGTCAAGGACGGCGCCATCCCGGTCCAGGACGTGGGGCTGATCGACGCCGTGCGGGGCGGCCGCGTGGTGCCGGTGGCAACGGTCGAGTCGTTCGACAAGGAAGCGGTCGTACTGGCCGACGGGACCCGGATCACCCCGGACGCGGTGATCGCGGCGACCGGCTACCGGCGGGCCCTGGAACCGCTGGTCGGACACCTCGACGTGCTGGACGCACGCGGGCGGCCGGTGGTGCACGGCAGCCGCACACCGAAGCACGCACCCGGGCTCTACTTCACCGGGTTCACCAATCCGATCAGCGGCATGTTCCGCGAAATGGCCCTGGATGCACGGAAGATCGCCAGGAAGCTGGCGAAGGACACCGGCCGCCTCCGCCCCTGACCCGGACCTTTTGACCGCGTCGACATCACCACCGGGCAGCCGGCGGACCCGCCTGCCCGGCAATCGGTGCATGGAGAAGGGCCTCCGCAACCATGGAGGCCCTTCTCGCTCCCGCCGGGCCCTACTTGGTGAAGATGAAGTACTTCCAGGCGCCGTGGGTGGTGGAGTTCACGTTGTCGCCGGAGGAGTTGTTGACGTACGAGGAGCGCATGCGCATCCGGTAGCCGGTGTCGTGCGTGCCGCCGAGCGTCACGACGGACTTGCCGCTGGTGCCGAGCTTGAAGTACTCCCAGCCCGCGTCGTACCACTTGCCCTGGTAGTAGATCTCCAGGCTCAGCTTCTGGGAACGGCCCTTGTAGTACGTCATGGTCGTGGTGAAGACCGGGTCGGTCTTCTTGTGGAAGTACGCGTACGAGGTCGAGCCGATCTTCGCCGTCCTGTACTGCTTGGCCACCGACGTGGAGACCTTGACCTTGGCGTACGCGACGGACTTCGCGGTCTTCGACGCGTAGCGGGCGTCGCCCGCGAAGACGGCGGTGACGGTGGTGTCACGGGTCATGTCCACGGTGGCGGACAGGTTGCCCTTGGAGTTGACCGTGCCCCGCTTGACCAGCTTCTTCGGCTTGTCCGTGCCGAACGGGTCGGCCCAGATCTCGACCGTCCGGTTCTTGTACGTCGTACCGAGGTGCGCCGTGAACGAGACATCGGTGCCGTACGAGTACAGGGCGCCGTTGTGGTTCAGCGTCAGCGAGGGCGTCGCCCGCGAGACGGCGACCGAGGCGCACGCGGAGGCCGTGGTGTGCGTGGCGTCACCGGCGTACGACACCTTGTACGTGACCTTGCCGCCCGCGGGCGGGGTGTCCGTGAACGAGAACGCGCCGTTCGCGGCGACCGTGCTCGTACCGAGCGACTTGCCCTTCGGGCTGTCGAGGTCGGTACGGACGACCGTGACCTTCGCGTCCGCCGGGAACGGCTTGTCGGAGGTCAGCCTCCCGGTGGCGCCGAGTTGCTTGCCGCGGGTCGCCCGGGCGGGAGCGGAGACGGTCGCCGTGACCGAGTAGCGGGCAGCGTCGTCGAGGACGCGGAGGTAGGTCCTGCCCTGTCCCCGGGCGATGGCGAACAGCCGACTGCCGTCCGGCGCCCAGCTCAGCCCCTGGGCGGCGATGATGTCGCCACCGGACGCGGACGCGCCGTACGTGTACGTGCGGAACGGCTCCGTCATGCCCGGCTTGAAGACGAAGACGTCCTTGTCGTACGGGCTGTTGGCGGCCAGGGCGACCGTGCCGTCCGGTGCGATGGCGGCGGAGTCGGGGCCGTACGCGTCGATCGGGTAGCCGCCGGTGCGGGTCAGGTCACCGGCGTTGATCGCGGTCGCCTCGTATGAGGAGGTACCCGAGGTGGTGACGATCTGCGCGCCGTCGGCACTGAGCGCGAAGTCCGCCATATCGCTGCGGGCATCGGCCTGCGTCCCCTCCTTGCGCAGGACGGGGGCGCCGGTGGACACGTCGTACACGGCCAGCTCCGACCAGGTGCCGTGGAATCCGAGCACCAGGGTGTTCCCGGCGGACTCCAGCTCGGGGGCACCGGTCCACGCATTGCCGGGGAGCTGGTCGAGAGCGATCTCGGGGGTGCCCTGCGCGGGGTCGAACGAGCCCAGGTTGCGCGAGGACGCCTGCCCGTACGCGAACCAGACCCGGCCGCCCGCCACCGCTACGGTCTGCGGATCGGTGTTCTCGCCGGTGGCGTACCGGGCGGCCGCGGTCGAGCCGGTCGTCTCGATGGCCACGACGGCGTCGGCGCCCGGGAGGGCCGCGTAGACGAATCCGGAGTCGGGCGAGATCGCCAGATCCCGCACGCCGGAGAGATCCGGGACGGTCGCCACGACCCGGCCCGTGTAGTCGGTGACGACGACCTTGTTGCCGGTCGGGTCGCTGATGTACACCCGCTTGTGGACGCCGTCCACGGCGATGTCGCCGTACGAGGTGATCGGCAGGGCGCCGGCGGAGTCGGCCGCCGCCGGTCCTGCGGTGCCGACGGCCATGACCGTCGAACTGAAAAGGACCGCGAGCGCGGTCGCCACGGTGCGCATGCGCACGTTGATGAACCCCCAGGGAGAAACCCGGTTCGGTCGGCCGGGTGACGAGTCGGGCCGCGCGACACCCGCACATCGTCATGTGAAGAAGGTGAAGACAACGTGAAGGGCGCGGCCGCACGCGCAGCGTATGTCATGACTGCGGCAAATGGGGAGAGGTTCCTGTGGGGCGGCTGTGCGGCCCGGGGGCCGAAGCGCCCCGGCCCCCCGGACCTCGGGCGCGCAAAGGGGCGGGGAATCCCGGCCAGGGCCCGTCCAGCCTTTGCCTTCCTACCCATTCCTGACTGAGCGTCAGTTCAGTAACCTGACATGGCGTCAGCTAATTGGATGCGGGCGCCCCGAGCCCGGACGGACCTCTAGCAGGAGTGGGCGGAACGATGCTTGGATCGACTCACGGCACCCTCACCACACACTTCCGCGCCCGGGTGGTGGCCTGCGGCGAGGAACCGCACGCCGCCGTCCACAGCATGACGGCCACCGCCGCGGAACGCGATCTCGACGTCAGCGGCCGCCCGCTGCACGCGCCTGTGCCCGACCTGGACCGGTTCTTCCGGCCCGAGTCCGTCGCCGTCATCGGGGCATCCGACGCCGAGGGCCGGCCCCGTACCGGCATCACCCGGCAGCTCGTCGCCTGGGCCGAGCGGGTCGGGGCACGCCTGCACCCGGTCCATCCCACCCGGGAGTCCGTCTTCGGCCGCCCCTGCTCCCCTTCCGTCGCGGACCTGCCGGAGCAGGTCGATCTGGCGGTGCTGCTGGTCGGCGACCCGCTCCCGGTGATCGAGGAACTCGGGCAGGCCAAGGTGAAGTTCGCGGTCGCCTTCGCCTCGGGTTTCGCCGAGACCGGCGAAGAGGGCGCCGCCGCCCAGGCGCGGCTGGCGGCCGCGGTGGAGCGGTCGGGGCTGCGGCTGCTCGGACCGAACACCAACCTCAACGCGTTCGAGGCGTTCCGGGACGACCTCGACGGGCCGGCGATCGCCCTGATCACCCAGTCCGGCCACCAGGGCCGCCCCGTCTACACCCTCCAGGAGCTGGGCGTACGGCTGTCGCACTGGGCGCCCACGGGCAACGAGGCGGATCTGGAGACGGCCGACTTCATCTCGTACTTCTCGCAGCACCCCGAGGTCGGGGCCATCGCCTGCTACGTGGAAGGGCTCAAGGACGGGCGTTCCTTTCTGCTCGCCGCCGACCGGGCGGCACGAGCCGGGGTTCCGGTCGTGGCGGTCAAGGTGGGGCGTACGGAGACGGGGGCCAGGACGGCCGCGTCACACACCGGCAAGCTGACCGGCGCCGACCAGGTGGTGGACGCGGCGATGCGGCAGTTCGGCGTGATCCGGGTGGACGGGCTCGACGAACTCCAGGACACCGCGGCCCTGCTGGCCCGGGCGCGGAAACCGCAGGCCGACGGGGTCGTCGTGTATTCGATCTCGGGCGGCACGGGCGCGCACTTCTCGGACCTCGCAACGGGGGCGGGGCTGAAGCTCCCCACCCTGTCCGAGGAGAAGCAGCGCGAGCTGCACGAGTGGATTCCCGGCTATCTGAACGTTGCGAACCCGGTCGACAACGGCGGGCATCCGGTCGGCGACTGGCGCGGCCGGAAGATCATCGACGCTGTCCTCGCCGACCCGGACGTCGGGGTGCTGATCTGCCCGATCACCGGCCCGTTCCCCCCGATGAGCGACAGGCTCGCGCAGGACCTGGTGGATGCGGCGGAGACCACGGACAAGCTGGTGTGCGTGGTGTGGGGATCGCCGGTCGGTACGGAGGACGCGTACCGCACGACGCTGCTCGGCTCGTCGCGCGTCGCCACCTTCCGCACGTTCGGCAACTGCATCACCGCCGTGAAGGCCTATCTGGACCACCACCGGTTCGCCGGCTCGTACCGCTCGCCCTTCGACGAGGCGCCGCGCACGCCGTCGCCCTCGTTCCGCAAGGCGCAGGCCCTGATGCGTCCGGGCCACCAGCTGAGCGAGCACGCGGCGAAGCAGCTTCTGCGGGCGTACGGCATCCGCGTCCCGCGCGAGCAACTGGTCACCAGCGCGGCGGCGGCCGTCCGGGCGGCGGGTCTGGTCGGCTACCCGGTCGTCATGAAGGCGTCCGGCGCGCGGCTGGCCCACAAGACGGAGCTCGGGCTGGTCAAGGTCGGGCTCACCTCCGCCAGCCAGGTCCGCGACGCGTACCGCGAACTGACCGACATCGCCCGCTACGAGGGCATCGAGCTGGACGGCGTCCTGGTCTGCCAGATGATCGAGCGGGGCGTCGAAATGATGGTCGGCGTCACGCACGATGCCCTGTTCGGGCCGACGGTGACGGTCGGGCTCGGCGGCGTCCTCGTGGAGGTACTGCACGATGCGGCGATGCGGGTGCCGCCGTTCGGCGAGGACCAGGCGCGGGCGATGCTCGGCGAACTGCGCGGCCGGGCCCTGCTGGAAGGCGTACGCGGCGGACCGCCGGTGGATGTCGACGCGCTCGTCGAGGTCGTGCTGCGCGTCCAGCGGATGGCACTGGAACTGGGCGACGACCTCTCCGAACTGGACATCAACCCGCTGATGGTGCTGAGCCGCGGGCAGGGCGCGGTGGCGCTGGACGCGCTCGCCGTCTGCCGCTGACCACCTACGCCACCTGCCGAGGAGCCGCCTCATGCCGTCCTCCCCCGAAGACACCCCCGGGTCCGCCGACCCGCTTGACTCATTGGTACTCCACGCCACTGACAACGGCGTCTCATGGATCACTCTCAACCGCCCCGAAGCGATGAACGCCGTCACCTGGGACCAGCGGGAACGCCTCATCGCCCTCCTCTCCCGGGCCTCCGCCGACCCGGCGGTCCGGGCCGTCGTCCTGACCGCCACCGGCCGCGGCTTCTGCGCGGGCGCCGACCTGCGCGGCGTCCCGTCCACCGGCGACCGGGTCCCCGGCGATGTGGCCCGCACCATCCGGCTCGGCGCGCAGCGCCTGATCGCGGCGGTCCTGGACTGCGAGAAGCCGGTGATCGCGGCCGTCAACGGTACGGCGGCCGGCATCGGCGCACACCTGGCGTTCGCCTGCGACCTGGTACTGGCCGCCGACTCGGCGAAGTTCATCGAGGTGTTCGTACGCCGCGGCCTCGTACCGGACGGCGGCGGCGCGTACCTGCTGCCCCGCCTGATCGGACCGCAGCGTGCCAAGGAGCTGATGTTCTTCGGCGACGCACTCCCCGCGGCGGAGGCGGAACGCCTGGGCCTGGTCAACCGAGTGGTCCCGGCCGAGGAGTTGACGGCGACGGCCCGCGCATGGTCGCAACGCCTGGCGGACGGTCCGACCCGTGCCCTCGCCCTCGCCAAACAGCTGGTCAACGCATCCCTGGACGCCGACCGTGCAACGGCGTTCGCCGCCGAGGCAATGGCCCAGGAGATCAACATGACCACGCAGGACGCGGGCGAGGGAGTGGCGAGCTTCGTGGAACGCCGCGCACCGAAGTACCGGGGACTGTGACGATCCGGCTCAGCCCTTCTTATCTGACGCTCCGTCAGCTTAACTGGGAGATGTGATGGGACACGCAGGCATGGCCGCCACCGCCATCCGGTACCTCAGGTCCGTCGGCGCCGCCACAACCGCCGGCCCGGCACCGGTCGATCCGCTGCCGCGCCCCGATCTGCGGGCCGTCGCGGACGACGAGCGGCTGCCCGTCGATCCGGCCGAATTCCGGCGCGTGCTCGGTCACTTCGCGACCGGTGTCACCGTCGTCACCGCCCACGCCCCGGACGGCCCTGCGGGGTTCGCCTGCCAGTCGTTCGCCTCGCTCTCCCTCGACCCGCCGCTGGTCACCTTCATGGTCGCCCGCACGTCGACGACCTGGCCACGCATCGCCCGCGCCGGGGCGTTCTGCGTCAACATCCTGGGCGCGGAGCAGGACGCGTTGTGCCGGGGGTTCGCGGTGAGCGGGGCCGACAAGTTCGCCGGGGTGACGTACGGGGCCGCTCCCGCGACCGGGTCGCCGCTGCTGGCCTCCGTACCCGCCTGGGTCGACTGCCGCATCCAGGCCGTCCACACGGGCGGCGACCATCTGATCGTGGTCGGGCGGGTGGAGGCGCTGGGGGCGGCGGACGGGGTCGCTCCGCTGCTGTTCCACCGGGGGGCGTTCGGCCGCTTCAACGGGTGAGCGTGTACCGGCGTGGTGCGTCGATGCCGACGTACTGCCGGCCGGGCTTCGGACTTCGCGCACGGTCGGCGACCGCCTCAGCCGGTGCCGGTCAGCGCCGCCGGCTCCGGGGTCTGCGCCTGCCGCCGGATCACCAGCGCCATCAGCGCCGCCGTCGCGCACAGCGCCCCCGACGCGTACCAGACCATGTCGTACGAGCCGAACACATCGCGCGCCACACCGCCCAGGAACGCCACCAGTGCTGCGCCGACCTGGTGGGAGGCGAGGACCCAGCCGAAGACGATCGCGCTGTCGTCGCCGTACTGTTCGCGGCACAGGGCCAGTGTCGGCGGGACCGTGGCCACCCAGTCCAGGCCGTAGAACACGATGAAGAAGACCATCGGCGGGTGCACCGTCGGCGCCATCAGCATCGGCAGGAAGAGCAGCGAGATGCCGCGCAGCGCGTAGTAGACGGCGAGCAGCCGGCGGGCGTCGAAGCGGTCGGTGAGCCAGCCGGAGAAGATCGTGCCGATGATGTCGAAGACCCCGATGACGGCGAGCAGCGAGGCCGCTGCCGTGATGGGCATGCCGTGGTCGTGGGCCGACGGCACGAAGTGCGTACGGATCAGGCCGTTGGTCGATGCGCCGCAGATCGCGAACGTGCCCGCGAGCAGCCAGAACGGTCCGGTGCGGGCGGCGTCGAACAGGACGCGTACGGTACGCGCCGCCGCACCCCGGGCGGGCGCCGGCTTCTCCACGTACGAGCCGCCGTAGGGGGCCAGGCCCACATCGGCCGGGTGGTCGCGCATCAGGAGCCAGACGAACGGGACGACGACGAGCGCGGCCAGCGCGACGGTCACCGAGGCCGGCCGCCAGCCGTGCTCCTCGACGATCCAGGCGCACAGCGGCAGGAAGACCAACTGGCCGGAGGCGCCGGCCGCGGTGAGGATGCCGGTGACCAGGCCGCGCCTGGCGACGAACCAGCGGTTGGTGACCGTTGCCGAGAAGGCCAACGCCATCGAGCCGGTACCGAGACCGACGAGCAGGCCCCAATAGATCATCAGCTGCCAGGAAGCCGTCATCCAGACACTGGCCAGGGCTCCCGCCGCGACCGTGGACAGGGCCACGACGACGACCCGGCGGATGCCGAACCGGTCCATCAGCGCGGCGGCGAACGGCGCGGTCAGTCCGTACAGCGCCATGTCGATCGAGACGGCCAGCCCGATCTCCCCGCGCGACCAGCCGAACTCCGTGTGCAGCGGGTCGATGAGGAGGCCGGGCAGGGAGTTGAACGCGGCGCCGCCGATGATCGTCACGAACGTGACGACGGCGACGATCCAGGCACGGTGGATGCGCGGGCGGGACGGCTTGCGGTCGGCCGGGCGGGCGTCGTCCTGCGCGGGACCTGCGGCGGCGCTATCGGTTGTCTGGGTCACGTCACCCAGCATCCGGTCCCGGGGCATCTCCTCACGAGTGGCCCGAGGGACATGGTTCGTAGGGATCGGGCCATGGGGGAAGGCGTACGATCATCCGTCGGCCGGGGCGAACGCTCACCCGGCCGAATGAGACGGACGAGCCGATCGAACCGGGGGATCTCATGCAATGGGTCGCGCGTCAGCAGTTCCATCACCGTTCCGCACTGATGCAGGCGTGGGGCGCCGGACTGCTGCTCATCGCCGCCGGGCTCTGGATCTGGCTGGCGTTCCTGCTGGTGGATCAGGCGGACGCGTACTGCTACCGCGTCACCATGCAGTGCACGGTGGTGTCGGAACTGCCCAAGCAGCTCACCGTCCTGGCGGTCTCCGGACCGCTCTCCGTCCTCGGCTCCGCGCTGCTCGTCGGTGGCAGTGTGCGCAGGCAGACCAGTGCGCATGTCTTCCAGGTCATCGAGATGCAGAAGTCCGAGGAGCGGGACCGGCAGAAGCGCTGACGGCCGTCGGCCCGGCCGGACTGCAGCCGTCCGGGCGGCCGCCAGGCGGTGCGCGGACCGGGCCCCCGCCGCGGTCGCCCGGCTCACCCGATCCGCTCCAGGCGGCGGATCGGGCGGGCCGCCAGCAGCAGCCCCACCACCAGCGCGTTGATCACCGCTCCGGCCAGCAGCACTTCCGAAGCGCCCACCGCGTCCGCGACCGGTCCCGCCAGCGCGCGGCCCGCCGCCAGCATCAGCAGGGAGCCCGCCACGTCGTAGGCGTGCAGCCGGTTCAGGGCCTCCGGCGGGACGTGCGTCTGGACCGTCGTCGACCACATCACCAACCAGAACGCGAACACCGCGCCCGCCACGAACTGCCCGACCCCCAGCGCGAACACCGGCATCCCGAGACCGAGCACCACCAGGTTGACGCACACCCCGGTCAGGGCGATAGCGCCCGCCGCGAGCGGGCGGCGGGGTCTCAGCCGCAGGGCCAGCAGGCCGCCGAGCACGCTGCCCGCGCCGTTCACCGCCATCATCACGCCGTACGTGCCCGAGCCGTGTGCCTCGGTGACCTCGACCGCGGTCAGCGGGAGCATCGGGCCCATCACGGTGAAGCCGTACACCGTCCAGATCGCGATCACCCCCCACAGCCAGCTGCGCGCACTGAATTCCCGCCAGCCATCCACCAGTTCGGCGACGAATGTGCCGCGTGGCGCCTCGTCGGACGGCATCGGGGCGAGGCGCAGCAGGAAGAGGCAGGCGCCGGAGACCGCGAACGTCGACGCGTTCGCCGCGTACACCGCTCCGGCGCTCGCCAGCCCGACCAGCAGCCCCGCGAAGGCGGGGCCGGCCATGGTCATCAGCGCCTCGGAGACCCGGAGCACCGCATTGCCGCGCTGCACGTCGAGCGCCACCCGGGGCACCGTCGATGCGACGCCCGGCTGGAAGAGCGCGGCGCCGACGCCGGCCACCGAGCTCAGTGCGTACACCGCCCACAGCGGCGGGTTGCCGGTGGCGAAGGAGATGGCCAGCACGGATGCCCCGACCAGCCGCAGCGCGTCGGCGATGATCATCATCCGGCGTGGGGTGAACCGATCCGCCAGTACGCCGCCGAAGAGCACGAAGAGGGCCAGCGGCCCCATCCAGGCGGCCAGCGCGAAGCCCACGGAGGAGTGCGGCCGGCCGGCCCCCAGCAGACCCGCGGTGAGCGCCACGGGGATCATGCCGTCGCCGAAGAGTGCGGCGGTACGGGCGATGAAGAAGAGCCGGAAGTTACGGTTCCAGAGCTCGCTTCCCGGTCGGTCGTCGTCCCATCGCGCAGCCAGCGGCGGCAAGGAAGCCGTAGGGCTGAGGGAAGACGAAGGGGATGGGGCGCTCTCGCGGGTCGCGCCGGGAATGCACTCGTGCTCTGCTGACTTTTCCTTCACGTCAGTGACATGTATCAGTTTAAGGTCTATACCACTAGGGGTGAAGGGAGTCCGCCATGCGGCATCGAGTCGTCGTCCTGGCCCTCGACGGGCTGCTCCCTTTCGAACTGGGCATCCCACAAAGGATCTTCGGCCTGGCCCACGGTTCCGAGCCCGGCGACCGGGGCCGGAAACTGTACGAAGTCGTGACCTGTTCCGTCCGCCCACCTGGTCCGGTGTCCACCGACGCGGACTTCACCATCACCGTGGAGCGCGGCCCCGAGGCGCTGGCCACCGCCGACACGGTCGTCATCCCCGCTTCCTACGAGCTCGGCCCCGTCTACGACGAGGGCAGGCTGACGGACGAACTGACCGCCGCGTTCGCGTACATCAGGCCGGGCACCCGTCTGGTCTCGATCTGCACGGGCAGTTACGTGCTTGCCGCCGCCGGACGTCTCGACGGACGCCCCGCCACCACGCACTGGTCGTCCGCCGACCACTTCCAGCAGCTGTTCCCGCAGGTCCGGGTCGACCCCGACGTCCTGTTCATCGACGACGGGGACGTCCTCACATCCGCCGGGGTCGCCGCCGGGATCGACCTCTGCCTGCACATCGTGCGCCGCGACCACGGCACGGCCGTCGCCAATGACGTCGCCCGCCGCACGGTCGTGCCGCCGCACCGCGACGGCGGGCAGGCCCAGTACATCCGACGCCCGGTCCCCGAGGCTCAGTTCGCGACCACGACGAGCGCGCGGGCCTGGGCACTCGGCCGGCTCGACCGGCCGATCCTGCTGCGCGACATGGCGCAGCAGGAGTCGATGAGCGTACGGACGTTCACGCGCCGGTTCCGGGAGGAGGTCGGGATCAGTCCGGGGCAGTGGCTGACCCAGCAGCGGGTGGAGCGGGCACGGGGGCTGCTGGAGGCCACGGACCTGTCGATCGACCAGGTGGCACGGGAAGCGGGGTTCGGGACGGCGACGTCGCTGCGCCAGCACATCCAGGCGGCGTTGGGCGTGTCACCGACGATGTACCGGCGGACGTTCCGCGTGGGGGCGGGCGGTCGGTGAGGGCGCGGATGCGGATGCGGCGCCCGAGGAGCTGGTGCCGCGACCGGCAACGCTTGCGACGGGGTAGAGCTCGCCGGGAAGGGCACTAGAACACCAGCACGCCGCGCGCCACCCGCCCGTGGTACGCGTCGTCCGCCGCCTTCGCGAAGTCCTCCACCGGGTACGTCTCCGTCACCAGCTCGTCGAGGAGCAGCCGGCCGTCCCGGTACAGGTCCGCGTAGAGCGCGATGTCGCGCTGCGGGCGCGAGGAGCCGTACCGGCAGCCCAGGATCGACTTGTCCAGGTACATCGACGAGACCAGGAACGACGCCTCCGCCGTCGCCGCCGGGACACCCAGCAGGATCGCCTGGCCGTGCCGGTCCAGGAGGTCGATCGCCTGCCGGATCAGTTCCGTGCGCCCCACGCACTCGAAGGCGTGGTCGGCACCGGTCGGCAGGATCTCGCGCACGCCGTCCGCCGACGGCAGGAAGTGCGTCGCGCCGAACTGCCGTGCCACCGCCTCCTTCGCCGGGTTGGCGTCCACCGCGACGATCGTCAGCGCGCCCGCGATCCGCGCACCCTGGATCACATTGAGCCCGATGCCGCCGGTGCCGATCACGACGACCGTGTCGCCCCGGTCGACCTTCGCCCGGTTGAGCACGGCGCCGACCCCCGTCAGCACACCGCAGCCGATCAGGGCGGCCGACGTCAGCGGGATGTCGGCGGGGATCTTCACCGCCTGCACGGCCTTGACGAGGGTCCGTTCGGCGAACGCCGAGTTGGAGGCGAACTGATACAGCGGCTTGCCGCCCCGCGAGAACGGCTGCCCGGGCATCCCGATCGCCTTGCGGCACATCGTCGGCCTGCCCCGGTCGCACTGGGCGCACGCGCCGCAGCTGGCCAGCGTGGACAGCGAGACATGGTCACCGGGCGCGACATGCGTGACGCCCGCGCCGATCGTCTCCACCACGCCCGCACCCTCGTGCCCGAGCACCACCGGCAGCGGGAACGGAATAGTCCCGTCCACGACCGACAGATCGCTGTGGCACAGGCCGGCGGCCGCCACCGCGACGAGCACCTCGCCGGGTCCCGGGTCACGTATCTCCAGGTCGTCGACGACCTCGGTCTGCTTGCCGTCGAAGACGACGCCTCTCATCTCGGCTCCCTCGGTAGGCCGAGCACCCGCTCGGCGATGATGTTCCGCTGGATCTCGTCCGAGCCGCCGTAGATGGTGTCGGACCGGGTGAACAGGAACAGGCGCTGTGCCTCGTCGAGTCCGTACGGTGTGGTGGGCGACCAGTCGTCCGGGCCCACGGCTGCGGCGGCGCCCCTGATCTCCACGGCGAGCTCGCCGAGCCGCTTGTGCCAGCCGCCCCAGAGCAGCTTGGCGACGCTCGGGGCGCCCGCGTCGCCGGAACCGCCCAGGGTGCGCAGGGCGTTCCAGCGCATGGTCTTCAGCTCGGCCCACTGCCGGACGAGCCGTTCGCGCAGTACGGCGTCGGCGACCGCACCGCCGGCGACGGCGGCCCGGACCACACGGTCCAGCTCGGCGGCGAAACCGATCTGCTGGACCAGGGTGGAGACGCCGCGCTCCAGGGCGAGCAGCCCCATGGCGACGGTCCAGCCGTTGCCCTCGCCGCCGACCACCTCCTCGGCGAGCGCGCCGTCGAAGAAGACCTCGTTGAACTCGCTCGTCCCGGACATCTGGCGGATCGGGCGCACCTCGACACGGCCCGGCTGGTCCATCGGCACCAGCAGGAACGACAGTCCGTGGTGGCGCTGCGAGCCGGGGGTGGTGCGGGCGAGGACGAAGCACCAGTCGGCGTCCTGGGCGAGCGAGGTCCAGATCTTCTGGCCGGTGACGATGTACCGGCCGGTGCCGTCCGGCACGGCGCTCGTCCGCACCCCGGCGAGATCAGAGCCGGCGCCGGGTTCGCTGTAACCCTGGCACCAGAGCTCCTCGCCCCGGGCGACGGCGGGGAGGAACCGCTGCTTCTGCGACTCGGTCCCGTACGCGATGAGGGTGGGGGCAAGGAGGTTCTCGCCGATGTGGCCGACGCGGGCGGGGGCGGTGGTGCGCGCGTACTCCTCCGCCCAGGCGACCTGCTGGGTGAGGGTGACGTGCCGGTTTCCGTAGCCGGCCGTCCCGGTATCCCAGCCGAGGCCGATCCAGCCGGCGCGGCCCAGCTCCCGCTCCCAGGCGCGGCCGCCCGCGGTGGCGCAGGGCTGTGCGAGGTGGGCCTCCAGCCAGGACCGGGCCTCCTGGCGGAAGGCGTCGTCCGCCGCGTCGAACGCGAAGTCCACGTCCACTCCTTGAGGTCGGGCGGAAAATCCAGCCGCTCCGTCGTTCGAGGAGCGGGGTCCGGGGCGGAGCCCCGGTGGGAGGTCACGCGTTGGGCCTCGTCCTCGCCGCCGCCGCGGCCGCCATCGCCTCCAGCTGCGCCAGCATCGGCATCGGATCCACCCCCACCGTCCCCGGCAGGAAGTCGGCGATCCGCTCCGGCGTCCAGGCCCCCTCCGCGTACCCCGCCCGCAGTTCCCTCGGCTGCGCCCAGACCGCGATCTTCGGGCCGGCGATCGTGTAGACCTGACCGGTGATCTTCTCCTCGCGGGCCCGATCGCTCAACAGGTAGACGACGAGTGCGGCCACGTCCTCCGGTTCGCCGATCTCCTTCAGTTCCATCGGGACGTTCGCGGACATCCGGGTCCGGGCCACCGGGGCGACGGCGTTCGCCGTGACGCCGTACTTGTGCAGACCGAGCGCCGCGCTCCGGACGAGCGAGATGATCCCGCCCTTCGCGGCGCTGTAGTTGGCCTGGGCGACACTGCCCTGATGATTGCCGCTGGTGAAGCCGACCAGCGTGCCGCCGCCCTCCTGCTTCCGCATGACCGCCGCGGCCGCCCGGAAGACGGTGAAGGTGCCCTTCAGGTGGGTGGCGACGACGGGGTCCCACTCCTCCTCGGACATGTTGAACAGCATCCGCTCGCGCAGGATCCCGGCCACGCAGACGACCCCGTCGATCCGCCCGAACCGCGCCAGCGCCGTGTCCACGATCCGCTGTCCGCCCGCCATCGTGGAGATGTCGTCGGCCACCGCGACGGCCTCGCCGCCCGCCGCCTCGATCTCCTTGACGACGGACTCGGCTATCTCGCTGCTCGGTTCGCCGCCCTCGATGGAGACGCCGTAGTCGTTGACGACGACCCGGGCCCCCTGTGCCGCCGCGGCAAGCGCGACCGCTCGTCCGATGCCACGGCCGGCACCGGTCACGGCCACCACCTTGCCTGCCAAGAAGTTCCCCATGCCCGGCCCCTTCCCGCGGTTTCTGACGGACCGTTAGATTTTACGGGTAGTCGGCTCCGTCAGCACAAGACCGGCGACCAATCGATTCCAGGAGGCCCCCATGCCACTGCCGGCCGAGTTCCACGAGATCGCCGAGCGCGTGAACAACTGGGGGCGCTGGGGCGCGGACGACGAGATCGGGACGCTCAACCTGATCACCGACGCGGTGGTACGGGACGCGGCGGCGACCGTCCGCACCGGGCAGCGGATACCTCTCGCGCTCGCCCTCCAGCAGGACGGTGTACAGAGCGGGCTGATTCCGGGACGGGTCAATCCGCTGCATGCCATGGTCCAGATCAATCAGGAGATCTTCGGCCCCGGCACGGTCGCCACCAGCGACGACGTCGTGACGCTCGGCCTGCAGGCCGCCACCCACTGGGACGCGCTCACGCACGCCTCGCACTCCGGGAAGATCTACAACGACCGCCCCGCCGCCACCGTCACCGCGCACGGCGGCGCACAGTTCAGCTCCATCGCCGCACCCCCGCACCTCGTCTCACGCGGCGTACTGCTGGATGTGGCGCGCGCCCGCGGCGTGGACCGGCTGCCCGGCGACCATGCCGTGACCCCGGAGGACCTGGACGCGGCGGAGGAGTTCGGCGGGATCCGGGTCCGGGCCGGCGACATCGTCCTCGTACGGACCGGGCAGATCCAGGTCTATCTGGCGGGCGACAAGCATGCGTATGCCTATCCGTCGCCCGGTCTGTCGATCCGGACGCCCGAGTGGTTCCACGCGCGCGATGTCGCCGCGGTCGCCAATGACACACTGACCTTCGAGATCTTCCCGGCGGAGATCGAGGATCTGTGGCTGGGCGTGCATGCGCTGGACCTGGTCGAGATGGGCATGCTGCAGGGCCAGAACTGGAATCTGGAAGGGCTGTCCACAGCCTGTGCGGAGGCGAAGCGCTACGGCTTTCTGCTCTCCGCGATGCCGGAACCGTTCGTCGGCGCCACCGGCACCCCGGTCGCCCCGGTGGCCGTCCTGTGACTGCTATGCGGGATGGGTGACGACGGCGGGCGACGGCTCATGCAGGCCGGCCCCGTGCGCCCCCACCTGCATCTGGACCTGCACCACGGGTGCCCCGCGGTCCACCTCGCACCAGATTTGCTTGCCGGCGCCTTCCGGCTGCCAGCCCCAGCGGTCGGCGAGGCCGTCGACCAGCTCCAGGCCCCGGCCGCCGGTGTCCTCGCCCGCCGCGTGCCGCTGCTGCGGCGGGCGGCAGCTGGCGTCGGCCACCTCGACCCGTACGGTCCCGGCCGTCCCCGCCGTTTCGGCCGCGCCGAACAGCATGCGCAGCACGGCCGGACAGCCGGTATGGACGACCGCGTTGGTGACCAGCTCCGAGATCAGCAGGATGAGCGTCTCGGCCAGCGGCTCGTCGTCCCTTATCCCGGACCCGACCAGTCTCGACCGCGCCCACCTGCGGGCCCGCCCGACCTCTGCGGGATCCGGCCCGACCTCCAACTGAACCTGAAGCACCTGCACCGCTCACACCATCCGAACCGGCGGACACATCGCCTCGCGCCTCCTCAGGGTCACGGAACGTGATTCCCTTACGAGACAGCATGGTTGACGTACAGTCACCGCAACAAGCGCTTCGGGCATATTCCAGCGCGAAGGAGTACGCGTGGTGCATACTGTGCGACGCACGCTGCGGGGGGTCGAACAGAAGCACACAGAGGGCGCGGGAATCGCCCCACGGGCAGGCCCGGCGCTTCTGACAGGAACGCGAGCAGGGCACCTCGGCCGGACCGCAGTCGCCCCACGGGCAACACCCGGATCGCCAGGTTCCACAACCACTCGCATCCAACGGAGCGTACCCGAGCCGACGGCAACTGCGGCCCGTGACGAATCACGCAAAGGACACAAGCCGGTATCGGCACTTACCGACTGCACTGCGTAACTCCGCAGCGTGAAGTTCAGGGCCCTTTCGCGTGACATGCATGCGCTCGGCACTCATCGTCCCGACCTCAGCCGCACCCGTACCCGGTAAGCCATCGGTCCGCCGTGCGCTCAGCACAGATCGGCCGCAAGCGCCTCCTCGGCCTCGGCCGCCGTCAGCCACTGCCCGGCCCGCAGCCACGCCCGCTTGAGGTGCAGATGCACGTCCGCCTCCCAGGTGAAGCCCATCCCGCCATGCACCTGGAGACAGTCCCGCGCATTGCGGACGGCCGCCTCGTCGGCGATCAGCTTCGCGCCGGCGATCTCGACCGGGCCCGCGGTCACGGCCGCCGCGTACACCGCGGCACGGGCCAGCTCGGCGCGTACCAGCATCTGGGCGCACAGGTGTTTGACCGCCTGGAAGGCGCCGATCGGTGAGCCGAACTGCTCGCGCCCACGGGCGTGTTGAACAGCCATCTCGGTGGTGCGGGCGGCGCTGCCGAGCTGCTCGGCGGCGGACAGCAGGGTGCCTTCGCGCCGGAACCGCGCCGCCCCGGCCCCGGGCAGGGGGTCCCCGAGCGCGACCGGGGCCGTCACACGGTGCAGCGGCGTGAGCGGATCGAGTGACCGTACGGGGCGGGTGGCGCCCCGTACGAGCGTGCGCAGCGCAGCCCCCTCCAGCACCCGCACCTCCCCGCCCACCACGGCGATCAGTGCGTCCGCCGCGCCCAGGTGGGCGACCGGGCGGCCCTCGTCCAGCACCGCGACCACCGTCCCGCCCTCCGCCGCCCCCTTCACCGCACCGGCGGCGAGATGGGTGGCCGCCAGCGGCCCGGGCAGCAGCACCCGCCCCGCCTCCTCGAACAGCAGGACGGCCTCGGGCAGCCCGAGCCCCACCCCGCCCTCCGCCTCCGGCAGCCGCAGCGCGAAGAACCCGGCCGCGCCCAGCTCTCCCCACACCACCCGGTCGACGTCCGTGCCCGCGTCGAGCGCCGCCCGCATCCGGTCCCTGCCGAAGCGGCCGGCGAGCAGCTCCCGTATCCCGGCCCGCAGTGCCCGCTGGTCGTCCGAAAGCTGGAAGTCCACAGTCCGCTCAGCGCCCCTTCGGCAGGCCGAGGATCCGCTCGGCGACGATGTTCTGCTGGATCTGCGAGGTGCCCGCGGCGATCGTGTACGAGAGCGAGGTCAGCCGGTCCAGGACCCACTCCCGGTCCAGATCGGCCCCGTCCGCTCCGAGCACCTCGGCCGCCGCGTCGTACAGCTCCTGGCGGGCCTGCGAGTAGCGCAGCTTGAAGACCGAGCCGCCGGTGCCGGGCACGCCACCGGCGACCCCGGCCCGCTGCACCTCGCTGACGTTCCACTGGGTGAGCCGCCACAGCGCCCGGAATTCGGCGTTCAGCCTGCCGAGCGTCCTGCGCAGCACCGGGTCGTCCCAGCGGCCGTTCGCCCGGGCCTCGGCGGCCAGGGCGGCCAGCGTGCGACGGCAGGCGACGACCTCGCCGACGAACGCCGTACCGCGCTCGAAGGAGAGGGTGACCATGGTGACCCGCCAGCCGTCGTTCTCCGCGCCGACCCGGTGGGAGACCGGCACCCGCACCTCGTCGAGGAACATCTCGGCGAATTCGGTGGACCCGGCGAGCGTCCGCAGCGGGCGGACGGTGACGCCGGGGGTGTCCATCCGCATCGCGAGCCAGCTGATCCCGCGGTGTTTCGGCGCGGCCGGATCCGTGCGCACCAGCAGCTCGCACCAGTCGGCGACCTCCGCGTGCGAGGTCCAGATCTTCTGGCCGCTGACCACGTAGTGGTCGCCGTCACGGACCGCCCGGGTCCGCAGCGATGCCAGGTCGGAGCCCGCTTCCGGTTCGCTGAACCCCTGGCACCAGATCTCGTCCCCGCGCAGGACCGGCGGCAGCCAGCGGGCCCGCTGCTCGGCCGTGCCCTCGGTGGCGATCGTCGGCCCGGCGTGCAGCAGCCCGACGAAGTTCGCGCCGACGTACGGCGCCCCGGCCCTCTCCGTCTCCTCCAGGAAGATCAGGTGCTGTGTGGGGGTGGCGCCCCGCCCGCCCGCGTCGACGGGCCAGTGCAGGCCCGCGTACCCGGCGTCGTGCAGCATCCGCTGCCAGGCGGTGTCGTACGCCCGCCGCCCCGGCCAGTCGTCGGGACGGGGCTTGGCGGGCAGTCCGGGCAGCACGTCGCCGAGCCACTCCCGCAGCCGCGCCCGGAACTCCTCCTCCTCGGGCGTGTACGACAGATCCGTCACTTGCCGAGGTCCCGGTCCAGGTCCAGACCCAGCATCCGGATCGCGTTTCCGCGCATCAGTTTGTAGACGGTCTCGTCGTCCAGTCCCTTGACGTGGTCGAGGGCGACCTCCTTCGTGTGCGGAAAGGTCGAGTCGACGTGCGGGTAGTCGGTCTCGAACGTCGCGTTGTCCCGCCCGACCACATCGAGCGACGCGACACCGTGCTTGTCGCGGAAGAAGCAGCAGAACATCTGCCGGTAGTAGTACGTCGACGGCGGTTCGGGGATCAGATCGCGCACCCCGCCCCACGCCCGGTGCTCCTTCCACACGTCGTCGGCGCGCTCCAGGGCGTACGGGATCCACCCCATCTGGCCCTCGCTGTAGGCGAGCTTCAGCCGCGGGTACTTCACCAGCACCCCGCTGAACAGGAAGTCCATCATCGAGGCCATCGCGTTGTTGAAGGAGAGCGAGGCCTGTACGGCGGGCGGGGCGTCCGGCGAGGCGGCCGGCATCTGCGAGCTGGACCCGATGTGCATGTTGACGACCGTGCCGGTGTCCTGGCAGATCGCGAAGAACGGGTCCCAGTGGCCGGTGTGGATCGACGGCAGCCCGAGATGCGTCGGGATCTCCGAGAAGGTCACCGCCCGCACCCCGCGCGCGGCGTTCCGCTTGATCTCCGCGACCGCCAGGTCGATGTCCCAGAGCGGGATGATGCAGAGCGGGATCAGCCGGCCGCCGCTGTCGCCGCACCATTCCTCCACCATCCAGTCGTTGTAGGCGCGGACACACGCAACCGCCACTTCTTTGTCCTGCGCCTCGGCGAAGGTCTGGCCGCAGAAGCGCGGGAAGGTGGGGAAGCAGAGCGACGCCTCGACGTGGTTGAGGTCCATGTCCTTGAGCCGCTCGACCGGGTCCCAGCAGCCCCGGCGCATCTCGGCGCGGGTGATGCCCTCCAGCGTCATGTCGTCGCGGTCGAAGCCGACGGCGGCGATGTTCCGCTTGTACGGGAACTTCAGGTCCTCGTAGATCCACCAGTCGGTCGGCGGGCCGTCCGGATCCATGGTGATGACGTACTTGCCGCCCGTGTACGCCAGCTCGCCGATGCCCGCGGTGAGCGGCTGCGGACCGCGGTCGCGGTACTTGGCGGGCAGCCAGGTCGAGAAGAGGTGCGGCGGCTCGATCACATGGTCGTCGACGCTGACGATCCGAGGCAGTTCCGTCATGGTGTCCCCTTCGGCGCACACGGCTCGTACCGGATGCGTGTCCGGTACGCATCCGATACGTATCTGATGACCCGTCAGATTCAGTTCGGCTCCCAGGCTAGCTCCGCACCCCTGGACCGACAAGGCGCAGCGCTCTACGCTCTCCGCACGATCTGACTACCCGTCAGCTATGAGGGAGCGGGGAACGCAGTGAACGAGACCGCACACGCCCTGGGCGCATCGGCCACCTTCTGGGAGCTCATCGAGCGCCGCGCCGCGCTGACCCCGGACCGCCCCGTCCTCCTCCAGGACGACCGCTCCCTCACCTTCGGCGAACTGCGCGAGCGCTGCGAGCGGGTCGCGGCCGGGCTGTACGGGCTGGGGGTGCGCCCCGGCAGTGTGGTCGCCTGGCAGCTGCCGACCCGCCTCGAAACGGCGCTGCTCTCCTTCGCCCTCACCCGGATCGGGGCCGTCCAGACACCCGTCATCCCGTTCTACCGGGACCGCGAGGTGGGGTTCGCGCTGCGCGAGTCGAAGGCCGGCTTCTTCGCCGTACCCGGCGCCTGGCGCGGCTTCGACCACACGGCGATGGCGCACCGGCTGGCCGCGGAGCTGGACCGTCCGCCGCTGATATTCGAGGCGTACGACCAGCTGCCGGACGCCGACCCGGCGGTACTGCCCGCACCGCCCACCGACGGCACGGCGGTGCGCTGGATCTACTGGACGTCGGGGACGACCTCCGATCCGAAGGGCGTCCTGCACACCGACCGCAGCCTGATCGCGGGCGGCTCGTGCCTGGCCCACGCGCTGCACCTGTCGGCCGACGACATCGGCTCGATGGCGTTCCCGTTCGCCCATATCGCCGGGCCGGACTACACCGTGATGCTGCTGCTCTACGGCTTTCCGGCGGTCCTTTTCGAGCAGTTCGCCATGCCCGGCGCGCTGGACACCTACCGGCGCCACGGAGTGACGGTCGCGGGCGGCTCGACCGCCTTCTACTCGATGTTCCTGACCGAACAGCGCAAGGACCCCACGGCCAGGGTGGTCCCCACCCTGCGGCTGCTGGCGGGCGGCGGGGCCCCGAAGCCGCCGGAGATCTACCACGCGGTCGTACGGGAGATGGGCGTCCAGCTCACCCACGGCTACGGCATGACCGAGGTCCCCATGATCACCATGGGCGTCCCGGACGACACGGTGGAGCACCTCGCCGAGACGGAGGGCCGGCCGCCCGAGGGCATGGAGATACGGATCACCGACGAGGACGGCAAGCCGCTGCCGTACGGCACGGACGGCGAGGTACGGCTGCGCGGGGAGGCCGTCTGCCGGGGCTATCTGGACGCCGACGCGACACAGGACGCCTTCGACGGGGACGGCTTCCTCGTCACCGGTGATGTCGGCCATCTCCGGAGGAGCGGCCACCTGGTCCTCACCGGCCGGCTCAAGGACATCATCATCCGCAAGGGCGAGAACATCTCCGCCAAGGAGATCGAGGACCTCCTCCACCGCCACCCCGGCGTGGCCGACGCGGCCGTGATCGGCCTGCCGGACATGGAGCGCGGAGAACGCGTCTGCGCGGTCGTCGAGCAGCCGGCCGGGGCCGGGACGCTGACGCTGGCGGAGCTCGCCGGGTATCTGCGCACGGAGGGACTCGCGGTGCACAAGCTGCCCGAGCAGCTGGAGGTGGTGGACGCGCTGCCGCGTAATGAGACGCTGCGCAAGGTGCTCAAGTACAAGCTGCGCGAGCAGTTCTCCTGATACGCGCACAACAGGACACACTCCGCGCACCGGCGGGAGACACCTCCGCGGACGCGCGGGACACCCCACCCCGGCGCGCCGGGGTGGGGCCGGGTGGGGCCCCGGCGAGGAGGCCACGCACCCGGCCCGGTCGGTGGGGCGCTGCGGACCGGTCCGGAGGAAAGGCCCTACGCGTCCGGTTCGATCACCGTGAAGTAGACGGCGAACGCGGCCACCGCGTCCTCCTCGGCGATCCGGCCATCATGGTCCGCATCCAGGCTCCGTGCCGCCAGGCTCGCCGATTCGGCACTCGCACCGAGCACCTTCAGCGCACGCTCCACGGCCGGCACCGAGGCCGCGCCGTTGTTGTCGTCGTCGGCCACGGCGATCGCCGCGCGCAGGAACGGGCGGGCGATCTCCGCGAAGCGCTCGGGGTTGTCGCGCAGCCGTTTCACGGCCCCGCCCACGAACTCCTCACGGGTGACGCGCTGGTCCCCGTCCACGTCGGCGATGCCCGCCATGCCCTGCCAGAAGGCCTCGGCCCCGGTGTAGAGCGCCTGGCCCTTGTCGCAGCGGGCCGTCGTGCCGAATTCGGCGAGCAGACGGGCCGCGGCGGCATTGAAATCGGCGCGATCGATGTATCCGTTGCCGTCCTGGTCGAAGGCGGCGAACCGGAAAGCGATCTTGCGCTCGTACTCTGCGCTGTCCATGCGGGGAGCGTACGACGCCGAAGGGCGTCACGTGTCACTTACGCGCGCCACCGGTGTTACAACCTGGTCTTAACACGGGGTGGCGGACACGTTTCAGGCCGAGAGCGGCTGGGCCTCTTCGTCGACGGCCGCGTCCCGGTCGGGGTAGACCTCGAACAGCCGTCGTACGCCGAGGGCGGCCAGCACCCGGTTGACGTGGGAGCCCTCCTCGGCGCCGCGGGCGGGCAGGATCAGTCGCAGCCGGCCACCGCAGGAGCGCATCAGGCGGCGGGCGGCGACCAGTACGCCGACGCCGCTGGAATCGCAGAACAGCACCTCGGAGAGGTCGAGCACCACATCGTGCCGCCCGAAGGCAACCGCGTCGTGGATGCTCTGGCGGACGACCGGTGACGTCACCAGATCCAGTTCGCCGTATATGCGCAGTACGGTCCATGGGCCCTGCTCGGTCTCGGCCACTTGCAGAGTCACGCAACTCGGCCTCTCGTTCCAGGGATCCCAGAGATCCGGAAGTATCCGTTCCTCCTCGCGGCTGCCCCACCGCGCGCCTATGAAACACCGACCCGCCGAGGAAGGCACAGCTGATTTCAGGCAGAAATGATCACTTCAGGTCCGATTCCAACACCCTGGACGCCGCATTCCCTACCATCCAGGGCGTTCGCCGGGGCGTACTTGCCGCAAAGAGACGTGCATGGTCAGTACGGCCGACTACATTCGACGGGACGAGGGGTACAGGGCTGGGGGTCCTATGGCGAAAGACACACCACCCCGCTGGGACCGCAAGATGCAGCAACGGCTGGCACGCGGCGAGGCGGCGGCCCTCGGCGAGCTCTACGACCGTTTCGCGTCGCTCGTACACAGCCAGGCCCACCGGATGCTCGACGACGAGCCGGCCGCCGACCTGGTGACCCGCGAAGTCTTCGGTTACGTGTGGGAGAACCCCGACGCGTACGACCCCAAGCAGGGCTCGATGCGGTCCTGGGTGGCCCGGCTCACCCACCGCCAGTCCGTGCGGCGGCTGCGTGGGACAGCACCGTCCGCGTTCGCGCAGGGATACGAGGACGGGACCGACGACGACGGCAGCGAGACCGGCGATGCGGAAGACACCGTTGCCCGGGAGGAACTGGAGGAGCGGGTGAGGCGCGCCACGGCCTCGGCCCGCGCCGACTACATCGTCGCCTCCATGCCCGCACCGCTGCGGGCCGCGCTGGAGCTCGCGTACATCCAGCGCAGGGACTACCGGCAGACCGCGGCCGACCTCGGGGTGACCGAGGACGAGGCCCGCCGTCGCCTGCGGCTCGGGCTGCAGCTGCTCTCCACCGCCAACACCCGCCCGCTCGAAGGGTCCTCGCCACCCGGATACGGACGGGCCCTGTGAGCGCGAACGACGACGCGGACGGGCGCGAGGGCAACGGGCGCGAGGACGAGGTGCAGGGCCCACGGCGCATACCGGGACCGCGGGCCGCCGCGGACGACTTCGACCTCGACGCCGTACCGCTGCCCGCCCCGCGCACGGACCCCACACAGCAGGGGGCACCGGAGCCCGAAGCGGAGCCGGAGTCCACGGCTGAACCGGCGGTGCCGGCGGGACCGACGGAGCCCACGGGACGTACGGCACCCATGGAACCCCCGGCAGCGCCGGCCCTGGCGACCCCGCCTGCCCTGGTGCTCCCCCACCGCGTCCTCAAGTCCCTCCTCGGCGCGTGGGCCCTCGCCGCCTGTTCCGCCGAGGAGACCGAAGCCGTCGAGGCGCACCTCACCGAGTGCGCCGCCTGTGCGGACGAGGCGCTGCGGCTGCGCGACGCGGTCGGCCTGCTGCACACCGACGGCAGCCTGGACCTCGATCCGATGCTGCGCTCCCGGGTGCTCGACGCCTGTCTGAGCCGCCGCCCGGCCAAGATCCCGGTGCCGGACTGGGCCGCTCCGTACGACGCGGAGACCGCCCGGCTCGATGCGCTGCTCCGGGACATCGGCGGCTCCGAGTGGCACGCGCCGGTGCGGCTGAAGTGGTTCGAGCGTGAGCGGGCGGTCAACCGGAAGACGACGGTCGCCGGCGTGATCGGCCATCTCATGACCGTCGACGGACTGGTCGGCACGGCCCTCGGCCTGGACGATCCGCTCGGCAACGCCACCGCCGAGCGGGGCGGCGGCGTCCCGCTCTCCCCCGGCGCGCGCACCGAGGCGTACTGGTCGGCCGCCCGGCGCCCGCCCACCCGGGCCGTCCGCGGGCCCTGGCGCGAGCAGAGCCACGCCCTCATCCGCACGGTGTCCTTCGCCGGCCGCGGGGCCGCCGAGCTCTCCGTCTCGTACGGGGACTTCGCCCATCCGCTGCAGGACTCCATGCTGGACCGGGCCTTCGAGTGCTGGGTGCACGGCGGTGACATCGCGAACGCGGTGGACTATCCGTACGAGGCCCCGTCAGCCGCCCATCTCCACCGGATGATCGACCTGGCCGCGCGGCTCCTCCCGGCTGCCCTCGCCGGACGTCGCCGGGCCGGACTCGCAGGGCCCGCCCGCCATCTGGTGACGGCCGGTTCGCCGGGCCGTTCGCTCCATCTGGAGATCGAGGGCTCGGGCGGCGGCAACTGGTACATCGCGCTGGACTCCCCGGCCGCGCTCGGCTCACCCGCCCACGCGGTCGCGCAGGTGGCGCTGGACGGCGCCGAGTTCTGCCAGCTGGTCGCGGGCCATGTGTCGCCCGTCGAGGCGGCGGCCGGGCAGGGGGGCGACCGCGAGGCGATCCGCGACGTCCTGTTCGCCGCGGCGTCCCTCAGCCGCCTCTGAGCCGTACCGCAGCCGCCTCTGAGCCGTACCGTCCGGCGCGCTACGCGAAGATCACCGTGCGGCGGCCGTTGAGCAGAATGCGGCGCTCCGCGTGCCACTTCACCGCGCGGGCCAGTGCCTGGCACTCCACATCGCGCCCGATCGCGACCAGCTCGTCCGGCGTGACACCGTGCCCGACCCGCTCGACCTCCTGCTCGATGATCGGTCCCTCGTCGAGGTCGGCGGTCACATAGTGCGCCGTCGCACCGATCAGCTTCACCCCGCGGGCGTGCGCCTGGTGGTACGGCTTCGCGCCCTTGAAGCTGGGCAGGAAGGAGTGGTGGATGTTGATGATCCGGCCGCTGAGCTGCTTGCACAGGTCGTCCGAGAGGACCTGCATGTAGCGGGCGAGGACGACCAGCTCGACGTTCTCCGTGCGCACCAGCTCCAGCAGCTGCGCCTCCGCCTCCGGCTTGTTCTCCCTGGTGACCGGGATGTGCCGGAACGGGATGTCGTACGAGGCGACGAGCTCGGTGAAGTCCGTGTGGTTGGAGACGACGGCCGCGATCTCGACCGGCAGCGCACCGATGCTGGCGCGGAAGAGAAGATCGTTGAGGCAGTGGCCGAACTTGCTGACCATCAGTACGACCCGCATGCGCTCCGACGACCGGTGGATCTGCCACTCCATCCGGAACGAGTCCCCGACGGCGGCGAAGCTGGCGCGCAGTTTCTCCACGGTCACCGGGGCGTCCGCCGAGAAGTGGACGCGCATGAAGAAGAGACCCGTGTCGTGGTCACCGAACTGCTGACTGTCCTCGATGTTACAGCCGGTCATGAAGAGATAACTCGACACGGCGTGCACAATGCCCTGTCTGTCCGGGCACGAGAGGGTGAGGACGTACTGCTCGGGGACGGTCTCAGCAGGCTGCGGCGCGGTCATGTCCGTAGCGTGCCACACCGACCGCGGTTCAGGCGGTCCTGGTCATGATGCGGAGCACATCCAGGGAACGTGGCGGAACGTCCGGGTCCTCGCCGTCGTTCGAGGCGAGCAGCACATGGGCCTCGCGGGCGGCCCGTACGGCCTCCGGCCAGCCGTGGTGCTCCAGATAGGCGGAGACCGGGGCATCGGCGCCGACCTGGTGCATGATGCGCAGCACCCGCAGCACGGCGACGTCGACGAGAGCGGCCTCGCCGGAGTCACGGAAGACCGTCCCGACGTACTTCTCGGCGGACCAGTTGTCCAGCCAGGTGTCCTCGACCAGGCGGTACACGGCGTCGGTGACGTCGCCGTACCCTTCCCGGCCGGCCAGCCAGCACTCGTGGTGGAAGACGGGGTCGGAGAGCATGTGCAGCGCCGAGCGCACGTTGCTGCGCCAGCGCCACCAAGGAACGTCATTGAGCGGCATGCCGCCCATGGTGGAGGAGCGACGGCCGCGACGGGAAGAGTTCTCCGAACCTTGCTGCACGGTTGTCGATCGTACGTTCCCCCTCGCCGGGCTTGCACCGGCCCCTGCAATTCACCTGTATGTCACCGAGCGTTGAGCGAAGCACACATCTGCGTTACCCCAAGCGCGGAAATGTTCATGCCCATGACCGGATGGCGACGCCTCACCTCCCCCCGTCCCTACAAAGTCCTCACATGTATGGCGGCGGTCGGGGCGTCGCTGATCACCGGCTGCGGTGTACTCCCTGGGGCCACGGGGGGCTCCAGGGAGCCCGTCACCGTCATGACCTGGGCCCCCAACGGCTCCACCGGCCCCGACGCGGCGAACATGGCCGGCATGACCGCCATGGCGCGGGCGTACGCACGCTGGGTGAACAACAACGGCGGGATCGACGGTCACAAACTGCTCGTCGTCACATGCAACGAGGGCGACACCTCGGTCGGAGCGGGGAACTGCGCCCGGCGGGCGGTCAAGGAGAAGGCGGTCGCGGTGGTCGGCTCGTACAGCCGGCACGGACAGGCCTTCATGGCGCCGCTGGAGGTCGCCGGGATCCCGTACATCGGCGGCTACGGCGCCTCCGAGGAGGAGTTCAGCAGCTACGACTCGTACCCCGTCAACGGCGGCCAGCCGGCGCTCCTCGCGGGCAACGCCAAGCAGCTCGCCCGTGGTTGTGAGCGGGTCTCCGTGGTGCGGCCCGACACACTGGGCGGCGAGAACCAGGCGTGGCTGCTCAACACCGGCCTCAAGGAAGCGCATCGGCCGGCTCCGACGGACGTCCGGGCCGCGGAGTCGGCGACTTCGTACGACGAGGCGGCCGGTCAGGCGCTGCAGGGGGCCGGAACGGCCGACGGGTGTGTGACGGCGGTGCTCGGGGACCGCACGGAGACGTTCTTCGACTCCTTCCGCCGGCTCGAACCGTCGTACGGGGACGTACGGATCTCCTCCGTGCTCGGCAGCATCGACCAGCCGCTGATCGACCGCACCGGCGGCCGGGAGAGCCCGTTCGAGGGGGCTTACGTCGCCGGCTGGTACCCGGACGCGGGGGACGCCCGCTGGGACGAGATGCGCGAGGTGATCCGGAAGCACGCCTTCGGCGACAACCGGATCGACCCGGACGACACGGGTGTCCAGACGACGTGGATCGCGTACACGGCGCTGAAGGAGATCGTCACGGCGATCGACGACCCGCAGATCAGCGCGGGCAAGCTCACGGTTGCCCTGAACCAGGGCGTCCGGGCGGACACCGGCGGACTCACACCGGTGCTGAGGTGGCGGTTCAAGGACATGCTGGGGTCGTCGGCGTACCCGCGGATCGTGAACCGGAAGGTGACGTTCCAAGTGGTACGGAAGGGACGGCTGGTGGCGGAGAAGAAGGGGTTTGTGGACGTGACGAAGACATTGGCGGACGCCAGCGCGAAGGGGTGAGGGGAACACCCCCGCCTCCCTGCCCGATACCCGGGGGCTCCGCCCCCGGGTCCCCGCTCCTCGAACGCCGGAGACGCCGATCTTCGGATCAGAGATCGGTCGACGATCGCCGGGTCAGCCCGTACTTCGTCGCGATCGAGTTCCACAGCCCTGACGCCCGCTGCTTCGCCTTGCTCGCCTCACCGCTCGCCACGGTGGCCTGAGCCTTCTCGGGCGTCGCACGGGCCTTCCCGTGCCTGCACACCTTCTTGCCGTTCTTGGCCTGACGGGCCCACGCCGCGTAGTGGTCGTCGGCGGAGGCCGATGCCTGCCAGGCCTTCGTGAGCGCCTCGGTCAGCTGCGCGTGGTCGGGGAGCTTGTCCACGGACAGCCCCTGCAGCCGTGTCACCAGCTCGCGGCGCTGCTGAGCGGCGCCCTGCAGATCCGTGATCGCCTGGTCCAGGTCCGTGCAGGACTGGGTCTTTGCGACGGCCGCGATCACGGTGGAACGGCTGTTGTTGCTGTCCGCCAGCAGCTTGTCGAGCGCCTCGGCCTGCGGCTTCGCCGGGTCGGCGGCCGCCTGCGTGGAGGGCTTCGCGGCGGGTGAACTCGCCGCGGCCACCGGCTGCTTGTCGTCCTTGCCCTTGTCGTCGCCGCTCATCAGCGCACCCGCGCCGAGCCCGATGATCGCGCAGCCGACGACGACCGCGGCGATCAGCGGGACATGCGACGGCTTCTTGCGCTGCCCGGCCCGCCCCTGCGGGGGCTCGCTGTGCTGCGGCGGCTGCGGCTGCTGGAACGGGGGCTGCCGGCCGCCCCCGTACGGCGCCGCCTGTCCCGGGTCGAACCGGGGCATCTGCTGCGTGGCGCCCGCGGGCTCCTCGCTGCGGAACAGGTTGTCGAACTCGGCGGGCGGCTGCCGCTCGCCGGGCGTCCCGGGCCTGATGCTGTACGGAGCGCCGCCGGGCACCGGCGGGATGTACTGGGTCGCATCGGCGTCGGAAGCCGGTGCGGGCTGGGTGTGGGCCAGGAACTGGGTGGCCTCCGCGGGGCTCTCGGGCGGGAGACCGCCCGGCGCGGGACCGGCCGGCACCGGGGCGATGTACTGCGTGGCATCGGCGTCCGCACCCGCGCCCATGCCCGGCACGACCTCCGGGGGCAACGGCTGCGCATACGGCTGGGGCAGGGGTTGCCCCTGGGGCTGCTGTCCGTACGGCGGCTCCTGGGCGTACTGGCCCTGCTGCTCGTACTGGCCCCCCTGGCCGTACTGGCCCTGCTGCTGGTCGTACTGGCCGTGGTCGTACTGCCCCTGTGACGCCTGAGGCCCCCAGGGCTGGCCCCACGGCTGCCCACCCGCCGGAGCGGCCTGGTCGGCCGATCCGCCCGGTATCCAGGGCTCTCCGCCACCTGCGGGCAGCACGACACCTTCGTGCGTGGGCCGTACAGCAGGGAGCTGCTCGTCACCCTGTCCGCTCTGCGTCACCGGGACTCCTACGTGTAAACCTACGGAATCGTCGGCCCACGCTATCGGGTGGTTGCCACCCTTTGCCAAGCGCCCGTTCTCGCTCACCGCCCCTTCACCGGGGCAGTAACACACAGCGCCCTCACGGCGCAGTTAACGGGCGCCCCGGTCAGGCCGCCTGGAGTTCCAGTCGCGCCCCGAACTCCCGTACCGCCGGCTCGTCCCCGTACGGCACGAGCCGCTGCTGCAGATCGTCCAGATACTCCGTGCCCCGGCTGGACCGCACCGTCCCCAGCAGTTCCATCGCCCGCATCCCCGTATGACACGCCTGCTCCACCTCGCGCAGCTGCACCTGCGCCGTGGCGAGCAGCACCAGGCCGATGCCGCGGCGGCGGGCCCGGGACTCCGGGTGGCCCTCCAGGGACTCCGTCGCCCGCCGGACAGCCGCCTCGGCCTGACCGAGGTCGCGGTGGCAGTGCGCCAGCTCGTCGGCCAGATAGGCGTGGTCGAAGTGGGCGATCCACGCCGGGTCGTCGCCCGTGTCCGGCTCGGCATGCTCCAGGGCCGTCAGCGCCCGGCCCGTCACCTGCTGGCAGGTGCGGGCGTCGCCGAGCAGGGCGTGCCCGCGGGCCTCCGCCGCGTAGAACATCGCCTCGGCACGCGGGGTGACCCGCCCCCGTGCCCCCTCCTGCGCGGCCCGCGCCAGCTGCGCGATCTCCCGTGGGTTGCCGAGCTGGGCGGCGAGATGACTCATCGACGCAGCCAGCACATAGCCGCCGTACGCCCGGTCGCCCGCCGCCTGCGCCAGCCGCAGCGCCTGGATGTAGTACCGCTGGGCGAGCCCGGGCTGCCCCGTGTCGACCGCCATGTACCCGGCGAGTTCGGTGAGCCGGGCAACGGCCGCGAACAGCTGCCGCCCGACCGTTTCGCGGTACGCCCCGGCGAGCAGCCCGGAGACCACGCTGTTCAGGTAATGCACCAGCACCGGCCGGACGTGCCCGCTGCCGAACCGGTGGTCGAGGTCGACCAGTGCGGCCGTCATCGCCCGCACCGCCTCGACGTCCGACATCCCGACCCGGGCCCCGGCGGCCCGCGCCACCTGCGGGTCGGCCGCGGTGATCAGCCAGTCCCGGCTGGGCTCGACCAGCGCCGAGGACACGACCGCCGAACCGGACAGGAAGTCACGGCGGCCGACATCGCTGCGCCACAACTCGCAGACCTGCTCGATCGCGCCGGTGACGGTAGGTGCGAACTGCAGGCCGACGCCGGACGCCAGATTCTTGCCGTTGGCCATCCCGATCTCGTCGATCGTGACCGTACGGCCGAGCTTGCGGCCGAGCGCCTCGGCGATGATTCCCGGTGCCCGGCCGCGGGGTTGCTGTCCGCGCAGCCAGCGGGCCACGGAGGTCTTGTCGTACCGAAGATCGAGGCCGCGCTCCGCTCCGACCATGTTGACGCGGCGGGCCAGGCCCGCGTTGGAACATCCGGCTTCCTGAATGAGTCCCTGGAGCCGTTCGTTCGGCTGGCGGGCGACGAGAGGCCTGGCTGCCATGTTTCCCCCTGAGGCCGCAGTGATCGATGGGGAGATCACTGCCCGGCAATTGCAGAAGAAATGCACACATTCACGGTGTTGGTCGTTTCCGCGTTGTTCACGGTGTTCGCTCGCTCATCGTGTCGTTGTTCGCGTTTGGTACGTATTCGGCTTGGGCGAACTGTTCCGGATTTCCCCCCCTGTGGCTACCCGCCCATCGACGCACCGCCTCATGCGCGCCCCCGTCCATGCACCCATGCGCCCCATATGCGTGATCGGTGTGCCGTGACCGCGTTCGCCACGCCCGTAACCCCAGGTGGTTGCGGCAGTTGAGGTGTTCGTGGAAGAGCCCATCAAAGTCATGGAAGCCGCACAGATCCCCAAGCAGCGAGGAGAACAACTGCTCGACGCCGCAGTGCGGTACACGGAGGAGCGGCACTGGGACGTGTTCCCCGGCACCTGGCTGGAAGCGGTGGGAGGGGCGGAGCGCTGCTCGTGCGGGGAGGCCGGCTGCGCCTCCCCCGGCGCCCACCCCACCCGGACCGACTGGGCGGGCCGGTCGACCGGCAGCGGCGCCGCGGCCCGTCGGATGTGGTCCGAGTACCCCACGGCATCGGTCCTGTTGCCCACCGGGCGCACCTTCGACGCGATCGACGTACCGGAGTCCGCCGGTTTCCTGGCGCTGGCCCGGATGGAGCGGATGAACCTGCCGCTCGGCCCCGTCACCTGCACCCCCGACCGCCGGATGCTCTTCTTCGTACTGCCCGGGGCGGCGGCCAAGGTGGACGATCTCGTACGGAAGCTGGGCTGGAGCGCCGCCGCGATCGATCTGTCCGGCCGCGGCGACGGCGACTACGTGGCGGCGCCGCCGACCCGGATCGGCGGGCGCGGTGCGGTTCAGTGGGCGCGCCGCCCGACCCCCGCAAACCGGTGGTTGCCGGACGCGGGGGAGGTCATCTGCCCGCTCGCCTACGCCTGCGGGCGGGAAGCAGCCGACGCGCGCGCACGCCTTTCGTAGTCTGTCCACCACAGACGGGGACACCGAAAGGCAGTGCACCATGTCGGACCGGACAGCAGCGGAATCGAGCGGGGCGGTGGAGGCTCCGCCCGCCGTTCGCGTGCAGGGCCTCTGGAAGCGGTTCGGCGAGCAGACCGCGGTCGCCGGGATCGATCTGGAGCTGCCCGCCGGGAAGTTCATCGGTCTGGTCGGACCCAACGGCGCAGGCAAGACCACCACGCTGTCGATGGTGACCGGCCTGCTCCGACCCGACCACGGAACGATCGAGGTCGGCGGGCGCGACGTCTGGCGCGACCCGGTGGACGTCAAGGCCAGGATCGGCGTCCTGCCGGAGGGGCTGCGGCTCTTCGAGCGCCTCTCGGGGCGCGAACTCCTCGCGTACACCGGCCGGTTGCGCGGACTGCCGGGCGCCGAGGTCGACAAGCGTGCCACCCAGCTCCTGGACGTACTGGATCTGGCGGGCGCCCAGCACAAGCTGGTCGTCGACTACTCGACCGGCATGCGGAAGAAGATCGGGCTCGCGGCGGCGCTGCTGCACAACCCCGAAGTGCTCTTCCTGGACGAGCCGTTCGAGGGCGTCGACCCCGTCTCGGCACAGACCATCCGCAGGGTGCTGGAGCGGTACACCGGCTCGGGGGCGACCGTCGTCTTCTCCAGCCATGTGATGGAGCTCGTCGAGTCGCTGTGCGACTGGGTGGCCGTCATGGCGAACGGCACGATCCGGGCCCAGGGCACCCTCTCCGAGGTACGCGGCTCGGCGTCGTCACTGCAGAACGCGTTCCTCGAACTCGTCGGCGCGGGCGGCCGGGACACCGGCGAGTCCCTCGACTGGCTGGGCGGCACCCGATGAGCGTGCTCGGCACCCCCGTCATCCCCGCCCCCCGCCCCTCGGACGGCCGGGGCGGTGAAGGACTCGTCTCCGTCTTCGTTCGGCTCAAGCTGACACTGCTGCGCAACGGGCTGCGGCAGTCGTCGGGCCGGCGGGCCGCCTACATCTCGTCCGTCGTCGTCACCCTGCTGATCGCCGCCGGCCAGGTCATCGCGCTGATCGCGCTGCGCGGCCACGACCACGCGGGCTCGCTCGTGGTGCTGCTCACGGCGGTGCTGGCGCTCGGCTGGGCGGTGATGCCGCTGTTCTTCCCCAGCGGCGACGAGACCCTCGACCCCAGCCGGCTGGTGATGCTGCCGCTGCGGCCGCGCCCGTTGATCAGGGCGCTGCTGATGGCGTCCCTGGTCGGTATCGGGCCGCTGTTCACGCTCTGCCTGGCGGTCGGTTCGGCGTTCGCGGTGGTGCACGGGACGGCGGCCGTGGTGTGCGCGGTGGTGGCCGCGCCGCTGACCCTGCTGGTGTGTGTGGCGCTGGCCCGGGCCGTCGCCACGGCCAACACCCGGCTGCTGACCTCCCGCAAGGGCCGCGATCTGGCGGTGCTCAGCGGGCTGGTGATCGCGGTCGGTATCCAGGTCGTCAACTTCGGTGCGCAGCGGCTCGGCCGGTCCGGCGGGCTGTCCGCGCTCGACCCGGCCGCGGACGTGGTGCGCTGGTTGCCGCCGGCCTCGGCAATCGGTGCGGTGGACTCCGCGGCGCAGGGCTCGTACGGCCGGGCCGTGCTGCAACTGCTGCTCTCCGTCGCGGCATTGGGCACACTGCTGTGGCTGTGGCAGCGGAGCCTGGTGAAGCTGATGACCGCCCCGGACGGTTCGACACTCGCCGCCGCCGAACCGACCCGCAAGAAGTCCGCGGCGGCCGGCTCCCGGCTCTCCGCACTGCTGCCCGAGGGACGCACGGGGACGGTGATGCGGCGCAGTCTGCGGTACGTCGCACGGGACCCGAAGACCAAGGCGGCCTGGGTGACGGCGCTCGCCATCGGTCTGATCGTGCCGCTGCTCAACGCCGTGCAGGGCACCGGCTCGGTCTACTTCGCGTGCTTCGCCGCCGGGATGCTCGGCATCCAGATGTACAACCAGTTCGGGCAGGACACCTCCGCGTTCTGGATAGTGGCGCTGACGATCTCCTCCACCCGCGACGCGTACCTCGAACTGCGGGCGCGGGCGCTGGCGCTGCTGGTGATCACCCTCCCGTACACAATCCTGGTGACCGTCGTGACGGCGGCGGTGCTCGGGGACTGGGAGGTGCTGCCGGGCGTCATGGGTCTCTCCTTCGCCCTGCTGGGCGCGATGCTGGCGACGGGCGCGGTGGCGTCGGCCAACTTCCCGTACTCGATCCCGCAGGACGGCGCGTTCAAGAACGTGGCACCGGGGCAGGCCGGGCTCGCCTGGATCTCGATCTTCGGCGGCATGGTCTCGGCGGCGGTGCTGTGCGCGCCGGTGATCGTGGCGACGATCTGGCTGCATCTCGCCGATGCGGAGGACTGGTTGTGGCTGCTGGTGCCGGTGGGTGGCGCGTACGGGACGCTGATCGCCTGGGCGGGGCTGCGGCTGGCGGCTCCCCGCACGGCGAACCGGCTTCCGGAGATCCTGGCGGCGGTCAGCAAGGGGTGACCTGAGCAGGTCCGGCCGGCGGTGCGGCTTTCGTTACGAGGAGACGGGCTCGCGGTCGTCCTGGGAGTCCTCGGCGAACTGCTCCAGGAACGGCTCGACCGCCGCGCGCCAGCCCTCCGGCTGGTCGTAGTGGACGAGATGACCGGCGTCCGCCACCTCCGCGTACTGCCCGCGCGGCAGTACGCGGACCATCTCCTGGGCCTCCGCCCGGCCCAGTTCGCCGTCCAGGCCACGGACCACCAGCGTCGGGCACCGGACCTGTGTCAGCTCCTCCCAGTGCGCGTCGTGGACCCAGGTCGCGCGGGACTGGAGCATCTGGCGGCGGGAGAAGACCGGCCGCCAGCCGTCGGCCCGCTCGGCCATCACCTCGGCGAAGAACTCGCCGCGGGACGCGTTCGGCCGCTCCACCCAGGGGTCGTCCTCGCCGAACCACTTCCGCACGTCGGAGAGCGTCGCGAACGGCAGCGGCCAGGACTTGAACCAGTCCTCCCACTCCCGCTGGGAGGCGGCGCCGAGCGCGGAGGCCCGCATGTCGCAGATGATCAGGGCCCGGACGAGATCGGGGCGCTTCGCGGCGAGCTGCCAGGCGGTGAGGGCGCCCATCGAGTGGCCGACGACGGTGGCGGGGCCGAGGCCGAGCTGTTCGATCGCCGCCTCCGCGTCGGCGACGTACGCGTCGCGGGTGTACGGGCCTTCGGCCGGCTTCTCGCTGCGGCCGTGCCCCCGCTGGTCGAGGCCCACGGCCCGGTGCCGCTCGGCGAGCCAGCGGGTGGTGGGGGCCCAGTGGGAGGCCCGGCCCATCAGTCCGTGGAGCAGTAAGACCCCGGGGGCGCGCTCGCCCTCCGTGCGCCCCTTGGGCGGATCGGCGAACTCCCAGGCCGCGAGGCGTACGCCGTCGGATCCCGTCACATCGATGCGCCGCACCATATGTCCTGGCACCCCCTTCTGATCCTCGATCACCGCTCGATCACCGTGCGGTCGCGTCACGCAGACTATCGAACCTTTATTCGAACAACGGGTTCCGGCTCGCAACACCCCTCGTTCGAGTGACAGCCCCCAAGGATTGACGTCGGCCCCGGCGGGGAGATCTTCTTCGGGAGGCGGACCACTCGGGGATGAGGGCCCGCGGGGACCGACCTTGAGAGCTCGGGGCTCCAGGTCGGAACAGGGGAGGACAGGCCCCGGCGCCGCGCGGCGCCGGGGCCCTCCCACGTCAGGGGGGCGTGCGAGGCGGTCTGCGCCGGAGTGCGGTCGACCGGGGCGAGCAGGCCTGCGGACGCCGGAGTGCGTGCGGGCGGGGCGGGCCGGCCGGACGCAGTCGTCGGGGCGGCCGGGCTCGTGGCAGTCACCTTCTGGTGCACATGCCAGTACGACGGGCGCATCTCCTGCTCCCTCCCCGACCGCGTGGCCAGGCGGCCGCCACTCTCAGGTATGCCTCAGCCACAGCCTGGCACGCGATCCGCCCGAGCGCTGCAATTCCGGACGGAAAAACGGAAAGCGGACGTTACGCTTCAGTATCGCGGTCAGCGCTTGGCGACGAAGACGTGCGAAGCGACCTCGGCGTCCAGCTCCGCCGCCTCGCCACTGCTGCCGACCAGCACCCCGCCGGGCGACTGGGTCACGCTGACCACGGAGCCGGGCTGCACGCCCGCCCGCCGCAACGTGTACATCAGCTGGGCGTCCGTCTGGATCGGCTCACCGATCCTCCGCACCACCACGGTCTTCCCCTCGGCTCCCGGGTCGAGCTCCGACAGGCTGACCATGTCCGCGTTCAGGAACGGGTCGGCCTCGGCCTTCTCACCCAGCTCCTCCAGGCCCGGGATCGGATTCCCGTACGGAGACTCCGTCGGGTGCCGCAGCAACTCCAGCACCCGGCGCTCCACGGCCTCGCTCATCACGTGCTCCCAGCGGCAGGCCTCGGCGTGCACCTGCTCCCACTCCAGGCCGATCACGTCGACGAGCAGGCACTCGGCGAGCCGGTGCTTGCGCATCACCCGGGTCGCCAGCCGGCGGCCCTCCTCCGTCAGCTCCAGATGCCGGTCGCCCGCGACCTGCACCAGCCCGTCGCGCTCCATGCGCGCCACCGTCTGGCTGACCGTCGGACCGCTCTGGTCCAGCCGCTCCGCGATCCGGGCGCGCATGGGGACGACGCCTTCCTCTTCGAGTTCGAGGATGGTGCGGAGATACATCTCCGTTGTGTCGATCAGTCCGGACATTCGTGCCCCTCGATGCTGTGACATGAAAAACGCCGTCAACGCCATGCGCTGGCCCTCAGCCAATTCTGACGCATACCTCCGACAACCGTGCCGCGCCGACCGAACCCTGGACCGCGTGTGCGGGACCGAGCGGTATTGACAGGTCACTGGTCCAGACCGCAACGTGATCCGCGACACGGACACCCCACGGTCACCCAACCCCGCCGAAAGGGCCTCCTCGATGAGCGACAGCAAGCTGGCCGGTCAGTTCCTCGACGCAGCGATCGGCCTGCTGGAGCGCGTACGCGACGAGGAGTCCGGCAACATCGCGGCCGCCGGGGCCGCGATCGCCGACACCGTCGCGGCCGGCGGCCGGCTCTTCGCGTTCGGCGCCGGCCACTCGTCGCTCGCCGCCCAGGACGTCGTCTACCGGGCCGGCGGTCTGGCCCTGATGAACCTTCTCGCCGTGCCCGGCACGCTCGGCGTCGACGTGATGCCCGCGACGCTCGGCTCGGCGCTGGAGCGGGTCGACGGTCTGGCCGGCGCCGTGCTGGACTCCAGCCCGGCGAGCGCGGGCGACCTGCTCGTGATCATCTCGCTCTCCGGGCGCAACGCGCTGCCTGTCGAGATGGCGCGGGACGCCCGCGCGCTCGGAGTGACGGTCGTCGGCGTCACCTCGGTGGCGTACGCGGACGCGACACGGTCGCGGCACAGCTCCGGCGGATTCCTGCGGGACCACTGCGACATCGTGGTCGACAGCAAGATCGCGATCGGTGACGCGGAGCTGACCGCGAAGGGCATCGAGGCGCCGTTCGCCCCCGCCTCGACGGTGGTCACCAGTGCGCTGATGCAGGCGATGATGGCGGCGGCCGCGGAACGGCTGGTGGAGCGGGGGATCGAGCCGCCGCTGCTGCGGTCCGGAAACGTCGACGGCGGCCACGAGTGGAACGGACGCGTGATGACGGAGTACGCGGACCGGATCTTCTACCGGCAGTAGAGGAACCGGCGCCCGGCACGCACCCGCGCTCGGCGCCGGAGCACCTCCGCCGGTGGGACCCACGACGCCCGCCAGGCCGGGCAGAAACCGCCGGCAGACCGTCGCGGGCGATTTTGCCCCCGGCCGCACCGGCCTCAGCCGCCCAGCACCTGCGCCAGGTCCACCGCACCCGCCACCCGGACCGCAACGCTCTCCGCATACGCCGCGTCCGGACGCTCGAAGGCCGTGCGATGGGCCGCCCGCAGGAACGTCACCACACCCAGCGTCCGGCCCCGGCTGCGCATCACGGCGCACAGAGCGTGCACCGAACCCTTCGGCCACTGACGCTCATCCGCCCAAGCCCCCGCCCCCGGACCGGCACTCGACCGGACCGAACCCGTCCGGTCCACCGCCTGCAGCGCCGGATGCCCCGGCGCGTACCGCAGGGGAAGGCCGCCACCGGCCACCGGCAGACACGGACCCGGAGCATCGGCCGGCGTCGCCGCCGCCCGCACCAGCCGCTCCCCCACCAGCACATCGATCAGCACATGGTCGGCGAAACCCGCGAGCGCGAAATCCAGATACGACGTCGCCGCCTCCATCGGGTCCTCGCACTCGGCCGCCGACCGGCACGCCCGGTACAGCTGATTCGACCGGAACCGCACCCGGTCCGCCTCCTGCGCCGCCAGCTTCTCCGCCGTCACGTCCTGGAACAGCCAGCCGACCCCCAACGGCACCGGCTCCTCCGCGAGCGGCGACGCCAGCTGCAGAAACCCGCTGCGCCAGCAGCGCCGCCGATCCCCGTCCGCCGTCCGCAACGTCACCCACAGCTCGGTGGGCGCGGGCGGCTGCCCCTCGGCCAGGACATGCTGCAGCGCGCCCTCCAGCTCCTCCACCCCCTGCACGACCAACTCGGCGAGCGGACGCCCCAGCAGCGTCGTACGGCCACCGCCCAGCGCCCGCCCCGCACACGCGTTGACGACCGTCGGCCGCAGATCCACATCGACGAGGACCACACCCCACGACGCGTCCTCGAACAGCGCCTCACTCAGCGCGATCGACCGCTCCAGATCGATCTGCGCATGCACCTCGCTGAACGCGCAGTACACCCCGGCCGGCTTCCCGTCCGCACCCCGCACCCCGGCCGACTGCATCCGCACGAGCACCCGCCCGCCGTCCTTGCGCAGCAACGCGAACTCATGCACCTGACGCCCCGGCGCATCCATGGCCGCCATCAGCCGCCCCTGCACCTCACCCACGTCCGCACTGCGCACCGCCCACCCCGCGAACCCGGGGCGCCCCACGGCCTCCTCGGCCGACCAGCCGAGAATCCGCTCCGCCTCACGGTTCCAGTGCGTGACCGTGCCGTCCGCGCCGAACGCACAGAGCGCCGCGTCCATCCCGTCGAGCAACGCCGCAAGCAGCTCCGACCCGGGGATCGGGTCGGGGCCGAGGGCATCAGTGGTTCCACTGCTCGTGGAAGCGCTCATCCCGGACCCCCTGCAGGACGTGTCCGCCATTGCCGCACGTCAGACCATTGAACTCGAACGTGACCCAGCACACATCGACTTCCAGGAAATCCGCCCCGTCCCCGGCGCAGGATCCGGCCTACCAACACGCCGAACGATCACACATTCGAGCGTCGCCGGAAGATCACGCATACGTGCGGTCGCAGCCACTCCCCCGGCCACTGCGAACCCGCCACAGCTAGCGTCCATGAATGACCAACACGCTGAAAGTCGACGCCCTCTGCGTCGGGCAGCTCGACCACGAGGCGGGGGCTGGGACCGTCCGCGTGCCCCAGCAGGTCCACGTCGTCACGGCAACGGGGCGCGGAAGCTACGCCCGCACCACCCCCGACCGGTACGGATTCCCCCGACTCGCCCGCGCGCGCCAGAAGCGGCATCACGGCTTGGCCACCGGCGACCTCGTCCACGCCTCCATACCCAAGGGCAAGTGGGCAGGCACTTGGACCGGACGCGTCTCCGTCCGCGCCTCCGGGAAACACGGCCTCAGCACGCCGGTGGGCCGCTGCACCGTGTCCCACAGGAACCTTCGACCACTGCAGCGTGCCGACGGATACGCGTACAGCCACCGGCAGGAAGTCACCGAATAAATGGGTTGAGACATTCGCCGAGGGTTCTTAGGCTGCTGCCAGCGAAGAAAGGAGGTGTTCCGGAAGTGATTTCTTCTCGGACTCGTGAGGTGACTGCGGGCTGACGCCCGTTGTCGCGCTCTTTGCAGTGCAGGCCGGTCATCGGCCAATCCCAAGCAGTCACCGACCCGCAGGCTCGCCGGTAAGTCCGGCCGGCTCCTCCGCAAGGAGGAACCAGAGCCTGCGGGTTTCTGCGTGTGCGGGGCCGCCCGGTCACGGGGAGAGGCGCTCCACCCGCCAGTCGTCGCCCTCGCGTACGTATCGCAGCCGGTCGTGCAGCCGGTTCTCGTGGCCCTGCCAGAACTCGATGGTGTCCGGCACGACACGGAAGCCGCCCCACTGCGGGGGCGCGGGGATGCGTTCGCCCTCGGGGTAGCGGGCGGCCAGTTCCTCGTACCGGTCGATGAGCTCCTGGCGGGAGCCGATCACGGCCGACTGTTCGCTCGCCCAGGCGCCCAGCTGGGAGCCGTGGGGGCGGGTGCGGAAGTAGGCGACCGTCTCCTCGCGGGCGATGCGGGCCGCGGTGCCGTTGACGACGACCTGGCGGGCCAGCGGGTGCCAGGGGAAGAGCAGCGAGACGTACGGGTTGGCGTCCAGTTCGCGGCCCTTGCGGGAGTTGTAGTTGGTGAAGAAGACGAAGCCCCGGGCGTCGTACTTCTTCAGCAGCACCGTGCGGGAGGACGGGCGGCCGTCGGGGGTGGCGGTGGAGACCACCATGGCGTTCGGCTCATAGACCATTCCACCTGCGGCGATCTGCCGGAACCAGTGGGCGAACTGCTGCATGGGGTCGGCGTCGAGCGTGTCCTCGGTGAAGGCCTCGGAGCGGTACTGCTCGCGCATCGCGGCCGGGTCGGTGGTGGAATCGGAAGGGGAATCTGCGGTGGGCACGGGGTCATCCTGCCGCAGCGGCCCAGTTTGCCCGGCGAGGAGGGGTGTCAACCACGCATCGGTAATGCCGGGGGCTGTGCGGGATGTCACGCTTCCCCGCGTCGTGGGAACCCGCCAATATCTTGGGGCAGGCCAGTGTGGCCTCCGTACAGCCGCCGATTCGAGGGAGCCGCATGATGTCCGACTTCGTACCCGGGCTCGAGGGAGTCATCGCGTTCGAGACGGAGATCGCCGAACCCGACAAGGAGGGCGGTTCGCTCCGCTACCGCGGGGTCGACATCGAGGATCTCGTCGGTCATGTGTCGTTCGGGAACGTGTGGGGTCTGCTGGTCGACGGGGCGTTCAACCCCGGTCTGCCGCCCGCCGAGCCGTTCCCGATCCCGGTGCACTCGGGTGACATCCGGGTCGATGTGCAGTCCGCGCTGGCGATGCTGGCGCCGGTGTGGGGTCTGAAGCCGCTGCTCGACATCGACGAGGAGACCGCGCGCAACGATCTGGCGCGGGCCGCCGTGATGGCGCTGTCGTACGTCGCCCAGTCGGCGCGCGGGCAGGGGCTGCCGATGGTTCCGCAGAGCGAGATCGACAAGGCGCAGTCCGTCGTCGAGCGGTTCATGATCCGTTGGCGCGGGGAGCCGGATCCGAAGCATGTGAGGGCCGTCGACGCGTACTGGACGTCGGCCGCCGAGCACGGCATGAACGCGTCCACGTTCACCGCGCGGGTCATCGCGTCGACGGGTGCCGATGTGGCTGCGGCGCTGTCGGGTGCGGTGGGTGCGATGTCGGGGCCGCTGCACGGCGGTGCGCCGTCCCGGGTCCTCGGGATGATCGAGGAGATCGAGCGGACCGGTGACGCGACCGCGTATGTGAAGAAGGCCCTGGACAAGGGTGAGCGGCTGATGGGCTTCGGGCACCGGGTCTACCGGGCGGAGGATCCGCGGGCGCGGGTGCTGCGGCGTACGGCGAAGGAGTTGGGCGCGCCGCGGTTCGAGGTGGCGGAGGCGCTGGAGAAGGCGGCGCTGGAGGAGCTGCATGCGCGGCGTCCGGACCGGGTGCTGGCGACGAACGTGGAGTTCTGGGCGGCGATCATGCTGGACTTCGCGGAGGTTCCGGCGCACATGTTCACGTCGATGTTCACGTGTGCGCGTACGGCGGGCTGGTCGGCGCACATTCTGGAGCAGAAGCGGACGGGCCGGCTGGTGCGGCCGTCGGCGAGGTATGTCGGGCCGGGGCCGCGCGATCCGCGGGCGATCGAGGGGTACGACGACATCACGGGGTGAGCCGGCCGGGTGTCGGACAGGCGCGGTGTCTCACGTCGGGGCGCCGCGCTCTCCGTGTCCGGTCCGGTGGGGTCGGACTCGGTGCGGAAGCGGTGGGTCGGGCCGGGCCGTCCCCGGAAGGGGAAGCCGAGGGTGCGGCACGTCTGGAGTCGCTGCCCCGGGGCTCAGTTGAGTGCGTCGTCCAGCAGGGCCGCCCACTGTGCCACGACCCTCTGCCGCCGGGCGGTGTCGTCGGTCAGTACGTTGGCCAGGCCGAGGCCGCGGGCCATGTCGAGGAGGCCCTGGACGGTTTCGCGTACGCCTGGCCGTGTCTCGTCGGCCTTCAGGAGTTCGACGGCGATGCGGTGGGTCTCGCGGCCGACGCGGGCTTCGAGTTCGCTGACGCGGGGGTGCAGTGACGCCTCGTTGGAGGCGGCGACCCAGAGCTGGAGTGCGGCGCGGAACAGCGGTCCTGTGTAGAGGTCGACGAGGGCGGCGACGACGGCTGCGCGGCCCTGGACGGGCAGGGCGCGCAGGGCGGCGGAGCGTTCCTCGGCGACGTATTCGACGGCTGCGGTGAACAGGTCCTCGCGGGTGGGGAAGTGGTGCTGGGCAGCGCCGCGCGATACGCCTGCGCGTTCGGCGACGACGGAGACCGTGGAGCCTGCCCAGCCGTGTTCGGCGAGGCAGGCGACCGCGGCTTCGAGCAGCCGTCGGCGGGTGGCGCGGCTGCGGTCCTGCTTGGGGGTCCTGTCGGTGGAGGGCGTCACAACACCCATGCGGGGTCCCGTCGTTCGTGGAAGGCCGCTATCCCTTCCCGTGCCTCGGCGGAGGCGAAGAGTGCTGCCGAGCGGACGATGAGGTCTTCGGCGTACTGGTCGAAACTTTCCCGCACAGTAGCTGTGACCAGCTCCTTCGATGCCGCCAGCCCCTGTGGTGAGGCTCGGCGCAGTCCGTCGAGTACGGGGACGAGCGCCTTGTCCACGTCGTCGGCGGCGGCGAGGGTGATCAGGGAGATCCGGGCGGCTTCGGTCGCGTCGAAGCGTTCTCCGGTGAGGTAGTAGCGTGCGGCGGCGCGCGGGTCGGTGCGGGGCAGCAGGGGCAGGGAGATCACGGCGGGGGCGAGGCCGAGCCGGGATTCGGTGAGGGCGAAGGTGGAGGCGGGTCCGGCGGCCGAGATGTCGCAGGCGGCGAGGAGTCCGAGGCCGCCTGCCCGGACGTGTCCGTCGACGCGGGCCACCACGGGTTTGGGCAGGGTGACGATCTCTCGCATCAGGGCGACGAACGCTTCCGGGTCGGGGGGTGCGCCGAGGTCCGCACCGGCGCAGAACGTGTTGCCCGTGTGGGTGAGGACCACGGCTCGTACGGTGTCGTCCTCGCCGTATCGGGCGAGGGTTTCGCGGAGTTCGGCGACGAGCCGCGCGGAGAGTGCGTTGCGGTTCGTCTGCGAGTCCATCCGTACGGTGGCGATGCCACGTTCTCTGCCGGTGCGGACCAGTTTCATGCCTCTGCCGCCTTCTCGATGACTTTTTCGTTGGCCTGTTCCCGGTCGCGCAGTTCGCGCCGGAGGATCTTTCCGGAGGTGGCGCGGGGTACGGCGCCGATGAATTCGACCCGCCGGACCTTCTTGTACGGGGCGACGTGCTCGGTGACGTACGCCATGACGTCGTCGGCGGTGAGGTCGTCGGGGGCGACTCCCGCCTGCCGGACCAGATACGCCTTGGGGACTTCGTTGCCGTCGGTGTCGTACACCCCGATGACGGCGGCGTCCGCAATCGACGGGTGGCCGAGCAGCAGGGCTTCGAGTTCGGCGGGGGCGACCTGGTAGCCCTTGTACTTGATGAGTTCCTTGACCCGGTCGACGATGCGGAGCCAGCCGTCGGCGTCGACGCGGCCGATGTCGCCGGTGTGCACCCAGCCGTCGGCGTCGATCATGTCGGCGGTGGCCTCGGGCCGGCCGAGGTAGCCCTTCATCACCTGCGGGCCGCGGATGAGTACCTCGCCGTCGGTGTCGATGCCGGCGTCGCGGTCCGGGTCGTCGAGGGAGACGATGCGCATCTCGGTGCCCGGCAGGAGTTTCCCGACGGCGCCGGGCGGCGGGTTCTCGGCGGCGAGCGGGACTACGTGGGTGCCGGGCGAGAGTTCTGTCATGCCGTACGCCTGCCGTACCGGTGGCAGTCCGAGGCGCCGGGAGCAGGCGGCGGCGAGTCCTGCGTCGAGTGGGGCGGCGGCGCTGACGATGTACTCCAGCGAGGACAGGTCGTACTGGGCGACGGCCGGGTGTTTGGCGAGGGCCAGGACGATCGGCGGGGCCACGTACAGTCCGCTGATCCGGTGCTTCTCGATCGCGGTGAGGAACTGGACGAGGTCGAAGCGTGGCAGGACGACGACGGTGGCGCCGAGCCGGAGCGGGGCGTTCATCAGGGCGGTCAGCCCGTAGATGTGGAAGAACGGGAGGACGGCGAGGATCCGGTGGCCGGGGTTCATCGGGATGAACGGCCGCAGCTGCTCCAGGTTGGTGGCCATGGAGCGGTGGGTGAGCATGACGCCCTTGGGTGTGCCGGTGGTGCCGGAGGAGTACGGCAGTGCGGCGATGTCCTCGGCCGGGTCGATGGTGATCCGTGGTTCGGGGGCGGTGGAGCCCAGCATGTCGAGTACGGAGGTGTGTCCGTCGGCCCGGTCGCAGACGAATATCTCCTCTATGCCGCCGACGAGTTCGGCGGCGCGGCGGGCGGTTTCGAGGAGTGGAGAGACGGTGACGATCCAGCGGGCGGAGGAGTCGCGGAGTTGTTTGGCGAACTCCTCCGCCGTGGCGAGGGGGTGCACGGTGGTGACGGTGGCGCCCGCCCTGGTGGCTCCGAAGAACACGGTCGGGTAGGCGAGGGTGTTGGGGCTGTGCAGGGCGACGACGTCGCCCTTGCGGACCCCGGTGGCGGCGAGCGCCGCCGCGATCCGGCGGTGGAATGTGTCGAGTTGCCGGTAGGTGAGCGTGGTGGTGCCGTCGGTGCCGTCGATCAGGGCGACCGTGTCGCCGTAGGTGGCGGCGGCCTGCCCGAGGACCGCGTCATGGATGGGGAGGTCGAGCGGCTGGACGTCTGCGTACTCGCTGCGGAACACGTTCACCATGGCGGGTCCCTTCGAACGGCGGCTGGAGGGACAGAGTCCCCTGTGTCAGTACGACTTGGGGAGACCCAGGGACTGGTGGGAAACGTAGTTCAGGATCATTTCCCGGCTGACGGGTGCGATCCGGGCGACGCGGGCTGCGGTGATCAGGGAAGCGATGCCGTATTCGCGGGTGAGGCCGTTGCCGCCGAGGGTGTGCACGGCCTGGTCGACGGCTTTCACGCAGGCCTCGGCGGAGGCGTACTTGGCCATGTTGGCGGCTTCGCCCGCGCCGATGTCGTCGCCCTCGTCGTAGAGCCTGGCGGCCTTCTGCATCATCAGGCGGGCCAGTTCGAGTTCGATGTGCGCCTGGGCGAGGGGGTGGGCGATGGCCTGGTGGGAGCCGATGGGCTCCTTCCACACCTGTCGGGTCCGCGCGTAGTCGACGGCGCGGCCGAGGGCGTACCGGCCCATGCCGAGGGCGAAGGCGGCGGTCATGATGCGTTCGGGGTTGAGTCCGGCGAAGAGCTGGAGGAGGCCCGCGTCCTCTCCCCCGCTCTCGGCTTCGCTCGAGCGGGAGGTACCCCCTCCGACGAGGGCGTCGGCGGGCAGCCGCACGTCGTCGAGGACCAGTTCGAACTGCTTCTCCGGTGCCTGGAGTTCCATGTCGATCTGTGAGCGCTGAAATCCGGGGGCGTCGCGCGGGACGATGAAGAGGCAGGGCTTGAGCTTGCCGGTCCTGGCGTCCTCGGTGCGCCCGACGATGAGGGTGGCGTCGGCGATGTCGACGCCGGAGACGAACACTTTCCGCCCGGTGAGCAGCCAGTCCTCGCCGTCGCGGCGGGCGGTGGTGGTGATGCGGTGGGAGTTGGAGCCGGCGTCGGGTTCGGTGATGCCGAAGGCCATGATGAGGGTGCCGTCGGCGAGGCCGGGGAGCCACTGCTGTTTCTGGGTGTCGGTGCCGAAGCGGGCGATGACGGTGCCGCAGATCGCCGGGGAGACGATCATCATGAGGAGGGGCGATCCTGCCGCTCCCAGTTCTTCCAGGACTATGGAGAGTTCGGCCATGCCGCCGCCTCCGCCGCCGTACTCCTCGGGGAGGTTGACCCCCAGGTAGCCGAGCTTGGCGGCTTCGGTCCACAGTTCGCGGGGGTGGGCGCCGTCGCGTACGACGGAGGTCATGTAGTCGCGCCCGTACCGCTTTCCGAGTGCGGCGACGGCAGCGCGCAGGGCTTGCTGCTCTTCGGTTTCGAGGACGGTGCTCATGGGGTCGGTTCCTCCTGTGCGTCTTGCACGACGGCGAGCAGGGCGCCGACCTCCACCTGGAGGCCGGGTGCGGCATGGAGCGCGGTGAGGGTGCCGGAGGCGGGGGCGAGGATGCGGTGTTCCATCTTCATCGCCTCCAGCCAGATGAGGGGCTGCCCGGCCCGGACGGTGGTGCCGGGTGCGAGGCCGTCGGCGAGCCGGACGACGGTACCGGGCATGGGGGCGAGCAGGGAGCCGGGTTCGGTGCGTTCGGTGGGGTCGGTGAAGCGGGGGAGGGCGGTGAAGCTGTGCGTGCCGGTGGCGCCGTCCACGTGGACCCGGTCGTGGTGGGTGGCGAGGCGGAAGTGGTGGGTGACGCCGTCGTCGGTTTCGACGGTGACGTGTCCGGGGGTGGCGGTGAGGATCCGGGCGCCGGGGGTGTCGATCGCGCCGCTGCGGGTGGTGCGGTAGGCGATCTCGTGTTCGGCGCCGTCGGGTTCGCTGCGGTAGCGCCTGATCTGCGGCTGGGAGGGGAGGTTGCGCCAGCCGCCGAAGCGGGATGTGCCGACGGCGTCCGGGTGCCGGGCGGCGTGGGCGGCGGCGGCGAGGGCCGCGAGGTGCCGGTCCGCGTTGTCGCCCGGGGTGCGGGTGAGGGCGTCCAGGTGACGGTCGTAGAAGCCGGTGTCGGGGCGGGCGCCGGTGAAGTCCGGGTGGCGCAGGGACCGTACGAGCAGCTCGCGGTTGGTGACCGGGCCGTGGATGCGGGTGCGTTCCAGGGAGCGGGCGAGGAGCCGTACGGCTTGGGCGCGGGTGGGGGCGTGGGCGATGACCTTGGCGAGCATCGGGTCGTAGTGGATGCCGATGGTGTCGCCGCCGGTGTATCCGGTGTCGAGGCGCAGACCGGGTTCGTCCGGTACGTCCAGCGTGAGCAGTGCTCCGGTCTGTGGCTGCCAGTCGCGGGCCGGGTCCTCCGCGTAGAGCCGGGCCTCGACGGCGTGCCCGTGCGGGGTCGGGGGCGTGGTGGGGAGGGGTTCGCCTTCGGCGACGGACAGTTGCAGGGCGACGAGGTCGAGCCCGAAGACGGCTTCGGTGACGGGGTGTTCGACCTGGAGGCGGGTGTTCATTTCCAGGAAGTACGGGCGTCCGTCGGCGGCGAGGAGGAACTCGACGGTGCCCGCGCCCCGGTAGCCGACGGCGCGGGCCGCTGCGGTCGCCGCGTCGTGCAGCCGGGTGCGCAGCGCGTCGTCGAGGCCGGGTGCGGGGGCCTCCTCGATGACCTTCTGGTGGCGGCGCTGGAGCGAGCAGTCGCGGGTGCCGAGCGCCCATACGGTGCCGTGTGCGTCGGCCATGATCTGGACCTCGACATGCCGGCCTCGTTCGACGTAGGGCTCGGCGAAGACTTCGCCGTCGCCGAAGGCGCTCGCGGCCTCGGCCGTGGCGGCCGCCATCTCGCCCGGCAGTGCGCCCAGTTCACGTACGACCCGCATGCCGCGCCCGCCGCCGCCCGCCGCGGCCTTCAGCAGCAGCGGCAGGTCACCTGCGGTCGCCTGCGCCGGGTCGACGGGTGCGAGCAGCGGCACCCCGGCGGCGGCCATGAGTTCCTTGGCCCGGGTCTTGGACGCCATCATCTCGATGGCCTTGACCGGCGGGCCGACCCAGACGAGCCCGGCGTCCTGCACGGCCCGGGCGAACCCGGCGTTCTCGGAGAGGAAGCCGTAGCCGGGGTGCACGGCGTCGGCGCCCGCCGTGCGCGCGGCACGTACGACGAGATCGCCGCGCAGATAGGTGTCGGCGGGCGCGGCCCCCGGCAGCCGTACGGCGGTGTCGGCCTCCCTGACGTGCAGTGCGTCGGCGTCCGCGTCCGAGTACACGGCGACGGTGGCGATGCCCAGTGCACGGCAGGTGCGGAAGATCCGGCAGGCGATCTCGCCCCGATTGGCGACGAGCAGGGTGCTGATCATGGTCGGCCTCACATCCGGAAGATGCCGAAGCCGCCGCGGGCGCCTTCGACCGGGGCGGTGTGGATCGCGGACAGGCAGATCCCGAGGACGGTCCTGGTGTCGCGCGGGTCGATGACCCCGTCGTCGTACAGCCGCCCGGAGAGGAACATCGGCAGCGACTCGGACTCGATCTGCTGCTCCACCATGGCGCGCAGCCCGGCGTCGGCCTCGTCGTCGTAGGGCCGTCCCTTCGCGGCGGCGGAGGCCCGGGCGACGATGGACAGCACACCCGCAAGCTGCTGCGGGCCCATCACGGCGGACTTGCTGCTCGGCCAGGCGAAGAGGAAGCGGGGGTCGTAGGCGCGCCCGCACATGCCGTAGTGCCCGGCCCCGTAGGAGGCGCCCATCAGCACGGACAGGTGCGGGACCCTGGAGTTGGACACTGCGTTGATCATCATCGCGCCGTGTTTGATGATGCCGCCCTGCTCGTACTCCTTGCCGACCATGTAGCCGGTGGTGTTGTGCAGGAAGAGGAGGGGGATGTCGCGCTGGTTGGCGAGCTGGATGAACTGGGCGGCCTTCTGCGACTCCTCGCTGAACAGCACGCCTTGCGCGTTGGCGAGGATGCCGACGGGGTAGCCGTGCAGCCGCGCCCATCCGGTGACCAGGCTCGTCCCGTACAGCGGTTTGAACGCGTCGAAGTCGGAGCCGTCGACGAGCCGGGCGATCACCTCGCGCGGATCGAACGGGATCTTGAGATCCCCCGGCACGATCCCGAGCAGCTCGTCCTCGTCGTACTTAGGCGGTTCGGCGGGTCCCGGATCGGCGTGGGCCTTGCGCCAGTTGAGCCGGGCGACGATCCGCCGTGCCTGGCGCAGCGCGTCGTGCTCGTCGACGGCGAAGTGGTCGGCGAGTCCGGAGGTGCGGGCGTGCATGTCGGCGCCGCCGAGGGACTCGTCGTCGCTCTCCTCGCCGGTCGCCATCTTCACCAGCGGTGGTCCGCCGAGGAAGACCTTCGACTGTTCCTTGATCATGACGGTGTGGTCGGACATGCCGGGGACGTATGCCCCGCCGGCCGTGGAGTTCCCGAAGACGACCGCGACAGTGGGGATACCGGCGGCGGAGAGCCGGGTGAGGTCCCGGAACAGTGCGCCGCCGGGGATGAAGATCTCCTTCTGGGACGGCAGATCGGCCCCGCCGGACTCGACGAGGCTGATGCAGGGCAGCCGGTTGGCGAAGGCGATCTCGTTGGCGCGCAGGGCCTTCTTCAGGGTCCAGGGGTTGGAGGCGCCACCGCGTACGGTCGGGTCGTTGGCGGTGATCAGGCACTCCACGCCCTCGACGACCCCGATGCCCGTGACGAGCGAGGCGCCCACGGCGTACTCGCTGCCCCAGGCGGCGAGCGGCGACAGCTCGAGGAACGGTGTGTCGGCATCGATCAGCAGCTCGATCCGCTCCCGGGCGAGGAGCTTGCCGCGCCCCCGGTGCCGTTCGACGTACTTCTCGCCGCCGCCCTCGAGTGCCTTGCCGTGCTCGGTGTCGAGCTCGTCGATCCGGTCGAGCATGGTGGCGCGGTTCGCGGCGTATTCGGGACTCGTGGTGTCGAGCCCGGTGGCCAGGACGGTCATGCGTGCGCCTCCGGTGCGTCGGTGGTTTCGAGCAGGGTCACGGGGATGGGGAGGTGCCGGGACCGCAGCCACTCCCCCACCGCCTTGGCCTGCGGATCGAAGCGGGCCTGTGCGGCGACGCCTTCGCCGAGCAGGCCGTGGACGACGAAGTTCAGCGCGCGGAGGTTCGGCAGGATGTGCCGGACGACGGTCAACTCGGCTGTTTCGGGCAGCAGTTCCTGGAAGCGTTCGACGGTCAGTTCGTGCGCCAGCCAGCGCCAGGCGTCGTCGGTGCGGACCCAGATGCCGATGTTGGCGTCACCGCCCTTGTCGCCGCTCCGCGCCCCGGCGATGCGCCCGAGGGGGGTGCGCTGGGTCGGCCCGGCGGGCAGGGGTTCGGGGAGAGCGGGCTCGTCCACGTCCTCGAGCGCCTTTGTCCGTACGGGTGGTGCCACCCGCTCCCGTCGCCCGTCCGGCCCCACGGCGATGTGCTCGACGTCTTCCGCCGGTACGTACCTCGCCTCGAACACTCCGTAAGGCGCGCCCTTGCCGGGCGGGGCGGTGACGTGGAAGCCCGGGTAGCTGCCCAGGGCCAGCTCGATCGCGGCCCCGGAGACCGACCTTCCGACGGCCTCCGGGTCCTGGTCGCGGACGACGAGCCGGAGCAGGGCGCCGGCGGTCTCCTCGGTGTCGGCGTCGGCCCTGTCGGTACGGGCCAGCTCCCACCGCACCTCGTCGGGCGGCCCGGTACGGGACCGGGTGAGCGCCTGCGCGAACTGGTCCTGCACCAGCTGTGCCTTGGCCTCGATGTCGAGTCCGGTGAGCACGAAGACGACCTCGTTGCGCCAGCCGCCGAGCCGGGTGAGCCCCGCCTTGAGGGTGGGCGGCGGGGCCTCGCCGCGCACCCCGGAGATCCGGACCCGGTCCGGCCCGTCCTGGGTCAGGCTCACGGTGTCGAGCCGGGCGGTCACGTCCGGCCCGGCGTACCGGGCGCCCCCGGTCTCGTAGAGGAGCTGGGCGGTGACGGTCCCGACGTCGACGAAGCCGCCCGTGCCGTCGTGCTTGGTGATGACGGACGACCCGTCGGCGTGGATCTCGGCAAGCGGGAAGCCGGGCCGGCGGATGTCGTGGCCGCGGAAGAAGGAGTAGTTCCCGCCGGTGGCCTGGGTGCCGCACTCCAGGACGTGCCCGGCGACGACGGCCCCGGCGAGTGCGTCGTGGTCGTCCGGCCCCCAGCCGAAGTGGGCGGCGGCGGGTCCGGTGACGAGGGCGGCGTCGGTGACCCGGCCGCTGACGACGACATCGGCCCCGGCGCGCAGGCAGGCGGCGATGCCGTGGCCGCCGAGGTAGGCGTTGGCGGTGAGGAACCCGTCGGGCACGGGCAGGCTGTCGCCCTCGACATGCGCGACCCGGACCGGCACGCCCACCTTGCGTGCCAGCTCGGCGACGGCTCCGGCGAGTGCGGCCGGGTTGAGCCCCCCGGCATTGGCGACGATCTTCACACCGCGCTCGTGGGCGAGCCCGAGGCCTTCTTCGAGCTGCTGCAGAAAGGTGGTGGCGTAGCCGCGGGCGGGGTCCTTGAGCCGGCTGCGCCCGAGGATGAGCATGGTCAGCTCGGCGAGATAGTCGCCGGTGAGGACGTCGAGGGGGCCCTCGGTGAGCATCTCGCGTACGGCGTCGAAGCGGTCGCCGTAGAACCCGGAGGCGTTCCCGATCCGCAGCGGTGCGGCGGTCATCGGGCGCCGCCCCGTGCACCGCCCCCGGGTGCGCGGCCGGGGCCGGGTGGGCCGGCGAAGGCCTGGGCGATGTCCAGCCACTGGTCGGCGTCGGCCCCGAAGGCACGGACGGCGAGGTCGTCGCGGTGGGCGCGCTGGGTGACGAGGAGGCAGAAGTCGTGCAGCGGTCCGGTGACCCGCTGTCCGGCATCCTCGGGCCCGAATGCGATCACCTCACCGTCGGGGGCTTCGAGTTCGACGTGGAACTCCTCATCGGGCGCCTTGATCCCCCGTACGAGGAACGCGTAGTCACGGGCCCGCACCCCGATCCGGGCGATGTGGCGCAGCCGGGCGGTCGGGGCGCGTACGGCGCCGAGGGCGTCGGCGATGTCCTGCCCGTGCGCCCAGGTCTCCATCAGCCGCGCGGTCGCCATGGACGCGACGCTCATGGGCGGCCCGTACCAGGGGATGCGGGTGCCGGGCGGGGCGGCGCGCAGGGCTCGTTGGAGCCGGTGGCGTCCGTCGCGCCAGCGGGCGAGCAGCGCGGCCGGCTCCACGGCCACGAGCACCTCGGCGGCCTGGTCGACGAAGCTGTCGGGTGCCGCCTGCGCCTTGGCGACCTCCGCCGCGAAGGCGTTTGGGTCGGTGACGGCGAGCAGGGCGACCTCGTCGGTCCAGGTCAGATGGGCGATCTGGTGGGCGACGGTCCAGCGCTCGGCGGGGGTCGGTCCGGCCCACTGGTCGGCGCTCAACTCCGCTACCAGCAGGTCGAGTTCGTCGCTCTCGCTGCGCAGATCGTCGAGCACGGCTGCGGCATCGGACACGGTGCGCTCCCCTCGGGGCGTGGCGGTGTGCCCAGGAGCATGTCAGCGGACCAGGAAACAAGCAAGCATGCTTGCATTATTTGATGCATCCGGCTCCACGGCCGGGCCGGGACCCGGCTGCTAGCCTCCGCCGATGACTGACGAACCTCGCACCACGGGTGTGCGTTTCGACGACAACAGGCTTGTCCTGGAGCAGTATCGGGACGAGACCGGCATCTACTACTCCTTCCCGGGCGGCGCCCCGGGTTCCTTCCGCGCCGACGGCCGGGCCACCGGGGGCACATCGGCCGCGCTCTCCCTGGCCGAGGCGCTGCACGCCCGGATCCGCCCGGTCGGCACGGCGGAGAGCGTCCTGCGCGCGTGGTCGCAGGGAGCTCCCCCGCAGGACACGGCCGCCCTGGACGACCCGACGGCAGCCGAACCGACCCGGGTCCGCGGCGGCGCGATCGTCATCCGCGACCGGCGGATGCTGCTGATCCACTTCCCCGGGGACGACGGCTGCCACTACGAGATCCCGGGCGGCGGCGTCGAAGCCGGCGAGACACCGGAGGTGGCGGCGGTCCGCGAACTCCGGGAGGAAACCGGCCTGCACGGAACGGTCGTACGCGAGGTGGCCCGGATCTGGCGGGGCGGCACCCGGGGCCACTACTTCACGATGGAGGCGGAGGGCGAGGTGGGCGAACCGGAGACCCTGGACAACTACGGTGGCGTCCCGGCCTGGGTACCGGTCTCCGACCTGCCCACCACCCCGGTCTGGCCCCGCCGCCTGTCCTGGCGGATCGCCCACTGGCACGCCTCCGGCTGGCCGACGTCTCCGGCCGAACTGGCGGATTCGGTCTGGGACCTGGACGCGGCCTGCGGATGGTGACGGCAGCCCTCAGGAATTCGCCTTCGCGCGGCGGCCGGCGCCCACCTGGCTGCGGACCGCACCCATGCTCGCCCCGATGACCAGCGCGATCGCCAGCGCGTCGGTGGCCGTCAGGGCCTGGTCGAGGATGAGGAAGCCGGCCGTCGCCGCGATGGCCGGTTCCAGGCTCATCAGTACGGCGAATGTGTGCGCGGGCAGCCGGCGCAGCGCCATCAGTTCGAGGGTGTACGGGAGCACCGAGCTCATCAGCGCCACCGCCGCACCCATCGCCAGTGTCGACGGGACCGCCAGCTTCGCGCCGGATTCCAGGATGCCCAGCGGCAGTGACAGCACTGCGGCGACCACCATCGCCAGGGCCAGACCGTCGGCCTGCGGGAAGCGGCGGCCGGTGCGGGCGCTGAAGACGATGTACGTCGCCCACATCGCCCCCGCACCCAGCGCGAACGCCGCACCGAGCGGGTCCAGCCGGTCGAAGCCTCCGCCGCCCAGCAGGAACACCCCGCCCAGCGCGAGCCCCGCCCAGACAAAGTTGATCAGGCGGCGGGAGGCGATCACCGAGAGCGCCAGCGGGCCGAGCACCTCCAGGGTGACGGCCGCGCCCAGCGGAATGCGGTCGAGAGCCTGGTAGAAGAGCATGTTCATGGCGCCCATGGCGATGCCGAACGCGACCACCGTGCCCCAGTCGGCCCGCGAGTGGCCGCGCAGCTTCGGGCGGCAGACGACCAGCAGGACGACCGCGGCGACCACCAGCCGGAGCGTGACCACCCCGAGCGCACCGGCCCGCGGCATCAGCAGGGCCGCGACCGCCGAGCCGAACTGCACGGAGAGGCCGCCCGCGACCACCAGGGCCACCGGGGCGAGCGCCGCCCTGCGGCCGCCCGGACGTACAGGGCCCCCGTCGAGGGCGGACACCGCCTCCGGTACGGCGACGGCTGCTGCGGCCGGCTCTGCGGCACTGCGCTGGTCGTTCACGTGGCGGCCTTCGTCCTCGATGGGCTGAGCAGGGTCGGGTTCACTTCATTGCACTACGCGATTGAAGATACTGCACTCTTGCGGCATCGACCGTTTCTTTACGGTAGAGACCTCCGCGCGGCGCGTGAAATGCCGAATGCGCTCCCGTTATGCTGCCGACGCATGAGCACAGGACAGGGCCGCAGCGTCGAGCTGCGCCACTTGCGGGCCTTCCTCGCCGTCGCCAATGCGGGCAACGTCACACGCGCCGCAGCCGCGCTCCGGCTCACCCAGCCCGCCGTCTCCCGCACCCTCGCCGCCCTTGAGCAGCATCTCGGCGTCCGTCTCGTGGACCGCTCCACCCATCACCTCGCTCTCACCCCCGAGGGCGTCGTCTTCCGCGACAAGGCGGCCGCCGCGGTCGCCGCCTTCGACGAGGCGGTCGACTCCGGCGGCCTGCGCCACTGGCCGCTGCGGCTCGGACACGCCTGGTCCGCGTTCGGCCCGTACACCACACCGCTGCTCCGCGGCTGGCACGAGCGGTACCCGGAGACCCCTCTCGAACTGCTGCGGATCGACGACCGCACGGCCGGGCTCACCCGAGGCGAGGTCGACGCGGCGCTGCTGCGCGGGCCCGTCGACGCGCCGGGGCTCGTCACCGAGGTGCTGTTCAGCGAGGACCGGGTGGCGGCGGTGACCGCGGACGGGCCGCTCGCCGCACACACCACGCTCCGTCTCGCCGATCTCGCGGACGGCACGGTCGTCCTCAACACCGTCTCCGGCACCACCACCGTCGACCTGTGGCCGCCGCACGCCCGGCCCGCCGCCACCCTCACCGTCGCCAACACCGACGACTGGCTGACCGCCATCGCGGCCGGGCGCGGATCCGGGGTGTCGGTCGCCTCCACCGCCGACATGCATCCGCACGCCGGGGTCGCCTACCGCCCGCTCGTCGACGCCCCGACCGTGCCGCTGCTGCTCGCCCGCCGCGACGCGCCCGGCCATCCGGCGCTGCCGAAGCTCGCCGAAATGGCCCGGGAAATCATTGGAGAAGACATCACCGGTTGAGGGAATTTCCCCGCACAACAAGGGAGTTGGGGTGCTGTGAAAGCCGGACACAGGCCGGCCGACACCTGGGGGATCACCTTGACGAACGACATCACCGTGCACGGCACGGTCGCACCGGGCTTCGAAGGCGTACGGGACGCCTACGCCGCCGTACTCGCCGAGGACACCACCGAGCCCGGGTCCCAGCTCGCAGTGCGGCTGCACGGCCGGACGGTCGTCGATCTGTGGGCCGGGGACGGGATCGAGGCGGATTCACTGCCCGCCGTGTACTCGTCCACCAAGGGCGCTGCGCACCTGGTCGTCGCGCTGCTGATCCAGGACGGCGTTCTCGACCTGGACCGTACGGTCGCCTCCTACTGGCCCGCGTTCGCCGCCGAGGGCAAGGGCGAGCTGACACTGCGGCAGCTGCTCGCGCACGCCTCCGGAGCGATCGGGGTGGAGGGCGGGTTCAGCGACGAGGAGCTGGCCGACGACCGGCTGCTCGCCGCCCGGCTGGCGGAACAGAAGCCGTTCTGGACGCCCGGCACGGCCTACGGGTATCACGGCCTGGTGATCGGGGCCCTCACCGGTGAAGTGGTGCGCCGGGTCACCGGTCAGTCCATCCAGGAGCTCTTCGAGGAGCGGATCAGGGCCCCGTACGGGCCGGACTTCTTTCTGGGGCAGCCCGAGGCGCTCGAGGCGCGCTACGTCGCCATCCGGCCGATGGCACCCACCCCGGAGCAGGCGGCCGGGCTCGCGCTCGACCCGATCGATCCGAAGAGTCTCAGGGCCGTCGCCTTCAACTACCCGACCGACCTGATCGCGTGGATCAACAAGCCGTCCGTGCGGGCGCTCGGCCCGGCCTCGGTGGGTGGTGTGGGCTCCGCGCGCGGGCTGGCCGGGATGTACGCGGCCGCCATCTCGGAGGTGGACGGCCGGGCCCCGCTGCTCAAGGCGGAGACGCTCGCCGAGGTCGCCCGGCCGCACGCGGTGGGCACCGACCTGGTGACCGGCGAGGAGGACCACTTCGGGCTCGGCTTCGAGCGGCCGTCCGTGCCGTATCCGTCGCTGGGCGAGGGGGCGTTCGGGCACTGCGGTGCGGCGGGGGCGCAGGCGTTCGCGGATCCGGCCAGTGGGGTGGCGTACGGGTACACACGGCGGCGGTATGCGTTTCCCGGCGGGGCGGCGCCGGAGAACGAGCGGTTGGTGGCGGCGGTGGCGCGGGCGGCCGCCACGGGCTGATGGCGCGCGGGGCGGGGCGGTTCTGTTCCCCACCTCGCCCCTTCCCGAACCCGGGGCTCCGCCCCGGAGCCCCGCTGCTCGATCGCCGCACGGACTTGGGGTGTTGCCGCCAGGGCCCGGGGCGGGGCGCCGCAGGGGCTGGGGTCAGACCGGGTGGGTGTCGGTACTGTTCAGGCCTTCTGCCAGCAGCTCTGCCAGGTGTCTCGACCGCACGCCTGCCAGCTGTGCCAGCTGGGTCCGGCAGGAGAAGCCGTCAGCCAGGATGTCCGTGCCGGGCTCCGCGCTCCGTACCGACGGCAGCAGCTGCTCCTCCGCGCATGCCACCGACACCCCCCAGTGGCCTCGTTCGAAACCGAAGTTGCCCGCCAGTCCGCAGCAGCCACCGGTCAGTTCCCCTTCCAGTCCGGCGCGTTCGCGCAGCCGTCGTTCCGCCGCGTCGCCGAGGACGGCGTGCTGGTGGCAGTGGGTCTGGCCGACGACCGGGCGGTCCAGGCGCGGTGGCTGCCAGTCGGGGGCGTACTCCTCCAGGTACTGGGCCAAAGTGCGTACGGAGGCGGCGAGTTCGGCGGCTCGGGGGTCGTCGGGGAGGAGTTCCGGAAGGTCCGTACGGAGGGTGGCGGCGCAGCTCGGTTCGAGGACGACGAGCGGGTCGCCGAGGGAGGCCCCCATCCGGTCCAGCGTGCGGCGCATGACCCTGCGGGCCTTGTCCAGCTGGCCCGTCGATACGTAGGTGAGGCCGCAGCACACCCCCCGCCCCGGGTACAGGGCCGTCCGGCCCGCCGCCTCCAGGACCCGGACAGCCGCCCTGCCGACCTCCGGGGAGAGGTGGTTGGTGAAGGTGTCCGGCCAGACCGTCACCACCTGGTCGCTCGAAAGGAGCACCGTCCCCCGGCCCCCGCGCTTGACCGCCCACCGGGTGAACGTCTCCCCCGCCAGCACCGGAATCGTCCGCTCCGCAGCGATGCCCGCGAGCCGTTTCGCCAGTGCGGCGAGCGGGCGGATCCGGGCCAGCAGGTTCAGCACGGGCGCGAACGGGGCCGCGAGCCGCAGCCACCCCGGCAGCCGGCCCATCACGTAGTGGGTGGCAGGGCGCAGCCGCCCCCGGTAGTGGTGGTGCAGGAACTCCGCCTTGTACGTGGCCATGTCCACGCCCACCGGGCAGTCGCTGCGGCATCCTTTGCAGGACAGGCACAGGTCGAGCGCGTCCCGGACCTCCTTCGACCGCCATCCGTCCGTGATCACCTCACCCGCGAGCATCTCGTGCAGCAGCCGGGCCCGGCCGCGGGTGGAGTGCGCCTCCTCGCCGGTCGCCCGGAACGACGGGCACATCACGCCCGTGCCCGGCGCCTGCGCCGTACGGCACTTCGCGACGCCGACACACCGTCGTACGGCCGCCGAGAAGTCGCCGCCGTCGTGCGGGTAGCCGAAGGTGACGTCCACCGGGCGCGTCGGCAGGACGTCGAAGCGGAGGTTCTCGTCGAGGCGGGCAGGGCGGGCGAGCACACCGGGGTTCATGCCGCCGTCCGGATCCCAGAGGTCCTTGAACCTCCCGAAGAGAGCGACGAGTTCGTCCCCGTACATGCGGGGAAGCAGTTCGGCCCGGGCCTGCCCGTCGCCGTGTTCCCCGCTCAGCGATCCGCCGTGCGCGACGACAAGCGTGGCCAGCTCCTCGGAGAAGCGGCGGAACCGGGCCACGCCGTCACCGCTCAGCAGGTCGAAGTCGATCCGCACATGGATGCAGCCGTCGCCGAAGTGTCCGTACGGTGTGCCGCGCAGCCCGTGTGCCGTGAGCAGGGCGCGGAATTCGCGCAGATAGGGGCCGAGGCGGGCGGGCGGTACGGCGCAGTCCTCCCAGCCGGGCCAGGCCTCACTGCCGTCGGGCATCCGCGTCGCCGTGCCGGATGCGTCCTCCCGGATGCGCCACAGGACCCGCTGCCCGGCCGGGTCGGTGACGACGGCCGCGTCCAACGCGTCGGCCGCCCGCAGGATTTGTGCGGCGCGTGCCCGTGCCTCGGCCGGGGTGGCGCCGCCCGTCTCGACGAAGAGCCAGGCTCCGCCGCGCGGCAGACCGGCCGGTTCGCGTACGAGATCGGCGGCCATGCCCTCGACCGTCAGGGGGCAGTACGGGAGGAGGCCGGGGGCGGCTTCGGCGGCCGCGGACTCGTCGGCGTACCCGAGTACGGCGAGGGCGCGGGCCTCGGGCGCCTCGACCAGCCGCACGGTCGCCTCCGTCACCACGCCGAGCGTCCCCTCGCTGCCGCAGAAGGCGCGGGCGAGGTCCGGTCCGCGCTCCGGCAGCAGGGCGTCGAGGGCGTACCCGGAGATGCGGCGCGGGAGTTCGGGGAAGCCGGTGCGCAGCAGGGCGAGGTGGCTGCCGGCCAGTTCGCGCAGGCCGGCGGGCGCGCCGTCCCACCGGCCGCGGCCCAGCCGCAGCGTGTCGCCGCCGTAGCGGGCGACGGTCAGCGCTTCGACGTTGTCGGCGGTGGTGCCCCAGGCCACCGAGTGCGAGCCGCAGGAGTTGTTGCCGATCATCCCGCCGAGTGTGCAGCGGCTGTGCGTGGACGGGTCCGGGCCGAACGTGAGGCCGTGCGGTGCGGCGGCGCGGCGCAGGTCGTCCAGGATCACGCCCGGCTGGACGACGGCCGTGCGGACCCCGGCGTCCAGCTCCACGATCGACCGCAGGTGGCGGGTGAGGTCGAGGACCACACCGGTGCCGGTGGCCTGCCCGGCGATGGAGGTACCGCCGCCGCGCGGGACCACGGGCACCTCGTGCGCGCGGCAGACGGCGAGCGCGGCGGCGATGTCGTCGGCGTCGCGCGGGGCGACGACGCCGAGCGGTACGCGACGGTAGTTCGAGGCGTCCATCGTCATCAGCGCCCGTGCGGCGGCGTCGAACTCCACCTCTCCACGCACGGCGCTGGAAAGGGCCCGCACAAGAGAGGTCCGCATCTGCTCGTCGGTCATGCGCCCAGGATGCCGTCGATCGTCCCGCCGACCGCGCCACTGGAGCTGCCGCCCCTCGCGTTTCCCCTGAATACGTCAGTACGTCGGAATACGTCGGAATGCGCCGTCCCGTAGTCACATACGTAACAAAGAAAGCCGCAAGCGCTTCCCAAACAGATCGTCAATTCTCATATAGTGACCTCGACTTGATTAGGAATTATCAGCTCCAGTTATCGCCTTCACCCTCGCCCGCGCCGAACTGTCCGGATTCGCCCTGTCCGTCACCGTCCGCCCCCAAGGACTCCGCTTGCGCTCCTCATCCAGGCCGACCGCACTGGCCCTGCTGGTCTCGGTGGCCGTCACCGGCTCCTGCTGCCTGTGGGCGGTCGTCGCCGCCCCCGCCTCGGTAAGGACCCCGCTGGCCTGGGGGGCGGGCGCCGCCGCCGTGCTGCTCTCGGTCGCCGTGGCCGCCGCCGTGCACGCCCGGGTCACCATGCGCCTGCTGCGCGCGCGTCACGCGGTGGAGGCCGAGCGGTTCACCGCGGAGACCTCGCGGCTGGTGTCGACGTCCGCGGCCGAGGCCCAGCGGTTCACCGCGGAGACGGCCAGGATCAAGGCCGCCGCCTCGGCCGAGACCGCCCGGATCACCGAGCAGGCGGCCGCCGAGGCCGGCCGGCTGGGCGCCGAGGTGGAACAGCTGACCGCCCGCGCGGCCCGCAGCGCCACCGAGCGCTCCGCCGCGGTCGCCGCATGCGCCAATGCCGCGGGCCGGATGCAGGCCCTGGCCACGAGCATGCTCGCCGACCTGCGCGAGATGGAGCACCGGCACTCCGCCGAGGACATCCTCGGGGATCTGCTGCACCTGGACCACCGCACCGCCCAGGTCGGCCGGGTGGCCGACTCCATCGCCGTGCTGACCGGTGCCCGCTCCGGGCGCCGCTGGGCGAAGCCGATCGTGATGGAGTCCATCCTGCGCGGCGCGATGGGCCGGATCGGCGGCTATCAGCGAGTACGTCTCCACTCGACCAGTGATGTCGCGATCGCCGGCCACGCCGCCGAGGGTGTCATGCACGCCCTCGCCGAACTCCTTGACAACGCTGCCAACTTCTCGCCGCCCACCGCGGAAGTCCATGTGTACGTCGAGGAGGTGCCGGCCGGTGTCGTGCTGACTGTCGAGGACAGCGGTCTGGTGATGAGCGATGTGCAGTTGCGGCGCGCCGAGCGCGCGGTGTCCGCGACCGACCAGGACCTGGCCGGGCTGTCCGGCACCCGGCTCGGCCTGGCCGTCGTCGGCCGGCTGGCCCGCAAGCACGGTCTGACGGTGTCGTTCCGGCCGTCCGCGCGGGGCGGCACGGGGGCATTGATGATGCTCCCGCAGGAGCTCATCACCCGGACCCCGGTGGCCGTTCCGGCACCCGCCCCGGTCACCGCGACACCGCCCCTCGCGCCGGCCGCCGGGTCGGAACCCGCCCACGACGCGACGGGCACGGCACCGAAGGCCGACGCCGGCACCGGCGCTGAGCCCGGCACAGAGACCGGCACCGACGCCGAGCCCGAGCCCGCCACCGGCGAGAGCGGACTGCCCAAACGCACCCGCGGCCGCACCCTCGCCGCCGCCGAGGCCCGCGCCCGGACCGACGGCGCCACCGCAACTCCCCGGCCCCGTACCGCCGGCCCCAAGGAACAGGCAGCGCGCTTCAGCAGCTTCCGCCAGGCTGTACGGCCCAATTCCCCGCACCCGGAAGGCAACACCCGATGACCGCGACCACCGACGAGAAGCTCAACTGGCTGCTGGAGGGGCTCCTGGAGCGCACCCCCGGCACCCGGCATGCCCTCGTCCTCTCCAGGGACGGCCTCAAGCTGTGCCGCACCCCCGAGCTCTCCGTCGACCAGGCCGACCAGCTGGCCGCGATCTCGGCCGGCATCCAGAGCCTCTCGCACGGCGCGTCCGTCGAGTTCGGTGACGGCACCGGCGGCGTACGGTCCGCGATGGCCGAGTTCTACGGCGGCGTGCTGTTCATCGTCGAGGCGGGCGCGGGCGCCCATCTCGCGGTCGTCGCCTCCGAGGACGCCGACGTCGGCCTCATCGGGCACAACATGAGCGAGCTCGTCGAACAGCTCGGCGAGCACCTCAGTACCCCGCCGCGCTCCACCGCGGACCCGGCTGCCACCGTCGACGCGACCGCCGACGTATGACCCGCCCCCGACCCGGCCGGGACGACGGTCCGGACCGGCTGTACACCCTCACCGGTGGCCGCAGCCGGTCCGATTCGGACGCGTTCGACCTGGTGACGCTGGTGGTCTCCGAATGCGAGCCGTCCCCCGGCATGCAGTCGGAGCACGTCACCATCCTGCGCATGTGCGAGCGCCCCACCGCGGTCGTGGAGATCGCGGCGGGCCTCGGCCTGCCGGTCAGCATCGTCCGGATCATGCTGTCCGATCTGCTGGCCACCGGCCGGATCAGCGCCCGTCACCCCCGTACCGCCCGTGTCGCGGACCGGTTCCCCGACCCCGACATCCTGGAACAGGTGCTCGTTGGACTCCGCAACCTCTGACCGTTCCGCCCTGCAGGCGACGGCCGACAACGGACTGAAGATCGTCGTCGTCGGCGGCTTCGGCGTCGGCAAGACCACCATGGTCCGATCCGTCAGCGAGATCCGTCCGCTGAACACGGAAGAGACCATGACCCGCGCGGGCGAGGCCGTCGACCGTCTCGACGGGGTGCACGCGAAATCGTCCACGACCGTCGCCTTCGACTTCGGCCGGATCACGCTCGACGAACGCTCGGTGCTGTACCTGTTCGGCGCACCCGGTCAGGAGCGCTTCTGGTTCCTGTGGGACCGGCTGTTCTCGGGCACGCTCGGCGCCGTCGTCCTCGTCGACACCCGTCGGCTCGCCGACTCCTGGTACGCGATCGACCGCCTGGAGCACCACGGCACGCCGTTCATCGTGGCGTGCAACGACTTCGGCGGCCCGCTCCACACCGAACAGCAGATACGTGAGGCGCTCGACCTCTCGGACGACATACCCCTGGTGGAGTGCGACGCCCGGGACCGTTCGTCGAGCAAGTACGTACTGATCACGCTGGTCGAGCACCTCCATGCGCTCGCGCAGGGCAAGGTGTCCGCCCCGTCCGCCGCCCGTCCGGAGAGCGCGCCGGAGCCCGCACCGCAGAAGACCCCGGAGCCCAGCTCGTGACTCAGCCCCCGGCGCCCCCCGCCGGCTGCCCCGTCCCGCACGGCCCCGCGCCGCTCTCGGGCCCCCGGTTCCAGACCGAACCGACCCGGCTGTACCGGGAGATGCGCCGCGACCACGGAGCCGTGGCGCCCGTCGTCCTCGACGGCGACGTACCCGCCTGGCTCGTCCTCGGCTACCGCGAACTGCACCAGCTGACCAACGACCCGGTGCTGTTCAGCCGCGACTCCGACCTGTGGAACCAGTGGGACCGCATTCCGGACGACTGGCCGCTGCTGCCGATGATCGGCCGCAAGCAGCCGTCGATCCTGTACACGGTCGGCCCGCGCCACACCGAGCGTGCCGCGATGATCAGCAACGCGCTGGAGGCCGTCGACCCGTTCGCGCTGAAGCGGTACGCGGAGGACTTCGCGGACACGCTCATCGACCGGTTCTGCTCCAAGGGCGGGACCGACATCATCGCCGACTACGCGATGCTGCTCCCGGCGCTCGTCCTGGCGAAGATCTACGGCTTCGGCAGCGACACCGGATTTGCGCTCGTCGGCTCGATCAACGACATGATCGACGGCCGCGAGCGGGCCCTCGCCGGGCAGCAGCACCTCGCCTCGTCCATGGTCCAGCTGCTGGTCGACAAGAACGCCGAGCCCGCCGACGACGTCGCCACCCGGATGCTCGCCGACCCCGGCGGCTTCACCGACGAGGAAATCGCCCAGGACCTGATGGTCATGATGGCCGCGGGCCACCAGCCGACCGCCGACTGGATGGGCAACTCGCTACGGCTGATGCTCACCGACGACCGGTTCGCCGCGTCCCTGTCGGGCGGTCGGCACAGCGTCGCCGAGGCCATGAACGAGGTCCTCTGGGAGGACACCCCGACGCAGAACGTGGCGGGCCGCTGGGCGTCGCGCGACACCCACCTCGGCGGCCGTCACATCCAGGCGGGCGACCTGCTGCTGCTCGGCATCGCCGCCGCCAACGGGGATCCGCAGGTCCGCACCGACGGCTCGTCCCTGACCGGCGGCAACAACGCGTTTCTCTCCTTCGGCCACGGCGAGCACCGCTGCCCGTTCCCGGCCCAGGAGACCGCCGAGGTCATCGCCCGTACCGGCATCGAGGTGCTGCTGGACCGGCTGCCGGACCTCGACCTCGCCGTCCCCGCCGAACAGCTGACCCGGCGCCCGTCCCCCTGGCTGCGGGGCCTGACGGACCTGCCCGTGACGTTCACTCCCACTCCCGCCCTTGGAGGCCATTGATGACCCGGATCGCCCTTGACCCCTTCGTCACCGATCTCGACGGCGAGAGCGCCCGGCTGCGCGCGGCGGGTCCGCTCGCCGAGGTGGAGCTGCCGGGCGGGGTGCACTGCTACGCGGTCACCCACCACGCCGAGGCGCGGCAACTGCTCACCGACAGCCGGGTCGTCAAGGACATCAATGTCTGGAGCGCCTGGCAGCGCGGCGAGATACCGATGGACTGGCCGCTGATCGGCCTCGCCAACCCGGGCCGTTCCATGCTGACGGTCGACGGCGCGGACCACCGCCGGCTGCGCACCCTGGTCGCACAGGCGCTGACCGTGAAGCGGGTGGAGCGGCTGCGGGCCGGCATCGAGGCGCTGACGACGGCGAGCCTGGACCGGCTGTCGGCGCTGCCCCGGGGCGAGCAGATCGACCTGAAGGCGGAGTTCGCGTACCCGCTGCCGATGAACGTGATCAGCGAGCTGATGGGCGTGGACGCCGCCGACCACCCGCGGCTGAAGGAGCTGTTCGAGAAGTTCTTCTCGACGCAGACGCCGCCGGAGGAGGTCCCGCAGATGATGGCGGACCTCGGCGCCCTCTTCACGAAGATCGTCGACGCCAAGCGCGAGAACCCGGGCGACGATCTGACGAGCGCCCTGATCGCGGCCTCCGAGGACGGCGACCACCTCACCGACGAGGAGATCGTCAACACCCTCCAGCTGATCATCGCGGCCGGCCACGAGACCACGATCAGCCTGATCGTGAACGCGGTCGTGGCACTCCAGACCCACCCCGAGCAGCGCAAGCAGGTGCTCGGCGGGGAGGTGCCGTGGGAGAACGTGATCGAGGAGACCCTGCGCTGGAACACCCCGACCTCGCATGTGCTGATCCGGTTCGCCACGGAGGACGTCGAAGTCGGCGACAAGGTGCTGCCGAAGGGCGAGGCGCTGATCGTCTCCTTCGGTGCGCTGGGCCGCGACGAGGCGCAGTACGGGCCGACCGCCGGTGACTTCGATGTCACCCGCTCCCCCAACCGCCACATCGCGTTCGGCCACGGCCCGCATGTGTGCCCCGGGGCGGCGCTGTCGCGGCTGGAGGCGGGGGTGGCGCTGCCCGCGCTGTACGAGCGGTTCCCGGATCTGGAACTCGCCGTCCCGGCCTCCGAGCTGCGGAACAAGCCGATCGTCACCCAGAACGACCTGTACGACCTGCCGGTGGAGCTGGGCTGATCCGCCGTTAGGTGGTCCACAGGCCGGAGCGGGTGTCTCATCCGACGGACACGGTCCTCGACCGTGTCCACGAGGTACTACGCTCCGGTTCGTGGCCGATATCCAGATTCCCGCTGACATCAAGCCCTCCGACGGACGCTTCGGCGCCGGTCCTTCCAAGGTGCGGACGGAGGCGCTCGACGCGCTGGCCGCCACCGGAACGTCTCTTCTCGGTACGTCCCACCGCCAGGCCCCGGTCAAGAACCTGGTCGGCTCGGTGCGTCAGGGTGTGCGCGACCTCTTCTCCCTCCCCGAGGGCTACGAGGTGATCCTGGGCAACGGCGGTTCCACCGCCTTCTGGGACATCGCGACGCACGGTCTGATCGAGACGAAGTCCCAGCACCTCAACTTCGGTGAGTTCTCGTCGAAGTTCACGAAGGCCGCCAAGCTCGCCCCGTGGCTGGCCGACCCGAGCGTCATCGCCTCCGACCCGGGCACCCACCCGGAGCCGCAGGCCGAGGCGGGCGTCGACGTCTACGCGTTCACGCACAACGAGACGTCGACCGGTGTCGCCATGCCGATCAAGCGCGTCGCGGGTGCCGACGAGGGCTCCCTCGTCGTGGTGGACGCCACCTCCGGCGCCGGTGGTCTGCCGGTCGACATCACCGAGACGGACGTCTACTACTTCGGGCCGCAGAAGTCCTTCGCCGCCGACGGTGGCCTGTGGATCGCCGTGTTCTCCCCGGCGGCCCTGGAGCGCGCCGCGCGCATCCATGCTTCCGGCCGGCACATCCCGGAGTTCTTCTCGCTGCCGACGGCGATCGACAACTCCCTGAAGAACCAGACGTACAACACCCCGGCGCTCGCCACGCTGTTCCTCCTGAACGAGCAGCTGACCTGGCTGAACACCCAGGGCGGCCTGGACTTCTCGGTCGGCCGCACCGCCACGTCCGCGCGGAACCTGTACGGCTGGGCCGAAGAGTCGAAGTACGCGACCCCGTTCGTCACCGACCCGGCGAAGCGCTCGCAGGTCATCGGCACCATCGACTTCGCGGACGAGATCGACGCGTCGGCGGTCGCCAAGGTGCTGCGCGCCAACGGCATCGTCGACACGGAGCCGTACCGCAAGCTGGGCCGCAACCAGCTGCGTGTCGCGATGTTCCCGGCGATCGACCCGGCGGACGTGCTGGCCCTGACGGCCTGCATCGACTACGTGATCGAGAAGCTGTAACGAGAGCTGCACGTCTCCGAGGGGCCCTTGGTACGGATCCGTACCAAGGGCCCCTCGCCGTTACTCAGCCCGCCGCCTCCATCAGGACCGTCCGGAGCCTGCCGATCCCTTCCTCCCACGGCTCCCCGTGCCCGCCCTCGCTCCACAGCTCCAGCAGCTCGGACGGCTCGGTCACCACCCGGTCGAGGGCCTGGACCGCAAGGCTACGCAGCTCCAGGGGAAGCGCCGGAAGCGGCTCGTCCGGCCCGTACGCAGTCGTCACGGGCTCCCCGCCCGGGCACTGCGCGGCCACCAGGGCGGCCGCTGCCACGGCCACAACGGCCTCGTCGGAGTCGAGGTAGTCCTGAGTCACGACGACGGCCGAAAGAGCCTCCCGGATCAGCTCGGCACGCTCGCCCTGCGGGGCGTCGTCCAGATCCCCCGAGAAGTCCGCTGCGGTGTCGCTGTCGAAATGACCGATGTCCCAGGTGCCCATGGCAACCCCTCCCTCAGTGATGCGGTTCATCGTGCCAACGACCACTGACAGTGATAGTGGTATTCGGGTTCCCGGTGGTCGTGGCTCGATCACTGACTGACGTCCTGCTGGGCTGTCTTCGCCTTGGTCTGTCCGGCTGCCGGGGCCCGTTCCCGAGGCCCCGGCCGGGTGGAACATGACCTCATAGCGCCTCTGTGTGTCAAGCGGCTTGAGCGAGGTGGTTCCGTTGGTCGCGTTTCATGATCCGGTAGACCACGTTGGACAGGCGTCGTTTGAGGGCTCTGCGAGCCTCTGCGGGCGTCTTTCCTTCCGTGATTTTGCGCAGGTAGTAGGCCTGCCCGCGTCCGCCGTCGCGGATCTGGCAGATGGCGATGGTGTGCAGCACCGAGTTCAGCGCGCGGTTGCCGCCGGTGTTGAGCCGGTGGCGGACGTTGTTGCCGCTGGAGGCGTCCAGGGGCGCGCTGCCGGTGTAGCTGGCGAAGTGGTGCTCGGTGGGGAATCGTGTGGCGTCTCCGACATGGCCGATCACCTTGGCGGCCAGCACGGTGCCCAGGCCCGGCAGGGTGGTCAGCGTGGTGTGAGTCGCGGCGACAGCCTCACGCATCTCAGCCTCGTTGTCCTTGACCTGCCGGTCCAGGCGTCGAAGATCGGCCAGCAGATCACGGGCTATGTCCCGACGGCAGGAGTCGGTGGCTGTAATCGGCCGGATGCCCTTCATCACGGTGGCGGCTTTGTCGGCAGACAACCCGGTGGGTGCACCGCCGGGCACCAGATCTCGCAGGACAGCGTGCAGCCGGTTGAGGACCCGGGTGCGTTCGTGCACCAGGTCGTCGCGCCGCTCGGTCAGCAGCCGCAGGATAGTGGTCTGGTCTTCCTGTGCCACTGGCCGCAAGTCTGCCCTGAACAAGGCGACCTGAGCGACATGAAGGGCGTCCGCGGCGTCGGTCTTGCGGTCGCCACCAGTGGCCAGGAGCCGAGCCCGAGCCGACAACGTGGAGGGCACGTCGACCACGTTCTCGCCCGCGGCAGCCAGCTGCTGGGCAAGCGAACGCCCCAGTCCGCCGGCACCTTCGACGGCAAACCGGCGCTCAGGCCACTGCTCGCACCAGCGCATCAACTGACGAAAAGTCCCAGCGTTGACGACGAAACGGCGCTGGGCCACTTGGTGGCCCGCAGCGTCGACGGCAACAGCGGTGTGGGACGACTTGTGGGGATCGACACCGATCAGAATCACAGGATGCTGGCCTCGCACTCGATGAGATAGGGACGGGAGTGCGGCGGGCACCCTGACTTGAAGTCACTGCGTCACCTTCATGCCTCTGTCGAGCCACACCGCGCGGGTGCCGGTCAGCGGCGGCACGCTATCAGTGAGCCAGCCCGAGGGCGGCAAGGAGCACTGCGGGCCCGTGCCGACCGACACCCTGGACGCTACGGCTGCAGACCGAGCGTCTGGACTCGATTGAACAAGTCAGGAGCCTGGCCAGAGGCCCCATCACTGTCCTGTCTGCCCCACCCGGCTGGAGCCACCTCCGGTCAGGAAGGCATTTCCAGCATGACAGAAACGGACACTGCAGCAGCCGTCGAACACGTGGTGATCGGCGGCGTGGACTCTCATGCCGACACTGTCCACGTTGCCGTGGTGACCGACCGCGGTGGGCAGGTCGCCGATGCCGAGTTCCCCACAACGGCCGCCGGATACACGGCTGCTCTGGCCTTCCTGGCTGCTCACGGCACCGTCGCCGCCGTCGGCGTGGAGGGCACGTCCTCCTACGGGTCGGGGTTCACGCGCGCGGCCCGCAAGGCCGGTCTGACCGTGGTCGAGGTCAACCGGCCGGACAAGGCCGAGCGCCGCAGGATCGGCAAGTCCGATCCGATCGACGCCTATGCCGCAGCTCGTGCGGTCGTGTCCGGCCGGGCCACCAGCGCCCCCAAAGGCGATGCCGTCGCCGGGATCCGGGCTCTGCACAACGTGGCACGATCCGCCGTCAAGGCCCGTACAGCGGCGCTGAACCAGATCGGACACATTCTGATCACCGCGCCCGACAGCATCCGCACGAAGTACGAAGTGCTGCGGGGCGACAAGCGCATCGACGCCCTGGTCCGGCTCCGGGTCGGCAACGCCCCTGTCCATGTCCCGATCCTGACCGCCCTGCGCACGCTCGCGCGACGCGTCCAGAACCTGACCGCTGAACACGCCGCTCTGACAGCGGAGTTGGACGCCCTGGTCACGCAGCTCAACCCCGGCCTGCGCGCCGCCTACGGCGTCGGACCCGACACCGCTACGCAACTGCTGATCACCGCTGGCGACAACCCCGCCCGCCTACGCACCGAAGCATCCTTCGCCGCCCTGTGCGGTGTCGCCCCGGTTCCGGCCTCCAGTGGCAAGACCAACCGTCACCGGCTCTCGCGCGGCGGTGACCGCGCGGCGAACGGGGCCCTTTACCGCATCGCGCTCGTCCGCATGCGCCGTGACCAGCGCACCCGTGACTACGTGGAGCGTCAAACCAAGGCCGGCCGGACGAAAAAGGAGATCATCCGGCTGCTCAAACGCGCCATCGCCCGGGAGATCTTCCGCCTCTTGACCACCGCAGTCGAGGTTCCCGAGATCGCGGACCTCAGGCCCACCCGCCAGGCCAAGAACATCACGCTCACCGCCGCAGCGAACCACTTCGGAGTCTGGCCCGCCGTCATCTCCAACATCGAACGAGGACTCCGCCGCGACGACACCTTCGCCGACGCCTACCGCAGCTGGCTCGATGCCGCTTGACCGACGATAGGAGCATCAAGGGCGTGTGCCGCTCGTTCACTCGACCGAGTGGACGATCACCATCGGGACATGTGGGGGCACACCGTCCTACGATGATGCTCTCGACGCCACCCATGCAGGAGGCCCGCAATGTCTGCGGCAGCAGTCGGGCACCCCTGTGACGGTGAGCCGGAATCCCTGCGCAAGCACGGCCGGGTCCACGTCCTGACCGAGCCCACCGCCGACGGGTACGACAGCCACCAGGCGTACGCCCCCGGCCGGCAGGCATCGCTCCCCGACTCCATCGGTGCCGAGGTCACCCTCGATGTCTCGGATCTGCTCAAGGCCGGGCAGCACCGGAAGTGACGTCCGTGCGGTGCCACCGCCGCTCCCCGTCCTCCCACTCGTCGGTGGGGACGAGTCCTGCCGCCGAGGCCACCGCCGCGGACGCGGTGTGGTCGGGGTGGATGTGCGCGACGACCGTATGGACCGTGCCCCCGGCCAGCAGGTGCGCCACCAGCCCCGCCGCCGCCTCCTTCGCGTAACCCAGGCCCTGCCACCGGGTGCCGATCACCCAGGCGATCTCGGCCCGCCGACCCACCACCGTGGCTTGGACCCAGCCCGCCAGGCGGCCGTCGGCGCGGACCCGGAGTACCCAGTTCCACCAGTGTTCGGCAGGGTCGGGGGAGCCGGATTCCCAGCGGGTGTAGCGGGCCCGGAGGGTGTCGAGGTCCTCCGGGGCGCCGCCCGTGTACGTGTGCAGGGCCGGGTCGGCGAGGACCGCCGCCATCTCCTCGGCGTGCGCGGCTCGCAGCGGAGTTGCGTCGAGCCGCTCGGTGGAGAAGGCCTCGGGCCCGTGGTTCGTCATAGCGCTCGACCCTACGTCCGGCGCTGCACGGGATGGCTCCGGCCCCGGGATCTGCGCCGACGGGGGCCGGGTGCGGTCGGTCAGCCGCGCTTGCGGCGCCGGTTCATGAAGACGAGTGCGCCCACGGCGGCGAGCAGCGCCGCTCCGACGAGCGTGCTGCCCTTCATCTCACTGCCGCCCCCGCCCGCGCCGCCGGCGGACGACGCGCCGCCGCCGTCCTTCGACGGAGACTTGGAGTCGCTGCCGTTTCCGCGCGCTCCTGCGACGTCCACCCGTACCACCTCGCTCCGCGCGCCCTCCGAGCCGAACATCAGCGCCGAGCCGTCCGCCGTGTACGTCACGGACTCGGCCTGCCCCTGCAGCGGCGCGTCCACGCGGTGGTCGGCGCCGAGCCGTCCGTCCTCGAACGCGTAGCCACGGGCGCTGAAGTAGGACCGCAGCACCAGTTCCTTCCCGTCCGGCGAGAACGTCCCGTCCGTCACCCATGGCACCTCCCCGACCCGCCGGAACACATTGGTCCGGCCGGTGGTGAGCCGTGCGGGGCCTTCGTAGAGTCCGCCGCCGCCCTCGTTCTTCGAGGCGATGTAGACCCGGCCGGTCTTCGGGTGGACCATCAGCGCCTCGGCGTTGCGTGCCCCGTCCGCGTACTTCACGTCGAACTGGGTCGCCCGGACCGTCGCGTCCTTCAGCACCTTCGGTTCGGGGAACCGGTAGATCCAGACGTGGTCCCAGCTGCCGTTCAGGTTGTCGCCGATGTCGCCGACGTACAGATTGCCGTCGGGCCCGAGCGAGATCGCCTCCACGTCGCGCGGCGCGCCGACCCCGCGCATGGTGATCGTCGCGACGGTCTTCCCGGTCCGGGAGTCGACGGCGTAGATGTACGGTCCGTCCTCGCTGTCGTTGTGCGTCCAGTAGATGCCCGGGTGGGCGCGGCTCGCGGCGAGGCCGCTGGACTCGGTGATCCGGGGGTCCTCGATCGTGAAGCTGCGGTCGGCAGCTCCGTCGTCGGCCGTGGCCGGGGTCGCGGTCACGGCCGCACCGGCGAGGACGAGCAGCGCGGCAGCGCCGGAGACAGTCAGATACGAACGCATGGGGTCAAGTGTCCATCGTCACGTCGCAGCCCGGCGCGTAGATCCGCCATGATGTCGCCATGCGTTTCATGTTCGTCGGCGATTCCATGACCATCGGGCGCGCCGGCGACTTCACCTGGCGCTACCGCATGTGGCAGCACCTCGAAGCGGCCTTCGACAGCCCGTACGAGATCGTCGGCCCGCGCACCGAGCTGTACGACACCGTGACGAACACCCCGGTCTCGTACGCGTACGGCGACCCGGAGTTCCCCGCCGAGGCCCGCCGCCATCTGGCGGGCTGGGGCGAGGGGTGGCTGCACATGGCCCCGGTGATCGCGGACACGGTCACCGCGACCCGCGCGGACGTGCTGCTCGTCTCGCTCGGCCTGATAGACCTCGGGTTCTACACGGACAGCGAGCAGACCGCCCTGAACGTAAGGGCGTTCATCGAGGCCGCCCGCACCGCCGCACCTCACATCAAGGCCGTGCTCCTGCCTGTGATACCGAACGTCCGGGCCGAGTCCGATGCCCCGTTCGCCGCCGAGTGCGACCGCTTCAACGAACTGCTCGCGAAGGCCGTCGCCGATCTCGACACGCCGGCGTCCCCGATCCTGCTGGCGTCGCGCCCGGCCACCTACGACATCCACACGGACACCTACGACGGTACGCACCCCGGCCCCACGGGTGAACAGAAACTTGCCGGGGCGTTCGCCGACGCGATGCATCAGGCGTGGGGCCTGGGCGGTCCCTACATGTCGAGCCCGTCCGGCGGTTGAGGACAACTGCCCCGGACGCCTCGAACCTCCTCACTGCCCCGCGGGTCGCGCCCGCACATGCATCCGCTCGCCCTGTCTCCCGAACAGGCTGAGGAACTCGACCGGTTCCGGCCCGGCGCTGGCCCACGCATGGGGAGTACGGGTGTCGAACTCCACGACCTCCCCGGCGGTGAGTACGAGATCGTGCTCACCCAGCACCAGCCGAAGCCTCCCGGCCAGCACGTACAGCCACTCGTAGCCCTCGTGCACCCGCTGCTCCAGCGGCCCGGTCGTGCCTCGGCCGCCGGGAAGGATCTGCTTGTACGCGTGCGGCCCGCCGAGGTGACGGGTCAGCGGCATGAATGTCATGCCGTCGCGGGTGAAGGGGCGCAGATGGACGCGGGGATCCCCGGTGGGCGGGGCGCCGACGAGTTCGTCCAGCTGCACGCCGTACGCCTTGGCCAGCGGCAGCAGCAGTTCCAGGGTCGGTCTGCGGTGGCCGGACTCCAGCCGGGAGAGGGTGCTGAGCGAGATGCCGGTCGTATCGCTCAGCTGGGCCAGGGTCGTGCCGCGGTCCCGGCGCAGCGCCCGCAGTCTCGGACCGACACCGGTCAGGACGGCGGCGAACCCGTCTCCGTCCGCCTCTTCTTCTCCCGCTGTCCTCACACCCTCTGCCATACCTCCATTTGCCGTCCCGGCAAGTGAAGTTGTCAAGCCACGTGGTCATGTCGAGCTGTCACGGCGAGCCCAGCATGATCAGGGAGAGCCGGGTCAGCTCATCGGTCAGCCAGTCGGGCGTGACCTGGCGCGGACGCCGGCCGTGGTGCGCGAGGAGCTCGTCGACCGAGTGGGTCATCACCATGACCGCGACCCGCTGGTCGCCGTCCCCCACTTCACCCCGCTCCGCGGCACGCTCGGCCTCGCAGGTCAGGAACTCCGACCACATCGTCCGCCACATCGCGAGATGGTCGTCCACCGTGCGGCTGACGCCCAGCACTTCGACGAACGCCACCCGCGCGGCGCGCGGATCATCCGTGACGGCCCGCACATAGGCGTCGAAGAGGCGACGGAACCGCTCCTCGGTCGAGCACTCGTCCATGCCGTCGGAGAGCAGGACCGCCTCGGACGCGCGCAGTCCGCGGGTCGCCACCTCGTCGTACAGCGCGGTCAACAGCGCCTCCCGCGAGGTGAACTGCTGGGAGAAGGCCCGGACCGGCACCTTCGCCTCGGCACACAGCTGCTCGACGGTCGTGTTTGCGTAGCCGTAGGCGGCGAACAGGGCCCGTCCGGCCCGCAACAGCCGTCCACGCCACTGCGCACGGTCCTCGGCGATCGCATGGACCGTCCCGACCGCCTCGCCCGTCCCTGTTCCGCGGCTCACCAGGGCATCCACCACAGGTCCTCTTTCGTCGGCCCCGACATCCCGACTCGGGGCGGCAACCCAGGAAACGCCGCCATTCTCCCCGTTTCGCCCCACAAGCGGAGGATCCGCCACGCCTTCGATGCCTGCCGATCGACAGGCGATCCGAGCCCTCCCCAACTCCGTTCGTCCGCGGCACCACTGCCGCTACGGACTGGTCCTTTCGTTAACAGGAAGCAGAGTTGTCACCCGATGACGGGCTCATACATGGTCGGCGAGGTGCGGCGCGGGCTCAGCCGCCCGAGCCGCACCTCGCCGTCCCCGCCCTCGCCCTTTCCCCCACCACCTGGGCGGACTTCCCCCCGTACGCCGCGCGGCAGCAGGGGCCGGGCGGCGCCGGAGGCCGCGTCGCCGGCTGCCGGACCCGCTCCGTAGGGTGTCGGCATGTCCACCGAGTCGCCCCTGATCCAGAGCATGCGTACCGCTGTCGCCGCGGCGCCCACCGACGTACCGCTACGCCTGCACCTCGCCGAGCTGTTGCTCGGTGAGGGTCTGAGCGAGGCCGCGGTCGCCGAGACCGCCGTGGCGTTGCAGCACGCGCCCGGGGATGCGGGGGCGCGGGCGCTCATGATGCGGGCGATGGGCCTGCCCGCACCGGCTGCCGAAAGGCCCGGGTCCGTGCCGACTCCGGCACCGCAGGAGCCCCGGGCCCAGGAGCCGGCACCGGAGGTGCCCGACGCCCCCGCGCCGCCCACCGGCTTCGACTGGGCGGCCGCCGAGAACGAGGTCGCGGACGCCGTACCGCCGAGGTTCGTCACCTCCGGCCCCACCTCCACCGCTCCCGAGGCACCCCTCGCCGCGGACGGCGGCGGCGACCCGGGGGACGCCACGGCCTGGGAGGTCGACACCCCCGGCACCGTCACGCTCGCCGACGTCGGCGGCATGGAGGAGATCAAGGAGCGCCTCGAAGCCGCGTTCCTCGCTCCCATGCGCAATCCCGAACTGGGCAGGCTGTACGGGAAGAGCCTGCGCGGCGGGCTGTTGATGTACGGGCCGCCCGGCTGCGGGAAGACGTTCATCGCGCGGGCCGTCGCCGGTGAGCTCGGGGCGAGCTTCATGTCCGTGTCGATCAACGACGTGCTCGACATGTGGATGGGCAACTCCGAGCGCAATATGCACGAGGTCTTCGAGACCGCCCGCCGCCAGGCGCCGTGCGTGCTGTTCCTGGACGAGGTCGATGCGCTGGGAGCCAAGCGCAGTCGTATGCAGCACGGTGGGATGCGCAACACCGTCAACCAGTTGCTCACCGAGCTGGACGGCGTCGGCGGGGCCAACGAGGGCGTGTTCGTGCTCGCCGCGACCAACGTCCCCTGGGATGTGGATATCGCGCTGCGGCGCCCCGGCCGGCTCGACCGCACCCTGCTCGTCCTGCCGCCGGACGCGCCCGCACGCGAGGCGATCCTCCGCTACCACCTGCGCGACCGGCCGATCGAATCCGTCGACCTGGGCAAGCTGGTCAAGGTCACCGAAGATCTGTCGGGCGCCGATCTGGCCCACCTCTGCGAATCCGCGTCGGAGCGGGCGCTGCTCGACTCGACCCGTACCGGGATGGTCCGGATGATCAACATGAAGGATCTGCTGGGTGCGGCGAAGGAGGTCCGGCCGTCCACCGATCCGTGGTTCGCCTCGGCGCGCAATGTCGCGATGTTCGCCAACGAGGGCGGCATGTACGACGAGTTGCTCGCCTACCTGAAGAGGAAGCGCAAGCTGTGACCACTGCCGAGCACCCCCTGACCGAGCAGGCGGCCGCCCTCATCGGCCTGGACCGGCTGGACGAGGCGAAGGCCCTGCTGACCAAGCGACTCGCCGAGGACCCCGAGGACTTCCGGGCCTGGGTGCGGCTGGCGCGCTGCCATCTGCGCGAGCGGGAGTTCGAGGACGTCGTCACCACCACCGGCGAGGCGCTGCGGATCGCCCCGCAGGACTGCGACGCATGGATCGTGCGGATGTACGGGCTGCGCAGGACCGGTCGTCGGGACGAGGCGCTCGCGGCGGCCCAGGAGGCGGTGCGGATCAACCCGCAGTCGTGGCAGGCGGTCGACGCGCTCGCGGAGGCGGTCAGTGCCTGGCAGCCGCGCTGGCCCGAGGTCCTCGAGCTGGCGCAGACGGCGGTCCGGCTGGCCCCGGAGGAGCCGGCGGCGTACCAGGGGCTGTGGAAGGCGGCGCTGCTCAACGGGGCCTTCGACGTGCGGGACCACGCGATCCGCGAGACGCTGCGGCTCGACCCGACGAGCGCCTGGGCGCTGCGTGAGCTCGCCGAGAAGCAGGCCGCCGCGCCCGGCACGGGGCCCAAGCGGCGGGCGGAGGTGTACGCGTCCGCGCTGGCCGCCGACCCCGATTCCAACAGCATGCGCATGGGGCTGGACCGGGCCGTGTTCCAGATGCTGCGCGGCACCCGGTGGCTCGCCGTGCTGAGTCTGGTGCTGGCGGGTGCGGCGATCAACCTGTTCCCGTCCGACGGGGACGGACCCGAGCTGCCGCTGCCGATCGGCACCCGGCTCTACGTGCTGGCGCTGATCGCGGTGGTCTGGGCGTTCGGCGCGTGGCGGCGCTACCGGAAGCTGCGCGCGGGGGTGCAGCTGAGTGTCCGGTCGCTGTTGCGCCGGATGTTCTGGGCACGGCTGGTGCTGGTGCAGGCGGTGCTGGGGACACTGTGCGCGGTGGCCGTCGTGGCGGTGCCGTGGACGGACCGGGGTGTTCCGCAGGTGGTGTTCTGGGTGGGGCTGGGGCCGACACTGCTGACGATCTGGTTCGACCGTCCGCGCACGCGGTAGCTCAGCGGGCCAGCCGGCCGAGGAGCGAACCTGCGGCGACGATGCCGACGAGCGCGGCGAAGGCGAGGATCGCGAAGTCCAGCCCCAGGTGGGCCGGCGTACCGATGAGCAGCCCGCGCAGGGCGTCGACCTGGTAGCTCAGCGGGTTCACCCTGCTGATGGCCTGGAGCCAGCCCGGCATCAGGGCGACCGGGTACAGCGCGTTGGACGCGAAGAACAGCGGCATGGTGATGGCCTGGCCGATGCCCATCAGCCGGTCGCGGGTCAGGACGATGCCGGCGATCGACATCGACAGGCAGGAGAAGAACGCCGAGGCGAGGACGACGACCACGACCACGCCGAGCAGGCGCAACGGGTTCCAGGTCATGCCGACACCGATCAGCGCGGCGATCACGATGACGACTGCCGCCTGGATCACGGCTTTCACTCCGGCGGCGAAGGCCTTGCCGGTCACCAGGGCGGTCCGGGGCGTCGGTGTGACCATGAGTTTGGTGAGGACACCCGAGTCCCGCTCCCAGATGATCATGATGCCGTAGAAGATCGCGATGAACATGGCGGACTGGGCGATGATGCCGGGCGCCAGGAAGTCGAGGTAGGGGACGCCGCCGGTCGGGATGGCGTGGATACGGGAGAACGTCACGCCGAAGATCAGCAGCCAGAGCGCCGGCTGCACGGCGCGGGTGTAGATCTCGGTGCGGTCGTGGCGCAGCTTCTGCATTTCCACGACGCACATCGCGGTGACGCGCGCGGGGACGACGCGCCAGCCGGTGCGGGGCGGCGGCGGGTCCAGCAGCAGAGCGAACCGCTCGTCGGGCGAGCCGGGTTCAGCCGAGGCGTGATGCGGTGCGACGGGTACGGCGGACATCGCGGAACGCTCCCTTCCGTTCGTCGGAACCTGAGCCGGGGCCGGAGCCGGAGCCTGAACCGGAGCCGGAGCCGGGGCCGGAGCCGGAGCCGGAGCCGGAGCCTGAACCGGAGCCGGGGCCGGCGTCGTCCAGGCCGCTTCCGGAGTGGTACCGGAAGACGTCCTCCAGGGTGGGCGGCGACAGGGCGGTCTCGCCGGACTCCCGGCGGTGCGCGACCAGTTCGGCCTTGAGCTCGGCGGGCGTGCCGAGCGCGCGGAGTCTGCCGAGGTGCATGAGGGCCAGCCGGTCGCAGCGCTGGTCGGCCTCGTCCATGGAGTGGGTGGTGACCAGCACGGTCATCCCGGTGCCGGTCCGGATCTCGGTGATGCGGTCCCAGACACTGTCGCGCGCGATCGGGTCCAGGCCGATGGTCGGCTCGTCCAGGATCATCAGGCGGGGTGCGCTGACCAGGGCCTGGGCCAGTTCGAGGCGGCGCACCATGCCGCCGGAGTATGTGGCGGCGAGCCGGTGCGCATGGGGGCCGAGGCCGACCGCGTCCAGCGCCTGTCCGACACGGGCCGCGCGCTGGCGGCGGGGCACGTCGAAGACGCGGGCGAAGAGGGCGACGTTCTCCCGGCCGGTGAGACCGGCGTCGGCCGACAGCTGCTGCGGTACGTAACCGAGCAGGCGCCGTACGGCCATCTTCTGCCGGGCCGCGTCATGGCCGAACACCTCGATGACACCGGGCGGCACGGGCAGCAGGGTGGTGATCGCGCGCATGGTGGTCGTCTTGCCCGCGCCGTTGGGCCCGAGCAGGCCGAAGACCTCGCCGGGGTGGACCAGCAGGTCCAGACCGTCGACGGCTTTCGACGTACCGAAGGAGTAGGTCAGTCCGGTGCAGCTGAGAGCGGGGGTCACGGGGGCTCCTCCCCTTCGCGCAATGAGTCGGCGAGTCTGCGCAGTGACGGGAGCGCGGCGGTCAGCGCGGCCCGGTCGGCCGCGTCGAGCTTCGCGACGTGTTCACGGAAGAGCGCGTCGCGCCGGGCGCGCCACTCGCGCAGCCGCGCGACGCCTGCGGGGGTCGGGTACAGCAGTGCGGCACGCCCGTCGCCGGGGTCGGTCTCCCGTCGCAACAGCTCTTGCGCGACCAGGTGGTTGACCAGGGTGCTGACGGAGTTGGCCGCGAGGCAGAGCTCGTGCGCGGCGGCGGAGACCCGGATGCCGGGTCCGGCGGCGACAAGACGGAGCAGTTCGGCGTGCGCCCCACGCAGCCGGGGTGGGGGCAGCCCGCTCCACAGCCGTCGCCGGGCGAGCCTCTGGATGCGGGGCAGAAGTCCGGCGAGCTCATCAGGTAGATCACCCGCCGCCATGCATCCATTTTAGCTCTGTATGCGAGGTATCGGCCGGGGTGCGACTGCCGCAATCCGGCGGAGGGCCGCGGCGACGGCCACAAGGTTGACACACGGTGACGAATCGAGTGCGCTGTCGGTGGAAGTGAAGCGGATCGACTCGGCGTCACGGAACAGCGATGCCCGGCGAGAAGTCGTCGATGACAGGTTCTCGCCACCTGGTGCACCCCTTGTGAGGGACTGTCCGGCCGGTCAGGATGGCCGCCATGCTTGAGGTGTTGGGCGTCGACCCCGAATCCGAGACCGTGTACGCCGCACTGCTCGACGGGCAGCCCGTGACCGCGGACGAACTGGCGCGCACTGTCGGGTTCCCACCGACCCGGGTGCGCGCGGCGCTGCGTCGGCTCCAGTCGTGCGGGCTCGTCGGCCGCCACCACGGGCACCCGGCCACCTACGCCGCCATCGACCCCGAAGTCGCACTGGACGCACTGCTGTTGGGGCGACAGGAGCAGCTGCACAAGGCGAGGGTCCGGGCCGGCGAGTTCACCGAGCGTTTCCGCCGGGCGGCGGCCGACCGGGATCCGGCCGAGGTCATCGAGATCATCACGGGCGCGGAGGCCGTGCAGCAGCGAAGCCACCAAGTGATCCGCAGCGCACAGCAACAGCTGCGCGTCTTCGACAAACCGCCCTACCACGCCAACAGTGAGCTCGACCCGAACCAGGCCGAACTCGACCTGCTCGCCCGCGGGGTGTCGGTCCGGGGCCTGTACGACGCGGAGAGCATCGACATGCCCGGCCGGGTGCACCTGCTGCGCATGTGGGCGGCGGCGGGCGAACAGGCCCGGGTGCTGGCCGACGTCCCCGCCAAGATGGCACTCGCCGACGACCGGCTGGCGCTCCTGCCGCTGCGCCCCGGCTCGGGCCCGGACCCGAGCCCGTCCTTCGTCGTCCTGCACCGGTCGGCGGTCCTCGACGCCCTGGCGGCGCTGTTCGAAGCTCTGTGGGCGGTCGCCCAGCCGCTCCGCCTGGACGGTGTGGAGAGCGAGGACCCGCACGCCCTGTCGGCGGAGGACCAGTTGCTGGTCAGCCTGCTGACCGCGGGCCTGCCGGACGAGGCCATCGCCCGCCAGGCCGGCGTCAGTTACCGCACGCTGCAACGCCGCCTGCACGCGCTGATGGAACGGGCCGACGCGCACACCCGGTTCCAGCTGGGCATCTACGCCGCAGCCCACGGCTGGGTGAACGGAGCAGCCCCCGGGAGACCCACCGGCGACGAGTAGACCGCGGCACGCTCACCGCTCCGGGAACCGCTCCCCGCACCTGCTGCAGAACACCGGCGCCGGATCGACCGAGAAGCGGCCGCAGTCGGGACAGACCCGGTCCAGCATGCAGGGCCCCTCGCCGCCTTCGTGCGCCGCCGGGACCTCGACCGAGGGCTTGATGGTCAGGCCCGGACGGCGGCGGTGGACGGTGAGGTACGCCAGGCCGTCCGGGCCGGCCGCGAGGGCGCGGCGGGAGGTGCGGGGCAACCAGAGGACCGTGGTGGGGGCGAGCTCCAGGACCTCTGCGCCCGTGGTCGCCCGGCCGCTTCCCGCGATGACGACGAGGAGCACGTCGAGGACGTCCTCCTGATGCTCCCCGACCTCGCCGCCCGGCGGCAGACGCACCAGGTTGGCGTCCAGCTCCCTCCCCTGTTCAGCCAGTTGCCAGAGCGCACCGCGCCGGTCGGGGGCTGCGGTGGCGAGCAGATCGTCGAGTACGGCCAGGACCCGTGGGGTGGAAATCACGGCAGCCACGCTACGCCCCGCCATAAGCTGAGCCCTTTGGCCCGGACCGGAAGGACGCCGCCATGGACCGCAAGCCCGACGAGAAGTACCCGGTGATCGAACCGTACGACCAGGGCATGCTCGACGTCGGTGACGGCAACCTCGTGTACTGGGAGGTCTGCGGCAACCCGGACGGCAAGCCCGCGCTGGTCGTCCACGGCGGTCCGGGGTCGGGGTGCGGCGCGCACACCCGGCAGTACTTCGACCCGGACCGGTACCGGGTCGTCCTCTTCGACCAGCGGGGCTGCGGCCGGTCGACCCCGCACGCGAGCGACCCGGCCGCCGACATGCGGCACAACACCACCGCCCACCTGATCGCCGACGTGGAGCGGCTGCGTGCCCGTCTCGGGATCGAGAAGTGGCTGCTGTACGGGGGGTCCTGGGGGTCGACGCTGATCCTGGCGTACGCCGAGGAGCATCCGGAGCGGGTCTCCGAGATCGTGATCCCGGCCGTCACGACGACCCGGCGCAGTGAGATCGACTGGCTGTACCGGGGTGCCGGGCGGATCTTTCCGGAGGCGTGGGACCTGTTCCGGGCGGGCGTCCCGGAGGCGGCCGGGAGCGGCGACCTGGTGGCCGCGTACGCCCGGCGGATGGAGAGCCCCGACACCGCGGTACGGGCGAAGGCCACGGCCGACTGGTGCGCCTGGGAGGACGCGGTTCTCTCCCAGGAGACGTACTCGGGACCACCCCCCTACAGCGGCCGGCCGGGCAGGGCCCAGCAGGCGCTGGTACGGATCTGCTCGCACTACTTCTCCCACGGCGCCTGGCTGGAGGAGGGGCAGCTGATCCGGAACGCCGCGCGGCTGGCGGGGATCCCGGGGGTGCTGGTGCACGGCCGGTTCGACCTCGCCGGCCCGCTGATCACCGCGTGGGAGCTGGCGAAGGCCTGGCCGGACGCGGAGCTGACCGTGATCGACGGGGCGGGGCATCTGGGTGGTCCGGCGACCACCCGGGCGGTCCTGGAGGCACTGGACCGGTTCGCCGCGCAGTAGAGGACAGGGACCGGTGGAAGGCGGGGGCGGTCCCGTCGGCCGGAGACAGCAATGGCATGCTATGCAGCTCGTCGCAGTGCGGCGGATCTTGCTTCCCTCGTCGGAATTCACGTGGCGTTCCCCCAACCTGCCCCCGAGCCGACGGAACCTGACTGTCCAACCACTCTCTTCCCAAGGGATACGACTTGAGATCGCGGCGACGACTCTGGGCCACGGCTGCTGTTGCGACGACGGCGGTGGCCGGTGTCCTGGTGTTCCAGGGCATGACCGGAAATTCCGGCGACAGTGCCGACAGCAAGGCAGGTCCGGTCAGGGCCGAGGTGCGCGAGGCGGCGCTGAAGGTGTCCGCCGACGGCAGTTCCGCGACTCTCGGCAGGCGGGACACCGCTCCGCTCAGCATGCTCGGCGTCACCTGGACCGACCCGGCAGCGAAGGTGACGGGAGCGGTCGAGGTACGGACCAGGGCGGCCTCGAACGGCACCTGGTCGTCCTGGACGCCGTTGGAGACCGACAACGACGGCCGCACGGAGGCGGGCCGCTCCGGTGTCCGCGGGTCCACCGAACCACGGTGGGTCGGCCCGTCCAACGGCGTCGAGGTACGCGTCACCTCGGGCGCCAAGGTCTCCGCGAAGCTGCCCGCCGGGCTGCGGCTGGACACCGTCGACCCCGGCAAGGGCTCGTCGCTGCACGCGGCCCCGGCCGCCTTCGTCGCCGAGACCGAAATCCCGGCCGACCCGTCGCCGTCCGACTCCCCCTCGGCCGATCCGACGGCCACCTCGGAACCGACCCCCACGGCCACGGAGTCCGACACCGCCCCGGCATCCGAGACGCCGGCCGTGACACCTTCCGAGACGGCAACGGACAGCCCCTCGCCCTCGGCGAGCGACAGCTCCTCGCCGACCGCGAGCACCTCACCGTCCGCGTCGCTGCCGCCCGCACCGCCGTCGACCGTGCCCAAGCCGCCCATCACCTCGCGTGCGGGCTGGGGTGCCGACGAGTCGATCAGCCCGGAGGCGCCGGAGTACAACGACACGGTCAAGGCCGTCTTCGTCCACCACACCGCGGGGACCAACGACTACTCCTGCGCCGACTCCGCGGCGATCGTGCGCAGCGTGTACACGTACCACGTCCAGAGCGAGGGCTGGAAGGACATCGGCTACAACTTCCTGGTCGACAAGTGCGGGACGATCTTCGAGGGCCGCAAGGGCGGCGTGGACCGGCCGGTCCTCGGCGCACACACCTACGGCTTCAACCGGGAGTCGACCGGTATCTCCGTCCTCGGCACCTACACGGATGTGGCCGCCCCCAGCGCGGTGACCACCTCGGTGGCCCGGATCGCCGCGTGGAAGCTCGGCCAGTACAAGGGCGACCCGGCGGGCAGCACCATGCTCACCGCGGGCGCCACCGGGTCCAACGGCTTCGGGAAGACCTTCACCGCCGGTACGCAGTACTCCTTCAAGCAGATCTCCGGCCACCGCGACGGCTTCAACACCGAGTGCCCCGGCACCAAGCTGTACGGGCAGCTGCCAGCGATCCGCAGCCTCGCCGCGGGCCCCGTCACCGGACTGGCCATCAAGTCGGTGACCGGTGCCACGCTGTCCGGGACGTCGTACTACACCAAGTCCGCCATCACCGTGGGCTGGTCGGCCACCACGCCGAGCACCCTGATCTCCAAGTACGAACTCCTGGTCGACGGCAAGAGCGTCGCCACGGCCGCGGCCACCGCCACCTCGGCGAAGGCCACGCTCGGTGCCGGCACCCACAAGATCCAGGTCCGCGCCACGCACCAGTCGGGGAAGACGGCCACGTCCGCGGCCGCGACCATGATCACCGATCAGACGGCTCCCACGTTCACCACCAAGCCGAACCTCGCCCTGCGCACCGGCACGGTGAACACCACCGCCGTCCCGCTCACCCTGAAGTGGAAGGCCACTGACACCGCGTCCCTGAAGGAGGTCCGGCTGACCGCCCCGGTCGCCAAGACCTACGGGCCGACCACCACGAGCGCCTCGCACACCGCCAAGTCCGGCGTGGCGACCGCCTGGTCCATGACCGCGTACGACCTGGCGGGCAACACCGCCGCCGCCTCCGTCTCCGGCACCCCGGTCATCCTCCAGGAGACCTCGGCCACGAAGACGGGCACCTGGACGACGAAGTCGTCGTCCAGCTATCTCGGCGGCAAGTCGTACTCCAGCTCGTCCAAGAGCGCGAGCCTGACCTGGACGTTCACCGGCCGGTCGGCAGCCTGGGTGGTCTCGCGCGCCAGTACGTCCGGCCAGGCGTACGTCTATGTCGACGGCACGAAGGTGGCCACGGTCGACCTGAAGTCGTCCACCACCAAGTACCGCGACGCGCTGTGGACGAAGAGCTGGTCCACTAGCGCCAAGCACACGGTCAAGATCGTCGTCGTCGCCACCTCGGGGCGTCCGACGATCACCACCGACGGCCTGGTCTACCTCAAGTAGCCGCCGCGCACGATGACCTGAGCCCGGCTCCGCGCGCTTGTGCCGCAGAGCCGGGCTCAGGTGTTCACAGGGCGCCGCTGCTCACCAGGCGAAGGCCTCCGGCGACGGGCCGGGGCCCGGGAAGATCTCGTCCAGGGCGGCCAGCACCTCGTCCGACAGCTCCAGGTCCACCGCGCGCACCGCCGAGTCCAGCTGCTCACGCGTACGCGGGCCGGAGATCGGGCCGGTCACGCCCGGCCGGGTCAGCAGCCAGGCCAGGCCCACCTCGCCGGGCTCCAGGCCGTGCTTCTCCAGCAGGTCCTCGTACGCCTGGATCTGCGCACGCACCGTGGTGTTGGCGAGCGCGTCCGCGGACCGGCCGGACGCCGAACGGGCCGCACCGCCCTCGCGCTCCTTGCGGATCACACCGCCGAGCAGTCCGCCGTGCAGCGGGGACCACGGGATGACACCGAGGCCGTACTCCTGCGCGGCCGGGATGACCTCCATCTCGGCGCGGCGTTCGGCGAGGTTGTAGAGGCACTGCTCGCTGACCAGACCGTACGAGCCGAGGCGCTTCGCGGTCTCGTTGGCCTGGGCGATCTTCCAGCCGGCGAAGTTGGACGAGCCGGCGTAGAGGATCTTGCCCTGCTGGATCAGGACGTCGATGGCCTGCCAGATCTCCTCGACCGGAGTGGCGCGGTCGATGTGGTGGAACTGGTACAGGTCGATGTGGTCCGTCTGCAGCCGCTTGAGGCTGGCGTCGACGGCGCGCCGGATGTTGAGCGCGGAGAGCTTGTGGTGGTTGGGCCAGGCATCGCCCTCCGCGGCCATGTTCCCGTACACCTTGGTGGCGAGTACGACCTTGTCGCGGCGTTCACCGCCCTTGGCGAACCAGGTGCCGAGGATCTCCTCCGTGCGGCCCTTGTTCTCGCCCCAGCCGTAGACATTGGCAGTGTCGAAAAAGTTGACGCCCGCGTCCAGCGCGGCGTCCATGATCGCGTGACTGTCGGCCTCATTGGTCTGCGGACCGAAGTTCATGGTGCCGAGGACGAGTCGGCTGACCTCAAGTCCGGTGCGTCCGAGCTGCGTGTACTTCATGGGCACCAAGCCAACGCCTTCGAGTCCGCTCGAAGCAAGGGCTCAGCGAGCGGACTCAACGGGTTCCGAGATCCTTCAGAGTCGTTGTCAGCCAGCTCAGTTCCGCTTCGCTCGCCGCGCGGGCGATCGTGAGAACGCCTCGGCGGAACGGGTCGTCGAAGGCCTCCGGGCCGAGCGGGCGCTCGCCCCCGGAGCCGTAGTCGTAGAAGAAACTGCTCGGCTCCTGCAGGAACGTCAGCCTGCGCCGCAGTACGTCCGCCTGCTCGGCGGGTGCCTGCAGGTGGCGGAGGAAGGCGAGGACGGTGAACCAGCGGTTCTCGTCGCTGATGTCCACGTCGTCGGCCTCGCGCAGCCGGCGGCGCAACTCCTCGCACCCGTCGTCCGTCAGGGTCAGCGTGTGGCGGGGCGCGGCCCTGCTGCCGGGCTCGGTCCGGCGGCCGAGCCACCCGGCGCGCTCCAGGCGCTTGATCGCCGGGTACAGCGTGCCGTCCGCGATCGGGCGGACATGGCCGGTGAGATGGGCGACGCGTCGCTTCAACTCGTAGCCGTGCAGCGGCTGCTCGTACAGAAATCCCAGGATGGCCAGTTCCAGCACCCGAGCATCCTCCGCCCTCGCGTCATACATCGGCACCGATATATGGTCTCGCCGATGGTTTCATGGGCCGGAGGGGAGCGGGAGACATGCAGAACGCACAGGTGACAGCGGGCGGTGCGCGCATCCGGTGGGTGGAGATCCCGGGCAGCGACGGACGGACCCGCGTCTATCTGCACGGTCTCGGCGCCTCGTCCGGTCCGTACTTCACCGCGAGCGCCGTCCATCCGCTCCTCGCCGGCAGCCGTTCGCTGCTCATGGACATGCTCGGCTTCGGCATCAGCGACCGGCCCACGGATTTCGACTACACGCTCGAAGCGCACGCCGACGCGATCGCCGTCGCACTCAGGGCCGCCGATGCGTACGCCACTGACGTCGTCGCGCACAGCATGGGCGGCTCGGTGGCCATCGTGCTCGCGGCACGCCACCCGGAGCTGGTGGCGCGGCTCGTCCTGATCGACGCCAACCTCGACCCGGTCGCGCCCGATCGGCAACGGCCCGGCAGCAGCGGCATCGCCGCCTACACGGAGCAGGAGTTCCTCGATCACGGCATGGCCGAGGTGCGCGACCGGGTGGGACCCCACTGGTGGTCGACGATGCGGCTCTCGGGCTCGGAGGCACTGCACCGCAGCGCCGTGCACCTCGCGCGCGGAACGACGCCCACGATGCGCGAGCAGCTGCTGGAGCTGAAGATTCCGCGTACCTACCTGCGGCCGGAGAGCGACGGGCCGCTGCCCGACGAGGACGGTCTGGTCGAGGGCGGGGTGCGGGTCGTGCCGGTCCGGGGGTGCGAGCACAACATCATGCTGGACAACCCCGAGGCGTTCGTGAAGGAGACGGCCCGGGGCCTGGGGCTCGGCTGACGGGAGCCGGTGTCGGCGCCTCAGCCTCCGACCGCGGCTGTCACAGCGACAACGGCGAACATCAGTACGAGCACGACGGCCATGATGCGGTTTCTGGTCTTCGGGTCCACCCGTCGAGCGTAACCGCACCGCTCAGTGCCCCAGCGGCCAGGAGGCCACCACCTCGTACCGCGGCTGCTCCCCCGGCACCCCGGTGACCGGCAGATTGCTGCGTACGAGAGCGACCTCGCCGACCTCCCACGGTGTGCCCTCGAAGGTGTCCAGGGCCTCCAGGTAGGGATGCAGGTCGGTCTCGGAGCGGCTGCGGGCGAGGGTGAGGTGCGGGGTGTAGCGGCGGTGCTCGTCCATCGCGACGCCGGCGCGGCGGGCTGCCGCGTCGGCGCGTTCGGCGAGGAGCCTCAGCGTGTCGAGTCCGCCCGCGGCCCCGGCCCACAGCACATGGCCGTCGAACCGGCCGCCGCGGTGGATGCGCAGCGGGAACCGCTCGGTGCGGCGGGCGGCGCGTCCCAGCCGCTCGTGCAGATCGGGCAGCAGCCCTTCGTCGACCACACCGAGGAAGGCGAGCGTGAAGTGCCACGCGTCGGTGCCGGTCCAGCGCATGCGAGCGGCGTCCGGAAGGGTGTGCAGCGGGGCCACGGCACGGCGGAGCTCCGCGATGGCGGAGTCGGGCGGCAGGACGGCGACGAAGAGTCTCATGCGGCTCATGGGCCGAGTGTCGCACCGTACCGGCACGCATCCCGGTCACCGTGCGTACCGCGTTGCACCTGCGTAACGGGCCCCGCGTATCCGTGAAACGGCCCCGGCCGGTGTCCACCGGCCGGGGCCTTGCCACGTCGCGTACGGGCGGCTCTCAGGCCGCTGTAGTCAGCTGCTCGCGGGGGACGAACCGCACATGCGGGCGGCCCGGCCGCAGATCGACCTTGATGCGCAGACCGCCGACGCGGGCCAGCATGAAGCCGACGCCGAGTGCGGCGAACATCGAGAACGCGCCGCCGACCGCCATGGCGGTCCGGACGCCGTACGTGTCGCTGATCCAGCCCACGATCGGGGCCCCCACCGGCGTACCCCCGGCGAAGACCATCATGTACAGGCTCATCACCCGGCCGCGCATGGCCGGATCTGCGGCCATCTGGACACTCGTGTTGGCGCTGATGTTGGTGGTCAGGCCGATCATGCCGATCGGGAGCAGCAGGATCGCGAAGAGCCAGACGTACGGCGACACGGACGCGATGATCTCCAGGAGACCGAACACCGTCCCCGCCGCCACCAGCATCCGCAGCCGCGAGGAGCGCCGACGGGCGGCCAGCAGTGCGCCGGCCAGCGAACCGGCCGCCATGAGGATGTTGAAGAACGAGTACATCCCCGCGCCGCCGTGGAAGATCTCGTCCGCGAAAGCGGTGAGCCAGATCGGGAAGTTGAAGCCGAACGTGCCGACGAAGCCGACCAGGACGATCGGCCAGATCAGCTCGGGGCGTCCGGAGACATAGCGCAGCCCCTCGCGGAGCTGACCCTTGGCACGCGGCACGACGACCGCCTTGTGCAGTTCGCCCGTACGCATCAGCAGCAGGCCCACGAGCGGGGCTCCGAAGGACAGGCCGTTGAACATGAAGGCCCAGCCGCTGCCGACCGTGGTGATCAGGACACCCGCGACGGCGGGACCGATCAGCCGGGCCGACTGGAAGTTGGCCGAATTCAGACTGACCGCGTTGCGCAGCTGGGCGGGGCCGACCATCTCGGAGACGAACGACTGGCGGGCCGGGTTGTCCACGACCGTGACCATGCCGAGCAGGAAGGCGATCAGGTAGACGTGCCAGACCTGGACGACGCCGGAGAGGGTGAGGGCGGCGAGGGCGAGCCCACAGAGGCCGAGCGCGGCCTGGCTGACGAGGAGGAGCTTGCGCTTCGGGAGCCGGTCGGCGATGACCCCGCCGTACAGGCCGAAGAGCAGCATGGGGAGGAACTGGAGGGCCGTGGTGATGCCGACGGCGGTGGCGGACCCGGTGAGGCTCAGAACGAGCCAGTCCTGCGTGATGCGGGACATCCAGGTACCGGTGTTGGAGATCACCGCGCCTGTGGCGAACAGGCGGTAGTTGCGGATCTTCAGCGACGAGAAGGTCCCGCCGGGCTTGCTCTCGTGGGTGGACGTCGGTGCGGGGGCGGAGTCTGCTCCGGATCCCGTACTCAAAAGGGTTCGCCTCCTCGGGCGTGGACTGCGTGCTGACTGACGGGATGCGGCCGTACGGGCTGCACGCCGACTCTGGCCCGGCGTACCCCCCGTACCGCTACAGGTGGGCGAGCTTCTCCAGCACAGGTGCGGCCTTGCGCAGCGTCTCCCACTCGTCCTCGTCCAGGCCTTCGGCGAGGGTGGCCAGCCAGGCGTTCCGCTTGGAGCGGCTCTCCTCGAGCATGGCTTCGGCCTGCTCGGTCTGGCTGACCATCTTCTGGCGACGGTCATCGGGGTGCGGTTCCAGTCTGACCAGTCCCTTGGCTTCGAGCAGCGCGACGATGCGGGTCATCGACGGAGGCTGCACATGCTCCTTGCGGGCCAGCTCACCGGGGGTGGCGGATCCGCAGCGGGCGAGCGTGCCGAGCACCGACATCTCGGTGGGGCTCAGCGACTCGTCGACGCGCTGGTGCTTGAGGCGTCGGCCCAGCAGCATCACGGCGGAACGAAGGGAGCTCACGGCGGCCGCACTGTCGCCGTCGTGGATCAGGTCAGGCATGTTTGTTAGCGTAACTCATTACCTACCCTAAATACCACTCGACTGGTACACGCGCGGTCTATCGATCACCCAAACGAGTGAGTCAGATCCGGAAAGTGACGCGAAACGACCCCAAAGGCCGTAACCCTGCTTGCCATGGGATCGACAGTGCTCAGCCTGCGGATAGACGGTGAGCTGCTCGACCGGCTCCGGCAGCACGCCGCCAGACGCGGAATGAGCGTCCAGGACTATGTCGTCAGGACGCTCATCCGCAGCGATTTCGACGAGCGCTTCAAAACGGCCGTCGAGGAGACGGAAAAGTTCTACGGGGCGGACGACCGGGTGAACTGATTCGCCCGGCCGGCCGCCCCGCAGAGGGTGACGTGTGAAGGGTTACGACGTCAGGCCGAGGGCCGGCATCGCGTAGTAGAAGACGAAGACCGCCGACACCACGTACATGGCCACCGGCACCTCGCGCCAGCGACCGGCCGCCACCCGCAGCACGGAGAAGGCGATGAAGCCGATGCCGATGCCGTTGGTGATCGAGTACGTGAACGGCATCATCACCATGGCCAGGAAGGCCGGGATGGCGAGCGTGTAGTCGCTCCAGTCGATGTCCCGCACCGACCCCGCGATGATCAGGAAGCCGACCGCCAGCAGCGCCGGCGTGGCCGCCTGCGACGGAACCATGGTCGCCAGCGGCGTCAGGAACAGCGCCACCGTGAACAGCAGACCCGTCACCACGCTCGCGAAGCCGGTGCGGGCACCCTCTCCGACACCCGCCGTGGACTCCACGAAGCAGGTGCTGGCGGAGGAGGAGCTCGCACCGCCCGCGGCGACCGCGATGCCGTCCACGAACAGCACCTTGTTGATGCCGGGGAAGTTGCCGTCCTTGTCCGTCAACTTGGCCTCGTCACCGACACCGAGGATGGTGCCCATCGCGTCGAAGAAGCAGGACAGCAGCACGGTGAAGACGAACAGGAGGCCGGTCAGCACACCGACCTTGTCGAAGCCGCCGAACAGGCTGACCTTGCCGATCAGCCCGAAGTCGGGGGTGGCGACCGGGTTGCCCGGCCACTGCGGAACGGTCAGGCCCCAGGCCTCGCCCGGCAGGTCGGCGACCGTGTCGATGACCATCGCGACAACCGTCATGGCGACGATCGAGATCAGGATCGCGCCCGGCACCTTGCGGACAATCAGCGCGAGGGTGAGCAGCGCGCCGAGGATGAAGACCAGAACCGGCCAGCCGTTGAGGTGACCGTCGCTGCCGAGCTGGAGCGGCACGGTGGTGTGCGCGATGTCCGGGATGCGGGAGACGAAGCCCGAGTCCACCAGGCCGATCAGCAGGATGAAGAGACCGATACCGATCGCGATGCCCTTGCGGAGCGACTTCGGTACGGCGTTCATCACGCGTTCGCGCAGCCCGGTCGCTACGAGCAGCATGACCACGATGCCGGCGAGGACGACCATGCCCATCGCGTCCGGCCAGCTCATCCGGGGGGCGAGCTGCAGGGCCACGACGGTGTTGACGCCGAGACCGGCGGCCAGCGCGATCGGCACATTGCCGATGACGCCCATCAGCAAGGTGGAGAACGCGGCGGTCAGCACGGTGGCGGTGACCAGCTGGCCGCCATTGAGCTGGTGCCCGTACATGTCCTTCGCGCTGCCGAGAATGATCGGGTTCAGCACGATGATGTACGCCATCGCAAAGAATGTGGCGAATCCGCCGCGGATCTCGCGCGCGACCGACGACCCCCGCTCGGAGATCTTGAAGAAACGGTCCAGGCCGCCGTGCGGCTGTGGAGCTATGGGCTGCCTGGAGTCGACCGAAGCGGTGGCCGAGGGGGACATGTATGACCTCAGTCGTGCGTAGAGGGGAGAGAAGAGCGGTCAGCTTTGGACTTTTACACGAATAAATCGAGACAGCCGTAAGCAGATTCAGTATGAATACATAAGTCGAAGATCGCTATCTCCGCGCGTAGACCCTTGGGCCGACTGGGCCGACCGGCTTTACATACGGGCCGCATACACTGACCTCATGGCGAAGTGGACACCGACACACGAGGCACCCGAGCCCCTGGAGGGGCCCGTCGTCGCCACCATCACCGGCGGAACGATCCTCTGGTTCGTCCTCTTCCTCGTCCAGCTCCCGTTCTACGGCTGGTTCGACGACCACGGGCACACCTGGTGGGTGTGGACGTGTCTGGCCGGCGCCGGGCTCGGACTGATCGGCATCTGGTACGTGCGGGGGCGCGACGCGGCGCTCAAGCGGGCGGCCGCCGCCAAGGCCGGAACGGCCGACGCGGCCGACGGCGGCCACTGACGCGACCGGCGCAAGCCGCTGACCCGAGCCACCGACGGAGACCGCGACCCGGGCCGGCGCGCAACCACTGCGAAAGTCGGGGACGCCCCCCGAACTTCCCTGACGCCCCGCACCGCACCCCGTCCTCCTGCGGTCCGATCTTCGGAATCCCGGCAGGTGAATCGGGCGTTCCGCCCGTACCGTCGGAACCATGACGCAGCGGGCAGTCGACTCCTCCGGGAAGCAGAAACCCCGCCGGCCCCGGCCGGCCCCCATCGACGCCGGTTCCGAGCTCGACCCGGTCCACCCGATGAAGCTGCCGGCCTCGGCCGTGCGCAGCAGCGGGCTGACCGCCGCCGAGGTCGCCGAGCGGGTCGCCCGGGGCGAGGTCAACGACGTACCCGTCCGCTCGTCCCGCTCCATCGGCGAGATCGTCCGCGCCAATGTCTTCACCCGGTTCAACCTGATCATCGGCGTGCTCTGGCTGGTCATGCTGTTCGTCGCGCCGTTCCAGGACAGCCTCTTCGGCTACGTGATCATCGCCAACACCGGCATCGGCATCGTCCAGGAGTGGCGGGCCAAGAAGACCCTCGACGGCCTGGCCGTCATCGGCGAGGCGAAACCCACGATCCGGCGCGACGGGGCCGCCGCCGAGATATCCACCTCGGAGATCGTCCTCGGCGATCTGGTCGAGCTCGGCCCTGGCGACAAGGTCGTCGTGGACGGCGCGGTGGCGGAGGCCGACAACCTGGAGATCGACGAGTCGCTGCTCACCGGCGAGGCCGACCCCGTACTGAAACAGCCCGGCGATCCGGTGATGTCCGGCAGCTTCGTCGTCGCGGGCGGCGGCGCGTTCTCCGCCACGAAGGTCGGCCGCGAGGCCTACGCCGCGCAGCTCGCCGAGGAGGCGTCGCGCTTCACCCTCGTCCAGTCCGAACTGCGCAGCGGCATCAGCACGATCCTCAAGTACATCACCTGGATGATGGTGCCGACCGCGATCGGCCTGATCATCAGCCAGCTCGTCGTCAAGAAGACCGACCTCAAGGACTCCATCGCCCGGACGGTCGGCGGAATCGTCCCGATGATCCCGGAGGGCCTGGTCCTGCTCACCTCGGTCGCCTTCGCGATCGGTGTCGTACGGCTCGGCCGCAAGCAGTGCCTGGTGCAGGAGCTGCCCGCCATCGAGGGCCTTGCCCGGGTCGACGTCGTCTGCCTCGACAAGACCGGCACACTCACCGAAGGCGGCATGGACGTCACCGAGGTGCGGACGCTGGGCGGTGCGGACGACCCGTACATACGCCAGGTGCTGGCCAACCTCGGCGCGTCCGACCCACGGCCCAATGCCAGCCTGCAGGCGATCATCGACGCGTACCCGTCACCGAACGGCGAGGCGTGGCGCTGCACGGAGGCGCTGCCGTTCTCCTCGGCACGCAAGTACAGCGGCGCCGCGTTCGACGAGGGCAGCGGCAAGGCGTCGAGCTGGCTGCTCGGCGCACCCGATGTGCTGCTCCCGGACCACGACCCGGCGCTCGGCGAGATCGAGCAGCTCAACCAGGAGGGACTGCGGGTCCTGCTGCTGGCCCGCGCGCGGGGGGAGCTGGAAGGGCCGCAGAGCGCCGCCGGGGCCGAACCGGCCGCGCTGGTCGTCCTGGAGCAGCGGCTGCGGCCGGACGCCGGCCAGACGCTGCGCTACTTCGCCGACCAGCGGGTCGCCACGAAGGTCATCTCCGGGGACAACGCCGTCTCGGTCGGCGCGGTCGCGGGCAAGCTCGGCCTGCCCGGCGCCGAACACACCCTGGACGCGCGCCGGCTGCCCACGGACCCGGACGACATGGCCACCGCCATGGAGGAGAACGCGGTCTTCGGCCGGGTCACCCCGCAGCAGAAGCGGGAGATGGTCGCCGCGCTCCAGTCCCGCGGCCACACGGTCGCGATGACGGGTGACGGGGTCAACGACGTGCTGGCGCTCAAGGACGCCGATATCGGGGTCTCGATGGGGTCCGGCTCGGAGGCGACGCGCGCGGTGGCGCAGATCGTGCTGCTCAACAACAGCTTCGCGACCCTGCCGTCGGTGGTCGCCGAGGGCCGCCGGGTCATCGGCAACATCACCCGGGTCGCCACCCTGTTCCTCACGAAGACCGTCTACTCGGTGCTGCTGGCGATCCTGGTGGTCTGTTTCCAGGTCGAGTACCCGTTCCTGCCCCGGCATCTGACCCTGCTGTCGACGCTGACGATCGGCGTCCCGGCGTTCTTCCTGGCCCTCGCGCCCAACAAGGAGCGGGCCCGGCCGCACTTCGTCCGCAGAGTCATGCGGTACTCGGTCCCGTCCGGCGTCATCGCGGGCATCGCCACGTTCGCGACGTATCTGATCGCCAGGCACTACTACACGGGTCCGCATGCGCTGGACGCGGAGACCAGTGCGGCGACGCTCACGCTGTTCCTGGTCTCGATGTGGGTCCTCGCGATCATCGCCCGCCCCTACACCTGGTGGCGGATCGTCCTGGTCGCGACGATGGGGGCGGCGTTCCTGATCGTGCTGGTGGTGCCGTGGCTGCAGGGCTTCTTCGCGCTGAAGCTGGTGGGCGCGGTCATGCCGTGGGCAGCAGTGGGGATTGCGGTGGTGGCGGCGACTGCCCTGGAGTTCACCTGGCGCCTGGTCAGTCGCCGCTTCCCGGTATAGCTGTTACTGCACGTCGACGTAGTCACTCGTGCTGGTGACGGCCGGGGTGGTGGACGTGCCGGCGAAGCTGTAGCGCCAGTAGCCGTCGACCGAGGCCGTGACCGTGGTCTTCAGGGCGCCGGTGCTGCTCGACTTGATCGTCTTCACCGTGCTGTAGGCGGTGCTGGTCTTCTTACGGAACTGGAGCTTCACCGGCTGGACGGTGTAGCCGGCGTAGGCGTGCGTCTCCCAGTTGGCGCGCGTCAGCTTCCCGGTGACCGTGATGGTCCTGCCCTTCTTGACGGGCTCCGGGGCGGCGTTGACCGTCAGCTTCGACAGCCGCTGCACATGGGTCGTGGCGTAGGAGTCGTACGACGTGCTGGAGCCGTCCTTGGCCTCGGCGCCCGCGAGGATGTGCCAGGAACCGGCCAGCGCGTTCCTGGTCAGGTCGGCCCTCGGGTCGACCGTGATGGTGAGCGAGCAGGTGGCGGTGGTGGCGCTCGCCTCCTTGCAGGTCGCTTCCTGCGTCGGCACCAGCGCGCCGTCCATGCCCTTTTCCAGGTTCGTCCCGTGCCAGAGGATCGCCCAGCCGGTGGCTATGCCGGAGGCGTGCGAGGCGGTGACGGAGACGGTGACCGTCTTCGGCACCGTCGTCCCCAGAACGATGTCCGTGCCGCCGTTGACGGTGACCTTGGAGAGGACGGGAGCCGTTGCCGCATGCGCGGCCGGCACGGCGAGGGCGGAGAGAGCCAGGGCGCCGGTCAGGGCGGCCACAGTGGCACGAATGCGCATAAGTGTCCCAGGTGAGAAAGGAGAAAGGGGCCCCGCGGGCAGTGGCTCCGATGGCTCCGGCCTCTGCGGGACCCGATGAGTCGGTGGGTCCGCCGGACAGCCGGACCTCGCTCGGAGATCCCGCTGCCCGGATGGAACCGATGGTGGAACTACTGCTGTGGCTACTGCACGTCGACGTAGTCACTCGTGCTGGTGACGGCCGGGGTGGTGGACGTGCCGGCGAAGCTGTAGCGCCAGTAGCCGTCGACCGAGGCCGTGACCGTGGTCTTCAGGGCGCCGGTGCTGCTCGACTTGATCGTCTTCACCGTGCTGTAGGTGGTGCTGGTCTTCTTACGGAACTGGAGCTTCACCGGCTGGACGGTGTAGCCGTGGTAGGCGAAGTCGTCCCAGTTGGCGCGCGTCAGCTTGCCGGTGACCGTGATGGTCTTGCCCTTCTTGACGGGCTCCGGGGCGGCGTTGACGGTCAGCTTCGAGAAGCGCTGGAGCTTGGTGGTGCCCAGGCCGTCCTGCTCCACGAAGCCGATCTGGCTCGGGTCGAAGTCGGGGTCGGACGGGTCCTGGCCGTTGAAGTCGGCGGCGAAGCCCACCGCCTTCCACGTCGTGGCGTCCGCGTTGCCGATGAAGTCGATCTGCGGCCAGACGTCGATCTGCCCCTTGCAGGTGGCGACCGTCGAGGAGACGGTCTTGCAGGTGGGGGCCACGTCGCCGAACAGGATGTTCGTCGGGTCGTCGAACGAACCGCGGTAGAGCTCGACATCGAGCATGAAGTCGTCGGCGAAGATGTCCACGTCGGCGCCGTGCGTCACGGTGAACGTGGTCGCCACGGTCTTCGTGTTGGTGGTGCCCACGACGATCGGCTTGCCGCCGTTCACCGAAAGCTTGGAGAAGGTGAGGTCGAGCGGGGCGGCGTCGGCGGCGCCGACGGAGCGCGCGCCGGTCTTAGTGCCGGACGCGGCCTGCGCAGCACGCACGACGTCGCCGAGGACCGAGTGGTGCGCGTCGGCGGCGTTGGCCGCCGACGGTACGACGAGGGCGGAGAGAGCCAGGGCGCCGGTCACGGCGGCCACAGTGGCACGTATACGCATGTTCATTCCCCAGTGGAGAAAGGGGCCCGCGGAGGTCGTCCGTCCGTGGGGCCCAAGATCGTCTGTGAAGCCTGGTGGCTTCGTGGACGAGATCGATGAGGCGGGTGAACGGTTGTACGGCCGGGGAGAATCTTTACGTATGCGTGACCGGGCCCTGGCAATTGGGCCCGCGCCGTCAGTCGAACCAGCGGTCCCGGGCCAGTTCCTCCGTACGCGACAAGTCCTCCAGCAGCGCGGCGACCTCGAAGCGCCGCGGCCACTGACCGGCCGCCCACGCCAGGCCCGCCGCGACGCCCTCGAGCGTCGACGCGTGGACGACCCCGTCCGAGGTACGGCGCCAGTCCAGTTCGACGCCGCCCGCGCGGAGTTCGCCGTGTTCGATGTACGTGTCCGGGGTCCCGGCGCCGAGCAGGACCCGTACCGGTTCCGGCACCTGGTGCTCCTCGCCCTCCGTCGTCACCTGCGCCTCGACGGTCTCGCCGAGCCGCCGCACCTGGAACAGCTCGGCCAACTCGGCGGCGCGCGCCGGGGCCACCGGCAGCAGCGGAAGACTGTCCGTCAGCGGCAGCAGATCGGGGGCGTCCGCGATCACCGCGTCCGCCGCGTCGACGATCCGCACCTCGCCGTCGACCACGGCCCGCAGCTCGTCGGGCAGTGTGACGTGTTCGGGGTCGAGATCGGCCAGGGCCGTGTACAGCTCGTGGAGTTGCACGGAACCGACCGGGCGGCCCTCGTCCGCGAGCCGGCCGAGGAGTTCGGCGGCACCGCCCGGCTCGTCGAGGAGCGCCGCGACCGACGTCCGTACGCCGAGCGCGCGCAGCACCTGGACGTCGTCGAAGCCGGCCGCGTCGGCGGAGTCGTACAGCCCGGACAGCCGCGGGTCGCTGCCCGCGGCCCGCAGACCCGCCGGGCGGCGGCCGTCGAGCACCGGGTGGTCGCGCAGCCACCAGGCGGTGTACGGACGCACGGACCGGGTCGTGCCGTCCGGGAGCAACACCCGCACCGGCTGCGTCAGTGCGTCGCGCAGCGGCGGGCGGGAGAGCAGGGCGAGCGCCTGCGGCCAGGCGTCGTCGTCGACGAGGTCGAGGTCCCGGACGGCGACGAGTTCGGTGGCGACCGGCGGCACAGGGGTGTCCGGCAGCTGGTCGAGGATGTCCTCGCACCACACGTCGACGGCGTCGAGCAGCCCCGCGTCGTCGGGTTCGGCGAAGTCACCTTCGCGCGGCTCCAGTTCGTCCGGGTCGAGGACGACATCGGTGGCGCGGACCAGTGCGAAGGTGGCCAGCACCCCGCAGGCGGTCAGCGGCTGCTCGCCCCAGCGCACGGCCAGTTCCTCGTCGCAGAGGGCGAGTTCGCCGTCGCGCATGATCTGTGCGAACGGGCTTCCCGGCAGCACGAGTTCACCGGCCGGAGCGGGTTCGCCCTCCTCGTCCGGGAGCGCGAGGGCGCCGAGCCAGGGTTCGTCGCCGGGCGACAGGTCTGCGTCGCGGACCAGCGTGAGGACGGTCTCCGCGAGCTCTTCGGCGTCCAGCGCGTCCTCGTCCCACACCTCGCCGGCGTCCAGCGAACCGGCGACGGCCGCGCGCACCTGCGGGGTCGTCAGCACGGCGCGCGGGGTGGCGGGCAGCGCGCCCAGCTTCTCCAGGAGCGGATGGGCGGCGTCCGGATGCGCGACCTTCAGGCCGAGCCGGGCCAGCCGGTCGAGAACGGGGCCGGTGAGCGCTTCGGGCAGCGGCAGCAGGACCTGACGGGGACCGATCGTGGTGCGCGGGGCCGCAATGCCGTCCGGCCCCTCCGTCGCCTGATCCACCGTCCCGGCCAGCGGCACCGGCAGTCCGGAGAGACGGTCCGGGTCGATGCCGGACAGGCTGTCGTACAGCCGCCGCCACCAGGCGGGATCGCGCTCCAGACCGGCGAGCCGGTCGATGGCCTCGGTCAGCGGCACCCTGGCCACCCCGAGCGTGCGCAGTTCGCTGCGGCGCTCAAGTCCCGCGGGCAGCAGGCACGGCAGCACCTCGGAGAGCACCTGGACGGTCTCGGCGCCGACCCCCTCCAGCACTTCGGCCTCGATGGGCCGCAGCGCGGTGGTGGCCTCGTGGGCGCTCTCCGGCTCCGCGTCCCAGGCGTCCCAGCGGTCCGGTTCGGCGGCGGTGTCGCGCGGGGCGGCGGCCTCCAGGAACGCGACGCGCGGCAGGCGTTCCAGGATCGCGCCGCGCAGCGCACCGTCCAGTTCGCCGCTGCCGAGCGGGCCGGGCACCAGGTCGATCGTTCCGACGCTCACCGGATGCCAGTCCGCGAGCAGTTCGGCGTAGGCGTCGGCCGCGCGCTGCACCAGGAAGTCGGTGAGCGGGCCGGGTGCGGGGTGGCGGCGGGTGGTGTCGAGCGGCAGCGACGCGATGAGCAGCGCGGGCACGCCGAGGGGTTCGTCGGTGGAGGTCGGGGCGTGGACGACGGGGGCGGTACGGGGGTAGACCGGCGCCCCGTCAATGTCCACGGGCACCGCCCAGGTCACCGACCAGTGCGGGCGCAGCCGTTCCTCAAGGGGGCGGTCGGCGAGCAGGGCCGGCTCGATCGGACCGTGGTGCGCGACCGTGCGCCAGCGGTTCCTGCCGTGCACGGAGTCGTCGACATGCGTGTACGGGCCGTGCTGGGAGTGGTGCAACGTCCGTACCCCGTCGGGGGTGTCGATGACGATCTCTTCGAGGCCGGGCAGCGTCAGGAGCAGCGCGTCGTCGACGGCGGCGAGCAGCCGGCCGACGAGGTCCTCGGCGACACCGTCGCGCAGCGGCAGGACGACGACCGTGTCGTACCCGTCCGGCGCGGTGCCCTCGGCGGGCAGCGGGAGACGGAGCAGCGGTACGTGACCGTCGCGGCGGCGGAGTTCGTCACCGAGGCCGGGGCTGCCGACGGCGGCCTGCCGGGCGAGGCCGCGGGCCTCGGCGAGGGACCAGCGGACCCCGCCGTGCCGGCCGACGACGGCGGGCTCGTCACTGACCGCGAGCACGGCGGCGAACCCGACACCGAACCTGCCGACGGCGGACTCGTGGCCCTCGCGCTTGGCGGAGGCCCGGAGCGTGCTGAGCGATTCGACGCCGGTGGCGTCGAGGGGGGCGCCGGTGTTGGCGGCGGCGAGGACGGCGTTCCCGGTGTCGCCGGGGTGCAGGGTGAGACGGAGACGGCCGGGGACGCCGGCGCGGGCGGCGGCGTCGGCGGCGTTCTGGGCGAGCTCGACGACGAGGCGGTCACGGTAGCCGCCGAGCGCGAGGTCCTCCTCGGCGTTGGCGTCCTCCCGGAACCGGGCGGGACCGGCGCCCCAGGCATCGAGCACCCCGCGCCGCAGCCGCGCCGTCCCGAACGGATCGGCCCCCTCGGTCGCATTCATGCTCACGCTCTGACTCCGCTCTGTCCGGTGACGCGTTATCCGTGTGCGGCGGGGAGTGCGGGTGCACCCGTGCCGTCAGTGTGCGCCCGAAGGTACCGCGAGCGGAAAGCCGGTGCGCCGAGCCCATGCGCCACGTTTTGTCCTCAAACGCCGGACACGCTCGAGTCAGGCCCCTCGAAGGGGTCCCCCATGCCCTTGGGGGAGATCGAGGACGAAGCGGTCACAGGACGAAGTGGTCACCGGGTGGCCGGGCACCGCAAGCCCGGATCCCCCGGCGACGAGGAGCGTCAGGAGTGGCCGAGGTCCTCCGACGGCGCATCCGGCTCCGCCGGAACCGACCCGCCGTCCCTCGCCGGGCGCAGCAGGTACTCGTCCACCTGCATCGTGTCCAGCGCGTGCGGCGCCGGCTTCGGCGGCTTCGGCATCACCGCGGCCTCCGAATGCCCACCGCACCCGTACGACAGCGAGACGACCCGCCCGTCCGCCGGGCTGAACTCGTTCGCGCACACCCCGAACGCCTGCCGCAGGGATCCCGCGATCGGCACCAGGAAGGCACACGTGTCACAGGACGCCGGTGCCGCCTGCGCCATCGGCGTCTTCGCGCCGAATGCCTCGTCCCACCGGTCGGCCGCCGCATGCAGCCCGTACCGGGACAGCACCCGCGCCCGCCGCATCCCGAGCTCTTCGGCGACCGCCGCGATCGAGCCGCGGTCCGTCGCCTCCGGGCGCGTCGTCAGCTCCGCGTCCTCCGCGTCGACGAGATCGGCCAGTTCCTCCGACATCTCGGAGACCACCGAGTTCGGCGGCGCCTCGTCCTCACCGGTGTACCCGGGCTCCAGCCGGAGATCCTCCGCCTCGGTGGGCAGCAGATCGCCGGGTCCCATGTCGCCGGGGCGCAGCCGTTCGCTCCACGGCACCCACTCGGGGGCGAGCAGCGCATCCGTCCCGGGCAGCAGTACCGCCTCGTCGAGCGTGACGTTCTTGGCGCGGGAGGCCCTGGCGACCGTCACCGCCCAGCGCCAGCCCCGGTAGCCGGGCTCCTTGCACTCGAAGTAGTGCGTGACGACCCGGTCCCCTTCGGAGACCAGCGCCACATGCTCACCGACCACTCCTGGCGCGGCGGCTTCCTCGGCCGCCGAGCGCGCGAGGTCTACCGCCTCGGCGCACAGGCGGTCGGGGGCAGGGGTACGGGCAGTACGGCTTCGCGTCGTAGCAGCACTCACAGGTCTCGCTTCTCTCCATACGCCGTCTCACGAGCGCGCCAGCAGATCCATCGATTTCGGCCATAACGGTTGCGGGCGGAGCGGACCTGGGGGCCGCGTCGACGTCCACACCCGTTGTGCCTGCCTCGGGCGCGCCTTCTGCTATCCATTCTGCGGGATCGCCGAGAGGCGCGCGGCCAAGAACAACCGCCGGTGGCGCGCTACGCACGCTACCCTCTCCGCCGCTCCCCGCCCACCTGCCCGTCCCAAACAAGGCCGTATCCACTGCCGTGTCCGTGTCAGAACGGACACGGCAGCGGCGGCTACGGGCGCCCGCGGCCCTCACTGGCCCGACAGGGCGGCGCTCATCGTGCCTCGCACCGTTCTCGGTTCGTTACCGGTGTGACTGGGGCACTATGACGGGGTGGCTTCCGCCAGGTCGCACGACGGGTCCGGCCCGCTCCGCAGGACGGGCCGGACGATCGGTCATGCCCTGCACGCGCCGTTCACCGGTACAGCGAAGGGCATCCGCAAGGCGACCCACGCCCACGGCGCCGGCGAATCCGGGCTCGGCAAACTGATCGAGCTGCATGCCGTGAACGGCGCGGGCGACGTGATGATCACCGTCGCGCTCGCCTCGACGGTGTTCTTCTCCGTGCCGACGGACGAGGCCCGCGGGCGCGTCGCCCTCTATCTCGCCGTCACGATGGCGCCCTTCACACTCCTCGCCCCCGTCATCGGCCCGCTCCTGGACCGCCTGCCGCACGGCCGCCGCGCCGCGATGGCGGGCGCCATGCTGGCCCGGGCGCTGCTGGCACTCACCATGTCCAGCGCGGTCGCCACGGGCGGTCTGGAGCTGTATCCGGCAGCGCTGGGCGTCCTGGTCTCCTCGAAGGCGTACGGGGTCGTACGCAGCGCGGTCGTGCCGCGCCTGCTGCCACCCGGTTTCTCCCTGGTGAAGGCGAACTCCCGGGTCACCCTGGCCGGGCTGCTGGCCACCGGTGTGGCGGCGCCGATCGGGGCCGGGCTGCAGACCGTCGGATCCGGCTGGCCGCTGTACGGCGCGTGCGCGATCTTCATCGGCGGCACCGTGCTCGCCTTCACACTGCCGCGCAAGGTCGACTCGGCGAAGGGCGAGCGCCGGGCCCAGCTGGTCGAGCACCACGCCCCTCAGCCGTTGGCCAAACCGTCCAAGGCCAACGGAAAAAGGACCAACGGCAAGAAAGCCACCACGAGGTCCGGGGAGAAGGAGAAGCGGCCGGGGCTGCGGACCGTCGGGCCGTCCGTCCTGCACGGGCTCCAGGCGAACGCCGCGCACCGCGCCCTCTCCGGCTTCCTGATCTTCTTCCTGGCGTTCCTGCTGCGTGAGCAGCCGCTGGCCGGGCAGAGCGCCGCCGTCTCGCTCGGCATCGTCGGTGTCGCGGCCGGTGTCGGCAATGCCCTCGGTACGGCCATGGGCTCCTGGCTCCGGACCCGCGGCCCCGAGGTGATCATCGCCTCGGTGCTGGGGCTGGCGCTCGGCGTCTCCGTCCTCGCCGCGGTCTTCTTCTCCACCCTGATGGTCGCCGCGCTCAGTGCGATGGCGGGCTTCACCCAGGCTCTGTCCAAGCTGTCGCTGGACGCGATGATCCAGCGCGACGTGCCGGAGGAGGTACGGACCTCCGCGTTCGCCCGGTCCGAGACACTGCTGCAGATGGCCTGGGTGGTCGGCGGCGGCATCGGCATCTCTCTCCCCCTCAACGGCGTACTGGGGATGTCGGTCGCTGCGGGGATCCTCGCCCTGGGTGCGGCAGCCTCCGTACGGGGTCTGCTGAGCGCCGCGCGGCGCGGCTCGCCGCACCCCCGCGTGGCGTGAGCCGGGGCGACCGATAACCTTCGGCCCATGACCGTTGCGTTCTTCTCCGGTAAGGGCCGTCGTATCGGCGTCGCTCTTGGTGCCGTGTCCGCGGGACTCCTTGTCCTGTCCGCCTGCGACAAGCCGACGCCGCTCGCCACCGTGACGGTCGGCGACACCTCGGTGACCACCGAGGCGTCCTGCTACAACGACGGCGACGCCCTCAAGGACTCGCAGATCAAGACCTGCCTGAACAAGAAGGCGGAGAAGTCCGTCAAGGTCGCGATGGACGACAAGGTCCGCTTCGGCGTCGACCCTGAGATCGCGGACAAGGGCTGGACGCTCTTCATCAACGGCCAGCAGGCCGAGCAGGAGCCCTACAAGAAGACCTACCGGTCCATCCCGGGCAGCGCCTTCTTCTCCAGCCAGACCGGCGGGACCACGAACAAGACGCAGATCAGCATCGTGGAGACCGACGGCAAGAAGCTCACCGGCATCTGGCACTTCGAGCTCAAGAAGACCGACTGATCCCCTCCTGACCTGGGAGGGCCCTCCCCGTGCGTGTGCTTGTCGTGACCGCTGTCCCGGTGGAACGGGACGCGGTCACGCGTGCGTTCACGGACAGACCGCAGGTCCTCGATGTGCCCGGCGCCGAGCTGCACCGCGTCGGCGCCCTCGATGTCGTCGCGGGCGGCGCGGGTCCGGCTTCCGCGGCCGCCGCGGCCGCCTTCGCCCTGGCCTCGGGGGCCGGGGCGGGGGTCGGTCCCGGAGCCGGGGCGGGACCGTACCGCCTGGTCGTCTCGGCCGGGATCGGCGGCGGGTTCGCGCCCGACGCCCCCGTCGGTTCCCTCGTCGTGGCGAGCGGGATCGTCGCCGCCGATCTGGGCGCCGAGACCCCCGACGGCTTCGTGCCCGTCACCGCCCTGGGCTTCGGACGGGAACGGTTCGTGCCGCCGCCCGACCTGGTACGGGACGTGGCCGCGGCCACCGGCGCGCTGACCGGCGAGGTCCTCACCGTCTCCACCGTGACCGGCAGCGCCGGACGCGCAGCCGCCCTGCGCACCGCCCACCCGCACGCCGTCGCCGAGGCCATGGAGGGCTTCGGGGTCGCCGAGGCCGCCGAGCGGCTGCACGTACCGGTGCTGGAGATCCGGGCCGTCTCGAACGCCGTCGGCCCGCGCGACCGGGACGCCTGGCGCATCGGCGACGCGCTGACCGCGCTCACCGAGGCGTTCGGGAAGCTCACCCCCGTACTGGAAGGCTGGACCACCCCCCATGACCGACACCGCTGACACCACCGGCGACGCCCTGCGCATCGCCTTCTCGCCGTGCCCGAACGACACGTTCGTCTTCGACGCCTGGGCGCACGGCCGGGTCCCCGGCGCGCCCGCCCTCGATGTCACGTTCGCCGACATCGACCTCACCAACGGCATGGCCGAGCGCGGCGAGCTGGACGTACTGAAGGTGTCGTACGCGGTGCTGCCCTGGGTCCTGGAGGAGTACGCGCTGCTGCCCTGCGGCGGGGCGCTGGGGCGCGGCTGCGGGCCGCTCGTCCTGACGAAGGAGCCGGGTGCGGATCTGACGGGGAAGACCGTCGCCGTGCCGAGCGAGCGCTCGACCGCCTATCTGCTGTTCCGGCTCTGGGCGGCGGATGTCGTCCCGGGGGACGTCGGCGAGATCGTCGTCATGCCGTTCGACGAGATCATGCCCGCCGTACGGGACGGGAAGGTGGACGCCGGTCTCGTCATCCACGAGGCGCGGTTCACCTACCGGAACTACGGTCTGCACAGCCTCGCCGACATGGGCGAGCACTGGGAGTTGACGACCGGCCTGCCGATCCCGCTCGGCGCGATCATCGCCAAGCGGTCGCTGGGCGCCGAGAAGCTGAAGGCGCTGGCCGAGTCGGTGCGTACATCGGTCCGGATGGCCTGGGACGACCCGGAGGCGTCGCGGCCGTACGTGCTGGAGCACGCCCAGGAGATGGACCCGGCCGTGGCCGACCAGCACATCGGGCTGTACGTCAACGAGTTCACCGCCGACCTCGGCGAGAACGGCTACGCGGCGATCCGCGGACTGCTGACCCGCGCGGCGGCCGAGGGGCTGGTGCCGCCCCTCGGCCCGGACGCGCTGTCGTTCGTCTGACGATGCCGGGCGCCGGCCGACCGGCGACAGACTGCCCAGCCTGTCGCCGGTCCGCTATACGTCGAGCTGGTCGGCCACCGCGCGCAGCAGGCCGCCGATCTGCTTGCCGGCCGCCTTGTCGGGGTAACGGCCCCGCTCCAGCATCGGCGTGATGTTCTCCAGCAGCGTCGTCAGATCCTGCACGATCGATGCCAGTTCGTCCGGCTTGCGGCGCTGGGCGGCCGCGACGGACGGCGTCGGGTCCAGAATCGTCACCGACAGCGCCTGGTCTCCGCGCTGACCTGCCACGACGCCGAATTCGACGCGCTGGCCGGGCTTGAGGGCGTCGACTCCGTCAGGGAGCACCGACGAGTGCACGAACACGTCGCCACCGTCGTCGCGGGAAAGGAAGCCGAAGCCCTTCTCGCTGTTGAACCATTTGACCTTGCCAGTCGGCAAAGCACGCACCCCATCTCAACCCGTATGCCGGAACCAAGCCTCAGCAGGTCAGGCCGGACCATGGTCGTGCTCCCCTGCTGGCAGAAGCCTCCACAGGTGCAGTACCCCTCGTCAAGCCTGGTCATCCGGACTGTGTCCAGAAACGGCGCACTACGGGTGAAGAGGGGTTCTTCCGGGGTGGGAACTACCCTTGCGGGGTGAGTACTCCTCCTTCTGCAGGCGACCGGCTCGTCCGGGTCGGCGCGATCGTCTTCTTCATCGGGGCGCTGGCCACGCTGGTCACGGTGGCCCCGCTGTTCCTCGGGACCGACCCGTTCCCGTCCATCGCGTATGCGGTGTGCATGTTGATGGGGGTGGGATTCCTGATCGCGGCGGCAGGCGTGGTCCGGTCGGCGTGGGCAGGGTCTCCGAAGCGGGACGCCACGCGGTAGAGCGAAAGCGGGCGTGACGGGTGGGGCGATCCTCCGGGCAGCCCCTACGCGGCCCGGTAGGTGTCCAGCCAGGCCGGGAACTCCGTCAGGTTCCGCAGGATCACATCCGCGCCCGCCGCTCGCAGTTCGTCCGCGTCGCACGGGCCCGTGGTGACCGCCACCGACAGCGCCTGTGCCGTGCGGGCGCCGCGTACGTCCCCGGTGTGGTCGCCGACATACACCTGCGCGCCGTGCTCGCGCAGCGCCCGCGCCTTTCCCTCCGCCCACAGGCCGCCGACGATCTCGTCGGCCTCGATCCCGAGATGCGCCAGGTGGAGCCTGGCGTTCGGCTCGTACTTCGCCGTGACGACGATCGTCCGGCCGCCCCGCTCGCGGATCGCGGCGACGGACTCCCGGGCGCCGGGCAGCGCCGGGGTCGGGGTGATGGCGTGCGTGGGATAGATCTCCCGGTAGCGGTCGGCCGTGGCGGCCAGGGTGTCCGCCGGGAACCAGTTCGCCAGTTCGTCCTCCAGCGGCGGACCGAGCCTGCTGACCACCAGATCGGCGTCGATCGGCCTCCCCGTCTCCGCGGAAAGCGCCTGGTAGGCGGCCTTGATGCCGGGCCGGGAGTCGATGAGCGTCATATCGAGGTCGAAGCCGACCGTCAGGGGGTGCGAAGCCATGGCTCCCATTGTGCCGAGGTCACGGATCCGCCCCTCGCCCTCCGGGCCCCATGACGCCCCGCCTAGACTAAGCCAAGCCTTACCTGGCTGTGCCGGCCCTGCGTGGCGGCACAGAGCCAGGTCGTCCAGTTTGCCGATTGGGTCCGATGTCAGCCGCCGCACCTCGCCGCCACAGACGCGCTCTCGCGACGGCGACGGCCGTCCTGGCGCTGCTGGTGGCCGTACTGCTCAGCCTTGCCGTGGGCGCGCGCACCATCGCGCCGTCCGCGGTGCTCGACGCCCTGCTGCACGGCGGGCACTCCGACGCCGCCGAAGTGATTCGCCAGTTGCGGGTGCCGCGCACCCTGATCGGGCTGATGGTCGGTGCGGCGCTGGCCCTCGCGGGCACGGTGCTCCAGGGCATCACCCGTAACCCCATCGCCGACCCCGGCATCCTCGGCATCAGCCAGGGCGCCTCGGTCGGCGTGGTGCTGGCCATCGCGTACGCGGGGATCCACACGCTGACCGGGTACGTCTGGTTCGCGTTCGCAGGGGCAGCCGTCGCGTCCGTCGCCGTGTACGCGATCGCGTCACGTGGGCGCGGCGGCGCGACGCCGGTGAAGCTCGCGCTGGGCGGCGCCGCGATCAATGCGCTGCTGGTGTCCGTGACGATGGCGGTGCTGACGACGAAGGCGTCCGCACTCGACGAGTTCCGCTTCTGGCAGGTCGGTTCGATCGCCGGGCGGGAGGCCGAGGTGGCGCAGCAGATCTGGCCGTTCCTGCTCGTCGGCACGCTGCTCGTGCTGTCCGTGGCACGAGGCCTCGACGCGCTGGCGCTGGGCGAGGACGTGGCGAAGGGGCTGGGGCAGAAGGTCGCGACGGTACGGATCGTCGGCGGCGTCGGGGCCACCGTGCTGACCGGGGTCGGGGTGGCCGCGGCCGGGCCGATCGCGTTCATCGGGCTGGCCGTCCCGCACATCGCACGCGCGATCGTCGGCAGCGACCACCGGTGGGTACTGCCGATGGCGGCGCTGATCGGCCCCGTGATGCTGCTGGTCTCGGACGTCATCGGCCGGATCGTCTTCCCTCCGAGCGAGGTCCCGGCGGGCGTGATGACGGCGCTGATCGGGGTGCCGTTCCTGGTCGCACTGGTACGTCGGAAGGCGGTCCCGGCATGAGCGGCACCCTCACCCGGACCCCGGTCCGGCCCGCCGGGTACAGCGTCGTACGGATCGGGGCGCGCGGGCGGTTCCTGCTGCACCGGCGTGCGGCCGTCGCCGCGACGGCCCTCGTCGTACTGCTGGCGGTCGTCTGCGTCGCGTACCTCTGTGCCGGCGAGAGCTTCGTCGCACCCTCCGAGGTCGTGAAGGTGATCCTCGGGCAGCCGTCGCCGTACGAACTGGTCGTCGGGACGCTGCGGCTGCCGCGCATGGTCGTCGGTCTGCTCGTCGGCGCGGCCTTCGGGATCGCCGGGGCGCTGATCCAGACGGTGGCCCGCAATCCGCTGGCCAGCCCCGACATCATCGGCATCAGCCAGGGTGCGGGCGCGCTCACGGTCGGCGCGATGACGTTCGGCGTCACCTCGTACACCGTGCTGCCGTATCTGTCGGTCATCGGCGGAGTCGCGGCGGCGGCGCTCGTCTACGTCTTCGCATGGCGCGGCGGGCTGCACGCCACACGGTTCGTCCTCATCGGCATCGGCTTCGCCATCGCGCTGCGGTCCGTCACCACACTGTTCCTGACCAAGGGCGACTATCTGGTCGCCCAGCAGGCGCAGATCTGGATGACGGGTTCGCTGAACGGCCGCGGCTGGAACGAAGTGGCGCCGATCGGCTGGACGCTGCTCGCGCTCGTACCGGCCGTCGCGTGGGCGGCTCGCGCGCAGCGCACCGTGTCGATGGACGACGACACCGCGACCGCGCTGGGGGTACGGCTGGGCCGGGTGCGCCTGGGGCTCGTCGCGCTCGGTGTGATCCTGGCGTCCGTGGCGACGGGGACGGCCGGGCCGGTCGACTTCGTGGCGCTGCTCGCCCCGCAGATCGCCCGCCGCATGACACGTACCGCACAGATCCCGCTGCTGTGCTCGGCGCTGCTCGGCGCGGTGATCGTCGTCTTCGCCGATCTGCTGGCGCGCAAACTCTTCTCGCCCACCGAGCTGCCGGTGGGTGTGCTGACGGCGGCGGTCGGCGCCCCGTATCTGATCTGGCTGATCATCCGCGGTCACGGTGGCCGCAATGGAGGCAAGGCATGAGCTCGACCCGTACGTCCGATGCCGTCGCCGAGGCGACGACCGGCCGGCTCACCGCGCGCCGGCTGACCCTCGCCTACGAGGACCGCACGGTCGTGCACGAGCTGGACCTCACCGTTCCCGACGGCCGGGTGACGGTCATCGTCGGCCCGAACGCATGCGGCAAGTCGACCACCCTGCGCGCGCTGGGCCGGCTGCTCAAGCCGCGCGGCGGCGCCGTACTCCTCGACGGTACGGAGCTGTCCCGGATCCCCACCAAGAAGATCGCCCAGTCCATAGGACTGCTGCCGCAGACTCCGGTCGCGCCCGAGGCGATCACCGTCTCCGACCTCGTAGCCCGCGGCCGTCAGCCGCATCAGCACTGGTGGCAGCAGTGGTCGGAGGAGGACGAGCGGGCCGTCACCGATGCCATGGACCGTACGGACATCACGGCGCTCGGCGACCGGTCGGTGGACGAACTGTCGGGCGGTCAGCGGCAGCGGGTCTGGATCGCGATGGCGCTGGCCCAGGAGACGGATCTGCTGCTGCTCGACGAGCCGACGACGTACCTCGACATCTCGCACCAGGTGGAAGTTCTCGACCTGGTGCGCCAGCTCGCCGCCCCGGCGGCGGACGGCAGCCGCGGCCGGACGGTCGTCACCGTGCTCCACGATCTGAACCAGGCCGCGCGGTACGCGGACCACCTGGTCGCGATGAAGGCGGGCCGGATCGTCGCCGAGGGCCACCCGGCGGACATCGTCACCGCGGAGCTCGTACGCGAGGTGTTCGGCCTGGAGGCAGTGATCGTCCCGGACCCGGTGACGGGTTCGCCCCTGGTCGTGCCGGGCGCCCCCTGGACCCCGCCGTCCTGAGCCCCCACACCGGGCCGCGGGCGCGAGTGATGCCCGGGTGGGGCCGTGCAGGGGTGTCCCCGCAGGGACTGGCGCACGTGCCGGGTTCGTCCGCGTCGACGGCTTCCGCGCCAGTTCTGAGGAGACACCCCGGAGGGGCACCGCCCACCACTCCCCGGGCAGAGGCACCGGCGCCCACCCGGTGCCGGCACCCCTTCAAGCCCGTCCGGCGCTTGAGGACGGAACCGCCCACCCCGTGGACCCGAACCCGCCCGGACAAAACCGGCAGCCGGACACCGGCACCAAGCCCCCCGCCTACCCCACCCGCCTCCGCGCCCGCCACACCAGGAACAGCGCAGACGTCACCGCCGCCGCCCGCACCACCACCGGCCACACCCCGCTCAGCGCCTCGCCCATCCCGTCCTCCGGGATCGGCTCGCCCCAGCGCCCGTCCATCCGCCCCCACAACCAGACCAGGCCGCCCGCCGCGACCGCCCCCGGCAGCCCCATCGCAGCCAGCTTGGCCTCCCTGCGCGAGAGCGTGCGTGAGCCGTACGCGAGCAGCCAGCCGCCCGCCAGGGCCACCCAGTACCCGGTCACCGCACCGGTGACCAGCAGCGCGGCGGCGAGCAGCAACAACGGGTGGGAGAACCGGAACCCCTTGTTCTCGTCGCGGGGTGTACGCCGACGCAGCCGCGGCCGCCACCGACCGCGCGGCGCGTCGTCCGCCTCACCGGCATCACCACCGTCGGAGCCGGCCCCGTCACCCTCAACGCCCTCGTCCGCATCCGCACCGGCCCCCTCCGCAGCCCCCTCCACCGGCGGCCGCGGTGGCCTCAACAGCTCGGGGATCTCCACCCCGCCCACGAACCCCGGCACCTCCACGCCGTCCCCGAACGGCCCGGACTCGATGCGCCACCAGTCGGGTTCGCTCCCGGACGCGCCCAGTTCGTCCGTCCCCGCCATGTGCGGCGGCGACGGCACCCGTTGGGCCGGCACATCGCCCCCCGAAATCCCCGAGGCCCCCGAGATCTCCGAGGCCCGAGAGGGCCCCGTCGCCCCCTCCGACGCGCCCTTGCGCGAACTCTCTTTCCGGAGCGTCCCTCTGCGCGGCCGGGGGATCCCCCGCGACTCCGGATCACCCGCATCCGGAGCCCCCGGCGCCCCCGGCAACGTCACCGTTCCGTCGGCCGACCGGGCCGCCGCGGCGACCAGTTCGTCCGGTGTGCCGAGCCGCCCGATGATGCGGCGCACCGCCGCCGGCGTGTCCGTGGCCTGGCTTCCGCGCTGCCGGTCGATCTCGGTGCGCAGTGCCGCCACGAGCCGCATCCGGGTGCCCGAGGACAGCTGTTGCTGCTGGGCCAGATCCCCGACCCGGCTCAGATAGTCGTAGACGAGCTGGTCGCTCTCGATCCCCACGCGATGGTTCCCCTCTGACCGGCCTGCACCGACGGTAGCGCCCTCGGGCCTGTCCGGAGCGACTACCGTGGGACGGATGGGGATGACCACACCACCGCGGACGCTCGCCGAAGCTCTGCGCGCCCGGGACGACGAGTCGTTGGCCGGGCTGCTCCGCGCCCGCCCCGATCTTCTGTCTCCGGTACCGAACGACATCACCCAGTTGGCGACGCGAGCCGGCACCCGGGCCTCTGTCGTACGCGCGCTGGAACACCTCGACCGGTTCGCCCTGCAGACCGCGGAGGCGCTTGCCGTCGCGCCCGATCCGGCCCCGTACGACACTCTGCTCGCCCTGCTCACCGGCGACGGCCAGGACGACGGCACGGCCCGCGACGATGCGGGTACGGCAATCCGGAGCGCGGCGCCCGGCGCCGTCGCGACCCTGCGCGAACAGGCCCTCGTCTGGGGCGAGAACGACCGGCTGCGGCTGGTGCGTACCGCGCGCGAACTCCTTGCCCCGTCCCCGCAGCACCCCTCCCCCACCGGGCTGGGGCCGACCGTCGCCGAGGCAACGGCCGGGATGTCGCCGGGCCGGCTCCAGGAGATCCTGGCGGCGGCCGGACTGCCCGCCACCCATGACCCGGTCTCCGCCGTGGCCTCCCTGTCCGCGCTCTTCACCGACCGCAGCAGGATGGGCGAGCTGCTCGACACCGCGCCGGTCGAGGCCCTGTCGGTGCTGGACCGGCTGGTGTGGGGCCCGCCGTACGGGGAGGTGACCCCGAACCCGACGCCGCCCGTGAAGTGGCTGCGCGACCGCGGGCTGCTGCTGCCCGTGTCGACGCGCACGGTCGTCCTGCCGCGCGAGGCGGCCCTGCACCTGCGGGCCGGGCGCGCCCACCGCGTACCGGAGCCGCTGCCGCCCGCCGTCGTGGCGGCCGCGACGCGCGATCCCCAGGCTGTGGACAGTGCGGCGGCGGGCCAGGCGTTCCTGGCGGTGTCCACCGTCGAGGAACTCCTGACGAGCTGGAACGGCGGCGGCCCACCGATACTGCGCGCCGGCGGCCTCAGCGTCCGCGAGCTGAAGCGGATCGCGGCCGTCCTCGACGTGTCCGAGCCGATCGCCGCGTTCTGGCTCGAACTCGCCTACGCGGCCGGACTGCTGGCCTCCGACGGCGAGGCCGACGAGCGGTATGCGCCGACGCCCGCCTACGACGACTGGACCGAACTCCCCGTCCAGGACCGCTGGGTGCACCTCGCCACAACCTGGCTCACCGCCACCCGCACCGCCGGCCTGGTCGGCGGCCAGGACGCCAAGGGCCGGGCCCTGTCCGCGCTCGGCCCCGAACTCGACCGCTCGGCCGCCCCCGAGGTACGCCACCGCATCCTGGCCCTGCTCGCCTCGCTGGACCCCGGCACCGCCCCGGACCCGGAGTCGCTGCTCGCCCGGCTCCGCTGGGAGCGGCCGCTGCGCGGCGCCTCCACGTCCGCCGGGAACACCACCGACCTGCGGTCCCGGATCGCCCTGTGGACGCTGAACGAGTCCGAACTCCTCGGCATCACCGGCCGTGGCGCGCTCTCCTCCCAGTCCCGCGCCCTGATCGACTCCGGCCCGGCGAAGGCTGCCGCGCTGCTCGCCCCGCTCATCCCGGAGCCCCTCGACCACGTCCTGCTCCAGGCCGACCTGACGGCCGTCGCGCCCGGCCCGCTGGAACGCCCCCTCGCCGACACGCTGTCCGTCCTCGCGGACATCGAATCGAAGGGTGGTGCGACGGTCTACCGGTTCACGCCGGGCTCCGTACGCCGTGCGCTGGACGCCGGACAGTCCGCGGCCGATCTGCACGCGTTCCTCGCCGCACACAGCCGTACGCCGGTCCCGCAGCCCCTCAGCTACCTCATCGACGACGTCGCCCGCCGTCACGGCCATCTGCGGATCGGCGCCGCTTCCGCGTACGTACGCTGCGACGACGAGGCCGTGCTCAACGAGATCCTCGCCGACAGGCGCTCGGCCACCCTGCGCCTGCGCCGCCTCGCACCGACGGCACTGGCCGCCCAGATCGACCCGGCGTCCCTGCTCGAAGGGCTGCGCGAGATGGGCTACGCCCCGGCCGCCGAGTCCGCCGAGGGCGACGTCCTGATCACCCGTGCGGGCATCCGCCGCACCCCGCCCCGTACCCCGCCCGCCCCTATCCCCGAAGGCCCGCCGGTGCCCGACGGAACGCTGCTGGGCGCGGCGGTACGGGCGATCCGCGCCGGGGACACGGCCGCGACGGTCGTCCACAAGGAGACGGACGGGACCGCCGCCACGGCCGGCTCACTGCCCCGCACGACGTCCGCGGAGACCCTCGCCACGGTCCAGGCGGCGGCGATGACGGGCTCCGCGGTGTGGATCGGGTACGTCAACGCGGAGGGCGCGGCCAGCCAGCGGGTCATCGCCCCGGTCCGGGTGGAGGGCGGTTTCGTGACGGCGTACGACCACACGGCGGACGAGGTCCGCACCTACCCGCTGCACCGGATCACCGGCGTCGCCGAACTGGCCGACGACGCCACCACCTGACCTCCCGGCCCAGCGGGACGGGCCACCGCCGGCGCGGCCGCTCCGGGGCCGTACGCCCGGCAGCGGCACGGGTCACCGCGGGCCGGGACACGTCCCGTACCCGCACGGCGAGCGAGTGGCCGGACATCCCGCTCGCCGCCACCTACGCGCCACCTACCTCGCATGGGGCACACTGGACGTTTGGCCGCACGGGCGGCCGCACCCCCGTAGAAAGGGCCGAGACGCGTGACCGGACCCCTCATCGTCCAAAGCGACAAGACCCTGCTCCTGGAAGTCGACCACGACCAGGCCGATGCCTGCCGTCGCGCGATCGCGCCCTTCGCGGAACTGGAGCGGGCGCCGGAACACATCCACACCTACCGGCTGACCCCCCTCGGGCTGTGGAACGCACGCGCCGCCGGGCACGACGCCGAGCAGGTCGTCGACGCGCTCGTGCAGTACTCGCGCTATCCGGTACCGCACGCACTGCTCGTCGACATCGCCGAGACGATGGCCCGGTACGGCCGCCTCACGCTCTCCAAGCATCCGGTCCACGGTCTGGTGCTGACCTCCACGGACCGGCCCGTTCTGGAGGAGATCCTCCGGTCGAAGAAGGTCCAGCCGCTGGTCGGGGCCCGGATCGACCCGGACACCGTGGCGGTGCACCCGTCCGAGCGCGGGCAGATCAAGCAGACCCTGCTGAAGCTGGGCTGGCCGGCCGAGGACCTGGCCGGGTACGTCGACGGCGAGGCGCACCCGATCGAGCTGGCCGAGGACGGCTGGGCACTGCGGCCGTACCAGAAGCAGGCCGTCGAGGGGTTCTGGCACGGTGGCTCCGGCGTCGTCGTACTCCCCTGCGGTGCGGGCAAGACACTGGTCGGGGCCGGTGCGATGGCGGAGGCCAAGGCGACCACGCTGATCCTGGTGACGAACACCGTCTCGGCCCGGCAGTGGAAGCACGAGCTGGTGAAGCGGACGTCGCTGACCGAGGACGAGATCGGCGAGTACAGCGGTACGCGCAAGGAGATCCGGCCGGTCACCATCGCCACGTACCAGGTGCTGACGACCCGCCGTAAGGGCGTCTATCCGCATCTGGAGCTGTTCGACTCCCGCGACTGGGGCCTGGTGATCTACGACGAGGTGCATCTGCTGCCCGCACCCGTCTTCAAGTTCACCGCCGACCTGCAGGCCCGGCGGCGGCTCGGCCTCACCGCGACGCTCGTCCGGGAGGACGGCCGCGAGTCGGACGTCTTCTCGCTGATCGGCCCCAAGCGGTTCGACGCGCCGTGGAAGGAGATCGAGGCGCAGGGCTACATCGCGCCTGCCGACTGTGTCGAGGTCCGGGTCAATCTGACGGACTCGGAGCGGCTGGCCTACGCGACCGCCGAGGCCGAGGAGAAGTACCGGTTCTGCGCGACGACCGCGACGAAGCGGAAGGTGACGGAGGCGCTGGTGCGCAAGCACCGGGGCGAGCAGACCCTCGTCATCGGGCAGTACATCGACCAGCTCGACGAGCTGGGCGAGCATCTGGACGCCCCGGTGATCAAGGGCGAGACGAGCAACGCACAGCGCGAGAAGCTCTTCGACGCGTTCCGCCAGGGCGAGCTCAGCGTCCTCGTCGTGTCGAAGGTCGCGAACTTCTCGATCGACCTGCCGGAGGCGACCGTCGCCATCCAGGTGTCCGGCACGTTCGGCTCACGGCAGGAGGAGGCACAGCGGCTCGGCCGGGTGCTGCGGCCGAAGGCGGACGGGCACGAGGCCCGGTTCTACTCGGTGGTCGCCCGCGACACGATCGATCAGGACTTCGCGGCACACCGCCAGCGGTTCCTGGCCGAGCAGGGGTACGCGTACCGGATCGTGGACGCGGACGAGCTGCTGACGGACAACTGAGCAGCTGAATCGAGCGCTCCACGCGCGGGGGCGGGGCTCCTCGCCTCCGTGCCGGATGCTCGTACCGGAGCGGTCGCGCGAACTCGTGGCCCCGCCGTACTCAGTGTTCGCGGCGTACGGATCGGTCGTGCTGTTCTCGATGCTCGCGGCGGAGGACGCCCGCCTCCTCCGCGTACTCGCCGAGGACGGCCACGCCGAACGCGGCGCGTGCGAAAACCTTCACAGCGCGCATGGCGTCGCCGATGTGGTGGGTGGGCGGGTGACCGGTGGCGGCCGTCGCGCCGTGCGCGGGGCCGGTCCCGTGTGGGTTCAGGCTGGCGGTGCTCATGTAATCCATGGTCCTGCGCCCGTGCCGTAAAGGCATCGGCCCGCGGGCGGAATCCCCGTGGTCTTCGCATAGGCCTCCGGTCGCATGCCGTCCCCTACGGGATGGGGCGGGGGCTGGACGGGGAAGGGACTGCGGGTGGGCCGGGCAGCTCAATTCGTTCGACCCCGCCGGTCGCGGTCGATACAATCGCCGGTCTGCCCGCCTCCCGCACCGTGGTACCGGCTCGTCGCCGGCAGCCGGGGGAGCGCCGCCGACCGGACGGAAACCGGCCGACAGTCGTACGTGCACCTGCGTGCGTACCCCGTGATCGATCCTCGAGCGGACCGCGTCGCCCCCTGCCCGTAACCGGGAGCGAGCTGCGGGCCGCCGTCCTGCGTTGAAAAGCCGGAGGCAACACCGTGCCCGCGCACGAACACGAAAGCGACACCACCACCACCGATCCGCTGGGTCGCGAGCGCGCCCATCTCGCGGCGTCCCGGGCCGCATTGCGCGCCATGCGTGAGGACGCCCAGGCGCTCGACATCCGCGATGTCACCGCGAACTGGGTCAACGCCGCCGTCCTGCAGGCCCAGATCGACGAACGCATCAAGTCGCTCGCCGACCTCTCCCACACCCCGCTCTTCTTCGGCCGCCTCGACTATCTGCACCCGGTCGGTGCCGAACAGGCCGAGGGCGCGGAGGGCGAGCAGTTCTACATCGGGCGGCGCCATGTCCATGACGCCGACGGCGATCCGATGGTCATCGACTGGCGTGCGCCCGTCTCGCAGCCGTTCTACCGGGCCTCGAAGAAGGACCCGCAGGACGTCGGACAGCGCCGCCGCTTCGGGTACACCGGCGGCGAGCTGACCGCGTACGAGGACGAGCACCTCAGCGACCCGACCGAGGCCGCGCAGACCAGCAAACTGCTCCAGGCGGAGATCGAGCGGCCGCGCGTCGGTCCGATGCGCGACATCGTGGCGACGATCCAGCCCGAGCAGGACGAGATCGTCCGCAGCGGGCTCGGCGGGACGGTCTGCGTGCAGGGAGGGCCCGGAACCGGCAAGACCGCCGTCGGCCTGCACCGGGTCGCGTATCTGCTTTACGCGCACCGCGAGCGGCTCGCCCGCACCGGCACGCTGGTCATCGGGCCGAACCGGTCGTTCCTCCACTACATCGAGCAGGTGCTCCCGGCCCTCGGTGAGCTGGAGGTGAAGCAGGCGACCGTCGACGATCTGGTGGCGGCGCATGTCGAGGTGCGGGGTACGGACGCGGCGGAGGCGGCCGTCGTCAAGGGTGACGCCCGGATGGCGGAGGTGCTGCGGCGGGCGATCCGTTCGCATGTGACGCTGCCGACGGAGCCGGTGATGGTGGTGCGCGGTTCGCGCCGCTGGCGGGTGCCCGCGTACGAACTGGAGGAGATGGTCACCGAGTTGCTGGCCCGCGACATGCGGTACGGAGCGGCACACGAGGCGCTTCCGCAGCGCATCGCGCACGCCGTCCTGGTACGGATGGAGGAGGCCGGGGAGGCCCCCGACGACCGGGTGCAGAACGCGGTGGCCCGCACTCCCGCGGTCAAGGCGGCCGTGAAGGCGATCTGGCCCGCCGTCGACCCGGCGAAGCTGGTGCTGCGACTGCTCTCCGACCCGGAGTTCCTGGCCGCGCACGCGGACGGGCTGCTCACCGAGGACGAGCAGAAGACGATCCTGTGGACGAAGCCGGCCCGGAGCGTGAAGTCGGTGAAGTGGTCGGCGGCGGACGCGGTGCTGATCGACGAGGCGAGCGATCTGGTGGCGCGTACCCACTCGCTCGGCCATGTCGTCCTCGACGAGGCGCAGGACCTCTCCCCCATGCAGTACCGGGCGGTGGGCCGCCGCTGCACGACAGGTTCGGCGACCGTGCTCGGCGACCTGGCACAGGGGACGACGCCGTGGTCGACGGAGAGCTGGGCGCAGGCGCTGCACCACCTGGGCAAGGCGGACGCGGTGGTGGAGGAGCTGACGGCGGGCTTCCGTGTGCCGAGGGAGGTCATCGCGTACGCGTCCCGGCTGCTGCCGGTGATCTCGCCGGGTCTCGCGGAGGTGGAGTCGGTACGTGAGTCGCCGGGTTCACTGGCGGTACGGGGAGTGGCCGGCCCGGCCGCTCTGGACGCGGCGGTGCTCGCGGCGTGCGAGGAGTCGCTGACGCAGGAGGGGTCGATCGGCCTGATCGCGGCGGACGCCCGGATCCCGGCGCTGGCGGAGGCGCTGACAGCGGCGGGGCACGCATATCTGTCCCCCGGCGAGGAGACGACGGCCGAGTCCCGGCTGACGCTGGTCCCGGCGTCGCTGGCGAAGGGGCTGGAGTACGACTATGTGGTGCTGGACGAGCCGGCGGCGGTGGTCGACGGCGAACCGGACGAACGCACGGGCCTGCGCCGGTTGTATGTGGCGCTGACCCGTGCGGTGTCGGGGTTGACGGTGGTGCACGCGGCGGGGTTGCCGGAGGCGCTCGGGGGTGCCGGGACCGCCCGGTAGCCGCCGGGCCTCAATCGCCGGACGGGCTCGGCTCTCCGGCCCGTCGAGCGGGTGCCCCCATGCCCTCGAGGCCATGGGGGTGGTTGAGGACGGAACCGGTCACCCCGGTGAGCCGCCCTGTCCGTCGAGCCGCGCCCGCCACTCCCGTACCGCTGCCTCGTCCACCGGCGCGTCCCATCCCTTGGGGCGCGCCGCACCCCCGATGTGCACCGCGTCGATGCCCGCGGCCAGCAGCTCCGGCAGGTGTTCGAGCCGCAGCCCGCCCCCCACCAGGATCTGCGGCTCGTAGCCGGGCTCGCCGTTCCGTGCCGCCTCGACGAGCAGCACCGGGATGCCGTCGTCGACGCCCAGCGCCGATCCGGCCGTGAGGTACGTGTCGAGGCCGGGCAGGTCCGCCAGCTGCTTGCGCAGGGCGTCCCGGTCGGTGGCGCGGTCGATCGCACGGTGGAACGTCCAACTGCAGCCGTCCAGCTCGGCGACGAGCCGCTCGACGGCGACGAGGTCCGCGTGGCCCTGCGCATCCAGGAAGCCGAGGACGAATTCATCGGCCCCCTCGGCCCGCAGCTCGCGCGCCTTCCGTACGAGTACGTCGATGTCACCGGCCGCGAACCCGTCCGCCACTCTGAGCATCACCCGCAGCGGAATGTCGACTGCGGCACGGATCTTCGCGAAGGTCGCGCAGGACGGGGTCAGTCCGTCCGCCGCCATGTCGGTGACCAGCTCGAGCCGGTCTGCACCACCCGCCTGGGCAGCGACCGCGTCCTCCGCGTCGAGAGCGATCACCTCCAGGACTGCACGGTTGCTCATGGGACCCCATTCCTCCAGTAAACAGCTATAGGTCTAGTCCAATGGCCAGCCTACGGGTCAGTCGGCTGAAGGTGCAGCTTCCCTGCGGACGTGAAGATACGCGAGGTCAGAGGGGTGCCCGACGGCCGGACACACCCGGGTCCGCGGCTCGGCACCGGATCCACCCTTGCGCTTCATAGGGGTGGGGGGTATACATACATCAGTATCGGATACCCCCTAGGGGTATATACGCCAGGGAGGACACCGTGTCCGCGCACACCGCCGCAACCGGCACCGGCACCACCGCAGAGGTCGAGCTCTCCATCGGCGGCATGACCTGCGCATCCTGCGCGGCCCGCATCGAGAAGAAGCTCAACCGGATGGACGGCGTCACCGCCACCGTCAACTACGCCACCGAGAAGGCCAAAGTCAGCTACCGGGGCGAGGACCTGTCCGTACAGGACCTGATCGCCACCGTCGAGAAGACCGGCTACACGGCGCAGGAGCCCGCGCCTCCGGTACGCACCGAGGAGCCCTCGCCCGCCGCCGAGGACGGGGCCGACGCGCTCCGCCCGCTGCGGCAGCGGCTGCTCACCGCCGTCGTGCTCGCCGTCCCGGTGATCGCGATGTCGATGATCCCGGCGCTGCAGTTCACGTACTGGCAGTGGCTCTCACTGACCCTGACCGCCCCCGTCGTCACCTACGCCGCCTGGCCGTTCCACCGCGCCGCCTGGACCAACGCCCGGCACGGCGCGGCGACGATGGACACACTGATCTCCGTCGGCACATCGGCCGCGTTCCTGTGGTCCGTGTGGGCGCTGTTCTTCGGCATGGCCGGAATGCCCGGCATGACGCACCCCTTCGAGCTGACCATCGGCCGCAGCGACGGCGCCGGGAACATCTATCTGGAGGCCGCGGCCGGAGTCACCGCGTTCATCCTGGCCGGCCGCTGGTTCGAGGCCCGCTCCAAGCGGAAGGCCGGTGCGGCGCTCAAGGCGCTCCTGGAGTTGGGTGCCAAGGAGGTCACCGTGCTGAGGGACGGTCGCGAGGTGACCGTGCCGACGGCTGAGCTGCAGGTCGGGGACCGGTTCCTGGTCCGTCCCGGCGAGAAGATCGCCACCGACGGCACCGTCGTCGAGGGCGCCTCCGCGGTGGACGCGTCGATGCTCACCGGCGAGTCCGTTCCGGTCGAGGTGGGGGTCGGTGACGCCGTCACCGGTGCCACGCTCAACGCGGGCGGCCGTCTCGTCGTGCGCGCCACCCGGGTCGGCGCCGACACCCAGCTGGCACGGATGGCCAGGCTCGTGGAGGACGCGCAGAACGGCAAGGCGGCGGCCCAGCGCCTCGCCGACCGGATCTCGGCGGTCTTCGTCCCGGTCGTCCTGCTGATCGCGCTGGTCACCCTGGTCGTCTGGCTGCTACTCACGGACGACGTCACGGCCGCGTTCACCGCCGCCGTCGCCGTACTGATCATCGCCTGCCCGTGCGCACTCGGCCTCGCCACACCCACCGCCCTCATGGTCGGCACGGGGCGCGGCGCACAGCTCGGCATCCTGATCAAGGGGCCCGAGGTCCTGGAGACCACACGCCGCGTCGACACGATCGTCCTCGACAAGACCGGCACGGTCACAACCGGCCGGATGACACTGCTGGACGTCCACATGGCGGCGGACACCGCGGACGAGGCGCAGCTGCTGCGGCTGGCCGGCGCCCTGGAGCACGCCTCCGAACACCCCATCGCCCAGGCGGTCGCCGCCGGCGCCCGCGAGCGGACCGGGGCCGCCCTGCCCGCCGTCCAGGACTTCGCCAATCTCGCGGGGCTCGGCGTCCAGGGTGTTGTCGAGGGCCACGCCGTCCTCGTCGGCCGGGAGCAACTGCTCGCCGAGTGGGAGATCCACCTGCCTGAGGAGCTGGCCCGCAAGAAGGCGGCGGCGGAAGCGGCCGGACGGACGGCCGTCGCGGTGGCCTGGGACGGCGAGGCGCGGGCGGTCCTGGAGGTCGCGGACGCGGTGAAGGAGACCAGCGCGGAGGCGATCGCACGGCTGCGGGCCCTCGGTCTGACACCGATCCTCCTCACCGGGGACAACCGGGCGGTGGCGGAGGCGGTCGCGGCGGAGGTCGGGATCGACCGGGACGACGTGTACGCGCAGGTCATGCCCGAGGACAAGGTCGATGTCGTCAAGCGGCTGCAGGCCCGGGGCCGTTCGGTCGCGATGGTCGGCGACGGCGTCAACGACGCGGCGGCACTGGCCCAGGCGGACCTGGGCCTGGCGATGGGCACGGGCACGGACGCGGCGATCGAGGCCGGCGACCTGACCCTGGTCCGCGGGGACCTGCGGGCGGCGGCGGACGCGATCCGGCTGTCGCGCAAGACGCTGGGGACGATCCGTACGAACCTGTTCTGGGCGTTCGCGTACAACGTGGCGGCGCTGCCGCTGGCCGCGGCGGGGCTGCTGAACCCGATGATCGCGGGGGCGGCGATGGCGTTCTCGTCGGTGTTCGTGGTGGGCAACTCGTTGCGGCTCCGGGGGTTCCGCGCGGTGGCGTAGGACCGGCCCGACGGGGCCGGTGGTCAGCCCGCGCTCACGAACCGCACCCGGGTGCCCGGCACCGCCTGTGCCGCCCCCGCGAGTGCGGTCTCGTCCACGACCCCGACGACCGGATAGCCCCCGGTCGTCGGATGGTCGTTGAGGAACACCACCGGGCGGCCGTCCGGCGGCACCTGAATGGCGCCGAGCACCATCCCCTCACTGGGCAGTTCGCCCTCGTGGGCGCGCGTCAGGGCCGGGCCCTCCGTGCGCAGGCCGATCCGGTTGCTGTGCGGCGAGACCCGGTACGTGGCCGTGGTGAGCGTGCGCAGCGCCTGATCCGTGAACCAGGTGTGGCGGGGGCCGAGGCGTACGGGGAGAACGAGCTCGGCGGGCGCGCCCGGCCAGGGCACGGCGTCGGGGGCCGCGGGCCGCGACGCCCCGTGTCCCAGCGGCAGTACGTCGCCGTCGCGCAGCGGCGCCGGGCCGAGCCCGGAGAGCAGGTCCGCGGACCTGCTGCCCAGCACCGGTTCCGGCAGCAGGCCGCCCCCGAACGCCAGATAGCTGCGCAGCCCCTGCACCGCGGGCCCCGCGTCGAGCACCGCGCCCGCCGGTACGTGCACGGGTGTCCCCCAGGCCACGGGCCGCCCGTCGACCGTGACCCGGCAGGGCGCACCGCCGACGACGGCGACCACGGGCCGGTCCGGGCGGACCGCGCAGCCGGTGGCGGTCGTCTCCAACAGCGCCGCGTCCGCAGGGTTTCCGGCCAGCCGGTTGGCGAGGCGGCGGGAGGGGGCGTCCAGGGCGCCGGCGCGCGGCACCCCGAGGTGCGCCCAGCCGATACGGCCCGCGTCCTGAACGGTGGTCAGGGCTCCGGCCCTGACCACCTCGATGGCACCGGTCATGGCCGCACCTCCGCCGCGACAAAGCGCACCCGTGCCCCGGGGCTCAGCAGGGCGGCCGGTTCGCGGGCCGGGTTCCACAGTTCGCCCGGCTCGGGCATCCGCCCGATGATCTGCCAGCCGCCGGGCGACGGGCGTGGGTAGACCCCGGTGTAGGCCCCCGCGAGGGCCAGCGCACCGGCCGGAACCCTGGTGCGCGGAGTCGCGCGGCGCGGCAGGTGCAGGTGCTCGGGGAGGCCGGTGAGGTAGCCGAAGCCGGGGGCGAACCCGCAGAAGGCCACGCGGAATTCGGTCCCGGCGTGGATGCGGGGCACCTCGGTGACGGTGACGCCCCAGGCCGCCGCGACGTCGGCGAGGTCCGGGCCGTCGTAGACGACGGGGATCTCGACGGCTTCCCCGGTGTCGCGCCGCAGCGGCGGTATCTCCCAGGAGACAAGTTCCCGGGCGAGCCGCGCGCTGCCGTCCGGGATGCGGTCCGCGATGCCGTCGAGCAGGACGGTCCGGGCACCGGGCACGATCTCGCGTACGGCAGGCAGTTCGCCGCGTGCGCGACGCCGCAGCAGTTCGGCGTGAAAGGCCTCGGCGTGCTCACCGGAGGACAGCTCGACGAGCAGCGCTCCGGAGCCGGCGGGAAGAATGCGGATGCCGGCCGGGGCGCCCGCCTCGCGGGACGGGCGGGTACTCGTCCCCCGCGACGCGGACGTACGCGCGTCGCGCGACTGTCCCGTGAGGACGCTCCGCTCGGCCGTGACCTCACGCGCGGCGCCGGTGCCCGCGCTCATGCGAATGCCCGCACGGCCACGCCCGCTTGTTCGAGCGCCGCTCTGATCCTGCGTGCCAGCGCCGCCGCGCCCGGGGTGTCGCCGTGCACGCAGAGCGAGCGTGCCGCGACCGGTATCCGGCTGCCGTCCGCGCCGGTGACGCCCCGGTCCACCGCCATCCCGACACTGCGGCGTACGACTTCGTCCTCGTCGTGCAGCACCGCGCCGGGCTCGCTCCGCGGGACCAGCGTGCCCTGCGGGGTGTACGCGCGGTCGGCGAAGGCCTCCTCGACGGAAGTGAGACCCGCGGCCCTGGCGTGGGCGAGCAGGCGCGACCCGGGGAGCCCGAGGACCGCCAGGTCCCCGCCGGCCAGCCCGACGCCCTCGACCACGGCTGCCGCCTGGTCGTCGTCCCAGACGGCACGGTTGTAGAGGGCGCCGTGCGGTTTGACGTACGCGACCGTGGAGCCGGCCGCTTCGGCGAAGACCCGCAGGGCGCCGATCTGGTAGGCGATCTCGGCGGTGAGTTCGGCGGGTGGCACATCCATGGAGCGACGCCCGAAGCCGGCCAGATCGCGGTAGGCGACCTGGGCACCGATCCGGACGCCTCTGGCGGCCGCGATGTCGCAGACCCGCCGCATCACGGAGGCGTCGCCCGCGTGGAACCCGCAGGCCACATTGGCGCTGGTGACGCAATCGAGCAGCGCGTCGTCATCGGTGAGGGTCCAGTGCCCGAACCCTTCGCCGAGATCCGCGTTGAGATCCATCGGGTTCGTCGGGCTCGCCGGGTTCGTCGGGTTCGTCAGATCCATCACGGGCGCACGCTAGCGATTGTTCAACAATCTGACAAGACCCGGCTTGGGGAGTGAGACACCCGTACGGTTCACTGGGCACAGAGTGCGCACCGGACGACGCGCACGGCAACAGGCGGAGGACGGGCCATGGCGGGGAATGCGGGCGGCCGGACTTCTCCGGATCTCTCGGAACTGGCGGCGGACAGTGCCTCCCTGGCCCGGTCCGGCACCGCCGAGCGGGTCGCCGCCATCCTGCGGGACCGGATCATGGAAGGCTACTTCCCGCCGGGCAGCCGGCTCTCCGAGGAGAGCATCAGCGGCGCCCTCGCCGTGTCCCGGAACACCTTGCGCGAGGCCTTCCGCCTGCTGTCGCACGAACGCCTCCTGGAACACCGGCTCAACAAGGGCGTCTTCGTCCGCGTCCTCGCCGTCGACGACCTGGTGGACATCTACCGGGTCCGGCTGCTCGTCGAGTGCGCCGCCCTGCGGACGCTGGGCGAGCCGCCGTACGACCTGACGGCCGTCGAGGCCGCCGTGTCGACGGGCGAGCAGGCGGCGCTCGCCAACGACTGGCCGGTCTGCTCGACCGCCAACATCCGCTTCCACCAGGCCCTGGCCGGCCTCGCGAACAGCCCCCGCACGGACGAGCTGATGCGCAACGTCCTCGCCGAACTGCGGCTGGCCTTCCATGTGATGGCCGACCCGCGCCGGTTCCACGAGCCCTACCTCACCCGGAACAGGGAGATCGCGGACAGACTCGCCGAGGGCGACGCGGCGGGCGCCGAGCGGATGCTGGCCTTCTACCTGGAGGACTCACGGCGCCAGCTGGCGGAGGCGTACGCGGAGCGCCTGACCGCGCGATAGCCCCACCCGGGCACCCGCCGCGCGGCAACCCCACTCGGTACGGCCCGGCGTTTCACCCCGCGCCGGGCCGTGTCACGCATGGAACGTTCCACAATCCGTGCGATCCCCCGAACCCCGCCCGTCGCACCACGCGCCGGACTCTCTCCGGGCGAAACCACAGATCAGGGCCAAAGCGCACCATCTTTCGCCCGCGTCGGCCGAACCGGGCACCATCCGCTCCGGCCGCACCACGGCCCCACCTCACGCTTTGCTATCCATGTAGCCCACACCCTTGTGGGTTTGTTGAACAATCGCTTAATGTCTCGCGCACTACCCCGTCTGATCAGGACCGTGCAGGCATGCCTGCACGTCCATGCGCGGAAGAAGGCCGACGCGTGATCGTTCTCCTCGGCGTGCTCGTGGTGATCCTCGGATTCGCCACCCGCCGCAATCCCCTCCTTGTGGTGGGTGTCGCAGGCATCGTCACAGGGCTGCTCGGCAAGCTCTCCCCGCAGGAGGTGCTGGCCACATTCGGCAACAGCTTCGCCTCCGCGCGCTCCGTGACCGTCTTCGTCATCACCCTGCCCGTCATCGGGCTTCTCGAGCGGTACGGACTCCAGGAGCAGGCCCGTACTCTCATCGGCAAGCTGGGCAGGCTGACCACCGGCCGCTTCCTGGCGCTCTACCTGCTGATACGGCAGCTCACCGCCTCCGTCGGCCTCACCAGCATCGGCGGCCCCGCGCAGAGTGTGCGGCCGCTGATCGCCCCGATGGCCGAGGCCGCCGCCGAGGCCAAGGCGGGTCGTCCGCTGCCGCAAAAGCTGCGCGAGAAGGTCCGCTCGCACGCGTCAGGCGCCGACACCATCGGGGTGTTCTTCGGCGAGGACTGCTTCATCGCCATCGGATCGATCCTGCTGATCACCGGCTTCGTGAACTCCACGTACGACCAGCACCTCGAACCCCTGCATCTGGCCCTGTGGGCGATCCCCTCCGCGATCTGCGCCTTCCTGATCCACGGGGCCCGCCTGCTCAACCTGGACCGGCAGCTGGAGCGCGAACTCGCCGTCGCCGCCGCCGAGAACGACCTGACGACGCACGCCGGGCTCCGGACGGAGGACGCCAAGTGATCAAGTCCGAGTACTTCTTCTGGCTGGTCGGCGCGGTGTTCCTCGTCATGGCCGCGCAGATGGTCATGGACCGCAGCAACCCCAAGCGCTTCGGTTCGGCCGGTTTCTGGGGTCTGCTCGGCGCCGCGTTCTTCTACTCCACCGGAGTCGTCGACAAGTCCCTCCCCGCCGAACCGCTGGGTGTCGCCGTCCTGATCCTGATCGTCCTGGGCGGCTGCGGTCTCACCGGCAAGGGCGCATCACACACTCCTTCCCGCGAGAAGCGCGCAGCCTCGGCCGCCCGCCTCGGCAACAAGCTGTTCCTTCCGGCTCTCACCATCCCCGTCGTCGCGATGGTCTGCGCGACGCTCGTGAAGAACTGGAAGATCGGTGGCGAACCGGTCCTGGAGCCGGGGTACGAGACCATCCTGGGTCTCGGCGTCGGCGCCATCGCCGCGCTGATCGTAGGCATGGTGCTGTTGCGCGAGCGCAGGATCTCCGTGCCGCTGCACTCCGGTCGCAACATGCTGGAATCGATGGGCTGGGCGCTGATCCTGCCTCAGCTGCTCGCAGTCCTCGGCTCGATCTTCCAGTCCGCCGGTGTCGGTGAGCAGGTCGGAAGGATCAGTGAGGCGGTGCTGCCGGACGGTCAGAAGTTCGTGGCCGTGGCCGTCTACTGCTGCGGCATGGCGCTGTTCACCATCGTCATGGGCAATGCCTTCGCCGCGTTCCCGGTGATGACCGCCGCGATCGGCTGGCCCGTCCTCATCGAGCAGATGAACGGCAACGCGCCCGCGATCCTCGCGATCGGCATGCTCTGCGGCTTCTGCGGCACCCTCGTCACCCCGATGGCCGCCAACTTCAACCTGGTTCCCGCCGCTCTGCTCGAACTCAAGGACCAGTACGGCCCGATCAAGGCGCAACTCCCCACGGCAGCGGCCCTGCTGGTCTGCAACGTCGCGATCATGGCCCTCTTCGCCTTCTGACCCGGACCGCCCCTCACCCCAGCCGCCCCTGACCCCCTGGCCCGAGCCGCCCCTTGACCCGAGCCGCTCGCCCACCTCCTTGGAGTGACCCCGATGTCCCCCGCGCTCCCTGCCGCGTACGCCGTCCCCTTCACGGAACTGGCCCTCGCCAACGTCGTACGCGAGTACCCCAACGCCCCTGCCCACCTGTACGCCGGCCCCGAGGAGCTGGTCGCGCCCCGCACCCTGCACCCCGCCTTCTACGGGGGGTACGACTGGCATTCCACCGTGCACATGCACTGGCTTCTCGTCCGCCTGCTGCGCCGCTTCTCCGCCACCGGCGACCTCCCGGCCACGGTCACCACCCGTGTCCACGAGGTACTGAACTCCCACCTCACCCCGGAGAACCTCGCCTTCGAGGCGGCGTATCTCCGCAAGCGCCCGCACTTCGAACGCCCCTACGGCTGGGCGTGGCTGGTGGCGCTGGCGGCGGAGTGCCGCGCGCTCGCCACCCCCGAGGGCGACCGCTGGGCCGACGCTCTCGCCCCCGCCGTGGAGACGGTCGGCGAACTCCTCACCGGCTGGCTGCCCAAGGCGACGTACCCGATCAGGCACGGAATCCACCCCAACAGCGCCTTCGGCCTGGGCATGGTTCTGGACGCGGGCGAGCGCGCCGGTCTGTCCCGCCCGGTGCTCGACGCGGTGGCGGAACGGCTGCGCACCTGGTTCGCCGAGGACCACGACGCCCCCGCCCACTGGGAGCCGTCCGGGCAGGACTTCCTCTCCCCCGCCCTGACCGAGGCGGACGCGATGCGCCGGGTGCTGCCCGTCGCGGAGTTCCGGACCTGGCTGGCCGGGTTCCTGCCCGGGCTGACGGACTCTCCGCTGCTCACCCCGCCCGTGGTCTCCGACCACTCGGACCCGCAGATCGGCCACCTCCTGGGCCTCACCATGAGCCGGGCAGCGGCCCTCCGTACGATCGCCGACGCGCTGGGCGAGGGCCCCGCCCACACCGCTCTGACCGCTTCGGCCGAGGCTCATCTCGCCGTCGGCCTGCCGTCGGTCTCCTCCGGCGACTTCAGCACGGACCACTGGCTGGCCACCTTCGCCGCACTGGCCCTGGACACCCCGCCCGGCCACTGACCGGTCCGGCACACCGCACAACGACCGGGGCGGCCCTCGACGGGCCGCCCCGGTCCCGGCCGTGCGGCCCGGTCCTCCGGCGGCCGACCGGCCCTTAGGGTCGTCCCATGACCGACAGCTCGCGCGAAAGCAGTGCCTCCGCGGCCGCCCACGAGGCGGGCAGCGTCCACGAGGCGGGAACTGCCGCCGACGTCCTCCGTGGCCGCTGGCACGCGGCTCTCGTCGCCGTCCGGGGCGGCGCCCCCACTCCCGATCCGCGCCCCTACGCCGACAACTTCCTTGCCCGTTGGGCCGAACCGCAGCGCCGCTACCACACCACGGCCCATCTGACGGCGGTCCTCGACCGCATCGACACACTGGCCGGCCACGCCGCCGACCCGGACGCCGTCCGCCTCGCCGCGTGGTTCCACGACGCGGTGTACCGCCCGGACCGCTCCGAGAACGAGGAGCGCAGCGCCGCCCTGGCCGAGCGCGCCCTGCCCGAGGCCGGTGTCCCGGACGACATCACCGCCGAAGTGGCGCGGCTGGTCCGGCTCACCGTCACTCACGACCCGGCGGCCGGCGACACCAACGGCGAGGTGCTGTGCGACGCGGACCTGGCGATCCTGGCGGCCGCCCCCAAGGAGTACGCGGAGTACGCGGCGCAGGTACGGGAGGAGTACGGCTTCGTCCCCGACGACGCGTTCCGGGACGGCCGGGCGGCCGTACTGCGTCAGCTGCTGGGGCTGCCGAGACTGTTCCGTACGCCGCACGGGATCGCGGAGTGGGAGCCGCGTGCCCGGCAGAACCTGCTCACGGAGCTCGAGCTGCTCACCCGTTGAGACAGTCGGCACGATCCGCCGATACGGGAATGTAACGGACTGCATCGTCGTTGGCACCTGTCATGCCCGACTCTGCCGTTCGTCATCGCACCCGTATGCCCTTGGCCGTATACATTTTGGGGCTCTCGGTTTTCGCCCTCGGTACGAGCGAGTTCATGCTCTCCGGTCTGCTGCCGCCGATCGCCGACGACATGAATGTGTCCATCCCCCGGGCCGGGCTCCTGATATCCGCCTTCGCCATCGGCATGGTGATCGGTGCACCCCTGCTCGCCGTGGCCACGCTCCGGCTGCCGCGCCGGACCACCCTGATCACGCTGATCTCGGTCTTCGGCCTCGGGCAGGTCGCGGGTGCGCTTGCTCCGACGTACGAGGTGCTCTTCGCGTCCCGTGTGGTGAGCGCCTTCGCGTGCGCCGGGTTCTGGGCCGTCGGTGCGGCGGTCGCCATCGCGATGGTGCCGGTGAACGCGCGGGCCAGAGCGATGGCCGTGATGATCGGCGGGCTGTCGATCGCGAACGTCCTCGGCGTACCGCTGGGGGCGTTCCTCGGTGAGAACCTCGGCTGGCGGTCGGCGTTCTGGGCGGTCGGTGCGGCGTCGGCGGTGGCTCTGGCCGGTGTGGCGACGCTGATCCCACGTATCCCGCTCCCTGCGGAGAAGCCGCAGCTCAAGCGGGAGATGTCCATCTACCGTGACCGTCAGGCGTGGCTGTCGATCATGGTCACGGCGCTGGCGGCGGGCGGGGTCTTCTGCGCGTTCAGCTATCTCGCGCCGCTGCTGACGGATGTCGCCGGGCTGGACTCGGGCTGGGTGCCGACGGTCCTCGCGCTGTTCGGGGTCGGTGCGCTGATCGGCACGACGATCGGCGGCCGGGTCGCGGACGCGCACCTCTTCGGGGTGCTGATGAGCGGCATCGCGGCGTCGACGGTCTTCCTGGTCGCGCTGGCGCTGTTCGCCTCGAACCAGGTCGCCGCGGTCGGGCTCGCGTTCCTGCTGGGCCTGTCGGCGTTCTACACGGCCCCGGCACTGAACGCCCGGATGTTCAACATCGCGGGCGCGGCCCCGACCCTGGCGGGTGCGACGACGACTGCCGCGTTCAATCTGGGCAACACGGGCGGCCCCTGGCTGGGCGGCACGGTGATCGACGCGGACTTCGGGTTCGCGGCGACGGCCTGGGCGGGCGCGGCGATGACGGTGCTGGCGCTGGTGGGGGTGGTGTGCTCACTGCGGCTGCAGGGCGGGGGCAGGTCGCGCCGGGTGACCGGTTCGCCCGCGGCGGCGGCTTCGCCGGAGGCGTCCGTGGAAGCGCCTGCCCCGGCGGTGTGACCCCGGCGGCCGCGTCGGCCGCATCCGTTCAGCTGCCGGGAGCCGGGCGTCCCTTGGGGCGTCGCAGCCCCGCGTCCGTCAGCCGGCGCACCAGTTCCTTGGAGCCGATCTCGCGGGCCCCGGCCCGCACCGCGTCCGCGTACCGGGTCTCCGGTACGTCGTAGTGGTCGCGCTCGAAGGCCTTCGGCGGGCAGCCGATCGAGGCGGCGAAGGCGTGCAGCTCCTCGAACGAGACATCGCTCACCAGGTGCGACCAGAGGCGTCCGTGACCCGGCCAGTCCGGCGGGTCGATATAGACCGTCACCGACGCAGCACCCCGCTCAGCGCGCCGACGCGCGCCACCATCACGGTCGCCTTGGTGCATACCCAGCGCGGGTCCGGCCCCAGTTCGGGTTCGACGTCGAGGGCGTGCGGGTCGCCGGCGTCGCAGACCGGGCAGAGCGGCCACCGGCCGTAACGCTCCAGCAGCGCGTCCTGGACGTCCTGGGCGACCAGTCCGACCAGGTACTCCATACCGTCCGGCCACTGTTCGACCCACCAGCGCCGGTGCGTCACCGCGTCCTCGACGAGGGAGACGATTTCGGCCTCGGCGACGTCGCCGGCTGCGAGATCGGCCATCACCAGCGCGCGGGCGGTATGCAGCGCCTGCTCCAGGCGGTTCAACTCCATGGAGTCATTCTCACCCCGCATCCAACCGGCCCTCGCCGTAAGACGGCCTTCGTCACAGACAGATTCTCGGTACCGCCAGAGGTCGGGACCAAAGAGGGGTTGACGGGTCGCAGGGTTGAAAATATCTTTCAAACGTGACCAATGACCTGAAGGAAAGTTTCAGCGGTGATTCTCCGCCCGCACCGGCCGCCCTCGCGGCCAAGGTGCGGACGCTCGCGCCGTCCATGACCCGCTCCATGCAGCGGGTCGCCGAAGCCGTCGCCGGTGACCCCGCCGGCTGCGCCGCCCTGACGGTCACCGGTCTCGCCGAGCTCACCGGCACCAGCGAGGCGACCGTGGTCCGCACGGCCCGCCTCCTCGGCTACCCCGGCTACCGTGATCTGCGCCTCGCCCTGGCCGGGCTCGCCGCCCACCAGCAGTCCGGCCGCGCCCCCGCTGTCACGGCGGACATAGCGGTCGACGACCCGATCGCCGATGTGGTCGCCAAGCTCGCCTTCGACGAGCAGCAGACCCTCGCCGACACGGCCGCCGGGCTCGACACGGTACAGCTCGGCGCCGCCGTCGCCGCCGCGTCGACCGCCCGCCGGATCGACATCTACGGCGTCGGCGCCTCCTCCCTCGTCGCCCAGGACCTGGGGCAGAAGCTGCTCCGGATCGGCCTGATCGCGCACGCCCACATGGACCCGCACCTGGCTGTGACCAACGCCGTGCAGCTCCGCTCCGGCGATGTGGCGATCGCGATCACCCACTCCGGCTCCACGGTCGATGTGATCGAACCGCTCCGGGTGGCCTTCGACCAGGGGGCGACGACGATCGCGATCACCGGCCGCCCCGACGGCCCGGTGACGCAGTACGCGGACCACGTGCTGACGACCTCCACCGCCCGCGAGAGCGAACTGCGCCCCGCCGCGATGTCGAGCCGTACGAGCCAGCTGCTCGTCGTGGACTGTCTGTTCATAGGCGTCGCCCAGCGGACGTACGAGACGGCCGCCCCGGCGCTGGCCGCCTCCTACGAGGCGCTCGCCCACCGACATACCCCTCGCAGCACCCGCTGACCACAACGCCGTACCCGCTGAACCGCACGAGACACGAGATCGAGAAAGCAGAGCCGCTGTCCATGACCTCCACCACCGACGCCAACGCCGCGACGCCCGGCCGGGACTCCGAGTACGGGGAGCTGCGCGCCGAGCTCGCCACCCTCACCACCGAGGCGTTCCGGCCCGAGCTCGCCGAGATCGACCGGCTGGACACGCTGGAGATTGCCCGGATCATGAACGGCGAGGACCGGACCGTCCCGACCGCCGTCGCCGCCCGGCTGCCCGAGATCGCAGCGGCGATCGACGGAACGGCCGCCCGCATGGCCCGTGGCGGCCGGCTGATCTACGCGGGCGCGGGCACCCCGGGCCGGCTCGGCATCCTGGACGCCAGCGAGTGCCCGCCCACGTTCAACACCGACCCGTCCGAGGTCATCGGCCTGATCGCGGGCGGACCGTCCGCGATCATCACGGCCGTCGAGGGCGCCGAGGACAGCAAGGAGCTGGCCGCCGCCGACCTCGACGCCCTGGACCTCACCCTCGACGACACGGTGGTCGGCATCTCCGCCTCCGGCCGTACGCCGTACGCGATCGGGGCCGTCGAGCACGCCCGCGCCAAGGGCGCGCTGACCATCGGCCTGTCCTGCAACGCGGACTCGGCGCTCGGCGCCGCGGCCGAGCACCCCGTCGAGATCGTCGTCGGTCCCGAGCTGCTCACCGGCTCGACCCGGCTGAAGGCCGGTACGGCGCAGAAGCTCGTCCTCAACATGCTGTCCACGATCACGATGATCCGGCTCGGCAAGACGTACGGAAACCTGATGGTCGACGTCCGCGCCTCCAACGAGAAGCTGCGCGCCCGCTCCCGCCGGATCGTCGCCCTCGCCACCGGCGCCTCCGACGAGGAGATCGAGGCCGCGCTCGCCGCCACCGACGGCGAGGTGAAGAACGCGATCCTCACCATCCTCGGCCAGGTCGACGGTCCCACCGCCGCCACACTCCTGTCCGCGTCCGACGGCCACCTCCGTGCCGCCCTCGCGGCCGCACCACGCACCACCACCTGACCCCATCCGGGGAACCGCTCCGACACCCCCCGCACAGCAAGGCACCACGCACCATGGCTACAGAAGACAAGAACCGCGCCACTGCCGCCGCGATCCTTCCGCTCGTCGGTGGCGCCGCGAACGTCAGCTCCGTCGTCCACTGCATGACCCGGCTCCGGCTGGGCCTGCACGACCGCTCGCTCGTCGACGACGAGGCCCTCAAGGCGCTCCCCGCCGTCATGGGTGTGGTCGAGGACGACACGTACCAGATCGTCCTCGGCCCGGGCACCGTCGCCCGGGTCACCCCGGAGTTCGAACAGCTGGTGCGGGAGGCCCGCGAAGCCGCTCCCGAACCGGCCACCGCGGCCGAGCCGGCCACTACCACCACCACTACCACCGCGGCCGAACTCGCCGCCCAGGGCGCCGCGATCAAGGCGGCGCGGAAGGCGAAGAACGCCACCCCGTTCAAGCTCTTCCTCCGGAAGATCGCGAACATCTTCGTCCCGCTGATCCCGGCCCTCATCGGCTGCGGCATCATCGCCGGTCTCAACGGCCTGCTGAAGAACCTGGGCTGGCTGACGTCGGTGACGCCCGCGCTCGGCGCAATGGCGTCCGGCTTCATGGCGCTGATCGCCGTCTTCGTCGGCTACAACACGGCCAAGGAGTTCGGCGGCACGCCGATCCTCGGCGGTGCGGTCGCCGCGATCATCGTCTTCCCCGGCGTCGCGGACATCGAGGCCTTCGGCCAGAAGCTCTCCCCCGGCCAGGGCGGTGTGCTGGGCGCGCTCGGCGCGGCGGTCCTCGCGGTGTACGTGGAGAAGTGGTGCCGCCGCTGGGTCCCGGAGGCACTGGACGTCCTGGTCACCCCGACGCTGACGGTGCTGATCTCCGGCCTCGTGACGATCTTCGGCCTGATGTACGTGGCCGGTGAGGTCTCCACCGCGATCGGCGACTTCGCCAACTGGCTGCTGTCCAACGGCGGTGCGGGCGCGGGCCTGGTCCTCGGCGGCTTCTTCCTCCCCCTGGTCATGCTGGGCCTGCACCAGGCGCTGATCCCGATCCACACCACTCTGATCGAGCAGCAGGGCTACACGGTCCTCCTCCCGATCCTCGCCATGGCGGGTGCGGGCCAGGTCGGCGCGGCCCTCGCGGTCTACCTCCGTCTCCCCCGCAACGAGTCGATCCGCAGGACGATCAAGTCGGCTCTCCCCGCCGGTCTGCTGGGCGTGGGCGAGCCCCTGATCTACGGTGTCTCGCTCCCCCTCGGCCGCCCGTTCATCACGGCCTGCGTGGGCGGTGCGTTCGGTGGGGCGTTCGTCGGCTTCTTCAACCAGCTCGGCAGCGCGGTCGGCTCCACGGCGATCGGCCCGTCCGGCTGGGCCCTGTTCCCGCTCCTCGACGGCAACCACGGCCTGGGCACGACGATCGCGATCTACGCGGGCGGCCTGCTGGTCGGCTACCTGGCGGGCTTCGTCGCCACGTACTTCTTCGGCTTCAGCAAGGACCTGCTGGCGGAGTTCAACGTGTCGCAGGAGCCGGCGGTCTCGGCGGTCGCCGCAACCGGCGGCCCGACCGCCCCGGTCACCGACCCGGCACCGGAGCCGGCCCGCGCCTGATCCCGTGACGCAACGGAGGGCGGCACCCGTGCGGGTGCCGCCCTCCGTGTGTCTCACGGCAGCCGCCCCTCCCGGTTGACCTCCCTGACCCTGGCCCGCAGCGCATCCCCGGGCGAGGCCGGCTGCACGGACTCCGGTGGGCAGTCCCACTCGGCCCCTCCTCCCGGCGGCCGCAGCTGCACGTACGGTCCGACGCACCCCATCACGCGCCCCACTCGCCCGTCCCGCGAGTCCACCGCGTACGTCCCGGGCTCCGGCGTACACGGTTCGAGTCCCTCACCCGTCATGACCGGCCTCCCCGTCACACTTCTTCTCCAGAACGGCGCTCAGCTGCAGCGCCGTGTCGATGTTGCAGCGCCCCAGATCCACCAGCGGCGCGGGCTCGTTCCCCGAGCACGACACCGGATCGATCCGCAACGACGGCAGCGTGAGCCCCACGCCCTTCAACCCCTGTCTCAGCGTCTCCACCGCGTCCTCCGCCTCCTGCGCTCTTCCGGCGGCAACCCGTCGTCGCTCCGTACTGGTCATCCTGCACACCTTCCACGCTCGGTAATCGCAATGCCTACCCAGCGTGTCCGACGCCCGACTAGCCTGGAAGTGCCGCAGGTCCAACAACCGCAGGTGTGTCACAGGGAGTTGCCATGCCGGGCCCCAAGAAACTCGACCCGTCCTCCTCGCCCCGCGCCCTCCTCGGCGCCGAACTCCGCCACCGGAGGGACAGCGCCGGCCTCTCACAGGAAGAACTCGGACTCCCGCTCTTCGTCAGCGGCTCGTTCATCGGCCAACTGGAGTCCGGTACGCGCCGGATGCAGTTGGACCAGGCCCAGAAGTTCGACGAGATCCTGACGACGGACGGGTTCTTCGTACGGAACTGCGTCGCCCTGAAGAAGTCGAAGTACCCGGACCACTTCGCGGAGGCGGCGGAGGCGGAGGCCGTCGCGAGGACCATCAAGGAGTACGCGCCGCAGCTGATCCCCGGGCTGTTGCAGACGGAGGCGTACGCACGGGCGGTGTTCCGCGCATACCAGCCGACAGCTCCGGAGAACGTGATCGACGATCTGGTCGCGGCGAGGCTGGAGCGGGCGCACCTGCTGTCCGATCCAACAACCCCCTTGGTTTGGTCGGTTCTGGACGAGGCGGCGTTACGTCGGGAGGCCGGCGGACCGGCAGTGATGGCAGAGGCGCTCAACCACATCCTGAAGCTGACACGCGATCACCGGATCATCGTGCAGGTACTGCCGTTCAACGCCGGCGCACACATGGCCATGGAAGGACCGCTCAAGCTGATGTCCTTCGATGACGCGCCCCCGCTCGCCTACCTTCAGGGCCTGGGCACAGGGAAGTTGCACGACGATCCCGCAACCGTCAGGCACTACGAACTGACCTACGATCTGGTGGCGGCCAGCGCATTGTCACCGGAAGCGTCCCTGGCCCTGATCGAGTCGGTGGCGGAGGATCACGCCCATGAAGCTCAGCAGTTCTGACTACGACCTGGCCGCAGCAACCTGGCGCAAGTCCTCGTACAGCGGCGGAAGCGGTGGCGACTGCCTGGAGGTCGCCGACGGCCACCCCGGCGTCGTCCCCGTCCGCGACTCAAAGGCCCCGGACGGCCCGGCGCTCGTCTTCCGTACGGCGGCGTGGTCGTCCTTCGTCACGGATCTCAAGCGCAACTGAGGCCCGGAGCTCAAGCCCCGTACTCCGAGCGCTCTTTTCGAGGAAGGGGTGGAGGGCTTCAACCCACCCACCCTCCCCAGCAGGCAAGTTCACTTTTCGTGACCGGCTTGCCACGCACGGTGCGGACGCTCTAGCGTTCCGAATAACGAACGACCCCTGCCGGTGCGGGAACACCGAACAGGGGTCTGACCAACGAGATCGAAACAGGCGATCAAATGGCTGACAGCCAGCTTAGTGCTGCCCCGCGCGCACCGCACGTACCCCCGCACAGCCCGCACACACCGCCGCACCCGATGGCCAACCCGGGCTACGGCAAGCGGTCCGCGTCCGGCCAACGGCCCCGTACCGCAAACGACTTCGCGCGCCTTCCGCCGCGTGAGGCCGCCGTCGCCGCCTATGTCGACCGGCTGCCGGACGGCGCCGACATCTCCGTGAAGACGCTGGCCAAGGTGTTGCCGTACGGGCAGTGCGCACTGCGGACCGCGCTGAACAACCTCCAGCGGGCCGGGCATCTGCGCCGGGGCAGCGAGCACGTCATCGGCTCGGGCAGCGCACGCTGGGTGACGCGTACGTTCTTCTCCCGCACGCCTCGCGACGACGGCTGGTGGGCTGCGTTCACCAGGGGCGACGTACCGCCGGAAGAACGGCGGCCGGCCCGTTCCCGGGCATTCGTCCTGCTGGCCGCGCTCGGCCGTACCGCACCCGCGCTGAGCCTGTCGTCGACGGACTGCACGGCGCTGGAGCCGTACGTCACAGCGTGGTTCGACCGGGGCGCCACCGAGGTACAGCTGCTGCACGCACTGACCGACGGGTTGCCGGTCCCGGTGCATCACGCGGCGGCACTGGTCCGCAGCCGCCTGACCACCAAAATGCCACCCGAACGGGCCGCTCCGCCCACCCCATCCGCCGCGCTGCGGGTCCTGGAGTGCGCGAAATGCGGCACACCGGGCCGGGCGCAGACGCTGCCCGGCGGCGAGTGCGGGCCATGCCGAGGTGAGCAGGCCTCCGTACCGCCGGACAGCCGCGGGATCCCGGCCGACGGGGTCCGCGACCGGATGGCCGAGGTGCGGGCCGCGATGGTCCCCCGCCCCAACAGGCAGGGCGTAATCACGTGACGCTGCGGCCGCGACTCCGGACTCCGGGCCCGCAGGCGTCGGTCTGCAGGTGGCTGCGCGCCGGGGCGGCCGTGTCACCGCAGCGGGCCCGACACCGCTCGGTGTCGGGCCCGCTGGACGGTCAACGCGTGGGCCGGGGTGCCTGGTCGGCACCCCGCCTCATGTGTCAGGCGTGGGAGCCGGCCTTGCGACGGCGTACGACGAACACCGCGCCCGCGCCGATCGCCAGGGCCGCGCCGCTCGCGAGGGCGAGCTGCGACGTCGCGGAGGACGAGCCCGTGGCGGCGAGGGTGCCGCTCACGGGACTGGCCGACGCGCCGCTCTGCGGCTCGAGGTCCGAGGTGGCGGGTTCGGTCGTGCTCGGCTTGGCGTCGTCGACCTTGCCGGGCTTGCTGCCCGCGGCAGCGATCAGGAACTCGTAGCCCTCGAGGTCCGGGTTCCCGCCGCAGGTTCCGTTGTCGTTGAAGTAGTCACCGGCGACGAAGGTGACGCCGTTGCCCGCGGGGGCCGAGGCGTCGACCGTGAGGCGCATCTTGACGTCGGCGTGGGCGCCCGCCTTCAGCGGGCTGATGGCGTCCATGTAGTGCTCGTTGTCGACGGTCTTCCACGTCGAGGACGAGGCGGACGACCACTGCAGGTGCACCAGGTCGTCGATGTCCTTGAGCCCGCTCTTGTCGGTCGCGTGGACGTAGGCGAACGGAAGTACCTCGTCCATCGTCTTGTCGGTGCCGTTGGTCACCCGGAGATTGAAGTTGACCTTCGTGCCGGCGACGACTGTGGACGGCAGACCCGTGACGACCGTGGTGAGCTTGGCCTCGGGGACGCAGTCCTCGCCGCCCTCGCCCGCCTCCTCCTTCGCCTTGGCCAGCGCCTCGTCGGCGGCGGTCTTGTCAGCGAGCGCCGCCTCGGTGGCCTTCTGCGCCTGGTCCAGCGTGCGGGTTGCGGCGACCCGCTCGTCGTCACGCGCGTCCAGGGCTTCCACGACCTTGGCATCGGCGGCGGTCTTGGCATCGGCGGCGGCTGCGGCGGCGGCTTCCGCCTCGGTGAGAGTCGTCGCCGCCGCGGTCTTCTCCTCCTCGGTCGCTGTCTCCGGGAGGGCGTCGACCGCCGCCTTGGCGTCGACGACCGCCTGGTCGGCGTCGGTCTTCGCGGTGGCGGCGTCGGCCGCCGCGGCCTCGGCGGCCTTGGCTGCCACGGCCAGGGGAGCGGTGTCGGACAGGACCGCTTCAAGAGCCGCGTAGGCGGCGCTCTGGGCCTCTACGGCGTCGTCGTACGCCTCCTGCGCTGCGGCGGCGGCCTTTTCCAGCTCCGCGATGGACGGCTTCTCCTGCGTCTGCGCTGCCGGCTTGTCGTCGGCGAACGCGGGGGTGACCGACAGCAGGAGGACAGGCGTGGTCACTGCGGCGGCAACAGCTGTGGCAAGAATCCGGCGAATCTTCACAAGAGCCCTTCGGAGTCCGAGAAAGAGAAGAAGGGGTCGCAGCGGAATGGGACACGCAATGCGACTTGAGGCGATCGTATGCCCGGGGCAACGATCGACCGTCACGAGTCTTTCACCCGTTCCGATCAACGCCACAACACCGGGAGAGACAGAAGAGACGAAAGGGCGTAGTTGCTTTCGCCGTCTGCACTTTCGCTGTGAGGAATGCCACATAGCCCTGGACGCGTCGTTCCACGCCTCTCCGGCCCGCCCCACCCGGCGAGCGCCTGCACCTTCGCGCAGGCGACCCCGCCGCCGCCACTGAGCTCACAACCTGGAGGGCCGGCAGGAGAGTTGGGGCGTTGGTGCGTCCATTTCATGGTGCGTCCATGAAAAGTTTCCTACCGGCCAGTAGACATGAGACCCGGCCTCACCGAGGGTTGGGCGCGTGCATGTCAACCTCGACACAGGAGGCACCCTCATGAGCCGAAGCCGTACCCGGTCCGCCCGTACGGCGGGCGTCGCCGCCGCGGCCGCCGTTCTCGCCCTCGTCGCGCCCGCCACAGCCGCCCAGGCCGCCCCCGTGTCGTCGCCCACCGCCGGGGCCACCACCGCGTCCTGGGCCCCCGGCGGCAATGCCGCCGTCCTGGGCATCGACTACGACACCTGGCAGCGTGATGTCGCCGCGGTCATCGACGTGGCCCGCCCCTACGTCCAACAGCGCATCGCGCAGACCCCCGCGGGCCAGAAACCGGCGATCGTCCTCGACATCGACAACTCGTCGCTGGAGACGGACTTCCACTACTTCTGGACGTTCCCGACCCCCGCGATCGCCAAGGTCCGCGATCTGGTCCGGTACGCCGACTCCCAAGGCGTCGCCATCTTCTTCGTCACCGCCCGCCCGGGCATCATCGCCTCGCTGACGCAGCACAACCTCACCGCGGTCGGCTACCCGGTGACCGGTCTCTACGTCCGCGACCTGCCCGACCTCTTCGACGAAGTCAGCACGTACAAGACCGCCAAGCGCGCCGAGATCGAGGCCCGGGGCTACACGATCATCGCCAACATCGGCAACAACGACAGCGACCTGGTCGGCGGCCACGCGGAGCGGACGTTCAAGCTCCCGGACTACGACGGCAAGCTCTCCTGACCGCTGACCGGCCGTCACCGCCGCGGACATGGCATCGGCCCCCGGGACCAGTACAGGTCCCGGGGGCCGATGTGCGACCAAACTACTGATCCGTCAGGATCAGAAGTCCATGTCACCGCCCGGCATGCCGCCCGGAGCGGCCGCAGAGGCCTTCTCCGGCTTGTCGGCGATGACGGCCTCGGTGGTCAGGAACAGCGCGGCGATCGACGCGGCGTTCTGCAGAGCGGAGCGCGTGACCTTCGCCGGGTCGAGAATGCCCTCGGCGATCATGTCGACGTACTCGCCGGTCGCGGCGTTCAGACCGTGACCGATCGGCAGGTTGCGCACCTTCTCGACGACGACGCCACCCTCGAGACCACCGTTGACGGCGATCTGCTTGAGCGGGGCCTCCAGCGCCAGCTTGACGGCGTTGGCACCGGTCGCCTCGTCACCCGAGAGCTCCAGCTTCTCGAAGACGGCGGAGGCCTGCAGCAGCGCCACGCCACCACCGGCGACGATGCCCTCCTCGACGGCCGCCTTCGCGTTGCGAACGGCGTCCTCGATGCGGTGCTTGCGCTCCTTGAGCTCGACCTCGGTGGCGGCACCGGCCTTGATGACGGCCACGCCGCCGGCCAGCTTCGCCAGGCGCTCCTGGAGCTTCTCGCGGTCGTAGTCCGAGTCGGAGTTCTCGATCTCGGCACGGATCTGGTTGACGCGACCCTGAACCTGGTCGCTGTCACCGGCACCGTCGACGATCGTGGTCTCGTCCTTGGTGATGACGACCTTGCGGGCGCGGCCCAGCAGGTCCAGGCCGGCGTTCTCGAGCTTGAGACCGACCTCCTCGGAGATGACCGTGCCACCGGTGAGGATGGCGATGTCGCCGAGCATGGCCTTGCGGCGGTCACCGAAGCCCGGGGCCTTGACGGCAACGGACTTGAAGGTGCCACGGATCTTGTTGACGACCAGGGTCGACAGGGCCTCGCCCTCGACGTCCTCGGCGATGATCAGCAGTGCCTTGCCGGACTGCATGACCTTCTCCAGCAGCGGAAGGAGGTCCTTCACGTTGCTGACCTTGGAGTTGACGATCAGGATGTACGGGTCGTCCAGGGACGACTCCATGCGCTCCATGTCGGTGGCGAAGTACGCCGAGATGTAGCCCTTGTCGAAGCGCATACCCTCGGTGAGCTCCAGCTCCAGACCGAAGGTCTGGGACTCCTCGACGGTGATGACGCCTTCCTTGCCGACCTTGTCCATCGCCTCGGCGATGAGCTCGCCGATCTGGGTGTCGGCGGCGGAGATGGAGGCCGTCGAAGCGATCTGCTCCTTGGTCTCCACGTCCTTGGCCTGCTCCAGCAGAGCGGCGGAGACGGCCTCGACGGCCTTCTCGATGCCCCGCTTGAGGGCCATCGGGTTTGCACCCGCGGCTACGTTGCGAAGGCCCTCACGGACGAGCGCCTGGGCGAGAACGGTGGCGGTGGTCGTACCGTCGCCGGCGACGTCGTCCGTCTTCTTGGCGACTTCCTTGACCAGCTCTGCGCCGATCTTCTCGTACGGGTCCTCGAGCTCGATCTCCTTGGCGATGGAAACACCATCGTTGGTGATCGTGGGCGCGCCCCACTTCTTCTCGAGGACGACGTTGCGGCCCTTGGGGCCAAGGGTGACCTTGACGGCGTCGGCGAGCTGGTTCATCCCGCGCTCGAGACCGCGCCGTGCCTCCTCGTCGAACGCGATGATCTTGGCCATGTGAAGTGGTCCTCCCGGACAGGGGTGGATTTCTCCGGACCGAGTGGCGCCCGCGACGGACGGCCTGCCTGCCCGGTGGTTCCTTGCCCCACCAAGCCTGCGGGCCTCACCGGCCCGGTCCAAGTTCTGTCACTCTCACCTGGAGAGTGCTAACGCAATGATTAGCACTCGACCCCCACGAGTGCAAGCGCCCCCGGCGGTCGTGGACAACGTGCGGACCGGGCGACGGCGCGCGGGATGCCGCGGGCATGCCACGCGGGGCGACGGTCGGCATCACGCGTGAAGGGCCCGTCCCCCTGGGGGTACGGACCCTTCATGCGTGAGTGGTGTCGTTGGCCGACCGCGCCGAGCTCAGCCGACGGCGAGCTTGACCATGTCCGCCTGCGGCCCCTTCTGGCCCTGCGAGATCTCGAATTCAACTCGCTGACCCTCTTCGAGGGTGCGGTACCCGTCCATCTGGATCGCGCTGTAGTGGACGAAAACATCCGCACCACCGTCGACCGCGATGAAGCCGTACCCCTTCTCCGCGTTGAACCACTTGACGGTGCCCTGAGCCATGCCTAACTCCCCTATTACTGGCCCTTGCACAGGACCGCACTTCGCGGGCCCGGGTCAGAACTCACCCTCCGACAGGAGAGGGTGCGTGCGCCGGAACGCGTCGACCGCGGCCGAATGTATCTGCCCAACTGCCCTCTGCAACAGGTCAATCAGACGAGAATTCTGGGCAGCACCGAACGCCCGAATATGCGGAATTTATGCGATTCCAGGGCAACTCGGGCCGGGCAAAGGCCACTTATGGCGCAAGGAGTTCGAACACTTTGGCTGCATCTTGTCGCGGGCGGACGCATTCTCATATGCGGTCGGCACGGGCAGCGGAGGGGACTTCCCAACTGTACCGCGCTTAACCATGCAGAATTGCCCCCTCCGCTTACCTCGCAGAGGGGGCAATTCCGGTGACGCTGTGAAGTCGGCCGCGGGGCCTACGGAGAGTCCGTGCCTGGGCGACGGAAGGTCAGCAGCCGCCCGCGACGGCCGGGATGATCGAGATGCCGGCGCCGTCCGGGGTGGCCGCCTCCAGGCCGCCCTCGAAGCGCACGTCGTCGTCGTTGACGTACACGTTCACGAACCGGCGCAGCTTGCCCTGGTCGTCCAGGACACGCGCGGCGATGCCCGGGTGGTTCTGCTCCAGCGACTCGATCACCTGGGAGAGGGTCGCGCCCTCGGCCGGGACCTCGGCCTGACCGCCCGTGTAGGTGCGCAGGATGGTGGGGATACGGACCTTGACGCTCATGTGGGTGCCTTCCTTGCGTCTCGGGTGGACGTCACGGGTGGACGTCCCGGTGGTCGGGTCAGCTGCGGGCCAGGCCGGCGTCGCGGAACGCGTCGAGGCTGGGCCGGATGGTCGCCGTCGGACCGGTGGTCGGGGCCACCGCGTCCAGCGTCTTCAGACCGTCACCGGTGTTGAGGACGACGGTGGTGAGCGTCGGGTCCAGCAGGCCGGCCTCGATCAGCTTCTTCGTCACGCCGACCGTCACCCCGCCCGCCGTCTCCGCGAAGATGCCCTCGGTGCGCGCCAGCAACTTGATCGCGTCGACGACCTGCTCGTCGTCGACGTCCTCGACGGCGCCGCCGGTCCGGCGGGCGATGTCCAGGACGTACGGGCCGTCGGCCGGGTTGCCGATCGCCAGCGACTTGGCGATCGTGTTCGGCTTCTGGGGGCGCACGACGTCGTGACCGGCCTTGAAGGCGGTGGAGACCGGGGAGCAGCCCTCGGCCTGGGCGCCGAAGATCTTGTACGGCTTGTCCTCGACGAGACCGAGCTTGATCAGCTCCTGCAGACCCTTGTCGATCTTCGTGAGCTGCGAGCCGGACGCGATCGGGATGACGAGCTGGTCGGGCAGCCGCCAGCCGAGCTGCTCGCAGATCTCGTACGCGAGCGTCTTGGAGCCCTCGCCGTAGTACGGGCGCAGGTTGACGTTGACGAAGCCCCAGCCCTCGCCGAGCGGGTCACCGATGAGCTCCGAGCAGAAGCGGTTGACGTCGTCGTAGTTGCCCTCGATGCCGACCAGTTCACCGCCGTACACCGCAGCCATGACGACCTTGCCCTGCTCCAGGTCGTGCGGAATGAACACGCAGGACCGCAGGCCGGCCCGGGCGGCGGCCGCGCCCACGGCGCCGGCGAGGTTGCCGGTGGAGGAGCAGGAGAGAGTGGTGAAACCGAAGGCGCGGGCGGCCTCGACGGCGATCGCGACGACGCGGTCCTTGAAGGAGTGCGTCGGGTTGCCGGAGTCGTCCTTGACGTACAGGCCGCCGGTGACGCCCAGTTCGCGGGCGAGGTTGTCTGCCTTGACCAGCTTGGTGAAGCCGGGGTTGATGTTGGGCTTGTCCGCGACATCGGCGGGGACCGGCAGCAGCGGCGCGTAACGCCAGATGTTGTTCGGCCCGGCCTCGATGCGCTTCTTCAGCTCGTCCGGGGAGCCGCTCGGCAGGTCGTACGCCACTTCGAGCGGCCCGAAACAGATCGCGCAGGCGAAAATGGGACCGAGCTCGAAACGCTCTCCGCACTCGCGGCAGGAAAGTGCCGCGGCGGGACCGAGGTCGACAGCTTCGGCGGAAGAATTGGTGCTCACTGCAACGGTCTGCGTAGCCATGATGGCGAGGCCCTTTCTCCTCATCTTCCTCGCGACGCATTTCGCCACGAGACGGAATTGGCACCTTCCCCACCTGACCTCGCGGTCGGCAGGAGGGTTGCCGGGACTTCAACGGGCCGTTCCCTCAGTCCCTCTGGATGAGCGCTGTGGCACTGGATCATCGATCCAGGCGTTTATCGGCGGAGGACCCCGGCATGCAAGGGTCATCCGCGTTGTTCAAGACTGTAACCGAAGCATCGGACGGTTGAGATAGCCGTCCGAACCGCGAGATGGATCACATACAGGGAGTATCGACCGTGCTGGAAGAGGTCGAACGCTGGCTGACCAGACGTTCCTGGTCGGCCGCCGACCGTCCGCTGGACCGGCTCGTCGCCGCCAGGGCCAGGGATCCGCGGCGCGGGAGTGTGAGCGTCGTGCTGCCCGCCCTCAACGAGGAGGCGACGGTCGGCGCGATCGTCGAGACGATCCGGGTCGAGCTCATGGAGAAGGTCCAGCTGGTCGACGAGCTGCTGGTGATCGACTCCGGGTCGACGGACGCCACCGCGGAGGTCGCCCGGAAGGCGGGCGCCCGAGTGGTGCACCGTGACGACGTACTCCCCCGGATACCCGCGCTGCCCGGCAAGGGCGAGGTCCTCTGGCGATCACTCCTGGTCACCGAAGGTGACATCGTCTGCTTCATAGACGCCGACCTGAAGGACTTCTCCGCGGATTTCGTCTCCGGCATCATCGGCCCGCTGCTCACCGATCCCGAGGTGCAGTTCGTGAAGGCGATGTACGACCGCCCGCTCGGAGACACAGCAGGCCAGGGCGGTCGCGTCACGGAACTGGTGGCCCGCCCGCTGCTCAATCTGCACTGGCCGCAGCTGGCCGGCTTCGTCCAGCCGCTGGGCGGCGAGTACGCGGTGCGGCGCTCGCTGCTGGAGCGGCTGCCGTTCCCGGTCGGTTACGGAGTGGAACTCGGCCTGCTCGTGGATGCGCTGCACACCGTGGGGCTGGACGCGCTGGCCCAGGTCGATGTAGGGGTCAGGAAACACCGCCACCAGGACGGGCAGGCGCTGGGCCGGATGGCGGCGGCGATCTACCGGACGGCGCAACTGCGCCTCTCCCGCGGCCACTTGGTGCGACCGTCCCTCACCCAGTTCGAACGGGGCGAGACCGGCTTCGTACCACGCACGCACGCCGTGGACACGGAGGAGCGACCGCCGATGCAGGAGATCAGGGAGTACGTTTCGCGCCGCGCCGCCTGAGGTGGCCTGACTTCGCACGTTTGGGCGGTTCGCGATCGGGCTAGATTCCGCAACATGGCCTCCGAGCACGTGATCACATCTGCCGCCCAGGTACTCGTCGCCTCCAACCGCGGCCCGGTCTCGTACGCACTGGGCGAGGACGGTTCGCTCAGCGCCAAACGGGGCGGCGGCGGACTCGTCTCCGGGCTGAGCGCCGTCGAGGACAAGCTGTGGGTCTGCGCGGCGCTCGGCGACGGGGACAGGGAGGCGGTCCGGCGCGGGATCGCCGAGCCGGGCGTACGGATGCTCGACATCGACGCCGATGTGCACGCCGACGCGTACAACGGCATCGCGAACTCGGTGCTCTGGTTCGTCCACCACATGCTGTACCAGACGCCGCTGGATCCCGTCTTCGACGTGGAGTTCCGCCGGCAGTGGGCGTCGTTCGAGGCGTACAACCTGGCCTTCGCACAGGCGCTCGCCGAGGAGGCGGGCGAGGGCGCGGCAGTGCTGGTGCAGGACTACCACCTGGCCCTGGTCCCCGGCATGCTCCGCGACCTCCGCCCCGACCTGCGGATCGGTCACTTCTCGCACACCCCGTGGGCCCCGGTCGACTACTTCCGCCTGCTGCCCGACGACATCGCGGAGCAGCTGCTGCGCGGCATGCTCGGCGCGGACCGGGCGGCGTTCCTGACCCGGCGGTGGGCAGACGCGTTCACCGCCTGCTGCACGGAGGTCCTGGGCGGCACCGGCCGGACGAGGATCGGCGTGCACGGCCTCGGCGCGGACGCGGACTTCCTGCGCCGTCGTGCGCACCAGCCGGACGTGGACGAACGCATGGCGATCCTGCGGGAGCAGGTGGGCGGCACCGGCCGGAAGACGATCGTGCGGGTCGACCGTACGGAACTCTCCAAGAACATCGTGCGCGGGCTGCTGGCGTACCGGGAGCTGCTGAACACCCGCCCGCAGTGGCGCGAGCGGGTGGTGCATGTCGCGTTCGCGTACCCGTCGCGACAGGACCTGGCGGTGTACCGGGAGTACACGGCCGAGGTGCAGCGGCTGGCGGACGACATCAACGAGGCGTACGGAACGCCCGATTGGACCCCGGTCCTGCTGCATGTGCACGACGACTTCGCGCGCTCGCTGGGGGCGTACCGGCTGGCGGACGTAGCGCTCGTCAACCCGATCCGCGACGGCATGAACCTGGTCGCGAAGGAGGTCCCCGTGGTCTCCGACCAGGGCTGCGCGCTGGTGCTGTCGCGGGAGGCGGGGGCGTACGAGGAGCTGGGCGCAGACGCGATCGTGGTGAACCCGTACGACGTGTCGGCGACGGCGGCGGCCCTGCATGCGGCGCTGACGATGCCGGAAGGGGAGCGAGCGGAGCGGTCGAAGCGGCTGGCTGCGGCGGCGACTGCGCTGCCGCCGCAGCAGTGGTTCCTGGAGCAGTTGGAGGCGTTGCGGTGGGACTGACCGTTCGGCGGTGACCGTTCAGAGGCGCCGGGCGAGGGCCGCGAGGAAGTCGACCACGGCCGCCGGACCCGGCAGCAACAGGTCCGCCCGCTCGGCCAGTTCCGGCACTTCCGCGCTTCCGCTGCACACCAGCAGACCGGGGATGCCGTCGGGGCCCTCCGTGCGGAGCTTCTCCACCGCGGCGTACGCGGCGAGGTCGCCCAGGTCGTCCCCGGCGTACAGGACGGACTCGGCGTCCGTCTCCCGTACGTATTTCGCGAGCGCCACGCCCTTGTCCATGCCGGGCGGGCGCAGTTCCAGGACGAGTCGCCCCGGCTCGACGATCAGTCCGTGCAGGGCCGCGAGCTCGCCCAGCGGGCCGCGCAGCGCGTCGAATGCGGCCTGCGGGTCGGCTGCGCGGCGTGTGTGGACGGCGAGCGCCTGCCCCTTTTCCTCGATCCATGTGCCGTGCCAGGAGTCGAACCGGTGCAGCACGCCCGGGAGTTCGGCACGGGCCGCCGCCACACCGGGATGCGGGGCGGGGGTGTGAACGGTGCCGGACACGGCGTCCCAGCGTTCGGCGCCGTAGTGGCCGAGTACGACGAGGTGGTCGAGGCCCGGGACGCCCGCGAAGCCGCCGTGCCGGACCGCGACGCCGGCCGGGCGGCCGGTGATCACAGCGACGGAGGCGACCTTCGGGGCGAGCGCGGCGATGGCCGGGACGGCGCCGGGGTGGGCACGGGCCTGCTCCGGGTCCGGGACTATGTCGGCGAGGGTGCCGTCGAAGTCGAGGGCGACCACGGCACGGTCGGGACGGGCCAGGAGGGCGGCGAGGCCTTCACGGCCGGCCGGGGTGGTGGGGATGGGGAGGGATCGCTCTGGGTTGCTGCCCATGGGCCGAGCCTATCGGGGGTGACGGAGCGCGGCTACGGCTGCACCTGCGGCAGGCCTGTTCCCCTGCCCCGCCCGTTCCCGGGACCCGGGGCTCCGCCCCGGACCCCGCACCTCGAACGTCGGAGGCCGGTCCTTCCGGAGCGACGCCCCGGCTAACGCCTCCCCCGCCGGGCCTCCCGCACGCGCCGCAGCCGGTTGACCGTCACCGGGTCCTCCTCCAGCGCCCTCCGGTCGTCCAGCAACGCGTTCAGCAGCTGGTAGTAGCGCGTCGGCGAAATCCCCAGCCCCTCGCGGATCTCCCGTTCCTTCGCCCCGGGCCCGGGCCACGACCGCCGTTCCACGGCCAGCACCGCACGCTCCCGCTCGGAGAGCCCCGGCTGCGTCGTGTCCGGGGTCTCCGCACCGTGGGAGTCGTTCTCGGAGGCGGTCATATCAGCCAACATAATGCCCGCGCGGCGGCCTGCTACTCCGCCGCTTCCGCCGTCGCCGCCCCCCGCGCGATCTCGGACAGCACACCCGCCGGACTGCCGCCCGGCTCCACCGCCTTGCCGATGTTCTGCTTGATCAGCTCGCTCGTCCGCGCCCACGACGTATTGCCGACAGGGTAGAACTCCGAGTTCGGCAGCGCCTCCAGGAACTTCCGCAGCGGCTTGTGCTTGGCGTCCGTCTCCATCACCGCGGACGCGCTGTCGGTGACCGGCAGCAGGTCGTACTCGTCGGCGAAGGCCACCACGTTCTTGTCCTCGAACATGTAGTCGAAGAATTTACCGATGGCTTCGCGGTGGTTGTTCTGCTTGAAGCCCATGATCCAGTCGGCGACGCCCATCGACCCCTCGGTCGGGCCGGTGATGCCGGGCAGCGGCACCATGCCGACCTGGACGCCCTTCCGCTCGGCCTCCTGCATCAGCGTGGGGTGCCCGTTGAGCATCCCCACCTTGCCGCTCGTGAACGCCTCGAACGCCTGCGCCCGGTCCAGCTTTCCGGGGGCCACCGGGCCGACCAGTCCCTTGTCGACCAGATTCGTCTTCAACCAGTCGAACGTCTTGATGTTCTCGGGCGAGTCGATGTCGTACGAGCCGACGTCGTCCGTGTAGCCGCCGCCCCCACTGAGCAGCCACATCATGGTCTCGGCCTGGGACTCCTCCTGACCGAGCGGCAGCGCGAACGGGTAGGTGACGCCACGCTGCTTGAGCACCACGGCGTCGTCACGGATGTCGTCCCAGGTCTTCGGGGCGTCCAGGCCCGCCCGGCTGAAGTACTTCTTGTTGTAGAACAGCAGCCGGGTGCTGGCGACGAACGGCAGTCCGTACTGGGTCTGGTTGTACTGGCCCGCATCGGCCAGCCGGGGCAGGAAGTTCGCCTGCGTGCGGATGGCGAGCATGTCGTCGGCGCTGTAGAGCTTCCCGGCCTTGGCGTAGTCCGCGTAGGCACCGATCTGCGCGATGTCCGGGGCCTGCCCCTTCTTGACCATCTCGGCGACCTTGCGGTCGACGTCCTTCCACGAATAGACGTTGACATCGACCTTGATGCCGTCGTGGGACGCCTCGAAGTTCCTGGCGAGTTCGTCCCAGTACTTCGTGGAGCTGTTCGCCGCGCTGTTGCCGTAGTCGGCCGCGACGAGTTTGAGGGTGACATCCCCCGCTGCGCTGCCGGTGCCACAGCCCGACAACGTTGCCGTCATGCCGAGTGCGGCTACCGCCGCGGTCAGTGCCAAGTAGTGCCGCTGCACAGCCAGTCCATCCTCATCGATTCGGTGACCACCCGACCGTCCGGATGAGCTGCGATTTTTACCCATGTCGCCAGGGGAGGTCTACACCAGAGAAGTATCGCTTCTGCAACGTAACCGGACCTGTGTCCGGATGGTCCGGGGTGTCATTGCACGGGAACGGGACCCGCTGTTAAGTACATCTCGGCACACGGCACTTCGTGGTCTGTACCTTTCCGCGTCCACCGTTCTGCACCGCCCCGCCGTTACCGTTCCCCACGCACCGAGGAGCCGTCCAGCATGTCCCGTACCGCATCAGAGATTGCCACCCAGCCCAGCTGCTGGCGGCGCGCCGCGGAGGCAGGGGCCGCGTTCGACGGACTGCCGCGGCCGGGTGAGCGGGTCGCCGTCACCGGGTGCGGCACCTCCTGGTTCATGGCTATCGCGTACGCGGCGCTGCGCGAGGCGGCCGGGCAGGGCGAGACCGATGCGTTCGCCTCCTCGGAGTTCCCCGCAGGGCGTCCGTACGACCGCGTCGTGGCGATCACCCGCTCCGGCACGACGACCGAGGTCCTCGACCTCCTCGGTGAGCTGCGCGGCAAGGTGGCCACCGTCGCACTGACCGCCGACCCGAAGACGCCCGTGATGGACGCCGCCGACGCCGTGGCCGTACTGGACTGGGCGGACGAGGAGTCGGTCGTCCAGACCCGGTTCGCCACCACCGCGCTGGCCTTCCTGCGGGCCGGCCTGGAGGCGGCAGGTCCGCTTCCGGCCGGGGTGAAGACGGTCGCCGAGGCAGCGGTCGACGCGGAGCTCGCGGTGACGGAGCCGCTGGCGGAGGCGGTCGTCGCGGCCGAGCAGTGGACATTCCTGGGGCGCGGCTGGACGTACGGGCTGGCCCAGGAGGCCGGGCTCAAGATGCGCGAGGCGGCAGGTGCCTGGACCGAGTCGTACCCGGCGATGGAGTACCGCCACGGACCGATCTCGATCACCGGTCCGAACCGGGTCGCGTGGGTGTTCGGCGCACTGCCCAAGGGACTCGCGGGCGAGGTCGCGGGGGTGGGCGGCACGCTGGTGGCCCATGTCACGGCCGACCCGATGGCCGATCTGATCCGGGCCCAGCGGCTCGCGGTCGAGATCGCGGAGTCGAAGGGGTACGACCCCGACCACCCGCGCAATCTTTCGCGCAGCGTGATCCTGGCACCCTGAGCCGGTGGCCGCGCCGACCGCCCTCATCGTTTTGTATGGATGCGCAACAAACAGCGAGAGTGGACTAGACCTATCGGGGTCCGGCGGGCGAAACTGTTTCCCGTGAAACACGTCATCGCCCTCGATGTGGGCGGCACCGGAATGAAGGCCGCCCTGGTCGGGGCCGACGGCACCCTGCTGCACGAGGCCCGGCGCGCGACCGGCCGGGAGCGCGGGCCCGACGCCGTCGTGGAGTCGATCCTCGCCTTCGCCGCGGAGCTGCGCGCCCACGGCGAGGAACAGTTCGGCGAGAGTGCCGCCGCGGCCGGTGTCGCCGTGCCGGGCATCGTCGACGCGGAGAACGGGATCGCCGTCTACGCCTCGAACCTCGGCTGGCGCGACGTACCGATGCGGGACAAGCTCGGCGAGCGGCTCGGCGGAGTGCCCGTCGCGCTCGGCCACGACGTCAGGACCGGTGGCCTCGCCGAGGGCCGGATCGGCGCGGGCAAGGGCGCCGACCGCTTCCTCTTCGTGCCGCTGGGCACCGGTATCGCCGGGGCCATCGGCATCGCAGGCAGCATCGAGGCCGGCGCGCACGGATACGCGGGCGAAATCGGGCACATCGTGGTCCGGCCGGACGGGCCGGACTGCGGCTGCGGACAGCGCGGCTGTCTGGAGACCCTGGCCTCCGCCTCCGCGGTCAGCCGCGCCTGGGCCGCCGCCTCGGGCGACCCGGAGGCCGATGCGGCGGACTGCGCGAAGGCCGTCGAGTCGGGCGATCCCGCGGCCGTACGGGTCTGGCAGAACGCGGTCGACGCGCTCGCCGCCGGGCTGGTCACCGCGCTCACCCTGCTCGACCCGCGCACGCTGATCATCGGTGGCGGGCTCGCCGAGGCGGGGGAAACCTTGTTCGTACCACTCCGTGCGGCCGTCGAGGAACGCGTCACGTTCCAGAAGCTGCCCCACATCGTCCCGGCGGCCCTCGGGGACACCGCTGGATGCCTGGGCGCAGGGCTGCTCGCCTGGGATCTTCTCTCCACGGAGGTATCCGCCTGATGGCCGGACGCGCAGACAGCACGGTTCTCGCAGGGGCCAGGGTGGTTCTTCCCACCGGGACCGTCGAGAACGGGCGGGTGATCGTCGAGGGCACCCGGATCGCGGGCAGTACTCACGAAGGCGCCCGGACCATCGATCTGACCGGCCACTGGGTCGTGCCCGGCTTCGTCGACATGCACAACCACGGCGGCGGCGGCGCGTCCTTCACCTCCGGCACCGTGGACGAGGTCCTGACCGGCGTCCGCACCCACCGCGAGCACGGCACCACCACCCTGGTCGCCTCCACCGTCACCGGCGAGATGGACTTCCTCGCCCAGCGGGCCGGCATCCTCTCAGAGCTCGTCGAGCAGGGCGATCTGGCCGGAATCCACTTCGAGGGCCCGTTCATCTCGCCGTGCCGCAAGGGCGCGCACAGCGAGAAGCTGCTGCGCCACCCGGACCCGGCCGAGGTCCGCAAGCTGATGGACGCGGCGCGCGGCACCGCGAAGATGTTCACGCTCGCCACCGAACTGCCGGGCGGCATCGAGTCGGTGCGGCTGCTCGCCGAGCACGGGGTGATCGCCGCGATCGGGCACACCGACGCGACGTACGAGCAGACCGTCGAGGCGATCGACGCGGGCGCCACCGTCGCCACCCACCTGTTCAACGCGATGCCGCCGCTCGCCCACCGTGAGCCCGGCCCGATCGCCGCGCTCCTGGAGGACGAGCGGATCACCGTCGAGCTGATCAACGACGGTACGCACCTGCACCCGGCCGCCCTGGAGCTGGCCTACCACCACGCGGGCGCCGCCCGCGTCGCCCTGATCACGGACGCGATGGACGCGGCCGGCTTCGGTGACGGCCAGTACCAGCTGGGCCCGCTCGCCGTCGAGGTCAAGGACGGCGTCGCCCGGCTCGTCGAGGGCGGCTCGATCGCGGGCTCCACACTCACCCTGGACACCGCGTTCCGCCGGGCCGTCACCCTCGACAGGATCCCGGTCGACGACGTCGTGCAGTCCATCTCCGCCAACCCGGCGCGCCTGCTCGGCGTGTACGACAAGGTCGGCTCGCTGGAGCCGGGCAAGGACGCCGACCTGGTGGTCCTGGACGCGGACTTCGCGCTGAAGGGCGTCATGCGCAAGGGCGATTGGGTCATTGAGCCCCATCTTGGCTGATTCGGCCCATTATTGACGACGGGTCGAATACGTAACGAAGAGAAGGCGGTTGGCCCCGAGGTCTGGGCCGACCGCCGTCTCTTTGGCATGATCGCTTCGTAAACAGCAGGGAAAGCGCGTTCTGGCAAGGGATCCGCGCTCCGGCACGGATCGAAGGGGTGACCGAGGTGATCCTCACGGTCACGCTGAACACGGCACTCGACCTGACGTACGGCGTACCGGCGTTGGTCCCGCACACCAGCCACCGCGTCGGCGACATCTCCGAACGCCCCGGCGGCAAGGGCCTCAACGTGGCCCGGGTGCTCTCCGCACTCGACCACGAGACCGTGGTCACCGGCTTCGCCGGAGGCGCCACCGGAGCCGTCCTCCGCGACCTGCTGGCCGGCCTCCCGCCGCGCGACGCCCTCGTCGCCGTCACCGGGAACACCCGCCGTACGATCGCCGTCGTCGACGCGTCCACCGGCGACACCACCCAGCTCAACGAGCCGGGCCCGCTCGTCACCGCCGGGGAATGGGCCGCCTTCCTCACCACGTACCGAAAGCTCCTCGGCGAAGCGGACGCGGTCGCCCTCTGCGGCAGCCTGCCGCCCGGGATCCACGTCGGGGCGTACGCCGAACTGGTCCGCCTGGCCCGCGCCGCCGACGTCCCCGTCCTCCTCGACACCAGCGGCGAACCGCTGCGCCGGGGCATCGCCGCCCGCCCCGACCTGATCAAACCGAACGCCGACGAACTCGCCCAGCTCACCGGCTCCCGCGAACCGCTGCGCGCCACCCGCGACGCCCGCCGCCGCGGCGCGCACAGCGTCATAGCCTCGCTCGGCGCGGACGGCATGCTCGCCGCCACACCCGACGGCACCTGGCGGGCCGCGCCGCCCACCCGGGTCGCGGGCAACCCGACCGGAGCGGGCGACTCCGCAGTGGCCGGACTGCTGTCCGGGCTCGTCGAGGGCCTGAGCTGGCCGGACCGGCTGCGCAGGGCGGTGGCACTGTCAACGGCGACGGTACTGGCCCCCGCGGCCGGGGAGTTCGACCGGGCGGCGTACGAGGAGCTGCTGTCGCGCGTCCGTGTCGAGGAGTACGCCCCGACGACGGCCTGAGCCGCGGAACCGCCCGGCACCATCCCTCAGTCCAGCACCAATCCCGCAGTCCAGCACCATCCCGCACCATCAGAAGTTTCAGGGGGCAGCATGCCGCTCGTCAGCACCGGTGAACTCGTCTCGGCGGCCCAGGCCGACCGCCGCGGGATCGCCGCCTTCAACGTCATCACGCTGGAGCACGCGGAGGCCATCGCCGCGGGCGCGGAGCGCGCCGGGGCGCCCGCCATCCTGCAGATCTCCGAGAACGCCGTGAAGTTCCACGGCGGCCGGCTCTCCGCCGTCGCCGCCGCGGCGGCCGCCGTCGCCCGTGCCTCCAGCGCGCCGCTCGCCCTCCACCTCGACCATGTCGAGTCCGTCGACCTGCTGCACCAGGCGCACGCGGAGGGCTTCGGCTCGGTGATGTTCGACGCCTCGAAGCTTCCGTACGAGGAGAACGTTCAGGCCACGGCCGACGCGGTGGTCTGGGGCCACGAGCGCGGGATCTGGATCGAGGCGGAGCTCGGCAAGGTCGGCGGCAAGGAGGGCGAGGCCCCGCTCGACGCCCACGCCCCCGGCGTCCGCACGGACCCGGCCGAGGCCGCCGCCTATGTCGCGGCGACCGGCGTGGACGCGCTGGCCGTCGCGGTCGGCTCCTCGCACGCCATGACGGAACGCACCGCCGCCCTGGACCACGCCCTGATCGGGCAGCTGCGCGACGCGGTGACGGTCCCGCTGGTGCTGCACGGCTCCAGCGGCGTCCCGGACGACGAGATCCGCCAGGCGGTCGCCTCGGGCATGCGCAAGATCAATGTGGGCACCGCCCTGAACACCGCATTCACGGGCGCGGTGCGCGCCTACCTGGCCGAGAACCCGACGGGCGTCGACCCGCGCAAGTACCTCGTCCCCGGCCGCGAGGCGATGGCCGCGACGGTGGCGGGATTCCTGGCGCTGATGGGCTGAGGAGCCACCAGGCGGTCGGTCGGAAGAGCCGCACAGAAGATCTGCCCTACGTCCTCGTCCGAACCGTCGCGGTTCGGAAGAAGGCGTAGGGCAGATCGGTTCCGGGAGTGCTCAGCCCTTCGCCGACGTGACCTCGAGCCAGTCGAGGATCACGTCGCACTGGTTGCCGGTCTCGCACGAGATCTTGATCTCGTTGTCGCCCTGGTTCAGAGTCACCGGCGCCCACGTGGTCTGCCAGTTCTTCTCCCAGTTCGGGTCCGAGGACTTCACGAAGTTCTTCAGACCGATGGGCTGGCTGTTGGCCTTGCCGTTGACCGTCAGCGTGGCGTTGGCGTCCTTGGCCGGGATGGCGTACCGCACAGTCAGCCGGTACGACCCCGCCGCCTTCATGGACGCCTTCCAGGTCACCGAGGACCCCGGCTGGTTGAAACCGGTGACGTACACGCCGTCCGCGCCCTCGGCGCCCTTGATGGTCTTCTCGACGGTGGCCGTGCCGCCCAGCTTCAGCGTCGCCGCGTCCTGCTTCGGCAGCTCCACCGGAGCTTCGGAGGACGACCCGGTGTCCTTCGGCTTCGGGGACTCGTCGACCTGACCGGCGGCACCGGCCGAGGTGGCGGCCTCGTTCTTCTTGTCGTCGTTGCCGTCGCCGGTCATCAGCGCGGCGCCGATACCGATGAGCACGACCGCGACGACCGCGACCGCACCGATCAGCAGACCCTTGTTGTTCGGACCGCCCTTGCCGGGGCCACCGGTCCGGCCGCGGCCGCCCTGCGTCGCGACCGGTGCGGTGGGCGCACCACCGGGGTAGGTCTCGGGGGCGGCGTACTGCGCATTCGGCCCGCCGTAGGGAGGTTGCGGCTGACCGTACGGTGCCTGCGGCTGGCCGTACGGCTGCTGCTGCGGCACCTGCTGCCCGTACTGGCGCTCGCCCACGGTCCGGACCTGGTTGTACGAGGTCCTCGGCACGCCGGGCTGCGGGACCGGACCCGGGTAGCCGTATCCGCCCTGCCCCGGCGACTGAGCGCCGGCCGCCTGTCCGTCCTCGTACAGGTAGCCGAACGGATCGTCGTCCTCGGGTGTGTTTGCGCCGTTGTTCCCGGCCGTCATCCCTGGGTCACTCCTCACCATGTCGCCAGCCGTCGCCGAAAATCGCCAGCCGTGGCCGACCGGCCGAGCCTACCTCGAACGGAGCACACCAAGAATTGCCGTTGGCCTCCGGGGCCACTCACTCACCGTGGTGGGGGTACGGCGACGGATGCCGGAACGGACCTGTCGTGAACGTCAGCCGGCCCTGCGGTGAACCTTCGACCGGGACCGCTTTTCCACATACATCCGCTGGTCGGCGGAGCGCAGCACCTCTTCGGCGGTCATGCCGCAGCCGGCCCAGCCGATCCCGAAGCTCGCCCCGACCCGCACCGCGCGACCATCCACCCGAATGGGCGGAATAATGGCGTTTCGGAGACGTACGGCCAGATCCGCGGCGTCTGCGGCGCCGAGCCCGTCCGCGAGGACGACGAATTCGTCACCCCCGAGGCGTGCGACGGTGTCGCCGTCGCGCACACAGGTGGTGAGCCGGCGGGCGACCTCGATCAGGACGGCGTCACCGGTGTGGTGCCCGAAGCGGTCGTTGATCGACTTGAAGCCGTCGAGGTCGCAGAAGAGGACCGCGAGCCCCTTCGCCCCCTCGTCGCTCTCGTCGTCGGGTGCCACGGCGTGCACATGGTGGTCGTACGGGCCGCCGGCCACCGCGTCGGCCTCGAAGCCGTCGGCACGGAAGCCGTGCACGCGGCCCTCCGCGTCCTCGACGTCGCCGTAAGCCGCGTCCAGCGCCTGCACGGCGGTGGTGGCCGCCGCGTGCGGGCGCTCGCAGAGCCGGGCACTGAGCCGCGCGCGCAGCTCGGCACTGTTGGGCAGTCCGGTCAGCGCGTCGTGCGAGGCGCGGTGCGCCAGATGCAGCTCGTGCCGCTTGCGCTCCTCTATGTCCTCTACATGGGTGAGGAGGAAACGCGGGCCGTCGGCGGTGTCCGCTACGACGGAGTTGCGCAGCGAGACCCAGAGGTACGAGCCGTCCCGGCGCCCGAGCCGCAGCTCGGCGCGGCCGCCCTCGGCGGACGTCCGCAGCAGGGTGCCGACGTCCTCCGGGTGGACCAGGTCGGCGAAGGAGTAGCGGCGCAGTACGGAGGCGGGGCGGCCGAGCAGCCGGCACAGGGCGTCGTTGGTGCGCAGCAGCCTGCCGTGCTGATCACCGCCCATCTCGGCGATGGCCATGCCGCTGGGGGCGTACTCGAAGGCTTGGCGGAACGACTCCTCGCTGGCCCGCAGCGCCGCCTGTTCGCGTTCGAGCCGGACCAGGGCGCGCTGCATGTTTGCTCGGAGCCGCGCGTTACTGATCGCAATGGCCGCCTGCGACGCGTACATCTGGAGAGCTTCGCGGCCCCACGCGCCGGGGCGGCGGCCGTTGCGCGGGCGGTCGACGGAGATGACGCCGAGGAGGTCCTGCCCGCCCCCGGACGCGTACATCGGGGCGTAGAGCCGGTCCTGCGGGTGCCACTCGTCCTCGAAGCGGGGCTCGGGGCCCTCGGTGTGCCACTGCGGTACGTCGTCGTCGAGGAGGACCCAGCCGTCGGTGTGCGGTATGAAGCGGAGCCCGTCCCAGCACTCACCCATGGCCAGCCGGCGATCCCACGAGGTGCGGGAGCCGACGCGGCCGGTGATCAGGGCTTCGGCGGCGGAGTTGCCCGCGAAGGCGGCGACGACGAGATCACCGTCGGGACGGACGAGGTTGACGCAGGCCAACTCGTATCCGAGACCGGCGACGATTCCGTCGGCCACGGTCTGCAGTGTGTCGGCCAGGCTCCGCGCCGTATTGAGATCGGCGACGGCCTGATGCAGCTGCCGCATCGTCGCTAGACGGACGTACGGCTCCGACTCGGCCTCCATTGCTCGCACTCCCCGAGACCTCGACAGCACTCCAGGTTTCTATCGACGTACTTGTTCGCAGTGTCACCGCCACTGAATCACAGTGAGCTGTGCACCCGGTACACAGGGTCAACAAATATTGCGCTCTGTGACTCAAGTCACAACAGATGATGAAGGGTTGCGAGTGGCCCACCCAGGTGGCCCGTCCGTTTCTTGAACGCAAATCTGTACGTTGCAGTACGTTGCACCGCGCCGTCCCGGCACATCCCCGTCGGCCCGGAGTCCTAGGACCCCTCTGGTCCCCTGGCCCGATGCGGTGGCCCGCGACCCGCGGCTAGCGTGCCCGTTGTGTTGCAGACGAAGCCCCCCACCCCGCGGTCCGAGCCCATCCCCCATGCTGAGGGGGTGAGCAACGACGAGTTCCGCGGCGCCCTCGCCCGGCTGGCCGCCGGCGTGGTCCTGATCACCGCCCAGGAGCCGCCGCTCGACGAGAACGGGCGCGGCGAGGACGTCGGCATGACGGCGACCGCCTTCATGTCCGTGTCGCTGGACCCGCCGCTCGTCCTGGTGAGCCTGCGCAACGGCTCCCGGATGGACGACCTGCTCGACGAACAGCCGGTGTGGGCGGTCTCCGTGCTGTCGGAGAGCCAACGGCACATCGCGGGACGGTTCGCGATGAAGGGCCGGATCAGCGACCGGCTGCTGTTCCAGGACATCCCCTATGTAAGGGGAGAGGTGTCGAGCGCACCGCTGATCGGCGGGGCCCTCGCCACCCTGGAGTGCCGCACGGAGCAGCGGGTGCCCGCGGGCGACCACACGCTGGTGATCGGACGGGTGCTGAGCGCGGCGCTGCCGAGCGCGGACGGCGGGCCGCTGACCTACTTCCAGGGGCGCTACCGGCAGCTGGGCTGAACCCCGGCGTCCCGGTTCACCAGTCGCGGCCGGAGCGGCCGCGCTTCGTGTCGCCGCGCTGCTTCTTCTCGCGCAGCCGGCGTTCGTTGATCCCACGCGGGATCCTGGTCTTGCGGCGCGGCTTGGGGGGCGGCGCCGTGGCTTCGGCCAGCAGGGAGGCGAGGCGGACGAGGGCGGTCTCGCGGTTGCGCCACTGGGAGCGGTGCTCCGACGCCCGCACCGTGACCACGCCGCCCACCAGCCGGCTCTCCAGTCTTTGGAGCGCCCGGTCCTTCCACACCTCGGGAAGCGCGTCGGTCGCCGCGAGGTCGAAGCGGAGCTCCACCTGGGAGTCACTGGTGTTGACGTGCTGACCGCCGGGCCCGGAGGACCGCGAGAAACGCCACATGAGCTCGGCCTCCGGCAGGGAGACCGAACCGCGGATGACATAGGGCCCGGACATGACACCCATGTTCCCTGGCCGTCGGCCCTCCCGTCACCTCCTTTTGCCGCATCCGGTCACCCGTTCGGCCGACAGTTCGGTAAAGAAAGTAAAGGGAGCAGGAACCTCCCGGTCCTCTGCCTGCGTTATGAGGTGTGACGGTAGCTTCGTGATGGCACGAAGCCCGCACACGACGATGAAAGGGACTTCCCATGGCAGTAAGCCTGTCCAAGGGCGGCAACGTCTCGCTCACCAAGGAGGCCCCGGGCCTGACCGCCGTCACGGTCGGCCTCGGCTGGGACGTCCGCACCACCACCGGCACCGACTTCGACCTCGACGCCTCGGCGATCGCGGTGAACCCGGGAGGAAAGGTCGTCTCCGACGGCCACTTCGTCTTCTTCAACAACAAGTCGACCCCGGACCAGACCATCGTCCACACCGGTGACAACGTCACGGGCGCGGGCGAGGGCGACGACGAGCAGATCAACGTAAACCTGGCGGGCCTGCCGGCCGACGTCGACAAGATCGTCTTCCCGGTCTCGATCTACGACGCCGAAACCCGCAGCCAGAACTTCGGCCAGGTGCGCAACGCGTTCATCCGCATCATCAACCAGGCCGGCGGCACCGAGATCGCCCGCTACGACCTGAGCGAGGACGCCGCCACCGAGACCGCGATGGTCTTCGGCGAGCTGTACCGCAACGGCGCGGAGTGGAAGTTCCGCGCCGTGGGCCAGGGCTACGCCTCGGGCCTGCGCGGCATCGCCCAGGACTTCGGCGTCAACCTCTGACGCAAGAGGGTTCATGGCCTGACCTGACAGACGGGAGCCCCCGGTCGATTCCTTCGGCCGGGGGCTCCCGTCTGCCATGCCGTCAGAAGGCCCACGTCCGGCCGCACGACACCTGACGCATTACACATAACGGACAGCGCTCCCCCATGAACGGACAAGATCCGGTCAAATATTTGACACGACCCTGCCAAATTTAGGCGCACCGGTGCCAGTCTCACCGCACACCCCTCACGGAGCTCATGGACCGAGTGAAGGAGAACGAGTGAGAACCACTCTGCGTGCCGCCGCTCTTGCCGCGTCCGCCGCCATGGTCGTCGTCGGCGTACAAGCAGGCTCGGCCGATGCCGCCCAGGACCGCGCGGCCGGAGCCACCGCGCTGCCGATCAGCGCGTCCCAGCGGGCCGCGGCCATCGAGGAAGCCCAGGCCGGGGCCGCCTCGACCGCCGCGAAGATCAAGCTGGGCGGCAAGGAGAAGCTCGTCGTCCGCGATGTGATCAAGGACGCCGACGGCACCGTCCACACCCGCTACGAGCGCACCTACGCCGGACTGCCCGTCCTCGGCGGCGACCTCGTCACCCACACCAGGAAGGACGGCTCCCTCAAGGGGGTGTCCAAGGCAACCGACGCAAAGATATCCGTGGCATCGACGACTGCCACGGCCACCGCCAAGTCCGGTGCCCGGAAGGTGATCTGGGCCGTCACCGGCAAGCCTGCGCTCGCCTACGAGAACGTGGTCAAGGGCACCCAGGCCGACGGGACGCCCAGTGAGCGCCACGTCATCACCGACGCCGCCAGCGGCAAGGAGCTCTACTCGTACGAGGCCATCGACACGGGGTCCGGCACCAGCCAGTACAGCGGCACCGTCGCCCTCGGCACCTCGGCCTCCGGATCCGGCTACAACCTGACCGACGCCGGACGCGGCGGCCACAACACGTACGACCTGAACGGCGGCACCTCCGGCACCGGGACCCTCTTCACCGACGCCGACGACATCTGGGGCAACGGTCTCGCGACCAACCGTCAGACCGCCGCGGTCGACGCCCACTACGGCGCCGCCATGACCTGGGACTTCTACAAGAACGAACTGGGCCGCAACGGCATCGCCGGCGACGGCAGGGCCGCATACTCCCGGGTCCACTACGGCAACGCGTACGTCAACGCCTTCTGGCAGGACGCCTGCTTCTGCATGACGTACGGAGACGGCTCGGGCAACCTCAAGCCGCTCACCTCGCTGGATGTCGCCGGACACGAGATGAGCCACGGTCTGACCGCGGCGACCGCCGGTCTGAAGTACAGCCGTGAATCGGGTGGCCTCAACGAGGCGACCAGCGACATGTTCGGCACCGCGGTCGAGTTCTACGCGGGCAACAGCAGCGACGCCGGCGACTACCTCATCGGCGAGAAGATCGACATCAACGGCAACGGCACCCCGCTGCGCTACATGGACAAGCCCAGCAAGGACGGCGGTTCGGCGGACTACTGGTCGAGGACGGTCGGCCGCCTCGACGTCCACTACTCGTCCGGGCCCGCCAACCACTTCTTCTACCTGCTGTCCGAGGGCAGCGGCGCGAAGACCATCAACGGCGTCGCCTACAACTCGCCGACCTCCAACGGCTCCACGGTCACGGGCATCGGGCGCGCGAAGGCCGTCCAGATCTGGTACAAGGCGCTCACCACGTACATGACCTCGTCCACCGACTACGCGGCCGCGCGGGTCGCCACCCTGCAGGCGGCGAGCGACCTGTACGGAGCAGGCAGCGCGGAGTACGCAGCCGTCGCCTCCGCCTGGTCCGCGATCAACGTGAACTAGTAGGCCGTCCGGCACCACCGCCCGACGGCTCCTGCGGATCGCCCACGCGCCGCGCACAGCCACCGGTTTCCCGGAGATGTGCGCGGCGTCCGGCCGTTCCACGGGCGGTCGCGCCGTGGGTGGCCGCCGTACGGGTGGCTGCCCGCGGCGGCACCGCACGGCGGCACCGCGCGCCCGCATAGGCTGCGCCGAGTGATCATCGAACCGCTGCTGCCGGTGGCCGGCGCGCTTCCCGGCCCGCTGCTCGCCGAACTCACCGCGCTCTACGCGTCCGATCCGACGTTCCAGCAGCTCAGCGGCGGCTTCCCGGACCCCCACGACATCCGGTCGGAACAGGTCGCGGCCTCGCTCGCCGAGGAGCTGGCGAACCCGGACACCGAGGTACTGCTCGCCCGGTCGCAGGGGCAGTTGGTCGGCGTGGCCATCACCCTCGCGCACCATCCGGACCCGGCCGACCCCGACCCGTGGATCGGACTGCTCATGGTCGACGCACGGCAGCACCGCTCCGGTTACGGGCGGCAGCTGGCCGGCCTCGTCGAGGAGCGGTTCCGGGCAGCCGGGCGGGACGGAGTCCGGCTGGCCGTCCTGGAGAACAACCCCAGGGCGCTCGCCTTCTGGACCGCGCTCGGCTACGAGGTCATCGACCACCGGCCCGACCGCCAACTGGGCCGCCCCTGCGCGGTGTTGCGCAAGCTGCTGAAGCCCGCCGAATAACGGACACAAGAGCGCCCCAGTCGGACAAGAAGTGGTCAAAAGAATGTGAGGCAATTGTCGGCACACCGTCAAACTCGGTCATCCGATGGCACGCTCTCCGCTCGTAACCCCCCACGGAACGAACAACGGAGAACGCATGACCCCCCACATGACCACCCGTCGCTCCGCAGCCCTGGCCGCCGTGGCCGCGATGGTCGTCGTCGGCGTGCAGTCCGGTGCGGCAACCGCGGCCCCGGGCAACGCCCACGACGGCGCCTCCGCCACCCGTACCACCAGCACGTCCGGCGCGAAGACCGCGATCGGCACGGACACCGCGTCGGAGCGGACCGCCGCCATCAAGTCGGCCCAGTCGGAAGCCTCTTCGGCGGCCGACTCGCTCGGGCTCGGCAGCCAGGAGAAGCTGATCGTCCGCGATGTGATCAAGGACGCCGACGGCACCGTCCACACCCGCTACGAGCGCACCTACGCCGGACTGCCGGTCCTCGGCGGCGACCTCGTCACCCACACCACCGCCGGCGGAAAGCTCAAGAGCGTCACCAAGGCCACCGGCGCCCGGATATGGGTTCCGTCCACGACGCCGAAGGTGAAGACCGTGGCGAGCGCCCGCAAGGTGATCTGGGCGGGCAGCGGCAAGCCCGTCCTCGCCTTCGAGACGGTGCGGACCGGCGTGCAGAAGGACGGCACGCCCAGCAGGCGTCACGTCATCACGGACGCCGTCACCGGCAGGACGCTGCACAGTTACGAGGCGATCGAGACCGGCGTCGGCAACAGCCAGTACAGCGGCAAGGTCACCCTGTCGACCACCGCGAGCGGCTCGGGCTTCGAGCTGACCGACGGCGACCGCGGCGGCCACAGGACGTACGACCTGAACCAGGGCGAGAGCGGCACCGGCTCGCTCGTCACCGACGCCGACGACACCTGGGGCGACGGCACCGGCAGCGACCGGCAGACCGCCGCGGTCGACGCCCACTACGGCGCCGCCATGACCTGGGACTTCTACAAGTCCGCGCTGGGCCGCGAGGGCATCGCGGGCGACGGGAAGGCCGCCTACTCCCGGGTCCACTACGGCAACGCGTACGTCAACGCGTTCTGGGACGACAGCTGCTTCTGCATGACGTACGGCGACGGCGCCGACAACAGGAGCGCCCTCACCAGCCTCGACGTCGCGGGCCACGAGATGAGCCACGGCCTGACCGCGGCGACGGCCAAGCTCGACTACGCAGGCGAGTCCGGCGGCCTCAACGAGGCGACCAGCGACATCCTCGGCACCTCGGTCGAGTTCTTCGCCGACAGCAGCAGCGACGCCGGCGACTACCTCATCGGCGAGAAGATCGACATCAACGGCGACGGCACCCCGCTGCGCTACATGGACAAGCCGAGCAAGGACGGCGGTTCGGCGGACTACTGGAGCGCCGGCGTCGGCGACCTCGACGTCCACTACTCCTCCGGCGTCGCCAACCACTTCTTCTACCTGCTGTCCGAGGGCAGCGGCGCGAAGACCGTCAACGGGGTGGACTACGACTCCCCGACCGCCGACGGCTCGACCGTCACCGGCATCGGCCGGGACAAGGCGGTCCAGATCTGGTACAAGGCGCTCTCCGCGTACATGACCTCGTCCACCGACTACGCGGCCGCGCGCACGGCCACCGAGAAGGCGGCGACCGACCTGTACGGGGCGGGCAGTCCGGAGCTCGCGGCCGTGGACGCCGCCTGGTCGGGCGTCAATGTGAAGTAGTTCCCGGCGGGTTCCCGGGGCCGGTCAGCTCTTTTCAGGGGCGGGCCGGCCGTGGCCGTACAGCCAGGTGTTCCACAGATCCGTCAGGTCCTTCCCCGTCGTCCTCTCCACGTACGCGGTGAAGTCGGCCGTCGACGCGGTGCCGTACCGATGGGCCTTCGTCCAGCCCGCGACGAGCGCGAGGAACCGCCGGTCGTCGTCGACCGCCTGCCGGATCTTGTGGATCACCATTGCCCCGCGCTCGTACACCGGGTCCTGGGAGATGTCCGCGGCCGTGGGCGGATCGGCAGGCGGGAACGCCCAGTTGGCATCGTCGGCGAAGGCGGCGTCGAAACTGCGCCGGACGGGAACACCCTCCTTGTCCGCCTTCCACAGCCACTCGGCGTATGTCGCGAAGCCCTCGTTGAGCCACATGTCGCGCCAACTGGCGGGCGTGACGGAGTCCCCGAACCACTGGTGGGCCATCTCGTGGACGAGGAGTCCCACGGTCGGCGGCCCGGGGAAGTACGGCCGGTTCTGGGTCTCCAGCGCATACCCGGAGTCGTGCGGACGGCCGACGATCGCGCCGGTCGACGAGAACGGGTACGGGCCGAAGCGCTCGGCCTCCCACCGCACCACCTCGGGGATCCGGGCGAGGGTCCGGGCACTAGCCGCGGCCACCTTCGGGTCCACGGCCGTGAACACCTTGATGCCGTCGGGGGTCGTAGACGCCTTCGTGTCGAAGCGGCCGACGACGAGCGTCGCGAGATAGCTCGCCATGGGTTCGGCGGTGTGCCAGTGGTACGTGGTGGTGGCGCCGGAGACCTTCCGGGAGGTCAGCTCACCGTTGGAGACGGCCGTCAGACCCCGGGGGACGGTGGCCGTGAGGTCGTACGTCGCCTTGTCGCTCGGGTGGTCGTTGCCGGGGAACCAGGCCATCGACCCGACCGGCTCACCGAGCGCGACCGATCCGTCCGCCGTCCTCAGCCAGCCCTCCTTCGAGCCGTCCGGATCGGTGAGGGTCAGCGGGGAGCCGGAGTAGTGGACGACCGTGCGGAAGGTCCTGTCCTTGTGCAGATGGCTCTCCACCTCGGCGGCGGGGCGCAGTGTCAGCTCGCGGCCCGCCCGGTTGACGGCGGCCGGATGCCCCTCGACCTGCGCGGACTCGACGGTCAGCCCGGCCAGGTCGAGGTTGAAGGCGCTGAGGTCCTGGGTGGCGCGCGCGGTGATCACGGCGGTGGAGCGGATCCGCTGGGCGGCCGGGTCGACGTCGAAGGTGAGGTCGTAGTGCGTGACGTCGTAGCCGCCGTTGCCGGCCTTCGGGAAGTACGGGTCGCGCAGACCGGCGGCGCCGGGAGTGCCCTCCACACCGCCGGTCCCGCAGCCGGCGGCGAGGGAGACGACGGTGGCCGTGGCGAAGGCCAGGAACAGGGCGGTGGGGCGCACACAGTGATCCTATGTGCGGAATGTCGGATTGACGGATCGGCGGATGCTCACCTCGGGTCCCTGTTCCGCAGCAGCGCCGCGATTTCCGCGAACCCGCGCCGCTCCGCATGTTCCAGCGCCGTCACCCCGTCTCCGTCCGGCAGACCGGGGGTCGCGCCCGCCGCCAGCAGCAGTTCGACGATCTCCTGGTGCGCCCGGCCGCCGTCGCCCAGGATCACGGCCTCCAGCAGGGCGGTCCAGCCGAGCCGGTTGACGTGGTCGACGTCGATGTCCGTGACGCGGAGCAGCTCCCGTACGTAACCGACGTGGCCGCGCTCGCTCGCCGGGATCAGCGCGATGCCGCCGAACCGGTTACGGAGCTTCAGGTCGGGACCGGCCGGCAGCAGGGTGTGCAGCATCGCGACGCTGCCGGTGACGCCGGTCGCCAGCCAGGGACTGTCCTCGCGCCGGTCCTGCGCATCGGGATCAGCACCCGCCTCGACGAGCAGCCGGGCGAGCGGGACATGGTCGCCGTGCACGGCGAGGAGCAGCGGGGTGCGCCGCTCCTCATCGCGGACGTCGACGCGGGCGCCGCCCTCGATCGCGGTTCGTGCGGCATCGGTGTCACCGGTGCGCGCGGCTCGGAGGAGGTCCTGATCGAGGGTGTTCATCCGCGGTTTCTCCTGGGCTGTGGTCGGCTGTCCTACTTGGCGAGTGCGGCGACGCCCGCCCGGGCGAACTTCTCGTCGAGGTCGCCGCTGGGAGCACCGGCCACTCCGATGCCGGCCACCGGTGCGTCCTCGACCTGCACCGGGGCGCCGCCCGCGAGGAACAGGGTGCCAGGGATGTCCTTCAGGTTCGGGGCCTGCGCCAGGCGGCCCGCGAGCACGGAGGTGGGAGCGTTCCAGGAGACAGCGGTGTACGCCTTCTTCTCGGCGGACTCGTACGCCTGCGGGCCGGAGCCGTCGCCGCGCAGCGTCACGACGGTGTTGCCGTTCCGGTCGACGACGGCGACCGCCACACGCTGGTTCTCCTTCTCGGCGGCGTCGAGGGCGGCCCGCGCGGCCTTGGTGGCGGCGGCGACTGTCAGATGGGTGGTCTGCTGAAGGTTCCGGTCCGCCGTGTCGGCCGTGACGGCGGCGGCAGGCGCAGCAGCGGGTGCGGAGGCGCTCGCGGACACGGCACCGAAAGTTCCGGCGCCGAGCGCGGCGGCGACGGCACCGGTGAGGACACGGGTGCGCAACGGCATCTTCTTCATGGTGGGGCTCCTCGACGATTCGATGGCGTTCCGCCTGTGCGGTGATCCGGTCAGGCGGTCTCTGCGATCGATCCTCCGACCGGATCCGGCCCCGTGACGTCGACGTACCGGCTCGACACCGCGCGCAGGACGGCTGACGGACCCATCGGCCGATCGGTTGATGCGGGGGTGGCCGCCCCGGGTCACCATGGATGTATCCGCGCAGGTGAAGCAGTAGCTCTTGGGCAGTCGGCAGGGAGTAAGAGGTACGAGGTGGAGCACCGAACCGAAGCCACCGACCCGGATGCCCGGTGGCTCGCGCTGCTCATGCACGCCGCGTTCTTCCTGCTGCTCGGCGCGTCCCTGGCCCGCTTCCTGCTCCGCCACCCCGGCGAGGACCGCACCCCGTGGATCATCGCGCTGTCCGTCGCGCTCGCCGCGCTGTATCTGCTGGGCCCGGTGCTCGGTTCTCGCCCCACCCCGCGCCGGCTGGCCCGGCTCGGCGTGCTTGTGGCCGTATGGATGGTGCTCGTCGTCCTCGCGCCGAGCTTCGCCTGGTGCGCGGTGCCGCTCTTCTACACCGGGCTGCGGCTGCTCCCGCCGCGCGCCGCGCTCGTCCTCGTCACCCTGCTCACCGTGTTCGTCGTGGCCGCGCAGTTGCGGCTGGCCCACGGCTTCGACCCGAACCTGGTGCTCGCGCCCCCCGCCGTGGCAGCCACCGCGACCGCGGTCTTCGTCCACATGCAGCGCCAGGCCGCGCGCCAGCGCGAACTGATCGACGATCTGCTGCGTACCCGCCGCGAACTCGCCGCCACCGAACGCCGCGAAGGAACCCTTGCCGAACGCCAGCGGCTCTCCATGGAGATCCACGACACCCTCGCGCAGGGCCTGTCCAGCCAGCAGATGCTGCTCCAGGCCGCGGACCGCACCTGGGACGCCGACCCGGCGACCGCCCGCCGCCATGTCCGTACCGCCACCGGCATCGCCGAGCGCAACCTCGCCGAAGCGCGCCGCTTCGTCCACGACCTGGCACCGGCAGACCTCGCGGAAGGTGGCGGCCTGGAGGCGGCGCTGCGCGCACTGGCCACCCGCGAAACGGCGCAGGCCCACGGACTGCTCACCGTTCGCTGCCATGTGGAGGGGACGCCGGACGCGGCACTGCCCGACCGGGCGCAGTCCGCACTGCTGCGCATCGCCCAGGGGGCCCTGGCCAATGTGAGGGAGCACGCGGACGCCACGGAGGCCGCGCTGACACTGACCCATGGCCCGCATGCGCAGCCCCCTGCCGACGCTCACGGACCGCGAACGCGACATCCTGGGCCAGCTGTCCCAGGGCCTGGGCAACCGGGAGATCGCCCGGGCCCTGTTCATCAGCGAGGCCACGGTCAAGACGCACCTGGGCCGCATCTACGACAAACTCGGCGTCGACACCCGCGCAGGCGCCGTGTCCGTGGCGAAGGAGCAGCGGCTGCTGCCGTGAGGCAGGCCGCCTGCGGCGAGGACCACCGGGGCGCCGGGCGCCCACGGCCCCGGGGCAGTGGGGCACCCACCGCTCCGGCGTCGGCGCACCCCCGGGCATGACACCATCGAACTGTGCTCGACATCGGCTACTCCCTCTCCCGACGCTTCCCCGATCCCCCGCAGACCGACTACCGCCGCGCGGACGCCCACGCCCTGCGGCACGATCTCTTCTCCGGGGACGTCTACCTCGCGGACACCAAGGCGGACCGCGAAGTATCCACAGCCTGGGGATGGGTTCCCGTGCTCGACTTCGCCTGGGCGCTCTGCGACATCGTCGAGCAGATCGACCAGGACCCCCGCGGCAGCCGTTCGCACCGGCGGCAGTTCGCCGAGCTCGACTTCACCGAATCGTCCGACCGGATGCTCTTCGAGCGCCGCTTCGGCTGGGTCGACGTCGAGGCCGACTGGATGCCCGGCGACGAGCCCCCGCTGACCTTCAGCCACTCCCTCCTGCGCCGCGAGGCCCGCGACTTCCTGCACGACCTGATCGCGGACCTCGCCGACATGCACGAGGGGCTCGCCGACAACCCTCTGATCTGGGACCTCCAGGCCCGCTTCCCCCGCGTCTGACCTGTCCCGGAGGGCCGGGGCAACCCTCTACGCCTCCACCCGCACCCCGATCTGTGCCGCGAAGGCCGGTGCCAGCTCCATCAGCTGCATCGGGCTGATCACCGCCCCCGCCAGCCGCTCCACCCCCCGCGCGATGTCCAGCTCGGCGGCCGTCCGCAGATCCACCGCGTCCATCCGCGCGGAGCTGAAGTCGGCCCGCTTCAGCACACAGTCCCGGAACTCCACCCGCACCAGCTGCGCGTCCCCGAAGTCCGGCTCGGACAGCACACAGCTCTCGAAGACCACGTCCGTCAGCCGCGCCTTCCGCAGATTCAGGTAGTCGATCTTCCCGCCTCGCACATGCACCCGCTCCAGCACCGCACCGTGCAGCTGCACCCCGCCCAGCCGTGCGTCCACCACCTCCACATCGCGCAGCGACGCCCCCGCCAGGTCGGTGCCGACACCCCGAACCCCGGTCAGCACCGAGTCGATGAAACGCGCCCTGACCAGCTCCGTACGGTCGAGACCGCACCCCTCCAGCGCGCAGTCCATGAACCGCGCGCCCGGCCCCGACCCGTCCGCGAAATCCACCCCCTCGAACCGCACACCGTCGTAGTCGCCGTCCGGCTCCAGTCCCTCCCCGTCGTACGGAACGAGCGGCGGCAGCCGCACCTCCGGCCGCCGCGCCGCCGCCACGACGCCCTTCCCGCCCCGGCCATCACCCCTGCTGTTACGTGCCATGGGCCCCATCGTGACCCATGCCACCGACAACGCCCCGCGCCGATGTCACACATCGGCGCTTCCGGCCGTCCCCTCCATGACGCGTTCTTCGACCGAGGGGACCGGAACATGCAGCGCATCCACATCATCGGCGGCGGCCTCGCCGGGTTCACCGCAGCGATCACGGCCGCCGAGTCCGGTGCCCTGGTGACCGTCCACGAGGCCCACCACACCCTCGGCGGCCGCGCCAGGACCGCCGAAGGCCCGTATCGCACCAATGACGGACCCCACGCCCTGTACTGCCGGGGACCGCACTGGACCTGGCTCGCGCAGCGCGACCTCCTCGGCCCGACCGCCGCCGTGCCGCTGCGCCAGGCCGGCAAACTCCGCTTCCGGCTGGGCGGCACCCTGCGCAGGACCCCACCCCTCGCCCTCCTCCGGCTGACCCGCCGCCGGGCCGAACACGCCCCCGTCGACACCGATTTCCGCACCTGGGCCACCGCTCAGGTCGGCGAGGAGGGCGCCCGCACGGCCGCGCATTTCGCCGCTGTCGCGCTCTACCACCACGACCCTGGTTCGCTCTCCGCCGCGTTCGTCCAGGAGCGGCTGCGCCGCGCCGCCGCACTGCCGCCCGAGGCCCGCTACCCCGTCGGCGGCTGGGCGCAGGTCATCGACCGGATGGCCGCGCGCGCCTGGAATCTGAGCGTCCGGATCGAGACGGCGACCCGGATCGACCCGAGCACCCTCGACCACCTGGCCCGCAGCGGCCCGGTCGTCGTCGCCACCTCCCTCGACGCCGCCCGCGGCCTGCTCCGTGACCCCACCCTGACGTGGGACAGCGGCAGGACCGCGCTGATCGACCTGGCGCTGCGCACCCGGCGCGGCGACGCGTTCGCCGTCTCCGACCTGGACGCCCCCGGCTGGACCGAACGCTTCACCGCCCAGGACCGCACCCTCGCCCCGGCGGGCCGGCAGCTCGTCCAGGGCCAGATTCCCGTCGCCCCCGGCGAGTCGAAGGCGGCCGGCATCGCCCGGGCCGAAGACCTCCTCGACCTCGGCTTCCCAGGCTGGCGCGACCGTGTCGAGTGGCGGCGCGAGGCCCTCGCCGGCGGCCGTACGGGCGCGGTCGACCGCCCCGGCACCACCTGGCGGGACCGGCCGGCCATCGACCGCGGCAACGGCATCTACCTCGCGGGCGACCAGGTCGCCGCGCCCGGACTGCTCAGCGAGGTCTCGTTCAACAGCGCTATGGAGGCCGCCGTGCTCGCGCTCGGAGCGAGCGAACAGCCGCGGCCGGCCCGTCGGCCACTTGACCTCAAGCGGAGTTGAGGTCAGAGGGTGAGCCCCGACAGCCAGTCGACCCGGGGAGCCCGCCATGCACGCCGTCCGCCTCCACACCTTCGGCCCCGCCGAGAACCTCACGTACGAGACGACCGACGACCCCCTACCCGGCCCCGGCCAGGTCCGTATCGCCGTCGCCGCGGCGGGCGTGCACCTCCTGGACACCGCCCTGCGCGAGGGCATGACGGGCCCCTTCCCGGCCCCCGCCGAGCTGCCCACCGTCCCCGGCCGGGAAGTCGCCGGAACGGTCGACATGCTCGGCGAGTCCACCGACCCCGGGCTGCTCGGCAACCGCGTCGTCGCCCATCTCGGCACGGCCCCCGGCGGTTACGCCGAACTCGCCGTCACCGACGCCGACAGGCTCCACCGGATCCCGCCCGGCCTCGACGAAGCCGAAGCCGTCGCCATGATCGGCACCGGTCGCACCACACTCGGCATCCTGCAGTTCACCGACCTGGGCCCCTACTCCATCGCCCTGGTCCCGGCCGCCGCAGGCGGTATCGGCACCCTGCTCGTGCAGTACGCCAAGAACGCCGGGGCCACCGTCATAGGCCTGGCCGGCGGTCCCGCCAAGACCGCCGCAGTCAGGGCCAACGGCGCCGACCTCGCCGTCGACTACACCCTCCCCGACTGGCCCCGGCGGGTCCGCGCCCACCTGGACGGCCTCGGCCGCCGCGCCACCGTCGTCTACGACTCCGTGGGCGGCGTCACCGGCCGCGCGGCCGTCGACCTCCTCGGCAAGGGCGGGCAGCACATCGTCTTCGGCTGGTCCGGCGAAGGACTCCACAACGGGTCCCCGCTCACCTTCACCGACGAGGAACTCACCGAACGCGGCATCACGTCCGAGAGCGTCCTCGGACCGGCGATGATGCAGAAGGCGGGCGGCCTGCGCGTCCTCGAAGAACGCACGCTCGCCGAAGCCGCCGCCGGACGCCTGCGCCCCGCCGTCCAGCGCTTCCCCCTCGCCGAAGCGGCCGCCGCCCACCGCGCCCTGGAGACGCGCGGCACGATGGGCAAGGTCGTCCTCGTGCCGTAGGAGGTGCGCGGCAGAGGTCAGCTGCCGAGCTCCGCCAGCGCCCCGTCCGTCAGCCGGTACACCGTCCACTCGTCCTGCGGCCGCGCGCCCAGCGAGTCGTAGAAGGCGATGGACGGGGCGTTCCAGTCCAGCACCGACCACTCCAGACGCTCGTAACCACGCTCCACACAGATCCTCGCCAGCTCCGTCAGCAGCGCCTTCCCGTGCCCGCCACCGCGCCGGTCCGGACGTACGTACAGGTCCTCCAGGTAGATGCCGTGCACCCCGCGCCACGTCGAGAAGTTCAGGAACCACAGCGCGAAGCCGACGATCTCGCCGTCCTCGTCGGACTCGGCGATGTGCGCATACGCTGCGGGCCGCTCACCGAACAGTGCCTCGCGCAGCTGCTCCTCGGTGGCGTTCGCCTCATGGAGCGCCTTCTCGTAGTCGGCCAGCTCGCGGACCATCGCGTGAATGACAGGGACATCGGCAGCGGTAGCGGTACGAATCATGAGGGCAGCGTAAACACGCGTCCGCCCTGTGCCGCCGCTCGCCCCTGCTCCTCCCTCACTCACCCCCGCCCCAGCAGCTGCCGGGCGATCTCCACCTGATCCGGTGGCAGCCGGTGTCCGCCCTCCGCCACACCCCAGAGGCCGTTCTGAAGCGCCCGCCCCAGTGTCCAGGCCCGCGCCCGCTCCCGGTCCAGCCCCAGCGCCTCCGTCATCAGATCGAACCGCCACCGCACCGCCGACGCGTCGAACCGGTTGGCCAGGGCGGGCATCAGATCGAAACCGGGGTCCCCGGCAATGAGGTCTCCCCTGCTCCTTAAGAGCTTGGGGAAGGCTTCGGGTCCAGTGCGATCCACTCGTGCGCCCGGCCCTCGTCGGCCCGCCCGGCCAGGATGTTGTCGTAGTGCAGGTCCCAGTGGAGCAGCCGGTCCCCCGGTTCGCCCGCCACCTCCCGTACCGCCGCCGCGCAGTCCCTCAGCAGCCGCCGTTCGTCCGCGTCCGCCAGCCCGGCCACCGCCCGCGCCACTCCGTCCAGCATCCGCTCCGCGGCATCCCCGAGCCGGCGCAGCCCGTCCGGCGCAGGTACGGACGTCAGCCGGGCCAGCAGCCCGGCGAGCACCTCGACCGCCGCCCGCTCATCGGCCACCTCCGACAGCGGCCGCCGCTCGTCCAGCCGTTCCAGCAGCATCGTGCCGGTCCCGGGGTCGTGGTCGAGCAGCCCCACCGCTCCCGCACCTGCCTCGCCCCAGACCCGCAGCGCGACCGGCTCCCCCGCCGTCTCCTCGTCCTGCGCCTGAAGCTTCAGCGCCGCCGGCCGGCCGTCCGACGTGCGCGCCACCGGCAGCACCAGCGCACACACCCCGTACATCGCGGCCCCGTCCCGCCGCAGCCCCCACTCCCCCAGGAAGCGGTCCGCGAGCCCGGGCAGCGCGGCCACGAACGCCCGCCCGGCCTCCCCGTTGTACTTGGACCGGGTGGCGATCAGCGCGTCCGGAATGTCAATCACGCACCCGATCGTAGGACCGTGCATCAATCGACTATGGCCCCGAGCAGCCCTTCCCCACCCGCACACCCGGCCCCCGCGCGAGCCATCCGCGCCATCGGCTGCTGGATCCGCAGCGCCCCCGGCACCTACATCTGGCTGACGATCCTCTTCGCCACGACCTTCGTCGTGCACCAGATGTCACCCGACTTCGAAGAGGACTTCCTGCGCCAGCGCTCGACGAACATCCACGAGCTCCTCCGCGACCCGGTACGCGTCCTCATCTCCAGCGCCTTCTGGATCGAGGGCGGCCACTGGCTCACGTACGCCTTCCTCTTCACGGTCTTCCACGCCCCCGCCGAGCGCTGGCTCGGCACGCTGCGGTGGTTCGCGGTCGCCGCGCTCGCGCACGTCCTGGCCACGCTCGTCAGCGAGGGCGTCCTCGCCTGGGCCGTCCGCCACGGGCAGGCGCCCGTGTCCGCCGTCAACACCCTGGACGTCGGGGTCAGTTACGCACTCGCGGGTGTGGTCGCCGTCCTCACCTACCACGTCCCCCACCCCTGGCGGCTGGCGTACCTCTTCGCCGTCCTCGTCGTCTACGGCGTCCCCCTGATCACCGGCCGCACCTTCACCGACCTCGGCCACTTCACCGCCGCACTCATCGGTCTCGCCTGCTACCCGCTCACCCGGGGGACGACGAAACCACCCCTCGCGCAGTAACGTCCCGCCACACAGGAACTCGGGCTTCACACAGACTCGGCTTCACACCGGACAAGCAGGGGCAACATGAGCACCGTCAGCACGGTCAACGGCGGAATATCGTTCTGGTACGCGGATCAGGGCACCCCCACAGCCCGCGAACCCCTGCCCGGCGACACCACGGCCGACGTCTGCATCGTCGGCGGCGGATACACCGGCCTGTGGACCGCCTACTACCTCAAGAAGGCCGTCCCCTTCCTCAACATCACCGTCCTGGAAGCCAAGTTCTGCGGCTACGGCGCTTCCGGACGCAACGGCGGCTGGCTCTACAACGGCATCGCGGGCCGCGACCGCTACGCGAAACTCCACGGCCACGACGCCGCGGTCCGCCTCCAGAAGGCGATGAACGAAACCGTCGACGAAGTCGTACGCGTCGCCGCCGAGGAGAACATCGACGCAGACATCCACCGGGGCGGCGTCCTCGAAGTCGCGTACACCCCCGCCCAGCTGGCCCGCCTCAAGGACTTCCACTCCGTGGAGATCGCCTTCGGCGAGACCGACCGCGTCCTGCGCGGCGCCCGCGAGACCGCCGAGCGCATCCGTGTCACCGGAGCCGTCGGCTCCACCTGGACCCCGCACGGCGCCCGCCTGCACCCGGTCAAACTCGTCAAGGGCCTCGCCGACGCCGTCGAAGCGCTCGGCGTCACCATCCACGAATCGACCCCCGTCACCGAGATCAAGCCCAAGCACGCCCACACCCCGTACGGCACCGTCCGCGCCCCGTACATCCTGCGCTGCACCGAAGGCTTCACCTCGGGACTCAAGGGCCAGCGCCGCACCTGGCTCCCGATGAACTCCTCGATGATCGCCACCGAGCCGCTCCCCAAGGAGATCTGGGACACCATCGGCTGGGACGGCCGCGAGACCCTCGGCGACATGGCCCACGCCTACATGTACGCCCAGCGCACCGCCGACGACCGCATCGCACTCGGCGGCCGGGGAGTCCCCTACCGCTACGGCTCCGCCACCGACAACGACGGCCGCACCCAGCCCGCCACCATCGAGGCGCTCCGCGACATCCTGGTTCGCTTCTTCCCCACCACGGCGGGCGTCCGCATCGACCACGCCTGGTCCGGGGTCCTCGGCGTCCCCCGCGACTGGTGCGCCACCGTCACTCTCGACCGCTCCACCGGCCTGGGCTGGGCCGGCGGTTACGTCGGCTCCGGCGTCGCCACCACCAACCTCGCCGCCCGCACCCTGCGCGACCTGATCCAGCAGGACTCCGGCCAGTCGGGCCCCACCGACCTGACGACCCTCCCCTGGGTCAACCACAAGGTCCGCCGCTGGGAACCGGAACCCTTCCGCTGGATCGGCGTCCACGGCATGTACGCGGCCTACCGCACCGCGGACCGCCGCGAACTCACCTCCCCCCGCCCGGGAACCGACCCCATCGCCAAGGCGGCGGACCGGCTGGCGGGGCGTCACTGACCGACGGAGATCCCGCGAAGAACTTCTGGAGATCCCGCGAACCCGCGAACCCGCGATGACCTGAATATCCCCTTCACATGCCTTTGATCACGCGCGGCCGTGCCATGCGTCGGCCAGGGCCGGGATCGCCGGTTGAACGGGCGCGCCGCGTTCGCGAGGATGGTCTCCTGTGCGATCACTCGGCCTGACAGGGGGAAGCGAATGAAGTTCGACATGGGGGCGCAGGTTCTGTCCAATCTGACGTCGAAGTCGCGTGGTTCGAGTGATGACTTGGGCACGCTGATCCGTCAACTGGTGCAGGCGGCGGCGCCGTTGGAGGGGAAGTTCAACGGTGCGGGGCGGGTGGCGTTCGATTCGTTCAAGAACCGGTCGGACGAGATCACGGCGGCGTTGAACGGTTCGCTGTCGGCGCTGCTGGGTGGTCAGTCGGGCATGGAGCAGGCGTTCGGCTCGGGTGACCAGGAGCAGGGTGACAACGCGCGTCAGCAGATGGGCGCCGCGAACTTCGACGCGGCCCGCTTCGGCGGACGCTGAGCAGTAGGGGTTGGGGTTTCTGATGGCTGGTGGCAGTGATCGTCGTGCGTATGACACGGGTGCGTCGGCGGATGCGCAGGGCAACATCCAGGTCGTGATCGCGCGTCTGGAGGAAGTGATCGCGGCGCGTGACGGCCAGGTGAAGGCCGCGATGGCGGACTTCACCGCGGACGGTGTGGCGGATGAGTACCACGGCAAGGAAATGCGGTGGAACCGGGCCTCGCAGGAGGTCAAGAGCATCATCCAGCTGCTGAAGACGACGCTGGAGAAGAACGACGGCACCGCGCAGCACACGATCACGCGCGCGAAGGCAGCCGTCGACAACATCGGCTGATACGCGGACGGAAGCCGCGGTGGACAACATCGGCCGGCCTGGGTGCGGTTGGGCGCCGGTCGGTGACGGGGAGCATGGGGTAGGGCATGACCGGGTGGGATCTGAAGCCGCAGGGTATTCAGGGTGTGCTGAAGACGACGGGTGAGACGGCGGGGAAGATCGAGACGTACGCGAAGTCGTACGGCACGCATCTGACGTCGGCGGCGACGAGTGCGGGCACGATCACCGCGGAGGACGGTGGTGAGGGCGGGGAGAAGGCCGGTGGCGGCCTGGTCGCTCTCGCCCTGTCGCAGTACGCCGAACACGCCACGACAGACCTGAAGTTCATCGCCGCCCGGGCCGGGAAATCCCTGACCGGCGCGGTGGACGCGACGACCGCCTACCTCAACGGTGACCTGGAAATGGCCGCCGAATCGCAGCGCAAGGCTTTGGGCATCCCGGACCTGGACCTGACGAAGCCCGGGGTGCAGACCAAGTGATCAAGCCGGAAGCGATACCGCAGTTCACCGGCAACCTCGGCCAGCTGGAGAAGGACTACGGCAGCCTCAAGACGGACGCCGGGCACATCCGCAGCACCGGATCCGACGTCCACACCCAGTTCCAGGGCCTGTCCGCCTACTACCAGGCACCCGAGGCGGAGAAACTCTTCGCGTCGACGAAACCGGTCCAGGACCGGGCCGACACCTTCGCCGACGACCTGGAAAAAGTCTCCACCGCCCTCTCCGACTACGCCACCGAAGTCCGCCCGCTGGCCGCGAAGCTCGAGCAGCTGAAGACGGACGCGACGACGTTCGTCAACGCGAACAAGGGCGACGACGACTGGGAATACGACGAGGACAAGGTCGACGAGCACAACCAGCTCCGCGACGACGTCACCGCGACCGTCGCCGCGTTCTGGGCCGCCGAACGCACCTGCCACAACAAGATCACCGCCCTGTTCGGCGGAACCCAGATGGTCGCCGGCGACGGATCCGACCGCAAAGACCAGTACGGATTCAACGCCGACGACCTCAAGAACGCGAAACTCCCCTGGGGCGACCCGGTCGAGGAAAAGCACCACGTCTGGGAAGTCGGCCACTGGGTCAAATCGTTCGTCTGGGACGGACTGATCGTCGACGGGATCTGGGGCACCATCAAGGGCCTGGGAACCCTCGTCGGGTTCGGCGGCTGGGACGCCATGGGCCAGGCCTGGAAAGGCCTCGCCCAACTCGCCACCGGCCTCGCGATCACCTCGATCCCCGGCGCAGGCGCCCTGTTCTGGACCCTGCCCGACGACAAACTCCCCTCCTGGCTGCGTGACTCACGCACCGCGATGAAGGAAACCGGCAAAGCACTCGTCGCCTGGGACGAATGGGGCAAGAACCCCGGACGCGCCGCCGGAGCCGTCACCTTCAACGTCCTGACCACCGTCTTCACCGGCGGCGCAGGCGCCGGAGTCTCCGGCGCCGGCAAAGCCGGCGCCGTCGCCAAGGTCCTCTCCGTCGCAGGCAAAGCCGGCAAGGTCATCGACCCCATGACCTACATCGCCAAAGGCGCAGGCGCAGGCCTCTCCAAAATCGGCGACATCACCAAAGGCCTCAAGGGCATCGGCAACGTCGAAATCCCCACATTCCCCGACGGCTCGTTCCAGTTGCCCGACGGACACGTGCTGGACCCCAACGGCAACCTCATCCCGCCGACCGGCGCAATCGACACACCATCGATCCCGCACGCCACGGTCCCCGGGACGTCGCTGCCCACCTCCTGGCAGATCCAGCCCACGTCGGTGCCCGGAGTCCATGCCGGAAGCGGCATCCCCGATGTGCCGCACACGGGTGGCGGCTTCGACAACGTGCCGACCGGCGGCGGCAGCCATGTGCCCGGCGCTCCGGCGACCCACGTACCGAACGGTTCCTTCGGGCCCGCCCCGGCAGCCTTCGACCCGGCGGGACACGTGCCGGGGAGCCCTGCGGGTCACATACCCGGCACACCGGCAGGCCACGTCCCGAGCGGCTCGTTCGGCCCTGCCCCTGCGGCGTTCGACACCGCGGGCCACGTGCCCGGCGGTCCAGCAAGCCACATACCCGGCGGACCGGCAGCGCACGTTCCCGGGGAGCACTTCCCGACGGCTGCGGGGCACGACGTCCCGACCACGGGCCCGCACGGCCCGGGGCACGACATACCAGCCACGCACGGGCACGACGCACCGGGTACGCACGGGCACGACGCCTCACACCCCGGCGGGCACGCCGACGACGCGGCCGCACACGCCGACGATGCGGCGCACGCCGGTGACACCGGTGGACACGTCGACCCGCACGGCGCAACCGGAGACGCACTGCACGGCGCGGACGACGCGGCGACGGCCGGCCACCACGGTGCGGACGGGACTGATGTCGCCGGCGCGGCGGACGACTTCAAGTACACCCCGCACATCTCTGCGGACGACTTCGATGAACTCTCGACTGCCGCGAAGCACCGGGTCGCTGCAGCCGAACTCGCCGATGGCACCGTCCCGTTCACTGACGACCTGGCGGCGATCGAATACGGCCGGGACTACTGGAACGACTACGTCGACAACCTGGACCCGTCGGCGAAGCAGGCGCTCTGGGACTACACCGGCGAGACGTTCCCCTCGTACCACGACATGAACGGCCATCTGCGAGGCACGCCCGGCTTCGGGCCGAGGCCCGAGGTGCTGCATGACATCGGCGAGATGGACAGAGTCATGTCGACCCGGCCTGTTCCCGAAGACATCATGGTCGTCCGAGGTACTGGTCTGGGTTACCTCAACCTGGAGTCTCCGCTCGACATGCTGGGCAATACCTACCCTGACAAGGGATACACCTCCACTTCCCTCGGCAATCACCCGGTGCCCAGCTTCGCGGGCAAGGAGGCGATCCTGCATCTCCGTGTGCCGAAGGGGACGCCCGCACTCTGGCTGGAGAAGGTCAGCAAGTTCGACGTGGAGGAACGGGAGCTGCTCCTGGCCCGTGGTTCCGAGTTCAGGGTGACCCGTGTATTCATGGACAATGGCCAGGCCCAGGTCTACGGGGAAGTCCTACCTGCAAAGTAAGGGAGCATTGCACGTATGAGCAGGGAACAGCGACCTGATCCGGGACCTAATCCGCGCTTGAACGAGGATCTGTTGTTCAACGCGGCGCCCGGTGGACCACCGCGCTACAGCCATCTGTCCCAGAAGCCTGTTCACTACCTCACCGTCGCGGACAGAGACGGTGACGTGATCGGCTATGTCTGGGCGAACGACGAGGACGACGCCGCCGGATGGGTGGTCCGCAAGGCGGGCGGCGACGAGGCATTCAACAAGGGCGCCAGATGGGCCAGGAAGCTCCACGACGCGAAGGCCCGGGGCATTGCGCCTTCCGCCGCCCTGGCTGAAATGGTTCAGGAGTCGGACCCCACGAAGAGCAGCCACGTCGTGCCCGGGTCCTTGACCGAGGCGGCGAACGCCGACGTGGTCAGGAGACTGGCCAACCCGGAGTGAGGGTGACCAGCGAAAACCGACCCCATCCGCACTTCGAAGAAGACATGCAGTTCAAGCGCATCGCCGGGCCGCCCCGCTACAACCGTGTCGCGCAGGGGCCTGTGGAGTACGTACGGGTGGCCGCCGACAACGGCGTGGTGATCGGGTACGTGTGGGCGGACGACAAGGACGATGCAGCCGGCTGGGTTGTGCCGCCAGGGCTCGGAGCCCCCGAGATCAACGCCGGCGCCGCATGGCTTCGGAAGCTGCGGGACGCGAAGGCGCGCGAGATCGCCCCCACCGCCCTGCTCGCCGAGCTGGTCCGGGACACGAGCGACATCCAGGGCAGCCGCGTCGTATCCGGCTCGCCGGCCGAGTCCACGACTCTCGATGAACTCAAAGAACTGGCGAACAAGGGCTGACCACCCCCATCGAGAAGTGACGGAGCACAGCCCGAATGAGGAGGGAACAGCGGCCCAATCCGCGCTTCGATGAGGACCTGCACTTCGAGCGCAGCGACGGGCCTCCGGACTATGGCTACAGGACGGATGGCCCCGTCCGTTATTTTGCCGTGGCGGACGAATCCGACACGGTACTGGGCTATGTGTGGGGCAACGACGAGGATGGCGCGGCAGCCTGGGAGCCACGGCCGTTGCCGGCCCCCGCGCATTCAATGGTGGCTTTCTGTGGGAGATGAAACTGCGCGAGTTCAAGGCGCGAGGTACAGCTCCTACCGTCGCCGTCGCCGAGATGATCAGGGATTCGAGCGACATCGAATCGAGTCATGTCGTCCCTGGTTCGCAGGCCGAGGCGCCTACCCTTGCCGCTCTCAAAGAGTTGGCCAGGGAGCCGGACACGGCGTGACTGATCGCAGTCGGCACTGTCATGCGTTGGTCACAACGGGCGGCCTCGGGTTGAACCGGCGCCACTCGTTCGTCAGGATGGCTTTGTAAAGGATCACTTGGTGTGGCAGGGGGAAGCGAATGAAGTTCGACATGGGGGCGCAGGTTCTGTCGAATCTGACGTCGAAGTCGCGTGGTTCGAGTGATGACTTGGGCACGCTGATCCGTCAACTGGTGCAGGCGGCGGTGCCGTTGGAGGGGAAGTTCAACGGTGCGGGGCGGGTGGCGTTCGATTCGTTCAAGAACCGGTCGGACGAGATCACGGCGGCGTTGAACGGTTCGTTGTCGGCGCTGCTGGGTGGTCAGTCGGGCATGGAGCAGGCGTTCGGCTCGGGTGACCAGGAGCAGGGCGACAACGCCCGTCAGCAGATGGGCGCCGCGAACTTCGACGCGGCCCGCTTCGGCGGACGCTGACCGCCTCTCGGTTTCATGGGTCCACAGATTTCACGGATTTCACGGGGAGTGTTTGTTGATGGCTGGTGGCAGTGATCGTCGCGCGTATGACACGGGTGCGTCGGCGGATGCGCAGGGCAACATCCAGGTCGTGATCGCGCGTCTGGAGGAAGTGATCGCGGCGCGTGACGGCCAGGTGAAGGCCGCGATGGCGGACTTCACCGCGGACGGTGTGGCGGATGAGTACCACGGCAAGGAAATGCGGTGGAACCGGGCCTCGCAGGAGGTCAAGAGCATCATCCAGCTGCTGAAGACGACGCTGGAGAAGAACGACGGCACCGCGCAGCACACGATCACGCGCGCGAAGGCAGCCGTCGACAACATCGGCTGAGACTTCACCGGGCCGGATTTCCGGGGGTGTTGACCCCCGGGGCCGTGGTGCGCGCGGAAACGTTTTGTTCGACTGTTCGTGGCGGGCTAGTTGGGGCACGGGGGTGTGCTGGTGACCGGGTGGGATCTGAAGCCGCAGGGTATTCAGGGTGTGCTGAAGACGACGGGTGAGACGGCGGGGAAGATCGAGACGTACGCGAAGTCGTACGGCACGCATCTGACGTCGGCGGCGACGAGTGCGGGCACGATCACCGCGGAGGACGGTGGTGAGGGCGGGGAGAAGGCCGGTGGCGGCCTGGTCGCTCTCGCCCTGTCGCAGTACGCCGAACACGCCACGACAGACCTGAAGTTCATCGCCGCCCGGGCCGGGAAATCCCTGACCGGCGCGGTGGACGCGACGACCGCCTACCTCAACGGTGACCTGGAAATGGCCGCCGAATCGCAGCGCAAGGCTTTGGGCATCCCGGACCTGGACCTGACGAAGCCCGGGGTGCAGACCAAGTGATCAAGCCGGAAGCGATACCGCAGTTCACCGGCAACCTCGGCCAGCTGGAGAAGGACTACGGCAGCCTCAAGACGGACGCCGGGCACATCCGCAGCACCGGATCCGACGTCCACACCCAGTTCCAGGGCCTGTCCGCCTACTACCAGGCACCCGAGGCGGAGAAACTCTTCGCGTCGACGAAACCGGTCCAGGACCGGGCCGACACCTTCGCCGACGACCTGGAAAAAGTCTCCACCGCCCTCTCCGACTACGCCACCGAAGTCCGCCCGCTGGCCGCGAAGCTCGAGCAGCTGAAGACGGACGCGACGACGTTCGTCAACGCGAACAAGGGCGACGACGACTGGGAATACGACGAGGACAAGGTCGACGAGCACAACCAGCTCCGCGACGACGTCACCGCGACCGTCGCCGCGTTCTGGGCCGCCGAACGCACCTGCCACAACAAGATCACCGCCCTGTTCGGCGGAACCCAGATGGTCGCCGGCGACGGATCCGACCGCAAAGACCAGTACGGATTCAACGCCGACGACCTCAAGAACGCGAAACTCCCCTGGGGCGACCCGGTCGAGGAAAAGCACCACGTCTGGGAAGTCGGCCACTGGGTCAAATCGTTCGTCTGGGACGGACTGATCGTCGACGGGATCTGGGGCACCATCAAGGGCCTGGGAACCCTCGTCGGGTTCGGCGGCTGGGACGCCATGGGCCAGGCCTGGAAAGGCCTCGCCCAACTCGCCACCGGCCTCGCGATCACCTCGATCCCCGGCGCAGGCGCCCTGTTCTGGACCCTGCCCGACGACAAACTCCCCTCCTGGCTGCGTGACTCACGCACCGCGATGAAGGAAACCGGCAAAGCACTCGTCGCCTGGGACGAATGGGGCAAGAACCCCGGACGCGCCGCCGGAGCCGTCACCTTCAACGTCCTGACCACCGTCTTCACCGGCGGCGCAGGCGCCGGAGTCTCCGGCGCCGGCAAAGCCGGCGCCGTCGCCAAGGTCCTCTCCGTCGCAGGCAAAGCCGGCAAGGTCATCGACCCCATGACCTACATCGCCAAAGGCGCAGGCGCAGGCCTCTCCAAAATCGGCGACATTGCGAAGGGCCTCAAGGGGATCGAGAACATCGAGATCCCGAAGCTGCCCGATGATGCGATCGTGCTGCCGGAGGGTGCGCTCAAGCTGCCCGACGGTGCCGTACACCTCCCCGAGGGAGCAGCCATCCCGGACGGAGCGGTCAAGCTCCCCGACGGTAATTTCAAGCTCCCCGACGATGTCCCGGTCCTGCCCGAGGGCGCCACCAAGCTGCCCACGGCACCCGGCGCACCCGCACGCTACTTCGACAACGAGTACAACCTCCTCGACGAGAACGGCAACGTTCTCCAGAAGGTCGACGACGCCCGCGTCGAAGGCTCCCCCGACATCAACCCCGACACCGGCGCCGACACCCCGCACACCGGCACCCCGGACAGGGAACCGGCGCTGGTAGGCGCGGGCGCCCACACCGCCGACACCACGGCCCACGTCGGCGCCAACGCGGGCGACCACGTCATCCGCATCGGCGACAGCCTCGGCAACGACCTCGGCGACATCGGCCGCACCGGCGACAACCTCCCGGGCGGCAACATCGGCGACAACCTTCCCGGAGGCAACGCAGGCAACCACCTCCCCGGAGGCGGAGTCGGCGACCACATGCCCACCGGCCACGCCGGCGACAACCTCCCCGGCGACGGCTCCCACCACGTCCCCGGCGGCAACGTCGGCGACACCCTTCCGGGCGGCCACGCCGACGACCTCGGACACGGGCCCTCAACCAGCCACGAACCGCCCATCGGCGGCAGCCACGGTGAAGGGCCCGGCGGACCGCACGACCACACGTCCCCGCACCACGATGACCACGCGCCGGGCAACCACACCGACGACGCCGTGCACCAGGGCAGTAGGGACGGTCACGACGCTCACGACCCTGGGTCGGACGGCCACAACAGCGAGGGTGCGACGCCACACGACCACTCAGGCGACAGCACGCACCCCAGCGAGAGGGACGTTCGTGAGCCAGGGGGCACGGTTGCGGAGGACGTCTCTCGGCGGGCTGCGGAACCGATCCGATTCGGAGATGAACCACTCCCACCCCCGGGCCCGGGCGAGAAGCTCCTCGGTCAGCTACCGGAGAGTCGAGTGCAGCGAAATTCAGACGGTCTGATAACCCATGTCGACGGTCGCAATTTCGAGCATTTCCTCAAGGACCTCTCCTTCCAGCGCGGTGCTGCGTACAAGGAAGCCAAGGAACTCGGGATCTTCCCCAGGAAACAGGTCGGAGCTTGTGTCGGCTCCGTCATGGATCTGCGAACGGGGATGGTCTTCGAGGGAATCAACGGGAAATTCGACAACATCATTCCTACCGACCGCGTCCACCCGACAATTGCCGCAAGGTACGAGTCGATCCTCGACTCCAAGCCTGCCCCGGATCACCCACTCGGACATGCCGAAGTCAAGGCTGTCAACGAACTGCTCTGGGAGCGGAAGAAGTTGGGTCTCCCGGATGGTGAAGCAGCACTCTCAGAGCTCCACGCTTCAGTCGAGTTCCCATTCCTGTCACACATGAAGACCGATCTTCCTGGACGCCCCGCTTCCTTCTGCGCAAACTGCAACCTTATGCTGGATGGCGTGGACAGCTCGCATGGAAGGTTCACCGGCAATCCGCCGACCGACGACAATTGGATTCCCTGATGGCCGAGGTAACACGAATCGACATCGACGACCCCGACGTCGATATGGATCAGGGGCAGCGCGTGCTGTACCGGGGGGAACTCTTCACGGGCGAGGCCGAAGAACGCCTGGGGGGCGTTGTTGTCAGCCTGGATTCCTACGTGGCCGGCGTGCAGGACGGTCCCAGCCGTGAGTGGTACAAGGACGGCACGCTCAGGTCCGAGGGAACAGCCCGCATGGGGCTTCCTGTAGGGGTTTCCAAAGAGTGGCACCCGAACGGCACGCTCGCCGCTGAGCGCGTGTTCGCCGAAGACGGGTTGACCTTGCTGGCGGATCGCCAGTGGGACGAAAAGGGTCGGCCCACGAAGAACTGGCGCAAGGGCGAGGGATAAGCCCTCCCTGGCATAAGCGGAGTCACCGGCCTGGTCCATCTCTGACCGTCATACCGATGTCGCCGCTGCGCGTGTCCGGGACGCGTAGCGCGGGACTCGTTGCCCTCAGTGCTTGATCAATTACCTGAGAATTTCCCTCAAGGCCGTCGATGGCTTGAACTGCTGCCGTATGGAGCAGTTCCGCCTCCTCCGCCGCGCCATCTGTGGGGTATTCGTGGCGGGTTACGGTTGCAAGCACCGCGCAGCCCTCTCCAGCCGATGTCGAAGTGCTTCATTGTGTTCACGCAGTGGTTCGGCGGCGGCTCGGCCGGCAGGGAATTCGCGCGGGAGCCGTCGGCGTGAGGGATGTGACCGTCGCCCCTCCCCTGCATGGTGCGCCAGGGACCCGCGCCGGGCGCATCAAGTCCGCCCGGAACCCGGTGTCGACGCCGCGACCGTCACCGCAGTCCCGGTCCGGGACATGATCAAGCGGCTCATCGTTGCAGGCCAGCGCCCCCTGTTGACCCGTGCATTCTCCTGGTCGACGAAGAGGAGAGAATCAGTGAGCACGAACGTTACCCGTCATGAGTTCCCCATAGAAGGTATGGCGGAGGCCATGGCGGCTCGTATCCAGAGCGTCAGCCAGGTACTCGACCGGCTTGAGACGTCGGAGACATCCCGCTCCCGTGCCCTGAGCAGCATGCTGACTGTGGTCAAGTCGTACTGCTTGGCGGACCCCACAGCGCAGAAGTTCCCGACGTGGGAGGCATGGGTCACAGCCATGCAGGTCGGCTCCGCACTGTTCGCCGCGGGCACCGCGGCCGAGGGACCTGTGCCGTGCCGTATCGGGCCGACGGCGAGGTGAAGAACCTTCCCGCGACCGGACCTCAGGACTATCTGCACGCGGGAAGCTGGCTCACCTCCTACTACCTGGCGGTGGTCTGCCGCGAGAACGGCCGTGCCAACCAGCTGGCCCAAGTGCCCGTCTCGTTCCTGCGTGAGTCGGGTGCCATGTTCGACGAGTACATATACGCGTGGGTGGAGACCCTTCAGAACGCCTGGTTCGGCCGAAACTTGGGACACCCTGGTCACCGCGGTCAACGGCACCGACCCCGAGACCACACAGATCGCAGGCAAAGAGCTGATGCTGAAGATCCTGTATCCGCCCCTCGAGCTCTTCCACCTCTACCTGCGCCGGGAGACCGAGCGGTTCAACGAATCGCTGGCCACGGCTCTCACCTGGCACAAGGAGTACTGGACCGCGAACGAGGCACGTTCCCTGAGCGGCGAAGGCCTGGTGGCCCTCGGCCCGCTCGCCATCGCCTGTATGGCCCGCGATGCCGACATGCCGATCGAGGTCGAGTCCGAGTACCTGCCCAAGGAGCTCCTGGAGTTCGGCTGGGTCGGCGAACTCGACACCTGAGCCCCAAACTGCAGTTGACGGAGATCGTCCATGGAGGCGCGGCGCCGTGGCGAAGGATCTTCGGTATTCGGGCAGGCACATGCGCGTACCGAAGCCGGTGCGGAGCAACCGAGCCGCACGACTCGGGGGGTACAGGCCCACCGGGCCGAGCAGTACCGGTCGTTCATCGGCATCGTTGCGGACCGGGCAGCCCCGGCGCCCCGCCGTTCCTCATCCCCCGCCCCACAACTCACCGGTGCACCGTCTGTATCGCCCTGATTCCTCTCCTTTGGCTCTGCTTCATGATTGTCCGGGGTCTGTCCCACTCCCGGCTCCGGGTTGTACTGCTGACTTGTCCATGCCTTATGTTGCGGAGGCAAAGCAAGGGGGATTCCGTATGCCGCAACACACGCAGCCGACTGCAGCGCCGCGGACGACATCGGCCGGCGTCGGCGCCGTGGTGCGTGTCGGGCGGGCCCGATAGGCAGTGGCTCGGCGAGGCAACGTTCATGCAGTGGACGCAGGACGCGGTACGCGCGACGGTTCGCCGACGACTGAGGCAATGGACGACTGAGGCAGCGGACGACGAATGGCACGGGATTACGACAGCCAGCTTCTGGAGTCGGTGGCGGTACGCCGCCGCAGGATGCGGGACGCGCTGCTGTTCGGTGTGCAGCGGTCCCGGCGCACGGCAGACGAGCGGCTCGGGAAGGTGTTCGCCGGGATCGCCATCGCGGCCGTTCTGTGCGCGGGATGCGTCGGGTGGTCCTTCCTCCAGCACACGCTGGCGAAGCAGAAGGCCGAGCAGGAGAAGCAGCAGCGCCAGGAGCAGCAGTACGAGCAGCCGACGCCCACGGCGAAGCCGGACAAGTCCGGGAAATCCAGCCCGGGTTCTCCGTAGTACCGGCCGCCCGATGACGACTTCCGTGAACAGCACCCTGGGCGCGTCCAGCCGGCCCCCGTCCTCAACGTCGCGACGATAGGTTCCCGTAAAGTGGTGAGCACAGCAATGACTTCCCGGGCTCAGCTGAGCCGGGTGACCCTGGTAGGCGAGCGACGCCGGGCCGACATCGTCCTGCCGTCCGACACACCGATCGGTCAACTGCTTCCGGACATATTGCAGTTGCTGGACGACCGGGCCGCATCGCGCCCGATGACACGCCAGTTGATCACATCGGACGGCTCCGCGCTGCCGCACGACAGCACGCTGTCCTCCGCCGAGATCGCGGACGGCGCCGTGCTCCGGCTGGTCCGGGCCCACTCCGCGCCGCCCGCCCCCGTCGTGCACGACGTCACCGATCTGGTGGCCGACGACCTCGACCTGCAGGCGTGGCGCTGGCGTCCCGCCGCCCGCCGGGCCAGCGCGGGCGTGGCGACCGTCGCATTCGCGGTGATCGCGGCACTGCTCGCCCGCCGCGAGTTCGCGCTCGACGCCCTCGCGGGCGCGCTCGTCGCCGTCACACTCCTCCTCCTGGTGACCGGCGCGCTCGTCGCCAAGATCGGGCAGGGCAACCGCGGCCTCGCTACCGCCCTGCTGCTCGCCTCCGGCGGCCTCGGCATCCTCACCGCATGGACCGCCGCGGACGCCTACGCCTGGTCGGGAACCGCACGGCTCGCGGCCGTCGCGGGCGCGCTCGTCCTCGTACTGCTGCTGCTCGGCTACTTCTCGCCGCTCGGCCGCGGCGGACTCATCGGGGCCGTGGCGACCGCCGCGATCACCGTGGTGTGGGAAGCCGTCGCCGCCGTCCAGGACGACCTGTCCCGGCTCGGCGCCGTCATGGCCGTCTTCTCCGTGGTGCTGCTCGGACTGCTGCCCCGGCTCGCGCTGATGGCCTCCGGGCTGACCGCACTCGACGACCGCCGCTCCGGCGGCGTCTCCGTCAGCCGCCACCAGGTGGGCAACGCGCTCGCGGCCACCCACCGCGGCCTCGCTCTCGCGACGACGGTCACCGCCGTATCCGCGGCGGCCGGCGGCTGGCTGCTCACCCAGGCGCAGACACCGACCGTGTGGACCGCGGCGCTGCCCGCACTCGTGGCCCTCGTGCTGCTCTCCCGCGCCCGGGCCTTCCCGCTGGTCGCCGAGGTCGTGGCGCTCATCGCCGCCGCCGCGGTCCTCGTCGTACGCCTCGTCTTGGTGTGGATGCAGCACTCCGGAGGCGCCGGGCCGCTCGCCGTACTGTGCGCGGCCGCGGTCCTGCCGCTGCTCGTCCTGGCGGTACAGCCGCCCGAGCATGTGCAGGTCCGCCTGCGGCGCATGGCCGACCTGGTCGAGTCCATCGGTGTCGTGGGGCTCTTCCCGCTCGCCGTCGGGGCGTTCGGCGTGTACGGACAGCTGCTCAACAAGTTCTGAGTCCACGCTCAGGCGCTCCGAGCGGGGCAGCAGGGCGGAAAGAGGAAGGCTGACATGCCGAACGGAGACAACTGGCAGGGCGATGTGCTGCGCGACCTGCGCGGCGGCGCCGGCCGGCAGAGCGAGCCGCAGCAGGGTCCGCCGCAGCAAGGAGCGGGGCAGCAGGGTGCGCAGGGCCCCGCCGGACAGGCGCAGGGCGGCCCCACGCCGAACGCCGCCCCCGGGCACGCGGCACCCCAACAGGTCGCCCCCGCATCGGAGTCCGGCTACGGGTACCCACCGTCGCAGGGCGCCCCCGCAGCACCCGTCGGATACGCCCAGCCCGCCCCCGCGCCGGACGCCGCATACGGGTACCCGCCCCAGCAGCAGGCCGGCCCCATACCCGACGCCCCGTACGGATACGCACCACAGCAGCAGGGTGCCCCCGCACCGGACCCCGCCTACGGCTACCCGCCCCAGCAGGCCGTCCCCGCGCAGCAGCAGCCCCGGGCCACGCCCGCGCACACCTCCGCCTACACCCCCACGACCCGCCCCCACCACACCCCCGACTCCCGACCCGTGGTGGACAAGAGCCTGGTCACCGCAGGGCGCAAGCCCCGGCACGGGCAGTCGTTCGCCTCGCGTGCCACGCGCGCCCTGCGCCGTACCGTCTCCTCGTCGGCCGCGAAGGAGGTCGCCGAGATCACCCGGATCGCCGAGGTACTCCAGCAGCCTGTGACGACCGGCAGGCAGATCTCCGTCACCTCCATCCGGGGCGGCGCCGGCAAGACGACCGTCGCGGCCCTGCTCGGCACCACGTACGCGCACTACCGGCAGGACCCGGTCCTCGTCGTCGAGGCCGATCCGGCGCTCGGCTCCCTGCCGCTGCGGCTCGGCGCGGAGACGCTGCGCTGGACCATCGGCGACTTCGCGGACATCGTCGAACCGCAGATGTCGCTGCTCGACATCACCGGCTACCTCGTCCAACTGCCGGGCAACGCCTGGCTGCTGCCCGGCAGCCAGGGGCAGATCGGCGCGATGCTGGGCAGCAAGGCGTACGAGGGCGTCATGGTCTCGCTGCGCCGCTACTTCGGTGTCACGGTCGTGGACTGCGAGACGCTGCCCGCCGAGGTCGCCCGGGTCGCGCTCTCCGCCTCCCAGGCCCGCGTCCTGACCGCCCCCGCCACGCTGGAGGGCGTCACCAGTACGTACTCGGTGCTCCAGTGGATGCAGGGGCTGCCGCAGCATGTCATCGCCGGCACGGTCGTCGTGCTCACCGAACTGGTGCCGCACCCGGGACTCGACCTGGCCGAGGCCGCAGAGAAGCTCAGGTCCACCGGGGCGAGCGTCCAGGTCCTGCCGTACGACCGGCACCTCGCGGCCGGCGGCCTGATCCGTACCGAGCTGCTCGCCCACTCGACCCGGGAGGCCGCCACCCGCCTCGCCGCGGACGTCTTCCAGCTCTCCCAGAAGCGCCACTGACCCAGATGCCGAGCCCGACCGTGAGTGACGGACGCCGATGAGTACCCGACTGATCCACCGCCCGGCAAGGACCACCCGGCCCGCGCCCCCCTCCGAGGCACGCACCATCGAGGCGCCGCCCAACCTCCCCGAGGGGAAGTCGGGCAACATCGCGATGTCGCTGCTGCCCGTCGCCGGTGTCATGTCGTCCGTCGTGATGATGACCGTCGTACGCAACAGTCAGTTCGCCGGGCTCGGCGCAATCATCCTCGTCGTCACCGTCATCGGCTCCGTCGCGCTCGTCTTCTCCCAGCGCGGCAAGGCCCAGCGCACCCGCCGCACCCAGCGCGAGGCCTATCTCGCCTATCTGGAGGACCTGCGCGAGGAACTCTCCGGTGAGGAACGCGAACGACGCGAACGCACCGAGATCCTCACACCGCCGCCGGACGCCCTGTACGACATAGTGCGCGACCCGGCCCGGCTGTGGGAGCGCCGCCGCCTCGACGGCGACTTCCTGCGGGTCCGCGTCGGCACCGGCGAAATGCCCGTACGCGATCTGAAGGTCGCCCAGCAGGGCTCCTCGGTCCTCTCCCCGCCCGACCGCTTCATGCTCAACGAGGCGTCGGCGCTGATGTCCCGGTTCCGCACCGGCACCGAACTCCCGCTCACCGTCCCGCTCGACCGCGTCGGCAACGTCAGCGTGATCGGGCCCCGCGAGGACTGCCTGCGCGTCGCCCGCGCCCTGCTCGTCCAGACCGCCGCCACCCACGCCCCCGACGACGTGGCGATGGCCCTCGCCGTACCCGGCGACCGGCTCGCCGACTGGGAGTGGGCCAAGTGGATGCCGCATCTGCTCGACCCCGAGCAGCTCGACGGCCCTGTCGCCGCCCGCCGTATCGCCCCGTCCGCACCCCAGCTCGCCCGGCAGATCGGAGCGGAGCTGCGCCGTCGCGCCTCGTACGCGGCCGAGGTGCGCCGCGGCCTGTCCGGCAAGGACGCCCTGTCCATGACGTCCCGTCTGCTCGTCGTCGCCGACGGGCACGGCGAGGATGCCGTGGACCTGCCCTGCCCCGACGACGCGGTGGGCCTGCGCGAGATGAGCGTCACGATGCTGCACCTGCTCGAGCAGCGGGTACAGGAGCCCGGACACGTCGGCGTACGCATCACCGTCGACGGCGACCAGGTCGTCATCGAGGACCTGCGCGAACAGGAACCGATCAGCGCCCACGGCACCGTGGACGAGGTCAGCATCCCGTTCGCCGAGGGCCTGGCCCGGATGCTGGCACCGCTGCGGCTCGCCGCCGAGTCACTCGTCGACGCCCCGCTGTCCGGACCCGTCGACTTCGCCAACCTGCTCGGCATCGACGACGTCGCGCAGCTCGACCTCGCACGCCTGTGGGCGCCGCGCGGCGAACGCTCCTTCCTGCGCGTGCCGATCGGTGTCAGCGACGCCCGCGAGCCGGTGCTCCTCGACCTCAAGGAGTCCTCCGAGCTCGGCATGGGCCCGCACGGCCTGTGCGTCGGCGCCACCGGTTCCGGAAAGTCGGAGCTGCTGCGCACCCTCGTCCTCGCCCTGGTCGCCACCCACCCGCCGGAGGACCTCGCGCTCGTCCTCGTCGACTACAAGGGCGGTGCGACGTTCGCACCGTTCGCCGACCTGCCGCACGTCGCCGGTGTCATCACCAACCTGGAGAACCAGGCCGGTCTCGTCGAGCGCGTCCACGCCTCGCTCGCCGGTGAGGTCAAGCGCCGCCAGCAGGTCCTCAAGGACGCGGGCAACGTCGCCGACATCGGTGACTACGCCGCCCTGCGGTCCGACAGCCGACCCGACCTGGACCCGTTGCCGCACCTGTTCGTCGTCATCGACGAGTTCGGTGAACTCCTCACCGCCAAGCCGGACTTCATCGACCTGTTCCTGTCCATCGGACGCATCGGCCGCTCCATCGGTGTGCATCTGCTGCTGTCCAGCCAGCGCATCGAGGGCGGCAAGCTCAAGGGCCTGGACACCTACCTCTCGTACCGGCTCGGCCTGCGCACCTTCTCCGCCGACGAGTCCCGCACGGTCCTGGACACCACGGACGCCTTCCACCTGCCGCCACTGCCCGGCTTCGGCTACCTCAAGGTCGACACCAGCCACTACGAGCGTTTCAAGGCGAGCTACGTCTCCGGTGCCTACCGCGGCCCCGTACAGCGCGCGGAAGAGGTGGAGACCGGGCCGCTCGCCCTCGAGTACGAGGCGTTCAACACCCTCGCGAAGAAGGAGAGTTCCGGCGAGCAGGAGCCGACCGTACGGCGTCGCGAGACCGGGCCGACCGAGATGGGCGTCATCGTCGGACAGCTGGAGAACGCCGCCGGTCCCGTACGCCGCATCTGGCTGCCGCCGCTGCCCGACGCCATCGCCCTGGACAAGGTCGCCGGCCCGCTCGACGTCGGCCCGCGCGGCATGCAGCTGGCCAAGCGGAGCGGACCACTCCGAGTTCCGCTCGGTCTGCTCGACGACCCCACCAAACAGTGGCAGGGCCAGTGGTACCTGGACCTCACGGTCGCGGGCGGCCACGCCGCCGTCATCGGCGGCCCGCAGTCCGGCAAGACCACCCTGCTGCGCACACTCGCCCTGTCGATCGCACTGACCCACACCCCGCAGGAAGTCGGCGTCTACGGCCTCGACCTCGTCGGCGGAGGGCTCCAGGCACTGGCGGACCTGCCGCACGTCGGCGGCGTCGCAGGCCGCGCCGACCGCGAACGCGCCGGACGCACCGTCGAAGAAGTACGCAACGCACTCGCCGCCCGCGAGGAACTCTTCCGCGAACACGGCATCGACTCCGTCGAGCAGCTGCGCACCCTGCACGCGGCAGGCCGGCTGCCCCAGCTGGCCTCCGCCGAGATCGTGCTCATCATCGACGGCTTCGGCGCACTCCGCGACGACTTCGAGGAGCTCGACGACGCCGTCGTCGACATCCTCAAGCGCGGCGGCGGCTACGGCATCCATGTCGTCGCAGGCATGCTCCGCTGGAACGACGTCCGCATCGCCACCCAGTCGAACTTCGGCACCCGAGTCGAGCTGCGCCTCAACGACCCCAGCGAGTCCAGCATCGACCGCAAGCTCGCCCAGACCCTGTCGCCCGACGAGCCCGGCCGCATCCTCACCGACAGCAAACTCTTCGCACAGGTCGCGCTCCCCCGTACGGACGGGCTCCCCGACACGTCCGACCTCGGCGCCGTCCTGGAACGGACGACCCGCACCGTCCGCGCCACCTGGAGCGGTGACGTCGCCCAGCCCGTACGGGTCCTGCCGCACATCCTGGAACCTCATCTGCTGCCCGGCCCGGTCGCCGAGCCCAAGCGGGTACCGATCGGCCTGGACCAAACAGCCCTCGCACCCGTCCTGCTCGACCTGTTCCACCACGACCAGCACCTGCTGATCATGGGCGACAGCGAGTGCGGCAAGACGAACCTGCTCAAGACCGTCGCCGGCGGACTCATCGAGCGCTACAGCGAGGACGAGCTGGTCTTCGCCGTCATGGACCCGCGGCGCGGACTGCGCGGCGCGATCCCCGAGGAGTTCCGCGGCGGCTACGCGTACAACGCCAAGATGTGCGCCGGCCTCGCCGCCGGCATCGCCACCGAGCTGGAGAAACGGCTGCCCGACGACAGCGCGGACACCGAGGACCTGGAGCCCGGCAGCTGGGGCAGCGGTCCACGGATCGTGGTCCTCGTCGACGACTACGACGTACTGACCACCGCAGGGCTCGCCCCGCTCGCCCCCTTCCTGCCGTACATCCCCTCCGCGGTCGACATCGGGCTCCACTTCGTCCTGACCCGCCGCGTCGCGGGCGCCTCGCGCGGCATGTACGAACCGCTGATGCAGGGCCTGCGGGAGTCCGGCGCCTCCGCGATCCTCATGGCGGGCGACCGCAGCGAAGGCCAGCTGTTCCCCGGGGTGTACGCCACCCAGCAGCCGGCCGGCCGCGGCGTGCTCATCCGCAGAGGCCAGTCGAACCGCCTGATCCAGACCGTGTACACCGCCGGGTGACGCCCCCGGGAACCGTCCCGCGCACGGCGCCCACCGGCGGAACCGCACCGACATCCACACCCCGCACCACGAAGGACCGGACGACCACATGACCAAGGACGTCATCGCCCTCACCCGGAGAATGCCCGACCCGCTGACCGTGCTCGCCGGTCTGCTCTCCGGAGGCCCCGACAAGCTGGTGGAGACCGTGGGCGAGGACGCCGTCGTACGGCTCTGCGACGAACAAGGCCGCCCCCTCGTCTCCGTCGAGGCACCGCTGCTCGTACAGGTCGCCGGCGAGGCCGAGCGGCTGCTCGGGGCGACCGCACCCGCCGTCCCGTTCTGGTGGACCGAAGCGCGCGCCACCACCGGCGTCGAGGAGGCCGAGCGGCTCGCGGGCACCTTCGCGGCCCGCCTCATCGCCCTGGCCGGGGGCTCCGCCTGGCCACCGGAGGCCGCGCGCTCCGTCGCCGTGGTGAAGACCGACGGCGTCAGCGTCGCACCCACGCCCGCCGCGGCCCAGCCCGCGATCGACGCGCTCACCGACAAGGTGGCCGTCGTCATCCAGGACCGGCCGGTGGTCGCCATGACCGCATGGCTCTCCGACGCGTTCCGGGCCACCGCCGACGCCGAGCTCGGCCTCCAGATCGTCACCTCCCCGGGCACCACGCTCTCCCCTGCCGTACGCAACAGCCTGACCGGCTGGCCGTCGCGCTGGGTCGTGCAGGACGAGCGGGACGGCTACTACGACGGCCTGTCCGGCGCCGTGCTGAGCTGGCAGAACGGCATGTTCGCAACGGTCGAGGCGATCGACGCCACGCCCGACGACCCACGCACCCCGGTGGCCGCCTCCTTCAAGGAGTTCGCCGACACCGGCGAGCGCCAGCTCGCCATCTCGTTCCGCACCGTCCACCCCGCCGACGACCGGCTGGTGCTCGGCGGCGCCCTGGAATCGGTATGGCGCGAGCTCACCGGCAACCCCCCGGCAGGCTGGGGCACCGCCGAGCCCGCCAACCTGCCCTGGTCACTGCGCCAGCTCACCGATGTCGCCCACGACAGGTCGCCCGCGCCGACCTGGGTCGTGGTGGTCGGCGGCCCCGACCGGCCCGGCCTCGCCACGGTCCGTATCAGCCGCACGACGGGGGGCGTGGAGGAGGACGTCACCCTGGCGTTCGGCTACGGGGCCGGCGAGGAGCCACCGGTGGACGCCCTGCCCCGGGTGGCAGAAGTCCTCGCCACCCGCCACCACCTGCAGTCGATGCTGATCCAGCTCCGCAAGGCCCGCCGCGACCTGGCGGTACCGCCCCGCTTCGAAGGTCCCGGCGTACCGGTGGCGTTCGTGCTCGGCGCGGAGGAGGTCCGCGAGATGCCCGGCGACCGCGCCCGGCGCACCCCGCTGTCCGAGCCCCCGGTCCAGCTCGGCCCGAAGACCCGCCCCGCGCTGTACTACCCGCTGCCCGGCGACCCTTCGGATCTGTCCGGCTGGCAGGACTTCGAACGCCTGATGCGGCACCTGAAGGGCGCCTGACCGGTCTCCCCCAGGGCAACCCGCCCTGGGGCAGCCCACGCACGGCGACCACCCCACCGTTCTTTCCCCGCGATCCTTATCGACGGGGGCGCGACGCCCTCGCTTCATCGCTCTGCTGACGGATGTTCATCACCGGTGTCCAACATGGCCCTTCACTGTTTCCAGTTGTGGAGGTACCCACACATGACTCGACCGGCCCGCCGCCGGATCGCCGTCGCAGCAGTCTCGGCACTTGCCGTTTCCCTGCTGCTGCCGGCCGCGGCTGACGCCACCACCCAGTCGGGACCCGAGCGGGGTGTCTCCGGCAAGGTCATCCGCACGTCCACCCTTCCGGACATCCCGCTCGCCACCTTCTCCAACGCCCTGCTGCACCACTCGGTGGCCGACGACCACGGCGTCGACCTGGGCGGCATCGGCAGCGACCTCTTCCCGGCCGGGCGGCCCGGCGAGTTCTGGACCGTCACCGACCGCGGCCCCAACGGCCAGATCAAGATCGACGGTGTCAACCGGCGGACCTTCCCGGTCCCCGGCTTCGACCCCGCGATCGTCAAGGTCAAGGTCGAGGGCTCCGGGCTCGAGATCCTCAAGGCGCTCCCGATCAGAACGCGCAGCGGCGCACCCGTGACCGGCCTGCCCAACCAGAGCAGCCGTGACGAGATCCCGTACACCTACGACGCCTCCACCCCGCTGGGGTTCAACCCCGCCGGGCTGGACACCGAAGGCATCGTGCGATCTCACGACGGCACGTTCTGGCTGGTCGACGAGTACGGCCCGTCGCTCGTCCATGTCTCCGCGACCGGCCGGGTGCTCACCCGGTACGTCCCCAAGGGCCTGGCTCTGAAGGGCGCCGACTACCCGGTGGTCGAGGGTCTTCCGTCGGTGTTCCTCACCCGCAAGGGCAACCGGGGCTTCGAGGGCCTCGCCCAGCTTCCCGGCGGGGACCTGGTCATCGCCCTGCAGAGCCCGCTGCTCAACCCCTCCAAGCAGGTCGGCGAGGCGTCGGGGACCACGCGTCTGCTGCGCTTCTCGCCCCACCGGGGCAAAGTCACGGCCGAGTACGCCTACGCCTTCGACCCGGTCGGCACGGTGGACCCGGGCGAGGACGACCCGACCGAGCTGAAGGTCTCCTCGGTGGTCGCGATCGGCCCGGACACCCTGCTGGTGCAGGAGCGCACGGACCGGGCCGCCCGTCTCCACCGCGTGGTGCTGCGGCGCGAGAACAACATCCTGGGCACCGCCTGGGACTCGACCGCCACGACCCCGTCGCTGGAGGCGCTGCCGAACCCGGCGGCCGCGGGGGTGCCGGTGCTGTCGAAGAAGCTCGTCGTCGACCTCAACACGGTGCCCGGCGCGCCGAAGAAGATCGAGGGCGTCGCCGTCGTCGACTCGCGGACGATCGCGGTCATCAACGACAACGACTTCGGCATGACCGACGGTGCCGGGGCATTCGGTCCCGACGGCCGCCTCGTCGACAGCGGTGTGGAGACCACGCTGGTCCAGATCCGTCTGGACGCGCGGCTGCGCTGATTCCCCGGCCGCCGACGGCGGCCACGAGCGGTCCCGGCCTGCCCGTGTGCGGGCCGGGACCGTCCCGGCGTCGCCACTGCCGGGCTTCACAAGTGGCCCACATTCAGCCCCACTTGGCGTCAGACGTTCATGCGGAACGCATCCGCCGGTCAGCCGGTGATCATCATCGGCCGGGATCGTCCCCCCATGACGATCACCTCCCGCACCGCCGGGATCCGCCCGTCCGCCGTCGTGGCGATCGCCCTGGCCGCGTCCGCGTCCCTCTTCGTCGGCACGACGCCCGCGCAGGCCACGTCCAACGCGGTTCCGACCTACGAAGTGAAGATCAACCTCACCACCGCCGCACTGGACGCGTCGCACGCTCCGCTCGCGGCCGTGAAGTCCGCCTTCGGGATCACGGGCTCCGCCAAGGCCCGTTCGTACACCTACTACGACACCGGCGCCCAGGCCCTGGACGCCCAGGGCTGGAGCGTCCGGCTCCGGCACAAGAGCGGCTCGTCGTTCGAGGAGAGCTACAAGAAGCGGTTCACCGTCACCGACGGCGACATCGACGGCGCCCTCACGACGGCCAACGCCGCCGGATTCGACAGCAGCGACACCAACTACGACGCCGAGGTCGACTGGGGCTACGCCAAGCAGACCCTCAGCTTCAGCAACGAGAAGTCCCACAGCGCCTCCGGGTACTCCGGCACGGCCATGCCGAGCAGCAGCACCGGTCTGAGCTGGCTGGTGAACGAAATCCCGGGCAAGCTCCAGGACTGGAACGCCGACAACTGGGGCAAGACGACCCTCCAGGCCTCCCGGTCTCACGGTCCGGTGACCTCGCAGGTCTGGGAAGGCGCATGGGAGGCGTCCGACGACGCCGGCATCGAGGTTCTCCCGGTCGTGGGTGCGAGCGGTTCGGGCACCGAGTACGTCGTCGAACTGTCCTTCAAGACGGACAACTACGACGACGCGGCGAAGCTGCACACCGACGCCATCAACGTCGCGGAGTCCCACGGCTGGCTGTACCACGGCGACATCCTCAAGACCGGGCTGATCCTCGACCGCTACTAGCAGTGCCCGGTCGGGCCGGTATCGGGGTCGACGCGTCGCGGCGGCAGGTGGGGCAGGCCCCGGCGCGGTCCGCGAGTCTGTAACGCGCGGGCCACCTGGCAAGGGCTCGAGCCGGCGCCGCGCCCTTCGGGGCCTGGGCCGGTCGCTGCAGGGTGCAGAAGGCCTCCCGCGACGAAGACGCAGGTCGCCGTCGCGGGGGCCTCTCCGATCACGTGAAGCCGAGCCGTAGTGATCAAGAACTTCAGGACAGGGCGCTCGACGCCGGTCCAGGGCGTGAACGGCACCATCCCGGCCACTCGCCCGATGAGCATTCGCCGGTACGCCCCCGCGGCTGCCGTACAGGTCGGCCCGCAGCGCGCCTGCCCGCCCACGCTCCGCACGCCCACTGCCCGCTTCTCCGCCGGCTGCCCACCGGCGCCCCAGAGCAGCGGCCATCGGGCCGGCCAAGCACGGCGACACCCGGCCCCGGAAAGCAAAAGACCCAGGTCAGAGCAGTGTCTGACCTGGGTCGTTCCCGAGCCCCCTGTCGGATTCGAACCGACGACCTACGCATTACAAGTGCGTTGCTCTGGCCAGCTGAGCTAAGGAGGCAACGCGCACACCAAAGCCGCGCGCGCAAGTTCCCTCACTCTACACAGCGGCCCGCCTCCTGATCCACGAAGTTCTTCCGCGTCCGCGACCACCTGACCAGTGCGAGATATCTGTCCCTCTCGAACTACTGACAGATTCTTGATGGCCAGGTAGCGTCGCTAAGGGTTCACTCAAGTGGACCAGACCACTCCCTTACTCGGATCGTCCGGCACGTTCCTGCCGGTGGAGGAGAAGATCAGCATGGCCAGTGTCACGTTCGACAAGGCGTCCCGCGTCTACCCCGGCTCCACCAAGCCCGCTGTGGACCAGCTGGAGATCGACATCGCGGACGGTGAGTTCCTCGTCCTCGTCGGTCCTTCCGGTTGTGGCAAGTCGACCTCCCTGCGCATGCTCGCGGGTCTCGAGGACGTCAACGGCGGCGCGATCCGCATCGGTGACCGCGACGTCACGCACCTGCCGCCGAAGGACCGGGACATCGCCATGGTGTTCCAGAACTACGCGCTCTACCCGCACATGTCCGTCGCGGACAACATGGGCTTCGCGCTGAAGATCGCCGGTATCAACAAGACCGAGATCCGGGCGAAGGTCGAAGAGGCCGCCAAGATGCTCGACCTCACCGACTACCTGGACCGCAAGCCGAAGGCGCTCTCCGGTGGTCAGCGTCAGCGTGTCGCGATGGGCCGCGCCATTGTGCGTGAGCCGCAGGTCTTCCTCATGGACGAGCCGCTGTCGAACCTCGACGCCAAGCTCCGTGTCTCCACCCGTACGCAGATCGCGTCGCTCCAGCGTCGCCTTGGCATCACGACCGTGTACGTCACGCACGACCAGGTCGAGGCCCTGACCATGGGTGACCGCGTCGCGGTCCTCAAGGACGGTCTGCTGCAGCAGGTCGACTCGCCGCGCAACATGTACGACCGCCCGGCCAACCTCTTCGTCGCCGGCTTCATCGGCTCCCCGGCCATGAACCTGGTCGAGGTCCCGATCACCGACGGCGGCGTGAAGTTCGGCAACAGCGTCGTCCCGGTCTCCCGCGAGGCGCTCACCGCCGCCGCGGACAAGGGTGACACCACGGTCACGGTCGGCATCCGCCCGGAGCACTTCGACATCGTCGAGCACGGTGGCGCCGCCGCCAAGACGCTCTCCAAGGACAGCGCCGACGCCCCGGCCGGCCTGGCCGTCTCGGTCAACGTCGTCGAGGAGCTCGGCGCCGACGGCTTCGTCTACGGCTCCGCGCAGGTCGGCGGCGCGGACAAGGACCTCGTCGTCCGCGTCGGCGGCCGCGCCGTGCCGGAGAAGGGCACCAAGTTGCACGTCGTGCCGCGCCCGGACGAGCTGCACGTCTTCTCCACCTCGACGGGCGAGCGCCTCGTCGGCTGACGTCGCGCACAACGCCGTACGACGGCCCCGCACCCCTTGTGGTGCGGGGCCGTTCGCGTATCCGGGCGCACGCTGAGGTTTGGGCGGGGAGACCTCGGCGACACCGCCAAATACCCCGATACTTCGGTCATTTCACCGGCGGTCGTCAACACGGGATTCGAAAAGCACCCTCGAACCATCCCCCGCGAGGGTGACGAAATGTCGCCAAATCATCACTGCCCGCTACGCTCGCTGCGTGACCCACACCGCGCGCCGCATCGGCCGAACTCTCGCTCTTGTCCTGCCCGTCGTCATGGTCCTCTCCGGGACCCTCGCGGTCACCCGTGTGCCGTGGGCAGCGCACAACTCCGAGTCGCAGGTACTCACCGCGTCGGCGGAGACCGTATCGAAGAAGTCCGCCGTGGCGCGTGCCCCGCAGGACGTGCTGCGCGACCGGCTGCTCGTGGAACTCCGGGAGAAGGACCCGGGCACCGCGCTGACGGATCTTCAGCGGGCCGTCGAGGGACGTCCGTCGCTCGCCCGGCACTGCATGTCGATCGCCAGGGCGCTGGGCCGGGCCGCGGTCGAGCAGTACGGTCCTGTGCGGGCGCAGCGGTTCTCCCGTCCCGTCTGTGACACGTCCTTCGCCTCGGGTGTCGCGCAGTTCAGCTGACCGGTGCGGGACGGGCACGGCATATCGTGCCTGGCATGCATACGTATCCGACGCAGGCCGTGATCCTGGCGGGTGGCCAGGGGACGCGGCTGCGCCCGTACACCGATGACCGCCCCAAGCCGATGGTCGAGATCCCGGGCACCGGGACCCCGATCATCGGCCATCAGCTTTCCTGGCTGGCCGCCGAGGGCGTGACCGATGCCGTCGTGTCGTGCGGTCATTTTGCCGAGGTGCTCCAGGAGTGGCTGGCCGAGGCCGTGTTGCCGCTCCGGGTGACCACCGTGGTGGAGTCGGAGCCGCTCGGCCGTGGCGGCGGTCTCAAGTACGCCGCCGCCCGGCTGCCGGATCCTTCGGAGCCCTGGTACGCCACGAACGGCGACATCTGGACCCGTTTTTCACTGCGCGAGATGGCGGCGTTCCATGCGGAGCGCGATGCGACCGCCACGCTGGCCCTGGCCCGTCCGCGGATCCCTTGGGGTGCCGTGGAGACGGATGCGTTCGGGCACATCACCGACTTCATCGAGGCGCCGCCGTCGCCGTATCTGATCAACGCGGGTGTGTACGTCTTCTCGCCGACGTTCACGACGCTGCTGCCCGACCGGGGCGACCATGAGCGGACGACGTTCCCGCGGCTGGCCCGTGAGCGCCGGCTGGCCGGGTATCCGTTGCCGCTGGGGGCGTACTGGCGAGCCATCGACACGGCGAAGGACCTCACGGAGGCGGCGCGGGAGCTGGACGTGGACGGCCCGCAGGCCCGCTGAGGCGGATCGAGGACGACGGTACGGAGGGGGGCGGTCGCCGGGAACCCGGTGACCGCCCCCCTCCGTGTCTGTCGGACGCCGGCCCTCAGCCGAGCAGGCCACCGATCGGATTGCGGCCGCCGCCCGACGTGCCGCCGGACGTCGAGCCCGTGGAGCCGCCGTCGGTCGCGCCGCCGCCGGTGGAGCCGCCGCCCGTGCCGGTGGAGCCGGACGAGGTCGGTCCGGAGCTGGTGGCCGGGGGCTGCTGCGGGGTCGTCTGCTGCGGGGGCTGCTGGCCGGTGCCCTGCGTCTGGCTGGGCTGTCCTGCGCCGGCGGCCTGGCCGGACTCACGGACGGTGTCCGTACCGGGCGTGGACGCCTGCGCGGACGGGGTGGCGGAGCTGGACAGGGACGGTGACGGCTTCCGTCCGGCGGGGGTGTGCGATGCCTGGCCGCCGGTGGACTCCTGCGGGAGCGGGGTTCCCGGCAGCTGGTTGGTCGGGTTGCCGTCGGGGCCGGGCACGGTGACGACCTCGGAGGAGCGGACGGCGCCGCCGAGCATCGAACCGACCAGAAGTGTGAGCCCGACGACGACGGTGGCGACGACGGCGCTGCGGCGCAGTACGCGGCGGCGCAGGTCCCAGATCGTTGAGCGCGGGCCGAGCCTGCGCCATGCCTCGCCGGCCAGCCGTCCGTCGACGGAGTAGACGGGGGCGCCCGCGATGATCAGCGGGCTCCAGGCGGCGAGGTAGATGATGTCCGGCGCGTCGTAGACGGCGACGGTGCGCCAGCTGACGGTGACCAGCAGCGTGGCGGAGAGCAGGGCGCCGACGGAGGCGGCGACCCGCTGCCACAGGCCGAGGACGGTGAGGACCCCGACGACGACCTGGAGGAAGGCGACGGTGAGCCCGGCGCCGACCGGGTGGGAGAGCGCGAAGTCCCGCAGTGGTTCGGCGAGCGCCCAAGGGTGCAGTGACGTCAGCCACTTGACCATGGAGCCGCGGTCGCCGCCGTCGAAGTACACGGGGTCGCAGAGCTTGCCCATGCCGGCGTAGATGGAGATGAAGCCGAGGAAGACCCGCATGGGGAGGAGGACGACCCCGAGGTTCATCCGGCGGCCGGGGTAGTACGCGTGCCGGACGGTGTCCGCGGCGTGGCGGTGTGACCTGCTCCCGACGGTCTCGTCGAACTCGCCGTCCCCGTAGGGCTCTTCCGCGTACGTCCCCTGCTCGTACGGACCGGTGTCGGCGTCGTCGTAGGCGCCGACCGCCTGCCGCATGGGCGGCAGCAGCGGGCCGTTGCCGGTGCGGCCGGGCTGGTGGGGTGCCGTGATGACGGGGTTCGGCTGGGTCTCGTCCAGGCGCGGGATGACCTGCGTGGCGCCCGGACCTCGTCCGTCGTCGAACTCGGAGCCGTACGAACCGTACGATCCGTACGAGTCGGCGGGGCGGCCCGCGGTGGAGTTCCGTACGGCCTGGAGGAGTCCGGTGGCGCCGGGGTCGCCGGGGGCGGACTTGCCGCTCCACACGACGGGCGAGCGCCGGCCGCGCCCCGCACCGGGGCCGCTCATGGCCGGGATCCTGACCGAACCCGCGGGAGCGGCACCACGCAGCCGTGCTTGCCGGCCGGGCGCGAGCTGCACCCGGAAGCTGGCGTGGTTGACGATGACCTGCGCAGGGTCGCAGTCCACCTTGGTCATACTCAGGGCGGGTAGTTCGTCGAACCGAGGCGTTCTGGTGTCCACACTCATCTAACCGAGTGATGTGTGTTTAGGACACTGCCTTGACGGACCCGATGTGTCCGAGGCCCGTCAACAGGTGGTGGCGGCTGCACCCTCCGTCGGCCGACGTCCGACCGGGTGCTTTTCCGTGGAGCGCCTACTCGCGTTACTGCGGCGGGCGTACCGGAATTGGCCCTCCCGCCCCGTCGGCGCGAGGAGCGCCTGCGATGACTTCCCCCCGGCCTGCGGTCTCCCGGCGCACCGGTTCGTTGCTGCTGGTCGACCCTGCCGACGGTGCCACGCCCGACCGTCGGGAGGCTCCGCCGACCGGTCCGGTCGGCCCGGACCGGTCACCCGGCGCGTCAGGCGCGGCGGCGTGCCGTCTCGTACAGCACGATGCCTGCCGCGACACCCGCGTTCAGCGACTCCGCGCCACCCGGCATCGGGATCCGCACCCGGTAGTCGCAGGTCTCGCCGACCAGGCGGCCCAGACCCTTGCCCTCGCTGCCGATCACGATGACGACGGGGCCGCCGAGGGCCTCCAGGTCCTGCACGGTGTGCTCGCCGTCCGCGGCGAGGCCGACGACCGTGATGCCGGCCTTCTGGTAGCCCTCCAGGGCGCGGGTCAGGTTCGTCACCCGGGAGACCGGCGTACGGGCCGCCGTGCCCGCCGAGGACTTCCAGGCGCCCGCCGTCATCCCGGCCGCGCGGCGCTCCGGCACGACCACACCGTGGCCGCCGAACGCGGATACGGAGCGGACGATCGCACCCAGGTTGCGCGGGTCGGTGACCCCGTCGAGCGCGACGATCAGCGGGTCCTCGCCGTTGTCGTACGCGGCGGCGGTGAGGTCCTCCGGGTGCGCGTACTCGTACGGCGGGACCTGGAGGACGAGGCCCTGGTGGTTCAGGCCGTTCGTCATCCGGTCGAGCTCGGGGCGCGGCGCCTCCATCAGGTTGATGTTGCCGCGCTGGCCGGCGAGCTGGAGCGCCTCGCGGACCCGCTCGTCGTTGTCGATGTACTGCTGGACGTAGAGAGTGGTCGCCGGGACGCCGTCGCGCAGCGCCTCGTAGACCGGGTTGCGGCCCACGACCATCTCGGACGTGCCCTTGGCGCCACCGCGCCGTGGGGCGGGTCGGCGGACGGCGGCCTGCCGGGCCTGGGCGTTCGCCACCCGGTTCTTCTTGTGTCCCTTGCGGGCGGAGGCGGGCGGCGTCGGTCCCTTGCCTTCGAGACCACGGCGTCGCTGGCCACCGCTGCCGACCTGCATGCCCTTCTTGTTGGACGTGCGGCGGTTCCTGCGCTGGCTGTTCCCGGCCATGACCTACCTGTTTCGTTGCTTCAGACGTGCGTACGTAATGAAAGTGTGCCGCCCGGATCGCCGGGCGGCACACGGTGAGGACTACTGGCGCGGGCCGAGCGTCCATCGTGGGCCGGTCGGGCTGTCCTCGATGACGAGGCCCGACTGGTTGAGCTGGTCGCGAATCGCGTCGGCGGCGGGCCAGTCCTTGCGGTCGCGGGCCGACTGACGCTGGTCCAGGACCAGCCGTACGAGCGTGTCGACGACCCCGTGCAGGTCCTCGCCGCGGTCGCCCTCGCCCGCCCAGTGCGGGTCGAGCGGGTCGAGGCCGAGGACGCCGAGCATGGCCCGTACCTCCGCGAGCCTTGCGACGGCCGCTTCCTTGTCGTCGGCGGCGAGAGCGGAGTTGCCCTGCCGGACCGTGGTGTGGATGATCGCGAGCGCCTGCGGGACGCCCAGGTCGTCGTCCATCGCCTCGGCGAACGCGGGTGGCACCTCGGCGGCGGCCGCGACCTCGCCGCCCGCCTTCTCGATGACGCGCTGCACGAAGCCCTCGATCCGCGCGAACGCGGACTCGGCCTCGCGCAGTGCCTCCTCGCTGTACTCGATCATCGACCGGTAGTGCGGGGTGCCGAGGTAGTAGCGCAGCACGATGGGGCGCCATGCCTTGACCATCTCGCTGACCAGCACGGAGTTGCCGAGCGACTTCGACATCTTCTCGCCGGCCATGGTGACCCAGCCGTTGTGCACCCAGTACTTCGCGAACTCGTCGCCGTAGGCCTTGGCCTGGGCGATCTCGTTCTCGTGGTGCGGGAAGATCAGATCGATGCCGCCGCCGTGGATGTCGAAGGCGGTGCCGAGGTACTTGTGCGCCATGGCGGAGCACTCCAGGTGCCAGCCGGGCCGGCCGCGGCCCCACGGGGTCTCCCAGCTCGGCTCGCCGTCCTTGGCGACCTTCCACATCGCGAAGTCGCGCTGGTCGCGCTTGCCGGTCTCGCCGTCGCCGGACGGCTGACGCAGATCGTCCAGGTCCTGGTTGGAGAGCTCCAGATAGCCGGGGAACGACCGCACGTCGAAGTAGACGTTGCCGTCCGCCTCGTAGGCGTGACCGCGCTCGATGAGGCCGCGCATCATCTCGATCATCTCGGTGATGTGGCCGGTCGCGCGCGGTTCGTAGGTGGGCGGGAGGCAGCCGAGGGCGTCGTAGCCGGCGTTGAACGCGCGCTCGTTCTCGTACCCGATCGACCACCAGGGTCGGCCCTGCTCGGCCGACTTGTTGATGATCTTGTCGTCGATGTCGGTGACGTTCCGGATGAACGTGACGTCGTAGCCGCGGTACTCGAACCAGCGGCGCATGATGTCGAAGTTCAGACCGGACCGGATGTGCCCGATGTGCGGGGCGGCCTGGACAGTCGCGCCACAGAGGTAGATCGAGACACAGCCCGCTGCGAGCGGGACGAAGTCACGGATCTGCCGGGCGCTGGTGTCGTACAGGCGAATAGTCACCCCTCAAGGGTAGTGGGCCCGCACCAGTGCCCCGCGACCCATTGGGGATCGCGAGGGCAACTTGTGACAGGGACGATCCCCGAACGGGTCCTCAGATACGCCCGACGATCTTCTCCGGGGTGATCCGGACGACGACACGCTCGTCGTCGTCGCCGGAGGCGGGGTTGAATTCCGCGTACTTCTTCCCGGTGTACTTCACGGACAGTTCGTCGATGAGTTCGTCGCCGCCCTCGGTGGTGAGAGCGGCGACGCCGCGGATCTCGGCGTAGGTGTACGGGGCGGCGAACGGCTGGACAACGACGGAGACGCGCGGGTCGCGGCTCAGGTTCTCCTCCTTGCGGCGGCCGCGGGTCGTCGAGAAGAGGACGTCGTTGCCGTCCCTCTTCACCCAGACAGGGGACAGCTGGGGGCTGCCGTCGGGCTGGATGGTGGCGACGGTCACGAAGACGGGGGTGTCGAGAAGGGACCTGAGCTCTTCGGAGAGTTCGGCAGTCATGGCGTACGTCCTCCAGGAGACGGGGTGTGTGCAGTGCTCCTACACGTACCCCGACCGGGCAACGCCGCCCCGGCTTCCCGCACCGCCCACCCGGAAGGTGGCTGCCCCTTGTTCCCGCAGGTACTGGCGCACGTGGCGGGTTCGTCCTCGTTGCCGGTTTCCGCGCCGGTTCCGAGGAGACGTCCCGGAGGGGCGCCGCCCGCCACCCATCGGGCAGCGTCGGCGCCCGACCGGGTGCGCCGTCAGCCCGTCCGGTAGACCAGGGCCGTCGCGAGCCCCGCGAGGCCCTCCGCGCGGCCGGTGAAGCCGAGACCGTCCGATGTTGCGGCCGACAGCGAGACGGGGGCGCCGACCGCCGCCGACAGCACCTTCTGCGCCTCGTCGCGCCGCTTGCCGATCTTCGGCCGTACGCCGATGACCTGGACCGCGACGTTCCCGATCTCGAACCCCTCGGCCCGCACGATCCGTGCGGCCTCGGCCAGCAGGGTGACGCCCGCCGCGCCCGACCATTCGGGGCGCCCCGTGCCGAAGTGTTGGCCCAGGTCACCGAGACCGGCCGCGGAGAAGAGCGCGTTGCAGGCGGCGTGGGCGACGACATCGGCGTCGGAGTGGCCGGCGAGGCCGGGGCCCTCGCCCTCCCAGAGCAGGCCCGCGCACCACAGCTCGCGGCCCTCCTCGAAGGCGTGGATGTCCGTGCCGATACCGACCTGCGGAATCACCGGTGCGTGCTCAGAACCCATCGTTCGCCCTCCTGCGCGCGAGAACCGCCTCGGCCAGCACCAGATCCAGCGGCCGGGTCACCTTGAATGCCTCTTCGTGCCCGGGTACGACCACGACGGGCGCCCCGAGCTGTTCGACCATGCCCGCGTCGTCGGTCGCGCCCTCGCCGTCGACGGCGACCGTCGCGTGGGCGCGGACCAGGGTGTCCCGGTCGAATCCCTGCGGGGTCTGTACGGCGCGCAGCCTGGCCCGTACGGGTGTGCCGAGCACCGGTTCCGGCTCGCCGGGCGCGCCGGGCTCGACCTCCTTGACGGTGTCGGCGAGCGGCAGTGCGGGTACGACGGCGGGCGCCCCGTCCCGTACGGCCTCGATCACCGCGTCCACGGTGTCGACGGGCACCAGCGGGCGGGCCGCGTCGTGGACGAGGACGACGGAGATGTCCTCGGGCAGGGCGTCGAGGCCGCGCCCGACCGACTCCTGGCGGGTTTCTCCGCCCGGCACGACGACGTAGTCGGTGCGTTCGGGCAGGGCATGTTCGTCCAGCAGGTTCTTGACCTCGGGCGCGCCGTCCGGTGGTGCGACCACCACCACCAGGGAGACGGACCGGGACGCCGCCATGGCCCGTACCGCGTGGATGAGCATGGGCGTCCCGCTCAGCGCACGGAGCGCCTTGGGGGCGCCCGGGCCGAGCCGAACGCCACGGCCGGCGGCGGGAATCACCGCGGCGGTGCGGTACGGACGCGATTGATCAGACATCGGTTGCACTCCGAAGCATCAGCATGTTTGTTTCCACGGCCGACATGGGTATGGCCACAAGCGAGCCGGACGCGACGCTTGACTCGACCGGGACCCTTTCCGTGATCCCCGGTCGGGGTCGGGGCAGCCGCATCGGCCGTTCGGAGTCGGCTGTGCAAGATCGCAAGCAAGATATCGAAAGGTATCGATGAGGTGGTCCGGACCGATTCCGGACATGCCGCAGCGCCCGACGACACACCGCGAATACGGCTGGTCAGCGGGCACCGCGGCACATTTATTAACGACCGGTGCGATCCGGGTCAGGACGCGAGGACCTCGTCGAGCAGAGCCTCGGCCTTGTCTTCGTTCGTGTTCTCCGCGAGAGCGAGCTCACTCACCAGGATCTGCCGAGCCTTGGCGAGCATGCGCTTCTCACCTGCGGAGAGTCCACGCTCGCGCTCACGACGCCACAGGTCGCGCACTACTTCGGCGACCTTGATGACATCGCCGGAGGCGAGCTTCTCGAGATTTGCCTTGTAGCGCCGGGACCAGTTCGTCGGCTCTTCGGCGTACGGCGCGCGCAGCACCTCGAAGACCCGGTCCAGCCCCTCCTGCCCGACCACGTCGCGCACGCCCACGAACTCCGCATTGTCCGCCGGCACACGAACCGTCAAGTCGCCCTGGGCGACCTTGAGCACCAAGTAGGTCTTGTCCACGCCTTTGATCTGGCGAGTTTCGATAGCCTCGATCAGCGCGGCCCCGTGATGGGGATAGACCACGGTGTCGCCAACCTTGAACGTCATGTGACAGGTACCCCTTCCGTGGCTATCCAGAGTAACACGAGAACGGCTTCTCCTGAATGGCGTTTTCGCAGGTCAGGGCATATCTCGGGGCTTGACAACAGCAACACGAACGTGCTGCGGAAGGCTTCCGGGAGACGGTATTCGCAGGTCGGAGCGGCTGTACGGGCGAGGCGAAACGCGCGCGTTACGTATCCCCGAACCCACTCCGAAGTGGTTGAACGTCCCGGTTTGCCGGATTCCAGATGGCGGACTTTCCCTACTCCGTTCGGAGATCGATCACCCGTACGGACCTAAGTGCCGATGGCCAATGAAATTGATCACCGCCCGGCCACTGCGGAGATTATGTGCAAGGAATGCGCCAAGGTCCGGAGAATTGATCAAGCCCGTTATGTGAACGGCCTGCAAATCGCGAGGCGGGGGCCGAGCCGGGGATCCGGTGAGGGCTCCGGTGGTGATGCCCGGGGCAGTAGGGGCGGGTCGGGTGCGGGGCGGGGACGGCGGCTCGGTAACCTAAGGCCGCTGACACACCCTTAGGGCGGCTTTACGCCGCTCGCCCCTCCGTCCGTGAAGTCGTACGTTCAAGGAGTTGCCGCAGCCGTGAGCCGCAGCCTTCGACGCGGCGCCCTTGCCGCCGCCGCCATCGTGATCTCGATCGGTGCACTTTCCGCGTGTGGTGCCGGCAATGACGCGCAAACGCTCGAGATCAAGCCGGACAACGCTGCCACCACCCTCGGTGACATCAAGATCCAGAACGCGAACGTCATCACCCAGCCGGAGCACGGCGCCGAGGGTCCGGCCGTCATCGCGGCGACGGTGTTCAACAACGGCACCAAGCGCCAGACGCTCGACGCGATCACCCTGCCGGGCTCCGACGTCTCGGTGCAGCTGCACGCCGCCGAGGGCGCGGGACCGGTCGTCGTCCCGGCCGGCGGAAGGGTCGTCCTGGGCGGTGAGGGCAACGCGTCCGCCGTGATCGAGAACGGCCGCGAGGCCGCGCAGAACGGCAACGTGCAGGCGGTCGTCTTCAAGTTCAGCGAGACCGGCGACGTCCCGCTCGGCGCGTTCGTCGTCCCGGCCGCCAGCTTCTTCAAGGGCTTCGGCCCGAGCTCGCTGCCGAAGGCGCCGGCAAAGACGCCGGCCGCCTCGCCGGCCGCGTCCGAGACCCCGGGCGCGCCGTCGGGCACCCCGTCCGAGGAGGCGGGCGCCGCGGGCAGCGAGAACGAGACCACCCCGACCGACGCGGCCTCCGCGTCGGTGTCGACGGACACGTCGACCGACTGACGTGACACATGCATGACGCAGGCGTCTCCCGGACGGGGGGCGCCTGCGTCATATGTGCGTGATGGCCGGTTTACGGCTCGAACTTGTACCCCAGGCCTCGCACGGTGACCAGGAAGCGCGGCGCCCCCGGGTCCGGCTCGATCTTGGCGCGCAGGCGCTTGACGTGGACGTCGAGGGTCTTGGTGTCGCCCACGTAGTCCGCGCCCCAGACGCGGTCGATCAGCTGCATCCGGGTGAGCACCCGGCCCGCGTTGCGCAGCAGCATCTCCAGCAGGTCGAACTCCTTGAGCGGGAGGTCGACCTTGCCGCCGGAGACCGTGACGACGTGACGGTCCACGTCCATCCGGACCGGACCCGCCTCCAGGGCGGCCGGCGTGACCTCCTCCGGCTCGCCGCGGCGGCGCAGCACCGCGCGGATGCGGGCGACGAGCTCCCGCGAGGAGAACGGCTTGGTCACATAGTCGTCGGCTCCTATTTCCAGGCCGACGACCTTGTCGATCTCGCTGTCCTTGGCCGTGACCATGATCACGGGGACGTTGGACCTGCTGCGCAGCTGGCGGCAGACCTCGGTACCGGGCAGACCCGGCAGCATCAGGTCGAGGAGGACGAGGTCGGCGCCGTTGCGCTCGAACTCGTCGAGCCCGTCCGGGCCGGTGGCCGCGATGGCGACCTCGAAGCCTTCCTTGCGAAGCATGTAGGACAGGGCGTCGCTGAAGGATTCCTCATCCTCGACGACAAGCACTCGGGTCACGGAAGGACCTCCGGGGCAGGGAATGTTTCAAGGGAGTCGGGGTTGGCGGTCCGGTAGGTCCCGTCGTCACCGTTGACGACGAGCGATCCGCCGGATGCACGGTCTCGGTCCCGTACGGAACCCGCTTCGGGCAGCCGCAGGGTGAAGGTGGAGCCCTGGCCCTCCGAGCTCCACACGGTGACCTCCCCGCCGTGCGAGGCGGCCACATGCTTGACGATGGCGAGGCCGAGACCGGTGCCACCGGTGGCCCGTGAGCGGGCCGGGTCGACGCGGTAGAAGCGTTCGAAGACCCGCTCGCGGTCCTTCTCCGAGATGCCGATGCCCTGGTCGGTCACGGCGATCTCGATCTGGTCCCCACCCGGTACGGCCAGGCGCCTCGCGGCGATGCCGACGCGGGTGCGAGCGGGGCTGTAGTTGACGGCGTTCTCGACGAGATTGCCGAGTGCCGCGGCGAGCTGGCCGCGGTTGCCCCAGATGCGGAGCTCCGCGGTGCCGCCTGCGGCCATGGTGATCTGCTTCGCTCCTGCCTGCTGGCGGCAGCGGTCGATGGCCTCGACGACCAGTTCGTCCACCCGGACCGGCTCGGCGTCCTCCAGCGGGTCGTCGTTCTGCACCCGGGAGAGGTCGATCAGTTCCTGTACGAGGTTGGTCAGCCGGGTCGCCTCGATCTGCATCCTGCCCGCGAACCGCTCCACCGCCTCCGGGTCGTCGGAGGCGTCCATGACGGCCTCGGAGAGCAGCGAGAGCGCACCGACCGGGGTCTTGAGCTCATGGCTGACGTTGGCGACGAAGTCGCGTCGCACCGCTTCGATACGGCGTGCCTCGGTGAGGTCCTCGACCAGCAGGAGCACCAGCCGGGAGCCCAGCGGGGCGACCCGGGCGGAGACCGCGAGGGCCTCGCCACGGCCCGTACCGCGCCGCGGGAGGTCCAGTTCGACCTGTCGTATCTCACCGTCCCGGCGGGTGTCCCTGGCCATGTGCAACATCGGTTCGACGGCCAGCCGGCCGCCCCTGACCAGGCCCAGCGCATAAGCGGCGGAGCTGGCCTTGACGACACTGTCGCTCTCGTCGAGCACGACCGCGGAGGACGAGAGCACGGAGAGGACCGTGTCGACTCCGGGGGGCAGTGCCCCGTTGCTGTCTGGCCGCAGGGACGTGCGCGTCGGTTTCTTCTGGTCGCGCTCGCTCCAGCGGAACGCCAGCATGGCGATCACACCGGTACACAACCCGGCGATCGCTGCAGCTGCGGCGACCGCCGCGTTCACGTCCATACCTAAAGGTTAAGCGGGTGCGACCCCACTCTCCCAGCCGTCCGGGTGCCTACTCGAACACTCGTCGCCCAGAGTTCACCGAGGGGCAAGGGTTGGTTCACTTGGTCGGCCGGATCCGGACGCGTACGCCACGCAGGGTGAGAGCGTGGGGTTCAGACTGGCCCCGGCCTTAGTGAGGACTGGAGAGGACTTCCATGCGCGACGCTTACCACGAGGAACTCGACTCGATCGGCGAAGGCCTCGTCGAAATGGCCCGGCTCGTCGGGTCGGCGATCGGGCGGGCGACGACGTCCATGCTCGACGCCGATCTCAAGCTCGCGGAGAGCGTGATCGCCGCGGACCAGAAGGTCGACGACCTCCAGCACGACCTGGAGGCGAGGGCGATCGCCCTGCTCGCGCGCCAGCAGCCCGTAGCGACCGACCTGCGGATCGTGGTCACCTCGCTGCGGATGAGCGCCGACCTGGAGCGCTCGGGCGACCTCGCCCAGCACGTCGCCAAGCTGACCCGGCTGCGCTTCCCGGAGTCGGCGGTGCCGCACGACCTGCACGCCACCATCCTGGAGATGGGGCAGCTGGCGCAGCGGCTGATGGCCAAGGCGGCCGAGGTGATCATCACGAAGGATGTCGACCTGGCGCTCCAGCTGGAGCAGGACGACGACGAGATGGACCTGCTGCACCGCACGCTGTTCCAGCACCTGATGGACGACCGCTGGAAGCACGGCATCGAGACGGCCGTCGACGTCACGCTGCTCGGCCGCTACTACGAGCGCTTCGCCGACCACGCGGTGTCGGTCGCCAAGCGGGTCGTCTACCTGGTCACGGGCGAGCACGCCGATGACCTGCAGACGCCGACCCCGGTCGAGGGCGCGTAGCGGAGACGGGCGGCTTCTGCGCTTGTGCGCCGTCGGTGCGCCGTTCACATACGGGTCCGACTGGGCATGCAATGGGATGGGGCGGCACGCCGACGTCGTACGCCCCGGTCGTACGACGTCGTCGGTCGTACGGCCCTGTCGTACGCCTGGATGTACGTCCTTGAGGAGGAACGATGGCTGACTCCCCCACGACCGACCCACAGCAGGAGACACCCGCTGAAGTGGTCCACCTGACGGTGCTCGGCGCCTGTGGCTGCGGCTCGGGCTGCGGGTGCGGCTGCCAGTCGGGCGCCCCGTGCCAGTGCGGCGGCTAGCTGCGGCTGACCGGACGCATGCGTGCAGACGGCGCCCCGCGCGGAACTCCGCGCGGGGCGCCGGTCCATGCCGTTTCAGGCGGCGGTGACGACACCGGTGTACTACCTGTGGGCCCGCCGGGGCGAAGCGGCGCCGGTTTCCGACCGGCGGGCCGCACCGCGCGAGCCGGCCGCCACCGCGTAGCGAACGCCGTGCGGGGGCGAGCACACCCGCACCCGCCCCCCGTTGCCGGTCAGACCGCCGGCTCGACCACGCCCTTCGGCACACCCGAGGCCGCGTCCGGCTCGGCCTCCGCAGCCGTCACCGCCACCACCTCGGTCGCCTTCTCCTCCGGCGGAAGCCCACGCATGAGCATCCAGTACCCGAGCGCCGCCACGGTCCCCAGCACCCCGCACATCCCCCACAGCCACTTCGCCCCGTAGTGGTCGATCACCAGACCGGACATCAGTGGGGCGACCAGCGCGGCCGCCGACCACGACATCGTGTACATGCCCTGGTAGCGGCCCCGGCCGTGGCCCGGCGAGAGACGGACGACCAGGTTGCTCTGGACCGGTGCGTTGATGATCTCGCCGATCGTCCAGACACAGATCGTCAGCGCGTACACAGCGACCGATCCGGCGAACGCGGTGAGCCCGAATCCGTACCCCGCCAGCAGCGACGACACGATCAGCAGCCGGCGCGGGTCGCGGTGCTGGATGAAGCGGCCCACCGGGATCTGGAGTGCCACGATCATCACACCGTTGACGGCGATCGCGGTGCCGAAGTCGGAGCTGGAGAGCCCGTCCGTGCCCATCGCGACCGGCAGCCCCACGTACCCCTGCTGGAAGATCAGCGCCACCACGAACGACAGCCCGACGACGCTCATGAACCGGCCGTCGCGCAGCACGGTGGAGAGCCGGACGTCGGGCTCGGCCGGCAGCGTGCCGCCGACCGCCGCGGGCGCCTTCTGCGGCCGGGACTCCGGCACCTTCAGGAAGACGACGACCGCGCAGAACAGCGTCATCGCGGCCTCGACCATGAACCCGGCGAGATAGCTGTACTCGGCGATGAACCCGGCACCGGCGGAGGAAACCGCGAAGCCGAGGTTGACCGCCCAGTAGTTCAAGGAGAACGCCCGCACCCGGTCCTCGGGGCGGACGATGTCGGCCATCATCGCCTGGACGGCGGGCCGCGACGCGTTGCTGGCCATACCGACGACAAAGGCGACGGCGGCGATCGCGACCGGGTGGACCATGAAGCCGAGCACGGCCACCGACACGGCGGTCGAGCTCTGCGCGATCAGCATGGTGGGCCGGCGTCCGAGCCGGTCGGTCATCACCCCGGCACCGAGCGAGGAGACGACCCCGCCCAGTCCGTGCAGCGCGGCGACCAGACCCGCGTACGAGGCGGAGTAGCCGCGGTCCAGGGTCAGGTAGAGCGCCATGAACGTGGCGACGAACGCCCCGAGCCGGTTGACCAGGGTGCTGGTCCACAGCCACCAGAACTCTCTGGGGAGACCGGAGACGGTCTCGTGTGCGGCCCGTCTGAGACCGGCGACAGACATACGGGTTCCCCCAGGGACGTACGGAACGGATGCGGTCGGTAAGTGTCCCGACTGCAGTCCGAACATTACGAAGCAGGGGTTCCGGACCGCCACTCGATTGACGCGCGCCGTCAATCGTCCCCGGCCGCCCCCTTGCGCTGTCCGCCCTGTGACCGGGGGAGCGAGGGCCCCGAGGCTTCGATTACGCTCGGGCGCATGGCCGACGCACCGTACAAGCTGATCCTCCTCCGCCACGGCGAGAGCGAATGGAACGCGAAGAACCTGTTCACCGGTTGGGTGGACGTCAACCTCACCGAGAAGGGCGAGAAGGAGGCAGTCCGCGGCGGTGAGCTGCTCAAGGACGCCGGTCTGCTCCCCGATGTCCTGCACACCTCCCTCCAGAAGCGCGCCATCCGCACCGCCCAGCTCGCGCTGGAGGCCGCGGACCGCCACTGGATCCCGGTCCACCGCTCCTGGCGGCTGAACGAGCGCCACTACGGCGCCCTCCAGGGCAAGGACAAGGCGCAGACGCTCGCCGAGTTCGGCCAGGAGCAGTTCATGCTCTGGCGCCGCTCGTACGACACCCCGCCGCCGGCCCTCGAGGACGGCACCGAGTTCTCGCAGAGCGACGACCCGCGCTACGCCACGATCCCGAGCGAGCTGCGCCCGCGGACCGAGTGCCTCAAGGACGTCGTCGAGCGCATGCTGCCGTACTGGTACGACGACATCGTCCCGGACCTGCTGACCGGCCGCACGGTCCTGGTCGCCGCCCACGGCAACAGCCTCCGCGGCCTGGTCAAGCACCTCGACGGCATCTCCGACGCCGACATCACGGGCCTGAACATCCCGACCGGCATCCCGCTCGCCTACGAGCTGGACGTCGACTTCCGCCCCCTGAAGCCGGGCGGCACGTACCTCGACCCGGACGCGGCAGCGGCCGCCATCGAGGCCGTGAAGAACCAGGGCAAGAAGTAGTAGCCGTTTTTGATCATGCCTCCCACCTGCGCAAACGGCGCGGATGGGAGGCATTTTCGCGGCCCGGGACCGCTCCGGTCCCTCAGCAGCCCCGGATCGGAGCGCCCGAGCGGTACGGCCCTCGGCAGACCGTTTACGAGCGGCATCGCCGCTGGTCGGCCGACGGCACCTGGAAAGCCGTGCTGAACGGCGCTCCGGCCATCACCGTGATCATCATCCGGCTCTGCGACAAGGTCCGAGCCATCGGAAACGGCCTAGGCTACTGCTCGTCGGTCAGCAGCAACTCGCTTGTCGACCGGGGGATCAGGGGGGACGAAATGGCGATGTGCGATGCGCCCGGGGTGTTCCAGCCGCTGCAGGCGGACGATCCGTCCGTGGTGGCCGGTTACCGTTTGGCCGCGCGGCTCGGCGCAGGCGGCATGGGGCGGGTCTATCTGTCGCACACGCAGGGCGGCCGACCGGTGGCGATCAAGGTCGTCCGGCCCGAACTGGCCGACGACCCCGCCTTCCGGCGGCGTTTCCGCCGGGAGATGGAAGCCGCCCGGCGGGTCAGGGGCGCGTACACCGCGGAGCTGATCGACGGCGACGCGGACGGCGCACCGCCCTGGCTGGCCACGCTGTACGTACCCGGACCCTCGCTGGCGGAAGTTGTCGGACGGGGCGGGGCGCTGCCGGTGCCCGCGGTGCTGTGGCTGATGGCCGGAGTCGCCGAGGCTCTCCAGGCCATCCACGGCGCGGGGATCGTGCACCGCGACCTGAAGCCGTCGAACGTCCTGCTCGCGTCCGACGGACCGCGCGTGATCGACTTCGGCATCTCGCTGGCTGCGGGCGTCAGTTCGTACACCGCCACGGGGGCCACCATCGGCACGCCCCAGTTCATGGCTCCCGAGCAGGCGTCCGGGGGCACGGTCACGGCGGCGACCGACGTGTTCGCGCTCGGCCAGACCGCGGCGTTCGCGGCGCTCGGTGAGCCGCTGTACGGGGATGGTCCCGGGGTCAGCGTGCTGTACCGGATCGTGCACTCCGAGCCCGATCTGTCGCTGCTACCCACTCGGCTCCGCCCGCTGATCGCCCGCTGCCTGGCCGCCGATCCGGCGGAGCGGGCCACCCTGGCCGAGGTCGTGGAGTGGTGCCGGCAGGAGCTGGGCGGGGACGCCGACGCGGGCGCGGGGCCGACCGTCTGGCGAGAGGTCATGGGACCGGAGGTGACGGTGCCGCCACCGGTGCCCGATCCCACGCCGGCACACACGCTGCCGCTGGTCGCCACCGGGCCGCAGCAGGCGCGGGATCCGTGGGCGGCGCCGACGGACCCGGGCAAGGCGCCGTCACGAAGACGCGGGACCAGGCTGGCTGTGGGCGCGGCCGTGACGGCGGTCGTGCTGGTGCTCACGGTCCTGGCGTGGACGGTCATGGACGCGACGGGCGTGTTCCGTGGCCGGGACGATGGCCGCTCGGGTGGTACGGGCTCGGTGGCGGGGGCGTCGACCTCCCCTTCCCCGTCCGCCCCTCGGGCGAAGTCGGGGGCCGATGGCGATGGGGCGGGCAAGGGGCCGGGCGCGGCGTCGGGAGCAGCGCACCCCTCCGCGACCGCACCCGAGTCGACGCAGGGCGAACCCCACTCCCAGCAGTGGCTGGACGCGAAGAACTCACTGAGCTTCAAGAAACCGGTCCAGCGCAAGGACCGCACGGGGGACATCCGTTTCACCTGCGCGAAGGAGGTCAGCTGCGCGCTGGAGAGCGACACCAGCGTGTTCACCATGGTCTTCGGCGAACCGGTCGCGGGCGTCGACGAATGCCGCCTCCTCACCAACGGTCAGACGGCCCATCGCCTTCCGCTCGCCGCGGCGGCTTCCGGCAGCGAGATCTGCGTCCGGCACCGCAACGGGGACATCGCGCTGCTCGTGATCGTGACGAAGTCGACCGCGATGCCGGACGGCGCCTTTGTGACCGCGGACATGACGGTGTGGCGGCGGGCGGGCTAGGGCTGGTGGGCCGATCACGCTGAGGGGAAGTCGTTGGCACCGAGTCCACAGTTACTTGGTTCTGCGTCCATTCCGACGTGGCCATTCCCTGTCGCACTGAAGGGCGTTACAGCCCTTGGATTGGGGCGCGCGCGTTGAGAGATCGGGAGAACGAACATGGGTGAGCCTCTCAAGACCTTTGTCGGCGGCACCGAAGTCGAAGTACCCAACAGCATCCCGGACATCCGTGCCACGCTCCCCGAGGACAGGCGCAAGGAGTTCGACCGCGCCATCAACGAGGCCGGGGTGCACGAGATCCAGGCGGTCATGCGGCACTGGATGCTGGAGGCCGTGCCCGATCCCGAGGCCGAGCGGATCCTGGACCGGCTGGCGCAGGACGAGGCGGAGAGGCGGAGCGTCTCTTGAGTTTCCGCATCTCCTACGCCCCGCCCGCCGACGACACCCTCGCCAAGATGCGGGAGAGGGGTACGTTCCGCGACGAGATGGCGCGGACCTTGGGGCGCGACCCGTACGGGCACGGGTCGTCGGCCGTCAAGAGTGAGCACGACCGGCGCGAGGCGACGGTCCTCGGGGCCATCGTGCTCTATTACGTCTCCGGGTCCGTTCTCACGGTCACCGTCGTGCGGCTCGTCCCGCTGCCCTGAGGCCGTTCGCCCCAGGGCCCGTTGCCCGGACGAGCTCCGCTGTTCAGACCAGCTTCGCGAGCTGTGCGTCGACCACCGCGGTCGGCAGTCCGAAGTCCTTGCCCGTGCCGGACGCCGCCAGGTTGAGCGATGTGAACGAGGCGATCGTGGCGCCCTGGCGCACGACCACCAGCTTGAACGGGGCCTTCTCGCCGCCCTGTTCCACCGTCACCGTCCAGGCCGCGGCGTCCTCGCCGCCCGAGATCTTCTCCTCCTCGATCTTGACGACCTTCTGCTTGTCGCCGGCCACGGTGAGACCGAAGCCGCCGGAGCACGCGGTGGCCGCGGTGCGCAGGCCGTCGATCGTGTCCTGGGCGCCCTTGCCGTCGTAGGAGGAGAGGGACGTCATCGTCGTCGTGATGTCGAAGGCCGCGATGAACGCCTCCTCCGCGTCCGCGCTGTCCTGCTTCCCCTTCTGGTCCTTCTTGGGCTCGCTGACGACCTTGCGCTGGTTGGCCGCCACAGGCTTGCCGACCCCGGCGCCCAGCAGTGCGTCGGCGAAGGTGTCACAGGCCTTGTTGTCCACGGTGACGGCGGACGCCGCGACGGCGTCGTCCTTGCCCGCCTTGCTGACCTTGTGTCCCTTGACGTCACCCTGGACCAGCGCCACCTTGTCCAGCTCGGCGGCGGTCAGCGCCTTGGCCACGGCGGGCTCGGCCGCAGCGCCCTCCTTGCCCTTGCCATCCGCGCCCCCGCTGCCGGAATCCGAGCTTCCGCAGGCGGTGGCGACCAGAGCGAGGGAGGCCGCACAGGCGGCAACGGCGGCGCGACGTATGACAGTAGGTCTCATGGCCCAACTCTATGAGCCAGCTGTGGTTTGACGATCAACCAACTCGGGCACAGGAGTTGATCGTAATTGCGTTGTGATCATGCCGTGAAGACGCCGGGCCGGTGACCGGGTCGGTGCAGAACAGTCCGGTCCACAACCGGCTTAAAGGGGCACGCACATGCAGAGCCGAGCAACCGTCTCGACCGTCCTCGACGACATCGGAATCGGGGCGGACCACATCGCGGCGTGCAGCCCCCTCACCGGTGGCACATACAACGCCGTCACCCGCGTCACGCTCACCGACGGGCGGGACTGGGTGGTGAAAATACCGCCGCCGCCGACCGCCGCGGGGATGAGCTACGAGCGCGACCTCCTGGTCAACGAGGTCACCTTCTACGCGGCAGCGGCGGCGACGGGGGACGTCGCAGTCCCCGGTGTCGTGCACAGCCGGCTCGATCCCGGCTCCGCGACCGGACCGTACCTGATCATGTCGGCCTGCCCCGGGCAGCCCTGGTACGGGATCAGCCCGGCCCTGGCGGACCGCGAGGAGCGGCGGCTCAGGCATGAGCTGGGACGGCTCGTCGGGCGGCTGCACTCCGTCACCGGGCCCGGCGGATTCGGCTATCCGGCCCAGGCGCTGGGCCCGTTGGCCCCGACCTGGCGGCAGGCGTTCACCGCGATGACGGACGCCGTGCTCGCCGACGCCGACACGTACAGCGCCCGACTGCCGCGCCCGACGGACCGGATCCGCGCGCTGCTCGCCGCCGCGGCGCCCGTACTCGACGACGTCATCCGGCCCGCTCTCGTCCACTTCGACCTGTGGCAGGGCAATCTGCTCGTCGACGGGGAGCCGGGGGCCCGGACGATCGGCGGGATCATCGACGGGGAGCCGGGGGCCCGGACGATCGGCGGGATCATCGACGGGGAGCGGATGTTCTGGGGCGACCCGGCCGCCGACTTCGTCTCGCTCGCCCTGCTCGGGGAGGTGGAGAAGGACGAGGATCTCCTCGCCGGATATGCGTCGTCGGCGGCGGACGGGGCCGTGGTGTTCGACTCGTCCCTGCGGCTGCGGCTCGCGCTCTACCGCTGTTATCTCTACCTGATCATGCTGGTGGAGACCGTCCCCCGCCGCTCCCCCGCCGAGGTGCGGGAGTGGGTACGGCGCGAGGTGGGGCCGCAGCTCGAATCGGCCCTGGTGGACGTCGAGTCGGCGCTGCGGACCCGGGAGTGACCGCAGCGCCGACACCCGTCAGCGCACCAGGGCGCGCTGTGCGTCGTGCAGGTTCGGCGGCCACACCGCTTCCGGTGTGCCGTACGCCTCCAGCCGCGTGTGCAGGTCGCCGGCGAAGTCCGGGACGTCGATCTGGTCGAACTCCGTCACCTCGCTGACACCGACCGTCGCGCTGTACGGGGCCAGCCCATCGATCCGCATCAGGCCGGCCCGCCCGTTGGTGACCCGGATGTTCCAGTGCGTGAAGCGGGCGCCGAAGAGCGGTCCCGCGCTCGCGTCGCCGCCGTGCCGGCCGTTGTTGTTCACCGTGATGTCGGTGCGGACATTGGCGAACGGCATCCCGCGGTGCGAGTCGAACGTTCCCATCTCCATCTCGCCGCGCGACCAGACGTTGTAGCTGGACAGCCCCTCGACGTTGATGCCGTGCAGCTGCGTCCCCGCGGGCGCCGAGACGGTGCGCTGAGCGATGGTGAAGTCCTCGATCAGGTTGTCGTGCGAGCCCTCACGGCAGTAGTACGGGTGGTGGGAGCCGCGGCCCTCGACCCGTGTGCGGCGCAGGGTGCAGGCAGACGCGCCGATCAGCCCGAAGCCGTTGTCGACGTGGCGGACGGTGATGTCGTCCGCCCAGCAGTCGTACGCGCACTGGAACGCGACCCCGTTGTATCCCTTGTCGAGCAGGTGCTGCGACTGCGGGGTCTCGACCGCCTCGAGGGTGAGCCCCTCGACGCCCGAACCGGTCAGCGGGGTGGCGAGCGTGGTCAGGCGCGGGTCCCACTCGGGGCGTACATCCAGCGGAAGCGGGCGCTCCAGGGTGACCTTGTGCCCGTGTACGGCGGTGATGCGGACCGGCCACTCGTAGGGAACGTACGAGGTCAACTTGGTCTTGTCGTCCCAGTAGTACGCCTCGGGGCCGGGGCCGCCGCCCGCCATGTGCTCCAGGAGGGTGTGGTCGGCGTCGTCGGCGAGGCGGAGCAGGACGAGCCCGCCGCGCTTCAGCTGCTTCGTGGACTCGACGGTGATCGACCGGTCGCCGCGGCGGGCGGGTGCGACCGTCGTCAGTGTCTGCCACTCGTCGCGCTTGTTGCCGGTCCAGCCCTCGAAGGGCCAGGCCTTCGCCTTGATGGCGTCGGTGAGCGAGGTCCAACGGTCCTCGGGGCAGAGCCAGATGAGGCCGCCGGCCCAGGACCAGCTGGACTTGTCGCCGCCGTAGCGGCTGCCGTACACGCCGATCAGCTCGGTGAGGTTCTTGGTCGCGTACAGCTTCGTGCGTCCGCTGCCGGCACCGCGCACCACCACATCGCTGTGGCCGATCCGGATGATGTCGTCGATGCGGTACGTGCCTGCGGGGATGAGCACCGTGCCACCGCCACGCTCTCCGGCAGCGGCGATGGCACGGTTGATCGCGGGGGCGGCGTCGGCGGAGCCGTCCGGTTCGGCGCCGTAGTGCAGGACGTTGGCGACGACAGCGCGGTGCCGGGGGAGGTCGGAGCCGCCCCGGTAGCCGGCCCGGCCGATGAACGGGACCTGGGCGTGGCTGAAGGGGTTGGCGGCGAACTCGCGCCAGAGGGGGGTGACTCCACCCGAAGCATGACCGCCCCGGGTGGCCGCCCGGGCGGTGCCCGCGCCCATCACGCCGGTCGCCGCGGCTGCGGCCACGACCACCGCGCTGCCGAGCAGTCCACGTCTGCTGATGTTCCCCACAGAAGCCATCGAACCGACCCGCCTTTCATGCATGTGAACGACGTTCATGTTTGCGTCGGCGGCGAGCATGCCACGGCGCGGCGGCGCAGCGAAAGAGTCGTGCGCCGCCGAATTGGGTGGACAGAGAAGGTCAGTTGGCGGGGCGCTGGGTCAGATGCGTGAACGCGTCCAGATTCCGTGTGGACTCGCCGCGCGACACCCGCCACGCGTACTCCTTGCGGATCGCGCTTGCGAAGCCCAGCTCCAGCAGTGTGTTGAAAGAGCCGTCGGCCGCTTCGAGGACGACGCCGAGCAGCCGGTCCAGCTCCTCGGGGGTGACCACGGAGAGCGGCAGCCGACCGACGAGATAGATGTCGCCGAGCCGGTCGATCGCGTAACTCACACCGAAGAGGCGCAGATTGCGCTCCAGCAGCCACCGGTGGACCGCCGCGTCGTTCTCGTCCGGGTGGCGGATGACGAACGCGTTGAGGGAGAGCGAGTGCGCGCCGACGATGAGGGAGCAGGTGGTGGACAGCTTGCGGGTGCCGGGCAGCTTCACGACATAGCTGCCGGACTCGGCGCTCTCCCACTCGAGCTCGGCGTCCTTCAACGTCGCCTCGATGACCTGCGCTGTTGCCGCTGCGGCGGATACGTCAGCCATGGGGCGAGCGTACGTCAGCGCCGGCTGCGCGCGTACGTCAGCCGGGAGGCGCGCATGGGTGCGGGCGTGGGCCCGCGTGGGTCTTCTGTGGCGCACGCCTGCCTCGGCCATGAGCTCGCGCGTGCGTCAGCCGTGGTGCACGCGTACGCGACGGCGGTGCTCGTGCAGCGCGGCCGTGTAGACATCGGCGGTCGCGGACGCCGCCGTGTCCCAGCCGAAGCCCTGCGCATGCGCGGCGGCCGTCGCACCCATCCTGGCGACGAGCTCCGGCGACTCGGCGAACCGGGCCAGCTGCTGCGCGTACGCCTGCGGGTCGTGCCCGGGGATCAGGAAGCCGCTGGCCCCGTCCCGCACCGCCACCGGGAGTCCGCCGACGGCCGCCGCGACGACCGGGGTGCCGGCCGCCTGCGCCTCTATGGCGACCAAGCCGAACGATTCGCTGTACGAGGGCATGACCAGCACGGACGCCGCCCGGAACCAGTCGGCGAGCTGGTCCTGCCCGACCGGCGGGTGAAACCGTACGACATCCGCGATCCCGAGCCGCGCGGCCAGCTTCTGCAGCCCCTCCGGCTTGGCGAGCCCGCTGCCGCTGGGACCACCGACCACCGGTACGACCATCCGGGACCGCAGCGACGGATCGCGGTCCAGCAGCACGGCCACCGCACGCAGCAGCACATCGGGGGCCTTCAGCGGCTGGATACGGCCGGCGAAGAGCGGGACGAAGGCGTCCTGGGGCAGTCCGAGGCGGGCCCGGGCAGCGGCCCTGCCGTCGGCGGGGCGGAAGCGTTCCAGGTTGACCCCCGGGTGGACGACGGCGACGGCCGCCGCATCGGCCTCGTAGAACCGGACGAGCTCGTCCGCCTCCCCCGCGGTGTTCGCGATCAGCCGGTCGGCGGCGCTGACGATCTGGGTCTCGCCGATGACCCGGGCGGCCGGCTCGGGGGTGTCGCCCTCGGCGAGCGCCGCGTTCTTCACCTTCGCCATGGTGTGCATGGCGTGCACGAGAGGGACGCCCCAGCGCTGCGCGGCGAGCCAGCCGACATGGCCGGAGAGCCAGTAGTGGGAGTGGACCAGGTCGTAGTAGCCCGGGCGCTGACCGGCCCAGGCCTGCATCACCCCGTGGGTGAAGGCGCAGAGCTGGGCGGGCAGGTCCTCCTTGGCCAGACCTTCGTACGGCCCCGCGTCGACGTGCCGCACCAGGACGCCGGGCGCCAGCTCGACCGCCGGGGGCAGGGCGCCGGTGGTGGCCCGGGTGAAGACTTCCACCTCGATGTTGATCGCGGCGAGCCGTTTGGCCAGCTCCACGATGTAGACGTTCATGCCGCCCGCGTCGCCCGTGCCCGGCTGGTGCAGCGGGGAGGTGTGCACGGAGAGCATCGCGATGCGACGCGGTTTGCGGTGACTGCCGGGGAAGGCGCCGGGAAACCTCAGGCGTGGTGCCATGCGGTTGCTGCCGAGCCGAGAGACGTACTGGCTCACGTCGTCCGGTCCTCCTCGCTCGGGGCATGACAGTGAAAGGGCATGCGCCCCCTCGGAAGCCTGGAACAGCGGAACGCACCCTTTCATTTCCGCTTCCGTCTCTGTTTTGCCAAATCATTACGATCAGCCACGGCGCGTCACCGCAGCCCGCCCGGGCCCGCGGGATCGTTAGGCTCGCTGTCATGCGCCCCATCGGCACCGCGACCCGCGGGACCACCAACCCGAACCGGCTCCGCCGCATGGACCGCTGGATCGCCGCCACGCACGGCCCCGCCCTGCGCCGCTCCGACTCCCCCGTCGCGGTCGACCTCGGATACGGCGCCGCCCCCTGGACCGCCGTCGAGCTGCTGCAACGCCTGCGCACCGCCGAGCCGCGCACGGCGGTCGTCGGCATCGAGATCGATCCGGAGCGGGTCGCGGCCGCGAAGCCGTACGAGCGCGAGGGGCTCACCTTCGTCCACGGCGGCTTCGAGATCCCGCTGACCGGCCGCCCCACCCTCATCCGGGCGGCGAACGTGCTCCGCCAGTACGACGAGGGTGAGGTCGCCGCGGTCTGGCGGCGGCTGTGCGCCCGGCTCGCCCCCGACGGGCTTCTGGTGGAGGGCACCTGCGACGAGATCGGGCGCCGCCATGTGTGGGTGGCGCTCGGCCCGGAAGGCCCGCGCACGGTCACGTTCGCAACCCGCCTCGGCTCCCTCGACCGCCCCTCCGACCTCGCGGAACGCCTCCCCAAGGCGCTGATCCACCGCAATGTGCCGGGCGAACCGGTCCACGCGTTCCTGCGCGACTTCGACCGGGCGTGGGCCGCGGCGGCTCCGTACGCCTCACTGGGCGCGCGGCAGCGTTGGATCACCGCGGTGCGCACGCTGTCGGGGGACTGGCCTCTGACGGACGGGGTACGGAGGTGGCGGCAGGGCGAAGTCACGGTGAAGTGGGCCGCGTTGCGGCCCGAGCGGTAGCCGAGCACGCGCGGACCGATGGCTCGACGGGCGTCGATGGGCGGCCCGACAGGCGCTGAACCGGCGAAGTTCGGGGCGCATCCGGGAACACGGACGCGACGCCGTTCGTCCGAGATGACGGGGAATGCCTCTGTTGCTTTTCGGTACGGCATGGCACGATCGCGACGCCGCGAAAAGTTACTGACGGTAAGTCAGATCTGCTCGGAGGGGGAGCTTGTGAACCGACGTCACTGTGCCGCTGCCGCGATCACTCTGGTCTGCGCTCTGGCCGTACTGACCGTGCCGACCCAGGCCTTCGCCACACCCGGACCGCCTTCCCCCTCCCACTCCCCCACCGCACCGGCAGCTCCGCAGCGGAAGAGCCTCGAAGAGGTACGCAAGGAGATCGACGCCCTCTACCGCAAGGCCGGGACGGCCACCGACGCGTACAACCTCGCCGAGGAGCAGGCAAAGAAGCAGTCCGGCGAGATCGTCAAACTGGCACAGGCGATCGTCGCGGGACAGGCGAAGATCGCCGACCTCAAGAGCAGGGCGGGCGCCCAGGCCCGCGAGCAGTACCGCACCGGCGGGCTGCCGCCGGGCGCGCAGATGATGCTCAGCGACGACCCGCGGATGTTCATGGACGGCGTGAACAGGGTCTGGCAGGGCCAGCAGGCCGCCAAGGGGGTCCTCGGCGAACTGACCAGGACCCAGGAGGACTTGGAGACGTACACCAAGGACGCGAGCAGCAACTGGAAGAAGCTCGAGGCCAACCGTCTGAAGCAGGCCAAGGCCAAGAAGCGGATCAACGGGCAGATCGCAGCGGCGAAGAAGCTCGAATCGCAGCTGGAGAAGGAGGAGCGGGCACGCCTCCTCAAGCTGGAGCAGGAGGCGGAGTACAAGGCGCAGACCGCCTGGCTCGGCTCCGGCGCCCTCAAGGAGATCAACCGCGAGGCGAGCGCGCACGGCAAGAAGGCGGTGGCCTTCGCGACGGCCCAGATCGGCAAGCCGTACGTCTGGGGGGCCGAGGGGCCCGGATCGTACGACTGCTCGGGGCTGACGTCCCAGGCGTGGGCGGCGGCGGGACGGCCGATCCCGCGCACCTCGCAGGAGCAGTGGCGGCAGCTGCCGCACATCGCCGTCAAGGACATGCGCCCCGGCGACCTGATCATCTACCACAGTGACGCCAGCCATGTGGGGATGTACATCGGCGACGGCGCCATCGTGCACGCACCGCGCCCGGGGCGGAACGTGACGCTCGCGGGGGCGGGCTCGATGGAGATCCTCGGGGTGGTTCGCCCGGACCGGTGACCGGTCCACGCCGGTACGGATACGGGCGGCCCCGCGCGAGTGACCCGGACCACCCGCTCACTCCCCCGCGCCGTGAGGCACGCCACCCGCGCCCACGCCGCAGGGGTGATGTTCGTCATGACCCTCGGACCACTCATGGGCGCGCATTTCTCGCCGGATCCGTGACGGGACGCGGCTTATGGCTCCGCATATGCCGGAGGGCAGATGACATTCGCCATTCCGTTCGCATGTCCAGTACCGCTATCGTCCCGGTCTGGTGGGTCGTCGATCGTCGTTCCGCCGCGCCCTCGGGGGGAGGGAAGGAAACCGAACCTATGCCCGTACCCGTACCGCAGCAGCGTGTCGCTCCCACTGCGGAGGCCACCCACGTCGCCCACCTCACCCTCCTGGTGATCGAGGACGACCCGGCGGGCACCTTCACCGTCCCCGAGCTCCCTGCCGCGGCCGGCACCCGGGTCCGCGTCCGGACCGCCCGCAATCTGACCGAGGCGGGACGGCTCCTCACGGACGACGTCGACTGCATCCTGCTGGACCTGTCCCTGCCGCCCAGCAGCGAGACACGCGCCGACGAGGGGGCCGCCGAGCTCGCCACCCTCAAGCACGTCCTGCGCATCGCACCGCGCCACGCCGTCCTCGCGCTCACCGCGGAGGACGACACCGAGCTGGCCGCCGAGGCGGTACGCGTCGGCGCCCAGGACTACCTCTTCCGCGGCGAGCTCGACGGGCGGCTGCTCACGCGCGCCATCCGCTACGCCGTCGAACGCAAACGCGCCGACGTCGCGCAGCACCAGCTCACCGAGTCGAAACTGCGCGCCCAGGAGAACGCCCGGCTGGAACGCGGGCTGCTGCCCACCCCGCTGCTGCAGGGCTCCGATCTGCGGTTCGCCGCCCGCTACCGCCCCGGCCGCAGCCGTGCGCTGCTCGGCGGGGACTTCTACGACACGGTCCGCACTCCCGACGGCACCGTCCACGCGATGATCGGTGACGTCTGCGGCCACGGCCCGGACGAGGCGGCGCTCGGCGTCGAGCTGCGCATAGCGTGGCGGGCGTTGACGCTGGCAGGACTCTGCGGCGACGAACTGCTCTCCACGCTCCAGCAGGTTCTGGAGCACGAACGGGAGAGCGAGGAGATCTTCGCGACGCTCTGCACCGTCGACATCACCCCCGACGGCCGGCGCGCCGGGCTCTGCCTGGCGGGCCACCCGGCCCCGCTGATCACTCGTCACGGACGGGCGGCGCAGCTGCTCCCGTACGAGGACGGCGGCCCGGCGCTGGGTCTGCTGCCGCATGCCCGCTGGCCGCGCCGCCAGGTCGAACTGGGCGGGTCGTGGAGCCTGATGATGTACACGGACGGGCTGATCGAGGGCCGCGTCGGGCCGACCGGAACCCAGCGGCTCGGCCAGGAAGGGATGCTCGCGATGATCAACCGCCAGCTGGCGGAGGGGCTCGGCGGCGAGGCGCTGCTGGAGGCGGCCGTCGCCGAGGTGCGCGAGCTGAACGGCGGCGAACTCACCGACGACGTCGCGGTCCTGCTGCTCGACCGCGACCGGAGCACCGACCGGAGCCGCAAGGGTGATCGGGGCCGGAGCGCGTCCCTTCCACGCCCCCGCCCCGCAACGGCGTCACCCGTGAGCGCTCAACGACCGCCGTTGTAGGGCCCGTACGGACCGTCGCTGCTGGAACCACCGCGCCGGCCGCCGCCGCCACCGGAGACCGCCTTCAGCGCGGGCCGTACGTCGACCATGAAGACGATCGACGCGACCGCGCCCGCAAGCTGCAGGAACAGCATCGGCACGAAGAGGTTCACGGCAACGGTGATGCCGAGAATGATCAGCCAGAAGGACTTCTTCTGCTTGTCCGCGGCGCGGTACGCATCCTCGCGTGCCGTCGCTGCCAGGAACAGCGCGACCACGGCCAGGACGAGCATGATCAGGTAGAGCAGCCAGACAAGTGTGCTGAACCCCGTGAGCAACATGGTGTGCACCGCCTAATGAATGGATGAGCGCCTCGCCGCCAAGGTACCGGGACAACGAGCCGGCCACCCCGAAAGGTGCCCGGCCCGCGCCCCGGTACACATCGGCCGTGGCGCTACTTGGCGGTCGGCGGCGTGGGCTTCTTCGCCACGGGCTTGCGCGCGGGCGTCGCCGGCTTCTTGGCGGGCGTGCCGGAGGTCCGGGTCTCCGCCTTGGCAGCGCTCTTCGGCTCGCTCTTCGCGGCAGGCGCCGGCTTCGGCTCGGACTCCCGCCGCGGCTCGACCACGACGGCGATCTCGACAAGATCCTCGGCGGTCTCGCCACGCCACGTCTTCACGGTCTGCTCGCCGCGCTCGGCGACCTTCTCGTACGTCTCCCGGGCCCGGACCGCGTACTCCGCGGCCACGCCCAGGCTCCGCAGGGCCAGGTCCTGAGCGGACTCGCCGAGCTTCTTCAGATCGGTGTCGAGCGACCCGAGCACCTCGGTGACCTTGGCCTGCACGGTGGCCTGTGCCTCCTTGGCCTGCGTGGTCACCTTCTCCTGCACGGCCCGCGGGTCGGCGTTGCGCACGGCCTCGAACCGCTCGGGCGCCTCGGCCCGCAGCTGCTCGATCAGCGCCGGGACCTTCCGCGCCTGCTCGACGGCGAGGTCGGCCGTACCGGCGGCGAAGTAGAGAGGGGTGGGGTCGGTGAGGGTCTTACGCAGGTCATCGGTGATGGCCATGACTGTGGTCCTCCCGGATCATCAGACTCAGTTTGAGGGTGGTGAAGGCTTTGAAGCTGTATCGGCATCTGTGCCGTCGGCGCTGAGGCCGGATTCGTCATCGGTGTCCCCGGAGCCGGATTCGAACCCGTTCTCCTTGCGGAAGGAGTCGTAGATCTGCAGCAGCACGTTCTTCTGCCGCTCGTTCATGGACGGATCGGCCAGGATGACCGCCCGGGTCTCCAGCTCCCCCCGCTCCCGCTCGTCCAGAATCCCGGCCCGCACATAGAGGGTCTCCGCGGAGATCCGCAGCGCCTTGGCGACCTGCTGCAGCACCTCGGCGCTCGGCTTGCGCAGCCCGCGTTCGATCTGGCTGAGATACGGATTGGACACCCCGGCAGCATCGGCGAGCTGCCGCAGCGAGAGCTGAGCAGTGCGGCGCTGCTCGCGCAGGTACTCGCCGAGATTGCCGACGTTGAGTGATGCCATGACTCGATAGTGCGCCATCACTGCTAACTATTGCAAGCACATGCTTGCAATAGTGTCCTGAGTCACGGTACGTGACCGAACGAGTCCGAACGCGACAGGTGTCGTACGTGCAGGACGCCTGTCGTGTCCCGCCTCATCCGACGCGTTCAGCCGACCGTAGCGCCGAACCACCTCGGCATCCGGCTGAGCAGATCTGCCTGATCTTCACCGACCCACGCCACGTGGCCGTCCGGCCGCAGCAGCACCGCGGGCACGTCCAGTTCCTCACTGACGTCGACTACGTGGTCGACCCGATCCGCCCAGCCCTCCACCGAGAGCCGGCCGGTGCCGTCGAGCAGCAGGCCGCGGCCGCCGTGCATCAGCTCGTAGAGGCGCCCCTGCTTCAGCTTCACGTCCCGCATCCGCCGGCCCAGCAGTTCATGGCCCTCGCCGAAGTCGTAGCGGACCCCGACCGCGGTGATCATCCCGGTCACGTACCGGTTCACCTCCTCGAAGTCCATCAGCGTCGAGAACAGCTCCCGCAGCGCGGTCGCACCCGGATCGGTCCCCAGCAGCGTGATCTGCGCGCGGGTGTTGTCCAGCACGCGGGCGCCGACCGGGTGCCGTTCGTCGTGATAGCTGTCCAGCAGCCCCTCCGGTGCCCAGCCGTTGACCTCGGCGGCCAGCTTCCAGCCCAGGTTGAACGCGTCCTGCAAGCCGAGGTTGAGCCCCTGCCCGCCGGTCGGCGGGTGGATGTGCGCCGCGTCGCCGGCCAGCAGTACCCGGCCGACCCGGTAGCGCTCGGCCTGCCGGGTGGCGTCGCCGAACCGGGACAGCCGGCGCGGCGAGTGCACACCGAAGTCGGTGCCCGCGACCGCCCGCAACTGCTGCTTGAACTCCTCGAGGGTCGGCGCGGTCGCACGGTCCTCGGCCACGCCGTCGGCGGGCACGATGACGCGGTGCGTCCCGTCCCCGTTGGGGATGGTGCCGAACCGCAGCTGGGTCTTGCGGACCTCCGCGACGACGGCGGCCACCGTCGCCGGATCCTCGGCCATCTCCATGTCGCCCAGCAGCGTCTCGACCCTGGCGGGCTCGCCGGGGAAACCGACGCCGAGCAGCTTGCGCACCGCACTGCGGCCGCCGTCGCACCCGACGAGGTGGCGCGAGCGCAGGTGCGTGCCGTCCGCCAGCTCGACGGTCACCCCGTCCTCGTCCTGGCTCAGCCCGACCACTTCGCAGCCGCGCCGGATCTCGGCCCCGAGTTCGAGGGCACGCTCGTTGAGCAGCCGCTCGGTGACCGGCTGCAGAGTGGAGAGGCCGTACGGGTGCGCTGTGTCCAACCGGTCCGGCCACGGCTTCTGGATGCCACCGAAGAAACCGCCGACCTGGAACTTCTCACTGACCGCGAGGAACCGGTCCAGCAGGCCGCGCTGGTCCATCATCTCGACGCTGCGCGTGTGCAGGCCGCGCCCGCGGGACTCCCCGGTCGGCTCCGTCAACTTCTCCAGCACGATCACGTGCACTCCGGCCAGCCGCAACTCGCCGGCCAGCATCAAGCCGGTCGGTCCGCCGCCGACCACGATCACGTCAATCATCAAAACGCCCATTCAACGAGATTGGATTTCGGCCGGCGGCTCCGCGCGGTCCGGCGGCGCACACATCCGCACCTCCGCGCCGAGTTCCCGCAACCCGTACGTCGGCAAAAACAGACGCACTTCACGGATCCCTGATTTCCGCAGGTTCTGGCCTCGGCCGACGATTCTGCGGCACGCCCCGGGTCTTGCCGCAAGGCCCCCCGTGCGCTATAAGTTGAGAGTGGCAAGGAGTGGATTACCTCCTTGCCTTTTCTTTTTGTCGCCCGCCGTGGACGGACAACCTCCTCGCGAAGCGGCGGCACTCGACGAAATACGTCTTCGTTTGCGGCATCCTCGGAATGACAGTTCCGCGCGCGACGGCAGGGATCCCGTCGTGCGTCGCGAAACAGGCGGCCGAACCGATCAGGATTCGAGAAGCGCGGACCCCCGAGCCGCAGCTAGCGTGACCGCGCAGAGGTGATTCCGGTGGTTCTCCTTCTCTTGCGGGCTGGACCCGGTCAAGACGAACGGCCAACGGCGAAATCACCATCCGGGGCGATGGGCTGCCGATTTCCGGACTTCCCTTTCGCACCTGCGCCGGACAATCCCACCGGACCCACGACTTCAGGAGTGACCATGACCGACTCTGCCACCCAGGGAATCAAGACCGTGCTGCATCCCGTCTCCGACCTGGCGGCGGCCAAGAAGGTGTACGCCGCCCTGCTCGGCGTACCGCCACAGGCCGACGAGTCCTACTACGTCGGCTTCGAGGCCGCGGGCCAGCACATCGGGCTGGTGCCGGGCGGTGGGCCGCAGGGCATGACCTCACCGGTGGCCTACTGGCACGTGCCGGACATCGAGGCGAAGCTGGCCGAGGTGACGGCCGCGGGTGCCACCGTGAAGGAGCCCGCTCACGACGTCGGTGGCGGCCGCCTGGTGGCCACCGTCACCGACCCCGACGGCAACGTCCTCGGGCTGCTTCAGGACCGATGAGCGCCGACTGAGTGCCGACCACCCGCTCCCGCGCCCTGGTCCACCCGCGCGGTGTCCGTGATCGAGGGCGAAGTCGAGGTCCTCGGGATCGACGCTCTGAGGCAGGAGCGGGATGGCCGGTTCACCGCGCACACCGGCCTCGACCCGCGTGCGTCGGTCCACCCTGTACCGCTCGTTCCGCATCGCCCCCGCGCGCCGCCGGCTGGTCCGACACCTCGGCGGGCGGGACGCGTCGCCCGGAACCAGAGGTTCCACGGACCGAAGCAAATGAGAGTCGGACGTACTGCTCGAATTTTGGTTGGATCGAGCCAGGCGACACCGACGGAGACCGCGAAAGCGGGCCCGCCCAACAGATGGAGACACCATGAGCCCGGCCAAGAGGAAGAACACGCAGTCGCCTGCGCTGCACGCTGCCGACAGCCACGATCTGCTCCGCGTGCACGGCGCGCGCGTGAACAATCTCAAGGACGTCAGCATCGAGATCCCCAAGCGCCGCCTGACGGTGTTCACCGGCGTCTCCGGCTCGGGCAAGAGCTCGCTGGTGTTCAGCACGATCGCCGCCGAGTCGCAGCGGATGATCAACGAGACCTACAGCGCCTTCGTGCAGGGCTTCATGCCGACGCTGGCGCGGCCGGAGGTCGACGTACTCGAAGGGCTGACGACCGCGATCATCGTCGACCAGCAGCGGATGGGGGCCGACCCCCGCTCCACCGTCGGTACCGCCACCGACGCCAACGCGATGCTGCGCATCCTCTTCAGCCGGCTCGGCAAGCCGCACATCGGCCCGCCCAGCGCGTACTCCTTCAACACCGCCTCGGTCCGGGCGAGCGGTGCGATCACCGTCGAGCGCGGCGCCAAGAAGACGGTGAAGGCGACCTTCAACCGCACCGGCGGCATGTGTACGCGCTGCGAGGGCCGCGGCTCGGTCTCCGACATCGATCTCACCCAGCTCTACGACGACTCCAAGTCGCTCGCCGAGGGTGCGTTCACCATCCCCGGCTGGAAGTCGGACAGCCAGTGGACCGTGGGGCTCTACGCCCAGTCGGGCTTCCTCGACCCGCAGAAGCCGATCCGCAGGTTCACCAAGAAGGAAATGCAGGACTTCCTCTACGGCGAGCCGACCAAGGTAAAGGTCAACGGTGTCAACCTCACCTACGAAGGGCTGATCCCCAAGATCCAGAAGTCGTTCCTGTCCAAGGACAAGGAAGCGATGCAGCCGCACATCCGTGCCTTCGTGGAGCGTGCGGTCACCTTCACGACCTGCCCCGAGTGCGACGGCACCCGGCTCAGCGAGGGGGCCCGGTCGTCGAAGATCAAGCGGATCAGCATCGCCGACGCCTGCGCGATGGAGATCCGCGACCTGGCCGAATGGATCCGTGACCTCGACGATCCGTCGGTGGCGCCGCTGCTCACCGCGCTGCAGCACACCCTCGACTCGTTCGTGGAGATCGGTCTCGGCTACCTCGCGCTCGACCGGCCGTCGGGCACGCTGTCGGGCGGCGAGGCGCAGCGCGTGAAGATGATCCGCCACCTCGGCTCCTCGCTCACCGACGTCACCTACGTCTTCGACGAGCCCACCATCGGCCTGCACCCCCACGACATCCAGCGCATGAACGGCCTGCTGCTGCGGCTGCGGGACAAGGGCAACACGGTGCTGGTCGTGGAGCACAAGCCCGAGGCCATCGCGATCGCCGACCACGTCGTCGACCTCGGCCCCGGCGCCGGTACGGCGGGCGGCGCCGTCTGCTTCGAGGGCACCATCGAGGGGCTGCGGGTCAGCGGTACCGTCACCGGCCGCCACCTCGACGACCGGGCCGCCCTCAAGGAGACGGTGCGCAAGTCCACCGGCACGCTGGAGATCCGGGGCGCCACCCGCCACAACCTGCAGGGCGTCGACGTCGACATCCCGCTCGGGGTGCTGTGCGTCGTCACCGGCGTCGCCGGCTCCGGCAAGAGCTCACTGATCCATGGCTCCGTGCCCGCCTCCGCGAGCGTGGTGTCGGTCGACCAGGCGCCCATCCGCGGCTCGCGACGGAGCAACCCGGCGACGTACACCGGACTGCTCGACCCGATCCGCAAGGCGTTCGCGAAGGCCAACGGCGTGAAGCCGGCCCTGTTCAGCGCCAACTCCGAGGGCGCCTGCCCCAACTGCAACGGCGCCGGCGTCATCTACACCGACCTGGCGATGATGGCCGGGGTGGAGACCACCTGCGAGGACTGCGAGGGGAAGCGGTTCCAGCCATCGGTCCTCGAATACACCCTCGGCGGCCGCGACATCAGCGAGGTGCTCGCGATGTCGGTGACCGAAGCCGAGGAGTTCTTCGGCGCCGGCGAGGCGCACACACCGGCCGCGCACAGAATCCTCGACCGGCTCGCCGACGTCGGGCTCGGCTACCTCAGCCTCGGCCAGCCGCTCACCACGCTGTCCGGCGGCGAACGGCAGCGGCTCAAGCTGGCCACCCACATGGCCGACAAGGGCGGCGTCTACGTCCTCGACGAGCCGACCACCGGCCTCCACCTCGCCGACGTCGAGCAGTTGCTCGGCCTGCTCGACCGGCTCGTCGACTCCGGCAAATCGGTCATCGTCATCGAGCACCACCAGGCGGTGATGGCGCACGCCGACTGGATCATCGACCTCGGCCCCGGCGCCGGTCACGACGGCGGCAAGATCGTTTTCGAGGGCAAACCGGCCGACCTCGTCGCCGACCGCTCCACCCTCACCGGTGAACACCTCGCGGACTACGTCGGCACCTGACCGAGGCCCTCGCGACATCAGGCACCTCGAGGGCGGCGAGATCGGTGGGGAGGACACCGAAGCCCGGCAGACTTCGCCCGCGGTGGAGGAGTTCATGACGCGGTCGGGCGGGAAGCGGGGCGCCGCGTTCGCCGCCCCGGGCGCGGACCCGGGGGGCGTGGCGGCCACCACGGCAGCGACGAGCGGGTTCTGCACAGGCGGGGGCGCCGGGCTCAGGACGTCTGCCTGCCCGCCCGCCACTCCGGTGCAAGCACCGACCAGATCTCCTCGTCGTGCCGCTTCCCCCGGTACAGGTAGCTCGCCCGCAACACGCCGTCCTTCGTCATCCCGAGCCGCCGGGCCACGGCGATGCTGGCCTCGTTCGTCGACGAGACCCACCACTCCACGCGGTGGATGCCCCGCTCCTCGACGGCCCAATCGATGATCACACGCGCGGCCCGGGTCACCAGCCCCTTGCCCACCGCCGACGGCTCCAGCCAGCAGCCCGCCTCGGCGGTGCCCTGCTCGATGTCCATGGTGCGGAGGAGGACCGCGCCGACCAGCTTGTCGCCCGTCCAGATGCCGTGGAGCCGCCCGGCGTCGGCGGCGGTCTTCTCCGCGTACGCCTGGAGGAACGCCCGGCTCGACTCCAGGTCCCTGACGACATCGGGCAGCGCGTTGTGCTGCCCGATGAACTCCCGCCCCCGGTCGATGTGGGCCAGGAACTCCTCGGCCCGCCACGGCTCCAGCGGGCGCAGCTCGGCGCCGTCGTCACCCAGGGATATCGCGTACATCGTCACCTTCGACAGTCGGAAGCAGCGCACTACACAGGGATCTTCCCACTGGCCGCGTGACCGGCGACGCCTCAGTGGTCGAGGACTGCCAGGTCGAGCTGGTGCAGCCGTTCGGGGTCGGACAGTACGTCGATGGCGACGGTCCTGCCGTCCGTGACGGTGAAGGCCATGACGGACAGCGGCCTTCCATGGGCAACGACCACGACTCCGGCAGCCCCATTGATGAGCGCCGGGCGTGCGAACGGCGACAGCTGACCGAAGGTGAGCGCCTGGCCGGCCACGGTCCGTGCGCCGTGGAGCACGGCCGTGTGGCGGGCGCCGGCGACGCCGCCGTCGGACCGCAGCACGACGTCGGGATCGAGTACGGCGACGAGCGCGTCGAAGTCGCCGTCGCGAGCGGCGGCGAAGAACGCGTCGACGGCTTCGCGTTGGCGGATGAGATCGGGGTCGGGAACCGGGGCCCCTCCCTGCACCCGGCGGCGGGCGCGGCTCGCGAGCTGTCTGGTCGCGGCCGGGGTCTTCTCGACCATCGGGGCGATCTCGTCGAAGGGCACGGCAAACATGTCGTGCAGTACGAACGCGAGCCGCTCAGCCGGTGTCAACGACTCCAGCACCACCAGCATCGCCAGCCCGACCGAGTCGGCCAGCAACGCCTCCTGCTCGGGATCGACCCCGTCCTCGTGGCTGATGACCGGGTCCGGCATACGTATCTCGAGAGGTTCTTCGCGCCGCTGCTCACGCGCGCGCAGCATGTTCAGACAGACCCGTGCCACCACCGTGGTCAACCATCCGGCGAGGTTCTCGACGCCGCTGGTCCCGGCGCGATCGAGGCGCAGCCAGGTTTCCTGAACGGCGTCATCGGCCTCGCTGAGCGAGCCGAGCATCCGGTAGCCGACCGCCCGCAGACGAGACCGGTGTTCCTCAAAACGCTCCGTCAGCAGTGCGTTGTCGTCCACGTGTCACATTCCTTCGTCGCGGCGGGTCAATGCAGTGGACCCACGGAACCCCGACTGATCCAACCGGGAGATCGGCTCCCGTACGAGCGAATTGGAGATGACCGTGACGACCTCACCCATCCTGGTCACCGGTGGCACGGGCACCCTGGGGGGCCACGTCGTACCGCTTCTGCGGCAGGCCGGCCGCGACATTCGTGTCCTCAGCCGGCACAGCCGCGAGTCCGGGGGCGGCATCGAGTACGTGACCGCTGACCTGCTCAGGGGCGAGGGCATGGAGCCCGCAATGGATGGGGTCGAGACCGTGCTGCACCTTGCGGGCGGCCCCAAGGGCGATGACGAGGCGACCCGCAATCTGGTGCGGGCCGCGTCGCGGGCCGGGGTGCGGCACCTGGTGTACATCTCGGTGATCGGGGCGGACAAGGTACCGCTGGGCTGGTTCCGGACCAAGCTCGGCGCGGAGCGCGCCGTGGCCGACTCCGGCCTGGAGTGGACGACGCTGCGTGCCGCCCAGTTCCACGACCTGGCCCTCGATGTGGTGGAGAAGATGGCGAAGCTGCCGGTGGTCCCGTGCCCGGGCGGACTCCGGTTCCAGCCGGTCGACTCGCGCGAGGTGGCGGCCCGGATCGTGGAACTCACCCTCGGCAGGCCCGCCGGCCTGGTGCCCGATCTGGCGGGGCCGAAGGTGTACGGGATGGCCGATCTGGCCCGCGGATATCTGCAGGCGCGCGGCAAGCACCGGTTGATGATGCCGGTGCGTATGCCGGGAAAGGCCGGCCGCGCGTACCGGGCCGGCGAGAACCTGTCTCTTGAGGGGGCTGTGGTGGGGCAGCGGACCTGGGAGCAGTTCCTGGCGGAGCGGGTGGGTTAGTACCCTCGACGAGTTCTCCGTCACTGCCGGTCACCGCCCACACCCGGTCGGGGCCGGCCCGGATGCAAACGGCCGGGTCAGGCCTGACCCGGCGGGACGTCGCCGCCTCCCCCACGTCACGTGGATCCCTGGCCACACATCCCAACGGCCTTTATTTCATAGGCAGTTGCAGGTTCATCTACGCGCAGAGCCATGCCTACCGAACGATCATTCGGGCATATCCGGCGAGTTCTTGCGCGTCTATTACCGGCCGGTACCCACAGCTGCTAGAAACGTGCTCGCTCACTCAACCCCCCACCCACCCCCCACACTTCGGAGGGCTGACAGTGATGTCAGTACGGAGATTCTGGGCGTCCGCATCCACTCTGGTCCTCGCAGCCTCGGCCGCACTGGGCGTTGCCCAACCGGCCTCGGCAACCTCCGCGGCCGCCGCCGGCGGGTACGTCGCTCTCGGCGACTCCTACTCGTCCGGCGTCGGCTCGGGAAGCTACATCTCCGACAGCGGCGACTGCCATCGGAGCACCAAGGCCTACCCCTACCTCTGGGCCACCCAGAACTCACCGTCCTCGTTCGCCTTCGTGGCCTGTTCGGGGGCCACGACGGGTTCGGTGGCGAGCAGCCAGCTGGGCGCCCTGAGTTCGTCCACCACCCTGGTCAGTGTCACGGCGGGCGGCAACGACGTCGGCTTCGCCGATGTCATGGAGGACTGTGTTCTGTACAGCGAGGCCACCTGCCTCAGCAGCGTGGACGCGGCTGTCTCGCAGATGCAGAACGCACTGCCGTCCGGCCTCGGTTCGCTCTACGGCTCCATCCGCTCACGCGCCTCGCAGGCCCATGTGGTGGTGCTGGGATACCCGCGCTTCTACCGGCTGAGCGGGGACTGCATCGCCGGTCTCTCCGAGACCGAGCGCTCCGCCATCAACAACGCGTCCGACGTACTGAACAGCGTCATCGCCCAGCAGGCAGCCAATGCCGGGTTCACATTCTCCAGCGTGGTCGACGAGTTCACGGGGCACGAGTTGTGCTCCGGCAGTCCGTGGCTCAACAGCGTGGCTGTCCCCGTCTACGAGTCGTACCACCCCAAGTCCGCAGGGCAGTCGGGCGGTTATCTGCCCGCCTTCCACTCAGCCGCGTAATTCGCACGTACGCAGCCCTGTGTGAGATGGCGGTCCACCGGCACGTCTCCGGTGGACCGCCTCTCTGTCCCGTTCCGTTCCGTCCGTTACGTGTCAGGCGCGGCCCGAGGCGCCCGGCCGGGGCAGTGCGAGGGCGGCCGCCGCGGCGAGTACGGCGATGGCGGCCGCCGCCCACCAGCCTTGCCGGAACGCATCGAGCGCCTCGGCCGGGCCGTCCGGGGTGGCGAGCAGCGTGACCATCAGGGCCACGCCGAGCACCGAACCGGTCTGGCGGGCCATCGTGGTGACGGCCGATCCGGTCGCGAACCGGGTGGGCGGCAGGGCCGCCGCGGCCGCACCGACCAGAGTGGGCAGGGCGAAGCCGACGCCGATACCGGTGATCAGCATGCCGGGCAGGAGTCCGGCCACGTAGTGCGGGGCCGTATCGAGCGCGACGGCCCACCAGCCGAGGCCCACGGCGAACAGCAGGCAGCCGAGCGCCGCCGTACGGCCCGCGCCGAGGCGGCGGAGCATGGGGCCCGACGTGACGGCGAGCACCGGTACGACCAGGGGCCCGGGAGCGATGGCCAGTCCGGTACGGATCGCCGAGTAGCCCCACACCTGCTGGCACCAGAGCACCGAGGTCAGCAGCATCGCCGCGAACGCGACGGAGAAGAGCAGCGCAGCGAGGGTCGCCGCCGCGAAGGCCGGGGTACGCAGCATCGGCAGTTCGACGATCGGTGCGCTGTGCCGGGCCGAGCGCAGCCAGAACGCCCCGGCGAGGACGACCGTCGCGACGAGCGAGCCGATCACCTCCGGCGAACCCCAGCCCCACGCATCCGACTTGACCAGGCCGAGCGCGAGTGCGCCGATGGCGAGCGTGAGCAGCGCGGCGCCGGCCAGGTCCGGCAGCCGTCCGTCGCGGTCCGGGCGCACATCGGGCAGCAGCCGGGCCCCGGCCACCAGGCCGACCGCACCGACCGGCACGTTGACGAGGAACACCCAGCGCCAGTCGGCCTCCACGAGCAGCCCGCCGATCACGGGACCCAGACCGGCGGCGATACCTCCGATCGCCGCCCAGCTGCGAATGGCCTGCGGCCGGCGCTCCGGCGCGGTGTTGACCAGCAGCAGCGCCAGCGAGGTGGGCATCAGGGCGGCGGCTCCGGCCGCCTGCAGGGCACGGGCGGCGACCAGCCAGCCGACCCCGGGGGCGACGGCGCACAGCGCGGAGGCCACGGTGAAGGCCGCCAGGCCGAGGAGGAAGCCGCGCCGGTGCCCGTACCGGTCCGCGAGCCGGCCTGCGACGACGAGCAGCGCGGCGAAGACGATCGCGTACGCGTTGAGCACCCAGGACAGCGAGGCGAGCGAGCTGCCGTCGAAGGAGTCACCGAGGGCGGGGACGGCCACGTTGACGATGAACAGGTCGAGGTTCACGACGAAGACCCCGGCCGAAACGATCCAGGCCGTCGCGCGGGATCCAGTGGATGGACTCTTCGCGGACCCGTTCGCCGAGCCCTTCGCGGGCCTGTTCGCCGCGGGCGGCCCGGACTCCGCGGGCGGGGCGGACGGCCCAGGGTCGGCCGCACCTGCGAGTGAGTTTGATTTTCCAACTGTCATGACGGCAAGGTAGCGCCAGTAAGTTTGAGATGGCAACCTTGTAGGGGTGAGTGCAATGAATGGTTCCGGCAGCCGTATCGACATCGGCACACTGCCCGGCCGCCCGTGTTCCGCCGCCGCCACACTGCAGGTGGTGGGCGAGAAGTGGGCGCTGCTAGCGGTCCGCGAGATCTTCTTCGGCAATCACCGGTTCGAGGCGATCGCCCGGAACACCGGCGCACCCCGGGACCGGCTCGCGGCCCGGCTGCGGTCACTGGAGCACGCCGGGGTGGTCGAGCGGCGCCCGTACAGCGAACGGCCGCTGCGCCACGAGTACCACCTGACCGAGGCGGGCCGGGACCTCGCTCCGGTGATCCGCGCCCTGCTGGACTGGGGTGACCGCTGGGTGCACGAGGAGCCGCCGGTCGTCATGGTCCATGAACCGGTGGCCACCACGGGCGCGGAGAGCCCTGGCGAGGGCGAGGACGAGGGCGCACACGGCCACGACCTGGACGCCGCGTGGATCTGCCGGACCTGTGGCGAGGAGGTCGTGATGAACACCCTCACCGTCGACGTCCGCTCCCCCGGCTGGGGCCGGGCCGGCCCCGCACCCGCACCGGCGACACCCTGACAGCCCATCAGCCGTACGGCGTGCGCGACGCCGGCCCGCGGCCGGCCAGGGAGTTGTCCACAGGCTGCGGACGATACGAGCCGAGTGTGCGGCCCCCGGCGCAGAATGGGGGGCATGACTGAGATCACTGGCTCGACGACCGATTCCGTTCCGGCGCTGACGACCGACTCCGTTCCGGAGTGGGAGCAGCGCTTCCGGGCGCCCCGGGTGTCGTTGCCCGACTGGGCGGAGGACGCGCCGGACCGTGCGCTGTTCGTCTCCAACGCGACGGGGACGTACGAGCTGTACGCGTGGGACCGGTCGACCGGGGAGCAGCGACAGGTCACCGACCGGCCGAACGGGACGACGGACGGGATACTGACGCCGGACGGCGAGACGATCTGGTGGTTCAACGACACCGACGGCGACGAGTTCGGGGTGTGGATGCGTCAGCCGTTCCACGGCGGCAATGGGAGCGGACGGGCGGCGGACGAGCCCGCGGCCCCGGGGCTCGAGCCCTCGTACCCGGCCGGGCTCGCGATCGGGCGGGACGGGACGGCGGTGGTCGGCCGGTCGACCGATGAGGACGGGACGACGATCCATGTCGTACGGCCCGGGGCTCCACCCGTCGAGATCTACCGGCACCGCGAGTCGGCGGGCGTCGGGGACCTGTCGCACGACGGGACGCTGATCGCCCTGGAGCACACCGAGCACGGCGACGCGATGCATTCGGCGCTGCGCGTGGTGCGGCAGGACGGGACAACGGTCGCCGAGCTCGACGACACCAAGGGCGGTACGCAGGAGCTGGGCCTGTCGGTGCTGGGCTTCGCGCCGGTGGCCGGGGACACCCGGCTGCTGGTCGGACATCAGCGGCGGGGCCGCTGGGAGCCGATGATCTGGGACCCGGTGGCGGGGACGGAGACGGATCTTGCGATCGATCTGCCCGGTGACGTGGGCGCCGAGTGGTATCCGGACGGCTCCGCGCTGCTGATCGTGCACGGCTTCGAGGCCCGCAGCGACCTGTGGCGGTACGAGCCGGCGACCGACAGCGCTCCGGTACGGGTGGAGACACCTGCCGGATCGGTGTCGGGTGCCACGGCCCGGCCGGACGGCACCGTGGAGTACCTGTGGTCGTCCGCCGCTCAGCCCCCCGCCGTGCGGTCCACGACGGGTGCGGTGGTGCTCGATCCGCCGGGTGCGAAGGCTCCGGCGTCCGTGCCGGTGGAGGACGTGTGGGTCGACGGGCCCGGCGGCCGGATCCACGCGCTCGTGCAGCGGCCCGCTGCCCCGGCCGAGGGCCCGTTTCCGACCGTCTTCGAGATCCACGGCGGCCCGACCTGGCACGACAGCGACGCCTTCGCGTCCGGGCCCGCCGCCTGGGTGGACCACGGCTACGCGGTCGTCCGCGTCAACTACCGCGGCTCGACGGGGTACGGGCGGGCCTGGACGGACGCGCTCAAGCACCGGGTCGGCCTGATCGAGCTCGAGGACATCGCGGCGGTCCGGGAGTGGGCGGTGAAGTCCGGGCTGGCGGACCCCGCGAAGCTGGTCCTGGCCGGGGGTTCGTGGGGCGGCTATCTGACGCTGCTCGGCCTCGGTACGCAGCCGGAGGACTGGGCGCTGGGCCTGGCCGCGGTCCCGGTCGCGGACTACGTCACGGCGTACCACGACGAGATGGAGGCCCTGAAGGCGATGGACCGCACGCTGCTGGGCGGTACGCCGGAGGAGGTGCCGGAGCGGTTCGAGGCCTCGTCCCCGCTCACGTACGTCGACGCCGTGCGGGCGCCGGTCTACATCTCGGCGGGGGTCAACGACCCGCGCTGCCCGATCCGCCAGGTCGAGAACTATGTGGACCGGCTGAAGGCCCGGCAGGCGGTGCACGAGGTGTACCGGTACGACGCGGGGCACGGCTCGCTCGTCGTCGAGGAGCGCATCAAGCAGGTACGGCTGGAGCTGGACTTCGCCCGGCGCCACCTCGGGTAGCGGGCACCCCGGCCACCGGGGGTGGTGCCGTCGGCGGCACCCCGCTCCGGGGTTCCGGAGCGGGGACCGTACCGTGGAGGGGTGTACCGGTTCCTGCTGACCCCGCGATGGTGGGGGATCAACCTCTTCGCCGTACTGGCCATCCCGCTCTGCGTCTTCATGGGCACCTGGCAGCTCGGCCGCTTCGAGGACCGCGTGCAGTCGCACGAGCAGGCCACGAAGCAGCCGGCCCCGGGGGCGAGAGCGGCAAAGCCTCTCGATGATCTGCTGCCGGTCGACACGGTGACGTCCGGCCGCCCGGCCACCGCCACCGGCCGGTACGCCGACCAGTTCCTGGTGCCCGGCCGGGAGTTGGACGACAGGAGCGGCTTCTACGTCCTGAACATGCTGCGCACCGACGGCGGCAAGGCCCTTCCGGTGGTACGCGGCTGGCTGCCCGGCAAGCCCGGGCACGCCCCGGTGCCTGCCGCGCCGACCGGCGAGGTCACGGTGACCGGCGACCTCCAGGCGTCCGAGAACACGGGCACCGACGGCGTCGACACGGCGGGAGGCCTCCCCGACGGACAGCTCGGCATGATCAGCGCCGCGTCCCTCGTCAACCTCGTGCCGTACGACGTGTACGACGCATGGGTGACACTCCAGGACACCGAGAGCAGCGGCGGCGCCGAAGGCAGCGCGCTGCGCCCCGTACCGGCCGTGGCACCGCAGGGCAGCGGTCTCGACCTGAAGGCGTTCCAGAACCTCGGCTACACCGGCGAGTGGTTCGTCTTCGCCGCTTTCGTGCTCTTCATGTGGTTCCGGCTGGTCCGCCGCGAGGCGGAGGCCGCGCGGGACGTGAAGCTGGGCCTCGTGCCCGACACGGACGCGGACGCGGGCACGCACGCGGGTACGCGCACGGCCTGAGCCGTCCCGGCTTACGCACGCACGTGAGGGGGCCCGCCGGTTCGACCGGCGGGCCCCCTCACGTATGCGTCATGGTGCTAGGCCGTCGGTGCGAGCACGCCCGTCCGGTAGATCGTGCCCGCGCAGGCGTTGGGGATCTCCGTCTCCGCGACCGGCGCCCCGGGCTCCGGGGTGTGCGTCACAGCGACGCTGCCGTCGAGCGTCGTGCCGCCGTCCTCGCTGCCGAGCTGCACCTCCGTCTGCGACGTGCTGCCGTCACCGGTGCCGTCGGAGGTACCCGCCGCACCGTCGGTCGGGGTCGGGGTCGGCGACCCGCCGGAGGTCGGACAGGTGTCCTTCGGGACCCAGGCGAACTGCACCTCGTACGCCATGGCCGGCTTCAGCAGCACTGTGCCCGCCTCCTGCGACGGGTCGGGCAGACCGGCCGCCGCGTCGCCCGCGGTGTGCTGCACGACGTCGATCTTGGCCGGGTCGGCCGCGCCCATCGCCTGGAAGCCCACGGTGCCACTGGTGGTCACCGAACACTCCGTGCCGGAGATGTTCGAGATGCGGAAGCTGCCGTACACCGTGCCGTCGGCACCGGCCGCGCCCGTCTGGGCCGAGACGACGCCGAGCTGGCCCGGATCGCAGACCGGCATCGAGGCCGCCGCGCTGTCGGCGGGGCCCGCACCACCGGTGGCCGCGTCGCCGGCGGTGCCCTGGCCACCGGTGTCCGAGTGGCCGCCGGTGCCGTTCGGGTGGCCGTTGCCGCCGGTGCCCTGTCCGCCGGCGGTGCCACCACCGGCCTTCTCGCCGGCTGCCGAGCCGGTGTCGGAGCCGCTGCCGCCCTGCGCCTGCTCGCCGTGCGCGGCGATGGCCGGGCTGGCGGTGCTCGAGCCCTCGGAGTTGGCGACGTGTACGAACGCGGGGATCGCGGTGCCGATGAGCAGCGCCGCCGCCGCCATTCCGACGACGGCCTGCCGCTTCTTGGCGCGCCGCGCGGGGACGGCGCGCTTCAGATGGTCGAGGGTGCCGTCACCGGGTTCGAGGCCCTCGACAGCGCCCCGCAGCAGACGGCGCAGGGCGACCTCGTCCAGGTCCGAACCGGAGTCGTCGAAGTCGCCGGAACCACCGGAGCCCCCGGAACCGCCGGAGCCGCCACCGGCACCCCGGCCCGATCCTGCACCCTGGCCCACGCCCGATACCGCGCCGAAGAGGGCCGTCAGGCCGGCGAGCCGTTCCGTTTCGGCGCGGTCGTCTCCCCCGTCCTCCGTCTCCGGCACTCCCTCGACGGACACGGCGTCCGTATCCTGGTGCCCGTCCGAGTTCACGTTCGGCGCGTTCGGCGCGTTCTCCGGCCCGTGGTTCACAATTCCGTTTCCAGTCCGGTCGATCTCACGCTCGTGCGTGCGTTCCTGCGCGGGGTCCTTGTGCTCGCGCCAACTCATGCCTGAGCCTCCATCACGGCGCGCAGCGCCGCGATACCGCGGGAGCCGTACGCCTTGACCGAACCCAGTGAAATCCCCAGCGTCTCGGCCACCTGGGCCTCGGTCATGTCCGCGAAATACCGCAGCACCAGCACCTCCCGCTGGCGCCGTTGCAGCCCCCGCATCGCTTTGATCAGCGCGTCCCGCTCCAGCTGGTCGTACGCACCCTCCTCGGCGCTCGCCATGTCGGGCATCGGCTTGGAGAGCAGCTTCAGCCCGAGGATGCGGCGGCGCAGCGCGGAGCGCGACAGATTGACGACCGTCTGGCGCAGGTACGCGAGTGTCTTCTCCGGCTCACGTACCCGGTTCCGCGCCGAGTGCACGCGGATGAACGCCTCCTGCACCACGTCCTCACACGACGCGGTGTCGTCCAGCAGCAGGGCCGCGAGCCCGAGCAGCGAACGATAGTGGGCGCGGTAGGTCTCGGTGAGATGGTCGACCGTAGTACCGGCTGCCACTGTCTCCTCAGCGCCCCCGCGCTGCGACGGCAGCTGGGCCGGGCGCGCAGCGGGCATGGGCGCAATCACCGGCATACCGCCGGGTGCGCGGGGCCGCCGGAGCGGACGCACGGTAGCGCCTCGCAACGGGCCCACCACTGTGATTTCGAGAACCTCTGCCACGCCAGTTGGACACGCGTCCCCCCGTCAGGGTTGTACGCGTGCGGCACCGCGTTTGACGCTGTGCGACATGCCCTCATACGTACCTGCTCTTCCACAAATGCCCCGTTTTCGCGCCCCACCACCCGCGAAGTGACGGCATAGACGCGCGCTGCCCGACTGCTGGTTCCAGCGGGCCGAAAGGTCATCGTCGGACACCGCAACGCCCCAGCTCAAGAGGTTCAGACCAGCAAGTTGCTCACAAGGGCTTCACAGAGAGTACAAAACAGGTTCGATCGTGAGCCGTCGGGTCGGATCAGACCTGGGGGAACTCGGCAGCCACCGATTCGGCGATCTGCGCGACGTTCAGCGCCGCCCCCTTGCGGAGGTTGTCGCCGCATACGAACAGCTCCAGGGCGCGTGGATCGTCCAGCGCCCGCCGCACCCGCCCCACCCAGGTCGGGTCGGTGCCCACGACATCGGACGGCGTCGGGAAGTCGCCGGAGGCCGGGCTGTCGAACAGGACCACACCGGGTGCGGTCGCCAGGATCTCGTGCGCCCGGTCGACCTCGACCTCGTTCTCGAAGCGGGCGTGCACGGACATCGAGTGCGTCGCGACGACGGGGACGTACACACAGGTCGCCGCCACCGGCAGGTTCGGCAGGTCCAGGATCTTGCGGCACTCGTCGCGGATCGACAGCTCCTCGGACGACCAGCCGTCCCCGGCCTCCGTTCCGGCCCAGGGCACGACATTGAGGGCCACCGGAGCGGCGAAGGGCGAGTCCTCGGTGTCCCCGACGGCCCGGCGCACGTCTCCGGGCTTCGTGCCCAGTTCCGTACCCGCGACCATCGACAGCTGTTCGCGCAGCGCCGCGACACCCTCCCGGCCCGCTCCGCTCACCGCCTGGTACGAGGAGACGACGAGCTCCCGCAACCCGAACTCGGCGTGCAGCGCACCGACCGCGACGATCAGCGACGCCGTTGTGCAGTTGGGGCTGGCGACGATGCCCCGGGGCCTCATCCGTACGGCGTGGGGGTTGATCTCGGGCACGACCAGCGGCACATCCGCGTCCAGCCGGAACGCCGCCGAGTCGTCGACGACGACCGCACCCTTGGACGCGGCGATCGGCGCCCAACGCGCGGACACGTCGTCGGGCACCAGGAAGAGGGCGACGTCCACGCCGTCGAACACGTCCTCGGTGAGTTCGAGGACTTCGGTCTCCTCACCGCGGACGACCAGCTTGCGGCCGGCCGAACGCGGCGAGGCGATCAGCGACACTTCGCCCCAGACGTCCGCGTGCTGCGAAAGGATCTGGAGCATGACGCCGCCGATCGCCCCGGTCGCTCCGACGACCGCGAGCGAAGGGCGGCGAGGTGTCATCGGCCGGTGCCCCCGTAGACGACGGCCTCGTCGGAGTCGCTGTCGAGGCCGAAGGCCGTGTGCACGGCACGCACGGCCTCGATGACGTCGTCGGCGCGGGTGACCACCGAGATGCGGATCTCGGACGTCGAGATCAGCTCGATGTTCACACCGGCGTCGGACAGCGCCTCGAAGAAGGACGCGGTGACCCCGGGGTTCGTCTTCATACCCGCGCCGACCAGGGAGATCTTCGCGATCTGGTCGTCGTAGCGCAGCGACTCGAAGCCGATCGTGCCGCGGTTGCGCTCCAGGGCGTCGATCGCCTTGCGGCCCTCGGCCTTCGGCAGCGTGAACGAGATGTCGGTCAGACCGGTCGACGCGGCGGAGACGTTCTGCACCACCATGTCGATGTTGACTTCCGCGTTCGCGATGGTTCGGAAGATCGCGGCGGCCTCGCCCGGCTTGTCCGGCACGCCGACAACCGTGACCTTGGCCTCGGAGACGTCATGGGCGACTCCGGAGATGATCGCGTGCTCCACCTTCTGGTCCCCTTGCGGCTCGTTGCTGACCCAGGTGCCACGCAGTCCGGAGAAGGACGAGCGGACGTGGATCGGAATGTTGTAGCGGCGTGCGTACTCCACGCACCGGTGCAGCAGCACCTTGGACCCGGACGCGGCCAGCTCCAGCATGTCCTCGAAGGAGATCCAGTCGATCTTCCGGGCCTTCTTCACGACCCGCGGGTCGGCGGTGAAGACACCGTCCACATCGGTGTAGATCTCACAGACCTCGGCGTCCAGCGCGGCCGCCAGTGCGACGGCGGTGGTGTCGGACCCGCCGCGGCCGAGGGTGGTGATGTTCTTGCCCTCCTGGCTCACCCCCTGGAACCCGGCGACGATGGCGATGTTGCCCTCGTCGATCGAGGTCCGGATACGGCCCGGCGTGACATCGATGATGCGCGCTTTGTTGTGGACCGAGTCGGTGATGACGCCGGCCTGGCTGCCCGTGAACGACTGGGCCTCGTGGCCCAGGTTTTTGATCGCCATGGCCAGCAGGGCCATGGAGATCCGCTCCCCTGCGGTCAGCAGCATGTCGAACTCACGCCCGGCAGGCATCGGTGATACCTGCTCGGCGAGATCGATCAACTCGTCCGTCGTGTCGCCCATCGCCGACACCACGACAACCACCTGGTTGCCGTTCTTCTTGGCATCGACGACTCGCTTGGCGACGCGCTTGATGCCTTCGGCATCGGCTACGGAGGAGCCTCCGTACTTCTGCACGACAAGGCCCACGTGCGCTCCTCGCTCATTCCATTGCTTCGGTCCGCTCAGTTTAACGAGCAGTCCGGAAACGCCCCGTCGATATCACATCGTGAGATGTCCCGCTCACCACGTGATCTCGACGTGCCGCCCCGAACCGCTCGTACCGGGCTGCTGCCCGGCGCACCGGAATCCACTCCTGCATGTGCCCCACTCCACACGCCGGGCCGGCCGCTCGGTGCGGCCGAACGGCTACTTCACCGGGCGCAGGCCCAGCGGTCCCGCGATCTCCTCCGCCATGACCCGGCCCGCCTCCTCGGCCAGGTCGTCCTCGCCCGCGTCCTGGTCCGTGTCCAGCCCGTCCAGCTCCTGGAGGGGCTGGTTCAGGCGGATGTGGGCGACCAGGGACTGGATGGCGCGCAGGGTTGCGGAGGCGGTGGAGCCCCAGTTGGAGAAGTACGAGAACTGCCACCACCACAGCGCCTCGGTCGTGCGGCCCGCCTCGTAGTGGGCCAGGCCGTGGCGCAGGTCCGTGACCAGGTCGGCCAGGCCGTCGGAGATGCGGCACGGGACCGGGGCCTTGCGGGGCTCGTACGGGTCGAAGACCTCGGAGTAGACGTCGATCGGCTCGAGGAGGGTCGCGAAGCGCTCGCGCAGGCCGTCCGCGTCCGGTTCGGCGCCCAGGTCCGGCTCGTAGCGCTCGTCCGGGAGGATGTCCTCGTACGCGCCGAGCCGGCCCCCCGCCAGCAGCAGTTGGGAGACCTGGAGGAGCAGGATCGGGACGGCCTGTTCCGGCTCGTCGACCTTGGACACCTCGGTCACGGCGACGATGAACGATTTGATCTGGTCCGCGATCTGGACGGCGAAATCGTCCGGGTCCTGCGTGACGGAGTTCAGCGTGGCGTCAGACATCGAGGGGACCTCCCGTGGGCACGGTCGCGAACGGTGAGTAGAACATAGCGTCGCTGAACATAAAACCGTCGTGAGACGTGGTGGTACGGGTGCTACACATCGAGCAGCCGCCTCCCCTCGAACGCGCGGCCCAGGGTGACCTCGTCCGCGTACTCGAGGTCGCCGCCCACCGGCAGCCCGCTGGCCAGCCGCGTCACCCGCAGGCCCATCGGCTTGATCATCCGCGCCAGGTACGTCGCGGTGGCCTCGCCCTCCAGGTTGGGGTCGGTGGCCAGGATCAGTTCCGTGATGGACCCGTCGGAGAGCCTCGCCAGCAGCTCACGGATGCGCAGATCGTCCGGACCGACGCCCTCGATCGGGCTGATCGCCCCGCCGAGGACGTGGTAACGGCCGCGGAACTCACGGGTCCGCTCGATCGCCACGACATCCTTCGGCTCCTCGACCACACAGATCACCGTCCGGTCGCGACGCGCGTCGCGGCAGATCCCGCACTGCTCCTCCTGCGCGACATTGCCGCACACCGAGCAGAACCGGACCTTGTCCTTGACCTCCAGGAGAGCATGGGCGAGACGGCGTACGTCGGTGGGCTCGGCCTGCAGGATGTGGAAGGCGATCCGCTGCGCGCTCTTGGGACCGACGCCGGGCAGCCTGCCCAGTTCGTCGATGAGGTCCTGGACCACGCCTTCGTACAACGGAACGCCTTCCTGAGCTGAGACCCGCGGCTGTTGCCGTCGTGGTACGTACGGTAGTTGGTGTGCTGACGGATCAGAAGGGCAGACCGGGCATGCCGCCCAGCCCCTGGGCCAGCGGGCCCAGCTTCTGCTGCTGAAGCTGCTGCGCGTTCTCGTTCGCTGCCTGGACGGCCGCGACGACGAGGTCGGCGAGCGTCTCGGTGTCCTCGGGGTCGACGGCCTCGGGGGCGATGACCAGGCTGCGGAGCTCGCCGGAACCGGTCACGGTCGCCTTCACCAGGCCGCCGCCCGCCTGCCCCTCGACCTCGGTCCTCGACAGCTCCTCCTGGGCCTGCGCGAGGTCCTGCTGCATCTTCTGGGCCTGCTGCAGCAGCTGCTGCATATTGGGCTGACCACCACCGGGAATCACGGTCACTCCTGGCATTTCGACGACAAATGTTTCGGTATGCCGAGCCTACGTGGTCCCCGGGCACCACGCCCCACCCACTGGCGAGCAACTCTTTCGGGTGAGATCCCGTCAACGACAGGGAGACTCCTATACCTGATCACAGGCCCTGCCCACCCAGGAATACCGCGATTTCGACCCCACGCCCCACCATTCGGCGGTAGGAAGGGCATGCGTATCAGTACGCATACGTGCACCGCCCGTCACGCAGGGTTACGCAGCGGGACGGGTCGGCCACGTCGAAAGTCCGCCCGCCGTCGAGTGCACGCGTCGAAGCACGCGTTGGTACGTCGATACGCAGAGTGCAGAGGAGTGCCCCGGTGAGTCAGCCGGAGATGCAGCCCGAGGGGGCGCCCCGCAACGAGCCCGGTACGCCTGGTTCGGCCGTTCCGCCGAGTTCGGGCCCGGAGGCGAACCCGGATCCGGACCCGGGCCCGGGTTCGGGTTCGGGTTCCGGTGCGCGGGGCGGGGATCTGACCGGGCAGCCGTTCCCGCTCGGCGACTGGGGTGAACCCGCGGAACGCCTCGACGAGCTGTACCGCTATGTCGAGGCCGACGCGCTGCGCACCGCCGGCTGGTACCTGGCCGACCGGGTGTGGAAGCGGCGCGGCGCCAGGGCGCTGCGGATCGGCACGGCGGCCGGGGTGGTCGCAGGCGCCGCGCTGCCGCTCCTCGATCTGACGGGGGCGCTGGACGGCGCGGCCGGCTGGGGCTATCTGTTGCTGTTGCTGGGCGCCGCGTGCATGGCCTGCGATCGGTTCTTCGGCCTGACCTCCGGCTGGATAAGGAACCTCGCCACGGCCCAGGCGGTGCAGCGAAGGCTCCAGGTGCTGCAGTTCGACTGGGCGTCGGAGTGCGTACGCGAGGTCCTCGGGCCGACCGAGGGGACGGCGAGCGAGGCGGCGGAGCGGTGCCTCGGGGTGCTGCGACGGTTCTCGGAGGACATCACGGAGCTCGTGCGGTCCGAGACCGCGGACTGGATGGTCGAGTTCCGGGCCGGGCCGGCGCCGATGGGAATGCAGGCGCTGGTGTCCGGCAGCGGGGTCGGGGGGCGTACGGAGCAGTGGGTGCCGCCGGGGCGGTTCCCGCTCCAGTCGATGGCCCGGCCGAACATGCCGCGGCAGCGGCCCCCGGAGCCACCGCGCTGATCGGTGACCGGCGATCGGTGGCCCCGGGCGGGCTCGTGACTCCGGGGCGGGGGCCCGGCCGTCGCGTCAGCTGAAGATGATCATTGAGCCTTGGGCGAGGCTGCGGGTCACCGCCGCGTGCAGGCCCAGCCAGACGTGCCGTTCCCGGGCGAACGGACTGTCGTCGTACGGAATCGGGCTCGCCGGCTCCTCCAGGGAGGTCGGTGCGGCGGGCGGTGCGGGGGCGGCCGGCGGGTTCGCCGGGTCGATGCCGATGGAGGGGGCGACGAACTCCAGCTCCCGCAGCAGCCCGTGCGCCGAGCCCAGCGGGCCGCCGCCCTCCAGCAGCTCGTCGTTGGTGAGCGGGGAGGGGAAGTCCACGGGGACGTACGCCCCCGCGTGGTCGTAGTGCCAGACCAGATGGGACTGCTGCGCCGTCGCCTCGAACATCTCCAGCAGCTGCTCGTAGTCCCCGCCCAGTTCGTCGACGGGTGTCACAGCGAGGCCGCTCAGCTGGAGCAGATAGGCGCGGCGCAGGAAGTGCAGCGCGTCGTAGTCGAAGCCCGCCACGGGGGCCACGTCGCCGGTCAGGCCCGGCATGTAGGCGTAGACGGGTACGGCCGGCAGTCCGGCATCGCCCAGCGCCTTGTCGTAGATGGCTATCTCTTCGGCGAACGGATTGTCGGGGCTGTGGCACAGCACATCGACGAGGGGGACCAGCCACAGGTCACAGGCCACGAAGTCTCGCTCTCCAACGGGTTCTCGCAAGGGTGCGTGCGATGGTCGGGACAGCGTAATGCGATCGGCACGTTGCGCACAGTGGTCCCCCATGACCGGCTCGGGAACACCTCGTTGCCGGGGCCGGTCGCCCCTACGGCGCCGTCGGCTTCCCGCCGTGTCCCGGGTGCGCCGGGTCACCGGCCGCGAGCCGGTCCGCCCACATCAGCGCGTGGGCGTTGTAGTCGTCGATCGCCGCACGAACCGCGTCGTGCTCGCCCAGCGTGATGGCCGCGACCAGGGCAGGATGGCCGTTCCAGAGCCAGTCCCGTACGTCCACGTCGCTGCGCAGGTACGGCACGGCGAACACCCAGCACTGGACGCGCAGCCGGTGCAGGAAGTCGGTGATGTACGTGTTGCCGACGAGCGCGCCGAGTTCACGCCAGAAACGCAGGTCGTAGCCGATCAGGATGTCGAGGTCGCCGCCGCGCGCCGCCCGTGCGGCCTCGTCGGCTCTGCGCCGCACCGAGACCAGTGCCTCGCGGTACTTCGCCGCCTGCGCGCGCGAGGGCGGTGGTCCGGAGAAGATGTCGCGGATGACTCCGTCCATGACCAGGGTGCGGGCCTCGACCATCGCCCGGTAGTCGGCCACGGTGAACTCGTGCACCCGGAATCCGCGGTGCTGATCGGATTCGAGCAGGCCCTGCGCCGAGAGGTCGAAGAGCGCCTCGCGCACGGGCGTCGCGGAGACCCCGTACTGCTCGGCGATCTGCTTGACGGTGAACTCCCGCCCCTGCTGCAGACGACCGGCGAGCACCTCGTCACGCAGCGCGTCCGCGATCTGCTGCCGCAACGTACTGCGGGTCACAGTTCCGCTCGCGCCCATGGCGACCCTCCCTCTTCGGCTGCGGCCACCTTAAGCCAGGGCCGGTGTGCCCGGTTCCGGGCACGGGGAGGGGCGCCATGCGGGATGCGTACGGATGTGTCGGACGGATGCGTCAGACGGTGTGCTCGTCCGCGACCGACAGGGCCACGTCCAGCGCCGCCAGTCCCTCCTTGGCCTCGGCCTCCGTGACGTTGCAGGCCGGAACGGCGTGGGTGCGGTTCATGTTGATGAAGGGCCACAGGCCGTTCTTCTTGCACGCCGCACCGAAGGCCGCCATCGGGGCGTTGGCCTCGCCCGACGCGTTGTACGGGACGAGCGGCTCGCGGGTCTCCCTGTTACGGACCAGGTCCAGCGCCCAGAACGCGCCGAGGCCGCGCACCTCGCCGACCGACGGGTGGCGCTCGGCGAGCTCGCGCAGGCCGGGGCCGAGGACCGTCTCACCGATGTGGGCCGCGTGCTCGACGACCTTCTCGTCCTCCATCACACCGATGGTGGCGACGGCGGCGGCACAGGCCAGCGGGTGACCGGAGTAGGTGAGTCCGCCCGGGTAGGGGCGGGTCTCGAAGGTGGCGGCGATCTCGGCGGAGACGGCGACGCCGCCGAGCGGCACATAACCCGAGTTGACGCCCTTGGCGAAGGTCATCAGGTCGGGCGTGACGTCGAAGTGCTCGGCGGCGAACCACTTGCCGGTGCGCCCGAATCCGGCCATCACCTCGTCGAGGACGAAGACGATGCCGTACCGGTCGCAGATCTCGCGGACACCGGCGAGGTAGCCGGGCGGCGGCGTCATGATCCCGGCCGTGCCGGGGATCGTCTCCAGGATGATCGCGGCGATGGTGGCGGGGCCCTCGAAGGCGAGGGTGTCCTCCAGGTGCTGGAGGGCGCGGGCGCACTCCTCGGCCTCGGTCTCGGCGTAGAACGGCGAGCGGTACAGGAACGGGGCCCAGAACCGGACGACGCCCGCCGAACCGTTGTCGGAAGGCCAGCGGCGCGGGTCGCCGGTCAGGTTGATGGCCGTCGAGGTGGCGCCGTGGTACGAGCGGTAGGCGGAGAGCACCTTCGTACGGCCGGTGTGCAGCCGGGCCATCCGGACGGCGTTCTCGACGGCCTCGGCACCGCCGTTGGTGAAGAAGATCTTGTCCAGGTCGCCGGGGGTCCGCTCGGCGATGAGGCGTGCGGCCTCGGAGCGGGCCTCGATCGCGAACGCGGGGGCGAAGGTGGCGAGCTTGCCCGCCTGCTCCTGGATCGCGGCGACGACGGTGGGGTGCTGGTAGCCGATGTTGGTGAAGACGAGGCCGCTGGTGAAGTCCAGGTAGCGGTTGCCGTCGTAGTCCCAGAAGTACGCCCCCTCGGCGCCGGCGACGGCGAGCGGGTCGATCAGGCCCTGGGCGGACCAGGAGTGGAACACGTGCGCACGATCGGCGGCCTTCACGGCCGCACCGGCCGCGGAGTCGACCTGCGGAGCGTGGGATCCATGGGAGGCATGAGGGGTCATGCGGCGAGCGTAGGTCGTGCGGTGAGCGGCTCGACATGGCCATCTTGTATGGCGTGGGGCGGTTTGGTCGGCAGGGTGTCGGGTCGGCGGGCAGCGGTGTCCCGGTCAGGGCTTCCGCCGGACGCTATTCTCATGCCGCATCGGCGGCGTGTCGCCGGAGGGGGAAGGACTGCACACCATGGACAAGCTCGGCTCCGGGGATCCGCAACGCATCGGCGCATACCGCCTGCTGGGGCGGCTGGGCGCGGGCGGCATGGGGCAGGTCTATCTGGCCCGCTCCGACCGGGGCCGTACGGTCGCGATCAAGCTGGTACGCCGGGAGCTCGCCGAACAACAGGAGTTCCGTGACCGCTTCCGTCAGGAGGTGCGGGCCGCCCGCCGGGTCGGGTCGGCCTGGACGGCCCCCGTACTCGACGCCGACACCGAGGCCGCGGTGCCGTGGGTCGCGACCGGGTACGTCGCCGGGCCGTCCCTCCAGGCCACCGTCTCCGGTCGCGCGGGCGCCCCGGCGGGTCCGGGCCCGGGGGCGTACGGTCCGCTGCCCGAGCGTTCCGTCCGCAGTCTGGGGGCCGGGCTGGCCCGCGCACTCCGGTCCATCCACTCCGCCGACCTCATCCACCGGGACCTGAAGCCGTCCAACATCCTGCTGACGATCGACGGTCCACGGGTCATCGACTTCGGTATAGCCCGGGCACTCGACACCGTCACCGACGGGGGTCTCACCCGCACCGGCTCATTGGTCGGATCCCCTGGCTTCATGGCGCCGGAGCAGGTGCGGGGCGAGCGGGTTACCGCGGCGTGCGATGTGTTCTGCCTCGGCTCGGTGCTGGCGTACGCGTCGACGGGCCGGCTTCCGTTCAGTGGGGCGGACAACGAGGTCCATGCCCTGCTGTTCCGGATCGCCCAGGAGGAGCCGGACCTGACCGGTGTCCCGGTGGACCTGGCCGACCTGGTCCGGGACTGCCTCCTCAAGGACCCGGCCGCCCGGCCGACCACGGACGCGATCCTGGAGCGGCTGGTGGAGGGCGAGGCGGCCGAACCGTGGCTGCCGGGCGCACTGATCGCCCAACTGGGCCGCCACGCGGTGGAGTTGTTGGACTCGGAGGACCCTGAGGAGTCGGCGGGGGCCGCGGGGCCGCAGGACGCGGTGCCACCCGTGGGCAATCCGCAGCCTCCGCCGGTCCAGGCGCCCGGCGCAGTCCACGCGCTCCCCACGGTGATCGGCACCCAGCCCCCCGCCCCGGCCCCGGTGCCCGGGTTCGGACCGCCGCCGCCCGGGCCTCCGCCGCCAGGACAGCCCGCTCCCGGGTACGGCTATCCGCAGCTGCCCGCCCAACCGCACCCCGGTCAGGGTTACGGCTACCCGCAGCAGCACCCCGGCTTCGGCCCCACACCCCCGTACGGCCCGCTCCACCCCACCGTCGCGCCGGGCGCGCAGCCCGCGCCGACGCGGCGCAGCACGGGGTCGACCATCGCGCTCGTCGCGGTCGCGGTGCTCGTCGCGATCGGTGCGGGCGGTTCGGTGTACGCGTTCATGAGCGAAGACGGCAAGAAGCCCGCCGCGTCGCCCACCGCGTCCCCCTCCGCTTCCTCCGACCCGTCGGACTCCCCCGCCCCGGACGACTCCCCGTCCTCCACCGGCCCGTCCCCCGGCGACGAGTCGAAGAACGGCGACGGCCCCATCCCCGAGGCCTACCTCGGCACCTGGTCCGGCAACATCGACAACGCCGCGGGCCACTCCACCCGCGAACTCGTCATCCAGCAGGGCAAGGTGGGCCAGGCCGTCCTCACCCTCACCGCGCAGGGCCCCATCGACAGCGGTGGCACCTACCGCTGCGTCTTCCAGGCCGACCTGACCTCCGAGCCCTCCCCCGACGAACCGATCCACATCGGCCCCTCCACGGTGACGCTCGGCGAACCCATGTCGTCCTGCACCCCGGGCAAGGCCACCACACTCACCCTGCTTTCCGACGGCACCCTGCGCCGCGAGAACACGGAAACCGGCGAGCAGCTCACGTACACGAAGAGCGACTGACCCGCCGCCGCACCGGTCAGGCGCCGGACCTCACGCCGTGCCGGTGCCGCCTGCGACGTCCAGCGCGTGGAACGCCAGCCACAAGTCGTAACGTGCGCTGGGGGTTTGGAGCAGCGAGCGTTGAAGTACGGCTTCGAGCCGGGTAAGGCGTTTGCGTACGCCCGGTACGGAGATGTCCAACGCGGCGGCCGTCGGACCGAGTTGAGCCTCGCACTTCAGCCAGGTACGCAGGGTGGTCTCGGCCGCCGTACCGGTCGCAGCGAGCGGGCGCAGCTGCTCGGCCGCCCACTGCCCGACGGCGGGATGCCGCAGGATCTCGTCCAGCGCGCCGGCCGGTACGGGTTCCGTGGGCCGGACGGCCCGCCGGGGTACGGCCCGGATGCGCAGGGCCAGGTCGAGCGCGGCCTGATCGGCGACCCGGTTGAGGTCCAGGCCGAGCAGCTCGCCGATCAACCGCAGTCGTGCGGCGAGGGTGTTGCGGTGGATTTTCAGGTGCTGCGTCGCATGCGACGAGAACGCCAGCCAGGAGGAGAGGGTTGCCGACAGCTCCTGGCTGCCGGGGTCCTGGCTGCGTCGTGGCAGGTGGGTGAGCAGCGGTGCCAGCAGGGTGTCCGCCCACTGCGCGCCCACCGCGCCGACGACCAGGGCCGGTTCCGGTGCCGAGCCGAACCGGGCGTGGCGCGCGGGCAGTCCGCGGGCCACGGCCAGGGCGTGGAACGCCTGCCGGTATCCGGTCGCCGTGTCGCTCAGCGGCACGTCCTCGCTCACGCCCACGACACAGTCGTCCACCACGGCGGCGACGTCGAGGCCGAGTCGCGGATCGGCGCCGTCCGGCCCGGCAGGCACGATGAGGATCAGGTGGCGTGCGTACACCGGACACCGCACGATCCAGGACCGGCCGCCGCAGATGTCCGTGCACACCCGCGCCACCTCGTCCCGCCGGCCGCCCGAGCACTGGACCACGCAGACCTGGACGGGGTCCGGCAGCGTGGGTTTCAGCGCGCCCGCCACCTGATGGGCGATGGAGAGCTGGCCGGTCATCAGCAGATGCAGCACCGCCTCCCGGCCGCGGGACTCGGCGAGGTCGACGCGGCGGCGCTTGCGTTCGACCGTCTCGGCCGCCCAGCACATGGTCAGGGGCATCGCCACATCGGCGAGAAGCGTGGCCAGTCCGTCCGGCAACGGCCGGCGGGCGACGACGGCGAGGACCGGTGCGGGTGCGCCGGGAGTGCCGTCGAGGGGGAACAGCAGGGCGGTGTCCGGGCCCTTGTCGAGAGCGAAGGAGCGGCCACGGAGAGCTGTGAGCTCCTTCACGCCCTCGGTCGCCAGCGCGAGGGCCGAGGCGCTCGTGAGGTCCGGGGTGCGGGCCACGCCGCGCAGGACGGTGCCGTCGCTTCCGAGCAGACCGGCCCAGCCGCCGGCCCGCCCCGACACCCAGCGCAGCAGCTCCTGTGAGCCGCCGGCGCGGGCCAGGCGGTGCATCCGCAGCACGTCGTCGGCACGTTCTCCTGCTCGCACCGGTCCCTCGCTCCCTACCCGTCCTGCATTCCACAGAAAAGCGGAGTGCAGCGTACCGGTTTGACTGTGCGAACTGATACCCCTGTAACGCCCACACAGTGCGAATTGAATCTCCCTGCCGTCTACCCGCAGTCCTAGAGTCCGAACGTGTTCCGGGGCGTCGGGGGAACACGCGGCCACCTCGGACTCGGGGGACGACGGGGAGTCACGACGGCAGCGACCCACGGGGGTGGTCGCTGTCGTCGGCCGCACCGGCCCCGGGCCGATTGTCAGTGGCACCGCCTAACGTCGGGTCCTCACCTGGACCGACGGAGAAGGGCCCCGCCATGGAGTTCCGTATCGATCGCAGTGCACTGACCGATGCCGTGGCCTGGGCGGCCCGCGTGCTGCCCACACGCTCTCCGGTGCCCGTGCTCGGCGGGCTGCTGCTGGAGGCGGACAGCGGGTGGCTGCGGATCTCCGGCCTCGATTACGAGGCGTCCGCCTGCATCGAGGTCGAGGCGGAGACCGTACGGGCCGGGCGGGTGCTGGTCATGGGGAGACGGCTGCTCGATGTGTGCCGGGTGCTGCCCGAAAGTCCGGTGGTGTGCGCGGTGGAGGGTTCACGGTTCTCGGTGACCGGCGGCGGCGCCCGGTTCGGGCTGTCGGTACTGCCGTTGGACGACTATCCGGCGCTGCCGCCGCTGCCCGGGGTGCTGGGGGCGGTGGACTCGGAGGAGTTCGCCGCGGCCGTCGCCCATGTGGCGGTGGCCGCGGGCCGGGACGACACTCTGCCGACCCTCACCGGGATCCGGGTCGGGCTCGACGGCGACACGATGACGCTGGCCGCCACCGACCGGTACCGCTTCGCGGTGCGCACGCTCGCCTGGAAGCCGGCGACGGCGGATGTCTCGGCCGATGTGGTGGTGTCGGCCCGGCGCCTGACGGAGATCGCCCGCTCCTTCGGCCGCTCCGGCATGGTCAGCGTCGCCCTGGATGCCGGGTCGGCCGGCTTCGAACTCGCCGGAATGCGCACCACGGTCCGGCTCCTGGACGGCCGGCTCCCCCGGCACGACAAGCTGTTCGCGATGACCGACCCGACGACCGCGATGACGGACCGGGCGCCCCTGGTCGAGGCCGTCAGGCGCGTCGCGGTGGTCGCGGACGGCGACAGCCCCCTCCAACTGACCTTCTCCGGCGAGTCGGTGCTGCTTCAGGCGGGGTACGAGGACGATGTCGCATCCCAGCGGCTGTCCGCCGTCCTGGAGGGCGCCGATGAGCTGACGGTCGCGTTCAAACCCTCGTACCTGATGGACGCCTTGGCCTCGTTCGACGCACCGGTCGTCCAGTTCAGCCTGATGGGTCCCGGCCAACGCGCCATGATCACCGGCCGGGCGGCCGAGGGCAGCACCGCGGAGTCGGATCAGGGCCCCGCACCTCGTCCGACGCACCGGCACCTGTTGATGTCTGTGAAACCACTGGTCTGAGGCCGGCGAGGCGGTGACCGGTCTCATGTGAGCCGATCCTTCCGGCGAACCGCCCGGAAGAACGAAGCGGGGGTGTGCCCGGGCCGTGCCCGGGCCGTGGCCGGGCACACCCCCGTCGGGCGGAGGGATCCACAGGCTGTGGATCGGAGGGACGGTTCAGCGGCGGATCAGCAGCTCAGGTTCGAGCCGGGGGTGGTGCCCAGGATCTGCACGAAGGCCCGGTACCGGTCGATGCGGCTCTGGACCTGGGCGGGGTTGCCGCCGTTGCACTCCAGCGAGCCGTTGATGGAGCGGATCGTCTCGCCGAAGCCGGCGCCGTTGACCATCGCGTTGTGGGCGGTCATGGTGCCCGGACCGTTCTGGGTGTTCCAGTACCAGAGACCCGTCTTCCAGGCCACGGACGCGTTCTGCTCGACCAGGTACGGGTTGCCGAGCAGGTCGATGCCGAGTGCGTCGCCCGCTGCCTTGTAGTTGAAGTTCCAGCTGAGCTGGATCGGGCCGCGGCCGTAGTACGCGGACTGCCCGGCCGGGCAGCCGTAGGGCCGGCCGGTGTCGCAGTAGTGCGGGTAGTTGGCCGTGTTCTGCTCGACCACATACACCAGTCCGCCCGTCTCATGGCTGACGTTGGCGAGGAACGCCGCCGCCTCCTGACGCTTGACCGTGTCGCTTCCGGTGTTGGCGAAGCCCGGGTAGGCGCTCAGGGCCGCGGTCAGTCCGCTGTACGTGTAGAAGGGGTTCCGGCTCGGGAACATCTGGTTGAACTGCGCCTCGCTGACGACGAATCCCGACGGGGTGCCCGGATCCGTTCCGCCACCGCAGCTGCCCTGGTCCGCCCAGACGTCGGAACTGCCCGGCCGCTCGTTCTGGGTCCACCACTTCGCGGTCCAGTTGTGCCCGTTGTACGAGGCCGCTCCGCCGCCCGTGTAGACGGACGAGGCGTTCCAGGGTGCCGCGCACTCGGCCGCCGAAGCGGTGGAGGCGGGGAGGACGACGAGCATCGCGACGACCGCGCCCAGCGCGGCCAGCATGCCCATGACGCGTCTCATCATGTGATCACTCCTTCGGCGCGGTGCACCGAGCTCGTCGGTGCACCGCCATGGGGGGTGACCGTCACTCAAGCGCCGCTGGTCTGTACCTGTCAAGGTCTAGACCAACGCAAGAAGTCTATCCGGAGAGGCGCCGCGGAGTGCGTCCACAGCAAATACGCAACGCCGAAGCGGGCCTCAACAGGAGTAATTCCGGAAGAAGTTCATCCGGATCACCGGGCGGGCAGCCGGCTGGACCCGAACGAAAAACCTTTGCGCCCGTCCAGCATGCGGAACGACGAACCGGCCGGCCCGCCGGACCCCGCCGCTGCGCGAACGGCAGGCGAACGTCAGCCGAAAGGATCCGGCTGCCCGCCCCGACTCCCCCATCGCACACATACGGTGGCCCGAACCGGGGGCCGGTACCGCACCGGTACGCGTACGCGCGTGCACGCGTTCGACGAGGGGAGCGCGAGGAAGCCGTGGAGTGGTTCAGCGCCGAGAACATCGTGGCCGTGTGCACCGCCGTGCTCGGTGTCCTGGCCTCCGTCGGAGTGCTCTGGTACGAGCGCCGGGTACCCCGCCGCAAGCGCATCGGCTACCGGGTCCAGATGGACACCCCGATCGGCAGCGACGTCAGCGAGGGCCGGGCCAATGTCCGGCTCGGGCTCTTCAGCGAGACGCCCGACATGGCCGATGCCACGCTCGTCCTGCTGCGCGTCGAGAACGACGGCTCGCAGTCCATCGCCGACAACGACTACACGGGCCGTGAACTGCACGGACTGACCGTGGAGTTCACCGGCCGCACCGTACGCGGCATCGCGGTCACCCAGGCACCCGGCGCCGACCATCTGATGGAGCACTTCACCCCGGCGGGCGGGATGCGCCACAGCGGCCGGCTCATCCGGCTGCCGCGCGTCCCCCTCAACCGGGGAGAGCACTTCAAGCTGCTGGTGCTGCTCACCGGCTCGCACGTGGGCAGCCCCATCAGGATCACCGGCGGCATCCGGGACGGCGAGGTGACCCCCAACAGCGCCGCCCGCCCCGACGAGAAGCCCCCGATGTTCGGCCGGTCCGCCCGGCTCATCACCGTGGCACTGACCGTCTGCGTCATCACCCTGGCCTCGATCATCCTGGTCCGCGACGACACCCCGCCCCCGATGGGCTGCGCCCGGGGCACCCTGACAGTGACCGGCTCCACCGCCTTCGAACCGGTCGTGCGGGAATTGGCTCAGAAGTACGAGAAGGAGTGCGAGGGTTCCACCGTCACCGTCGACGCACACGGAAGCAACGCGGGGATACGGGAGCTCGCCGACCGTGGCGCGACAGCCGGTACGTCCGGCTCCCCCGCACTGATCGCCCTCTCCGACGGCCCCAAACCGGACGGCTACCCGCAGCTGCGCGAGAACCGGGTCGCGGTCTCGCTCTTCCGCCTGGTCGTCAACGACCGGGTGCCCGTCAAGAACCTCTCCCTGGCCACCGTCCGGAAGATCTACCGGGGCGACATCCGCAACTGGAAGGCGCTCGGCGGTCCCGACCTGCCCGTACTCCTGGTCAGCAGGGATGCCAACTCCGGCACCCGCGAGGTCTTCCAGCGCCGCGTCCTCGGCCACAACGAGCCCGCCCAGTCGTCCCGCGACTGTGCCACCAAGGACGACGCCGCGGCCCGGGTCATCCGCTGCGAACTCGACTCCACCGACCAGGTCCTGGCCACCGTCGGCCGGCTCGACGGTGCGATCGGCTACAGCGAGCTGCGTTCCGGAACCGCGCTGAAGGGGGCGCACCAGCTCGCCATCGACTCCACCGTCCCGTCCGTCGACACGATCGGCTCCAGCACCTACCCGTACCGCGAGATCGAGTACGCCTACACGTACGGCCAGCCGCCCGCCGACTCGCTGGCCTCCAGCTTCCTGGGCTATCTGAGCCGCGGCAACGGCCAGGACGTCATCCGAACGCACGGACATCTGCCGTGCGCGACGCCGAAGGGGCTGCGGATCTGCGGGGAGGAGTGAGAGCGCGGAGGGGGCCGGGGCAACAGCCGCCCCGGCCCCCTCACGTTGTCCCGTCCTACAGGAACGAGTTGATCTCGATGGTCTCGGTACGGCCGGGGCCGACACCGATCGCGGAGATCGGGGCGCCGGACATGTCCTCCAGCGCCTTCACGTACGCCTGCGCGTTCTTCGGCAGATCGCTGAAGGTCTTGGCCTTCGTGATGTCCTCGGACCAGCCCGGCAGCATCTCGTAGACCGGCTTCGCGTGGTGGAAGTCGCTCTGGCTGTACGGGAGTTCCTCGACCCGCTTGCCGTCGATCTCGTACGCGACGCACACCGGGATCTGCTCCCAGCCGGTCAGCACGTCCAGCTTGGTGAGGAAGAAGTCGGTGAGACCGTTGACCCGGGTCGCGTACCGCGCGATCACCGCGTCGAACCAGCCGCAGCGGCGGTCACGGCCGGTGGTGACACCGCGCTCGCCACCGATCCGGCGCAGCGCCTCGCCGTCCTCGTCGAGCAGCTCCGTCGGGAACGGGCCGGCGCCGACGCGCGTGGTGTACGCCTTGAGGATGCCGATGACCCGGCTGATCTTCGTCGGGCCCACGCCGGACCCGGTGCAGGCGCCGCCCGCGGTCGGGTTCGAAGAGGTGACGAAGGGGTACGTGCCGTGGTCGACGTCGAGCAGCGTGCCCTGACCGCCCTCGAAGAGGACGACCTTGCCCGCGTCGATGGCGTCGTTCAGGATCAGCGTGGTGTCGGCGACATACGGCTTGATCTGATCCGCGTACTGGAGCATCTCCTCGACGATCTTCCCGGCCTCGATGGCGCGCCGGTTGAAGACCTTGGCGAGGAGCTGGTTCTTCTGCTCCAGCGCAGCTTCGACCTTCTGCTCCAGGATCGACTCGTCGTAGAGGTCCTGGACGCGGATGCCGACCCGGTTGATCTTGTCGGCGTACGTCGGGCCGATGCCGCGGCCGGTCGTGCCGATCTTGCGCTTCCCGAGGAACCGTTCCGTCACCTTGTCGATCGTGACGTTGTACGGGGTGATCAAATGAGCGTTACCGCTGATCAGCAGCTTGGACGTGTCCACGCCGCGGTCGTTCAGCCCACTCAGCTCGGAGAGCAGGACGGCCGGGTCGACGACGACACCGTTACCGATGACCGGGGTACACCCCGGTGAAAGGATTCCGGAGGGGAGGAGATGAAGTGCGTACTTCTGGTCACCGACGACCACCGTGTGGCCGGCATTGTTGCCGCCCTGGTAACGCACCACATAGTCCACGGATCCACCGAGGAGGTCGGTGGCCTTTCCCTTGCCCTCGTCACCCCACTGAGCACCGAGCAGCACAAGTGCGGGCACAGGCGTACACCCCTTCCGGGCGGGGCATGTCCAAGGTCAGGGGGCGTACGTAAACGTCGTACATGCCGTACGACGATGTACGACGAAGCCTGAACCGTCGAACCGGGTGCCCCGGAATAGACGAAGCCCCTGGCGCAATAGCGCAAGGGGCTCTTGCACCAAGATGCTACCCGAGGAAGGACCGAGGTGTCGGCTGCCCAGCCCCCCGGCAACGGTGCGCACCAACTGCTGGTGGTGATCGACCCGGTCGCCCGCCGGACGGACGGCGAGTCCGTCCGTATCGCGAAGGACGTGCTGAGCGCGGGTTCGCACGCAAAAATCTGCCTCCCGGACGGGCCGGAGGAATTCGCGCGGGCCTTGTCCCGCCGGGGCAGTCGGCGTCCGGTGGTGGTCGGCGACGACCGGACACTGCTGCGCGCCGTGACGCTGCTGCACCGGGACAGGGAGCTGACCGGTGAGGCGCTCGCACTGGTTCCGGTGGGCCCGGCGACAATGCTGCAACTCGCGCATTCGCTCGGCGTGCCCATGGGCACGGTGGCCGCGGCGCGGGCGGCGCTGGACGGTGCCGTACGCCGGCTCGACCTGCTGGTCGACGACAGCGACGGCGTCGTCCTGGGCGCCCTGCACATCCCCGCCCTGCCCACGACGCCGGGCTCGGCGGCCGCGCACACGGGCGTCACGGCGATCTGGGACACCTGTCGCTCCCTGGTGCGCACACTGGTCCGCCCCGCCCCGCCCACCTCACCCGCCACACCACGCACCCATCGGCTGCGAGTCGAGACGGACGGGGTGGTGCTGAACGATCTGGACAGCCCGGTCGAATCGGTGACGGTGACCTCGCAGGGCGGCGGCGGAGGCCTCGCGGACGTGGTCGTCCACACCGCGAAGGGCGAAACTCTGACGGCGGAGGCCAAGGCGGTCACGGTCTCCGGCGCGGACTTCCGCTACCGGGCGGACACCCAGATCGGCGGCCCGGTCCGGACGCGGACCTGGACGGTGCGGGCGGGCGCGTGGGGACTGATGCTTCCGGTGGCCGAGGGATAGCTCCACGCGTCGCGGGGCCGGCCGTGCGCGGGCGCGGGAACGGGCGCACTCTGGTAGCAGGTCCCGGAGGTGATGGTCATGATGAAGACCGCTGTCGGATGGCACATCGAGCTGGAATTCGAGGAGGACAACCGCCGCACCCGCGCCGCCGCCCTCGTACGGCTCCCTGATGGCAACGAAGTACGTGCGCACGGGTACGCCAGCCGCCACCCTTCCGACTCCCAGCAGCCGAGGGTCGGCGAGGAGATCGCAGGAGCCAGAGCGATGAACGAACTCGCGATGAACCTGCTGACCAAGGCGCACGACGAGATCGACGAGGCGTCCGGCCGGACGTCGCACCCGCTGGCCTGAGCCGCCCCGGGGCTCAGGGGCCGGCACCACCCGTCCCCACCCGTTCCGTTACGAGAGGTCCAATTTCTTGCGGTAGTCGCGCCAGCGGTCCATCAGGCCGATCAGCTCCGTCTGCAGGAACTCGAAGAACTCCGCCGTCTCCGTGAGCCGCGCACCGGCAGGCGTGTCCTGGCCCAGGGTGCGTGCGCCTTCTCTGAGGGTGTGCTCCCAGCGGGTCAGGACCCGGTCGCGGCTGGCGAAGGTGGCGTACCAGATCTCGTTGTGCAGGCGGTAGCGGTCCCGGCGCGAGCCGGGGTCGCGCTCGCGGCCGACCATGCTGACCTGGGTGAGGTAGTTGATCGCCCCGGACACCGCCGCCGGGCTGATCTGCAGCTGTTCGCTGAGCTCCGCCGAGGTCATGGAGCCGTCGTCGTCCGCCAGCAGCGCGGCGAAGACGCGGGACGCCATCCGCTGCATGCCCGCCTCGGTCATATCGGCCGCGAAACGCTCCACGAACCGCGACACGGCCTCCTCGTCACGGCCCTGCTCGGGTTCGCTCCCGGGTTCGTGCGCACGTCCGTCTGCGCCGGTTTCGCTGCTCATCGCCCCATCGTCTCCCCTGGAATTCCGGCGGGGTTCCCGGCCCCGGACCACACCTTGACTTTATACGCTTCCTTAACTTCACAACTTTGTGAAAGTAGCGTACGTTCAGAAACATGACGAAGGCAATCACCGTGGCCGGACTGCACAAGTCGTTCGGGCGGACGCACGCGCTGGACGGCCTCGACCTCGCGGTCGAGACCGGTGAGGTCCATGGCTTCCTCGGGCCCAACGGTTCCGGGAAGTCCACCACCATCCGGGTTCTGCTGGGCCTGCTGCGGGCAGACTCCGGCGCCGCACAGCTGCTCGGCCGGGACCCGTGGAAGGACGCGGTCGAGCTGCACCGCCGGGTGGCGTACGTCCCCGGTGACGTCACCCTGTGGCGCAACCTCTCCGGCGGCGAGGTGATCGACCTGTACGGGCGGCTGCGCGGCGGCGGCCTCGACAAGCAGCGGCGCGCCGACCTCATCGAGCGGTTCGAGCTGGACCCCACCAAGAAGGGGCGGACGTACTCCAAGGGCAACCGCCAGAAGGTCGCCCTGGTCGCCGCACTCGCATCCGACGTCGACCTGCTGATCCTGGACGAGCCGACCTCCGGGCTCGACCCGCTGATGGAGGAGGTCTTCACGGACTACGTGCGGGAGGCCGCCCGCGAACGCGGCCAGACCGTACTGCTCTCCTCGCACATCCTGAGCGAGATCGAGACACTCTGCGATCGCGTCAGCATCATCCGCAAGGGCGTCACGGTCGAGACCGGGTCCCTCGCGGACCTGCGCCACCTGACCCGTACCAGCGTCACCGCCGAACTGGCCGCCGCACCGAACGGGCTCGCCCAGTTGCCCGGCGTCCATGACCTCGACGTCCAGGGCAGGCGGGTACGGCTCCAGGTGGACACCGACAAGCTCGACGCCGTGCTGCGTTCGCTCACCACCTCGGGCGTACGGTCGCTGACCAGCACCCCGCCCACCCTGGAGGAGCTGTTCCTCCGGCACTACCAGGACGATGCGGCCACGGTCCCGGAAGAGGCGATGTCGCGATGACCGCGGAACTCGCGGTACGCCGCGGCGGTGCCGGGCAACTCACGGGAATCACCCCGCTGTTCAGGCTCGCTCTGCGCCGGGACCGCATCATGCTTCCGGTGTGGGTCCTCGTGCTCACCCTCATGGTCGTCAGCGGCGGCTCGTCGATCGAGCGGCTCTACGACACTCCGGCCGCCCGCGCCGAGGTCGCCGCGTCCATGAGCGCGAACAGCTCCTTGCGCTCCATGTACGGACCGGTCTTCGGCGACTCGATCGGAGCTCTGGTGGCCTGGCGGTTCGGTGTCCTCGCCGCCACCCTGGCCGCCGTGATGAGCCTGATCATCGTCATCCGGCACACCCGCGAGGAGGAGGAGACGGGCCGTCAGGAACTGCTCTCCTCAGCAATGGTGGGGCGGCGCGCCCCACTGACATCGGCGCTGTTCACCGCCCTGGCCGCCAACGCGCTGGTCACGCTGTTCATCACGGGCGGCCTCGCCGGACGGGGCGGAACAGGAGCGCTGGCACTCGGGCTCGCCGTCGGCGCGACCGGAATGCTCTTCGCGACCATGGCGGCGATCGTCGCGCAGCTCACCGAGAGCGCGCGGCTCGCCAAGGGGATGACGGGCGGCGTGCTCGGCCTCGCCTTCCTGCTGCGGGCGGCCGGAGACTCCGGTGTGAACGACGGGTCGTCCGTACTGACCTGGCTGTCGCCGATCGGCTGGGCCGAGAACATGCGACCGTACGCCGGCGAGCGCTGGTGCGTGCTGCTGCTCTTCGTGGCGGCAATCGCGGCTCAGGCCGCGGCCGCGTACACACTGGCCGGGCGGCGCGACATCGGCATGGGCTTCCTCCCGGCCCGTCCGGGCCCGGCCGAGGGCCGACTCGCCACCGCGGGTGGCCTGGCCCGGCGGCTGCAGCGCGGCACGCTGCTCGGCTGGACCGCGGGCTTCGCCGTCGCGGGCGTCGTCTTCGGCGGCATGGCCGAGGGTGCGGCCGACCTGGTGGGTGACAACGAGCAGGCCAAGGAGATCTTCATGCGGATGGGCGGACAGGAGGGCATGACCCAGGCCTTCCTGGCCACGATGGTCGGGATGCTGGGGATGATGGCCGCGTTGTATGTGGTGGCATCGATCCTCCGCCTGCACAGTGAGGAAACCTCGCAGCGCGCCGAACCGCTGCTCGCGAACCGCCTGGGGCGGTTGCGGTGGGCAGCCGGGCACCTGGTGATCGCGTTCGGCGGCGCGGTGGCCATCATGCTGGTCGGCGGGCTCGGTCTGGCCGTCGGATACGGCGACGAGTTCGGCGCGGTGCTCGGGGCGTCGCTGGTCCAGGTGCCCGCGATCTGGCTCCTCGGCGGTCTGGCGGTCCTGCTGTACGGAGCGCTTCCCAAAGCGGCTCCGGCGGCGTGGGGTGTGGTGGGAGCGTGCCTGCTGATCGGCTGGATCGGCCCGGCGCTCGACCTGCCCCAGACAGTGATGAACCTGTCACCCTTCGGTCATCTGCCGAAGCTGCCGGGCACCGAGATGCAGTGGGCTCCGGTGCTGCTGCTCACCGCGACGGCGGTGGCGCTGACGGGCGCGGGACTGGCGGCGCTGCGGCGACGCGACCTCCTGACCTGAGCAACGGTCCGGCCGGTCGGACCGAGTCCGGCTGAACCGCGTGCACGGCCGGACCTCCATGCGGCCGGCCCCCGGAGGGGCAGAACTCTTCCGGGGGCGGGCCGCTCCTCCCGCGAGGCACGTGGGGCCGGGCCCTGTGCCGTGGTCCTGCCGGCGCTCACCGCCTTCGGGGTCGCCTTCGACGTCCTGGACGGACCGCGCCTCGCGAGCGGCCCGGGGTGCTGAGCGGCGCTCGGCGGCTTCCCGTCACAGCTCCACGCGCAGCTCCTTCACGCCCCTGATCACGTAACCCGGGTTCCACTCCGGCTCGGCCGCCAGCCGCATCCCGGGCGCCCGGCGCAGCAACTCGCTGAAGGAAGCCGAGAGTTCGACCCGGGCCAGCGGCGCGCCCAGGCAGAAGTGGATGCCGGCGCCGAACGAGACGTGCGGATTCTCCCGCCGGGACAGGTCCAGCGTCTCCGGGTCCGTGAAGCGGGCCGGGTCGCGGTTGGCGGAGCCGAAGAGGAGGGCCACCTCCGAGCCGCGCGGGATGACCGTGCCGTCGATCTCGATGTCGTCGAGGACCCAGCGCTCGAACATCTGCAACGGAGTGTCGTACCGCAGCAACTCCTCCACGGCCGTGGGCAGCAGCCCGTGGTCGGCGCGCAGGGCCGCCAGCTGCTCGGGGTGGCGCAGCAGCGTCCACCAGCCGTTGACGGTGGTGTTGACCGTCGCCTCGTGTCCCGCGTTCAGCAGCAGCACACAGGTGGAGACCATCTCCTGCTCGCTCAGCCGCTCCCCCTCGTCGTGCGCGGCGATGAGCGCGGAGATCAGATCCGTACCGGGGTTCTTGCGGCGCTCCGCGATCAGCTCCCGCAGATAGGCGGAGAATTCCACCGAGGCGCGAACGGCGGCGCTCGCGGTCTCCTCGGACGGGTTCAGTTCGAACATCCCGCAGATCGCCGCCGACCAGGGCCGCAGCGGAGCGCGGTCGGACGCGGGGATGCCCAGCATCTCGGCGATGACGGCGACGGGCAGCGGTTCGGCGACCGCGGTGAGCAGGTCGCCGCCGCCCGCCTCGACGAAGCTGTCGACCAGCTCGGCGGCCAGCCGCCGCACCGTCGGGACGAGCCGCTCCACCGTACGCGGGGTGAATGCCTTGGAGACCAGGCGCCGGATCCGGGTGTGGGCGGGGGCCTCCAGATCGAGGAGCCCCTGCCCGTTGAGGGTGGTGAAGGGCTCGTACGCGGCGGGCGGAGGCGTGCGGCCGAACTCCTCGTGGGTGAAGCGGTGCAGATAGGTGCGGCCCAGGCGCCGGTCCCGCAGCAGCGCCGACACATCGGCGTGGTGCGGGACGAGCCACTGGTCCGTGGGCTCGAACCGGTGCACACGGCCGGTGGCCCGCAGCGCGGCGTAGGCGGGATACGGGTCGGCGACGAACGCCGGCGACCAGGGATCGAACGAAGCGGCGGACTCGGGCTGCGGAGACGGGTGCATGGAGGGACGCTAGCCGCCCGCCCGCCGGTGCGGCAGCTCAGGCCGGGGTGACCAGCCGCGCCTCGTACGCGAACACCGCCGCCTGCGTACGGTCCCGCAGCCCCAGCTTCACCAGGATGCGGCTCACATGCGTCTTGATGGTGGACTCGGCGACCACCAGGTGCGAGGCGATCTCCGCGTTCGACAGGCCCTGCGCGATGAGGACGAGCACCTCCGTCTCGCGCTCCGTCAGATCGCCGATCCGGGCGAGCGCGGGCGGCCGCGGGGCCCCGGCGAGCCGGGAGAACTCGGTGATCAGCCGCTTCGTGACGGTCGGCGCCAGCAGCGCCTCCCCGGCCGCCACCACCCGTACCCCGTCGGCGAGCTGGCGGGCGGAGGCGTCCTTCAGCAGAAACCCGGACGCCCCGGCGCGCAGCGCCTGGTACACGTACTCGTCGAGGTCGAACGTGGTCAGCACGAGCACCTTGGCGGCCGCGTCGTTCGCGACGATCTCACGGGTCGCCTCGATGCCGTTGAGCTCCGGCATCCGGATGTCCATCAGCACCACGTCGGGCCGCAGCGCGGCGGCCTGGGCGATGGCCTGCCGGCCGTCGACGGCCTCGCCGACGACCTCGATGCCCGGCATCGCCCCCAGGAGCACCGAGAAGCCCTCACGGACCATCATCTGGTCGTCGACGATCAGGACACGGATGTCGTTCATGAGGTCTCGCTCTGCGTCGGTTCCTGGGCCAGGGGTACGGGGATGAACACGGCGATCTCGTACCCGCCGTCCGGCGTCGTCCCGGCGGTCATCTCGCCGTTCAGCATGGCGACCCGCTCCCGCATCCCCGTGATGCCGTGCCCGGCGCCCGGCGAGGGCTTCACCGGACCGGTCGGCGGCCCGTTGACTACCCGCAGCCCGAGCCCGCCGAGCACATAGCCGATCTCGGCCTTGGCGGCGGCGCCGGGCGCGTGCCGCAACGTGTTGCTGAGGGCTTCCTGGATGATCCGGTACGCCGACAGCTCGACGCCCTGCGGCAGTTCGCGTACCGCACCGGTGACGGTCTTCTCCACCGCCAGGCCCGCGTCCGCCACGTTGGCGAGCAGTCCGTCCAGCTCCGCGAGGGTGGGCTGCGGGGCGTCCGGCGCTTCGTAGTCCTCGGCCCGCACGACGCCGAGGACCCGGCGCAGTTCGGTGAGGGCGGCGACGGCGTTCTCCCGGATGGTGACGAAGGCCTGCTCCAGCTCGGGCGGCGGGTTCTCCACCCGGTACGGGGCGGCCTCGGCCTGGATCGCGACGACCGACATGTGGTGGGCGACCACGTCGTGCAGCTCGCGGGCGATGGTGGTGCGCTCCTCCAGCAGCGTGCGCCGGTCGCGTTCCACGGCGGTGACGGTGCGCTGCACGGTCACCTCGCGCTCCGCCTCCCGGCGGGTCTGCACCACGGTCACCACGAGCAGGGCGAACGCGGAGGCCACGGCCATCGGCCCGGTGGTCGACGAGTAGTGCCAGCCGAAGTTCTCCAGGAAGGTGCCGAGCACCACGGTCAGGACCCACATCCAGGCGGCGGTACGCGGCCGGGTCCGGGCCGCGACCACGACGAGCACCACCAGGTGCGAGAGGAACATGCCCGGTACCCACGGCCAGTCGCCGCCGGTGATCACGGCTGTCACCGGAGTGAGCGCCATCGACATCCAGAACGCGCCGACCGGCCGGAACAGCGTCATCACGACGGTCAGCGCCGGGAGCAGCCCGGTCAGGATGATCTCGATCCCGGACCATGTCCCGGAGCCGTCCGCCGCGCCGATGCCTATGAGGACCGTGATCAGCGCGGCCAGCCCGACCAGCGCGTGCGGCGTCCGGGCGGCCCGCGCGCGCATCCGCTCGGACAGCCGCCGGGTCAGCGCCCCGTCGGTACGCATGGGCGCCAGCGGACGGTAGGCGAACGCATCGTGGAAGAGGTCCTGCCGCAGGCCGCCTATCGCCCCTGCGGCCAGCCGGAACTCGGGGCTTCTGGTCTTGGTGGTCTCGGTCACGCTCCCAAGGTAGGCGGCCGGGCGCACCACGTCGTCAGCAGTGATACGGATCCTGCGGCGTCCATCGCAAGGACTACTGGACCCGGGAAATCACTGACAAATGCGACTGTCGGGTGCCCTCGGCGCCCCCTGTCACCACGCCAGCTGGGCGATCTCCTCCGCCACCACCGCGCACGCGTCCGCCGCCGGATCGATCAACGGGAAGTGCCCGACCTCCTCCAGCAGCGTCAGCCCCACCGTCTCGCCCGCCTTGGCCGCCGCGTCCACGAACGCCTCGGCGACCGCGTGCGGCACGGTCAGATCGGTGCGTCCCTGTACGACCGCGGTGGCGATACCGGTCGGCAGCAGCGCGGCCGGATCGGCGTACGGGCTCCGCGCGGCGAAGTCCTCTTTCCTCCCCAGGAGTTGACCCACCGCGCCGGAGCAGACATCCAGCTCCACCGCCGTGCCGAAGTCGGCGATCGGCGCGAGGGCGACGACCCCGCGCAGCGGCGGCGCCGCGGCAAGCCGCCATGGCGACCCCTGCGGCAGTACGTGCCGGGCCGCGGCCCACAGCGCCAGCTGGCCGCCCGCGGAGTGCCCGGTGACGACGACCCGTCGCGCATCGGCCTCCGGAAGTGCGACGGCCAGCAGCCCGGGCAGCGCGTCCATCGCCGCGGCGACATCGTCGAACGTCTCCGGCCAACGGCCCGCGACCGGACCGGAACCCCGCTGCTGCGGGAGCTCGCTGCCGCGCCGGTACTCGACGTTGGCGACGGCGAAACCGCGACGGGCCAGGAAGTCCGCGAACGGCGTCACATGGAGCCGGTCGTACGGCCCCCGCCACGCACCACCGTGCAGGACGACCACGACGGGCGCCCCGGCCCGCCCGTCGCGCGGGGCGTAGAAGTCGATCACCTGGTCGGGATGGTCGCCGTAGGCGGCCGAGGCGTCGGGGGCGACGGCCGGATGCGAGAAGGCCGACTCGGTCTCGACTGCGTCCCGATCACGCGCGGCGGAATCCGACATGCTGCTCCAACCATCCGACAGAGGTGCCCAACTGGCCTGACCAGCGGGGACGGTATCAGCACGCGGTTCCGCGTCCCCACGGGGATTCACCGTGGGGACGCGGCAGGCGTCACACCTCGCCGAGCACCCCGTCGAGCGCCCTGCCCGACACCTCGCTCAGCACCTCACCCAGCACCCGCGCAGCCCGCTCCACATCCGCGAACCCCACGTACAGCGGCGTGAACCCGAACCGCAGCACATCCGGCCGCCGCAGGTCCCCGACCACGCCCCGCGCGATCAGCGCACGCATCACCGGCTCGGTGATGCCCGCGTCCACGCACCGCAACGACACCTGGCTGCCGCGCTCCGCATGGGCCTGCGGCGTGACCGGAACGACCACACCTTCCGGCGCATACGCCCCGACGCATTCCAGGAAGAAGTCCGTCAGGGCCAGCGACTTGGCCCGTACCGCCTCGACCGGCACCCCGTCCCACACGTCCAGCGCCGCTTCGAGCGCCAGCATGGACAGGATGTCGGGGGTTCCGACCCGGCCGCGTACGGAACCGTCCGCGGGCGCGTACCCGGGATCCATCGCGAACGGGTCGGCGTGCGACGTCCACCCCGGCAGCGGCGAGTCGAAGGCCGCCTGATGCCGCTCGGCGACGTACAGGTACGCGGGCGAACCGGGCCCGCCGTTCAGGTACTTGTACGTACAGCCGACCGCCAGGTCCACGCCGTGCGCGTCCAGACCCACGGGCAGCGCGCCCGCGCTGTGGCACAGGTCCCAGACGGCGAGGCCGCCCGCCGCGTGCACGGTCGCGGTGAGTCCGGGCAGGTCGTGCAGCCGGCCGGTGCGGAAGTCGACGTGGTTGAGCAGGACGACCGCGGTACGGGGCCCGACCGCGCCCGGTACGTCACCGGGTGCGACGGGGACGAGCCGGTGCCCGGTCATCCGGGCGGCGGACTCGGCTATGTACCCGTCGGTGGGAAAGGTCGTCGCGTCGACCAGGATCTCGTCGCGCCCCTCCGGCGCCAGCCGGCTCGCGGCGACGACGGCCTTGAAGACGTTCACGCTCGTCGAATCGCCGACGACGATCTGTCCGGCGGCCGCCCCGACGAGCGGGGCGATCCGGTCGCCGATCCGCTCGGGCGCTGTCCACCAGCCGCTCTCGTCCCAGGACCGGATGCGCAGCTCGCCCCACTCGCGGGTGAGGACCTCCTGCACCCGGGCGGGTACGTGTCGCGGCAGCGCCCCGAGCGAGTTTCCGTCGAGGTACACACCGTCGTCGAGGGTGAACAGCTTGCGCAGATCCGCGAGTTCGTCGGCGGTGTCGAGTGCCGCGGCCCGCGCGGCGAAGGTCTCAGACATGGCTGCGCGCCGTCCAGAGCTCGGGGAACACATTCTTCGTGGCCCGCTTCTCCAGCCACGCGACCCCGGCGGAGCCGCCGGTACCGGTCTTCGAGCCCATCGCGCGCCGGGTGGCGACGAGGTGGTCGTTGCGCCAGCGCCACACCAGTTCGCCGACGTCGGTGAGCGCCTCGCCGAGCCGGACGAGCTCGTCGTACCGCTCGGGGTCGGAGTAGATCTCCGTCCAGACGGCCTCGACCTCGGGGGACGGCTCGTACTTCTGCGTCAGGTCGCGGCCGAGCACGGACTGCGGCACCCGGTGGCCGCGCCGGGCGAGCAGGGCGAGCACCTCGTCGTACAGGCTCGGCTCGGCGAGCGCCTTCTCCAGCTCGGCGTGGACGCGGGGCGCGCCCCGGTGCGGTACGAGCATGGACGCGGACTTGTCGCCGAGCAGGAACTCCATCCGCCGGTACATCGCCGACTGGAAGCCGGAGCCCTCGCCGAGTGCGGCACGGTAGGAGTTGAACTGGGCGGGGGTGAGCTGGGCGAGCGGCGTCCAGGACGCGTTGAGCGCCTCCAGTTCCCGTACCGACCGCTTCAGCGCATCGCGCGCGACCGGCAGCCGGTCCTCACGCAGGGCGTGCGCCGCGGTCTCCCACTCATGGACGATGACCGTGAACCACAGCTCCATGACCTGGGTGGTGACCAGGAAGACCATCTCGCCCGGGTCGTCGGAGCGCAGGTGCTGGAGGTGGGTCAGGACATCCGCCTGGACGTAGTCCTCGTACGGAGTCGTTCCCGCGAAGTCCAGGTGCGGGGTGTCCGCACCGGTGGCTTCGGGGTCGGGGTGGATCGTCGACATCGCTGTCTCCTCGACACGAGCTTCCGGGTAGCGGTCCGCCCCTTCCGTGAGGTGATGGAGCTCCGGTCCCCTGCCCGCATCCTAAGCGGACCCCGGGGAAACGTGCAGGCCCCGCAGACGGCGGTACGTCTGCGGGGCCCGGATCACCGTCCCGGAGGTCCTAACCCAGGATCTCGGCGGCGGTCGGCGACGAGTCGCGGAGGAACGTCGAGCAGCGCTCGTACTCCTCCTGCTCACCGATCGACTGGGCGGCGCGCGCGAGGGCGTGCAGGGCGCGCAGGAAACCGCGGTTCGGCTCGTGCTCGAACGGTACGGGCCCGTGGCCCTTCCAGCCGGCCCTGCGCAGTGCGTCGAGGCCACGGTGGTAACCGGTGCGGGCGTAGGCGTACGACTCGATGACACGGCCGCCCTCGAACGCCTCGTCGGCGAGCTGCGCCCAGGCCAGCGAAGAGGTCGGGTACTTCGCGGCGACATCGGCGGGGGCCGTGCCGTTCGCGAGGAGCTCGCGCGGCTCGGGGTCGTCGGGCAGGTGGGTCGGGGGAGGCCCCCCGAGCAGGTTCTCGTGGATGGACATGGGTTCAAGTGTGCCTGGCGCATGCGCGTCGGGGGTAGCCGGGCGTCCTCGGATCGGTCAGGTCCGGCCCGGGTCCCCGTTCTCGTCCCGAGCGGGCTCCAGGGGAGGCGCCGCGACAGCGCAGTGCACGGTGCATTCGGGACGCGCCTTGCTCTTCCGGACCGCGGGCGGTGTCCGTACGGTCGCCCAGGCGATCACCGAGCCCAGCACCATCAGACCGGCACACATCGGCATGGCCCGCTTGAAGGCCGCTGCGAACTGCCCGGCGTCGCGGTACGCCTCCGGGCCCATCCCGGCGAGCAGCGGCAGCGCGGCCACGGCGATCAGGCCTGCGGCGCGGGCGGCGGCGTTGTTGATCCCGCTGGCCAGCCCGGCCCGGGCGGTGTCGACGGAGGCGAGGACGGTCGAGGTGAGCGGCGCCACCACGGTGACCAGGCCGAGGCCGAGCACGGTGACGGCGGGCAGCACGTGCTGTACGTACCCGGAGACGGTGGCGTCGCCGGGACCCACCCGCAGCATGAGCAGCATCCCGGCGGCGGCGAACAGCGGCCCGACAGTGAGCGGGATACGGGGACCGATCCGCTGCCCCAGCTCGCCCGACGAGGCGGAGAACAGCAGCATCAGCACAGTGGTCGGAAGGAGGGCGGTCCCGGCGCCGAGGGCGGAGTACCCCGCCACGACCTGGAGCTGGATGGCGGAGAGGAAGAAATAGCCGCCGAGCGCCGCGTACACACAGAGCGTGACGATATTGACCGCGGTGAACTGCCGGGACCCGAACACCGACGGCGGCAGCATGGGGTTCGCCCGCCGCCGCTCCACCTGCACGAACGCCACCCCGAGCAGGACCCCGCCCACGGCCGCCCCGATCACCGCGGCGGACGCCCCCTGGCCGGGTGCCTCGATCAGCGCATAGGTCACCAGGGCAAGGGCGAGCGCGCCGAGCACGGCCCCCAGGACATCGAAGCGGCCGTGTGCGTGCGGGTTACGCGACTCGGGTACGTGACGCAGCGCGACCGGCACGCAGACGGCGGCCACCGGCACATTGATCAGAAACACCCACCGCCACCCGGGGCCGTCGACGAGCCACCCCCCGACGAACGGCCCGATGGCGGCCCCCACCCCACCGAACCCCGACCACAGCCCGACCGCGCGCGCCCGGTCGTCCGGATGAAAACTTGCCTGGATCAACGCCAGCGACCCGGGGGTGAGGAGCGCCCCGCCGACCCCCTGGAGGGCGCGGGCACCGATCAGAACGGCGGCATTCGGCGCAATGCCGCACAGCAACGAGGCACTGGCGAACCAGATCACCCCCACGACGAAGACCCGCCGCCGCCCGTAACGGTCCCCGAGCGCCCCACCGAGAAGGATCAGCCCGGCGAGCGTCAGCATGTAGGCGTTGACGGTCCACTGAAGGGCGGCCAGGTCGGTGCCGAGGTCCTTGCCGATGCGGGGCAGCGCAACGTTGATGACGGTGGAGTCGAGCAGGGCCATGCTGGACCCGAGGACGGTGGTCAGGACGACCCAGCGCCCGGGTGCGGAGGCAGCACGGATCTCGCCGGCCGGTTTCTCGCCCATGCGAGCAGCATCGCCGTTACGCGGCACTCCGGCCAGTCCGGGTCCGGCCGCCCCGCCCGTCGCCCGCGCCCGCGCCCGCAGCGCGTGAGCCCTGAGTAATGTGTGCGGAAATGTCCCGGTTCCGGAGATGGATTCCATGGAAGACGACGAGACCCGCTCCGCAGGCACGGGCGCAGGCACGGGTCCCGGCACCCACCGCATCCGCAGCGCCGCCATCGGCCAGGTGGTACCGAGGACCGCCGTGATCGCCGGCGGCGGAGCGCTGGCGATCTGGGAGCCCGCCTTCACCCTCGGCGCCTACAACGTCGTCTTCTACTACCAACTGCTCACCCTCTGGGCGGTGTCGACCGCCGTGATGCTGACCGCCCTGCTGATGCGCGAACGCGGACCGCGGCACGGCTGGATGTACTGGGCCTGTCTGGCCCTGCCCAGCGTGTGGATCGTCATCGCCGCCGTGGTGCCCCGCCACGACGGCTGGCCGGACAAGACGCTCTTCCTGGCGGGCGGCATCCTCAGCATCGTCGGCACCCCGCTGCTGGTCTGGGTGCTCCTGCACCTCCTGCTCTTCGGGGAGTCGGAGCTCTCCGTGCGCGAGCGAAGGACGGTCATCGGGGTCGTCGTGGCCGTCGGCGTGCTCGCCTACGGGCTCGGCCAGTTGAACCACGTCTTTCTCACCTGCGGGGACTTCGACATCAGCGGAAACAGCGTCCCTTCCGGGTGCCGGCCGGGACACGCCTCCCCGCTCGGCTGACGCACGGCGCCCGGCAGGGAACGCGTTCGCCCTTCGCCGCCGGGCGGGCAGTCGTCCGCTACCTCACGGCCTCCAGAGCCCGCACCAGCGCCTCCACGCCCGCCTCGACCTTGCTCCGCGGGCACCCCACGTTGAGCCGCAGGAACCCCTCGGCCCCGTACACCGCACCCGGCATGATCGCGACCTTCTCGCGCTCGATCAGCACCCGCTGCAGCGCCTCGTCGTCCACACCCAGGGGGCGCAGATCGATCCACGCCAGATAGCCGGCCTGCGGGGGCTGCCAGGACAGTTCGGGGAACGCCGCGTTCAGGCGTTCCGCGACCAGGGCCAGGTTCCCGGCCACGTACGCGCGTACCGCGTCCAGCCACGGCCCGCCCTGCCGGTACGCGGCTATGTGCGCGGTGAGCGACAGTACCGCCGGGGAGGCCAGGCCCTCCGCCGTCTCCATGCGGCGCAGGAACTCCGTCCGGTCGGCCGGATCGCCGATGATGCCGTACGAGCCTGTCAGCGCCGGGAAGTTGAAGGACTTGGACGCGGACGAGATCACCGCCCAGCGGGCGTCACCCGCCACCCGCGTCCACGGCACATGCCGGTGGCCGTCGTGCACGAAGTCCGCATGGATCTCGTCGCTGATCACCGCGACCCCGTGGAGCGCGGCCAGAGCGGCCATGTCGACCAGTTCGGGCTCCGTCCACACCCGGCCCGTCGGGTTGTGCGGCGAGCAGAGCACCAGCACCTTCGCATCGGGGCGCGCCAGTTCCCGTTCGAGCGCCCCGGTGTCCCCCACCGGCACGCCCCGCAGCTCGCGGCCGAGGCCGGTGATCGCCTTGCGGAAGCCGTCGTACGTGGGGGTGTGGACCACCACGCCGTCGCCCTCGGCCGTCCACATCTGGAGGAGCTGCGAGAACTGGCTGAGCACGGACGGGCCGTACACCAGCCGGCCGGTGTCCAGCTCGGTGCCGTACCGGGTCTCGTACCAGTGCGCGATCGCCGACCTGAAGTCGTCGTGCTGCCAGCTGGTGTAGCCGAGCACGCCGTGATCGAGGCGGGTCCGCAGTGCGGTCAGGACCTCGGGGGCCGTCTCGAAGTCCATGTCGGAGATGGTGAACGGGAGCAGCCCGTCGACACCGAACCGGTCGGCGACCCCGTCCCACTGGACACACCAGGTGCCCCTGCGGTCGATGACGGTGTCGAAGTCATAGCGCGCGTTCGCTTGCACAGTGGGCTCCTCGTGCTCGTTCTCGGACATGCCGTGGGCCCGGCACCCCAGGGAGTACCGGGCCCACGGCCGCCGTTCGTACCTACTACTACTTCAGCTTGGTGCCGGTGGACCGCAGGTTGGCGCAGGCCTCCGTGACGCGCTTGGCCATGCCCGCCTCGGCGGACTTGCCCCAGCTGCGCGGGTCGTAGACCTTCTTGTTGCCGACCTCGCCGTCGACCTTCAGCACGCCGTCGTAGTTGCGGAACACGTGGTCCACGATCGGGCGGGTGAAGGCGTACTGGGTGTCGGTGTCGAGGTTCATCTTCACCACGCCGTTCTCCAGCGCGGTGGCGATCTCCTGCTCGGTGGAGCCGGAGCCGCCGTGGAAGACGAAGTCGAACGGAGACGACTTGCCGTACTTGGCGCCGACGCCCTCCTGGAGGTCCTTGAGGAGCTCGGGACGGAGCACGACGTTGCCCGGCTTGTAGACGCCGTGCACGTTGCCGAAGGAGGCGGCCAGCAGGTAGCGGCCCTTCTCGCCCAGGCCGAGCGCCTCGGCGGTACGCAGCGCGTCGTCGACGGTCGTGTACAGCTCGTCATTGATCTCGTGGGTGACGCCGTCCTCCTCGCCACCGGTCGGGGTGATCTCGACCTCGAGGATGATCTTGGCGGCGGCGGCCTTGGCCAGCAGCTCCTTGCCGATGGCCAGGTTGTCGGCGAGGGTCTCGGCCGAACCGTCCCACATGTGGGACTGGAACAGCGGGTTCAGGCCCTTGGCGACGCGCTCCGCGGAGATGTCGAGCAGCGGACGTACGTAACCGTCCAGCTTGTCCTTGGGGCAGTGGTCGGTGTGCAGCGCGACCGTGACGTCGTACTTGGCGGCGACGATGTGCGCGAACTCGGCGAGGGCGACGGCGCCCGTGACCATGTCCTTGTTGTGCTGGCCGCCCAGGAACTCCGCCCCACCGGTGGAGATCTGGACGATGCCGTCGCTCTCCGCCTCCGCGAAGCCGCGCAGTGCAGCGTGCAGGGTCTGGGTCGACGTCACATTGATGGCCGGGTAGGCGAACTTGCCTGCCTTCGCCCGGTCGAGCATCTCGGCGTAGACCTCGGGGGTTGCGATGGGCATCTGTCCGCTCCTTGGGATGTGCGGGTGTGCGTTGCTGGTTCCCTGACCTGGGGGCGACGTCATCGTCGCCCCCATCTTCCCAGACTCTCGCTTCGGCTCCACCCGGCGTACTCCCTCAACGTTCCGGCCGGGGAACTGAAGGCATACGACAAGGGCGGACGGTTTCACGTGAAACCGTCCGCCCTCGAAGGAAATCGCAGGTCAGGCCAGTGATCAGGCCAGGTCGAGGTCCGCCACCGTGTAGGCGTGGACGTACGGGAGACCGGCCTCGGCAATGGCCGGAGCGGCACCCCGCTCCACGATCGTGGCGACGGCGACGACTTCGCCACCGGCCTCACGCACCGCCTCGACGGCCGTCAGCGGCGAACCGCCGGTGGTCGAGGTGTCCTCGACCACCAGACAACGGCGGCCCTTCACGTCCGTGCCCTCGATCCGGCGCTGCATGCCGTGCGCCTTCTGCGCCTTGCGGACGACGAACGCGTCCAGGGTCTTCCCGCGCGCGGCAGAGGCGTGCAGCATCGACGTGGCCACCGGGTCGGCGCCCAGCGTCAGCCCGCCCACGCAGTCGTAGTCCAGCTCGGCGGTCTCGTCGAGCATGACCTGACCGACCATCGGAGCGGCCGTGCCGTCCAGCGTGATGCGACGCAGGTCGATGTACCAGTCGGCTTCCAGACCCGAGGAGAGGGTCACCTTGCCGTGCACCACGGCCTTGTCCTTGATCTGCTGGAGCAGCTCAGCGCGTACGTCAGTCATGGCTACGAGCTTAAGGGCTGTCCCGGAGGGCGTGTCCGGCTCAGAGCCTGCGCCAGCTCCAGGTCGTCGCGATCTCCAGCGGCTCGATCGGGGTCACATACCGGGGCGCGGTGTTCAGTCCGTTCGGCGGGCCCGACTGCGGCTCCACGCAGACCGCCTCGGCCTGTTCGTCGTAGACGACGACCCACTCGGCCCGGCTCTTCACCTTCAACTCCAGTTGCTCCGGCCAGGTGAGCGTCACATCGACCCCGTCGGGCATCCCGAAGCAGTCGTCCCACGGGCCGGGCATGACCGGGATCCGGCGACCGGTCGGCAGATGGTCCTCGCCCCGCTCCTCCTGCCAGGCGGCATCGAAGGCGATCTGTACGTCGCCGCCGGTGCCTAGGTTCCGCAGGAACCACGGGTGCCAGCCGGCCTGCGCCGGGAACGAGTCCCCGTACGTCTCGATGCCGAACGCGACCGTGAGTGAGTCCTCGGCCAGTTCGAAGGTCTGGGTCACCCGGCCGGGATACGGCCACGGCTCGGCGAGGTCGTAGTAGAACGCGGCCTGGGACTCGCCCGCCTTGGCGGTGCGCCAGGCCGTGTCGCGGCCGGTGCCGTGAATGGCGTGCGGCGGGGAGTTCAGAGGCAGCTCATGAGGCACATCGCCGTTGAGGAAGTGGCCGTACCCGGTCCGCCCGCACCATGGCACCATCGGGAAGCAGCCGTACCGCTCCCCCTGCCGCAGCAGCTCGGTACCGCCGATCCGGAGGCTGCTGATCCGGCAGCCGTTGGCGGGGTTCACGGTCAACTCGGTGTCGCCGACGGACAGCCGGACGTTCTTCTCGCTACTGCTCACACGACGACACTACTGGCGCCGCTACCTCCGGCGCCGCAGCGCCCGGCCCACCACGACCGCGGAGGCGAGCGCGAGGGCGGCCGCCGGGGCCACCCAGCGCAGGGTGGCGCCCGCGGTGGTCGAGTCGGGCGACGGCACGGGGGCGTACCGTCCGCGTGGCGGCGCGTGGTCGACCTCCTCGGCACTGCGCCCGATCATGGTCCGCCGGGCGTGCGCGGCCTCGGCGGGCGGTTCGTCGGGGACGGTGAACTCCATGTCCGCGACGGGGTCGAGCGACGGCGGGGGGACGGGCGCGTCGAATACCGAACCGGTACCGGGCAGCGAGCCTGTGGCGTCGTCCTGAGCGGGTCCGTTCTCGGGGGACTCTTCGGAACCGTCCTCGGGGGCAGCCTCGGGGAACTCCCCCACCGTCGTCTCGTCCGCCGTCTCCGCGGCCTCCTCGATCGCCCGGTCCACGGCTTCGTCGACGGCCAGGTCCACGACCGCCCCGGCCGGCCCGTCGGACTCGCCCGCCGGTCCGTCGGCAGCCGGTCCGTGGGACGCCAGCGTCTCCGTCACCAGCTGCTGCGTGAAGCGGTCCAGCAGCCGGTGGGCCGCCGTGAGCGTCGCCTCGCGTTCCAGTTCCACGATGCGGCCCTCGCCGCCCGCCGTGCCCGTGAAGCCGATCGTCGTGCCGCCGTCCGCCTCCGTCAGGCGGATCGTCAGTGCGAGCTTCGCCGAGCCGCTGCCCCGCGCCTCGACGCCCTCGCCCTCCACGGAGATCCCGGCCCCGTCCGGCAACGCGGCCGAAGTCAGCGTGCCGCGGTATGTGATCGTGTGGCTACCGATCCGGACCTTGAGCCGGCCGGACAGGGGGCCCGCGGACGCGTCGGCGTCCTGCTGGAGGCCCGGTACACAGCGCGCGACCCGGGCAGGATCGCCCAGCGTCCGCCGAAGGGACTGGACCGGAACCGGAACGAACACCTCATGCTCCATGGAAACCGAGCCTACTCAGGCCCGGCCGCCCCGTCAGCGCTTCCGCACCCGGAAGCGGCACTCAGCACCCAAGACCTCCCCCGCCCCCCTCACGGCTCCTCCCAGTACCGCGGGTGCACCAGCGTCGACGGCGCCTGCTCCGGCAGCCGCCCCCGCTGCGCGTACCGGGCCGCGCCCGCCAGTACCCCTTCCGTCAGGGAGCGGAGCTTCGGTGCCCGGGGGGACAGGCCCAGCGCCGGGGCTCGCGACCCCGGGCGGGCGAGGACGAAGCCCCAGCCGTGCGGGGCCCTCGCTCGGTCCGTCGTGCGGTCCGGGTCCGCCGCGAAGCCGGTGCGGCGGCCGCTGATGCCGTACGGGCGGGTGCTCAGGCCCGCCGCCCGTACGGATGCCTCGACCGTCCAGAACGTACGCGGCCGGGTGTCCGGCGGCCCCCCGTGCACCACCAGGCGGCCGCCCGGGGCCAGGGCCTCGGCGATCAGGCCGTAGAACTCCGCGGAGTACAGCTTCGTGCTCGCCGTGATGCCGGGGTCGGGCAGATCGGAGATCACCACGTCGTAGCCGCCGTGCCCCGCCCGCAGCCAGTTGAACGCGTCCGCCGTCACGGCCGTCAGCCGCGGGTCGCGGTACGCGTGCGCGTTCAGCGCGGAGAGCGCCGGGTCCGTACGGGCCAGTCGGGTGACGCCGGGGTCGATCTCGACGAGCGTGACACTCCGTACGTCCGGGTAGCGCAGCACCTCGCGGGCGGCCAGACCGTCGCCGCCGCCCAGGATCAGCACCCGCGCGTGGCGCCCGTCCATCGCCGGGTGGACCAGCGCCTCGTGGTACCGGTACTCGTCCTGGGCGCTGACCCGCAGCCGCCCGTCCAGATAGAGGTCCAGGGAGCTGCGGCCCGTCCCGGTGAGGACCACCTCCTGCACATCGGTCTGCACAGCGACCCGCACCTCGTCCCCGTACACCGCGCGCCGCGCCGCCCGCTCGAAGTCGTCGTCCAGGACCGTGGCGGTGGCCAGCAGGGCGATCACCGACACATTGACGAGGATCAGCAGCCACCGCGAGCGCGGGGTGAGGTCCCGGCGGAACACCCACAGCACCAGCGCCCCGCCCGCTGCCGCGTTGACCATGCCGGTGACCAGCGCCCCGGTGAGCTGGCCAAGGACCGGCAGCAGCAGGAAGGGGAACGCCAGTCCGCCGACGAGCGCCCCCACATAGTCGGCGGCGAATAGGTCCGCGACCGTCCCGCCCGCGTCCTGCCGGTCGACGCGCTGGATCAGGGTCATCAGCAACGGGATCTCCGCACCGATGAGGACGCCTATCGCGAGCGAGAACCCGACCAGCGCGAACCGGGACTCCCCGATCCAGGCGAACGACGCGTACAGCACGAGCGCGGAGGAGCCGCCGATCAGTGCGAGCCCCGCCTCGATCAGCCCGAAGCCCACTGCCGCGTGGCTGCGCAACCGTTTCGCGAGCAGCGAGCCGATGCCCATCGCGAAGACCATCACGGACAGCACGACGGAGGCCTGGGTGACGGAGTCTCCGATCAAGTAGGAAGCGATCGCGACCAGTTCGAGCTCGTACACCAGTCCGCAGGCGGCGCAGACGAACACGGCGGCCAGCACGAGGAGCCGACCGGTCCGCGGCCGCACGGGGATTCGCGCCGCGCCCCCTCGCAGCGACACCTGCTGGTCGATCATGGTGCGAACGCTACGTCACGACGGCGTCGCCACCTGTCACCCACAAGGGTGCAAGTGCCGCATGCGCAACAGAGTTTGGACAATCAGTGAGCCACCGCCGGCATCCGCACGCCCACGCGGGTGCGGGTCACCACCAGCTGCCCCTCCTGCGGGTACGCATGCCAGGTGCGCCACCGCACCTGGCCTTCCGTCCGCTGCGCGAGCATGGCGGTGAAGGCGTGCGGACTGCCGGGAAACGTCCCGGCGAGGCCCTGCGGATGGTCGGTCACCAGCGCGAGGAGTTCCTGCGCACGCCCCGCGAAGGAGTCCGCGGAGAGCGTCTCGACACGCGCCGCGAATTCGTACTCCCACTCCCCGAGCCGTTTGGCGACTCCGAGCGGCAGCGGTGTGCTGCTGCCGGGGATGCAGGCCACCGTCTCGGAGCAGCTGCCGCCGTCCTCCTCGAGAAGCACCTGATGGGAGGCGCCGAGCAGACGCAGTTGCAGTTGGGCACCGCCGAGCTGCAGGTCGAGCACGGCCAGGGCGGGGAGCGGTTCACGCCCCAGCGCCCAGGCCAGGTCGGCAGCACGGGTGTCGGAATAGGCCGTCTGGAGGGTCGTGAGCATGGGTCGGCTCCGCAAAACACGCGTGGACACATGGACAGGGGACGCCCCCGTGGCGACATACGTGGGAGGTGGGGAGCGCCCGATCAGGTCCAACTGGGGTCCGAGGGCTGGATGTTCTCTCCAACGAGGGAATCACGAAGTGCGACGATCCACAGCATTTTTGCCCAACTTGCCGTGGTTTCCATCCCCTCGGGGGCCCTACGGTTCAGGTGTTCACCGGGTACGCGCTGCCTGACCCAACAAAAAGGTGCCCGGCGGGAGTTCACCCGCCGGGCACCCGGTGACGCGGACCAGCTGCCCCGTGTCAGCTGCCTCCGCCGCATCCGCCCCCGCCGCCGCACGACGAACCACCACCGCACGAGGAACCGCCCCCGCACGAGTGACCACCGGAGTGACCGCCCGAGTGACTGCTGCCTCCGCAGGACGCGCCGCCGCCACCGCCGCCCGCCCACCAGCTGCCACCGGCGGCCGCGCCGCCGCCGACGCTACGGCGCCCGGAGCGCCGGGAGGACAACGACTTGCTGCTGTTCGCCGACCGCCACATCGCGACGACGCAGCCGATCACAACGATCCCGGCCACCACCCAGAAGAAAGCCACCGACCTCACGTCCTTCCGTCCCCCGAAGCGAGGTCCCCCGCTTCATGTTCCTTCCGCTACTTGCGTGAGTGGGGGATGCCCCCGGCCCCGCGGAGCCAAAGCAGACTTGAGCAACTCCAGAGCTTCGGCACAGGATGGCGGTCATGACACAGGGACGACCGCTGCTCAACCGCCGCCTCGCCGAATTCGGCACGACGATCTTCGCGGAGATGTCGGCGCTGGCCGTACGGACCGGCTCCATCAACCTCGGCCAGGGCTTCCCCGACACCGACGGCCCCGAAGAGATCCGGGAGGCCGCGGTCCGCGCGCTGCGCGCCGGACACGGCAACCAGTACCCGCCGGGCCCCGGGGTTCCCGAGCTGCGCACCGCGATCGCCGCCCATCAGCAGCGGCGGTACGCGGTCACGTACGACCCCGACTCCGAAGTTCTCGTCACGGCGGGCGCCACCGAGGCCATCGCCGCCACCCTGCTCGCCCTCGTGGAGCCCGGCGACGAGGTCATCGCCCTGGAGCCGTACTACGACTCGTACGCCGCCTGCATCGCCATGGCCGGCGGCGCCCGCGTCCCGGTCACCCTGCACCCGGACGCGGAGAGCGGAACGTACCGGCTCGACCTCGACGAGCTGCGCGCCGCCGTCACCCCCCGCACCCGGCTGATCCTCCTCAACACCCCGCACAACCCCACCGGCACCGTCCTGACCCGCGAGGAGCTGGCGGCGATCGCCGAACTCGCCTGCGAACGGGACCTGCTCGTCGTCACCGACGAGGTGTACGAGCACCTGGTCTTCGAGGGTGAACACCTGCCCATCGCCGGCTTCCCCGGAATGCGCGAGCGGACCGTAACCATCGGTTCGGCGGGCAAGACGTTCTCGTTCACCGGGTGGAAGGTGGGCTGAGTCAAGGCTTCTTCGCCTACCTATTCAGATTATGGGGCGGAAGCTCGAACACTCCCTCTCGCCGACTCACTATCTTGAATCCCAAATGACGTGCACTGCCTGAAAGTGCTTCATCTTCGGGCGCGCGCCTTAGGAAATCCCAAACCGCGTGCACCCATGGGCGCGTGGCGTACGTCTTCTACTGTCCTACCTGAAGCCGGGGATCACGCGGCTCACTCGCCCACTTGGAGATCCCCCCGACCTCAGAGAGGAACCACGTGCAGCAGACGCTGATGTACGTGATCATCGCGGTCCTCGCGGCGCTTGTCGTCGCGCTTGCCGGCAGCTTCGTGACCGTTGTCGAGGGAGGACGTCCCACGACGGCCCTCAAGGCAGGAGCATTCACCTTCGCCGGCTCCCTGACGCTCCTTATCGTGGTCATGGACGCCCTGGGGGTGGTGGGCTCATGAGCGATACAGGTGCCCTTCGAAGGCGCGTGCAGGCCGAGGATCTCCTCTCCCTCGACGAGGTGCTCCTGAAGGTGGAGGTACACCGCAAGCACCTCTCGCGGCTGATGAACGCCCACGACGCGACTCGCCTGGTCCTCGGGCTGCTGTTCCTGAGCCGGAAGGCGCGCGCCGCTCCCGGCACCGGCGTACCGACATGGTCGTGGTTGCTGGGTCAGCCGGCAGCGGGCGGTTCGGGAATCCGCGCTGCCGTGAGCAAGTGCCTGGCCCACTGGCTCCCCACAACCGACGCTCAGGGCATCGACGCGGGCACGAGGAGCCTGATGCCCATTCCGCCCCCTCGTTCCGATGAACACCTGCACGCTCTCATCCAGGCCATTGGATCCACCCAGCGGGTCGGCCCCCTGCTCGACCAGTGCCTACGGGACCTCTCTGCGGACCAGGCAGGCGGCAGCCACTACTTCACGCCCGTTGACATGGCGCGTCTCATGGTCGGCGCAGCCGTGCCCCGCGACAGGCACAGAGTGCTGGACCCCGTCTGCGGTTCAGGGGGCCTGCTCGTCGAGAGTTACCGCTACGTCCACGACCGCGTCGAGGCAGACCTGGCCATGTCGTTGCAGGGGAGGGAGCAACACGCCTACACCTCGCAGGTGGCTCGTATGAACTTCGCCGTGCGGGGGATCAACGCCGACGTCTCCCCGCCCGGGGACAGCCTCGCGGAGCCCGAACGCGAGCCCCACGACATCATCCTGGCCAACCTCCCCTTCAACCAGCGCGACTGGGCACCGGAGGACAGGACGGAGCAGAGCACCCGCCGGCCGGCTTCCCGGGTCCCTGCCGATCCCCGGTGGCCAGAGGAACCGCCGTCCCGAGGATCCGCCAACTCGGCGTGGATTCAGCACATCGCGCACGCGCTGGCTCCGGCCGGACGCGCCGTCTTCCTGATGGCCGACACCGTGGCCAACACCCGCCAGCCCATCACCCGAAGGCTCCGCGAGCGCCTTCTGCGAGACGATCTCGTCGAGTGCGTGATCGCCCTTCCGCCCCGCGTGTTCGGTCACACCCAGACCACGGCCTGCCTCTGGGTGCTGAACAAGGACAAGAGCGCGCGTCCCGGCTGGGGCATCCAGGACCGCCACCGTCAGGTGCTCTTCATCAACGCGCGGCGAGCCTTCGAGCAGATCCCGGACTCAAGAGCGCGCAGGCTGGGCGAGATGAACGCGGCACTGATTCTGGAGACCCTCGCAGCCTGGCGTGGCCTCTCCGAACACGGCGTCGCGGCCACACCGTACAAAGACGAGACCGGCTGGTCCCGAAGCTGCTCTACCGAGGAGATCGCCGGCCACGGGCATAGCTTGATGCCAACCTCGTACGCCGTGGATCCTCCCAGCCCCGAACGCGACACACGAAGCCGGATCGACGAGCTCAAGCTCGAATTGGCTGATTCCTTCGACCGGATGCGTGATCTGGAACTGCGGTTGCTGGATGTCTTGGAGGAGATCTGATGGAAGCCGACACCAACCAGGCCGACTCGGGTACATCGGCTTGGCCGACCACCTCCATCGCGATCGAGCAAGTCCGCAGGGATATCTACACGACCTGCGGCGCCGTCGACGATAAGGCATCCGATCAAGCGCCAGGAGTGGTCGGCTCCGAGTTCGTCCGGCACGGCAGGATCCTCTCACCCCGCATGAATGAGTACGTATCGGGCGGCCCTCCGGCCACCCGCGCCCTCCGACAGGGCGACTTGGCCGTCGTTCTCGTCAGGCGGGTGGGTGAGTCCGCGCTGGTCACCTCCGAGCACGCAGGATGGCCGGCGCACAGGTCGATCGGCATCATCCGCGCTGAGCCGCACATCGTGCGGTGGCTGCGCATCTGGCTGCAAACGTCCACGGCGAAGGCACGGATCGACGAGGACGTGACGGCACACGTCGAGCCCACCATCAGCCTCGACACCCTCCGCCGCATGCTGTTTCCGCTGCCCCCGTCGGACGTCGTCGCTGCATACGATCGGGCCTTCGGCCTCATCGAGGAGATGGCCTCCCTCTACGAGAAGAGCGCCCGACAGGCTGTTGACCTGGCCGACGCCCTCCACGACGACTGGGCGTCGGCGGAACCGTCCTGGGAATCACGGGTACTCGCCGAGGTCGCCAAAATGAAGACGGGTAAGGGTTCCGAAAGCTCGCTCCCTCCTTTGCCGACAGGACCCGCCGTCGACGCAATCGCTCCGCGCGACCTCTTCGACCTCCCCGTGCCCCACCTGGAGCGGTTTCGCCTCCGAAGCCCAGCGGACGCCGTCCAGGCGCATCCTTCCGGCACCTTCATGCTCAGCACCCGTCCCGACGGCACGCACATCGCGGTGACGCGCCGCCCGGCGACAGCACTCAGAAGCGTCGTGGCGGTGCGCCCCACCGAGGACACGGACAGTTGGTGGCTGCTTCACGAACTCAGAAGCAGGAGCGGCGAGATCATGCAGACTGCGCAGGGGCGGAACGCTCGGGAGATCTCCGCCCTCGCCCTCAAGCGCCTGAAAGTCACCTGGCCAGACCAGTTCACGCGCACCGCCTTCCACAGGATGGCCGAGCCCCTGCACGCCACGGCACGGCTCCTTGTCTCCAAAATCGCTACGTTGCACAACCTGCGGGACGCGCTCCTGCGCGATATCTCGGCAAAGGCCGGTGTCCTCAGGGAGCCGACAGCACAGCCGGGAGAAGAGGGCGCTCGCACTCCTCACCCCACTGCGGTCCCCGCACCACGCGGGGGCAAGAGCGGCCATGGGTCAGGATGGTCCCCCAGAGACTCGACGGGTACCCGAGTGAGAACGGTGGAGACATGAACACCAGGCCACTGCTGAACCGAAGGCTGGATGGACTCGGGACAACGATCTTCGCGGAGATGTCGGCACTGGCCACCGCGACGGGCGCGATCAACCTGGGCCAGGGCTTCCCCGACACCGACGGCCCCGACGAGATCCGCGAAGCCGCGGTCCGCGCCTTGCGGGAGGGCAAGGGAAACCAGTACCCGCCCGGCCCGGGGGTTCCGGAACTGCGCGCCGCGATCTCCGAGCACCAGCAGCGCTTCTACGATCTGCCCTTCGACCCCGACACCGAGGTCCTGGTCACCGCCGGCGCCACCGAGGCCATCGCCGCCACCCTGCTGGCGCTCCTGGAGCCGGGCGACGAGGTGATCGCCTTCGAACCCTTCTATGACTCCTACGCCGCCTGTATCGCCATGGCCGGGGCAAAGCGCGTGCCGCTCACCCTGCGTGCCCCGTCCTTCCGCCCGGACCTGGACGAGCTGCGGGCCAAGATCACTCCGCAGACCCGCCTCCTGCTCCTCAACACCCCGCACAACCCGACCGGGATGGTTCTCTCCACCGAAGAGCAGGACGCCATCGCCGCACTCGCCGTCGAGCACGACCTGCTCGTTGTTACCGACGAGGTGTACGAGCACCTTGTCTACGAGGGCACGCATCGCCCCATCGCGGCCTTGCCCGGCATGCGCGAGCGAACCGTCTCCATCTCATCCGCCGGCAAGACCTTCTCGTTCACCGGATGGAAGGTTGGCTGGGTCACGGCGAACGGCCCGCTCGTCTCAGCGGTCCGGACCGCCAAGCAGTACCTGACCTACGTCAGCTCGGGCCCCTTCCAGTACGCGATCGCCGAAGCCCTCCGACTGCCGGACGCGTACTTCGACAGCTTCCGCGCCGACCTACGACGCAAGCGCGACCTGCTCGGCGACGGCCTGCGCGCGGCCGGGTTCGAGGTCTACCAGCCCCAGGGCACGTACTTCATCACCACCGACATCACTCCCTTCGGCGAGAAGGACGCCTACGCCTTCTGCCGCGCCCTCCCCGAACGCTGCGGCGTCGTCGCCATCCCCAACTCCGTCTTCTACGACAACCCCGACGCCGGCCGCAGCCAGATCCGCTTCACTTTCTGCAAACGGGACGACGTCCTCCACGAGGCCGTCGGCCGCCTGCAACGCCTGGCGTGCTGAACTCACGGCCCCCGTCGTCACGAATGAGGCAAGGACCTTCCCTTGACTTGCGAGAATCGCAAACAACGGCGCCAAGGCACTGGCGGGTGCTGGTCTGGCACGTCGGTCTCGGGGCTTCTTTTCGTGATCGTCTCCCGGTTTCCCGATACTCTCCCGGAGAACCTGGACTAACTTGCTCCGTCGCCTTCGCCGTATGTCCGACTTCAACGTCGGCGCTGGGATCCGACTTTAGTTTCGGACCTACGCAGGCGCTTGGCCAGTGTCTTGTCCCGAGCCCGCAGGTGTCGCCCTGCCGCTTCCAGGACGGCCCGGGTGGCGGGGTGGTCGCAGCGCCACAGATCGTCGGCGGCCTGCTCCAGGAGTGGGAGCACCGAGTCCTCCTCCTGGTCCAGGAACGCGGCGAGTGCCTCGTCGGCTACGCCGAGCGGACCCCACAGATGATCGACGAGCCCCCACAGCTGGAGTTCCCGACCGTGTCCCTCGGAAATCTCACCACGGCCGATCAGCGCGATCGCCGCAGTCTCGGCGCAGCCAGGGACCTGGGATGCTGCGGCTTTGCGCAGGACCGCGAGCGCTCTGGGTTCGTCGAGCTCTGCCAGTACTGGTGCGGCGGCCAGGCGGCGGAGGGCCGCGTCAGCCTCCAACCCGGCGCAGGCATCGATGAGCTGGACTGCGGCTGGGCCCTGGCCCCGATGGCTGATCCATCCGGTGATCTCGGCCTGGGCGGCGTCCTGGTCGTAGTCGAGCAGGGCGTCGAGCAGTGTCGGGGCGTCGACGTCGGCCAGTTCGCCGATGAGCGGAGCGTGGACTCCCTCGGCGAGAAGGTACTCGCGCAGTCCGTGGCGTCCCAGCGGGGTGAGCCTGAGCCGCGTCCCGAGCAGGGGAGCGTCGTCGCTGTTTTCGGCGCTCCCCTCGATGCCGAGGATGTCGAGGAGGATGTGGTCGCGCTCCCGGCTCGTCTCCGGGCCTGGCTCGACCTCCGCTGCCTGGTACTCGGCGAGGAGCAGGGCCGCTTGGTCGAGGATCTGCAGGAAGAGCAGTTCGACCAGTCGTGCCTCCTGCTTGGGGAGGCCCTCGCGGAGTGCACCGACGAGCAGCGCCGTGTCCAGCCATTCGCCGTCGGGAACCTCGTACAGCGCCCGCAGCACCACCGCTGCCAAGCCGTCGCCGTCCTCGTCCTGCATGCCCAGCGCGGCCAGCAGCACCGGAGGCAGGCCGAGGTTCCCGAGGTCGTTCAGGGCGTCGAGTTCGTCCTCGAGTGCCTGGCACCAGACCTCCAGTACTCCCTCGTCTCCCACGGTGGCAGGCAGGTCAGTACCCGGACGGGCGGTGCCTGCGCTGATCTCCACCAGGTCCCCGTCCAGGGCGAGCTGCCAGGGGCCGTCCAGGCAGGGCAGGTCGCCGGAGCTGCGCAGGCGGGCCAGCCGCTTGTCGCGCTCCGCGGGCCGGAGTGCGCTCAGCTCGTCGTCCTGGGTCCACAGTTGCAGTTCCTGGACGGCCTGGCGGCCCAGTGCGGGCTTGAGCACGTCCCGGGACGTGACGACTCGTCCGCCCTGGCACCAGTGGGCCAGGCGGAGCGCGGAGGTGATCAGCGGCACCTGCCGGGCGGCCGCGGCGAGCTCCGCGCGCGGTGCCAGGGAGACGGGGCGCACGGGGACGGACTCCGCGTCCAGGTCCTCGTCGTCGTGGAACTCGCCGCAGGAGCAGCGCCGCCCGCCGGGGGCGGCTTTGGCCGCGGCCCGGGCGGCCGTGGGCGGCTGCGGGTCCAGTCCGGCCAGTTCCTGGTCCAGGGCGTCGCAGTCGAAACAGGCGGGGTCGAACCCCTCCTCACGCAGGGTTTCGACCAGGTCGGTCCACGGCTCGGGGGCCGGTGCGCCGCGGTCCGCGACGGCGTCGAGTACGGCCTGCAGCCCCCAGGCGCCTCCGGTGTCCTCGGCGTAGGGCATGGCGCGGCGTCCACCGGTGCAGCGGACGCGCCGGTCGGGGGTGGACGTGGGGAGGGTCTTCTCCAGGGTGATCTGGTGCCGCCAGTCGTCGCCGAAGTCGTAGGTGTACTCCAGCCGACCGCCTTCGTAGGGCAGTACCTCGGCCACGGTCACGGACTCTTCGTCGGTGTCGCGGAAAGGATCTCGGTCCAACGGTGCGTCAAAGTCGACGAACTGGCGGCCCGACCCTGGTTCGGTGAAGGAATGCAGGTGCGAGTCGCCCCAGCCGAAGCACACTTGGATGATGTCGTGCAGGCAGCCGAGCGAGGTGTCGGCGGGCAGGGTGACCCGGCGCCAGATCGGCGGGCTGGTGTCTCGCAGGGCGATCTTCAACTGGTAGGTCGGAACGGACTCGGCGGTCACAGCGAAGGGTTCCCTTGAAGTGGAGAGACGGATTCCGGCACCGGTAAGAGGCTGCGACCGCATATGCGTCACGGCCTTCCGTGGCAGGTACCGGTGCCATCTTCCCGCACTGCGCCGAGTGGGCGAAGCCCTTCTTGACACATCCTGTCCGCCTGTGCGGATAACCTTGACCCGCCGAGGGCTCGCGAGCGACCCGCACCCTCCCGAACAGTTGTAGGAGTGTGTGCCAGGAGTGGGCGCAGTGGCGAAGGTTTACCCGTCGGCAGAGTTCGCTGCCGCCCGCACGGACGGATCCGGCGGGTCGGCCACGCCAGAGCCGACGGCTCCGAATCAGGAGCAACTGTTCGCCCGGATGCCGGAACTCGCCGCAGGCGAGGCGGTGTTCCTTCCCGCGGATCCGCCCCGGATGGGACGGATGGCGTTCTGGACGCCCGGGGGTGAGCCGCCGGGCGTCGGGGCGGAACCCGAGGAGCTCACCGTGGTTCGCCCGCACGGTTCGTCCGTGCGCCGGGCGCGGGTGGTCGCCGTGCTGCTGCCCGTGGAGCAGGCGCTGCCGCTGCTGACTCGCTGCCGGGCACTCGGCACCGGCGGCAGCGGTCGGGCGTCGGCCGGTACCGCGTTCTGGGGCACGGCGGCCCTGCTCGGTCTGCGTCTGCTCGCCCGGGGCCGGATGCTGCCCGGGGTGTCGCCGGAAGGATTCGACGCGTGGCGGGTAGGCCCGCTGGACGCCGAGGACCACGAGCGGCTGAGCTCCCTGGCAGCCGTCATGCCCGCCGAGGCCCGCGCGGTCGCGGTTCCCGGGCTCTCCCCCCTCACGCTTCCGGCGGCCGAGCCGCTGCTGCGGGCCTTCCTCGACGCCGTGGCCGACTCCCTCGCCCGCCCTCCCGCCGCCCGCCAGGTGACCGGCGGATCGGCGTTCGCGGCGCACGCTCCGCAGTCCGTGCCCGAGCAACGGGGCTGGGCGGCGGAGGTCGCCGCCGGCCGCGACACGGGTCTGGCGGTGTCGCTGCGGCTGGAACTGGGCCGCGCGGACTCCTTCCGGGCCGTGGTCCAACTGCGCAGCCTGGCTGATCCCACCGTGCTCGCCGACGCCGCGGACCTCTGGTCCGGGAAGGTCACCGCTCCCGAACTGTTCGGTCCACGGGCTCAGGTGGACACGCTGCTGACGCTGCGGCGGGCCGCGCGCGCATGGTCCCCGGCCGGACGGCTGCTGGACTCCGCCGCCCCGGCCGGCCTGGAGCTGTCCGACGAGGAGGCCCAGGCGCTGCTGGGCGACGCGGCGGAAAGCCTTGCCGCCGCCGGAGTCCCCGTGCACTGGCCCAAGGAGCTGGTACGCGAGCTGACCGCCTCCGGCGTCCTCGAACCCGTACGCCGCAAGGGGACGCAGTCCTCGGCCGAGTCCTTCCTGTCCTCCGGCGGCCTGCTGAACTTCCGCTGGCGGGTCGCGCTCGGAGACCAGGAACTCACGGAGGACGAGCTGGAACGGCTGGTCCAGGCGCACCGGCCGATCGTGCGGCTGCGCGACCAGTGGGTGGTCGTGGACCCGGAGCTGGTCCGCCGCCTGCGACGGGCCGCGCAGTCCAGGACGACCTCGCTCACCGCGATCGAAGCCCTGAGCGCCGCGCTGACCGGCAGCGTCGAGGTGGACGGCGAACAGGTGGCGGTCACCGCGGTCGGTGTACTGGAGGAGCTGCGCTCCCGGATCGCCGACCCCGAGGCGCGCGCCGCGCGTGAGCCCCAGGGGCCGCCGAAAGCCCTTGTCGCGACCCTGCGCGACTACCAGCTGCGCGGCCTGAACTGGCTGCACCGGATGACCTCGCTCGGCCTGGGCGGCTGCCTCGCCGACGACATGGGCCTGGGCAAGACCGTCACCCTGATCGCACTCCACCTGCGTCGCCAGGAACGGGAAGCCACCGCCGGCCCGACCCTGGTGGTCTGCCCCGCCTCGCTGCTCGGCAACTGGGAGCGCGAGATCCAGCGCTTCGCACCGACCACCCCGGTACGCCGCTTCCACGGCCCAGGCCGCGACCTGTCCTGTCTCGACGGCGGAGCGGGCGGCGGCTTCGTACTGACCACCTACGGGACCATGCGCCGTGACGCCGGACGCCTCGCCGAACAGCCCTGGGGACTGCTCGTCGCCGACGAGGCCCAGCATGTCAAGAACCCGCACGCGCAGACCGCCCAGGCGTTGCGCGGGATCCCCTCGCGGGGGCGCGTCGCGCTGACCGGCACCCCGGTCGAGAACAACTTGTCCGAACTGTGGGCACTGCTCGACTGGACCACCCCCGGCCTGCTCGGCACGCTCACCTCCTTCCGTCACCGCTACGCCATGGCCGTCGAAGGCGAACGCGACGAACAGGCCGCCCGGCATCTGGCCGCGCTGGTCCGCCCCTTTTTGCTGCGCCGGCGCAAGTCCGACCCCGGCATCGCTCCCGAACTGCCGCCCAAGACCGAGACCGACCAGCCGGTGTCACTGACGAAGGAACAGGTCTCGCTGTACGAGGCGCTGGTACGCGAGCTCATGGCCGAGATCGAGGAGAAGCAGGGCATCGCCCGGCGCGGCCTGGTGATGAAGCTGCTCACCGGCCTGAAGCAGGTCTGCAACCACCCCGCGCAGTTCCTGAAGGAACCCGCGGGCGCCAAGCTCCCCGGCCGCTCGGGGAAGCTGGAACTGCTGGACGAACTCCTGGACACCGTCCTGGCCGAGGACGGGTCGGCCCTGGTCTTCACCCAGTACGTGGCCATGGGCGCTCTGATCGAGCGCCACCTGGCCGACCGCGGCGTGGACACCCTGTTCCTGCACGGAGGCACCACCGTCAAACGCCGGGAGGAGATGGTCGACGCCTTCCAGGGCGGGGAGAAGAAGGTGTTCCTGCTGTCCCTCAAAGCCGCCGGCACCGGTCTGAACCTGACCCGGGCCGGACACGTCATCCACTACGACCGCTGGTGGAACCCGGCCGTGGAGGACCAGGCCACCGATCGCGCCTACCGGATCGGACAGACCCAGCCGGTGCAGGTGCACAAGCTGATCGCCGAGGGGACCGTGGAGGACAGGGTCGCCGAGATGCTCCGTCAGAAGCGGGAACTGGCCGACTCGGTGCTGGGCTCGGGCGAGGCGGCGTTCAGTGAACTGAGCGACAGCGAACTGGCCGAACTGGTCACACTGCGAAGGACGGGACGATGACCAGGCGTAGCCGGCCAGGCAAGTCGGCCGCCCGCACCTTTGAGACACTCCCTCCGGCAAAGGGCAGTCGCGCGCCCTTCGCCGAGTCCTGGTGGGGCCGCGAATGGCTGCGCTCGCTGGAGGAGTCCTCCTTGGACTCCGGCCGCCTCCAGCGCGGCCGGACCTACGCGCGCGGCGGCGCGGTCGGCCCGGTCACCATCGTCCCTGGCTCAGCCGCCACCCTGGTACAGGGCAGCCGCAGCACCCCGTACCGCTCCACGGTCCGAGTCGAGCAGCTGACGGACCGGCAGTGGGACCAACTTCTCGACGTGATCGCCGAGCGGGCCGCGAACATCGCCGCACTGCTCGACGCCGAGATGCCCGCCGGCCTCGCCGACGACGCCGCGGCCGCCGGCGTCCCGCTGCTGCCCGGCCCCCGGGACCTCAACCCCGAGTGCAGCTGCCCCGACTGGGGCTACCCCTGCAAACACGCCGCCGCCCTCTGCTACCAGGTCGCCCGGCTCCTGGACCGCGACCCCTTCGTGCTGCTGCTCCTACGGGGCCGCGGCGAGCGGGAGCTGATGGACGAGCTCGGCCGCCGCAACACCGCCCGCGCCTCCACCGAAGCCGCAGCGTACGCGGCAACCGCAGGCACGGGCCCCGCCACACCCCCGGCCCGCAGCGGTGATCCCGCCGGACCCGCCTTCACCTCCCGCACCGCACTGCCGCCCCTGCCCGCCCCGCCGCCGCTACCCGAGCGACCAGGCCGCGGCCCGGCCCTGGTGGCCTCGGCTGTTCCAGAGCCCGGCATGGACCCGGCTGCGCTCGAACTGCTCGCCGCCGACGCCGCGATACGCGCCCACCACCTGCTCGCCGCAGCCCTCAGCGCCCGTCACGCCGACACCGCGCCACCCGCCCCGCTCACCGAGTGGCAGGACGCCGTCCGTTTCGCCGCCGCTCACCCCACCTTGGAGGTCTTCGCCCGGATCTCCTCGGACTGCGGCCGCACCCCCCGCGAACTCGCCGCCGCCACCCGCGCGTGGCGGCACGGCGGCGCGGCATCCCTGGATGTGCTGGAGAGCCCCTGGAACCCACCCACCTCACGCATGCAGCGCGACCGCGAGGCGCTGCGCGCGGACTGGACCGACGGCAAACCACCCCGGCTCCGCTCCTGGCGCAACCGCTGGACCGTCGAGGGCCGCGACGCCCAACTGCGCCTGGGCCGCGACGGACTGTGGTACCCGTACACCAAGGATCAAGGCACCTGGTGGCCGGCCGGACCACCCGACGTCGATCCCGCCGTCGTCCTGACCGCCCTTCTCGGGACATGACGCCCTTCTTTCGAAGCACGCACGCCGCCCTGGGCGTCCGACGTCGGAGAGATGGACGCTTACGCCTTCTGCCGAGCACTCCCCCGAGCGCTGCGGGGTCGTCACCGTCCCCAACTCCGTCTTCTGCGACCACCCCACCGTCGGACGCACTCAGGTCCGCTTCGCCTTCTGCAACAAAGACGGCGTTCTCGCCGAGGCCACCAGCCGGCCTCGACGCCTCGCGCCCTGAACTCACGCCGCCTTGGGCGCGTTCGAAGCACTCGTCTTCGTCGGCAAGAACGTCGACGGTCGGTCGGAGTTCGGCGATTCCGCGCGCACTGCGGCGCTTGAGCCCGTCGGGTGCGACCACGTCCGACGACGGCGGTGCCGACGGCAAGGCCGCACCGGGAATCCTTCGTCAGCGGACGTTCGCCTCGGGCTCAGGACGCGGGAGTTCGTCGAGGTCGAGGGTGAAGGTGCGACCGTCGGCCAGGGGGATGGGCAGCTTGCCCGTGCCGTACTTGTGGGTGTGCGCCGCGATGTAACCGGTGGCGGTCGGCTGGGTGTGGAGGACGACCTCCTGGGCGTAGGGATCCACGACCAGGTAGACGGGGATGCCGTACCGGCCGTACTTCGCGGTGCAGTCGTCGTAGTCCTTGCGTGCGGAGGAGGTCGAGACGACCTCAGAGATCAGCAGGACGTCTTCGAAGCTGTAGCGCTTGCTCTCCCGGCGGGCGTCCTCGCGAAGGATCGCCAGATCGGGGGCGGAGTTCTCGTCGGCGGGGAAATCGATGTAGACGTCAGAAGTGACCTTCGCGTGACGGCCGAGGGCGAGAGCGGAGTCGATCTGCATCGATCTGATGGTGCTGGAGTGCTCTTCGCTCTGCGGAGTCATGATCACCTTTCCGTCGGCCCCGAACAGGACCGTGTACCCCTCGGGGAACTCGGTGTGCACGATCGCGTCGACACTCATGGACGGCTCCTTCCCGTGTGCGGTCAGGATACGGCGGACAGTGTCACGTCACCGAGAACCCGGCGGTGCGGCTGTGAGACCGGAGAGGTTCCGCGGTCGCACGGCTCCGTCTTCATGAGGACGGTCCAGAGTTTGTTCGGAGCCGAAGCGCCACGGGCGGCGACCAGGAAAGCGCGGATGCCTCGGAACCGTGCATCACGGGACGCGCACAGCGGCCAGCTCACCGGCGGTCCCGGAGGCGCCCAGGCGGACCTGCTGCGCGGCATAAGAATGAGTGCGTGAAAACGGAGTGGCCTGGGTGACCGCTAGCCCCGGGCTGGTGACGGCGGTCCGCTCGGCCAAGCAGTTCCTGACGTACGTCTCCGCGGGCCCGTTCCAGTACGCCGTCGCCGAGGCGCTGAACCTCCCCGACAGCTACTTCGAGGGGCTGCGCGCGGATCTGCGGGCCAAACGGGATCTGTTGAGCGGCGGGCTCGCGGAGGCCGGTTTCGAGGTGTACCGGCCGGCCGGGACGTACTTCGTCACCACCGATATCCGCCCGCTCGGCGGCGGGACCGACGGCTTCGCCTTCTGCCGCGCGCTGCCCGAGCGGTGCGGGGTCGTCGCCATCCCCAATGCGGTGTTCTACGACGATCAGGAGGGCGGCCGCAGCAAGGTCCGATTCGCCTTCTGCAAGCGCGAGGACGTCCTGCGCGAGGCCGTTTCACGGCTCAAGGGCCTATGACTCCAGGGAAATCCACCGTGCCGGAGCTCGCCTTTCCGGCGTGTGGAGCGACAGAAGCCCGGCCTGAGGCGGCGGTCGTGGTGACCGTCGCCCCGGCCGGGCTGTCGTTCGCAGGCGCTCCGGATCAGGCGCTGGGCGCCGCGTCGTCGCCGTCGGTCTTCTTCTCGGCCGGCTCCAGGCCGAGACGCTCCAGCAGCCACTTGTCGAACTCGATCGAGGCCCGCACCCAGCTGACCGTCGACGAGACGAAGTGCTCCAGGCTGACGCCCGTACCGATGAGCATCTGCGCCTCACCGATCAGACGGACCGAGGTCTCGGTGTCCTCGGCGCCCTCCTCGGCCTCGTGGACGTGCGTGTAGACCTTGGGCCACAGCGTGCGGCGGTTCCAGTCGTCGATCGCGTCGAGGAGGACCGGGCGCTGGTCCATGGCGTGGGGGCGGTCGTAGAACGTACGGACCGAGAAGACCTGCTGCTCGTCCTCGCCACGGAACATGAAGTACGTGCGGAACTCTTCCCACGGCGCCGCGAGGTCGCCCTCGTCGTCGACGACGTACTTCAGCTCCATCTGCTCGAGGAGCTGCTTGACGAGGTCCTGGTCAGGGACGACGGGGCCCTCCGGTCCTGCCGCCTGCGGTTCGGGCTGGCCCCCGAAATTCGGAATCGAGGACGGGTCGATGCTCACCGTGAATATCCCTTCGTACGGTTGCCGCCATCCTCTCCCATGGCAGGCGGGGGATGGCAACCCCCAGCTGGGCCGATCAGCTACAGGCTGACACGATCCGGTCCGCTCGGAGCTCCGGGGGAGCCTGTCCGGAGGGGGAATGTCATGGAAGGGACACGCAGACGGACCCATGTGGGCCCGGACAGCCGTGTGCGAGGGCGGGGACACCGCCCTCGCACACTTCAGTCGGTCCGGCGTCCTACGCCCGCCGGGTCCGTCACCGCACGGCGCCCACGATCAGGCCTGCCTCCTCGCCCTCCCCGAACACGTCCACCCGTACGGTGTCCCCGTCCGTGACCTCGCCCGCGAGGATCTCCTTCGCGAGCCGGTCACCGATCGCGGTCTGGATGAGGCGACGCAGCGGCCGCGCCCCGTAAGCCGGGTCGTTGCCCTCCTTCGCCAGCCAGGCCAGCGCGGCCGGGGTGACGTCGAGGGTGAGCCGCCGGTCGGCCAGCCGCTTGGCGAGCCGGTCGATCTGGAGCGCGGCGATGTGCGCGAGCTCGTCGCCGGAGAGGGCGGAGAAGACCACCAGGTCGTCGAGCCGGTTGAGGAACTCCGGCTTGAACGAGGCGCGTACGACCTCCAGGACCCGCTCCTTCTTCTCCTCCGGCTTCATCAACGGATCGACCAGGAACTGGCTGCCCAGGTTCGACGTCAGGACCAGGATGGTGTTGCGGAAGTCCACCGTCCGGCCCTGGCCGTCGGTGAGCCGGCCGTCGTCGAGCACCTGGAGCAGGATGTCGAAGACCTCGGGGTGGGCCTTCTCCACCTCGTCCAGCAGGATGACGCTGTACGGACGGCGGCGGACCGCCTCCGTGAGTTGGCCGCCCTCCTCGTACCCCACATAGCCGGGCGGGGCACCGACCAGCCGGGCGACGCTGTGCTTCTCGCCGTACTCGCTCATGTCGATGCGGACCATGGCCCGCTCGTCGTCGAACAGGAAGTCGGCGAGCGCCTTCGCCAGCTCGGTCTTGCCGACACCGGTCGGGCCGAGGAAGAGGAACGATCCGGTGGGCCGGTCCGGGTCGGCGATGCCGGCCCTGGTGCGGCGTACCGCGTCCGACACCGCCTGCACGGCCTCGGTCTGGCCGATCAGCCGCCTGCCCAGCTCCTCCTCCATGCGCAGCAGCTTCTGTGTCTCGCCCTCCAGGAGCCGGCCGGCCGGGATGCCGGTCCAGGCGCCGACGACATCGGCGATGTCGTCCGGGCCGACCTCCTCCTTGACCATGGTGTCCTTGGCGGCCTCCTGCTCCGCCTCGTCGGCCTCCGCGAGCTCCCGCTCCAGGCCAGGGATCTCCCCGTACAGCAGCTTGGAGGCGGTGTCGAAGTCGCCGTCGCGCTGGGCACGCTCGGCCTGTCCGCGCAGGTCGTCGAGGCGCTCCTTCAGCTCACCGACGCGGTTGAGGCTCTGCTTCTCCTTCTCCCACCGGGCGGTGAGGCCGCGCAGCTCCTCCTCCTTGTCGGCGAGGTCGCGGCGGAGCTTCTCCAGACGCTGGACGGAAGCGGCATCGGTCTCGTTCTTCAGCGCCAGCTCCTCCATCCGCAGGCGGTCGACGGCGCGCTGCAGTTCGTCGATCTCGACGGGCGAGGAGTCGATCTCCATGCGCAGCCGGGACGCCGCCTCGTCGACGAGGTCGATGGCCTTGTCGGGGAGGAACCGGGAGGTGATGTAGCGGTCGGACAGGGTCGCGGCGGCCACCAGCGCGGAGTCCGCGATCTGCACCTTGTGGTGCGCCTCGTACCGTCCCTTGAGCCCGCGCAGGATCGCGATGGTGTCCTCGACGGACGGTTCGGCGACCAGGACCTGCTGGAAGCGGCGCTCCAGCGCGGCGTCCTTCTCGATGCGCTCGCGGTACTCGTCGAGCGTCGTCGCGCCGACCATCCGCAGCTCACCACGGGCCAGCATCGGCTTGAGCATGTTGCCGGCGTCCATGGCGGAGTCCCCGCCCGCCCCGGCGCCCACGACGGTGTGCAGCTCGTCGATGAACGTGATGATCTGCCCGTCGCTCTCCTTGATCTCGGAGAGGACGGACTTCAGCCGCTCCTCGAACTCGCCGCGGTACTTGGCTCCGGCGACCATGGCCCCGAGGTCCAGTGAGACGAGCCGCTTGTTCCTCAGGCTCTCGGGCACATCGCCCTTGACGATGCGCTGAGCGAGCCCTTCGACGACGGCCGTCTTGCCGACACCGGGCTCGCCGATGAGCACGGGGTTGTTCTTGGTACGCCGCGACAGGACCTGCACGACGCGCCGGATCTCGTGGTCACGCCCGATGACGGGGTCGAGCTTGCCCTCGCGCGCGGCCGCCGTGAAGTCGGTGCCGAACTTCTCCAGGGCCTTGTACTGGCCCTCCGGGTCGGGTGTGGTCACCCGGCGCCCTCCCCTGCTCTTCTCGAATGCGTCCAGCAGCCTCTTCGCACTGGCACCCTGCTGGGTGAGGATCTCACCGGCGCGGCCGCCCTCGGCCGCGATACCGATCAGCAGATGCTCGGTGGAGAGGTAGTCGTCGCCGAGCTCCTTCGCTCGCTGCGCGGCGTCGGAGATGACGGCGAGCAGCTCACGGTTGGGCTGCGGCGGGGCGACGGTCGCCCCGGTGACGCTGGGCAGCGACGCGAGCAACCGGTCCGTCTGGCTCCGTACGGCGACCTGGTCGGCGTCTACGGCGGCGAGCAGGTCGGTGATGTTCTCGTTGTCCTCGCCCTCCAGCAGAGCGAGCAGCAGATGCCCCGGGGTCAGATCGGCGTGCCCGTCCTTCACGGCCCTGCTGGTGGCCGCATTGATGGCGTCCCGGCTCTTGTTGGTCAGCTCGGCGTCCACGTGCGCTCTCTCCTCCTTGCGGTGGCTGGTCCGTCCACTTCTTTCGTGACAACTGACTCAGCCAACGTCCACAAAGTTGAGTCTATTCCACTCAAGTCGGGATCCTGACGAAAACCACCGGGCTCCGGCAGCAACCACCGACAGAAACCCGCTCGTGTCCGAGTCAACCGGCCGGACAACCCCTGCGCCACCGCAGGGCCGGGCGACGGCTGCCTACCCTTGGTCCATGGCCGTAGACGTACGCAACCCCAGCCCCGAGTACCTCGCCTTCTGGCGCGAGTACCACGTGTGCACCCTGACCACCCTCCGCCCCGACGGCACCCCTCACGTGGTGCCGGTCGGCGTGACGTACGACCCCGAGGCCGGGCTCGCGCGCATCATCACCAACAAGAGCAGCAGAAAGGTCGCCCACGTCCTGGCCGCCGGCCCGGACGGGGCACGGGTGGCGGTCTGCCAGGTCGACCGGGGCCGCTGGGCGACGCTGGAGGGCCGCGCGACGATCCGCACGGAGCAGGACGTGGTCGACGACGCCGTACGCCGCTACGCGGAACGCTACGAGCGCACCCCGGCGCCCAACCCGGACCGGGTCGTCATCGAGATCACCCTCGACCGGGCCCTCGGCAGGGGCGCACCGGTCCGCACGGCCTGACCCCCGGCAGCTCCCCGCCGCCCGTCCCTGGACAGCACAGCGGCGCCACCGTGTTCAGGTCACGATGACGCCGCTGTGTGGGGGAAGTGTCTGAGCGACATGGAACGACGGGGGATCGCTCAGGCACTGCGGGGGGTGGCGGTGATGGTTTCGGGTTCGATCAGCTGGTGGTCACGCTGATCGAGGTTGACGAAGATCATTCCGTACCGGATGGCACAACGAACGGGCTGCGGCGCCCCGCGGGGGCGACGAAGGCATCGGTAGGCGCGCACTTCTTCGTCGTCCTCCAGGACAACGACGATCGGCTCCCCGAGCAGGGTGACCATCAACGAATCGCCATGGCGGGGGAGTGCCGTGAGCAGATCGATGAAGTGCCACCCTGAGCGGTAGGCAGAGGCCATCTCCCGCCGGAAAACCCGGTCGTCCGGCGGGATGGTCATGCGCCCGCCAGATTCGCCGGGGTGGTGTCCCAGCCGACATCGGAACCCTGGACGCCGATGGCGGAGCCGGACTGCACGCTGTCCCAGCCGACATCCCCGGGAGACATGTTCGCCGCGAGCAGCAGCGCAGCAGCGGCAAAAGCAGTGACAAGCACTGAGCGAAGCATTCGCTTGTACATAGTCGGCTTCGTCCTCACTTGATGGTTTCCTCTCCCCCGCCTGACAAGACGATGGCTCATTCAGGCACGTCAATGCCACAGGAGCGATGCATCATGTTCCTGCACGTACAGGACCCTGGGGGGTGGAGATTTGCCTACAACCAACACGAAACCGACACATAATCACCCGGTCACGGACCTGTGCACCGAGGGTGCTCGGCTGTACGCCAGCGCACTGAGCGTCGGACGCATCGCTCGCACCGAAGTGGAACCCGCACCCTGCCTCATCGAACTCGGGCTGCTGCTGCCCGACCCGGACGACGCCTCGTGGCTCCGCCCGGTTCCGCCCTCCGCCGCCCTGGCGCAGCGGCTACATCCGCTGGAACGCGAGATCCAGGACCGCAGACGGACATCCGTGGAATTGACCGAGGCCTTCGAACCGTTCATGGCCATCAGCGCCCAGAGTCCGGCACCCACGCACGCGATCACTGTGCTGGAAGGCATCGACCGGATCAACGGAGCACTCGATCTGGCCATCGCCGAGAGCCGCACGGAGGTACTGACCATCCAGCCCGGTGGTGGACGCAGCGAGGACGTCCTCAGCGAGGCCCTGACCCGCAGCAAACCCCTGATAGACCGTGGCATCAGTGTCCGCACCCTCTACCAGCACACGGTCAGGCACAGCCAGCGCACGTTCGCCTACGTGGAACTGATGGCCGGCGCCAAACTGCAGATACGCACACTCGAAGAGCTCATCGAGCGTCTCATCATCTGCGACGAGACCGTCGCCTTCATCCCGGCCAGGGACGACCGCCGCATCGCACTCGAGCTACGGCATCCCGGTCTGGTCGCGTACCTGACGAAGGTCTTCGAACAACTCTGGCGCCGGGCCCTTCCATTGAACGAAGCAGCCCCGTACAACCCGGCTCCCGACGGCATCACGGGCGTCCAGCGCGCCATTGCAACCCTGCTGGTCGAGGGGTACGTCGACGAGGCAATAGCCCGCCGCCTCGGCATGAACGTCCGCACCTGCCGTGCGCATGTCGCCAAGCTGTCCTCCACTCTCGGCAGCAGCAGCCGAGCCCAACTCGGCTATCTGATAGCGCGGTCAGGAATCCTGGAACAGGGTTCCTGACCGTTCGCAGCCACACCGTCCCATTCGCCGGCCGGCTGCGTGGCCACACGACGGGGGAGAGCTTGTTCACGCCCCGGATGCACCATGGGAGTTCCCCGTTCCCGGGACATCACCACACTCTCCTGACAGCTAGTCTTTTCGCCACCGTCATCTTGTTGCACTGCACAGAGTGGGGGGTTCCCGATGGGCACGTTGGAGGGCAAAACAGACCACCCACACGGAACCACCGAACTCTGCGAACCGGCGATCCGCCTCTACTCCGAAGCTCTGCGCAACGGACGCATCGCCCGGACCGACGTCGCCCCGGCTCCGTGCCTCATCGAGATGGCCCTGCTCCACCCCGATCCCCACGAGGCCGCTTGGATGCGTCCCGTACCGCCATCGGCAGCCATGGCACACCTGTTGCAGCCCATCGCCCGGGAGATCCTCGACCGGATACAGATCACTACCGCCCTGGCCGCATCCCTGGCACCTCTGACCGCTCTTGCCAGCGAGGACCCCAACCTCGGGATCACAGTGCTCGAAGGCAGGCCGGTGATCAATGCCGCCCTGGAGCATGCATCGGCAGCCGTACGAGAGGAGGCACTGACCGCACAACCGGGCGGGATACGGCAGCAGCACCTTATGCACCGAGCCCGCAGCAATGGTCTGACAGCCGTCAACCGGGGAGCCCGGCTGCGCCACATCTACCAGCATCCCGCCCGCTACAGCACCTTCATCAGAGATTATCTGGAGGTACTGCCCGCCGACCGCGTGCAAGTGCGTACGGCGGAACAGACCATCGAGCGGCTCATCATCTTCGACCGCACCGTGGCCTTCATCCCGGCCAACCCCGAGCGGGACATCGCCCTGGAGATCCGCCACCCCGCCCTGATCCGCTTCCTCGTGCAGGTGTACGAGGTCCTCTGGGAGCAGGCCACCCCGCTCACCGAGCCCCTGCACACAGCGGCTCCCGGCACCCCCGTCACCGCCGTACAACGCAGCATCGCGCGCCTCCTGGTCGAGGGCCACGTGGACGACGCCGTCGCCCGCAAGCTGGGCATCAGCGTGCGCACCTGCCGGTCCCACATCGCCAAACTCATGCAGGCACTCAACGCCTCCAGCCGGACCCATCTGGGCGCGCTCATCATCCGGTCGGGCATCGTCGAGCCGGACGGCGCCGCTGCCGCCACCGCCGACGCGGAAGGCCCGCCACCCGTTTCCGGGTGACGGGCCTCGGCCGTCGTGCGTGCGCCGTAACCGCGCCTATTCCTTCGGCCTCTTCGGCCGCCAGACCACCAACGCACTGGTCTGCTGCACATCCTGATACGGCACCAGATCGCGTCGGTACGACGCATGCACCTGCGCCTCGCGCTGCTGCATCGCCGCCGCCGCGCCGTCCACTGCCGCGGAGAGTTCGGCGACGCGCTGCTGGAGCGCGGCCACCTGGTTCTCCAGTTCGATGATGCGCTTGATGCCCGCCAGGTTGATGCCCTCGTCCTGCGACAGTTGCTGCACGGTGCGCAGCAGCTCGATGTCACGGGCCGAGTAGCGCCGGCCGCGGCCGGCCGTGCGGTCCGGGGAGACCAGGCCGAGGCGGTCGTACTGGCGCAGTGTCTGCGGATGCAGGCCCGAGAGCTGGGCCGCGATCGAGATCACGTACACCGGTGAGTCATCGGTCAGTTGGTACGGATTACGTCGTCGGCCGTCCACATCATGCTCCCTTCGCGGCCTGGAACAGCTCCGCCCGCGGGTCCTCCCCCGCGGTCGCCTTCCGGTAGGCCTCCAGCGCGTCCTGCGCCTCGGGACCCAGTTCCTTCGGCACGGCCACCTCGACGGTGACCAGCAGGTCGCCCCGGGTGCCGTCCTTGCGCACCGCACCCTTGCCCCGGGCGCGCATCGTACGCCCGTTGGGGGTACCGGCCGGCAGTTTCAGGGTGACCGGGGGTCCTCCGAGCGTGGGGACCTTCACCTCGCCGCCGAGCGCCGCCTCCACGAAGGTGACGGGCACGGTGACCGTGAGGTTGTCGTCCCTGCGGCCGAAGACCGGGTGGGCGTCGACATGGACGACGACGTACAGATCGCCGGCCGGGCCGCCGCGCTCGCCCGGAGCGCCCTTGCCGCGCAGTCGGATCCGCTGGCCGTCGGAGACGCCCGCCGGGATCCTGACCTGCATGGTGCGCGACGAACGCGCCCGCCCGCTGCCCTTGCAGACATCGCACGGGTCCTGGGCGATGAGGCCCCGGCCCTTGCAGTCCACGCAGGGATCGGTGAGCGAGAACCCACCGCCGCTGCCACGCGACACCTGGCCGGTGCCGACACAGGTCGGGCAGACCCTCGGGGTGCCGTTCTTGTCGCCGGTGCCCGAACACGCCTTGCAGGGCGCCTGGCTGGACATCCGCAGCGGGACCGTGGCCCCGTCGACCGCCTCGGTGAAGCTGAGCGTCACCTCGGACTCGATGTCCTGGCCGCGGCGCGGCTGCACGCGTGTCCCCGCACCGCCGCCCCGGTTGAACAGGCCGCCGAAGACATCGCCGAGACCGCCGCCGCCGAAGCCACCGGGGCCGCCGGCTCCGCCGCCCTGGGTGCCTCCGAAGAGGTCGCCCAGGTCGAAGTTGAAGTTTCCTCCCGCACCACCGGGACCGGCCCGGAAGCCGCCGTTGCCGAAGAGGGCGCGCGCCTCGTCGTACTCCTTGCGCTTCTTGGAGTCGCCGAGGATGTCATTGGCCTCGGAGATCTCCTTGAAGCGCTCCTCCGCCTTGTCGTCGCCCTTGTTGGCGTCCGGGTGGAACTCGCGGGCGAGCTTGCGGTACGCCTTCTTGATCTCGGCGTCGGTGGCGTCCTTGGGGACGCCGAGGACCTTGTAGTAGTCCTTCTCGACGAAGTCCTTCGTGCTCATCGACGTCCCTCCTTCCGGACGATCGGCCGGGCGACCGGCCCGAGGGCCGGTCGCCGGGGCAGACGGTGGGCCCCGCGGTGGTCGGACGAAATGTCAGACCTCCTCGGTGCCACCGCTCTCCTCGTCGTCTGTCTTCTCTTCCTTCGCCGCCGCAGGGGCCGCCCCCGGCTGGGGTTCGGCCACCGCCACCCGCGCGGGGCGGATGGTGCGCTCGCCGATGCGATACCCCGGCTGGAGGATCGCCACGCAGGTCGTCTCGGTGACATCCGGCGCGTACGAGTGCATCAGCGCCTCGTGGATCGTCGGGTCGAAGGGCTCGCCCTCCTTGCCGAACTGCTGCAGGCCCAGCTTGGCGACGACCGTCTCGAGCGATTCGGCCACCGACTTGAACCCGCCCACGAGCTCGCCGTGTTCCCTGGCGCGACCGACGTCGTCGAGCACGGGCAGGAGCTCGGACAGGAGACCCGCGACAGCGATCTCCTTGACCGTGACCCGGTCCCGCTCGACGCGGCGGCGGTAGTTCTGGTACTCGGCCTGGAGCCGCTGGAGGTCGCCCGTGCGCTCTGCGAGCGCGGTGCGGACCTGGTCCAGCTGGGCGGTGAGGCCGACTGTCTGTACTGCGTCCCCGGCCGGGGGCGCCCCCTCCTCCGAAGAGGGGGCGGCGTCCTTCGGCTCAGCTCCGTCAGGGGTGGCGCCGGAGGGGACGTCAGGCTTCTCCTCGAAGCCCGGAGTCTCCTCGGTCACACCGCACCGCCCTTGGCGTCCCGCTCGTCGTCCACGATCTCGGCGTCGACGACGTCGTCCGCGCCGTCGGCGTGCGCCTGGCCGGGCTGCGGGTCACCCTGCGGGCCACCCTCGGCCTGTGCGTTGGCGTACATCGCCTGGCCCAGCTTCTGCGAGACGGCCGCGACCTTCTCGGTGGCGGTACGGATCTCGGCGGTGTCCTCGCCCTTGAGCTTCTCCTTCAGCTCGGTGAGCGCGGCCTCCACCTCCGTCTTCACGTCACCGGGGACCTTGTCCTCGTTGTCCTTGAGGAACTTCTCCGTCTGGTAGACGAGCTGCTCGCCCTGGTTGCGGGACTCGGCGGCCTCGCGACGGCGGTGGTCCTCCTCCGCGTACTGCTCGGCCTCCTCACGCATCCGGTTGACCTCGTCCTTCGGCAGCGAGGAGCCACCGGTGACGGTCATCTTCTGCTCCTTGCCGGTGCCGAGGTCCTTGGCAGCGACGTGCATGATGCCGTTGGCGTCGATGTCGAACGCGACCTCGATCTGCGGGACACCACGCGGGGCCGGCGGCAGACCGGTCAGCTCGAACATGCCGAGCTTCTTGTTGTACGCCGCGATCTCGCGCTCACCCTGGTAGACCTGGATCTGCACCGACGGCTGGTTGTCCTCGGCCGTCGTGAAGATCTCGGACCGCTTGGTCGGGATCGTGGTGTTGCGCTCGATGAGCTTCGTCATGATGCCGCCCTTGGTCTCGATACCGAGGGACAGCGGCGTGACGTCGAGGAGCAGAACGTCCTTGACCTCACCCTTGAGGACACCGGCCTGGAGCGAGGCACCGATGGCGACGACCTCGTCCGGGTTCACACCCTTGTTGGCCTCCTGGCCACCGGTCAGCTCCTTGACGAGCTCGGCGACGGCCGGCATACGGGTCGAGCCACCGACGAGAACGACGTGGTCGATCTCGGAGAGCTGGATGCCCGCGTCCTTGATGACGTTGTGGAACGGGTTCTTGCAGCGGTCCAGGAGGTCCGCGGTGAGCTGCTGGAACTGGGCGCGCGTGAGCTTCTCGTCCAGGTGCAGCGGGCCCTCGGCGGACGCCGTGATGTAGGGCAGGTTGATCGTGGTCTCCGTCGAGGAGGACAGCTCGATCTTCGCCTTCTCCGCGGCCTCGCGGAGACGCTGGAGAGCCATCTTGTCCTTGGACAGGTCCACACCGTGACCGTTGGCGAACTGCTTCACCAGGTAGTCGACGACGCGCTGGTCCCAGTCGTCACCACCGAGGTGGTTGTCACCGTTGGTGGCCTTCACCTCGACGACACCGTCGCCGATCTCCAGAAGCGACACGTCGAAGGTGCCGCCACCGAGGTCGAAGACGAGGATCGTCTGGTCGTCCTTGTCGAGCCCGTACGCCAGCGCGGCAGCGGTCGGCTCGTTGACGATACGCAAGACGTTCAGGCCCGCGATCTCGCCGGCCTCCTTCGTCGCCTGACGCTCGGAGTCGTTGAAGTACGCCGGGACGGTGATCACCGCGTCGGTGACCTTCTCGCCCAGGTACGCCTCCGCGTCGCGCTTCAGCTTCTGCAGGATGAAGGCGCTCATCTGCTGCGGGTTGAAGCTCTTGCCGTCGAGGTCGATCTTCCAGTCGGTGCCCATGTGGCGCTTGACCGAGCGGATGGTCCTGTCGACGTTGGTCACCGCCTGACGCTTGGCGACCTCGCCGACCAGCACCTCGCCGTTCTTCGCGAAGGCGACGACGGACGGCGTGGTCCTGGCGCCTTCGGCGTTGGTGATGACGGTGGGCTCGCCGCCTTCGAGAACGCTGACGACGGAGTTAGTCGTGCCCAGGTCGATGCCGACCGCACGTGCCATTTCAATTCCTCCAACTGACTACTTGAGTGGATCTGACTCAAGGATGCATGACACCAGCCCCAGAGTCAACAGACCTGAGTCGAGTCGACTCAACTATCGTGCACACACCACACGCCACCTGCGATTTCTCCGAGATCCGAGGGGTGCATATCCGGGCACATGTCCGGCGACCACTACCGGCGATCGAGGGTGACACCTGCCGACCCGACGGCCCACACGCCCCGCTCCATCATCGCGCATGGGATCGTTCTGTCACAAAATGCCGCGAGATGCACAAAACCGGCATCCGACCCGTCCAACCCGACAGGTGTGCACGATGCAGACGCAGATGACGGCGAAGCGCGCGCTGGATCTGGCCCTCGGCTCGGTCCTGCTCGTCCTGGCCGCCCCCCTGCTCGCCGCAGGAGCCGTCGCGCTCGCCGCACGGCGGCCCCCCGGCGGCGTACTGACCCGCTCCGTGCGGATCGGCCTGGCCGGCCGGCACTTCGTACTGCGCACCCTGCGCACCCGCCGACTGCGCCTCGACCTGCTCTCCCGGCTGCCCCATGTCGTACGGGGAGAGCTCTCCCTCGTCGGACCGGAACCGCTCACCCCGGACGACGAGCGGGCCGGAACCGCCGACGGAGCGACCGGCGGCACCGGGGACGGGGCCGGCGCGCGACACTGGCGGCAGGAGCTGAGACCCGGCCTGACCGGCCTGGCCCAGATCCGCTCACGCTCCGGAATGCCGTGGGACGAACCGGCCCTGCTCGACCAGCACTACGCCGAGCACCACTGGCTGGGACTCGACCTGATGATCCTGGCGGCGGCGGTACACATTCCGCTTCGCGCCACGGTCCACGGGCTCTCCCGCCGCGGCAAGGCACACCTGAGCGACACAGATCACCGACTGCGCGGCTACAGCGCGGCGGAATAAGTGGATAGTGTCAGCACAGACTGATTAAGTTACTGCTTAGTAATCGCTTGTACTCCGACACGTCCCACAAGTGCCGGATCCCACCCTCGCAGGCCCGAGGAGCCCCCAAATGCAACTCGCCGCGATCATCGTGTCGCTGGTGCTGACTGTGGTCGGCGTTGCGCTCATCGCCCGAGCCGTCGCGCAGATCTACCGGTTCGTCAAACTCGGACAGCCGGTCCCGGCAGGCAGCCGCACCGACAACCCGAAGCAGCGCACGATCACCCTGGTCAAGGAGTTCCTCGGCCATACCCGGATGAACCGGTGGGGGATCGTCGGCTTCGCGCACTGGTTCGTCGCCATCGGCTTCCTGACGCTGCCACCGACGCTGCTCCAGGCGTACGGACAGCTCTTCAAGGCCGACTGGGTGCTGCCGATCATCGGTGAATGGCTGCCGTTCGAGCTCTACATCGAGTTCATCGGCCTGATGACGACGGTCGGCATCCTGGTGCTGATCGCCATCCGGCTGCTGAACCTGCCCTCCCGGGCCGGCCGCAAGTCCCGCTTCGCGGGCTCCAAGGCCTGGCAGGCGTACTTCGTCGAGTACGTCATCCTCATCATCGGCCTGGCGATCCTGACCCTGCGCGGTCTCGAGGGCGCGATCCACCACGTGGGGGGCTACGAAGCCGCGTACTTCGTCTCGTACCCCCTGGTCCTCGCCTTCAAGGGACTCGGCCTCGGCGCGCTCCAGAACCTCATCTACTTCACCGCGATGATCAAGATCGGCACCTCGCTGATCTGGATGATCACGGTCTCGCTCAACACCAACATGGGTGTCGCCTGGCACCGCTTCCTCGGCTTCCCGAACATCTGGTTCAAGCGGAACGCGGACGGCGCGGTCGCACTCGGCGCGCTGCAGCCGATGACGTCCGGCGGCAAGGAGATCGACTTCGAGGACCCGGGCGAGGACGACGTCTTCGGTGTCTCCCAGGTCGAGCAGTTCTCCTGGAAGGGCATCCTCGACTTCTCCACGTGCACGGAGTGCGGTCGCTGCCAGTCGCAGTGCCCCGCCTGGAACACCGGCAAGCCGCTCTCCCCGAAGCTCCTGATCATGTCGCTGCGCGACCACGCGCACGCCAAGGCCCCGTATCTGCTCGCCGGTGGCGGCAAGGACATGGAGGGCAACGAGAAGGCGTCCGAGGAACAGCTGAAGGACGTCCCGGCCGCGGCTCTGGCGGAGGCCGAACGCCCCCTCATCGGCACGGTCGAGGAGAACGGCGTCATCGACCCGGACGTGCTCTGGTCCTGCACCACCTGCGGTGCGTGCGTGGAGCAGTGCCCGGTCGACATCGAGCACATCGACCACATCGTCGACATGCGCCGCTACCAGGTGATGATCGAGTCCGCGTTCCCGTCCGAGGCGGGCACGATGCTCAAGAACCTGGAGAAGAAGGGCAACCCCTGGGGGCTCGCCAAGAAGCAGCGCGTCGAGTGGACCAAGGAGGTCGACTTCGAGGTCCCGATCGTCGGCAAGGACGTCGAGGACCTGTCGGAGATCGACTACCTCTACTGGGTCGGCTGCGCGGGCGCCCTGGAGGACCGGGCCAAGAAGACCACCAAGGCCTTCGCCGAGCTGCTGCACATCGCGGGCGTGAAGTTCGCGATCATGGGTGGCGACGAGAAGTGCACGGGTGACTCGGCCCGCCGCCTGGGCAACGAGCCGCTGTTCCAGCAGCTCGGCCAGGAGAACGTCGCGATGCTGAACATGGCGTTCGGCGAGGACGACGAGGACGAGACGACGAAGAAGCCCAAGTCGTCCAAGAAGATCGTCGCGACCTGCCCGCACTGCTTCAACACCATCGCCAACGAGTACCCACAGCTCGGTGGCGAGTACGAGGTCATCCACCACACGCAGCTGCTCCAGCACCTGGTGGACGAGGGCAAGCTGATCCCGGTGACCCCGGTCGAGGGCCTGATCACGTACCACGACCCGTGCTACCTGGGCCGGCACAACAAGATCTACACGCCGCCGCGCGAGATCATCGCGAAGGTGCCGGGTCTGCGGAACGAGGAGATGCACCGCCACAAGGAGCGCGGCTTCTGCTGCGGCGCCGGTGGTGCCCGGATGTGGATGGAGGAGCGGATCGGCAAGCGCATCAACAACGAGCGCGTCGACGAAGCCCTCTCCCTCAACCCGGACATCGTCTCCACCGCCTGCCCGTTCTGCCTGGTCATGCTTACCGACTCGGTCAACGGCAAGAAGAACGACGGCAAGGCGAAGGAGTCGATCCAGGTGGTCGACGTATCGCAGCTGCTGCTCGACTCGGTGAAGACCCCGGCGGACCCGGCGGGCGAGCCGGAGTCCGAGAGTGCACCGGAGCCGGAGCCGGTGAAGTAGCTTTCGGCCGCAGGAGGGGCTGATGGGGAACTCCCCATCAGCCCCTCCCGTCATTTCCGGCCCCTCCGCCCCCACCGCTGCCCCTCCCCCACCCCACCGGCATCATGGGCGAGTTGCAGTCGAGGCACGGGCGGGGTCACAGCTGATGGTGCACAGGGCGGTGCACCCGGGCGCCGACGGTGGCGGCTTCGTCGCCAAGAAGCCTCACGTCACCTTCTCCCCGAAGGAGTTCACCGCCTGATGCGTCCGTTCCGCCGGCTGTCCGCGTTCTTCCGCCCGCGTACGTTCCCGGCGGCGGCCGCCGCCCTGTGCGGCGCCGCCCTCCTCGCCGGCTGCACCGCCGACCCGCACCCGCTGACCTGGTCGAAACCCGACGCCGGGAAGCGCTCCGCGCACCCGGACTCCGGGGACTTCAACGGCGACGGGTACGATGACTACACGACCGTCGTGGACTCGGCCTCCCAGGACAAGAAGCGCTTCACGTCGACCCTGGTCGTGGTCTACGGGTCCCGGGACGGCCTGCGCACCGACTGGTCGGACCGCTTCCCGGCCGGCCGCAAGGACTGGCACTACGAGGGCCCGCCCCTGCGCGCCGACCTGAACGGCGACGGCTTCACCGACCTGGCCGGCACCCGAGCCGTGGCGGAGCAGCGCTACGGCTTCGTGATGTACGGCGGCGCGCGCGGCCTCGAACCGCCACGACGGGTCGGCGGGCCCGACCTGTTCCACCCCCTCGCCGCCGCAGATTTCGACGGGGACGGCCACATCGATCTGCTCGACGGCGGCTACGGCGGCAGAGGCGACCCGAACTACGGGAAGCCGGGCGGCAGCGGACGCATCCTGTACGGCCCGTTCGACCACGACGGCCGCCACCGGCGCTCGGTGCAGGTGGACCTCTCCCAGGAGGGCTACGCGACGCCTTACTCGGCGACGACGGGCGACTTCGACGCGGACGGCCGCGCGGAAGCGGTGCTCACGTACCGGTTCGACTCCGAGGAGGACGAGACCGCGCCCGACGGCCTCACCTCGGTGGCGTACTACGAAGGCGGCGCGGAGAAGGACGGACCGCGGGGCGCCTTCGTACGCGACCGCGGGCCCGAGGCCGCGCTCGGCCGGGCCGTCTCCACCTTCGACGGCCCCGCCACCCCGGACACCGGGGACGCCGACGGGGACGGCATTCCCGACCTGCTCCTGCCGACACCCGGCGCCCGGGGCGGCGTCACCGTCCGCTACGGCGCCACGTCCGGGCTGGGGACGGGACGTTCGGACACGGCGCTCGGCACCGGGCGGCGCGAGGACTTCGGCGACGGGCCCGTCGTCGGCGAGGTGAACGGGGACGGCAAACCCGACGTCCTTGTCGACACCCCCGGCTTCCGCCGCCACGACGGAAAGATCACGCTGCTGCCGGGCGGCGCTTCCGGTGTGCCGTCCACCGCCGGTGAGCAGTCGGTCGACGCGGAGAGCGACGGGCTGCCCGGCAGCCCGAACCCGCACTACTGGAACTACTTCGTCCACTCGGGCCCGCTGCTCGACGTCAACGGCGACGGACACGATGACGCGATCGTGTTCGGGGAGCTCTACAACAAGCGCAAGGGCCAGTACATCGTGCTGCGCGGCACGGCCGACGGCCTCGATCCGCACCGGTCGCAAGGGTTCACACCGCACGACATCGGCATACAACTCCGGATCGAATAGCCGCGCCCGGCCCGATGCTACGCGGACGTGTCGGCGGGAGCACCCGGCGCGAACGCGAGGTCGGGCGGGATCCGGCATCGCGAGGCGGACGAGGAGCCGCCGCGCCCGGGTGCGGTCCCGGTGAAGCCGGGAAGGGGTTTTGGGATGGTTTCGTACAGGCTGTGCTCGGCCGGCAGCGGGAGTCTCAGGGGAGGCCCCGTGCCTCCTCCCTCCCGCCTCCACCTCCCGCCCCAGAAATAGTTGTGCCCCCCATACAACCCTCCGGCCCCACCGCGAGTCTCCTGTTCGCCAACCGCACGGCTACGCCTGGGACAACTCCCGGCAAACGCCCGCGGAACGCACCCCATTGACTGCGGATGCCCGCCAGGCATCCCCGCATGCTGCAGGAGAACCCGCATGCAGAAGCACAAGCGCACCCCCGCTCCTTCTCCCACGCGCATACGCCTCGCCACCGCGACGGCGGCGGCCGCCGCGCTGACCGCGGGGCTGCTCGCCGTGTCGGCAGGCAGCGCGTCCGCGGTGACCGGCGTGGCCCGCGCCGACGCCGATGCCGACTTCAACGGCGACGGCATCGGCGACACCGCCGTCTCCGCCTCGCACGCCTATGTCGGCGGCCACGCGGATGCCGGGCAGATCGCCGTCGTCTACGGCGGCACGGTCTCCAAGAAGTACGCGACGATCAGCCAGAACACGGCAGGCGTACCCGGCAACGCCGAGAGCGGCGATGTCTTCGGCGCAGACTCGGCGTACGGGGACTTCGACGGCGACGGGTACGACGACCTGCTGGTCAGCGCCCCCGGAGAAGACGTCGGCTCCGACAAGGACGGCGGCACGGCGGCCATCCTCTGGGGCTCGCCCTCGGGCCTCACCGGCGGCACGACGGTCGCCGACCCGCGGCCCACCAAGCACGACGGCTTCGGCGGGCCGGCCGAGGCCGGCGACTTCAACGGCGACGGCAAGGCCGACTTCGCGATCGCGTCCGACCAAGGTTCCGCCACGGTGGACATCTTCACCGGCCCGTTCACCCGCACCAACACCACAGGTCGGCACACCACGCTCTCCGCCGCCGTCTACAGCGGCGACGGCGCGGGCATCTGGAACCTCCACTCGGGCGACGCCAACGGCGACGGCAGCGACGACCTGATCGTCAACGGCTACTCGACCGAGACCGACTACAACGCCAACCTCTGGATCCCGGGCAGCACGTCGGGCCTGAGCGCGGCGCGCTCCCAGCGCCTGCCCACCGGTGTCATCACGGATCTCGGCGACACGGACAGCGACGGCTACGACGACGTCGTCATCGGCAACTTCTGGGCCGACTCCAACAGCAAGGCCGAAAGCGGGGCGGTCTCCGTGGTGCACGGCACCGCGTCGGGCCCGTCCGCCGGCGACACCCAGAAGTTCACGCAGGAGACCCCCGGCGTCCCGGGCGGCAGCGAGGGCGGCGACGGCTTCGGCGCCGAGGTCGACCTCGGCGACGTCAACGGCGACGGCCACCTCGACCTGGTCGTCGGCACCCCCGGCGAGGACCTGACCGGCGGCGCCGACGCCGGAGCGGCGACGGTCCTGTACGGCGCCGCGGACGGCTCCGGAATCACCGGCTCGGGCGCCCTGTTCCTCGAGCAGAACAACGCGTACGTACCCAACACCAATGAGAAGAACGACCAGTTCGGTTCGGACGTCCACCTCGACGACCTCAACGGTGACGGCCGCGACGAGGTGTACGTGGGCGCGCTGGGGGAGAACGGCTCCAACGGCGCTCTCTACCCGGTCCGCGTGAACGCCGACGGCACCCTCGCCGCCTCCTCCGGCATCTACACCTCCACCCTCGGTATCTCCGCCACCGGCACCCCGCGCCTGGGCGCCAACTTCACGGACTGACGCCGACCTCGCACCACAATCCGGCCGGGCCCGCGCATCCGTCGCGGGTCCGGCCTCCCCCTCTCCCGGAAGCCCGACATCATGCGCAAGCGCACCCTTGTCCTGGCGGCAGCCCTCACGACCGGTCTGCTCGCCCTGCCCGTGACGACGACGGCGGCCTCCGCCACACCGTCCGGGCTGCAGGGCGACTTCAACGGCGACGGCTACCGCGACCTCGCGATCGGTGTACCCGCGGGCATCAGCGGGGCCACCGACGCCGGATACGTAACCGTCGTGTACGGCACATCCGCCGGCATCGACCCGGCCAAGCACAAGATGATCAGTCAGAACAGCAGCGGTGTCCCGGGTTCCTCTGAAGGGGGCGACTCCTTCGGTGCCAAGTTGGCCACTGCCGACTTCGACAAGGACGGCTACACCGACCTGGCCGTGGGCGCCCCCGGCGAGGACGTAGGACCGAACTCCGACCAGGGTTCCGTCAGCATCCTGTGGGGCGGCTCCGCCGGCGTCTCGGGCGGGACAACCGTCTCCGTGCCGAAGGCCTTCGACGGCTCCATGATCGGCAGTGAGCTCGCCGCCGGGGACTTCGACGGCGATGGCAGCGCCGACGTCGTCGTCAGCACACCGCAGAGTGACCTGCAGATCCAGCACGGCCCCTTCGACCGTTCCGGGGGTGCGGGGGCAACGGAGACGGTCCACGTCCCCGCCGAGACCGGCACCTTCGTCCGCAACCTCACCGCCGGCGACGTCACCGGCGACAAGAAGGCGGATCTGGTGATCCAGGCCCGCAAGGACGACGAGGGCCAGTCCCAGGCCTGGCTCTACACCGGCTCCGCAACGGGCCTCGTCAAGTCATGGCAACTCCCGGACAGCGACAGAGCCGCGATCGGGGACCTCGACAAGGACGGCTACCGCGATATCGCACTCGGCGACTCGTACGAGACGACGGCCATGGGTGGACGGGTCACCATCGTCTACGGCGCACCGTCCGGCATCAACACCACCAAGGGCGTGAGCTTCCACCAGTCGACGCCCGGAGTGCCCGGCTCTGCGGAGCCGGGCGACATGTTCGGCGGGGCGCTCGCCATCGGCGACACCAGCGGCGACGGCTATGGCGACCTGGTGATCGGCTCTCCCGGCGAGGACATCGGCACCAAGCCCGACGCCGGTTGCTTCGTCGTACTGCGGGGCTCCGCGTCCGGCGTCACCACCATCGGCGCCAAGTCCTTCAGCCAGGACTCCACCGGTATCCCCGGCAGCGTGGAGAAGGGCGATCTGTTCGGCTCGGCGCTGCAGCTGTCGGACACGAACAAGGACGGCAGGGCCGACCTCGCGGTCTCGGCGATCGGAGAGGCCGCACCCCAGGAGTCCGTCCGCTCCGGAGCCGTCTGGCGCATTCGCGGCTCGAGCACCGGCCCGACCGCCACCGGCTCGATGGCCATCAGCCCCGACGACGCGGGCCGCCCCTGGGACGACGAGACGTTCGGCGCCGCACTCACCGGCTGACACCAGCACGTCCCCATCGCCCGCCGGCCGGACCCGCACGCGTCGCGGGTCCGGCTCCCCCTCTCCAGGAAGCGGACATCATGCGCAAGCGCACCACCACAGTGGTCCTCGCACTCACGGCGGTCCCCGCGCCAACGAGGACAACGACCACTTCGGTTCGGCCGTGCGGCTCGCCGACCTCAACGCGGACGGCCGCGCGGACCTCTCCGTCGGCGCGGACGGCGAGAACAGCACGGACGGCGCCATCTGGAGCCTGCGCGGCTCCTCTTCGGGCGTGACCACCCATGGCGCCGTCAGCTTCCGCGCGTCGGCCGTGGGCATCTCCACGACTGGATACCTGTTCTGCCGAAACGTCATGGCCGACTGACCACGCACGTGCCGTGTGAGCGCAGTGAGCCCGTCCCGGGTGGTGGACAGCACCGGGACGGGCTCGTCGCTTTCGCAGAGGAGAAGGGGCCCTGTTCCCGGCGCTGCCCTGCCCGACCCTGCGTGGTCCTGGCCGCACAACCCTGGCAGCGCCCAGAACAGCCAGGCCCCGGCACCCCCCGCGTCGCCGAGGCCGGGGACCCCTTCGGAACCCCCTGACGGCCGACGGCCACGGCGGCTACGGCGACGGCCCGCCCGACGCCACGGCCGGCTCCCCCGGAACGGCTCGCTCGGCGCGGCCTGGCAGCTGCGCGGCGACGAGGACGCCGTGCCCAGCCCGTTCTCCCCGCGCATGCTCGGACTGCCCTCGTCCGTCGATCCCTGCGGTACGGATCCGTGCCTCCGAGCGCCCTGTAGACACCCCTCACTGCTGCATCGGGACACCCTTAGGGGATGTCACAGCTCGGCCGCAAAGCCGGGCCCGATCCTCCGGGCCCGGCACCTCACTGTCCCGGACCAGGTACGTTCGATTACGTGGCTGGATTCAGGATCGGACGCGGCCGGGACAACCGCACCCCGCAGCAAGGGCAACAGCAACCGCGGCAGCAGCCGTACGGCACGCAGGCACCACCGCCGCCGTACGGTCAGCAGCCATGGCCGCCGACGGGAGGCAACGGCACCCCGTACACAGCCGGCCGACCCGGGGCACATCAGGACAACGGCGGCTACGGCGGCGCACACGGCGAGCCCGAATACTTCGGCGACCCGTACAACCAGCCCCAGCAGCCCCACCGAGGCGACCCGTACGCCAACAACCCGGGTCACACGCAAGCGTTCAGCATCAACGAGGACCCGTACGGCGACGGCAACACCTACCGCGCCGGCCAGGCCCCCGCCCAGCCCGCAGGCCCCCGCCTGCACTGGAAGGAACTGCTGAGCGGCATCGTGCTGCGCCCCGGCCCGACGTTCTGGCAGATGCGCGACTACCCCGTCTGGGGCCCGGCGCTCATCGTCACGTTCCTCTACGGCCTGCTGGCACTCTTCGGCTTCGACCAGGCCCGCGACGACGCGATCCACGCGACGCTCTCCGCCGCCGTCCCGTACGTCGTCCTCACGGGCGTCGGCTTCGTCATCGGCGGCCTGGTCCTCGGCGCGGTCACCCACACCCTCGCCCGCCAGCTCGGCGGCGACGGCGCCTGGCAGCCGACGGTCGGCCTCTCCATGCTGATCATGTCGATCACGGACGCACCGCGCCTGATATTCGCGCTGTTCCTGGGCGGCGAGAACTCCCTGGTCCAGGTCCTCGGCTGGGTGACCTGGCTGGCGTCGGCCGCACTCTTCACCTCGATGGTCAGCAAGTCGCACGACCTGCCGTGGCCGAAGGCACTCGGCGCATCCGCGATCCAGCTGATCGCGCTTCTGTCGATCATCAAACTCGGCACGATCTGACGCACCCACCACCCGCACCACAGAAATGACCCCCGGCGCCTCGGCACCGGGGGTCATCCACTTTCCACTGCTGCTCCCGCCTCAGGCGTCGAGAACCTGCCCACTGCGCCGCACGACAGGCTTCTCCACACTCCACGGGAAGTTGATCCAGCGATCGGTCTTCTTCCACACGTACTCGCACTTCACGAGCGAGTGCGACTTCTCGTAGATGACCGCGCTGCGCACCTCGGCGACGTGATCGATACAGAAATCGCGGACCAGCTTCAGCGTCTTGCCCGTATCGGCGACATCGTCGGCGATCAGGACTTTCTTGTCCGAGAAATCAATGACATTCGGAACGGGCGCCAGCATGACCGGCATCTCCAGAGTCGTCCCGACCCCGGTATAGAACTCCACATTCACCAAGTGGATGTTCTTGCAGTCCAGCGCATACGCCAGTCCGCCGGCGACGAAAACCCCGCCCCGCGCGATGCTGAGCACCACATCCGGCTCGTAGCCGTCGTCGGCCACGGTCTGCGCGAGCTCCCGCACGGCATGACCGAACGCCTCGTACGTCAGGTTCTCCCGTACGTCATTCATGGTCCGGCATCACACCTGAGTCCGATGGAAGTTCATGAACGAACGCGAGGCCGTCGGCCCACGCTGCCCCTGGTAGCGCGACCCGTACCGCTCCGAGCCGTACGGGAACTCCGACGGCGAACTCAGCCGGAACATGCACAGCTGACCGATCTTCATTCCCGGCCACAGCTTGATCGGCAGCGTCGCGAGATTCGACAGCTCCAGGGTCACATGCCCGGAGAACCCGGGATCGATGAACCCGGCCGTCGAATGCGTCACCAGCCCGAGCCGGCCGAGCGAACTCTTGCCCTCCAGCCGCGACGCAAGATCGTCGGGCAGTGAGATGACCTCGTACGTCGAGGCGAGCACGAATTCGCCGGGATGCAGGATGAACGCCTCGTCCCCGTCCGGCTCGACCGTACGGGTCAGGTCCGCCTGCTCGACGGCTGGGTCAATATGCGGATAGCGGTGGTTCTCGAACACCCGGAAGTAGCGGTCGAGCCGCACGTCGATGCTCGAGGGCTGCACCATCGACGGATCGAACGGATCAATGCGGACCCGCCCGGCGTCGATCTCGGCCCGGATGTCCTTGTCTGAGAGAAGCACGTCCCGAGGATACGCAGAACGCGCGGGCCCGCCCCAACCGGACCGCCCCGCGCGCTCTGCCGCAACCGTCTGCCGACGCCTCTACCGCTCCTCGAACACCACAGGAACGGCATGCCGCAACCGGGCACAACGCGGGCAGCGAATAAGCCTCCCGGGACCGATCCGACCGGCCCCGAGCTGCTGCATCGGGAACGAAGCGGTAGCGAAAATGTGCCCTTCGGCACAGCGGACGACGGTGCGCTCCATGGAGTCCATCAAGTCCCTTCCCCAACAAGCCTTGGACGAGAACGCCACATTAGGGGATGAAGAGGACGCCGCTCCAGGCGGCACTCCGACTACGTACGCTACGCCCCAACTCCCGCCCCCGGCACCCGCATCCACACCTCGGACACGACACCCAGGCTTCCGGCTCACGCACCGGGGGCCTGCCATGGGGTAGAGTGTGCGACGATGAGCGTTGATCGACCAGCGCTCCGCGCGGGTGTAGTTTAATGGTAGAACATGAGCTTCCCAAGCTCAGAGCGCGAGTTCGATTCTCGTCACCCGCTCCACACAAAAGCCCCAGGCCATCGGCCGGGGGCTTCTTTGTTGTCTGGACCGGCCTAAGCGTCACGCACCACCTCCGCACCACCTCCGCACCACCTTGACCGCCTTTTCGCTGTTCAGCGCCCTTCCCCCGAGCAGCTCGGACCATCTTGTCCAGCCCGCTCGCCACCTCTTTCTGCCGCTCGTGATTCGAGTGCTGATAAATCAGCGCGGCCTTCTCGGAGGACTGTCCGGCCCGGACCATCGTGTCCTTGAGCGTTGCCCCCGAGCGCGTGGCGAGCGTGTGCCCGGTGTGACGAAGGTCGTAGAAGCGAAAGCTGTCGGGCATGCCCACCGTCCGTCGCGCCTTGCGCCACTTCCGCCCGAAGGAGGAGCGGCGGAACGGCGCTCCCTGCTCACCTGTTCCACCGTGGCGATCTCACGCTCGGCAGGCGACTCCTTGCCCGCGCCACGGATGCGGCAGGGGTTGCGGCGGATCAGTTCGTCGTCGGTGGCGGTTTCGAGGATCGCTTTCAGCAGCCGGTATGACTTGGCCACGGTCGTTGCCCCAGTGGCCTTGCGTCGCTCTGCCCGCCACTCCCTGACCTTGGGAGCAGTGATCTGATCGAGGTCGACGCCCTCGAATCCCGGAAGGATGTGCAACCGCAGCAGTCGCCGGTAGAGCTCGTCGGTCGTCGCTGCAAGTTCCCGTTCGTCCACCCACTTCAGTGCGTACTCCCCGAAGTTGACCGCTCCCACATCGGGGTCTCGCCAGTTCCCACGGGTGAGGTCAGCCTCCACCTGAGACAGCCAGACTTCGGCATCCGTCTTCGTGGCGAAGGTTTCCTGCGCACGGCGCCGCTCCCCCGTCGAATCGAGGTACGAGGCGGTCCAGCGGCCGGAGCGGTACTGCCGTACCGCGTCAGATGAGGTGACCGGACAGTCGGACAGCTGGGACACCTCCGGCGTGGCCTGTGTCCGGGTCTCGGTATCCGGGAAGTACCGGCCGCCGCCGTCCTTGGTGACCTGTCCGTCAGCGGCCATGCGCGAGCACGTCCGGCGCACGGCCCGCTGATCGTTGGTGCGCTCCGGCGACGCCCGTACGATCCGCAACGCTCCCTGCCCCAGGTCGATGTCGTTGCGTCGCAGCTCCGCCAGTTCCTCGGGGCGGAGCGATGCGAACGGGCCCAGGAAGGCCATCAGTCGCCAGCGCGGGTCCATCGCCTCGGCCAGTGCGAAGACCTGCTCGACCGTGGCACCGGCCGCTCGTCGGGTTCTTCCTTGCTGGCGCCCTTGATCCGGCAGGGGTTGCGCTGGAGCAGTTCATCGTCGACGGCGGTTTGAAGGATCGCCTTCAGCCCAGATGGCTTGCCGACAAGGGTCGACCTGTCCGGCCGGAGCTTCGTGTGCTTGTCCACCCATTGGGGATCCAAGCCCATTACGTGGATCTTGTGCCCCCGTAGGTGCCGTAACGGGCGGCACGATCAGGACCGCAAAGGACGCCGCTGCTGATTAGACGCGCGTCCTGTGGGCGGCGCGCCGTCAGAGTTCGCCGTCCCTTCGGCGCGCCGTTGTCCGATGTTGTGTCCCGTCCTGTGTCATGCCGTCTGTCGAAGATCTGGCACCCAAAGAGATATGACGGGACATCACATGATGAGATCTGTTGGTCGGGCTCGTACGGTCGTCGCCGCGGCGGCCACCGTGGGTGCGGTGGTCGCGGGTGCGGGTCTCGGGCAGGCGACCGCGCTGGACAAGGTCCGGTTGGCTGACGATGTGTCCGTGGCACCGGGCATCAGTTACCGGGCGTTCTCGGTGACGGGCTCGCACGGGGTGGTGTCCGGGCATCTGGTCACCGCCGACCTCACCGACCGGCATGTCTCGGTGGACCTGCTCACCCCCGGCACTGTCTCCAGCCGCGTCAAGCTGTCCCAGATGGCCGCCGCCCAGGGCGCGGTGGCGGGCGTCAACGCGGACTTCTTCAACATCGAGGAGTCCCAGCACGTGGGGGTGGCCCCGACCAACTCCGCGGTCGGCCCGGCGATTGCTCACGGTGAGGCACTCAAGGCGGCTGTGCCGGACGGCCAGCGGTTCGGTCCCGGTCTGCCGCCCGGCACATCGACGCGCGATGTGATCGGGGTGGGCTCCGACAAGCGGGCCCGGCTGGACGAGTTGACGCTCAAGGGAAGCGTCCGCACCAAGTCCGGTTCGTTCGACCTGGGCGGCTTCAACCAGTACGCCATCCCGGTGGGCGGGGTGGGAGCATTCACCCCGAAGTGGGGCGAGGTCTCGCGGCAGCGCTCGGTGTGCGGGACCGACACCGTCCGGGCTGCGGCCTGCTCCACGAACACCTACGAGGTCACCGTCCACAACGGCCGGGTGGTCTCCGGATCCCCGACGATCGGGGCCGGCGCGATCGCCGAGGACACCGTGGTGCTGGTCGGCCGGGAGGCCGGAGCGGACCGGCTGCGCGCGCTCCGGACCGGGGACGCGGTCAAGGTCTCCGACCAGCTGAGGACGGCGAGCGGCAAGCAGTTCCAGTTCGCCGTGGGCGGCTTCCCGGTGCTCCGGGACGGCGCGCCGCTGCCCGGCCTGGACACCAAGGCCGCCGCGACCCGGACCGGCGCGGGTGTCGGTGACCACGGTCAGCTGCTCTACTTGCTGGTACTGGACGGAAGTGCGGAGAGCGGCTCGGGCCTGACGGTCGCCGAGGTCGCCGACGTACTCGGCACCGTGGGCGCCGACGCGGGCGTGAACCTGGACGGGGGCGGTTCGTCCACCCTGGTGACCCGGGACCCGGTGACCGGCACCCCCCTCGTCCGCAACCACCCGACCGGTGGCGCAGAACGCCCGGTCCCGGAGGGCATCGGGCTCTTCTCGCGCTGATCCAATGGCCGGGCGGGCCATGGTGCGTGGCAGGTGCTGCCCCCCGGAAGCGAACCTCGGCAAGATCAAGAAGCTCCTCCACCACGGAGCCGATCAGGAGTGGTGGCACATGGAAGAGGGCTGCGTCACGGAAGCTTGGCGAACCACCGAGGTTGCTTAAGACCACCGCTTGATGATCTTTGCTGGAGATTCCGGGGCCGGCCACACCTGGATACGCATCTTCTCGGTGGTTTCGGGGCTCTCGTCAGAGTCGATGTCGGCCTGAGCTGCCCGAGCCAAGTTGCTCTGGGACACGCGGACGCGGTTCCAGCCTGACGGGACCTCGAACGTAGCCGCATCGGGGGCGTAGTCCGTGCAACCCAGAACCATCAGGCGACCCAACGACATGTCGAGGCTGGCCTCGACCACGTGATCGAATTCCGAGCTGTCATCACTCGGCTCCTGAGGCAGGATGAAAACAGTGACGGATACGTTGACATTAACCGCCGTGCCGATGCCCAGCGCATCCTGTGCAACCGCGAGGTGATCGGCAACGGCCTGGTCCGTCCACGCGTCGCTTAGATCACCGTCCGAATCCGCATCGGATACGTGTATCTGAAAGTAGTCCGCGAAGAGGGTGAGCTCTGCCGTTGTCGTCATGGCGGCACAGTGCCATGCAGCACTGACAGCCGGAGATGCCGTATAGCAGAGAAGCACAGCAACCGTGTCAGCTGTCCGTGGCCTGCGTAGCCGTGTACTGACCGAAATGCCGCTGACCGACCTGCATTGAGCTACGGATCAGAAGTTCCCCTGTGCCACAACCGCGCCAGATCGGGCGGGGACTCGCGGGGAACTGCGGCTGCTGGCGGTGGGCGAAGCCAGTAGCCGCCGAAGTCGGCATCCCGCAGGTCAGATCCCAACTCGCCCCACCACGCTCCTAAAGCGGGTGTCGTAAATCATGCGCGAGGCCCCTAATGAGCTCAGGTCGCTCGGCGGACAATGGCCGCATGACGTTGACGATTTGGATCGATGACTGGCAGATCCAGTGCTGCGGACAGAGCTTCGCGCCAGGGGATGTTGTCTCCTGGACGCTGCTGGAGGTCGATCCGGAGGATTACGCCGACGTCGTTGGCGGCGAACGTGCGGATGAGATCGACTTCCGCGAGGAGCATCACGGCCAAGGGGATGGGCATGCACCCACCTCGGTGGAGGTGGTGTCGATTGCCGAGGTGCACTGCCGTTACGGGGTACCCCCGGGCGCTACGGACAAGGTGAACTACCCCGTTCCGGGCACGACCATGCTGGTTCCGGTGAAGGAGGCGGACGGGCGGGCGAAGGCCAGGCCGGACGTTAGTTTCGCGGGCTATCTGGTGACGGCTCGGCGTGCCACAGACGGACCGGAAGGTGCTGCTGCTCACGGTCAATGAAGGAGTCGGCGGGGCAGGCTTCCTGCCCGGTCGCTGTACAGCAGCTCCGTACCGCAACCCCAGCAACCGCCCCTGTTCGGTAGCGTCCCTCCGGGGCCTCGGGGTGGTCGGTATGGCCGTCGCTGACCGATCCGGCTAGAGCTACGGATCAGAAGGTTCGGTGCACCGATCTGTCCTAAAGCGCGGCGGGGCTAGGATCGCAGCCGGGCGAAGCCGTAGCGCAGAGGTAGTCGCGCGCGGTCTCCAAAATCGCGAGGACGCCGGTTCGAATCCGGTCGGCTTAGCCTGCCCCAGCTGTGCGTCCAGGACGAAGAGCGACCGTGCCAGGTGTGAGCCAGAACGGCCGGCGACCCGCGGTCCATCCCGGTCACGCCACGGCACTGTCTCGGAGTGACCGGGACGGCCTTTCCGCAGCTCAAGCGTCTTATCCCAACTTGTGGGCCCGGTGATTCCCAAGCTTATGCGCCATGCGCCAGGCGCGTCTGCGTGGTGGAAGCCGTAGGCTTCCCTGCATGGTGACTGCGACTGTCCGCGAGTGGGACGACGAGCAAGGGTGGGGCGTTCTCGACTCCCCCGAGACCCCCGGCGGCTGCTTCGGCCACTACGCCGACATCCAGGCGACCGGTTTCCGCACGCTGTCGGCCGGGCAGCAGGTCGACCTCACATGGGAAGCCCCTGGCTTCAAGCAGGACGGGTACGACTACCGCGCGGTGATCATCGTGCCTCGGACTGCCTGACATCCACAGCTGACATCAACGACGGCGTACCTCCACGATTCCCAGCAGTCCGCAACGCCACCGCACTCTTCACCACAACATGCAGTAGCTCCCGGTTGATCGAACTCCTAAAGCGGGTGTCGCCGAGGTGCCTTCTACGAGCGGCCGGCCAGACGGCGACGTTGAGTGTGGGAGACGATGTTTCCCATGCGCTACTTCAACCTGACGGGCTGGCTCGCCATCTTCAACGGCACGGAGTCGGCGATCGGGCGCACCGTGGCTGTGGAGACCTGGGACGAGACCACCGGTACGGCTCTCGTCGTCGACCCCCAGCGCGGTGCGCTGCGCCCAGTCACGGACTACCCGGACTTCTCTCACCTGGAGCGAGCCGACCGGGTCGTGGCCGCTGTGCCAGGTGGTGGTTGGCGCGCCCACTGGAAGGACGAAGGGCCCAACGGGACACCGCTGACCGAGCAGGTGCTCGCATGGCTGATCACAGCGACGGGCCGGGCCACTCCTATCACCGTCGACGCCACCGGCCACGTGGACGACGCCGAGGGAGCCGACCGCCTGATTCCTCCCGAAGAGGACTGACGACCAGGGGGAGCCGGTGCCCATCTCGTGGCAGCCGTGCCAGATACGTGCCAGAACAGGTGGGGAAGAGGGGGCAACAGCGGTTACCTCGACGCGTAGCCCAGCTCAGTAGAGGCACGCTTACGCACAGGTCAGGACCCTGGGGTAGCTTGATCGGCCGGTGATTCCCAAGCTCAGAGCGCGAGTTCGATTCTCGTCACCCGCTCCATACAAAAGCCCCAGGCCAACGGCCCGGGGCTTCTTTGTTGTCTAGACCGGATCAGGCGTCGCGTGCCCGTTCCGTGCCCGATGCCTGAACGTCGGGCACAATCGCAGCCTTCTCCCGCTCGGCGCGGACGCGGGCGTCGATCCCGTCGGCCACCTCCCGCTGACGCTCCAGGTTCGAGTGCTGATAGATCAGCGCGGCACGCTCGGAGGACTGCCCGGCGCGGACCATCGTGTCCTTGAGCGTGGCGCCCGACTGCGTCGAGAGCGTGTGTCCGGTGTGACGAAGGTCGTAGAAGCGGAAGCTCTCAGGCAGCCCGACCTCGGTTCGAGCCTTCCGCCACTTCCGCCCGAACGTGGAGCGCCGGAACGGCTTGCCCCGCTCCCCCACGAACAACAGTCCGTCCGGCTGCTTCTCCGCGTACCAGGCGAGATGCCGCTTGAGGTCCTTCTCCAGAAAGGCCGGCAGGACGAGGAACCGCTTGCCCGCATCAGACTTGGTGTCGCCCGGTGCACGCCGACCGGTGGTGAGTTCGGGCTCGGCGGTCCGCACCCAGATGCCGACGTTCTCCAGGTCCACGTCACGACGGCGCATCGCGGCCTGTTCCTCCGGACGGGCGGGGCCGTACGCGGCGATGTAGACCATCAGGCGCCAGCGCGGGCCCATGGCGTCGGCGAGCGCGTCAACCTGGGCGACGGTGGCGGTCGGGCGTTCTTCCGCGGTTTCCTTGCCGGCGCCCCTGATACGGCAGGGGTTGCGGCGGATCAGCTCATCGTCGGCAGCGGCTTCCATGATGGCCTTCAGGAGCCGGTACGCCTTGGCGATCGTGGTCTCCGCCCCGGTACTGTCGAGCCGTTCGGAGCGCCAGGAGCGGACGCGCGGCGGGGTGATCTCGTCCAGGTCCAAGCCCTCGAAGGTGGGCAGGATGTGCAGTCGGAGGAGCCGCCGATACAGCTCATCGGTCGTGGCGGAGAGACGGCGCTCCTTTACCCATTGCAGCGCGTAGTCCTTGAAGTTGACTGCCCCGGCGTCCGGGGCCTGCCAGTCCCCCCGCCGAACCTCGGTCTGCTGTTCCGCGAGCCAATCGTCAGCGTCCCGCCTGGTCTCGAAGGTGTGCGGGGCCGGACGGTCGATGCCGTCGGGGCCGAGGTAGCGAGCCTGGTACCGGCCTGAGGTCAGCTTTCGGATGCGGCCGAAGCGCCGCTTCGACCAGCAGCCGTAGGCGATGGACAGCACGCCCCCGGTCCGCCATGCTGCCTTGGCGATCATGCGCCCGTGGTGGCTGCATCGTGTGAGGGTGGGGATTGTGGAGCAATCGCAGGTCGAGGCTAAGCCGCCGAAGCGCATCCGTTACCGGTATGAACTTCTCCAACGCGTACTGCCTACTCTGCCCTTTCTTGCCGTCTTCGTGGGCACGACGGTCTTGGATTGGATGACCTGGAAGCCTGCCGGGTCTGAGCCAGCCGAGTCATTGGGTACATGGGCCGCCATGCTGCTCGTGTTCCTGATCCTCGGGCAGTACTCCGGCATCACCCTCACGGAGTCGACAGCCATCGTGCACAGCCTCCGCCGCCGGACCATCCAGTGGTCCAACGTCCAGGCCATCCGCGTCGAACGCTTCCAGGGGTCCCAAATCGTTGTGATCTACGAAGCGGGTGGCCGTCGTACTCGCCTTCGGGCACCGGTCACCGGGTTCCTCTGCTGGGATCGCGAGTTCGAGGAGAAGTTCCGCACCATCGGCAGGTGGTGGCTGGACCACCGCGGCCCGGATTGGACGCCTGTCCTGCTTCCGGGGGCGCAGTGGAGCGGCCCACCGGTTCCCGACGGGAACCCTTTCGCCTCTCCCACGTAGTCGGCGGCTGGTCCACGCACCCTCGGCCGGTGGAGCGCCTGATGGCCGTCGCTGGCCTTTCGGAACCATGACGTGACCGCAGGTCGGGAAACCGGCCTGTCGCTTCTTCGGCTACTGAGCACCGCGGCGACGGTCGTGGTGGGCGTGCCCGTTCCGTGCCCGGCCCGGCGGGACCTTCTGGTGACTCACGGGGAACAGCGGCGAAAGCCGCGATCCAGAGCAGGTCAGGCACTCGGCAGGTCAGCCGCGATCCGCATACGGGGTCTTCCAAACTGGGGACCTCTGAGCGGCGCTCGGTCACCGAATCAGGGCGACCACGGCTGCCTCGATGGGTTCGATGTCCGGATCGCCATCATCTGAGGTGTCGACTTCAACGACGGCATCGACTCCACCCGGCGGATCGAAAATCGACCGCTTCATCTCGCCTCGCTGGAACTGAGATGAGAGCTGTCGGTCGGCTGCCCCGCCTTCGGCCGCTCGGGCGCGGAGGCGCTCGTCGATGACCGATTCGTGGGCGACGACATGAACAGCGAGCACTCGGGCGTCAGATGCGAGTAGCGCATCTAGCAGCTTGTGCGACAACACGGAGGACTCCACGACGAAGCTCACCCCTGAGGAGGCGAGGAGCCGGGCTGCGTTGACCATCACGGCCTCAGCGCGGAGGCTCAAAGGACCGCCGGCGATGTGGAAGTCCGGGTTGAGCTGAACACCGCCGCCCTTGCCGACGGAAGCCGAGGACAGCCCGAGACCGACCTTGATCTCATCCCGGGTCAGGAACGGCACACCGAGGCGACGCGCCGTTGCGCAGGCAACGGTGGTCTTTCCGGCCCCCGGAGACCCGCATACGGCGACCACCACCGGCCGTTCCCACCTCAACATCCGCCGATCCTGCCGGATCTCGACCGTGCTGTCTACGAGCCGATCATGGTCGGCCGAGCAGCCCTCAGCGACCGCACCGACCGCAGTTCGCATCGCGGGAGCCCAAGGAACGGCCCTGTGGCCGTGCCACTCTTGTGCCAGAACGGACAGGGACTCACGGGGAACCGGGGTCCCCAGGGGTGAGCTCGGCCGGACTCCGCCCGCGGTACGGAATCCGCAGGTCACGCGCGTGATCGCCCCACCGCGCTCCTAAAGCGGTGGTCCGAGTCAAGGGAAAGCTTCTTCACCTGGGCAGATAGCATCCCTCGCCATGAGGCGTTCATTGATCGCGCTGACCAGCGCAGGGGCAATCGCTCTCGTCATGGGCGGGTACGCCGTCGGGGCAGCGCAGCACGACAGCACATCCGAGCGGTCCGCGACGTGCGAGCAGGCCAATCGGGAGTTCGAGACACGGGCCGGTCAGATCCGAAGGCAACTGCGACGGGAGTCCCAAGAGGGGGAGACCGATTCCCACCAGCTCACCATAGACACAACGCGGGCGGAGATCATCAGGACGCTCGTGGAGCAGAATCCAACATGCTTCGATGCCGGGACTCGTGCAGCAGCGGCCATTCAACAGCACCCCTCTGAGGGCCAAGCGGACGCCGCCGTGTGTGATCTCACCGCCATCGAGCCTGAGAACTGTTCCGTCGCGGCTGACTGATCCGGTAAAGCCTGGGACTTTAAGGTGTACCCGATCCGTGCCCGACAGGTCGGTAAGCCACGGTCAACAGTCGGGGTGACGAACCGCCGGTCACGAGGACACGAGCGGTGTTGCCTCCGGGTGTGGTGACCGGAAGGTTCCGGCATGCCGTTCGATCCGTCGGGGGCTCATATCCCCAGGACCGCCGCACTCCGCGGGATGCCCCGCCGGAGTACCTTGGACATACCCAGAACATTCCGTACACGAGCTTCCGAGCCCGTGTCGTTCTTGGCGATTCACAACGCCGGGCCGGTGTAGACCGGCCCGGGGCAGGGTTCGCGTCATGACTGCGACCATTCTGTACACGTCCGCGGTCGACGAGCGGACCTTCTCTTTGTCCTCGTTGCCGCCGCGCCTCTCGCTGGCCCCGGCCGGCACCGATCCCGCGCTGCTGGACGGCGCGTGGTGGCCGCGGTCGCGCGATCTGACGGCGGAACTTCCCGCGCTGACAGCGGTGCTCGACCCGCTGTGGGGGCGGATCACCCGCGTGACGGTGAACCCCACCGTCTGGCCCGTGATCCCACGGAAGGTGCCCGTCCGGGGGCATGTGGTCCACGTCGGCTGGTTCAAGGCCGAACAGGACCCGAACAAGTTGCTGCTTCTTTCCTACGCCACCGGCCGCTGGGACCTGCTGGTGATCCCACCGCAGACCGCCCCGGGTACCGCCGCCCGACTGCTGACCGCAGCCGCCGATCCGGCACAGAGCCTCACCGCGAGTGGGCTGATGCGGGAGGCCGAGCTCTTCCGGGCTGCGGCCGAGGCCGACTGGGACCTCGTCCGGGAGACGGTCTGGGACTCCGAAGGCGGCCACAGCGCCCGTCCGGCCTCGCAACGCAGTGTCGGAGCAGTTGTCGCCCGGGCGCGGGGCTCGAGGGAAGGGATGTGAGGCATGGAGATCTTCATCGACGTGCACGTCCGGAGGAGTGGCCTGCCATGACTTCGGACGTGCATGTCCCTGGCCGTACCGATGACGCGGCACCGCTCCTGCTCCTGTCGAACACGAGCGGCTCGCCGATCGTCCCCGGGGCCGCGGTGCTGCGGATGGAGACGACCTCTAATCGTGAGGGGATCTTCGACGGTGCGTGGTGGCCGCGTTCCCGCGACATAGCGTCCCAACTGCCCCGGCTGATCGACGCCTTGGTCGCCCGGCTGGGAGCCATCGCGCGGGTCGGTCTGGACGCGAGTGCCTGGGACGATGCCCCGGGCCACCTCGTGATCGGTGGCCGGACCGTCCGTATCGACTGGTCCGCCGTCGGCGACAGCACGATGATCGTCACGCGTGGTGAGCAGGACCACTTCTCGTTCCTGGTGATCCCGCCCCAGGCCGGTGCCGCCGCCGCGCGCGCTGCGATGGCCATGGCCGTGCAGGACGGAAACTGCACGCCTGCGGAGCAGATCCTCATGGGCGTGGGCATCATCCCCGCATCACCGAGTTGATGCGGGCATGGAAGCGGCTCCGGATGGTCTCGCCACCGGAGCCGGCCCTTCCAGGGCGCCACACGTGAGAGTGTGCGTCCTTGCTTTTAGGGTACACCGCAAATCGGACTAAAGCGTATTCGTTCCCCGTTTATTCCGTATTGCCGTGCCGCCGCCCTGCTATGCGCCACAGGTAATGAGCATTGCCCTAGGAGTCCGGCCGGGCCGGTTGTGCGCCCCTGGAGGGTATGTCCAGGGGCGCAGTCACCTCACGGACGCATGGCGCTGCCACTCAGAGGCCGCCGCCGTGCGATACAGCCATGAGAACGAGCGGACGCTACCAAGCCTTGTGACTGTTGACCTTGTGGCCATTGCCCTTGTGGCTGTTGTCCTTCTTGCCGTGGTCTTTCTTGCCGTGGTCTTTCTTGCCGTGGTCTTTCTTGCCGTTGTCCTTGTGACCGTTGTCCTTGTGACCGTTGTCCTTGTGACCGTTGTCCTTGTGACCGTTGTCCTTGTGACCGTTGTCCTTGTGACCGTTGTCCTTGTGACCGTTGTCCTTGTGACCGTTGTCCTTGTGACCGTCACCCTTGGGGCCCTTGGGGCCCTTGGGGCCCTTGGGACCCTGTGGACCCTGTGGACCGTGAGGGCCCTGTGGACCGTGGGGACCCTGTGGACCTGAGGGCCCAGCGGGTCCGGTCGGCCCGGGAGGCCCGGCGGGTCCGGTCGATCCCGTCGGTCCAGGAGGACCAGAGGGTCCGGTGGACCCGGTCGGCCCAGGAGGCCCGGTGGGGCCGGTCGATCCGGTCGGTCCAGGAGGCCCAGGCGGTCCCGTCATGCAGACCGCCCTCGTGATGACGTTGTGGTCCAACGTGACCGCACCATTACGCGCCAGCGCCCGGCCCTCAATCGCCGCATTGGTGGTCACCGTGATGGCCGTCAGGGCCAGGATGTTGCCCTTGAAGAAGGAGTTGGTGCCGAGGGTGGCGGAGCTCCCCACCTGCCAGAACACGTTGCAGGCCTGCGCTCCGTTGATAAGCAGGACGTTGCTCGACGAAGCTGTGGTCAGAGTGGAGCCGATCTTGAAGATGAAGACGGCGTTCGGGTCACCCTGGGCGTCGAGAGTGACAGTCCCGGTGAGACCCAGCGACGACGAAGCGCTGTAGACGCCGGGAAACAGCGTGGATCCGCCGATGTCACCCGGGGAGGTCAGGACGGTGTTGGTCGGCCTGCTAGCCGCGTCGTTGTACGCGATGGTCAGGTCGGACTTAGCCTGAACGGCGGCGGCATCGGCGACGTGCTGCACTCCGTTGACGATTCCGGGCGGAAAGCCCGTCACCGAGCTCCCAGGGCTGAGTCCCAGGTCGCCGTTGACGACCGTGTTGGGGACCGGGGGGACGACCACATTGGTGACCGTTGTACCGGCCAGGACCGCGTAACTCGTGGCGGCCCCCAATCCCACGGACGCCTCAGCTGCGCTCGCAAGGTTCGAGATCAAAGTCATCGTCAGCACCAGCGCGGCCGCGGGCAGCATGGCGACAGTTGCTTTGAATCTCCGTGTTCTCCGCCTGCCAGGAGGGGTGCAGGGGATGGCATCCAATGCCATGGATGAGTCCTTTCTTGTCACCGTTGAGCTCAGTCGCCAGGCTCCCTGGCGCTCGAGGTGAGCTCTGGTCAGTCACAGGCGCTGTACTCGCGACGAGGTCCCACGGACTCGTGATGCACCGTCACCCGCCTATAGAAACTACTCATATACATGTAAAAAGGATCTTATTTGGACTCAAGGAGTCGCACTGGCATGGCGTTCGCTCTACCGGCGGATACCAACGGATCAATTGGGCTACCGACGCAGCAGCAATGCCGAGCACAATCACGCCGTCGACCCTGGCCCGGCTGGGGTGGTACAGCAGTGCGGTAACACCCCAGCAACCGCCCCCGGACTGCAGCATCCGTCCGGGCCCGCAGAGTTACCGGCATGACTGTCGCCGACCGATTCTGCTGGGCAAGGAACAGAAGGTGCCCGTGCCCGATCCGTGCCCGACAGGGCGGGGAGCCACGGTCAAACGCGGGTGCAAAGGCGAGCGCCATGGGCCCCCTTAGCACCTATTCCCGCGGGTCAGCTCGCCGATGGGGGCACAAAGCCCGGTGATTCCCAAGCTCAGAGCGCGAGTTCGATTCTCGTCACCCGCTCCATACAAAAGCCCCAGGCCATCGGCCCGGGGCTTCTTTGTTGTCTGGACCGGCCTAAGCGTCGCGCACCACTTCCGCACCACCTCCGCATCACCTTGACCGTCTTTCCGCTGTTCAGAACCCTTCCCCCGAGCGGCCCGGACCATCTTGTCCAGCCCGCTCGCGACCTCCTTCTGCCGCTCGTGATCCGAGTGCTGATAGATCAGCGCAGCTTTTTCGGAGGACTGTCCGGCCCGGACCATCGTGTCCTTGAGCGTCGCCCCCGAGCGCGTGGCCAGCGTGTGCCCGGTGTGACGAAGGTCGTAGAAACGAAAGCTGTCGGGCATGCCCACCGTCCGTCGCGCCTTGCGCCACTTCCGCCCGAAGGAGGAGCGGCGGAACGGCGCTCCCTGCTCACCTACGAAGAGCAGTCCCTCCGGGCCCTTCTCCGCGTACCGGTCGAGATGCCTCCGCAGATCCAGGTGCAGAAAGGCCGGCAGGACGACGTACCGATTGCCCGCCTCGGACTTGGTGTCCCCCACGGCGCGCTCCCCGGTGTTCAGCTCCGGCGCTGCCTTGCGAACCCGAATGGTCATCGCGTCCAGGTCCACGTCCTTGCGGCGGAGCTCCGCCTGTTCCTCCGGCCGCAGCGGACCGTAGGCACCGAGGTAGACCAGCGCGTATTCGGCTTCGCTCACATCGCGGCCGGTGACGTGCAGGATGCCGTCGGCCTGTCCGCGGGCCCGCTTGAGTACGAGCGTGGCGTCTGCTGCTCCGGCGATGCCGTTGGTGCCTGAGACCTCGGTCAGGAAGTCCTCGGAGGCCATCTTGCGGACGTGGTGGACCAGGACGACGGCGATGCCGTAGTGGTCCGCAAGCCGCTTGGCGTAGCCGACGGAGACGTAGTCCGCGTCGTAGGCGGACACGCCTTGCGGGGCCTGTCCGCGCATCTTGGCGAACACGTCGATGACGACCATCCGGGCATCCTGGTTGCGCTCCAGCCACTGCGCGATGGCCTCGCTGCCGCCTTGCGGGAAGGGAGGGCATTCGGTCACCAATGTGAGCCCGGACGGTGCGGGCTGTCCGCCCAGGAGCTTGCCCATGCGGCTCAAGCCGAGAACTCGCAGCAGTCGTGAGGGAGCGCTACAGCACAGAACCTGCTGCGAAGGAATACCTGGCTCATCTGCGCGACCTCGGACAGGCCAAGCCCGTTTTCCTGCCGTCGTAAGTCGCGCCGCACAGCACCAGAACAGCCGGGCCCCCGGACGCTTAGCCCGGGGGCCCGGAGCTGTCCCAGCTGTGATGAGGACTCTTGAAATCGGCCGGGGTTGCTCTTCCTCCCCAGGTGGTCTCCTTTTCAAGGAGTGGGAGATCGGGTGAGAGCGGAGCGGGGTAGGCACACGTGCTGTGCCCGCCCCGGTCTTCGGACGGTGGTTCCGCTGTGGCTGTCGGGCCCGGGCTCAGCCGCAGCAGCCCGAGCTGCCTGTGCTGGACTGTTCGCCGTGGAGGTCGTCGTCGTGCCCGGCCGCGATCCGTGCCCATTGCGCGGTTGGCCGTCCGTCCTTGCGGAACTGCTGGCCGCGGGCCTCATACGGCTGTGGCCAGTCTGCCGGGGAGTCCTCCCAGATCTCCTGCCGTCCGTGGACGGTCATGTCGAGGATGCCGTAGGAGGGCGTCATGGGCTCGACTCCTCGGCCGGTGGTCCAGTACGTCTCGTAGACACGGCCCTCGTCGCGGAGGTAGCACGCTTTCATGCCGAAGTAGCGGCCGGCGAGGAGCCGTTCGTGGGACTCGGCGGGTACGGAGTACCAGGGCATCTCCCAGCCCATGAAGCGGCGGTAGCGTTCGGACTCCTCGTAGGGGCCCTGGCAGAAGGCGACGAAGGTGACGTCACGCTGGTGCAGATAGGACAGTTCGCGTACCTGGCCGGTGAAGAAGGTGCAGCCCTCACATTGGTCGGCGGCGGGGCGGCCCTCGTGCCACATGTGATACGACGCGAACAGCTGGGTACGGCCGTCGAAGACGTCGATCAGGGGAACTTTTCCGTTGCCTCCGACGAGCGGAGTCGACGGGTCGACCTCGGTCATGGGCATCCGTCGCCGTCCTGCGGCGATCGCATCGCCCTCCCGGGTGTGCACCTTCTCCCGGCCGCGCAGGGTGTCGATTGCGGCCAGCCACTCCGAGCGGGAGACGACCGGCGGCTTGTTCATAGCAGTCATGCCCGTACTGACCCGGCAGCCGACAGAAACTCATCGGCAGGGCCCGAAGCGGGCGGGTCAAGCGTCCGCAGCCCGTCCCCGACCCGCCCGCCGCCATCGGCACGCCGGACCCAACTGTCGAGCCCCACAACGAATTTCATTCTGAAACGATCAGTGATCCGGCCCCGACTCGACCGAGTCGGGGCCGGAACCCGAGACTTTCAGCAGCCTTCTAGAACCAACGCCGGGACTCTGTTGGTGATCTTGTGGGGGTCAGGTGACGGCGGTGCAGAGGGCGTGGAAGTGGCTGGGTGCTCGCCGGGGGCGCGTAGGGTCGGCGATCCAGTCGGTGATGCGGGTGACGTTGCAGGCCAGGCCGGTCAGTACGTGCTGGACGTGCGTCTTGGGCAGGCCTCGGTAGCGTGTCCGGCGCAGGCCGCAGGTGCGGACGTTCTGGGAGAGGGTGGCTTCGATGCCGGCGCGGATCGCGTAGCGGCGCTGCCAGTCTTCGGTGCGCTGGTCGAGGCGGTTGCGCTGCTGGATCTCGTGCAGTTCGCGGGTGGGCAGCAGTGCGAGCGAGCGCGGACCACTGACCGCCTTGGTGCACTGGGGTCGGACGGGGCAGGCCAGGCAGGTGGCCTTGTCGAACTTGACCTGGATGTAGTTGTGGCCGCTGATGTGCAGGGGACGCCACTCGCGGCTGACGGTGCCCTGGGGGCAGGTGGCCTGGCAGCGGTCCCAGTCGATGGCGAAGGCGGCCTTGTCGAAGCCGGCCCCGCTTTTGGCCTGGTGGCTGTGGTCGGGCACGACCGGGCCGAGCAGGGTGATGCTGTGTACCCGGTGAGCGCGTTCAATCTGCGCGGGGCTGATGTAGGCGGCGTCGACGGCGTGCTCGGCCGGGATGAGGCCGACCTGGGCCAGATCGTCGTGGATCTGGGCGGTGAGTTCGCCGTCCTGGACCGGGGCGATCGTGGTGGCCACATGCACGACCACCTCCGGCAGGTCTGACGTGCACGTCTCGGTGAAGTGAGTGCGGTAGCCGGACCAGGCGGTGTCACGTTTGACGCAGTAGTGCGCGTCGGTGTCGTACGGGGAGTCGAACCGCAGCGATGCCGGAGGCAGCGCGTGTCCGTCGCGCCAGCGCAGCCGCCCGCGGGTATCCCAGACGTAGTGGTGCACCCAGACCTGGCGCAGGATTTCCACCTGCGCCAACGCCCGGAGCTGGGGAGGGGCGTCGGCCGCCCACGCGGCGGCCAGGACCTTGTGTCCGTCCCGGCCGAAGGTCTCGGCCAGCGCGGTGACCCCGGCCTTCCCGCCGGGCACCTTGCCGATCTCGATCTTGCGCCCGTAGCGCTTGTCCCACTCCGGCTCGACCAGCGGCAGCAGCCAGTCCGGGTCCGCCTGGGCGAGCTGCTCGAGGGCGGCCCGCAGGCTCTCGCCGACCAGCTCCAGCCGGCTGAGCGTGCGCACCGCCGCAAGCACATGGGTCGCATCCGTGCGTTGCCGACCGCCGGATTTAAGCAGCCCGGCCTCGGTCAGCCGATGCAGCATCACTCGCAGCAGCCGGTCGGCCGCGTCGTCCTGGGTCAGCCTGGCCCGGAACTCGCACAGCACCGAGTGGTCGAAGCCGGGATCGTTCAACTCCAGGCCCAGGGCGTACTTCCAGTCGATCCTGGTGCGGACCGCGTTCGCGGCCGCGCGGTCCGAGAGGTTCTCCGCGAACTGCAGCACCGACACCAGCGCCAACTGCCCAGGTGACAGTCCCGGACGACCGTCCTTCGGATACAGGTCAGCGAACTCGCCGTCCTCGAACACCACATCCAGCCGGTCCCGTATCAGCATCGCCGGCGTGCCCTTCGGACACGCCGCCCACGCCGTCACCATTGTCCGCGTCGGTATGCGCTGGAAACTCCTGGCCCGCAAGGACATCTCCGCCCCTCTCCCCGAAACCACCCCGCTCCACTCCAGCGAACCGCCGAACGGACGACCTGTCAGCACCCCACACAAGATCGCCAACAGAGTCACGGCGTTGCTTCTAGAACAGGCCCTTGTACCCCTGCCACCCCGTGGTGATCTGCGTGCGCGAGGTGAACGATCCGTTTCCCTTGCCGTCGTTGCGGTAGAGGTTGCCGGAGGTGTCGCGGACGACCAGGTCACCCTTGCCGTCACCGGTGATGTCACCGACGCCCACCATCGCGTTGTACGTCTTGCCCCAGGCGGTGAATACGGTGACCCGGTCCTTGAACTGGCCCGCGCCCGTGCCGTCGTAGCGGAAGAGCGTGCCGTCGCTGCGGCGGGCGAGCAGATCTCCGAAGCCGTCGCCGTTGAGGTCGCCGACACCCGTGATGTGGGTGTACGTGGTCCACGCCGAGCGAATCTTCACCCGGCTCTTGAAGCCGCCGGCGCCGTTGTCGGCATACAGGTAGACGTCGCCCGTGGAGGCCTGCCGCGCGATGAGGTCCGTACGGCCGTCGCCGGTCAGGTCGCCGGGCGCGGTCAGCACGTTGTACTGCTGCCAGCCGGTGCTGATGGACGTGTAGGCGCCGCTGGGGCTGTAGCCGCCGCCCGCGCACTTGCCCGTGTAGCGGCGCAGGGTGCCGTCGGGCGTGCGGACCAGGAGGTCGTTGCAGCGGTCCTTGGTCAGGTCCCCGAAGGGCACGGCGTAGGTGCCCGCGGGCCAGCCGGAGCCGGACGCCTTGCTGCCGAAGGCGCCCTTGCCGTCGCCGTAGTGGGTGGTGAGGTAGCCGGAGGAGCTGAGCGTCATCACGTCGCCCGCGCCGCCGTTGAGGTCGTGGTGGCCGCGTGCACCACCGGCCACCGTGATGCTCCCGGTGAGCTGCAGGGCCGCGCCCTGGCCGTCCTTCGGCGCTGCAGTCAGCGTCCAGGTGTACGTCCCGTCGGTCGCGTACGCCGCGTCGGAGACCTTGCCGTCCCAGTCGGCGGTCAGCGCGGCGCCGTGCGCGGTGGCGGTGAGCGTCCGCACGGTACGGCCGGCCCTGTCCTTGATCACGATCTGTGCGCCGGACACCGCCGGCTTGGACAGCTGCCAGGAGCCGTCCCAGCGAACGTCCGTCGTGGACTTCAGGTCGATGGACGTGTCTGGGTGCGACTCGATCTCGGCCAGCGGGGACGTGGGCAGACCGGTGGACTCGGCGTGCACAACGCCCGTGGCCGTGTCCAGCCAGGCGACGCCACCGCCGAACCGGTCGGCCGTGATCTTCCCGGTGGCACCGGGCAGATCGGCCAGGTCCCGGGTGTCACCGACGGTGCCTGCGGTGAGGTCGGTCAGGCGGACCTTCCCGGCGTCCTTGTCGAGGCCGAGCAGATAACCGTCGCCCAGCTCACCCACGGCGGGAAGGTCGGCCTTCTGCTTCGTCGTACGGTCGTAGAACCCGGAGCCGGAAGCGCAGTCCCAGGCGACCCAGCGGCCCACGGCCTGGAGCCGGTTCGGCGTGCAGCCGATGTCGACGGTGTCGGCGGTCTCCTCGGACTTGAGGTCGACGGCCTTGATGGTGCCGTCGGTGTCGCCCACCGTCCACAGCTTGGTGCCCCACACGGCGCTGCCGCCGCCCACGCGCTCGGAGACAATCTTCGGCCCGCCGCTCGCGGCCATGTCCGCCACGTACTGGTGGTCATCGGGGCCGGTGCCCTGCCCGAAGACGACATAGCGGCCGGACGCCGAGAGCAGCTTGCTGCCGTACGTCGTGGGATAGCCGTTCGGGTCCGGGGGCAGCGTCAGGGACAGCGAGTCCTGCTCCGAGGAGCGCACCTTCAGGACTCCCTTGGAGGTGTCCCGGTACGCAAAGCGGCCGTCGCCGGTGCCTACGGGGAGCGCGTCCCCGAACCGGCGTACAGTGCTCGCGTCGTCCGTCGCCGCGGGCTCCTGGAGCACCGAACGGTCGCCCGCGGACGGGCTGTCGCCGAGGTCGAGGGTGCGCTTGAAGATCGAGGGGTAGGGGTTGGTGTCCCACTCGCTCGTCGCCAGCACTCCGGTGGACAGGGCGAGTTCATGCACCTGGCCGGCGCGTGCCGGCAGCTCGCGCAGCGTGCTGAGGCCGATCGCGCCGTCGGAGCCGACCGTGGCCTTGCGCACCGCCCAGTGGCCCGCGTCCGCGCCGCCCGTCACCAGGACGCCGCCGTCGGGCGCCGCCGCCATGGAGAGGGCCGCGTGCGGCAGCAGGGTCTTGGCTTCGCCGCCGCCGATGGGCAGCGCCCGCAACTCCCCGCCCTGGCGTAGCTGGTACTCGTCGCCGGGTTGCTGTGGCGAATAACCCGTGGCGGCAAGAACGTAGTCGCCGAGCACCGCCACGGTGGCCGGGTACTCGCGGCTGCCCGCCACGTCGACCGTCGTCTCGGCGCCGTCGAGTGCGTCCCGGCGCAGCAGATGCACCTTGTCGTCGCCGGACTCGCTGTCGTACCAGCCCACGTACGTGTCGGAGAGCACGACCTGCAGCTGCGCGCTCGCCCACGCGGTCGGGAAGGCCAGGGTCGCGCGCCCGGTGTCCAGGTCGACGAGCGTGATCTGCTGGCCACCAGTGATGGGGGTGCGCAGGGCGATGGTGTGCCCATCGGCGCCGACCGCCCACGCGGATGCCGGCACGGCACCGGTCACCGTGGTGTCCGTGAGCTCGCCGCCGTCCGGCTTGCGCAGCACGTGCAGCGCTTCGATGGCGCCGGTGTCCTTCGAGGTGGCGGTGAGGACGGCGCCGCCCGTGGCGCCGAGATAGATGTGCCCGTCGGGCAGCGTGAACGTCGTCGACGCACCCGCCTTGAGGTCCTTCAGCTCGACTGTGCGGGACGCTTTCGTGTACAGGGCAACGACGTCCGAGGCCGAGCCGTCCACCCGCACTCCGGAATCGGCGGGGTCGGAGCCGACGGCCTGTGCGTCGCCGCTCTGTGGGATCCACCGGTAACCGCCCATGGGCCCCAAGCCGGTGTTGTACGCGTCGCCCTCCTGCTCCTCCCTGGCGAGGAAGCCCGAAGTGCCCGCATCGTGCACGGTGTTCTTCAGCGGTGCGAACCGGTCGGGGACCGGGATCGTCAGGGCGGCCGGCTCGGCCTGGGCGCCCTGGAGGAGAAACGGAGCTGCGCCGCCGGCCACAGCGAGGGCGGCGGCCGTCGCGATGCCCGTGCGTATGAGTTTGCTTCTGCGACCATGCGAATGGCGTGCTGCCACGCATACCTCCAACTGACTGGTAGTGGGGAGACGGCTCGACGCGGGCACCGACGGACAGGCGCATACGGCGCGTATCGACGTGATGCGATGCGGAGCAGACCTCCGGAGGCCGCGAAAGCTAACACAGGAAGTACACGGAATTCGAACGTGCCCGCGAATCGTTCGTCAGCGGCTAAACGGTTGGCGACACCGCCGTGTGACGTTTGAGCATGGCGTCGCGCTGTGTACTTCGGGCAGCCGATGTGGCAGCTGCGCTCAAGCCCACAGATGTGGTGACTGGTGCGCTGGAGTTGGTGCAGACCATGTACATCGAGATGCCAGGGCGGGAATCTGTGTCGAACAGCAGTAATACAGGGTTGGGCAGACGTCGGCTGCCGCAGCGAAGAATGCGCAGGATCGTCCTGCCCTCCCTCGCCACGGCGCTGATCGGTTCCGGCGCGCTGGCCGCCCTGGCCATCGGCACCACTTCCTCGCCCGAGGACTCGCAGCGCGAGGTTCGTCCCGCCGCCGTCCGCACCCTGGCCCTGGAGGGTTCGTCCGCGACGGCGCGTGGGCGGCAGCAGACCACCACCGAGGATTTCTCGATGGTGGCCGTGAGCTGGCCCTCGGCCAAGACGCGGCTCAGCGGCGAGGTGGAGATCCGCACGCATGCCGCCGGCAGCAGCACCTGGAGTGGCTGGCGCGGGCTCGAGATCGCTGACACGCCGCCCGACTTGGGGCGTGACGGCTCGGGCAAAGGCATGCGCGGCAGCACCGAGCCGCTGTGGGTGGGCCCGTCGAACGGCATCGAGGCCCGGGTGAGCGGCAAACGATCCCTGCCCGCGTCGATGCGTCTGGACCTGGTCGACCCCGGGACGGGCGGGTCCCCCGCCGCGGACAGCGAACTCGCCGCGTTCACCGCCGAGAGCGCGAGCCCGTCGCCGTCGCCGACCTCGGTGACCGGGCCGCGTTGCCTGGACGGCCTGTCGACTGCGCCCGCGACGCCGGCCACCGGGCCTGTCCCCAAGCCGGCGATCATCTCCCGCGCCGCCTGGGGCGCGGACGAGTCGATCGTGCAGTGCCCGACCGTCTACAGCCCGGCAGTCAAGGCCGTCGTGGTTCATCACGAGGCAGGCAGTAACAGCTACAGCTGTGCGCAGTCCGCAGCCATGGTCCGGTCCATCCAGGCCTTCCACGTCAAGACCCAGGGCTGGGGCGACATCGGGTACAACTTCGTCGTCGACAAGTGCGGGCAGATCTTCGAGGGCAGCAAGGGCGGTGTCGACAAGCCGGTCAAGGCCCGGCACACCCTCGGCTTCAATCCCGACACGGTCGGCATCTCTCTGCTGGGCAACATGGAGACCGCCAAGCCCACTACGGCCGCGCTCGCCGCGATCTCCCGTATCGCCGGGTGGAAGCTCGGCCTGTACGGCGCGGACCCGCTGTCGAAAACGACGCTGACCGCCGAGTTCGACAACGGCCGCTACACCGCGGGCCAGCAGGTCGAGACCGACCGCATCACCAGCCACCAGGACCTCATGGCGACCGCCTGCCCTGGTGCCAACCTGCACGACCGACTCGCCGACCTGCGAGCACTGACCACCTCACCCACCGCTTCCGCCGCCCGCCCCACCGCGGACCTGGGCCGCGACGGCGTCAGCGACCTCGTCGCCGGTATGCCGAAGAACGCGAGCGGCAGCCTCACCGTCGTCCCCGGCTCGCTCACGGGACCCTCTGCAGCCGCCAGGAAGACGCTGACCCAGGCCAGTTCGGGCGTCCCGGGCACGGCGGAGAGCGGCGACTCGTTCGGCGCCGCCACGGCAGTGGGCGACATCAACGGGGACGGCTACGCGGACCTCGCCATCGGAGCACCCGGTGAGGACGACACCTCCGGCAACGCCGACCGCGGCGCCGTCACCGTCCTCTACGGCCCCGGCCTCACCTCAGGCCTCTCGTACACCACGGTCGGCACGACCGCGGCGGGCGCCAAGCTCGGTTCCGCCGTCACCGTCGGCGACTTCAACGCCGACGGCAAAGCCGACGTCTTCTCCGCGGGCACCGGCAACGGCGGCAGCTGGAACACCCACCTGCCCGGCACCACCACGCAGTACGGCACCCTGACCACGGCCACCACCCCACTCGCCTACGAGGACGCCGCATCCGGCGACTTCAACCGCGACGGCTACGCGGACGTCGCCCTCACCTACCGTGACGCCGCCGGCATCGGCCGCCTCGTCTGGTTCAAGGGTGGCACCAGCGGCCTCACCAAGGTCGGCGTCCTGTCCGTCAAGGGCGGCCGCTCCCTCGCCGCCGGCGACATCAACGGCGACGGCATCGACGACATCGCCGTCGGTCAGCCCTACACCTCCGAGTCCGGCGCGCACGCGGGCGGCCAGGTCACCGCCCTCTACGGCACCGCCGGCACGGGCCTGACCTCCACCGGCGCGACGGTCATCCACCAGGACACCTCCGGCGTGCCGGGCGCGGCCGAGTCCGGCGACGCCATGGGCGCCGCCGTCTCGGTCGGCGACTACAACGCCGACGGTTACGCGGACGTCCTGACCGGCGCCCCGAACGAGGACATCACCCGCAACTCGGTGAACGAATCCGACGCCGGCACATCGGTCCTCCTCAAGGGCAGCTCGACAGGACTCACCGGAACCGGCGCCCAGGCCATCTCGCAGGACACCAGCGGCGTCCCCGGCTCCACCGAGACAGGCGACAACCTGGGCTCGTCCGTCTCTCTCACGGATCTCTCCGGCTACGGCCGCGCCGACCTGACGATCGGCGCGGCGGGCGAAGACACGGGCAACGGCGCACTCCTGGCCATCCCGAGCAACAGCACCGGCCTGGGCCTGTCCACGTCCACCTACTACGGATCGACCCAGCTCGGCACACCGGCCGGGGCTCACCTGGGAACAACCGTGACCCCATAAGCACCACCTCTTGCGTCCGCGTGGCACGGCAACGACCACGCTGCCGCGCAGACATCGCAGCCGGATTGGTGGGCGGTTCGGTCTCCAACCGGACCGCCCACCCCAGCAACGCGAGCAGCGATCGCTAGCGCCTTCCTTCTCGCAGAAACGCGCACCACGTCGCACCACCTCCGCACCATCTGCGGCGGAGAACCACGGTCAACAGCGGTAAACCCACCGTCGCGCGAAGCGAGCACTCGACGGTATCCGTGCAGGCCAGAGCGCCGCGCCCACACCGGGACTTCTTCTCAGGATTCCCAAGCTCACAGCGCGAGTTCGATTCTCGTCACCCGCTCCATGCAAAAGCCCCAGGCCATCGGCCCGGGGCTTCTTTGTTGTCTGGACCAGTTCAAGCGTCCCGCACCAGATCCGCACCAGAAGGCTTCTCCACGGCCTTCTCGCGGGCGGACCGCACGAGCTCATCCAGCCCGCTCGCGACCTCCTGCTGTCGCTCAAGATCCGAATGCTGATAGATCAGCGCGGCCTTCTCCGACGACTGCCCGGCGCGGACCATCGTGTCCTTGAGCGTGGCCCCGGACCGGGTGGCCAAGGTGTGTCCGGTGTGACGAAGGTCGTAGAAGCGGAAGCCGTCCGGCATCCCGACGAGCACACGGGCGCGGCGCCATTTCCGCCCGAAGGTGGAACGCCGGAACGGCTTGCCCTTCTCCCCCACGAACAGAAGCCCGTCCGGTCCCTTCTCCGCATACCAGTCGAGGTGACGTCGGAGGCCCCAGTGCCCAGTCAGTCGAGGGACGGGACGGGTTGACCGAGCTCAACGGCTTCCCGTGATCGACCTGATAACGATGAGGCCAGACCGCAAAGCCTTTGTGCCTCACGGGCCGCTGTCCTGAACCGGCGGACAGCGCTCCGCTGCTTGAGCCCGGCTATAGAGCCTCGCTGACCTTCGTGAGTCAGCGCCCGTAGATGTGGCCGCGTACTAGCGGGTCGTGCTCCAAGATGAAGTCGGATACCTCCCAGAAATCCGACAACCTCGAGTGCTGGAGAGCAAGCCTCGCGATCGAGCTTGGTGCCAAACAGTGGACCGTCGGGGTGCGCGAGCCCGGCAGTCACCAAGGTCGAAGCCGGGGTGTTCTGCCCAGCCACTGGACCGACGCGGCAGGCGAACGAAACGTGATCGGCCCGCTGTTCAGCTCCAGCACCCCAGGTCCCGAAGATCACGTCGATCCAGGCATCGTGATCCCTGTCCTTGTGGTGGTAGCAGTTCGCGAAGTAGACGGCATACGCCGCACCGCCAGCGTGGATGAAGTTCCACGCCCGTTCAATCGGAGCTTGGCAGCAGTCACACTGGGACTCGCGGGTCTGCCGGTCCGGGCCAAAGGTCAGTGACATGCCGGACATCATGCGACACGATCGATCACCCCGAAGCAGGAGCTGTTGCTGTGCCCCATCCATGCCCGACCGGACGGGAAGCCACGGGGAACAGCGGTCGCCGACGGGCACCGGTTAGCAGAACGGCCCCTGACCGAGTTGCCTGGTCAGGAGCCGTTTACCTGCGGTGGGTGTGGGATTTGAACCCACGGTGACATCGCTGCCACGACAGTTTTCAAGACCGATCCGTCAGGTCAGCGCTTGGCCCCGTGACCTCGGACTACGCTCCAAAGTGGTCTGACCGACCGTCATCTTGGCCACAGGTGCGCACTCCTTCTCTGCGGCCCAGATGCCGTCTTGGGTGGCGCACGCATTCCAACTCTGCACGGCCCCTTTCGTCCTGCGTCACGGTCGTCCGTGGGCCGGTCCCCTGAACTGCCTGCAGGAGAGCTGAACGGCCGCGAACGGCGACGAATGAGACTGTCCGTGAGACTGCTTGCCCGCTCGGCCGGCAGTCGAGACCTCGCAGCACGTTCAACTCAGGACGCGTGGGCTGACACCCGCTTCGGGAGCGAGATGCGGCCATGCTCTTGGAGGCCGGCCCCTGCCGCGGCCGCGCGCCACATGACCACGGTCGGGTTGTCGTGCCGGGGGACCGCTACTGAACGGCGACGTAGTCACCCGTGGCCTTGACGGCCGGGGTGGTGGAGGTGCCGAGGAAGGAGTAGCGCCAGTAGCCCGAGTAGGTGGCGGTGTACGTGGTCTTCAGCGAGCCCGTGGAGGACGACGTGACCGTCTTCAGGTAGGTCGTCGGGTACGACGACGAGCTGCTCTTGCGGAACTGCAGCTTCACCGGCTGGACGGTGTAGCCGGCGTACTTGTGGGTGTCCCAGTTCGCGCGGGTCAGGGCGCCCGTAATGGTGAGCGTGCCGCCCTTCTTCACCGGCTCCGGCGACGCGTTGACCGTGAGCTTGGAGTAGCGCTGGAGGGCGTTGGAGGACACGGCGTCCTGGTACGCGGTGCCGACCTTGCTCCAGTCGGCGTTCGGGTCGTTGGGGTCCTGGCCGTTGTAGGCGATGGCGAACGCCTCGCCGGTCCAGTGGGCACCGGCGTCGGTGTTGGTCAGCTCCTCCTGCGGGTTGATGTCGATGCTGCCCTTGCAGTTCGCGACGGTCGACGAGGCGGCCGTGCAGGTCGCCGGAACGTCGCCGAACAGGAAGTTCCCGTCGTCCGTGTTGCGGTAGAGGTCGATGCCCGAGACGAAGTCGTCGGCGGTGGGGTCCGCGTCCGAGCCGTGGGTGAAGGTGAAGCTGTACGAGACGTGGACCGTGTTGGTGGTGCCGACGACGATCGCCGACTTGCTGCTGTTCACCTCGATGTTCGAGAAGGTGGCGTTCAGCTCGTACGGGTCGCCGGAGTCGGCGGCCGTCAGCGAGCGGGCCTGCATGCCCGACTGGTGGCCCGAGGCCTGCTGCGCGAGCTTATGGGCCTGCGCCAGGCCCGTTCCGTCGGTCGCCTGCGCGGCCGGCACGGCGAAAGCGGCCAGGGCGAGAGCGCCGGAGACCGTCGCGGCGGCCAGGGTGGCACGTATGCGCATGTGTTCCCCATGTGGAGAAGGGGTCCCGCGGTGCAGAAGTCGTCACGCGGGGCCCAAGTGATCTAGGAGTCTGTTGGCTCGCGTGATTCTGACCTGTGTCCCCGGCGACGGTTATACGGCAGGTGAATGCTTTGCGCACGCTTTGCCAAGCCGCACCGGCCTTTGCCAACGTCACACCGGCCTTTGCCAACGTCACACCGGATGCATACAGACCCGCGGTCCGGCGTCTGTCGAACCAGCGCTCCCGGGCCCAGCCCGGTCAGGCCTCTGCGCGATCAGCGTCTTGCTGCCCTTGGCGTGGCTGTGTCTGGCTGCCCGTGTGCGCCAGCGTTGATGTCAGCCGGAGCCGTGCCAACGGCCAGTAGGTGCGAGCCGGCGGCGAGCAACTCCGCGTACGGCCCTGCCATCCGCGCTGCCGCCATGGCAGAGGCAATCAGCTCATCCGTGGGCCCGTCGTCTCCGGCCAAGGCGCGCGTGCTGCGCGAGACCCTGCGGGCCGAGCGTGCGGACGGACCGGTTGAGGCGGCGGCCTGATGGCCACGCTCCCCGCATACGCGTGGCACCTGGCCCCGGACGGATATGCGACCCGCCGCCAACTCCGTTCGATGGGGCTACGGCCGGGCGGGCAGGACGTCGCCGCCGAACTGAAGCGCCCGCGTCGTCGGCGCGGCCATCGTCGACCGCCTCACCTCCAACGGCACCATCATCGAGACCGGCACCGACTCCTACCGCCTCGCCACCACCTGAGCCCGAGCCCTTCGCCACTTTCGCCCGAAGGTGGAACGGCGGAACGAATTACCCCGCTCCGCCAGTGACAAGGTGAACCGTCCATGGCGTCTTAGGGGTGAGAGCGGCTCGCGAGAGCGCGACCGGAAGGGGAGGACACGGATCGCATGGGCGCGTTCGGCGTCAGACACGAGGGCCGGCTGGCGGAGTTCCAGGAGTTCGCGAGCACGGCCGGCCCCTGGCTCTTCCGTACGGCGCTGCTGCTGACCGGCGGGGACTGGCACCAGGCGGAGGATCTGGTGCAGACGGCGCTGGCCAGGGCCTTCGCCTCCTGGGGACGAGTGCGGCGCGCGGACAACCGGGACGCCTACGTCCGCACCGTCCTGGTCCGCGTCCACCTCTCGCAACGACGGCTGCGGCGCAGCACGGAGCGGCCTGTCGAGGCGGTGCCCGACAGTGCATTGGACGTTCATGGCGACCCGGCCCTGCGCGTGGCGCTGCTCGCGGCCCTGGCCCAGCTATCGCCCAAGGACCGGGCAGGCCGTGCTGGTGCTGCGCTACTGGGAGGACCGCAGCGTCGAGCAGACCGCCTCGGAACTCGGCCTGCGGCCGGGCACGGTGCGCAATCGCAGCATGGCCGCGCTGGCCAGGCTCCGCGAACTGCTCGGCAGCGAGCGCGAGTCGCTCACCACGATCTGAGAGAGGGGCAGGGACGGACATGAAGTTGGACGAGCACGAACTCAACAGGGTCATGGGGGAAGCCGTCGGCGATGTGCGACCGCCGACGCACGCCCTGGTCGACGGTGCGACGCGCCAGGGCAGGCGGATGCGCAGCCGACGCCGGATCGCGGTCGGCGCGGGCGTGCTAGCGGTCGGCGCGGGCGTGCTAGCGGTCGCCGGGATGGTGGCGGGAGCGTCGCTGTTCGGCGCCTACTTCCCGACGTATACGGACGGTGTGGAGACGCTTTCGGCAGGGTCAGGCGCCAAGCCGGGCAAGGTGACAATCCCCGACTTCTCGAAACTGCCGAAGAATCCGCAGCCGCCGGCCGGGACAGAGCGGATCACGGGGCGGGCGACCGTGCAGACGCTGAAAGAGCTGATGCCCCAGGAACGGACCTCGGGGTACGAGAGCCAGCAGGGTCCCCCGATGGCATATGAGGTCTTCGGTCGGCTCAACACCGAGGGCTGGCCGGCCGGGGCGGAGGTGCAGGTCAATCTGCAGCCGACCTTCGGGCGCGACATGTTCGTCCAGCACCGCGGGGCAGAGCTGGCTCACAGCTTGAAAGGGTTCTACTCCTGCGAACACCGCGTGCCGGAGGACGGGAAGATGTCCGCCTGCCGGGTCTCCAACCTGCGCGACGGCTCGGTACTGATGGTGTACGAGGACCGGTCCGGGCTGCTGCTGAGGCGGCACGCGGATCTGCTCCGTACGGACGGCACGCGGGTCGTCGTGGGCACGTCCAACGGCGCGGACACCCAGGACGGGCCCGTCGTCGATCTCCACCCGCCACTGAGTCTGAACGAGTTGCGCTCGATCGTGACGAGTTCGCGCTGGCAGTACTTCGTAGACCCACAGGTCAACGAGAAGGCGAAAAGTCTCAAGCCGCACACGGACAGGAGCCAGCAGATCCCGGCCGACGGCTCGATTCCCACCGACGACTCCCGGGGCACCACGGCGAAGCCGTCCAGCTCAACCAGGCACTGATGGTCCCAGAGGCGGACCACGCCGATCACGGCGATCGCGGGGCGGTCGCGCCCGCCAACCGCCTTCAGATGAAACTCAGTTCGACTGCCTGGGGCGTTGGTCAGCGACATGCGTGGCGTAGACGGTGTCACGGGCGAGGTCCTGCGGGACCACGTCGGCGGCCGCGCGGACGGCGAGGAGATGAGCGAGCGCCTTCTCGAACTGCTCGGGCAGCGTCCCCACGACGGCCTTGCCGGGTGTCCTCCGCGGTGTCGATCGCCACCAGGCGCTCGCGGAGATCTGCGAGAGAGTCCACTTCCGGCGCCGGGGCGAGGTGCTTGCGACGGAAGCGGTGCCCTCGGTGCTCGACCCCGCCCTTCTCGTTCGATCGGTATCCGTGCAGGCCAGAGCGCCCTCAGCGGGACGTCTTCTCAGGATTCCCAAGCTCAGAGCGCGAGTTCGATTCTCGTCACCCGCTCCATGAAAAAGCCCCAGGCCATCGGCCCGGGGCTTCTTTGTTGTCCAGACCACATTAGGCGTCGCGTGCCCGTTCCGTGCCCGATGCCTGATCGTCAGGCACAATCACAGCCTTCTCCCGCTCGGCGCGGACGCGGGCGTCGATCCCGTTGGCCACCTCCCGCTGACGCTCCACCTCCTCGCTCCGCTCGTCGCGCGCTCCCCGGCTACGCCGGTCGCGCAACTAGGGTGCGTATCGAGTCGTGATCAATCTGCGGGATTCGCCCTCGCGGCGGCGCCTGGACCGGTAGATGTTCTTGCATGACGCGAGTGCAACTGGCGGACACGGATTGGGAGTTCATCGAGCCGTACCTGCCCATCGGCGAGTACGGCCCGTATCCCGAGCGGCTTCGGCAGCAGTTCGAGGGCGTGATCTGGCGGTTCAAGACGGGCGGGCAGTGGCGGGAGATGCCGAAGGAGTTCGGTGCCTGGTCGACCGTCCACAACCGCTTCCGGCAGTGGCGTGACGCGGGGGTCTTCGAGGCCCTGCTGGAGGGCCTGATCGCGGAAGCCGCGAAGCGGGGCGAGGTAGACCTGTCCCTGGTCAGCGTCGACTCCACCACCGCGCGGGCTCACCACGACGCCGCCGGGATGCATCTGGAACAGGACGTCGTCGCCGCGCTGGAGAAGGCCGCCGCCGAGGAGGAGAAGGCCAGATCAAAGGGGGCGGCCTCGAAGAACAAACCGGGCCGGACACAGAATCCGATCCCGAGCGGGAAGAGCGACGACGCATCCGGCGTCGCCGAAAACTCCGACTGAAGGCCGCCCTCCTCGGACGCTCCAGAGGTGGGCAGACCAGCAAGGTCCACCTTGCCGCCGACCGCAAGTGCCGCCCGCTGGCGTTCGTCCTGACCGCGGGACAGGCCGCCGACAGCCCGCAGTTCATCCCCGTGCTGGGTAAGATACGGGTCCGCGGGCCCGTCGGCCGCCCCCGCACCCGGCCGGACGCGGTCGCCGGGGACAAGGCCTACTCGTCCCGCGGTAACCGGGCCCACCTGCGGAAACGCCACATCAAGGCAGTCATCCCGGAGAAGAAGGACCAGGCCGCCAATCGGACGAAGAAGGGCAGCAGGGGCGGCCGGCCCGTCAGTCACGACGCGGACCTCTACAAAGAGCGGAACACCGTCGAACGCCTGATCAACAAGCTCAAGGCCTGGCGAGGCATCGCCACCCGCTACGACAAGACACCGGACAGCTACCTCGCCGGCCTCCACCTGCGCGCCTCGATGATCTGGATCAAAGACCTCACCCGGACCACCCATTGATCACGACTCGATACGCGCCCTAGGGCGAGAGAGCCTGGACTAGGGGAAACGGAAGGCCCAAGAACATGCCTCCGGCGGGGGCGCTCAGACTCCGCAGCCGAATGCGGATTGCCTTCGAGCTGTAGCCCTTGTCGCCGATGGCGTGATCGGGCCTGACGCGCGGGCACTCAGTCAAGGACCGCGAGGGGGTCGGCAGCGCCTCCGTGCCACTCGATCATGAAGAGGGTGGCGTCGTCGCTGGTGCGCCCACGCCGTTCCCACTTCAGCGTGTGGGAGAGCCGGCGCAGATCCGCCCGCAGCCCTTGCGGAGGCTCCTCCCCCAGGCGGTTCACGCAGCGGATGAGGCGTTCCTCGCCGAACTGCTCCCCGCCGTTGACGTGTTCCTCGATGATGCCGTCGGTGTAGCACAGCACCCGGTCGCCCTGCTGAAGCGTGTGCTCTCTGATCCGGGGCTCCTCACCACCGAAGCCGACGGGCAGCGTCGTCGCGCTCTCCAGCTGCTGCACGACCCGGCCGTCGCGGATCAGCAGCGGCGCGGGGTGGCCCGCGTTGACCAGTGCCATCTCACCGGTGGCGATGTTCACATGCATCAGCTGCGCCGTGACGAAGTGGTCGGGCCCGAACTGCCGCGAGATGGCATCGTCCATGGCCGCGTACTTCTCGGCCAGGCTGATGCCCACGCGCCGGGCATGCCGGTAGGCGCCGATGGCCACGGTCGCCATCGTGGCAGCGTCCAGGCCGTGGCCCATCGCGTCGATCACGGCCGCGTGCAGGATGTTGTCGTTGAGGGCGTAGTCGAAGCTGTCACCGGCGATGCGGTAGGCGGGCTCCAGGATGCCGGCCACCTCGACCTGCGGCACGGACATCGACATCGGCGGCAGCAGGCTCCACTGGATCTCCGCGGACACGCTCATCGGCTCACGCCGCCGGGCCCGGAAGAACTGGTCGGTGTAGGCGCCCTTGGTGACCAGCATGTCGGCGACCAGGCCGGAGAGCCGACTCAGCAGCCGCCGGTCGTCGTCGCCGACGGCGTCCAGCGTGAGGGCCAACACGCCCACCGTGTCACTGCCGTCCAGCAGCGGCAGGTACATCCGGACGCCCGAGGGGCTCTGCGACACCTCGACGACGGCCCCGCGCAGGAAGGCCCGGCCGGCGGGGGAATCGATGATCGGCTCGGGCTGGCTGACATGCAGTTTCCTGCCCGGCAGCGGCACCAGCAGCTCCTGCGCGTAGTCCTGGAGCAGGATGGAGACGTCACGACCTCCGATCCTGGCCACCTCCTCCGCGACCAGCGGGGCGATCAGCTGCGGCGGCAGCAGCCGTGCCCTGTCCAGCAGCAGACCGAGCAGCCGCTCGCCAAAACCCTCCGACCGATCCACGCTCTCCTCGCCCATGGCCGGAATGCCACCTCCTTCCTGCCACCGCCCCGGTCCCGCCTCCGCACAACGTGACCGGATACGCCCGCCCGATCGGCTCATTACGCCAAGCGCGGCATGTCGGCCCATGTCGTCGGCGGTCCGCGGTTCACTCGGAGCTATGAGCAAGGCTGGACAACCCCGAGGCCTCCCGCACAGGTAGGCCGCTGAGAGGGAAGCGCCGTTGGTGCTTCCCTCTCAGCTGTTCATCAACCGATGGTTTCCGGCGCGTCGGCGTGCGCGGTCGGGGACATGAGCAGGGGTGCGGCCAGGGCGGCTGCTGTCAGCGAGGCGGCGCTTGAGCCGGACGGCCCGGCGGGCGCCGGGAAAGAGCAGGCTGTTCACCGTGCACACCTTGATGCGGCGGATCTCGCCGCGGCCGTGGCCGGTGTCGCAGGTGCGGTCCTGCAGCGGGATCTACTTCCAGGGAAGGGACTTGAGCTGCTTGTGGAGCTTCTTCTGGTTCCCTTTCACGGTCACGATGCAGTGAGCGCCTCGGCCGAGCAGGTAGTTGGCGTGCTCGCGCTGGGTGTGCGTGGCGTCGCTGGTCACGACCACACCCGCCAGGTCGGCGAGGGTCTCCAGCAGAGGCTGGAAGCGGGTGATCGTCCATGCGGTCCGCGTGCCGTGTCACGGGCCGGCGGTGCCAGGCGTTTTGACGCCCGCCCTGGGGCGCGTCATCCGCCCGCGGCGTCCTCGGCCTCCCAGCGCAGCAGGTCGCCCGGCTGGCACTTGAGCACCTCGCAGAGCGCGGCGAGCGTCGCGAAGCGCACCGCCTTGGCACGGCCGTTCTTGAGCACCGCCAGGTTGGCGGGCGTGATCCCTACGCGGTCCGCGAGCTCGCCCACGGACATCTTCCGCCTGGCCAGCATCACGTCGATGTCGACGGTGATCGGCATCAGATCACCTCGTCCAACTCGGCCTGCATCTTCGCCGCTTCGACATCGCGCGCGACGGCCTGGGCGAGCAGCATCCGCAGCACGAGCACCATGAGCGCGACCCCCAGGATGGCCACGCCAACCCCGCCCATGATGACGGTGACGCCCGGGTCGTCCCGCTGGCCCGGCGCATTGAGGGCCGTGACCGCGAACCACACGAGGGAAGCCGCCACGATCGCGCCGATCATGACGTCCACGTACCGGAAGGCGGTGTGGGAGAACACGGTTCCGCGTCGCACCATCGTCACCAACCGCCATACGCAGACCAGGGCGACCTGGACCGACACCATGCCCAGGATCGTGATGATGCGCAGCGGGGTCAGCGGGAGCGACCCGTCCTCCGGGTCACTCCCGCTGACCAACGCCCACACCATCCCTGCCTGCACGAACACGGTGCCGGCCAGCACCACCACGAGCACGGCGCGCAGCGCACCCACTGTCAGCTTTCCCACGGCCCATCCTTCCATCGAGTCACGATGGGAATCTATCGAATTTCGATAGATGAAGCAAGGGCTGATACGGAGGCTGGGCGGCGGTTTCGCGCCGTGGCGGGACGCCGCCGCCCCTCCATGGCATGGCGTTCGCGCGAACCGTCTTGATCTTGACGAAGTCGCCACCCGACTACGCCGAAGCGCTGCGGCAACACCCCCGGATGTTGCAGCCCGGTGGCGAAGCCGCCCCTCGTGGGTCGCGGGCGCCGGAGACCACGGTAAACAGCGGTCGACCCCACCGTGGTGCGAAGCCAACATAGGACGGTATCTGTGCAGGCCAGAGCGCCCACAGCGGGACGTCTTCTCAGGATTCCCAAGTTCAGAGCGCGAGTTCGATTCTCGCCACCCGCTCCAGCAGGAAGCTCCAGGCCAGCGGCCCGGGCTTCCTGCTGTCTAAAGGTCGTCCCACAATGACGGCGGAACTACTGGCTCACCAGCGCCAGCGCTGACTGGTCTTCGCGGACCGCTGGGTCGGGAACGACGAGCGCGGTCTCGGACTCGGTCGGGGTTTCCTTCTGGGCCTCTTCGACGATCGCCATGTCCTCGCTGGGGATCGCATCACTGGCCGAGGAGCCGCTGTTCTCCGCAGCGTCCACGACGGTATCCACGATCTCGCCGATGGCGGCCTGAGACACGTCCTGTGGACTGTCCACGACGACCGGCTCCGAGGCGGCGATCACTTCGTCCGTAGCCGGGTCCGTGAGCGTTACGGCGACCACGCTCGGGCGACTACGTCGACGTGCAGTAACTCGACGTCCATCAAGTCGACGTGCAATATTCAGTAACCCGTAATCTGTAATTCCCGATTCGTTACCCATAGTCGGTTAATGGCTACGGGTAACGGACTCCGTAATAACCCGCATAAACGCGTACTCGAAAAAATTTCACGGAATCGCACAACCATTCAATGGTGCCCCACGTCTGATCAGTGGAGTCAGCAGGCTCCAGAGACTGACTGGATCGGGCGCCGCGGAAGCATGCAACAGAGCTGTCCCGTGCGCCCCTTTTTCAGACGTGGGGAAACACATGCGCATTCGTGCCTCTGTCGCCGCCGTGACAGGCGCCCTGGCCCTCTCCGCCCTCGCCGTCCCGGCGGCCCAGGCGGATGACAGCAACACCGTCTCCTCGTTCACGCAGAGCGTCGAGACCGACGCGGCGATCGACCCGGCCGACGACGTCAGCGGAGACACCACGATCTCGAACGTGGTCGTAAACGGCGGCAAGGCCGTCGTCATGGGTGCGACCACGAAGAAGACCTTCACGGTCAGCTTCACCGCCACGGACGACTCGGGCATCGAATGGGCGACCGCGGTGCTGTGGCACGGTTCGACCTTCGACAACCTCGACGGCGGCGTGGTGCCCAACGAGGACGAGGCCGTCTGCACCAAGGTCAACGACACGACCTCCACCTGCAAGCACACCTTCACTGTCGACGCCGACTACGACCTGCTGAACAAGCTGGCCGGCGGCTGGAAGGTCTGGGCGATCGCTCAGGGCACGGACGCTGACTACGTCCAGAAGGACAACGCCAAGGCTTTCAGCCTGCAGCGCATGTCGAAGCTGACGGTCAACGCGTCCCCGGAGCCGGTGGTGAAGGGCAAGACCATCACGGTCACCGGCGCGCTGACCCGTGCCGACTGGGAGTCGAACAAGTACGTAGGCCTCAGCGGCCAGTCGGTGGTGCTGCAGTTCCGCAAGGCGGGCACCACCAACTACACCAACGTCAAGGGCATCAAGTCGACCACGGGCGGCGCGCTGAAGACCACGGTCACGGCGTCCACCGACGGCTATTACCGCTTCACCTACGCGGGTATCGCGTCCACCGCGACGGTCAGCGCCGCGGGTGACTACGTCGACGTGAAGTAAGTCGGCGTGAAGTAAGCCGGCGTGAAGTAAGCCAACGTGAAGTAGCCCATAGCCCCGTAGACGCGGGGCCCGTAACGGATTAACGGATTTCCGCGGGAAAGCGGCGGTCGACCCACCTCCACACGAGCTCCAGGGTGGCCGCCGCCGCCACCACGGCGATACCCACCGCGACCCACGGCTTCGTCACCCCGACCAGCTTCAGCGCGAAGAAGTCCTGAAGCCAGGGCACGGCGAGCACCAGCAGGAACGCCACGCCCATCGCGGCGACGAGGCAGATTCGCCACCAGGTGTACGGCCGGGCGATGATCACGAGCACTGCGCGTCCGGTAGGGCGCGGGCGCCCGCTTGCCCGCATCAGACTTGGTGTCGCCCGGTGCCCGCCGACCGGTGGTGAGTTCGGGCTCGGCGGTCCGCACCCAGATGCCGACGTTCTCCAGGTCCACGTCACGACGGCGCATCGCGGCCTGTTCCTCCGGACGGGAACACGGCGTAGGCGAGTCGGGTGCCGTGGAGAGTGGGGCGGAGAGTGGGCGGTTAGCCTGAGCTGACCAGGAGCCCAGCAACGTCGGGGGTTACACGTGGCAAGGCTGGGAGCGTGGAAGTGGGTGGGGAAGCGGGGCCGCCTGCTGCCGGCCATCCTGCTTCTCATTGCCGCATTGATTGACCTCAGCACGCCTCGCACCGTCAGCGCTGCGGCCCTCTATGCGGCTGCGATCTTGGCGGCCGCTGCACTGCTGTCTCTGCGGGGCACCGTTCTCACGGGGGTGTTTGCGCTCCTCATCGACTGGATGATGTTCCGGCTTTTCGGCTATCGCCGGAGTGCGATCGAGATCAGCGAGCTGATCATGGTTGCGACAGTGACCGTGATCGCGGGCTTCCTCAATCGCGTCTTGTACCACCGGAAAATGCAGCTGGAGTCTGTACGTGACATTGCCGCGGCTGTTCAGCATGCTGTCCTGCCACGCCCTCCGGACGGAATCGGTCCGCTGCGCTTTGCCGCACGTTACGAGGCTGCTCAGGCGGATGCGCAGATCGGCGGAGACCTCTACGCAGTGGTCGACACTCCGTTCGGCGTGCGCTGCGTGATCGGCGATGTGCGTGGCAAGGGGATAGGGGCAGTCAGGGCGGTCGCGCTCAGCATCGGGACTTTTCGGGAGGCAGCCCTGCACGAGCCCACCTTGACCGGTCTCGTGGAACGGCTGGAGCAGGCCCTCGTCCTCGAGGCTCAGCAGTCGGGGAACCTGACCGAGCTCGAAGGGTTCGTCACAGGCGTATTGGTCGAGTTCCCCCGGCGGGGAAACAAAGTTCGGTTGGTCAACCGCGGCCACCCGGCGCCCCTGCTCATCGTGGGAGACACGGTGCAGTATGTCGAGCCCGGTAGGCGAAGTTTGCCCCTGGGCTTGGGGGCCCTCGACGCCGTCCCTGAGTGCGTCGACACGGTGACGTTCCCCGAAGGGGCCACTCTGCTGCTCTACACCGATGGCCTCATCGAAGCCCGGGACGAGACGGGTACCTTCTACGACCCTATCGGCAAGTGCACGGGGCATCGCTATGCCGACCCGGACGCTCTTCTTGACGCTCTGATTGCCGACCACTGCCGACACACCGGTGGCCGGAGAACTGATGACATGGCGCTGCTGGCCATCACCCATGCACCCAGCAACTCATGACCGATGAACGCCCCGGATACAGCCGTCATGGACGATCGTTGATCGAACTTGTAAGGCGGCGGTCGAAGGCCGGTAGCACGGCGTACCGCTTGCCCGCCTCGGACTTGGTGTCCCCCACGGCGCGCTCCCGGGGTAGGTGCGGTACAGCAGTGCCGTACCGCAACATTGCGGCGAGCTTCGCGACGGCGTGGCTGGTGCCCGCCTTCCGTGGCCAGAGCCTGCTCATGGTGGCTGGCGCCGTGCTGATTTGGCGGGCCCGGGGCTGGGGACATCGGGAAACGACCCGAGCGAAGTGATTCTGTGCTGACGTGAGCCTGGACCGTCTCGGGGCCGTGAAAGGACGCTCAACGATGACCAACGCTGACAACTGCCAACAGATCAGCAGCAGCTCACAGCGTAGATCCATGACGGACCGCAGGTCGGAAACCCGGCAGGTCACTTCTTTCGGCTCCTGAGTTCACCCCATCGAAGTCGCTTGACTCGACGTCGTCCTTACCTGAGACCAAGGTGCAAGCCCTGCCTCAGCGGAACGGCAGGCCTGAGGCTTCAGCCTGCGAAGCAGCCGAAGTTTTCGTTATCACGGCCCTCGTAGTCCTTCAGCGACTCACCCTTGCCATCGCTGAAGACCACTTGTCCGACCGCGAGCTGATCCGGCCGGAAGGTGAGGAAGCCAGAGACCAGTTCGTCCGAGGTCATGTTCGTCCGCAAGGCGTATGTAGTTCCCGAGTCGAGCTCAGTAGTCAAGGGGAGCCGAGTCGTGAAACCTGTCGGCGCTTCGCCGAGGGGGATACGGTGCAAGACGTGGGCTTCGTCGGCTTCGATGTGCCACAGCAGCTCACCCGGGTCATCCGCGGTACCGTTATGCGCCCACTTGTAGAGACCGACCTCCGCGATCCCGTCGTGCTCAGCACCCGGGCATTCGCGCCAGCCGATCACCGGTTTGGACGCCGCGCCCCCGATGAAGAGCGGGTCGTACTCCGCCCCGCACGCGCTCAGCAGCGAGACAAGCCCCAGCACGACCAACGCTCTCCCCCACCTCATGCTGTGGGAGTCTACGAGCCGGGGGTTCGTAGCGGGCTGGTTCAGGAACAACCCTGCGCCACAACCACGCCAGATTGAGCGGGCTCTCACGCGGAACTCCGGTGGCCGGCAGAGGTAAGGAGCCACCAAACACCACGACCTGCCAGCCGCACTCGGCAATTGAGACTCCGACGCCCTCCATGAGTACGCTCCACCAGCTTGGGCTGACGAGGGCCGGCGATCACGCAAAGTGGCGATGGGGGCTGATATACACTCCGCGCCTGTTCGCCCTGTCCGTGACCGGAGGACGGCTACAAGATCGAAAGTGTGAATGCGGAATGATCGGACGGATGGCATCAGGCGACGATCTCGGTTCCGACCTCGGCTCCTCTTCGCTGCCCTGGATGGTTGTCTCATCCCGTTCGCTGCCCGGCTCCCCGGGGGACCTCGTGCGGCGGGGCATGGCCGTGTTCATCGATCTGGTGATCGCCGTGGCTGTCATTCTCGGCCCGCTGATAGTCCTCGACCGGATCCTCGTGGCGGCCTCGGTGGATGACCTGTGGTTGCCGTCGGCCGCGGCGTGGTCGCTCGCCTTCCTGCTGCTGTATTCGCCACTGAGCGTGTCGCGGTGGGGCGGCACGGTGGGCAAGCGGCTCCTCGGCATGGAGGTCGTGCGGGACGCCGACGGCGGACGGCTCTCCTACGGCGCCGCACTGGCACGCCACCTGAGCAACCTCGCGGTGCACGCGGTCCCGGTATTCATGATCGCCCACGTGACGGTGACCAACCTCAGCCCGAAGAAGCAGGGCCTGCACGACCGACTGGTCAGCAGCAGGGTGGTCATGCGGGGCCGGTAACGGTGCAGCCATGACGGGGCGATCACGAGCAACAACCCGGGCCGGCCGCACAAGCGCTCGCGGGCGGTCCCGAGCGGAGTTCGCATCGAGAGAGGCGGTCCGTGCCACAGACGTGCCGGAAGGAGCGGGGAACCACGAGGACTCCGGAGGCCTGACGATTGCTCAGGCCGGCTGCGGTCACGGCTGGGATCCTGCAGGTCAGTCACGACGTGGCCCAACCTCGCTCCTGGAGCGGGGGTCGCAGTTCGCAGCCCGCTCCGGTCGAGATCATCGCCGGACGGCGTCGCTCACCCTTTCCTCGGGCGGATCAAGGGCACAGACGCCAGTCGCGCCACAGAGGAGACCAGCCCTGGTACGAGGAACCATGCCGGCAGATTCTCCGCCGGCATTCCGATGGAGAGGGCCACCACGGACAGCATCAGCTGCACCGCTGCCACGAAGCAGCCGAACGTCCGGTTCGGAGGCAGCCAGGGCAGCGCGGCCCAGGCGACGGGCAGCAGTAGCCATAGAACGAGCGCGAGAACCATCAATACCTTCAACTTCCAGAGCGCGTCTCTGAGTTGTTGCGCGACCTTTCGGAGGATCGGGCCCGTGCCAGTGGAGCCCGGGCGCTTCCCCTTGCCGGAGACCGAGCGCCAGGGCGACGACCCACCGCGCAACTGCGGAAAGGTCACCTACGAGTGTTCGGAGGTGACCTTTGTCATCCACGGGGGCGGTCGCTGACGACCGGGGTGTCTCCCGAGCAGCCGATCCATGTGGCTCGTGGCTTCGCGCTGCGTGTCCTGCACGATGTGCGCTCCGCTGTAGCGCTCCCTGACGTCGCTGCGAGCTCTCGGCTCGTCATGATGAGAGAAGCCCCGCCTCATAGCGGCACAACGGCCGAACCCCCGGACGCAGTGTCCGGGGGCTTGGGGGCCCGGAGTCGCTGGGCGCGGCGGACGGCCGGGAAAGTGCCGCCCCAGACGTCCCACGCTCACCCCCCTCAAGGACCGATGCCAGTCAGCTGCCGAGAGGGTGGCTCGGAGCGACGGACCAAGTGATGCCGTGCCACTACCGCGCCAGATCCCGCGGGGACTCACGGGGAACTACGGCGACCAGCGCCTCAGATGGGGCCGCCGCTGGACCGCCAGGTGCTTGATCGGGCCGTATCGAAGACAGCGGCCACTCCCGTGCGCGTACACACAGAGCGCGAGCCCGGGTCCCTTACCGGCGGCAAGCATGCCATGCAAAGATCACGCCTGGCGGCCGTCGAGTCGCACACTTGTTGCATGGGGGCTCGCTGTGGATGTCATCGGATGGACCGCGTCGGCCCTGTTTTGGCTCGTGACGTTCGTTCCTGGCATTGCCGCCATCTGCGTCGGATGGGTCCCCCCGTGGTTCAGGAAGACGGTTTCGTCAGCGCGACTTGGAGGCTGGGCGGACATCTGCGCAGGCGTCGGGGGCACGATCATCGTGGGTCCTGTGCACCGCCACTTGGAATCGACGCCAGTGGCAACTTTCGCCACAATCGTGGGCTTCTGCTTCCTCTTCAGTGCCTTCGGCCTCTACCGACGGTCCTACCGGCCGGAGCCATCGGGGGCAGCGGCATACCGGTACACAGCAGCCCCAGCCTTCCAAGCCGGTGCTGTACAGCAGCGAGATACAGCAACCACCGAGCCCACAACCGACACCCACCAGCCTCATACGCCCAACTGACGCAGTTGGCGGGCCCCTGTGACCGCCGTGCCCATAGTTCGCATCTAGGGGCTGTGGGCGCCCCGCATCCGTACTTGCGCGGGGAAGCCGGGGTTGTGTACGTCGACCCGCAAAGCCTCGTCCATCCGCCATCACTCGACGCGCAGCCGCCTGGGCAATCAGTTCGCGGCCTTTGCAGGGAAGCGAACCAGGGGAACCGGCATCAGGCAGAGCGCGAAGACGACCTGCGCCAGGACTGGGACGAAGAGCAGCGCCACGAAGTTCTGGAAGAGCAGGAACCACGTGGGCAGGAGGAGCAGCCCCGCCAGACGGATACGGAATGCCGCCCCCTTGCGCTCGTTGAGCAGCCCGAACAGCAGGATTATCAGCAGCGAGGGGATACCCACAATCAGCCCCACCCAGGCAATGGAGTCGTCCCGCAAGTAGTAGACGGTGTCCTCCCAGTACGAGCGGGTGTGGGGCAGGTAGGACACAAGCTCGTGCTGGCGGGGAGCCGTCAGGGCATAAACGAGCCATGCCGCCACCCAGGTCAGCAGATAGCGACCGGTGGCATCAGCGATGCACACGCCCACACGGCCGAGTCGGCGCCAGGGAGAGGTGATCACGGAGGGCATAGCACATAGTGACATGTCTTTTGAACGCGTTCAAGAAGACCGAGGGGTAGGCCGAGCGGTGATCCGAGTCAAGGGTGCCCGCAGCCTCCGAGCGAGGCCGCACGCCGGCAGGTGGTGAAGAAGGCGATGGCCTCCGTGTGCGGTGGAGGCGTTGAACAACACCGTGGTGAACCATTGGCCAACGCCGTACGCTCCCTCTGATCGATCAAAGACTCCCGTGGGGGGACATTCATGCGCACAACCACGCGCCTTGGCCTGCTCGGTACCAGCGTCGCGCTGGTCGCCACCGCGATCGGCGCCACCGCCGCCCAGGCGGAGGACGGCGGCGAGGGCAACATCACGATCGACAAGGTCGTCGTCAACGGCGGCAAGCCGGTCGTGGTTGGTACCACCAAGGTGGTGTCCGCCAAGGTCTCCGTGACCGCGTCGGACGATTCGGGCATCGCCGAGACCACGTACATCAGCGCCTTCGGTCCGAAGCCGAACTTCGCGCAGGTCTGGGACGACGAGATCACGTGCGTGAAGGCGAGCGCCACCACGTCGACCTGCACGGGCACGCTGACGTTCGACCCGCAGGCGTCGACCGGCTTCGTCGGCAACAGCGCGGCGGCCACCTGGAACCTCGGCACGCTGGTCTCCGCCAATGACTACGACTACATCCACCGGGACGCGGCCACCACGTTCAAGGTGCAGCGCTACTCGCGGCTCACCACGAACGCCGCGCCCGAGCCCGTCAAGAAGGGCAAGACCATCACGGTCACCGGCCTGCTGTCCCGGGCCAACTGGGACACCAACAAGTACATGGGCTACACGCAGCAGAAGGTGACGCTGCAGTACCGCAAGAAGACCTCCAGCACGTACACCGACGTCAAGACGGTCACGTCGTCCTCGACGGGCTCCCTGAAGACGACAGTCACCGCGTCCGCGGACGGATACTTCCGCTACAAGTTCGCCGGCACCTCGACCACCCCGGCCGTGACCTCCACCAGCGACTTCGTGGACGTCCAGTAGCCACGTACCAAGGGCGTTTCTGACCGTTCTTGAAGCCGTCCGATGGCTGTCACCAACGGCCCGGCGAGACGGTCGGCGCCTCACGAAGCGACGGCAGGGCCGCGGCCTGGTGTCATTCATGCCAGGCGGCGGCCCTGCCGTCGCCATGCACGGGCAGGACACCCTCGGCGTCCCGCCCGTCCCCGATCCCGAGAGCCGCTTGTGCTCGCTGCAGCGCCTGAGGGTGCTGTCCTCGGCGGCCAGTGATCGGTGTGCAGGTCCACGTCCCGGCCGCGTCCACCGTCGCGGTGCAGACGATGCCGCCCGCGTCGGTCGGCCTTACCGCGCCCCCCGCCTCCCCGGTCCCGGCGAAAGCCGGAGTGCCGTCGCGGAGAGTCCGGCTGTCCGCGGGTGTCGTCGGCCAACCCCAACGCGATCTGCTGGGGTTCCTGCCCCGGAATTGCGGTCTCCTTCGTTCTCCTCGGCACCTCCAGCGTAGCGTTCACTTTCATTCTATTGCAACGAACGAACAGCAAGCGTTGCGTTAGATCTGAAACCGTTGCAACGATTTAACGGCTTCTACCTGCACTGATTGCAATAATGCGCAACGCGTCTATTGAGGGATCCTTGAACGCAACGTAGCTTTTCCTTCATCGGAAACACCGATCCGAAGGAGAGCACGATGCAGAAGTTCGACACCCCCGCCCCGATCTCCGCCATCCTCGACGTCCCTGCGGGACGCATCCGGTTCATCGCCGCCGATCGGGCCGACACCGCGGTCGAGATCCTGCCCGCGGACGCCTCGAAGGGCCGCGACGTGAAGGCTGCGGAGCAGATCACGGTCGAATACGGCGACGGCGTCCTGCGGGTCGAGGCCTCACCGGCGAAGAACCGGATCCTCGGCAGCTCCGGATCCGTCGAGGTGACCATCCAGCTGCCCGTCGGCTCCCGCATCGAGGCGAAGGCGGCCAGCGCCGAGTTCCGGGGCGTCGGACGACTCGGCGACGTCGGCTTCGAGGGCGCGCAGGGCTCGGTCAAGCTCGACGAGACCGCGAACGCCCGCCTCACCCTCCTCGCCGGTGACGTCTCGGTCGGCCGCCTGGGCGGCCCCGCGGAGATCAGGACCAAGAAGGGCGACATCCGGATCGCCGAGGCCGTGCGCGGCACGGTCGTGCTGCACACCGAGGCCGGTGAGGTGTCGGTCGGCGCCGCCCGCGGGGTCTCCGCCTCCCTGGACGCCGGCACCACCTACGGCCGGATCCACAACGCGCTCAAGAACACCGACGGCGCCGCCGGCCTGAACATCCACGCGACCACCGCCTACGGCGACATCGTCGCCCGCAGCCTCTAAAGGAGCACCGATCATGACCAACCCGGCCATCGCGGCGAACGGTCTGCGCAAGTCCTACGGCGACAAGGTCGTGCTCGACGGCATCGACCTGACGGTGCCGGCCGGCACTGTCTTCTCCCTGCTCGGCCCGAACGGCGCAGGCAAGACCACCGCCGTCAAGATCCTCTCCACCCTCATCACCGCCGACGCCGGCGAGATCCGCGTCGGCGGCCACGACCTGACCACCGACCCACAGGCCGTACGCGCCGCGATCGGCGTCACCGGGCAGTTCTCCGCCGTCGACGGCCTGATCACCGGCGAGGAGAACATGCTCCTCATGGCCGACCTGCACCACCTCTCCCGCAGCGAGGGCCGCCGCACCGCCACCGAACTCCTTCAGCGCTTCGACCTGGTGGACGCCGCGAAGAAGCCCGCCTCCACCTACTCCGGCGGCATGAAGCGCCGCCTCGACATCGCCATGACCCTGGTCGGCGACCCGCGGATCATCTTCCTCGACGAACCCACCACCGGCCTCGACCCCCGCTCCCGCCACAACATGTGGCAGATCATCCGCGAACTCGTCACCGGCGGCGTCACCGTCTTCCTCACCACCCAGTACCTGGAGGAGGCCGACGAGCTCGCCGACCGCATCGCGGTACTGAACGACGGCAAGATCGCCGCCGAGGGGAGCGCCGACGAGCTGAAGCGGCTGATCCCCGGCGGACACGTCCGGCTCCGCTTCACCGACCCGTCCGCCTACCAGACCGCCGCCTCCGCACTGCGCGAAGTCACCCGGGACGACGAGGCACTGTCCCTGACCATCCCCAGCGGCGGCAGCCAGCGCGAGCTGCGCTCCATCCTCGACTGGCTGGACTCCACCGGCATCGAGGCCGACGAACTGACCGTGCACACCCCCGACCTCGACGACGTGTTCTTCGCCCTGACCAGCTCCAGCGTCCCCGACCAGCCCAAGGAGACTGTCCGATGAGCGCCCTCTCCCTCGCCGTCCGCGACTCGAACACGATGCTGCGGCGCAACCTGCTGCACGCCCGGCGCTACCCGTCCCTCACCCTGAACCTGCTGCTCACCCCGGTCATGCTGCTCCTGCTCTTCGTCTACATCTTCGGAGACGTGATGAGCGCGGGCATCGGCGGCACCGACCGCTCCGACTACATCGCCTACATCGTCCCCGGCATCCTGATGATGACCATCGGCGGCACCGTGATCGGCACCGCGGTCTCCGTCTCCACCGACATGAACGAGGGCATCATCGCCCGCTTCCGCACACTGGCGATCCACCGCGGCTCCGTACTCATCGGACACGTCGTCGGAAGCCTGCTGCAGTGCATCGCCAGCGTGATCCTCGTCGGCGCCGTCGCCGTCGCCATCGGCTTCCGCTCCACAGGCGCCACACCCCTGGAGTGGCTGGCAGCCCTCGGGCTGCTCGCACTGTTCTCCCTGGCACTCACCTGGATCGCGGTCGGAATGGGCATGGCCAGCCCCAACGCCGAAGCCGCCGCCAACAGCGCACAGCCGCTCATCCTCCTCCCGCTCATCTCCAGCGCCTTCATCCCGGCCGACACCATGCCCGGCTGGTTCCAGCCCATCGCCGAATACCAGCCCTTCACCCCCGCCATCGAAACCCTGCGCGGCCTGCTCCTCGGCACCGAGATCGGCAACAACGGATGGATCACCATCGCCTGGTGCATCGGCCTGGCCGCGCTCGGCTACCGCTGGTCGACGGCAGCGTTCAACCGCGACCCGAAGTAACCGCCATGACAACGCGGGCCGCCTCCCGCAACTCGCCCCGCCCCAGGGCGGCGTACTCCGACACCGCGTCGGAGTACGCCGCCCCGTCGGCATCCTCAGCCGCCCGCCGAGCCCGGACCGCAGACATCGTCGGCTGGAACTCCCTTAGCACGCCGAAGCGTTCGGTCCGCGCGAGCAACCGCACTGCGCAATGATCGCCGCCGGCAGGGCCTGCCCACGGCGAGCCCGTGCAGGTGCGAATCAGCGAGAGACTATGGCTGCCGAGATCATCATGGGACCGACGATCAGAAGCACCGATCTTTCCAGGCTGAGAAGAGATCGTAGGACCGACAGCACGCGGGGAAGTGGCCTGATGCCAAGGTCCGCCAGGGCCAGCCGGGTAACGTGCACCGGCTGCGCATAAGGCACCTTCTGCGGCCGTTCCCACGCGTACCACCGTACGAGCTGATGTCCCTTGGCGTCGGAGTCGTCGGTGAAGATCAGGCGGGTACCCGAGACGTCGGTGATGATGATGTGCATCGTGGAACCCCCGCGGTAGACCTCTTTCCAGGTCCGCACTCTCCGCAGGGCATGCAGGTCGATCGTGCGATGTCCGGTCCACGTTCGCGCGGTGAGGAACCGTGAGTCAGGTCCATGCCTGCGCCATGGTTTCCGAGCGACGCGCAGGTAAGGCAGAGCATGGCAACCGAAACCCGCCATGACACCCGTTGTCATCATAATCGGGGAAGCGTCTGAGAGGGGAGCTGCCAGCGCGGCCGGAATCACCATGACCACTGCCAGGCCGGCGACGATGGCGGCCGTCAGGACGCGGACTCGTCGAAGCGTGCAGCATCGTGAGGTTGAGCAGGATGGCGCTGGCATGAAGCTGTCCTGCACCGTGCAACATGTTGACACCGAAGTCTCTTTATCGGACGCCCTGCCGCTGGCATTGTTTTCCCCGCAAGCACGGTCCGGTGAATTCGGGGGAATTAATGACCGCCAATGCCAGGCGCACTTCACAACGCGTCATCCAGTTTGTCGCACCGTCTTTCTTGGCCAAAATTCCCTCGTTCGCCGCACGGTCCGTTCACCCGGTGAACGGGTGGCAGTGATCCGGACCGTAGAGAGAGAACAGGGGAGAACATGAAGAAGGCAATCGCTGCTGCCGGTATCGCACTCGGTGGCGCGGCTCTGGTGCTGTCCGTCCAGGGCTCGGCCCAGGCCGCTCCCGCGGCACCGGTTCTGCAGCAGGCGTCCGTCACCAAGGGTGGCCCCGAGGCCGCTCCCATGTGGATCGGATCCGTCGCCAAGATCGCCCAGAAGGCGTACGTGCACGGCAAGGCGGCCGCCGGCACTACCGCCCTCCGCAACCAGGTCGGCAACATGACGAAGATCGCCAGCCTTGGCTCAGCCCCCAAGGACGGCGTCGGCGCCGGCACCCGATCGGCAGAGACGATCTTCGACAAGTGATGGCACACCGCATGACCAGGAGGGCGGTGCTGCTTGTCGGCGCCGCCCTCCTGGGCCTTCATTTCCTCCTCGCCGCCTTCTCGCAGAGCCCGTACACCCCGATAAAACTGCGTTATTACGACAAGGTGAGCGACTATCTGGACCCCTATTTCGCACAGAACTGGATGCTCTTCGCACCCGACCCGCTCGCGGACGACCGCGGAATTCTCGCCCGGGCGAAATGTGCGGACGGCCGGGTCACCGAGTACTACGACGTGACGTCGCCGTACATTCACGCCGCGCAGGACAGCCGTTTCTTCCCCTCCCGTATGTCACGGCTGGTCGGCAGCAGCCTGCAGTCCCTCTACAACTCGGACCCGCTGCTCGACCGGCTGCGCAAGTCGGAGAAGGAGAAGGAGAAGCCGGTTCTTCCCCTCATGCCGTACGAGAAGAGCTCACGCGAGGACGCCGTCCGCTTCCTCTCCCGGTACTCCATGACGCAGATGCCTCAGGCGTGCGGAGGCGATCCCCGGAGCATCCAGATCCGCATGTACGTAAGGGAGTTGCCGCCCTGGTCGAAGCGCGACGACCCGAGCGCGAAGGACAGGATCAGCGTGCAGGACTTCGACTGGCAGAAGGCAGGTGACCTGCGATGAGCAACTCCGTCCCGCTGCTGGACAGATGGAGCAGCCACCCGGTGAGCGTGCTGGGCGTGTCCGGCACGCGGGCGCTGATCGGCTTTGTCGGGCTCATGTTCTACGTCAGCCAGTACAGCGACCGCGGGTATCTCTTCGGGCCGGACGGCGTGTTCCCGTGGAAGGACTTCCTGGCCGCCCTCGACCGGGACGGCACCTTCAGCCTGTACGCGCTCAGCAGTTCGGCGTCCTGGTTCGAACTCGTCTTCCACGTCGGCATGCTGAGCGCGCTGGCCGTCACCTTCGGCGTGGGCGGCCGTCCGGTGCTCGTCATGCACTGGGTACTGCTGTGGTCCGTCTACCAGCGTCAGCCACTCATCCTCGACGGCGGCGACAATCTCGCCTACCTCGTGATCCCGATGCTCGTTCCGACCCGGTGCTACGACCGGCTCTCGCTCTCGCCGGGACTCACCGGGCGCTGGACCCGTCGGATGCCCGAAGGCCTCGGCGCACTGCAGGCCCCGCTTCACAATCTCGGCGTACTCGCCATCGCCACCCAGATCTGTCTGGTGTACGTCACCAGCGGTCTGTACAAGGTGCAGGGCAAGCTGTGGCAGGACGGAACTGCGCTCTTCTACATCATGCGCATTCCCGAATTCTCCCTGCCCGGCGTGTCCGACCTGGTCTACGGCAACGACATGCTGGTCTTCGTCGGCACCTACTCGACCACCTTCTTCCTGGTGTACTTCCCGCTCGGCATCCTGGTGCCCCGGCTGCGCCCATGGGCCGCCGTTGCGTCCATCGGATTCCATGTCTCCATCGGATTCTTCATGGGACTCACCGGCTTCGCCCTGACGATGGTGGCGTGTGACCTCATCTTCCTGAGTCGGCCACTCGGAGAGGGTGTGGCCTTCGTGACCCGCGCCACGGCCCGGATCGAGCGGTCCCTGCGTGAAAGGCTGCGGCGGCCGGAAAAGGACGCCTGCAATACGACCGCCCGCGGGGCGGTGGAAAATACTGGCTGATCGTCAGGCCGGTTCCCTGAGAATGCATTTCAGATCGAACCCATGGCAATACGCGAACGGTGGAGTCAACTGTGGCAATGGTCGGGCTGTTCTGGGTCTCCGAGGATGCGGTCCACCTCGGTGCACCACCTGGTGAGTCGGCCGCCGGCGTCCGGGTGGCCGCCGCGGGCCTCGATGCGGTCGGATCACGGTCCGGCACCTGGAAGTGGGCCGACCTCAGCTCGGTAGCCGTCGTCGGTGCGCCGGTGAGAGCGACTCCCGGCCGGCAGCTGTCGATGACGCTGGACGTGGTGCTCGGAGCCATGGGGCTGGGCGGACCGGAGGGTCCCGCCGAGATGACCGTACGTGTCCAAGCATCCGACGGTGTGGATGAGTTGCTCGTACACTCGGCCGCCGCCGGCGGGTACACCCCTCGTGAGGTCGCGCTGTCCCATCAGGTACTGGACCGCTTCGTCGCCGGGACTCTCAGCCCGGCGGTCCTCAGCGCATGGGGGCGTGCGCACGGTGCAGGGAAGACTCCGCGCCCCGCCGAACGCGAGGCCCTTCTCCAGCAGTGGGCGCAGTCCTGATGGCGGGCTGGTCACTGCGACCCGTTCCTGTCTGCGTACTCAGGAACTCGGCTCCGCCGCTGGCCCGGCACGGGCACGATCCGGCCGCCTTCGTCGAGATCGGGTCCCTGACCAAGGTTCTCACCGGCACCGCACTGGTACGGATGGTCCGGGCGGGCCTGCTCGGCCTCGACGACCCGGTGGAGCAATGGCTCCCGACGCCGCCCGGATCGGGGATCACGCTACGGAACCTGGCAGACCACACCTCGGGCCTGCAACGGCTGCCACCGGGCCTGACCGGCCCCGATCCCTACGCGGCCTTCGACGAGGACGCGCTGCAGGCCCTTCTGGGACGGCTCGGAGAGGTCACCGTGAGGCAACCGGGGCAGGAGGCCGAGTACTCCAACCTCGGTTACGCCGTACTCGGTGCGGCCCTCGTGTCCGCGGCCGGGCGGCCGTACGAGGAATTGCTTCGTGAGCACGTGCTCACGCCGCTGGGGGTGGACGAGGTGACCGCGCATCCGCCCGCCGATCGACTGCTGGGCGCACGGAGCCTGTTCGGCGGGGAACGCGACCGGTGGACCTTGGACGGGCCGATGCTGCCCGCGGGCGGGCTGTGGGCCACGCCTCGCGCGTTCGCCACCGTGGTCACCGGACTGCTGCTCGAGCGCGCGCTGGGCGAACCGGCGCCGTCCTGGCAGTCGGCGGGGCCGCTGTTGTGGCACAACGGGGCGACCCGCGATGCCTCCGCCTTCACCGGGGTGATCCCCCGGACGGGGAACTGGGTGCTCGTGCACCGGCTCGGCGGTGCGCCCGACCGCACCGACAAGATCGGACTCGGTCTGCTCGGCGCCGGGGACACCGCGGGACAGAACGAAGGCGAACGCGCATGACCAGCATCGACGCCGCGGTCGTCGGCACCGGCCCCAATGGACTCGCGGCCGCCGTCACGCTGGCACGCGCAGGACTGAGGGTGGAACTGTACGAACGCGCCGACGACATCGGCGGCGGGCTGCGCAGCAAGGCACTCTTCGACGAGGACGTCATGCACGACATGTGCGCCGCAGTGCATCCGATGGCCGCGGCCTCGCCTTTCTTCCGCGAGTTCGACCTCGGCGCGCGCGGCGTCGAACTGCTGAACCCGGATATCAGCTATGCCCACCCGCTCGACGATGGCCGGGCCGCCCTCGCCCACCGGGACCTCTCCGCAACCTGTGAGCAGCTGGGGCCGGACGGAGAGCGCTGGCGCAGCCTGATGCAGCCGCTGCTCGATCACAGCGCGGGCGTCGTCGACTTCGTCCTCTCGGGCCGGCGGACCCTGCCGCGCGATCCCCTCGCCCCGCTCCTGCTGGTTCGGCGGGTGCTGCGCCACTCCACCTCACTCGGCAGTTTCCGGGGGGAGAAAGCGGCGGCACTGCTGACGGGCGTGGCCGCGCATGCGATGGGCCGACTGCCCAGCATCGCCTCCGGAGCGGTCGCGATGCTGCTCGGTCACCTGGCCCACGGATCGGGCTGGCCGCTGCCGCGTGGGGGAAGTGCGCGCATCGCGGAGGCGATGGCCGTCGACATCACCGCGCACGGCGGCCTCTTCCACACCGGTGCGCCCATCACCGACCTGCGCCAACTGCGGCATGCCAGGACCGTGTTCCTCGACACCAGCCCCAAGACCTTCCTCGCTCTCGCCGCTTCCCGGTTGCCCGCCCGGTACGCCCGCGCGCTGGCCGCCTTCCGCTACGGCCCCGGCGCGGCCAAGGTCGACTTCCTGGTCTCGGAACCGATCCCGTGGCGCAACCCGGCGGTGGGCCGGGCCGGCACCGTACATATCGGTGGCACCCACGCCGAGATGGTGCGTCAGGAAGCGTTCACCGCCAGGGGTGTGCCGACCGGCGAGCCGTTCGTCCTGCTCTCGGATCCCACGGTCACCGATCCCGACCGGGCTCGGCCGGGCAGACGCCCGGTGTGGGCCTACGCCCACGTGCCCAACGGCGATACGCGTGACCCGATCCCGCTCGTACGATCCCGGATCGAGCGGTACGCCCCCGGCTTCGGTGACACGGTCATCGCTCAGCGCGCCATCACCGCGGCCGACTACGAGTCGTACAACCCGAACTACGTCGGCGGGGACATCGGCGCCGGCGCGATCACGCTCACCCAGTCCCTCCTGCGCCCGACCCCGCGCCTGGATCCCTACCGCACTCCCCTGTGCGGGGTGTACCTGTGCTCCGCCTCCACGCCGCCCGGGCCCAGCGTGCACGGCATGTCCGGCTACCTGGCGGCTGTTTCGGCACTCCGCCGTGAGTTCGGCGTCCGCACGGCTCCCGTCCTCTCCCCTGCCGCAACCGCGTCGACGCGGTGACGTCCTCGCGTGAGGAACTGACGGAGGTCGTTCTGGTCCGGCAGCAGGCATCGGCCGCACCGGGTGCGGTCGCCGTGGTCCGGCTGCTCGCCGGGCTGCCGCCGCACTGGGCATGCGCCTGGGCCGTCGGGGGCGACCGGATCACGCTGCGCGTCGGGACGCCGGCCCCGGGCGGGGCGGAGGCTGTGGCCACAGTGGTGGCGGGCAGTGCGCCCCCCGGCTGGGCCGTCCCCCGGTGACCCGGTGGCCGGCGCGCCCGGAGGACACCCGCCCCCCTCCGATCGGATCCGGTGATCAGATCCAGCCACGTTCGCGGGCCACCAGGGCGGCGTGCGGGCGGCTGGAGGCACCCAGGAGCCGCAGCAGCTCCGCGACATGCCGTCGATAGGTGCGTATGGAGATGCCCAGGGCACGGGCACCGATCTCGTCCTTGCTGCCGCGGCACATCGCTTCCAGCACCCGCCGCTCGATCTCCCCGGGACCGCTGCCATCGGCGTCGGCCTGTCCGTCGGCGCTGTCCGTCAGGTCCTCGGCCTGGTCCCAGATCTTCTCGAACAAGGCCACGATGTTGGCGACCAGGCCCTCCTCATGGGCCAGCAGGGCGCCACGTGCGGTGTCGGCGGGGTCCTTGGGCACCAGGGCGGCACGCCGGTCGTAGACGAGGATCCGCTCGGAGATGTCCTCGGCCACCCGGATCGTGGCGCCCTGCGCCACAAGCTCACGCAGGTAGACCATGGTGGGCGGGTGATCGAGCGCCTCCCTGCGGACCACGCTGCGCATGCGGACACTCCGGCGCAGACAGCGCTGGTCGAGCCTGCGGGCGTGCGCGATGTTTTCGGGCGTCAGCGCGGTGTAGGGCTCGATGGAGAGGATCTCCTCACGCGCGAAGAAGGCGAGGTCGTCGATCCTGTCACGGATCTGCGGCAGGCTCTGTAGGTGCTCCACGCCGTGCACCGGGACGCCCTTCGGCCCCTGCTCGGTGCGGAGTTCAGAGATGAGGTGCTGGGATCGGATGACGCGTTCGAGCTCCTGGTGCAGCTCGCGCAGGCGCAGCTCGGTGAGGCGCCCGACCGCGGTCTCCGGACTGACGGCGGACAAGAGACCGGGAGCGGTGCGTTTCAGCACTCCGACCGCACACAGCCGATTCACCGACTCCATGGCCTGTTGCGGAGCAATGCGCAAGAGTTGATGGATCTCATCACTGGATGCCTTCTGATTTCGCAAGAGATGCCGATATATCGCCTCTTCCGTCTGTGACAATCCGAAAACAGAAATGCTTGTGCTCACGATGTCTTCCCCCTGGAACAATGAGCGACTCTCTCGCCGCGCTCGCTGGTCAGGCGGGCTCGGCCGTCGACGGGTCTCTGTTCGATCCGCGAGTCTAATAGCGCACCACGTGGGCGTAGTTGCCGAGGGGACATGCGAACACCCCGGACGTGACATTTCTTGATCGGCGTGCGCTCTCGTCCAGTCCGCCGGGCACGGTCTGCGCATCACGGACGTGGCGACCGGCGCCGCTACCGAGCCGCAGTGGCCGACGGCGGGAACCTCGGCGTGCTCACCGACCGTCCCGTGACCCTCACGGACTGGCTGACCCCAGGGCCGCGGGGCTCCGGCCCCGGCAGGCCTCGGCAGCCGTCCGTCCCGGTGGGCGTACGGCCGACCGCCCCACTCCGGCGCGCCAAAGCGTCCGCCACTTCGACCGAGGCCGATCGCTACCGCGCCCAGGCGCACGGTCGACCTGCCCGACAGGCCTCAACAACTGGTGCGCGTCAAGAGGAACAGTCCGTGCCCAACCGACGGCACCTTCGCAGAAACACTTCGTTCACGGTGAGCCAATATGTGTGGTCGCGAAGTTAGAAATCAGAACAAGGCGCAATGAGGGTATCTCACACAGCAGGCCGAGCGAAATCATTCACCACGCAGAGCCGATCCCACCGTGCTACTGTCGATGTCAGTTGCAGTTGTGGTTCCCAAAAACTCCAAGTGCCTCCACCGGCTTTTGCTGCCGTTGGGAGCACTTTTGTATTTCCGGTCATTTCCGGGCGGGGCAATCATCACGCGACGCGGAGTCGGCACAGTGCGGACTCCGGGCACTGCCCCGAAGGAGATTTGACATGGCATCTGGCACCGTGAAGTGGTTCAACGCAGAAAAGGGCTTCGGCTTCATCGAGCAGGACGGTGGCGGCGCTGACGTGTTCGCCCACTACTCGAACATCGCCGCCCAGGGCTTCCGCGAGCTGCAGGAGGGCCAGAAGGTGACCTTCGACATCGCGCAGGGCCAGAAGGGCCCGACGGCCGAGAACATCGTTCCCGCCTGACGCTGACGCATAGTACGAGCTGGGTCCCGCACCTTGGGGTGCGGGACCCAGCTCGTTCCATTTGAGGGTGCAGCCCTCCCCCGCGGCCGATGGCGCTTCCAGCGGCAAGCATCCCGGCATCGCAGCCCCGTCGCACGGGGCACCCCATCCGGCTCCAGACGCAAATTCCGTATGAGATTCCACTCCGGAAATGCGTCCCTGGCCCCGAGGCTCTGCACGAATTTCAGCGACTGACGCTGTTTCTTCTGCCGCTCGGATCAGCTTTCGCTTTCACTTCGGCCCGTTCTTGCGATTCACCGTGCTGCTCATTTGCTGCGGGAACGCCTTGATGTCTGCCGCATCGAGGAAGATGCGTGTCGTCCGGTTCTACGTCCTGGCGGGGCTCAGTGGTAGCTGAAGTCGCCCACGGTCCAGGCGCTGACGTCCTCGATCGACACCCGGTACATCCCGCCCGTCTCCGGGATCCCCACAGCTCCCTGCAGGATCCTTGCGACGTGGAAGTGCAGATGCGTGGGCGGCCCGTCCTTGGGCGTGGAGGCGGTGAACGTGCCGGCGAACTCGCCCAGGTGGGCCGAATCCGTCAGGACCTCCGACACCCGCTGTCGCCAGACGGCTTCGGGAGCCAGTCGACCCGTGATGACAGCACCACCGGTGACCACGGTCAGGGACATCTGATTGCTTTGCCCGGACTCCACCATGGCGGCGACGTCAACGAGCAATTCGTCGGGCTTCGACATGAGCCGATTCTATTCACCGGACCGTCCGATCGGCTTCGGCAGTGCGGCCGTCGGCTGAATGCCGAATGCCGCCGCGCCGCGGCAAAAACGGTCGAGAGCTCCGGCTGAGCCCGTCAGCGCTCGGAGCCGACACCATGCTCCGACGGTGCACGCAAGCGTGCGCAGAGCGGGAGGGCGAGGGCGGCACCCACGCCTGCTCCACCCACCGATCGCCGGCGAGGTAATCCCCGAGCCCGGAGCGCGAGTTCGATTCCCTTCACCCGGTCCACGCAAGTGCCCCCGGTCCGGCGGCCCGGGGCCGGCGAAGCCCGGCCGCTCATCCCGGTATTCGTGACGACATGTCCGGGAGAAGGACGCACCACCGCCAGCAGATCTTTGCAGCAGCGTCACAAGGGCTGCGCATCACCTTCGGCGAGTGCCAGTAGCGTTACTGCCCGCTCGATCCCGCGTGCGAACTCGAGACAGGTCGCCGGCGTCCCTGGCGGCGCAGCCATCACAGAAAGATCGCAGATGGACTACTGCTCCGCGTGCCGCCGAATTCTCAATGGGGCGCTCGTGTGCCCGGGGTGCGGCGCATACGCTCCCGACATTGCCCCGCCCGCCCATCACTCCCACGGCACGGCCGCCTCCACCCCAACGGCGAATCAGTCATGGCGCGCGGAGGAGTGGCCTGCTCCGGGGTCCTACACCAGCACTCATCACTCCGAGCCGGACCCGATCGGCAGCGGCGCGTCCGGAGACGCGTCGGCCACTGGTTCGTCCAGCGGCCACGAAGGCACTGCCTCCACCGGGCAGGGTCGGGCGGCTCGCCGTCGGCAGCTGGCGCGTTGGAAGAAGAACAAGCGCCGGGCCGTGGCCGCAACGGCCGTTGCCCTCGTCGGTGGCGGCCTGACCGTTGCCGCGCTGCCGACCACCAGGTCTTCCAACAGCCACACACAGGCAGCCTCACCGCCGGAGCCGGTGACCGCGGCCACACCCCGGACAGCGACCACCGACTCGCTATCGGAGCAACCGGACACCCAGGTTCCGCGGCATCCCAGCCCTCACCGCCCCGCGGCAACGAGCCGACAGCAGAGCACCACCGTGGCGGTGCCGCACACCGCGACGCCGAGCCGGCAGCCGAGAGCCGCCGCCACGGCCTCCTCTCCCGCGACCTCGAGCACCACACCGAACACCACACCCGAGTCGGCCACCGGGACGCACACAGGCGACGAAGAGACGCCGTCCCAGGCCCAGGCCCCGGCGACGACGCCGCCCGCTTCCACCGAGCACCCCGCCTCAGGCCCGTCGGCTGTGCACCTGCTGCCGATCACGTCGGCGGGTGATCCGACATCTCCGACGCAGATCTGTCTGATCGCTGTGTGCATCGGCTGATCGCACCGTTGCCATCGCACGCAGACGTCCACGTGCGCGGACGGAAACGCTGTCCGTCCACGCCCGGACGGACAGCGCCCCGCGACCCCTGGGGTGCGAGCGGCCGTACGCCGCCCGGCACACCCCAGGGGCGTATCGGCTCAGGGCTGGACGAGGACCTTCAGGGCCTCGCGGTCGGCCATGGCCCGGTATCCGTCGGGCACCTCGTCGAGGCCGACGGTGCGGTTGAAGACCCGGCCCGGCTCGATCTTCCCGTCGAGTACGTCGGGCAGGAGCTCATCGATGTAGGCGCGGGCCGGGGCCACACCACCGGTCAGGGTGATGTTGCTCAGGAACTCGGGGAAGCCCAGCGGGACCTGGTCGTACTGCGGCGCGCCGACCCGGCTGATCGTGCCGCCGGCGCGGACCACTCCGATGGACGTCTCCAGGGCCGGCAGCAGGCCGACGCACTCCAGGACGGTGTGGGTACCGTCGCCGCGGGTCAGTTCCCGAACGCGCTCGATGCCTTCTTCGCCCCGTTCCGAGACGATGTCGGTCGCGCCGAAGTCGCGGCCCAGGTCGGTGCGGTCCTTGTGCCGGCCCATGAGGATGATGCGCTCGGCGCCGAGCCGCTTGGCGGCCAGCACCGCTGACAGTCCGACCGCACCGTCGCCGATGACGGTGACCGTGGTGCGCGGGTTGACCCCGGCCGTCACCGCACAGTGATGCCCGGTGCAGAACACGTCCGACAGGGTCAGCAGGGACGGCAGCAGCGCGGAGTCCTCGGCGACGGGCAACTTCACCAGCGTGCCCTGCGCCTGCGGGACCCGCACGGCCTCGCCCTGGCCGCCGTCCACGTCGTCAGCGGCCCAGAATCCTCCGTGCCGGCAGGAGGTCTGGAGGCCCTCGGCGCAGAAGTCGCAGGTGTTGTCGGCCCAGACGAACGGGGCGACGACCAGGTCACCGGCCTTCAGCCCGGACACGTCCGAGCCGGTCTCCTCCACGACGCCGAGGAACTCGTGGCCGATGCGGTCACCGTGCTCGGTGGCCGGCCTCGACCCGTAGGGCCACAGATCGCTGCCGCAGATGCAGGAGCGGACCACGCGCACGATCGCGTCGGTGGGCTGCTGAATCCGCGGGTCGGGCACGTTCTCCACGCGCACGTCACCGGCACCGTAAATCAATGTTGCTCGCATGAGATCTTTCCGATCGATTCTTCTCTTGGGTACGGGGGACGACTTGACGGTGTGCCAGTGGTCAGTAGCGGCCGCCCTCCGGCGCGGGCAGTGCGTCCAGATCCGCCAGATCGGCCGGGCTCAGCTCCACGTCCCCCGCCCCGGCGTTGTCCGCCAGGTACTTCGGGGTCTTGGTGCCGGGGATGGGGATGACGTGCTCGCCCTGGGCCACGACCCACGCCAGCGCCACCTGCGCCGGGGTGATCCAAACGTGCTTCTCCTTGCTGCTCGGCGCCGGCGGACTGGCTCGGCGCAGGTGGCTTCGCCCGGGACCCTGGCCCGCTCCCGGTTTCGGTCTCGACGATGCCTTTCGGCCGCATGACCGCGCCCATGGCGCTGAGCCATCCGCGTAGAAGGCGATGCGGATGACGGGCCTCGGCCAGCTCGTCCTGGCCACCAGGTCGCTGGACCTCCATAGGCCGCTGCATGGGGGAAGCCGATCTTCCACGTGTCCAGCCTGCTCCCCGGGCCGGCATTCCGGCAGGCCGCGCTGTGCCGGGGAATGGCGTTCCGAGGTATGACAGGGCCCCCCACACGCCTGCCGGGCAGGACACGGCGCCCGCCGCACCGGAGGGCATGACGAGTGAGCAGCAGAACGGCAGCGAGCCGGGTCGCTGCCTGCGCGCACGCCGGGCGCGGGTGAGACCCCCGAGCAGGTCGGTCCCACAGCAGGCCGCGGCCTGCGCAGCACGCCCGGTCGTCGCACCGCGGGCTGCGGCTGATGATGGGGGTACGGCCGAACACTCGGAGATGATCATGACGGGTTGGTTTGTCAGGGACTACTCCCAGGACGATCTCGAGGCGGTGATCCTCCTGGACACGGAGAGCGGCACGACCGGAGAGCCTCCTGTCTTCCAGCTCTCCGACACCGTGGCGGCCCTCCAAGCCCTTCATCCGGCCGTGGTTGCGGTGGCGGACGATGTGATGATCGGGGCTGCCGTGAGCAGGGTGGAAGGCGACAGGGCATGGATCCTGCGCATCTGCATGGCCCCGTCCTGGCGGCATCGAGGTCTGGGCAGTGCCCTGATCACAGATCTTGAGCACCGGCTCTTCGCCGGTGGTGTCCGGACGGTGCACGCGGTACTGCCCGAGGGCGAGACCGGTGTCGCCGCTCTGCACAACTGCGACTTCGTCACCCGCTCCGGCCTGGTGTTCTTCGAGAAGCGCGGGCCCGTGACGCCCCAGGCGATCAGCATGCTGGCCGCGCTCGGAGCGGAGCTGCCGCCCGGGGGGCTGTGGCAGAAGGTCGCGGGCATGGAACGGGAGAAGCGGCTCATCGAGCGGCGTCTGGTCCTGCCGCTGGCCCATCCCGAACTGGCCGCCCAGCACGGGGTGGAGCTGCCACGCGCGGTCATGCTGTTCGGTCCGCCCGGGACGGGCAAGAGCACTTTCGCGCACGCGATCGCCAGCCGTCTGGGATGGCCCTTCGTCGAACTGTTCCCCGCACGTCTCGCCGCCGAATACGGGCTGGCGGCCGGGCTGAACCGACGGTTCGACGAGATAGCCCAGCTCGATCACGCACTGGTCTTCATCGACGAGGTCGAGGAGATCGCCGCCGAACGCACCGGTGCGGACCCGACCGCGGTCGGCATCGTCAACGAGCTGCTCAAGGCGATCGTCCGGTTCCGCAGTCAGGACGGCCGACTGCTGGTCTGCGCCACCAACAACGTGACCACGCTGGACCCGGCCTTCCTGCGGCACGGTCGCTTCGACTACGTACTGCCCATCGGCCCTCCCGACCACACGGCCCGGGCCGCGCTGTGGGAGAGCTACCTGGCACGAGCGGGCGCGGAGGCCGACAACGCGGCACTCGCGTCCGCCAGCGAGGGATTCACGCCCGCCGACATCGCCCACGTCGCGCGTACCGTCTCCCAGGCCCAGTTCGAGCGCACCGTCGACACCGGAACCCGGGCCCGCCCCACCACGGACGACTACCTGGAGACGATCGGCACCACCCAGCCCACGGTCAGCAGCACCATGGCCCAGGAGTTCTCCGACCAGAGCGACAGGTTCGCCCGCATCTAACACTTCGCGCCGCCGCATCCGCGGTGAGAATTCGGTCACCTCCGCGCAATGAAATGTGCTGGAAACGCATGGGTGTTCGTTACGAAACGCGACCCGGCCACCCTCTCTGTCGCCGGACCCCCACGCCGCCCCGAGGAGGGACTCCCTCTTGACCCCCGTGACCCTGGCCGCAGCAGGCCTCGACACAGGCGACACCGCCTGGCTGCTCGCCGCCACCGCGCTTGTCCTGCTGATGACTCCCGGGCTGGCCCTGTTCTACGGCGGCATGGTCCGCTCGAAGAGCGTCCTCAACATGCTGATGATGAGCTTCGTCTCCATCGCGCTGGTCACCGTCGTCTGGCTGGTCGCGGGCTATTCGCTGGCCTTCGGCGACGACGTCTTCGCCGGCCTCATCGGCAACCTCCACCACGTGGGCCTGGCGGGCATCGGTCCCGGCACCCTCACCGGCAGCGTCCCCACCCTGCTGTTCACCACGTTCCAGCTCACCTTCGCGATCATCACGGCGGCACTGATCAGCGGCGCGATCGCGGACCGCATGAAGTTCGCGGCCTGGCTGGTCCTCGTACCGGTGTGGACCCTGCTCGTATACGTTCCCGTCGCGCACTGGGTGTGGGGACCCGGCGGATGGATCGCGCACTCCCTCGGCGCCCTGGACTTCGCCGGTGGCCTCGTGGTGGAGATCACGTGCGGAGCGTCGGGTCTGGCACTCGCCCTGGTGGTGGGCCCGCGGATCGGCTTCAAGAAGGACGCGATGCGCCCGCACAACCTGCCGATGGTGATGCTCGGGGCCGGCCTGCTCTGGTTCGGCTGGCTCGGCTTCAACGGCGGCTCGGCCCTCGGCGCCAACGGCCTGGCGGCGGCCTCTCTCCTCAACACCCTCGTCGCCGGATCCACCGGCCTGCTCGGCTGGCTCTTCGTCGAGCAGAGGCGCGACGGCCACCCGACCACCTTCGGCGCGGCGTCGGGCGCGGTCGCCGGCCTGGTGGCGATCACGCCCGCATGCGGCACGGTCAGCATCCTGGGCGGCGCCGTGGTCGGACTCGCGGCGGGCGTCGTCTGCTCGTACGCGGTCGCGTGGAAGTTCCGGTTCGACTACGACGACTCGCTGGACGTGGTCGGCGTGCACTTCGTCGGAGGCGTCGTCGGCACGTCGCTCATCGGCCTGTTCGCGACGGCCACGATGACCGGCGGCAAGGAGGGTCTCCTCTACGGCGGCGGACCGGGCCAGCTCGCCCGGCAGGCCGTCGCCGTGCTTGCCGTGGCTGCGTACACGTTCCTGGTGACCTACGGGATCGGTAAGGCGATCGACAAGCTGATGGGGCTGCGGGCCTCCGCGGAGGAGGAGGTCACGGGCCTGGACCAGACGGTGCACGCGGAGAGCGCCTACGATCACGGCGTCCTGGGTCATGCAGCCCCGCAGGCCCTGGCCCTCTCGACACCTCATTCCAAGGACAGGAGCCCTGCCACATGAAGCTCATCACCGCGATCGTCAAGCCGTACCGCCTTGACGAGGTGAAGACCGCACTGCGGGAGCTCGGCGTGCACGGCATGACTGTTACGGAGGCCAGCGGATACGGGCGTCAGCGCGGCCACACCGAGGTGTACCGGGGCGCCGAGTACCGGGTCGACCTGGTGCCCAAGGCCCGCATCGAGGTCGTCGTCGAGGACGCGGACGCGGACCTGGTCATCGACGCGGTGGTCCGGGCCGCACGGACCGGCAAGATCGGCGACGGCAAGGTGTGGGCGGTGCCCGTGGACACGGTGGTACGGGTCCGCACGGGCGAGCGGGGCCCGGACGCGCTGTAGGCGGTGCCGACCGCCGTCACCACCGAGGGCGTCACTGCCACGGTGAAACCCGGACCGGTGCATGCCCCTGGGCGGGCCCGGGTGCGCGCCTGCCCAGGGGCTTACGAGGCGTTCCCGACGCCGCGCGGACACTTCGGCTCAGCGGGCCGAGCGGTTTGCGATGCTTGCGCGTTCCCCGTGCGCAGCGGCTGGAAGTAGTGGGCGAGCGCCCAGGTGCCGATCCGGTTGCCGGCCAGGCATCCGGTGACGTCCGAGGTGCGGAAGTGGATTCCGCCGTACACACGGGCGTTGATCATGTCCTCGTTGAGCTGGTCGGCGTACTCGTAGTGCCGTGTGGTGCCGGTGACCTCGGAGGTGACGTCGAGGTCGACGCGCGAGGTGCCGAGTACCCCGGTCACAACCCGCATCACGGCGCCCGTGAGCGTCGTGTGGCCACTGACGTACTCGGGGTGCGGGGGCGTGATGAGCAGCGGTTCCCACAGCGGGTCCGCCTCGGTCGCGGGGTTGCCGTCCGTGTCGGCCAGCTGGATCGCGGTGATCGGCCGCCAGACGCCGTACCGGAGCTTGGAGTCCCACGCGGTGATGACGGCGTCGGTCGCCGATGTGTTGGCCGCGGCGAACAGCCGCGCTGTCTCGGCGATGCCGAGATGGTGCCGGGCGGCATGGTCGCGGAGGGCCGTCTGGATCTGCACCATCAGGTTGCCCCCGTAGAAGAGGGCGGTCTCGGTCTGGTGCGCGGTTCTGCCCGAGCCGGTCCGCACGCCCATGGTCTTCACTTCGTTCGCGTCCCGGGCGTAGCGGGCTGAGGACAGGGCGGGCGGCTCGCCGGGACGGAACTGGGCGGGGGAGGTGAGCAGGAGCGGCCGGAGTCTGCCGAGCCAGGTGTCGATGAAGGGCAGCCGGGCGGGTGGCGTGGGGCGCCAGATGCCGGGTGCGGGCGGCTCGGTGAAGGGCACGTCCACGAACCGGCCGTCGCCCTCGCGGAGGTCGACGATGTGGGCGGCAGCGCGTGCCCCGAAGGCCACGCCCTGGTCCTTTGCCGGGCCGCTGGGGATCTCGGCGAGGGAGGCGGCGTACGCGGTGTCGAGCTGGGCCTGCGAGGCAGGGAAAAAGGCCAGCAGGATGTGGTGTGCCGCGGTCACGGCCGACGCCTCGGGAGACGCCGTGGCGGGGCCGCTCTCCCGCCACTTGTACGGGGCGTAGTCGCCCTGAATACCGACCACGGCGTTGTAGACGGCGGCGGAGACGAACCCGTGCCAGACGGCCACCTGCCCGGACGGGCGGGTCGGGCCGAGGTTGGCGCTGATCGTCTCGGTGGCGATGGCGTTCCAGTCGCGGATCGCCGCGGGGTCCGCCGAGGGCGGCTGACGGTGGTCGGCGGCGGCTGTGGGGCCGGCCGGGACGATGAGGGCAACAAGCGCGAGTAGCGCGATGGCGCCGACGGCGGCCCGCAGGCCTGAACGAGACGAACGGGGGGAACAGGAACGACGGAATGAGAAGGGGTGATGCTGACCCACGGCGCTCTCCCTTGATTCGGCAGAACCGAATTAGCACCGGATGGAGAGCTGGATCAAGATCAACCGCCGTGGCCCGGGCTTCGCAAGCCGAACGACGCATTGCGGTCGCTGCCGTTCGGGCCTTTCCGGTGGCCCGCTTCCGCCGGCCACTACTCGCCGATGCGTACGACCGCCAGCGTGATGTTGTCGGGGCCGCCCGCCTCGATGGCCGCTTTCCACAGCTCGAAAGCGGCCCTGCCGTCGTTGTGCACCCGCAGCAGGCTGTCGAGTTCGTCCTCCGTCACCGGGTCGGTCAGCCCGTCGGTGCAGACCAGGTAGCGATCGCCTGCGGACAGCGGCGACGTCGTTACGTGGGGCGTGACGGCGCTGAACCGGGAGGCGCCACCGAGCGCCTGCGTGATGAGCGACGTGGTGCGCCGGCCCGGCGCCAACGGCGGGCTGTCGTCGACGCTCACCCGGCGAAGTCCGTCCTGACTCACGTCGAGCACCCTGCTGTCGCCGACGTTGAAGGCGAGCAGCGTGTCCGCCAGCACGACGGCACCCGCGACCGTGGTACCCATGGCGGCCAGCTCCGGATGGCCGTCGGCGGCCGCGTACACCGCACGATTGCAGGCCTTGAGAGCGTCACGAACGGCTTCCTCACTGTCCAACGAAGGGCCGATCGCAGCGAGTTGGCGGACGACCAGCGCACTGGCCACCTCGCCGGCCGGCTGCCCGCCGATACCGTCGGCGACCGCGACGACGAGCGGTCCGCCGAGAGGGAACAGCAGCGTCTGCGGGTTCTCGGTCACGGTGCCGCACAGCGTCCACGGTCCGACCACGAGGCTGTCCTCGTTGCGATCGCGGATCAGCCCGGTGTGGCTCAATGCAGTGACAGCTACGTACGGCATCAGAGGGTCCCGCTTCTCCGCAGCGGACGACAGACGCGTCCCGCACCTCCATTGTGGCGCTGCGGCCCTGCGGATGCCCTCATCGCTGCCCGGTTCTCGTCGGGAGACGGGCGCCGGACTTACTAGCGGGCGAGATAGTATCTTTTGCGAAACCATCTGTCCGGCCGGATGGCCAGGAGGTGCGCCTTGCACCGCTTCATCGGACGGGCCCGGGAGCTGCGCGTCCTGGGACGGACACTCGACGAGGTCCGGGCAGCCGCAGGGTCCGCGAGGCCCGGGCAGTGCACGCTTCTGCGCGGTCGGCGGCGGGTCGGGAAGTCCAGCCTGGTCGAAGAGTTCCTGCAGCGTGCCGGGGTGCCGTATCTGTTCTTCACCGCGGCCGGCGGGTCGGCCGAGGACGAGCTCGCCGAGCTGGCCGATGCGGTGGCGACCTCCACCCTGCCGGAGCGCGGCCTGTACTGCGAAGAAGCGCCGAGCCAGTGGAACGCGGCCTTCAGACTGCTGGCGGAGATCGTGCCCGAGGACACTCCGAGCGTGGTCGTCATCGACGAGGTCCCGTACCTCATGGACCGCGTCGACGCCTTCGAGGGGATGCTGCAGCGAACCTGGGACCGCCTGCTCAGTCGCAAGCCGGTACTGCTGCTCCTGATCGGCTCCGATCTGTCGATGATGGAGGCACTCGGCAGCTACGACCGTCCCTTCCATCAGCGTGGCCGCGACATGGTGCTGGGGCCGCTCGACCCGGCCGACATCGCCGAGATGCTCGACCTGGACCCCGCCACCGCCTTCGACGCCACGCTGATCACCGGCGGGCTCCCGCTGCTCTGCCGGGAGTGGCGCCCGGGGGCCTCCATGTGGGAGTTCCTGAGCACCGCGCTGGACAACCCGACCTCTGCCCTCCTGGTCTCCGCGGAACGCTCACTGGCCGCGGAATTCCCACCCCAGGCGATGGGCCGGGAAGTCCTTCGCGCGATCGGCACGGGAGAGCGGACCTTCAGCAACATCGCACGGGCCGCCGGAGGCATCGCGCACAGCACCCTCAGCCGGGCGGCGGAGCTGCTCATCGACAAGCGTGTGGTGGCTGCCGAGCTGCCGGTCTCCCTGCGGCCCTCCAAGGAACGCCGCTACCGGGTGGCGGACCCCTACATGCGGTTCTGGCTGGCCTTCGTCGAACCCCACATGGCGGAGATCGAGCGCATGCGCGGGGACCTCACGCTCGCCCGGATCAGGGACCGGTGGACCACCTGGCGCGGGCGTGCGGTCGAGCCGCTGATCCGCGAGTCGCTCGCACGCGCCCTGCCCGACGACCAGTTGCCCGCCACACCGGCCATCGGCGGCTACTGGACCCGCAGCAACGACGTCGAGATCGACCTGGTGGGCGCCGACCGGCAGCCCGTCGCCAAGAAGCTGCTGTTCCTCGGCTCGATCAAGTGGCTGGAGACCTCGCCGTTCGACAGCCACGACCTCGCCGCACTGCGCAGGCACCGGGCAGCCGTAACCGATGCCCCCGTCCCGCTCGTCGCGGTTTCGCGCAACGGAGTCGCCTGTCCGGGACTGCAGGCGGTCTACGGCCCCGACGAACTGCTCGCCGCGTGGCGCACACGCCCCTGACCGACGGCTCGCGCCATGCGGCTCTCGCACCGCCTGTGCCACATGAGCCCCGTGGGTCTCCCCCGGGGTGAGGCGTCACGGCCGGCGTTACGTCCTCCGGCCTCACGGGCAGGCATCGGACCATGCCCATGCTCGTCGGAACGTCAGGGTGGCAGTACAAGGACTGGCGCGGCGTTCTCTATCCACCCGGGCAACCGCAGCGGCTGTGGCTGGAGGAGTACGCCCGGCAATTCGCCACGGTGGAGAACAACAACGCCTTCTACCGGCTTCCCACTGCGGAGATCTTCGCCTCCTGGCGGGAGCGGACCCCGGAGGGGTTCGTCATGGCGGTCAAGGCCAGCCGCTACCTGACCCACCTGAAGCGGCTGCGCGACCCCGAGGAGCCGGTGGGCCGGCTGATGGATCACGCCCGGGGTCTCGGCGATCGCCTGGGACCCGTGCTGCTGCAACTGCCGTCGCACTTCCGGGAGGACATCGAGGCTCTGGACGCCTGCCTGACCTGCTTTCCCGACACGGTCCGGGTGGCCGTCGAACTCCGGCACACCTCGTGGTGGGAGGCGGAGCGGAAGCTCCGGGCGGTGCTGGAACGGCATGGCAGCGCGCTGTGCTGGGCAGACCGGGGGTCCCGCCCGGTGACGCCGCTGTGGCGTACGGCGTCGTGGGGGTACGTACGGTTTCACGGCGGCATCGCAGAGCCGCTGCCGCGCTACGGCCGCCAGGCGTTGAAGTCCTGGGCCCGTCGCATCGTCGACACCTGGCCCGACAAGGACGACGTGTATGTGTACTTCAACAACGACCTGGGCGGTGCGGCCGTCGTGGACGCCGCGAAGTTCGCGCGGGCGGCAGCCGCGTTGGGCCGGACGGTGAGCCGTACGCCTCCGGCCCCGCCGGCACGGTCCACGTCCTGAGGGAAGCGGCAGACCGGAAGCAGCGCCTGCACCACGGGCGGCACGGCGAGGCCGGTGCACCCGTCGTCCCGTGACATCAGCCACACAGACTTTTGGCACTCAGGTCGTCGAATAGTAGGTCGAGGCTTGACGGCATAGTGCGTTTTATCCGTCTTGATGCAGAAATACTCCGAGCGGGATCGAGCTGTATTCGACCCGCTCAACACTTTCGCCCGTTCGCGTAGCGAACAACGGCTTCTGACGGACCAACGGACTTCTTCGCCACCCCGTGAGCCGGACCAGCACGCCCGCGCGCCCGTTTCAAGAGCCGTCCATGGCTACGGGCCGAGGTAGTACTGCCGCCTGTTGCCGCACCCCGACACCAGTTCTAAGAATGTCGGCCGCAAGGCGTCTCCGCGGCCCAGGTGCAGGAACTGGGCAGAGCCGGACCCCCTGGGGGCGCTCCGCGATCACCGAGCGAGGTCACGCATGAGGAAGCACCGCAGGAAGTCGTACTACCGGCCGATAGCCATCGCTGCCATCGCCGTAGGAGCCGTGGGTGTGCCCTCCGCCGCCATGGCCTGCCTGGACACTCAGGGTGATGCGGGCGGTCGCCCCTCCGGCCACTGGGAGCACGTGAGCTCCCACAAGCGGTGGACGGGCTCCGCCTGGGGTCACGGGCCGACTGCGGGAGCGTCGAAGAGTCCCACCGCGGCTCCCAGCGCACCGCAGGCCACCGCGTCTCCCAGCGCACCTGCTACGACCGCACCGGCATCCGGGGCCACGGCCCGCGTACTGACGCTCGTCAACAACGAGCGCAGCAAGGCCGGATGCTCTCCGCTGACCATCAACGCGAAGCTGACCAAGGCCGCTCAGGACCACAGCAAGGACATGGCATCCCACCAGAACATGTCCCACACGGGCTCCGACGGGTCGTCGCCCGGCGACCGCATCACGCGTGCCGGCTACAGCTGGAGCTCCTACGGCGAGAACGTCGCATACGGCTACTCCACGCCCGAGAAGGTCATGGCGGGCTGGATGTCCAGCCCGGGCCACAAGCGCAACATCCTCGACTGCTCGTTCAAGGAGATCGGCATCGGCCTCGCGCAGCCCAACAACTACTGGACTCAGGACTTCGGCACGGCCCGATAGGGACACCGCGGGGATGGTGCGCAGCCTCCATCGGTGAAGGCGCCGACCGGTTCGCCGGCCGGGGCCTTCACCATGGGTGCAGTTCCATGCGGGTGGGCGACCGTCGCCGCAGGTCATGGCACAGATGGGCCGGGCCGCCCCGGCGGCCCGGCAGCAGGGTTCCCCGGATCCGCGTCAGGAGGCGCCGCTCGGGCCCTCCTGGAGATACGCGGCGATATCGGCCATGTCGTTCCCGATCGCCAGCACGCCCTTGATGTCGGGCGCCGACGCACCGTTCACCCCGGCGAAGAACACGTCGTAATGCCCCTTGCCGGTCTCCAGATACCCGGCGATGGTCTCCGCGCCCACGCTCAGCCGGTCGTTGAGGAGGTCTCCACCCGCGACGGTGCCGGTCTTCGCGGAGACCTTGCCGCGGGCGGGGCAGTTCCGGCAGGAGATCGCGAGGGACCCGTCGACGCCCAGCGTGGGCAGCGCCTCCCGGAAGCGGGTCGCGTCGGGGGTGCTCTGCCAGTGCGTGAGGATCTGGGCGACGGCGCGGGGCGTGGTGCGGTCGTTCGGGTTGCCGCCGCGGCCGTCGGCGAGCTGAACCGTCCTGCGGTCCACCTTGGCGCTGTCCAGGAACTTCGCAAGCACGGGAAAGCCGTCCGCGCACCGGGAACTGCCCGTGCTGACGGCCATGAGGCAGATCCCGAGGTTCGCCCCGAGGTTGTGGCTCACCTTGAGGATGAGCCGGGCGTACTCGTCGTAGGACGGAGAGGCGAACCGGGCCACCTCCGGCGCGCCCTCGTACGACCGGGGCAGCCGGCCGGCCGGGTTGGGCCCCACGGGTTTGGCGGTGACCTCGACCCCGGCCCGCTTCAGTGCCTCGATCAGGGCAGTACGGCCGAAGGTGTTCGGATCGCGGATGTCGGACACCCGCAGAACCGGGTCGGAATCGGCGGCGATGGTGCCGGAGAGCTTGATGCGGGTGCCGTCGGCGGAGGGTTTCACCGTGATGTCGGTGGGCTTGCCGGCCGCGACGGTACGGACGGTGGACGACACGGTGTACGGCGCCACCCGCGGACGCCAGTCGAGCCGGGCCGGCGCGCCCGGACCGTCGCCGGGGGTGGTGAGCAGATCGATCAGGTTGTCATTGATGATCAGCGGCGTCGGGGTCGGATCGAGCTCCGGGTCGGGGCGGAACAGCCGGGCGTCCACGATCACGTCGCCGTCCACCTTGGTGATCCCCGAGGCGCGCACCTGCTGGGCCAATTGGTCGATGCCGGCCAGCGGGTTCTGCGGGGTGAGGGTCGCTCCGGGGACATCGTCGGCGTAGGTGTGGTCGATGGCGGTGAAGGCGACGGTGCCGTCCGCACGCGTGCGGCCACCGAGGGTCAGGTCGCCCTGGGCAACGAGATCCAGGTCCCCGGTGAGGGTCGCGCCCCGGCGCTTTCCGACGGCGTGCACCGGTGTGACGAAGCGGTGATCGCTGCCGAGCGTGTGCCAGGTGCCGCTGACGCTGAACAGTTTGGCCACCGACCCGGGGACGAAGAACTCGTCGGCGGCGCGCGTCTGCACGATCTCGCCGGTCGCCGGGTTCTGCTGGAACAGCCCCCACTGGGCATGCGGGTAGTAGGGCTTGTGCATGATCGCCGCGATGCGCGGGTCGAGGCCGGCCAGCTCCTTCGACGGCGTCACCCAGGCAAGGCCGAACGCGGCCACACTGCCGGCGAGCAGGAGGCCGAGGACGGTGAGGACACGCTGACTGTTCCGGCTTCGGCTCCGGTCTGGCGTGATGGCTGATGACATGCGGACTCCACGTGGTGTGTGGTTCGCGGTGCTCACTGGGACCGAAAAAGGGTGCTTCGAGGCTATGGGCCATGAAGGGCGGAACGTTTCGGCGCGGCGAGCGGGTCCCCCGGACGGTCGCGGAACGGGGCGCCGGATGCGCCCGTATGGTCGCGAGGGGGCGTCGGCTCACGCCTCCAGCAGCGCGGGCAGGTCCGCGAAGGAGTCCAGGACGTGGTCCGGGGTGCCGGTGGCGGACCTGTGTGTCTCGGGCAGGTACTTGCCGGTCCTGACCAGTACGCCGGTGATGCCGAAGCGCTGCGCCGCCAGTACGTCGGTCTCGATGTCGTCGCCCACCATCAGCGTCTCGGACGCGACGGCGCCGAGGTGGGCCAGCGCGGTGGCGTAGAACGCCTCGGCGGGCTTGCCGGTGACTTCCGCCTCGACCCGGGCGGCCCGTTCCAGCCCCGGGAGGAACGCCTCGGTGTCGAGATCGAACCCTTCCGACGTGCGCCAGTACAGGTTCCGGTGCATCGCGATCAGCCTGGCGCCGCGCTGGAGGTGGCGGAAGGCCGCATTGAGGGCCGCGTAGCTGAACGCGTCGCCCGCGCCTCCCACGACGACCACGTCCACGTCCCCCCGGGCGCCCTCCCCCACGTCGACGAGTGTCACGCCCGCCAGGTCTTCGCGGACATCGCCGCTGTTGAGCAGCGCGCACCGGGCGCCGGGATAGTGCTCGCGCAGATACGCGGCGGTGACCGACGGTGCGGTGAGGATGTCGTCCTCGCCGATGGGGAAGCCCGCCCCGGCCAGTTTCGCGGCGATGCGGGCGCGGGTGCGGGACGTGGTGTTGGTGACCAGGGCGAGCGGGAGTCCGGCGGCACGCAGCCGCTCCATGGCCGCCACAGCGCCGGGCAGCGGCTGCCAGTCCACGGTGAGCACGCCGTCGATGTCGATCAGGGCCGCTCCGGACACTCCGATTCGTTCCATACAGTCGAATGTCGCCGACTTGCGGGACCGCCGCACATGGGGTTGCTTCGAAGTAGGTACGTACGTGGTCACTGTCTCCCCTGGGTCGGGGGTGAACCACTGTGTTGTTCACCGATCGCACGGATGCGGGGCAGCGCCTCGCCGAAGCGCTCAGGCATCTGGCGGGGGAGAAACCCGTGGTGCTGGGTCTGCCGCGCGGCGGGGTTCCCGTGGCCGCAGCGGTTGCCACGGCCCTCGGCGCCCCCCTCGACGTGATCGTGGTCCGCAAGCTCGGTGTCCCGTACCACCGTGAGCTGGCCTTCGGTGCCATCGGGGAGGGTGGTGTGCGGGTGATCAACGACGACGTCGTCCGACGCGGAGGGCTGAATCCCGCGGACATCGCCACTGTCGAGCGCGCCGAGCAGGCGGCACTCGTACGGCAGGCCGAACAGTTCCGTCACGACCGGCCCCGGCTGCCGCTCGAGGGCCGTACCGCGATCGTGATCGACGACGGGATCGCGACCGGTGCCACGGCCTCGGCGGCCTGTCAGGTCGTACGGGCACAGGGCGCGGCCCGCGTGGTGCTGGCCGTTCCGGTGGCTCCCGCGGACACGGTGGCCTGGCTGCGTACGCAGGTGGACGAGGTCGTCTGCCTCTCCACGCCGGTTCTGTTCTCGGCCGTCGGCGAGTGGTACCGGGACTTCTCCCAGACCTCCGACGAGGAAGTCCTCTCCCTGTTGAAGGCATAGAGCCACCCTGGTCCTGATCCCTACGGGGCCGGGTGGAGCCCGCCCAGAGGCCGCTCCATCGGTTCACGCGTGCCGTCGTACAGACCCGTATACAGTGCGAAAAACATGCAACTTCAAGTACATGGGGGCCGACATGGCACTGTTCGGGAACGCGCACACCATCGATACGGCGACGGCGCAGCAGGACTTCGCGCGGCTGCTGGGCCAGGGCGAGCAGGTGCACGCCGCGTACCTGCTGATACGCGACACCATCCTCTTCACCGACCGGCGTCTCCTCCTCGTCGACAAGCAGGGGATCACCGGCAAGAAGGTGGAGTACCACTCCGTGCCGTACCGGAGCATCACGCATTTCGCTGTGGAGACCGCCGGCACGTTCGACCTCGACGCGGAGCTCAAGATCTGGGTCTCGGGCACCTCGTTGCCGATCCAGAAGACCTTCACCAAGGGCGTCGACATCTACGAGGTGCAGGCGATCCTCACCCAGTTCGTGGCGAAGTAGGGTCCCGTCGGCACTTCGCCGGTGCGGCCTGGGCCGTCGGGGCGGTGGCGGCCGTCAGGGACGTGGCGACGGCGGCTGCGGAGAGCACGAGAAGCAGGGCCCGATTGCTGTAAGTGGTCATGGGACAAGGCTTGTTGAGCGGGATCCTCTTTCCCATCCGGCAGGCGTCACGGCCTCCGGTGGGGATAGCCCCCGAGGCCCTCGGGGCGGTCACCCGAGCGTCGTGCCGGGCCACGGGCGCGGGACGGTCCGGTGCCCACCGGTGTTCAGGGCAGAGGGACTTGCTCGGCATGCGGCCGCCCGGAGAACGAACCGGAGGTCAGCCGTTCTTCCTGCCGAACAGCAGCTTCCACGGCGCGATCGCCGACTCGATCTGTACGCGCAGCCCGAGCTTCGATTCGCCGTTGACCCGCTCCTCGAATCTGATCGGCACCTCGACGATTCTCAGTCCGCGCCTGACCGTCCGGTAGTTCATCTCCACCTGGAAGGAATACCCGTTGCTGCGGATGGACGGCAGATCGATCGCGTTCAGGGCGTCCGCACGCCATGCCTTGAAACCGGCCGTTGCATCCTTCACGTGCAACCGCAGAATCGCGTTGACGTAGAAATTCGCCCAGGCGGAGAGCGCCTTGCGGTGCCAAGGCCACTCGGTCGCGAGCGAACCGCCCGCCACATAGCGGGAGCCGATCACGACTGCGGCATCGTCGGCGAAGAGTTTCTCGACCATGAGCGGGACCACCGAGGCCGGGTGGGAGAGGTCGGCGTCCATCTGAATGACGACGTCCGCTTCTTCTTCGAGCGCGCGCGTCATACCGGCGACATACGCGCGGCCCAGCCCGTTCTTCTCCGTTCGGTGCAGAACGCCGACGACGCCCGACGTCTCGGCCGCGAGCCGGTCCGCGACCTCGCCCGTACCGTCGGGCGAATTGTCGTCGACCACGAGAATATGCAGGTTCGGTACGTGCAGATCCGTGAGCAGATCGACGAGGACGGGCAGGTTCGTCCGCTCGTTGTAGGTGGGGACGACCACCACGACCTTCGGGGAAGTCTTCTCCACGACCATTCCCTTGCGTTCTCAGGCGTTTGCCGGTGATTCACGCTCTTGATCCGCGCGAGCCTAGCAGTCGGGAACGGCGCCTCCGCGAGTTCGTCCGGGCAGCTGCGCGCATCGCACCGGCCGCCCGATCCGCAAGACAGCCGCTGTCGCCGAGGCGCTACGGGCCCGGCAGAAGTCGATACGCGAGCACGCCACTTATTTCAAGGGCCCGGATCGATGAAAAGGGCCATCTCGATTCCGCACGCACCGTGCGGGAACGGGACTGAATCTTCCCGGACTTCCCGGGTTCTGGGTACGCTGACGGGAGCGCAGACCCGGGTCCGTTGCACCCTTTCGCCGCCGAATCGGAGTGCGCCATCAACCTTCCGCAGACTCCGGCCGCTCTGCGCGCGACGCGCCGTCCCGAGAGACGCCACGAACCGGGTTCGCAACGGGACTCCGCGCCACTGTCCCGATACCGGGCCGGCTTATTGCCCGCGCTGCTGGCACTGCTGATGGGTCTCTGGGGGATCCGTCGCGAAAACTCCATGTGGCGCGACGAGTCGGTGACGTACCAGGTCGCCCATCGAAGCCTCTCCGAGATCTGGCATCTGCTCGGCAATGCCGATGCGGTGCACGGCCTCTACTACTTCTTCATGCACGCGCTGTTCGCCGTGGGGGGCGACAGTCTTGTGACACTCCGGCTCCCGTCGGTGCTCGCGACTTCGGTGTCCGCCTTTCTGGTGGCGTCGACCGGAAGCCGCCTCGTGGGCCCCCGTACCGGACTCATCGGCGGTCTCGCCTTCGCTCTCCTGCCCATGGTCCAGATGTACGCGCAGGAGGGCCGCTCCTACGCAATGGTGTGCACGCTCATCGCCCTCTCCACCTATCTCCTCGTCGGCGCCGTCGACAATTCCTCCCGCCGGCGCTGGACCGCGTACGCACTCACCGTCGTCGCCGCCGGATGGCTCCACGAATTCGCGGTCCTCGCCCTGCCCGCCCACGGCCTGACGCTGTACCTCGCGCGGCTGCCCCGTGCGCTGATTCGGTCCTGGGCGGTCGCCGCAGGGCTGTCCGTGGCCGCGGTCGCCCCGCTCGCCCTCCGGTCCACGGACCAGTCGGGGCAGGTCTCCTGGATCGGGTGGCCGCATCCGGGCGAATGGCTCGTCATCGCGGCCGTCACCCTCGTCGGCGTGCTCTGCGCCGGATACGCGACGAGGCCGGCGGAACCGGCCACGGGTACGAGGGCTCGGGCGGGCGTGCTCCGTCTGGTCAGGCTGACCCTCCCACTGCTGATCGTCCCCACGGCCACCCTCCTCCTCGCCTCTCTCCACGACCCGATGTACCTGGACCGCTATGTCCTCTACTCCCAGTTCGCCCTGGCCCTGCTCATAGGGGTGGCCGTGGACCGGCTGTGGGACGCCGCGGGACGGACCGCCCGGCCGGCGGCGTCCAGGTCGCGGGCGGTGGTGTTCGGCATCGCGGCGGCCGGTGTGGCCGCCGCGCTCCTCCCGGTGACGCTCCAGATGCGCACCCCCGACAGCCGCAAGGACAACGTCACCGCCATCGCCGCCCAGGTGCGGACCATGGCGTCGGACGACGCCGGCGTGCTCTTCATGCCGTCTCGACGGCGGGAATGGGCCCTCTCCCACCCGGACGATTTCCGGGGCCTGACCGATCTGGCCCTGCAGCGGGGACCGAGGGCCGACAACACCCTTGAAGGCACCGAGTTCTCGGCCGCCCGGATCCGGGTCCGGCTGCGCGCGTTCGACCGGATCGTGGCGCTCACCGATCCTCCGGGGCAGCCGGAGGACGCGTTTCCCGAAGAGGCGGTCAAGCGGGACGTCCTGCGGCAGGAATTCGTCGTCTGCCGCCGGGTGCAGGCCAAAGGTGGCCAGGTCACGCTGTACGCACGGCCGGGCAGGTGCTGACCCGGCCGAGCCGGCCGTCCGGAACCTCTGCGCCGGGCGGGGCGCACACGCGGGCGATACTCTGGTGCGAGCAGGGACTGTGATGGTGACTGACGGTTGCTGCGCGGCGGTGGGGCCCGCCGTACCCGAACCGCGGCAGCAGTGCCGCCAACGGTCCCTACTTGCGGTGGAGTGTGCCCGCGTACGGGCACTCAGCAGGTAGGAGACGCATGCCCATGGGAGCCCAGCAGCCCCACGTGTCCCCCGTACCCACAAGGTCTCAGGGATCTGCGGCGGATGAACCCGACGACGCCGAGGCTGCCATGTCCGTACCCGAGCAGCGGGCGGAGCGGTTTGGCCGACGGTGGTCCGGCAGGCGGTGGCCCGGCAGGCAGGGGCCCGTCGTCGCCGTCGTCGCCCTCGGCGGTGCGCTCGGGGCGTGCGCCCGTTACTGGGCTTCCCTGATCTGGACGACTCCGCCGGGCGGCTTCCCCTGGACGACGCTGCTGGTGAATGTCGTCGGGTGTGCGGTGATCGGCGTCTTCATGGCGGTCATCAGCGAGGTCCGGTCGGTGCACCGGCTGGTGCGGCCCTTCTTCGGTACGGGGGTGCTGGGCGGGTTCACCACGTTCTCCACGTACGCGGTGGACATCGAGCGGCTCGCGGACGCCGGACGGGCCCGTGCGGGTGTCGCGTATCTCGGGCTGACCCTGCTGGCGGCGCTGGCCGCGGTGTGGACTGCGGTGTGGCTGACGCGCCGTGTGCTGGCGTGGAGGCAGCCATGACGAGGAAGTCCAAGAAGACGCACGAGACCGAGGAGACCGAGGAGAGCAAGGTGACCGAGGGGACCAGGGCGACCGAACGGGGCCTGCGCCTGACCGTCCTCATCGGGGAGTCCGACGGCTGGCACCACCGGCCCCTCTACTCGGAGATCGTGCACCGGGCACACCGGGCGGGGCTGGCGGGCGCGAGCGTGTTCCGGGGCATCGAAGGGTTCGGCGCCTCGTCGATGATCCACACCCAGCGGCTGCTGTCGCTGAGCGAGGACCTGCCGGTGGCGGTCGTGATCGTGGACACGGAGGAACGGATCCGCGCGTTCCTTCCGCTCGTCGACGAGGTGATCGGGGAAGGCGTGGTCGTCCTGGACGCCTGCGAGGTCATCCACTACCCCGGCCGGGAGGAGAGCCGGTGAACTGGCTGCTGGTGATCGTCGGCGCGGCGATCGGCGCACCACTGCGCTATCTGACCGACCGGGCGGTCCAGTCCGGGCACGACACGGTCTTCCCGTGGGGGACGTTCACGGTCAACGTGGCCGGCTCCCTGGTGCTGGGCCTGCTCACCGGAGCGGTGGCGGCCGGCGCGGCGTCGTCGCAGGTGCAGCTGTTCGTGGGTACGGGGCTGTGCGGGGCGCTGACGACGTACTCGACGTTCAGCTACGAGACGCTGCGGCTGGCGGAGGACGGGGCGAAGCTCTACGCGGCGGCCAACGTGGTGGCGAGCGTGGTGGCGGGGCTGGGCGCGGTGTTCGCGGGGGTCGCGGTCGCCGATGCGCTGTGGGCGTAGGCCCGTTCGGTACGCACGCGCGAAAGGGCCGGGGGCCGGGACGCGCGTCCCGGCCCCCGGCCCTCGTGTCGCTCACCCGCCCAGGTGTCAGACGGTCGTCGCCGATCCGAGCATCGCCGACGCCGCTTCGAGCGGCGTCTGCGCGGTCGCCGGGACGGGCACGTCCGCGGTACGGCAGGTGAAGCCGAGACGGGTCAGCGCGCGGGTCACCTCGCCGGAGGTGAAGTCGCGGCGGTCCTGGCGGGTGATCACCTCGCCGACCTGCTTGACCGGATAGACCCGGCGGCCGATGACCACCGAATCACCTGTGACGGGCTCCGGCTTGATGCCCTTCATCGAATCCATGACCTCGCTCTTGAACAGGTCGAAGGGGAAGCGGGCGATTACGCAGCGCATAGTGCCTCAACGGGGTTGAAGAGAAGGAACGGGATCAGTGGGCCGACTGTCACTCAGGCCGCGCGGTTGCCCGAGGACCTGCGCGGCGAACTGCCGCTCCCCCCGCGGGCCGAGGAGGACGACTGCGACGACGAGGACGACGTGCGGCGCGCCTGCGCCGGGCGGCTGCGGCGGCCACGGGACGACGACGCGCCGCTCCTGGCACGCTCCGTCACCGGTGCCGTGATGGTGACCGGTACACCCGACGGGGCCTGCGCCCCGGTGATCCGGTTCAGCTCGGCCTCGCCGGAGCGGACCTGGGCGATCTTCGGGGTGATCCCCGCGTCGGCCATCAGGCGGGTCATCTCACGGCGCTGATTGGGCAGCACCAGCGTGACGACGCTGCCGGACTCGCCGGCGCGGGCGGTGCGGCCGCCGCGGTGCAGGTAGTCCTTGTGGTCGCTCGGCGGGTCGACGTTGACGACCAGGTCGAGGTTGTCGACGTGGATGCCGCGGGCCGCGACGTTCGTGGCGACCAGCACCGTGACGTGCCCTGTCTTGAACCGGGTCAGGGTGCGGGTGCGCTGCGGCTGCGACTTGCCGCCGTGCAGCGCGGCAGCCCGTACACCGCTGTTGAGGAGGTGGTCGGTGAGCTTGTCCACGGCGTGCTTGGTGTCCAGGAACATGATCACCCGGCCGTCGCGCGCCGCGATCTCCGTCGTGGTGGCGTACTTGTCGGCGCCGTGGACGTACAGCACGTGGTGCTCCATCGTCGTGACCGCACCGGCCGCCGGGTCGACGGAGTGGACCACCGGGTCGTGCAGATAACGGCGGACCAGCAGGTCGACGTTACGGTCCAGGGTGGCCGAGAACAGCATCCGCTGGCCCTCGAGCGCCACCTGGTCGAGCAGCTCGGTGACCTGCGGCATGAAGCCCATGTCGGCCATCTGGTCGGCCTCGTCGAGGACGGTGATGGTGACCTGGTCGAGGCGGGCGTCGCCGCGCTCGATGAGGTCCTTGAGCCGGCCGGGTGTGGCGACGACGACTTCGGCGCCGCCGCGCAGCGCGCCGGCCTGCCGGCCGATCGACATCCCGCCGACGACGGTCGCCAGGCGCAGCCTCAGCGACTTGGCGTACGGGGTGAGCGCGTCGGTGACCTGCTGGGCCAGCTCCCGGGTGGGGACGAGGACCAGGGCCAGCGGGGAGCGGGGCTCGGCGCGCCGGCCCGCGGTACGGGCCAGCAGGGCGAGGCCGAAGGCGAGTGTCTTGCCCGAGCCGGTGCGGCCGCGGCCGAGGACGTCGCGCCCGGCGAGCGAGTTGGGCAGTGTGGCCGCCTGGATCGGGAACGGCGTGGTCACGCCCTCGGTGGCGAGCGCCGCCAGCAGGGGCGCGGGCAGGTCCAGATCGGCGAACGCCTCGGCGGCGGGCAGCGCGGGGGTGATGGTCTTCGGCAGGGCGAACTCGCCCTGCTTGGCGGCGGGCCGACGGCCGTAGCCACCGGAACCGGAACGCGAACCGGAGGCGGAGCGGCCCGGGGCGCCGTAGCGGCTCTGGCCACCCTGGCCGCTGCCGGCCTGGGAGCGGAAGCCGCCGCTGCGGGAGTATCGGTCGTTCGTGCGAGCTGTGCGGTTCATGCAGAACCCTTCCTCGATATGGCGCGTATCGAGGAATTCACTGCGGCGGAGCGGCGCAGGAATCGCAAGAACGGGCCGATGAAATGCGTGGACGAAGCCCGGCTGCGAAGAATGAGCCGTGTCCGACACGGATGAACCGTGTCCGTCACAGGGACTGGGGGGCGGCGCACGGTGGCGGGCCCGGAAAAAGCAACGAGCTGGGGCCCGCACCCCAAGGTGCGGGCCCCAGCTGCGCAAGTGCGTGTCAGCGCGTCAGCGCCGGAGCATTCGCAGGATCACGCGGGGGTGATGTTCTCCGCCTGCGGGCCCTTCTGGCCCTGCGTGACGTCGAAGTTCACCTTCTGGCCCTCCTGCAGCTCACGGAAGCCGCTCGCGGCGATGTTCGAGTAGTGGGCGAAGACGTCAGCGCCGCCACCATCCTGCTCGATGAAGCCGAAGCCCTTTTCCGCGTTGAACCACTTAACGGTGCCAGTAGCCATGTTTTATCTCCTTCTGGGGCAGTGCCCGGGGATCCACACTGTGCGGAACCCGCGTCGCCGCGATGATTACCCCGTCCGGAATAAGAATGCCGGAAATACAAAAGCGCGCTCACCGGCACATTACGTCGGCGAGAGCACTTGGAGTTTTGGGAACCACAACTGCAACTGACATCCACACTAGCACGGTGGAGCCGTCCGGGCGCGGCAAGTAATTACACTCCGTCCAGTGTGTCATAAACCCTCATCGCACATTGCATAAAATTCTGCGCTTGCGGCAACAGATATTCTGCCCCGTGGACAGGTCTCAGGACCCCGCACCCGCCCCACCGGCCGAACCCGCCGTGGGCCGGCGCAGCTCCGCGTTGAGGCGCAGCGCCTCCTCCAGCTGGTCCTCCAGGATGACGATGCGACAGGCCGCCTCGATCGGCGTACCGCCGTCGACGAGCTCACGGGCACGGGCCGCGATCCGCAACTGATAGCGGGAGTAGCGACGGTGGCCGCCCTCGGACCGCAGGGGCGTGATCAGGCGGGCGTCACCGATCGCCCGGAGGAAGCCCGGCGTGGCGCCGATCATCTCCGCGGCGCGCCCCATGGTGTAGGCGGGGTAGTCGTCGTCATCGAGTCGACCGGCGGCATGCGGAGGGGTCTCTGCGGGCATTTGCACCTCTTCCGGGCCCGCGGCGAGAGACATCGGAAGCGTCTCTGATTTCGTTGACCGAAAAAGAAACTCTCATGGTGCGGGCCATCATCTCTAGCATAGCCGCGACAGATTTCCCGGGCCTGCCAGGTGAAATTATCTGCCTGCCGGAGAGGGCGCACCCCGGGGCGCGAGGACCGCCGTGCACCCCGGGGCGCACGCATCCCCGTGCGCCTGTCCGCACACCCGGTCGGGACACACTGACCGGCCGGTCAGTTGATGACGGTCCGGCCGGCGGCCATAATGACGGGGTAGCCCTTCACGCATCCCCCGTCGTGAAGGGCTACGACTCGTTGCGGGCCCGCGCGGACGCACGACGACTTCATGGGCAAGGGACTCCCCTCGTGGTCCCTTGCCCATGTTTTTTCGAGTTAACAGTGACGTAGAGTGTTTGCGCAAGCCCGCTCCTGGCACCGGAGCAGGATGTTCCGCTCGGACGGACGCGCGTACGGCGGACGTGGACGTGGGGGCCCCGATGGACAACGGCGAAGAACACGCGCCGGAGCTGCGGACGCTGCAGCAGAAGGTCGAGTACATGGTGGAGGAGACCTTCCCCGGCCAGAAGATCTCCGGGCGGGTCTTCGCGGACCTGGTCAAGGAGCGCGGCGGCTCGCTGTCGCACAGCTACTTCTCGAACATCCTCGCCGGGAAGGTCACCCAGCCGTCCGAGGAGATCCTCAAGGCCCTCGGGCTGGGCTTCGGCGTCGACTGGCGCTTCTTCAAGGAGGAGTCCGAGGTCGTCGACGATGTCGTCGCGGGGCTGCGGTTCCTCGCGAAGCGGCGTACCGGGGAGATCAGCGGGCTGGCCGGCCGTGGCCTCGACGACGACGGTCTTCCGCCGGAGCTCCTGCAGTTCGCGCTCTCGCTCCTGGAGGACGCGAAGGACCGCCGGGGCGACGCAGCCGACGGCCGGTCGGAGCAGTAGATCTCATGTCTCTGCGTGCGCTGCGGAAAGAGTGCGAGGCCGGACTGGCCGACCTTCCCATCCCCGCCCCGTTCTCCGTCGCCGGCCTGGTGACGAACATGGAGGCGGCCCGCGGGCGCACCATCGTGCTGCATGAAATGCCCGACCGGCTGGCGCGGGTCAACGCCGCCTGCGGGCTGCGCCTGGCCTCCGGCCGGATCAGCTTCGTGCTCTACCGGCGGCGCCCGACCGCGTACCAGACACAGCACGTCATCCTGCACGAGCTGTGCCACGAGTGGTTCGACCACGGCACCTCGCTCGACGCGGAGCAGCTCCAGCGGCTGCTGCCCGTCTTCGACACGTCCCTGATCTCCCGGGTCCTCGACTCCGGTGTCGCGGACGCGCTGCGGGCGGGCGACGGCACGGTGCAGGCGCGCGCCCAGTACGACACCCATGACGAGCGGGTCGCCGAGTTCGGTGCCTCGCTCATCCCCCGTATGGCCAGGGACGTGACGAGCGACGACATGATGGGGCGCCTCGCCAACTCGCTCTCCCGCCCCGTCGCGCACCGCCGTCGCCGCGGCCTGTTCCGCCGGCCCTGACCCTCCGGCTCTCCCCGCCCCACCCTCCAGCTGTCCCCCACCCAGAGGAATTCCGCCGTGACCCCGCTCGACCTCGCCGGCTATCTCATAGCCGCCCTGATGACGGCCGTCGCCGTGTGGCGCATGCCGGCCGCCCTGTGGGGCGACGAGGAGGACAAGCGTCGCCGGGCCCTGTGGGGCTGCTACGCCGGATTCGCCGCCGCCCTGTGGACCAAGACCCGGGTCGTCCGGATCGGCCTCAACGACAGCCCGGTCACCGACCTTTCGGTCCTGATCAAGCACTACACCGCGACCGTCGCGATCCTGGCGATCCTCAGCTACATCGTCGCCATCTACGGCCAGTACCCCGACGCCGGTGACATCCCGCGGCACGTACGGTTCGCCCGGACGATCCAGCAGGTGGCGGCGAAGGCGTCCGTCGCCACGCTGGTCCTGCTGACGGTGCTCTTCTTCACCGTCGTCGACCGTTCCGTGCCGTCGGACCGTTTCGTCTCCGACCACGCAGGCCAGTGGGGCGCCACGCTGTACATGACCGTGTTCTACCTCTACCTGGGTGCCGCGTCCGCTGTCTGCGCGTACCAGTGGACGCTGGCCACCGCCGGCGCCCGGCTGCGTCATCTGCGGGTCGGGCTCGGCATGATGACGTTCGCGATGTTCATCGGGGTCGGCTACACCGTCAGCCGCACGCTGTTCCTGTGGGTCAGTGTCATCGACCGGCCGAGCCCGGCCTTCGCCCTGGAGTTCGACGAGGTCACCGAGGCCGCGCAGCTCGTGCTGTTCGCGTTCTTCGCGGTGGGCGCGTCCATCCCCGCCTTCAGCAAGGGCGGGCGCCGGGTGAAGCTGTGGCGGGCCCAGAGCCGGCTGCACGCCCTGTGGTACGAGCTGATGACCGCGTTTCCCGACCAGCCGTTCGAGCCGCCGCGTTCGCTGCGCCGCGAACTGACCCGGTTCGACACCCCCGCCGATCTGCGGATCGACCGGTGGACCGCCGACATCGCGGACGCGGTCGAGAAGCTGCGTCACTACGTACCGGACGCCCTGCTGCCGGCCGCCGAGGCCGCGGCCGCCGCCGACACGCCGGACCCCGCGAAGTCCGGACCGCTCGCCGACGCCTACTGGATCAAGGCTGCCCTGACGGCCAGGAACGCCGGCGCCCCCGCGGGGCCGGCCGGGGCGGTCGGCACGCAGCACGCCACCGACCAGGACGGCGAAGTGGCGTGGCTGGTACAGGTGGCGGCCGCGTACCGAACGATCACCGACGACCGGGCCCGACGCGTCCTGGCGTCCCTCACCGACCGGGAGAAGACAGCGTGACGTCCACCGTCGACCCGACCCTCGACTCCACCGTCGGCGCCGAGGCGTCGGCCGCCCGCAGGGTCACGGACGTGCTCCAGCCCCGCAACGTCCTGCTGGTCGGCATGCTCGCCATCGGGCTGGCCGCCGCGGGCCACTGCACCGGTCTGCTGTGGGGCCTGCTCGGGGCCCTGTGCGCGGGGCTCGTCCCGGCCGGCTACATCGAGTGGGAGCGAGGGCGCGGCACCTGGGGCGACCGGCATGTCGTCGACCGTACGAAGCGTGCGCCGATCTTCTTCGTCATCCTGGGCTCGATCGGTGCCGGCTCGGTCGTCATGGTCCTCGGGCACGCGCCGACCGGGATCCTGGTGGCGATGCTGGCGCTGTGGGCGATGACGGTCGTCCTGCTGGCCGTCAACACCGTGTGGAAGATCTCGGTGGACGCGTCGGTCGCCTCGGCGGTCGTCGCGCTGCTCGCCGCCGTCCACTCCCCGTGGTGGCTCCTGGCGTACGCGATGACGGCCGCCGTGTGCTGGTCACGGGTGGCGCTCGGCTACCACACCGTCGCACAGGTGGTGGCGGGAGCGTCGCTGGGCGCGGCGACGGCGGGTGCGTTCCTGCTCGTCTGACGGCCGTCCGGCCACCGGTGCTTCTCCCGGCGCATCCCCGGTTGCGTAACGTCAGGCATGCCCAAATAGTCGTGTACCGACGGACTTTTACGGACTGAAGCGTCCTGCGGTACGGGGCCGGGACGGCGCTTCACGTGCCCCGGGAGGGATTCGTGGGCGACGCCATCGGTCAGATGCCCAGCTCGGCGGCTGGTATCGCCATCGGCCCCAGGAGATCAGCATGACCACAGCCGCCGCATCGGGCACACCTGCCGCTCCGGTCACGCCGGACTTCGCGGATCGCACCGATTTCGAGAACGCCGACCGGGGCTTCGTGGCCGGCCCCTCGTCCACGACCATCACCACCGACGACGGACGCATGGTGTGGGACTTCGCCGGCACCGCTTTCCTGGAGGGGGACTGCCCGGACACCGTCAACCCGAGCCTGTGGCGGCAGTCCCAGCTGTGCGCCCGCGCCGGCCTGTACCGGGTGACCGACGGCATCTACCAGGTCCGCGGCTTCGACATGTCGAACATGACCCTCGTCGAGGGCGACACCGGTGTGATCGTCGTCGACCCGCTCGCCTCCGCCGAGACCGCCGCGGCCGGCCTCGCGCTCTACCGCGAGCAGCGTGGCGACCGCCCGGTCACCGGCGTGCTCTTCACCCATTCGCACGTCGACCACTTCGGGGGCATCCACGGCGTCATCGGCCGGGCCGAGCAGGCCGACGGCGTACCGATCCTCGCCCCGCAGGGCTTCATGGAGCACTCGGGCACGGAGAACCTGTACGCCGGTACGGCCGTGCGGCGGCGCGGCGCCTACTGCTCGGGCAGGAACCTCGACCGCGGCCCCACCGGTCTGGTCGGGACGGGCCTCGGCTTCACCACCTCCACCGGAACTCCCGGCCTCCTCCCGGCCACCATCGAGATCACCGGCACCGGGCAGGTCGAGACGGTCGACGGCGTGGTGTTCCACTTCCAGCTGACGCCCGGCACCGAGGCACCCTCGGAGATGAACTTCCATCTCCCCGAACACCGCGCCCTTTGCATGGCCGAGAACGCCACCCACACCCTGCACAACATCCTGTCGCTGCGCGGCGCCGTGGTCCGCGACGCCCGGACCTGGTCCCGCTGCCTCGACGAGGCCGTCCAGCTCTTCGGCTCCGAGAGCGACGTCCTCTTCGCCTCCCACCACTGGCCCACCTGGGGCACGGAGCGGCTCACCGCATTCCTGTCCGCGCAGTGCGACCTGTACGCCTATCTGCACGACCAGACCCTGCGCCTGGCCAACCAGGGCCGCACCGCCGCCGAGATCGCCGAGGTGATCGAACTGCCGCCCGGCCTCGCCCGCCCCTGGCACGCCCGCGGCTACTACGGTTCCGTCAGCCACAACGTGAAGGCGATCTACCAGCGCTACCTGGGCTGGTACGACGGCCACCCCTCCTCGCTGTGGGAGCACCCGCCGACCGAGTCCGCCCGCCGGTACGTCGACTGCATGGGTGGCGTCGACGCGGTGGTCGCCCGCGCCGGGGAGTACGTCTCCGACGGCGATCTGCGGTTCGCCGCCCAACTGCTCAAGCACGCGGTCTTCGCGCAGCCCGACCACACCGGGGCCAAGGAACTGCTCGCCCGGACCTTCGAGCTGCTCGCCCACGGGGCCGAGAACGCGATCTGGCGCAACTGCTACCTCATGGGCGCCCTCGAACTGCGCCAGGGCGTCACCGGGGCCGCCCCCTCCACCGGAAGCATGCCCGACACACTGAGCGTCGAGCAGATCTTCGATGCGCTCGCCATCCGCATCAACGGCCCCGAGGCATGGGACCACCGGGCCACTCTGGACTGGCACTTCACCGATCTGGACGAGCAGTTCCGCACCAGCCTGCGCAACGGCGTCCTCGTGCCGACGAGGATGGATCCGGCGGACGCCGCCGTCGGCTTCGAAGGCGCCCCCGGCTTCGAAGGCACCCCCGCCGACGTGACGTTCACCCTGACCCGGCCGCAACTGCCGGACCTGCTGGCCGGGAAGGGGCTCGACACCATCGAGTACACCGGGGACATCGGCGCGCTCCGGACCCTGGTCTCGGTCCTGGACACCGCCGACCCGGACTTCCCCGTCGTCACGCCCTGACCGCGCGCGATCCGGTGATCCTGATTCTTACGCTCCGGTGACGTGCCCGTACGGCGCCGCAGCGGAGCGCGCCCGGGGACCTAACGTGGCGTCATGCGCGTACTGCTCACCGGCGGAGCCGGGTTCATCGGGGGACACATCGCCGAGGCGCTGGTCGCGCGCGGCCATGAAGTGGTCGTGTTCGACGCGCTGCTGGAGTCGGCGCACGGTGGGGGTGCCCGCAGCGGCCGGGAAGGAATGATCGTCGCCGATGTACGGGACCGGGACGCCGTGGCCGATGCGCTGCGGGGCGTCGACGCGGTGTGCCACCAGGCCGCGATGGTCGGCCTGGGCAAGGACTTCGCGGACGCCCCTGAGTACGTCGGCTGCAACGACCTGGGGACGGCGGTCCTGCTGGCGGAGACGGCCCGCGCCGGGGTGGGCGATCTGGTGCTCGCCGGGTCGATGGTCGTGTACGGCGAAGGGCGGTACGACTGTCCCCGGCACGGGCAGGTCCGGCCCGGGCCGCGAGCCGTGGACGATCTGGCGGCGGGCCGGTTCGAACCGCGCTGCCCGCGTTGCGGGGCCGAGTTGACCCCGGGCCTGGTCGCCGAGGACGCCCCGGCCGACCCGCGCAATGTGTACGCGGCGACGAAGCTCGCCCAGGAACATCTCGCCGCCGCGTGGGCGCGGGCGACGGGCGGCCGGGCGACGGCCCTGCGGTACCACAACGTGTACGGGCCGGGGATGCCGCGCGACACCCCGTACGCGGGTGTCGCGTCCTTCTTCCGCTCGTCGCTGGCCAGGGGCGAGGCACCGCAGGTCTTCGAGGACGGCTGCCAGCGGCGGGACTTCGTCCACGTACGCGACGTGGCGGCCGCCAACGCAATGGCGCTGGAGGCCGTGCGGGAACGGGCAGCCGGCAGCTTCACCGCGTACAACACGGGCAGCGGCGAACCGCACACCATCGGCGAGATGGCCACGGCACTGGCCTGCGCGCACGGCGGCCCGGCACCGGAGATCACCGGTGGGTACCGGCTCGGGGACGTACGCCATGTGACGGCGGACTCGCGCCGTCTGCGCGACGAGCTGGGCTGGCGGCCGGAGGTGGGGTTCGCGGAGGGGATGAAGGAGTTCGCGGGGGCGGAGCTGAGGTCGGGCCCGGCGGGCGGTCGAGGACGGCCCGCTCATGCCTGAGCGGCCGCCGGGAGGGTGACCTCGAAGCAGCAGCCGCCCGTGACGTTGCGGACCTCCGCCCGGCCCTCGTGCGCCTCCACGATGCCGCGGACGATCGCCAGCCCGAGTCCCGCACCGGCGGGTGGCGTACGGGCGTGGCTGCCGCGCCAGCCCGTGTCGAAGACTCTCGGCAGGTCCTCCTCGGGGATGCCACCGCAGCCGTCCGTCACCGAGAGCACCACCCCGCCGTCGGCGCGGTGAGCGGCCACCGCGACCGTGCCGTCGGCCGGGGTACGGCGGATCGCGTTGATCAAGAGGTTGCCCAGGACCCGGCTCATCTCCTTGCTGTCGACCTCCACCGGCACGGCGTCGATACGGTCGCCGACCAGCCGCACCCCGTGCTCGCGCGCCAGCGGGTCCGCGCCCGCAAGGGCGTCACCGACCAGGTCGTACACGGAGATGCGGGTGGGGGTCAGGGTGAGCGATCCGGCGTGGATCCGGGAGAGTTCGAAGAGGTCGCCGACCATGTCGTTCATGCGTTCCACCTCGGTCCGTATCTGCCGCAGGTAGCGGCCGGAGTCGGCGGCCATGCCGTCCTCCAACGCCTCCGACATGGCCCGCAGCCCGGCGAGCGGGGTCCGCAGATCGTGCGAGATCCATGCGACGAGCTCACGGCGCGACGTCTCCAGTGCGCGTTCGCGCTCCCGGGAGCTGTCCAGCTTGGCGCTGGTGGCCGCCAGTTCCTTTGCCAGGTGGGAGAGTTCGGCGGTCGCCTGCTCCTCGGGGGCGGCGAACGTGCCGCCGTCGCCGAACGAACGGGCCGCGAGCGCCAGGTCCCGGCTCCTGGCCGCGACCCAGCGGCCCAGCAGCATCGCGGTGGCGAGGGACACCACGGCGGCCATGGCGACGACGGTCGTGACGACGGTCAGATCGTGCGCCGACAGGAACATCGCCCAGGCGACCGCGAGGGTCCCGGCGAGCATCGCGGTCACGGCGACGGCGGCGACGACGGCCAGCGACACGACGAGCGAACGGTGCCGGAAGACGCGCAGGACCAGTGCGCCGAGAAGCCCGGCCGCCGCGGCGCCCAGGAACGCGAAGAGCGCGATGAGGAGCAGGTCGGTCATGAGGGGTCCGCCTCGGTGGTCGGGGCGCCCGGCGGGGCGGCTTCCGTGCCGCCCGGGCGGGCCGGGACGGGGGCCGGGTCCAGGCGGTAGCCCAGCCCCCACACCGTCTGGATCAGCTGCGGACGGGCCGGATCCGTCTCGACCTTGCCGCGCAGCCGCCGCACATGGACCGTCACCGTCGACAGGTCCCCGAAGTCCCACCCCCAGACCTCCCGCATCAGTTCCTCCCGGGTGAACACCCGGCCGGGGTGGCGCAGGAAGAAGGCCAGGAGGTCGAACTCCCGGAGGGTGAGGGCGAGCTCCCGGCCGTCCCGCACCGCGCGGCGGGCCGCGGGATCGAGACGGAGTCCGGCGCACTCCAGCGGGGCCCGGGCGGCGTCCGCGCCGGGCGCCGCTGCCCGGCCCCGGCGCAGCACCGCGTCGACGCGCAGCACGAGCTCGCGCGGGCTGAACGGCTTGGTGACGTAGTCGTCCGCGCCCGTCTCCAGGCCCAGGATGCGGTCGTCCTCGTCCCCGCGCGCCGTCAGCATGATGACCGGCACACGGCCGTGCGCCCGCATCCTGCGGCAGACCTCGAAGCCGTCCATGCCGGGCAGCATCAGGTCGAGGACGACCAGGTCCGGCCGGCGCGCCGTGAAGCACTCCAGCGCCGCGGGACCGTCGCCGGCCCGCCGGACGTCGTAGCCCGCCCGGTCCAGATAGCCGACGACCACCTCGGCGACCGTCGGATCGTCGTCCACGACGAGGACATGGCCGCGCGGAACGCCGGGGGCGGTGCCGGAACCCGGGGCGTCCGGGATGTTCTCCATACAGCCACTCTGGCATCCCGGTTGCCGGGAGAGCCGGTCGGCGGTCCGCCGAAGGGCCGACGTCCGGCTTTCGTAAGAACCGGAAGCCCGAAATGCCGGTTTCCGCTCCGTAGGGTGAGCAAGGTGACCGACTCCTTCCGCACTCAGTCCCCGCGCGCCGATGTGGTGCTGCCCTGTCTGAACGAGGTCGCGGCGCTGCCCCGGGTACTGGCCGGCATCCCGTACGGCTGGCGCGCCATCGTCGTCGACAACGGCTCCACCGACGGGTCGGCGGACCTCGCCCGCTCCCTCGGCGCGACCGTCGTGCACGAGCCGCGGCGCGGCTTCGGCGCCGCGTGCCATGCCGGTCTGCTCGCCGCCGGGGCGGAGTTCGTCTGCTTCTGCGACTGCGACGGTTCCCTCGACCCGGGGCTGCTGCCCGGCTTCGTACGCCGGATCGCCGACGGGGAAACGGATCTGCTGCTGGGCCGCCGGCGCCCCGAGGGCCGCGGCGCCTGGCCCCTGCACGCCCGCGCCGGGAACCTGGCGCTCGCCCGCATGCTGCGCCGCCGGACGGGCCTGCGCCTGCACGACCTCGGTCCGATGCGGGCCGGGCGCCGGGCGGACCTGCTGGCACTGGACCTCACCGACCGGCGCAGCGGCTACCCGCTGCAGATGGTGGTGCGCGCGTCGGACGCCGGGCTGCGGGTCACGGAGACGGACGTCCCCTATCTCCCGCGCACCGGCAGATCCAAGGTGACCGGCACCTGGCGGGGAACCTGGCAGGCGGTACGCGACATGCGCGCCGTCCTGCGCGAGCCGCCGGAACGGACCTCGGCGCGGGCGGTACGCCCGGGGGCGTCCCGATGAGCGTGGCGCGCGCCCGCCGCGGCGTGGCGACCGGCCCCACCACCCTCCTCGTGATCGCCAAGGAACCGCTGCCCGGCCTCGTCAAGACGCGGCTGACCCCGCCCTTCACCCCTGCCGAAGCCGCGCAGCTCGCCGAGGCCGCGCTCAGAGACACGCTGCGCACGGCGCTCTCCCTGCCGGTCCGGCGGCGCGTCCTCGTGCTCGACGGACAGCCCGGTCCGTGGCTGCCGTCCGGCATCGAAGTCGTCGCGCAGTCCACCGGCCGCCTCGACGAGCGGCTCGCGGCGGCGTTCGGCGGCTGTGCCGGACCGGCGCTCCTCATCGGCATGGACACCCCTCAGATCACCGCCGCCCATCTGACGCCCGCGCTCTCCCCGGACGCCTGGGACGGGTGCGACGCCTGGTTCGGGCCCGCCGACGACGGCGGCTTCTGGGCGCTGGGCCTGGCCGCACCCGACCCGGACCTGGTGCGCGGCGTGCCCATGTCCGCCCCGGAGACCGGCGCCGTCCAGCGGCGCCGGCTCGTCGACGCGGGGCTGACCGTGCGCGATCTGCCGCCGCTGCGCGACGTGGACACGGCAGCGGACGCCGCGCACGTCGCAGCCGCCGCACCGCACGGGCAGTTCGCCGCGACCCTCGCCCGGCTGACCGGGGCGGCGACCCGATGAGGGGGACCGTTCCGAACCACTCGGTGCTGACTCCCGTGCCCCCGGACACCCGGCACCCGGACACCGACCACCCCGGCACCACGCATCCGGACATGGTCCCGTGGAGCACCGACCCGTACGCCAACGCGCTGCGCAACGGCCACGGTCCGCTCTTCCTCCGCCGCACGGACGGCTGGCTGCTGCCCCTGGACGTCGAGCGCTGGTGCGGAGGCGCCGACCCCGCCGACCTGTCCGCGCTGCGCCGCTGCGAAGGGCCGGTCCTCGACATCGGCTGCGGGCCCGGCCGCCTCGTCGCGGAACTGGCCGCCCGCGGCCACCGTGCGCTCGGCATCGACGTCAGCGAGACGGCCGTCGACCACACGCTGCGGATCGGCGGCTCGGCGCTGCGCCGTTCCGTCTTCGACCCGCTGCCCGGCGAGGGCCGCTGGGGCACCGTCCTGCTCATCGACGGCAACATCGGCATCGGCGGCGACCCGCACGGCCTCCTGCTGCGCACCGCGGAGCTGCTCGCCCCCGGCGGTCTGCTCATCGCGGAGACCGTGTCGCCGGACATCGACGAGCGGGTCCAGGTCCGGTTGTACGACGGCCGCCAGGTACCGGACGGGGCCGGCGGGCCGGACCGTACCGATGCCGGGGACGGGCACTTCCCGTGGGCCCGGATCGGCACCCCTGCCCTGCTCCGGTACGCGCAGCCGAACGGCTGGCACCCGGTCGATCAGTGGGTGGCGGACGGCCGCCCCTTCGTCGCCCTGCGCCGCGACCGGAGGGTCCGGACCGTGAGCCAGAGCGCCGACACCGCGAACAGCGCAGCCGTGATCAGCAGCCAATTCCCGAGGAAGACGTCGGGGGACAGCCCGCTCGCCGGCTCGTAGTGCTTCGCCTGCCGGGTGATCAGCGGGAACCACATCAGCAGGAGCAGCCCGGACAGGAAGGCCGGTACGCGGACGAAGTTGACCAGGCCGGTGCGCGGCCCGAGCGCCATGCGTACGGCCCGGTCCGCCGTCGCGTACACCGGCAGCAGCACCAGATCGTGCAGCAGCGCAGCCCCGACGAACCACACCGCCACGGCGAACGTGTCCCCCTCCAGCAGCCGCACCCCCGCATAGCCCGCGAGCGCGAACGTGGCGGCCAGCAGGACGAGGTGCAGCGGCCCTTCCCCGTACCAACGCCTGAGGACCGCACCCGGCCCGGTCGGCCTCGTCCGCTTCGCCCGCTCATCGCTCCGTCTCATCGCAGCTCTCCGAACGTCAGCCGGGTCACCCATTTGGTGTTCAGCACACCGGGCGCCGCCGGCACGATGATCCGTGCCGGGAACCCGTGATCCGGCGACAGCGTCTCGCCGTTGACCTCCAGCGCCAGCAGCGAGCTCGGGTCACGCACCTGGTTGTCCCGCAGTGCCGCCTTGCGGAACGGTCCGCTGCGCTGCACCGACTCGACCAGCACCCCCGGCGGCCGGTCCGGATACCCCGCGAGCGCCGCCAGGTCCCGCAACCGCACCCCGCGCCACCACTGGTCCGAGGTCGACCAGCCCTCCACGCACGCGATCGGCAGCGCCGCGCTGAACTGGTCCATGGCCAGCAGCTGCTCCCGGGTGAACGTGAGTTCCCCGGCAGCGCCTTGGACGGTCAGCCGCCACCGTTCCCCCGTGTCGGCCGGGGTGACCCGGACGGACGCGGCCGTCTTGTTGATCTGGAACCCGTTGGGTCCCGATCCGGGGTCGGCGACCCCGCGCGGGGTGAGGAGAGCGGTGCTCCGCAGCGCGTCGAAACTCCGGCCCACCGAGGTGACCAGCAGAAGCAGCGATCCGGCGCCCACCATGGCGAACGCACCGCGCCGGGAGATGGTGGGCGCGTCGGGGGCGGGGGCTGCCAACTCGTCCACCTCACCACGCAGTTCCCCGCTGCGCAGCACCCGTACGGCCCGTGGGAGCTTCAGCCCGACATGGGCGACGAACCCGGCGAAGAACACCCACGCGCCGTAGAAGTGCAACGGATAGAACGACCCCGGAAACACGTACTCCACCTGGATGTTGAGCAGCCCCGTGATGAACTCGAACAGCGCCCCGCCGACGAACAGCAGCAACGAGACCCGTTCCAGCGCGTGCCCCACCGACCGGGCCGGTGGCAGCGCGAAGAGTTTCGGGATCACCGACCACAGCTTCGCCAGCAGCACCGGTACGAGCACGATGCCGCCCGTGACATGCACTCCCTGGTCCAGCCGGTACAGCCAGTGCGGTCCGGTGGGCCAGGCGAAGAGGTAGAACCCCAGCAGCCCCTTGTCCGGCGTCTTGTCGTTGACCGCGGCGAGATCCGGGTTGTACGCGGCGTACGACAGCAGACCTGTCACGAACACCAGCGTCAGCCCGACGAGGAGGACGAGCCCGAGCACTGCCGTGAACCGGACACCGCGCACCGGGCTGCGCCAGAATCCGGGCGCGGAAGGCAGCCGTTCCCGGACCCGTGACCGGTCCGGGAACGACGGGAACGGGAAGCGGGATGCTCTGCCGTGACGTGTGTCGCCCATGCCCCGAAGCTATGCCCGGGCTGCCGGGCCCGGGTCCGCACGACTCCTGACGAAACGCTGACGTCACTCCCCGCGACGGCCAACCGGACCAAGATCTCCGGGCCGGATCTGACAGTTCGGTGACGTGGCCCGGTGGCACCGCCCGCAGCCGCCCCACCCTGCATAGCGTGCCTGCGTGAAGACCGAGGAACGCACCACCGGCCACCACCCCCCGCAGCAGCGCACCACCGGCCGCCGCGGCGATCTGATCGCCGCCGCCGCGGGTGTCCTGCTCGTCACCGCGGCAGTCCTGATCGGGCGCGCGATCCAGGACGCCCACGGAACCCTGGTCGCCCACTGGCCGCCCCTGCTGGCGTCCTGGTATCCGCACACCGGCCCCGGCACTCCGGCCGCCGTCGTCGTCGCCGCGGCCGTCGTCGCGTACGGGCCGGGCCTCGCCGGCCGGCTGCCCTGGCGGGGCCTGCTCGCCACCGCGTGGGGCACCTCCCTGGCCTGGATCCTCTCGCTGGCGATGATCGACGGCTGGGGCCGGGGCATCGCCGACCGGCTCACCACGAAGCACGAATATCTCCAGGTCATCGGCCGGTTCGGCGACATCGGGACGGCCCTGCACGGCTTCACCGGTCACATCCTGATCGGCCGTCCGGACAACTGGCCCGCGCATGTCGCCGGTCATCCGCCGGGCGCGACACTCACCTTCGTCCTGCTGGACCGGATCGGACTGGGCGGCGGCGGATGGGCCGGTGTCTGGTGCATCGTGCTCGGCGGCTCGGCGGTGGTCGCGGCGCTGATCGCGGTGCGCGCCCTGGCCGACGAACGCCTGGCGCGGGGCGCCGCGCCGTTCCTGGTCCTCGCGCCGATGGCGGTCTGGACGGGGGCCTCGGCGGACGGCTACTTCGCCGCGGTCGCCGCATGGTCGGTCGCGCTCCTCGCCCTGGCCGCGACGCGACGGCCCCACAGCCCCCGCCCGGCCGCCGCGGCCGCCGCCCTCGGTTCCGGGCTGCTCTACGGCCTGACCTGCTACCTCTCGTACGGTCTGACGCTCATCGCGCTCCTGCTCCTCACCGTCCTCCTCCTGACCCGCACGGCCCGCCCCGTGCCCCTCTTCCTTCTCGGAGCGCTCGTGGTCCCCGTCGCGTTCACCCTGGGGGGCTTCAACTGGTGGGAGGGGTACCGACTGCTGGTCGAGCGGTACTACCAGGGGGCGGGCGGGATCCGTCCGTACTCCTACTGGGTCTGGGCGAATCTCGCGGCCACCACGGTCTCCGCCGGTCTCGCCACGGTCGCCGGCCTCCGCCGGGCCGCGGGCGGCGCTCCGGGGTCCGTACGCGCCCTGCGCACCGGCACCACCTCCGCCCGGCAACGGCTGATCCTGCTCACCCTGGCCGCGCTCCTCGCTCTCCTCGTCGCGGATCTGTCCGGGATGAGCAAGGCGGAGACGGAACGCATCTGGCAACCGTTCGTCCTCTGGCTCCTGCCCGCCGCCGCGCTGCTTCCCCCGGACGCCCGCCGCGGCTGGCTGACCGCACAGGCCGTCGTCGCCCTGCTGGTCAACCACCTGCTCTGGACCGGGTGGTAGCGCAGTGGCGAATGGCCGAACAGCCGCCCTTGAAGCGATCACGTCCCGGGTACAGGTGCCCCGTGCCGACATTCGAGATCACCACAGCAAGCGCCGACGACATCGAGATGCTGGGCGAGTGGGCCCACGCCGAGGGCTGGAACCCGGGCCGGACCGACAGCCACGCCTTCTTCGCCACCGACCCGCGCGGCTTCCTCATCGGCCGGCTCGACGGTGCGCCCGTGTCCTCCGTCTCCGTCGTCCGGTACGGCTCCGGCTTCGGGTTCCTGGGCTTCTATCTCACCCGCCCGGAACTTCGCGGCCAGGGTTACGGCATCCAGGTCTGGCGCGCCGGAATGGACCGGCTCGCCGGGCGCAACGTCGGGCTCGACGGCGTCGTCGCCCAGCAGGCCAACTACCGGAAGTCCGGGTTTCGTTCTGCCTGGACGAACATGCGGTGGGTCGGCCGGCCGGCCGCGGACATCGCCGTACCGCCCGGGCTCACGCTCGTCGACGCCCGCTCGCTCCCCTTCGACCGGCTGGCCGTCTACGACCGCCGCTTCTTCCCCGCCGAGCGCGACAGCTTTCTCGCCCCGTGGATCGCCGCCCCCGGACGCACCGCCCTCGCCGCCGTCGGTGACGACGGGGAGTTGCGGGGGTTCGCCGTGATGCGCCCCTGCCGTACGGCGTCACGCATCGGCCCCCTCCACGCTTCGTCGCCCGAAGTCGCCGCCGTCCTGATGAGCGCGCTGTCGGCCACCGCACCGGACACCGAGATCGCCGTCGACGTACCCGACATCAACCCGGCGGCGGTCGTGCTCGCCGAACAGCTGGGCCTCGCTCCGTCGTTCGAGACGGCCCGCATGTACACGGGCCCGATGCCGGACGTCGATCACACCGGGCTGTTCGGCATCACCAGCCTGGAGCTCGGCTGACCGCTGGGCCCGCTATCGCCGGAGCTTCGCCAGCACCCGGTCGCGGAGCAGTTCGTACTCCTCGCGCAGCCGTACGATCTCCGCCGGCCGAGGTATCACCGTGCCGCCCGAGACGATCTCCTCCGGCCCGAACTGCTCCCGTGTGAGGTCGATCTCCACACCCATGCCCAGCCGGTTCCACCAGTGGAAGTCGGTGCGTTCGCCGTCGACCCGGACCTCGCCGCGGATCAGCTCGCCACCCAGCAGGTCGTTGAGCACCATGGCGGTGACACCGCACTGGTCGCGGGCCGGGTTGTCGGCCGTCCAGTTCGGCCGGTGGCCGGGTGTGGCCGTGTCGGCGCCCCAACTGGCACGGACGGCGGCTTCGATGTCGGCGAGAAGCAGTGGCTTCGAGGACTCCATGACACCGATCCTCGCAGCGACCACTGACAACACCGCTGGAAAGTGTCCTGCTCCGGGGCCGGAAGCCGGGACCGTGAAGCCGGCACCGCGATGTCGTCGCCACGCCTGGGGCCTCTCGTTCGGATCATGCTGGGCTCGCAGGGGCCGGCACGCACATCTGCCACGCGGTACGTCACGAGGGGCGCACGGCCGCGGCGTCGCCCCCGGCGCGCAGCCGGTCGTAGTCCAGCGTGCCGTCCGACGCCGGTGCGTCCAGCGGCAGCCGGAGGGCGGCGTCGACCGCCGCCGGGAGCGCGGACAGTCCCAGCAGGCCCCTCACCAGGCCGGTCGTCATCGTGTGCCACGCCCGGGCCCGGCGGAGCATCGCATGGTCGCTGGCGCGGATCGTCACCAGACAGGAGCGGGCACCGGCCCGGCGGGCACGGGTGGCGAGGGACTGGGAGGCTTGAGGGCTCGTCACACGGTCACGGCTGCTGTGCAGCAGAACGACGTCCCGGTCCGCGAGTTGGGTGACCGGATCACCGGGCGGACACCACGGCGCAAGGCCGACCACTCCTCGTACCAGGGGATGCCCGGCCGCGCGCAGGGCGGCCCGGGCGCCCATCGAGTGCCCGACGAGCACGACCGGCACCTCGCCGAACTCGCGCCGCACGCCGTCCAGCGCCCGTACCGCATCGTGCAGGGCATCCTCCCGGGACCCGTTCCACCCGCGGTGCCCGTACCGGACCTCCCGTACCGCCACGTCCACCGGTTCGTCCCGGGTCACACGGACCACGCCCCGCGCGAACGGCCGCATGCGCAGGGACGGAAGGTTCAACGGCCCGGGCGGGGGCGGCCCCAGCCCCGTCTCGCGCCCGCCGTGCAGGAGGAGCACCGCCGCCGACGGTGGTCGCCGATCCGCCATGCGTACCTCCTGGTCGCGGAAGCCACCACCGTACCGAGCATGCTGTACCGAGACATCGCCGTATGCCGTACACCCGTCGCACACAAGGGGACCCGCCATGGGATCGTCACCACAAGTCGGCCGGCCCGTACCGGACTTCACGCTGCCGGGCGGAGCGCTCGCCGGAGACACGTTCGAACGCAGCGACTACACACTCTCGGACGCCCGCGGCCGTACCGTCGTTCTCGCCTTCTACCCCGGCGACAACACGACCGTCTGCACCAAGCAGCTCTGCTCGTACTCCTCCGGCATGGAGACCTTCACCGGTCTCGACGCGGAGGTCTGGGGAATCAGTCCACAGGGTGTGGACAGCCATGAGTCGTTCGCCCGCACATACGGTCTGCGGATGCCGCTGCTCGCGGACACCGGGCGGGAGATCGCCCGGGCGTACGGGATCACGGCGCCCGGGATCGGGGTACGCCGAGCCGTGTTCCTGATCGGGCCGGACGGAGTGCTCCGGTGGAAGCATGTCGCGGTCCTCGGGGCCACCTTCCAGTCCCTGGACACGCTCGCCGAGCACATCGCCGGCATCAAGGGCCCGACGGGCGGATCCGCTTAGCCCACCCCCGAGCAGCCGGCCGACGGCAGGACCGGGACCCGGCTGACGGCGTTCCCCACCCCACGTGCCCGGCGGTGGGCAACAGACCGCCGGGCACGGCTGCGTCCGGGCCCCGGCAGCCTCCCGCGCCGTGCCGATCGGGCGGTCCGCGACACGTGCCCCGCAAGCGGCGGAAGTCTCCGGTTAAGGTAATGAGACGTTAAAGAGATCGCCAAGTGTGTCGCTGTGCCGTCGTGCGCCTCGGGAGGAAGCCATGGGAACCCACCGGACCACGCTGCCCGGAGTCGGTGTGCAGTACGACTACACCACCGAGTCGGGACAGCACATTTCGGTCGTCGTCCACCACGACGGGCGGCGGTTCATCGGCTTCTACGAGCACGACGACCCCGATTCGTGCCGGCTCTCCGTGCCGCTGACTCCGCAGGAGGCCACCGCACTCGCGCATCTCATCGACGCCGCGCCCATCGATGCCGTACGGACCGAGGGCATCGATCTCGTCACCGAGCACATACCGCTCGGGTCGCGCTCCCCGTACGGGGGGCGGCTGCTCGGGGACACCCGGGCGCGGACGCGAACCGGAGCGTCGATCGTGGCCGTCCTGCGGACGCACAGTGCGCACCCGTCGCCGGGGCCGGACTTCCGGCTGGCCATCGGGGACACGCTTGTCGTCGTCGGTACGCGCGAGGGCGTCGACGCGCTCTCCGAGATCATTGCGGAGGGCTGACCGTGCACGACACGACCGCACTGCTGGTGGAGCTCGGCTCCGTCATTCTGGGGCTCGGGATCATCGGGCGGTTCGCCGGGCGGATAGGGCTCTCGCCTATTCCGCTCTATCTGCTGGCCGGCCTGGCGTTCGGGGACGGGGGGCTGCTGCCCCTCGGGGCCAGCGAGGAGTTCACCGCCGTCGGCGCCGAGATCGGCGTCATTCTGCTGCTGCTCCTACTGGGGCTGGAGTACAGCGCGTCCGAGCTGGTGACCAGCCTGAAGACGCAGTATCCGTCCGGGGCCGTCGACTTCGTACTCAATGCGACGCCCGGCGCGGTGGCCGCACTGCTGCTCGGGTGGGGGCCCGTCGGGGCCGTCGCGCTGGCCGGGGTCACCTGGATCTCCTCGTCCGGCGTCATCGCGAAGGTGCTCACCGATCTGGGGCGGCTGGGTAACCGGGAGACGCCCGTCATTCTCGGGGTCCTCGTCATCGAGGACCTGTCGATGGCCGTCTATCTGCCGCTGCTCACCGCGATGCTCGCCGGCGTCGGCCTGGCCGGCGGCAGCATCGCCCTGCTGGTCGCGCTCGGCACCGTCGGGTTCGTGCTGTATCTGGCGCTGCGGCACGGCCGGCTCATCAGCCGGGCCGTCTCCTCCGACAATCCGGAGATGCTCCTCCTCGTCGTCCTCGGGCTGACCGTCCTGGTGGCCGGGGTCGCCCAGCAGTTGCAGGTCTCCGCGGCGGTCGGGGCGTTTCTCGTCGGGATCGCGCTCTCGGGGGAGGTGGCGGAGGGCGCCCGCAAGCTGCTGACGCCGCTGCGTGATCTGTTCGCCGCCGTCTTCTTCGTGTTCTTCGGGCTCTCCACCGATCCGGCCCAGATTCCGCCCGTGCTGCTGCCGGCCCTGCTGCTGGCCGTCGTCACCGTCTTCACCAAGATCGGCACCGGGTGGTACGCGGCCCGGCGTGCCGGGATCGGGTCGCCCGGGCGGTGGCGGGCCGGTGGCACGCTTGTGGCGCGCGGTGAGTTCTCCATCGTGATCGCCGGTCTGGCCGTGGCGACCGAGCCCCGGATCGGGCCCATCGCCACCGCGTACGTCCTGATCCTGGTGATCGTCGGTCCGCTCACCGCCCGCTGGACCCAGCCCGTCGTGGCCCGGATCCGGAAGCGGCGGGACCGTGGGGGCGGTGTTTCCGGGGGCGGCGTGCCTCTCACTCACGAGGAGCTTCCGGTCGTGGAGCGCGCCTCGGCCGTCGACTGAGCCGTCGTCAGAGCGGGGTCGCCGCGTGCAGGATCCGTACCAGTGTCACCGTCGCGTTCAGCGACGACAGCGCCGACATCGTGGTTCCGGCGGTGGCCACCAGTCCCGCGAAGGCGACATGGGCGGACGACGGCGGCCAGAGCCGGGTCGGCGGGACGGGGTCCAGGAGCGCGGCGACCCGGCGCGGGATCGGGCCGACCGCCGCGAGCGCGGGCAGGGCGTCCGGTGACCGGTGCGCGAAGAGCGCCGCCTTGCCGACCGCGCCCGCCACCGCCCGCCGGTCGCCGGTCGCCTGCGCCGCCGCCTCGTCCGCCCATCGTTCCGTGCTGTATGCCACCGCCGTACGCAGCGGCAGCAGGAACGGGTTGGCCCGGGCGGCGAGCTGGGTGGCGAGGAGGTAGCGGTGGTGGCGGGCGGTCAGGTGGGCCCGCTCGTGGGCGACGAGCGCCCGGCGTTCGCGCGCGGTCAGGCACTCCATCATCGCCGTCGACACGACCACCCGGCCGGGGGCGCCGGGGAGTGCGTACGCGTACGGCTCCGGATCCGGCAGCACGGCGACCCCGGACGGCTGCTCCGCGAGGGACCGCAGGGCCCGTGCGGCGCGGACGCGTTGGCGTACGTGGTGGTGGACCGCCGACCCGCATGCCACGACCACCGCCGCCAGCACCCCGATCGCGACGATGCCCGCCTTCTCCTCGTACGGCACCGCCGCGCGCACCTCGGGGTCCGACCAGCCGTCCGGCAGCGGGTTGCCGGGGAGTTGGGCCGTGCCCACCACCATCAGCAGCGCCAGGCACACCGTGCTGCACAGGGCGAGCGTCGTACCGACGGCCGCCAGCAGGCGGGTGGCGCTGCGTGGGTGCAGATGCTGTTCGGCCAGGCGCGCGATCGGCAGCGCGGTCAGCGGCAGCACGAGGGGCAGGTGGACGAAGACGCCCATCGGTCAGTCCTCGTCCTTCTCCGTCGTCTGCGCCAGCAGCGCGCGCAGGCGTTCCTCGTCGCCCGGGGGCAACGCCGAGACGAACCGGGCGAGTACGGCTTCGCGGTCCCGTTCGCCGTCCAGAACCCGGCGCATCCGCAGCGCGGCAAGACCGGCCTCGTCGGAGGCGGACGTCCAGACGTAGGAGCGGCCCTGGCGGGAGCGGGTCACGCACTTCTTCTCGTACAGACGGGACAGGATCGTGATGACGGTGGTGTACGCGAGATCGCCGTCGAGGTGTTCCTGTACCCAGCCCGCCGTCGCGGGGCCGTTCGCCGAGCGCAGAACGGCGAGGACCTGGGCCTCAAGCTCGCCCTGTCCGCGCTTGCGGGGGCGCCGGGCGTCGGAGGCGGAGCCCGCCGGGGGCACGTTGTCGTGAGGCAGTTCGTTGTGCGGGTGGTAGCTGGCCCCGGCCGTGTCCATCGTGGTGACTGCCCTTCGTGCGATACCGCGTCGTCCACGGCGTGCAGCATCGTACTGAAGGCCGGTTCCCGGACACAGCGGGCGATCATCCTGCTAACTTCTACACGTCTGTAGAGTTGAATCTCGTTCCGGCAACGCAACGCAACGTATGGAGACGTCATGGCACTGTGGGATCGGATCAAGGAATCCGCGACGACGATGCAGTCGCAGCTCGAGGCGAAGAAGAACGACCTGAAGAGTGGTGCGTTCCGGGACGCGAGCATGGCCATGTGCGCCCTGGTCGCCGCCGCCGACGGTTCCATCGACCCGTCCGAGCGCCAGCGCGTCGCCTCGCTGATCGCCTCCAACGAGGTGCTGCAGAACTTCCCGGCGGACGACCTGCAGCGACGCTTCAACGAGTACGTCAACAAGCTCACCGCCGACTTCGCCTTCGGCAAGGTCAGCGTGCTCCAGGAGATCGGCAAGGCGAAGAAGAAGCCGGCCGAGGCGCGCGCCGTCATCCAGATCGGCATCGTCATCGGCGGCGCCGACGGCGACTTCGACAAGTCGGAGCAGGCCGTCGTGCGGGAGGCGTGCTTCGCACTCGACCTTCCGCCCCACGAGTTCGACCTCTAGACACCTTCGTCGGGCACCCTCTCCGGGTCGGCCCGACAGCCCCCCGTACCGCCGGGAACACACCGCGGTCCGACTGACCATCGGACCGCTCCCGGCCCGGCCGGGGACTCGCGACTCCCCCGAGCGGGTCCCCGGCCCACCTCCGCCCGCACCGCCCGGCGTCGATGTCACCGTGGGCCGAGCCTCGCTCGCCGAGGCCGCCGGCCGGTTCGGTACGCGCGGACGTCAGGCGCGGACCGGTGCCGCGTCCTCGACCAGCTGCGGGCGGGGCGCACCCCTGCGGTACAGGACCACGGTGACCAGCAGCCCGAGGGCGAAGTATCCCGCCGACCACCAGTACGCGGTGGAGTAGCTGTGCAGCTGGGCCTGGGCGATGTTCGCGGGGGTCGGCGGGCGTCCGACGAGGTAGCTCGTGGCGGCGCCGGTGGCGAGCGTGTTCAGCAGCGCCGTACCGATGGAACCGCCCACCTGCTGGCTGGTGCTGACCATCGCCGAGGCCACACCCGCGTCACGGACGGCCACCCCGTACGTGGCCAGGTTCATCACGGTCGCGAAGACCATGCCGAGGCCCAGACCGAGGCAGAGCAGGTTGGGCAGCACATGGGTGATGTAGCCGCTGGTCAGGTCCAGGCCGGTCATCCACACCATGGCGGCCGCGGCGATGCCCATGCCGAGCGGCACGATCGGTTTCGCGCCGAACCGCGGCACCAGCACATTGGTCGTCGTCATCGACGTCGCGATCATCAGGGCGACCATCGGGATGAACGCGAGACCGGTGGCGACCGGCGAGTAGAGCAGAGTCCTCTGCAGGTAGTACGTGAGGAACAGGAAGACGCCGAACATGCCGCCGCCGGCGATGAACATCGCCAGATACGACGCTCCTCGGTTCCGGTTCAGCACCACCCGCAACGGCAGCAACGGATGCGCGGCCCGCGTCAGCCACCAGGCGAACGCCGCCACGAGCACACCGCCCGCCGCGAGAAAGCCCCAGGTGTGCGGTGAACTCCACGGGTGCGACTCCGCGTTCGAGAAGCCGAACACGATACAGAAGAGGCCCGACGAGACCAGGACCGTGCCCGGGACATCGAGCTTCGGACGGTGGGCGGGGGCGCCGCCGGTCAGCAACCTGGCGCCGCCGACAAAGGCGACCAGGGCGAACAGCAGGTTGACGTACAGACACCAGCGCCAGTTCAGGTACTCGGTGAGCACCCCGCCGAGCAGCAGCCCCACCGCGCCGCCCGTGCCCGCGATCGCACCGTAGATCCCGAAGGCCTTCGCCCGCTCGTTCGGGACGTTGAACGTCGTGGTGAGGAGAGAGAGCGCAGCCGGCGCCAGCAGCGCGGCGAACATGCCCTGGAGAGCGCGGGCGACGACCAGGACCTCGAAGCCCGGGGCGGCGCCGCCGATCGCCGACGCCACCGCGAAGCCGACCAGACCGGTCAGGAAGACGATCTTGCGGCCCACCAGGTCGGCTATCCGGCCGCCGAGCAGCAGCAGCGAGCCGAAGGCCAGGGCGTACGCCGTCACGATCCACTGCCGGTTGCCGTCGGAGAAGCCGAGGTCCTGCTGGGCGGAGGGCAGGGCGATGTTCACGATGGTGGCGTCCAGGACCACCATCAGCTGCGCCAGACCGATCACCCCGAGCACCCACCACCGATGCGCCGGTCCACGCTCACGCCCGGCCGCGGAGCGAGCCGGCGAGGAGGTCGTGGTCCCTCTCACGCCACCCACGGAGCGTTCCCCCTCGAACGGCTCTCGCGCATGACGTGCGTGACGGGCCATGGTCCTGGGTCTCCCTCGGTGCGCACCCCGAAATCCCCCGCACTTCACGCTAAGCGCGGGTCAGGATCGCCGCACGCGGTGAGCAGCGCCCGGGTTCGGGCCTGCCGGGAGCCGGCAGCGGGGCAGGTGCACCGGGATCCGGCAGCGGGGCGGACCCGCCGGTCAGAGCTCCTTGGCGGGCCAGTCCAGCAGCCGGGCGCCGATCACCGCCGTCTGCAGCGTGTACCGGTGCATCGGGTCCGACGGGTCCGAACCGGTCAGCTGATGGACCCGCTCCAGCCGGTACGTGAGCGCCCGCACGCTCAGCGCCAGCCGCCGGGCCGTCTCCGCGGCGACACAGCCCGCGTCGAAGTACGCGGAGAGCGTCTTCAGCAATGGTTCGGCGCCGCCGCGGGCCTGCTGGAGCGGGCCCAGCTGGCTGCGCACCAGATCGGCCATCGCCTGCCGGTCCCGGGTCAGCACCGGGTAGACCAGCAGATCGGCGGCGTACAGCACCGGATCGTCCAGGTTCATCCGGTCCGCCAGGTCGAGTGCGGCGAGCGCCTCGTCGTACGACTGGACGACGCCGCCCGGCCCCCGGTGCGGGCGGCCGACCCCGACCCGGCCGCCGTCCGTCGCCGCGTGCGCCTGTTTGCCGAAGTAGCGCAGGACGTCCGGCTGGGAACCCGGGGCGATACAGACCAGACGCCCGTCCTTCGTCGTCAGCAGGATTTTCCGGCCGTCGAAGCGGGCCAGCAGCGCCGACTCCACCTGCCGCGGCACGGTGTCCGTCTCGGTGTACGCCTGGGGGCCGGCCGCCACCGCGACCGCATGGGCGCGTGACAGCCGGAGCCCGAACCGGGTGGCCCGCTCGGCGAGCCGTCCCAGGTCGCTGCGCCCGTACAGCAGGTCGTCGATGAACTCGCGGCGCGCCGCCTCCTCCCGCCGCACGGTGAGCCGCTGGGCCCGCTCGAACCCCTCGGCGAACGCGTCGACGGACTGCTCGACCGCGGCCAGCACACAGTCGGTGGACGCCGGGTCGGTGGCGTCGGCGCCGGGCCAGGCGGTGCGGGTCGCCGCCAGGTGGAGACGGACCAGGGCGCGCAGCTGGAGTCCGGCCTCGGCGGCCTCCCGGCCCAGGGCCCGGCGGCTCTCCAGCTCGTCGCGGGTCAGCCGGCGGCCGGTCGCGGCGACCTCGCCCAGGATGCGGGCATAGTCCCCCAGATACTCGTCGGGAATCTCCGGCTCCGGCACGTCCATGCCCCCAGTCTTGACGCGTCACTGACACTCGCTCAACGCATCGGAGCAGGTGCTGGTGCCCGGCATCGAGGGCGTACAAAGATTGCCGGACTCCGGCAATGCGGAACGGCGGCATCGGCTGTCACGATCAGGCCCAGCACCACCGGGGGAAACACGGGGGAGCACGGGGGATACGGGGACGGGGGAAGACCCGGCTGCTGCGGCGCCGCTTGTCGGCGACGTCGCGGCACCGGGGTCACCGTCGAACAGCACATCCGCCGCACCCCCGCTCACACGCAGGGGGGAGTGGACCGATGCAGGAGTTCCTGAGCGCGGCGCTCTCCTTTCCCGCCGCCCTCTTCGGCGCGGCCCTGGTCGTCGTCATCTGCTTCCGGCTGCTGGTCCTGGCCGGTGCCGCCGACCACCACTCCTTCGACGCCGACCTCGACACCGACCTGGCCGGGATCGGCGGTGTGCCGGTCGCCGTCTCGGTGTCCGTGATGATCGTCGTCGCCTGGTTCACCAGCCTGACCGGCACCGTCCTGCTGCACCGCAGTTCGGTCACCGGCACCCCGCGCGCCGCGCTCGCCTGTGCCGTGCTCGCCGGGGCGCTGCTGGTCTCCTGGGCCGTGGTCCGGATGCTCGTCACCCGCTACCGGCGCCGTTTCCCGGCCGAACCCCCGCCGTCCCGCCAGGACTTCCTCGGCCGGGTCTGCACCGTCCGTACCGGCTCCGTCAGCTCCGACTTCGGCCAGGCCGAGGTCGCGGCGGCCGACGGGTCCACCGCGATCGTGCAGGTCAGGCAGTTGCGGCAGACGGACGAGGCGGTCTTCACGGCGGGCAGTGCGGGGCTTCTCTACGCGTACGACGACGAGGGCGAGTTCTTCTGGGTCTCGCCCTACGACGTGACACTCGACCCGGGACCACCGACGCCACCGCGGCAGCTGCCGCGTACCCGGCCCCGCCGCACCGGCTGAGCCACCGGCCGCCGCCGTACGCCGCGATCCGGCGCGCACACGGCTGCCCGCCGCAACTCGGGCGGTCCGGCTCCTCTCACCTTCCTCGCCTTCGTCACCAGCCGCCAAGGACTGTCATGGACGCCATCTCCCTGGGCTTCGGTGTGCTCATCGCCGTGGTCCTGCTCATCGCGATCGCTCTGCTCCTCGTCGTCAGCAGGCTCTTCCGCAAGGTCGAACAGGGCAAGGCCCTGATCATCTCCAAGACCAAGAAGGTCGACGTGACCTTCACCGGTGCCGTCGTCCTGCCGGTGCTGCACAAGGCCGAGTACATGGACATCTCGGTGAAGACGATCGAGATCCGGCGCACCGGCCGCGAGGGCCTCATCTGCCAGGACAACATCCGCGCCGACATCCACATCAACTTCTTCGTACGGGTCAACAAGACCGTCGAGGACGTCATCAAGGTCGCCCAGGCCATCGGCACCGAGCGGGCCAGCGACAAGATCGCCATCCAGGACTTCTTCGCCGCGAAATTCGCCGAGGCCCTCAAGACAGTCGGCAAGCAGCTGGACTTCGTCGATCTCTACACCAAGCGCGAAGAGTTCCGGGACCGCATCATCCGGGTCATCGGAACCGACCTGAACGGCTACCACCTCGACGACGCGGCGATCGACCACCTGGAGCAGACACCGATGGCGCAGCTCGACAGCGCCAACATCCTCGACGCTCAGGGGATCCGCAAGATCACCGAACTGACGACGATCGAGCACGTACGCACCAACGAGTTCCAGCGCACCGAACAGAAGGAGATCACCCGGCAGAACGTCGACGCCCGCGAGACCATCCTGGAGCTGGAGCGCCGGCAGGCCGAGGCCGAGATCAAGCAGCGGCGCGAGGTCGAGACGCTGCGGGCCCGCGAGGAGGCAGCCACCGCCCGGGTCCAGGAGGAGGAACGGCTGGGCGCGCAGGCGGCGTTCATCCGTACCGAGGAACAGCTCGGCATCCAGCGCGAGAACCAGGCGCGGGAGATCGCCGTCGCGCAGAAGAACCGTGAGCGGGTCATCGCGGTCGAGAACGAGCGCATCGAGAAGGATCGGCTGATCGAGGTCATCGGGCGCGAACGGCAGACCGAGCTGAATCGGATCGCCGCGACGAAGGAGGTCGAGGCAGAGCGCCGCGAGGTCGCCGATGTGATCCGGGAGCGGATCGCCGTGGACCGTACGGTCGCCGAGCAGGAAGAGTCGATCAAGACACTGCGGGCCGTCGAGGAGTCGGAGCGCACCCGCAAGTCGGTGATCATCGCCGCCGAGGCGGAGGCCCAGGAGAAGCTGGTCAAGGACATCAAGGCGGCGGAGGCGGCCGAGGCGGCGGCCACCCACCGGGCGGCGGAGCAGCTGACGCTCGCCGAGGCCCGGCTCAAGAGCGCGGATCTCGACGCCCGGGCCAAGCTGCGGCTCGCCGAAGGCGTCCAGGCGGAGTCCGCGGCGCCCGGCCTGGCGGAGGTGCAGGTGCGGGAGGCGGCGGCCGACGTCATCGAGAAGACCGGTCTCGCCGAGGCGGAGGCCACGTCCGCCCGGCTCAGGGCCGAGGCGGAGGGCGCACGGCTGAAGGCCCTGGCGACCGCCGAGGGCACCCAGGCGCAGGCCACCGCGGACGCGGCGATGATCGGCGAGAAGCTGAAGGCCGAAGCGGCCGGGCTCACGGAGAAGGCGGCGGCCATGGCGGCACTGGACGACGCGTCGCGCGGGCACGAGGAGTACCGGCTGCGGCTCGCCGCCGAGAAGGAGATCAGGCTGGCCGGACTCGATGTGCAGCGGCAGGTCGCGGAGGCGCAGGCGACGATCGTGGCCGCCGGTCTGGAGAACGCCGACATCGACATCGTCGGCGGCGAGTCGGTCTTCTTCGACCGGCTGGTCTCGTCGATCTCGCTCGGAAAGAGCGTGGACGGGTTCATGGAGAACTCGGACACGGCGAAGGCCCTCGCCGGGCCGTGGCTGAACGGGTCGTCGTCGTTCACCGAGGACCTGACCCGGGTGCTCGGGTCGGTATCCACGGGCGATGTGCAGAACCTGACGGTGTCGGCACTGCTGATGCGGATGATGGCGGCGCCGGGGACGGGGGCGGATGCCGGCCAGGTCCGGCAGCTGCTGGAGTCGGCGCGGAAGCTCGGGCTGGCGGATGTACGGGTCGGGGCCCTGGCGGAGGCGCCGGATGTGGCGGCGCGCAACGGGACGCCGGCGGCGTAGCGGGGCGGTCCGGCGGCCGGTCCGTCCTCGATCGCCGGACAGGCTCGACATGCCCGACCGCCACCTCGAGCCCGGCCGGCGATCGAGAGCAACGTGCGGCTGGAGGCCGCGCAATCCGCAAGCACACCCCGTAGGGAGCCGTACGCATGGACACCGACCCCGCCCTCACCGTGGACGCGGGCACCTACGACGTGCTGCGGCGCCGCCTCGCCGCGCACGCCGCCGAACTCGCCCGCCGCGCCGAAACCCTCAACGCCCGCCGCACCGAGGCGTTCGGCTCGACGGAACTGCGGTTGCTGGCCACCGAGCAGATCCGTACGGAGCAGCCATCGCTGCCGCGCGATCTGGTCGCCGTGGGCGGACAGTTGCTGTTCGGCTTCGAGCGCGGGCCGGGCGCACGGGGCGAGGCCGCCGTCGCCGACGTACTCGCGCTGTACGGACCGGACCTGGCCGGGAGTGGCGACACGCTGCTCGCCGACGAGGCGTTCGTACGCGAATTCACCGCCCTGCACCGCTACTACCGCGACGCCCGCCTGCTCCGCCTGCGCCGCGTCGACGGCCGGCTGCTCGCCGTGTTCCGTACCGGCGAGACCGCCGACGACATCCGTGTCCTGCGCTGGGCGCTCGCCGCGGACGGCTCCCCCGGCCCGTTCCTCGACGCGCGCGGCGACCGCGACCACGTCTTCCCGCCGTCGCACGACTTCACCTGGACCCCGGCGGGCCGCGACTCGCACATCCCCGGCCGCCACCCGCACATAGCGATCGGGGACAGCGGCACCCTCTTCGTCGACACGCTCGGCGGCACCCTGACCGTGAAGACGGTCGACGACACCGACACACCCGACGGCATCTACGAGGAGCCGGTCACCGAGCCGCTCCAGTCCCTCGCCGACGCCGACGTCGAGTACGCCGAGGTCGGGCCGCTGATCCTGCTGCGCATCCGCCCGTACAACGAGGACTCCTGGCGCCACCTTGTCTTCAACAGCCTGCTCTCCACCGTGCAGCGCCTCGACGCCATCGGTCCGGCCTGCCGCCGGCTCCCCGAGGACCAGGGGATCATCTTCCCCGGCGGCACCTATCTCACCACCGGCACCGCGAAGACCTTCGACCTCGCCGAGCCGCTCGCCGACCCCGTATTCGAGGGGGCCGTCCGGTCCCCCAACGGCGAAGACGTCCTCTACCTCTTCCGCTCCCGGGACGGCGGCCGCAGCCTGCTCCTGCCCTACAACCTGATCCGCCAGGAGGTCGCCGCCCCGCTGCTCGGCCGCGGTCACGCCCTGCTCGACGACGGCGCGCTCGTCCTCCTCAAGGACACGGCGTCGGCCGAGCCCGCGCGTGTGCACACGGTGCAGCGCTGGCGGACCCCGTACGTCTCCGACACCTACGCCGCCTCCCGCCCGGCAGGAACGGGTCCGCTCGCCCGGGTCGGCAACGCCGATCTGGTCCGCGGCATCTCCGACTGTCTCGCCCTCGCGCACAGCGCCACCGAAACCTCGCCGACCGCCGCCGTGTATGCACAGCTGGTCGCCGACTGCACCCGCACCACCGACCGATACCACTGGCTGGCCGACCGCGAACTCGGCGTACTCACGGCCCCGTTGACCGATCTCCGGGACACCGCGCAGCAGGTCCTCACCGAATTCGAGACGGTGCAGGAGCTGACCCGGCAGGCCGCCGACGCGCTCGCGGAGTCGGCGGACCGGATCACCGCGCTCGTCCGCCGTATCCGCGGCGAAGCCCCGCGCTCGGCCGCCGCCTGGGTCTCTCAGCTCACCGAACTGCGCCGCGCGTACGGCCGCTTGGCGACGCTCGCCGAGATGCGGTACGCGGACACCGACCGGATCGCCGCACTCACCGCCACCACCGCCGCCGACATCGGCTCCGCCGCCCAGCGCGCGGTCGCGTTCCTGAGCCGGGACGACGCGTTCACCGGCTACCACCGGGACATCGAGCAGCTCACCGCGGACGCCTCCGCACTCGCCACCGTCGTCGACGCCGCCGCGCTCGGCGACCGGCTGACGGAGATGACGGACGGGCTGGCGACGGTCACGGACGTCGTGGCCGGTCTGGAGATCGGCGACGGAGCCGTCCGTACATCGATCCTGGAGCGGATCGCCGAGGTCCTCGGCGGTGTGAACCGGGCCCGCGCCACGCTCGACGCCCGCCGCCGGGAGCTCATCGACCACGAGGGACGGGCTGAGTTCGCCGCCGAGTTCGCCCTGCTCGGGCAGGCGGTCACCGGCGCGCTGGCCACCGCGGACTCCCCCGACGCATGCGACGAACAACTGGCGAGACTTCTCCTCCAGTTGGAGAATCTGGAGTCCCGGTTCGCCGAGTTCGACGACTTTCTCGCCCAGCTGTCCGAGCGACGGACAGAGGTGTACGAGGCGTTCTCGGCCCGCAAGCAGACGCTGCAGGACGCCCGCGCGCGCCGCGCGGAACGGCTGGCCCAGTCGGCGGCCCGGGTCCTCGAAACGGTCTCCCGGCGCCTGTCCGCCCTCCCCGACCTGGACGCGGTCCACACATACTTCGCCTCCGACCCGATGGTCGCCAAGGTCCGCCGCACGGCGGACGAGCTGCGCGGGCTCGGCGACCCGGTACGGGCCGAGGAGCTCGACGGGCGGCTGAAGGCGGCACGCCAGGAGGCGGGGCGGGCGCTGCGCGACCGCAGCGAGCTGTACGCGGACGGCGGTGCGACGATCCGGCTCGGCCGGCACCGGTTCGCCGTGAACACCCAGCCGTTCGACCTGACGCTCGTGCCGTCCGGGGACCGGCTCGCGTTCGCCGTCACCGGAACCGACTACCGGGCTCCCGTCACCGACCCGGCGTTCGACGCGGCCCGCCCGTACTGGCAGCAGCAGCTGCCGTCGGAGTCCCCGTCGGTCTACCGCGCCGAGCACCTCGCCGCCCGCCTCCTGGACGAGCACGGCGCGGACGCGCTGGCCGCCCGCGCACCGGCCGAACTGGCCCTGCTGGTAAGAGAGTCGGCGGCCTCCGCGTACGACGAGGGATATCAGCGCGGCGTCCATGACGAGGACGCCACCGCCATCCTGGCCACCCTGCTGCGACTGCATGCCGGAGCAGGTCTGCTGCGCGTCCCGTCGGCGGTGCGCGCGGCGGCACAGCTCTTCTGGACATGGGAGGCGGACGACGCCCTGCGCACCTCCTGGACGCGCCGGGCCGTCTCCCTGGCCCGGGCGCGCGAGACGTTCGGCCCGGCGCCCGCGATCACCGCGCTCCAGGAGGAGTGGGCGGCCAGGATCGGGGCGGATGACGCGCAGACCACCGCCGCATATCTCTTCGAGGAGCTGACCTCCGGCCCCGCCGGGTTCGTGACGAGTGCCGCCGTCCGCACCTTCCTGGACAAGTTCCGCCGCACGACCGGAACTTCGGCGTACGACGAGGACCTGTCCGCCCTCCGCGACGACCTCCCCGCACGCCGCCAGCTCGTCGAGGGCTGGCTGACCTCGTACGCCCGCGCGGGCGGCGCGGACATCACGAGCGGTGACCTCGCGGAGGCGGTCGCCGTGGAGCTCTGCCCGGAGCCGGGGACCGAGCGATACGACTGCGAGGCACCGATCGCCGCTACCGTGGACGGCCTGCTCGGCATCCACCCCCGCATCGACCGTGGCCGTCTCGCCGTGCGCCTGGACGAACTCCTTTCCCGTACAGCGGAGTTCCGCACGACTGCCGTCCCCGGCCTCCGCGCCCACCAGCGGCAGCGCACCACCCTCGTCGCAGCCGAACGCGCCCGGCTGCGGCTCGACGACCACCGGCCGCGGGTGATGTCCACGTTCGTCCGCAACCAGCTCATCGACGAGGTCTACCTGCCGCTGATCGGCGACAGTCTCGCCAAGCAGCTCGGCACGGCCGATGCCGACCGGCGCACCGACTCACAGGGCCTCCTGCTGCTCCTCTCACCGCCCGGCTACGGCAAGACGACCCTCATGGAGTACGTGGCCGACCGGCTCGGCCTGGTCCTCGTCAAGATCAGCGGCCCCTCACTCGGCCGCGAGGTGACCTCCCTCGACCCGGCGCAGGCACGCAGCGCGACCGCCCGCCACGAGATCGAGAAGATCAACTTTGCACTGGAGGCGGGCAACAACACGCTCCTCCACCTCGACGACATCCAGCACACCTCGCCCGAACTGCTCCAGAAGTTCATCCCCCTCTGTGACGCCACCCGCCGCGTCGAGGGCGTACGGGACGGCCGGCCGCGCAGCTACGACCTGCGGGGCAAGCGGTTCGCGGTGTGCATGACGGGCAATCCGTACACCGAGTCCGGCGAGCAGTTCCGGATCCCGGACATGCTGGCGAACCGGGCCGACGTGTGGAACCTGGGCGAGGTGCTGAGCGGCCGCGAGGACGTCTTCGCGCTCAGCTTCGTCGAGAACGCGCTGACCGCCAACCCGGTGCTGGCACCCCTCGCCGACCGCTCCCGGGAAGATCTCGCGCTGCTCGTGCGCCTGGCCTCCGGCGCGCCTTCCCCGATCGCGCGCACCGACCGTCTCGACCACCCGTACACACCCGCCGAACTGGACCGGATCGTCTCGGTCCTGCGCCACCTGCTGACCGCCCGCACCACCGTTCTCGCGGTGAACGCCGCATACATCGCCTCGGCCGCACAGACCGACGCGACGCGCACCGAACCGCCGTTCCGGCTGCAGGGCTCGTACCGCAACATGAACAGGATCGCCGAACGGATCGTGCCCGTGATGAACGACGCCGAGCTCGACGCCGTCGTCGACGACCACTACGCGGGCGAGGCCCAGACGCTCACCACCGGCGCCGAGTCCAGTCTGCTGAAACTGGCTTCCCTGCGCGGAAGGCTCACCGCCCAACAGGCCGACCGGTGGGCGGCGATCACCGCCTCGTACGTGCGCACCCAGGCGCTGGGCGGCCCGGACAGCAGCCCCATGACCCGGGCGGTCGCGGCCCTCGGTCTGCTCGCGGACCGGGTCGCGGCAGTCGAGTCGGCGATCCGTCGATCCGGCGGGTCGATCACCGGGGCGAAGATCACCGACCGGTCCGAATAGGAGCGTCCGGCAATTGGGGGGCGGGCAAGGCATGCTGGGTTCCGTGTCGACACTTCCCCAGCAGCCCCAACGCTCCCCGATCAGCGGCCACATGGTCGTCTGCGGCGACGACGCACTCGCCCAGCGGCTGGCGGTGGAGCTGCGTTATGTCTACGGGGAGCGGGTCACGCTGCTGCTCCCGCCGGGGCGCGACCCGCGCCGCCCGGAGCTGCCGCTGACCCAACGCGGGCGGGCGGCCACACTGTTCGGCCGGATGTCGGCGGCGATGAACCGCAACCTGGGCAACGGCGGCACCGTAGCCAACGGCGGCTCCGACAACGACACCGGCGCCGGCCTGGAGGCGGTCCGCATCCTCGAGGCCGCGGAGCCGTCCGACGAGGCGTTCGAGGAGGCGGGTGTCGACACGGCCGCCGCGCTGGCGCTCGTCTACGACGACGACGAGCGCAACATCCGCGCCGCACTCACCGCCCGGCGCCTCAACCCCCGTGTCCGGCTGGTCATCCGGCTCTACAACCGCAAGCTCGGCCAGTATCTGGAGACCCTCCTCGACCAAGCCGCCGCCGTCGCCGTGCCCGGACTCGACCCGACGGCACTGGACACGTCCACCACCGTCCTCTCCGACGCCGACACCGCCGCGCCCGCGCTCGCCGCGACGGCGCTCACCGGCTCCAGCAAGGTCGTCCAGGCGGAGGGCCTGCTCCTGCGGGCCGTCGAACGCACCCCGCCCCGGCAGGGCGAGGTCGCCGACCCGGGCCTGTGCACGCTCGCCCTGCTCTCCTCCACCACCCATGACCCGGCGGGCGCCGAAGGCTCCGACAGCAGCGGCGCCGAGGGCCCCCAACTCCTGCCCGACCAGCAGTCGGTGGCCGCCGCGACCGGCCGTGGCACGGTGGTCCTCGAGGCCATCCGGGAGGCCGCACCGGACCGGCCGGCCCCGCGAATGGGCGGCAGGAGCGCGCCCCTGAGCCGGATCTTCTCGCGCCGGCTGCGCCGGTCGGTGCTGGGCGTCGCAGCGGCGGTGCTGGGCCTCGCCGTCGCCTCCACGCTCACGACGGGCGAACACCCGCTGCACGCCGTCTACTTGACGCTGCTCGACCTGTTCGCGATGGGCGATCCGGCGATCGACGGCTCCGCCGCCCGGCAGGTCATCCAGCTGCTCTCCGGCGTCGCCGGGCTGATGCTGCTGCCGCTGCTGGTGGCGGGTGTCCTCGAAGCCTTCGGCTCCCTGCGTACGGCATCGTCGCTGCGCCGCCCACCGCGCGGGCTCTCCGGCCATGTCGTGCTGCTCGGACTCGGCAAGATCGGCACCAGGGTGCTGGTCCGGCTCCGCGAGCTCAACATTCCTGTGGTGTGCGTGGAGGACGACCCGGCCGCGCGCGGCATCCCCGTCGCCCGGCGGCTGCAGGTACCGGTCGTCCTCGGGGACGTCACCCAGGAGGGCGTCCTGGAAGCGGCGAAGATTCAGCGCTCCCGCGCCCTGCTCGCCCTGACCAGCTCCGACACCACCAATCTGGAGGCCACCCTCTACGCCCGCTCGGTCAAACCGGACCTGCAGGTGGCGCTGCGCCTCTTCGACGACGAGTTCGCCACCGCCGTCTACCGCACCCTGCGCACCGCCCACCCGCAGGCCCTGACCCGCTCCCGGTCCGTCTCCCACCTGGCTGCCCCGTCCTTCGCCGTCGCGATGATGGGGCGGCAGATCCTGGGCGCGATCCCGGTCGAGCGGAAGGTGATGCTGTTCGCGGCGATCAAGGTGGCGGGCCACCCGCAGCTGGAGGGCCGGACGGTCGAGGAGGCGTTCCGGGCGGGGGCCTGGCGGGTGCTGGCGCTGGACGCCACACCGCCGGAGGACCGGCACCCGGACCTGACGACGGCCGGTCCCTCGTCCTCGGACCGGCCGTCGGGCCTGATCTGGGATCTGCACCCCGGGTACGTACTACGCGCCGAGGACCGCGTGGTGATCGCGGCGACCCGGCGCGGACTTGCGGAGCTGTTGCGCAGACGGCGGGCGGTGACACCGCGATAGGGCGTCCGGTACGGGTCGGCAACCCGCCCGTACCGACCGACCCGACTGACGTGACCTGATCCGACGGGATCCGCTACAGCACGCCCCCCATCACCTGTCGCACCTGCGCCAGCGTCGCCTCGGCCACGGCATCGGCCCGCTCGTTGCCCTCCCGCAGCACCGACCGTACATACGCCATGTCCCGCGCGTACTCGGCCCGCCGCGCCCGCACCGGCGCCAGCCGCTCGTTGACGGCGTCCGTCACGGTCCGCTTGAGCGCGGCGCCGCCGCCGTCACCGATCTCCTCTGCGACCTCGTGCGGGTCGCGGTCGAGGCAGAGCGCAGCGAGGAGGACGAGCCCCGACACTTCGGGCCGGGTCTCCGGTTCGTACGTGATGCGCCGGTCGGTGTCCGTCTTCGCACCGCGGATCAGCCGGGCGGTCTCGTCGGCGGTGGCGCCGAGCGCGATGGAGTTGGCCCGGCTCTTGCTCATCTTCGTGCCGTCGGTGCCGAGCAGCAGGGGTGCGGCGGAGAGCAGGGCGTCCGGTTCCGGGAAGACCGGCCCGTACCGCTCGTTGAAACGGCGGGCGACGCTTCTGGTCACTTCGAGGTGCGGCAGCTGGTCCTGTCCGACGGGGACGAGGTTGCCCTTGCAGAACAGGATGTCGGCGGCCTGATGCACGGGATACGTGAACATCAGCCCGCTGACGGCGGACTGCCGGGAGTGCGCGATCTCGTCCTTGACGGTGGGATTGCGGCTCAGCTCGGCGACGGAGACGAGGCTGAGGAACGGCAGCATCAGCTGGTTCAGCGCGGGCACCGCGCTGTGGTTGAAGATCGTGGTGCGGGCGGGGTCGATACCGATGGCCAGATAGTCCAGCAGCATCCCCTCCATGTGCTCGCCCAGCCGCTCGGCGACGTCCCGGTCGGTGAGCACCTGGTAGTCGGCGATGATCACGAAGACGTCCACACCGAGGTCCTGGAGCCGTACGCGATTGTGCAGGGTGCCGAAGTAGTGCCCGAGGTGCAGCGCCCCGGTGGGCCGGTCCCCGGTCATCACGCGGAACCGCCCGGGATCCTGCTGGATCTGCTGCTCCAGCTCGGCACTGCGACGCTGAGCGGGGGTGGTGGCGGGTGCGGCGACGGTGGTCATGGGTCTCTCCTCGCGGGTGCTGGTTGCGTGGAGGACGGCCCGCCGGGATCGGCATCCGTACCCGTACGAGGGCAGAGAAAAGGGCCGTCCATATCGAACGGCCCTGGTTCCGTGCAGATGAGGCGGCCGCTCCTAGAAGGAGCGCCACCGGTTTCGGCACGGTACGGAGGTCATGGGCCCACTGTAACGCGACCCGGCGACACGCTCACGGGACTTCCACGCGGAATGCGGGTTGCCGACGGCGTGGTGCCGGTGCGCGGTGGCCGGTACCGCGCAGGGCCGGGGGCGCCGGTCGACGACGCGACCGCCCGCTCCCGCAGACCCGGACTCGATCCACCGAAGGTGCGGACGCGGTGAGTTGTATGTCGGACCCATGTCCTACTCTGCGATCACCGCGCCCGGATACACGGGCCGGTTTCACAGTGGGGGGATACCACTCGTGCCCAGACGCACTCTTACGGCTGCGACAGCTCTCGCGGTCCTCTTCAGCTCGGCCGCACTGGTGGCCGGCACAGCGGGGTCGGCCGCGGCCGACTCCAGCAAGGTTCTGCCGGTGAAGTCCGCCGGTGACATCGTGGTGGACGGCGTCCACCAGAAGATCTTCATCAGCGATCCGTACGGCGGGACGCTCATCGCCACCGACTACTCCGGTACGGTGCTGGCCACTCTGACCGGTCTGACGGGCGTGGACGGGCTCGCCCTGTCCGCCGACTCGGGGCAGCTGTACGCGGCCGTCCCCGGCGACGACTCCATCGTGTCCGTCGAGACGCAGACGGTCACCCGGACCGCCCGGTACGCGACCGGCGACGGCACCGACCCGGAGCACCTTGCGCTCGCGGGCGGCAAGATCTGGTTCGGGTACGGCAGCAACGACCACGGCGACATCGGTTCGCTCGACCTGTCCGGCGCCGAGCCCGTGGTGACCCTCGGCCAGGACCCCGAGACCGGTTACGCCGTCGCTCCGAAGCTCGCCTCCACTCCGGGCGCCCCGAACGTGCTGGCCGCCGGTTCCCCGGATTACAACGGGTCCTCGCTCGGCGTGTACGACGTATCCACCGGCACGGCGAACCGTACGGCTCAGTATTCGAGCGGCCCCGGCGTGCCGTGGCTGGGGATAACGTCCGATCTCGCGCTCACGCCGGACGGCAGTGGGCTCGTCACCGCCAATCCGGGCGACCATCACCGGCTGTGGCGGACTTCGGACCTCACCGACGTGGGGTCCTACCCGTCCGCGTACCACCCCGACGCGGTGGCCATCGCCCCCGACGGCACGGTCGCGGCGGGCACCTCGTCCCCGTACGACCCGGACCTCTACGTCTTCACGCCCGGGACCACGACCGCGGTCCGGCAGTACGACCTGCCCGACACGGACGACTCCATCAGCGGCGGCGACGAAGTCGTCCCCGGCGGTCTGGCCTGGGAGCCGGGCGGGAGCCGCCTGTTCGCGGTGACCAGCAACAGCAAGGGCGACCGCGCTCTCCGTGTCCTGACCGACCCCACCAAGTCGGCCCCGACGATGACCGTGACCGCGCCGGCCTCCGCGCCCCGCGCCAAGTCGCTCACGGTCAAGGGCACGCTCAAGGCCACCCTGCCGCTTCCGGCCGGGACGCCGCTGACCGTCACCCGTACCGACATGGAGTCCCCGACCGGCAAGTCCCTCGGGACGAAGGCGCTCGGTACGAACGGCGCGTTCTCGTTCACGGACACCCCGCCCGCGGGCGGCAAGGTCACGTACAAGGTGTCGTACGCCGGTGACGCCACGCACACCACGGCCTCCGCGTCCGCCTCGGTCGCCGTCTCGCGGGCGACGCCCTCGCTGACGCTGAACCACAACGGCGCCCTGTACTCGTACGGCACCGATGTCTCGTTCACGGCGCACCTCGGTACGACGTACAAGAACCGGACGGTCGAGATCTGGGCCGACCCGTTCGGCACGGACAAGCCGAAGAAGCTGGTCAAGCGGGGCACGGTCAACTCCAAGGGCAACCTGTCCGCCACCGTGGACATGACCCGTGACACCACCGTCACCGCCGTCTTCGCGGGCGACGCCCGCTACGCGTCGAAGACCGCGAAGTCCGTCGCGTACGCCAAGGTCAAGGTCTCCACGTCGGTGGCCAAGCAGTACAGGACGGCGAAGATCGGCTCGACCTCGTACGCGTACTTCCACAAGAAGACCGACCCGGTCTTCACCACGACCATGACGTACTACAAGGGCCGTTCCCAGAAGCTGAGCCTGGAGATCTACTACCAGGGCAAGTGGTACGACGCGGGCTGGGAGTACTTCAAGCTCGGCACCAGCGGCAAGTCCGTCGTGACGCTCGGCGGCACGCACGACACCGGCTACCGGATGCGCATGCGCTCCTCGTACGTCAACAACTCCTCCGGCGACAACGTGAACTCCACCACCCACGGCGCCTGGAAGTACTTCATCTTCACCAAGTAGGGCCCGGCAGGTCCTCAGCCCACGGCCGTGGGAGTTCGCGCCGCAATCGCGGCGAGAACTCTCGCGGCCGTTCGCGTTCCGTCCGGCGAACGGCTCACTTGTGGGCGTGCTCGCCCACGTAGAACAGCAGATAGACGAAGCCGGCGAAGAGATGCGTGGCGAAGACGTACACGAAGACGCGCAGCGTGACGCCCCGCTCCTTCCAGCGCTCGCTCTCGCTCACCGACCCTGCCTCTCCCGGTCCCGGGTGCCCGGCGTCCACCGGGAAGTCCTCGTCCAGGGTACGCATCGCCGACAGCTCTCCCCGGCCGCCGGAATAGAGAGGGCCGGTGCCCCGTTGTAGGCGGTGAAAGAATTGGTTTAAGGTTCAACCATCGCTACTCACGCTTACGGAGGCGGACGCCATGCAGTTCGGGATCTTCACCGTCGGAGACGTCACCACCGACCCCACGACCGGTAGGACACCGACCGAGCACGAGCGGATCAAGGCGACTCTCGCGATCGCGCTCAAGGCCGAGGAGGTGGGCCTGGACGTCTTCGCGACCGGCGAGCACCACAACCCGCCGTTCGTCCCGTCCTCGCCGACGACCACGCTCGGCTACATCGCCGCCCGCACCGAGAACCTGATCCTGTCCACGTCCACCACCCTCATCACCACGAACGACCCGGTGAAGATCGCCGAGGACTACGCGACGCTCCAGCACCTCGCGGACGGCCGTGTCGACCTGATGATGGGCCGCGGCAACACCGGTCCGGTCTACCCGTGGTTCGGCAAGGACATCCGCCAGGGCATCCCGCTCGCCGTCGAGAACTACGCGCTGCTGCACAAGCTGTGGCGTGAGGACGTCGTCGACTGGGCGGGCAAGTTCCGCACGCCGCTGCAGTCGTTCACCGCGACCCCACGCCCGCTGGACGGCGTCCCGCCGTTCGTCTGGCACGGCTCGATCCGCTCCCCGGAGATCGCCGAGCAGGCCGCGTACTACGGCGACGGCTTCTTCCACAACAACATCTTCTGGCCCATCGAGCACACCAAGAAGATGGTGAACCTCTACCGCCAGCGGTACGCGCACTACGGGCACGGCACCGCCGAGCAGGCCATCGTGGGCCTCGGCGGCCAGGTGTTCATGCGGAAGAACTCGCAGGACGCGGTACGGGAGTTCCGCCCGTACTTCGACAACGCGCCGGTCTACGGACACGGCCCGTCCCTGGAGGACTTCTCGCAGCAGACGCCGCTGACCGTCGGCTCCCCGCAGGAGGTCATCGAGCGGACCCTGTCGTTCCGTGACGCCGTGGGCGACTACCAGCGCCAGCTGTTCCTGATGGACCACGCGGGACTCCCGCTGAAGACGGTCCTGGAGCAGCTCGACATCCTCGGCGAAGAGGTCGTCCCGGTGCTGCGCAAGGAGTTCGCCAACCTGCGGCCGGCCGGAGTGCCGGACTCCGCACCGGTCCACCCCGCCGTCGCCGCCCGCACCAAGGAGATCTGACCCACCATGCAGACCGAGGCTCTGAAGATCGTCGCCGTCTCCGCCGGGCTGAGTCAGCCGTCGTCGACCCGGCTGCTGGCCGACCGGCTGGCGGCGGCCGCCCGGGAGCGGCTGGCCACCGAGCAGGACAGGCCGGTCGAGATCCGGGTGATCGAGCTGCGCGATCTGGCCGTCGACATCGCGAACCACCTGGTGACGGGCTTCCCGCCGCACGCGCTGGACGAGGCGATCGAGGCGGTGACGGGCGCGGACGGCCTGATAGCCGTGTCGCCGGTCTTCACCGCCTCGTACAGCGGCCTGTTCAAGTCGTTCTTCGACCTGATCGGCAACACGGCGCTGACCGGCAAGCCCGTCCTGATCGCGGCGACCGGCGGCACCGCCCGGCACTCGCTCGTCCTGGAGCACGCATTGCGGCCGCTCTTCACGTACCTGCGGGCCACCGTCGTACCGACATCCGTGTACGCGGCGTCGGAGGACTGGGGCTCGGCCGGCGACGAGTACACCGAGGGGCTGCCGTCCCGGATCCGGCGCGCGGGCGGCGAGCTCGCAGGGATGATCTCGGGCGGCCGGGCGGTCTCCGGAGCGTCGAGGGCCCTTGGGCTCGACGACGAGGTGGTGCCGTTCGAGCAGCAGCTGGCCGACCTGCGACTGGACTGAACGCCGGGACACACGGGCACCCGGACGCCCGAATGACGGCAGCCGGACCGACAGCCGAGCCCATGTCCGGTTTGATGTCAGTTATCCGCAAAAATGCGCTGCGGCGTATCGGCAGATGCGTGCTGAACCGAGCTGGAGGCAGAGATGGGCAGGATCGTGGTGGGCGTGGACGGCTCCGAGTCGTCGATCAAGGCGCTGCACTGGGCCGTACGCCAGGCCGAGCTGACCGGTGACTCGGTGGAGGCCGTCAACAGCTGGGAGTACCCCGCGACCAGCTGGGCGTCCATGATGCCGGGCATGCCGGAGGACTTCGATCCGCAGGCCGTGGCGATCGTCTCGCTCACCGAGGCACTGGAGGAGGCCCTCGGTGCGGAGGGCGCGGCCGCGGTCAGCAAGATCGTGGTGATCGGCAACCCGGCGGAGGCCCTGCTGGACCGGGCGAAGGGCGCCAACCTGCTGGTCGTCGGGGCGCGCGGGTACAGCGGGTTCAAGGCGACACTGCTCGGCTCGGTCAGCCTGCACGTCACCCAGCACGCGCCGTGCCCGGTGACGGTCGTCCGCGACTGAGAGACCTGAGCGATCCGGTGAGACGGACGGCCCCGCGCGCCGGTGCGCGCGGGGCCGTCCGCGTCTACAGCGCCACCACGTCCGCGACGACGCAGGCCACGTTGTCCGGGCCACCCGCCGCATGCGCCAGGGCGACCAGTTCCCGTACGGCTGTGTCGGGGCCGTCCGCCGCGCCCAGCGCCCCGGCCAGTGCCGCACCGTCGACCACCGCCGACAGACCGTCCGAGCAGAGCAGATAGCGGTCGCCGGGCCTGGCCTCCTGCAGCTGTACGTCGGCCCGCGCCGGACCGTCCTGCCCGGGCCCGCCCACCAGCGCCTTGAGCAGCAGCGCGCGCTGCGGGTGCGAGGCCGCCTCCTCCTCGGCGAGCGAACCGTCGTCGATCATCGACTGGACCAGGCTGTGGTCGTGCGTGATCCGGAACAGTTCGCCGCCACGCAGCAGATAGGCCCGCGAGTCCCCGATGTGCACCAGCCCCAGCTGCGAACCGGTCCACACCATCGCGGTCAGCGTCGTCCCCGACTCGTCCGGCGCACCGCTCCCCGCGACCGCGTCCCGTACCGCCCGCGCGGCCAGGTCCGCGGCATCCTCCAGGGCGTTCAGGAGCTCCGCGGCCGGCACCGCACTGCGCACCGCACCCTGCGCAACCGGCTTCAGCGCATCGATCGCCGCCGTGCTCGCGCCGGCGCCGCGTTCCCCGAACCCGTCGGCGACCGCGAGCAGCCGGGCCCCGGCGAACGCCGCGTCCTGGTTGGTCCCGCGCACCGCACCCGGGTCGGACTGCGCCGCGTACCGGATTCCGAGCGTCCCCAAGGTTCCCCGGTCCATGTCCACCTGTGACATTTCGACTTCCTCCGCTGACAGATGGTCGACGAGGAAGGTCGCCAGGTCCCGCCGGGCCGCCGTCTCGGCCTCCACCTGCGCCCAGTACGCCCGGATCGCCGCGGCTGCCGCGCCCGCATCGAGCGCGACCACCTCCTTGATCCCGGCCAGCGGCATCCCGATCCGGCGCAGCCAGGCCACCAGCCTGGCCGTCTCCAACTGCGTCCCGTCGTAGTACCGGTAGCCGTTCACCGGATCGACCAGGGCGGGCCGGAGCAGTCCCAGTTCGTCGTAGCGGCGCAGGGCCTTCGCGGACAGCCGTGACGACCGGGCGAACTCCCCGATCGTCACGAGCGCCGACGTGCCCTTCGCACGCGCCTCGCGTTCCACAGACCTCCTCGTACCGGGCGGTCCGCCCGGCCCCACCGATGCTGGGGCTTCCCCCGCGGAGAAGGTCAAGGATGACGGAGACGGAAGGAGAAGGGCGGGGCTCAGTCCTTTGTCACGTAGAACGCATAGAACGCGCACACCAGCATCCCGGCACCGGTGACCAGGCCCAGGACGATGGCCGCGAGCACGGTCGTCTTGTCGGACAGGCTGTAGAGGAAGCCGACCGAACCGCCGAACAGCGTGCCGTACGCGATGGCCTTGGCCTCCACCGGCAGTCGCTTCTGCGCCCGGCCGACGGCGTAGCAGAGCGCCGCCAGCACGGCGCCCGAGATCAGACCGAGCGCGAGCTGCGTGCCGGTGAGCACGCCGCCGCCGCGCACGATGGACGTCGCCCACCAGCCCAGGATCACGCCCAGCGTGACGGGCATGGCCCAGCTGAGTGTGCTGGGGTGCTTGGTGCGCGTCGGCGCGGCACGGCGTGGCATCGAAGCGTGTGTGGCCATGGCCCAGAACTCCTTCCGTGGCCCCCTGTTCACTCAAGGGCACACCCGGTTGCGCCGCCCGGCAACTCGAATGGCTCACTGCGCCTGGGCGCGGCGTCGCCATCCGGGATTCCCTTGAGAGGTGCGCACTTATATCTCAGCGGCTCTGTCGGCGGTAGTGCTGGTGCTGCTCGCTGTCCTCGTCCCGCTGAGCGCGCTGTCCGCCTGGGTCGATCTGGAGATCGACAACACGGACCGGTACGTCGCGGCGGTGGAGCCGCTCGCCTCCGACCCCGGTGTGCAGGCCACCATGTCCACTCTGATCACCGACGAAGCGACGAAGCAGATCGACCCCGGGCTGCTCCAGGACACCTCGCGGGACTTCCTGCACGAGGCGGTGCAGTCGTTCACCACCACGGATGCCTTCCGTTCCGCCTGGGTGGCCGCCAACCGCACCGCCCACGAGGCCGTCACCGCCGCGCTGAACGGTGAGAGCGGCGAAGCCGTGGGCATGGACCTGGCGCCGGTGATGCAGCAGGCCAAACAGAACCTGGTGGACAGCGGGGTGCCGTTCGCCGACGGAATCCCGGTCCGGCGGACCGACATCACCCTGCTCTCCGCCGATCGCGCCGACCAGCTGCGCCAGACGTTCCGCCTGCTGCGGGCCGGCAGCATCTGGCCCGCCGTCGGCACGCTGGTGTTCGCCGTCGCCGCCGTGCTCGTGGCGGCGGTGCGCGGCGGGCCCGGACGACGGGGCGCCCCCCTCGCCGCGCTGGCCGCCACGGCGGTCGTCGGGCTGGGCTTCGCGATCGGTGCGCTGGTGCTGCGCGGGGCGATCGCGGTCGCCCGGAACCGGGTGCTGGCCGGGGTGTCCGGCAGTGATCGCGACGGGGCGGCGGCGGTGTACGACGCGCTGACGAGTTCGCTCCGTACGGCAGTGTGGGTCGTTCTCGCCGCCGGGCTGGCGGTGGCGCTGTGCGCGGTGTTCGCGCGGATGTGGGCGGGGCGCGGGTCCACACGGCCCGAGCCGGCCGCACCCGGGAGTGGATCCGGGCCTTTGACACCGCTCACCGCGAAAGGACCCGTCCCCGGGTACAGCTCCGGGCACGACCGCTGACGCCGGGTTCGACGTGCGGCGACGCGCGGGCCGGGGAAGAGTGGAGCCCGAGACTGCGTCACTGTCTGGGCGACTGAGAGGTCATCCGTATGCGAGCCGTAGCCGTCAGCGCGTTCCGGGCCGAGCCGACCCTGGTCGAGGTGCCCAAGCCGATTCCCGCGGCAGGCGACGTACGGGTGCGGATCGAGTACGCCGCGCTCAACCCGTCCGACTGGCAGACCGCGGACGGCGCCCTGGAGGGACAGGCGCCGCATGTCTTCCCCCTGGTCATGGGCGTGGACTACGCGGGCCGTGTGGACATGATCGGCGCAGGCGACAACCGCTTCCGGGTCGGCGACGCGGTCTTCGGACGGGTCACCGGATCGCCGGTCGGCGCAGGCACGTACTGCGAGTACGTGTCCGTCCCGCAGGACTCCGCGATCGCCCTGGTCCCGGACGGCCTCCCCCTGCGGATCGCCGCCGCGCTGCCGACCGCCGGGATGACCGCCGCCCAGATCCTGGAGACGGCGGTGCTCCGCGGCCACGAGAGCCTGCTGGTCATCGGGGCGGCGGGCGGCGTCGGCAGCTGTCTGACCCAGCTCGCGTCCGCCCGGGACCTGCGCGTCCTCGCGGTGGTGCGGGGCGACGAGGGGTGGCGGATGGGGGCGCTCGGCGCCGCCGTCACCATCGACACGACGGCTCGTCCGCTCGAAGAGGCGGTACGGGAGGTGTCTCCGGGCGGCGTCGATGCGCTCGTCGACCTGGTCTCCACCACGCCGGAGGCGTTCGCGGCCATGGCGGCGCTGGTGCGGAGCGGCGGTGCCGCCGTCACCACGCGGGGCGTCGCCGGCCGGGCCGCCGTTCCCGAGGGCGTCGGGTCCATCGACTTCCGGCTCGAACCGACACCCGTTCTGCTCGACGTCCTGGCGGCGGGCGCCGCGGAGGGCGTGCTGAAGGTGCTCATCGACATCGAACTCCCGCTGGAGAAGGTCCCGCAGGCCCTCGACCGGAACCGCGCGGGCGGCGCCCGTGGCAAGACCTTGTTCGCGCTCTGACCCGCGCCCCGGAAGAACCACTCGCAGAGGGAGTCCGAACAAGTCCGAACGAGCCCGAAGGAGGCGTCATGGACGACCGGGAGATCCTCGACAACATCGGCGGTCTGGTCTCCGAGGAGCGAAATCTGCGCGACCGCTCCACCCGGGAGATGGGCCTCTCCGCGAACGAGAAGTCACGCCTGCGCACGGTGGAAGCCGAACTCGAACAGTACTGGGACCTGTTGCGGCAGCGGCGCGCGCTCAGCGAGTTCGGTGAGGACCCGTCCGGAGCGAAGGTGCGCCCGGCCGGCGAGGTGGAGGGCTACCAGAACTGACGCACGGCACCGGAGGCTGAGCGCATTGGCAGATGCCGAGGCGGACCGGAAACGGTACGCGCCGCCGGCCTGGCTGCTGACGGGACTTCGCCCACAACCGGCCCCCGTCCCGTGGGCCGCGGCCGTCCGCGCCTCCGTTGCCCTGGCCGCACCGCTCGCCGTCGGCTTTGCGCTGGACCGGCCCGCGTACGGCGCGCTCGTCTCCATGGGCGCGCTCTCCGGTGTCATCGGCGACACCGCCGACGCGTATCGGATGCGGATCCTCAACATCGCTGTTCCGCAGCTGTTCGGCGCGCTCGGCATCATGCTCGGCTCGTTCGTGTACGGGACGGGCTGGGCGGCCGTCGGTGCGCTGACCGCCGTCGCCCTGGTGTCCGGCATGATGTCGACGATCGGCGCCGTGGCCTCCCTGTCCGGGCTGCTGCTCCTGCTCAACTCGGTTGTCGGCACCGGGCTGCCGCTGCCGAAGCCCTGGTGGGTGGCGCCGCTGCTGCTGATGCTCGGCGGCCTGTTCGTGCTCGCCCTGACGCTGCTGGCGTGGCCGCTGCGGCGGAAACTGCCGGAGCGGCTCTCGGTCGCGGACACATACTTCACGGTTGCCGATCTGCTGGCCGCCGCGGGCACCGACGCGTACGAGGAGCGAAGGCAGGCGGTCACCCGGTCGCTGAACACCTCGTACGACCTGATCCTCGCCCGCCGGGCCCGGTACCACGGCCGCAGCGGCTCGACGGTGCGGCTGCTCGCCCAGCTCAATGTGGTCATCCCGCTCGTCGAGGCGGCGCCCGCGGTGCATGTACGGCGGTGCCCGCTGCCCGACGCGATCCCGGCGGCCGTGCGTGAACTGGCGGAGGACGTCGAGGAGAGCCGCGCCGGCGGGGCCGAACCGGAGCTGCCCGCACCCGACTCACCCGCCACCCGGGCGGTGGACAGCGCGCTGCGCCACGCGGTGGCCGTCGTGCACAACACCGATGCCTACAACATCGACGACCGGCTCGGACGCCCCGCCGCACTGGGGGTGAGGATCCGGCGGGCGACCCGCTCCGTGCTGTTCTCCGGGACCTCCTGGCGGTACGGGCTGCGGCTGGCCCTCTGCATCGGCCTGGCCCAGGCGCTGACCTCACTGGTCTCCATGGACCGCTCCTACTGGGTGGCGCTGACCGTCACGTTCGTGCTCAAGCCGGACTTCGGCTCGGTCTTCTCCCGTGCGGTGCTGCGTGCGGTGGGCACGGCGGCCGGTCTCGTCGTCGCCGCGCCCGTCCTCGCCGAGGTGCCGATCGGGTGGTGGGACGTACCGGTGATGGTGCTGCTGGCCCCGCTGATCCCGGCGCTCGCGGTCAAGGGGTACGCGTTTCAGACCGCGGCCATCACACCGGTCATCCTGCTGCTGTCCGATCTGCTGAACCACCGGGGCGTCGCTCTGGTGCAGCCCCGCCTGGTGGACAGCCTGATCGGCTGTGTGATCGTGCTGGTGGCGGGCTATCTGCTGTGGCCGGAGAGCTGGCACACCCGGATCGGCCACCGGCTCGCGGACACGGTGATGGACCTCGCCGACTACGTGGGGTCGGCATTCGGCACGGCGGGCGCCGGCAGCGGGGTCGCCCGCCCCGACCAGGCGGAACGGGCACGGGCCCGGCGCCGCATCTACCGCGATCTGTCCTCCATACGTTCCGAGTTCCAGCGCGCCCTGACGGAACCGCCGCCGGTCGGCACCCGGGCCGCTGCCTGGTTGCCGCTGGTCGTCGCGGTCGAGCGGATCGTGGACGCGACGACGGCAGCCCGGGTCCGGGTGAACCACGGGGCGCCGGAACCGGCGCCCGCGGAGGTGGCCGAGATCCGGCAGCAGCTGCGGGAACTGGCGGAACGGCTACGGGCCACCGTGGTCCTGGTGGGAGTGCGCACCGAACTGCCGGGCGACGAGGAAGGGGTGCTGGCGCCGCTGCGCCAGGAGGTGGCGGCGGCACGCGCGATCGCCTCACCACAGCCGTAGGCGGCCGCGGGAACGCGACAGGTCAGGGTGCATGTACGCGTTCCCGCAGAGGTGTGCAGCCCACGACGAGCCCGCGACCGCACGCCCGTGCCCGGCTCAGGCCGGGTGGTCCCCGGGGCCACGGCCCTGCAGGCGCTCCATCTCGCGCCGGTCGCGTTTGGTCGGGCGGCCCGTGCCCCGGTCGCGGACCGGCACCTGGATCACCGCTTCCCGCGGCGGCGGGGGCGGACTGTTGTCGACGAAGCACTCCGCGGCCACCGGAGGGCCGACCCGCTTCCTCACGATGCGCGACACCACGACGATCCGGTCCCGGCCGCCGTGCCGGAGCCGCACCTCGTCCCCCACGTGCAGGGTCTGCGCGGGCTTGGCGCGGTCGCCGTTGACCCTGACGTGTCCGGCGCGGCAGGCGGCAGCGGCCTGCGAGCGGGTCTTGGTCAGCCGTACCGACCAGATCCAACTGTCGACGCGGACGCTTCCCTCCGCCTGCGGTGCCTCACCGGAAACCATGGATCCGACTCTAGACGCCGTGCAGACGTCGCGTAACGCTCGTGGCGGTCAGGTCCACTCAGCTGTAATCACAGGACTACGATGCGGTCAGTCTTCCCGAACGGACCGACCGCTTCCGTTCGGATTTTCGAAGATCTGTTTCTGACATGCCGCCACATGTCGTGCCGCTGAAGGATGTACGGGATTCCGGCCGGGGCACGGCACACTTCCGGAAGCAGTTGAGAACAGCGATGCGCAGCATGCCCGACCGGCCCGGCCGTGGGCTCCAGCCCAATGTCCTCGGCACGTTCCACACGATCGTGATGGCCGTGGCGGGCAGCGCCCCCGCCTACTCGCTGGCCGCCACCAGTGCCGTGCTCGTCGGCACGGTCGGTCTCGGCGGGCCCGCCGCCCTGCTGTACTGCGCGATACCGATGCTCGGCATCGCCCTCGCCTACCGGCAGCTCGGCCGGATCGACGTCAACGCGGGTGCCGGCTACTCCTGGGTGGGCAGGACCCTGCACCCGTTCCTCGGCTTCCTGAGCGGCTGGGCACTGGTCGTCGCGGCGACCCTGTTCATGGTCGCGGGATCGCTGCCCGCCGGGACGATGACGCTGACCGTCATCGACTCCCGGTTCGCCGACGACACGACGCTCGCCACCTTCATCGGGGCCGGCTGGTTCCTGGTGATGCTGCTCGTCGTGCTCGGCGGAGCCCGGCTCAGCGCCCGCACCCAGCTGGTGATCTCCGGGGTCGAGCTGGTGATCCTGCTGGTCTTCGCGGTCGTCGCACTCGTCCGCGGGACCACCCCCGGTGAAGGCACCGGAGCCGGACCCGGCGTCGCGCACGCCTTCGACTGGTCCTGGCTCGGCTTCGAGCACTTCGACGGCGTCTCCGGCTTCGCCTCCGGTGCGCTGATCGCCGCCTTCTACTACTGGGGCTGGGACGTCACCGGCAACCTCAGCGAGGAGACCCGCAACAGCCGCCGCACCACGGGCCTGGCCGGGATCGTGGGCGTGCTCACCGTCTTCGCGCTCGTCGAGGTGTTCACCATCGCGGTGAACGTGGTCCTCTCCGCCGACGACATCGAGCGGCACAGCGCCAACGTACTGACCGTGCTCGGCGAACGGGTCTGGCCCGGCGTCGGCGGAAAGCTGCTGGTGGTGGCCGTGATGTTGTCGACCGTCGCGACGCTGCAGACCACACTCATCCAGGTCACGCGCTCGCTGTTCGCGATGGGCCGCGACCACACGATGCCCGCCGCGTTCGGCCGGGTGCACCGCGGCTGGAACACCCCGTGGGTGGCGGTCGCCGCCGTCGGAGGCGTCGCCCTCGCCCTGATCCTCGCCTCCCTCGCCCTCGGCCCGGTCCACCACATCCTGGGCGTGGCCGTCGAGGCGATCGGGCTGCAGATCGCCGTGTACTACGGCCTCGCGGGCCTGGCCGCGGTCGTCGCGTACCGCAAACTGCTGTGCCGCTCGGTCGCCGACCTCGTCCTCGGCGGACTCTGGCCGCTGACCGGCTCGCTCTTCATGTTCTGGATCTTCTTCGAGGCGCTCGGCGAATTCAGCGCAACGGCGCTCGCGCTCGGCCTCGGCAGTCTCGCCGTGGGAGCCGTCCCGATGCTCTGGTACTGGCGACGCGGCAGCTCGTACTACCGGCCGGCGAAGCTCGACGCCTCGCAGACCGTACGGACCGAGGATCCGTCCGACTACGCCCACTCCACCACGATCGTCACCGATTACTGATGGCTGCACGCCGCCGTACACCCCCGCCGGTGCACTTCGACCCGGATCTCGGCGACCGGCCGCTCACCGCGGCCCGCCAGGACATCGTCATCGGCCGCTGGCAGGGCGTACGCGATCTGCTGCACGCCACCGGCAACCGGTGGGCCCTGCGGACCCACCGGATCCGGATCCTCGCCCACGCCGTCGCGGGCAGCACCACCGTGGAGACCTGGCTGGCCGCCGAGCCGAAGAGCGCCGACGCGCAGGTACTGAAGGCGGCGACCGAAGTGGTCCGGCTGTTCGGCCGGGCCGTCGCGGCAGGACGTGGCACCGGACTCGACCAGAACCGGGTGGACCGGGTCGTCGACTGCTGTCTGCGGGCCGCCGACGTCTGCCCGCCCGATCCGATGCCCTGGGCGTCGCTGCTGACAGCGGCCCGGCTGTACGAGGACGGGGCCAGGCGACGCGTCACACAGTGGTGGGACGAGTTGCTCCGCCGCGATCCGCACCACATGGAGGGGCACACCCAACTGCTGCGGTACTACTCGGCGCGCTGGCACGGCACCCACGGCACCATGTACGACTTCGCGCGCTACGCGGCGAGTGCGGCGCCGCCCGGTTCGCCGCTGCCGGTGCTGGTGCAGATCGCCAGGGTCGAGGAACACCGGTACGTCTCCGACGCCACGCACGGGCGGCCCGTCGTCGCGCCGCTCACCGGGCAGCAGCACTGGAACCACGAACTGGCCGTCACGGACGTGCGGCGCACCTGGGACCGGTGGCTCGGGATGCGTGAGGCGGGACCGGTGGAGGCGGAGGAGGTCGGCGAGCTGAACTACCTGGCGCACGCCGCGTGTTACGCGGGGCGGCCGGCGGAGGCCGCGGACGCGTTCCGGCTGCTGGACGGGCGGGCGGTGCGGGTGCCGTGGTCGTACACCGGGGACGCGGCGGCCCAGTTCGCGCGGTGGCGCCGCCAGGTCGCCACCGCGTGAACCGCAGCGCGCGGACGGAACCCCGGCGCCGACGCCGCGGCCGCTCCTGCGCCGGACGACGACGAGCACCCGGCGGTCCTGGATCGGCGTGTCCGCCGTGACGGTAGGTGCGCAATCACGCGGTACGAGAGACTCCAAAAGAATGCAGAGTGAAGTCCGGGCCACCGCCGTCCGATTGACACGGAGGCGGGCCGCGCCACCGAACGGCCGGATCCGGCCGCTAACCTTACGTATCCGCCCTGGCCAGGGATCAATTCCCGCAGTACGGACATTCATCGCACTCAACTCATGCGAAAGGCCTCGCCCATGGGCATTCGGAGCTTGCTGCGCAAGGTGTTCGGCCGCGACCGTACGGAGCAGGACGAGCCGACGACGGCCACGGTCCCGTCCCAGACGGAGCGCACCCGGCCCACGGAGTCGGAGTCGGTCGCGGTGGACGAGCCGGTGGCCGAGACCGCACCGGCAGTCGAACCCGCGTCGGCCGCAAAGGTCTCAGTACCCGCCCCCTCCTCGCCCCGGACCCTCTCGGGCGACAGCGGCCTGGCGACGGACCTGGTGGCGGAGGCCTTCGACAAGGCATCCGCATCCAGCCCGAAGCCCACCCCCACGGTCCCGCCCCAGGGCTCGGCCTCGAAGCGCGTCGCGGCCGCGGCGAAGGCGGAGCCGGTGCCGGCTGCCGCCGAAGCAGAGGTGGAGGTAGCGCCGGCCACCGCCACGGCCGAGGTGGAGACCGAGGCAGTACCGGCTGCCGCCGAGGTGGAGGCCGAAACCGCACCGGCCGAGATCAAGACCGAGGCAGAACCGGTCACCGCCGAAGTCGAGCCCGCGGCCGCACCGGCCGAGATCAAGGCCGAAGCAGAACCGGTCACCGTCACCGCCGAGCCGGAGGCCGAGGTCGCCCAGGTCCTGGAGCCGACCCCCGCCGAGGCCGTCACCGAGCCGGTCGCCGCCGAAGTCGAGCCCGCGGCCGCACCGGCCGAGATCAAGGCCGAAGCAGAACCGGTCACCGTCACCGACGAGCCGGAGGCCGAGGTCGCCCAGGTCCTGGAGCCGACCCCCGCCGAGGCCGTCACCGAGCCCGAGCCGGTCGCCGTCGCGGCCGCCGTCGAGGCCGTCACCGAGCCGGTCGCCGCCGAGGCCGTCACCGAGCCCGAGCCGGTCGCCGCCGAGACCCCCGCCGAGGCCGTCACCGAGCCCGAGCCGGTCGCCGTCGCGGCCGCCGTCGAGCCCGAGCCCGAGCCGGTCGCCGTGGCGGCCGACGCCGCGCCGGTCGCCGACGCCGCGCCGGTCGAGCCGGACGCCGAACCCGCACCCGCAGAGGTCACCGAGGCGCCCGCCCCCGCGGTGGCCGCCGAGGCATCCGCACCGGCAGAGGTCACCGAGGCCCCCGCCGTCGCCCTCGCCCGGGTCGAGGCCGACGCACCCGCGCTCGTCGACGCCTACAAGGCGGCCCAGGCAGGATTGAAGACGCACGGGCTGACCGGACTTCGGGCCACCGTGTACCTGGTGCTCGACCGCTCCGGCTCGATGCGGCCGTTCTACAAGGACGGCAGCGCGCAGCACCTGGGCGACCGCACGCTCGCCCTCGCCGCGCACCTCGACGAGAACGTCACCGTGCCCGTCGTCTTCTTCTCGACCGACATCGACGGCACCGGCACAATCGGTCTCACCGACCACGAGGGCCGGATCGACGAACTGCACGCGGGCCTCGGCCGCCTGGGCCGTACGAGCTACCACCGCGCCGTCGAGGAGGTCGTCGCGCACTACGAGAAGTCGGAGGCCACCGGCCCCGCCCTGGTGATCTTCCAGACGGACGGACCGCCGGACGCCAAGCAGCCCGCCAAGCAGGCGCTCGCCGAGGCGGCACGGCTGCCGCTGTTCTTCCAGTTCGTCGCGTTCGGCGACGAGGACGCGAAGGGCTTCGACTTCCTGCGGAAGCTGGACGCCCCGAACGCCGCGTTCTTCCACGCCGGCCCCGCCCCGAGCGAGGTGCCCGACGCCACGCTCTACCAGGAGATCCTCGCCGCGCTCCCCGCCTGGCTCGCGGCCCGCGAGAACGCCGCCGACAACGGCTGACCAGGCAGGACGACCGGCGGACGTACGGTCACGGCGAGCTCGCCCTCGGGCCGGGCACCGCCGTGACCGTACCGCCGGGCACCACCGCTGCAGAACGTACGGTCGAAAGGCCGAGCACCGACCCCGCCCCATCCGGCGGCAGGTCCAGCGCCAGGTCGTCCCGGGACACGACGCACCGCACCGTGTCGAGCCGGACGCCGTGCCGCCCCGGCTGCGGCGGGCGAATCCCGCCCGGAACAATCCCGTGACGACGAGTTCCGCGAAGATCTCCGCTCCCTCCCAGGACGGGTCCTGGCCACCGGAAGAGGCGGCGGCGTTTATCGGTGTGAGTGGATCACCCACGGGCCGTTAGGATTTCGACCATGGCGGCCACTGGATCCGAGAAGCAGGGGGCGACGGCGTACTACGTCTCGACCCCCATTTACTACGTCAACGACGCTCCTCACCTGGGCCACGCCTACACGACCGTCGCAGGCGACGTGCTCACCCGCTGGCACCGCCAGCGTGGCGAGAAGGTGTGGTACCTCACCGGCACGGACGAGCACGGTCAGAAGATCATGCGCACTGCCGAGGCGAACAACGTCACCCCTCAGGAATGGTGCGACAAGCTCGTCGAGGAGGCCTGGAAGCCCCTCTGGGAGCACCTGAACATCGCGAACGACGACTTCATCCGTACGACGGAGAAGCGGCACACGGACCGTGTGCAGGAGTTCGTGCAGGACCTGTACGACAAGGGTGAGATCTACAAGGGCGGGTACGAAGGCCCGTACTGCGTGGGCTGCGAGGAGTACAAGCTCCCCGGCGACCTCATCGAGGCGGAGGACGGCACGAAGCTGTGCCCGATCCACAAGAAGCCGGTGGAGATCCTCAAGGAGGAGAACTACTTCTTCAAGCTGAGCGAGTACGGCCCGAAACTGCTGGAGTTCTACGCGAACAACCCCGGCTTCATCCAGCCCGAGTCGGCCCGCAACGAAGTCGTGAACTTCGTCAGGCAGGGCCTGCAGGACCTGTCGATCTCGCGCTCGACCTTCGACTGGGGCGTCCCGGTGCCGTGGGACGAGAAGCACGTCATCTACGTGTGGGTCGACGCGCTGCTCAACTACGCGACGGCGGTCGGCTACGGCGCCAACCAGGAAAAGTTCGACGGGACGTTCCCGGCCGATGTGCACCTGATCGGCAAGGACATCCTCCGCTTCCACTCGGTCATCTGGCCCGCGATGCTGATGGCGCAGGGTCTGCCGCTGCCCGGCAGGGTCGTGGCCAACGGCTGGCTGATGGTCGGCGGCGAGAAGATGTCGAAGTCGAACCTGACCGGCATCAAGCCGCAGGACCTGACCTCGCACTTCGGCGTGGACGCGTACCGCTGGTACTTCCTGCGGGCGATCGCGTACGGCAACGATGGCTCGTTCTCCTGGGAGGACTTCGCCGCCCGCTACACCTCCGAGCTCGCCAACGACTACGGCAACCTCGCCTCGCGCGTCGCCGCCATGGTCAGCAAGTACTTCGGCGGGACGCTCCCGGAGGCCACCGCCCCCGGCGAGGCCGAGAAGGCGGTCCAGGAGGGTCTCGCGAAGGCCGTCGCCACGGCCGACCGGAAGATCGGCGAGGAGCTGGACTTCCAGGCCGGCATCCTGGCGATCTTCGAGTTCGTGAAGCAGGTCAACGGCTACATCACGGAGCAGGAGCCCTGGAAGGTCGCCAAGGACGAGTCGCCCGAGGGCCGGGCCCGGCTCGCGACGATCCTGTACACGGCCGCCGAGGCGCTGCGCGGTGTCGCGGTGCTGCTGAACGCGGTGATGCCGGAGACCTCGCAGAAGCTGTGGGAGTCGCTGGGCGCCGAGGAGTCCCTGGGTGCGCTGCCCGACCAGCGCGTGCAGGACGCGGGCGGCTGGGGGCAGCTGCCGGCGGGCGCGACGGTGACGAAGGGTGCGGTGCTGTTCCCGCGCCTCGAGGAGAAGCCCGCGTAGGGCCACGGCTCGGTACACGGAGGCCCGCACAGGGCTCGGTACGCAGATGAGGGGCCCGGACCGGTGACGGTCCGGGCCCCTCCCGTATGCGCGCGTACGGGCAACTCGTATACGTGACATCCGGTCAGCGGGCCAGCGCCGCCCCGTCACCCATCACGATCACCGGAACCTTTGCCGGGTCGAGGATGCGCAGCAGCTCCTCCATCCGGTCCTCGGGAAGCGAGATGCAGCCCTGGGTCGGCCCGCCGTGGTCGACATGGAGCCAGATGCCGCCGCCCCGGTCCTCGCCGAGCGGACGGGTCGGGTCCAGCGGGGAGGCGCCGGGGACGCGGTTGTAATCGATGGCGATGACGTAGTCGAACGACCCCTCCAGGGACTCCCCGTCGAACCCTTCGCCGCTCACCGTGAAGGCCGGGCTCTGCACATAGGGCAGCTCGGTGCCCGGCGCCTCGAGCAGACCGCCCGCGGCCGTCAGCCCGTAGACGCCGATGGGGGTCCGGAGGTCGTTCACCCGGTGCTCGTCGGTCCACCCGTACAGGGCGTTGTGGGCGGGCCACGGGCCGGCGGCCGGCTGCCAGCCCACCGTGGGGTCGTCGCGGGTGTAGAGGACGGCCGTGGCCTCGCTGGAGTCGGGGGAGTTTCCGGTGACGACGAGCGCTTGCCGGGACTCGGCCGGGATCGCGGACCGGACCACCTGCCCCAGCATCCGGATCTCGCGGGGCCCGGTCGGGGCGGCCGGCCCGCGCGCGGCAGCGGCCCCGGGGCCCGCCGCGCCGGCGCTGCCGGTGGGCGCGTGGGCGCCGGTGCGCACGGCGGTGGGTCCGGGTGCCGTACCTGCCGCAGCGCACCCGGTCAGCAGGAGGAGGAGCGCCGCACAGACCGCGTACGGGGGACGTCCGGACGCGCGAGGGCCGGGACGGGGCACGGGTTCGGGAACAGGCACGGGGGGCTCCTAGCAGTCGGCGTCGAGGCAGCGGGGACGGAGATCCCCGCACCAAAGTCCCCGAGCCAGTCTTTGCCGAGCCGACCGACGACTAATCAGACAAAGCGGCCATACGGCTGCATCCGATCCGGTGCGACCTGTCATCCCGGGCGTGTCCTGCTGTGCGAATGTGACTGCGCACGCAAGGGAAAGGGCCCGGAACCGCGCCCTGTCGTGGCGGTTCCGGACCCGTCCCCTCCGCGGGGGAACGGGGCGTCAGAGGTCCGTTCCGTCGTGCGTCTCGTCCGGGTCCACGCCCATCGTGATCGAACCGACGACGCCACGCGCCATGTGGTTCTTGCGGTACGAGAGCTTCATCAGCCCGCCCGTGACACCGCTCTGGTCGTAGATGGTGTCCTCGGTGAGGGTCGTACGCGTGGTGGTACTGGTCGAGTACGGCGCGATCTTCGCCGAGTCGAGCACCGCGGACTCCGCGAAGAAGAACTGACCGGTGTGGCAGGTGCGTCCACCCTCGTACCCGGCGTCGGTCATCTTCCCGCCGACGTGCACCTTGGTGTGGATGTGCACACAGCGGCCCTGGTACCAGCCAGGGAAGATCGTCTTGAACTCCACATAGCCGTGCTTGTCGGTGAGCTGGGTGCCGCGCAGATAGCGCTCGTCGTCGGTGGGCTCCGAGTGCCCGCCACCGCCGCCACCGGGCCCGCCGGACGGGGGTGTACCCGTCGGGGTGCCGGTCGGGGCATCCGTCGGGGCGCCGCTCGGCGGAGTACCGCCACCGCCGGGGCCGCCCGAGCTCATCGACTCGTAACCGGAGTAGATGCCCAGCGCGTCACAGTGCCAGATGTCGACGGCCGCCCGGCTCACGGGCTTGCAGGTGTCCGAGTCGATCACCTTGAGGCGGAGGGTCATCGGGATGCCCTCCTTGTCCTCGGTGATGTCCTTCCGGATCTTGTCGGCGTCGATGTAGTACGGGCCCTCGGTGGTCTCCGAGGTCAGCCGGTAGCACTCCTCGCCCTGCCCGGCGGCGGACTTCTTCCCACTGCCGCTGCTCGTGACCTCGTCGGCCGAGGCACCGGCAACCACGCCCGCCCCGATCCCGGCGGCCACGACCGCCGCTCCACCGGCGAGCACCATCCGGCGACGCGTCATGTCTTTCTTGTGTGCGGGTCCTTGAGTCTCTGTCATGCGAAGTGAGGCTAGGCAGGGGAGCTGGCAGGGGCGTGTGTGTCAGCTGTGCGTTGCTGTGGAAGGCGGCCATGACGCGGAACAGCCCCTGGCCGACGGCCAGGGGCTGTTTCACGTGGAACAGAAGCGGAACCGCTGACGCTTACTTCGCGCCGGTGTCCCTCGCTACCGAGTCCTTGGCCTCGGCCTTCTCCTTCACCGCCGCGGCGGGCTTGCGGAGCTGGATGTTCAGCTCGCGCAGCCGCGCCTCGTCCAGCACGGTCGGCGCGCCCATCATCAGGTCCTGCGCGTTGCCGTTGAGCGGGAAGGCGATCGTCTCGCGGATGTTCGGCTCGTCGGCCAGCAGCATCACGATGCGGTCGACACCGGGGGCGATGCCACCGTGCGGCGGGGCGCCGAGACGGAACGCGCGGAGCATGCCCGCGAACTCGTGCTCGACGGTCTCGCGGTCGTAACCGGCGATCTCGAACGCCTTGAGCATCAGCTCGGGTTCGTGGTTACGGATGGCGCCGGAGGACAGCTCGATGCCGTTGCAGACGATGTCGTACTGCCAGGCAAGGATGTCCAGCGGGTCCTTCGTCTCCAGGTCCTCCAGGCCGCCCTGAGGCATGGAGAACGGGTTGTGCGAGAAGTCGATCTTGCCGGTCTCCTCGTCCTTCTCGTACATCGGGAAGTCGACGACCCAGCAGAACCGGAAGACGCCTTCCTCGAAGTGGCCGGCGCGCTTGGCGGCCTCGACCCGGACGGCCGACATGATCTTGGAGACCTCGTCGAACTCGCCGGCGCCGAAGAAGACGGCGTGGCCCGGGACGAGCGCCAGGCGCTCGGTGAGGGTCTTGATGTCCGTCTCGGTGAGGAACTTGGCGATCGGACCGGCGAGGGTGCCGTCCTCGCCGACGCGGACCCAGGCGAGGCCCTTGGCGCCCTGCTCGACGGCGTACTCACCGAGGCCGTCGAAGAACTTACGGGACTGGCCCGCGGTGTCCGGCACCGGAAGGGCGCGGACGTGCTTGCCGGCGAACGCCTTGAACTCCGAGCCGGCGAAGACGTCGGAGATGTCGACGAGCTCCAGCTTGGCGCGCAGGTCGGGCTTGTCGTTGCCGTACTTCAACATCGACTCGCGGAACGGGATCCGCGGGAACGGCGACGTGACGTGGCGGCCGTTGCCGAACTCCTCGAAGAGCTCGGTCATCAGCTTCTCGATCGGCTGGAAGACGTCCTCCTGCTCGACGAACGACATCTCGACGTCGAGCTGGTAGAACTCGCCGGGCGAGCGGTCGGCGCGGGCGTCCTCGTCGCGGAAGCACGGCGCGATCTGGAAGTAGCGGTCGAAGCCCGAGATCATCAGGAGCTGCTTGAACTGCTGCGGGGCCTGCGGCAGCGCGTAGAACTTGCCGGGGTTCAGCCGGGACGGGACGACGAAGTCACGGGCGCCCTCGGGGGAGGTCGCGGTGAGGATCGGGGTCGCCATCTCGTTGAAACCGAGAGCCACCATCTTCGAGCGGATCGAGGCGATGACGGCGGAGCGCAGCATGATGTTGCGGTGCATGCGCTCGCGGCGCAGGTCGAGGAAGCGGTACTCCAGACGCCGCTCCTCGTTGACCCCGTCGTCGGTGTTGATCGTGAAGGGCAGCGGGGCGGCCTCGCCCAGCACCTCGACCTCGGTGACCTCGATCTCGATCTCGCCGGTCGGGAGGTCCGGGTTCACGTTGTCGTCGCCACGTGCGGAGACCTTGCCGTCGATCCGGACGACGGTCTCCTTGGTGAGCTTCGACAGGGCTTCGTTGCCGGGCGTGCCGGGGCGGGCGACGAGCTGCACGAGACCGTAGTGGTCGCGCAGATCGATGAAGAGGATGCCGCCCAGGTCTCGACGATTGTGCAGCCAGCCGCTCAGCCGGACGTCGGTGCCGACGTCAGAGGCGCGGAGCTCGCCGCAGGTGTGGGACCTGTACCGATGCATCGTCGTTCATCCAGTCTTCGCGGTTGGGGTGGATTCAGCCTCCCCAGGCTACCGCCCGCGCCCCCACGACTTCATTGTCATAGTCACTTCAAGATCATCCGGCGAGGTCAGGACCACCCGCCGACGGCCGCCCTCGGTGGCGTCGGCCGAGCACATCTTCATAAAGTGGGGCAATGCGCACCGAGGAAGTCCTGGCCGCGACGGCGACCGGCCTGTGGCGCTGGGACCACGGAGCCGGTTCGGTCACGCTCGATGCGGAGGCGGCCCGGCTGCTCGAGCTCCCGGCCGAGGCCGGCGTCTTCCGCGAGGCCGCGGTGCGCGCGCGTTTCCACCCGGTCGACTGGAACGAGATCTACGGGGTGGTGAACCTCGCACTCGACGAGGGCACCCTGGCCGAGGCCAGGCTGCGGATCGTGGACGGAGGCGGCCGGGTGCTGCGTACCGTACGCAGCCGCTCCAAACCGCTGCCGGTCGCATCGGCCGGCAGCGAGAGCTACGTACTGGTCGGCACCCTCCAGGAGGTCGCCGAACCGCAGCCGGGCACCACCGGGGCGCACACCCCCATCACCGGGGACTGGCGCCGGTCCCGCGAGGCATTCCTGCTGGACGCGGGGCGGGCGCTCGCCGAGGCCCGTTCCACGGCGGAGGTGCTGCGGGTCGCCGCCTCGCTCTCCATGCCCGGGTTCTCACCGGACGGGCTCGCCGTCTTCGGTGTCGCGGGCGAGCGGCTGACGATCATCGGCCACCACGGGCACAACAAAGGTGACGAGGACCCGTTCGACGACATGCCCCTGGAGACCGACTACCCGGCCGCCCAGGTCGTACGGACCGGGCGGGCGATCTACCTCCCGTCGCCCGAGGAGTACCACCGCCGCTTCCCGGCCACCTGGCCGTTGGCCAGCCGCTTCGGGCGCCGTTCCTGGGCCTTCCTTCCGCTGATCGTGTCGGGCCGGACGATGGGTGCCTGGATGGCGGGGTTCCGGCACCCGGTGTCGTTCTCGCCGGACGAGCGTTCGGTGCTGACGACGGTGGCCCGGATGCTCGCCCAGGCCCTGGCGCGGGCCGGGGAGGCCGAGACCGAGCGGGAGCTGTCGCAGGGACTCCAGCGGTCGATGATGCCGACCCTGGGGCCCGAGATCCCCGGCATGACGGTGGCCGCCCGGTACGTGCCGACCGGTGGCGGGCTCCAGGTGGGCGGCGACTGGTACGACATGATCCCGCTCCCCAACGGCCGTATCGCCCTCGTCATCGGCGACGTCCAGGGCCATGACGTGCGGGCGGCCGGGCTGATGGGCCAGTTGCGGATCGCCCTGCGCGCGTACGCCTCCGAGGGGCACCGCCCGGACGCGGTGCTCTCCCGTGCCTCCCGGTTCCTCTCCGGGCTCACCGACGCGTACGACGACGGGGAGGAGACCGGCCCGCGGTTCGCGACATGTCTGTACGCGGAGGTCGATCCGGAGACCGGCACCCTCGACATCGCCCGGGCGGGCCACCCCGACCCCGTGGTGATCAGCAGCGACGGGACCGCGGTGATCCGGCAGACCGGCGGCGGACTGCCGCTCGGTGTCGAGACCGACGCCGACTATCCGACGACCCGGCTCGTCCTGGAGACCGGCGAAACGATCATGCTGTGCACGGACGGGCTGATCGAGACCGGCGGCCACGACATGGCCACCGGCTGGGACCGGCTCCGACCGGTCCTGGAGCAGCAGAGCGGTGACCTGGAGAAGCTCGCCGACGAGCTGGTGCAGGCCGTGCACGGGCCGACGTCGCACTACACGACGGGCCCGCTGGCCGACCGCCGCGAGGACGACGTCGCGGTGCTCGTACTGCGTCGCGAGGCCGGCACCATGCCGCGGACCGCGCCGCGCCGCACCGCGATGACCATCGCCCAGGCCGAACCCGAGCGAGTGTCGGCCGCCCGGCAGCAGCTGCGGGAGCTGCTGCACGACTGGGAGGACCCGGAGCAGATCGACGCGGCCGTGCTGATGGTCTCGGAGCTGACCACGAACGTCCTCGTCCACACGGACGGCGACGCGCTGATGGTCGCCGAGGCCACCGGGGAGCGGGGCGAACGGCGGCTGCGGGTGGAGGTGGCGGACGGCAGCGACGAACTGCCGCACAAGCGGCGGCCCGGCGAGATGGCTTCCAGTGGGCGGGGCCTGGTGCTGATGGAGATGCTGGCCGATGCGTGGGGGGTGGATCCGCGAGGGGCGGGGAAGTCGATCTGGTTCGAGCTGCACGAGTCGTAGGGGGCGGCCCGGGTGCGTCCGGTGGCCGCTCCGCCCTCAATCGCCGGGCAGGCTCGATGTGCCGGGTGATGGTGTGTCCGGCGGCGTCGGTGGGTCGGGCGGGGTGGAGGGGGGCGGTGGGTTCGGGTCGGGGCTGTAGCCCTTGCGGAGTTCGCCGAGGACGCCGAAGGCCGCCGCGCACACCGGTACCGCCAGCAGCATCCCCAGCAGGCCCGCCACGCTCGCCCCCGCGGTCAGCGCGATCATGATCATGGCCGGGTGCATCTGGACCGTACGGCTCTGGATCACCGGCTGCAGCACGTGACCCTCCAGCACCTGGACTGCGAGCACCACTCCGAGCGCCCAGAGCGCGATCACGACGCCCCGGTCCGCGAGCGCGACCAGGACGGCGACGGCACCCGAGAGGAACGCGCCGAGGTACGGGATGTACGCGCCGACGAAGACCAGCGCCCCGAGCCCCACCGCGCCCGGCACCCGCAGGATCAGCAGGCCGACCGTGATGCAGACGGCATCGATCAGCGCGATGAACGTGGTGCCGCGCATGAAGCCCTCGACGGCCTCGAAGGCCCGCCGCCCCATCGCCTCGACCAGCTCACCGGTGCCGCGCGGGGCGATGGTGTGGGCGAGGTCCACGGCCCGGTGGGAGTCGCGCAGGAAGAAGAAGGTCAGCAGCAGGGCGAGGACGCCGGTCGCGATCAGTGAGCCGACCAGGCTGATCCCGGTGAGCAGCCCGCCCGCGGCGCTTGCGCCGAACTTCTCGACGAGCTTCTGCGCGTTGGCGGCGAGGTCGTCCACATTGATGTCGCGCGCGAACCCGAAGTGGTCGACGACCCACTGCCCGGCGGCCTTCAGCGACCGGACGATCTGGCCGCCGCTGTCGATGAGCGCGGTGACGACGATGTACCCGGCGCCGCCGCCCACCGCGACGAGCAGCGCGCAGGTGAGCCCGGCGGCCACCGACCGGTTCACCCGGTGCTCGGCCAGCCACCGGTGGACGGGGCCGAGCAGCGCCGTACCGAGCAGGGCGAGCAGCACGGGTGTGACCGCCGTCTTGAGGACGATGCACAACCAGATCGCGACCGCGGCGACACCGGTGACCAGCAGAAGTACGGCGCACCAGGCGGCTGTCCGCCACGCGGCGTCGGGCAGGAGGGGCTTCCGGGTATGCACCCTCCCACCCGATCACGGTGCGGCAGTCATGTCCCGCCTGCACGGCCGTACGGGTGACGGACCGTCAGCGCGGCCCTTGCCGCAGGATCACTCACCCATGCCGTGGACCGCGGGCACGGTGCCGAGACGGCCGGCCTGGAAGTCCTCGAACGCCTTCTTGAGTTCGGCCTGGCTGTTCATGACGAACGGCCCGTAGTGCGCCATCGGCTCCCGGATCGGACGGCCACCGAGCAGCACGACCTCCAGGTCAGGAGTGTTGCCGTCCTGCTTCTCGTCCGCGCGGACGGTCAGCGACGACCCGGCGCCGAAGACCGCGGTCTGCCCCATGTGGACCGGGCGGCGCTCCTCGCCGACCGTGCCGCGGCCGGCCAGCACGTACGCGAGTCCGTTGAAGTCCTCGCGCCACGGCAGGGTCACCTCGGCGCCGGGGCGCACGGTGGCGTGGACCATCGTGATCGGGGTGTGGGTGACGCCCGGGCCCTCGTGCCCGTCGAGCTCACCGGCGATGACGCGGAGCAGCGCGCCGCCGTCCGGGGAGGCGAGGAGCTGGACCTGGCCGCCGCGGATGTCCTGGTAGCGGGGGGCCATCATCTTGTCGGCCTTGGGCAGGTTCACCCAGAGCTGGAGGCCGTGGAAGAGGCCGCCCGACATGACGAGGGACTCCGGCGGGGCCTCGATGTGCAGGAGGCCGGATCCGGCCGTCATCCACTGGGTGTCACCGTCGCGGATGGTGCCGCCGCCACCGTTGCTGTCCTGGTGGATGAAGGTGCCGTCGATGATGTACGTGACGGTCTCGAAGCCGCGGTGGGGGTGCCAGGGAGTGCCCTTGGGCTCGCCCGGCGCGTACTCCACCTCGCCCATCTGGTCCATCATGATGAACGGGTCGAGGTGCTTGTAGTTGATCCCGGCGAACGCGCGGCGAACCGGGAAGCCTTCGCCCTCGAATCCGCTCGGCGCCGTGGTGACGGCGAGCACGGGACGGGCCGTGGCGTCGCCCGAGGCGGCGACCTTGGGCAGGGTCAGTGGGTTTTCGACGGTCACTGCGGGCATGGGAGCCACCTCCGGGATTGTTCTGCCAATTTAGTTGAACAGTGAACATCTTGCAAGGGGCGCCGCATTCCCGGCCTGTCGCACGCAGCAGTAGGGGCCCATACCTGAGCGGTACGGGCCCCTACTGGCGTCCGGAAGGCCGGCAATCAGCCGTCGGCGGGCGGCGACGTCTAGCCGTACATGCGGCGCATCGCGAAGTCGACCATCTGCTCCACGGCCTTGGCGTCGAAGACCATGCGGTGCTCGCCCTCCATGTCGAGGACGAAGCCGTAGCCGGTGGGCAGCAGATCGATCACCTCGGCGCCGGTGATCACGAAGTACTTGGACTCCTTGCCTGCGTACAGCCGCAGCTCCTTGAGTGTGGTGAACATGGGGATCACCGGCTGCTGGGTGTTGTGCAGAGCGAGGAAGCCGGGGTTGTCGCCGCGCGGGCAGTAGACCTTCGAGGTCGCGAAGATCTGCTGGAAGTCCTCGGCGGACAGGGATCCGGTGGTGAAGGCCCGTACCGCGTCACCGAGAGACGGCGGCGAGGGCTCGGGATACAGCGGCTGCTCGCCGTAGCCGCCACCCATCTGCTGCTGTGCGCCCTGGTTCTGGTCGTAGCCGTACATACCCCAAAGAGTAATGGGACACATCCACCCCTCGAGGGGTTGCGTCTTATTACTGACGGGTAGCATCATCGGGGAGGTCAGCTGATATGCCTACCGCCAGCTCGTCGCCCGCCCGGCCCTCACGCCTTGACCGGGGCGCTGTGCGCCACTGCTATTGATTACGGAGCCTTCCCATGGGGCACTACAAGTCGAATCTCCGCGACATCGAGTTCAACCTCTTCGAGGTCCTCGGGCGCGACAAGCTGTACGGCACCGGCCCGTTCGCCGAGATGGACGTCGAGACGGCGAAGAGCATCCTCGACGAGGTCGCCCGCCTCGCGGAGAACGAGCTGGCCGACTCCTTCACCGACGCCGACCGCAACCCGCCGGTCTTCGACCCGGAGACCAACACCGCGCCGGTCCCGGAGACGTTCAAGAAGTCGTACCAGGCGTTCATGGACTCCGAGTACTGGCGCCTGGGTCTGCCCGAGGAGATCGGCGGCACGACCTCCCCGCGCTCCCTGATCTGGTCCTACGCGGAGCTGCTGCTCGGCTCGAACCCGGCCATCTGGATGTACTCCTCGGGCCCGGCGTTCGCCGGCATCCTCTTCGACGAGGGCAACGAGGCGCAGAAGAAGATCGCTGAGATCGCCGTCGAGAAGCAGTGGGGCTCGACGATGGTGCTGACCGAGCCGGACGCCGGTTCGGACGTCGGCGCGGGCCGCACGAAGGCCGTCGAGCAGGAGGACGGCTCCTGGCACATCGAGGGTGTGAAGCGCTTCATCACCTCGGGCGAGCACGACATGTCCGAGAACATCATTCACTACGTGCTGGCCCGCCCCGAGGGCGCAGGTCCGGGCACGAAGGGTCTGTCGCTCTTCATGGTCCCGAAGTTCCACTTCGACTGGACCACCGGTGAGCTGGGCGAGCGCAACGGCGTGTACGCGACGAACGTCGAGCACAAGATGGGCCTCAAGGCGTCCAACACGTGCGAGATGACGTTCGGCGACCAGCACCCCGCCAAGGGCTGGCTGATCGGTGACAAGCACGACGGCATCCGCCAGATGTTCCGCATCATCGAGTTCGCCCGGATGATGGTCGGCACGAAGGCCATCGCCACCCTCTCGACGGGGTACCTGAACGCGCTGGAGTACGCCAAGGAGCGGGTCCAGGGCACCGACCTGGCGAACTTCATGGACAAGACCGCGCCCAAGGTCACCATCACGCACCACCCCGATGTGCGCCGCTCGCTGATGACGCAGAAGGCGTACGCGGAGGGCATGCGCTCCCTCGTGCTGTACACCGCCTCCGTCCAGGACGCGATCCAGGAGAAGGAGGCCGCGGGCGAGGACGCGAAGGCGCTGCACGGCCTCAACGACCTGCTGCTCCCGATCGTGAAGGGCTACGGCTCCGAGAAGTCGTACGAGCAGCTGGCGCAGTCGCTCCAGACGTTCGGCGGCTCCGGGTACCTCCAGGAGTACCCGATCGAGCAGTACATCCGGGACGCCAAGATCGACACCCTCTACGAGGGCACCACGGCGATCCAGGGCCAGGACTTCTTCTTCCGGAAGATCGTCCGCGACCAGGGTGCCTCGCTGAACGCGCTGTCCGAGGAGATCAAGAAGTTCCTCGCCGGCGCCCAGGGCAACGAGGAGCTGTCCGGTGCGCTGGACTCGCTCGCCAAGGCGGCCGTGGACCTGGAGGCGATCGTCGGCACGATGATCACCGACCTCACCGCGACCGGCGAGGACGTCAAGAACATCTACAAGGTCGGCCTGAACACCACCCGCCTGCTGCTGGCCTCCGGCGATGTCGTCGTCGGCTACCTGCTGCTGAAGGGCGCGGCCGTGGCGGCCGAGAAGCTGCCGACCGCCTCCGCCAAGGACGTCGCCTTCTACCAGGGCAAGATCGCCGCAGCGAAGTTCTTCGCGGCCAACGTCCTGCCGGGCGTCTCGGCCGAGCGCGCGCTCGCCGAGGCGGTCGACGGCTCGCTGATGGACCTGGACGAGGCCGCGTTCTAGCCTTCGGCCCGCAGCATCGGTCAACGAGGCGCCGCCACCCGAATACTTTCGGGCGGCGGCGCTTTCGTATCGTCTCGTCCCGCCGCCTGCGGGGGGACAGGTCCGGTAGTTCCCGGCAGCGGGCTGCCACCCCGACCGGGCCGGTCCTTGTAATCGGCATCCGTATCCGCCGGGGCCCCCTCGCCACCGTGATCGCGGAGTGCGCGTAACAGGCGCTGGACGGCAAGGAGCCGACAGCCGTGGCGGCCGCGGGACAGGTATGTGCCGGGGTGGCGGTACGCGGATTCTTCCCGGTCCATCGTCGTTACAGTGAAGAACATGAGTTCTCCCCTCCGCTTCGACCGCGGTCACACCGACGACCTGATGGCCTTCCTGATGGCCAGCCCCTCCCCGTACCACGCCGTGGCCACCGCCGCGGCGCGGCTGGAGAAGGCCGGCTTCCGGCAGGTCGAGGAGACCGCGGCCTGGGACGCGTCCACCGGTGGGAAGTACGTGCTGCGCGGCGGGGCGATCATCGCCTGGTACGTGCCGGAGGGTGCCGGGGCGCACACCCCGTTCCGGATCGCCGGGGCGCACACCGACTCGCCGAATCTGCGGGTGAAGCCGCTGCCCGACACGGGGTCGTACGGCTGGCGGCAGATCGCCGTCGAGGTGTACGGCGGCACCCTGCTCAACACCTGGCTGGACCGGGACCTCGGTCTCGCGGGCCGGATCAGCCTGCGCGACGGCACGCACCGGCTGGTCAACATCGACCGGCCGCTGCTGCGCGTGCCTCAACTGGCCGTGCATCTGGACCGGTCGGCCAACACCGACGGTCTCAAGCTCGACCGGCAGAAGCACATGCAGCCGATCTGGGGACTCGGGGACGTCGAGGAGGGCGACCTGATCCGGTTCGTCGCCGAGGAGGCGGGCGTCGACGCCCAGGAGGTGACCGGCTGGGACCTGATGCCGCACGCCGTGGAGCCGCCGGCCTACCTGGGCCGGGACCGCGAACTGCTGGCCGGGCCGCGGATGGACAACCTGCTCTCCGTGCACGCGGCGACGGCCGCGCTCGCCGCCGTCGCCGGACAGCCGGACGACGAGATTCCGTACATCCCGGTGCTGGCCGCGTTCGACCACGAGGAGAACGGTTCGCAGTCGGACACCGGCGCGGACGGACCGCTGCTCGGCACGGTGCTGGAGCGCTCCGTCTTCGCCCGCGGCGGCACGTACGAGGACCGGGCCCGGGCATTCGCGGGGACCGTCTGTCTCTCCTCCGACACCGGTCACGCGATCCACCCCAACTACGGCGAGCGCCACGACCCGACACACCACCCGGTGGCGAACGGCGGGCCGATCCTCAAGGTCAACGTCAACATGCGGTACGCGACGGACGGCAGCGGCCGGGCCGTGTTCGCGGCGGCGTGCGAGAAGGCGGGCGTGCCGTGGCAGACGTTCGTCTCCAACAACTCGATGCCGTGCGGCACGACAATCGGCCCGATCACCGCGGCCCGGCACGGCATCCAGACCGTGGACATCGGCGTCGCGATCCTGTCGATGCACAGTGCGCGTGAGCTGTGCGGCGCGGACGACCCGTATCTGCTGGCGAACGCGCTGGCGGCGTTCCTGGCGGGCTGAGCGGGCCTGTCTCCGGGCCGGCCCCTTCCGTCGGGGCCGCCCCGTGCGCCGTCGGCCGGGCCGGTCCGTCCTTGACTCCGAAGAATTTCCGGAAGTCTGTGTAACGCGCGCCGCAGGCTCGGGCGTCTTCCCTATGCAGGGAGTTCGCGGGGCCGACGGCTGAGGGGTGACGCAGGTGACCGGTGGGACGGACGGGTTCCAGGAGTTCGCCCGCGCCACCGGTCCGCGCATGTTCCGTACCGCACTGCTGATGTGCGGGGACTGGCATCTCGCCGAGGATCTCGTGCAGACCGCGCTCGGGAAGGTGTTCGCCTCCTGGTCGCGGGTGCTGCGCGCGGACAGCCCGGACGCGTACGCGCGGACCGTCCTGATGCGCACGTACTTCTCGTACCGGAGGCTGCGGCGGTCCGCCGAGCGTCCGGTGGCCGCGCTGCCGGACGCCGCCGCGCCCGAGGGCGACAGCGCCCTGCGGGTCACCCTGCTCCACGCGCTGGCCACGCTGCCCGCCAAGGACCGGGCCGTGGTCGTCCTGCGCTACTGGGAGGACCGCAGCGTCAAGGAGACCGCCGACGCGCTCGGGATGAGCGAAGGCAGCGTCCGGGTGCGGTGCACCCGCGCGCTGACCCGGCTGCGCGCGCTGATCGGCGAGGACACAGGAAAGGACGGTGCTTCCCATGGACTCGTACGACGGTGAACCGGCCTACGCCGCCGAGCTGTCCCGGACCATGGACGTGGCTCTGGCCCGGCTCCCGGTGGACGCCGAACTGCTGCTCACGGGGTCGCTGGTGCGGGGCACCCGCCGACGGCGGCGTCGACGCGCCGCGGCCTGGGGCACGGCCTGCTCGGCGGCGGTGGCACTGACCGCCACCGCGCTGCTGGTGGTCCTGCCCGGCGGACGGTCCGGTCCGGTAACGGTCGTACTGCCCGAGTTCGCGGCGACCGGAGCCCCGGCCCCCGCAGGACGTGAACCGGCGACCGGGGCCGCCACGGCCGCGCTGCTGGTGGAGCTGCTGCCGGGACAGCCGGAGGTCACGGATGTGCAGACCCGGGACAGCGACCCGGCGTACACCTCCGTGCAGACCTACGGCCGGGTGACGCTGGCGAGCGGCGGGACGGTGGCGGTGTGGCTCCAGGGCGACTACGTCCGGGAGCCCGTCCGGGAACCGCTGCCCCGTGGCACGGCCGGCGCGCGGGACCCGAAACAGCAGCCGTGGAAGGACGGCAAGGGCGCCGTCGCGACACCCACGCACGCCCCCGCCCGGGACGACCTGGAGCAGCACTACTCGTGCCCCGCGGAGCAGGAGGCCAAGACGTGCCGGGTCGTCAAACTCGCCGACGGCTCCGTGCTGCTGGCCTACGAGGACCCGTCGAACTCCCTGACCTCGCGCACGGCCGACGTCCTGCGGCCGGACGGCACCCGGGTCAAGGTGACCGCAACCGGAACCAGGTTCGGCATGGACCAGCTGCGGGCCGTCGCGGCCAGTGACCGCTGGTCGGAATGGGTGGATCCGGCCACGAACGACGCCGCCGACCGATCCGATCCCGCCACGTCGAAGAGCCGGCCATGATTGGCAAGATCTCGATATGCGCAAAAAGGGCGGAATTACACATACCGGCTGATCGGCATGGACGTCACACCCGCCGCCGAAGACTCACCGAATGCCCGGTATCAGAGGCAACCCCAGGCGAACATGCGCACGAAACCTCATACGGGAATGAGAAGCGGTCAAAGTCCCAACTCTGCTGTCTCAAGCCGCTGTTAGCGTCTCGCAAGCCCCACAGGACCACAGCAGTCGACCTGTGCTCCCGGGGTCTCATCCATCCGCGAGACGAAGCAGGAAGAGACACATATGTCCAAGCGCATCGCCGCCGCACTGCTCTCCACCGCCGCAGCCCTCGGCCTGGGCAGCCTCGCCCTTGCGGCCCCGGCCTCAGCCGCGGACCGGGACGGCGTCTGCAACACCGGCGAGGTCTGCTACTTCTTCAACAGCAACTTCGGCGGATCGCGTTCCGACTTCTTCGGCAACGACGCCAACCTCCAGGACAACAACTTCCTGAGCTCCGGCAGCGGCCAGGGGCAGACCGTCAAGAACAACGCAGCCGGCGGCCGCAACCTGGACGCGACGTACAACGTCACCGTCTGGTTCAACAGCAACTACAACAACGGTACGTACACGGGCCGTTCGGACACGCTGCCGACCAACTACGGCGACCCGCAGTTCGACAACGTGTACAACGAGAACGCCTCGCACAGCTGGTGGCGCTCCTAGTCCGCGTCCGCACACCGCAGCACGCGAGTCGGGTGTCCTCCGGTCTCCGGAGGGCACCCCCCGTCGCGGCGCCGCTTCCCCTCCCACCGCCGCCACGCACACCGCCGCCGCGCGCACCTCCGACTGCTCCGGCGCCCCGTGCCCGTGCCCGTACGATCCCGAGCGGAGCCATGAAGTCCGTTGCGTCACGCCCTCTCGCGGCGTCCCTGCTGGCCCTGAACTGCCTTTTACTGAGCGCCTGTTCCACCGGTGGGACGCCGGTCCCCGCTCCGTCGCCGTCCACCGGGCAGAACAGGCCGTCGTCCTCCGCCGCGGCCGAGGACGTACACGTCCAGCAGCCCTTTCCGATGCCGGTCGACCCGTACCGGCTGAGCGGCGCCGACCGTACCGTTCTGTACGCCGCCGAGCAGAAGCTGGTCGCCTCCTGCATGCGGACGTACGACGTCGGCTACCGGGCCCCGGACACCGGCAACGCGCGACCCGCGCCCGAGGCCCCGTACGGCGTCACCGACCCGCGCTGGGCCCGCGACTACGGCTACCGGCTTCCGCCCGGCCTCCTCGGGGGCCGCCCCGAGTCGGCCGCGCAGCCCGACCTCACCACGGTCTCGCTGATCACCGGCGGCATCTCGTACGACCCCGACGGGCACGTACTGAGGAACGAGGACCAGCAGCGCCTCACCACGTACAAGGGGAAGCCCGTACCACCGGGCGGCTGCCTCGGACAGGCCCGCCGCACCCTCGCCGGCAACGACGGCAACCGGGACCTGACCCGCGTCGGGAGCCAGATCTACGGCACCGCGTACGCGAAGTCCAAGCAGGACCGGCGAGTGACCGCGGTCATCGCGGCCTGGTCGGCCTGCATGAAGAAGCAGGGCTTCGACTACACCTCCCCGCTCGATCCGGCCAACGATCCCGGCTTCCCCAAGGCGCCGCCCGCCGACGCCCGGGAGAAGAGGACCGCCGTCGCCGATGTCGCCTGCAAGAAGAAGACCGGTCTGGTCGACGTCTGGCACCGGGCCGAGAGCGCCGTAGAACGCTCCCTCATGACGAACCGCACAGCCGAGCTGGCAGCCGCCAAGGCCGACAGGGACACCCGGCTGAAGAACGCACGCCGCGTCATCTCCTCGTAGACCACCCCGTAATGGAGCAGCCACGATGAACCTCCCCTCCGCCCGCCCGGCCTGCCTCCGGCTGGCCGTTCCCGCGCTGGCCCTCGTCGCCGTCACCGCCGTCGCGGGCTGCGGCGGCCAGTCCGACGACGACTCCGCCGCGCCCGGCACCGGCGGCAAGGGCTCCACCGCTCAGGGCGGGACGGGCGCCTGGGAACCCCTGCCGCTCACCGCCTACATCCAGAACTCCGACGACGACGCCCGAACCATTCAGCGGGCCACCAACCTGCTCATGGTGTCCTGCATGAAGCGGTACGGCTTCGACTACCGCGCGCAGCCCGAGGTGGTGGAGGCCAAGCCGGCCCGCGACTCGGAGTACCGGCAGTTACCTGCCGCGCAGGCCGCCTCATACGGCTACCGCTCCCCGGCCGCGGCCGACGCGGCCGCCCAGGAGACGGGCGACGACGGCAAGACCGGCTCCGCGGCGGAGGAAGCCGTGCGCATCGGCACCGGCGCCGCCACCGTCGGCGGCAAAGCCGTACCCGACGGCGGCTGCAAGGGCGAGGTGTCCCGGACGATGGCGAAGGGCCTGCCCGAGCTCCCCGTTCCCAGCCCGGTCGACGAGGCGGCGAACGCCGCCGCGCAGAAGGCGCAGGCCGACGGCTCGCTGACCACGGCCGTCGGCAAGTGGAGTGCCTGCATGAAGGAGCAGGGCTTCGTCTTCTCCCAGCCGCAGGACCCGCTCGCCCAGTTCTCCGGCAAGAGCGGCCGCGACAGCGGCGGCAGCCCCGACGGCGGCGACCGGGTCGCGGCGACCGCGACCGACGAGGAGAAGAAGGTCGCCGTCGCCGACAGTGCCTGCAACAAGAAGTCCTCGCTCGAACAGACCTGGTACACGGTCACCAAGCCTCTCCAGCAGGCCGAGATCGACCGGCGGGCCGAGGAGTTCAAGCTCGTGGAGGAATGGAACCAGGGGTACGTGAAGAACGCCCAGAAGGCCCTCGCCAAGAACTGATGAACAGTCAGGACGAGTACATGAATGAGGACCCGCAGCTGCTGGACGACGAGACCGAAGCGGGCGCGGGCCTGTCCCGTGCCCGCCGCTGGGTGATCGCCGTGGCCGTCGGAGCCGTGGTCCTCACCGGTACGGGCGTCGGGGCCTCGCTGCTCATCAAGTCGCCCGCGCAGGCCGCGGCCGACTCGGCGCCGCCGCCTGCCGATGTGTTGACCGCACCGGTCGACAAGCGCGTACTGCGGTCCTCGGTGATCCTGCGCGGCACGGTCGTCGCCGGACAGAGTCTGGATGTCACCCCCGTCGCGGCCGGAGTGGGCGACGGCGGCACCACGCCGACCGTGACCAAGACCCCGCTGAAGGCGGGCGACACCGTCCTGGCCGGCAAGCCCCTCATCGAGGTGTCGGGGCGTCCGGTCATCGCTCTCCCGGGGGCGCTTCCCGTCTACCGTGACCTCAAGCCGGGGGCCGAGGGCGACGACGTGACCCAGCTCCAGCGGGCCCTCGCCGGCCTCGGACACGGAACCGCTCCCGACCCCTCGGGGACGTACGGCCCGGGCACGAAGGGAGCCGTGAGCAAGCTCTACGCCTCGCTCGGATACGACCCCGCCGTGGCGGGCGGCGACGACGGGGAGGGGCTGAAGGCGGCCGAGCAGCTGGTGAAGTCCCAGGAACGTGCGGTCGAGGACGCGCAGGACGCGCTGGACACGGCGCAGGCCGCGGAGGGGGCGTCGGAGGCTTCAGGGACGTCGGGTGGCGCGGGTTCGTCGGATGACGCCGGTGCCCCGGGCACCTCGGGCGCCGCGGACGGCGCAGCGGCAGCCGGCGGGCGGGCCGGCGGAAGCGGCGGCAGCGGGCTGAAGGAACTGCGGAAGAACCTGACCCGCTCCCAGCAGGACCTCGCCGACGCCCGGACCGCCCTGGCCGCGGTGCAAGCCGCCGACGGTCCCATGCTGCCCGCATCCGAAGTGGTGTTCCTGGAGAAGTTTCCGGCCCGGGTGGACAGCGTCTCGGCTCACGTCGGCAGCCAGGTGTCCGGCCCGGTGATGAAGGTGTCCGCCGGTGCACTCGTCGTCCACGGCTACCTCCAGGCCCATCAGAAGGGTCTGATCAGGGAGGGTCAGAAGGTGGATGTGCTGTCCGAGATCACCGGTGCACAGGCAGCCGCCCGGGTGCAGTCGGTGGCCGGCAGTCCGACCGTCCAGCAGTCCGGTTCCTCGGGCCAGGGCGGCGAACAGACCGGCGCGCAGGCACCTGCCACAGGCGGCGGGTCCGGGTACCTCATGGTGGTCAGGCCCGACCGGAAGCTCCCCGCGGAGCTGGCCGGGCAGGACGTACGGCTGACCGTGGAGTCCAGCGCGACCGAGGGCAAGGTCCTTGTCGTCCCGGTGAGTGCGGTGTCCGCCGGGGCCGACGGCAGGACGGTCGTCACGGTGGTCACCGGCCAGGGCCAGGAGAGCGAACGCCGCCGGGTGTCCGTACGCCCGGGAACCAACGGCGACGGCTTCGTCGAGGTCACCCCGCTCTCCCCCGGCACCCTCCGCGAGGGCGACCGCGTCCTGACCGGGCTCAAACAGCCGGACGGCAGCGGCGGCGAGGGGGCCACGCCATGACCGGTATCGAGGGGGAGGCCGGCACCCCCGACACCCCGGTGATCGAATTCCGCCGGGTCGCGCTCACCTACCCCGGCCCGCCCCCGGTGCACGCCTTCCGGCCCTGCGACCTCACCGTCCACCGGGGCGACTTCATGACGGTCGTCGGCCCGTCCGGGTCCGGCAAGTCCACGTTCCTCAACATCGTGGGTCTGCTCGACGCCCCGACCGCCGGCACCTATCTGCTGGACGGCATCGAGACCGGGGCGCTCGGCGATGCCGACCGGACCGCGTTGCGCGGCCGGCGCATCGGCTTCGTCTTCCAGGCATTCCATCTGATGCCGCACCGAAGCGCGCTGGAGAACGTGATCCTGGCGATGGTCTACTGCGGCGTCCCGCGCATCGAACGCCCCGACCGGGCCCGCGCCGCACTCCAGCGGGTCGGGCTCGGCCACCGGGTGCACGCGTTGCCCAGCCGGATGTCCGGCGGTGAGCGCCAGCGCGTCGCCATCGCTCGCGCCCTGGTGGCCCGGCCCTCCCTGCTGCTGTGCGACGAACCGACCGGCAATCTCGACTCCGTCAACGCCGGCACCGTGCTCCGGCTGCTGGAGGAGCTGCACACCGAAGGCATGACGATCGTGCTGATCACCCATGACGCGGAGGTCGCCGCCCGCGGTCTGCGCACGGTCGCCATCCGCGACGGAGTGCTCCGCGAGCAGGTGACCGTCGCGTGAGTGACCGCCGCACGGGAGCCCGCCGCACAAGCGCCGCTCTCATGAGTGCCCTTCGCAGGAAGCGCACCCGCACTCCCCGCATCACGCCCTCCTCCTTCTCACCCCGCGACCTGCTCTCCGAAGCTCTCGCCGGAGTGCTCCAGCGGCCCGCCCGCTCGGTGCTCACCGCCCTCGGAACCGTCCTGGGGGTGGGCACGTTCGTCGCCGTGCTCGGACTGACGGCGACGGCCTCCTCGCAGATCGACTCCCGGTTCAGCCTGCTCACCGCGACCGAGGTGACCGTGGGGGACGTGGCACGCGAGAAGGACGAGTTCGCCGGGCCGGCCTTCCCCGACGACGCGGGACCCCGCGTGGAGAAGCTCGGCGGCGTACGCCACGCAGGCGTGTTCTGGCCGGTACGCCCCACCGGCGGCAGCCCGGACGTCCGGTCCTCACCGGTCGGGGACTCCACCGGTCAGAAGATCGATGTGGTCGCCGCGTCACCCGGCGCCGTGCAGGCGGCCGAACCGCGGCTCTCCCAGGGACGGCTGTACGACACGTACCACGCGGCCGACGGTCTGCAGGTCGCCGTCGTCAGCAGGGGAATCGCCGCCCGGCTCGGCATCAGCACGCTCGAGACGGCGCCCGCCGTGTTCATCGACGACCAGCCGTTCACAGTGATCGGCATCATCGACGATGTGCGGCGCAAGCCCGAGGTACTGATGTCCGTCATCGTCCCGGACACCGCGGCCCGCAGACTGTGGGGTCCGCCCACCGAAGGGGCGCAGATGCTGATCGCCACCGACGTGGGGGCCGCACGGCAGATCGCGTCGGAGGTGCCCACCGCGCTGCGCCCCGACCATCCGGAGTACCTCAAGGCCGTACCTCCGCCGGACCCCAGGGCGCTGCGGTCCTCGGTCACCTCCGACCTGGACCAGCTCTTTCTGCTGCTCGCGGCGATCTGTCTGGTCATCGGCGCGGTGGGGATCGCCAACACCACACTCGTCGCCGTCCTGGAACGGACCGGTGAGATCGGGCTGCGCCGGGCACTCGGGGCGCGCGGGCGCCATGTCACGGCCCAGTTCCTCGCCGAGTCGGGCGCGCTGGGAACCCTGGGCGGACTGGTCGGCACCAGCATCGGCACGATCGCCGTGGTGGCCGTGGCGGTGGTCCGCGACTGGACGCCGGTGGTGCACACCGCCACGGTCGCCGCCGCACCGGCGATCGGGCTGCTCACCGGGGTACTGGCCGGGATCTACCCGGCCTGGCGGGCCGCCCGCATCCAGCCGGTGGAGGCCCTCCGGCGCTGAGGGCCGGTGACCGCGCCGACGCCGTCCCCGGCCGACTGATCCACCTTCCACACATGGTTGTTGCCGGGCCGGGTACGCGATCCGTACACGGTCCGGAGCCTCCGGGCCGCCGAGGAGGCGTGACCCATGGGACTCGGAGGATTTATCATCCTCATCGCCGTCGGGGCGATACTCACCTTCGCCACCGACTGGCAGATGGACACCGTCAATGTCGACCTGGTCGGCTGGATCATGATGATCGTCGGCATCATCGGAGTCTTCGTCTACGCGAGCATCGCGCGGCGCCGCCGGATGGTCGTACCGCCCAGCACCACGGTCGTGTCCGAGGACGAGCGCCACGGAATCTGAACCGAATTCCGGCCTCTTTGCTGTTGGCTCACGGCGGTCGGTTCGGCGGGGCCCCCGGGCGGTGATCTCAGTTCTTTGCCCGGGGGACGAGTGACAGTGGAGTTCCACCTGCTCGGTGCGCTGTCCGTAGCCACCGGGTCCGGTGATCTGCCACTCGGCCCCGCCGAGCGCCGCAGTCTGCTCGCCGCACTGTTCCTGCCCTGCTCACCGGCAACGGTGCGGACGAGTACGCCCGAGCTCCGCAACGGCGCCGACGACTTCTGAGCCGGTCGGCCCGTCAGGCCTGCTCGTCCATTCCGGCGAGCACCAGCGGCAGCCGCGCCGTCCCCTGCACGCTCACGCGGACGGGGACACCCCAGTCCTGCTGGTGGACGTGGCAGGCCGGGTACTCGTTCTCCGGGTCGTCGTCACAGGACGCCGCCATCGCGGACACATGCAGGACGCCTTCGGTGACGCCGTCGGCCAGGACCAGGTCGCGGAAGAGATCTGTGCCGGGGCCGGCGCCCTCCGCCAACAGCTCGGGCGGGGTCGACGAGACCAGCAGCCGGGTCGAGGGACCGTACCGGGTGTCCAGCTTCTGACCGGCGGGCGCCTGGAAGACCACGTCCAGCCGGAGCGTGCCGGGGGCGATCTCGGTGGCCGCGCGCTGAGTGCGGTGCGCCTGGTCGGCGACCCGTACGGCCTCCTCGGGCAGCCGCAGCCGGGTCAGCCGGTGCCGGGCGGACTCGACGACGACGAGATCGCCGTCGACCAGCACGGCATCGCTCGGCTCGCGCAGATCCGTGGCCAGCGTGGTGACCTCGCGGGTGGCGGGGTCGTAACGGCGCAGGGCGTGGTTGTACGTGTCGCTGACGGCGACGGACCCGTCGGGCAACGCGGTCACGCCCAGCGGGTGCTGGAAGAGCGCCTGGTCGGCGGCGCCGTCGCGGTGACCGAAGTCGAAGAGGCCGGTGCCGACGGCCGTGTGCACGGTCCCGTCCCGGTCCACGTACCGCAGCGCGGACGTCTCCGAGTCGGCGACCCAGAGCCGGTCGCCGTCGGCCGAAGCGGCAAGTCCGGACGGCTGGGCGAACCAGGCCTCGTCGGCCGGACCGTCGACAAGTCCCTCGTTGGTCGTGCCCGCGGCGACCTGCACGGTTCCGGACCCGGGGTCGTACGACCACAGTTGGTGGACGCCGGCCATGGCGATCCACAGCCGGTCGGCGAACCAGGCGACGTCCCACGGGGAGGAGAGGTCGACCTCTCGCGCCGGGCCGGACGTCGGGGAGCCCTGCCACCACTGGCGGCCGGTGCCCGCGAGGGTCGTCGTCACCCCGGTCGTGAGGTCGAGGGCGCGGATGGCGTGGTTGACGGTGTCGGCGACGGCGATCCGGCCGTCGGGCAGCACGGCGAGCCCCTGCGGCTCACTGAACCGGACCTCGTCGGGCCCGCCGTCCGCGAGCCCGCGGTCCCCCGTGCCGAAGTGACGGCGGACCGTCTCGCCGTCCCGTTCGATCTCGACGAGGCGGTGCCGGGTGGTGTCGGAGACGAGGAAGCCGCCGTCCGGCAGCAGCAGGGCCTTGCCGGGGAAGCGCAGATGCGTGGCGACGGGCTCTGGCGCCACGTACGGGCCGTCGCCGCGGCGCAGCGTGCCCTTCGCGGCGTGCTCGGCCTCCAGCTCCTCGACGAGCTTCTCGATGGCGTGCGCATGGCCCTCACCGGCGTGCTGGGCGACGACATAGCCCTCGGGGTCGATGACGACCAGTGTCGGCCAGGCGCGTACGGCGTACTGCTTCCAGGTGGCGAGCTCGGGGTCGTCGAGGACGGGATGGTGGACCTCGTACCGCTCGACGGCGTCGACGACGGCCTGGTGCTCGGCCTCGTGGACGAACTTCGGCGAATGGACACCGATGATCACCACGGTGTCGCGATGCTTCTCCTCCAGCTCGCGCAGCTCATCGAGGACATGCAGACAGTTCACACAGCAGAACGTCCAAAAATCCAGAATGACGATGCGTCCTCGCAGGTCAGCGAGGGTGTATTGCTGGTCGCCGGTATTGAGCCAGCCACCCTTGCCGACCAGCTCGGGGGCCCTGACGCGCGCACGTGTTGCCATGTGGACAGTCAACATCACCGTCGTGCGTCCGCATTCCGGAGGGTCTCAGGCATGGCGGACGACCCAGACGTCCCAGCCGTCCCAGCCGTCCAAGGGAGTCCCACCGGGACGTTTCACGTGAAACCGGGCCCCGCCCGACGCTGGGGCGAGGCCCGGTCCGACGGATACGTCAGCGGATACCCGACGGTGGTGCGATTTCCGGTCCGACCGATGCGTCAGCGACCGCTCGACGGCGGGGCAAGACCCAGCCGCCGGTCCTTGAGCGCCGGGAACTGCTCCCGCGTGGCGGTGACCCCGGCCGGGTCGAACTCCACGGTGAGCACCTCCTCGTCCGCGCCCGCCTCGGCGAGCACCTCGCCCCACGGGTCGACGGCGATGCTGTGCCCGGCCTGCTCCACCCCGGCGTGGGTGCCCGCGGTGCCGACGGCCAGGACGTACGCCTGGTTCTCGACGGCGCGCGCCTGGGCCAGCAGCGTCCAGTGGGCGCGGCGCCGCTCCGGCCAGCCCGCCGGGACGACGAGCGTCTGCGCGCCCGCGTCGACAAGGCCGCGGAACAGTTCGGGGAAGCGCAGGTCGTAGCAGGTGGCCAGGCCGAGCGTGGTCTGCGGCAGGGTGACCGTCACGAGGTCCTCACCGGCGCCCATCATCACCGCCTCGCCCTTGTCGAAGCCGAAGCGGTGGATCTTGCGGTAGGCGGCTGCCCGCTCGCCCTCCGGGGTGAAGACCAGCGAGGTGTTGTAGAGCGTGCCGTCGTCGGCACGCTCCACGAAGGAGCCGGCATGCAGCCAGACTCCGGCATCGGCCGCGGCCTTCGCCATCAGGTCGTGGGTGGGCCCGCGGAGCGGTTCGGCCTCGTCGGCGAAGGCGGTGTACGCGAACGCGCCGACCGGCCAGAGTTCGGGGAGGACCACCAGATCGGCGCCACGCTGGTCCGCGACCAACGACGCCACGCGATCCCTACGGGAATTGACGGATTCGTCCGGGTCTACTGCGATCTGGATGAGGGAGGCGCGCACACTACCACCGTCCTGGCATTCGAGCCGTCAACACGGGCCTACGATCGTCACACGAAAGCACTGCCGGGGTGCCTGCTCGCAGCGTAACTTAGCGACCGAGCCTCCCACGCAGCCCGCAGCCGCCACCCGCCGACCGCGCCCAGCAGTCCAGCCCATGCACCGCAGAACCGCACGAGGGGTCCCGTGACCGTCCATCCCAGCCTCCAGACCTACGCCGATGCCTGGACCCACTCCGTCGAGTCGATAGCCGAGCTGGTGAAGCCGCTCGCCGAGGGGGAGTGGAACCGCCGTACACCGTGCCCCGGTTGGTCGGTGCGCGATATCGTCTCGCACGTCATCGGCATGGAGTGCGAGCAGCTCGGCGATCCGCGGCCGATCCACACGCTGCCGCGCGATCTCTACCACGTACAGAACGACTTCACCCGCTACATGGAGATGCAGGTCGATGTGCGGCGCCACCACACCGCACCCGAGATGACCTCCGAGCTGGAGTACACGATCATCCGCCGCTCCCGTCAGCTGCGGAACGAGTCGCGTGACCCGGAGACCATGACCCGCGCGCCGCTCGGCGCCGAGCAGACCCTGGAACTGGCGCTGCGGATGCGGGCCTTCGACGTCTGGGTGCACGAGCAGGATCTGCGGACGACGCTGGGCAGGCCCGGCAACCTGGACTCCCCCGGAGCCACCATCGCCCGGGACACGCTGCTCGCCGCGCTGCCGAAGGTGGTCGCCAAGGACGCGGGCGCGCCGCCCAACTCGGCGGTCGTGCTCGATGTGCACGGGCCGGTGGAGTTCCTGCGCACGGTCAGGGTCGATGCGGACGGCCGTGGTTCGGTGGACGGTTCGCCTTCGCTGGGGCCCGCGGTGACGCTGTCGATGGACTGGGAGACCTACGTCCGGCTGGCCTGCGGCCGGGTCCGCCCGGCGGCGGTCGCGGACCGGATCAAGGTCGAGGGCGACCAGGAGCTGGCGACGGCGATCCTGCAGAACTTCGCCGTGACCCCGTAACGGCACGGTCGGCGGCGCCCGTCTTTCGTGAAGTGAAGAGACGGGCGCGCCGCCGAGCCGGCTGCCGCAGGGGTCACGCGGGTACGTGCACAGCCTCCACGCGGCTGATCACATGATGGTTCCGCTCCCGCAGCGTGGCACGGGCGTGCAGCCGCAGAATCTGGACGACCCCGAGCGCCTCCAGCACGAAGACGGAGGCAAAGGCGATGCGGTAGTTGTCGCCTGTCGCGTCGAGCAGCACACCGACGGCGAACAGGGTGGTCATCGAGGCGGTGAAGCCGCCCATGTTGACGATCCCCGACGCGGTGCCCTGCCGCTCCGGCGGGTTGGCCGGGCGCGCGAAGTCGAAGCCGATCATCGAGGCGGGACCACAGGCGCCGAGCACCACGCAGAGCGTGATCAGCAGCCACATCGGCGCGTGGTCGCCCGGGTACAGGATGGCCGATGCCCACAGGACGGCGGTCAACGCGACCGTGCCGAGGGCCAGCGGGGCACGCGCGGCATGGTGGCGGGCGATGACCTGCCCGTAGACGAGGCCGACGGCCATGTTGGAGAGCACCACCAGGGTGAGCAGCTCACCGGCGGTGGACCGGCTCAGCCCCTGCGCCTCCACCAGGAACGGCATCCCCCACAGCAGCAGGAACACCATGGCCGGGAACTGCGTGGTGAAGTGCACCCACATCCCGAGCCGGGTGCCGGGTTCCCGCCACGAGGCGGCGATCTGCTTGCGTACGTAGGCCGCGCCGGCGTGCTCGGCGGGCGGCGGCTCGTGCCCCTCGGGGTGGTCCTTCAGGAAGAGGAGCAGCAGCACCAGCACCACGACCCCGGCGACCGCGCTGCCCGCGAACGTGGCAGTCCAGCCGAAGCCGTGGAGGGCGCGGGCGATGAAGAGCGTCGAGACGAGGTTGCCCGCCATGCCGAAGAGCGCGGCGATCTGGCCGATCAGCGGCCCGCGCCGGGCCGGGAACCAGCGGGCGCCGAGCCGCAGCACACTGATGAACGTCATCGCGTCGCCGCAGCCGAGCAGCGCACGGGAGGCCAGCGCCGTGGCGTACGAAGGGGAGAACGCGAAGCCGAGCTGCCCGACGGTGAACAGGACGACCCCGATGGTGAGGACCTTCTTGGTGCCCAGCCGGTCGACCATCAGGCCGACAGGTATCTGCATGCCCGCATAGACGAGCAGCTGAAGGATGGAGAACGTCGACAGGGCCGAGGCGTTGACGCCGAACCGGTCGGCGGCGTCCAGGCCGGCGACACCGAGGCTCGTACGGAAGATGATCGCGACGAAGTAGACGGCGACACCGATGCCCCAGACCCCGGCGGCACGCCGGCCGCCGGGCGGATCACCGGGCAGGGACAGGCTGGGAGCGGCGGCAGAACTCACCGGTCCTCACCCCGGACCAGCACCTTGACCCGGCTGACGTGGCGCCGTACGACCTGTGCGGCACCGTCCGCGTCACCGGCCCTGATCGCGTCCAGCAGCTCGCCGTGCTCGGTGATGTTGGCGGCGATCCTGCCGGGGTGCGCCTCCATCACCGCGACGCCCATCCGTAGCTGCCGGTCGCGCAGCTGGTCGTAGAGGCGCGACAGGATCTCGTTGCCCGCGTGGCGCACGATCTCGGCGTGGAAGCAGCGGTCCGCGACCGAGACTGCTGCGAGATCCCCGGCCGCCACGTGCTGCCGCTGCTCGTCGAGCAGCTCCTCCAGCCGGGAGATCAGCTTCGCCGAGGCAGGCACGGCCTTGCGGGCGGCGAACTCCTCGACCAGCAGCCGGGTCTCCACCACGTCCGCGATCTCCTGCGCGGAGACGGCGAGCACCAGCGCCCCCTTCTTCGGGTAGAGCTTGATCAGCCCTTCGACCTCCAGCCGCAGCAGCGCCTCGCGCACCGGGGTACGGGAGACGCCGACGGCCTCCGCCAGGTCCCCCTCGGTGAGCAGCGTCCCGCCCTCGTACCGGCGGTCGAGAACCGCCTGCTTGACGTGGGTGTAGACGCGCTCGGCGGCGGGCGGCTGCTTGACGGGCGGGCGGGTCACGGCAGGGGGTGCGGCAGGCATGCACACAGCATAGATACAACATGCGCGCATGCCGGGACGCTGTCCGGGATCCGGACGGTAAATCCCTGGAAATTACCTCGGGGATCGGCACATCCATCCACTCGTCTCATGAGTCTCACCACCGAGCGGCACCTTCATGTAGCCGCATTCCAGGGGCATTTGGAGCGTTCAAGTTGAAAATCGGCATTAAGGGCATAAGCCGCGCATCCGCCACTGTCACCGTGGCCCTGACCGCGGGTGCCGTCCTTGCAGGCAGCGTGTTCGCTGCCACGGCGCAGGCCGCCACGCCGCCCACACCCACGATCGCCGCCAAGGGCGGCTACGTGATGAACAACGGCACCGCGAAGACTCTCTTCACGAAGGCCGCGGACACCCGTCGCTCCACCGGCTCCACCACCAAGATCATGACGGCCAAGGTGGTGCTGGCGCAGAAGAACCTGAACCTGGATTCCAAGGTCACGATCCAGAAGGCGTACAGCGACTACATCGTCGACAAGGGCGCCTCGTCGGCCCACCTGATCGTCGGCGACAAGGTCACCGTCCGCCAGCTTCTGTACGGTCTGATGCTGCCGTCCGGCTGCGACGCCGCGTACGCCCTCGCCGACAAGTTCGGCACCGGCACCTCCCGCTCGGCCCGGGTGAAGTCGTTCATCGGCAAGATGAACGCCTCCGCCAAGTCCCTCGGTCTGACGAACACCCACTTCGACTCGTTCGACGGCATAGGGAATGGCTCGAACTACTCGACGCCGCGCGACCTGACGAAGATCGCCAGCAGTGCGATGAAGAACTCCACGTTCCGCACGGTCGTCAAGACCAAGTCGACCAAGCAGAAGGTCACCACGAAGAGCGGCGGCTACCGCTACATGTCGTGGTCCAACACCAACACGATGCTCAGCAGCTACAGCGGTGCGATCGGTGTGAAGACCGGCTCCGGCCCGACGGCCAAGTACTGCCTGGTCTTCGCCGCGACCCGGAACGGCAAGACGGTCATCGGCACCGTGCTCGCCTCCACGAGCGCGACCACCCGGACCGCCGACATGAAGAAGATCATGGACTACTCCTTCAAGAAGTAGTCCTCCATCCCGCACCCGGGACACCAGGAGGGGCCTGCCGCGCACTGCGGCGGGTCCCTTCCCGTACCCGGGCCCTCCCCGCCATCCGGCCTGAAAGGGCAACACGGACTTGACCAGTATTTCTCACAGACGCCTGCGCACCGTCGCCGCGGTGTCGGTCGCCGCGACCTCCTGCAGTCTGCTCACGGCTGTGAGTACCACGACCGCTTCGGCGGCGACGACGTGCGCCTCGCCCGTCTTCAAGCGTCAGTTCTTCGCCAACACCACGTTCTCCGGAACGCCGAAGAAGACCGACTGCGACTCGCTCATCGACCAGAACTGGGGCACCGGCGCCCCCGCCTCCGGCCTGCCGACGAACAACTTCGGTGTCCGCTGGTCCCTGACCCGGGACTTCGGCTCCGGCGGTCCGTTCACCTTCGCCGCGTCGGCCCTGGACGGCATCCGGGTCTACGTCGACGGAGTGCGCAAGGTCGACATCTGGAAGAACGTCTCCACCACGCAGAAGAAGACGGTCAACGTCACCGTCCCCAAGGGCAAGCACTCCCTGCGCATCGACTTCGTCAACTGGACGGGCTCCGCCAACGTCAAGTTCGCCTACACACCGCGGACGTCGGCCACCGTCGACAAGGTCAAGCCGCTCGCCCCGGTCGGCGTGAAGGCGGTCCTCGACAACGCCACGGCCAACGCCAAGGTGACCTGGACGAAGAACAACGAGATGGACCTCGCGGGCTACCGGGTCTACCGCCGGCTCGAGGGCTCCAGCACCTTCACCCACGTCAAGACGACCACCGCGACCTCGTACGCGGGTCTCCCGCCCGAGGCCGGGAAGACGTACTACTACGAGGTCCGCGCCTACGACAAGGCCGGAAACGTCTCCACCGGCAGCACCGACCAGCCGGTGACCACCGTCGCCGTCACCGCTCCGGCGGGTCTCACCGCGCAGGGCACGGACGCCGCGATCGTGCTGTCCTGGCAGCCCGTCCCGGGTGCGGTCCGCTACAACCTGAGGAGCAACGACCTGAAGGTCCGCTCCGTCACCGCCACGTCCTTCAGCGACACGACGGTGAAGCGCTCCAAGGAGTGGACCTACGAGGTGGCCGCCGTGGACGGCGCCGGGCGCGCCTCCGCGTACAGCTCCGGCGTGACGGCCTACCGTCCGGTCGCGGCGCCGAAGGACATCGTCGCGACGCCGGGGATCAGCAAGGCGACGTTCACCTGGACGACCGATCACGCCGTCGACGGTGCCGTGTACGACTACCACGTCTACCGTTCCGAGACGCTCCCGGTGGACACCTCGGCCGAGCCGGTCCGGTGCACCACCAGCTGGAAGTCGCTCGGCGACGGGCGGCTCCAGTACACGTGCACCGACACCTCCCCGGCCGGCGGGCGTACGTACCACTACGTCTTCAAGGCGTACGACGACGCGAGCAAGGAGTCGCTGCCTTCCGCGACCGTCGACGTCACCACGCTCGCGCGGGACACCACACCCCCCGCGGCGGTCACCGGGCTCACCACCGAGGCGACCGAGTACGGCATCGAGCTGCACTGGAACGCCAACACCGAGCCCGACCTCAAGCGGTACGTGGTGTACGTCGGCGAGCTGATCGACAGCGAGGACGAGCGGGTCTGCTACGGCGTCTCGTCCGTGTACCTCGGCACGGGCACCACGTCCTACACGGATGAGCGGCTGCCCGACGGCGAGGAGCGGTGCTACTTCGTCGACGTCGAGGACACCTCCGGCAACTCCAGCTTCCGGATGACTCACGACGCCGAGATCGGCGTCGTGACCGAGCTGGATCTGACACCGTCCGTCGAAACGCCGGACAACGCGTCCCTCACGCTCACCGCGCTCAAGGGCGCCACCGGCACCTCGGTGGACCTGTCCTGGGACACGGTCGCGGACGCCAAGGGCTACCTGGTCGAACGCTGGAACCCGGCCACGGACGCCTACGAGCAGCTGACCACCGGACCCGTCACGGAGGTGTCGTACACGGACGCCACCGCTCCGGCCGGCACCACCCACTTCTACCGGGTGACGCCCGTGCTCGGCGACGGAACCGAGGCGGCACCCGCCGCGGCCTGGGTCGTCCTGGCACCCGCCAAGTGACCTGACCCGGCAGCAGAAGCGGGCCTGCGCGGAGGAAACTCCGCGCAGGCCCGCTTTCTCATGTCTCACACAGCCGTCAGGCCCAGGTGATGAGCCTCTTGGGCTGTTCCAGGATCGCGGCGACGTCCGCCAGGACCTTGGAACCGAGCTCACCGTCGACCAGGCGGTGGTCGAACGACAGCGCCAGCGTGGTGACCTGGCGGGGCTTCACCTTGCCCTTGTGGACCCACGGCTGCAGCTTGATCGCACCGACCGCAAGGATCGCGGACTCGCCCGGGTTCAGGATCGGCGTACCCGTGTCGACGCCGAAGACGCCGACGTTGGTGATCGTCACCGTGCCGCCCGCCATGGCGGCGGGGGACGTCTTGCCCTCGCGCGCCGTGCTGACCAGCTCGCCCAGCGCCGCGGCGAGCTGGGGCAGGGTCTTGTCGTGCGCGTCCTTGATGTTCGGCACGATCAGACCGCGCGGGGTGGCGGCCGCGATGCCCAGGTTCACATAGTGCTTCTGCACGATCTCCTGGTTGGCCTCGTCCCAGGCGGCGTTGACCTCCGGGTTCCGCTTGATCGCGACCAGGAGCGCCTTGGCAATGATCAGGAGCGGGTTGACCCGGACCCCCGCCATGTCCTTGTCTTCCTTGAGCTCCGCCACGAGCTTCATCGTGCGCGTGACGTCCACCGTCACGAACTCGGTGACATGCGGCGCCGTGAACGCACTGTCGACCATCGCCTGCGCGATGGCCTTCCGTACGCCCTTGACCGGGATACGGGTCTCCCGGGCGCCCGGGACGGGGGCTGCGGCAACGGGCACCGCAACAGCCTCGGGTGCCGCGGCCTGGGCGGCGGGTGCGGCTGCCGGCGCCGGTACGGGCGTGGCCGCCGCGTGCACGTCCTCGCGGGTGATGATCCCGCCCGGACCGGTCGGGGTGACCGTCGCCAGATCGATGCCCAGGTCCTTCGCCAGCTTGCGCACCGGCGGCTTGGCGAGCGGACGGCTCTCCGGGACGACGGTGGCGGCGGGGGCGGGGACTGCGGTGGCGGTGTGGCCGTTCAGCTCGCCCTGGATCGCGGCAGCCGCGGCAGCCGGCGGCTCGGTGCCCTTGCGGGCGCGCCGCTTGGTGGAGGACTCGGCCACGCCGTAGCCCACCAGCACGGGCTGGCGGCCCTTCGGTGCCTCCGGTTCCGCAGCCGGCTCCGGTTCGGCCACGGCCGGAGCCACCGGCTCCGCCGCCGCTTCGCCGCCGCCCGGCACCACGTCCACCGCGATGATCACCTGACCGACGTCGACGGTCGTGCCCTCGGGGAAGCGCAGCTCGTGCACCACCCCGTCGAACGGGATCGGCAGCTCCACGGCCGCCTTGGCGGTCTCGACCTCGCACACGACCTGGCCGTCGGTGACGGTGTCGCCCGGCTGGACGTACCACTTGAGGATCTCGGCCTCGGTCAGTCCCTCGCCCACATCGGGCATCTTGAACTCACGGAAGCGAGCAGACGTTTCGGTCATCGTCGTCACGAACCTTCTCCTCAGTACGCCAGCGAGCGGTCGACGGCGTCGAGCACGCGGTCCAGGCCCGGCAGGTACTCGTCCTCGAGGCGCGCCGGCGGATACGGGGCGTGGTAGCCACCGACCCGGAGCACGGGTGCTTCGAGATGGTAGAAGCAGCGCTCCGTGATGCGGGCGGCGATCTCGGCCCCGGAGCCGTAGAACACCGGCGCCTCGTGGACCACGACCAGCCGGCCGGTCTTCTCGACCGACGCCTGGACGGCGTCGAAGTCGATCGGGGACATCGACCGCAGGTCCAGGACCTCGATGGACTTGCCCTCCTCCTGGGCGGCCGCGGCCGCTTCGAGGCAGACCTTCACCATCGGGCCATACGCGACGAGGGTGAGGTCCGAGCCCTCCCGTACCGTCGCGGCCTTGTGCAGCGGTCCGGGGATGAGGTCGGTCTCGACGTCGCCCTTGTCCCAGTAGCGCCGCTTCGGCTCGAAGAAGATGATCGGGTCGTCACTCTGGACGGCCTGCTGCATCATCCAGTAGGCGTCCGAGGCATTGGACGGCGAGACCACCTTCAGCCCCGCGACATGTGCGAACAGGGCCTCGGGCGACTCGCTGTGGTGCTCGACGGCGCCGATGCCGCCGCCGTACGGGATCCGGACGACGACCGGCAGCTTGATCTTGCCGAGTGCGCGGGCGTGCATCTTCGCGAGCTGCGTGACGATCTGGTCGTACGCCGGGAAGACGAAGCCGTCGAACTGGATCTCCACGATCGGCCGGTAGCCACGCAGGGCCAGACCGATCGCCGTGCCGACGATGCCGGACTCGGCGAGCGGGGTGTCGATGACCCGGTCCTCGCCGAAGTCCTTCTGGAGTCCGTCGGTGATCCGGAAGACTCCGCCCAGCTTGCCGACGTCCTCACCCATGATGAGGACCTTGGGGTCGGTGTCGAGGGCCTTGCGCAGCGATTCGTTGAGCGCCTTGGCGAGGGACATCTTCTGAGTGGCCATGACTAGTTGCCCTCCTCGGCGAACGAAGCCTGGTAGGCGGCGAACTGGGCGCGCTCCTCGTCGACGAGGGGGTTCCCGTCGGCGTAGACGTGGTCGAAGATCGCCATCCGGTCCGGGTCGGGCATGGCCCGTACCGCTTCGCGGACCCGCTTGCCGAGGGCTTCGCTCTCCTCGTCCAGCGCGGTGAAGTACGCCTCGTCGGCGAGTTCCTGCTTCTCCAGGTACGTACGCAGCCGCAGGATCGGGTCCTTGGCCTCCCAGGAGACGCGCTCCTCGTCCGCCCGGTACTTCGTGGGGTCGTCGGAGGTGGTGTGCGCGCCCATCCGGTAGGTGAACGCCTCGACGAGGGTGGGGCCCTCGCCCCGGCGGGCCCGCTCCAGCGCCGACCTGGTGACGGCCAGGCAGGCGAGTACGTCGTTGCCGTCGACCCGGACGCCGGGGAAGCCGAAGCCCTGTGCGCGCTGGTAGAGCGGCACCCGGGTCTGCTTCTCGGTCGGCTCGGAGATCGCCCACTGGTTGTTCTGGCAGAAGAACACCACAGGCGCGTTGTAGACCGCGGAGAAGGTGAACGCCTCGGCGACGTCGCCCTGGCTGGAGGCGCCGTCACCGAAGTACGCGATCACGGCCGAGTCCGCGCCGTCCTTGGCGACGCCCATGGCGTAGCCGGTGGCGTGCAGGGTCTGCGAGCCGATGACGATCGTGTACAGGTGGAAGTTGTTGGTGTTCGGGTCCCAGCCGCCGTGGTTCACACCGCGGAACATCCCGAGCAGATTGGTCGGGTCGACCCCGCGGCACCAGGCGACGCCGTGTTCCCGGTAGGTCGGGAAGACATAGTCGTCGTCGCGCAGCGCCCGGCCGGAGCCGATCTGGGCGGCCTCCTGGCCGAGCAGCGAGGCCCACAGGCCCAGCTCGCCCTGACGCTGCAGCGCGGTGGCCTCGGCGTCGAAGCGGCGGGTCAGGACCATGTCCCGGTACAGACCGCGTAGCTCGTCCGCGGTCAGGTCGATCGTGTAGTCCGGGTGCTCCACCCGCTCGCCCTCGGGCGTCAGCAGTTGTACGAGCTCGGGCTCGGAACTCTGTGGCGTCTTTGCGGCGCTGGTCCGCTTGCTGCTGCGTCGCGGTTTGCGCGCGGCAGTGCTCTCCACGGTCACGTGCGTGCTCCTCCGTCGGTCCGGCCCCCGGGGTCTGCCGGGAGACCAGTGCGGCTCGCCTGTGTCCGTACCCGTGCACGGGGTGGGTGCCGCTCGGCCGGGAACAGGCGTGACAGGTGCCCCGGCGAGCGTCCTGTCAAAGGCACGTTACCCAGTGCGTCGCACAACTGCGAAACCCTATCTGACCTGCGATTTTGCTTGGATTTCCAAGTAAATCGAAAAAGTCGGGAACTTTCGCTGGTCACAGCACTGGTAACAGCCTTGCAGGCCGCCGGAACAACGGCACGTTATCCCGCCGTTCAGCGGCAGGGAAGAGGGGAGTGTGTGAGACTGCATTTGTGCGCGAAGAAGGAAAAATCACCGTATTTCTGCTGGATGACCATGAGGTCGTCCGCCGCGGAGTGCACGAATTGCTCGCGGTCGAGGACGACATCGAGGTCGTCGGCGAGGCGGGCACGGCGGCGGACGCGCTGCTCCGTATCCCCGCCACCCGGCCCGATGTGGCGGTGCTCGACGTGCGGCTGCCGGACGGCAGCGGGGTGGAGGTCTGCCGGGAGATCCGCTCCAAGGACGAGAGCATCCACTGCCTGATGCTGACCTCGTACGCCGACGACGAGGCCCTCTTCGACGCGATCATGGCGGGCGCGTCGGGATACGTGCTGAAGGCGATCCGTGGCAATGAGCTACTGACCGCGGTACGGGACGTGGCGGCCGGAAAGTCGCTGCTCGACCCTGTCGCGACCGCGCGCGTGCTGGAGCGGCTGCGCAAGGGCAAGAAGGCCCGGGGCGACGACAAGCTGTCCGCCCTCACCGACCAGGAACGCCGCATCCTCGATCTGATCGGCGAGGGCCTGACGAACCGGGTGATCGGCGAACGGCTGCATCTCGCCGAGAAGACGATCAAGAATTATGTCTCCAGTCTGCTGTCCAAGCTGGGCATGGAGCGGCGCTCGCAGGCCGCCGCCTATGTGGCGCGGCTGCAGGCGGAGCGGCGCTGAGCCGCGCGGGCGGGCCTTCGCGAGGGGTTTGGCAGGTTTCGGGACCTTGGTCCCCGATCACCGGGGCCCGCGGCCTCTTTCTGCGCCCGTCGAGGTACCGGAAAGTGGACCCATGTCCTCTGCGGAACCCCGAGCGATGGAAGCCCAAGTGATGGAAGTCCGAGCGATCGAGCTGATCAGCCGGGTGCGGTACGGCCGGCTGGCGACCACCCGCCGGGCTCTCCCGTTCCTGGCGGTGGCCCGCCATCTCGTGATCGACGGGCGCGTGGTCCTGCGGATGCACAGCGGTCTCGGTCACCACGAGTCGTGCGACGGCACCGTCGTCGCGTACGGGGTGGACAACTTCGACGCGGCGGCCACCGGCGAGGGCGGCGGCGAGGACACCGACGCCCTGTGGTCGGTGCAGTTCACCGGGCCCGCCGAGGTCGTGCACCCCACGGAGGAACAGCGCACGCGCTTCGGTGCGACGCCGCTGCAGGTCAACGGCGAACCCTTCGAGCCGGTCTATCTCCGCCTCGACCCGCACTTCGTCACCATGCACACTCTGGACTTCCACGCAAGTCAACCGAGCCACCACACAGCGTGATCTAACATTTGGTGAGTGCCGCGCTCATCTGTAACCCTCCCGCCTGTTCCGCCGGTCGGCGAAGTGCTGCGCCGCTATCCGAACGCCGGTGAGCCCCTCACCTGCAAGCCCATCACCCTGGGCCTCCTCAACCACGGCTACCGCGTCTCCACCACCCGCGGCTCGTACTTCCTCAAGCACCACCTCGACGACTCCACCGGCGACCGCGCGACGATCGTCCGCCAGCACCGCGCCACCCAGCGGCTGCAGTCGCTCGGGGTGCCCGTCGCCCCGCCCGTCGAGGACACGGAGGGCGACACGGTCACGGAGATCGGCGGCCGGTGCTACGCCCTGCACCCCTGGGTCGACGGACTGCACCGGGTCGGCGCCCAGCTGACCACCGCCCAGTCGCAGCGGCTCGGGGCGCTCCTCGGAGCCGTACACACCGGGCTCGCGCAGGTGATGGAGAGGGGGGTGGCCCAGGCGCGCGGACATGCCGGCCCGGACGCCGCCGACACGTTCGCCCTGATCGACGATCTGCTGGCCGCGGCGCGCGGCCGGCGCCCCCGGGACGCCTTCGACGAGCTGGCCGAACACCGCCTCGTCGAGCGGCGCGCCCTGCTGGAGCAGTACGCCGACCACCGGCCGCCCGCCCCCGACATCCCGGCGACCGGCTGGGTGCACGGCGACTTCCACCCGCTGAACGTGCTGTACCGGGACGCGGACCCGGTGGCGATCATCGACTGGGACCGGCTGGGGGTGCAGCCGCGCGCCGAGGAGGCGGTAAGGGCCGCGGCGATCTTCTTCGTCCAGCCGACCGGGAAGCTGGAACTGGAGAAGGTACGGGCGTACACACGGGCCTACCGGCGGGCAGCCGGGGCGAGCGCCGCCGAACTCGCCGCCGCGGTGCACCGGGTGTGGTGGGAGCGGCTCAACGACTTCTGGATACTGCACTGGCGGTACCGCCTGCACGACCGAAGGGCCGACCCGCAGTTTCCTGCGGTGTCGGCCCTGGCGGTCTGGTGGACGCGGGAGTACGAGGCGGTGCGCGAGGCCTTCACGGAGTGAGGGCCCGGGGCATCAGGGAGTGGCGCCCGCGGCGGTTCCGGCGGTGCCGTTGGTACCGGTGGTGTTCCCGCCGTCGGTGGTCGTACCGCCGTCGGTGGTCGTACCACCGTCGGTCGTCGTACCACCGTCCGTGGTCGTACCACCGTCCGTACCGGTGCCGCCGTCCGTGCTCGTACCGCCATCGGTCGTCGTGCCGCCGCCGGTGGTACCGGTGTCCGGCGGGGAGGCCGTCTCGGACGGGGCCTCGGACGGCTTGCTGGGCGTGGTGGACGGCGAGGTGGACGGCTGCCAGCTCGGCTGCTGCTCACCACCGGTGGTGTCGTCCTGCGGCGGGACCACCTTCGTCTCCTCGTCGCTGGGCGCCTCCGAACTCTTCGTCGGGGCCGGGGAGCTGGAGGTCGTGGTCGTCGGCTTCCGGGGATCCTTGTCGCCGTTGTTCGCCGCGTTGACCGCGATGGCGACACCGGCCCCGATCGCGATCAGCGCGAGGACGACGAACAGCCAGAGCTTGCCGCGGCCGCCGCCGCCCCCGTGACCGCCGTCGTATCCGCCGTCGTCCGGGTTCATCGGCGGCAGGATCGGGCCCTGCGAGGTGTCCCCGTGCTGCGGGTGCCCCATCGCCATCGTTCCGCCCGCCATGCCCATGGCGGGGGTGTGGCCGCCCTCGTGCATGGCGACCGGGCCGGTGTTCCAGGTGCCCGTGTGACCGCCCTGCACCTGAAGCATCTGCAGGCTGTACTGGACCAGCCCGCGCATCTCCTCGGCGCTCTGGAACCGGTCGTCCGGGTCCTTCGCGAGCGAACGCATGACGAGCCCGTCCAGCTCCGGCGGCACCACGTCCGCGACCTCGGACGGCGGGACCGGGATGTCCTGGACGTGCTGGTAGACGACGGAGAGCGGCGTCTCGCCCGTGAACGGGGGCCGCAGCGCGAGGAGTTCGTACAGCAGACAGCCGGTGGCGTACAGATCGGAGCGGTGGTCGACGGCCTTGCCGAGTGCCTGCTCGGGGGAGAGGTACTGCGGCGTGCCCATGACCATGCCGGTCTGGGTCATGGTCGACTGCGCGCCGTGCAGCGCACGGGCGATGCCGAAGTCCATCACCTTGACCGCACCGGAGTGCGTGATGATCACGTTCGCCGGCTTGATGTCACGGTGCACGATGCCGTGCTGATGCGAGTAGGCGAGGGCTTCCAGCACCCCCGAGACGATGATCAGCGCCTGCTCCGGCGGCGGGGCCTCGGCATTGAGCAGCAGATCACGAATGGTGCGGCCCTCGACGAGCTCCATCACGATGTACGGGACGGTCTGGCCGCCCACCACGTCCTCGCCGGAGTCGTACACGGCGACGATCGCGTGGTGGTTGAGGCCCGCGACCGACTGTGCCTCACGTGTGAACCGGGCCTTGGAGACCGGGTCCTCGGCAAGATCGGAACGGAGGAGCTTCACTGCGACCGTACGTCCGAGCCGGACGTCCTCGGCCGCGAAGACCTCGGCCATGCCGCCCCGGCCGAGCCGGTGCGTCATCCGATAACGTCCGTCACCGACCACACCGCCGATGCCCCAGGAGTCGGCCGCATCCGAAACTCCGCCGCCGTTTGCTTCGGGTTCGGGTGCCATCAGTCCTCGCCGTCGTATCTGTCCGCGCGTCCGCGCGTTCTCACGGTGTCTTGCATGCCTTGCTGCATTGCCACGTCACGCTACAGCCTCTGTCGAACACCCCGTTTCGAGAGGGACGGGCCATCCAACCGGCTGCCCCACCGCTCACGCAAATTCCATGCGGTTCCTGTAACGCTTCCGAGACGCTTCCTGTGCGTAGGGTCACGGAACGGGCACCCGGCTTGACGTGTCGTACCCCTCGGGCAGACTTGGCGCCTAATAGGGATCTTCGCGTGAGACGCGCGCCGAGGGGGAGCAAGTCATGAGCCAGGACGGCGCAAACGGTGCCCAGGGTCGCTACGCGGGCGGTTCGGTCGCCGGCGGCCGCTACCAGCTCCGCGACCTGCTCGGCGAAGGCGGAATGGCGTCCGTATACCTGGCGTACGACTCCGCGCTCGACCGCCAGGTGGCGATCAAGACGCTGCACACGGAGCTGGGGCGCGAGCAGTCCTTCCGCGAGCGGTTCCGGCGCGAGGCGCAGGCTGTTGCCAAGCTGCAGCACACCAACATCGTCTCGGTCTTCGACACCGGCGAGGACGAGCTCGGCGGCGCGCTGATGCCGTACATCGTCATGGAGTACGTGGAAGGGGAGCCGCTCGGCTCCGTACTCCAGGCGGACATCCGTAATTACGGTGCGATGCCGGCCGAAAAGGCGCTCAAGGTGACCGGCGACGTGCTGGCCGCGCTGGACACCAGCCACGAAATGGGCCTGGTCCACCGCGACATCAAGCCCGGCAACGTGATGGTGACCAAGCGCGGTGTCGTGAAGGTCATGGACTTCGGTATCGCCCGCGCCATGCAGTCGGGCGTCACGTCGATGACCCAGACCGGCATGGTCGTCGGCACTCCCCAGTACCTCTCTCCCGAACAGGCCCTCGGCCGTGGCGTGGACGCGCGCTCCGACCTGTACTCGGTCGGCATCATGCTGTTCCAGCTGCTGACCGGCCGGATCCCGTTCGACGCGGACTCCCCGCTCGCCATCGCGTACGCACACGTCCAGGAGGAGCCGGTCGCGCCGTCGTCCATCAACCGGTCGATCACCCCGGCGATGGACGCGCTGGTGGCCCGCGCGCTGAAGAAGAATCCGAACGAGCGCTTCCCCAGCGCGGCGGCGATGCAGGACGAGATCACGCGCGTGCTGAACGCGGGCGGCCGGACGGGCGCCCCGGTGATCATCGGCGGCGGCGCACCGGCGAACAGCGGCTCGGGCGTCGGCTCGGCGGTCTTCCCGCCGGTCGACCAGTCCACACCGGCGCCGCAGAGCGTGCAGATGCCGTACCAGCCGCAGCAGTACCAGCAGCAGCCCGGCCCGTACGGCCCGCCGACACCGACACCGGCCCCTTCGCCGTCGTACGGCTACCCGCAGGCGAACCCGGCGTACGGGACACCAGCGCCGATGCAGCATCAGTACCGGACACCGGCGCCGTACGACATCGCACCGCAGCCGGTGGGTGGCGGCGGTTCCGGCAGCGGTGGTGGCAACAAGCGGAACATGCCCGTGATCGTGGGCTCGATCGTGGTCGCGCTGATCGCGATCGGCGGGCTGATCACTGTGCTGTCGCTGAAGGACGACCCGGGCTCGGACTCGGGCAACGGCGGCGACCCGAGCAGCTCGGCGGTGGCCGGCGAGCACAAGGATCCGGAGCGGAACCGGACGATGAAGACCGAGGACTGCACGGACGCCATGGAGGACAGCGACGACCCGAACAAGGTCGACGCACCGAGCTTCCTGTACAAGGACATCGTCTCCGCGAAGGAATGCGCCCTGGCCGCGGGCTGGACGATCAAAACGATCGAGGTCGCCGGGAACACCTATGCCGAGGACCAGATCATCGACCAGTTCCCCTCTGCGGGTACCGCCATCCCCGAGAAGGGCGCCCACTTCGAGCTGCGCATCTCCACGGGTGACCCGGCCTGAGCAAGCCGGTGACGCTGTTCGGCGGTAGCCCGTTCAGCGGTACCACTGCCCGGCGGCAGCGCTGTGCATACGGAAGTGACGGCCCGGCACGCGTGAGGTGTGCCGGGCCGGTTCGCTTCCTGATCCACCGGATGCCGGAGATATCGGGACATGTGACGCTGGCCTCATGGTTCCAGGACTCCTCCCCCCATGGGCTTCGAGGTGCCTTGCCTGTCTGGTGATAGCGACGGGGGCGGCGCTAGGGCCGGTGCAGGGTCAGGCACGCGCGGACCAGCGCGAAACCGGCTGGACGCCGGGGTCGGCACGCAGGTCGCCCAGCCCTTCGGCGGCCGCTCCGACGGCCCCCGAGACCCCCACGACTCCCCCCTCCCCTCCGTCCACCGGGCTGCCCGACGGCCCCCCGGCCGGTCCGGCCGCAGCTCCCCCGGCCGATCAGCCCGCCGCCCCCTCGACTGATACGCCCATAGCCCCATCGGCCGATCCGCCCCTCGCCCCTTCGGCCGAACCGCCGTCGAAACCTCGCACTCCAGCGACTGCGACCCCGTCGGACAGCGCCCCGGCCACCCCCTCCGCCTCCGCCTCGGCGTCTCCGTCCGCTTCCGCCCCGTCGTCGCCCTCGCCCTCGCCGTCCGCTTCCGACTCACCCTCGCCGTCCGCTTCCGACTCCCCCTCGCCCTCGCCGTCCGCTTCCGACCGGCGCTCCCCCTCACCCTCCGCCGGTCCGTCCACCCGACGGCCCGCGCACCCCAAGGCGCAGCCCCCGCTCGCCGGGCGGCAGGCCGGGGAAGGGCGGCTGCGGCCCGGGCGGCCGTACTCCCCGCGGGAGCTCGCGAAACGGGACGACTCCTTCGAACAGTCCGACCAGCTGCCCGCCGCGACGGCCCCGGCGGCGCCGCCCTCGGCGACGATCACGGCGACCACCACGGCCGGCGGCTCCCCCGTGCCGGGCCGGCTCGCGCCGCAAGCCCTCGAACAGCCCGCCGTGCGGCAGGTACGGCTGGTGTCACTGGGCACCGGAATCGCCCTGATAGGGCTGGGTCTGGGCTTCCTCGGGCTCCGTCTGCGCCGTACGAACTGAAGGGGGCGGGGCTTGCATCGACCAACATACTCGGTATACATACTGAGTATGTCGATCCGCCATGGGCTCCTGGCCCTCCTGGAGCGCGGGCCTCGCTACGGCTCCCAGCTCCGCACCGAATTCGAGTCGCGCACCGGCTCCACGTGGCCCTTGAACGTCGGCCAGGTGTACACCACGCTCAGCAGGCTGGAACGCGACGGCCTGGTCGTCCAGGACGGCGAGGACGATCAGGGACACGCCCTCTACTCGATCACCGACGACGGCCGCACCGAACTGCGGAACTGGTTCGAGACGCCCGTCGACCGCAGCAGCCCGCCCCGCGACGAGCTGGCGATCAAGCTCGCCATGGCCGTCGGGGCGCCCGGAGTCGACATCCGGGCCGTCATCCAGTCCCAGCGCCACCACACCGTGAAGGCGATGCAGGACTACACCCGGCTGAAGGCGCAGGCCCTCGCCGACGTCCCGGGCAACCGCGACGAGGTGGCCTGGCTGCTCGTACTGGAACAGCTGATCTTCCAGGCCGAGGCCGAGGCCCGCTGGCTGGACCACTGCGAGTCGCGGCTGGTCCGCCTCGCCGAGGCCGCCGCCACGGATCCGGTACCTGAGGCGCGGACCGCCAACCACACCCAGGCGCGCACGCCTGCCCGCCCGCGTACACGGCGCTGACCACCCGCGTACGCGGCACCGACTGTCCTCGATCGCGGCACTGCCCGCCCGCCTACGCGGCGTCCACCGCCTTCGACCGCATCGCCGACCGCCCGCGCGGTATCGACCACAGACCATTCCCGAGGGGGAACCACTCACCATGTCCTCGCACGAACCGTCCACAACCCCGTTGCCCCGGCTGTCCGCCGCGCCCCTGCCGGTCGACGCTCCCGTGCTCGAACTCCGCGCCCTCACGCGTACCCACGGCACCGGCATCGCCGAGGTGCACGCCCTGCGCGGCATCAATCTCTCGGTGCACACCGGTGAACTCGTCGCCGTGATGGGCCCGTCCGGCTCCGGCAAGTCCACCCTGCTCACCCTGGCCGGTGGTCTCGACACCGCGACCGGCGGCCAGGTGATCATCGAGGGTCAGGACATCTCCGCCCTCGGCCGCAAGGGCGTCGCGGCCCTGCGCCGGCGCAGCGTCGGCTATGTCTTCCAGGACTACAACCTGATCCCGGCGCTGACCGCGGCCGAGAACATCTCCCTGCCGCGCGAGCTCGACGGGGTCTCCGTGCGCAAGGCACGCAAGGAGGCGCGGGCCGCGCTGGAGGAGATGAACCTCCTGCAGATCGCCGACCGGTTCCCCGACGAGATGTCCGGCGGTCAGCAGCAGCGGGTCGCGATCGCCCGCGCGCTGGTGGGGGACCGGCGCCTGGTGCTCGCCGACGAACCGACCGGGGCGCTCGACTCCGAGACCGGTGAGGCCGTCCTCGCCCTGCTGCGCAACCGGTGCGACCAGGGTGCGGCCGGGGTGATGGTGACGCATGAACCGCGGTACGCCGCCTGGGCGGACCGGGTCGTGTTCCTCCGGGACGGCTCGATCGTCGACCAGACACTGACCGCCGATGCCGACTCGCTGCTCGCCGCCGAGGGCGCCAAGTGAGCGTGTTCACGGGCTGGCGTGCCGCCCTCAGGATCGCCCGGCGCGACGCCATGCGGGCCAAGGGCCGCAGCGCACTGGTCGTCGCGATGATCGCGCTGCCGGTGCTCGGGGTGACCGCCGCCGATGTGACGTACCGCAGTGTGGAGCCGACCCGGGCCGAGAAGCTGATGGCCTCGATGGGCTCCGCGGACGCGCTGTTCAGCGATCCGGGGATGGGGGCGGGCGCGATCCAGCAGATGCCCGACGGGCAGTCGTACGGCCCGGCTTCGGAGGACAGCGCGCGGCCGGCCGGCGAACCCGTTCCGCCGATCGACATAAAGGCCGCGCTCCCCGAAGGTGCGCACGCGATCAGCATCCAGTCCGTCCCGGCCACCGTCACCACCAAGTACGGCATCACCACCGCCGACATCGTCGAGTTCCGGACGTCGGACCCGATGGCCCGCGGCAAGGTCACCCTCGTGCGGGGCGCCTTCCCGCACGGCGACGGCGAGATGGCAGCCACCGAGCCCTTCCTGGCCAAGTCGGGGCTGCACGTCGGTTCGCGCACCACTCTGCACGGCGCCGAGCGCACGTACACCATCACCGGTGTCGTGGAACAGCCCGACGACCTCAAGTCCGCGGCGCTGTACGCCGAGCCGGGGGCGGTCATCGCCCCGTGGACGAACACGGCCGAGCACGACAAGAAGGTGCTGCCGCCGAACGCCGACTCCAAGGACTGGCTGGTCAGGGGAGCCGAGGGAGCCGGCGTGAACTGGTCCGACGTGCTCGCCGCCAACGCGCGGGGCGTCCTCGTCGTGTCCCGGCAGGTCGTCCTCGACCCGCCGCCGGACTCCGAGGTTCCGATGGCCCGGTCCATGAACGGCAGCTCGTACGGCGGTTCCGAGGAGCTCAGCGCGGCGCTGATCACCGTGGTCGCCATGGCCGTCCTGGAGCTCGTACTGCTCGCCGGACCGGCCTTCGCGGTCGGCGCCCGCCGCTCCCGTCGCCAGCTCGGCCTCGTCGGCACGTGTGGTGGAGACCGGCGCCATGTCCGGGCCGTGGTGCTCTCCGGCGGGCTGGTGCTCGGCGGCGTCGGTGCCGTGGCCGGTGTTGCGGCCGGATTCGCGCTCACGGCGGTGTTCCGCCCGATGATCGAGGGCTGGGCCGGAAACCGCTTCGGATCGCTGGCGGTGCACCCGTCGGAGCTGCTGATCATTGCCGTGATCGGTCTGGTCACCGGTCTGCTGGCAGCGCTCGTACCCGCGATCGTGGCGAGCCGGCAGTCCGTGCTGGAGTCGCTCAGCGGCCGCCGCGGAATCCGCCGCAGCTCCCGGGTACTGCCGGTGCTGGGCTCCATCACCCTGCTGATCGGCATCGCGGTCGCGGTCTACGGCGGCACCAGCGGCAACTCGACACTGGTCGCCGGCGGGTCGGTCGTCGCCGAACTCGGCCTGCTCGGCTGCATCCCGGTGATCGTCGGCTTCCTCGGACGGCTCGGCCGAAGGCTGCCGCTCTCCCCGCGGATGGCGTTGCGCGACGCGGCCCGCAACCGAGGGCGTACGGCCCCCGCGGTCGCGGCCGTGATGGCAGCCGTCGCGGGTTCGGTGGCCATCGCCACCTACATGTCCAGCGGCCAGGCCGAGTCGGAGTTCGAGTACACCGCGAGCCTCACCCCGGGCACGGTCGCGCTCGTCGCCACCGACGACAAGGCGGCCGACCGGCTCCCGCTCGCCCGCGCCGCCGTCGAACGCAACCTCGCCGTCACCGGTGGACACGCCGACGTCGGCCGGGTCTGGGCGGGCAGCGACTGCAACGTCTACTACGAGGAGGGGGACGGCTGCGGTTCGGTCGAGCTGATCAAGCCCGCCGGCAAGGGCCACTCCTGCCCGCTCGTCGGCAAGGGAGCCAAAAAGCTCGCGGCGAGTCTCTCCGCCGAAGAGCACAGGAAGCTGATGCGGTCCCCCGCCTGCCTGGACGAGCTCATGTACGCGAGCCCGTTCATCGGCATGGCGGACGGCGTCGTCCTCGGCGACGCCAAGTTCCTCTCCACCTATGTGAACCTCCAGGACCCCGCGGCCGCCAAGGCCCTGGAGGCCGGCACACCCGTGCTGCTCAACCCGGCGTACGCGAAGAACGGCGAGGTCACCCTCAAGGCCGTCCACAGGTACAGCGACCGCGACAAGAACCGCAAGCTGCACCCGGGCAAGGCCGAGACCCGTACCGACCGGCTGAAGGTGTATCAGGCACCCGAGCAGTACGCCACCACACCCGGGGTCCGCATGATCCTGCCCCTGCAGACAGCGAAACAGCTCGGTCTGCACACCGAGATGAACGGCAGTGTCTACGCGGTCGCCCATGAGCCGACGGACAGCGAGGAGCAGCGGGTCTCGGCGGCGGTCGAAGTGGTCGGCGGCGGGATCTATCTCCAGTCGGAGACGGGACCGTCCGGGCGGCAGGACACGATCCTGCTGTTCCTCTCCCTGTTCGCCGGTGTGGTGACCCTGGGCGCGGCCGCGATCGCGACCGGTCTCGCCAAGGCCGACGCGGAGGCGGACCTCACCACGCTCAGCGCGGTGGGCGCACCCCCACGCGTACGGCGCACCCTCTCCGGTTTCCAGTGCCTGGTCGTCGCGCTCACCGGCGTCCTGCTCGGCACGGCAGCCGGTCTGGTGCCCGCGGTGGCGCTCCGGCTCATCGATCTGCGTGAGGCCGTGAAGAACATGCGGGTGCAGCCGATGGAGTCCGCATACACGCCGATCGTGCTGCCGTGGGCGACCATCGGGTTGCTGGCCGTGGTGGTGCCGCTACTGGCCGGGCTGGGTGCGGCGGCGTTCACCCGCTCACGGCAGACCGTGGCGCGCCGGGCCGGGTGACGCGCGGCCGGACACTGCGGTCGAAGGCTGATTGCGGGGCTGACCGGGCGGTTTCGTTGCCCCCGAGAATGGTGGATCAACCGTAATCGGGGGCACCACCCTGTTGAGCAGCACGTGTGCGAGACAATGGCGGCATGGAGATGCCGAGGAATGAACGGTCGCACGAGCACCCCCAAGTCCTCGTAGTGGGACAGGACGGCATGGCGATCGGCGGCGGCGGTGGCACTGACGACGAATCGCGTGAGGTCCCGGTGACAGAAATGGTCGAACAGCCCGCGAAGGTCATGCGCATCGGCAGCATGATCAAGCAGCTCCTGGAAGAGGTCAGGGCGGCTCCTCTCGACGAGGCGAGCCGGGTCCGGCTCAAGGAGATCCACGCAAGCTCCGTCAAGGAGCTGGAGGACGGCCTCGCGCCGGAGCTGGTGGAGGAGCTCGAACGGCTCTCCCTGCCGTTCACGGAGGAGTCGGTCCCCTCCGAAGCGGAACTCCGGATTGCACAGGCCCAGTTGGTGGGCTGGCTGGAGGGTCTCTTCCACGGCATCCAGACGGCACTGTTCGCCCAGCAGATGGCGGCCCGCGCGCAGTTGGAACAGATGCGCCGCGCGCTTCCGCCGGGCAGCGGTCACGAGGACGACGACGGCTCGGACCCGCACGGGGCGATCCGGTCGGGCCCGTACCTGTAAGGCCGTACGCCGATTTCGTACCTCACCTCATCCACGTACATACGAACAGCGGGCCCGGCACACAGGAACGTGTGCCGGGCCCGCTGTTTTTCCGGCTGCGTTCAGGCCGCCGGCGTGGCCAGGAGCACCTTGCCGATGTGGGTGCTGGACTCCAGCACCCGGTGGGCCTCCGCGGCGTCCGGCATCGGCAGCGTACGGTCCACGATCGGCCGGACCACGCCACTGCCGATCAGCGGCCACACATGCTCGCGCACGGCGGCGACGATGGCGGCCTTCTCGGCGAGCGGACGCCCGCGCAGGGATGTTGCGGTGATCGCCGCTCGCTTGTTCAGCAGAGCGCCCAGGTTGAGATCGCCCTTGACGCCACCCTGGAGGCCGATGATGGCGAGCCTGCCGTTGACGGCGAGCGCCTTCACATTCCGGTCCAGGTACTTCGCACCGACGATGTCGAGGATGACGTCCGCGCCCGCCCCGTCCGTCGCCTTGCTCAGCTCCTCGACGAAGTCCTGCTCCCGGTAGTCGATCAGGATGTCGGCTCCGAGCTCCGCGCACCGCGCCAGCTTCTCGGGACCACCCGCGGTCACCGCGACCCGTGCGCCCACGGCCTTGGCGAGCTGGATCGCCATCGTGCCGATACCGCTGGAGCCTCCATGCACCAACAGCGTCTCGCCGGGGCGCAGATGGGCCACCATGAACACGTTCGACCAGACCGTGGCCGTCACCTCGGGCAGCGCCGCGGCCATCGCCGGATCGACGCCGTCCGGCACGGGCAGCAGTTGCCCGGCAGGTACGGCGACCTTCTCCGCGTAACCGCCGCCCGCGAGCAGCGCACACACCTCGTCGCCGACCGACCAGCCGGTGACACCGGGGCCGACCTCCGCGATCCGGCCGGCGCACTCCAGACCGGGGTACGGGGACGCGCCGGGCGGTGGGTTGTAGAAGCCCTGCCGCTGCAGAACATCGGCGCGGTTGACCGCGCTGGACACGACCTCGACGAGGACCTCGCCCTCGCCGGGTACGGGATCGGGGACCTCGGCCCAGACGAGCGCCTCGGGGCCACCGGGTGCGGGGATTGTGATCGCATGCATGGCGGCGAGGCTACTCCGTGGCGGCGGCGCGACGGGTCGGCGGCAGGGTTACGACGCGCCGTGGTCGCCTGCCGTCCGAGGCGGACGACACGTTGCCCGACTTCTGTCCGAAGCGCGCGACTCGCCGCGGACGAGTCGACGCAGGCTCTCACGCCCCTTGCTGGCGCGGCGTATTCAATGGCGTGCCGCCGCCCGAGACACGCACGATCGTGATCAGGCGGTCCGTCAACTGCAGCGGACTGGCCGCCGGATCGTCGTAACCGATCAGCCGGTGGCCGCGCAGCACGCTCACGACCAGATCGTCGGTCTCCCGGACGCTCTTGCCGACCTCGGCCTTTATCACCGGCCGTTCGACAAGATCGAGGCCGGTGCCCTGCTGGATGAGATCCTCCATCACCGTGCCCGCACTGGGACTGAGGACGGAGAGACCGAGCAGCCGGCCTGCCGCACTGGCACTGGTGATCACGGCGTCGGCGCCGGACTGCCGCAGCAGCGGAGCGTTCTCCTCCTCGCGGACCGCAGCGACGATCTTCGCGCCGCGATTGAGCTGCCGCGCGGTCAGCGTGACCAGCACCGCCGTGTCGTCGCGCTGAGTGGCGATGATGACCTGCCGCGCCTTCTGGATCTCGGCGCGCAACAGAACATCGCTGCGCGTCGCATCGCCGGCGACACCCACGAACCCCTCGGCGTTGGCCGACTCGATCACCTTGGTCGCCGGGTCGACGATCACGATCTGTTCCTTCTTCAGACCGGTGGCACAGAGCGTCTGGATCGCCGACCGTCCCTTGGTGCCGAAGCCGACGACAACTGTGTGGTCACGCAAGTTGGTTCTCCAACGGTTCAGCCGGAAGTCCTCCCGGGTCCGCTCCGTCAGGACCTCCAGGGTGGTGCCGACCAGAATGATCAGGAAGAGCACGCGCAACGGTGTCACGAGCAGCACATTGGTCAGCCGTGCGGTGTCGCTGTACGGGGTGATGTCGCCGTACCCGGTGGTGGAGAGGGTGACCGTCGAGTAGTAGACGGCGTCCAGCAGATCCACCGAGCCATCGGCAGCGTCGTGGTAGCCGGAACGGTCGAGCCAGACGATCAGCACCGTGGCGGCCAGGACCAGTATCGCCATCAACAGCCGCTTGGCGACCTGCCGGAGTGGCCGGTCGACGACTCGGCGCGGAAGCAGGATCCGGGTGGGCACAAGGTGCTCGTCGACCCGCCGGGCCATCGCGTCGTGGCCAGGAAGTTTCACGTGAAACACCCTTCCGTCCACGGCGTCGCCGAGGCCCACGGCAGATCGAGGATCTCCACCTCGGTGCCGGACCGTACCCCGCCCGGTGGTACGACGGCCAGCCCGTCGGCGGCGGCGATCCCGCGGAGCATGGCCGGCCCGTTGTAGTGCAGAGGCACGACGTGCTCGACGCCGGCACCGGACCCGCTGCCGGCACCCTCTGTCGATCTGACCCGATGGACGACGGGGACCAAGCGGGTGTCGTGCGGGTGGCCGTGCACCTCGTCGCGTACGACGACCCGGTACGGCTCCTCCGGTGCGCGGCCGCCCAGCCCGCGCAGAAGAGGCTCGGCGAGCGTGAGGAGACCGGAGACGGCAGCGAGCGGGTTGCCGGGCAGTCCGACGAGATATGGGCCACCGGAGGGCAGCCGGGCCAGCAGCATCGGGTGGCCGGGGCGTACGGCTACGCCGTCGACCAGCAGCCCGGCGCCGATCTTGGCGAGGACCGGGTGGACATGGTCGACCGGACCCGCCGCGGTGCCCCCGGTGGTGATGACAAGGTCCGCGTCGGAGGTGGTGAGGGCGTGCTGGAGAGCCTCCGCGTCGTCGCCGAGACGGCGGGGGGCGGAGACCTCGGCACCCAGGGCCCGCAGCCAGGGTCCGATCATGGGTCCCAGAGCGTCCCGGATCAGCCCGTCGTGCGGCAGGCCGGCGGTGAGCAGTTCGTCCCCGAGGACGAGGACGTCGACACGCGGGCGGGGAACCGTCACCAACTCGTCGTACCCGGCAGCGGCGGACAGACCGAGGACAGCGGGCGTCACCAGGGTTCCGGCGGGCAGCAGTTGATCGCCGGAACGGCACTCCTGGCCGCGCGGCCGGATGTCCTGCCCGGGGACCACCTGCCGTTGTGCGTACAACAGCCCCTTGGCCTCGTCCACATGGGCGTGCTCGCTCCGGATCACGGCAGTGGCGTTCGCCGGGATGCGGGCGCCCGTGGCAATCCGTACGCCATCACCGTCGGCAAGCGGGACCGGCGTGCTGTGCCCGGCGAGGATGCCCAGCTCTCCGCTCCCGCCTTCGCCCTTGCCGAGAGCCCAGGGGCCGGGTCCGGCGACGACCCAGCCGTCCATGGCGGACGTATCGAACGACGGCAGATCCGTCAGCGCGGCCAGGGGTTCGGCCAGCACGTGTCCGAGAGTCCGGTCGAGGGGGAGCCGCTGGGTACGGGGGGCGGCGCCGGGCCCCGCCCGCGCGGCAAGAGCACGAGCCTCACGCCAGTCGGTGGCCTGTCTGCGCCGGTCGCGAGCGGGGGCCTGACCGGAACTCCGGCCGGAGCCGTGACCGGAACCGTTGCCAGGACTGTTGCCTGGATTCTGATCAGGGCTGTGACCGGGACTCGGGGCAGCGCTGTGACCAGAACTGTGGTCGGAACGGTGGTGCGGACTGCCCCCGGAACTGCCGGCGCTGGGGCCGGGTGCGTGTTCGGAGCTGTGGCCGGAACTGTGACCAGCGCTCTGCGGAGGGCTCTGCACCGAGGCCCCGACCTGGGGCTGCGACTGAGCCACGAATCGAGGCTCACGCGAAGACTGTCCCGCAACCAGCGCAAGAGCCTGATCGACAGCACGGTCCTCCTCGGCAGCGCGGGCCGCGTCGGCAGCACGGGCCTGCTCAGCGGTGCGGGTCGCGTCGGCAGCACGGGGCACGTCGGCAGCACGAGTCACCTCCGCCACCGGGGCTTGCTGATCGTCGTGAGCCACTCCGGCCGCCCGGCCTGGTGCCGTCGAGCAGGCCTGCTCGACGGCACCCGTTTCCTCCGCGGCGCCGGTCACCCAGGCTGCCCCGACCGTCTCAACCGACCCGGCCGCCCCGGCGTCCGGCAGAGTAACCGCGGAGGCATGCTCAGCCGTCGGAGGCCCGCTCCCCGGATCCGGCGGAGGAGCCGGTGCCCGTTCCGCCGCCGGACCGCCTTCGGCCTTGCGTGAGTACGCCGTCATGGCGTCTCGTTCTCGTCCGCCCAGCGGAGGGCGAGCGCGGCCGCCTTGCGAGCGGCCTCGGCCACCGCCTCGGGTCCGCCCCCGCCGTCGCTCGCCTTCGCCGCCGCGTACCCGACCAGAAACGTCGTCAGGGGCGCGGCGGGCCGGGCGACACCGTGGGCGGCATCGCGGGCGAGGTCGAGCAGGACGCCGGTGTCGACGTCGAGTTCGATGCCCAGTTCGTTCTTGACTGCGGTGATCCATTCGTCCAGCACGGTTCCATGCTCTCTGATACGGGCCCGGGCTGCGGCAATGTCTTCCCAGGTGTCGCAGTCGAACGAGGCGAGCGGACCCGCCTCGACGCGGGCGAGGCCCAGTTCGTGTGTCAGCAGCCGCAGCGGCAGTCCGGCCAGACCGCCGTGCTCGGTGGCGAGCAGAGCCAGCTCGCGGCGGAGCGGTTCGGCGCGGTAGACCGCGACCAAGGGCTGGTCCCGGCCGTCCTGATCGACGCACAAGGCCCCGTCGCGGTCCCCGTGCCCGGCGGCGGCCAGCAGCGCCTCGACCGTGCTCTCCATCAGGAACGGGAGGTCGGCGGAGAGTACGAGCACGCGCTCTGCGCTCGTATGCCGTACCCCGGCGCCGAGTGCCGCCAACGGGCCCCCGCCCTGCGGCTCTTCGCGTGTCCAGGTCACAGCGCGCGGGGTGGGCCGCCGACCGCCCACCACGACGGTGGTCGCGGCATCGGCGCAGGCGGCGAGCACCCGGTCGAGCAGTGCCCGGCCACCGACCCGAACGGCCGGCTTGTCGGCACCCCCGAGGCGCTTGGCGGCCCCTCCGGCAAGAACGATGGCGTCATACGCGGTCATGCCCCGAGTATGCGTGCCACACGCTCCCGTTGAACCTCCCCGCCCCCTCCCTCCTCTTCCTCCTCCTACAACGTGCGCAGCAACAGCGCCGGTTGTTCCACGCAGTCGGCCACGTATCGCAGGAAGCCGCCCGCCGTGCCGCCGTCGCAGACCCGGTGGTCGAAGGTCAGCGAGAGCTGGACGACCTGGCGCACGGCCAGCTCGCCCCGGTGCACCCATGGCTTGGGCACGATCCGGCCGACACCCAGCATCGCCGCCTCGGGGTGGTTGATGATCGGCGTCGACCCGTCGACCCCGAACACCCCGTAGTTGTTCAGCGTGAAAGTGCCGCCGGTCAGATCCGCCGGGGTCAGCGTGCCCGTCCGGGCCGCCTCGGTCAGCCGACCGATCTCGGCGCCGATCGACTCCGCGTTACGTGACTGCGCATCCCGTACGACAGGGACGACCAGCCCTCGCTCCGTCTGGGCCGCGAAGCCGAGATGGACGGCGGGCAGCCGCACGATCTCCCGGGCCTCCAGGTCCACCGTCGAGTTGAGCTCGGGGAACCGGGCCAGGGCCGCCGTGCAGATACGGGCCAGCAGGGCGAGCACCGACACCTTGGGCCCCGCGGTCGGACCACCGGCGCCGTTCATCGCGGCTCTGGCAGCCATCAGCTCGGTGGCATCCGCGTCGACCCAGCACGTGGCATCGGGAATTTCGCGCCGACTGCGTGCCAGCTTGTCGGCGACCGCGCCCCGTACACCGCGCAACGGAATCCGCTCCCCGGCAGCCGAAGCCGACACCGGGGCCGGCCCCGAGGCAGAGGGCGACACCCGGACCGGCGCCGGCGGCGCCACCGCCGTCCCGTTCGCCGCAGCCTTGATCGCGGATTCGACATCGGACCGCAGAATCAGCCCGTCGCGGCCCGACCCCGTCAACTGCCGCAGATCGAGATCGTGCTGCCGCGCCAGCCTCCGTACCAACGGAGAGACGACCGCCACGGGCCCCGACGCCTCAACGGGAACCGGCGCAGGGACCGGTCCCTGCGCCGGAGCAGGAGCCATCACAGGTACCGGTCCCGGCTCCGCCGCCGTCCCCGCGGCAGCCGAAATGGCCTCGGGCCGCACCCGACGACGTCGTGCCGCCGGCGCTCCCGTCCCGTACCCCACCAGCACATTGCCGGACGACTCGGCCCTCGCGGCGCCCTTGCCGGAGAGATCCCCGGGAAGGTCGCCTTCCGTGGACCCCACGGCCACCGTCAACAAAGGTGCGCCGACCGGAAGTTCCGTACCCTCGTCGCCGAAGCGGGCGGTCACCACGCCCCCGTACGGACATGGCACCTCCACCATCGCCTTGGCCGTCTCGACCTCGACGACCGGCTGGTCGATGGCGACCACATCGCCGACCTCCACCAACCAGCGGACGATCTCCGCCTCGGTCAGGCCCTCGCCGAGGTCGGGCAGCTTGAATTCGAGCACCTGTGGCATCAGCTCTCCGCCTCCCACTGCAGCCGCGCGACGGCATCGAGCACCCGGTCCACGCCCGGCAGATGGTGCCGCTCCAACATCGGCGGCGGATACGGGATGTCGAACCCGGCGACCCGCAGCACCGGCGCCTCCAGGTGGTGGAAGCAGCGCTCGGTGATGCGAGCCGCGATCTCACCGCCGGGGCCGCCGAACCCGGACGACTCATGGACGACGACCGCTCGACCGGTACGCCGCACGGAAGCGGCAACCGTCTCGTCGTCGAACGGCACCAGCGAACGAAGGTCGACCACTTCGAGGTCCCAGCCCTCCTCGACGGCCGCCTCCGCGGCTTCCAGGCAGACCGGCAGGGACGGCCCGTACGTGATCAGCGTCGCGCTGCGCCCGGGACGGCGGACAACGGCCCGCCCGATCGGCTCGACCTCCACCGGCGCGTCCGGCGACCATGCCGCCTTCGACCAGTACAGCCGCTTCGGCTCCAGGAAGATCACCGGATCGTCGGAGGCGATCGAGGCCCGCAGCAGCCCGTATGCGTCGTCGACCGTGGCAGGCGTGACGACATGCAGGCCCGGCGTCGCCATGTAGTAGGCCTCCGAGGAGTCGCTGTGGTGCTCGACCCCGCCGATCCCGCCGCCGTACGGCACCCGCACCGTGATCGGCAGCGGCATGGCGCCCCCGGTCCGGTTCCGCATCTTGGCGACATGGCTGATGAGCTGCTCGAACGCCGGATAGGCGAACGCGTCGAACTGCATCTCCACCACAGGCCGCAGCCCGTACATCGCCATGCCGACGGCCGCACCGAGGATGCCCGCCTCGGCCAGCGGTGTGTCCGTACAGCGGTCGTCGCCGAACTCCTTCGCCAGCCCGTCGGTGATCCGGAAGACCCCGCCGAGCGTGCCGACGTCCTCACCGAGGACGTGCACCGTCGGGTCCTCGGCCATCGAGTCACGCAGCGCACGCCCGAGAGCCTGCGCCATGGTGGCCGGCTTGGCCTTGTCCGTCTGCTCGCCGGCCATCGCCGCCGTCGTCATCGGCCGTCCCCCGCACCACTCGTACCGTCCTGGCCCTGCTCGGCGTCCAGCTCCACCCGCAGCCGGGCCGCCTGCTCCCGCAGTTGCGCGGTCTGTTCCGCATAGACATGGGCGAAGAGGTCCATCGGGTCGAGCACCGGATCGGCGTTCATCTGCTCGCGCAGCCCGGCCGCCATCCGCTCCGCAGCCGCGCGCGCCTCCTCGATACCGTCCTCACCGAGCAGCCCGCGCGCGGTCAGTTCCCGCTCCAGGAGCTGGATCGGGTCGTGCGCCCGCCACGCCTCCACCTCGCTCTCGCCGCGGTAGCGCGTGGCGTCGTCGGCGTTCGTATGCGCGTCCATCCGGTACGTCACGGCCTCGACCAGGGTCGGACCGCCACCCGCCCGGGCCCGCGCCACCGCCTCGCCGAGCACCTGGTGCACGGCGACCGCGTCATTGCCGTCGACCAGCCGGCCCGGCATGCCGTACCCCACCGCCTTGTGCGCCAGCGACGGCGCCGCCGTCTGCTTGGCCAGGGGTACGGAGATCGCAAAGCCGTTGTTCTGCACCAGGAAGACCACCGGGGCCCGCCAGACGGCCGCGAAGTTCAGCGCCTCGTGGAAGTCGCCCTCGCTGGTCCCGCCGTCGCCGACCATGGCGAGCGCCACCACGTCGTCCCCCTTGAGCCGCGCCGCGTGGGCCAGGCCCACGGCGTGCGGCAGCTGGGTGGCGAGCGGGGTGCAGAGCGGGGCGATGCGGTGCTCGCGCGGGTCGTAACCGGTGTGCCAGTCACCGCGCAGCAGGGTCAGTGCCTCGGCCGGGTCGAGGCCGCGCGCCACCGCCGCGAGGGTGTCGCGGTAGCTGGGGAAGAGCCAGTCGCGCTCCTCCAGCACCAGCGCCGCAGCTATCTCGCAGGCCTCCTGTCCGGTGCTGGACGGGTAGACGGCGAGCCGGCCCTGCTTGGTGAGGGCGGTGGCCTGGGCGTTGTACCGCCGACCGCGCACCAGCTCGGCGTAGAGCCGCAGCAGCAGCTCGGGGTCTGCGTCGGCCACGGCGTCCGTACCGAGCACGCGGTACGGCTCGGGGTCCGGGAGCAGCGGCGCGGGGTCGGTGAGCGGCTTCCAGGCCGGGGGCGGCGTGGGCCGGTAGGCGGCCGCGCCGGGCAGCTCTTGGACCGTCATGACAAGCACCTCCTGGCATCGAGGGATATCGAGCAGCGTGTGGCGATATCGAGGCGTCGCCCGATATCGAGGGGTGGCTGAATACGTCGAAATGTCGAGCACTGGCCGAGGCGCGGATGTGGTGTGCCTCACCTACCGATTGTTCGGTCGCGAGCGCATTTTGGCTACAGGCACCGTCAGCCTGTGGACAAACGGTTCTCCACAGCCTGGGATAGGGGCAGGTCGTCCAAGGCAGGGAGGCACGGGGACATGGCAGCTGAACAAATGGCCGACGGGGCCGAGGACCCCGGTCAGGTTCCGCCCGCGCGTCCGCTCGACTCGATCGACCGCGACATCCTCCGACTGCTCCAGACGGACGGCCGGGCCTCGATACGGTCGGTTGCCGACCGCGTCCATGTGTCGCGCGCCAATGCCTACGCCCGGATCAACCGGCTCATCGACGACGGAGTGATCCGCGGCTTCAGCGCGCGCGTGAACCATGAGCGGGCGGGGCAGGGCGCCTCCGCATACATCACGCTCAAGATCGTCCAGAACTCCTGGCGGACGGTGCGGGAGCAGCTCCAGGCACTGCCGGGGGCCACACACATCGCGCTGGTCAGCGGCGACTTCGACGTACTGCTGCTGGTGCACACCCCGGACAACCGGTCGCTGCGCGAGCTGGTTCTGACGAGGATCCAGGCCATCCCAGAGGTGCTCTCCACCCACACGCTCCTGGTGTTCGAGGAGACCGACCTGGCCCCGGGCCCGGAGCGCCCCACCGAACTCAGCTAGCGCGCAGCCGCGCCCCTGCAGCAGGTCGGCGGCACGGCGCCCGAGCATCACCGCAGCTCAGGAAGGCAGGCATCCGCAGGAGGGCAGCCATTGAGCAGGGTGGTGGTCTTCCCTCTCCGGCCATGGGCGGTTCAGCGGCTGGAACGCATCCCCTCGAATGCCAGCTGAACGACCGTGTCCGCCAGCTGCTCCCCCTCGGCGCCACCGCCCGGCTGCGGCCGGTACCACTCCACCAGGGAGTTGACCATCCCGAACAGCAGCCTCGTCGCCAGCCGTATGTCCACGTCGGAGCGGAGATCACCGTCCGCGACCGCCGCCTTCAGCAGTTCGGCCACCCGCTGGTCGAATTCGCGCCTTCGCTCCATGGCCCAGCGCTCGGCCGTCGTATTGCCCCGCACGCGCAGCAGCAGCGTGACGTAGGGCAGTTCGGCTATCAGCACCTCGACGGTGCGGCGGGTGACGTATTCGACCCGCTCGATCGCGCGCCCCCGACTCGCCCCCGACTCGTCGAGAATCCCGAAAAGCCCGTCCAGCGCCCGGCTGACCGCACGTCGCAGGAGCTCTTCCTTGCCCGCGACATGGTGGTAGATCGACGACTTGGAGATGCCCGCCGCCTTGGACAGGTGCTCCATGGACGTGCCGTCGTAACCGCGCTCGTTGAAGACACGGACGGCGACGGTGAGGAGAGTCTCCGGGGTGTATGTGTCCCGCTTGGCCGTGGTCATGTCCGCGATCCTCCCCTACGAGTTGTCCACAGGTTCCGTGGGGCCCCTTGTCCCGACCGATCGTTCGGTTACTCTAACTCTGTCCGCCCGTCCCTGCCCAGCTCGATGAGGAGTTGGTCCGTCATGGCCGCCGAGCTCTCCCCGCAACTGCTGTCCGAGAAGCACCGCCCCACGCTCGACCAGGCCCTCGACGCGATCCGCACGCGCGCCTACTGGTCCCCGCATCCCGAGCATCCGAAGGCGTACGGCGACGGCGGCGCCCCGGGCAGCCTGAGCGCTGCCGAGGGCAAGGCCGCGTTCGACGCCGTGCTGCACACCCGGCTCGACCTCGGCCAGCCGGGCACCGACGGCTGGACGGGCGGGGAGGTCTCTCCCTACGGTCCGGAGCTCGGCGTCGAATATCCGCATGCCGATCTGGACGTGCTGCTTCCGGCGATGCGTGCGGGGATGGCTGCCTGGCGCGAGGCGGGGCCCGAGACCAGGGCCCTGGTCTGTCTGGAGATCCTGTCGCGGATCAGCGCCCGCACCCATGAGTTCGGCCACGCCGTGATGCACACGAGCGGGCAGGCCTTCATGATGGCGTTCCAGGCGGGCGGCCCGCACGCCCAGGACCGCGGCCTGGAAGCGGTGACGTATGCGTACGAGGAGCAGATCCGCACTCCGCGGACCGCGGACTGGTCCAAGCCCCAGGGCAAGCGCGACCCGCTCCAGCTGCACAAGTCGTTCATCGCGGCTGGCCGCGGCATCGCGCTGCTGATCGGCTGCAACACGTTCCCCACATGGAACGGCTATCCGGGCCTCTTCGCCTCCCTCGCCACCGGTAATCCCGTCCTGGTGAAGCCGCATCCGCGCGCGGTGCTTCCCCTGGCGCTCACGGTGCAGGTGGCCCGCGACGTGCTGAGTGAGGCGGGCTTCGACCCCAACCTGGTCTGTCTGGCCGCCGAGCGTCCGGGCGAGGGCATCGCCAAGACCCTGGCGGTCCGGCCCGAGATCAGGATCATCGACTACACCGGATCCACCGCCTTCGGCGACTGGCTGGAGGCCAACGCCCGCCAGGCCCAGGTCTACACGGAGAAGGCCGGGGTCAACACGATCGTCGTCGACTCCACCGACGACTACCGGGGCATGCTGGCCAATCTGGCCTTCTCCCTCTCCCTGTACAGCGGCCAGATGTGCACCACCCCGCAGAACCTGCTGATCCCCCGCGACGGCATCACGACGGACGCCGGCGACAAGACGTACGACGAGGTGGTCGATGACATCGCCGCCTCGGTCACCGGCCTGCTCGGAGACGACGCCCGGGCCAACGCACTGCTCGGTGCGCTGGTCAACCCGGAGGTGAAGGTCCGACTGGAGGCGGCGGCCGGACTGGGCGAAATCGCCCTGGCGTCGCGTGAGGTGGCCAACCCGGAGTTCCCGGACGCGGTGGTCCGCACCCCGCTCGTCGTCAAGCTCGACGGCACCAAGCCGGACGACGAGGCGGCCTATCTCGCGGAGTGCTTCGGACCGGTCGCTTTCGCGGTCGCGGTCGACTCGACGGCGGACGCGGTGGAGCTACTGCGCCGCACGATCCGCGACAAGGGCGCGATGACGGTCGGTGCGTACACGACCTCGCCGGAGGTGGAGCGCGCGGTGGAGGACGTCTGCCTGGACGAGTCGGCCCAGCTCTCGCTGAACCTGACGGGCGGGGTGTACGTCAACCAGACGGCGGCCTTCTCCGACTTCCACGGCTCGGGCGGCAACCCCGCGGCGAACGCCGCCCTGTGCGACGGAGCTTTCGTATCGAACCGCTTCCGCATGGTGGAGGTCCGCCGCCAGGCCTAGCAAGGGCCCGTGTGTCAGTGCTCCGGCGCCGGGGGGCGCAGGAGCAGGAGCCAGGGGGCAGGCAGAACCCCCTGGCTCCGGTGTGCCGCCCCCTCAGACCCCGGGGTCCGGAATGTCGGCGTACCGCTGCACCCACGCATGCATGGCGATGGCCGCCGCAGCCCCCGCATTGATCGACCGCGTCGAGCCGAACTGCGCGATCGAGCAGACGATCGCCGCGTGCTCGCGGGCCTCTTCCGTAAGCCCCGGCCCTTCCTGCCCGAAGAGCAGCACACACCGGCGCGGCAGCTCGGTCCGCTCCAGCGGCACCGCCCCCGGCAGATTGTCGATCCCGATGATCGGCAGCCTCTCGGCCGCCGCCCAGGCGGTCAGATCGGCCGTGTCGGGATGGTGCCGCACATGCTGGTACCGGTCGGTGACCATCGCACCGCGCCGGTTCCAGCGCCGTCGGCCCACGATGTGGATCTCCTTGGCGAGGAAAGCGTTCGCGGTGCGCACCACCGACCCGATATTGAAGTCGTGGCCCCAGTTCTCCACCGCCACATGGAAGTCATGTCGTCGCAGATCCAGATCGGCGACGATCGCCTCCCGCGTCCAGTAGCGGTACTCGTCGCCGACATTGCGCCGGTCGCCGTGGGCGAGCAGCCCCGGGTCGTACCGCTCGCCCTCGGGCCAGGGCAGCGCATGCGGCCCGACACCGATCTCCGCCCCGAACCCGTCGTCGTACTGCATCGGTTCCACGGGCGGCTCACCCGCGGCAAGGGCTGCGTTCGACGGATCCTCGCTGCTGGGACTGCTGGGACTGCTGCTACTGCTGCTACTGCTGCTACTGCTGGTACTGCTGGTACGGCCGGTGCTGCCGGTATCGCTGCTCACCCGACGAGCGTATGGCCACCGCTTCCGCTGTGCTGCGGGGCCTCCTCCTCGCCGCTGCGCCGCTGCTCGGGCACTCGGTCCGCGCGCGAGAACAGCAGCTGCCGCCCGAGCGTCACCCTGCCGCCGAGCCAGACCAGGAAGACCGTCGGCAGGAAGACGGAGTCTGCGGCGATCATCGCCATCGAGAAGAAGGGCAGACCCAGCAGCAGGGCGATACCGGCGTGCTCGCACATCATGGCGACGAGCAGGACGTTCTTGACGCGACGGTTGAAGAGGGTGAAGGGGAAGGCGACCTGCACGATGACCGTGCCGTACGTCAGGATCATGACCATCACACCGCTGGACGCGAGGATGTCGGACAGTGCGGGCCAGGGCGTGAAGTAGTCGAGCTTGAGCGGGTAGTACAGCGCCGTGCCGTCCTGCCACCGCGACCCCTGGATCTTGTACCAACCCGCTGTCGCGTAGATCAGACAGACCTCGGCCATGATCACGACGAGCGTGGCGTTGTGGACGAGGTTGGCGATGACATCGAGCAGAGTGCGCGGCTCGCTCTGCGGTGCGTAGCGGTTCACGGCCCACCAGGCCCCGTGGCCGATCCACATCACCCAGAAAAGGGCCGGCAGCCACCAGGTGCCGCCGAAGCCGTCGGCCACCGAGCCCGCCACGAGAACCAGGCCGAGCACCACCCAGAGGACCGCCCCGGCCACATTCCGCACCGGCCGAACGGCGCCCGTCTTTTCAGGGGGCGCTTCCCGAGCCACCCGCGCCGCTCGCCGCGCGTCCAACGACCAGACCTGCCCGCAGCGCGTCAGCACCAGGTAGATCGCCATCAGATGGATGACGTTGTCGCCACCGTCGCCCAAGAAAATGCTGCGGTTCTGCAGCGACAGCACACCGACCATGAAGAGGACGGACATCGCGCGGGTGTGCCAGCCGAGCATCAGCAGTGCGGCGGACAGCAGGGCGACCGCATAGACGATCTCGAACCAGACCGTGCTGTCCGACCACAGGAGCGCAGAGAAAGCTTCGTTGCCCGATATGAGCTGCTTCGCCATACCCCAGCCCCACGGGGAGTCGGGGCCGTACATCTCGTGGCGGTTCGGCAGCTCGCGCAGCAGGAACAGCAGATAGGTGACGGAGAAACCGATCCGTATGACAGCGCTCTGGTACGGCCCGAGGGCCGAGGACGTGATGGGCTGGACACCGCGTGCCAGTGGAGAAGGCGTGCTCACTTGTCCGCCTCCTTGGCGCTCTCGGGAAGGTCGGCGGGGGTAACGGTCCACCACGGCAGCACCCGGTAATTCGGCCTGGTACTGATCTTCTCCGTACTCCACGGCGGCGCCGCGACGGAGCGCACTTCGGAGCGGACCTGGATGCGCTCGACGGTGCCGCCGTAGTCGTGCTCACTCAGGCGGAGCATCACGATGCGGCGGATGTAGCGCTCGGCGAGTTCGCCGCGCAGACCGTTCGGACGGTTCTCGGTGTCGTGGGAGTTGAGGTAGAAGTCCCAGCCACGGCGGAGCTCGTTCTGATGGACGTGGCTGGGGAGGAGATTGCCGCGTATCGCCTTGCCGTCCTCGCCGGAGAGGCTCATCCAGGGAGTCGTGCGGCGTCCGTCGGCGCCGGTTATCTCGGCCCGGACGTGCACGCCGACGTTCTGCTGAAGCGGATTGGGCGCGAAGAGCTTCCAGTTCTGTTCGAACTCGGGATAGACCCAGTCGTCGACCACTTTGCCGTGCTGCTTGGTCAGGGTGTTGGACGGGGCGACGTGCAGAAACACCATGGCCAGGTGAGTGCAGGCAATCAACCCGATGATCGACAGCGCGACTGCGGCGCCGATCTGGTACGGAAGAGACAGGCCGGAAATGCCGGCACGGAGCGGCGCGGGCACTGCGGCGGAACCGGCGTCCCGGGCGGTGTCGAACGGCGCGTCCTCGCGCTGCTCCGCCTCTGACCCGACGCTTCCGTTCCCGCCTCCGACACCCCTGTCGTCGTACGAATCCATCCCGCCCCGATCCCCGTCGATCCCCGGTCAGTTATCCACAGGGTTGACACCCTACGGGCCGCCGACTCACCATTGAAGTCAATGAACCGAACGATCGGTCGGTAGGGAGCCCGGGATGGCGGCAGTGACTGCGGACCAGACGACGCAGGCGAAGGCGCAAGGGACGGTGCAGGCGACAGCAGGCGGCCCCGACGGGGCTGACGGTGCCCAGCTGGCCGCGTTCGACGCCGCGGTGGCAGCCGAGGAGCGCATCGAGCCGCGTGACTGGATGCCGGACGCCTACCGGGCCTCGCTGGTCAGGCAAATGGCCCAGCATGCCCACTCCGAAATCATCGGCATGCAGCCCGAGGCAAACTGGATCAGCCGCGCCCCTTCGCTGCGCCGCAAGGCGATCCTGATGGCCAAGGTGCAGGACGAGGCAGGACACGGGCTCTATCTCTACAGCGCGGCGGAGACCCTCGGGACGAGCCGCGAAGAGCTGCTCGACAAGCTCCACGCCGGCCGCCAGAGGTATTCGTCGATCTTCAATTACCCCACGCTGACCTGGGCGGATGTCGGCGCAATCGGGTGGCTGGTGGACGGCGCCGCGATCACCAACCAGGTGCCGCTGTGCCGCTGCTCGTACGGTCCGTACGCCCGGGCCATGGTCCGCATCTGCAAGGAGGAGTCCTTCCACCAGCGCCAGGGGTACGAGCTGCTGCTCACCCTCGGCCGCGGCACTCCGGCACAGCGTGAGATGGCCCAGGACGCGGTGAACCGCTGGTGGTGGCCGTCCCTGATGATGTTCGGCCCACCGGACGACGCATCGGCGCACTCGGCGCAGTCGATGACCTGGAAGATCAAACGGCACTCGAACGACGAGCTGCGGCAGCGGTTCGTCGACATCTGCGTCCCGCAGGCCGAGGCGCTGGGGCTCACCCTCCCGGACCCGGACCTCCGGTGGAACGAGGAGCGTGGACACCACGACTTCGGATCGATCGACTGGACGGAGTTCCAGGAGGTCCTGAAGGGCAACGGCCCGTGCAACGAACAGCGCCTCACCCAGCGGCGCCGGGCGCACGAAGAGGGCGCCTGGGTACGGGACGCGGCGGCTGCGTACGCCGTGAAGCACCACGCAGAGAAGCACACCACACAGACACCGACCGCGGAGGCGACAGCATGAGCAGCTCGACGGACTGGCCGCTGTGGGAGGTGTTCGTGCGGTCGCGGCGCGGCCTCTCCCACACCCACGCGGGCAGCCTGCACGCCCCAGACGCCGAGATGGCCCTGCGCAACGCCCGCGATCTGTACACGCGCCGTTCCGAGGGCGTCTCCATCTGGGTGGTGCCGTCCACCGAGATCACGGCCTCCTCGCCGGACGAGAAGGACTCGTTCTTCGAACCGGCCGGCGACAAGCCCTACCGGCACCCGACGTTCTACGAGATCCCGGAAGGGGTGAAGCACCTGTGACCGCGGCCCTCGCCCTCGGCGACGACGCGCTGGTGCTGTCGCACCGGCTGGGGGAGTGGGCGGGCCATGCGCCCGTGCTGGAGGAGGAGGTGGCCCTCGCCAACATCGCCCTGGATCTGCTGGGGCAGGCCCGGGTGCTGCTCTCGCTCGCCGGGGACGAGGACGAGCTGGCGTTTCTGCGCGAGGAGCGGGCGTTCCGCAACGTCCAGCTGGTCGAGCAGTCCAACGGCGACTTCGCCCACACCATCGCCCGTCAGCTCTACTTCTCCGTCTATCAGCGTGGGCTGTACGAGCAGTTGGCAGCCGGTGAGGGAGAGTTCGCCGGGCTGGCGGCGAAGGCCGTCAAGGAGGTCGCCTACCACCAGGACCACACCGAGCACTGGACGCTGCGGCTCGGCGACGGTACGGCGGAGAGTCACCAGCGGATGCAGCGCGGGGTCGACACCCTGTGGCGGTTCACCGGTGAGCTGTTCCAGCCGGTCGAGGGCGTGGACATCGACTGGCAGTCGCTGCAGAACAGCTGGCTGGCGACCGTCACCGGCGTGCTGGAGCAGGCAACGCTGACCGTACCGGCCGGCCCGCAGTCCGGGGCCTGGACAGCCGGGGCGGGCCGGCAGGGCATCCACACGGAACCCTTCGGCCGGATGCTCGCCGAGATGCAGCATCTGCACCGCAGCCACCCGGGAGCGTCATGGTGACCGGAACGCTGCTCGAGGAGGAGGTGCGCAGGCTCGCCGGGTCCGTGCCCGACCCCGAGCTGCCCGTCCTGACCCTGGAGGAGCTGGGCGTGCTCCGCGGGGTGGAGGTGCTCGCCCCCGGCAAGGTCACGGTCCGCCTCACCCCGACGTACACCGGCTGCCCGGCGATCGAGGCCATGTCCGCCGATATCGAGCAGGTCCTGCACGACCACGGGATACCGGAGGTCTCCGTGGTCACCGTCCTCGCACCGGCCTGGTCGACGGACGACATCAGCGCGGAAGGGCGGCGCAAGCTCGCCGAGTTCGGCATAGCGCCGCCGCGCCCGCATGACGCGGCCGGCCCGTCCGGCGGGCCGGTGCCGCTCACTCTGTCCGTACGCTGCCCGCACTGCGGCTCCACGGACACGGAGCTGCTGAGCCGGTTCTCCTCCACCGCCTGCAAGGCACTGCGCCGCTGCGTGAGCTGCCGCGAACCGTTCGACCACTTCAAGGAGTTGTAGATGTTCCATCCGCTCCGGGTCCGCGCGATCGAGCGGCTGACCGACGACTCGGTGGCCGTCACCTTCACGGTGCCGGCCGAGTTGCGCGAGACCTTCCGCCACCAGCCCGGCCAGCATCTCAACGTGCGTTACACGGTCGACGGCGAGGAGATCCGGCGTTCGTACTCGATCTGCGCGCCGGCCACCGAGGCGCCGGCCGATCCGGCTCTGCGGGTGGGCATCCGGCTGGTCGACGGCGGTGCGTTCTCCACGTACGCCCTCAAGGAGCTCGCCGTCGGCGACCAGGTCGAAGCGATGCCTCCGATGGGACGCTTCGTGCTCACGCCGCGCGCCGGGCATTACGCGGCGATCGTCGGTGGCAGCGGCATCACCCCGGTGCTGTCGATCGCGTCGACACTGCTGGCCCGGGAGCCTGCGGCCCGGTTCTGTCTGATCCGGAGCGACCGGACCGCGGCCTCGACGATGTTCCTGGACGAGGTCGCCGACCTCAAGGACCGCTACCCGGACCGCTTCCAGCTGGTGACGGTGCTCTCCCGCGAGGAGCAGCAGGCCGGTCTGCCGTCCGGCCGGCTCGACCGGGAGCGACTGACCGAGCTGCTGCCCGCGCTGCTCTCGGTGGGAGAGGTGGACGGCTGGTACCTGTGCGGACCGTTCGGTCTGGTCCTGGCAGCGGAAGGCGCGCTGCACGGCCTCGGTGTCGACCGGGCCCGTATCCACCAGGAGATCTTCCACGTCGACGACGGACCGGCTGCGACCGCCCGCACCCGCGTCGAGGCGCCCGCACACAGCACACTGACCGCGAGGCTGGACGGCCGCTCAGGCAGCTGGCCGGTTCAGGACGGCGAATCACTGCTGGAGACGGTGTTGCGCAGCCGCGCCGACGCGCCGTACGCCTGCAAGGGCGGGGTGTGCGGGACGTGCAGAGCCTTCCTGGTCTCCGGCGAGGTCCGGATGGACCGCAACTTCGCGCTGGAACCGGAAGAGACGGGGGCGGGTTATGTGCTGGCCTGCCAGTCGCATCCGGTCACACCGGAGGTGGAGCTCGACTTCGACCGCTGACACCAGCGGATCCCGGCCCGCGCCCTCTCCTTCTGCCCTCCTCCTCTCTGCTGTTCCCTTCTTGTAGAACCTGTTCTATCTTGACGACCCGTCAGGTCCGAGTACGAGCGCAGCGGTTCGCAGGAGGCCAGGGCAGTGGACTTCACCTTCACAGAGGAGCAGCAGGCAGCCGTCGAGGCAGCGAGGGCGATCTTCTCGGGTGTCGAGCCCGACGGAGTACCCAGCCCCGCTCTCACCCCGGGCGCGGTGGCCGAGGACATCGACCGTCCCCTCTGGGCCCAGCTGGCCGCGGGCGACCTGCTGGGCCTGACGCTGGCGCCGGAACACGGCGGGGCCGGGCTCGATCCGGTCGCGCTCTGCCTGGTCCTGCGGGAGTCGGCCAAGGTGCTCGCCCGGGTACCGCTGCTGGAGACCTGCGCGGTCGCGATGTCGCTCCAGCGCGACGGCGATCCCGGTCTGGCCGCCGAACTGCTGCCCCGCGTCGGCCGGGGCGAGCTGGTCCTCAGCGTCGGGGCCAACGGCCGCACCGGCCACGACCCGGCCGAACTCGCCGTCACCGCCCTCCGGGACAGCAACGGGAAGAACGACCGGTCCAGCAGTAGCGACAGCAGCGACAGTTCGGTCTGGGTACTCGACGGGGTGCAGTCAGGCGTGCCGTGGGCTCGCTCCGCGGACTGGATCGCCGTGCCCGCCCACACTGCCGACGGCCGCGCCGTCCTGGCCCTGGTACACCGCACCGCCGAAGGCGTCACGCTGGCCGAACAGGTCTCCACCAGCGGCGAGTTGCTCGCCGAGGTCCGGCTCGACGGGGCACGGATCGAGGACCGCGCACTGATCGACACCCCGGGAGCCTGGGAGTGGCTCCGCGCCCTGCTCACCACCGGAACCTGCGCGCTCGCACTGGGACTTGGCGAGACGGCGCTGTCCATGACGAGCGAATACACGGGAAAGCGCGAGCAGTTCGGGTTCCCCGTCGCGACGTTCCAGTCCGTCGCCGTCCAGGCCGCCGACCGGTACATCGATCTGCGGGCCATGGAAGTGACACTCTGGCAGGCGGCCTGGCGGATCTCCACGGGGACAGCCGGCGCTCTGCCCGTCGCGGGCGATATCGCCGTGGCGAAGATCTGGGCCTCGGACGGCGTCCGCCGGATCGTGCAGACGGCGCAGCATCTGCACGGCGGCTTCGGCGCGGACACCGACTACCCGCTGCACCGCTTCCACGCCTGGGCAAAGCAGATCGAGCTCTCGCTCGGCCCGGCGGCGGCGCATGAGGAAGCACTGGGCGACCTGCTGGCCGCTCATCCCCTCGGCTGAGAACCACGGGCCCGGCCCCGGACCACCCGGGGCGGACCCGACGGGACCCCGGCCGGGTCAGAGAACGAAGGCCGGGGTGCCGTTGTCGGTGACCATCGGGCGTCCGGCACCGTCCCAGGCGAGCATCCCGCCGTCGATGTTCACGGCGTCGATGCCCTGCTGCACCAGGTACTGCGTGACCTGGGCGGACCGGCCACCGACCCGGCACATCACATGCACGCGCCGACCGTCCTCGGCCGCCTCGGTCAGCTCACCGAAGCGGCCGACGAAGTCACTCATCGGAATGTGCAGGGCACCTTCGACATGCCCGGCGGCCCATTCGTCGTTCTCCCGGACGTCCAGCACCAGGCCGTCCGACGGCACCGCCGCGACATCCACCGAGGGCAGCGGAGCGAAATTCATGGGTCATGCCTTCTCTCGTGCGTACGCTCCGGAGTCACGCTCCAGAGTCACCGGAAACGCTACTGCACCAGTCCCGCAAGCTCCGCCTCGCGCTGCGAGACCTCGCCCAGCAACTGCTCGGCGATCTCGTCGAGCAGCCGGTCCGGATCTTCAGGTGCCATCCGGAGCATGGCCCCGATCGCGCTCTCCTCCAGCTCCTGGGCGAGGACCGTCAGCAGCTCCTTGCGCTGGGTCAGCCAGTTCAGCCGGGCGTAGAGCTCCTCGCTCTCGCTGAGCTCCGCCGGTTGCGTGGACGGTCCGGCAGCCCACTCCTGCGCCAGCTCCTTCAGCAGCGCTTCGTCCCCAAGCCCGTAAGCCGCATTGACACGCGTGATGAACTCGTCCCGGCGCGCCCGCTCCGTCTCGTCCTGAGCCAGATCCGGGTGGGCCTTGCGTGCCAGCTCGCGGTAGAGCTTGCGCGCCTCCTCGGTCGGCCGGACCCGCTTGGGCGGCCGGACCGGCTGCTCGGTCAGCATGGCCGCCGCCTCGGGGGACAGCCCGTCGGAATCGATCCAGTCGTGGAAAAGCTCCTCGACACCCGGCATCGGCATCACGAGCGCCCGCGCCTCCTGCGCCTTGCGCAGGTCCTCGGGGTCACCGGTCCTGGCGGCCCGGGCCTCCGCGATCTGCGCATCGAGCTCGTCGAGGCGGGCGTACATCGGGCCGAGCTTCTGGTGGTGCAGCCGGGAGAAGTTCTCGACCTCGACCCGGAAGGTCTCCACGGCGATCTCGAACTCGATCAGTGCCTGCTCCGCCACCCGCACAGCTTTCGCCAGCCGCGCCTCGGGACGCGCCCCATCGGCAGCACTGCCGGCATCGGCATCCGGGCCTGCGCCCGCACCCTCGTCGGCCCTGCGGCCAGGCTGCTCGTCCGCCGCATGCTGCTCGTCCTGCACATGCTGCTCGTACGGCACCTGCTGCTCGTGCTGCCGGTCGTTGTCCTGCCGGTCATCGTCGTTCCGGGTGGTCGGCACCCCGGCGGCTTCGTGGGTCACCCGTCCAGCGTATGGCCCCGCCCCGCGCCCCGAAGCCGCGAGGTCTGCGGAACCGTGCCTCACACCCCGAGCTCGGCCGCTATTCGACCCGACCCGACGGTCCGCACCAACTCCGCATGATCCGCCTCCGTACGGTCCGCGTACGTCACCCCGAAGTCCGCCATCGCCTCGTCCAGCTCGTCGTTCTTCCCGCAGTACCCCGCGATCAGCCGCGGGTCGGCGCTGTGCGCATGGGCCCGCGCCAGCAGCGCACCTGTCATCCGCCCGTAGTCGTCGACCTGGTCGGCCGTCAGGGCCACCGGGTCCACACTCCCCTTACGGTTCCGGAACTGCCGCACCTGGAACTGCCGACCGTCCACGGTCGCCCACCCCAGCAGAATGTCGCTGACGACCTGCATCCGCTTCTGTCCGAGCACCACCCGACGTCCCTCGTGCGCCACCTCCGGCACGTCGAACCCGACGGCCGGCAGATACGGCGCCAGCGCGGACGGCCGCGCCTCCTTCACCTGCAGCACCAGCGGCTCGCCCCGGTGATCGAGCAGCAGCACCACATACGACCGGGTGCCGACGCTCCCCGTGCCGACCACCCGGAACGCCACGTCGTGGATCGCGTACCGGGCGAGCAGCGGCACCCGGTCCTCCGAGATCGTGCCCACATAGTCGCCGAGCCCCGCCGCCACCGCGGCAGCCTCCGCATCCGGCACCCGCCGCAGCACCGGGGGTGCGTCGACGAAGCGGCGTCCGCCGTCCTCGGACTCCTCCGTGGACTTGGCCGCGAAGCGGGCACTGGTGTTGTTACGGGCTTTCTGCGAGACCCGCTCCAGTGTGCCGAGCAGATCCCGCGCGTCCGTGTGCGAGACGAGCTCCTCATCGGCGATGGCATTCCAGGCATCGAGAGCGGGAAGCTTGGCCAGCAGTCGCATCGTCCGCCGGTACGCGCCCACCGTGTCGTACGCCCCCTGGCGGCAGGTGTCCTCGTCCGCCCCGGCCTCGCGCCCCGCAAGCACCAGCGACGTGGCGAGCCGCTTCAGATCCCACTCCCACGGGCCGAACACGGTCTCGTCGAAGTCGTTCAGATCGATGACCAGGCTGCCCCGCGCATCGCCGTACAGCCCGAAGTTGGCCGCATGCGCATCGCCGCAGAGCTGGGCGCCCACCCCCGTCACGGGTGTGCCCATCAGGTCATGGGCCATCAGCCCGGCCGAGCCTCGCAAGAACGCGAACGGCGTGGCAGCCATCCGCCCCACCCGGATCGGCGCGAGGCCGGGGACGCGGCCCCGGCTCGAATCCTCGACCGCCTGCACCGCGTCGGGCCGGCCGACCGGAAGGACAAGGGAGTCGTGCGAGGCCCTGGGCACCCGGTCACGCAATGCCTTGCCGGCCTCTCGGGGCGACCGCGGCGCACTCTGCTCCGGCACGGCCACGCGCCGTGCAAACCCGGGCACGACCGGAATGCGCGGGCCATCCGTCACAGCCCGCTGCACCGGCACCGTCGCCTCGAACTGATCCATGGCACGCAGCCTCCCCCGCCCTCGACCGGCGTCCTTGTCCAACATCAACTGGCGACGACGGTACCGCCGTCCGCCAACAGGCGTCTGCCCCTGTGGAAAACCAGGGCAGACGCCTGTGGACAACGTCCTGCCCTGGTCAGACGCCGACGGTCTCCTCGAGCTCTTCCTCCAGCTCCTGGCCAGCCTCCGTCTCGGACCGACGCCCGGCCTCGGACAGGCTCTCCGCCCCGGAACGGCTCGCTGTCACCGACCGGCTCTCCGCCCCGGCCCGGTGTTGGGACCCGACCGCGCCCTGGGCATGCGCGGCGACGCTCCGCCGCTTCGCTTCGGCCAGCCCGGCCACGCCCATCACGGCCAGCCCCGCCACGAACCACAGCGTGAGCACCAGCACCTGTCCGCCGAGCGCGTACCCGCCGAAGTACACATGGCTGCGCACACCCTCGACAAAGCCCGCTCCGTTCCAGAAGGCGTGCAGCGAACCGAAGAAGCCGGGCTGCAGTTCGGGCCGGAAGATGCCGCCGGAGCTGGTGAAGTTGAGCATCACGAACAGCACCATCACGCCGAGCGTGGTCCACCGCTTCAGGAACGTGTGCAGCCCGACCCCGACCAGCAGGATGCCCGCCGAGTAGAGCCATGCCATCGCCCAGACACCGCCGAGCCCGTGATCCACCAGTCCGAACAGCGGTCCCGCGAACGCCGCACCGATGGCGCTCACCGCCAGCGATGCGCCGACGACCAGCGCCGCCCTGATCCGCAGCGCCAGCGCCGCGCCCGCGCCACCGATCACCGCGACGGATGCGTACGACCCGATGCTCACCGCGACGAGCAGGAAGAAGATTCCCTGGCCGGTCGGATCGCCGTCCGCGGTCGGCGCCGTGTCCGTCACCTTCAGCGGGTCGCCCTGTGCGGCCGCCACTTTCGTGAAGACCTTCTCGGCCACCGTGGCGCTGGTGTCCGAGGAGGCGGTGGCCACCAGCAGCTCGGGGTGCTTCCCCGGCAGGTAGGCGCCGTAACTCTTCTGTGTCTTCAGGTGGTTCACCGCAGTGGCCCGATCGGCGACGGTACGCACGCTCAACGCCCCGTCGCCCTTGTCCTGCAGCGTCTGCGCGAGCACCTGGGCCCTCGGCCCCGCCCCCACCACGTCCACCCGCAGGTCGTGCGGTTCCGGAGCGTGGAACGCCCCCAGGTAGGCGAGCCCCATACCTATGCACATCAGCAGTGGAGTGACGAGGTGGCCCAGCACGTGACGCAGGGCGCCTGCGGTGGAGCCGGCGGCGGCACTCTGGCCTGTGGACATCGGAACTCCAATGGTTGGCTTTTACAACTCCTCTATCTGTTGTACTATACAACTGAAATTTTAGGAAGGTGAGCTCCGTGACAGGCACCCCCCGGGAACGCGAAGAGTCACTGGATGTCATTCAGCGGGAATTGACCGCGTTCGCACGCCGAGCGCGCGCCGCCGCAGCCCGTCTCCATCCCGAGCTGCCCCTGGTCTCGTACACGCTGCTGGCACACATCGACGACCAGCACGGCTGCCGCGCAACAGACCTGGCGGCGCACTACATGCTGGACAAGTCGACGGTCAGCCGACAGATCGGCACCCTGGAGAAGCTCGGCCTGGTCGAGCGCCACCCGGACCCCGCGGACCACCGCATCCAGGTGCTGCATCCCACCGAGGCCGGGACCCGGGCCCTCACCTCGACACAGGCCAGCCGCCGCGCGGCCTATCAGGAACGCCTCGCGGAGTGGACGGCGGACGATCTGGCCCGGTTCGCGGAGTATCTACTGCGCTACAACTCGTCGGGCGGGACGACCGCCCAGGACGCACCCCAGCAGCCATAGCCACAGCCCCGGCCACAAAAACTGTTGCCGGATCCTGAGCCGCTAGCAGCCGCCGTCGTCCGCGAGGTACGTCTTCGACCAGAGCGCCAGCTCCTTGAGCGCGGGCTCCATCGCGGCGCCCGCCTGCGTCAAGCGGTACGAGACCCGCAGCGGCGGCCCCTCGTCGACCTCGCGGACCACCAGCCCGGCAGCACCGAGCTCGGACAGCCGGTCCGAGAGCATGCGCTCACTAATGCCCGGAATCGCCCGCCGCAGATCGGCAAAGTGCACCGGATGCTGCATGAGTACGGAGACGATCGGGCCTGTCCAGCGCTTCCCGAACAGCTCGAAAACGCGCGTGATGCCCACGTCGACCCGCCGACACGCCTGTTCGCTGTGCTCCGCCATACACCCAGAGTACTGCGTCACTGTGCGGGACTTACGAATAGTAAGGGCCTATGCTATTACTAGGTACGCACGAAAAAGACGCCCTCCCATTCGGCCGGGCACCGTCCCTAGATATCCGTGGAGACCCCCCATGGCCACGCTCCTGCACCTCGACTCCGCCGTCTTCCCCCAGGGCTCCGCGTCGCGCGAGGTCACCGCCACATTCGTCCAGACGTGGCTCGAGCAGCACCCCGACGGCCAGGTCGTCTACCGCGACCTCGCCGCGAACCCGCTGCCCCACCTGGACGCCGCCGCGGCCGCCGCCGGTGCCGGGGACCCGCTGCGCAGCGAACTCGCCGCCGAACTGGCAGCGGCGGACGCCGTCCTGATCGGCGCTCCGATGTACAACTTCAGCATTCCGTCCACCCTGAAGGCCTGGCTCGACCAGGTGATCATCGTCGGCCACAACGCGGGCCCCGACAGCCCCGTGGCCGGCACCCCGGTCACCGTCGTCGCCAGCCGCGGCGGTTCTTACGCCCCCGGCACGCCGCGCGCAGACTCCGAGTTCGTCCAGAACTACCTGGAGAAGCTGCTCACGAGCATGTTCGGCGCCGAGGTCGACTTCATCGTTCCGGAGCTGACGCTGGCTCACTCCCAGCCGGCGATGGCCGAGCTCATCCCCCTCGCCGAAGCCTCCCGCGCCAAGGCGTTCACCGATGCCGCGGAGAAGGCCAAGGCCCTCGCCGCCCGCCTCGCGGCCTGAGCCATGCAATGAAGTGCCGGGGCCCGCGGAGTTCGACCACTCCGCGGGTCCCGGCCCTTCGTCACGCTGGTACACACCGGAACACCCACCCGGACCGCCTGAATGGGGCGTTTCACGTGAAACAACGTGCCGAATCCGCCGGGGAACGAAGAAGCCCCACAGGCCGTTGGCCTGTGGGGCTTCTCTCTTGTGCGCGAGGGGGGATTTGAACCCCCACGTCCCTAAGGACACTGGCACCTGAAGCCAGCGCGTCTGCCGTTCCGCCACTCGCGCATGAGTGGTGTTTTCAGACTCTCTCACCTGTTGGTGCGAGCGCCTGGCGACATCCGGAAGATTAGCACGCTGGACAGGGTGGATTCACATCCGTTGTTTCGCAGACGGATGCAGAACGAATGACGGACAGCGGGAACGCGCGACGACCGCCCCCACTCCTCCTCAGTGCACCCCGGGTGCGGGACACTGTCAGGACACCACCTCTACGATCCGTGTGAGAGGTGACACTCATCCACAGGGCAGACAAGGGGAACCAGCCGATTTCCCGACGCGTGGATACGATCAGTAAGCAGTACAGGGACGAGAACACCGGAGGAGGTGCCCCATGGGAGTCATGAAGCGTTTCGAGCAGCGTCTCGAAGGTCTGGTCAACGGCACCTTCGCCAAGGTGTTCAAGTCCGAGGTCCAGCCGGTCGAGATCGCGGGTGCCCTCCAGCGCGAGTGCGACAACAACGCAACAATCTGGAACCGCGAGCGAACCGTCGTCCCCAATGACTTCATCGTCGAGCTCAGCGCCCCGGACTACGAGCGCCTCAGCCCGTACTCCGGCCAACTCGGCGACGAGCTCTCCGGTCTGGTCCGGGACTACGCCAAGCAGCAGCGCTACACCTTCATGGGACCCATCAAGGTCCACCTGGAGAAGGCCGACGACCTCGACACCGGGCTCTACCGCGTACGGAGCCGCACTCTCGCGTCGAGTTCGTCACAGCAGGGCCAGCAGGCCCCTCAAGGCCACCTGGGACAGTCCGGCCACCCGGGCCAGGGGCGGCCCGCCGCCCCCCAGCCCACCGGCGGCTACGGCTACCCGCCCAGCTCCGTCCCGCCCATGCCCGCGGCCCCGCCGCCGGGCGGCGGCCGTCCCGGAGCACCCACCGCCGACCGGCGCCCGCCGGCCGCGCCCGGCATGCCGAGCGCGCAGGTGCGACGCTGGATCGAGATCAACGGCACCCGCCATCAGATCTCCCGCCCGACGCTGGTGCTGGGACGCAGCACCGAAGCCGACGTGCGGATCGACGACCCCGGCGTATCCCGCCGGCACTGTGAGATCCGGACCGGAACGCCCTCGACGATCCAGGATCTCGGGTCTACCAACGGCATCGTGGTAGACGGGCAGCACACAACCCGCGCTACGCTCCGCGACGGCTCGCGGATCGTCGTGGGCAGCACCACCATCGTTTACCGGCAAGCCGAAGGGTGAAGCGGGGGCAATGTCAGAGCTGACCCTGACGGTCATGCGGCTAGGTTTCCTGGCTGTTCTGTGGCTGTTCGTGATCGTGGCCGTCCAGGTCATCCGCAGCGACCTGTTCGGAACGCGCGTCACGCAACGCGGCTCGCGCCGCAGCGCGAGCGACGCACGTCCGCAACAGGCACGTCAATCTGCCGCGGCACCGCCGCAGCAACGCCAGCAGCCCGGCCGCCAGCGCCGGGGCGCACCGACAAAGCTGGTCGTCTCCGAGGGCACCCTCACCGGCACCACGGTGGCGCTCCAGGGGCAGACCATCACCCTGGGACGGGCCCACGATTCAACGATCGTGCTGGACGACGACTACGCGTCCAGCAGGCATGCCAGGATCTACCCCGACCGTGACGGCCAGTGGATCGTCGAGGATCTCGGGTCCACCAACGGCACGTATCTCGACCGGACCCGTCTCACCACCCCGACGCCTGTTCCGCTGGGCGCGCCGATCCGGATCGGCAAGACCGTCATCGAGCTGCGGAAGTAGTACGACAATGAGCGAGCGGAGCGAGCGAGCCGCGGCCGTCCGGGCAACGGACCCGGCCCGGCTCCCGACCGGAGGGTGGGCAGTGTGGCTCGAGACCGGCTGTACCCCGAGCCGACGGGCGAGGTGCGCATGAGTCTGTCCCTGCGCTTCGCCGCCGGATCGCACAAGGGCATGATCCGGGAGGGCAACGAGGACTCCGGCTATGCCGGTCCGCGCCTTCTCGCCATCGCCGACGGCATGGGCGGTCAGGCGGCCGGTGAGGTCGCCAGCTCCGAGGTGATCTCCACGCTCGTCCAGCTCGACGACGACGTGCCTGGTTCGGACATCCTCACCTCGCTCGGTACAGCGGTCCAGCGGGCCAACGACCAACTGCGCATGATGGTCGAGGAGGACCCCCAACTGGAGGGCATGGGCACCACGCTCACCGCCCTGCTCTGGACCGGTCAGCGCCTGGGCCTGGTCCACGTCGGCGACTCCCGCGCGTACCTGCTGCGCGACGGCGTACTCACCCAGATCACCCAGGACCACACCTGGGTGCAGCGGCTGGTCGACGAGGGCCGGATCACCGAGGAAGAGGCCACCACCCACCCGCAGCGCTCCCTGCTGATGCGCGCGCTGGGCAGCGGCGATCACGTCGAACCCGACCTCTCCATCCGTGAAGTCCGGGCCGGTGACCGCTATTTGATCTGCTCCGACGGGCTCTCCGGCGTCGTCTCCCACCAGACGATGGAAGAGACCCTCGCCAGCTACCAGGGCCCGCAGGAGACGATCCAGGAGCTCATCCAGCTCGCCCTGCGCGGCGGTGGCCCGGACAACATCACCTGCATCGTCGCCGACGTCCTCGACGTCGACAGCAACGACACCCTGGCCGGGCAGCTCAACGACACCCCGGTCATCGTCGGCGCGGTCGCCGAGAACCAGGCCGCCCAGCTCAACGACGGCGGCGCGATGGAGACCCCCGCCGGACGCGCGGCCGGCCTCGGCCGTCCCGTCCCACCGCCCGCGGGCGGCTTCGGCCCACCCGGAAGCGGTGACGGCCTCGGCTACGGCGGAATGCCGAACGGCTCCTTCGACGCGTACACCGACGACGACTTCATCAAGCCCGGCGGCGGCCGCAGGTGGCTGAAGAGGTCCCTGTACATCGTGCTCGCGCTGGCCGTCATCGGCGGCGGTGTGTACGGCGGTTACCGCTGGACCCAGAACCAGTTCTACGTGGGCGCCAAGAACGAACACGTCGCGCTGTTCCGCGGCATCAGCCAGGACCTCGCGTGGGTCTCGCTCTCGAAGGTCGAGAAGGACCACCCCGAGATCGAACTCAAGTACCTCCCGCCCTACCAGCGCAAGCAGGTCGAGGCGACCATCGCCGAGGGCAACCTGGCGGACGCCCGCGAGAAGATCAGCGAGCTCTCGACCCAGGCATCCGCCTGCAAGAAGAACGCGCAGCGCCGCGCGGCCGAGGCGGAGAGCAACGCCCGCACCGGCGAGGGCGAAGCCGGCGGCACGGGCTCGGAGGTCACCAAGACGTCCGCCCGGTCCGACGCCACCAAGACCAAGCCGACCACAGCGACTCCCACTCCCGGCCCCAGCCTCTCGGAGGAAGAGCAGAAGCTGGTCCCGCAGTGCGGTAAGCAGTAAGCCGTAGGGGAGCCTTCAGCACCATGAGCGTTGTCACCAATACGACCACGATCGGCGCGATCGACGCGCCGAGCCGTCGCAACACCGAGCTGGGCCTGATGGCTTTCGCCATCGGCATCTCGGTGTTCGCGTACGCCAATGTGGGCCTTGCCATCGACGGCGAGCTGCCCTCCGGCATGCTCGGATACGGGCTCGGCCTGATCCTCCTCGGCGGCGTCGCCCACCTCGTAGTGCGCAAGTTCGCTCCGTACGCGGATCCGCTGCTGCTGCCACTGGCGACCCTGCTCAACGGGCTGGGGCTGGTGTTGATCTGGCGCCTGGACCAGTCGCCCCGGCTGATCCAGCGGGCCGAGACCGCCTGGGGTTCCTTCAGCCCCGACGCCCCCAAGCAGCTGATGTACTCCGCGATCGGCGTCGCCCTGTTCGTCGCCGTCCTGCTGGCGCTCAAGGACCACCGGATCCTGCAGCGCTACACGTACATCTCCATGGCGGTGGCGCTGGTCCTGCTGATACTTCCGATGTTCTTCCCTCCGGTGAACGGCGCCAAGATCTGGATCAGCCTCGGCCCGTTCTCCATCCAGCCCGGTGAATTCGCGAAGATCATCATCGCGGTCTTCTTCTCCGGCTATCTCATGGTGAAACGAGACGCGCTGGCCCTGGCCAGCCGCCGCTTCATGGGTCTGTACCTGCCCCGCGGCCGTGACCTCGGACCGATCCTCGTGATCTGGGGACTGTCGATCCTGATCCTGGTCTTCGAGACGGACCTCGGTACATCTCTGCTGTTCTTCGGCCTCTTCGTGATCATGCTGTACGTCGCCACGGAACGGACCAGCTGGATCGTCTTCGGTCTCCTGATGTCCGCGGCAGGGGCGGTCGGTGTGGCCACGTTCGAGTCGCACGTCCAGCAGCGCGTCGAGGCCTGGATGGACCCGTTCGCCTGCTACACGACCGACGGCGCCTGCCAGCAGATCGGTGACGCCATCATGTCCTTCGGGTCGGGTGGCACGCTCGGCACCGGCTGGGGCCAGGGCAACTCCGACCTGATCGGCTTCGCCGCCAACGCCGACTTCATCCTCTCCACCGTCGGCGAAGAGCTCGGCCTCGCCGGAATGATGGCCGTCCTGCTGATCTACGGTCTGATCGTCGAGCGCGGTGTGCGCACCGCCCTCGCCGCCCGCGACCCGTTCGGCAAGCTCCTCGCGATCGGCCTCTCCGGCGCCTTCGCGATCCAGGTCTTCGTCGTCGCCGGCGGTGTCATGGGGCTCATCCCGCTGACCGGTATGACGATGCCGTTCCTCGCCGCCGGTGGTTCGTCCGTGATCGCCAACTGGGCTCTGATCGGCATCCTGATCCGGATCAGCGACACCGCACGCCGCCCCGCACCGGCCCCCGCGCCGTCCTCCGATGCCGAAATGACCCAGGTGGTCCGACCGTGAACAAGCCCCTGCGCCGGATCGCGATCTTCTGCGGCGTCCTCATCCTCGCCCTGCTCGTGCGGACCAACTACCTCCAGTACGTCCGCGCCGACGAGCTGAACACCCGCGACGAGAACCGCCGCGTGCGCATCGAGCGGTACGCCCATGAGCGCGGCAACATCATCGTCGACGGCAACCCGGTCACCGGTTCCGTCCTGACCAAGGGCAGCGACTTCAAGTACAAGCGGGTCTGGAAGAACGGCCCCATGTGGGCGCCCGTCACCGGGTACTCCTCGCAGGCGTTCGATGCCAACTTCCTGGAAAAGCTCGAGGACGGCATCCTCACCGGCAACGACGACCAACTCTTCTTCGACCGCACCCTGTCGATGTTCACGGGTGAGAAGAAGCAGGGGGGCAACGTCGTCACCACCCTCAACGCCGCCGCCCAGAAGGCCGCTTTCCAGGGGCTCGGCGACAAGAAGGGTGCCGTCGCCGCCCTCGACCCGCAGACCGGCGCCATCCTGGCCCTCGCCAGCACTCCCTCGTACGACCCCTCGACCTTTGCGGGCAACTCCAACGCGGACTCCAAGGCCTGGCAGAAGCTGTCGAAGGACAAGGACAAGCCGATGCTCAACCGGGCATTGCGCGAGACCTATCCGCCCGGCTCGACCTTCAAGGTCGTCACCGCCGCCGCGGCCCTGGAGAACGGCCTCTACACCGACATCGACGGCAAGACGGACTCCCCGCTGCCCTACCGGCTGCCTCAGTCGAGCGACAACCTTGTGAACGAGGGCAACATCCCGTGCGAGAACGCCTCGCTCAAGGAAGCGCTGCGGATGTCCTGCAACACCGTCTTCGGCAAGATCAGCGACGACCTCGGCAACCAGAAGATGATCGACGAAGCCAACAAGTTCGGCTTCAACAAGGAAATCTTCACACCGGTCCGCGCCGACGCCAGTGTCTACCCGAAGGACAACCGGCCGCAGAACGCCATGGCGGGTATCGGCCAGGCGTCCAACCGCGCCACCCCGCTGCAGATGGCCATGGTCGCCGCCGCGGTCGCCAACGACGGCAAGCTCATGCAGCCGTACATGGTCGCCGAGCGGCAGGCTCCCAACCTCGACGTCATCTACACCCACGAGAAGGAGCAGCTCAGCCAGCCCCTCTCGGGTGAGAACGCGCAGAAGCTCCAGCAGATGATGGAGACCGTCGTCAAGAGCGGCACGGGAACGAACGCCCTCATCGACGGCGTCACTGTCGGCGGCAAGACCGGTACCGCCCAGCACGGTCTGAACAACAGCGAGAAGCCGTACGCCTGGTTCATCTCGTACGCGAAGACCGACAGTGGCTCCCCGGTCGCAGTGGCCGTAGTGGTCGAGGACAGCCAGGCCAACAGGGATGACGTCTCCGGTGGTGGCCTCGCCGCGCCGATCGCCCGGGATGTGATGAAGGCGGTCATCGACAACAAGTAGTGACGCCCATCACATGGGGCGCCATATCTGCACATTGGGATACCGGTCAGATATCAGGTGACGGCTCTGGGCCGATCAGGTAGTGCGTGGCCGGTAGCGTATGCGCGAGCAGCACACCGCCGGACCACACACCGGTGTGGTCGGGACTGACGGAGAGGGCTGGAACAGTTATGGAAGAGCCGCGTCGCCTCGGCGGCCGGTACGAGCTGGGCTCGGTGCTCGGCCGTGGTGGCATGGCCGAGGTCTACCTCGCTCACGACACCCGGCTCGGCCGCACCGTCGCTGTGAAGACGCTGCGGACCGATCTCGCCCGCGACCCGTCCTTCCAGGCCCGGTTCCGCCGTGAGGCCCAGTCCGCCGCCTCCCTCAACCACCCGGCGATCGTTGCCGTCTACGACACCGGCGAGGACTACGTCGACGGGGTCTCCATCCCGTACATCGTGATGGAGTACGTCGACGGGTCGACGCTCAGAGAACTTCTGCACTCCGGCCGCAGGCTGCTGCCCGAGCGCACCCTCGAAATGACGGTCGGGATCCTCCAGGCGCTGGAGTACTCGCACCGGGCAGGCATCGTCCACCGCGACATCAAACCGGCGAACGTCATGCTGACGCGCACCGGCCAGGTCAAGGTCATGGACTTCGGCATCGCCCGTGCCATGGGTGACTCCGGTATGACGATGACCCAGACGTCGGCCGTCATCGGCACCGCCCAGTACCTCTCCCCGGAGCAGGCAAAGGGCGAGCAGGTCGACGCGCGTTCCGACCTCTATTCGACCGGCTGCCTGCTCTATGAGTTGCTGACGGTCCGGCCGCCGTTCATCGGCGACTCACCTGTCGCGGTTGCCTACCAGCACGTACGGGAAGAGCCGCAGCCCCCCAGCAACTTCGACCCCGAGATCACGCCCGAAATGGACGCGATCGTGTTGAAGGCCCTGGTCAAGGACCCGGACTACCGCTACCAGTCGGCCGATGAGATGCGCGCCGACATCGAGGCCTGCCTCGACGGCCGTCCGGTCGCCGCCACTGCGGCGATGGGCGCGGCCGGCTACGGCGGCTACGACGGGTACGGGCAGGACCAGCCGACCACGGCACTGCGCGCTGCCGACCAGCACGGCGCCCAGACCTCCATGCTTCCCCCGGTCAACCCGGACGACGGCGGCTACGGACACGACGACCGCCCGGACCGCCGGCGCCAGAAGAAGAGCAACACCTCGACGATCCTGCTGATCGCCGCGGGCATTCTGGTGCTGATCGGCGCGATCCTGATCGGCAGATCCGTTTTCAGCGGCGGCAACGGCGACAGCGGCAAGGTCGACGTGCCGAACATGGTCGGTTCGACCTTGGACGACGCAAACGACCTCGCCAAGAACGCCGGCGTCATCCTCAAGGTCGGCTCGCGCGAACCCTGCGAGGACCAGCCCAAGGGGAAGATCTGCAGCCAGAGCCCCAAGGACGGCCAGATGCAGGAGAACGAGACCGTCACGGTCGTCGTCTCCACCGGTGCACCGAAGGTCGAGGTCCCGGACGTCACGAATCAGTCCGAGGACGACGCCCGCAAGACACTGGAGGAGAAGGGCTTCACGGTGACGGTCGTCGCGTCCGAGTCCGCCGACGCGGAACCCGGCACCGTGCTCGACCAGAAGCCCAAGGGCGGCGCGAAGGCTGAGCGGGAGTCCGAGGTCAAGATCACGGTCGCCAGGGAGAAGACCCAAAACATCCCCCCCGTGGTCGGCAGGTCGTACGACCAGGCCGTGGCCCAGCTCAACGGTGCCGGCTTCCAGAACGTCTCGCAAACCCCCGTCGACTCGGAGAAGCCGGCGGGTGAGGTCATCGAACAGACCCCTTCGCCGACGGACGGCAAGAAGCCGCTGGACACCCCGATCGTCCTGAAGGTCTCCAAGGGCCCCGCCCAGCCGGAGCAGGTCACGATCCCCGGCGACATCTACGGCAAGCGGTACCAAGATGTGAAGGCCCAGCTCGAAGGCATGGGTCTGGTGGTCGCGCTCGCCCCCAACTCGGTCGACAAGCCGGGCGCCACGGTGTTGAACAGCAACCCGCCCCCCAACAGCCCGGTAGCCAAGGGCAGCACGGTCAACCTCTTGACCGTCGGGGGCGGCGGCGGGGACGGCAATATCTTCGGCGGCCCGTCCGGCTTGACGAACTGACCCTCAGAACACCGCACCACTCATCGGGCCCCGGCACCGCAACGGTGACCGGGGCCCTTTGCTGTGCCTACCGCGCTGCCTCCTGCCCGGCATACCGCACACACAGCCGCAAACCGATCGTGTCTTCATATGTGCTGATTCGTTGATCCTTTGGGGCGGGATATCGAGGTCCGCCCACCGCGGAGACCGCGAAAGGACATGAACGTGATCAATGAGGTTGCACTTCTGGAATCACAGGCGCTTCGGCAAGGCCTGGCTGAACGCACAGAGGTACTCGACCGAGTCAAAACGCTGTCACTGCTGCCCGACGGCATACATGTGACAACCGCAATGGTCGCCACGTATTTCGGGGTGGGGATCAAGGCCATCCGGTCCCTGATCTTCGATCATCGAGAGGAGCTGACAGCCAACGGCTATCGCGTATTGACAGGTACAGAACTGAGCTCCTTCAAGGAACTCAGTGGGATCAAGTCACGCACACCCACCCTCGCCATCTTCAGTCGGCGCTCAATCCTCAACGTAGCCATGCTGCTCCGCGACAGCGAAATCGCACGTCAGGTGCGTACGTACCTCCTCGACACGGAGTACGCCGCACGGACTCAGCCTGTGGATAACTCTGTCCACAGTCCCTCCGCTGACCTCGACGACCGCATCGACGGCCGCATCACCCACATCCTCGGCAAGACCGTCGTCCCCATGCTCAACGCTCTCATCGAGACCTCGGGCGAGCAGCGCAGGGATCTCATCTCCGCGCGCGCGGACATCCACCGCGTGCAGCGCAAGCTGGCCCAGCACGAACAGCGGCTGCATCGAATGGAGCGCACCCGGGAGCAGCGGCCGCTCGCCGGGGTCATGGCGTCGATGGACGCCATGAACTGGCGGGAGTTCGAGCAGCACATCGCAAGCCTGCTGCGTCGTGACGGCTGCACCGGCGTCGAGATCCACGGCGGCAGCGGCGATCGCGGCGCCGACATCACGGCGTACACCGCCGACGGGCGGCGTCTCGTCGTCCAGTGCAAGAACTTCGCGCCCTACCGCTCAGTGTGGAGCGGCGAGATGCAGAAGTTCGTCGGTACCAAGACGCTGCACCAGGCAGACGTGGCCGTGTACGTGGCGACCTGCCCGTTCTCTCGCGAGGCCCTCGACATCGCGCTACAGGTCGGCGTCACCGCCGTACACCGCGGCCTGCTGGAGGCCTGGAGCGCGGGCGCAAAACTTCAGGTGCTCAGGTAGTAGCCACGCGCAGAAGGCCCGAAGTCGCAAAGGATAGTTGCGACTTCGGGCCTGACCCATCGTAACGGCTAACGCAGCTCCACCGGTTTCGTACGGTCCTTGTCGACCTTCTCCGTACGCACCAGTTCGCCCCACACGATGTACCGGTACCTCGACGTATAGACCGGCGTGCACGTCGTCAGCGTGATGTAGCGGCCGGGCTTCTTCACGCCCGCTTCCTTCGGGATCGGCTGGAGCACCTTGACGTTGTACTTCGACGTCTGGGGAAGCTCCTTGAAGACCTTGTAGACGTACCAGGTGTCCTTGGTCTCGAAGACGACCGCGTCGCCCGTCTTCACCTTGTCGATGTTGTGGAACTTCGCCCCGTGCCCGTCGCGGTGCGCCGCCAGCGTGAAGTTGCCCTGCTTGTCCCAGGGGAGAGCCGACTTCACCGGGTCCGTGTAATAGCCGGCGATGCCGTCGTTGAGGTTCTTGGTGTCAGTGCCCTTCTTGACCAGCACCTCGCCGTTCTTCATCGCGGGTACGTGCAGGAAGCCGATGCCGTCCTTGGTGTCGAGGGCGCCCGGTCCGTCGGCCCAGCGGTCGCGGACGGTGTGTCCCTGCTTCTCGGCCTCGCGGTCGGCGAGCACATTGGTCCACCACAGGGAGTAGACGACGAACAGGCCCAGCACCAGGCCTGCAGTGATCAGCAACTCACCGAAGAGACTGACCGCGGTCGCCACGCGGTGACGGTCCCTGCTCCGCACCGGGGGCGCGGACTCGTCGGTCTGTTCTTCCTGCTGCTGGGTCCTCGCTGCCACCGCACCCGTCCCTGTTGTAATGATGTTCAGCCGACGAGCGCGTCGGGCTTTCCCTTGCTGCGCGGCCGTTCGTCGACCATCTTGCCCCAGACGATCAACCGGTACGTACTTGTGAATTCGGGCGTACAGGTCGTCAGAGTGATGTAGCGGCCGGGCTTTGTGAAACCCGATCCGGGTGGCACCGGTCCGATCACGGAGACGTTGGACGGCGACGTCTGCGGAAGGACGCTGGTCATCTCGTACGTGTAGTACGCGTCCTGCGTCTCGACCACGATCGGGTCGCCCTTGCGCAGCCGGTTGATGTAGCGGAACGGTTCGCCGTGCGTGTTGCGGTGACCGGCCAGCGCGAAGTTGCCCTTCGCGGCCGACGGCATCGCCGTACGGAGCGCGCCGTCGCCGTAGTGACCGACCATGCCGCGGTCGAGGACCTTCTCCTTGCTGGTGCCCTCGGCGATCGGCGCGACCACATCGAGTTTCGGGATGTGGATGATGGCGAAGCCCTGCCCCGGCTCGAACGCTCCGGGCTTGCGGTCGCCCTTCGCCCAGTCGTCCTGGATCTTGTGCGTCTCGTTGCCGGCGAACTGGTCCGCGCGCACATTTGTCCACCACAGCTGGTATGTGACGAACAGCAGCATCAGCACACCGAGCGAGATGAACAGCTCGCCGACGACCCGGCTGGCGACGACGGCGGGGCTGTCCTTGGCCGCGCGGGCGGCGCGCCTCGCCTCGACGCGCGTCAGCGGTCTCCCGTCCGGCGCCGTCGATTCCGACCGGCCTTCCGGCCGCGGGTCGGCGCGTCGACGGCCGCGCCCCTTGGCAGCGCGCCGGCGCTCGGCGCGGCCGCCGGCGGGTGGGTCCGTCCGCGGTCCGGGTTCGGCCGGCTCCGAGCGGGAGTCGGCAGCCGCCGTACTGTCCGCGTCGGGCTCCGGTGCGTACTCGGACACGTACTGCGGCTCCGCCCCCGGTCGCAGTGGAGGTGCGGGTGGAGGCATCGCACGATCGGCCGTGCGCCGGGGGTCGGCCGTCCGCAGACCGACCGTCTCGTCGTTGAGGGGGAGCGGCTGAGGCGAAGACGCCGTGACGGGCTCCTGCTGCCCGTACCAGTCCCGTTCGTACCCCTCGGGGTCGTACCACTCGCGCGGCGGCCCCTGGGGCTCTTGAGCCCCTTGCGACGCCTGTGGCTGCCCGCCCTGCGCCGCCCCGGTGTCGGCCCCCTCCGCCGGAGGGCTCTCCCCCTGGAACCACGGCGAGGCGTGCTGCCCCGGCAGCGGATCGTTCAGGGGATCCGCCAACTGGTCGACTGCCGCCTCGAACGCGCCCGTGGCCTCGTACGCATGTTGCTCGTACGGGCCGTCCTGTCCGGGGTCGTGCTCGGGACGGAGTGCGGTCACGCGACGGCCTTGCCCACCACCGGCGCGAGCCCCACCGACCTCGCGACAGCGCCCGCATCACCGCACTGCGTCAGCCAGTTGGCCAGCATCAGATGGCCGTACTCCGTCAGCACCGACTCCGGATGGAACTGCACGCCCTCGACCGCCAGGTCCCGGTGGCGCAGGCCCATGATGATGCCGTCGGCCGTGCGCGCCGTGACCTCCAGCTCCTGCGGGATCGTGTCCGGTTCGGCGGCGAGCGAGTGGTAGCGGGTCGCGGTGAACGGGGACGGCAGTCCGGCGAAGACGCCCTTGCCCTCGTGGGTCACCGGCGACGTCTTGCCGTGCAGCAACTCCGGGGCGCGGTCCACCACACCGCCGTATGCCACGGCCATCGACTGCATGCCGAGGCAGACACCGAAGACCGGAACGCCGGTCGCTGCACAGTGGCGCACCATGTCGACGCAGACGCCGGCCTGCTCGGGGGTGCCGGGGCCGGGCGAGAGCAGGACGCCGTCGAAGCCGTCCTGGGCATGGGCCGTGGTCACCTCGTCGTTGCGCAGCACTTCGCACTGGGCGCCGAGTTGGTAGAGGTACTGAACGAGGTTGAAGACAAAACTGTCGTAGTTGTCGACGACAAGGATGCGGGCGCTCACTGGCCGGCCCCCGTTCCGCTCGTGCCGTCGACCGTCACGTCGCCGAACGGGAGCAGCGGTTCGGCCCACGGGAAGACGTACTGGAAAAGCACATAGACGACGGCGAGCGCCAGGACGAGCGAGATGAGCCCGCGCACCCACACATTGCCCGGCAGATGCTTCCAGATCCAGCCGTACATGCTGTCCCCTCCATTCGGTACGGGACCAGACTAAAGGGCCGGGGCTTGGGCGTGGGTCAGCTGTGGAAAGCTGCGGGTCTGCCGTCGGTCACAGGCTGGGTCGCGTCGAGATGCGCCCAGGCGATCAGCCGGTGGCTGCTGCCCCATTCGGGGTCGCAGGTCGTCAGCGTCAGATAGCGTCCGGGGCCGTCGAAGCCGGACTTGCGGGGGACGGGGTCGATCACACCGGTGTCGCTCGGCACGGTCCGGTAGGGCTCCCTGTCGATTCGGTACGTGAACCATGTCGTGCCGTCCGTCACGATCACCGCGTCGCCGGGGCGCAGTTTCGGGAAATCCTTGAAGGGGTCCCCGTACGTTCGTCGGTGTCCGGCCACGGCAAAGTTGCCTGTCGCGCCCAGGGAGGCGGTTCCCCGGTAGTGACCGAGGCCCTTCTGCAACGTCCTGACCTTGGTGTTCTCCAGGATGGGCCACTCCCAGCCCTTGCCGAGGCGAGGGATGTACAGCATCGCGAACGCCTTCCCGTCCGGGTACGCGGCGGGTGCGGGCGGCGCGGGCACGGTGGAAGTGGGCGCATTGGCGGTGGGCGAGGGCGACACCGTCGGCGCGGGTGCGGACACGGCCCCGTGAGCCCACCGGTCCTGAAGGCCGTCGATCTGCCCCTCGGTCGCGCCGGCGGCCTTCACTCCGGTCCAGAACAGCACGTACACCACAAAGAGGATGATCAGGGCGCCAACGGTGATGCACAGTTCGCTGAACGTCCTGACGATCAGTCGCACCGACACCGGTCGGCCTCCCCGGAACCGCTCGCTACTTCACCGGCTTCGCATAGTGGAGATCCACTGTGCCCGAGTAGCCGGGAAGAGTCACCGCCTCGCGCTCGTCGACTTTCCAGCCCAGCCCGTACGCCTTCACGTACAGCAGGTAGTTCTGGATCGCCGGGGAGTTGTCGAGGGCCTTCTTGAGGCTGTCCGGGTTGCCGACCGCGGTGATCTTGTACGGGGGTGAGTAGACCCGGCCCTGCAGGATCAGGGTGTTGCCGACGCAGCGCACGGCACTGGTGGAGATCAGTCGCTGGTCCATGACCCGGATACCGCGGGCGCCGCCCTGCCAGAGAGCATTGACGACCGCTTGCAGATCCTGCTGGTGAATGACCAGGTCATTGGGTTGCGGGTCGGGGTAGCCGGGCTTCGCGGTGGCGTCCGGCGGGGCATCGTCGAGGGTGACGGCGACGGCCCGGCCGGAGAGCTTGGTGGTGCCCGCCTCCCGCTCCAGCGCCTTGAGCCTGGCGTCCTCCGCCTTCGTACTGCCGTCGTCGCGCTGGGCGAGGGCGTCGATGTCGTCGCGCAGGGATGCGTTGGAGTCGTCGAGCGCCGCGTTCTTCCCGTTGCGCTGCTGGATCAGGTCGGAGAGCTTCAGCAGCGAGGAGTCGGTGCGGATGTTGGTGCCCTTGGCCGTGTTGGCGCTGGTGACGAAGATCAGTCCGGCGAGGGCGAAGACGGCAGCGGTGAGCACCCGGACCGGGTGCCTGAAGGGGCGCCGGACCGGCCCTTGGGGAGAGTCGGCAGAATTGCTCAACGTACCCTTATCTCCTTCGGCGCCGCGGAAGCACTACGCTAACGGACGCCCGGGGGAGGCAGCATTCCCCCTCGCGCCCCGGCGCCAGCCATAGTTCCCTGCGCGGTCACGCAGCGCATCGACAGGAGAGTTCCTCGTGCCGAAGTCACGTATCCGCAAGAAGGCCGACTTCACGCCGCCCCCGGCGAAGCAGGCAACCAACATAAAGCTGACCAACCGCAGTTGGGTGGCGCCGGTGATGCTGGCGTTCTTCCTGATCGGTCTGGCCTGGATCGTCGTTTTCTATGTGACCGACGGCGATCTGCCGATCAATGCGCTCGGGAACTGGAACATCGTCGTCGGCTTCGGCTTCATCGCCGGCGGCTTCGGCGTCTCCACACAGTGGAAGTAGCTCCACCTCGTACCCGGCACCACAGCTGACCCCGGTATTGCAACCCTTGCCCTGAGTTACCCACAGCGTTATCCACAGGCGGGGGAAAAGGTCAGACGATCTGTGGATAACTCCCTGGATGTTGACGCCGGTGTGACTGCAGCCTCCCCCATCGAGGGGTGGCACGCCCCTTGTCCGGGCTGGAAAAACCCAGCTCAGCGACAAGGGGCACAGTTGTACCCACAGAATGCACAAGATCACACCCCTGCTGTGGACAACTGCACGAAGGGCGACCTCGGCCGGTCCCCGATCACCCCTGTGATCAGGTCAGTGCGGCCGTTCTGGCGACCACGATGAGGATCACCGCCGCCAGGACCAGCGCACAGGTGCCGTACTGCACCAGCGCACGCCGCCCGCGCGGTGCATGCACCATGGCGATGGCGATCACCGTGCCCGCGATCAGACCGCCGACATGCGCCTGCCAGGCGATTCCACCCCAGGTGAAGGTGAAGAGCAGGTTCAGCGCGAGGAGCACGAGGACCGGCCGCATGTCGTAGTTCAGGCGGCGCATGAGCACGGTGGTGGCGCCCAGCAGACCGAAGATGGCGCCGGAGGCACCGAGCGAGGGCTGATTCGGTGCGGCGAGCCAGTAGGTGAGAGCGCTGCCCGCCAGGCCCGAGAGCAGATAGAGCGCGAGGTAGCGGGCGCGCCCGAGCGCTGCCTCCAGGGGGCCGCCGAGCCACCACAGTCCCAGCATGTTGAACGCGATGTGCCACACCTCCTGGTGCAGGAACATCGATGTCACCAGCCGGTACCACTGGCCCTCCGCAACACCCTCCGGCGGGCCGCCGTAGTAGAGGTTGGCCCGGCCGAAGAGCGTCAGGTCCTGGAGCAGCGATCCCTTCACGTGCACCACGATGAACAGGGCGATATTGAGAGCGAGCAGGATCTTGGTGACCAGCCGGGGGTCGGCCGCGACGCTGCCGCCGGCGAGGGTGCGCGGCTGATTGGCCGCCGGTCCGTGCCCCGTGCCGGATCCCTGGCGGACGCAGTCCGGACACTGGAAGCCGACCGAGGCGCTGACCATGCACTCGGTGCAGATCGGGCGGTCGCAGCGGGTACAGCGGATCCCTGTCTCACGGCCCGGGTGGCGGTAGCAGCCGAGCGGGCCGTCGGTGGCGGCGGACTGGTCCCGGCTGCCGGGCGGCTGCTCGTCCATCGGTCCCATCACTTCCTGGTCCCCTCGGTATCTCTCGTGAGCGGCAGCGCGCACAAAGCCGCCCTGCTCATCCGCTATGTATGCAGTACGGACAAGCAGGGCGGTTGGTTCCCGTCAGAGGAATCAGAGAGTGATCACCTGGTGACCACCGGAGATCATCGGGTCTCGACGACGACCGACTCGATCACCACGTCCTGCACCGGACGGTCGGTGCGGGCGTTGGTCTGGGTGCCGGCGATGGCGTCCACGACCTTCTTGCTGGCCTCGTCCGTCACCTCACCGAAGATGGTGTGCTTGCCGGTCAGCCACGCGGTGGGCGAGACGGTGACGAAGAACTGCGAGCCGTTGGTGCCCGGGCCGGCGTTGGCCATGGCCAGCAGATACGGCTTGTTGAAGCTGAGGTCCGGGTGGAACTCGTCACCGAACTCGTAGCCCGGGCCACCGGTGCCGTTGCCCAGCGGGTCGCCGCCCTGGATCATGAAGCCGCTGATGACACGGTGGAAGACGGTGCCGTCGTACAGCCGGTCCTTGGACTTCTTGCCGGTCGCGGGGTGGGTCCACTCGCGCTCGCCCGTGGCGAGCTCGACGAAGTTCTTGACCGTCTTGGGCGCGTGGTTCGGCAGAAGCCGGATCTCGATGTCGCCTTGGTTGGTCTTCAAGGTGGCGTAAAGCTGCTCGGCCACGATCTGCCTTCCGTAAGTCTTCGCTGACGTCCACCGATCCTCGCACGGACCATCCCTCACGGCGCCCGACCGCCACCCGCGAACGGACATCCCTCACCTTCTTGCCTGATTTCACTCCGCTCGCCTGCCGCTTCCCGCAGGAACAAATGAGGCCAAGCGCGTGACGAACCGGCGCGTACTGAGCTGAACCGTGGCATTGTCGTCGGCAAGCTCCCCTTGCACCGCATTGCCCGAGGACGTCTCTCACGACCGTCCCTCACAACGGTCGCTCATGACCCGGATGCCCGCCCCACATGCCACTTGGGCCACCGGCAGGCATGATCTCGAAATGGGTGGAAAGGCGGAGTACTACCCGCCACCAAGGAGGAGGATCCCGTGACCCGCATCGACAGCGTGCGCGCCGCAACCGACTCGGCGAAGGAGAGCGTGCAGCACGCCGCGGAAGTGGTGGCGCCCTACGCCGAAACGGCCAAGGACCAGGCCGCACGCTATGCGCACGAGGCCCGTACGCGGCTCGCGCCGAAGGCGTCGAAAGCAGCCCAACAGGCCCGCGTCCAGTACGACGCATATCTGGCACCACATATCGAACTGGCCCGCTCTCATGTGCCACCCAAGGTCGACGAGGCCGCGCAGCGCGCCGCGCTCCGCACCCGCCGGGCCGCCAAGAACGCCGCGGAGTACACCGTGCCCCGCGTCGAGTCCGCGGTGGCCGCCGCCCAGCCCGTCGCCGAGGAGGCCACGTCCCGCAGCATCGCGGCCCTGGCCGCCCTGCGCGGGCAGGTCACGCCGAAGGAGATCCAGCAGCTGGCCAGAAGGAACAGGAGGCGGGCCAAGGCCGGCCGCGCGCTCAAGGGTTTCGCCGTGGTCTCCCTGCTGGCGGCCGCCGCCTATGCCGCCTGGCGGTGGTGGGACAAGCAGGCCAACCCGGACTGGCTGGTCGAACCCCCCGCCCCCACGGAGGTCTCCGACCGCGCACCGTTGACCTCGGTCGACGGCAGCGGCCCGACCGTCCTTGACCCCGAGGTCCGGGCCAAGCAGGACGACACCGGCCCCGACGGGACGGACGAGGTGGACGGAACTGACCTCGACGACCGTCGCTGAGCCACCGGCCCAACAGAACGGGCGCCGGAAAACCCCTGAGGTTTTCCCGGCGCCCGTTGTGTTGTCCGTGGTGAGCCATCGGCAGAAGAGAAGTGTGGACTTTCCGCTTCCGCCCCGATCCTCTCCCACGAATGTCCGCAGTTCGCCGACGGCCAACTCGTCGACGCTCCGCTCGACTCGCATTCCACGATGTACGTCGACTGCATCCGCGTCTGGCAGTGGCCCAGTCCGGTGCCGCCGGCACCGCCGAACAGCCACTCCCGTGGGACGGGCACGCGGGAAGAGGCGGTACGGATTCCGTACCGCCTCTTCGCACATGGGGATGCGTCGAAGTCCGCCCGGGACCTCGCCGAACGGGGCGCCCACACGCTGCACATCGGCACGTTCCCCACGGCCGGCGCGCTGCTGCTGCCGCCCGCGGTGAAGGCTCTCCGTCATGCCGGGGTGCATATCTCGCTCAACGAAGGCGAACTGCCGACCCTGCTGCAAGGACTGCGCGCACGGGAGCTGCACGCCGCGCTCGTCTTATCCCAGCCGGGTGACCGTCTCGATCTCGACGACGACTTCGAGCTGTATCCACTGCCGCACGATCCGCTGCAGGTGGTCCTGCCCGAGGACCACCGGTGCGCCGACCAGACCAATGCCGGTGAGTTAGCGCGTCGGTGCAGGTCAGGCACTTGATAGTGCGGGGTTTGGTTGGGAATATCCCCTGGTGACGTTGCGTGATCCGTCACTTCTGGTGACGTGTCGGCGGAGGCCGGGACACGGCAACGGAGTTCCCGGTAGGACAGAAGATCGACCAAGATCCGACTGTCCGCGAGGGAACTCCGTTGGGTACTCAGTGTGCCATCGTCCGCATGTCGTCTGCCATCACCGAGGGCAGCCAGGCCCCGTTGAACAGGCTGGTGACCCCCACGGACCGGCGCTTTGGCGAGCACGTCCGTCTCGGCGTGTTGACCGAGGAGATCAGCCCTGAACTGGTTGACGAGGTCGTGGAGTTGACCGGCTGCGGCGAGCGTCGCCGCCGGCTGTTGCCCGCCCGGGCGGTGGTCTACTTCATCCTGGCGTTGTGCCTGTTCAGCAGCTCCGACAGTGCCGGGCCGCCGGGATACCGGTCGGTCCTGCGCACGTTGACGGAGAAGCTGCGGCATCTGCCAGGCCTGTGTGTGCAGCGCTTGCCCACCAGCTCGGCCCTGACACGGGCCCGGCAGCGGCTGGGCGACAAGCCGCTGCAGGCGCTGTTCGAGCGGCGGTGCGGCACGCTGGCCACGACCGTCACTCCGGGCGCGTTCGCCTTCGGGCTGCGGCTGGTCGCCTGGGACGGCACCGCGCTGGATGTCCCCGACACCCCGGCAAACGCTGCTGAGTTCGGTTTCACCGGCAAGGGTGGTGTCAACCAGAGCGGACACCCACAGGTCCGCCTGATGGCCCTGACCGAATGCGGCACCCACGCCCTGGTCGACGCGGCCTTCGACGCCGTGGCCAGGTTCAGCGAGCACAAGCTCGCCCGCCGGCTGCTGGCCTCCCTGCGAGGGGACATGCTGCTGCTGGCCGACCGCAACTTCGCCGGATACCAGCTGTGGGGCCTGGCCCGCGCCACCGGCGCCCACCTGGCCTGGCGGATCAAGAAGAACCTGGTCTTCGTGCCGCTGCGGGTGCTGTCCGACGGGTCCTACCTGTCCATCATGCGCACGCCCGCGGAGAACATCCGCCACGGTCAGGCCCGCGCGGCCGGACGCACCCTGACCGAGCCGCCCCGGGGACACCTGGTACGGATCATCGAGTACACCGTGACCATCCACCCACAGGCCGGCCCACCCCGCACCGAGACGTTCCGGCTGGTCACCAGCCTGCTGGACCACCGCCTCGCCCCGGCCCACCAGCTGGCGAGGGCATATCACCAGCGGTGGGAGATCGAAAACGGATTCGCGGAACTGAAGAACCGCCTGCGCGGCGCCGGATTCATCCTGCGCTCCAAGGCGCCCGAGCTGATCTACCAGGAGATCTACGCCCTTCTCACCGTCTACCAGGCACTATGCGCACTGCAGACGCGCGCGGCAGAACACGGCGGGACCGATCCTGACCGGATCTCCTTCACCGTCACGGTGCAGCTCGCCCGGCTGGCCGTCGCCGCCCAGGCCGCAGCCGACGTCACCACACTGGCCGCCGCCCGCCGCGAAGCCACCACAGAGCTCTTGGCCGCCCTCCTGCCGCCCCGGCGCAACCGGCAGTGCCAGCGCATCAAGAAGCCGTCCAAGAACACCTTCGAGGTCAGAAAACGGGACCAGACCCGCACTCCCAGTAACGTCCGCTACACACTCAAAGTCACCAAGCACCCCACCTGACCTGCACCGACGCGCTAACTCACCGGCATTGCCGACCAGACACACGTATCCCTCGAAGAACTCAGGCACGACGACTGGATCGGCGCGGCGGACCCCCGTGACCCGTGCGACCGCCTCCTGTCGTGGGCCTGCGCCCAGCACTCCTTCGAGCCCGTGCACACCCTGCGTACGGACGACTACGCAGTCGTCCAGGGATTCGTCGCAGCAGGCGCGGGCGTGGCACTCATCCCCCGGCTCGCCCTCGGCCCCCCGCGCGAGGACGTCGCCGTACGACGGCTCAAGGGCGCCCCGCTGGCACGGGAGATCAGCGTTGCCGTGCTCCGTACCACCGCCGCGCGCAGCATTCGCGAGCTGGTGGAGGCCCTCACGGAACAGGCGAGGCTGATCCAGCGGCGCTGGAGTGATGCGGACGCCGACGCCGGACTCGCGTAGCCGGCTTCGCGCGGTCCTCGTCAGGCCGCTGCCGCGGACTCGCTTTCGTCCCGCTTCCTGATGGATGCCATACGGCGGCGGTACAGCGGCCCCGCACTGACACGGTGCTGACGTCAGAAGCGCAGAGACTCCCCTGGTCTGCGTTTCCACAGGCCAAGGGAGTCTCTACAGATGTGGAGCCTAGGAGATTCGAACTCCTGACATCTGCCTTGCAAAGGCAGCGCTCTACCAACTGAGCTAAGGCCCCGAAAAGCGGACAGCACCGGACGCATCAGCGTCTCGGTCACCGCCGCAGACCAGACTACCGGGTGACCCCCTGAATCTTCCAAAAAGATTGGGGCTCCCGGTCGGCAACCCCTCTCCGTAAGATGCTCGTCGAGGTTCGCAGCAGCGAAGCCGCAGCGAAGGGGAGACGCAATGGACGCAGCTCAGCAAGAGGCAACGGCAAGAGCCAGGGAGCTTCAGCGCAGTTGGTACGGAGAGCCACTGGGGGCGCTCTTCCGTCGGCTGATCGATGATCTCGGCCTGAATCAGGCCCGGCTGGCCGCCGTACTCGGGCTGTCCGCCCCCATGCTCTCCCAGCTGATGAGCGGCCAGCGGGCGAAGATCGGCAACCCGGCGGTCGTCCAGCGTGTCCAGGCCCTGCAGGAACTGGCCGGCCATGTCGCCGACGGCAGCGTCAGCGCGGGGGAGGCCACCGACCGCATGGAAGAGATCAAGAAGTCCCAGGGCGGCTCCGTCCTCACCGGCACCGGTCAGACCTCGACCACCGGCGGGGCACCCACCGTCCGGCGTGTGGTCCGCGAGATCCAGTCGCTGTTGCGGTCGGTCTCGGCCGCCGGGGACATCATCGATGCCGCCGACTCCCTCGCCCCGACCCACCCGGAACTGGCAGAGTTCCTCAAGGTGTACGGGGCAGGGCGCACCGCGGACGCTGTCGCGCACTACGAGGGACACCAGGGCTAGGGCCTGTCCGACAAGTCCTAGGGCACTACCCGAAGAGCCGGGCACGAGCCGAAACAGGAACTGGGAGCGGGCGCAGCGCAATGGGTGAGGTCTTCGCGGGTCGGTACGAGCTGATCGATCCGATCGGACGTGGTGGCGTCGGCGCCGTCTGGCGTGCCTGGGACCACCGGCGCCGCCGGTACGTGGCGGCCAAGGTGCTCCAGCAGAGCGACGCGCACACGCTGCTGCGCTTCGTCCGCGAGCAGGCACTGCGGATCGAGCATCCGCATGTGCTCGCCCCGGCCAGTTGGGCTGCGGACGACGACAAGGTCCTGTTCACCATGGATCTGGTCAGCGGCGGCTCGCTGGCACATGTCATCGGCGACTACGGCCCGCTGCCCCCGCGCTTCGTCTGCACGCTGCTGGACCAGCTGTTGTCCGGGCTGTCGACGGTGCACGCGGAGGGGGTCGTGCACCGCGACATCAAGCCCGCCAACATCCTGATGGAGGCCACCGGCACCGGCCGGCCGCATCTGCGGCTCTCCGACTTCGGTATCTCCATGCGCAAGGGCGAGCCGCGCCTCACCGAGACCAACTATGTGGTGGGAACGCCGGGTTACTTCGCGCCCGAGCAGATGATGGGTGCGGAGCCCGATTTCCCCGCGGACCTCTTCGCCGTCGGTCTCGTCGCGCTGTATCTGTTGCAGGGTCAGAAGCCCGACTCCAGGGCTCTCGTCGAGCATTTCGCGTCGCACGGCACGCCCAGCGCCCCGCAAGGCATCCCGGAACCGCTGTGGCAGGTCCTCGCGGGCCTGCTCCAGCCGGATCCTCAGGCCCGGTTCCGGACGGCCACGGGCGCGCGCAAGGCCCTGACCGCCGCTGTCGAGATGCTGCCGGAGCCCGGCGTCGACGACGAACCGGTGGAGGTCTTCGACCAGATCGGCCCGCTGCCCGCCGGATTCGGTCCCGCAGGCCCCCTCGCGGCCCCCCGAGCTCCCGCCCAACCCGCGCATGCCTCGCAGAACGTACAGATCACACCCACGGGCCAGGAACTCCAGCAGGACGCCCATCTGTCCAAACAGCCGCCTGTACAGCCGTCCGTACCGCAGCCGCACACCCCGTCGCCGTCCCCTATGTCGGAGACGGGCAGCTTCCACCTCGCCCCGCCTCCGCAGCAGCCACCCAGCCCCCAGCCACAGGCCCAGCCCCAGCCGGTGCAGCCGGCCGTTTTCCCCCATCCGCTCCCGGCGCATACAGGCTCCCCCTTCCCTGCCGCCGCGCCGGATCCCTCCCAGGCCCCGACAGCCGCGGTGCAGCACGAACAAGCTCTCACTCGTGCTTACACCGCTCAGCAGCCGCAGGTTCCCCGTCCCACAGCGGGAGTTCCCGCGCACGTTCCGCAGAAGCGTCCGGGACCGCCCCCGAAGGTGGCGGTCCCGGTCCTGCTGGTGGCGCTGATCTGTTTCGCCGTGGGCATCTGGGCGTTGACTCAGACCTGAGTTCGCCGGCCTCAGCCGCTGACGCTCCGGACCGCCGGGCCCGCGCGCGGAATCACCAGGCCTGCGGCGGTCCTCCGTACGGCGGCTGCCCGGCCGTGCCCACGGCTTCCTGCCCGCCCGCGACGGTCTCCGCGCGTCGCCGCGCGAGCAGCGTCCACGCCCCGAGCACGAGCACGAGCACGGCACCCGCGCCGATCCCGGCGGCGGCAACCACCTTCATCGTGTCGCTCTTGGCGGCCTGCGGGGCGCTCTGCCCGCTCCTGGCCATGTCCTTGTCGTCCTGTGTGACACCGAAGACCCCGGCGGAACCCTCGTACGGCGACGGACCCGCGGAGTTCTCGACCTTCACCTTGAGGGTCATCGGGATCGCCTTCTCGCCGTAAGCCTTCTCGACCTCCGGGCTCAGCGTCACCGACAGGTAGTACCAGCCCGCGAACCGCATGGCGCTGACATCGGCGCCGGAGGCGAACCGGTTCTCGTACGCCACCGGGGGCAGCGGATCCAGTGACACGGAGGCCGGCCTGCCGGAGTACGACAGCGGCGAGGCCTCGTCGACATGGCCGTGCGCCGGATTGTCCAGGGACAGCGCGAGCGCGCTGCCTACGTATTCGCCCGAGCCGTCGACGCTGTTGCCGAGATCGACGGTGGCGAAGATCTGCTGTCCCCAGTCCACCGGCACCTGGTAGAAGCGGGTCTGCCCCGGCTCGATGCTGTCATCCCACTCGCCGGTCTCCAGGCTGGTGGCGTCGTAATAACTGGTGCCGCCCGGCCGCTCCTGCGTGGCCTGGGTGGGCGGTGACGGCGACGCCGACGGCCAGTTCGTCGGCGCCTCGGTCGGTACCGACCCGCCCTTCTTCAGCTTCGGCTCCGACTCGTAGCGGAGCTCCAGGTCCCACTCCTCCGGAGTCGAGGTCTCCTTGCCCTCCCGCTCGACCAGCACGTTGTACGTACCGGCCTCGTTGCAGGTGGTGCTGTCCTTCTCCGGGACCCGGTACGCGTAAGCGGCGATCGGGCGGGGGAACTCCGCCGACTCGAACCTGGCATCCTCCGAGCTGCACTGCAGGTCGGTGCTGTCCCGGATGCTGACCTTAATGCCGTCCCCGTACGCGACCTGACCGCCGAGCTTGGGCACCGCCACCGCCGAGACATACGCATTCGTGTCGGCATCGAGGTCGAGGCGGTAGTAGAGCTTCTCGCCCGGCTTGATCGAGCTCTTGTACACGGATCCGGGGGTCAGTGCCGACGCGTCGGTGCTGACCTCCGCGCCCCGAACCGCCTTGGCCTCGGGGTCGAAGGTGTACGGAGCAGGCTCCCCGGCCGCGTACGCCTGCCCCGGCAGCGCCGCCACCGCGCACATCGCCGCGACCGCGGCCAGCGTCGCCCGGCCCCTGTTGCGCTGCCTCATCACGCGCTTCCCCTCGTCGTCTGGGTGGCCACCCTGCGGCGGCTGCGCACGAACACGAGCCCCGCGATCACAACCACCACGGCGCCCGCCCCGGCAGCGGCCGCGATGCCGGTCCATCCTGCCCCGCCCGTACCATCGCTGTCTGCGGCCGCAGTCGAATTGCCCCTCTTGTCAGGCCCGTTGTCCGTCTTCTTCCCGAAGACGGCCGCACCGTGCTCCGGTCCGGCCCGCTCGTCGCCGAGTACTGATACCCGAAGCACCACGCCGATCTGCGGGTTCTCGGCGATCTCAGCGGCCCGCGCACCCAGCGTCACGGAAATGTAGAACTCGCCCCTGGTGTGCACCGGCTGGACCGTGGAGCGGTACTCGTAACGGTTGGTCCGGGCGACCGGGACCGACCCCATCCTGATTGCGGCCGGACGGCCGCTGTACACGGCCGTCGAGGTGAACTCGCCGCCACCGCCGACCGGGAAGCGGGCCGGTGTGAACAGCTGCGTCGCCCCGTACGAGTACGCGGAGGCCTGCTCCACGGTCGGCTCGTTGGCGAACTCGACGTCGTAGCGCACCTGCTGGCCCCAGCCGGCCGGAACCTTGTACCAGAGCGTCTGCGACGGCAGGATCCGGTCGCGCCATACACCCCGGCCGAGCTCCTTGGCATCGTTGAATCCGGTGCCTCCCCGTACATCACGGGGGTCGCCGGAAGGCAGCGCGGCGCTCTTGCCGCCCACGCCGTACTCCGGCTCCGAGGCGGCGGGCGTGACGCCCTTCTTCAGCGGCGTCTCCACCCCGTGGACGACCTCCAGCGGCCAACGCGCGGCATCGGAGCCCTTCCTGCTCTCCCGCTCCACCACCAGCCAGTAGCGGCCCGTCCTGTCGCAGACGCGGGTTCCCTCCGGGGCGGGGATGCGGGCTACCGCCGAGGTCAGCGGGGTCGCACCTTCCTTCTGATAGAAGTGCTCGGTGTTCGTCGCGCAGGAACTGTCGGTGCCGTACGCAATGCTGGTACGCAGTGCATCGAGGGTGTCGACAGCCGCCCCGGGCTGCGGCACAGCCGTCGCCGAGAAGTTCGCTGTGGACACCGCGTCCAGATCGACCGCGTAGTACCGCTTCTCACCCGGGCCGATGGCGTCCAGATACTGCCCGGGTGCGAGCAAAGGTGCCCGGTCGCCGGTCGTGGCACCCTCGACCCGCTTGCCGCGGAACCGGTAGCCGTCCGCGGAGGGTTGCGATGCCCGCTGCAACTGCCTGGCCGGCGACTTGGCGTCCGGCGCGTCGTAGTAGCGGCCGTTGCCCGCCTCCGCGATGCATTCGAGCTGCTCGCGAGCCTCGCCCTCCACCTGGAAGCCGACGGTGTCGATCCGCAGCCCGGCCCCGACCTTGCCGAGCTGCTCGGCCACCTCGCAGGGCTGCGGCGTGCCGCAGTTGTCCTCACCGTCGGAGATCAGCAGGATCGTGCGCGTCCCCATGACGCCATCGGCGGGCCCGGGAAGATCCTCCGCAGCCTTCTGCTAGGACAGACCGATGGGCGTGTCACCCTTGGGCCGCACGCCCGCCACGGCCTGCTTCACTGCGGTGCGGTCGAGCGGTTGCACCGGCCGTAAGAGCCGGGTGTCCGTGCATCCCTGAGGGCGATCGGCGCCGTACACCCGCAGCCCGGTCGGTTAGTGGTCGGGAAGACCGTCCACGACCGTGCCCACTGCGCTACGTGCGGTCTCCATCCGGGTCCGGCCGGTGCCGTCGTCATCCGCCATGGATCCGGAGGAGTCGAGCACCATGACAAGGCTGCTGTTGTCCGGGGCAGCCGTGCCCGGCGCGGCAGCTGCACCATGGGCGCCGTGGGCTCCGGATCCCGCCGCCGCGGCCGGCAGTGCTCCTGCCATCAGGGCGAGCAGCGCCCCGCCGGCCCATGTCCCCACTGCTGTTGCAGTCCAGCGGTGATTGAGTCCTCTCACCCGTGCCCCCTCGACCGAAATACCAGCTTCTTTGCTCACGCAACTTATTGATTTGCGTACGTGAACTCAAGAGCACAGGTGTCACGGTCCCGCAACAGCACGAAGCCCCGGCCGCTCAGCGACCGGGGCCCCGCAAAAGGCTGTTCTGTCTCACACACCCGAACCTGCGGGCACGGAGTCAGTCGCCTCCGTCCACAGATCCTGCTCGGCGCGATCCGCCTGGATCTGGCGGTACACGAGGAGCCCGCCGATGGCGGCCAGTGCGACCAGGAGAAGCTTCTTCACCGCGCGACCTCGTCTTTCCTTGACGTAGGAGACTTCTGCCGCCCGACTATACACACCGGCCGATATCGATCGGTTACCTCCCCGCGCCCCGGCCGGCGCCCGGGCAAACCCCACCATCCCGACCAGCCCGCGCCGACTCGTCCAGCCCGGTTGAACCATACGAGTGGTGTTCATCTGAAGATCGGCGGATCCGTGGCGTCGATCCCTGAAATCGCGAGCCGGATCCACATCATCAGAAAGGTAAGCAAACCGGACCACCCGAAAGCGAGGGGCCATGAGCGCCTTCAAGGTCAAGAGCATCTGGACCGCCTTCATCACCGCCTTCTTCGCGCTTCTCGCGTCGATGGGGCTCATCAGCGCCCCCGCCGCGACCGCGCAGCAGCAGACGGCCACGAACCAGGAGCACACGGGTGCTGCCACCGCAACCGCGACCACTCCGTCGGTGCGATGGACCCTTCCGCGTGACAGGGCGCTGCCACCCACCATGAAGCAGCGCATCCGCGCCGAGGCGCACGGCTCGTCACCGGCCACCAGGAATCTGACCGTGGACACGAGGAACACCCTGGGCGCCACAGGCACCACAGGTGCCGCCCGCATCGCTCACGGCGCCCCGGCGGGAAAGGCATCACCCCTTCCACCGTGAGAGCGGCGCACCCGACGCACAGGGCCCCCTGGTCCGGTTCACACCGGACGGGGGCTTTTCCGTGCGCCCACGCGCACCCTCGCGGCGTTGCACCGTCCCACGCGCGACAACCGCAGGCAGCCCACACACCCCGCGCACACAGAAGGCCCGGTATCTCCGAAGAGGTACCGGGCCTTCTGTTGTCACTGTGGAGCCAACAGGATTTGAACCTGTGGCCTCATCTTTATCAGGTCGGTCCGTGGGCGTCGCGCACCACGGCCAGTCCTGGCCGTGGTGGGTCCACCTGCCGCGTGAGTCCCGCGGGATTCGCCGGTACCGGCAGTGTTGGTGTCAGCCACTGATTCATCGCCGGATGGCTCTCTTGACACGCCTTGTGTCGCCTCGCCTTCCTCGTCCTCGTCGCCACCCATGGCGTCGAGCAAACGCTGCCGTGCCTGCTCCAGACGACCGGCGTGGTCGGGCATGAAGATCTCAACGAGCGACTTCTCCAGGGTGCCGGAGATCGCGTAGATGCCTGACGGCGCGGTCCGGGACGATCGCATCGAGTGGATGACGACCGGCGGAAAGCGGCGGCCGCTCGCCGACCTTCTGGAAGATCCGCTCATCGGCTGATGTCGGCCGGCAATCACAAGCGCCCAACCATGATCGGCAAGAGGGCTAGGTGTACTGACCCGTGAGGTTGGGGACGCGGCTGGCGGGTGGTTGGCCCTTGAGCGCGGTGTGTCCGCGGTGGTGATTGTAGGTGTGCAGCCAGGCGGGGTAGGCCTCGCGTCGTTCGCTCTCGGTGCGGTAGAGCTTTGCGTAGGCCCATTCGTCGAGGAGAGTGCGGTTGAACCGCTCCACCTTCCCGTTGGTCTGGGGCCTGTAGGGCCGAGTGCGCTTGTGTGAAATGCCTTGTTCGGCAAGGGAGTTGCGCCAAAGGTGTGACCTGTAGCAGGACCCGTTGTCAGTGAGAACCCGCTGGACGGTGATGCCGGCAGCGGTGAAGAAGGTCTGGGCTCGCTGCCAGAATCCGACGGCGGTTTCCTTCTTCTCGTCGGTGAGGATCTCGCTGTAGGCGAGTCGGGAGTGGTCGTCGACGGCGTTGTGCAGGAAGCTCATGCCGGCGTTCGCCCGGTTCTTTCGGCCCTCGGCCCGGCCGAGGACCTTGTGGCCGCCGCCGTCGGGGATGTTGCCGAGTTTCTTGATGTCGACGTGCACGAGGTCGCCGGGAGCGACGTGTTCGTAGCGGCGGATCACCCGGCCGGTGGCGCGGTCCAGGTGGGCCAGGCGGGCGAGGCCGTACCGGGTGAGAACACGGTGCACGGTCGCGGGATTCAGCCGTAGCAGGTAGGCGATACGGGCCGGTCCCCAGCGGCGCAGAAGCCGGACTTTGATGATCCGCCGCTCGGTGCGGGTCGGGGTCCGACGCGGGCTGTGGTGCGGCCGTGAGGAGAGGTCGGCCATACCGGCCTCGCCGAGCTCGCGGTAACGGGCGGCCCACCGCTGGGCCGTCGTGGGCGAGACCTGGAAGCGTTCGGCGGCCCGCCGCAGCGGCCAGCCGTCCTCGACGACGCAGCGGGCCAGACGCAGACGTCCGGTCTCGGTCAAGGGTGCATTACGGTGGGGCATGAGGGCCTTCTGATCGTTCGGTGGAGATGTCGCAATCCACACCGAACCCGGAAGGCCCTCACTCGTTCAAGATCCCCAAGCCGTGGGATCCGTCACCAACCTCCGTGGTCAGAACAGCTAGGGCTTCCGCTGAGCGAAGGCCCAAGCGGACCACGCCACGCCGATCACGCAGATCACGAATCCCGCGAGAAGGATCCAACGCACAAAGGCCCAATCCAGCTTCCCGCGCTCGAAGGGATCCCCGTCATCGGTGCTGTCGGACCAACCGTGATCAGTCATGGCGCCCCCGCTGGCCCTAAGGTGTGAGCCTCGACACAGCGGTCGAAGCCACTGCACTCGGGGCTGCTGGCAGATCTACTCATCGGCTGATGTCAGCCGGAGATGTCAAAGACCCCCAACCATGATCGGTTGGGGGTCTTTGTACTGGTGGGGCTAACAGGATTTGAACCTGTGGCCTCATCCTTATCAGGGATGCGCTCTAACCAACTGAGCTATAGCCCCGCCGCGCTGCGCGCTGACTTCTGAAGATTAGCGCACGTCGGGGCCAGTCCCAAAATCGATACCCGAAGCCCTACTCGTCCTCGGCCAGCGTGAGCTCCACGCCGCCCACGAAGCCCGCCGACAAGTTGTAAATGAAGGCGCCCAGCGTCGCCAGCGCGGTGGCCAGCACCACGTCGATCACCGCGATGACCGACGTGAAGATGAGAACGCGCGGAAGCGACAGGAACGACTGCAGATCGAAGCCGTTGCTCTCGTTGGAACCGGTCGCCTCGCTGATCGTGCCGCCCACGGTGGAGAAGACGCCCATGGCGTCCATCACCATCCACAGGACCGCGGCCGCCACGATGGTGCAGATGCCGAGCGCGATGGAGAGCAGGAAGCTGACCTTCATCACCGACCACGGGTCGGCCTTCGCCACCCGCAGTCGCGCCTTACGGATGCGCGGAGTTGTCCGCGCCCCCGTCCGGGGCAGACGGGTCGCCTGCGTGCCACCGGCGCCCTGTGCACCGCCCTGTGTGCCGTGCTGCTGCGCTCCTTGGGGCCGGCCACCCTGCGTCCCGCCCGCGGGCGAGGCGTACGCCTGTGGCGGGTGGTAAGGCCCGCCTGCCTGCCCCGGTGCGGGCTCGCGCTCACCGGGCAGCGGCCCGGTCGCGTATCCCTCGTACTGGGGCTGAGGCCCCCGGGTGTCTGTCACAGTGCCCCCTTGGGAGTCCGTGGCAGGGCCACGGGCACCGTTCGCTCCAGCTCCGGAAGCGGCCGAACCGGCGCCCGTGGCTCCACTCACGCTCTACTCCTCGTGCTCCCCGGCCGAAGGCGACATGCCTTCGACAGTGCCCTCGACAGTCGACTCGGCTGTCGTCACCTCGGCAGTCGTCTCAGCCGTCTCGCCCTCGGCGTCATCAGCCCCGTCGACCTCTTCGGCCTCGCGGCCGGCCTCGGCGTTACGAGCGATACCGACGACGGCATCGCGCTTGCCCAGATTGATCAGTTGGACGCCCATGGTGTCACGACCCGTCTCCCTGACTTCATTGACTCGCGTACGAATCACACCACCGCCGAGCGTGATGGCAAGGATCTCATCCGTCTCCTCGACCACCAGCGCGCCGACCAGCGAGCCCCTGTCCTCCACGATCTTGGCGGCCTTGATGCCGAGGCCGCCGCGACCCTGAACGCGGTACTCGTCGACGGCGGTCCGCTTCGCGTACCCGCCATCGGTGGCAGTGAAGACGAACGTACCTGGCCGGACGACATTCATCGAGAGCAGTTCGTCGCCCTCGCGGAAACTCATGCCCTTGACACCCGAAGTGGCACGGCCCATCGGGCGCAGCGCTTCGTCCGTCGCAGTGAACCTGATCGACTGGGCCTTCTTGCTGATGAGCAGCAGATCGTCCTCGGCCGAAACCAGCTCCGCACCGATCAGCTCGTCGTCGCTGCCGTCCTCCGTCTCACGGAGGTTGATCGCGATGACACCGCCCGAGCGCGGCGAGTCGTAGTCCTTCAGCACGGTCTTCTTCACCAGGCCGCCCTTGGTGGCCAGGATCAGATACGGCGCGGCCTCGTAGTCGCGGATCGCCAGGATCTCAGCGATCTGCTCGTCCGGCTGGAAGGCCAGCAGGTTGGCGACATGCTGCCCGCGCGCATCACGGCCGGCGTCCGGAAGCTCGTACGCCTTGGCCCGGTAGACCCGGCCCTTGTTGGTGAAGAACAGCAGCCAGTGGTGGGTCGTCGAGACGAAGAAGTGGTCGACGATGTCGTCTTCCTTGAGCTTCGTGCCGCGTACGCCCTTGCCGCCGCGCTTCTGCGAGCGGTAGTCGTCCGTCTTCGTACGCTTCACATAGCCGCCGCGCGAGATCGTGACGACGATGTCCTCCTCGGCGATCAGGTCCTCGATGGACATGTCACCGTCGAAGGGCACCAGCTTGGAGCGTCGGTCGTCGCCGAACTTGTCGACGATCGCCCCCAGCTCTTCGCTGACGATCTGCCGCTGCCGCTCGGGCGACGCCAGGATCTGGTTGTACTCGTTGATCTTCGCCTGGAGCTCGTCGTGCTCGGCCGTGATCTTCTGGTGCTCCAGCGCGGCCAGTCGGCGCAGCTGCATCTCCAGGATCGCGTTCGCCTGGATCTCGTCGATCTCCAGGAGGCCCATCAGGCCCTCACGGGCGATCTCGACCGTCTGGCTGCGCCGGATGAGGGCGATGACCTCGTCGATAGCGTCGAGCGCCTTGAGCAGACCGCGCAGGATGTGCGCCCGCTCCTCCGCCTTGCGCAGGCGGAACCTCGTACGCCGGACGATGACCTCGATCTGGTGCGTCACCCAGTGGCGGATGAACGCGTCGATCGACAGCGTGCGCGGCACCCCGTCGACCAGGGCCAGCATGTTCGCGCCGAAGTTCGTCTGCAGGTCGGTGTGCTTGTACAGGTTGTTCAGTACGACCTTGGCGACCGCGTCCCTCTTCAGCACGACCACGAGGCGCTGGCCGGTGCGCGAGGACGTCTCGTCACGGACGTCCGCGATCCCGCCGACCTTGCCGTCCTTGACCAGGTCGGCGATCTTCTGCGCGAGGTTGTCGGGGTTGGTCTGGTACGGAAGCTCCGTGACGACCAGGCACTGCCGGTTCTGGATCTCCTCGACCGCGACGACCGCGCGCATCGTGATGGACCCACGGCCCGTGCGGTACGCCTCCTCGATGCCCTTGCGGCCCACGACGAGCGCACCGGTCGGGAAGTCCGGGCCCTTGATCCGCTCGATCAGGGCGTCCAGCAGCTCCTCGTGCGAGGCCTCCGGGTGCTCCAGGTACCACTGCGCACCGGACGCGACCTCGCGCAGGTTGTGCGGCGGAATGTTGGTCGCCATGCCGACCGCGATGCCCGCGGAACCGTTGACCAGCAGGTTCGGGAAGCGCGCCGGCAGGACCGTCGGCTCCTGATTACGGCCGTCGTAGTTGTCCTGGAAGTCGACGGTCTCCTCGTCGATGTCCCGGACCATCTCCATGGACTGCGGCATCATCTTGCACTCGGTGTACCGCATGGCGGCAGCCGGGTCGTTGCCCGGAGAACCGAAGTTGCCGTTGGAGTCCACCAGCGGCATCCGCATCGACCACGGCTGCGCCAGTCGCACCAGTGCGTCGTAGATCGACGAGTCACCGTGCGGGTGGTACGTACCCATGACGTCACCGACGACACGGGCGCACTTGTAGAAGCCCTTCTCGGGCCGGTAGCCGCCGTCGTACATCGCGTACAGCACACGGCGGTGGACGGGCTTGAGACCGTCCCGTACGTCGGGCAGCGCACGCGACACGATGACGGACATCGCGTAGTCGAGGTAGGAGCGCTGCATCTCCGTCTCGAGCCCGACGGGCTCGACACGCATGCCCACACCCGCGGTTGCGGGTTCCTCTTCGGGCGTCACAGGGGTGTTCTCGTCGGCCATTGCTGGTCAAAGTCCTTTCGAGCGGCGGCGTGCTGGTACGGCCGACTCAGATGTCGAGGAAGCGGACGTCCTTGGCGTTGCGCTGGATGAACGAGCGCCGTGCCTCGACGTCCTCACCCATCAGCACCGAGAAGAGGTCGTCGGCCTGCGCCGCGTCGTCCAGCGTGACCTGGCCGAGCACCCGGTGGTCGACGTCCATCGTGGTGATGCGCAGCTCCTCGGCGTTCATCTCACCGAGACCCTTGAAGCGCTGGATCGAGTCTTCCTTGATCCGCTTGCCGTTCTGCTTGCCGAGCTCGACAAGGGCGTCGCGCTCGCGGTCCGAGTACGCGTACTCGAAGTCGTCCCGACCCCACTTGATCTTGTAGAGCGGCGGGCGGGAAAGGTAGACGTGCCCGGCCTCGACCAGCGGACGCAGGAAGCGGAAGAGGAACGTCAGCAGCAAGGTGTTGATGTGCTGACCGTCGACGTCGGCGTCCGCCATCAGAATGATCTTGTGATAGCGGAGCTTCTCGATGTCGAAGTCCTCATGGACTCCGGTGCCGAAGGCCGAGATCAGCGCCTGGACCTCGGTGTTCTGCAGGATCTTGTCGACCCGAGCCTTCTCGACGTTCAGGATCTTGCCTCGGATCGGCAGGATGGCCTGGTACATCGGGTTGCGGCCGGACTTCGCCGAACCACCGGCGGAGTCACCCTCGACGATGAAGATCTCGCACTTCGTCGGGTCGTTGGACTGGCAGTCGCTCAGCTTGCCCGGCAGCGAGGCGCTCTCCAGGAGACCCTTGCGACGCGTCAGATCGCGCGCCTTGCGGGCCGCAACGCGGGCCGTGGCCGCCGCGATGCCCTTGCGGACGATGTCCGCAGCCTCGTTCGGGTTCCGGTCGAACCAGTCCGTGAGGTGCTCGTGGACGACCTTCTGGACGAAGGTCTTCGCCTCCGTGTTGCCCAGCTTGGTCTTCGTCTGACCCTCGAACTGCGGCTCGCCCAGCTTCACCGAGATGATCGCCGTCAGACCCTCACGGATGTCGTCACCGGTGAGGTTGTCGTCCTTCTCACGCAGCAGCTTCTTGTCCCGCGCGTACTTGTTGACCAGCGTGGTCAGCGCCGCACGGAAGCCTTCCTCGTGGGTGCCGCCCTCATGCGTGTGGATCGTGTTCGCGAAGGAGTACACACCCTCGCTGTACTGCGTGTTCCACTGCATCGCGATCTCGGCCGAGAGGAGTCGCTCCTTGTCCTCGGCCTCGATGTCGATCACCGACTGGTGAATGACGTCGCCCTTGCGGGAGTTGAGGTACTTCACGAAGTCGACGATGCCGCCCTCGTAGTGGTACGTGACCGTGCGGGCCGCTTCCTCCTCCGCGATCTCGACCGCCTCCGCGACATCCGCACCCGCCGTCGCCTTCGCCGACTCACGCTCGTCGGTGAGCTTGATCGTCAGACCCTTGTTGAGGAACGCCATCTCCTGGAAGCGGCGCGCCAGAGTCTCGAAGGAGTACTCGGTGGTCTCGAAGATGTCACCGTCGGCCCAGAAGGTGACCGTCGTCCCCGACTCCTCGGTGGCCTCGTTACGGGCCAGCGGCGCCGTCGGCACACCGAGCTTGTAGTCCTGGGTCCAGCGGTAGCCGTCCCGCCTGACCTCGACGGAGACGCGCGACGACAGCGCGTTCACCACGGAGACACCCACACCGTGGAGACCGCCGGAGACGGCATAACCGCCGCCGCCGAACTTACCGCCGGCGTGCAGCACGGTCAGCACGACCTCGACGGCCGGCTTCTTCTCCGACGGCACGATGTCGACCGGGATACCACGGCCGTTGTCGATCACACGAACCCCGCCGTCGGGGAGGATCGTGACGTCGATCGTGTCCGCGTGCCCGGCCAGGGCCTCGTCGACCGAGTTGTCGACCACTTCCTGCACCAAGTGGTGCAGGCCACGCTCACCGGTCGAGCCGATGTACATACCAGGTCGCTTGCGGACCGCGTCCAAGCCCTCGAGGACGGTGATCGCGCTGGCGTCGTACGAGGCAGTTACCCCGCCGCTCTCACCGGGTGTGGACGGAATGTTCTCGTTGGGGTTGCCGGAATCGGCCACGAAGCGCCCTTTCTGGCACAGCACAGGCCGTTCTCCGGGCAGGCGGGAGCGGCTGCGTCGTTCGGCTTGTATCGACGACTCCCGCGAAGATGCGGGATTGTTCACCAGTCTACCGGTAGCGCCGACATGAATGGGGGTTTGCCGGTACCTGAGTCCGCATGTGCCGCCCTGGATGAGCGCCTGACGACTCCCCATATTCAGGATGGGGCTCTAAGAGGCTCACGCGGGCATTGAGCGCTTCGGCCTGTCAACCTCCCGCTACGGTGAGGGACGCATCAGCCGATCCGTACGGTTTCAATCGCCACAGAACGACATATCCCGGATCCCGCGGGCAGCACGACGCACCAGGCAGCACACCGCCACAGCCGAGCCTCGGCGGAACCGGGAACGGTTGCCGCCGGAGCCCGACAGATGGCCGAACAAGGAGAGAAAGCGCGGGTCAGCCGTACGTGTCGCCCGGACCGACGCTCCCCGGCGCGCGCAGCGGACCGAACCTGCGCTGCGGACCGCCCGGCCCCAGCACCTTGATCAACTTCACTGTGCCGTGCCCCAGATCCGCGTTGAGCCGCGCCACCAGCTGCGGCGCCAGCAGCCGCAGCTGCGTCGCCCACGCCGTCGAGTCGCACTGCACCGTGAGCACCCGCTCCTCGGGGTCCTCGTCATAACGCAACGGCACACAATGATTGGCCAGATCCTCACCGACGATCTGCGGCCACCGACCCATCACCCCGCCCACCGCAGCAGGCGTCTCCCAGCCACGCTCGGTGATCAGACGATTGATCGCAGCGCCCAGCGGCAACGGATCACGGCCGTCCGCCCGCGCCCCGGAACGCAGACCGCCGCCCCGTCTGGCCTGCTTCTTCTGCTGGGCCGCAGCGCCACGCGCCCGGGCCTGCTCCTTCGCGGCACGCAACGCCACCCGAGCCAGATCGACCCCCGACGCCTCCGGCTGCTTCGCCTCGCGCGCCGGTTCCTGCGGCCCCGAGCCGCCGGCAGCGCCCATGCCCTTCGCCGTACCACCGGAGCCACTCATACGCGCTCCACCTCGCCCGCCGACACCGTGTACCGCGTACCCGCCAGCACGCCCGGAACGTCATCGTCCACCGCGGCCGTCACCAGCACCTGCTCGCCCGGAGCCACCAACTCCGCCAACCGCTCCCTGCGCCGCGCATCCAGCTCGGCGAAGACATCGTCCAGGACGAGCACCGGCTCATTGCCCTCGCTGCGCAGCAGATCGTACGAAGCCAGCCGCAGCGCCAACGCGTACGACCAGGACTCGCCATGGCTCGCGTACCCCTTGGCTGGCATGCCGCGCAGCCCCAGCAGCAGATCGTCGCGGTGCGGGCCGACCAGCGTCACACCCCGCTCGATCTCCTGCTTACGCACCTCCGCGAGGGCGGCGATCAGCTGCTCGTACAGCTCGTCCCGGGTACGGGCCGGCTCCACGCCCGCACCGACCGAACTGCGGTACTCCAAGGTCACGGGGCCACCGCCGGGCGCGACATCCGCATACGCCTTGTCGGCCAGCGGCTGCAGAGTCGCGATCAGATCGAGCCGCTGCGCCAGCAGCTCCGCGCCCACCCGGCCCAGATGCTGGTCCCACACATCGAGGGTGGACAGATCCATCGACCGGCCACCGTGCCGGCGCGCCATCGCCGCAGACTTCAGCAGGGTGTTGCGCTGCTTCAGTACCCGCTCGTAGTCCGAGCGGACCCCCGCCATCCGCGGCGAACGCGCCGTGATCAGCTCGTCGAGGAAGCGCCGACGCTCCCCGGGATCGCCCTTGACCAGCGCCAGATCCTCCGGAGCGAACAGCACCGTCCGTACGATCCCCAGCACATCACGTGGCCTGACCTGCGACGATCTATTGATCCTGGCGCGATTGGCCTTGCCCGGGTTGAGCTCGAGCTCGATCAGCTGGGAGCGCTCGCCCTGTGCGACGGCGGCCCGGATGACAGCCCGGTCCGCGCCCATCCGTACCAGCGGCGCGTCGGAGGAGACGCGATGGCTGCCGAGCGTCGCGAGGTAGCCGACGGCCTCGACGAGATTCGTCTTGCCCTGACCGTTGGCACCCACGAACGCGGTGACGCCCGGATCAAGAGGTACCTCGACCCGGGCGTACGAGCGGAAGTCGGCCAGCGAGAGATGCGTGACATGCATGGGTGTACGCCGACCTTCCCGGCTTCCTGCTCCGTGCTCCGTAGCGCGGGCCGGTGATGCTGGTCGGCCCGCCTTGCGTTGCGGTTACTTCTTGTTCTCGACCGCGTGGCCGCCGAACTGGTTGCGCAGCGCGGCGATCATCTTCATCTGCGGGGAGTCGTCCTGACGCGAGGCGAAACGCGCGAAGAGCGACGCGGTGATCGCGGGCAGCGGCACCGCGTTGTCGATCGCAGCCTCCACCGTCCAGCGTCCCTCACCCGAGTCGGCGGCGAAGCCGCGCAGCTTGTCGAGGTGCTCGTCGTCGTCCAGCGCGTTGACCGCCAGGTCGAGCAGCCAGGAACGGATGACCGTGCCCTCCTGCCAGGAGCGGAAGACCTCGCGCACATCGGTGACGGAGTCGACCTTCTCCAGCAACTCCCAGCCCTCGGCGTAGGCCTGCATCATGGCGTACTCGATGCCGTTGTGGACCATCTTCGCGAAGTGGCCGGCGCCGACCTTGCCCGCGTGGACGGAACCGAAGTCACCCTCCGGCTTCAGGGCGTCGAAGATCGGCTGGACCTTCGCCACGTGGGCGGCGTCGCCGCCGTACATCAGCGCGTAGCCGTTCTCCAGGCCCCAGACGCCACCGGAGACACCGCAGTCGACGAAGCCGATGCCCTTGATGCCCAGCTCGACCGCGTGCTTCTCGTCGTCCGTCCAGCGGGAGTTCCCGCCGTCCACGACGATGTCGCCGGGCGACAGCAGCGCGGCCAGCTCGTCGATCGTGGACTGTGTCGCCGCACCGGCCGGGACCATCACCCAGATGACCCGCGGGCCCTTCAGCTTGTCCACAAGCTCTTCGAGACTGTGGACATCGGAGACGTCCGGATTGCGGTCATAACCGAGAACGGTGTGGCCTGCGCGGCGGATGCGCTCGCGCATGTTGCCGCCCATCTTGCCGAGGCCGACGAGACCGAGCTCCATCAGAGATTCCTTAAGCGTTGTGCCGATTCGTACCCAAAGCCGAGCGTACGCCCGGGCGGGGACAGGCCGACGGGCATGCTCGGCGCTGAGCGTGCCCGTCGGGATCTGCCGTGACGGACCGACGGTCGTATCAGCCGGAGAGGCGGACCGGCATGATCAGGTACTTGTACGCGTCATCTGCCTCGGCATCCACCGCGGGCCGACCGCTGAGCAGCGCAGGCTTGGTGGACGTCGTGAAGGAGAGCTGGGCGACCGGGGAGTCGATCGCGCTGAGCCCGTCGAGCAGGAACGTCGGGTTGAAGGCGATCGAGATGTCGTCTCCGTCCAGCGCGGCGTCGACACGCTCCACAGCCTGTGCATCGTCGCTGGAACCGGCTTCCAGGATCAGCACACCCTGCTCGAAGCTGAGCCGCACCGGGGTGTTCCGCTCGGCGACGAGGGCCACACGCTTGACGGCCTCGACGAACGGGGCGGTCTCGATGACCGCGACCGAGTTGAACTCGGTGGGGAACAGTGTCCGGTACTTCGGCAGGTCGCCTTCGAGCAGCCGCGTGGTCGTTCGCCGGCCCGCGCCCTCGAAGCCGATGAGGCCCTCACCGGCACCCGAGCCGGACAGGGCCAGAGTCACCGTGTCACCACTGGTCAGCGCCTTGGCGGTATCCAGCAGCGTCTTGGCGGGCACCAGGGCGACGGCCGAGGCGTCCGGGTTCTCCGGCTTCCACAGGAACTCGCGGACCGCGAAGCGGTAGCGGTCGGTGGAGGCCAGGGTGACCGTGTCGCCCTCGATCTCGATCCGCACACCGGTCAGGACGGGCAGCGTGTCGTCGCGACCCGCCGCGATTGCGACCTGGGCGGCGGCGGAGGCGAAGACCTCGCCGGGGACCGTGCCCGTCGCGGTCGGCATCTGCGGCAGCGCCGGGTACTCCTCCACAGGAAGGGTGTGGAGTGTGAATCGCGAGGAGCCGCAGACCACCGTGGCCCGTACACCGTCGGTGGAAATCTCCACCGGGCGGTTCGGAAGGGCGCGGCAGATGTCGGCGAGCAGTCGGCCGGAGACCAGCACCGTGCCGTCCTCCTCGACCTCGGCGTCCACCGAGACCCGGGCCGAGACCTCGTAGTCGAAGCTCGAGAAGCTGAGAGCCCCGTCCTCAGCCTTCAGCAGAAGGCCCGCAAGAACGGGCGCCGGCGGACGGGCCGGAAGGCTGCGAGCCACCCAGGCCACCGCCTCCGCGAGTACATCGCGCTCCACCCGGATCTTCACCGGAACCGCCTCCTGCTGTTGCTCGCTCGCCCTGCTGGCCTTCGTCGTCTGGTCGGGGTCACTCCGCCGATGGCAGGAGGAGGACGCCGGGGACCAGTCTGACGTACGGCACCGACACTCGGTGCTGCTCGGGGTCAAGTCGCGACAAGAGGTTCGGGGAGCTCCGGCGTCGAGTTGTGCACAGGCCCCACTTCGAAGCAGATTCCGAGCTAACTCTAAGTGGCAGTAGTAGTAGGGGCTGTGGAAACCGTGGATAACGTCGTTTCCGCAGGTCAGGCCCCATTTTTTGTCCACCGGCCCTGTGGGCGGCACCGGTGGACAACCCGGTGCTTCTGTGGACACGCGAAAGTTCTGCACACCCGATGCACAGGGCGGGGGTGTTTCTCCCCAGGGCTGTCCCCAGCTTTACCCAGGTTCCCCACAGCCCAACCAGCCTCCTTGGTGTGACGCCTTTCACTCTGCGCGGTGAAAGGCGATGTCACGTTGCCGAACAGTGGACAGGGGTGTGGAGAAGCTGGGGACAACATGGCCCTGCCTGTGGGCCGCCAGTGGACAACATCGGATGCCCCCTGTGGACGAATATTCTGTCCACAGGCTGTGGATCACTGTTGGCCACAAATCCCCAGGCTCTTGACCTGGCCTGATGAAGTATCGGCCGTCGTCCCTGTGGAAGCAGTATGGACAACTTGGTGGTCCCCAGGCTGTGGAGGGCGAATTCTCCCCAGATCTGTGGAGAACCCCAGGTCGGCGGCATCTATTCGAACACCGGGGTCGCGACGGAGGCGCACGGAAGCCGTTCGAGGGGGTCTCGGACGTGCTCCGGACGCCCGTCGGAAGCGTTCTTGAGGTCCGTCGAGACGGTGCGGAGGTCCGCGGAGACGTTTCAGAAGCCCCCTGGAGGAGCTCGGGAGACCTTCGCGGGCGTCCCGAAACGACGAAGGGCGCCCCGAGGACTGTGTGAGAGTCCGTCCGGGGCGCCCGTCCGGCGCCGTACAGAGAACGTGACAGATGCCGTACCGGCTGTCCGTCAGCCGTTCTTGATGCGGTTGGTGAGTTCGGTGACCTGGTTGTAGATGGAGCGTCGCTCCGCCATCAGCGCACGGATCTTGCGGTCCGCGTGCATCACGGTCGTATGGTCGCGACCGCCGAACTGCGCGCCGATCTTGGGCAGCGAGAGATCGGTCAGCTCGCGGCAGAGGTACATCGCGATCTGGCGAGCTGTCACCAGTACCCGGCTGCGCGAGGATCCGCAGAGATCCTCCACCGTCAGACCGAAGTAGTCCGCGGTCGCCGCCATGATGGCCGACGCCGTGATCTCCGGGGCCGAGTCCTCGCCGCCCGGGATCAGGTCCTTGAGCACGATCTCGGTCAGCCCGAGGTCCACCGGCTGCCGGTTGAGGCTGGCGAAGGCCGTCACCCGGATCAGCGCGCCCTCCAGCTCGCGGATGTTGCGCGAGATACGGGACGCGATGAACTCCAGGACCTCCGGCGGGGCGTTGAGCTGCTCCTGCACAGCCTTCTTGCGGAGGATCGCGATCCGCGTCTCCAGCTCCGGCGGCTGCACATCGGTGGTCAGCCCCCACTCGAAGCGGTTCCGCAGCCGGTCCTCCAGGGTGACCAGCTGCTTGGGCGGCCGGTCCGAGGACAGCACGATCTGCTTGTTGGCGTTGTGGAGCGTATTGAAGGTGTGGAAGAACTCCTCCTGCGTCGACTCCTTGCTCGCCAGGAACTGGATGTCGTCGACCAGCAGGATGTCCACATCGCGGTACCGCTTGCGGAAGGTGTCGCCCTTGCCGTCGCGGATCGAGTTGATGAACTCGTTGGTGAACTCCTCGGAGCTCACGTAGCGCACCCGGGTGCCCGGGTAGAGGCTGCGCGCGTAGTGCCCGATGGCATGCAGCAAATGGGTCTTGCCGAGCCCCGACTCCCCATAGATGAAGAGGGGGTTGTACGCCTTCGCGGGTGCCTCGGCGACGGCGACGGCGGCAGCGTGCGCGAACCGGTTGGACGCGCCGATGACAAAGGTGTCGAAGAGGTACTTCGGGTTCAGCCGGGCATGCGGCTCGCCGGGACCGGGCGCGGGTGCGGGCTGTGCGCCCATCGGCCCGGTGGCGCCGCCGGGGCGTCCGGTGCCGGGACCACCCTGCCGGTGCTGGGGCTCGGGCAGGGCGTGGCGCCCGGGGCGCTGTTGCTCGTAACCCTGGCGCTCGGGCGGCTGCGACCGGTAGTCGTGCTGAGGCTGTTGCGGACGGTAGTCGTGCTGCTGCTCACGCCACTGTTCCGCGGACGTGTCGCGCTCCTGGAAACCGCCGAGCCGGGGCTGCTGCCAGGAAAGATCCTCAGGGGTGCGCGGCCAGGCGCCCGGCTCGGGGCGCTGCTGCTGGTAGTCGGGGTAGGCCGGCCGGGCCGTCGGCATGCCGTCGTCCGCGGGCCGGTGGCCGTAGCCCTCGTACCCGTCGTCCTGCTGCCGTTCGTCGTGCTGCGGTCCCTGGTAGCGGTGCTGCTGCGGCTGCTGGGACTGGTGCATCGGGGGCGCCGGCGGGTTCGGCGGTTCGCCGGCGGAGTCGTCGACGGTGATCGCGATCCGGATCGGGCGGCCGCACTCCCGGCTCAGCGTTTCGCTGATGAGCGGCGCGAGCCGGCCCTCCAGGACACGCTTGCCCCATTCGTTGGGGACGGCGAGCAGCGCGGTGTCGGCGACGAGTGCGAGCGGCTGGCAGCGCTCGATCCACTGCTTGTCCTTCGGCTCGATGCCCTGCTGGCCCTCCCCGAGGAGCTGCTCCAGCACTCGTGGCCACACTGCGGCAAGATCGGCAGGTACGTCAGCCACAAGGCACGCTCTCTCGCTGGTCCCACGAATGTGTGGTTCTCGGGACGGGATGGGTAAGGCCCGGCAGGCGGGAAGAAAAAGAACCGGAGTTCAGCCACGGTAGTCAGGCCGACCCGCGTCGTTCAAGTTGTTGTCCACAGGCTGTGTACAGCGCGGGTCGTGGTAAGGCCGTCGCGGGGCCACCGCGGAGCCGGTTTGACCGGATGGCGTAGCCGCGCGTACCGTGACCAGGTCGAGTTGTCGATGGCTGCTGCCGCCTGCCTCCGATGGGCAAAGATCACGATCAGTGATTGTGAAGCGGTGCACTAAGGCGTTTACGCGAGTCTCTCGTGGGCGCACGGTGACAGCCAGGCGATGTCCCGCCAACACACGATCATTTCTGGAGCCCCCGAGTGAGCAAGCGCACCTTCCAGCCGAACAACCGTCGTCGCGCGAAGACCCACGGCTTCCGGCTGCGTATGCGCACCCGTGCCGGCCGCGCGATTCTCGCGTCCCGCCGTGGCAAGGGTCGCGCCAACCTGTCCGCCTGATCGCGTACAGGTCATGACGTGCTGCCTACCGAGAATCGGCTGAGGCGGCGCGAGGACTTCGCGACCGCAGTACGTCGAGGACGCCGGGCCAGCCGCCCGCTACTCGTCGTTCATCTACGCAGCGGTGCAACGGACCCGCACGTGACTGGGGAGAGTGCTCCCCCGCCGCGTGCGGGTTTCGTTGTCAGCAAAGCCGTGGGTGGCGCGGTCGTACGCACAGCGGTGAAGCGCAGGCTTCGCCATCTGGTCCGCGAACGACTGGCCCTGCTGCCCCCCGGTAGCCTGGTTGTCGTACGAGCGCTGCCCGGATCGGGCGACGCCGACCATGAACAGCTGGCCCGAGACCTGGACGCCGCCCTTCAGCGGCTACTGGGAGGGGGCGTGCGATGAAGTACCCGCTGCTGGCTCTTATCAAGCTGTATCAGTGGACGATCAGCCCACTACTCGGGCCCGTCTGCCGTTACTACCCGTCGTGTTCCCACTATGGATATACGGCGATCGACCGGCACGGAGCGATCAAGGGAACGGCGCTGACCGCATGGCGCATCCTGCGATGCAATCCGTGGTCACCCGGCGGCGTGGATCATGTTCCGCCACGCAAACGCCCGCGTTGGCACGAACTGCTGCGTAACGCAATACGTGGCAACAAGGGCGGGGACTCCGCCGCTGATGTGCCTCCTGGGGGGACGGTCTCCGAACCTCCCAGCCTGGCCTCAGAGACCTCGCCCAAAGCTCAAGGAGCCTGATTAGTGGACACGATTGCCAGTCTGTTCAGCTTTATCACCTACCCCGTTTCGTGGGTCATCGTTCAGTTCCACAAGCTGTACGGAGCGATCTTCGGCGATGACACAGGGTGGGCCTGGGGCCTGTCCATCGTGTCCCTGGTCGTGCTGATCCGGATCTGCCTGATCCCGCTTTTTGTTAAGCAGATCAAGTCGACCCGGAACATGCAGGTGCTCCAGCCGAAGATGAAGGCGATCCAGGAGCGCTACAAGAGCGACAAGCAGCGTCAGTCCGAAGAGATGATGAAGCTGTACAAGGAGACGGGTACCAACCCGCTCTCCTCGTGCCTTCCCATCCTGGCGCAGTCGCCGTTCTTCTTCGCCCTCTATCACGTGCTCTCGGCCATCGCCTCGGGCAAGACGATCGGTGTCATCAACCAGCCGCTGCTGGACAGTGCCCGGCAGGCACACATCTTCGGCGCTCCGCTGGCTGCGAAGTTCACCGACAGCGCGTCGGAGGTCGCCGCTCTCGGTGCCTCGCTGACCGACGTCCGCGTCGTCACCGCGGTCATGATCGTGATGATGTCGGCGTCGCAGTTCTTCACCCAGCGCCAGCTGATGACGAAGAACGTCGACCTGACGGTCAAGACGCCGTACATGCAGCAGCAGAAGATGCTGATGTACATCTTCCCGCTGATCTTCGCCGTCATGGGCATCAACTTCCCCGTCGGTGTCCTCGTCTACTGGCTGACCACCAACGTCTGGACCATGGGTCAGCAGATGTACGTGATCAACCAGAACCCGACCCCGGGCAGCAAGGCGCAGGACCAGTACCTGGGACGTTTGCTGAAGAGCGTTACCGCTCACGGTGAGGTGCGCGGCAGGACCAAGCGCAACACCGTCAAGCGGATCGTCTCCAAGGGCTCGGACCGCAATGACATCGAGCGGAAGTTCATCGCCGGACTGTCCAAGCTCGACCTCGCCGCCCAGGAGGACGGCACGGTGATCAAGAGCGACACCGCTCTCGCCGAGGCCGAGGGCGGAGCCGCGCAGAAGCGCCAGCAGCCCAAGCGCCAGACCAAGGCGAAGCGTCAGAGCGGTGCCGCCCAGCAGGGCGCGGCGAAGGAGGCCGATTCCCCCGAATCGGAGCCCAAGACCTCGCTGGAGAAGCAGGACGCACCGCAGGACGACAAGCCCAAGCCGGCGGGCAAGCCCGCGTCCGGCTCCTCACGCCAAGCCAAGTCCGGACAGCGCAAGGGTCCGCAGCGGCCCAAGCACCCGTCCAAGAAGTAAGAAGGAGTCCATCCGTGACGGAAGGCACCACCTCCACGGCCGCTGAGGGCAGCGACACCTTGACCCGCCTCGAGCAGGAAGGGGAGATCGCAGCCGACTACCTCGAGGGCCTGCTCGACATCGCCGACCTCGACGGTGACATCGACATGGATGTCGAGGCGGACCGGGCCGCGGTCTCGATCATCAGCGACTCGGCACGTGAACTGCAGAAGCTCGTGGGCCGCGACGGTGAGGTGCTGGAGGCGCTCCAGGAGCTTACGCGACTGGCCGTGCACCGGGAGACCGGTGACCGCAGTCGGCTGATGCTGGACATCGCGGGCTTCCGGGCCAAGAAGCGTGCGGTCCTTGCGGAGCTGGGTGCCAAGGCCGCGGACGAGGTCAAGAAGACCGGCGAGCCGGTCAGGCTGGACCCGATGACGCCGTTCGAGCGCAAGGTTGTGCATGATGCGGTTGCGGCCGCAGGTCTGCGCAGTGAGTCGGAGGGCGAGGAGCCGCAGCGCTTCGTCGTCGTTCTCCCGGCCTGACCGGACCCCTGTTCTGTCGGCCCCGTCTGTTCGCAGGCGGGGCCGATCTTTGTCAGCCTGATAGTCAGCCACCCACAGTGCGGTAATGCGGTACGGAAGGACGGTTCCCGTGACGGCGGAGGTAGAACTTCCCCAGGCGCCCGAAGGGGCGCGGGCGGTTTTCGGTGAGTTCTTCCCGGAGGCTGTCCGGTACGCGGAGCTGCTTGCCGATGCCGGGGTCAAGCGAGGGCTGATCGGTCCTCGTGAGGTGCCGCGGCTGTGGGAGCGGCACCTGCTGAATTGTGCGGTGCTCTCCGAGGTCGTGCCCGAGGGTGTCACGGTCTGCGATGTGGGTTCCGGCGCCGGTCTCCCGGGTATTCCGCTGGCGCTGGTGCGTCCGGATCTGAAGATCACCCTGTTGGAGCCACTGCTTCGGCGGACGAATTTCCTTCAGGAAGTTGTCGAGCTGCTGGGGCTGGACCACGTGACGGTCGTCCGGGGCCGGGCCGAGGAGGTCCTGGGGACGCTGCAGCCGGTTCATGTCGTGACCGCTCGCGCCGTGGCGCCGCTTGATCGGCTGGCGGGCTGGGGCGTGCCACTGCTGCGTCCGTACGGAGAGATGCTTGCGCTCAAGGGCGATACCGCCGAGGAGGAGATCAGCGGCGCGCGTGCGGCCTTGAGCAAGCTCGGCGTGGTGGACACCGAGGTACTGCATGTCGGTGAGGGCGTGGTCGAACCGATGTCCACCGTGGTGCGGGTGGTGGTCGGTGAGAGTCCGGGCGGTGTGAGGTTCGCCGCAAAGAGGGCGAAGGCCGCCAGGGTCAGCCGTACACGGCGGCGCCGCTGAGGCCGCGCCGTAACGCTACGGCATAGCCCGTTACATACGGTTCGCGCCGTTTACCAGTGATGCTCCGCGCAAGCGGCCATATGCACCGCATGCGGAGTGTCGTGCCCCTGTAGCTACGCTGCAGGGGCATCGTGTTTCACGTGAAACGTCGCTCTCTGCTGCATGGAATCATCAGTCGCGGTCGCGCGGCTGCCGCGCCGCGGCATCGCAAGCCCGTCAGGGCTACGGGGTTGTCCACAGAAGTGGATTCATCCACAGAAGAGTGGGCCTCGCTGGTTCGCGACCCCGAAAGCATGGCAGGCTCTGCTCATTGCGAGCCTGAAGTCGAGGAGAGTGAATCCGTGCGGTCCGACGCCAACATCGCGGGACCGATGACCGATCCGGTCCCCGGTCCCCGAACCGAATCGGCGGGGGACGGTGTTTCACGTGAAACACCGCCGCCGATGGATGACACACCCATCGGCCGTGCAGCCCAGCTGGCCGTCGAGGCCCTCGGCCGTGCCGGCGAGGGGCTGCCCCGTCCTGACCAGACGCGCGTCATGGTGGTGGCCAACCAGAAGGGCGGGGTGGGCAAGACCACTACGACGGTCAACCTTGCCGCCTCGCTGGCCCTTCACGGCGCACGCGTTCTCGTGGTCGACCTCGACCCGCAGGGCAATGCCTCCACGGCACTGGGCATTGATCACCATGCCGAAGTTCCCTCGATCTATGACGTCCTGGTCGAGAGCAGGCCGCTCTCCGACGTGGTTCAGCCCGTCCCGGACGTCGAAGGTCTCTTCTGCGCCCCGGCCACCATCGATCTCGCCGGTGCGGAGATCGAGCTGGTGTCGCTGGTGGCGCGGGAGAGTCGACTGCAGCGGGCGATTCAGGCGTATGAGCAGCCGTTGGACTACATCCTCATCGACTGCCCGCCTTCGCTCGGTCTGCTGACGGTCAATGCCCTGGTCGCGGGCGCCGAAGTGCTGATTCCTATTCAGTGCGAGTACTACGCGCTGGAAGGATTGGGGCAGCTGCTGAGGAACGTCGACCTCGTTCGGGGGCACCTCAACCCCGATCTGCATGTGTCGACGATCCTGCTCACCATGTACGACGGCAGGACCAGGCTCGCTTCCCAGGTGGCGGAGGAGGTGCGCAGCCACTTCGGTAAGGAGGTGCTGCGCACAAGCATTCCTCGATCCGTACGGATCTCGGAGGCGCCGAGCTACGGACAGACCGTGTTGACCTACGACCCGGGTTCCAGCGGGTCCCTGTCGTATCTTGAAGCCGCTCGTGAGATCGCCTTTCGGGGGGTCGGGGTGCATTACGAGGCTCAGCATGCCCAGACGGGCAGCCAGAACAGCCAGCAGAACATTTCGGAGGGGATCCAGTGAGTGAGCGTCGTAGAGGGTTGGGGCGTGGGCTCGGTGCGCTGATTCCCGCTGCCCCGCAGGAACGTCAGGTGCCGGCCTCCGGAGCGGGTTCGGACTCGCCGGGCGTGAGCCCGGTGATGACCACCGAGCGAGGCGTGGCCGCCGCGAAGGTGACCACACTCACGGCTGCTCCCGTGGTGCCGGAGCCGAGCGCACCCGCGGAGTCCGAGTCGTCCGCGGGACCGACGGATGCCGCGGGGGCGTACTTCGCCGAGGTTCCCATCGGATCCATCACTCCGAACCCGCGTCAGCCGCGTGAGGTGTTCGACGAGGACGCGCTCGCGGAGCTGGTCACCTCCATCAAGGAGGTCGGCCTTCTCCAGCCCGTAGTCGTGCGGAAGCTGGGGCCGGAACGGTACGAGCTCATCATGGGCGAGCGGCGCTGGAGGGCCTGCCGTGAGGCCGGTCTGGAGCGGATCCCGGCCATTGTCCGGGCCACGGACGACGAGAAGCTGCTTCTGGATGCGCTCCTGGAGAACCTGCACCGGGCTCAACTGAACCCGCTGGAGGAGGCAGCCGCGTACGACCAGCTGCTCAAGGACTTCAAGTGCACGCATGATCAGCTGGCCGACCGGATCGGGCGCTCCCGTCCGCAGGTGTCGAACACGCTGCGACTGCTGCGCCTGTCTCCGCCAGTGCAGCGCAGGGTCGCTGCCGGGGTGCTGTCTGCTGGCCATGCGAGGGCGCTGCTGTCCGTGGACGACTCCGAGGAGCAGGACCGGCTGGCCCATCGCATCGTGGCCGAGGGGCTCTCCGTGCGGGCGGTCGAGGAGATCGTGACGCTGATGAGCTCCCGCCCCAGCAGCACTCCCAAGTCCAAGGGGCCTCGGGCCGGCGGCCGGTTGTCGCCCGCGCTCTCCGACCTTGCTTCGCGGCTCTCCGACCGTTTCGAGACCAGGGTGAAGGTCGACCTCGGACAGAAGAAGGGAAAGATTGTCGTCGAGTTCGCCTCGATGGAAGATCTGGACCGCATTCTCGGCAGCCTCGCGCCAGGAGAGGGCCGGGTGCTGGAGCGGGGTCTCTCCGACGAGACTGCCGAGGACGGCGAGAGCTGACGTCCGGCGGAACGTCGGGGCGGGCTGTATTCCGGAACATGCCGGAATACAGCCCGCCCTTTGCTTTCTCACGGTATCGACTTCATCTCCGGGTGGATACGATTCGTTCTGGTATGGCACATCAGCTTGATCCACCTCGGCGGAGGGAGGGCCATGCGATCAGTGAGCCGCAGCCAACTGGTGACAGTGGGGCTGGGCCTGGGGGCTGTCGGAGGATTTGTCGGCGGCCTGCTCAGTGAACGGAGCGCATTGGCCGCCGCACGCGATGCGGCGGGCGAAGGAAGCGAGGAACAGCCTTCATGGGACGGCGGCTCGTACCGCTCACACTGGATAACCTTCCCGATCTCCCCAAGCGGTGCCGCTCGTGTGTCTTCTGGGAACTTGATCCGGTCAGTGGGGAAGCTGCGATAAAGGCAGGGACCCCGGAGCTGGAGAAGGAAGCCTGGATCTCCGCTGTCCTTCTGGAATGGGGATCCTGCGGCCGTGTCGTCTATGTGGACGACGTACCGGTCGGTTTCGTTCTCTATGCACCACCGGCGTATGTGCCGCGCTCGACCGCCTTTCCCACCAGCCCGGTCTCCCCTGACGCCGTGCAGTTGATGACTGCTTGGATCACGCCCGGCTACCAGGGCCAGGGACTCGGGCGTGTCATGGTGCAGACCGTCGCCAAGGATCTGCTGCGACGGGGATTCAAGGCGATCGAGGCGTTCGGGGATGCCCGGTGGAAGGGACCGGCGTGTGTGCTCCCGGCAGACCATCTGCTGGCGGTGGGCTTCAAGACCGTACGTCCGCATCCGATTCATCCACGGCTGAGACTGGAGCTGCGCACGACGCTCTCGTGGAAGGAAGACGTCGAGCTGGCGCTGGACCGGCTGCTCGGTGCCGTGCAGAAGGAGCCGGCGCTGCGCCCGCTGTGATCCGGGAGCCACGACAACGTGAAACGGGTCCATCCCCAAGGGATGGACCCGTTTCACGTGAAACAGCGGACCGTGGCCTTACTCGGCGATGAAGCCTTCGAGGTCGCGGAGGATGGCGGCCTTCGGCTTGGCGCCGACGATGGTCTTGGCGACCTCGCCGCCCTGGTACACGTTCAGCGTCGGGATGGACATCACGCCGTACTTGGCAGCGGTGGCCGGGTTCTCGTCGATGTTGAGCTTGACGATCTCGATCTTGTCGCCGTGCTCAGCCGCGATTGCCTCCAGCGACGGGGCGATCTGGCGGCACGGACCGCACCAGGCGGCCCAGAAGTCCACCAGTACGGGCTTCTCGCTCTTCAGGACGTCCTCGTCGAAGGAGTCGTCAGTCACGTTCTTCAGGGCGCCGGCCACGGCGGCCTCCTTAACTTTGCGGGGTGTGGGGTGAGAGGCGTGGATCAGACGGCGGCCGCAGCGGCCTTCTCCTCGTCGGCGAGCGCGGAAAGGAAGCGCTCGGCGTCGAGGGCGGCGGAGCAGCCGGTGCCGGCAGCGGTGATGGCCTGCCGGTAGGTGTGGTCGACGACGTCGCCGGCACCGAAGACGCCGGTCACGTTGGTGCGCGTCGACGGAGCATTGACCTTGAGGTAGCCCTCGTCATCGAGGTCGAGCTGGCCCTTGAAGAGCTCCGTACGCGGGTCGTGGCCGACAGCGATGAAAAGACCGGTGACCGCGAGCTCGGACGTCTCGCCGGTCTTGGTGTTGCGCAGTGTCAGCCCGGAGAGCTTCTGCTCGCCGTGGACCCCGGCGACCTCGCTGTCCCAGGCGAACTTGATCTTCGGGTCGGCGAAGGCTCGCTCCTGCATGGCCTTGGAGGCCCGCAGCGAGTCGCGGCGGTGGACGATCGTGACCGACTTGGCGAAGCGGGAGAGGAACGTTGCCTCCTCCATAGCCGTGTCGCCACCGCCGATCACGGCGATGTCCTGGTCCTTGAAGAAGAAGCCGTCACAGGTCGCGCACCAGGAGACACCACGTCCGGAGAGGGCGTCCTCGTTCGGCAGGCCGAGCTTCCGGTGCTGAGAGCCGGTGGTGACGATGACGGCCTTGGCGCGGTGCACCGTGCCTGCCGTGTCGGTGACGGTCTTGATGTCACCGGCCAGATCGACGGCAACCACATCGTCGGGGATGAGCTCGGCGCCGAACCGCTCCGCCTGGGCGCGCATGTTGTCCATGAGCTCGGGGCCCATGATGCCGTCCTGGAACCCCGGGAAGTTCTCCACGTCGGTGGTGTTCATCAGAGCGCCACCAGCAGTCACGGCGCCCTCGAACACCAGAGGCTTCAGCGACGCACGCGCGGTATAGAGGGCCGCGGTGTAGCCCGCAGGCCCGGAGCCGATGATGATCACATTACGGACGTCGCTCACGGGTTTCTTCCTCGTCTCTGCAGACTGCCTACTGTCCACGCCTAATGGGGTCGGTTCAACGACTCACACCCCACCCAACGGATCCTACGGGGGATGCATTCCCGACGTGCCGGAGCGGCGCCCGGCACGATTCTCAGGGTCGGGCGTAGCTGTGGGTCAGGAGCAGCTTGCCCTTGCCCGTGGGGTCTGCGTCGACACAGCTGGCGTCCATGACATAGACCTGGACGAGCGCCGCGCTGGTCCGGTGCGGCAGGACTACGAGGTAGGCGTGCGTTCCTTCGTAGGTGCCTTCCTCGATGGCGAGAGCGGCAGTCCTTCGTCCGATGCCCTGCTGGATGCAGGCCGGGACTGTCACTGCGGGGGTACGCAGCGGCGTTTTGGGCGAGGAGGGCGTGGGGGACTCGGTATCCGGCGTCGACTGCATCTCGACGGACGGTGCTCGCTTCTCGTCTGATTCCCCTGAGGCGGGCATGCCGGTGCTGTTCAGGAGCGCTTCCACGTGTCGGCTGAGCGGAGAACCCGAGAACGCGTTCACTCCGTCCTCGGGGGCGCTCACGCCGCTGTCGTAAGCCTTGGCCTTGCTGGCCCCTGAAGAGTCCGCGGAATTCTGGACCGTCTGCAGCATGAGGACGCTCACGCCGACCATGGCTGCACCGAGGGCTGTGCCGAGAACGATGCCGCGGCGGCGTCGTCGCGGGGGTCTGCGGCCGGGGCCGGTGGTGGCCCGCGGGTGTCCCGTAGGGCGGTCCTCGAGGGCGGGGTGTGTCTCCCGGTCCCGTGTCTCCTGGCCCTCTGTCTCCTGATCTCCGGCTTCCTGATCGTGTCCGACGACGGCCTCTGTTTCACGTGAAACATCTGCCGCGTCGTCCGGGGTGCGAAGTGGTTCGGCGGCCAGTGCGGCGTGGATGCGGTCTGCGATGTCGTCGGGCATGCGCTCGGGAGCAGGCAGGGTGCCGAGCAGGGCACGGATCTCTTCGAGAGAGACCAGGACCTCTCCGCAGATGCCGCACTCGTCCACGTGACGGCGTACTTCCGCCGTGCGGGACGGAGACAGTAGTCCTTCGGTGAGGTCGGAGATCTCCGAGACATCCGGGTGCTGGGTCGTGTCGGCCGTTGATGTCATGTTTGCCCACCTCCGCCCTTCGCTCCGGCAGGATCACTGGTTCCTGCGTCCCTCGGCCCCGACGCGGGTGGGACGGATGCTCTCTGCGTCCGGTTCCTTCTGGCGCTTAGTTCACCGGCCTCTCCGCCCTCGCTGCGCAGATGGACAAGCAGAGGAGCGAGCCGGGCCCGGCCCCGCGCGCAGCGGCTCTTCACCGTGCCGGTCGGTACGTCGAGGATGCGGGCGGCCTCGGCCACGGGGTATCCCTGCATGTCCACGAGGACAAGCGCGGCGCGCTGCTCGGCGGGAAGGGTGCCGAGCGCTGCCAGAAGTTCACGGTGCAGATCCTGGCGTTCGGCCGGCGCCTCGGCGGATTCGTGAGGCTCAAGAAGCTGCTCGAGCCGCTCGGTGTCGTCGACCGGTGAGGTCTTGCGTGTGGCAGCCTTACGGACCCGGTCGAGGCATGCGTTGACCGTGATGCGGTGCAGCCAGGTGGTGACGGCGGACTGGCCACGGAAGGTATGGGCGGCGCGGAAGGCGGAGACCAGGGCGTCCTGGACCGCATCGGCTGCTTCCTCACGGTCACCCAGGGTCCGTAGTGCCACGGCCCACAGCCGGTCTCGGTGGCGTCGGACGAGCTCACCGAAGGCATCCGGTTCACCGGCTACATGGCGAGCGAGGAGGTCTGAGTCGCTGAGTGGCTCTGACGGCTCGGAGGCCACCTCCCCTCCCTCCCTCTGTGCGTCGGAGCCGTCTGTCTATCACGATTCATATGTCGTGCGGCATAGAGATGAGGAAGATCGGTTCAGCGAGGGCTGCGGTCACCACCGACCGGACATGCGGCAGGCCGGCAGGGAGGTTGGTCCCTGCCGGCCTGCTCGGTCAGCCGAGTACGGAGATCTCCGAGATCCCGCCACGGAAGTCCGACCCGTCCGGTGGGAGTTCGGTGACATGGATTAGCACGTAGCGGGTGCGTACGGGCTTGGCGAGCGTCTCCTCCAGGCTGTTTCCTGCCTTGCTCTTCTTGGTGAGGCGCTGCGGGAAATCCGAAAGCGACGACGGAGCGGAGGCATCCTCGGCAGCTGCGAGCACTTCGGTCGTTTGGCCGCTGCGGTACAGCTGGACCTTGATGCCTCTGACGTTCTGCACACTGCCCAGGTCAACGACTATGCCGCTGCCGTCTCTGCGGGGCGGGAGGTTCCCGAAATTCGGGTAGCCCTTGTACCTGGGGGTGATCCAGGCCGTGTCGGGCTTGCCGTCGACGGCGTTCGGTGCGTCCTGTTGCTTGATTCCCGACCCGCTGGGCATGAACTCTGTCGCACCGCTGAGCCGCAGCGGCTTGGCCGGGGCAGGCGAAGGTTTGTCACCGTTCTCCGGATCCGTCTGTGTGGTCCCCGGGTCGTCCGTCTCCTTGCCTCGGTCGAGGAGTGTCTCCGCGAGCTGCCAGCTGCCGAGGCCCAGGGCCGCGATGAGGAGGGCTGACACGGCCCACTTGAGCGCCTTGCCGGTTCGACTCTGGAGCGGTGCCGGCGGTGTGGCCATCACGGGCTGCGTCACGGGAACGCCGGGGCTGGCGGGCGGACGCCCGTAGTTGCCCTGCTGATAGGTCGTGCGCTGGTACTCCGGCGGAGCCGTGAAGGTGGGCTCCGGCGGGCGGATGCGGGGCATCGCCGCGACCGCCTTGGCCAGCTCGTCCGGTGTGGTGCACGGCTGCTCCTGCCGGGAGGCGGTGGCCCCGTCGTTGACGAGGGCACGCATGGCGAGTTCGGAGAGACCGCGGTGAACTCCGGCCCGCACCTGGTCGGGGGCGATCAGCCCCACACCCTTGGGGAGCCCGGTGAGACCGTAGGCATCGATCTCGTACGGCCAGCGCTGCGTCAATGCGGCATAGAGCAGGGCGCCGATCGCCTCGGTGTCCGCGCGCTGCGGACCGTCGGCGGTAATGCCGCGCAGGGCGGCGTTCACGGCGAGGCCACGGATCCGGTACTGGCCGGTCGAACTCCGCAGTACCGCACCCGGGGTGAGCCTCAGATGCGCGAGGCCCTCACGGTGCGCGGCCGCCATGGCTTGGGATACCTGGCTGACCAGTTGGTAGGCGTCGTGAGCGTCCATCGGACCGGCGGCCAGCAGAGCCGTCAGCTCGGTGGCGTCGGGGAGCCATTCGTGGACGACGTAGACGAGGTCGTCCTCCTCGACCGCGTCGAGAACCTGCACGAATCGCGGGTCCCCGAGCAGCGCGGAGGACCGGGCCGCGGCCAGCACGGAACGGGCTCGCGGATGGTCCGCCGGGAGCAGATGGACACCCACCGCGCGGCGCAGTTTCTCGTCGACAGCACGCCAGCTGCTGAATCCGTCCAGACGGGTGACGCACTCCTCCAACCGGTAGCGTCTGGCCAGTTTGTGACCGCTGTGCAGGTCCGGGGTCGCTGCGGCGGCTTCAGAGCTGATTCGCTCACCGTCCGCGTCCTGGGGGCTTGTGCCCTCCGTGTCCTGGGCTTCTGTCGTCCCGTCGGTCGTGGCCTCGTCCGCCTTGGCGGTCAGCGGTTCATCACCGCTGTTGTCGGCCACGTCGACGGCAGCCGTGCTACGTTCCGCCACCGTCGTTCCTGCCTCCCCATCCGTTGCGCGATGCCAGCCAGCTCTGCACAGTCACGCCAATTGTGCCCACACTCCAGCGCTATGCACGACACACGGAGACCGGCGATGGTTGTGCGGGCTGCCGGTCTTCAGCGTCCGAGCCGTCCGCGGACCATACCGACCATGCCGTTGATCTCTTCGATCCGCATCCGCTTCGCGGCGACGAAGAAGACCCCCATGAGCGCGGCCCCGCCCAAGACCAACGCGACCAGCGAACCGAAAGCACCCTCGCCCAGGCCCAGCAGCAGGGCGAAGCCCACGCCGCCGCCGATGATCGCTGCGGGGATCGCCGCGAGGCACAGGCGGGCGTACGTACGCACGACATGGGCGCCGTCCAGGTCGCCGCCCAGCCGGTTGCGCAGTCGACGCCAGGCGATGCCCACGCCGACGGCGTAGGCCAGCCCGTACGAGGCCGCCATACCGACGACCGCCCACTGGGCCGGAAGGACCACGTAGCAGAGAGCGGAGGCGGCAGCGTTGACCGCGGCGACGATGACCGTGTTGTAGAACGGCGTCCGGGTGTCCTCGTACGCATAGAAGCCGCGCAGCACGACGTACTGCACGGAGTACGGGATGAGGCCGAGGCCGAACGCCATCAGGATGAAGCCCATGGACCGGGCAGCCTCGGTGCCGCTGGACGAGTACAGCAGGGTGCACATCGGGACGCCGAGCGCGAGAAATGCGAAGGCCACCGGCACGATCGCCACGGCGGAGTTGCGCAGCCCCTGGGAGATGTCGTCACGGACCGCGCCGGGGTCGTTGTCGTGGGCGGCGCGGGAGATACGGGGCAGCAGGGCCGCCATGACCGAGACGGTGATGATCGCCTGCGGCATTCCCCAGATCAGCTGGGCATTGGAGTAGGCGAGGAAACCCGCGCCGTTCCTGCCGGAAGCCTTGCCGGCCGCGGTCGCCAGCTGCGTGACGACCAGGACACCGGCCTGGTTGGCGAAGACGAACAGGACGGTCCACTTGGCCAGCTTGACCGTCTTACCGAGGCCGTGGCCCTTCCAGTCGAAGCGCGGACGGAAGCGGAACCCGGCCTCGCGCAGATACGGAATCATCGCCAGGGCCTGGACGACCAGACCGAGCAGCGTGCCGATGCCCAGCAGCCGGATGCCCTCCGGCGGAATGGTCTGCACACCCATGTGGGATTCGGCGGAGGTGCCGTAGACCCAGATGAACATGCCGAACGTGAAGATCATGACGATGTTGTTGAGGACCGGGGTCCACATCATCGCGCCGAACCTGCCACGGGCGTTCAGGATCTGGCCCATCACCACATGCACGCCCATGAAGAAGATGGTGGGCAGGCAGTACCGGGCAAACGTGGTGGCGACGTTGTCGGCCGCCGGGTCGTTCGCGATCGTGCTCGACATCAGGTGGATCAACAGGGGTGCGGCGAAGACCGCGATCGCCACGATCACGCCGAGCGCGACCATCACAAGGGTCAGCAGACGGTTGGCATAGGCCTCGCCGCCGTCCTCGTCGTCCTTCATGGAACGGACGAGCTGAGGAACGAAGACCGAGTTGAGTCCGCCGCCGACGGTGAGGATGTAGATCATTGTCGGCAGCGTGTAGGCGATGGTGAAGCTGTCACCGAGCAGCGCCGCACCCAACGCAGCGGTGATCACCAGGCTGCGTACGAATCCGGTGAGCCGGGACACCAGGGTGCCGGCCGCCATCACCGCGCTGGACTTCAGCAGGCTGGAGGCCCGGCCGCCGGACTTCGGCGGGGCGGGCGTCGGAGCAGGTTCAGGCTCGGGCGGAACGGGCGGCCCGGCCGGCCCCTCCTGGTCCCGGAACAGGTGCGCGAACGCATCTGGTTCCTCGTGGCCCCCGGACGCCTGGGTGACGAGGTCGTCGACGCCGACGAACTGGGTGGTTGCCGCGTCTTCGCCGTACGGCAGATGCCGGGACGGCCCGGCGGGCTCGGGCGGCGGGGTCTGCGCCCAGACGCGCGGATCGGGGGCGTACTGCGCCGCGGGCGGCTGCTGGTAGAGCGGCTGCGGAGACTGGTATGTGCCAGGGGGCGGGGGCGGGTGCGCGGCGCGGTCGTACAGCACCTCGGCCACCGGGTCCTGGGCGGAGAGGTCCTGGGCGCGATAGGGATCGTGGTTGTACGCGTCCTGGAGGTACGGGTCCGGCGCCGGATCCACCTGCCCCGGGTCCGAAGGCGTCGGGGATCCGTCGGAAGGCCCAGCTCCGCCCGCACCCTGACCGCGGTCACCGTCGTACGGCGCGTTCATCGATACCCCACCTCATTGTCCCCGGCCGACCGGCCACGACAGACATCGCTCAACGGTCCACTTTCTCACCCGTGCCCGACGGCTCCCCGCTTTCCGGACCGGTGTCCGGCGTCGGGTCACTCGGCTGCTCGGGTTCACCGCCCTCGCCTCCGGACGGGCCGTCCGCGTTGGCACGCTTGCGATGGGTGTACATCCTGATGCCCGCGAGGACCAGCAGCAACAGTCCGCCGGCGATCACCAGCAGCACGGTCGGTGTGACCTCTGAGACCTTCACCGTGAAGGTCATCTCCTCGCCGTACGGCGTGTTGTCCTCGGTGTAGAGCTGCGCCCTCACCTGCACCTGGCCGTTGGCGTTCGCCGAGGCGTCGAACTTCACGGACTGGCTGTGGCCACCCGCGATGCGGATCGGCTTCTCCGCCACGGCGCCGCCGTCGTTCAGCCTCAGCCGCGTCGCGTTGTCCGACTTCAGCCGGAGAACAAGATGATCGACACCCTGCACCAGCTTGTTCTGCACGGTCACCGGGATGGTGGCACTGCGGCCGGACAGGGTGACGTCCGACTTGGAGATGAGTTGCACCTCGTTGGTGAGGCCGTGCAGATACGTGCGAACCGAGTCCCGGTACTGCTGTGCCTCCAGCGGCTTGCCGCGCCACGAGGTCGACATGGACCGGTTGATCGCGTTGCCGAAGGGTGTGACGACCCGCTCCGGCTGGGTGAGGATGACCCGGAAGCTGTCGAGTGAGGCCTGGGTGGCCTTGATGTCCTGGAAGGCCTGGGTGGGCAGCTCCTGGCTGCGGAGCTTCCTCGGGTACTGGGAAGTCCCGGGAACCCTCGTCGTCGCGTCGGCGTCGGGCTCCGCCTCGGCTGCGTCCACCAGGTCGAGGGGCTGCGTCCACCGTTCGTCGTCGAGGGCGTGCAGGGCGCGTGCCATCGACTGTGCCTGAGCGGCGGTCGGCATCCTCTGCGGTGCGACGACGATGCTGCGTTCGGCGTCCGTGTCCTGGTTGTTCAGGGCGAGGGTCGTGGCGAGGAACTTCTGAACGGCGAGGGTGGAATTCCCCGCACTGGACATGTCCCCCTCGAAGGCCTTGGAGAGCCGGTAGTCGGCGACGACAGCGGTGGTGCCGCCACCGATCGGACGGGCCGCGCTCGGCGTGTACGGCAGTCCCCCGGTCTCCTGGAGGCTGTCGCTGCGGGCGATCACGTTGTGCGCACCGGCCGATGTGGCGACATCGACGATCGACGGATCGATGGCGCCTTCGACCGGCCACGCGAAGTCCGTGGACGGCTTCACATGCAGGACGGTCTCCACCGTCGGGCCGGCCACCTCGGTGGCGTTCTGCAGGTGGCTGAGGCTTCCCGAGACGTTCTTTCCGCGGTGGGCGAGGGACGCCAGATCCGGGTCGGCGAACGGCAGCGCGACGACCTTGTCGTCCGCCACAGCTGTCTCCAGCTTGGTGAGCCACTGCTTGGCGACGGCCTGGTTCTTCCCGGCGATGGTGGTATCGCCGACCTTGATGCGGTAGCTCTTCGTCATCGCGTCGACACCGGCCAGCAGATCCGGGTCGATCACCCAGGTCACAGGAAGCTGGGTGCCCAGCGAGACCATCTGCTCGAGGCGCCCGCCCGGAGCGAGCTCCGCGGCGAGGTCGTCGTCGGCGAAGACCGGGGTCTGCTGCTCGTCGGAACCCGTCTCGGCAGTGAGGTGGGCCGACGCGATCAGCGGCCAGAGATAGGTGATCCGAGTCCTGGAGTCACTCTCGTCCTCCTGCCAGGGAAGGAAGGTCCGCTCGATGCCGAGGACCTGCTCGTACGGGGCACGGGAGGTCCGTCCGGACAGCGAGACGCCGAACTGGTAGACACCGGCCTCGTCGAGCCCCAGCTTGCCCACGGGCACGGACAGCGTGAAGTTCTGGGTGATCCCGGACGGGAGCTTCGCGATCTTCAGTGTGTACTTGCCGCCGATCGCCGCCGGATCGCTGCCGGGCACATACCCGGTGCGTTCGGCTGCCGCGTCGATGGATGTCCTGCCGAACAGTCGCGGCCCCACCCGCAGGTCGACCCGGGCATCGGTGACCGCTTCCTTGCTCCTGTTGGTCAAAGTGCCGGAGACAGTGAGTGTGTCGCCCTTCACCGGCGCGCTGGGCGCCAGGGAGTCCAGGGTCACGTCGACGGTGCTGGAGCCGGTCGGAGCCTTGCTCGCCTCGTCGGCCTGCGCTCCGGGCACGGCCGGACCGGCCAGCAGAGCGGCGACGAGCGGCGCTCCGAGGATCACGGAGGCTGTGCGCCGCAGCCACCGGCGGGCAGGAGAGTGACTGATCCCCTGAATGTCTGCCGCCTCGGCCACGCGCCTGTCCGTCCCTCGTCGTAGTCAGCTGCTGTCGATCGTTGTCGGTTGCTGCGTCCCCGCATGGTAACGATGTGCGTGGGGGCCACGTGCTGGGGAGTGCGCTTGGTGGTGATCGGGAGAGTCTTGCAGGGCGGAAAGAAACGATGACGCCCGGGCCGGTCCGGGCACGTACCCTTTTCTGTTGTGCCGAACGCCAATGAAGACATCTCCAGTGCCCTGACCCAGGTGCAGCACCGCGCAGTCAGCGAACTGCTGCGGGTGTCCCCGGTCGCCGACGACCTCGCCCGCCGTTTCCAGGATGCCGGATTCAGTCTCGCCCTGGTTGGCGGCTCGGTTCGGGACGCGCTTCTCGGCAGGCTGGGGAACGACCTGGACTTCACCACCGATGCCCGCCCCGAGGACGTCCTGAAGATCGTCCGTCCGTGGGCGGACTCGGTGTGGGAGGTCGGTATCGCCTTCGGCACGGTGGGGTGCCAGAAGAACGGCTACCAGATCGAAGTCACCACGTATCGGTCAGAGGCGTACGACAGGACCTCGCGCAAGCCGGAGGTTTCCTACGGCGACTCCATCGAGGAAGACCTCGTACGCCGCGACTTCACGGTCAATGCGATGGCCGTCGCGCTGCCGCAGAAGGAATTCATCGACCCGCACGGCGGCCGCGAGGACCTGGCGGAGCGCGTGCTGCGCACCCCCGGGACGCCCGAGGAGTCGTTCTCCGACGACCCGCTGCGCATGCTGCGCGCCGCGCGCTTCGCCGCGCAGTTGGACTTCGACGTCGCCCCCGATGTGGTCACCGCGATGACCGAGATGGCAGGACGTATCGAGATCGTCTCCGCCGAACGGGTCCGTGAGGAGCTCAACAAGCTGCTGCTCTCCGCTCACCCCCGGAAGGGTCTTGGCCTACTGGTCTCCACGGGACTGGCACAGCAGGTGCTGCCGGAGCTGCCCGCGCTGCGACTGGAAAGTGACGAGCATCACCGTCACAAGGACGTCTACGAGCACTCGCTGACCGTCCTGGAGCAGGCGATCGATCTGGAGGAGGACGGGCCCGATCTGACCCTGCGGCTCGCTGCGCTGCTCCATGACATCGGCAAGCCGCGGACCCGGCGCTTCGAGAAGGACGGGCGCGTCTCGTTCCATCACCACGAGGTGGTGGGCGCCAAAATGGTCAAGAAGCGAATGGTCGAGCTCAAGTACTCCAACGACATGATCAAGGACGTCTCGAAGCTGGTGGAGCTGCATCTGCGCTTCCACGGCTACGGCGACGGGGAGTGGACCGACTCCGCAGTTCGTCGGTATGTGCGCGATGCGGGTCCGCTGCTGGAACGGCTGCACAAACTGACCCGCTCGGACTGCACGACGCGGAACAAGCGCAAGGCCGGTGCCCTCTCGCGGACGTATGACGCACTAGAGGAGCGCATTACACAGCTGAAGAACCAGGAGGAGCTGGATGCCATCCGGCCCGACCTGGACGGCAACGAGATCATGCAGACGCTGGGTGTCGGTGCTGGGCCGGTCATCGGCAAGGCGTACGCGTTCCTTCTGGAGCTGCGGATGGAGCACGGCCCGATGGGGCACGACACCGCGGTCGCTGAGCTCAAGAAGTGGTGGGCCGCGCAGACCTGAGGTCGGAATCGGCGTCATGTTTCACGTGAAACATGACGCCGCCGATGGGACGAGGGGCACTGTTTCACGTGAAACAGTGCCCCTCGTCGCGGTCTTCCTGGCGGTTCACGGCGTCCTCATTTCCGTGGTGGCGCTCGGTGCGCTCACAGGTCTGAAGTTCTGGGGCGGCCGGCCCTGCGGTGGCGGACCGCCGGGGTGGCCGCCGTCATAGCACTCCAGCGACACGGCTCCATCGGAACATCGTCACTGCGACGATCGTGTAGAGCGCGGCAACTCCGATCACCACTGCGGCCGACTCGCCGTCAGGAGGCAGGACAAGGGCGGCTACTGCGGCAGCGCCCACAAAGGCCACGTTGAACAGCACGTCGTACAGGGAGAAGATCCGGCCGCGGAAGGAGTCGTCCACCGACGTCTGAACGACGGTGTCCGTTGCGATCTTCGCTCCCTGGGTGACCAGTCCGAGGACGAACGCCGCGACCAGCATCGGGCTCGGGCTGAACCACAACCCCAGTGCGGGTTCGAGGACGGCGGCCGCGGCTGCACAGGCCGCCATCCAGCGGAACCGGCCGAGCCACCCCACCGCCCAGGGCGTCACCACGGCCGCCGCGAAGAATCCCGCACCTGAGAACCCCACGGCAAGGCCGAGCAGGGCCAGTCCGCCGGAGTTGCTGTCGGACCAGGCGTACCGGCACAGCATCAGCACCATGACGGTCAGCGCCCCGTAGCAGAACCGGATCACCGTGATGGCGGCCAGCGCCCGTGCTGCGTCCTTCCGTTCCGCCAGATGGCACAGTCCGCCGACGAGTCCCCGTGCGGTGGTGGCCAGGGAGTCCCTCAGCCGGAGACGGGGGCCGCCCGGATCCGGCCCGAGGAGATCGGCCGCAAGGTCCAGGGATGCCAGCGCCGACGCAAGGTAGAGCCCCGCGCCCAGCAGCACGACCGCCGCATCGGAGTCCGCCGCGACCAGACGCACAGCGAAGGCAAGGGCGCCGCCTGCCGTGGCGGTGAGCGTTCCCGCTGTCGGTGAGAGCGAGTTGGCCATGACCAGTCGGCCCTCGTCGACGACCCGGGGCAGTGCGGCCGAGAGGCCCGCCAGTACAAAGCGGTTGACCGCGGTGACGCACAGGGCCGAGGCGTAGAAGAGCCAGTCGGGCGCGGTGCCGAGGATCAGCAGGGCGGTGCAGCAGGCGAGGGCGGTGCGCAGCAGATTGCCGTACAGAAAGACCTGGCGGCGCGGCCAGCGGTCCAGGAAGACGCCGGCGAAGGGGCCGATGAGCGAGTACGGAAGCAGTAGTACGGCCATCGCGGAGGCGATGGCTCCCGCCGAGGTCTGCTTCTCCGGGGAGAAGACGACGTGTGCGGCGAGGGCGACCTGGTAGACGCCGTCGGCGGACTGGGAGAGGAGCCGTACGGCGAGCAGACGACGGAAGTTCCGAAGGCGCAGGAGTACGCGCAGATCACGTACGACGGGCATGAGGGCAAGGGTCACATACGTTGAGGGTCCCCGGGCGGATTACCCGGGGACCCTCAACGATGCGGGAGAGAAAGAGCGTTGCCGCTCATCGCCCTCCTACGGTGACGCGCCGTTTCCGGTCGGGTCAGCGCTCGACGTCGCCGTTGATGAACTTCTCGACGTTCTCGCGGGCCTCGTCGTCGAAGTACTGGACTGGCGGGGACTTCATGAAGTACGAGGACGCGGAGAGGATCGGGCCACCGATGCCGCGGTCCTTGGCGATCTTCGCGGCACGCACGGCGTCGATGATGACACCGGCGGAGTTCGGGGAGTCCCAGACCTCGAGCTTGTACTCCAGGTTCAGCGGAACGTCACCGAAGGCGCGACCCTCGAGGCGCACGTACGCCCACTTGCGGTCGTCCAGCCAGGCCACGTAGTCCGACGGGCCGATGTGCACGTTGTCCGCACCCAGCTCACGGTCACGGATCTGGGAGGTGACGGCCTGCGTCTTGGAGATCTTCTTGGACTCGAGGCGCTCACGCTCAAGCATGTTCTTGAAGTCCATGTTGCCGCCGACGTTCAGCTGCATCGTGCGGTCCAGGACGACGCCCCGGTCCTCGAAGAGCTTCGCCATCACGCGGTGCGTGATGGTGGCGCCGACCTGAGACTTGATGTCGTCACCGACGATCGGGACACCGGCCTCGGTGAACTTGTCAGCCCACTCCTTGGTGCCGGCGATGAAGACCGGGAGGGCGTTGACGAACGCGACCTTGGCGTCGATGGCGCACTGCGCGTAGAACTTCGCAGCGACCTCGGAACCCACGGGCAGGTAGCAGACGAGAACGTCGACCTGCTTGTCCTTGAGGACCTGGACGATGTCGACCGGGGCCTCGGTGGACTCCTCGATGGTCTCGCGGTAGTACTTGCCCAGACCGTCGTGGGTGTGGCCGCGCTGGACCGTCACGCCGGTGTTCGGCACGTCGGCGATCTTGATCGTGTTGTTCTCGCTCGCGCCGATGGCGTCCGCGAGGTCGAGGCCGACCTTCTTCGCGTCGACATCGAAGGCGGCGACGAACTCGACGTCACGCACGTGGTACTCGCCGAACTGGACGTGCATCAGACCGGGCACCTTGCCGGCCGGATCGGCGTCCTTGTAGTACTCGACGCCCTGCACCAGCGAGGCGGCGCAGTTGCCCACGCCGACGATGGCTACGCGAACCGAACCCATTCCGGTTGCTCCCTGTGTTGAGTGTTCTCGGTGATTCCGATGAAGGCCCTGCGGAACTGCCGGGACTTCATTTGCCGGTGTCGTCGGACGGATCCGGCGGGGTATGACCCCGATGCCGGGGCAGGCCGTCCGACTCTCCTGCTGTGTTCTGCGGAGCCGAGCCCTCGGGCGAGGATCGTCGCTGATCCCGTCCCGACCGCTCGCTCTCGATGAGCTCGTTCAGCCAGCGCACTTCGCGCTCCACGGACTCCATGCCGTGTCGCTGCAGCTCAAGTGTGTAGTCGTCGAGTCGTTCGCGGGTTCGTGCCAGAGAGGCGCGCATCTTCTCCAGGCGCTCCTCCAGCCGGCTGCGGCGGCCTTCCAGCACGCGCATCCGCACCTCGTGCTCCGTCTGCCCGAAGAAGGCGAAGCGGGCTGCGAAGTGCTCGTCCTCCCAGGAGTCGGGGCCGGTGTGCGAGAGCAGCTCCTCGAAGTGCTCCTTACCTTCTGCCGTCAGCCGGTAGACGATCTTGGCGCGGCGCCCAGCCAGTGAAGAGGCAGGGGCGACCGCACGGCCGGTGACGGGCGGGAGGTCGACGGGAGCATTTCCTGTCTCCTCGATCAACCAGCCGTTGGCGACCAGCGTCTTGAGGCAGGGGTAGAGGGTCCCGTAGCTGAAGGCGCGGAAGATCCCCAACGAGGTGTTGAGGCGTTTGCGCAGTTCGTACCCGTGCATCGGCGACTCGCGGAGCAGGCCGAGTACGGCGAATTCGAGGATGCCGGAGCGTCTGCTCAACTTCGCCTCCTCCTTACTCCGAGTGCTCTCGTGGAGCCCTATGCCGAGCTGATGTATCGACTCGATACATCCAGACGATAGATCGCTCGTCGCGTTGCGACAAGGGGGACCGTCGTGAACGGCGTCACATCATCAATTCGTAGTAAGCGACTTGCGTTATTTGGGGTGAACTTCGGCTCTAGGGGGGTTTTGAGCGTGCGTAGTCTGTGCGGGATGCAGACCACCGGGAACCGTGTGACGTCCGCGCGCGTCAGTCATCGCGGACCGACCGGACCGGCTGCGGATGAGCCTGTCGCAGGGCTGGTCCGTAATTCGGGGGGACCGGATCTCAACTGCCGCTTCCAGGCGTTCTTGCCTGCCCGAGGAGTAGTCGTTCGATGAGCGAGCACCGTCGCAAAACGCAGCAACCGCAAGGTGGCGGGCGTGCCGCGGCCAGACGAGCCGCCCAGTCGTCCTCAGGACGCCGTGCAGCGCCGTCACGCGGAGTAACTTCCGAGTCACCTTCCGATTCTTATGGCGGAGAGAGTCCGTACGGCGGACGCGCCGAGGCCAGGAGGGCCGCCCAGCGCGGCGGGCGCCGTGCCGCCGAGGGGGGTGGCGCAGGTTATGGCGGAGGGGGTCGCCGTCGTGGTGGCGGCGACGGGCGCGAAGGCCCCGGCAGGGGCCGGGGGCGCGGCAATCAGCCTCCTGCCAAGAAGCGCTTCATCGACTACCCGCGCGCCGACAAGTACGGAGCGAGGCGCTGGCTGCCGTCGTGGAGGCTGGTCTCCGGTCTGTGTATCGGCTTCCTCGGCCTGCTCATGGGCTTCGCCGGGCTGGCGTACGCGATGGTCGGCACGCCCAAGGTGAAGGATGCTGCGAAGGCGGAGAACAACGTCTACTACTGGGCGAACGGCAAGCAGATGGTCGCCACGGGTGGTGGGACCAACCGTCAGATCATCGCTTACTCGCAGATCCCCGCAGCCATGCGGAACGCTGTCATCTCGGCAGAGAACAAGTCGTTCGAAACGGACAGTGGTATCGACCCCATGGGTATCGCCCGGGCCCTCTACAACATGGCCAAGGGTGGTGAGACCCAGGGTGGCTCGACGATCACCCAGCAGTATGTGAAGAACTCGCGGCTCTCTCAGGATCAGACGCTGAGCCGCAAGTTCGAGGAGTTGTTCATCACGCTCAAGGTCGGCAAAACGATGGACAAGAAGGACATCATGGCCGACTACCTCAACATCTCGTACTACGGACGAGGCGCATCGGGGATCCAGGCCGCGGCCCGTACGTACTACGGCACGGCCGCCAGCAAGCTGGACGCGAGTCAGTGTGCCTTCCTGGCCACGTTGCTCAAGGGCGCGACCTACTACGACCCGGCGGGTGCTCCCGAGTACGACCCCATACAGGCCACCCCGGCGAAGAACCTGGCGCGCGCGAAGACGCGCTGGGCCTGGATCCTCGAGGAAGAGGTGAAGGACGGCCGGATGAAGCCCGAGGATCGCCAGAAGTTCCTGAAGCAGGGGTTCCCCATGCCGGACCCGCCGAAGAAGGGTGCGGAGTTGGGCGGCCAGATCGGTTATCTGGTGGACCTGGCCAAGTCGAACTTCCTCAACAACAACACCAAGGGCATCACCGCGGACAAGCTCGCCCAGGGCGGATACGAGATCCACACCACCTTCGACGAGAAGAAGGTCAAGAAGCTCAACGCCGCGGTCAAGAAGGTCTACGACAACAAGATCAAGCCGAAGCAGCGCCCCAAGACGGACACGCACGTCCAGTTCGGTGGCGCGTCGGTGGATCCGAAAACTGGTGCCATCGCCGCGATCTACGGCGGCCAGGATGCGACGACGCACTTCACCAACAACGCGGACATCACCGGTGCGCAGGTCGGTTCGACCTTCAAGCCGTTCGTGCTGACGGCGGCGATGGAGTACGGCAAGCGTGACCCGGCCGGCGACCCGGATCAGGGCGAGTCGATGCGCACGAAGGTCTCGCCGAAGAGCATCTACAACGCCGACGACCTGCTGAAGATCAAGAAGTACAACGGTGAGATCTGGACCGACGAGAACGGCAAGGAATGGCTGCAGTCCAACGACGGCCATGAGTCGAGGGGCAACATCACCCTTCGCGAGGCCATGCAGTGGTCAGCCAACTCCCCGTATGTCCAGCTCGGTATGGACGTCGGCACCGACAAGGTGAAGGAGGCGGCCGTCGCCGCAGGTCTGCGTGACGACCGCTCCATGGCGGACTCGACCGTTCCGTCCTTCTCCATCGGCACGTCCCAGCCGAGTGCGATCCGGATGGCGGGGGCGTACGGCACCTTCGCCACCAGCGGTATGCAGCGCGATCCGTACTCGGTCGAAGAGGTCAAGTACCGCGGCGAGTCCGTCTATCAGCACCCGAAGGTCAACAAGCGCGCTTTCGACAACGCCATCGCCGACAACGTCACCGACGTCCTGAAGAACGTCGTGGAGAAGGGAACCGGCACGCCTGCCCAGCTCCCCGGCCGCGAGGTGGCGGGCAAGACGGGTACGACGGACGACAACAAGTCCGCCTGGTTCGTGGGCTACACCCCGCAGCTGTCGACGGCCATCAGCATGTACCGGCTGGACGACAACGAGAAGCACAAGAACCGTAAGTTCGAGAAGATGTACGGGACGGGTGGCGAGGAGACGATCCACGGTGCCTCGTTCCCGGCCCAGATCTGGCACGACTACATGATCGAAGCGCTGAAGGGAACGACGCCCGAGAGCTTCCCGAAGCCGGAGCCCTGGGGCGACACGGTCTATGGCGGTGGCGCGCCGAGCCCCAGCCCGACGCCGAGCATCGTCCCTTCGGAGACCCCCTCCAGCACGCCGTCCTCGACGCCTTCGAGCACCCCGTCCTTCCCGAACCCCGGCCCGAGCAAGAGCTGCAAGGCGTGGGACTGGAACTGCCAGGACAGCAACGGCGGCACCAACACAGGCGGCAGCACCGGAACGACCGACGGCAGCACGGGAGGAACGCCCGTGCCCTCGACAGACCCGACGTCGTCCCCCGGGGGTGCCGGTGGCGGCAACGGGAACGGAAACGGGAACGGCAGCATCTTCGGAGGCCCGGCCGGGTAGCGCCCGGCAGGCAAGCGCTCCACCCGGCCGAGAGGCCGGCGAAGGGGGAGCCGCAGGAGACGTCCCCAGGGCCGCCGCACCACTCGGTGCGGCGGCCCTCGCCGTTTCCACAGTCCCGTACGGCAGGATGTGCGGCATGCCAAGCGCAGAGGACACGAGCGTGCACCACGAGCGGCCCGTCGTACGGCCCACGCAACAGGACGAGATCGCGGCGGCCGGCAGCGAGCTGATCGGCGGCCGGTCGGGACGCTGGGCGAGGACCGGCACCAGCCCGCTCACACCCGTGCGTGTCGTCGCGCTGGTGGCCATCGGGATGTTTGCGCTCGGCATGGTGCAGAAGGCGCCCTGCTACAACTGGGCGTGGTTCAGAGGTGCCAGCTCGCAGTACACGCATGCCTGCTACTCCGACATTCCGCATCTCTTCGTCGGGCGTGGCTTCGCCGACGGCCTCGTGCCGTACTTCGACCGGCTGAGCGGCGACATGCAGTACCTCGAGTACCCCGTATTGACGGGTGTGTTCATGCAGGTCGCGGCTTGGCTGACGCCCGGCGGCTCCATGCAGTACCGCGAGCAGATGTACTGGATGGTCAACGCGGGCATGCTCATGATCTGCACCGCGGTCATGGCCGTGTGTGTCGCCCGTACGCACCGGCGCCGTCCGTGGGACGGGCTACTGGTCGCCCTGGCGCCCGCCTTCGCGCTCACCGCGACGATCAACTGGGACCTGCTGGCCGTCGCCCTGACGGCCGCGGCCATGCTCATGTGGTCCCGGCAGCGGGCGCTGGCGTTCGGCGTCCTCATCGGCCTCGCCACGGCCGCCAAGCTCTATCCCGTGTTCCTGTTGGGGCCGATCTTCGTGCTCTGCTGGCGCGCGGGCAAATGGCGGGAGTTCTTCGTGGCGACGCTCGGCGCGGCCGCATCCTGGCTGGTGGTGAACCTGCCGGTGATGGTGTTCGCGCCCGAGGGGTGGAAGAAGTTCTACACGTTCAGCCACGACCGGCCGCTCGACTTCGGTTCGTTCTGGCTGATCATCGCGCAGCGTGCCGGTATCTCCATCTCGGTCGACACCGTGAACAACATTTCGCTGCTGCTGACGATCCTGCTGTGCGCGGGCATCGGTGTGCTGACGCTGATGGCCCCGCGCCGGCCCCGCTTCGCTCAGCTGGCGTTTCTCGTCGTCGCGGCGTTCATCCTCACCAACAAGGTCTATTCACCGCAGTACGTGCTGTGGCTGATCCCTCTTGCGGCGCTGGCCAGGCCGCGCTGGCGGGACTTCCTCATCTGGCAGGCGTGCGAGGTCATGTACTTCCTGGGGATCTGGATGTACCTCGCGTACACGACGAGCGGCGACAAGCACCAGGGGCTGCCGACGGAGGGGTACCAGCTGGCGATCGCCGTGCATCTGCTGGGCACGCTGTACCTCTGCGCCGTCGTCGTACGGGACATCCTGATGCCGGAGCGGGACGTCGTACGCAGCGACGGGTCGGACGATCCGTCGGGCGGGGTGCTCGACGGGGCCGAGGACGCTTTTGTACTGGGACACGCAGCGACGCACCGGCCGCGGCACGCGGCGCACGCGGTCGAGGGACCGTGGGTGGAGTGGGGCGCGGCGCACGAATCGGCCACCGACTGAGCAGGGCCTCGCCGGAAGGCTGCGAGCCCTCGGCGAGACCCTGGCCTCAACGGTCGTTCTCCGGGTCGGCCCAGCGCCTCAGCGGTCGACGAGACGGTCGAACTGGGTGGTCGTGTGGCGCAGATGGGCGACCAGCTCGTCCCCGACCTTCGGCTCCGGCGCGTCCGCAGGTACGAACAGGATCGACACCTGCATGTGCGGCGGCTCGGCGAACCAGCGCTGCTTGCCCGCCCAGACGAACGGTGACAGGTTGCGGTTGACCGTGGCCAGGCCGGCGCGAGCGACGCCCTTGGCCCGCGGCATCACGCCGTGCAGGGCCTTCGGGGCCTCCAGGCCCACGCCGTGCGACGTACCGCCGGCGACGACCACCAGCCAGCCGTCGGAGGCGGCTCTCTGCTGGCGGTAGCCGAACCGGTCGCCCTTGACGACACGTGTGACGTCGAGGACGGAGCCCCGGTACTCCGTCGCGTCGTGGTCGCCGAGCCACAGCCGCGTGCCGATACGGGCGCGGAAGCGGGTCTGCGGGAACTGCTGCTGCAGCCGGGCCAGTTCCTCGGCACGCAGATGGCTGACGAACATGGTGTGCAGCGGCAGCCGGGCCGCCCGCAGACGGTCCATCCAGCCGATGACCTCCTCGACGGCGTCCGAGCCGTCCGTCCGGTCCAGCGGCAGGTGCAGGGCAAAACCTTCGAGGCGTACGTCCTCGATGGCGGCGTGCAACTGCCCCAGCTCCTCCTCCTTGACGCCGTGACGCTTCATCGAGCTCATGCACTCGATGACGACACGGGCCCCGACCAGGGCGTGCACACCGTCCACGGAGGACACGGACCGGATGACGCGGTCGGGCAGCGGCACCGGCTCCTCGCCCCGCCGGAACGGGGTGAGCACCAGCAGATCGCCGCTGAACCAGTCCTTTATGCGGGCCGCCTCATAGGTGGTGCCGACGGCCAGGGTGTCGGAGCCGAAGCGGATCGCCTCGTCGGCGAGCCGCTCGTGACCGAAGCCGTATCCGTTGCCCTTGCAGACCGGGACGAGCCCGGGGAACTGGTCGAGCACGGATTTCTGGTGCGCCCGCCAGCGCGCGGTGTCGACGTAGAGGGAGAGCGCCATGGCCGGTCCGGAACCTTTCTGGTGGCTGCGGTGTATCAGAGGTATGCGGAGCTTGATGAAGTGCCTGAGATCGTTGGCCTGCCTTCAGGCATGCCTGCTGAAGCACCTATTGAAACGAATGAAGCCGGTTTCGTCAGCGGCGCGACATGTACATATCGAGAGCCTTGTGGAGCAGCTTGTTGAGCGGGAAGTCCCACTCGCCGACGTACTCGACGGCTTCGCCGCCGGTACCGACCTTGAACTGGATCAGACCGAAGAGGTGGTCCGTCTCGTCGAGCGAGTCGCTGATGCCGCGCAGGTCGTAGACGGTAGCGCCCATCGCATACGAGTCGCGCAGCATGCGCCACTGCATCGCGTTCGAGGGCCGGACCTCGCGCCCGATGTTGTCGGATGCGCCGTACGAGTACCAGACGTGGCCACCGACGACGAGCATCGTCGCCGCCGACAGGTTCACGCCGTTGTGCCGCGCGAAATAGAGCCGCATGCGGTTGGGGTCCTCGGAGTTGAGTACCGTCCACATGCGCTGGAAATAAGAGAGCGGGCGCGGCCGGAAGTGGTCGCGGACCGCGGTGATCTCGTACAGCCGCTGCCATTCGGCGAGGTCCTCGTAACTGCCCTGGACGACCTCGACACCGGCCTTCTCGGCCTTCTTGATGTTGCGGCGCCACAGCTGGTTGAAGCCCTTGAGGACGTCTTCCAGCGACCGGTTGGCCAGCGGGACCTGGAAGACATAGCGAGGCTGTACGTCACCGAATCCGGCGCCGCCGTCCTCGCCCTGCTGCCAGCCCATCTTCCTCAGCCGGTCGGCGACTTCGAAGGCGCGAGGCTCGATGTGGGTGGCCTCGACGTCGCGCAGACGCTTCACATCAGGGTCCTGGATACCGGACTTGATGGCGGCCGCGTCCCAGCGACGGATGACGACCGGCGGGCCCATCTTCACGGAGAAGGCCCCCTGCTGCTTGAGATGCGCCAGCATCGGCTGCAGCCAGTCGTCCAGATTCGGGGCGTACCAGTTGATGACCGGACCCTCGGGGAGGTACGCGAGGTACCTCTTGATCTTGGGCAGCTGGCGGTACAGGACCAGGCCAGCGCCGACCAACTTGCCGCTCTTGTCGAACCATCCCAGATTCTCCGAGCGCCATTCGGTCTTCACATCAGCCCACGCCGGGACCTGGCAGTGACTGGCCGAAGGCAGACTCTGGATGTACGCCAGATGCTGCTCTCGGCTGATGGTCCTCAGGGTCAGGCTCATGTCGGGGCGCTCCTCGGCAGGTGTGTCCCCATCGGTCAGGGGCTCCGGCTCTCGCGCCGAAGCCTACTGCGACCGGGGAACGTCCCGTCTGGCCCTATGGGACCTTGCCGTCCCGGTGGAACCCGGCAGCCCGGTCCACCGGGACCTGGACGGCCCCGTGGTGTGGACCGGCGCCGGGTCCCGATGTGTTCGGCCGGGTCCGGGCCGGGATCAGCCGACCACGCCGCCGAAGAGGCCTCCATGGGCCATGCCCAGGAAGAATCCGATGGCGGACGCGCCCATGCCGAGGATCAGCGGGAACCTCTCGCGCGTGGTCACCGAGATGTACTGCCCGTACGCACCCGTCAGGATCCCGACGAGTCCGGCCCACGAGCTGATCAGATGCAGACTGTGGAACATCGCCGTCACGAAGGCGAGAAGGCCGAGAACGGCGGTCACCGCTACCAGGGTGTCCTGGAGCGGATGGGGCCTGCCGTCCGTGGCCAGCAGGGAAACGGCAGGGCGGGTTCGCGTTGTCTGTGCCATGGAGTACCTCCTGGCCGAAAGGCGGCGCATGGTGTCGCCGCTCACACCCGATGTGTACAGATTGCGTCTCCTGAGCACCGGATTTCAACCGGAAGCCGGTGTGCGGGTACTCTGTACGGTCTGCACCGGTGTCTGCCCAGGCCAGCACATCAGCTCCTCTCGATGGAGGGCGTTGTCAGTGCCGGCTGTTTTACTCGGAGACACTGTTGCTTTACGCATCACGACCCTCCTGCCACGGAACGACCGTGGCCGCTGAGTCCAAAGGAGGTGGGTTCCACATGCGTCACTACGAGGTGATGGTCATCCTCGACCCCGATCTCGAGGAGCGCGCTGTCTCCCCGCTGATCGAGAACTTCCTCTCCGTCGTCCGTGAGGGCAACGGAAAGGTTGAGAAGGTCGACACCTGGGGCCGTCGTCGTCTCGCTTACGAGATCAAGAAGAAGCCCGAGGGCATCTACTCGGTCATCGATCTGCAGGCCGAGCCTGCGATCGTCAAGGAGCTCGACCGCCAGATGAACCTGAACGAGTCGGTCCTCCGGACCAAGGTCCTCCGTCCCGAGATCCACTGAGCATCTAGCTCAGCGGTCATCGGGTTCGAGTAGCAGCAAGCAGCCAGAAGCAATCCCCGCCGAGAGGTTCACCCATGGCAGGCGAGACCGTCATCACGGTCGTCGGCAATCTCGTCGACGACCCCGAGCTGCGCTTCACCCCGTCCGGTGCGGCGGTCGCGAAGTTCCGTGTCGCGTCCACTCCCCGCATCTTCGACCGGCAGACCAATGAGTGGAAGGACGGCGAAGGCCTGTTCCTCACCTGCTCGGTCTGGCGACAGGCGGCGGAGAACGTCGCCGAGTCGCTCCAGCGAGGCATGCGCGTTGTCGTGCAGGGCCGGCTGAAGCAGCGGTCGTACGAAGACCGCGAAGGCGTGAAGCGCACGGTCTACGAGCTGGACGTCGAGGAAGTCGGCCCCAGCCTCAAGAGCGCCACGGCCAAGGTCACCAAGACCACCGGTCGCGGTGGCCAGGGCGGCCAGGGTGGTTACGGCGGTGGCCAGCAGGGCGGCGGCAACTGGGGCGGCGGTCCCAGTGGCGGTGGCCAGCAGGGTGGCGGCGGTGCTCCCGCCGACGACCCGTGGGCCACCAGCGCGCCGGCCAGCGGCCAGCAGGGCGGGGGTCAGCAGGGTGGCGGAGGCGGTTGGGGCGGAAGCTCCGGCGGTTCCGGCGGTTCTGGTGGCGGCTACTCGGACGAGCCCCCCTTCTAGGGAAGCTCGTACCCCCACTTCTTGATCACACAGGAGAAACACCATGGCGAAGCCGCCTGTGCGCAAGCCTAAGAAGAAGGTCTGCGCGTTCTGCAAGGACAAGACCCAGTACGTGGACTACAAGGACACGAACATGCTGCGGAAGTTCATTTCCGACCGCGGCAAGATCCGTGCCCGCCGCGTCACCGGCAACTGCACGCAGCACCAGCGTGACGTCGCCACGGCAGTCAAGAACAGCCGTGAGATGGCGCTGCTGCCCTACACGTCCACCGCGCGATAAGGGAAGGGTGACCGAATAATGAAGATCATCCTCACCCACGAGGTCTCCGGCCTCGGCACTGCCGGCGACGTCGTCGACGTCAAGGACGGGTACGCCCGTAACTACCTGGTTCCGCGTGGCTTTGCCATCCGCTGGACCAAGGGCGGCGAGAAGGACGTGGCGCAGATCCGCCGCGCCCGCAAGATCCACGAGATCGCGACGATCGAGCAGGCCAACGAGGTCAAGGCCAAGCTCGAGGCCGTGAAGGTCCGTCTGGCTGTTCGCTCCGGCGACGCCGGCCGTCTCTTCGGCTCCGTCACCCCGGCCGACATCGCCTCGGCGATCAAGGCTGCCGGTGGCCCGGACGTCGACAAGCGTCGCGTCGAGCTCGGCTCGCCGATCAAGACGCTCGGCGGACACCAGGTGTCCGTGCGTCTGCACCCCGAGGTTGCGGCGAAGCTCGGCATCGAGGTCGTTGCTGCCTAAGGGCAGAGCTCACCAGAGCAGGTGAGGGGCCGCACTCCATGGGAGTGCGGCCCCTCGTCGTTTCACGTGAAACAGGCTCCGCGGCCGGTGGTCAGCGGGTGGCCCCGGTGACGATCCACTTGCCCGAACGAGTCCGCAGCCAGAGCGTCACCATGCGCACTGTCATCATCAGGGCCATCGCCCACCACAGCGCCGTCAGCCCCCCGCCGATCGTGGGCACAAGCAGGGCGACCGGAGCGAAGACGGTCAGAGTGATCAGCATGGCCCAGGCGAGGTAACGGCCGTCCCCCGCGCCCATGAGTACACCGTCCAGGACGAAGACCACGCCGGCGATCGGCTGGGACAGTGCCACCACCAGCAAGGCCGGGATGAGTGTGTCCTGCACTGCTCCGTCGCGGGTGAAGAGCGGGATGAACAGGGGTCTGGCGAGCACGATCAGTGCCCCGAGCACCACACCCGAGGTAATGCCCCACTGGACCATGCGACGGCATGCCTCACGTGCGCCCTGGGTGTCATTGGCTCCCAGATAGCGGCCGATGATGGCCTGCCCGGCGATGGCAATGGCATCGAGGGCGAAAGCCATCAGGCTCCACAGGGAGAGGATGATCTGGTGGGCGGCGATATCGGTGTCGCCAAGGCGTGCGGCGACGGCGGTGGCGATCATCAGTACGGCACGGAGCGACAGCGTACGGACCAGCAGGGGGACGCCGGCCTGCGCGCTGGCCCTGATCCCTGTCGCGTCGGGGCGCAACGAAGCCCCGTGCCGACGCGCTCCCCGTACCACCACGATCAGATAGGCGGCAGCCATCCCGAACTGGGCGATCACCGTGCCCCAGGCCGATCCGGCGATGCCGAGCCCGGCGCCGTAGACGAGACCCACGTTGAGGGCGCCGTTGGCCGCGAAGCCGCCGATGGCGACATAGAGCGGGGTTCTGGTGTCCTGCAGGCCGCGGAGTACGCCGGTCGCGGCCATCACGATGAGCATGGCGGGGATGCCGAGACTGGATATCCGCAGATAGGTGGTGGCGTACGGGGCGGCGGTGTCGGAGGCGCCGAAGATCCCGACGAGCCAGGATGCCGAGGGAAGCGTCACGGCTATGACGGCGACGCCGAGGAGCAGGGCCAGCCAGATGCCGTCCATGCCCTGCCGTATCGCGGAGGCAAGATCGCCTGCCCCTACCCGCCGGGCGACCGCTGCCGTGGTGGCGTACGCGAGGAAGACGAAGATGCTGACGGCGGTGGTCAGCAGTGCCGCGGCGACGCCCAGGCCGGCCAGTTGCGGTGTGCCCAGATGGCCGACGATGGCGCTGTCGACCAGGACGAAGAGCGGCTCGGCTACGAGTGCGCCGAAGGCGGGGACGGCGAGCGCGATGATCTCGCGATCGTGCCGTCGACGGCTGGAGTGCGAGGTCGCTGGGGCCAGGGTCATGGGCGCCAATCTAACCTTCCACAGGTAACGGATGCAATGCGATAGTGATCCTTACATTTACCGGTGCGTTGTGTTCTTCTGCACCTGGTTTGCCGTGATCTTGTGCCGAGTCGGAAAGTTTTTCTCCCCCACAGCCCGTGGACGGAGAAAGGCCAGGTCACGGCAGTGGTCAGGGCGGCGTTATGAGTTTGTCCACAGTGCTGTCCCCCGCTCCGTGCACAGGTTCTGCGGAGTTCTCCACAGCATCTGATCCGTCGTCCACATGCCCTGTGGATAACCAGATTGGCGGACGGTGCCGGGGCGCCTACCGTGGACCGGCGCCCACACCCCGTTTCAGCCCTGGAATCCCACAGAAGCTCGACGTGATGGAACCGGAGTCGAGCGTCTTGATTGTCGGTGCTGTGCCGTAAGAAGGAGTGGCACGGCGAGGGTCCGCGGAGCGGACGGGAGGAGGTGGCCGGTGAGTATTCCCGAGCCTTTGGACGACCCCTGGACCGACGCCGGTCCCAGTGACCGTCTGCCTGTTTCTCGCCAGCGTCGCGGTGACAGCCGGGAACGTGGTGAGCAGCACGACCGCGGCCGGGAGAGCAGCGGCTGGGACAGCGGATCGCCCGGCTTCGAGCGTGTACCTCCGCAGGACCTCGACGCCGAGCAGTCGGTTCTCGGCGGCATGCTGCTGTCCAAGGACGCCATCGCCGACGTCGTGGAGATCATCAAGGGGCACGACTTCTACCGCCCCGCCCATGAGACCGTCTTCCAGGCGATCCTCGACCTCTATGCCAAGGGCGAGCCGGCCGACCCGATCACGGTCGCGGCCGAGCTGGTCAAGCGCGGCGAGATCACCAAGGTGGGCGGCGCCCCCTATCTGCACACTCTCGTCCAGTCCGTGCCGACCGCGGCGAACGCTTCGTACTACGCGGAGATCGTCCACGAGCGGGCGGTCCTGCGGCGGCTCGTCGAGGCCGGCACGAAGATCACGCAGATGGGATACGCGGCCGACGGCGACGTCGACGAGATCGTCAACTCCGCGCAGGCCGAGATCTACGCCGTCACCGAGCAGCGCACCAGCGAGGACTATCTGCCGCTCGGCGACATCATGGAAGGCGCACTCGACGAGATCGAGGCGATCGGATCGCGCTCCGGTGAGATGACCGGTGTACCGACCGGCTTCACCGACTTCGACGCGCTGACCAATGGCCTGCACCCGGGCCAGATGATCGTCATCGCGGCACGCCCGGCCATGGGTAAGTCCACGCTGGCCCTGGACTTCGCCCGGGCCGCTTCCATCAAGCACAACCTGCCCAGCGTGATCTTCTCCCTCGAAATGGGGCGCAACGAGATCGCGATGCGTCTGCTGTCCGCCGAGGCGCGGGTGGCGTTGCACCACATGCGCTCGGGCACGATGACCGACGAGGACTGGACGCGGCTGGCCCGTCGGATGCCGGATGTCTCGGCCGCCCCGCTCTACATCGACGATTCGCCGAACCTGTCGATGATGGAGATCCGGGCGAAGTGTCGTCGTCTGAAGCAGCGGAACGACATCAAGCTGGTGATCATCGACTATCTGCAGCTGATGCAGTCCGGTGGTTCGAAGCGGGCCGAGAGCCGTCAGCAGGAAGTCTCGGACATGTCCCGAAACCTCAAGCTGCTGGCGAAGGAGCTGGAGCTGCCGGTCATCGCGCTGTCCCAGCTGAACCGTGGTCCTGAGCAGCGCACGGACAAGAAGCCGATGGTTTCCGACCTGCGTGAATCCGGCTCCATCGAGCAGGACGCCGACATGGTGATCCTGCTGCACCGCGAGGACGCGTACGAGAAGGAGTCCCCGCGAGCGGGCGAGGCGGACCTGATGGTGGCCAAGCACCGTAACGGTCCGACGGCGACGATCACCGTGGCGTTCCAGGGCCACTACTCACGCTTCGTGGACATGGCGCAGACCTGAGGTGTGCCCGGCGGAACATCGCCGGGTCCGTGAGCTGGGTGAGTTCCCCGGTGGGCCGCGTGTGACGCACCGGGGGCCGGGATTAAGCGAGGGCGGCCCGGCCATGCTTGCCGCGTTCACCCGACGTGGTCACTCCGTCGGGATGATCCGCGTGACGATCGTCTCCACCAGCCGGTCCAGGTCGCGGTCGGCGGTGTCGCTGCCGGTGAGCATGCCGGGCAGGGTGAAGTGATCCAGCAGCAGGCCCGTCATGGCGAGGTAGAGCACGAGGAAGGCATCGGCATCGCCCGGCAGGCCGGCCTCCCGGTGGAAGCGGGCGTTCTCGTCCAGGTCGGCGCGAACAGTTCGGTTGAGGTGGTCGCGGAGGGCCGGCCGACGGGTGGCCTCCAGGCGTAGTTCCAGCATGGCGAGATAGCCGGTGCGGTCGTCCGCCATGCGCTGCACCAGCCACTGCATCAGCTCGGTGACCAGCTCGCGTGAGGGCGTCGGGCGTATGGCCTCCTCGACCCTGTCCGGGTCCGGTGTCATCCGGTCGGTGATCCGGGCGCCCGTCTGCATGAACAGATCGTCCCGACTGGCGAAGTAGTTGGACGATGTGCCCACAGGGACGCCCGCCCGTGCATCGACCGCGCGGAAGGTGAGCCCTCGTGCGCCCTCGTGCGCCAGCACCTCGATGGCCGCGTCGACGAGCGCCGTCCTGCGCTCGGGGTTCCTGACCATGCGTATCTCCGCATCCTTCGGCTCATCGGTGGAAAGGGATTGCTCAACCACTACATATGAAGCACTATAAGTGTAGTGGTTGAGCGCTACGCCAACCCTCATCGAACGGGGACCTCGTGCGAAAGCTGACCTACTTCATTGCCTGCTCCATCGATGGCTTCATCGGGGACCCGGGCGGCGACGCGTCGTCCATGTATCCGTTCGTGAACGAGGAGTTCATCGAGTTCCTCACATCCCAGTATCCGGAGACGGTTGCGACGGAGGGCCGCCGCCAGCTCGGCTTTCACGACGCCGAGAATCAGAAGTTCGACACCGTGATCCAGGGAAGGGGCAGCTATCAGCTGGCGCTGGACATGAACATCACCAGTCCGTACGCCCAGCTGCGTGAGCTCGTGGCCTCGCGGACCCTGAAGGAATCGCCCGACCCGAACGTCGAGCTCATCTCGGACGATGTGGTCGGCAGGGTGCGGGAACTCAAGGCGGAGGACAGCGGGCTCGGAATCTGGCTCTGCGGCGGCTCACAGCTCGCGGGGGAGTTGCTCGACGAGATCGACGAGCTCGTGATCAAGACGTATCCGCTGGTCTATGGATCGGGCATGCCCATGTTCGGTTCGGATTTCGCGGCCACCGAGTTCGCGCTGGAGTCGGTGCGTATCTTCGACAACGGGGTGTTGGTCAGGACGTACAGCCGCAAGCGTTGACCTCTCGGCCCGCATACCGCGAAATGAGGTCGCCACGGAGCGGTTGCGCCGGTACTTGTTGACCATGACCTACCACTCAGAAGAACTGCTTCCCGGCACACAGCGTGCTCTGCTGCACCGCATTGCCACTGCGCAGGCCGAAGGCCGGGCCCCCTCACTCGTCGCCGCGGTGCAGCGCCGGGGCCGGACCGTCTGGAGCGGCTCCCGCAGCTGCGTCGACGGCCATGGCCCTGACGCCGATACGCAGTTCAGGATCGGTTCCCTCACCAAGACCTTCACCGCCGTACTGGTTCTGCGGCTGCGCGACGAGGGCCTGCTGGATCTCGACGACCCACTGGAGAAGCATCTGCCCGGCACAGGCGTCGGCGGTGTCAGCATTCTTCAGCTGCTCGGCCACAGCGCGGGACTGGGCGCCGAGTCGCCCGCACCCTGGTGGGAGCGGACGCCGGGCACGCTCCGTCCCGAACTCGCCGATGTCCTCGGTGAGCAGACCCGGATGCATCCTCCGGGCCGGCGGCATCACTATTCCAACCCCGGCTACACACTGCTCGGCGCGCTGATCGAGGCGGTGCGCGGGGCATCCTGGGCGGAGGTGCTGGAGCGCGAGATTCTGGAGCCGCTGGGCATGAGCCGTACTTCCACCCAGCCGCAGGCGCCGCACGCGGGTGGCTGGGCGGTGCATCCCTGGGCCGATGCCTTGCTGCCCGAACCTGCCGAGGACCTCGGCCTGATGGCTCCGGCAGGGCAGCTCTGGTCCACGGCCACCGACCTCCTCCGGTTCGCCTCCTTCCTTGCCGAGGGGGACGACCGGGTTCTCGGCGCCGCCTCGGTGGAGGAGATGCGCGCGCCGTCGGCGCCGCCCGAGTCCGGTGACTGGGAGGGCAATTACGGTCTCGGCCTGCAGGTTGTACGCCAGGACGGGCGCACCCTTCTCGGGCACACCGGTTCGCTGCCGGGCTTCCTGGCAGCGCTCTGGCTCAGCACCGAGGACGATGTGGCTGCGGTGGTGCTCACCAACACCACCTCGGGACTGTTCGTCGGTGAGGTCGCCGCAGACCTCGTGGGGATCGTCGCCGAGGCCGAGCCCCGTATCCCGGAGCCCTGGCGTCCGCTGACCGAGGTCGACGCGGAACTCCTCGCCCTCACCGGTCCTTGGTACTGGGGCACGCGTCCGAACATCCTGCAGCTGACCGCGGACGGGGGGCTGACACTGCAGCCGCTGCGTGGCAGTGGCCGCGGCGCCCGCTTCGTCGCGCAGCCTGACGGCAGCTGGATCGGTCTGGACGGGTACTACGCCGGGGAGACGCTCCGCGTCGTCAGAGCCGGCGACGGCAGCGTGAGCCACCTCGACCTGGGGTCGTTCGTCTTCACGCGTGAACCGTACGACCCTGCATCGGCCGTCCCCGGTGGGGTGGACGCAGGGGGCTGGCGAGGCCTCGGCGCCTGAGTGTCACGCCGTCACGGCCCTGTGCCGCGTCGGCGTCAGGTTTCACGTGAAACGCGACGCGTGGTGACCGATACAGGCCGTCGACGCGGACCGCTCAGGCCGTCAACTCCCTTTCCAATGGCGTACGGAAGCGCGGAGTGATCCGCGTTTCACCCACCCATCCCGACAGCCGGGACGCCTCCGCCTCGATCGCGGTGGTGGCCTCCCGGCCGGCGTCGGTCAACAGCCGCCACACCGTCTCACCGTCGGTGCGCTGAGCCCAGCCGCCCACGATCCGGCCGTTCCACCACACCGTCGGTCCGACATTGCCGGCCCGGTCGAATAGTGGCGCCCGGTACTCGGCCGGAAAGTGGAAGCCGCGATCGGCCCAGCCCATCGCGCTCGGGTCGAGGGCCGGCAGCAGCGCCGCCCAGGGTTCCAGCACCGGTTCGGGTTCCGTGTCCCCCGGCGAGACCCAGCCTGTGGCACCGTTGTCGAGCCGGACCTCCTCGGCTCCGGCGGCTTCCAGCGCCTGGCGTACCTGGCCCAGGCTCCAGCCCGTCCACCACTTCAGGTCGGCCTCGGTCGCTGGGCCGTACGAGCGGAGCCAGCGCAGGGCCAGTTCCGCCTGTGCTGCTGCGGGCTCCCGGGCGGGCCAGGGCTCGGCTGCTGTCCATCGGAACTGGCTGGACGTCCAGGAGCCGCGCGGCCTGTCCCTGCGGATCAGGCCGTCGGCCGCCAGCACTCGTATGACGCGTGTGGCGACGCCCTGCACCGTCTCCTGCTTCTTGCCGGGAAAGACCGTGATCTTCGTACGCAGCGCCGGTACGGCGGCGGACAACTCACTGCCGGTGGCGGAGCCGCGAGCCGTCAGGGCGGCGAGAGTCTCCTTCTCCGTCTCGGCGAGCCAGTGCGCATCCAGTCCGTGCCCGTCGTCCCGCAGGTGCTTGAGGAAGGTCCGGCGCTCCTTGGCGGCCACGGCCCGGGCGTTCGACGCGTCAACGTACGGGGCGAGCCCGTGCGACACGGTGAAGAGGGTGTTGCGCATGGAGAGCAGCCGGACCAGCGAGACATCCTCGTAGAGAGCCCGTTCCACCGTGCCGACGCTTGCCGCGGACAGCCGGGCGCAGACGGAGAGGAAGACCGTGGCCGCGTCGGTGGCGTGCAGAGCCACGACCGCGTCGGCCACGGACTCCGCCGACGCTGCCCATACGGAGGGTGCCAGGAGATGGCGCCGGCCGAGCCTGGTCCGGCGCTGTGCGTCGCTGATGCCGTGCACCGGGACCTCCTTCGGTCCTTGGGATCCCGCCGTCCGGCTGGGAGCAGCGGTCAGAGGGCGAGCTTGAAGCCCACATGACTGGCGATGAAGCCGAGTCGCTCGTAGAAGCGATGCGCATCGGTCCGGGTCCCGTCGGACGTCAGCTGGACCAACTGGCAGTCCTGGCGCCGGGATTCGTCCACGGCCCACTTGATCAGCCGAGTGCCGAGTCCGCTCCCGCGCTCATCGGCACGGACACGGACGCCCTCGATGATCGAGCGCGTCGAGCCGCGCCGGGACAGTCCGGGGATCACGGTCAGCTGCAGGGTCCCCACGACAGCGCCGTCGCGTACGGCGACGACCAGATGCTGGTTCGGGTCGTGGGCGAGCCGCTGGAACGCGGCGCAGTACGGGGCGAGGTCGTCCGGTGACTCACGCTGTGCGCCCAGTGGATCGTCCGCCAGCATGGCCACGACGGCCGGGATGTCGGTGAGGGCGGCAGGCCGTATCTCCAGATCGCTCATGATCGGCAGACTACGCAGATCACACGGCCCGCGCGGGGACCTTCAGCTCTTCGACCGTCCTGACGAGGGGAGCCAGCTCGGGATTCTTGGCGGCCTCGTCGAGAGCGGCACGCAACGCCGTGTCATTGGTCGGCCGAGCCTCGGCGAGAAGAGTGAGGCCGGCTTCGGTGACATCCGTGTAGATGCCGCGGCGGTCGGTGTCGCAGAGGTACCGGGTCAGCAGCCCCCGGTCCTCGAGACGGGTGACCAGGCGGGTGGTGGCGCTCTGACTGAGCACGACGGCGTCCGCGACCTGCTTCATCTGGAGATGGCCGCCCGGGCCGTTGTGCTGCCGGCTCAGGACGTCGAGCAGGGAGTACTCCCGCACGCTGAGGCCGTGCCCGGACTGCAGGGCCCGTTCGATGCGGGCCTCGATGTTGCCGTGGAGCAGGGAGAGGGCGCACCAGCCCTGGGAGAGGGCGGTCAGTGCGGGATCCGTCGCTGTCATGGTCTCTCCTCCGTGCGGGAGCTGCTTCCGTCCAGGATAGGGGACATCTGCAATAGCCCGCGCTTGCAATTAATCGGCGTCTGCAATTATTGTCGACGCTTGTAAGGCGCAGACGCAATCTTCTGGGAAGGTGAAACCCATGCCGCTCGCGCTCCTCGCCCTCGCCATCGGGGCATTCGGTATCGGAACCACCGAGTTCGTGATCATGGGGCTGCTCCCCGAGGTTGCTGCGGACTTCCAGGTCTCCATCCCGACCGCAGGATTCCTGGTCACGGGCTACGCCCTCGGTGTCGTACTAGGTGCCCCGCTGATGACGGTCCTCGGCACCCGGGTCACCCGCAAACGCATGCTGTTGCTCCTGATGGGGCTGTTCATCCTGGGCAATGCGGTGTCCGCCGTCGCCCCCGTCTTCGGCGTGATGCTCGCGGGACGGGTGATCGCCTCACTCGCCCACGGCGCCTTCTTCGGCATCGGCTCGGTCGTCGCGGCCGATCTGGTCGCCCCGCAGAAGAAGGCGGGCGCGATCGCCATGATGTTCACCGGCCTCACCGTCGCCAATGTCGTCGGCGTACCGCTGGGCACGTACATCGGGCAGAGCGTCGGGTGGCGCACCACGTTCTTCATCGTCGCGGCCCTCGGAGTCGTCGGCCTCCTCGGTGTGGCCAAGCTGGTTCCCGAGCAGCCGAGGGCCGAGGGCGTACGGCTCCGCCACGAGCTGGCCGCGTTCCGCAATGTGCAGGTGCTGCTCGCCATGGCGATGACCGTCCTGGGCTTCGGCGGTGTCTTCGCTGCGATCACCTACATCACGCCGATGATGACCGAGATCGCCGGCTACTCCGCGTCCTCCGTCACATGGCTGCTGGTCCTCTTCGGGCTCGGCATGGTCGGGGGCAATCTGCTCGGCGGCAAGTTTGCCGACCGCCACCTGATGCCGATGCTGTACGTGTCACTGGGCGCCCTCGCCGTGGTCCTGTCCCTGTTCACCCTGACCGCCCACAACAAGATCGCGGCTGCCGTCACCATCGTTTTGATCGGCGGCCTGGGCTTCGCGACCGTACCGCCGCTGCAGAAGCGCGTGCTGGACCAGGCCGCGGGTGCCCCGACCCTTGCCTCCGCCGTCAACATCGGCGCCTTCAACCTCGGCAACGCACTGTCGGCGTGGCTCGGCGGCATCGTCATCGCGGCGGGCCTCGGCTACACCGCACCCAACTGGGTCGGCGCCGCACTGGCCGCATCCGCCCTGGTCCTTGCCGTCCTCTCCGGCGTCCTGGAACGCCGGACGGTCACGCACAGCCGACGCGTCGCCGGTCACGTCCCCGAGCCGGTCGCAGTCGCCGAAGCCCGGCGCTGACACCCCCACAGCCACCACACGTACATACGCCCCACCGCACCAAGGAGATATCCCTCATGACCACCGCCCTCTCGCAGGCCGCCGTCACGCCGCTGACCATCCAGGACGCGGAAGCGCTCGTCGCCACTGCTCGCACCGCCGCGGAGGCCGCCGGTGTCACCGCTGCCGTCACGGTCCTCGACGCGGGCGGTCACCTGCTGGCTTTCCGGCGCGACGACCGGGCCGTTCTCATCGCGGGGGAGACCAGCACCCGCAAGGCGTACACGGCCCTCCAGCTCGGTGCCCCGACCGCCGACCTCGTCGATGCGGTCCAGCCGGGCGGGCTCTTCCACACCCTGCCGACCGCCCTTGACCGGCCGCTGCTCTTCATCGCCGGTGGGGTCCCGGTCTTTCGTGACGGCCGGCTGATCGGCGCCGTAGGCGTGGGCGGCGGCGCACCCGAGCAGGACCACGGCTTCGCGACGGCTGCCGTGGAGGCGCTCGCCTAGTCGGCGAACCACCGCACAGACAGCGGAAACGCATGAATGTCCGTTCCCGAGCGCCTGGAGAGCCACGGCACTTGGGGGCGGACATTCGCGGTTGCGCGGGCTGACAACACTTCGGCCGGCCGGTCGGCGTCAGCCCGTCGCCACAGTCAGCGGCGCGAAGCGACGGGTCCAGTCGCCCGGCAGCTCCGGGGCCCGGTAGGTCATCACCGTGGTACCGGAACCGGCTTGCAGACCGCACTCCTTGAGCAGGGTCAGCAGCTCCTCGTGGCGTGCGTCGATATCCACGCGAAGGGGACGGTCCGTTGCCTTCGCGAGGGAGGTGACGAGCGCCATAGCCGTGTCGGTGTCCCGGGCGATCAGCGGACCGACCGCATGGATCCGCTCACTCGGCCAGATCGCCGCGTAACCCACCAGCTCACCGTCGTCCTCCGCGACCCGCAGGTGGTCCGCGAACGACGGCAGCCGGGCGAGAAGGTGCGTCCGGTCGGCACCGAAGACCTCGGTGTCCAGCCGGAGCAGGGCATGCAGATCCCCGGCGGCGGCCGGGCGGACGGTCACGGGACCTGCAGTCGGAACGCCGTCGCCCGATGCGTCGCTCGGCCGGAAGTGCCCGATCACTCGCTCTGCCCGCCCCACCGTTTCGAAGCCGAGCTCTTCGTAGAGCGGCCGCCCCGACTCCGTCGCGTACAGGCTGAGCGAGGTATTCCCGGTCGCCTCGATCACATGGCGCATCAGACGACGGGCGATCCCCTGCCGTGTGTACCGCTCGGCGACGAGCAGCATGCCGATGGCGGCGAGGCCCTGGCCGTAAGAGGTCAGCACGCAGGCGGCCATCAGGCCTTTGCCCTCGGGGTCGTCGATGCCGTAGCCCGTCCCCGCGGAGAGGAGCAGGCCCCATCGGAGCTCATCACGCGGCCAGCCGCGGTCCTCACAGAGATCGGCACAGGGGACCAGGTCTCCCCGGGTGAGACGCCGGACGGGTGCGTCGGCATGCGGACGGGGCAGTGGGCTGGGCATGAGGTTCAGGCTGTCCGACGCAGTGATCGCTCGTCCACCGCTTTACCGGAACTGGCCGAGACGCGTAGCCGTCGGCCGCGCCGGGTCGGCCCCCATGGCTTCAGTACCGAGACCGCGGTGATGAAGAGATATGTGGCTGTTGCCACGGAAGGCGCGACGACCAGATTGATGTCGACGGCGCCCTGTGCCGCGGCTTCGTTGATGCCCGGTCGCAGCGAGAAGATCGACAGGGCCGTGGTGATCAGAGTGAGCCAGAACTTCGTCCAGACCCAACGGTGTCTGGCCAGGCCCCACGGGGTGCCGAGCGCCAGCACGAGACCGCTGAGGAGCGAGACCAGAGCGACGGGCACGACCAACCAGTCACCGAAAATCTTCATGGCGCGGGTCGCGGCCTGCGCGGTGGTGGTATCGCCGGTCAGGAAGGCCGTGATCCCGAGTGTCAGCAGGCCGACGGTGAGGCCCAGCCAACTGACGGAGACCGCGACATGGGCGACCAGGAGACTTCGGCGAGCGGGACGCTTGAGTGGTTTCACGTGAAACACGGTGCCTGGCAAAGGGCAGTTGGGCGTCCGGCGGCGGGAGTATCCGTGCGTACTTGCTTGGGCGTACGTGGTGCCCTCCTGCCGCACTCTCCGGGTGGGTGCGGTGGGTCGAAGCCCTGCCGTGGATTCCGGGTACGGCCATGGGGCAAGGGAGCGTAACGGGAAACGTGGTTCGGATACCCGGACTTCCCGTTATTTGTCCGGCCTGGAGTCGGCGCAGTCATGCTGGGGCGAGGAGCCGCACGCGGTGGCTGCGAGCACTGTCGGCACGCAAGGCGACCAGAAGATGTTCGAGGCGAGGCACAGTTATGGACGCTCCGGCCACCATGCCCGGCGACGAAACTCTCAGATCTCCCGATGCGACCCTGATCCACCGCACCCTGACGGAGATCGCCCCTGTCGCGGACCAGGCCACCTCGTACTTCTACGCCTTGCTCTTCGTCCGCCACCCCGAACTGCGCGCCCTGTTCCCGGCCGCGATGGACACCCAGCGAGACCGTCTCCTGCGGGCGCTCCTGACGGCCGCCGACCGCATGGACGACCCCGATGCGCTGACCGAGTACCTCGGCGGACTGGCCCGGGGACACCGTAAATACGGCACCCTGCCCACGCACTATCCCGCGGTCGGCGAGGCCCTCCTCGGCGCCCTGAGCCGCTACGCCACCACGTGGGACGGGGCGGCCGAGGCGGCCTGGATCCGCACCTACACCACGCTGTCGCAGATCATGATCGACGCGGCCGCCGAGGACGAGGAACGAGCGCCCTCCTGGTGGGTCGCGGAGGTCGTCTCCCATGACCTCAGAACGCCCGACATAGCGATCCTCACGCTCCGCCCCGACCAGGCCTACCCCTTCCTGGCCGGCCAGTACACCGCCCTGGAAACCCCGTGGTGGCCGCGGATCTGGCGGCATTACTCCTTCGCCTCGGCGCCACGGCCCGACGGTCTGCTCACGTTCCACATCAAGGCGGTTCCGGCGGGCTGGGTCTCCAACGCACTGGTGCACCGGGCCCGCCCCGGCGACGTCCTGCGGCTCGGCCCGCCCACCGGCTCGATGACGGTCGACCACACCACCCACAACGGTCTGCTCTGTCTGGGAGGCGGCACGGGCATCGCACCCATCAAGGCGCTCGTCGAGGATGTCGCCGAACACGGCGACCGGCGCCCGATGCAGGTCTTCTACGGTGCACGCAGCGACCGCGACCTGTACGACATCGGCACGATGCTGCGGCTCCAGCAGACCTTTCCCTGGCTCGCCGTCCGCCCGGTGGTCTCCGGCGGGTCGGGCAGGGGACTGAAGGGCTTGTTGCCCGACGCGGTGCGCGAGCTCGGCCCGTGGCACGAGTACGACGCCTATCTCTCGGGCCCGCCGGGGATGGTCCGCAGCGGCGTGGACGTACTCACGGGCATCGGCATGCCGCCCGGGCGCATCCGATACGACTCCGTCGAGGAATTGGCACCCACGACGGGCCCGGCCTAACACGAGCCTGCCCCAGCTGGAGCAGGAGCAGACAGAAGCAGGTCCCAGGGCCCCGGATCAGCCCAGGTCCGGCGCGTGCATCGCCCGCACGCCCTCGATATTGCCGTCCAGGTAGTGCCGCAATGACAGCGGTACGAGATGAACGGCGGCGATCCCGATCCGGCTGAACGGCACCCGTACGACGTCGTACTCGCCGCACGGATCCTCGATCTCGGGGCCGTGCCGGCGGGACAGGTCCATCGAGTCCAGCCGGCAGACGAAGAAGTGCTGCACCTTCACGCCCTTCACCCCACCGCCCTCGATGTGCTCCACGGTGTCGACGAAGCAGGGGACCACATCGGTGATCTTGGCGCCGAGCTCCTCGTCCACCTCGCGGTGCAGAGCGTCGACAACGGTTGCATCCTCGGGCTCGACCCCGCCGCCCGGCGTGAGCCAGTACGGATCCACCCCAGGCTTGGTGCGCTTGATGAGGATGAGGTCGTTGCCGTCGAGCAAGATGGCGCGTGCGGTGCGCTTGACCACAGGACGTTCGGTCATGGCAAGAGAGTGGCCCACAGAACCCGTTCTGAAACACCCACACGCCCGGGGGTCACCAGTCGGCTGCAGCGCGCACCAGCCACTCGTGCGCCCGCGCGATGTGAGGCAGGGCGAGTGTGCCGGTCCGCGCGGCCAGGAAGTAGGTGCGGAGCGGCGGGACCGGCGGGTCCAGGAGCGCCACCACCTCGCCGCGCTCCAGCGCCCCCTCGCAGAGATAGCGCGGCAGTACGGCAAGCCCGGCGCCCGCGGCGGTGCACTCCAGGACAGCCCGCAGATCCGGTGCTATGACGGTGCCCGCGGCTGCGGGACGGCGGTCGAAGACAGCGGCCCAGTAGCGGGAGACGAACGGCAGGCTCTCGTGCACTTCCACCACCGGCAGCTGCTCCAGCACCACAGGACCTTTGTGCCGCAGCGTGCCGGGGCCGAGGCGCGCGGCCCAGCGCGGGGAAGCGACCAGTACATGCTCCTCGTCGCAGAGCGGTGTCGCGGTGAGCAGCCCACCGCGTGGCCGGGCCGTTGCGATGGCCAGATCATGGTGTCCGGCGGCGAGCCCTTCCAGCGTCTCCTCGGCGTTGGCGAGGAACGAGCTGCGCAGGGCGAGGCCGTGGGAGACGAGGAGGGTGAGTGCGGGCAGAGCGCGCAGCGAGATGAATTCCGGGGGCCCGGCCAGATGCAGCGTGCGTGCGGTCGACTCCTCGTCGACCCCGCTCTCGGCGATCTCGACCAGCGCGTCCAGATGGGGGGCGGCCCGGTGCGCGAGTTCGTCGCCCATGGTCGTCGGGGTCACACCGCGGGCCCGGCGCAGGAAGAGCGGGCGGCCCAGCTGCCGTTCCAGTGTGCGTATCTGCGAGGTGACCGCGGGCTGGGAGAGGCCGAGCAGCGCGGCGGCGCGGGTGAAGGACCCGGCCCGGTGCACCGTCACGAAAGTACGCAGCAGGGCCAGGTCCACGTCCTGTCCCCTCCCACCCTTGCGAAGCGTCCGACCCGAACAACTATAAATATGTCGATAGGTCGCTGTCGCTACTGTGATTGGACACTGACGCAGAGTCAATTAGCCTTGTCCAAGCGGTTCTTCGCGCGTGGAACCGGGACGGTCCGAGCCAAGAGGGGGGAGGCTCGGACCGTCCGTACCGGCCATGTCTTCCTGTGCGCGGCCGGCTCAGCGCCGGCCCATCGCCTCGTCCAGCGCCCGCTCCACGTCGGCCACCAGGTCGTCCGCGTCCTCGGCCCCGACCGAGAATCGGATGAAGCCTTCCGGTACGGCGTCGCCGCCCCAGCGCGCCCGCCGCTCGGCGGTGGAACGCACGCCGCCGAAGCTCGTGGCGTCGTCGACCAGCCGCAGCCCGGCCAGGAAGCGCTCGGCGATCTCGCGGTCGGGCAGCACGAACGACACCACGGAGCCGAAGCGCCGCATCTGCCGCACGGCGACCGGGTACGAAGGGTCGGTGGGCAGCCCGGGATACCGCAGCCCGGTGACTTCCTGGCGCTTGCCCAGCGCCTCGGCCAGAACGAGCGCGTTTGCGCACTGCCGGTCGATCCGCAGCTCCAGCGTGGCCAGCGAACGGTGCGCGAGCCAGGCCTCCATCGGCCCGGGGATCGCCCCGACGACCTTGCGCCAGCGCCGCACGCCCGCCGCCAGTTCCGGATCGCGGCACGTCACGTGGCCGAGCAGGATGTCACCGTGTCCGGTCATGCCCTTGGTGTCACTGGCCACCGAGAAATCGGCGCCCAGCTCCAGCGGACGCTGACCGAGCGGGGTGGCGAGCGTGTTGTCGACAGCCACCAGGACGCCGGCCCCGTGCGCGGCCTCGATGAGCCGCCGCAGGTCGCAGACGTCGAGCCCAGGGTTGGACGGTGTCTCGATCCACAGCAGCCGGGCCCCTTCCAGGACCGCCAGCTGTGCGTCGCCTCCGGTCGGCGCGGTCCGCACCTCGACGCCGTACGCCTCCAGTTGCTGACGCACGAGCGGCAGCGCCTGATAGCCGTCGTCGGGCAGGACGACCGTGTCACCGGACCGCACCTGGGACAGCAGTACCGCCGAGATCGCCGCCATGCCGGAGGCGAACACCGTGGTCTCGACCGTCTCCCCCGGCGCTTCGAGCTCGCCGATGGCCCGCTCCAGATGGGTCCAGGTCGGATTGGTGTCCCGGCCGTACGTGTACGGGCCGGTCGGCTCGCCGGAGAGGTGGAAGTGCGCGGCGAATACCGGACCGGGCAGTGTGGGTTCGTACTGCTCCGGTTCGGGAAGCCCCGCCCGTACCGCCCGGGTTCCGTCACCCATGGTGCTCATGCTGTTCCTTCTGTTCTCTGGTCGTGCCGGTACTTCTGATCCAGCTGATCCTGCTGATCGCTCTGATTCGGTCGGATCAGTCCTCGTCCGGCAGGACGACATTCAGTGCCCAGGACACGACCGAGATGATCAGGCCGCCGAGCACGGCGGTCCAGAAGCCCTCGACATGGAAGCTGAGGTCGAACTGGTCGGCCAGCCAGGAGGTCAGCAGCAGCATCAGCGCGTTCACCACAAGGGTGATCAGACCCAGTGTGAGGATGAACAGCGGCAGGGTGAGCACCTTGACTATGGGCTTCACCACGAAGTTCACCAGCCCGAAGAGCAGGGCCACGAGTATCAGGGTGAGCACCTTGCGACCGGTACTGCCGCCGGACAGCGTGATGTTGTCGAGCAGCCAGATGGCCACGGCCAGCGCACCTGCGTTGGCGATCGTCTTGACTACAAAATTCTTCATGTGTCTGATCGTGGCAGACATGATCGGTGGCGAACACCGGCAGAACGAAAGCAAGGGGCGGACGGGCCATGAAGGCATTCAGACTGGACGAACTGGAGGCGGAACGGGCCGCCAACGACGGCGCGTATCTGCAGTTCCTGCGGGAACGGAACATGTCCGTCGGCCTGTACGCGCTGGACGCCGGCGACCTCGATCCGCAGCAGCCGCACAACCAGGACGAGGTCTATTTCATTGTCAGCGGCCGCGCCTCGATCACCGTCGGCATGGAGACCACACAGGTGGGCAGGGGAAGCGTGGTGTACGTACCGGCCGGTGTGGCCCACAAGTTCCACCACATCACCGAGGATCTGCGGGTCATGGTGGTCTTCTCTCCGCCGGAGAGCTGAGCCGGGCCCTCAGGGATCCCTAAGGGTTCGATCAGGGGAGTTCGGGGGCTCCGGTGCCCCCGCAGGCCACCCCCGCGCCTCTAGCATCGAAGCAGGTGCTCATCGAAGCCGTTACGCACAGAGACGAGGTTGGGACGATGGCCGTTCGGGAGATATTCGCGGGGATGCCCTGGTGGGTGAAGTGGGTCGCGGTGCCCGTCATCGCGATCGTCGTGTTCGGCGGCCTGATCGCCAGCGTGATCGGGTTCGTGATCGGTCTGCTCTTCAAGGTCCTGGTCTTCGTGATCCTGGTCGGCGGGCTCGTGTTCGTCGTACGGAAGTTCATGTCGTCCTCGTCATCGCGCGGCGACTGGTAGGCGGCGGCCGGTCACCAGTCGGGCAATTAGCCCAGCTGAGCTAAGTACAAGACGAAACGACACCCCTTGCGGACGCTGCCGATACAGTGGCGGTCCGCTGTCGTTGCCTGGGAAACAACTGTCCGTCACCACCCTGACCAGTGGTTTGTGTACACGCCCGGTCTCCGGACCCCAGGTCTGCGGCAGGTCCGTGGGGGCGGCCCCCACGAACGGGCTGACTGCCCGTCACCATGCCTGGGGGTGACCTTTGACCACGGCATCGAGTACCGCTGTCCCGACGTTGATCGGTTCGGTTCAGCGGGCATTGAGGCTGTTGGAGGCTGTGGGCGCCCATCGGGACGGGGCACCTGCGAAGCAGCTCGCACGGGAAGCGGGGCTTCCCCTTCCCACTGCCTATCACCTGTTGCGCACCCTGACCCATGAAGGCTATCTGCGCCGGGAGAACGGTGTGTTCCTCTTCGGCTCCGCCGCCGAGAGGCTGGTCGACGACGGTGCGCTGCAGAATCGTCGCAGCACCATGGCCCAGTCGCTGGCCCGCTGGCGCGACATCATCGGTGCACCGGTGTACTGCGCCGTCTACCGCGAGGGCGAGATCGAACTCATCGCGGTCGCCGACACCCCCGCAGCACCTGCGGTCGAGGAGTGGGCCTCGTTCCGGGAGACCGGGCATGCTCATGCGATCGGCCAGTGCCTACTGAGCCGGCTCGACGAGAAGGCCCGTGAGGACCATCTGGATCGTCACCCTGTGCAGCCGCTGACCCGGTACTCGGTGCGGGACCGACCGGCGTTTCTCGAGCGGTTGAGGTCGTTGGAGCGAACGGAACCTGTTGTCGAACGACAGGAGTACGCCCTCGGAACGGTCTGCGCCGCCATCCCGATCGCAGTCGGATTCACGGCCGCCGCCATGGCCATTTCGGTACCTCTCGACGAGGAAGATCGGTTGCTCCCCGCAGTCGAACGACTACGCATTGAAGTGGCGAGCCTCTTGCGTTCGTTCGTGTTCTCTATCAGTATCTGAAAAATCACTCCTTGTGATCTGCTATCGCGTGCACCACGATGGCGTCAATAGGGCCATGGGGGATCATTCCTGGCCAGATTCATCTACTGCGGGGTTGAACGATGCGCGAGTCGGTTCAAGCTGAGGTCATGATGAGTTTCCTCGTCTCCGAGGAGCTCTCATTCCGTATCCCGGTGGAGCTCCGGTACGAGGTATGCGATCCGTACGCGATCCGGATGACCTTCCATCTGCCCGGTGACGCCCCCGTCACCTGGGCTTTCGGTCGTGAGCTGCTGTTGGACGGCCTCAACAGCCCCAGCGGTGACGGTGATGTGCACATCAGTCCCACGGAGCCCGAGGGGCTGTCGGACGTACACATCCGGCTTCAGGTCGGCGCGGATCGCGCTCTCTTCAGGGCCGGTACCGCGCCACTCGTTGCGTTTCTCGACCGGACGGACAAGCTCGTCCCCCTCGGCCAGGAGTGCACGCTGAGTGACTTCGAGGGCAACCTCGAGGAGGCGCTTGGCCGGATCCTCGCCAAGGAACAGAACGCTGGCTGAAAAGGTTTGCGCCGACGGTCGGCGCACCGGTCGAACGCGGTACTGCCGAACGGGTGATATCTGCACCGCGCCGACCCGCCACTGCCAGCGTCAATGCCTCGACCTGCGACGCCGGCCCCTTCCGTTCCGTGCGGGTGCCGAAGCTCCGGCTTCCGCGCCGAGCCCTGTGCGGTCCGCGGAGACGACCAGCGCCGCCAGCACCGTCGTCACCGGCACCGAGGCGACCAGCCCGATCGACCCGACCAGCGTTCGTACGATCTCCTCCGCCACGAGTTCGCTGTTGGCCACCGTGCCCACGCTGCTCTGCGCGATCGAGAACAGCAGCAGAAGGGGAAGCGCGGCGCCGGCGTAGGCGAGCACCAGCGTGTTGACCACTGAGGCGATGTGGTCGCGACCGATCCTGATACCTGCCCGGTACAGCTTCCGCGCACCCATCGTCGGGTCGGCCTGGTGCAGCTCCCAGACCGCCGATGTCTGGGTGACCGTCACATCGTCCAGCACGCCGAGCGAGCCGATGATGACACCGGCCAGCAGCAGGCCGCTCATGTCGATGTGGGGGTACAGGCCGTGGATGAGGCCGGTGCTGTCGTCGGTGTTGCCGGTCAGGCTCGCCCAGTCGATGAAGAGTGAGCCGAGCAGCCCGATCAGCAGCAGCGAGATCAGCGTGCCGATGACCGCGACCGAGGTGCGGGCGGTCAGCCCGTGACACATGTAGAGCGCGATCAGCATGATCGCGCTGGCCCCGACGACCGCGACCAGCAGCGGGTTCGAACCCTGCAGGATCGCGGGGAGGATGAACAGGGTCAGCACGGCGAACGACACGGCGAGCGCGATCAGCGCCATCACCCCGCGCAGCCTGCCCACCACGACCACTGCGAGAGCGAAGATCCCGGCCAGCAGAGCCATCGGGACTTTCCGGTCCACATCCGTCACGGAGTACTGAAGATCATGGGGCGCGTCGGGCGCGTACGCGACGATCACGCCCTGCCCCTCGTGCAACTGCCGTGGCGCGTCGGGCTGAACGATCTCGACGAAGGTCCTTCCCTTGTCGTGGCCGGTCGTCACCTCGATCGTGGCCTTCTCGCACAGCCCCGGCTCCTGGCCGGGAGTGGCGTTCCCCGTCGGCGTCGTGGTGTTGCCGGTGGCCGGGGTCTGCGCGGCGTTCACGTCCTTGCAGTCGACCTTGTCGACGTTCACCACCGTGGCCTGCTGAGTCTGCCGGTCGAAGCCGACGCCGGTGCGCTCGTGCGCGGGTGCACCGCCCGGCCAGAGCACCGCCATGCCGACGACGACGGCGGTGGCGAAGGGGATCAGGACGGCCGCGATGACCTTACGCAGATGTTTCGAGACCGGCGCGGCGGGCCCGTGGCTGTGCGAGTGACCGTGCTGATGGTCCTGCGGTCCGGAGTCATTTTGAGGGGACGTCACCGGGGGATCATCGCAAGAAGAGAAGGGGTCCACTGTTCAGTACGCCTCGAAGGGCGCTAGCTTGGTGGCACCTTTGAACACGCGGGAGCTCGGAGCACCGGGCTGAGAGGGCGCTGATATCCGTACATCCGTACGGGACAGGCTGCGCCGACCGCCGAACCTGTTACCGGGTAATGCCGGCGTAGGGAGTAGGTCTCATGACCACATCGGACGCACGCACGCCTGCCTCGAACCAGAGCGACGAGGCCGGAAAGTCCATCGGCTGGCACAAGGGATACGTCCAGGGCTCGCGCCCGGACCTCCGGGTGCCGGTCCGGCAGGTGCACCTCACCAACGGCGACGCCGTGACGCTGTACGACACGTCCGGGCCGTACACCGATCCCGCCACCGACACCGACGTCCGCCGCGGCCTCGCGCCGCTGCGGGAGAACTGGATCGTCGCCCGCGGCGACACCGAGGAGTACGCGGGCCGCCCGGTCCGCCCCGAGGACGACGGGCTCAAGCACACCTCGCCCCGCGGCGGACTGCGCAACCTCGACGCGGTCTTCCCCGGCCGCCCGCGGCAGCCGCGCCGCAGCCGCGACGGGCAGCCGGTGACCCAGCTCGCGTACGCCCGCTGGGGCGAGATCACCCCGGAGATGGAGTACGTGGCGATCCGGGAGAACGTCGAACCCGAGGTCGTGCGTGAGGAGATCGCCGCCGGCCGGGCGGTCCTGCCGGCCAACGTCAACCACCCGGAGATCGAGCCGATGATCATCGGTAAGCGGTTCCTGGTGAAGGTCAACGCCAACATCGGCAACTCCGCGGTCACCTCCTCCATCGAGGAGGAGGTCGAGAAGATGACGTGGGCGACGCGGTGGGGCGCCGACACGGTCATGGATCTCTCCACCGGCCGCAACATCCACACCACCCGCGAGTGGGTTCTGCGCAACTCCCCGGTGCCGATCGGTACCGTTCCGCTCTACCAGGCCCTCGAAAAGGTCGACGGCAGGGCGGAGGAACTGACCTGGGAGATCTACAAGGACACCGTCATCGAGCAGGCCGAGCAGGGCGTCGACTACATGACGGTCCATGCCGGCGTGCGCCTCCCGTACGTCCCGCTCACCGCCCGCCGCAAGACCGGCATCGTCTCCCGCGGCGGTTCGATCATGGCGGCCTGGTGCCTGGCGCACCACAAGGAGTCGTTCCTGTACGACAACTTCGAGGAGCTCTGCGAGATCCTCGCGACGTACGACGTGACGTACTCGCTGGGCGACGGGCTGCGTCCCGGCTCGATCGCCGACGCCAACGACGAGGCGCAGTTCGCCGAACTGCGCACGCTCGGCGAACTCAACACGATCGCCAAGCGGTTCGGCGTCCAGACGATGATCGAGGGCCCGGGCCATGTCCCGATGCACAAGATCAAGGAGAACATCGACCTCCAGCAGGAGATCTGCGAGGAGGCGCCGTTCTACACGCTCGGCCCGCTGACCACCGATGTGGCCCCGGCGTACGACCACATCACCTCCGGCATCGGCGCCGCGATGATCGCCTGGTGGGGGACGGCGATGCTCTGCTACGTCACGCCCAAGGAGCACCTGGGCCTGCCCAACCGGGACGACGTGAAGACGGGCGTCATCACCTACAAGATCGCGGCCCATGCGGCCGACCTCGCCAAGGGGCACCCGGGTGCCCAGGACTGGGACGACGCGCTGTCGGACGCGCGCTTCGAGTTCCGGTGGGAGGACCAGTTCAATCTGGCTCTCGACCCGGACACGGCGCGGGAGTTCCACGACGAGACGCTGCCGGCGGAACCGGCGAAGACGGCGCACTTCTGCTCGATGTGCGGCCCGAAGTTCTGCTCGATGAAGATCTCCCAGGACATCCGTCGTGAGCACGGCGGTTCGCAGTCGGAGATCGAGGCGGGCATGGCGGAGAAGTCCAAGGAGTTCGCGGCGGCCGGCAACCGCGTCTATCTGCCGATCGCGGACTGAGCCATTGGGTGGAGCACTGCGCCGGGGCGCTGCGGGAACCGTCCCGGCTCAGTGCACCTCTGCGGGGCCGAAGACCAGAAGGAAGAGCAGGGCCACGGGGACAACGAGACCCGCTCCGATCGCCGGCACGAGGACGAACGAACAAGGGATTCGACCCGGTCAGTCCAGCTCGTGTTCCGGGCCGCCGAAGTCCGGGCTGGTGAAGTCGGGGCTGGTGAACGACGGGCGGGGACCCGCCGCCGGGCCCTCCTCCGGGCTCGAGAAGTCCGGCCTGGAGTAGCCGATTTTCGGGATGCGGTTGGCCGAACGGTGCGGTGTACGAGATGCAGGGCCGGCCGTGGGATCGGCGAGCGCATCCCGCAGGAACGGCAGGATGCCCCGCTCCAACAGCGCATGGCGCCAGGCCTCCCTGGCGCGCGCCACATCCTCCGGCAGCTCGTCCTCGGTGTCCTCGGCCGGCAGCGACGTCGAGCCGTTGCGCAGCGCCGTGGTGAGCAGTCCGATGGCGGCGGCCAGTATCGCTGCCGCCATGACCGCCGCGAAGAACCAGCCGGCGGTGACCATGGTGTCGGCGAACGACGGGGGCCGATTGAGCATCTTCAGGATGTAGCCGACCAGCAGGAAGATCAGCGCGGCGGTGCCCGCGAGCATCGGCGCCAGGACGGTGACGACCGCCCCTATGCCGGCGCCCGGCCGGTCCGGATCGTCCGCTTCGGACCCGAGGCCCGACCCCTGGGCCGAGTCGGCGGCCGGTCCGCGCAGCTCTTCGCGGACCTTCACGTAGTGGTCGTACTCGGTGGCTGCCGCCGCGGTGATCAGGGCCGTGGCGTTCAGCGCCATGGTGCGCAGCTGTTCGGTGTTGAGCCGTTCGCCGACTCCGGCCAGATCCGGTCGTTCGTGCGCGTGACGTAGCGCATCGCCGAGGATCCGCTCGTACTCGGGTCGGTCCTCGGCCAGCAGGTGCGGAGCGCTGTTCATGTGCATCCCCCGATGCTCCGTTGGGCCTGAGTACCCGCTTGGACCGGGCAGTTGGGCGGAAACGGAGGAGAGCCTGCTACTGATAGGCCGATGGTAGAGCGCCCACGGCACGGGGTGACAGGGGGTTTCCGTAAATAGGCCCAGTGGTCGGCGTGGTCAGGTCGTGGATGCGTCTTCCCCGAAGACCGTCAGTCATGCAACGGCAGCCGGACGACCAGCAGCTTTCCAGCCATGGTCACACCGCCGTCCATGGCGATGGCGAGCCCGTCCGCGTACAGGTGCGGGCCGTCCACCACGGGGCCGGCGCTGTCCTCGCCGTCCTCCGAGCCGACCTCGCCGAGCAGATACGGAATGGGGCTGTGACCATGGACGATGCGCTGGCCGCCGTACGCCGCCATCAGCTCCTGGACCGCCTGCGAGCCCCCCTCGTCGCGGAAGGCGAACCGCTTGGTGAGCTTGCGGAACAGGTCCCAGCACTCGTCGGCGTCGTTACGCGTGAGAATGGCGTGCACGGTCTCGTTGACGTCTTCGATGGTGGAGCCGTAGTCGAGGTACGCCGTCGTGTCGGAGTGCATCAGAAGGTGCCCGTCCTCCTCGACGACCGCGTCGAGACGGGACATCCACTGGAGGTGGACGTCCTGGAGCCGCTCCATGTCGGTCTTCTGGCCGCCGTTGAGCAGCCAGGCGGCCTGGAAGGTGGCGGTACCCGCACCGGAGTTGACCGGCGTGTCGGCGAACCGCTTGGCGCCGATGAGCAGCAGTTCGTGGTTGCCCATCAGAGCCTTGCAGTAGCCGCCCGCGGCCGCGGCCTCGGCGGACAGACGCATGACCAGGTCGATGACACCGATGCCGTCCGGACCGCGGTCGGTGAAGTCGCCGAGGAACCAGAGCCGGGCGTTGCCCGCGGCCCAAGCACCTTCGGCGTCGATGAGGCCCTGTTCCATGAGGGCGTCGCGAAGCTCGTCCAGATAGCCGTGGACGTCGCCGACCACGTACAGCGGTCCGAGCCCCTGGTCCGTGGCGGGCCGCGGATCCGGGACGGTCTGCACCTGGACGGTGTCACCGCGGTTGATCACGGGAAGATCGCGCGCGGTGGGTGTGTATCCCTCCGGCTCGTCGCCCGGTACGGCATTGCCGGGGTGCGGCGCCGCGGGTGGCGCCGGAGTCTGCGCATAGGGCGGCACACGGAAGTCACGCAACGTCGCCGTCCGCTCCACGGGTTCCTGACCGGCCCCCTGTGTCATCGACCCCTCCACCACCGTCGCGCCGCCGTACACCTGACGGGCCCTGCTGGTCGGGGTGGTCCGCGGTGTCGTGCGCCCATCATAGGAATGCGGATCGTGCAGTGTGATGCACCAGGGGTGGTGAATCCGGGCGCACGACAGGTTCACCGGGCGATTGGTCCCAATTGGCCTGATCAATCCCTGGACGGGGACCGAGGTGGGCTGACCGTGGTGCGGGGCGGACGGCGTTGCGAGGACGTCCGGACGATGAGTTCGGTCGGTATGACCCGCTCCACCGGACCGTCCTGGTCGACGCCTTCGATCGCGTCGATGAGGAGCTGGACGACCGCGGTGCCGATCTGGCGCGGTTTGAGTGAGAGCGTGGTGATGGGGGGCTCGGTCGTCGCGTACACGGTGGACTCGCTGCAGCAGACGAGCAGCAGATCCTCGGGCACGCGCAATCCGTACCGGCGGGCGGCCGCCAGCAGGTCGGTGCCGTTGGGGTCGAAGAGCCCGTACACGGCGTCGGGCCGGTCCGGGCGGGCGAGGAGCCGGTCGGCGGCGACCGCTCCCGCGCACGGGTCGTGGGCGGGATAGGACTCGTACACCGGATCCTGGCCCACGCGCTCGCACCAGTGGAGGTATGCGGTGGTGGAGAGCCTGGTGTACGTGTCGGTGGTGGTGCCGGTGAGCAGGCCGATCCGGCGGGCCCCGGCGGCGGCGAGGTGGTCGAGGAGGTCGAGCACGGCGGCCCGGTGGTCGTTGTCCACCCACGCGGTGACCGGCAGGGTGCCGGCGGGGCGGCCGTCCGAGACGACGGGCAGCCCCTGGCGGACGAGTTCGGTGACGACCGGGTCCTGGTCGGAGGGGTCGATGACGACGGTGCCGTCGAGGGCGACGTTCGACCAGACGTCGTGGCGTGAGGTGGCGGGAAGGATGACAAGGGCGTAGCCGCGGGCCAGCGCGGCGGAGGTGGCCGCTCTGGCCATCTCGGCGAAGTAGGCGAATTCGGTGAAGGTGAAAGGTTCATCCCCGTACGTCGTCACGGTCAGGCCGATGAGGCCGGACTTGCCGGTACGGAGGGTTCGGGCCGCGGCGGACGGGCGGTAGCCCAGGCGCTCGGCGACCTCGCGGACATGGCGGCGGGTGGCGTCCGGGAGCCGTCCCTTGCCGTTGAGCGCGTCGGAGACGGTCGTGATGGAGACCCCGGCGGCGGCGGCCACATCCCGGATTCCCGCTCGTCCCTGCCGGCCGCCGCGCCGGGGTGTGTCCGTCCGGCTCACCTGGTGCTTCCCTGCTGCTGTCATGGCGAGCCGATAGTAGGGCTCGGGCAGGCGGTTGGGCCGGTCGCATATTCACGCATTGACAGGCACGTTTCTGCATGATCGTTTGATGCCAAATGCCTTGCAAAGCAAGGACGTTGATGGGGTCAACGGCAGTGTGTGATGCGTCGATGAGGATGGGCCTACTAAATGGTCGATGTTTCGAAGAGGTCTCAACTCACCTCTTCGGGGGACGCGCGCTACGGAGTGAGCCACCGGCGCACGCCGGGATGAGGGACGCTCCCCCCATTCCCGGCCCACCGGACGATTCCTTCGCTCGCCCATTCGCACCGGCGCGCAATCCTCATAAGGTGAGCAGTATTGATGTGTACGACGGTCGAGGAGGACCTGCGGTGAGCGAGACGAGCCCCAAGCTGCGTGCCGAACTGGACGGTGTCCCCGCCTATGTGCCGGGCAGGCCGGCGGCGGCCGACGGGCCGCTCGCGTTCAAGCTGTCCTCCAACGAGAACCCGTATCCGCCGCTGCCCGGCGTGATGGAGTCGGCCCTGGCCGCGGCCGCGAACTTCAACCGCTACCCGGACATGGCCTGCACCGGTCTGATGAACGAGCTGGCCGACCGGTTCGGCGTGCCCGTCTCGCACCTCGCCACCGGAACCGGCTCCGTCGGGGTGGCGCAGCAGCTGCTCCAGGCCACGTCGGGCCCGGGCGACGAGGTCATCTACGCCTGGCGCTCCTTCGAGGCGTACCCGATCATCACCCAGGTCAGCGGCGCGACCTCGGTGAAGGTGCCGCTGACCGACGGCGAGGTGCACGACCTCGACGCGATGGCGGACGCGATCACGGACCGTACCCGGATGATCTTCGTCTGCAACCCGAACAACCCGACCGGGACGGTGGTGCGCAGGGCCGAGCTGGAGCGGTTCCTGGACCGGGTGCCGGGCGATGTGCTCGTGGTGCTGGACGAGGCGTACAAGGAGTTCATCCGCGATGTCGAGGTGCCGGACGGCATCGAGATCTACCGGGACCGGCCCAATGTGGCGGTGCTGCGGACGTTCTCCAAGGCCTACGGTCTGGCCGGTCTGCGGGTCGGATTCGCAGTGGCCCACGAGCCGGTGGCGGCCGCACTGCGCAAGACGGCGGTGCCGTTCGGGGTCAGTCAGCTGGCACAGGACGCGGCGGTCGCCTCGCTGCGTGCCGAGGACGAACTGCTCGGCCGGGTCGGCTCCCTGGTCTGCGAGCGCATCCGGGTGCACAAGGCTCTGGTGAGCCAGGGCTGGACCGTTCCGGAGTCGCAGGCCAACTTCGTCTGGCTGCGGCTCGGCGACCGCACGCTGGACTTCGCCGGGGCGTGCGAGCGGGCCGGAGTCGTGGTCAGGCCGTTCGCGGGCGAGGGCGTGCGGGTCTCGATCGGCGAGGACGAGGCGAACGACGTGTTCCTGAGGGTGGCGGAGGCGTACCGCAAGGAGCTGTAACCGAAGTCCCGCTTGCGCATACGGCGCGAGCCTCGTGCGTGCAGCGGTGGGTGTACATGCCGCGGCCGGCCTCGCGCTTGCCGCGACCAGTCGCGGCGCGGCGTGTACGCGTGCACCGAAGGCCCCGTACCTCTCGTTCGTCGAGGTGCGGGGTCTTCGCGTGGGAGCGTCCCGATAGGGGGACCCCCATCGAACACCCCGAAAGTCCGTGCGCCATAATGCTTGTGAATGTGAACGCGTTCACAAGCGCGTCCTGTTCCTCCCGTGATCGGTCGGTTTGCAGTGCACACTTCCGCTCACTACGGCGACGTAAGGAGAAGACGACGTGGAGCTAGCTCTGGCGCCCGAGACCTTGGCGCGATGGCAGTTCGGAATCACCACCGTCTACCACTTCCTCTTCGTTCCCCTGACGATCTCTCTCGCCGCGCTCACCGCCGGCCTGCAGACCGCCTGGGTGCGGACCGAGAATCAGAAGTACCTCAGGGCCACCAAGTTCTGGGGCAAGCTCTTCCTGATCAACATCGCCATGGGTGTCGTCACCGGCATCGTGCAGGAGTTCCAGTTCGGCATGAACTGGTCCGACTACTCGCGCTTCGTCGGCGACGTCTTCGGCGCCCCGCTGGCCTTCGAGGCGCTGATCGCCTTCTTCTTCGAGTCCACCTTCATCGGGCTGTGGATCTTCGGTTGGGACAAGCTGCCGAAGAAGATCCACCTCGCCTGCATCTGGATGGTCTCCATCGGGACGATCCTCTCCGCGTACTTCATCCTCGCGGCGAACTCCTGGATGCAGCACCCGGTCGGCTACCGGATCAACAAGGAACGAGGCCGGGCCGAGCTCACCGACTTCTGGCATGTGCTCACCCAGAACACCGCGCTCACCCAGTTCTTCCACACCATCACGGCGGCCTTCCTGGTCGGCGGCGCGTTCATGGTCGGCATCGCCGCCTTCCACCTGGCGCGCAAGCAGCACATCCCGGTGATGCGCACCTCGCTGCGGCTCGGACTGATCACCGTCGTGATCGCCGGACTCCTCACCGCCGTCAGCGGCGACCTGCTCGGCAAGGTCATGTTCAAGCAGCAGCCGATGAAGATGGCCGCCGCCGAGGCTCTCTGGGAGGGGCAGAACTCGGCACCCTTCTCGATCTTCGCGGTCGGCGATGTGGCCAAGGGGCACAACACCGTGGAGGTCTCCGTCCCGGGGATACTGTCGTTCCTCGCGGACGACAACTTCCACTCGTACATCCCCGGCATCAACGACATCAACAAGGCCGAGCAGGAGAGGTTCGGACCCGGCGACTACCGGCCCAACATCCCGGTCGCCTTCTGGAGCTTCCGCTGGATGATCGGCTTCGGCATGGCGTCCTTCGGTCTCGGCCTGCTCGGACTGTGGCTGACACGGAAGAAATTCATGCTGCGACCGGGGCTGCGGACCGGTGAGGACGAGGTGCCGCATCTGGTCCTCTTCAAGAGCAAGGCACTCAGCCCGAAGCTCACCAAGCTCTACTGGATCGTCGCCCTCTGGACGCTGCTCTTCCCGCTGATCGCCAACTCCTGGGGCTGGATCTTCACCGAGACGGGCCGCCAGCCCTGGGTCGTCTTCGGGGTTCTGCAGACCCGAGACGCCGTCTCCCCCGGCGTCTCGCAGGGCGAGGTGCTCACCTCGATGATCCTCTTCACCCTGCTCTACGCGGCGCTCGCTGTGATCGAGGTCAAACTGCTCACGAAGTACATCAAGGCCGGGCCGCCAGAACTCACGGAGTCCGACCTCAACCCGCCCACCAGGATCGGCGGCGACGACCATGACGACGCCGACCGGCCGATGGCCTTCTCCTACTGAGAGCAGAGGAGCGGAGAGATGGAACTCCACGACGTCTGGTTCGTCCTCATCGCCGTCCTCTGGACCGGCTACTTCTTCCTGGAGGGATTCGACTTCGGGATCGGTGTCCTCACCAAGCTGCTGGCCCGTGACCGCCAGGAACGGCGGGTCCTGATCAATACGATCGGGCCCGTCTGGGACGGCAATGAGGTATGGCTGCTCACTGCGGGCGGCGCTACCTTCGCTGCCTTCCCGGAGTGGTACGCCACGCTGTTCTCCGGCTTCTACCTGCCGCTGCTGATCATCCTGCTCTGCCTGATCGTGCGTGGTGTCGCCTTCGAGTACCGCGCGAAGCGGCCCGAGGAGAAGTGGCAGACCAACTGGGAACACGCGATCTTCTGGACTTCGCTGATCCCGGCCCTGCTCTGGGGTGTGGCCTTCGGGAACATCGTGCGCGGCGTGAAGATCGATGCCGACATGGAGTACGTGGGCAACTTCGGGGACCTGCTCAACCCGTACGCGATCCTCGGCGGTCTGGTCACGCTCTTCCTGTTCACCTTCCACGGTGCGGTGTTCGCCGCACTCAAGACGGTCGGGGACATCCGGGAGCGGGCGCGGGGCATGGCGCTCAAGCTGGGTCTGGTCACCGCGGTGCTCGCGCTCGGTTTCCTGATCTGGACCCAGGTCGACAACGGCGACGGCAAGAGCCTTGTCGCGATGATCGTCGCTGTGCTGGCGCTGGTCGGAGCGATCGGTGCCATAGCGGTGGGACGTGAGGGCTGGTCGTTCGCGCTCTCCGGAGTGACCATCACCGCCGCGGTCGCGATGCTCTTCCTGACGCTCTTCCCGAACGTCATGCCGTCCTCGCTGAACGACGCCTGGAACCTCACGGTCACCAACGCCTCGTCCAGTCCGTACACACTGAAGATCATGACCTGGTGCGCAGGGATCGCCACCCCCGTGGTGATGCTGTACCAGGGATGGACGTACTGGGTGTTCCGCAAGCGGATCGGCACGCAGCACATCGCCGAAGCGCACTGACGCACCCGGGCCTCTCTTCGGGCGAGCGAAGGGCCCCGGCCCTTCGCTCGCCCCGGTCCACCGAACGAGCTCTCTGGGGGCTGTTTCACGTGAAACCGATCGACCCGCGTCTGCTCCGTTACGCCCGCGCCACCCGGCTCTTCCTGGCGGCCGTGGTGGCACTCGGAGTGGTCGGGGCTGCGCTGGTCATCACTCAGGCCATGCTCATCGCCGACGTGGTGGTGGGCGGGTTCGAGGACGGGCTCACCGTTCCCGGGCTGCGCACCCCGCTGATCCTGCTCGTGGCGGTCGCGCTCGGCCGCGGGCTGGTCTCCTGGCTGACCGAGCTGGCCGCGTACCGGGCCAGTGCGGCGGTCAAGTCCGAGCTCCGCGGCCGGCTGCTCGACCGGACGGCGGCGCTCGGACCGGACTGGCTGAGCGGCCAGCGCACCGGCTCACTGGTGGCGCTCGCCACCCGTGGTGTCGACGCGCTGGACGACTACTTCGCGCGCTATCTGCCGCAGCTCGGACTCGCGGTGGTCGTTCCGGTGGCAGTCCTCGCCAGGATCGTCACCGAGGACTGGGTATCGGCAGCGATCATCGTGGTCACGCTGCCGCTCATCCCGCTCTTCATGATTCTGATCGGCTGGGCCACCCAGTCCCGGATGGACCGCCAGTGGCAGCTGCTCTCGCGGCTCTCCGGACACTTCCTCGACGTGGTCGCCGGACTGCCGACGCTGAAGGTCTTCGGCCGCGCCAAGGCCCAGGCCGAGTCCATCCGCACCATCACCTCGCAGTACCGCAGGGCCACCCTGCGGACCCTGCGGATCGCCTTTCTGTCGTCCTTCGCCCTGGAGCTCCTCGCCACCCTTTCGGTGGCACTGGTCGCCGTCACCATCGGCATGCGGCTCGTGCACGGTGAACTCGACCTCTACACCGGCCTGGTGGTGCTGATCCTCGCGCCCGAGGCCTATCTGCCGATCCGGCAGGTCGGGGCGCAGTACCACGCGGCAGCCGAGGGGCTCGCGGCCGCGGAGGAGATCTTCGCGATCCTGGAGACCGAGCCGCGGGCGGGCGGTGCGGCGGACGTCCCGCCGTCGCTGCGGCTGGAGCTGGAGGGGGTGACCGTCCGGCACGAGGGCCGTGCCGAACCTTCGCTGGACGGGGCCTCGCTGGTGGTGGACGAGGGGGAGACCGTCGCCCTGGTCGGCCCGAGTGGTGTCGGGAAGTCCACGCTGCTCAATGTGGTGCTGGGGTTCGCGGCGCCCGACGAGGGACGGATACGGGTCGGCGGCGTCGATCTGGCGATGCTCGCGCCCGAGCGCTGGCGGGAACGGATCGCCTGGGTGCCGCAGCGCCCACAGCTCTTCGCGGGCACGATCGCGGAGAACGTGCGGCTGGCCCGGCCGGACGCGGACGACAGCGCGGTGACGGCGGCGCTGCGGGACGCGGGGGCGTACGACTTCGTGGCGGAACTGCCCGACGGCGCGCAGACACTCCTCGGCGAGGACGGCGCGGGACTCTCCGCCGGTCAGCGGCAGCGGCTCGCGCTTGCGCGGGCGTTCCTCGCCGACCGGCCGCTCCTGCTGCTCGACGAGCCGACCGCGAGCCTGGACGGCGAGACGGAGGCGGGGATCGTCGAGGCGGTACGGAGACTGGCGGCGGGGCGGACCGTGCTGCTGGTCGTGCACCGTCCGGCGCTGCTCTCGATCGCCGACCGGGTGGTGGAGCTGGAACCCGGTGCGGCACCGGCACGGCAGTGGGCAACGGTGTCGGACGAGGGGGCGGCCGTGGTACCCCGGCAGGCGCGCACGGACGGCTCCGGGAACCGGGACACGTACGGAGCCGGGCAGGAGCCCGAGGTGCTGCGGGAGACCGCAGCCCGGTCCGGGCAGGTACTCGCCCGGGTCCGGGAGGCCGCAGGGGCACAGCGCGGACAACTGGCGCTCGCGCTGCTGCTGAGCAGCCTCGCTCTGGCGTCGGCCGTCGGACTCATGGCCGTCTCCGGCTGGCTGATCTCCCGCGCCTCCGAACAGCCCCCGGTGCTCTATCTGATGGTCGCCGTGACAGCGACCCGCGCCTTCGGGCTCGGGCGCGCTGTCTTCCGCTACGCCGAGCGTCTCGTCTCGCACGACGCTGTGCTGAAGATGCTCGCCGAGCTGCGCGTCGCCGTGTACCGCGGACTGGAACGCATCACACCGGCCGGACTGGGCCGGACGCGGCGAGGGGATCTGCTGTCCCGGCTCGTGGCCGATGTGGACGCGCTGCAGGACTACTGGCTGCGGTGGCTGCTGCCTGCCGGAACCGCGGTCGTGGTGGGAGCTGCGGCAGCCGGGTTCACCGGCTGGCTGCTGCCCCAGGCGGGTGTCGTGCTCGCTCTCGGACTGCTGCTGGCCGGGGTCGGGGTGCCGCTCGTGAGTGGCGCCTGTGCCCGTCGTGCGGAACGCCAACTGGCGCCCGCGCGGGCCGATCTGGCCACCCGGATCACCGATCTGCTCGGCGGGACCGCCGAACTGACCGTCGCGGGCGCGCTGCCCGCGCGCAAGGAGAGGACGCGGGAGGCCGACACCGTCCTGACCCGGATCGCATCACGCGCGGCGACGGCCACCGCACTCGGCGGCGGCCTCTCCGCCCTGATCTGCGGCCTCACCGTCGTCGCCGCCGCACTCGTCGCTCTCCCGGCGGTTCACGACGGACGGCTGGAGGGTGTGGAACTCGCGGTGGTGGTGCTCACCCCGCTTGCCGCCTTCGAGGCCGTCACCGGGCTGCCACTCGCCGTGCAGTACCGGCAGCGGGTCAAGCGGAGCGCGGAGCGGGTGTACGAGGTGCTGGACGCCCCGGTGCCGGTGCACGAGCCCCTGACCCCGGCCGAGGCCCCCGCGACACCTTTCCCGCTGGAGGTACGGGGGGTGGCGGCCCGCCATGCGGGAGCGTCGCGGGACGCCCTGGACTCCGTCGACCTGACGCTGACCGCAGGCCGGCGCATCGCGGTCGTCGGCCCCTCGGGCTCCGGGAAGACCACCCTCGCGCAGGTCCTGCTCCGCTTCCTGGACGCGCGGGCGGGGACGTACCGGATCGGTAGTGTGGAGGCCTCGGCGCTGGACGGGGACACCGTCCGGCGGTTCGTCGGGCTCTGTGCCCAGGACGCGCATGTCTTCGACAGCTCCATCCGGGAGAACCTGCGGCTGGCCCGTACCGTCGCAACGGACGACGAGCTGCGGGCCGCCCTCGCCCGGGCACGGCTGCTCGACTGGGCAGAAGCGCTGCCCGACGGGCTCGACACCCTCGTCGGCGAGCACGGGGCGCGTCTCTCCGGCGGCCAGCGCCAACGGCTCGCGCTGGCCCGGGCGCTCCTCGCCGACTTTCCCGTGCTCGTTCTGGACGAGCCCGCCGAGCATCTCGACCTGGCGACGGCGGACGCCCTGACCACAGATCTGCTGGTGGCGACCCGGGGCCGCACGACAGTCCTGATCACCCATCGACTGGCGGGGCTCGAAGCGGTCGACGAGGTATTGGTGATGGACGCAGGCAGGATCGTGCAGCGTGGTCCGTATGCCGCTCTCGCGGCGGCGGACGGCCCGCTGCGCCGGATGCTGGAGCGCGAACGGGAGACTGTGCGGGCGGCGGATCGAGTGCCGGACGGTGCCGCGCGGGCGTAGCAGGAGGGTGGCGGCTGCCGGATCGATTCGCAGGACCCATCGGTCCACTTTCCTCCCCAAATAGGACTAACTAGGCTCTGGGTATGGCAGAGCAGGACCCGAAGGACTCACTCGAAGCCGCAACGCAGGCGACCCGCGGTCTGCAGGGCCTGTCCACCGAGCTCACCGCCCGCGTCCCGCAACTGCTGGAAGCGATGCGATCCGTCGGCACCGGGCTCGAACTGCACTCCACCCTCGATCGGATCTGCGAGACCGCCGCCGAGCTCACTCACGCCGACTACGCCGCCATCGGCGTCGCCGACGAGGGGGGCAAGGGGCTTTCCGACTTCCTCACACACGGGGTGTCGACAGAGGTGGAAGCCGCCATCGGGCACCGGCCCGACGGGCACCGGGGGCTTCTCGGTGCACTGCTCCACGACCCGGCCCCCGTGAAGCTCGCCGATCTGACGGCCGATCCGAGGTTCGCCGGATTTCCGCCGGGCCATCCCCCGATGCGGACCTTCCTCGGCGTCCCGATCCGGGTGCAGGGCGAGATCTTCGGCAATCTCTATCTGGCCGAGAAGGACGGCGGGGGCGAGTTCACCGACTACGACCTGCACATGGTTCGGGTGCTCGCCACAGAGGCCGGGATCGCCATCGGCAACGCCCGGCTGTACGAGGCGGCACGCCAGCGCGAGCGGTGGATCGACGGATCGGTGGCCGTGACCACCGCGCTGCTCTCCGGCGGGGACGCCGACGACGCCCTCGCCGTCGTCGCCGAGCAGGCTCGCCATCTCGCTGCCTCCGCCGCGGGGATCGTGCTTCTTCCGGCCGAGGGGGGCGGGCTGGAGGTCGTCGCCGTCTCCGCCGACGAGCCGTCCGCCCCGCTCGGGGTGATCATCGGCCCGGAGAGCCCGGTGGTGGCGAAGCTGCTGGCCGGCGAGGCGGTCTTCACGGACGACTCGGCCACCGACTTCCGCATGGTCACCGGTCTTGCCCACCGATTCGGCCCGAGCATGCTGCTGCCGCTGCACAGTGGCGGACGGGTGCTCGGCGCACTCGCCACCCCGCGGGCCCGGGGCGACCGGCCGTTCACCGAGACCGAACGGACCCTGGCCACACAGTTCGCCTCGCAGGCCGCACTCGCGCTGATGATGGCCGAGGCGCAGCGGGACCGGGAGCGGCTCGCAGTGTATGAGGACCGTGACCGGATCGCCCGTGACCTGCACGACCTCGTCATCCAGCGGCTGTTCGCCACCGGGATGATGCTGGAGAGCGCCCAGCGCCGGTCGCTGGTGCCCGAGGTGCAGACCGGTGTCGGCCGGGCGGTCGACGAACTGGACGTGACGATTCAGGAGATCCGTACCGCGATCTTCGCGCTGCAGCAGGAACCGGCCGAAGCACCGTCCGGGCTGCGCATCCGCGTCCTGCGCGAGATCAACATGGCGGCCGTCCCGCTCGGCTTCAAGCCCGCGCACCGCTTCCTCGGCCCGGTCGACTCACTGGTCGGCGAACTGACCGGCAAGAACCTGATCGCGGCGTTGCGGGAGGCGCTGTCGAACGCCTTCCGGCATGCCGGGGCGTCCCGCATCGACGTGGTGGTCGATGCGACTGTCACGCTGCCCGACGGACGCGACGCGGTACGTCTGTCGGTCGCCGACGACGGGGTGGGCATCCCGGAGGGCGGCCGGCGCAGCGGGCTGCGGAACCTGGCGCGCCGGGCGGAATCGCTGGGTGGGGCGAGCTGGTTCGGGCCGGGAATCGCTGAGGACGGGGGCGGCACGACGGTGGTGTGGGAGGCACCGCTGTGACGGCCGTCTTTCGACGTTCGGGCGGGCCTCGGGGTGAACGGCGTCTCAGCCTTCGCTACGGTGCCTCCGGCGCTCGGCAACGAGCCGCTCGATGACGACCGCGACACCGTCCTCGTTGTTGGTGACGGTCCGACCGGAGGCGGCGGCCAGCGCTGCGGGGTGGGCGTTGCCCATCGCGTACGAGGTGCCCGCCCAGCAAAGCATCTCCACGTCATTCGGCATGTCCCCGAAGGCGACGACCTCGGCGGGCGAGATGCCGCGTTCGGCGCAGCAGAGCGCCAGCGTGCTGGCCTTGGAGACGCCGGGACCGCTGACTTCCAGCAGGGCCGTGGGGCTGGACCGGGTGAAGGACGCGCGGTCACCGGCTGAGGTGCGAGCCACTTCGAGGAATTCGTCCGGTGCCAGTTCCGCGTGGTGCGCGAGGAGCTTCAGCACGGGGGCGCCTGAGCCGCGCACCTCTTCGTGGAGCAGCTTCTCGGCGATGGCGACGGTGGCACCCGGGTCGAGGTGAAACGGCGGGTAGGACGGTTCGTAGTGGATGCCGGTGGTCAGCTCGACGGCGAACGAGGTGCCGGGGGCGGCCACACGCAGGGTGTGGACGACATCGAGGGCGACGTCGCGATCCAGCGACCGGACCTGGACCAGCTCGCCGCCCGCGTGCAGATCGGCGACCGCGGCGCCGTTCGCGCAGATCGCCAGACCATGGCCGTGGACATGGTCGCTGACGACATCCATCCAGCGGGCGGGCCGGCCGGTGACGAAGAAGACCTCGATCCCGGCATACTCGGCCGCGGCGAGTGCCGCGATTGTGCGGTCCGAGACGGTTTTGTCGTCGCGCAGCAGAGTGCCGTCCAGATCGGTTGCAATCAGCCGGGGAACGGCAGGCAGAGGCGAATCGATAGCTGAGGTCACCCAGCCATTCTCGCGTACGGGAGCGCACGGGTGTGCGGAGGGGCGCGCATTTGAGGATGCGCGCCCCTGAGCTGGGGAACATGCCTACGGCATATGCCAGAGGATCCGACGAGCCGCTGCCGCGCTGTCGGTGACGGGTGTGCAGCCAGTGGGCGCGGCGGGTACAGAGGTCGGCGGGCGGCAGGTGCGGGTCAGCCGAGCTGGGACAGGCCCTCCGTGGCGATCCGCTCGAAGACCTTTTCGTCCGCCGCGAAGTCGGAGTCCGCGATCGGCGTGTGGATGACGATCTCCGTGAAGCCCAGCTCGAAGTGGGTGCCCGCGAAGTCCACGAACGCGTCGAAGGACTCCAGCGGGCGGTCCGGGGTGAAGCCGGTGAGCAGGATCTTGTCCAGCTCGGCCACATCCCGGCCGACAGCCTCGCAGGCCGCGCCGAGCTTGGTGATCTGCCCGCGGATGGCCTCCACGGACTGCTCCGGGGTGCCCGTCTCGAACAGCTTGGGGTCTCCGGTGGTGACCCATGCCTGGCCGTACTGTGCGGCGAGCTTCAGCCCGCGCGGCCCGGTGGCGGCCACCGCGAAGGGCAGCCGCGGCCGCTGTACACAGCCGGGGATGTTCCGCGCCTCGTTCGCCACGTAGAGCTCGCCCTCGTGCGTGACCGACGGCTCCCGCAGCAACCGGTCGAGCAGTGGCACGAACTCGGCGAAGTGATCTGCCCGTTCGCGCGGGGTCCAGGGCTCTTCGTCGCTCCTGCGCAGCGTCGTGGCGTCGAAACCGTTGCCGCCTGCGCCGATGCCGAGGGTGATACGTCCGTCGGAGACATCGTCCAGCGTGATGAGGTCCTTGGCCAAGGTCACCGGGTGCCGGAAGTTGGGGGACGTGACAAGCGTGCCCAGACGCAGCCGCTCGGTGACGGCGGCCGCGGCGGTCAGGGTCGGAATCGCACCGAACCACGGTCCGTCGCGGAAGGTCCGCCAGGCCAGATGGTCATACGTGTACGCGGCGTGGAACCCCAGCTCCTCGGCGCGCTGCCAGATCTTCCGGCCGTCGCTCCAACGGTGGATCGGCAGAATTACAGTGCTCAGACGCATACCTACGACCATACGGTGGACGTGCTGCGGACAAAAAAAGCCCATGACAGCCCCTAACGACGGACGCTGCGGCTGAGCCAGGGCGACAGAGTTCCGCGCGGCACGAGCTCCTTGTAGGTCTCGTCACCGGGCAGCGGCACAACCAGCCACCAGACGGGCGGGAAGACCTTGCCCTTCACATGGGCCATCCCGGTATGGACCGACCGCAGGAAAGCGGGCACGGAGTCGCGCGGGACGTCGGGGAACTCGATGCCGTCGACAGTGATCTTCGCGTCGTCCTCAGGGAAGACCTGAATGGTGACGGCCGGGGAGCCGCTCAGCTCGACGAAGGCCTCGTGCGGCAGCGAGCCGTCCGGATCGATGACCGCGAAGGCGCCGGCGGAAGTACGCCGGGAGAGCTGGTCGGCGCCGATGTCATCGGTGGTCCGCACCTCCAGATCGAATGCGCGGGCGACCTCGCGGATCGCTACGACTACGGCTTCGGTGCCGGCGAAGTGCGGACGGTCCATGCTCACGATCATGCCGCGTGCCACCGGTCGGTGCACTGGGTCGGTGTGGTGGGCGACGGTGCGATCGGACCCCGGTCGGTTCCGTTCGGGTTCAGCCGGGGAAGCGCAGGAACTCGGGCGGTACCGCCTCCGTGAGCCAGACCCCGTTCGCGCTGACGTAGAAGACATGACCCGCTCGGTGCATCGCGGCCGCGTCCACGGAGAGGACGACAGGTCGGCCGCGCCGGGCACCGACATGGGTCGCCGTCTCACGGTCGGGCGAGAGGTGGACGTGGCGTCGGTTCATGGGGCGTAGCCCCTCGGTACGGATCGCGTCCAGGGCGTGGCCCACCGTGCCGTGGTAGAGGTACGCGGGCGGCTCGACCGGCGGCAGATCGAGGTCCACCGGGACGGTGTGGCCCTGGCTCGCACGGATGCGGTCGCCTTCGATGGCGTAGCGCTGTTTGTCGTTGACCGCGACGACGTGATCGAGCTCGGCCCGGGTGATGGGGAAGTTGTGCCGGGTCGTGGCGCGGAGCAGCTCGTCGATCGGCACCCAGCCGTTCGCATCAAGAGCGATGCCGATCCGCTCGGGGTGATGCCGCAGGTGTTTCGAAAGGTACTTGGACACCTTGACGGTGCGTCTTTCGTCCATCCCGCAAGAGTGCCCGTGACGATCTCGTCGGCGCATCCGGATTTGCTCAGGATTCACACCAGCGATTTTCGTCCACAGGTTTGATCCACAGCCAACTTGAGTTATCCACAGGGTATTTGGCGATTCTGTGGACAAGTGACTGTGAAATCAATCCATTTGATCAACTTCACTGATTTTGGCGCGTGATGTGGCAAGTGCATCCAATGTCCGTGCCTGGACTTCGCGTTCGGTGGCGGCTACGACGAAGGCCGCGACGTTCTGTGGCCCAACGAGCTGTTCGACAGCTCGGATTGTGTCCGATGCCAGGAGTACGGGACGGGACTCGCCCGCAGGCGGGGCCGGACCGAGCGGTGTGTCCGCGCCGAGGTGATGCTGGAGGTGACGGGTGGCGAACGTCCGCATGGCGCGCGCCAGTTCCGCATCGACTGTCTGCTGGGCGAGCGGGCGGAGTCGCCGCACGAGCTCGGCGGCTTCGGCCGCATCCGCGTCCGTCGGTGGACGATGACCGAGGTAGCGGGCGAACACATGCTCCGTGGTGAACTCCAGGAACCGGCAGGCGATGTGTTCGACCTGGCCGCGAAGTTCCCTCAGATGCCCGGAGATTGCGGTCAGCGGTACACCGGCTCCATGCAACTCGACTGCTACCGAAAGCTCTTGTGGACTCGGCACCAGAAATTCGTCGGGCCGTCCCAGGATCGGCTCGAGCACACCGAGCTCGACCGCCTCGGCGACCGCCTGGTCGTCCTGCACACCTCCGAACTTCCTGTGCAGCTCGTCCCGGGTGATCCGGTCGGCCTGTTCGTCCGTCCAGGGCCCGTGCACCTCGGCGACGAGCCCGAGCACCCCGCCGAGACCGCGGCCCGCGTCCCACGCCTCCAGCAGTTCCTTGATGCTGGCCAGTGTGTAACCGCGGTCCAGCAGGTCGGCGATCTGCCGGAGCCGGGCGAGATGCGTGTCCCCGTACACATTGGCCCGGCCGCGCCGCTCCGGTGTCGGCAGCAGTCCCCGGTCCTGGTAGGCCCGGATCGTGCGGACCGTGGCGCCGCTCGCATGCGCCAGGTCCTCGATCCGGTACTCGGCGGCAGATCGGCTCGTCACCGCCGATGTTCCCTGCCCGGTCACAGCGGCGGCTTCAGCCGGGCGATCCCGCGCAGCGCGCCGGGGCCGAACCTGGACAGGAACCGGGCGGCGCGGGCCTCCGGTGTCACCGGCACCACGGCCCGGTTGTGCACCACGGCCTCGATGATCGCGTCGGCGACCTTCTCCGGAGGGTAGTTGCGCAGCCCGTACAGTCGGCTGGTCCGCTTCTGCAGCCGTTTCTCCTCGGCGGCGTCGGCCCCGGCGAAGCGCGTCGTCGCAGTGATGTTGGTGTTCACGATGCCGGGGCAGATCGCACTGACCCCGATCGAGCGCTCGGCCAGTTCGGCCCGCAGGCACTCGCTGAGCATCAGCACGGCCGCCTTGGAGGTGCTGTACGCGGGCAGCACCCGGGACGGCTGATACGCGGCGGCGGACGCGGTGTTGACGATATGGCCGCCCTGGCCACGCTCGGCCATCTGCTTGCCGAAGATCCGGCAGCCGTGGATGACTCCCCACAGATTGACGTCGAGGACGTTCTTCCATTCCTCGCTCGTGGTCTCCAGGAAGGAGCCCGACAGTCCGATCCCGGCGTTGTTGACCAGGACGTCGACGATGCCGTACTCGGCGGCGACCTTCTCGGCGAGCTTCTCCATCGCCTGCTCGTCGCTGACGTCGACCGCCTCCCCCCAGGCCGCGGGGGAGCCGATCAGACGGGCCATCTCGGCCGTTCTGGCCGCCCCTTCCGCGTCCCGGTCCACGGCCACCACCCGGGCGCCGGCCTCGGCGAAGGCGAACGCGGTGGCCCGTCCGATACCGCCGGCCGCGCCCGTCACCAGCACCAGCTGCCCGCCGAACCGGTCCGCGTGCGCCCCGGTCGGTGCGGGGTCGGGGAGCGGCCGCCCGTCCTCCTGAGCCGACTCGATGCCGGCCACGAACTCGCTGATCCAGGAAGCCAGCTGGTCCGGCCGGGTGCGTGGTACCCAGTGCTTGGCCGGCAGGGTGCGTCGCACCAATTGCGGTGCCCACAGCTCCAGTTGGTCGTAGAGATGTTCCGAAAGGAAGATGTCACCGGTCGGTGTGATCAGCTGGATCGGCACATGTGCGAAAGCGTCTTCACGCGGCCTGCGCAGCCGGGCACGGACGTTGTCGCGGTAGAGCCAGGCGCCGTGCGCCGCGTCGTTCGGCAGGGACGGTGTCGGGTAGTCGCCCGCGGGCACGCTCTCCAGCCGCTGCAGTATCCGGGGCCACCGCTTGCCGAGCGGACCGCGCCAGGCAAGCTCCGGCAGCACCGGAGTGTGCAGCATGTACACATACCAGGACTTGGCGCCCTGGCCGAGCAGCTGGCCGACCCGGCGCGGGGTGGGCCGGGACATCCGCTGCTTGATCCAGTGCCCGAAGTGGTCCAGGGAGGGACCCGACATCGAAGTGAAGGAAGCGATCCGGCCCTCGGTGCGCTTGACCGTCGCGAACTCCCACGACTGGACCGAACCCCAGTCGTGCCCGACCAGATGCACCGCGCGGTCCGGGCTCACCGCGTCGGCCACGGCCAGGAAGTCGTCGGTCAGCTTCTCCAGCGTGAACCCGCCGCGCAGCGGCGTCGGAGCCGTCGACCGGCCGTGTCCGCGCACGTCGTACAGCACGACATGCCACTGCTCGGCCAGCTGCTCCGCGACCTCCGTCCAGACTTCCTTGCTGTCCGGGTAGCCGTGCACGAGCACGACCGTGGGACGCGTCTCGTCGCCCAGCTCGGCAACACACAACTCGATCCCGCCGGTACTTACCCGGCGCTCGCGGATCCCCGGCACATCCTGAAGACTCACGCCGCCACCCTCTCCTCGGCCCAGCGCCGCACATGCGGCAGATCGTCGTCCAGCCAGAAGGCGCTCTGTTCGGGGTCCTTGGAGTCGGTGACGACCAGTATTTCTTCGAACTTGGCGCCTGTGCCCCGGAATCCGAGATGGGGCTCGACCGCCCACAGCCCCGGCTGCGGGGGATGGTCGGAGAAGCTGTACGGACTCCACAGCGGTGACCAGCCGTCCCGGTGCCCGTGCAGTGCATCGCTGACCAGCCCCTTGAGCGACTGCGTACCGAACCCGAAGACACGCGGGGACCAACGGCGTTCGGCGACGCGGTCGATCTTGTGAGCGATGACTCCGAAGGGGTACGCGCGATGTCTGTTGGCATACCCCTGCCTGATCATGAGGCGCTCGACGTCCTCATAGATCTCGCGCAGCGAACGCCGCTCGCGCACCTCGCGCAGAATCAGCGCGCGGTGGGCCTCCAGATCGGCGAGGAGCTTGTCGTGCAGCGGGTTGAGCCCGAGACAGCCGGAGTATCCGATGTCCGCCGTGAACCCCTTGTACACCGGAGCCATGTCGAGGATGAACGGCATCCCCGGCTCCAGCTTCCGGTTGGTCGGGAAGAACTGCAGTGGCACCTTGAAACCGGCGAACGCCGTACGGTCCCCGAACCAGGCGAACGGGAGATGGAACCAGTCCCGCACCCCGCGCTCGCGCAGCCACTCCCGCTGCATCCGGGCCGCCTCGCGCTCCGTCACGCCCGGTTCGAGCCGGGCGGCGACCGCCTCCGCGCATGCGTACGCGAGGCGCTGCACCTCTCTGAACCCCTGGAGTTCCGGGGCCGTTGCGTCCTTCACCGGTGATGCCATGCCACCGTCCGTCCCATGCCGTGTGCGGTACGTGCTCGTAACGTGACATTGATGAATGTGACAATGCTCGGCGGCTACGTCAAGGGGCGTGCGCAGACCTGTGGACAACTCCATGAGCACCTCGCACCGGCCTGCCTCCGGCCCCACCCCTTGCTTTCGTCGCGCTTCGCCGTCCTCCTTCGTGGGGTCCCCCTACGGGTCCGTACGACTGGAGTCTGATGCGGATCCAACCGCCTGGTCTGACGACCGGTGTGGCCCGCGCCACTACCTTCGAGTACGTGACTGTGATCGCAACCGAAAGCCTGAGCAAGCGGTTCCCCCGGGTGACCGCTCTTGACCGGCTCTCCCTGGACATCGGGCCCGGTGTAACCGGCCTGGTGGGTGCCAATGGAGCCGGCAAGTCCACACTGATCAAGATCCTGCTGGGTCTGTCCCCCGCCACCGAAGGCCGGGCCGCGGTGCTCGGGCTGGACGTTGCCACCAGCGGCGCCGCCATCCGGGAACGGGTCGGCTACATGCCCGAGCACGACTGCCTGCCGCCGGACGTCTCGGCCACCGAGTTCGTCGTCCACATGGCGCGGATGTCCGGGCTGCCGCCGACGGCGGCGCGCGAGCGCACCGCCGACACCCTGCGCCATGTGGGGCTGTACGAGGAGCGCTACCGCCCCATCGGCGGCTACTCGACCGGTATGAAGCAGCGTGTGAAGCTGGCTCAGGCGCTGGTCCACGACCCGCAGCTGGTCCTCCTCGACGAACCGACCAACGGGCTGGACCCGGTCGGGCGGGACGAGATGCTCGGCCTGATCCGCCGCATCCACACCGACTTCGGCATCTCGGTCCTGGTGACCTCGCACCTCCTGGGCGAGCTGGAGCGCACCTGCGACCATGTCGTCGTCATCGACGGCGGCGCGCTGCTGCGCTCCAGCTCCACCAGCGATTTCACCCAGACCACCACGACCCTCGCGGTCGAGGTCACCGACAGCGACACCCACCCGGACGGCACGGACGCACTGCGCCGGGCGCTGACGGCGGCCGGGGTCAGGCTCGTGGGCCGCGACGGCATCGAGGCCGACAGCCTGCCCGGCGCCGGTCACATCCTGCTGATCGAGGCCACCGGCGAGGAGACGTACGACGTCGTCCGCGACAGCGTCGCCGGGCTCGGGCTCGGACTCGTACGGATGGAACAGCGACGCCACCACATCGCCGAGGTCTTCCGTACCGAAGGCACCACAGAGGCCGCGGAGACAGCCCTGGCCGGCGCCGCACAGCAGAAGGGGAGCGGTCACGATGAGCACTGAGACCGGGGCCGTGACCGGGAGCGACAACACCCGGATCCATAACATCGGGTACCGCGCCTACGACGGCCCGCGCCTGGGCCGCAGCTATGCCCGCCGCTCGCTCTACTCGCAGTCCCTGCGGGGCTCCTTCGGACTGGGCCGCTCCGCCAAGTCCAAGGTGCTGCCGATGCTGCTCTTCGGTGTGATGTGCATGGTCGCGCTGATCACCGTGGCCGTCGCGATGGTCGCGCCCGACGCGACGAAGCTCATGATGAAGTACACGGACTTCGCGATCTATCTGCAGGCCGTCATCGGCCTCTTCATCGCTTCGCAGGCACCGCAGTCCGTCTCCCGGGATCTCCGCTTCAAGAGTGTCCCCCTCTACTTCTCCCGGCCCATCGAGCGGGCCGACTACGTCGTCGCCAAGTACGCCGCCATGGCATCCGCCCTGTTCATCCTCACTGTGACGCCGCTTCTGGTGATGTACGTGGGCGCCCTGCTGGCGAAGTTCGACTTCGCCGACCAGACCAAATGGTTCGGGCAGGGGGTGGCGTCGGTGACGCTGCTGTCCGTGCTCTTCGCCGGGCTCGGTCTGGTCGTCGCCGCACTGACACCACGCCGCGGCTTCGGGGTCGCGGCGGTGATCGCCGTGCTGACCATCTCGTACGGAGCGGTCTCCACGGTCCAGGCCATTGCCTGGGAGACGGGCTCGACGGGCGCGGTGCAGTGGCTGGGGCTCTTCTCGCCCATCACGCTGATCGGCGGCGTCCAGACCGCGTTCCTCGGTGCCGCCTCCGCCTTCCCCGGAGGGGAAGGGCCGGGCGCCGGGACAGGTGTGGTGTATCTGATCGTTGTTCTCGCGCTTGTCGCCGGCTCGTACGCCGTACTGATGCGCCGCTACCGGAGGGTCGGGCTGTGACCACCATCGAGATCGACCACACCTCGCGCTGGTTCGGCAATGTGGTCGCCGTCAACGACGTCACCATGACCGTGGGCCCCGGCGTGACCGGGCTGCTCGGCCCCAACGGCGCGGGGAAGTCCACGCTGATCAACATGATGGCCGGGTTCCTTGCGCCGTCGACCGGCAAGGTCACGCTCGACGGCGCGCTGATCTGGCGCAACGAGGCGGTGTACCGGCAGATCGGCATCGTGCCGGAGCGAGAGGGGATGTACGACTTCCTCACCGGCCGCGAATTCGTCGTCGCCAATGCGGAACTGCACGGACTCGGTGATGCGGCGGCGCGCAAGGCGCTGGCCACGGTCGAGATGGAGTACGCGCAGGACCGCAAGATCTCCACGTACAGCAAGGGCATGCGCCAGCGCGTGAAGATGGCGTCCGCGCTGGTCCACGAGCCGTCGGTGCTGCTCCTCGACGAGCCGTTCAACGGGATGGACCCACGGCAGCGGATGCAGCTGATGGAGCTGCTGCGGCGGATGGGCGCCGAGGGCCGTACGGTCCTGTTCTCCTCCCACATTCTCGAAGAGGTCGAGCAACTCGCCTCGCACATCGAGGTGATCGTGGCCGGGCGGCATGCGGCGTCCGGTGACTTCCGGAAGATCCGCCGACTGATGACGGACCGCCCGCACCGCTATCTCGTACGGTCCAGCGACGACCGCGCACTCGCTGCCGCGCTCATCGCCGACCCGTCGACGGCCGGGATCGAAGTCGACCTGGGCGAACGGGCCCTGCGTATCCAGGCGGTCGACTTCGGACGATTCACCACGCTGCTGCCGAAGGTCGCGCGTGAACACGGCATCCGCCTGCTGACCGTCTCGCCGTCCGACGAGTCCCTCGAATCGGTCTTTTCCTATCTCGTAGCGGCCTGAGTAGCGGCCTGAAAGGAGCTGTGAAGCGTCATGTACAACCCCACAGTCGCCCGGCTCACCTACCGGGCCCTGCTCGGCCGGCGCCGGGCCGCGATCCTCTTCGTCCTGCCCGCGCTGCTGATCGTCATCGCCGTGGCGGTACGGATGTTCGCCGGGGCCGATGACCAGGTCGCCGCCAATGTGCTGGGCGGTTTCGCCATTGCCACGATGGTGCCGCTGATCGGTGTGATCGCCGGTACGGGGGCCATCGGCCCGGAGATCGACGACGGATCGATCGTCTATCTGCTGGCCAAGCCGGTGAAACGACCGACGATCATCTTCACCAAACTGATCGTGGCGATCGCCGTGACCATGGTCTTCTCCGCGCTGCCGACATTCGTCGCGGGCCTGATCCTCAATGGCAACGGCCAGCAGATCGCGGTGGCGTACACGATCGCGGCGCTGGTCGCCTCGATCGCGTACAGCGCGCTGTTCCTGCTGCTCGGCACGGTCAGCAGGCACGCAGTGGTCCTCGGTCTGGTCTACGCGCTGGTGTGGGAGGCCCTCTTCGGCAGCTTCGTGCCCGGGGCGCGCACGCTCAGCGTCCAGCAGTGGTCGCTCGCGCTTGCCGAGAAGGTCGGCGGGGAAGGCGCGATCACCTCCGAGGTCGGACTGCCGCTCGCGACGGTTCTGCTGGCGGCGGTAACGGTGCTCGCCACCTGGTACGCGGGCCAGAAGCTGCGCACACTGAAGCTCGCCGGCGAGGAGTGAGCGGGAGTCCATCGGAATCTCTTCACGCCTCATATGCGGCAACCCCCGTCCGGTGGGCGGGGGTTGCCGCATGAGCGGACAGTCGTACGCGTAACTGTCCGTTTATCGGCTCGTTGTTCAGGGAGCGTGGAGGCAACTGGAATCCGTGGCGTCGTAGCGTTCGTGAAATCGGGGATTGCCGATGCCGGTGAGGGAACACCTGCCGGGTCGGTCATTGGGTGAGTGGCAACCGTGAGCGTCCTCCGCCTCTGAAGCCCGGGGGCAGGGCCGTCCATCGTCGGTTTCACCATCGGAAGACATGTCCATGCCCACGGAAGTCGCCCTGCTCGAATCGCGCGTGCTGCGTGTCGAGCAGAGGGGGCACGTCGACGTCCTCGACAGGGTCAAGAGCCTTGTCATGCTCCCGGACGGAATTCATGTCCGCACAGAGGACGTGGCTCGTTATTTCGAAGTATCCACAACCGCCGTCAGGAGGCTCACCGACCGGCATCAGGGTGAGCTCGCGGAGAACGGCATGCGGGTGCTGCGCGGCGCTGAGCTGCGCTCTTTCCATAGCGACATCCTGTCGCTATGGGAGAGGAAGGATAGGGAGAAGCCGGAAAGTTATCCACAGGCGGCCACTCAGCTCCGGCTGTACACCCGCAGGGCCGTGCTCAATGTCGCGATGCTTCTTCGCGACAGCGACATTGCCCGATGCGTCCGTACCTACCTGCTCGACGCCGAGCATGACCTGCGTGCGGGGTACGCCTCGCTCGAACATCGCGTCACCCGGGTCGAGAGTTGCCTCGCCGGAGTCGGCAGCGCTCTCCAGGAGCTCGGGCCGGTCCTCAACCGGATGTCGCACCGGCTGGACAGCCTCGACCGTCGGCTGGACGTCACGCATCAGGTCATCGGCGCCATGAGCGTACGGCTCGGCCACATGTCCGAGGACATCGGCCGCATCGATGGCCGGATGGATGATCTTGCCCGCAACCTGAAGGATCTGAGCCGCCGCAACAGGCAGCGTTGATCCGACGGCTGATCGCGGACTTTCGCTGCCACCCGGAAAATGGGTGGCACCGAAAGTCCGCCCCGGGCACAGTTGTTGGTGCGGCACAGGCCGACAGGAATTTCACAGACCGGGAGAGGAGCGCGGCGATGACCGAGAGTCCGAGTCCGTCGAGTTCCCATCGGGGCGGCCCGGAGCAGGCGCCGGAGTAACCATCACCTCACTCCGCCGAGCCGCTCGCAGCGGGAAGCCCGGGGCGGCCCTTCTGCGCGCATCGCGCGGCCGCCCTCCCGGAGGATTGGCCGAGTGGTAAGGCAGCGGCTTGCTAAGCCGTCGTCGGGGCCTGGACCCCCGCGCGCGTTCGATCCGCGCATCCTCCGCACAGTCACGTCAGCCCAGCCGGCACAGCCAACTCATCTGCGTATCCCGCGCGTCGGTGCAACTGTGCGACCGGCGCAGATGTCTAGAGCAGCCGTTCCAGCACCACTGCGATGCCGTCGTCCTCGTTCGACGCGGTGATCTCGTGTGCCACGGCCTTCAGGTCGTCGTGCGCGTTGGCCATCGCCACACTGTGCTGCGCCCAGGCGAACATCGGGATGTCGTTCGGCATGTCACCGAAGGCGAGCGTGTCCGCCGCCTTCACGCCCAGTCGGCGCGCGGCCAGCGAGAGCCCGGTCGCCTTGCTCAACCCCAGCGGCAGGATCTCCACCACACCGGGTCCTGCCATGACCACGTCCACCAGGCTGCCGACGGCTCCGCGCGCGGCCTTCGCCAGTGCGTCGTCGTCGAGTGCCGGATGCTGGATGTAGACCTTGTTCAGCGGCGCGGACCACATCTCGGTCGGGTCCTCCACGAAGACGGCCGGAAGCGGCCCTTCCTGCACCTGGTAGCCGGGGCCGACCAGCACCTCGCCGTCGAGTCCGTCGCGGCTCGCCGCCAGCGCCAGCGGGCCGACCTCCGCCTCGATCTTGGACAGCGCGAGTCCGGCGAGCTGCCGGTCCAGCGTCAGCGAGGTCAGCAGCTTGTGTTCGCCCGCGTGGTACACCTGCGCGCCCTGACCGCAGACCGCGATGCCGTTGTAGCCCAGGTCGTCCAGGATGTGGCGGGTCCACGGAACGGCCCGACCGGTGACGATGATGTGCGCGGCACCGGCCGCCGTCACGGCGGCCAGTGCCTCGCGGGTGCGCTCGGAGACCGTGTCGTCGTTACGCAGCAGCGTGCCGTCGAGGTCGGTCGCGACGAGCTTGTAGGGGAAGGTCACTTGGCGACCGGCTCCAGAACCTCACGCCCGCCCAGGTACGGACGGAGCACCTCGGGCACCCGCACCGAACCGTCGGCCAGCTGGTGGTTCTCCAGGATCGCCACAATGGTGCGCGGTACGGCGCAGAGCGTGCCGTTCAGGGTGGCGAGCGGCTGAACCTTCTTGCCCTCGCGCATCCGGACGGAGAGACGACGCGCCTGGAAACCGTCGCAGTTCGACGCGGAAGTCAGCTCGCGGTACTTGCCCTGGGTCGGGATCCAGGCCTCGCAGTCGAACTTCCGGGAGGCCGAGGACCCCAGGTCGCCGGTGGCCACATCGATCACCTGGAACGGCAGCTCAAGTCCGGTGAGCCACTGCTTCTCCCAGTCGAGGAGACGCCGGTGCTCGGCCTCGGCGTCCGCCGGGTCGACGTACGAGAACATCTCGACCTTGTCGAACTGGTGGACCCGGAAGATGCCTCGGGTGTCCTTGCCGTACGTACCGGCCTCGCGGCGGAAGCACGGCGAAAAGCCGGCGTACCGCAGCGGAAGCTTGTCCGCGTCGATGATTTCGTCCATGTGGTACGCGGCGAGCGGGACCTCGGAGGTGCCGACCAGGTAGTAGTCGTCCTTCTCCAGGTGGTACACGTTCTCCGCGGCCTGGCCGAGGAAGCCGGTGCCCTCCATGGCGCGCGGGCGGACCAGCGCCGGCGTCAGCATCGGGATGAATCCGGCCTCGGTGGCCTGCGCGATCGCAGCGTTGACGAGGGCGAGCTCCAGCAGCGCGCCGACACCTGTCAGGTAGTAGAAGCGCGAGCCGGAGACCTTGGCGCCGCGCTCCACGTCGATGGCGCCGAGCGCCTCACCGAGCTCCAGGTGGTCCTTGGGCTCGAAGCCCTCGGCGCCGAAATCGCGGATGGTGCCGTGCGTCTCGAGAACGACGAAGTCCTCCTCGCCGCCGACCGGCACGTCCTCGTGGACGATGTTGCCGAGCTGCAGCAGCAGGCTCTTGGCCTCCGCGTCCGCCTCGTCCTGTTCCGCGTCGGCGGCCTTGACGTCGGCCTTCAGCTGCTCGGCCTTCTTGAGCAGCTCGGTGCGCTCCTCGGGCGAAGCCTTGGGGATGAGCTTGCCGAGCGCTTTCTGCTCGGAGCGGAGTTCGTCGAAGCGGACACCGGACGACCTGCGCCGCTCGTCGGCGGAGAGAAGAGCGTCGACGAGTGCGACGTCCTCTCCACGGGCGCGCTGGGAGGCGCGAACACGGTCGGGGTCCTCACGGAGCAGGCGAAGGTCAATCACGCCTCCAGGCTACCGGTGTGCGCTTCCATAGCTCGAACCGATATTGCCGAGCGTGTCACTTTGCCCGAATTGCCGGAATTAGTAATGCTGGGGAACGCTCGATGGCCGCAGTTGATCTTGACTGTCAAATAATGAGCCTCTATTCCCCTAAATGGGGTATTAAGGGGCTCCCATTCTTGACGCACCGACCTTGCGTGGAGCGGGAGTTGGAGGTCGCTTGTCCACAGGGGGTGGTGACCCTCCGAAGTTATCCACAGGCTGTGAAGAAGATCTGTGGACACAGGAAGAGATCATTCCGAAAGCCACATGAAGGCTCATGGATTCCCCGTTCAAACTCGCTTCACACACTCATTCGGGTGGGAATTCCTCGTCCTAGAGAGTTGATCAATGGAATTGAGGTGACACGGGCCGACCTGCGGGTCTGTGGAGGGGTGTGGGGTGACTGGAGCGATTTGTCGACCATGTCGTATTGAGGTGTCGACTTGTCCCCAGGTCGAGAACCAACCCTGTGGATAACTCTGCGGGTTGTGAAAATCGGCATATAGCACCGGTGATGGGCGCACGCCACCGCGGCACGAGGGCCGACACCCTCGATCCCGACTCTCGGCCCCGACCGTCAAGCGCGACTCTGGTCCCGACCGTCAGGCCCGACCGTCCTGATTCCGGGCCAGCCAGTCCGAGGCGTCCGTGAAGTCGGTGTCCGACGTCCCCGCACGCAGCGGCCGCACGTCCTCCGGCGCCACGCCGGCCCGCGGATACGAACCGAGGAACCGCACCTTCGGGCAGATCCGCTTCAGACCCATCAACGCCTCGCCGACCCTGCGGTCCGCGATGTGCCCCTCGGCGTCCACCGCGAAGCAGTAGTTCCCGATGCCCGCACCCGTCGGCCGTGACTGGATCAGCATCAGGTTCACCCCGCGCACCATGAACTCCTGGAGGAGTTCGAGCAGCGCACCGGGGTGGTCGTCGCCCAGCCAGATGACCACCGACGTCTTGTCCGCACCGGTCGGCGCCGCCGGCCGGGCCGGGCGGCCCACCAGGACGAAGCGAGTCTGCGCGTTCTCCGCGTCGTGGATCTCCGTCACCAGCGGTTCGAGACCGTACGTCGCCGCAGCGAACTCACCGGCGAAGGCGGCGTCGTACCGCCCCTCCTGCACCAACCGCGCACCGTCCGCGTTGGACGCGGCCGACTCCCACAAGGCCTCCGGCAGATGGGCCGCCATCCAGTTGCGTACCTGCGGCTGCGCTGCCGGGTGGGCAGTGACCGTCTTGACGTCGGACAGCTTGGTGCCGGGCCGCACGAGCAGCGCAAAGGTGATGGAGAGCAGCACCTCGCGGTAGATCATCAGCGGTTCGCCGGTCGTCAGCTCGTCGAGGGTCGCGGTGATGCCGCCCTCGACGGAATTCTCGATCGGTACGAGGGCTGCCGCGGCAGCCCCGCTCCGTACCGCGTCCAGAGCCGCCGGTACGGAGACCATCGGGACAAGTTCCCGAGTGGCTGCTTCCGGGAGCGTACGGAGGGCGACCTCGGTGAAGGTGCCTTCGGGACCGAGATAGGCGTAGCGCGTGGCGGACATACCGTCACCCTAGTGCGCCGCGGTGGCTCACGACTCCAGCAGCCGCTGACCCACGTACTCCCCGTCCGCCGCGCCGCCCGGCACCGCGAAGAGGCCGCTCGCCTCGTGCCGGATGAACGGCGACAGCGCGTCTCCCCGGTCGAGCTTGCGCTGCACCGGCACGAACCCCTTCAGCGGATCAGCCTGCCAGCAGATGAACAGCAGCCCGGCATCCGGAGTGCCGTCCGCCGCGATGCCGTCGTGGTACGAGAAGGGGCGTCGCAGCATCGCCGCGCCGCTGTTCCTTTCGGGGGAGGAGATCCGGGCGTGTGCGTTGTCCGGGATCAGCAGCTTGCCGTCGGTCCCCGCCTTGTCGAGGTCCATCTCGGTGGTCTCGGTGCCACCGCTCAGCGGCGCACCGTCCGCCTTGCGCCGCCCTATGACCCGCTCCTGCCGGTCCAGCGGGAGCTTCTCCCAGTCGTCGAGCAGCATCCTGATCCGCCGCACGACTGCGTACGAGCCACCGGCCAGCCAGGCGTATTTCGCGTCGTCGCCCTCCCCCGTGTGCGACGGGACGAAGATGCGCCGGTCGAAGTCGCTCTCCGACGGCTTCGGGTTTCCGGTGCCGTCGATCTGGCCCATCAGATTGCGGGCTGTCATCGGCTTGGCCGTGGCGCCGGGGGTTCGGTTGAAGCCGTTCATCTGCCAGCGCACCCCGGCGGTCGTGGCGGCCTCCTTCTGGATGGCGCGCAGTGCGTGGAAGGCGACAAGAGCGTCGTCGGCACCGATCTGCACCCAGAGATCTCCGCCCGAGCGCTTGGGGTCGAGCCGGTCGGAGGAGAACGGCGGCAGTGGGTCCAGCCCCGGCGGCCGATGGGCCGCCAGGCCCGTGCGTTCGAAGAAGGTGTGCCCGAAGCCGAAGGTGACCGTCAGCGAGGACGGTCCGGCGTCCAGCGCGATCCCGGTGTCGTGTGTCGTGCCGTCCGCACTGCCGCCGGCGGTGGGTTCGCCGGCCATCAGCCGCTGGGCCACGGCGGACCATCGGCGCATCAGGGCGGTGGCTTCCTTCCGTCCCGCGCCGGGTGCCAGATCGAACGCGACGAGATGGCCGCGCGCCTGAAGCGGAGTGGTGATCCCCGGTTGATGTTTCCCGTGAAACATTGCCCGGGCCGTGCCGATCGTCGCCAGCGCGGTCGGCTCGTCGGATCGGGTCGCGGCGTAGCCCGTCGCGCCACCCGCCGCGCCCAGCACCAGTCCGGCCGCACCGGCTGCGCCCACACTGCCGAGGAGCCGCCGCCGGGAGAGGTCCCCCGTGGCGGCCTCGGCTCCGGCATCCGTGCCGGGCTTGCTGCCCGCACCGTTCTTGCTGCTCGAGCCGCGCTTGCTGTTCGCGCTGCTCATGCTGGTTCCGCTCATGATCCTGCTCAGCCGATCTTCACGTTCTTGGCGATGGTGGTCTGATCGATGTCCGACGTACGCACGGTCACCGCGATCTTCCAGTTGCCCGCCATCGGGATCTGGACGCCGCTCGCCGTCCAGTGCCCCTCGGTGAGCCGGTCGGGGACGACGGGCAGCGGACCGATGTCCTTGGACGCGAGGGTGAAGGCGAGCTTCACCTCGGGGACGTCCATGGGCTGTCCGTCGGGGCCGTCGATCCAGATGTGGAGCCCGTTGGCGCCGGTACGACCGGGGTCGATGTCCATCCGGACCGTCCCCTTGCCGTTCCGGCCGCCGGTGTCGAAAGGCAGGCTCACCGCGAGGGGGCCTGCGGTCGTGGGCGCGGATGCGACCGTCGAGGTGCGGGCCGCTTCCTCCTCGGTACGTCCGGGCTCGGTCGAGGTCAGCACGGTCGTCACCGCCAACAGCGCCACCGCGACCCCGACTTCCGCCAGTACCGAGCGGCGGAGCCCGGACCGATCGCGATCGGCGTCGCGGATCCGCTTCTTCGTGGCGGTCGCCACGGCGGCCTTCTGCCGGGCGAGTTGGGTGGCCCGTGCGGGATCCTCGGGCACAGCCACCGGCTCGGTCTCCACAGCGGCCCCGGTATCGGCGTCAGCGGTGCCGGCGCCCGTGCCCTCCGCCTCCGTCGTGCCCGCACCGAGGCGAGCCGTCCACCGCCGCGAGATCCAGGCGACCCCGACCAGGACGGCGACGAGCCCCACCTTCAGGAGCAGCAGCTGCCCGTACCGGGTACCGGTCAGCGCGGACCAGGAGCCGACCTGCCGCCAGGACTGGTAGAGCCCGGTCGCGGTGAGCACCAGCACACTGCCGAACGCGATACGGGAGAAGCGGCGTACGACCGTGACTTCGATGTCCGGCGTCCGGTACAGCGCGACCAGCAGCGCGGCGAGGCCGCCCAGCCATGCGGCGACGGCCAGCAGGTGCAGTACGTCGACCGGCATCGCGATGCCGGGCTGGATCCCGGTCGAGGCGTGTTCGGCCAGCGCCCATGTCCCGGCGATCCCGGCGGCGATGACCGCGCCGCCGATGGCCAGCCCGAAGGTGAGGTCCTTCTTCTCCCGCCCGTCCTCGCGCTTCGCGTACGCCCCGAACAGCACGGCGATGAAGAGCGCGGCGGCGCCGAGCAGCAGCAGCCGGGAGACCAGCGCGGCCCCCGGCTTGGTGTCGAGCACGGTCTTCAGGCCGTCCAGGTCGAAGATGTCCGCGAGCTTTCCGGAGCCGGTGTACGGGTTGCGCAGCAGCAGCATGGCCAGGGTGGCCGTGGTGAGCGTCATCCAGCCGCGCACGACGAGGCGCTGCAGCGGGCGGGCGCTCGCCCCGCGCTGCCAGCAGGCCAGTACGAAGGCCGCGCCACCGGCCAGCAGGATGAATCCGGCGTACGCGGCGTAGCGCGCGATGCCGTAGAGCGTGCCGACCAGGCCGCCTCCGGCCTGGTCCGTCGGCAGGGCGACGGTGGTCTTGGACGGGGCGCCGATGGAGAAGGTGAAGGCGCCGGAGACCGGGTGGCTGTCCGCGGAGACGGCCTGCCAGGCCACGGTGTACGTGCCGTCGGGCAGCCCTGTGTGCAGCGGGACGCCGTACTTCACGGTGGAGCCGCTCTGCAGGTCCCGTGGTTCCGCACCGGTATCGGCGCGTTTGCCGCTGGGGTCCAGGACCCGGACGGAGTCGTCGCCCATGGCGACCTGTTCGGAGAAGGTGAGCGTGACCTCCTTGGGGGCGGTGGCGACCACCGCCCCGTCCTGCGGATCGCTCCCGGTGAGCGCGGCATGCGCGGACGCCGGTCCCGCGCCCCCCAGCAGCAGGCCGAACACCATGCCGACGAATGCGGCGAGGAGTGCGGCAGCGGCGAGTGGCCGGCGCATCGGGGACGCGGACGGGGTCGGCCCGAAGTGCGGGGCGGTGGCTGTCATGGAGTGTCAGTCCCTCACTGCTTCTTCGGGTTGTGGGTGGTCTCCTTCACGGGAAGATCGACCTTGATGGGATCGGCCTTCTCGAAGTGCAGCTCGACGGACACCTTCTCGCCCTGCCTGGGCCGCTGCTTCAGTTTCATGAACATGATGTGGTTGCCGCCGCGCTCCAGGTCCAGCTCGCCGCCCGCGGGCACCTCGAAGGACGTCACCATGCGCATCGTCTGGTTCGTCGTCCGGTGGATCGTGACGTCGTCGGAGAGCGGGCTGGTGACCGAGGTGAGCCGGTCGGAGCTGTCGCCGCTGTTCTGTACGACGAGGAAGCCGGCCGCCATGTCGTTGACGGGTTGCGGCATGAACGCACCGGTCACCTTCAGTTCGGGCTTGCCGCCCGAGGACGAGCACCCCGCCAGCGTCAGCCCGGTGGTGAGGGCGACGACGCCGGCGAGGACGGTGCGGCAGTTCACGGGTTCTCCCCCTTGATGATCTTGGGGAGGTCCTTGGTGTAGTCGTCGGGCGTGGTGTCCTCGCTGTACAGCACATACCCCTTGTCGGTCTTCGGGGAGAACGCGATGACCTGCGACCCGTGCATCGAGACGACCGTGCCGTCCTTCTCCTTCTTCGGAGGGTCTATGCCGATGCCGATCTGGCGTGCGCCCGCCTGGATGGTCGGGAAGTCGCCGGTGAGACCGATGAAGGAGGCGTCCTGGGCCCGGAGCCAGCTGCCCAGCGAGGACGGGGTGTCCCGCTCGGGGTCGGTGGTGACGAAGACGACCTGGAGCTTCTCCTGGTCGGCCTTGGGCAGGGACTTCTTGGCGATGGCGATGTTGCTCATGATGAGCGGGCAGACGTCGGGGCAGTTGGTGTAACCGAAGTAGATGAGCGTCGGCTTGCCCTTGGTCTGCTCGCGCAGGTCGTACTTCTTGCCGTGGGTGTCGGTCAGGACGAGGTCGGGCTTGGTGAACGGCTGGTCGAGCACCGTCGCGGCCTTGGTCTTCGCCTGGGCGGAGACGTCCGCGAGGGGCTTGTTGGGGTCGTCGCTGCTGCCGCAGGCCGACAGGGTGAGCGCGGCCGCGGCGACGAACGCCGCGGCCAGCACTGTCTTCTTACGCATGGATTGCTGATTCCTGGTGGGTCGATGGTTCGGTGGGGCCGGAGGGTCAGGCGGTGCGCCGGCGGCCGGCCAGGACGCCGAAGGCGACCCCGGCGGCGCCGATGAGGATGCCGACGATGCCGAGGACCCGGGCCGTGGTGTCACTGGAGGACGACGACGCGGACGACGCCTCGGTGTGCTCGTCCTTCGCCCGGTCGGCGCCGGCCTTGTCGTCGGCGGCGCCGTGCTCGTCGGTGGTCGCGGCGGTCAGCTTGAGAACCGGCGCGGGGCTCTCGGGCTCCTCGGCGCCGTCCTTCTGCTCCTCGATCCAGCGGACGACTTCTTTGTTGTCGTACGTCTGGATGGCCTTGAACACCAGTTGCTCGGCATCCTCGGGGAGCTGACCGACGGAGAGCGGGAACTGCTGGAACTGGCCCGGGCGGATGCCGAGGTCGCTCTTGCCGCCCTCGGCGGACCAGGTGACCTTGGAGACCGCCTCGTTGATCTTGTTGCCGTGGACCTCGAGCGGCTTGGCGAGCTTGCTCTTGGTGACGACGATCTTCCAGCCGGGCACCGGCTGCGGCATCACGGAGGCGAGCGGGTGGTCGGTCGGGAAGTTGACCTCGAGCTTGGTCGTCGAGGCGTCGTCGCGCTCGTTGGGGACCTTGAAGTTGATCGTGGCATAGCCGCCCTTGGCGGCCTCGCCCTGCGGCTGCACGCTGACGTGCGCGGAGGCCGTACCGGCAAGGATCAGCACGGTGGACGCGGCGACGCCGCCGGCGAGGGCGATGCGGGAAACGTTCATGGCAGGAATCACTCCACTGAAGCACGAAGGAAAGGTGGTCCGACACGCGGATGCGCGACGGCATCGCGACACCGCTTCCTCACGTGCGGCGTGCCTGCACCGAGCCGGGCGGCCACCGCATGGCGGGCGCCGAGCGGTGACTGCGGTCGAGTCGTGCGTGCAACGAGCGGAGGGTGTCGCGTCAGGCTGCGAGGGTGAATACGGGTGGAGGCCCGCGCCTGATCACCAGGTGCTGCAGTGGATCGCCGGTTGCGGGAGCCGGGGCGTCGACAGCGGTACGGGGGATGCGCGGCCCGGTCGCCGGTTCGCCCGGGAGACCGCACAGTGCCCGTACGAGAGCGAGCGCGGCCCGCAGCGCACGCAACCGGGCCCCGGCCATGAGCTGCTTGGCGCGGTGCGCCGACAGCCGGACCAGCCGGAACAGTGCGATTTCGCCGCGCCGCAGCAGCCAGCCGGTGGCCAGCGCGGCCAGCAGGTGGCCGAGCAGCATGGGCAGGCTGGGCAGTAGACCGGCGAGCGCGGCCGGGTCGGTCACGGCGGTGACCGCCGCTCCTGTCCCGGTGGCCATGTGCTGATGGCCCTGGTCCACCGCCGTCACGGTCGCCGGATCGATGCCGGCGTCGGTGACGATGCGGTGGGCGGCGGCGGCGTTCAACTGTTCCGGTCCTGCGCCGCAGACGAGGCCTGCCGCGAACCGGATCAGTGAGCGGTCGCCCGCCGCGTCGCCCGTCGTCGTGCTGGGGACGCCGTGCGAGCCGAGGCCGAAGAGAGTGTGCAGAGCGATCTGCCCGCCGGCCAGGGCGGTGGCGATGGACGGCATGGAACGCTCGCGTCCGGCGAGCGGCGCCACCACCGCGAAGACCCCGAGGAAGCCTGCGAGCAGCGTCCACCAAGGAACGGTCGCGCAGGAGGCCAGTGTGTGCCCTGCCGCGGACAGCGCGACACAGGCCGCGGTGAACACCGCGGCCCTCAGTAGCCGCAGACCGGCTCCGGCGCGTGCGACAGGCGTAGACATGGCCGGGTCATCATCGCACTGCGCCCCCGGCCTCCGTACGTCAGGTCCGGAAGGTCGCCTTCTGACCGGTTGGACACGAGGCGCGTGAGCTGGACGGGTCCGGCATACACGGGTGTACGGAGTGCTGGTATCCGCCGAATGAGCGGTCTCACATCAGAACTGTGCTTACGAACCGCCCGCCGCGGCAATACGTATCGGTATGTCGAGCCGCAGCCAGGAGGCTGGAGCATGAGCATCTGGTGGTCACTCCATTTGCGGCGCGAAGCTGCGAGCGTTCCGCTCGCCCGTCGCTTCCTGCTCGGCACCATGGAGTCCGCGGGCGTGGATCCGGACATCTCCTTCGACCTGTCGCTCGCGCTCAGCGAAGCCTGTGCGAACGCCGTCGAGCACGGCGGGGAGCAGAGGGGTGCCGACGACCGCGTCGCCCCCGGGGACTGTGACCCATGGGACGCGTGGGACTCCTGGAGCGAGCAGTCCGGTACGGCCTCCGGGCAGTACTGGGTCACCGCATATCTGGACGGTGAGAAATGCCGTATCGAAGTCGCCGACTCGGGGCCCGGCTTCCCCGCGCGGCGTGTGCTTCGCACTGCCGAACAGCCGCATGCGCATCAACCGCCCGCGCACCATCCGCAGCAGCTCCCGCCGCTCAGCGCCGAGGACGGCCGAGGACTCTGCCTCATCGAACAGCTCGCCGACCACGTCCACTTCGCCAACCGCCCGGGGCGTGGTGCGGTGGTGAGCTTCGACAAGGTCCTGAAATGGCGGGAGGGCGCCCTGCTCATGGTGTCCTGAGCGGAGCGCCCTCCGACGCGCGGTGCGGTCACGACCGGTCGATGATCAGCGTTTGATCAGCCCTTGAGCTGAGCCATCCAGGCCTCGACCTCGTCGGCCTGGCGCGGCAGCTTGTCGGAGAGGTTCCGGTTGCCGTCCTCGGTGACGAGGATGTCGTCCTCGATCCGGACGCCGATGCCGCGGTACTCCTCCGGCACGGTCAGGTCGTCGGCCTGGAAGTACAGACCGGGCTCGACGGTGAGGCAGACGCCGGGCTCCAGCGTCCCGTTGACGTACGTCTCGGTGCGTGCGGCGGCGCAGTCGTGGACGTCCATGCCGAGCATGTGGCCGGTGCCGTGCAGGGTCCAGCGACGCTGCAGACCCAGCTCCAGGACCTTGTCCACGGACAGGTCGCCCAGCAGACCCCACTCGACGAGCTTCTCGGTGAGCACGCGCTGCGCGGCGTCGTGGAAGTCGCGGTAGGCCGCGCCGGGCTTGACGGCCGCGATTCCCGCCTCCTGGGCCTCGTACACCGCGTCGTAGATCTTCCGCTGCAGCGGCGTGAACGTGCCGTTGATGGGAAGGGTCCGCGTCACATCGGCGGTGTAGAGGTCATTGGTCTCCACACCGGCGTCGAGCAGCAGCAGTTCGCCGGAGCGCACGGGGCCGTCGTTGCGCACCCAGTGCAAGGTGGTGGCGTGGGGGCCCGCCGCGCAGATCGAGCCGTAGCCGATGTCGTTGCCCTCGATGCGGGCGCGCAGGAAGAACGTGCCCTCGATGTAGCGCTCGCTGGTCGCCTCGGCCTTGTCGAGGACCTTCACGACGTCCTCGAAGCCTCGTGCCGTGGCATCGCAGGCCTTCGCCAGCTCGGCGATCTCGAAGGCATCCTTGACCAGGCGCGCTTCGGAGAGGAAGACCCGCAGCTCCTCGTCGCGCTCCGCGGTGACCTTGTCGGTCAGCGCGGACTCGATGCCCGAGTCGTGGCCGCGGACGTTACGGACCGGTCCGGTGGCCTCGGTCAGCGCGGCCGGGAGCTGACGTACGTCCTTCGCCGGGATGCCCAGCAGCTGCTCGGCCTCGGCCAGGGAGTGGCGGCGGCCGACCCACAGCTCGCCCTGGCCGTCGAGCCAGAACTCGCCGTTCTCGCGGTTGGAGCGCGGCAGCAGGTAGATGGTCGCCTCGTGCCCGTCCTCCTTCGGCTCCAGGACGAGCACGCCGTCCTGGGTCTGGTCGCCGGTGAGGTACGCGTACTCGGTGGAGGCGCGGAAGGCGTACTCGGTGTCATTGGAACGGGTCTTCAGGTTGCCCGCGGGAATGACCAGACGCTCGCCGGGGAAGCGCGCGGACAGTGCGGCGCGGCGGGCCGCAGTGTGCTCGGCCTGGGCGATCGGCTCGAGACCGTGCAGCTCGGTGTCGGCCCATCCCGACTTCATGTTGGCGGCGAGCTCATCGGAGACGCCCGGGTACAGGCCGTTCTTCCGCTGCTTGACCGTCTCTGTCTCTTCGGTCTCCGGGGTCTCCGGGGTGGGCTCCTCAGACACGACTTGTCTCTCCTTGATACGACACTGGACCCCGTCCATCGTACGGGCGTGCGGAAGGGGGCCCAGGGCCGGAAGACCTCTTACAGAGACCGGCTGCCGAGACTTGTTGCAGAGACTGATCACAAAGACCGATCGGAGAGACCGGCCGAACCACCTGCTCGGCCGAATCGCGAAGCTCCGCCGATGACGCGGGTCAGTCGAAGCGTGCGGCCAGAATGACGACGTCCTCGGCGCTGTCGACCTGGTCGAGCCCGTTCGGCAGGACGGTCCGCAGCACATGGTCGGCCACCGATCCTGCGTCCCGGCGCAGCGCCTTCGGTACGCTCGCGGCCGCCGAGTGGAGCCGTGCGAACGCCCGGTCCATCGAGTCGCCGGTGCGGCGCAGCAGCCCGTCGGTGTACAGCAGCAGCGTCTCGCCGGGCGCCGGAGCGAACTCCACGCTCGGCGCCTCCCAGCAGGCGAGCATGCCCAGCGGCGCGGACAGGGTTGTCTCGACGAACTCCGTGCGCCGGTCGCCGGTCACCAGCGGTGGGGTGTGCCCGGCACCGGCCAGCACGATCTTGCGTGCGGCGGGCTCGCAGCAGGCGAAGAGCGCAGTAGCGGACCGTGCGGGTTCGGTCAGCCGCAGCAGTAGCTCCAGATCGGAGAGCACGGCAACCGGATCCTCGCCCTCCATCACCGCGTACGCCCGCAGACCGGCCCGCAGCCGTCCCATGGCAGTCAGCGCGCTGGGCCCGGAGCCGCCCACCGAACCGACGGCGAGACCGAGCGCACCCTCCGGCAGCGCCATCGCGTCGTACCAGTCACCGCCGCCGCGCGGTGCGGCGCGATGGCGGGCGGCCAGCTGTACGCCGGGGACCCGGGGCAGCCGGCCGGGCCGCAGCTCCTCGGTGAGGGCGGCCACTTCTGCCCTGGCCCGGTGCAGCTCCAGCAGCCGGGCCAGGTGCGCGCCCGCGTAACGGGCGTAGAGACCGATGAGGTGGCGCTGGCGTTCCAGGGGTTCGGCGGGCTCGTCGTAGAGCCAGACGGCCGCGCCGAGCCGTCCGGTCGCGGCGGTGGTCAGGGGCAGCGCGTAGCTGGCGGCGTATCCGAGCCGGGCGGCGACTTCGCGGTGGCGGGGGTCCAGGCCTGTGTCGCCGAGCAGATCGGGGCTGGTCTGGGGTCCTTCGGCGCCCGGGAGGCCGTCCAGGATCCTGCCGTACGAGGTTGCGCTGCGCGGCACCGTCTCGATGTGGCCGAGCTCGGCGTGGGCGAGTCCGAGACCGATGGTGGAGACCGGGCCGCGACGGTCGGAGGGTTCGAAGACGATCAGCCCGCGGCGGGCGCCGACCAGGGCCGCACCGGCACCGAGCAGCTCGTGCAACGCGTCGTCGAGGGTGTTGGTTCCGGCCAGGCGCTCGGTGAGCTCGTGCAGCGTGGTGAGGTCGGAGACCCAACCGGCCAGACGGTCTTGAAGAAAGGCCCCTGGCGCGGCCGGCACATCGTCCAGAGAGCCGGCAGTGTGCGCTGAAACAGGAACTGTGGGATCGATTCCAGCCACTTTCGGCAGGTGAGGGGCGCTCATGGCAACCGGCTTTCCGACCAGTGCGTTTCGTCGAATAGCATCGCAAACCCCCATGTCATTCTGCGCCGCTATCAGTGCATCCACATGTACACGCACAAGTAAGCAGATGTCCAGCATTGTCCCTGCTGGATTCGTGGTGTCCGCGGACTGCTAAGTTGGCCCAAAAATGCACCCTATGGACGCTATTTGCTGTCGACTGGGTCTGGCTCGACAGGGGGTTACCTCGGGGTGAAGTCCCGGGGGAGCGTCATTCCGGGCATGCTGGGTACGTAATCGGTGATGAACCAGGGGTAGTTCTATCGCCCCGGAACCTGGCAGCGAGCCCGGACGTCCTCACATGTGACGGCCGCGCCCCACCCCCGAGTGGCGGGGTTGTGCACCATGGAACGGCAGGCGCGATGCGCGCTGCCCCTCGCCATGTTTTTGGCTGGACCGGCTCAGCTCGACTCGGCTCACGCTCGGTACCGACGGGTTACCCGTACCGCAGACTTAGAGAACATGTACGCATGGTGAAGTAATGCACACGTGGCGTGACGCACGCGTGTTGTGATGTGGCCCTCGGCGTTCAACGGAAAGGAACGAGCGCTCATGCGCGAGATCCTCGGAAGGCGACGCAGGCTCCGGCTCCGGCGCAAGGCACGGCCCGCCCAGCTCGACGCGGCCCTGACCTGCGCCACCGCATGGCAGTGGCCCGTGCTTCCCGGAGTGGGGCTGAGCGCAGGCGGTGGTCGCGGTGACCGCGGCCGTGGCTGTGCCTGCCCCGATCCCGAGTGCGTCGTACCCGGCGCACACCCCTTCGACCCCGGTCTCCTCGCGGCGACCACCGACGAGCGCATGGTGCGCTGGTGGTGGACCAATCGGCCGACCGCGCCGATCATGCTGGCCACCGGCGGCCGTGCCCCGTGCGCGCTCAGCCTGCCGGCCATGGCCGGCGCCCGGGCGCTGACCGAGCTCGACCGCATGGGGATGCGGCTCGGTCCGGTGGTGGCGACGCCGACGCGGTGGTCGCTGCTGGTCGCTCCCTACACCCTCGAACAGCTCGGCGAGCTGTTGCACGCCAAGGACTGGGTGCCCAGTTCGCTGCGTTTCCACGGCGAGGGGGGCTATCTCGTCCTTCCCCCGTCCGAGGTGGGTACGGGGCAGGTGCGCTGGGAACGGGCTCCACTGCCCGGCCCTGTGACGCCCTGGCTGCCGGGCGTGGAGGCGGTCCTGGACGCGCTGGTCGAAGCAAGCAACAGCGCTCCCGACGGCGGCAGCCGGCTCGCGTACTGAGAGCGGCCGGTCGGGCGTCGGCGGAGACCGGTGGGGCTCCCGAGCGGGCGTACGGGCTGCCGCTCGGCTCACTCGTTCGGGTGTGAGCCGGTCGAGTTCTGCGTTAAATGAGTGCGCTCCACCCCGGCATCCGCTTTTCCGTCGATATCTTCGGCGCACCGTCAGGAATTCCCGCGCAGTCGACAGGTGGGGCTGCCACGGATCTCCGCATGATCGTTATGGCGGGCGTGGTGGTCTCCGCCGTCGTGCTTCCGCTCGCGGCTTCTGCGGAACCCCCGGGCGGCCTCGGTCTCGTACCGCGCAATGCAAAGCCTGCCGATGCAAAGTCCAGTCATGGCGGGCTTTCTGATGGACCTTCCGGAACCGGTGCGAAGGAGCCTTCGAAGGAGTATTCGGGGGCGCTTTCAAAGGGATCTTCACGGGGGAGTTCCTGGCCCGGACTTCTGTCCGATACCGACCTGCCGAGCGGTCGCGGGAAAGTCGGCGGGCCCGGCGGAGGGGGCGGCTCCGCCTTCACCGGATCGGCCGGTTCCGCGCTGCGGACCGTCGCCGGTGCGGTCCCGAGCTGACCTCCCCCGAGGGCGTCGAAGGGCAGACCTGTGTCATGACCGACGGACGTGCCACATGGGCGCGCAGCTACTACCGCAATACGACGGGTGACGAACTCCGGTCCGTACTCACGCTGATGGGACCCGGAGGCAGGGCCGTCGAAACGCACTGCGCGGTGGAGTCGCAGGACGAGCCGGGCGGCTGCGAGACGCCGCGTCGCTCGTCCTGCGGAGGTCCTGACGAGTGCCTGGCGGCGGGGTGCCCGACGGGACGGCCGAGGAGGTTCCGCTGCTGCTGAGGTCCGGATCCAATCCGGCGCCTTCCGTGGCGGGTTGACGCCGGTTCCGCAGTCGCCGTGCCCGGTCCCGTGCGTCGCTCCGTGCGCCGTGTCCGGGCATGAGAACGCCCGGTCGCTGGCGACGGGGGATGCACCAGCGACCGGGCTTCTAGAACGGTAACAAGAGATCTGCCGTTCGCAAATTCGATCTCGCTTATTCGGACAGCTATTTACTTGCGGGTACTGTGAGTTGTGACGTGAGTCACCGATCGGCCCGCCGCTGTCGTCACGCGGACACGGTCAGCTGAGCGTCACCTGGCGGTTGGTGAGACCGCCGCGGGCCCGCCGCTCGTCCGCGGTGAGCGGAGCATCCGAGGCGAGCGCGTGCGCCAGCCGCTCCGCGAGCTCGGCCGCGGGCTTCTCGCACTCCTCGGCCCCCATCGCGCTCGGCAGATCCCAGACCGGGACCATCAGTCCGTGCGCGCGGAAGGAGCCGACCAGCCGCGTCCCCTCACCGAGCGAGGAGGTGCCGGCGGCGTGCAGCCGGGCGAGCGCGTCGAGGAGCTGTTCCTCGGGGTGCGGCATGACCCAGCGCAGGTGGTTCTTCTCCGGGGTCTCGCACCAGTACGCAGCGTCCACGCCGGAGAGCATGGTGGTCGGGATCGCCGCCTCGTTCGCACGCTCCAGGGATGCCGACACCTCGGGCGTGACGCTCTCCGCGTCCGGGACCCAGAACTCGAAGCCGGAGTGGACGACCGGCTCGAACGCGGCTTCCGGGTCGAGCAGGTCCTGCAGGCGCGGCCCGTCGGCCGGTACGCGCCGGGCGGCGACGGGTGAGCCCGGCTCGGTGGCCAGCGCGCGTTGCAGGGTGTCCGCGAGGTCGCGGCTGAGGTCGCCGGAGGAGGTGTCGTTCTGCAGGGCGAGCAGGACGGAGCCGTCGTCGCGGCGCAGCGCCGGCCACGCCATCGGCAGCACGGTCGCGAGCGTCACGGACGGCACGCCCTCGGGCAGTCCGCCCTTCAGGGTCAGCTCGACCGTTGCGGCGGGCACCAGCTCGCGCAGGGCGACCCAGTCGCACTCACCCGCCAGGCCCTCGAACGGGCGCTGGATCAGCTCGGTCACGGCGTGGGCGGCGGCGCGGCCGTGACAGGCCTTGTAGCGGCGGCCCGAACCGCACGGGCAGGGCTCGCGAGCCCCGACCACCGGGATCTCGCCGTCCTTGAGCTGCTGCTTCCCGGCCTTGGTCTGAGGGCGCTTCTTGGCCATGGTGGGCTTTCTCCCGATTGCGACAGTGCGGTCTGGGCCGCGAGCCTAGCCGCCCGTGTCGGGTCCGGGACACAGACGCCCGGGGCGCATGGGGTACGTACGCCGGAGCGCCGGTGTGTCGCGCTCCGTTGAGCGGCCCCCGGGCCCCGTCCGGACATCGGTGCACAGGCTCATCCGTACACAGGTTCGCAAGCCCGTCAGTTCACCGGTCCGTGCGTACGCCGAACCGGTGCATCGACCTCGGGCCACGTCAGCCCGCGTCGTCGAAGGCGTCGGCGAGGTCCAGCCCGTCGAGCCCCGGCAGATGCCCGTTCCCGTGGCCGTGCCCCCGGCCCTCGCTGACCAGCACCCACACGGTGACCTCGCCGGACGAGCTGTCGCGTACGCCCCACTCCTCGGCGAGCGCGCTGATGATGTTGAGCCCGCGGCCACCGCGGGCCGTCACGGACGGTGTGGCAGGAATCGGTCGGGTCGGACCGCCTCCGTCCGTCACTTCGACGGTCAGCCCACCTGTTCTGTCGACGTGCCAGGCGGCACGTACGTCGCCGTCACCCACATCTGTGTGTCGGCCCAGCGGCCTGCCGTGTCGGCAGGCATTGCTGAGAAGTTCGGAAAGGATCAATACAGCATCGTCGACGACCGAATCCGACACCCCGTAGCTGCGCAATTGCTCGCGCATCCGGTGCCGCGCCTGCCCCACGCCCGCAGGGCCATGGGGTACGGCCATGCTCGACGACGTGGGCACTTCCTGTGCCACCACCAACGCCACCCCCGAGACCTCCTTTGCCCCACGCCACGGAGTGGATGCCCTCCTGGACTGGACCGGAAACCGGCCAATGGCCCGCCAGTGACGCATTCGTAACGATCGAATACAGGCTGAATGCGCCGGTGTACACCCTGTAACTGATGTTAAAAGCGACCCAGTTGGGACAGGACCTGTTTTGGGCGGTTTGTGATGATTGCCTCGACGCCAAGGCGGGCGCAGAGCTCCACGTCCTCGGGTTCATTGACCGTCCAGACGTGCACGCGGTGGCCGGCGCGGTGCAGCCGCTCGATGTAGCCCGGGTGACTGCGTACGATCCGCAGCCCCGGACCGGCGATCCGGGCACCGGCCGGCAGCCGCCCGTCGCGCAGCCGCGGCGAGACGAACTGCATCAGATAAACGGTGGGCAGGGTGGGCGAGGCTGCCTGAATGCGGTGCAGGGAGCGTGCCGAGAAGCTCATGATCCGGACCGGCGAGGGGCCCTCGTCCGGCGGAGTGTCGAGCTCGAAGCGCTTCAGCAGATGCAGCAGCCGTTCCTCCACCTGGCCCGCCCAGCGAGTGGGGTGTTTGGTCTCGATGGCCAGCTGGAGGGGGCGACCGGCAGCACGCGTCTCGACGACCAGCTCGAGCAGTCGCTCCAGAGTGAGTACGGAGGTGAGCTCGCCCGGCACCGGATCCCAGTCCGGGGACTCCTCGCGGTCCTTCCAGGAGCCGAAGTCGAGGGCGGCGAGTTCGGCGAGTTCCAGGGCGGAGACGGCGCCGCGGCCGTTGGACGTACGGTTCACCCGGCGGTCGTGCACGCAGACGAGGTGGCCGTCGGAGGTGAGCCGTACATCGCACTCCAGCGCGTCCGCGCCGTCCTCGATGGCCTTCCGGTAGGCGGCCAGGGTGTGCTCGGGAGCGTCGTCGGACGCCCCGCGGTGTGCGATGACCTGGATGGGATGCTGCATGGTGTGCTGCCGTGCGTGGGTCACCGCGTCATGGTGCCACCGAGTGGCGGCGGGGATGCGTACCTTGCGGTGGGGGACCGTTTTGCCGGATATAAAGATTGGTGCACGGACGCACAGGTCCTGCTTACAGTGGCCTGACGGGTCATGGGAAAAGCTGGCTCCGGACACGTACACAGCGGATCTCTTGCCGAAAATTGATGAGGAACCGAGGAGTAAAGAGCTGTGAGCACAGAGAACGAGGGCAACGAGGGCACTGCGGCTCAGGCCGTTCCGTCCGTTCCGTCCGCACCTCCCGTGCCGGCCGCTGCTCCTGAGGGCACGCCTGCGCCCCCGTCGGCGCCCGCGGGCCCGGATTCGTCGGACGCGGCGGCGACGCAGCAGTCCGGGCCGGCGATGGACTGGCCGCCGCCGCAGCCCTCCGGGCCGCAGCACGCGCCGTCCGCGCAGCCGGCCGGTGCCTGGCCGCCGCCCCCGCCTGCCGTTCCCGCGTACGCGCAGGGCGCGGGTGGTGGCGGTGGGCCCGTGTGGGGGACGGCCGGCCAGCTGCCGCCGGAGGCCCCGCGAAAGAGGCGCGGCAGCGGCCTGGTGGCCGCGGTGGCCGTCGCGGCCCTCGTGGCGGGCGGGGTCGGCGGCGCCCTCGGCTACTGGGCTGCCGACCGGAACGACAGCGGCAACTCCTCCGGTTCGACCACGGTCACGGCGTCGACCAATCCGCAGGCCCTCAAGCGCGACCCCGGCACGGTCGCGGGCGTCGCGGCCAAGGCGCTGCCCAGCGTGGTCACCATCGACGCGCAGAACGGCGACGGCGAGGGCGGCACGGGCACCGGCTTCGTGTACGACAAGGAAGGCCACATCCTCACCAACAACCACGTGGTGGCTTCCGCGGCGAACAGTGGCCAGCTCACGGCGACGTTCTCCAACGGCAAGAAGTACGACGCCGAGGTGGTCGGCCGCGCGGAGGGTTACGACGTCGCCGTACTGAAGCTCAAGAACGCGCCGTCGGGGCTCTCCCCGCTGGCCCTCGGCAACTCGGACCAGGTCGCGGTCGGCGATTCGACGATCGCGATCGGTGCGCCGTTCGGTCTGTCCAACACGGTCACGACCGGCATCATCAGCGCGAAGAACCGCCCGGTCGCCTCCGGTGACGGTTCCGGCGGCAGCAACTCCTACATGAGCGCACTGCAGACCGACGCCTCGATCAACCCGGGCAACTCCGGCGGTCCGCTGCTTGATGCGCGCGGTGCGGTCATCGGTATCAACTCGGCCATCCAGTCGACCGGCAGCAGCGGCCAGGCCCAGGCGGGATCCATCGGCCTCGGCTTCGCGATCCCGATCAACCAGGCGGAGAACGTCGCCCAGCAGCTGATCAAGACCGGTCAGCCGGTCTACCCGGTGATCGGTGCCACGGTCACCATGGACGAGAAGACCGGCGGCGCCGTCATCTCGGACCAGGGCTCGGGCGGCACGCCGCCCGTCAGCCCGGACGGTCCCGCCGCCAAGGCCGGTCTCAAGGCGGGCGACGTCATCACCAAGTTCAACGAGACGGTGATCGACAGCGGCCCGACCCTGATCGGCGAGATCTGGACCCACAAGCCGGGCGACAAGGTCACGCTGACCTACAAGCGCGACGGCAAGGTGTCGACGGCCGAAGTCACCCTGGGGGAGCGCAAGGGCGACAGCTGACCGGCTAGGCTGTCCTCGCGTCAAGGCCGGTCGATGACCGATGACGTGGGGTGGGTTGCCCGAGCGGCCTAAGGGAACGGTCTTGAAAACCGTCGTGGCAGCGATGTCACCGTGGGTTCAAATCCCACACCCACCGCAACACCTGTGAAGGGGCGTCCGAGAGGGCGCCCCTTCTGCGTGCGCGGCCGACGGTGTCGAGTCCGGTCGGCGGTGCGGGCTCAGGGGAATCGGTCGGGACGGTCGGCGTCCTCCGGGCCCATGGGGCGGCCGGAGGTGAGGCGGGCGGCTGAGGCGATGGTGGCTCGGGCCTCGCGTTCGGTGAGGCCGGTGCGGACGGCGGCGTCGGTGAGGGCGTCCGCCAGGGCTTCGCCGAAGCCGTGTTCGTACGCACGGCAAGCAGCCCAGAAGAGACGGGTGTTGCGCTGTCCTTCGTGTGCCGCGAGAACGAACTGGACCAGGCCCCGGCCGTGGTGGGGGCGGCCGGAGGGGTGGTGAGGACGTGCGGGGGGCGTGAGCAGCCGGAGGAGCGCGCGGGGGCAGGGGGCCGGGGAGAGATCGGCGGCGCCGGGAGCGAGGCGGTAGGTGCCGCGGGCGGTGACCGAGCCGGGACCGACCAGGTAGCCGCCGGTGCCGCGGATGTCGATGCCGGGGGCGAGGCGGCTTGCGGAATTCGGTACGGATATGCCGGGCGGGCCGGTGAGCCAGATGTGGCGGCCGCCGCTGGGAGTGATCACCGTGACCGTCGGCGGGATGGTGAACAGGTGGTGCAGGGCCAGTTGCTGGAGGGCCGCCACGGAGTCCATCCGGCCGGTGGTGTCGACGTCGAGGTCGACGCCGATGAGGTGGTGCGGGGCCAGGCCGCAGGCGATTCCGTAGCCGGTGGCCCAGGGGGCGGCGGCGAAGAGGGCGCGTACGGCAGCAGGGTTCGTGGTGGCGTCGTGGACGCCGTGTCCAGGGAGACCGCAGGCGCCCCGGCACGTGACCGGCCGGTCCTCGTCGTGGTGCGGAGAGCGCAGGGCAGGGAGCTTGGTGGCGGACAGCGGGATGACGGGGAGCCCGTGCTCGGCGGCGGAGAGCGCGTGGGCGAGGGCCAGGGTGGCGGTCTGCCGGTCGGTGATGGCCATAGCTCTATGTTCGTACAACTGTTCGAATAAAGGAAGGGGTGGCGGGGGTGAGCGGCGGGCGACGGTGGAGGGTGGGGCCGGATCGGTTGCTGTGGATCGGACGAGTGGATCGGGCGGGGTGGAAGGGCGGGAAATGTGCCGAAACGCTTTTCCTCCTGGGTGCGCGGGATTGCGTGGTGTCGGGGGTGTGTGCCGGGGGTGTGAGCTGGGGCTTCGGGGCGGGCAGGAGGTTTATCGGGTGTTCCTCATGCTTGCGGGGGAATCGGTGGACCTGGGTGGTTCGCCGGGGATTCGGTGGGCAGCTTTGGTCTCGCGACGTCGTGACCAAGAGCGAGGCGGTCGGCCAACTGCCTCGAAAACAGCCGCACTTTCGGTTCCTGGAGGAAATTGACATGGCAAGCATCCGTACCGCACGCGCCCTCGCCGCTGTTGCCGCACTGCCCCTCGCCGTCGCGCTATTCGGCGGCGTTGCCCAGGCCGACAACGGCTCGTTCGCGAACGACGGGTCGAACGCGGGTGTTGCGACGATCGGCGGCAGTGGAGTCGGCAGGAACAACTCCGGCAACTCGTCGACGTCGCAGCAGCAGGCCACCGGTTCCGGGGCATCGAACCAGAGCAACTCGGCTCAGGTGAACCGCTCGGCGTTCGCCGCGATCTACCAGTCCAATAGGAATGTCACGGTGAACTTCACGAAACTCTGGTGAGCCGGGGTCCACCATGGGCCGGTCGGGGGGCCGGCGCGGGGTGGGGTGAACAACGGCCTGCGTGAAGGCGCTTCTGCGTCTTCACGCAGGCCGTTCGCGTTTCCCGCGCAGGCACGTTCGGGCGTCGCCGACCTTGACAGCGGCCACGAATCTGACGGACAGTCAGAAACCCTGATCCGTACGCCCGCGTCCGGAAGGCCCGCCGCCGTGCACCTCGCCCCGACGGAGCGTCAGCAGCAGCTGCGCGCCGAGCTCCGCACCTATTTCCGCGATGTGATCACCGGGCCTGACGCGGCCTCCGGGACGGATGCGACGTCCGGGATGCGGGCAGGACATGCCGATGATCCGGTCGAACAACGCCGGCTGCTGCGTCGGATCGGCGCCGACGGGATGCTCGGACTGGGCTGGCCCGTGGAGTACGGAGGTCAGGGCCGCGGTCCCGACGAGCAGTTCGTCTTCTTCGACGAGGCGTACCGGGCGGGTGCGCCCGTGTCCATGGTCACGCTCAACACTGTCGGCCCGACCCTGATGAAGTACGGGACCGAGGCGCAGAAGGCGTACTTCCTGCCGCGGATCCTCAACGGCGACCTCGTCTTCGCGATCGGCTACAGCGAGCCGGAGGCCGGCACGGACCTGGCGGCCTTGCGCACCAGGGCGGTGCGGGACAGCGACGCCTGGGTGATCGACGGACAGAAGATCTTCACCAGCAATGCGCAGAACGCGGACTGGATCTGGCTCGCCTGCCGCACGGATCCGGATGCGGCCAAGCACAAGGGCATCTCGATCATCCTGGTCCCGACGAACGCCCCCGGGTTCGCCTGGACCCCCATCGAGACCGTAGGTGGTCTGACCACGACGGCCACCTATTACGACGGGATACGGGTACCCGCCACGAATCTGGTCGGCGAGGAGAACGGCGGCTGGGGGCTGATCACCAACCAGCTGAACCATGAGCGGGTGGCGCTCGCCGCGATCGGGATGCAGGCGGAGGAGTTCTACGAGGCGGTGCTCGCCCACGCCCGTACCCCCGATCCGGTGAGTGGGCGGCGCCCGGTTGACGAGCCGTGGGTGCGGTCCCGGCTCGCTGAGGCCTATGCCCGGCTGGCGGCAACGCGCCTGCTCAACTGGCGTTTGGTGGGGGATGTGGGGGCGGGCTCGCTGGCCCCCGGCGAGGCGAGCGGCGTGAAATTCATGGGAACCGAATCGGCCGTCGAGGTGTATCGAATGTGCCAGGAAATCACGGGCGAGGCCGGAATGGTCCGCGGTGGTTCGCTCGGCTCCTTCGGGGACGGGGAGCTGGAGCGGATGAACAGGGCGGCGCAGATCAACACCTTCGGGGGCGGGGTGAGCGAGGTGCAGCGGGAGATCGTTGCGACGATGCGGCTCGGCATGAAGAGGGGGAAGCGGTGACGGACGCGCGATACGAGCAGGGCGGGCAGGGCGGCCGGAGCCCGCAGGGCGACCGCGGCGGGCAGGGAGGGGCGGACGAGTTGTACGAACGGCTCAAGGCGTACGAGGGGCGGGCGGCCGCCACCGCCGGCGTCGGCAAGGACCTGGTCAACGAGCCGATGATCAGGCACTGGTGCGAGGCCGTGGGAGACACGAACCCGGCATATGCGGGGCCCGGGGCGATTGCTCCGCCCACCATGCTGCAGGCGTGGACGATGAGCGGCCTGTCGGGGCACTCGGACCGTTCCGGGGCGTACGACGAGCTGTTCGCCCTCCTCGACGGCGCCGGGTACACATCGGTGGTCGCGACCGACTGCGAGCAGGAGCATCTGCGGCCGCTGCGTCCCGGGGACCGCATCACCTTCGACGCGGTGATCGAGTCGGTGTCGGAGCGGAAGACGACCAGGCTGGGGACGGGCTACTTCGTCACGACGCGGATGGATGTCCGAGCAGCCGGGGAGCCGGCCGGGACGCACCGCTTCCGGATCCTCAAGTACACGCCCGCAGCGTTGAGGCGAGGGGCGAGGCCGGGAGGGCCGGCGGGGGTGAAGGAAGGCGGCCGGAGTCTGCGGCCGAGGCCGGTGATCAATCGGGACAACGCCGGGTTCTGGCAGGGCGTCGCCGAACACAAATTACTCATCCAGCGGTGCGGGGAGTGCGAGACCCTGCGCTTCCCCTGGCTGCCCGGGTGCAATGAGTGCGGTTGTCAGGACTGGGACACGGTCGAGGCGAGTGGCGAGGGCGCCGTCTTCAGTTATGTAGTGATGCATCACCCGCCCTTCCCCGCCTTCGGCGCCTCCGACGATGCCGGGCCGTACGCGGTGGCGCTGATAGAGCTGGCGGAGGGCGTACGGATGGTCAGCAATGTGGTCGGTGTGCCGTACGACAAGGTGCGGACCGGGATGCCGGTCAGGCTCGAATTCCTGCGCACGGACCCAGAGTTGGAGTTGCCGGTCTTCCGGGGGAGCGAGGGTTGACATGGACTTCACGCCCACGGAGGAGCAGGCCGCGGCGCAGGGTCTCGCCGCGCAGATCTTCGGAGATCTGGCCACGCACGAGCGGCTGGCCGCCGCCGGGACGGGGACGGACAGCGAGCTGTGGAAGGAGCTGTGCGCGGCCGGGCTGACCGCCGCCGTCGAGGAGATCGGGCTGCTGGGCCTGGTGCTGCTGCTGGAGGAGCAGGGGAGAACGACTGCGCAGGTGCCCTTCGCCGTGACATGTGCGTACGGGCTGCTCGCCATTGCCGAGCACGGTACGGACGAACAGCGGGAGCGACTGCTTCCGCCGCTGCGGGACGGCACTGCTGTCGCCACCGGCGCGTTCCCGGCACGTGATGGTCTACGGGCCGACGGGGAAGGGCGGTTGAGCGGCAGCGTGCCCTATGTGCCGTGGCTGAGGGACGCCACTCTGGTGCTCGTGGCGGACGCGGACCGGGTGCTGTGGATCGTACGGACCGCCGACCCGGGTGTGGCGGTGTCGCCCGTGGAGACGACGGCTCCATGGTCGGCGGCCCGGCTCGCACTGGACCGGGCGCCCGGCGAGCGGCTCGGTGGACCAGCAGGTCGGACGGGGACGGGCACGAGCACGGGGACTGACAGCGCAACCGGGACGGCGGCGTATGGAGCTGTGCTGGCCGCGAGCCGTACGGCGTTTGCGGGGTTGCAGGAGGGGGTGTGCGCCGGGTCGCTGGCCCGGGCGGTCGCCCACACCACCACCAGGGAGCAGTTCGGGCGCCCGCTCTCCACCAACCAGGGGGTGCTGCTGCGGGCCGCTGATGCCCATATGGACACCGAGGCGATACGGGTCACCGCGTACGAGGCGGCGTGGCGCCACGACAAGGGGCTGCCGTTCGCGGCCCAGGCACTGACCGCGGCCTGGTGGGCGTCGGAGGCGGGCAAGAGGGTCGTGCATGCCGGACAGCATCTGCACGGTGGGACGGGAGCCGACCTCGACCACCCCGTGCACCGGCACTTCCTCTGGGGCCGCCAGCTCGACGCCTATCTGGGATGCGGCAGCGAAGTGCTGGAGGAGTTGGGTCAGTTGCTGGTGGAGGAGGATTCGCAATGAAGGTCGGCGAGGAGCTGGCACCGCTGGAGGTCGCGGTGACCCGCACCCTGATCGTCGCGGGCGCCATCGCCTCCCGCGACTACCAGGACGTGCACCATGACGCCGAGCTCGCACAGCAGAAGGGCTCCCCGGACATTTTCATGAACATCCTGACGACCAACGGCCTGGTCGGGCGGTACGTCACCGACCACTTCGGGCCCTCGGCGGTGCTCCGCAAGGTCGCCATCAGGCTGGGCGCACCCAACTATCCGGGGGACACCATGGTGTTGAGCGGCACCGTCACGGCCCTCGGCGACGACGGGACGGCCGAGGTGACGGTTGTCGGAGCGAATGGTCTCGGCAGGCACGTCACCGGCAAGGTGACCGTCAGCGTCCCGGAGGGATCCGCATGAGCGTGCGCAGGGCAGATTCGCTCGGCGGACGGGCCGCGATCGTAGGGATCGGGGCGACCGAGTTCTCCAAGGACTCCGGGCGCAGCGAACTGAAGCTGGCCGTCGAGGCGGTGCGGGCTGCCCTCGACGACGCCGGGCTGACCCCCGCCGATGTCGACGGCCTGGTCACCTTCACGATGGACACCAGCCCCGAGATCACTGTCGCCCAGGCGGCCGGCATCGGGGAGCTGTCGTTCTTCTCCCGCATCCACTACGGGGGCGGGGCGGCCTGCGCCACCGTGCAGCAGGCGGCGCTCGCCGTGGCGAGCGGGGTGGCCGATGTCGTGGTCTGCTACCGCGCATTCAACGAGCGGTCGGGGCGCCGTTTCGGTTCCGGCGTGCAGCACCGGGAACCGACGGCCGAGGGGACTGCGCTCGGCTGGAATCTCCCCTTCGGACTCCTCACCCCGGCCTCCTGGGTCGCCATGGCCGCCCAGCGCTACCTGCACACGTACAACCTGACCCCGGAAGCCTTCGGCCATGTCGCGGTCACCGACCGACGCCACGCCGCGCGCAACCCGGCGGCGTACTTCTACGAGAAGCCGATCACGCTTGCCGATCACGCCGCATCGCGCTGGATCGTCGAACCGCTACGGCTGCTCGACTGCTGTCAGGAGACCGACGGCGGACAGGCGATCGTCGTCACCAGTGCCGAGCGGGCCCGCGACCTTCCCCGTCCGCCCGCAGTGATCGTCGCTGCCGCTCAGGGTGCCGGGCGGGCGCAGGAACAGATGACCAGCTTCTACCGTGACGGGCTGACCGGACTGCCGGAGACGGACGTCGTCGCCAGACAGCTCTGGCGTACTTCCGGACTCGCTCCCGCCGACATCGACGTGGGCATCCTCTACGACCACTTCACCCCGTTCGTTCTGATGCAGCTGGAGGAGTTCGGATTCTGCGGACCGGGTGAGGCCGCTGACTTCGTGGCGGACGACGCGCTGCCACTGAACACACACGGAGGCCAGTTGGGAGAGGCCTATCTGCACGGGATGAATGGCATTGCGGAGGCGGTCCGGCAGATCCGGGGCACGTCGGTGAATCAGATACCCGGAGCGGCGAGAACGCTGGTGACGGCAGGCACGGGGGTCCCCACCTCGGGACTGATACTGGGCACGGACGGCGCGTGACGGGGGAGCGACGGCGCCGGTGGGGCGGTGGGGCCGTCCGGGGGTGACCCTGAGTCCTGATGACGGCCCCTACTCCTTCAGGAGGTGGGGCCGACCCCACCCCTACAACCTGAGGCGGACGTGGCTTCGGGACCTGGGGCCGATCCCCCGGGGTAGTACCCACTCCTAGCGTGGACCTATGACCACGCCAGTCTGCACGGGCGCCTCCAGGGGAGCCGCTGCCGCCACCGGATACGCGCCGCACACCTCGTCGGCGTCGCACGCGCAGCACGCGCCACGCGCCTCATCGGCGTCATACCCGCAGCACGCATCGGCCACCACACAGGCCTCGCACACCGCGCTCACTCCGCACACCGCGCTCACTCCGCACGGGGCGTGTGCTCCGCACGTTCCGTACCCGTCGTTCTCGTCGTTCGTGCGGGCGCGGGGGCCCGTGCTGCTGCGTACCGCGCGCTCGCTCACCGCGAATCCGAGTGATGCCGAGGACCTGCTGCAGACCGCGCTCACCAAGACGTACGTGGCGTGGGAGCGGATCGAGGATCACCGGGCGCTCGACGGTTACGTTCGCCGGGCGCTGCTGAACACCCGGACCTCGCAGTGGCGCAAGCGCAAGGTCGACGAGTTCGCCTGCGACGAGCTGCCCGAGCAGGAGGCCTCTCCGGCGCCCGATCCCGCCGAGCAGCAGTCCTTGCACGATGCGATGTGGCGGGCCGTGCTGAAGCTTCCGGACCGGCAGCGGGCGATGGTCGTCCTGCGTTACTACGAGGACCTCAGTGAGGCGCAGACGGCCGAGGTGCTCGGGGTGTCCATCGGCACCGTCAAGAGCGCGGTCTCACGAGCCCTCGGCAAGCTCCGCGAGGACCCGGAGCTGACCCCTGTGCGCTGAGCCCGAAGCTCACCGGCGGGCCGACAGCACGGCGGGCCACGGGCCGGCAGACGGGCAGGCGCGGGCTCGCGAGGCGTTCCGGGTGGTGCGACGGTTGGGGGTATCAGCCTTCCTCCCAGGACACCGGGAAACCAGAAGCCGGGAAAGGTGGCGACGGTCATGGCTGAACATCCGCATGCCGCGCTGGTCCGCAAGGGCTACGAAGCTTTCAACCGCGGTGACATGGAGACGCTGGCCGAGATGCTGGCGGGCGACGCGACCCACCATGTCCCGGGCAACAGTGCACTCTCCGGTGACTACAAGGGCCGGGACGAGATGCTCGCGTACTACCGGCGGCTGGCCGAGGAATCGGACGGCACGATGACGGCCACGCTGCTGAATGTGCTGGTCGACGGCCGGGGGCACGCAGTGTCTGTGCATCGGGTCATGGCGAAGCGCAAGGGGCGGACGCTCGATGCCATGGGCGGGATCGTCTTCCGGATCATCGGCGACAAGGCCACCGACCTTGACGAGTGCATGGAAGACATTGAGGTCAGCGACGAGTTCTGGTCCTGATTCCCGGTTGCTCGCCCCGCAGGCCCCGTCGGCATGCCGGCCAGGGGAATCCGACGGAAACCGATTCGTACTCCCGGGAGTAGTGACATACCGCGCGGTATGTGCGCAGAATCAGCGGAACCTTACTGCCGCGTAGCGCCCACCGGGAGGACGCCGTGCTGAGCACCATGCAGGACGTACCGCTGACTGTCACCCGCATCCTGACGCATGGGATGACGATCCATGGGAAGTCTCAGGTCACGACCTGGACCGGCGAGCCCGAGCCGCAGCGGCGAAGCTTCGCCGAAGTGGGCCGCCGTGCCACACAGCTCGCCCACGCGCTGCGCGACGAGCTCGGCGTCGTCGGCGACCAGCGGGTGGCGACCCTCATGTGGAACAACGCGGAGCACATCGAGGCGTATCTCGCGATCCCCTCCATGGGCGCGGTGCTCCACACGCTCAACCTGCGGCTTCCCGCCGAGCAGTTGATCTGGGTCGTCAAGCACGCGGACGACAAGGTCGTCCTCGTCAACGGCTCGCTGCTGCCGCTTCTTGCACCGCTCCTCCCCCACCTGACGTCGATCGAGCATGTGGTGGTCGTGGGGCCAGGCGACCGTTCGGTGCTCGACGGCGCCGTGCCGCAGGTGCACGACTACGAGGAGCTGATCGCCGGCCGCCCGACCAGCTACGACTGGCCCGAGCTGGACGAACGCCAGGCCGCCGCCATGTGTTACACCTCCGGCACCACCGGCGACCCCAAGGGCGTCGTCTACTCCCACCGCTCCATCTACCTGCACTCCATGCAGGTCAACATGGCCGAGTCGATGGGGCTGTCGGACAAGGACACCACCCTGGTGGTCGTCCCCCAGTTCCACGTCAACGCCTGGGGTCTGCCGCACGCGACATTCATGACCGGCGTCAACATGCTCATGCCGGACCGCTTTCTGCAGCCCGCCCCGCTCGCCGACATGATCGAGCGTGAGAAGCCGACCCACGCCGCCGCCGTCCCCACCATCTGGCAGGGACTGCTCGCCGAGGTCACCGCCAACCCGCGCGATCTGACCTCGATGGCCCGCGTCACCATTGGCGGCGCCGCTTGTCCGCCCGCCCTGATGGAGGCGTACGACAAGCTGGGTGTCCGCCTCTGCCACGCCTGGGGCATGACGGAGACGTCACCGCTCGGCACCATGGCCAACCCGCCCGCCGGTCTGACGGAGGAGCAGGAGTGGCCGTACCGGATCACCCAGGGCCGTTTCCCGGCCGGTGTCGAGGCGCGGCTGGTCGGTCCCGGCGGCGACCACCTGCCCTGGGACGGCGAGTCGGCCGGTGAGCTGGAGGTGCGTGGTCCCTGGATCGCAGGTGCGTACTACGGGGGTGCGGACGGCGAGGCGCTGCGCCCCGAGGACAAGTTCAGCGACGACGGCTGGCTGAAGACCGGTGACGTCGGCGTCATCAGCGAGGACGGCTTCCTCACCCTCACCGACCGCGCCAAGGACGTCATCAAGTCCGGTGGGGAGTGGATTTCGAGCGTCGAGCTGGAAAATGCCCTGATGGCGCACCCGGATGTGGCCGAGGCCGCCGTCGTCGCCGTCCCGGACGAGAAGTGGGGCGAGCGTCCGCTCGCGACCGTGGTCCTCAAGGACGGCGCCACCGCCGACTACGTGACCTTGAAGGGGTTCCTCGCGGAGTACGGCATAGCGAAGTGGCAGCTGCCGGAGCGCTGGACGCTCATTCCGTCGGTGCCGAAGACCAGCGTCGGCAAGTTCGACAAGAAGGTGATCCGCAAGCAGTACGCGGACGGCGAGCTGGAGATCACCCAGTTCTGATCGACGGGTCCGACAGGTCCGCCACGGCCTGAGAGGGTCCGCGGGGCGCATGCGACGAGGGCGGTACGGGGTTTCCCGTACCGCCCTCGTCGCATGCGCCCGTCCGTCAGTTCGTGCCGATCTTCGCCAGCAGGTCGACGATGCGGGACTGCACCTCTTCGCTCGTCGAGCGTTCCGCCAGGAACAGCACGGTCTCGCCCGAGCTGAGCTTCGGCAGTTCCGCCCGGTTCATGTCGGCCGAGGTGTAGACGACCAGCGGGGTGCGGTTGAGCTGGCCGTTCGCGCGCAGCCAGTCGATGATCCCGGCCCGGCGGCGGCGTACCTGCATCAGGTCCATCACCACCAGGTTCGGCCGCATCCGGGTGGCCAGCGAGACCGCCTCGTCGTCGGTGGCGGCCCGCGCGACCTGCATGCCGCGGCGTTCCAGCGTCGTCGTCAGTGCCACCGCGATCTCCTCGTGCTCCTCGATCAGCAGCACGCGCGGCGGGTGCTGCTCGCTGTCGCGGGGAGCGAGCGCCTTGAGGAGTATGGCGGGGTCGGCACCGTACGCCGCTTCCCGCGACGCCTGCCCCAGACCGGCCGTCACCAGCACCGGAACCTCCGCGGCCACCGCCGCCTGGCGCAGCGACTGCAGGGCCGTACGGGTGATGGGGCCGGTCAGCGGGTCCACGAAGAGCGCGGCGGGGAATGCCGCGATCTGAGCGTCCACCTCTTCGCGGGAGTGCACGATCACCGGCCGGTAGCCGCGGTCGCTCAGTGCCTGCTGGGTGGAGACGTCGGGCGCGGGCCAGACGAGGAGCCGACGCGGGTTGTCCAGCGGCTCCGGGGGCAGCTCGTCGTCGACCGGCTGCGGCGACGGACGGTTGGCGACCTCTACCGCGCCTCCCGGGCCGTCCAGCGGCTCCGGACCTTCGGCGCCCTCGTCGGGTGCCCCGATGGCGTATGCGCGCCCCTCGGCCGCAGGGGCGGACAGCAGCTGCCCGGAGGTGCTGGTGGTGGGAGCTGCGGCGGGCTGCGCAGCAGCCGTCGGTGCGGCGCCGGGCTGTGTGGCGGCCGGCTGCGGCACGGCGGGCTGTGCCGTGCGCTCGGCCTCGGGCGGGGCGGCGAGCTTCCGGCGTCGCCCGGCGCCGCCGAGCGTCTGGTTCTGCTGATGGGCGAGGTGCTGGACGAACGGCACGCCCTGCCCGAGCGTCCGCACGCTGAACGCGCGCCCCTGCGTCGAGTCGGCCGACGGGGAGGCGGGCATGGGGGCCTCGGCCGGCAGCGGCTGGCGCCGCGCATCCGGCACGGGCTCGGGTGCGGGTGCGGGCACGGGTGCGGTGTCTCGCGGGCGGCTCTCCGTCACACCGGCGGGGTTGGTGTTGCCGGTGGTGTGGGTGGTGTGACCCCCTCCGGTCCGGTCCAGGTCGTCGCCGGGGGGTGTCAGGGAAGCCGGCCCCTGTCCCGAGGTGCCGTTCTCCGCCCAGCCCCCGGGCTGCGCGGGCAGTCCGGGCTGCATCGGCTGCTGCAGGGGCTCCGGCTGCTGCGGTGCGTCGGCCTGACGGGCCCGGCGGCGGCCGGTCGGCCCGGGGTGTGCCTGCGGCGGCGTGTGGACGTCGTCCTGCGGGGCCCGTACGGCGTCATGGCGTCCGGGCAGCGAGGCGTCCGCCTCACCGGCCGTGGGCGGGATCCGGTCGGCCTCGGCGGGCGGGAGCGCGAACGCGGTCCGCGGCCCTGTCGACTCGGCCGGAACGGACCGGTCCTGTGCGGTCCCGAGCGCCCGCCGGGCCCGCCGCCCGGTCGGCTGCGGCTGGGCCTGGCCCTGCTGCGGGTTGCCCTCGCTCTGCCCCTGGCCGGTGGCAGGAGCGACTGCCGGGAGGGCCAGCTGATTCTCGTTGCCCTGACGAGTGCGGTGTCCGCCCGCAGGCACCGGCATCTCGGCCGGAACACCCTGCGGCGGCACGGTCTGCCCGCGCTGCGGACGGCCGCCACCGCCCTGTGCGCCCTCGGCCGCCGTCACCACGGAGCCCTCGGACGGCGCCGCGGCTCCGGGCAGAGCCAACGCCTGCCCGGGCCCCTGCCCCGGCTGCGGAGACTGGGTGGACTGTGCGGGCAGCGGGGACTGCGCGGGCGCAGCGGTCGCCTCGGCTGGGCTGGGCCTCCCCCGCCTGCGGCCGGATCCCTCGCCGTGCTGCTGGGCGGGGACGAGCCCCTGAGGCGACTGCGGACCCTGCTGGACCTGCTGAGCCGACTCCTCCTGTGGCACCGTTTCGCGCCGCGCCCGCCGCCGTCCGGTCGGCTCCACCGCTGCTGTGTCCGCCCCCGGTCCGGCTTCCGCCGCACCCACCGGGCTCTCCAGGAAGGCATCCGTCGACGCCCTGCGGGCCCTGCGCCGCCCGCCTGGCGGTGTGCCCGGCTGCTCCTGCACGGCACCGGCCCCGGCGACACCACCGGCCGTCGCCTCCGCCGGTGCCTGCACGACGGGCGGCTCCGGCGGCATCACGGTGCCCGAACCCGCGCCCAGCGGCACCTCGAGTACATACGCGCTGCCGCTCATCCCCGGCATCTCGTGCGTCTGGAGCACACCGCCGTGCGCCCGCACGATTCCGCGCACGATCGGCTCGTGCACCGGGTCTCCCCCGGCGAACGGTCCGCGCACCTCGATCCGTACGACCTCACCGCGCTGCGCCGCCGCCACGACCACCGTCGAGTCGACGTAGCCGCCGCCCGGCACCACACGTGCCTTGCCGGTCGAGTCGACCCCGGCGACATCCGCGACCAGATGCGCGAGCGCGGTCACCAGCCGACCCGCGTCGACCTCGGCCTCGATCGGCGGCGCGTGCACCGCGAACTGGGCCCGGCCGGGGCCGATCAGCTCGACGGCGGCGTCGATCCCGGCCGTCACGACACCGTCGAGCAGCACAGTCGCCTTGACCAGCTGCTCCGCACCGCTGTCCAGCCGCTGGAAGCCCAGCACGTTGTCGACGAGCGTCGTCATGCGGGCATAGCCGGCAGCCAGGTGATGCAGGATCTGGTTGGCCTCGGGCCACAGCTGGCCCGCCGGGTCGGCGGCGAGCTTGAAGAGCTCGCCGCGCAGCTCCTCCAGCGGGCCGCGCAGCGACTCGCCGAGTACGGCGGTCAGCTGGTGGTGCCGGGCGGTCAGGTCCGTGATCCGCTCGGCCTGCTCCTCCAGCTCTGCCGTGTACCGCTCGGTCCGGTCGGCCAGCTCGGTGGCGTGCCGTTCGGTGAGCTCGGCGACTTCGGCGGTGTGCTGTTCGGTGAGCTCGGTGACCTCGGTGGTGTGGCTCGCGGTCAGCTCGGTGAGCTGCGTCGTGTGCTGCTTGGTGAGTTCCTCGTACGGCCTGCGGTCGGTGAACGTCATCACCGCGCCGACCAGCTGGTCCCCGTCGCGGACGGGCGCGGTCGTCAGGTCGACCGGCACCTGGGCGCCGCTCTTGGACCACAGCACCTGCCCACGCACCCGGTGCTTGCGCCCGGACTTGAGCGTGTCGGCGAGCGGCGACTCCTCGTACGGGAACGGCTCGCCCTCCGCACGCGAGTGCAGGATGAGCGGGTGCAGCTCCTGGCCGCCCAGGTCGCTGGCGCGGAATCCGAGGATCTGCGCGGCGGCGGGGTTGACCAGAACGACCCGGCCGTCCGTGTCCGTGCCGACGACACCCTCGGACGCGGCCCGCAGGATCATCTCGGTCTGCCGCTGCGAGCGGGCCAGCTCGGCCTCGGTGTCGACGGTGCCCGACAGATCCCGTACGACGAGCATCAGCAGCTCGTCACCCGTGTAGCTGCCGGCGTAGCCCGCCTGGAAGTCGTTGTACGCGGCCTGCCCGTCCTCCAGGCTGGCGCTGGTGACCTCGACCGGGTACTCGGTGCCGTCGGTCCGCCGCGCGGTCATCCGCGTCGGCTTCGTACGGCCCCGCTCGTCCGCGGCCTCGGGCCTGCGCATCGACCCCGGAATCAGCTTGGAGTCGAACTCCGGCAGCAGATCGAGCAGTCCACGACCGACGAGCGCGGTGCCCGGAGTCTCGAACATTTCGAGGGCGATGGTGTTGGCGTTGACGACCGTACCGTTGCAATTGACGAGCAACAGCCCGTCCGGAAGGGCATCGAGTATGGCTGCGAGGCGAGCAGCGCCTCGGGATGGCCTGCTGCTCACGACGACGCTTCCTCCCTGATTACCGCACCTTGCCGACAGCGGGCCCCATCTTGCCCCTCGGGCCGCAGGCTGTCACTGGAGGAGTCTAAAGGCAGGGAAGGGGCATCCGACGGCGGATGAGGGGGAGCTCTCACCAAGGTTCTGTGCATACGGTGTACGACTCCTGTCCTGTGCGAGTCCTGTGAAGCCCCCGGTACGGGTCCTGCGACGGGCCCGGCCGCCGTGGTCAGCGGACGTTGGGGAGCACCGGCCGCAGTGTGTTCCAGCGGGCGATCTCGCAGCCGTTGGTCCGGTCGAAGGACGCGTCGACGTGCTGCCCCCGCCAGCTCCCGGTGACCCGGGCGGTGGCCGAGCCGCCGAACTGCTGGGTGCACATGGCGTCCGCGGGCACCGGACGGAAGGGGTCCGCGCCGGCATTCCCGTCCGTGGGCTGTGCGAGCTCCGCCAGCCGGTCGCAGGCCTGCTGCGCCACCGGATGGGTGCCGCCCGCCGGGAGGCACCGCAGTTCGTACACGCCGTCGGCCTCCCGGTCGCCGGAGTCCGAGACCGTCACCCTCAGCTGGGTCCTCTCGGTGCCGTCGTCGCCCTGGAGCGCCGACGGCAGCGGCAGCGGAACGGGCAGCAGCGGCAGGGGGCCGGTTCCGGCGGTCGCGGCCGGTGCGGCAGCCGACAGTACGGCGAGCGATGCGACAGCGGTGAGGACGAGGCGGCGCAGCATGCGGAGCTCCTGTTGGACGCGGAAGAACGGCGGAGGCGGTACCCCCGTCTTCACTAACGCTCCGCACGCCGCGGCGTTGCGCAACGCAGGCGCTTTGCCCTCGTGGCCGACTGCCTAGTACCGTAGGCGGCGATTGGAGAGACAGCGCTCAGCTGTGTCATCATCTGCACGCACCACTTGCGCTCGCGCGAGGTGTGCTGGAGGCGTCGCCTAGTCCGGTCTATGGCGCCGCACTGCTAATGCGGTTTGGGTCTTAAAGCCCATCGAGGGTTCAAATCCCTCCGCCTCCGCTTGATCGCTGAAGCCCCGAGCCACTGGCCGGGGCTTCAGTCGTATCCGGACGCGGAACGTGCTCGCGGCAGCGCGGGGCGAGGTGACCGAATGAGGCGCCACAGGGCGTTTTCGCAGGTCAGAGGTGGTGTGGCTAATGGATTTCGCGTGACGGCGCAGGTCATGTAATGTTGTTCCCGCAACGCCGACCAGGCAGAAAAGCCCGGAACGCCAAGCACTCGTAGCTTAACGGATAGAGCATCTGACTACGGATCAGAAGGTTGCAGGTTCGAATCCTGCCGAGTGCACAGTAGGCAAGAGGCCCCCAGGAGAAATCCTGGGGGCCTCTTGCGTTGTCTGTGTCCGCGCTGCCGGGCCCGTGTCCGCGCGTCGGCTGATCTTCCTTCCGTTCGCGGCCTGTTCATCGGGATCTCCGCCCCGGCGCGGAGCCTCGTTACGATCGCACGCATGAGCTGGCACTGCACCGGGTTGCGATGGCCCCAGGAGGGGCCGGCCCTGGGATGGCAGAAGGACGGGGTGAAGGATCGGGCGAAGGGTGAGGCCGGTTCGACGCGGGTGAGTGTCCTTGCGTACGGGAAGGAGCTCGGCTTCCGCGCCGGCGGTGAGCGGCACTGTGTGGGCGCTCGGGGGAACGTATGTCCGCTGGGGGCCGTGGTGTCCGGGCGGAGTACGGGGGCGCGGTGCCCGGAGTGCGCGCGGCTGGACCGGGCGCACTCGGTGGCCGCCGACACCATTGCCGACGACCCGCGGACGTACCGCGTCTATCTCGCCTGGTTCGGGCCCTCGATGGTGAAGGTCGGGATCACCGCCGAGGCACGGGGTGCGGCGCGGCTGCGGGAGCAGGGGGCCGTGGTCTACAGCTGGCTGGGGCGCGGGCCGCTGATGGCGGCGCGGCGTACCGAGGAGCTGCTGCGGTCGGCGCTGGGGGTGCCGGACCGGATCCCGTACGCGCGCAAGCGTACGGTGCGGGCCGGGTTGCCCGGGGCGGCGGAGCGGGTCGCGGAGGTCGAGGGGCTGTACGGGCGGGCGGCCGCGCTTGAGCGGGAGGGGGCCGGGTGGCCGCAGTCGCTGGAGCGGCTGCCGTTCGAGCCCGTCGATCACACGGGGTTGTTCGGGCTCGACAGGCCGGTCGAAGTGGCTCGGGCGGTGACCGAGTTGAGGGACGGCGGGGTGGTCGCGGGGCGGCTGGTCGCGGCCGCCGGGCCCGATCTGCATCTGGCGGCCACGGACGGGGTGGTCGTGCTGGACACCCGGCTGATGACCGGATGGGAGCTGGTGGGAGCCGATGCGCGGTCGGGGGTGACGGTGCCGGTGATCGATATCGGGGGCGGCGGCGTGCAGGACGGGCTCTTCTGAGATCGTCGTTGATCGGGTCGGAGCGGGTCGGACGAGGAGTGTGCGGTGAGTGACGGCAGCGATGACGTGGTGCGGTTCTGGGAACGGCTCGGGCTGCCGGGGCTGATCGATGTCCATACGCATTTCATGCCGGAGCAGGTGCTCCGCAAGGTGTGGGCGTACTTCGACTCCGTCGGTCCGCTGACCGGGATGGAGTGGCCGATCGCCTACCGGCACGACGAGGACGAACGGCTCGCGCTGCTCCGGTCCTTCGGCGTGCGGCGGTTCACCTCGATGCTCTATCCGCACAAGGCGGGGATGGCGGCCTGGCTGAACGGCTGGGCGGCCGACTTCGCGCGGCGGGTGCCCGACTGTCTGCACACCGCGACCCTCTTCCCCGAGGAGGGCGTGGAGCGTTACGTCCGTGAGGCGGTCGAGTCGGGGGCACGCATCTTCAAGTCGCACCTTCAGGTCGGGGCGTACGACGCGAACGATCCACTGCTCGAACCGGTCTGGGGGCTGCTGGCGGAGGCCGCGGTGCCGGTCGTGATGCACTGCGGGTCCGGTCCCGCGCCCGGCAAGTACACCGGTCCCGAACCGATCGGCCGGCTGCTCGAGCGGCATCCGCGGCTGCGGCTGATCGTGGCACACATGGGGATGCCCGAGTACGCGGAGTTCCTGGCGCTGGCGGAGGCGTACCCCGAGGTGCGGCTCGATACGACGATGGCGTTCACGGACTTCTCGGAGGACCTCACGCCGTTCCCGGTGGCGGAGCGGGGACGGCTCGCCGATCTCGGGGACCGGATCCTGCTGGGGACGGACTTCCCGAACATCCCGTACCCGTATGTGCACCAGCTGCATGCCCTGGAGCGGCTGGAGTTGGGGGACGACTGGTTGCGGGCGGTCTGCTACGGGAACGCGCACGCGATGTTCGACCGGCGCTGAGCCCGCGCTTCCCGGTTTCTCAGGGAATTCACAGGATCGGGAAAGGACCCTCTCAGAGGCGTCTCACAGGGTTGCGGCATGACGACGACCACGCCCCAGGGGCGTACCGAACTGCTCAGGCCGGACCGCAATCCCGTCCGCGTGCTGGTCGTGGACGACGAGGCGCCGCTCGCCGAGCTGCTCTCCATGGCCCTGCGTTACGAGGGCTGGGAGGTGCGCAGCGCCGGGGACGGTGCGAGTGCCGTCCGGATGGCGCGCGACTTCCGGCCCGACGCGGTGATCCTCGATGTGATGCTGCCCGACACCGACGGGCTCTCGGTGCTCGGCAAGCTTCGCCGGGACCTCTCCGAAGTCCCCGTGCTGTTCCTGACCGCGCGCGACTCGGTGGAGGACCGGATCGCCGGACTCACGGCGGGCGGCGACGACTATGTGACGAAGCCGTTCAGCCTGGAGGAGGTCGTGGCGCGGCTGCGCGGGCTGATCCGGCGGTCCGGGACGGCGACGGTACGGAGCGAGTCGACGCTCGTCGTCGGTGACCTGGTGCTCGACGAGGACAGCCACGAGGTGAGCCGGGGGACGACCTCCATCCATCTCACCGCGACCGAGTTCGAGCTGCTGCGCTTCCTGATGCGCAATCCGCGACGGGTGCTGAGCAAGGCGCAGATCCTGGACCGTGTGTGGAACTACGACTTCGGCGGGCAGGCGAACGTCGTCGAGCTGTACATCTCGTATCTGCGCAAGAAGATCGACGCCGGACGGACGCCGATGATCCACACCCGGCGCGGGGCCGGATATCTCATCAAGCCCGGTGAGTAGCCCGGTGAGCCGCCGGGCGCGGCGGCGGGGAAAGGGGCCGTGGACGCTGCGGACCCGGCTGGTGGTGTCCGCGGTGACGCTGATCGCCGTGGTGGCCGCGGTGATCGGTTCGGTCACCACCATCGCCTTCCACAAATATATGTACGACAAGCTCGACAAACAGTTGTACTCCATCGCCATGCGGGCCTCGAAGCCGCCGCCGGGCGGCGGCGCGGCCGGCGCGGGTGGTCAGCCGATGCCCGCCGACGGCCCGGACGACGATCCGCTGGCCTTCATAGACGCCCGCGGGCAGCCTTTCGGCACGCTCGGTGCGGTGTCGGTGGACGGTTCCATCACTGTGTCGAGCGTGGTCGAGGAGAGCTCTGCCGCCCTCGAACAGACCGCCGCGGCCTCCGAGAGGCCGCTGAAGGGTGCGGAGGAGAAAGCCCTGGAGGCGGCGGACATCGAGGTCGGGGACGGGGCACGGAGCGTCGACCTGCCCGGGCTCGGCGTGTACCGCGTGACGGCAGTCGAGGGAGCGGACGGGACGACGACCGTCCTCGTCGGCATCCCCGCCGCCGAGGTGCGCGGTGCCCTCACCACCCTGATCCTCGTCGAGGTCTGTGTCACCGGGGCCGGGCTGATCGCCGCCGGGATCGCCGGGGCCGCCATGGTCGGGGTCGCGCTGCGGCCGCTGCGCCGGGTCGCCGCGACCGCCACCCGGGTCTCCGAACTCCAGCTGCACAGCGGTGAGGTGGCACCTCTGGAGCGGGTGCCAGCCGCCGAGGCGGATCCGCGGACCGAGGTCGGACAGGTGGGCGCGGCGCTCAACCGGATGCTGGGGCATGTCGGTTCGGCACTGGCGGTGCGCCAGGAGAGCGAGATGCGGGTACGCCAGTTCGTCGCGGACGCCAGCCATGAGCTGCGGACGCCGCTGGCCTCCATCCGCGGCTACGCCGAACTGACCCGGCGCGGACGCGAGGAGACCGGTCCCGACACCCGGCATGCGCTGGGGCGGATCGAGTCCGAGGCGGAGCGGATGACGGGCATGGTGGAGGATCTGCTGCTCCTCGCCCGCCTCGATGCCGGGCGCCCGCTCTCGTACGAGAGCACTGATCTGTCACCGATCGTCGTCGACGCGGTGAGCGATGCCCGCGCAGCCGGGCAGCGGGGTCATCACTGGCGGCTGGAGCTGCCCGACGAACCCGCGACCGTGCACGCCGATCCGACCAGGATCCACCAGGTGCTGGTCAATCTGCTGGCCAATGCCCGTACGCACACCCCGCCCGGCACCACCGTGACCGCACGCGTACGGGCCGGGGCCGCTCATCCGTGGGTGACGCTGGAGGTACAGGACGACGGGCCGGGAATCCCGGCGCAGCTGCTGCCGCATGTCTTCGAGCGGTTCGCGCGCGGCGATGCGTCGCGCTCGCGCAGCGCGGGTTCCACCGGGCTCGGCCTGGCCATCGTGCAGGCTGTCGTCGCCGCGCACGGCGGCCGGGTGGAGGTGCGGTCGGTGCCGGGGTGCACGGTCTTCGCCGTCCATCTGCCTGCGGTTCTGCCCGCTGTTCCGCCGGTCCGTACCGACTCACAGCACAACCACAGGACCATCACACCGGTGTGACAGCGGGGTCGGCGACTGTCGATGACATGCGAACCGACTCTTCTTGGAGCACCTTGCCGGCCCGGGAGCATCTCCTGGCCGGAGCGGTCGACGCGGCAGATGCCCCCGTCCTCGATGTGGTGGTACCCGTCTACAACGAGGAGAAGGACCTCGAAACCTGTGTGCTGCGCCTGCACGACCATCTGGTGCGCACTTTCCCGTACGCCTTCCGGATCACCGTCGCCGACAACGCGAGCACCGACCGCACGCCCCAGGTGGCGGCCCGGCTGGCGGCGATCCTCCCGCGGTGCCGCTCGTACCGACTGGAGGAGAAGGGGCGCGGGCGGGCACTGCGTACCGTCTGGTCGCAGTCTGACGCCCCGGTCCTCGCCTATATGGACGTCGATCTCTCCACCGACCTCAACGCTCTGCTCCCGCTCGTCGCACCGTTGATCTCCGGGCATTCGGACCTGGCCATCGGATCGCGGCTGGCCCGCAGTTCTCGTGTCGTGCGGGGATCGAAGCGGGAGTTCATCTCGCGGGCCTACAACCTCATCCTCCGGTCGTCGCTGGCCGCGCGGTTCAGCGACGCGCAGTGCGGGTTCAAGGCCATTCGGCGGGACGTCGCGCAGCGCCTGCTGCCGATGGTCGAGGACACCGGCTGGTTCTTCGACACCGAGATGCTGGTCCTCGCAGAGCGCGCCGGGCTGCGCATCCATGAGGTTCCGGTGGACTGGGTCGACGACCCCGACTCCACGGTCCACATTGTGCGTACGGCGACCGAGGACCTGAAAGGTGTGTGGCGGGTGGGGCGGGCGCTGGCCGTCGGGGCACTGCCGCTGGACCGTCTCGCCCGGCCCTTCGGGGACGATCCGCGCGACCGCGGACTGAGCGGTGTGCCGGGCGGCCTGGCCCGGCAGCTGGTCGGTTTCTGCGTCGTGGGCGCGCTCTCCACGCTCTTCTATCTCGCCCTGTACTCGCTCTTCCGAATGGGCGCCGGGCCGCAGATCGCCAACGGCGGTGCGCTGCTGGTGTCGGCCGTCGCCAATACGGCAGCCAACCGGAGGCTCACCTTCGGCGTACGCGGCCGGAGCGGCGCGGTACGCCACCAGGCGCAGGGCCTCGTCGTCTTCGCCGTCGGCCTCGCGCTGACCAGTGGCTCGCTCGCGGCGCTGGGTGCGGCGTCCGGATCGCCCTCGCACGGCACGGAACTCGCCGTGCTGATCGCGGCCAACCTCGCGGCGACGGTGCTGCGGTTCCTGCTGTTGCGCGCCTGGGTCTTCCCGGACCGGGCCCCCGCGGCCGGTCGCGCCGACGACACTCACCACGAACTGGGGAACGTCCGATGACCACCCTGCACCCCACCGACCGATTTCCGGCACCGCCGACCACAGCTGCACCGGCTGCGGACGAGCCGTTCCTGCGACGCGTACGGAAGGGCAGGCCCGAGGACCCGCGCTGGGCACGGCCCGCCTTCCTCGCCCTGCTGCTGGCCATTGCGCTGGCGTACCTGTGGAATCTCAGCGCCTCCGGTTACGCCAACTCCTTCTACTCCGCCGCCGTGCAGGCCGGCAGTCAGAGCTGGAAGGCGTTCTTCTTCGGCTCGCTGGACGCGGCGAACGCCATCACCGTCGACAAGCCGCCGGCCACGCTCTGGCCGATGGCCCTGTCGGTGCGGATCCTCGGCCTCAGCTCGTGGGCGATCCTCGCTCCGCAGGTGCTGATGGGGGTGGCGACGGCCGGGGTGCTGTACGCGGCGGTTCGCCGCCGGTTCGGCGTGGCTGCCGGGCTGATCGCGATGGCGGTGTTCGCGCTCACGCCCGTCGCCGCGCTGATGTTCCGCTTCAACAACCCGGACGCGCTGCTCGCGCTGCTGATGACCGTGACCGTCTACTGCGTGCTGCGCACGCTGGAGAACGGCCGGACGAAGTGGCTGGTGTGGGCCGGGGTCGCGGTCGGTCTCGCGTTCCTGTCGAAGACCCTGCAGGCGTTCCTGATCCTGCCGCCGCTGGCCGTGCTGTACGCGGTGTGCGCGCCGACGACGGTACGGAAGCGGTTCGGCCAACTCGGTCTGGCGGCGCTCGCGATGGTGGTCGCGGGTGGCTGGTGGGTGGCGATCGTCGAACTCTGGCCCGCATCCTCCCGCCCGTACATCGGTGGTTCGCAGAACAACTCCTTCCTGGAACTGACCTTCGGCTACAACGGGCTCGGCCGGATCAGCGGCGACGAGACCGGAAGCGTCGGAGGTGGTGGTGGTGGTGGTCAGTCCGGTGGACAGTGGGGCGAGACCGGCATCGGCCGGATGTTCAACTCCGAGATCGGCAGCCAGATCTCCTGGCTGCTGCCCGCCGCGCTGATCCTGCTCCTCGCGGGCATCTGGATCACCTGGAAGGCGAAGCGGACGGACACCGCCCGTGCGGCCTTCCTCGCCTGGGGCGGCTCGCTGCTGATGACCGCGGTCGTCTTCAGCTTCATGGCCGGCATCTTCCACCAGTACTACACGGTCGCCCTGGCCCCCTACATCGCGGCGCTCGTCGGCATGGGCGTCACGGTCCTGTGGGAGGAGCGGGCCAAGTGGGCGGCGAGCGGAGTGCTCGGCACCACCGTCGCTGTCACGGCGCTGTGGTCGTACGTGCTGCTGGGGCGGACCCCGGACTACCTGCCGTGGCTGCGCTGGGCCGTCCTCATCGGCGGTCTTGCGGGCGCGGCGGGTCTGCTGCTTGCGGGCCGGGCCGGACGCCGGCTGGCGTTCGCTGCGGTGGGGATCGGATTCGTCGCATCACTGGCCGGCCCGACTGCGTACACCCTGAGCACGCTGAACACCGGGCACCAGGGCTCGATCGTCACGGCCGGCCCGGCGGGCGCCAGCGCGATGGGCGGTGGTGGCCGGGGTGGTCCCGGGGGTGGTGGCGGAATGCAGCCTCCGGGCCAGAACAGCCGGCAGAGACAGAACGGTCAGAACAACCAGGCCGATCAGCAGGGCGGCGCCATGGGCCGGCCGCCGACCGGTGGCCAGGGCGGCTTCCCGGGCGGCGGCCGGCAGGCTCAGGGCCAGGGCAATCAGCAGAACGGCATGCCGGGCGGCGGCCCTGGTGGCATGGCCGAGGGCGGCATGCCAGGAGGCGGCGGTATGGGCGGTCTGCTGAACGGCTCGTCGGTCGGCTCGCAGGCCAAGAAGCTCCTGGAGAAGAACGCCGACGCCTACACCTGGGCAGCCGCGGCCATCGGCTCGCAGAACGCCGCCAGTTACCAGCTCGCCACCGGCGACCCGGTGATGGCGATCGGCGGCTTCAACGGCAGTGACCCGTCCCCGACGCTCGCCCAGTTCAAGCAGTACGTCGAGGACGGAAGGATCCACTACTTCATTTCGAGCGGCACGGGCGGGATGGGCGGCGACAGCGGCACCTCGTCCAAGATCAACTCGTGGGTCGAGGACACCTTTGAGAAGGTCACCGCCGGCAGTTCGACCTTCTACGACCTGACCCGGTCCAAGAGCTGATCCGAACCGGCGTCAGCGCCGGAGCAGCAGCAGATCGGCGACAACCGGGCGGTGGTCCGAGGCAAGTGTCTCGGCCACCGCCGCGTCGCGTACCTGTACGCCGTCCTTGGACACGGCCACGAAGTCGATCCGCTTCACGGGGTTCAGCGCGGGGTAGGTCGGCGCGCCCGGTTCGGCATCGGCCAGCTCCTCCCAGAGCGGGGCCAGTTCCGGGGCGCCCGGCTCCGCGTTGAAGTCGCCGAGCAGTACCTTCCGCCCCTCGTCCTCCGCCATGACACGCCTGGTGTCGGCGACCTGCGCGATCCGTACGGACGGGTCGCCGCGGTAGTCGAGGTGCGTCACATACACATGCACGGGCATCCTCTTCACCCGTACGACCACCTCGCCGAAGCCGGGCGCGGGCGCCGGCACCGGGTTGGGGACCTGGGTGGAGAGCCGGGTGATCTCGTGGTTCCCGGCGCTCACGATCCGGTACCTGGACAGCACCGCGACGCCGAATTCACGCCGTGGCGCCCCCGGTGTCGTGGGATCGAGGCTGTATATCGGGGCGAACGACACCCGCATGTGCAGCCGCTCGGCCAGCTCGCCCGCGACATCCCGCCACTGGCTGCGGGTGTCCCAGTGGACGTCCACCTCCTGAAGCCCGATCACATCGGCGTCCAGTGCGCGCAGTTCGGCCGCCTGCCGGTCCAGATCGAAGACGTTGTCCATGCCGGCGCCCGCATGGATGTTGTACGTGGCGACGCGCAGCGGCACCGAACGGCCGTGCCCGGCAGCTCCGGCGGGCGGGACGGCGGCCACCCCCAACAGGCCCGCAGCGATCAGGACTTCCGCCGTGCGACGACGCAGTGACATGCCACTCCCGGTGCTAGGCGGCTCCCTCTCGGATCAGCGCCGAGCACCGTACCGCGCGAAAGTTGCTTGTACACCGTAGGCGGGCTGCTTTACGGTGTACAACGATTCTCCCGTACACCGTATAAGACCTCCAGGAGCCCGCATGACGGCGACCGCAGCCGCCCAGGACCGGCTCACGCCCCCAGGCCACCCGCAGCGCTGGATGATCCTCGGTGTCATCTGTCTCGCCCAGCTCACCGTGCTGCTCGACAACACGGTCCTCAACGTCGCGATCCCCTCCCTCACGCGGGAGCTGGACGCGTCCACCGCCGACGTGCAGTGGATGATCAACGCCTACTCGCTCGTCCAGTCGGGTCTGCTGCTCACCGCCGGCAGCTCCGCCGACCGGTACGGCCGCAAGAAGATGCTGCTCGCGGGCCTCGCCCTGTTCGGTATCGGTTCTCTGGTGGCGGGGCTCGCCCAGTCGTCCGCGCAACTGATCGCCGCCCGTGCGGGCATGGGCATCGGCGGTGCGCTGCTGATCACCACGACCCTGGCCGTCGTTGTCCAGATCTTCGACGACGCCGAGCGCGTGAAGGCGATCGGCATCTGGTCCACCGTCAACTCGCTCGGTTTCGCCGTCGGGCCGCTGATCGGCGGAATCATGCTCGACCACTTCTGGTGGGGCGCGATCTTCCTGGTCAACATCCCGGTCGCGGTCATCGGCCTGGTCGCCGTGGTCCGGCTCGTACCCGAGTCCAAGAACCCGCGCGGCGACCGTCCCGACCTGCTCGGGGCGCTGCTCTCCACCATCGGCATGGCCGCTGTCGTGTACGCGATCATCTCCGGCCCCGGACACGGCTGGACCTCGGGCCACGTCCTGCTCACGGCCTTCACCGGGGTCGCCGTCCTCACCGGCTTCGTGCTGTGGGAGCTGCACATCCCGTACCCGATGCTGGACATGCACTTCTTCCGGAACCAGAAGTTCATCGGGGCGGTCGCGGGCGCGATCCTGGTGGCGTTCGGGATGGGCGGCTCGCTGTTCCTGCTCACCCAGCAGCTCCAGTTCGTCCTCGGCTACGAGCCGCTGGAGGCGGGCCTGCGTACGGCTCCGCTGGCGCTGAGCGTCGTCGCGCTGAACCTCACGGGCCTGGGCGCCAGGCTGGTGCCCAGGCTGGGCACGCCCGCCACCATCGCCGCCGGGATGAGTCTGCTGGCCGCGGGTCTCGCCGCGGTCGCCCTGCTCGGCGGCAACGGCTACGGCGGCATGCTGCTGGGCCTGGTCGTGATGGGCGCGGGTATCGCCCTCGCCATGCCCGCCATGGCCAACGCGATCATGAGCGCCATTCCGCCGGAGAAGGCGGGCGTGGGCGCCGGGGTCAACGGCACGCTGGCCGAATGCGGCAATGGGCTCGGGGTCGCGGTGCTCGGCGCCGTCCTGAACTCCCGGTTCGCCGCCCTGGTGCCGGCGGCGGTCGGCGCCGCCTCGCTGCCCGCCGCCGTCGCCGCGGCGACCGGCGACGGGGGGCGGCAGCGGATCACCGACGCCTTCGCCTCGGGACTGGAGACGAGTCAGCTGGTCGGAGCGGTGGCGGTGCTGGCCGGCGGTCTGCTCGCCGCCGTACTCCTGCGGCGGGCGGAGCGGGCAGAATCGGCTCAGGCAGACTCGGCCGCGGTGGCGGCCTAGCATCAGGCGGGGCGTACCGGACCGTATGAATCCGGTTGTTGCGCACAGGGTACGGATCCGGTCCGTCCCGCCGGCAAGACGAGGAGAGTGCGCCATGGCGTCCGCGGCCGACCGTGTGAAAAACCGTGCCCGGACCAGCGTCTGGCTGGACCGGCGGGGACCCTCGCGCACCCGCAGGGCCGATCAGCCGGCCGGCCTCGACCGCGAGAAGATCACCGCGGCAACGGTCCGGCTGCTGGACGCCGAGGGACTCGCCAAATTCTCCATGCGCCGGCTCGCCGCCGAGCTGGACGTCACCGCGATGTCCCTCTACTGGTACGTCGAGACCAAGGACGACCTGCTGGAGCTGGCCCTGGACTCGGTCTACAGCGAGATCGCGCCTCCCCGGGAGGAGGCGCACTGGCACGACCGGCTGCGCGAACTGGCCACCACCTATCGGGAACTGCTGGTCCGGCACATCTGGGTGTCGCCGCTCGCGGGGCACTTCCTCAATATCGGCCCGAACTCGATGCTGTTCTCGTACGCCGTCCAGGATGTGATCCGGGCGACGGGGCTGCCGCTGCGCAGGCAGACGGGAGCACTCTCCGCGGTCTTCCAGTTCGTCTACGGATTCGGCACCATCGAGGGCCATTTCGTACAGCGTTCCGCGCAGGCGGGACTCAGCCAGGACGAGTTCTTCCAGCAGGCAATGGGCACGATCCGCTCCCAGCCGCAGTTCAGCCGGATGGTGGAGTCCTCGCAGGACCTGATGGACGCCCGCGGCGGCGACACGGTCGAGGAGATGCGCGAGCGGGACTTCACCTTCGCCCTGGACCTGCTGATCGCGGGCATCGAGGCGATGCGGGACCGCTGAGATCCTGCCCGTCCCGTAGGACTCTCAGTACCCCCGTCCCACATCCACGGCCGTGTCCGGCACCCGCCCCTCCGCCATCGCCTCCCAGCACGCGGCGAAGTCGACGACGATGTCCTCGTCCGCCGTGATGCCCGCGGAGTGCGAGGTGATCACCGTACGCGGCAGCTGCCAGCACGGGTCGCCGGGCGCGGCGGGCTCCTCGGGCAGTACGTCGAGCACCGCGCGTCCCACCGCACCGGTGTGCAGGGCGGTCTCCAGCGCTTGCATGTCCACTGTCGCGCCCCGGCCGACGTTGATGAATGTGGCTCCGCCCATGCCCGCGAAGCGGTCCGTCCCGAAGAAGCCGTCCGTCGCGGGGGTCAGCGGCAGCGTGGAGACCACCCACCGCGCCGAGGCGAGCGACTGCGCGTCGTCGTCCGCCCCGACGACCCGGTCGAAGCCGGCCGATGCCGTACGAGCCCCGCGCCCGACGCCCACGGTCCGGATGCCGCACGCCCGCAGCTGACCGGCGACGGCCGAGCCGATGCGACCGGTCCCGTAGATCACGGCGGTCTGCCCGGAGGCGAGTTCGGAGGGGATACGGCGCCACTCGGCCCGTGCGTGCTGGGCGGCGAACTCGGGGACGGACTGGCAGTCGGCGAGCACCCAGGCCAGTACGTACTGGGCGATCCGCTCACCCATACGGCCCACTGTCCGGGTGAGCAGCGCCCCGGACGGCCACGGTCCGGCGCTGAGCAGTGCGTCCGTACCGGCGTTCACGCTGTGGAACCACACCAACGGCCCGCCCCGCAGCGCATCCGGCAGCGTGGCCCCGACGCAGATGAAAGGTTCCTCCGGTGGGGTGCCGGAGAAACCCTGTTCCACCGGGCGGCCGGTGATCCGCTCCAGGCCGCGGACGACGGAGGCGCCGACGGTCGGTGCGGCCAGCAGCCGGGCCCGGGCGAGCAGGCCCGGCGCCGGAAGGTTCTCACTCATCCCGGAGCAGCGGTCAGTTGCCGGGCGCCAGGTGGGCGGGGAAACCGCCCGTAGCGATGGGCCCCCACCGCTCCGGAGTGATCCGGATGATCGACTTGCCCTGCTTCACCATCGCCGCCCGGTACTCGTCCCAGTCCGGATGCTCCCCCGAGATGTTCCGGAAGTACTCGACGAGCGGCTCGACCGAGTCGGGCGCATCGACCACCTCGGCCGAGCCGTCGATCTGCACCCACGCCCCGTCCCAGTCGTCCGACAGGACGATCACGCTGACGCGCTCGTCCCGCTTCGCGTTACGGGTCTTGGCCCGTTCGGGGTACGTCGAGACGACGATCCGGCCCGAGTCGTCGACGCCGCAGGTCAGCGGCGAGCCCTGGGGGCGGCCGTCGGACCGGGTGGTCAGCAGGATCGCCCGGTGCCGGGGCCGTACGAACGCCAGCAACTCGTCGAGCTCCACGGCGGTGTTGGTCGCGATGTTGGGTGCCATGTCCGCAGACTACGACGGCAGGGAGTCACCCTGCACGGCCTGGATGTCGAGCTCGATCCGGAGCGTCGTGCCGATCGCCGAGATGCCGGCCTGGACCACCTGGTTGTAGTTCATGGCGAAGTCGTCGCGGCGCAGCTCGGCCGTGGCGCTGAACGCCGCGCGCGTCCCGCCCCACGGGTCGGGCCCGGTACCGAGGTAGCTCAGGTTCAGGTCGACGCTCCGCGCGACACCGTGCATCGTCAGCTCGCCGTGCACGGTCCAGCGGTCGGGACCGGCCGGTTCCAGCCCGTGGGAGCGGTACGTGATCTCCGGGAACCGGTCCGAGTCGAGGAAGTCCGCCGACCGCAGGTGCTTGTCCCGCATGTCGTTGCCGGTGTCGATGCTGGCCGCGCTGATGACGGCGTCGACCCGGGACCGGTGGAGCTCCTCGGCGATCTCGATCCGGCCGCTGAACTCGGTGAACCGGCCGTGCACGCTGGAGATCCCCAGGTGCTGCGCGACCGCGCCCACCGAGGAGTGCGCCGGGTCCAGCGACCAGGCGCCCGGCGGCGGCAACTCCACGCCGCCCTGGCGGGCCAGCACCACCGTGCCGGCCTCGACCCGGCCGCTCGCCGTGACGAGGGCGGTCGACGCGGCCGGCGCGTACCCGACCGCGGTCACGATCACCGTGTACGCGCCGGCGGGCAGCAGCGCGTCGGTCCGAACCGCCCCGTCCTCGTCGGCCGCGGCTCGCAGCACCTGGGTGCCGGTCATGTCGGTCACCGTCACGACCGCGTGCTGGACGGCCCAGCCGTCCCGCGTCCGTACCTGTGCGCGAAGTGCCATCCCGTTTCTCTCCTTGCTCCATGACTCAATGAGTCGGGCCCCGGGGCGGGGACGGCAGGCCGTCCCCTGCCTGCCGTCCCCACCACCGGGGCCCATTTCCACCGGGGGCAGCCTCTCCGCTCGAAGAGCTGTCCACCAGGGGTCTGTGTTACTCGGTCACTCGCCGGGGTGGGCGAGCTCGATGTCGTGGCCGTCGACCCCGCGACCGGCCACGGTCAGCGCGCCGGCCACCGGCGGGTATCCGGTTGCGATGACCGAGTACTCGCCCGCGTCCAGGTCGGCGAAGGCGTACGCCCCGTCCTCCCCGGTCGTCGAGGTGGCGACCACGTTGCCCGCCGCGTCGACCAGCGTGACGCGCGCGTCCGGCAGCGGCCGCAGCGCGGCACCGGCCCGCACGACACCCTGGACCAGCGCACCGGACTGCAGTGCGGCGTCGATCCGGGTGACTCCCTGGCCGCCGATCTCCACCGGCAGCGCCAGCGGACGGTATCCGGCGGCGTTCACCGCGACGGTCACCGCACCGGGCACCAGCTCGGCGAAGGTGAACTCGCCGTTCTCGGTGGACTTGCCGGTGGCCAGCACATCGCCGCGCACATCGGTCACGATGACCATGGCGCCGTCGACCGGAGCGCCGCTCTCGGCGGCCCGCACGGTCCCGGCCAGGCCACTCGTACCGACGAGCAGGATGTCGTACGACAGCTGCTCGTCGCCGACGACCACGGTGGACGCCTGCGGCTGGAATCCGTCGGCGGACGCGATCAGGACGTAGCTGCCGGAGCCCGGCGCCTGCACGCCGTAGCTGCCGTCGGCCTGGGCGACGGAGCGCCCCAGCTGCCGGCCGCCCAGCGAGATCAGCGTGACGGCGGCACCGGCCACGGGTACGCCCTCGGCGCCCCGCACCACACCGCGCACCGCCGTGCCCGGCACGGTTGCTGCCGGAGCTTCGAGCGTGTCGACCGAGGTGACCCCGGCCGCGCCTTCGGCGACGAGCGCGGCGGCACCGGACGGGACCTCGGCGAGGACCGCGGCAGGAACCTCGGCCTCCGCCGGGGCGTCGTTCGCGGCGTTCGTCTTCAGCGCGACCTCCTTGATGAAGATCGTGATCAGGAAGGCGATCAGCGCGGCCGGAGCGGCGTACAGGAAGACATCGCCGACACCGTGCCCGTAGGCGCTCTCCACGACCGTGCGGAACGGTGCGGGCAGCTTGTCCAGGTCGGGGATGCCCCCGCCGCCGGTACCGCCGTGGCCCAGGGCCGCGCCCTTCGGACCGAGGTCCGCGAGGCCGTCCTTGACGTACTGGGTGACGCGGTTCCCCAGGACGGCGCCCAGCGCCGAGACGCCGATCGCACCGCCGAGGGAACGGAAGAAGGTGACGACGGAGCTGGCCGAGCCGAGGTCGGACGGGGCGACCTGGTTCTGCGTGGCGAGCACCAGGTTCTGCATCATCATGCCGATGCCGAGACCCATCACGAACATGAAGATCGCGATGTGCCAGTACGTCGTGTCGTACCTGATGGTGCCGAGCATCCCGAGCCCGGCGGTGACCAGGAAGCCACCGCTGACCAGCCAGGCCTTCCAGCGGCCGGTCTTGGTGATGATCTGGCCGGAGATGGTCGACGAGAGGAACAGACCCGTGATCATCGGGATCGTCATGACGCCGGACATCGTCGGCGACTTGCCGCGCGCCAGCTGGAAGTACTGGCTGAAGAAGACGGTGCCCGCGAACATCGCGATACCGACGAACAGCGAGGCGACCGAGGCCAGCGTGATGGTGCGGTTACGGAAGAGGCGCAGCGGGATGATCGGCTCGCTGGCCCGGGACTCCGTGAAGACGAAGAGAGCGGCGAGCACCGCGGAGCCGGCCAGCATCGCGGCGGTCTGCCAGGACATCCAGTCGTACTTGTCGCCCGCGAAGGTCACCCAGAGCAGCAGCAGCGAGACGGCGGCGCTGATGAAGAACGCACCCGTCCAGTCGACCTTGACCTCGCGCTTGACGACCGGGAGCTTCAGGGTCTTCTGGAGCACGATCAGTGCGATGACCGCGAACGGCACACCGACGTAGAAGCACCAGCGCCAGCCCATCCAGCTGGTGTCGGTGATGACACCGCCGAGCAGCGGGCCACCGACGGTGGCGACGGCGAAGACCGCGCCGAGGTAGCCGCTGTAGCGACCGCGCTCACGCGGGGCGATCATCGCGGCCATCACGATCTGGGCGAGGGCGGAGAGACCGCCGACGCCGATGCCCTGCACGACACGGCAGGCGATGAGCATGCCGCTGCTGGTCGACAGACCGGCCACGACCGAGCCCGCGACGTAGATGATCAGCGCTATCTGGACCAGCAGCTTCTTGCTGAACAGGTCGGAGAGCTTGCCCCACAGAGGCGTGGTGGCCGTCATCGCGAGCAGCGAGGCCGTGACGACCCAGGTGTACGCGGACTGGCCGCCACCGAGGTCCGAGATGATCTCGGGAAGAGCGTTGGAGACGACGGTCGACGACAGGATCGCGACAAACATGCCGAGCAGCAGCCCGGTCAGTGCTTCCATGATCTGCCGGTGTGTCATCGGCGCGCCGTCGGAGGAACTGATTCCCCCGTGCTTGGCGTGGCCGCCCCGCACACCGGTGGGTGTGGTCGTAGCCATTGAGTTCCTTGTCTTTGCTTCTGTTACACGGGTGTACGGGTGTACAAGTCGTCGTCGCTGTCGGCGGGCCGCAGACGGCACTCGTCGCTGTGCTTTCCGGGGGCGCACCCGCCGGAGCCGCGACGGGCGAAACTGTCGCGCAGCCGGGCCAGCAGCGTGGTGAGCTGTCCGACGTCGTCGTCGGACCATTCCTGAAGGTGATGGGCGAACATGTCGGTGACCCGCAGGTTCAGATCGACGAGTACGTCGTCTCCCGCGGGGGTCAGCCGCAGGATGCGGGACCGCTTGTCCGCCGGGTCAGGAGACCGTTCTATCCAGCCGCGCTCGGCCACATGGGCGACATGTCGGCTGGTCACCGACATATCGACGGCCAGCAGCTCGGCCAGTCTGCTGATCCGCATCTCGCCGTGCTGATCGAGGAGGGCCAGCACGGCGGCGGATCCGCCAGGACATTCAGCAGGCAGGGCGCGGGCGAGTCCGCGTTTGACGGCTCCGACGGCGCTGAGTTGCCGGGCCAGTTCTTCGTACTGACTCCGTGCGGCCACGGGACCCCCAGACTGTTCCACTGCATGTTGTTGCTTAGGGCAACCATAAAACCCGTTGGTTGCTGCAGGCAAACGAAAACGGCCTTGCATAAGTAAAGGAACGCAAAAGGCTGCGTAGGGACCGGGTCAAACGCCCAGCGTGCGCCCGGCGCACTTCGCGGCCGTGTGCATCGCGCCACAGCCCGCAGCGGTTCACGGGTTCTCCGTCTCCGGCGCGGGGCCTTCACCGACCCGGGGGTTGGGCCGCACCCCCGAGTTCGCTAGGGTCCTGGCCCATGGCACACAACCCCCATGCCCCCCAGGGCCCCGAGGGCAACTACGACCCGGCGGGCAGCACTCAGATGTTCCGCGCCTTCGTCGACGAGGGCGAGCCGCAGCGCCGGCAGCAGCCGGCCGCGTCGTCCGGACCGAAGACCGGGGTGATCGTCGCCGTCGTCGCGGTGGTTGTCATCCTCGGTGCGATCGCCTGGCTCGCGCTCGGCTGACCTGGCTCCGCTCTCTCCATCCGTCACTTCCAGACGGCGGTGACGTCCCGGGTCTCGATATGCATGCCCAGGGGCACCCGCCAGGCGTCCACACAGACGGTGTACGTCTTCTTCCGCGCCGCTCCCGCGTCGATCGGCGCGGGCAGCGGCGCTGTCGATTCGATGGTCGCCCAGTCGATTCCCAGCGCGCCGATGATGTGCGTGGCGAAGGTGACCGTTCCCGAACGGACCGGTGAGCCACCGGTATTGCGGAACTCGACGGTCACCTTCTCGCACCAGCGGTCATCGGCCGCCGCCCGCTCGGGTGCGCTCAGCGTGAGTACGGCAGGCCCGGCGGGTGCGGTGGACCCTGGTGCGGACGGGGTGGAGGGGCCCTGCGGGACACCTCCCGTGCCGACGGAGCCGGTGCCACCGGCGCCGTCGGCGCTCCCCGTGCCGCCGGTGTGGTCGCTGCTCGAGCTGCTTGCGGAGCCCGTGGTGCCACCGGTGACGGCGCCGGACGAGCCGGGCGACTGCGTGCCGCGGCCCGCGCCGTCCCCCGTAGCGCCCGCCCCGCCCGGGGCGCCGCTCTGCGCGGAGGAGCCCGGCTTCGGCTCCGCGCCTTCTCCGGCGTCACCGCCTCCGCCGTCGCCCCCGGCGCCGTCCAGCGGGATCAGCGTCACCTTCCCCGAGGGGGCCACCGCCCCCGTCGGTGCCTTCTCCGGCCCCGTACCCGCCGCGCCGACCGCCACATAGCCGTCGTCCCCGCCCGTCCCCGCGCCACAGGCGGCGAGCACGCCGCCCAGGCACAGCACGGCCGCCGAGGCAGCGAACACTGTGCCCCGGCGGCCGGTCGAGCCCCACGTCTGACGTCGCATCGCGCCAGTGTGGCTGACGGTCCGTCAATTCGGAACCCTCGTGCCCCAGTACGGCGTTCGGCGGCGCCCGGCCCCGGTCAGTCGGCGATGAGTCCTTCCCGAAGCTGTGCGAGCGTCCGGGTGAGCAGCCGCGAGACATGCATCTGCGAGATGCCGACCTCCTCGCCGATCTGTGACTGGGTCATGTTGGCGAAGAACCGCAGCATGATGATCTGCCGCTCCCGGGGCGGGAGTTTGGCCAGCAGCGGCTTCAGCGACTCGCGGTACTCGACGCCCTCCAGCGCCGAGTCCTCGTAACCGAGCCGGTCCGCGAGGGAACCCTCGCCGCCGTCGTCCTCGGGAGAGGGCGAGTCCAGCGAGGACGCGGTGTACGCGTTGCCGACGGCCAGGCCGTCGACCACGTCCTCCTCGGAGACCCCGAGCGCCACCGCGAGCTCCGGCACGGTCGGCGAGCGGTCGAGCTTCTGGGCCAGCTCGTCGCTGGTCCTGGTCAGCGCGAGCCGCAGCTCCTGGAGCCGGCGCGGTACCCGCACCGACCAGGAGGTGTCGCGGAAGAAGCGCTTGATCTCGCCGACGACGGTGGGCATCGCGAACGTCGGGAACTCCACGCCCCGCTCGCAGTCGAACCGGTCGATCGCCTTGATCAGGCCGATCGTCCCGACCTGGACGATGTCCTCCATCGGTTCGTTACGGCTCCGGAACCGCGCCGCCGCGTAACGCACGAGCGGGAGGTTGAGCTCGATGAGTGTGTCCCGTACGTAGGCACGCTCCGGGCTGTCGTCCGGTCCGTCGGGACCCGGTGCGGGCCCCAGGGCGGCGAGCCGCTGGAACAGGGAGCGGGACAGAGTGCGGGTGTCGATGGCTTCCGACGAGCTGGTGAGCACAACGGGTGCGGGTGCGCTCTTCGTGAGCGTGAGCACCTTCGAGCTGCCCTGTTCTGCGGACATGCCACCCCCTTGAGGTCGCGGACGGTCGCGTTGAGCCGCGACCATCGGAGGAACGCAGCCTCCACCTGAATACCGGAGGCGGGGCTGCGGCAAACGCGGTTCACGCAGAATGTCACATGTCGGCAACACGCTGTAGTGACATGTCGACAAGTCAAGGTGGAGTATGCGCAGTTAACGGGGGGTCTGGGGCATTCGGGCGTTCCGGGGCGAGCTTCGGATGATCTACCCGATCCGGTTACGCCTCGATCCTATTTGCGGATCTGAGACGCGCGAAGCTTCTCGCCAGGAGTCTTGACACATGCATCTGGGAGACGCCCAGTTCGGCGCTGATCTGCGACTGTGTCAGATTGCTGTAGTAGCGCAGCAGCAGGATCCGCTGCTCGCGTTCGGGCAGCTGGACGAGCAGATGCCGGACCAGGTCGCGGTGTTCGACCCCGGCGAGTGCGGGGTCCTCGTAGCCGAGCCGGTCGAGCAGTCCGGGCAGCCCGTCGCCCTCCTGGGCCGCTTCCAGAGAGGTCGCGTGATAGGAGCGGCCGGCCTCGATGCAGGCCAGCACCTCCTCCTCGGAGATCTTCAGTCGTTCGGCGATCTCGGCGGTGGTGGGCGAGCGACCGTGCGCCGTCGTCAGGTCCTCGGTGGCGCCGGTGACCTGGACCCAGAGCTCGTGCAGCCGCCGCGGTACGTGGACGGTCCGCACGTTGTCCCGGAAGTACCGCTTGATCTCGCCGACGACGGTGGGCATGGCGAAGGTGGGGAACTGCACGCCGCGCTCGGGGTCGAACCGGTCGATGGCGTTGATCAGACCGATCGTGCCGACCTGGACGACGTCCTCCATCGGTTCGTTGCGGCTCCGGAAGCGCGCAGCGGCGTACCGGACGAGGGGGAGGTTCGCCTCGATGAGAGCCGCCCGCACCCTGCCGTGCTCCGGAGTTCCCGGTTCCAGCTGCTTGAGCTCCCCGAAGAGGACCTGGGTGAGTGCCCTGGTGTCCGCACCCCGGGTCCTGGCGGGCGTCGTGCTGTCGGGCGTCTCCGTCTGGACGGTCTGGGGAGGCACTTGAGGCGCTGTACTGGCCGGCACGATACGCCACCCCTTTGCGGTCAACTTCGGTCAACTCATCCGTCAAAAGCGGTCATAGCATCACAAGACATGTCCACTGTGTGCAAGCACCGCGTAGTGCCGTGTTGGGGTCAAGTTGGTTTAAACAAGAGGAAAAGCCCCTCACCGGATCGGTGGGGGGCTTACGCGCTCCTGGACCGAGAGGTCCGGAACGTCGGAACCGAGGGGGTCAGAACGGATAGTCGGCGATCACCCAGGTGGCGAAGGCCCGCCACTGTCCGGCGGCGGCCTGATGGGCCGGGTGCTCGATGTAGCGCTTCAGCGCGTCCTCGTCGGCGACCGTGGAGTTGATGGCGAAGTCGTAGGCGATCGGCCGGTCGGTGATGTTCCAGGCGCACTCCCAGAACTCCAGCTCGGGGATCTTTCCCGCCAGCTCCTGGAACGCCTTCGCCCCGGCGACGACCTGCGGATCGTCGCGCCTCACGCCGTCGTTCAGCTTGAACAGGACCAGGTGGCGGATCATGGGGGTACTCCTACTTCACGAGCTCGGACATGAAATCGCCGACGCCCTGTGCGGCACTCGAAACGCCCTCGAACCCTACCTGGACAAGATCCGCGGCCCGTTCCGGGGACGTGATGATCGTGTAAAGCACGAAGACGACAACCATGTAGAGCGCGATCTTCTTCGTTTGCACCATCAGCCCCTGCCACCCCATTCGATCCCCTGTGCAGTCGGACGATTCTATCCGCACAGATGGCCGTATCCGGTGGGGGTTTCCGGCGGGGTTTGCGATGGGCTTTCCGATCCGGCGCCTCGCGCACTTCTGTCAGGGGGGATGCCTCTTCGGCCCGCTCCGCCGTGCACACTCGCGGCGTGGATCTCCGGGCCCGGCCGACTTCAGTACGCGTGCCGGTCCGGCTTGCTCATCCATGAGTCGTAGGCCTGGGCGCCGATTTCGGGGTAAACCTGTTCGATCCTGATCCTGCGTTGGTCGAGCGGCTTCTTGAAGTCCTCGTACTGGTAGGCGTCGTCGAAGCCGATCCGGGCGGTGTCGTCCAGGTCGCAGCTGAAGTACACCGCATCGATCCGCGACCAGTAGATGGCGCTCATGCACATCGGACAGGGGGCACCGCTGATGTAGATCGAGCAGCCTTGGAGCATCCGGGCGCGCTCGGGCACGGGATCGGGTGACCCGTCAGGACGGGGCACGTACTCCAGAGTGCTCTCGTTCTGGTGTTCTTCGGAGATCGACGGAGCCTCGGGGTTGAGTTGCTGCACGGCCTTGCGGATCGTTTCGATCTCGGCGTGGGCCGTGGGGTCGCCGGTGAGGAGCACCCGGTTCTGCCCACGGGCGATGATGTCGCCGTTGCGGGTGATCACCGCGCCGAAGGGTCCGCCCCAGCCGTTCTCCACCGACTCGGTGGCCAGTCGGACCGCTTCGGTGATGAGCTCTTTGTGTTCCATCTGGGTCTCCGATCGACATCGATGCCCTTGGCGAAACCAACGCATGGAGAGGGGCAATCAAATGTCTGATTTGCCCCTAAAATAACGCATACATTAAGCTACTGCAGGTGAGCCCCCGTGCAAGCCGTGAGCCGCCGGCAGAGAACGCCACCGTGGTGACCACGCAGAAGGTGTGCGCGGGTCGCGCCGACGACTATCAGCGCTGGCAGCACAGGATGAACGAAGCGGCCCGCGAATTCGACGGGTTCGAGGCTGTCGAGGTGTACCCGCCCGCGGCAGGCGACGAGAACGAATGGGTGGCGGTCTTCCGTTTCGCCGGTGTCGACCACCTGACGGCCTGGCTGGATTCCGGCAGACGGCAGGAGTTGCTCGACGAAGGGCAGGAATTCTTCGAGGGATCTCCGACGCAGGAGGTGCTTCGTGGCGGCGCCCCTGCCGAGCAGGCGCCGGAGACGATCACGGCCGTCGTCTCGCACGAGGTGAAGCCCGGGCGGGAGGAGGAATTCCTGCGCTGGCAGGAGAAGGCCTTCAAGGCACAGGCGAAGTCACCCGGATTCATGGGCTCCGAGCTGTTCAGGCCCGTGAAGGGCGTGCAGGAGCACTGGGTCGCCGTCTTCCGGTTCGACTCCCGCGAGCACCTCGACGACTGGCTCGCCTCCGATGTCCGCCAGACACTGTTGGAGGAGGGCCGCGCCTATTTCGCCTCCTACGACGTACGCAAGGTCCGCTCGGCGTTCAGCGGTTGGTTCCGGTTCGGCGAAGGCAAGCAGGACAGTGCACCGCCCAACTGGAAGCAGGCCATGACCGTGCTCCTGGCCCTCTATCCCACGGTGATGATCCTGAACCTGACCGAGGGGCGCTGGCTGGGCAAGCTCGGCGTCCCCGGATACATCGGCCTCTTCATCGGGAACATGCTGAGCGTCAGTGCGCTGACCTGGCTGCTGATGCCTCTGGTGAACAAGGCACTCGCCTTCTGGCTGGTGCCCAGCCGCGCAACCACCTACCGCGTGCACCTGACCGGTGCCGCGGCAGTGGTGCTCTGCTACGTACTGGTCCTCGTCATCTTCGGCCTGACCACCCACTGACCGATCACCAGTCGGCGGCAGCCGTGACGCGAGGAGGTCGTGATGCCCGAACGGACGCACGCAGGACCCTTCGAGGGGACCCTGATCCGACGGGGCGACCCCGGCTACGACCGTGCCCGTGCCGACGCGGTGTGGAACGGGCTGACGCCGGAACGGTTTCCTGAGGTCATCCTGCAGGGCGCCGCAGAGCGGGACATCCCCTTGGCCCTGGCCTGGGCACGCGCCCAGGGGCTGCGCGTCTCCACGCGCTCCGGCGGGCACAACTGGTCAGGTTCCCAACTCCGCGACGGGGGCCTGCTGATCGACCTGTCACGGCTGCGGCACTGCGGCGTCGACCCGGTGTCGGAGACGGCCGAGGTGGGGCCCGCAGTCACCGGGATGGATCTGGTCGAGGCCCTCGCCCCGCATGACCTGGCCTTTCCCGTGGGGCACTGCCCCTCCGTCGCGGTGGGCGGCTATCTGCTGAGCGGCGGACTCGGCTGGAACTCCCGTGCGTGGGGACCGGCATGTGCCGACGTCCTGGAGATCCGGGCTGTCACCGCCGACGGCCGGACGGTCGTCTGCAGCGAGACCGAGAACGCCGACCTCTTCTGGGCCGCGCGCGGCGCGGGGCCGGGTTTCTTCGCCGTCGTCACCCACTTCCGGCTCGGTCTGCACCCTCACCCCGCGGCAATCACGACCACCGGCCTCACCTTCCCGCTGGCCGACGTCGAGCGCGTGACGGGCTGGGCCGTCCGGACCGCACGTGACCTGCCGTCGAACGTCGAGACGGCTCTCGTCCTGGCAGCCTCCGGCGAGGCGACGGCCACGGCCCCGCCGGGGCCGCGGATCACCGTCGGTGCCACTGCTTTCGCTGCGACGCGGGACGAGGCGCTCGCTGCTCTCGAACCGCTGGGCGCCTGTCCGTTCGCCGAGCAAGCCCTGTCCCGGCAGCAACCCGAGCCGACATCTTTCGCGGCACTGCACGACGGCGCCGGTCGGGCGTGGCCGCCGGCGCATCGCTACGCGGCGGACACGCTGTGGTCGGCGGAGAGCTACGAGACTCTGATGACCCGCATCGCCGGCGTCCTCGCGCGGGCCCCCTCCGGCAAGTCCCTGGTGCTCGCGCCCGTGCAGCCGGTCTCCCCGGACCCGGCGCTGCTGCGGAACATGGCCTTCTCGGCGCCCGGCGACTCCTACCTCGCCTGTTACGCGGTCTGGGACGATCCGGCTGCGGACGAGGCGAACACCGGGTGGCTGCGGGAGACGATGGCCGCGGCTGACCCGTCGGGTCGCGGTGGTCACTACATCGCCGAAGCAGATCTGGAAGCCGATGCCGACCGACCCCGGCGCTCGTACGCCGCCGCCGACTGGGTCCGCCTGCAGGAACTCAAGCTCGAGTGGGACCCGGACGACGTCTTCCACTCCTACCTCGCGCCCGTGTCACGGGGCGCCCGGCTCGAGCGTCCTTGATACGGATCCGGCGCCGATCACGGGGTGGGAAACAAAAAACCGCCCCCGACCTGCTTTCGCAGGATCGGAGGCGGTCTTCCGAAGCGGTAGCGGAGGGATTTGAACCCTCGGTGAGTTTCCCCACACTCGCTTTCGAGGTCTGTTCGTGCTGGTCAGGGCGTGATTCGGAGCCGTTCAGCCTCGTTCATTGCCATACTCCGGGCCCATTGCGTGAACCGCTCTGGATGGCGCCGGACGAGAGTGAATGAGACGGAAACTGAGACGGCTCGGTCGCTGTCTCCTGCCGCTCGCCGCACCTGGGGGCGTGGCGGGACCTGGATACGGGGCGTTGGCGTGCCGCCTGCCGCCTGCCGCCTGCCGCCTGCTGCCTGCCGACGCAGGGGCCGGGCCACCGCGGTCCCGTCCGCGGCGGCCCGGCCGAAGGTGAGCGCCGCCTGGTGGCACGCTGCGCTGGGCGTATGCCTGCCTAGTTGGCGACGTGGGGGCTCGTCAGGGCGGCTCCGAAGTATCCGACGGTGTTGCGGACGGTAATACCGGCGCTCTTGCCGCACAGGTTGACCGAACCGCTCAGGACGGGACCGGAGGCCGAGCCGCGGGCGGTCCACAGGCAGCCATCGCTGTTCTCCGTGGATATGCCGACGATCGTCTCGGCCTTGCCGTCCTTGTTGAGGTCGGCAAGGTGGACGGCCGCGCCGAACTGGTCGCCGGCCTCTGCGGTGCCGGGCACGCCCGCCGTGTTCTGGGTGTATCCGGCCGCCTTGGTCGTCGTCAGGCCGGCGGCGGAGCCGCGCAGCAACACGGCCGTGCCTGCGTACTGGAGCGTGCCGATTGCCTCCCCGGGCGAGCCTACGAGGACATCGGCATACCCGTCCGCGTTGACGTCGCCGACACTGAGCGACTGGCCGAACTCGTCGCCATCCTCCGCGGTGCCCGGGACACCCGCTGTGTCCTGGTAGAAGACCTTCGGGTGCTGGTCTGCGGTGATGCCCTGCGCGCTGCCATAGAGGACCTGGATCTCGCCGCCACGGTGCGCCGCGCCGGTCGCGTTCGCAAGCGAGTCGTCTTCCGCGATGCCGGTCACCAGGTCGCCGTACCCGTCGCCGTTGATGTCGCCGATCTGGCCGGCGTGACCGTCGGCGTAGGGGAGTTCGGTGGGCCAGTTGGCGGAATAGTCCGGGCTCGGAGGGCCGTTGTCGACATACACAGATCCGCGGAGGTCGTCGTCCGAAGGCCCGGGCAACCAGAACCGCTCCGCCCTGCCGTCGCCGTTAACGTCACCCATCACCACGCCGCGCGTCTCACCGAAGCGATCGTCCCGGTAGTTGGAGGCTGCCTTGCCGGTGCGGGTGAAGGGGCTGGTGTAGGAGGCGCCCTCGCAGCGCGAGCCGATGCTCACCTCCGGGGCGCCGTCCCCGTTCATGTCGCCTGTGGCCAGAGAATTCCCGAAGCCGCAGTACGTTCTGCCGTCCCCATATCCGGCGGGAGGGGAGATGGTCGCGCCGTCCGACAGCCCACTGGGCCCGCCCCACACGACGGTCACGGAGCCCCGGAGCTCGTTGTCGCCGACCTTCTCGCTCGGGGTGCCGACGAGCAGGTCCGCGTATCCGTCCCGGTCCAGGTCGGCGCTGGCGACCGTAGTACCGAAAGCGTCCCATTCCTCGGGGTCGCCGGGGATCCCGGAGGTCGCCTGCGTGATGACCGTCCGGCGCGTGGCGCTCACCGATGACGCCGACCCGTACATCACGACGACGGCGCCGGCTTCCTCCACACTGCCATTGGCTGCATAGGGCGCGCCCACGGCCAGGTCCCGATAGCCGTCACCGTTGAAGTCGTCCTGGACGGCCGCGGTGTTGGCCCCCTTGTACGGGCTGCTGGCGGAGGCTGTCGTCGGGGTCAGGGTGACGGCGAGGAGAGGGGCGAGCACGGCGGCGGCCGTGGCTGCTCTGTTCAACGGAGCTCCTTGGCGGAAGGACGGGCACTACGGAGGGGGGAATGCCGAACGACGGGAGCGGCGGCGCCCCAGTCACCCCACTGGACACACGAGAGCACCTCAAGGTTGTACGGGTTCCGCTTCCGTCTCAGGAATGCATCCGCTCCGCGTCTCGAAGTGAACCTCTATGGATGGGGCCGGACGGGAATGTGCGAGACGGAAACTGAGACGGAGCCGTGGCCAGTTGGCAATCCGTAGGGTGGCTCGCATGGACGAGCCTGACTGGTACTGCAGCGAGGTCATTCCCCGCACGATCGATATCGACGTGGTGATTGAGACCGAAGAGGTGTTGGCGTTCCGTCCGCCAATTCCCGGTTTCGGGACAGACCATGTGATCGTCGTGCCGAAGCAGCATGTTCGATCCCTGCTGGAGCTGGACGTCGCCGTGGGGGCTCAGCTGCTGGAGGTCGTCCAGTCCGCCGCACGACAGGTAGTCGAACAGCACGGGGGGTGCCAGGTCTTGACCACGCTCGGCAACGAACAGCACAACCGGCATCTCCACCTTCACATCGCTGCCGGAGATGGCGTAGCCCGCTTCGTCCCGCGTGCCTAACTCCGCTGAGTTCCGATAGTCACAACGGGCTGGCCAAACGCTCGATAAAGCCAGGCGTGGGAAACGACGTCTAAAGACCTGGGGGAACTCCGCCCCAGGTCAGTCCGTCGGGGTGTGCTGAGACGGGATCGGCGTCGACCTACCCTCGCGAGGCGGGCCCACGGTCAGTGGGAAGTCGGGGAGGCTAAGCGCGGTAGTCGGCCGTTGAGCGAGCCACCCTGAGCGCCGATGTGACGGACTTTCAGTCCTCACGTGCTTGAACCCCAGCCGCTCGTAGTAGGAGTGAAGTCCCTTGTTGGTCCGCCATGTGTCTATGCGCACCCAGTCGCGGCCTTCCATGGCGGCCAGGCTTGATGCCCAGTCCACGAGCCGCGCCCCGAGGTGCCGCCCGGCGGCCTGGCGGGCGACGATGAGCTTGTACAGGTGAAAGGCAGATTCGGGATGGTCCTCGTCTGTCCAGAAGTCCCGATCCACGGGCCCTCTACTCACGGTGCCGAGGACCTTGCCGGAGTCGACGACGACCCAGGCGCGCCCTTCGTCGATCGATGCTCGCCACTTGGTGATGGCTTTGGCGCCGGTCTCGGGATCGCTCCATTGGTCAGTGCCTTTTGAGCTGAGCCATTCCTCGGCTTCTGTCCGGAGAGACATGAGGGCGGGCACGTCCTCCGCCCGCGCCGGGCGGAGGTATTCAGTCAGTGTCGACTTCATAGAGGATCTTGTGCCTGTCTCCGGGGAGGATGGTGACCATGCAGCGCAGGGGCTTTCCGTCTGCGTCGTAGCCCGTTCGTGTGTGCTCTGCTACCGGAGTTGCTGCAGGTAGCGCGAGCAGTTCGGCCTCATGCCGTGTCGGCATGCGCACCGCGATCTCATCCCTGTACTTGGTCTGGATGAGTCCAACGGATGCGAGCACGCCACCTGGTGCTGCCACGTCGCGCGGCTCCATGAGAAGCGTCCCAGCGACGAGTTCCTGAGGGAAGTAGGAGTCGGCGAGCGCGTAGGGGCGGTTGTCTATGTAGCGAATGCGCTTGCGGGCCACAGCTAGACCATCGTCGGGAAGCGCGAGTGCGTCGCGTACGTGCGCGGGTGGCGCTCGCCCTGATCGCCACCCTGGTACTCGTCGGCAAGGACAAGACGTTCGCGCTGCGGGTACTGGCCGCGTACACGCTCGCCTCACTCGTCCTGAACTACGTTCACGGCCTCGTCCCCGAACTGCATGCCGGATCGGTCGACTGGGGTCGACTGGCCGACTGGGACCCCGCGAACTGGACCCTGGTGCTGCTCGCCACGTCGCTGCCGGTCGGGTCGATCTACTTCGGCTCCGATCTGGTCGCGAAGGTGCTGCACCATCGACCGATCGAGAGCGTCCCGATCCGTGAATGGGTCGATACATCAACAAATCGGTCTACTGCTGACCTGGGAGAGTCGACCCCCGCCCCCGTCGCGGCGGCCGAGACTCCCGCCACGCTTCCCGCGCCCGTCTCCGCCGATCTCGTCGAGCTCGCCCAGGTGCGGTCGGTTGCGGCCGAGTCGACCCGGCCGCGCGGGGCGACCGGTCGCGTGCCGGACGCCGCTCGATCGGCCCGGCCGGTCCGGACCGCTGATGAACTGCTCGATGAGGCCCGATCGGCTACTGCTGACTGGTCGGTGGGCGACCTGACCGCCGAGGGCATCCGCAAGGCGGTCCGTACCTCTCCCGCGAAGGCTCGCGTGCTGCGCGAGACCCTGCGGGCGGAGCGTGCGGATGGACCGGTTGAGGCGTCGGCGTGATGGCCGTGCTCCCCGAATACGCGTGGCGCCTGGCACCGGACGGATATGCGACCCGCAGGCAGCTGCGTGCGATGGGGCTGCGGCCCGGCGGACAGGACGTCGCCGCAGAGCTCCGGCGGCCCCGCAAGCGACGTGGGCCGCTGATCGCCTACCTCTACCGCGTCGACCGGGCCAAGCCCGTCCGCCCCATGACACCGGGCCGCTCTGCAGCGCTCGCCAAGGCCATGACCGCACGCCGCACCTGCCCGAACTGCCGCCTCGATGCCGGGTACTGCATCCCGCGCTCACTCGGCATGTGCGTGCCCTGCGCCGACTTCACCGACCAACGCTCCGGCTCGACCGACGAGAGGACTGCATCGTGACTGCCGCCGAATACCGCGAGACCGCCGTGGCGCCCCTCCCCGGGTGGCCGACCGTCCCGGACGTGCCCCTCACCGGTGCCGTGCGACTGCACGGTGAACAGGGGCCTGTCGTCTACGTCCCCGGCCCTGAGGGGCACATGGTCGCCGTACTCCGCGAGCACCTGCCGACCGCCCCCGTCGCCTACCAGCCCCGGGACTTGACCCCGCAACCGCTGCTCGACCCGCGTGCGCAGCGCCTCGCGGCCGGCGGGCTGCTCGCCGGGGGTGCTGGATTCGGGGCCGGTCAGCTCCTCATTGGCGCTGGCCAGGTCGTGAGCGCGTTTGCCGGTCTCGGGTCGGTGGTGATGTGGGCCGCGATCGCGGTCGTTGCCTCGCGGCTCGCTCCGGCGCTGCTCGGCACCGGCCGCCCGGCCACGGTTCACCACACCACGGTCAACAACCGGTGGTTCGGCCGGTCCACACACTGAATCGCCCTACGCCCCGTAGAGGCCCTGACCCCCCTCGCGTGTGGGTCGAGACCCCCCGGGCCGTGAACGGCCTCCCACGGCGTCGCCGAGACGCTGCGTGACGGCATTTTCTGCCCCTCTACGCGCGCGTGCGCGTAGGGGCCCCCTCCCCGGAACGGCGCAACTCCGCAACTCCGCAGGTCAGACGCGGTTGCGGGGGTTCAACCGGCGTTGTCGACGCAACCGGCAACGCCAACTATCCCAATTCGGGCGGGCCGGTGACGCCACGCAACGGCGCACCGGCCCTCATCCACGTGTCTTTGGAGGACTCTTCGTGGACTGGAAGCAAGCATGGTCGACCACCACCACCACAACCAACGGCGCATTGGACGCACTCGCGCCGACGTGCGCGCCGTTCGCCGCCCGCTGGGACAGGGAGGCGGAGCGCCGGACACAACTGCGGACCCCTGAGAACCTGAAGGCGCTCATGGCGGCGCAGCGGGAGCACAACTCCTCCCGGTCCACTGCTGCGATGGCGCGCAATCAGCGCAGCGCGGCCCGCAAGGCGTCCACCAACCCGCTGTCCGCGAACCGTCGGGCCGCGCGCACGGCGGACAGGGCTGCGCGGCAGCATCACAGTCAGGCGCGGTCCGTGCTGAAGGCGGCGCGGAAGAACTACCCGGCCACTCTCGCGGCCCGCGCGGTGCATGCGCACGCCGCGCACGCGGTGCCGGGCGCACTGGCCTCGTGGCTGATGTCGGAGGCTGGGCACGCGCTCACGTTGTGGCCGGCGTCCGTGTCGGCCGGGCTGATCGGTCTGAACGTCGCGGGTCTGTGGCTGGGCCGTCGTCAGCCGTCGGTGCGGCTCGATGACGGGATGAGCGCTGAGGAGCGGCGCCTGGCCTCGCGGCTCGATCCGTCGTTCTGGGTTCAGAACGCAGACGCCCGAGGCCTGTCCGGCACCGTGCCCACACCGGCCAAGCTCACCCCGGCCGGGCTGGTCTCACACGTGCGCCTCGACGGCCGGTGGACGCCGAAGACGTTCCGCGCGAAGGCGGACGAGATTAGGGCCCTGCTCGGGGCGCGGACCGATCTGCGCGTGGAGATCACTTCCGGAAGTCACGGCGACCGCGCGACGATCACCCTGCGGACCCGCAGCGCGGCCGACGGCATCGACCTGAACGGCTGGGAGCCCGGGGCGCCGTGGGGCATCGACACCATCACCGGCGAGCCGGTGTTCGTGCCGCTCGGTCGGCGGATGCTGGTCGCTGGCACGTCCGGATCGGGCAAGAGCTGGTCGACGCGCGCCCTCCTCGCGGAGGCGTCGGAGTCCGTGGATCACCGGCTGATCGTCATCGATCCGAAGCGGGTGGAGGCTCTGAACTGGGAGCACCGTGCCCGCACGGCGGTGCGCCGGGACGATGTCCTGGACGTGACCGACGAGCTGGTGGAGGAGATGCACGAGCGGCTGGACGAGGTCCCGCGCGGGAGCGATGTGATCGCGATCAGCGCGAACCGTCCCCGGATCACGGTCTTCGTGGACGAGGGTGCCGAGGTTATCTCCATGGCCAGGTTCAAGGCGCCCCGCACCGAGGACGGCCCGGGCCCGGACTACGGCCGAATCATGGAGAACATGCGCACGCTCGCCCGCATGGCGCGGGCAGCCGAGATCATCCTGATCTGGGCCACGCAGAAGCCGACCATGGACGGCAAGAGCCCCGGGCTTGACCCGCAGATCAGCGCGCAGATCACCTACCGGGCCTCACTCGCCCTGTCTACGTCGTCAGAGTCGCGGGTGGTGTTCGGTGAGGACGCCACCGAGGACGGCTGGCACGCGCACAAGCTGCCCATGCCGGGCGTCGCGATGCTGCGATCCGGGCCCAAGGCCAAGCCCAACCCGGTCAAGACCCGGGCGTTCTCTCCCGCCGACGTCATCGCCCTCCCGAACCGGCCCGTATGGAAGCGCGGAACAGCCAAGCCAGCCGCAAGCCCTCTGCACCTGGTCAAGGGGGCGACCAGCGCCACGGAGACACCCGTGCCGGCGAGCAATCGGGACCGGGTACGCCAGGCCGTCCAGGACGGGGCTCGCACCCTTCGGGACATCACCGACCGCACAGGGATCAACAAGGGCACCGTCTCCCGCGAGATCAAAGCCCTCACGGCCACGGGAGCCCTGCGCAAGAACGACGACGGCATGGTCCTGCCCGGCCAGGAAGCGGCCTGAGCACCCCCGCCTGACCGCTCCGACCAACACCAAGGGCGGCCCCCTCTCGCCAAAGACCGGGCCGCCCTTGTCCACCTGCCACCAACAGACCTGTGGGGGTTTTCCAGCATGACGCAGCCCACCGACATCCGGCCAGAGCGGCACCGGCCGTTACCCGCACACACCGCACTGGAGGTGGCGGCATGAGCGAGCCCCTGCACATGGCCCTCAGCCTCGCGGCCGACGGCCTGCCCGTCCTGCCGCTACGCAAGGGGAAGGTGCCCTTCGGGAACTGCCCGACATGCGCCAAGAACGCGTGCGGTGGCCGACCGAACATGAAGACCCCGGGCCCCTGCTCCTGCCCGCACCCGTGCCACGGCTGGGCCGCCGCCACCACCGACCCCGGCGTCATCATCTCGTCGACGTGGGTGCGCGCGTGGCGCGAAGCGGCGGCGGTGGCCTACCACCCCGGCGGCGCCGGCCTCACCGTCGTCGACCTCGACAATGCCGAAGCCATCGCGTGGGCCCGTGCGACCCTGCCCGCCACACGGACCGTGCCGACGACCCGAGGCGAGCACTGGCTGTACCAGGGCGCCATGCAGTCCGCCAACGCCGTACGGCCCGGCATCGACATCAAGTCCACCATGGCCTACGCCCGATGGCTCGGCCCCGGCACCGGAACCATGGCGGCCTTGCCGGACGTCGTGCGCGCGCTGACTGTGAAGGAACCCTCCACGGTCCGACCGGCGGCCGTCACCGTGCCCGCACTGGTCGGGGGCGGGGCGTGCCCCCACCGCACGCCCACCTATCTGGACCGTGGCATCGCCATGGCGGAACAGCGCATCTCCGAGGCCCGCGAGGCGGTGCACGCCACCGTATACCGGACGTTCCTCGCCGTGCTCTACACGCACGGCCGATGCGGCTGCCTCACCGACGCTCACACCGCGCGACTGTTCACCGCCGCGCAGGCCAAGGGCGAATCGCCCCGGCACTGCACCGACGCGTGGACCAACGCCCTGACGAAGTTGGGACTGAGCCATGTCTGAGGACGACAAGACTCCCGCCCGCGAGGTCATCGCGGACTACGCACAGTCCCACTTCCGGTACTTCCGAACCGCTGACGGGACCGTGTACGCACAGAAGAACGGCCACCCCGTGGCCCGTCCGATCCGTTCCCAGGGCACGACGGGCAGCCACCGCCAGGAACTCATGGTCGGCCTGTTCCACGACGGGGTCGGCGTCTTCAACGGGTCCGCGCTCAAGGAGGCGTTGGACCTGATCGAAGCACTCGCCCTCGCGGAGGACGTCCAGCCTGTGCACATCCGCGTGGCCCCCGGGTTGGACGGGGCGACGTGGCTGGACTTGGGACGCGATGACGGGCGGTCCGTCCGCATCCACCCCTCCGGTTGGGACATCCTCACCCCCGATCCGCGTGAGGTGTGCTGGAGGCGGACCCAGCTCACGGGGGAACTGCCCTTGCCGGTCAAGGACACCGACGGCAAGGGCATCGATCTTCTGATGCGTCTGTGCAACTTCGCCAATGCGGAGACGGAGTGCCTGGCCCTCGCGTGGCTGATCGGCTGCCTCGGTCCGTCCGTGCCGGTCCCCGCGCCGTTCCTCACCGGCCCGCAGGGCGCGGGCAAGTCCACCGGTGGGCGGATGCTCGTGCGGATCATCGAGGGTATGAGCGGTGACCTGCGGCGGGCGCCGAAGGATGAGGAGAGCCTGATCGCGGCGGTGGCGGCGGGGTGGGTCACCGCGCTGGACAACCTTTCCCACGTGACGCCGGACCTGTCGGACGCGATGTGCTGCATCGTGACCGGCGCCGAGAGCGTCAAGCGTGCTCTGTTCACGGACGGGGACGTGTTCCGCGTCGGCTACCGCCGGCCCCTGCTTCTGACCGGGATCGACGTGGGCGTCATCCGGCCAGACCTCGCGGAACGGCTCCTGCCGCTGCGTTTGGAGCGGCCCCGCGTCCGGCGCACCGAGGCGGAGCTGTGGGCGGAGTATGCGGAGGTTCTGCCCGTCGTTCTGGGCTCGCTCCTGGACCTCACGGTCAAGGTCCGCGCAGCCGAGGCGGAGACTCCTACCGATCTGCGGATGGCGGACTTCGCGCACCTGTGCGCGCAGTTCGACGCGGCGACCGGACTTGGGGCACTCCCCGCTTACCGGGCCAGTCTGGACGACCTGAACGACGACGTGATCGAGGGTGATCTCCTCGCGCAGACTGTCCTCAGGCACGCTGACACCATCGCGCCGGGCGCGGCGCAGCGGATGACGTCCACCGAGTGGTTGCACTGCCTCAGTCGCCTCTACAGCGACGAGGATTGCCGTCCCCTTCCCAAGGGCTGGCCGACCACCGGCAAAGTCCTCTCCGACCGGCTCAAGCGCCTCCAACCGACGCTTGCCGCCCGGCGCGTCCTTGTCGACTCGGGCCGCACCAGCGCGGGCCGCTACCTCGAAATGACCCGCACGCTCCCCCCGGCCCCGCACGCGCAATCACGGGCGTTTTGACCCGCGATCCGCACGCCCAAGCGAACAGCAAGAAGAGCACGTGCTCCTCTTGCTGTTCGGCGGAACGCCGCCCCAAGGTCGCGCCGCGCAGTGGCTCCTTCTTCACTCTGTGAGGCGCACCCAAGTACTACAGGCAGCCCCTTCTTTGTCCTAAGAAGGAAGACGCTGCGTCATGTGCGTCATGCGGGCCGGAAAACGGCACCTGACCTGTGGAAACAGGCATGACGCAGACGGCTTGCTCTGCGTCATCCTGCGTCATCTGCGTCATCCGATGACGCACCCCATGACGCTGCGATGACGCACGGCCTAGCTACTGCGTCAAGTAAAACCGCAGGTCAGGGCCCCCAAGTGACGCTAATGACGCCATGACGCAGAAATCCGCGCCTCGTACACACACGCGCATCCGCGACCTCTGCAAGGTCCCAAGCCCGCTCCTTCGGTCCCAGGGAGATCTCCGCATGGACACGGCCCCCGCCGACACGTTCGACAACACCCTCGTGCTGCTCACCGTGGAGGAGGCTGCCCGCCGCCTCCGGATCGGCCGCACCGTCTGCTACCGGCTCATTAGCTCGGGAGAGCTGGAATCCATCACCGTCGGCCACCTCCGCAGGGTGCCGGTCGACGCTGTGCCCGAGTTCGTCACCCGCCGCCGCAAGAGGCAGCAGCCCACCACCACTATCACCACCGCCACGGCGGCCTGAGGAGCACTCATGGCAGAAGAGAAGAACAAGCGCACTCGACAGCCCAACGGCCGTTCGTCTATCTACCTGGGTAAGGACGGCAGGTGGCACGGCCGCGTCACAGTTGGCGTCCGTGACGACGGTAAGCCTGACCGGCGCCACGTCGAGCGCAAGACCCGAGCCGAGGTGACCAAGGCCGTTAAAGAGCTGGAGCAGCAGCGCGAGACTAAGACGCTCCGCAAGCCCGGCCGTGGATGGACCGTGGCTGCATGGCTGACCCACTGGGTCGAAGAGATCGCCCCACTCGGTGTCAACGAGAACACCATGGTTGGCTACGGCGTCGCGGTCAGGAAGCATCTGATCCCCGGCCTCGGAGCGCACAAGCTGGACAAGCTCAGGCCCGAGCACATCGAGAGCCTCTACGGCCGCATGATTGCGGCCGGCAGTAGACCCGGCACGGCTCACCAGGTGCACCGAACCTTCCGCACCGCCCTGAACGAGGCGGTGCGGCGGGGGCATCTCGGGCAGAACCCCGTGCGCCTGACCAAGGCCCCTCGGGTCCGCGAAGAGGAGATCGAACCGTTCACCGTCGAAGAGGTGCAACGGCTACTTCGAGCGGCGGACGATCGGCGTAATTCGGCGCGCTGGGCTGTTGCTCTGGCCCTCGGCTTGCGGCAGGGAGAAGCTCTCGGGCTCAAGTGGACAGATGTGGACCTAGGGCGCGGTGTGCTGATGGTCCGTCGGAGCCGACGACGACCGCAGTATGCCCACGGCTGCGTCGACGAGACAGCCTGTGGCCGTAAGGCGGGGTACTGCCCGAAGAGGCAGCGCACCAACCCGGAGACGGCCGACACCAAGTCGCGCGCCGGCCGCCGGGCGGTCGGGCTTCCGCGGCAGCTCGTGGACCTCCTCCGTGTCCACCGGAAGCGGCAGGACGCGGAGAGGGTTGCCGTCGGGGACCGCTGGACGGAAGAGGGTTGGCTCTTTGCCACCGAGACCGGCCGGGGTACCTCACCGCGTACGGACTACGACGACTGGAAGGAGCTACTGCAAGCCGCAAAAGTTCGAGACGGCCGACTTCACGATGCCCGACACACCGCCGCGACGGTGCTGCTGATCCTCGGGGTATCGGAGCGGGCAGTCATGGGGCTGATGGGCTGGTCAACCACCGCAATGGCCGCCCGCTATCAGCACATGGTCGACACCGTTCGGACCAACGTCGCCGAACAGGTCGACGGGCTGATCTGGAAGACCGATGGGCCCGATGATGGCGGAGCCGCAACGGCTGGACCAGTCCGCTGAAGGCTGGGGGCAAGGCGGAAGTCTTGCCCCCGCCGGGCTACGTCACTACGTGACAGCTGTCGATCAGGCGTGCCACCACGCTGAAGGTGGCCAGTTGTTCCAAGGCCTCTTGTTCGGCCAGATCACCCGTCTCGTGGGCTGCCGGGTTACGAAGGGCGAAGTAGGCCCCTTGGCCGAGCTGGAGGGCGCCGCGTTGCCGTGTCTGGACTCCGGGGTCTGTTTGATCGCCTGGTATCCGGAGGCGAGGCTTGCCCGGTTCCGGCGCCTTGTCGCTGAAGGCCTCCTGGACGAGTTTGGCGTCAGACAGGTCGCGTCGGCCCAGCTTGTTTTGCAGATGAGCGTTGATCGACGTAGCGGCGGCGTGGACAGCAGCTCGATAGTGCGCAGACTCCCAGAAGGTGCGAGCGGCGTCCCATACCCATGCGTGTAGTTGATCTGCTGGGAGTGAGGGAACGTCTGGTGCCAATCGCGTGGCCCACTCATCCATATCTGTGAGGATGCCTATGCCGCGACTGACCTCGCTCAGGTCGATCGTCAGCGCCTGCCATTCGTTCTCCCCAAGCACCTCTAGGTCCGGCTTGTGGGGATTCAGAATGCGCAAGATCTTCACGATTGTGGGCTCATCCTGGAACAGCCACTTCTCCTCTTGCGTCGTGTCACCGTTGGCGTACCGGACATTCCAGTACTGGGCTGCTGTCTGATCGAACCTCTTGAGCCGCTCACGCATCCATACGCGATCCACAGATGGAGCGTAGAGCGCGACGTCCGGAGCGGTGAGGCTTTTTAGGGCGCCGGATCGGTCAACTGAGACGGGAACTGAGACGGGACGCAGTGAAGGGCCCGGTCCAGATGGACCGGGCCCTTCATCTACCTGCGGTAGCGGAGGGATTTGAACCCTCGGTGAGTTTCCCCACACTCGCTTTCGAGGCGAGCTCCTTCGGCCGCTCGGACACGCTACCGAGAGAGAGCTTAGACCATCTCGCCCGTGGGTCGAAATCCGATTCTCCGGCGTACGCGGAAGCCGGGCCGGGGGTGGTGGGTGCCGCAGCGTCAGCGGTCGCGGAAGAACGCCGTCAGCTGGGCGGAACAGGCGTCCTCCAGGACTCCATGGATCACTTCGGGACGGTGGTTGAGCCGCCGGTCCCGTACGACGTCCCAGAGTGAACCCGCCGCGCCCGCCTTCTCGTCCCGTGCCCCGTAGACCACACGGGCCACCCGGGACTGCACGAGCGCGCCCGCGCACATCGTGCACGGCTCCAGGGTGACCACCAGGGTGCACCCGGAAAGCCGCCATTCGCCGAGCGCCGCGGCGGCCCGGCGGACAGCGAGGATCTCGGCGTGCGCGGTCGGATCACCGGTCGCCTCGCGTTCGTTGTGTCCCGTGGCGAGCAGGGCGCCACCCGGGCCGAGGACGACGGCGCCGACCGGCACATCGCCGGCCCGCGCCGCGTGCGCGGCCTCGTCCAGGGCGCGGCGCATGGGAGCCCGCCACGGGTCCCGTACAGGATCGTGCGGTTCTGGCAGTCGGTGCGGGCCCGGTCGTTCGGTCACCCGCGGACCCTAACGGACGGTTTCCAGGACCTCGGCCGCTCCCAGCGCGTCCGCGATCTCCACCAGTGCGTCCGTCCGCAGCATCAGCAGCTCCTTCTCGGGGAGTCCGAGGTCGGCCAGGACCCCGGTGTCACCGAGCGGACCCGTCGGTACGGCGTCGGCGTCGAGCCCGTCGTCGTCGTTGTCGTCGAGGTCGGTGTCGTTGTTGTTGTCGGGGGTGTGGTCCGGCTCGCCGTCCTCCGTACCGTCGAGGCCGACGAGCTCTTCGAGGGCGGCAATCGAGTCCTCGGCCCCGGGTTCGCGGCCGAGCAGTTCATCGGTGAGCAGGATCTCCCCGTAGGAGGAGCGGGCGGCGGCGGACGCGTCCGAGATGTAGATACGGGGGTCCTCCTCACCGTCCACCCGGATGACGCCGAACCAGGCGTCCTCCTGCTCGATGAAGACGAGCACCGTGTCCTCGTCCACCGAGGCCTCACGGGCCAGATCCGTCAGATCGGACAGGGTCTCCACATCGTCGAGTTCCGTGTCGCTCGCTTCCCACCCGTCTTCGGTGCGCGCGAGCAGTGCGGCGAAGTACACCGTGACTCTCCCACTGGTCATAGGGGTGTCGGTCCGGCGGGAGGACAGTCGGTGATCCGGCTGTCCTGTGCCCCGCCCATCGGAATCGTGGCAGAAACCGAGCGTTCGTGAGAGGAGTTCGACCGTTGCGTCGTCCATGAGTTGTCGACAACACCGCTTCCAGGGGGCCGTCCGGCGGTCCCGGCGGCTACCAGCGGAAGGTCCGCATCCGCATGGCTTGGCGCATTCGGGCCGCCCTGGCCCGGCGTGGCTGGACCCGGTCGCGCAGCGCCTTGGCCTCATGAAGCTCACGCAGGAACTGGGCGCGGCGCCTGCGGCGCTCCTCGTCCGTCTCGGGCGCGTCCAGCGTGTCCCGGCGGCCCTGCGTGTCCTGCGGTTCCAGCTGGTCCCGCTTCTGCTGCTCCCCGTCGGGCATCGGCACATCACCCCAAGGCTGGGTCCGTATGCCCTCACCTTCCCTCCGAACGGGCGATTGATGCCAGTGCACGGGTGCGGGTGGCCCGGCTACTGTTGGGCCCATGCGGATCCACGTCGTCGACCACCCGCTGGTCGCGCACAAACTCACCACCCTGCGCGACAAGCGCACCGACTCCCCGACCTTCCGGCGGCTCGCCGACGAGCTGGTCACCCTGCTCGCCTACGAGGCCACCCGGGACGTGCGCACCGAGCAGGTCGACATCGAGACCCCGGTGACGCCGACCACCGGCGTGAAGCTGTCGCACCCGCGGCCCCTGGTCGTGCCGATCCTGCGGGCCGGTCTCGGCATGCTCGACGGCATGGTGCGGCTGCTGCCGACCGCCGAGGTCGGCTTCCTGGGCATGATCCGCAATGAGGAGACACTCAAGGCGGAGACGTACGCCACGCGGATGCCGGAGGACCTCTCGGGCCGCCAGGTGTACGTCCTGGACCCCATGCTCGCCACCGGCGGCACGCTGGTCGCGGCCATCCAGGAACTGATCAAGCGCGGTGCGGACGACGTCACCGCCGTCGTGCTGCTTGCGGCGCCCGAGGGCGTCGCGGTGATGGAGCGCGACCTGGCCGGTACGCCGGTCACCGTGGTGACCGCCTCGGTCGACGAGCGGCTCAACGAGAACGGCTACATCGTGCCGGGGCTCGGCGACGCAGGCGACCGGATGTACGGCACCGTCGACTAGGGGCTGTCCGGCCCGACGGTTCCGAAGAAGGCTCTCGGCCCTCGCATCCTGTACTGCGGTGTCACCCGCAGGAGGGTGCGGGGGCCGGCTTGTTCAGTGCGGCAAGGGCCGCGGCGGCGTCCTTCGGGGTGTTCAGCTTCTTGAACGCCGTACCGAGGATCAGATCGACATCCGCCGTCTTGCGGGTGTCGGTCTTCGGGGTGGCGCCCGTCAGCTGCGTACCGAGGACCGGGAACGTGCCGTTCGTGGCCGTCGGGGCGCCCAGCAGGATCCCGGCCCCGGGGACCTTCTTGTCGTACGCGGCAGAGGCGTTGCCCACCTTGCCGATGCGGAATCCGCGCTTCTTCAGCTCGTCGGCCGCGGCCTTCGCGAGCCCGCCGCGTGGTGTCGCGTTGTAGACGTTGACCGTGATCCTTGCCGGCTTCGGGAGCGCCTTCGCGGGCGCGGACGGCTTGACGGAGGGGCAGTCGGCCTTGCGGTCGGCGGCGCTGGCCGTCCGGTCGCCGGTGAAGACGTCGATGAGCTGCAGCGTCCCCCATCCGGCCAGCCCGAGGGTCACCACGGAGGCGAGGGACACGAGGACCAGTCTTCGGCGGTGCCGGGGACGCCGCATGCGCGGATATTTGTCGCCCGTGATGCGGTACTTTCCGCCCAGGCCGGGGGGAGTGAGCATGCTCATGGGCGCAGCGTAGTGCGACCCGGTGAAGATGCGTACTAAATGATCAACCGATGGCACCCGTCCGGGTGTGAATGCACCCGAAAGCACCCGATGGGTGCCGTTCGTCAGCCGAGTTCGAGGACCCGGGCGTGCAGCACCTGGCGTTGCTGGAGTGCCGCGCGGACCGCGCGGTGCAGCCCGTCCTCCAGATAGAGGTCGCCCTGCCACTTCACGACATGGGCGAACAAGTCGCCGTAGAACGTGGAGTCCTCGGCGAGGAGGGTTTCGAGGTCCAGCTGACCCTTGGTCGTCACCAGCTGGTCGAGGCGGACCGGGCGCGGCGCGACATCCGCCCACTGCCGGGTGCTTTCCCGGCCGTGGTCGGGATAAGGCCGCCCATTTCCGATGCGCTTGAAGATCACACGGAAAGCCTACCGGCCAAGAGCCTCCGGGCGCAGCTATGGAGCGGTACTGCGATGCTGGCTGGAGCGTCATAAATGCAGACATTCCGGAATAGAGGCCGTGATGAGTGGCAGCGACAGCACGGGCGGGAGCGCGGAATCGGGCATCGGAGACGGCGTCGGAGCGGGCGTGGGGGAGGGCGTCGGCGTGCTGCCGCAGCAGGCCCGGGAGATCGCGGACGGGTACGCCGTCGACGGCGCCGCCCTCGACCTGGGTGTGCTGCTCTGGGACGGTGCATGCCTGCCTGCTGCGCAGATCCGGATCCCACTGGCGATGCTCAACCGGCACGGACTCGTCGCGGGCGCCACCGGCACCGGCAAGACCAAGACCCTCCAGCTCATTGCCGAACAGCTGTCGGCCAACGGCGTGCCGGTCTTTCTCGCCGACATCAAGGGCGATGTGTCCGGCATCGCCGCTCCCGGCGCGCCGGGCGGCAAGGTTGCCGAGCGGGCCGGGCAGGTCGGGCAGCGATGGGAGGCCAAGGGCTTCCCGTGCGAGTTCTACGCGCTCGGCGGCATCGGTCCCGGTATTCCGCTGCGGGCGACGGTCACCGACTTCGGTCCCGTACTGCTCTCCAAGGTGCTCCAGCTGAACCGTACGCAGGAGCAGTCGCTCGGTCTGATCTTCCACTACGCCGACGCCAAGGGCCTGGAGCTGGTGGATCTGAAGGATCTGCGGGCCGTCGTCGCATTTCTCGTCTCGGACACCGGCAAGCCCGAACTGAAGGGGATCGGCGGGCTCTCCACGGCCACGGCCGGGGTGATTCTGCGGTCGCTCACCGCCTTCGAACAGCAGGGGGCGGGCGACTTCTTCGGTGAGCCGGAGTTCGAGACGGCGGAGTTCCTGCGGCAGGCGCCGGACGGCCGGGGGCTGGTCTCCGTGCTGGAACTGGCGGCTGTACAGGACAAGCCGCAGCTCTTCTCGACGTTCCTGATGTGGCTGCTCGCGGATCTCTTCCACGATCTGCCGGAGGTCGGCGACCTCGAGCGGCCCAAGCTGGTGTTCTTCTTCGACGAGGCGCATCTGCTCTTCAACGGGGCGTCGAAGGCGTTCCTGGACTCGATCACGCAGACCGTGCGGCTGATCCGTTCCAAGGGAGTAGGCATCTTCTTCGTCACGCAGACTCCGCGCGATGTGCCGGGGGATGTGCTGGGGCAGCTCGGCAACCGGGTGCAGCACGCGCTGCGGGCGTTCACCCCGGACGACGCGAAGGCGCTGCGGGCGACGGTGAAGACGTTCCCGAACTCGTCGTACGACCTGGAGGAGTTGCTGACCCGGCTGGGCATCGGCGAAGCGGTGATCACCGTGCTCAGCGAGAAGGGTGCGCCGACGCCGGTCGCCGCGACCCGGCTGCGGTCGCCGCAGTCGCTGATGGGTCCGCTCGGTGCGGCGGAACTGGACTCGGCGGTGAAGGGCTCGTCGCTGTACGGGAGTTATGCACAGGCGGTGGACCGGGAGTCGGCGTACGAGAAGCTCACGGCCGAGCACGAGGCGGAGCAGCGGGCCGCGGCGAAGGCTGCGGGCCAGCCGGCGAAAGAGCCGGCGAAGAGGTCCGGGCAGCCGGAGGACGACGCCTCGCTCGTGGAACAGGTGGTGGGGAGTGGAGTGTTCCGGTCGCTGGCGCGATCGGTCGGGACGCAGCTGGGGCGGGATATCTCACGCTCGCTCTTCGGTACGGCGCGCCGCGGGAGGTAGCGGAGGAGGTGGGTGGGAGCCGGACATCGATTCCCACCTGAGAGCAGCTGCCGTCCGCCGGTCGGCGGCATTGCGCCGCCACGGCCTCAGCTCTTCTTTGCTGCCGCCTTCGCCTCCTGTTTGTATGCGCGGACCTTGGCGAGTGAGTCGGGGCCGGTGATGTCGGCGACCGAGCGATGCGACCCCGCTTCCCCGTACGGCCCTGCCGCGGCCCGCCAGCCGGTCGGCCGCACGTCCAGCTGCTTGCCGAGCAGCGCCAGGAAGATCTGCGCTTTCTGGGCACCGAACCCGGGCAGCGCCTTCAGGCGCTTCAGCAGCTCGGCGCCGGTCCCGGCATCGCTCCAGACCGCGCTCGCGTCACCGTCGTACTCCGCGACCAGGAACTGGCACAGCTGCTGTACTCGTTTGGCCATGGAGCCGGGATAGCGGTGCAGAGCGGGTTTGGCGGTGAAGAGCTCGGTGAACGCCTCGGGGGCGTAGGCGGCGATCTCATGGGCGTCCAGGTCGTCGGATCCCATCCGCTGCGCCAGGGTGAACGGGCCGGAGAAGGCCCATTCCATCGGGACCTGCTGGTCCAGCAGCATGCCGATCATGGCCGCGAGCGGGCTGCGGCCGAGAAGCTCGTCCGCCTCCGGCTGTTGAGCGATCCGCAAAGTGATGGCCTTGCTCCTGTTGCTCTGTGTCATGTCTTCGATCATCGCGACAGGGGCGGGCGATGGCGAGTCCAGGAGCCGCCGATGGCCGATCGCCGCCGCTGGAGGGGGACGCATGACGTGACGTCGGAAATCTCTGCCGCGGCAGGCGGTGACGGCCGCCGAGGTCCTCCGAGCACTCGCAGCGACCCGGATCAGACGGACGGTTGCCAGCCGAGAGCCGGGCCGAGCTCGGTGGCGATGTCGGTGAGGATCTGGACGTAGTCGTCGTGGTCGAAGGTGAAGGGCAGTGCGAACGCGACCTCGTCGACCTCCCGGAAGGCGGCGTGCGCTTGGAGCCGTTCAGCGATCTCGGCGGAACTTCCGACGAGGTCGGGCGCGAACATCATGCGGGCCGGCCCCTGCGGCGCGGTGGTGCGCGGCATCCGCTTGTCGGCGTACGCCTCGTACTTGGCACGCTGCTGCGCCGAGGCGGTGTCGGTGGGGATCACGACCAGCCCGTGGGAGACGCGGGCACGCTCGCCATCGGGGTGATGGGCGCGGAAGACCCGAATGTGCGAGAGCTGGATCTCGGCGAAGTCCTCCGACTCCTCCGCCTTCACGACACTGCTGGTCAGGAAGTTCATGCCCTGCTCCCCCGCCCAGCGGGCCGACCGCAGGCTGCCGCCGCCGTACCACATACGGCCGGCCAGGCCGGGTGAGTGCGGCTGGACGCGGTCGGAGTACGCCTCGAACCCCTCCGTACCGCTGAAGTCGGTGGCCGGCTCCCCGCGCACGAATGCCAGGAGTCGTCGCACACGCTCGTAACCGAAGTCCTCGGCGTCGGCGGTGTCGGGGTAGAGCGCGTGCTTCACCCGCTCGTACTGCATCGGTGGGCCGACGCTGACCCCCGGATTGAGGCGGCCCCCCGACAGGATGTCGACGGTCGCCAGGTCCTCGGCCAGCCGCAGCGGATTCTCCCAGCCCAGCGGGGTGACCGCGGTGCCCAGCTGGATGCGGCTGGTGCGCTGGGAGGCCGCCGCCAGGACGACGACGGGGGAGGAGATGCCGTACTGCAGATGCCGGTGCCGCACCCACGCGCTGTCGAAGCCCAGTCGCTCGCCCAGCTCGATGATCGAGAGGGTCGACTCGTGGCCCCGGCGCGGATCGGTCTCGTCGAACAGCCCGATGGTCAGAAAGCCCAGCTTCCGCAGTGGCTTCGAGGTCGGCGGCACAGCATTCCTCCATCGCTCACGGCAGGTACTGCCGTACACCGGCGTTGCCCCGATTGTGGCCGATGGCGAAAGGGCCCCACCGCTCGCGGTGGGGCCCTTCGCAATGCGTTCGGTCCGTGAGGTGATCCGGACGAGTCGGCCCAGCCGGAGAAGTAGCAGGTGCTTCCAGGACCCGTACGTCGTCGTGTTCACATCGTCGCCGGACGAGGGCCGGAGGCGGAAAGTGCGACGGACAACGTCGAAGGGCCCCACCGCAAGCGGTGGGGCCCTTCGACGTATTGCCCGGTGAGAGCAATGGCGGAGGATACGAGATTCGAACTCGTGAGGGGTTGCCCCCAACACGCTTTCCAACTCTGCACGGCCCCGTTCGTCCTGGTTCACGGTCGTCCGCGGGACGGGCTACTGGGTTGCTCGCAGGAGGGCTGAACGGCTGCGAACGGCTGCGAATGAGACTGTCGATGAGACTGCTGGACTGCCCGGACGGCAGCCATGGACCCGCAGCACGTTCGAGTTGGGACTGAGGGCTGACACCCGCTTTAGGAGCGAGGTGGGGCGAGTCTGCCGCTGACCTGGGTAATGCCGGCTTCGGTGCCTGCGGCTCCTGAGCCCCGCTGACAGCCGCTGTTCCTCGTGAGTCCCCGCGCCATCTGGCACGCCTGTGGCACGGGCTGCCCCCTCTGAACTCAGTCCGCGGGGATCAGGTGCGCCCAGACGGCGCGGAGCCTGTCGAGCAGGACACGCTGCTCGTCGATCCAGCCGGGGTCCATGTCGAGGGAGACGGCCAGCCTGGTGGTCTGCTGGTCGGCGATGGTGACCGTGATCCGATCGTGGTCGGCCTCCCGCCAGTCCAGGTGGATGCCGATCTCGGCAACTCGCGCAGCCTCGCGCCAGATGGCGTCGTGCCCCGCGGCGACCGCGTCCAATACGTGCGCCCAGTCGGCCAGGTCTCTTGGCTCCACGTAGGTGTCGTGGACGCCGGACACGAAATCGTTGTGGACCAGGAGCTGTCCCTTCACGTCCGGAATGCCCGGGGCATAGGAGTCGTTCAACTCGACCACGACACTGCCGCCGTACTTGCCGGTGATTCGCAGTAGTGCGAACCGCTCGCGCTCCTTCATGTCCCACCCCTGGGTGTTCGATCCAGTGCTGATGTTGGGCACTCTAGGCGGCACCACCGACGACGCCTGCCGCGCTCAACGTCTCAATGGCCGACTCAAGGCCCGTCTTCTTGCCCTGGGTCTTGTCGGGGATCTTGAGACGCTGGGATTTTGCAGGTCGGGACGCTGGTCCGCCATGGCTCAGGGGTCGCCATTGGTCGTTGTTGGCCACTGTCGATCGGCCTCGGACGGCCCAGGGACGGCCCAGCCTTGGCCCACGTGGTCGGCGTCAGCCAGCGGAAGTGGCCCGCCACTGCGCCGTGATGCACCCCTCTTCCATGTCCCACCACTCCTCGGCTGCGCCGTGGTTGAGCAGCCTCTGCACCTTGGCGAGATCAGCGGTGGGCGGAACGTCCAAGGCCACCATGCCGAACCGTTCTATGCCCTCGCCGTCGACGCCAAAGTTGCTGAAACGCGTTGATCACGCTTTGCCGTGCAGCTCCCGAGCGGCCGTCACGGAACACGATGAGGCGGATGGTGCAGTTCTCCGAACGCCGAACCACCTCGCCGGCCCATCGCACGCCTTCCTCGTCGGGCTCCGTGACCACGACGTCGCCGCAGGCGATGCCTCGGATGAACCAGGGGATGTTGTCGAGCTGCACGGTGCCGTCACCCTGGTCGATCGCCCACAAGCTCTCCACCGAGGCCGGAGGTCAGTCGTCCTCTATCTCAAGCCGGAAGTGCACCTTGACGTACGGGCCGCCGGGATTCGTCATGCTGCCAGGATGCACGCGACAAACAGGCCGCCTGGAGGGGGCCTCTTTCGATGGCGACCTCTTCGTCTCGAAGCAACCCGAAGGGGGCTTAAGTAGGGGCGAGTGTGCCGCTGACCTGCTGCGATGGTCCGCCGCCGTCCGTGCTTGTCTGGGGCTGTTCGCCAGCGTTGTCACGCAGTTGGACACTCACCACCGTTGGACCGAGTCATACCGAGTGCGCGCCTGCCATAGGAAGGTGCTCGGCTCCTGGGCGGCATCCAGTGGGACCTGCGGAAACTTGCGCAGGTGTGCCGTACAACCCTGAAGGGGCTCCAGGGGTCTTGTGGGCAACTGTCTTCCTAGTGGGGGTTGCATCACTGTGTGTGTGCGCAGCATTTCGGCCGTAACAGCGCTCGCGGTCACTCTCGGTTCTGTCGCCCTGATCGGGTCGGCGGCGGGCGCTGCTGTCGCCGACAGCAGCGCCGCGCTGCCCATCACGTCCAGCGGCGACATCATCGTGGACGGCGTTCACCAGCGGGTCTTCATCAGTGACCCGTCGGGAGGCAAGGTCGTCGCCACCGACTACAACGGCACCGTCATCGGGACGATCACCTCGCTGCCGCAGGCTGACGGCCTGGAGCTTTCCGCCGACTCGGCAACGGTCTACGTCGCCGTGCCGGGAGCTGATGAGATCGTGGCCATCGACACGGCGACGCTCACCGAGGCCAGGCGGTACGCGACGGGTGACGGCACAGATCCGCAGCACTTGGCGCTCGCGGGCGGCAAACTCTGGTTCGGCTATGGCAGCGTCGGCCACGGCAACATCGGCTCACTCGACCTGTCCGGCGGGCAGCCGCAGGTTTCCCTCGCCCAGGAGGCCGAGGGGACGTGGAAGGACGCTCCCCTGCTGGACTCGGCACCCGGCGCTCCCGACACCCTGGCGGCCGGCTCGCGCCAGTACTACTTCACCCTCGGCATCTATGACGTGTCGTCCGGCACGGCCAGCCGGACCGCGTTCCTCGGCGGGCAGGACGCGGCCATCGGCAACACCGCGGAGGACCTGGCGCTCACCCCGGATGGCACAGAGCTCGTGGTGGCCACCACAGCAGGCGACTTCCAGCAGGTCTTTCGGACCTCAGACCTGTCAGAGACCATCAGGTATCCGAGCAGCTACTGGGAACAACGGTCGGTGGATGTCGCGCCGGACGGCCTCGTCGCGGGGGGCACCGACACTTACGCCTCCTTCAACCGCCCCCATGTGTCCATCTACAAGCCGGGTAGCACGACCCCGAGGCGGACCGCCAACTTCACCGACTACCAGAATGGAATCGCCCAAGAGACCCTGCTCGACCACGGCGACCTCGCTTTCGCGCCCGACAGCAGCCGGCTCTTCGCGGTCACACACGACCTCATCAACAAGTACCGCCTGCGCGTCGTCACCGACCCCAGCAAGGCCGTCACCACCATCACGGTGAACGCCCCGGCGACGGCCGACCGTGCCAAGTCGCTGACCGTCTCCGGCAAGGTCACGAACACGCTCGGGCTGCCCGGGGGGACCACCGTCGCGGTCACCCGGACGGACCTGGAGTCCCCGAACGGCAAGGCGCTCCCGGCCGCGACGGTGAAGGCGGACGGGACCTTCTCCTTCACCGACACCCCGCCCGCGGGCGGCAAGGTCACGTACAAGATCTCGTATGCCGGCGACGCCGATCGCACGACTGCCTCCGCCTCCGACACGGTCGAGGTCTCCCGGAACTCCACGACCCTGACAGTGAACAAGAACGGCAACGTCTACGCCTACGTCAGCAACGTGACGTTCACCGCCCACCTCGGCACGACGTACAAGAACCGGACGCTCTCGCTCTACGCGGACACCGCGGGCGACGGCAAGGGCAAGTACCTGGTCAAGACCGGCACGGTCAACAGCGAGGGCAGCCTGTCGGTCACCTTGACCCTGAAGCGCGACACCACGGTGAGCGCGTCCTTCTCCGGCGACGCGCGGACCGCCCCGAAGACGGCCACGAGCTGGGTGGGCGCGAAGGTCAAGGTGTCGCTGAGCCTTAGCCGCTACTACAAGACGGCCACGGTCAGCGGGCACACCAAGTACTACTTCCGGAAGACGACCAATCCGCTCCTCACGACCACGATGACGGCCTACCCCGGCCGCTCGCAGAGGCTGCAGTTCCAGATCTACTACGACGGCGCCTGGCGGTCGGCGGGGTCCCAGTACTTCAAGCTCGACTCCACGGGCAAGTCGGTGGTGGAACTGGGCGGCACGCACCAGACCGGCTACTCGATGCGCGTGCGGTCGTCCTACATCAACGACTCCTCGGGCGACACCGTGAACTCGACCACGCACGGCTCCTGGAAGTACTTCACCTTCACCAGCTGAGGCCGCCCGCCCCCAAGGCCCGGCGCATCCGATGACGCGCCGGGCCTTGGGATACATCTTCCTCAGGGGATGCGATACAGCCGAGTGCCACGCTCAAGGACACGATGGCGCGCGCCGGCCACTCCTCGGAGCGGGCCGCGCTGATGTATCAGCACTCGGATCTTGAGCGGCAGAGGAATTCAGCGTTGGTCGTCGTTGAGCACCCTCCGACAGCCCTGAGACGGCCCGGGCCGGTCATGAGCCAGGGCGCCTGGTGTGCTCAGCCCGCATGCCGCTACAGACCGCGGAGTGCCTCGTACAGATCGTCGTAGGCTGACCAACAGTCGATGCTGCCGTCGTCGTACAGGCTGCCCATGCACCAGTCGTCGTCATGAACAGGCTTCACAAGGCACAGGCTGTGGAACCCGAGAATGATCTCTGGGTGCAGCACCTCGTGGGTTCCAGTGCCGGCCACCCACCTCACCGCCCGGTTTGGATCCAGCGCGACAGCCTTTCGGTCCCCGGACACGTCGCGGATCTGGTGGAGGGTCCAGCCTGGGGGTAGCGGTGCGTCTGCCATCCACGGATGATCTCAGCCGCCAGGTGTGGACCACCGCTTTAGGAGCGTGGTGGGGCGAGTTGAGGTCTGACCTGCGGGATGCCGTCTTCGGCGGAAGCTGGCCGCCCTTCCTGCCAGCAGCCGCAGTTCCCCGTGAGTCCCCGCCTGATCTGGCGCGGCCGTGGCACAGAGACCTGCCGTCGATTAGCCTTCGGCGACCAACATCAGGGAGGTGTGGTGTTCAGATTTCGCCGGCGGTCGAAAACGGTGCGGCAGCCCTGGATTGAGCGCGACTTGCAGCGGCGAATCGAGCAAGCTGATCCGGAGCGAGGGCGTGGGTTGTCCCTGCCGGCCGAGGTCCAAGGCGAGGCCCTGCGCTTGCTGCAGGCTGGTAACAGGCTTGAGGCCATCAGGATGATCAGGGAGGCGGGTAACTATGGGCTGGCGGATGCCACGCATATTGCCGCTGCCCTGCAGGGTCGTTGCAACGGACATGGACAGGAGTGCCAGGATCAGCAATGACCGTTTTGAGCTCCGGCCTCATCCATATCAGGTCGATCAAGGGGAGACGTCGACCTCGGCCAACCCTCTGTGTGCCTCGACTGGCTGTCTACTGACGTCCAGCGTCGACCGCCGCTTTTCGCACCTGTTGGTGTCAGCTGCTGATGTCAGGAACCGGGGCGCTCGACGAGTTCGGGGTACTTGTACGCCGGATCCTCTCCACAACGTGCACCGCCTGCTCCGGGTAGGCCCATAGTCGTACAGGCCCCGCAGACGATTCACACTCGATCACCAGCGCTCTGGTCGGGAGCCACAACATGTCGCGGAAGGTTGCTTGGCGTGCGCTGATGTAGCGCAGATCTTTCGGGAGTTCACGCAGCCGCGTCCACGACCAGCGAGGCTTCCATTGGAACTTGCCTCCAGCCCGTACCTGCCCAAGGCTGTATCGGCGCCCCTCGTCCGGCAGGTTGGCCCCGACCTGGAAGAAGACTGTTTGCCCTGCTTCGGTCTGAGTGGCTGTTCGCCGCGCTCGCCGCGCCATGAGCAGCGTCCCGATCACGCCGCCGATGAGGGCAGCGCAGAGTCCCGTAATCATGCGCGAAGGTAACAGGCGGCCAACTCATCGCCAAGGGGTTCGGCGCACCTTGGACCTGACATCACCCACCACTCGCCCCAGCTCCCATCCCGTCCGCCGTCGACCCACACACCGTGGAGCGGGCGTGGTTCATGGCGTCCAGGTGGAGCGCGCCACTGTACGAACGACCTGGACGCCATGGGCCGCGTCTGCTCGGCTCTGCCTGGGTCGATGGTGGTCGGGATGGGAGCCCACGACGCTCGCCACGATTCGGCCGGCACTCGCGTACGGCGCCCCCTCCATCCCGGAGTCTGAGCGCCCCCGCCGGAGGCACCTCTTTCGGCCGCTCGAACTGGTCGGCCCGGCCCCCTCGGGCTCCCACCCGGTGTCGGCCGTTTCTCTTGGGCTGGTGTCGCGCTCGGTGCGCCGCCGCCCGGCCGGGGGCAGCCGGGGCGAAGACAGAGGCAGCCCGCGGCCGGGGGCTGCGGCGCGCGCCGCGCTTGCGCGGCGCCTTGATGAAGTAGGGAAAGTTCTACCGCGCGGTGAACCGGGACAGCTCCCAAGGCCAGCTTGTCAGGACGAAGCGGTGTGGTCCTCGAAGCCGTGTTCAGCCGGTGCCGTTCGACGCTGTGCGAGCCACCCGGAGACGCGCGGTCCCCCGTTCACCGCGCCACCCTCTCGGACGGTGCGGACGTGCTCGAACTCTTCCCGAAGGTAGTACCGCTGCAGCGCCTCGTTCGTTGTCCAAGCGTCAAGGCGGAGCCACTTCGCACCATCTCGATACGCTCTGTCGCCCGCCCAGTCGAGCAATCGTCCACCAAGGCTCTGCCCAGCGTAGGCACGGGACACGGTCAGCTTGGTGACGAAGGTGGACGGCTCGGCCAACTCCTGTTCCGTCCACAGGCCCTCTTCTGCCTCAGGCGAGAGCGTGATGGTGGCTGCGGTCGTGGCGCCATCCATAACCATGAAGACGGAGCCGGCCTCAATCGTGGCTGTTAGCCGATCAGCAGGATAGGGACGCTGCCACTGGTCGCTGCCAAGATGCGCGAGCCAAGCGGCAGCCTCCTCGCGGAAGGCTACGAGCTTGGTCACGTCGTCCGGGTGGGCAAGGAAGACTTTCACTGAGGATCGTTCTCGCTTCGGGCGGACTGGTCGCCGATCTCGTAGTTCATCCGGTTTAGGTCGCCTCGGAACGTCGTGACGGTGCAGCGAATGGGCTGCTCAGCCGAGTACCCGGTTCGCATCCAAAGCAGCACTGGCACCCCCGCGCCGATCTCTAGAAGTCGAGCCTCGTCTGGGGTCGGCATGCGAGTGGAGATCTCGTCGAAGTACCCGACCTGCTCGGTTCCGTGCGCGGCGAGGTAGCGGGTTGTGCCCTCGTCTATGTCGCCGGGCTCGGCAAGGCGGGGAGCCTCGTCTGCGAGCCATGCTGGGTAGTACGTCGCCTGAGTCGACCACGGCACGTCATCGACGTAGCGATGGCAGAACCGCAGGACCGTACGCGATGCAGGCTCCACCTTCAGCCGCTCTGCCACGTCGGCCGGCGCGGGCAGAATCTCGACCCTGAACGTCTGATGCGGCCGACGCCCTGCGGCAGTTACGTCGGTGTTGTATGCATCGCCGTTCTGCGGGAAGTTCAGGTTCTCGAACCGGGAGGCGTTCAGCTCGAACACCTCATGCTTGGCGACCTCGTATCCGAGTCCCTGACTGGACGAGACAAGCCCCTGCATGACCAGCAAGCCCAGCCCGGACCGCACCGTGTTCCGCGACGCGTCGAAACGCGCTGACAGCTCGCTCTCCGAGGGGAGTCGGGACCCGGGCGGGTAGGTCCCGTTGTCGATCTCGCGGCGCAGAGCATCCGCGACTTGTCGGTACTTCGCCTGCTTGCTCATGACCCCATCATGACGCACTCGCTCAACTTGTTGGTACATGTGTGCCCCGATCGCTTGACGCCTCACGGTTCGTGGGTGCACCATCACTGCATCAGCTTGTACCAACAAGTTGAGCAAGCGGTGCAGCTCCTTCAAGTGTGTCGTCTTGCGTCTTATTCCCCTGCCTTCGGGCGGTGGATTGCAACGCACAGGAGCCTCGCATCGGTCGGGGGGAGGTGCCGGACAGCTGTTCGCCGAGAGGCGGGCGGTCCCTTGTCAGTCCGGACGGCAGGTCTCTGCCTACAGCGGGGCCCTAGCGACCTGTTCCTTGATCCGGCAGGCGCGTCCCCGAAAGAGACCACCTGAAGTACTCAACTCCGCAGCACACTCTGCGGCCGGTTGCCTCCTCCGCCTGTCCGGCCTTGTGGCCGTACCGGCGGGGCTGAGGGGAGCCGGAGAACGTCTTTTCCGCTTCATCCACAACGGCGTGCGGCCCCGGTGCTCGAACACCGGGGCCGCTGTTTTGGGCCGTTCCTACTGCTAGGGAGAACACGACCCATGAAGACCATCGTTGCTGGTCGCGAGCCTGTTACGGCGACCGAGTTCATCGAGCTGGCCCTGGGGATCGACCTGGAGCTGTTCACTGGTTCGGCCACGGAGTCCGCGATGGAGCGGGCCGCACGGCTGGACGTCGCACACGAGGTTCTGGCGGGCCTTCGGGAGAGTGACCCCGAGACCGCCGCCTACGCCGAATCGCTGCTGCGGACTCTGCCGGCCACAGCGCTCCGGCCGACCGGGCGACGGCCGCGCCACACCGGCCGCCGCCCGGTTACGGCGCGGCTCACCACCGGATCGGCGGTGGCCGCATGACCACGCAGCCGAATCCGGAGGGGCCCCGACGGGCCCTTAGCCGGGCGCAGAAGGTTGTCCTGGCTGCCGCGTTCGTGCCGATGCTCGCCACCGGCATCGCAGGTGGCGTCGGTACGTACAGCAACATCAGTGCCGCCTACGGGTCGGGTACCGCGCTCGGTGCCGTCGCGGCCGGTGAGGGCGCAACCGCGGTCCTGGCCCTGGTTCTGTTGGGGCTGACGATGCTGGGCCAGTCCTCCCCGCTCGTGGTCCGGGTGGGCCTGTGGGCGTTGCCGGCCGCGTCGTCGGTGATGTCGGGGATGGCTGCCGGTGACGATCCGGGTAAGACCGTCATCTACGCCGTGACCCCGATGGGCATGTGCGTGGCCGCGGAGGGCATGGCGTTCCTCGCGCGGCGCATCGTCGTCCACACGGACGGCCGTGACGCCGACGCGGAGCGCAAGGCCGCTGAGGTCGTGCAGGCGCTGGCCTTCCACCGGGCCCGTGCGGCCAACCACCCGGATGCGAAGGTGCAGGCACGGTCGGAGCGCACGTCATGGAAGCTCGCCCGCCGGGTCGGGATCGGTGATGTGTCCCTAGGGGCGCGGCTGGTCGACGTGCAGCGCGAGCGGGTCACCAGCGGTGCCGACGCAGCGCTGATGGACATGTTCTCCGTCACGGCCACCACGGCCGTCACGCCGGGCGTCACGCCTGCCGTCACACCGGCTACCTCCCGCCTCGAACTCGAAGCACCCACGGCCCCGTCGGAGGCAGGGGACACACAGGACAGCGCCATTGGGACCGCCCCGGAGATCCCGCCTGTGCCGCCCGTAACGGCCGAGGACGCGGCGGCCGAGAGCGGCTCCAACTCGGAGCCGGCGGTGACGCCGCTGACGCTGGCCGAGGTGGCCACCGTCGCGGGAGTCGTGACGCCGCAGACCGGCGAGACCCTAACCGACGATCAGTTGGTTGTCGTGCTGCGGCACCTGCGCTACTCGGAGGACCCACCCCTGTCCTACCGGCGGGCCGCCGCCTCGTTCCGCGAGGCCGGGTTCGTCGGCAGTGAGAAGCGCGTCCGCGTCGCGTGGGGCGCACTCCTCTCGCAGGAGGAGAACACGAGGTGAGCGCCCTGCCTTACCGCTGGCGGCTCGCACCGGACGGCTTCGCGACGTACCGGCAGCTTCGGGCCCTTGGCCTGCGCCCCGGCGGACAGGACGTGGCCGCCGTACTGCACCAGCCCCGTCGTCGCCGAGGCCCGCTGGTGGCCTATCTCTACCGCATCGACCGGGCCAAGCCCATCCGTCCCATGACCCCGGCCAAGTGGGCCGCGCTCGCCAAAGCGAACGCCGCTCAGCAGGTCTGTCCGAACTGCCGCCGGGACGCGGAGTACCGCATCCCGCGCTCGCTCGGCATGTGTGTGACCTGCGCCTATCCCGAAGAACAGTGCGCTGCGTGAAACCCCGCAGGGCCCGGCCGCAAGCCTCCACAGCACCGGTCGGGCCCCTACTCCCACGAAGGAGTGCACTCAGCATGACCGACACCACCATCACTTCGGTAGCGGCCCCCGAGGCCGCCCCGGACATCCCGCCTCCGGCACCCGAGCAGAAGCCCGCCCCGGCCGCCGAGGTGGACCACACCCCGGGCGGCTGGCCGGTCCTCCCGCTCGCGGTGACCGGCACGAACGCCACCACCTCCCTGCTCGCTGCCGCAGCGCTGGTCGGAGGCCCGGCCGCGCTTGCCGTTGCCGCCACCGGCGCGGTCGTCCTCGGCACGGCCGCGGCGACCCGTAAGCACCGCGAGAAGAAGAAGTCTGGCAAGGCCACCGGCCGTACGTCGCGCTCTGCGGCCGGTGCGGGATCGGCTGGTCGTACCTCCCGTCACGGCGGGGCGGGTCGAGTGCCGACGCAGACCGGTAGCGGGAACGCCGGCACCAGTAAGACCGCAGGTCGCGGCCGGGGGAAGTCGACCCGCAGCACCGCCGGTTCCTCGCTGGGGGCCGGGAAGTCGGGCGGACTGAACAGCCGCCCGCGCAACACCCGCAAGACACCGACCACACACGCCTCCACTGCAGCTCCGGGTAAGTCTCGGAGTCGTGCGGGGCAGGTCAAGGCGTTGCGGGCGTCGGCACGGCAGACGGCCCCGTCACGGGCGGCCCGGCGGGCCGAGACGACCGGGTCGCGGCGTGCCGTGGCGGATGCCCGCCGAGGTGCCAAGACAGCAGCGCGGTCGGCCTCCATGGCCCGTAAAGGCGCGATCGGCCGGTCCGTGGGCAAAGCCGCGGGCCGGGTCGCTGCGGCCAAGGGCGCGGTGATCGACCGCAACCGGGCCCAACGGGACCGTCGAGCCGCCGACAAAGTGGCCGGACAGCAGGGCGCGGTGCGCAAGGCCCCCGCCCGGAAGAGGGCCCGTAAGGCTCTGTGGCGGTCGGCCGCCCGGTTCCAGGGCCGTCGACTGCGCGCCGCCCTGCTCGCCGGGGCGTTGGGGCTGGTCGGCATGCTCACCACCCCGCTGGGCCGGAAGCTCGGCTGGGCCTGGCTGCAGTACCCGGGCCGCCGCCTCTACGCCCGCCTCACACACACGGCCGAGGAACAGCGCCACCAGCGGGATGACGCGATACGCGCTGCCCTGCAGGACGACGAAGCCGCCGCCGACGCCGAAGCGGCCGACGACAGTGCCGATCAGGTCGGCGGTACGGCGGAGCGCCCTACGGGGCCGACTCCGGCGGCACCGACCACCACGAGCAGTAGTGAGGGAGAGAACGTGTCTGGTTTCCGGTTCGAGGAGTACGCGGCGGAGATGGAGTCCGCTGCTGGGCAGTACGACCCCGAGAACGCCATGGAGATCCTGGCCATGGTCGAAGGGCTCCCGGCCGCGCTCACGAGCGTGGCGAACGTGATGAAGGTACTCGCCGAGCGGGCTGATTCGGAGTTCCCGCTGGAGAAGGACGTTGCGGACGGCTTCAACGACATCTTCGGCGCCGTCATGTCCGCCGTTGCGGTCGCTGAGGACATGGGTCCGCTGTTCCGCCAGTCCCACGAGCAGGACATCGCCCGCCACGAGGACCCGCGCAACGGGCCCGAGGCCGAGAAGGGATGGAACGTCTGATCATGACCACCAACACACAGGCCAGCACTGGGCCGGTGTGGGACTGGGCTGCCGGTCACGGACCCGTGACCGGCGCCTTGTCCGCCACCACCGGATGCCTCGCCGTCGCCACCACCGGAGCAGCCACCGGCATGCCCCCCGGCTGGGCCCTCGCCGTCGGCGCCGCCGGCGCCATCGGGCACACCATCAGCAGCCTGCGCGAACGCCTCTCCGCCCGGACCATCGCCATGCGGTCCGCTTCCTGGCTGGTCGGAGCCGGGTGGACGACCTGGGCCATGACCACCGGGCCCCTGACCTGGGCTGCCATCGGCTCCCTCGCCACGATCGGCGTGGGCATGGGCGCGGCGGCCCGTTCCACCCTCCTGTACGAAGAAGCACGGGAGTTGGAGGCGATCGCGCAGGCTGAGCGCCAGGTCGCCCGCGAACTGTCCGCCGAACGCCGGGCGATCGCCGCGGAGTGGGTCGACCGCGTCCAACGCGTCTGCGGCCTCACGCTGCGAGTCCTCGCGGTGGAGATCTGGCCCACCGGCACAGGGTTCACCGTCGATGCCGAACTCCCCGCCGGCGGCGCGACGTATGACAAGATCGCGGGCTACTCTGCGCAACTGTCCGCGGATGCGCGTCTGCCGCACGGCTGCACCGCGGTTGCCTCACAGGGCATCCACCAGGGCCGCGTTCTGATCGACGTCACCACGGTCAACGTCCTCTCCGAGGAACGCACTTACCCGTCCGACTACACGCCCCTGTCCATCTACACCGGCATCCCGTGGGGCTACCGCACCAACGCCGAAGAGATCTGCGTCTACCTGCGCGAACAGTGCGCCCTGGTCGTCGGCCCCACCGGGTCCGGCAAGACCAACATGGTGCACGTCATCCTTGCCGGGTTCGCCCGCACCACGGACGTCCTGACCTGGGTGATCGACCTCAACGCCGGATCGGCTGGCCTGTCCTGGGTCCGCCCGGCACTGGACGCGAATGGAGCACTCGTCGACGGGGTCCGGCCGGGCATTGACTGGCTTGCCTCGACGTACGAGGAAGCCGTGCTGATGCTCGATGCTGCCCTGGCGATCGGGCTGCGCCGCAAGGTCGCCTACCAGGACCTGATGGCCGAGCGGAACACCGACCAGCTCCCGATCAGCGCGAAGATTCCGCAGATCATGCTGGTCGTCGACGAGGGTGCGGAGATCCTGACCAGCACCGACCGGCGCATGAAGGAACTCGCGAAGAAGATCCTCGAAGTGATCCGCATGCTGCGCGCCATGGGCATCCGCACGGTGCTCACCGCGCTCGGTGCCACCGGGTCCGTGCTCGGCAACCTGATGATCCGCCGCGAGGCCAAAGCGCGAGTCTGCCTCACCGGCGGGGAAGTCGAAGGCATGGACCTGGGCAAGGTCTTCCCCGGCTCCCGTGGGCTCAAGGTGGACCAAGCCCCGTTCAAGGGCGCCGGGTTCATGGGCACCCCGGAGTCCCCGGCGGCCCTGTTCAAGAACTGGCGGATCCTGCCCAACCAGATCCGCGACATCGTGATCGCCACCTCCGACATGCACCCACACCTCGACGACATCTCCCGCAAGGCCGCCGCAGACGCCTACGCCTCGCGGTGGGATCCGGGGCGGACAGCCTGGATGCGAGACACCACCCACACCCCGGCCACCGACGCCCCGACGCAGACGACCAGCAGTATCGGCGCTCTGAACCTCGCTGCGCTCCGCAGCGACGAAGCCGCACCAGCAGACGATGAGGATGCGGCGGTGCGGGCGTTCATGGAACAGGTCGATGCGCAGTTCGCCACCGCCCCCGACCCCGAGGGCACCCCCGACGGTCCGGCCCCGGCGGGGCTGAATCTGTCCGCGCTCCGCGACGCCGACAACGAGGACGGCGGCCCGGCTTGGCTGTCGGATGCGGCCGCTGCTATCAAGGCTGCGGGCCCGACGGGCATGAAGCCGTCCGCCGTCGCCGACCTCGTCCGCCGCAGCCGGCAGGCTGTACGGGCCGCGCTCAAAGCAGCGGCCGAGCGAGGCGAGCTGGTCTACCGGGACAACGGACCGCACTCCGTCTACATCCACCCCGACCACGCCTGAACACCTCACACAGCGCTACCGGCTACTGGCTACTGCCAACTTGCCACTAGCCAGTAGAACGCCCCTCCACTGGCAACCAGGGGCCCCAACAGGCCCTTTCGCGCTTGCCAGTAGCCACTAGCCAGTAGCCACTACGACCACGCACTGTCACAACGCCTCGGGCGGCACCCAACCACCACGGGTGCCGCCCGAGGCGTTGAAGGGAGCCCTTTGTGTACCCCGAGACCGCGTACGAGATCACCACCCAGCCCCGTCCGGCCGACTATCCCGCCTACCTCCCCGCCCCCGAAGGGCGGGTGATGCTGCCCTCGGAGATCCCGCCCGGCGTCCAGATGGTCACCCTGCCCGGCGGCATACGCACCCTCGCCTACACCCCGAACCAGGCCCCGCCCCCGCCGCCGGTGCCTGTCTCGCAGCCGATCCCGGCATGGGCCAAGACCACCGCTCTCCTGACGCCGACGGTCGGCGGGGGAGTCGCCGCCGCGGGAATCGGACTCTCCTACGCAGCCCCGGGACTGATCGCCATGAGCCAAGCCCTGTGGTCCGCCGTCGCACTCATTGCCGCCGCGGCCATCGGCGTCCCCGTCCTTCTTCGCCTCGGACGCGCCGCGACCGGCACCAGCACGACGCACATCACGCAGAACATCACCGCGAGCGGAATGTTCGGCAAGGCCAACGGCACCATCAACCACCGCTAACGGGTGGGGTCATGCCACTCCTCGACTGGCGGGACGCCCGCCACTTCGACGCCGCCCGGAACCTGCCGTGCGTGCTCTGCGGCAAGCCCACACCCATGCGCTCCCACGACCGCGAACCGGTCCACAAGGTGTGCGCCGAGGACTGGTGCGACCAGAACCCCAACTCCAACCGCTTCCACAACTGAGTCAGAGAGCAGGGACCCATGCCCGACCGAAGGACGCGTGCCGACCAGGTATCCGACGCCATCGCCCGCCTCACAGGCAGACGCACCCTGCGGTGCCCGGCCCCCGACTGCGCCCTCCGCATCCGCTATCGCGCCGTCACCCCGGACGAAGCCCGCCGACTGGCCGCGCTCGCCCACGACCACACCCGCCACGGCACCAAGAAGTAGCTACGCCGAGGGCGGCCCCATCTCACGCCAATGAACGGGGGCCGCCCTCGTCTGCCAGCACTATTCACAGAACTGGAGAAATCCAGCATGACCCATGAAGCACGTTCCGCGCTGCTGGCCGCAGCGCTCGATGCCGCCGCCCGCGGCTGGGCAGTCTTCCCGTTACGGCCGGGAGGTAAGCCGCCCGCCCTGCACGGAGAGGCATCCTGCCCCGGCAGCGGTGAATGCACCACCGGTCACCGCAAGTGGGAGCAGCGCGCCACCACCGATCCCGACCGCATCCGGCAAGCGTGGTCCGCGGGCCGGTTCAACATCGGGGTCGCGACCGGTCCGTCCGGGCTGGTCGTCGTCGATCTCGACATGCCCAAGCCCAACAGCAGTGCGGACACGCCTTCCGGTGTGACGACCTTTGAAGCGCTCTGCGAGCGCACCGGCCAGGCCGTCCCGACCACCTACCGGACCCGGACCGCGAGCGGCGGACACCACCTGTACTTCACCGCCCCGACCGGCATCCGGCTCGCCAACAGCGCGGGCAAGCTGGGCCCGTTGGTCGATACGCGCGCATGGGGTGGCTACGTCGTCGCCCCGGGAAGCGTCGTCCACGGCGGCACGTACGACGTCGTCGACCCCGCGCCCGTGGTCGAGTTGCCCGCATGGCTGCTGAACGCCCTCAAGCCCGCCGAGCGCCCCGCACAGTCACCGCGGCTCGCCATTCCGAAGCATGGAAGCCGGGCCGCGGATACCGCCCTCGCCCGGGAGGCCGCAGCGATCAAAGCGGCGGAAGAGGGGCGTCGCGAGGCACAGTTGTTCCAGAGCGCCCGCTCTCTGGGTCGCTTCGTCGCGTGGGGCGACATCCCCCGGCACGTGGTGGAAGAGGCTTTTCAGTCGGCGGGTGAGTCGACCGGACTCCCGGCATCCCAGTGCCGCTCGACCCTGCGCAGCGCTCTGAACTGGTCCATCCGGACCTGCCGGCCGAGGCAGACGACATGAGCGACCGGCCGAACCCCCTACTGAAAAGCCGTACCTCAACGACCCGGCACCTCCGCCTCGCCGAACCGGCCCCGGCCGCGTCCGGCAGTGGTGCGCCGACAGTCGTCGCCCGTCAGGGCGTCCCTTCATCTGTTCGCCCTGACCCGCAGACCGGAGACGGCAGGTACCCCACCGGGTGGCTGCACGTCGTCATGCCACCACGAGCGATCCCCACCGCCACGTCCACCTGCCACTGCGGCCGCAACCGCAGCGCGGTCGGCCGCCGCAAGGTGATCGCCCTGGTCGAAGAACACGCCCACCACCGAACCCTCTGCCCTCTCCGCACGAACCAGGAAGGGATCGCCACGTGAACGCGACACCGACCACCCCGCCGATCGACGGCGCCGCCCTGCTCGACGAGGTGGAGGCCTTCCACCGACGGTTCAACATCTTCCCCAGGGAAGCCGCCTACGTGGCCGTTGTCCTGTGGGACGCGCACGCCCACCTCATGGACTGCTTCGACTCCACTGCGCGTCTGGCGTTCCTTTCCCCGGAGCCGGGCAGTGGCAAGAGCCGGGCTCTGGAGATCGTGGAAACCGTGGTGCCTCGCGCCCTGACCACGGTCAACTCCTCTGCCAACGCCCTCTTCCGTCTCGTGGACGCACCCGAGGGCCGCCCCACGATCCTGTTCGACGAGATCGACACCGTGTTCGGTCCCAAGGCTGGGGACAACGAACCGGTCCGCGGCTTCCTGAACTCCGGGTACCGCCGGTCCGGGAAGATGCACCGCTGCGTCGGTGACGGGGCCAACCAGACTGTCCAGCCGTTCTCGTCGTTCTGCGCGGTCGCCATGGCCGGGCTCGGCTCCCTGCCCGACACGATCCTGACCCGCTCCGTCATCATCCGGATGCGCAAGCGGGCCCCCAACGAAAGCGTGGAGTCCTACCGGCAGCGTCTCAACGAGCATGAAGGGTTCGCGCTGCGGGACCGTCTCGCCGAGTGGGCCGACAGCGTCCGCGACAGCGTGAAGGACGCCTGGCCCGAGATGCCGGACGGGATCAACGACCGGCCCGCCGACGTGTGGGAACCCCTCCTCGCCGTCGCAGATGCGGCCGGCGGCCACTGGCCCGACCGGGCACGGGCGGCGTGCGTCGAACTCGTCAACGCCGCCCAGGACAACGACGAAGCATCCCTGGGCGTCCGGCTGCTCACGGACCTGCGCGACGCCGTGTTCTGCGGAGCGGAGCGACTGCCCACCGCCGTCATCCTCGAACGCCTCCTCGCGATGGACGACGCCCCGTGGGCCGATCTGGACGACAAGCCCCTGAACTCCCGGGGCCTGGCCAAGTTCCTCGGTCAGTACGTCACCCCGGGCAACAAACCGATCAAGCCGCGTGGCATCCGCATCTCCTCCGGAACCCCGAAGGGCTACTACGCGGAAGACCTCGCGGACGCCTGGACCCGGTACTGCCCCCCGCCCCCTCCCAGGTCCGCAACATCCGCCACAGCCGCCACACCGCAGGTCAGAGGGGGTGAATCTGTGGCGGATAGCGCCACAGCCATCCGCCACACGCCCCCGGAAACCGCCACACCACTCTTCTCCGTGGCCGGCTGACCCGCACCGGCGCGCAGGTGCCGCCACACGTAGGTGTGGCGGCACCTATCCGCCACAGAACCGCTATCCGCCACAAACTCAAGCCGCTGACCTGCAATGTTGCGGCGTGGCGGATGTTGCGGATCCCCCAGAGCGAAGGAAGAGCACGCACTCGAAGAGGAGTCCCAGCCGTGGCACTCGTCCAGATGCACAAGGCCGACGCGAACCGAGCCGACTTTGACCCCTCGCTGCTCGCCGTGACGGTAGAGGAAGCGGCCCGTCGCCTGAGTATCGGCCGGACCACGATGTACGGCCTGATCCGCGACGGAGCAGTACCGACTGTCCCCTTCGGCCGCAGCCGAAGGGTCCCCGTTCAAGCGCTCGTCGACTACCTGACCCAGCGCATGCAGACACGAAGCAACCACGCAGCCGCGTAAGGAGAAGCAATGGCCAAGCGGCCCAAGCGCCCGGACGGGGCGTCGTCCATCTATCTCGGCAGTGACGGCTACTGGCACGGCCGCGTGACCGTGGGCATCCGCGACGACGGTAAGCGAGACCGGCGCCACGTCATGAGCAAAGTCAGCGAAGGGGAGGTGATCAAGAAAGTCCGTGCCCTGGAGAAGCAGCGGGACGAAGGCAAGGTGCGAAAGCCCGGACGGCCGTGGACCGTGAAGGCGTGGCTGCTGCACTGGGTGGAGGAGATTGCTAAGCCGTCGGTGCGAGAGAACACGTATGCCGGCTACGAGGTGGCTGTGCGGGTGCACCTCGTGCCCGGTGTGGGGGCGCACCGACTCGACAAGCTGGAACCGGAGCATCTGGAGCGCTTCTACAGCCGGATGCTCGCCAACGGCAGTAAGCCAGCGACCGCGCATCAGGTTCACCGCACGATCCGCACGGCACTGAACCACGCAATGCGCCGCGACCACATCACTCGGAACGTCGCCACTCTCGCGGTACCTCCGAGGATTGAGGAAGAGGAGGTGGAGCCATACGACATCGAGGATGTGCAGCGTCTCCTCTCCGAGGCCGCCAAGCTTCGGAACAGCGCCCGCTGGTCTATCGCGCTCGCGCTGGGGCTGCGGCAGGGTGAAGCGCTCGGGCTGCGGTGGGCGGATCTCGATACCAGTAGCGGTGTCCTGCGCGTCAGGAAGAGCCGTCTGAGGCCGAAGTACCTGCACGGGTGCGGGGGTGGTTGCGGCACGAAGCCGGGCTACTGCAAGAAGCGGGTCAGGAAGAACGAGGACACGGCCAACACGAAGTCGCGCGCCGGCCGCCGCGTTATCGGCGTCCCCGACGAGCTTGTGAGGCTGTTGGAGCTCCACCGCCGAGAGCAGGCACGCGAGCGGACGATCGCTGGGGAGGATTGGCGCGAGTCGGGGTTCGTCTTCACTTCGCCCGTGGGCGAGCCGCTGGTGCCGAGTACGGACTACGACGTGTGGAAGCGGCTGCTCGTCGATGCGAAGGTCCGGGATGGGCGCCTGCACGATGCGCGGCACACCGCGGCGACGGTGCTACTCATCCTCGGTGTCCCCGAACGGGTCGTGATGCAGATCATGGGCTGGTCGTCCACGGCGATGGCGGCCCGGTACCAGCATGTGACGGGCGGCATCCTCGCCGACGTCGCGCAGCGGGTCGGGGGACTCATCTGGGAAGTGGCCAAGGACCCCGAGGAGAGCGGCCCGGAGGGCTCTGAGAAGTCTCGTTGAGACTGCAGATGAGACTACGAACGTCGAAGGGCCCCACCGCAAGCGGTGGGGCCCTTCGACGTATTGCCCGGTGAGAGCAATGGCGGAGGATACGAGATTCGAACTCGTGAGGGGTTGCCCCCAACACGCTTTCCAAGCGTGCGCCCTAGGCCACTAGGCGAATCCTCCGCGGCAAACAATACAAGACGTTGAGGAGTGCTCGCGAACACGTTCCCCACCGACGGGGTCGGGACGGCAGCGGGTGGACTTGATCGGGGTGGGATCGGCTAAGGTAGGCATCAGCCCCTCACGTGGCGCTATCTGACTGAACTCCCCCAGGGCCGGAAGGCAGCAAGGGTAGGTTGGCTCTGGCGGGTGCGTGAGGGGCCCTTGCGTGTCCGGGGCCTGCGGAGCTTCCCGGTGTCTTCCGGTGGTGTGGATTGCCCGGTCCCCGGTGGTGTGCCCGGTCCGGGGCCGGTTGTCGGTCCGCCCCGATAACCTCGTAGGTGTGTCGTCCCTTGCGCTGTACCGCCGCTACCGCCCCGAGTCGTTCGCCGAGGTCATCGGGCAGGAGCATGTCACTGACCCGCTGCAGCAGGCCCTGCGGAACAACCGGGTCAATCACGCGTACCTGTTCAGTGGTCCGCGCGGCTGCGGGAAGACGACCAGTGCGCGCATCCTCGCCCGCTGTCTGAACTGTGAGCAGGGGCCGACGCCGACGCCGTGCGGGGAGTGCCAGTCCTGCCGGGACCTCGCGCGCAACGGGCCGGGATCGATCGATGTCATCGAGATCGACGCCGCATCGCACGGTGGCGTGGACGACGCCCGTGATCTGCGGGAGAAGGCGTTCTTCGGGCCCGCGTCGAGTCGTTACAAGATCTACATCATCGACGAGGCGCACATGGTCACATCGGCGGGGTTCAACGCCCTGCTGAAGGTGGTCGAGGAGCCGCCGGAGCACCTCAAGTTCATCTTTGCGACCACCGAGCCCGAGAAGGTCATCGGCACGATCCGGTCGCGTACGCACCACTACCCGTTCCGCCTCGTGCCGCCGGGGACGCTGCGCGAATATCTCGCCGAGGTCTGCGGCAAGGAGGACAGCTACGTCGAGGACGGCGTGCTGCCGCTGGTCGTGCGGGCCGGCGCCGGATCCGTGCGTGACTCGATGTCCGTGATGGACCAGCTGCTGGCGGGTGCGGGCGACGAGGGTGTGACATACGCCATGGCGACCTCGCTGCTCGGGTATACGGACCTGTCGCTGCTCGACTCCATCGTGGACGCGTTCGCCGCGGGCGACGGGGCGGCGGCGTTCGAGGTCGTGGACCGGGTGATCGAAGGCGGAAACGACCCGCGGCGCTTCGTCGCCGACCTGCTGGAGCGGCTGCGCGACCTGGTGATCCTGGCCGCTGTGCCGGACGCCGGGGAGAAGGGCCTCATCGACGCACCCGCCGATGTGGTCGAGCGGATGCAGGCCCAGGCGTCCGTCTTCGGCGCTGCCGAGCTGAGCCGCGCCGCCGACCTGGTCAACCAGGGGCTCACGGAGATGCGCGGGGCGACCTCGCCGCGTCTCCAGGTCGAGCTGATCTGCGCTCGGGTGCTGCTGCCCGCGGCCTTCGACGACGAGCGTTCGCTGCAGGCCCGGCTGGACCGGCTGGAGCGCGGCGCCTCCTTCGCGACCGCCGGGTCCGGGCCCGCCATGGGGTACGTGCCGGGACCTCAGACGCAGGCGCATGCGCCCGCAGCCATGGTTCCGCCGGGTGACGGGGTCGCTGCGGCGCGGGCGGCCGTGCGGGGGGACACCCCCGAGACCGCGCCCCCCGCCGCGCCCGTACAGCCCGCCCAGTACGCGGCCCCGGCAGCGCCCGCGGCCCCGGCAGCGCCCGCTGCGCCTGCCGCTCCCGCTCCGCAGCCGCCCGCCGAGGCTCCCACGGGTGGGCAGCGTCCCGGGGCCTGGCCCGCCGCTGCCGCACCGGAGTCCGGGCGCCGCCCCGGTGGCTGGCCGACCGCCTCCGCCCCGGGTCAGGCACCGGCCCCCGTCGCCTCTGCGGCCCCCGCCCCGGCCCCGGCGGCGCCGGCCCCCGCCCCGGGTGCCGCCCCCCAGCCGAGCCCGGGCATGACGCAGGGTGCCGCGCAGGTGCGGAACATGTGGCCGGACATCCTCGAGGCCGTCAAGAACCGGCGCCGGTTCACCTGGATCCTGCTCAGCCAGAACGCGCAGGTCACCGGGTTCGACGGCGCCACCCTGCAGATCGGCTTCCTCAACGCCGGTGCCCGCGACAACTTCGCGAGCAGTGGCAGCGAGGACGTGCTCAAGCAGGCGCTCGCCGAGCAGTTCAACATGCAGTGGAAGATCGAGGCGATCGTCGACCCGTCGGGCGGCGCGGGACAGCCCCAGCAGACCGGCGGTGGCCGGCCGTCCGCCCCGCCCGCACCGCAGCGCCCGACCGCGCCCGCCCCGCAGCAGTACGAGTCCCGGCCCGCGCCGGCCCAGCATCAGCAGCCGGGCGCAGGCCCCGCCGCGACCCCCGCCCCGCAGCCCCGGACCGCTCCCGAGCCGCCGCGTCCGGTCGCCCCGGAGGACGACACTCCGGAGGCGGACGACCCGGATCTGGTCGACTCGGCGCTCTCCGGTCATGACCTGATCGTCCGGGAGCTGGGGGCCACGGTCGTCGAGGAGTTCACCAACGAGTAGCGCGGGCCGGGCGGGGCCGCGGTACGCCTCACGGGCTGTCCACGGAGCGGCATCCGTCAAGGCCGCCGCGCCCCGGCGGTTAGGCTGCACCCCGTGAAGGTCCTCGTCATCGGCGGCGGCGCCCGCGAACACGCCCTGTGCCGCTCTCTCTCCCTCGACCCCGAAGTCACCGCTCTGTACTGCGCACCCGGCAATGCCGGCATCGCAGAGGTGGCCGAACTGCACCCGGTCGACGCGCTCGACGGCGACGCCGTCGCGGGCCTCGCCACCGAACTGGGCGCCGAGCTGGTGGTCGTCGGCCCGGAGGCGCCGCTTGTCGCCGGGGTCGCCGACGCCGTGCGCGCCGCGGGCATCCCCTGCTTCGGCCCCTCCGGCGAGGCGGCCCAGCTGGAGGGCTCCAAGGCGTTCGCCAAGGACGTGATGGCCGGGGCGGGTGTCCCCACCGCCCGCAGCTACGTCTGCACCACCCCCGCCGAGATCGACACCGCCCTCGACGCTTTCGGTGCCCCGTACGTCGTCAAGGACGACGGCCTCGCCGCAGGCAAGGGCGTCGTCGTCACGGGCGACATCGAGGCGGCCCGCGCCCACGCGCTGGCCTGCGACCGCGTGGTCATCGAGGAGTTCCTCGACGGCCCCGAGGTGAGCCTCTTCGCGATCACGGACGGCACGACCGTGCTGCCGCTCCAGCCCGCCCAGGACTTCAAGCGGGCCCTCGACAACGACGAGGGCCCGAACACCGGCGGCATGGGCGCGTACTCCCCGCTCCCGTGGGCCGATCCCAAGCTGGTCGACGAGGTCATGGAGACGGTCCTCCAGCCGACCGTCGACGAGCTCCGCCGCCGCGGCACCCCCTTCTCCGGGCTGCTGTACGCGGGTCTCGCGATCACCTCGCGCGGTGTCCGTGTCATCGAGTTCAACGCCCGCTTCGGCGACCCGGAGACCCAGGTGGTCCTGGCCCGTCTGAAGACCCCACTGGCCGGTGTCCTGCTGGGCTCCGCCAACGGCACCCTCGACGAGCTGCCTCCGCTCAAGTGGCGCGACGACGCCGCGGTCACCGTGGTCATCGCCTCGCACAACTACCCGGACACGCCGCGGACGGGTGACCCGATCCACGGCCTCGACGAGGTGGCGGCGCAGGATGCCCCGCATGCGTACGTCCTGCACGCCGGGACCAGGCGCGACGGCGACGAGATCGTCAGCGCGGGCGGTCGCGTGCTGTCCGTGACCGCGACCGGCAAGGATCTCGCCAGCGCCCGTGAACGTGCCTACACGGCGGCCGCGCGGATCCGGCTCGACGGCTCGCAGCTGCGTACGGACATCGCCCGGAAGGCTGCCGGGGTCTGACCGGGCGGCCCCGGCCGGCCCTGTACATCGCGCCCCCTCAGGCCCGAGGCCCGAGGGGGCGCGGCACGTCCCCGGACGTCCCGGCCCGCTGCCCGGGCGCCTCTGCCCTATGGACACCGGTCCGTCAGCACCTTTGCCCAAAGCCATTCCATCGAGTGACGGCTGAGCCATCCGGATGACGCCCGCCGAGGCCCCAACTAGGGTGCGGCGCAAGCGTTCCGGCACTTGGCCCACCGGCATTGCGATGTCGGTGACGGGTGCCACAGTGGGGGAGTGAGCACTACCGCCGCGGGGGCAGAGGGGGTGACGTCCGGCCGTGTCCGGTACCGGTACTGGTGAGGAGCTGGGTGTGCAGGCTGCGCGTGCCCGAGCTCTTGCCCTGCTGCGCATCCGCAGCAGGGCAACGGCCGTGGCCCTGCTGCCGGCGGCGGTCGCTGTCGTGCTGCTCGTCGCGAGCGCGCAGGGCCGCATCGGCGGTGGCGGTTGGGACGCCGCGCGCTGGGCCGTGACGGCCTGCGCGGCGGTCGTGCTGCTGGGCGCCGCGGCGGTCTCGGTCGCGATCGTACGAGCGAGGCCGGCGGTCAGTCCGACCGTCCCGCTCACCGAGCAGGCCGCCCCCGATCTGTACCGGCTGGTCCGGGACCTCGCCGACCGGCTCGGCGTACCCGCACCGTCGGCCATAGCCCTGACGCCCGACTGCGACAGCTGGCTGGAGGACCGCACACACCCCTCCGCACAGCCCGCGGAGAGCTCGGCGACCCGGCCCGCCGCCTCCGGTGGCCGCCGTCATCGGGTGCCGGTGGCGCCCGTGCTGGTCATCGGGTCGCCGTTCCTGTGGTGGATGCGGGTTGCCGAGCTACGGGCGGTGCTCGCCCCGGTCGTCGCAGGTACGGGCCCCGCCGCCCACCCCGATATAGACGCCGCCCGCCGTTTCGTACGAGGGCTGGACGGCGCGGTCGCCGATGCGGCCGTCCCCGCCCCCGGACGGTTCGCGCGGCTGCGCGGGCTGCCGCGCGGCCTCGTCGGCTGGATCGCCCGGCTGCTCCTGCGCAGCTGTCGCGGCCATGCCGCCGCGATGGAGCGGGGTGTCGCCGCCGCCGCGTCCGAGCGTGCACAGGCTGTGGATTACGGGCTGCGGATCGCGGCCCAGGAGCAGGTCGGCCTTGCCTACGCGGGCTGGGACCGGCTGCTCACCCGGGTCGCGCTGCCGGCCTGGCGGATGGGCCGCTGGCCGTCCCGGCTCGACGCGGGCGTCGTCTCCGCCCTCACCGAGCTCTCCCGGCGCGATCGCCTCGCCGAGGGCTTCACCTCCCGACTCGGCGAGCGCCCCGCCTGCGACCTCCTCGAGGAGCCGGGCGCGGCCGACGAGGCGGCCTCGCTGCTCGCCGCCCGCCTCTTCCACGGCGGCCCCGCAGAGACCGGTCCCGACTGGTCCCCGGTCGACTGGCAGCAGTACCCGGAAGAGGTTGTCGACCGGAAGTGGCGTACCGAAGCGGCCCGCCTGCTCCGCGTCCTCGATGCGATGGGTGTACGTCCCGCCCCGGCCGGAGGACCCGACGAGGCGGTCGGGGGAGCCGGGGCCGTCCGGGCTTTCGGGGCACACGGCGCCGGTGTCGCCGTGCCCACACTGGCCCGGGTCGTCGAGCAGCTCTCCGGCCCGGACGGGCGGGGCGAGGAGCTCGCGGCCGGGATCAGCGCGGCGGTGGCCCGCGAGGAGGCCGCAGCCCCGCAGCAGCCTCCGGCAGGCTCGCCCGCGGGCGCTGCCTCCGACGGTGACGCCCTGGACTTCTGGGGCCCCGACCCCCTGCCGCTCTTCCCGCTCCAGCCGCCCCGTACCGGCACGGAGCTGCTCGCCGACCATGTCGCGGCGATGGTCTGCTGCGCCGCCGTGGACACGGCAGGCGCGGCGCCCGGCCTCGACTGGCTCGACGGGCCGGCCCTGCTGGTCGACGGCGAGCGCCGGGCCGATCTGGGCAGTCCCGTGCTCAGCCTGGTCGAGGACGGGGACGCCGGACCGCTGCGTTGCTGGCTCGCCTCGGTCGGCGTCCGTACCGACAAGCCCGTCCGCCTCGTGTGACCCACGGCCCACCCCGTCCCCGCCCGGCACCGGCGGCACCGGCCGGTATCCGGAGGGGCTCGTTCCATTCACGTCAATTCGCGACGAACGGTGACGGAGTGCATGCGTTATGTGATGTGCTGGGGACCGACGCTGACAGCCGTCGCACCACAGGCTGACACTCGGCGCACCACAGTCGGCACATCACCGTTGTCTCGGGGGATTCGAGGGAGGTAAGCGCTATGGGGGCGGAGCAGATTCGTCGGTGGGAATCGGGTGCCCTCGCGCATGCCGTCTCCGACCCCTTCGGCCAGGGCCCCCTGCCCTGGCTGCGCGGCAGTGAGAACTACTTCGACGACACCGGCCAGGTCGTCCCCTGGTACGCGGATCTCGCCCTGGCCCGCGGTACCGGAGGCGGCACCCGTACCGCCGACGACGTACACCGCCAGATCAAGGGCTTCATCTCGACCGGCGCCGCGGCCCCCGGCGAGGCGATCGACTTCCACATCACCGTGGACCCGCCCCAGCAGTTCTCCGTGGACATCTACCGGATCGGCCATTACGGGGGCGACGGCGCCGCCAAGATCACCACCAGCCCGCGGCTCTCCGGCATCGTCCAGCCGCCCCCGCTCACCGCCGACCGGACCGTCTCCTGCCACCACTGGTGGCAGTCCTGGCGGCTGCAGATCCCCACCTACTGGTCGATCGGCGCCTATGTCGCCGTGCTCACCACGGCCGACGGATACCGCTCTCACATCCCTTTCACGGTGCGTGACAACCACCCGGCCGATCTGCTGCTCGTCCTGCCGGACATCACCTGGCAGGCGTACAACCTCTACCCCGAGGACGGCCGCACCGGCGCCAGCCTGTACCACGCCTGGGACGAGCAGGGCCGGCTCCTCGGCGAGGAGGACGCCGCGGTCACCGTCTCCTTCGACCGCCCGTACGCGGGTGCCGGACTGCCGCTCCACGTCGGTCACGCCTACGACTTCATCCGCTGGGCCGAGCGGTACGGCTACGACATCGCCTACGCCGATACCCGCGATCTGCACGCGGGCCGGATCGACGTCAGCCGCTACCGGGGCCTGGTCTTCCCGGGCCACGACGAGTACTGGTCGGTCCCCATGCGCCGCACGGTGGAGGCCGCCCGGGACGGCGGCACCTCGCTGGTCTTCCTCTCCGCCAACACCATGTACTGGCAGGTCAGCCTCTCACCGTCGCCGTCCGGCGTGCCGGACCGGCTGCTCACCTGCCGCAAGCGCCGCGGCCCGGGGAAGCCCGCGCTCTGGCGCGAGGTCGACCGGGCCGAGCAGCAGCTTCTCGGCATCCAGTACGCGGGCCGGGTCCCCGACCCCCATCCCCTGGTCGTACGGAACGCGGAGCACTGGCTCTGGGACGCGACCGGGGCCGACGAGGGCGACGAGATCGACGGCCTGGTCGCGGGCGAGGCCGACCGCTACTTCCCGCGCACCACACTCCCTCAGCACGAGAACCGCATCCTGCTCGCCCACTCCCCCTACCAGGACAGCGAAGGCACGACGCGCCACCAGGAGACATCCCTGTACCGGGCCCCTTCAGGCGCCCTCGTCTTCGCCTCCGGCACCTTCGCCTGGTCCCCGGCGCTGGACCGCCCCGGCCATGTGGACCCGCGCATCCAGCGCGCCACCGCCAATCTCCTCGACCGCATCTGCAAACACGCCTGAACGACGCGTCACCGCCGCCACGTACTGCCCCTGCTCCACCCCGCTCCACCTCACCCCATCCGGATACGGGACAATCGGAACGACTCCTGGATCAACCTACGCGGAGGCAGCGTGTCCGGATTCGTAGAAAAGCCCGAGCCCGTGGTGGTCCCCGGACTCACCCACCTCCACACCGGCAAGGTGCGGGATCTTTACCGGAACGAGGCGGGCGACCTCGTCATGGTCGCCAGCGACCGTATGTCCGCGTACGACTGGGTCCTGCCCACCGAGATCCCCGACAAGGGGCGCGTCCTCACCCGGCTGTCGCTGTGGTGGTTCGACCAGCTCTCCGATCTCGTCCCGAACCACGTCCTGTCCACGGAGCTCCCCGCCGGGGCGCCCGCGGACTGGGCCGGCCGGACGCTGATCTGCAAGTCGCTGCGGATGGTCCCGGTCGAGTGTGTCGCCCGCGGCTATCTGACCGGCTCGGGCCTCGTCGAGTACAACGCGTCCCGTACGGTCTGCGGCCTCGCCCTCCCCGAGGGCCTCGTCGACGGCTCCGAACTCCCGGCGCCGATCTTCACACCCGCCACCAAGGCCGCCGTCGGTGACCACGACGAGAACGTGTCGTACGAGGAAGTGGCCCGCGAGGTCGGCACGGAGACCGCGGCCCGGCTGCGCCGCACCACCCTCGACGTCTACGCCCGGGCCCGGGACATCGCCCGTGAGCGCGGCATCATTCTCGCGGACACGAAGTTCGAGTTCGGCTTCGACGGTGACGAGCTGATCATCGCGGACGAGGTGCTGACGCCGGACTCGTCGCGCTTCTGGCCGGCCGCCGCCTGGGAGCCGGGCAAGGCCCAGCCCTCGTACGACAAGCAGTTCGTACGGGACTGGCTGACCTCGCCGGCCTCCGGCTGGGACCGCAAGAGCGAACAGCCGCCCCCGGCACTGCCGCAGGAGATCGTCGACGCGACCCGGTCGAAGTACCTGGAGGCGTACGAGCTCCTCACCGGCAACACCTGGCAGTAGGAAACGAAGAAGGCCCCGGTCACGAGGACCGGGGCCTTCTTGCGTGGAGCGAACGACGAGGTTCGAACTCGCGACCTCAACCTTGGCAAGGTTGCGCTCTACCAGCTGAGCTACGTTCGCATGCGCCGAAGCGCGAGAACCACTATACCCATCCTCGTCCCCGCTCGAGACGCACTGCCGCATGACGGTTTTCCGCGCCGAGCTTCGAGGCGGCCGCGGAGAGGTAGTTCCGTACGGTCCCCTGCGACAGGGACGCCCGCTCCGCGATCTCCGCCACCGGCGCCCCGTCCGCCGCCAGTTCCCGCACCTCGGCCTTGCGCAAGGTCAGCGGCGAGTCCCCGGCGGAGATCGCGTCGGCGGCCAACTCCGGGTCCACGTAACGGTTTCCGGCGTGCACGGTACGGATGATGCCGGCCGGCTGCCGGGCGCTGACCGTCTTCGGCACGAACGCCCGCACACCCGCCGCGAGCGCCCGCTTCAGATGTCCGGGGCGGCCGTGACCGGTCACGATCATGGTCCGGCAGCCGGGCAGTTCAGCCCTCAGCGATGTGGCCACACTCACACCGTCCGCACCCGGCATCTGCAGATCGAGTACCGCCACGTCGGGGCAGCGGGCCCGCGCCATGGCGAGAGCGTGCGGACCGGCGGCCGCCTCCGCCACCACGACGAGGTCGTCCTCCAGCGCGATCAGTGCGGCGAGCGCACCGCGGATCAGATGCTCGTCATCGGCGAGCAGTACGCGTATCGCGGTCACCGCCGCCCCTCCAGGACCGCCGGACGGGTTTCCCGGCGGGCCGGCGGGACCTTCGCCGTCAGCCTGAACAGCCGTCGACCCGCGCGCCACGGAGAAGGAGATCCCGGTCACGGCCTCGAGGCGGCCGGCGCGGCGTCGCCGCATTCCGTCCGCCTCGATCACGCATTCATCGCCGGTCATGCCTTCAGGCTTCCGCCTGATGGCGGCCGCAAGCAGTGCGAGCTGTCACCACTGCCCATCACAGACGTCATGTTCAGTCACGGAGCAGAGCACCGGAATACGCCGAAGGCCCTGGTCGATATCGACCAGGGCCTTCGAACAACACGATCAAGAGCGGACGACGAGATTCGAACTCGCGACCCTCACCTTGGCAAGGTGATGCTCTACCAACTGAGCCACGTCCGCATTGCTGCCGCTCAGCTTTCACTGGGCGGTGCGAACACCACCCTACCTGATCCACCGGAGTGGTCGATAAGAGTGATGCAGAGCGGGTGACAGGAATTGCACACTGCGCCTTCCCCCTGGAAGGGGGATGTTCTGCTACTGAACTACACCCGCACGCTGCGTGAGGTTCGGCCTTTTCGGCCTTGCCCCTCGGCGTGCTCCAGACTCTAGCCGACCTGATGGGGTGTCGCGCAAGTCGGTGCCTGCGGGGTGTCGTCGCAGGGTGCGTTCCGGTACCCCTCAACTCGCCTCGCGGAAGGCCTCGTAGACCTTCTTGGGGATCCGGCCGCGGGCCGGTACGTCCATTCGGTGGGACCGGGCCCAGGCGCGCACGGCTGCAGGGTCGGGCGCGAGCGAGGTGTGCCGGTACGACACGGGGGTCTTGCCGTGCTTGCTGGCATTTGTCTGCTTACGGCCGGCTGCCATGTACGGGGCCAGGGCCTTGCGCAGTTTCTTTGCATTGGACGGATTCAGGTCGATCTCGTACGACTTCCCGTCCAGGGCGAAGGCAACCGTTTCCGCCGCATCTCCCCCGTCGATGTCGTCGGAGAGCGTGACCACTACGCGCTGAGCCACGGATATTGGTCCTTTCCTGCGGCATCGGCGCTTCTGGCATGCGCTGATGCCGGCCTTCCGGCTGCTGGGCGGATGGGGGCCGACATGTGTCGACTGTTTAGAGGCAATACTGCTTTCCCTGCTAATCATTTGTACAGCGGTAGGCACCGCATTGTGAAGCCCAGCCAATTACCTCCGCGTGTCCGCCTTCTATGCGCGATCCTGTGAGGGTTTTTTTTGCGGGACTTTTCCCGCACGTTGTCACGGCCGATATCTCCGCGTGATCAGGGCCTGGCGATATCTACCCGCGTAGAATTTCTGGCCAGGTAGGCTGAGGTCACCTGCGGGGGTCTGGGGAGCCCCCCGGAGAAACAGCCGCACCACACCACCACCGGGAGTGCCAGTGGCACGCGTCGTAGTCGACGTCATGCTCAAGCCCGAGATCCTCGACCCGCAGGGACAGGCGGTGCAGCGTGCACTGCCCCGTCTCGGCTTCGAGGGAATCGCGGACGTACGTCAGGGAAAGCGTTTCGAGCTCGAGGTCGAGGGGCCGGTCGACGACGCCGCCCTGACCCGCATTCATGAGATGGCCGAGACGTTCCTCGCCAACACCGTCATCGAGGACTTCACCGTGAAGGTGGAGAAGGCCGAGGAGTCGAAGTGACTGCTCGTATCGGAGTCGTCACCTTTCCCGGCACGCTCGACGACCAGGACAGCCTGAGGGCCGTACGCGTCGCGGGCGCCGAACCCGTATCGCTGTGGCACCGCGACAAGGACCTGCACCAGGTCGACGCGGTCATCCTGGCGGGCGGTTTCTCCTACGGCGACTATCTGAGGGCCGGAGCCATCTCCCGGTTCTCGCCGGTCATGGAGACCGTCATCGAGCAGGCGAAGGCCGGAATGCCGGTCCTCGGTATCTGCAACGGCTTCCAGATTCTGACCGAGGCACATCTGCTGCCCGGCGCGATGCTGCGCAACAACCACCTGCACTTCATCTGCCGTGACCAGAAGCTGCGCGTCGAGAACGCGGAGACGGCCTGGACCTCGGACTACTCCGCGGGCCAGGAAATCTCCGTACCGCTCAAGAACATGGACGGGCGCTACGTCGCCGACGAGCGCGTCCTCGACGAGCTGGAGGCGGAGGGCCGCGTCGCCTTCCGCTACCTGGACGTGAACCCCAACGGTTCGCTGCGCGACATCGCCGGCATCACCAATGCCGCGGGCAACGTCGTCGGTCTGATGCCGCACCCGGAGCACGCCGTCGAGCCGCTGATCGGAACCGGTCGCACCGACGGCCTCGGTTTCTTCACCTCGATCATCAAGAAGCTGGTCAACGCATGAGCCTGGATACGGTCAAGCACGCGGCCGAGACCCCGGACGTCGCGCAGCCCTGGAAGGAGCTCGGCCTCAAGGAGGACGAGTACGCCCGGATCCGCGAGATCCTGGGCCGTCGTCCCACCGGCGCCGAGCTCGCCATGTATTCCGTGATGTGGTCCGAGCACTGCTCGTACAAGAGCAGCAAGGTCCACCTCAAGCAGTTCGGCGAGAAGGTCCCCGCCAACGACGCGATGCTCGTCGGCATCGGCGAGAACGCCGGTGTGGTCGACGTCGGTCAGGGTTACGCGGTCACCTTCAAGGTCGAGTCGCACAACCACCCCTCGTACATCGAGCCCTACCAGGGCGCGGCCACCGGCGTCGGCGGCATCGTCCGCGACATCCTCGCCATGGGTGCCCGCCCCGTCGCGGTCGTCGACCCGCTGCGGTTCGGCGCGGCCGACCACCCCGACACCAAGCGGGTCCTGCCCGGCGTCGTCGCGGGCATCGGCGGGTACGGCAACTGCCTCGGTCTGCCGAACATCGGCGGCGAGGTCGTCTTCGACGCCTGCTACCAGGGCAACCCGCTCGTCAACGCCGGCTGCATCGGCGTGATGAAGCACGAGGACATCCACCTCGCCAAGGCCTCCGGCCCCGGCAACAAGGTGATCCTGTACGGCGCCCGCACCGGCGGCGACGGCATCGGCGGCGTCTCGGTCCTGGCCTCGGAGACCTTCGAGTCGACCGGCCCGGCGAAGCGTCCGGCCGTCCAGGTCGGCGACCCGTTCCAGGAGAAGCTCCTGATCGAGTGCACCCTGGAGATCTTCGGCGAGAAGCTCGTCGCCGGTATCCAGGACCTCGGCGGTGCGGGCCTCTCCTGCGCCACCTCGGAGCTGGCCTCCGCAGGTTCCGGCGGTATGCGCGTCGAGCTGGACACCGTTCCGCTGCGCGACTCCTCCCTCTCGCCCGAGGAAATCCTCATGAGCGAGTCGCAGGAGCGCATGTGCGCGATCGTCGAGCCGGGCAACGTCGGCCGCTTCATGGAGATCTGCGAGAAGTGGGACGTCATCGCCACCGTCATCGGTGAGGTGACCGAGGGCTCGCAGCTGGAGATCTTCTGGCACGGCGAGCAGATCGTCGACGTGCCGCCGCGGTCCGTCGCCCACGAGGGCCCGACGTACCACCGCCCGTTCGCCCGCCCGTCCTGGCAGGATGCGCTGCAGGCCGACGACGCGAACAAGCTGGCCCGCCCGGCGAACGCCGCCGAGCTGCGCGAGCAGGTCCTCAAGCTGGTCGCCTCGCCGAACCAGGCCTCCAAGGCGTGGATCACGGACCAGTACGACCGGTTCGTGCAGGGCAACACGGTGCTCGCGATGCCCGAGGACGCAGGCATGGTCCGGATCGACGAGAAGTCGAACCTGGGCGTGGCCATGGCGACCGACGGCAACGGCCGGTACGCGAAGCTCGACCCGTACACGGGCGCGCAGCTCGCGCTGGCGGAGGCGTACCGCAATGTCGCCACCTCCGGCGCCAAGCCGCTCGCCATCTCGGACTGCCTGAACTTCGGTTCACCCGAGGACCCGGACGTCATGTGGCAGTTCGCCGAGGCCACCCGTGGTCTCGCGGACGGCTGCCTGGAGCTCGGCACCCCGGTCACCGGCGGCAATGTGTCGCTGTACAACCAGACCGGTGAGACGGCGATCCACCCGACGCCGGTCGTGGCCGTGCTCGGTGTGATCGACGACGTGACACGGCGTACGCCGGTCGCCTTCAAGGAAGAGGGCCAGCTCCTCTACCTGCTCGGCGACACGCGTGAGGAGTTCGGCGGCTCGGCCTGGTCCGAGGTCGTCCACAACCACCTCGGCGGTCTGCCGCCCAAGGTCGACCTGGGCCGCGAGAAGCTGCTCGGCGAGATCCTGATCTCGGCGTCCCGCGACGGCATGGTCGACGCGGCGCACGACCTCTCCGACGGCGGCCTGATCCAGGCGGTCACCGAGTCCTGCCTCCGTGGCGGGAAGGGTGCCCGGCTGGTCGTGCCGGACGGTCTGGACGCGTTCACGTTCCTCTTCTCGGAGTCGGCGGGCCGCGCGGTCGTCTCGATTCCGCGCAGCGAGGAGCTCCGCTTCAACGACATGTGCGGGGCGCGGGGTCTGCCCGTCACCCGGATCGGTGTCGTGGACGGCGAGGAGATCGAGGTCCAGGGCGAGTTCAGCATTCCGCTGAGCGAGCTCCGCACGGCGCACGAGGCGACGATTCCGGGCCTGCTCGCCTGAGTCGGTTCCGTGTCAGCGCTTTGAGCGAAGCCCCCGTCCGGTCCACCGGGCGGGGGCTTCGTCATCGCGTGCGTATCGGTGCCGGATCGGTCCTCGGCGGTGGTGAGCGGCAGCGCCGGTGCGGCTCGGAGTCCCGCCTGGCCTCCTTCGCGACCGAGGCCGACCGGGGCACGGCGCCCGCCGACTGCCCGTAGGCTCGCTGCCATGCCGCCGTCCCAGAAGCGCGCCCGCCGCTACGACCTCGTCAGGACCCGCACCGCCGTTCAGGCACAGTTCGCCCATGTCCGGGCGGCGGTCAGTACTCTGACGCCGGATCAGCTGGCTCGGCCGACCCGGCTCGGGGAGTGGACGGTGCGCGAGCTCGCCGCCCATCTCGCGATGGCTGTCTCGAACGTCTGCCGGAACCTGGAGCTGCCGGAGCCGCCCGGCGAGAAGCCCGACCTCACACTGATGGAGTGGCCGTTCTCGACCGCCGGGCGGGCGGGCCGGATCGCCGATGACACCAAGGTGCTCGCCGCGGACCGCCCCGATCTCGACGCGTTGTACGCGGAGGTCGCCGACAGGTTCGAGGCGATGGTGCCGGGCGCGGGCGAGGACCGGCTGCTGCCCACCCGGGTGGGCGTGATGCGGCTGGGCGACTTCCTCGTCACCCGCACGGTGGAACTCGTCGTGCACACGGACGACCTGAACACGGCGACCGGGCTGGACATCCCGTACGACCGGCAGGCCCTTGCCGCCTGTACCCGGTTGCTCACGGACGCCCTCGCGGAGAAGGCGCCCGGCGGTTCGGTCGAGGTGCGCGTCCCGCCGTTCGCCGTCGTCCAGTGCGTCCAGGGTCCGAAGCACACCCGCGGTACGCCGCCCAACGTCGTCGAGACCGATCCGCTGACCTGGATCCGGCTCGCCACCGGGCGTACCCAGTGGTCCCGGGCGCTCGACGAGGCGAAGGTCAGCGCGAGCGGCGAGCGGGCCGACTTGAGCGGCCTGCTGCCACTGCTCGGCTGACGGGAGGCGACGGGGGAACCGGATCGGACCCTCGTACCGTCACATGGCCATGTACGGACAACGAATGACCGTCAGCGTCCTGGCTCTCCTCACCCTCGCCGCGTGCGGTACGGAGTCGGGCTCCGGCTCCGGGTCCGGCGACGGCAGCGGCACCGTACGGACCGGCCCGCCCGTCACCGGCGTCCACTGGAACGTCGACTCGGTGACGGTCGAAGGGGAGAGGACCGCGGCCCCGGACGGAGCCCACGTCACGATCACGCCCGACGGCAGGGCCACCGGGAACTTCGGCTGCAACCACTTCACTGCCGCGGTCCGCGTGGACGGCGACACGGTCACCGTGAAGCCGGCCACGACCACCGAGATGGGTTGCGAGAAGGATCTTCAGCAGTTCGAGCGGGCCCTGTCCGGCGCGTTCAGCGGCAGACTGACCGCCGCCGCGACGGAGAAGCACCTGACCCTGACCACGACGAAGGGCGACTCCATCGCCTTCACCTCGGAGCCTTCTGCCCCGCTCATCGGCACCACCTGGACCGTCACCGCTCTGGTCTCGGGCTCGGCCGTCTCGTCGCTGCCCGCCGGTGCGGAGAAGACGGCGCGACTGAGCTTCGGCAAGGACGACTCCGTGCAGGGCATCCCCGGCTGCAACCAGATGCGCGGCGCCGCGAAGGTCTCCGGCTCCGCCATCACGTTCGGCCGGATCAACGGCACCAAGATGATGTGCCCAGATCCGCAGATGAAGGTGGAACGCGCGCTGCTCGCGATCCTGGACGGGAGGACGACGTACAGGATCGATCACCGCACGCTGACCCTCACCGCAGCGAACGGAGAGGGTTTCAGCGCCACGGCACCCGCACCCGGGAAGTGAGTCAGGACCCCGTCGAGTACGGCAGCAGGTCGGCGTCCGTCTTCTCCCAGGACGCCCGCAGCTCGGCCAGCAGCTTCGGCTCGGCCTGTGCCCGGTCCGCCTGCTCCCGCTGGTCATGGGCGAGCTGGAACAGCTGGTCGGCCCCGCCCTTGCCCCGGTAGTACTTCCAGTCGCCGCGTCGCAGCGCCCGCTCCCCGCGTACCCGCCAGAACAGATCCCGCTCCTTCGGCTCCTCGCCCCTGAACAGGTATCCGGCGAGGCTGATGCCGTCCAGCGGGTACGCGGGATCCGGCCGCGCGCCGCCGAGCTCCAGCAGCGTCGCGGTCCAGTCCGGCGAGAACACCGGAAGTCCGCTCACCTGGTGCGGGTCGATCCTGGCCGGCCAGCGCAGCACTGCCGGGACCCGGATCCCGCCCTCCTGCAGCGAGGACTTGTTGCCGGAGAGCGGCCACTGGTACGAGAACCGCTCGCCGCCGTTGTCGCTGGCGAAGAAGACCAGGGTGTCCTCCTCCTGGCCGGACCGCTCCAGTGCCTTCAGCACCTCGCCGACCGAGCGGTCCAGGTCCTCCACCATCTGCTTGTACTTCTCGACCGAGCCGCCGTCCGCGTGGAACAGCCCCGCCAGGCCCCCGGCCCTGATCCTGCGGACGATCTCGGCGCTCTCGGCCGTGTCGCCCTCCGCGATCCACGGCCAGTGCGGGGTGGTGAAGTTGAGATTGAGCAGCCACGGCCTGTCGTGGTCGCGCTGTACGTACTCGCTCGCGCGCTCGGTCAGGATCCGCGTGTAGTAGCGCAGGTCCTTGTACTCGGCGTCGCCCTCGTACAGGTCGTACTCGCCGGCGAGGCCGAGCTTGGAGTAGTACTCCAGCGCCCCGCCGAAGTTCCCGAAGAACTCGTCCCAGCCGGACCTGGTGGGGCTGTAGTCCGGCAGATAGCCGCAGTGCCACTTACCGATCAGCGCGGTGGCGTACCCGACTCCGCGCAGCAGTGAGGCGAGCGTGGGATGGGTGGGTTCGAGACCCACCGACCGGTCCGCGATGGGCTCGGCGAGACCGCCCTTCGTACGGCCCGGATAGCGCCCGGTGTAGAGGCTGAACCGGGTGGGGGAGCAGGTCGCGGAGCCGGCGTAGGCGTCCGTGAACCGCACGCCCTGGCGGCCGAGACGGTCCAGGTTCGGGGTGTGGATGTGCGGGGCGCCGTACGAGGAGAGGTCGGCCCAGCCGAGGTCGTCGCCGAGGATGAAGAGGATGTTGGGCCGCCGGGAGTGCTTGCCGCGGGCTGCCCGGAAGGGGCGCTCACCAGCGGCCTCGGCGGGAGCCACCGCAGCCGCTGAGAACGGTGTGGCGGCGGAGGCGGGCGTGGCGACGGCCGGGATTCCGACTGCGGCGGTCGCGGCGGTCGCGCCGACGGCGGTCCCGAAGGCACGCCGGGTCAGCGGTATCGAATCCGTACTTTCGTTCGAACTGCTGGGATCGCGAGAAGGCATGACTGCTCCAGGGCAGGGCTCGGCCGCGCACGGCGGGGCGGTGGAGGGAAGACCTAGGCGGACCCGTCAGGCGTCACACGCGGACGCGCATGCGGGTACGAGTGAGGGAAAGCGGAAGCGGAGGGCGCCGACGCGAGGGCGGGCCGGACACCGTCGGCGGCATCGACGCGGAAATCAGGCGCAGCGACAGATGGCGCTCGCGACACGTCCCAGATCGACGTGGCGGCGCTCCACGAGCGTGACCGAACGGTCACCGAGAGGCTGCATGGGCCAGGAGCCTGCCAAGGGGGCATGCGCCTGTCAACGCCGGTCTCGCACTCCGGACGCCGACGCGCCGTGAGATCCGAAGCTCGGGGCGGTGCGATCCCCGAACCGAGGCGTGGTGGCGGGGAAAGCCGCATACCGCCCGTCGGCCCCTCGTCCGGTGTGAGGCTCACCACGAAACGAGCGTTCGGCCAGCGCCTTCCCCGGTCCGTCGACGGACGCGCCGAGCGCGCGCCCGGCCCTGCGGTCCCGTGACGGCCTCATGGCCGGAACTGGTCGGTAACCCGCCGCCAGGCCGGGCCTCGGCCGCCTCGCTGCCCCTCCTCCGCCCGCCCGCAGCCGAGAATCGTCACTTTCCGTGACCTCGCGATCGACCCCGGGAACGGCGTTCTGGCGCCCTTCCTAGGTGCTCCGGCAGGTGTCCCCAATTCGGACCAGTGGTCGATCTCGCCTACACTCGGTGGCGTGCCCCGTGGTGATGGACGACTCAACCACGACCTGCTCCCCGGAGAGAAAGGCCCCCAGGACGCTTGTGGCGTCTTCGGTGTCTGGGCTCCGGGTGAAGAGGTCGCCAAGCTCACCTATTTCGGACTGTATGCCCTGCAGCACCGTGGACAGGAGTCCGCGGGCATTGCAGTGAGCAACGGGTCCCAGATCCTGGTCTTCAAGGACATGGGACTGGTCTCGCAGGTCTTCGACGAAACGTCTCTGGGATCTCTCCAGGGCCATATCGCGGTCGGTCATGCCCGCTACTCCACCACCGGTGCCTCGGTGTGGGAGAACGCGCAGCCGACGTTCCGTGCGACCGCGCACGGCTCGATCGCCCTGGGTCACAACGGCAACCTGGTCAATACGGCCCAGCTCGCCGAGATGGTCGCCGACCTTCCCCGCAAGGACGGCCGCGCCACCCAGGTCGCCGCGACGAACGACACCGACCTGGTGACCGCTCTGCTCGCCGGCCAGACCGACGACGACGGCAAGCCGCTCACCATCGAGGAGGCCGCCGCCAAGGTGCTTCCCGATGTGAAGGGCGCCTTCTCGCTCGTCTTCATGGACGAGCACACCCTCTACGCCGCCCGCGACCCGCAGGGCATCCGCCCGCTGGTCCTCGGCCGGCTGGAGCGCGGCTGGGTGGTGGCATCCGAATCCGCCGCCCTCGACATCTGCGGCGCCAGCTTCGTCCGCGAGATCGAGCCGGGCGAGCTCGTCGCCATCGACGAGAACGGTCTGCGCACTTCGCGGTTCGCGGAAGCGAAGCCCAAGGGCTGCGTCTTCGAGTACGTCTACCTGGCCCGCCCCGACACCGACATCGCCGGGCGGAATGTGTACCTCTCCCGCGTGGAGATGGGCCGCAGGCTGGCCGCCGAGGCCCCGGTCGAGGCCGATCTGGTCATAGCGACCCCGGAGTCCGGCACCCCCGCCGCCATCGGTTACGCGGAGGCCAGCGGCATCCCGTTCGGTGCCGGCCTGGTCAAGAACGCGTACGTCGGCCGGACCTTCATCCAGCCGTCCCAGACCATTCGCCAGCTGGGCATCCGCCTCAAGCTGAACCCGCTCAAGGAAGTCATCAAGGGCAAGCGCCTGGTGGTCGTCGACGACTCGATCGTCCGCGGCAACACCCAGCGCGCACTGGTCCGGATGCTCCGCGAGGCCGGCGCCGCCGAGATCCACATCCGGATCTCGTCCCCGCCGGTGAAGTGGCCCTGCTTCTTCGGTATCGACTTCGCGACCCGCGCGGAACTGATCGCCAACGGCATGTCGGTCGACGAGATCTGCACGTCGATGGGTGCAGACTCGCTCGCGTACATCTCGCTCGACGCGATGGTCGAGGCGACGACGATCGCCAAGCCGAACCTGTGCCGCGCCTGCTTCGACGGCGAGTACCCGATGGAGCTCCCGGACCCGGAGCTGCTCGGCAAGCAGCTGCTGGAGACCGAGCTGGCGGCAGGCCCCGCGGCCACCGCCGCGGCCGACGCGCTGCGTCGTCCGTGACCGGCCAGGCACACCAGCCCTGCCATCAGCCCCGTATTTCCACACGAAAGATCCCAGGCAATGTCTGAGACAACAGGTGCTTCCTACGCGGCAGCGGGCGTCGACATCGAGGCCGGCGACCGTGCCGTCGAGCTGATGAAGGAGTGGGTGAAGAAGACGCAGCGCGCTGAAGTCGCGGGCCTTGGCGGCCTGGGCGGATTCGCCGGCCTCTTCGACGCCTCGGCGCTCAAGCGTTACGAGCGTCCGCTCCTCGCCTCCGCCACCGACGGCGTCGGCACTAAGGTCGACCTCGCCCGCCAGATGGGTGTGTACGACACCATCGGCCACGACCTCGTCGGCATGGTCGTCGACGACCTGGTCGTCTGCGGTGCCGAGCCGCTCTTCATGACCGACTACATCTGCGTCGGCAAGGTGCACCCCGAGCGTGTCGCGTCCATCGTGAAGGGCATCGCCGAAGGCTGTGTCCTGGCCGGCTGCGCCCTGGTCGGCGGCGAGACCGCCGAACACCCGGGCCTGCTCGGCCCTGACGACTTCGATGTCGCCGGCGCCGGTACGGGCGTGGTCGAGGCCGACCGGCTGCTCGGCCCGGACCGTATCCGTAAGGGTGACGCGGTCATCGCGATGGCGTCGTCCGGACTTCACTCCAACGGGTACTCGCTCGTCCGCCACGTCGTCTTCGACCGGGCCGGCTGGGCGCTGGACCGCGACGTCGAGGAGTTCGGCCGCACGCTCGGCGAGGAGCTCCTGGAGCCTACCAAGATCTACTCGCTGGACTGCCTGGCGCTGACCCGTACGACCGAGGTGCACGGCTTCAGCCACGTCACCGGCGGCGGCCTCGCCAACAACCTCGCCCGGGTCATCCCGGACGGGCTGCACGCCACGGTCGACCGCTCCACCTGGACCCCCGGCGCGGTCTTCGACCTGGTCGGCAAGGCCGGTCAGGTCGAGCAGCTGGAGCTGGAGAAGACGCTCAACATGGGTGTCGGCATGATCGCGATCGTCCCCGCGGACTCGGTGGACGTCGCGCTGACGACGCTGGCCGACCGCGGAGTCGACTCCTGGGTCGCCGGTGAGATCACGGATCGCGGCACGCATGCGACGGGTGCCGAGCTCACGGGTTCGTACGCGCGGTAGCCGGGGTGGGGGCAGGACGCAGCGGAGCCGTCCGGTGCGTTCGTTCTGCCCTCCATCGCCGGGCGGGCCGGGAATGAGCGCATCCCGGCTCGGCTCAGCCTGATCAGGACAGCACAAAACCCGGTCCGGGCAGGCCCGAACCGGGTTGTTGTGTCAGCGCGAGGTCAAGCGCCGCGGCGCTGTGACGACGGACCGGACTGATCGTCCTCGTCCTCGTCCTCGTCGTCGTTGTACAGATCCGCGTACTGTGCGTACGGGTCATCTTCCTCGTCGTCGTCCTCGAACGGCTCTGCGTTCGGTGGTTGACTCGAAGGCGATGCGCCCAGCTCATTGGCCAGACGCGACAGGTCAGTCCCGCCGCTGCTGTACTTCAGCTGGCGGGCGACCTTTGTCTGCTTGGCCTTTGCCCGGCCGCGCCCCATGGCTCGACCCCCTCGGTGACGGGGCTCGACGGCCCCAGAGTCTTGACACGCGTTCATGTTTCAGGACGGACTCTCGGCAGAGAGACCGTGCCCGTAGGGCTTTAACGGTACCTGCTTCCGTGGCCATACGGTACGCCGCCCGCATCACACGCCCCGGAACAGGACCAGCAAGAAGCCCTGTCCTCGCTGGTCAACTGCGATTTTAACCTCTTCTTGGCATGCGACCCGCCGACCGGCGTGAGTCTTGTCTCGCCGGTCGGCGGATCGGTGGGCCGTGAAGGGCCGAGGAGTAGGAAAGACGCCTGGTGAGGCGCCTGCGACCCTCGGTGACGGATGTCAGCGGCGGCGCGCCTCGGACATCCGCTGCTCGGCGATCCGGTCGGCAGCCGCGGCCGGCGGAATGCCGTCGTCCTTCGCACGTGCGAATATGGCGAGCGTGGTGTCGAAGATCTTCGATGCCTTCGCCTTGCACCGGTCGAAGTCGAAGCCGTGCAGCTCGTCGGCGACCTGGATGACACCGCCCGCGTTCACCACGTAGTCGGGGGCATAGAGGATCGAACGGTCCGCGAGGTCCTTCTCGACACCCGGGTGCGCCAGCTGGTTGTTGGCCGCACCGCACACCACCTTGGCCGTGAGCACCGGAACGGTGTCGTCGTTCAGCGCGCCGCCGAGCGCGCAAGGGGCGTAGATGTCGAGGCCCTCGGTGCGGATCAGCGCGGCGGTGTCCGCGGCGACCGCGATCTCGGGGTGGCGCTCGGTGATCCGGCGTACCGACTCGTCGCGTACGTCCGTGATGACGACCTCGGCGCCGTCCTTCAGCAGATGCTCGACGAGGTGGTGGCCGACCTTGCCGACGCCCGCGACCCCCACTTTCCGGCCACGCAGCGTCGGGTCGCCCCAGAGGTGCTGGGCCGAGGCCCGCATCCCCTGGAAGACACCGAACGCGGTGAGGACGGAGGAGTCGCCGGCGCCACCGTTCTCCGGGGAGCGGCCGGTGGTCCAGGGGCACTCGCGGGCGACGACGTCCATGTCGGCGACGTAGGTGCCGACGTCGCAGGCGGTCACGTAGCGCCCGCCGAGGGAGGCCACGAACCGGCCGTAGGCCAGCAGCAGTTCCTCGGTCTTGATCTTCTCGGGGTCGCCGATGATGACGGCCTTGCCGCCGCCGTGGTCGAGACCGGCCATGGCGTTCTTGTACGACATGCCGCGCGCCAGGTTCAGCGCATCCGCGACGGCCTCCTCCTCGGAGGCGTACGGATAGAAGCGGGTGCCGCCGAGGGCCGGGCCCAGAGCGGTGGAGTGGATGGCGATGACGGCCTTGAGGCCGCTGGCACGGTCCTGGCAGAGCACGACTTGCTCGTGTCCCCCCTGATCCGAGTGGAACAGGGTGTGCAGGACGCCGTCGGTCACATCGGTCACTGTGGTGACTCCCAAGTACGAAGCGGCGGGAGACCCTCCTGAAGGTGGGGAGGGCCCCGGACCGGCCCCACGGCCGGTCCGACTGGGCAAGAGCGTAAGTCCTGCGCGGACGGAGATCTGTTTCAGTGCCGAGGATCACCCCCCGGCGGAGTACGGGCGTGACACGATTTGCTGCATGTCGGTGGTGTCTTCGGTGCTCGTCCCTTACGCGTCCTACCTCCGGGTGTACGAACCGCTGGCCGCCTTCCCGGAGCCGGAACGCACCCACTGGGCCCGGTATGCGGGGCGCGCCCGTATCCCCACGGCCCAGGACGAACTGCGCCGTTCGCTGGCGGACTTGGTGGCCACCCCGCCGGTCGGGGTGCCGGTGCACGAGAGCGGGGACGCGTTCGTCGCCGAGGTGAACGGCGTGGTCTGCGTCTGCCCGTGGCGGACCCGGCTGCGCGGCTGGCTGGCACTGGGGGAGCTGGCGGAGATGTTCCCGGCTCCGGTGCTCGACGCGGTGCTGCCGCCGGTGGTGCGCGGGCAGGCGGTCGCGGACCACGAGCGGTGGGCGGAGCGCAATCCGGACGCCCGGCCGTGGATTCGAACCGCGGTGTGGCAGGTCCCGGTGCGCTGGTTCGTCCTCTTCGCCGACGAGGAGCGCGAGCACACCGGGGCGGCCGCGGACGGGGGAGCGCCGGTGCTGCGTTACCGGACTCCGATGGTGCAGGCGCGGCGCCGGCTGGCCCGGGGGTTGAAGACGCTGCGTGAGAGCGTCGACGAGGGTCCGCTGACCGAGGGGCTGGTGGACGTCGGGCGCTGGCTGGAGGAGTTCCATCCGCGTGCGCTGGTCGAGCTGGACTACGGCGGCCTGGTGCACGCGCTGTCGGCGAAGCAGCTCGCCGAGGACCGGTCGGCCCTGGATGTCGCCGAGGGCATCGCGGCGCTGCGGGCCGGTGACACCGAGGGCGCGGGCGAGGCGTACGGGCGGCTGGCCGAGCGGTGGCGTGCCGTGAGGGACCGTCAGTTCGCGAACTGATCCCGGCCGGTCGGAGAAGGCGCTGAACCGCTGTCCCGTGTGACTCGTGAGATCAGTGAGGGCGAAGGGGCGGGAGCTAACTCCAGTGGCTCCAGGACCTACGTCCCGAACCGGGCCTTTGCCTCAAGGGTGACGGATAGCACTAACTGGGCCCTTGCGCCCTTCCCTACTCCTCGTGCCAAAATAGGACAAGGAGTCCGGGGAGGACTTCTTCCGTCCAAGTATGGGCGGAATGCTCAGCATTGCACGCTATGGGGGGTCTGGTGACTCCTGATCGCTCTGTGACTGATCGTCACGGTGGTGTGACTGTCCGCTATGGCATGGTCCATCGGCTTCCGTCGCTGATGAACACCTGGGAGGGCAATTCCATCGGTTTGGCCGACGTGGCTGGACGGATGGTGTAGTTGTAGTGCCGAGGACAAGCCGTTCGTCCTATAACCGACTCGGCCCGCGTCCGCCATTTCGGGCAACGTGGGTCAAGGTGCAGAATTTAGAGGAAAGAACCGAGATGGTTCGGTTCTCCCGAGGAGGCCGCTCATGACCGCTCGCACCCCTGATGCCGAGCCGCTGCTGACCCCGGCTGAGGTTGCCACGATGTTCCGCGTGGACCCGAAGACGGTCACCCGTTGGGCCAAGGCAGGCAAGCTCACGTCCATCCGCACGCTCGGTGGACATCGCCGGTACCGCGAGGCAGAGGTCCGCGCACTGCTTGCGGGTATTCCGCAGCAGCGCAGCGAGGCCTGACACACCCCTGTCGCCGCGCCACAACCGGGCTGCCCGGGTCCCCCAACCCGCGTTTGCCCACCCATAGCTCCACACGACGGGCGTCCGCCCCAACGGGCGCCATACCTATGTCATACGGGTGCGTCGTTCGATCGCGCTGGACTCCGCCGGGTCCAGCGCGATCTTTTTTGTGCCCGCACGGCGGGTGGTCGGTCCTGTGAGGTGACCCGGGATCGGCTGTGTGTCGGCTTCGGTGCCGGCTCGGTGCCGGCCGTCACGCGTGCCTGCCGGCCCTGCCGGACGGTCCCCTGAGTGCTCTTTCGGCGGCCCCCCAGTGACCCAGCCCGAGTGGTGCAATTGCACATATTAAATTCGCCAGTTGTAGGAAGGGTGTAAAGTCACCCTTTCTCAAAACTCATGCAGTGACTCCCGTCACACAGTCCATGTCTTGCCAGGATCGAGCCTGCCACTGCTGAGAAAGGGAATTCCGCACCCTTGGTCATGGGGCGACGGGAGTTTCCTCCTCGGCCTTCACCTCGCCGGCCGACGCGCCGGAGGCATGGGCGGGCGCGGCGACTGCGGCGGTGTCCACAGCGGCCGCTGACGCCTCGCCGGGCAGGGTGGGTGGTTCCGGGGGGTGCGTGGACCCGGAGGCCGTCACGTACTCCAGGAAGCCCGTAATGGGTTCCATGGAGTCGGCGGCGGGCTCCATGGCGAGCCGCAGGAGCCGATGGCAGATCGGGCAGTGCCGGGTGAGATGCCGGTAGCCGGAAGCGGCCGCCAGATGGGCGCGCAGCAGTGCGCGGGTCTCGTGCCTCGCTGTGGATGCCGCCATCCGCGCCACCCCCCGGTGGAACGCGCTGCCCCGCGCTGTGGAACAGGGACAGTCCCTGTTGTCTGAGTACTCGTTGGCAGTTGCCGGAGTCAAGACACGCGAAAGCCCGGATCCTTGAGGATCCGGGCTTTCGTTACTGCGGTCCTGACGGGATTTGAACCCGCGGCCTCCACCTTGACAGGGTGGCGAGCACTCCAAACTGCTCCACAGGACCAGGTTTTCGCTGCTGCCTTGCGGCTGCCTGCGAAAACAGACTGTACAGGAGGTTGGAGGCTCTGGTCGACCTCACTCCTGGTGGTGGCTCGGTTGCGCCCCCAAGGTTGCCCGGGTCACGGCGCCGCGGCGTCGATCGCCTTCACGATCCGCTTGTCGGAGACGGGGTACGCGGTGCCCAGGGCGTGCGCGAAATAGCTGACCCGCAGCTCCTCGATCATCCAGCGGATGTCCAGGACCTCCTGCGGAACGGGCCTGCCCTGCGGCATCTGTTCGAGCAGCCAGGCGTACTCGTCCTGCATCTCGTGGACCTTCTCCATGCGCGTGGTGTCGCGCTGGACGGCCGTCGGCATCTGCTGCAGCCGGCGGTCCGCGGCGACCAGATAGCGCATCAGGTCGGGCAGCCTGCGCAGCCCGGTCTTCGTGACGAAGCCCGGCGGTACGAGGGCCGCGAGCTGGTCCCGCACATCGGTGACGTTGTTGACCAGGACGAGGCTGTTGGTGGCCTTCAGGCGCCGCTCGCAGGCCTGCCAGGCGGCGAGCACCTGCTGCACCTGGGCGACGGTGTGCTCGGTCAGTGCGACGAGATCGGCGCGGACCTTGTCGTACAGCTTCCGGAACGACTCCTCGTCCCAGGCCGGACCGCCGTGGGCGCCGATCAACCGGTCCGCGGCCGCCGTCGCGCAGTCCTCGAACAGCGCCTGGATGGAACCGTGCGGGTTGCGGGACAGGGCCAGCTTCTGCTGGTTCGTCAGCTTGTCCGAGGCGAACTTGGCGGGGTTCACCGGGATGTTCAGCAGGATCAGCTTCCGGGTGCCGTGCCACATGGACTGCAGCTGCTCGGCCTCGGTGTCGAAGAGTCGTACGGCCACGGTCTCGCCCTGGTCGACCAGCGCCGGGTACGCCTTGACCGGCTGGCCGGCCCGACGGGTCTCGAAGACCCGGTTCAGGGTGCCGATCGTCCAGTCCGTGAGGCCCGACCGCTCGATGGACTCGCCCGACGGGCCCGCGGTGGCCGCAGCGGCCTTGGAGAGGGCCTGACGGGCCTTGGGGCGCAGCTGGAGCTTCAGCGCCTCCAGGTCCTTGTCCTCGGCCACCTTGCGGCGCCGCTCGTCGACGATCCGGAAAGTGATCATCAGGTGGTCCGGGATCCGGGACAGGTCGAAGTCCTCGGCGGAGACCGGGACGCCGACCATCCGCTGGAGCTCACGCGCGAGCGTGACCGGCAGCGGCTCCTGCAGGGGCACCGCCCGGTCCAGGAACTTGCCCGCGTAGTTCGGCGCGGGGACGTAATGCCGGCGGATCGGCTTGGGCAGCGAGCGGATCAGCTCGGTGACGACCTCTTCGCGCAGACCCGGGATCTGCCAGTCGAAGCCCTCCGAGGTGACCTGGTTGAGCACCTGGAGCGGGACATGGACGGTCACACCGTCCGCGTCCGCGCCGGGCTCGAACTGGTAGGTCACCTTGAACTTGAGCTTCCCCTGCCGCCAGGAGTCCGGATAGTCGTCCTTGGTGACGGCCCCGGCCTTCTCGTTGATGAGCATCGAGCGCTCGAAGTCGAGCGCGTCCGGCTCGTCGCGGCGCTTGTGCTTCCACCAGGAGTCGAAGTGCGCGCCGGAGACGACGTGCTCGGGAATCCGCTGGTCGTAGAAGTCGAAGAGCGTCTCGTCGTCCACGAGGATGTCGCGGCGGCGCGCCCGGTGCTCCAACTCCTCGACCTCGCCGAGGAGTTTGCGGTTGTCGTGGAAGAACTGATGGTGCGTCCGCCAGTCGCCCTCGACCAGCGCGTTCCGGATGAAGAGATCGCGGGACGTCTCCGCGTCGATCCGGCCGAAATTGATCTTGCGCTGGGCCACGATCGGTACGCCGTACAGCGTGACCCGCTCGTACGCCATCACGGCCGCCTGGTCCTTCTCCCAGTGCGGCTCGCTGTACGTGCGCTTCAGCAGGTGCTGGGCCAGCGGTTCGATCCACTCCGGCTCGACCTTGGCATTGACCCGCGCCCACAGCCGGGACGTCTCGACCAGCTCGGCCGACATCACGAACCGCGGCTGCTTCTTGAAGAGCGCCGAACCGGGGAAGATCGCGAACTTGGCGCTGCGCGCACCCAGGTACTCGTTCTTCTCGGTGTCCTTCAGCCCGATGTGCGACAGCAGCCCGGCCAGCAGCGAGGTGTGCACCGCCTGCTCGGGTGCGGCCAGGTCCGCCGAGGGCTCCTCGAGATGCATGCCCATCTGCTTGGCGACCGTGCGCAGCTGCGCATAGATGTCCTGCCATTCGCGGATGCGCAGGAAGTTCAGATACTCCTGCTTGCACATCCGGCGGAAGCTGGACGAGCCGCGCTCCTTCTGCTGCTCGCGGATGTACCGCCACAGATTCAGGAACGCCAGGAAGTCCGACGTCTCGTCCTTGAAGCGGGCGTGGTGCTGATCCGCCTGCGTCTGCTTGTCCGAGGGCCGCTCCCGCGGGTCCTGGATGGAGAGCGCGGCGGCGATCACCATGACCTCGCGCGTGCAGCCGTTGCGGTCGGCCTCGATGACCATGCGGGCGAGGCGCGGGTCGACGGGCAGCTGTGCGAGCTTCCGTCCCAGCTGCGTCAGCCGTTTCTTCGGATCCTTCTCGTCCGGGTCCAGTGCGCCGAGCTCCTGGAGAAGCTGCACACCGTCGCGGATGTTGCGGTGGTCCGGCGGGTCGATGAAGGGGAACTTCTCGATGTCGCCGAGGCCGGCCGCCGTCATCTGGAGGATGACGGACGCCAGGTTCGTACGGAGGATCTCCGCGTCCGTGAACTCCGGGCGGGTCAGGAAGTCGTCCTCGGAGTACAGCCGGATACAGATGCCGTCCGACGTACGGCCGCAGCGGCCCTTGCGCTGGTTGGCGCTGGCCTGCGAGATCCGCTCGATCGGCAGCCGCTGGACCTTGGTGCGGTGGCTGTAGCGGGAGATCCGGGCGTTGCCCGGGTCGATCACGTACTTGATGCCGGGGACGGTCAGGGAGGTCTCGGCGACGTTCGTCGCCAGAACGATCCTGCGGCCGGTGTGGCGCTGGAACACCCGGTGCTGCTCGGCGTGCGACAGGCGCGCGTAGAGAGGGAGCACCTCGGTGTGGCGGAGGTTCTTCTTGTTCAGGGCGTCCGCGGTGTCGCGGATCTCGCGCTCGCCGGAGAGGAAGACCAGGACATCGCCGGGGCCCTCCGCCTGGAGCTCGTCGACGGCGTCGCAGATCGCGGTGATCTGGTCGCGGTCGGAGTCCTCGCCCTCTTCCTCCAGGAGCGGCCGGTAGCGCACCTCGACCGGATACGTACGCCCGCTGACCTCGACGATCGGTGCATCACCGAAGTGCCGGGCGAAGCGCTCGGGGTCGATGGTCGCCGAGGTGATGACGACCTTCAGATCGGGGCGCTTGGGCAGCAGCCGGGCCAGGTAGCCGAGCAGGAAGTCGATGTTCAGCGACCGCTCGTGGGCCTCGTCGATGATGATCGTGTCGTACGCGAGCAGCTCGCGGTCCGTCTGGATCTCGGCCAGCAGGATGCCGTCCGTCATCAGCTTCAGATACGTGGCGTCCGGGTTCACCTGGTCGGTGAAGCGGACCTTCCAGCCGACCGCCTCGCCGAGCGGGGTCTTCAGCTCGTCGGCGACGCGCTCGGCGACCGTACGGGCCGCGATCCGGCGCGGCTGGGTGTGCCCGATCATGCCCCGGACGCCGCGTCCCAGCTCCATGCAGATCTTGGGGATCTGCGTGGTCTTGCCGGACCCGGTCTCACCGGCGACGATCACGACCTGGTGGCCGCGTATCGCCTCCAGGATCTCGTCCTTCTTCTGACTGACCGGAAGCTCTTCCGGGTACGAGAGAGCGGGCACCCGCGCGGCGCGCCCTGCGAGCCGCTCGGCTGCCTTCCCGGCCTGGGCGGCGATCTCGTCCAGCACGGTCTGCTGGGCCTCGGGCTTACGGATCCGGCGCGCCCCTTCGAGGCGGCGGCCGAGCCGGTGCGCGTCGCGGAGCGAGAGCTGTCCGAGTTGGGACTGGAGATCGGCAAAGGAAGTAGACATACGGGTCCCAGGATCGCACCCGGGCCCGAGGAACGGCGAACATATTTTGCGCGGTCTGCGTCACGGCCGTGGTGACCGTGGGGAAGCCCGGGGTCACAGCACGTACCATTTCGGGCAACCGATCTTCGTACCGCAGTCGAAAGCTGGTCCCGTGTCCCGTGCGCAGTGGTGCTGCCCGGCGGCGGTGCTCGCAGTCGCACCGGGGCTCTTCTGCGGGGCTGCGACGGCGTCGGGCGGCGGGGCGTCGCAGGCGCCCGGGCCCGCCGGACAGGGGTCGGTCGAGCCGCCCGTACAAGTCGGGTTGCGGGGCCCCGGGCCTGCCGGGCCCACCCCGGTGGAACTCTTCGTACTGCGGGTCTAGGCGGCCCTGCGTCACCCGGTCGTCCCCTCACCACCCCGCATCACGAGCACGGAGCTTGCCATGCCCACGCCCAAAGCGCCCTCGCCGAAGCCGTCCTCCAGGAAGCCGCAGTTCTACGGCACCGGCGTCGTCCTCGCCGCCGCGCTGCTCGGCTACGCCTCCTACCGGGCCACCGCCCCCGACCACTCGGCTTCCGATTCCCCGTACGTCGCCGAGGTCACCGCCGACCCGGATGCCGGCGTCTACCCCGAGCTGGCGAAGCTCGCCCGCCGCGACCCCGGCGACAAACTGGCGCAGGGCCGGGCGGACGCGCCCGTCGTCCTCATCGAGTACGCCGACTTCAAGTGCGGCTACTGCGGCAAGTTCGCCCGCGACACCGAATCCGCTCTGGTGAAGAAGTACGTCGGCAACGGCACCCTGCGCATCGAATGGCGCAACTTCCCGATCTTCGGAGCCGAGTCCGAGGCAGCCGCGCGCGCCGCCTGGGCCGCCGGACAGCAGGGCCGCTTCTGGCAGTTCCACGCCGCCGCGTACGCCGAAGGGGTCAAGGAGAAGGGCTTCGGCAAGGCCCGGCTGAAGGCCCTCGCCCAGCAGGCGGGGGTGGCGGACCTCGACCGGTTCGCCCGCGACGCCGACAGTTCCGCAGCGTCCGCCGCAGTGAGCAAGGACCAGGAGCAGGGATACGGGATCGGCGCCACCTCCACCCCGTCGTTCCTGATCAACGGCCGCCCGATCGCCGGTGCCCAGTCGACGGAGGTCTTCACCCAGGCAATCGACGCGGCGGCAGACCGGGCCAGGAACACCAAGGATGCCAAGGGCGCCGACAAGTGACCCCGGGCATCGGCTACTTCGCCGCCCTGCTCGGCGGGCTGCTGGCTCTGGTCAGCCCGTGCAGCGCCCTGCTGCTGCCCGCCTTCTTCGCCTACTCCATCGACTCCGCCGCACGACTGCTGGCCCGTACCGGCATCTTCTACGCCGGTCTGGCCACCACCCTTGTGCCGCTCGGCGCCGCCGGCTCGTTTGCCGGACGGCTCTTCTACAGCCACCGCGACCAGCTCGTCCTCGGAGCCGGCTGGTTGATCATCGTCCTCGGCGCGGCGCAGATCGTGGGCCTCGGCTTCGCCTCGCGCCGGATCGCCGCGCTCAGTGGCCGGATCAGGCCGACGACCGCCGTATCGGTCTATGCCCTCGGCGCCGTCTACGGCCTGGCCGGCTTCTGCGCCGGGCCGATTCTCGGCAGCGTCCTGACGGTGGCGGCGGTCAGCGGCAGCCCCGTCTACGGCGGACTGCTGCTCGCCGTGTACGCCCTGGGCATGGCCGTTCCGCTGTTTCTGCTCGCGTTGCTCTGGGAACGCTTCGACCTCGGTCGCCGGGCGTGGCTGCGCGGTCGGACCCTCCGGCTCGGCCGCTTCGAACTGCACACCACGACCCTGCTGTCGGGGCTGCTCTTCATCGGGCTCGGCGCGCTGTTCCTGGCCTACGACGGGACGACCGCGCTGCCCGGGCTGCTGGATGTGGACGATTCGTTCGCCGTCGAACAGTGGGCCCGGCGCATCGGCGAGCAGGTGCCGGACACGATTGCGCTGGTGACCGCGTTCGCGGTGGTGCTGCTGGTTCTCGGGGTACGGACGTGGCGCCGCCGCGACGTGAACTCCGCGGACCGGGAAGAGGTCTGACACGACGAAGGCCCCATCCGGTGGACGGGGCCTTCGAGAGGTGGCTGGGGCCGGGATCGAACCGGCGACCTATCGCTTTTCAGGCGATCGCTCGTACCAACTGAGCTACCCAGCCACGCAGCACTTACGAGCTGCAGCGGTCCTGACGGGATTTGAACCCGCGGCCTCCACCTTGACAGGGTGGCGAGCACTCCAAACTGCTCCACAGGACCAAGCTGTTGTGCGACTAAGTGTCGCACAAGGTGGTGCGTGCCCCCAACGGGATTCGAACCCGTGCTACCGCCTTGAAAGGGCGGCGTCCTGGGCCACTAGACGATGAGGGCAGAACTGCTACTTCTGCGTCTATCGCCCCCCGAAGAGGGACGTGAGAAGCATCTGACTCCGCTTCCCCTCAAGAGGTTCCGCTTCTTCTTCAACCTCTGGGGTCTCGGAACGGTCAAGCCCTGACCGGCGCCCTTGGGCACGTCGGAGACTGTACTACGGCGTTTCGGTGTCAGCCAAACCGAATAGGCGAAGGGGTCGCTCCGGGTTGCTTCCCCTCCGGCAGATGGCGGCTGACCTCGGCCGTTGTCAGGCCGAGCCCGCCGAGTGTGATCTCGTCCCAGGCCTGCAGACGGCGGGTCGTGCGGTCCAGATAGAGCACCGAGGCGCGCACCTTTTCCGGCTTCTTGTTCTGCAGGGCGCGCAGCCCGCCGCCACCCGTGGAGCCCTCGACCTTGAGCCGGGTGCCGAATCTCATCAGCTCGTTCTGCCGGTGGTGCACATGGCCGGCGAGGACCAGCGGGACCGTGCCGTCCGTCTCGCGGGCCGCGTCCGGCTCGTGGGTGACGGCGATGTCGACCGGCGTGCCGGCCTGCTCCTGGGCGCGCAGCGCGGAAGCGAGCCGCATGCCCGCCATCTGCTCGGCGGCCGCGCCCTGGTCGGGCAGCGAGCGGTCCGGGGTGAACTGGGGGTCCCCCATGCCGGCCACCCGCAGCCCGCCGACATCCACCGCCCGGCCGTCGTCCAGCACGTGCACGTTCTTGAACCGCTCGAGATACATCTGGGTGATGCGCGAGTCGTGGTTCCCGCGGACCCAGACGTAGGGCGCGCCGAGATCGCGGATCGGGTCGAGGAAGCCGTTCTCGACCGCGGAACCGTGATCCATCGTGTCGCCCGAGTCGATGATCACGTCGATGTCGTACTGCCGGACCAGCGAGCCGATGATCTGCCAGGACGCGGGGTTGAGGTGGATGTCGGAGACATGCAGGACGCGGAGGGTGGCGGGGTCCGGCCGGTAGACGGGAAGCGTCGACGTGGCGTCGTACAACTTGGTCACATTGGCGACGAGCCGGGCCAGTTCGCGCTGGTAGACGTCGAAGTCGGTGACGATCGAGCGGGCGTCACCGACCACCGAGGGAGCGCTGGAGAGCAGCCCGGAGAACTTGGGTTCCAGCACGGACTTCGGGTTCCAGGTGGCGTACGCGCTGACGCCGGATGCGGCCAGGAGCGCCAGCGCGAGCCCGCCGGCGGCCAGGGCGTGGCGCGGCCGGCGGTAGACGGCGAGGCCGAGCGCGGTGGCGCCGGAGACGACGGCTGTGCAGGAGCGCAGGGCGAGATCGCGGGCGCCGGTGGAGACGTCCTCGGTGACTTCCTGCTGGAGACCGGAGAGCCGTTCGGGGTGCTGGACCAGAGCCTCGGAGCGCACCGGGTCGAGGCGGTCGACATCGACGTCGAGACGGACCGGGGCTATGTGCGAGTCCAGCTCCAGGGCGCCGAGCGGGGCCACATTGATCTTCGTGCCGCCGGTGAGGGAGGGGCGCAGGGTCATGGTGGTGTCCATGGGCCCGACGGGCGTACGGACACTCCCGACGATCAGCAGCCCCAGCCAGGCACCGAACACGACGACGGCGACCAGGCCCAGCGCGCGGGCGTAGGGGTGCTGGGCGCTGCCGAGGCAGGGCGCGAGGGCGGTGGTGTTTCCGGGGGCGGCGGGACGGGAGCGGTGCCGGCGCAGGGCGTCGGCCGATGCGGTCACTCCGGCCAGGACGGTTGCTGCTGCGCGGAACGGGTCGCGGGGCATTGGGCGCGTATGCCCGGGGACCGGGGCGGCTATGCGGGGCGAGGATGGTGGGGCGCGGCCGCCGGGGGGCGGGGTTACGTGACAATGGCGGGGTGCTGGAGATGACGCGCGAAGAGTTCGAGGAACTGGTCGCCGAGGCCCTGGACCGCATTCCGCCGGAGCTGACGCGGCTGATGGACAACGTCGCGGTGTTCGTCGAGGACGAACCGGACCCCGGCGATCCGGAGCTCCTCGGGCTGTACGAGGGCACGCCGCTGACCGACCGCGGTGAGTGGTACGCCGGGGTGCTGCCGGACCGGATCACGATCTACCGGGGGCCGACGCTGCGGATGTGCGAGTCGCGCGAGGATGTGGTCGTCGAGACGGAAATCACGGTCGTCCACGAGATCGCCCACCATTTCGGCATCGACGACGAGCGGCTGCACGCGCTGGGTTACGGCTGAGCCGACGGGCGGACAGGGAGCGGCCGTTCGGGTCGGGCGGGGTGCAGGGGCGTCCGGGATCGGGGCTCGGAGCGTGTCCCTTGCGGGGGAACGGGAGTTGGGTACAGCGCCCCCTCCCGTCCGTTCCCGCCCTGCTTCGCTCCCCGCCCCCGGAGGTGCCGCCCCGTGCGTCAGTCGCCCGCCTTGTCCGTCCCTGTCCGATGGGCAGCCGTCACCGCAGTGACGATCGCCGCGTCCACCGGCTGCATGAGCATCAGCGACGACGGGGGGAAGCCGGTCCCGTCGCAGTCGGCCCGGCCGAAGGGCTCGGTGGCCGAACCGGACGGTTCCACGGTGGCCGGTACGGGGCGGGCCCGTTCCGGAAGCGGCGCGGAGGCGCACTCCGACCGAGAGGCCCCCGAATCGCCGGACCCGAGCGTCTCCGTGGGCGCCTCGGCCGGTCCCGGCCGCGGGCAGACGGCCGCCGGGCCCAGTGATCCGCTGCCGACGCGGGGAGGACACCTACCGATGCCCTCGCTGCCGGGATCCGGCGGGCCGCAGCAGCCGCCGGGGCCGTCGTCGGAGCCTTCGGGGCCTTCCGAACCGTCCGGGTCGGCCACCCCCGAGCCGTCGAGCACGCCCGATCCGGAGCCGTCGGATCCGCCTCCGGGGCCGTCCGAGTCGCCTGCCGCACAGTTCCGTAGCAACGCGATGAGCGTGCCGGACGGGCTGGAGGCCATGCGGACGCCTGAGGTATCACCGCAGGTGGGGCCGGTGTAGCGGGCGGTTCGGGACGCGCGGTTTGCGCAATGTGGGTGGGGGTGCGTATGGTAGTAGATCGTTTGATCCCATTGCCCGGCGCCGACACAGAAGAGCGCCGTGTGGCGCGTACTCTCCCTTGCCGTGGCTGGACCGCATTGAGGCGGTCGAAATTGCGAATCACGGAGTTATGGGCGCGTGCCGAGACTCCGGAAGGTTTCGCATTTCGCATGTCCAATTTCAGCTCTGACAACACCGTCATGCCCGAGAACGACGAGATTGTCACCGCAGCCGAGGCCGTAGTGGCCGAGGCCGCCGAGGTGTCCGAGTCGACCGAGACCGTCGACTCCACCGAGGCCACCACCGACACCGACACCGACACCACCTCCGCCGACGCCGGGGACGCCGAGCCGACCGTCACCTTCGGGGACCTGGGCCTGCCCGAGGGCATCGTCCGCAAGCTCGCGCAGAACGGTGTGACCGCGCCCTTCCCGATCCAGGCCGCGACCATTCCGGACGCCCTGGCCGGCAAGGACATCCTGGGCCGTGGCCGTACCGGCTCCGGCAAGACGCTCTCCTTCGGTCTGCCGACCCTGGCCACGCTGGCCGGCGGCCACACCGAGAAGAAGAAGCCCCGCGCGGTCATCCTCACCCCGACCCGTGAGCTCGCGATGCAGGTCGCGGACGCGCTGCAGCCTTACGGCGACGTGCTCGGCCTGAAGATGAAGGTCGTCTGCGGCGGTACGTCGATGGGCAACCAGATCTACGCGCTGGAGCGCGGTGTCGACGTCCTCGTCGCCACCCCGGGCCGGCTGCGCGACATCATCAACCGGGGCGCCTGCTCCCTGGAGAACGTCCAGGTCGCCGTCCTCGACGAGGCCGACCAGATGTCCGACCTGGGCTTCCTGCCCGAGGTCACCGAGCTGCTCGACCAGGTTCCGGTCGGCGGTCAGCGCATGCTCTTCTCCGCCACGATGGAGAACGAGATCGGCACGCTGGTCAAGCGCTACCTGAACAACCCGGTGAGCCACGAGGTCGACAGCGCCCAGGGCAACGTCACGACCATGTCGCACCACGTCCTCGTCGTGAAGCCGAAGGACAAGGCGCCGGTCACCTCCGCCATCGCCGCGCGCAAGGGCCGCACGATCATCTTCGTCCGTACCCAGCTGGGAGCGGACCGCATCGCCGAGCAGCTCATCGAGTCGGGCGTGAAGGCGGACGCGCTGCACGGCGGTATGACGCAGGGCGCCCGTACCCGCGTTCTTGAGGACTTCAAGAAGGGTTACGTCAACGCGCTCGTCGCGACCGACGTCGCCGCCCGCGGTATCCACGTCGACGGCATCGACCTGGTCCTGAACGTGGACCCGGCCGGTGACCACAAGGACTACCTGCACCGTTCGGGCCGTACCGCCCGGGCCGGCAAGTCCGGTGTCGTCGTCTCGCTGGCGCTGCCGCACCAGCGCCGCCAGATCTTCCGCCTGATGGAGGACGCGGGCGTCGACGCTTCCCGCCACATCGTGCAGGGCGCGGGCGTCTTCGAGCCGGAGGTCGCCGAGATCACCGGTGCCCGTTCGCTGACCGAGGTCCAGGCCGACTCCGCGAACAACGCCGCCAAGCAGGCGGAGCGTGAGGTCGCCGACCTGACCAAGCAGCTGGAGCGCGTCCAGCGCCGCGCCGGTGAGCTCCGCGAGGAGGCCGACCGTCTGGTCGCCCGTGCAGCGCGCGAGCGGGGCGACGACCCCGAGGCAGCGGTGGCCGAGGCGGCCGCCGAGGCGGAGGCCGCTATCGAGGCCGCCGTCTCCGTACCGGAGCAGCCCGCAGCGCGCGACGACCGTCGCGACGACCGCGGCAACTTCGACCGTCGTGGTGGCGACCGTCGTGACGACCGGGGCGGCGACCGCGGTGGATACCGTGGCGGCGACCGTCGTGACGACCGCGGTGGTGACCGTGGTGGTTTCCAGCGTCGTGACGACCGTTCGTCCGGTGGCTTCCGTCGTGACAACGACCGTCCGTCGTTCAACCGCGACCGTCGTGACGACCGCGGCGGTGACCGCGGTGGTGACCGTGGTGGTTTCCAGCGTCGTGACGACCGTCCGTCCGGTGGCTTCCGTCGTGACAACGACCGTCCGTCGTTCAACCGTGACAACGACCGTCCGTCGTTCAACCGCGACCGTCGTGACGACCGCGGCGGTGACCGCGGTGGTGACCGTGGTGGTTTCCAGCGTCGTGACGACCGTCCGTCCGGTGGCTTCCGTCGTGACAACGACCGTCCGTCGTTCAACCGCGACAACGACCGTCCGTCGTTCAACCGCGACCGTCGTGACGACCGTCCGGCCGGTGGCTTCCGCTCCGGTGGCAGCGACCGTCCGTTCAACCGCGACCGTCGTGACGACCGTCCGGCCGGTGGCTTCCGCTCCGGTGGCAGCGACCGTCCGACCGGCCGCCGCGACGACCACCGCGGTGGCACCGGCACCGGCACCAACACCGGTACCTTCGGCCGTCGCGACGACAAGCCGCGCTGGAAGCGCAACGGCTGAGTGCAGTGAAGACCTGCTGAAGGTCTGCTGAAAGCGGGCCCGTCCTTCACGGACGGGTCCGCTTTTCTTTTCGCTTACGTCACAAGCGGAACGGCTGCTAATATCCGGCAACTTGCACAGGGCATGGACAGGCGCACGGCCGGGGGGCTTTGCCCGATTCCTTTTGCGGCAGCCGTCGTTGACTCCCTGTGTCATTCATGCCTTTTCAGGCATATCGGGGAGGGGTCCTCTTGGCACGCCTTGCTTTCGTACGCAGCCGTTCCGTCGGGCGCGGTCGCGTGGCCCTGGCTGCAATCACCGTCGTCGCGGCCGGACTCGGCACGGTGCCGAGCGCCAGTGCCGCGGACACGCCGACCCCCGTACAGACGAGCGGGGTCTGGGGTATCGATTTCGCCGGCGGAGTGCTGAACACGGTGGAAATCGCGCCGAGCGGTGAGGAGTTCGTCCTCGCGCGCCAGGTTGCCCAGGACGGGTCGACGGTGGGTGACCGGACTTCCATGGGGTACGCCGGCACCTTCGCAAACGGTGCCCACATCAAGCGTGTGCCGTGCGACGCCGGTTCCTGCGTGCCGCTGCGTGCCACCGGGAACGGCCATGTGGGCTACTTCTTCGTCAACAACGGCGTGGAGCGCGCCCAGATCTGGCTGACGGCCAACAGCTATCACTCGGCCGATGAACCCGCGGTCACGGGTGGCCAGTTCGTGGACGCCACCGGACGTTATTTCGTCTACAACGCCGCGTCGACCGGGAAGCAGTACATCGGCGACGTTTCCGAATACCGCTCGACGAATATCCGAATGACCCGGTCCATCGGCGCTGCCTCGGTATGGGGAGCCCTGCTGTGGACGTCGAATTCCACCGCCGGAGCCGTCACCGCGATCGATCTCGAAAAGAAGAAGACCGTCGAGACGCTCGCCACCGGCGCGCCCTGTGTGGTCAAGGAACTGCAGACCGTGGGCCGCTGGATCTACTGGAACTGCGGTACGAGCGGCCCCGCCGGTGTGTACGACCGTACGGCGAAGAAGAGCTTCACCGTTCCGTCCGGTGCCGCACTCGTCGGCGACGGCTATCTCGTACAGCACGACCGGTCCGCCGGGAAGTTGATGCTCACCGACTTCCACACCGGGAAAGCCGTGGCGCCCCAGGAGATCGCGGATCTGCCTGCGGGCAGCACCGCCGACCAGCGACGGCTGACCTGGGCCGTGGACAAGTTCGGAGGCGACATCGCGTACGTCGGCCCGGACCACGCGATCCGGTTCGTGCAGAGCGGTGTGCCCGCACAACCGCTGGCGAAGATCGAGTCCGATCTCGGCGACGGTTATCTCGACTACAAGAACACCTACGGCAGCCAGTACTGGAACAGCACCTGGCAGCTCAACAAGCCGGCGAGGTGGACCTTCACGGTCAAGGACGCGCTCGGTCGCACGGTCCGCACGCTTTCCGGGGATTCCGGCGCCGAGGTCAAGGTCGAGTGGGACGGCAGGACGGACGCGGGCGGCTACTCCTTCAACGGCCCCCACACCTGGACGCTGAGCGCGAAGGCCTCCGACGGCGACGGCACCTACACCACCAGCGGGAAGATCGCGGTCAGCGGCGGCCGGCAGGGCCACCACGACCAGGGCGGCTACGCCCTCGGTGAGCTGGTCACACTCAACTCCTCCGGCGGCCTGACCCTTCATTACACCGAGGGCAAGGGCACCTTCGACTGGAAGCGGTCCGCCTCCGGCTGGCCCGCGGGCACGGTCGCCGTCCCGTTCGGGGACATGGGCAGCGACCGGTGCTCCGAAATGCTCGTACGGATGCCGAACGGGGAGCTGCGTCGGTACGCCGGCAGGTGCGGTGACTCGTACAAGCCGACCAGCAGCCACACATCTCTGGGCACCGGCTGGAACGCGTACAACGTACTGACGGCGCCGGGCGATCTGACCGGGGACGGCCGTACCGACCTGCTTGCACGCAAGACGTCCACCGGTGACATCTACCTCTTCGCCAACGACGGGCACAGCAAGCTGAAGGCCGGCGTGAAGATCCGTTCGGCGTGGGGCGGCTACACGAAGATCGTTGGTGCGGGAGACCTCAACGGTGACGGGTACGGCGATGTGCTGGCCCGCCACAAGGACGGGACGCTCTACCGCTACAACGGCACCGCCACCGGCGTGCTCAAGGACCGGGTGACGGTCTTCTCCGCGTGGGGAGCCTCGTACAACGTCGTCGTCGGGGTGGGAGACATCACCGGCGACGGCAAGGCGGACATCGTCGAGCGGGACGGCTCCGGCAATCTCTACCGCAACAACGGGGATGGCAAGGGGTCGTTCGGCTCGCGTACGAAGATCGCCACCGGGTGGCAGGCATACAAGGGGGTCTTCTGATGTGGATGATGAGTGATGGTGGCCGGGCTCTCACCACTGTGGCCGCGACCGGGGCGGTGTTGGCCGGGCTGCTGGGTTCCGCGCCGCAGGCCCAGGCGGCCACGACCGTCCCCTCGTGGCTCATTCCGCTCTACTACGCGGACGACGCGGACGGCTCCCACCGGGCCTGCACCGGTATCACGCTGTCCAAGACCCGGACCCTGGCCACGCCCGACTGCTTCACCGGACGCAGCAATGCGGACATGGAGTGGGACTACAGCCTGAAGAGCGGTCAGCTCGCGGGTGGCAGCAGCGGCCCGCGCTACCGCTCCCACCCGAAATACGACACGAACACGCGTCAGGGGGCGGTCGCGGTCGCGGTCCGGCAGACGCCGTCCTCGTACGGCAAGCCGGTGCTGGCGTCGTCGAGCGATACGGCGCTGTACGCCACCGGTGCCAAGGCGACGTTCTACTCGTGGGCCGGATTCGACCTGGACGGGGCACCGCGTGCCGGACACTCCGAACAGGTTGTCCTCAAATCCGGGGCGGACTGCACCACTCTGCTCGGACGCACGCTGCCGAGCGGAACGCTCTGCACCGTCCCGGCGCCGGGTGCTGCCCCCGTTGCGGACGACGACCAGTGCTTCGGCGACGCGGGCGGCGCGCTTGTCGGCGGCGGCAAGCTCATCGCCGTATCGGCCACCAAGGCCACCGGATGCGTCCGGGGCGGTGTACGCCTGTACACCAGGATCTCGTCCTACCGGGCCACGATCACCGACTGGACGCGCGATGTCGATCTCGACGTGCGGATCAGCGGCTCGGTCCTGGCTCGGGAACCCAGCGACGAGATCGACCTCTGCACCACCAATGTGCAGGGCGGGCTCGCGGGCTGCTACGTCGACGATGCCGGTTCGATGCTCGACTGGGACGACGACTTCAACTACCTCACCGAACTAGGGGACATGGGTGGCGACGGCAAGGGCGACCTACTCGCCCGTACGCCCGGCGGCACGCTCTACCGCATTCCCAATCCGCTCGACTACATGGAGGTCGGCGACGCCCCGAGGGTGAAACTGGGCACCGGCTGGTCCAAGTACGACAAGATCGTGGCCTCCCGCGATCTCAGCGGCGACGGCCTGCCCGACATTCTCGCGCGTGACACCACGGGAGTGGTCTGGCTCCACCGCGGCAAGAGCGACGGCTCCCTGGCGGGCCGTACGAAGGTCACCACCTGGAAGACGTACACCGCCATCGCCGGACGCGGTGACCTGTCGGGCGACGGCCGTGCGGACATCGTGGCGCGGGACAGCGCAGGCGTGCTCTGGCTCTACCGGGGCAACGGCAAGGGTGGTTTCGAGCCAAGGACGAAGATCGGCTCGGGCTGGGGCAAGTACAACGCGATCGTCGGCAGCGGCGACATGGACCACAACGGGCTGCAGGACATCCTCGCCCGGACGCCCGCGGGCGCGGTGTACCTCTACAACGCGAATCACACCGGGGGCTTCTCGGCGCCGAAGAAGCTGGCCGACACGCGCTGGAAGAAGTACTCGAAGATCAGCTGAGAGCCGGGCACGAGCAGACGCAAGGGCGCGGCCTCCGGGCCGCGCCCTTGCGTCGTATGCCATGTTTTCCCAGTCGTAACCACGCCGGCGGCATGCGTACGCCGGGGCGAGGGCATCGCTGGGGTCATGACAACAGACATCAGCGAGGACAAGCCGCCACCGGGCGTTTCCGACGAGGAGCGTCTGGCGCAGCTCGGGTACACGCAGACGCTCGCCCGGCGTATGTCCGCCTTCTCCAACTACGCCGTCTCGTTCACGATCATCTCGGTGCTCTCCGGCTGCCTGACGCTGTATCTGTTCGGCATGAACACCGGCGGTCCCGCCGTCATCACCTGGGGCTGGGTCGGCGTCGGCCTCATGACGCTGTTCGTCGGGCTGGCGATGGCGGAGATCTGTTCGGCGTACCCGACCTCCGCCGGCCTCTACTTCTGGGCGCACCGGCTGGCCCCGCCGCGCTCCGCGGCGGCCTGGGCCTGGTTCACGGGCTGGTTCAACGTCCTCGGCCAGGTCGCCGTCACCGCGGGGATCGACTTCGGGGCGGCGTCCTTCCTCGGGGCGTATCTGAATCTCCAGTTCGACTTCGAGGTGACGCCCGGCCGCACGATCGTGCTGTTCGCCGCGATCCTGCTGTTGCACGGACTCCTGAACACGTTCGGCGTCCGCATCGTCGCGATCCTGAACAGTGTGAGCGTGTGGTGGCACGTGCTGGGGGTCGCCGTCATCGTCGGCGCGCTGACCTTCGTACCGGACTCCCATCAGTCGGCGTCGTTCGTCTTCACCGAGTTCGTGAACAACACCGGCTGGGGCAGCGGCTTCTACGTCGTGATGATCGGGCTCCTGATGGCCCAGTACACCTTCACCGGCTACGACGCGTCCGCCCACATGACGGAGGAGACCCACGACGCGGCGACGGCGGGCCCGCGGGGCATCGTCCAGTCGATCTGGACCTCCTGGATCGCCGGCTTCGTCCTTCTCCTCGGCTTCACCTTCGCCATCCAGTCCTACGACGGAGCCCTGAACTCGCCGACCGGCGCCCCGCCCGCCCAGATCCTCCTGGACGCCCTCGGCGCCACCACCGGCAAGCTCCTGCTGCTGGTCGTCATCGGTGCGCAGCTGTTCTGCGGGATGGCGTCCGTGACCGCCAACAGTCGCATGATCTACGCGTTCTCCCGGGACGGCGCACTCCCTCTCTCCCGCGTCTGGCACACGGTCAGCCCCCGCACCCGCACCCCCGTCGCCGCGGTCTGGCTGGCCGCGACCGGCGCACTGGCCCTCGGCCTCCCGTACCTGATCAACGTCACCGCGTACGCCGCGGTGACCTCGATAGCGGTGATCGGCCTCTACATCGCGTACGTCATCCCCACCCTGCTTCGCCTCCTGCGCGGCGACGACTTCACCCCGGGGCCGTGGCACCTCGGCCGCTGGTCCCGGCCCATCGGGATCGTCGCGGTGGTGTGGGTGGCCGTCATCACAGTCCTCTTCATGCTGCCGCAGCTGTCCCCGGTCACCTGGGAGACGTTCAACTACGCCCCGATCGCGGTCCTGGTGGTTCTGGGGTTCGCGGCGACGTGGTGGTTCGCTTCGGCGCGCCACTGGTTCCTCGAACCGGATCACAAACGCACGAGCGCGGACATGTCGGTGGACTGACGACCTCCGGCTGACGGCTCGACGGGCCCGGCGGCCGATACCCGATCGGCGGCCGGGCCGCGGCGGGCTATGCTCAGGGGTGATTCGCCGAGGGCCGTTAGCTCAATTGGCAGAGCAGCGGACTTTTAATCCGTTGGTTGTGGGTTCGAGTCCCACACGGCCTACGTGTTGCGGGGCGAGGTTTCGGCCTCTGACCTGCAAGGGAGCGCCCCGCCCGGTTCCGACCGGGCGGGGCGCTCCGTCGTTGGCGGGCGCCCGTTGCGTCAGGACCGGGTGCGCCGGGTCCGTCAGTCTGCCCTGGTGGTGGCGAAACGCCGCTCGAAGGCCACGAATGCGGCCTCCTGACGCCACTGGACCTGAGCCTTGGCGCTGGTGTTCAGGAGTCGCCGGCACTGCTGCGGGGGGTTGTCCGCGCCGGGGCTGGTGTTGCGGCAGGGGCCGGTGAGCCGGTAGCCGTCGCGGGTCGGGTTGCCCTGCCAGAGGCCGGCACCCGGCAGGAAGGCGTACTCCAGGGAGGCTCGCGCGAGGTCCTTCAGCTCGCGGTAGCCGAGGTCGTACGTCCTGGCGGCGTACCGGTACTCGTGGCTGATGTCGATCCGGGAGACGCCGGGGTCATCGGTGGCCAGCACGACGGGCACACCGTAGGCGCGGTAGGTCGTGAAGGGGTGGTCGGCGCCCTTGACCCCGAGAATCTGCGCGTTGCTGGTGAACGGCACTTCGACCGCGATCTGCCGGTCGGCCATGGTGCGGGCGAGCCGCTGCCAGTTGTCCTCGTGGACCAGGTCGACGCCGTGGCCGATGCGCTCGGCGTGGCCGATGTTCACAGCCTCACCGATGTGGAAGGCCAGATCTTCGGGCTTGACCAGGCCGGGCCACAACTCGCCGGCGTGCAGGGTGATGTGCGCCTTGGGATACACACGGTGCAGGTAGTCGAGCATCCGCATCTGGAGGCTGTAGTTCCGCAGGGAGCTGTCCCAGTCCTCCGGCTGCACCAGATTGACGGCGACGAACCGCTTGTCCCGTTCGGCAAGGCGCAGTCCCAGGGCCATCTGGGTGAAGACCCGCTCGGGTGAACTGCCGCGCGACACCTGGGAGATCCACCGCACCGGCACCCGGCAGCCGGCCTCCGCGCGCGGCGTGCCGCACCGTGCCGCCGTGCGGAACTCGGCGTCGGACTCGTCCGTCTCCCGGCTCGCCTCGGCGACCAGCTCGTCCAGCTTGCCGCCGGCCAGCAGTTTGCTGTGCAGCTTCGCCAGGTCCTCGTCCCAGCCGACCGAGTCGGCCAGGATTCGCGCACCGTCGGACGCCGGGGTCACCATCGTCTCCAGATAGAACTGGTTCTGCCGCGCGACGGTGTCGGCCACGTCGGCGAGCAGCTTGCCCCGGTGGCGCCAGGTGACCTCGCCGAACTTCCCGAACGTGTCGAAGAAGTGGTCGTGCCCCGACTGGCCCGGCGGGAAGTCCTGCATGGACCAGGCCTGCAGCACCGCGCGGCGGAAAGCGGCATCGGTCAGGGCGTCGGACGCCGGTCGTCGGCCCGGACCGCACGGCGGCGGCACCGCAGTCAGCGTCTGCTCGTCGATGCACAGACCGTCGTCCGCGGCGAGCGAGATCAGGTACTCGGTCGAGGCGGCGCCCGACAGGTGGTTGTGCAGGTCCCCTCCCTTCGGCAGTGCCGTGAAGAAGGCACTCAGCGCGGCCGGATCGTTCCGGATCGCGGCGAGCCGCGCGGAGGCCAGGTACTCCCCGCGGGTGGGCGGAGGCAGGGGTGCGGCGGCAGCGAGCTGCGCGGCGGCCACCGGCTGCGCGGCGGCGGGCAGCGTGCCCGGCAGCAGGGACAGGACGGCGAGGGCCCCGAGACCGATCGGGGCCAGGGGGCCGCGCGGGCGGCGCACGGAGCGGCGGTTCACGAAGATCACCTGCGCATGATCCCGAGTACCTCGGGCGCTCGACGCGCGACGGGCGGTCGCCCGGCCGGGTCCACCCGGCCGAGTGATCACACCTGCGTCCTGCTGCCTCTTCTCCGCGGCGGCGAGCCGGTTGCCGTTGATGTGAGGTGCATCTCAGTAGGCTGATGCGCCCGGACGAAGGAGCATTGCGCATGAGTCTGCGCCTGAAGGCGATCACCCGCGAGGAGCACCTGGCCTTCGTCAGCGACCGGCCCTCCGCGAGCCACATGCAGCTTCCGTCGTGGGGGGATGTGAAGCCGGACTGGCGGGCGCGGAGCCTGGGCTGGCTCGACGAGAGCGATCGGCTCGTCGGCGTGGGGCTGGTCCTGCTCAGGCCGTTGCCGAAGCTCAGGCGATACCTCGCCTATCTGCCGGAAGGGCCGCTCATCGACTGGTCCGCGCCGGATCTGGAACGGTGGCTGCAGCCGATGCTCGACCACCTGAAGGCGCAGGGCGTGTTCTCGGTGAAGATGGGCCCGCCTGTCGTCGCCCGCCGCTGGAGCGCGGAGGCCGTCAAGGCCGCGATCGCCGACCCGCGGGCGGGACGGCTGGGGGACGCCGAGGCCACCGTCCGCGAGCCACGGGCCTTCGACGTCGCCGACCGGCTGCGAGCGATGGGCTGGCGGCAGACCGAGCCCGGCAGCGAGGACGGCTTCGCCGCCGGGCAGCCGCGGTACGTATTCCAGGTCCCGTTCGCGGGCAAGTCGCTGGATGAGGTCCAGCGAGGTCTCAACCAGCAGTGGCGCCGCAACATCAAGAAGGCCGAGAAGGCCGGCGTCAAAGTCGTCCGGGGCGGCTACGAGGACCTGCCCGCCTTCCACCGGCTTTACGTCGAGACCGCCCGGCGGGACCGGTTCATCCCCCGCCCGCCTGCCTACTTCCAGCGGATGTGGACCGCGCTCACGGCCGAGGACCCGGACCGGATGCGGCTCTACCTCGCCCATCACGAGGGCGAGGTGCTTGCGGCGGCGACGATGCTGACCGTGGGCGAGCACGTCTGGTACTCGTACGGCGCCTCCACCGACCGCAAGCGCGAGGTCCAGCCCAACAACGCCATCCAGTGGCAGATGATGTCCGACGCCCACGAACTCGGTGCGAGCGTCTACGACCTGCGTGGCATCACCGACACCCTGGACGAGGGCAACCATCTGCTCGGCCTGCTCCGCTTCAAGGTCGGCACCGGCGGTGAGGCCGTGGAGTACCTCGGCGAATGGGACTTCCCTCTCAACAGGTTCCTGCACAAGGCACTCGACCTGTACATGTCCCGCCGCTGAGGCCGGGTCCGGGAAGTCCCACCACGCACGTCGGGGTCAGTCCTCGCCCTCCAGGTCCCCCTCCGTCTCCAGGAACACCTGGCGCAGCGCCTCCAGGACCGCCGGGTCGGGCTTGGACCACATGCCGCGGGACTCGGCTTCCAGGAGGCGCTCCGCGATGCCGTGGAGGGCCCAGGGGTTGGCCTGCTGGAGGAACTCGCGGTTGGTCGGGTCCAGGACGTACGTCTCGGTGAGCTTGTCGTACATCCAGTCGGCGACCACGCCCGTCGTCGCGTCGTAGCCGAAGAGGTAGTCGACCGTCGCGGCCAGCTCGAAGGCGCCCTTGTAACCGTGGCGGCGCATCGCCTCGATCCACTTGGGGTTGACCACGCGTGCGCGGAAGACCCGGGACGTCTCCTCGACCAGGGTGCGGGTGCGGACCGTCTCCGGGCGTGTGGAGTCGCCGATGTACGCCTCGGGGGCCGTGCCGCGCAGGGCGCGGACGGTGGCCACCATGCCGCCGTGGTACTGGAAGTAGTCGTCCGAGTCCGCGATGTCGTGCTCGCGGGTGTCCGTGTTCTTGGCGGCCACGGCGATCCGCTTGTAGGCCGTCTCCATCTCGTCGCGGGCCGGCCGGCCGTCGAGTTCGCGCCCGTAGGCGTAGCCGCCCCAGACCGTGTAGACCTCGGCGAGGTCGGCGTCGGTGCGCCAGTCGCGGCTGTCGATGAGCTGGAGGAGGCCCGCTCCGTACGTACCGGGGCGGGAGCCGAAGATACGGGTGGTGGCGCGGCGTTCGTCGCCGTGTTCGGCGAGGTCGGCCTGGGCGTGGGCGCGGATGTGGTTGTGGTCGGCGGGTTCGTCGAGGGATGCGGCGAGGCGTACCGCGTCGTCGAGCAGCCCGATGGTGTGCGGGAACGCGTCGCGGAAGAAGCCGGAGATGCGCAGGGTCACGTCGATGCGCGGGCGGCCCAGGTCGGCGAGGTCGATCGGTTCCAGACCGGTGACGCGGCGTGAGGCGTCGTCCCAGACCGGGCGGATGCCGAGCAGCGCCAGGGCCTCGGCGACGTCGTCGCCCGACGTCCGCATCGCGCTGGTGCCCCACAGGGAGAGGCCGACCGAGGTGGGCCATTCGCCGTTGTCGGTGCGGTAGCGCCCCAGGAGTGAGTCGGCCAGGGCCTGGCCGGTCTCCCAGGCGAGCCGGGACGGGACCGCCTTCGGGTCCACGGAGTAGAAGTTGCGGCCGGTCGGCAGGACGTTGACCAGGCCACGCAGCGGGGAGCCGGACGGGCCCGCGGGGACGAAGCCGCCGTTCAGGGCGTGGACGGTGTGGTCCAGTTCCGCTGTGGTGGCGGCCAGCCGGGGGACCACCTCGCGGGCTGCGAAGTCGAGGATGTCCCTGACCGGTTGAGGGTGGGCCGCGGCCACGGTCGCAACGGCCGACGGGTCCCAGTCCGCGTCCTCCATCGCCTGGACCAGGGCGCGTGCCTGCTCCTCGGCCTGGTCCGCCGTGGTGCGGGTGGCGGCGGACTCGTCGAGGCCCAGGGCCTCGCGCAGCCCCGGCAGCGACGCCGTACCGCCCCAGATCTGGCGGGCGCGCAGGATCGCCAGGACCAGGTTGACCCGGTCCGGACCGGCCGGGGCGCCACCCAGGACGTGCAGCCCGTCGCGGATCTGGGCGTCCTTGATCTCGCAGAGCCAGCCGTCCAGATGCATGATGAATTCGTCGAAGCCCTCGTCGTCCGGGCGGTCGTCGAGCCCCAGGTCGTGGTCGAGCTTGGCGGCCTGGATCAGGGTCCAGATCTGGGCGCGGATCGCGGGCAGCTTCGCCGGGTCCATCGCGGCGATCTGGGCGTGCTCGTCGAGGAGCTGCTCCAGGCGTGCGATGTCGCCGTAGCTGTCCGCGCGGGCCATCGGCGGTACGAGGTGGTCGATCAGGGTGGCGTGGACGCGGCGCTTGGCCTGCGTACCCTCGCCCGGGTCGTTCACCAGGAACGGGTAGACGAGCGGGAGATCGCCCAGTGCCGCGTCCGGGCCGCAGGCGGCGGACAGGCCCGCGTTCTTGCCGGGCAGCCACTCCAGATTGCCGTGCTTGCCGAGGTGGATCATCGCGTCGGCGCCGAAGCCGCCGTCGTCCTGGGCGGCCGCGATCCAGCGGTATGCGGCCAGGTAGTGGTGCGAGGGCGGCAGATCGGGGTCGTGGTAGATCGCGATCGGGTTCTCGCCGAAGCCGCGCGGCGGCTGGATGAGGATCAGGAGGTTCCCGCGGCTCAGGGCGGCGAGCACGATGTCGCCCTCGGGGTTGCGGGAGCGGTCCACGAACATCTCGCCGGGCGGCGGGCCCCAGTGCTGCTCGACGGCGGCGCGGAGTTCTTCCGGCAGCGTGGCGTACCAGCGCCGGTAGTCGGCGGCCGGGATCCGGACCGGGTTGCGGGCCAGCTGCTCCTCGGTCAGCCACTCCTGGTCGTGGCCGCCGGCCTCGATCAGGGCGTAGATCAGCTCGTCGCCGTCGCCGGAGACCAGGCCGGGGAGGTCGGCTTCGGGGCCGAAGTCGTAGCCCTCGGCGCGCAGTCGGCGCAGCAGGGCGACGGCGCTGGCCGGGGTGTCGAGGCCGACCGCGTTGCCGATCCGGGAGTGCTTCGTCGGGTACGCGGAGAGGACGAGCGCCAGGCGCTTGTCCGCGGCCGGGATGTGGCGCAGCCGCGCGTGGCGTACGGCGATTCCGGCGACCCGGGCGGCGCGCTCGGTGTCGGCGACGTATGCGGGCAGGCCGTCCTCGTCGATCTCCTTGAAGGAGAACGGGACGGTGATCAGCCGGCCGTCGAACTCGGGGACCGCGATCTGGCTGGCCGCGTCGAGCGGGGAGACGCCCTCGTCGTTGTCCTCCCAGTCGCTGCGCGAGCCGGTCAGGCAGAGCGCCTGCAGGATCGGTACATCGAGGCCGGTGAGCGCGCCGGCGTCCCAGGACTCGTCGTCGCCGCCGGCGGACGCCTCGGCGGGGCGGGTGCCGCCCGCGGCGAGGACGGTGGTGACGATGGCGTCGGCGGCGCGCAGTTCGTCGATGAGTTCGGGTTCCGGGGTACGCAGCGAGGCGACGTACAGGGGGAGGGCGCGGGCCCCCGCGTCCTCGACCGCCCGGCAGAGCGTGTCGATGAACGCGGTGTTCCCGCTCATGTGGTGGGCGCGGTAGTAGAGCACCGCGATGGTCGGGCCGTCGGTGGCGCGCGCGGTGCGCTCCAGGGGGCCCCAGGACGGGGCGGGCGCCGGGGGTTCGAAGCCGTGGCCGGTCAGCAGGACCGTGTCGGAGAGGAACCGGGCCAGCTGGTCCAGGTTGGCCGGGCCGCCGTGCGCCAGGTAGGCGTGGGCCTCGGCGGCGATCCCGATCGGCACGGTGGAGGCGGCCATCAGCTGGGCGTCGGGCGCCTGTTCACCGGTGAGGACGACAACCGGCCTGCCGGTGGCGAGGACTTGGTCGAGCCCCTCCTGCCAGGCACGGACACCGCCGAGGAGGCGTACGACGACGAGGTCGGTGCCGTCGAGGAGAGCCGGGAGGTCGTCGAGCGGCAGGCGCGACGGGTTGGCGTAGCGGTAGGTCACCGGACCGTCCGCGGCGCGGGCGCTGAGCAGGTCGGTGTCGGACGTCGACAGGAGCAGGATCATGCGGCGTCGGGCCTTCCTCGGGGTGTCCACGCCCCGGGCGGTGTCGGAATGGGCTCCCCTGCTCGAGCTGGGTCGAGAGGTCGGGGAAGGGAGTTCCTGACTCGCCCGGCCGTTGCGGCCGGACTCACAGTGGCGGGACCGCGCCGGATTCGCACCGGGCTTCCTCCCATGTCGCCGTCTCTGGCGATGCCGGGCCGGGTGGCCCGCTGCTAGGCATAGTAAGGGTCATACATCGGATGGGATTCATACAGCTCAGGATGATGGTCGGTATGCTCGCCGCCATGTCCACTTCGCCCACTCCGCCGTCGGCCCCGGGGGAGCCTCCGTCCCGGGACCGTGACGATGCCTGCCCGGGGTCGCTGCGGCTGCACCGGGCGGACGACGGCGCGCTGGCGCGGGTACGGATCCCCGGTGGTGTGCTGAGCATCCGGCAGGCGGACGTGCTCCTCGAGGCCGCACGGGAGTTGGGCGACGGTGAGCTGCATCTCACTTCGCGGGGCAATGTCCAGTTGCGCGGGCTCGGCCAGGAGTGCGGCGGACGGCTCGCCGAACTCCTCGGCGGGGCAGGGCTGCTGCCGTCCCGGCGCCATGAGCGGATACGTAACGTGGTGGCCTCCCCGCTCTCCGGGCTGGACGGCCGGGGCCGGTCGGACGTCCGGCCGTGGCTGACCGCGCTGGACGGGCTGTTGTGCGGAAGTGACAAAGCGGCCGGGTTGTCCGGCCGCTTTCTGTTCGCGCTCGACGACGGCCGCGGTGACGTGGATGCCCTGGGTGCGGATGTGACGTTGCTGGGGTGGAGCGACGGGAGCGCGCTGCTGCGGATCGGGACCGCGGGGGCGGTTCTGAGGGTCTCCGGGGCGGATGCGCCCCGTGCCGCGCTCATTGCCGCCGAGACGTTTCTGGACGCGGCCCGGGAGACGGGCGCCTGGCGGGTGAGCGAACTGCCGCTCGCTTCCGATGAGTTGCTGGGAACGGTGGAAACGGCGTTGCGTGCGGCCGGAGTTGACGCGGCCCGCCACGTGGAGCACGTACCACCGCCGACGGCGGCGCAGGAGCCCGGGTACGGGCTCGTCGCCACCTCCGGCCCGGCCGCGCTCTGTGTGGGTGTGCCGTTCGGACGCCTCACCGGTGCGCAGTGGGAGAGCCTGACCCGCGCGGGCGGTGAGGTGCGGCTGACCCCCTGGCGGAGCGTCGTCGTGACAGGTGTGGCGCGCGGCGGCGCGGCGGCGCGGCTGGCCGAGTGGGGCGCGGCCGGACTGGTGGCCGGGCCCGACTCCGCGTGGACCGGCGTCGGGGCCTGCATCGGCCGGCCGGGCTGTGCGAAGTCCCTGGCCGATGTACGGGGGGACGCGGAGGCCGCGGTGACGGCGGGGGAGCCGGGCATCGCGCGACTCCCCGTGTACTGGTCCGGCTGTGAACGCCGGTGCGGCCACCCCAAGGGCAGCTGGGTCGACGTCGTCGCCGTCCCCGGCGGGCACCAGGTGTCCCGGGTGCGCGGAGACGTGCGGGGCGCGCCGGCGACGGTCCACGGCAGCCCGTCCGACCTGGCCGCCGCAGTGACGGCCGCCCGAAGCACCTGTAGCTGAACCACCGGCCCCAGGGCCCCACCGTTTGTCAGCCCGACCACCCACCGACCGGAGAGAGCGAAACCACCGTGTTCCAGTACGAGAAGGACGGACCGGCGATCTACCGCCAGTCCTTCGCCACCATCCGCGCCGAGGCGGATCTCGCGGGCCTGCCCGCCGACGTCAGTCAGGTCGCGGTCCGCATGATCCACGCCTGCGGCATGGTCGACCTGGTACGCGACATCGACTTCACCCCGGGCGTCGTGGCCGACGCCCGCCGGGCGCTGCGCTCCGGCGCGCCGATCCTGTGTGACGTGGCCATGGTCGCCAGCGGTGTCACCCGCAAGCGGCTCCCCGCCGACAACGAGGTCATCTGCACCCTGTCGGACCCGGCGGTCCCCGATCTCGCCGCGAAGCTGGGCACGACCCGCAGCGCCGCCGCGATGGAGCTGTGGCGGGACCGCATGGAAGGGGCGGTGGTGGCCGTGGGCAACGCGCCGACCGCGCTGTTCCGGCTGCTCGAGATGATCGAGGAGGGTGCTCCCCGCCCGGCCGCAGTCATCGGTGTGCCCGTCGGTTTCGTCGGAGCCGCCGAGTCCAAGGACGCCCTGGCCGACCATCCGTCCGGTCTGGAACACCTGGTCGTACGGGGCCGTCGCGGCGGCAGCGCCATAGCCGCGGCCGCGCTCAACGCGATCGCCAGCGAGGAAGAGTAAGAGTGAGCGAACAGAACACGGGCCGGCTGTACGGGGTGGGACTCGGGCCCGGCGATCCGGCACTGATGACCGTACGCGCGGTGCAGATCATCGCCGAGGCCGATGTCATCGCCTATCACAGCGCCCGCCACGGACGTTCCATCGCACGCTCCATCGCCGCCGAGCACATCCGCGCGGACCACATCGAGGAGAAGCTGGTCTACCCGGTCACGACGGAGACCACCGACCACCCCGGGGGCTACCGGGGCGCGATGGAGGAGTTCTACGGCGAGGCCGCGGCCCGGCTGGCGGTGCACCTGGACGCCGGACGGACGGTCGCGGTGCTCGCCGAGGGCGACCCGATGTTCTACGGCTCGTACATGCACATGCACAAGCGGCTCGCCGACCGCTATCCCACCGAGGTGATCCCCGGCGTCACTTCGGTCAGCGCAGCCGCCGCCCGGCTCGGCACCCCGCTCGCCGAGGGCGAAGAGGTGCTGACGATCCTGCCCGGCACCCTGCCGGAGGAGGAGCTGACCGCCAGGCTGGCCGCCACCGACGCCGCCGTGGTGATGAAGCTGGGGCGTACGTTCCCCGCGGTGCGCCGCGCCTTCGAGGCGTCGGGGCGGCTCGACGAGGCGCGCTACGTGGAGCGCGCCACGATGGCCGGGGAGCGTACCGGCGATCTGGCGGACACCGACCCGGACTCCGTGCCGTACTTCGCCGTCGCGGTGCTGCCCAGCCGGATCGACGCACCCCGCCCGGAAGCGAGTGCGGACGCGGCGGGCACCGGTGAGGTCGTGGTCGTCGGTACCGGTCCCGCCGGACCGCTGTGGCTGACCCCGGAGACCCGCGGGGCGCTGGCCGCCGCCGACGACCTCGTCGGCTACACCACGTACCTGGACCGGGTTCCGGTCCGCCCAGGACAGGCCCGCCACGGTTCCGACAACAAGGTGGAGTCGGAGCGCGCCGAGTTCGCCCTCGACCTGGCCCGCCGCGGCCGCCGCGTGGCCGTGGTGTCGGGCGGCGATCCGGGGATCTTCGCCATGGCGACCGCCGTGCTGGAGGTGGCCTCGCAGGACGTGTACGCGAAGGTGCCCGTGCGGGTGCTGCCGGGTGTGACCGCGGCCAACGCGGCCGCCGCCCGCGCGGGCGCACCGCTCGGCCACGACTACGCCACGATCTCGCTCTCCGACCGGCTCAAGCCGTGGGAGGTGATCGCCGCCCGGCTGCGCGCGGCCGCGGCGGCGGATCTGGTGCTGGCGCTGTACAACCCGGGTTCGCGGACCCGCACCGAGCAGGTCGGCAAGGCCCGTGACCTGCTGCTGGAGCACCGTTCGCCGGATACGCCGGTGGTGGTGGGCCGGGATGTGGGCGGACCCTCGGAGAGCGTACGGATCGTCACCCTGGCCGAGCTGGATCCGGCCGAGGTCGACATGCGGACGATCCTGCTGGTCGGTTCCTCGCAGACGCGGTCGGTGCGGCGGGGGGACGGCCGGCAGATCGTGTGGACGCCGCGGCGGTACCCGGAGGCCTGAGGCCCGGCCTCAGCGACGCAGGCCGGCCAGCCAGTCCACGGCGAGTTCCGGCGTACCGACCACGGGTACGCCCTCCGGGACCGGCGGCCGGCGCACCACCACCACCGGGATGCCGGCCTCCCGGGCGGCGGCCAGCTTCGGTGCGGTGGCGTCACCCCCGCTGTCCTTCGTGACGAGGACATCGAGGCGGTGACGGCGGATCAGCTCGCGCTCGCCGTCGAGGGTGAAGGGCCCCCGGTCCAGCAGGACCTCCATCCGCGCCGGGTGCGGCCCGTCGGGGGCGTCCACGGACCGCATCAGGAACCACAGGGAGTCGAGGCCGGCGAAGGCGGCGAGTCCCATCCGGCCCGTGGTCAGGAAGACGCGGCGGCCCAGCCCGGGCAGGGCGGCGGCCGCCTCGTCCAGCGATCCGACCGGATGCCAGCGGTCGCCGTCGACGGGCACCCAGCCGGGCCGGCGCAGCGCGAGCAGGGGAACATGGGCGGCGGCGGCGGCCGACGCCGCATGGAAACTGATCGTCCCTGCGAAAGGATGGGTGGCATCGATGAGCGCGTCGACCCGGTGCGTACGCAGCCACTCGGCGAGCCCGTCGGCTCCGCCGAACCCGCCGACCCGCACCTCACCGGGCGGCAGCTTCGGACTGGCCACCCGGCCGGCGAGCGAGCTGGTGACCCGAGCCCCGGCCGGGAGCGCCTCCGCCAGGCTCTCGGCGAGGCGGCGGGCCTCCGTCGTGCCACCGAGGACGAGTACGTGCATGGGATCGGTCCAGACATGAGTGAGGCGAAGGGCGGGCGCAGCGCCCAACTCAAACACACCGGTCTGCGGCCCGGCTGGACGACCGGTGCCTGTGCGACCGCGGCCACGACCGCGGCGTACACGGCCCTGCTGACCGGCGACTTCCCCGACCCGGTGTCGATCACCCTGCCGAAGGGCCAGACCCCCGCGTTCGCGCTGGCGATGGAGGAGCTCGACGGGGAGCGGGCGACGGTCGGTGTGGTCAAGGACGCGGGAGACGACCCGGACGTGACGCACGGCGCGCTGGTGCGGGCCACCGTGCGGCGGCTGCCGCCCGGCTCGGGTGTGGTGTTCCGGGCCGGTCCGGGGGTGGGCACGGTGACCCGCCCGGGTCTGCCGCTCGACGTCGGCGAGCCCGCGATCAACCCGATGCCGCGGCAGATGATGCGCGACCACATCGCGCGCGTTGCTGCGGACCACGGGGCCACGGGCGACGTCGAGATCACCGTGTCCGTCGATCACGGTGAGGAGATCGCCCGTTCCACATGGAACCCGCGCCTGGGCATCCTGGGCGGTCTGTCGATCCTCGGCACGACCGGGGTCGTCGTCCCGTACTCCTGTTCGGCGTGGATCGACTCGATCCGCCGCGGCGTGGACGTGGCCCGCGCGGCGGGACACACGCATGTGGCAGGGTGCACGGGGTCGACCTCGGAGAGGACCGTGGTCGCCGAGTACGGCCTGCCGGAGATCGCCCTGCTCGACATGGGGGACTTCGCGGGAGCGGTGCTCAAGTACGTACGCAGGCATCCGGTGGACCGGCTGACGGTCTGCGGCGGGTTCGCGAAGCTGTCGAAGCTCGCGGCGGGCCACCTGGATCTGCACTCGGCCCGCTCCCAGGTCGACAAGGGGTTCCTCGCCGAACTCGCCCGGCAGGGCGGCGCGGATGCGGCCCTGGCCGCCGAAGTGGCGGACGCCAACACGGGCCTGGCCGCCCTTCAGCTGTGCGCGGCGGCCGGGGTCTCGCTGGGTGACCTGGTCGCGGTGGCAGCGCGCGACCAGGCGCTGTCGGTGCTGCGTGGGGCGCCGGTGGCCGTGGACGTCATCTGTATCGACCGGGCGGGCGCGGTCGTCGGCCGCAGCGCAGTCCACTGACCGCTTGTTTTCCCGACCCCGTCCTTCCGGGGTCAGCAGGCGTGCCGGTCGCGCTCCGCCGAGTACAGGTGGCTGTCGCGGAACTGCTCGGCGCCCAGCGTGCGGCCGACCATGATGACGGCGGTACGGATCACTCCGGCGGCCTTCACCTGCTCGGCGATGTCGCTCAGCGAACCGCGCAGGATCAGCTCGTCAGGGCGGGATGCCATGGCCACCACGGCGGCCGGGCAGTCGGCCCCGTAGTGCGGCAGCAGTTCCTCGACCACCCGGTCCACGTACCGCGCGGCCAGGTGCAGCACGATCAGTGCGCCGCTGCGCCCGAGCGTCGCCAGGTCCTCGCCGTCCGGCATGGCCGTGGCGCGGTGGGCGATCCGGGTGAGGATGACGGTCTGGCCGACGGTGGGCACGGTCAGCTCCCGCTTCAGCGCCGCGGCGGCCGCCGCGAACGCCGGTACGCCGGGCACCACTTCGTACGGCACACCCGCCGCGTCGAGCCGCCGCATCTGCTCGGCGACCGCACTGAAGACGGACGGGTCGCCGGAGTGCAGCCGGGCGACGTCGTGCCCGTCCTCGTGGGCGCGTACCAGTTCGTCGGTGATCTCGTCGAGGTTGAGCTGCGCGGTGTCGACGAGAAGGGCGTCCGGCGGGCACTCGGCGAGCAGTTCGCGGGGGACCAGGCTGCCCGCGTACAGACAGACCTGGCAGGCAGCGAGCGTCCGGGCACCGCGCACCGTGATCAGGTCGGCGGCGCCGGGCCCGGCGCCGATGAAGTACACGGTCATCTGTTCTCTCCTGATGAGGACGGTGAGGACGGTATCGGGGAGGTGCCGACGGGCTTGCACACGGACCACTGGGTGACCGGCATGGCCTGCCGCCAGCCGGTGAAGCCGCCGACCGGCACGGCGTGCGCCACCGCGAGCCGCACCAGTTCGCCGCCATGGCGCCGGTACCGCTCGGCGAGCAGCGCCTCGGACTCCAGCGTGACGGTGTTGGCGACCAGCCGTCCGCCGGGTGGCAGTGCATCCCAGCAGGCGTCGAGCAGCCCCGGCGCGGTCAGCCCACCGCCGATGAACACGGCGTCCGGTACCGGCAGTCCGGCGAGCGCCTCCGGGGCCCGGTCGGTGACCACACGCAGCGCGGGGACGCCGAGTCGGTCCGCGTTACGGGCGATGCGCCCGGCGCGTACCGGGTCGCGCTCGACGGTGACGGCACGGCAGGACGGGTGCGTACGCATCCACTCGACGGCGATCGATCCGGAACCGCCGCCGATGTCCCACAGCAGCTCGCCGGGCGCCGGGGCCAGTGCCCCGAGGGTGGCGGCGCGGACATGACGCTTGGTGAGTTGTCCGTCGTGCTCGTACGCGCCGTCCGGCAGCCCGGGTACGGCGCCGAGCCGCAGTGCGTCCGGGCCCCGACGGCACTCGACCGCAATGACGTTGAGCGGATCGCCCGCCGGATGCGCCCACCCGTCGGCCGTCCCCGTGACACAGTCCTCGGCCTCGCCGCCCAGCTGTTCCAGCACCCGCATAGGGCTGGGCCCGAAGCCGCGTTCGCGGAGCAGCACGGCCACTTCCCCGGGGGTTCCGGCGCCCGCGCTCAGCACCAGCAGCCGCCGGCCCTCGTGCAGGGCGGCGGCCAGCCGGGCGGTGGGTCTGCCCACCAGCGTGACGACCTCGGTGTCCTCCAGCGGCCAGCCGAGCCGGGCACAGGCGTAGGAGACGGACGACGGATGCGGAAGGACGCGGAGGTTCCCGGCACCCAACTCCTCGCAGAGCGCGCGCCCGATGCCGTAGAACATGGGGTCGCCACTGGCCAGCACGGCGACCCGAAGCCCCCGATGCGCGGCAAGGAGACCGGCCACGGCGGGCCGCAGCGGAGAAGGCCAGGGCACACGGCGCCCCGTACAGACCGGCGGCAGCAGGTCCAGCTGACGCGCACCGCCGATCACCGCCTGCGCATCGAGCAGCACCGCGCGCGAGCTCTCCGGCAGCCCCGCCCACCCGTCGGCGCCGATCCCCACCACGGTCGGCGCAGGTGGCGGGGGTATTGCGGGCTCTGCGGGGATCACGGCCGGTACCTCGGTGTTCGGGGGCTGACGCAGCCGAAACTCTACTGTTCACGCTGACCGGCGAGATCGTTCCGGCCGGGTGAGCATCGCCATACGTACGCCGGAATGCCCCTGCCCGGCGCGTCGGCCGGGCAGGGGCGTTCGGAGTCGAAGCCCGGGTCAGAATTCGAAGACGGGTCCCGCGGCCGCCTCCATGGCGCAGGCGTTCGGGTAGGTGCGCTGCCAGTCCACCGTGTCGCCGTCGTACATCCCCTTCGCGGTGACCGTGACGGGGTCGAGGATCAGCGGGCACAGGTGCGGGTCGCCGGGCAGCCTGTCGAAGTCGCCCCCCGCCTCGTCCAGCGCGGCGCACGCCTCCGCCGCCTTCGGGTGGTGGCCCTGGGAGGTGGCCGGACACTGGAGGGCGATGCCGCGGATCCAGGTGTTCTCGCTGCCGGAGACGGTCAGGAAGAGGATGGACTCCGGCGAGTCGGCGTGCGCGGTCGAGGACATGAGCAGGGGTGCGGCCAGGGCGGCTGCTGTCAGCGAGGCGGCGGCCAGGCGCCGGGCGACGGTGGAGATGATCACGGTGGGGGTAACGAACCGCCGGTCACGAGGACACGAGCGGTGTTCGTTCCAGTGGGGTGAACGGAAGGTTCCGGCATGCCGTTCGATCCGTCGCGGGGCAGCTCGTGTCCGCAGGGCTGCCGCACTCCGCCCGTACAGGACGGAAACTGCACGCCCGCGGAGCAGATCCTCATGGGCGTGGGCATCATCCCCGTACCACCGAGTTGATGCGGACATGGAAGCGGCCCCGATGGTCTCGCCACCGGAGCCGGCCCTTCCAGGGCGCCACACGTGAGAGTGTGCGTCCTTGTTTTCAGGATACACCGTAAATCGGCCTAAAGCGGATTCGTTTTCCGTCTATTCCGTGCTGCCGTGCCACTGCCCCTCGACGCGGAACCACAGGCCCGGCGCGTAGACCGCATGGACGACCGGGGCTTCCCCCCTCGGCACCTGCAGGATCCTCAAGGCGCCGCTGGGGAGCAGGTCGTACTCGTAGACCATCGCGGAGTCGCCCTCCGTGACGTCCGCGTACGAGATGTCCGCCACCCCCCGCTCCGCGTATTCCTTGGGGGGACGATTCTCGACCAACTTGACGAAAACACCCATATTTTGACGATAGGACCGCCGAAGCCGTCGCGCTCGCCGGACGGCATCCCACGACCGAGGAGCCGGAAGCGGTCAGTGCTGCTCGGCCGGCGTGATGTTCTGGTTGGCGTGGAAGAAGTTGTCCGGGTCGTAGGCCTGCTTGATCTTCGCGAGCCTGTCGTAGTGACCGCGATAGGTGGCCTTCACCCGGTCCTGCGTCTCACCCGCGCCGATGAAGTTCACGTACGTGCCGCCCATCGAGTGCGGATGCAGCTCCTCCCAGTAGTCCACGCACCACTGCCTGAGCTTCTCGGCGCTGTCCGGGTCCGGGTCGATGCCCGCGATGACACCGGACCAGACCGCGTCCCGGTAGGCCCAGGCCGTGTCGTCGGGGCCGAGTCTGTGGGCGGCTCCGTCGACCGGGTACAGATGCATGGTCGACAGATCGGTGGGGAGGTTCTCGGCGTACTTGGTGTGTACGTCGATGGCGCCGTCCGTGATCCGGTCGAAGAGGTTGCCGCGCCAGTACCACTGCAGACCCGCCGGGAGCAGTTCGTCGAACATGCCCTGCAGCGCGGGGTACGGCATCGGTGCCGTGAAGTGGAAGGCCGGCGGACCCGGTTCGTTCACGACTTTGAGGGTCTCTTCGAGGAGTTCGGGGTCGCCGGTCCAGCACCAGACGACGCCGCACACCTTCTGGCTGTGCAGCTCCTCCGGGAACGGCGGGCCGGGCGGCACGCTGAGCGCCGCGAAGAAGCCGTTCAGCTTCTCGGGCGCCTGCGGCAGGAAGTCCCGGTACCACTCGAGGACTTCGCGGGTCCGGTCGACCGGCCACACGGTGATCGCCACACCCACGGTGTCCACCGGGTGCAGCCGGAAGCTGAACGAGGTGACGACGCCGAAGTTCCCGCCGCCGCCACGCAGCGCCCAGAACAGATCGGCGTTCTCGCTCTCGTTCGCGGTGACGAAGCTGCCGTCGGCCAGTACGACGTCCGCTGCGAGCAGGTTGTCCACCGTCAGGCCGTAGCTGCGGGTGAGATGACCGTGGCCGCCACCGAGGGTGAGGCCGCCGATGCCCGTGGTGGACTGGATTCCGGCCGGGGTGGCCAGCCCGAAGCCGTGGGCGGCGTGGTCGAGGTCGGCGAGCCTGCTGCCGCCGCCGACGCGGGCGGTCCGGGTGCTCGGATCGATGTGCGCCCAGCGCATGGGCGACAGGTCGAGGGTGACGCCGTCGTCCACCAGGCACAGTCCGCCACCGCTGTGTCCGCCGCCCCGGACGGCGAGTTCGAGACCTTCGTCGCGGATGAAGCGGACCGCGGCCATGACGTCCGCCGCGTCCGCGCACCGCACCACGGCAGCCGGACGCCGGTCGATCATGGCGTTGTAGATCGTGCGGGCCTCGCGGTACTCCGGGTCCTGCGGGCCGATGACCGGGCCGCGCAGCGCGGTTCGCATCGCTTCGAGAGTGGTGCCGTCCATAGTCGTCTCCTTGTCGGGCGCGCGGACCGCCGATCCCTCCACGCTCCCGCCGGGCGGGGGGCCGTGCAATCGCGCAGCGCCGCGCAAAGAGCGACATGCGGTGTCGGGGAGCGGTGGGCGCCGGACGCCGGCGGGCGCACCATGAAGCCATGGATGGAGGTCCAGGGCCCTTTGCCGGCGACATCAGCCCATCGGCGCGCCTCGCCGGGCCCGGCGAGGGAATCAGCCCGGAGGAACTCGCGCTCGCGGCCCGCAACCACGGAGTGCCGCTGGAGGCGCTGCGCTACGACCTCACCCCGCCCGGACTGCACTACGTACTGGTCCACTACGACATCCCGTACGTTCCCGACACCTCCGTCGCGCGCTCCCACGGCTGGCAGCTCACCGTGCACGGCCGGGTCCGCAGACCGCTGGCACTGGACGTGGCGGCCCTGCGGTCGTTCCCGGCCGTCACCCTCCGCGTCACGATGGAGTGCGCGGGCAACGGCCGGGCCCTGCTCGCACCGCGCCCGGTCAGTCAGCCGTGGCTGGTAGAGGCGGTCGGTACGGCGGAGTGGACCGGGGTGCCGCTGCGGCTGCTGCTCGCCGAGGCCGGAGTCGAGCCGGACACCGTCGAGGTTGTCTTCAGCGGGGCCGACCACGGGGTCGAGCGGGGCGTCGAGCAGGACTACCGGCGGAGCCTGCCGCTGGACGTGGCCACCGGAGACGACCCGGAAGTGCTGGTGGCGTACCGGATGAACGGCGGGCCACTGCCGCCGCAGCACGGCCATCCGCTACGGCTGGTGGTGCCCGGCTGGTACGGCATGGCGCATGTGAAGTGGCTCCGCGAGATCCGGCTCACCGGCACCCCGTTCACCGGTTTCCAGCAGGCGACGGCCTACCGCTACCGCCAGGAGCCCGGTGATCCGGGCCGGCCCGTCACCCGTATGGCCCCGCGGGCGCTGATGATCCCGCCGGGGTACCCGGACTTCATGTCCAGGATCCGTTTCGTACGCCCCGGCCGCGTGCTGCTGGAAGGAAGGGCCTGGTCAGGGTGGCCGCCGGTCACCCGGGTCGAGGTGACCACGGACGACTGCCGTTCCTGGTACGACGCCGAACTCACCCCGCCGGACAGGAGCGGGGCCCACCTCTGGGCCTGGCAACGGTGGCAGTCGTTCTGGATAGCCACGCCCGGAAACCATGTCCTCGCCGCCCGCGCCACCGATGCGGCGGGCCGGGTCCAGCCCCTGACCCAGCCGTGGAACCGCGGCGGCTTCGGCAACAACCGCATCCAGCGGATCCCGGTCCATTGCGGGCCGGGACGGCTGGGATGAGGAGTACGCCCCCGGGGGCCGGAGGGGCGATGCGGCTCAGATGAGGAGCTTCGTCTTCGCCTGCCGGAACTCCTCCTCCGTGATGGCGCCACGGTCCTTGAGGTCCGCGAGTTTCGCCAGCTCCTCGACGCTGCCGCGGCTCTTCGGTGCACCGCCACCCGTGTCACCGGGGCCTGCGGCCTCGCGTACGTACGCCTTGAAGGCGGCCTCTCTCTCCTGGGCCTCCTTGAGGTCGCGCTTCCCCATGGATTTGCCGCGCGCGATCACATAGATCAGGACGCCGAGATACGGCAGCACCAGGGCCAGGATCAGCCAGCCCGCTTTGGCCCAGCCGCCCAGGTCGTCGCTGCGGAAGATGTCCGCGATGACCTTGAAGAGGAGGAACAGCCACATGATCCAGAGGAAGAACCAGAGCATGGTCCAGAACAGATTGAGCAGGGGGTAGTCGTCCATGTTCGGCTCCCTGGTCGTCGCTGTGGCGCAGCGTCGAATGTCTGAATTCTGAATCAGTCATATCACCACATATGGACGCCTGCTCGTCGTCGTTCGTGGCCGTTCCCCCGGGGGTGGTGCGGAGTACCTTGGAATCATGAGGGAGGCGTGGGCGAGGGCGTATGAGAGCCGCAGATGAGTCCGCCCTGAGTCCGGTCGGGGCGATCGGGCGCGTGACCGTGCCGATCCCGCAGGGCGGCCCGGGCGAAGTGCTGGTGGCCGTACGGGGTGGGTCGGAGGCCTACACCGCATGGTCGACGACGTCGATCGACAGGGACGAACGCGTGGTTGTCGTCGACTCGGTCTCGGCGCGCAGCGTGATGGTCGAACGGCTGCCGGCCTGAACGCAGGAAACGGAGCCGAGACCCGACGCCAGGGACCGACGCCGAGATGAAAAGACCTACGGCAGGAGTTCGCTCATGTTGTTCTGGCACGTTCCCGCCCCCAACGAGGCGATGCTCATCTCCGGATCGAAGCGGCAGACACAGGACACCCAGTTCCGGATCGTCACCGGCCACGGCAGTTTCGTCGTACCCGTGAAGCAGAAGGCGCGCATGCTCTCCCTGGCGCTGCGCGAGGCGGAGATCACCGAGGACTGCGTCACCCAGCAGGGCATCCGTCTCAACGTCCGCGCAGTCGCCGTCTTCAAGGTCGGTGACGACGCCGTCTCCATCGCCAACGCCGCACGCCGCTTCCTGTCCGAGCAGGAGCAGATGGAGGAGCTCGCCGGCCGGATCTTCGCCGGTCACCTGCGTTCCATCATCGGCGGGCTGACCGTCGAACAGATCATCCGGGAACGGAACCGGGTCTCCCAGGAGGTCATCGCAGGCAGCCACGGCGAGATGGAGAAACTCGGCATCGTCGTGGACGCCCTCCAGATCCAGGAGATCGACGACGCCACCGGCTACATCAACAACCTCGCCGCCCCGCACGCGGCCGCCGTCGCCAGCCAGGCCCGGATCGCGCAGGCCAGGGCCGACCAGGAAGCGGCCGAGCGCGAGCAGCAGGCCGCGGCGCTCAAGGCCGAGTACGAACGGGACACCGCGATCAAGCGGGCCGGCTTCCTCGCCGAGACCGAGCAGTACAACGCCCGCGCCGCCCAGGCCGGACCCCTGGCCCAGGCCAGGGCGTCGCAGGAGGTCATCGAGGAGCAGACGGCTCTGGCCGAGCGGCAGGCCGCGCTGGCCGCACAGCGGCTGGAGGCGGAGGTCAGGCGTCCGGCGGACGCCGAGGCGTACCGGCAGCGCACGCTCGCCGAGGCCGCCCGTGACCGGGCGAAGTTCCAGGCCGACGGCAACGCGTACGCCGAACGGACCCTGGCCCAGGCTCAGGCCGACGCCAACACCGCCCGCGCCACCTCGCTCCGGGACGGCAACCAGGAACTGATCGCGGCCAATCGCATCGTGGAGAACCTGCCGACGCTGGCCGACGCGGCCGCCCGCGGGATGAAGGGGGCCAACCTCACCGTGCTCAACGGCACCAACGGGGTCAACGAGATGGCGGCCGGGGTGGTGGGCCAGGGGCTGGCCATCCTCCACTCGCTCCAGCGCAGCGCGAGCGCGGGGAAACCGGCGGTCGACGCGAAGCGGGCGCCGCACATCACCGACTCGAACTGACCTGCGCCTGGCAGGTGCGGGAAAGGTGCGGAAAGGCGTCGGGGCCGTTGGATCGGGCAGCCATTTCATTGGTGGTCAGCAGTCCGTTCCTGATGGCGTAGAGTTGTGTTTACCGACGCGGGGTGGAGCAGCTCGGTAGCTCGCTGGGCTCATAACCCAGAGGTCGCAGGTTCAAATCCTGTCCCCGCTACTGAAGAATCAGGCCCGGCATGCATTAAGCGTGCCGGGCCTGATTCGTGTTTTCCGTCCCCCCTTCGGCCGATGAGGAGTCGCCGCGCGACGCCGCTCCGGCAAGCCTGGGAAGCGGGCCCATGCCCGCAGCCGTGCGCGTGCAGGTCGGGACAGCCGTGCGTGCACGGGGCAGGAGACCACAGGGCGCACCGCCCAGGACAGCACAGGGCGCGCCGGGCAGGAGACCACAGGTGGGGATGGCGACGAAGCTGCGCGGGGGGCGGGTCAGGGGGCGGGCCGTGGTGCGCGGCTGGGCCTGGTGGTTCGTGCGTGCGCTGCCGATTCTGATGATCGTCGGTGGGCTCGTGTTCGACTACCTCAGCCCACCCCCCTTCACCGCCGTGCCGATGTTCGTGGCCGCTCCGCTGATCGCCGCACCGTTCTTCTCGCCGGCCAGCACCGTCCTCACGGGCGTCGCCGCGGTCTTCTCGATCCTCTCGCTGCGGGTGCCCGGCGAAGGTCTGCTGCACGTCGTGCCATTCATCGAGCTCGTCACCGTGTTCACGGTCGCAATCCTTGCCGTCGTCATCAACCGGGTCGTACGGCGCAGCAACGAGCAGCTGGCTTCGGCGCGGGTCATCGCGGAGACCGCCATGCGGGCCGTGCTGCCGACACCGTCCGAGCGGATCGGGGGGCTCCATGTCGCCGCGCGGTACGAGGCGGCCCAGGCGGACGAATTCGTCGGCGGTGACCTGTTCGCCGTGGCGGAGAGCTCGTACGGGGTACGGCTCGTGGTCGGGGACGTGCGGGGCAAGGGGCTCGAAGCGGTCGGGACGGTGGCGGTGGTCATCGGCGCGTTCCGGGAGGCCGCCGAGCAGGAGGATTCGCTGGAGGGCGTGGCTCGGAGGCTGGAGCGGGCGCTGGCGCGGGAGGGGGCCAGGCAGGGCGGGATCGATCCGGTCGAAGGGTTCGTCACCGCCGTGCTCGCCGAGATCCCGCCCGGTGCGGCCGAGGTACGGATCGTCAACCGCGGCCACCCCGAGCCGCTGCTGCTCCACCCCGACGGCTCACTGGAGGTGTTGTCGCCGACCGTGCCCGCGCTGCCGCTCGGCATGGACCTGGGGGTGTGGACGGACCGGGCCGACGTATGGGAGCTGGCCGCCGGGATGACGCTGCTCACGTACACGGACGGGCTCTCCGAGGCGCGCGACACCCAAGGCGACTTCTACGATCCGGCGGCCCGGCTGCGCGGGCGGATCTTTCCCGGGCCCGAGGAGCTGCTGTCCGCGCTGGCTGACGACGTACGGCTGCACACCGGCGGCAGGTCCACCGACGACATGGCGCTGCTCGCGGTCGCACGGCCCGCGCGGGGGCAGCCGAAGCGGCGCAGGACTGTGAAGATCGTGGGCCGGGACGCGAGTGAGGAAGAGCTGAGTCGGTGAAGGGGTTCTGCAGGGCGATGCCACCGTGCGTAATCGAAAGGCCTCGCTCCGCATAACATTTGATACAACGTCAGAAAACGGGTGGTGGCTGAGTGGCGATCAACTCGCCCGTTTCCGCCCGATTGTGTCCCGTAAAGTCCAGGCCAAGGCCGTTAACGATCAGTGGGAACGGCTTGGAATCGGACCCGTCCGTCTATTAACGTTCGATAACGCAGCGCGGTTGTCCCAGCCGTCGTCAGTGGCGGCACCGTGCGCGAGCGCCGAATTCCGCAAGGGAACCGGGGAACCACCTACATGGGGTGAATCGGACACCTGTGTCTCGTGAGAGGCAGAGGGATCCGTAGGAGACCTTCCTGCTCCGAACCCGTCAGCTAACCCGGTAGGCGAGAAGGAAGGAAAGGAGTGCGCCCCCGTGGCGTCCAACAAGCCTGCCCCCGAAGCCCCCTCCCGGTTCGGCTCCGACTTCACGACCGAGTACGGAACCGAGCAGCGGACCGATTTCGGCGCCGAGTTCACCACTGAGTTCGCGACCGACGGTTTCGGTGGGACCGAACGGGCGTGGGAGGAATGGAACCCCACGGAGGAGTCCGTTCGCCCCGTACGCGGCAAGCACCGCGTCGTCAAGCAGCGCAACGGGCTGGCCCGCAGCTCCACGGTGCTCGGAGTCGGCGTCATCGCGGCCGTGGGCGCGGGTGGCATGGCCACCGCGCAGAGCAAGCCGCCGGTCTCCATCTCTCTTCCCGATTCCCTCGCGGACAACCTCCCCGACGCCAAGTCCCTTCCCGGCGTGGGTGCCCTGTTCTCCGACGAGTCCGCCACCGACCAGGCGAAGTCCGCGGCTGCCACCGCCCCGCTCACCAGCGCCGGCATCACCACTGCCGAGGCCGAGCAGGGCACCACCGACGCCGGCGAGGCGCTGCGCGCCCGCATCCTCCAGCAGGCCGAGCAGCAGCAGAACGCCGCCGACGCGGAGGCCAAGGCCGCTGAGGAGAAGGCCGCCGCGGAGAAGGCTGCCGCCGAGGCCAAGGCGAAGCAGGACGTCGCCGAGGCCAAGGTCGCCGCCGAGAAGAAGCAGGCGGAGGAAGAGGCGAAGGCGAAGGCCGAGGCCGCACGGCTCGCCAAGCTCGCCGCCTCCTACGCCATCCCCACCTCCTCGTACACGATCACCTCGACCTTCGGCCAGGCCGGTTCGATGTGGTCCTCCGGCTACCACACCGGACTCGACTTCGCGGCGCCGACCGGCACGCCGATCAAGGCCGTCCACAGCGGCACCATCAAGTCGGCGGGCTGGTCCGGTTCGTACGGCTACCGCACGGTCCTGGAGCTCGAGGACGGTACGGAGCTGTGGTTCTGCCACCAGTCGTCGATCGACGTCAGCGTCGGCCAGAAGGTCACCACCGGTGACACCATCGGCCGTGTCGGAGCCACCGGCAACGTGACCGGACCCCACCTCCACCTGGAGGTCCACACCCCGGACGGCACGGGCATCGACCCGATGACCTGGCTGCGCGACAAGGGCCTCACCGTCTGAGCCCGCGCCGGTTCTCCGGCCCCTCGAACCCGGCAGTCCTGACGCTCACCCCCCGACGTCAGGGCTGCCGGTCTGTTCATATCCGGGTCCTTGCGACGCCGGTGCGGATACCCGTGTGGACCCCCCGGTACGGAATAGCGGGCGCGGCGGAGTCCGTTGATCCATTTATGACTTCTCTTCGTAAGCTCGGCTCTTCCGACCTCCAGGTCTTCCCGCTCGCGCTCGGTGGCAACGTCTTCGGCTGGACCGCCGACGAGGCGCAGTCGTTCGCCGTACTCGACGCGTACGTCGCGGCGGGCGGCAACTTCCTGGACACCGCCGACGCGTACTCCGCGTGGATCCCCGGCAACGAGGGCGGCGAGTCGGAGACGGTCATCGGCAAGTGGCTCGCCGCACGCGCCAACCGTTCCGACATCGTCGTCGCCACCAAGGTCGGCGCCCACCCCGCGTACAAGGGGCTCTCCGCCGCCACCATCAAGGCCGCGGCCGAGGAGTCGCTGCGCCGGCTGGGCACCGACCACATCGACCTCTACTACACGCACTTCGACGACGAGACCGTTCCGGTCGAGGAGATCATCACCGCCCTCGACCAGCTGGTGAAGGAGGGCAAGGTGCGCGAGATCGCCGCCTCCAACATCAGCCCGGAGCGGCTCCAGGCGTCCCTGGACTTCTCCGAGCGCGAGGGGATCGCCCGATACGTCGCCCTGCAGCCGCACTACAACCTCGTCTCCCGCGACACCTACGAGGGAGAGCTCCAGGAGACGGCCGCCCGCGCCGGTCTCGCCGCCGTCCCGTACTTCGCCCTGGCCTCGGGCTTCCTCACCGGCAAGTACCGTCCGGGCGCGTCGGTGGAGAGCGCGCGGGCCGAGAAGGCCGGCCAGTACCTGGCGTCGGAGCGCGGACAGAAGGTCCTGGCCGGACTCGACAAGGTCGCCAAGGAGCGCAGCGCCGAGATCGCGACCGTCGCCCTGGCCTGGCTCGCCGCCCGTCCGACTGTCGCCGCCCCGATCGCCTCCGCCCGTACGGTCGAGCAGGTGCCCGCCCTGGTGGCCGTGGCCGACCTTCAGCTGACCGAGCAGGAACTGGCGGAGCTCACCGAGGCATCCGCCTGAGCCCTCACCAGAGGCGCGGAGGCGGGCCGCTGCCGTACGGCGGCCGGGCATACGGCTGCTGGGCATGGGGTGGCAGATACGGGTTCGGGCTGTAGCCGCCGTACTGCGGGTGCGGGGCCGGCCCTGCAGGTATGTACCGGGGGCGCAGGCGGCCCGTCGCCTGCGCCGCGTACGTCAGCGCGGGTCCGGCCACCTCCCTGCGCTGCCAGAGATGGTGCAGCAGCTCCAGCTCCCGCGCCACGAAGTCCGGGTCCGCGGCCCCGCGGCGGGCCCGGCGGCGCAGGAACGCCAGCGACGTCGCGAACGACTCGTACTCGGCGACCGCACGGGCGGCCGCTCTGCCGTGCGCCTTGGCCTGCGCCTTGGCATGACTGCGGACCTGCGCCACGACCCGGCTGCTGCCGTACGGCACTCCGTACGAGGTGCTGTAGGCACTCGCGCTTCCGTAGGCACTCGAGTGCTGGTGGCGCGCCATGTCCCGGGCCATACCGCGGGCCCGCATCGAGGAGAGCGCGAGCGGCTCCGCCGGGGTGAGCCAGCCGGCTGCCGCATAGGCGGGCAGCTCGGTGGCCAGTGTCCGCAGCTCCCGCTGGCGCGACCAGATCACCAGCCAGGTGACCAGCCCGAAGACCGGGACCATGAACACGCCGTACACGACGTAGAAGCCGTACGGAACGAACGCCCCCGAGCCGTTCCACAGGGCGTGCATGCCCATCGCGAGGATCAGCCCGAGCAGCGGCAGCAGGATCCGGCGGAGGCGGTGGCGACGTGCGCAGAGCGCCGCGAATCCGAAACCCAGGCCGGTCAGCACGGTGAAGAGGGGATGCGCGAACGGCGTCATCACGACGCGTACGAAGAACGTCGCGGCCGTCACCGACGCGAAGCCCGAGGCGCCTATCTGCTGGTCCTCGCCGAAGGCATTGCCCAGATAGAGGATGTTCTCGGTGAAGGCGAAGCCCGTCGCGGTGAAGCCCGCGATGACGACGCCGTCGAGGATGCCGCTGAAGTGGCGCCCTCGGAAGAGGAAGATCAGCAGGACGGCCGTGGCCTTCGCGCTCTCCTCGACCACCGGTGCTATCACCGTGGCGCCGAGGGTGTCCGCGCTCGCCGGATCGGCGGTGGCCGTCGCGATCCAGCGGGTCGCGAACGAATTCGCGATGATCGCGATCAGGGCGGCGGCGCACGCGCCCCAGGCGAAGGCGAACAGCAGATTCCGCCAGGTCCACGGCTCGACCCGGTCCAGCCAGCGGAACGCCGCCATCAGCAGGGGCACGGGCAGTACCGCGAGGCCCAGACCGACCAGGAACCCCTCCGTACCCGTCTGATCGCGGACCAGCGCGAGGATCACCAGCCCGCAGAGAGCCAGCACGGTGAAGACCGCGCCGACACGGAACGTCTTGCTCCGCCAGACCAGGCCGACCTGGTGCGGCCGGTAGCGCCACTGGCCCCGCTCCGGTACGGCCGCCAGGATCTCGCCGACCCGCTGCTCCTGGAGAAGCGGGACGGCCGGCTGCGACTGTTGCTGCTGCACAGACCCGTCGGACACCCGATGACCCTAACGAGAGGGACTGACAACTGACCATGGGGCGACGGGGGATACGTACCGATCCGTCAGTAAATCAGCAGCTCAGCGGCTCATGGCTCAGCGGCGGGCGAACAGCAGGTCGTGCACGACATGGCCCTTGTCCAGGCCCTGTCCCTCGAACCGGGTCAGCGGCCGGAACGCGGGCCGCGGTGCGTAGCCGCCGTCCGCCTGGGTGTTCTCGAAGCGGGGATGCGCGGTCAGCACCTCCAGCATCTGCTCGGCGTACGGCTCCCAGTCGGTCGCACAGTGCAGCACGGCCCCCGGCTTCAGCCGCTGCGCCACCAGATCGAGGAACTCGGGCTGGATCAGCCGCCGCTTGTGGTGGCGCTTCTTGGGCCACGGGTCGGGGAAGTACACCCGCAGCCCGTCCAGCGAGTCCGGCGGCAGCATCTCGCGCAGCAGGATGATCGCGTCGCCGTTGGCCACCCGGATGTTGGACAGTCCGTTCCGGTCCGCGAGACCGAGCAGGTTGCCCTGGCCCGGGGTGTGCACATCGACGGCGAGTATGCCGGTGCCCGGATCGTCGGCCGCCATCCGGGCGGTGGCCTCACCCATCCCGAAGCCGATCTCCAGCACGACCGGGAGCCCGTCGAAAAGCTCCGGCAGGTCGAGGACCGACTGCCCGTCGATGTCCAGACCCCACTTCGGCCAGAGCCGCTGCAGAGCGTCCTCCTGGCCGGGTGTGACACGGCTGCGGCGCGGCTGGAAACTGCGGATCCGGCGCTCGTGGTGCGAGCCGGCCGGATCGGCGGCGGGCCCGCCGGGGAAGCGCGGCTCCTGACGCAGCCTGCGCTGCCGCTCGAAGGCGGCGGCACGCAGATCGTGGGACTCGTCGGTCTCGGGGGCGGGATTCAAGGACTCAGACACAATGCCCCGATTCTACGGCGGGCGGCTTCCATCCCGTCCCGCGTGCCCGGAGCAGCGCCCTGCGTGCCACCTCCCGCCCGATGGGCAGCGAGGCCGTGGCGGCGGGCGACGGAGCGTTCAGTACGTGCACGGTGTGCGGGGCCTCGCGGATCAGGAAGTCGTCCACCAGCGTGCCGTCGCGCAGCACCGCCTGGGCCCTGACACCGGCCGCGACGGGACGCAGATCGTCCTCGGTGACCTCGGGCAGCAGCCGCCGCACCGCCGCCGTGAACGCGCGCTTCGACAGCGAACGGTGCACCTCTCCCGCCCCGTACCGCCAGTGCCTGCGTGCGATCCGCCAGGAGCCGGGCCAGGCCAGCGTGTCCAAGAGCTCATTCGGGCGTACGACCGGCCAGCCGTACCCCTCGCGGGCCAGCGCCGGCACCGCGTTCGGCCCGACGTGGACGCTGCCGTCGTGGCCCCGGGTCAGATGCACCCCGAGGAACGGGAAGGCAGGGTCGGGGACCGGGTAGACCAGCCCGCGCACCAGCTCCGGCCTGGCCAGCTCGTAGTACTCCCCGCGGAAGGGCACGATCCGCATGCCCGGGTCGTCGCCCGCGAGGAGCGCCACCCGGTCGCACTGCAGCCCCGCGCAGTTGACCAGGACCCTGGCCCGCACCACCCGTCCGTCCGCCGTCCGCACCGCCACACCCCAGGGACGGCGGTCGATCGCCGTGACCTCCGCCCCGAACCGGATCAGCCCGCCCGCGCCACGCACCTCGGCCGCGAACCGCTCGGTGACCGCTTTGAAGTCGCAGACCCCGGTCGTCCCGACCCGGATCGCCGCGAGCCCGCGCACCTGCGGCTCGTACTCCGCGATCTGCGCAGGTCCCAGCTCCCGCACCGGCAGCCCGTGATTGCGGCCGCGCTGCACCAGCGCGTGCAGCCGGGGCAGCTCGGACCGCTCGGTCGCGACGATCAGCTTGCCGGTCACCGCATGCGGGATGCTGTGTTCCGCACAGAAGTCGACCATCTCCGCGGCGCCGCGCACCGCGTAGCGGGCCTTCAGCGAGCCAGGGCGGTAGTAGATACCGCTGTGGATCACTCCGCTGTTGCGCCCCGTCTGATGGCGCGCCGGGCCCCACTCCTTCTCCAGCACCGTCACCCGCGTGCCCGGAGCGGTCCGCGTGATCGCATACGCCGTCGACAGGCCGACGATCCCGCCGCCGATCACCAGCACATCGCAGTCGTACGCCGCGTGCGTCATCATCACGCCACCTCCCACCCCGATAGTGCACTGACCCACTGACAACGCACTCAAACCAGCGGGGCCCAGCGTGGCGCCGAGATTTCTGCCGGCGGCCGCCTGTACGTCGCCCGGAGGACTCCGCGCAGGCATCCGAGGGGGCGGGCCTCGCCCGGGGAGGCTGCTACGCGGGTGCCACCAGCAGCGGTCGCGCCCGCTCACGCAGCTCGGCGACGCGCGGCTCGTCCCCGTACGGTTCGAGGCGATGCAGCAGGTCCCGTACGTACTCGGTCGTGCGCGCCGACGAGATGCGGCCCGCCACCTCCACCGCCCGGGTGCCCGCCGCGCACGCCGCGTCGAGGTTGCCCGACTCCAGTTCGGCGACCGCCGAGACCACCAGTCGCAGCCCGTGCGAGCGGACGAACTCCTCGGTCGGCCGGGACAGCGCCTGTTCGGTGAAGCGCCGTACCTGCCGGGGTGCCTTCAGGTCGCGGTAGCACTCCGCGGCGTCGGCGGCGAACCTGTCGTACGAGTAGAAGCCCAGCCACGACGGGTCGGCGTCGCCGTCCCGGGCACGCTCCAGCCAGCTCTCGGCGGCCTTGAGCGCTGCCCCCGCGGCCGGTGCGTCGCTCGCCTTCGCATGGGCCCGCGCCTCGACAAGACGGAAGAAACTCATGGTGCGGGCGGTGGCGAGCCCGCGGTTGCGTTCGACAGCGGCCTGCGCGAGGTCGACCCCCTCGTCGGCGAAGCCGCGGTAGGTCGCCTGCAGCGACATCGAGGCGAGGACATAGCCGCCGAGCGGTACGTCGGCGGCGGCCCGGGCCAGCCGCAGCGCCTGGATGTAGTACCGCTGCGCGGCTTCCTGCTGGCCGGTGTCGAATGCCATCCAGCCGGCGAGTCTGGTCAGTTCGGCGGCGGCGCCGAACAGTGCCCGGCCCACCTCGTCGCTGTACGAACCGAGGAGCAGCGGCGCCGCGTCCACCCGTAAGCACTCCGGGACCATGGAGGAACGCCAGTCGCCGCCGCCGTACTTGGAGTCCCAGCGGCGGGCGTCCTGGGCCGCCTCGCGGAGCTTGGTCACGTCGCTGTGGCCGACCCGGAGCGGCGAGATGTCGTTCACGGAGTCGGGCCCCGGCTGTACGGGAAGGGCGGGAGCACCCGGAGCGCCCGGCGCGCCCTCCGTGCTCGGAACGCCCGGTGCTGCGCCCGCTGATGCGCCCCGTTGCGCGCCCGGCGTACTCGGAGCGCGCTGTGCAGCCGGCGCACTCTGCGTGCCGAGGATCGCCGCCTCCGCGGCCGACGAGTCGCGTGCCACCGACGCGTCGGCGGGGGATATCAGCCAGCGGGACGCGGGTGTCGCGTACGCACTGACCGAGAACGAGCCCGCCAGCGACTGCCAGATCCCGCCGCCGCCCGCCCGCCGTCCGGCCAGATCCAGCCGGTACAACTCGGTTGCCGAACGCACCGCCTCACCCACATCGCGCGGGAAGGCAAGACCGACCTCCGGCGCCGGATCGGCGTCCGCGAGCCCGATCTCGTGCAGCGGGACCGGGCGGCCGAGTTTGGCGCCGATCGCCGCGGCGATGAGATGGGGCGCGGCGCCCTGCGGCACCATGCCCTTGGAGACCCATCTCGCCACCGAGGTCTTGTCGTAGCGAAGTGTCAGGCCGCGCTGCGCCCCGAGGTCGTTGACCCGCCGGGCGAGCCCGGCGTTGCTGATTCCCGCGAGGGCGAGAACGGTTCCGAGCTTCTCGTTCGGCCCGCGTTGCTCCCTGGACATGCGCCACCCCTCGACACACAGACGGCCGCCGCGTCACCCGTCGAGGCGCGCGGCATTCGTACCGTGTCCTCCCCAGGGACGGACCCCGGCACTCCGGCCGCACAGGCATGTGGCCGAGCCCCGAGGAATATGCCTCCTGCCGAGAACCTCAGTGAACCCAGCGTAGTTCGCCGCATCCCTACCGTTAAGGGGCAGACGTCCGTATGGCGGGATTGTTGCCCGTGCGGACGGTCGCGGACGGACGGTGGAGGGAGCGCGGCGGGACGGAGGGGAGGCGGGAGGGCCCGAGGGGCGGGAGGGGAGCGTGAGGCGGACGGCCGGTGGACGCGAGGCGGGCGGGGAACGAGCCCGCCGTGACGATCCGGTCGCCCTCCCGGACCTGCCGGAATGCCGCTCCGGGCCCCGCGGGGGCGAGCTCCCTCGTGCTCCTGCCGTGTGGCCGTGCGCCCGGCCGTGCGCTGTTGTCCGGCCGTCGAGGGAGCGCTTCCATGGGTGCTGCGTGGGTCGGCCCACTGCACTGGACTCAGTGGGCTGGGGGACACTGCCGCCTCATTCCCCGCAGGCGGCGGACCGGTCCGGGAGGCGAACCGCGCCTCCCGGACCGTGCGCGGAGCCGATGGGCGGCCGGCGGGGGGAGCCGGTGGCGGAACCGGTGCAGGAGCCGGTACGGAGTGGGTGCGGATCCGGCCCGACAACCTTGCTCCAAAACGCAATATAACGGTGCATTACGTGCGACGCTCTTCGCGCTCAGCGGCCGATGCGCCCTCCGAGAATGGCCGAATGACGTCGGTCGGTCGGGGTTGGGCCGAGCGATTCGCGGACACCCGACGGGCTGTTGGCGGGCGGACCCGAGGGTGGCCGGATTTCAGCCGGTACCGTCCGGGTACGGCGGGGAACGCAACACCCGGAACCTTTGCGTCCGTTGCCCCGCAGTCCGCCACGCCGTCCGCGCGGCCGAGATCGGACGCCCGCCACCTGCACTCCGGCCTTTGCCAGGGGCGCATGCGCTTCCGACGTGCGCCCTCCGTAGCCACTCCTGCGCGCCGTTGTCGTGGCAGCATGTTCGCAACGGCGCTGAATGCTCACGCAGTTCTCCCGACATGTTCCGGGCGCGCCGTTTTGTCCACAGCCTGTGGAGGCGGCGATGCGTTGGTTGGTGGGGTGGAGCAGTATCGCCGCGAGTTTCGGCACGGTCGGTGCGGTCGGCGGGGGTGACGAGGGGCGCACGGTGCACCCCGTGGGCTCCCAGCTCCTGTGGGGCGACCCGGATCCGCTCTGGGCCGTCGGCGACTGGCGGCCCGACGAGATCCGGATCAGCACCCTGGAGACCGCCGAGGGCACACCCACCGCCCGCCTCGCCGTCCTCGGCTGCTGCGGCGCCACCGACGAACAGCTCCGGCTCGGCCTCCTCGCCGCCCGCGGCGGCGCGCTGCGCCATCTCACCGCCTGGGCGGGCAGTTACACGGCCGTCGTCCAGATAGGCCGACGGGTCACCGTCGTCGGGGACCTCGCCGGAGCCCGCCCGGTCTTCTACACACCTTGGGCCGGCGGCACGGCGTACGCGACCGCCGCACTCCCGCTCGCCGACCTGATCGAGGCGCAGCTGGACATCGGCCACCTGGCCGCGCTGCTCGCCTGCCCCGAGACACCGGAGGCGCTGCGCGACGGCACTCCGTACGTGGGTGTGAAACGCATCCCGCCGGGGCACGCGCTCATCCTCCGTGAGGGCTCGCGCGAGATCACCGGGTACGAACCGGTGGCCTCCCTTGCTGTTGCGGCGCCCCAACTCGACCCGGTGAGCGCCGTGGACGGGGTGCGCGATGCGCTGGTCGAAGCGGTACGCGCCAGGCTCACGGCCCCGCGCCACGCCCCCGAGACCCTGCCGCCCGACCCGGGCCCGGTCCCCGGCATGGGCCCTGCCGAACGCCGCGCCGCCCGTGGCGCACCCGTCCCCGGCATCGGCGCCGACCTCTCCGGCGGCAGCGCCTCCGCCACCCTCGCCCTGCTCGCCGCGGGGCTGCCGGGGCTGCCCGGCACGCTCCTCGGCCACGGCACGGGAGCGGGCGAGCGGCTGCTCGCCGTCACCTTCAACGACCTCACCACCCGCGACCACGAGGACGAACTCGAACGCGCCGCGGTCATCGCCGCCAACCCGCGCCTGCACCACGTCGTCGTCGCCGCCGGCGAGGAGGCCCTGCCCTACGCCGATCTGGGCAGCGGCCCGCTCACCGACGAACCGGCCGCATCCCTCGTCGTCGCCGAACGCCACCGCCGCCGGCTCGCCGCGGGCAGCGCCGACCACCTCGTCGGTGACGGCGCCCGGCAGGTCCTCGACGCCCACCCGGCCCGCCTCGCCGACCTCCTGATGGATCGGCGCCGACGCCACCTTCTGCGCCCGGTCGCCGCCCTGGCCAGAGCCGAACGGCCGTCGGCGCACTCGTTGTTCGTCCCGCTGACCGTCTACCGCGCCGCGCGCCGCCTGGCCCGTACGTCGTACCGCACCGGCCTCGAAGCGGCGGCCGACCGGCTCCCGGACGCCAATCGCCACACCCCCGGCCTCGACACCCCTGCCGACGCCTCGCTCGCCGCGCTCACCTGGTCGCGGCCCGGCCCGGCCGCACGCTGGCTGACGGGGGAGGCGCTCGCCGAAGTCTCGGTTCGTCTGCAGGAGGCGGCGATCCGCCCCACCTCCGTGCAGCGCCCCGGTGAGGCGCGCGCCCGGGCCGCGCTCGCCCGGCACGCCGCCGACCACCGGATCCTGGAGCAGGCCGCCGAGATCCGCAGCCAGCGGCTGCACGCCCCGTTCCTCGACAATCAGGTGGTGCGCGCCGCCCGCGCCCTGCCCGAATCGCTGCGGGTCCAGCCCGGCGCCCGCGCCGCGATCCTGCGCCGGGTCCTCGCCGGTGCGGGCATCCATGAGCTGCCGCCGGGCTGGGGCACCCCCTCCCAGGCCACCTCGACCGCGGTCAGCCGCACCGGCCTGCGCACCGCGCTCCCCGACCTGATCGCGCTCTTCGACGCCCCGCTGCTCGCCGACGCGGGCCTGATCGAGGCCCGGGTCGTGCGGAAGGCACTGCGCGCGGCCTCCGAGGGCGAACCGCTGCCCCTGGACGGCCTCGCCGACCTGGCGGCCACGGAACTCTGGCTCCGCCGCCTCGTCTCGCGCCGCGGCACCTGCTGGACAGGCACGGCGGCGCCCCGACAGCGCGCGGTGGCGGGCGGGGTGGCACCGGCGCGACGCACCCTGCAACGCTGACAGCCGGCCGCCGGCGCCGTCACCTGCCGCCCGGCCCCGAACGGCCGCGCCTCAGCCGCAGCTGATTCTCGACTTCGCCCAGTCGGCCGGCGCCGCCCCGCCGAACGGCGCGTGCGGTTCGACGACGAGCCGGATCCGCTGCTGCCCCGCGATACCGAGGTTCACCGGCACGGGCGGATGGTTGCCGTTCATCACCGGGGAACGCCACAGCCGTGCCCCGTCACCGTCGAACACGGAGAAGCGCACCGAGCCGAGCCCCAGTGCCAGATCGTCGACGCCGACCATCGCCTCGTAACGGCTGCACGGGCGGTTCAGCTCGATGGTGACCGAGGACCTGCTCTGCACGGTCACCCCGTGCGCGTACCGCGTACCGCCGATGGACATACCGGAGCGCTTCCAGACCCAGCTGCTCTCGCCCGTCACCAGCTCAGGCTCGGTGTGGTCGCCGAGGACGGAGTAGCGCAACTCGCTGACCCGGTAGACGGTCGGCGGCGCGGGCGGCGGTGGCGGGGCAGGAGTGGCCGTCGCGGACGGCTCGGGCTTCGGCGGTGCGGGGACCGGGGGCTTCGGCGTAGGTGTGCGGGTAGGCGTGGGCGCAGGCGTCGGAGGCTGCGGGGACCCGGTCGGCGCAGTGGCCGGCAGGACGGGAGTGCTCGGCGGCTCGGGCGTGGGTGTCGGCTTCGGTGGTGGGGGCGACGGCACCGCGGGCGCCACCACCGGAGGCCTGGCCACAGGCCTGGCCTCCGGCTTCGGCGACTCGCCACCGGCCAGCGCCCACACCAGACCGGCCGCGGTCGCGACGGCCACCGCTGCCGCGATCCCGGCCTTGACCGGCGCACCCAGGCCTTCCGAGGCCGCCGCGCCACCGGCCGAGCCGCCGGACGAACTCCCGCTCGTCGCCGCCGCGGCGGCACCCGCACCTGCCGCACCCGCGGCGCCACCCGCCACGATCCCGGCGGTCTTGAGCGCGTACCCGGCGGCGAACCATCCGATGACCGCGACCGGAAGCAGTGCCGGAATCCCGGCGTTGACATGTGCCAGTTCGCCCGCGGCGACCCGGCACTTCGCGCACTCGTCCAGATGCTTGCGCAGCCCGCGCTCGGCCCGGATCCGCAGCCCGCCCCGGGCATACGCGCCGAGCCGGTCCGCGTAGCGGGCACAGTCGCCGCCGGAAGTGAGCGACCGGCTCACATGCGCCTGCAGATATGCCTGCTTCAGCCCTTCGCGCGCCCGGCTGGCCAGCACCGCAGTGGCGTTGGCGGTGAGCCCGAACAGCGGCGCGATCTCGCTCGGCGACTCCTCCTCGACGGTGGTGTGCCACAGCACCGCCTGCCAGCGCTCCGGCAGACTGCGGAACGCCTTCATGGCCATCGACTGCTCGGCCTCGTGCATCGCCAGGACGTCGGCGCCCAGATCCAGCGTGTCCGCGTCCGACACCTCGGAGAAGCCGGCCGCCTGCGCGGCGAACACAGCGAAGTCGTCGACCAGTTGCTCCCGTTTCGCCGTCTTTGTCCAAGCGGTTGCGACATGCCGGACGGCCGTCATCAGATACGCACGTACGGCTTCCTCGGGCCCCTTGCCGCCCCGAACCGCCTGCAGGGTGCGGGCGAAGACCTCGGCCGTCAGGTCGTCGGCGGTGTGGGCGTCCCGGCAGCAGCTCCGCGCGTAACGACGCACACTGCCCGAGTGGCGCCGGAACAGCTCCTCGTACGCGAGATCGTCGCCGCCCCGCATCTGCAGGATCAACTGAGCGTCGGAGGGGGCGAGTGCGGCGGTGCCGGAACCGCTGCCGCCCGCTCGCTGCATCGGTACGGCGGCTTCGGCTCCGATCCCGCCCGCCGGCTCCACCGGCCCGCTGCCGACGGGCGCGGGCGGCCAGGGGCCGGGCAGTACATTGCCGCCTTCGGCGTCGTCGCCCGACCGCCCGGGGCCGGCCTGACTCGGCACCTGCCGGGCGGACGTCCCGCCGGCCTCCGTGCCACCGCCCACGGTCGAGATACCGTCGAGCGACTCTTCCTGCTGCCCGTCACCGCTCATCGCGGAAGCCCCCGTATGCGCCTTCGGACCCGAACACCGGGCAAGAGTGCCACATGGCGCAATGACGACGGTCGTTCAGTTCCGGCAACCACTCATCCGGGGCGTTTTCCCGAAAGCGAGCACTAACAGCCACTCGAACAGGGAAGGAACAATGCGACCGAGAGGCGGGTGAGTCGTCGAGCGCGACCCCGCACACACGGGCCGCACCGACTCCCCACACCACCCTCATCCGCCCGAGACGCCACCCTCACAGCGGCGAAGGCCCCAGGCGCACAGAAGGCCGCCCGGTGGACGCACGGATCGTGCCGGAGCAGGCACTCGGTCCGCCGGAGCACGCACTGAGCCGGCGGCCCCGCTCGAACAGCTCGAACAGCCCGCTCACGCCGGGCGTGAGCGCAGCCCCTCCAGCAGGATGTCCAGCAGCCGGGCCGAAGCGGCGGCCTGCTGAGCCGCATCCGGCAGCGAGGGTGCCGCCGTGGCGATGACGAGCAGCACGTCCGCCACTGTCACATCGCGGCGCAGTTCACCCGCCGCCCGTGCCCGGTCGACCAGCCGGCCCACGACCTCCAGCAGTTCGGCCGCGCCCATGTCGTCGTCCGCGAGCCCGTCCTCGTCGGTGGAGCGCCGGCCGACGACCCGGAGGTCGGCCTGCGCCACTCCCTGCCGCTGGTGAGGCACCCGAGCCTCATCCCGGACGTCACCGGAGCCGGAGCCCTGACCCGGGGCCGCGCCGCGTACGGCTCCCGGCTCTCCGACGACTGTCGAGTCGTCCACATCGACGCCGACCCGCAGCACCTGCGGCGGCAGCAGACGACCCGCGCCCGAGGCCACGGACGTGCGCAGGAAGCGCGAGAGCGCCGACCACGGCTCGTCCTCCTGCCCCAGTGCGGCCCGCGCCTGGTCGGTCAGCCGGGAGGTCTCCTCCTCGGCTATCCGCCGCACCAGCACGTCCTTGCTCGGGAACCGCCGGTACACCGTGCCGACCCCGACCCGGGCGCGGCGCGCCACGTCCTCCATCGGGGCCCCGTACCCCAGCTCGCCGAACACCTCGCGCGCGGCCCGCAGCACATGTTCGAGATTGCGCTGTGCGTCCACGCGCAGCGGCGCCGAGCGGGCGCCGTCGCCGGACCCGACCGTGGTTCCCACCGCAGTTCCGGCTCCGGCGGAACCCACCGAGCCGACTGTCCCCACTGTGCCGATTCGTCCGTTTCCTTCGGACGAGACAGCAGCAGTCTGCCAATGCGATTCCTGAATGTGCATAACTTTTCCCCCGGTTATGACGTCTCCCCCCGGAGACTCCCGCCGTGTCAGCCGGGGAGTGGATCATCATCCCAACCCGACACCCCGACGACATACGAACATAGTTGAGCCCGGGTCAATTCAGAAGGGGGTAGTTCCGCACGGAGCGCCCCCCGATCGGAGCAAGGACCGGTTGGTTCCTGTTTCCGCCCCACCCAGCCACCCCCGCTGCAACGTCTGACCTGCGCGCCTTCCGTGCACCCGCAGGGATCGACGACACCGGTCCCTGGAAAACCTCCGGTCACACAATTTGCCGAGGCTGTGGACAAATATCGGAGCACGATGCGTCATGGGGAGGTGATGGCTTCAGATTCCCGGGGGACGCCCCCCGGCCCGCCGCCGGGTGAGCGCATTCTCGTCATCGGCGGCGGCTACGTCGGGATGTACACAGCGTTGCGTCTCCAGCGGAAGCTGAAGCAGAGACTCAAGTCCGGCGAGACCGAGATCGTCGTCGTCACGCCCGAGCCCTATATGACGTATCAGCCGTTCCTGCCCGAAGCCGCAGCCGGCTCGATCTCGCCGCGCCATGTCGTGGTGCCGCTCCGTCGCGTCCTGGCGCACTGCACCATCGTCATCGGCGAGGCGCAGCAGATCGACCACGCCAAGCGCACCGCGACCGTCACCACCCTCGCCAGCGGTGAGGACGGCACGGGCGCCGTGGAGATCCCGTACGACGAGATCGTCATCGCGCCCGGTTCCGTCTCGCGCACCCTCCCGGTCCCCGGCCTCGCCGACCACGGCATCGGCTTCAAGACCATCGAGGAGGCCATCGGCCTGCGCAACCACGTCATCGAGCAGATGGACATCGCCTCCGCCACCCGCGACCCGGCCATCCGCGACGCCGCCCTGACCTTTGTCTTCGTCGGCGGCGGCTACGCGGGCGTCGAGGCGCTCGCCGAGCTCGAGGACATGGCCCGCTACACCGCCCGCTACTACCACAACATCAAGGCCGAGGACCTGAAATGGATCCTCGTCGAGGCCTCGGAACGCATCCTTCCCGAAGTCGGTGACGCGATGGGCACGTACGCCATCCGGGAGCTGCGCGGCCGCAACATCGACGTACGCCTCGACACCCGGCTGGACTCCTGCGAGGACCGGGTCGCCGTCCTCAGCGACGGCTCCCGCTTCCCGACCCGCACGCTCGTGTGGACGGCGGGCGTCAAGCCCGCCCCGATCCTTGCCGCCACCGATCTGCCGACCGACGAACGCGGCAGGCTCAAGTGCACGGCGAAGCTCACCGTGGAAGGCGCCGAACACGCCTGGGCCGCCGGGGACGCCGCGGCCGTTCCCGATCTGACCGCGGGAGAACCGGGCAAGGAGACCGCTCCCAACGCGCAGCACGCGGTGCGTCAGGCCAAGGTCCTCGCCGAGAACATCCTCGCGGCGATCAGCGGCGAACCGCTCAAGGAGTACCGGCACAGCTACGCGGGCTCCGTCGCCTCGCTCGGCCTCCACAAGGGCGTCGCCCATGTCTACGGGCGCAAGCTCAAGGGCTATCCGGCCTGGCTGATGCACCGTACGTACCACCTCAGCCGGGTGCCGACGTTCAACCGGAAGGCCCGCGTTCTTGCCGAATGGACCCTCGCGGGACTCTTCAAACGCGAGATCGTCTCCCTCGGCTCACTGGAACACCCGCGCGCCGAATTCGAACTCGCCGCGGGGGGAAGACGTACCGACGGCGGCGGCCCGCCGAAGAAGGATGGCTGACTGTCAGTACGGTCGGTCACACTGGACGTGTGACCATAGGTGGGCTCACACCTGCACAGAGTGACCCGGCCGGCAGTGACCAACAGTGACCAGTACGACGAGGCCCGGCTGCGCCTCCCCGGGGGTCCGGCCCCCGGTTCCCCCGACCCCGGCGAGAGAGAACCGGTAGAAGAACCGGAAGCAGATCCGGCAGAGGAAGCAGCCCGCCCGAGCGGACCAGACCGACACACGAGGCCAGAAATTCCGTGAACTTCACGCGTTGGAGCGCCCGCCTACCAGGAACGCGCCGCGCCGCCGCCCGGGACGACCGCAGTTCCGTGCCCGCGGCCCGCGCCGAGTACGCCAGGCCCGAGCCCGGGTCCGGGCCGGCGGACGGCGACACCCCCAAGGCCTTCCCCGGGGCATCCGCAGAGATCTCCGAGGAGAGCGCCGGCCGGACCTCCGACCAACTCTCCGGCCCCGCCCTGCTGGAGGATCTCTCCGCCCGCGAGATCCTCGGTCGGCTGCCCGCCCTCGTCGCCCTCGTGCACGGCCCCGACCACCGCATCGCCTACGTCAACGACGCCTACGCAGCCGCCTTCGGCCCCAGACCCACGGGCGCCACCGCCGCCGAGGCGATGCCCGAGCTCGACGAGCTGAGCCTGCTGCCCCTCATGGACCAGGTCCTGCGCAGCGGCACGCCCCGTACGGTCAAGTCCCGCAAGGTCCGCAGCGGCAACTCGTACACCGTGACCTGCACGCCCGTCGCCACGCCCGCCGGTCTCCCCGCGAACGGCAGAAGCAAGAACAAGAACGGCAGGAACAAGGGGAGCGAAGGCGGTGTCCTTTTGTACGCCGCCGATGTCACCGACCACGCCGAAGCGGCCGAGCGCCTGCGTACCAGCGAACGCCGCCACCGCGAAACGGCCGTCACCCTCCAGCGCTCCCTGCTCCCGCAGGAGCTGGAGCAGCCCGACGACCTGCGGATCGCCGCCACGTACCAGCCCGGCGGCACGGACGCGGCGGTCGGCGGCGACTGGTACGACGTCATCACTCTCGGCGCGGGCCGCACCGCCCTCGTCATCGGAGACGTGATGGGCCGCGGGGTGCGCGCCGCCGCGGTGATGGGCCAGCTCCGCACGGCCGTGCGCGCCTACGCCCGTCTCGACCTCCCGCCGCACGAGGTGCTCCAGCTGCTCGACGGTCTCGCCGCGGAGATCGACGCCAGCCAGATCGCCACCTGCGCCTACGCGGTCCACGATCCGAACGAGGGCCGGCTCGTCTACGCCTCCGCCGGCCACCTCCCGATCCTCGTGCGCGACCAGGACGGCACGGTCCACCGTGCAGAGGACCCGACCGGACCGCCACTCGGCACCGGTGGCTGGATCCACACCTCCGGCACGATCGCGCTGCCGCCCGGCTCCACCGCCGTCCTCTACACGGACGGTCTCGTCGAACGCCGCAGCGAGGACATCGACGAGGGGGTCGCCGCCCTGGAGCGCGCCCTCTCCGGTGCCAAGGGGTCCCCGCAGGTGGTCTGCGACCGTCTGATCCGCTCCCTCGGAGTCACGGCCGAACATGACGACGACGTGGCCGTGCTGGTGGTCCAGCACCCCGCCCGCACAGGGACGAACGCGGAGCTTTTCCACAACGCCTCGCTCGATCTGCTCGGCGGCATCGAAGCGGCCCCGCGCGCCCGCGCCTTCGCGACCGGCGTCCTCACGTCGTGGCGCTTCCCGGTCGAGCTGTGCGATCTGGGCGTCCTGGCCGCCAGCGAACTGGTGGCGAACTCCCTCCAGCACGGAACCCCGCCGATGCGCCTGGGCCTGCGCCGTACCGACCGCCGCCTGATCATCGAGGTGACCGACGGCGACGACCACCTGCCGCGCCGCCGCCGCGCCGAACCGGCGGACGAGTCGGGCCGCGGCATCTCCATCGTCGCGACGATCGCCTCGTCCTGGGGCAGCCGCCGCACACCGGGCGGCGGCAAAGCGGTCTGGTGCGAGTTCGCGCTGCCTCGGTGAGCGTCAGCGGGTGAGGTCACCGAGCTGCAGCGGGCTCGGCCACCATCCCGGCCTCCGGCAGTGACACGGCCACCACCCGCGACGGCGTCGCCGCGAGCGAAGGCTGGTCCTGTACGGGGGTGAGTTGGCGGCCCAGCCGCAGCGCGAGCACGGTGATGCCCAGGGAGAACAGCACGAACGTCACGATGTACGGCCCGTGCAGCGAAGCCCCCATCGGCCCGCCCACAGCCGGACCGACCGCCAGCGCAAGCTGCTTGACCAGGGCGAACGCCGAGTTGTACTGACCGACCATCGACTCCGGGGCAAGATCGGCGACCAGCGGGGCCACCGTCGGCGACAGCATCGACTCGCCGAGTCCGAACAGTGCGTACGTCGAGATCATCGCGGCCGTCGCCATGGTCTGGCTGCCGTGCCCGAGCCCCGCGTACCCCGCCACGATCCAGGCGAACGCCCAGATCAGGCCGACCGAGGCGATGACCCGGCTGCGCTTGCGTCGCTCGACCAGCCGCAGCACGACGAACTGCGCCACGACGATGACCGCGGTGTTGGCAGCAAGGGCGATGCCCAGCGTCGAGGGCTCGATCCCCGCAGCCTCGGTGCCGTACGCCGCGAGACCGGACTCGAACTGCCCGTAACAGGCGAAGAACAGCACAAAGCCCAGCACACACAGCTGAACCATGGCCCGGTGCGACAGCAGCGCCTGCAGCCCGCCCTTCGCGGTGGACCCGTCGGTGGGCCGGGCGTCCGCGATCGCAGGAGTACGAGGCATCCGCACCGTCACGGCTACGACGCCGAGCACGATGAACATCGCCGCCTCGATCAGGAACAGCAGCGTGAAGGTCTCCGGCCGGCGCGTGTCCACGATCTGCCCGCCGACCAGTCCACCGATGCCGAGCCCCAGGTTCTGCAGAAAGAACTGCATGGCGAAGGCTCGTGTACGGGTGGTTGTGCTGGAGCACCAGACGAGCATGGTGGCGAGCGCCGGCGACATGACGGCCGTGCCCGCGCCGAGCACGGCCGCCGACAGCACGGCGGTCGTCACATTCGACGAAAGGCCGAGGGCCGCCGCCCCCACGGACGCGACCACGGCGGCGACGATCAGCACCGGCATCGGACCGCGCCGGTCGATGGCCCGTCCGGTGAACGGCAGGACAGCCAGCGCAGCCATGGCGAAGACCGCCAGCACGACTCCCGCCGTACCGGCGCCCAGATCCCGCACCTGCGCCACGTAGACGTACAGATACGGAACGGTGAACCCCACACCGAACGCGCTCAGCGCGCTCCCCAGCTGGATCCGCCGCAGCGCTGCGCCCATTTCCCTGGTCACACTCACCTACCTCAAGCTCACGAAGGACTCACGTCCAAAGACTTCAACAGTAAAGTTAGAGCTTCAACAGTACAGACCGAAGGACTTCGACGCCAATGAAGGCGTGCCATACTGCCCGCCATGTCTGACACCACCGAGCCCTCCGGCCTCCAGGAGCCGAGCCTCGACGAGCAGATCGCGGCCTATCAGCGCGAGTTCCGGGACCTGGACCCCCAGGTCGAGCAGGTCGTCTCGGCCCTCGGCCGGCTGAACCGCCGGATGAACGTCGGCTACGGACGCCAGCTGGCCGACCTCGGCATCAGCAACGCCGAGTGGGAGGTCCTCAAGACCCTGGTCGTGGCGGGCTCCCCCTACCGGCTGGGCCCGGGCGAGCTGGCCAAGCGCCTCGGCCTCACCCCGGCCGCGATGACCCACCGCATCGACCGCATGGCGGGCGAGGGCCTGGTCACCCGGGACAGGGACGAGAGCAACCGGGTGCGCGTCATCGTCGAGCTGACCGACGAAGGCCGTACGAAGTGGCTGGAGGCGATGCGCATGGCGTCCGCCTTCGAGGAGGACCTGCTCCAGGACCTCTCGGGCGACGAGCGCGGCGCCCTCGGCGAGATGCTGATCCGCTTGCTGCGCCGGGTGGAACATGCCCAGCCGGACGCCGGCGGCCGCCTCACCGACCTGGACTGAACCCACGCCGGGTGAGGGGGAAAACGGCTTGACCTGGCGGAGTTGACACACCACCCGTCGATCCGTAAGGTTCTTCGAGTTGTCACGGAGCCGGAACGGTTCTGCGGCAGCCGATCCCGCCGCGAATGCGGCAACCAAAACTCTGCACGATCTCCCACTCGGGACGATTTCGGCATGCCGGAATTCATTTCGAAGGCTCGATTATGAGCCGCCGGGAAAATCCGCTAGAGTTTCGACGTCGGAACGGCCCAACAGCCGGGAAGACAAATCCCGCTGACTGGGAATCAGGCCCGAAAGGATCTGATAGAGTCGGACTCGCCGGAAAGGGAAACGCGAAAGCGAAAACCTGGAAAGCGGAACCCGCTTCGACCGGGAATCGGACACGAAAGAGTCTGATAGAGTCGGAAACGCAAGACCGAAGGGAAAGCCCGGAGGAAAGCCCGAGAGGGTGAGTACAAAGGAAGCGTCCGTTCCTTGAGAACTCAACAGCGTGCCAAAAGTCAACGCCAGATATGTTGATACCCCGGCCTGCTTCGGCAGGTTGGTGGTTCCTTTGAAAGTCCTGCCGGGCCCTTGTGGTTCCGGTAGGCAATTACACAGCGAGGACGCTGTGGACGGTCGGTCTTATTCCGGCTGATCGTCCCGCTCTCGTGATGTGTCTCCCGATTACGGGAAAACATTCACGGAGAGTTTGATCCTGGCTCAGGACGAACGCTGGCGGCGTGCTTAACACATGCAAGTCGAACGATGAAGCCTTTCGGGGTGGATTAGTGGCGAACGGGTGAGTAACACGTGGGCAATCTGCCCTTCACTCTGGGACAAGCCCTGGAAACGGGGTCTAATACCGGATAACACTCTGTCCCGCATGGGACGGGGTTGAAAGCTCCGGCGGTGAAGGATGAGCCCGCGGCCTATCAGCTTGTTGGTGGGGTGATGGCCTACCAAGGCGACGACGGGTAGCCGGCCTGAGAGGGCGACCGGCCACACTGGGACTGAGACACGGCCCAGACTCCTACGGGAGGCAGCAGTGGGGAATATTGCACAATGGGCGAAAGCCTGATGCAGCGACGCCGCGTGAGGGATGACGGCCTTCGGGTTGTAAACCTCTTTCAGCAGGGAAGAAGCGAGAGTGACGGTACCTGCAGAAGAAGCGCCGGCTAACTACGTGCCAGCAGCCGCGGTAATACGTAGGGCGCAAGCGTTGTCCGGAATTATTGGGCGTAAAGAGCTCGTAGGCGGCTTGTTGCGTCGGTTGTGAAAGCCCGGGGCTTAACCCCGGGTCTGCAGTCGATACGGGCAGGCTAGAGTGTGGTAGGGGAGATCGGAATTCCTGGTGTAGCGGTGAAATGCGCAGATATCAGGAGGAACACCGGTGGCGAAGGCGGATCTCTGGGCCATTACTGACGCTGAGGAGCGAAAGCGTGGGGAGCGAACAGGATTAGATACCCTGGTAGTCCACGCCGTAAACGTTGGGAACTAGGTGTTGGCGACATTCCACGTCGTCGGTGCCGCAGCTAACGCATTAAGTTCCCCGCCTGGGGAGTACGGCCGCAAGGCTAAAACTCAAAGGAATTGACGGGGGCCCGCACAAGCAGCGGAGCATGTGGCTTAATTCGACGCAACGCGAAGAACCTTACCAAGGCTTGACATATACCGGAAAGCATCAGAGATGGTGCCCCCCTTGTGGTCGGTATACAGGTGGTGCATGGCTGTCGTCAGCTCGTGTCGTGAGATGTTGGGTTAAGTCCCGCAACGAGCGCAACCCTTGTTCTGTGTTGCCAGCATGCCCTTCGGGGTGATGGGGACTCACAGGAGACTGCCGGGGTCAACTCGGAGGAAGGTGGGGACGACGTCAAGTCATCATGCCCCTTATGTCTTGGGCTGCACACGTGCTACAATGGCCGGTACAATGAGCTGCGATGCCGCGAGGCGGAGCGAATCTCAAAAAGCCGGTCTCAGTTCGGATTGGGGTCTGCAACTCGACCCCATGAAGTCGGAGTTGCTAGTAATCGCAGATCAGCATTGCTGCGGTGAATACGTTCCCGGGCCTTGTACACACCGCCCGTCACGTCACGAAAGTCGGTAACACCCGAAGCCGGTGGCCCAACCCCTTGTGGGAGGGAGCTGTCGAAGGTGGGACTGGCGATTGGGACGAAGTCGTAACAAGGTAGCCGTACCGGAAGGTGCGGCTGGATCACCTCCTTTCTAAGGAGCATCTAGATTCCGCAAGGAATCCAGAGCCACTACGTCGGCAAATGTTCGACGGTGGTTAGCTCATGGGTGGAACGTTGACTATTCGGCACGACAGGTTGTTTTTCACTAGTACTGCTTCGGCGTGGAACGTGAGAGGTGGTCGGTCGTGTCGGGCACGTTGTTGGGTGTCTGAGGGTATGGCCGCAAGGTTGCCTTCAGTTGCCGGCCCCAGTGAACTCGCCCTTAGGGGTGGGGTGATGGGTGGCTGGTCGTTGTTTGAGAACTGCACAGTGGACGCGAGCATCTGTGGCCAAGTTTTTAAGGGCGCACGGTGGATGCCTTGGCACCAGGAACCGATGAAGGACGTGGGAGGCCACGATAGGCCCCGGGGAGCTGTCAACCGAGCTTTGATCCGGGGGTGTCCGAATGGGGAAACCCGGCAGTCGTCATGGGCTGTCACCCGCTGCTGAACACATAGGCAGTGTGGAGGGAACGAGGGGAAGTGAAACATCTCAGTACCCTCAGGAAGAGAAAACAACCGTGATTCCGGGAGTAGTGGCGAGCGAAACTGGATGAGGCCAAACCGTATGCGTGTGATACCCGGCAGGGGTTGCGCATGCGGGGTTGTGGGATCTCTTTTTCACAGTCTGCCGGCTGTGAGGCGAGTCAGAAACCGTTGATGTAGGCGAAGGACATGCGAAAGGTCCGGCGTAGAGGGTAAGACCCCCGTAGCTGAAACATTAACGGCTCGTTTAAGAGACACCCAAGTAGCACGGGGCCCGAGAAATCCCGTGTGAATCTGGCGGGACCACCCGCTAAGCCTAAATATTCCCTGGTGACCGATAGCGGATAGTACCGTGAGGGAATGGTGAAAAGTACCGCGGGAGCGGAGTGAAATAGTACCTGAAACCGTGTGCCTACAAGCCGTGGGAGCGTCGCATGCAAGCTTGCTTGCATGTCGTGACTGCGTGCCTTTTGAAGAATGAGCCTGCGAGTTTGCGGTGTGTTGCGAGGTTAACCCGTGTGGGGAAGCCGTAGCGAAAGCGAGTCCGAATAGGGCGTTTTAGTAGCGCGCTCAAGACCCGAAGCGGAGTGATCTAGCCATGGGCAGGTTGAAGCGGAGGTAAGACTTCGTGGAGGACCGAACCCACCAGGGTTGAAAACCTGGGGGATGACCTGTGGTTAGGGGTGAAAGGCCAATCAAACTCCGTGATAGCTGGTTCTCCCCGAAATGCATTTAGGTGCAGCGTCGTGTGTTTCTTGCCGGAGGTAGAGCACTGGATAGGCGATGGGCCCTACCGGGTTACTGACCTTAGCCAAACTCCGAATGCCGGTAAGTGAGAGCACGGCAGTGAGACTGTGGGGGATAAGCTCCATGGTCGAGAGGGAAACAGCCCAGAGCATCGACTAAGGCCCCTAAGCGTACGCTAAGTGGGAAAGGATGTGGAGTCGCAGAGACAACCAGGAGGTTGGCTTAGAAGCAGCCACCCTTGAAAGAGTGCGTAATAGCTCACTGGTCAAGTGATTCCGCGCCGACAATGTAGCGGGGCTCAAGCGTACCGCCGAAGTCGTGTCATTCCAGCATATAGGGCCAACGCCTGCTGGGATGGGTAGGGGAGCGTCGTGTGCCGGGTGAAGCAGCCGCGGAAGCGAGTTGTGGACGGTTCACGAGTGAGAATGCAGGCATGAGTAGCGATACACACGTGAGAAACGTGTGCGCCGATTGACTAAGGGTTCCTGGGTCAAGCTGATCTGCCCAGGGTAAGTCGGGACCTAAGGCGAGGCCGACAGGCGTAGTCGATGGACAACCGGTTGATATTCCGGTACCCGCTTTGAAACGCCCAGTACTGAATCAGGCGATGCTAAGTCCGTGAAGCCGGCCCGATCTCTTCGGAGTTGAGGGTAGTGGTGGAGCCGACGAACCAGACTTGTAGTAGGTAAGCGATGGGGTGACGCAGGAAGGTAGTCCAGCCCGGGCGGTGGTAGTCCCGGGGTAAGGGTGTAGGGCGTGTGATAGGCAAATCCGTCACACATTAAGTCTGAGACCTGATGCCGAGCCGATTGTGGTGAAGTGGATGATCCTATGCTGTCGAGAAAAGCCTCTAGCGAGTTTCATGGCGGCCCGTACCCTAAACCGACTCAGGTGGTCAGGTAGAGAATACCGAGGCGTTCGGGTGAACTATGGTTAAGGAACTCGGCAAAATGCCCCCGTAACTTCGGGAGAAGGGGGCCATCACTGGTGATTGGATTTACTCCATGAGCTGGGGGTGGCCGCAGAGACCAGCGAGAAGCGACTGTTTACTAAAAACACAGGTCCGTGCGAAGCCGTAAGGCGATGTATACGGACTGACGCCTGCCCGGTGCTGGAACGTTAAGGGGACCGGTTAGCTGACTTTCGGGTCGGCGAAGCTGAGAACTTAAGCGCCAGTAAACGGCGGTGGTAACTATAACCATCCTAAGGTAGCGAAATTCCTTGTCGGGTAAGTTCCGACCTGCACGAATGGCGTAACGACTTCTCGACTGTCTCAACCATAGGCCCGGTGAAATTGCACTACGAGTAAAGATGCTCGTTTCGCGCAGCAGGACGGAAAGACCCCGGGACCTTTACTACAGTTTGATATTGGTGTTCGGTTCGGCTTGTGTAGGATAGGTGGGAGACTTTGAAGCAGCCACGCCAGTGGTTGTGGAGTCGCCGTTGAAATACCACTCTGGTCGTGCTGGATGTCTAACCTGGGTCCGTGATCCGGATCAGGGACAGTGTCTGATGGGTAGTTTAACTGGGGCGGTTGCCTCCTAAAGAGTAACGGAGGCGCCCAAAGGTTCCCTCAGCCTGGTTGGCAATCAGGTGTTGAGTGTAAGTGCACAAGGGAGCTTGACTGTGAGACCGACGGGTCGAGCAGGGACGAAAGTCGGGACTAGTGATCCGGCAGTGGCTTGTGGAAGCGCTGTCGCTCAACGGATAAAAGGTACCCCGGGGATAACAGGCTGATCTTCCCCAAGAGTCCATATCGACGGGATGGTTTGGCACCTCGATGTCGGCTCGTCGCATCCTGGGGCTGGAGTCGGTCCCAAGGGTTGGGCTGTTCGCCCATTAAAGCGGTACGCGAGCTGGGTTTAGAACGTCGTGAGACAGTTCGGTCCCTATCCGCTGCGCGCGTAGGAATATTGAGAAGGGCTGTCCCTAGTACGAGAGGACCGGGACGGACGAACCTCTGGTGTGCCAGTTGTCCTGCCAAGGGCATGGCTGGTTGGCTACGTTCGGAAAGGATAACCGCTGAAAGCATCTAAGCGGGAAGCCTGCTTCGAGATGAGTATTCCCACCCCCTTTGAGGGGTTAAGGCTCCCAGTAGACGACTGGGTTGATAGGCCAGATGTGGAAGCCCGGCAACGGGTGGAGCTGACTGGTACTAATAGGCCGAGGGCTTGTCCTCAGTTGCTCGCGTCCACTGTGTTAGTTCTGAAATAACGAACGGCCGTGTTGTTGCCCGGTGTTGGTTAATTTCATAGTGTTTCGGTGGTCATTGCGTTAGGGAAACGCCCGGTTACATTCCGAACCCGGAAGCTAAGCCTTTCAGCGCCGATGGTACTGCAGGGGGGACCCTGTGGGAGAGTAGGACGCCGCCGAACAATTATTCCGGGAAAGCCCCGCACCTCTGGTGCGGGGCTTTTCTGCGTTTACGGGCCGGCCGCTACCCGCCGCGGCGACCATACATAAGGGGTCGTGGTGGTGACTGCGTGAAAGCCCAGGCGGCGCAGGATCGGTGCGCTGTCGCTGGACGCGTCCACTTGCAGATACCTGACTCCGCGGGCTGCTGCGATGTGGGCGCGGGCGGCGACCAGAGCGCGGTAGATGCCCCGTCCGCGCCAGGCGGAGAGTGTCGAACCGCCCCACAGGCCCGCGAATTCGGTGCCCGTGCGGAAGACCAGCCAAGCCGCGGAGACGACCTCGCCGTCCGCCTCGGCGACCAGGACGACGAGGTCGTCCGGGGCAGCAGCGACGCGGCCCGCCAGGTCGTCACCGATCATGGTCAGGTCCTGACCCCAGACAGTCGTTTCCAGTGCTGCAATGCGGTGCATGTCCGCGCGTTCCGTGACCTGGAGGAGTACAACGCCGTCCGGGAGTACGGGCGGTGATGCCATGTCCTTGGCGGGGCCGATGAGGACGGTCTCCTCCGCCTCCGCTGCGAAGCCCGCGGCGCGCAGGCGGTCGGTGAGGTCGGACGGCAGGTCGTGGCCGCGTATCTTCCACTCCACCGCCTCGCCCCGGGCGGCGAATCGGTCACGCTGACGGGCGATCAGTGCGTCGAGTTCGGCCCCGCGCACCTGCACGTCGCGCGGGGCGCTGATGAAGCCGCGGAACTGGCCGACGGTCCGGGTCAGGGGGCCGTCCTGTTCGTAGGTGACCCCCGATGGAGGGGTGGGCGGCACACCCCTCATCTGCTCGTCATAGGCCGAGAGCAGGCCGGCCATCTCGTCGTCGATCTTGTCATCCATGTCTGTCACGGGAGTAGACGGTACGAGCCGAGGTGCGGGGCGGGGCAGGAATTCGATTGCTGGGAGACACGGGGAGGGGCAGGATCCGTGTATGAACTATGCGATTCGGGCCGTACGCGCCGAGGAATGGGCGCTCGCCAAGGAGCTCCGGCTCGCCGCTCTGCAGGATCCTGTGGCGCCGGTGGCTTTTCTGGAGACGTACGAGCAGGCCGTGGCCGAGCCCGACGAGTTCTGGCAGGGCCGCACGGCCGGTGGGGCCGAGGCCAGTGGTGACGAGGTGCGTCAGTTCGTCGCCGAGGCGCCCGACGGGAGCTGGGCGGGGTCGATCACAGTGCTGGTCGAGCGGCCGGACGATGATCTGCGTTTCGGTGAACCGGCCAAGGTCCACCAGGCTCATGTGGTCGGTGTGTTCGTGAGGCCGGAGGCGCGGGGCGGCGGACTGGCCGAGCAGTTGTTCCGGGCCGGGGTCGAATGGGCGTGGTCACTGGGCGAGCCGCGGATCGAGCGGGTGCGGTTGTACGTGCACGAGAACAATCCGCGGGCCGCTGCCTTCTACCGGCGGTTCGGCTTCGCACCGAGCGGGGAGACCGTTGCCGTACCGGGCGATCCGACGGCGCTGGAGCTCGAGTACGAGATCGTCCGCCCTGTCTGACGTCTGCAGTGCTGGTTCGGCCCGCTGTCGCCCCGGACCGGATTCGGCCGGTTCAGGGGCTGCCGTCTGAAGTCCCGGTCCTGGCCGCAGGTCCGGCCACCGTGTTACGGCTGGAGCGGGGACGTCCAGCGGGCTCGGGCCTGCTCCTGCGAGCGGAGCAGGACCAGCGTCGGCAGGGCCTGGTCCTGGTTCGTCGAGACCAGCTCCGGGAGCTGAGGGAGAGGCGCCACAGCCGCGACGTCGTCGAGGACGAGCGTCATTGGTGGGTCGAGCCGACCGTCGGTTGACCGTGCGGCCATGCGGCGGCCGTGCTCGACCACGTGTGAGGCGAGGGCGGTGAGCAGCGGCATCGCACCCGGTCCGGAGCGAGGATCCTCGATGGGTTCACCGACCACATAAAGAGTGCCCCCTTCGCCCGCAAAAGATTCCAGCGCGAGTGAATCGGATCGGTTCGGCATGCAGGCGTCGCGGATGTGGACCGAGGAGAGTGCGGCGAACGCCCGTACCGTCAGCTCCTGTGCCATCTCCCGGCGTTCGGGATGGCCGGTGAGCGCGGACTCCAGCAGGCCGGCGAGTCCGGAGGCGGCCTTGGTGTGGGTGCGGAGGAGTCGTACCGGTTCATGGGCGTTGCCACCGAGGGCCCAGCGGTGGACCTGGCGGAACGGCCGACCGTCTATGGCGGCGGCGTGCAGCCAGCACTGGAGGAGGGTCTCCGCGGTCTCGGCCGTCATCGCGTCGATACGGGCCTGCGGCCGGACCGGGGCGAGGAGGGCGATGGCGCGGGCGGCTGCGGTGTCCGGTGCTTCGCACCCGGCCGTGGGGGACCAGTGGAGGCGGGCCGGGGTGTCGCAGAGGTGGCCCGGGTCGTAGACGAGGACCGGGCCGAGCTTGGCGCGGGCGTCCTTCGTCTCCTCCCAGACGGTGGAGTCGGACGTGACGACGAGGGCGGGTCCGTCGGCCTCCCGGATGGCCTGCACGACGGTGGGGCGACGGGTGGCGGCCGGGCCGTAGACGACGAGGGGCGTGCGCGGGGAGGGGACGACCGGGGTGAGGGGGAGGAGCTCTGTCCGGGGGGCGGCCTCGGTCGGCGCTTCTGTTGCTGTGGCAGTGGTCGCGGGGGCCGGCTCAGGGGCAGGGGCAGGGGACGGCATCGCGGGGGCGGTTGCTTCCACCGCTTCCACCGCTTCCACCGATTCGACCGCGGCGGGCTCTGCGCGCTGAGTGTGCTCCGCGTAACGCTCGGCATGACGTTCCTGACGGCGCTCTTCCCGCCGACGTGCGCGTACCACTCGCCAGCGGGTCACCACGCCCATCACGAACACCGTCAGCACCATGAGCACCATGAGCTCGCCGATGAACAGGCCCCAGAACAAGCCGTATCCGGAGAGCTCGCCCGCCGGTGTGCCGGGCCAGGCGGCGGTCATGTCGTGCGGGGACGCCGCCAGCCGGCGCATGGCCAGTGGGGTCTCGGTGAAGGTGACGCCCTTCGGCCAGGCGCCGTGCGTGAACAGTCCGGACAGGCCGGTGGCCGTCCAGACGAGGATCGTCAGCCCGAGCAGGAAGCCCAGCAGGCCGACCAGCAGACCGTCCGGGACACCGCCGGTGCCGCCGGTGCTCGTCCCGGTCCGCTGTTCTGTGCGTCCTGCCATGTCATGCCACCGTTGACTCGGACGACTCGTTCAGTCGTTGCTGGTGCTCGATGCGTGCCGCGCGCTGCTCCGCCTCCAGCTCCGCGGCTCGTACGTCCTCCGGCAGGAGATCTGCGGCCGAGGACTCGGTCATGGCGCGGTCGGTGTAGACGAGGGGGCGCTCCGCCTCGGTGATCAGGTGTTTGACGACCTGGACGTTGCCGTTGACGTCCCATACCGCGATGCCGGGGGTGAGGGTGGGAATGATCTCGACCGCCCAGCGGGGCAGGCCGAGTACGCGCCCGGTCGCTCTGGCCTCGTCGGCCTTCTGCGCGTAGATCGTCCGGGTCGAGGCCATCTTCAGGATCGCCGCGGCCTCGCGTGCCGCGGCCCCGTCGACCACGTCGCTGAGGTGGTGGACCACGGCGACGAACGACAGGCCCAGCCGTCGGCCGAACTTCAGGAGCCGCTGGAAGAGTTGGGCGACGAACGGGGAGTTGATGATGTGCCAGGCCTCCTCGACCAGGAAGATGCGTTTCTTCCGGTCGGGCCTGATCCAGGTGTGTTCCAGCCATACGCCGACGATCGCCATCAGGATCGGCATGGCGATCGAGTTCCGGTCGATGTGCGACAGGTCGAAGACGATCAGCGGAGCGTCCAGGTCGATGCCGGCCGAGGTCGGGCCGTCGAACATGCCACGCAGGTCACCGTCGACCAGCCGGTCCAGGACGAGGGCGACATCGAGGCCCCAGGCCCGTACGTCGTCTATGTCGACGTTCATCGCCTCGGCGGACTCGGGCTCCGGGTGGCGCAGTTGCTCGACGATGTCGGTGAGCACCGGCTGCCGGTCGTTGATCGTCTGGTTGACATAGGCGTGCGCGACCTTCAGCGCGAAGCCGGAGCGCTCGTCGAGGCCGTGGCCCATCGCGACTTCGATGATCGTACGGAGCAGGGCGAGCTGACCGGTCGTGGTGATCGAGGGGTCGAGCGGGTTGAGCCGGATGCCGCCGTTCAGGGCCGCGGTCGGGTCGAGCCGGATGGGGGTGAGGCCGAGCTCCTGGGCGATGAGGTTCCACTCGCCGACGCCGTCCTCGCCCTGCGCGTCGAGGACGACGACCTGGCGGTCGCGGAACCTGAGCTGGCGGAGCACGTACGTCTTCTCCAGCGCGGACTTGCCGTTTCCGGACTCCCCGAGCACGAGCCAGTGCGGAGCGGGGAGCTGCTGTCCGTACAGCTGGAAGGGGTCGTAGATGTAGCCCTTGCCGGAGTACACCTCGCGGCCGATGATCACGCCTGAGTCGCCGAGGCCGGGGGCCGCGGTGGGCAGGTAGACGGCCTGGGCCTGCCCGGTCGAGGTTCGTACGGGCAGCCTGGTCGTCTCCACCTTCCCGAAGAGGAAGGAGGTGAAGGCATCCGACAACGCGGACAGAGGATCTCGCATGGCGTGACTGCCCTCTCGGTTAGCGACGGATGCCGGTGGCGAACGGCAGCGTGTTCACAAAGGCGCGGTGGTGCTCGCGGTCGCACCACTCCAGCTTCAGGTACGACTTGCCGGCCGAGGCACGGATCGTCCGCTTGTCGCGGGCGAGAGCCTCGGGTGATCGCGACGACACGGTGATGTACCCCACGAGATTCACGCCCGCCGCGCCGCTCGCGAGATCTTCACCCCGCTGGTCGAGCCTGCCGTGGGCGGCGATGTCGCGCGGGTCGACGGTCCGGTTCATCTTGGCCTGGCGGCTCGCCTCGGCCTCGTCGTTCGTCTTCTCCGTGAGCATCCGCTCGATGGCGACCTCGGTGGGTTCGAGGTCCATGCAGACCGCGACGGTACGGATGACGTCCGGGGTGTGTACGAGGAGAGGGGCCAGGAAGTTGACGCCGACGGGCGTCATCGGCCATTCCTTCACCCATGCCGTGGCGTGGCACCAGGGCGCGCGGGTCGTCGACTCGCGGGTCTTGGCCTGCAGGAACGTCGGCTCGACGGCGTCCAGCTCGGCGGGCCAGGCGTTGCGCTTCGTCATCGCCTGGATGTGGTCGATGGGGTGGTCGGGGTCGTACATCGAGTGCACGAGCGAGGCGAGCCGGCTCTGGCCGAGCGGCTGGCGTACCCGGATGTCCGCTTCGGCGAGGCGGGCGCAGATGTCGGTCAGTTCGCGCGCCATGACGACGGCGAGGCCCGCGTCCCGGTCGAGCTTGCGGCCGGCCTGCGGGCGGGCGGCGCGGGCCATGGCGTTCGCCTCGGCGGCCAGTTCGCGGTTGAAGTGCATGCAGGCGACGAGGTAGGCGCGGTGCTGTTCGCTGGAGGTGGAGACCATCGACTGGAGCTGGTCGTACGACTCCTGCAGCCAGCCCGGGGCCGCCTTGTCGCCGCGCTGGGCGACGTCCTTGGCGTGTGCGTCGGGGTCGGCGGGGAGGGTGCGGGCCAGCATCTGAATGCGGGTCACGAAGCCGTCGCCGTTGGCCACATGCTTGAGGAGTGTGCCGAAGCGGTCGACCAGCGCCTCCTGGTCCTCGCTGTCGCGCAGCCCGACGCCGGGCCCCTCGATCTCGATCGCCGCGGTGACGGTGCGGCGGTCGGCGTGCAGCAGTACGGCGATCTCGTCCGGGCCGAAGGGCGCGGCCAGCCAGTTGATCCGGCCGATGCCGGGGGGCGGCCCGATCTCGACCTCGCGGCCGTCGGCCCGTACGCCGGCTTCCATGACGGCGGAACGGTACGTGGTGCCCCGGCGCAGGGACCGCTTGAAGCTGCGGTTGATCTCAAACCATTTGTAGAAGGTGCGGTGCTTGTACGGGACGTACACCATGGCCAGCGCCATCAGCGGGAAGCCGGTGAGCAGCACGATCCGCAGGGACAGGACGGGGACGATCAGCCCGCTCATCATGCCGAGGAACGCGCCGACGATGATCAGCGCGATCTCGCCGGTCTCGCGGTTCTTGCCGACGATCGCGTTCGGCCGGGCCCGGCCGATGAGATACGTACGGCGAGGCGTGACCGGATGGGACTGGGTCGTCAACGCCCTCCACCTCCTGTGCGGTTGTTACCTGAGTTGCCTGTACCGCCGCCTCGGGTGGCGCGGCTGCTGTGTGGGGTGCCCGAGGTGGGTCCCGATCCGCTGCGGGGCGGAGGTGCGGCGGAGGGGACAGATCCGCCGCCGACCCCGCTCCCGGCGCTGTTACGGGAGCTGTGCGCGGCAACTCCGCCGCTGACCGGGTTGGCGGGCCTGCCACCACTGTTGCCGCCGCCCTGTCCACCGCCGTCTCCGCCGCTGCGGCTGCTGTGGGTCTTGATGCCCTGGGAGACGAGAGCGGCAGGGGAGCTGATCAGGGCGGCCGCCTGGGCGCCGTCGGTGGCCTGCTTACGGTTGGTGCGGGCACCCTGGATCTCGTCGCCGAAGCCAGGGACGAAGCGGTAGATCATTGCCGAGGCGAAGATTGCGAGCAGGATGATGGCGAGGCCGGAGACGACGGCGGAGAACGCGTTCGGTCCGCCGTCGGAGGAGAGCGCGCCGGCCAGCCCGAGCACGATGACGATGACCGGCTTCACCATGATCACCGCGATCATGATGCCTGCCCAGCGGCGGACGTGGCCCCACATGTTCTTGTCGACGAGACCCGAATAGACGACTACGCCGAGCAGGGCGCCGACGTACAGAAGGGCCGCCCGGATCACGAGTTCCAGCCAGAGCACGCCCGCGGCGAGGATCGACACGAGCGAGACGACGATCAGCATGATCGGCCCGCCGCCGATGTCGGAGCCCTTGCTCAGCGCCTCGGCGAACGACCCGAAGAAGACATCGGTCTGCCCGCCGGAGGAGGACGCGATGACGTCGGTGACCCCGTCGGTCGCCGAGACGACCGTATAGAGGATGAGCGGCGTGAACGCGGACGCGAGCACGGTCAGCCAGAGGAACCCGACAGCCTCGGAGATCGCGGTGGCCACCGGAACGCCACGGATGGCGCGCTTGGCGACGGCGAGCAGCCAGAGGACGAGGGTGAGCACGGTGGAGGCGGCGAAGATGACGGCGTACTGCTGCAGGAACTTGGGGTTCGTGAAGTCGACGTTCGCAGTGCCTTTGACTGCGTCGCTGAGCTTGCCGACGATCCAGGCTGCGGCGTCGGCGCAGCCGCGGGCGAGGGAGGACAGGGGGTCGAGGGCGTTGGCGGCGTCGTCGGGGGAGATGGTGCTGGGGCTGCCGGCGTCGCCGTTTTCGCAATAGTCCCTGGCCGGGCCGACGATGAGGCTGCAGTTGTCCTTGGAAGGCGAACCCGACGGCGTGGGCGACGGCGAAGGTGCCGCGGCAACACGGGTCGCCAGGATCACCATCGTGGCCTGGACGCCGGCCAGGACCGCACCGATCTTGACTAGGTGGCGTGGACTAGCGGGCATAGGTGAACCCTCCGTACTCCTCGACAGCCTTGGCGATCTCGTCGGCGTTGGAGGCCGTACGGTCGGTGTTGACTGGCGCCGGACCCTCCTTCTGGGAGAAGCTGTCGACCTTCCAGTCGTCGGCTTCCCACTGGAGTTTCAGCGTCATGGTGAACCAGTCGTTGCTGACCGGGTTTTTCGAGCTGACACCGGCGGTGCCGAATACCCCGGTGCACCACACCTCCACGGTGGTGGAGTTGGCCGAGGACTGGGTCACTTTGGTTCCGACAGGAGCGGTTCGCGAAACGTAGGTCATGCCCGCGGCGGCGTTGCCGTCTTCGTCGAGACCGACCTTGTCGAGGAAGTTCTTGTTGTACGCCTCATTGAACTTGGCTTCGAGTTCGTCGACTCTGCTCGCGACGAAGACCTGCCGTACGATCGCGGCACGCTCGACCGGCTTGAGGATGTCGGCGGACACGAGGGCCACCGAGTAGTTCGCCGCCGCGCTCTGCGCCCCCTGCTCGTCATGCGCGAACCCCGACGCGATCGCGCCGTTCTTCCCCGTCACCGGCTTCGTGCCCGTCGCCGCGGTGGGGGCCGCCCCCGCCTTGTTGCCTCCGCTCCCGCCCGAGGAGCCGCTGTCGTCACCGCCCCCGCCCCGGTTCGCGAACGCGATAGCCGCGACGAGCAGAACGACCACGCCGACCACCGTGATCAGGGACCGCGAGCTGCGGGCCGGGCGGCGGCTGCCGTAGCCGTCGCCGCCTGTGCCGTCGGCGAATCGGGTACGGGTCTGGCGCGTACCGCCGAGGGTGCTGTATCCATCATCTGTACGGCCCGAGCGCGAATCGCTGCCGTAGCCGTCGTCGCCGAGACTCATGCCGCGTAGGCCCCCTCAACCATGTGCGATTCCGCGTGGTACGACGGTAGCCGTACTGGTTCCCGCGTGGGCGCGGTGTGGTGACTCGACATCAGGGAGACGCAACCTTTGTCGGTGGGCACGACGGACGGGTGGTGTGGGAGCGGAACCGGGGCGGGGACGGCGCACCCGGGCAGGCTGACGGGTGGTTAGATGGCCATGCCGTAGACGATGGTGAACAGGGTCCCCAGCGATCCGATGATGAACACACCGGTCAAACCGGCAACAATCAGACCCTTGCCCTGCTCCGCGCTGAACGTGTCGCGCAGCGCCGTCGCGCCGATGCGCTGCTTGGCCGCTCCCCAGATGGCGATGCCGAAGCAGAGCAGGATGGCAACGGCCATGACGACCTCGATCATCACCTTGGCTTCGTCGCCCAGGGCTCCGAACGGCCCCCACTTGGGTGCGATGCCGTTGATGATGGTGCTGATACCGCCCTTATCAGTGTCAGCTGCCAGGACCATGTAAGTCACCGCCCCTGTTGGGTAGTTCACTGCCCCTGCCACATGGCACGGGTCGCTCTCTATCTTCGCTGATGAAACCGTCCTGGTACGACGACTTGGCGGCTCTCTTTCATGGGATCTCGCACGTTTGACCGGTCCGACCGCCCTGACCTGCGGATCGAATCCGTGTGTGACCACATATATATGGTTACTCTGTGTATCACGGAGGGTGACCCCGGGCAACGATCGGCATCCCGCCACCCTGGCCGAGGCCACCTTCCCTTCCGTAACTGCACCCATCAGAGCAGGCAGTTTGAGGGGTGGTCAGAGAATGGGGCGGCGGGGACCTGGCGGACGGGGCGGTGTCGTCCAGGTCCTCGGCGGCCGGAAGTCGCACCAGGAGCCGTCGAAGGGAAAGGTTCCGGCCTCGGCGAGCCGTGCGACTCTTGTGCCCTCGGCACGGATGGCTGCCGCTTCATCGGCCGACCAGTAGACGGGGTGGCCGGTCTTCTCGGCGAAGGACTCCTCGTCCTTCCACTGCCACGACCGGTCCGGAGCCACATTGATGTCGAGCTCGTGGTCGGCGATGTCGATGTCGTCGCCGTGGTGGACGCGACGCTCCAGATTCACGTACCAACCACGGAACTTCCCCCTGCGGCCGAAGAGCCAGAGTACGGAATGCGCGGCGCCGGTGGGCTGGTAGAACAGGGCGCTGCCCATCGGCCAGCGGCCGGGGACCACCGGGTATCCGGCGGCGGGTCGGTCGTCCGGGGCGATGTCGCGAAGATGTGCGCCGCCCGGGAGCTCCGTTCGCCACATGGGCGCGCCTGTCTCCATCCACACCAGCTGGCCCTCGTCCGTGCGCTCGACGAGGCGTACGGGTACCGAGGCACTCAAGTGGCCGCCGATGAAGAAGTTCCAGTGCAGAATCCGGCCCGGTACGTCTTCCGTGATGTTTATCGAGCGCGCGAGACGGTTCATGGATCAGTCCTTGCTGCCGGGGCCTGACGGTGGCGATGTGCTCTGTTGTGCCCGGACAGCAGCGAGTTCAATGCGCGGACGGGTTCGTTGCGTAGTGAATATGCGCTGGTCGGACGAACAGGGAACAGTTCCGGAGACGCAGCCAGTGGGTGGCGCATTGCCGTCAGGAGAAGTAACGCTCCTGGTTCCACCGGTACCCCTTGCCGCCGGGACTCGGCGATCGGACACGGGCACGCTGCCACCCGGCAAGCTGTCCGGCAGGCCGGCGCCGAGCAATCAGGACGGCTCGGCCGGGCCCTGGTTGTCGAGTGCGGCGAAGTGGTCGAACTCGCCGGCCACGACGCCCTTGGCGAAGGCCTCCCATTTTGTCCGGGTGGTCGTGACGATGTTGGTCGGGTCGTTGGTCTCTCGAAGGTGGACGAGCCCGTCGGGACCGAAGGCGAGCTCGATCCAGGGGCCGGGGCCCTCTTCGCCCTCGGGGGCAGCGCGGACCCAGGTGAGTTCGGCGGGAATCGCCCGGTCAGTCATGGTGCGCGGTGTCCTTGACGGTCCGGATGAGGGCGGCCCAGGCGGTGGGGGTGGTGCGGAGTATCGCGCCGGTGGGGTCGCTGCTCTCCATGACATTGATCGTGTCGTCGTGGGCGGCGACGTGCACGCAGGACTCGCCCTGTCCGCAGTACGACGACTTCTGCCACTGGTACGAGGGCATGTTGGGTTCCTTCACAGGTCGTTGACCAGGCTATGGATGAAGTCACGGGACTTGTCCGGTGTCAGCGCGACCGCCTCCATGCGGGCCAGGAGGAGGCGGTAAGCCTCCAGCTCCGCCTCGGCGTCCACCAGAGCGGGGCCGTGCGACTGGTCCAGGGAGACGGTGTCGAGTCGGGGTGCCGATCCGTGTACGTACAGGATTGTCTGACCTGATCCGGGATAGGCGCCGATGGCGAACGGGATCACCTGGATCGTGATGTGCTTGCGTTCGCTCTGTTCCAGTAGATGTCGGAGCTGGGCCTTGGCGACGGTTGTGCCACCGACCGGTACGCGGAGTGCTGCTTCGTGGATGACCGCTTGGTACGGCGGGGAAGCTGTGCGGTCGAGGATGGCCTGGCGCTGGAGCCGGTGGCTCACTCGGTGCTCGATGTCCGAACGGGAGAACTCGGGTACGACCTGCCGAAAGATCTCGCGAGCGTGGTCCGTGGTCTGGAGAAGGCCCGGGATGTGGGAAGTGTTGGCGGACTGCAGTCCGGTTGCGTGGTGCTCCAGTTCCGCGATGTCCAGCAGGGGAGCAGGCAGGACTTCGCGGAACGTCTCCCACCAGCCGGGTGTGCGCTCCCCGGCGAGATCCAGCAATCCCTGGATGTAAGCAGTGTCTGAGCAGCGATAGTTGCGAGCCATGGCACGCAGTCGCTCCGGACTCACGCCGAAACGGCTCGCCTCGATGTTGCTGAGCTGGGCCTGGCTGATGCCGAGCAGGCGCGCGCCCTCAGTGGCGGTGAGTCCTGCGCGATCCCGCAACCTGCGCAGTTCTGTCCCGAGGCGTAGCCGCCGGACGCTGGGTGTGCCTCTGAGCGCCATGCGTCAACTCTCCCTGTTGGACACAGTGGTGAAGGCGTCACTCACACGAGTGCTTCTCTCAAGCAATTGTCGATCTGGCAAATACTTTATGCGGTGAGCCGCTAGCTTGAGGTCCAGGCCACCCGCCCGGAAGTACCCCGCTCGACGGAGCGGCCTCGTCACCGGGCAACCAGAAACGCACGATCCAACTTCCCTCCGCGATCGGAGACTTCCATGGTTCCGGCCACCGTAACGTCGCCCTGGACGTACACCCTGCAACTCCCACAGGATCCCCGTGCCCCCGGCGTAGCTCGCACCACCCTCCGTACCGTCCTGCGCGTGCACGGCATGAGTGAGCTCACCGAAACTGCCGAACTCCTGGCGAGCGAGCTGGTCACCAACGCGTACCTGCACTCCGAGGGCCCGTACTCCCTACGTCTTCGCGATGCCGGGCGGCATCGGATCAGGCTGAGCGTCTGGGACACCAACCCGCACATCCCGGCACCGTTCGAATGGAGCGCGGAGGCCCCGGCGGAGCTCGTCGAACGTGGGCGTGGGCTCTACCTCGTGACCCTCTGGGCGGACAGCTGGGGCGCGCACCCGATGCGCGGCGGCCTGCCGGGCCAGGGCGGGAAGCTGCTGTGGGTGGAGTGCGCAGCGAAGGCGGACGCGTACCCGTTGCCCGACTCCCGGTAGGGCTGTGTCGGTCGGAGGCCCGGACGGTGCAGGGAGAGGCGGCGGCCACGCGGAGTCTTGGAGCCCAGGGGCCCCATGACCAATCGTTATGCGGGACTAATGGGGTGAGCGATTCCCTCTATGACAAAAGTGATTTGAGGTGTCTTGACGGGCTACTGAGGCCGCAGGAAGCTGAGCCGCCCCCCACGGCAACCCTCCTCCTTCACCGTTGGACTGCCCATGCGCTCGCTTGTTTCCGCCAGCACGCTCACGGTCGCCGTGGCCGCGACCCTGCTGCTCGCCCCTTCCGCTCACGCCACCGCCCCCGGCGACAACGGCACCGTGAAGATCCACGACGCCACGACAGGTGAGGAGCTCCGTAAGAACGAGCCCCACGTGTGCACCTTCTATCTCGACGCCTTCAAGTTCGACGGCGGCCAGCAGGTCGACTGGCACATCGAGGCGTGGGCCCCGACCGCCGACGTCAAGGGCGAGACCGTGAAGTCCGGATCGCTGACGCTCGACGGCGACGGGCATGGCCGTACGCAGGACCTGTCCCTGCCCGACGGCCACTACAAGTTGTTCTGGGAATTCGACGGCGAGCACGGCCGCGCCAAGCACAAGGTCTTCTGGACCGACTGCGAGGACGACACCCAGCCGGGCGGAGGCCGACCGTCAGTGTCCGCCACCCCGTCCGGTCCGGTGCAAGAGACCGCGAGTCCCACGTCGTCCGCTCCCGCCGGCACTGTCTCGACGTCCCCGGCTTCGGGTTCCTCCCCTTCGTCGTCACCGTCCGCGCAGGGTGACGGCGACCTCGCGGAGACCGGTAACGGTGCGCCCGTCGGCCTGCTGTCCGCGGCGTCTGCCGCGCTCGTCGCGGCCGGTGGCTACCTGGTGTTCCGCCGCCGCAAGGCACAGCAGCAGTGACGCGTCGGTGCCCCGGCTCCGAGTGCGGGGGCACCGTAGTGCGTGGCCGGACCGGCGAGGTGAAGACTGACGGCCACGGGTAGATCGGGCCCCGAAAACTGCATTGGGTGGAGTGCCAGGGGAATCCGGACACGTACCTGCTGTACGGCGTCTAGGCAACCGGTACGTACGTGGCGACGGCCCTCGTCTGCGCGGCGGTGATCCGCTGGATGACCAGGATGACGAGCACCGCGGCGATCAGATACAGAGCCTGGCTCGCCACTGAGAGAACGACGGAGTCGGCGTAGCTCGTGGAGGTGGCCATCACGGCTCCCACCATGTGCGCGATCCATGCCGCCCACCAGGCGTTGATGAGCGTGACGGTGGTGTCCGGGGCGGGGTCGTGGCCGACGGCCCGGTGGATGTCGAGAGCTATACGACGGGGCCGCCACCACATCAGTACCGGCGTGAACCAGGCGCCCACCGCCCAGCCCGGTGTGTGGGCGAACGGGCCGACCGACAGCGCCTGGGCGTTGTACCGGCACCGGCGCAACCAGAGCAGGAAGGTGACGAACGTGGCGAGCCCCACCAGGAAGGAGGCCGACACGTAGCGGGAGTAGAAGAGCCCGTCGTCGGTCGCATCGAAGAGCTTCGGCCGCGTGGGGTCGAGCAGGGCGTACAGCCCTATGAGGATCTGTGCAGCCCGTGCGAGCGACTGAGGGCTGCGGGGGACGGCATCGGATGGTCTTGTCATGGCCGGTGAATGTAGACCATCGGGACCGGCCGGATTTCGGCAGGATGGCCGCGGGAACGGGGTTCCCGCGGCGGCAAGCCATGGGCTGTCCCCCACGTACTGCCCCCGGTCCTCAGGCTGCGGAAGGCGCTTGAGGACCGGGGGTCGGGGCGGTGTGGTTGCGGGGCCTCCAGGTCGGGTTGCCGGGCGCGCACACCATGCTGTTGTGCGGCTCAGTCCGCCGCCTCGGGCTCCGAGGTCCAGGTTCCCAGAGAGATCTCGGCGGTGATGCCCGGCCCGAAGCCGGCCATCATGCCGCGCTGGCCGTGGAGGGCTGATGCCTCGTCGAACATGCGGGCCAGGGCGTCGAGTACCACCGCGCTGGCTATGTTGCCGTACTCGGTGAGCGTCGCCCGGCTGAAGCGGAACGCCTCGGGCGGCACGTCGAGGAAGAGGCTCAGGTCGTCCAGGATGCGCGGACCACCCGCGTGGATGATGTAGAAGTCCAGCTTGCTGGCGTTCCACTGGTGCTGCTCCGCGACGGCTTTGAGGGCCGGGGCGAGTGGCTCCATGGTCCCGGGCACACGCTTGTCGAGCTGGAAGTGGAAGCCCGTGGACCGGACGGCGTAGGAGATCCAGTCCTCGGTGTCCGGGATGATGTACGAGCCGTTGCGTTCCAGGCGGATCCCGGTGCCGCCGTGGCCCCGTACCACTGCCGCGGCGATTCCGTCGCCGAACAGGCCGTTGGACAGCAGGGACCCCACACCCAGATCGGTGGGCTGATAGCACAGCGAGCAGAACTCGCAGGCGACGATGAGGACGTTGGCGTCGGGGTAGGCCGTGCAGAAGTCGTGGGCCCGGTTGACGGCCGCACCGCCTGCGGCGCAGCCGAGTTGGGCGATCGGCATCTGTCGTGTCTCCGGCCGGAAGCCCATCTTGCCGATGAGCCATGCAGTCGGCGGAGGCATCATGAAGCCGGTGCAGGAGACGTAGATGATCAAGTCGATCTGTGACGGCTCGAGTTCCGCCTGGTCGAGTGCCTGGCGGACGACAGCCGGCACTCGGTCCTTGGTCTGCGCCTCGTAGACGATGCTGCGGGCGTCGAACCCCGGGTGCTCCAGAACCTTTTCGATCGGCTGGATCAGGTGCCGTTTCTGCACACCGGTGTTCTCGATCAGACGGAGGACGAGACTGAGTTGCGGATGGTCGCCGTGCAATCGTTGTGCCAGTTCCAGAGTTTCGTCCTTGGTGATGACGTACTCGGGAACTGCGATTGCCGGCTTGCAGAGTACCGCCATGGATCTCCTCCTAGCGGACGGTGGTCCACACGGCCGAGCCCTGAACAGATCCGGGACATCGGCCGGCGGACGGCCGCCACTGCGGCGCGGTACGCGCGGGATTGCGCGAAGCGGGTCGTTGGTGGTTGCGGTGCCGCGATTCGATGCCCCTGGAGTGGGCGCGGACGGGCCGACCGACGAAAGACCAAGTTCTCACCGTATGGACAGAAGGGTTTTCCGCCACACCTTGGCTGGCCCTCGCATCACGCTACGGCAGGCCGATGAGGGTCGCATTTCGGGCAGAACGCGCTGTCGGGACAGCCCTGATTGTTCCGGGGTCTGCCGTCCTCCCGGGGGTGACACCGGGCCGGTCGCGGCCCCTTCCGGGGTCGATGAGAGCCCTTTCCCCGGTCGCGGGGAGCGGGCCCCTGAACCGGGTGCTGTCCGGTCCGCACACGACCCGTCCCGCCGCCACTGGCGACGCGTCCCGTGCGGGGCTGGGACACATCGCGCCGTGCGGGGCGTGGCACCACACCGGCGGGGCGGCCCCGCCGGTGTCCGCGTGTCGTTGTGGTGCTGCTTCACCTGATCGGTGCCGCCCTCGTTGCCGGACGTGAGGGGTCGGTGCCTTGCTGGAATATCGACGTCACCAGGTGACGGGAAGTGCGAGCGGATAGCGCCAGATCGACGTCTTGTTCCAACGGACTTCTTCGGCCGGCTTCGCCAGCCTGAGGTCCGGGAAGCGTTCCAGGAGGGTTCCGAGTGCGACTTGGAGTTCTGTGGCGGCGAGCGGGGCGCCGAGACAGTGGTGGCCACCCCAGCCGAAGGTCATATGGGACGGACCGTTGCGTTCCAGATCCAGCTCGTCGGGCCGGTCGAACTTCCGGCCGTCGCGGTTGGCCGTCAGGTAGGAGACGTGCACGATGTCCCCGGCTCGGATCTTCACCCCGCTCAGCTCCGTGTCCTCCAGGGCGACGCGAGGAATGCCGACGCCCTTGCGGAAGGGGATGAAGCGCAACAGCTCCTCGATGGCCTGCGGGAGCATCTCGGGACGCTCGCGCAGCATGGCGAGCTCCTTGGGGCGGGTGAGCAGGGTGTAGGCGATGTTCCCGATCTGGTACGTGGTGGTGTCCTGGCCGGTGATGAGCAGGACCATGGCCATGACGGTCAGTTCCTGGTCGTTGAGGAGCTCGTCCCCGTCGCGTGCGGTGGCCAGCGCACTGATCAGGTCGTCGCCCGGGTTCTCGCGCCGGTCCGCCGTCAACGTCTTGAAGTAGGCGCGGAGGTCGGCCTTGGCCCGTACCGCGTCGTCCTTGTTGTCGATGGTGGTGTCCATCATGGTCCGCGCGTGAGCACGCAGTTGCGAGCGGTCGTCCTCGGGAATGTCGAGGACCTCGCAGATGGTGGTCAGGGGCAGCGGGGCGGCCAGGTGTTCGAAGAGGTCGGCAGGCGAGCCGTGCTCCTCCATCCGGTCCAGCAGCTCATCCACGACATGCTGGGTGCGGACCTGCATGCGTTCCATGTGGCGCGGCGCGAAACCCTTGGAGATCAGGCTGCGCAGGCGGCTGCTGGCCGGTGGGTCCATCACGTTGATCGCCTCGTCCTGAACGATGGGTTCAGGAGTCATGCGCGGGAAGTCCTTGCCGATGGTGGCGCTGCGGCTGAAACGCCGGTCGGTGGTCACTGTGCGCACGTCGTCGTAGCCGGTGACGAGCCATGCCTCTCCGTCGCCGTGGGGCAGCCGGATGCGGGCAACGGGTCCTTCGGACTGCAGCTGCCTGAGCAACGGGTCGAATTCGAGGGCCTCGGCATAGTCGAACGGGCAGTTCCGCGGGGTGGTGACTGGTTCCATACGGAGCTCCAGATATGGGTTCTGAGGGGCGATGCAGCACCTACCGGGATGAAGTAGGGCATAGGTATGTCGTGGGTGCCCCGCCGACTGCCGGGGCACGCACCGCTGTGGGGTAATTGGCCCACATGTAGGGGTCGCGGCCCGCCCCCGGCCGTGGCCCGCAGGGCCGGTGGGGGCGGGGCGGCCGACAGCGAGGAACCGTCACCGGCAGCGCGGGGATGCCGTGGGGGCAGCAATCCGCCGTCCCCTCGTCACACGCCGCTGGTCGGCACCACGTTGGTGGCATCCAACGCGGGACGCAGCCCTTCGGCGAGCTCGACGGCGTCGCCCACGGCCCAGAAATGGGTGAAGAACAGGCGGGGGCTCTCCGTCAGGTGGTGGTTGTGCAGCTCGACGAGCTCGATCCCGCCCCGCCGCAAGGCTCCCAGTACGTTCTGGACCTCGTCGGCGATCATGACGCAGTCGCCGCTGAGCGCTGCCCTGCCGTTTCCCAGCGGCTGGAAAATGAACGCGCTGGTCGCGCCCAGACCGGAGGGCAGTACCAGATGGCCGTCGCAGATCGTCTCGCGGCGGGCGAAGACGGCCTTGTAGACCACGCCGTCGCTGGAACCCTTGGCGCCCAGCGCAGCTTCGATTCCGGCAATGTCCAGGTCGACGGGGCTCGGCGGGCCGGACGGTCTTGCCGGCGGGATGCCGGTGCGTTCGAACCCCGCGCGCAGGCCGCGTGCCAGGGCCAGTTCGTCATGGCCGTGTCCGTGGACGTGGACCCACCAAATGTCGGGGCAATGGGCGGGCAGATGCTTGTGGAGCGCGGTCTGCGCGATTCCATTCGCCTGCCAGGCGTCGATCACCCGCTGCAGTTCGCTCTCGGTGACCGCCACGTCGCCCATGCACATCGTGCTGCCGTCGGCGTAGCGGACGAAGGCCACGTGCGCACCCAGTGCGAGCTCCGGTGTGATGACGATGTCGTCCTCGACGACGACGCGAAGATCGTCGCGGGGGAAGGGGGTGTGGTAGGTCGTCCCTCGCAGCAGGTTGCCGCTGCGGCCCAGCACCTTCGCTACGGCCGCCCAGTCCGCCTCGGTGGTGGTCACCGGCCTGACCCGCTGGTGAGTCCGCCCCCCGGCGGGCATCGCGCGAGCGACGGCCGAGCCCGGCCCGCCCAGCACCGGTGCCAGGGCAGCAGCGGCCAGCAGCCGCCGCCGAGACGTGGCCGCCTGTCGGTAGGTGTCCTGCTGTCGGTCTCCAGTCATCATCTGATCTCCTCCATGGCGAGATGGAACCATGCGAGACCGTGTGGAACGTGGTATCTCGCCAGCAAGTGGGACTAGATGGGCTATATGTTTCTTTCTGAACTGGGCCCGGATCCTCGGCCGCGGTCCGACGGCCCATCATTCGGGTGAATGTGGCTACGGGCGTGGCGGGCTCACGGCCCTGGAATTCAGGGCCGTAAGCCCGTCCCGGGGGCTGCTGCGGTCGGCGTGTCGGGCACGCCGGATTTGGCACAGTGCCGCTCCACGATCAAGGAGCGGGGTGAGCGGCGTGGCCGTGGTGGGCGGGCAGAGGCAGAGGCTGCGTGATCTGGGCGGGGCAGGGGGAGGTGGCGGTGGCGGGGATGAGCTGAAGCACAGCGACGGGCCCTGGATGCGGGCCGCCGGGGGAGCGGAGGCGCTGCACACGCAGCTGGGTCCGGTGAAGGCCGAGCTGGAGACCGCGCACGAGGGCGTCGTGGCGGGCACCGCCGGGCTGGAGGCGCTGACCGAACTGGGCGCCGTACGGGAGTCGTGGCAGCGGCGGATCGAGGTCGCGCGCGGCGAGTGCCGGAGCCTCGCCGGGAATCTGCGGGACGTCGCACGCGCCCAGGGCGAGACGAACGAGGCCGTGAGGCAGTCCTTCGCACCGGTGGCGGCGCGCGGCGGTGGGCAGTGACTTCGGCGCTCACCTGGGCGCAGTTACGTGATCTGAAGTGCGCCGAGCTGGAGGGCGCCGCCGACGGGTGGGGCCGGGCGAGCAACCGGGCCGACGCGGGCCGGGACAGTATCGACAAGCAGCTGATGAACGGCTTGCGCGGTACGCAGCAGGGTGAGGCTGCCGATGCGGCGGTGACGCGGCTGCGGCAGCTGAGCCGGAACTTCCAGTACGTGTACACGGAATGCGGCCTGCTCCGTACCGCACTGAACAGCCTCGCGCACGAGATGCGGTGCCAACAGCAGGCACTACAAGGGGCGTTGGGGGATGCGGATGCCCTGAAGTTCGCGGTGCACGCGGACGGGTCGGTGACATACCCCGAGGCCGGCGAAGGCCTGATCAACGGGAAGCCGTTGCCGGGCGGGACCGCGACCGGGCGGGGCTTACCGGGACTGGTGCCGCCCTCGGGGCTCGTCGCACCCAACCCGCATGCGGCAAAAGCGCAGGAGATCGCGGACCGCGTGGAGAAGGCCGTACGGACGGCCAGGGAGATCGACTGGCGCTACGCGCGGATCCTGCGGAAGTTGAAGGCCGAGGAGGGGCTGAAGGTCCCCGACGCCACTTGGACGGACGCGGCGACGGACGCGGCGGCCGTACGGGGAGCGGCGCGCGGATACCTGAAAGACGCCACCCCGCTCGATGCGAGCCCGGCCGAACGGAAGGCGTGGTGGGCCGGTCTGACGCAGGAACAGCGGGAGGAGTACCTCGCGGTGTACCCGGACCGGATCGGCAACTTGGACGGGATCCCGGCGGTGGTACGGGATGCGGCCAACCGGGACAACCTTCAGCTGTTGATCGGGAAGCTGGAGGGGCGGGACGACGAGATGGCGGAGACGCAGTTGGCCGGGCTGCGGGAGATCGATCGGCAACTGCACGTTGACCGGAAGCCGCCGATGTTCCTGCTGGGGATCGGGGATGAGGGGAATGGGCGGGCGATCGTCTCGTACGGGAATCCGGATACGGCGAGGAATGTGTCGGCGTATGTGCCGGGACTAAATACGTCTCTGGATGAGGAGTTCGCGAAGGGGGACCTTAAGCGGGCTCGCGACACGGCGATCGGCACCATTGACCATGATGCATCCAGTGCGGCGATCGTATGGCTTGGTTATGACGCACCGCAGTCACCGGACGGATTGAGAAGCCTAGCCGTAATGGGTGACGACAGGGCAGAAAGGGGTGGTCGTGCATTCAACGGTTTCATGGAGGGGCTGGTGGCCACGAATGACAACGAGAACCCGCATCTGACGGCCATTGGGCACTCCTATGGCTCGCGCACCGTCGGAGCTGCCACGCAGCAAGATGACGGGATTCCCGGAGTGGATGACATCGTCCTCGTCGGAAGTCCCGGTGTCGGTGTGGACCACGCCGAGAATCTCGGGGTCGGGAAAGATCACGTCTTCGTCGGGGCGGCCGAGAACGACGTGGTGACCAAGCTTCCTTCCAAACAGCAGGTGGTTGTCGGCGCGGTGGGGTTGATCGCTGGAGGGCCACCCGTTGCCCATATCGCGGGAGATCTCGCCGACCCGGGAGATGACGATCTCTGGTTCGGCAAGGACCCGGCTAGTCGGGAATTTGGCGCGAGGCGATTTCCGGTGGGGGACGGCCCACGATTGGTCAGCGGCAATGGGATTTCAATCGATGCACACTCTCAGTACTTTGATCCAGAAAGAGATGCGGTATCGGCCAAAAGTATCGCTCTGGTTGCTGCGGGACGCTCCCACAAAATCAGGATGGAGGAGTACCGATGAGTCGCTGTTCCCTGATTATCGTGATGGCGCTACTGCTGTGTGCGTCGCTCTCCGGCTGTGTGAGCGATGGGAAGAGGACAGATATGAACATGCAAGAAGCAGCTGACCACGCCGATGGCATTCTTGATGCTGTATTGAAAGAGATTGAACCGGAGGTTCAGTGGGCGCATGGCCCGACCACTACGGGCAACTGTGATGTGACTCGAAGGCGCACCGTAATGACCATCGTGTCGGCTGAGCGCCGAGGCAGCTTCTTGGGAGTTGTAGATCGCTTCTGGCGTAAGAGCGGCTATCGGATCAAGGCGATCAACAATGATGTCGACGTCCCAGCGATCTTTGCCCAGACGAAAGATGGCTTCGGCGTCACCCTCAGCATCGGCGGCAAAGGCCAAGCCTTCTTCGAAGTTGACAGCCCCTGCGTCAAGGAGTCGGAGGTGGCCGAGTCCACCACCCCGCCCAACGGTCCCGCCTACGAGGACGTTTATCCCCTCCCTCGTCCCAACGTCCACTCCGACTTCTGGTCGGCCGGCGCGTCCTGACGTTGCGGAATTTGAGACTCATTTTGGGTCCTGGGGCCCATGCCCCGTCCGGTGCCTGTGTGGTCGCATACGTGCAGTGGCGGACCGCCGCTGATCACTGCGCCCACTCACAAGGTAGGGGAATTGCCGTGTCTGGAATTCAAGGGTTAGCGGTTCCGGGTGGTGTTGGTGCGGGTGCTGTGATCGCCCGTCCGGGCAGGCGGCCGCCGCCGAGTGTTCTGCAAGCGGTGCTGATCCTTGTCCGCGTGCTCTTCGTGGTCACCGTGGTGGGCACGATCGACGTGCTGACGGTGGCGTCCTCGGTCGATGCGGTGGACGGCCGGTTGCTGGGGATGCTGCTGTACGCGGCGGTGCCGGGCACCGCCGCGTTCGTACTGTCGCTGTATGTGCGGACCGGTGGAGTCTGGATCTGGCGTGGCCTGCTTGCCGTGCATGTCTGGCTTGTCATTGGCGCGCTGGCGTCGCTGAGCGGAGACGGCGACGGCCAAGGTGTGCCTCAACTGGTGATGCCGATCGTCGTCGCCGTTCTTCTTTTTCATCGAAGTCTACGCGCGTGGTTCGAACTCGGTGTCGAACAGCGTGGCCCGGAGAAGCCCTTCATCCTCTTGCGGTTGATCACGTCCCGCCGGGACCGCGGCCAGAGCGCGATGGAGTATCTGGGAACGGTCCTGGTGGTCGTCGCTCTGGTCGGCGCACTCATGGCGACGGAGGTCGGTGGCCAGCTGACCGGCGAGATCCGGAGTGCGATCTGCCACCTGACCGGGAGCGCCTGCCCGGCATCGGGCGGGGACGTGGTGGCCGGCCATGGTGCCGGTGCCGGCGGTGGGACATCGAGCGGTGGTGGAACGGGCTCCGGCGATGTGGACTCGGGCGGTTCCGCAGTATCCGGTGGGTCGGATTCGGGCGGGTCGGACTCAGGTGGATCGGTCTCGTCCGGTGGTACCGACTCCGGGGGGTCGACTGCTTCCGGGGGTACGGACTCCGGCGGCAGCTCCGCCTCAGGAGGCGCCGGGGGGACGGGCGGTGGTCCCGGCAGCGGCGACTTAGCCACCCAGGCCGGCAAGGACAGTGGTCGGTCGAACGGGACCGAGCGGACCGCCGCGGGTGGTGGGTTCTTCACGGGGCTCGTCGGTGACGGCCTGTGGGGTGATGTCACCGGCGCTGCCGATACCGTTCGTCACCCCGTCACAAGCGGCAGGAACCTGGGCGACCAGGTGGTCCGGTACGCGCAGAGCGCGAAGGACAAGTGGTCCCAGGGCGACCGTGCCGGTGCGGCCGGGGACCTGATCAGGGCTTCGACCGGCGCCGGTCGCGTGGGGGTGGGGCTGCCCGGCTCCGGTTCCCGTGTCGGGGCGGTGGTGCAGCAGGCCGAGCGCGACTACCTCAACGCCCGCATCCCGCTCGATGCCACGCCGGCCGGGCGCAAGGCGTGGTGGGACGGACTGACGCAGGATCAGCGCGATCGGTACCTCGCGGTCTCCCCGGACCGGATAGGCAATCTGGACGGGATCCCGGCGGCGACACGGGACGCGGCGAACCGCGGCAACCTGCGTGACCTGATAGGCAAGTTGGCGGGTCAGGACGACACGAAGTCGAAGGATCAGCTGGCGGGGTTGCGGGAGATCGACCGGCAGTTGAAGGAGAACGGGAAGCAGCCGCCGATGTTCCTGCTCGGTATCGGGGACGAGGGCAACGGGCGGGCGATCGTCTCGTACGGGCATCCGGACACGTCGAAGAACGTGTCGGCGTATGTGCCGGGGCTGAATACCTCCCTGGACGAGGAGTTCGCGAAGAACGACCTCAAGCGGGCCCGGGACACGGCGATCGGTGCCCAGGGGTACGACCGGTCGAGTGCGGCGATCGTCTGGCTCGGATACGACGCGCCGCAGACCCCGGACGGGCTGGGGAGCCTGGCGGTGATGGGCGACGGCCGGGCGGTGAAGGGCGGGGCCGCCTACAGCGACTTCATGGGCGGCATCGCAGTCACCAATCAGAACAAGGATCCCCATCTGACGGCCATCGGCCATTCCTACGGCTCGCGGACCGTGGGCGCGGCGACGCAGCGGCCCGGTGGGATTCCGGGCGTCGACGACATCATCCTGGTCGGCAGTCCCGGTGTGGGTGTGGACCATGCCGTGGACCTCGGGGTGGGCGCCGGCCATGTTTTCGTCGGGGCCGCGGCGAACGACCCGGTGACCAAGCTTCCGTCCAAGCTGCAGTCGGCCGTGGGCGCCGCGGGGTTGGTGCTGGCGGGGCCCGCCGGGGCGTACCTCGCCGGGGATCTGGCGGACCCGGGGGACGACGATCTGTGGTTCGGCAAGGACCCGGCGAGCAAGGCATTCGGGGCCAGGCGTTTCCCCGTGGCCGATGGACCACCGGTGATCAGCGGCTACGGCCTGAGCGTGGAGGCGCACTCCCAGTACTTTGATCCGGTGCGGGACGCCATGTCGGCGGACAGCATCGCTCTGATCGTGTCGGGCCACTCCAACCGGCTCAAGATGGAGGAACAGCGATGAAGCGAATGTTCCAGATCGTTGCGGTGGCCCTGGCTCTCGGCTTCTCGCTGTCCGGCTGTGGGAACGATCCCCTGCAGACGAGCGGAGCGGGAGGGAAGAAGGGCGCCATGGACATGCAGGGAGCGGCCGAGCGGTCCGACGACATGCTCGATGCCGTGCTGAAGGCCATCGAGCCCGAGGTGCAGTGGGCGCACGGCCCGACGACGACGGGAAGCTGCGACGTGACCCGCAGGCGCACCGTGATGACCATCGTGTCGGCCGGGCGGCGCGAGGAATTCCTCGACACGGTGGAGAAGTTCTGGCGGAAGAACGACTACCGGATCAAGGGGATCAACAACGACAAGGAGTTCCCGGCGGTCTACGCGCAGACGAAGGCCGGGTTCGGCATCAGTCTGAGTTTCCGCGGAAAGGGGCAGGCGTTCTTCGAGGCGGACAGCCCTTGCGTGAAGGAGTCGAAGGTCGCCGATTCCGCCTCCGAGCCGAACGGCCCGTCGTACGAAGGTGTCTACCCACTGCCCCGCCCCAACGTCCGCTCCGACTACTGGTCCGCAGGGGCGTCCTGATGGCTGGTCAGGGTCACCGACGGCATCCCTGACCGTGGTGATCCGGACAACTCGCACACACCCGCGAAACTGCCCTTGAACCCTGCCCCGATGGGGGATGGTTGTGGGGTGCGGAAATTCTGGGTGGCCGGTGGGATCGGCATCGGGTTGGCCATGTGCTTCATGGCGCTGCTCGTCGTCGGTACGTACTCCGCTGCCGCCGGCCTCGGCGGCGCCGGCAGCAACGGGGCCGTCGGCCTGGCCAAGGGGGCGGTGCCGGCGAAGTTCCAGCCGCTCGTCCAGAAGTGGGGCAACCTCTGCCCCGCCATCAACCCTGCTCTGCTGGCCGCCCAGCTCTACCAGGAGAGCGGGTGGAACCCGAGGGCCCAGAGCCCGGCCGAGGCGCAGGGAATCGCGCAGTTCATCCCCGGGACCTGGGCCGGTCACGGGATCGACGGGGACAACGACGGGGACCGGGACGTATGGGATCCGGCCGACGCGATCCCGTCCGCCGCCAGCTACGACTGCGAACTCGCCGGGTACGTGAAGAAGGTGCCGGGGGATCAGACCGACAACATGCTCGCCGCGTACAACGCCGGTGCGTACCGGGTGATCAGGGCGGGCGGCGTACCGCAGATCTCCGAGACACAGAACTACGTCAAAATCATCCGGTCCCTGGAGAAGAGCTTCGCCCGGCCGGTCGGGCGGGTCGAGCCGTCGCGGCAGGCGGCCGGGGCGATCTACTTCGCGCAGAAGAAGCTCGGTACGAAGTACCTGTGGGGCGGGAACGGCACGGCCGAGCAGGGCGGGCGGTTCGACTGTTCCGGGCTGACGCAGGCCGCGTACCGGACCGTCGACATCGAGCTGCCGCGCGTGGCGAACGATCAGTACAACGCAGGCCCGCACCCGTCACGGGACGAGCTGCTCCCCGGTGATCTGGTGTTCTTCTCGGACGACCTGACCAACTCCCGGGCCATTCACCATGTGGGGCTGTACGTCGGCGGCGGATACATGATCAATGCGCCGTACACCGGGGCCGTGATCCGGTTCGACAAGATCGACACGCCCGACTACTTCGGTGCGACACGCGTCACGAAGGACGGGGCCGCGGCGCTTCCGACGGCGCTTCCGACGGTATGACGCAGGGTCGGACGTGGCCGGAACTCTCTGTGAAGCCTGGGCCCTGAGCTGCGACGATGAGTCACTCTTCGATAACGTCATGGTGATCATTCGGTGGAGAGTGGAACGTACGCCCGGAGCGTGTCGTTCCCTGGACTGGGACAGCATGCGCACTGACCATGTGGCACTGACCGGCACAGTCACACGCATCACGCAGTAGCGATCGCTGCAGGGATCGAAGTAGCGATCGACGCAGTGGTCGAACCGAACACGGGGGTTCGTCATAAGCGGTGCACACGGGCGTGCACCGCGGCAGAGACAAGGCAAGGGGCCGCAGCAGATGGCTGGACTCGCACTGGATGGGTCGAACCCCGACGTCAGCCTGCTCTACGACATCAATGGGCTCGCGAAGTCCGCTCCGACCTGGTTCGACCGGGTCATGGAGTTCGTCGGCGAGTACGGGATCATGCTCGGCATGGTCCTGGTGGTCCTGTGGTGCTGGTGGAGCGTTCGCCGGCGCGGCACGGCCGAGGACTCGGTGACGGCTGTCACCGGGATCGTCTGGGCGCCGCTCGCCGCCGGTATCGCACTGCTCGTCAACATTCCGATCCGGGGCTTCGTCGAGCGGCCGCGTCCGTTCCGCGACCACCAGGGGCTGGACGTCCTCGTGTCGGGGAAGGACGACTTCTCCTTTGTGAGCGATCACGCGACCATGGCGATGGCTCTGGCCGTCGGGCTGTTCGTGGCCAACCGCAGGTTCGGCTTCGCGGCGATCGCCCTCGCGCTGCTGGAAGGGTTCTGCCGGATCTACATGGGAGTCCACTACCCCACCGACGTCATCGGCGGATTCGCGCTCGGCACGGCCACCGCGTTGCTGCTCGCGCCGCTCGCGATGGCGCTGCTGACTCCGGTGGTGACGGCCGTCTCCCGGTCGGAACGGGTGGGTCGGCTGGTGCGGTCGCGCCGGCCGGTGCCGACCATCCCCGAGGGCCGGGGCGGGGCGCTCGGGATCCCCCAGCCGCGCCCGGGATCGGGCGGCGGCGGCGAGAAGGATCTGGCCGCGTAGGCGGTGGATGCAGACGTCCGACGGCGGGCCGCGGTTCGTTCCGCGGCCCGCCGCCCCACGTCACAGCGCCTGCGGGAACGTGAACAGCCGCCCGGGGTCGTACTGCCTCTTCAGGCGGGTCAGACGGCCGGCCGCCGTGCCGTAGTACGCCTGCCGCCAGTCGTTCAGCTTCGGGTCGGTGTAGTTCTGGTACGCCGCCCCGGACGCGTAGGGGTGCAGCGCCGCGTGGGTCCCTTTCAGCCAGTTCTGTTGGGCGGTGCCCGCCGTGCCGGGGCGCCAGGAGCCGATGTACTGGGCGAGCATCCGAGAGCGCCGGTGGACAAAGGCCGTCGAGCCCGGGGCGACCCGGTTGATCGCCCCGCCCAGCGCCGTCAGCGCGATCGATCCGCCGCCGCCGCTCGGGTGCACGCCGATCCGGGTGAACGCCTCGGCCCGGTGGAGCAGGGCGCGAACGCCCGCCGGGGGCAGGGAGTGGTCGAAGAAGTCGGACGCGGCGGCGTACGTCTCGCGCTGGAGTGTGCCCTGCGGGGTGCGGCCGGGTGTCCTGCCCGGCAGATGGCACTGGGCCTCGGTGATGGTCGAGCAGCCCGCGTACACGAGCATCGAGTCCTGGTAGCTGCGGCGGCGCAGCGAGACCGAGGTGGCCGATGCGCCGATCCGGTCGGCGAGGCGGTCGACGGCATTCTGCAGGTCGCCGTAGGTGCCGAGGCTGAAGGCGGCGATCGACACCGTCGGTCTGCCGCCGCCCGGACCGGCCGCCAGATGCGCGGATGACCAGATCTCGTCCGGCTGGTCCGGGCCCCATGCCTGCCATGCCGTGATCACGGACTGGGCGCGTGACCAGGGCCACGACATGTACGCCATCACGGTCTGCGGGGCCGGGCGGGTGCGGAACTTCAGCTCGGTGACCACACCGAAATTGCCGTTGCCCGCGCCGCGCAGCGCCCAGAAGAGGTCCGGATGGTGCTTGGCATCGGCGGTCACGGTCTTGCCGTCGGCCGTGACGAGGGTGGCCGCAGTGAGGCTGTCGCAGGTCAGGCCGTATGCGCGGGACGCGACACCGTGGCCGCCGCCGAGGGTCAGGCCGGAGATGCCGACCGTCGGGCAGGAGCCGCCGGGGATCGTCAGGCCGTGCCGGGAGAGACCCCAGTAGACGTCGACGAGCTTGGCGCCCGCGCCGATGGTGCCGTCCCGGTCGACGCGGGAGAGTGACGAGACGTCAATGACCAGGCGACCGTTGCCACTCGACCAGCCCGCGTAGGAGTGGCCGCCGCTGCGGATGGAGACGGGTGTGGCACTGCGGCGGGCGAAGGCCAGGCACTCGCGGATGTCCGCCTCGTGCCGTACGTAGGCGACGGCCGCGGGTTTCAGGTTGTCGAACCGGGTGTTGTAGAGCTGGCGGGCCGTCGGATAGGTGGCGTCGCCAGGGCGTACGAGCGTGCCTTCGAGGCTCTTGGCCAGCGCGGACCAGTTCGCCGGACCCTTCGGAGTGGCGGAGGCGGATGAGGCGGGTGGTTTCGACGGGGTGCGGGTCGTGGTGGTGGAGCTGCTGCCGGAGTCGGAGCCGGAGCTGGAGTTGACCTTGTTGCATGCAGTGACGCCGGCGAGGGCTGTTGCCGCGCCCACGGTGAGCAGGGTGCGCCGGTTCGGCAGGTTCATCGGACCTCCGGGTGATGGCCTCGTCGCGGGTCGGGGTGATCGGCGACCGGGGAGGTGATCGGCGATCGGGGAAACGATCGGCGATCAGAGGGGTGATCGGTGATCAAGGGGCGGAGCGGTGCTCTTCGGCGTCCGTGCGGGCGCGGTCGCGCGAGCGACGGGCCGGACCGGTCCAGCCGCAGCTGCAGCGGGCTATGCAGAACGAGCCGCGATCGATGGTGAACGGCTCGTGCGCGGGGTGTGCGGTCGCTGCGCCGGGAGCGGCCGGCGGTGCCTCGTCCGTGTGCTGGTCATACACGCGTCCACGGTACTGGGGACGGCCACCTGGCGGTGAGGCCGACGGGCACGGCGTGACGGGGGACACGGGTGGTCGTTATGCGAAGCGGGCGGGGCGCTCGGGCAAGCAGTTACGTCGTTGGGGGTTGGCAGGCGATGGTGGTGCAGCAGCACAGGTCCGGAGGCGGGGCGCGCGCTGTCTGCGCCCTCGCCGTGGTGGGCGTGATGGCGGCGACCGCCGGATGCTCGGCCGGCGGTGGAAGCGGCGGTGTCGTCGGCGGCCGGGCCGTCGCGGACGAGCGGGGCGGGGCCGATTCCGTCGATGTCGTCCGTCGGGCGGCCGAGGTGCTCGCCGGGGGCGACGGGAGGGGCGGAAACCAGCCAGGGGGGCGGGCCGTTACCGGAAGCGCCGAGGTGCGTACGTCGATGGAGACCGCGGCCGGCGGGACGCGGGTGACGATCACCGGCCGCGGCACGTACGACTTCCGCAAGCAACTGGGCCGGCTCACGCTCGTGCTGCCGAAGGACGCCGCGGGCGAGGAGGAACACCGTCCCATCACCGAGCTCTTCACCCCCGGCGCGCTGTACATGAAGAACCGTGGCGCCGGAGTGCCCGACAGCAAGTGGGTCAGGGTCGATACGACGGCTCTGGAGGACGGCAACCTGGTCACCGGCGGGGCCACCGACCCGATGGCCGCCGCCGAACTGTTGCGCGGGGCGCGCGAGGTGACGTACGTGGGGCGGAGCGAGCTGGCCGGGGTGCCGGTCCGGCACTACCGGGGGACCGCGGACATCGGGCGGGCGGCGCGGGCCGCCTCGCCGGGATCACGCGATGCGCTGGCCGCGGCGGCGCGAGGGTTCCGCACGAACGCGGTGCCGTTCGACGTGTATCTGGACGAGGCGGGGCGGCTGCGGAAGGTACGGCACCGGTTCAGTTTCGCCAACGGGGGCAGCGGCGGCCCGACGGTGCAGGTGGTGTCGACGACGCTGCTGTCCGGGTTCGGGGCGCCGGTCACCGTACAGCTTCCGGACGATCGGGACATCTACACCGGGAAGATCCAACAGGGGCAGCGGTAGCGGTGCGGGCGGGGTCGGTGGCACCGGGGGTCGGCGGCGCGGTCGGGGCGCGTAGGCATCCGGCGGGGCCGAAATGGTCCGTCCGTGCCATGCGCGGCGCGTGGTTCGCTCCCTACGCTAGGAAGTCGGCGACGGCAGTGAGAGGTGACGTACGTGGTGACGCTCAGCGCTCGGACCGATCACGACCATGTGGCCCTTGCCGAGATCGAGCTGTGCGGTGAGCTGATGATCGCGGCGTCGGCGGCGATCGGGGAACGGCTCAGTGCGGACCGTATCGACGAAGTGCTCAACGTCAAGGTGACTGCCACCGCCGAACGCACCACCGTCCCCCGGCAGACCGACCACCGGGGATGACGGACGAAGGGGGCCGGTCGGGAGAGCGGTGCAGAAGGGGTGACGGAAGCCCACGTCAGGTGGGGTCACCTCAGGTACGGAGGAGGCGGGCGATCGCCTTCGTGGCTTCCTCGACCTTCGCGTCGATCTCCTCGCCGCCCTTGACCGCCGCGTCGGCGACGCAGTGCCGCAGATGCTCCTCCAGGAGCTGGAGCGCGAACGACTGGAGGGCCTTCGTGGACGCCGAGACCTGGGTCAGTATGTCGATGCAGTAGACGTCCTCGTCGACCATCCGCTGCAGGCCGCGGATCTGGCCCTCGATCCGGCGCAGCCGTTTGACGTGCTCGGCCTTCTGGTGGTGGTAGCCATGTATGCCGCGGTCGTGGTCGGTGACGATCGATGTAGGGTCCGTCGCTTCCGCAGGACCCGTGGCCTCTGTGGCCTCGGTGGTGCTCATTGCTGCCTCCCGTTTTCCCTTTACCCTGCCGTTTTATATACCCCTGGTGGGTATATCCTAACGAATTGAGCTGAAACGTGACCGGGGGCCCGTGCTGATCACTGTGTCCGATGCGCGACACTGAAGAACGCCGGTTAGCCGTGGCCGGATGATGCGCCTAGCATCAGCCTGACCGAATCCAAAGCATCCCGAGGACCCCACGTGCGCTTTCGTCTGACCCCCAGGGAGACGAGCTTCTACGACATGTTCTCCGCATCCGCGGACAACATCGTCACGGGCTCGAAACTCCTGATGGAACTGCTCGGGGCGGACTCTGCCTCCCGAGTCGAGATCGCGGAGCGTATGCGGGCAGCGGAGCACGCAGGGGACGATGCCACCCACGCGATCTTCCACCAGCTGAACTCCTCTTTCATCACGCCGTTCGACCGCGAGGACATCTACAACCTCGCATCGTCACTCGACGACATCATGGACTTCATGGAGGAGGCAGTCGACCTGGTCGTGCTGTACCAGGTCGAAGAACTCCCCAAGGGTGTCGAGCAGCAGATCGAGGTGCTGGCGCGGGCGGCCGAGCTGACCGCCGAGGCGATGCCGAGTCTGCGGACGATGGACAACCTCACCGAGTACTGGATCGAGGTCAACCGTCTGGAGAACCAGGCCGACCAGATCCACCGGAAGCTGCTCGCCCATCTCTTCAACGGCAAGTACGACGCCATCGAGGTGCTGAAGCTCAAGCAGATCGTGGATGTGCTGGAAGAGGCGGCCGACGCGTTCGAGCACGTCGCCAACACGGTGGAGACCATTGCGGTCAAGGAGTCCTGAACCACGTGGACACCTTTGCGCTGGTCGTGACCATTGCTGTCGCGCTCGGCTTCACCTATACGAACGGCTTCCACGACTCGGCGAACGCCATCGCCACCTCGGTCTCCACCCGGGCACTGACCCCGCGGGCGGCCCTGGCGATGGCCGCCGTGATGAACCTCGCCGGTGCCTTCCTGGGCCAGGGGGTCGCCAAGACCGTCAGTGAGGGCCTGATCGCGACGCCCGAGGGGCAGAAGGGGATGGGCATCCTCTTCGCCGCGCTCGTCGGCGCGATCATCTGGAACCTCGTGACCTGGTACTTCGGGCTGCCGTCGTCGTCCTCGCACGCCCTGTTCGGCGGCATGGTCGGTGCGGCGCTGGCCGGCGGAACGTTGGTGCACTGGGACGGGGTGCTCGACAAGGTCGTCATCCCGATGTTCATCTCGCCCGTCGTCGGTCTGATCGTCGGCTATCTGGTGATGGTCGCGATCATGTGGATGTTCCGGAATTCCAACCCGCACAAGGCCAAGCGCGGTTTCCGGATCGCGCAGACGGTCTCGGCTGCCGGGATGGCGCTCGGGCACGGTCTGCAGGACGCGCAGAAGACGATGGGCATCGTGGTGATGGCGCTGGTCATCGCCGATGTCGAGGGTCCGAACGACCCGATCCCGGTCTGGGTGAAGCTCGTCTGCGCGCTGATGCTCTCGCTGGGTACGTACGCGGGTGGCTGGCGGATCATGCGGACGCTCGGCCGGAAGATCATCGAGTTGGACCCGCCGCAGGGTTTCGCCGCCGAAACGACCGGGGCGTCGATCATGTTCGGCTCGGCCTACTTGTTTCACGCGCCGATCTCCACGACGCATGTGATCACCTCGGCGATCATGGGTGTGGGGGCGACGAAGCGGGTGAACGCCGTGCGGTGGGGGGTCGCGAAGAACATCATCCTCGGGTGGTTCATCACGATGCCGGCTGCGGCGTTGGTGGCCGCGGCCAGTTATGGGCTCGTTGTGCTGATGTTCGGCTAGGGCGGGTAGGCGCCGGGGTCGTCCGGCGGCCGCTCTGTCCTCGATCCCCGGACGGCATGATGTGCCCCTCCGACCGGTCTCCGATCGGTCCTGGTCGGTCTGCCGAAGAGCTTGATCTGCCCGTCGGCCCGGCTTGAACGAATTGCCGGCCGGCCTCGATGTGCCGGTCGGGTGGTTCGGGTCTTGTAATTGGGTCCGCCCCCGCTCCCTTGTGAGGAGCGGGGGCGGACCCTTTGCCTTGTGGGTGGCACCGCCATGCAGCACCCCAAGGCTGTCCTTGATCACCCAAAGCGGCCGGAGATGTAGTCCTCCGTGGCCTGGACCGACGGGTTGGAGAAGATCCGTTCCGTCTCGTCGATCTCCACGAGCTTGCCGGGCTTGCCGACCGCCGCGAGGTTGAAGAACGCCGTACGGTCCGAGACCCGGGCCGCCTGCTGCATGTTGTGCGTCACGATGACGATCGTGAAGCGCTCCTTCAGCTCGCCGATCAGGTCCTCGATGGCGAGGGTGGAGATCGGGTCCAGTGCGGAGCACGGTTCGTCCATCAGCAGCACATCCGGCTCGACCGCGATCGCGCGGGCGATGCACAGGCGCTGCTGCTGGCCGCCGGAGAGGCCGGAGCCGGGCTTGTTCAGGCGGTCCTTGACCTCGTTCCAGAGGTTGGCGCCGCGAAGGGACTTCTCGACGACGTCCGACAACTGGCTCTTCTTGTACGAGCCGTTCAGCTTCAGGCCCGCCGCGACATTGTCGAAGATCGACATCGTCGGGAACGGGTTCGGGCGCTGGAAGACCATGCCGACCGTGCGGCGCACGGTGACCGGGTCGACGTGGGAGCCGTACAGGTTCTCGTCGTCAAGCAGCACCTTGCCCTCGACGCGGCCACCGGGGGTGACCTCGTGCATCCGGTTCAGGGTGCGCAGGAAAGTGGACTTGCCGCAGCCGGACGGGCCGATGAAGGCGGTCACGGAGCGGGGCTCCACGGTCATCGAGATGTCCTCGATGGCGAGGTGGGAGCCGTAATAGGCGGACAGGCCGCTGACGTCGATGCGCTTGGCCATCTGAATCACTGCTTCTTTCGTGCCGCGTCAGCGGCCGGTCTTCGGGGCCTTCCAGCGGGCGATGCCGCGGGCCACCAGATTGAGGATCATGACGAAGGCGATCAGGACCAGAGCAGCGGCCCAGGCGCGGTCGTACGACGCCTCGCTGCCGATCTTGTACTGCTCCCAGATATAGAAGGGGAGCGACGACTGTGCGCCTTGGAAGGGGTTCGGGTTGATCAGCTGGCTGCCGAAGACCAGCAGCATGATCGGTGCGGTTTCACCGGCGATCCGGGCGATCGCGAGCATCACACCGGTGGTGATGCCGCCGATCGCGGTGGGCAGGACCACCTTCAGGATGGTGCGCCACTTGGGGATGCCGAGGGCGAGCGATGCCTCACGGAGCTCGTTCGGGACGAGCTTGAGCATCTCCTCGGTGGAGCGGACCACGACCGGGATCATCAGGATCGTGAGCGCCAGCGAACCCATCAGGCCGGACGGCTGGAGCTGCGTCAGCAGCATGATCGACAGGATGAAGAGGCCGGCCACGATGGACGGGATACCGGTCATCACGTCGACGAAGAACGTCACGGCCTTGGCGAGCGCGCCCTTGCCGTACTCCACCAGGTAGACGGCGGTCAACAGGCCGATCGGGGCGGAGATCAGGGTGGCGAGGCCGACCTGCTCCAGGGTGCCGATCAGTGCGTGGTAGACACCGCCGCCCGGCTCCGTGCCGAGCACGCCAGCCATGGAGTGGGTGAGGAAGTAGCCGTCCAGGACCTTCGCGCCGCGGCTGACCGTCGTCCAGACCAGCGAGGCCAGCGGAACGACGGCGAGGAGGAAGCACACCCAGGCGGTGCTGGTGGCGAGGCGGTCCTTGGCCTGGCGCTGGTTCTCGACGACCGACGTCGTGACGTACGAGATGACGACGAAGAGCACCGCGGAGAACAGGCCCCACTGGATGCGGCTCTGCCAGCCCGCCGCCGCGCCGATGCCGACGCCGAGCACGACCGCTGCGGCCGCGAAGGCGAGCGGGGCCCAGCGGGGGAGCGCCCGGCTGCTGAGGCTGTTCCTGGAAGCGGCCGCCGTGGAGGTGGGGCGTTCCTGAATGCCGGTGTTGGCTGCCTGGCTCATGCGTTGGCCCCCGAGTACTCCTTGCGGCGGGCGATGATGAGCCGGGCCGCGCCGTTGACCAGCAGGGTGAGGATGAAGAGGACGAGACCGGAGGCGATCAGGGCGTCACGCCCGAACTGGTCGGCCTCGTCGAACTTCGCGGCGATGTTCTGGGCGAACGTTCCACCGCCGGGATTCAGCACATGCGCCGAGATGAGGAAGCTCGGCGACAGGACCGTGGCGACGGCCATCGTCTCGCCGAGCGCGCGGCCGAGCCCCAGCATCGACGCAGAGATCACGCCGGAGCGGCCGAAGGGCAGCACCGAGAGGCGGATGACTTCCCAGCGGGTGGCGCCCAGGGCGACGGCGGCTTCCTCGTTCATCCTCGGGACCTGGAGGAAGACCTCGCGGCTGACGCTCGTCACGATCGGCAGGATCATGATCGCGAGCAGGATGCCGACGGTGAAGAGTGAGCGGGCGACGCCGACCTCGGTCTTGTCCAGCACGTACGTCCAGCCGAAGAACTGGTCGAGCCAGAGGTTCAGGCCCTCCAGGTACGGGACCAGGAAGAGGGCGCCCCAGATGCCGTACACGATGCTCGGCACTGCGGCGAGCAGGTCGACGACGTACGCGAGGGGCGCGGCCAGCCTGCGCGGCGCGTAGTGCGAGATGAAGAGGGCGATACCGACAGCGATCGGAACCGCGATGGCCATCGCGATGATCGAGCTGACGACCGTGCCGAAGAGCAGGACCGCGATACCGAAGACCGGCTTGTCGCCGACCGGGTTCCAGTCCAGCGTGGTGAAGAAGTTGCCCTGGTCCTTGGAGACGGCGAGGGTCGCGCGGTACGACAGGAACACGGCGATCGACGCCATGATCACGAGCAGCAGAATGCCTGAACCCCGTGAGAGGCCCAGGAAGATTTTGTCGCCTGCGCGTCCGGGGGCCTTGGGCCTGGCGCGCTTGCGCTGCACCGGGCGCGCCGGTGGCGTGTCTATCGGTGTGGTGGAAGCCATGGTCTTTCCGGTCTGTGTGGGGGAGCGGTGTCGCTCCCCTGGCGGCGGTGCACCGGATGGGGTGGGGCGGCGGGCCGGCCCGGAGGGGTGCACCGGGCCGGCTGCCGTGTGTTGCCTGTGGAGCTGATTCAGTTGGTGTTACGGGTGTTGCTTCTGGTTACGAGAGGGAACCGATGGTCTCGCGGACCTTGGCGTTGATCTCGGTCGGGATCGGCGCGTAACCGGCGTCGGTGAGGAGCTTCTGGCCCTCGTCACCGGCGGTGTAGTTCAGGAAGGACTTGACCGTGGAGAGCGTCTCGGGCTTGTTGCCCGTGTCGCAGACGACCTCGTACGTCACCAGGACGATCGGGTAGGCACCCTCGGCCTTGGTGGTGTAGTCGAGGTCGAGCGCCAGGTCCTTGCCGGTGCCCGCGATCTTGGCGGCGGCGATGGCCTTGGAGGCGTTCTCCGAGGAGGCCTTGACCGGGGCGGAGCCACCGGTGTTGATGTCGACCGTGGAGATGGACTGCGAAGAGGCGTACGAGAGCTCGAAGTAACCGATCGAGCCGTCGACCTGCTTCACCTGGGCGGCGACACCGGCGGAGCCGGACGCGGCCTGGCCACCGGGGGCCGGCCACTTCTTCTCGGGCTCGTACTTCCAGTCGCTCGGCGCGGTGGCGGCGAGGTACTTGCCGAGGTTCTGCGTGGTGCCGGAGTCCTCGGAGCGGTGGAAGGCCTGGATCGCCTTGTTCGGAAGCTTCACGCCGTCGTTGAGCTTGGCGATCGCGGTGTCGTTCCACTTCTTGATCTTGCCGTCGAAGATCTTGGCAAGCGTGGGGGCGTCCAGCGTCAGGCTGTCGACACCCTCGAGGTGGAAGCCGATCGCGATCGGGCCGCCGACCATCGGGAGGTTGATGCCCTGGCCGGTCTTGCAGATCTTCTTCGAGTCGGCGACCTCTTCGGGCTTCAGCGCCGAGTCGGAGCCGGCGAAGCCGACGGTGCCCTGGTTGAAGGCGATGATGCCTTCACCGGAGGACGACGCCTTGTAGTTGATCTCCACGCCCTTGCAGCCGGCCATGTAGTTCTTGACCCAGAGGTCCATGGCGTTCTTCTGTGCGCTGGAGCCGGAGGCGAGCAGCTGACCCTTGGCGTCGTCACACTTGACGTCCGACGCGGCGCTCGTCTTCTCGCCGCTGCCACCGGTGCTGCTGCCGCCGCTGTTGTTGTCCGAACCGCACGCCGTGAGGACCAGGGCGCTGGAGACGGCGAGGGCACCGAGCGCGGTGGCACGAAGCCGGTTCTTGCGCTGAAGCTTCACTTTCGGGTTTTTCCTTCCAGGAGCCGCCGAAGTCTTGTTCGTTCTACGACGGCGTGCGATGTGGTGGGTGGTGCGGCGTTTCGCCGCGCACCGTGCACTGCCGAAATTAGGCAGAACAGGTGAAGCGGCCTACGGGGGAGAGTGAACGGAAGGTGAACCGTGGCGGGCGGTGCGGTGCGGCACTCGCCGAGCGGTCGTGGGGCGTGCGCGGAGCGTGTGGTTACCGGGGGTTGGTGGCCCCTCTGCCGTCAATCGCCGGGTGGCTCAAAAGTGCCGTCGATCGCCGGGCGGGCTCGCATTCGCCGGGCGGTGCCGAAGTGCGCCGGACTGGCTCGAAAACGCCCTATGCCGTCGGCAGGGCGGTCAGCATCGCGTCCAGCAAGGCGCGGTCGCGGGGCTGGGTGAGGCGGGTGCGGGCCGCTTCCGGGGAGAGCCAGAGGATGCGGTCGACCTCGTCTCCCGGGACGAACGCGCCCTCCGTCGCCTCGGCCGCCCAGTACGTGACTTCCTTGGGACGGCCGTTCGCGACGTACCGGACGGTGGGCAGCGGGGCACCCGGTATGCAGTGGTGCCCGGTCTCCTCAAGGACCTCGCGCAGGGCGGCGTCCCTCGCCGGCTCGCCGCGCTTGAGCTTGCCCTTCGGGTGCGACCAGTCGTCGTAGCGGGGCCGGTGGACCAGACAGATCTCCAGCTCTCCGGAGTGCGGCGCCCGGCGCCACAGCACGCACCCCGCGGCCTGCACGGTGGTGCCGGTCATGGCGCGGTCACGGCCGCCGCGTACGGCCAGGTCTCCCGGAACACCCCGCGGGCCGCCTCCACCTCGTGCCGCTGGTCGGCGTGGAGCACCCCCAGGGCGTACGCCGTGGCCGGCGCGATCCGGGGTGTGCGGGCCGCCGATGCCGCCGCCGCTGCCGCCTCCGCCGCGTCCCGGTGCAGGTCGAGGGCGTGCCCCGGCGCGGCCAGGACAGGGTCGGGGGCGCCGCGTACCACCTCGTGGGCGTACCGGTGCAGTCGCAGCAGAAGGCGGGTCTGGTGCCAGGGCGCGTCGTACGCCTCGTTGTACGGCTCGACCGCGTCGTCCGACGGGAGCGCGGCCACCGCGCCGAGCAGCCGCTGTTCGGCACGGTCGGCGGGCCCGTGCAGCATCTCGACGGCCGGGGCGTCGGCCGCGGCGGAGAGCGGGACCTCGGAGGCGAGCAGGGCGACGGCGTCGGCGACCGCGTGGAACCGGGACGAGCCGAGCGCCTGGAGCGCCGCCGAGTGCGCGCGGGTCCTGGCGAGGGTCAGCTGCCGCTCCAGCAGCGCCCCGGCCCGCGCCGCGCCGACGTCCAGCGCGGCACGTTCCTTGGCGTGGACGACGGCCTGCTGGGCGGACTCGTGCTGGGCGGCATCGGCATCGCGGGGTGCGGTGCCCGTGGCCTTCGTCCGGGCCGCGGGCAGCGCGGTGCCCGACAGGGCGTGCAGCGCATCGAGGAGCCGGGTGAGCCGGGTCGCGTACGCGTGCTCGCGGGCCAGGGTGCCGGAGAGCCAGGCCAGTTCCGTACGGAGCTGTTCGGCCCAGCCCGGTTCGAGTGCCGAGCGGAAGGTGTGCAGGGTGCCGCTGATGCGGCGGGCCGACCGGCGTAGGGCGCCGGCGGCCTCTTCGGCGGCGAGTGTCCCGGCGTCCGTGGGTGCGCTGTTCTCGTGGTGCAGCCGCAGGCTCCGCAGGAAGTCCGCGGCCTGTTCCTGCAGGTAGGGGCCGAGGACCGCGCCCGCGGACACGTCCGTCCGGGTCGTCGTCTGGTGGTCAGGGCGTCGCACGCCGGCGCCTCCGGGCGTCAATGAGCATTTCCTGTACGTGCCGCAGCGGCTGGCCGTCCGCGTCCGTGGCGTGCCGGGTCCAGTTCCCGTCGGGACCGAGGTGCCAGGAGGAGGTGGTGTCGGCCATACCTGTCTCCAGGAGCCGGCTGAGCGCGACGCGGTGGGCGGGGTCGGTGACGCGGACCAGTGCTTCGATCCGGCGGTCGAGGTTGCGGTGCATCATGTCGGCGCTCCCGAACCACACTTCGGGTTCGCCGCCGTTGCCGAACGAGAAGACCCGGGAGTGCTCGAGGAAGCGGCCCAGTATCGAGCGGACCCGGATGTTCTCGGAGAGACCGGGGACGCCGGGGCGGATCGCGCAGATGCCGCGTACCCAGATGTCCACCGGCACGCCCGCCTGGGCGGCCCGGTAGCAGGCGTCGATGATCGCCTCGTCGACCATCGAGTTGACCTTGAAGCGTACGTAGGCGGGGCGCCCGGCCCGCTGGTGCGCGATCTCCTTGTTTATGCGGGAGATCAGCCCGTCGCGCAGGGACTTCGGGGCGACGAGCAGCCGGCGGTACGTCTCGCGGCGGGAGTAGCCGGAGAGCCGGTTGAAGAGGTCGGAGAGGTCCGCCCCGACCTGCGGGTCCGCGGTCAGCAGGCCGAGGTCCTCGTACAACCGCGCCGTCTTCGGGTGGTAGTTGCCGGTGCCGACGTGCGAGTAGCGGCGCAGCGTGTCGCCCTCCTGGCGGACCACGAGCGAGAGCTTGCAGTGGGTCTTCAGCCCGACGAGGCCGTAGACGACATGGCAGCCGGCCTCCTCCAGCTTGCGCGCCCACTTGATGTTGGCCTGCTCGTCGAAGCGGGCCTTGATCTCGACGAGTACGAGGACCTGCTTGCCGGACTCGGCGGCGTCGATCAGCGCGTCGACTATCGGCGAGTCGCCCGAGGTCCGGTACAGCGTCTGCTTGATCGCGAGCACGTCCGGGTCGCCCGCCGCCTGCTCCAGGAACGCCTGGACGGAGGTGGAGAACGAGTCGTACGGGTGGTGCAGCAGCACATCGCGTTCGCGCAGCGCGGCGAAGATGTCGGGTGCGGAGGCGGACTCGACCTCGGCGAGGTCGCGGTGGGTGCCCGCGATGAACTTGGGGAACTTCAGCTCCGGCCGGTCCAGCGACGCTATGCCGAACAGCCCGGTGAGGTCGAGCGGTCCGGGCAGCGGGTAGACCTCGGCGTCGGACACCTTGAGCTCGCGGACCAGCAGGTCCAGGACGTACGGGTCGATGGACTCCTCGACCTCCAGGCGCACCGGCGGGCCGAAACGGCGCCGCATGAGCTCCTTCTCCAGGGCCTTGAGGAGGTTCTCGGCGTCGTCCTCCTCGACCTCCAGGTCCTCGTTTCGGGTGACCCGGAACATGTGGTGGGCAAGGACCTCCATGCCCGGGAAGAGCTCTTCCAGATGCGCGGCGATGATGTCCTCGATGGGGACGTACCGCTGCGGAGACGCCTCCAGGAACCGGGTCAGCAGCGGCGGCACCTTGACGCGGGCGAAGTGCCTGTGGCCGCTGACCGGGTTGCGTACGACGACCGCGAGGTTGAGCGAGAGGCCCGAGATGTACGGGAACGGGTGCGCCGGGTCGACGGCCAGCGGCGTCAGTACGGGGAAGACCCGCTGCCGGAAGAAGGTGAACAGGCGGGCCTGCTCCTTCTCGGTCAGCTCCGGCCAGCGGATCAGCTGGATGCCCTCGTCAGAAAGTGCGGGCGCGATGTCCTGCTGGTAGCAGGCGGCGTGCCGGGCCATGAGCTCGCGCGACCGGGTCCAGATCAGGTCGAGGACCTCGCGGGGCTGCAGACCGGAGGCGGAACGGGTGGCGACACCGGTGGCGATACGGCGCTTGAGACCCGCAACCCGGACCATGAAGAACTCGTCCAGGTTGGAAGCGAAGATGGCGAGGAAATTCGCCCGTTCGAGGAGGGGCGTAGCAGGGTCCTCGGCCAGTTCCAGTACGCGTTCGTTGAACGCGAGCCAACTGCGCTCCCGGTCCAGGAACCGGCCATGGGGCAGCTCGTCGCCGTCGACATCGGGTTCGTACGCATCCGCGTCGGCGTCGAGATCCGGATCGAGGTCGGCGGCGGTGGAAATACCGCCGTTCGCCGACGCGACGGCATGCGGGCGGTGCGCGGCGAGAGAGCCGATGGACGGCTGCGCGGCGGGCTGGACCGGGACCTCGGAGCTGGGGTGCTGGCTCATGGCCCTATTGTTCCGCGCGGAAGGCCCGTGGGGCGCGTCGGACAGTGCGGAGATCGCGGGAATCGCACGGTCTCCGCCGGGATTTCTCCCGTTGCGGGGGGTCGGCACAGCTGGCTGCATCCTGAGAGGGTCGCAAGCGCGTCTGAATGGCCGGTAACGGCGACATGACGTGCAGGAAGCGGTGTGCGGGTGCGCAGTTGCGGCGACGGGGCGCCTGTGCGGGGCCCGGACCGCCCCCTGTGCGGCCCGGACCGGGGCGGATCAGCCGTGGCGGCGGCGCAGCACGCGGAAGGCGAGGGCGACGGCAGCGGCGGCGAGGACGAGCAGGATGCCGGTCTCGACCAGTTGGAGCGGCCAGAAGTGCGAGGCGGGGTGGTAGTCGACGAAGTCCGTGATGCCGCCCCGGTTGCGCAGGCAGCTTGTGAAGGACTCCGCCGAGCCGGCCGGGATGCAATCCTTCGAGTAGATCTCGTTGCCTGAGGCGGTGAGCATGCCCGACTCGGTGTACCAGGCGTCACCGCCCGGGTAGTCGCCACCGAGGGCGCGGACGGTCGGCCAGAGCTCGTAGCGGCGCTTGCCGAGCCCCAGCATGACCGTGCCCAGGACGAGGGCCGTGAGGCTCATGGACAGGACGGTACGGCGTACCACCACGGCGCACAGGGCGCCGACGGCCACGGCCAGCAGCGCGTATCCGACCGCGGTCGGGCCGAGGGCGGGGTGGATACCGTTCTGGAACCAGCTCAGTCCGGAGGCGTGCGGGTTGCTTTTTATGCCCGACCAGCCCCATCGGTAGACGAGGACCAGAACGGACATCCCGGCGGTCGCCAGGGCCGCAGGCAGGGCGAGCCGGACCGCCAGCCACTGGGCCGGGGAGGCCGACTGGGCCCAGGCGAGCCGGAACGTACCGCTCTCCAGCTCGCGGGCGATCAGCGGTCCCGCGACGAAGACGCCGATGAGCCCGGCGAGCAGCAGGACAGCGGTACCGCCGTCCGCCAGATAGGTCTCGGTGGCTGTGCGGGCGTAGGTGGGCAGGTAGGAGCCGTCGCCGCAGCGGGTGGTGTCGCCGTCGGCGCAGAGTTCGGCCGAGCTCGCGGCCGCGACCCAGATCCGGAGCCCGACCACGATGGCGATGCCCAGCACCAGGAGTGCGCCGGCCGCCCACACGGAACGGCGGTGCTGGCGGAGGAGGACGCGGACGGGGCCCTGCCACCCGGCGGCGGGTGCGACGGGCGTACGCAGACCGATGGTGCTCATACGGCAGCCACCTCCCTGCCGGCCTCGGCACTCGGCATCAGCAGCGCAGGTGCCTCCCGCGACCGCAGATGCGCCAGCAGCAACTCCTCGAGCGACGGTTCCGCGATCTCCCAGGCCGAGTCGTCCACCGGGCCCTCCCTCCGTACCAGTGCGGTCAGCTGCCGTCCCGTCGTGCGGGACTCGACGACGGTGTGCGGTGCCAGGTCCCGTACCGGACCCGTCAGCAGGGCGTGCGCGGCGAGGATGTCCTCCGTCTCGCCGCCGAGGCGGACCCGGCCGCCGTCGACGAACAGGAGGTAGTCGCAGGCGCCCTCCAGCTCGGCGAGGATGTGCGAGGACATCACGATGGTGGTCGCGTGCTCGGCCGCCTCCGCCATCAGGACGCCCATCAGCTGGTGGCGGGCGAGCGGGTCGAGGTCGGCCATCGGCTCGTCGAGCAGCAGCAGTTCGGCGCGCTTGCCGAGTGCGAGGGCGAGCGCCAGGCGGGTGCGCTGTCCGCCGGAGAGCGTACGGACCCTGGCGTCCTTGGGCAGGTCCCCGATGACGCGCTCGGCCGTGGCCCGGTCCCAGGTGGCGGGGTTCAGCTCGGCGCCCGCCCAGAGCGTCTCGGCGACCGTCAACTGCGGGTACAGCGGCTTGTCCTGGGCCACGAACGCCATCCGGGACCGCGCCTCGGCGGGCGTGGTGCCCAGGATCCGGACCGTTCCCTCGACCGGCCGCAGGAACCCGGCGGCGAGGGCGAGCAGGGTGGACTTGCCTGCGCCGTTGGGCCCGACGAGCGCGCACACGCGTCCCGTGGGCAGCCGGAACGAGCAGTCGCGCAGCGCCCACCCCCCGGCCCTGCCCCGGTACTTCATGCCGAGGCCGTTCGCCTCGATCGCAGCGCCTGTCATGTGTGGCTGTCCCCCTTGAACGTGCTGTCCAGTACGGCGGTGAAGAGCGCGTTCATGTCGTCGCGTTCCAGTCCCGCCTCCCGCGCTCGGCGGGCCCAGTCGGTGAGTTCCCCCCGCAGGGGCGTGTCCGTGGTGGCCGTGGAGCCGAGGGTCCGGCGCACGAACGTGCCGAGCCCGCGCCGGGCCTCGACGAGACCTTCGCGCTCCAGCTCGCGGTAGGCCTTGAGCACGGTGTTCGGGTTGATGGCGGTGGCCTCGACGACCTCGCGTGCGGTGGGCAGCCGGTCGCCGGGCTCCAGCAGGCCGAGGCGGAGGGCCTGTTTGGTCTGCTGGACGATCTGGAGGTACGTGGCGACGCCGCTGCGCCGGTCGATGCGGAACTCGACCGCTGCGGACTCTGCCATGTTCACCCCTTTCACTAATTGAGTAGTGAAAGGGTGTCGGAAAGAAGGGGCGACGTCAAGCGACGCCGCCCCGGAGAGAGCTGTGCCGCCCAGGACTCCGGGCCGGCTGCTCAGGACTCCGTACCGGCTGCTCAGGACTCCGTGCGGTACATCAGGTCCACCTCGTGGGTGGCGAAGCCCATCCGTTCGTACACCGTCAGGGCCGCCTTGTTGTCCGCGTCGACGTAGAGCATCGCGGTCGGCAGCCCCTCGGCGGCGAGATGGCGCAGCCCGATCGCGGTCAGCGCCTTGCCGAGGCCGCCGCCCTGCGCGTCGGGCCGGATGCCGAGGACGTACACCTCGCCGAGCTGCTCCTCGGCGTGCACCTTCGTCCAGTGGAAGCCGATCAGCTCGCCGCCGCGCTCGGCCAGGAAGAAGCCCTTCGGGTCGAACCACGGCTCGGCCTTGCGGTCGTCCAGGTCGCGCTGGGTGAGCGCCCCCTGCTCGGGGTGGTGGGCGAAGGCGGCACTGTTCACCGCGAGCCAGGCGGCGTCGTCCTGGCCGGGCACGAAGGTGCGGACGGTGACGCCCGGCGGCAGCACGGGCTCCGCCATGTCCAGCGGGCTCAAGGTGCGGCGCAGCTGACGCAGTTCACGGAAGAGCGAGAGGCCGAGGACCTGGGCGAGGTGGCGCGCCGCGGACTTCCCGCCGTGCGCCCAGACGCGCAGCCGCTTCCCGGTCGCGGCGAGCAGCGCGGCGCCCAGCGCCCGCCCGTGCCCCTGGCCGCGGTGCGCGGGGTGCACGACCAGCTCGGCGGCCGGCGCCTCGACGGGGTCGGTGTCCTCCAGCTGCGCGTACCCGACGAGGGTGCCCGAGCTGGTGAGCAGAAGGTGCCGCACACCCTCCCGGCGCCCGCCCCTGAGCTGCAGCCGGCCCTGCTCGGAGACCGCGGGCCTGCCGTCGGCGCGGGTCGCTTCGTCGAGCAGATCGAGGACGGCTCCGGCCTGGTCGGCAGAGAGCACGTCGAGCGTCCGGATCTCACGCCCGGGGGCGGGGAGGGGTACATCAGTCGTCATGCGTACGAGCGTACGGCGGGGCGAGGCCGTGAGGGGGGCAGTGAGGTGTCGCGGGGCTCGGCCATTGCCGTGACGTTTTCGACCGGATAGGTGCGAGATGCGGTCGGTGCGGGGGAGTTGATCCCCTTACCGACCACATGGCAACCGGTTCGTAACGCGAAACACCTGTCGCGCTACGCGCGTTGACTCTAGGCTGCGGGCCGAACCCTCCCGCTGAACTCACAAGGGGACCGATGTCAGCGACACCGCAGAAGAACCGTGCGTCACGGCGGGTGCTCGCCGCCGCGGCCGGGCTGGCCACCGTCGGCGCGCTCGTCGCGGCGATGCCGGCCGGCGCCCAGGACCGCGGTCACGGGCACCACACGCCGGCCCGCACCGTCGACGTGCAGCTGCTGTCCTTCAACGACCTGCACGGCAACCTGGAGCCGCCGGCCGGTTCGGCCGGCAACGTCACCGAGACGCAGGCCGACGGCACGACGAAGACGATCCCGGCCGGTGGTGTCGAGTACCTCGCCTCCTCGCTGCGCACCGCGCGCAAGGGCCACCCGTACTCCATCACCGCGGCCGGCGGCGACATGGTGGGCGCGAGCCCGCTGCTGTCCGGGCTCTTCCACGACGAGCCGACCATCGAGGCGCTCAACAAGATCGACCTCGATGTGACGACCGTCGGCAACCACGAGTTCGACGAGGGGGCCGTCGAGCTGGCCCGCCTCCAGAACGGCGGCTGCCACCCGGTCGAGGGGTGTTACGAGAAGGACAGGACGTTCCAGGGCGCGGACTTCCCGTACCTCGCCGCCAATGTGACGGACGAGAAGACCGGCAAGCCGATCCTCAAGCCGTACACGGTGTGGAAGAAGAACGGCGTCAAGATCGGCTTCATCGGGGTGACCCTGGAGGGCACGCCGAACATCGTCACCGCCAACGGCGTCAAGGGCCTGAAGTTCCACGACGAGATCGAGACGGTCAACAAGTACGCCAAGGAGCTCGACCGGCAGGGCGTGAAGTCCATCGTCGCGCTCATCCACGAGGGCGGGGCCCCGGCCTCCTCCTCGTACAACTACAACTGCGACAGCCCCGGCGCCGGTGACGGCATCTCGGGGCCGATCGTGGACATCGCCAAGGGCATCAGCCCGAAGGTCGACGCGCTGGTCACGGGCCACACGCACCAGGCGTACGTGTGCACCGTGCCGGACCCGGCGGGCAACCCGCGCCTGGTCACCTCGGCATCGTCGTTCGGCAAGCTGTACACGGACACGACCCTCACGTACGACCGTCGCACCAAGGACATCGTGCGTACGTCGGTGAAGTCGTCGAGCTCCTCGAACCCGACCTCGGCGAACCACGTCGTCACCCGGGACCAGCCCAAGGCCACCGACATGACGGCCCTGATCGCCCGCTGGAACACCCTCGCGGCTCCCGTCGCGAGCAAGCCGCAGGGCTTCATCAGCGCCGACATCAACGGCCGAGGTTCCACTGCCCCCGAGAAGCCGCTCGGCAACCTGATCGCCGATGCGCAGCTGGAGGGCCTGGCCCCGGCGGACAAGGGCGGGGCGGTCGTCGCCTTCATGAACCCGGGCGGCATCCGCGCGGACCTGGTGTACAAGTCGACCGGCAGTGACGGCGACGGGGTGGTGACGTACGGCGAGTCGTTCACCGTGCAGCCCTTCACCAACATGATGAATGTCGTCGACCTGACCGGCGCCCAGCTGATCAGCGCGCTCCAGCAGCAGGTCAGCGGCGCCAACGAGGCCAGCCCGAAGATCCTTCAGGTGTCCAAGGGCCTCACGTACACCCTCGACATGACGAAGACGGGCGCGGCCCGCGTCGTCGTCGACACGATCAAGCTGAACGGTGCGGCGATCGACCCGGCCAAGACGTACCGCGTCGCGATGAACGAGTTCCTCGCGGGCGGCGGCGACGGCTTCGCGGCGCTCGGACAGGGCACCAACAAGCTGGTCGGCGCATCCGACCTGGACCTGTTCAACGCGTATCTGGCGGCGCACTCGTCGGCCACGGCGCCGCTGGCTCCGCCGGCCACGGACCGGATCACGGTCATTCAGTAGCTCCGGCGATCGAGTGAGCGGGGCGGTGGGCCATCCGGCCCACCGCCCCGCTGTCGTCACGGGTTCGGGACCGGGCCTCGCCTAGTGTCGGAAACATGACTGCAGAAGCCGAAGCAGATGCAGACGACGGCCTGGTCACCGTCGCCTGCAACGGGTCCGTCCGCGAAACGATCGACCGGCTCCAGGAGGCGATCACCGCCTCGGGCTTCCAGGTGTTCGCACGGATCGACCATGCGGACCATGCCGCCCGCATCGGCCTGGAACTCCGGCCGACCGAGCTGCTCATCTTCGGCAAGCCGGAGGGTGGCACGCAGCTGATGCAGGACCGGCAGACCGCCGGGATCGACCTCCCGTCGAAGGCGCTGGCCTGGCAGGATGCCGCCGGCGACACCTGGGTGACGTGCAACGACGCCTCATGGCTCGCCGCCCGCCACGGCCTGGGACCGGCGAGCGAAGCGGGCGTCGCCGCGGTGGAGGCGAGCACGGTGGCGGCGGTACGCCAGGCGACGGGCCCGGCCACGGTCTAGGGACGGCCGGGCCCCCGTCCCGGCGATGCGGCCCCGTCCCGTTATGGCGTGTACCCGTCACACTTCGAAGGCCGGCCCCCCACAGCCGACGGAGGCACTCGCATGAGCACCCGCAGAACCTTCTTACCCGGCGCACTCGCCCTCTCCGCCACTGCTCTCGTCGGGACGGACCCCGCGACCGCCGCAGCCCGCCGTACGGCTCTCACCACGCAGGACTGGATGCCCGGCCTCGCCGACGCCACCCCCGTACAGCGCCTGACCATTCCCGGAACGCACGACACCGGCGCCCGCTACACGGCCCGTGGACCGAGTGCCAGAACGCCACCGTCGCCGAACAGCTCAGCGCAGGAATACCCCGAGGAGAGCGAAGCGGAGGTCCGCCAGATCTTCGACGTCTACGTCGACACCACTGCTCGCTGCTCGTTCGGAGGGAGGCCTGCGGCAAGGCTGCGCTTCTCGCTGATAACAGCAGAGTGCCCGGGGGTGTGTTACCTCGCCCCGGGCTCTGCATCTCGTCGTCGACGACACAACACATCCAGGACGACTACGTGACTCCTCCCCCTCGTAAACGAGGCGGCTTCTCACGTGACCCCGCGGGTCACGTGACGGCCAAGCCCTGACCGCTGCCGAAGCAGGAGAGTCCCGCGCAAAAGTATGGCGGAGCCGTTCGCCAAGTACCCGAAGATCGAGTCCCAGTTCCGCAAGGCCGCGCAGCAGCCCGGGAACCTGTTCATGAACTACGTGAGCATGGCGGCCCTGATGCCGCCCCGCTGGAACGCGGACCGGCTCGACCTGCAGGTGCAGTCGTTCCTCGACGGCTCCGAGGCGTCCGGCTGGACCGGGCTCGGGATCGTCCCGCTGGACTTCCCCGCCACCCGGCCCGGCCTGGTCGCATCACTGATCGGGCACAACCCCGGGGCCTGAGCGGTCGCAGGGGGTGGCTCAGGAGGACGCCGGCGGCGGCTGCGGTGCGCCCGGCAGGCGGATCGAGGCCTCCGTGCCACCGGTCGGCGCTGGGCGCAGGACGATCTCGCCGCCCGCCTGCTGGACCGTGCGCGCCACGATCGACAGGCCCAGCCCCGAGCCCGGCAGCTGGCGGGCGGACGGCGAGCGCCAGAAGCGTTCGAAGACGTACGGGAGTTCGTCTTCGGGGATGCCCGGGCCCTGGTCCGCCACGGTCAGTTCCCCGCCGTGCAGGGCCACGGCGATCGTGCCGTGCTGCGGGCTGAACTTCACGGCGTTGTCGAGGACGTTGACGACGGCCCGCTCCAGCGCCCCCGGCTCGGCCCGTACGTACCAGGGTTCGAGGTCCGCGGTGATGGTCAGTTCCGGGCCGCGGAGCCGTGCCCGCTCCAGCGCGGCCGAGGCGATGTCGTGCAGGCCGACGACCTGGAGCGGGCCGGGCTGGGCCGCGTCCGGGCGGGCCAGTTCCTGCAGGTCGCCGATGAGCGACGCCAGCTCGGTCATCTGGGCCGTGACCGACTTCATCAGCGCCCTGCGGTCGTCCGGCGGGATCGGCCGGCCGGTCTCCTCGCTGCGGGCGAGCAGTTCCACGTTCGTACGCAACGAGGTCAGCGGCGTGCGCAGCTCGTGCCCGGCGTCCGCGATCAGCTGGGCCTGCCGGTCGCGGGAGGTGGCGAGGGCGGCAGTCATCGAGTTGAAGGAGCGGGACAGCCGGGCGATCTCGTCCTCGCCCTCGACCGGGATGCGGAGTGTGAGGTCCTCGGTGCGGGCGACATGCTCGACGGCCTCGGTGAGCTTGTCGACGGGGCGCAGGCCGGTGCGGGCGACCCACAGCCCGGCGGCGCCCGCGCCGATGACACCGATGCCGGAGACGGAGAGGAGGACGAGCGCCAGCTGGTCGAGGGGGTCGGTGACCTGTTTCATGGGCAGGGCCACGGATACGGCGAGCCCGGGCTGACTTCCCGGACCGTGAACGGTCGAGGTGTAGACGCGCATCTCGGTGCCGTCCTTCGCCTCGGTGGTGTGCACCGCGTCGGTCCGCACCCCGGCGGCTACAGCCCGGTCGGCGAGCTGCACCGGGATCGGGGACTTCTCCGGCTGGGTGCAGGGCGTCGTACTCGTCGCCAGCACCAGCTGGAGCGTGTAGGGCGTGGGCAGGATCCGGACTCCGTCCGGCTCGGCGCAGGCCCGCGTGAGAACGTCGACGTCGGCCCCACTGGGACGGACCTGTTGCAGGCTCGAGTCGAGCTGCTCGATCAGCCGGTCCCGCGTGGTCAGCCAGCAGGCCAGGGCCACCGCCGCCACCGCGACCGCCACGGCGGTCGCGACCAGCATCGCCAGCCGGGAGCGCAGCGGCAGCGCGCGGAACCACCGCAACGGGCCCGTCACCCGTCACCCCCGCCGGCCCGCAGCGCGTACCCGACGCCCCGCACCGTGTGCACGAGCCGCGGTTCACCGCCCGCTTCCGTCTTGCGGCGCAGGTACATCACGTACACGTCCAGGGAGTTGGAGCTCGGTTCGAAGTCGAAGCCCCAGACCGCCTTCAGGATCTGCTCGCGGGTCAGCACCTGCCGCGGGTGGGCCAGGAACATCTCCAGCAGGGTGAATTCGGTCCGGGTCAGCTCGACGCGGCGCGAGCCGCGGGTGACCTCGCGGGTGGCGAGGTCCATCCGCAGATCGGCGAAGGACAGTACATTGTCGTCGGGGACGTCGCCGCCCGCCGCGGCCGCGTACGAACTGCGGCGCAGCAGGGCCCGGATGCGGGCGAAGAGCTCGTCCAGTTCGAAGGGCTTGACCAGATAGTCGTCGGCGCCGGCGTCGAGCCCGGTGACGCGGTCGCCGACCGTGTCGCGGGCGGTGAGCATCAGGATGGGTGTGGTGGCGCCGGTGGAACGGATGCGGCGGGCGGCGGTCAGGCCGTCCATCCGCGGCATCTGGATGTCGAGGACGATCAGATCGGGGGCGTACGACTCCGCCTTGGCCAGCGCGTCGATTCCGTCGACGGCGACCAGCGTGCCGTATCCCTCGAAGGCGAGACTGCGCTGCAGGGCCTCGCGCACGGCCGGCTCGTCGTCGACGATCAGGATGCGCTGCGGATCGTCTTCGGCGGGACTCATCGCTCGTCGTCCTCTTCTCTCTGCTCTGCCGGGGTGCCTTCAGCCTGTCACGGCCGTGGCGCGGCGTCGCGCGGCCCGGCGCCTGCGGCCGGTGGTGACCGTGGTGGTCGCACGGAGCTCCGGGGCGCGCCGGGCCGTCGCGAGCGGCAGCGCCAGGTCCGCCGGGCCGGTGGGGGTGTCGGACGGGTGGTTCATGGCTGATCTCCTCAGGAGCTGTTGCCGGCCCGCAGTGTGTCCAGGTCGGCCTTGAGCGTGTTCACCGGGATGGCGAAGCCGAGACCGACGCTGCCCGCGCCGGAGCTGCTCGATCCGCCGGACGAACTCGCGGAGTACATCGCGGAGTTGATGCCGACGATCTCGCCGTTCATGTTGATGAGCGCACCGCCGGAGTTGCCGGGGTTGAGCGAGGCGTCGGTCTGGATGGCCTTGTACGTGGTGGTGGAGTTGCCGGTGTCGCCGTTGAACTGCTGTCCGCCGAACTCGAACGGCCAGTCACTGCCGCCGCCCTGCTGCCCCTGCCCCTGACCGCCCTCACTGTCCTTGGCGACGGTGACATCACGGTTCAGCGCGGAGACGATGCCGCTGGTGACGGTGCCGGTGAGGCCCTCGGGCGAGCCGATCGCGACGACCTGGTCGCCGACCTTGATCCCGGAGGAGTCGCCGAGCGTGGCCGTCTTCAGCCCGCTGGCGCCTTCCAGATCGATCAGCGCCAGGTCCTTGTCGGCGTCGGTGCCGACGACCTTCGCGGTGTACGTCCTGCCGGTGCTCAGCGTCACCTTGATCGACGAGGCGCCCGCGATGACGTGGTTGTTGGTGACGATCTCGCCGTCGGACGTGATGATCACGCCGGAGCCGGTGGACTCGCCCGCGGTCGACGTCGCACCGATCTCGACGATCGTCGGCGACACCGCCTTCGCGACACCGGCGACGGTGCCGGTGCTGGTCTGCGAGACGGTCGTGCCGCTGACCACCGAGCTGCTGTCGGTGCCGCTGGAACCGGTGCCGGTGAACTGACCGACGGCGGTGGCGGTGACACCGCCGACGACCGCCGCCGCGACGGCCACGGCCGCCAGCAGGGCGACCGGCCGCTTGGCCCGGCGCTTGTGCCCGGAGGGCTGGGGGGCGAGCTGCGGCAGCCCCTGACCGAAGCTGCCGTAGCCGTCGCCACCACCGTGGGCGCCTCCGCTGCCGGGCCACACGGTCGTTCCGGGGCCCGTGGAGATCGGCTGCGCGGGCTGGTGCGCAGGCGGCGGCGGGTAGGCCGCGTCGCCGTTGCCGTACGAGGGGTACATCGGGTACTCGCCGCTCGGGCGCTGGCTCTCAGTCATGTCCCCGACTGTGTCCAGCGAACATGAGAGAAGCCTGAGCACGTCCTGAGAAGCCCGACAGAACCTCGTATGCCCGATATAAAGACAGGCGTCATAAAGGCCGTACAGGCGTCGCCGCCTACCGCCCCTGACCGGCCGCCGGCTCCCCGCACCCGCACGACCGCCGCACCACCAGCGCCGACGGGAACTGCTTGAGCCGCTCCCGCCGGGACCCCGACACCCGCAGCGAGTCGTCGAGCACCAGGTCCACCGCGGCCCGTGCCATCGCCGGGCGGTCCGAAGAGATCGTGGTCAGCGGCGGATCGGTCAGACCCGCTTCCTTCACGTCGTCGAAGCCCGCCACCGCGAGCTCCCCGGGCACATCGATCCGCAGTTCGCGCGCGGCCCGCAGCACCCCGATGGCCTGGTCGTCCGTCGAGCAGAAGATCGCCGGCGGGCGGTCCGGGCCGGCGAGCAGCCCGAGCGCCACCCGGTAGGCGTCGTAACGGTTGTACGGGGCCTGGAAGAGCCGGCCCTCCGTCGACCGTCCCGACTCGTGCATCGCCCGCCGCCAGCCCTCGACGTGGTCGGCGACCGGGTCGCCGACCGCCGGGGTCGTCTCCATGCCGCCGAGGCACGCCACGTACGCGTTGCCGTGTTCGAGCAGGTGCCGGGTGGCCAGCTGCGCGCCGCCGATGTCGTCCGTGACGACCGCGACGTCGTCGATTGCCTCCGGCCGCTCGTGCAGCAGCACGACCCGCGCGTCCCACGCCTCTATCTCGGCCGCCGCCCGCTCGCTGGGGCCCTGGCTGACCAGGATCAGCCCGGAGACCCGCATTCCGAGGAAGGCCCGCAGGTAATGGACCTCGCGTTCGTCGCGGTAGTCGGAGTTGCCGACGAGGACCATTTTGCCGCGCTCGGCCGCGGCCTGTTCGACCGCGTGCGCCATCTCTGCGAAGAACGGCTGCCGGGCGTCCGGAACGATCATTCCTATGAGATCGGTCCGCCGCGAAGCCATCGCCTGCGCGACCCGGTCGGGCCGGTAACCCAGCTCTTTGATCGCGCCGAGTACCCGCTCGCGCGTGGCCGGGGCGACCGGCCGGGGTCCGTTGTTGATGACGTAGCTGACGACCGCGGTCGACGTCCCCGCCAGTCTCGCCACATCGTCCCGCGTCACCTTGGCCACGCGCGGCAGTCTACGCGGATGGAACTACCTCTTGGCAGGCCGGACCGGGGCTTCTTCCGTGACCTCGGCTACCTCCGAGTGCTCCGGACGGGTGACGGGTTCGGCCGGTGCGGCCGCCGCAGTCCTCTCCGCCGCCTGGGCCTTGGCCTCGCCGCCCGCACGCTCCACCTTTTCCGGTGCGACGAAGCGGTAGCCGACGTTGCGGACCGTGCCGATCAGCGACTCGTGCTCGGGGCCGAGCTTGGCGCGCAGCCGCCGGACATGGACGTCGACCGTCCGCGTACCGCCGAAGTAGTCGTAGCCCCAGACCTCCTGGAGCAGCTGGGCGCGGGTGAAGACCCGGCCCGGGTGCTGCGCGAGGTACTTGAGGAGTTCGAATTCCTTGAAGGTCAGGTCGAGGACCCGGCCCTTCAGCTTCGCGCTGTACGTCGCCTCGTCGACCGACAGGTCGCCGTTGCGGATCTCCATCGGGGAGTCGTCGGAGGTGAGCTGCTGCCGGCCGGTGGCGAGCCGCAGCCGGGCCTCCACCTCGGCCGGTCCCGCCGTGTCCAGCAGCACGTCGTCGATGCCCCAGTCGGCGGTGACGGCCGCGAGGCCGCCCTCCGTCACGACGAGGATCAGCGGGCAGCCCGGTCCGGTGGACCGCAGCAGCTGGCACAGCGACCGCACCTGCGGCAGGTCGCGGCGGCCGTCCACCAGGATGACGTCGGCACCGGGGGTGTCGACGAGAGCGGGTCCTTCGGCGGGGGCCACCCGCACGCTGTGCAGAAGCAGACCGAGGGCGGGAAGCACCTCCGTCGACGGCTGGAGGGCATTCGTCAGAAGCAGCAGTGAACTCATCGCCGCCCACCTGCCCGGGTCGTCGGTCGATGATCGTGCACGGTTTGCTCGCCTTGCTCGCCCATTACGTCGGTCCTCCTCGTTCCCTGCGAGAGGGGCACTCCCGGGCGGGGCCCGGGGGAGTATGCGGCACTTCTTCGTACGGTTCGGTGCGGCCGTACGACATCTGTCATACGGGTTTTACGGTGCGGCCCCACGCCCTGGGACCGCTGAGCTTGTCGAAACGTCGTCGTAACAACGCGCGGAAAGCACAAAAGGACCCGGGGGCTGCATTGCCCGGATCCTCTTCCCAGCAGAATAGCCCACATGAGTTCTGTGTCCGAGAGTTCGTTTCGGAGTTCTTCTGTTTGCTTGATCACGCCGGGAGCCCGGCGTACGACATTGCGGACGGATGACGGGCTGTCGATCGAGGCGGTGTACGAACCGTGTACGGCCGGTGCCGGACCTGCCGCCGACCCGGCCGCCGCCGATACGGCGATCGTGGTCGCGCACGGTTTCACCGGATCGGTGGACCGGCCCGCCGTGCGGCGCGCGGCGGGTGTGTTTTCCCAGCGTGCGGCCGTGGTCACGTTCTCCTTCCGGGGGCACGGAGGGTCCGGCGGGCGGTCGACGGTGGGCGACCGCGAGGTGCTGGACCTGGCCGCCGCGGTGGCCTGGGCGCGCTCCCTCGGGCACCGCCGGGTGGTTACGGTCGGATTCTCGATGGGTGGTTCTGTAGTGCTTCGGCACGGCGCGCTGTATACGGCACCGGGCACGACTGCGGCCACGGAACAGCTGCCCCGCATGGTTCCCGCGCACAGGGGGCGCACAGAAGCGCACGCGGATGCAGTGGTTGCTGTGAGTGCTCCCGCCCGTTGGTACTACCGGGGTACGGCTCCGATGCGACGTCTGCACTGGGTGGTGACCCGGCCCACCGGCCGGCTGGTCGGCCGGTACGGCTTCCGCACGCGGATCGACCACAAGGAGTGGAACCCTATGCCGCTCTCCCCGGTCGATTCGGTCCCGCTCATCGCCCCGGCTCCGCTGCTGATCGTGCACGGCGACAAGGACCCGTACTTCCCGCTCGACCACCCGAGAATGCTGGTGGACGCGGCACAGGGCGGCGCCGAGCTGTGGTTGGAGCGGGGCATGGGGCATGCCGAGAACGCAGCGGACGAGAACTTGCTCACCCGTATCGCGGACTGGTCGGTCGCCGCGTGATTCATGATGGACAGCTGACGCGAGACGAAGGGAGCGCCGCCATGCCAGCGGGAACGATCCGCTACTGGGCCGCAGCCAAGGCGGCCGCCGGAACCGCGGAGGAGCCGTACGCGGCTGCGACGCTCGCCGAGGCGCTCGACGCGGTGCGTGAGCGGCACCCCGGTGAGCTCACCCGAGTGCTGCAACGATGCTCGTTCCTGATCGACGGTGACCCCGTCGGGACCCGCGGCCATGAGACCGTACGCCTTGCCGAGGGCGGCACGGTCGAGGTGCTCCCGCCGTTCGCAGGAGGGTGAACCGCAGAACATGACCAGCAGCGATCAGCAGCAGCCGTACGGACAGGAGTCCGGGGCCGGGTACGGGCACGCGTACGGACAGGGGCAGGGGCCGCAGACGTACGGCGAGCAGTCGTACGGGCAGCAGGCCCCGTACGACCCGGACAACCAGGCGTTCCAGGACCCCGGTGCCACGCAGACGTGGGAGGGGCAGACCTGGGACACCCAGTACCAGCCGACCGTCCGGCCCGCACAGCACCAGCCGCAGTACCAGCAGCCGCCGTACGACCAGCAGCAGTACGAGCAGCCGTATGCCCAGCAGCACTACGAGCAGCCGTACCCGGTCCGGCCGGCGCAGCCGCAGCAGCCGGTCGCCACGGCCGCCGCCGACGCCCGTCCCACTCCGCAGGGCGCCTCGGGCTCGTATCCGCTGCCCCCCGAGGCCCCGGCCGTCGCGGTTGCCGAGGCGGCCGCGGCCGATGTCACCCCGGACACCGCGGCGGGGCCCGACACCTCCGGTTACAGCGCGCCCACCACTCTGGGCAACAGCCGTGTCACCGATGCCCAGCGCGCCCGCGCCGAGGGCCGTTCGCCGATCATCGCGCCGGGCATGCAGCCGGCCGCGATCACCGCGGGTCTCGGGCTGCTGCTCGCCCTCGGGGCCGCGATCGGGCAGTACGCCCTGTTCGTGCCGCTGGTGCTGCTCCAGGCCGTGACCGCGGCGGGCTGGTTCCGGCTGAACGGCATGTGGCCGGCCCGGCAGGGCATCGCACTCGCCTTCGCCGGTGGGTTCGTCGCCGATGTCGTGCTGCTCGCCGCAGGGCGGGCCAACGCCCCTGCGGCGATCCTCGGCACCCTCGGCATCTGGGTGCTGCTCACCGTCGTCCTCCAGCTCCGCAGCCACGCGGGCGCCGACGAGCGGATGTACGGGCTGATGGCCACCGTCGCCTCGGCGGCCCTGGCGATCCTCGCCGCCGGGCATCTCGCGGCGGTGCCGGACGCGGTGACGGTGGGCGGTGCGGCCGTCGCGGTCGCCGTGCTCGCCCGCGCGCTGCCGCTGCCCGGGCCGGTCTCGGTCGTGCTGGCGCTGCTCGTCGCCGCGGGCGCCGGTGCCGCGGCAGGCGGGCTCACGGACCTCGGTGCGAAGGGTGCCCTCCTCGGGCTCGCGGCCGGCGGCTGCGCGCTGATCGGGCTGCGGGTGGCCAGCTATGACTACCCGTCACGTTTTGTGCACATGACCGCCGGCGTGGCGCTGCCGCTGACCGCAGCGGCGCCCGCCGTCTATCTGATCGGCCGGGCCCTCTCCTGACCCGGCACGACCCCTGCGCCCCACACGCCCCGGCGTGTCCCGGGCCGGTACCTGTGTATCGGCCCGGGAACCGGGGAGGGACCCGGCTCGTCGATCACCCCGGGGGTGCCGTGCAGCCGCAGTAGGCTCACGGACACCAGGCGGGTCCGGCCGGATCGGATGCAGGGTGGGGGAAGAACAAGCATGCGCGCACTGCGAATACTGCTGGTCATGGTGGTGGTGCTGGGCGGCATCTTCATCGCCGTCGACCGGGCGGCGGTGTACTTCGCCGAGTCGGAGGCCGAGGGCAGGGTCGAGATCAGCGGCTCCACGGTCGACTCGACGGACATCTCCATCAAGGGTTTCCCGTTTCTGACGCAGGTCGCCGGATCCGCGCTCGACGAGGTCGACATCAAGCTCACCGGCATCGAGACCGACGCCGGCGGCCGCAGGATCCGGATCAGCGAGATGAACGCCGAACTCCACGACGTCACGCTGGCCGACGGCTTCTCCAGCGCCACCGCCGCCCGGGCCACCGGCACGGCGACCGTCTCGTACGAGGACCTGACGCACGCGGCCGACGACGGAGTCGTCGTCCAGTACGGCGGCAACGGCAAGGTGAAGGTGACCGGCGCCGTCGAGATCCTCGGCCGCACGCTCACGCGCAGCGTGACCTCCACCGTCACCCTGGTCGACGGCCACACCATCCGGGTGCACGCGGACAAGGTGCCGGGTGAAGGCATCCCCGGCCTCGAGGGCCTGGTGCGCAGGAAGACCGACTTCGAGCGGGAGATCGGGGCCCTGCCGAACGGCCTGAAGCTGCAGAGGATCGAGCCTACGAAGAACGGCCTGGAGATCTCCGTGACGGGTTCGGACATCCCGCTCGGCGGATAGGCGGTCCGATACGTAAGGCGTGCCGCGGCTGGGCAGGAGCCCAGACAGTCGCTGCGCCACATAATGAGACGGACGCGTCCGACCCGTAGATGACCGAGGGGCCCGATCGGCCCCGGTCCGGTTCGCGCGGCGCGGCAAGCTTGCTCTCGTCCCGCATTGTGGACGATCGTGTCTCAATATACGACACAACGGTGACATGCCCGCCCGTACGTCCCTACGATCGGACCCATGAAGCGACAGGCGGATCTCACGAAGCGGCGGGCAGTAGACCTGTGCCGCATCGCCGCCATGCTCTGTCGCACCATCTGAGCGGGATCGTCGCATCCCGCATTCCCGGCCCTTCGACCACTGTCAGGGCCCACCCCCGTGCATGTGTGTACGCGCGAATACTGCGCCCCCGTACATCTCGCATCACGCACCATCTCGCCGCAGACTGCCCCGGAGGAGAACAGAATGAGCCGCAGTGACGTCCTGGTAGACGCCGACTGGGTCGAGGCCCACATCGACGACCCGAAGGTCGCCCTCGTCGAGGTCGACGAGGACACCTCGGCATACGAGAAGAACCACATCAAGAACGCCATCCGGATCGACTGGACCAAGGACCTCCAGGACCCGGTCCGCCGTGACTTCATCGACCAGGCCGGCTTCGAGAAGCTGCTGTCCGAGAAGGGCATCGGGAACGACACCACGGTCGTCCTCTACGGCGGCAACAACAACTGGTTCGCGTCCTACGCGTTCTGGTACTTCAAGCTCTACGGTCACCAGGACGTCCGCCTGCTCGACGGCGGCCGCAAGAAGTGGGAGCTGGACTCCCGCGACCTGGTCGACGGCGACCAGATCCCGTCCCGCCCGGCCACCGAGTACAAGGCCAAGGCCCAGGACGAGTCGATCCGCGCCTACCGTGACGACGTCGTGGCCGCGATCGGCAACCAGAACCTGGTCGACGTGCGTTCGCCCGACGAGTTCAGCGGCAAGCTGCTCGCCCCGGCGCACCTCCCGCAGGAGCAGTCGCAGCGCCCCGGCCACGTGCCGAGCGCCCGCAACATCCCGTGGTCGAAGAACGCCAACGACGACGGCACGTTCAAGTCGGACGAAGAGCTCAAGGCCCTCTACGAGGCCGAGCAGGTCGACCTGGCGAAGGACACCATCGCGTACTGCCGCATCGGTGAGCGTTCCGCGCTCACCTGGTTCGTGCTGCACCAGCTGCTCGGAGTCGAGAACGTCAAGAACTACGACGGCTCGTGGACCGAGTACGGCTCCCTCGTGGGTGTGCCGATCGAGCTCGGCGCCAACAAGTAACTCCGCACGACCTGGACCAGCACGACCCCCGACCAGAAGGACAGAACACCATGTGTGGAGCAAAGGCCGGCGGCCCCGACGCTTCGACCATCAAGCCCGGTGAGACCACCATCCAGGGCAGCGTGACCCGCGACGGTGAGCCCGTCACCGGCTACGTCCGCCTCCTGGACTCGACCGGCGAGTTCACCGCGGAGGTCCCGACCTCGGCGACCGGACAGTTCCGCTTCTACGCGGCCGAGGGCACCTGGACGGTACGTGCCCTCGTCCCGGGCGGCAGCGCCGACCGCACAGTCGTCGCACAGACCGGTGGCCTCTCCGAGGTGGCCATCGCCGTCTGATTCGCGGCACAGACCGGCCGGAGGGCCGTACCCCAGGGGGTTGGACGCCTTCTGAACCGGGGTACGGCCCTTCGCGCCGTTCACGGTGGTCTCGGCGGTGGCGTCCGCGGGCCCGGGCGCAGTGGTGCTCGCAGGGGTGTGCGCAGTGCGGTCCGCAGGGCCGTCCGCGCTGTTCGCGTGCGCCCGGATCGGGCCTACGCTTGAGTTATGTACGCCCGGCGCCGTCGCAGCTATTTCCTGCTGATGGGCGGATGCATCGTCCTGTTCGTGTCCGCCTGGGCCGTCGTACGGCTCTGGTCGATGCCCGTCGCCATAGGAATGTGCGTGGTCGCCATGGTCATCCCGCCGATCGCGGCGATGGTGGCCAACCGGCGGGGGCCGGAGGACCGCTGGTGGGACGACCCCTCGGGCGACCCGAAGTCGGACGAGTGGTGGGACGAGCTCGACGGCAAGAAGCGCCGGTAGACAGCTGCTTCAGTAGACGAGGGCCTGGACGCCGTCGGCCATGATCTCGCTGACGAAGACCTGGGCGCCCGCGATCCGTACGCCTTCGAGGACATCGTTCTCGGTGATGTCGCGACGCGCGGCGCATTGCGTGCAGAGAGTGATCAGGCCGGCCGCCTGAATCGACTCGATCAGATCAGGCAGCGGTGCGGCGTGCGGCAGTTCGAACTCGGCGGCGCGGCCCGGCAGGGCGAACCACGAGGATTCGCCGGTCAGCCAGAGCGAGACCTCCACACCGCTGGCGACGGCGACCGCCGCCACCGTGAACGCCTGTGAGCAGCGCTCGGGGGAGTCGGCACCTGCGGTCACCTTGATCACGAGCTTCTTCTGCATATGCCGAACTGTAATCGCCGCCGGTACAACCCCACCCCCTTGCGAGGGGTCAGTTGTGTGCGCAGGTAATGGAATCTGCGCCTCAGGTCTCGTGGGGGGACCCTCTTGGAACCGAAAGACACCATTCCTGACGGGCCGGCCGAGCCGCCCGTGCAGGTCGAGGCGCAGGTTCAGGCCGTAGAGCCGTCCGCGCCCGCGCCGGTGGTCGCGCCCGCGACCGAGCCGGTCGTGGAGCCCGCGCCCGTGCCGGTGGCGGTGGCCGAGCCGGTCGTCGAGCCCGCGCCCGCTCCGGTGGCCGAGTCCGGTGCGCCGGCGACGCCGGGCAAGCCGCGGCCGCGTGGTCGCACCTCTCTGCTGATCGCCGCCGCCGCGGTGCTCGGGATCGCCGGCGGCACCGCCGTCGGTTACGGCGTGCAGGCCGACCGCGCCCCGACCCCGTTGCCCGCCCTGTCGCAGCCGAACCTGGCCTACCCGGCGAAGGCGCTGCCCGCGGACAAGGTCCCGGACCCGCTGCCCGTGTCGCAGGACCGGCAGCGGAAGACGGAGGGCGATCTGCGCGAGCTGCTCGTCAGCAAGCCCTCGGGGGCGCGCAACGCCAGGTTCCCGTTCCCGACCAAGGGCTGGATGTCCCTTGACGCATATGCGCGGGAGTTCAAGAGCGAGGACTACATGTTCGAAACGCTCGCGGAGGCCGACGTCCGCCGGATAGCGGCCGCCAACTGGTTGCAGGGGCAGTACCGCGGTGTGGGCATCCGCCTCGTGCAGTTCCGCTCCGGCGCAGAGCTCGGGGCGTCCGACCATGCGAACGACCAGCTGGACTACATGCCCTACGCCAAGGAAGGCGCAGGCAACGCGGGCGATCCGATCAAGGGCAGCGGCAACGGCCGCTACTTCCTGTACAAGGCTGTGAACAAGCCGGGCTACCTGCCCGTCTACCAGGCACGGGCCATCGCCCAGCGCGGCGACGTCATGTTGGACATCAACATCTTCGACACCGCGCCGATCAGCAAGAAGGACATCCGGACCCTGGCCGAGCGACAGCTGGAGCGGCTGTGAACGACGACGACATGACAACCGACACCGCCCCGCCCGCCGAGCCGGCCCCTCCCGCCGAGCCGGTCCCTCCCGCCCGGAAGGGCCGGGCCCGGCGCGTGGTGCTCGCCGTGCTCCCCGCGGTCCTGGTCCTCGGCGCCGTCGGCGGTGCGGCCGCCTACACCAAGGTCACCGTGGACAGCGCCGACCGCACGGTCACCACCAAGGTCTGGAGCCAGGGCGCGCACAAGCCCGCCAAGGACCCCGCCGGGGACATCGGCCGGGGCAGGGCCGATACCGAGCTCAGCAAGCTGCTGCTGCCGGTCCCCGAGAACTACCGTCTCGGCCCGGACATGGGCGAGTACGGAAACGACGACGAGATCAGCGGTAAGAAGGCCACGGCCCAGATGAAGGAGGGCGGACGGGGGATCGCGGGCAAGCAGCGCCGCGAACTGGACCAGCGCATCGACCGGCTCCACCTCCAGGGCATCGCGCAGCGCTCGTATACCTCGGACGACAACGATCTGACGGTCCAGATCCAGATCGTGAAGATGAAGGACAAGAGGGCTGTCCACGACATGTTCGGCTTCCAGACGGAGCTGATGGACAGCGTCGGCGGCTTCCGCAAGGGGCCGAAGATCGAGGGCCACAAGAAGGCCAGGTGCTTCCGGGAGCCGCAGACCAAGGTGAAGCTCGACGCCCTGTCCTGCTTCGCGTACGACGGGGAGCTGTTCCTCACCGTCGACGCGTACGGCACCAAGCCGTTCAGCGCGTCCGCCGTCGCCGATCTTGTGAAGGACCAGCTCGACCACATCGAGTCCCCGGGGGAGTACGTATGACCGAGCAGACGGCGACACCGACCGCGGCGACCGAGGAGCCCACTGTCCCGGAGCAGGAGCTTCCGCCGACGGGAGCGGTGCCCGCAGCGGCTGCCGAGCCCGTCCCGGCCACGGACGTGCCGGCCACGCAGCCCGTCCCGGCCGCCGAGCCCCTGGCGGCCCCCGGGCAGGCACTTGCGGTGGCGGGGTCCGTACCGGCTACGAAGTCGTCCCGCCGCGTCCTGCGGGCCGTCGCCCGCTGGACCGCCGCTGTGCTGGTGCTCGGCGGTCTCGGCACCGGTACGGCCCTCGGCATCACTTCGATGGAGCGTACCGACGTACCGGGCCTGGCCACCGAGGGCGACGGGCGCTGGGACTACCCGGAGCTCAGCCTGCCCGCGCTGCCGGCCGGTTCGCCGCGCCCGTTCAACGAGGCCAATGTCGCCGAGGTCCACCACGCGGACGTGCGGAAGTTGCTGCTGCCGGCCCCGGCCGGAGCAACGGCGGACAAGAAACTCGCCGGTGGCTGGGTGAGCACGGCGCAGTACCTCTCCGTCTACCAGAAGAGCAAGCGTGCCGAGCTGGGACAGGTGCTGAAGGACTCCGCGCTGCGGCACATCACGGCGCGCGGCTGGACCATGCCGGACGGCACCTCGTCCCGGATCTATCTGCTCCAGTTCAATTCGACGGCCTTCGCCGAGGCGTTCCGGGACGAGATCTCCGACAACACGTCCATCGGTGCTCAGCTCATCGGGTCGCCCCGAACGGACCTCGACGAGACCTGGTCGAGTGGCGGGCGGGTGGAGAACACCGCGACCTACGCGTACGCCGAGGACAAGCCGTACGGTTCCGAGCAGGTCCGCCACGGATATGTGCTCTCCGGCGACACGCTCGCCCTCGTCGTCCAGTCCCGCAAGGGGAAGGCCGGTACGGAACGCGTCCCGTTCCACCAGACGCTGATCCTGCAGAACCAGCTGCTGGGCTGATCCGCACGCCGGGGAGCCCCGCTTCCTCGGCAAGCCCCGAACCATCGCGCCGGGCCCCTACCCATTAGGCTGGGGCCCGGCCCTGTACTGCCGCCATACCGCTCGTTATCGCTCGTCCGAGGAGCTCCCGTGCTTGAGGCATTCTTCTCCACCCTGCTGGTCCTGGTCTGCGTCGGTGTTCTCGCCTTCGCCGGCCTGACCGTGAAGAAGCTGTACCAGGGCCAGCGCTGACCCGCGTCCGCACCGCTCATCACCCCCTCACAGATCGTCTGAGCCGCTCATGATCGAGATCCCGTCCGACCTCCACCCGGACCTCGTCCCGCTTGCCTTCCTGCTCGGCAACTGGACGGGCGCGGGTGTGTCCGACTTCCCCGGCGCCGAGAAGTGCAACTTCGGCCAGGAAGTCTCCTTCAGCCACGACGGCCGGGACTTCCTGGAATACGTCTCGCACTCCTGGGTGCTCGACGCCGAGGGCAACAAGGTCAAGCCGCTGGAGTCCGAGTCCGGCTACTGGCGCATCGACAAGGACCGCAAGGTCGAGGTCGTCATGGTCCGCGACCAGGGCGTCATCGAGATCTGGTACGGCGAGCTCGCCCACCAGAAGCCGCAGATCGACCTGGTCACCGACGCGGTGGCCCGGACCGCGGCCTCCGGCCCGTACAACGGTGGCAAGCGGCTCTACGGCTATGTGAAGAGCGACCTGATGTGGGTCGGCGAGAAGGCCACCCCCGAGGTGGAGCTGCGCCCGTACATGTCGGCGCACCTGAAGAAGGTCGTCACCCCCGAAGAGGTCGAGGAGATGGCCAAGGGCCTCGGCGACCTGCCGGACGACGGCATCGCGTTCTTCAAGTAGGCGCACCACCCGCACGCACCCGGACGGCCGAGTAGTCGTGCGGCCTGCGGGCGGGTGCTCGTCCGGTCCTACACTGGGCCTGTGGTGAGCACCGACTGGAAGAGCGACCTTCGGCAGCGCGGCTACCGGCTGACGCCGCAGCGGCAGCTTGTCCTGGAAGCGGTCGACAGACTGGAACACGCGACGCCGGACGACATCCTCTGCGAGGTGCGCAGGACGGCGTCCGGCGTGAACATCTCCACCGTCTACCGGACCCTGGAGCTCCTGGAGGAGCTGGGGCTGGTCAGCCATGCCCATCTGGGGCACGGGGCACCGACGTACCACCTGGCCGACCGCCATCACCACATCCATCTGGTCTGCCGGGACTGCACGAATGTCATCGAGGCCGATGTCGACGTCGTTGCCGAGTTCACCATGAAGCTGCGGGACACATTCGGGTTCGAGACCGATATGAAGCACTTCGCGATCTTCGGCCGTTGCGCCGACTGCACGGCGAAGGCGGCGGCGGCCGGACCGGCCCCTGCTCCTGGTTCCGAGCAGTAAATCGAGTCGTACGCTGGTCGCATGAAGAGCCCTCTGCTGTCCCTGCCCGGCGCCGTTCCCGCCGAAGGCCGCGACGAAGGCGTCGCCGCGCACTACGGCGACCTGTTCCGCGAGCAGCGTGCCCTCGCCGACGGCACCGGCCTCGTCGACCTCTCGAACCGTGGCGTCGTCACCGTCACCGGAAGCGACCGGCTGGCCTGGCTCCACCTGCTGCTCACCCAGCACGTCAGCGAACTCGCCCCCGGACAGGCCACCGAGGCGCTGATCCTCACCGCGAACGGGCACATCGAGCACGCCCTCTATCTCGTCGACGACGGCGAGACGGTGTGGGCGCACGTCGAACCGGACACCCAGGGTGAACTGGTCGCCTATCTGGAGTCGATGAAGTTCTTCTACCAGGTCGAAGTCGCCGACCGTACCGAGGACTTCGCCGTCGTGCACCTGCCGGCCGGCTCGATCGAAGAGGTGCCGGAAGGCGTCGTCGTGCGGGAGGCGCCGCACGGCCGCGATCTGTTCCTGCCCCGTGCCGACCTGGAGAAGTACGCGGCCGAGCACGGCCCGGTGGCCGGCATCCTGGCGTACGAGGCGCTGCGCGTCGAGGCACACCGCCCCCGGCTCGGCTTCGAGACCGACCACCGCACCATCCCGCACGAGCTCGGCTGGATCGGCACCGCCGTCCACCTCCAGAAGGGCTGCTACCGCGGTCAGGAGACCGTGGCCCGGGTGCAGAACCTGGGGAAGCCGCCGCGCCGGCTGGTCTTCCTGCACCTGGACGGCAGCGATGTGCTGCTGCCCGGGCACGGCACGCCGGTGCGGCTCGCCGCGGACGGGGCGGACGGCCGCCAGCTCGGCTTCATCACCACGTCCGCCCGCCACCACGAGCTGGGGCCGATCGCCCTGGCGCTGGTCAAGCGGAACGTGGCGGTGGACGCGGAACTGCTCGCGGGTGACACCGCTGCGGCCCAGGAGACGGTCGTCGAACCGTAGATCTTCCGCGGGCTTCTGCGCGCGCCTCCGGCTCCCCGCCGGAGTCCGCTCAGACCTCGACCAGGACGGTGAACGGGCCATGGTTCGTGAGCGAGACCCGCATGTCCGCTCCGAACCGGCCCGTCTCCACATGCGCCCCCAGCGCCCGCAGCTGCGCCACCACCTCGTCGACCAGCGGTTCGGCGATCTCGCCGGGTGCCGCGGCGTTCCAGGTGGGCCTGCGGCCCTTCCGGGCGTCCCCGTAGAGAGTGAACTGCGAAATCACCAGAAGCGGTGCATTCACGTCGGAGCAGGACTTCTCACCCTCCAGAATGCGGACCGACCAGAGCTTGCGGGCGAGCTGCGCCGCCTTCTCCACGGTGTCCCCATGGGTGACTCCGACCAGCACACACAGTCCCTCGCCGACGATTTCGCCCACCACCGCGGGCCCGCTTCCGTCGCCCGCGCCGTCGGCCACCGTGACGCTCGCGCCGTACACCCTCTGTATCACTGCACGCATACAGACCAACCTATCTTGGGCTGAACGGGTACAGAGCACCTGCGTAGTCACCGTACGGAATGGCACGATGCACGGAGGCGGTGTGCCGACGCACCGGTCGAGGGGATGGACAAAGCATGAGTACATATGGAGCCAGGCAGCCAGCCGGTGCCGTACCGGTCACGCGTGTCACAACCAGTACCGGTACCACCGCCGGCGCCATGCGACCACCCGTGCAACGGACCGGTCCGGGCATCGACGAGGGCCTGCCGGGGCAGTCACCGCCCGAGCTGGGTGCCCTCCGGCTCGCGGAGCTGCGCAACCTGCGTCGTGACTCGCAGCGCGACGAGGCCGACCTCAGTTACGTACGCCGTCTGGTCCAGGGCCGCATCGACATCCTGCGGGCCGAGCTGGCCCGCCGCCGGGACCCCGAGACGCCGGTCGTCGACCGGCTCTCCGAGATCCTCACCGACACCCCGTCCCGGCACCGTTCCTCCGCCCGGCATGTCACGCTCACCACACCGCGCAGCGACGAGTTCCGCCGGCTGGCGGCCGAGACGCTCGCCGAGGTCGAACTCTCCGACCTCGACGCCCGCACGGACGAAGAGCTGTACAGCGCGATGGGGCGGCTCGTCCGCTACGAGCGGCAGGTCTCCCGCCGCCGTCACCAGCTGCAACGTACCGCTGACGATTGCAGCGCCGAGATCGCCCGCAGGTACCGTGATGGGGAAGCACAAGTAGACGACCTGCTCGCCTGAAGCGATCCTTCCGGGCGGGGCCGGTCACTCGCCCCGCCCGGAAGGCCGCCCCCCCCATGACCTCCACACCTCTCATATCCCCGGCGTCCCCCGCGCTGCCCGCCGGCCCCGCCCTTCCCGTTCTGGCCGAGGTCGTGCGGTCCGGCTTCGTGGAGGGCCACCACCGGGGCTCCCTGGTCGTGCTGGCAGCGGACGGCAGTGTGGAGCGGACCCTCGGAGACCCGGACGCGCCGGTCTTCCCCCGCTCCTCCAACAAGCCGATGCAGGCCGCCGCCGTGCTGCGGGCCGGGCTCGACCTCTCCGGGGAGCGGCTGGCGCTGGCCGCCGCGAGCCACTCGGGCGAGGTGTTCCACCTCGACCTCGTACGCAAGATGCTGGCCGAGCACGGACTGACGCCCGAGGATCTGCAGACCCCGCCCGATCTGCCGCTGGACCCGGCGGAGGCGGAGACGTATCTCGCCGCGGGCCAGGTCCGCGAGCGGATCACCATGAACTGCTCCGGCAAGCACGCCGCCATGCTCGCGGTGTGCGCACTCAACGGCTGGGACCGGGCGACCTATCTGAACCCGGCGCACCCGCTCCAGCAGCTGATCCACCAGGTGGTCGAGGAGGCGGCGGGCGAACCTGTCGCGGCGGTCGGTACGGACGGCTGCGGGGCGCCGCTGATGGCGATCAGCCTGGTGGGTCTGGCGCGGGCGTTCCGCTCGTTCGTGCGGGCGGAGGAGGGCACCGCGGAGCGCCGGGTGGCGGACGCGATGCGCGCCCACCCGGAGTACGTCGCGGGCACCCGGCGGCCCGACACCTGGCTGATGCGCGAGGTGCCGGGCACGCTCTCCAAGATGGGCGCGGAGGCGGTCCAGGCGGTGGCGCTGCCGGACGGCCGGGCGCTGGCATTCAAGATCACCGACGGCGGGGGCCGGGCACTCGGTCCGGTGCTGGCCAGGGCGCTGGAACTGCTCGGCATCGACGGTCCGGTCGTGGACCGGATCGGACGGGCGCCGCTGCTGGGCGGCAGCGCGGAGGTGGGCGAGATCCGGGCGGCTTTCTGACCGGCTCCGTGGCAGCGGAAAACCGGGCGACATTCCACGGACCGCATGCCTAGCGTGGGGGCATGAGCCTTGAGGTCCGCCCCGTCACCGCATCGGAGTTCCCCGGCTGGCTGCGCGCCGTGAACACCGGCTTTCTGCGCCCGCCGACGGTGACGGAGGGGGAGGTCGCGAGCCGCCTCCCGCACATGGATCTGGCCCGGACCCGAGGGGTGTTCGACGCCGGCCGCTGTGTGGCGACGTTCCGCTCGTTCGCGCAGGAGCTGACGATGGTCGGCGGCGCCAGGGTGCCGTCCGACGCGGTCACCAACGTCACGGTGTCGCCCACGCATCGTCGGCGCGGGCTGCTCAGCCGGATGATGGCCACGGACCTGGCGGCGGCCAAGGACCGCGGTGACGTGGTCGCCACGCTGATCGCCGCCGAGTACCCGATCTACGGGCGGTACGGGTTCGGCCCGGCCGCCTGGACCACCGAGTGGGAGATCGACGTCCCCCGGGCGGGCCTGGACCCGCGCTGGTCTGGCCCGTCCGCTGCGGACGGCGGCGGCCGGATCGACCTGGTGGACGGCGCGGAGGTACGCAAACTCGGCCCGGCCCTGCACGACCGGCTGCGGGCCCGGCAGCACGGCGTGGTCAGCCGTGGCGACCGCTGGTGGCAGCTGAACACCGGCGAGGACGTGCCCGTGCCGGGATCATGGACGGAACCGTTCCACGCGGTGTACCGCAACGCGCACGGTGAGGCCGACGGTCTGCTCGTCTACCGCGCCGACGACAAGTGGGGCGATGCGAAGCAGCCGCTCAACCGGGCGTCCGTCCTCGGCCTGATCGCCGAGACCCCGGCGGCGGAACGGGCGCTGTGGCACTTCGTCTGCTCGATCGACTGGATCACCACGGTCCGATCGGGCCACCGTGCCCCCGACGACCTGCTCCCCCTCCTCCTCCCGGACCCGCGCGCGGCCCGCATCGTGACGCAGGCGGACTGGATGTGGGTGCGGGTCCTGGACGTCGTACGAGCCCTGGAGTCCCGTACCTACGCGGCCCCGGCCTCCCTGACCCTGGACATCCACGACCCGGCGGGCCTCGCCGGCGGCCGCTTCCGCCTGGACGCGTTCCCGGACGGTGCCTCGTGCGCACCGACGACGCGGAGCGCTGACCTGGCCCTGGACGTACGGGAGCTGGGGACGCTCTGCCTCGGCGACGAATCGGCGCTGCGGCTGGCTGCGCTGGGCCGGGTCGAGGAGCTCACGCCGGGTGCGGCGGCGGTGGCGGACGGGGCGTTCCGGGCGGGGCGGCGGGCCTGGTGCCCGGACGTGTTCTGATCAGGAATCGGTCGGGACGAGGAGCAGCGCGAGGATGAGTGCTCCCGCCCCCGCGCAGTTGGGGCTGCCGGTCTTGAGGCCCAGGGTCAGCAGGGTGAAGCCCACCGTGCCCATGAGGCCGTACTTCCACTGAACGAACTGCTCGAGTCCCAGCGTGATGAATGGCATGGCGGTCACTCCTCCGGTGGTGAAGGGGCGTCTGCGCACGCACGCCTTTGTGCCGCTCGGACGCGATACCTGTGACTCCCGGCAACCAGTCAACTCCCTTATGAATTTGACTGGTTGGCCTGTGGCTATGGTTCCCAGTGGAGTGGAGTTCGCAAACTTGTCCGGTTGTGTAGGTAAGTTGATGACCGTGCGATGACGATTCAGTTGGTTGCGAGCTCCATCTCTTGTTGTGTGGCTGGTAGTTGTATGGTTGAGAGGTGACGAGCCATGGACCCGTGCCAGGTGGAAACAGCGCGCATCAGTACAAGCGGATCGCCGATGAGCTGCTGAAAGGGATCAACAGCGAGGTGTGGCGGCCCGGCGACCGGCTGCCCACACATGAGCAGCTTGCCGACCGTTTCGATGTCTCGCGTGCGACGGTCAAAGAGGCGCTGAAGCTGCTCAGCAGCAAGGGGCTGATCGTCACCCGGCAGGGCAGTGGGACGTTCGTCAGTGAAGGTCCGAAGTCCGGTGTCGTCCCGCAGCGCAACAGTCCCTCCGTCGAGAACGGTGACGACGGCGGGGACGACGACGGCGACGACGTGTGGGCGGTCGTCTCGGAGCGCGTCCCTCCGGTGCTGCTGAAGCCCTACCTGGAAGAGGCGTTCGAGGCCACGCAGGTGAAGCTCGATGTCTTCTCGATGACCACGGAGTCGCTGGCGGCCCGGGTGTCGGACCAGAAGAACCGCATCATGACCGGGGAGATCAGGCCGCCCCGCAGCATCACGGCCCGGCTGATGCTCCCCGACTGCGATTTCCCTCATCTCGCCATCCCCCGCCCGGTGGACGGGACGGACGATCCGCGGGTGCGGCGGCGGCTGAAGGGGATCCTGCAGAGCCACGCGACCATGCTCCGGGAGGCCCTGTTCGAACTCCGCTACCAGGGGTTCGTGCCCGAAGTCGATGTCGAGGTGCGGTTGGTGCCGTTCGCGCCGCAGATGAAGCTGTACATTCTGAACCGCCGACTGGCGCTGCAGGGCTTCTACGTGACCGAAGAGGGCACCATCCCGCTCCCTCCGGACCGTGAGGAAGTCGCGATCTACGACGCCTACGGTACGGGGGCCACCCTCTTTCCGTATCGCGCCTCGGCCGACTCCACACCCGACCAAGCCGGCATTGTGCGCACGTTTCAGGCATTTTTTGACTCGAACTGGGACAAACTAGCCACAAGGGCGGATTTCTGATCGTGCCGCACGCCACGACCACCCCTGCGTCTCCCCTGAGCAAGACGGCCCTGCCGGCCGTGTCCGTCGAGAGAGCGACGGACCTGCTGTCCCGCGCCACCTGCGTGGTGCTCGACTTCGACGGACCTGTCGCCCGGCTCTTCGCCGGTGGCCATGAAGGCAAGGAGAGCGTGGCCGGCCGCATCGCCGAAGAGCTGCTGGACATCGCCGCATCGCACCGTCTGGAAGTGGACGAGGTGCGCGGATGCACCGACCCCCACGCGATCTTCAGCCGCTATGCGGAGCGCGCCGCCCACCGCGTCGAGTCCGAAGCGTGGGGCTCGGCCGCCGCGGAGATGCAGGGTGTCCTCGCCGCCTGGGAGATCAAGTCGGCCGAGCATGCGGAGCCGACACCGGGCGCCACGGAGTTCATGAAGGCATGGGCCGGAGCGGGCCGGCGGCTGGCGGTGGCGTCCAACAATCACCCTGACGCCATCAAGCGCTACCTCGAGCGTGAGTCGCTGTCGAAGTACTTCGCACCCTCCTCGGTGATCGGCAGGAACGAGGGGGACGCTGCGCTCATGAAGCCGAATCCATGGGCTCTGAACGAGGTCATGCGGGACTCTGCGGCCGGGGTCGCGGCGCACTTGATGATCGGCGACTCGGCCACCGACTGGCAGGCCGCGAACGCGGTCGGGATGCCCTTCATCGGGTTCCACCGCAAGCCCGAGAAGCGAATGGCGCTGTCGCGGGGCGGAGCGGTTCCCGTCCTCGACTCGATGCAGGTACTCGCCGATGCGGCGAACGGGCTGTCGGCACAAGTGCGGTAGTACAACAGGAAGTTGTACCTTCCTTGTATGGATCGCGACGAGTTGGCCGCACCGGGCTGCGGGGCCCGCGGCAGGCACACGGCAGCCGCGACGGGCCGGGCCCTCCCGTGACGGCGCTCCCGGTTTCCGTCGCCGCGCAGCCGTCGGACCGGGCGGCCGAGGCCCAGGTGCCTCCGGCGCGGGTGTCCGAGGCGCGGATGCGTGCTGCCGCGCTCGTCCCGGACGAGAGCCTGCTGGTGGGCCCTTTGAAGGGCTACCACCACGAGACGTACGCCTTTCCGCTTCCGGCGGGCGGCGGCTCGACCGCGCAGACCTGGTGGAAGTGCCGGGATCCGCGGGCGGGGCTGTTCTGGTTCGATCTCCGCTGGTTCCCCTCGGAGAAGGAACTCGTCCGGGCCCTTCAGGGGTGCATCACTCGTATCCCCGCGGTCGTCGAGCGCGAGGCGGTCTCCCTCTACACATTCATCGAGGGGCGGACACTCGGCGAGGTCTGCCCTCCCGGGCGACCGCTGTCGGCGCGCCACGTGCGTCAACTCGGGCTGCTGTTCCGCGAACTGGTCTCGGTCGACCCCGACCGGATCAGCCGGGCGGGCGGTCCGGGGCAGGGCCGGTGGCCCGAGGGCCCCGGCGACGACTCCAACGCCTTTCTGATGCGCCTGATCCACTTCACCGAGCACCAGGTCTACCGTCGGCACGCACCGCGCTACGGCTCCCTCTTCCGGGAACTCGGCCTCCGCGACGACGGACTGGACCGGCTGCGGCGGGTGGGCGGCGGGCTGACGCCGCGCCCGTTCGCCCTCATCCACGGTGATCTGCACCGGGAGAACTTCATCGTCGACCCGGATGGCGATCTGTGGACCATCGACTGGGAGCTGGCGATGTTCGGCGACCCGTTGTACGACCTGGCGACGCACCTTCATCTGATGCGCTACCCGGCGGCGGAGCAGGGGCGGATCGCGGCGATCTGGCGGGACGCGGTCGAGTGCGCCCGGCCCGGCAGCTCGGACGGATGGGAGCGTGACCTGCCGGTACTTCTGGCGTACAAGCGTGCGCAGTCCGTCTACACGGATGTGATCCGCACCGCGCTGGCCCTGGGTCCTGGACCGGAGCCGCAGTGGCGGCTGCTGTCGCAGGCGGCCCGACGGATACGGAAGGTGCTGGCATCGGCCGCGGAGCCGCTGGGGCTGCCCCGCGTGCCGACGGTCCAGGAGGTCGGTGGTGCGTACGTCCACTGGTTCGCCGCGAACCGGCGGGCGTAGACCGTACTGCCTGAGGCACCGGTCCGAGGGCGGGCAGGGAGGGGCGCAGGACGGGATGGGCGGGGGAGTCCGGTGCCGTTCTCCTGCGTCCCGTTTTCCCCGGCCCCGACCGGTCACTCCTCCCGTGTGCTCAGCAGCACCTTGCCCAGCAGGCCGCGCTCCTCGATCGCCTTATGCGCCTCGGCCGCCTGCTCCAACGGGTAGACGTGCCCGATCACCGGACGCAGCCGTCCGGCCGCTGCCTCCCCCAGTGCGTGTCCGGCCAGGCGTACGTACTCCGCGTCGGTCAGCTGTACGTCCCCGATGCCGCGCAGCGTGATGCCGCGCCGCGCCGCCTCCTGCGGGTCGATCGGGGCGAAGCCGCCCGTCGGTGCTCCGTGGGCGGAGAAGCGGCCGCCGTCGGCGGTCAGGGTGAAGGCGGCCGCTCCCATGGCACCGCCGACCCCGTCGAGGACCACATCGGCCGGGCCGCCCGCTGCTTCCAGGGCCGTACGCGCCTGTTCCACCCACTCCGCGTCCGCTCCGTCGATCACGTCGTCGGCGCCCAGCTCCCGTACCAGCGCCGTCTTCCGGTCGCCGCGGGCCACCGCGACGACATGTGCGCCGGCCGCGTGCGTCAGCTGCACGAGGAGGGTTCCCATGCCGCCGGAGGCGCCGAGGATCAGCACGCGTTCGCCGGGGCCGGGGGCGGTCGCCTCCATCAGCGCGGCGGCCGTCACCCCGTCGTGCGCGAGGGCGGCGGCCTCGCGCAGACCCAGTCCGTCGGGTATCGGCACCAGGTGGTCGGCTGAGGCCGCCGCCTGCTCGGCGTAGCCGCCGGTGAAGCCGATGGAGGCGATGACCCGGCGGCCGGCCCACCCGGCGTCGCCGCCCTCGCCGACCATGCGCACCGTCCCGGCGATCCCGCCCCCCGGTACGTACGGGGTCTGGACCGGAAAGTAGTCGGTGAACGCTCCCGACCGGATCTGGGTCTCCACGAAGAGCGTGTCGACGTGGCTCACGTCGATCACCACCTCGCCGGCCCCCGGCACCGGGTCGGACATCTCGGCCGGAACCAGTACCGCCGGGCCGCCCAGCTCCCTGACCAGCGCCACACGCATGCGGATCACACCTCTCCGTCGCCGGGCGGCCGGCCTGTCCGGCGCCCGTGCGACCACTCTCGGACGTCAAGTCCGGTTGAGGTCAAGGGCGTACCCTTCATGGTCATGAGCGGAGAGAACACCGGAACCGGGCCGGCTGCGCAGGCACCGATCAGTCTGCGTGAACGGAAGAAGCAGCTGACGTACCAGGCGGTCTCCGATGCCGCGATCGCCATGTTCCTGGAGCGGGGCTTCGACAAGGTCTCGGTGGCGGAGGTGGCGGCCGCCGCCGACATCTCCAAGCCGACGCTGTTCCGGTACTTCCCGGCCAAGGAGGACCTGGCGCTGCACCGGTTCGCCGACCACGAGGACGAGGCGGCCCGGGTGGTCGCGGCCCGCGGGCAGGACGAATCGCCGCTCGACGCCCTGCGCCGCCACTTCCTGGACGGCCTGGAGCGCCGCGACCCGGTGACCGGGCTCTGCGATCACCCGCAGGTGCTGGCGTTCCACCGGATGCTGTACGGGACACCGTCGCTGGTGGCCCGCATGTACGGATACCAGGGCCGCTCGGAGGCGGCGCTCGCCCGCGCGCTGGGCGACGGCGTACCGGACCGGCTGGCGGCGGGGCAGATCATCGCCGTACAGCGGATCCTGGCGTTGGAGAACTGGCGGCGCATCGACGCGGGGGAGAGCGCGGACGAGGTGTACGAGGACGCGGCGCGGGCGGCCGAACTGGGCTTCGTGCAGCTGAGGTCGGGGCTGGAGAAGGAACGGTAGGACAGCCGGCCGCGCGAGTCCGCCGGGCCGCTCGAACCGGAAACGCTCGCCCGGCTCAGTCGAGCAGCGACTCCCCGAGCCGCGATCCGTTCGCGAGGCCGTAGTCGTCGGAGCCGAAGACCTTGGAACCGGAGCCGGTGAGGCCGGACGAGGTGCCCAGCAGGGTCCACAGGGCTCCGTTGCGGCCGTTCTCGAATGGTGCCGTGACGGCCAGGTCTGCCTTGCCGTTGTGGTTGTAGTCGGCGAGCCGGACCTGGCCGCCGAAGAGGTCATCGGTCTCGGGGCTGCCCGGCACCCCGGTGGTGCCCTGGGAGATGCGCACGACCCCGGACATCGACACCCCGGAGGCGGAGCCGCGGAACACCGCCACATCGCCGGCGTTCTTGGTACTGCCGAGGTCCTCGCCGTTGACACCGACCACCAGCTCGGCCCGTCCGTCAGCGGTGATGTCGCCGATCGCCAGCGAGCTGCCGAAACCGTCGGCGTCCTCGTTGGCGCCGGGCACGCCGGCGCTGTTCTGGTGGATGACCACCGGATCGCCCACGCCGGACGCGCTGCCGTACCGCACGGTGACATAACCGGCGCCGGCGCTCGGATCGGCGGCGGAGTAGTACTCGGGCCAGGTGAGGGACGCCGCCATGTCGTCGTAACCGTCCCCGTTGATGTCGCCGAGGGCGACTGCCGTGCCACCGCCGGTCACCCGCGGCCCCGTCCGCGGCCTTCCTGCCGCACCGTAGAAGACGTCGACGGCCGGTCGGTCGTACCCGGAGTCGCGTCCGGTCACGGCCAGGTCGTCCTTGCCGTCCCCGTTGATGTCGCCCACGGCCGCCTCGCTGTTGCCGAGCTGTCCCCCGGGCCCGGTCAGGCCGGTGTACGTCGGTTTCGGCTGGCTTCCGCGGGCGAAACCCCCCTCGTACACGGCGACGGACTCCGACTCGATCACGGCGAGGTCCGCACCGCTGTCCCCCGTGAAATCCCCCACCGCGACATCCCAGCCGTGGGCCTGCCACGGGTGCGGGTCGGTCACCACGGTCGTGGTGCTGCTGGTGAACGGCTTGGTGCCGCCCCAGAGGATGGTCACGCTGCCCTGCCCCTCGTTGCTGCCCACCCCCTCGTGGTCGGCGCCCACGACGAGGTCCGCGTATCCGTCCCCGTCCAGGTCGCCGCCGGCGATCGAGATGCCGAAGCGGTCGCCGTCCTCCGGCGTCCCCGGAACCCCGGTCGAACTCTGGTTGAGCCCGACCCGCTTGGTGGTCAGACCGGTTGCGGAGCCGAAAGTCACGATCACGCCGCCCGCGGCCGGGGCGCCGTTGATGGTCTTGTACGGCATGCCGATCGCGAGATCCCGGTGTCCGTCGCCGTTGAAGTCGTCGGCGTACTTGGCGGGGGCGGCGACCGCCGGCGCCGCGGTGACGGCGGTGAGCATGCCCCCGGTCAGCGCGGCTGCGGCTGCGATGGCGACGACGGTGCGGAGCTGCAGAGACATGGCGGCGTTTCCCCCTGGGACAGGTCCAGACAGTTCCGTAGACGACCCAGGGGGCTGAAGGGTTGCACGAGACAGGCGTGACGCGCACAGCCTGACCGATGAGTCCTGCTTCGCCGACTCCGGCTCCGCCGTCGCCGACTCCCCCGCGCAATGGCTCCCGGATATCAGGAGAGGCCGCCTACTCCAGCGAGGAGGTGGCCTCTGACCTGTGTCCCTGCTGTCGGGGCGGCGGGATGTGAATCCACGGCTTCTTCGTCCCGAACGCGTCGCGCGTGCAAGTGGCCTTGGGCGTCTGTCATTTGACCTGGACCGACGCGCAAGGTCCTGTCAACGGTCGGCACGGCGTCACCTTGCGGATGTGCCGGTACGGGTGCCCGCATGCGCCCGTCGCTACCGTCCCGCCGGTCGCAGAGGCTTCGAGTATCCGGTGCTCTCGGTGTGGCAGGCCGACATCATTTGCTACGGGCTGGATCCGGCGAACTACGTGCGCCGGCCGCCCGACCTCAATGCCTGCGCCCCGGAACAAGGAAGAGGCCCATTCGCGATCAAGCGAATGGGCCTCTGACCTGGTGTTTCAACTGTCGGGGTGGCGGGATTTGAACCCACGACCTCTTCGTCCCGAACGAAGCGCGCTGCCAAGCTGCGCTACACCCCGATCGCCGCCGGTGTCCTGGCGACATCGATTACTTTAGCCCACCCACGGCCGGAGACGAAATCCGGTTTCTGCCCCGGCGTGCGCCACGTCCCGGGAAGCGGCGTGGGCCGTCAGTCGCGGGGTGTCAGCGTCAGCAGTGTCGCCTCGGGCGGGCAGGCGAAGCGGACCGGGGTGTAGCGGTTGGTGCCGCAGCCTGCCGAGACGTGGAGGTAGCCGCGCCGGTCGCCGACCGTGTGGCAGGAGAGGCCCTTGACCCGGTCCGTGTCCAGGTCGCAGTTGGTGACCAGGGCCCCGTAGAAGGGGATGCAGAGCTGGCCGCCGTGCGTGTGGCCCGCCAGGATCAGGGGGTAGCCGTCGGCGGTGAAGGCGTCGAGGGATCGCAGGTACGGGGCGTGTACCACGCCGATCGAGAGGTCGGCGCCCGTCTCCGGGCCGCCCGCGACCTCCGCGTACCTGTCCCGCTTGATGTGCGGGTCGTCGAGGCCGGTGAAGGCGATCTCCAGGCCGTCGACCTTGAGACGGCCCCGGGTGTTGCTCAGCCCCAGCCAGCCCGCTTCGTCGAACGCGTCGCGCATCGGCTCCCACGGGTTGTGGACGACGCCGACCGCCGGGGCATTCCCGTTGAGACCGTGCTTGCCCTGGGTCTTCTCGAGGAGGTAGCGGGCCGGGTTGCGGAGCTTGGGGCCGTAGTAGTCGTTGGAGCCGAAGACGTACACACCCGGGAACTCCATCAGCGGACCGAGTGCGTCCAGCAGCTCCGGCACGGCCTTCGGGTCGGAGAGGTTGTCGCCGGTGTTCACGACGAAGTCGGGGCGCAGGCCGGCCAGCGAGTGCAGCCAGCTGCGCTTCTTGCGCTGGCCGCTCACCATGTGGATGTCGGAGACCTGCAGTACGCGCAACGGACGTGCCCCGTGCGGGAGTACGGGGATCGTGACGCGGCGGAGCCGGAACGATCGGGCCTCGAAACCTGCCGCATAGACAAGACCGGCGGCGCCGACCGCTGCGCCGACTGCCGTGACTTTCAGGGGTACTCCGTAGCGTGCGCGCATGCGTCCATCGTCGCAGACACCGTGCGGTCCGCGGAAAACCGGCGGGCGTTCCGCACCGCGCACCTGCCACAATCAGCACATGACCACGCTCAAGTCCAAGCTCAAGGAAGACCTCACGGCGGCCATGAAGGCGCGTGACGAGCTGACCTCGTCCACGCTCCGGCTGACCCTCACCGCGATCACGAAGGAGGAGGTCAGCGGCAAGACGGCGCGTGAGCTCTCCGACGACGAGGTGCAGAAGGTGATCGCCAGGGAGGCGAAGAAGCGCCGTGAGGCGGCCGAGGCCTTCGCCCAGGGCGGCCGGACGGAGCAGGCCGAGCGCGAGCGGGCGGAGGGCGAGCTGCTCGACGCCTACCTGCCGAAGCAGCTGAGCGACGACGAGCTGGGTGCGATCGTGGCGGCGGCCGTCGACGAGGCGAAGGCCGCCGGCGCCGAGGGGCCGCGGGCCATGGGCGCCGTCATGAAGATCGTGAACCCGAAGGTCGCGGGGCTCGCCGACGGCGGCCGGGTGGCGGCCGCTGTGAAGAAGCTCCTCGCGGGCTGAGGCGGCAGTTCCGTACCTGCGCGAAGGCGGGGTGGACCGGATGTTCCGGTCCACCCCGCCTTCTGTCTTCTGCGTGGTCGGGTGCTGCGTCCAGAGGTCAGGGGCCGGTCTGGCCGCCGTTGGTCTGGCCGCGGGGGGTCCCGTTGTCTCCGCCGGTCGTGCCCGGCGTGATGCTGATGCCGGGGAACGGGGTGGTGTCGCCGGGCTTGTTCTTGCCGTCGTCGAGGTTGTCGTGCCGGCCCCTGCCCCTGCCCCTGTCTTCGTCGCCGCCCTCGTCCTCGTCCCTCGGGGGGTCCGGGATGTCGACGGTGTTGAAGGGCGGTGCAGGCTGGCCGTTGAGGGCGTTCGTCATGGCGTCGCGCCAGATCGGTCCGGGGACCTCACCGCCGTACACCTTGTCCCGGTACACGCCACCGATGGTGATCTGCTCCATCTCGACGCTCTGGGACGGGCTGCCGACCCAGACCGCACCGGACATGTTCGGCGTGTAGCCGACGAACCAGGCGTTCTTGCGGGCGTCGGTCGTACCCGTCTTGCCCGCGTTGTCGCGGCTCTGGAGACCGGCCTCGCGGCCCGTGCCGGAGTCGACCACGCCGCGCAGCAGGGTGTTGACGGTGTCGGCCGTCGTCTGCGACATCGCCTGCGTGCAGGTGGTCTTCGGCACGGGGAGGGAGTCGCCGTTCGCCGTCTTCACCGACTCGATGGCGATCGGCGTGCAGTACGTGCCGCGGTTGGCGAACGCGGCGTATGCGCTGGCCATCGTCAGCGGCGAGAGACCGTTGGAGCCGAGGGTCAGCGCGGACGGGTTCTGCGGCAGCTTGGTGCCGTCGCCCTGCACCACACCCAGCTTGTCGGTCATGTGTGAGACCGGGCACATGCCGATGTCCTGGAGCATCTGGACGAAGTAGGTGTTGACCGACATCTCCATCGCTTCCTTCAGCGCGTACGGCCCCTCCTCCGACTCGCTCTCGTTCTCCAGGTGATACTTCGGCACGCTGTTGTTGACCCACGGCTTGCCGCAGGTCTGGACCGTGTCCGGGTAGTCCATCTCGTACGGCGCCGAGTACATCTGCGTCGCCGGCTTGCCACCCTCTATGGCCGCGGCGGCGAGGAACGGCTTGAACGTCGATCCGGTCGGGAAGCCGAAGTTCGAGCCGCCCATGTCCTTGTTGACCGAGTAGTTGTACTGGGTCTCGTTCGGCCCGAGGCCGTACGGCTTGGACTGGCCCATGCCCATGATCCTGCCGGTGCCCGGCTGGACCAGTGTCACGGCGGTGGCGACCTTGTCCGTCTTGTAGACGTGACTCTTGATCGAGTCCTGCACGCCCTGCTGCGCCTGTGGGTCGAGCGTGGTGCGGACCGTGAGGCCGCCCCGGTTCCAGATCTTGGCGCGGTCCTCCTTGGTCTTGCCGAAGGCCGGGTCGGTGAGGAAGACCTGGCGCACGTAGTCGCAGAAGAAACCGGCCCCGCTGACGGCGGTGATGCAGCCGTTCTTCGGCTTGCTGACCTTCAGCTTGATCGGCGTCGACTGCGCCTTCTCCGCCGTGGCCTGCGAGATGTCCCCGACATCCGCCATGCGCTGGAGCACGGTGTTGCGACGCTTGGTCGCCTCCTCCGTGTCATTGACCGGGTCGTAGCGGCTCGGCGACTGCACGAGGCCGGCCAGCAGCGCGGCCTCCTCCAGCTTCAGGTCCTTCGCCGACTTGGAGAAGTACCGGTGGGAGGCGGCCTCGATGCCGTACGCCTGCTGCCCGAAGAAGGTGATGTTGAGGTAGTTCTCCAGGATCTTCTTCTTGCCGAGCTCTTCCTCGACCTGGATCGCGTACTTCAGCTCCTGGACCTTGCGGCCGATCGTCTGCTGGGTGGCCTGCGCGACCTTGTCCGGGTCGTCGCCCGCCTCCTCGACGAAGACGTTCTTCACGTACTGCTGGGTGAGGGTCGACGCGCCCTGCGCGGTCCCGCCCGACTGCACGTTGCGGTTCATCGCGCGCAGGATGCCCTTGAGGTCGACCGCCCCGTGCTGGTAGAAGCGCGCGTCCTCGATCGCGACGATCGCCTTCTGCATGTACGGGGAGATGTTCTTCAGCGGGACGACGGTGCGGTCGCGCGAGTAGACAGTGGCGATCGCGCCGCCCTTGCTGTCCAGGATCGTGGTGCGCTGGCTCAGCGGCGGCGTCTTGAGATTGGCCGGGATCTCGTCGAATCCCTCGACCGTCCCCTTGGCGGTGAGCCCCAGAGCCCCGGCGGCCGGCAGTGCGATGCCCGCGAGCACGACTCCGGAGAGTGCGGCGACACCGAGAAACTTGGCGGCCTGCTGGGTCGCGGTGAGACCCCCGCCCGAGCGGTTCTTTGGCATGGGGGCAGCCTACGTTCTCATTCGCCGGACAGGCGTATATGCGTTGGCCTAAGCTGCTCCCAACTGTCACAGCAGTCCCGTTGCGTATCAACCCCCGTGCATGACCCGGCGTTGGTCCGTTCGCGACCCGAGGCGCTCCCGAATTCGCCTGGTGTGTCATCGAACGTCCGTTGCGACCCAGGCGAACTGTCCCGATTTTGACGGGATAGTCACGGATGTCGCCACCTCACTCCCCTGGGTGATCTGCCGCGTACGCATAGTCCGTTCGGGCCATTCAAGATTGGGCCCGAAGGGGGTGTTGTGCTGTCACCACTTTCCGTAACGTCCTCAACTGGCAGCGGTGAATATGCCGCTACCGCCGTGGGGGAGCCTCGATTCGGGAGAGGACGGCGCCGTGATGGGCTGGGTAACCGACTGGAGTGCGCAGGCAGCCTGCCGCACTACCGATCCGGATGAACTGTTCGTACAAGGGGCAGCGCAGAACAGGGCCAAGGCGGTGTGCACCGGATGCCCGGTGCGGACCGAATGCCTGGCCGATGCGCTGGACAATCGCGTCGAGTTCGGCGTGTGGGGCGGAATGACCGAGCGGGAGCGTCGCGCACTGTTGCGCAGACGGCCCACCGTCACGTCCTGGCGCCGGCTGCTGGAGACCGCTCGCAGTGAGTACGAGCGGTCCACGGGCATCCTGCCGGTGGCCATCGGTCTGGACGACGACGAACTGCACGAGACGTACGCCGCCGTGGGGTAGCCGACGAGGGCGGCTAGGCCTTTCAGGTGGTCACACAGCTCCGGCCGGAGCAGAACCGGTCGCGAGCCGGTCCCCGATGGCCCGCAGCCCTGCGAGGTCATGGACATCACCGGGCAGCGCGGCGACTTCGGTCACGGCGACCTCGGGGTGCAGTGCGGTGAAGCGGTCGCGGGTGCGCTGCTCGCGTGCGACGACCTGCATGCGTTCAGCATGCAGTCGCAGCAGACCTGCGGTCAGCTGCTCCACGGAGACGGCTTCAGCCTCGGGCTCGGGTTCGGGTGCGTGCTCAGGGGCTTCGGTGTGCGCGGAACGGGCGGGGGAGGGCGGCGACTCGGGATCTTCGGGAGAGGCGACTGCCGAGCCGGCCGGGTCACGAAGTCCAGCCTTCCCGGCCGTCTGATCCACAATGCCGATGTCATCAAGATTTTCTGCGGCCGCCAGGGCGCGCTCGGCGGAGAGCCGGGCGGCATCGCTGCCATGGACCCGGTTGAGGACCAGACCGGCCAGCGGCATCTCCTCCGCGGCCAGCCGCTCCACGAAGTACGCGGCCTCGCGCAGCGCATCGCGCTCCGGTGTCGCGACGACGAGGAACGCCGTGCCGGGTGCCTGCAGCAGTTTGTACGTGGCATCGGCCCGGGTCCGGAAGCCACCGAACATGGTGTCCATCGCTGCGACGAACGTCTGTACGTCACGCAGGAACTGACCGCCCAGCAGCTTTCCGAGGGTCCCGGTCATCATCGACATGCCGACGTTGAGGAACTTCATCCCGGCCCGGCCGCCCATCTTCGCCGGAGCCATCAGCAGCTTGATGAACTTCCCGTCCAGGAACGAGCCGAGCCGTTTCGGCGCGTCCAGGAAGTCCAGTGCGGAACGCGACGGCGGAGTGTCGACGATGATCAGGTCCCACTCGTTGCGCGCCCTCAGCTGCCCGAGCTTCTCCATCGCCATGTACTCCTGCGTGCCCGCGAAACCGGCCGACAGGGACTGGTAGAAGGGGTTCTCCAGGATCGCGCGGGCCCGCTCGCCGTCCGCGTGCGCCTCGACGATCTCGTCGAAGGTCCGCTTCATGTCGAGCATCATGGCGTGCAGTTCCCCGGCGCCCTCGCCGTCGATGCCCGGCACCCGTCGCGGGATGTTGTCCAGCGAGTCGATTCCCATGGACTGGGCGAGCCTGCGGGCCGGGTCGATGGTGAGGACGACGACCTTCCGGCCGCGCTCGGCCGCCCGTACGCCCAGTGCCGCCGCGGTCGTGGTCTTGCCGACTCCGCCCGAACCGCAGCAGACGACGATCCGGATGTCCTGGTCGTCGAGCAACGCGTCGGCGTCCAGGGCGGGGGCGGCCGGTGCGGGCACGGCGGCTGTGCCGGTGTCCGTGCCCTTGACGGCCCCCGTCTTCGTACTCGCTGTCATGAACCCACCCCTTGCCCCGCCCCTTCGCCCACGCCCTGTTTGCGGAGTTCGACCGCCAGGTCGTACAGCCCGGGCAGGTCCACGCCTTCGCCGATCAGCGGGAGTTCGTTCGTCGGCAGATCGAGATCCGTGAGCACCGCACGTTGCTCGCGCTCCAGCTCCACCCGCTGGGCATGCTCGGCGGCCTGCTCGACCAACGGCCTTACGAGCGCCGCGGAACCGGTCACACCGGCCCGGGTCAACGCCTTCGCGATCTCCCTGCGACGACCGCCCGACGCGGTACGCAGTGCGTCCTCGTCCAGCAGATGCGGCCGCACCATGTTCACGATGACCCTGCCCACCGGCAGTTCGGCCGCCCGTAGCTCCGCGATGCCGTCCGCGGTCTCCTGGACCGGCATCTCCTCCAGCAGCGTCACCAGATGGACCGCCGTCTCGGGAGACTTCAGCACCCGCATCACGGCCTGCGCCTGATTGTGTATCGGTCCGATCCGGGCCAGCCCCGCCACCTCGTCGTTCACGTTGAGGAAGCGCGTGATGCGGCCGGTCGGTGGCGCATCCATGATCACGTAGTCGTAGCTGTACCGGCCCTGCTTGTCCTTGCGGCGCACGGCTTCACAGGCCTTGCCGGTCAGCAGCACGTCCCGCACACCGGGCGCGATGGTGGTGGCGAAGTCGATCGCGCCGAGTTTCTTGAGCGCCCGCCCCGCGCTGCCGAGTTTGTAGAACATCTGGAGGTAGTCGAGGAGCGCGCGCTCAGCGTCGATCGCGAGGGCGTACACCTCGCCGCCGCCCGGCGCGACGGCGATCTTTCGCTCCTCGTACGGAAGGGACTCCGCCTCGAAGAGCTGGGCGATGCCCTGCCTGCCCTCGACCTCGACGAGGAGGGTGCGCCTGCCCTCGGTCGCGAGGGCGAGCGCGAGTGCGGCGGCGACCGTGGTCTTACCGGTACCACCCTTGCCGCTGACGACCTGGAACCTGCTCACGTATTCGAGCCTAACCAGTCGAGCCGTGGGCTACGCACGAGGCCGTGCGTGCCAGGCATTACAGTCGGCCTATGACCAAGTGGGAATACGCGACCGTGCCCCTTCTCGTGCACGCGACCAAGCAGATTCTGGACACCTGGGGCGAGGACGGCTGGGAGCTGGTCCAGGTCGTTCCCGGCCCGAACAACCCCGAGCAGCTCGTGGCGTACCTGAAGCGGGAGAAGGCGTAGTGGCGAGCGCCGTCGAGGCGAAGCTCGCCGAACTCGGACTGACGCTGCCGGACGTCGTACCGCCGCTCGCCTCGTACCAGCCGGCCGTCCAGTCCGGGGTGTATGTGTACACATCGGGCCAGCTGCCCATGGTGGACGGCAAGCTCTCGGTCACCGGCAAGGTCGGTGCGGAGGTCACGCCGGACGAGGCCAAGGAGCTGGCGAAGACCTGCGCGCTCAACGCGCTGGCCGCCGTGAAGTCGGTCGCCGGCGACCTGGACCGGATCAAGCGGGTCGTGAAGGTCGTGGGCTTCGTCGCCTCGGCCGCCGACTTCACCGGGCAGCCCGCCGTGATCAACGGTGCGAGTGAGCTGCTGGGCGCGGTGCTCGGTGACAAGGGCGTGCACGCGCGCAGCGCGGTGGGCGTCGCGGTGCTGCCGCTGGACGCACCGGTCGAGGTCGAGGTCCAGGTCGAGCTGACCGGGGCCTGAGCCGCCGCCACAGCGTGGGACGAGCGTTTCCGTGATCCCGTCCGGTCGACACGACCGGGCGGGATCGTGCGTACGGGCCGGATCGTGGGCGGTGTGCGTACGGGGCAGGGGGTGTGCCGGGCCGGAACGCGGGCCTGCCCGGGGGGATCGCGGGATGCGTGATCGGCACCTCTCGAACATCGGCGCGGTTCCGGATAGCCTCCGGCCATGTCCAATGGTCAGTGGTACCCACCGGAATGGCCCGATCGGATCCGGGCGCTCGCCGCGGGCGAGCTGACGGCCGCGACTCCCCGGCGGGCCGCCACCGTGATGCTGCTCCGGGACCCCGCTGACATCGGCGGCCGGCCCGACGTCCACATGCTGCGTCGCCGTGCCTCCATGGCTTTTGCCGGGGGCGCGTACGCCTATCCGGGGGGCGGGGTCGACCCGCGCGACGACGACCGCCTCGTCGAGTGGGCCGGACCCGCGCTGGAGAGCTGGGCCGAGCGGCTCGGTGTCGGCACGGCGGCCGAGGCGCAGGCCATCGTCTGTGCGGCCGTTCGCGAGACGTACGAGGAGGCAGGCGTCCTCCTCGCCGGGCCGACCGCCGGCACGGTCGTCAGCGACACCACGGGCGATGACTGGGAGGCCGACCGCGAGGCCCTGGTCGCCCGCGAGCTGTCCTTCGCCGAGTTCCTGGACCGGCGGGGTCTGGTGCTGCGGTCCGATCTGCTCGGGGCGTGGGCGCGCTGGATCACACCCGAGTTCGAGCCGCGCCGCTACGACACCTGGTTCTTCGTCGCCGCGCTCCCCGAGGGCCAGCGCACCCGCAACGCGTCCACCGAGGCCGACCGAACGGTGTGGATCGCCGCCGGGGACGCCGCCGACGGGTACGACCGGGGCGAGCTGCTGATGATGCCGCCGACCGTGTCGACGCTGCGTCAGCTGCGGCCGTACGGGACCGCCGCCGAGGCCCTGAAGGCCGCGCCCTCCCAGGACCTCACCCCCGTACTCGCACAGGCCCGGCTCCACGGCGACGAGTTGGTGCTGAGCTGGCCGGGGCACGACGAGTTCACCAAACACATTCCGACCGGCAGCGCGGGCGGTGAGGCCGTATGAGCCAGGCAGCAGCCCTTCCAGGACAGCCGCGCGGCGGGGTCCTGTCCGGCCCCGCCACCACCCGTACCGTCAACATCCTCGCCCCCAACGCCTCGGCGATGACGCTCGACGGAACCAACACCTGGATCGTCGCCGAACCCGACTCCGACCTCGCGGTCGTCATCGATCCGGGCCCGCTGGACGACGGCCATCTGCGGTCCGTCATCGACTCCGCCGAGCGCGCGGGCCGGCGGATCGCGCTCACCCTGCTCACCCACGGACACCCCGACCATGCCGAGGGAGCGGCGCGCTTCGCCGAGCTGACACGCACGAAGGTGCGCGCCCTGGACCCGGCGCTGCGCCTGGGCGACGAAGGCCTGTCCACCGGCGATGTGATCACGGTCGGCGGCCTGGAGATGCACGTCGTGCCGACCCCCGGGCACACCGCGGACTCGCTCTCCTTCCATCTGCCCGCCGACCGGGCGGTGCTGACGGGCGACACCATCCTCGGGCGAGGCACGACGGTCGTCGCGCATCCGGACGGGCGGCTCGGCGACTACCTCGACTCGTTGCGGCGGCTGCGCTCGCTGACGGTCGACGACGGGGTGCACACGGTGCTGCCGGGGCACGGGCCGGTGCTGGACGACGCGCAGGGCGCGGTCGAGTTCTACCTGGCGCACCGCGCGCACCGGCTGGCGCAGGTGGAGACGGCGGTGGAGGCGGGGCACCGTACGGCGTCGGAGGTGGTGGCGCAGGTCTACGCGGACGTGGACCGGACGCTGTGGCCGGCGGCGGAGCTCTCGGTGCTGGCTCAGCTGGAGTACCTGGGCGAGCACGGGCTGATCTGACGCGCGGATGCGATGCGGTCGTACGTCGCCCTGATACGCGGTCCTGATACGCGTGGAGGGCCCCGCCTGGCGGCGGGGCCCTCCACGTCGTGAGGAGATGGTGTCCGACTAGCGCGAACGCTTCGCCAGGCGCTCCACGTCCAGCAGGATCACGGCGCGCGCCTCCAGGCGCAGCCAGCCGCGGCCCGCGAAGTCGGCGAGTGCCTTGTTGACCGTCTCGCGAGAGGCGCCGACCAGCTGGGCCAGCTCTTCCTGGGTCAGGTCGTGGACGACGTGGATGCCTTCCTCCGACTGGACACCGAACCGGCGCGACAGGTCGAGGAGGGCGCGGGCGACACGGCCCGGTACGTCGGAGAAGACCAGGTCGGACATCTGGTCGTTGGTCTTGCGCAGTCGGCGGGCGACCGCGCGCAGCAGGGCCGTGGCCACCTCGGGGCGGGCGTTCAGCCAGGGCTGCAGGTCGCCGTGGCCGAGGCCGAGGAGCTTGACCTCGGTGAGCGCGGTGGCGGTGGCGGTGCGAGGGCCCGGGTCGAAGAGCGACAGCTCACCGATCAGCTCGCCGGGGCCGAGGACCGCGAGCATGTTCTCGCGTCCGTCGGGGGACGTGCGGTGGAGCTTCACCTTGCCCTCGGTGACCACGTACAGCCGGTCACCCTGGTCGCCCTCGTGGAAGAGAGCGTCGCCGCGTGCGAGGGTCACCTCACTCATCGAGGCGCGGAGCTCCGCGGCCTGCTCATCATCGAGCGCCGCGAAAAGCGGGGCGCGCCGCAGAACGTCGTCCACGAGTTCTCTCCTTGTCGGCCTGTTCAGGGAACCGTGGTCCCCATCATGCCGGACGGTAAAACAGTGCGATCAATCACAAACCAGTTTGACGCACGGGCGCAGCTCACCGTGCGGCAGGGGGCCGATTGGGGGTGGATCCGCAGTGACCGGGGCGGATGTCAGTGCCTGGCTCTAGGCTGGCCCGGTGTCCAAATCGCCGGTGAGAGCGCAGGCCAAGGGGGCTGATGAGGTGTCGGAAGGCCGAAATTCCGCTGTGGGCGAACAGGGTATCAGTCGCTCGGCAAAAGCGACAAAACGCCCCTCGGGAGAGTTGGTGAAACAGGGGGAGCCGGTGAAGTCGGCGAAGCCGAGGAAGCCTGCGAAGGCAGCCGATGCGGCGAAGTCCGGGAAGCCTGCGAAGGCAGCGGAGGCGGCGAAGTCCGCGAAGCCCGGGAAGCCGGAATCCCACCTCGCGATGGTCCGCCGCGCCCGCCGGATCAACCGCGAGCTCGCCGAGATCTACCCGTACGCCCACCCGGAGCTGGACTTCAGGAACCCCTTCGAGCTCCTCGTCGCGACGGTCCTGTCCGCCCAGACCACCGATCTGAGGGTCAACCAGACCACCCCCGCGCTGTTCGCCGCCTACCCCACCCCCGAGGACATGGCGGCGGCCGTCCCGGAGGAGCTGGAGGAGCTCATCCGGCCGACCGGCTTCTTCCGGGCCAAGGCCAAGTCGCTGATAGGCCTCTCCGCGTCGATCAGGGACAACTTCGGCGGTGAGGTACCGGGCCGGCTGGCGGATCTCGTCACGCTGCCCGGGGTGGGCCGCAAGACCGCCAACGTCGTCCTCGGCAATGCCTTCGGCGTCCCCGGCATCACGGTCGACACCCACTTCGGCCGGCTGGTCCGGCGCTGGAAGTGGACGGAGCAGGAGGACCCGGAGAAGGTCGAGGCGGAGATCGCCGCGATCTTCCCCAAGAGCGAGTGGACGATGCTCTCGCACCGCGTCGTCTTCCACGGCCGCCGCATCTGCCACGCCCGCAGGCCTGCCTGCGGCGCCTGTCCGATCGCCCCGCTCTGCCCCTCGTACGGTGAGGGCGAGACGGACCCGGAGAAGGCCCGGAAGCTCCTGAAGTACGAGATGGGCGGCCAGCCGGGCCAGCGTCTCAGCCCGCCGCCGGACTACCCGGGCAGGCCCGCGCCCGCACTGGGAGCCGGGTGACGGAGGCGGGGGCCGGCCGACAGGTGCGCCCGCTCCGGAACGAAATGCGTGGCGACAGGCGTTGTGGGACGACGAGGGGTGCCGATGAAGACGCACGAACAGAGCCACGTACGGACGGATGGGCAGACGCCCGACCGGAGCGACGTGGAGAAGCGCGAACACAACCGCACCGCGGGCGCGGGCCGTGACGACGCGATCGCCGTCACGGCCGACGGGCTGCCCGGCTGGCTCGACCCTGTCGTCCGCGCCGCGCGGACCATCGAGCCCCGGCAGCTCAGCCGCTTCCTGCCGCCCGAGAACGGCGCCGGGCGCCAGTCCGCGGTGCTGATTCTGTTCGGCGAGGGCGAGCGCGGCCCCGAGCTGCTCCTGATGGAGCGCTCCGGGTCCCTGCGTTCCCACGCGGGGCAGCCTTCCTTCCCCGGTGGCGCCCTGGACCCCGAGGACGGCGATCAAGCGACCACAGGGCCGCTCAGGGCCGCTCTGCGGGAGGCCGAGGAGGAGACTGGCCTCGATCCGCGCGGCGTCCAGCTCTTCGGCGTGCTGCCCCGGCTGTACATCCCGGTGAGCAGCTTCGTGGTGACGCCGGTGCTCGGCTGGTGGCGGGCGCCGAGCCCGGTCGGAGTCGTCGATCCGGCGGAGACGGCCCGGGTCTTCACGGTTCCCGTGGCGGATCTCACGGACCCGGCCAATAGAGTGACGACGGTGCACCCCAGCGGTCACCTCGGCCCGGCATTTCTGGTCGAATCCGCCCTGGTCTGGGGTTTCACGGCCGGGGTCATCGACCGCATTCTGCACTTCGCAGGGTGGGAGCGCCCCTGGGACAGGTCCAGACAGGTGCCGCTCGACTGGCGCGCATGACAGGCTGACGTCCGTGCCGGGCCCTTCCGGGCCGGCCCGGCCTCAGCCGAACGAACGGGTCCGGCGACGAATCTGCGAGGGCAATAGACGGTGAACGTGCTGGACATCCTGCTGCTGGCCGGCGCCGTGTGGTTCGCAGTGATCGGCTACCGCCAGGGCTTCGTCGTCGGCATCCTGTCGGTGATCGGGTTCCTCGGCGGCGGACTTGTCGCCGTCTATCTGCTTCCGGTCCTGTGGGACCAGTTGACGGACAGCTCCGAAGTGTCCTCGACTGCCGCGGTCGTCGCGGTCATAATCGTGATCGTGTGCGCCTCCGTCGGTCAGGCCTTTACTACGCATCTCGGCAACAAACTCCGCCGCTACATCACGTGGTCGCCCGCGCGCGCACTCGACGCGACCGGCGGCGCGCTGGTCAATGTGGTCGCGATGCTGCTGGTGGCGTGGCTGATCGGGTCAGCCCTCGCGGGTACGTCGCTGCCGACGCTGGGCAAGGAGGTCCGCAACTCCTCGGTGCTGCTCGGCGTCTCCCGGGTGATGCCCGCCCAGGCCTCCACCTGGTTCACGGACTTCTCCTCGGTCCTCGCGCAGAACGGCTTCCCGCAGGTCTTCAGCCCCTTCGCCAACGAGCCGATCACCGAGGTCAAGGCCCCGGATCCGGCACTGGCCGGCAGCCCGATCGCGAAGCGGGCCAAGCAGTCCATCGTCAAGGTCGTCGGTACGGCTCCGAGCTGCGGCAAGGTCCTCGAGGGCACCGGCTTCGTCTTCTCCGACCGCCGGGTGATGACCAACGCGCATGTCGTCGGCGGCGTCGACGAGCCGACCGTCCAGATCGGCGGCCAGGGGCGGCTGTACGACGCGAAGGTCGTCCTCTACGACTGGCAGCGCGACATCGCCGTACTCGACGTCCCGGGCCTCGACGCGAAGCCGCTGAAGTTCACCGACACCAACCACGACGCGGCCTCGGGGAACAGCGCCATCGTCGCGGGCTTCCCGGAGAACGGCTCCTACGACGTACGCGCCGCGCGCGTCCGCGGCCGCATCGACGCCAACGGCCCGGACATCTACCACCGGGGCACGGTCCGCCGCGACGTGTACTCGCTCTACGCGACGGTCCGTCAGGGCAACTCCGGCGGCCCGCTGCTGACCCCCGACGGCAAGGTGTACGGAGTCGTGTTCGCCAAGTCGCTGGACGACCCCCAGACGGGCTACGCCCTGACGGCCGACGAGATCCGCCAGGACATCACGACCGGCCGCACCGCGAACCAGCAGGTCGACAGCCAGGCGTGCGCGCTGTAGGTCGCGGAGAAGGCGAGGGAGTGCGGGGCAGCCGACCCGCACTCACCCCCTGGGGTCTTTCTCCGTGTGATCGGGTGAGAGGCGCGTCATCCGCGGGGATGCCGCAGCCGCGCCGAGACCCAGCGGGCCCGGCGGCGGAGAATGCGCGGAATGCCCAGCCGGGGATCATGCAGATCATGCGCACTGCGCACCCGGCCCTGGAGGCCGTCCCCCTCATGAGTGCTCGGATCCGCCGTAGCGGTCGAGCGTCGATTGCGTGCTGCGTCACCGAAGTCGTGCGTCCAGCCCATACCCCGACGTCTGCCCGTGCCTCATGGTCGGTAATCGCCCATGCGTCAGCCAATTGGCCTATGCGCCGGGCAATTGGCTGTTCGTCAGACAACTGTGCTGTCCCGGCCACCGATTGGCCGCGCTGGGTCAGTCCGGCCGCCCGCAGAGCCGGTCGCGTGGCTGCCAGGGCTACCGGTCCGGCTCAGGATCCATGAGCCAGTTGATGAGTTCGGTCGAGAACCCGACCGGATCCTCCTCGTGCGGGAAGTGCCCCAGACCATCGAAAAGTCGCCAACGGTACGGCGCTTCGACGTACTCGCCGGACCCCGCCGAACTCCGCGTACGGACCGCCGGATCCAGCGAACCGTGCAGATGCAGCGTGGGCACCCGCACCGGACGCTTCATCCTGCGGTTGAACTGGATGCCGTCCGGGCGCGCCATGGACCGCACCATCCAGCGGTACGGCTCGATCGAGCAGTGCGCCGTCGACGGGATGCACATCGCGCGCCGGTAGACGTCCACCGCCGCGTCGTCGGGGAACTCCGCCGCCCGCGGCCCCGACCAGTCGCGGATCAGTCGGCCCACCAACGCCGCGTCGTCCGCGACGAGCTGACGCTCAGGCACCCACGGCCGCTGGAAGCCCCAGATGTACGAGCCCGCCCGGGACTGTGCGAAGTCGGAGAGCATGGAGGACCGCCAACGGCGCGGATGCGGCATCGAGGAGACCACCAGCCGGCGCACCAGCTTCGGCCGCATCACTGCGGCCGTCCAGGCGAGGTAGCCCCCCATGTCGTGGCCGACCAGCGCCGCGTCCGGCTCGCCGAGCGAGCGGATCACGCCGGTGATGTCGAGGGCCAGGTTGGCGGGGTCGTAACCCCGCGGCGTACGGTCGCTGCCGCCCACCCCGCGCAGATCCATCGCGACGGCACGGAAGCCGGCGTCGGCGAGCGCGGTCAGCTGATGGCGCCAGGTCCACCAGAACTGCGGGAAGCCGTGAAGCAGCAGTACGAGCGGCCCGTCACCCAGCTCGGCGATGTGGAAGCGCGCCCCGTTGGCCGCCACGTCGCGGTGGGTCCAGGGGCCGTCGAGGCGTACGGGACTGCCTGAGCCGGGGCCTGTGGGGCCGAATGCGCTGGAATCGGGGACGGTCATGTGGACGAGCGTGCCACAGCGGACGCCTTGTCCTGGACCGAGGACTTCACCACGGCCTTGTCCGCCGGGGTGCTGACCGAGGCCGTGACGGCCGGACGGCTCGCACCCGCGGTGACGGCGGGCCGCGGATGCGGCTTGACGCCCTGCAGCACGGCCGCCGTCTGCTTGGCCGACGCGATGGACTTCTCCGGCGGCTTGACCTTCTTGAACTTGGCGATGGCGATCAGCGCGAGCACGATCGCAAGCAGAATGAACGCGGCGCCCACGATCAGGAACGACCACGCGAGCCCGAGTCCCAAGTTGTGGATTCCGTACGCCGCCGCGAAGCTCAGCACGGGCAGCGCGAACAGAATCAGCACGCCTGCGACGATGAACGCCACACTGCCGGCCACGCCCCGCTTGACGTCCTGCCGCACCTCGGCCTTGGCCAGGGCGATCTCGTCGTGCACCAGTGCGGACACCTCGGCGGTCGCCGAGGCGACCAGCTGCCCGAGACTGCGGTCGGCGCTGCCCGCGTAGTTGCCGGGGTCGCTCATCCCTGACTCCCTCTTCTGCTCCAGCTCAACACATCTGGTGTCAGATCATGCCGGACTGTCCGGCTTGCTGCGCGCTGCCCCCGCCAGTTCGGCAAGGCGGCGGTGTTCCGCGGCCTTCTTCTCGTAGATCGCGGCCATCCGAAGGTGGTACGCGGGATCGTCCTGCTCGTAGATGTCGGGAACGCCGTCCTGGTCCTCGTCGAGCTCCTCCGCCTCGTAGAGCGTCCGGTATCTGCGTACCCGGAGTTTGAGCAATGCACCGGAGAACACGGCCGCGATCAGGGAGCCCATCAGCACCGCGGCCTTGATCTCGTTGGTGAGGCCGGCGTTCCCTTCGAACGCGAGCTCGCCGATGAGCAGCGAGACGGTGAAGCCGATCCCGGCGAGCGCGGCGACCGCGAAGACGTCCGCCCATGCCAGGTCCTTGTTCAGCTCGGCCTTGGTGAAGCGGGCGGCCAGCCACGTACCGCCGAAGATGCCGATCGTCTTGCCGGCGACGAGCCCCAGTACGACACCGAGCGTCTCGGGCCGGGTGAAGACCCCCGCCAGCGCGTGACCGGAGAGCGAGACCCCGGCCGAGAAGAGCGCGAACAGCGGCACGGCGAGACCGGCCGACAGCGGGCGTATCAGGTGTTCGATGTGCTCGCCGGGGGAGTGCTGCTCGCCCTCGCGCCGGGTGCAGCGCAGCATCAGGCCCATGGCGACACCGGCGATGGTGGCGTGGATGCCGCTGTTGTACATCAGTCCCCAGATGACCAGGGAGAGCGGTACGTAGACGTACCAGCCGCGCACGTTCTTGCGCAGCAGCAGATAGAAGACGGCGAGGCCGACGACGGCGCCGATGAGCGCCATGAAGTCGATGTCCTCGGTGAAGAAGACGGCGATGATCAGGATCGCGAAGAGGTCGTCGACGACGGCAAGGGTGAGCAGGAAGGCGCGGAGCGCGGACGGCAGCGAGGTGCCGATCACCGCGAGGACGGCGAGCGCGAAGGCGATGTCGGTGGCGGTGGGGACGGCCCAGCCGTCCGTGGAACCGCCGCCGACCACAGTCACCAGCGTGTAGACGATGGCCGGCGCGGCCATGCCGCAGAGCGCGGCGATGACCGGCAGGACGGCCGCCTTGGGGTCGCGCAGGTCACCCGCTACCAGTTCTCGCTTGAGCTCGACACCCGCGACGAAGAAGAAGATCGCGAGCAGCCCGTCGGCCGCCCAGTGCTGCACGGACAGGTCCAGCCCCAGGGAGTGCGGCCCGAGGTGGAAGTCGCTGACGGCCCGGTAACTGGACCCGAAAGTGTTCGCCCAGGTCAGCGCGGCCACAGCGGCGACCAGCAGGATGACTCCGCCGACGGTCTCGGTGCGCAGGGCGTCCGCGAGGTAGTTCCGCTCGGGGAGGGAGAGACGCCCGAGAAAGGTGCGGCGGGAGGGAGAGGGGGGTGTGGGGGCGGGCGCGGCCACGAGTGGAGACCTCCGGGTCGGTACGGCAGCAATGGCATGGCTGATGCACTTGCCGACCAGACTTCCCGGCACACCCTGTGGAGATTTTTTGATGAGTTGTTGATGCAGCTGCCACTGTACCCGGGGTGTGCGGGGCCGTATGCGGTGATCTTCACTTTAAATGCCCGAGGGGCACCCGGCGCGTTGCCGGATGCCCCTCGGGGTCGTATCTGCTCGTGCCTGCTGCCTCAGTCCTCGGAGGACGACGACGGCAGCTGCGTCTGGATGAGGTCCATGACCGAGGAGTCGGTGAGCGTGGTGACATCACCCAGCTCGCGGTTTTCCGCGACATCGCGCAGCAGGCGGCGCATGATCTTGCCGGAGCGGGTCTTCGGCAGCTCGGCGACCGGCAGGATCCGCCTGGGCTTGGCGATCGGGCCGAGCGTGGCGCCGACATGGTTGCGCAGATCGGCGACGAGGTTGTCGGAGGCGGACGCCGAACCGCGCAGTATCACGAACGCGACAATGGCCTGGCCGGTCGTCTCGTCGGCCGCGCCGACCACAGCGGCCTCGGCTACCGACGGGTGCGACACGAGCGCCGACTCGACCTCGGTGGTCGAGATGTTGTGCCCGGACACGAGCATCACGTCGTCGACCCGGCCGAGCAGCCAGATGTCGCCGTCCTCGTCCTTCTTGGCGCCGTCGCCCGCGAAGTACTTGCCCTCGAAGCGCGACCAGTAGGTGTCGAGGAAGCGCTGGTCGTCGCCCCAGATGGTGCGGAGCATCGACGGCCACGGCTCGGTGAGGACGAGGTAGCCGCCCCCGCCGTTCGCCACCTCGTTGGCCTCGTCGTCGACGACGGTGGCGGAGATACCGGGCAGGGCGCGCTGGGCCGAACCGGGCTTGGTCTCCGTGACACCGGGAAGCGGCGAGATCATCATCGCGCCGGTCTCGGTCTGCCACCAGGTGTCCACGATCGGGCACTTGTCGGCGCCGATGTGCTTGCGGTACCAGATCCACGCCTCGGGGTTGATCGGCTCACCGACCGAACCGAGAATCCGCAGCGACGACAGGTCGAACTTGGCGGGGATGTCGTCGCCCCACTTCATGAACGTACGGATCGCGGTCGGCGCGGTGTAGAGGATCGTGACGCCGTACTTCTGGATGATCTCCCAGAAGCGCCCCTGGTGAGGGGTGTCGGGCGTGCCCTCGTACATCACCTGCGTCGCGCCGTTGGCCAGCGGTCCGTACACGATGTACGAGTGTCCGGTCACCCAGCCGATGTCGGCGGTGCACCAGTAGACGTCGGTCTCCGGCTTGAGGTCGAAGACGGCGTGGTGGGTGTACGCCGCCTGCGTGAGGTAGCCGCCGGAGGTGTGCAGGATGCCCTTCGGCTTACCCGTCGTACCCGAGGTGTAGAGGATGAAGAGCGGGTGCTCGGCGTCGAATGCCTCGGGGGCGTGCTCGGCGGACTGGCGGCCGGTGATCTCGTGCCACCAGACGTCGCGGCCCTCGGTCCACGGGGTGTCCTGGCCGGTGCGCCGCACCACGAGGACATGCTCGACGGTGTCGAGACGGGAGACGGCGTCGTCCACGGCGGGCTTCAGTGCGGACGGCTTGCCGCGGCGGTAGCCACCGTCGGCGGTGATGACGACCTTGGCGTCCGCGTCCTGGATGCGGGCGGCGATGGCGTCGGCGGAGAAGCCGCCGAAGACCACCGAGTGCGCGGCGCCGATGCGGGCGCAGGCCAGCATCGCGACGGCGGCCTCGGGGATCATCGGCAGATAGACGGCGACCCGGTCGCCCTTGCCGACGCCGAGCTCGGCGAGGGCGTTGGCGGCGCGGGAGACCTCGTCCTTCAGTTCCGCATATGTGATTGCGCGGCTGTCGCCGGGCTCGCCCTCGAAGTGGATGGCGACACGGTCGCCGTGGCCCGCTTCGACGTGACGGTCCACGCAGTTGTACGCGACGTTCAGTTTGCCGTCCGCGAACCACTTGGCGAAGGGCGGGTTGCTCCAGTCGAGCGTCTCGGTCGGCTCCGTGGCCCAGGTCAGGCGCCGGGCCTGATCGGCCCAGAAGCCCAGCCGGTCCGCCTCGGCCTGCTCGTACGCCTCGGCTGTGACGTTGGCGTCGGCGGCCAGATCGGCGGGTGGTGCGAACCGGCGATCTTCCCGAAGCAGATTGGCCAAGCTTTCGTTGCTCACGACATCTCCCATTCCCAGGGTGTCCGTTGTGTCCCGGGGCATAGCTCATCAGGCCAAGGGCCGGGTGACAAGTGTCTGCCGGGAATTGGTTTAGACCTGTGTTTCGTGTATGGAGGAACGACCACAAGGTCTCACGGACCCAAGGCGCAAGTGGTTCAGGCGCTCGTACGTTCCAACTCGCCGGAACCAGAGGGATCGGCAGGGTCCCCCGCCGCGGCGGGGGCGGAAACAGCTGCGTGATCACCGGGATCACTGAGACCGGTGGGGTCACTGAGGTCGGTGATGTCGTACGGGTGGGCGTGGTTAGGGTCGCCGGGGCCCACCCGCTCGAAGACCTCGTCGATCCCGCTACCGGCGCTCGCGCCCTCGGCCAGCAGATACGCCTGCGCCTCGCCGACGTGGAAGTACATCCCGTGCAATTGGAGTGCACCCTCGGCGAGTCTCCGCGCCACCGATCCATGGGCCCGCAGATGGTCCAACTGCTGGACCACATTGGAGAGGCAGAGCTGCTCCACCTCGTCGGCGGGCAGCCGGCCGGAGATCCGTGCCCAGGCATGATGCCGGGACCTCATCCGTTCCAGGCTCGGCAGGCCGTGCCGCAGCCAGCGCCACAGGGACGTCTGCGGGGCGTCCGGCCCGGTGCTCATCAGCGCCTGCATCGCGCCGCAGCCGGAGTGGCCGCAGACGGTGATGGACTCGACCTTGAGCACATCCACCGCGTACTCGATCGCGGCGCCCACCGAGTCGTCACCGGCCTCCGCGCCCGGCGGGGGCACGAGGTTGCCGACGTTCCGAACGGTGAACAGGTCGCCCGGGCCGCTCGCCGTGATCATGCTGGTGACCAGGCGGGAGTCCGCGCAGGTGATGAAGAGCTGGGAGGGACGCTGACCCTCGCGGGCCAGCCGGGCCAGCTCGTCGCGCACCAGCGGAGCCGTATTGCGCTGGAACGAACTGAGCCCGCTGGCCAGCCGGTGCGCGCCGGTCCGGCGCGGAACGGCGGCTCCGTCGCCGGGGGTGTCGAACCCGCCGGTGGGGCCGGCGGTGGCGGCATTGACGCCCGGGGCGTCGGCCTCGGCGCGGCCTGAGCCCGTGGGCCCCTGGACGGCGGTGGGGTGTTCGCCGGAGGGGGAAGCCACCCAGGTGGCGGCGGCACGGCGGGTGTCGACCGGCCGGCCGGGCCGGTCGTGGCAGTGGTGGTTGCGCCACGGTGTCCAGGGGCGGCAGCAGGAGTGGGCCGCCGAGGCAGGCTCGGCGATCCGGCCACCGGATCTGCCGGTGAAAACGACCCGGCCGCCCTGCGCGGTCTGGGCATCGCTCCAGTGCTGGATCGTCTCGTACGCCGCGTGGTCCATGAAGAATCCGTCCAACTCGACCACCGCGTCCCCGCCTCGGGGCAACTGGCCGAGCGCCCGGCTGAGCCGTGGCACCGCGAGGAACGTCAGCTGCCCTCGTACGACCACCAGATGCTGGCCGTTCTGATCGGTCACCGTGATCCTGGTGCGGGACAGCCGGTGCAGGGCGACAGCCACGGCCACGGCGATGCCGATGGCCACACCCTCCAGCACACCGAAGAGCACCACACCGGTGATCGTCGCCCCGTACACCAGGAATTCGCGGTGCCTGTGGACATTGCGGATGTGGGCGAAGCTCACCATCTGGAAGCCGACCACCATCACCAGAGCGGCGAGTGCGGCCAGCGGGATCCACTCCAGGGCCGTGACCAGCAGTCCGGCGGCGAGCAGCACCCAGACGCCGTGCAGCACGGTGGCGGCTCGGCCGGTGGCCCCGGCCCGTACGTTCGCCGAACTCCGCACCGCGCCACCGGACACCGGCAGTCCGCCGAGCAGCCCGGACAGTACGTTGGCGATGCCCTGGCCGCGCAGTTCGCGGTCGAGATCGGAGCGCTGGACCGGCGGGGCGGCCGGGGCAGGAGTGGCGGAATCGGCGGTTCGCCCGCCGGCGCGGTCGGCGGTCAGCTTGTCCACCGCCACTGCGGCGAGCAGCGATTCGAGGCTGGCCACCAGCAGCACCGTGAACACGGCGGTGGCCAGGGCCAGGACGGGGCCCTGCGGCAGCTCGGGCAGGGCGTGCGAGCGCCAGGAGGGCAGGTCGACCCGGGCGATCCCGGGAGCTGCGACCGCTGCCACCGCCGTTGCGATCGCCACCGAGGCGAGGGCGGCAGGCAGCCGTCGCACCGCTCGCCCGATCCGCCCGGGGAGCCGCGGCCACACCACCAGTACGGTGATGGTCAGTGCACCGATCAGCGGTGCGGCCGGACTCGACCGGCCCAACTGCTCCGGAAGTGCCAGGGCGTTGGCGGCCGCCGAGCTCAGGGGTGAGCCGCCGAGCACGATGTGCAACTGGGCGAGCGCGATGGCCACGCCGATACCGGCGAGGGTGCCGTGCACGATGGCGGGGCTGACAGCGAGGGCGCCGCGCGCCGCTCGCAGCGAGCCCAGCAGGATCTGCAGAAGTCCGGCGCCGATGGTGATCGCGCAGGTGGTGCGCCAGCCGTAGATCTGGATCAACTCGGCTGTGACCACGGTCAGACCGGCGGACGGGCCGCTGACCTGGAGGGGAGTGCCGCCGAGCAGTCCGGCGACGATGCCGCCGACCGCGGCGGAGATGAGTCCGGCTTCCAACGGGGCGTCCATGGCGACGGCCAGGCCGAGCGACATGGGGACGGCGATGAGAAAGACAGTGATCGATGCGGACAGGTCGGCGCCCGCGATGCGGAATCGCCCGCCGCGGCGCGGCGGTGGCGGGCTGTGAGGGCGCTTGATTCCCGAGGCGCGGGAAGGCGGCGAACTGCGGGCTGTGTGGTCATGACGGATGCGGACGCAAGCAGACATGTTCCCGTCTCCTCCGGGGCAGCGCGGTCGCGGAACGTGGGGACGCGGCCGTGGGTCACGGCGTGCAGCGGCGGGATTTCTCAACTCTCGGTAAATGAATCGTAATGGAGAGTAAAGATTTACGTCCATGATTCAGGGCAAACGGGCCATTGGATCACTCATTCAAGTGAATAGTCAGCTTTTTTGCATGGTCTGTCATGCGGATGTTTTCAGGGCCGCATGCGACCTCGGCCGCGCTGCGTCGGCAGATTTCGTACAAATTATCCGAAAAGGAAGAGAGTGGGGCCGATGACGGCCGCCGCGAAAGGGGATGCCGGGCCCGAGTGGAACGCGCCCGCCCCCGGCGTCGCTTCTGCCTCACCGGCGACGGCTCCACCACATCTTCACCGAAAGTCGGCCGAAGCGGCTCCGGCCGGAGCGCCTGTCGCCTGGTCAGAAGCTGCCGCAGTGCGTGGTGTTCTCCTGGGACGGCGCCGGCGAGGGCACGCTCGGCGGCGGCGAGGCGCCGCGGGGAGGGGCGGGCGGCCCGCCTCGCCCCCGGGCCCCGGGGCGGTCCGACGGGAAGCGGGCAGAGCGCCAGAGGTGTCCGGCCCCCGTCACCGCGCCGGTCGCCGAGTCGTGGGCGACCGGTTGGATCGCAGGTCAGGGACCGGGTGGATCAAGGAACCGAGTGATGGAGGGGGTGCGGCGTCGCAACCCGTTCACACGGGCTGAGCGACGCCGACCTGCGCGCTCCGCTCGTCGAGCACGAAGGAGGGGTCGACCTGGGCGGCCAGGTCGGCGCCCGTCTTCTCGTTGCCCCAGCTCTCTGCGTTCTTCAGATGGAAGTGCACCATCTGCCGCGTGTAGCGCTCCCAGTCGCGCTGCCCGTACGAATCCTCCGCCGCGTCCTGCAGGGCCTGCAGGGCCATCCGGTTGTCCGCCTCCAGTAGCTCGAAGCGGGCAGGCCGACCCTTTTCCATCGCCCGCACCCAGTCGGAGTGACCGATGCTGACCAGCAGGTCGTCACCGACCTCGGCCCGCAGGAAGTCCAGGTCGTCCTGGCCCTGCACCTTGTTGCCGACAACCTTCAGGGCGACCCCGAAGTCCCGTGCGTACTCCTTGTACTGGCGATAGACCGAGACGCCCTTGCGGGTCGGCTCGGCAACCAGGAATGTCATGTCGAAGCGGGTGAACATTCCTGACGCGAAGGAGTCCGAACCCGCGGTCATGTCGACGACCACGTACTCATCGGGACCGTCGACGAGATGGTTGAGGCAGAGCTCGACCGCGCCGACCTTGGAGTGGTAGCACGCCACCCCCAGATCCGATTCGGCGAACGGTCCGGTGGTCATCAGTCGGATGTCCCCGTCGTCCAGCGTGATCGTGCGGGCGCACGCGTCATAGACCGGGTTGTCCTCGCGGACGCGGAGCAGCCGCGAGCCCTCGCCGGGCGGAGTCGTCTTGATCATCGTCTCGACGGAGGCGATACGGGAGTTGCTGCCTCGCAGATACTCCTTGATCAGTGGCAGTTGCGCACCCATGGCGGGCAGCGCCGCCGCCTCCTCGTCATCGAGGCCGAGTGCGGCCCCCAGATGCTGGTTGATGTCGGCGTCCACCGCGACGACATGGGCTTCATTGGCGGCAAGGTGGCGGATGAAGAGCGAGGACAGCGTGGTCTTGCCGCTGCCGCCCTTCCCTACGAAAGCGATCTTCATGTTCACCTAGGGTAGCTGCACAACTGCGCTCCGTTGTCGAACTTCGTGAAGAAGGCCACTCCGGGGCGGTATGGGTGTAGGGGGCGCGTAGCCTCGCTACCTATGAGTACGACTGCCCCAGACCCGCTCGCCACCCTGGGCGCCCTGCCGGGGGTCGCCGACGCGGTGGACTCCGTACGCAAGGCCGTCGACCGCGTCTACGGCCACCGAGTCATGCGCCGCCGCAGCAACGAGGTCACCGCGGAGGCGGCGCTGCGCGGCGCGCGCGGATCCGCCGCGCTCTCCGGCGCCGACTGGAACCTGGAGGAGGTGCGGCGGCGTACCGACTTCAGCGGTGACGACGAGTCGCAGGTGATCGGAGCCGCCCTCCGGCTCACCGCGGAAGCAGGTCAACTGCTCTCCATCTGGCGGCAGTCGCCGCTGCGGGTCCTTGCCCGGCTGCATCTGGTGGCGGCCGGCGGGGCCGCGCCCGACGACGCTGTCGGCCGGCCTCGGCTGGCGGGCGAACCGGTGGACGAGCCGCTGATCGAAGCGCCGCTGCCGGACGCGGACGAGGTCGCCGGACGGCTGGAAGGTCTCTCCGGACTGATCCTTGCGGGGAGTGCGGCGCCCGCGCTGGTGACGGCCGCGGTCGTGCACGGCGAACTGCTGGCGCTGCGCCCCTTCGGTTCGTACAACGGGCTGGTCGCGCGGACCGCCGAACGGATCGTGCTGATCGGGAGCGGACTGGACCCGAAGTCCATCTGTCCCGCCGAGGTCGGCCATGCGGAACAGGGCCGGGCGGCGTACGTCGCAGCGTTCGAGGGCTATCTGTCGGGGACGCCGGACGGCATGGCCGCCTGGATCGCGCACTGCGGGCGCGCGGTGGAGCTCGGTGTCAGGGAGTCGACGGCGGTCTGTGAGGCGCTGCAGCGCGGGGCTGCCTAGCTCCCGCCCGGCGGCTCGTCCGTCAGCTCGGCCGCCAACTCCCCGGCCCGACTGCTGACTTCAGTGCCCGATCAAAGGGTTGCGGCGGTACCGTCCTCGGTACCGCCGCTGGCACGTCCACCCAGTTACCATGCGTCCTCGATACATGCCCATCAGGTCGGGAACTCAGCCCGTTACCTGGTGCGGCTGGCCCGTAATCGACGGGTCGACGTCGCGTGGGTGCTCGGTTTTCATGCTCGGTCCGTGGGGCCTTCTCTGCGTTACAGGTAATCCTCTCGGATGTCCTTGGTCTCGCGGGCCGTTGACTCCTTTGTACTCCACACCTGGGGTAAGCGGTAGTGCTGGCCATGCTTCTTTACTTTTCGGTTCAAATGTGGACGATTCGAACATGCTGGTCAGGGCCGGAATCCGGCATGTGACAGAGCCGTTCGACGCGGACCGCGATCGCTGTCCGGAGGCAGGCTCCGGACAGCGATCGCGTGGGGACCCGGGCGGCGGGCTTCGCGCGGCGAGGGCCAAGTCCCGGTGCGGGGGTGCAGGTGCGGGATGTCAGGCGGTTGTCACGGCCGCGCGTCGGCGCGACGTGTACCAGACGAGTCCCGCGGTGACGGCTGCTGCGCCCACTGCTGCGGCGGCGACGAGCGCCGGGCGGGGTGGCATCGAGAACGCGGGCAGCCGCTGCTTGAGCCGAACCGGGCGGTTGAAGACGAGAATCGGCCATTCCCGGAGTGCTGCTTCACGCCGCAGTGCGCGGTCCGGGTTGACCGCGTGCGGGTTGCCGACGGCCGCCAGCATCGGTACATCGGTCGCGGAATCGCTGTAGGCGTAACAGCGCGAGAGGTCGTATCCCTCCGAGACGGCGAGTGCCTGGACCGCCTCGGCCTTCGTCGGCCCGTACGCGTAGTACTCCACCTCGCCGGTGAAACAGCCGTCGTCGCCGACGACCATTCGAGTGGCGACGACCCGGTCGGCGCCCAGCAGCTCGCCGATCGGCTCGACGACTTCTGCGCCCGAGGTGGAAACGATGACGACATCGCGTCCGGCGGTGTGGTGCTCCTCGATGAGGGTCGCCGCCTCGTCGTAGATGATGGGGTCGATCAGATCGTGCAAGGTCTCGGCGACGATTTCCTTCACCTGCTGGACGTTCCAGCCCTTGCAGAGCGCGGAGAGATATTCGCGCATCCGCTCCATCTGGTCGTGATCGGCGCCCCCGGCGAGGAACACGAACTGTGCGTACGCGGTGCGCAGTACGGCACGGCGGTTGATCAGTCCGCCTTGGTAGAAGGACTTGCTGAAGGTCAGAGTCGAAGACTTCGCAATGACCGTCTTGTCCAGGTCAAAGAAGGCTGCTGTGCGCGGCAAGGAGTGGTTTTCCACAAGGCAGAGCATAGGGGCCCACCATTCGGCGTAAACTCTGGCGCGTGGGTTTGCCTGAGAAGGCTCTCGGGTACACCATGGAAGTCACGGATCGTTCGCGACCGTGCTAACCCGGTCCGACTCCTCCCCCCCCGAGTCGGCCGTGGGGACGACCCCCGCTCTCCCCCCCGGCGGGGGTCGTCGCATGTCCGGACGCATTTCTGGCGCTCGGAATCAAGCATTCTGTCTCCTTCTCGGCCGCGACGGCCCGTATTTCTGCGCTCTCGAACCTCCATGACTCGTCACAGTGTGTAGTCGAAGTGCTGCTCTCCGGAAGTCGCCGGTATGGGTGACGGAGATATTCACAGCGGTGGAGTTGTCCACAGTTTTTGAGCAAGATCCACACGATTTCTCGAAGCGTTGCACGGTGATTCCACCCGCGAAGTCCGCGGGTTCCGGATATCGCCGATCTCGGAAGCCTCCGAGATCGCCGCGAAACCGCGGTGAAGGTGCAGGGAGAAGGGGGAGATCGTGGCCGAATCCATCGCACGGGATCGTCTGCCGGTCGCCGAGGAGCGGAGCGGCGGACCGCTGATCGTGACCGAGGATGTGGAACTGCTCGACGATCTGCTGCGGCTGTGCGCGGCCGCCGGAGCGGAGCCTGAGGTTCACCACACGCTGCCGGAAGGCAGAGGCGGCTGGGAGCGGGCTCCGATGGTTCTGGTGGGCGACGACGCGGCCCCGCGATGCCGTGGAGTCGCGCGCAGACAGGGCGTGATGCTCGTGGGCCGCGACCAGGACGCCCCGGACGTCTGGCGGCGGGGCGTGGAGATCGGGGCGGAATATGTGCTGCGTCTGCGCGACGCGGAGAGCTGGCTCGTCGATCAGATCGCCAATGCCGCGGAGGGTGTGGGCAGGCCCGCGCTCACCGTCGGAGTGATCGGCGGACGGGGCGGAGCCGGCGCGTCGACACTGGCCTGCGCGCTGGCCGTGGCTGCGGCCAGGAGCGGGCGGCGGACCATGCTGATCGACGGCGATCCGCTGGGTGGCGGCATCGATGTGCTGCTCGGCGGCGAGCGCGTCGAGGGGATGAGGTGGCCGGATTTCGCCCATTCCAAAGGACGGGTGGGCGGTGGCGCCCTGGAGGAGTCGCTGCCCGCATTGCACGGGTTGCGGGTGCTCAGCTGGGGGCGCGACGACTGGGTGGTCGTTCCGCCATCGGCCATGGCGGCGGTGCTGGCGGCCGCGCGCAGGCTCGGTGGGGTGGTGGTCGTCGATCTGCCGCGCCGGGTCGACGAGTCGGTGGCCGAGGCGCTTGCCCAGCTGGACCTCGGGCTGCTGGTCGTCCCCGGCGAGTTGCGGGCGGTCGCGGCGGCGAAGCGGGTGGCATCCATGGCCGGGATGGTCCTGGGCGATCTGAGGGTGATGGCACGCGGCCCGTACGCGGCAGGTCTGGACGAGCGCTGGGTGGCGGATGCGCTGGGGCTGCCGCTCGCCGGTGAACTCCCGCTGGAGCCGGGGCTGCTCGCCGCTCAGGACAGCGGGACGCCGCCCGGCGGCAGCGCCCGTTCCCCGCTGGCCAGGTTCTGTGCGGCGTTCTGGGACCGCGCGCTTGCCGGAGGCGTCGCCGGGGGAGCGGTGTCATGACCGAAGCATTGCTCGACGCCGTGCGGCAGCGGCTGGCGCAGAGCGGCGCCGCACCGACCCCGGCCGGGGTGGCGGCCGCGCTCCGGGCCCAGGGAAGGCTGCTCGGCGATGCCGAAGTGCTCGGAGCCGCAGAGGAGTTGCGCGGCGAACTGGTCGGCACCGGGGTGCTGGAACCGCTGCTTGCCGATCCCGCGGTCACGGACGTGCTGGTGTCCGCGCCGAACCGGGTGTGGGTGGACCGGGGAGGCGGGCTCGAACTCACCGGGGTGACCTTCCGGGACGCCCCGGCGGTGCGCAGGCTGGCGCAGCGGCTCGCCGCGGTTGCCGGGCGGCGGCTGGACGACGCCCGGCCCTGGGTGGACGCCCGGCTGCCGGACGGGACGCGGATGCACGCGGTGCTGCCGCCGGTGTCCGTCGGTTCCACGTGCCTGTCGCTGCGGGTGGTGCGCCCCAGGGCCTTCTCGCTGGTGGAGCTGGTTGCGGCGGGGACCGTACCGCCGGGCGGGGACCGGGTGTTGCGGGCGCTGGTGGAGGCCCGGGTCTCGTATCTGATCAGTGGTGGCACGGGCGCGGGGAAGACCACGCTGCTGTCGAGCCTGCTGGGCGCCGTCGGGGAGCGGGAGCGGATCGTGCTCGCCGAGGACTCGGCCGAGCTGCGGCCGGACCACCCGCATGTGGTGCGCCTGGAGTCGCGTCCGGCCAACCAGGAAGGGGCGGGCCGGGTGACCTTGCAGGACCTGGTGCGTCAGGCGTTGCGGATGCGGCCGGACCGGCTGGTGGTGGGGGAGGTGCGTGGTTCCGAGGTGACGGTGTTGCTGGCCGCGCTGAACACGGGCCACGAGGGCGGTTGCGGCACGGTCCACGCGAACGCCGCCGAGCATGTCCCCGCCCGTCTGGAGGCCCTCGGCACGGCGGCCGGACTCGACCGGGTGGCGCTGCACAGTCAGTTGGCGGCGGCGCTGTCGGTGGTGGTCCATCTCGTACGGGACCGGGCCGGGCTGCGGAAAATCGCCGAGGTGCACGTGCTGGAGCGGGATGCGGCCGGTCTGGTGGTGACGGTGCCCGCGTTGCGCTGGGGCGCCGACGGTTTCGTCCGGGAGCGGGGATGGGAGCGGCTGCGGTCGCTGATCGGGGGTGCGATGTGACCGGTGGGTTGTCGGCGGGGGCGGCGGAGTACGCGACGTACACGATGGCCGTGTGTGCGGGGACGGCTGCCTGGTTGGCGGTGGGGCAGGACCAAGGGCTGCGGCGGGCCAGGGTGTTGTTCGTCGACGGGGTGGGTGAGCCGGCGTCGCGGAGCTGCTGGGAGCGGGTCCTGGACCGGTGCGGCGGGATGTTCCGGGGGCGCAGGGAGTGGCTCTGTCTGCCGGTGGCGCTCGTGCTTGCCGTGCTGGGGGAGTCCCTACTGCCGGTGGTCGCGGGGGTGGTGGCGGTGCCGCTGGTGCGGCGGTGGCTGCGCAGGCAGGCCGGACGGCGGGAGCGCGAGCGCCGGGCCGATGCGGTGGTGGCGCTGTGCGGTGCGGTGGTGGGTGAGCTGCGGGCCGGGCACGAGCCGGGGCAGGCGCTGTTGGTCGCCGTGCGCGGCACCGGCGCGATGGGTGCGGCGGAGGCCGCCGTGTCGGCTGCTGCGCGGTTCGGTGGCGATGTGCCGGCTGCGCTCGGGCAGGCGGCGCGTGAGCCGGGCTTGGAAGGGCTCGCCGGGGTGGCGGCGTGCTGGCGGGTCGCGGTGGACGGAGGGGCCGGGCTGGCGGCCGGTCTGGACCGCGTGGAGGGAGCGCTGCGGGCCGAGCGGCGCCGACGGGAGGAGTTGCGGGCGCAGCTGGCGGGTGCCTGGTCGACGGTGGCCGTGCTGGCGCTGCTGCCGGTGCTGGGTCTGGGGCTGGGGGCGGCGCTCGGGGCCGACCCGTTGCGGGTACTCCTGCACGGTCCGGCCGGGCTGGTCTGCCTGACGGGCGGCGGCCTGCTGGAGACGGCCGGTCTCCTCTGGGCCGGCCGGATCGTACGGGCGGGGGAAGCCGCATGAGCCGGGTGGCAGGCGAGGTTGTGCACCTTGTCCACGGGTTGGGTCTGCTGGGGGTGGTGCTGGGCGCGGTCGCGTATCCGGCTCTCGCCCTGGCCGGGCGGCGGCGAGAGCGGACGGTGCTTCGCCGGGGCGGGTTGCTGCTGGCGGTCGACCCCGGGAAGCGGCGGCGCAGGCGGTCGGTGTCCGGGACCCGGATCAGGGATCTGGCCGCGCTGCTGGGCGCAGTGGTGACCGGCTGGATTCTGGTCGGCGGTCCGCTGGGGTGTGCGGCCGGACTGGCGGCCGCGTACGGCACCTGGCGGTGGCAGCGGACGCGCGATCGGCGCAGACCCCGCGTGCCCGCAACAGAGGCGGCGGAGATCGCACAGCAGCTCCCGCTGGCAGCCGATCTGCTGGCGGCCTGCATCTCGGCCGGAGCCGGGCCGCGTGAGGCGGCCGAGGCGGTGGGGGAGTCGCTGGGCGGTCCGGTCGGCGAACGGCTGGCTCGGACGGCGGCGGAGATCCGGCTGGGCGGCGAACCGGCCGTCTCCTGGGGGAGGTTCGGCGAGATACCGGGCGCCGGTGCACTGGCCCGCTGTCTGGAGCGGGCGGGCTCGACCGGGGCTCCCGCGGCGGAGCCTGTCTCCCGCCTGGCCGCGGCGATGCGGGCGGAACGGTCGAGTGCGGCCGTGGCGCGCGCCCAGCGGGCCGGCGTGCTGATCACGGCACCGGTGGGGCTCTGTTTTCTGCCCGCCTTTCTGGCGGTCGGGGTGGCGCCCGTGGTCATCGGCCTGGCGACCGGACTGCTGCACACCGGTTGAGACAAAGGTGGCAATCGTTATTCATTCGATTCAAATCGAACCATTCTCGGGGGTTGAAATGGCACAGCGAATCAGGAGCTGGGTGCGGGGCATGGTGCGCCGAGCCCGGTCGGACGGCGGAATGACGACGTCCGAATATGCGGTGGGGACGATCGCGGCCTGCGCGTTCGCGGCGGTGCTCTACAAGGTGGTCACCAGTCCGCCTGTCATGACGGCGCTGCAGTCGCTTCTCAAGGACGCGCTCGATGCGAAGTTCTGAGGGGCGGCGTCCCGGCAGCGGGAGCGGCGAGGCCAGGGGTGACGGAGGGGGAGACGACCGGGGCGCGGTGACGGCGGAGGCGGCCATGGTGATTCCGGTACTCGCGCTGTTCGCCCTGGCCCTTGTCTGGGCGCTGATGGCCGCCTCCGCCCAGATCCGGTGTGTGGATGCGGCGAGGGCCGGGGCTCGGGCGGCGGCCCGCTCCGAACCGGAGGCGCAGGTGTTGGCAGTCGCCCGTTCGGCGGCACCCGACCGGGCCCGGATCGATCTGGAACGGGCCGGGGAGCTGTGGCGGGTTCGGGTTGCTGCACCGACGCCCGGACCCGGCCCGCTGACCCTGACGCTGAGCGCGGAGGCGGCAGCGCTGGCCGAGGACACGGTGGGGGTGGCGCCGTGACGAGGGAGGATGCCGGCTCGGGGCAGGCGGCTCGGCGGCGGATGCGGCAGGCACGGCGGGCGTGGCAGGTGCGGCGAGTGCGGCGCTTGTCCGGGGCGCGGCGGTGCGGGGGAGGGGATCGGGGAGTGGCGACTGTGTGGGTGGCGATGACCACGGCCACGCTGTGTGCGGTCTTCGCGATCGTGCTCGCGCTCGGACAAGCGGTGGTCGCCCGGCACCGGGCCGGTGGGGCGGCGGACCTGGCGGCCCTGGCAGCCGCCGACCGGGCCCTGCGGGGGACGGAGGCGGCATGCCGGGCGGCCGAGGAGGTGGCCGGGGCTCAGGGGGCGGTGCTGGTGCGGTGTGCAGTGCAGGGGGAGATCGCCGATGTGGCGGCCCGGGTGCGGTTCGGGCCGTACACGCCGACGGTCAGGTCCCGGGCGGGCCCCCCGGAGGCCGTTCCGGGTCCGGCCGGCTCTCCGTGGACCGTTCCGGGGCCGGGCTCTCCGGCTCCCTCAGCTCCCCCGGCTCTTCCGGGTCCGCCGGGGCGGACCTGAGGAGTTCGCCGAGGAGGCGGACGGCGCCTCGCTTGTGCAGCGGATCGTTGCCGTTGCCGCACTTGGGGGACTGGATGCAGGACGGGCAGCCCGCCTCGCACTCGCAGGACGCGATGGCCTGGCGGGTGGCGGTGAGCCAGCCACGGGCGGTGTGGAAGGCCCGCTCGGCGAATCCGGCACCGCCGGGATGGCCGTCGTACACGAAGACGGTCGGCAGCAGCGTGTCCGGATGGAGCGGCACGGAGACACCGCCGATGTCCCAGCGGTCGCAGGTGGCGAAGAGGGGCAGCATTCCGATCGACGCGTGCTCGGCCGCATGCAGCGCGCCGCCCAGGATCTCCGGGTTGATGCGGGCGGCGTCCAGCTGGTCCTGGGTGACCGTCCACCACACGGCGCGGGTGCGCAGCGTGCGGGGCGGCAGGTCCAGCTTGGTCTCGCCGAGGACCTCGCCGGTGATCAGTTTGCGACGCAGGAAGGAGACGACCTGGTTGGTGACTTCGACGGAGCCGTAACAGAGCCGCCCGTCACCCCACGGGATCTCGGTGTCGGTCTCCAGGACGGCGATGGAGGTGGTGTCTCGGGCGGTTGTCGAGTACGGCGGGTCGGCCTGTTCGACCAGGGCGACCGAGTCCTCCAGATCCAGTTTCCGGACCAGATAGGTGCGGCCCTGGTGGAGGTGGACGGCTCCGTCGTGGACGGCGGTGTGTGCGGCCGATTCGTCCACGGTGCCCAGCAGCCGGCCGGTTCCCTCCTCGACGATCTGGACCGGGCGGCCGCCCTCGCCACGGATGTCGGTGAGATCGGCGGCCCGCTCACGGCGGGTCCAGTGCCAGCCCGACGCCCGCTTGCGGAGCAGTTTCGCGGCCTCCAGCTGCGGCAGCAGCTCGGCCACGGCGGGCCCGAACAGCTCCAGGTCGGTCTCGGTGAGCGGAAGCTCCGCGGCTGCCGCGCACAGATGGGGGGCGAGGACGTACGGGTTGTCCGGGTCGAGGACGGTCGACTCCACAGGCTGCTGGAACAGCGCCTCGGGGTGGTGGACGAGGAAGGTGTCCAGCGGGTCGTCGCGGGCCACCAGGATGGCCAGGGCGCCCTGCCCGGCGCGTCCGGCCCGGCCGGCCTGCTGCCACAGCGACGCCCTGGTGCCGGGATAGCCGGCGATGACGACGGCATCCAGGCCCGAGACATCGATGCCGAGCTCGAGGGCGGTGGTGGCGGCCAGGCCCAGCAGCCGGCCGGAGTGCAGGGCGCGCTCCAGGGCGCGGCGTTCCTCGGGGAGGTATCCCCCGCGGTAGGCGGCGACCCGGGCGGGCAGTGAGCGGTCCACCTCGGCGAGTCGCTCCTTGGCGATGACGGAGATGAGCTCGGCGCCGCGCCGGGAGCGCACGAAGGCGACGGAGCGGACGCCCTGAACCGTCAGATCGGTGAGGAGGTCGGCGGTCTCGGCGGTGGCCGTGCGGCGTACGGGGGCGCCCTTCTCCCCGTGCAGCTCGGTCAGTGGCGGCTCCCACAGGGCGAAGACCATTTCGCCGCGGGGCGAGGCGTCGTCGGCGACCTCCCTGACAGGGAGACCGGTGAGACGGCCCGCAGCCACCGAGGGCTGCGCCGCGGTGGCCGACGCGAGCAGGAAGACCGGATCGGCCCCGTAACGGGCGCAGAGGCGACGGAGCCGGCGCACCACTTGGGCGACATGCGAGCCGAAGACGCCGCGGTAGGTGTGGCACTCATCGATGACGACGAAGCGCAGGGCGCGCAGGAAGGAGGACCAGCGGGGGTGGGACGGCAGAATCCCGCGGTGCAGCATGTCGGGGTTGGTCAGGACGTAGTTGGCGTACTGGCGTACCCACTCGCGTTCCTCGACCGGGGTGTCGCCGTCGTAGACCGCCGGCCTGATCCCGTTGGAGAGCGGCGCCGCGAGTTCCTTCACCGAACGCCGCTGATCGGCGGCCAGGGCCTTGGTGGGTGCGAGATACAGGGCGGTCGCGCCGCGGCCGTTGGGGGCCTCCGAGCCGTCGAGCAGGGCGCTGAGGACCGGGGCGAGGTAGGCGAGCGACTTGCCGGAGGCCGTTCCGGTGGCGATCACAACGGATTCGCCGTCCAGAGCGTGCTCCGCAGCGGCCGCCTGATGCGCCCACGGGTGGTCGATGCCGGCTTTCTGGATGGCGGCGATCACTTCTGGCCGGATGCGATCCGGCCAGATGGCATGGGTTCCCGTGCGCGGGGGCAAGTGCTCCGTATGAGTGATGCGCGCGGACCGGCCCGCCCCTGCGGTGAGCCGGTGGAGGATCATGGCGGGAGAGGGGCGGGAGTCCCCGCTCACGGGTGGTCGACTGGGGCGGTGATTCTTGGCCATCAGCACCGAGTGTGTCACCGCCGTGACGGACAATGGTCCCAAGGCGTCGTGCATGGCTGCTGGTAAGTGATTGAATGCCATCGCGGCTGGCGATCCGTCCCCTGGCTCCGTCGGGGAGACCGAGGGGCGACCGCTCGATAGCAAGGTGCTGGAGGATCCGTGGACCTGTCCTTGTCGACTCGCAATGTGTCCGGCCCTGGTGGCGACCGTACGGTCGTCGAGGTCGGTGGCGAGATTGATGTGTATACCGCGCCCAAGCTGCGCGAGCAGTTGGTCGAGTTGGTGAATGACGGCAGCTACCACCTGGTTGTCGACATGGAAGGTGTCGACTTTCTCGACTCCACCGGCCTCGGCGTGCTTGTGGGCGGCCTGAAGCGTGTCCGGGCCCATGAGGGCTCGCTGCGCCTGGTCTGCAACCAGGAGCGCATTCTCAAGATCTTCCGGATCACTGGTCTGACCAAGGTGTTCCCCATTCACACCACGGTCGACGAGGCTGTCGCGGCCACCGACTGAGGTCGGTCCGCGGCTGGATCGGCCGTAGGCCGTTCCAGCAGGCAGCCCGTTCGGCGGACAGGCGGTCCATTGGGCCGTCGGTCCGCCGGGCCGGGCCGTTGGCTGCCGGTGGCCGGTGGCCGGACCGGGGTTTCGGCGGCAAGCTGTCGGCTGTTGGTCGGCCGGTGGCTCCGCCGGCGTCCGGAGGAAGAGAGCCAGGGGTACCGGGCGGCACGCCCGGGCCCTTGAGATGCACGCCCGTACGTCTGAGGGGGATCGCATGGCCACCGTTGAACTCCGCTTCAGCGCCCAGCCCGAACACGTCAGAACGGCCCGCCTCGTGGCAGCCGCAGTGGCGCGCCGGGCCGGGGTCGACGAGGCAGCGCTCGACGAGGTCAGACTCGCCGTCGGTGAGGCCTGCAGCCGCGCTGTCGGGCTGCACCGCAGTCATGGCATCACCGCTCCGATCAAGGTCGTCCTGACCGAGGAAGAGAAGTCCTTCTCCATCGAGGTCGCCGACGAGGTGCCCGGCCCGGGCGGCGAAGCCGGGTCCGCAACAGCGTCCGGGACACGCGGCGCCACGCCCGGCGGGGGGCTCGATGAGCCGGAATCCGAAGTTGACGCGGACGGCGAGGACGAGATGGGTCTCGCGGTCATCAGCGGCCTCGTCGATGATGTGGAAGTCAGATCGGCAGCCGACGGCGGAGTGATCCGGATGAGCTGGCCGAAGACCCCCGCACCGCTGACTCCCTGAGGTGGCGCAGGCGCGACGGCCGGTCGGCCCGTCCCGGCCCACCCGCTGCGCAACGCTTGATCCATTCTTCGAGGCCCTGCTGAGCAGGGCCTTTTTCATTTGCGCTCGATAAACGATCAACGGACAATGTGTCTGCCCCATTACTGCATTCGGTTCAATCCGAGAATGCGATCTTTCGCTGATCCGGGGTAGAAGGTCAGTTACATTTACCGCGCACTGTTTTGATCAGGTTCCGCTCCCTACAATCCGTCCACGTCTTGAGCGCTGAGCGTCGAGGAGGACGTATGGCGGGGTTCTTCAACACATCACTGGCAGAACTGCCCGAAGTTTCCGCACTTTCCGACCGGCCCACCTCACTCGCGGCCGCGGTACTGACCGATGACAACCGCGTCATCGTGATCGTCGTTGCCGCCGTGGCCGTCGCCGCACTGATCGTTGCCAGGCTGCTGGTACGCCAGGTGCTGGCGGCCGGTGAGGGCACCGACCGTATGAAGGAGATCGCGGCAGCCGTCCAGGAAGGCGCGAACGCCTATCTGGCCCGGCAGTTGCGGACCGTCGGCGTCTTTGCCGTCGTGGTCTTCTTCCTGCTCCTGCTGCTGCCGGCCGACAACTGGTCGCAGCGTGCAGGCCGTTCAGTGTTCTTCCTGGTGGGTGCGCTTTTCTCGGCGGCCACCGGATACATCGGCATGCGTCTTGCCGTACGCAGCAATGTGCGAGTGGCTGCCGCGGCCCGCGAGGCGACGCCGGCCGAAGGTGAACCGGAAAAGGATCTCACCGCCGTGTCGCACCGGGCGATGAAGATTGCTTTCCGTACGGGCGGCGTGGTCGGCATGATCACGGTGGGGCTCGGGCTGCTCGGTGCCTCCTGCGTGGTCCTCGTCTATGCCGCCGATGCGCCCAAGGTGCTGGAGGGCTTCGGTCTCGGTGCCGCACTGATCGCCATGTTCATGAGGGTCGGCGGCGGCATCTTCACCAAGGCCGCCGACGTGGGTGCCGACCTCGTCGGCAAGGTCGAGCAGGGCATCCCGGAGGACGACCCGCGCAACGCCGCCACCATCGCCGACAACGTGGGCGACAACGTCGGCGACTGCGCGGGCATGGCGGCCGACCTCTTCGAGTCGTACGCCGTGACCCTCGTCGCCGCGCTGATCCTCGGCAAGGCCGCCTTCGGCGACGCCGGACTGGCCTTCCCGCTCATCGTGCCGGCGATCGGCGTGATCACCGCCATGATCGGGATCTTCGCGGTAGCCCCGCGGCGCGCCGACCGCAGCGGGATGACCGCCATCAACCGCGGCTTCTTCATCTCCGCGGTGATCTCGCTCGTCCTGGTGGCGGTGGGCGTCTTCGTCTATCTGCCGTCCTCGTACGCCGACCTGAACGGCGTCACCGACCGCGCCATCACCTCGCACGGCGGCGACCCGCGGATCTTCGCCCTGGTCGCCGTTGCCATCGGCATCGTGCTGGCCGCGCTGATCCAGCAGCTCACCGGCTACTTCACCGAGACCAACCGGCGCCCTGTCCGGGACATCGGCAAGTCCTCGCTGACCGGCCCGGCGACCGTTGTGCTCGCCGGTATCTCCATCGGTCTGGAGTCCGCCGTCTACACCGCGCTGCTGATCGGCCTCGGTGTCTACGGGGCGTTCCTGCTCGGCGGTACGTCGATCATGCTGGCGCTCTTCGCGGTGGCCCTCGCCGGGACCGGGCTGCTCACCACCGTCGGGGTGATCGTGGCCATGGACACCTTCGGTCCGGTCTCCGACAACGCCCAGGGCATCGCCGAGATGTCCGGTGATGTCACCGGCGCCGGTGCCCAGGTCCTCACCGACCTGGACGCCGTCGGCAACACCACCAAGGCGATCACCAAGGGCATCGCCATCGCCACCGCCGTTCTCGCGGCGTCGGCGCTGTTCGGCTCGTACCGCGACGCCATCGCCACGGCGGTCGACGACGTCGGGGCCAGCGCCGGAGAGATGGGGCTGAGCCTCGACATCTCGCAGCCCAACAACCTGGTGGGGCTGATCCTCGGTGCCGCGGTCGTCTTCCTCTTCTCCGGTCTGGCCATCAACGCGGTGTCCCGGTCCGCGGGGGCCGTGGTCTACGAGGTGCGGCGGCAGTTCCGCGAGCACCCCGGGATCATGAACTACAGCGAGAAGCCCGAGTACGGACGCGTCGTCGACATCTGCACCAAGGACGCGCTGCGCGAGCTCGCCACGCCCGGACTGCTCGCGGTGCTCGCACCGATCGCGGTCGGCTTCACCCTCGGCGTCGGGGCGCTCGGTTCGTATCTCGCGGGCGCGATCGGCACCGGGACGCTGATGGCGGTCTTCCTCGCCAACTCCGGAGGCGCCTGGGACAACGCCAAGAAGCTCGTGGAGGACGGTCATCACGGTGGCAAGGGCAGCGATGCCCACGCCGCGACGGTGATCGGCGACACGGTCGGCGACCCGTTCAAGGACACGGCGGGACCGGCGATCAACCCGCTGCTCAAGGTGATGAACCTGGTGGCGCTGCTCATCGCCCCCGCAGTGGTGCAGTTCAGCTACGGGGCGGACGCGAGCGCGGGTGTGCGGACGGTGGTGGCGGTGCTCGCCATCGCGGTCATCGTCGGCGCGGTCTATGTCTCCAAGCGGCGTGGGATCGCCGTGGGCGAGGAAGGTGATTCCGGCGGCGACGACGACGAGGACGGCGGCAGGACCGCCGAGACGACCGATCCGGCGGCTGTTTCGTGAGGCGGGCGCCGGGAACGGCGCGGCAGCCGGCGGAAGGATGAAGGGGCGGGCGGCACATCTGATGTGCCGCCCGCCTCTTCATCTGTCGCGGCGTTCGCCCGTTCGACTTGTTCACCCGTTCGCGTGCGAGTGGTATCTCCCTCATTTCCCTTGGTGCAAATGGCTGCAAAAGGTCACCCACTGGACGCTCGGCACCCGGATGGAGGTCTTCCGGCGTGTAAGTTCCGGGGCCGAGAGCCTTGGAAGGGACCGATCCGGTGAACCAGAAGCTTGCAGCCGCACTGTCCGGCGGTGCGGTACTCGTACTCGCGCTGTCGGGCTGCAGCGACGACAGCAGCAGCGACAACAAGGTCAACGACTGGGCCAAGAAGGTCTGCGACCAGGTCAAGCCCCAGCTGCAGAAGATCGCGAACGCCAACGCCGCCATCCAGCAGCAGACCGCCGACAACAGCAAGCCCGCCGACGTCCAGGAGACCGACTCGGCCGCCTTCCAGCAGATCTCGCAGGCGTACAAGGCGCTGGGCGCAGCGGTGGAGTCGGCGGGCGCGCCGCCGGTCGACGGCGGCGAGGCCACGCAGAAGGAGGCCGTGAAGGAGCTCAACGCCTCCTCGGTGGCGTACGCGAACCTTCAGAAGAAGGTCGACGAGCTCAACACGAAGGACCAGGCGAAGTTTGCCGACGGTCTGAAGGGCATCGCCGACGAGCTGAACAAGATCAGCACCAACGGTGACGAGGCGCTGAGGAAGCTCCAGTCCGGCGAGGTCGGCACCGCGATGGCCAAGCAGCCCGGCTGCCAGAAGCCGAAGGCTTCGGTCGCGCCCACCGCTCCTGCGCCATCCGCCTCGCCCACCAAGAAGTCGTAACCGGCGGCCGTACGACCGGCCCGGCGGCCCAGGTGGCTGCCGGGCCGGTGCCGTTGTCAGTGGGAGCGGCCACAATGGGCGGGTGAGTACGACCAGCCTCCCCGCGCCCGACCGTTCGCCCCGGCTCCGCGAAGCCCTGCTTGCCGCCGCCTTCACCGCCGACGGGCTCCTCGACCTGCTCGGTGCGCCCGCCTACGCCGCGCTCGCCCGCAGCGAGACGGTTCCGGCGCTGCGTGCCACCCGTGGCGGCTCGCCGCTCGACACGCTGGTGCGGCTCTTCCTGCTCCAGCGTCCCGTCCCGTACGAGCGGGCCCGCGCCGCACTCCCGCTGGCCGAGTGCGTCGAGGACGGCTGGGTGATCCGCGAGGACGACGAGGTGCGGGCCACCGTCGATGTGCGGCCGTACAGCGGACCGGAGGGCCAGGACTGGTTCATCGTCTCCGATCTGGGCTGCGCGGTCGGTGGTGCCGGTGGCATCGGTTCGCACGAGGAGGGGGTCGTCCTCGGTGTCGGTGGGGCGTCCAGCACACTCGCCGGGATCACCGTCCGTACGCCGGTCGCCTCCGCGCTCGACGTCGGTGCGGGCTCCGGCATCCAGGCGCTGTACGCCTCGCAGCACGCCACCCGGGTCACGGCCACGGACCTCAACCCCCGAGCCCTCGTCTTCACCCGGTTGACCCTTGCCCTGTCCGGTGCCACCCCGGCCGATCTGCGCGAGGGTTCCCTCTTCGAGCCGGTCGGCACCGAGACGTACGACCTGATCGTCTCCAACCCGCCGTTCGTCATCTCGCCCGGCGCCCGCCTCACGTACCGCGACGGCGGCATGGGCGGCGACGACCTGTGCCGGACGCTGGTGCAGCAGGCCGGCGACCGGCTGAACGACGGGGGGTACGCGCACTTCCTTGCCAACTGGCAGCACGTCGACGGCGAGGAGTGGCAGGACCGGTTGCGTTCCTGGGTGCCGCGCGGCTGCGACGCCTGGATCGTCCAGCGGGAGATGCAGGACATCACGCAGTACGCGGAGCTGTGGCTGCGCGACAGCGGCGACCACCGCACGGACCCCGCGCAGTACGCCGCGCGGTACGACGCCTGGCTGGACGAGTTCGAGGCCCGCAAGACCAAGGGGGTCGGCTTCGGCTGGATCACGTTGCGGAAGTCGGAAGCGATCGCGGAGAACCCGTCGATCGTGATCGAGGAGTGGCCGCATCCGGTGGAGCAGCCGCTCGGCGAGGCGGTGGAGGCCCACTTCGCGCGCCAGGACTACCTGCGGACCCACGACGACGCGGCTCTCCTCGCCGATCACTTCACGCTGGCGCCGGAGGTGATGCAGGAGCAGGTCGGGCTGCCCGGCGCGGAGGACCCCGAGCACGTGGTGCTGCGTCAGAACCGCGGCATGCGTCGCGCGACGAAGGTCGACGCGGTCGGCGCGGGCTTCGCGGGCGTCTGTGACGGGACACTGCCCGCGGGCCGGATCCTGGACGCGATCGCCCAGTTGATGAACGAGGACCCGGTGCTGCTGCGCGATCGCACCCCGCAGGCGATCCGGCTGCTGGTGGGGGAGGGGTTCCTGGAACCGGCGGGGCAGGCCTGATCGGGTGCACGTCGACGGGCGGGGGGATTCGATGAGGCCGGAGGGGACGGTGGGGGCGCGGTGATCCGGATCGAGCTGGACGAGGCGACGCCCGGCGCGACCCGGATCGCCATCAGCCCGCTGTGGGACGCCTTCTGCAGCCTGCATCTGGCCCGGCCGCACCGCACACCCTCCTGGCCGTACGAGGAGTGGGCCGTACGGGCCCGCGAGGTGCTGCGCGAGGACGACCGGACCGCGGCACTGCAGTTGCTGGTCGACGGCCCGGCGAACTTCCCGGACTTCCTGCTTCCGGTTCCGGTCGGGGCCTCGTCCGTCGATACGGAGCTGGACACCATCCGGGCGACGCCGCCCGAGGTTGTACGGGCCGGGGTCGAGGAGCACTATCCGGGGCTGGAGGACCATCCCCGCGTCCGCCCCTACCTGGACGACCCCGAGGCGGCCTGCGCCGCACTCGCCGATGCGTACGCCGCGTACTGGGAAGGCGCACTGGAGCAGCACTGGCCGACCATGCGCCGCCTGGTCGAGGACGAAGTCCTCATCCGCGCCCGGACCTTCGCGACCGAAGGGGTCGACGCGCTCTTCGCCGGGCTGGAGGCACGGGCCAAGTGGACACCGCCCGTCCTTGAACTGACGAAGCACATCGACGCCGAGTACCGGGCGGGCGAGCGGCGGCTCCTGCTCGTGCCGCTCGTCTTCGCCGAGGGCTGCCGGCTCTACTCCACCGACGATCCCGAGGTCCTCGCCGTCTCCTTCCAGGCCCGGGGTGCGGGCGCGCTGCGCGAGCGGGCCGCGGCCGGGCCGGAGCCCACCGACCGGCTCGGTGTGCTGCTCGGACGGGGCCGGGCATCGGTCCTGCGCCAGCCCGGCGGACCGCTCACCACGGCAGGGATAGCCGACCGGCTCGGCCTCGCACCGAGCACGGTCTCGGAACATCTGTCCGTCCTCGCCGACGCGGACGTCGTCACCCGCCACCGGGTCGGACGCAGCGTCTACTACCAGCTCACCGACACCGGCCGGGCGCTGCTCGCGCTGCTGTCGGGCGAGGACGTGCTGCACGCCGTGTCCTGACCGGACCGGGATGTGAACGACGATTCGGCAGCCCCCGAATTGATGGCGGGTGCGGTACGGGCGGGCCTAGCGTCCCCGCCATGCTTGCGATCGAGGCGAAGAATCTCCGCCGCACCTACACCAGCCGCACCGGCTTTCTGCGCCCCCGCCGCACCACGACCGAGGCCGTGCGCGGCGTCAGTTTCGAGGTGGCGCGCGGCGAGCTGTTCGGACTGCTCGGCCCCAACGGCGCGGGCAAGACCACGACCATCAAGATGCTCAACACCCTGCTGCTGCCCGCCTCCGGCACGGCTCGTGTCCTCGGCCATGACGTGGCGTCCGACCCCGTGGCCGTACGCCGCAGGATCGGTTACGTCTTCGGCGGCGACCGGGGCCTGTACGACCGGCTCTCCGCTCTCGACAACCTGCGCTACTTCGCCGAGCTGTACGGGGTCGAGCCACGCGAGCAGAAGCGCCGGATCGCCGAACTCCTCGACCTGGTCGGCCTGGCCGGCCGGGAGAGGGAACGTGTCGAGGGCTACTCCCGCGGGATGAGGCAGCGTCTGCACATCGCCCGCGGTCTGCTGCACAAGCCCGATGTCCTCTTCCTCGACGAGCCGTCCATCGGTGTCGACCCGGTGGCGGCGCGCGATCTGCGCCGTACGGTCGCCGATCTGCGGACCGGTGGCACCACCGTCCTGCTCACCACCCATTACATGGCCGAGGCCGACGAGTTGTGCGACCGGATCGCGGTGATCGCGGGCGGCACGATCCGGGCGCTCGGCACCCCGGACCGGCTCAAGTCCCGGGTGCAGGAGCGCGACATCCTGGAGATCGAGGCGTACGGGGCGGCCGACGAGCACCTGGACCGCATCCGGGAACTGCCGGGAGTGCGCGGGGTGGCGGCCGAGGACCGGGGCAGCCGGCAGGCCGTCATGGTGCGGACGGAACGTGGGGCGGAGCTGCACGGGCAGGTCCTGGCGGCGCTCGACGGGATCCGGATCGGACGGGTCGTCACCCGGGAACCGACCCTGGAGGACGCGTACGTCGCCATCGTCGAAGAGGCTGAGCAAGCCGAGGAGGTGGAGAGCGGTACGGGCGGTGGCGCGGACACCGGTACGGACGGCAGCGGGGGCGACGGCTCCTGCGCCGCGACGTCCGGCCGGTTCGAGGAGGCCGCCGTATGACCGTGTCGCGGGCCCTTCGCCTGACCGTCGTCGGAGTGCGGACCCATGTCTCGTACATGAGCCGCTCACCGCTCGAAATCACCTTCGCCGTCCTCGTACCCCTGGTGTACGCGACCCTCGCCGTCTACCTCTTCCGTGCCGCCGACGACCCCGACATGCTGCTCACCGCAGCCGTCGGCGCGGGACTGATGGGCATCTGGTCCTCGGTGCTCTTCGGGTCGGGCGGAGCCGTGCAGAACCAGCGCTGGCTCGGCACCCTGGAGACGCTGGTCAGCTCGCCCACTCCGCTCTCCCTGGTCCTTCTGCCCATCACCCTGGCCACGGCCGTCATCGGTACGTACGCCATGGGCGCGACCGTGGTCTGGGGCGCCGTGCTCTTCGACGTGCCCCTCGACTTCGCGCACCCGCTGCTCTCTCTGGTGGCCGTACCGGTGTGCGTGCTGTCGCTCGGGATGATGGGGCTGCTGCTCGCCGCCACGTTCGTCCTGTTGCGCAACGCCAACGCACTCGCCAACCCGCTGGATGCGCCTGTGTGGCTGCTGTCCGGGCTGCTCGTGCCCGTCACCGTGTTCCCGGACTGGACGCGTCCGGTCTCCTGGGCGCTGCCGACCACTTGGGGTGCGCGGGCCGTGCACGCGGCGACATCGGGTGGTGCGGCCGTCGGTGAGGTACTGACCCCGATGGCCGTCGCCCTCGCCCTCGGCGCGGTCTACGCGCTGGCTGCGGTCCTCGTCCTGGGGCGGGTCGAACACCGTGCGCGGGCCGCTGCCACCCTCTCCCTCGCCTGAAGCCCAGGAGTTTCGACGCATGCTCTACCGGATTCCCCACCTCGCTCGACGCATCGTCCGCGCGCTGCGACTCGTCGTGATCGGTGGTGCCCTCTCGTACCGGGCACTGTTCAACTGGACGACGCCGTCCATGTTCATCGGCACGTTGCTGGTCGGCCCACTGCTGCAACTGCTGTTCTTCGTCTTCCTCGGGCGACAGCTGGGTGTCGCCGACGCCGACGACCACTTCTACCTGCTGGGCAACGCCGTTGTCGCCGCCTCCACGGCCTGCGTCTACGGCGGCACCATGGCCATCGCCAACGAGCGCCGCTACGGCACCCTCGGAGCGGTGTTGCTGAGCCCTCGGCACCGGGCTCCGCTCTGGTTCGGGCGCGCCCTGCCCTGTGTAGTGAACGGCTTCCTCATCAGCGTCTTCACGCTCACTGCCGCCTGCCTTCTGCTGGGACTGCGGGTTCCGGTTGGCTCGCTGCCCGGTCTCGGAGCGGTGCTCGTCGCCGCTGCGGCCGGCTGCTCCGCCTTCGGGCTCGCCCTGGGGGCGCTCGGCCTGCGTTTCCGCGATGTGTTCCTGCTGTCCAACGTGGCGAGTTCCGTACTCCTTCTGCTCACCGGGGCCAATGTGCCGCGCGAGACCCTCCCGGGATGGATGCGGGCCTTCGGGGACGTACTCCCGCTGACCCATGCCGCCGAGGCCGCCCGGCAGTTGTCCGCGGGCGGCGGGCTCGACCGGGGGCGGCTCGGTGCCGAGCTGGCGACGGGGCCGGGTATGCGGTGCTCGCCGTCGTCCTGCTGGCACTCTTCGAACGCGGCAGCAGACGACGCGCGACGCTCGACGTGATGTGAATCCGGCCATCACGCACGGCTGTCACGCACGGCCGTGACGCAGGGCTGTCGGGTGCGGCCGCGGCACCGGCCGTTGCCGCGGCGCGCCCTCGCTGACCACCGCCACGGGCCGCGGTGCTGGAGTTCACCCGGGGTTCGTGTCGACGATGCCCGTGCGTGGCAGCCTCCCCTGGCGAGGCGACTCGACGCGGGCACCGGCTCGGCGCCGGGCGCAGACAGAGAGGCGTACGGACATGGAGAGCGGACCTGCGATCTTCGCCGGGACGGCGTTTGCGCTGTTCGGGGCCGCGCTTCTGGTCTGGACGGGGGCGCGCGTCGTCCATCGCGCGCCGGTTGCGCACGGGGTGAGCCCCGTCGTCTCCACCGCACTCGCCACTTTGTTCGGCGTACTTTTCCTCGCCCTCGGCGTGTGGTGCTTCACTCACATCTGATCCATTCCCCTGCCCGGCGCCACCGGGTTCCCACTGCCTCCTCGACCGTGCGGCCACCGGGTCCGGACCCGCGAACACGCCCGGCGGCACCGCCTCTCTCCTCCGGTGATCACAGCGCGGCCACCGGGCCCCGAAACCCGCAGGCAGCGACCGTGCGCGCCGCGTAACGGGCACTCCGGGCGGCAGGAATGGCGGAAGTCGGGTTACCGTTCGAGTGGCCGTTGCGGGCTTTTGCCGTTTGACACGGGGGCGGGTTGTACCGTCACACTCCGCAGCGACAGCACCGTCGGCAGCGCCATCGCGCTGCCCGGATGCCCACTGAGTGTCGACCGGAGAGAAGAGCGAAGTTGTCCCCGACCAGCGAGACCGCACAGGGCGGCCGCCGACTCGTCATCGTCGAGTCGCCTGCCAAGGCGAAGACGATCAAGGGCTACCTCGGCCCCGGATACGTCGTCGAGGCGAGCGTCGGGCACATCCGTGACCTGCCGAACGGCGCCGCAGAGGTGCCGGACGAGTACACCGGCGAGGTCCGTCGGCTCGGCGTCGACGTCGAGCATGACTTCCAGCCCATCTACGTCGTCAACGCGGACAAGAAGGCGCAGGTCAGGAAGCTCAAGCAGCTGCTGGCCGAGTCCGACGAACTCTTCCTCGCGACCGATGAGGACCGCGAGGGCGAAGCCATCGCGTGGCACCTGCAGGAAGTGCTCAAGCCGAAGGTCCCGGTCCACCGGATGGTCTTCCACGAGATCACCAAGGACGCGATCCGGGAGGCGGTGGCCAACCCGCGCGAGCTCAATCAGCGCATGGTCGACGCCCAGGAGACCCGCCGTATCCTCGACCGTCTCTACGGCTACGAGGTCTCGCCGGTCCTGTGGAAGAAGGTCATGCCGCGGCTGTCGGCCGGCCGCGTCCAGTCCGTCGCCACCCGCCTCGTCGTCGAGCGGGAGCGCGAGCGCATCGCCTTCCGCTCCGCCGAGTACTGGGACCTGACCGGTACGTTCGCCACCGGCCGAACCGGTGACGCCTCCGACCCGTCGACGCTGACGGCCCGCCTGAGCGCGGTCGACGGCCGCCGGATCGCCCAGGGCCGCGACTTCGGTCCGGACGGGCAGCTGAAGTCCGGCTCCGGCCAGGTGCTGCACCTGGACGAGACGAACGCCCGGGCCCTGGCCGCCGCGCTCGCCGACTCCACGTTCGCCGTACGGTCCGTCGAGTCGAAGCCGTACCGCCGCTCCCCGTACGCCCCGTTCCGTACGACGACCCTCCAGCAGGAGGCGAGCCGCAAGCTGGGCTTCGGGGCCAAGGCCACCATGCAGGTCGCGCAGAAGCTGTACGAGAACGGCTTCATCACCTACATGCGTACCGACTCCACGACCCTCTCCGACACCGCGATTTCCGCGGCGAGGGCGCAGGTCACGCAGTTGTACGGCGCCGACTACCTGCCGGACAAGCCGCGCACGTACGCCGGGAAGGTCAAGAACGCGCAGGAGGCGCACGAGGCGATCCGCCCCTCCGGCGACCGCTTCCGCACGCCCGCCGAGACCGGCCTGACCGGCGACCAGTTCCGCCTCTACGAGCTGATCTGGAAGCGGACCGTCGCCTCCCAGATGAAGGACGCGGTCGGCAACTCCGTCACCGTGAAGATCGGTGGCCGGGCGAGCGACGGCCGGGACGCCGAGTTCTCCGCGTCCGGCAAGACGATCACCTTCCACGGCTTCATGAAGGCGTACGTCGAAGGCGCCGACGACCCGAACGCCGAGCTCGACGACCGTGAGCGGCGGCTGCCGCAGGTCGCCGAGGGCGACGCGCTGTCCGCCGAGGAGATCTCGGTCGACGGCCACGCCACCAAGCCGCCGGCCCGTTACACCGAGGCCTCGCTGGTCAAGGAGCTGGAAGAGCGCGAGATCGGCCGCCCGTCGACGTACGCCTCGATCATCGGCACCATCCTCGACCGCGGCTATGTCTTCAAGAAGGGCACGGCGCTCGTCCCGTCGTTCCTCTCCTTCGCCGTGGTCAACCTGCTGGAGAAGCACTTCGGCCGGCTCGTCGACTACGACTTCACCGCGCGGATGGAGGACGACCTCGACCGCATCGCGCGGGGCGAGGCCCAGTCCGTGCCGTGGCTGAGGCGCTTCTACTTCGGTAAGGGCGACGACGCGGTCAGCGGCGCGGCCTCCGCAGCGGGCAACGGCGACGGCGACCACCTCGGCGGCCTGAAGGAGCTCGTCACCGACCTCGGCGCGATCGACGCCCGGGAGATCTCCTCCTTCCCCGTCGGCAACGACATCACGCTCCGCGTCGGGCGGTACGGCCCGTACATCGAGCGCGGTGAGAAGGACGCCGAGGGCCACCAGCGCGCGGATGTGCCGGAGGAACTGGCACCCGACGAGCTGTCCGTCGAGTACGCGGAGGAGCTGCTGGCCAAGCCGAGCGGCGACTACGAGCTCGGCGCGGACCCGGTGACCGGGAACCAGATCATCGCGAAGGACGGCCGGTACGGTCCGTACGTCACCGAGGTGCTGCCCGAGGGCACGCCGAAGACCGGCAAGAACGCGGTGAAGCCGCGGACCGCGTCGCTCTTCAAGTCGATGTCGCTGGACACGGTGACGCTGGCCGACGCGCTCAGGCTGATGTCGCTGCCGCGGGTCGTCGGCGAGGACGCCGAAGGGGTCGAGATCACCGCACAGAACGGCCGCTACGGCCCGTACCTGAAGAAGGGCACAGACTCGCGTTCGCTCACCTCCGAGGACCAGCTCTTCGACATCACGCTCGAAGAGGCCCTCGCGATCTACGCCCAGCCGAAGCAGCGCGGACGGGCCGCCGCCAAGCCGCCGCTGAAGGAGTTGGGCACCGACCCGGTGAGCGGTGCTCCGGTCGTCGTCAAGGACGGGCGCTTCGGTGCGTACGTCACCGACGGCGAGACAAATGCGACGCTGCGCACCGACGACAGTGTCGAGGACATCACGCCGGAGCGCGGCTACGAGCTCCTCGCGGAGAAGCGCGCCAAGGGACCCGCCAAGAAGAAGACGGCGAAGAAGGCCCCGGCGAAGAAGACGGCCGCGAAGAAGACGACGGCCGCGAAGAAGACGACTTCGACGGCGGCCAAGAAGACCGCGGCGAAGAAGACGACGACCGCGAAGAAAGCGACGACGGCGAAGAAGGCCGTGGCCAGGAAGGCGACTGCGGCGTCCCCCGCCGAGGACTGATGACAGTCGGCTGACGGCCGAGCACGTGTGAGCGCCAGGGCCCGGCACCTCTCCAGGTGCCGGGCCCTGCGTTTTCGGTCCGTCCGGCGTCCGAGGAGCGGGGGCGGGGCCCCGGTTTCGGGAAGGGGTGAGTGGGCGAACAAGCCTGCCTCAGGCGCCCGAACCCCGCCCCACCCCGCGCCCGGCGCCCATATGTTCGGACGGGGCCACCGGTGACCGCGCCGCTCCGGATAGGCTGGGCGGATGACGCGAGCCGAGCAGCCAACGGTCGTGAGCCCCACCTCCGACACACTTGCCGCAGACTCACGCGAGCGCGCCGTACGAGCCCTGTTGCATGTTCCCCCGCTGAAGCGGTTGTGGAGCGCGCAGCTCGTCGGTGGAATCGGCGATGCACTCGCCCTTCTCGTGCTGGTGCTGCTGTCGCTGCAAGCGGCGGTCCTCGAGGGCTCATTCGGATCCGGATACCGCGGGGCGGCCTTTGCCGTCGCCGCTGTCTTCGGTGCCCGAATCCTTGCCACGCTCCTCTTCGGAGCCGTACTCCTGGGGCCGCTGACGACGCTCACCGCGCCCGGCGGACCGCTGGACCGGCGGTGGCTGATGATCGGAGCGGACGGGCTGCGGCTCGCACTGCTCGTCGTCGCACCGCTGTGGATCGACTGGATGCCCGACAAGGCGCTCATGATGATCCTCATCACCGTCTTCGTCACCGGCGTCGGCGAACGGCTGTGGACCATCGCCAAGGAGAGCGCCGCGCCCGCGCTGCTGCCCGCCCCGCCCGCGGAGGGCGCCGCGGTACGCCCGCTGCCGGACCACCTCGACGCCCTGCGCCGGCTCTCCCTGCGTACGGACTTCGCCGCCGTTCCCGCCGCGGCCGCCGTCCTGCTGATTGCCACGCTCATCGGCAATCTGCTGGGTTCGGGGCTGGAGTGGTTCTCCTTCCATCAGGCGGCCCTCGGCTCGTACGTCGCGGCCGGACTGTTCTCCGCCTCGATCTCCACCCTGTACTTCCTCGAACTGCCCGGTTCGCCGACGCCCCGCCCGCGCTCGCCCCTGGAGGGCCTGCGCCGGCCGTCCACGGCCGACGGCCCGGACAGGGGCCGTACCGGCGCCGTCCCGCTGATCGTCGGCGCCTGCGCCGCGGTCGCCGGAGCGGTCGCCGCCGCAGCCGCCGTCGCCGTACTGCACGCGGCCGACCTCGGTGGCGGCCCCGTCACCTTCGCCCTGCTGATCCTCGCTCTGACCGGCGCCACCGGGACCGGCATCCGGACCGCCGAGAAGGTGCTGCCCACCCTGTCGCGGCGCCGGCTGCTCGCCCTCGCCACCGCCGTCACCGGGGTCGCGCTCCTCGCGATGGGTCTGGTGCCGGACACGGCGACCGTGGTGTTCATCGCGGTCCTCGCCGGATACGCGGCGGGTGTCGCCGCGTACACCGGGCACACGCTCGTGGACCAGGAGACCGAGGAGGTCCGCCGGGCCAGGACCACCGAGCACCTCCAGGCCGTCGTCCGGGTCCTGATCGCGCTCGGCGCGGTCGGGGGCCCGCTGCTGGCCGCTGCCATCGGCACGCACCGACTGACCGCCGGTGACTTCGTCTTCGCGCACGGCGGCGCCGCCTTCGCCCTGATGCTCATCGGCGCCCTGCTGCTGCCGGTCGCCGCGATCGTCCTCGCCAGGACGGACGACCGGTCCGGGGTGCCGCTGCGCCGCGATCTGCGCGAGGCCCTGCGCGGCGGCGAACCGGCCGTGGCGCCCGCAGCGACGGGCTTCTTCCTGGTCCTGGAGGGCGGCGACGGGGCCGGCAAGTCCACCCAGGTCGAGGCGCTCGCCGAGTGGATCCGCGCCAAGGGCCACGAGGTCGTCGTCACCCGTGAGCCGGGGGCTACCCCGGTCGGCAAGCGGCTGCGTTCCATCCTGCTCGACGTGTCGTCGGCCGGTCTTTCGAACCGGGCCGAGGCCCTGCTGTACGCCGCCGACCGTGCCGAGCACGTCGACTCGCTGGTCCGTCCGGCGCTGGAGCGCGGCGCGATCGTCATCTCCGACCGTTACATCGACTCGTCCGTCGCCTACCAGGGCGCCGGCCGCGACCTGTCCCCGACCGAGATCGCCCGGATCTCGCGATGGGCGACGAGCGGCCTCGTACCGCATCTGACGGTGCTGCTCGACGTCGACCCGGAGACCGCGCGGGAACGGTTCACCGAGGCGCCCGACCGGCTGGAGTCCGAGCCGCCCGAGTTCCACGCCCGGGTACGGTCCGGCTTCCTGACCCTGGCCGCAGCCGACCCGACCCGCTATCTGGTGGTGGACGCAGGCCAGGAACCGGAATCGATCACCACCGTCGTACGCCACCGGCTCGACCAGCTCCTGCCGCTCTCCGAGGCCGAGATCAAGGCCCAGGCGGAGGCGCGCAAGGCGGCCGAGGACGAGGCCCGGCGCAAGGCCGAGGAAGTGGCCGCCCGCAAGGCGGAGGAGGAGCGACTGGAGCGCGAGCGCCAGGAACAGCTCGCCAAGCTCCGTGCCGAGGAGGAGGAGCGTCAGCGCCGCGAGCTGGAGGAGGCGCGGCAGCGCGAGGCCGAACGGCAGGCGGAGGAAGCCCGTCGGCAGGCCGAGGAGGCCCGCAGGATCGCCGAGGAGGAGCGGGTCAGGCGGGAGGCCGAGGAGCAGGCCCGCGAGGCCGAGCAGGCCCGGCTGCGCCGGCAGGCCGAGGAGGAGGCCAGGCTTCGCAAGGAGGCCGAGGCGCGGCGGCTGGAGAAGCAGCGCAAGGCCGAGGAGGCTCTGCTGCGGGCCGAGGCGGCCCGGCGGCAGGCGGAGGCCGAGGCGGCTTCGGCTGCTGCGGCGCAGGCTGCCCGAGCGGGTTCCGCGTCCGTCCCGGACAACGAGCTCACGGTGCCGACGCCGGTGGTCGGCCCGAACGAGGTGACCCAGGCGGTGCCGTCGCCGGTTGCCACACCGTCGCCCGAGGACGAGACGGCGATGCTCCCGAAGGTCTCCGACGCGACAGACCGTTCCGAGGGGTCGGAGCGGTCGGAGCGTCCTCCGGTACGGGACGCTGCGGGTGCCGCTGACGAGACGACGGTGCTTCCGCCGGTCCGGGACGTACGGGAGGCTCGTGACGAGCACCCGGCGGACCGGGTCCCGCGCGGCATCTTCCGTGACGAGCGCCCGGTCGGCGCCGCGGCGGAGAGGGAGAACGAGCGCACCCGGGAGCTGCCGCAGGTCAGCGATCCGCACGCCGCCGAGGAGCGGCGGCAGCGCGGTCGGCGTCCTCGTCCGGACTGGGCCGAGGAGACCCCGCTGGACGATCTGCCGACGCTGGCGGACGAGCTGCTCGGCGATCACGACAGTGACGACGAGGACCCCGGCACCTCCGGACGCGGTCGCCGCCCGCGCCGCTGAGCGGAGCCGTCTGACGGACCCCGGCCGGATCTCCGGCCGGGGGTCCGGATCCCGGCCGGCGGTCCCAGGACCGAGGACGGACCGGATCGCCGGGATTGTCAGACCCTTCCCCCACAATGGGAAGCCGGAGCCGTACACGACCACCGGAAGGGTGGTGACCATGTCCGTATGGGACGACCTGGTCGGCCAGGACCGAGTGCAGGAGCAGCTCGGGGCCGCCGCTCAGGACGCCGATGCGCTGGTCACCGCAGTCTCTGTGGGGGAGCGGGTGCCGCCGGGGTCGAGGATGACTCACGCCTGGCTGTTCACCGGACCGCCGGGCTCCGGGCGGTCCACCGCCGCCCGCGCCTTCGCCGCCGCCCTCCAGTGCACCAGCCCGGACCGCGCCCTGGGCGGCGCACCGGGGTGCGGCTTCTGCGACGGCTGTCACACGAGCCTCGTCGGTACGCATGCCGACGTCGATGTGGTTCGGACGGACCTGCTCTCCATCGGTGTGAAGGAGACCCGCGAACTGGTCCGCCGCGCCCAGCTCTCCCCGGCCGTGGGCCGCTGGCAGGTGATCATCCTGGAGGACGCCGACCGGCTCACGGAGGGCGCGGGGAATGTGCTGCTGAAGGCGGTCGAGGAGCCCGCGCCGCGCACGGTGTGGCTGCTCTGCGCCCCCTCCCTCGAAGATGTGCTGCCCACCATCCGGTCCCGCTGCCGTCATCTCACGCTGCGCACCCCGTCGGTCGATGCCGTCGCCGATGTGCTGATCCGGCGCGACGGCATCGATCCGGAGCGGGCCGCGTCCGCCGCGCGCGCCACGCAGGGGCACATCGGCCGGGCCCGCCGCCTCGCCACCGACGAGAAGGCCCGTGCGCGCCGCGCGGCCGTGCTCAAGCTTCCGCTCAGGGTCGAGGACATCGGCGGCTGTCTGAAGGCGGCCCAGGAGCTGATCGACACCGCTGCCGACGATGCGAGGCAGGTCTCCGAAGAGGTCGACGTCAAGGAGACGGAGGACATGAAGGCCGCGCTCGGCGCGGCCGCCGGAGGCCGGATGCCGCGCGGCACGGCGGGGGTGATGAAGGATCTGGAGGACAAGCAGAAGCGCCGCAAGACCCGCACCCAGCGCGACAGCCTGGATCTGGCGCTCACCGATCTGACCGGCTTCTACCGCGACGTACTGGCACTCCAGCTGGGTTCGCAGATCGCGCTCTCCAATGTCGATGTGTGGGACGCACTCGACCGGATCGCGCGGTCCTCCACACCCGAGCGCACCCTGCGCCGGATAGAGGCAGTGATTGCCTGCCGCCGGGCGCTGGACCGCAATGTGGCGCCGCTGCTCGCGGTGGAGGCGATGACGATGGCACTACGCGCAGGCTGACACGGACTTCCGACACGAAGCTCCGGCGCGGATCGCTGATTCATCCGATTGGGTAACGAATCGGACGAGTCGTCGCATGGCGACTACGCTCCGGGGATGGACACCAGGCGCCTGCTCCGTACCTTCGGCACCCTGCTCGGCAGTGCCGGCCTACTCATCTCCGGCTGCAGCAGCGGCAGTTCGACGACGAGTGCGTCGAGTCCCGCGCCTGCCGCGCCCACGGAGCTTCTGCCGTACTACACACAGCATCTGACCTGGCGGGACTGCGGCGTCTCCGGATTCCAGTGCGCCACCATGAAGGCGCCGCTCGACTACGCGAAGCCGGGTGCCGGAGACATCAAGCTGGCCGTTTCCCGCAAGAAGGCCACCGGCCCGGGCAAGCGGATCGGCTCCCTCCTGGTGAACCCGGGAGGCCCCGGCGGCTCGGCCATCGGCTACCTCCAGAGCTACGCGGCCGCGGGCTACCCCGCACCGGTCCGTGCCCGCTACGACATGGTCGCCGTCGACCCGCGCGGCGTCGCCCGCAGTGAACCCGTTGAATGTCTCACCGGACCGCAGATGGACGCGTACACCCAGGTCGATCAGACCCCCGACGACGCCGCAGAGGTCACGCAGCTGAGCGACTCCTTCGAGAAGTTCGCGGACGGTTGCGAGCAGCGCTCCGGCAAGATCCTCCCGCACGTGTCCACCGTCGAGGCGGCCCGCGACATGGACATCCTGCGGTCCCTGCTCGGTGACGAGAGGCTGACGTACGTCGGGGCGTCGTACGGCACCTTCCTGGGTGCGACGTACGCCGAGCTCTTCCCTGCCCGGACCGGCCGCCTCGTCCTCGACGGTGCGATGGACCCGTCGCTCTCGTCGATCGAGATGAACCGCGACCAGACCGCGGGCTTCGAGACCGCATTCCAGTCCTTCGCCGCTGACTGCGTGAAGAAGTCGGACTGCCCGCTCGGCACCACCTCCACCGCCGATGCCGCCACCCAGCTCAAGCGGCTCTTCGCCGACCTCGACGCCAAGCCCATCCCCACCGGCGAGGCCCGCAAGCTCGGCGAGTCCCTCGCCACCATGGGCGTCGTCGCCGCCATGTACGACGAATCGACCTGGCCCCAGCTGCGTGAAGCCATCGCGGGCGCCCAGGCGGGCGACGGCTCCGGCCTGCTCGCCCTCGCCGACAGCTACTACGAGCGTCAGCCGAACGGCACGTATGCGAACCTGATGGCCGCCAACGCAGCCGTGAACTGCCTCGACTCGCCCCCGGCCTTCACCGGCCCGAGCGCCGTCATGCAGGCCCTCCCCAGCTTCGAGAAGGCGTCCCCGGTCTTCGGCAAGCCTCTCGCCTGGGCCTCCATGAACTGCGCCGACTGGCCCGTCGGCGCCACCGGCACCCCGCACCGCATCAAGGCGAAGGGCGCTTCCCCGATCGTCGTGGTCGGCACCACCCGCGACCCGGCCACCCCGTACAAGTGGGCCCAGTCCCTGGCCGGCCAGCTCTCCTCCGGAAGGCTCCTCACCTACGAGGGTGATGGCCACACGGCGTACGGCCGCGGCAGCGACTGCATCGACACGGCGATCAACACATACCTCCTGAACGGCACCCCGCCCGCTGCCGACAAGAGGTGCTCCTGACTCCCCGATCCGCCGAACCTCCCCCCTGACCAGCGGATACGGCTCCGGGGGAGGGCGGTACGGAGCACTCTCCGAAACTGTGTAGACTTGGCGACGCCGCTGATCGCACCATGGTGCGACGGGGCGTGCCGCCTTAGCTCAGTTGGCCAGAGCAACGCACTCGTAATGCGTAGGTCTCGGGTTCGAATCCCGAAGGCGGCTCTGTAGAAGCCTCAGGACTCACTCGCCGTGACCTGGGGCTTTTGCTTTTGTCGGGCGCGGGCTTGACGTCGGGCGCGGGCCGCGCGGCGGTCGGTGGTCCCAATCCTGCACCGCGGTCTCGGTCATATCGAAGTCCTTGGCGATCTGACCGACCGATCGGTCTCCACGTCGACACAGCTCAACTATCTCGGCCTTGAACTCCGGCGTGAACGAACAGCGAGGGCGAGGCTTCTTCTTCCCCCATCCTCTCCATGACGGACATCCTCGCCGGGGGCGAGTCCCTGATCTCGAATGTCCGGCAAAGCGGATCAAGCCCAGTTCAGATACCCCGTGCGACGGTCGAGCCGAGCGACTGTCCCGCCGTCTGGCTTTCCATGGGAGTCCTGACCGACATGCGCGGCGTCATCAACAGCAGAAGCACCATGGCAGCCGCGAAACCGGTTCCTGCGAAGTACGCATACCGAAGGCCCGTGGCAACGCGTTCCTCGCAGACGGCCGCGCAGTCCGTGGCTACCGCGATGCCCAGGGCACCGCGCCAGTCCACCGGGCCACTCGTGCCGCTCCGGACGTCCTCCACGGGGAAGCGGCGGACCAGCAGCCATATCGCGGCCAGGCCGAGGGGGAGGTTGAGCAAGAAGATCCCCCGCCAGTGGCCGTACTGGGCGAGCGCACCGCCCACGGCCGAACCCGCCAGGGCCGCGACGCTCCAGACCGAGGCCAGCGCCGCCTGAATGCGGCCGCGCTCGTGCGGCTGGTACAGATCGCCCGCGACCGTCTGCACGGTCACCTGGATCGCGCCGGCTCCCAGGCCCTGAACAGAGCGGAAGGCGACGAGGCTCGGCATGCTCCAGCCGGCCGCGCACAACGCGGAACCCGACAGGAACAGGAGGGTTCCGCCGATGAGTACGGGCCGCCGTCCGTGGGTGTCGGCCAGCCTCCCCTACAGGGGCCCGGAAACGGTCGCGGCGAGGACGTACGCGGTGAGGAGCCAGCTGAAGGCCGATCCATCGCCCAGGTCGGCCACGATCTGCGGGCCGGCCGTGGCCGTTACCGCGCTGTCCATGGCGGCGAGGAACATCACCGACAACAACGCTGCCAGGGGTCCTCGCCGACCGACAGGAGTCCTGGTCACCCGGCCAACTCGACGAAGCGCTCCGCGGAACCGACCCCGCCGGCGTTCGCGGCGATGAGCTCGTAGAACGTGCCGAACAGGTGGTGGCTCAGCCGCTGGTCCTCGAAGAAGGAGATTCGGTCGGCGACCTGCGTGGGAGCGGCCTCACCGCTCGCCAGGCCCACCATCGCGCGCAAGACGTCCTGCGGGGTCACAGAGCTTCCCGCGTGGGCGTTGTGAAACACCTCCTCGACGTAGGGTTCGTCGGCCACGACCGGGTTCCGGCGCCGTTGCACCCGGATCCGGTAGTCCTCGCCGACGACGTCGTTCTTGAAGACGCCTATGTGCTGGATGCTGCCCTGATTGATGTCCAACGTGAACTGGGACATCCTGCCCTTTTCCCGGAACGGCTGCCGGTTGGTGCGGTCGAACTCTTGGAGACTGACGGAGCGATGGGAGTAGGTGTTCGAGTGGCAGGTGTATGTCACGAGTCCGGCCTTCTGGCCGTCCTGCCCCAGGAGTTCGACGTGGAAGACGAAGTCGGATTCGGCTGCCAGTACCTCCGGCGGCAGTTCGGGGATCCGCACCCCTCCGCGGCCGTCGACCAGCTCGGCGAGCGCGGTGGCCTGACGGGTGCGCAGGAACTCGCCGACTCTGCGCACGTACGGGTTGGTCACCCGTAGAGCGGTCTCCTCTCCCGGAGCCAACTCCAGGTACCAGGCCAGCAGATCGATGCGGTGGTAGCTGGAGAAGGAGAGAGCTCCGACACCGCTGGTGTACCCGTGCGCGTCGCCGAACAGGTACTCCTCGGGATGCCGGAAGAGCCCTCCGTTCTTGATCAGTTACATGGAGGTGATGCCCTGCCCGTGCACGCGCTGAATCTCGGAGATGTCGGAGGCGATCGACCGGTAGACGTCGTTGGCGCCGTCGGCGCAGCGGCATGGCAAGGTGGCACGGCCCCGCGGCGCGGGCCCGGGTGAGCGCGCGGTCGAGTTCCGCGTAGCCGCCGATGATGCGTTCGGCAGCCGCCGGCTCGTATGCGGCGCCCTCAGCGACCAGCAGGGGCTTGTCTCACAGCACGCTGATGCCCCGGGAGACCGCCCAGAGGATGTAGTCGCGGTGGTGGACGGGGTTGCAGGCAATGATCGCCAGGGAGAATCGATGAGTGGAGTGGGCACGGTCCAGCACGGCTTCCAGTTCCGTACGGCTGAGTCCGTCGGGGTTGAGCCACTTCGGTGAGTCCCTCCACAGCAGTTCGCGCAGCGGTGCCATGTCCTCGCCCTGGGCGCGCTTCTCCGGATTCCGCGGGTCGCAGATGACAGCGGTGCGGACCGGCCATCCGGACTGCCGCATTTCGAGCAGCGCAGGGGCGTGGTTCTCCCTGCCGGCCCAGTGCCCCGAGCCGCCGACCAACAAAACCGTAGTGGTGCGAGCCATGTTGTAATATCCCCCTCAGAATTCCTCGTCTTGCGTGTCAAAAGTCTGCAAAGCCAACGGTGCGACTCCTCTTTCCTCTCGTTCTGCCGAGGCCGGTGAGGGGGCGGCCGAAGACCGCACGGTCCCGCGTCGAATTCAGCTCATGATCAACACCGGAACATCAGGCCAGGAAGGCAGGACGCGCGCCTGCGCTGCCGTGAGGGGTAATGTCGTCATTGAGGACGGCACGGCGCAGCTCGGCAGCTACCTCGCCCTCTTGGTCCGGGTCGACCGGGAGCAGCTGGTTTGGAATCGGATGACCGTCACAGCGACTAGGTATCGTTGTGTCTTCTGCCGGGCAAGGATGGATGGAATGACGGAATCTTTGGCGCTTGAGGTGCCCGCACGGGCCTCGCTCGCCGGTCTGGGGCTGGGCAAACGAACCGAAGCGGTGTATCGGGCGATGATTCGGGGCCCCCGGTGGAGTATCGACGCATTGGTCGAGGAGACCGGGCTGAGCAAGTCCGCCGTTCAGGCGGGGCTCGACGAGCTGGCGTCCTTCTCGCTGATCAGGCCCTCCGGGGAGGAGCCGGGTGCCATCGTCGTGGTGAAGCCGAGCGTGGCGCTCGCGGAGCTGATATCTGCTCGGCAAAGGGAAATATTTGGACGCCAGCAGAAACTCGCCGAATGCCGCGTGGCGATGTCCGACATCATCGCGGAGTTCGAACAGGAACGCAGCGGATCCGGCGAGGGCGGCAGCATCGAATACCTGCGAGGTATGGATTCCGTACGTGTGTACCTGGAAGAGATATCGAAGCAAATTGAGACGGAAGTGCTCGCTCTCATTCCGAAAGCCTCCCTCACCGCGGAGAGTATGGCCGCGAGCCAAGCACTCGACGCGAGGATAGTCGAGCGCGGGGTGAGCATCCGCACGATTTATCTGGACAGCGTCCGCAACCACACCGCCACTCGTCGTTACGCGGCCTGGCTGAACGAATGCGGTGGAGAAGTGCGCACGCATCCTGTGCTGCCGATGCGTATCATCCTCGTGGACCGCAAAATTGCCGTTCTTCCGATAGATCCGGAGGACTCGGCCAAAGGCGCACTCGTCCTGCGCGAACGGAGTGCCGTCGCCGCCCTGTTGGCGCTCTTCACGCAGATCTGGGAAGCCGCCCGTCCGCTCGGCACCGCCGAGCTTCCGGACGATCATGGGCTCGTTCCGCAGGAGCGTGAGCTGCTGCGTCTTCTCGCTCAAGGCATGACCGACGAGGCCGCCAGCAAGCAGTTGGCCCTCTCCGTCCGCAGCGTCCGTCGATTGATGTCGGACATCATGGACCGGCTCAACGCCCGCAGCCGGTTCGAAGCCGGCCTCCGGGCCGCCGAGCGCGGTTGGCTCTGAAGGCGTCGCCTCCCTTCGTGTTGTCACCCCACGCTCCGCCGCAACAAGACTGAAGCCCTTGCGCGGGCCAACGAGAGGGCCCTGCCCAGCTCGTCCGTCCACTGTCCGGCGGCGCTCGACCGGGCTCCCCGGCCCGCCGGGATCCCCCCGATCGCGGCTGCGGCATCCCAGAGAACCTCCCGGGCATCCACGCCCTGCGCGCGCAGCCGGTGGCCGACCGCGCAGACCAGCAGTGCTCGGCCCTCGTGCGGAGTGCACAGGACGACGAGGCCCATGCCGGAGGAGAGGTGCCCCGCTACAGCCGAGGCCAGTTGTCGCAGCTTGCGTCCGGTCGTGTTGTCGACCCGGGTCGCTACCAGCAACCCCCCTGGAACGACGTGGGCCCTCTCGGCCAGGGCGCGGGAGGCCGAGACCAACTCGGCCCTGAGTAGTCGCTCCACTTCGGCCTGGGCCTCGGCCAGCAGTGCCAGCCGGGTGCGCAGCACGGTCGGCGCGTCCTCGGGTTGCGTCCCCAGCAGGACCGCCAGTTCGCGCAGCAGGCGGCCTTCGTGGCACGTACGACGTGCCGTGGGCGGGCTTGCGTCCGGTGCACGAAGGGATGGCCGGATGGATACCCGATGGGTGGGGACGACGGCGTGGATCTGGGGGGACTCCCGAACGATGTCGGCGGTCATGCGGGTCATCTCCGGGAAGGAGAACGGTGTCGGAGGTGGGATGCGGAGGTCAGCCACGGACAGCCTCCTGGTGACCGTCCGCCGGGTCCGGGGTGGCTTCCTCGCCTGCTGTGACGGCGGAGGCCGCCGATGCTGCGCGTACGAGAAGGCCCGTGGTGGCCAGGAGAACCAGCGCCGCCACCGCGCAGAGCACGGACAGACCGGTGACGAGGAAGGTTCCCGCGCCGCCGGACACCAGGGCGCCTGCCGCCAGCGGTCCGGTCACGAAGCCCGCCGAGGTGGCCGTGCCATAGGCGGCGTTGAAGCGCCCGCGCAGTGCGGGTGTGGCCAGAGAATTCACCAGGGAGGGCATTCCCGAGGCGTACAGCGTCTCGGCACAGGCGAAGAGCGCCATGCCGCCGACGAGCACCGCCAGTTGGAAGTCCGCGTCCGAGGCCGTCGCGGCGAGCACGAGGAGCCAGCTCGCCGACCAGGCGGCGGCAGCCAGAGCGACGGTCCGGGTGTGCTTCCACCGCTTGATCAGTTCGTGCAGGACCAGTTGGGAGCAGATGACCGCGCCGGTATTCACGGCGAACAGCACGGCGATCCCGGATGTCCCCACATCGGTGCTCGTCAGTAGGAAGGCCGGGAAGCCCGCCTCCAGCTGTCCGTACGAGGAGAAGTACAGCGCCAGTCCGAGGCCGAGGACCAGGAGGAACGGGCCGCTGGTGAAGACCTGGAGGTAGGTGTGCGACCGGACGGAGTCCTGCCGTGCGTCGGCCTCGGTCGGCGTGTCGGTCCCGAGGCTGCGCAGGGCGAACACGGCCAGGGCGATCCCGAGGTAGCTGAGGGCGTTGGCGCCGTACAGCAGTCGGAACGACATCGGGTGCGCAACGCTCGCGAACGCACCGCCGAGGAGTCCGCCGACGCCCAGTGCGGCGTTCGTCAGGGTGAAGCTGGAGCCGAAGACCACCGGGTGGGACGCAGCGGGCACCGATGTGGCAAGCAGGGTGTTCCAGACCGAAGAACTGCCCAGGCCGAGGCCCCAGATCACGGCGGACAACAGGAAGTGCCAGGTTTCGCCGGCCAGGGCGTATCCGGTCACGCCCACCGCGCTGAGCACCATGTGCGCCGCCGCCGTACGGCGGGCGCCGATGCGGTCGGCGAGGCGCCCGGCGTTGAGGCCACCGATGATGGCGGCGATCGCCGTCAGCGACACGGCGTGCATGGCCGTGTCGAGACCGAGGTCGTTGACCTGGTGGACGTAGACGGCGAGGAACGGCAGAACCAGGCCCGAGCCGATGTTGTTGAGGGCGCCGAGCAGCAGCAGGGTCCGGGCGGTGCGGGGCAGTGTGCGCAGGTCCTTCAGCAGGGACACGGCTCCTCCTTCTCCGTCGGGTCGGTACTCGCGGGCGTGTTCCGGCCGTTCATGACGTCCCGAACAGGTAGGGCAGGACGTTGCCGGCCAGCAGGGCGTGCCGATCGGTGCCGCTGAGTTCGAGCGAACCGAGTATTCGGCGCAGGGCCGGGACGGTGTCCGCGCCGAGGACGCGCCCGTCGTCCCGGTGCTGGAGGTGCCAAGGGGAGTCAAGGGAGACCATCAGCCTCGTCCCGCATGCGGTGATGAGTCGGGCGAGCCGGGCGTCGGAGTCGAGGGGACCGGGGTCTCCGACGGTCCCCTCGCACACCGCCTCCCACGGCCCGAGGTCGGTGTACACCCCGGGGGTGTTCAGGATCCGGGGCAGTGCGGGGTTGTTGAAGCCGAGGTGGGCCACGCTGATCCGGGCACCCGCCGCGACCGCGGCGGGGATCGCGTCCGCGGAGATCTCGGCGAGGTCGCCGAGTTGGCCCTCGGGGGAGCAGTGCATCACGGTCGGCACGCCCAAGTCCGCGGCGAGATCGAGATAACCGCGCTCCACGTAGGCGGAGACGGGTCTTTCGGTCGCCGGTGGGTGCCACTTGAGGGCGAACACCTCTTCGAGGCGATCGGCGTAGTCGGATGCGAAGTCCGTCGCGTCGCGGAAGGGATCGGCCATCAGGGCGGGCATGGGCAGTCCGGCCGAGGGCGGATTGTCGTCACGGAACCGTGCGCAGGCGTCGAGCAGTTCCCGGTTGCGGTCGCGGATGATCCGGCCGCACGTCGACGGGTCGACCGGGGTGCCCTCGGGCTTGAACCGGCGGTAGTAGGGCATCGGGAGGACCAACGCGCCCACGGCGCCGGGCGGTTCTGGAAGAAGCCCCCTGCCGAGCACACCGAGCAGCGCCATCAGATCGGGCACGGACTGGCGGTAGGTGTGCTGGGCGTCGTCGCGGTGGTAGACGAGTTCGACGCCGGTGTGCTCGTGCGCGCTGATCAGCGCGGGACGGACGGCCAAGTACGCGTGGGTCGTCTCGCGCAGCGAGCGGTGCGGTGCGGACGTCCTGGTGACGGTGATCTCGTCGGTGGACCGGGGCATCTCTCTTCTCCTGCGGGGCTACGGGACGACCGTGCGCTGGGTCGGAACGGCGGAGCCGCTCAGCGGCCCTCCGGTCACGGATCCAGGAGTCCGGATCCGTGACGGAGGGCCGCTGAGCGGGCCGTGCGGGTCACGGCGTGACGGTGACACCGTTCAGGCGCGGCGCGAGCTGGAGCTCGCGGATGTCCTTCTGGTTCAGCACCCACATCAGCCAACGCTCGATGCCCAGGCCGAACCCCGAGGTGTGCTGCGGGTACGCGTCCTTCATGCGTACGTACCAGCCGTAGTCCTCCTCGGGGACCTCGTGGTGGGCCAGGGCCTTGCGCGCCTGCTCGCCGTCGACGTGGCGCTCGCCGCAGCCGACGGTTTCGCCGATGCCGAAGAGCAGGTCGCCGTTGAGGGCCGTGCGCCCCTCCTCATCGCCGTACGCCTGGTAGAAGGGCACCGACAAGTGGTCGTAGTGAGTGACCCAGAGGATCGGGCTCACCTCGTCCATCAGCCGGCGCTCGCCGTGCCGGGTGAGGGTGCGCCAGCCGTCCTGGTGCTCGACCGCGTTCGGGTCATCGCCCAGGTGGGCGACGGCCTCGTCGAAGGTCATGCGGGGGAAGGACTCCAGCCCGGCCATGCGCTCCAGGTGCTCGGTGGTGCCCGCGATGGCCCGCACGTCGTCGGCATGGCGGTCCAGGACCGCCTGTGCCAGTCGGCGCATGTACGCGTTGACGGCGTCGATGCACGCGTCGAGACCGCCCGGAAGTTCGGCCTCGCTGTGGAAGAACTGGTTGAGGTGCGTCTCGTCGCAGTTCTCGCCGCGGAAGCTCGGCATCAGGTACCAGCTGCCCTGAGGGCTGAGCCGGCAGCCGTACTCCAGCATGAACTGCATCGAGTCGGCGAGGAACGTACGCTGGCCGAACAGATCGATCTCGACCGGGAGCGAGTCGCTTCCCAGGCCCATCGGGCTGGAGATGCTGTTCGTGGTGATCGGCAGGTGGACGGACTTGACACCCCGCTCTCTCCAGAAGACGGCTGTCTCGAGGGTCACGAGGTCCTGCAGGTCCACCAGCGTGCGGTACAGCGGCTGGTCGATGATCTCCAGGAAGCGGTCCGCGGAGGGTCGCCATCCACCGTGCGTGTACGTGGGCGTGGCCAAGGTGATTCTCCCTAGGTATGAATGGTGGAAGGTGCGAGGTGCACATAGGGGTTGCGAGGGCAAAAAAGGGCCCGTCCGGGCTGGCTCGCCCTGGGCGCGCGGTCCCGTCCGGGGCGCGACTGGATCAAATTCCCATGGGAAATGGAGAGTTGCTCTCCATGCAGGGCGGCCGAACGGCCGGGATCAGACGGTAGACGTCCAGTGCCGAGGGTCGGGCCGGTCCCCGTACTGGATGGCAGCCAGCTCATCGCGGAGCCGGGTGGTCAGACCGCCCGGACGGCCGTCGCTTATGACGTGCCGACCGTCCGCAGTGGTCACGCTGCCGATGGGCACCACGGAGGCCGCGGTGCCGCAGGCGAAGGCCTCTTCGAAACGGCCATCGCCCGTGGTCAACTCGGCGATGTCGATGGGTCGTTGCTCGGTCCGCACGCCCAGGTCGGCGGCGATCTCGATGAGGGCGTCCCGGGTGTTGCCCGCCAGGATGGTTCCCGACAGGGGCGGGGTCACCAGGAGCGGCGCACCCGACGGCTCGCGGGTGACGCCGAAGAAGTTCATGGCGCCGAGTTCCTCCACGAAGCGGTGTTCCCGGGCATCGAGCCACAAGACCTCGTGACAACCCTGCTCAAGGGCAAGGGATTTGGTGGCCAGGCTGGCGGCATAGTTGCCCGCGCACTTGGCTGCCCCCGTGCCCCCGGGGGCCGCGCGGATCCGGTCGGTCGGGCACCAGACGTCGATGGCCTCGAAGCCGTCCGCGAAGAAGTGGTCGACCGGTGAGGCGATCACGGCGAACAGATACTCCCGTGCCGGTCGTACGCCCAGGCTCGGTTCCACCGCGATCATGAAGGGCCTGAGGTAGAGGCTCTGCCCGGGGCCCCTCGGGACTTCGGAGGCATCGGCGCGCACCAGCCGCGCACACGCGTCGACGAACGTCTCGACGGGCAGAGCAGGCATGGCGAGGCGCTCGGCACTGAGGTTGAAGCGCACGGCGTTGGCGAGCGGCCGGAACAGCGCGAGCGAACCGTCCGCGTGGGGGAATGCCTTCAACCCCTCGAAGATCGCCTGTCCGTAGTGCAGGGCCATGGCCGCGGGGGACAGTTCCAGCGCCCGATGCGGGACCACTTCGAGCGCCGACCAGCCGTCATCGGCGGTCCACCGCGACAGCACCATGCTGGCGGTGAAGCGGGCCCCGAAACCCAGTTTGGCGGGCGCCTCGGAAGGGTTGACGACCGTACTCACGAAGCCGGCGCCGTCGCGTAGGCGGGAAGCAGCGCAGCCTCCAGCTCGGCGGCCCGCTCCCGGAACTGCTGCTCGCTGTCGGCGCTGATGACCAGCATCAGGCACCACACCGACGGGTGCAGTTCCTCGATCTCGAAGCCCACCGCACGGGACCGGATGATGTCCAGAACGTAGGGGAAGGCCGCGATCTGCTCGTCGGTGGGCTCCTGGGTGATGACGCCGGCGGCGGCGGGGGCCAGGTTGATCCAGCCGACGTACGGATACGCGGGAGCGCGCAGCTCCAGCGGCTCCCGGTCCGTCTTCACGACGGCATCGATCCACAGTTCGCGCAGGTCCGCGCCGTAGGGTTTGAAGCTCTCGGGGATGGCGCCACCGGCGAACCGGGTAGCCATCTCGGAGAACCACAGTCTGCCGTCGGCTCGCCGGAAGATCTCCAGGTGGGTGATGTCGTCCGTGATCTCGAAGGCAGCGTTGATGCGAGCGTGCAGTTCCTCGACCTCGGCGTAGAGCTCGGGCTCGCGGTCGCGGGGCAGGAGGATCGATCCGTTGTCCCGGCCCGGCGTCGTCACCAGCATGCGCGGTCGCAGGTAGCGGCTGACACCCAGGACCTGCGCGGTGCCGTTCTCCCAGACGGCGTCGACGTGGTACTCGTCGCCGTCGATCGGCTCCTCGGCGATCAGGAACCGCGTGAGGCCGGTCTCCTCGGTGCCGCTTCCGGCGGCGCGCAGTACGGCGGTGAGTTCCTCGGAGCTGTTCACCGCGGAGGTGGCCACCGAGCCCAGGCCGGCCGCGGGCTTGACGATGACGGGGAAGCCGAGCCGCTCCTCGACGCGACGTACGGAACCCTCGACGTCGGTGGTGGAGAGGGACTCATGGCGGGCACAGGCGATCCCAGCGCGTGTGGCACGTTCCTTCATGGCCCGCTTGTCGCGCATGAGCACAGACTTCTCGATCGAGGGCTGGCCGAGACCGAGCAGGCTGGCCATGTAGCCGGCGCTGAACTGGCTGAACTCCGACAGGCTGAGGACCCGGTCGATCTTCACCCCGGTGGAGCGGAGTTCGACGGCGAGCTGTGCGACCTCGTCGAGTGCGTCGTAGCTGCGGATCACGTAGTGGCGGTCCACCCGGGCGAGCAGCCCGGGGTCGATCGACCGGTGGGTCGCCTCCCACGCGTCGAAGACCAGCGTCACGCGGGCTCCACGGTCCAGCAGCGCCTCCAGGCTGACCCCGTTCCACGAGTACACCAAGAGATTTGTTTCGCTCATACCCCGCTGTCCTGCCTTTCCAGCCTTCTCGGCTCGTTACCTGTAATCGTTCACCCTCGCGCTGCGAATTCGCGGCGCGGGAAGGAGTCAGTCCCAGTTGAGGCTCAACGAGGAAATGTCGTCCGACGCCACACTCAGAGTGTCCACTTCATGAGCATTTGCGGCCGCGACACCCAGGGCCAGAACGGCAGCGATTACCGAAAGGGCAGAAGCGGTACGCATCACGAATTTCATTGTGGATCTCCCTGGGTGGTTCTTCATTCAATGTTGAGAGGGGAGTAGGTTCGCGGATTCCTCCCTCGCCGGAAAGTTACGTACGGATTGCCGAGGCAACAAGGGCGCTGGCTGGCAGGTTGCTGTCTGGCATGCTCCGGCCCGGTGGCCAGTCACGACGCACAAGGGATGTGACCTGGCTCACCAGCATTAGATGTTGTCAATGTGACGTGTGGATATCTAAGGTCATGGTCGATTTCCGCATAGGTCGGCTTCGCGAGGAACCGCGTCTTAACGGGCCCTTCGGATCGCGAGTTCGGACGGTCGCCGAACCGTCGCCCCTCCCGAGAATCACAGTCCCCACGTCCTGCGAAAAGCCATCCGACGGTTTCGCGGAAATGACGGGATAGCGGGACAACGGGATACAAGGTTCCGTCGAGCCGAACGGGTTCGTGCCGCCGACTCGTGCGTGAGGGGCCGCCCTCGCACCGGTGTCGTATTGATGAGGAGCCACATGTCTTTCTGGAGCACCATCTGCTGGAGAAGGTCCAGGCCCGAGGGAAGGTCCCGCTCATGAAATCCGCCGAACCGCGGAGATCCCCGCTGCCACTTCCGGTTCTGCCGCCCGCCCTTGCATCCGGTGACGTGGTCGCCGTCGTCTCCCCCGCCTCGGATGCGGCCGGTCGCTTCCCCCAGCGCCTGGAGCGCGGGCTGCAGGCGCTGAGGGGCGTCGGCCTGCGCCCCCGGCTTGCCAAAAACGCCCTCGTGACCGGCCGGTGGACTGCGGGAACGGTCGGCGAGCGGATCGCGGACCTGCACGAGGCGTTCGAGGACGACGAGGTCCGTGCGGTGATGTGCGCCATCGGCGGCAGCCTCAGCGCGCAACTGCTCCCGGAACTCGACTACGGGCTCATCGCCGCGCACCCCAAGGTCTTCGTCGGCTACTCGGACATGACCTCGCTCCACACGGCGATCCGCGCCGAAACCGGTCTGGTCACCTTCTACGGGCCCTCGGTCATGGCGGAGTGGGCCGAATACCCGTCCCCCCTGCGGGAGACGGCGGAACACTTCCTGAGGGTGACCGGTGCCCCCCAGCCGGCCGGGCCGGTGCCGAGGCCGGAGCGGATCGTCAGGGAGGGTGCGGACTGGAGCGCCCCCGGAAGAGTCCGGCGCGCCGATCCCGTACCGCCGACCGAGGTCCTGCGCCCCGGACGGGTCGTGGGAACCCTTACCGGTGGCTGCCTGCCGGTCCTGCGGCGCCTGGTCGGCACGCCGTGGCAACCCGATTTCACGGACTGCATCGTCCTGTTGGAGACACCGCAGCTGCCCTACTCCATGGTGAACGCCGCCGAGGATCTCCTGTCGATGAACCTCGCCGGAATGTTCGACGGGGCGCTCGGGATCGTGTTCGGCTGGCCCTTCCACGAGGACCAGATCGAGGAGCTGGGTCGTGCGATCGATGAGACGCTGCACGGGCACGACTTCCCCGTCGTCATCGGATTCCCCTGCGGACACACCAGCCCCATGGTGACCTTGGCTCTGGGTGTGCGGGCCGTGCTGGACGGCGGAAGCCTTTCCCTCGACGCCGCGGCGGTCACGCCCCGACCCTCGGGCGGTGCCGGATGGTGACGCGTCCGCCGCACGCGGAGACAGCTCGTGCTCCGCGCCCGGACGCGGCTGAACCGGGAACGAAGCCGCAGGGGCCGATCATCCCGCAGGCCGCGGAAGGCCTCTCGGCGATCGAGGCGGTCCCCAATGCCGCCATCACAGTGCTGGAAGCGTTCCGCCGCGCGTGCCTGGTAGCCGGCTATGCGGAGCAGCACCGGCGGCCGGTGGTGTCCCGCCACGATCCGTCTGTGCGCTACACCAACTCCACGATCAGCGTGCTGAAACCGCTGCTCTCCGGCGATGTGCACGAGCGTGCCTTCCTGGTTCAGCCCGCCCTGCGTCTGCGCAACCTCGACCATGTCCGGCGGACCGGCGAGATGTCCCCCTTCGGCTGCTCCTTTATGTCCTTCGGCGCGCTCGGACCCTCTGGGGACGCACTGCGGCTCACCGCGTTCGCCCGGGACCTACTGGTCGACAGGCTCGGCTTCGCTGCACACGACGTACAGCTGCGCGTCCTGGCCGACGACCGGGACCTGCTGGAGTGCGGCATCGAGGCCGGCCTTGCCGTTGCCAGCACCGTGCGTTCCCCCGAAGAGTTCCGGCACGTCTTCGGCATGCCGGGCGTCACCGGTCGCAACGCCAATATCGCCCTGCGCGGTGCGCGAGGGTGGACTGACGTCGCCAACGTCATCGTGATCGAGGAAGCCGGTCGTCCCATTGGCGTGGAACTGGCCTTTGGGGTGAACATGGTCCTCGTGCAGGCCATGAGCCTGGCCCACCCCGTTCTGGCCGGCCCGGCCACGGCAGCCGTGCTGCACGGCGTGACCGATCTGATAGCCCTGGACGCGTTGTCCTCGGCGACGGTGCTCGCCATGGAAGGCGTGCGCCCGGTCGCCCGGGGACGCGGTCAGAACTACCGGTCCCTGCTGAGACTGCTCGGCGAGCGGACCGCCGGCCCGGCCCAGGTGTGGAAGCCGGCAGCACTGGCGGTCGCGGCTGCCGAGGAGCGACTGCGGCGGCACGCCAGTCCGCCGGCCGACGACGTCGACGAACTGCCCTCGGAGCAGGCCGCGCACATGCTGACGGCAGATTGGGAACGGGTCTGCTGAGGGCCGGCTTCCGGTCGTCCGGGACCGGTGCCAGGGCAAAGAACAGCACCTCAGAGGCGCTTGGGCGTGTGACATCATGAGCACCCCTTTGGGCCTCGGACCAGGCGGCGGCGCCCGGACAGCGCCCGCCCACGAAACCACCTTGCCGAACCAACTCGGGAAACAGGCGATTCGATCACCATGAAGAACGGCCAGACGGCGCTGACCATGCAGGACGCCATACTCACCCTGCAGAAGTACTGGAGCGACAACGGGTGCATGATCACGCAGCCGTTGAACACGGAGGTGGGAGCCGGAACGGCCAACCCGTCCACGGCTCTTCGGGTGATCGGCCCCGAGCCCTGGAGCGTCGCCTACGTGGAGCCGAGCGTGCGGCCGGACGACTCGCGCTACGGCGAGAATCCGAACCGGCTCCAGACCCACACGCAGTTCCAGGTGATCCTCAAGCCCGACCCGGGCAATCCTCAGGAACTGTACCTGGGCAGTCTCCAGGCGCTCGGCGTCGACCTGGGCGCGCACGACGTGCGGTTTGTGGAGGACAACTGGGCCTCCCCCGCGCTCGGCGCCTGGGGGCTGGGCTGGGAGGTCTGGCTGGACGGCATGGAGATCACCCAGTTCACCTACTTCCAGCAAGTCGGCGGGGTCACCCTGTCCCCGGTGTCGGTGGAGATCACCTACGGCCTCGAGCGCATCCTGATGAACCTTCAGGGCGTGTCCCACTTCAAGGACATCGCCTACGCGCCGGGCATCACCTATGGCGAGGTGTTCGGCCAGAACGAGTACGAAATGAGCCGCCACTACCTCGACGACGCCGACGTCGACACCAACCAGCGGCTCTTCGAGGCGTACGCGTCCGAGGCCCGGCGCATGCTCGACCTGGAGCTGCCCATTCCGGCTTACACGTACGTGCTCAAGTGCAGCCACACCTTCAACGTGCTCGACGCGCGCGGCGCGCTGAGCACCACTGAGCGAGCCAAGGCGTTCTCCCTGATGCGCGGCCTCACGCACGAGTCGGCCAAGCTGTGGGCGCAGCGCCGCGCCGTCCTGGAGTACCCGCTCGGAGTGGCGGCCGCGCCGGCCGCGGCCGTGCGGGCCGCGCTGCCCACGGTGTCCGGCACCGAGACGCTGCTGTTCGAGATCGGCATGGAGGAACTGCCGTACGCCGATGTCCGCGCCACCACCGACGCGGTGCGTGAGGCGGTCACGACCAAGCTGGCCGCCACCCGGCTGGGGCACGGCCCGATCACCGCGATGGCCACACCGCGCCGCATCGTGATCACGGTCGACCGCGTGGAGCCGTGCGAGCCGGACACCGGCAAGACCGTGCGCGGCCCCAAGGCCGCCGCCGCCTATAAGGACGGCGCCCCCACTCCCGCCCTGCTGGGCTTCGCCCGCAGCCAAGGCGTCGACCCGGCGGACCTGCGGATCCTCGACGTCGGCGGTGTCGACTACGTCGCGCTCACCCGCGAAGAGCCGGGCCGCTCGGCGGTCGAGGTGCTCAGCGAACTGCTGGCCGGGGTCGTGTCCGGGTTGCGCTCCAGCCGCAACATGCGGTGGAACGACCCGACCCTGTCGTTCTCCCGCCCCGTCCGCTGGCTGCTCGCCCTGCTCGGCAGCACCCCCCTGCCGGTCGCCGTCTCCGCGCTCGCCTCGGGCGACACCACCCGGGTCCACCGCACGGCCGCCGACCCGGTCGTCCAGGTGGCGTCGGCCGAAGGCTACGCCCACTTCCTCAAGATGCACGGCATCCTGCTGGACCGGGAGGTCCGGCGCGATGTGGTGGTGCGCGGAGCCCACGAGTCGGCGGCCGAGGTCGGCGGATCCGTCGATGTGGCCGGTGAGGCCGGACTGATCGACGAGATCACTGACATCGTGGAGTACCCGCACCCGGTCCGAGGGTCCTTCGACGAGAGCTACCTCGACCTGCCCGCGAGCGTCCTGACCACCGTGATGCGCAAGCACCAGCGCTATCTGCCGGTGCTGGACAGCAGCGGGCGCCTCATGCCGTACTTCATCACGTTCGCCAACGGCACGTGCGACGACGACGTGGTGCGGTCGGGCAACGAGGCGGTGCTGCGGGCCCGTTACGAGGACGCCGCATTCTTCTGGCGCGCCGATCTGAAGGTGTCCCCCCAGGAGTTCCGCCGCCGGCTGGACAAACTGACCTTCGAGGACCGGCTCGGCACGGTCGCCGACCGCGCCGGCCGCATCGGCGCCCTCGCCCTCGGCCTGGCCGGACGCGCGGGGCTCACGGAGGACGCGGTCGCCACGGTGCGCCGCGCCGGTGAGCTGGCGAAGTTCGACCTCGCGTCGCAGATGGTGGTCGAGTTCTCCGGCCTGGCCGGGGTGATGGCCGAGGAGTACGCACGCCACGCCGGCGAGTCCGCGGAGGTCGCGCGAGCCCTGGCCGAGATGGAGCTGCCACGCTCCGCCGGCGGCGCCCTGCCCACCAGCGACGCGGGCGCTGTGCTGTCGCTCGCCGACCGGTTCGACCTGGTGACGGGCATGTTCGTGATCGGCGCCGCGCCGACCGGAAGCTCCGACCCGTACGGTGTGCGCAGGGCAGCCATCGGTCTCCTCAACGTCCTGCGGAGCGTGCCCGCGCTGGCCGGCGTCCGCGTGAACGAGGGGCTGCGTGCGGCGGCCGAACACTATGCCGCGCAGGGCGTCGAGGTGCCCGCCGAACGGCTCACGGAGGCCGCCGAACTGATCACCCGTCGCTACGAGCAGCAGCTCACGGACGCGGGACACGAGCACAGCCTCGTCCAGGCCGTCCTGGTGTGGGCGGATCGCCCCGCCCACGGCGACCGCACCCTGGCCACGCTGGAGCGCTATTTCGGCACCGAGGCGTTCGACGGGCTCACCGCCGCGCTGCAGCGGGTGGTGCGCATTCTCCCCGGGGACGCTCCGGAAGGCGGTGTCGACGCGGCGGACCGATCCCTGCTGACCGCCCCCGCCGAGCTGCGCCTCGCCGAGAGCGCCGAGGCCGTCCGCCAGTCCCTGCACGGCCGCGAGGACGACCTTGCCGCGCTGATCGAGGTCTCCGCCCCGCTGGTCGTCGCGATCAACGCCTTCTTCGACGAGGTCTTGGTGATGGACACCGACCCCGCGGTCCGTGCAGCCCGGCTGGCCCTGCTGGACGACGTGGCGCGACTGGCACGCACGACACTGGACTGGAGGGCGCTGTAACCGCGGCTCGACAGTCCTGAACGTTCGCCGCGCGCCCCGCCCCCGGGCCTGTCCCGACGCTGTTGGTCAATTCGGGGCCGAGCGTGACGTCGGTGCCCAAGACCTGGTTGTGGTCTTGGGCACCGACGTTGTCGTTTGGGGAGGGTGTCGATGTCGATGCCGCCGAGTGGGCTGGATGGGATTCCGGCGGAGACGGTGCGAGTGGCGCGGGCGGCCTCCCGAAGGGAAGCCTGGGGATCCGGATCCGGGACGAGCTGGGGGTCTTCTTCAGCGACGAGGAGTTCGCGGACCTGTTCCCGTCGAGGGGAAAGCCTGCCTGGTCACCGGGCTGCTTATCGCTGGTGCTGGTGTTGCAGTTCGGGGAAGGCCTCACTGACCGGCAGGCCACAGAGGCGGTGCGGGCCCGCACCGACTTCACGTACGCCCTCGGGCTGGAACTGGGCGATCCCGGGTTCGACTTCTCGGTGCTTTCGGAGTTCCGGGACCGTCTGACCGAAGGGGACGCAGGACAACGGGTGCTGGACCGAATCCTGGCCGCCGCCCGGGACAGGGGACTGCTCGCCGGCGGCGGGAAAGCCCGGACCGACTCCACACATGTGCTGTCCTCGGCGCGGGAGCTGTGCTGGCTGGAGATGATCGCCGAGAGGCTGCGTGCGGGTCCGGGAGGTCGCCCTCACTGTCGGGGAACGTGACGGGCGTGCCCCTCGCCCCGGGCACGTGCAGGTTGCATTTCGGCGGTGTACGGCAGCTCGGCGACCCGGCGCCTCGTGCGCTACGGGGGACTTCTTGCGGGCCCTCGGCATGCGTAGGTCTCGGCTTCGAATCCCGAAGGGCTCAGAGAAACCCCAGGACTCACTCGCCGCGACCTGGGGTTTTTCCTTTTTCTGGGCCCGACGTCGACGTCCGGCTCGCTTGTGGCCGCCGCAAAGGGGACAACAGCGACTGATTCTTACCCGCTATTTGTCCGTTCTTCTCTTGACTACGGACAAATAAGGAGGAAGCTAGCTAATACACCAGGCAACCGGTGAGAGCCGCACCGCCGATGAAGACGTTCATCGACCCGAGTGACACCCACCTCGGCCACTGGCTAGGCTCCCGGTAGAGCTACGTATCGGCGTCGGAGTCGTCAGCGACGACTGACGCTTGCGCACCGATATGGGGCACCGGGGGCCACCGTTTGTTGGTCCGGATCCCTGGCAGCCCCCAGAACTCGAGTAACCCCAGAACCCACTCGCCGTGATCTGGGGCTTTTTCATGCCCGGGGTCGGCCGCCGGGATCGCGATGATCTCCGCGCCGACGGCGGGGCCCGGTTCGTGCGTCGAGGGGCTCACCCGGCCAGTTCGCTGATCAGGTGCGCGGCTTCGTCGATGAGGGCCACTTCGTCCGGGCTCAGGTTCGAGTCCGTCGCACGGCGCCGCTTGGCCTGGGCGAGGTGGGGAGCGGGGACACCTCCCTGGTCGGCGAGGTGCGGAAGCAGGGCCCCGAGCAGAGAGCGGGCGCCCGCTGCCGACGGCGATGCGGGGTCCACCGCCACCTGAGCCAGGATGAGCGACGACATGGCCCGGTCCAGGGCCGGCGGGCCTTCCGCGGTGGTCCGCCAGTCGATCACCACCGGGCCGTCGGGCGTCAGCATCACATTGTCCGGGTGCAGGTCGAGGTGGAGGATCCGGTCCTCCGGGTCCTGGGAGACCCTGGCCGGGATCGTGTGCAGGTCGGTGAGGAGGCCGGCGATCATGGCGCCGGCCTCGTTCTCGGCGAGCTCACCGGAGAGCAGCGACTCCAGCATCGTCGGGCCGGTCAGACGTTGCAGTACCAGGTCGGAGGGGGTGGCGGTGGCCGGGCTCGGGCCGAGGCGGGGGACGGGGTAGCCGCACGCCGAGAGGTAGGACATGACGGCGAGTTCCGGTGCGGCATCGCTGCTGTCGCGGTACCGGCGCAGGACCCAGGCCTCGTCGATCGCGTACACGTCGGCAGATCGTCCCGTACCCAGCAGTTGGCCTATTCGCATGAGGGGAACCTACTGGTGCGGTCCTCGGCCGGGGAGATCTCCCACGCATATCGGAGGGGCCCATGACGCGAAGCGAGGAGCGGCCGGGATCTCCTGAAGGTGTCGTGCGAGTGGCTGCGGTGTCGGCAATTCCCCCTGGCCGTCGCGACCGCCGGCGCGCTTGTGCTTGCCGGGCTGACCTCCGGCATCACGTCCGCCGACCTCGCCGTCCCGCGTCCTCCATGGCCCGGGGCCGGGATGAAAGCGTTCCCGGTCCGGGCTTTTCCGCGGAGTAGCCTGGGAATGTCGAGAACGATCCGTACGCCGGTTCGTCGGTCTGCGTCGTTCCCGGCGCTTCTTGTTTCTTTCGGCCTGCGCGTTCGAAGGGGGCCGTCTCTTATGGACACCTTGATCATGGCGGCGGTCGTCGTGGTGATGATCGCGCTGACCGTGTTCTTGATTCATCTGCTCAATCGTCGGCACCGGCATCAGCATCTGCGAGCGGTGCACTACGACCACGGTCTGGCCGGGTTCGGCGGGTTCGGGGGGCCGGGCGCAGGTACCGGGCGTGTCGTTCCGCCGGTGGAGACAGTGCAGCCCACGCAATCCTTGCGGAAGGGAGAGCCCCGGGCTGCCGATCGGCCCAGTGAATCCGGTTCCGGTTCCGGGGAGTGACCTCTCCTGATCGGCCCTACTTGGCGTCGGAGTAGCGCTCCACGACCGCCGTCGTGAAAGGGAAACGCACCGGTGTCTCGCCGAAGGCGGTCCGCCCGGCCCGTTCCCCGGCCGCCCGGATCGCCTCCACCACCGCGTCCGCCTCTTCCTGGGGGCAGTGCACCATCACCTCGTCGTGCTGGAAGAAGACCAGCTCGGCCCGGAGACCGGCGGCCGTCAGGGACTGGCGCAGCGCGGCCAGGAACAGCAGTGCCCAGTCCGCCGCACTGCCCTGCACCACGAAGTTACGGGTGAAGCGGCCCCGCGCGCGGGCGTTCGACGAGGCGTAGCCCGGGGTGAAGTCGCCGTCGCCGGACGACTGCTCGTCGCTCTCCTGCGGGATACCCGCCTCGTCGTCGTCCCCGCTTCCGGCGGCCGGCGGGCTGGTTCTGCCCAGCCACGTCCGTACGAGACGCCCCTCCTCGCCCTCCTTCGCCGCGTCGTCGACATACGCCACGGCCAGCGGGAACCGGCGCCGCAGCGCCGCCAGATTCTTCAGGCCGTCGCCCGACGTCTGGCCGTAGATCGCACCGAGCAGCGCGAGCTTGGCATGGTCGCGGTCGCCGTGGAACGCGCGGTCCGACAGTGCCGTGTAGAGGTCGCCGTCGTGGCCCGCCACCTCCATCAGGCCGTGGTCGCGGGAGATCGCGGCCAGGACCCTCGGCTCCATCTGATCGGCGTCCGCGACGACCAGCCGCCAGCCGTCGTCGGCGACGACCGCCTGCCGGATCACCTTGGGGATCTGCAGCGCCCCGCCGCCGTTGGTCGTCCAGCGGCCGCTGACCGTGCCGCCCGGCTGGTACTCGGGGCGGAACCGGCCGTCCCGCACCCAGTCCTGGAGCCAGCTCCAGCCGTGCGCCGTCCAGATCCGGTACAGCTTCTTGTACTGGATCAGTGGCTCCACCGCCGGATGGTCCAGCCCCTCCAGCTCCCAGCGGCGCGTCGACTTCACCTTGATGCCGGCCTGCGCGAACGCCTTCACCACGTCGGCGGGGAGGTCCGGGCGGACACGGCGGCCGAACGCCGCCGACACCTCGTCGGCCAGCTCGGCCAGTCTGCGGGGTTCGCCGCCGCCGGCGTAACGGTCGCCCAGCAGGTCGTGCAGCACTTCCCGGTGCACGTCGGCCCGCCAGGGCAGGCCGGCCTGGTTCATCTCCGCGGCGACCAGCATGCCGGCCGACTCGGCGGCCGTCAGCAGGCGCATCCTGCTGGGGTGCGCGGTGACGTCATGGCGGCGCAGCTGTTCCGCGTAGACCTGGAGGAGCGCCTCGAACGGGATGTCCGTGCCGGACGGCGGCTCGAAAAGGGAGGACTGCGAGCCGGGTTCGGCGGATCGGGACGGGGGATCCGGAGGCACGGGGGCGTTACGGAGGCGGGCATGGGCGGCCGCGGCGGAGCGCGGCTCGCCCAGCCGGCCCTCGTGTGCGAGGAGGAGTGACTCGGCGACCTCGATGTCGTAGCAGCGGCTGACCCGTACGCCCGCTGCGAGCAGGCGTGGGTAGATCTCGGCGGTCGACCGCCACACCCAGCGGGTGACGTCCGGGCGGGAGCGGACGGCCTCCACCAGGTCGGGCTCGGTGTGGAACGGGGCCGCGGGCAGGCCCGTGGGGGCCAGCGGGGCGAGGTGGGCTCCGCCGGCCTCTGTGGCGGTCAGAGCCCAGCGCTCGGTCATGCGTTTGAGTTTGGCAGGTGGGACTGACAGTGGGGGTGGGGCCGTGCGGGGCGGCTGCGCGGTCCCACCCCGCCCCTTCCCGAAATCCGGGGGATCTGCCCCCACCCGCCCCCAGTCCTCAACCGCCTGACGGGCTGAGGGGGTGGGGAGCGGCGATTCACCCGTGTCGAACGGCCTTCGGCGCCATGGCCGCCGCCACCGCGACCACTGCACACGCCCCGGCCGCACCCCCCACCACCGGCCACTGGACCGCCACCGTGACCGGCGCGGACAGCGTGGCCAGCGCGGCGCCGAGTCCGGCCAGATTCACCGCGGTCACGGCCATGCCGAGCACCGCGCCGAGTCCCACGGCGAACAGCGTCTCCCCGGCGACGACCCCGAGCACCTGCGGCCGGGTGGCCCCGGCCAGTCGCAGTGCGTTCAGCTCCGCGGACCGCACGGACCCGGCCATCAGCAGGGTGTTGGCGAGCGCGAGCGCCGTGTACACGAGTGCGATGCCCAGCACCACGATCAGGCCGAGCCGCGTCTGCGGGCTCGTGCGCGGATGGGTCGCGGCCAGCCACTGATCCGTCGACCGCACCGTCCCCCCGGTGCCGTGCAGGACGGCCGTGACCGCCGCCCTGTCCGCGCCGGGGGCGAGGCGTACGTCGATCCGGTCCACCGGAGCCTTCGGCGCGTTCGCCGCCGTGACGTACACCCCGTTGTTCCCCGTCCCGATGGCCAGTACCGCCGCGATCCGCAGTGACACCGGCCGCCCGTCGCCGAGCCACACCCGTACCGTCGCGCCGACGGTGCGCTGCTCCCACTCCTCGTTCACGACGATCGAGCGGTCGTCGAGATCGCGCAGGTCGCCCGCCACCACCGGCAGCCGCTCGACGGCCGCCAGAGTCCTCGCGTCGTCGACCGCCCGCGCCTGCGATCTGATGACGGCGGTGCCCTCCTCCCGTACGAAGACCGCGGTCGACGCCGAAGCGGACAGCGTCGCTCCGGGAACCGGCCGCGCCTTCAAGTCCTCCAAGCCCTTCAGGTGCTCGCCCGTCACGACCAGATCGGCCCGGGTGTGTTCGCGCGCCTCGGCAGCCTTCGCCTGCGACACCGTCGTCGCGGAGCCCAGCACCGAACCGGCCAGCGCCACCGTGATCAGTACAGGAGCGGCCACCGCGGCGGTGCGGCGCAGGGACGCTGCCGTATTCGCCCGTACGAGCATCCCTGTTGCCCCGGGAAGACGGAGCAGCCGGGTCAACGGGCGTACGAGCAGCGGCGCGAGCAGGGCCGCGGCCGTGATCAGCACCATCGGCTGGGTGGTGTACGTCTTCCGTTTCAGCAGCCCGGACGCGTCCGTGACCAGCGATTTCGTCATCAGGAACGCGGCGCCGGCGAGCAGCGCGAAACCCAGCAACCGGCGTACGGGCGGCAGGACGCCCGTATCGACGTCGGCCTCGCGCAACGCCTCGGCCGGGCCGGTCCTGCCCGCTCGTCGCGACGCCGCCCATACGCCCGCCAGCGCCACGGCCGGGCCCGTCCAGAAGGCCACGTGCAGCGGCCAGGCCACGGGGCGGATGGTGAACCAGGAGGGTGCCGCCTCGCCGTCGACCAGCAGTTGCGCGAGATGCGGTGCGCCCCAGTGGCCCAGCGCGCACCCGGCCGCCGAGGCGAGCGTGCCGACCACGGCCGCCTCCGTCAGCAGCAGCCGCCGCAGCTGGCCGGGGGTGGCGCCCGCCGTGCGCAGCAGGCCGAACTCGCGGCGCCGCAGTGCCACCGCGAACGCGAACGTCGATGCGACGACGAAGACCGAGACGAATGCGGTGATGCCGCCCGCCGTGCCGAGCAGGGCGTTCACGGTCAGCAGCGCCTCGGCGTCCCGCTCCGTCGCCGGGTCGGCGCGGCGGCGGTCGTCGCCGGTGAGGACCTGGGCGCGGTCGCCGACGACGCGGCGTACCTCGGAGACGGGGGCGTCCACGCCGACGGCGTCCGGGCCGCCGCTGCCGGCTGCCTGCCCGGCCAGGGTGACCGGACCGAGCGCCCGAAGGTCGCCCAGGAGTTCGTTGTCCACAGGCTGTGGATAATCCAGTCGCCGCGTGACCTGCGCGGTGGACGCTCCGCGTCGCACCGGCACGGTCAGCGTGTCGGTGCCCATCACCACCACCCGGGAAGCGGCGAACCGTTGGGGCTGACGGTCGGGGGCGTCGAACGTCGAGGCCAGTCCCAGCCCCATCGTCGCGATCAGCCCGACGCCGAGCGCGAGGGCGACGAACGTGCCGATGAGGGCGGTCCAGCGGGTCCGCAGCGCGGCCAGGGCGACGGTCAGCACGACGCCGCCTCCGTGTGAGCGGGAAGGACGGGGGTCGTCCGGCCGGAGATCTTCTGCCGGGTGTCTGTTCGTCCTGCCGCCGTCCAGGCCGCGATGCGTTCCGCGGTGAGGCCGGTCAGGTCGTCCGCCACCTGCCCGTCGACCAGGAAGACCACCCGGTCCGCATACGCCGCCGCCACTGGATCGTGCGTGACCATCACGATCGTCTGCCCCTCCCGGTCCACGAGTTCGCGCAGCATCACCAGCACTTGCCGGCTCGTCCCGGTGTCCAGCGCGCCGGTGGGTTCGTCGCCGAAGAGCACCGCGGGCCGGGTGATCAGCGCCCGCGCCAGCGCCACCCGTTGCTGCTGGCCGCCGGAGAGTTCGGTGGGCCGGTGGTCCGCCCGGTCGGCGAGCCCGACCCGGGCGAGCGAGGCGCGTACGTCGGTACGGGACGGGCGGCGGCCGGCCAGTCGCAGCGGCAGCGCGACGTTCTGGGCGGCCGTCAGCGAGGGGACCAGGTTGAACGACTGGAAGACGAAGCCGATCCGGTCCCGGCGCAGCAGGGTCAGCCGGCGCTCACTCAGCCCGGTCAGCTCCGTACCGCCCACCTCGACGGTGCCGGATGTCGGCCGGTCGAGTCCGGCCGCGCAGTGCAGGAGCGTCGATTTGCCGGAGCCGGACGGTCCCATGACGGCGGTGAACGTGCCGGGGCGGACGGCGAGGTCGATGCCGCGAAGGGCGTCGACGTCTCCGTGGGCGCGTCGTACGGAGCGGAGCCGCACGGCGTCGGCGGCATCGGTGGGGTCGGTCGCGGGGGCGGAAGTCATGGTTTCGATCGAACCGTGGCAGGGCCCGCCTGACACGACCACCAGAACCCGTCTCCGGGGTAGGGCCAGGCATACCCCGGAGCCCGGCCCTGCCTACCCTGACCTCATGGAACCGGTGATCGACCAGGCATTCGCGGCAGCCCTCTACTCGGACGGCGACGCCGGTCTCGACACCGGCGCCTCCCTTCTCGCCGCCGATCCGACGGCGGATGCGGAACTGTTCCGGCGCGGCGAGGAGTTCGTCCGGCGCGCCTGGGAGCGAGGCTGGCAGCCCGCCGACGTCGTGCGGATCGTCCGTCGCGAACTCGACGAGACGCGGGCCGGCCTCGCCGCCGACCTGATCATCACGGAGACCGGACGGTACGAGCAGCTGCCGTCCCGCTGGCGGTCCCAGCTCGCCGAGCTTCCCGCGCCGCCGCCCCGGAACCGGCCCGACCGGTTCTCGTACGCCTCCGCCCTGCTCGGTCTCTACCGGCTGCTGCTCCGGCTCCCCGCGATCGAACCGGTCGGCCCGCCGCCCGGCGCCCCCGGCCACCGGCTCCGTCTGCCGCCCGCCCACGACGAACCCCGCATGCTGACCCGGATCCGCGCCCTGCTCGCGAAGGCGGAGGCGACCGGTTTCCCGGAGGAGGCGGAGGCCCTGACCACCAAGGCGCAGGAGCTGATGGCCCGGCACTCCATCGACGAGGCCCTTCTTGCCGCGCGTACGCACAGCAAGGAGGCGCCGGGCGCCTGCCGGATCGGGGTCGATGCCCCGTACGAGACGGCGAAAGCGATCCTGCTCGACGCCGTCGCCTCGGCCAACCGCTGCCGCGCGGTGTGGAACAGCGACCTCGGCTTCTCGACGGTCGTCGGCTTCGAACCGGATCTGGAGGCCGTGGAGCTGCTCCACACCTCCCTGCTGGTCCAGGGCACGGCGGCGATGGCGAAGGCCGAGGCGGGACAGCGGGCTGGCGGACGCAAGCGGACCAAGACGTTCCGTCAGTCCTTCCTGATGGCGTACGTCCAGCGGCTGGGCGCTCGTCTCGCGGCCGACACCGCCCGGGTGACCGCGGCCTCGGTCTCGGCGGAGGGGGCTGCCGCCGGCGATCTGCTCCCGGTTCTTGCGGCGCGGGACGTGGCGGTCACGGACGCCGCGGACCGGATGTTCCCGGAGACGACGAGCACCCGGGTGCGCGGAGTGTCGGACGGCGAGGGCTGGGCGCACGGTACGGCCGCCGCCGACCGGGCCCGGATGGGTGAGCGGAGGCAGGGCATCGACGGTTCCCGGTAGGGGTGGGCGCGAACCCTCGCAGCCGGGCGGCACGTCCGTGAGCAGGGCACGGTGCACCTGCCCCCGAGGTGGCGTCCGGAGAGCCCATATGACCGAAAAGTTCCGATGATGGGCATTCCGGTTAGGCTCAGGGCATGAGCTGGCTCCGGGCGCTGAAGGAGACCGCCCGCTCGGGGCTGAAGATCGAGCGGCGGCGCCTCGAACCGCTCATCGCGATCCGCGGTGCGGCCGGACTCGCCCTGGTGATCGGGGTCGGACTCGCCTTCTTCGGGCCGGTGGTCGCCGCCAGCTCCGCGTTCGGCGCGTTCCAGGCGGCCATCGCCACGTTCCAGCGCAGCTGGCGCCCCAGGCCGGTCCTCGCCCTGGTCTCCGGCGCGAGTCTCGCCGTATCGACGTTCCTCGGTTATCTCACCGGTTCCCACGTCCTGCTGTTCATGGCCCTGCTCGTGCTCTGGACGTTCGTGGCCGGGCTGGCCTGGGCGGCGGGGCCGACGGCCGGCATCATCGCGTCGTCCAACGTCGCGATCATGCTGGTCACGATCACCCTCCCCACCTCCGTCGCCGAGGCTGCCCTGCACGGCACGGTGATCGCGTTCGGCGGCGTGGTCCAGGCGACGCTGATCGTCCTCTTTCCGGTACGCAGATGGGGCGCGCAGCGCGACGCCCTCGCCGACGCGCTGGCGGCCGAGGCCGACTACGCCCGCAGACTGCGCCACGACCCGGTGGCCGAATTCGACCCGGTCCCGCTGATGACGGCCCGCAGTGCCGCCGCCGTCACCCCGCGCCAGGCCCGCCGCCGCCCGGCCGAACTGCGCGGCTCCCGCGGCGTGGCCGAACGGATCAGGCCGGTGCTCGCCTCACTCGCCGATCCGGGGACGGGCGTCCCGGACGAAGGTCCGGAACGGGACCGGGTCCGCGAACTCCTGGCCGCCGCCGGATCCGTACTGGACGCGGCGGCCTGTGCGATCCGTCACGGCGACCCGGTGCGGCTCGCCGCCCCCGCCGTCGCGACCCTGAAGACCCCTGACACGAGGGAGCTTCTCGGCGGCCCGGCCCGCCGGGCCGCCGACCGTCTCGGCGTGCTGCTCGCCGATGTCATCGAGACGGCCGAGGGTGAGGGCACGAAGGAGGAGCGGGCCGAGGCCACCGAAACCGCCGACGCGATCGCCCCGCACCGCCGCCGCCCCACCCTGCTGCGGCTGGTCCCCGTCGTCCTGAGGTCGATGCGTGCCGAGATGCGCCCCGGTTCGCCGATCCTCCGGCACGCCGTCCGGGTCGCCGTCGTCGTCGCCGTCGGCTATCTCCTCGGCGCCGCGCTGCCGTTCGGGCACGGCTACTGGGCGCCGATGGCCGCCGTCATGGTGATGCGGCCCGAGTTCTCCCAGACGTACGCACGTTCCGTGGCCCGGTTCGGCGGCACCGTCGTCGGGGTCTTCCTCGCCACCGTCATCGTCCAGGCCGCCCATCCCGGCGTGGGTCTCGCCGCCGTCCTCGCCGTCGTCTGCGCCCTGCTGATGTACCTGCTGATGCGCACCGGCTACGCGGTCGCCCAGGCCTGCATCTCCGCGTACGTCGTCTTCCTGCTCGGCATGGCCGGCGAGGACTGGTCGCAGACCGTACTCGAACGCGTCGTCCTCACCCTCGTCGGCGGGCTGCTCGCGATGGTCTCGTACGCCGTCTACCCGGCCTGGGAGACCCCACGGCTCCGCAACCGGCTGGGTGACTGGCTGGCCTCCGGCGGGCGGTACGCCGCCTCCGTCGTCGACCAGTACGCCGACCCGGCGGAACGGGGCCGCGACGACGTCCGGGCCGCACTCCTCGCCACCCGCGAGGCCCGCATCGCCTGGCAGGAAGCGGTCGCGACCGCCCAGCACGAACCGGTGCGCAACCGCGGTCTGTCCCGCGTCGCCGCCGACGACACCCAGCACGCGCTCGCCCAGTTCAGCCGCGCGGCCATGCTGATGGAGGCTCACCTGCCGGAGGGCGGTGCCACCCCCGTACCCGCTGCCGCACACTTCGCCGACGCGCTGCGCGGTACCACCGAGAAGGGCGCGCAGGACGTGCGGGAGCGTCGCGTACCGCGCTGGGACACGGTCCGTGAGGCGCTCGCGCAGTGGGACGAGGAGGACCGCCTGCACGGACAGGCGGCCGATCCGGTCGTGCGGAACGGGGTCGATCTGCTGCTGGAAACCCTGGAGGAGTTCTCCCGGGGCCTGGACGACTCCACGGCCGGCTCGGCCGGAGCCCGCAGTGCCGGACGGAACTGAACGACGGACCGTCCGGCACTGCCCCGTACACAGTCCTGTTTCAGGGGCTCGGCCCTGTCCCGGTGACGGGCACTCAGGGGGTGGGCAGGCCCGGCAGCCCCGTCGGCAGCGCACCCGGATCGGTCTTGGCCAGGGTGTCCTTGCCGCCGGCGTCCCACGACACGGTGATCGTCTTGCCGTTGTTGGACTCGATCGATCCCATGGTGCGGTCGGTGTTGCCGTCGGTGCACTTCAGCTCCAGCATCACCTTGCCCATGTCCTTCACCTCGCCCGAGCAGACATGGGCGTCGGCGACGAGCGCCGCCTTCCCGGATGCGACGGACAGGGCGACGGCCTTGCCGTCGGTCAGCCCGGCCCAGGTGCCCTCCAGCGCCGAGGCGTCGGCGGCGGAACCGCTGTCGCCGCTGTCCCCGGAATCGCTGCCGCCACCGGTCGCCGACGCCTGCCCGCCGGTGGCGTCCTTGCCCGAATCGCTCTTCCCGCTGTCGCTGCCGCAACCGGTCAGAGTGACTGCGGCGACCAGACCCGCGGCGAGGACGGCGCCGGTGCGTACGAGATTCTGCACGTGAAATTCCCCCTTGTTGACGAAAGACCGCGCAAAACTACCAGGGGGCATGGAGCGGATCACGGGTCGGCCCATGGGACGACTTCCGGGCAACTCCGCGGAGCGGGAGCCAAATAGACGGTCCGTTCGTCCATCTCCTGTGAGGGCGGGAAGAGGGGAAGGCAAAGCTGTAATCAAAGGAACACCCCGCGTGCACGTGCATCTGCTCATGCATAGGCATATGAACACAGCTATGATCCGAGACAGTTGACACTTGCACCTTGCAACTCGGGGAGCGTCCTGTGCACCACGTGTACAACGGCATGGCGGCCACAGAGCTTCGCGGAGTCGTCTGGCAGAAGAGCAGACACAGCAACTCCCAAGGATCTTGCGTGGAGTTCGCAAAACTGCCCGACGGGGATGTGGCGATGCGGAATTCACGCCATCCCGACGGGCCCGCCCTGGTCTATACGCCGGCCGAGATAGAGGCGTTGCTGCTCGGCGTGAAGGACGGGGAGTTCGACCACTTGATAGCGGAAAACTGACCGTCGCGGCCGCGCGCACGAGCCTGCGCCCCGCGCACGAGCCTGGGGCTCGTTTGCGTCACGCGTCGCCGGACAGCCTGAACAGCGCCCAGACCACCTTGCCGCGCGGCACCGGCGCGCCCGCCGACGGGTTCTCCGCGCCCGGCACGGGGGACGGATGCCAGCCCCAGCTGTCGCTGAACGACTCCACCAGGAACAGTCCCCGGCCCGACTCCGCGGAGTCCGCGGCCTCGGCGGCGACAGGGCTCTCCTGGCTGGGGTCGCGCACCGCGCACACCAGTCGCGAGGTCCAGCGCATCAGGTGCAGCCGTACGGGAGGCTCCTGGGGGTCTCTCGGGGCGTCCGCCGGCAGTGCGTGCCGCAGGGCGTTGGTGACGAGTTCGGAGACGACGAGCGCGACATCGTCGAAGCGGTCGCTCAGCCCCCACCGGTTCAGCGTCGCCCTGGTGAACTGCCTGGCCCCGCCCACGGCTTCGTACCGGGCCGGAAGGGTGCAGGTGGCTGATCCGGAGACGGCTGAGGGATCGATGGGGGGAAGCCCCTGCCGTAACGGCTCGAGCATCGTCGATCCATTCGTCCCCATGCGAGGCACTCCCGGGATTCGCGGCTGTAGCAGTACTGCGGTGGTACAGCGGCACAACACGAACGAGCACGCAGGTGCGCGGGGTCCATGGTTCCGAATGCGCTGGGCAGATGCAAGGGCAGATGCACGTGCACGCGCCGGACCTGTCCGATCCCGTGCCGGTTCTTGCTCATTTCTTCCTGCGGGAAGTTTCATGGCTTTCTGGAAGTCTTCTCATTTCCGTAATCGAATGAGTACGGGCTGAAGCGTTTTGATGGCAGAATCCGGCTCTTGGGGTTCAGGGGGAGCCCCGATGCCCAGGAAGCGATGGGGAGGGTTGGACCAGTGGCGGCAGGCGAGTCGAGTGGATCTGTGGTGCGGCGCATCCTGCTGGGCTCACAGCTCAGGCGGCTGCGCGACTCGCGCGGCATCACCCGCGAGGCAGCCGGCTACTCCATCCGGGCTTCCGAATCGAAGATCAGCCGCATGGAGTTGGGACGGGTGAGCTTCAAGGCCAGGGACGTCGAGGACCTGCTCACGCTCTACGGCGTCACGGACGAGGCGGAGCGCGACTCCCTGCTCGGCCTGGCCCGCGAGGCCAATGTGGCGGGGTGGTGGCACAGTTACGGAGATGTGCTGCCCGGCTGGTTCCAGACCTACATCGGTCTGGAGGGAGCGGCCTCGCTCATCCGGATCTACGAAGTCCAGTTCGTTAACGGTCTGTTGCAGACCGAGGCCTACGCCCATGCCGTCGTCTCCCGCGGCATGCGCGGCGCCCCCGCCGCCGAGATCGACCGTCGGGTCGCGCTCCGGCTGGAGCGGCAGAAGGCCCTCGTCTCCGAACGGGCGCCGCGCTTCCATGCGGTGCTGGACGAGGCCGCGCTGCGCCGCCCGTACGGCGAACGTGAAGTGATGCGGGCGCAATTGCGGCATCTGATTGAAATGTCGGAGCAGCCGAACATCACGCTTCAGGTGATGCCCTTCAGTTTTGGCGGGCATGCGGGCGAGAGCGGTTCCTTTACGATGCTGAGTTTTCCGGAATCCGATCTGTCGGACATTGTCTATTTGGAGCAGCTGACAAGTGCGCTCTATCTGGACAAGCGTGAGGAAGTCGCGCAGTACGAAAAGGCCATGGCACGGCTCCATCAGGACAGCCCTGGGCCCGAAGAGAGCCGTGATCTGCTCCGCGGCCTGCTCCAACTGACCTGAGACATCAGTACGATGACGCCTCAACAGGAGTCTGCACCTGCAGTAAGGGATCGCATGTCCTTCTTCAATGAGCTGGCCAACCAGTACATCGACGGTGAGTGGCGGACCGGTACCGGCTCCTGGGACATCATCGATTTCAATCCGTACAACGGCGAAAAGCTCGCCGCGATCACCGTCGCCACCGCACAGGAGGTCGACGAGGCCTATCGCGCCGCCGAGCGCGCCCAGCGGATCTGGGCCGACACCAATCCGTACGAACGCCGCCTCGTCCTCGAACGCGCCCTGCGCATCACCGATGAACTCACCGAGGACATCATCGGCGCGATCATCGACGAACTGGGCGGCACCCGGCTCAAGGCGGAGTACGAGATCCGCTGCGCCAAGGACTTCCTGCGCGAGGCGATCCAGCAGGCGCTGCGCCCCGAGGGCCGGATCCTGCCGTCCCCGGTGGACGGCAAGGAGAACCGCGTCTACCGGCTGCCCGTCGGTGTCATAGGCGTGATAAGCCCCTTCAACTTCCCCTTCCTGGTGACGATGAAGTCGGTCGCCCCGGCTCTGGCGCTCGGCAACGCGGTCGTCATCAAGCCCAACCAGAACGCCCCCGTGGTCGGCGGCGGACTGATCGCCAAGATCTTCGAGGAGGCCGGGCTGCCCGCCGGACTGCTCAACGTCCTGGTCACCGACATCGCCGAGATCGGCGACGCGCTCATAGCGCACCCCGTGCCCAAGGTGATCTCCTTCGCCGGCTCGGACCGGGTCGGCCGCCATGTCGGCGCGACCGCCGGCGGGCTCTTCAAGCGGGCCGTCCTCGAACTCAGCGGCAACAGCGCCCTGGTGGTGCTGGACGACGCAGACATCGACTACGCGGTCGACGCGGCGGTCTTCAGCCGCTTCGTCTACCAGGGGCAGGTCTGCATGGCCGCCAACCGCATCCTGGTGGACCGCTCCGTCGCGCCGGAGTTCACCGAGAAGTTCATCGCCAAGGTGGCCGCGCTCAGGACCGGCGACCCGCGGGATCCGGCCACCCAGATCGGCCCCGTCATCAACACCTTCCAGGCCGACGCGCTGACCGCCCTGGTCGACCAGGCGATCGCGGAAGGCGCCACGGCGCTCGTGCGGGGCCGTACCCACGGCAATCTCGTCGAGCCGACCGTCCTCGCCGGGTTGCCGGACGACTCCCCGCTGCTGGCCCAGGAGATCTTCGGCCCGGTGGCACTGTTGATGACGTTCGACGGCGAGGAGGACGCCGTGCGGATCGCCAACGACTCCCCGTACGGGCTGAGCGGCGCCGTGCACACGGCCGACGCGGAACGCGGGGTGCGGTTCGCGAAGCGCATCGTCACCGGGATGTTCCACGTGAACGACTCCACCATCCAGGACGACCCGCTGGTGGCCTTCGGCGGCGAGAAGTTCTCCGGATCCGGGCGGTTGAACGGCGATGCCACCCTGGAGGCGTTCACCACCCAGAAGTGGATCTCGATCCAGCACGGGCGGACCGAATTCTCGCTCTGATGCCTGCCTGTTGAGGACGGAAGCTGTCCGCAAGGGTCCGTAGCTTGGTCGCTGTCAGGAAGACACCGGGCGCAAGCCCGAACGGTTCCGAAGGGCGGACATCATGGTCACTCACGTTCCCGCAGAGGCCCACGGCGACGAGCGCGGCGCGCTCCTCTCCTTCGTCGAGGCGCAGCGCGGCGCGATCCGGCGCTCGCTGATCGGGCTGACCGAGGAGCAGGCGGCGAGCCGGCCCAGCGCCAGCGAACTCTCCCTCTCCGGGCTGCTCAAGCATGTCGCCGAGACCGAGTTGAACTGGTTGCGTCTCGCGCAGCAGCGCCCCAATGAGAAGGCCCGCACCGAGGAGACGTGGGCGGACAGCTTCCGGCTGGTCGGGGACGAGACCGTCCCGCAGATGCTGGAGTTCTGGGCGAAGGTCGCGGCGGAGACCGAGGAGTTCATCCACTCGGTGGAGAGCATGGACGACACGTTCCCGCTGCCCGAGGCGCCCTGGTTCCCGGAGGACGAGAAGTGCTCGATGCGCTGGCTGCTGGTCCATCTCGTCGAGGAGATCGCCCGGCACGCCGGGCATGCCGACATCATCCGGGAGTCCCTGGACGGCCGTGCCGCGTTCGAGCTGATCGCGCAGGAGGCGGGCTACCCTAGTCAAAGTTGAATAGGAAGGGTGAGTCGATGTCCGCGATCCGGCTGCTGGTCCTCGGTGCCGTGCGGCAGCACGGCCGGGCGCACGGCTATCAGGTCCGCAACGACCTGGAGTACTGGGGCGCCCACGAGTGGTCCAACGCCAAGCCGGGCTCGATCTACCACGCCCTGAAGCAGATGGCGAAGCAAGGGCTGCTGGTCGCCCATGAGACCGCTCCGAGCACCGCGGGCGGCCCGCCCCGCACCGAGTACGAGATCACCGAGCGGGGCACCGAGGAGTACCTCGCGCTGCTGCGCGCGGCGCTGACCGCGTACGACCAGAAGATGGACGTGCTGTCGGCGGGCATCGGCTTCATCGTCGACCTGGAGCGGTCCGAGGCGGTCGCGCTGCTGCGGGAGCGGGTGGCCGGGCTGGCGGCCTGGCGGGCCTCGGTCACCGAGTACTACACGCCGGAGGACGGGCCCGAGTCGCTGGGTCACATCGGCGAGATCATGAACATGTGGGTCCACTCGGCGGACGCCGGGGCCGAGTGGACGCGGGAGCTGATCACGCGGATCGAGGGCGGCGCGTACACCTTCGCGGGGGAGGGTGATCCGTTCGTCGGCGTACTCGCCGAGGGCGAGGAGAACCCTTACGGCCGGTAGCCCGCCGGCGTGCCCCGTCAGTGGTGGAAGGCCGTCGCGACCTCTCGGTCATGACTCAACGGGTGCCGCTGGCTGCGCAGTTCGGGCAGCAGCAGGCGGAGGTCCTCCAGGAGCAGTTCCGCGAGGTCCGAGGAGAAACCGTTGCGGCACACCACCCGGAGCACCGACAGATCCTGCCGGTTGGCGGGGAAGGTGTACGCGGGCACCAGCCAGCCGTGCTCGCGCAGCCGCCGCGACACGTCGAAGACGTCGTACGCCTGCACTTCGGGGGCGGTCGTCAGGGCGAAGACAGGCAACTCCTCACCCCTGGTGAGGAGGTGGAAGTCGCCCAGCTTCTCGATCTGAGCGGCGAGCCCGCTCGCCACATCGCGGGAGGCCTGCTGAACGGCGCGGTAGCCGTCCCGGCCCAGCCGCAGGAAGCAGTAGTACTGCGCCACCACCTGCGCACCGGGCCGGGAGAAGTTCAGCGCGAAGGTCGGCATGTCGCCGCCCAGGTAGTTGACCCGGAAGACGAGCTCCTCGGGGAGATCCGCGGGCGAGCGCCACAGCACCCAGCCGACGCCTGGGTAGACCAACCCGTACTTGTGCCCGGAGGTGTTGATGGACGACACCCGGGGAAGCCGGAAGTCCCACACCAGGTCCTCGTCCAGGAACGGCGCCACCATCGCACCGGACGCGCCGTCGACATGGACGGGGATGTCGAGGCCGGTGCGTTCCTGCAGGGCGTCCAGGGCCGCGCAGAGGTCGGCGATGGGTTCGTACGAACCGTCGAAGGTGGAGCCCAGGATCCCGACCACGCCGATGGTGTTCTCGTCGCAGAGTTCGGCGGCGGCCTGCGGGTCGAGATGGAAACGGCCGCCCTCCATCGGGACCTGCCGGGCCTCGACCTCCCAGAAATTGCAGAACTTGTCCCAGCAGACCTGCACATTGATGCCCATCACCAGATTGGGCTTGGCGCTCGCCGGGTAGCGGTCGGCGTTCCTGGCCGCCCAGCGGCGTTTGAGCGCCAGGCCGGCGAGCATGCAGGCCTCGCTGGAGCCGGTGGTCGAACAGCCCACCGTCGTCGAGGGGTCGGGCGCGTTCCACAGGTCGGCGAGCATCGCCACACAGCGGCGTTCCAGCTCGGCGGTGCGCGGGTACTCGTCCTTGTCGATCATGTTCTTGTCCCGGCACTCGCCCATCAGCACCCCGGCCTCGGGCTCCATCCAGGTGGTGACGAAAGTGGCGAGATTGAGCCGGGAGTTTCCGTCGAGCATCAGCTCGTCATGGACCAGGCCGTACGCGGTCGAGGGCGGCAGCGGTCCGTCGGGGAGCCGGTGCCGCGGCGGCGCGGACGTCATCCCGACCGTCGGATCCGCCTCCCCGAAGAACGGGTTGAAGGCACGCCTGCGCCGCTCTTTGGACGGTTCCTTCTCGTGGTTCGAACCCTTGTGGAGAGGCATCGGCGGACAGTCCTTCTCAGCTCGTGGCGGTGATGACGGTGGCGGTGGCCTGCTCGGTTCAGCTCCCGGCCGCGAGGCCGGACTTGATGGCGCGGGTGAACTTCACGACCCGCTCGGCCTGCACCCGGGCCGCGGTCAGGGTCTGCTCACCGACCGGGATGTCACCCTGCCCGGCGACGTGCGAGGTGCCGTACGGATTGCCGTCGACGAACTTCGTCGGGTCCGTGTAACCGGGGGCGACGAGGATGCCGCCGAAGTGATGGATCGAGTTGTAGAGCGCCAACAGCGTGGACTCCTGACCGCCGTGCGCGGTGCTGGTGGAGGTGAAGCCGCTGTAGACCTTGTCCGCGAGCTGACCCGCCTGCCAGAGGGCGCCCAGCCGGTCCAGGAACTCCTTGAGCTGGGCGGCGACATTGCCGAACCGGGTCGGCGACCCGAAGATCACGGCATCCGCCCAGATCACGTCGTCCTTCGAGGCCTCGGCGATGCCGGCGGTCGCCTTCGCGTTGGCGGCCCAGGCCGGGTTGGAGTCGATGGCCGCCTGCGGCGCGAGCTCAACCGTCTTGCGCAGCCGTACCTCCGCGCCGGCCTTCTCGGCGCTCTCCGCAATGGTCTTGGCGATGGTCGCGACGGTGCCGGTGGCGGAGTAGTAGATGACGGCGACGTGGACAGGCAGGGGCATACGGGAACCTCCGACGGGCAGATCGGGACGTGGCCATACGAATGTGACGATACGGACAACTGTCGCGACCGGCGCGTCGGACAGGCGCGGTGCGGGTCCGGTTCACCTCAGTGGTGTGCCGTCCTCGTGGAGCTGCATCTGGGGCCGCCCGGTCACCAGCAGCCAGCCCGGCAGTGAGGCGATGCACAGCAGCGGCAGTACGGCCGGGTCGCTGACCAGCACCGCCGCCGTGAACAGGCTCAACCAGCCCTGCCGGGTGACGGCCAGCAGAACCCCCAGCACCGCACAGGCCACCGCGAGCGCCGGCGGCACCGCGTCGACCGTGGCATGGGCGCACAACCCGAGCGCGACGCCGATGAACACCGCAGGGAAGATCCGGCCGCCCCGGAAGCCGCAGGTCGCGGCGGTCACCAGCGCGGCCGTCTTCACCACCGCCATGGCGGCGAACTGGCCGGCCGACCAGCCGTTCGGATCGGCGCTGAGCTCCTTCACCTCGTCCAGTCCCTTGAAGAGCGTGAGATGCCCGCCGAGCGCGCCGAGCAGGCCGAGCACCAGACCGCCGCAGGTCAGCATCAGGACCGGATGGCGCAGTGTGTGAAAGGCGCGGTGCACGTACGGGAACGCGTACACCGTCGCCAGTCCGAGCAGTGCCGCCGCCGACGTGATCACGACCGAGGCGAGCAGATCGTCCCAGTTCGGGCCGGGGTACGGCGGCAGCGACAGGTCGAAGCTGGGGTGGGCCAGCAGCGTCATCGTGAGCGCCCCTGCAGCGCCCGCCGCGAGCGGGCCGAAGAGACGGTCCCAGAGCGCGCCCGGCTCGCCGCCGCCGGCCGCGAGCGACTCGGAGAGGATCAGGGCCGCGGCGACCGGGGTGCCGAAGAGCGCGCCGATGGTGCCGGCCGAGGCGAGCGCGATCCACAGGGCGGCCGGGGTCCGCGGGGCGGCCCGGCGGCCCAGCCAGAAGGCGAGCGCGATATTGGCGGCGGTGATCGGGTTCTCGGGCCCCAGGCTGACCCCGCCGGCCAGCGCCAGGACCGTCACGACCAGCAGCCCGGGGATGACGTCCGGCGGCAGGGGCGGATCGACCAGCCCGGTGGTGGCCGGGTCGGGTCCCGCGTGACCGTGCACCGTGCGGATGACCAGGCCGATCGCGAGGCCGGTGGCAGTGAGCATCACGATCATCCACAGCGAGGAGTACCCGCCGATGGAGAGCGCCTCGGGAAGCGTCTCCCAGAGCACGTTCCGGAGCTGCTCCGCGAGGAGACTGATGCCGAGCAGGACGAGTGCCGATGCCACACCCACGACCAGGGCGGGCACGATGAGAAGCAGCAGCCGACGTGCGGAGGCGGACTCGGCGAGCGCGGGGGAGTCGGAGACCATCGGCTCACCCTAGCGACGCAAAAGCCGCATAATTCGCCGATCGGATCCAAGCGTGAGGGCAATTCGGGCTTGCACCTCACGTCACGTCAGGGCTCAGGCTCGGACGCGTACCGACGTACAGAGCGAAGAGAAGAAGGGGCGGGGAACCGTGGATCACTCCGTGGGGCGGGTCGCCGGTTTCGCCGGAGTCACGGTGCGCACACTGCACCACTACGACGGCATCGGACTGCTCTCGCCCAGCGGGCGCAGCCACGCGGGCCACCGGCGCTACGACGACGGCGACCTCGACCGGCTGCAGCAGATCCTGTTCTACCGGGAGCTCGGCTTTCCGCTCGAAGAGATCGCGGTGCTGCTCGACGACCCGGACGCGGATCCGCAGGACCATCTGCGCCGCCAGCACGCTTTGCTGTCCGGCCGGATCGCCGAGCTCCAGAAGATGGCCGACGCCGTCGAAACAGCCATGGAGGCACGGAAGATGGGCATCAATCTCACGCCCGAGGAGAAGTTCGAGGTCTTCGGGGCCAAGGACCCGGAGGAGCACGCGGAGGAGGCCGAGCGCCGCTGGGGCGGAACGGCCACGTACGCGGAGTCGCAGCGCCGGGTGGCCCGCTACACCAAGGACGACTGGAAGCGGATGCAGGTCGAGGTCGCCGCATGGGGCGAGGCGTACAGCGCCGTGATGGAGGCGGGCGAGCCGGCCGGCTCGGAGGCCGCGACGGAGCTGGCCGAGGCGCACCGGCTCCACATCTCCACATGGTTCTACGAATGCACCTACGAGATCCACCGCGGGCTCGGCGAGATGTACGTGTGCGACCCGCAGTTCCGCGCGTACTACGAATCGATCCGGCCCGGTCTGGCCGAGCACCTCCGGGACGCGATCGACGCCAACGCGGAGCGCCGGGCGTAACTCCCTGTACGGGGGCCGAAGGCGCCTCGGCCCCCGTCAGGCGGTCAGGTCTTGCTGATCACTGCCGCCGTGCCGTACGCACAGACCTCCGTGCCCACATCTGCCGCCTCCGTCACATCGAAGCGCATCATCAGCACCGCATTGGCGCCGCGGGCCATGGCCTGCTCGACGAGCCGCTCCATGGCCTGGTTGCGGGTGGCGACGAGGGTCTTGGTCAGCCCCTTCAGCTCGCCGCCGATCATCGACTTCAGCCCGGCGCCGATCTGGCTGCCGAGGTGACGCGAGCGCACCGTCAGGCCGAACACCTCACCGATCACCTGGGTCACCTGGTAGCCGGGGACGTCATTGGTGGTGACGACCAGAACCTCGGACCGCGCGGTCTGACCGCCGCCGTAATCTTCAATGCCCATCGTGTGGCACCTCCTGGGGACAGCTTTGTCCCGGTTCACCCCCTGTGCATCCTCGCGGCATCCTCGCGTGGGCCACTGGAACCCGGAGGCGTCTTGTGGCGTTGATAGCTTTGGGCGGCCACGCAGCCACCATCGACCGATCCTGGAGCCCGGACCCTTGAATACGCTTGCGCTCGGACCGAGCTGGCTGGACCCGGACCATCTCATCGGGCAGTTCGGCCTGCTCGGTGTGTTGGTCATCGTCTTCGCCGAGTCCGGGCTGCTGATCGGTTTCTTCCTGCCCGGTGACTCCCTGCTGTTCACCACGGGCCTTCTGGTGACGACGGACAAGCTGCACACCCCGCTGTGGCTGGTCTGCGTCCTGGTGGCGCTGGCGGCGATCATCGGCGACCAGGTGGGCTATCTCTTCGGCCGCAAGGTCGGCCCGTCGCTCTTCAAGCGGCCGGACTCCCGCCTCTTCAAGCAGGAGAACGTCGAGAAGGCCCACGAATTCTTCGAGAAGTACGGTCCGAAGTCGCTGATCCTGGCCCGCTTCGTGCCCGTCGTGCGTACGTTCACGCCGATCATCGCCGGTGTGAGCCGGATGAACTACCGCTCGTTCATCACGTTCAACATCATCGGCGGCGTGCTCTGGGGCGTCGGCGTCACACTGCTCGGTGCCGGGCTCGGCCAGATCGAGTTCGTCCGCAAGAACATCGAGGCGATGCTCGTCCTGATCGTGCTGATCTCGGTGGTGCCGATCGCGATCGAGTTCCTGCGCGCCCGCAGCAAGGCGAAGAAGGAAGCGGCCGCCCAGAGCGAGGGCCGGGACCCGATCGCCGGAGGCGGCAGCCCGGCTCCGGGCCAGCGCGGCCGCCACGCCAAGCGCTGACCCGACTCCGTACCGGCAGAGGGCGTCAGAAGCCGCGCGTCCGCTTGGCCGCGCGGCGGTTCGCCCCGCCGACCGCTCCCGGCACCCGCATGAACAGCCGGGAGATCTCGCTCCCCAGGTTCACCCCGATCGCGATGGCCAGCGCCGTCGCCACCGCGGTCGACAGCGAGGCGAGCCCCCGGTCCAGCTCGTTCTGCGCGACACCCAGCAGACCGAAGTACGTGGCCGAACCAGGCAGCAGCGGACCGATCGCCGCCGTGATGAACGGCAACGACGAGGTGTACCGGTACCGCGAGAACAGCTGCCCGAAGAGTCCCACCAGACCCGCCGCCACCGCCGTCGCCGCCACCGGCGAGATACCGGCGGTCCGGGCCATCGCCCCGTAGATCACCCAGGCCACACCGCCGTTGAGGGTCACCGCGAGCACCGTGGACCGTTCCTGCTGGAGCAGGATCGCGAAGGCGAAACAGAGCGCCATCGACGCCAGGATCTGCACCACCGGCCGGTCGTGGGCCACGAACCGCTCCTCCGGATTGAGCTGGGCGCCCAGCTGCACCCCCAGATACAGGACCAGCAGCACACCGGTGACGATGGCGATGAAGAAGTACATGACTTCGAGGAGCCGGGCCGCCGCGGTGATGTAGTAGCCGGTCAGACCGTCCTGGACGCCCGCCACCAGAGCCCGCCCGGGCAGCAGGGCGAACAGCCCACCGGTGATGACGGCGGACGGCCGGATGCCCGTCGAGTGGGTCAGGGTCAGTGCGACCCCTATCGCGGCCGGAGGCATCGCCGCCACCACGAACTGGTAGAACTCCGGCATCCCGCGCCCCGCGAAGAGCCAGGCGAGCCGGTCGCCGAGCATCGCGCCGGCCGCCGCCACCACGAAGACCAGCGCGTTGCCGCCGACCAGCACCGACGCCGCACCGGCCAGCCCGCCGCCGGCCAGCGTCAGCACCCAGCCGGGGTACGGATGCCGGTTGCGCCGGATCTCGGCGAGCCGCCGGTACGCCTCCTCCAGGGAGACCTCGACATCCTCGGTGGTGATGTCGTCGACGAGCCGGAAGACGGCCGCCAGCCGGGTGTAGTCGGTGCCGCGGCGGCGTACGGTGCGGCTCGCCGTCACCGGATCGTCGACCAGCGACGGCTGGTGCGAGATCGACAGCAGGGTGAAGGTGACCGTCGGCTCGCAGCGGTCGAGACCGTAACTGCGGGTCACCGCGAACATCGCGGCCTCGACGTCCTCCGCGCCCTCGCCGCCCGCGAGCAGCAACTCCCCGATACGCAAGGTCAGGTCGAGCACGCGCGGCACCGCGGGACCCGCTTCGTCAGGCTTCTGCACCGGCTCGGGCGCCGGCCGCTCGGCGACGGGCATCCGCAGCATCGTGCGCATCCGGTCCTGCCAGGGGGCCTCCTTGGTCAGCTGGACCATCGGAATGCCGTGCGCCGGGGTGAAAGCGGGCGGCGACTGCCTGGCGCCGTGGGTGCGCGGCGGGGCGAACGCGGAACCGATCGTGTCCGAGCCGCTGCCCGAACCCGATCCGGAGCCGGAAGCGGAACCTGTGACAGGTGGCTCGGGCGTCAGACCGGCCGGAATGGCGAACTCCGAGGTGGGATGGTCGTCCTCCGACGGAGTCGCGGACTTCCCCACCCCCTCCGGCGGGACGAAGGCGCTGCGCGCCTCGTCGGACTGGGGCTTCTGGTCCTCAGGACCGCCCTGTTCCGCCACCACTCGACCTCGCTCCTTCTTGGCTGCGCGTCTTCGGTTGCGCTTGTGCCCAGTATGGGCACGGACATGGGTGCACACGCGAAACGGGCGGCACACCGGTGAAAGGTGTGCCGCCCGTTCCTTGCACGGAACTGCAAACGGACCTTGCGCTGGACCGTACGGACCGCATACGGAATCGGCGTCGAGCCTGTCCGACGGCTGCGGGGACCGCAGGCGTCAGTGCGCGCCGCCCTGCGCCTCAAGGCGCTTGTAGGAGGCCTCGATCTCGGCCTCCGCCTCGGCGCGGCCGACCCAGTCGGCGCCCTCGACGGACTTGCCGGGCTCCAGGTCCTTGTAGACCTCGAAGAAGTGCTGGATCTCCAGGCGGTCGAACTCCGACACGTGGTGGATGTCGCGCAGGTGCTCCACCCGGGGGTCGGAGGCCGGGACGCACAGCAGCTTGTCGTCGCCGCCGGCCTCGTCCGTCATGCGGAACATGCCGATGGCGCGGCACTTGATGAGGCAGCCGGGGAAGGTCGGCTCGTCCAGGATGACCAGCGCGTCCAGCGGGTCGCCGTCCTCGCCGAGGGTGTTCTCGACGAAGCCGTAGTCGGCCGGGTAGCTGGTCGAGGTGAAGAGTCGACGGTCCAGGCGGATCCGACCGGTCTCGTGGTCCACCTCGTACTTGTTCCGCGAACCCTTCGGGATCTCGATGGTGACGTCGAACTCCACGGGTGGCTCCTCCATGATCAACACATACGACTGGTGATTAAGTGTCCCCCACGGAGATGTGTGCTCGCGAAAGGGGCTGGTCAACGGTGGCCGAGCCGGTGAAAAGACCGTCGATCAATCCGTTGAAAGCGTTCCGCGGGCCGACCGGAGCGGCCCGCCTGAACAAGTTGCACGGACTGAGCAACTGGCAGTTCACGGCAGGCTCCGCCGTCCTCGGCCTGGCGCTCGCAGCCGGCGCCGTCCTCGCCGCCGGTCCCTGGGACTCGGGTCAGCGTAAGGCCGAGCAGGAGTGGGCGGCCGCCAGGAGCCGTACAGGTGGTGCACATCACGAGGCCGCCGCACCGTCAGGACCGGCCCCGGCCCCCAGTGCCCCGGCGGTCCTCGCGGGTCTGAGCACCGGGGTCAACAAGTCGGCCCCGGATGCCCCGGACACCCCGGACGGAGCAACGGCCGACCTCCGGGACACCCTCACCCCGTTGCTGAACGCCTCCGCGCTCGGCACGGTCCGTACCGCCGTCGTCATCGACACCGCCACCGGCAGGCGGCTGTACGGGAAGGGCGCCGACACCGCCATGACGCCCGCCTCCACCATCAAGATCGCCACCAGCGTCGCCGCGCTCTCCGCCCTCGGCCCCGGACACCGCATCGCCACGACGGTCCAGGCGTCCCCGGACTCCCGCAGCCTCACCCTCGTCGGCGGTGGCGACCCCACGCTCGACAAGGCGGCGCTGCGCGAGCTGGCCGCGGACACCGTGCACGCGCTGCGCGACCGCGGCATCGACACCGTCCGGCTCGCGTACGACACGTCCCGGTACTCAGGACCCGCACTGCACCCGATCGGTCCCAACGAGAACATCGCCCCGGTCAGCGCCCTGATGGTGGACGAAGGGCGGCTCGACGGTACGGACCGCGGACCCGCCCCGCGCAGTGGCGACCCGGCCGGTGACGCCGCCCGCGCCTTCGCCGGACTGCTGAACGACGCGGGCATCGACACCGGGTCGGGCCCGGTGTCCGGCCGCCCGGCCGCCAAGTCGCGGCCCGTCGCCAAGCACCTCTCCGACCCGCTGTCCGCCCTTGTCGAACGAGCCCTGACCAACAGCGACAACGACATCGCCGAGGCGCTGGCCCGGCAGACCGCCCTGGCCACGGGCAAACCCGCCGACTTCGACGGCGGCCGACGGGCCGTCACCGCGCAGCTGAAGAAGCTGCATCTGCCGCTGGACGGCGCAACGTTCGCCGACGGCAGCGGACTGAACCGGCAGGACAAGGTCACCGCCGGGCTGCTGGCCGGGCTGCTGGCCCGCGCCGCCGACCCGGACCATCCCGAACTGCGCCCCGTCCTCACCGGCCTCCCGGTGGCCGGCTTCAGCGGCACCCTCAGCAAGCGGTACACCGAGACATCGCGCGGCACCGGCCTGATCCGCGCCAAGACCGGGACTCTCACCGGAGTGAACACCCTCGCGGGGACCGTCGTCGACGGGCAGGGGCGACTGCTCGCCTTCGCCTTCATGGCATCCGGTACGACCTCGCCGTCCGAGGCCCAGTCCTCGCTCGACGCCCTTGCCGCGAGCCTCGCCGCCCGCACCCGATGAGCCGGTCAAGAGCTCACCGCGGAGCGACCCGAGCACGTACGGTTGACGCATGACGAGCATCGGTGGTGCCGAGATGGTCGACTGGAATCTGGCGGTTGCGACCGCGACCCGGCTTGTACGGCCGGGCCCCGACATCAGCCGCGAGGAGGCCCGCGAAGTCGTCGCGGAGCTCCGCCGGCATGCCAAGTCCGCGGAGGAGCACGTCCGCTCCTTCACGCGGATGATCCCCGAGGGGACCGAACCGGAGGACACCCCGGTCCTGGTCGTCGACCGGGCCGGCTGGATCAGGGCGAACGTCGCGGGCTTCCGCGAACTGCTCCGCCCCCTCCTGGAGAAGATGCAGGACCGGCGCGGCAACAGCCCCGGCGGCGCCGTACTCGGCGCGGTCGGCGGCAAGGTCACCGGTGTCGAACTGGGCATGCTGCTGTCGTTCCTGGCCTCCCGGGTGCTCGGCCAGTACGAGACGTTCGCCCCGGCCGGCCGCGACCTCCCGGCCTCGGCCAACGGGGGCGGCAGGCTGCTGCTCGTCGCCCCGAACATCGTCCACGTCGAGCGTGAACTGGAGGTCGACCCGCACGACTTCCGGCTCTGGGTCGCACTCCACGAGGAGACCCACCGCACCCAGTTCACCGGTGTGCCGTGGCTCCGCGACCACCTGCAGGGTGAGATCCAGTCATTCCTCGACGAGACCGACGTCGACCCGATGACCGTGCTGGAACGGCTCCGCGAGGCCGCCCAGTCGCTCGCCGGCGGCCGGCCCGAGGGCGAGGAGGGCGAGGACCGCAGCCTCGTCGAGATCGTCCAGACCCCTGCCCAGCGTGAGATCCTCGGCCGGCTCACCGCCGTGATGTCCCTGCTCGAAGGGCACGCCGACTATGTGATGGACGGCGTCGGCCCCGAGGTCGTGTCCTCCGTCGGTGAGATCCGGGAGAAGTTCCAGCAGCGCCGGGCACGCGGCGCCTCGCGGCTCGACCAGGCGCTGCGCAAGCTCCTCGGCCTCGACGCCAAACTGCGCCAGTACCGGGACGGCGAACGGTTCGTACGCGCCGTGGTCGACGAGGTCGGGATGGACGGCTTCAACCGGGTCTGGACGTCCCCGAACACCCTCCCCACCAAGGCCGAGATCGCCGCCCCGGCCGACTGGATCGCGAGGGTGCACCGTAAGGCAGAGTCGTGATCATGAGGCGGCCGACGGGGGAAGACGACAGAAGTACGCGCCGGTAATCACCCATCCGAGGGACCGTAGGGGCATGGAAAGGCGTGCAATGCTCGATGGACGGCCCGGCTCTGTCACCATCGACGCACTCTGAGTGACGGCACTCGTTCGTGCCGACGCTTCGAAGCACCCCCAAAACTTCACGAAGGGCACCGGACATGGGTCCCCATCCTGCGGTCGCGGCGATACGCCTGGCGGTCCGCCGCGTACTCCACGACGTACTCAACGAATTCGCCGAACGCACCGATCACAACGAGAACACCGCACACATCCCACAGGGCGAACGCGCCTCGCGCCCCGAGTTCGCCGAAGCCGGCACGGGCAGGTGCGGCGCCGCACTTCCCGACCGTCCCGCGCTCCCCGAACGGCCCGACACCCCGCTGGTGCTGGTCGCCTGTTCCGGCGGCGCCGACTCCATGGCGCTCGCCTCCGCCCTCGCCTTCGAGGCCCGCAAGCTGGCCGTCCGGGCCGGCGGCATCACCGTCGACCACAACCTCCAGGACGGGTCCGACGTCCGCGCCGCCGAGGTCGTCGCCCGGCTCAGGGACATGCACCTCGACCCGGTCGAGGCCGTCGCCGTGCACGTCGGCAGCGAGGGCGGCCCCGAGGCAGCCGCCCGTGACGCCCGCTACGCCGCCCTGGACGCGGCGGCCGAGCGGCACGGCGCCGCCGCCGTGCTGCTCGGCCACACCCGCGACGACCAGGCGGAGACGGTCCTGCTCGGCCTCGCCCGCGGCTCCGGTATCCGCTCGCTCTCCGGCATGGCCGCCGCATCCGGTCCGGCCGGCCGCTACAGGCGCCCCTTCCTCCAGCTCGACCGGCAGACCGCCCGCAAGGCCTGCCTCGTCCAGTCCCTGCCCGTCTGGGACGACCCGCACAACATCGACCCCGCCTACACCCGCTCCCGGCTGCGTCACGAGGGCCTGCCCGCCCTGGAGAAGGCCCTCGGCAAAGGCGTCGTCGGGGCCCTGGCCCGTACCGCGCAGCTCTCCCGCGACGACGCCGACGCCCTGGACACCTGGGCGGCCGAGGCCGACTCCGCCGTACGCGACGACGCCGGGCAGCTGGAGTGCGCCAAGCTGTACGCGCTGCCGCCCGCCGTCCGCCGCCGGGTACTGCGCCGTGCGGCCGTGGAAGCGGGTGCTCCGGCCGGTTCGCTGTTCGCCCGGCACATCGAAGAAGTCGACCGGCTGATCACCGGCTGGCGCGGCCAGCAGGCCATCAACCTCCCCGGCCGAGTCGAAGCCCGGCGCCAGGGTGGCAGACTGGTGATTCGGCAGAGCTGACGCACAAGCGGCTGACATGCAGGCGAGCGGCCGCGCAGGCCCGGGACACCACTCCGGGCCGGGCAGGCAGAGAAAGAGACGCGGGTGAACGAGAAGGACATGGGCACCGACCTTCAGGCGGTGCTCCTCACCAAGGAAGAGATCGACGCAAAGCTCGTCGAGCTGGCCGCGAAGATCGACGCGGAGTACGCGGGCAAGGACCTGCTCATCGTCGGCGTCCTCAAGGGCGCAGTGATGGTGATGGCGGACCTGGCGCGCGCGCTGTCCACCCCCGTCACCATGGACTGGATGGCCGTCTCGTCGTACGGCGCGGGCACCCAGTCGTCCGGTGTCGTCCGGATCCTCAAGGACCTGGACACCGACATCAAGGGCAAGCACGTCCTGATCGTCGAGGACATCATCGACTCGGGTCTGACGCTGTCCTGGCTGATGTCGAACCTGGGCTCGCGTGAGCCCGCCAGCCTGGAGATCTGCACCCTGCTGCGCAAGCCGGACGCGGCGAAGGTCGCGCTCGACTGCAAGTGGGTCGGCTTCGACATCCCCAACGAGTTCGTCGTCGGTTACGGCCTGGACTACGCGGAGAAGTACCGCAACCTGCCGTTCGTCGGGACGCTCGCCCCGCACGTCTACGGCGGCTGACCGGCCGCAACCCCTCCTTCCCGGGCCCGCATCCGACGCGGGCGGGCCGCCGGGGAACGCTTGACCGCCGCTCGGCGTTGAAGACTTCGAAGGCACGTTTGACAGACGTCCTCGGCGGTCACGGGTGACAATGCTGGGGTACCGTCCGAAGAACAGTCTTTTCTCACAGCAGCATTCAGCAGCATTTACCTACGGGCAGGAGGGACGGGGCGACTTCGCTCCGTATGGATGGACGTGAAGCGATACTTCCGTGGGCCGGTCATGTGGATCGTGCTGGCCGTCCTCGCCGTGGTCGTGCTGATGCAGGTCGTCGGCTCGTCGGGCGGCTACAAGACGGTGGACACCGGCAAGGTGATCCAGGCGATCAGCAAGGACCAGGTGGAGCAGGCCAAGCTGACCACCGGTGACGAACAGATCCTCAAGATTGAGCTGAAGGACGGCCAGAAGCTCCCGGGCGAGTCCGGCAGCAAGTTCCAGGCGAGCTACATCGGTGACCAGGGTGTCCAGCTTGCCGACACACTGCAGAAGAAGTTCGAGAGCGGTGACATCGAGAAGGGTTACACCGTCTCGCCGTCGAAGCAGTCGCCGTTCATCTCGATCCTTCTCTCGCTGCTGCCCTTCGTCCTGATCGTGGTCGTCTTCCTGTTCCTGATGAATCAGATGCAGGGTGGCGGCTCCAAGGTCATGCAGTTCGGCAAGTCCAAGGCCAAGCTGATCACCAAGGACACTCCGAAGACGACGTTCGCCGATGTGGCGGGGTCTGACGAGGCGGTCGAGGAACTCCACGAGATCAAGGAGTTCCTCCAGGAGCCGGCGAAGTTCCAGGCAGTCGGGGCCAAGATCCCCAAGGGCGTCCTGCTGTACGGGCCTCCCGGTACGGGCAAGACGCTGCTCGCACGCGCCGTCGCGGGCGAGGCGGGCGTCCCGTTCTACTCGATCTCCGGTTCCGACTTCGTCGAGATGTTCGTCGGTGTCGGTGCCTCCCGGGTACGTGACCTGTTCGAGCAGGCCAAGGCGAACGCCCCGGCGATCGTCTTCGTCGACGAGATCGACGCCGTCGGTCGGCACCGCGGTGCGGGTCTCGGCGGTGGTCACGACGAGCGCGAGCAGACCCTGAACCAGCTGCTCGTCGAGATGGACGGATTCGACGTGAAGGGCGGCGTGATCCTGATCGCCGCCACGAACCGGCCGGACATCCTCGACCCGGCGCTGCTGCGTCCGGGCCGCTTCGACCGGCAGATCGCGGTCGACCGGCCGGACATGCAGGGCCGTCTCGAGATCCTCAAGGTGCACCAGAAGGGCAAGCCGGTCGCCCCGGACGTCGATCTCGGCGCCGTGGCCCGTCGTACGCCCGGCTTCACCGGTGCCGACCTGTCGAACGTGCTGAACGAAGCGGCGCTCCTCACGGCGCGCAGCAACCTGAAGCTGATCGACAACGAAATGCTGGACGAGGCGATCGACCGCGTCGTGGCCGGCCCGCAGAAGCGGACCCGGATCATGTCCGACAAGGAGAAGAAGATCACCGCGTACCACGAGGGCGGACACGCCCTGGTCGCGGCGGCTTCGCCGAACTCGGACCCGGTGCACAAGATCACGATCCTCTCCCGCGGCCGCGCCCTCGGTTACACGATGGTGCTGCCCGAGGAGGACAAGTACTCCACGACGCGCAACGAAATGCTCGACCAGCTTGCCTACATGCTGGGCGGGCGCGCGGCCGAGGAGCTGGTCTTCCACGACCCGACCACCGGCGCTGCGAACGACATCGAGAAGGCCAGTGCCACGGCCCGCGCGATGGTCACGCAGTACGGCATGACGGAGCGGCTCGGCGCGATCAAGTTCGGCGGCGACAACACCGAGCCCTTCCTGGGCCGGGAGATGGGCCACCAGCGCGACTACTCGGAAGAGGTCGCGGCGCTCGTCGACGAAGAGGTCAAGAAGCTCATCGAGACGGCGCACAACGAGGCCTGGGAGATCCTCGTCGAGAACCGCGACGTTCTCGACAACCTGGTCCTCCAGCTGCTGGAGAAGGAGACCCTCGGCAAGGAGCAGATCGCCGAGATCTTCGCCGGGATCGTGAAGCGTCCGGCTCGCCCGGCGTGGACCGGCTCCGCACGGCGTACGCCATCGACGCGGCCTCCGGTGCTCTCGCCGAAGGAGCTCGCTCTCACCAACGGCGTCACCACGGCCAACGGGTCGACGCCGACGGACACCGCCCCGGCCGCCCCGGCAACCGAGGTGATCCCGGAGGAGCGTCCGGAGAGCTAGTACGGACCCGGTGTGGCCCCCGTCACGGGGGTCCACCGACCCGGAATGGATGCCGTGCCCCCCAGGTTTTAGCCTGTGGGGCACGGCTTTTTGGTATGCCCGCGCGATGCCGCGCAGGTGACAGCTGAAGGAACGAGGCACAGATGACCGACCCGGTGACGCTGGACGGCCAGGGTTCGATCGGTGAGTTCGACGAGAAGCGGGCCGAGGCCGCGGTGCGTGAGCTTCTCATCGCCGTCGGGGAGGACCCGGACCGGGAGGGGCTGCGGGAGACGCCGGGACGGGTGGCGCGGGCGTACAAGGAGATATTCGCGGGCCTGCACCAGGCGCCCGAGGACGTCCTGACGACCACGTTCGACCTCGGTCACGACGAGATGGTGCTGGTCAAGGACATCGAAGTGTTCTCGACCTGTGAGCACCACCTGGTGCCGTTCCGGGGAGTCGCGCACGTCGGGTACATCCCGGCGACCACCGGAAAGATCACCGGTCTGTCGAAGCTGGCCCGGCTGGTCGACGTCTACGCCCGGCGCCCGCAGGTCCAGGAGCGGCTCACCACGCAGATCGCCGACTCGCTGATGCGGATCCTGGAGCCGCGCGGAGCCATCGTCGTCGTCGAGTGCGAGCACATGTGCATGTCGATGCGCGGGATCCGCAAGCCGGGCGCGAAGACGCTGACGTCGGCGGTACGCGGCCAGCTGCGCGACCCCGCGACGCGCGCGGAGGCAATGAGCCTGATCATGGCGCGCTGAGGGCCGGTTGCCGGTGCTGCCGTGGATGGTGCCGGTGTGCCGGACGGGCACGGCGCGTCAGGCGGAAGCGGCGCTCTTGTCGTCGTCCTTGTCGTCCGGGAGCTTGCAGACGCGCTCCAGGAACAGGGCGGCGGCAACCACTCCGATGCCCGCCAGCACCGCCAAGCCGGCGTAGATCGCCTGGTCGCGGCGGGCAGGAACGTCGAGCGAGCCGAGCAGGAAGACTCCCACGCCGCCGTACAGGCCGGCGACCAGTGAGACGACCAGAGCACTGGCCTGGCCGAACACCACGGCGCGGGCCGCCATCAGCGGCTCGACGCCCTTCGCGCCCGGGCGGCGCTCACGCTGGGCGCGCAGCCGGGAGCGGATGGAGAGCGCCGTCGCGAGCAGGATGACGGCGATCACCGCGAGCACGACGGGCGCGGCGAGAGGCACGCTCGGCAGTGTGTCGAGCGAGTCCCAGAGGCGGGCACCGCCCCAGGACAGCACGCCTGCCGCGACGAAGATTCCGGCCAGTACCCCGAGCCGTAGTTGCCTCACCGCGAGAGCCGCCCTTCGCCGCCGGTCGACCGATCGTCGGTCTCTGTGTCCGTCTGTCTGTTCTGTGCCGTTGCCGGCCTGCCCTGAGCCTAACGACTACTCGGGCAGGCGGAGTTCCAGATCGGGCCGGGGCTGTATGCCCTCGCGTCCGACGCCGTTGAGCAGGTCGGCGACCGGACCGCGGCCGGGCAGCTGGGCCTCGGGGTCGATGTCGTGCCACGGGGCGAGGACGAAGGCGCGCTCATGGGCCCGGGGGTGGGGGAGGGTGAGGACCGGGTCGTCGGAGACCACGTCCGCGTACGCCACGATGTCGACGTCGATGGTGCGCGGGCCCCAGCGCTCCTCACGGACCCGGTCGAAGGCCTCCTCGATGGCCTGGCCGCGCTCCAGGAGGGAGGACGGGGGAAGCGTCGTCTTCACGACGATCACCGCGTTGAAGTACGACGGCTGGGAGCCGGGGGCGACGCCCCAGGGCTCCGTCTCGTACACCGGGGAGACCGCCTTGACCCGGAGGCCGGGGGTGTCCTCCAGCGCGTCGATGGCGCCCTGCAGGGTCTCCAGCCGGTTGCCGAGGTTGGAGCCGAGGGAGAGCACGGCTCGTTTGGGGTTCGAGAGAGTGATGTCCGCGGCGTCCACCTGCTCGACCACGGAGGCGGGAACCGGCTGTACGGTCGGGTCGCTCTGCCCCTCGGTAGAAAATGCAGTCATGCTCGGCTCCGGGTGATGGTGATGGTCACATCGTCGAACGGAACGGTGATCGGCGCATCCGGCTTGTGGACGACGACCTCCACCTCCTCGACACCTTCGTGCCCCAGGCATTTCTGGGCGATGCGTTCCGCGAGTGTTTCGATCAGATCGACCGGGTCTCCCTGCACGATTTCGACGACTTCCTCCGCGACCACGCCGTAGTGCACGGTCTTCGTCAGGTCGTCGGCGGCTGCCGCGGGACGGGTGTCGAGGCTGAGCACCAGGTCCACGATGAAGGTCTGGCCCTCTTCCCGCTCCCGCGGAAAGACACCATGGTTCCCACGGGCCCTGAGGCCGCGCAGCGCGACACGATCCACGCGAATCACTCCTGCTGTCGTTGGTCGTAGAGGCCCGGGGCCGCGTGCGGGCGGCGAGGTGCCCTCATTCGAATCTACCTGCGAGCACCGACAGTGCTCGCCCGCGGGGCTATGGACAAGGCCGTGCTGGGCTGGTAGCCGCCTCCCCTACCCGTGGTCCCGGATTCCATTCCCTTCGGAGGCATACCCGCTCAGGAGGGCGTGTCCTCGTCGTCGTCTTCATCGGAGTCGGCCAGCACCGGCGACCCGTGGTGGGACCACAGCTTCCAGCCGTCCACGGTGCGGCGGAACACATTGGTGGCGACGACGAGTTGGCCGACCAGCGGCCCGAGCTCGCCGCCGTCCTCCGCCGGGCCGCCGCTGAGGATGTTCTCGGTGCAGGTCACCAGGGCCGTGTCACCGGTCATCGAGACCCCGACATCGGTCAGGAAGAACTGGATGTACTCGGTGTTCGCCATGATCAGCGCATAGCTGCGCAGCACCTCGCCGCGGCCGCTGAGCACCGGCCAGCCGGGGTGGACGCAGGAGATGGTGAGGTCCTCGCCGGGCAGCCAGAGCCCGGAGAGCTCGTCCAGATCGCCGCGTTCCATCGCCTCGTAGAAAGCGGTGTTGGCCTGCTCGACCGCCGCGATGTCGGCGGCGGCCTCCGCCTGGTCGTCGTGGCGCTCGCTCACGCGGCTCCCTCGACGGCGCGGGCGACCCGTACGGCGTCGGCGGTGGCCCGGACCTCGTGGACCCTGACCGCCCAGGCGCCCGCCCGGGCGGACAGGGCGGAGATCGCGGCGGTGGCCGCGTCGCGTTCGCGGGCGGGCGGCGGGGCGGCGCCCTCGCGGGCCAGCACATGGCCGAGGAACCGCTTGCGGGAGGCGGCGACCAGCAGCGGACGGCCGAGGGCGCGCAGCTCGTCGAGGTGGGCGACGAGGGCGAGGTCGTGGGCGGCGTCCTTGGCGAAGCCGAGGCCCGGGTCGACCACGATCCGTTCGGGGGCGACACCGCCCGCGACCACGGCGTCCATCCGCATCCGCAGCTCCGCGACGACCTCGGCGACGACGTCCTCGTACACCGCGCGGCTGTTCATGGACTCGCTGAAGCCGCGCCAGTGCATGACGACGAACGGCGTGCCGGACGCGGCGACGACCGGGATCATGTCCGGGTCGGCGAGCCCGCCGCTCACATCGTTGACCAGGGTCGCACCGGCGGCGACGGCCTGTTCGGCGACGCGCGCCCGCATGGTGTCCACGGAGATCGTGACGCCTTCCCGGGCCAGCTCCCGGACGACCGGGACCACGCGCCGCAGCTCCTCGGACTCGTCCACCCGGCTGGCGCCGGGGCGGGTCGACTCGCCGCCGACATCGACCAGGTCGGCGCCCTCGGCGACCAGGTCGAGGCCGTGCTTGATCGCAGCCGTGGTGTCGAACCAGCGGCCCCCGTCGGAGAAGGAGTCCGGGGTCACATTGACGACGCCCATGACCGCACAGCGGTCCCACTCCGGCAGGCCTTGGACCGTGCCTCGTCCACGCAACGTACTCATGCGACCAGCGTAGGCCCGTACCGAGCGGTGTTATGCCGTGCGGGCACCGTGCTCCTGGCCGACGGCCGGTGCGTGGGCGCAGGGGAGGGGCCGGGCGGACGCGAAGCGGCGGGCGAACGGACGGGGCAGTCCGACGTTGACGAAGCCCTCGGCCTGCATTGCGGCGAACGAGATCCGGGGCAGGTCGCGGCCGGTGCGGTAGACGACGAAGCGGGGCTCCCAGCGGGGCCGGAACTTGGCGTTGAACTTGTACAGCGACTCGATCTGGAACCAGCGCGACAGGAAGATCAGCAGGCCGCGCCAGCCCCGGAGCACCGGGCCCGCACCCAGTCGCTCGCCGCGGGCGAGCGCCGAGCGGAACATCGCGAAGTTCAGCGAGATGCGCTCGATGCCGAGCCGGGGCGCGTCCTGGAGGGAGGCGACGATCAGCAGCTCGTTCATACCGGGGTCGGCGGAGCGGTCGCGGCGCATGAGCTCCAGGGACATGCCGTCCGTACCCCACGGGACGAAGTGGATCACGGCCTTCAGGTCGCCGTACGGGGAGTCGGCGGTGCGCTCGTCGGTCTTGTAAGCGGTGGCGATGACGCAGTCGCCGTCGGCCGGGTCGCCGATCCGGCCGAGCGCCATGGAGAAGCCGCGCTCGGTGTCCGTGCCGCGCCAGTCGGCGGCGGCCCGCCGGATGCGGGCCAGCTCGGTCTCGCCGATGTCGCGGACGCGCCGGACGCGGGTCTCGTAACCGGCCCGCTCAATGCGCTTCACCATCTGGCGCACGTTGCGCATCGCGCGACCGGCGAGGGAGAAATCCGCGACATCCACCACCGCCTCGTCACCGAGCTCCAGCGCGTCGAGCCCGGTCTCGCGGGTCCAGACCTCGCCGCCGGTCTCGCTGCAGCCCATCACCGCGGGTGTCCAGGAGTGCGCCTTGGCCTCGTCCATGAACCGCTCGATGGCGCCCGGCCAGGCCTCCACGTCGCCGATCGGGTCGCCGCTGGCCAGCATCACGCCGGACACGACGCGGTAGCAGACGGCGGCCTTGCCGCTGGGGGAGAAGACGACGCCCTTGTCGCGGCGGAGTGCGAAGTGGCCGAGCGAGTCGCGGCCGCCGTGCTTGTCGAGGAGGGCGCGCAGCCGGACCTCGTCCTCCTCGGTGAGGCGGGCGGCCGGATGTTCGGGGCGGAACGCGAGATAGATGGTGGTGACGGCGGTCAGCAGACCGAGTGCGCCGAGCGAGTACGCCACGGTCCAGGAGGTCACCCCGGCGTACTCGACGGGACCCTCGAAGCCGAACATTCCGTACAGGACGTGCTGGAGCCGGTCGGCGATGGAGGGGTTCCCGACGACCCGGCCGGGGTGGACGGAGACGATGACCAGCCCCAGTCCGAGCGAACCCGCTCCGAGGAGAACGAAGTTGGCCAGTGCCCACCAACGGCTCCGCGGGTCGGGGAGTGCGGTGAATTCATTCCGGTGGCGGACCAGCAGGTAGCACAGCGCCAGTGAGACGACGGTGCCGATGACCGAGTGCCGGTAGGCGAACTGCGCCGCCGCACCGGCCGGCAGGAGGGCCACGGCGGCGCGCCAGGCCCGCCGCTTGCGCCGCTTGAGGCCGTGTGCGAGGAGCAGCAGCAGCACTCCCGCGCTCAGCGACAGCGCGGCGGCGAAGGGGCCGAGGGCCCCGGGGAGCACTTCGGCGAGCGTGTGCATCCGGCTGTGCCTGAAGCGTGGGAACACGCCTGCGGCGACGTCGATCAGGCCGACGAACGTGCAGGCGGTGCCGACGAGTGCCGGAACGGCCTCCGGACGCGGTCCGCGTACGAGCTTGCGTACAGCACGCGGAACCGAACCCGATTTATCCCCATCTAGCGTGACAGACATCGCTTCCCGTGGCTCCGCGAGAGATTCCTGAGTCCGTCGGCCGAAGCGCCCCGGACGATGTGCGACCTCTAGGACGAGGCTTCCGGGCAGCGGGTTCACCCGCATCCCGGAAATTTCCTGACAAGAAAGCTCACCCACTATGGGGCTCACCAGTAAGGCAGTTCTGGCCCTGGCCATCGGGCTGGCTGTCGTCCTGTTCGCCGCCACGGTCTGTTTTTGGCCGCGGCTCGCCCGCCGCAGTGTGTCCGCGGTGTTCGGCCGGGTCGGCCTGTTGCTGGCCACCCAGGTGATGCTCTTCGCCTCGGTTGGCCTGCTGGCAAACAACTCCTTTCAGTTCTACAGCTCCTGGGCCGACTTCTTCGGTCGGCAGCAGGAACCGGGCGTGGTGGCGGACGGTGCCACCGGGGCGTCGGCATCGCAGAACATCGTCCGGATCGGGATGGAACGGCCCGATGTCCGGGGCGAATCGCGGCCCACGGCCGTCGGCCGGATCGACAAGGTGGTCGTCGCGGGACGGCGGTCGGGAATCGAGAGCTCGGCGTATGTGTATCTGCCGCCGGAGTACTTCCAGTCCGAGTACGCCCGCCGGACGTTCCCCGCGGTCGTCGTCCTCACCGGCTACCCGGGTACCTCGGAGAACCTCCTGAAGGGTCTTCAGTACCCGCGGACGGCACTCGATCGGGTGAGAGCCGGCCGGGCGCAACCGATGATTCTGGTGATGCTGAGGCCGACGGTCGCGCCGCCGAGGGACACCGAGTGCGTGAACATAAAGGGTGGTCCCCAGACCGAGACGTTCTTCGCGAAGGACCTGCCGCAGGCGGTCTCGGACGCGTACCGAATCGGGAAGCGGGCGCGGAACTGGGGCATCATCGGCAACTCGACCGGTGGCTACTGCGCGCTGAAGATCGGCCTGCACCACCCGGACAGGTTCTCGGCCAGCGCCGGTCTGTCCGCGTACTACAGGGCGGCCGAGGACCCGACGACCGGTGATCTCTTCCACGGGAGCCGGCAGGCCCGTGAGCGCGCCGATCTGCTGTGGAGCCTGGACCATCTGCCGCAGCCCGACTCGTCCTTCCTGGTGACCACGTCGCGGCACGGCGAGGGGAACTACTGGGGTACGCGGCACTTCATGGCGAAGGTGAAGGCACCCGCGCAGGTGTCGTCGATCGTGCTGGACAGTGGCGGGCACAACTTCAACACGTGGCGGCGGGAGATCCCTTCGGCGCTGGAGTGGATGAGCAGCCGGCTGAGTGAGAACTGAGCGTTCGTCGCCGGCTCAGCGAGTGCCGGTCCTGGCAACGGTCGCCACGGTTTCCACAGCCACCTCGGCGCGGGGCACGTCCTGGGCGTCCGCGTCGATCGAGCGGCGCAGCGCTTCATGGAGACGAGCCGGGGTGAGCACCCCGAGGAACCGGCCGGTGCTCTCCTTGTCGATGACCGCTATCCAGCCCGCGTCGTGCTGGAGCATGGTGGCGAACGCCTGCTTGAGCGGGGCGCCGACGGGGAGCCAGGCCTCCATGCGGCGGGCGTGTTCACGGACCGTGCCCTTGGCCTCGGTGGGGGCGGTGCCCGCCGGGATCCAGCCGTGCAGTTTGTCGTCGCCGTCCAGGACTACGGCCCAGCGCGCACCTTCCGCGCGCAGCCGCTCGGTCGCCCGGGAGAGCGGGTCGTCCAGATGCACGACGGGAGGCTGGTCGAGGTCGCTCTCCTCGATGGGGGTGACGGAGAGCCGCTTGAGACCGCGGTCCGCGCCGACGAAGTCCGCGACGTACGGGGTGGCGGGTGCGCCGAGTACGGTCGCCGGGGAGTCGAACTGCTCGATGGAGCCCTGTCCGTAGACGGCGATCCGGTCGCCGAGCCGGACGGCTTCCTCGATGTCGTGAGTGACGAAAAGAACGGTTTTGCGGACCTGCGCCTGGAGCCTGAGGAATTCGTTCTGCAGGCGTTCACGGACGACCGGGTCGACCGCGCCGAAAGGTTCGTCCATCAGCAGTACCGGCGGATCCGCGGCCAGTGCCCGTGCCACTCCGACGCGTTGGCGCTGACCGCCGGAGAGCTGGTCCGGATATCGGTCACCGTAAACGGACGGATCGAGCCCCACGAGGTCGAGGAGTTCGGCGGCGCGCTCCCGGCCCTTTCCCCGTTTCCAGCCCAGGAGATGGGGAACGGTCGCCGTGTTCTCCAGCACCGTCTTGTGCGGGAAGAGACCGACCTGCTGGATCACGTAGCCGATACGGCGGCGCAGTCGGACGGGGTCGATGGAGGATATGTCGTCCCCGTCGAGGAATATCCGGCCCTCGGTCGGTTCGATCAACCGGTTCACCATCTTCATGGTGGTGGTCTTGCCGCAGCCCGACGGCCCCACGAGCGTGACCAGTTCACCCTCGGCCACGTCGAAGGAGAGATCGTCGACGGCGGTCGTGCCGTCCGCGTACCGCTTGGTGACGTGCTCGAATCGGATCATGGTTCCCCATTGTGGCGCGTGTTCTGTGAAGGACATGTTGCTGGAATACAACGGCCTCGGCGATTGTCAGTGGTCGAGGATAGGGTCGCCAGACATCGGTCCGACACGGCAAACGGGAGGTGGGGGGACGGATGGCCGGACAGAACTGCCTGGTGGCGAACGACTGGATCTGTGGGGAGTATCTCCGCTCCCGCAGCCAGGAGTTGACCGATGCGACCGTCCAGCACATCTGGATCACCGCGGTATCGGTGGTGATCGGACTCCTGGTGGCATTTCCGCTGGCGCTGCTCGCGCGCCGCAGCCGGCGGCTGGCGGGACCGGTGCTCGGACTGACGACGGTGCTCTACACCGTGCCTTCGCTGGCGATGTTCTCGCTGCTGCTGCCGCTGTTCGGACTTTCCGCCGCGCTGGTGGTCACCGGCCTTGTGCTGTATTCGCTGACCATTCTCGTACGGAACATCCTGGCCGGGCTCGAAGCGGTGCCGCAGGAGGCGAAGGAAGCCGCGAAGGGCATGGGGTACGGGCCGGGGAGACTGTTGTGGGAGGTCGAACTCCCGCTGGCGCTGCCCGCGTTGATGGCCGGGGTCCGCATCGCCACGGTCTCCACGATCGCACTGACGACCGTCGGATCGATCGTGGGCCGAGGCGGCCTCGGCAACCTCATCGAGGATGCCCTGCCGAGCTTCTTCAAGGCGCAGGTGCTCACCGCGTCGGTGCTCTGCGTCCTGCTCGCGGTGGTCGCCGACCTGCTGCTGCTCGGGGTGCAGCGGTTGCTGACGCCCTGGACCCGGATACCGAGGGCCCGCGACGCCGTGGGCACGGGCGCTACGGCAGAGGCGGTCTGACGCATGGGAGTTCTCGCAGAGGCCTGGACCTGGCTGACCACCGGCGCCAACTGGTCGGGGGAGAGCGGGGCGGGCCACCGGCTCGGCGAGCATCTGTACGTCAGCGGGGTGTCGCTCGCGCTGGCCTGCGTGATCGCGCTGCCGTTGGCCCTGTATCTGGGGCACATCGGGAAGGGGGGCGCGCTGGCCGTCAACATCTCCAATGTGGGGCGGGCGATCCCGGTCTTCGCGGTGCTGGCCCTGTTCATGGTGTCGCCGCTGCGCAACGCCGGATATGTGCCGACGGTCATCGCGCTGGTGCTGTTCGCCGTGCCGCCGCTGCTGACCAACGCCTATGTCGGGATGGCGGAGGTGGACCGGTCGGTGGCGGAGGCGGCGCGAGGCATGGGGATGTCCGGCGGCCAGCTCTTCGTACGGGTCGAGCTCCCGCTGGCCTATCCGATGATCATGACCGGCCTGCGCTCGGCGGCGGTCCAGGTCGTCGCCACGGCCACGATCGCCGCGATGGTCGGCCAGGGCGGTCTCGGCCGGATCATCACCGCCGGATTCAACACGTACAACACACCGCAGGTGGTCGCGGGCGCGCTGCTCGTCGCCGTGCTCGCCCTGCTCGTCGAGGCGGTGCTGGTGGGGCTGGACCGGGTCCTGTCGCCGCTCCGCCGTCGGCGGACCGCCTGATCAGCTGATCCCATTCATATGCCCAACGCACCTCGCAAACAGCCCTGTTGCTGTGGACGGAGAACAACATGAGCAAGACCTCGCGCATAGCGGGCGCGGTCATCGGCATGGTCGTGCTGGCCGGCTCGCTCGCAGCCTGCGGCGGCGACAGCCTGGAGAAGGACAAGGGCGGTTCCGCCGCGTCCGGTGATTCCGGGAAGAAGGGCTCACTCGTCGTCGGCGCCGCCGCCTTCACCGAGTCCAAGGTGGTCGCCGAGCTGTACGCGCAGATTCTCGGCGACGCCGGATACAGCACCTCGGTCACCACCGTGAAGAACCGGGAACTGTACGAGCCGTCCCTGGAGAAGGGCGAGATCGACGTCGTACCGGAATACGCCGCGACGATCGCCGAATTCCTCAACGCCAAGGTGAACGGGGCGAAGGCGGCCGAGGAGAAGCCGGTTGCCTCCGGGGATGCGGCGGCCACCGTCGCCGCGCTGGAGAAGCTCGCCACCCCGCGCGGATTGAAGGTGCTTCCGGCCGGTGACGCCGTCGACCAGAACGCCTTCGCGGTGACCAAGGAATTCGCCGACAAGAACAAGCTGAAGACTCTTTCGGACCTCGGCGCTTCCAAGCTGAAGGTGAAGATCGCGGCGGGTGACGAGTGCGAGGTGCGGCCGTTCTGCGCACCGGGTCTGAAGAAGACGTACGGCATTGATGTCACCGGTATCGACCCCAAGGGAGTCGGTACCCCGCAGGCCAAGCAGGCCGTGAAGGACGGCAAGGACCAGCTGGTCCTCACCACCACCACGGACGCGGTGCTGGACAGCTACGGCCTGGTGTTCCTGGACGACGACAAGAACCTCCAGAACGCGGACAACGTCCTTCCGGTTCTCAATGCCAAGGACGCCGGCGCACCGGACATTGCCGATGCGCTCGGCAAGCTCACCAAGGTGCTCACCACGGAGGACCTCGCGGAACTGAACCGTAAGGTCGACGCCGAGCGTGCCAAGCCCGCCGATGTGGCCAAGGACTATCTGCAGTCGAAAGGCCTGATCAAGAAGTAGCAGATGACGACTTAGGAGGCCGCCGGTAAGCCCGTCAGGTAACTGCCGGGGAACAGATTGCCGGGCGGCCTCCCAAGTGACCCCTACGCACGGTAAATTTCAGGCCATGCCACGTGGACGTCATCGCCATTCGCCACCTCTGCACAGAATCCTTCCTCCTTCGGTCGTCGCCGGAGCGGCAGTCGTCTGTGCGGCGGGTGCCTGGCTTCTCGCCGAACCCCTGATCCTGCGCGCACTGGTCGCCGCCGCGGCGGCCGCCGCCGTCACCGGGGCGTATCTGATGCGCGCCTGGGACCGGGAAGCGGGCCGCCGCGTCGCGGACCTGACGCGCGCCCGTGCCAGCGACGAATGGAAGACCGAGGAGCGCATAGCGGAGCTCGAGGCCGACCTCGACGAGTCGCGGACGCTGCGCGTCCGGCTCGAGACGAAGCTTCGCCGCAAGCGCGTGGAGCTCGCCGGTCTGCGCGGTGAGCACGCCGCACTGCTGCGCCGGTATGCCAACGCCGAGACCGAGCGGGCCAGCGCGCTGGAGGGTCGCAGGCAGCTCGCGATCGAAGCGGCCGCCACGCCCCGGGAGCTGCCCACCGCCCGCTCCACGCCGACGCCGGCCGCGTATCTGCGCGCCGCCCAGGCCCTGCAGGACCTCAGCCGCAACGCCGCGCTCCAGGAGGCCCGCCGCACCGCCGAGCAGGCCAGGAAGCGCGACCTGGAGGAGCGCGCCCGGGAGGCCGAGGAGCCGCAGGGGAAGCATGCGGCGACCGCGGCACCGGGCACCGAGCAGCGCCGCCCGCAGGCCGCCCTGCCCCCGGCCCGCCGCCCGTCGACGGTGCTCCCGGCGCCGCGCACGGTCCCGGCCGCCAGTGCGGTCGTTCCCTACGCCGCGTCCCGCCGTCATCCGGTGCCGCAGGGAAGCTTCGACTTCTTCGGTACGCAGAAGGCGCACGCCGCGATCGAGTCCGTGCAGAACGAGGACCTCGCGGACGTGGTCGGCGAGGAGGCGCTGGCCGCGCACCGCACGGGCACGGCCGAGAACCGCACGGTCGGCAAGGTCATCGACCTGACGGCGCACGACGAGACCGAACAGCTGGACGTCGCCGGACTGCGCAGTGCCATCTCGTAGCGGGCGGCAGATCTCGTAACGGGTGGGCGGCAGCGGTCCCAGGGCCCTGTCGGCTACTTGTCGATGTCGCCGACCACGAAGAACAGCGAGCCCAGGATCGCCACCATGTCGGCGACGAGCGTCCCCGGCAGCAGCTCGGTGAGCGCCTGGATGTTGTTGTACGAGGCGGAGCGGAGCTTCAGCCGGTACGGGGTCTTCTCGCCCTTGGACACCAGGTAGTAGCCGTTGATGCCGAGCGGGTTCTCGGTCCAGGCGTAGGTGTGGCCCTCGGGGGCCTTGAGCACCTTGGGGAGCCGCTGGTTGATCGGACCGGGCGCCAGGTCGGCCATCCGGTCCAGGCAGGCGTCCGCCAGCTCCAGCGCGTTGTGGGTCTGTTCCAGCAGGCATTCGAACCGGGCCAGGCAGTCGCCCTCGGTGCGGGTGACGACCTTGAGGGTGTCCTGCAGGTCCCCGTACGCGAGGTACGGCTCGTCGCGTCGCAGATCGAAGTCGACCCCGGAGGCGCGGGCGATCGGACCGGACACCCCGTACGCGTGCACGGTCTCGGCGGACAGCACACCGACACCGCGGGTTCGGCCCCGGAAGATCTCGTTGCCGAGCACCAGCCTGTCGTACACGTCCATCCGCGAGCGGACCGACGCGATGGCGTCCCGCGCGCGACCCAGCCAGCCCGCCGGGAGGTCCTCCTTGAGGCCGCCGACCCGGTTGAACATGTAGTGCATCCGGCCGCCGGACACCTCCTCCATCACGGCCTGGAGCTCCTCGCGTTCCCGGAAGGCGTAGAACACCGGGGTGATACCGCCCAGTTCGAGCGGGTACGAACCGAGGAACATCAGATGGTTCAGCACCCGGTTCAGCTCGGCGAGCAGGGTCCGCGTCCAGACCGCGCGCTCCGGGACCTCCATGCCGAGCATCCGCTCGACGGCCATCACGACGCCCAGCTCGTTGGAGAACGCCGACAGCCAGTCGTGGCGGTTGGCGAGCATCACGATCTGCCGGTAGTCGCGGGCCTCGAAGAGCTTCTCCGCGCCGCGGTGCATATATCCGATGACCGGCTCGGCGTGCTGGATCCGCTCGCCGTCGAGGACGATCCGCAGACGGAGCACGCCGTGGGTCGAGGGGTGCTGGGGCCCGATGTTGAGCACCATGTCGGTGCTCTCCGCCGCGCCGCCGATGCCGACTGTCGTCTCCGTCATACGGCCAGTATTCCCTGAGCGCCGGGGGTGGTGCGGGGTGGGGCGCCTGCCGGGGGCCCGTCCCCTACGCGCCCCTTCCCGCGCCGCACCCCGCGCCGCACCCCGGTCCGCAACACCGGGCGGGCCGAAAGATGCACTCAATCGCCGGACGGGCCGGTCGTGCCGGACGAGCCCGCCGGATACGGCCGCCGTGTCACCCGTTGCAGCAGCCAGCCGAAGTCGCCGAGCCCGCCCCGCGCGGTCAGCTCAGCCGCCTCACCCGCCGACGCGAGCGCGCGCACGTATCCCGCCGGATCGGTCGAGGCCAGGGCGAGCGACGGCCGCTCCCCGCTGATACCCAGCCCCCGCAGCGCCTCCCGCTGATCCACCACCTCGGGCTCCTCGCCGTCCACAGTCCCGGCCGCCGCGCACGCGTCCAGCGCCACATGCGAGGTGAGGTCGCAACTGCCGTCCGGCACCGGCCGCACCTCGCGCCCCGCCCGGAAGCCGGTCAGCGTGCCGAACGGCGGCCGCGCCTCCCGTACGTGGGCGTAGTCGACAGCCACCGCGAGCCCTGCGGACAGGGTGGAGACCGCCCGCGCCCACGCCTCGTCGCGCGGTCGGCCGATCTCCGCGCGGCTGCCCGGCCCGGCCGACGGCCACCAGCGCCGCAGCCAGGCGGCGTCCGCCCCGGTCACCGGTTCACCCAGCCGCTCCGCGCCGTCCGCCGTCCTGACGAGGACATAGCGGTCGATGCCGTCCGCATCGGTCTCCGCGACCGGCGTCGGGACGTTGTCCAGCCACTCGTTGGCGAAGAGCAGCCCCCGCGCCCCCGGCGGCGGCTCGGCGCACCACTCGATCCGGGGGTCCAGGCCGGCCGGCCGCCCGGCGATCTCCACGGCGTACGCCCGTACCGAAACCCCCGCCGGGGCGAGGCCGGGCAGCGCCGCGAGCACCCCCGTCACCAGCTCTCCCCGCCCGGCCCCCAGATCCACCAGGTCGACCGCGTCCGTCCCCAGCTCCCGCGCCGTCCTGACCAGCAGCCGGGCCACGGCGGCGGCGAAAAGCGGAGACGCGTGCACGGACGTACGGAAGTGTCCGGCCGGCCCTTCGAAGCTCCGGTAGAACCCCCCGTCCCCGTACAAAGCGGCCTCGGCCGCCTCCTGCCACCCACGCCACTCATCCGTCACGGGGCCAAGTCTCCACCTTGGGGAGTACGGTCCCTGGAACCGGATCGGCCCTCCGGCTGACCCACCCACCTGCCGCCTGTCCCTACGCTGGGTTACGTGCAGCGCCTCTACGACTTCATCCGCAGACACCCGACGGGCGTCGACATCTTCTGGGCTGTCGTCCTCCTCGGGCTCTCCGGCGTGTCCGTCGTGGGCGACCAGGGCCGCGGCACACCGCGGCTGGCTGCCGTGCCGGTCGCCATCGGCCTCTGCCTGGTCGTCGCGCTGCGCCGCAGGGCGCCGGAGAAGATGCTGCTGCTCGCCGTCGCGGCGGGCGTCGCGCAGCTGATGCTCGACGTCAGGCCGAACGTCGCGAACTTCGCCATGCTGGTGATCACCTTCACGGTGGCCACGGTCGGCGAGCGATGGGCCTCACGGCTCGCACTGGTCTGCAGCCTGTGCGCGGCCGGTCTCTCGCAGCTGCGCTGGCCCAACGACACCCGGGGCGGCTGGGTCCAGGAGGTCTTTGTCGTCGTCGTCATGACCGTGCCGTTCGTCCTCGCCTGGGTGCTCGGCGACTCGATGCGGACCCGGCGGGCGTACTTCAGTCAGCTGGAGGAGCGGGCCGCCCGGCTGGAGCGGGAGCGCGAGGCGCAGTCGAAGGTCGCCGTGGCTGCCGAGCGGGCCCGTATCGCCCGCGAACTGCACGATGTCGTCGCGCACAACGTCTCGGTGATGGTGGTGCAGGCCGACGGGGCGGCGTACGTGATGGACGCGGCGCCCGACCAGGCCCGGCAGGCCCTGGAGACCATCTCCAGCACCGGCAGGCAGGCCCTCGCCGAGATGCGCCGGCTGCTCGGCGTGCTGCGCACCGGCGACAGCCAGGAGAGCGGGGAGTACGTCCCGCAGCCCGATGTCGGGCAGATCGAGGACCTGATCGAGCAGGTCCGCCGGACCGGTCTGGCGGTGGACTTCAAGATCGAGGGCACGCCGCGCCCGCTGCCCAGCGGCGTCGAGCTGACGGCGTACCGCATCGTGCAGGAAGCCCTGACCAACACCCGCAAGCACGGCGGCCCGGATGCCGGGGCCAGCGTGCGGCTGGTCTACTTCGACGACGGGCTCGGTCTGCTGGTCGAGGACGACGGCCGGGGCGCGGCGCACGAACTGTACGAGGACGGCGGCGCCGACGGCGCAGGTCACGGGATGATCGGTATGCGCGAGCGGGTCGGCATGGTCGGCGGCACGCTGGACGCCGGGCCGCGGCCCGGTGGCGGCTTCCGGATCAGCGCACTGCTGCCGCTCAAGCCCGCCCACTAGCCCACTGCCCTTGCTGGACAGGAACAGGAGACAAGGACCCTCATGGCGATCCGCGTGATGCTCGTCGACGACCAGGTGCTGCTGCGCACCGGCTTCCGGATGGTGCTCGCGGCGCAGCCGGACATGGAGGTCGTCGCCGAGGCCGGCGACGGCGCGGAGGCGGTCGAGAACCTTCGCTCCACCGCCGTCGACGTGGTGCTGATGGATGTGCGCATGCCGAGGCTGGACGGTGTCGAGGCGACCCGGCGCATCTGCGCCCGGCCCGATGCGCCCAAGGTGCTCATCCTGACCACGTTCGACCTGGACGAATACGCCTTCTCCGGTCTGAAGGCCGGGGCCAGCGGTTTCATGCTCAAGGACGTGCCGCCGGCCGAACTGCTCGGCGCGATCCGTTCGGTGCACAGCGGCGACGCGGTCGTCGCCCCGTCCACCACCCGGCGGCTGCTCGACCGCTTCTCGTCCATGCTGCCGAGCAGCACCGACGAACCCAAGCACAAGGACATCGGCAAGCTCACCGAACGCGAACGCGAAGTGATGCTGCTGGTCGCGCAGGGCATGTCGAACGGCGAGATCGCGGCGCGGCTGGTGCTCTCCGAGGCGACGGTCAAGACGCACGTCGGCCGCATCCTCACCAAGCTGAACCTGCGCGACCGGGTGCAGGTCGTCGTGCTCGCGTACGAGACGGGACTGGTGCGGGCCGGCGGAGGCGGGGCGGGCTGACAGGCGCGCGCCGGTCACCTCACCGCAGCACGCCCTCCAGGAAGTCGCTGCCGAGCCGGGCCACCACCGTCAGGTCCAGCTGGTGCAGTACGTACCGGCCGCGCCGCCGTGTGGTGACCAGACCGGCCTTCTTCAGTACCGAAAGATGCCGGGAGACCTCGGGCGGCGTGATGCTGTGCGAGTCGGCGAGCTCACCGGTCGTGTACGGAGAACGGGCGAGGTTGCGGCACAGCCGCATCCGCATGGGGTGGGCCAGCGCCTCCAGCCGCAACTGGAGTATTTCGACGGAGGCGGGGGAGGGCAGTTCGGGGCGGCGCACCGGATAGTGGATCACCGGGCGCCAGCCCGGCGCGTGCAGCACCATCAGATGCGGCCAGCCGAAGCTGGTCGGGATGAGCGTGAGCCCGGCGCCGACGGCCGGGTCGGTCGCGGTGGTCGAGCCCTCCGTCATCTTGTCGGCGCTGATCCTGCACGCGCCTTCGTCGAGCGAGAGTGCGGCGGACACCGCCCCCAACGCCTCACCGGCTCCCTTGCGCCGCAGCAGATCCGTCTTGTGCCGGGCGTCGGCGACCAGCTGGACCTGGACCCGCCGCCAGGTGTCCGCGAAGAACGCCTCGTCGCAGTCCTCGAAGAGACGCCGGACCCAGCGGCGTACGGGTACGGGGTCGGCCAGCAACTGCCGGGTGAACTCCACCTGCCGCGGACCGCGCGCCGCCGCCATGTCCAGTGCGCGGGCGCGCATCAGCGGGTCGCTGAGCGGGGAGGGTGCGCCGGTCCCGTACAGGCTGGCGCAGGTGAACTCCAGGGCGGCGGCGACGAACCGTTCGTCGTCGAGCCGGTCGAGGATGTCCAGATCCTCGGCGAGCGTCGCCCCGGTCCGGCCGTCGCCGCCGCGCACCCCGGCGAACGGCATGAAGACGTCGGAGAACGTGTTGCGCCACAGGAACTCGGCCTCGTGCAGCCGGTCGGCCAGGTCGGGCTCCAGCGAGGCGGCGGTCGCCGTCGCCCAGCCGTGAAGTCCGGGATGGTGCCCCGGCTCGGAGAGCGCATGCAGAGCCAGCCCCAGCTCGGCGAGGGGCGAGGTCTCGAAGACGATGCGCTCGGGCGGCAGTCCCGCGATGTCGATGTTCACGCTCACCCCTCAATAGTGCGGGGTGCGGCGAAGGCGTCAGGCGCCATTTGACGGTGGCCGTCAATCGTCGCGCGGGACCGCCGGGACCGGCCCACGCTGAGTTCATGGACGCCATTCAGCAGCACATGATCGACAGCTATCGCGCAGCCCAGCACGGGGAACTGCCGCCGCCGCTGCCCGGCCGGCACGACTGGGCGGTGGTACGGGACGTACGCGACCTGCGCCGCTTCGACGCGGTGACAGCGGGCCTCCCGGCACGCCGCCGCCGGCGCACGGCACTACGAGAACTGTTCGCCCACGGTCACCACTCCGCCCCGCCGGACAACTCCACCCCGCCGGACAACTCCAGCCGCTCCGGCGCTTGAGGACAGGGCGGCCGCCGGACGGCCCCGGTGCCCGCCGCTAACCCAGCCGGTTCACGAACTCCCCCACCGCCACCCGCACATCCCGCGCGGTCCACTCCAGCCCCGCCTCCGACACCGTGACCTCCGTGTAGGACACCCCGGGCGGTCCCGCCGAAGCCGGGTGCCACCTGCGGAAGAGCGCCACGCCCGTCTCCTCCGCCTGCCGTACCGCCGCCTCGGTCAGGGCCTCTGCCCCGTACGGCAGCCATACCTGGAACTGGTGCGTGTGCGGCGGTTCCGGATGTACCCGGAACCACGGAACAGCGGACTCCGTAAAGCCCTCGGCCAGGGCGCCGGCCACCACCTGCGCCTGCGCCACGTAGGACGACAGCTTCGGCAGCTCCCGGTCCAGGCCGACCAGCGCCGAGAGCGCCGCCGGGAACTGCTGGTAGAGCTGGCCGCCGTACCGGTGGCGCCAGATGCGGGCCTCCTCGATCAGGGACTCCGGACCGGCGAGCGCGGCTCCGGACAGCCCGCCGAGCGTCTTGTAGAACGACACATACACGCTGTCCGCGAGCGCTGCGATCTCCGGCAGCCCGCGCCCGAAGCGGGGGGCGCACTCCCACAGTCGCGCGCCGTCGAAGTGCACCACTGCATCGCGTTCGCGGGCGGCCGCCACCACGGCCTCCAGCTCCTCCCACTCCGGCAGCACGAAACCGGCGTCGCGCAACGGCAGCTCCAGCATCAGCGTGCCGAAAGGTTCGGCGAAGTCGCGGATCTCCTGCGCGGTGGGCAGCCGCGGCTCGGACGTCGGGTGGACGGTACGCAGCCCGCTCACCGACCCCAGAGCACCGCGCTCGTGCACCTCCGGATGCGAGAGCGGGTGCAGTGCCACGGTCGGGCTGCCGGTGCGCCCCGCCCAGCAGCGCAGCGCGACCTGCTGAGCCATCGTTCCGGTCGGGAAGAAGGCCGCGGACTCCATTCCGAGCAGATCGGCGATGCGCTGCTCCAGTACGGCGACGATCCCGTCGCCGTAGATGTCCGCAGGCCGGTCCAGATCGGCCACGGAACCGGCGTACGCGCCCAGGTCGGCCAGTTGCTCGCCGAGCGTGCGATCGACGGGCGGCCGCCAAAGGCTCCGCTCGGCGCGGCGCCAGGCGGCGATCCGCCGGAACCGTTCAGCCGTTTCGCGGTCCGGCTCTCCGTCCCGTATCCCGTCCCCCGCCCGGTCCCGGACCTCGTCCCGGATCTCGCCCTGCGCCTGCGCTCGTGCCTGCTCGTGCCTGTCTGCCATGGGACGATCATCACGCAGAAGGCGGCCCCCGCCCACACGGTTTCGTGGTCCCCGCCCCGGCGGCCGTCCACGCATTCGTCCACAGCCTGTGGACGGCCAGGAGTCTGCGCGAAACGCTGGCGTAGCATGCAGAGAAATCGTCCGGTACCCCCCGCGGACTGGAACGGAAGGCCATCGCCGCGTGAACGCAACAGCACCCAAGGAGCCCCTCGACGCGAGGGACCGCCCCGCCCGCCTCACCGTGGGTGTCGTGGGCGCGGGCAGGGTAGGCCCTGCCCTTGCCGCGTCCCTGCAGCTTGCCGGGCACCGCCCGGTCGCCGTGTCGGGCGTCTCCGACGCGTCGGTGCGCCGGGCCGCCGCGCTCCTGCCCGACGTGCCCCTCGTATCGCCCGCCGAGGTGCTCGCGCGTGCCGAGCTGGTCCTGCTGACCGTGCCCGACGACGCCCTGCCCGGCCTCGTCGAGGGCCTCGCCGAGACCGGAGCGGTCCGCCCGGGGCAGCTGATCGTCCACACGTCGGGGCGTTACGGGACACGGGTCCTGGACCCCGCCCTGCGGGCCGGTGCGCTGCCGCTCGCCCTGCACCCGGCGATGACGTTCACCGGCACGAGCGTCGACGTCCAGCGGCTGGCCGGCTGCTCCTTCGGCGTCACCGCGCCAGAGGAGCTGCGGCTCGCCGCCGAGGCACTCGTCATCGAGATGGGCGGCGAGCCCGAATGGATCGCGGAGGAGTCCCGTCCGCTCTACCACGCGGCGCTCGCTCTCGGCGCGAACCACCTGGTCACGCTGGTCGCCCAGTCGATGGAGCTGCTGCGCACGGCAGGGGTCGAGGCCCCCGACCGGATGCTCGGCCCGCTCCTCGGCGCCGCTCTCGACAACGCCCTGCGTTCCGGTGACGCCGCGCTGACCGGCCCGGTCGCCCGCGGCGACGCGGGCACGGTCGCCGCTCACATCGGCGAGCTGCGCAGGCACGCCCCGCAGACCGTGGCCGGTTACCTCGCGATGGCCCGCGCCACCGCCGACCGGGCGCTGGCGCACGGTCTGCTCAAGCCGGAGCTCGCGGAGGACCTGCTCGGCGTCCTGGCCGACGGGGCCGCGGGCGCGGGTACCACGGGCAGCACCGGACCGGGAGAGACCCGATGACCGAAACCTCCACCACCCTGCTCGGTACGGCCGCCGAACTGGACGCGTCCGGCGGGCGCAAGGGACCGCGGGCCGTCGTCATGACCATGGGCGCCCTGCACGAGGGGCACGCCGGCCTGGTCCGTGCCGCCCGCGCCGCCGCGGGCCCGGACGGTCAGGTCGTCGTCACCGTCTTCGTCAACCCGCTCCAGTTCGGGGAGGCCGCAGACCTCGAGCGCTACCCCCGTACCCTCGACGCCGATCTCGCCGTCGCGGGCGCGGCCGGTGCCGACGTGGTCTTCGCCCCGTCCGTCGACGAGGTCTACCCCGGCGGTGAGCCGCAGGTCAGGATCGCCGCGGGCCCGATGGGCGAGCGGCTGGAAGGGGCGTTTCGGCCCGGCCATTTCGACGGGATGCTGACCGTCGTCGCCAAGTTCCTGCACCTCACCCGCCCCGATGTCGCGTTCTTCGGGCAGAAGGACGCCCAGCAGCTGGCGCTGATCCGCCGTATGGTGCGCGACCTGAACTTCCCGGTGGAGATCGTCGGCGTGGAGACGGCCCGTGAGCCGGACGGCCTCGCGCTCTCCAGCCGCAACCGTTTCCTCGACGCCCAGGAGCGCCACACCGCCCTGGCCCTGTCCCGGGCCCTGTTCGCGGCCCGCGACAGGCTCGCCGCCCAGCAGGCGCTGCACGCCCGCGCGCAGACCACCCCGGCGACGACGGACCGTGCCGCCGCACTCACCCGGCTCGGCGAGGCCCGCGCGGCCGCCGACACCCAGGCGGTGGCGCGGGCCAGGCCGGACGACGGACCCGCGGCGGTGCGCGCCGCCGCGCGCATGATCCTCGACGACGCGGCCGCCGAACAGCCCCCGCTCGCCCTGGACTATCTGGCGCTCGTGGACCCGGCGGACTTCACCGAGATCCCCGACGACCGGACCACCGGTGACGCGATCCTCGCCGTCGCCGCGCGGGTGGGCGCCACCCGCCTCATCGACAACATCCCGCTGACCTTCGGAGCCGACACGTGACCGGAATACGGCTGACCGCCCCCGCCCCCGGCTGGGCCATCGACGCGGATGTCGTGGTGGTCGGCTCCGGCGTCGCCGGCCTCACCACCGCGCTGCGCTGCGCGGCCGCGGGCCTCGCCACCGTCGTCGTCACCAAGGCCCGGCTCGACGACGGCTCCACCCGCTGGGCGCAGGGCGGTATCGCGGCAGCCCTCGGTGAAGGCGACACCCCGGAACAGCACCTGGCCGACACCCTCGTCGCGGGGGCGGGCCTGTGCGACGAGTCGGCGGTACGGACCCTGGTCACCGAGGGCCCCGACGCCGTACGCCGTCTGATCAAGACCGGCGCGCACTTCGACACCACCGACACCGGCGACATCGCGCTCACCCGCGAGGGCGGCCACCACCGCCGCCGGATCGCGCACGCGGGCGGGGACGCGACGGGCGCCGAGATCTCCCGCGCCCTGGTCGAGGCGGTCCGCTCCGCAGCCCTCCACACCGTGGAGAACGCCCTGGTCCTGGACCTGCTGACGGACGCCGAAGGCCGCACCGCCGGCGTCACCCTGCACGTCATGGGCGAGGGCCAGCACGACGGCGTCGGCGCGGTCCACGCCCCCGCGGTGGTCCTCGCCACCGGCGGCATGGGCCAGGTCTTCTCCGCCACCACCAACCCGCCGGTCTCCACGGGCGACGGCGTCGCCCTCGCGCTGCGGGCCGGCGCGGAGGTCTCCGACCTCGAATTCGTCCAGTTCCACCCGACGGTGCTCTTCCTCGGCGCCGACTCCGAGGGCCAGCAGCCCCTCGTATCGGAAGCGGTACGGGGCGAGGGCGCCCACCTCGTCGACGCGTCCGGAACCCGGTTCATGGTCGGGCAGCACGAACTGGCGGAACTGGCGCCGCGCGACATCGTCGCCAAGGCCATCACCCGCCAGATGCAGCTGCACGGCACCGAGCACATGTACCTCGACGCCCGCCATTTCGGCGCCGAGATGTGGGAACAGCGCTTCCCCACGATCCTGGCGGCCTGCCGCGCCCACGGCATCGACCCGATCACCGAACCGATCCCGGTCGCCCCCGCCGCGCACTACGCCTCCGGCGGCATCCGTACCGATCTGCGCGGCCGGACGACGGTCCCGGGGCTGTACGCGTGCGGCGAGGTCGCCTGCACGGGCGTGCACGGGGCGAACCGGCTGGCGTCCAACTCGCTCCTGGAGGGCCTGGTCTTCGCCGAACGCATCGCGGCGGACATCGTCGAGGACCGGCCGCGCGCGACGGAGGCGGCAGCCCCTGTGACGAAGGCAGCGACCCTGGTGGCGGACCGGGACACCGAACGGGAGACCGACCCCGCCCCCTCGCCGCTGCTCGCCCCCGAGGCGCGGACCACGATTCAGCGGATCATGACCCGGGGCGCCGGCGTCCTGCGTTCCGCCGCCAGTCTCGTCACCGCCGCAGACGATCTCGAGGCCCTGCACAACAGTGCGGCCGCCGACGCCTGGGCGACCGGGCCGAAGCGCGCGGAGCCCGGCGTCGAGGCGTGGGAGGCCACCAACCTGCTCCTCGTCTCGCGCGTCCTGGTCGCCGCCGCCCGGCAGCGCGAGGAGACCCGCGGCTGCCACTGGCGCGAGGACCGGCCCGAGCGGAACGACGAGACCTGGCGCCGCCACCTCGTCGTGCGGCTCACCCCGGACCGCCGGCTCGTCCTCAGCCGTACGGAATCCGAGGCATTCCCGCCCGTACACCCGGCGGGGGCACCAGACTGCGCAGCAGCAACCACGACCCACCCCACCCCCGAGGAGCCGTAACCGTGAGCACGCCCGAAGAGAATCCGCGCCCCACACCCGTGGACGTACCGCTGATCCAGATCGGCGCGCCCGCACCGTCCGCGGGCGGCTGCGGGGACGCCTGCGGCTGCGGCGGGGACGACGGCTACGAGCTGGACCCGCTGGAGTGCGGCCTCGACCCCGACCTCGCCCAGCTCATCGCCGACGCGGGCCTCGACCCCGTTCAGGTCGAGGACATCGCGCACGTCGCCATCGAGGAGGACCTCGACCACGGCGTGGACGTCACAACCGTCGCGACGGTCTCCGAGGAGGCCATGGCCACCGGTGACTTCACCGCCCGCGAAGCCGGTGTCGTCGCCGGTCTGCGGGTCGCCGAGGCCGTCCTCTCCATCGTCTGTACGGCCGAGTTCGAGGTCGAGCGCCATGTCGAGGACGGCGACCGCGTCGTCCCCGGCCAGAAGCTGCTGACGGTCACCACCCGCACCCGCGACCTGCTCACCGGCGAGCGCAGCGCGCTCAACCTGCTCTGCAGGCTCTCCGGCATCGCGACCGCGACCCGCGCCTGGGCCGACGTGCTCGAAGGCACGAAGGCCAAGGTCCGCGACACCCGGAAGACCACTCCGGGACTGCGCGCCCTGGAGAAGTACGCGGTGCGCTGCGGCGGCGGCGTCAACCACCGGATGTCGCTCTCCGACGCCGCGCTGGTCAAGGACAACCATGTCATCGCGGCGGGCGGTGTCGCCGAGGCTTTCAAGCGGGTGCGGGACGAGTTCCCGGACGTCCCGATCGAGGTCGAGGTCGACACCCTGGACCAGGTCCACGAGGTCCTGGCGGCGGGCGCCGACCTGATCCTGCTGGACAACTTCACCCCGGCCGAGACCGAGGAGGCCGTAGCGGTCGTCGGCGGCCGCGCGGCCCTGGAGTCCTCCGGCCGTCTCACCCTCGACAGCGCCCGCGCCTACGCCGACGCGGGCGTCGACTACCTCGCCGTCGGTGCGCTCACCCACTCCTCACCGATCCTCGACATCGGCCTGGACTTCCGCGACACCGACGGGGCCGGCGTCTGATGCTGCTCACCATCGACGTCGGCAACACCCACACCGTCCTGGGCCTGTTCGACGGTGAGGAGATCGTCGAGCACTGGCGGATCTCCACCGACGCCCGGCGCACCGCGGACGAGCTCGCGGTGCTGCTCAACGGCCTGATGGGCATGCACCCGCTGCTCGGCGAGGAGCTGGGCGACGGCATCGAGGGTATAGCGATCTGCGCCACCGTCCCGGCGGTGCTGCACGAGCTGCGCGAGGTCACCCGTCGTTACTACGGGGATGTCCCTGCCGTACTCGTGGAGCCCGGCATCAAGACGGGGGTGCCGATCCTGGTGGACAACCCGAAGGAGGTCGGCGCGGACCGCATCATCAACTCGGTCGCCGCCGTCGAGCTCTACGGCGGTCCGGCGATCGTCGTCGACTTCGGCACCGCCACCACTTTCGATGCGGTCTCCGCCCGTGGCGAGTACGCGGGCGGGGTCATCGCCCCCGGCATCGAGATCTCGGTCGAGGCACTCGGCGTCAAGGGCGCCCAGCTCCGCAAGATCGAGCTGGCCCGGCCGCGCAGCGTGATCGGCAAGAACACGGTCGAGGCCATGCAGTCGGGCATCGTGTACGGCTTCGCGGGCCAGGTCGACGGCGTCGTCGAACGCATGAAGAAGGAGCTGGCGGCCGACCCGGACGACGTCACCGTCATCGCGACCGGCGGGCTTGCTCCGATGGTGTTGGGCGAGTCCTCCGTGATCGACGAGCACGAGCCCTGGCTCACGCTCATCGGCCTGCGTCTGGTGTACGAGCGCAACGTGGCCCGGATGTAGGCGCGGCGCCGGGCACCTGCGGGAACGGTGCGGCGGCGGGGCGACCGCCGCCGCGCCGCCGTCGGCCAGCTAAGCCGATTTTGTCCATTTAGCACGTATTGTCGCGCTATGCCCACGCCTTACGGATCACGCGGCGGTATGGCGTTCAGCGCGGACGAGCTGCGAGTGCTCCGACGCGCCCTCGCCAACGCCCTCCACCCCGCGCCCCTGCCCGACGACGATGTCCAGGACTGCCTGCGGCTTGCGGGCTCCGTCGACGAGGTGGCCGGCGAGGCGGGACGGCTGCGCGCGTTCCTCCTCGCCGACCTCGTCCGCTACCGAGACGCCCTTCCCGGCTCCGCCACCGGCTATCTGGAACTGCTCCAGGACGCCCTGGCCGCCGGTTACGACCCCCGCCCGGAGGATCTGGCCGCACTGCGCCTCCAGCGCGGCAGACCGGTCGCCGCAGCGCTCCTGGAGCGCTGCCAGGTGCTCGCCGAACGGTCGGTACGGGCGCGGCTCGCCGGCCGGGCCGTACCCGCGACGACCCCTGCCCCGCGCAGCCGCCTGCTGGCACTGCCCGGCGGCCGGGCGGCGGCCCCCGAACCCGAACGGCCGAAGGCCCCGCCGGCCCCGGCCCGTCCGGTGCCACAGCCCGAGCGCCCCGCACCGAAGCCCTCGGAGGTCTTCCCGCCCCGCCGCCGCCCGGCCCCGCCGGCCCCGCCTGCGCAGCAGCGCGCCGCGGGGTAGCCACGCCGGACGGCGGAGGGGGCACGCGAAAGCCCGTACCGGGCTCGCTACTCTGGACGCCATGGACTACGTATCCGCGCTCGTGCCCCCCGTGGTAATGGCTGCCTTCTTCATCGGCCTCGTCGTGACGATCGTCAAGAGCCAGGGCGGCCCCAACAAGGCCAAGGAGGACGCGGCCGTGGACTCGGCGATCAGCCGCGCCGAGGCGGTGCGGAAGACCCCGCGGACCGACGGGGTCTGACCGGTACCTCGCGTGCTGCCACTGCACAGCACTGGATCGCACCGCACTGCACTGAGCGAAGGGCGTGCGGCTCATCATGAGCCGTACGCCCTTTTGCTGTGTAAATAACCTGCCATTCCAGACATCTAGCACTATGGTGACGCTGTGCCCCGCCAATTGGGAGAGCTGGAAGACGCCGTGATGACGCGGGTCTGGCAATGGAACCGTCCGGTCACCGTGCGGGAAGTCCTTGAGGACCTTCAGCAGGAACGGTCCATCGCGTACACGACCGTCATGACGGTAATGGACAATCTCCATCAGAAGGGCTGGGTGCGCAGGGAAGTCGAGGGCCGCGCATATCGATATACGGCGGTCTCCACCCGCGCCGCCTACTCGGCCGCACTGATGAACGAAGCCTGGTCGCACAGTGACAACCCGGCCGCCGCTCTTGTCGCCTTCTTCGGCATGATGTCCGCCGAGCAGCGCGACGCTCTCCGCGATGCGATGCGGATCGTATCCCCGGACGCCCCGGACGCCCCGGAGGTCGGGGATCACCCGGCTGATGACGCGGGCCCGGAGACCGGGCGATAGCGTCGGGGCATGTCCTCAGAGCTTCCGCATACAGATTTCCGTACCGAACCGTCGGTTATAAACGCAGCCATCACTGTCCGCCGTGCCAGGACGAGCGATGTGCCCTCGGTCCGCCGTCTCCTCGACGGGTACGTACGCGAAGGCATCCTGCTCGACAAAGCGACGGTGACGCTTTACGAGGACATCCAGGAGTTCTGGATCGCGGAACGCGACGCGGATGCCCGGGTCATCGGCTGCGGTGCACTCCATGTGATGTGGGAAGACCTCGCCGAAGTCCGTACTCTCGCGGTCGATCACAGCATCAAGGGTGTCGGAGTGGGGCATCAAGTACTGGACAAGCTGTTGCAGACCGCCCGTTGGCTGGGTGTGCGCCGGGTTTTCTGTCTCACCTTCGAAGTCGACTTCTTCGCCAAGCACGGCTTCGTGGAGATCGGAGAGACACCGGTCGACACAGATGTCTACAGCGAGCTGCTGCGTTCCTATGACGAGGGCGTAGCGGAGTTCCTCGGTCTCGAACGAGTGAAGCCGAACACCTTGGGCAACAGTCGGATGCTTCTGCACCTGTGACCGCCGGAAGAACCCGGAACCCTATGTCCGAATCGCGCATGTTTCCCGCGTTCTTGCACTCCTGAACCTCTCCCAGGGGTTTGTGTTTTCCGGAGAAAAGCGGTTTCCTTTCCGCGTACTGCATTTTCGATGAAAGGAAATCCGGTGGCACAGAAGGTTCAGGTCCTTCTTGTCGATGACCTCGACGGTGGCGAGGCGGACGAGACAGTGACGTTCGCTCTGGATGGCAAGACGTACGAGATTGACCTCACCACGACCAACGCGGACAAGCTCCGCGGTCTTCTTGAGCCGTACACCAAGGGTGGCCGACGCACCGGTGGCCGTGCCGCGGCCGGCCGTGGCAAGGGTCGCGCCGTTCCCGGTGGCAACAAGGACACCGCCGAGATCCGTAAGTGGGCGCGCGAGAACGGTCACAATGTGAATGACCGCGGTCGTGTTCCGGCAGAGATCCGTGAGGCTTACGAGAAGGCCAACGGCTGAGCCGTCGACTGATCGGCCGCGCATCCCGTTGCCGGCCATCCTGTTCCGGCACGCATCAACCGGGCCCGGTGGCATTCCGTTGCCATCGCGTCCACGAGCCGTACGAGATCGGGAGCATCCCCACCCCTGCTCCCGAGGCCGGCGAGGGCCGGGAGCTCCGCCTCCCCCTCGTGCCGCAGCTCGGGGGGCCGCAGCCATACGGCGGCCCCCGGCGAGCCGGCCGCCCAGCCGGGCGGTGCCGGCGCGATGATCCGCCCGCCCGTACCGACGGCGGTCAACGTGAGGGCCACCCCGCCCCACTCCAGCCAGTCGAGCAGCCCCGGCAGCTCGTCGGCGCTCCCCGGGGCCACCAGTAGCCCCATGGTCTGCCCGGTCAGTGCCACCGGCCCGGTGCGTCCCACCCGCCGCAGTGCGGCGTGACCCGCGACCGCGGGCAGTTCCAGGACGTCGAACCGCAGCCCGGTCAGCAGCCGGACCGGAGCGGTGCCCGTCGTCGCCCAGTCGAGTTCGCGCTCGTACCACTGCGCATGGTCGCCATGGCCGTCGCGGTCGTCGGCGAGCGGCGAGCGCGGGGGCGGGACGGTGAGGGCCATGCCGGAAGAACTGCCGAAAGGCCCCCGGAGTTACGCAGAGTCTTCAATTGCATGCGCAGCGTGTCCGGAATGGAGGCGCACGAGCGCATTTCGCAGCGCAAGGATGTTCGCCCGTAGCGGAGGGAACCGGCGTGCGCCGCATGGACTGTCTGTAATTGCGGGTAAGACATCCCTAGTGGGGAGGGGCGACACGCAGGCCGAGACGTCTCACGTTCGCCGTCGGCGTACTGGCGATAGGGGTATCTGCCTGGCCTGCGGGAACATCGTCTCGCACCATCGGGTTGGAGCAGTTGTCGGCGTTCGGGGCAGGAGGCCAAGGACGGGTGTCGGCAGTTGGAATGAGCGGTCCCCGCTTGCGGGACTAAGCTGCGGAAGGACAGGGAGGGGACCGACCCCTTACTGCCTGACCGCTCTGAGGAGCGATTAACGATGTTCGAGAGGTTCACCGACCGCGCGCGGCGGGTTGTCGTCCTGGCTCAGGAAGAAGCCCGGATGCTCAACCACAACTACATCGGCACCGAGCACATCCTCCTGGGCCTTATCCACGAGGGTGAGGGTGTCGCCGCTAAGGCCCTGGAGAGCCTCGGGATTTCGCTCGAGGCGGTCCGCCAGCAGGTGGAGGAGATCATCGGTCAGGGCCAGCAGGCCCCGTCCGGGCACATCCCCTTCACTCCGCGAGCCAAGAAGGTCCTGGAGCTGTCGCTCCGCGAGGCTCTTCAGCTCGGCCACAACTACATCGGTACCGAGCACATCCTGCTCGGCCTGATCCGCGAGGGCGAGGGCGTCGCCGCCCAGGTACTCGTGAAGCTGGGCGCCGACCTGAACCGCGTGCGGCAGCAGGTCATCCAGCTGCTCTCCGGGTACTCGGGAGGCAAGGAGGCGGCCACTGCAGGCGGCCCCGCGGAGGGCACGCCCTCCACGTCCCTGGTGCTCGACCAGTTCGGCCGGAACCTCACCCAGGCCGCTCGCGAATCCAAGCTCGACCCGGTCATCGGGCGCGAGAAGGAGATCGAGCGGGTCATGCAGGTGCTGTCCCGCCGTACCAAGAACAACCCGGTTCTCATCGGCGAGCCCGGCGTCGGCAAGACGGCGGTCGTCGAGGGCCTGGCGCAGGCCATCGTCAAGGGCGAGGTGCCCGAGACCCTCAAGGACAAGCACCTCTACACCCTCGACCTCGGCGCGCTGGTCGCCGGCTCCCGCTACCGCGGTGACTTCGAGGAGCGCCTGAAGAAGGTCCTCAAGGAGATCCGCACCCGCGGCGACATCATCCTGTTCATCGACGAGCTCCACACCCTGGTGGGTGCGGGCGCCGCCGAGGGCGCGATCGACGCGGCAAGCATCCTCAAGCCCATGCTGGCGCGAGGCGAGCTCCAGACGATCGGTGCGACGACGCTCGACGAGTACCGCAAGCACCTGGAGAAGGACGCGGCCCTCGAGCGCCGCTTCCAGCCCATCCAGGTCGCGGAGCCGTCGCTGCCGCACACCATCGAGATCCTCAAGGGTCTGCGCGACCGCTACGAGGCCCACCACCGCGTCTCCATCACGGACGAGGCTCTGGTCCAGGCCGCGACGCTGGCCGACCGCTACATCTCGGACCGCTTCCTGCCGGACAAGGCGATCGACCTGATCGACGAGGCCGGTTCCCGGATGCGCATCCGCCGGATGACCGCGCCGCCGGACCTCCGCGAGTTCGACGAGAAGATCGCGGGTGTCCGCCGCGACAAGGAGTCGGCCATCGACTCCCAGGACTTCGAGAAGGCGGCGTCTCTCCGCGACAAGGAGAAGCAGCTGCTGGCGGCGAAGACCAAGCGGGAGAAGGAGTGGAAGGCCGGCGACATGGACGTCGTCGCCGAGGTCGACGGCGAGCTGATCGCCGAAGTCCTGGCCACGGCCACCGGTATCCCGGTCTTCAAGCTGACGGAGGAGGAGTCCTCCCGTCTGCTGCGCATGGAGGACGAGCTCCACAAGCGCGTCATCGGCCAGAAGGACGCCATCAAGGCCCTCTCGCAGGCGATCCGCCGTACGCGAGCCGGCCTGAAGGACCCGAAGCGCCCCGGTGGCTCGTTCATCTTCGCCGGCCCGTCCGGTGTCGGTAAGACGGAGCTCTCCAAGACGCTCGCCGAATTCCTCTTCGGTGACGAGGATGCGCTGATCTCCCTCGACATGTCGGAGTTCAGCGAGAAGCACACGGTTTCCCGCCTCTTCGGTTCTCCCCCCGGTTACGTGGGTTACGAAGAGGGCGGCCAGCTCACCGAGAAGGTGCGCCGCAAGCCGTTCTCCGTCGTCCTCTTCGACGAGGTCGAGAAGGCCCACCCCGATATCTTCAATTCCCTGCTCCAGATTCTGGAAGACGGTCGCCTGACCGACTCCCAGGGCCGGGTCGTGGACTTCAAGAACACGGTCATCATCATGACGACCAACCTCGGGACCCGGGACATCTCCAAGGGCTTCAACCTGGGCTTCGCCGCCCAGGGTGACGTCAAGACCGGCTACGAGCGGATGAAGAACAAGGTCAACGAAGAGCTCAAGCAGCACTTCCGGCCCGAGTTCCTCAACCGTGTCGACGACACGGTCGTGTTCCACCAGCTGACCGAGGAAGACATCATCCAGATCGTCGACCTCATGATCGCCAAGGTGGACGAGCGCCTGAAGGACCGCGACATGGGCATCGAGCTCAGCGCGGAGGCCAAGTCGCTCCTGGCGAAGAAGGGCTACGACCCCGTGATGGGCGCCCGGCCGCTGCGCCGGACGATCCAGCGCGAGATCGAAGACATCCTCTCCGAGAAGATCCTCTTCGGTGAGCTGCGGCCCGGTCACATCGTGGTCGTGGGCACCGAGGGCGAGGGTGAGGAGAAGAAGTTCACCTTCCGTGGCGAGGAGAAGTCGGCACTGCCCGACGTCCCGCCGATCGAGCAGGCGGCAGGCGGCGCCGGCCCGAACCTGACGAAGGACGCGTAAGGGCGCATCGAGCGTCTGAGCATGTGAAGGGGCTGCCCCGGACCGTTCCGTACGGTTCCGGGGCAGCCCCTTTTCCTGTGCGGTTCGGGATCAGCGGGTGATGCGAAGGCCGTCGGTGCCGAGGACGTGGACATCGGTGTCCTCGACCTCGACCTCGACATCGAGACCGGGCAGGACCTGGAGCGGCGTGCGGCCTGGCGGCGCCGACGACCGCTTCCTGTCCTGACACCGGTCGCCTCCCTCCCCGGCCTGTGCCAGGTGAAGCTTTCACACGTGCCCGCGTACGGGCTGGACAGCGCCCCCATGTACGCGGAGGTGAGCCGGCTGGGTCCCGGGCCTCACACGACGTCTCAGGGGGCGGCCTCGGCGCCTGGACGGGCCTCACGCCGCTCTGCGTACACACCCTCGCTCTGCCGGCGGCCCTCCTCCCCGTTCTGCGCCGGACGCCGACGCCCGTCGTCGCCGCGCGTTGGCCGGCCGAGCCCGCGCCGTACGGCCTCGCCGCCGAAGCGGCTTCGCCCGCAGGCCCCCGACATCGGGCAGGTCAGCCCCCGTAGACCTGCACCGAGCGGTCTCCGGGAGCTGCTGAAGGTCCGGGTCGGCTCCGACAGGCCGGGCGGCGGGGTCGGCTCGGCGTCGGCGGGTTGCTGCCGAAGGTCCCGAATCGGACAGCCCTTGGTCCCACCGCGGGTGACAAGGCGCACAGCCCTTTCGGGGCCTACTACCAGGCATAGGGGACATGGCCGTGATCGCGGGAGGGGCCTCTGCCCCGGGGGCGACCGGGACCTTCGGGGCGGCAGTGAGGGATGCCTGGAACGCTAGGTAATGTCCGTTTAGGTCGGTTTGGACTGGGGTTAAACCTGCCCAGCCGAAGAGATCCGGCGGGGTGCGGTGCGGGCGGCGCGGGGTCTGCGGGAGTGGGTTCCCGTGGCGTCGGCTACGGCTTTTGTTCGTAGATGGGGTGTTTGGGCATTGACGGGAGTCCGGGTTACCAAGGGATGGCCAGCCCGGCGGACAAGCCGGGACGACTCACCTCCGGAGGATCTCCGCATATGTCGAAGCGCGCTACGTTCCAGCACTCCCGCCGCCCGTCCGTGTCCCGTGTTCGTGGCGCCGTGGTGGCAGCCGGCCTGGGGACGACGATGGTTCTCGGTGCGGGCGCTGCGTTCGCGGCCGGTGCGGCGGCGAGTGCCCCCGACACGGCGAGCCTGGTCAGTACCGCCGCGGCCGAGTCGGTCGCCAAGCAGGCGACCGTGCAGGGCAAGGCGGCCCAGGTCGCCAAGCAGGCGGTGGCCAAGAAGGCTGCCGAGGCGAAGAAGGCCGCGAAGAAGGCCGCGAACCTGGCGACCTCCTGGGAGGCGCCGGTCAGCCACTACCAGCTGAGCGCCAGCTTCGGCAACGACGGCTCGCGCTGGGCCCACAAGCACTCCGGCCAGGACTTCGCCGTGCCGATCGGCACCAGGGTCGAGGCCGCGCACAGCGGTGTTGTCGTGAAGGCCGGCCCGAACGGCGGCGGCGACGGCCCCGCATACGGCAACGCCATCGTGATCAAGCACAGCAACGGCATGTACTCGCAGTACGCCCACCTGTCGCAGATCGACGTGCGCATAGGCCAGGCCGTGCAGACCGGAGAGAAGATCGCACTCTCGGGCAACACCGGTAACTCCAGCGGCCCGCACCTGCACTTCGAGATCCGGACCACCGCGAACTACGGTTCCGCGGTCAACCCGGTCATGTTCCTGCAGAAGGAGGGCGTCACGGTCTGACCCGACCGGACGAACCCGCCACGGCCCGGGATCCCGCTACTTCGCGGGGCCCGGGCTGTGGGCTTGGGTGACCAGATCGACGGCGACTTCGAGGATGGCCTTGCGCTTGTCCTCGATGTCGCCGTCGACGTCTTTGAGGACGAACATCCCGGCGTGCATCGAGAAGAGCGCGCTGACACAGCGGACCTGGTCGGCGAGTGGGGCGTCGGGGTCCTTGAGCAGGTCGAGCAGCTCCAGGAACCGGCTCTTCGAGGTCTGTCCGATGCTGAGGTCGCGCATGGCCGCCTGGTTCTCCTGCATGAAGCGGAACAGCGGGGCGGCGCCGATCAGAGCGTCGCTGTAACGGATCAGGAGCTCCTTCTTCGTCTCCAGGGTGCGCGGCTGCTCCTTGCCCCAGGCGATCAGCTTCTCGACGGGCCGGTTGAGGTCGTCGAAGATGCTGACGAGGATGTCTTCCTTCGTCTTGAAGTGGTAGTACAGCGCCGCCTTGGTGACGTCCAGCTTCTCGGAGATCTCGCGCAGTGAGGTCTTCTCGTAACCCTGCTCGGCGAAGAGCTCCAGGGCGACGTCCTGGATGCGCTGGCGCGTGTTGCCCCGGCGTGGCTGCGGCGTGCTGCCCATGGTGCTCTCCCAAAAACTTACTTGACGCCCGGCTAGTTACGGGTTCTACTGTCCCCAGTGTAGTCAACTAGCCGGGCGGCAAGTAAGTGACCGGTGTACAGGGGATCAGGGAGTTGGGGATCATGGCGGACCTGAAGAAGGCGGCAGACGGGAAGGCGGGCGGGAGAGCAGCCGACAAGGCTGCCGACGAGCCGGCCGTCGCGCCCGGGCCGCGGCAGCGCAGCGTCCGGGTGGTGATGCTCGCCCTGATGATCACGATGCTGCTGGCCATGCTCGACAACCTGATCGTCGGCACCGCCATGCCGACCATCGTCGGTGACCTCGGCGGCCTGGAGCATCTGTCCTGGGTCGTCACCGCGTACACCCTGGCCACCGCCGCCTCCACCCCCATCTGGGGCAAGCTCGGCGACATGTACGGACGCAAGGCCATCTTCCTCACGTCCATCGTGCTCTTCCTGATCGGCTCCGTACTGAGTGGCATGGCCCAGGACATGGGCCAGCTGATCGGTTTCCGGGCGATCCAGGGACTCGGCGCGGGCGGCCTGATGGTCGGCGTCATGGCGATCATCGGTGACTTGGTGCCGCCCCGTGAGCGCGGCAAGTACCAGGGCCTGATGGCCGGTGTCATGGCGATCGCCATGATCGGCGGACCGCTGGTCGGCGGCACCATCACCGACCACCTCGGCTGGCGCTGGAGCTTCTACATCAACCTGCCGCTGGGTGCGGTCGCCCTCGCCATGGTCACCGCCGTGCTGCACCTGCCGAACAAGGAGCGCACCAAGGCGAAGGTCGACTACCTCGGTGCCGGGCTGCTGACTCTCGGCATCACCGCGATCGTGCTGGTCACCACCTGGGGCGGTTCGGAGTACGCCTGGGACTCCGCCGTGATCATGGAGCTCGCCGCGATCGGTGTCGTCTCCCTCGTCGGCTTCCTCTTCGTCGAGACGAAGGCTGCAGAACCGATCATTCCGCTCCACATCTTCCGTAACCGCAACTTCACGCTGATGTCCCTCGTCGGCTTCATGTCCGGCTTCGTGATGTTCGGCGCGGTGCTCTTCCTGCCGCTGTTCCAGCAGTCCGTCCAGGGCGCGTCCGCGACCAACTCCGGGCTCCTGCTGCTGCCGATGCTGCTGTCGATGATGATCGTCTCGCTGATCGCCGGACGGGTCACCACCAGCACCGGAAAGTACAAGATCTTCCCCATCATCGGCTCCGTGCTGATGGTGGCCGGTCTGTTTCTGCTCTCGCAGATGGACACCGACACCACACGCTTCACCTCCGGCGTCTACATGGCGGTGCTCGGCGCGGGCATGGGCTTCCTGATGCAGATCACGATGCTCGTCGCGCAGAACAGTGTCGAGCTGAAGGACATGGGCGTCGCCTCCTCCGCGACCACCCTGTTCCGTACGCTCGGCAGCTCCTTCGGTGTCGCGATCATGGGGGCGCTGTTCACCGGACGGGTGCAGGACGAGATGGCGGCCCGCGGCGGCGGAGCGGCCACCGCTACGTCCGCGCAGCTGGATGCGGCGAGCCTGGCGAAGTTGCCGGACCCGGTGCGTGAGGCGTACCAGTTCGCAGTCTCGTCCGGGACGCACATCGCCTTCATGGTCGGCGCTTCGGTCGGCGTGATCGCGCTGTTGGCGGCGGTGTTCGTCAAGGAGGTGCCGCTGCGCGGAGCCGGCCCGGAGGCCAAGGCGGAGGCCGACGGGGAAGCCCCCGTGGACGCCGTTGCCGACGCCAAGCAGGGCCAGACCGTCTGATCCGGCCGACCCGGCAACAACGCCAAGGCCCCTGGGGTGCGCGGTTCGCGCACCCCAGGGGCCTTGCCCGTCTTCTGGCTCAGCTCAGGCGCTCAGCCCACCTCAGCCGCCGAACTGTGTGCCGTCCGGCGCCGCGTTCGCCCCCCGACTGTCTGTGCCGCCCGGTTCGGCCTTGGCTGCCCTGCGCTGTTCGGCGAGCTGAAGGACGGGGAAGCTGCCCGTGTTCGTCGGGGCGTGCTCCGGCAGCCACAGCACGGCGATCGCCCCGCCGGCCCCCTCCGCCGCGCCCTGCGGCGCCGCGTTCCGGAAGGTCAGCCGGGCGCCAAGGACCCGGGCCTGACCGGCGGCGATGGTCAGTCCCAGACCGTGCCCGTGTCCGGAGCGGTCGCTGCTTCCGGTACGGAACCTGCTCGGGCCCTCACGCAGCAGCGCCTCCGGGAAACCGGGCCCGTGATCGCGGACGCGCACCACCCGACCCTCGACCGTGACCTCCACCGGAGTGGAACCGTGCTTGGCCGCGTTGCCCAGCAGATTGCCGAGAATGCGCTCCAGCCTGCGCGGATCGGTGTTGACCCACGACTCGTGCACCACCTGGACCCGCACGTCCGGGTCCAGCAGAGCGACCCGTCGGCTGACGAACTCGCCGAGCGCGATCTCCTGCAGCTCGGCCCGCTCCGACGCACTGTCCAGCCTGGCCACCTCCAGCACGTCCTCGACGAGCGTGCGCATCGCCTGTGCCCGGTCCCGTACGAGCTCGGTGGGGCGGCCCGGCGGGAGCAGCTCGGCCGCCGTCAGCAGCCCGGTCACGGGGGTGCGCAGCTCGTGCGCGATGTCCGCGGTGACCCGGCGCTCCGCCTCGATCCGTTCGTTCAGCGCGTCCGTGAGGGCGTCCACCGCACGGGCCAGGTCGTCGGTCTCGTCCCGGATGACGCCGCCGATGGCGTCCCTGACCCGCACCTCCGTATTGCCCTGCGCGACCTTCCCGGCCGCGGCTGCCGCCTTGCGCAGCCGGCGCGACAGCTGGCCGCCGATCAGCACACCGAGCGCGCAGCCCCCGAAGACCACCGAGACGGAGCCGATGATCAGCGCGCGGTCGAGATCGCCCATGATCGTGGCGCTGCGGTTGGCGAAGCGGGTGTGCAGCGACAGCACGTCACCGTTGGCCAGCGGCACGGCCGCCCACACATCGGGCACCCCGTTCGCGTACTCGTCGACATGCGTGGCGCGCCGGTTCCTACGGGTCTCCGCGCGCAGGCTCTGCGGCATCGTCGGGTCGTTGAGCTTGGCGCCGAACTTGGGGTCGGCCTTCTTCGTCTTCGTCGCCTCGTACAGCAACTGCGCGTACGTCAGCCGCTCCAGCTGGACCTCACGGGCGTTCTCCAGCATCGAGACGCGGGCGGCGTTGTGGACGACGAGGCTCAGCGCGACCGCGATCAACGCGCCGACCGCCGCGATCGCGATGCTGATCTTCCAGCGGACCCCTGTCCGCAGAGCCGGCCGCATCATGCCTTGAGCTTGTAGCCGAAGCCGCGGACCGTCTCGATCCTGTCCTGTCCGATCTTGGTGCGAAGCCGCTGCACATGGACGTCCACGACCCGGGTGTCGCCGCCCCAGCCGTAGTCCCAGACCCGTTCGAGCAGCTTGTCGCGGGAGAGGACCGTGCCGGGCGCGGACGAGAACTCCAGCAGCAGCCGCATCTCGGTCGGGGTGAGCGCCACCTGCTCGCCGCCCTTGCGCACCTCCATGCCTTCGGTGTCGACCTCCAGATCACCGAAGACCAGCACCCCGCCGACGGGCTGCGACTCCGTCTCCGTACCGCCCGGCTGTCCGCCCGACGCATGACCGAAGCGGCGCAGCACGGCGCGGATCCTGGCGACCAGCACGGCGCCGTCGAAGGGCTTGGTGACGTAGTCGTCGGCGCCGGCCTCCAGGCCGAGCACCACGTCGATCGAGTCGGCGCGGGCCGACAGCATGATCACCGGGACCGTCGACTCGTCCCGGATGCGCCGGCACAGACTGACCCCGTCCAGACCCGGCACCATCACGTCGAGCAGGGCGATGTCCGGCCGGTCGGCCCGGAACGCCTCCAGGCCGGAGAGGCCGTCGGGCATCGCGGTGACCACGAATCCGTCCCGCTCCAGCGCCAGCTGGGTGGCCTCGCGAATGACATCGTCGTCCTCGACGAACAGGACGTGGGTCTCGGCCATCGACTGCTCTCAGCTCTCGCTTCTCGGGTTGGCGGCTCTTCGCCGGCTGGTTCGCGCCGGTCTCGGTCGTTCGGCGGTCTCAGTTCGTCGTCGGCTCGGCGGGCTCCGGGAACTCCGCTTCCCCGTTGCCGACAGCTCTGTTGAAGTCGTTGTGCACCCGGTCGTGCTCGTTGAACCGGTTGCCGGCCCACCGGTACGTGACCACTTCGTCGCCGGACGGGTATGCGACCGCGTCCTTCTTCTCGTACACCTGCGTCGTCACCACCAGGTCACCCCGATCGATGGTGCCGTAGACCGCGGGCTGCTCGGTGGTGAAGACGTTCTGGTACGTGCCGTTGCTCCGCGCCCTGTACACATAGGTGCCGACCCCTACCGAGTCGCCGCAGGTCATCACATTCACCACGACGTCCGCCGACGAGCCGCCGGTCAGCGTGCCGTATGAGGCGTCGACCGGGTACTCGTCCCCCGTGCAGGGCTTCAGGTCCGTCCTGACCCGCTCGCTCACCTTGGGGTCCTGCTTGACCAGCTGGACGGCATCGACCCTCCGGACGGACTTCCCCGTGGGCGGTGTGGTGGCCGACGGTGTGACCTGGGCGACCGGCTGCGTGCCGGCCGGTCCCTCGTCGCGGGTGCCCGTGCCACCGGTGGAGCAGCTGACCGTGAGCAGCCCGAAGGCGGCGAGCCCGGCCATTGCCGTGCTGCCCGCCGCCCACCCGGTGAGACCGCCTCCGCCTCTGCCGGTCGCCCTGCTTCTGCCTGTCAGGCCGCGCACCGCTCCCGCCCCCGTTCCTCATGCCGCCGGTCCGCCTGCCCGCGAAGCTGCGCCGGTACCCGTGCACGCCCCGGAGCACCGGCGGCCGGAGCCCGGTTGCCCGCCGTGCTGCCCTGGGCCTCACGGATCGTGGCTTCCCTGCTCATCGCCTCGCGGCTCTCCAGCTCCTGGCGCAGTCGCGCCAGCGCCCGGTGCAGCGTGCTCTTCACCGTACCGGCCGACATTCCGAGCGCCGCGGCCGTCTCCTCCGTGCTCATCTGCTCCCAGTGTCGCAGCACCACAACGCTGCGCTGCTTGGGAGCCAGCACGCTCAGGACGTCCATCAGCAGAGCACGGTCGGCACGCTGCTCGGTGCCGTCCTCGACGCTGGCGTCGGGCAGCTGCTCGGTGGGAACCTCCTCCAGCTTGCGGGCCCGCCACCACTCCGTACGCGTGTTGATCATGACGCGACGCAGGTAGGCGTCGGCGAGGGACTTGTCGGCGATGCCGTCCCAGCGGCCGTACGTACGGGCCAGGGCGGTCTGCAGCAGGTCCTGCGCGTCCACCGGGTCGGGGACCAGGCGGCGCGCACTGCGCAGCAGGGCCTCCTGCCGGGTGCGTACGTACTCTTCGAATTCGAGCACCTCGCCATGCGCCATTCCAACCGCCTCCGTCCCCGTAGATCCCCGTCTGACCTCTGCCAGCCACAGGTCGCGTGAGCTGACGGTCGGAGACGTTACGGAGCGGTTGTCACGGCGCTGTGCGGAGCAGCCATACGCAGACGCACGGCTGTCCATCGGTTGTGTAACAGCGGGCTGGGAGCCCTCTTGCCTCCTAGCCCAGCGGCAGCTGGTACTGACCGCCCGGAAGTGGTTCGACCAGGCCGTCGGCCACCAGGCCGTCCAGCGCCCGGGCCCGTTGTGCCGGCTCCTCCCATACGGCGTCGAGCGCCGACTGCGGAACCGGGGCCACCGCCTCGCGCAGCACGGCGAGCAGCCGGCCGCGCACCTGCCGGTCGGTACCGGCATAGGCCTGACCGCGGCGCGGGGGCCCCTGATGTTCCGGCTTCCCGGCCAGCCGCCAGGCGCACTGGGTGGCGATCGGGCATCGCGTGCAGTCCTCGTTCTTGGCGGTGCAGACCAGCGCTCCGAGCTCCATCGTCGCGGCCGCCCAGCGGGCCGCCCGTTCGTCCTCGTCGGGCAGGAGCGCGCGGGCGAGCTTCCGCTCGGCGGCGGTGGTCGCATTCGGCGGGTACTGAATGCCGGTCGCGGCCCGGGCGAACACCCGGCGGACGTTCGTGTCGAGTACGGCATGCCGCTGTCCGTACGCGAACGAGGCCACGGCCGCCGCCGTGTACTCACCGATCCCGGGCAGCGCGAGCAGCTGACTGTGCTCACTCGGTACGTCGCCGCCGTGTCGTTCAGTTATTGCCTGCGCGGCTCCGTGCAGGCGCAGCGCTCGCCGCGGGTAGCCGAGCCGGCCCCAGGCGCGGACCGCTTCACCGGGCGGCTCGGCGGCCAGATCGGCGGGGCGCGGCCAGCGGGCCAGCCACTGTTCGTACACCGGGAGGACCCGGCTGACGGGGGTCTGCTGCAGCATGAACTCGCTCACCATCACACCCCAGGCGCCCGCTTCGGGGCGGCGCCAGGGCAGATCGCGGGCGTGCTGGTCGAACCACCCGATGACGGGAGCGTGGAGGGATGTGGGGGGCGTCTGTGTCGCAGTCATGGCAGTCATCGCAAGCCGATCCTGGCATGGAAGGGCAGACAACGGTCATGGCAACGGGGGTGTCGCCCGTCATGGGGGCCCATGGAGTGATAATGCCACCCGTCTGTCCCCACAGTGAGCCTCAGCCGGCGTCTTCATCCGGGCTCGATGCGGGCTCGGCCATCCGCTCCAGGGCCCGGTATCCGGACCGCGAGGGGCACCCGGCCGTTCCTTGCCGTCGGGGTGAGCGACCGCGCGGGGCGGGACAGCGGGACGATCACCGACGCCGCGACCGATCCCCCCGCGAGCAGGGCCACCGCCACGTCGTGCGGGAGGCGGACCCCGACAAAAGCCCGCGGGAACGCCATCAGCAGCGCCGACGGCACCGTGCACCAGGCCGGGCGCGGCCGGGCGAACGCGAGAGCGACGGCGGTCGGGTCGGCTGTCGCAGTGTGGTTGCCGGGAACCGACCAGTGGCCCGTCGGCGGGCACGGCACCGGTGAGGCCGCCACGGCAACGACCGACCGGTATGGACGCTCCTAGTCCAGGACCGACTTGAGAAGCTCACCGGCGACGTGGGCGACGGCTGTCGGGAGTGGCGCGAGCAGAGACAGGGACAGGGCTCCCGCATTCGCGCCGGGCGCACGTGCCGTGTGCGAAATCGGTGATGTCGCTGTGCGGGAAAGAGAAGGGAGTTGAACTCTTCTTGTGACAGACCGTAGGCAACGAGGCGGGGTTGTAACGGTGCGCGATCGTCAGGGGGTACGCCTGACGAAAGTCGGGGTCGGAACAGGCCACTGCATGATGATGATCCGCAAAACTTGGGGATCCGAGCGGCGGGTGGGGCGGGAGTTGGCGCGGATCTCTCGTACAGTTTGGGCCGTGGGATCTCTGCGCAATCCGATCGGGCCGCTTCCCTCCAGCATCTATTGGCGACGGAGGGCCGTAGCGGCGACGCTGATTGTGCTGCTCGCGCTCCTGATCGCATGGGTCGTCACTTCCGGTGGCGGCAAGGGGAACATGGACGACTCCCGGCCCAACGGGTCCGGCCCCGCACACTCGATCACTCCGGGACCCGCCAGTTCCGGCCCGGCCATAAGTCAACAACCGGGCGGGCGCGACGATTCGGACGACTCCGGTGGGGGCGGCGACAGCGGCACGGACGCGGGTTCCGACGGCACCGCCGACGGTGGTTCCGGCACCGATGCCGGATCCGGATCGGGTTCCGGCAGCGCATCCGGTGGCGGAAGCGAGGGTCAGCAGGTTCCGGCCGGCTCCTCGATCCCCGACTGCACATCCTCCGTACTGCAGTTGACCCTGCGCACCAAGCTCAACTACAGCCCCGGCGAGAACCCGAAGTTCGAACTGGTCGCCAAGAACACCTCGTCCACCGCCTGCAAGGCCGACTTCGGGCCGAAGAGTGCGGTGGTGACCATCACCGAAGCCGGTGGCGACGATGACGAGGTGTGGTCCTCCAAGGACTGCCCGCGCGATGCGGGCAGTGTGCTGCTGGAGGTTCCGGCGGGCGCGACCATCGTTCACACCGTGGAGTGGGACCGGAAGAAGAGCGTCCCGCAGTGCGCGACGCCGCCCGCGGGGGCTGCGGGGGCCGGTACGTATCTCGTCGAGGCGAAGGCTCCCGGCGAGCCGGTGCAGCGCGCCTCGTTCGTCCTCGCGAAGGACTGAGCGGGGCCCGCGCGAGCGGTTCCGGACCGGTGCGCGACCACTGTCGGGTTCACGGGCACTGCCGCGATCGCGATCGCGGTCCGAAACGTACTTCGGGGCCCGGTCCACCGACCGGGCCCCGAGACATGTACTGCTCCGCGCAAGCTGCCTACCGCTACACGTATCGCTCAAGAATCGACGACTCGGCCAGTCGCGACAGCCCCTCGCGCACGCTCCGCGCCCGCGCCTCGCCGACTCCGTCCACCGTCTGAAGGTCGTCGACGCTCGCCGCGAGCAGCTTCTGCAGTCCGCCGAAGTACTCCACCAGCCGGTCGATGATCGCCCCGGGGAGCCGCGGCACCTTCGCCAGCAACCGGAAACCGCGGGGCGAGACCGCCGAGTCGAGGGTCTCGGGTGAGCCGCTGTACCCCAGGGCCCGTGCCACCAGCGGGAGTTCGAGCAGCTCGGTGTGGGAGAGCCCGTCCAGCTCGGTCAGCGCCTCCGCGACCGTACGCGACCGCTTGGCGGTCGGCTCCGGCACGTAGTCACGCACGACCAGCTCTCGCTCCGGCTCGACTCCCGCGATCAACTCGTCGAGCTGGAGGGAGAGAAGCCGGCCGTCGGTGCCCAGTTCCACCACATATTCGGCGATTTCGGTCGCGATCCGGCGGACCATCTCCAGACGTTGTGCGACAGCCGTCACGTCCCGCACCGTCACCAGGTCCTCGATCTCCAGCGCGGAGAGCGTGCCCGCGACCTCGTCGAGGCGGAGCTTGTATCGCTCCAGGGTGGCGAGGGCCTGGTTGGCACGGGAGAGGATCGCGGCGGACTCCTCCAGGACCCGGCGCTCCCCGTCCACGTACAGCGCGATCAGACGCATCGACTGCGAGACCGAGACGACCGGGAAGTTGCACTGCCTGGAGACCCGGTCAGCCGTGCGGTGGCGGGTTCCGGTCTCCTCGGTGGGGATGGAGGCGTCCGGGACCAGCTGCACGCCGGCCCGCAGGATCTTCGTCATGTCCTTGTCGAGGATCAGTGCCCCGTCGAGCTTGGCCAGCTCGCGCAGCCGGGTCGCGGTGAACTCCACGTCCAGCACGAAGCCGCCGGTGCACATCGACTCGACGGTCTTGTCCATGCCGAGCACGATCAGCCCGCCGGTGTTGCCACGGAGGATGCGCTCCAGGCCGTCCCGCAGGGCCATTCCGGGCGCGACGGCGCTCAATGAGGCGCGCATCAGCGCCTCATTACCGGTGCCTTGGCCGGACTTTCCGGGCGATGCTGCCCGGTCGCTGGCTGCCACTGCACTCCTCCGGTCACAGGTTTGCGGTGCCCTTATGTCCCTCATACCGTTCGTACGGACGGGCGAGACCAGGGCAAAGTCTACCGGCGTGCGTCGGCCTCCCGTGGGGCCTCTGTACGAGACCGGCGCGGGAGCACTCTGAGCGCGTCGCCCATGTTGGCGACTTCCGTGACCTTCATACCGGATGGAACCCTCCCCGGGTCGGTCGGGACCAGCGCGTGGGTGAAGCCCAGACGGTGTGCTTCGGCCAGTCTCCGCTGCACCCCCGTGACCCTTCTGACCTCGCCCGCGAGGCCCACCTCGCCGATCGCCACCAGGTTCTTGGGCAGCGGTGTGTCGCTTGCCGCGCTGGCCAGCGCAAGCGCGATCGCAAGGTCCGCGGCGGGTTCGGAAAGCTTCACGCCGCCGACCGTGGCGCTGTAGATGTCCCGCTTGCCGAGTGCGCTGATCCGGCCGCGCTGCTCCAGAACCGCCAGCATCATCGAGACCCGGGACGTCTCCAGACCGGAGGTGGTGCGCCGCGGTGAGGGGATCTGCGAATCGACCGTCAGCGCCTGCACTTCGGCGACGAGCGGGCGCCGCCCCTCCAGCGTGACCGTCAGACAGGTGCCCGGCACGGGCTCGTCGCGCCGGGTGAGGAAGAGGCCGGACGGGTCGGCGAGGCCCGTGATGCCCTCGTCGTGCAGTTCGAAACAGCCGACCTCGTCGGTCGCCCCGTACCGGTTCTTCACGCCCCGGACCAGCCGGAGGCGCGCATGCCGGTCACCCTCGAAGGACAGCACCACATCGACGAGGTGCTCCAGCAGCCGTGGTCCGGCGATCGCGCCGTCCTTGGTGACATGACCGACCAGCAGCGTGGACATGCCGCGCTCCTTGGAGGCGCGGATGAGCGCACCGGCCACCTCCCGGACCTGCGCCATCCCGCCGGGTGCGCCCTCGATCTCGGGCGAGGCGACGGTCTGCACGGAGTCGAGGACGAGCAGGGACGGCTTGACCGCGTCCAGATGGCCGAGGACCGCGGAGAGGTCGGTCTCGGCGGCGAGGTAGAGGTGGTCGTTGATCGCCCGGATCCGGTCGGCGCGCAGCCGCACCTGGCTCGCGGACTCCTCGGCGGTGACATAGAGGGTGCGGTGCTCGTCGCTGGCGGACTTGGCGGCCACATCCAGCAGCAGCGTCGACTTGCCGACGCCCGGCTCGCCCGCGACCAGCACCACGGCGCCGGGGACCAGCCCGCCGCCGAGCACCCGGTCCAGCTCGTCGACCCCGGTCGGCCGGGCGGTGGCCTGCCGGCTGTCGACCTGGCCGATGGGGAGTGCGGCCGAGCTGACGCGGCCGGCCGCCGTCGTCCGCACGGCAGGGGCGCCGCCGAACTCCTCGACCGTCCCCCACGCCTGGCATTCGGGGCATCGGCCGAGCCACTTGGCGGTCGTCCAGCCGCACTCGGTGCAGCGGTAGGACGGCCGGTCCTTCGCGGATTTTGTACGGGCAGCCATGGCGCCACCGTATAGGTGAGCACTGACAGCGCCGCCCGGCGCGGGTACGCGGGAGCTCGTGGTGGTGTCTGTGGTGTGTGTGGGCGAAGCGCGGGGGAGTGCGGGGAGAGGGGCGACCGGTCACGAAGTCCGACGGAATTGACGATTCCTGTCCCCTTTCAAGGGATACGTTCACCCGTAAGGGTTAAATGTGCGAAAGGTGGGCCAAGGCCACGCTCTGCCTTGCTTACGGTCGCAAGGTGACGAGCAGCAGGCTGGAGACACCCAGGCACACCACCGGCGCACACCGGGCGCAGCGCCGTGCGCCCCAGGCGTCGCCGAAGCGAACGCCTGCCCGTTGCGACGCGTATCTCGACGGCCTGTTCACCTACTGCCTCTCCGTGCTCTGCGATCACGACGGAGCCATCGAGGCGCTGGGCGCCGTACTCGCCATTGCGGAACGGCAGGACGGGCGGTGCCCCAGGGGGGAGGAGGAACGTAAAACCTGGTTGTACGCGCTGGCCAGGTGGACGTGCCTGCGCAAGCTCACGGAGCAGAAGAACCACAAGCAGAATCGGGGCCGGCAGGCGCACCGCCACCATGTGGCCGGGCCCCCGGGCGGTACGACCGCGGCCGCCCGGGGGGCGCGCTCACAAACCTGTCTGCCCCCCGACGCCACCGCCCTCGCCACTGACGCTACGGACGCCTCCGAGACCGCCGCGGCAGCTGAAGCGCACCGCCGCGAACTCGCGCAGCTCGCCTGGCCCGAGGCCGCCGGCACCACGCCCGAACAGCGCGAGGCGCTCGAACTGGCCGTACGCCACCGCCTCACCCCGCGCGCCGTCGCCTCCGTCCTCGGCCTCGACCCCGCGACCGCCCGTGAGCTCCTGGCCGCCGCCGCCTGCGAAGTGGAACGCACCCGGGCAGCCCTCGCCGTCATCGAGACCGGCAACTGTCCCACCGTCGCCCGGCTCTTCGGCGACCGTCGCGTCCTGTTCTCCGCCGCCCTGCGCAGCGAACTCGTCCGCCACGTCGACGACTGCCCCCGCTGTCGTCACGCCGCCGAGCGGGCGGGCGCCGAAGGCCCCTGGCCGGGCGCGTCGGTCAGCCCGGGTGCCGTACTTCCGGTCGTCGAGGCCCCGCGGCCCTCCGCGTACGTGGCGATGGTGCATGCCCAGAGGAATCGGTCCGCCACTCCGCGCTTCGACCGGACGGGCTTCCCGATGGACCCGAAGGACCACGCCGCGCGGCGGGACCGGCTGCGGGCGAGAGTCGTGACGACGACGTTGGTGGCGACGGTCGTCGCCGCCCCCGTGATCGCACTGTGGTCCGCCTACCGGGGCGCGCCGCTGACCGGCGAGGGGCACGACGGCTCCTCGGTCACCGCGACCGAGACGGACGGCCGGAGCGAGTTCGACGGCGACCCGTACGACCGCTACCAGAACGCCGGCAATGCCAGCCCCGATCCCGGCTCCCGTTTCAAGGACGGCAGTGGTACGCCGGATGTCTCCGCCGAAGTCATCAGCTCCGGGACGGGGCAACACGGCCCCGGCCGGTTCGCCGTCACGGCCCGCTCGTCCGGCGGCACCACGCTGATCACACTGACCGCCTCAGGCGGTGCACCCGTGGCCTGGTCGGCACGGACGGATGCGCCCTGGCTCCGTCTCAGCAGGCACTCAGGAACCCTCGCAGCGGGGCAGAGCGTCACGATCCGCGCCTACGTGGACCATGCGCGGGAACCGGCCGGGGCCTGGAGTGCGAGCATCCACCTCGCCCCGTCGAGCTCGACAGTGCTGGTCCGCGGGCACAGAGCGACGCCGGCACCGTCCGGCGGCCCGACCGCGCCGTCCCACCCGAGCCATCCGTCCGTCCCACCATCGGCCTCGCCCGAGCCGACGGGTCCGACCCACCCGACACACCCCACACCGTCACCGACGGACCCGGCACCGTCCCCGGACCCGTCGAATCCGTCCACCCCCTCCGACCCGTCCCCCGACCCCTCCGATCCGGGGACAAGCCCGAGCGACCCGGCGTCGACGGGCTGAAGGACGGCTTCAGCCCGTCGCCCCGGCCGCGTCAGGAGCCCGCAGGCCCGGATGGCTGCACCGGAGGATCCGCAGGATGCGGGGCCATGGGCAGCAGCGAGGACAGCCGCTCCTCGCACAGCTCGACCAGCCGCTCGTACGCCTCCTTGCCCATGAGCTCGGTGAGCTCGGGCCGGTACGACACATAGACCGGCTCCCCGGCACCGTGCGCCGACGTCGCCGACGTGCACCACCAGTGCAGATCGTGACCGCCCGGACCCCAGCCCCGCCGGTCGTACTCACCGATCGAGACCTGGAGCACGCGCGTGTCGTCGGGCCGGTCGATCCAGTCGTACGTACGCCGGATCGGCAGCTGCCAGCACACGTCCGGCTTGGTCTCCAGGGGCTCCTTGCCCTCCCGGAGCGCCAGGATGTGCAGCGAACAGCCGGCTCCCGCCGCGAACCCGGGCCGGTTCTGGAAGATGCAGGACCCCTTCCAGCGGCGCGTCTGGCGCTCCCCGTCGTCGTCGACCTCGACCCAGCCCGTCTCCGTACCGACGTCATGGAACTGCCACAGCTCCGGGGTCAGCCGGGAGACATGGTCCGCCACCCGCTTCTCGTCGTCCTCGTCCGAGAAGTGCGCGCCCAGCGTGCAGCACCCGTCGTCCGCACGGCCCGCCTGAATGCCCTGACAGCCACTGCCGAAGATGCAGGTCCACCTGGAGGTGAGCCAGGTCAGGTCGCAGCGGAAGATCTGTTCGTCGTCCGCGGGGTCGGGGAACTCGACCCAGGCACGTGCGAAGTCGATCCCCTTCTCGTCTTCGGACCGGTCCGGCCCGTTCACTTCCGGCTGCTGCATCTCCTGCTTCGTTTTCTGCTTCTTGGTGACTTTGCCCGGCTTCGCCTTTTTCGTCTTTGGCACGGGCCAAGAGTAAGTCCGCGGGAGCAGTAGCGTGCCGGGTATGAGACTCGGAGTCCTCGACGTGGGGTCGAACACGGTTCATCTGCTGGTGGTGGACGCGCACCCCGGCGCCCGCCCGCTGCCCGCGCATTCGCACAAGGCGGAGCTGCGCCTCGCCGAACTGCTGGACGCGGACGGGGCGATCGGACCCGCCGGCGTGGACCGGCTTGTCATGACGATCACCGATGCGCTGCAGGCCGCCGAGGACAAGGGCTGCGAGGACGTGCTGCCGTTCGCCACGTCCGCGGTACGCGAAGCGAGCAACGCCGACCAGGTGCTGGCCCGGGTACGGGAAGAGACCGGTGTCGACCTCGCAGTCCTCACCGGCGAGGAGGAGGCACGGCTCACCTTCCTCGCCGCCCGCCGCTGGTTCGGCTGGTCGGCCGGGAGGCTGCTGGTCCTGGACATCGGTGGCGGCTCGCTGGAGATCGGTTTCGGCATCGACGAGGAGCCCGACACCGCGGTGTCGCTGCCGCTCGGGGCCGGACGCCTCACCTCCGGCTGGCTGCCGGGCGATCCGCCGGACCCGGCGGAGGTGAAGGCGCTGCGCCGCCATGTGCGGGCCCAGATCGCCCGTACGGTCGGCGAATTCAGCCGCTTCGGCCGTCCTGACCATGTCGTGGCGACCTCCAAGACGTTCAAGCAGCTCGCCAGGATCGCGGGCGCCGCACGCTCCGCGGATGGCCTGTACGTACAGCGCACCCTGACCCGCAAGGCGCTGGAGGAGTGGGTGCCGAAGCTGGCGGCGATGACCGCCGACCAGCGCGGGCGTCTGCCCGGGGTCTCCGAGGGGCGGGCCGCGCAGCTGCTGGCCGGGGCGCTGGTCGCCGAGGGGACGATGGACCTCTTCGGGGTGGAGGAGTTGGAGATCTGCCCGTGGGCGCTGCGCGAGGGAGTGATCCTGCGCCGCCTGGACCACCTCCCGACGGCGTCCGCCGCCCTGAACTGACCCACGCCACCCACCCCTCACCCCCAGCCCCCTCCCCGCAGACCGGACGACGCGGAGGAGCCGTCAGGAAGCCGTCCGGAAGCCCAGCCGGAAGCGGTCCGGAGCCGCGGAAGCCATCCGCAGCCAACCGGAAACAGGCCGGCGCCGACCGAAACCGTCCGGCGCCGACCGAAAGCCGCCCGTAACCGACCGAAGCCCGGCCGAGGGCCGATCGGAAGCACGTGGAGCCGACCATGGCCCTGCTCACTTTCCGCCTCGGCCCCTCGGTGGCGCGCACAGCCGCCCCGTACCCTGTCTCCGTGGCAGAACCAGTGGTGCGCATCCCGGATGCGAAGGTCGCCCTGTCGACGGCTTCCGTCTATCCGGAGTCGACGGCGACGGCCTTCGAGATCGCCGCGCGTCTGGGCTACGACGGTGTCGAGATCATGGTCTGGACCGACCCCGTCAGCCAGGACATCGAGGCGCTGCGACGGCTCTCGGACTATCACCAGGTGCCGATCCTCGCCGTTCACGCGCCCTGTCTGCTGATCACGCAGCGGGTCTGGTCCACCGATCCATGGGTGAAGCTCCAGCGGGCCCGGGCGGCCGCGGAGAAGCTCGGAGCGTCGACGGTCGTCGTCCATCCGCCGTTCCGCTGGCAGCGGCAGTACGCCCGCGATTTCGTCACCGGTATCTGGCGCATGGCGGACGAGACGGACGTGCGGTTCGCCGTCGAGAACATGTACCCGTGGCGGTACCGGGATCGCGAGATGCTTGCGTACGCCCCCGACTGGGACGTCACCAACGACGACTACCGTCACTTCACCGTCGACCTCTCGCACACCGCGACCGCCCGCACCGACGGCATGGCCATGGTCGAGCGGATGGGTGACCGGCTCGCCCACGTCCACCTGGCCGACGGCAAGGGCTCCAACAAGGACGAGCACCTGGTGCCCGGCCGCGGCGACCAGCCCTGTGCCGAACTGCTGGAACGGCTGGCCCGTACCGGCTTCGACGGCCATGTGGTCATCGAGGTCAATACCCGCCGTGCCATGTCCGCCGCCGAACGTGAGGCCGACCTGGCGGAGGCGCTGGCCTTCACCCGGCTCCACCTGGCGTCCGCGACGGCGCGGGTGCCGCGCCCATGACCACCGACGGGGGCAGTGGCCCTCACGACCCCGCCGAACGCCCCAAACGCCGCGGCCGCCCCGCCCGTACGGCCGGGACCACCGGCCCCGGCGCCCGCGAACGCATCCTGGAGGCGGCCCGTACCGAGTTCGCCGAGCGCGGCTACGACAAGACGTCGATCAGGGGAATCGCCAAGAAGGCCGGGGTCGACGCCGCGCTCGTGCACCACTACTTCGGTACGAAGGACGAGGTCTTCGCAGCGGCGATCGAGGTCTCCTTCGAACCCGCGCTGGTGATCCCGGCCATCCTGAGCGGCGGCACGAACGGCCTGGGGGAACGGCTGGCCCGCTATTTCATCGGCGTGTGGGAGAACCCGGCGTCCAGAGCGCCCTTGCTGGCGATCATGCGGTCGGCGCTGACACACGAGGCGGCGGCCAAGGTGCTGCGCGGCTTTGTGCTGCGACGACTGCTGGAACGGATCGCGGAATCACTGGACGTACCGGACGCGACGTTCCGCGCGGAGCTGGCCGCCTCGCACATGATCGGGATCGCGATGCTGCGGTACGTGATCAAGGCGGAGCCGCTGGCCTCGGCGGAGCCGGAGAAGATCGTCGCGATGGTCGCGCCGACGCTGCAGCGCTATCTGACGCAGGCCTGACCGATCTTCCGGGCATCATCGCCCAGCCCGTCCGGCACTCAGGCACGGGAGCAGGGCGCCCCGCTCGCACAGCGAGCACGCCGTCCCGCATTCCGGACAGAATGTCCAGATCTTGGAGCGAGGCGTACCCTCGGAGGGAGTCATATCTGTCGAAGGAGCGAGCGACGATGCCCCAGCTGAGGTCCCGCACTGTCACCCACGGCCGCAACATGGCGGGCGCCCGCGCCCTTATGCGGGCCTCGGGCGTAGCGAGCGAGGACATCGGCAAGCCGATCATTGCGGTCGCCAACTCCTTCACCGAGTTCGTCCCCGGCCACACCCATCTCGCACCGGTGGGCAGGATCGTCTCCGATGCCATCAAGGCCGCGGGCGCGGTGCCGCGCGAGTTCAACACCATCGCCGTCGACGACGGCATCGCGATGGGCCACGCGGGGATGCTCTACTCGCTCCCCTCCCGCGACCTGATCGCCGACTCCGTCGAGTACATGGTCGAGGCGCACTGCGCGGACGCGCTGATCTGCATCTCCAACTGCGACAAGATCACGCCCGGCATGCTGATGGCCGCGATGCGTCTGAACATCCCGACGGTCTTCGTCTCCGGTGGCCCGATGGAGGCCGGCCGGGCCACCCTGGTCGACGGTACGGTCCGCAAGCTCGACCTGATCAACGCGATCAGCGACGCGGTGAACGAGAACGTCTCGGACGAGGACATCCTCCGTATCGAGGAGAACGCCTGTCCCACCTGCGGCAGCTGTTCCGGCATGTTCACCGCCAACTCGATGAACTGCCTGACCGAGGTCCTCGGCCTCTCCCTCCCCGGCAACGGATCCGTCCTGGCCACGCACACCGCCCGCAAGGCGCTGTACGAGGAGGCCGGCCGTACGGTCGTCGAGATCACCAAGCGCTACTACGAGCAGGACGACGCGACGGTCCTGCCGCGCTCCATCGGCACCCGCGCCGCCTTCGACAACGCCATGGCGCTGGACATCGCCATGGGCGGCTCCACCAACACGATCCTGCACCTGCTCGCCGCCGCTCAGGAGGCCGAGCTGGCCTACGACCTCGACGACATCAACGAGGTCTCCCGCCGTGTCCCCTGCCTGTCGAAGGTCGCGCCGAACGTGGCCCCCGGCGGCACGTACTACATGGAGGACGTCCACCGGGCAGGCGGCATCCCCGCCATCCTCGGTGAGCTCCACCGCGGCGGCCTGCTCAACGAGGACGTGCACTCGGTGCACTCCGCCACCCTCGCCGAGTGGCTGAAGAACTGGGACGTCCGTGGCGGCTCTCCGTCCCCCGAGGCCGTCGAACTGTGGCACGCGGCCCCCGGCTGCGTCCGTTCCGCGACCGCTTTCTCGCAGTCCGAGCGCTGGGAGACCCTCGACCTGGACGCGGCGGGCGGCTGCATCCGCGACATGGAGCACGCGTACTCCAAGGACGGCGGCCTCGCGGTCCTCAAGGGGAATCTCGCCGAGGACGGCTGCGTCGTGAAGACGGCGGGCGTCGACGAGTCGATCTGGACCTTCGAGGGCCCGGCGGTCGTCTGCGAGTCGCAGGAAGAGGCAGTCGACAAGATCCTCCGCAAGGAGATCAAGGAGGGCGACGTGGTCGTCATCCGTTACGAGGGTCCGCGCGGCGGCCCCGGCATGCAGGAGATGCTCTACCCCACCTCCTTCCTCAAGGGCCGTGGCCTCGGCAAGAGCTGTGCCCTGGTGACCGACGGCCGCTTCTCCGGCGGTACGTCGGGTCTGTCGATCGGCCACGCCTCGCCGGAGGCAGCATCGGGCGGCACGATCGCGCTCGTCGCGGACGGCGACCGGATCAGGATCGACATCCCGAACCGGTCGATCGACCTCCTCGTCCCCGAGGCCGAGCTGACCGCCCGGCGTGAGGCGCTGAACGGCGTGTACGCGCCGAAGAGCCGCGAGCGCAAGGTCTCGGCGGCGCTGCGGGCGTACGCGGCGATGGCGACGAGCGCGGACCGCGGCGCGGTGCGCGACGTCTCCAAGCTCGGCTGACGCACACACCCCGACCTCTTTCGGCCCCCGGCGACCCAGTGGTCGCCGGGGGCCGACGCGCACCCGCTGCGGTTCAGGCCGGCCTCGCCCCCGTCCGCCCCGCACGGGGACAGTGCCGCCGCAGCCACCGTCGCCGCCCGGGGATAATCGACCTCGTGAGCGAGAACAGCGAAGCACCCAGCGGCCCGGAGCCCGGATCCACCGCCCCGGGCCCGCAGCCCGAGCCCATCCGCTTCTTCGGTACGTCCTGGGTCGAGCACGACGGTCAGTACGGGCTCCGCCGCGTCGGTGTCGCTTTCGGCTCCCTCGCCGCGGCCGTCGCCTCCTGCTTCGTGCTCCGCTTCGCCTACCAGGGCCTGGAGATCGCCGATGTCGGCAGCCTCGTCGGCATCCTGGTCGTCCTGATGTTCGCCGTCTGCAGCGCCGTCGCCTTCCGCAAGACCTGGGAAGGATTCAGCCACCGCCCCGCCGACCAGGCCCGTGAGGACAACCTGCGCGGTCTCAAGACGATCGGCTTCATCGGCTCGCTGCTTGCGTACTTCGTCCGCTCGTTCCTGGAGGCGCCGGGCGAGAAGCTGCGGCGCGCGGAGTACGAGACGGCCGTCGCCCGGTACGCCAAGCGCCGCACGACGAGGACCGGAAACCCGGCGGGCCGCAAGACGTCCAAGGCCAGGAAACCCCGGCGCAAGTAGTTCCACCCGGGCGACGATGGCCCCATGCCCCACACGGACCCGCCCACCCCCCGTCCCCGCGCCCTCTCCTTCGACCGCGCCGCCGCCCAGTACGCCGCGGCCCGGCCCGGCTACCCGCCCGCTCTCTTCACCTCGGTCGAAGAGCTCACCGGTCGCCCCCTGCGCGGTGCCCGCACGCTCGACGTCGGGGCCGGCACGGGAATCTCCACCCGCCTCCTCCACGACCGGGGCGCCCACGTCACCGCCGTCGAGCCGGGCCCCGGCATGGCGGCGGAACTCCACCGGGCGCACCCGCAGATCCCGATCGTGCGCGGTGACGGCAACCGCCTCCCCTTCGCCACCGCCTCGGCCGATCTGATCACGTATGCCCAGTCCTGGCACTGGACCGACCAGGCCCTCGCCGCGCCCGAGGCCCTCCGCGTGCTGCGCCCGGGCGGCGCCCTTGCGCTCTGGTGGAACGTCTCCGACCACTCCGTCCCCTGGATCGCCGAGCAGGACGCCCGCCTCCGCCGCTTCTTCGGCGCCGACGACAGCGCCCACGGTTCGCCCGTCCACTCCCGCGACCTGCCGGCCGGGCTCCGCTTCGTACACCGCACGGTGCCCTGGACCCGCCGGGTGCCGCTGGACACCCACCTCGCCAACCTCGGCAGCCACTCCGCATTCCTCGTCCTCGGTGAGGAACCCACCCACCGGTTCCTCACCGAGGAGCGCGTCCGCCTCGCGGAGCTCTTCCCTGACGGCACGGTCGAGGAGAGCTACGTGGTCGACCTCAGCGTGGCGACGCGCTGACCGTCATGCCGAAGCGGAGGCTCCACCCGTCCCCGACGGCCCTGCGTCCGTATCGCCGGGTCCCTTGACGCGGGGGCGCCACGGGATCAAAATTCATCGCATGATGAATTCTTCGGGCGTCGCCATCGAGGCCCGCGGCCTCACTGTCGTACGAGGCGATCGAACCGTCCTGCGCGGCCTCGACTTCACCGTCGAACCAGGCAGGATCACCGGCCTCCTCGGCCCCTCGGGCTGCGGCAAAACCACCCTGATGCGAGCTGTCGTCGGCACCCAGGCCAAGGTCACCGGCACACTCGACGTCCTCGGCACTCCTGCGGGCCACCCCACCCTCCGCCCGCGCATCGGGTACGTCACCCAGGCACCGTCGGTCTACACCGACCTCAGCGTCCGGCAGAACCTCGACTACTTCGCGGCCATCCTCCAGCCGGGCCGCAGCCACCGGGACGCCCGCCGGGCCACCGTCGCCCGGGCCATCGCCGATGTGGACCTGACCAGCCACGCGGACGCTCTCGCCGGCACTCTCTCCGGCGGCCAGCTCACCCGCGTCTCCCTCGCTGCCGCCCTGCTCGGCACCCCCGAACTCCTGATCCTCGACGAACCCACGGTCGGGCTCGACCCGGTACTGCGCCGCGATCTGTGGAACCTCTTCCACAGCCTCGCCGCCGACCACGGCACCACGCTCCTCGTCTCGTCCCACGTCATGGACGAGGCCGAGCGCTGCCACCGCCTGCTCCTCATGCGCGAGGGCGAGATCCTCGCCGACGGCACCCCCGAGGCGCTGCGCACCGACGCCCGTACCGCCACCGTCGAAGAAGCCTTCCTCCACCTGGTCGACGAGGCCGCCACCCGTCAGGAGAACGCCCGATGAGCTCGACGAACACGCCGCAGCAAGCCCCCGCCACTCCGCAGGCAACCGCCGGCCCCCACCCCCACGCGCAGCGCGGACCCCAGGCACTCAGCCCCGCCCGCACCCTCGCCACCGCCGCCCGCGTCCTGCGCCAGCTGACCCACGACCCGCGCACCGTCGCGCTGCTGCTCCTCATCCCGGTCGTGATGATCACGCTGCTGCGGTACGTCTTCGACGGCAGCCCGCGCACGTTCGACGCGATCGGCGCCTCGCTGCTCGGTATCTTCCCGCTGATCACGATGTTCCTGGTGACGTCGATCGCCACCCTCCGCGAACGCACCTCGGGGACCCTGGAACGCCTCCTCGCCATGCCGCTGGGCAAGGGTGATCTGATCGCCGGTTACGCCCTCGCGTTCGGCGCCGTCGCGATCCTCCAGTCCCTCCTGGCCACCGCGCTCTCGGTCTGGGTGCTCGGCCTCGACGTGGTCGGCTCGCCCTGGCTGCTGCTCCTCGTCGCCCTGCTCGACGCCCTGCTCGGCACGGCACTCGGCCTGTTCGTCTCCGCCTTCGCCGCATCCGAGTTCCAGGCCGTCCAGTTCATGCCGGCCGTGATCTTCCCGCAGCTCCTGCTCTGCGGCCTGTTCATCGCACGAGACCGGATGGCGCCCGTCCTCGAAGCCATCTCGAACGTCCTGCCCATGTCCTACGCGGTCGACGGCATGAACGAAGTCCTCCACCACACCGACGTCACCGGCAACTTCGTCCGTGACGTCCTGATCGTGGCGGGCTGCGCCCTCCTCGTCCTCACCCTCGGCGCAGCCACCCTCCGCCGCCGCACCGCCTGATGTCCCGGTGCGAGGATGGCGGTGACGACGTACCACCAGAACCGCGTACCACCGCACCGTCCGGAGGGTGAACCGCATGACCCAGACAGTCGCAGTCCTCGGCACCGGCAAGATCGGCGAGGCCCTGCTCAGCGGCATGATCCGGGCGGGCTGGCGCCCCGCCGACCTGCTGGTCACCGCCCGTCGCTCCGAGCGTGCCGAGGAACTCCGTACCCGCTACGGCGTCGAATCCGTCACCAACGCCGAGGCCGCCAAGCGCGCCGACATCCTCATCCTCGCGGTCAAGCCCCAGGACATGGGCCGGCTCCTCGAGGAGCTCACCCCTCACATCACCGCCGACCGCCTGGTCATCAGCGCCGCCGCCGGCATCACGACCGGCTTCATCGAGGACCGCCTCGCTGCGAGGACTCCGGTCGTACGTGTCATGCCGAACACCCCCGTCCTTGTGGACGAGGGCATGTCCGTCATCTCCGCGGGCAGTCACGCCACCACCGACCATCTCGCCGCCACCGAGGCGATCTTCGGCGGCGTGGGCAAGACCCTTCGCGTCCCCGAGTCCCAGCAGGACGCGGCGACCGCGCTCTCCGGCTCGGGACCCGCGTACTTCTACTTCCTTGTCGAGGCGATGACCGACGCGGGCATCCTGCTCGGCCTGCCCCGCGCCCAGGCCCACGACCTGATCGTGCAGGCCGCCATCGGCGCCGCGGTGATGCTCCGCGACAGCGGCGAACACCCGGTCAAGCTGCGCGAAGCCGTCACCAGCCCGGCAGGCACCACCATCAGCGCCATCCGCGAGCTGGAGAACCACGGCGTACGGGCCGCGCTGATCGCCGCCCTCGAAGCAGCCCGCGACCGCAGCCGCGAGCTGGCCTCGGGCAACGGCTGACCCTCACTTCCCCGCGGCCGCCACCAGCTCCGCACTGGCCACGACCTTCGCGAACCCACCGCTGTGCAGCGTCACAGCGGTGGCCCGCGCCAGCTGGTCCGCGCTCAGTTCCCACCCCCAGGGTCCGATCGCGTCGAACGTGTACGTCGCATCGAACGCGAAGAACACCTCGTACCCGAGATTCCCGCCCATTCGCGCCGTCGTCTCCGCGCACATATTGGTCTGGATCCCGGCCACCACGATCTGCCGTACTCCGGCCTCGTTCAGCCACGCCCCCAGATCGGGCGTCCCGTAGAAGGCTGAATTGACCGTCTTCGTCAGGAACAGCTCGGGCCCACTGCCCTTCCCCCGCCGTTCCTCCACGTATCCCTTGAACGCGTTCCCCGAGTACCCGGGTCGCAGCGGCGAATCCGGCTTCGTCGAGTCATGCCGCACGAATACGACGGGGCGCCCGCTCTCCTGCCAGGCATCGATCAGTTCGGCGATGTTCCGATCCGCCTCGGGATTGTTCCGCGGCCCCCAGTACCCCTCCTCCTCAAAGCCCTCCTGCACGTCCACCACGACCAGCGCTGCGTTCTCTGCAATCTCCATGGGAACGATGCTGGTGCCTGGCACCGGTATCGCCCAGAGGTCGAAAAGTCATCGATCGATGTTTTACTGCCACCATGGCGACCGGACCCGCACCCACCCCCGCCCGCATCGCCCTGGTCTCGTTCCCGGGCGTCCGGGCGTTCGACGTCTCGGTCATCACCGAGGTGTGGGGCGTGGACCGCACCGACCGTGGCGTCCCGCCCTTCGACCTGCGCCGCGTCGCCGCCGACCCGGCCCCCATCCCCCTGCGCGGCGGCCTCTCCCTCACCCCTGACCGCACCCTCTCCTGGCTGACCCGCGCCGACCTGATCGTCGTCCCCGGCCTCGACGACCACCTGACACCCGCCCCCGCCCCGGTCCTGGAGGCCCCTCCGCCGCGCACACGCCCGCTCCACTCCGATCGCCGCGCTCTGCGGCGGCGCATTCACCCTGGCCCAGGCAGGCCTCCTCGACGGCCGCCGGGCCGTCACCCACTGGAACCTCACCGACCTCCTCCGCGCCCACCACCCCCGCGTGACCGTCGTCCCGGATGCGCTGTTCCTCCACGACGACAACATCTGGACGTCAGCGGGCACTGCGGCCGGCATCGACCTCTGCCTCCACCTCGTCCGTACGACCCATGGCGCCGAAGCCGCAGCAGCGATCGCCCGTTCGATGGTCACGGCCCCGTTCCGCACCGGAACCCAGGCCCAATTCATCGAGCACCCCACCCCGCACACCGACCGGGATGCCGACACCCTCGCCGCCGTACGGACCTACGCCCTGACCCACCTGGCCGAACCGCACACGGTGGCCGGCCTCGCCGCCCGGGCCGGCATGTCCCCCCGCTCCTTCGCCCGCCACTTCCAGGCGACCACGGGCACCACACCCCTGCGCTGGCTGATCACTCAGCGCATCGCCGCAGCTCAAAAGCTTCTGGAGCGCACCGACCTCCCCCTCCCCGAGGTGGCCCGCCGTACCGGCTTCGGCAGCGAGATCACGATGCGCCAGCACTTCGCCACCCACCTGGCCACCAGCCCCCGCGACTACCGCCTGGCCTTCCGGCACACCCTGGGCCAACCGGAGGTTGACATGGCACGCCCGCATCCGTAATGTGCTCCGAGTTGTCCGACGTGAGTGCCGACCCCGGTCGGTCCCCGGACAGCCATTCCGCAGTAACCACAACAAGCGAGCGACACCTGTCGCCCCGCTTTGCGTGCGCATTTGCGAAATGAAGAATCCGCGTTCGAAGGAGCGTGACCCCGATTAGCGTCGGGGCGCAGGATTCGCTAAAGTCTCACTCGTCGGAACGGCCCAACAGCCGGGAAGACAAATCCCGCTGACTGGGAATCAGGCCCGAAAGGATCTGATAGAGTCGGACTCGCCGGAAAGGGAAACGCGAAAGCGAAAACCTGGAAAGCGGAACCCGCTTCGACCGGGAATCGGACACGAAAGAGTCTGATAGAGTCGGAAACGCAAGACCGAAGGGAAAGCCCGGAGGAAAGCCCGAGAGGGTGAGTACGAAGGAAGCGTCCGTTCCTTGAGAACTCAACAGCGTGCCAAAAGTCAACGCCAGATATGTTGATACCCCGGCCTGTTTCGGCAGGTTGGTGGTTCCTTTGAAAGTCCTGCCGGGCCCTTGTGGTTCCGGTAGGCAATTACACAGCGAGGACGCTGTGGACGGTCGGTCTTATTCCGGCTGATCGTCCCGCTCTCGTGATGTGTCTCCCGATTACGGGAAAACATTCACGGAGAGTTTGATCCTGGCTCAGGACGAACGCTGGCGGCGTGCTTAACACATGCAAGTCGAACGATGAAGCCTTTCGGGGTGGATTAGTGGCGAACGGGTGAGTAACACGTGGGCAATCTGCCCTTCACTCTGGGACAAGCCCTGGAAACGGGGTCTAATACCGGATAACACTCTGTCCCGCATGGGACGGGGTTGAAAGCTCCGGCGGTGAAGGATGAGCCCGCGGCCTATCAGCTTGTTGGTGGGGTGATGGCCTACCAAGGCGACGACGGGTAGCCGGCCTGAGAGGGCGACCGGCCACACTGGGACTGAGACACGGCCCAGACTCCTACGGGAGGCAGCAGTGGGGAATATTGCACAATGGGCGAAAGCCTGATGCAGCGACGCCGCGTGAGGGATGACGGCCTTCGGGTTGTAAACCTCTTTCAGCAGGGAAGAAGCGAGAGTGACGGTACCTGCAGAAGAAGCGCCGGCTAACTACGTGCCAGCAGCCGCGGTAATACGTAGGGCGCAAGCGTTGTCCGGAATTATTGGGCGTAAAGAGCTCGTAGGCGGCTTGTTGCGTCGGTTGTGAAAGCCCGGGGCTTAACCCCGGGTCTGCAGTCGATACGGGCAGGCTAGAGTGTGGTAGGGGAGATCGGAATTCCTGGTGTAGCGGTGAAATGCGCAGATATCAGGAGGAACACCGGTGGCGAAGGCGGATCTCTGGGCCATTACTGACGCTGAGGAGCGAAAGCGTGGGGAGCGAACAGGATTAGATACCCTGGTAGTCCACGCCGTAAACGTTGGGAACTAGGTGTTGGCGACATTCCACGTCGTCGGTGCCGCAGCTAACGCATTAAGTTCCCCGCCTGGGGAGTACGGCCGCAAGGCTAAAACTCAAAGGAATTGACGGGGGCCCGCACAAGCAGCGGAGCATGTGGCTTAATTCGACGCAACGCGAAGAACCTTACCAAGGCTTGACATATACCGGAAAGCATCAGAGATGGTGCCCCCCTTGTGGTCGGTATACAGGTGGTGCATGGCTGTCGTCAGCTCGTGTCGTGAGATGTTGGGTTAAGTCCCGCAACGAGCGCAACCCTTGTTCTGTGTTGCCAGCATGCCCTTCGGGGTGATGGGGACTCACAGGAGACTGCCGGGGTCAACTCGGAGGAAGGTGGGGACGACGTCAAGTCATCATGCCCCTTATGTCTTGGGCTGCACACGTGCTACAATGGCCGGTACAATGAGCTGCGATGCCGCGAGGCGGAGCGAATCTCAAAAAGCCGGTCTCAGTTCGGATTGGGGTCTGCAACTCGACCCCATGAAGTCGGAGTTGCTAGTAATCGCAGATCAGCATTGCTGCGGTGAATACGTTCCCGGGCCTTGTACACACCGCCCGTCACGTCACGAAAGTCGGTAACACCCGAAGCCGGTGGCCCAACCCCTTGTGGGAGGGAGCTGTCGAAGGTGGGACTGGCGATTGGGACGAAGTCGTAACAAGGTAGCCGTACCGGAAGGTGCGGCTGGATCACCTCCTTTCTAAGGAGCACTTCTTACCAAGCTTGCTTGGTCAGAGGCCACTACGTCGGCAAATGTTCGACGGTGGTTGCTCATGGGTGGAACGTTGACTATTCGGCACGACAGGTTGTTTTTCACTAGTACTGCTTCGGCGTGGAACGTGAGAGGTGGTCGGTCGTGTCGGGCACGTTGTTGGGTGTCTGAGGGTATGGCCGCAAGGTTGCCTTCAGTTGCCGGCCCCAGTGAACTCGCCCTTAGGGGTGGGGTGATGGGTGGCTGGTCGTTGTTTGAGAACTGCACAGTGGACGCGAGCATCTGTGGCCAAGTTTTTAAGGGCGCACGGTGGATGCCTTGGCACCAGGAACCGATGAAGGACGTGGGAGGCCACGATAGGCCCCGGGGAGCTGTCAACCGAGCTTTGATCCGGGGGTGTCCGAATGGGGAAACCCGGCAGTCGTCATGGGCTGTCACCCGCTGCTGAACACATAGGCAGTGTGGAGGGAACGAGGGGAAGTGAAACATCTCAGTACCCTCAGGAAGAGAAAACAACCGTGATTCCGGGAGTAGTGGCGAGCGAAACTGGATGAGGCCAAACCGTATGCGTGTGATACCCGGCAGGGGTTGCGCATGCGGGGTTGTGGGATCTCTTTTTCACAGTCTGCCGGCTGTGAGGCGAGTCAGAAACCGTTGATGTAGGCGAAGGACATGCGAAAGGTCCGGCGTAGAGGGTAAGACCCCCGTAGCTGAAACATTAACGGCTCGTTTAAGAGACACCCAAGTAGCACGGGGCCCGAGAAATCCCGTGTGAATCTGGCGGGACCACCCGCTAAGCCTAAATATTCCCTGGTGACCGATAGCGGATAGTACCGTGAGGGAATGGTGAAAAGTACCGCGGGAGCGGAGTGAAATAGTACCTGAAACCGTGTGCCTACAAGCCGTGGGAGCGTCGCTGTTGTTCTTCGGAGCAACAGTCGTGACTGCGTGCCTTTTGAAGAATGAGCCTGCGAGTTTGCGGTGTGTTGCGAGGTTAACCCGTGTGGGGAAGCCGTAGCGAAAGCGAGTCCGAATAGGGCGTTTTAGTAGCGCGCTCAAGACCCGAAGCGGAGTGATCTAGCCATGGGCAGGTTGAAGCGGAGGTAAGACTTCGTGGAGGACCGAACCCACCAGGGTTGAAAACCTGGGGGATGACCTGTGGTTAGGGGTGAAAGGCCAATCAAACTCCGTGATAGCTGGTTCTCCCCGAAATGCATTTAGGTGCAGCGTCGTGTGTTTCTTGCCGGAGGTAGAGCACTGGATAGGCGATGGGCCCTACCGGGTTACTGACCTTAGCCAAACTCCGAATGCCGGTAAGTGAGAGCACGGCAGTGAGACTGTGGGGGATAAGCTCCATGGTCGAGAGGGAAACAGCCCAGAGCATCGACTAAGGCCCCTAAGCGTACGCTAAGTGGGAAAGGATGTGGAGTCGCAGAGACAACCAGGAGGTTGGCTTAGAAGCAGCCACCCTTGAAAGAGTGCGTAATAGCTCACTGGTCAAGTGATTCCGCGCCGACAATGTAGCGGGGCTCAAGCGTACCGCCGAAGTCGTGTCATTCCAGCATTAAGGGCCAACGCCTGCTGGGATGGGTAGGGGAGCGTCGTGTGCCGGGTGAAGCAGCCGCGGAAGCGAGTTGTGGACGGTTCACGAGTGAGAATGCAGGCATGAGTAGCGATACACACGTGAGAAACGTGTGCGCCGATTGACTAAGGGTTCCTGGGTCAAGCTGATCTGCCCAGGGTAAGTCGGGACCTAAGGCGAGGCCGACAGGCGTAGTCGATGGACAACCGGTTGATATTCCGGTACCCGCTTTGAAACGCCCAATACTGAATCAGGCGATGCTAAGTCCGTGAAGCCGGCCCGATCTCTTCGGAGTTGAGGGTAGTGGTGGAGCCGACGAACCAGACTTGTAGTAGGTAAGCGATGGGGTGACGCAGGAAGGTAGTCCAGCCCGGGCGGTGGTAGTCCCGGGGTAAGGGTGTAGGGCGTGTGATAGGCAAATCCGTCACACATTAAGTCTGAGACCTGATGCCGAGCCGATTGTGGTGAAGTGGATGATCCTATGCTGTCGAGAAAAGCCTCTAGCGAGTTTCATGGCGGCCCGTACCCTAAACCGACTCAGGTGGTCAGGTAGAGAATACCGAGGCGTTCGGGTGAACTATGGTTAAGGAACTCGGCAAAATGCCCCCGTAACTTCGGGAGAAGGGGGGCCATCACTGGTGATTGGATTTACTCCATGAGCTGGGGGTGGCCGCAGAGACCAGCGAGAAGCGACTGTTTACTAAAAACACAGGTCCGTGCGAAGCCGTAAGGCGATGTATACGGACTGACGCCTGCCCGGTGCTGGAACGTTAAGGGGACCGGTTAGCTGACTTTCGGGTCGGCGAAGCTGAGAACTTAAGCGCCAGTAAACGGCGGTGGTAACTATAACCATCCTAAGGTAGCGAAATTCCTTGTCGGGTAAGTTCCGACCTGCACGAATGGCGTAACGACTTCTCGACTGTCTCAACCATAGGCCCGGTGAAATTGCACTACGAGTAAAGATGCTCGTTTCGCGCAGCAGGACGGAAAGACCCCGGGACCTTTACTACAGTTTGATATTGGTGTTCGGTTCGGCTTGTGTAGGATAGGTGGGAGACTTTGAAGCAGCCACGCCAGTGGTTGTGGAGTCGCCGTTGAAATACCACTCTGGTCGTGCTGGATGTCTAACCTGGGTCCGTGATCCGGATCAGGGACAGTGTCTGATGGGTAGTTTAACTGGGGCGGTTGCCTCCTAAAGAGTAACGGAGGCGCCCAAAGGTTCCCTCAGCCTGGTTGGCAATCAGGTGTTGAGTGTAAGTGCACAAGGGAGCTTGACTGTGAGACCGACGGGTCGAGCAGGGACGAAAGTCGGGACTAGTGATCCGGCAGTGGCTTGTGGAAGCGCTGTCGCTCAACGGATAAAAGGTACCCCGGGGATAACAGGCTGATCTTCCCCAAGAGTCCATATCGACGGGATGGTTTGGCACCTCGATGTCGGCTCGTCGCATCCTGGGGCTGGAGTCGGTCCCAAGGGTTGGGCTGTTCGCCCATTAAAGCGGTACGCGAGCTGGGTTTAGAACGTCGTGAGACAGTTCGGTCCCTATCCGCTGCGCGCGTAGGAATATTGAGAAGGGCTGTCCCTAGTACGAGAGGACCGGGACGGACGAACCTCTGGTGTGCCAGTTGTCCTGCCAAGGGCATGGCTGGTTGGCTACGTTCGGAAAGGATAACCGCTGAAAGCATCTAAGCGGGAAGCCTGCTTCGAGATGAGTATTCCCACCCCCTTTGAGGGGTTAAGGCTCCCAGTAGACGACTGGGTTGATAGGCCAGATGTGGAAGCCCGGCAACGGGTGGAGCTGACTGGTACTAATAGGCCGAGGGCTTGTCCTCAGTTGCTCGCGTCCACTGTGTTAGTTCTGAAATAACGAACGGCCGTGTTGTTGCCCGGTGTTGGTTAATTTCATAGTGTTTCGGTGGTCATTGCGTTAGGGAAACGCCCGGTTACATTCCGAACCCGGAAGCTAAGCCTTTCAGCGCCGATGGTACTGCAGGGGGGACCCTGTGGGAGAGTAGGACGCCGCCGAACAATTATTCCGGGAAAGCCCCGTGCCCTTGTGGCACGGGGCTTTTCTGCGTTCTGAGCGTCTAGGCTCGAACCATGCGCTACGAACTGGTCATCTTCGACAACGATGGTGTGCTCGTCGACAGTGAGCCGATCTCCAACACCATCCTCTCCGGCTACCTGACCGAGCTCGGTCACCCCACCTCGTACGAGGAATCGCTCCGTGACTACATGGGGTCTGCCGTGCACCGGATCCACGACCTCGTCGAGGAGAGGACCGGGGAGAAGCTGCCCGCGGACTTCGACGAGACGCTCCACTCCCGGATCTTCGCCGCGTTCCAGCAAGAGCTGGAGCCGGTCGAGGGGGTCGCCGACGTGCTGGGAAAGCTCGTCGCCGACGGGGTTCCGTACTGCGTCGCCTCGTCCGGGAACCACGAGCGGATCCGGGTCGGGCACCGAAAGGCCGGGCTCGACCAGTGGTTCGAGGAGGAGTGGATCTTCAGCGCGGAGGACGTGGGTCAGGGCAAGCCGGCGCCCGACCTGTTCCTCCATGCCGCTGAGCGGATGGGCGTTCCGCCCGAGAGGTGTGTCGTCATCGAGGACAGCCCGCTCGGTGTGGAGGCGGCCCGGGCCGCGGGGATGGATGTGTACGGGTTCACGTCGATGATGCCCGCCGACCGGCTCGCCGGGGTGACCGGCTGCTTCTCCGACATGGCTCAACTGCGGGAATTGCTCGCCTGATCCATCTACCCACGGGTAGGCCAGGGCCCTACGCTGCGGCCATGAAGGATGCGCGGTTGCGGCACGGTAGGGCCTCCTTGGCGTTGAGCTTCTTCGTGCAGGGGGTCACCTTTGCCCTGCTCGTGACGCGTATTCCTGCCATTCAGGACCGGTACGGGATATCCGACGGTCTGCTGCCCGTGTTCCTTGCCGCCGTGCCCATCCTGGCCGGCGTGGGCAGCGTGGTCACCGAGAAGGTGGTCGCGCGGGTACGGCCCCGGGTCGTGCTCAGGTGGGCGCAGCCCGTCGTACTGCTGGCGCTGCTCGGTGTCGGGGCCGGCAGCGAACTGTGGCAAGCGGCCGTGGCGCTCGGTGTGTTCGGGCTGTCCGTCGGGGCGCTCGACGCTTCCATGAACATGATGGGGGTCAGCCTCCAGCGGGCGTACGGGCGCAGCATCATGCTCGGGTTCCATGCCGCGTACAGCCTGGGTGGGATCGCCGGGGCGTCGATGGCGTGGGCCGGGGCGCACTGGGATCTGACGCTGCTGGTCTCGTATCTTCCGGCCGTCGTCGTGCTGCTGCCGGCCGCGTTCATCGCGAGCCGGTGGTACGTCGAGGGTGCCGAGGGGAAGGCGGATGGCGACGGGCCGCCGGGAGAGGTCTCCTCGGGGGTCTCGGTCTCGTTCAAGCTGCTGATGCCGCTCTGTCTGGTGATGAGCTTCGCGTACATCGGGGACTCGACGGTCTCCAACTGGAGCGCGAAGTATCTGCAGGACGTGCTGGGGAGCTCCGAGCAGCTGTCGACCGTTCCGTACAACGTCTACATGGTGACGACGCTGCTGGGGCGGGCCGTGGGGGACTTCGGGGTGCGGCGGTTCGGGGCCGTGGCTGTCGTGCGGTTCGGGAGTGTGCTGGCCGCGGCCGGGTTCGGGGTGGTGGCGGTTGCTTCCGGCGCGTGGATCGGGATGCTCGGGTTCACCATGCTGGGGCTGGGGCTCTGTGTGATCGTGCCTCAGACGTTCGCGGCGGCGGGGCGGATGTTCCCCGGTGCGAGCGATACGGCGATCGCGCGGCTGAACGTCTTCAACTATGTGGGGTTCCTGGTGGGGTCGCCGTTGGTCGGGGCGCTGGGGGACGCGTGGAGTTACCGGGGCGCGATGCTCGTCCCGATGGTGCTGGTGCTCGCGACGCTCGTGTACGCCAAGTCGTTCGGTCCGGAGCCTGCCCGATACGGTGGCGGGCATGAGCGGCCGCGCACAGTTGATGTGGGATGACGCAGTAACGGGATACGACTTCGGGAACAGTCATCCGATGGACCCCGTCAGGCTGGCCCTGACGATGGGGCTGGTGCGGGCGTACGGGCTCGACAGTGCGGTGGATGTGGTGGCTGCCAAGCCGGCCGGGGACTCCACGCTGCGGCTCGTGCACCGCGAGGACTACGTGGCGGCCGTGCGCGCGGCCTCGGCGGACCCCAGGGCGGCCGATCAGAACTACGGGCTCGGGACGATGGACGATCCGGCGTTCGCGGGGATGCACGAGGTGTCGGCGCTGATCGCCGGGCAGTCGGTGGCGGCGGCCGAGGCGGTGTGGCGCGGGTCCACGGCGCATGCGGTGAACTTCGCGGGCGGGCTGCACCATGCGATGCCGGGTGGTGCGTCGGGGTTCTGTATCTACAACGACCCGGCGCTGGCGATTGCCCGGCTGCTGGAGCTGGGTGCGGAGCGGGTCGCGTACATCGATGTGGATGTGCACCACGGCGACGGGGTGCAGGCCGCGTTCTGGGAGGACCCGCGGGTTCTGACGGTGTCGCTGCACGAGCATCCGCGGACGCTCTTTCCGCAGACCGGCTGGCCGGAGGAGACCGGTGCCGGTGCGGGGGAGGGGGCCGCGGTGAATGTGGCGCTGCCTGCCGGTACAGGGGACGCGGGGTGGCTGAGGGCGTTCCATGCGGTGGTGCCGGAGCTGCTGGCGGACTTCCGGCCGCAGGTGCTGGTGACCCAGCACGGCGCCGATACGCACTTCGAGGACCCGCTCGCGCATCTGGCGGTGTCGCTGGACGCGCAGCGGTCGGTCATGGAGTCGTGTCACGAGTTCGCCCATGAGTACGTGGCGGGCGGGCGGTGGGTGGCGCTCGGCGGCGGGGGATATGCGGTCGTCGACGTGGTGCCGCGGTCCTGGACGCATCTGGTGGGGATCGCCGCGCATGCGCCGGTGGACCCGGAGTCGGTGATTCCTGCTTCGTGGCGGGACGAGGTCTATGCCCGGACGCGGCAGTTGGGGCCGGGCCGGATGACGGATGGGCGTACGCCTTCGTGGCAGCCGTGGGAGGGCGGGTACGACCCGGCGGACCGGCTCGACCAGGCGGTGCTCGCGACCAGGCGGGCGGCGTTCCCGTTGCGGGGGCTGCTGGCCTGAAACGGGCGGGGACGGTCCCGGTGCGGCCGATTCCGTGCTGACGTGAGGAATGGTTGCGCCAACTGAGGAATGGTTACGCCAACTGTGGGGCGTAGTCGGGCTTCTGTCCCCCCGTCCGGGTGGTTGGGGGAGCATCGGCAGGGTGTTGAGCACCGGAGCGCTGCGTGCGCATCTGCTGGCGGCCCGGCTGGCCGGGCCCGTGGCCACCTCGCGGGAGGTGAGCCTGCGGAGCTATCGGCTGTTCGCGGCGAGGGACCCGCGGGTGCTGCTCGGGCTCAACCCCGAATGGGGGTGGGAGGAGTGCGATCTGCTTCGGTTGATGGCAGACAAGTGCGGAGTCTCGGACGATCCTGCTCATGTTTCGGGTCCCGATGTGATCGATCCGGAGCGCACCTTGGCTGGTCTGGACGCGTTTGCCGAGCGGTTGTCGAATGTGGCCGCCCGGCGGGCACCGGTGCTGTTCGGGACCGGCCATCCGCATCGGCTGCTCGGCTTCTACGCCGCGTTGGCAGACGCTTTGTCGGCGGCCGGCTGCGTCGTACTCACCCCGGCGCAGGGGCGATGTATCGACATAACGACCCGGTTCGGCGTACGCACCTACAACCTTGATTACGTACGGGGAGTCGCCCTGGTGCGCGAACCCGGCGTGCGGGACCGCGGTAGTGAGCCGGGCGCACATACCCACTCGCCGCTCCCGGTTCGGGTGGCGCTGGAGGCCGCGGTGGCTGCCCACGGGCGGCTGCCCGAACTGGTCGTCGGGGACCACGGATGGGTCTGCGGGGCAGGTCAGCTGGGCATTGAGGCGATCGGCCTGGCGGACACGGACGATCCCGCGCTGTTCGTCGGCGAGGCCGAGGGGCAGGTGTCGGTCGCCGTTCCGCTTGATGACGCCGTTCAGTCCGCCTACTACCGGCCGCTCACTCGCTATGTACTCAATCGGGCGTGTCTGTCACAGTAGGCGGCCGATGGTCCCTCCTCTTCCCCACTCGCATCACCCGCCCCTAATCTGGGGAGTGAGCGCACAACGACGAAGAGTCACCGGAGGGGAAGCCGGTGCGCGTCTCGTGCGGAAGGTACAGGTGGGTCATGGCTGCTGGCAGCGAGAGGCCTCTCAACGAGGTCAAGTTTCTGACCGTGGCGGAAGTCGCCTCGGTCATGCGGGTGTCGAAGATGACCGTGTACCGCTTGGTGCACAGTGGTCATCTGCCGGCGATCCGGGTGGGCAGGTCCTTCCGGGTCCCGGAGCAAGCGGTTCACGAGTATCTCCGCGAGTCCTTTGTGGGGGTGGAGTCGGCCTGAGGTTGGCCTCGGATTACGTCCCTCACCCCGTGGCGGGTAGGCTAGGCCGACGTAGGTCGTGTGGGCCCAGACGCCCCGCACCAGTGAAGAGAAGTGAGCGAGGGTAGTCGTGGGCTCTGTTATCAAGAAGCGGCGCAAGCGGATGGCCAAGAAGAAGCACCGCAAGCTGCTCAAGCGCACGCGCGTTCAGCGTCGCAACAAGAAGTAAGCGAACGCAGTTCGTGAATCCGCAGCCCTCCCGCCGACATGGCGGGAGGGCTGCGGTGCGTTGTGCGGGCGGCCTTGCACATATTTGGGCCAAAGACTCGGCAGAACGCCGCCGCGCAGTCATCACAGGGCAACATCCACCCGCTACGGTGACGGCCAGGGGAAACCTCTTCGACGGAAGGCGCTGATCTTGGGGAAGGTCGTGCTCGTCACGGGAGCGGCCCGGCAGCTGGGCGGCCGATTCGTGCGGCGCATCCAGCGTGACCCGGAGGTGGACCGGGTGATCGCCGTCGATGCGATCGCGCCGGGGCACCAATTGGGTGATGCCGACTTCGTCCGCGCGGACATCCGCCAGCCCGCGATCGCCAGAGTCCTCGCCGAGCACACCGTCGACACGGTCGTGCATCTGGACGTCAGCGGCAAGGCGCTCGGGGCCGGTGGCCGCACCACGGTCAAGGAAACCAATGTCATCGGCACCATGCAGCTGCTCGGTGCCTGCCAGAAGTCGCCGACGGTGCGGCGGCTGGTGATCAAGTCCAGTACGGGTGTGTACGGCTCCGCACCGCGCGATCCCGCGGTCTTCACCGAGACCACCCCGCCCAAGTCTCTGCCGAGCGGGGGCTTCGCGAAGGACGCGGTGGAGGTCGAGGGGTACGTACGGGGCTTCGCGCGCCGCAGGCCGGACGTCGCCGTGTGCGTGCTGAGGTTCGCGAACATCCTGGGGCCGGACGCGGACTCGCCGCTCGCCGACTATCTGTCGCTGCCCGTCCTGCCGACCGTGTTCGGGTACGACCCCCGGCTCCAGTTCGTCCACGAGGACGACGTCATCGACGTACTGAGGATCGCCTCGCACGAACCGCGGCGCGGGACGCTCAACAGTGGCACGTTCAATATCGCGGGCGACGGGGTGCTGCTGCTGTCGCAGTGTTCGCGGCGGCTCGGGCGGCCGACGATGCCGGTGCCCCTGCCCGCCGTCACCTGGGTGGGTCAGGCGCTCCGAACCGTCGGCATGACGGACTTCTCACCGGAGCAGATCCGGCTGCTGACGCACGGCAGGGTGGTCTCCACCGTGCAGATGCGCGAGACGCTGGGCTTCCACCCGGGATTCACCACCGCGGAGACGTTCGCGGACTTCGCGCGGAACCAGGCGCCGGGACTGCTGCCGCCCGAGATGGTCGGCAGGGCCGTCGACCGGTTGGCGGCGATGCCGTTCGCCGGTGGGACCGGCGAGGTTCCGGGGATCACCGGGACCGACGACACACAACCGACCCACAGCGCGAGATAGAGGAGCGCACCGACGATGGCGGATGCCAAGGTCATTCCGTTCGACGACGACCGTTCGCGGTCGGGTGGCGCGCCGCGGTCGGCGCGGCGGCGGTCCGGGGCGGGTCCCGCGGTGGGCACTGCGGCCCTGAGCGCCCTGCCCGGGCAGTTGGACGCCGCGCCGGTCCATGAGGCGGTCCAGGGGGGCGGGGAGCCCGTGGAGGGTGTGCAGGACGAGGTGCGGCGCGGCAGCTGGGACCGGCGGATCGCGGGTGGGCTCGCGTTTCTTCGTCGGCGGGTCACCGGTGAGTACGAGGTCGACGAGTTCGGGTACGACAAGGAGCTCACCGACCAGGTTCTGATGTCGATGCTCCGGCCGATGTACGAGAAGTACTTCCGGGTCGAGGTGCGGGGCATCGAGAACATCCCGTCGGACGGCGGGGCGCTGATCGTGGCCAACCACTCGGGGACGTTGCCGCTGGACGGGCTGATGCTCCAGGTTGCCGTGCACGACAACCATCCGGCGGGCCGGCATCTGCGGCTGCTCGCTGCGGATCTGGTCTTCGTGCTGCCGGTGGTGAACGAGCTGGCCAGGAAGGCCGGGCACACACTGGCCTGCGCGGAGGACGCGGAGCGGCTGCTCAGGCAGGGCGAGGTCGTCGGTGTGATGCCGGAGGGCTTCAAGGGCATCGGGAAGCCGTTCGGCGAGCGGTACAAGCTGCAGCGGTTCGGGCGGGGCGGCTTCGTGTCGACGGCGTTGCGGGCCGGGGTGCCGATTGTGCCGTGCTCGATCGTGGGTGCGGAGGAGATCTATCCGATGATCGGCAACGCGAAAACGCTGGCGCGGGTGCTGGGGGTTCCGTACTTCCCGATCACGCCCACGTTTCCTTGGCTGGGGCCGTTGGGGGCGGTGCCGTTGCCGACGAAGTGGACGATTCAGTTCGGGGAGCCGATTCCCACGGAGGGGTATCCGGTGGAGGCGGCGGAGGATCCGATGCTGATGTTCAACCTGACGGATCAGGTGCGGGAGCAGATTCAGCACACGCTGTACAAGCTGTTGGTGCAGCGGAGGTCGGTGTTCTTCTGACGGCGGGTGTCCTCAACCGCCGGAAGGGGTGAGCGACCGGCGGACGGGCTTGGGGGAGTCCGTCCGCCGGTCAGTCACTGGTCTTCGTCCTCGCTGTTGAATCCCAGGCCCGGGAGCAGGCCGGGGAGCAGGGGCGGCAGTGTCACGTCCGGGGTGGGTGGGGTGCTGTCCCTGCCCGTTGTGGGCGGGGTGGTGCCCGGGGACGGTGTGTCCAGGAAGCCGTCCGTGCCGCCTGCGATCAGGTTGTCCTCCGGGGTGGAGGCGGAGCCGGACGGGTCCGGGGTACCGCTGCTGCCTGTCTGGCCCTGTGAGACCTCGGGGGAGGAGGGGGCCGGGTCGTCCGTGCCGGGCGACCCGTCGGTCTGCTGCGAGGAGCCGGACCCCTGGGAGCCGGTGCTCCGGTCCGGGCTGCTGGGGAGCAGGGACTGCAGCGGCGCGACCTCTTCGTCTATGGCCTCGAAGACCGAGCTCACCTCGTCCCCGACATCCGTCAGCTGGACCGGCAGCCGGTCGCGCAGGGTGCTCCAACTTCCGCGATGGGAGCGGGAGAAGGAATCCAGGGTCTGGATGGGTCCGAGTGCTCCGTCGCGCTGGTACGCGGCGTGGAGCAGGCGGTGGCCCTCGGTGGCGTCGTGCGTCATGCCGTTGAGGGTGCGCCTGATCTCGCCGAGTGATTCGTGGTCCAGATCGCCCGCGCGGCGGCGCTCCATCAGCCTGCGGGCTTCGCTCAGCCGGGTCGACGCCTGGTCGAGGTAGACCTCGCCGCGGTCGGCGTCGCCGTCGGCCATGCCGAGGTTGATGTCCTCCATGCCGCGCTTCAGCCCGTACAGCGAATCACCCGGCAGGGCGTCGGAACTGGCAGCGGCCACTCCGCCGAAGGCTCCCGCGGCCACACCGACGGTGAGCCCGCCGGCCGCGATGCCCTTCGTCCAGCGGGAGCGGGGGCGCAACTTCCTGAGCGGGGAGGCTCGGTGAGCCCCCCTGCTCCGTTGTTCGGGCACCGTAGGGCCCGTGGACGCGCCGCCCTCGGCAAACATGGCCTCCATGGCGGCGACGAGCTGGGCTCGCTGCACCACTTTGACCTCGGAATCCAACTTCGGCCTCGGCAGCTCACCGAGGCCGTTCGCCAGGGCCAACAGCGTTCCGTGGTCGGCCGGTTCGGCCGGGTCCTCGGGCTGTACGGCCGCCGCACCCTGGAGCTCCTGCTCCTCCAGGGCCTGGGCGAAGGCGTTCGCCCGCCGGTGTGCCGAAACGTTTGCGATCACTGGCGGCACCTCCTCTCGTCATGACGGTCGACTCCCCTGGGGGTCCGGAAGGTTGCACACCTTGAGCGCTTCCACACGAAAGAGTGAGTGTCGGCGGACATGGAGTGACGACAGGGGGCCTTCAACCGGCACAACGAGTGGCGCGGCACATGGGTTACGCACGAAAGATGATCGGACCAGTGCGTGAGGGGTGTGTCGCAGAGCGTGTTCAGCGGGCATCGTCCGGCAGGAGCCGGGCCAGCGTGCGAACGGCGCGGTACTGCAAGGTTTTGATCGCGCCTTCGTTCTTTCCCATCACGCGGGCCGTCTCGGCGACCGAGAGGCCCTGCAGGAAGCGCAGCGTCACGCACTCCTGCTGCTGGGGGTTGAGTCGGCGCACGGCTTGCAGCAGTGCGGCGTTGGAGAGGGACTCCAGGACAGAGTCCTCGGGGCTGCGCTCGACCTCGTTGGCGTCGAGCATTTCACCGGTGGTCACTTCCAGCCGGAAACGACTGGACTTGAAGTGGTCGGCGACCAGGTTGCGGGCGATCGTGACCAGCCAGGCGCCGAAGTCGCGGCCCTGCCAGGTGAACGTGGAGATGCGGCGCAGGGCGCGCAGGAAGGTCTCGCTGGTGAGGTCCTCCGCCGTCGCCTTGCCGCCCACGCGGTAGTAGATGTATCGGTACACGGTGTCGCTGTACTGGTCGTAGAGACGGCCGAAGGCGTCAGCCTCACCGGCCTGTGCGCGCTCGACGAGATCCATCATGCGCGCGCTGTCGCTGTCGGCGGTCGGCCGACGAACGGTGGACGTGGTCGTTGCGCCGCGGTTGCTGCGTCTTCCGACCGCTGCACCGCGTTCGGCCAGGGCATAGCAAGGGCCGACAGGTGCAGGGGCGGCAAAAGCGGGTACGGCGTACGCGGTGGGGACGAAGCCGCGCAAGCGGTCGGCGACCGTTGCGCGCAGCGTAGCCAGGCCCGAGGCGTCAACCCCGACGTGTGGGTACACGGGACTCCCAGAGGCAGAGCTTCCATCACGTGCAGTGCGAAACCGTCACTCGTCGTAGTGAGTGGTGGGTTCCGGAATGCGTCTGAGGAGAATAACGCTTCGTACAGGCAGTGCTACACCCAGTTGCTCAAATCATCGGTTCCGTCGCTTCTGTAGCGACTATGAGGCGCATCCAGTAGCACATCGTGACCGGTTATTGATCGGATTACTTCGTGATCTGCCTGCGGCCGCAACGGGTTGTGGTCGGGTGCGCGCAATCCGACTGGCGGGAGCGGTCGGCGGGTAGGGGGTCCCGATTGGCGGCAGGGAGCCGGGCGTGGCTCGGCCCCCTGCGCGGGGAAGATCCGCGTGCGGTCAGCGGCGGCGGCGGTGCAGGGCGACGGCGGCCGCGGTGCCGCCCGCGAGGGCGCCGACACCGGCCGCGGCCGGGATGCCGACCTTGGCCGCCTTGCGGCCCGTGCGGTAGTCGCGCAGCCGCCAGTCGAGGGCCCGGGCGTGCTTACGGAGCTTTGTGTCCGGGTTGATCGCGTAGGGGTGACCGACCAGGGACAGCATCGGGATGTCGTTGTGCGAATCGCTGTACGCCGCGCAGCGGGCGAGGTCGAGGCCCTCGGCGGCGGCCAGGGCGCGGACCGCCTCGGCCTTCGCGGGCCCGTGCAGCGGCTCGCCGACCAGGCGGCCGGTGTAGACGCCGTCGACGGACTCGGCGACCGTGCCGAGCGCGCCGGTCAGCCCGAGCCGGCGGGCGATGATCGTGGCGGTCTCCACCGGGGCGGCGGTGACCAGCCAGACCTTCTGTCCGGCGTCGAGGTGGGCCTGGGCGAGGGCGCGGGTGCCCGGCCAGATGCGGTCGGCCATGTACTCGTCGTAGATCTCCTCGCCGATGGACATCAGCTCGGAGACGCGGTGGCCCTTGACGATGGACAGGGCGCTGTCGCGGGCGTCCTGCATGTGCTCCGGGTCCTCCACGCCGGCCAGCCTGAACCAGGCCTGCTGCCAGGCGAACCGGGTCAGTTCGCGGCGCTGGAAGAACTTCCGTTTGTACAGCCCGCGGCCGAAGTGGAAGATCGCCGCGCCCTGCATGACGGTGTTGTCCAGGTCGAAGAAGGCGGCAGCCCGTTCGTCGCCGACGACCGGGAACGCCGGCTCCGGCTCCGCGGTCGTGGCGGGGGTCTCGTCGGTGAATCGTTCGGCGGGCTGTTCGGCGTGGAGTGACGACTTCCGCGCTGCCTCGGCTGCTGCCTCGCCTGCCAGCACGCTCCGTGCTGTCGCGGAACGCCTACGTGGTGTGAGCCATCCAAGAGCGGCCATGTCGTGAGCATAGCCAGTCTGTTGAGCCCTTCCCGACCTGCCGGGATGCGGTGGCGTGAACTCTCGGCGGCCGAATTGTTAAACGGGCGATTCGGGGCGTACCGGATCAGTGCCGGATGAGTTACGGAAAGGGCGGGCGGTCGGCGCAGAATGAAGGCATGAGTGCCTTGCTGCGTCGTACGAAGAAGAAGCCCGTGGACCGGGTGGTGACCCTGGTCGGGAAACCGGGGTGTCACCTCTGTGACGACGCGAGGCTGGTGGTGCGGGAGGTCTGCGAGGAGACCGGCGCGTCCTGGGAGGAGAAGGACATCACTCAGGACGAGGAGCTGTACCGGGAGTACTGGGAGCAGATTCCGGTCGTCCTCATTGATAACGAACAGCACACGTTCTGGCGGGTGGATCCGGCGAGGCTGCGCAGCGCGCTGCTTTCCTGAGTGAAACCCGGTTACCATCGTGGGCGTTTTGAGTGATCTCGGGGGCGTAGTCGTGAGGAGTGTGTACCGCTTTGCCCCCTTCGGGCCTGCAACGGGCTGATGCGATCCAAGGTTCCGGGATCGCGCGACGGATGTGCGTGACCCCGGTCACTTTGACCGGACAAAACGGACACCATCTTTGTGCACGCGTTCACAAAGACATAGCCTGCATTCGACGGGGCGGTCTTGGAACATATGGCCGCCTGCAGCCCCGCTCATCCCGCAGGAGCACCGTGGCAACTGGCCGAACTCACCGACCGGCGACCCGTAGCCGAGGAATTCCCGAGGCCACCGTCGCCCGGCTTCCGCTGTATCTCCGCGCACTGACCGCGCTCTCCGAGCGCTCGGTCCCCACGGTCTCGTCCGAGGAACTCGCCGCGGCGGCGGGAGTCAACTCTGCCAAGCTGCGCAAGGACTTCAGCTACCTCGGCTCCTACGGGACGCGTGGCGTCGGGTACGACGTCGAGTACCTCGTCTACCAGATCTCCCGCGAGCTCGGGCTCACCCAGGACTGGCCGGTCGTCATCGTCGGTATCGGTAATCTCGGCGCCGCGCTCGCCAACTACGGCGGCTTCGCCTCCCGCGGTTTCCGGGTCGCCGCGCTGATCGACGCGGACCCCGCGATGACCGGTACGCCCGTCGCCGGGATTCCCGTCCAGCACGCCGACGAGCTGGAGAAGATCGTCAGCGACAACGGCGTGTCGATCGGTGTCATCTCCACCCCGGCCGGTGCCGCCCAGCAGGTCTGCGACCGCCTCGTCGCCGCGGGCGTCACCTCCATCCTGAACTTCGCGCCGACGGTGCTCTCCGTGCCGGACGGCGTCGACGTCCGCAAGGTCGACCTCTCGATCGAACTCCAGATCCTCGCCTTCCACGAGCAGCGCAAGGCCGGCGAGGAAGCCGCTGCCGGGGGCGACGTCGACCAGGCCGCGCCGCCCGTGCGCGCCGCCACGAGCAGCAGCCGGAAGGGACCCGACGGGGACATGCCCGCCGTGATGCCGGCATGAGTCTCCTTGTCGTAGGGCTGAGCCACCGCAGCGCCCCGGTCTCCGTACTGGAGCGGGCGTCGCTGGCTGCCGAGACGCAGGCCAAGCTGCTGCAGGATTCCCTGGCAGCGGAGCCCGCGGCTGAGGCCGCCGTCCTCGCCACCTGTAACCGCATCGAGCTGTACGCCGACGTGGACAAGTTCCACGCGGGCGTCGCCGAGCTGTCCACGCTCCTCGCGCAGCACAGCGGGGTCGGGCTGGACGAGCTCACTCCGTATCTCTATGTGCACTACGAGGACCGGGCCGTCCACCACCTCTTCTCGGTGGCGTGCGGGCTGGACTCGATGGTCGTCGGCGAGGGCCAGATCCTCGGCCAGATCAAGGACGCGCTGGCGCTGGGGCAGGAGAGCCACACCGCGGGCCGGCTGCTGAACGACCTGTTCCAGCAGTCTTTGCGGGTCGGCAAGCGCGCGCACAGCGAGACCGGGATCGACCGGGCCGGGCAGTCGCTCGTCACCTTCGGCCTGCAGCAGCTCGCGGGCGGCGCCGACACCGCCGACTGGGCCGGCGGCAAGCGTGCTCTGGTGATCGGCGCCGGCTCGATGTCGTCGCTGGCCGCCGCCACGCTGGCCCGTACCGGTGTCGCCGAGATCGTCGTCGCCAACCGGACCCGGGCCCGCGCCGACCGGCTCGTCGAGATCCTGAGCCAGGCCGGTGGCACGGGAGTGACCGCCCGGGCCGTCGAGATGGCCGCGGTCGCCGACGAACTGACACGTGCCGATGTCGTCGTCTCCTGTACCGGTGCGACGGGACTCGTCCTGACCGGTGAGACCGTCGCCGGTGCGCTCGGCCTGCCGTTCGACGCGGCCGCCACCGCCGTCGAGGCGCCCGCCGTGCCCGCCGCCGACCTGGACCAGCACGCCGCGTGGGTGGAGAACGGTTCCGCCGCCACGACCGCGCAGGCACAGGCCGTGCGCCAGGCCACCGTGCCCGCGCAGTCCACCGGCCCCGTCCGGCTCGCCCTGCTCGACCTCGCCATGCCGCGCGACATCGACGGCGCGGCGGCCCGCCTCGCCGGTGTGCGCCTCGTCGACATCGAGTCGCTCGCCGAGGCGTCCGCGGACGCTCCGATGGCCGCCGACGTGGACCAGGTGCGCACCATCGTCGCCGACGAGGTCGCCGCGTTCGGCGCCGCCCAGCGCGCCGCCCACATCACCCCGACCGTGGTCGCCCTGCGCACCATGGCCGCCGATGTGGTGGCCGGCGAGATCGCGCGGCTCGACGGGCGCCTCCCCGACCTGGACGAGAAGCAGCGCGCCGAGATCACGCAGACCGTGCGCCGCGTCGTCGACAAGCTCCTGCACGCGCCCACCGTGCGGGTCAAGCAGCTCGCCAGTGAGCCCGGCGGCGCCGGGTACGCCGACGCGCTGCGGGAACTCTTCGACCTCGACCCGCAGACGGTCGCCGCCGTCTCCCGGGCAGACCTGAACGACCCGAATCGAGGGCGGTCATGACCGACAACTCACCCCGCGCGCAGACCGGCGCGCCGCTCCGGCTGGGCACCCGGCGCAGCAAGCTCGCCATGGCGCAGTCCGGCCTTGTCGCCGACGCGGTCAGCGAGGTGACCGGGCGCGCCGTCGAGCTCGTCGAGGTCACCACGTACGGAGACATCTCCAAGGAGCATCTCGCGCAGATCGGTGGCACCGGCGTGTTCGTCGCGGCGCTGCGTGAGGCGCTGCTGCGAGGCGAGGTGGACTTCGCCGTCCACTCGCTCAAGGACCTGCCGACCGCACAGCCCGAGGGCCTCGTGCTTGCTGCCGTACCGCGGCGCGAGGACCCGCGCGACGTGCTGGTGGCGCGGGACGGGCTGACCTTCGAGCAGCTGCCGTCCGGCGCCCGCATAGGCACCGGCTCGCCGCGCCGCATGGCGCAGCTCAACGCGTACGCCCGCAGCCACGGCCTCGACATCGAGACCGTGCCGATCCGTGGCAACGTCGATACGCGTATCGGATTTGTACGAAGCGGTGAACTGGACGCGGTGGTTCTCGCCGCGGCCGGGCTCAGCCGCCTCGGCCGGACCGGTGAGGTGACCGACTTCCTGCCGGTCGACACCGTTCTGCCCGCTCCCGGTCAGGGAGCACTGGCGATCGAATGCGCTGCAACCAGCGCGGACCTCGCCGCCGCGCTCGCCGAGCTCGACGACCCGTACACCCGGGTCGCCGTGACCGCCGAGCGTTCCCTGCTCGCCGCCCTGGAGGCCGGCTGCTCCGCACCTGTGGGTGCGCTGGCCGACCTCCTGGTCGACGGACAGGCTGTCAACGAACTGCGCCTGCGCGGTGTCGTCGGTTCCACCGACGGCGCCTCGCTGGTACAGATGTCCATCACCGGTCCCGTCCCCACGTCGCACGACGACGCGGCGGCCCTCGGTCGCGAGCTCGCGACCGAGATGCTTGCCAAGGGTGCGGCCGGTCTTATGGGGGAGCGAGCACTTTGAGCCCCACCGGCCCCGCCGTATCCGACTTTCCGGTCCTGTCCGCAGGGCACGTCACCTTCCTCGGCGCCGGTCCCGGCGATCCGGGACTGCTGACTCTGCGCGCTGTCGAGGCGCTCGCGAGCGCGGACGTTCTTGTCGCCGAGCCGGACGTGCTCGGCGTTGTTCGCGGCCATGCGCGGGCAGGCGTAAGCACGCCTGAGCTGGCGGTTGTTGACGTGTCATCAACACCCGCCGGTGTGCCCGTTCTCAGGGACGCGGCCAATCTTGTCATGGAGGCCGCGAAGGGCGGCAGGCGGGTCGTCCGTGCCGTCTCCGGTGACCCCGGCCTGGACGGGTCCGCAGGCGCGGAGATGCTCGCCTGCGCCGCCGCCGGCATCCCCTTCGAGGTCGTCCCCGGTGTCGCGAACGCCGTGGGCGTGCCCGCGTACGCCGGTGTGCCGCTGCGTGACGCGCAGGGCGCCGACGTCCGGTTCGTCGACGCCCGCACCGCCTCGGACCGCTGCTGGACCGAGATCGGCGCGAGCGACGCCACGGCTGTCGTCTCGACGACGCTGGACTCGGTCGCGGCCACCGCGGGCGAGCTGGTCTCGGCGGGCCGCAAGCCTGACACCCCGCTCACCGTCACGGTCGCGGGTACGACGACCCGGCAGCGCACCTGGACGGCGACCCTCGGGACGATCGCCCAGGTTCTCAAGCAGGCGAAGGTGCTGCCGTCGCCGGAGGGGCACCAGCCGGTCATAGCCGTGGTCGGTGAGCGCAGCTCCGCCGCCCAGCGCGACCAGCTCTCGTGGTTCGAGTCCAAGCCGCTCTTCGGTTGGAAGGTGCTCGTGCCGCGTACGAAGGAGCAGGCGGCGTCGCTCTCCGACCAGCTGCGTTCGTACGGCGCCGTGCCGCACGAGGTCCCGACGATCGCCGTCGAGCCGCCGCGCACGCCGCAGCAGATGGAGCGCGCGGTCAAGGGCCTCGTCACGGGCCGCTACGAGTGGATCGCCTTCACCAGCGTCAACGCGGTCAAGGCCGTCCGGGAGAAGTTCGAGGAGTACGGGCTCGACGCCCGTGCCTTCGCCGGGATCAAGGTCGCGGCGGTCGGCGAGCAGACCGCCGCCGCGCTGATCGACTTCGGTGTGAAGCCGGACCTGGTGCCGTCCGGTGAGCAGTCCGCCGCCGGTCTGCTGGAGGACTGGCCGCCCTACGACCCGGTCTTCGACCCGATCGACCGTGTCTTCCTGCCGCGCGCCGACATCGCCACGGAGACGCTGGTCGCCGGGCTCATCGAGCTGGGCTGGGAGGTCGACGACGTCACCGCGTACCGCACGGTCCGCGCCTCGCCGCCGCCGTCCGACACCCGTGAGGCCATCAAGGGCGGCGGTTTCGACGCGGTGCTCTTCACCTCGTCGTCGACCGTCCGGAACCTGGTCGGCATCGCGGGCAAGCCGCACAACGTGACTGTCATCGCGTGCATCGGCCCTGCCACGGCGAAGACCGCCGAGGAGCACGGTCTGCGGGTGGACGTGCTGTCGCCGGAGCCGTCGGTGCACAAGCTGGCCGCGGCGCTCGCCGAGTTCGGCGCGCAGCGCCGGGACGCGGCGAAGGAGGCCGGTGACCCGGTGACGCGGCCGAGCGAGCGGCGTCCTGGGGCGCGGAGGCGTCGTACGACGACCTGACCGGCCCGTTCGGGAGTGTTCAGGAGCCTCAGGGGCCCGGCTGTTTCGGCAGCCGGGCCCCTGCCCGTTCTCCCGTTCATTTTTCCGGCACAGGTGTCGGTAAGACGGTGATGTGTACGGGTCTATCGTCGAAGGATGACTGTGTACGGAAACTTCCCCGGCTCCCGCCCCCGGCGGCTGCGGACGACCCCGGCGATGCGGCGGATGGTCGCCGAGACACGGCTCGACCCGGCGAACCTGATCCTGCCCGCGTTCGTACGCGAGGGCATCACGGCGCCCGTCGCCATCTCGGCCATGCCCGGTGTCCAGCAGCACACCCTGGACACCCTCCGGAAGGCCGCCGTCGACGCGGTCTCGGCCGGGGTCTCCGGGATCATGCTCTTCGGCGTTCCGGCGGACGAGAACAAGGACGCCCGGGGAACCGCGGGCACCGACCCGGACGGCATCCTCCAGGTCGGTCTGCGCGCGGTGCGCGAAGAGGTCGGTGACGATCTCGTCGTCATGTCGGACCTGTGCCTCGACGAGTACACGGACCACGGTCACTGCGGTGTCCTGACCGCCGACGGCCGTGTCGACAACGACGCCACCCTCGAGCGGTACGCCGAGATGGCCCAGGTCCAGGCGGATGCGGGCGCCCATGTGGTCGGCCCCAGCGGCATGATGGACGGCCAGGTCGGCGTGATCCGCGACGCGCTCGATCAGACCGGGCACGAGGACGTGGCGATCCTCGCCTACACGGCGAAGTACTCGTCGGCGTTCTACGGGCCGTTCCGTGAGGCGGTCGGCTCCTCGCTGAAGGGCGACCGCAAGACGTATCAGCAGGACCCGGCGAACGCTCGCGAGTCCCTGCGCGAGCTGGCACTCGATCTCGACGAGGGCGCCGACATGGTCATGGTCAAGCCGGCCGGACCGTACCTGGACATCCTGGCGAAGGTCGCCGACTCGGTGGACGTGCCGGTCGCCGCGTACCAGATCAGCGGCGAGTACGCGATGATCGAGGCCGCCGCCGAGAAGGGCTGGATCGACCGCGACGCGGCGATCATGGAGAGCCTGACCGGGATCCGGCGCGCAGGTGCGCAGATGATCCTGACGTACTGGGCGACGGAGGTCGCCGAGCGGCTGCGCCATTCGTAGCGGCCGGCACCTGGAGCCCGCGTCGCCTCAGGCCGCGGGTTCCAGGCCCCAGGACGAGAGGATGCGGACCGCCTCGTGGCCGAGCGTGGCGTCCGCGGACAGCCGGTGCAGCAGCTCGATCCGCTTGTCGCTGGGGCCCGCCTCGTCGAGCGCCGCCAGGGCGTTGTCCCGGACGAGCCGGTCGAAGTCGTCCATGATGGCGGCGGCCAGCACTTCGTGGACCTCCGGGTCGTCCGCGTAGGGACCGAGCGCCATGGCCGCGTACTGGCGGACCAGATCGTCGTCGGGGCCACGCACCACGGCCACCAGCGCCCGGCCCGCGTGGAGCCGTGACTCGGCCTCGGCCGGTGGCCGCAGGCGCAGGACCGTGGTGGCTTCGACCCGTGCGAGGTCGTACTCCTCCGAGTCGGCGGTCACCGAGGCGAGGAAGGGCACGGCGTCCGGATGGTCCGGGCGGTCCGCGAGTACGTCGCCCATTGCGGCGATGAGTTCGCGCTTTTCGTCGCTTTCGGCAGGCAGTGCACGGAACTGCTCGATGAGGCTGTCTGTCCGGTCCATGAAGTGTGCGCTGCCCTGTGCGCGGTGAAGTATTCCTTCGGCGGAAGTGTCCGGCCCCGGCGGGAGTCGGCCGGGGAACGGACGAGGCGCGTCCTCAGTCCCACCAGAACGACCAGGAATCCTCGCCCAGCACGTACTGGTCCGCGTAGGCGCGCAGGGTGTCCGGGGTGTTGTGGGCGATGTTGTCCGGGCAGAACGCGAAGTGTTCGGCGGCGACCGCCACCGCTTCGTCGACAGTGGTCGGCGGGGTGGCCACCGAGACGATCAGATGGTCGAAGCCGAGCGCCACGACCCGTATGCCGAATCGGTCCTCCCAGGACCGGAGCACCGCGCAGAGCCGTGCCACGTCGTTCTCGTAATTGAGCGGCCCCGTCCAGCCGATCGCCGCCGGTATGTCCGCGCTGCGCCGCGCGGGGACCAGCGCCGCACGGGCTCCCGGCATGCGGCCGTCCGCGTCGGTGAGCCGGGCGGCGATCTCTGCGGCCCGTTCCTCCGCGTCGGCGGGGTCGCTCACGGACGGGGTGGGGGCGAGGCCCGGCCACTCCGGGCCGAACGGCTCGATCGCCGCTCCTTCCAGCTCGTCCTCCGCGTACTCCTCCCAGAGCTCGCCCAGTACGTCCTCCGCGTGGTGGTCACCCGGGTACGACGTCATGCCGGGGCTGAGCTCCCACTTCTCGGGCCACTCGCCGCGTGTCCCGCCGTCGAGGAGGACAGGGAGGAGTCCGACCGCCCTGCCCTCGTCGAGCAGCCGGGGCCAGGTGTCCGGGGTCGCGGATCCGTCCGCGTACCAGAGCAGGGGTTCGTGCCACGGTCCGTCGTGCGTCGCGTCGACCAGCGTGCCGGGCGGGAGTTGGAGCCCGGAAGTGGCCAGTGACGGAAGGGGGTTCGGGAGTGTCGCCATGCGGTGACCTTAGAGGCCGCCACGGACGGTCGACGGTCCGGCCCCAGGCGTCGGCGCGCCCGACGTGACCGGTGAAAGCGGCCCGGGCGGTGGGGGCGACGGCGAGGGCGCGCGGGCCGCCGTGCCGGGCGAGTTCGCGCAGCCACTGGTGGGTGAGGGTGTACGACGGAAGGACGGGGAAGCGGAAGAGGCCCCGCGATCCGTCGCGGCCAGGCCATGGCTGACGGCCCGTATCCCGGAACGTCGGATGCGGGCGGCATTCGCCGTGGGTGTCAGGTGCGGCCGATGCTGGTGCTGTGGCCGCACGGCTCGACCGGGTCCGTCCGGTTGCGGTTGTGTCCTCAATCGCCGGACGGCTTGAAATTCAGGGCCGTCCGGCGAATTGAGGACACGGCGCAGCCGCGCAGGTCCTTACGAGGCAGCCTGTACCGCCTGCCGGGCCGGGTCCGGCGTCCGCTCGCCGGCCGGTGGTGTGCCGAGCCGGCGCAGGCGTGCCGTGCAGACGATGCCGATCGCCGAGATCACCATCAGCATGACGGCCGGCGGCCAGTAGTGGCCGCCCGCGGCCGCCGCGAGGGAGACCGCGGCGAGCGGTGCGAGGCCGCCGAAGACCATGTTGCAGAGTTGGTAGGAGAGGGAGATGCCGGTGTAGCGGACGTGCGTGGAGAAGCCCTCGACGAGGATCGACGCGATGGGTCCGTACAGCGCGGACATCACCAGGCGCATGGCCAGCATCATCAGCCAGATGAGGAAGACGCTGCCGGTGCCCAGCACCATGAACTGCGGTAGGGCGAGGACGATGACGCCCACGAGGCCGGCGATCACGACCTTGTGCGGTCCGACCCGGTCGGCGAGCCAGGACAGCCAGGGGGTGACGAGGAGTTCCAGGAAGGCTGCCAGGGCGAGGCCGTTGAGCAGCATGGACTCCGGCAGGTGGAGGTCCCCGGTGCCGTAGGAGAGCAGGAAGCTGGTGACGACGTAGTAACCGCCGGTCGCGGTGGCCAGCGCGAAGACGCCGATGAGGACCGTTCGCCAGGCCTTCTGGAAGACCTCCACGACAGGCAGCTTGGCCGCCCCTTCCTCCTTCGCCTCCTGTTCCTTGCGCACCTCCTCCATGACCGGGGACTCCTCCAGCTTGACCCGGACGATCAGCCCCACGATCACCAGCACGGCGGAGGCCAGGAAGGGCACGCGCCAGCCCCAGCTCATGAACGCGTCGTCGCCGAAGAGGTTCATCAGGCTGAAGGCGCCGGTCGACAACAACGCGCCGACCGAGGAGCCGAGTTGGGCGAACGAACCGAAGAAGGCGGCCTTGCCGCGCGGGGCGTTCTCCACGGCGATGAGTACCGCGCCGCCCCACTCCCCGCCGATCGCGATGCCCTGGACCAGGCGCAGCACGATCAGCAGGGTCGGGGCGAGCGCGCCGACCTGGGCGTACGTGGGCAGCAGGCCGATGGCGAAGGACGCGACGCCCATCATCACCAGCGTGATGACCAGGGTCTTCTTACGTCCGACGCGGTCACCGATGTGTCCGAAGACGATGCCGCCGAGCGGGCGCAGCAGGAAGCCGATGGCGAAGGTCGCGAAGGCGGACAGGGTCCTGAGGTACGGCGACATGTCTGGCGGGAAGAACACGTCGTTGAAGACGATCGCCGCTGCGGTGGCGAACGCGTAGAAGTCGTACCACTCGATGGAGGTCCCGGCCAGCGCCGCGAAGGCGGCTCTGTACGGGCTCTTTCCGGTGCTGGACTGCGGGGACATGGGGCCTCCGGGGGCGGGAGGGGTGGCGGGGAAGGGGGTGGGGCGAGCGGGAGGGAGTGGGTCAGCGGCCGGGGGCGGACCAGGCGCGGGTGCCACCGATCCAGGTCTCGCGTACGCCGATGGAGGCGAGTCCGGCCGGGTCCGCGGTGAGCGGGTCGCTTTCCAGGACGACGAAGTCGGCGAGCATGCCCGGGGCCAGCGCGCCCACGGCGTGTTCGCGATGCAGGGCGCGGGCGGCCGACTCGGTGTGCGCGCGCAGACCGTCCGCCACGGGCATCCGCAGCGAGGCGTCGCCGAGGACGGTGCCGAGGACGGTGCGCCGGGTCGCGGCGGCGGAGACCGCCTCCAGCGGGGCGGGCGGGGCGACGGGGGCGTCCGAGCTGATGGCGACGGGGACGCCCGCGGTGAGGCAGGCGCCTGCCGGGTTGTAGCGGTGGCCGAGGTCACCGATGGCGGTCAGTGTGCCGTCGCCGGTGCGCAGGTGGTGCTGGGGCTGCATCACCGGGATGACGCCCAGCCGGCCCATGCGGGCGATCTGTTCGTCGGTGGGCAGGCCCGCGTGCTCGATCCGGTGGCGCATGTCGGGGCGCTCCCGGTCGGCCTGTGCCTTCTCGACGGCGTCGAGGACCATACCGATGGCGTACGGGGACTGGGCGTGCGTGGCGGTCTGGAGCCCGGCGCGGTGGGCGCGGGTGACGAGCTCGGCGTACTCCTCCGCCGAGTGGTACAGCTGCCCGTGGTGGCAGCAGTCGGCGGCGTAGCCGTCGGGGAAGTACGCGGTCCAGCCGCCGAGCGTCCCGTCGGCGTAGAACTTGACGCCCTGGACGCGGAACAGGTCGTCACCGAATCCGTTCACCACACCCAGGTCGAGCGCGGTGTCGAGGAGCGCGGAGGTGAGGTACGCGGAGACCCGCATGCGCAGGGAGCCGTCGGCACGGGCCCGCAGATACGTCTCCATCTCGCGGCGGGACGCCTGGGCGTCGCCGACGGTGGTGACTCCGGCGGCGAGGAAGACCTCCTGGGCGCGCTGGAGGTGGTCGGCCATGATGGCGTCCGGCTCGGAGAGGTGGAAGTTCGGACCGTGGTTGCCGATCTTCACTCCGCCGGGGCCGGTGAGCAGGTCGCAGGCGGCGTCCCAGAGTTGGCCGTCGGGCTCGCCGGAGGTGAAGCGGCCGATGCTGCCGCCCTCGGGGTCGGGGGTGCCTGCGGTGACGCCGCAGGTGCGCAGGGTGTGGGAGTTGACGACACCGCCGTGACCGGAGGCGTTCATCACGTACACCTCGCGGTCGGTGGCGACGCGGTCGAGGTCGTGGCAGGTGGGGTGGCGTTGCTCGGCGAGCCTGCGGTGCTCGTAGCCGAAGCCGCGCACCGGGACTCCGGCGGGCAGTTCGCGGGCGGCGTCGGTGAGAACGGTGACGAGCGTCTCGATGTCGGGTACGCGTTCGGGCCGGCAGTCGACCCAGGCGAGCGCCTGTCCGTACATCACCGGGTGGCAGTGGGCGTCGACGAATCCGGGGTGGACGAGGCCGCCGTCGAGGTCGAGGGCCTCGTCGGGCCGGCCGCCGAGCGCGGCGCGGGCGTCTTCGGCGGTGCCGACGTGGATGACCCGGCCGCCACGGACGGCCAGCGCCTCGGCGCGTACGGAGGTGCCGGGTGCGGCGACGGCCGCGCCGGTCACCAGGAGCGTGCGGTCGGCGTCGTCGAGGGGGTGGTGCATGAGGGGGCCTGCTTTCGACCGGGGGACGTCCATGAGAAGCCGTACGCACCGAGAGGTTGCAACGGCTGATTCGTTCGCATGGACGATATGCAGCAGACGATGCCTTGCCTAGACCCCTCGCTCACAAATTTTTCGGAATGTGATGGCGTGTTTGACTTACGTATCGTCCGGCATGGCCGCAGTGGGGCGAAGTTTCTCGTCAGGGCGTGTGGTTGGTCAGGTCGTAGCGCTCCTTGATCAGTTCCAGATGGATCCAGCTCTCCACTGCGCGCACACCCGCACAGGCCCGCATGTCCTCCAGCGTGTCGCGCACCGCCGTGAGGGACTCCGCGCTGATCGTTCCGACGAGCTCCGCGCGCCCCATGCAGGCGGAGAGGAACGAGACCCGGTCCCAGGCGGCCATGCGTCGTGCAACCGCATCCCGCTCGCCGTCCAGCCGTACGGCGAAACCGCACAGAAGACCCAGCCCCAGCAGCTCGGGCCGCACCAGTGCGAGCACCTTGGCGACACCGCCGTCGAGGAGGCGCAGCGTGCGGGCGCGGGCGGCGCCGGGGGAGAGGCCCACGCGCTCGGCGAGTTCTGCGAAGGGCAGCCGCCCGTCGCGTTCCAGCTCGTCCAGGATCAGCCGGTCCGTCTCGTCCAGCTCCGGCACCTCGGGCCGGCCCGCCAGCAGATACGGGTCCTTGAGGTGCTCCAGGGAGATCAGTGGATCCACCACGTCCACACCCTTCAGGGAGCGGATGGACTCCACGGCCCGGTCCAGCTCGGCCAGTCCCTTGGTGCGCAGCTCCGCCATGACTGCGCGGCTGCCCGCGGTGAGCGTGACGAACGGCGCCTGTGGCATGGCGGCGATCGCACGGGCCACCGGCTCGGCCGGGCCGCTCACGCCGATCGACAGGTGGGCCGATGCGGTCAGCTCCCGTACGGCGGGATGCACGACGGCCACCACCCGCACGCCGCCGCCCGCGAGCAGCCGCTGCACCCGGGCGCGGGTGGCGGGCCGGGAGAGGCCGACGCGCTGCGCCAGCGTCTCGTACGTCAGGCGGCCGTCCGTCTGCAGTTCGCGGACGACGGCCAGATCGGTGTGGTCCAGATCCACCTGAGCGCTTCCCCTCGGCTCGACTGCCCGGGCGGGAGCGCCCGGGGTGGGGTCCATTGTCGACCACGGGGGTGCGGGGGCCGGACCCGGATGGTGTGCGTCATCGACGATCGCATCACTATCTCTGGACAATTTTGCCGGATGAAACGTAGGTTCTGTGCGAGTGTTGCGAACGAATCATCATTGCGCGGCGCTCTGAGGAACTTGAGGAGGATGGGATGAGCCGGCCCCTGGTGGTGTTCACGGACCCCGAGGAACTCGACGTCGGTCCGGGCGCACGGATGCTGGCCGACGCGGGATTCGACACGCGCGTCGTCGGCAGTCGCGACCCGGACGCGATCGCCGCCGTCGCGCGTGACGCCGTCGCGCTGATCGTCGGCTACGCGCCCGTGGATGCCGGGCTGCTCGACCGCCTCCCCGGTGTGGGGATGCTGGCCACCATGTCTGCCGGGTACGACATGATCGACACGGCGCAGGCGCGGCGACGCGGACTGTGGGTGAGCAACCTTCCGCATGCCGCGACCGAGGACGTCGCCGTGCATGCGCTCGCCGGCGCGCTCAGCCTGGTGCGCGCGCTGCCCCAGGCCGACGCCACCGTGCGCGGCGGCGGATGGAACACCGAGTTCGCCGAAGTCCCGCGCAGGGCCGGTGAGCTGACGCTCGGACTGCTGGGCTTCGGGCGCATCGCGAGGGCTCTGGCCCGGATCGCGGCCCCCGTCTTCGGCCGCGTCGCCGCGTACGACCCGCACGCCGACGAGGCGGGGTGGCCCGACGGTGTCGAGCGGCTGAGCCTGGGCGAGCTGGTCGCCGCCTCGGACGTGCTCTCCCTGCACACGCCGCTGACTCCGCAGACCCGCGGCATGGTCGACGCGGCGCTGCTCGCCCGGATGCGACCGGGCGCCTTCCTCGTGAACGTCGCCCGCGGCGAACTCGTCGACACCGTGGCCCTGCTGGCCGCCCTGGACAGCGGTCGGCTCGGGGCGGCGGCACTGGACGTGTTCCCGGTCGAACCCCCACCGCTCGACGACCCGTTGCGCAGTCACCCGCGCATCCAGCTGTCGCCGCACAGCGCCTATCTCTCCGACGCGTCGCAGCGGGCCTACGTGTGCGCACCCGCCGAGAACGTCATCGCCTGGCACCGCACCGGACGACCCCTCACCCCGGTGGTCGACCCGACCCTCGAAGGAGCCCCCTCATGACCGACGTGCAGACCGCCGACGCTGTCGACGAGGAGACGCGACTGCGGCGCGAACTCGCCGCCGTATACCGGCTCGTGGCGCACTTCCGGATGACCGACCTGATCTTCACGCACATATCGCTGCGGCTTCCGGGACCCGACCACCACTTCCTCATCAACCCCTACGGCCTCCTCTTCGAGGAGATCACCGCCTCCAACCTGGTCAAGATCGATCTGGCGGGCAACCCGGTCGAGCCCACCCCGTATCCGGTCAACCCCGCGGGCTTCGTCATCCACAGCGCGATCCACGCCGCGCGCGAGGACGCCCACTGCGTGCTGCACACCCACACCAGGGCCGGCTGCGCCGTCGCGGCGCAGAGCGACGGACTGCTGCCGCTGAATCAGATGTCGATGGAGTTCTACAACCGCGTCGGCTACCACGACTACGAGGGGGTCGCCCTCAACCTCGACGAGCAGAAGCGCCTGGTCGACGACATCGGCAGCCACCCGGCGCTGATCCTGCGCAACCACGGTCTGCTGACGGTCGGCGAGAGCGCGGCCCAGACCTTCCTGCGCATGTACTACCTGGAGAAGGCCTGCGAGATCCAGGTCACCGCGCAGGCGGGCGGCGGACCGCTGACCGTCCCCTCCCCCGAGACCTGCGAGTACACCGCCCGTCAGCTCGCGGGCGAGGCGGACGCGGACTTCCAGGACGACGGGGCCTACGAGTTGGCGTGGGCGGCCATGCTGCGCCTGCTGGACCGGGTGGCCCCGGACTACCGGGACTGAGCGGCGCCCAGGGGGTGGCTCAGATGCAACGGCCGTGATGGCGGAGAGACACAGTCGTCGCACAGCTCCGGGCGAGGGGACTGCCAGGTTGACGTCCTACGGTCGGGAACCATGACAGCGAAACACGCGGACAAGACGGTGACCAGGCGCAAGGCGCTGGCCATCGGTGGTGGAGCGGTAGCCGGAGTGGGAGTGGTCACCGCGGTCGGCGTCAACGCCTTCGGCTCGGACGCCACCGGGGCGACGGCGACCACCGCCGGCTCCTCGTCCGCCTCCAGCGGTCAGTGCGTGCTGATGTCCAGTGCCACCGAGGGGCCGTACTACCTGGACGGTGCGCTTGTACGGAAGGACATCACCGAGGGCAAGGGCGGGGTCCCGCTCCACCTGAACATCACCGTCCAGGACACCACCGACTCCTGCAACCCGGTCAAGGGTGCCGCTGTCGAAATCTGGCACTGCGACGCCTGGGGCTATTACTCCGGCTACACCACGGCCAACCCCGGCGGCAGCGCGCCCTCGGAGAGCGAGGACGGCTCCACCGCGAACGACCAGACGTATCTGCGTGGCTACCGGATAGCCGACGGGAACGGTGTCGTGAAGTTCGAGACGATCATGCCCGGCTGGTACACCCCGCGTACCTGTCACATCCACGTCAAGGTACACACCGGTGGTGAGAAGGAGGACGGCACCTACGAGGGCGGCAAGGTGAACTACACCGGCCAGCTCTTCTTCGACGACGAGACCGCCAACTCCGTCTTCGCCCTGGAGCCTTACTCCCAGCACTCCGGCTCGTACACCGCCCTGGACGACGACATGGTGTACGAGGGCAGCGGCGCCGCCGGCGGGCTGCTGACCCTGGAGCCGATCAACAAGAACAAGATCGAGAAGGGCTTCACCGGCACCATCGTCCTCGGTATCGACCCGGACGCCGAGAATGACGGCGCCGGTGGCGGTACGCCCCCGAGCGGCGCGCCCATCGGTACGCCCCCGAGCGGCGCCCCGAGCGGTTCGCCCGAGCCGACCGCGTCCTCGTAACCGATGGGTCGCGAGGAGGAGAGACTTGCACGGACGGCGGTGGACGCACTGCTCGCCGAGGTCGAACTGACCCCTGAGCCCGGCCTCCCGGACGCCCGCAATGCGGACATCAGCGCCCTCCGCTGGTCGGCGCGCTCGCTGGCGCCCGGCCTCGCGGCGATGGCCGCCGCCGCCCGCCGCACCGGTGAGCCCACCCGTACGCTGCGCGAGGAACTCGGCGCGATCGGCCGGTGCACGGAACGGTCCATGACCGTGGCGAACGGCGGCACCCCCCTTCACCATGGGGCCGTCTGGCCGCTCGGCCTGCTCGTCGCCTCCGCCGCCCTGGTCCGCGGAACGGACGTGAAGGACATCACCGCTGTGGCCCGGCAGCTCGCCACGTTCCCCGACCGCCGCGCGCCGCGCCGCCCGACGACCGGATCGGCGGTCGGCACCCGTTACGGCGCGGCGGGCGCGCGGGGCGAAGCCCGAGCCGGCTTTCCGCACGTCCGCAGGGCAACGGATGCCCTCGGCAGGGCCCGCGGTGCCGGGCTGCGCGAGCCGCAGGCGCGGCTCGACGCGCTGCTCACTGTGATGAGCACCCTTCAGGACACCGGACTCCTCCACACCGGGGGCCCGCACGGCCTGCGCGAGGTGCAGAACGGTGCCCGTGCCGTCCTCGACGCGGGTGGTACGGGCACCGAGGCAGGGTGGCGGGCCCTGCGGGACTTCGACCGGCACCTGCGTGGCCGGAACCTGAGCCCCCGGGGTAGCGCCCAGCTCCTGGCGGCCGCCCTCTTCGTCGACTTCCTCACGTGACTCATGCGCCCGATTGCCGGGGTCAGAGTCCTGGCCGCCTGGCCTCGGCCTTGGACACGGCCCAGAGGGGGTGGACGCCGGCTACTGACCGGCCGAGGAGCACATGGAGGAGGCCCGGCACGCATGCGCGCCGGGCCTCCTCCTTCGTGTCGTCCGGCCGTGCTCAGAGACGCTCGGGGGTGCGGATGCCGAGCAGCGCCATGCCCCGGTGCAGGGTGCGGGCGGTCAGGTCGCAGAGGAAGAGCCGGTTCTCGACCACCTCGGCGGGGTTGTCGTCGCTCAGCACGTGGCACTGGTCGTAGAACGTCGTGTAGTGCGAGGCCAGCTGGTAGAGGTACGCGGCCAGCTTGTGCGGCTCGTACGTGGACGCCACCTCGGCGAGGTTCTCGCCGAACTGGTCCAGGTGCAGGCCCAGCGCCCGCTCGGCCGGGGCCAGCTCCAGCTCCGGGTGCGCGACCGGCCGGATCTCGCCCGCCTTGCGCAGGATGGACTTGATACGGGCGTACGCGTACTGGAGGTACACGGACGTGTCGCCGTTCAGCGACACCATCTGGTCCAGGTCGAACTTGTAGTCCCGCACGGCGGACGTGGAGAGGTCGGCGTACTTCACCGCGCCGATACCGACGTACTCGCCGTTCTCGACGATCTCCTGCTCGGTCAGGCCGACCTTCTCGGCCTTCTCGCGCACGACGGCCGTCGCCCGCTCGATCGCCTCGTCCAGCAGGTCGACCAGCCGGACCGTCTCGCCCTCACGGGTCTTGAACGGCTTGCCGTCCTTGCCGAGCACCGTGCCGAACGCCAGCTGGTGCGCCTTCACGTCCTCGTTCAGCCAGCCTGCCCGGCGGGCCGTCTCGAAGACCATCTTGAAGTGGAGCGACTGCCGCGCGTCCACGACGTACAGCAGGGTGCTCGCCTTGAGGTTCTGGACCCGGTCGCGGATCGCGGAGAGGTCGGTCGCCGCGTAGCCGTACCCGCCGTTCGTCTTCTTGACGATCAGCGGGACCGGGTTGCCGTCCGGGCCCTTCACGTCGTCGAAGAACACGCAGAGCGCGCCCTCGGAGCGGACGGCGACGCCCGTCTCCTCCAGGATCCGGCAGGTCTCCTCGAGCATGTCGTTGTAACCGGACTCGCCGACGATGTCGGGGTCGCGGATCTCCATGTCGAGCTTGTTGAAGACCGAGTAGAAGTAGATCTTCGACTCGTCGACGAACCGCTGCCAGAGCGCGACCGTCTCCTCGTCGCCGGCCTGGAGCGCGACGACCCGGTCCCGGGAGCGGGCCTTGAACGCCTCGTCGGAGTCGAAGAGTGCCCGCGACGCCTTGTAGAGCCGGTTCAGCGAGGACATGGCGGCCTCGCCGTCCTGCTCCTCGCCGCCCCGGTGGTCGAGCTCCTGCGGGTGCTCGATCAGGTACTGGATGAGCATGCCGAACTGGGTGCCCCAGTCGCCGATGTGGTGGCGCCGGACCACGGTCTCGCCGGTGAACTCCAGGACCTCCACCATGGCGGCACCGATCACCGCGGACCGGAGGTGGCCGACGTGCATTTCCTTGGCCACGTTCGGCTGCGCGTAGTCGACGACCGTCGTGCCCGCGTTCTGCCCGTACGGCACACCGAGCCGGCCCTCGTCGTCCGCGGCGCGCGCGGCCAGGGTCTCGATGATCGCCCTGTCGCTGAGCGTGATGTTCAGGAAGCCGGGGCCGGAGACCTCGATCTCCTGGATCAGGTCGCCGGCCGGGATCGCGGCCGTGACCTGGGACGCGAGCTCGCGCGGATTGCCCTTCAGCTTCTTGGCGAGGGCCAGGATCCCGTTGGCCTGGAAGTCGGCCCGGTCGCTTCGGCGCAGCAGCGGGTCCGCGGTGCCGGCATCCGGCAGAGCTGCCGTCAGGGCGTCCGCCAGCTGCTGCTGGAGCGTGGAAGCGAGGGAATTGACCGAGGCCATGGGACGGCTGCCGTTTCCGTAGGGGTACAAGGGATCACGCCCAGTATCCCACGCACTGTAAAGCCGTTTTCGCGCTGCCGGTGGGACCTGGGAGAATGGACGGTGCCCCTACGAGCCCTACCAGAGAGAAGGACGTGCCGACCGTGGCTCAGAGTCAGAGCAGCACCGAGGCCGACTGGGTCTCCCGCTTCGCGGACGAGGTCATCGCCGAATCGGAGCGTCGTGCGCCTGGCAAACCGGTCGTCGTCGCGTCCGGTCTTTCGCCGTCGGGCCCGATCCACCTGGGCAACCTCCGCGAGGTCATGACCCCGCACCTGGTCGCGGACGAGATCCGCCGCCGGGGGCACCAGGTCCGGCACCTCATCTCGTGGGACGACTACGACCGCTACCGGAAGGTCCCGGCAGGCGTCCCCGGTGTCGACGAGTCGTGGGCCGAACACATCGGCAAGCCACTGACGTCCGTGCCCGCCCCGGCCGGGTCCGCGTACCCCAACTGGGCGGAGCACTTCAAGGCCGCCATGACGGCTGCGCTGGACGAACTGGGTGTCGAGTACGACGGCATCAGCCAGACGGAGCAGTACACGGCGGGGGCCTACCGCGAGCAGATCCTGCACGCGATGAGGCACCGCGCCGACATCGACGCCGTCCTCGACCGGTACCGCACGAAGAAGGACCCGGCGGCCGCGGGCAAGGGCAAGAAGCCGCAGCAGCAGAAGAAGGTCGACGACGCCGAGCTCGAGGCCGAGGCGGGCTCCGGCGCGGCGAGCGAGGACGACGGCAGCGGTGGCTCCGCCGGCTACTTCCCGTACAAGCCCTACTGCGGCAACTGCGAGAAGGACCTCACGACCGTCACGTCGTACGACGACGAGACGACCGAGCTGAACTACACGTGCGTCGCCTGCGGCTTCGCCGAGACCGTCCGGCTCAGCGAGTTCAACCGCGGCAAGCTGGTCTGGAAGGTCGACTGGCCGATGCGCTGGGCGCACGAAGGCGTGATCTTCGAGCCCAGCGGTGTGGACCACTCGTCGCCCGGCTCGTCGTTCGTCGTCGGCGGCCAGATCGTCCGCGAGGTCTTCGACGGTGTGCAGCCGATCGGCCCGATGTACGCCTTCGTCGGTATCTCCGGCATGGCGAAGATGTCCTCCAGCAAGGGCGGCGTGCCGACCCCGGCCGACGCGCTGAAGATCATGGAGGCGCCGCTGCTGCGCTGGCTGTACGCGCGCCGCAGGCCCAACCAGTCCTTCAAGATCGCCTTCGACCAGGAGATCCAGCGGCTGTACGACGAGTGGGACTCGCTGGCCCGCAAGGTCGCCGAGGGCTCCGTGCTGCCCGCCGACGCCGCTGCGTACGCCCGGGCCATCGGTACGGCCGCCGGTGAACTGCCGCGTACGCCGCGCCCGCTGCCGTACCGCACGCTCGCGTCCGTCGTCGACATCACGGCCGGGCACGACGAGCAGACGCTGCGCATCCTGAGCGACCTGGACCCGGAGAACCCGCTGACCTCGCTCGACGAGGCGCGGCCGCGGCTCGACCGCGCGGAGAACTGGATCACCAGCCAGGTTCCGGCCGAGGCCCGCACCGTCGTCCGCGACGAGCCGGACAAGGAGCTGCTCGGCTCGCTGGACGAGCAGGGTCGCCGGTCGCTGCAGCTGCTCCTGGACGGGCTGGAGTCGCACTGGTCGCTGGACGGGCTGACGACGCTCGTCTACGGCGTACCGAAGATCCTGGCGGGGCTGGAGCCGGACGCCAAGCCGACGCCCGAGCTGAAGACAGCGCAGCGGTCGTTCTTCGCGCTGCTGTACCGGCTGCTCGTCAGCCGGGACACCGGGCCGCGGCTGCCCACGCTGCTGCTGGCCGTGGGTGCGGAGCGGGTGCGGAAGCTGCTGGGCGCGTAGCTGCCCGCTGTACGGAGGGCCGTCACCCGGTGATGCGGGTGACGGCCCTCCGTCCTGCCGGTTCCGGTCCGTCCTCGAGCGGTGACGGGCCCGGATTGCTCACGCGATGTGGTTCTCGGCCATCTCGTTGTCGAAGCGCTGCTTGAAACCCGGCAGCAGACGGCGGAGCAGGGCCGCGCTGCGCGGGTGCCTGACGTTGTGGCCGTCCGAGAGATGTATGTCGAGGACCTCGACGCTCGGGTAGTCGTTGTGCTGGTGCGTGTACGCGCTGAACACCTCGTACGCGATTTCGCCGAACTCCGCGTCCTCCTGTGCCCACTCGACCGGGTCCGCCTCGGGCTCCTGGGGCTGCTGGGGCTGATCCGGCGACCCCGGCAGGGGCTCTTCGCTGCGGGGGTGGGGGACCGCGCCGATCGTGCCCACGTTGCCCAGCGGGCGGGTGCGGCCGCCCGGGCCCGACGGGATCATTACCGGGGTGGGCTCAAGGCCCTCGACGTACGTCGGGTTGTACGTACCCTCGTACGCGCCCTCCGGGACCTGCGGTGCCGCGAACCACGGGCTCTCGTGCGAGCCGGGGCCCTCCTGAGGCCATTCCTCGGCGGCCGGGTCGGAGGGGTGGGCGTGCTGCTGTTGCGGGTGTTGTGGCTCGTGCTGTTGGGGCTCGGCGTGCTGCGGCTGCGGGGCGTACGGCAATTCGGCCTGCTGGTGGACCGTCTCGACGGCGGCCGGGGCCGGCGCCGGGGGCAGCAGCACCGGTTCGATGCCCGCTGCGGCCAGCCCGGCCGGGCCGGTGTCGGCCAGCGGAACGCCGAACTTCGCCAGCCGCAGCGGCATCAGCGACTCGACGGGGGCCTTGCGGCGCCAGTTCCGGCCGAAACGCGCCTGGAGCCGGGCCTGGTAGATCAGCCGGTCCTGTTCGAGCTTGATGACCTGCTCGTACGAACGCAGCTCCCACAGCTTCATCCGGCGCCACAGCTTGAACGTGGGGACGGGGGAGAGCAGCCAGCGGGTGAGCCGGACGCCCTCCATGTGCTTGTCGGCCGTCAGGTCGGCTATCCGGCCGACCGCGTGCCGGGCGGCCTCGACGGCGACCACGAACAGCACCGGGATCACCGCGTGCATACCGACGCCGAGCGGGTCGGGCCAGGCCGCGGCGCCGTTGAAGGCGATCGTCGCGGCGGTCAGCAGCCAGGCCGTCTGGCGCAGCAGCGGGAACGGTATCCGCATCCAGGTCAGGAGCAGGTCCAGCGCCAGCAGTACGCAGATGCCCGCGTCGATGCCGATCGGGAAGACCAGGGAGAAGTTCCCGAAGCCCTTCTGTTCTGCGAGCGCGCGCACCGCGGCGTACGAGCCCGCGAAGCCGATCGCGGCGATGATTGCCGCGCCGGCGACGACGACCCCGATGAGTACCCGGTGCGTGCGTGTCAGCTGCATCGCGGCCACCCGCGATCCCCTCCCTGTGTCCCCTTCTTCGACTTCTGGCGGGCACAGCCTGGCACATGTGTGTGGAGTGCGTTGCGCGGGGAGGGGCGAAGCCCGGTCCTCGGGGCAGGACCGGGCTTCGTAAAACTGCTTCCGGGCAGGGGGGTTGGGGATCGGGGCGGCTGCCGGGCGAGCCGGCGCCGGTCCGTTTCCGGTTCCCTGCGACGCCTAGTTCGACGACGACTTGGCCGACTTCGACGGACTCGCCGACGGGCTCGACTGCTTGTCGTCGGCGTTGGCGTTCGCGTCGGCGACCGCGGTGACGGCTTCCTTGGTGGCCTTCTCGGCGTCCTTGAGGATGTCGGCGCCGGACGGCGTCTTCGCACCCGCGTAACCCGCGCCGTTGTAGGTCAGAGTGACGACGACGTTCCCCGTACGGGCCACGATCGTCGCGTACTTGAAGTCCTCACCGGTCTTGGTGAGGTCGTACGTGACCTTGGTGGCCTGCTCGCCGATGCCGCTGACGGGGGCCTCCACGATCTTCTTCGCGCCCTCGGCCGTCCTGGTCTTGGCGAGCTGCTTCGTGAAGTCGTCCTCGGCACGCTTCGCGCCGCTGCCGAGGGCCTGGTCCGAGTCGAAGCGGGTGAAGCCGACGTCGAGCCAGCGGTACTGCGAGCCCTTGACGCCGTTGTCGTCGAGGCCGTTCCAGGAGCAGCCGGCGCGCGCGGAGGTGTCGCTGGACGTGGCCGGCGAACCGGCCTTGCTCTTGGCCTTGGGGACCAGCGAGGTGATCGTCTTCGTGGAGATCGCCTTGCACGGGTCGGGCAGCTCGGCGAACTTCGCCGGCGCGACCGCCGGCGCCGACTTCTTCGCGCCCGGGGCGGAGGAGGACGAGCCGCCCGACTCCTTCTTGCTGCCGGAGTCCGACGAACAGCCGGCGACGACGAGCATCACCGGGACGGCGGCGCAGGCGAGTATGCGGGTGAGTCGCGAGGCTGATCGGTGCATGGTTCCTTCACTCGGGTGGCGCGGGCGGCGCGGGTGGGCGGTCGGGCGGGTGTTCCGGAGGGCCACGGTACGACGGACGGCGGCCGGATGCCGCCTCGGCCGGGTGGGCCGGCGAGGGCGGCCGGCGCCGGTCCGGGGCGATCGGCGCGGGGCTATTCGCCGAACTTGTCGACCAGCTTCCGGGCCAGCGCCTGGGCTTTCTCCTGCAGTTCCTTGCTGTCGGGGATCTCCGTGGAGAGGGCGGGCTGCTCGGTGTACTGGACGGTCACGATGACGTTCGATGTGCGGAATACCACGCTCACCGTGCGGTGCTGTGCGGTGGAACCTGCCTTGATGAGCAGGTCGTCCAGAAATGCGGCATCTCCGAGGTCGTCGAGGACGCGCGGTTGAAGGTCTTCGGTGGCTCCGGTGGCCCCGTCGCCGCTCTTTCCGTCGGTCTCACCGTCGGTCTCCTCGTCGCTCGGCGTCGAGCCCGACGGGGAGTCCGACGGGGAGTCCGATGCGGAGGACGGCAGATGGGCGGCGGCCTCCTTCTTCCCGTACACCTCGTCGGCGCGGTCGTCGTCGCTCACGGAGGTGTCGTACGAGACGACCCGCTCGAAGTCGAGGGAGAGGCTGCGGGACGAGTCCGGGGCCTCGGCCTTCCATGTGCAGCCGACGCGGCGGTCCGTGTCGTAGGTCACGGAGGCCGTTCCCGCGTACGCCTTCTCCTGCTGGTCCTCCGGCAGTTCGGCGACACCTGGAAGCAGGTCCTTCAGGGTGGAGTGCGCGACCGAGCGGCAGGGGTCGGGAAGTGTGCGGTACTTGCCCGCTGGTGCGGCGGGGGAAGCTGTCGGGCCGCCGGGCCTGCTGTCGGCGGCGGAGCCGTCGGTTCCGGTGCCGGCGCTACAGCCGACGACAAGCGCTGCGAGGAGCGCGGCGCCGGGTACGTACGCCATTCGTCGCACGATCCTGGGCTCCCTTCGTGCGAAAAACGGTTGCCGCTCGATGGCGGCCGGTGGACACAATGTGTATCGCACGCGCCGCTGTGAATGCCGGTCGACCGACTCATTTGCCGACCTTGGCACCGGTTTTGCGCTTTCAGACTTTTCGGGGGAATCGAGGAACTATGTCGTATGTAGAGGTGTCGGGGGCCAAGGTTCCCATCCGGATGTGGGCCGACCCGGCTTCGGTCGAGGGCGGCGCGATGCAGCAGCTGCAGAATGTGTCCACCCTGCCCTGGATCAAGGGGCTCGCCGTCATGCCCGACGTGCATTACGGCAAGGGTGCGACCGTCGGCTCGGTGATCGCGATGCACGGCGCGGTCTGCCCGGCTGCGGTGGGGGTGGACATCGGCTGCGGAATGTCCGCGGTGAAGACCTCCCTGACCGCCAACGACCTGCCGGGAGATCTGTCGCGGCTGCGATCGAAGATCGAGCAGGCCATCCCGGTCGGGCGTGGGATGCACGACGACGTCGTGGACCCCGGGCGGCTGCACGGCTTCCCGACGGCGGGCTGGGACGACTTCTGGGGACGGTTCGAGGGGGTGGCCGATGCGGTCAAGTTCCGTCGGGAGCGTGCCACGAAGCAGATGGGAACGCTTGGGTCGGGCAACCACTTCATCGAGTTCTGCCTCGACGAGTCGGGTTCGGTCTGGCTGATGCTGCACTCCGGATCCCGGAACATCGGCAAGGAGCTCGCCGAGCACCACATCGGGGTGGCACAGAAGCTGACGCACAACCAGGGACTGGTCGACCGCGACCTGGCCGTCTTCATCGCGGACACTCCGCAGATGGCGGCCTACCGCAACGACCTGTTCTGGGCCCAGGAGTACGCGAAGCGCAACCGCGCGATCATGATGGGGCTCTTCCAGGACGTGGTCCGCAAGGAGTTCAAGAAGGCCCGGGTGACCTTCGACCCGGTCATCTCCTGCCACCACAACTATGTGGCGGAGGAGCGGTACGACGGCATGGACCTGCTGGTCACGCGTAAGGGTGCGATCCGGGCCGGGGCGGGGGACCTCGGCATCATCCCCGGATCGATGGGCACCGGCTCGTACATCGTGAAGGGCCTCGGGAACGCGAAGTCGTTCAACTCGGCCTCGCACGGCGCCGGCCGGAAGATGAGCCGCAACGCGGCCAAGCGGCGCTTCTCGACACGGGATCTGGAGGAGCAGACGCGGGGTGTGGAGTGCCGTAAGGACTCCGGCGTCGTGGACGAGATTCCGGGGGCGTACAAGCCGATCGAGCAGGTCATCGAGCAGCAGCGGGACCTCGTGGAGGTCGTCGCGAAGCTGAAGCAGGTGGTGTGCGTGAAGGGCTGAGTGCCTCTCGCGCCGATGAACGGAAGCGCCCCGGACCCTGTGGTGGTGGTCCGGGGCGCTTCTGCGTGTGCGCGTCGCTGTCAGCGGTCAGAGGGTGCGGTGGACCTTGGAGTTGGAGGCCTGGGCGCGGGGGCGGACCACCAGCAGGTCGATGTTGACGTGGCTGGGACGGGTGACGGCCCAGGTGATCGTGTCGGCCACGTCGTCGGCGGTGAGGGGGGCGTCGACGCCCGCGTAGACCTTGGCGGCCTTCTCGGTGTCGCCACGGAAGCGGGTGGTGGCGAACTCCTCCGTCTTGACCATGCCGGGGGCGACCTCGATGACGCGGACCGGGGTGCCGACGATCTCCAGGCGGAGGGTCTCGGCCAGGACGTGCTCGCCGTGCTTGGCGGCCACATAGCCACCGCCGCCCTCGTACGCGGCGAGGGCCGCCGTCGAGGAGAGGACCACGATCGTGCCGTCCCCGCTTGCGGTGAGGGCGGGCAGCAGGGCCTGGGTGACGTTGAGGGTGCCGATGACGTTCGTCTCGTACATCTGGCGCCAGTCGGCCGGGTCGCCGGTGGCGACGGGGTCGGCGCCGAGGGCGCCGCCCGCATTGTTGACGAGGACGGCGAGGGCGCGGAAGGCGGTGGCGAACGTGTCGACCGCCTCGCGGTCCGTGACGTCCAGGGCGTACGCCGTGGCCTCGTGGCCCGCCTCGTTGATCTCGGCGGCGAGTGCCTCGATCCGGTCCTTGCGGCGGGCGGTCAGGACGACGCGGTAGCCGGCGGCGGCCAGTTGGCGGGCAGTCGCGGCGCCGATGCCGCTGCTCGCTCCGGTGATCACGGCGATGGGGGTGGCGGCCATGCGGACTCGACTCCTCGGACAGCTGATCGGTACGGGATCAGGATAGGCAGGCGGAACGATCGGCCGTTGGTCGGCCGACAGCGGGGGCGGCGCGGTGAGCGGTGCGGTCGGTGCGATCAGGTGTGGTCATCGGGGTGGTCGGCGGCGCGGTCAGTGGTTGCGGGGGGCGTACATGATCACGGCCATGCCGGTCAGGCAGATCAGTGCGCCGATCACGTCCCAGCGGCCGGGGCGGTAGCCGTCGGCGATCATGCCCCAGGCGATCGAACCTGCGACGAAGACACCGCCGTACGCGGCGAGGACGCGGCCGAACTCGGCGTCCGGCTGAAGTGTGGCCACGAAGCCGTACGCGCCGAGGGCGATGACTCCGGCGCCGATCCAGATCCAGCCCCGGTGCTCGCGCACGCCCTGCCAGACGAGCCAGGCTCCGCCGATCTCGAAGAGCGCGGCGACGACGAACAGTGCGACTGAGCGGGCGACGACCATGGGAGCAGCGTTTCACGCGGGCGGAGCAGAGCGGGATGAGGCGGGTGGGGAGGCCGGGCGGGGAGGTGAACCGGACGGTGGGGCAGGCGGGTGGAGTTGGTGTGTCGAGCCGGTGTGTAAATAAGGACGATTCGCCGCGATCAGTATCTTCGGGGCATGGTACTGACGCGTAGGGCTCGACTGATGGTCTTCGTCGCGATGGCGACCGCTGCGACGGTGTCGACCGTGATGTGGGGGGCCGGAAAGGCGACCGGGGCGGTCCTGGTGCCCGTGCCGATGGCCGCAGTTGCGGCCATGCCGGTTCCGGCGCACCGGTCGGTTGCACCGGAGGCGGACATCTCCCACCACGGACATGTCTCGCTGTGGGGCGAGGCGCTCGGAGTCTGGCTGCTCAGCGAGAATCATGGGCCGTCGGACGTGATGCGCTCGACCGTGCGGCTGCGCTTCTCGGTGGCCCTCACGGGCCGGCAGGAGATGCCGGGCGCCTGTCTGCAGTCCGACGCCCGCACCGTGCTGTGCCGGACAGGACCGTTGCGTGCGGGCGGGGCGGCGGGGCGGCAGATCGCGCTCGAACTGCAGCTCGCGGGGCGGCCGGACGAAGTGGTCGTACGGATCGACACCGGGTGGGACGGCGGCGTGACCGATCGGAACCCGCAGAACGACCGGCATGAGGTGCTGGCGCCCGCCACCGGGGACGAATACGTCTTCTGACCGCCGGTAGCGCGTGTCCGGCGTGGCCGGACGCGCTGCTGCTGCGGTGGTGGCGGGTGCGCCGGTCATCGAGTGAGGGCGGCCCTGAGTGCCGCGGGGTCGGGCCGGTCGCTCGCCCAGGCGACGTAACCGTCGGGGCGGACGAGCAGCACGGTCGAGCGGTCGTCCGTCCAGTGCGTGTGCGCCAGCGGGGCCGGCGACACCGGCGTGGGCGTGTCGGCAGGAGTCACAAGGACGAACTCGCCGTCGCGCAGTACCTCCTGGAGGCGGCCCTCCACCAGTCCCAGGTCGGGAGCGCGCTTTCCGGTGAGGGGATGCGAGCCGCGCGGCGCCGCGTACGCGATGCCGATGCCGGAGACCATGCCCATCGCCTTGTCGCCGGCCGGCCGCGCCATCGACAGGAGGCGGGTGGCGGCCGCGCGGACCGCTCGCTGCCGCAGGGTGCGGGCCATGGCGAGGCGGACCAGCGCACCGCTGCTGCGCAGCACCTTGGTGCCGACCGGGTGCCTCTCGGTGTGGTAGCTGTCGAGGAGCGCCTCCGGGTCCGTCGCGTATCCCCGGAGCACGGTTGCGAGCTTCCAGGAGAGGTTGGCGGCGTCATGGAGGCCGGTGTTCATGCCCTGGCCGCCCGCGGGGGAGTGGACATGGGCGGCGTCCCCGGCGAGGAAGACCCGGCCCGTGCGGTAGGCGGGCACCTGGCGCTCGTCGCTGTGGAAGCGGGAGATCCAGCGGGCGTCGTGCATGCCGTGGTCGCTGCCCAGGGCGAGACGGACGATCTCGCGCAGCTCGTCGAGCTCGACGGGGTCGGTGTCGTCGGCCTGGTGGTTGCGGTTCCATCCCATGACCCGGTACCAGCCGTCGCCGAACGGGGCGATGAAGGCGAAGGCGTCCCCCACGCCGTTGGCCGTGAGGAGGGCGGCGGGTTCCTCCGTCAGCCGGACGTCGGCCAGGATGATGGACCGGATCACCGACTTGCCGGGGAACGGGAGCCCGAGCGCCTCGCGCACGGCGCTGCGCACCCCGTCGGTGCCGACGGCATAGCGGGCGGAGAGGGTGGTCCGCGTCCCGTCGGCGTCCTGCACCTCGGCGGTGACCTCGTCGGCGGACTGGTGCAGACCGGTCAGCTTCGTGCCGTGACGGAAGTGCACCCCCGCGGACAGTGCGCGGCGCTCCAGCAGATGCTCGATCTCGTACTGCGGGGTGATCAGCACGAACGGGAAGCGGGACCGGAGCCGGGAGAGGTCGAGCGAAAGGTTGCCGAAGAGCCGCAGCCTGGTGAGGCGGGAGCCCGTCTTGAGCAGCTCGTCGGCGAGGCCGCGGGCGTCGAGCACTTCGAGGGTGCGGGCGTGAACGGCGAAGGCACGCGTCATGTTGCTCGCGCTGCGCCGGCGGCGCTCGATGACGGTGACCGACAGGCCGCGCGCGGCGAGGTCGCCCGCGAGCAGCAGCCCGGTGGGCCCTGCACCCACCACGAGGACATCGGCAGTGGTGGCGTCGCGCGGTACGTCGGGGGTGGAGTCGGCGTTCGTACGGGTGCTGGGCTTGCCGGTCATGACGGCCTCCTGGAGCCGGTTGCCAACGAGCGTGGGTCAACGCTTGTTGGCAAACATAGATCCGGCGGATATGGCATGTCAACACTTGTTGGCCTACGATTGTTGGCATGACGACGAAAGCCCCCGGCGCGCCCCGCCGCTCGGACGCCACGAAGGCCGCGATCCTCGAAGCCGCCCGCGAGCGGTTCGCGGCCGACGGCTATGAGCGCGCCACCATCCGGGCCATCGCCCGCGACGCGAACATCGATCCGTCGATGGTGATGCGCTACTACGGCAACAAGGAGGGACTGTTCGCCGCCGCGTCCGTGATCGATCTGCGCCTGCCCGCGCTCGGGGCGCTGCCCGGCAAGCACATCGGTGCCGTACTCGTCGCACACTTCCTGGACCGCTGGGAGGAGGACGACGTGCTGACGGGGCTGCTCAGGGTCGGTGTCACCAATGAGGCGGGGGCCGAGCGCATGCGGGCGGTCTTCGCCGAGCAGCTCGGTCCGATAGCTGCCGGGGTCTGCCCCGACCCCGCCGACGCCCCACGCCGTGCCGCGCTCGCCGCATCCCAGATCCTGGGGATGGCGCTCGCGCGATACGTCCTGCGCATCGCGCCTGCCGCCGCCATGTCCCGCGACGAGGTGATCGCCTGGCTCGCGCCCACCGTCCAGCGCTACTTGACCGCCGAGCGGCCGTAACGGCCCCGCTCACCTCGGCGGGGCTCCGCCGGACACCGTCTACACGAGTGGGTCGGCCTGATCGGAGGCGTCACCGAACTCGTGGACCGCGCCGGCGACGATCTTCTCCAGGTGTGCGTGGTGGGCGCCGCGCCAGTACACCCGGCCGCACTCCACGCACTGCGCGAAGACGTCGTACGACCGCTGCGTACCGTGCTCCAGCTGCCCGCTGACGGAGTCCTTGTCGGCCTCGGTGAGCTGCCCGTTGCATGCGGTGCACCGGCTCCACGGGGCCAGCACCGGTGCGAACCGTTCGAGTACGTCGCGTAGCTGGTCGTCCGGGCGGTCGCTGTAGATGTAGGCACCCGCCCAGATCTCCCGTCGCCGCAGCAGCCCCCGGTCGCGCGAGAGCAGCACCCGTTGCTCCCTCGCCGACAGCGCGGCCAGCGCCGGATCGCCGATGTCCGCGCTCTCGTACGCGGCGTCGACGCCCAGCAGCCGCAGCCGCCGGGCGAGCGTGCCGAGGTGGACGTCGAGGAGGAAACGCAGCGGCGCGCCTTCGATGCGCTGGGGACGTGCCACCGCGCGCACCTCCACGAGTTCGCCCGCGCCGGGGATGTGCGAGACCGGAACGGGGCGGCCGTCGACGAGCAGTTGGCCCGCCTCGGTGAGCGGGACTCCGAGGGACTCCACGACATGGCCGAGTGTCGAGGCGCCGTCGGTGATCACGACCGTGCGCCCGTTGCGGCGCTCGTGCGCGACGAAGAGCCGCAGTTCGGGGTCGACCTCGAGGTGGATCTCCGGTCCGTTCACGTCGCCAGGATGCCATTGAGCGGTCCGCGGCAGCCAGGGGATTCGTGGGGGAGAGGTGGTGGCGCGGACGCGGAACGCGGCAGTGCGTCCGGACAGGTCTGCGCAATATTTAGTTGCAATCTGCAGAAGCTGCGCATTGCAGATGAATTGCCTCGGCAGGGTCCGCCCGGCAGAGGGTTTTCGGGCCCCCGGGCGACCGACCTACAGTTCCCCCATGAAAATTCTCGATCTCGAACCCGGCGATGCCCGACTGGCCGACGACCTGCTTCCCGTCCTGCGTGAACTGCGTCCGCATCTGACGGAGGACCTCTTCCGCGAGGTGTACGGGAAGGGATACGCGCAGGGGCTCCGCTTCACCGCCTGCTACGACGACGGCGTATGCGTGGGCGCGGCCGGATGGCGCATCGTCGACAACACCAGCCAGATCCGCAAGCTGTACGTCGACGATCTGGTCACGGCCGAGCACGCCCGCTCCACCGGCGTCGGCCGCCGGCTTCTGGGTTATCTGGAGCAGCGCGCCCAGGAGTCGGGATGCCTGGAGTTCAGTCTGGACTCGGGGACCCACCGCACGGATGCCCACCGCTTCTATCTGCGGGAACGGCTGGCCATCGTCGCCTTCAGCTTCACCAAGCGGCTGGTCCGGGACCGGGGCTGAGCTCCGGGCCGAGCTACGGGGCGGACTTCGGGGCGAGTTCCAGCCGCCAGTTGTTCGTCAGCAGCACATGGCCGGGCGGGTACTCGAAGTCGCACATGCCGAGCAGGGTGAAGCCCGCCTTGCGGCAGACCGCGTTCGACGCGGCGTTGTCCACGGACGGGTAGGCGTGCAGATGGCGGTGCTTGTGCTCGGCCCGGGCCTGCTCGGCGACGGCCACGGCCGCGGTCGCCGCGATGCCCCGCCCCTGGTATCCCGGGAGGACGGCCCACCCCGTCTCGTACACCTCCTGCCCTCGCCAGGTCCGCTCCCAGAACCCGATGGTCCCCACGGGCTCGTCCCCGGCGCCGTCGGTCAGGGCGATCCGGTACATCCTGCCGCGGCCCGTCCGGTCCTCGCTCAGCGCGACATAGCGGTCGTGGCGCGCCATGAGCTGTTCCTCGGACTCGGGCCCGCCCAGGTGGTCCATGAGCTCCGGCGCATTGGCACGGCGGAGCAGCTCCAGGTCGCCGTCCGACCAGGGCACGATCCGCACGACGGGCGCCGGCGATGACGAGGTGCGTTCCATACCGAAGACAGTAGGCCGCACTACTGACAACCACCGGCACCGACCGTCAACGGGTGGCGAGTGCCGTCGGCGGGGCACCGATCGTCGACGTGAAGTCCCTGGTCAGGTGGGCCTGGTCGCTGTAGCCGAGGTCCGCGGCCAGCTCAGCCCAGTCCACTTCGGGGTCAGACTCGGCGCGTTCCAGCGCCTCGTGGATGCGGTAGCGGAGGATCACCCACTTGGGGCCGACGCCCACGTAGGTGGCGAAGAGCCGCTGCAGCGAGCGTGCCGACAGCCCTTCGGTGCGGGCGAGTTCGTCGACCCGGCGCACCGTGCGGTCGGTGCGGACGCGCTCGACCAGGGCCATCGCGCGCTCGGCCTGCGGGTCCGGTTCCGGGGCGAGTGCCAGCAGGTACGCGTCCAGCGCGGCGACCCGCGCGTCCTCCTGGGCCGGGTCCAGCACGGCCGCCACAGGAGCGGGTACGGCGAGGACCTCGTGCGCCAGGAGCCGTCGGCCCGTCCACTCCGACACGGGGCGGCCCGGTGCGAACGGCCGGAAGCCACCCGGCCGGAACTTCACCGCGCACACCCGTCCCCGGCCCTCCAGTTTCTGGGTGAAGAGTCCGAGTCCGATGCCCGCGACCTCCGCGAAGGCGGCCTCGCCGCTGCTCTCGTGGTGCTGGAAGACCAGGTTCACCGACGGGTGCGGCACCACGTGTGAGGTGTACGGCTCCGGCAGGTCCCAGTCGATCAGCCAGTAGAACGCCACCTGCGTCCGCAGTCCGGGCGCGGGCTCGCGCCGGCGGAAGTGCACATGCGAGAAGAGTTCGCGGGCGTCGACGATGCCCCGGGTATCGCGTCGAGGAGCAGACATGACAGCGATCCTATGGCGAACGTACGTTCGTATCGATGGTGTCGCATTTATTCAAGACACGGGCCGCCGCCGGACGGACGGTCGCAGCATGAAGAAAATCAGTGAACTGCTGGCTGCGGCCGCCGACGGCGCTGCTCCCGTCGTGCGTGGGATCGACGACGGCCGACTGGGCGACCCCACGCCGTGCACGGAGTACGACGTGCGGGCCCTGATCGACCATCTCTTCCAAGTGGTCGTCAACTTCCAGGCCTTGGCGGCCAGAGAGGAGCCGGACTTCGGTGCGAAGCCGACCGCGGTCACCGGGGACTGGCGGGGCCGCTTCGGAGAGGAGACGGCCAAGCTGGTGGCGGCGTGGGACGCGCCGGGTGCGGACGAGGGGACCGCGGGTTCCATGGGGTTCCCCGCCAGAACCGTCGCGCGGATGGTGCTCGGCGACCTGACCGTGCATGCGTGGGACCTGGCACGGGCCACCGGTCAGGAATACGTCCCGGACGAGGCGGTGGTGAGCGAACTCGGTCCCGGGCTTGCCGAGATGGCTCCGAATGCGCGGAAGGCGAAGGTGTTCGGTGAGCCCTTCCCCGTACCGGACGGTGCTAGCCCCTTCGAGCGGATGCTGGCTGTGACCGGGCGCGACCCGGGGTGGCAACCGCCCCGGGCGTGAGCCCCGGGGCACCGGTGGCTCCCGAATCACCCATGACTCCAGTGGCCCCCGTGGCCGGAATCGTCCCTCCTGAGGTGCGGTAGAGCCCCTCCAGCCTCGTGTGCGCCCCGTCGACGATCTCCTCGGCGGCCGCGACCGTCTCGCGCTCGGCGAGGCGCGCCGCCTGATGGGTGTACGGGGACGGCGGCGCCGGATGCCGGCGCCGCCACCACGTCTCGCACCCTGCGTAGATCCCCACGGCGAAGACCAGTACGGGGATGGACAGGGCCAGCAGAATGTCGCCCATGGGCGGGCCTCCTCGATGTCGATGCCTCGCACACCGACCGCACCGGCGGTATCGGCTGTATGGGGTACATCGGCAGGGCCGGCACGTCTGCTGAAGATCATTCTTCGGCCAATGAATGGCCGAATACGGGCGTATTCCGGTCTACGTGTCCAAGGCCCACAGGTGCACGGCGTCGCCACTCCCGGACACCGTGTACCAGGTGCCGTCGCCGAGAGCCGTGGGAGTACCGGAGACCGGGAACGGGTACGCGACCTGACCGGCCGGGCGCATACCCGCCGCGTCCAGCAGCCAGTGGCGCACCGGCCCGTACTCCTCCTCCTGATCCGTGCTGGAGATGGCTGTCTCCTTGTCCACGAACCCGCACTCGTAGTCCCACATCACGTCGTCGGCGTCGAAGTCGTCCGGATCCGCGTCGGGGTGACGGGGCACGGCATCCGCGGCCTCCAGCTCGGCCACCACCGCACCGTCCGAGACCCGGTGCAGAGCCAGGGAGTCCAGATCGTGAGCCACTGTCAGGAAGTGCTCGCCCGTGGGGCTCACGGAGGTCAGGATCCGCTCCTCCTCGCCGAAGTGCTCCACGGACAGCTCCGCCCCGTCCCACCGCCCCCACAGCAGCGGCGCCCCGTCCTGGCCCTCGCCGACGCTCAGCCCCATCTGCGCCGGATCGGGATGCGGTACGTGCTCCGAGCCCGCCGCCACGGTCTCCGCGTCCGCCCGCCCCAGCACCCGCCCGTCGGCGGCATCGATGACCAGCCACTCGTCGAGCGCCTCCGGATCCGGACCGGCCGTCGCCACGGGGCCGCGGATGTGGGCCCACACGAGCGAACCGTCCACCGAGAACACCGCGGAGCCGCTGTCCGCGTACAGATGTGACCGGCTGTCCGCGTACTCCTCGAACGACTCGTGCAGGATGCGGCAACCGCCCTCCCAGCAGCCGTGCCGAACCTCCCAGCGCACCGCCCCCGCCGGATCCACCGCGCGTACCGAGTGCACCCCGGCGAAGACCGCGAGATCCCTGCCCGGCGCCACCGTGAACGTACCGAAGCGGCGCGGCCAGGGGGCCGGGAAGCGGGTCTGCGGGGCGGACGGGTCGTCCAGGTCGACGGCGACCGCCTCGAAGTCGCCGCGCTGAATCAGCAGGCGTCGATCCGGCCACCGCAGGACGGACGGCGCGTACGCGGCGTCACGATCCCGGTCCAGGGGTGCGGTGAGCGTGGCGACGAGGCGAGCGGATGCGGCACTGGTGGTCATGGGTCCCCTCCCGAACGTGCAGCGTGCAGCGTGCACGAGAACAGGGGAGAACCGTAGAGCCCCGGGGTGACAGCCGCGCTACGGGGTGGCGTCGGGACCGGCTCAGGACGGGACCGGGACGAGGGCAGGGCAGGTTCGGGGCCGGATCGGGACCGGCTCAGGGCCGGGTCCGGATCGGCTCAGGGCCACACCAGGCAGTACGCCTGATGTCCCGCGTCATGCAGACGATGGCTGAAATCCTGCCACTCGTGGAGCAGCTGGTAGACGTTGAACGCGTCGCGCGGGCCGCCGCGGTCCGGGACCGTGGACCAGATGAAGGCCGCGGCACCGACCGACTCCTCGCCGACGTCGCGCAGCGGGTCGACGACCGTCATGGGGAGCTTGACCACCGCGTAGTCGGGGTGCAGGACGACCAGTTCCAGCGGGGGGACCTTGTGCAGGGGTATGCCCTGTATGCCGGTGAGCACCATGGCCGCGACCGTCTCCGGCTTGATCTTGCTGAACATGCCGCCCATGCCCAGCTCGTCACCGCCGAGCTCCTCGGGGCGCATCGAAATGGGCACGCGTGCGGCAGTGGCCCCGTCGGGGGCCCCGAAATATTTGTAGGTCACCCCCACTCGACCACCACTCCTGCTTCCGGCCTGTGCACTGCCGGCCTGATGTATGCCCTGCTTACGCTCAGCCCCACGCCGGTGCCGACCTCGCCGGGCAGGCTCGGGCCCCAGGTCGTCGGTCCCTTCGCCCACTCCGCCACCGCGATGCATATCTCATCCACCCGACTACTACTTAGGAGACACAGCCCCCGCCGCGCAACCCGATCATCGTGTCAGTGACCTCCCCCGCGGGCGTGGTGTGAAACACCCGTCCGCAAGACCGTCGGTGGCTCTGACACCATGGCTTGTGTGAGCTTTCCCTATGACGCCCCAGTTTTGCAGACGCGAGAGGGCTGACGCCTTTCGTCATACGAGGAGATCACGCTTCCTGCTCACTGGCGGCCGGATTTCCGGCCCGGCCCCCCGACCCCCCGAATCGCAGATCAGGACCAAAGTGCCGTATTCATACGAAGCCCCAGTTTCGCAGACGCTTTTCGACCGCGCGTCCCTCGTGACGCCCGGCGGCGTGAACTCTCCCGTACGCGCCTTCCGGGCCGTGGGCGGTACGCCCCGCTTCATGGTGTCCGGTACCGGTCCGTACCTCACCGACGCCGACGGTCGTGAGTATGTCGACCTCGTGTGCTCGTGGGGGCCGATGATCCTCGGCCATTCCCACCCCGAGGTCATCGCCGCAGTCCAGGAGGCTGTCGCCCGCGGCACCTCGTTCGGTACGCCCGGTGAGGGCGAGGTCGCGCTCGCCGAGGAGATCGTGGCCCGGATCGAGCCGGTGGAGCAGGTGCGGCTGGTGTCGTCCGGCACCGAGGCGACCATGTCCGCGATCCGGCTGGCGCGCGGGTTCACCGGCCGCGCGAAGGTCGTGAAGTTCGCCGGCTGCTACCACGGGCACGTCGATGCGCTGCTCGCCGCCGCCGGGTCCGGGGTCGCGACCTTCGGTCTTCCGGACACCCCCGGGGTCACGGGCGCGCAGGCCGGCGACACGATCGTGCTGCCGTACAACGACCTGGAGGCCGTGCGGACCGCGTTCGCCGCGCACCCCGGCGAGATCGCCTGTGTGATCACCGAGGCGTCGCCGGGCAACATGGGCGTCGTGCCGCCGGTGGACGGCTTCAACGCCGGGCTCAAGGAGATCTGCGCCGCCAACGGTGCGCTGTACATCTCCGACGAGGTCATGACCGGATTCCGTACCTCGAAGGCCGGCTGGTTCGGCGTCGACGGGGTGCGGCCCGACCTGATGACCTTCGGCAAGGTCATGGGCGGCGGCTTCCCGGCCGCGGCCTTCGGCGGGCGCGCCGATGTGATGGCGCACCTCGCCCCGGTCGGCCCCGTGTACCAGGCGGGCACCCTCTCCGGTAACCCGGTCGCCACCGCCGCCGGGCTCGCCCAGCTGCGGCTGCTCGACGATGCTGCGTACGCGAAGGTCGACGCGGTCTCCGCGGAGATCCAGGCCCTGGTGAGCGAGGCGTTCACCAAGGAGGGCGTCGCGCACACGGTGTCCGCGGCCAGCAACATGTTCTCCGTGTTCTTCACGGACCAGCCGGTGCGGAACTACGAGGACGCCAAGAAGCAGGAAGCCTTCCGCTTCACCGCCTTCTTCCACTCGATGCTGGCGCAGGGCGTCTATCTGCCGCCGTCCGCGTTCGAGTCCTGGTTCGTCTCCACCACCCACGACACGCAGGCCGTCGAGCGGATCGCCGCCGCGCTGCCCGCCGCCGCCCGTGCCGCATCGGAGGCCACCGCATGAGCCCGGCCGACAAGGACATCACCGTCGTCCATCTGATGCGTCACGGGGAGGTGCACAACCCCGAGGGTGTGCTCTACGGGCGCCGCCCCGGCTACCACCTCTCCGAGCTCGGCCGGCAGATGGCCGACCGGGTGGCCGAGCACCTGGAGAAGCGCGACATCACCCATGTCGTCGCCTCCCCGCTGGAGCGCGCCCAGGAGACGGCGACACCGATCGCCAAGACGCACGGCGTCGACCTGGCCACGGACGAGCGGCTGATCGAGGCGGCCAACGTCTTCGAGGGCAAGACCTTCGGGGTCGGCGACGGCGCGCTGCGCAAGCCGGACAACTGGAAGCACCTCACCAACCCGTTCCGCCCGTCCTGGGGCGAGCCGTACATCGAGCAGGTCGTACGGATGATGGGCGCCCTCGACGCCGCGCGCGACGCGGCCCGCGGGCACGAGGCGGTCTGCGTCAGCCATCAGCTGCCGATCTGGATCGTCCGGAGCTTCGTCGAGCGGCGGCGGCTCTGGCACGACCCGCGCAAGCGGCAGTGCACGCTCGCCTCGCTGACCACCTTCACGTACCAGGGCGACAAGATCGTCTCCGTCGGCTACACCGAGCCGGCCCGCGATCTGGTGCCTGCGCATCTGCTGGCAGGTGCCAAGCCGGTGAAGGGGAAGTCCAAGGCGTTCGGCGCCTAGATCCTTCTCTCTGCCAACTCTGCGGGCCCCGCCGATCCTTCGGCCGGGGCCCGCGCCGCGTCCGGCCGGCTTCGGGTCGGGTCGCGCCAGGAGTCATGCGCCGATCGGCGGAACCGCCGTGCTGTTTCACCCATCTAAGCCTTTGCCAGTTTGTATGGAGTTGGGCCAAAACGACCGCAGATGGGGACGCCATGCGCGATATCAGCCGAAGGAGTCTGCTCACAGCCGGACTGGGAGCAGCGGCTGCCATCGGGATGGCGGGCTGCGGTTCCCCGGACTCCGCCGTGAGGGGCGGGTCGAGCCCCGGGGAGCGGGCGGGCGGCAAGGCCGAGGGAAGCGGTGCCGGGGACGACGACGTGCGGGAGATCGGCGACGGTTCCACCGCTGACACCGGAGCGCAGCCGAACCAGCCTTCCGCGCCGGTCCCGCTGGAACCCGGGCAGACCCCGCCGCAGTTCGTGATCTTTTCCTGGGACGGGGCGGGCGAGGTCGGCACCGGGCTCTTCGCGCGTTTTCTCGAACTCGCCAAGGACCACGACGCGTCGATGACCTTCTTCCTCTCCGGGCTCTATCTGCTGCCCGAGTCGAAGAGATCCCTGTATCGACCGCCGAACAACGCCATCGGCGCCTCCGACATCGGGTATCTCACCGATGACCACATCAAGGCGACGCTGGACCAGGTGCGCCGGGCCTGGCTCGACGGTCATGAGATAGGCACGCACTTCAACGGGCATTTCTGCGCCGGCTCCGGATCGGTCGCCCACTGGACGCCCGGCCAGTGGGAGAACGAAGTCGATCAGGCGGTCTCCTTCGTCACCGAATGGCGCACCAATACTGGTTGGACCGATCTCGACCCGCTGCCTTTCGACTACCGCAAGGAACTCATAGGCGCCCGCACGCCCTGTCTGCTCGGCCAGGACAATCTGCTGCCCACTGCGCGCAAACTAGGGTGGCGCTACGACGCGAGTTCGCCCGGCGGCACCCAGATCTGGCCGGAGAAGCGCCAGGGGCTGTGGGATCTTCCGCTCCAGGGCATACCGTTCCCCGGGCACTCGTTCGAAGTGCTGTCGATGGACTACAACATCCTTGCCAACCAGTCGAAGAACTCCACCCAGGGAATACCGTCGCGCTTTCCGGCCTGGCGTGAGCAGGCCATACAGTCGTACCTCGCCGGTTTCGAGCGGGCGTACAAGACGAATCGTGCGCCCTTCTACATCGGCAACCACTTCGAGGTGTGGAACGGCGGCATCTATATGGATGCGGTCGAGGAGACCATCAAAAGGATCGCGGGGAAGCCGGATGTGCGGCTCGTCTCGTTCCGGCAGTTCGTCGACTGGCTCGATGTCCAGGACCCGGCCGTGCTTGCGAAGCTCCGTACCCTCGAGGTCGGCGAGTCGCCCGGCGGTGGCTGGAACACCTTCTTTAAACAGGCCTGACAACGGTCTTTACGGGCACCGAGGGGGGTGCGCAAGATCCCCGAAACCGCCATGCGAAACTTTTCACATGAGCTTTGGCCGCGCACCCCGACGCCGCTTCACCCTGCTCGCCGCCCCCGCAGCGGCCGCCGCACTGGCGCTGACCCTGACCGCCTGCGGTGGTGACGGCAACAAGGCCGGCGGTGGCGGCAACTCCCACTTCGTCACCGGCAGTGGCGGGATCTCCACCGTGGCCAAGGCGGACCGCCAGGACGCGCCGAAGCTCGACGGAGCGACGCTGGACGGCAAGCCCCTCGACGTCGCCGACTACAAGGGCAAGGTCGTCGTACTGAACGTATGGGGCTCGTGGTGCGGCCCCTGCCGGCTGGAGGCCAAGCACTTCGCGAAGGTGTCGAAGGAGACCGCGAGCCAGGGTGTCCAGTTCATCGGGATCAACACCCGGGACGCCGAGAAGGGCCCGGCGGTGAACTTCGAGAAGGACAACAGCATCACCTACCCGAGCTTCTTCGACCCGATCGGCAAGCTCATCCTGCGCTTCCCCAAGGGCACGCTGAACCCGCAGGCCATTCCGTCGACCGTGGTCATCGACCGGGACGGGAAGATCGCGGCCCGCACCCTCGTCGCCCTCGACGACGTCAAGCTCCACAAGATGATCGACCCGCTGATCGCGGAGAAGTGATCACGTGCTCACGCTCGCCGCGACCACGGGCATGAACACGACCGTGTTCAACGGGGCCCTTCTGGTGGCCCTGCCCATCGCCGTACTCGGCGGACTGGTCTCGTTCTTCTCGCCGTGCGTGCTGCCGCTGGTGCCCGGCTACCTCTCGTACGTCACCGGGGTCAGCGGGACCGATCTGGCCCAGGCCAGACGGGGGCGCATGGTCGTCGGCGCCTCGCTCTTCGTACTCGGCTTCTCCGCCGTGTTCGTCTCCGGTGGCGCGCTCTTCGGCTATTTCGGGCAGCGGCTGCAGGATCACAGCGAGGTCATCTCCAAGATTCTCGGCGTCCTGATGATCCTGATGGGCGTCTTCTTCATGGGGCTCATGCCCTGGATGACCCAGCGTGAATTCCGCATCCACAAGCGGCCGGTGTCCGGCCTCGCCGGAGCGCCGCTGCTCGGGGTGCTGTTCGGGGTCGGCTGGACGCCGTGCCTCGGCCCGACGCTCACTTCTGTGCAGACGCTCGCCCTCGAGCAGGGGACCGCCGGGCGCGGGGCCGTACTGACCCTGGCGTACTGTCTCGGACTCGGCCTGCCGTTCGTGCTGGCCGCAGTCGCCTTCCGCAAGGCGCTCGGTGCCTTCGGATGGGTCAAGCGCCACTACGTATGGGTCATGCGGATCGGCGGCGCGATGATGATCGTGACCGGACTGCTCCTGCTGACCGGTGTGTGGAGCAGCATGATGCAGGAACTGCAGGGCTGGTCCAACGGCTTCACGGTGGGGATCTGAGTTCCATGAGCAACACCAAGACCGACGCGGCCGAAGAGCGCGCGAACGAGCGCGAGCGCGAGAGCCGACAGGAGCGGGAGAACGCGGCCGAGCTCGGCGCGGCCGGCTCGCAGCTCTCCACGGCACCGCGCGAAGAAGCCCTGGCCGCACTGCCCGCCATGGGCGTCATCGGCTGGGCGCGCTGGTTCTGGCGCCAGCTCACCTCGATGCGGGTCGCGCTGATCCTGCTCTTCCTGCTCTCGCTCGGGGCCATCCCCGGCTCGCTGATCCCGCAGAACAGCGTGGACGAGCTGAAGGTGCAGACCTTCAAGGAAGCCCACACCACCGTCACGCCGATCTACGAGAAGCTCCAGTTCTTCGACGTCTACAGCTCGGTGTGGTTCTCCGCGATCTACATCCTGCTGTTCGTCTCCCTCATCGGCTGCATCGTGCCGCGCACCGGCCAGTTCGTCGGCCAGCTGCGCAGCCGCCCGCCGGGCGCCCCCAAGAGGCTGACCCGGCTGCCCGCGTACACGACGTGGCGCACCGACGCCGAGCCGGAGCAGGTCCGCGAGGCCGCGCTCGCGATGATGCGCAAGCGGCGCTTCCGGGCGCACGCGGACGGCGATGCGGTCGCCGCCGAGAAGGGCTATCTGCGCGAGGCCGGGAACCTGATGTTCCATGTCGCGCTGATCGTCATGCTGGTCGCCTTCGCCACCGGGCAGCTCTTCAAGTCCGAGGGCGGCAAGCTGATCGTCCAGGGCGACGGTTTCTCCAACACGCTGACCCAGTACGACGACTTCAAGTCCGGATCGCTCTACGACACGGACTCGCTCGCCCCGTTCAGCTTCACCCTCGACAAGTTCGTCGGCACGTACGAGCGCAACGGTCCGCAGGTCGGCACCCCACGCAAGTACGAGGCCCACGTCACGTACTCCGAGGGCGCGTACGGCAAGCCGAAGAAGGCCGTCATCAAGGTCAACGAGCCGCTGGTGGTCGACGGCTCCAAGGTCTATCTGATCGGGCACGGCTACGCCCCGGTCGTCTCCGTCAAGGACGGCAAGGGCAAGGAGGTCTACAAGGCCGCCGTTCCGCTGCTGCCGATCGACAGCAATGTCACCTCGACCGGTGCGATCAAGGTGATGGACGGTTACCGCGACAAGAACGGCAAGAAGGACCAGCTGGGCTTCCAGGCGTTCTTCGTGCCGACGTTCGCGGGCAACGGCAAGGGGACGATGTTCTCCCAGTTCCCGGCCGCGGACTTCCCGGTACTGGCCCTCAACGGGTACCACGGCAGCCTCGGTGTCGACTCCGGTCTGCCGCAGAACGTGTACCAGCTGAACACCTCGAAGATGGAGGCGTTCAAGGACAGCAAGGGCGACAAGCTGAAGCAGCGGCTGCTGCCCGGCGAGACGATGAAGCTGCCGGACGGCGCCGGATCGATCACCTTCGAGGGCATCGAGCAGTGGGCCAGCTTCCAGATCTCGCAACAGCCCGCCAGCGGCTGGGCGCTCACCGGAGCCATCGGGGCCATCGCCGGTCTGGCCGGGTCGCTGTTCATCCAGCGGCGCCGGGTCTGGGTCCGGGCCGTACGCGGAGCGGACGGCGTCACCGTCGTCGAGATGGCGGGCCTGGGCCGCAGCGAGTCCGCGAAGCTTCCCGAGGAACTGGCCGATCTCGCGGTCACACTCCATGACATGGCGCCCACCGCGCCCGACGACGCATCCGCCGAAGCACTTTCCGAAGAACCTGCCGAAGGGGCTGAGAAGTGAATCTCGCCGCCGCAACCAACGAGAATCTGGCGCACACCAGCAATGTGCTGATCTATTCGTCGATGGCCGTCTACACCATCGCCTTCTTCGCGCACATCGCGGAGTGGGTGTTCGGCAGCCGCAGCAAGGTCGGCCGCACCGCCGCCGCGCTGACCGGGGCCGCCGACGCCTCCTCGGCGAAGATCCAGGTCCAGGTCGCGCAGAAGGGCGGCGCCACCGCCGTACTGGACCGTCCGAAGATCATTACGCGTTCCGCCGCCGGTTCGCGTGACGTCCCGGACGGGCCCGGCGCCGCCGGCGGCACGTTCAAGGGCGATCTGTGGGGGCGGATCGCGGTCTCCATGACCGTGCTCGCCTTCCTTGTCCAGGCCGCCGGGGTCGTCGCCCGCGCGCTGTCCGTGCAGCGTGCCCCCTGGGGCAACATGTACGAGTTCTCGATCACCTTCTCCACGGTGGCCGTCGCCGCGTACCTGATCCTCCTCGCGCTGAAGAAGAACGTCCGCTGGATGGGCCTGCTGCTGGTCACGACCGTCCTGCTGGACCTCGGCATCGCGACCACCGTGCTCTACACCTCCAGCGACCAGCTGGTGCCCGCACTGCACTCGTACTGGCTGTGGATCCACGTCTCCACCGCCATCATCTGCGGTGCCGTCTTCTACATCGGTGCGGTCGGCACACTGCTGTATCTGTTCCGCGACAGCTACGAGAGCAAGCTCGCGAACGGCGTCGAGCCCGGCTCGTTCGCCCAGTCCGTGCTGTCCCGGCTGCCCGCCGCGGCGACCCTCGACAAGTTCTCGTACCGTGTCAACGCCGCCGTCTTCCCGCTGTGGACGTTCACGATCATCGCCGGTGCGATCTGGGCGGGCGACGCCTGGGGCCGCTACTGGGGCTGGGACCCCAAGGAGGTCTGGTCCTTCATCACCTGGGTCGCGTACGCCTGCTACCTGCACGCCCGCGCCACCGCAGGCTGGAAGGGCCGCAAGGCCGCCTACCTGGCGCTGATCGCCTTCGGCTGCTGGCTCTTCAACTACTACGGCGTGAACATCTTCGTCACCGGCAAGCACTCCTACGCCGGCGTCTGAGCCTCCCGCCCTCATCCGTACGGGTGCGGAACCCGCCCCGTCGGGCCACGCTGGAATCATGAGCGACACGCACACAGTGGTCGAACGTGGTGCCGCAGAGACCGACGGCGACCGCCACATCCTGCGGTTCACGCTCCGGCTGCCCCACTCCGTGTCACGGGTGTGGGCAGCCGTTGCCAGTTCCGACGGGCTGCGGGACTGGCTCGCCGCCGCCGAACCGTTCGAACCGCGCATCGGCGGTGCGATCACGCTGCGCTGGCTCAACACGGACCGGGACGGGAACGCCACGGTCGCCTCCGGCACCGTCACCGCCTGGGACATCGAGCGGGTCGCCGAATACACCCTCGAAGGGGTGCACGGCCGGATCCGCTTCCACCTGGAGCCGCCACGCGGCGACCATGTGGTGCTGCGCTTCACCAATGAGTTCCGCGGCGACGACGCGCTGCGACTGGACTGCCTGGCGGGCTGGCACAACCACTTCGAGTACCTGGTGGAGGCGCTGGACGGGCGTCCTGCCGACTGGTCCGCCTGGACGCTCACGCGATGGCAGGAGCTGCGGGACGGATACGCGGCGGACGGCGGCCGGGGCAGGGACTGACGGTCCGGGCGGCGGTGGGCGGTCAGGGTGCGGACGACGGGGGCAGGCAGTTCCGCGCCGGGGGCTTCCCCTCCGGCCAGGCGATCGCCACGAACCGCTGCGAGGCGTCCTCCCGCGCCAGCTCCACCACCGGCACCGCCTTGTTGTACGGGTTGCCGTGGTTGTCCAGGCAGATCCAGCCGCTGGCCCCCGACACCCGCAACGACGCCTTCACCCGTGGCCACTGCTCGCCCACGTCAGCGGGCTCCGGAAGGTGCTTGCCGCCCGTGGTCGCCTGCCGGATGCCGTGCACGGCCGTCGCCATTGCGTCGTACGCGATGATCACCTGGCCGTCGGTCAGATCCTGGTGACCGGTCGGGCCGATCGGACCCACCGGCTTCTTCCCTACCACCTCCAGCAGATCCAGGAACTCCTGGTAGTCCGCGGGGGAGCCACCCGTCCTCTCCTTCGCCCCGCCCTTTTCCGCCGCCCAGGCGTCCGGGTGCGCGAGCGAGGCGTAGCGGACCGTCACCTTCCGGCGCAGCGTGTTCCGGTCGAGCTTCTTGTCGCCGCCGAGATACGAGCCCTCGTCGCCGGTGAGTACGGTGAACGCCCGGTCCTGACAGCCGCGGGCCCCGAGCGCGTTGATGAACTGCCGCAGTTGCGTGTGGCGCCCGGCGAAGAACACCGTCTCCGCGCCCGAGTCGCAGATCAGATGCGTGATCTGCTGGAACGTGTTGGCCGTGGTGCCCTCGTCGGTCGGGTCCTTCGGCGAGGTGAAGAGCTGCGGCTCGTACCGGGTGCCCTTCACCAGCGAGGCGAACGCCGCCTTCAGCGTGTCCGTGTAGTGGTCCCCGGTACGGGTGTCCTGGACCAGCAGCGCCCTGTCGGCCCGCACCTTGCCGAACTGGGCGAGGGCGCGCGCCTCGTCCCGGTTGGTCGGGGAGACCCGGGCCAGCCCCGGGAACGGGTCGCCCTTCGGGCCGTTGGCTATGTCGTCAGCGGTGATCGTCGAACCGACGACCGCGATGCGCGCGGAGGTCAGCTCCTTGACCGCCGACTTCACCTGCGTACTGCTGGTGGCGACCCCCGACACGGCCCGCAGCCGGTCCGGGGCACCCGTCATCGTCTTGAGACGGTCCACCGTGGGACGCCAGAGCAGGTTGTTCTTCCCGGTGTTGGCGAGCAGCAGACGGATCTTCGGCACCTGGTCGTTCGACAGATGGTTGGCCCGGTACTGCTCGGCGAACGCACCTTGCAGCTCCCGCCGCATCTTCGTGCCCATCGATCCGTCGGTCGAGGTCAGGGGCAGCAGCAGCGCGACCGACACGTACCGGCCCGGCTTCAGTCCGGCGTTCTCCCGCCCGATCGCCGCGGCGACATCGGTCAGCTTCGGCATCCCGAAGCCGTAGCCGGAGCCGGAGACACCGATGCACTCGTCACTGCCCTGCGGACGCTCGACGCCCGGCACGCACCGCCGGTTCTCCGGGGCGGTGAGCCGGCTGATGCCGTACCACCCCGAGGTGATCACGAGCGCCCCCACCACGATCGTCGTGACGAGCTTCTGCCGGGCCGTGTACCAGACGCGATAACGCAGCGGATTACGCATACGAGCCACTGTCCCCCTGTGTCCGTCCTGGTCCGTGCGCGCCGGCCGGCGGGTGGACCGGCGGCCCCGGTGGCATGGAGAGCGGCCGCCACGCCCTGATGTCCTGCGGCCAGTGCGTCGCCGCGTCCCAGAGCACACTGTTGCCCGTCGGATGCCTGCCGGACAGCTGCCGCAGCTCGAACGCCATCTTCTCGGTCACCTCGTCGTCCGGCAGCGCCAACGGATCGGAGAGCAGCCAGACGGCGTGCAGCAGCCGGCGCAGCTGCAGCTGGAGTTCCGTCGCCCGCTCGTCGAGCCCGGCGAGCCCCGTCTCCTCGTCCGGCGACACATCGGCCGGTTCCTGCCCCAGGGCGATCGCCCGCCGCGGATCGGGGCCGGAGCTGCCGGGCGCGCGCGGATACGGCGCCGCGGCGATGAACCGCAGTGCGCCCAGCCAGCGCATCACGTCGGTGAGCGCGAACTGCACCCGTAGATGGGTCACACACGCCCCGGCCCCGCCCAGCACCAGCTCCTGGTGCAGGCGGTGCGGGACGCTCGGGAAGCTGCCCCCGGGCACATAGGCCGCGCGGAGCGACTCGTGCACCGCACGCCACATCGCGTAATGCGGATGGTCACCGTCCTGGAACCGCAGCCGGTGCAGCAGCAGCGACCGCAGCAGCGGATCGGCGACGAAGTAGTCGGGGCCGACCTGCCAGTCCTGCGCCCGCAGCACATCCCGTACGAGCAGCGCCACATCGCCGTCCATCGAGACCCCGCGCAGCCGCGTCCTCGCCAGCAGCCGGGCGGACTCCTCGCCGTGCGCGGCGGCCAGCACACTCAGGACGTCCGGACGCTGCCCCGGCAGCAGCTGCTTCAGCAGCTCGTCCGCCACCCGCACCGGTGGCCGGTCCTCCCGCAGTTCCACCGTGCGGTCGAACAGCGCCCCGGGCACCAGTGCCGCCGGTTCCCCCGCCTCGCCCGCCGCCTGCGCGAACAGCGCCACCCCGAGCGGGCGCCCGCCCGTCAGCCGGTGCACACCGCGGGCCAGTCCGGCCGGGGTGCGGCCCGCCGGATCGAACCGGTCGAACGCCGCCTGCACCTGCGTGGCGCTCAGCGGGGTGAGGTCCACCGCGAGGATCCCGGACGTCACCTCCGTGGACCTGGCCCAGTGCGAAGCGTGCGCCACCTCGGGCAGCCGGTGCCGCACCGCATGGCTCAGCCCCTCGTGGTCACGGGCGCGCGACGAGGCGAACACGGCGATCTGATCGCGACCCCCGGCGCCGCGCTGCCGCAGCAGCGGCTCGACCAGCTGCCGCCCCAGCGCCGTGTGCGCATTGTCGAGCAGCAGCACCGGACGGCCCCGGCGGGCGCCGCGCGCCATACCCCGGTAGGCCCGGACCAGGTCCTCGACCAGCGCCAGCACCAGATGGTCCTCGGCCCGGCGGCGCAGATCACCGCCGCGCTCGAAGTCGACGGCCAGCTGTCGCAGCCCGATCCGGCCGTTGCCGCCCGCCTGCGGATAGCTCCCGTACCAGTCCGCCGACCGTCGCTGGAACCGGCTGAACGTCTCCTCCAGCACCGTCTCCACGGTCGCCTCCGCGACCAGCCCCGCCAGCGGAACCATCGAGTCGAACGCGCTCGCCGCCAGCTTCGTCAGCACCTTCGCGACCCAGCCGGTCGCCGCGCCCCCCTTGGTGTCGACCGTGGCCAGCACCGGACCGAGCGACTGGAGATCCCGCTGTGCCCGGGTGTCGTCCTCCCGGCTCCAGGAGATCGAGGCGACCGCCACCAGCCCGAGACTCAGCCGCGGGAACTGCACCGGCCGCGCTCCATGCACCCGCACCGTCAACTGCGCTGCGAGCTCCGGCAGTGCGCCGGTGACCGGGGTCCAGCCGGGGCCGGGGTCCTCGGGCGGGACGACCGCCTCGCAGTCGACCAGGGCGACCGGGGTGATCTCCCGGTACACATGGCGCAGCTGCTTGAGTACCGCGGTCTTGCCCATGCCGCGCCCACCGGTCAGCACGACGACGGGCGGATCGTCGCGGTGCTCGTAGGCGGCCCTGGCGGAGCCGGTAGGGGTGAGACCTGTCAGACGCGCCGCAAGTCCGTCGTTGCCGAAGATCGCCTCGCGCCCGTACAGCTCTCTGTCCACAGCACCCCCAGCGCCGACACCACTTCTGAACTGTCACACCGTCAACATCAGGATATCGATGGCGTGTTGGAGGGGAGTGAAGATTTTCGAACGATACGGGGGGTGCCGTCGGCCGGCCGCGGACTCTCGTCAGCCGACGGAGATCGCGTCCAGTTTCGCGCGCAGATACGTGTGGGAGTCCACCGGCTCGTGGGTGACCCGGCCGGTCGGCGCGGGCACCGACTCGACCGTGGTGCGCGGGTCGCACTCATAGAAATAGACGAGCGACATCAGCTCCTCGGCGGGGGCGTCGGAGGGCGGCGGCAGCACCCGGTGCCGGCCCGAGCGCCAGCGGTCGCCCGTCCAGCGTGCCATCAGGTCCCCGATGTTTATGGTGAAGGCCTCGGGGTCGTACGGGGCGTCCTCCCAGCCGCCGTCGTCCGTGAAGATCTGCAGCCCGCCCTTGCCGGCCTGCCGGTCGAGGACCGTGACGGTACCGAAGTCGGTGTGCGGGCCGATCCGGAACTGACCCGGCTCCGGCTCCCCGACCACCTCCGTGCCCGGATACCAGTTGATGTTGAAACCCCAGGTGGGATGCGTGGTGTGCCGGGTGAAGAAGTCCTCGGGCTCACCGAGCGCCGCACCGAGCAGCTCCAGCAGCCGGTCCGAGAGCGTCCGCATCTGCGCGAGGTACTCCGTCACCGGGGCCCTCAGTCCGGGCGCCTCACGGGGCCAGGTGTTGGGCAGGAACCACTCGGCGTCGATCGCCGGGTCGCCGGTGGGGTCCTCGGCGGCGAAGGAGAGCGACTCCTTGAGGTCCGGGGGCGTCTGCGTACCCTCCGCACAGCCGTTGGCCTCTGCGCCGGGGCCGAGCCAGCCGCGGCCGCCGACCTTGACGGCGTACGGCTCCTTCACCGCGGCGGGCAGCCGGAAGAACCCGCGTGCGGCGTCGCGGATCGCGGTCCGCGGAGCGGGGTCCACGCCGTGCCCGGTGACCAGCAGGAAGCCCGCCGCCCGTAGCGCCGCGTCGACAGTCGCGGCGGTCTCGCGGCGGACCTGGGCGTCGCCGGAGAGCCACGGCCGCAGATCGATGGTGGGAATCGTGGGCTCACTCATCGCCGATGTCCTCGTTCCATACATCCGGGTGGTCCTGGATGAAGGCGCGCATCATGGCGGTGCACTCGGCGTCGTCGAGGAGCACGACCTCGACGCCGTGCCGGGCCAGCCAGTCGTGCCCGCCGTGGAAGGTGGCCGCCTCGCCGATGACCACCCTGGAGATCCCGAACTGGCGGACCAGGCCGCTGCAGTACCAGCACGGCGAAAGAGTGGTCACCATCGTCGTGCCACGGTACGAGCGCTGCCGCCCGGCGGCACGGAAGGCCGCGGTCTCCGCGTGCATGGACGGATCGCCGTCCTGGACGCGGCGGTTGTGACCGCGGCCGAGGAGCGAGCCGTCCGCCCCGTACAGCGCGGCGCCGATCGGAATGCCGCCCTCGGCCAGTCCGGCGCGGGCCTCCGCGACGGCGGTCGCGAGGCGCTCCCTGTCGACGTCACGGCCGGTGCCCTCGGCGTCGCCCCTGCCCTTCATGCCGTTCACTCTCCCGGTCACGGAACAGCGGGGCAACATGCCGTCCCCGGTCGCTCTTCGTCCTCGGCCGCCGGACGGGCCCGATTTCCGAGCGGGGCCCGGCCCTGGAACGCGAACCGACAGCTGCTGTATCCGTGAACCCGCGTGCGGTTACGAGGCGGGCGGAGCGGACCCCTCCGGCCCGGCCCCGCTCTCGCGGCGCTTGAGCTCCTCCTCGCGGCGGCGCAGATCCGCCTCCCAGTCCTTGAGGAGCGACTCGTCCTTCTTGTTCTCCTCCTTCAGAGCCTTCAGGAATTCCGGATTGTCGTCCGGCGCCACCCACTCATGGCGGTGGTTGCGGTGCCATTCCGACGGCGTACGGCCCCCGGCGGGCGCGTGGCGCATCTTGCCCGCGCCGAGCCACACGAGCGGGCCCACGATCCAGAACAGCAGAATGATGAAGACCCAGGCGATCTTCGGCAGATGCTTGGCCTCGTCCTCCGGGGTGTTCAGGCAGTCGATGAACGCGTAGATCGTCAGTGCCAGAGGCAGGAGATAGATCAAGGCCCGGAACATGGTGAAGGGTCCCCCCGCGAAGAGATGGCGGGGCGCTGTCCCGCCCCGGTGACGGGGCCAGGGTAGCCCGTGGCCGATACTTGTCCGCATGGCTTACGACGATCTTCGTTCCCTCCTCCGGGCGCTGGAGCGCGAGGGCGAGCTCAAGCGCATCAAGGCCGAGGTCGACCCCTATCTGGAGGTCGGCGAGATCGTCGACCGGGTGAACAAGGCGGGCGGGCCCGCGCTGCTCTTCGAGAACGTCAAGGGCGCGTCCATGCCCCTGGCCATGAATGTCTTCGGGACCGACCGACGGCTGCTGAAGGCGCTCGGGCTGAAGTCGTACGCCGACATCAGCGACAAGATCGGCGGCCTCCTCAAGCCGGAGCTGCCGCACGGCTTCGTCGGGGTGCGCGAGGCGTTCGGGAAGCTCGGCTCGATGGTGCACGTACCGCCGAAGAAGGTGAAGTCGGACAACGCCCCCGTGCAGGAGGTCGTCCTCACCGGCGACGACGTGGACCTGGATCAGCTGCCTGCACTCTTCACCTGGCCCGAGGACGGCGGCTCCTTCTTCAACCTGGGGCTCACCCACACCAAGCACCCGGAGACCGGCGTACGGAACCTGGGGCTCTACCGGCTCCAGCGCCACGACCGGCGCACCATCGGGATGCACTGGCAGATCCACAAGGACAGCCGCAACCACTACCAGGTCGCCGCCAAGCGCGGCGAGCGGCTGCCCGTCGCGATCGCGTTCGGGGCGCCGCCCGCGGTGACGTACGCCTCCACGGCCCCGCTGCCCGGGGACATCGACGAGTACCTCTTCGCCGGATTCATCCAGGGCAAGCGGATCGAGATGGTCGACTGCAAGACAGTGCCGCTGCAGGTCCCGGCGCACGCGGAGGTCGTCGTCGAGGGGTGGCTGGAACCCGGGAAGATGCTTCCCGAGGGGCCGTTCGGCGACCACACCGGGTTCTACACGCCGCAGGAGCCCTTCCCCGCGCTCACCATCGACTGCGTGACCATGCGGAAGCGTCCGCTGCTCCAGTCGATCGTGGTGGGCCGGCCGCCGACCGAGGACGGCCCGCTGGGGCGGGCCACCGAGCGGTTCTTCCTGCCGCTCCTGAAGATCATCGTGCCGGACATCGTGGACTACCACCTGCCCGAGTCCGGCGGCTTCCACAACTGTGCGATCGTCTCGATCGACAAGAAGTACCCGAAGCACGCCCAGAAGGTGATGAGTGCCATCTGGGGCGCGCACATGATGTCGCTGACCAAGCTGATCGTCGTCGTGGACTCCGACTGCGACGTCCACGATCTGCACGAGGTCTCCTGGCGGGCGCTGGGCAATACCGACTACGCCCGGGACCTCACCGTCACCGAAGGCCCGGTCGACCATCTCGACCACGCCTCCTACCAGCAGTTCTGGGGTGGCAAGGCGGGCATCGACGCGACGAAGAAGTGGCCCGAGGAGGGCTACACCCGGGACGGGGGCTGGCCGAACATGGTCGAGTCCGACCCGGAGACGGCGGCGAAGGTCGACCGCCGGTGGAAGGAGTACGGGCTGTGAGTGCGGCCGAAGCGGCGCTGGGCCCCGGGCCCGCGCAACCGACCGGCAGGGTCAAGGCGTTCTTGCGGCTCGTGATGATCGAGCACTCGGTCTTCGCGCTGCCCTTCGCCTACATCGCCGCGCTGAGCGCGATGTTCCAGCTCGACGAGAACATCCACTGGGGGCGGCTGCTGCTCATCACCGTCGCGATGGTCGGGCTGCGCACGTTCGCGATGGCCGCGAACCGGATCATCGACCGCGAGATCGACGCCCGGAACCCACGTACCGCCAACCGTGAGCTGGTCACCGGTGCCGTCACCGTGAGGTCGGCGTGGACGGGTGCGCTCGTCGCCGTCGTCGTCTTCCTCGGGGCCGCCGCCCTGCTGAACCCGCTCTGTCTGGCGCTCGCGCCGATCGCCGTCGTACCGATGGTCGTCTACCCGTACGGCAAGCGGTTCACCCACTACCCGCACGCCATCCTCGGTATCGCGCAGGCCATGGGGCCCATCGGCGCCTGGCTCGCGGTCACCGGCAGCTGGTCGTGGGACGCGGTGATCCTCGGCCTCGCGGTCGGTGTCTGGATCGGTGGCTTCGACCTGATCTTCGGCTGCCAGGACGTCCAGGCGGACCGCGCGCACGGCGTGCTCTCGGTCCCGGCCCGCTTCGGCATCCCTGCGGCGCTCTGGGGTGCCCGGGTCTGCCACGCGGTGACGACCGGCCTGCTGGTCTGGTTCGGGCTCGCGACCGGTGTGGAGCTCTTCTACTGGATCGGCATGGTGATCGTCGCCGTGGCGTTCGTGTACGAGCACCGCGTGGTGCGGCCGCACGACCTGTCCCGGCTGAACCGGGCGTTCTTCTCCGTCAACGGGTTCATCGGGATCGCGCTGTTCGCATGCGCCCTGCTGGATCTGCTGGTGCGCGGCCTCACACCGTAGAAGCAGGGGGCACGGGGCGGGTGGCGCGGCGCGGGCGGCGGAACGCGAACGCCGCGCCCACCCCTCCGATCAGCCCGAACAGATGGCCCTGCCAGCTGATCCCGGAGTCGGTCGGCAGGACGCCCCACAGCAGTGAGCCGTAGACCACGGCGATCACGACGCCCACCACTATGTCGAGCGGTCTGCGGTCGACGAAGCCGCGGACCAGCAGGTAGCCGAAGAGGCCGAAGACGACGCCGGACGCGCCGAGCGTGACCGTGTGCGGCGGCGCGGTCAGCCAGACGCCGAGGCCGCTGGCAATGATCACGGTGAGGACGACGGCGGCGAAGCGGCGTATCCCGCCGAGGGCGGCGATGAAGCCGAGGATCAGCAGCGGGAGGGTGTTGGAGGCGACATGCTCCCACCCGCTGTGCAGGAACGCGGCGGGCACGATGTCGAGGAGCTCGCCCGGCTCGCGCGGGGTGATGCCGTAGGTGTCGAGCGCCTGGCCGGTCGCCTTGTCGATGGATTCGAGCACCCACAGCAGTGCGATCCAGCCCAGCATCAGCGCGCCGGCCGTCAACGCCCGCGCGGAGGTGCCTGTACGGGTACCGGTCATGGCCGCCCCCCTGTCCGTTCACAGCCGTCCGCGGCCCTGTCCCTGGCCTGTCCTTCATCTGTCGGAACGCCCGAAACCCCTCGCTCGGTTCCGCAGGCCGTGCGCCGGATAGGCTCGGGTGTGTGGAATCCGGGACTTCAGTGAGTCAGCAGCAGCGGCAGCCTTGGATTGTCGGGGTTTCCGGTGCTTCGGGCACACCATTCGCCGCTGCCGTGCTGCGTGGTCTGCTGGCCGCGGGGGAGAGCGTCGATCTGGTGGTGAGCCGGGCCTCGCGGCTGACGCTGCTGGACGAGACCGGGATCGCCTTCCGTGACGCGCACTGGCAGGAGGACCTGCGGAGCTGGCTGGCGCGCGGGGCGGACGGGAAGCCGCACACCTTCGATGTGGAGGTCGACCGGGTGCGGCACTGGGCGGCCGGTGATCTCGCGGCCGGGCCGTCCTCGGGCTCGTACCCGGCGAAGGGGATGCTGATCGTGCCGGCCTCGACGGCCTGTGTGGCCGGAGTGGCGCTCGGGCTTTCGAAGGATCTGCTGCAGCGGGCCGCGAGCGTGACGCTCAAGGAGCGGCGGAAGCTGGTCGTCGCGGTGCGCGAGACTCCGCTGAACGGTCAGACACTCAAGCATCTGGTGGCCCTGGACGAGGCGGGCGCCGTGGTGCTGCCCGCCTCTCCGGCGTTCTATGCGGGCGCGACGCACATCCAGGACCTGGTGGACTTCGTCGCGGGGCGGGTGCTCGACGCGGCAGGGGTGCCGCATCGGCTGTACCGCCGGTGGGAGGGGGAGCTCGGTGGCTCCCGTGACTGAGGCCGGGCCGGTGGGGCCGGGGGTCAGCGCTTCTTCGGGGCGCGCTGGATGCGGGTCTTGTCGACCTCTCGCGCGGCGGCGGGCTGGTGGGCACGCGAGCGGTTGGCCAGGTCCTGCAGCTCGCGCATCCGGGCGTAGGCCATCTCGATCGTGTACACGGTGTCTTCACTCCTGAGGATTCGAAAGAACTTCTTTGAATATCTGAAAGATCTGCAGGGCATGGACCCTGTATGCCTTAGATTCTATACGTAAACTCGCGGTACTGCTGAACAATGGAAGGTTTCAGTCATATGGACGCGGTGGACAGGCAGCTCATCCAGGCCCTCAGGGAGAACGGCAGGGCCTCGTACGCCGAGCTCGGGCGGCTCGTCGGGCTCTCCGGGCCCAGCGTCACCGACCGCATCAACCGGCTGGAAACCGCCGGTGTCATCACCGGCTACCGCGCCACCGTCGACGCCGCTTCGCTCGGTCTCGGGGTCACCGCCCTGATCGGCATCTCGCTCTCCGACGCCGCCGACCACGAGGACGTCGCACGCCGGCTCAAGGACCTCGCGGAGATCGAGGACTGCTGGTTCATCGCGGGCGACGACTCGTACATGCTCAAGGTGCGCGTCGGTGACGTCGACGGCCTGGAGAAGACCATTCGCAGGCTCAGCGGTACGAAGGGCGTCTCCCGCACCCGCACCACGATCGTGCTCTCCACGAAGTGGGAGAACCGGGTCGGGGAACTTCCCGAGGAGTCGTAGGCGTAACGTGGTGGAGCCCCCGGGTGACCGGGGGTTCCACCGGGTGTCCGGGGGAGCGCACGTATCGCACAGCACGTCAGAGACATCTGGGAGGCAGCCGCATGGACGTCGGGCTCAAGCGCGAGCTGGAGGAGAAGGTCCGCGCAGGGGAGCGGCTGACCCGTGAGGACGGCATCGCCCTCTACGCGTCGGACGATCTGGCCTGGCTCGGCGGCCTCGCCCACGAGGTGCGCACGCGCAAGAACGGCGACGTCGTGCACTTCAACGTCAACCGGCACCTCAACATGACGAACGTGTGCACCGCGTCGTGTGCGTACTGCTCGTTCCAGCGCAAGCCGGGCGAGAAGGACGCGTACACCATGCGCATCGAGGAGGCCGTCCGTCTCGCGAAGGCGATGGAGGGCGAGAACCTCACCGAGCTGCACATCGTCAACGGGCTCCACCCCACGCTGCCGTGGCGCTACTACCCGCGCTCCCTCAGCGCGCTGAAGGAAGCCCTTCCGCAGGTCTCCCTCAAGGCGTTCACCGCCACCGAGATCCACCACTTCGAGACCATCTCCGGGCTCTCCGCCTCCGAGATCCTCGACGAGCTGATCGAAGCCGGTCTGGAGTCGCTGACGGGCGGCGGCGCGGAGATCTTCGACTGGGAGGTCCGCCAGCACATCGTGGACCACAACACCCACTGGGAAGACTGGTCGCGCATCCACCGCCTCGCGCACGAGAAGGGTCTGAAGACCCCGGCGACGATGCTGTACGGGCACATCGAGGAGCCGCGTCACCGCGTCGACCATGTGCTGCGGCTGCGTGAACTGCAGGACGAGACCGGCGGCTTCCAGGTCTTCATCCCGCTGCGCTACCAGCACGACTTCGTCGACATGAAGGACGGCAAGGTCCGCAACAAGCTGCAGGCGCGGACGACGATGGCGACCGGCGCCGAGGCGTTGAAGACGTTCGCCGTCTCGCGTCTCCTCTTCGACAACGTCCCGCACGTCAAGGTCTTCTGGGTGATGCACGGGGTGCAGACCGCCCAGCTCGCGCTCCAGCACGGCGCGGACGACATGGACGGTTCGGTCGTCGAGTACAAGATCACGCACGACGCGGACAACTACGGCACGCCGAACAAGCTCGGCCGCGAGGACCTGCTGGACCTGATCCGGGACGCCGGCTTCCGCCCCGTCGAGCGGAACACCCGGTACGAGATCATCCGCGAGTACCCGGGGCCGGACGCGGAGCGCCGCGAGTCGCCGCAGCCGATGCGGGTCTGACGCGGCCGGTTCGCTCCGCCGTCGAACTGCCCGGCGCGGATCTCTCTGTACGAAAGCCCCGGCCGCCGTCCCCGGCCGGGGCTTTCTCGCGTTGTGGACGGTGTTTGAGGCAACGGTGCTGTAATGGCTAATCTGCCGCTATGGCGCTTACATTTGAGGTGGATCCCAAGTTCGACAGCACTCTGCGGGACGGCATCTGCGCACTCTGGGCCGATGTCTCCAACGCGGGTGGTGCCGTCGGCTTTGTGCCACCCGTCACCACCGAGGACGTCCGGCCCGAGCTGGTCAAGCACCTCGTCTCGATGGCCGAGGGCCGCACCCGGCTGCTGGTCGGCTACGACGAGAAGGGCGCCGTCGCCGCCACGGCCTTTCTCGTCCGCAACACCCACCGGCTGATGTCCCACTGGCTCTGGCTCTACACGGTGATGGTCCACCCCGGTCACCAGGGCAAGGGCTACGGCCGCGAGCTGATGACCGCCGCGGCGGATGCCGCCCGCGGGACCGACGGGATAGAGGCCATCCGCCTCACCTGCCGGGGCGGCACCGGGGCCGACCGCTTCTATGCGACGTGCGGATACAAGGAGGTCGGCCGGGTGCCCGGCGCGATCCGGGTTGCCGACGGGGACGACCGCGACGACATCATCATGCTGCTCCCGCTGGGGTGACTCGCGGGCCCGCCCGCCGAAGTGATCGAATTCGGGGCATGCTTCACTGGTCGGGCAGGGTTGTCGTACGTAGAGAGAAGGCCAGCCGTGTCCGCTGCCAAGCCGAGCGCAACGATCCGGTACACGCTGATGCGCCTCAGCATCTTCGTCGGCTGTCTCGCCGTCGTCGCGGTGGCTGTCACCTACGGTCTGCTGCCCTCCGGGCTCGGCGGATCCAACGTCATGTGGGTCATCCTGCTCGCCCTGCTGCTCTCCGCACCCCTCAGCTACATCCTGCTGCGCAAGCAGCGCGACGAGATGTCCGCACAGATCGCCCCCAAGATCGACCGCGCCAAGGCCCGGCTGGCGGCGAACCAGGACCAGGAGGACGGCGTCGCCCCGTAGTGCCGCGGTGTCGCGGTACCGCGTGAAGCCCGCGTGAGGGCGAGGTAAGGGTTACGTAAGGTTCCTTGCACGCGCATCGCATTCGTTCGAAGCCCCAGTGCCGGAGCACGCGCTCCTGTGCTGGGGTTTCTGCGTTCCGTCTCACGGGACGCGACAGCCAGCGACGATCGCAGCGAGGCGCCCATGGCTGATGTCCCCACGCAGCCTCTACCTGACTGGGTCGCAGAGATCCTCAACCACCGGGTTCCAGTGTCAAGCCGATCAACCGTCCGAAGAACCCTCGCCAGCCGCGCCGGCCGGGGTGACCTCAATCGATGTGATCTCGGGAGGCCTACGCCGACCGCGGCCGATGCTGAACACGTCAACGTGGTCGATCACCGTCGCCGCGATGGCTCGGCGGCGCTCAAGGTTTTCGATGTCGTCGTCCTTCCAGATTGTTAGTACGTCGGTCTCGGCGCGGGATCGGCGGATGACCATCGCGGCCTCGCGGGTACGCAGAGTCTGGACTTCCTCACGGAGGTGGGCCAGGGAGTCGAAGTAGTCCTCATCCTCCATCTGCCCTTCCTTCCAACGGGTCCGAAGTGCACGGATGCGCGTCTCCAACAGGCCGATCTCGCCCGTGAGGTCCTCGGCCGGCACTTCCTCCTGCTGAGGGATCCGCGCCTTGAGGGCCGCTTCGACCACCTCGTTGAGCCGCTCCTCGATCCATACGTACTTGCGGCTGACCTTCCCGCAACCAAGGCGGCCGTCCTTGCCTCGCTGGCCCGAGTGACAGAACGTCCGCCGGAATGTCCGCCCCTGGATGGTTGCCCACTGGACGCGCAGGGCCGACCCGCAGTATCCGCAGCGGAGGAATCCGGAGTACAAATGTTTCCGCTTGCCGGAGCCCTGCGCCGCCGGTGTGGCTCGGCTGTCGAGTAGGGCCCGGACGTTCTCCCACTGCTCCCGAGTCAGTGGAGCGCCGTAGATGCTGTCTCCGATGTCCTGACCCTTGTAGGTGACGATTCCGCCGGTCCGCTCGGACCGGTACACGCGCTTCACGGACTGGATCGTCCAAGCGCCACCCTGCGGGGTCGTAGCTCCCTCGGAATTCCAGTAGCGAGCCACGTCACCAGGCGTCTTCGGGATTCGATCCATCAGCATCCGACAGCCCTCGCGGATGAGCTCGGCCTCGGCTTCGTCCAGCTCCTGGAAGTGTGAATCCGTCTTGAAGCCGAACTGCCTCCTCCCGCCTGCGTGCGGCTTGCCCTGCTCCCTGCGCTGCAGAAGCGAGTTGTTGATCCGCTCCGACATGCGCTCGGTCTCCTGCTGAGCCACGGCGCCCTTGATCGTCAGGATCATGCGTCCGTTGGCGGTCGACGTGTCCTCGCCCTCTGTCGTGGCGAACGCGAAACCGTGTTCCTTCTGCACCTCCAGGAAGCTGGTCAGTTCGCTGATCCGGCGCGTCAGCCGGTCGATGGAGTAGACGGCGATGCCGTCGATGAGGCCGTCGCGGACGTCGCGGAGCATCTCCGTGTACTGGGGGCGGTGGCGCTTGCTGGTGGTAGACGCCGACACGTCGTTCTCGGGGTAGAGCTTGAGGACGCCCCACCCCATTCGCTCGCACAGCTCCCGGCACGCCTTCTCCTGGCGCTGGATGCCGAGCTCCTGGCCCTTGCGGTCCTTGCTGATCCGGACGTAGATCCCTACACGCTTCGGCTTGGCCATGTCCCACCCCCTGGTCGCGGACGACGTAACTGCACTCTGACCAACGTGCATACACACAATGTGGTTACGTACGTGGCCGGCCAGGCGCTGGTCCCGGTGATTGTCTCGGCACGCGAGAAGATCCTCGACCTCGACGCGTACAACTCGGCCTCGTCCTCCCCGGTCGACGACGAGGTGCGCGACGCGGAGCCGGTGAGCGTGCCGGTCGCCGCGTGACGGCCACACCTTCGGCGAGCGCCCCCGGCCCTTCGAGGACCGGGGGCGCTCGCTGTTGTACGCGTACGAACGGGCCGGCATCGATGCCCCACCGCAGGGGGAGCAGGAGCGCGGGAGGACGTGACTTTCGGTGGAGGGTGAAACCGGCCACTGGACGGCCCGGGAAGGCTTCTCCGTACGACGCGTGAGGAGCCTGCGCCGTAGTCTTTCCGAGGAGTGGCGCAGTGGGGTGGGAGGAAGTCGGACGTGGGTGCTGTGAAGAGCAAACGGATGCCGCGTGCCGTGCGCGAGCAGCAGATGATGGACGCCGCGGTGCAGACTTTCGGGCAGCGTGGCTACCGGGCCGCCTCGATGGACGAGATCGCGGAGCTGGCCGGCGTGTCCAAGCCGTTGGTCTATCTGTACCTGAATTCCAAGGAGGAGCTCTTCACCTCCTGTATCCAGCGCGAGGCAAAGGCGCTGGTCGCAGCGGTGCGGTCGGGAGTGGAGCCGGGGCTGCCGGCGGACCGGCAACTGTGGGCCGGGCTACGGGCATTCTTCGCGCACACCGCGGAGAACCCGGACGGCTGGGCGGTGTTGCACCGGCAGGCACGTACGCACGGGGAGCCGTTCGTCACCGAGGTCATGGTGATGCGGGACGAGATCGTTGCGTTCGTGACGGGTCTGATCGGCGCCGCGGCGCGCGAGGCGCACCACGATCCGGCGCTCCCCGACCGCGATGTGTCGGGCCTGGCGCAGGCGCTCGTGGGGGCCGCGGAGTCGCTCGCCGGCTGGGCGAACGACACCCCGGGCGTCTCGGCGAAGGAAGCCGCGGCCACGCTGATGAACTTCTCGTGGGCCGGCCTGGAGAACCTCATGCACGGCCGCCCGTGGGCGCCGCGGGCCCAGGTGGCCGCCCGCACATAGCGGCCGGCCGGTCAGGACCGCGGCTGCACACCGTCCCGTGCCGTCGACCCGGTGAGGTGGACGCGGCCGCCGCTGCGGAGCTGGAAGGCGGTGCCTGCGCCGTCCACCGCGTACGTCACGGTCGCCGGGAGCAGGACGGGGGCCCTGAAGTCGGCCCGGACGTAACTGATCCTGCCCGGTTCGGCGGACTCGGCCAGACAGCGGGCGACCGTCCACATGCCGTGTGCGATGGCCCTCGGGAAGCCGAACAGCCGGGCGGTGAGCGGATACAGGTGGATCGGGTTCCGGTCACCCGAAGCGGCGCCGTAGCGACGGCCCAGATCGCCGGGCAGCCGCCACTCGGCGACGGCGGGGAGTTCGACCGCGGGGAGGGCGGGGGGCCCGGCCTCGGGAGCGGGCGAGGCCCCGCGTGTCGAGTGGCGGGAAAGATAGCCGCTGCGGGACTCCCACACCAGCTCGCCGCCCGATCGCGCCTCGGTCACCATCGTCACCTCGGTGCCCCGCCGATGGGGCGCCAACCCATCCGCGTGCACGCTGAGTTCGAGCATTTCCGTGGGGTGCGGCGCCCGGTGCCGGGTGATCTCGATCCATGTGTGGACCAGCCCGACAACGGGAAGCGGGAAGCTCCGTCCGGTCATCAGCCGCATCGCGAGCGGGAAGCCCAGCACATGGGGGTACGTCAGCGGCAGCGGGCCCGACTCGGAGAAGCCGCAGATCCTGCTGTACGCGGCGAGGGGGCCGGGTGCGATCCGTACGTCCCGGACGACCAGGCGGTCGGCAGGCAGCGCGGCGCCGGGCCGGCCCGCCCGCTTGAATGGGGACGTGACGGCGCCCCGCACCAGTGATGCCGTCAGACCCCGGGAAGTGGCAGTGGCCGACATCGACGTCACGCCCCGAGCAGGCTCTGGCCGCAGACCCGCACGACCTGGCCGTTCACGGCCGCCGAAGCGGGCTGGGCGAACCATGCGGTCGTCTCCGCGACATCGACCGGAAGGCCGCCCTGGGCGAGGGAGTTCATCCGGCGGCCCGCCTCCCGGATGAAGAGGGGGACGGCGGCGGTCATCTTGGTCTCGATGAAGCCGGGGGCGACCGCATTGACCGTGACGCCGTGGTCGGCGGCGGCTCGCGGGGCCAGGGAGCGGACCAGGCCGATGATGCCCGCCTTGCTGGCCGCGTAGTTCGTCTGACCGTTGTTGCCCGCGATGCCGGCGATGGACGCGGTGGCGACGATCCGGCCGCCCCGGTTGATGGTGCCCGCCTCGAGCAGCGCATCCGTGGTGCGCAGCACGCTGTCGAGGTTGACCTCGACGACCTGGGCCCAGCGGTCGACGGGCATGTTGGCGAGCCGCCGGTCGCGGGTGATGCCCGCGTTGTGGACGAGAATGTCCAGGCCGTCGGGGGCCGCGGCGGCGATCCGCTCGGCGGCGTCGTCCGCGGTGATGTCGAGCGGCAGTGCCGACGCACCGAGCCGGTCGGCGGTACGCGCCAACTCGTCCCGGGACTGCGGGACGTCGAGGCAGATGACCTGCGCTCCGTCCCGTGCCAGGACCGACGCGACCGAGGCGCCGATGCCCCGCGCCGCACCGGTGACCAGCGCGGTGCGTCCGGCGAGCGGCGCGGCCGGGTCGGCGGCCGGACCGGGTGCGGCGCCGGTGAGTTCGACGACCTGGCCGCTGATGTACGCGGACCGGGGGGAGAGCAGGAACCGGAGGGTGGATTCCGCCGAAGCGGCCGCATCCGGTTCGATCCGGAGCAGCTGGACGGTGGCGCCCCTGCCGATCTCCTTGCCGAGCGAGCGCACGAACCCTTCGAGAGCCTGCTGGGCGGCCGCCTGATGATGGTCGTCCGCCGACGGCCGTACCCCGACGATCACGATCCGGCCGCCCGGCGCCAGCGAACGCACGACAGGATGCAGCGCGGCGTGCACGTCCCCGAGCCCGGCTGCGGTGGCAACTGCCGTCGCGTCCACCACGATTCCCGCAGGGCGGGGTGCCTGTCCGGCGCTCCGGACCACCGTGAGGCCGGTCGTGGCGAGAACCGCACCCAACTCCTGTGCGACGGCGGAGTCCCCGGCCGTGAGGTGCAGCAGCGGGCCGTCCAGTGACTGCGTCTCCAGCGACCAGCGGCGCAGCCGCGCCGGCTGCGGAAGACCGAGCTTCCGGGTCAGAAATCGGCCGGGTGCTGTGCCGGTGAAGTGCAGATAGCGGTCGGCCATTGTCCAGACTCCCTGCGCGGTCGTAGATTTTACTGCGGAGTAAGGTTACTCAAGAGTCAGGAGCAGGTCGAGATGAGTTGGTCGAGATGATCCCTCTTGCTCTCCCGCAGCCGCGCCGGGTCGCGGTCATCGGCGGAAGCCGCATCCCGTTCGCGCGCTCCGACGGCCCGTACGCACACTCCTCCAACCAGGAGATGCTCACCGCCGCGCTGAACGGTCTGGTCGAGCGGTTCGGGCTTCAGGGGCAGCAGGTCGGCGAGTTCGTCGCAGGCGCCGTCCTCAAGCACAGCCGGGACTTCAACCTGGCCCGCGAGACCGTCCTCGGCTCGGCGCTCGACCCGCGCACCCCCGCGTACGACATCCAGCAGGCCTGCGGCACCGGCCTCCAGGCCGTCATCGCCGCCGCCAACAAGATCACGCTCGGCGCGGTCGACTCCGCGATCGCGGGCGGCACGGACACCACGAGCGACGCACCCCTCGGCGTCAACGACCAGCTGCGCAGACTGTTGCTGGCGGCCCGGCGGGCCAAGTCGACCGGCGGACGGATCAAGGCACTTACGGGGATACGGCCCCGGCATCTCGTCCCCGACATCCCGCGGAACGCCGAACCCCGCACCGGGCTTTCGATGGGCGAACACGCGGCGATCACCGCGCGTCGGTGGGACATCGGCCGCGCCGAGCAGGACCTTCTCGCCGCCACCAGCCACCAGCGGCTCGCCGCCGCGTACGAACGGGGCCTCCTGCACGACCTGGTCGTCCCCCACCTCGGCCTGGCCCGCGATCAGAACCTCCGCCCCGGCTCCACCGTGGAGAAACTCGCCACCCTGGAGCCGGTGTTCGGCGCCGACCACCCCGACGCGACGATGACCGCGGGCAACTCGACCCCGCTCACCGACGGCGCCGCCACCGTGCTGCTGGCGAGCGACGAGTGGGCCGAGGCGCACGGCCTGGAGCCGCTCGCGTATCTCTCGCTGTACGAGACCGCCGCCGTCGACCACGTGGGCGGCGATGACGGGCTGCTGATGGCTCCGGCATACGCCGTACCGCGGATGCTGGAGCGCGCCGGGCTCACCATCGAGGACTTCGACCTCTTCGAGATCCACGAGGCCTTCGCTTCCCAGGTGCTCGCCACCCTGGCCGCCTGGGAGAAGCAGGGGCTCGCCCCGGTCGACCGGGACAGGCTCAATGTGGCCGGATCGTCCCTCGCCACCGGGCATCCGTTCGCCGCGACCGGAGCGCGGATCGTCGCCACCCTCGCCGAACTGCTCGCCGAGCGGGAAGCCCCGGGCCGCGGGCTGATCTCGATCTGCGCCGCGGGCGGCCAGGGAGTCACCGCGATCCTGGAACGCCCCTGATTCCCAAGCCCTTTCAGCGATCGCGTACAACTTCAAGCCCGCTCGGCGGCCGAGGACGAAACGGCCGCCGGACGGACCGGCCGAACCGCCGTTCCCCCTGTTGAGGAGCCGCTCGTGTCCACGCCAGCCTCTGCCCCCGCACCTGCCGCGACGCCCGCCGTACCCGCCCTGGTCGAGCCGACGAAGGTCAGGGCGGCGGACGGATCGGTACGGCAGGTCTCCGTACCGCCGATCGCGCCGCCCGTCCGGCGCGGGTCGCTCGCCGAGATCCCGTTCGACAACGCCCGCGAGGCCCCGGGCGACGCCGTCCTCAGCCGCAAGCAGCCGGACGGCAGCTGGCAGGACGTGACGGCCGAACAGTTCGCCGGCGAGGTGCTTGCCGTCGCCAAGGGCCTGATCGCGGAGGGCCTGCGGGCCGGCGACCGGATCGCGATCATGGCCCGTACGACGTACGAATGGACGCTGCTCGACTTCGCGGGCTGGGCCGCCGGACTCGTCACCGTCCCCATCTACCCCACGTCGTCCGCCTTCCAGGCCCGCTGGATCCTCCAGGACTCGGGCGCCGTCGCCTGCGCCGTGGAGACGGCGGACGAGGGCCGGCTGATCAGCCAGGAACGTAAGCAGCTCGGCGATCTCGCCCACCTGTGGCAGTTCGACACCGGCGCACTCGGCCGGCTGAAGGCGCTCGGCAGGGACGTCCCCGACGAGGCGGTCGCCGCCCGCCGGGCCACCCTGGAACCGGAGACACCCGCCACCCTCATCTACACCTCGGGCACCACCGGACGCCCCAAGGGCTGCGTCCTGACCCACGGCAACTTCTTCGCCGAGGTCGACAACGCCATCGAACTCCTCCACCCCGTCTTCAAATCGGTCAGCAAGGAACCGGCCTCGACCCTCCTCTTCCTGCCGCTGTCGCACGTCTTCGGGCGGATGGTCGCGATCGGCTGTCTGCGCGCCCGGGTCCGGCTCGGTCATGCCCCGTCCATCCGGACCGAGGACCTCCTCGCCGACCTGGCGGGCTTCCGGCCCTCGTTCCTGCTGGCCATCCCGTACGTACTGGAGAAGGTCTACAACACCGGCCGGGCCACCGCCGAGAAGATGGGCCGTGCCTCGTCGTTCGACCGCGCCGCGAGGATCGCCCAGCGGTACGGACAGGCCGTCGAGGCCGCCGAACACGGCACGGGACCCGGACCGGGCTGGGGCCTGCGGGCCGCCCGGGCCCTGTACGACCCGCTGGTCTACCGCCGCATCCGGGCGGCCCTCGGCGGACACGTCCGGTACGCGATCTGCGGCGGCTCCCCGCTCGGGCGCCGGCTCGCATCCTTCTACGCGGGCGCGGGCATCGAGATCTTCGAGGGGTACGGGCTGACGGAGACCACTGCCGCCGCCACCGTCACCCCACCGCTCAAACCGCGCCTCGGCACGGTCGGCTGGCCGCTGCCGGGCACCGCCGTGCGGATCGCGGACGACGGCGAGGTGCTGCTCAGCGGCGGGCAGGTGTTCCGCGGCTACTGGGACACCGAACGCGGCGCGCCCGTCCCCGCACTGGACGGCGGCTGGTTCGCCACCGGCGACCTGGGCGCCCTCGACGAGGACGGCTACCTCACCATCACCGGCCGCAAGAAGGAAATCATCATGACGACGGGCGGCAAGAACGTCGCCCCGGCGCCGCTGGAGGACTGGCTGCGCGCCCACCCGCTGGTCAGCCAGTGCATGGTGGTCGGCGACAACCGCCCGTTCATCACCGCCCTGGTCACCCTGGAGCCTGACGGGCTCCTGCACTGGCGGCAGATGCGCAAGAAGCAGGACGTGCCGATCCGGGAACTGGTGGCGGACGAGGAGCTGCGCGGTGCGCTCCAGCGCGCGGTCGACGAGGCCAACCGCCTGGTCTCGCGCGCCGAGTCGATCCGCAAATTCGTCGTGCTGCCGGTGGACTTCACGGAGGAGGGCGGGCATCTGACGCCGTCGCTGAAGCTGAAGCGGGATGCGATCCTGCGGGACTTCGAGGCGGAGATCGAGGCGCTGTACCGGAGGTAGGCGGACGATCCCGGCGGGGCGGACCGGGCAGACCGGGCGGCCGGGCAGGCCGGTTCGGGACGATGTGGAGCGGCTGGGAGGGCCCGGCGGGGTACCGAGCCCGACGACGCGTGGCTGCCATGGAATTCGTTGAGAAACCTGCGTGAGCGTGACCGGGAATGCCACCGTGACGACCTTCGGCAAGGGCGTGGGCGACCGTGCGGGACGGTTGTGGGTGAGGCCCCCGCCGCTCCCGGACGGCCCGCCCGGACGTCCCTTCGTGGCCTTTCCATACGATCGCTGAGCTGGGCTTTTGTGTCGTTCGGCACTACCGTTTCCCCATCGTGGAAGGGGATCCGATGGACCGGAACATACGCACGATCGACGACGTCCTGAAGCTGATGGACGGCCTGTTCGCGCCGGAGGCCGATCGCTGGACGGCGGACGGGGCCGGCTGGTGGGACGGGTTCTACGGCGACCGCTCGAAGCCGGTGCCGTTCTTCGTGGCGAAGCCGGACGAGAACCTGGTCTCGTACCTCGACCGGTCCTTGATCACGCCGGGCCGGGCGCTCGACCTCGGGTGCGGCCCCGGCCGTAACGCTGTCCATCTCGCCTCTCTGGGTTTCCAGGTGGACGCCGTCGACCTCTCCCCGGCAGCCATCTCCTGGGCCGAGGAGCGCGCCCGTGAGGCCGGGGCCGACATCCGGTTCCGCTGCGGTGACGCCTTCGCACTCACCGAGGCCGAGTCGGGCGGCCCGTACGACCTGGTTTATGACTCCGGCTGCTTCCACCACCTGCCGCCGCACCGCCGCATCAGCTATCTCGCCCTGCTCGACCGCGCCCTCGCCCCCGGCGGCCACCTCGCCCTCACCTGCTTCGCAGCCGGAGGGATGGGCTCCGAACTCTCCGACGCGGAGTTCTACCGCCAGTCCGGCCTCCACGGCGGACTCGCCTACACGCCGGAGTCCCTGCGCCGGATCTTTTCCGACCTGACGGAGGTCGAACTGCGCCGCATGCATGACGAGCCGCCCGAGTCGCCGTACTTCGGTGAGCCGTTCCTGTGGACGGCCCTGTTCCGCCGCGACGCGCAGACACCGGCCGGTGGGTCACCCACGGTGTGACGGAGCCGGAGTCAGAGCACGCAGAACTCGTTGCCCTCCGGGTCGGCCATCTCCACGTGATCGGGGCGGCCGTCCATGTCGTGCTCGCGCACCACGGTCGCGCCGGCGGCGGTCAGGCGCGCGACCGTCTCGGTCACGCGCGGCCACCGCACCTCCCACGGGGTCTCGCGGCCGCCGCCGGCCTGTACGTCCAGGTGCACGCGGTTCTTCGCCACCTTCGGCTCCGGCACCTTCAGGAAGGACAGTGTCGGCCCCACCCCGTCCGGATCCGACAGGTAGGCGCCGTCGTCCCACTCCTCCTCCGGGATGCCGTGGTGGGCGAACCATTCCTCCCAGCTCCCGAAATCGGGGGGCGGAGGCTTCGGCACGTAGCCGAGGGCGAGCGCCCAGAATTCCGCCAGCCTGGCCGGGTGCGCGCAGTCGAGCGTCACGGTCCACCTGGTCGACATGGTTCCTCCTGGGTCCGGGGCGATGAGGGGGACCGTATCGCGCGCCTCTGACACCCGGGCGGCACCGGCCTCGCGCCGGGCGTGATCTCGATCGACCGAGGGTGGTACCGGTTTCGACCGCCGGCCACGGCTGTCCGGCGACCACCCCGGGCGATGGATCCGCTGTTCTCCCCTTCCTCTTGTCTGATGCACCGTCAGGTACGACGATGGCACCCGCCTCGAAAAATGACGGAACGTCAGATCAGGTCGGGGCGGACACGGAGGAAGGGAGGCGACCCGGTGCCGATACTGCCCGCCGGGCGGCTGTCGTACGGGATGCAGCTCCCGGTCCAGTCGCAGAGCACCATCTATACGGAAGCGTGGGAGGCCTCGGCCGGGCCCGGTGATCTCGCCGAGATCGCCCGCACCGCCGACCGCACCGGCTTCGCCTATCTGGCGAGCTGCGACCACGTCGCGATCCCTCGGCGGCTCGCCGAGGTCATGAGCACCGTCTGGTACGACCCGGTGGCCACCCTCGCCTTCCTTGCGGGGATCACCGAACACGTTCTGCTGATGAGCCATGTCGCCGTCGTCGGGCTGCGCCACCCGCTCGCCACCGCGAAGCAGTACGCCACCCTCGACCATCTGTCCGGTGGCCGGCTGATCCTCGGGGTCGGGGCCGGGCATGTGCGGGAGGAGTTCGAGGCGCTCGGGGCGGACTTCGACGGGCGCGGCGGTGTGCTCGACGAGACCATCGACGCGCTGAAGGCCGCGCTCGGGCCGGAGGAGTACCCGGAGTTCGCCGGGGAGCGGTTCTCGTTCAGCGGGCTGGGGCAGCGGCCGCGGCCCGCGCAGGAGCGGGTGCCCGTCTGGGTGGGCGGTTCCTCGCCCGCCGCGCTGCGCCGGGCCGCGCTGCGCGGGGACGGCTGGCTGCCGCAGGGGGACCCCAGGGACCGGCTGCCGCAGCAGATCGCCGGCGTGCGGGCGTTGCGGGAGGAGGCCGGTATCGAGGAGCCGCTGGTTGTCGGTGCCATCACCGAGCCGCTGTACGTGGGGGAACCGGCGTGGGCCGTGGGGCGGCGCACGCTCAGCGGGAAGCCGGAGGCCCTCGCCGAGTCGCTGCGCGCGTACGGGGCGATGGGCGTGCACCAGATCCAGGTGCGGTTCCGTAGCCGTAGCCGTAGCGAACTGACCGATCAGATGGCGGCGTTCGCCGCCGATGTCGCTCCATACCTCGACCAGCAGTAGGGAGTAGGGACATGGGCAAGCTGGATGGGCGCACCGTCCTCATCAGCGGCGCGGCGCGCGGGCAGGGCGAGCAGGAGGCGCGGCTCTTCGTCGCCGAGGGCGCCCGGGTGGTGATCGCCGATGTGCTCGACGACCAGGGGGAGGCCCTGGCGAAGGAGCTGGGGGAGGGGGTCGCCCGGTTCGTGCATCTCGATGTGAGCCGCGAGGAGGAGTGGCGGCGCGCCGTGGCCGCCGCCAAGGACGCCTTCGGGAGGATCGACGGTCTGGTCAACAACGCGGGGATCCTGCGGTTCAACGAGCTGGTGTCCACGCCTCTGGAGGAGTTTCAGCAGGTCGTGCAGGTCAACCAGGTCGGCGCCTTCCTGGGGATCAAGAACGTCGCGCCCGAGATCGAGGCCGCGGGCGGCGGGACCATCGTCAACACCGCCTCGTACACGGGGCTCACCGGGATGGCCTTCGTGGGGGCGTACGCGGCGACCAAGCATGCCGTGCTGGGGCTGACCCGGGTCGCGGCGGTCGAGCTCGCGGCGAAGGGGATACGGGTCAATGCCGTCTGCCCCGGGGCCGTGGACACCGCCATGACCAATCCGGCCGCGCTGGACCCGGCCGCGGACCCGGAGGAGTCCAGGGCGGCGGTGGCCGGGCTGTACAAGAAGCTCGTGCCCCTCGGGCGGATCGGGAAACCGGAGGAGGTGGCGGCCCTGGCGCTCTTCCTGACCTCGGACGACTCCTCGTACATCACCGGGCAGCCGTTCGTCATCGACGGCGGGTGGCTGGCAGGTGTCAGCCTTTTCTGAGGGCGTCAATAGCTGACGGGACGTCAGCTATTGACGGGTCGGACCGTCGGTGGAACAGTCGGTCGCATCACAATCTGACGATGTGTCAGAAATGATTGAGGACGGTGAACCCCCTTGGAATTCGGGCTGTTTGTACAGGGGTACGTACCCGCCGCGCGCGCCGAGGTCGACCCCGAGGCGGAGCACAAGGCGCTGATCGAGGAGACCGAGTACGTCATCCAGGCGGACAAGTCCGGCTTCAAGTACGCCTGGGCCTCCGAGCACCACTTCCTGGAGGAGTACTCGCATCTCTCGGCCAACGACGTGTACCTGGGATACCTCGCGCACGCCACCGAACGGATCCACCTCGGCTCCGGCATCTTCAACCCCCTCGCCCCCGTCAACCACCCCGTGAAGGTGGCCGAGAAGGTCGCCATGCTCGACCATCTGTCGGAGGGGAGATTCGAGTTCGGCTCGGGGCGCGGGGCCGGCAGCCACGAGATCCTCGGGTTCATGCCGGGCGTCACCGACATGAACCACACCAAGGAACTCTGGGAAGAGACCATCGCCGAGTTCCCCAAGATGTGGCTCCAGGACGAGTACGTCGGCTTCCAGGGCAAGCACTGGTCGCTGCCGCCCCGCAAGATCCTGCCGAAGCCGTACGGGAAGTCGCACCCGGCGATGTGGTACGCGGCCGGGTCGCCGTCCTCGTACGCCATGGCCGCCAAGAAGGGGCTCGGCGTGCTGGGGTTCAGCGTGCAGAAAGTCTCCGACATGGAGTGGGTCGTCGATTCGTACAAGACGGCCGTCAAGGACGCGGAGCCGGTCGGTGACTTCGTCAACGACAACGTCATGGTGACGTCGACGGCCATATGCGCCGAGACGCACGCCGAGGCCGTGGAGATCGCGGTCGGCGGCGGGCTCAACTACCTGCAGTCGCTGCTGTTCCGCTACCACGACACGTTCCCGAGGCCCGAAGGCATTCCGGAGTGGCCGGAGCTGCTGCCGGAGTACAGCGAGGAGATCATCGAGCTGCTGATCGCCGAGGAGCTGATGATCTGCGGTGACCCGGACGAGGTGCTGCGCCAGTGCCGGCGGTGGGAGCAGGCGGGGGCGGATCAGTTGAGCTTCGGGCTGCCGATCGGGATCAGCCGTGAGGACACGATGAACTCGATCCGGCTGATCGGTGAGCATGTGATTCCGAAGATCGATACGGATCCGGTGCACCGGACGACGCGGTTCCGCACGGCGGCCTAGGCGGGGGCTGCCTGCCCCCGGATCCCCGCTCCTCGATCGCCGGAGGGGCCTGAGCTGGAGCGGCGTCTTCCCGGACCGCCGCTCCGCGAGCCGGGGTGCGTACCGCGGTCGTACGCACCCCGGCTGCATCCCGTACAGATCAGAAGGGAACCCGACATGCTCGACCACCTCATCCGCGGAGCGACGGTCGTGGACGGCACCGGTGCTCCCTCGTACGTCGCCGACCTCGGCATCCGCGACGGCCGCATCGCCGTCATCGCCGAACCCGGCACCCTCACCGAGGAGGCCGTGACCTCGGAGGACGCCACCGGACTCGTGCTCGCCCCCGGCTTCGTCGACCCCCACACCCACTACGACGCCCAGCTCTTCTGGGACCCGTACGCCACCCCGTCCATGAACCACGGCGTCACCACCGTCGCCGGTGGCAACTGCGGGTTCACCCTCGCCCCGCTCCACCCCGACCGGCCCGACGACGCCGACTACACCCGCCGCATGATGTCCAAGGTCGAAGGGATGGCCCTCAAGGCCCTGGAGGAAGGCGTCGACTGGTCCTGGTCCACCTTCCGCGAATACCTCGACGCCCTCGAAGGGCGGATCGCCGTCAACGCCGGGTTCATGGTCGGCCACTGCGCCCTGCGCCGGCACGTCATGGGCGCCGACGCGGTCGGCGGACAGCCCGGGCGCGCCCAGCTCGACGCGATGCTGCGGCTCCTCCACGACGCCATGGACGCCGGGGCCTGGGGGCTCTCCACCACCCAGTCCGCCACCCACTCCGACGGCGACGGCAAGCCCGTCGCCTCCCGGCACGCACTGCCCGAAGAGCTCCTCGCTCTCTCCCGCGCCGTCGGCGAACACGAGGGCACCCAGCTCGAAGCGATTGTCGCGGGCTGCCTCGACCAGTTCTCCGACGACGAGATCGACCTCCTCGTCGACATGACCGCCGCCGCCGGCCGCCCCCTCAACTGGAACGTCCTCACCGTCGACGCAGCCGTCCCCGAACGCGTACCGCGCCAGCTCGTCCCCAGCGAACGCGCCCGCCGCGCGGGCGGCCGGATCGTCGCCCTCACCATGCCGATCCTCACCCCCATGAACATGTCGCTCGGCACCTTCTGCGCCCTCAACCTCATCCCCGGCTGGGGCGAGATCCTCTCCTTCCCCGTCCCCGAACGGATCGAGCGGCTCCGCGACGCCTCCACCCGCGCCGAGATGCTCCGCCGCGCCGACAGCAAGGAGGCCGGTGTCTTCCGGCGCCTCGCCGACTTCGGCCGGTACGTCATCGGAGACACGTACAGCGCGGCGAACGAGGGCCTCAGCGGGCGCGTGGTACGCGACATCGCCGCCGAGCGCGGCCAGGACCCGTTCCACTGCCTCGTGGAGATCTGCGCCGCCGACGAGCTGCGTACGGTGCTGTGGCCCATGCCCACCGACAACGACCCGGACTCGTGGGCGCTGCGGCAGCGGACCTGGCAGCACGAGGACGTCCTGCTCGGCGGTTCCGACGCGGGCGCCCATCTGGACCGGATGTGCGGTGCCCCGTACACCACCCGCTTCCTCGGTGACTGCCTGCGCGGCCGGAAACTCGTCCCCCTCGAACAGGCCGTCAAGATGCTCAGCGATGACCCCGCCCAGCTCTTCGGGCTGCGCGACCGGGGCAGGATCCAGGAAGGCTTCCACGCCGACCTCGTCCTCTTCGACCCCGAGCGCATCGACGCCGGGCCCGCCACCCTCGTACACGATCTGCCCGGCGACAGTCCACGCCTCGACTCGAAGGCCATCGGCATCGTGTCGGTCCGCGTCAACGGCGTCGAGACGCTGCGCGACGACAAGGTGACCGGCGCGGTCCCCGGCACGGTGCTCCGCTCCGGCCGCGACACCCGGACGGTGAGCACGCAATGACCACCGCACCCCAACGCCTCTTCATCGGCGGAGAGTGGACCGAACCCGACCACGGCCACTACGAGGTGATCAACCCGGCCACGGAGCAGGCTGTCGGTCTCGCACCCGAGGCGAGCCGCGAGCAGGTGTACGCGGCGGCCGCCGCGGCCCGCGAGGCCTTCCCCGCATGGTCCCGCACCTGCCCCGAGGAGCGGGCCGCGATCCTCGACCGCGCAGCCGACCTGATGCACCGCGACTTCGCCGCCAACGCCGCACTCGCCCGGGCGGAGAGCGGCGCGACGACGGGAACGGCCCGGTCCATGCAGGTCGCCGTCGGCGCGGCCCGCTTCCGGCGGTACGCGAGGGGCGCCCTGGAGCCGGTCGAGGAGGCGATCGCGCCGCAGATCAACGAGGCCGGTCCGATGGGCCGGGCCGGTGTCTTCGGCGCGGTCGCCGTACGCCAGCCGGTCGGCGTCGTCACCTGCATCACCTCGTACAACAATCCGTGGGCCAACCCGGCCGGCAAGGTCGCCCCCGCGCTCGCCATGGGCAACACGGTCGTCGTGAAACCCGCCCCGCAGGACCCGCTCTCCGTCTACCGGATGGCCGAGGCCCTCGCCGAGGCGGGCGTGCCGCCGGGCGTCGTCAACGTCGTCACGGGTTCGGGCCCCGAGGCCGGAGAGGCGGCCGTCGACTCACCGGACGTCGACATGGTCAGCTTCACCGGCTCCACGTCCGTCGGACAGCGCATCGCCGAGGTGTGCGGGCGAGGGATGAAGCGGCAGCTGATGGAGCTGGGCGGCAAGGGCGCCGCGGTCGTCCTCGACGATGCCGACCTGGACGCGGCGGTGGCGGGCATCGGCACGACGTTCTCCTTCTACAGCGGACAGATCTGTACGGCTCCGACGCGCGTCCTCGTCCAGCGCGGCAGCCACGACGCGCTGATCGAGAAGCTCGTCGCCTATGCGGGTCGTCTGGCGGTCGGCGACCCGGCGGCGCCGGGCACGGTCGTCGGGCCGGTCATCTCCGCCGCACACCGCGACCGCATCGAGTCGTACGTCGAGCTCGGCCGGAAGGAGGGTGCGCGGGTGGTCACGGGCGGCGCGCGGCCCTCCCACGTCGACCGCGGCTTCTACGTCGCGCCGACGCTCCTCGCCGGCTGCACCAACGACATGCGGGTCGTCCGGGAGGAGATCTTCGGCCCGGTCGTCGTGGTCGTCCCCTTCGACGATGAGGAGGAAGGCATCGCACTCGCCAACGACAGCGACTACGGACTGATCGACTACGTGTGGTCCGGGGACGTGGCCCGGGCCTTCCGGGTGGCGCGGCGGCTGCGCGCCGGCGGGGTCGGGGTGAACACGATCGGCCGGAACATGGAGGCCCCGTTCGGCGGGTTCAAGAGGAGCGGAGTCGGGCGCGACGTCGGCTCGTACGCGCTGCACGCGTACAGCGAACTGCAGGCGATCGTCTGGCCGGGCTGAGCATCGACGCGGTGCGGCCGTCCGTTATGCGGACAGGTGCGGGAAAATTTTGAACCGGCACAAAGTGGACGCTGCTGCGGTTCTCGCACGGGATTCCGATCGAGGGTCGGCCCTCTATTGGCAGGCGCAATGCTCGATTCACCTTCAATTCATGGATTCGCGGCCACAATTCGGCCGATGATCCAAGAGGGAAGTCTCGGAGTTCAGCCCTCCGGATGTGGATATCGCAGCGCATACCGTCCCCTGTATGACTCAGCTGGACGCGCGGCCCCGGGCCGGAGACGTGGGACGGGGCACGGCCCCGGCCGACGGCGGTGTACGCGGCAAGGGACTCGGCGGGAACTCCGTCGGCCTGATGGGCAGCGCCGTCATCGGCATCTCGACCGTCGCTCCCGTCTACTGCCTGACCTCCACTCTCGGCTCCACCGCGGGCGAGGTCGGCGTCCAGATGCCCGCTGTCTTCCTGGCCGGCTTCCTGCCGATGCTGCTGGTCGCGTTTGCGTACCGTGAACTCAACCAGGTCATGCCGGACTGCGGCACCTCCTTCACCTGGACGGTGAAGGCGTTCGGCCCGCGCATCGGCTGGATGTGCGGCTGGGGCCTGGTCATCGCGACGATCATCGTCCTGTCGAACCTGGCAGGCGTGGCGACCTCGTACTTCTGGCTGCTCGCCGGCGAGATCACCGGCAGTGGCTCGATCGCCGCCCTGGACGACAGCAAGCCCGTCCACATCCTCACCTGTCTCCTCCTGATCGCGGCCGCCACCGCGATCAGTTACCGCGGGATGACCACCACGAAGGGCATCCAGTACGCGCTGGTGGGACTCCAACTCGTGGTCCTCGCACTGTTCGTGGCGATGGCGGTACAGAAGGGAGCGAGCGGCGACTTCGCGACGTCGGTCGACTTCTCGTGGTCGTGGCTGAACCCGTTCGCGGTCGAATCGTTCTCCGCGTTCACGGCCGGCCTCTCGCTTGCGATCTTCGTCTACTGGGGATGGGACACCTGCCTGACTGCCAACGAGGAGACGACCGGCAGCGAGGAGACGCCGGGGCGTGCCGCCCTCATCGCGATGGTCGTCCTGGTCGGCTCCTACCTGGCGACCGGCGTCGCCGCCCAGATGGCCGTCGGCTCCGGCACCACCGGTCTCGGCCTGGCCAACCCGGACACCTCCGACAACGTCTTCGCCGCACTGGCCGGCCCGATCATGGGCCCCGGCCTCGGCATCCTGCTGTTTGTCGCCGTCCTCGCCTCGGCCGCCGCGAGCCTCCAGACCACCTTCATCCCGGTGGCCCGTACGGTGCTGGCGATGTCCACGTACGAGGCCCTGCCCGTCTCGTACGCGCGGGTGCACCCGCGCTTCAAGACGCCCGGGAAGGCGACGGTCACGGCGGGTGTCGCGACCGGCGTCTTCTACACGGTCATGACCCTGGTCAGCGAGCACGTCCTGGTCGACACGATCTACGCGCTCGGCCTCATGATCTGCTTCTACTACGCGCTGACGGCGTTCGCCTGCGCCTGGTACTTCCGCGCCGAACTCACCCGCTCCGCCCGCGACCTGGTCTTCAAGGGCCTCTTCCCGGTCGTCGGCGGCATCCTGCTCACCGCGGTGTTCTGCAAGACGCTCTACGACATGTGGGACCCGGCCTACGGCTCCGGCTCGTCGGTCCTCGGCGTCGGCTCGGTGTTCGTGATCGCCGTCGGACTGCTGCTGCTCGGTGTGGTGCTGATGGTGGCGATGCAGCGCAGGAGCCCCTCGTTCTTCCGCGGCGAGGTGCTGACGAAGGAGACTCCGGCGCTGGTCGTCGAGGACTGAGCGGCTGCCTGCGGGCGTATACGGCGCGGGCGGTTCTCAGGCAGCCGTGCGCCAGTAACCCAGCGCGTTCACCCGCTCCTTGGCGACAGCCAGCTCCTTGCGTACGTACGTGGCCGGCGAGCGCGTCGTCGCCGTGTCGCAGGCGTCGCCGGGCTGCGCCTTTCGTGCCCAGTCGCTCGCGGTGCCCTCGTGCAGGGCGAATTCGAGACTGAACGTCCCGGCGGCCGGGTCCGGGTCGACCAGGGTGTAGGCGCGCTGGTGCGGTTTGCCCGCCTGCTCGAACCAGATCCTGACCCACATCGTCGGGTGTGCGCCGCCGGTCGCGGCGAGCAGTCCGCCGTCGGGCAGGTGCACCCGGCGGAAGTCGTCGGTGACCTGTTCGGCCCCGGTCACGGTGAACTCGAAGTCCCTCCCGCACATCAGCTTGAGGACGGCGCCCTCCCAGCCATGCCCCACAACTGTCTCCTCCCCGGGGAACCATCTCGGATTCGCTTTTAGGTTAGGCTAACCTAAATTTTTGGGGCTGAAGAGGCGAGCGAGGGCGGGAACGGCATGCGCAACGAGGTCTACCGGGATGACTGGGGCATACCCCATCTGCGAGCGGCCGGTGTCCGCGAACTCGCCCATGCCCAGGGGCGCAACGTCGCCCTGGACCGTGCTTGGCAGATCGAGGTCGAACGGCACCGGGTACAGGGCACGACGGCCGCCTTCCTCGGTGCGGAGGCCGTGGAGTGGGACCGGTTCGCCCGCCGGGCCCGGCTGGACGACACCGCCCGCCGCTGCTTCGAACGCCTCGCTCCGGAGACCGCCGACTGGGTGCGGGCGTACGTCGACGGCGTCAACGCGGGACTGGGCGAAGGAGCGGGAGAGGCGCCCGAGTTCGCCGCCGCCGGGCTCGCCCCGGGCACCTGGCAGCCGTGGACCCCGCTGGGTGTCTGGCTCGCCACCCATATCCTGTTCGCGGGCTTCCCCACCAAGCTCTGGCGCGAGGAGGTCGCCCGCCGGCTGGGCGACGACGCGATCGAACTCTTCGCCACCGACGGTCCCGGCACCTCCGGCAGCAACGGCTGGCTCGTCACCGCCGAGCGCACCGCGACCGGGGCGCCGATCATCGCGGGCGACCCGCACCGGTTCATCGAGGACCCCGGCGTCTACCAGCAGATCCGGCTCGCCTGCCCCGAGTTCGACGTGGTGGGCCTCGCCGTACCCGGCGTTCCCGGCATCGCGCACTTCGGGCACACCGGGGAGGTCGCCTGGGCGATCACCAACGCCATGGCCGACTACCAGGACCTCTACCGGGAACGGCTGCGGCGTACGCCGGCCGGTGGGGTGCAGGCGCTCGGCCCCGACGGCTGGGAGCCGGCCGCCGCCCACACCGAGACCATCGAGGTGGCGGGCGCCGCCCCCGTGACCGTCGAGGTCGTCGAGACCGGCCGCGGCCCGGTGATCATCGGTGGCCCGGACACCGGTGAGGAAGCCGTCAGCCTCCGCCACCCGCCCCGCGTCACCGCTGAAATCGGCTTCGACGCCCTGCCCGCGCTGCTCCGCTCCCGCACGGTCGCCGACCTCGACGTCGCCCTGGACCGCTGGGTGGAGCCCGTCAATGTGGTCCTGGCGGCGGACACGGAGGGCGCGACGCTGCACCGGGTCGCCGGACACGTGCCGCTGCGCCCGCACACGAACCGGCTGCGCACCGTGCCCGCCTGGGACGCCGCGTACGCCTGGCGGAGCGACCACGCACCGATGGCGCGCGCGGACGTCCACGGCACGGCGGTGATGGCCAACCAGCGGGGGATCGCCGCCCCGCTCGGCGTCGAGTTCGCACCTCCGCACCGCGCCGACCGAATACAGGAACTGCTCGACGAGTCGGCCCGCTGGACCGCCAAGAACATGGCGGCTCTCCACATGGACACCCATCTCGCCTCGGCCGGGCCCCTGTTGAGGCTGCTGGAAGAGGTGGTGGGGCTCGACGGCCCGGAGGTCGTACGGCAGCGCGACCGGCTGCTGCGCTGGGACCGGAGGATGGACGCCGACAGCACGGACGCCACGCTGTACGCGGCGCTGCGCGCCGAGGTCGTGCACCGGCTGGCGGCCCACCCGGCGCTCGCTCCGCTGCACGGTTCGGCGCACTCGGATCCGTACCCGGAACTGTTCTACCCGTGGCTGGCGACGGTGCCGAGGATCGCGTACGCCCTGGAGGGCCTGCTGACGGGGGAGGACGGGCCGCTGACGCACGCGGACCGGGTGGCGGTGGTCGCGGGCGCGATGGAAGCCGTCGCCGGCGCGGAAGTGAGAGGTCCCTGGGGCGAGTTGCACCGGTTCTCGCCCTGGCAGGCGCTGCCCGGCACCGGCTCCGACCCCGACGAGAGCCGGCCGGGGCTCGCGGGCGACCACGACTGTGTGCTGTCCACGTCCAGCGTCCCCGGCGTCACCGACCGCAGCGCTCGCGGCCCCGCCGCCCGCTACGTGTGGGACCTGGCGCGGCGCGAGGACAGCCTCTGGGTGGTCCCCTTCGGGGCGTCCGGAGTCCCCGGAGGTGCGCACCACCGTGATCAACTGCCGCTGTGGGTACGGGGGGAGCTCGTCCCCGTCGTCACGGACTGGAATCTGCTGCACCGAGAAGAGGAGAGACCTGACGTGAGTGCCGGGACAGGCGCCGGGGCGAGAGCCGAGTCCGCCGTGTTCGAACGGAAGGTCGACGGCTTCGGTACCGTGTCCCTCGTCCCCGTCGACCCGGCCCGCGACCTCGACGTGCTCCACGCCTGGGTCACCGAGGACCGCGCCCGCTTCTGGGGCATGGGTGGGTACAGCCGCGAACAGGTGCTGGAGACCTATGAGTTCCTGGACTCGCTCACCACGCACCATGCCTACCTCGCGTACCGCGGCGGCGTCCCGGTCGCGCTCTTCCAGACGTACGAGCCGGACGCCGACCCGCTCGGCGAGTGCTACGACGTACAGCCCGGCGACCACGGTGTCCACCTGCTGATCGAGCCCGCCGGCCCCGCCGGACCCGAACCGGGCTTCACCGGTGCGCTGTTCTCCGTGCTCATCGACTACGTCTTCAGCGACCCCGCCCATCTGCGGGTCGTCGTCGAGCCCGACGCCCGCAACGCGAAGGGGGTCGCCCGGATGGTCCGGGCCGGTTTCGAGCTGGGCCCGGAGATCGACAAGCCGGAGAAGCGGGCCCGGCTCGCGTTCCTGAGCCGGACGGCTGCCGCGGGGGCGTAGGGGGCCGACGGGCTGCCGGCCGGCCCACCCCGCCGGAAACGGGTGCCGGGCCCGCGCCGACGGGCAGCCCTGGGGCAAGACGCTCTCCGGGCCTGCGCCGACGGGCCGCCCTCGGGCAACATGCGCTCCGGGCCCGCGCCGACGGGCCGCCCCTCAGGCCCGCACTCCGGCCTCCTCGACGATGTGCTTGTCCAGTGCGGCGCGCACCAGAGCCGCTGCGAGCACGGCCGGGCCGCGGTCGTCGACCTGCTCGGCCAGCCGTGCGAGCTCTGCCGGCGAGGCGGGCAGCCCCAGTTTCTCGGCGCCCTGAAGAGCCTTCGCGTCCAGGAACGGTGCCGTCTCCGGCCACACGGCCTGCACTTCGCGCACGAAGATGTCCGCACCGGCCGGGCCCATGCCCGGGGTTCTGCGCAGCCCCGCCCGCAAGATGTCCAGGTCGCCGTCGGCCTCCTTGCGCAGCCGCCGCAGATCACCGCCGTACTCGACCAGCAGGAGCTGTGCACCGTCGCCGAGCTGGGTGGCGGTGCGTTCGTCGTAGCGCTGGTAGCCGCCCTCGCCCAGCGCGTCGACGCGCTGCTGCCATGCCGACCCGATCATCCGTTCCGGCGACCGCATGCCGTGGGCGAACAGCGCGCGTGCCGCCGCCACCGCCGCGGACGCCCGGATGCGGGCGCTCAGCAGTTCGCTGAGTACGAGGAGTTGGTACAGCGACTGCGGTGTGTTCTGCAGCTGGATACCGGCCTCGGCGGCATAGGTGGTGCCGTAGCGGCTGAGAAGGAACTCCATGGTCCTGCGGGCGGTCATGAAGGCCCGCCTCCTTCCTCGGCGGCGACCTGCTGCAGAGTGCGCCCCGTACGGGCCGAACGTGCCCGGTAGGGGTCGGGTGTGCCCGGCCCGTCATGGGTGGCGCGCCCGTCCCTGGCCTTGATCAGCAGCCATATCTCCTCGCCCGGGGCATCGCTCCCACCGCCTCCCTTGAAGCGGGTGAGGGCGAACTCGCCGTGCAGCTTGGTGCCGTCGAGCCAGAAGGTCGCGTGCCCGTCCTCCAGGGACTGCTCGAACGGCACAGGTGCGCCCCAGCGGTCGTGACTGAGCGGTCGGTAGGTGCCCTGGTCCCAGACGATCACCGTGCCGCCGCCGTACTCGCCCTTCGCGATGACTCCCTCGAACGTGCGGTACTCCAGCGGGTGGTCCTCCGTAGGGACGGCCAACCGCTTCTCGCGCGGGTTCTCCGAAGGGCCGCGCGGCACCGCCCATGACTTCAGTACGCCGTCGACCTCCAGGCGGAAGTCGAAGTGCATGCGCCGCGCCTGGTGGATCTGGACGACGAAGCAGGGTGCCGTACCCGTCCGTCCGTCGTCGCCGCGTGGCTCCGCAGTCGCGTCGAAGTGCCGTTTGCCGCGGTAGTCCCGGAGCCGGTCGTCGTTTTCGCCGGTCATGTCCGGACACCTCCTCCCGACAGGCCCGCCCGGTGCCCCCCCTTCCACTGTGTCGCGCCCGGCGGTGAAGCGCACAGGGACGGCGTGGGTCGGCATCGCGCATGTATGTTGACATCAAGTATCTTGACATCGAGATGACTCTCCCGCAGGCTCCTCTCTTGACTCATTGATCTCTTGATGTCGAGGCATATCCGAGAGGGGGCACTCGATGCGGCGCGGCAACGGGAGCGGGGCACCGGAGACCCGGAAGGGCCGGCAGGGCCTGCCGGCCCGGCTGCGCAATCCGCCGGGCGGCCGCAACGCGCGGGTCATGCTGCTCGCCCTGGCCCTGGACCGGACCGGCTCCGGGCTGTGGGCCGCGTCCTCGGTCCTGTATCTCACCTTCGTGACGCAACTGAGCGCCCAACAGATCGGCGTGCTGCTGGGCGTGGCCGGAGTGGCGGGCATCGCCGGCTCACCGCTGGCCGGACGTCTGGCCGGCTGCTTCCCGGTGCGCCCGCTGCTGATCGGCTGCCACTTGCTCCGTCTGGTGACGCTCGTCCTGGTGCTGGTGTGCACCGGCTTCGAGGCGCTGCTGCCCGTCATCGCCGTCACATACCTGGGCGACAGGGCGGCGAAGATGCTGGAGATGCTGTTCGCCACCAGGACGGCGGGCGAGCGGCGCGCGGCCTACCAGGCGCTGTCCCGCAGCGTGGCCAACGGGGGATATGCCCTCGGCGCGGGGATTGCGGCCATCGGCCTGGCCGTGGGGACCACCGACGCCTACCGGGCCCTGATCCTGGGCAACGCGCTGTCCTTCGTCATCGCCGCGGCGCTGGTATGGCGCACGAGCGAGCCGAGGGACAAGGTCATCGAGGTGGCACGGTCCGACGGCTCGGCAGCCGGGGCCCCGGCCGGGAAGCAGCCGCCCGTCCGCCGGGCCGACCCGTGGCGCGACCGCGGTTATCTCACGTTCGTGCTGCTGGACATTCCGATGAATCTCGACGACTCCATCCTCAACGTCGGCCTGCCGCTGTGGCTGGTGAACCACACCTCGGCGCCGCACGCCCTCGCCCCGGCCTTCCTGATCATCAACACCGTGACGGTCGTGGTGCTGCAGATCAGCGTGTCGGCGCGGGCCGAGGGTCCGCGCCGGGCCACCCGGGCGGTGCTGCTGTACGGGGCCATGATGTTCGTGTGCTGTGCGTTCCTGGCAGCGGCCACCCGGGGCGGGACCTGGGCGGCCACTGCCGCCCTGTTCGCCGCGGCGCTGGTGGTCACCCTGGCGGAGCTGATGCGCTCGGTGAGTTCCTGGGAGCTGGCGGTCCTCCTCGCGCCCCAGGACGCCCGCGCCGCGTATCTGGGGGTGGCGGGGATGTCCCAGTCCATCCAGAAGTCCGCCGGGCCACCGCTGCTGACCGGCGCGGTGATGGCCGCCGGACCCGCGGGCTGGCTGGTGCTGGGTGCGCTGGTCGCGGGCCTCTCGGTGGTCCAACGACGAGCCTGCACGCGACGGCTTCGTACCCTCGCGCCGCCTGCCCCGAAGAGAACCACCCCCGCGCCGGTGTCCTAGGGGCAGCCCGCAGGGCAGGCCGTGTTGCCTCACGGTGGGCTATTTCGGCCGGTAGCAAGCTGATTCGACGGTGACCTCCAGGAGGTCCGAGGCGTTTCCGACTTTGCTCGCCTTGTGCAACCGTACGTCGACTGCGAATTCACCCCCCTTGGACTCCGCGACGATCTGCGGACTCTCTTGCTGGCGTCCACGCCGTCCTGGACGATCTTCCAGCCGTCTTTCGGGAGCTCGACCCGCAGGCGATCCGTGCCCTTTTGCATATCGGCAAAGGGGGCCTTGTAGATGCTCCAGGGGTGGCGTGCGCGGTAGACCTCCTCGTCGGAGTCGTAGTCCGAGCAACGCGACGTCATCGCACCCGTCTCCGTGACCTTCCCCCTGACGTCGAGGATCTCGAGAATCCGGCTGGACGTCCTCTCGACGCCCGCCTTCACGGTATCGCCGTCCTGCGTCTTCACCGCCGCCACTTTTCCGTTCGAGCACGCTATCGTCAGCGCGCACGTCGCGATAATGAATGCGAGTTTCGAAATTCTCCTATTCAAGTTGTACCTTGTCATATTGGCCGGCGATGACGGCTGCCTGATTGCGTATGCTGAGAGAGCTATCGTCGAAGCTTCCGGTGTGTCCGCCGGAGTCGCTCTCCATGATGTTCCCGCCGAAGGATTCGTCGGTGGGAATGACCCCGTTGTCACCGAGCCCCATCAGTCGACCGCCCTGCCGGACCACCTGATCGTCCCAGGGGGCGCCCATTGCCCACACGTGGTCGGCTCCGACACCCAGGTCCGCCGCGCGATCCGCCTGGACACCGGGACTGCCCGCAAAGACGAAGTCGTTGGCGTCAAGCGCAATCAAACGCGCATGCATCGCGCATCTTTGGCGATCAATGCCTTGGCATTGGCGACCCATGCTCTGGACGTCTCGGTGAGCTCCGCCCAGCGGTTGGGTGCCGGACGTTCTTGTACGCGAATCAGCATCGGTTTATCCGCCCGTAGCCACCGGGCGGATTGGAGGGGCACCATAGACGGCGCAGGCAGGAACCGGCATGGGCTCCATTCAAGTCGCCGTCCACTGTCCTCAGAAGCGGAGACGTACTTATCTCCACTTGAGTACGCCTGCACCTGCACTGTGCCGACCGGTGCTGCGGCGCTCGCTCCACCCCAACCGGCGCGGCAAGGACGGCCAACTACACCGCGAGACCGTCTACTTCCTCGCCCACGCCTCCGCTGGCACCCCGCTTCCGGGCGGGTGGCAACCGATACCCTGCCCGCAGAAAGTGCCTTCCGCTTGGACCGACAGAACCCCTCGACAAGGTTCATCGTCCCAGTTCAGAACAATGCCGGGACTCTGTTGGCGATCTTGTGTGGGGTGCTGACAGGTCGTCCGTTCGGCGGTTCGCTGGAGTGGAGCGGGGTGGTTTCGGGGAGAGGGGCGGAGATGTCCTTGCGGGCCAGGAGTTTCCAGCGCATACCGACGCGGACAATGGTGACGGCGTGGGCGGCGTGTCCGAAGGGCACGCCGGCGATGCTGATACGGGACCGGCTGGATGTGGTGTTCGAGGACGGCGAGTTCGCTGACCTGTATCCGAAGGACGGTCGTCCGGGACTGTCACCTGGGCAGTTGGCGCTGGTGTCGGTGCTGCAGTTCGCGGAGAACCTCTCGGACCGCGCGGCCGCGAACGCGGTCCGCACCAGGATCGACTGGAAGTACGCCCTGGGCCTGGAGTTGAACGATCCCGGCTTCGACCACTCGGTGCTGTGCGAGTTCCGGGCCAGGCTGACCCAGGACGACGCGGCCGACCGGCTGCTGCGAGTGATGCTGCATCGGCTGACCGAGGCCGGGCTGCTTAAATCCGGCGGTCGGCAACGCACGGATGCGACCCATGTGCTTGCGGCGGTGCGCACGCTCAGCCGGCTGGAGCTGGTCGGCGAGAGCCTGCGGGCCGCCCTCGAGCAGCTCGCCCAGGCGGACCCGGACTGGCTGCTGCCGCTGGTCGAGCCGGAGTGGGACAAGCGCTACGGGCGCAAGATCGAGATCGGCAAGGTGCCCGGCGGGAAGGCCGGGGTCACCGCGCTGGCCGAGACCTTCGGCCGGGACGGACACAAGGTCCTGGCCGCCGCGTGGGCGGCCGACGCCCCTCCCCAGCTCCGGGCGTTGGCGCAGGTGGAAATCCTGCGCCAGGTCTGGGTGCACCACTACGTCTGGGATACCCGCGGGCGGCTGCGCTGGCGCGACGGACACGCGCTGCCTCCGGCATCGCTGCGGTTCGACTCCCCGTACGACACCGACGCGCACTACTGCGTCAAACGTGACACCGCCTGGTCCGGCTACCGCACTCACTTCACCGAGACGTGCACGTCAGACCTGCCGGAGGTGGTCGTGCATGTGGCCACCACGATCGCCCCGGTCCAGGACGGCGAACTCACCGCCCAGATCCACGACGATCTGGCCCAGGTCGGCCTCATCCCGGCCGAGCACGCCGTCGACGCCGCCTACATCAGCCCCGCGCAGATTGAACGCGCTCACCGGGTACACAGCATCACCCTGCTCGGCCCGGTCGTGCCCGACCACAGCCACCAGGCCAAAAGCGGGGCCGGCTTCGACAAGGCCGCCTTCGCCATCGACTGGGACCGCTGCCAGGCCACCTGCCCCCAGGGCACCGTCAGCCGCGAGTGGCGTCCCCTGCACATCAGCGGCCACAACTACATCCAGGTCAAGTTCGACAAGGCCACCTGCCTGGCCTGCCCCGTCCGACCCCAGTGCACCAAGGCGGTCAGTGGTCCGCGCTCGCTCGCACTGCTGCCCACCCGCGAACTGCACGAGATCCAGCAGCGCAACCGCCTCGACCAGCGCACCGAAGACTGGCAGCGCCGCTACGCGATCCGCGCCGGCATCGAAGCCACCCTCTCCCAGAACGTCCGCACCTGCGGCCTGCGCCGGACACGCTACCGAGGCCTGCCCAAGACGCACGTCCAGCACGTACTGACCGGCCTGGCCTGCAACGTCACCCGCATCACCGACTGGATCGCCGACCCTACGCGCCCCCGGCGAGCACCCAGCCACTTCCACGCCCTCTGCACCGCCGTCACCTGACCCCCACAAGATCACCAACAGAGTCACGCCGGTGAGTTAGCGCGTCGGTGCAGGTCAGGCACTTGATAGTGCGGGGTTTGGTTGGGAATATCCCCTGGTGACGTTGCGTGATCCGTCACTTCTGGTGACGTGTCGGCGGAGGCCGGGACACGGCAACGGAGTTCCCGGTAGGACAGAAGATCGACCAAGATCCGACTGTCCGCGAGGGAACTCCGTTGGGTACTCAGTGTGCCATCGTCCGCATGTCGTCTGCCATCACCGAGGGCAGCCAGGCCCCGTTGAACAGGCTGGTGACCCCCACGGACCGGCGCTTTGGCGAGCACGTCCGTCTCGGCGTGTTGACCGAGGAGATCAGCCCTGAACTGGTTGACGAGGTCGTGGAGTTGACCGGCTGCGGCGAGCGTCGCCGCCGGCTGTTGCCCGCCCGGGCGGTGGTCTACTTCATCCTGGCGTTGTGCCTGTTCAGCAGCTCCGACAGTGCCGGGCCGCCGGGATACCGGTCGGTCCTGCGCACGTTGACGGAGAAGCTGCGGCATCTGCCAGGCCTGTGTGTGCAGCGCTTGCCCACCAGCTCGGCCCTGACACGGGCCCGGCAGCGGCTGGGCGACAAGCCGCTGCAGGCGCTGTTCGAGCGGCGGTGCGGCACGCTGGCCACGACCGTCACTCCGGGCGCGTTCGCCTTCGGGCTGCGGCTGGTCGCCTGGGACGGCACCGCGCTGGATGTCCCCGACACCCCGGCAAACGCTGCTGAGTTCGGTTTCACCGGCAAGGGTGGTGTCAACCAGAGCGGACACCCACAGGTCCGCCTGATGGCCCTGACCGAATGCGGCACCCACGCCCTGGTCGACGCGGCCTTCGACGCCGTGGCCAGGTTCAGCGAGCACAAGCTCGCCCGCCGGCTGCTGGCCTCCCTGCGAGGGGACATGCTGCTGCTGGCCGACCGCAACTTCGCCGGATACCAGCTGTGGGGCCTGGCCCGCGCCACCGGCGCCCACCTGGCCTGGCGGATCAAGAAGAACCTGGTCTTCGTGCCGCTGCGGGTGCTGTCCGACGGGTCCTACCTGTCCATCATGCGCACGCCCGCGGAGAACATCCGCCACGGTCAGGCCCGCGCGGCCGGACGCACCCTGACCGAGCCGCCCCGGGGACACCTGGTACGGATCATCGAGTACACCGTGACCATCCACCCACAGGCCGGCCCACCCCGCACCGAGACGTTCCGGCTGGTCACCAGCCTGCTGGACCACCGCCTCGCCCCGGCCCACCAGCTGGCGAGGGCATATCACCAGCGGTGGGAGATCGAAAACGGATTCGCGGAACTGAAGAACCGCCTGCGCGGCGCCGGATTCATCCTGCGCTCCAAGGCGCCCGAGCTGATCTACCAGGAGATCTACGCCCTTCTCACCGTCTACCAGGCACTATGCGCACTGCAGACGCGCGCGGCAGAACACGGCGGGACCGATCCTGACCGGATCTCCTTCACCGTCACGGTGCAGCTCGCCCGGCTGGCCGTCGCCGCCCAGGCCGCAGCCGACGTCACCACACTGGCCGCCGCCCGCCGCGAAGCCACCACAGAGCTCTTGGCCGCCCTCCTGCCGCCCCGGCGCAACCGGCAGTGCCAGCGCATCAAGAAGCCGTCCAAGAACACCTTCGAGGTCAGAAAACGGGACCAGACCCGCACTCCCAGTAACGTCCGCTACACACTCAAAGTCACCAAGCACCCCACCTGACCTGCACCGACGCGCTAACTCACCGGCATTGCAGTTCAGAAGGTACTTTCGTGCTTCCGCCCCGCTTCCGCCTCATCCCGACCGAAACGGCGAGGCCAGGGGCTGCCCCTAACCCTCCAGGAACACGGGATTGGTGAGCGCCGCCGGCGCTCCCGGCAGCCCCGGCACGGTCGACGGGTGGCGGACCTCGGCGCGGACATAGGCGGCGTACGCCGGAGTCGTATGCCACTCCACCGTGCCCGAGCCCGACTCCGGCAGCGCTGTGGTGAACAGCGTGCCCTGGTCCGTGACGAAGTGGACGGTGCAGCCGGGCGCCCCGGTCACCTCCAGCCGTACGGTGACCGGGCTGTCCGCGTCGGCCCGCAGCCGCTCACCGATCCCCGCGTGTCCGCCGCGCCCGCCCGAGGCGCCGAAGGAGAGGCTGACGGCGGACGACTCGGTGATGTACGAGTGCCCGGACCGGATGCCTGCGACGATCGCGTCGCGCGAGAGCTCCTCGGCGAGGACGACGGTCTGCGGCAGCCCCACCTTGTCCGGCTCGCGGTGCGCGTCGCTGTTGCCCATCGCCGGGACCCAGGGTTTCGACGCGCGGACGGCCGCCACGAGAGAGTTGTCCCACTCGGCGAGCGCGATCTCGTCCTCCGGGGTGTACGGCCCGTTCCACACCTCCACCGCGTCGGCCTCGCCGAACCCGAACTTCCAGTGGCAGCCGATGCAGGTGGCGTGCGGATGGGCGGGGACGACCAGGCCACCCGCCCGGCGGACGGCCTTCGCGTAGTGCCCGAAGCGGTTGTCGCGGGCCCGGTAGCGCCAGTCGACGAAGGTGCCCGGGTCCGTGGCGAGCGCGATCACATGACCGTTGCGGGTGGTGATCTCCTCACCCGTCAGGATGAGCAGGTCGTCGCCCCACAGCCCCTGCCACGCGCTGTGCGCGGTGTGGGTGTTGTGCTCGCTGCTGTTGATGAAGTCGAGCCCGGCGGCGCGCGCGGCGGTGGCGATCTCGGCGGGGGTGCGCTTGCCGTCCGAGTGGACGGAGTGCAGATGGCAGTCGCCGCGGTACCAGGCGCGGCCCCGGCCCTTGGCGCGCTCGGGCGGGTACCCGGGCGCCGACGTGGTGCCGGGCTCGCCGAACCGGAGGGTGATCGTAACCTCGTACGGGAGCCCTTCGGGCGCGACGGTGTACGGGCCCAGCGCGATGGTCCAGGTCCCGGCCCGTACCGGACCCGCGACATAACCGGGTGTCGCCTCGTCCGCCCGGATGAAGAAGCCGGCACGCGCCCCGCCGGACCAGCCACGGAATCCGCGCCCGCCCAGTTCCGTGCCGCCCTCGTCGAAGATGCCGATGTCCAGGGCGTTGCCCTGGGTGCCGGCCGGGACGGGCGTCTTCTCGTACGTGTACGAGACGGCGATCTCCCGTACCCCGTGCGGCACTTCGACGGGCAGGTAGACGAAGTCGGGCGACCCGGTCGGCAGGGTGCCGCGCACGGTCATCGTCAGATCGGCCTGGTCCGTACCGCCACCCTTGCCGTTGTCCTCGCCGGGCGCGGCGTTCGCGAAGCTCACAGTGGACAACGTTAGGGCGGTGGCGGCGGTCCCGACGAGAAGGCCACGCCTGCCGAGCGGGCCGTTCTGCGGGGTGTGCGATCCGGTCATGCGAGTGGCTCCCCGGGGTGTCGTGAGTGACGAGGGTGACGGACCTGAACCCTGCTATGGGGCCATGAACTCACGGCAAACGGAAGAAGGTTGACGGACAGGAACCGGGACCCGAGAGGCCCTGGGCGTCCTGACCGGCACCGCATAGGTTGGGGCCAGACGACGACGGAGGTGCCCTCGCATGCGGATCGCCACAACGATCTTCCTCACCGACGAGACGATCACGCCGGTACGGCTCGCGCGCGAACTCGAACAGCGCGGATTCGCCGGGCTCTATCTGCCCGAGCACACCCACATCCCGGTGACCAGGGACACCCCCTACCCGGCGGGCGGCGAACTTCCGCCCGAGTACGGCCGCACCCTCGACCCGTTCGTCGCCCTCGGCCAGGCCGCCGCGGTCACGGAACGCCTCACGCTCGGCACCGGCATCACGCTGATCGCCCAGCACGACCCGATCGACCTGGCGAAGCAGATCGCCACGCTCGACCATCTCTCCGGCGGCCGGTTCACGCTCGGCCTCGGCTTCGGGTGGAACGTCGAGGAGGCTGCGGACCACGGGGTGACCTGGTCGACGCGGCGGGAGCTGGGCCGCGACCGGATGGCGCTGATGCGCGCCCTGTGGGCGGACGAACCCACCGCGTACGAGGGCGAGTTCGGATCGGTTCGGGCCAGTCGTGCGCACCCGAAGCCGGTCCAGAAACCGCGCGGCCCGGTGTCCGGCCCGCGCACCCTGATCGGCGGCGCGGCCGGCCCCAAGCTGTTCGCCCACATCGCGGAGTACGCGGACGGCTGGCTGCCGATCGGCGGCCGGGGGCTCACGGAGTCGGTGCCCGTGCTGCTCGCGGCCTGGGAGTCGGCGGGCCGCGACCCGGAGCAGCTCCAGGTGGTGCCGTACGCGGTGCTGCCGAGCGCGGGGAAGCTGGCGCACTACGCGGAGCTGGGCGTCGAGGAGGTCGTGCTGCAGCTGCCCCCGGCGGTGGAGGCGGAGGTACTGCGCACGCTGGACGACTACGCGCAGTACCTGTGACCTCGGTAGGCCTGCACGGACGATCTCCACTTCGACGCTCATGCCGGGGAGGGAGCTGTCGGTTGTCGACGCCGTCGGGCGGTTGCTGCCTCCCTCACCGCCCGCCGCAGGGGCCACGCGAGCGGCTCGGTCACCAGCAGCGCGACCGAGGCGGTCGCCCGCTGACCGGACAGGGAGAGCGTCAGCGGTACGTATGCAGAAGGAGGCGCCCCACCGGTGGTGGGGCGCCTTTTCGCGTCAGGTCGGTGAGACCGGACCAGCGTTCGCCCATGGTGACGGGCTGGGTCCCATGGCTTACGGCAGCCCCGGAGCAGGTTGCCGCCCAGAAGCGGCACTCGACATCAGTGCAACCCTGGGGTTGCGACTGGAGTCGCGATGTGCAACTCTGGGGTTGCATTCAATGGCGGCGATGAAGGAGTCCCCTCATGAGCGAACAACGGATCGAGCGCGAAACCCTGATCGCGGCATCCCTGGAGCGGGTCTGGTCGCTGGTGACCGAACCCGGGTTCTGGGTGGCGGACCCGGCGAGCCTCCACGGCACCGTGGCCGAAGAAGGCGAGTCGGTGCTGGCGAAGAACGCCGAGTACGGCGACTTCCCGGTGCGCGTGGAGAAGGTCGAGCCGCCGACGTACGTGGCGTACCGCTGGGCCAGCGCGTTTCCCGGGGAAGAACTGCGCGAGGACAACAGCACCCTCGTGGAGTTCACGTTGACTCCGGAGGGCGACAAGACCAGGCTCCGCGTCGTCGAGAGCGGTTTCGAGGCGCTGGCCGGGTCCGAGGAGCTGCGCACCCAGGCACTGAAGGACAACAGCGGCGGCTGGCCACAGGTGTTCGACGCGCTCAGGACGCGTGCCGAACAGTCATCCGTGTGACGGACGAACGCCGCAGCCCTGGCGAAGCGGTCGACAGCGTTCTCGGCGCGCTGGCCGACCCGATGCGACGTCAACTGCTCGATCTGCTCGCCGCGCAGGGCGAGGTCAGCGCGACGACGCTCGCCGAACGAGTGCCCGTGTCGCGGCAGGCGGTGGTCAAGCACCTCGCCGTCCTGGAAGCCGCCGGACTGGTCTCCGGCAGACGGGTCGGGCGCGAGGTGCGGTACGCGGTGCGGCCCGCGGCGCTGGACGCGACGGCGCGGTGGATGGCCGCGCTCGCGGCCGACTGGGATCGGCGCTTGGCGCACATCAAGCGCGTCGCTGAGGCGGCGGAGCGGGACTCGCGCCAGTAGCGCGGCGCGGCGTGCGCCGGACAGGCCGGATCGGCGCCGGTCACGGCGGATGGGGGGCGGCGGGTCACGCGTGACGACGGGGCCGTCGGCCCGGTCACGCGTGACCGGGCCGACGGCCGCCGCTGGGTCAGGGCAGCACCAGGATCGCGTCGCCGACCGGGCGCTCGCCCGCCGCGTCGGACGGGTGGTTGATCATCTTGTCGCCGACGACCATCGTCGTCGAGCCACCGCCGTCCAGGTTGACGGCGCTCTCCATGCCGAGGGAGTCGGCCACCGCGGCGCTCTCCGCGATGGACAGACCGAGGCTGTCGACCGCGCGGCCGTCGACCGTGGCCAGCATGATCCGGCCGTGCCCGTCCACGCCGGCGATCGTGCGCGGGTTCCGCTTGGCCGCCCAGCCGTAGTAGAAGCTCGGGTCGCCGGGCCGGACCATGCCGTCGGCCTGCGGCGTCACATGGGGACGGCCGTCGCGGACGAGTTCCGGGCCACCGTTGACGGCCATCTGCGGGGCGTGGGCGGGTCGTCCCCGCTGGTCGGTCAGGTGGCCGCTGACGGCGAGGCGGGCGCCCAGAGGGGCCATCGCGCGCAGGGCGGCGGCCTGGGTACCGGTGCCCTGGACCGAGCGGGCGCCGTCCGGGAGCGCACCGCCACGGGGCTCGCGGACCTCGGTCACCCGGCCCTGCCGGTCGAGGACGGCTTCCACGCCGGGGCCGGACGGGGTGCCGGTGCCGTAGTCCGCGGTGAAGGCGACGAGTTCGTCGGTGTCCGTGCAGGTCGTGTCGTGGAGCGGGTGGCTGGTGGGCCGGTCGTCGTGGGTGCCGCCGCAGTTGCGGATGAGGCCGGGGACGCGGTTGATTCCGTCGAGCGCCAGCGCGGCGCCGCCCCTGCTGACCTTGCCGGTCCAGCTGTACCGGTCGACGCCGGCGTGCTGCGCGTCGGCGGTGAACGTGAACACCGGCCGGCCGTTGGTGGACTCGCTCAGCAGCCGTCCGTCGTAGACACCCAGACCTGCCGGGTCGCCGGGCGCGCCGGCGGCGGGGTCGAGCACGAAGAACCCGGCGTTGACTCCCGCAGTCGCGTTTCGGGCCCGGGCGAGCACGCTGGTGGTCTCGCGCCGCTCGATGTCCGGCCCGAAGTCGCCGACGAGGTCGCCGCGGAACGTCTTGGGGTCGATGGTGAGTACCTGAACGTGCCACGGACCGCGGTCGGTCGAGGCGCCGTCCCACCCGGTGAAGACGGCGGAGGCGGTGAAACCCGCGGCCCGCACCCGCGCGAGGAGCGTGTTGGTGGCAGCCTTGTCGGTGTCCAGCCCGATCCGTACCCGGAAGCCGAGGCTGCCGCCGGCGAAGTCGGCCACGGCAGGGGTCGTGACCTCCTCGACGCGAGCGGCGAATCCCTTGCCGGACAGGGCGCCGGCGAGAGCGTCGGCATGCGCCCGGTCGGCCACGGCGGTGGGCGGCGCGTCGGGGTCGGGGTCGTTGCCGCCACCGGGGACGGCGACCTCGACGGTCCAGCCGTCGGCCGGATCGGACTCGCCGCGAACGATCGTGGTCAGGGTGACGCCCGGCTGGAACGTCTCGACAGTACGTGTCTCGGGAAGGCCGCGCGGGCCGAGCGGCAGCCCGTGGTCCCGATCGGCGGCCGCCGTCGGCCCGCCGACGGTCCCGGCCACGAGGGCTATCGCTGCTACGACTGCGAACTTCCTGGGTCCGACACGCATATGACACCTCGTCCTTGATCCGTGATGGCGGCCTCACCTAAACACGGGAGCCCATGGCCCGGTAAGCCCTTTCCGGGATCGGATGCGCTTCGAGCCGGGTCCGGTCCGGTCCGCGACGGTTCCGGCAACGGTCCTGTCCCCGGTCGCCCGCCGCGCCGGACGGGTGCCGGCCGCGTCGGCCGGGAGCGGCCGTCACGCGGGGCAGGGGTCCCGGCCGCCCCGCAGGCGTCCGTCCCGCTCGCCCGCATCGCTCGTATGCTCGGTTCATGACCGATCTTCAGCGCGGACGCCCGACCACCAACTCCATGCGGCGCGCTCTCAAGCGGGCCCGTGACGGGGTCGCTCTCGATGTGACCGAGGCCGCCGTCCTGCTCCAGGCGCGCGGCGACGACCTGACGGACCTCGCGGCGTCCGCCGCCCGGGTGCGGGACGCAGGCCTGGAAGCCGCGGGCCGGCCGGGCGTCATCACGTACTCGCGCAAGGTCTTCATCCCGCTGACCCGGCTGTGCCGCGACAAGTGCCACTACTGCACCTTCGTCACTGTCCCCGGCAAGCTCCGCAAGGCCGGGCACGGGATGTTCCTGTCGCCCGACGAGGCGCTGGACATCGCCCGCAAGGGCGCCGCGATGGGCTGCAAGGAAGCGCTGTTCACGCTCGGCGACCGGCCCGAGGACCGCTGGCCGGAGGCGCGGGAGTGGCTGGAGGCCGAGGGTTACGACGACACCCTGGCGTACGTACGGGCCATGGCGATCCGGGTCCTGGAGGAGACCGGACTCCTCCCGCACCTCAACCCCGGCGTGCTGACCTGGACCGATCTGCAGCGGCTCAAGCCCGTCGCCCCCTCCATGGGCATGATGCTGGAGACGACGGCCACCCGCCTGTGGTCCGAGCCGGGCGGCCCGCACCACGGCTCCCCGGACAAGGAGCCCGCGGTGCGACTGCGGGTGCTGGAGGACGCGGGCCGTTCCAACGTCCCGTTCACCACCGGGATCCTGATCGGGATCGGTGAGTCGTACGAGGAACGCGCCGACTCCCTCTTCGAGCTCCGCAAGACCGCCCGCGCCTACCACGGCATCCAGGAGGTCATCGTCCAGAACTTCCGCGCCAAACCCGACACGGCGATGCGCGGGATGCCGGACGCCGAACTGGAGGAGCTGGCCGCGGCCATCGCCGTGGCCCGCCACATCCTCGGCCCGTCCGCCCGCATCCAGGCCCCGCCGAACCTCGTCGACGCCGAGTACGCACTGCTCATCGGCGCCGGGATCGACGACTGGGGCGGTGTCTCACCGCTCACCCCGGACCATGTGAACCCCGAACGGCCCTGGCCGCACATCGACGAACTCGCCGCAAAGACCGCCGAGTCGGGCTTCTCCCTGCGCGAACGGCTCACCATCTACCCGGAGTTCATCCAGCGCGGCGAGCCGTGGCTCGACCCCCGCCTCCTCCCGCACGTCCGGGCGCTCGCCGACCCGGAGACGGGTCTCGCGAAGGAAGGGACGATTCCGGCCGGGCTGCCCTGGCAGGAGCCCGACGAGGGCTTCAACGCCTCCGGCCGCACCGATCTGCACCGCACCATCGACACCGAGGGTCGCACCGGCGACCGCCGCGACGACTTCGACGAGGTGTACGGGGACTGGGAGGCGCTGCGCGAGGCCGCCGCGCCCGGCATGGTCCCGTCCCGGATCGACACGGATGTGAAGTCCGCGCTGGCCGCCGCCGCCGACGATCCGACGAAACTCACCGACGACGAGGCACTCGCCCTGCTCCACGCCGACGGGCCGGCTCTCGACGCACTGTGCCGGATCGCCGACGAGCTACGGCGCGACGTGGTCGGCGACGACGTCACGTACATCGTCACGCGGAACATCAACTTCACCAACGTCTGCTACACCGGCTGCCGCTTCTGCGCCTTCGCCCAGCGGCGCACGGACGCCGACGCGTACACCCTGTCGCTGGACCAGGTCGCCGACCGGGCCGCACAGGCGTGGGACGTCGGCGCCGTCGAGGTGTGCATGCAGGGCGGTATCCACCCGGACCTGCCCGGCACCGCGTACTTCGACATCGCACGCGCGGTGAAGGAACGCGTGCCCGGCATGCATGTGCACGCCTTCTCGCCGATGGAGGTCGTCAACGGTGCCACCCGCACCGGGATGTCCGTCCGCGACTGGCTGACCGCTGCGAAGGAGGCCGGGCTCGACTCCATCCCCGGCACCGCCGCCGAAATCCTCGACGACGAGGTCCGCTGGGTCCTCACCAAGGGGAAACTGCCGACGGCCACCTGGCTCGACGTCATCAGGACCGCCCACGAGGTGGGGCTGCGATCGTCGTCGACGATGATGTACGGCCACGTCGACCAGCCCCGCCACTGGCTCGGTCATCTGAGGACCCTGGCCCGCCTCCAGCAGGAGACCGGTGGTTTCACGGAGTTCGTGACGCTGCCGTTCATCCACACCAACGCCCCCGTCTACCTCGCGGGCATCGCCCGGCCGGGCCCGACCGACCGCGACAACCGGGCCGTCACCGCCATGGCCCGGCTCCTTCTGCACCCGCACATCACCAACATCCAGACCAGCTGGGTCAAGCTCGGTACGGAGGGCGCGGCCGAAATGCTGCGTTCGGGCGCGAACGACCTCGGCGGCACGCTGATGGAGGAGACCATCTCCCGGATGGCGGGTTCGAGTTACGGCTCGTACCGGTCGGTCCAGGACCTGATCGCCATCGCGCAGCTGGCGGGCCGGCCGGCGAAGCCGCGTACGACGCTGTACGGGGAAGTGCCGCAGGAGCGGGTGACGGCCGCCGCCGCCTCGGACGGGCATCTGCCGGAACTGCTGCCGGTCCTGTCGGACTGACCCGTGGTTCCGCTGTGCGAGCACGTTGCGAGCGAGACGTTGCCACGGCCCATGGACGACTGTTGCCCCGCGGTACGGAAATCCCCGCAGATTGCCGTTCAAAAGTGACCGCGAGAGCCACTCCGTACATACCGTTCCGGTCCTCAACCGGCCGTTCCCCGTTCGATTACAGTGCTGCGGAGTCGGAGCTGCGCAGCCGTACGAGGACGGGGAAGGGGCACGGTGAGCACAGGAGCCACAGCTGTCTGGGGCCGTGTCGAACAGCAGGACTTCCGCAGCCGGGTACGTGGCTGTCTGCTGGGCGGAGCCATCGGTGACGCGCTCGGTGCGGCCGTCACCGGTCTCTCGCTCGAAGAGATCCGCGCGGCCCACGGCGCCGACGCCGTCACCGACTTCGTCCCCGTCCACGGCAGACGGGGCGCGGTCACCGCGGTCACCCAGCTCAACCTGTTCACCGTCGACGGGCTGATCCGCGCCCAGGTCCGCCGCGACACCGGCGCCTGGCACCCGCCCACCGATGTGCACCGGGCCCATCTGCGCTGGGTCGCCACCCAGCACGACTGGGGGCCCGACGAGCGCCGCCAGGAGAACGGCTGGCTCGCCCGGGAGGAGTGGCTGTACGCGCGCCGCGCCCCCACCCGGGAATGTCTCACCGGGTTCGGCGACGCCACGATGGGCACCCTCGACCGGCCCAAGAACCCCACCGCACGCGACTCGGCGGCCCTCACCCGGTCCGCCCCGTTCGGGCTGCTGGTCGGGTGGGAGCCGCAGCTCGTCCTCCAGTTGGCCGTCGAATGCGCCGCCCAGACCCACGGTCACCCCACCGCCCTGCTCTCCGCGGGCGCCCTCGCCGTCATGGTGCACGGCCTGGCCCGCGGCGAGACCCTGGACGGCGCCGTGCAGCAGGCCCTCGCGCTGCTCGCCGAGCGCCCCGGCCATGAACAGGTCACCGATGCGCTCAAGCAGGCCCTCGGCTCCGTACGCCAGGGGATCCCGGGCCCGGCCCTCATCGAGGCGCTGGGCGACACGGACTCCGCGGAGGAGGTGCTGGCCGTCGCTGTGTACTGCGCCCTGGTCGGCGAGGACGTGCGGCACGGGCTGCGGCTCGCGGTGAACCACGGCGGCCCTTCCGCGGCCACCGGGGCCCTGTGCGGGGCCCTCCTCGGCGCGCTGCACGGCGAGACCGCGCTGCCGCCGGCCTGGCTCGCCGAACTGGAGGGCAGGGCCACCCTCCTCGAACTCGCCGACGACTTCGCCATGGAGATGACCCAGGGTCCGGCCCTGCACAGCCCGTCGGCCGCCGCACCGGGCTGGCTGACCCGCTACCCGCGCGGGTGAACCGCGCCGCGGGCCGACCCGCGGAGCACGTACGAGGGGCGGGGTACGGACACCGCCGTGTCCGTCCCCCGCCCCCTCGGCTCCGTGCGGGCGGATCAGTCCTTCACGCCCTCCGCGACGGTGGTGTCGCCGGCACCGGCCTGCGCCGGAACCGTCGCGCCGGTCGATGAACCGTCGCCGTCCGTGTTGATCTGCTCGATCAGCGCGTCGCGCTCCGGGGTGTCCTCCGGCTTGATGAAGCCGATCGCGATGTAGAGCACCAGCGAGATCGCCAGCGGCAGCGCCACCTGGTACTGGAGCGCGACACTCGTCTTCACCGAACCGTCGAAGTTGTAGTTGGTGAAGTAGAACGCCAGCAGACCCGCAGCCCAGCTGACGAGCGCCGCCGTCGGACCCGACTTACGGAACCTGCGCAGCAGGCCCAGCATGAACGGGATGGCGATCGGACCCATCAGACCGGCCACCCACTTGATGACGACGGAGATGATGTCCTTGAACGTCGGCGAGTTGATCTGGGTGGCGAGCGCCATCGACAGACCGAGGAAGCCGAGCGTGGACACCCGGGCCGCCAGCAGACCGGTGCGGCTGCTCCAGGTGCGGGCCGCCTTCGAGAGGACCGGGGCGATGTCCCGGGTGAAGACCGCCGCGATGGCGTTGGCGTCCGAGGAGCACATGGCCATCGTGTGCGAGAAGAAGCCGACGACGACCAGACCCAGCAGGCCGTGCGGCAGCAGCTGCTCGGTCATCAGGGCGTAGCTGTCGGAGGCGTCCGGCTTCTGGGCGTGGACCAGCAGCGGGGCGCACCACATCGGGAAGAACAGGACCGTCGGCCAGACCAGCCACAGAATGGCGGAGAGCCGGGCGGAGCGGGTTGCGGAGGCGGCGGAGTCCGTGGCCATGTAGCGCTGGGCCTGGTTCCACATGCCGCCGTTGTACTCGAACGTCTTGATGAAGAGGTATGCCAGCAGGAAGGTCACCGTGTACGGGCCCGCCGTGGGGTCGGTGTGGCCCTCGGGAAGTTTGTCCCAGACCGTCCACAGCGTGCTGATACCGTCCAGCTTGGCCATGGCGGTGACGAGCATCGCGATCCCGGCGAAGAGCTGGATGATGAACTGCCCGAGCTCTGTGAGCGCGTCGGCCCACAGTCCGCCGACCGTGCAGTACACGGCGGTGATGCAGCCGGTGATGAAGATGCCCTGGGTGATCGAGATGCCGGTGAAGACGGAGAGCAGGGTGGCGATGGCCGCCCACTTGGCGCCGACGTCCACGATCTTCAGCAGCAGGCCCGACCAGGCGAGCGCCTGCTGCGTCGGGATGTTGTAGCGGTTCTTGAGGTACTCGAGCGGCGAGGCGACGTGCAGTCGCGAGCGCAGCCGGTTGAGCCGCGGTGCGAAGAGCTGGGCGCCGATGCCGATGCCGATGGCGATCGGCAGCGACCAGGTCACGAACGACGTGATGCCGAACTGGTACGCGATGCCGGCGTAACCGGTGAACATCACCGCGCTGTAGCCGGACATGTGGTGCGAGATGCCGGACAGCCACCACGGCATCTTGCCGCCGGCCGTGAAGAAGTCGCTGACGTTGTCCACACGCTTGTGGGACCAGAGTCCGATCGCGATCATCACGCCGAAGTAGCCGATGAGCACGACCCAGTCGAGACTGTTCATGTGCCCCCTCCTGGGGTCCGCCTTATGAACGGGGTTACGCACTTCGTCAGTACGGCCGCCCAGCGGGGCCCCGTGCGGGAGCGGGGACATCGGGGATTGAACCGGTTGTTCGGTACCTCGGTCAAGGTTTTTCGCGATCAGGGATGTGAACGCCAATCAGTAAGTCGAACGATTTTACTTGTTCTTGACTCACGGGGGCGTTGTCGTGAACGTGACGGCGGCCACACGATGAGCGGGCACTTCGTCAGGCTGTGCAGAGCAATCACGAGCACTGGAGAGCGCAGAAAGACCGCACGGGATGCGGGTCCCGTGCGGCCGAGAAGGAGGAGAACTGCCCTTGACGACAGCGGATCAGCGCATCAGCTCGCCGGCGTTGACCAGCAGGGACTGCCCGGTGATCGACCGGGCGCGGTCGGAGGCCAGGAACACCGCGGCCTCCGCCACGTCACCGTCCGTGGCCAGCTCGGGCAGTGCCATCCGTTCGGCGAGCCTGCCGAGTACGTCGGCCTCCGGTATGCCCTCGGAGTGCGCGGTGAACCGGACGTAGGCCTGCACCGGCGGGCCCCACATCCAGCCGGGCAGCACCGTGTTGACCCGGATCCGGTGCGGGCCGAACTCCCGCGCCATGGAGTACATCGCCGAGGTGAGCGCGCCCTTCGACGCCGCGTACGCCGCCTGCCGCACCTGGGACGGTGCGGCGACCGACGACTGCGTACCGATGACGACCACGGAGCCTCCCCGTTCCTTGAGGCCGGGCAGGCAGGCGCGCGTCATCCGCAGCGTGCCGAGCAGATTGACGTCGATCACCGACTGCCAGGTGGCGAGGTCGGCGTCCTCGACGCCGCCGAAGTAGCTGTCCCGGGCGGCGACATGGACCACCGCGTCGATCCGCCCGAACCGCTCCAGCGCCAGCGCGGCAAGCGCCTCGCACTGCGCCTCGTCGGTGATGTCGGTGGCCAGATGGGCGGTGTGCCGGCCCTCGGGATCGATCTCGGCGGCCGACTTGGCGAGCCGCTCCGCGGTGCGCGCCCCGAGGACCGCACTGCCGCCGTCCCGTACCACCGTCTCCGCGATCCGGTGCCCGAGCCCGGCTCCGACCCCGGACACCACGACGGTCTTCCCCGCGAGCAACATCGGTGCCTCCCGGCCCTGGCAGTTTTCCTGACGGGGCGTCAGAGTAGGGCTGGATGTCGACGGAGGGAAGTCACTCGGCCCACTGGGGGCGGATGTGCGCGGGGTTGAAAGGTGTCCTGCCCTTTCCGGAAGGCATGACGTATACGGCCGTGAATGCCTCGCCCGCGATGGTGCGACGCTGTTCAAAACTGCCGTTCTTCCACTCTTGCTCGTAGTTGTGGGCCGGTCGTCCCGCTGGTCGCGTCATGGCGTCCGCCGGCCGATGCTCCAGAGCGTCCAGGTCGGCATTCATGGAGGAAAGTGACTGATAGTAGTCGTCTGGACGCATATCGCGCACATGGGCGGCGTCCTTGGCCCAGGCGGCGATGAGCTCCTGTTTGCGGGTGCTGACAGCTGAGATGCGGGAGTGGATGTCGGCCACCGGTTCGGCGGGCTCTCCGGCGAGCGAAGGGTTCGAGGCTCGAGTGCGCCCCCAGCCGTCTCTCTGGCGGGGATTTCCCGTGCGATGCTTCCCCTGGTAGGAAACGAACCCGCAGTAGCGTGGGTTGGTAATGATCGCCTTTATGGTGGCCGGCGCCCACTTGACCCCCTGTGGTGACGGGATTTTCTCTCGGTTGAGTTCGCGGGCGATCCCCGTGATTGACGTGCCGGCTGCGAACCGTTCGTAGATGCGCCGTGCGATCCGCGCGCGATCCCGGCGGAGCGTTCCGTCGGGGTTCCATGCGTAGGGCGTACGTCCGGTCAACTCGCCTGCCGAAGCGTCCGCCAGGTGGCTTCGGGCGACCCTTCGGGATGTGTCTTCCGAAGCTTTGAGGGCCATGATGCACAGCATCCGGGCCATGTGCCGGTCGGAGTCGTGGATCAGATTGAGGTCACCCGTGACGCCCGTTGCGGGACGCTTGGTGTGTTCCACTACGTCGATCAGGTCTTCTAGATCCAACGCCGTTCAGTTAGGGCGGGGGTGGGTGGCGTCAAGGGTCCGTGGTGAGCATGTTGATGCTGATGGTGGCCTTGTAGGTGGTCCGGTCGATGGCGGGTCCGCGGGCGTTGTACTTGGAGATCGCTCGTTTGACGATGCGGTCTTTCGTGCGGACCCGCCGCTGGGGCAGGAGTTGGGCCAGCACGTGGCGGCCGATGACTCCGACCAGGTCGATGATGGTGTCCGCGATGATGCCCGCGGCCAGGATGAGCTGGTCGCGGGCGGCGGACAGCGCGACGGTGAAGCCGGCCCGGTCCGGGTCGGTGCCCGGGACGCTGTCGGTGGCATCCGTCATCGCTGTCCGCAGCGCCTGGTAGGCGACCAGTAGCGCCCAGACCTCCTGCTCGACCCCGGCCGGGGTGCGGGCGCGCAGGACCCGCCCGCCCAGGATCGTGGATTTCAGCTCCGCGTAGGCCGTCTCGATCTCCCAGCGTTCGTGGTAGAGCCGGATGAGTTCGCAGGCTGGGTGCGCCGACGGGTCGGTGAGAGTGGTCAGCAGCCGGTAGTGGCCGATACGGACGCCTTGGGAGGTGGCGATGCTGATCTCGGCGTCGATCACCCGGACGGTCGGCGCGCCGAGCCGGGCAAGGAAGGTTCCGTCGCCGCAGCGGGCCACCGGCGGCAGTTTCCGACCGGACTTGCACCGAACCAGTAGATGCGCGCCTGTGGCGGCGAAGCGGTTCAGCAGGTCTGCGGCGGCAAAGTTCCGGTCGCCCAGGAGCAGCATCCCGGGGCGCAGATCGCCGGTCAGACGGCTGGCGTATTCCAGCTCGCCGGTGGTGGCCGGGCCGAACGCCGCCCCGATCACCGCCCGGGTCCCGCAGGCCACCAGTGCAGTCAGCCGGATCTGCGGATAGCCCCCAGCCCCGCTGTTGCACCGCTGTTTGGAGAACACGGCGAGATTCGCCGGGGCGTCCGGCACCGACAGCAGCGTGCCGTCGACCGCCACCACCAGCAGCCCGCGCCACCTCGTCGCCGCCGCCGTCGTGGCCACCGGGCCGCGGACCAGATTGAACAGTGCCTTCAACGGCGCGGCCCCCAGACGCTGGCGGGCCTGTCGTAACGCGCTGCCGCTCGGTCTGGCGGGCGCCAGGCCCGCCAGACCGGCGCACAACCGGTCGAAAACCTGCCGATAGCCCAGCTCAGCGAACAACGCCCCGGCCAGCAGCAGATACACCGTGACTCGCGCCGGTACCAGCCGGACCCGCCGCTGAAAGGTCCCGGTCGCCGCCAGCACGTCATCGACCATCTCGAACGGCACGATCCGGGTCAGCTCGCCGATATGGCCAGGCGCGAACACCCCGGCCGCTACCTTGACCGTCCTTGTTATGGCAGCCTGTTCCAACAGCGGAGCTCCTGTGGTGAGGATGTCTTGGAGGACAAACCTCTTCTACAGCAGCTCCGCTGCCTCGTTCACCGGCCTTGACACACAGCCCCCACGCCTAACTGAACGGCGTGACTCTGTTGGCGATCTTGTGTGGGGTGCTGACAGGTCGTCCGTTCGGCGGTTCGCTGGAGTGGAGCGGGGTGGTTTCGGGGAGAGGGGCGGAGATGTCCTTGCGGGCCAGGAGTTTCCAGCGCATACCGACGCGGACAATGGTGACGGCGTGGGCGGCGTGTCCGAAGGGCACGCCGGCGATGCTGATACGGGACCGGCTGGATGTGGTGTTCGAGGACGGCGAGTTCGCTGACCTGTATCCGAAGGACGGTCGTCCGGGACTGTCACCTGGGCAGTTGGCGCTGGTGTCGGTGCTGCAGTTCGCGGAGAACCTCTCGGACCGCGCGGCCGCGAACGCGGTCCGCACCAGGATCGACTGGAAGTACGCCCTGGGCCTGGAGTTGAACGATCCCGGCTTCGACCACTCGGTGCTGTGCGAGTTCCGGGCCAGGCTGGCCCAGGACGACGCGGCCGACCGGCTGCTGCGAGTGATGCTGCATCGGCTGACCGAGGCCGGGCTGCTTAAATCCGGCGGTCGGCAACGCACGGATGCGACCCATGTGCTTGCGGCGGTGCGCACGCTCAGCCGGCTGGAGCTGGTCGGCGAGAGCCTGCGGGCCGCCCTCGAGCAGCTCGCCCAGGCGGACCCGGACTGGCTGCTGCCGCTGGTCGAGCCGGAGTGGGACAAGCGCTACGGGCGCAAGATCGAGATCGGCAAGGTGCCCGGCGGGAAGGCCGGGGTCACCGCGCTGGCCGAGACCTTCGGCCGGGACGGACACAAGGTCCTGGCCGCCGCGTGGGCGGCCGACGCCCCTCCCCAGCTCCGGGCGTTGGCGCAGGTGGAAATCCTGCGCCAGGTCTGGGTGCACCACTACGTCTGGGATACCCGCGGGCGGCTGCGCTGGCGCGACGGACACGCGCTGCCTCCGGCATCGCTGCGGTTCGACTCCCCGTACGACACCGACGCGCACTACTGCGTCAAACGTGACACCGCCTGGTCCGGCTACCGCACTCACTTCACCGAGACGTGCACGTCAGACCTGCCGGAGGTGGTCGTGCATGTGGCCACCACGATCGCCCCGGTCCAGGACGGCGAACTCACCGCCCAGATCCACGACGATCTGGCCCAGGTCGGCCTCATCCCGGCCGAGCACGCCGTCGACGCCGCCTACATCAGCCCCGCGCAGATTGAACGCGCTCACCGGGTACACAGCATCACCCTGCTCGGCCCGGTCGTGCCCGACCACAGCCACCAGGCCAAAAGCGGGGCCGGCTTCGACAAGGCCGCCTTCGCCATCGACTGGGACCGCTGCCAGGCCACCTGCCCCCAGGGCACCGTCAGCCGCGAGTGGCGTCCCCTGCACATCAGCGGCCACAACTACATCCAGGTCAAGTTCGACAAGGCCACCTGCCTGGCCTGCCCCGTCCGACCCCAGTGCACCAAGGCGGTCAGTGGTCCGCGCTCGCTCGCACTGCTGCCCACCCGCGAACTGCACGAGATCCAGCAGCGCAACCGCCTCGACCAGCGCACCGAAGACTGGCAGCGCCGCTACGCGATCCGCGCCGGCATCGAAGCCACCCTCTCCCAGAACGTCCGCACCTGCGGCCTGCGCCGGACACGCTACCGAGGCCTGCCCAAGACGCACGTCCAGCACGTACTGACCGGCCTGGCCTGCAACGTCACCCGCATCACCGACTGGATCGCCGACCCTACGCGCCCCCGGCGAGCACCCAGCCACTTCCACGCCCTCTGCACCGCCGTCACCTGACCCCCACAAGATCACCAACAGAGTCACGGCGTTGCTTCTAGATCCCGTGGCTGTCGCGCAAGTCGATCGATGTCGTAGAAGATGACGCCGTCGATGCGGCCTGCGAGCAGGTCGCCGAGCATGCGCCGGAACTCGGGGCGCACCACTATCCAGTCGACTGACCCGTCCGCCTGTATCACTCGCTTTTTCTTGAAGGCCCCTGTGTCGTTCTCCCGGTAGGTCTCGGCGAACGGGCCCCAGCCGAGCCTGATCCGCTTCAGTCCTGCGTCATGGAGCTGCAGTTCGAGGCTCCGCTCGTCGCCGCTTCTGTCGCACGAGGTGCGCAGGTAGCACCCGGGGCGGCGAGGGGCGAACTCGCGAAGTGAGTCGCCGATGGCGAGCGTGACCGAGGAGCGGTTCCGTACGCGCTCCGGGATCAGGATGCCTTCCAGCAGCAGGTCGGCGTGCGTGGGGGCCGGGTTGCGGCGCGGGTTCATGGAGCCTCCCGGTAGTACGTTCATGGCACCCCTGAACGTAGTCATTGCCCGCGAATGAACCGGCGCATTGGATGCCGCTCATGCAGACGAACGTTCGATCGCACGGGCATTCCCATTGATCCGCAGCTGACGTACCGTCAGAACGCATGCATCGAGGTGGAGGGGGAGTGGGTGCGATGGGTGACGGCGATGAGGGGACCTACCCAGACCTGTACGCCAAGTTGGCCTCGGTCGGTCCGTACCGGGTGGAGGTGGGACATGCGTTGATCACCATGGTCGAGCCTCACGCCGGGCATGAGCATGCCTACCACAGATGGTACGAAGACGATCACTACTACGCGGGCGCGATGGCGATGCCCTGGATGTTCGCCGGACGGCGCTGGGTGGCCACCCGGGAGCTCCAGGAGCTGCGCTACCCGGAGAGGTCGGCGGTGGCGCAGCCGGTCGGCGCCGGGTGCTACCTGTCCACGTACTGGGTGACGGACGGGCGCTACGACGACCACATGAAGTGGACCGTCGGGATCAACAAGCGGCTGAATCGGGACGGCCGCGTCTATCAGGACCGTACCCATGTGTTCACCGCGTTCCAGGACCACGAGGCGACGGTCTACCGGGACGGCGCCGCAGGCCCCAGGGATTACCACGCCCTCGACCACCCGTACCGCGGACTGGTGCTCCAAGTGATCGACGCCGAAGGCGCCGGGCAGCGGGCCGAGCTGCTGGAGTGGCTGCGCTCCCGGCATCTGCCGAAGCGGCTCGGCGGCTCACCGGCGGCGATGGTGACCGTCTTCCGCCCCACGCCGCTGCCGGGCGATCGGATGACCTATGTGAAGCAGGTCGAGGGCGTCGACACCAGGCTGACCCTTCTCTGGTTCCTCCAGGAGGACCCACGGGACTGCTGGGCGGAGCATTTCACCGGGCTCGACGCGGCGGTCGCGGAATCCGGCCTGGGCCGGGTCGAGCTGGTGGCGCCGTTCATTCCGACCGTGCCCGGCACCGACCGGTATGTGGATCAACTGCGTTGATTCCGAGCATGGGTTGGCATTCAACGCCCCGGACCCACGCCCGATGGTGGGCCTACCTGACAGCGCGATCTGCCGCACATATTGTGGCTGTTCGACCCAGGTGCTGACGGGTATTGGCGGAACGGGGGCTTGGATGGAAGCGCAGATGATCGAGCTGGCACGGGCTGCGGGGACCGCTGTGGTCACGCTCATGGCCACCGATGCATGGGAGAGGGCACGAGAGGGGGTCGTTGCCCTGTGGCGACGGGCCAGCCCCGCGCGCGCTGAGGGGGTCCTGAACGAACTGGATGCAGCTCGGGATGATCTTCTCGCGGCCAGGGAAACTGGAGACGAACTGACTGAGCAGGAGCTTCGAGAGGCATGGACGGGCCGCGTTCGGCGCCTTCTCAGTGAAAGGCCCGAGGTGGCCTCGGACTTGCGTCAGATTCTGTCGGAACTTGATCCCGTACTGCGGGACGGTGCACCGCGCACCGTGCGGATGCGTGCCGAAGCGTCTGGTAGCGGCCGTGTCTACCAGGCAGGGCGCGACCAGCACATCACCGAGCGGTGAGCCGGGCCGAAAAGGACCCAGAGCATCTGATGCAGGGGTGGGCATCAGACCAGGGCCGTGTGTACCTGGCGACCGGCGACCAGCACATCACTGAACACGTCACTGAACACCACTACCATCACCCTTCGGACGAGAGCTCGTCCATCTTCGGCCCGTCAATGCAGCGAACGGTGGTGGGGGCGCAGCCCAGTCATCGGTTCGACTGGCCGGCCCCGGCTTCGGTGCGCACTCCGCTCGTCGGGCGGACTCCTCCGGTCCTTCGGGACCGGACGGACCTTGTGAGCAGACTGATGGACGCCGTTCAGAATGAGAGCGGGGGAATTCACGTCCTTCACGGGCTGGGTGGCTGTGGCAAGACGGCTGTGGCCCAGGGTGTCTTCAACGCAGTCACACGCCAAGGCGACCGCATAGGCCTGTGGGTCAACGCCTCCGAACGAACCACCCTCCGAGCAGGAATGCTTGCAGTGGCCGCCGACCGTGGTGCTGAGTCATACGAGCTTGCTGCTGCGTATGACGGACAGCGCGCGTCGGCTGACCTTGTCTGGCATTATCTGCACTGCTCGTCGCAGCCATGGGTCCTGGTTCTGGACAATGCGGATGACCCTGCAGCCCTCGAAGAAGGCACGTGGCTGAGGCCGAGTTCGCAAGGCGCCGTTATCGTGACCACCCGCCAGGCCAGCTCGCATGTATGGAATGGAGCAGAGCTGCACCGCGTGGGCGTACTGCCTGTGGAAGATGCGGCATTGGTGCTGCGCGACCTGGCTCCTGCGGCCGGCACTCTGGAAGAGGCCGAAACCGTGGCCCGAAGACTCGATTGCCTTCCGCTTGCACTGACCTTGGCCGGATCCTTCCTGTCTCGTCAACTTCTGGAGAGTTGGTCCATGAGCGATTACAGGCGGCACTTGGACAGCAACCCCACCGAGCTCATCGACCGAGGAGTGGCGCCAGGGAGCTCGGAGAAGAATGCGCGGCAACTCGTCGGCCGGACATGGGAGATTACGCTGAGAGCTCTCGCCGAAGAGGGAATCCCCGAGTGTGTTTCGTTGCTACGTCTGCTGTCCTGTTGGAGCTCTGACCCGGTTCCGCTTTCGCTGCTGCTTCCCTCGTCTGTTGATGCCGCCGGTCTGAGCGCCTTCGATCCGCCACTGCCTGGGCATCGGATCGAGATGGCGCTCCGCGGCCTACTGGATCATTCGATGGTTTCGCTCGTCGAGTCGGAGGAGAGCGGCGAGGTAGTGCGGTGTATCAAGACGCACGGCGTTCTTCTCGACAGCGTGGCGGCTGCGGCGCCGAAGGATCAGAGGCCGCTCCTGGTCGAGGCGGCAGCGCGTCTGCTCGGCGGTGAGATCCCTTCCGAGGTGTGCGGAGCGCAGGCGGTAGGCCGTGTTCGCCGCCTTGTCCCGCATGCGGCGCACCTGCTTCGGCGCGTGGAGGATGCTGCCACAGGACTCAACGCGGTCGAGGTCACAACTTTGGTGGCCAAGCACGTTTTTGAGAGCGGAGACTACCAAGCCTCCCTCTTTTTGGCTCAGGCTGCCGCGGAGACGGCGCAGACGCACCTGGGCCCGGATCATCCACTGACATTCCGTGCGGAGCATCGTGCGGCCGTGGCCCTGTTCAGGCTCGGCCGCTTCGAGGAGTCCGAGACCCTGCACCGGAGAGTTCTTGACGGGCGGGAAAGGGTACTCGGGGCGCAGCACGCGGAAACCATGGAGAGTCGCCAGGATATCCATGAGCCGCTCGGCCAGCTGGGAAGAGTGGAGGATTGCATTGCGGTTCTGAGGGAGACGGAGGGAATTCGCAGCAGAGTTCTTGGTGACACCCATCCGGACACGCTCTATGCTCGAGCGCTTCTCATCGAATACTTGGCTGTTGCCGATATTGTCGAGGAATTTGACAGAATGGGGTCGGCAACTGTGGCCGCCTGTGAGGAGATTCTTGGATGTGACTCCCTGGCCACCGTGACTGGTCGCCACAATCTCGCCTACGGTCTGTATCATTTCGGTAGGTACGAGCAGGCTGAGCCGATTGCCCGAAGGGCCTTGTCGGACCGTGAACGTGTGCACGGCGCTGCTCACCCACTGACTCTCTCAGCCACGGTCCTCCTGAGCTGGATCCTTGCTGAGCGGGGATCGCTGGAGGAGTCCATCTCATTCGGGCGTCTCGCAGTGGCTGGCCAGGAGCGGGCTCTCGGGCCCGAGCACCCTTATCTGCTCTCGAATCGAGCGAGACTGGCTGCTTCTCTCGCTGCCTTCGGTCAGTTGGACGAGGCGCAGGCGCTTGCACGGCTCAATTTGCCGCTGTGTGAGCGCGTACTGGGGGTGGACAGTTCTGTCACGGCGAGGACCCGCAGCCTGCTGGTTGGCCAGTAGGCGGGCAACCAGCCCTCTCGGCCAGGACGGCGGGCCAGTCGAGAGGGCTTGACTCAGGCTGCGGCTCACGCGATCGGACAGCCGCACCGTTCAGCCTCAGTGCTGAGTGGTGCGGCTGACGTCCAAGAGGAACATCGACCATGTCTTCGTGGTGAAGTCGAGGACTCCGCTGCGCGGATTCTTCGAATCGCGAACCAACACGGCGTGGTGTCCTGCCGTCTTAACCTCTACACAATCTCCATTTACGGCGGAATATGAGGACTTAGTCCATTCCGTCAGTGCGTCACGCCGAATCGCCATAATGACTCCGATGGTTGTGCCAGTTGTTGGGCGTAGTGCGCCCGGCCGCTGCGCTCAGCGACCTAAGGGCGACGCTACGCCGCAACATCATCGGAGGTGAGTGCCGTTCACTCGTACGGATGGCATATATCTTTGAGATCTTCCCGGCTAGGGTTGTGTAGGTGTATGGTCCGCCCCGCCTTAACGGGGCGTATCGCTCACAAGCCGCAGCTTTCCGCTGCCCTGAGAATGAACTCGCGGGATTGCTCCGCGCTTAGCGCCTTGGCCCGCAGGTGCTCGTACATCACTGTGTAGCTCTGAACGTCGTTCGCCTTCTCCAGGTACAGGTCGCTCGTGACGCCCTCAAGGTAAACGACGCTTGCGTCCATGGCCTCCTGAAACTCAAGGATGGCGAACTTTCCGTACATGCCCGGATGTGCTCCGACGGCATACGGCAAGACCTGAAGCGTCACGTGTGGCAGTTCACTCAGCTCTGCCAGGTGCGACAGCTGGTCAGCCATGATCTGCGGATTGCCGACGACGCGACGCAGCAGCGCCTCATCGATCACCGCCCAGAAGCGGAGTGGGTTGACCGGATCGGTTAGGCGATCCTGGCGCTTGAGACGGATCTGAATGCGTTTGTCGATCTCGCTGGGTGTGGCCTCCGGCCACATCCCTTCGATCACCGCCTGCGCGTACTGTCGTGTCTGCAGCAGACCGGGAACGATCAGCGATTCGTACACGCGCAGCGAAGCCGCGTCGGTCTCCAGGCCGATGTAGACGCTGTACGGGATGTCGCCGAAGGCGTGCCACCAGCCCTGCTGGCGGGAGTCCTTGGCCATCTGCATGAGCGAGTCGACGATCCGGTGGTCCTCGACCTCGTACACCCCGCAGAGATCGCGGACGTCGCGCTGACTGATGGACCGGCGGCCGTTCTCCAGGCGGCTGATCTTCGACTGCGAGACCAGCAGCCGCTCCGCCACCTCCTCGGCCGTCATGCCCTTGAGCTCGCGCAGGCGGCGCAATTCCTGACCCAACCGGCGTCGCCTGACGGTGGGATTGACGTTGGTCGGCACGGAAACGGCACCTCCGGCTGTGTAGCTGTGCGTATCTACTGCTCAGCAGATTGCCACCCATGGGTCGGGTCGCGCTGGGAAATGGCCACACGCAGGCGCGCGGGGCAGCCGGTGGACCGGCTGCCCCGCGCGTGGTGCGGCTCCCGAACCGGGTCTTGGGGACGTCGGCGCGGCGGTATTCGGTTGTCCCGTCGGTGCGGTGCGGTCCGCTGCCCTAGTGGGCCGCGGTGTGCACCATGCTGTCGCGGCGTGACTGCGACTGCACTTGCGGTTGCAACGGCGCTCCCGCCACCTGGTTGCGGCGCGGCTGTGCGACCGCCCCGTTCTGGACGTCCATCACGGCGTGCGCCACGAGGCCGCCCATCGGGTCGTGTCTGATCAGATCCCGGAGCCGGGAGCGCGATGAGCGCCCCTCGTTCCCGGGGTAGAGGTGCTTGCCGAGTCCGACCGCGTGGGCCAGTGCGGCGAGCGCCGCGGTCCGCGGGTCCGGCGGTACGCCGGTGCGGATCGCACTGTCCAGCCGGGATCTGATCTCCCGGCTGATTGCCGTGTCCGTCGCCTGGTAGCGAGTCGTCGGCAGCACCCCGCACATCTGTCCCGCCACGGCATGCACCATGCCGCAACGCTCCAGATGCGAGAGATAGGTCTGACGCAGCCCCAGCCGGGGCCCGCCAATCCAGTGGACGGCCCGGACCGGGCTGCCGCGTCGGCGCAGCAGTTCCAGTGCGGAGTCCAGTGTCGGATCTCCTGTCGGCCGTGGCATCACCACGGCGATACGATCCCCATCAGGGGCTATCCGTCCTGCCAGAGCCAGCTCCACTAGCTGAGCTCCGGCGAGGCCGAGGTCGAGCGACTGCGGCTGCGCTGTGGTACCCGTGGTCGGGTCCAGAGCGAGCAGCAGAAGCTCCTCCGGAATTGTTCTGCGGCTCCTGCCCATCCATGCCTCCCCGCGTGGATGAATGACAGGGTGACCCCTCTCACATTGGTCTGTCGAGAGCGCCTGGGTACTTCGTACGGGAACCAGTAGGTATGTCGTTCTCGTCTAGCAGCCCGGCCGAGGGTTCACACAGGACACTGGTAGCTGGTTCGGACAGTGCGGGGGCGTCCCCGCGGCGCATGGAGGAGGCATCGGTGGCGGGCGAGTCCCCCGACAGGTCGGAGCAGCAGAAGTCGTCGGGCGCGGCTCGGAGCGAACGCGATCCGCGGCTGACCGTCTTCCGTGAAGCGGCAGCCGCGGCGGATGCCGGAACCGCGACTGGAACCGGCGGCAATCCGGATACGGCAACGGCGGTGTTCCGTACGAGGCCTGCGGAGGCCGGTGAGGACGAGGGGCAGGACTCTCGCGACGGCCTCGGCAGGAACCTCGACGGGTCGAGGAACGGCTCTCACGGCTCCCGCGGTCCCGAGAGGACCGAGAAGGCCCCTGAGGCCCCGGAGACGGCCTCCGCGCCGGAGGAGCCGGAGGAGTCCGAGGAGAGCGCCCGGGCCCCGGAGACGGCCGGGTCGGCCGATGGGGCGGGAACCGGGACCGCACCCGAGGAGAGCGACGTGCGGTTGCGTGCCGCGGTCGCCGCCTGGGTGGGGAAGGGCACCGCCGGCGCGAAGACGGCCGAGCAGGCCGAGAAGGGCGAGAAGCCCGACACGGTCGCGGTCACCGAGAGCGACGACGTCACGGGGAGCGACACCCCCGAGCCCGTCGACGAGGCGGGTGACAGCGGGACGACGTCGGTCGGCGCGACCGGGGACGGGCAGGACGAGCCGGTCGCGTCGGGCGCAGCCGATGCCGGCGCCGAGGACGAGGACGACGCCGACGAGGCACGTGCTGAGGGTGCCGGGAAGCCTTCGGCGTCCGACGACGCCGAGGCAGCGGACGAGGGTCCGGGCGAGAACGCGGACGAGGCAGAGGACGAGGAATCCGACGGCGCCGCCGACGAGGCCCGGGTCCCCGGTGCCTCCGAGGAGAGCCCCGAGGGCGCGGAGAGCGTCAAGGCAGCCGATGCCGCCGAGACGTCCGAGGCCGCCGAGTCTGCCGGGCCCGCCGAGGAAAAGCGCACAGTCGATCAGCCCACGGCTGTCTTCAGGACGGTCCGGCCGAACCGGGTCGACCAGCCGACGACCGCGCTGAAGATCACCCCGCCCGCGTCGAAGCCGGAGCAGAAGCCTCAGCAGAAGCCGGAGGCCGAGCCCGGGAGTGCCGCCGAGCGCACCAGCCAGTTCGTGCCGCTGCGCCGTGACGAAGCGCGGCCCGCCCCCGCCGTCCGCAAGCCCGAGACACCCGCAGCCGCACCCGCGTCGGCCGCCGCCCCGTCGCTCAGCGGCGCCGAGCGGACCCGGCAGCAGCCGATGCCGCCCCGGCCGCCGCTCGACCTGCTGGCCGAGCTGACGAACACGCCTCCGCCGCCGGAGACGCCCGTCCGTACGGCCGTGCGCCGGGTCAAGATCTGGACCCCGCTCGTGCTCCTCCTGCTGATCGTCTTTGCGATCGTGCAGGCGGTGCGCCCGCTGCCGACGCCCGAGCTCCGGCTGACGGCGCAGCCGACGTACACCTTCGAAGGCGGCAAGCCGTCACTGCCGTGGCCGAACGAGGGCCAGGGCTACATGGCGGCGACCGGCCTCGGCACAGTGGACTCGTTCGGCGAGCAGAAGGCTGTGCCGATCGGCAGTGTGGCCAAGGCGATGACCGCGTACGTCGTGCTCAAGGACCACCCGCTGAAGAAGGGCCAGGCCGGTCCGTCCATCACGGTCGACGCCAAGGGGGAGTCGGACGGCAAGCTGGACGCCGCGGGCGAGTCGACGCTCAACACCGTGAAGGCGGGGGACAAGCTCACCGAGCAGGAGGCCCTCTCGGCCATAATGATCCCGTCCGCGAACAACATCGCGCGGCTGCTGGCGCGTTGGGACGCGGGTTCCGAGAAGGCGTTCGTCAAGAAGATGAATGACACCGCCAAGTCGCTCGGCATGAAGAACACCACGTACACCGACCCGTCCGGACTCACCGCGACCACGGTGAGTTCGGCCGAGGACCAGGTGAAGCTCGGCCAGAAACTGGTGGAGATCCCGGCGCTGATGGCGATCACCAAGCTGCCGTCGTGGACCGACCCGTCGGGCAAGAACTGGCGGAACTACAACACCCTCGTTCCGTACAACGGCGCCCTCGGCATCAAGACCGGCTCCACGAGCAAGGCGGGCGGCAACCTGCTCTTCGCCGCGCACAAGATGGTCGGCGACACCGACCAGCTGATCGTCGGCGCGGTGCTGGGCCAGCACAAGGCGCCCATCATCGACACGGTCAACGCGGTCAGCAAGGACGTGATGGTCGCGACCGAGGACCTGCTGAAGAGCGGGAAGGTGGTCAAGAAGGGCGATGTCGTCGGCGCGGTCGACGACGGGTTCGGCGGTACCACCCCGGTCGTCGCGACCGAGGACGTGGCGGCGGTCGGCTGGCCCGGTCTGACGGTCAAGCTCGAACTGACCGACGACGGGAAGACGCTCCAGCACTCGGCGGCCGCCGGAACCCACGTCGGTACGCTCACCGTCGGCGAGGGCTCCAGTCAGGTGAAGGTGGCGGTGGCGCTGCAGAGTGATCTGAGGGACCCGTCCTTCGGCGAGAAGCTGACCCGAATCAGCTGACGCGGACGGGGGAGGGGGTGCTGTTCCGCGGCATCCCCTCCCCCGTTTTTTCGGTGCCGTACGGGCACCGCCTTCCCCTTTGGGTACGTGTTAGCGTCCCCGGACAACCGGGGAGCGCCGGACGGCGTCCTCACAGGTGGTACGGAGACGGGGAACGGGGCCGGCGGAGACGGGGAGAAGCCGTAGTGACCACCGCGGAGCCGAGACCCGGCTGTGAGGCGGCCGGGAACAGCGATGTGCGAGGCGACGTGACGAGCGGCAGTGGTGGCAGCATGAATGTCCGGCTGCCCGCCCCGCGTACCCCGGAACCGTGGGCCGCGGCGCCGAAGCCGCCCGCGCCGACCCGCAGTCGGCAGGCCCGCACCCGGCAGCTGCTGCGCCACCCCGTCACCGTTGCGACGGCGGCCGCCGCGGTCACCCACATCCTCTGGTTCTTCTTCTTCGCGAACAGTGGCGGCGACCTCGCGGCCCAGGACGCCTGGGCCGAGTTCGTCGGCCGGCATCCCGGTACCGCGTACAACCTCGCCTGGTACGGGGGCATGCACCCCGTCTCGTACAGCGTGGTCTCGCCGTATCTGATGTCCGTGCTCGGCGTCCGTACGACGATGATGATCGCCGGGACGGTGTCGGCGGGACTGACTGCGTTGATCGTGGTGCGGGTCCGGGCCGTACGCAATCCGCTCGCCTGCTCGCTCGCCGGAGTGTTCGCGTACCTGTGCAACGCGCTGTCCGGGCGGGTGACGTTCGGGCTCGGCATGATGTTCGCGCTGGGCGCGGTGGCCGCGGTGTTCTGCTGGCCGTACCGGTGGCGCCACAAGCGCTGGGCGAAGGCGGCCTTCGCCGCGCCGCTCGCCGGGCTGGCCACGGCGGGCAGCCCCGTCGCGGGGCTGTTCCTCGGTGTGGTGGCCGCCGCGCTGTTCCTGAACAAGCGGCGCCCCGGCGCGTACGCGCTGGGCCTGGCGCCGGTCGTCGTCGTCGCGCTGTCGGCGTGGCTGTTCCCGTTCTCCGGCACGCAGCCGATGTCGCTCGCGACGCTGTCCCTGCCGTTCGTCTTCGCCGTTCTCGTCCTCGTCCTCGTGCCGAACGAGTGGCGCACGGTCCGCACCGCTGCCGCCGTCTACGGGGCCGGGACGCTGCTGACCTATGTGGTCGACTCGCAGATCGGCTCGAACGTCACGCGGATGGCGATGCTGTTCGCCGGGGTGGTGCTGCTCGCCGCGCTGCCGTACACCGTGCCGCGTTCGCGGCGCTGGTACGCACTGATCCTGGCATTCGTCGGCATGAACATCTGGATCGGCGTCAAGGGCGTCGACGACATCGTCCGTACCGCCCCCGCCGCCTCCTGGACGCGGGAACTGGCCCCGCTGGTCAACGAGCTCCAGGAGGTCGGCGCGGAACGCGGCAGGGTCGAGGTGGTGCCCGCCAGCAGCCACCGCGAGGCGTCCGCGCTCGCCCCGTACGTCAATCTGGCCCGCGGCTGGAACCGGCAGGCCGACATGGAGCGCAACCCGCTCTTCTACGACGACACGCTGGACCCCGTGAACTACCGCCAGTGGCTCGACCGCTGGGCGGTGCACTACGTGGTGCTGCCCAAGGGGGAGCCGGACTCCACCGGCGCGGTACAGGAGGCGGCGCTGGTCCAGAAGGGCCAGCCGTATCTGAAGGCCATCTGGTCCGACTCCAACTGGCAGCTCTTCGCGGTCGACAGCCCGGTGCCGCTGGCCGACCCGCCGGCGACGGTGGACCGGGCCGGTGCGGGTGAGCTGACCATCCATGTGAAGCGGGCGGGCCGGGTGCTGATCCGGATCCCGTACTCGCGCTGGCTCGCCCTGGTCGACGGCGAGGGCAAGAGCGTGGAGCGGCCGCAGGAGACCGAGGCGTCCAAGCGGCGCGCGGACCAGGACAGCCCGCGGACCTTCGTCAACACGAACGGTTGCCTGCTCAAGGTGGACGAGGACGAGGACGGCGACGAGTGGACGGAACTGCTCGCGCCGCGCCCCGGGGTGTACCGGCTGGCGGCCCCGTACCAGCTGTCGCCCGGTACACCGTGCCCGGAGGAGCTGCGCTGAGGAGGGCGCCGACAGGGAGCCGCGGACAAGGAGAGAGCGAGCAAATCGTGCACGGTCTCTCCCTCCGGGGGCGTAGCCCTGGCATGGTGTGCTGCCATGAGGTGCCAACGGTGCGGCAGTGAACAGCGGGGCGTGCTGCCGGGATTGGTCTGTCCGGACTGCGGATCGGTGGCCCGCCCGGTCGGCGGGGACGGTTCCTGGATCGCCCGTGAGACGTTCGCGGGCCGGGTCTCCACGCTGCCACGGAGTAGAAAGGCCCTGCTGGTGGCCGGAGTCGTGGTGGTGGCCGGCTCGCTGGTCACGGGCGCCTCGCTGCTCGCTTCGGGCGGCGACGACAGCGGCCGCCGTACGGGGGCGGTGGGGCGCGTGGGTGTCCCGCGGGACGGCATCGGGGGCGGCGCCCCGACCCGGATCGGCCCGTCCGGAACGGAGAGCCCGGACCCGGCGCCCGCCTCCTCGAATTCGTCGTCACCACCGTCGCCTCGGCATCCGGCGCCCAGCCCGCCCCGTACCTCCGAATTCCCATCGGGCAAAGGCGGTTACACGTACACCGCCTGGGCCGGGCCCGGCTGCTCGACGGGCGAGTACCACGAGCACGGCCGGTTCGAGGACGGTGACGACGGCTGGTACACGGTCGACTCCGGCGGCTACCGGGGCAGTACGTGCGACGGGCGGTTCAGCGCCGTGCCGATGTCGGGCAGCACGACCCAGGACCGGGGCAACACCGCCACCTGGTCCTGGCACCTGGGCGGCGGCTACCGCGAGTGCGCGCTGACCGTCTTCGTGCCGGACAGTGGCCGCGACCGCGATGTGGCGGGGAACCCCACCGTGTACCGGGTGCTCTCGAATCCGGACGACGCGGACTCCGCGTATACGGGCTTCGCCGTACGCCAGACCGCGCACCGCGGCACCCCCGTCGATGTGAGCAGCTACCCGGTCAAGGGCAACACGTTCGCGGTGCAGCTGATCGACCGGGGGCGCGACTGGGGTGACGCGGAACTGGTGGGCGCGCATCACGCCGCGGCGCAGTTGAGGGTGAACTGCCGCTGAGGCCGACTGCCGAGGTGTCGTGCGGAACGGCAGGTATCCGTCCGACTCGGGAGCCATAGTGGACGCATGAGCCTGACCACCGACGGCGAGCCGCCCGGCCCTGTACGGTTCCACCTTTTGTGCGATCGCCGGGGTTGCCAGTCGCGGACCGTGTTCGACATGGTCATCGCGGACCCGCCGCCGGACATCGAGTCCGACCTGTTCGGCCACGTCCTCCACAGCGCGACCACTGCCTCCCCGTACATCGAGGAGCTCGGCTGGAAGTACGTCCAGCAGGAGGGCTACTGGTGCCCGAGCTGCGCAGCCCCGGGCCGTCGGCCGAGAGCGAGGGGCGTCACGTCGTCCTGAGGGGCGCAGCGCATCGCGGCACGGTTCGGCGACCACCGAAGAGTCCCGCCTCTAGCGTCGGACCATGACGACAACGACCGGCTCCACCTCCGGCACCGCACCCGACTCCACCCCGGTGACCGACGACCGCGACCCCGCCGGGATCGTCGCGGACATGGTCGACCACGTGCTGGCCATCGCCGCGACCTGGACGGCCTGGGACGGGCGTCCCATCCCCGCCGACGACCGCGTCCACACCCCGCACAAGGCGATCCGCCGCGTCGCCGACCATCTGGTCGACCACCTTGCCGAGATGGAGGCGCGGCTGGTGGGGGAGGAGACGCAGCCGGACCACTGGCATGCCTCGGCGGCCACCACCGAGGCGGACCTCGCCCCGTTCACCGGGGCCGATCTCGACGAGGCCCGCAGCCGGCTGACCCGACTGGCCAGGATCTGGGTGAACCGCCTCGACGCGCTGACGCCCGAGCAGCTGGACCGTTCTCCCGGAGTCGGCTGGACGTTTCGCCAACTCGCCTTCCACACAGCGGAATCGACCTATTACGCGGAGGCCGTAGGAGACCTCACACCCGACCGCATGCCCGAGCGCGCCGAACGGACCCCGACACCATGACCGACTTCGCAGCCTTCACGGCGTTCACTTCCCTGCACCGTGCGACGACCGCGTCACCGTTGCTGCTCCCCAACGCCTGGGACCACGCCTCGGCGACGGCCCTGTGCGAGCAGGGCTTCCCCGCCGTCGGCACCACAAGCCTCGCGGTGGCCGCGGCGGCCGGACTGCCCGACGGTACGGGAGCGACCCGCGCGGAGACCGTGCTTCTGGCCCGGCGACTGGGCGCCGGGCCGTACCTGCTCTCGGTGGACGCCGAGGGCGGGTTCAGCGACGACCCGGCCGAGGTGGCCGAGCTGGCCCGTGAACTGGCGGCGGCAGGGGCGGTCGGTATCAACCTGGAGGACGGCAGGGGCGACGGCAGCCTCACCCCGGTGGAGCTGCACGCGGCGAAGATCGCGGCGGTGAAGGCCGCCGTCCCGCATCTCTTCGTGAACGCCCGCACCGACACGCACTGGCTCGGCGGCCGGGAGGCGACGGTGGCCGCAGCGACGGGCCGGCTCGATGCATATCAACAGGCGGGCGCGGATGGCGTGTTCGTCCCCGGCCTGACCGACCCCACCGCGATCGCGGCCCTGGTGAGGAGCCTGGAGACGCCCCTCAACATCCTTTACTCCCCGTCCGGGCCCACGGTCGCCCAGCTCGGCGAACTGGGGGTGCGCAGGGTGAGTCTCGGCTCGCTGCTGTACCGGGCGGCGCTGGGGGAGGCGATGGTCGTGGCGGCGAACATCCGGTCGGGCCGGCCGGTGGACGGGGACGTACCGACGTACGCACAGGTGCAGAGCCTGAGCGTACGTGGGCACGACCCGGGCCCGGGCTCCTGCTGAGCCCGGGCGATCAGTTGGCGAAATCGTCGCCGAAGTAGGAGATCCCGGCAGGCCCGCCGACCGATCCCGGGCCGAAGGCCGTCGATCCGGTCGCCGTGATGTCGCTGGTCCCCGTCTTGAACAGCCAGACCGAACCGACGCCGTTGTTCTCAGCGGAAGCACCGGCCACCAGTTCCGCGCGGCCGTCGTTGTTGCTGTCCGTGACCCATACGGAGCCGCCGAACTCGTCACGGGCCTCGGCGGCGCCGGGGACCCCCGCCGTGTCCTGGGAGAAGCTCTTCGAACCGGTGCCGGTCAGTCCCTTGGCCGAGCCGCGCAGCACGGTGACCGAGCCGGCCGACTGCTTGGATCCGAGGGCTTCGCCCGAGGCGCCGACGGCGACATCGGCGTACCCGTCGCCGTTGGTGTCACCCGCGGACACGCTCCACCCGAAGCGGTCGTTCTTCTCGGCGGTGCCCGGGACCGAGGCGGTGTCCTGGGTGATCCGGACAGGGGTCCGGGTGGACAGGCCGGAGGCGCTTCCGTACGTCACGGTGACCGCACCGCCCGGACCGCCGTTCGGCTCCTCGGCGGACTTCTCCATGAAGTTGCCGGTGATGATGTCCCCGTAACCGTCCTTGTCCACGTCGGCGATGGCCGCCGCGTAGCCGCCGGCGAGCTTGCTCGACGCCTTGAGGCCGGTGGAGCTGCCCTTGTAGAGGACGCTGCGGGTGGCGTACACGTTGCCGCTCTCCTGCTGGCCCATGACGAGGAGGTCGGCCGCACCGTCCCCGTTGACGTTGCCGGCGACGAGCTTGTCCGGGTAGATGCCGGTGGCGGCGGTGGTGTCGATGCCGACGAGGGCAGCGGCCTTGCCGGTACGGGAGATGGGGCCCTTGAAGATGTTCAGGCTCGGGGTGGAGTTGTTGCCGGCGGCGAGGTCGGTGTGTCCGTCGCCGTCGAAGTCGCCGGCCGCCAGGGCCCAGCCGAGTTCGTTCCGGTACTTGGGCAGCGGGGACGCGATGTCGGTGCCGGTCGTGAGGCCGGTCGCCCCGCCCCAGATGACGGTGAGGACACCGAACGAGTCGGTGGAGCCGATCCGCTCGGAGTGCACGCCGACCACGAGGTCGGTGTACCCGTCGCCGTCGAGGTCGCCCGTGGTGAGCCGGTCACCGAAGTAGTCACCGGCCTCCGGAGTGCCGGGGATGCCCGTGGTGGCCTGGCTGATGACCTTGTGCTTGGACTTGTCGAGGCCGCTCTTGGTGCCGTAGACGACCGTGACGTAACCGGCCCCTTCCCTGCCCGAGATCTTGCCGATGGGCGCGGCTATGACGAGGTCGCGGTAACCGTCGCCGTTGAAGTCGCCCTGCAGCCTGGAAGGCGCGGCGGAGGCGCTGCCCGCGCCGGCGACGAGCAGCGCGCCGGTGAGCGCGGCCGCGGCGGCGGTAGCGGTGGCGATACGGAGGCTCTGGTGCATGCGGATCTTCTTGTCCTGCGGCAGGCCGGATGCCGGTGGTACGGCATCGGAATTCGGTTGATCGGTCGGCGCCGGTGCACATGTGGGCAGGCGTTCGGGCGCGTACGCGTGTACCCACGTCGCTCGGTGCAGATGAGGACTGCTGGAGGGCCTCCAGGGTTGTACGGGACAGGTGTGCCGTCACGTATCCCTCATCCGGGGACCCCTCAGCCGACCGGAACCCGCCACCTCGGCGCGACTGTCCGTCCGTGGCGTGGGCCTCTACCGGGGCTCGCGGTCTTCGATCCCCTCGGTCGCCGGTGCACGGTCGGCGCGGTGCGCACGGGAGCCGTGCACGTCGAGCACGGCCTGGAACTGCTTGCCCGCCTCGCGGACGCGGCCTGCCGCCAGGTAGGCGCGGCCCAGGCGGCTACGGATGTCCATCTCCAGCCAGTCGTAACTGGGTTCGGTGAGGGGGGACAGCAACTGGAGCTGTACGAGGGCCTGATGATGGAGGGCCATGGCCGCGCTCAGGTTTCCCTCGCCCTGCTCCGCCGTGCCCAGCCGGGTCAGGCTGCGCGCACAGAGGAAGATGTCCCCGGCCTGCTCGACCAGGTGGACCGCCTCGCGGAGCGAGCCCTTGGCCTCACCGTAGTGGCCGAGGCGGAGGTGGACGTCGGCGGCGCAGCTCAAGGGTCTGCCGAGCATGCGCGGCCTGCCGTCCGTCTCGGCATGGGCGTAGGCGTCGGCGAAGCAGGCCAGCGCCTCCTCGTTCCGTTTCCCGAAATAGTGGGCGAGGCCGAGGATGACGAGCGCCATCGAGGCGACCCAGTCCCTGCGCAGTCGCTTGGCCAGGTCCACCGCCGCGGTGACATGGCGAATCGCCCGGTCGCCCTCGCCCACACTCAGGTCGAGAGCGCCCAGCCCGGCGTGGGTCCGGGCCTCTTCGCACGGGTAGGGGCGGCGCCGGCCGAGGTCCAGTGCCTCGGTGAAGTAGGTGCGCGCCTGCGCGTACCGGCGTTGGTGTACGGCGGTGTAGCCCAAGCAGTTCCGCAGTGCGAGGACCATCCGCTCGTCGGTGGCCCCGTCCACGTGGTCGAGCGCGATCTCAAGAGCCGTCTGGCACTCGTGGTAGCGGCCTTGCCGTACGAAGTAGTCGACCAGCGCCTCGGCAATCCAGCAGGCGTAGTCGGCCTCGCCGAGGGCCGCGGCATGTCCGACGACGTCGGCGAGCTCTCCACCGGCCGCGTCCAGCCAGGCCTCCGCCTCCTGCCAGGTCGTGAACGGTGCTCCATCGGGCTGAGGTCCGGTGGGGAAGCCGCGGGAGCCCCAGTCACTGGCGATCCGGGCCGCGTCCAGGTGAAGGCGGAGTGCGGCTGTGCGCGCGGCGGCGGCTTCGGCGGGCGCTGCTTCCGCGAGGTGTCGTGCGTGCATGCGAACCAGGTCGTGCAATCGGTAGCGGCCCGGACGCGGCTGCTGCAGAAGACTCGTGTCGACCAGGCTTTCCAGGATCTGCTCGGTGGCGTGGGACGGCCCATTGAGCATGGCCGCCACCGTCAGCACGTCGAACTCGACCGTCGGCGCCAGGCCCAGGGCGCGGAAAACGCGCTGCTGCTCGGGTGCGAGATGTTCGTACGACAGGCTGAAGGCCGCCTCCACACTGCGATCCCCGACGCTCAGTTCGCCGAGCCGGTTCTCATCGCCTGCCATGCGGCCCGCCAGGTACCCCACCGTCCAGGTGCTGCGGTTCTGCAGCCGCGACCCGGCGATGCGCAGTGCCAGCGGCAGCCCGTCGCAGAGCCCGACCAGCTGCTGCGTCGCCTCCGGCTCCCGGCCCGCGCGCTCCTCTCCGATGATGTGCGCGAGCAGGGACACCGCGTCCCCGCTGTCCAGGGGCTCCAGGGTGACCCGTCGGTCGGCGTCCACTTCGGCCAGCCGCCGTCGGCCGGCCACCAGCAGCCTGCTTCCCGCTCCGGCCGGCAGCAGCGGTCGTATCTGGTCGGCGTCCAGGGCGTCGTCCAGCACGAGGAGCAGTCGCAGCGGGCTGGTTGCCGCGCGCCAGACGGCGGTGAGCTCCTCGAGGTCGCTCGGCAACTCGCCTTTGGCTGCGCCGAGCGATCGGAGCAGTCGCTGCAGCGCCTGCTCCGGCGATTGGCGGCGCTGTGTGCTGTGCGCGCGCAGGTCCACGAACAGGCAGCCGTCCGGGTAATGGGCGCTGAGCTCCCGGGCCGCGCGCACGACGAGCGCGGTCTTGCCGACCCCGGCCGTACCGTCCACCGTCACGATCGATACGGATCCGGGCGCGGAAGGCGCGATCAGCTGCGCCAGCTCGGCCTCCCGCCCGATCAGGCGGCCGGCGTCGCCCGGCAGTTCATTGACTGTGCGGCCGAGCCGGGGCCGGGTGGAAGGAGCGGCGGAGCGCGCCGTGGCCGGACCGAGAAGGCGTTCGTCGTCCCGGCGCAGCACCGCTTCATGCACGCGACGGAGCTCATCGCCGGGATCGACCCCGAGCTCGTCGCGCAGCCGCTCGCACTTTTCCTGATAGACAGTCAGTGCCTCCGCCTGACGTTCGCTGCCGTACAGGGCGCGCATGCGCAACGCCACCAGCGACTCGTCGTACGGACTGGACGCCGACAGGGCGGCGAGGCCGTCCAGGGCATCGGCGTATCGGCCGAGCAGAACCAGGCACTCGAGCCGTTCCACTCGAACCCTGAGCAGGCGCTCCAGCAGCCGCTGCCGTTCGACGTCGGCGAACGGTCCGGGCAGCCCGGCCAGTGGCTCGCCGTCGAACAGGGCGAGTGCGGCCGACAACCGGTCCACCGCGGTGGCCGGGTCGCCGGAGGCCTTCGCGCGCCGAGCGTCGTCGATGTGCTCGGCCAGGTCTGCCGCATCGAGCTGGACACCGTCGGCGACGAGACGGTACCCGCCCCCTTCCCCGCGGATCAACGAATCCGCCGGCCCGGTGCCCTCCGCGTCGAGGACCCGCCGCAACTCGTAGATGTAGCTGGGCAGTACCTTGCGGCCGGTCTTCGGTGGCTCGGCCCCCCAGATCCCGTCGAGCAACTGCTCGTGGCTCACCAGGAAGCCCGGACGCAACGCCAGCGCGGCCAGCACGGCCTGTCGCCGGACGGGCCCCAGGGGCAGCTGCGCCCCGCCACGCCAGGCCCGCACCGGCCCGAGCACGGCAAGCCGGAGCCGTCGACAAGAACCCGCGCCCACCCGAAGCCTCCGCTCCGCTCCGCGCATCATCAGAATTTCATTCGCATTGCAGCGTGTGCCGCCATGGTTTGCAAGTGCCCATCGAAATTCCGGGGTTCAACCGCAGGGGAGCACCGGAGGGCGCGCTGTGCCGGGCGGCGGCCGTTGGCCGGGGAAATGGCCGCCGCCCCCCGAGGAAGGAACACGGACGTGACCGTCATCGACAGGTCTCTCACGAGGTTGCTGAAACAGCGGAGGCTCTTCCTCACGCGCGAGCGGAGCGATGCCGCGGAGATCGTGTACGTATGCGTGGACGACGGGCTCCCCGGTGGCTATCCGGTCGGCTACGTCATCCCGTCCCGTGCGGGGACCTGGTTCGCGTACGCCCGAGCCCGTCCCGGCCGCGTCTTCGCCAACGACCAGGTGGACGCCGGACTGCTGAGTGTCGAAGAGGCCGTGCGCGCCGTCCTCGATCACGCCCGCTACGGGGACGTCCTGTTCGCCCTGGAACAGCGAGCCGGCTCCGGCGCCACGTACACCGCCGAGGTGCGCCGGGCCCACGCCACCTGGCTCGCCGCGCTCGCCGAGCCCGAAGGCATCACTCACCTCGGCAACGGCAGGGTTCGCTTCACCGGCCCCGCCGTCGCGTATCTGCGCGGTCTTCCGGAACGCCTCGGCTGCCACGTGGACGACGAGGACCGGATCCGGCTGGCGGGGGAGTCGTACCGGTTGGTCCGCGAGACCCGGCACACCGGCGAAGCACGCCCTGACGGAGGAATGGGCTGACCGAGGCCGAGTTGGTGGCCGCGGCCCCGGCGGCGGGGCGGCGGGGATCTCGGACACGGCACGCGGAGCCGGCTCGGTGAGCGACCTGGTCCGCTAGCCGTTGACGCAGGTGTTGCCCGCCGCAGGATTGAGCACTCCGATGACGTTCACCGTGTTGCCGCACACGTTGACGGGGATGTCCACCGGCGCCTGTACGACGTTGCCGGACAGCAGACCGGGCGAGCCCGTCGCGGTGCCCACGGCTGAGTCCTTCGCCTCGACGGTCAGGGTCGTGGGGTCCGGGAGATTCAGGCCGACCGTGGTGATCCCGTCAGGGCGGTTGACGTAGGTTCCCGCCTCGTCGGCGGTGACATTCACCGTGACCGTGCAGGACTCCGTGCCGACGGCCAGGTCGCCGCCGTCCAGAGTCACCGACGAGCCGCCCGGCTCAGCGGTGACGGTGCCGTTGCCGCAGGTCGTCGACGCGTTGGCGTCCGAGGCCATGCTCACGCCGTCGGGCAGGCTGTCGGTGAAGCCGAAGTCGTTCTTCGCCGCCAGTTCACCGGTGTTGGTCACCGTCATCGTGAGCGTCGATGTGTCGCCCTCGTCGATGGTGGCAGGACTGAACGCCTTGTCCAGCTGCGGAGTCGCATCCAGGATCCGAATGTTGTCGAAGGCGTGGTCATTACCGCCCCAGCTGCCTTGCCCATTGACCATCTTGATGCCCAACTCGGTGCCGTTGAACAGTACGGCCCTGTCGCTGGCGAACGACCCGGCCATGAGCCCACTTCTTCCTCCGGGGTAGGGGTGGGAGTTGGGGTCGGTGCAGGGATTGATGGGGGTGGTGAAGGTCGGGATGTCCGGACCGCCGCCAGTGAGGTAGAACTTCAGCAGCGAATCCTCGTAATCGCAATTATCTGCCGCCACGTCCACCGCGAAGGTGAAGTAGCGGTTCGGCTTCGCGATCGGGATCGGCTGCTCGGTCCGGAATTCCACCCGGTCGGCACCAGGGTCTACATTGTCGCTGTACGCCGATACTGCGTGGTTGGCCGGCGGATTCGTCCCGCCGATCTGCCCCAGCACATCGGCCATGTCCTTCAGTTGCGGCACCCACCGGCAGCCAGGCTGATCAGCACCGGTCCGGCTCAGGATGATGCCGTTGCACTGTCCGTGGTCAAGCCACGGTGGGTCGGCCGTGTACGTCTCGTTCAGCGGTGGAGCCCCAACGTAGTCCTCCAGGAAGACCGGGGTCTCGCCTGCCTGCTCGAAGTCCTCGAGGAACACCGTGGCCGGAGCCTGCGGGACCCCCGGAGTGCCGGGAGCGTGAGTGACGTTCACACCCGCCGGCGTGACCACGGCCTGGGCCTGACCGGCCAGCGGAGCACTCGCGATCGCGAGAGCCACCACGGACACCGATGCAGTGCTCCAGGAAAGCTTCACTGCGGAAATTGCCACCACCTCATTTCCAATCACCACAGCGCACAGGGAACAACGGCGGACATAGGCAGCCCAATCCACTTGCATGCACGCTGAAATACAGGTTGCTCAAATTTCAGCACACGCACCCCGGAACCCGAAGGCCGGCGAGCTGGGTGGTTGCATTCCTCACTGCATTGGTCGAGCTGAGAATTAACCCTATGAGGCGATATCGGAATTCCATAAATGCAACGAGCGGGACATTTCTCGGGCCCTTCCCCTTCTCTGTGAGATAAATAGGATTTTTCTCCTGGCGGTGGCCCGGATTTCCGCCCGGCAAGCGGGGGGGTACCGCCGTATGGCCCACGTGGGGTTTTGGGAAGAGAAAGGCGGGCTGCTTGGGTGGTGGCGTCGCCCGGACCACGGGAGATGCGCCCCCGGCCGGCCACGGCCGGGCGACAATCCGCCCCCCGACTCGGGAGGGGGCGGACGGCTGGGTTTGCCCGCACTGCAGGCCGGGATGCGCGGGGCCCAGTCCGGCATGAGGATCGGTGTACGAGTGAACGGGAGTCGTTGTTCGACGACTTTGGGAGTCACTTCGCATACTGCGACGGTGATCAATGTCGATGAGTTCGGGAGTCACTCACGGCCCCAGGCGGTACCAGCGCCTAGCTTCATCACGGGGCCCGGTGCCGGATTCCGGGTTCGACTCCCATCGAAAGGATCAGCCCTTCATGGATGACGACACCTGGGTCGAACGAGGCCAGAAGATCGGCACCACGAACGAGCTGCGGGAGTACGTCGCCGCGATCCGCGCAGAGGTGCACCACATGCAGACGGGGCTGGGCCGCGCCGCGTGGGGCGTGCTCAAGGGGCGTTCCTGGCTCGACACTCCACGTGACGAGCGCTTCGACCACGCCGACGTTCTGCGGGAGCAGTTGGACATGACCGTCACCCCGGCCGGGATGGCCGCCAAGGACGCCGTGTACCGGCAGTCGCTCGCGGCTCTCCTCGTCGCCCTGGACGCGGTTGAACGCGTGACCCTCACCGCCTGGCTCGCCGACATCAACGCCAAGGACCCCGACCGGCCGGCGTGAGCCGCGCCCCGGGTTCTCCTCGTGGTTTCAGGACGGACCACGCGGGGCCCGCCCTCGATGTCGAAGATTTCGGGTGTCAGCAACCCGCATCGCGTAGCGGTGCCCCGCTTGTCGCCCGAGGTCATTGCCGTCAAAACGCTCCGGACCATCCCGATCCGAGGCGTTTTCCCTGGTCACGCTTGTGCCCCCGGCAGGGTTCGAACCTGCGACACCCGCTTTAGGAGTTCAGGCGGGGCGCCATGGTCACTTGCCGCTGCACAGCCAACCCGGCTACTGACGGACGCCCATAGTCACTGCTGTCCGGCGCCGTTGATGTCAGCATTGGATGTCAGCAAAACGGGTCTGCATCCAAGGCGATCACGCTGAGACCCAGAGATGTGAGGTGCCCGCGTCTGGACCGGCGACACCGCCATGCCGATGCCTGCTCCCCGTACCGCCAGGGGCAGGCATCGGCGTCTGTAGTCGTGGGGGACTCAAATGACGAGAAGTACGGCAACTGTGACGATCAAGAAGGTGAACCAGAAGACTGCCTGCTGCCTGCCCGTCATTGTTTGCATCTGCTGTCCTGAACGTGCCAGGGCGAACTGACGGCGGAGATACGGGGCGAAGATGATCCTCAGCACCGCAAAGGTGATCATGATGGCCGTGAACCAGACCACCGGATGCGCATCCTCGTCTCCCGCCGTATCGAAGAAGAGGAAGGCGCCGCCGGCAAGGGGTATCAAGGGTAGGAGTAGCTTCTTCTTCGCCGTCGTCGCAACGGGGTGTATGGCTATCATAAAGACAACGCCGGAAATGACGGCGCCTATCCACCACTGCTCAGGGGGCAGTGTCCTTGTCAGCACGACTCCTACCTTCTTCGGAATTGCGGATCCGGGTCAGTTCAGCTGAGGGGCCATGGAGCACCAGTTCAGAAGAACCCGTACGTGGATGGGATCTGACCTGCGGATACCCTGACTTGCGGCTTTGCCGGAAGCGCTCCGCCATATCCGTTGGTTCCCCGCTGGTCGTCCTGGTGTCGGGGACGTGCCGGGCAGGCATATGGTTCCGGGTATAGGCATGGGCTCTACAGCGTTTCGTCTCGGGCCAGGATCAGGCTGACCGAGCCCTCTTCGAGATTGATGCCGCCCTCAAGATGCTCGTGGTACCCGTCGCTGAGTTCGGGATCAGCGAGCCCTATGAGTCGCTCAGCCAGGTCCCGCAACCCTGCGGCATTGGCTGCAACGGTGATTTCGGTTGCTGAGCCCTGCACCTTGATCCGGGGTTCGTCCATGCGAGCACGCTACAGCTGACCTTCACCACCCATACCAACTCACCACTCACCCCAGCTTCCATCCCGTCCGCCTTCGGCCCACACGTCGTGGAGCGGGCGTGGTTTACGCCGCCGATGTCTACGCCAAACTCCTCAAGAGCCAGAGGCTGCTGGCAGATGCCGCGCCGCTCCTCACTACCGAGGAGCTCCCCGCCCTCCGGCACGCGGAGCCTGGGAAAACCGCGTGGACCGCCTCCGACCTCGTGTGCCTCGATGAACTGGAATGGCTGCTCAACGGATCCGACGGCCGTCGCGCATACGCCCACATCGTGGTCGACGAGGCACAGGACCTGACGCCTATGCAAGCGCGGGCCTTGGGCCGCCGCTGCCCTTCTGGTTCGCTTACCGTACTCGGCGACCTGGCGCAGGCCTCCGGGCCGCACGCGTACCATTCGTGGCGCGAGCTGGTCACGTTGCTCACCGCTGGCTCGCCATGGACCGTCGAGGTCCTGAAGACCGGCTTCCGCCTGCCCCCGGAGGTCGCCGACTTTGTCGCGCCCCTCGCCCGGGCCGCCGCACCCCGTGTGCCCGTAGCGCGCTCTGTCCGTCCCAGGCGTGACGGCCGGACCGTGGCCATGGCACAGGTGACCGGCCCGGACCTGCTCGCAGAAGCCACCGCACTGCACGTCATGGGGATAACCGAATTGCAGGACGGGAGATCCACCGCCGTCATCGCCCCGCAGGACGACACGCTCATCACTGCCCTGCGGGAGGCGCTCGCGCAGGCATCGCCGACCACACCCGTACCGGTCTTGCACCCCGCAGACGCCAAGGGCATCGAGTTCGACCACGTCGTGGTGGTGGAACCCGCTGCCATTTCGGCCGGCACGCCCTCCGGCCTACGGGCTCTGTACGTGGCGCTGACGCGCTGCACCCAGACGCTCAGCGTCATCCACCACGCTGCTCTCCCCGCCGTACTCGGGGGCACCCCCCTGGCGTCGAGCGCAGCCGTACCCTCAGCCGAGCCCACGCCTCCCGCTGCCCCCACCCCCGAGGAAACACTGCCTGCCATGTCGTCTACACCTGCCGAATCGGCCACCTCTATACCGTCATCCGGCTTCCAGGAGTTCCTGCAAGCGGCGGTAGCAGCCGACCGCAGGGAATCCGTCCACGAGCGGCTGCGGCACAACCTTCTTGCTCAGCTCTGGGAGAGCGGGGAGCCCGAAGACAGCACCACCGCGGACATCATCCGCTCCAACGACAGCGGCACCCACCTCTTCGAGGTGCTGCACGCCGAGCAGCCGACGTACCTCGATCTGCGCGAGGCTGCAACGCGCACAGCGGAAATCCGCTTCGGTCTGACTCGGCCCATCGATCGCACCTTCCTTGTATGCGCAGCCGCTCCGGTCGAACCTTGGGCAATCGCGACCGTAGAAGGAGCCTTCGACGTCTCGGTGATCTGGTGGGACAACGGGATCTGGCAGGGCGCCGAGACCCACACTGCCGTACCCGGCCGAGGGTGATCTGCTGCGGAAGGACCATCGGCCGGCGCCGATACGACCCCGCCACACGTCGTGTCGCTTCGGGCCGCAGGTCCGACGCTCACGCCTCGGCGGTGACGTCAGGCCGCGGCCCGAACGCCCGCCCGCACCGCGGGTGGGAGATGGGCCACGTGGCGGAGTCCTCCACGGTGCGCAGCGTCCTCGCGGCCTTGTCCGGGGCTTGGTGGCTGGTCCAACCGCACGCGGCGCCATCGAACACTTGCATCCACTGCACGCCGGCCTCCCGGGACCGGTTTCGGGTGCCCGCGTTGTAGGCCACGGCCGACTTAACCTGGACTGACCGGCGGTCGGGCGGGGACACGCGGGGCCGGGGACAGGCCGGAAAACGGCTTGACCTGACGGAGTTGACACCAGGGGCATTGCGTGATTGGGATTGGTCCGGTTCGCCGGTCTCGTGAGTGACGTGGCGTCATGTCCGTTGTGGGGCAAGGGGCCCGGGAGAGCAGAGCAGGCACGGTGCTGGTGATCATGTGGTTGTCGAGACCCATGAGAACCGAGCGAGACCGTGCCTGCCCGAACATCATCGCCCATCCCTTCCGCACTGGAGAAACTGGGTTCCCCGACTGATCCCCTCACCTCAAGCGATGTCGCTGACCTGCGGCGTTTCCTGATCCTGGTCGCCGATCCCCGCGATGCGCGAGGACTGCGGTATCCGGCCCTCGCGTTGCTGTGCGCAGCCGTCTCGGCGGTGCTGACCGGGGCTCGCTCGCTCATCGCGATCAGCGAGTGGATCACGGATGCCCCGCAGCATGTGCTGGGCGTCCTCGGCTTCGCTGCCGATCCACTTACCGGTCTGCGGCCGGTGCCGCACGCCGCAACCGTGCGCCGCCTGCTGCAGCGTGTGGACGGTGACGCGCTGGACGCGGCGATCAGCGCGTATCTGCAGGCCAGAACGCCGCCCCCGGTCGAGCCGGAGGCGGAGAAAGGGCCGGTGCGACGGGTGATCGCGGTCGACGGCAAGGTGGTCCGCGGATCGCGAACCGCAACGGCCGCGGCGATCCAGCTGCTGGCGGCGATGGACCACCACGGCGTGGTCCTGGCCCAGCGGCAGGTCGCTTCCAAGAGCAACGAGATCCCCTCCTTCGCGCCGTTGCTGGACGGTCTCGAGCTGGAGAACACGGTGGTGACCGCCGACGCACTGCACACCCAGCACGACCACGGGGCCTATCTGACCAGTCGCGGCGCGCACTACGTGGCCGTCGTGAAGAAGAACCATCCGGGCCTGTACGCCCAGGTCAGGAAGCTGCCCTGGCGAGACATCCCGCTCGGGCACCGCACTCGCGACCACGCCCACCACCGCGACGAGATCCGCCGGCTCAAGGTCGCCGCGTTCAGCCACCTCGACTACCCCGGCGCCCGCCAGGCGATCCAAGTCGTACGGTGGCGACGCGACTTGAGCACCGGGAAGCTGACCATCGAGCGCGTCTACCTGATCACCAGCCTGAGCGTCTTCGACGCCACCTGCACCGAGCTCGCCACCTGGATCAGAGGCCACTGGGGAATCGAGAACCTCCTGCACCACGTGCGGGACCGCACGTTCCGCGAGGACGACTCCAAGGTCCGCACCGGCACCCTGCCTCGCGCCATGGCCTCCCTGCGCAACCTCGCCATCAGCGTCTTCCGCCAGGACGGCCAGACCAACATCGCCGCCGCCCTCCGCCACACCGGCCGCGACTACCACCGGCCCCTACGAACCCTCGGTCTCACGTGACGAACCCAGACAGATCTCGATCATGCAATGACCCTGGAGTTGACACACCCCTCCCTGATCCGTAAGGTCCTTCGAGTTGTCACGGGGCCGGAACGGTTCTGCGACAACCGATCCCGCCGCGAATGCGGCAACTCAAACTCAGCACGATCTCCCACTCGGGATGATTTCGGCATGCCGGAATTCATTTCGAGGACGCGATTATGAATCGCCGGGAGGATTCCGCTAGGGTTTGGGTGTCGGAACGGCCCAACGGCCGGGATGACAAACCCCGCTGACTGGGAATCAGGCCCGAGAGGATCTGATAGAGTCGGACTCGCCGGAAAGGGAAACGCGAAAGCGGAAACCTGGAAAGCGAAACCCGCTTCGACCGGGAATCGGACACGAAAGAGTCTGATAGAGTCGGAAACGCAAGACCGAAGGGAAATGCCCGGAGGAAAGCCCGTGAGGGTGAGTACGAAGGAAGCGTCCGTTCCTTGAGAACTCAACAGCGTGCCAAAAGTCAACGCCAGATATGTTGATACCCCGGCCTGTTTCGGCAGGTTGGTGGTTCCTTTGAAAGTCCTGCTGGGCCCTTGTGGTTCCGGTGGGCAATTTACACAGCGAGGACGTTGTGGATGACCGGTCCTATTCCGACTGGTTGTTCCGCTCTCGTGTGTGTCGTCCCGATTACGGGAAAACATTCACGGAGAGTTTGATCCTGGCTCAGGACGAACGCTGGCGGCGTGCTTAACACATGCAAGTCGAACGATGAAGCCTTTCGGGGTGGATTAGTGGCGAACGGGTGAGTAACACGTGGGCAATCTGCCCTTCACTCTGGGACAAGCCCTGGAAACGGGGTCTAATACCGGATAATACTCTGTCCCGCATGGGACGGGGTTGAAAGCTCCGGCGGTGAAGGATGAGCCCGCGGCCTATCAGCTTGTTGGTGGGGTGATGGCCTACCAAGGCGACGACGGGTAGCCGGCCTGAGAGGGCGACCGGCCACACTGGGACTGAGACACGGCCCAGACTCCTACGGGAGGCAGCAGTGGGGAATATTGCACAATGGGCGAAAGCCTGATGCAGCGACGCCGCGTGAGGGATGACGGCCTTCGGGTTGTAAACCTCTTTCAGCAGGGAAGAAGCGAGAGTGACGGTACCTGCAGAAGAAGCGCCGGCTAACTACGTGCCAGCAGCCGCGGTAATACGTAGGGCGCAAGCGTTGTCCGGAATTATTGGGCGTAAAGAGCTCGTAGGCGGCTTGTTGCGTCGGTTGTGAAAGCCCGGGGCTTAACCCCGGGTCTGCAGTCGATACGGGCAGGCTAGAGTGTGGTAGGGGAGATCGGAATTCCTGGTGTAGCGGTGAAATGCGCAGATATCAGGAGGAACACCGGTGGCGAAGGCGGATCTCTGGGCCATTACTGACGCTGAGGAGCGAAAGCGTGGGGAGCGAACAGGATTAGATACCCTGGTAGTCCACGCCGTAAACGTTGGGAACTAGGTGTTGGCGACATTCCACGTCGTCGGTGCCGCAGCTAACGCATTAAGTTCCCCGCCTGGGGAGTACGGCCGCAAGGCTAAAACTCAAAGGAATTGACGGGGGCCCGCACAAGCAGCGGAGCATGTGGCTTAATTCGACGCAACGCGAAGAACCTTACCAAGGCTTGACATATACCGGAAAGCATCAGAGATGGTGCCCCCCTTGTGGTCGGTATACAGGTGGTGCATGGCTGTCGTCAGCTCGTGTCGTGAGATGTTGGGTTAAGTCCCGCAACGAGCGCAACCCTTGTTCTGTGTTGCCAGCATGCCCTTCGGGGTGATGGGGACTCACAGGAGACTGCCGGGGTCAACTCGGAGGAAGGTGGGGACGACGTCAAGTCATCATGCCCCTTATGTCTTGGGCTGCACACGTGCTACAATGGCCGGTACAATGAGCTGCGATGCCGCGAGGCGGAGCGAATCTCAAAAAGCCGGTCTCAGTTCGGATTGGGGTCTGCAACTCGACCCCATGAAGTCGGAGTTGCTAGTAATCGCAGATCAGCATTGCTGCGGTGAATACGTTCCCGGGCCTTGTACACACCGCCCGTCACGTCACGAAAGTCGGTAACACCCGAAGCCGGTGGCCCAACCCCTTGTGGGAGGGAGCTGTCGAAGGTGGGACTGGCGATTGGGACGAAGTCGTAACAAGGTAGCCGTACCGGAAGGTGCGGCTGGATCACCTCCTTTCTAAGGAGCACTTCTTACCAAGCTTGCTTGGTCAGAGGCCACTACGTCGGCAAATGTTCGACGGTGGTTGCTCATGGGTGGAACGTTGACTATTCGGCACGGTTCTTCGGGATCACTAGTACTGCTTCGGCGTGGAACGTGAATCGTGGAGGGTCGTGTCGGGCACGTTGTTGGGTGTCTGAGGGTACGGGCTCGTTCGAGTCTGTCCTTCGGTTGCCGGCCCCAGTGAACTCGCCTGTAAGGGTGGGGTGATGGGTGGCTGGTCGTTGTTTGAGAACTGCACAGTGGACGCGAGCATCTGTGGCCAAGTTTTTAAGGGCGCACGGTGGATGCCTTGGCACCAGGAACCGATGAAGGACGTGGGAGGCCACGATAGGCCCCGGGGAGCTGTCAACCGAGCTTTGATCCGGGGGTGTCCGAATGGGGAAACCCGGCAGTCGTCATGGGCTGTCACCCGCTGCTGAACACATAGGCAGTGTGGAGGGAACGAGGGGAAGTGAAACATCTCAGTACCCTCAGGAAGAGAAAACAACCGTGATTCCGGGAGTAGTGGCGAGCGAAACTGGATGAGGCCAAACCGTATGCGTGTGATACCCGGCAGGGGTTGCGCATGCGGGGTTGTGGGATCTCTTTTTCACAGTCTGCCGGCTGTGAGGCGAGTCAGAAACCGTTGATGTAGGCGAAGGACATGCGAAAGGTCCGGCGTAGAGGGTAAGACCCCCGTAGCTGAAACATTAACGGCTCGTTTAAGAGACACCCAAGTAGCACGGGGCCCGAGAAATCCCGTGTGAATCTGGCGGGACCACCCGCTAAGCCTAAATATTCCCTGGTGACCGATAGCGGATAGTACCGTGAGGGAATGGTGAAAAGTACCGCGGGAGCGGAGTGAAATAGTACCTGAAACCGTGTGCCTACAAGCCGTGGGAGCGTCGCATGCAAGCTTGCTTGCATGTCGTGACTGCGTGCCTTTTGAAGAATGAGCCTGCGAGTTTGCGGTGTGTTGCGAGGTTAACCCGTGTGGGGAAGCCGTAGCGAAAGCGAGTCCGAATAGGGCGTTTTAGTAGCACGCTCAAGACCCGAAGCGGAGTGATCTAGCCATGGGCAGGTTGAAGCGGAGGTAAGACTTCGTGGAGGACCGAACCCACCAGGGTTGAAAACCTGGGGGATGACCTGTGGTTAGGGGTGAAAGGCCAATCAAACTCCGTGATAGCTGGTTCTCCCCGAAATGCATTTAGGTGCAGCGTCGTGTGTTTCTTGCCGGAGGTAGAGCACTGGATAGGCGATGGGCCCTACCGGGTTACTGACCTTAGCCAAACTCCGAATGCCGGTAAGTGAGAGCACGGCAGTGAGACTGTGGGGGATAAGCTCCATGGTCGAGAGGGAAACAGCCCAGAGCATCGACTAAGGCCCCTAAGCGTACGCTAAGTGGGAAAGGATGTGGAGTCGCAGAGACAACCAGGAGGTTGGCTTAGAAGCAGCCACCCTTGAAAGAGTGCGTAATAGCTCACTGGTCAAGTGATTCCGCGCCGACAATGTAGCGGGGCTCAAGCGTACCGCCGAAGTCGTGTCATTCCAGCATTAAGGGCCAACGCCTGCTGGGATGGGTAGGGGAGCGTCGTGTGCCGGGTGAAGCAGCCGCGGAAGCGAGTTGTGGACGGTTCACGAGTGAGAATGCAGGCATGAGTAGCGATACACACGTGAGAAACGTGTGCGCCGATTGACTAAGGGTTCCTGGGTCAAGCTGATCTGCCCAGGGTAAGTCGGGACCTAAGGCGAGGCCGACAGGCGTAGTCGATGGACAACCGGTTGATATTCCGGTACCCGCTTTGAAACGCCCAATACTGAATCAGGCGATGCTAAGTCCGTGAAGCCGGCCCGATCTCTTCGGAGTTGAGGGTAGTGGTGGAGCCGACGAACCAGACTTGTACTAGGTAAGCGATGGGGTGACGCAGGAAGGTAGTCCAGCCCGGGCGGTGGTAGTCCCGGGGTAAGGGTGTAGGGCGTGTGATAGGCAAATCCGTCACACATGAGCCTGAGACCTGATGCCGAGCCGATTGTGGTGAAGTGGATGATCCTATGCTGTCGAGAAAAGCCTCTAGCGAGTTTCATGGCGGCCCGTACCCTAAACCGACTCAGGTGGTCAGGTAGAGAATACCGAGGCGTTCGGGTGAACTATGGTTAAGGAACTCGGCAAAATGCCCCCGTAACTTCGGGAGAAGGGGGCCATCACTGGTGATTGGATTTACTCCATGAGCTGGGGGTGGCCGCAGAGACCAGCGAGAAGCGACTGTTTACTAAAAACACAGGTCCGTGCGAAGCCGTAAGGCGATGTATACGGACTGACGCCTGCCCGGTGCTGGAACGTTAAGGGGACCGGTTAGCTGACTTTCGGGTCGGCGAAGCTGAGAACTTAAGCGCCAGTAAACGGCGGTGGTAACTATAACCATCCTAAGGTAGCGAAATTCCTTGTCGGGTAAGTTCCGACCTGCACGAATGGCGTAACGACTTCTCGACTGTCTCAACCATAGGCCCGGTGAAATTGCACTACGAGTAAAGATGCTCGTTTCGCGCAGCAGGACGGAAAGACCCCGGGACCTTTACTACAGTTTGATATTGGTGTTCGGTTCGGCTTGTGTAGGATAGGTGGGAGACTTTGAAGCAGCCACGCCAGTGGTTGTGGAGTCGCCGTTGAAATACCACTCTGGTCGTGCTGGATGTCTAACCTGGGTCCGTGATCCGGATCAGGGACAGTGTCTGATGGGTAGTTTAACTGGGGCGGTTGCCTCCTAAAGAGTAACGGAGGCGCCCAAAGGTTCCCTCAGCCTGGTTGGCAATCAGGTGTTGAGTGTAAGTGCACAAGGGAGCTTGACTGTGAGACCGACGGGTCGAGCAGGGACGAAAGTCGGGACTAGTGATCCGGCAGTGGCTTGTGGAAGCGCTGTCGCTCAACGGATAAAAGGTACCCCGGGGATAACAGGCTGATCTTCCCCAAGAGTCCATATCGACGGGATGGTTTGGCACCTCGATGTCGGCTCGTCGCATCCTGGGGCTGGAGTCGGTCCCAAGGGTTGGGCTGTTCGCCCATTAAAGCGGTACGCGAGCTGGGTTTAGAACGTCGTGAGACAGTTCGGTCCCTATCCGCTGCGCGCGTAGGAATATTGAGAAGGGCTGTCCCTAGTACGAGAGGACCGGGACGGACGAACCTCTGGTGTGCCAGTTGTCCTGCCAAGGGCATGGCTGGTTGGCTACGTTCGGAAAGGATAACCGCTGAAAGCATCTAAGCGGGAAGCCTGCTTCGAGATGAGTATTCCCACCCCCTTTGAGGGGTTAAGGCTCCCAGTAGACGACTGGGTTGATAGGCCAGATGTGGAAGCCCGGCAACGGGTGGAGCTGACTGGTACTAATAGGCCGAGGGCTTGTCCTCAGTTGCTCGCGTCCACTGTGTTAGTTCTGAAATAACGAACGGCCGTGTTGTTGCCCGGTGTTGGTTAATTTCATAGTGTTTCGGTGGTCATTGCGTTAGGGAAACGCCCGGTTACATTCCGAACCCGGAAGCTAAGCCTTTCAGCGCCGATGGTACTGCAGGGGGGACCCTGTGGGAGAGTAGGACGCCGCCGAACAATTATTCCGGGAAAGCCCCGCACCTCTGGTGCGGGGCTTTCCTGCATTCACGGGGCATTGCTCAGTCCGGCGGAGACCATATGTACGGGGTCGTCGTGGTCACTGCGTGAAAGCCGAGGCGGCGCAGAATCGGTGCTTAAGCGTGGCAAGTGTGACGACATATATGGCGTTAAGGAGCACCCCGCAGCACCTCCGAGTGCCATGGATTCTTATGCAGCCGCATCGACATACGAAGAGCTGGCTGTCCGCGGCCCCGCAGAACAAGCACGACGACCAACAGCTCATCACACATTCACGACCGCAGGTGAATTGAGGTCAAGGCTCCTATTCGCCGCCCGGTTATGCGAGGACGCGGAGTTGGGCGTGCACCTTCCACCGGGTGCCATAGGTGAAGGCGACGCGGAAGGCGTAACAGCGTTCGTCTGCCGGGTTCCACGCGATGCCTTTGCCGTGTGGGCGGACCAGAGGCCGCACTCCGAGGACTGCAGTGGATGGCTCGCAGACGAGATCCCATGCGTGCTTGGGAAGGGCGAGGCTTGCCAATCGTGGAAGGAGCACGTCGGGCGCGCTGGCGTCGTGGGCGTGGAAGCAGCTGACCACGCCGTCGAGTAGGGCCTTGACGATCCCTGCCGAGCGCCGACCGGGAAGGTCAGGACCCTCCAAGGACAGGTCCAGTACGAATGAGTCTGCCACTTGCTCGGCCGCAGGCCTTCCGGTTCGTATCGTTGTGCGCGGGCGCAGTCGCATCCACCATTCCCCTGGCGTCCGCGGGAGCACGTCGCCAAGGTCGGCAGCGAGATTACCGATCACGCAGGTGGCTCCTGGGTCGGGATCAGGTATGGCCGAGGCGAGGGCGTAGCGCAGATGGTGCCGACCGTCGGCGCTGCTGCCGCGTCGGCAGACCAGCCCCGGGCCGAGCAGATGCCCATGGGCCCCCGCTCCGACGTTGTACAGCAGAACGTTTTCCACATCGACGAACGCGTCGTCCGGGGCGTCGTACTCAGCTATCAGCCCGTGCCCACCCTCCGGCTCAAGCGCCCGCAGCGCCAGTCGCAGTTCGCCCCGGAACCTACGCTGCCATCCCCTGGGCTCGAACGGCAGCCGCGCCACGCTCCAGGCTGAGACTGTGCTCCGACTCGCCTCAATCTCATAATCCATCCCAGCATCGTCACCAACGCATGCGCACCTGACCAGGGCGGTACTTCCTACGATTGCGCTTATATGGAGCGGTAACCGGTCCGCAAAGTGGGCCAGTGCGAGGTTGTGCCGGGTGGCGCCCGACGACAGCCGCTAGACCGTCCAAAGGAGGGGGCGTCAGAGGCAGCAGCCGAGGGGCCGCTCGAGGCCTGGCTTCCCCGACACAGCAGCTGGCAACAGCAACAGAGAATCAGTGACTACGTGCCAACCCGCACCCGTACCCTCTGGCACGAGAAGCGAGGATGTTGGACCGTGCCCAACCAGCACTTCCTACGGCTGGCTGGTGAGTTGATGGGCCGGAACGAGCAGATCATGGTCGGCCGCGAGTGCAACCCCTACGAGGCTTGTACGTCGAGCTGCAAGAAGGCGCAGGGACCGCTCTGCACATGTTCTTGCCGGGCTAAGTACCACGGAGGGGGCCGATGGCGGAGCGGCTGGACGACCATCGCTGAGTTCGACACGCGGCATGAAATGCGCTCGTGGCACGGGGTTGTCGTGACGAAGGCGCGCTGAACTCGAGATCATTTAGTCAACGGGGGCGTTGCGTCGCCCCTCGGAGATACGCCCCCCGGGGGTAGCGCCTCTGGCAGTCTGCGTGCGCCCAGTCCGGGCCGCTGAGGACAGGCTGGCTGCTCGGGTGTTTTCGACAACTGATGTATGAACGTTTATGCATCCGGTGACGGACCGACAGGTTGGCGGCCGCGGGTCCTCTCGGGGGACCCCTTGACAGGCTCGCCCGAGAGGACCTGGCACTAGTCTCTGGCGAACGTCACGCCTGGCGCTTCGCGACCTCTTCTCGCAATTCCTGCAGGCGGCGCCCGCTGGGGACGTGCGTGTATTGGCCCCACCCGTTGATTTCACTCCCGGTCTGCGCCTTCAGTGCGGGGGAAGGTTGGGGGAATGCCCGGCCGTCGGGGATTTCGATCCAGCCGTCAGCTGTGATGGTGGCTTCGTGGGTCCGCTTGAGTCGCGACTGGTGGTGGCGCACCTTGTCTCCGGCGGCGGCCAGGCCGGCTTCGATGACGGGCATCAGGGCGCCGGTCTTGCGGCCGCCCGGCTTGTCGGCGGGCGGCTTCTTGCCCTTCAGGAGTTCACGACGCAGGACGTCATTCGGGGCATCGACGAGAGGTTCACTGTGACGCTGCAAGTAGGCGAATACCTCATCGTCGACCTCGATGGTCCGCATGGACTTGGGCATGCAACACCTCCACGTTGAACTTTAGAACTCCAAGTCTGCCAGATTTAAAGTTTGGGGTGCAAGTCCTGGTGTTGTACTCGTCGGTGCTGTCTGTGGGGGAGGGCAGGGAGTGGTGGGGTTGCCGGCGACCGGCTTGGCGTTGGCGTGCTCGCGGGTGGGACGCGACTTGCTATCGGTGGCGGTGGTGTCGGCCTTGGCAGGTCGGCTTGGCACGGCGGGTCCGCATCGGCATGACCTTGGCGGTGGGCCCGGCCTGGGCCTGGCGGCCTGGTCGGCGGCGGCCTGAGGGTCGGTCTCGACCTCGGGTGTGGGTGCTTCCCAGGGCGTACAGGGGCTTGGCCTGAGGGACGGCAGCAGGCAGTCGGAGGTGGCGTTGTAGAGGACGACCGCAGGGTTCTTGTCGGGCTCGAGGGCGCCGATGTTGGGGGGTGTGTCAACCGTGGCCGTGCGGGGAGGGGGGCGAAGCCGGGGGAGGTGCCCAGCGTTCTCATGGGAGTCGGCTACGACGTTCCCACGGAGGACGCTGCCTTCCGGCGCGTTCCCATTCGTTCCCATGCAAGCCCAAAAAGCCCCTCGGAGATCACTTCCGAGGGGCCTTTCTGATACATCGTGCCTGGTCAGGCATGGTGCCCCCGGCAGGATTCGAACCTGCGACACCCGCTTTAGGGGAGACCCTATAGCTGTCCCCATCTGTGGTGATCTTCCCCGGGATTCACCGTTCCTGCTGGTCAGCGAAGTGGGACCTTCCGTCCCTGTCGGATCCTTCCCGGCCTTTACACGGCCTTCCGTTCCCATGACGTTCCCATGAGGGCCTCCAGGAGTCCGTGGGAACGAGGGCGGGGGAGTCGGCTGAGGTCAGTTGCGGTCGTCGAAACGGTGAGCACCGCAGACCCCTTGGGGGCGACAAAGGCCCCGCCCCCACCCGGCTCTCCTTGCAATGGCACCACCCCTTCGAGGGAGCCGTGAGCCGTGTGTGGGCCACCGAGGACGGTTGACCTAGCAAAGCGCGCTCCGATGCGGATAATCCAATGATCAGGGTGTTCCCGACCACGGGGGGGAAACGCCCATGAAGGTTCCGGTCCTGCTCAGTCGCCTGCTTGTGGAGCTGAAGCAGCGAGTCTGCGAGCTTCGATGGACTCCACTTGCGATGCGGCATCGTCGACGGGGGAGCCGGCGTCGACGACCATTCCTACCTCCGTTTCCAGGGCCGGTGGGGCACATCATGCAGCACCAGCACGGTGTTCTCAGGTATTAACTGACGAGTGGTCAGCAGGCGGCGGCACCGCTTGCGTCTGTCGGCGGGGGAGGCGTCATGGACCTGGCCCCGGTTCGACGACACCCGCCGGAAGGGCCTCGGCGCAACCTGCAACCCTCAGGGTCGGTAAACCAGGGAGCACGGCGGGCATTTCGCGCACATGAAGTACGAGGCCTGAGGTACGGGATGCCGGGCGGGTGCGCACCAGGGCGACCAAAGCGGTGCATACCGCTTTCTTCAGTTCTCCAGTACATACGAGCTAGGCGTTTCCGCCGCCACTCAACACCGTCCAAGCAGTCCGCCGGGGCCAGAAATACCCCACAGGTCCCAATGAAACTGCGCAAAATGCCATGATGTGATCGACGGTCAGTAACCCTTGGTTACTCATCGTGCCGTTCCCATCGGGTTCCCATCTGGGACAAATATGGACCCTCCGTGATTCGCGAAGGGTCCATATGTCCTATTATCGGGTACTTTCTGGTGCCCCCGGCAGGATTCGAACCTGCGACACCCGCTTTAGGAGCGTGGTGGGGCGATCTGGGGTCTGACCTGCGGGATGCCGACTTCGGCGTCTGCTGGCTGTGGCCTCCGTCAGCAGCCGCAGTTCCCCGTGAGTCCCCGCTCGATCTGGCGCGGTTGTGGCACGGGGCAGCGTCGATCGCCGCTGTTCGCGCCTTCTGGTGTCAGCTGCTGACGTCGGGAACCGGGGCGCTCGACGAGTTCGGGCTACTTGCCCGCCGGATCATCTCCACAACGTGCACCGCCTGCTCCGGGTAGGCCCATAGCCGTACGGGCCCCGCAGACGATTCACACTCGATCACCAGCGCTTTGGTCGGGACCCACAACATTTCGCGGAAGGTCGCTTGGTGTGCGCGGATGTAGCGTAGATCTTTCGGGAGTTCGCGCAGCCGCGTCCTCGACCAGCGAGGCTTCCATTGGAACTTGCCTCCGGCGCGTACCTGGCCAAGGCTGTATCGGGGCCCCTCGTCTGGCAGGTTGGCCCCGACTTGGAAGAAGACTGTTTCCCCTGCTTCGGTCTGAGTGGCTGTTCGCCGCGCTCGCCGCGCCAGGAGAAGCCTCCCGATCACGCCGCCGATGAGGGCAGCGCAGAGTCCCTGAATCATGCGTGAAGATTACAAGCGGCCAACTCATTGCCAAGGGGTTCGGCGCACCTCGGACCTGATCAGCGCTTCTGCTTGTAGCGGTCGACGAGTTGTCCGGCGACGATGACGATCCCTGCGAGGAGTGCACTCGTGTACCAGCTCTTCGGGCTGCCAAGCACCTGGGCAAGCGACCAGAACATCACGGTGCCAACGATCCAGGCTACGGCCCAGACCAAGGATTCCGGCACGACCGGGCGTGGGATCTTCACGGGGTGAGGCTACGTGCCGCCGGCCCCGCACCCGACCTCTTTCCTCAACCCACTACTTCCCCAGCTCCCATCCCGTCCGCCGTCGACCCACACACCGTGGAGCGGGCGTGGTTCATGGCGTCCAGGTGGAGCGCGCCACTGTACGAACGACCTGGACGCCATGGGCCGCGTCTGCTCGGCTCTGCCTGGGTCGACGGTGGACGGGATGGGAGCCCACAACGCTCACCACGATCCGGTCGGCACCCGCGAACGGCGCCCCGTCCATCCCGGAGTCTGAGCGCCCCCGCCGGAGGCATGTTCTTGACCCGCGGATGAGTTCTCGCTTTAGCCCGCAGCACGTAGCGCGCCGCCTGGCGCGGCCAGCCGGGGCGAAGACAGAGGCAGGCCGCGCCGCTGAGGCGGCGCGCACCCGCGCCGTGCGCGGGTCTTGATGAGGTAGAGAAACCTGTAACAGGCCTACTAGAGGTTGTCCCGCAATGACTGAACGCAGAGCTGCCTGATGGGCTGGCGTGCGGCTCAGCCGGTGGCCCGTGAAGTGTCCAGGGACCGGGCGAAGTCGGTGAGCTCGCGGAAGTCGTCCTCGCGCAGACCGATCCGCGGGTTGACGTGGTGCAGAAGCCCACGCCCACGGTGGTGGGCGGTCACGTACGACTGGTCCAGATCACTCTGTTCATCGTCCACCCAGGCGAAGGGACGCCCGTTAGCGTGGTCAACCAGCCGACCGGTCTTCCAGTGGACCCCGTCGGGGCGGTCTTGGAACAGGACGTCGCTGAAGTCAACGAAGGGGAGTTCGGGTAGGCCGAGCACCGGCGCGATCCATCGGTTGGCGTCATCCATCCATGAGGTAGCCCAGCAAAGTTCGTAGCCAAGCCGGAGCAGAGCTCGCCCGTGCTTTGGGTTGAGCCACACCCGTAGGGGTCGCCGTCGGGCCGAAAGTCCCCTGTGTCCCTCGTGGATCCCGCTGTCCTGGGGCACTCTGAGCGTGGTGTAGCCGTCTGGGCGCTTCTCCGGCTTGGCCGCATAGGGATTGAGGGGCCCATCCACATCGAGGAACAACAGTGGTCGGTTCACGATCCCCCGCTCTTGCTCAGTGTCGGCTGCGCTGTGGAAGCGTAGCTCCACCGATCGTCTCGGCGTCGGGCCGGTCTGATGATCCCGGTGTGGTGAATGTGATCACGGCATCGGAGCCGATCAGCACGATCGCCATCCGGCCGTGAGGCCGGGCCGGACGGCTCACCGGGCAGCTCCTAGCTGGCGCGAGTGAGCGCGGTCAGGTGATCCAGGTACTCGCGGCCTGCCGTCTCCGTGGCGTAGTCCCGGTTGATGATGGCCGCCAGTTCTCGGCTGACCATGAGCAGGGAGGGCAGAGACTGCCGGTCCCCCTTCAGTGCCCACTCGCCGTAGTTGACGGCCTGGTCCAAGTCGCCTTGCCGGGCTGCCACCACGCCGAGGGTGATCCGCGCCTCCGCCATGCGCATCGGTGAGCGCTCGGAGCCGTCGAAGTCCGTGCCCGCCCGGATCACCTCGTGGGCGAGGTTCTCGGCGAAGCGGTCCTCTCCCAGCAGGCGGTAGCAGTCCATCGCGTAGAAATCGAACTTCGCCGGGTCCACCACAAAGTGGTGATCAAGGTTCTCGGGGTACGGCATCCCTTCGAGGAGCTTCCGCCCTCGGTCCAACGCCACTTCCGTCTGCCGCCGGTCTCCCAGCCGCGCCCACCCCTTCGCCTCCTGGGCGGCAAGCTGTACCGCCACCCCGTGCTTGGGGGACGCGTCGGTCCCGGCCTGCGAGGCTGCCAGGATTCCGCGGTAGTCGCCCGTCGTGAGGGCGAACCATGCGCGCATCTCGTGGGCCCAACCGGAGATCTCCGGGTTGTCCGCCTCACGAGCTAAAGACAGTGCTGCCCTGCGGGTGCTCTCTGCCGCTGCGCGGTCGCCCATGTCGTACTCGACGCAGCCGATCAAGAGCGCGAGCCATCCGGACAGGGTGAGCACTTCGCGGTGCTGCGCGAGCGTGAGGCGTTGGGCCTGAAGCCCGGCAACGTGCTTGAGCCACTGCCTGCCCTCGGCGGCCAACTGCCCGCTTGGCAGGTATGGGTACTCCGAGCACAGCCGGTCGGTGGTGATCCGGAGCGCGTCAAGGGTGGCGGTGTCGACGTCGGATGCCTGCAACCGGCTGATGATGTCCAGTGTCTCCATGCCGCTCGCCGCGACGATCTCGGCGTTTCCATCTCGCTGCCCGGCAACGGGGAAGATCGCATGGGTCACGGTGCCGAAGGTGGCGGCAATGATCGGCTGGTAGAAGTCGCTCGGCATGACCTCGCCGGACTCCCACCGCTTCCATTGGCGGACCATGCTGGAGCCTTCGGGCAACGGCTTCGGCGAGTGGGCCCGGAGCGCGGCAACCACTTCGGCCTGTGACCACTGCCGGGCGTCTCGCTCGGAGGCAAGTCGTCGCGCCCATGCCGGCCGTTCGTCGCTCATGTGCTGCCCTCCCGTCGGGGTGCTTGCCTGTCGAGTCTGGCACTCCAAGAGCCGGTGACACGGGGGGTGACAGGGGGTTGGCACCAAGGCTGTCCCCCGGTGACACCACGCCTGTCCCTAGTTACTCAGTTGTGCTGACAGCAAGGTGGATCACTGTCAGGTACCGCTCAAGGGCTGGGTTCGCTTCTCCAACTCGGCGACGCGGGCGGCAAGTTGCTGAATCTCGGAGTGGATGGCGTTGATCTCATCTCGGCTAACCGGAGCGCTGGCGTCTTGCCCGGCCCCGTCTTCGCTCGGCCGGTCCTGCACGAAGTACCCGCGCGTCGGCACAGAGATGATCACGCCCTCATCTGCAAGCACCTTGAGCGCATTGCCCACGGTCACCGTCGTGACCTTGAACCGGTCTGCCAGGTCACGCAGTGATGCGAGCCGGTGCCCCGCCGGGAGCGGGGTGCTCTCGATCTCGTCGCGCAAGGCGTCGGCGATCTGCGCCTTCTTGGACCTGGGGTCGTGGGCTTCAACCGTCATGAGCCGAGACTACCCACCAGTGCGACTTAGCACAGCCTATGTCGCACTAACACTTGCGCCCTACTATGCTATATAGCAAGCTATGTCATGCAGTTAGCCGCAAACCCGGAGGGCGACGCATCTACCGCCAAGCAGTCCGCCGCCCTCCTTCGTCCCTCGAAGGGAGCTTCCATCATGCCCGCGACGCTCGTCGTCTTGCACCCTGCACCGTTAACCGCTCCGCTGTCCCGCACGGAAGACGGTGTCATCTACGAGCCCTCGCCGTGCCAGGCGTGTGGGGTCGCCGGTGGTGCGGACTGGATCAAGGTGGACGGCACCGGCGTCCTGGTCCACAACGCCCGTGGCCGGGAGCTCTGCCCGGTGGCCGTGTGCTTCGACTGGGAGACCGGTAGGCCGCTGCCCGCGCTGACTGAGGCGGTGGCCGCATGAACGCCTCGATCGTTCCTCTCGTCACTGGTCCCGCTCCGGTTCAGCCGCCTGCGCTGCGGGCTCCGGATACGCCGCTTGGCCGTGCCCGGCTGGCTCGGGGCTGGTCGCAGGTCAAGGTGGTGCGAGCGCTGATGCTCCTGGCCGATCACTGGGGCTGGGACATCGCGGCCGAGAACTCGCTCAAGGTCTTCGTCTCCCGCTGGGAGAACGACACCCACCGCCCGGGGCAGACGTATCAGGTCCTGCTCTGCGCGATCTTCCGTGCCACCCCGGCCGAACTCGGCTTCACCCGCCCCGCCGCGGCGTCCACGCTCAATGAGCGGCTGACGGCTCTGGAATCGGTCATCGAGGGCCTCACCGAGCGACTCGGGGAGGTGGCTGCGTGACCCTCCCTGCGCTGTCCTCGGCGGCCGTGGCTGACACCGCGGCTGCCGTGGGCATTGATCCCATGACCTTGGTCGACATGCTGCGCGTCGCCAACTCCCCGCGCTTCGAGCGCTGGAAAGAACAGGTACGGCGGACCGGCGGCTGTGCCCAGCCCATCCATCTGAGTGGCCACTGCCAGACCGTGGACACGCGCACGGGCGAGTTCTTCGAGTACTCGACCAGCAGCGAACCGGGCGGGCGGCTGCGGATCGCCTGCGGCAACCGCCGTGCCTCGCGCTGCCCGTCGTGCGCCTGGACCTACGCGGGGGACACCTACCACCTGATCATGGCCGGACTGGTCGGCGGCAAGGGCATCCCTGACACCGTGGCCGAACGCCCCCGCGTCTTCGCCACCCTGACCGCCCCGTCCTTCGGCCCGGTCCACAACCGGCCTGACTCCGGCCGCTGCCGCTGCGGCGCCGCCCACGCTGAGGACGATCCCGCCCTCGGTACCGCCATCAACCCGGAGCGCTACGACTACGCCGGGGCCGTGCTCTGGAACAACCACGCGGGAGCGCTGTGGCAGCGCTTCACCATCTACCTCCGCCGTGAGATCGCCGCCCGCGCCGGACTGACACAAGCGGCCTGCAAAGAAGAGGCGCGGGTCTCGTTCGGGAAGGTCGCCGAGTTCCAAAAGCGCGGCGCGGTCCACTTCCACGCGGTCATCCGCATCGACGGACCGGACGGGCCCGACACCCCGGCCCCGGCCTGGGCCACCGTCGAACTCCTCGACGACGCGATCCGGGCCGCCGCAGCACGCGCCACGGTTCCCGTCCCTTCTGCCGGCCGATTCCCCGCCCGGACCCTGCGCTGGGGAACACAGATCGACGTGCAGCCCATCGGCGCCCTTGAAGGCCAGACCGACGTCAGCGAACAGGCCGTGGGCGCCTACGTCGCCAAATACGCCACCAAGGCAGCAGAGACCACCGGCACCCTCGACCGCCGCATCGGGGAGCTCCGTGAACTCGACCTTCACCCCAACCTGCCCGACCACACCCGACGCCTGATCGAGGCCTGCTGGGAGCTGGACGCCGACTACCCGGAACGGCTGCTGGCGCACTGGTCCCACATGCTCGGCTTCCGCGGCCACTTCTCCACCAAAACACCCCGCTACTCGACCACCCTCGGAGCCCTGCGCGGAGCACGCGCCGACTGGCGGGCCCAGCAAGAACGCCGGGAACGCGGCCTCGATCCCCTCGACCAGGACGACGACCAGGCAGAGGGCTCGGGAGAGGACACGACGCTGGTCATCGCGCACTGGGAGTACGCCGGACAGGGTCACACCCCCGGCGAATCCTGGCTCGCCCAATCCATCGCCAACGAGATCAGGCAAAACCGCGAACTCGCCCGAGAGAACCGCACCGAACTGGAAACCTTCGACACCGTGGGGGAGTGGTGACCATGGAACGGCTGCTCACTGTTGACCAGGTCGCCGAACTCCTCGGCACCACCGTCCGGTTCCCCCGGCGGCTCATCGAGGAACGCCGAATCACCTTCGTGAAGGTAGGACGACACGTCCGCATCCCCGAGAGAGCCGTCACCGCCTTCATCGACGCCCACACCTTCGAGCCGGTCGCTCCTCGCTCGGCTGGCCTTCGGAGGGTCGCCTGATGGCCAACAGGAAGGGCAACCGCCGGCGCTTTGGTTCGGTCCGGCAACTCAAGTCCGGTCGTTGGCAGGCTCGCTACCGCGACCCTGTGACCGGACAGCTTCGCAGTGCCGAGCAGACCTACGCGACGAAGACGGACGCGGAAGTCGCGCTGACGCACATTGAGGCGGACATCTCGCGCGGCCAGTGGGAAGTCCCGGACAAGCGGGCCGTTCCGTTCGCCGAGTACGCCGATGCGTGGCTGCGGGACCGAAAGCTGGCTGCCCGCAGCAGGGAACGGAACGAGGCAGTGATCCGGCTGCACATCAGGCCGACGTTTGGTTCGGGATCTCTGGCCGACGTCACCACGTCCCGTGTCCGGGCCTGGCGTGGCCAACTGCTCGCGGCCGGGGTGGGGGAGCCGACCGTCGTCAAGGCGTATCAGGTCCTTCGAGCCATCATGAACACGGCCGTGGACGACGAACTCATCCGTCGTAACCCCTGCCGGGTCAAGGGCGCCGACCGGTACGACGTGCCCGAGCGACCGGTGTTGACCGTGGCCGAGGTGTACGCGGTGGCCGATGCCATGGCTCCCCGGTACCGGCTGCTCGTCCTGCTCGCGGCCTTCACCACGCTGCGGTTCGGTGAGCTGGCGTCCCTGCGCCGCCGGGACATCGACACCGCCGGGCGGGTGGTCCTGGTGCAGCGCGCCCAGGCCGAGATGCAGGACGGCAAGCTCTTCGACAAGGCTCCGAAGTCGGCGGCCGGCGTCCGACCCGTCGCGTTCCCGGACGAGATCCTGGCCGACGTCATCGAGCACCTGGAGCGCTACGCGGGGGCAGGCCGTGACGGCCACGTCTTCCTCGGCCCCCAGGGCGGACAGCTGCGGCGCAGCAACTTCCGGGACGACTGGATCAAGGCGCGCAAGGATGCGGGCATCGCTGCCGATGTCCACTTCCATGATCTGCGGCACACGGGAAACACCTTGGCCGCTGCCGGGGCGAGCACGCGTGAGCTGATGACGCGCATGGGGCACAGCACCGCCCGTGCCGCGCTGATCTACCAGCACATGACCGCTGACCGGGACCGTGCGATCGCCGATCGGCTGGGGTCGATGATCCGCAAACGGCAGGGAGACGCCGGGACGTAGTGGCACGTGTGTGGCACGGTCGCGATCATGCGAAAGGGCCAGTTCGAGAGGATCAACCCTCTGAACTGGCCCTTAGTGCTGTGCCCCCGGCAGGATTCGAACCTGCGACACCCGCTTTAGGAGAGCGGTGCTCTATCCCCTGAGCTACGAAGGCGGGGATCTACCGCTGACGGCAGTCCAGGACAGGGTAGCGGATGAGGCGCAGGGGTGATGGAGGCAGGCGGGCGGTGTATCGGCAAAGGCGCTGCCGGGCGCTCGCACGGTGTGGGGAGCGGGGTGTCTTGACGGGGCATGGGGGCGGGCATAGCGTCACGAAAGTACTGAGCAAGCGCTTAGAGAGGTCGTTCGTGCCGCACACCGACCCGATCCCCGCCGATCCGGCCCCCGACGCCGGTGCCTTGTCCGCTGCCGTCCGCATCGAGGCGGCGCTGACCGGACCCGGAGCCCCGTTCGCCGTCGTGCGGTTGCAGGACGGCCCGCAGGCCGGGGCGCTCGTGTACGCGGACGGGCCGAGGACCCTCCGCGAATTCGTGGAGACCACCTGGGCCTTCGGGGACCAGCCGTTCCTGATCGCCGCCGGGCGCAGCTACTCGTACGCGGAGTTCTTCGCCGCCGCGTCCGCGCTGGCGTGCCGGCTGACCGAGGTGTATGGGCTCCGCCCCGGCGACCGGGCCGTCGTCGCGATGCGCAACCACCCCGAGTGGCAGATCGCCTTCTGGGCCGCGCAGCTGGCCGGTCTCGTCGCCGTGCCGCTCAACGCCTGGTGGACCGAGGACGAGTTCACGTACGCGCTCGACGACTGCGGACCGAGGGTGCTGCTGGTGGACGGGGAGCGGCTGCCGCGCGTCTCCGCGTGGGCGGAGAAGACCGAGGCGCGCGTGGTCGTCTTCCACCACCGGGACGGCGAGGTTCCGCAGGGGGCCGAGCGATACGAGGACCTGCCCGCGCCCGACCCGCTCGCCGCGCCGCCCGAGGTGGAGATCCGCCCCGAGGACGATGCGACCATCATCTACACGTCGGGCACCACCGGACGGCCCAAGGGCGCCGTGGCCACCCAGCTCGCCCAGGTGGGCGCCGCACTCAACCCGCGGTTCCATGCGACCGCTTCCGCACTCCGCCGCGGGATCATTCCGGGACAGGGGCCCGCGCCGGTCACCCTGATGACCTTTCCGTTCTTCCATGTTGCCGCGTTCACCTCCTTCTACGCGGCCATGGCGGCGGGCGGGGCGCTCGTGCTCATGCGGAAGTGGGACGACCAGGAGGCGCTGCGGCTGATCCGCGAGCACGGCGTCACGCACTACGCGGGCGTCCCGGCCACGGCACTCCAGCTGCTCGCCGCCGCCGAGCGGGCGGGCGACGAGCTGGCGAGCCTGCAGATGCTGAACACCGGCGGGGCCGCCGCTCCGCCCGACCTGGTGGCGCAGCTCACCGCCCGGTACGGCGAGCGGATCGAGCCGCGCAACGGCTACGGCCTGACCGAGACCTGCGGCGGTGTTCTGGCCATCTTCGGCGCCGACTACCGGCTGCACCCGGGCAGTGTCGGCCGGCCGACCCCCACCACCGAGGTGCGGATCGCCGGTCCGGCGGGTGAGGCGCTGCCCGAGGGTGAGATCGGCGAGCTGTGGCTGCGCGGTCAGTCACTGGTCCGCGGCTACTGGCACAACGAGGCGGCGACGGCCGAGGCGTTCACGGACGGATGGTTGCGGACCGGCGATCTCGCGCTGGTGCGTGACGGGCGGGTGAGCGTCGTGGACCGGCTCAAGGACATGGTGATCCGCGGCGGTGAGAACGTGTACTGCGTGGAGGTCGAGGCCGTGCTCCACGATCATCCGGACGTCGAGGACGCGGCGGTGCTGGGCGTGGCGCACCCGGTCCTCGGAGAGGAGGTCGCCGCTGTCGTTCGGCTGCGGCCCGGTGCCACCGTCACGGCCGACGAGCTGCGGGCGCACGTAGGGCGGAGCCTGGCCGCGTTCAAGGTCCCGGCCCATGTCCTCGTACGCGAAGAGCCGCTTCCGCGTAACCCGACCGGGAAGATCCTCAAGCGCGAACTGCGCGGGCCGGTCGACGACGAGGTGCGGGGGAGGGGGGCGGAGAGCGGGTAGCAAGCGGGTAGTAGGGGAGAGGCGTGATCAGGAGCGGGTGATGCGGACCCGGTAGTTGCCCTTGGAGTCTTTGCCGACCACCGATATGCGTATCCCTTCGATCGGGTCGGCGAACGTCTGGCCGGGCTGGAACGGGGCGTCGGAGAGCTCGGCCTGCACATTGGGAGAGCGTGTGCAGCCTCTGCTGCCCTTGGTGCTGTCCGCGATGGAGATCGGCCCCTGGCCGGTGTCCACGTCGGAGCGCACCTTGTAGATGAGGACGCCGGGCCTGCAGACCGCCCCGTCGTTGCCCGCCTGGGTCCGTACCTCCACCGCGTAGCCCGACTCCGCGCTGAGCGGTACGAAGGCCAGCTTCAGACCGCCCCGGGTGGCCAGCGGCCCGAGGATGCGGTCGGTGGTGCCGGGTTTGGAGGCGCAGCTGATCTGGTTGTTGTCGAGCCAGCCGAGCTTCCACTTGTGCCAGCCGAGCAGATCGTTGTTGGCCCCCCAGTCCTCGGACATGATGTCCCAGTGCCCGACCGAGCCGCCGCCCTCCATGGTGTAGAGGTCGGGCAGGCCGAAGACATGACTGTTCTCGTGCGGGAGGACGCGGTAGCCGGTCTGCGCGTACGACCCGGAGCCGTCGTCCTGGCGGCTGTAGATGAAGGACGTGTTGGCGAGCGGGACGCCGTCCGCGAGCGGGGCGTCGGCGTTGCCCGAGAAGGTCACGGACAGGACGGTGTCCAGTGCGGAGGGTCCGGCGTTCGGTGTGACCAGAACGTTGACCAGGTCGTACTCGCGGAAGTCCACCCTCTGGTCGGCGATGGCCACGATGTCCTGGACCAGATGGCGGTAGCCCGGTTCGTACGGTGAGCCGCGCTCTATCCCGTACGCCGAGAACGGCAGGGGCATCCGCAGCCAGCTCTTCACGGGGGCTTCGGGCCGGTAGATGAGCCGGCCGTACGAACTGGTCCGGAACCAGGTGGTGGTCTGCGGGAAGAATTCGGAGAGCCGGTCCATCGCCGACCCGAGTCCCGGCGCGTCCGGGAAGTCGATCATCAGGTTGAGCGCGTGCACCTCGCCGGTGGACCGGGAGTAGCCGGCCTGGGTCGGCATGCCCTCCGACATCTGCACGCCCATCGTCGCGGATATCCGGCACGGTCCGAGCCCAGCCTGCTCCGCGGTGGCCACTGGTCCCGCGGAGGCGGGGCCGGAGAGGGAGAGCGTGCTGCTGGCCGAGGCTGTGGCGGCGATGACCAGCGTGGTTGCCCCGGCGAGTGCGAGGGTGCGGCGGCGACTGGGTATCCGGTGGCGGGGCTGCTGCATAGAGTCGCCTTCCGGGGTCCGCGGCAGCCGACGGGCCCTGGCTGCGCTCTGCTGATCACCCTCTGGCGGGCGGTGCGCGGCCGCGCGTTGGGTGCGCCGATCGGTGGATTCTCCGTTCGATCGATGTGACGCAGGTCACATCAAAGGTGGGAAATAACCGGGGACCCATTCCCCGTTTGAACCCGTGTCCCCGCGAAACGGGGAGGCGCTCCCCGGTTGTACGCATCCGGGTCGCGCAAGAGCCAGCAAGAGCCGGAAGGGAAGGGGCTGCCGTCGTGGAGACCGTCACTCGCATCGCCGCCGACACCGACACCGGGACGGCGGCGCGCCGCACGTCCCGCCCGCGGGCGGACGCGCTGCGCAACCGGGAGCGGATCGTGACGGCGGCGCGCGAGATGTTCGTCGAGTTCGGACCGGACGTGCCGCTCGACGAGGTCGCCCGCCGTGCAGGCGTCGGCAACGCCACGCTCTACCGGAACTTTCCCGACCGGGCCGCGCTGACCCATGAGGTCGTCCTCGCGGTCACCTCCCGCATCACCGGCCGTGCGGAGGAGGCGGTGGCCGAGGAGGCCGACCCCTTCGCTGCGCTCAGCCGCTTCGTCCACGCGGCAGCCGACGAGCGCATCGGGGCGCTCTGCCCGATGCTGTCCGGCGGCTTCGACAAGTGCCACCCCGAACTGCTCGCCGAGCGTCGCCGCCTCGAAGAGGCCGTCGAAGGGCTCGTGGCGCGCGCCATGTCCGCGGGGCGCCTGCGCACCGACATCGCCGTCGGTGACGTACTGGTCGGCCTCTCCCAGCTCACCCGGCCGTTGCCAGGCACCGCGTGCCTGGACATCGACCGGTTCGCCCACCGTCATCTCCAGCTGTTCCTGGACGGCCTCGAGGCTCCGGCCCGGTCCGAACTGCCCGGTACGGCGGCAACCTTGGAGGATCTGCGGCGCCGGCCATGAGGCCCGCGCCGGGCTGCTGAAGCAGACGCTGTCCGGCTGCGTGTCCGACGCGCCCTCACCACCCCCACCTCACGACCGACCTCACTCCCACTTCTGCCGGCTCTCTCCCTTCGCACATTTCACCCTCACCGTTCACAGGCCGGGACGTTCTGCGTTCACGGTCACGGTTCACGACCCTTCGCGTCCACGCGCGTCCTTAGGTGGCTACTTCCATGTCAAAAACAGCTGATCCACGACTCCCTGACCCCAGCCGCTGGAAAGCGCTGGCCTTCATCGCGCTCGCGCAGCTGATGGTCGTGCTCGATGCCACGATCGTGAATATCGCGCTGCCGCACGCACAGACGGCCCTGGGCATCACCGATGCCAACAAGCAGTGGGTCATCACGGCCTACGCCCTCGCCTTCGGCGGACTGCTGCTCTTCGGCGGCCGGATCGCCGACCTGTGGGGCCGTAAGCGCACCTTCGTCGTCGGTCTGATCGGCTTCGCGCTGGCCTCCGCACTCGGTGGCGCGGCGCAGAACCAGGGCATGCTGTTCGGCTCGCGCGCGCTCCAGGGTGTCTTCGGTGCCCTGCTCGCCCCGGCCGCGCTCTCGCTGCTCGCCGTGATGTTCACCGATGCCAAGGAGCGCGCCAAGGCGTTCGGTATCTACGGTGCGATCGCCGGTGGCGGTGGCGCCGTCGGCCTGATCCTCGGCGGCTTCCTCACCCAGACGCTGAACTGGCGCTGGACGTTCTTCGTCAACATCCCGTTCGCCATCGTCGCGGCCGCGGGTGCGTACTTCGTGATCCGCGAGCCGGTCGGCAGCCGTAACCGCTCGTCGCTCGACATCCCGGGTGTGGTGCTCTCCGCGCTGGGTCTGGTCTCGCTGGTGTACGGATTCACCCGCGCCGAGTCCAGCGGCTGGTCGGACCCGCTGACCATCGGCATGTTCGTCGCGTCCGGTGTGCTGCTCATGTCGTTCGTCCTGACCGAGGCCAGGGTCAAGTCGCCGCTGCTGCCGCTGCGCGTGGTGATGGACCGCAACCGTGGCGGTGTCTACCTCTCGCTGGGGCTGGCCATCATCGCGATGTTCGGGCTGTTCCTCTTCCTGACGTACTACCTGCAGGTCGTGAAGGGGTACTCGCCGATCAAGACGGGGTTCGCCTTCCTCCCGATGATCGCGGGCATGATCACCGGTTCGACGCAGATCGGCGCCCGGCTGATGACGCGGGTCGCGGCCCGCAAGCTGATGGGTCCGGGCTTCCTGACCGCCGCCGTCGGCATGCTGCTGCTGACGCAGCTGGAGATCGGTTCCTCCTACCCGGCGCTCATCCTGCCGGCGCAGCTCCTGCTGGGTCTGGGCATGGGTACGGCATTCATGCCGGCCATGTCGCTGGCCACGCACGGGGTCGAGCCGCGGGACTCGGGTGTGGCGTCCGCGATGGTCAACACCTCGCAGCAGGTGGGCGGCGCGATCGGTACGGCGCTGCTGAACACGATCGCCGCCTCGGCCGCCACGGCGTACGCCACCTCGCACGCCGCTCTGGCCGCCACGGACCCGAAGCTCCTGAAGCTCCAGGCGATGGTGCACGGCTTCACGGGGGCCATCTGGTGGGCGGTCGGCATCCTGGTGGTGGCGTCCGCGATCGCGGTGACGTTCATCAACGCCGGACGTCCTTCGGCGACTGCGGTGAACGCGGGCTCCGGCTCGGGGGATGCCGACGGGGTCGAGGACGAGTTCAAGGTCCCGGTTGTCGCGCACTGACGAGGGACGCGCGGCGTGGAGTCACATGAAGTGACGTGAACATGGGTCTGCCCCGGTTCCGCTCGGCGGAGCCGGGGCAGACCCGCGTCGGTACGCGGTGCGTCGGCAGGACTTGCCTAGCGCAGCCAGGGCAGGTCCGCGTCCGTGCCGTCCGGCTCCAGTCCGGTGGCGATGATCTGCATGATCTCGCCGAACGAGCGCATCTGCTCGGGGGTGAGCCGGTCGAACATCGCCTGGCGTACGGCACGGACATGACCCGGCGCGGACCGGCGGAGCATCTCGTAACCCTCGTCGGTGAGGACCGCGTTCTGCCCGCGCTTGTCGGACGGACAGTCCTCCCGTCGCACCCAGCCGTTGCGTTCCAGCCGGGCGACAGCGTGCGAGAGACGGGAGCGGGTGATCTTGACGTCCTTGGCCAGCTGGGTCATCCGCATCTGACGCCGAGGCGCCTGGGCGAGCTGGACGAGCAGTCCGTAGTAGATGTGCGGCATGCCGGCGTCGCGCTGCAACTGGCGGTCGAGATGGTCCTCCAGGAGCGTGGTGGCCTGGAGGTACGAGCGCCAGATGCTCTGCTCTTCGTCGGAGAGCCAGCGGGTCCCGCCGGTGGGTGCCGTGGTCATGCGCTCCACTCTACGACCTTTTCTTGAAAGTTGAACTAGATCGAGCTAAGGTCTCCGTAGCTGGGAACTTGAAGCTTCAATAAAGTCCGAGCTTCGGAGCATCGGAACTTCGAGGGTCCCGTAGAAGATTTATCTTCAGTAGCAGTGGATGGGGAGTGTCATGACTGTCACCGCGGAGCGGATGCCCGCCCTCTATCTTTCCCACGGTGCGCCGCCGCTGGCCGACGACCCGGTCTGGCCCGGCCAGCTGGCCGCATGGTCCGCCGACCTGCCCCGTCCCACCGCGATCCTCATGGTCTCCGCCCACTGGGAGGAGGCCCCGCTCGCCCTGGGCGCGACCGAGGCCGTCCCGCTCGTCTACGACTTCTGGGGTTTCCCCGAGCACTACTACCAGGTGCAGTACGCGGCCCCGGGCGCCCCGCAGCTGGCGGAGAACGTACGCAAGCTGCTGCGCGGCGCCGGCACACCGGTCCAGGACATCCCGGACCGCGGGCTCGACCACGGGGCATACGTCCCGCTGGTGGAGATGTTCCCGGGCGCCGACATCCCCGTACTCCAGATCTCCATGCCGACGCTGGACCCGCAGAAACTGATGGACATCGGACGCAAGCTCGCGCCGCTGCGCGACGAGGGCGTACTGATCGTCGGCAGCGGCTTCTTCACGCACAACCTCGCCGCACTGCGGCACGCCGGCGGCGGCAACCCCGGCTGGTCGGTGGAGTTCGACGACTGGGGACACCGGGCGCTGCAGGCGCAGGACATCGACGCGCTGCTCGACTTCGAGCACAAGTCCCCGGCCGGCCGGCTGGCCCATCCGCGTACCGAGCACTTCGCGCCGCTCTTCGTGACGCTGGGCGCCTCGGAGGGCGAGCTCGACCAGGGGCGCAGCGTCATCGACGGGTTCTGGATGGGGCTCGCGAAGCGGTCGGTGCAGTTCGGCTGAGTGGTCAGAGGGCCGGCGGGTTCAGTTCGATCGAGCGGAGCGCGGCGGCCAGGGCGGGCGTGTCGCCGACGTCGAGTGCGGTGTCGGTGAACTTGATCGTGTGGTCGTCGCCGTGCGCCGCCGCCCGCGCGAAGATCTCGTCCGCGGAGGACGCCGACGGCGGTGCGGTGTACGGGGCGGGGTCGGCCGGGCTGTACGCGGCGGTGACCGCGGCGCTCGCGGCCCAGGCGGCGGCCAGGCTCCGGTGCCACAGGTCACGGGGCAGGGCGGGCAGCGTACGCAGCACGGCGTTGGGTGCGGTCGCGGCATGCACCAGCATGATCGGTGCACCATGGCCGTGGGTGGTGTAGCGGTGGGTCGCGGCCCTGACCAGCTCCGCCAGCCGGGTGCGTGCCATGTCCGGGTCGTCCGCGAACCGCTGCGGCCACAGCGGGAACGCGGTGAGCTGCGCCAGCCGGTCGCGGATGCCGCCGCTCGGGTCGGCCACCGGCGGTACGGCGTCCAGCGCGGCGGCGGCACTCGGCGCGGGCACGAGCGAGGCCGGTGGGTTCAGCGCGGGCAGCGGCTGGTGGCGGGCGGCCCAGTAGCCGAGGCCGTGCGCGAGCTCGGTGATCCGGGGCGCGTTCGCTTCACCGCCGAGCAGGGTGCGTACGGCGTGGCCGACCCTGATCACGGGGTGGGTGGCGCCTGCGGCGATGCCCGGCAGCAGCCGCGGCCACCAGTCGGTGAGGACGTCCTGCCAGGGGCGCCCGGCCGTCTCCTGCTCGAAGTACATCGTCCAGTCGGCGATCCTGCGCGGGTCGCCCAGGGCCTCGTGCCAGTTCTCCGCGGTGACCCGGGTCGCGGGGGCCGGCATGTCCTCCAGCTTGTGGCTGTAGTGGTCGAGCCAACGGTGGACGGCCGGTGCCTGGCCGTGCCGTACGAGTGCCTCGACGGCCATCGGGCCGTGGTTGCTCAGCCAGCCGTTCCGCTCGGGACCCGCGCTGTGGAGCCGCTCCAGCGCCTCGTCGAGCGTGCCGGTGGGGTCGACCGGTGCGGTGCCCGGTGCGCCTATGAGTTCTGTCCTGCCTGTCGTGTCGGTCATGCCGGAACACGCTAGGCGCGGGGCCCGCCGCCCGTAACGGGCTGCGGACCTACGCTGCGACCCCCGGGTCCTAGGTCTCCTGGCCCAGAGGCTTCTCGTACCAGGCCACGTCCCAGTACCTGCCGAACTTCCGGCCCACCTCGGCGTACGTACCGACATGGCGGAAGCCGAAACGTTCGTGCAGCCGGACCGAGGCGTCGTTGGGCAGGGCGATGCCCGCGTACGCGCGATGCAGATCCTCGTCCGCGAGGGCCTCGAAGAGCGACTCGTACAGGAGTGTGCCGATGCCCTGACCGGCGGCCTGTGGCGTGCAGTACACGCTCACCTCCACCGACGTGGCGTACGCCGCTTTGGGGCGGAACGCGCTGCTGGTCGCGTAGCCCAGGACCGATGCGGGACCGACAATGCGGACATCCCGAGCAACCAGAAGACGGTGCGGGCCGTCTTCAGGGTGAGAGAGCAGCCACGGCATCCGCTGTTCGGGTGTGAAGGGGACGGTGTCGAATGTGAGCGCACTCTCACGGACGTAGTGGTTGTAGATGTCGGTGAGGGCCGCCAAATCGTCCGCGACGCCCGGCCTGACCTGCACCTCCGTGCGGAGTTCCGGCATTTCCGGCATGAATGCTCCCCTCTCGGCGCGACAGGGTACTGCATGATCGCGAAAATGAATGCGAGGCATGGGAATTCTGTCCGGATTCCAGTCGTTGTTTCCAACGGATGCAGGGCACCCGAGAGGGTGTCGCGACCTACTCAGCAAGGGAGCACGCATGGCAACCCGTGCCGTCGCCCGTCGTTCGTCCACCAGTGGTGGGAGCAGCCGGGCAAGCAGTGTTCGCGCCGTAGGCGGGGAAATCGCCGATCGCGACCTGGTCGGCATGTACCTGGACGAGATCGCGCGTACACCGCTGCTCGATGCCGCGAAGGAGGTCGAGCTGTCGCAAGCCGTCGAGGCGGGCGTATTCGCCCGGCAGGTCCTCGACGGCGTGGTGGAGAGCGAAGCCGGTGGAGCGACGCGTGAGGAGCTGGAGGCGCTGGTCGCCGAGGGCGAGCGCGCCAAGGACATATTCATCCGTTCCAACCTTCGACTCGTGGTTGCTGTCGCCCGCCGATATCCGCGGGCCGGGCTGCCCCTGCTCGACCTGATCCAGGAGGGGAACGCGGGCCTGGTGCGCGCGGTCGAGAAGTTCGACTACGCCAAGGGCTTCAAGTTCTCCACCTATGCGACGTGGTGGATCCGTCAGGCCATCACCCGCTCCATAGCCGACCAGTCCCGTACGATCCGGCTCCCCGTCCACCTGGTGGAGGAGCTCGGCCGGATCCGTCGTGTCCAGCGCGAGTTCAACCGTGAGCACGGGCGCGAGCCCGAGCACGCGGAGATAGCCGCGGAGCTGGACTCCACGGCCACGCGCGTCGGCGACGTGCTGGACTGGGCCCGTGACCCGGTCAGCCTCAACATGTCCGTGGACGACGAGGGCGAGACCCAGTTCGGCGATCTGCTGGAGGACACCTCCGCGGTGTCGCCCGAGCAGTCCGTGATGACGCTGCTGCGCAGCGAGGAGCTGGAGGACCTGATCGGCAAGCTCGACAACCGCACCGCGTCGATCATCCGTATGCGGTACGGCATCGAGGACGGCCGTGAGCGGACTCTCACCGAGGTCGGCAAGCAGCACGGTCTGACGCGCGAGCGGATCCGGCAGATCGAGAAGCACGCACTGCTCGAACTGAAGCGAATGGCCCACGACACGGGTTTTGACGCTGCGGCGTGAGCCCGAGTCCAGTAGCCTCCGATATGAGCCGCTTCGTGCGGACCCCATGAGCTGAGTCCCGGCGCCCACCCCCCCTGGCGCCGGGGCTCATTTCTTTGCCGTCACGGTGAGGAGAGTGCTGCCGCACGCGTCAGCCGGGCGCCCAGATCGCCCAGGAACTCCACCAGTTGCGCCGGCTGGTGTGCGGTGAACTCGCAGTCGACCAGTGCCAGTCGGAGTGCCACCCACTCCAGCGAGTCCGCCATGACCGCACGGAGCCGGCAGCTGTGCTCGCCGGTCGGCTCCAGCGGACCGAACGCCGGGGGCAGCCGCGCGGACACGAATTCCGCCGAGGCCGCGAAGCTCACCTCGACCGCAAGCTCCGGCTGCCGGCGCCGGATGGAGTCGGTGAGGAAGGCCGCGGCGTCCCCCGTGGGCAGCTCGCGCGGTGTGAAGCGGGCTCCTGTGGCGAACGGCTCGCTCACCCGGTCGACGCGGAACGTACGCCACGCCTCGCGCCCCAGGTCGTACGCGACGAGATACCACCGCCACCCGGTGCTCACCAGCCGGTAGGGCTCGGCCTCCCGTCTGGTCTCGGCGCCGTCCCCCGCCCGGTACGCGAACCGCAGCCGCTCCCGGCCGGTGACCGCCGACGCCATCACCGTCAGCGTGTGCGGATCGATGGTCGAACCGTCACCGCGGGTCAGCGGCATGGTGGCGTTCTGCAGGGTCGACACCCGGTGCCGCAGCCGGGAGGGCAGCACCTGTTCCAGCTTGGCCAGGGCCCGCACGGATGCCTCGTCGACCCCCTCGATGGCATGCCCGGCCCCCGCCCGCAGCCCCACCGCGATCGCCACCGCCTCCTCGTCGTCCAGCAGCAGCGGTGGCATGGCGGCGCCCGCGACCAGGCGATAGCCGCCGACCGAGCCGCGCGACGCCTCGACCGGATAGCCGAGGTCGCGGAGCCGGTCGATGTCGCGGCGGATGGTGCGCGGGCTGACGTCGAGCCGCTCGGCGAGCTCGCTGCCCGGCCACTCGCGCGGCGTCTGGAGGAGCGACAGCAGATTCAGCAGTCGTGCCGGGGTATCGGTCATGGATCCAGGGTGCCGGTCCATTGGGTCATGACCTGACCTAATGGACGTTTAACTTCTTCATATGACTTCTTCCGCATCGCTGCCGTCCACGGCGGCCGCTCCCACGGTGTCCTCGGACCCGTCTGACCGGCGCCGGTGGTTCGCGCTCGCCATCGTGATGACCGCGGCCTTCATGGACCTGGTCGACGTCACGATCGTCAACATCGCCATCCCGAGCATCAAGCGCGACACCGGTGCCTCGTTCAGCTCGATCCAATGGATCACCGCCGGATACGCCCTGGCCTTCGCGGCCGGTCTGATCACGGGCGGCCGGCTCGGCGACATCTACGGCCGCAAGCGGCTCTTCCTCATCGGCATCGGCGGCTTCACGCTGGCCTCCGCGCTCTGCGGCTTCGCCGCGAACCCGGAGATGCTGGTCGCCTCCCGCATCCTGCAGGGCGGCACCGCCGCGCTGATGGTCCCGCAGGTGCTGTCGATCGTGCACGCCACGTTCCCGGCGCACGAGCGCGGCAAGGTCTTCGGCCTCTTCGGTGCGATCGTCGGCCTCGGCGCGGTCTCGGGACCGCTGTTGGGCGCGCTGCTCACCGAGTGGAACATCGCGGGCCTGGAGTGGCGGCCGATCTTCCTGATCAACCTGCCGGTCGGCATCGCGGGACTGCTCCTGGGCCGGAAGTTCATCACGGAGTCCAAGGCCCCGAAGGCGCTCCGCCTCGACCTGGTCGGTGTCGCGCTGGTGACGCTGGGACTGCTGATGCTGCTCTACCCGCTGACCCGCGGGCGCGAGCTGGGCTGGCCGCTGTGGGGGTACATGTCGATGATCGGCAGTGTCCTGGTGTTCGCGGCCCTGGTGCTGTTCGAGCGGGCGAAGGCACGCAAGGACGGTTCGCCGCTCGTCGAGCTGTCGCTGTTCCGGGTCAAGAGCTTCGCGGCGGGCATCGCCGTCCAGCTGACCTTCGGGATCGGCCTCGGCATCTTCTTCCTGGTCTGGACGCTGTACATGCAGATGGGTCTCGGCTGGAGCGCGCTGCGGGCGGGCACGACCGGTATCCCGTTCTCGATCGCCGTCTCCTTCGCGGCCGGGATCTCCGTACAGAAGCTGGTACCCCGGTTCGGCCGAAAGGTCCTGCAGGCGGGCGCGCTGCTGATGGTCGCCGGACTGCTTCTCTACATCTGGGAGTCCGACCGGTACGGCATGTCGATCACGTCCTGGCAGATGGCTCTGCCGCTGGTCGTCATGGGGCTCGGCATGGGGCTGATCGTGGCCCCGCTGACGGACGCGGTGCTGTCCGAGGTGCCGAAGGAGCACTCCGGATCGGCGTCCGGGCTGATCAACACCGTGCAGCAGATGGGCAACGCGCTGGGGCTCGGACTCGTCTCGGTCGTCTTCTTCGGGTCGATCAGCGACCGGCTGGCGCCGCAGGCGATGGGCCCGGCGTTCGTCGAGGCGTTCCAGCACTCGCTGTGGTGGGTGGCCGGAGTGCTCGCGCTGATCTTCCTGGTGATGTTCGCGCTGCCGGCGCGACCGCGGCAGCACGTGGAGGGCGGCGAGGACGAGGACGTCCAGGACGCCGATGCCACGCCGGGCGAGGTGGCCAAGGAGGCCGCACTGACGCGCTGAGTGCGTCTGCCAGCCGGCCGCGTGCTCGGCTGCCTGCTCGGTGCCCGCACCTCTCGGGGGGTGCGGGCACCCTTGCGTGAGGCGTGGGCCCCTCGTGCGTGCTGCGGCGGGTGAGCGTCGTCGCCCGTCAGCAGATGTGCGTGCGGTTCTCCATTGCCTCGCGCGCCGCCTGCTCGTCCCCGTACACCTCGCACATGTGGCGGCCGTCCGGAGTCGCCGTGTGCTCGACCTCCCACAGGCTCGTCTCGCTGCCGTCGAGAAGCAGGAAGGCGTGCTCGTACAGGGTGAAACCGGCGTCCCGCCCGTCGACCCGGCACTGCCGGCCGAAGATCTGGGTGATGTGGTGGGCGAAGGCGGCCCGCAGCAGACGCGCGGTCTCCTCGCCCGGCACGTCGCCGTTCTCCGCGCGGCGCAGCACGCGGCGGGCGTGGTCCGCGGAGTTGTCCGGCGCGTACATCCGGGGCAGCGGCGTCGGCGGCGCGGCCATCAGGACCGTGTGAATCTCCAGGTCCGCCTGCGGGGCGTCGTCGCCGAACGCCGACATGTCGGAGAAGCTGCCTGCCAGCCGGGCGGCGGCCACACGGGCGTCGGCCTCGTCGTCGTACAGCTCGTGGTGCTGGGGGCCGGTCCGCGTCCGCGACCGGGCGCCCGTCGTGTCCTTGGCGCCCCCGTGGACCAGCTCCCACAGGGTCAGGGCCGAGCCGTCGGCCAGCAGATAGGTATGCCGGTAGGTCTCGCGGTGCAGTACGGAACTGTGGTGCGAGGAGTGCAGGGAGCTGCTGTGTGCCAGCGCCGTGCCGAGTCTCTCGACCGTGCAGTCGGGCAGGTCGAAAGAGTTGAGTGCGCGTCGCAGGAGTCGCTCGAGGTGCTGCTCGGTTGTCTCGTACGGATCGCTCAAGGTGCTGTCTCCAGGCCGTCGCCGCGTGTTACCCGATGCGTGCTTAACGTAGTCCCTGGGTCTGACATCGAGACCGGGGTTCCGGAAAACGTACGGCACACGCGGATAGTTCCTGGCGTTTCGTCCGAACTTCCTTGCGCGGATGGCGAGTCGGCGGTCAGCCGGTGCCGTAGAGATCACTGTACGAGGGGTACGTGCCCGCGCCGGGGCGGCGGGCTTCGACGCCCTCGGCCGCCCGTACAGCCTTCACGACGGCACGCGTCAGCACGTCCGCGCCCGCCGTCAGGAGTTCGTTCAGCGCGATCGGGTTGTCCGGGGCCAGCGGCCGCTCACCGGTGGCGAGCGCGAAGACCGTGTCACCGTCGTTCAGCAGGTGTACGGGACGCACGGCGCGCGCCAGTCCGTCGTGCGCCGTGCCTGCGAGCTTCTGCGCCTGCGCCCGGGTGAGATCCGCGTCCGTGGCGACGACGGCGAGCGTGGTGTTGAGCGGAGGGCGGGCTTCGGTGTCCCGCGCTTCGGCCAGCCGGCGCCCGGCGGTCCTGTGGACCTCCGCCGGGGGGTACACAGGCGGTTCGGCGGCTCCGTACTCCCCGTAGAGCACCCCGGTCACCGGATCGACCACCGCGCCTGCCGCGTTCACCACGACCAGCACGCCGACCGTGATCCCCGACGGCAGTCGCACGCTCGCCGTGCCCACACCGCCCTTGAGGCGGCCGGCAACCGCTCCCGTGCCGGCGCCGACCCCGCCCTCCGCGACCGGGGCACCCGACTCCGTGCCGGCCGCGGCCTCCACGGCGGCGCGGCCGGTCGAGGCGTCCGGGCGGGCCCGCCAGTCGCCGCCCCGCCCCAGGTCGAAAATGCACGCGGCCGGGACCACCGGCACCACCTGCGACGGATCGGGACCGACCCGCACGCCCCGCCCCTGCTCCTCCAGCCAGGCCATCACGCCGGACGCCGCGTCCAGTCCGTACGCGCTGCCGCCCGTCAGGACGACGGCGTCGATGCGCTGCACCAGGTTGCGGGGGTCGAGAGCGTCCGTCTCCCGGGTGCCCGGGCCGCCGCCCCGTACGTCGACGGCGGCGACGGCGCCGCCCTCGGGGGCGAGGACGACGGTGGTGCCGCTCAGCGCGCCGTCGCCGGCCACTCGCGCATGACCGACCCGCAGCCCGGCGACATCCGTCAGCGCGTCCCTCCCGCCCGCGGGGAGGCCGGTCGGCGGCTGTGAGCCCTGTGCCCGGCCCTGCCCGGTGTGCTGTCCGGCCATCGTGTGCTCCTCACGCGTGGGTCGGCGGGACGGTGGTGGAAGCCGGCCCGCCCGGTGCCGGGCGCCGCGACAATGCCACGCCGGCCGTCACGGTCGCGGCCGCCACCAGACCGGCCGCCAAGACCGCATATGTCCCGGCGAACGTACAGGCCAGGATCGCCACCGTGGCCAGGGGAAGGGGCAGTTGCTCCGCGAGGTCGCGCTTGAAGTGGCGGGCGTGCAGCAGCCACACCGTCAGCAGAAAGACTGCCGCGGGGACGGTCACGGCGGCCGAGGCGGCCGCCGTCGACACATGGGCCTTTCCGGTGGCCTCCTCCACCGCGACCTCGATGCCCGAGCCGATCGCGGCGGCGGAACCGAAGATCGCGTAGTGGCCGTATCCCCAGATGAACGACTGCCTGCTGCCACGGAGATAGTGGTGGATCGGCACGGCGAAGTAGATCCACCAGGCGGCGAAGACGATCAGCAGTCCGCCCGCGGCGACCGGCAGCAGTTCGCCGAGCGCGTCGTGGTTGTCGACCGACTCCTGGACGGCGACCGTTGCCGCGGCGATCGTCTCGCCGAGCACGATGATGGTGAACAGTCCGTACCGTTCGCCGATGTGATGCGGATGCCAGCTCGTCCCGCGCTCGCGCTCGGCGACGGCCGGAACCGACAGCTCGCACAGGGCGAGCACCACGTAGACCGCGGTACGGGCGCCGTTCATGTCGGCGGGCACGAACAGCATGCCGATCCAGCCCAGTTGGCACAGGACGATCCCGATGGCGTACCGGTGCGCGACCCTGCGTTCCGCGCCCTCGGAACAGTGGGCCACCCGCAGCCACTGGCTGGTGAGCGCGAGCCGCATCACCACATAGCCGATGACGCCGAGCGTCCAGTCCCCGTCGTCGAAGGCGCGCGGCACCCCGGCGGCGAAGATGAGCACACCGGTGATCTGGACGAACGTGACCAGGCGGTACAGCGTGTCGTCGGTGTCGTACGCGGAGGCGAACCAGGAGAAGTTCACCCAGGCCCACCAGATGCCGAAGAACACGGCCAGATAGCCGGCGATCCCGGTGCCGGGATGTCCCTCGGCGACGGCGTGCACGAGACGGCCGCCCGCCTGGGCGACGGCAACGACGAAGCACAGGTCGAAGAAGAGTTCCAGCGGGGTCGAGGTGCGGTGCTTCTCGGTGCGGCTGCGGGCGGTCATCCGGGGCATGGGGCCCAGCACAGCAGACCACTCCGGTGGCTGGTGGCGGGACGCGCAGATCGTACGGGAAAAGCGTCCCGGGTCAGGTCCTGCGCAGCGGAGAGCCGCGCGACCGGCCTTCGTGCCGCTCGGTGACGCGCTCACTCAGCCGGACGTCAAATCAGGACCAACCGTCCCATCCGGTCCTACGGTGGGCCGGTGACCGAGCCCCCAGAAGCCGCAGACGAACGCGCAACCGCAGCCGCCACCGCGCCGAACCCGGCCGTGGACACGCCCGCACCGCCCGCTCCCGGCAGCGCCCGCACCTCGGTCCTCCGGTCCGTCACCTCCCGCGCGACCGCGGTCGGCGTCATCGTCTCCGTCCTGCTGATCCTCGCGATCGTGTTCGGCAGCCGGCTTCTGGAGAACTTCGACTCCGCCCTCCTCCCGTACGCGGTCGCCACGGTCTTCCTCGCCTTCGGTGTCGCCTACCGCTACACGGTCTGGGTCTCCGCGCCCGGTGCCCGACGCCTGTTCAAGCAGGGCTGGCGGAGCTTCTTCTCCATGGCCAACTTCCGCAAGGGCCCTACCGCCCTGCCGAGGATGACCGCCACCTATCTGGGCTTCCAGAAGTTCCTCGGCGCCCGCTCGCACGCCCGCTGGGCCGCCCACCAGCTGATCTTCTGGGGCTGCATCCTCGCCTCCCTGATCACGTTCCCGCTGACCTGGGGCTGGTTCACCTTCACCTCCGGCACCGGCTCGGGCCCCCGCTACGAGATGCGCATCTGGGACTTCAAGATCATCGGCTTCGACTCGCTGAACGTCCTCGGCTGGCTGATGTTCCACGGTCTGGACATCGCCGCCGTGCTCGTCATCCCCGGTGCCTCCTACTTCCTCTGGCGGCGTATGAAGGACCGCGGCGCCATCACCGGCCAGCGCTTCGGCTACGACCTCGTGCCGCTGATCGCCCTGATCGTGATCTCCGTGACCGGTCTGCTGCTCACCTTCTCGTCGATCTTCCTGCACGGCGGCGGATACGAATTCCTGGGGATCCTCCACATGGTGTCGGTGGTCTTCACCCTCATCTACATCCCGTTCGGGAAGTTCTTCCACATCGTCCAGCGCCCGGCCGCGGTCGGTATGCAGCTGTTCAAGTACACCGGCCGGCAGGACCAGGAGATCTTCAGCTGCCGTCGCTGCGAGGAACCCATCGACACCGGGCCGTACGTCGAGAACCTCCGCGGCACCATGCGCGATCTCAGCCTCGACTTCGACGAGTGGGCCGAATACTGCCCGCGCTGCAAAAGGGTGCTGCGCGGCAGCGCCTATCTCTCCCATGTGAAGAAGGGCTTCAAGTGACCGCCGACCCCCGTCCGGTCGTCCCGCTCGACCCCTCCCTCGCACCGCCGGGCACCCGGGCATTCCGGGACGCCGGCGGCATCCCGGCCGACCGGTGGCGCGCCGACCAGGACGGCGAGACGCTCGTCCCCACCCACTGCTGCTTCTGCGGCGTCCAGTGCGGGATGTATCTGCGCGTCGACCGCGGCGGCAAGGTCTTCGGCGTCGAACCCCGCAACCACGACATCAACCGTATGCGGCTCTGCCCCAAGGGCATCAATGCGTATCAGCAGGTCAACCACCCCGACCGGCTCACCGCCCCGCTGATGCGCCGCTCCCGCGACGAGGTGTTCCGCGAGGTCTCCTGGGACGAGGCGCTCGACTTCACGGTCTCCGAGATCAAACGCATCCAGCAGGCCCACGGCAACGACGCCTTCGGGCTCCTCGGCGGTGCCAGCCTGTTCTCCGAGAAGACGTATCTCGTCGGCAAATTCGCCCGGGTCGCCCTCAAGTCCCGGCATGTCGACTACAACGGCCGGCTCTGCATGGTCAGTGCCGCGGGTGCCAACAAGCTCGCCTTCGGCATCGACCGGGCGGGCAACCCCTTCTCCGACTGCCTGCTCACCGACTGCCTGCTGATCGCGGGTTCCAACGTCGGCGAATGCTTCCCCGTGATGACCCAGTACGTGTGGGGAGCGCGGGACCGAGGTGCCAGCCTGATCGTCGTCGACCCGCGCGAGACCGCGATCGCCCGCACCGCCGACATCCATGTCGCCCTCAAGCCGGGCACCGACTCGGCCTTCTTCACCTCCGTCCTGAACGTGGTCGTCGAGGAGGGCCTCACCGACGAGGCGTACCTCGCCGCCCACGCCACCGGCTGGGAAGAGGTCAGGGCCAAGGCCGCCGAATATCCACCGTCCCGCGCCGCCGAGATCTGCGGCATCCCCGCCGAACAGATCGTCCAGGTCGCGCGCACCTTCGCCCGCGCCCCCAAGGCCATGGCCTGGCACGCCCGCGGTATCGAACACCACTCGCAGGGCGTCGAGAACTGCCTCGCCGTGATCAACCTCTGCGCCGCCACCGGCCACATCGGCAAGCCCGGTGCCGGCTACGGCACCATCACCGGTCAGGGCAACGGGCAGGGCGGCCGCGAGCACGGCCAGAAGGCCGACCTCCTCCCAGGCGGCCGCTCGATCATGAACGAGGAGCACCGCCGGCAGATCTGCGAGATCTGGGGCATCGAGGAGTCCGAACTGCCGCCCGCCGGTACCTCGATGATGGAAATGGTCTGGCAGATGCAGCGCCGCGAGATCCGCGGCCTGATCGGCATCTGCAACAACCCCTTCGTCTCCCTGCCCAATTACCGGGTGGTCAAGGAGGGGTACGACGCCACCGAATTCCATGCCCAATTCGACTTCTTCCTTTCCGAGACCGCTGCCAACGCACATGTCGTCTTTCCCGTCACCACCTGGGCCGAGGACGAAGGGGTGATGGCCAACGCCGAGGCCCGCGTGGTCAAGCACAACAAGGCGCAGGACGCGCCCCCCGGGGTACGGACCGACACCTGGGTGATGTGCGAACTCGCCCGGCGGCTCGGCGCGGGCGACAAATTCGCGTTCGCCGACTCGCGCGCGGTCTTCGACGAGCTGCGGATCGCCTCCGCCGGAACCGTCAACGACTACTACGGCATCACCTACGAACGGCTGGAGGAGACCGGCGGCATCGCCTGGCCCTGCCCCTCCACCGACCACCCCGGCACCCCCCGGCTCTTCGAGGACGGCAGGACGTACCACCCCGACGGCAAGATCCATCTGCAGGTCGTCGAGTGGCACCCGCCGATGGACCCGTACGACGACGAGCACCCCATGTCGCTCACCACCGGCCGCACCGTCGCCCACTTCCTGTCCGGCAACCAGACCCGTCGGCTGGGCGCCCTCGTCGAACAGACCCCGCGCCCCTGGGCCGAGGTCCACCCCTCCCACGGCTTCCGCAACGGCGAACCGGTCCGCGTCATCACCCGGCGCGGCAGCGAGGTCTTTCCCGCCCTCGTCACCGAGGCGATCCGCCCCGACACCGTCTTCATCCCGTACCACTGGCCGGTCCCCACCGCCGCCAACGCCCTCACCATCGACGCCCTCGACCCCCGCTCCAAGATCCCCGAGTACAAGGTGTGCGCCTGCCGCATCGAGCACGCCGAAAAGATCGACGAGGTCCCCGCACCTCCCGTCGCACCCGGCCAGGTCGCCTACCCGGAGGCCCAGGTCTCCCGCACCGACCCGTTGCCGCCCACCGCCCCGCAGGGCCGTGGTACCTCGGAGAGGAGCTGAGGCCCGCATGATGGGCAGAACGATCTTCATCGACCCGGGGCGCTGCATCGGCTGCCAGGCCTGTGTCTCCGCCTGCCGGGAATGCGACTCGCACCACGGCAAGTCGATGATCCACCTCGATTACACCGACGAGGGTCACTCCGTCGCCTCCCTCCCCACGGTCTGTATGCACTGCGAGGACCCGGTCGCCCCGTGCGCCGAGGTCTGCCCCGCCGACGCGATCCTGGTCACCGCCGACGGTGTGGTGCAGCAGGCCGACACCACCCGCTGCATCGGCTGCGCCAACTGCGTCAACGCCTGCCCCTTCGGCGTCCCGAAGATCGACCTCCAGGCGAAGCTGCAGATGAAGTGCAACCTCTGCTACGACCGCACCGCCTACGGCCTCGCCCCCATGTGCGCCACCGTCTGCCCGACCGGGGCGCTGTTCTACGGAACGGCCGAGGAGCTCCAGGCAGAGCGGCCCGGCGTCCAGATCGCCGACACCTTCACCTTCGGCGAGACCGAGGTCCGCACCGGTGTGGCCATGGTCGTCCCCGCCGACAAGGTCCGGTGGCCGGTGCCCGGCGGTCTTCCCGTCGTCGAGATCAACGGGAAGGACGTCCGCCGATGAGCGTCACCGAGCAGCCGCCGACCGGGGACCGGAGCCCCCACGGAGACGCGCGCAAGGCCCTGCACGACCGGATCGCCGCCGACTCCCTCACCACCCGGCGCGACTACCTCCGGATCGTCGCCACCGTCTCCGGCGGACTCGCCGTCGGCGGCCTCGGCGTGGCCGGCGGCATGCTCCCGCGCCACGGGGACACCGATGACGCCAAGGCACCCGAACCGAGGAAGATCACCGCTCAGCTCCTGCCCGGGGAGTCCATCGCCTTCAGCTACCCCGAGGAGGATGACAAGGCGGTCGCCGTCCGGATGGACGACGGCACCCTCGTCGGCTACTCGGCGATCTGCACCCATCTCGCCTGCGCGGTGCTCTGGCGCAAGGACCGCGGTCCGGAAGGGGAGCTCTACTGCCCCTGCCACGAGGGCATCTTCGATGTGCGCACCGGAGAAGTCACCGCCGGACCGCCGCCCCGCCCCCTGCCCAAGGTGGCACTCACCGAGCAGGCCGACGGCAGCATCTGGGCCATCGGCACCACCCGTTCCGGCGAGAGCATCGAGCACGGTGTGTGCCGCCAGATCAGCGAGGAACGGCCTGACCTCGCCTCGCGGATCGGCTGCCCCTCGGTCCGGGACGGAGGTGCGGAGGCACCTCCGGCGCACGCTCCCGGCGCGAAGGCTCCCCGTACCGCGGCAACCGAAACCGAGACCCCCGGCAGGCGGACATGACCGACGCCCGGCAGCCCGCCGACCCGCAGCGCCCGGCCTATCCCGAGTACCACCCGGGCAGCGCCCGGCCGGAGCTGAACCGACCCGTCCGCGAGCGCTATCCGCAGATCCGCTCCACCAGTGGCTACGGCGACCCCCGGGTCCGCCGCACCGGTCCGGGCCCGGGAGCGGGCACCGACCAGGAACCCGAGCGCTCCTCGAAACTGACGGCCCGGCTGACCCTCGCCATGACCGTCGTCATCGGCCAGCTCTGGGGACTGACCGTCGTCGTCGACGAATGGATGGAGGGCAACACCGAAACGGCTTGGTGGGGTGCGGGCTTCCTCTGTCTGTCGTTCCTCGTGGTCCTGGGGCTCTGGATGCTCGACCCGAAGGATCGCTGACCGTCGCCGTACCCTGGTGGTATGAGCACCGCCCCCACCCCCGGACCGCGCGATTCGAAACCGACGCAGCCGACAACCCCGACACAGCCGGAGCAGAGGAAGCCCAAGCCGGCTCTGATCTTCGACGATCCGCTGGACCAGCAGTCCGCGGACGATACGGACCGAGCGTGGGGCGAGCGGGCTCCGGCCGGCGGCAGCGCCGCCGACCTCGCGCGCTTCCTCGACGAGAAGCCACCCCACCACGTCTGAGTTACTCGTCGTGGCCGCGGCCCGGTTCCTGGCCGCGGCCCTCGCCCGCCGGACCGCTGCGCTGCGAGACGAGAACGTCGCGGATCTCCTTCAGCACCTCCAGCTCGCTGACCTCCAGCGTCTCCTGCACGCCGTCCTTGGCAGCCTGCATCGCCGCTCGCCTGGCCAGGTACTTGGCCATCGGCAGCACCGTCAGGAAGTGGACGACGGCTGCCGTGATCACGAAGCTGAGCGTAGTGCTGAGCACCGAGCCGGTGACTTGACGGCTCATCAGTGCGAATGGGCCGGTGTGCCCGGTTCAGCACAGCGTCACCGCCAGCCGGGCCGAGATCCCTGCGCCGGCCAGCGACGCCGCCGTGCTCCGGGGCACGGACAGCACGACCAGCGCGCCACCCTCCGCGGGGTCTTCGGCAGCACCATCGGCCGCCGTCCGCGGCACCGCCGCCACCCTGGCCCCCTTCGCCACCACCCTGGCATCCGCCCCGGAGCCCTCGCCCGCGATCACATCGACGCGGTCTCCCGGGCGCAACAGCCGTACCGTCGCCGCATCCGCAATCCGGACCGGTGCGGACACCAGCTGAACCGGTCGCCGCTCCCCCTCCGGCGCCGAGGTTCCCGCGCGGTCCGCCGCCCCGCTGCCACCGTCACCACCGGTCAGTCCTGTCGCGGCCAGCGCCGCAGCCGTCAGCGCCAGTCCGGCCGCCATGGCGCGGCGCTGTCGCCACACCGCCCGCCGTAACCGACGCCCACCACCCCCGCGCACCCGCAGCGGCGCGAACGCGGGCACCCCACAGGGCGGCGGCGCCGACACCGGCGGACCGGGGACCGTCGGACGCACATCGGACGAGGACGTGGTCGGAGAAACGGGCGGGAACATGGCCGACACCACCTGCCGTGGGGAGTGAGGAGCGCGAAGTCCGGCGTTCGGGACGAACACCGACACCCCTCACGATCCACCGTCCGCGAGATTCCCGCCGAGCCCTGTGGACAGCGCACACACTGTGGACAAGCCGGTCACCCACCCGCGCCCCACCCGTCTCGCAGAGCCAAGAGCGGAGCCAGGACCGAGCCGCGGCCGCACCCCCTACGGCAGCTCGATCCCCGTCTCGATCCCGTCCAGCGCACGCGCACAGGAACAGCTGCGCTCCCCTTCCGCAGGCAGCGCCGTCACCGCGTCGAACAACACCGCCCGCAGCCGGTCCACATTGGCCGCGAACACCTTCAGCACGTCCCCGTGGGAGACGCCCTCGCCCGCCTCGGCGCCCGCGTCCAGGTCCGTCACCAGCGTCATCGTCGTGTAGCAGAGCCCCAGTTCACGGGCGAGCACGGCCTCCGGGTGCCCGGTCATGCCGACCACCGACCAGCCCATCGCCGCATGCCAGCGCGATTCGGCCCGGGTCGAGAAGCGCGGCCCCTCGACGACCACCAGCGTCCCGCCGTCCACCGGCTCCCAGCCCTTGGCGCGGGCCGAGGCCAGTGCGACCTTGCGCCCCTCGGGGCAGTACGGGTCGGCGAAGCCCAGGTGCACCACGTTCGACGCCACGCCGTCCGCACGGGTCTCCCCGTCGTAATACGTCTGCGTGCGGGCCTTGGTGCGGTCCACCATCTGGTCCGGTACGAGCAGCGTCCCCGGTCCGTACTCCGGACGCAGCCCGCCGACCGCACACGGGCCGAGCACCTGACGTACGCCCACGGACCGCAGCGCCCACAGGTTGGCGCGGTAGTTGATGCCATGCGGCGGCACATGGTGGCCGCGTCCGTGGCGGGGGAGGAAGGCGACCCGGCGTCCGCCGATCTCACCGAGGAAGACGGAATCGCTCGGCTGTCCGTACGGGGTGTCCACGCGAACCTCGGTGACGTCCTCCAGGAAGGAGTACAAGCCCGAGCCGCCGATGACACCGATCTCTGCGTTCACCATGCGATCACACTAGCGGGGCTGTAAATGCCGAGGGCCCCGCCGATCGGATCGGCGGGGCCCTCGGATGAAGTGTGAAGCTGCGTACCTCGGCTCAGGCGGCCGACGTACCGCTCGACGACGACGCGGAGGACGACGACGAGGAAGAGGAAGCGGCGGCGGACGAGGACGCGGACGACTTCGAGTCCGACCCCGTCGAGGAAGTCGACGAAGCGGAACCGGCTGCCTTCGCGGACGACGACGCCGGCGCGCTGCTCGACGAGGAGCCGCGGCTGTCGTTCCGGTAGAAACCGGAACCCTTGAAGACAATGCCGACCGCCGAGAACACCTTCTTCAGGCGTCCCTCGCAGTTCGGGCACACGGTCAGAGCGTCATCGGTGAACTTCTGCACCGCCTCGAGGCCCTCGCCACATTCGGTGCACTGGTACTGATAGGTCGGCACTTGCTCCTCCTGGCACTCTGACTCTGTGAGTGCTAACGACGCTCCATACTGACGTATTCCGCTGGATCAGTCCACCGTGACCGGCTCTCGGTGACCGACACCACGTGCCACGGTCCGTCCCGGAGCCCTCGGTGTCAGCCGCGAACGCAGCGTCACCAGGGTCACGAGCGCCAGCACGGTCCCCACCAGCGGCACCACGAAGCCGGTGCTCGCCCCGTGGGCGTCCGCCAGCCGTCCGGCGACCGTCACCGCCGCGGCCTGGCCGAGCGCGACCGCGCCCGTCAGCCAGGTGAACGCCTCGGTCCTGGCGGACGCCGGAACCAGCGCCTCGACGAGCGTGTATCCGCTGATCAGCGCGGGTGCGATGGAGAGTCCGACGAGCAGCCCGAGCCCGGCCAGCAGCGGCACGGAGTGCACGGCCCACAGCCCGGACGCGGTCAGGGTCAGCGCCGCGTACCCGGCGATCAGCCTGCGCCGCGGCCCGCTCTTCCAGGCGATGGCACCGCAGGCGATCCCGGCCAGCATGTTGCCGGCCGCGAAGATCCCGTACAGCAGGCCGTTCGCGCCGGGCCGGCCGATCTCCTCGGCGAACGCGGTCAGCGAGACCTGCATGCCGCCGAAGACGGCGCCGATCCCGAGGAACGCCACCGCGAGCACGCGTACGCCCGGTACGGACAGGGCGGAGGTGTGCCGTTCGGAGGCGCCGGAGGTGGTGGAGCGGACCGCGGGCTGGGTATGGCGCTGCGCCGCGAAGAGCAGGCCGCCCATCAGCGTCAGTGCGGCCTCCGCGATCAGTCCGGCCGCCGGATGCACCCCGGTGCACAGGGCGGTGGCGAGGACGGGTCCGATGACGAAGGTGAACTCGTCGGTCACCGACTCGAAGGCGGCGGCGGTCGCCATCAGGGGCGAGGCCTTCCGGCCGGGTGCCGCGCCCAGCAGCGCCGCCCAGCGGGCCCGCACCATCGGGCCGATCTGCGGGACGGAGGCACCCGTCGGCACTGCGGCCAGGAACAGCAGCCAGAGCGGTGCGTCCGCCAGTGCGAGTGCCGTCAGCGCCGATACGGACGCCGCGTGCACGAGGACTCCCGGCAGCAGTACGGCGCGCTGGCCGATGCGGTCGGCCAGCTTGCCGCTCTGTGGGGCGAACAGCGCCATGGAGACACCGGTGACAGCGGCGACGGCGCCCGCGCTGCCGTACGAGCCGGTGGTGTGCTGCACCAGCAGGACGATGCCGATGGTCAGCATCGCGAAGGGCTGCCGTGCGGCGAAGCCCGGAAGGAGGAAGGTCCACGCACCGGGGATGCGCAGCAGTTGCCCGTAACCGGGGCGGTCGGAGACCGTGGACGCCACGGTCCATGCCTTTCTGCCGCCTGGTAGCCATGCTTCCGTCGCCGGTCCGCACCTGTGGGTGCCGGCCTGGGACGGGAGCTGCCGAGAGCTGTCCTCTTCGCGCGGAACTGCGGTAGATGCCGGGCGCTCGCAGCAGAGGCGGAGGACGCCACGACCGCCATACGGTCGCGCCAGCTCTGCGTCAGGCAGAGTTGGTCGATCCGGTGTTGACCGGATCTATCGATCTTTGTCGATCACGTTTCCTTCATGCTACAGGGCAGGATCCGGTGCATGCCTGCGATTGCGCGCAATCACACCTTCGTAGCCTCGGATCAGTGGTGTGTCCTGGTCCTGCCGGTTCCACCGGTGCCGCCGTCGGTCCCCAGCCACCCGGCCAGCTTGCCTCCCTCGCCGACCGCCCGCAGTCGGGCCTCGGCCGTGTCGCGCACCGGATCGGTCGCGACGACCAGCAGTTCGTCGCCCCGCCGCAGCATGGTCGACGGTCCGGGCACGAAGCTCTTCCCCTCCCGTACGACGAGGGTGACGGCTGCTCCGGCGGGCAGCCGCAGTTCGGCGATCTCCACGCCGTGCATCTTCGACCTCCCGGGGATCGCCACCGACAGCAGATGCCCGCGCAGCCGCTCCAGCGGCGCCGACTCGATGCCCAGGTCGGTGGCCTCGGAGGGGTCCTCGGCGATCTTCAGGGCCTTGGCCAGCCAGGGCAGGGTCGGCCCCTGAATCAGCGTGTAGACGACAACGAGTACGAAGACGATGTTGAAGACGTGGGTGGAGCCCTCGATCCCGTGCACCATGGGAATGGTCGCCAGGATGATGGGGACGGCGCCACGCAGCCCCGCCCACGACATGAAGGCCTTCTCGCGCCACGGCATCCGGAACGGGATCAGGGAGATGAAGACCTCCATGGGGCGCGCCACCACGGTCAGTACCAGACCCACGATGATCGCGGGCCAGAAGTCGTCGAGCAGGTCGTGCGGGGTGACCAGCAGCCCGAGCAGGACGAACATGCCGATCTGGGCCAGCCAGCCGAGCCCGTCGGCGAAGCCGCGGGTGGCGGGCCAGTGCGGCAGCTTGGCGTTGCCGAGGAGCATCGCGGCCAGATAGACGGCGAGGAAGCCACTGCCGTGGACCAGGGCGCCGGCCGCGTACGCGGACACGGCGATCGCCATCACCGCGATCGGGTAGAGACCGGACGCGGGCAGTGCCACATGACGCAGCCCGAACGAGCCGAGCCAGCCGACGGCGATGCCGACGGCCGCGCCGATCACCAGTTCCAGGGCGATCTCGCCGACCAGCAGGTACCAGCTGTCCACCGGCCCCTTGGTGGAGAAGGCCACCACCAGGATCACCACGGGGGCGTCGTTGAACCCGGACTCGGCCTCCAGCACACCGGTGATCCGGGCCGGCAGCGGCACCTTGCGCAGCACGGAGAAGACCGCGGCGGCGTCCGTCGACGAGACGACCGCACCGATGATCAGCGACTGCCGCCAGTCCAGGCCGACCAGATAGTGCGCTCCGGCCGCGGTGACGCTCACGCTCACCGCGACGCCGACGACCGACAGTGTCGCGGCGGCGGGCAGTGCCGGTTTGATCTCTTTCCACTTCGTGCCGAGGCCGCCCTCGGCCAGGATCACGACAAGGGCGGCGTAGCCGAACACCTGGGTCAGTTCGGCGTTGTCGAACTTGATGTGGAGGATCCCGTCCTGCCCGATGGCGATCCCGATGCCGAGATACAGGAGCAGGCTGGGGAGCCCGCTGCGGGACGAGATGCGCACCGCCGCGACGGCGACGAGCAGGACGAGCGAGCAGACGAGCAGGAGTTCGTTGAGCGCGTGGACAGTCAGTGGCCGTTCCTTCCCTGCGTACGCCTGCCGAATGGCTCTCCGGCGGCCGGTACTTCATTACCTTACCTAATCTTTAACGCTTTCTTGACGCGTTCGAGTACTCGTGCGATCGACTCTCGATTCGACGGATCCCGATACCGCGTCGGAGCCGCCTCGGTGCTGCGCCTATGGTTGCTCCTGCACTCCCAGGACCACCCTGCCCCTCGAAGGACAGCGATGCCCGCCAACACAACCGCCTCTTCCGGCTCTTCCGGTTCTGCCGGTGCGAAGACCGGCAAGAAGAAGGGGCGACGCGCCCGCCTGATCGTGATCGCCCTGGTGCTGGCGCTTGTCGCGGGTATCGGTTACGGCGGGTACTGGTCCGTAGCGACCGTGCGTGCCTCCTACCCGCAGACGAACGGGTCGGTCAAGATCGACGGTCTCTCCGCCAACGTCGACGTCAAGCGCGACAGCTATGGAATCCCGCAGATCTACGCGGACTCCGACACCGACCTGTTCCGCGCCCAGGGCTTCGTGCAGGCTCAGGACCGCTTCTGGGAGATGGACGTCCGCCGTCATATGACGGCCGGCCGGCTCTCCGAGATGTTCGGCTCCGGGCAGGTCGACACGGACGCCTTCCTGCGGACGCTGGGCTGGCGCAAGATCGCGCAGGAGGAGTACGACACCGTCCTGTCCGCGGACACCAAGAAGAACCTGCAGGCGTACGCGGACGGGGTGAACGCCTACCTCAAGGGGCGCGACGGCAAGGACATCTCCGTCGAGTACGCCGCGCTCGGCCTCACCAACGACTACAGGCCGACCAAGTGGACCCCGGTCGACTCGGTCGCCTGGCTGAAGGCGATGGCCTGGGACCTGCGCGGCAACATGCAGGACGAGATCGACCGCTCGCTGATGACCAGCAGGCTCAGCAAGGAACAGATCGAGGACCTGTACCCCGCGTACCCGTACGACAAGCACCGGCCGATTGTCGACCAGGGTGCGATCTCGTCGGTCACCGGCAGGTTCGACCCGGCCGCGACGTCGTCCACCGGCGTCGGCGCGAACACCGTGCAGGGGGCCACCGAGGGCCTGAACACGCAGCTCTCCTCGCTCTCCGACACCCTCGACAAGATCCCCGCGCTGCTCGGCCCGAACGGGAACGGCATCGGATCCAACTCCTGGGTCGTCTCCGGCGACTACACGACCACCGGCAAGCCGCTGCTCGCCAACGACCCGCACCTGGCGCCGCAGCTGCCGTCGCTCTGGTACCAGATGGGGCTGCACTGCCGGCAGCTCTCGGCGACCTGCCGGTACGACACCGCCGGATACACCTTCTCCGGTATGCCCGGCGTGATAATCGGTCACAACCAGGACATCGCCTGGGGCTTCACCAACCTCGGCGCGGACGTCACCGACCTCTTCCTGGAGAAGGTCTCCGGCGAGGGCTACCAGTACGACGGCAAGGTGAAGCCCTTCGTCACCCGCAAGGAGACCATCAAGGTCGCGGGCGGCGAGAGCCGGCACATCACCGTGCGCGAGACGAACAACGGTCCGCTGGTCTCCGACCGCAGTGGCGAGCTGGAGAAGGTCGGCCAGAAGGCCCCCGTCACCAACGCCGCGCCGGACCGCGGCGACGGTTACGCCGTCGCCCTGAAGTGGACCGCGCTGGAACCGGGTCACTCCATGGACGCCGTCTTCGAGCTCAACCGCGCCAAGGACTTCAAGACCTTCAGGGCCGCCGCCGAGCACTTCGAGGTCCCCTCGCAGAACCTCATCTACGCCGACACCAAGGGCAACATCGGCTACCAGGCCCCGGGGAAGATCCCGGTCCGCAAGGCGGGCAACGGCACGATGCCGAGCCCCGGCTGGGCGTCGTCGTACGGCTGGAAGAAGGACCCGATCCCGTTCGACGAGCTGCCGTACGAGTACAACCCGAAGCGCGGCTACATCGTCACCGCCAACCAGGCCGTCATCGACGAGAAGAAGTACCCCAACCTGCTCACCAAGGACTGGGGCTACGGCACCCGCAGCCAGCGGATCAACGACCTCATCGAGTCGAAGATCAAGGGCGGCGGGAAGATCTCGACCGACGACATGCAGAAGATGCAGATGGACAACACCAGCGAGATCGCCGCGCTGCTGGTGCCCGAGCTGATGAAGATCAACGTCTCCGACAAGAGCGTCCGTGAGGCACAGAAGCTCCTGGAGGGCTGGGACTACACCCAGGAGCCCGACTCGGCGGCCGCCGCCTACTTCAACGCGGTCTGGCGCAACATCCTCAGGCTGACCTTCGGCGACAAGCTGCCCAAGGAGCTGCGGGTCAAGGGCGAGTGCCTCACCGTCCTCCCGGCCGACAGCACGGGTCCGGTCGACGAGCAGGACAAGCCGGTACGCGAATGCGGCCAGCGCGACACGGACACGGCGCAGCCGGACGGCGGCGACCGCTGGTACCAGGTGGTCGCCAACCTCATGGACGACGAGAACAACGACTGGTGGCAGTCGCCGAAGAACCGCAAGGACAAGGCGACCGAGACCCGTGACGAGCTCTTCGGCCGCGCCATGAAGGACGCCCGCTGGGAGCTGACCGCCAAGCTCGGCAAGGACATCTCCACCTGGAGCTGGGGCCGGCTGCACCGGCTGACACTGAAGAACCAGACCCTTGGTACCGAGGGCCCCGATGTGCTCCAGCGGGCCCTCAACCGCGGCCCGTGGAACCTCGGCGGCGGCGAGGCCGCGGTCAACGCCTCCGGCTGGAACGCGGCGGGCGGCTACGAGGTCATCTGGGTCCCGTCCATGCGGATGGTCGTCAACGTGGGGGACTGGGACAAGTCCCGCTGGATCAACCTCACCGGCGCCTCCGGGCACGCGTTCAGCGCGCACTACACCGATCAGACCGACAAGTGGGTCAACGGCGACCTGCTCGACTGGTCCTTCGGGACGAATGCGGTGGCGAAGGCGACGAAGGACACGTTGACGCTCAAGCCGTCCTGACGTTCAAGCCATCATGGGAGGACGGCGGGCCCGGGGGCGGTTCCGGCCCGGGTCAGACGGTGAAGCGCCGCGCTCCGGCCGGTGTCACCACGGCGTCCACGGGGTGGTCGTGCGGTTCCACAGGAACCTGCGCGACCACCTCGTTGTCGTAGAGCAGGACGACCAGCGCCGGATGCGCCCCGGCCGCCGCGAGCCGGGCCAGCACCCGGTCGTACGAACCTCCGCCGCGGCCGAGCCGCATCCCGCGGCCGTCCACCGCGAGGCCCGGCAGCAGGACCACGTCCGCGTCCAGAACGGCGTCCGGCCCGAGCCGCGGACCGTCCGGCTCCAGCAGCCCGCGGGCCGCCGGTACGAGGCTGTCGCCCCCCTCGTACGCGGCCCAGTCCAGATCGTTGTCCGGGAGGAGCACCGGCAGCAGCACCCGTACCCCCCGCGCGTGCAGCGCATCCAGCAGTGCACGGGTGCCCGGCTCACGTCCCACCGAGACATAGGCGGCGACGGTACGAGCGTCGGCCAACTCCGGAAGACTTACTGCACCGCGGGACAGAACCATCGCGGCGTTTTCCACGTCTTCCCTGCTCAGGAGGGATCGTACGGCGAGCAGTTCACGCCGCAGGGAGGCCTTTCGGGGCATGTCGGTGTTCAACGGGCACCTGTGAATCTCTTGTATCTACATATATGAGTACAAAGTTAACCGGACGCTCATCTTCCGCCCATGACTACCGGTTATGGTTGCGCGCATGACTCAGTCGCACCCCAGGATCAGCAAGGCTGTCATTCCGGCTGCCGGGCTGGGTACCCGCTTCCTGCCGGCCACCAAAGCCACTCCCAAAGAGATGCTGCCTGTCGTCGACAAGCCCGCGATCCAGTACGTCGTCGAAGAAGCGGTGGCGGCCGGCCTCTCCGACGTACTCATGATCACAGGCCGCAACAAGCGCCCCCTCGAGGACCACTTCGACCGCAATTACGAACTGGAGTCCGCGCTCACCCGCAAGGGAGACGCCGACCGGCTCCAGAAGGTCCAGGAGTCCAGCGACCTCGCCACCATGCACTACGTCCGCCAGGGCGACCCGCGCGGCCTCGGCCACGCCGTGCTGTGCGCCGCACCGCACGTCGGCGACCAGCCGTTCGCGGTCCTCCTCGGTGACGACCTGATCGACCCGCGCGACCCGCTGCTCGCCCGCATGGTCGAGGTCCAGGAGCGCGAGGGCGGCAGCGTCGTCGCGCTGATGGAGGTCGAGCCGGAGCAGATCCATCTGTACGGCTGCGCGGCCGTCGACGCCACCACGGACGGCGATGTCGTCAGGGTCACCGGGCTGGTCGAGAAGCCCGATCCGGCGGACGCGCCCAGCAACCTCGCCGTCATCGGCCGCTATGTCCTCGACCCCGCCGTCTTCGACATACTGCGCAGGACCGAGCCGGGCCGCGGCGGCGAGATCCAGCTCACCGACGCCCTGCAACTGCTCGCCGAGGACGAGAAGATCGGCGGCCCCGTGCACGGCGTTGTCTTCAAGGGCCGCCGCTATGACACCGGTGACCGGGGCGACTACCTCCGCGCCATTGTCAGACTCGCGTGCGAACGTGAGGACCTGGGCCCGGACTTCCGGACCTGGCTCCGCAGTTTCGTCACCGAGGAGATGTAACACGTTGAGCAGCCCGATCTGGTCGGTGGACGAGCACCTGGAGGACATCCTCGCCGCGGTACGGCCGCTCGAACCCATCGAGCTCCAACTGCCCGAGGCCCAGGGCTGCGTCCTGGTCGAGGACGTCGTGGTGGAGATCGCCCTGCCGCCCTTCGACAACAGCTCGATGGACGGTTACGCGGTCCGCGTCGCCGATCTCGAGGGCGCCAGCGAGGAGTTCCCCGCGGTGCTCACGGTCATCGGTGACGTCGCGGCGGGCAGTGACGGACTCTCCGGCGACCAGACCGTCGGTCCCGGCGAGGCCGCCCGCATCATGACCGGCGCCCCGCTGCCGGCCGGTGCGGAGGCTGTCGTGCCGGTCGAGTGGACCGACGGCGGCACGGGCGGCGGCCCGGCGGACACCATGCGCGCCCACAGCCACGCCCCGCAGGACGCGGGCGGTGAGGTCCGCGTCCATCGCCCCGTCGTGGCCCGCGCTCATGTCCGGGCCCGCGGCAGCGATGTGCAGCCCGGCGATCTGGCCCTGCGGGCAGGTTCGGTCATCGGGCCGCCGCAGATCGGGCTGCTCGCCGCGATCGGCCGCTCCACCGTGAAGGTGCGGCCCCGGCCGCGTGTCGTCGTCATCTCCACCGGCAGCGAACTGGTGCAACCCGGTGAGGAACTGACCGGCGGTCAGATCTACGACTCGAACAGCTTCGCGCTGACGGCTGCCGCGCGCGACGCGGGAGCCATCTCCTACCGGGTCGGCGCCGTCACCGACGACGCCGACATGCTCCGCGCCACGATCGAGGACCAGCTGATCCGCGCCGACATCGTCGTCACCACGGGCGGCGTCAGCGTCGGCGCGTACGACGTGGTCAAGGAGGCCCTGTCCTCCGTCGGCGACGCGGACGAGCCGGGCAGCGGCATCGAGTTCCGCAAGCTCGCCATGCAGCCGGGCAAGCCGCAGGGCTTCGGCTCGATCGGCCCGGAGCACACACCGCTGCTGGCGCTGCCGGGCAACCCCGTCTCGTCGTACGTCTCGTTCGAGCTGTTCGTACGGCCCGCGATCCGCACGCTGATGGGCCTGAAAGACGTGACCCGCCCGACGGTCCGCGCCACGCTGAAGACCGACAGGACGCTCACCTCGCCGTCCGGCAAGCGCCAGTTCCTGCGCGGCACGTACGACGCCGAGGAGGGCACCGTCACCCCCGTCGGCGGCTCCGGATCGCATCTGATCGCCGCCCTCGCCCAGGCGGACGCGCTGATCGTGCTGCCCGAGGACGTCACCTCCGCGGAGTCCGGCACGGTCACCGAGGTGATCCTGCTCCGCTGAACGCGACCCGGTGGCGGTACGGTGTCTGCCGCTGTGCCTTACCGGGGGACACCCCCCGGACCCCCGGCCGCACTCCGGTGCAGGCCGAGCGGGCAACCGGCGCCCTACCGCTAGGCGGAGTTCAGTGAGTACGCAGAACAGGCTGACGCATCTCGACGAGGCGGGTGCGGCCCGGATGGTCGACGTGTCCGAGAAGGACGTCACCGCGCGCGTCGCCCGCGCCAGCGGCCGGGTCCTCGTCTCGCCGCGCGTCGTCGAACTGCTCCGTGGCGAGGGAGTCCCCAAGGGCGACGCCCTCGCCACCGCCCGTATCGCCGGGATCATGGGCGCCAAGCGCACTCCCGAGCTGATCCCGCTCTGTCACCCGCTCGCCGTCTCCGGCGTGAAGGTCGACCTGAGCGTCGCCGACGACGCGGTGGAGATCACCGCCACGGTGAAGACGACGGACCGCACCGGTGTCGAGATGGAGGCCCTGACGGCCGTCTCGGTCGCCGCGCTCACCGTGATCGACATGATCAAGGCGGTCGACAAGAGCGCGGTCATCACGGATGTCCGGGTCGAGTCGAAGTCCGGTGGCAAGTCCGGCGACTACCGGCGCTCCGTGCCGAAGGGCGCGGACGCATGACGCCGCCCGCCCCCCGTACCGCGCTCGTCGTGACCGCGTCGAACCGCGCCTCGGCCGGTGTCTACGCCGACCGGGGCGGCCCCCTGATCGTCGAGGCGCTCGCCGCGCTCGGCTTCGCCGTCGACGGGCCGCAGGTCGTCCCCGACGGTGACCCCGTCGAGCGGGCCCTGCGGGCCGGGGTGGCCGCCGCGTACGACGTCATCGTCACCACCGGCGGTACGGGCATCTCGCCGACCGACCGCACCCCCGAGGCCACCCGCCGCGTCCTCGACCACGAGATCCCCGGCATCCCCGAGGCGATCCGTGCCGAGGGCCGCGACAAGGTCCCCACGGCCGCGCTCTCCCGCGGCCTCGCCGGAGTCGCCGTCCGCACCCTCATCGTGAACCTGCCGGGCTCCACCGGCGGGGTGCGCGACGGCCTCGCCGTCCTCGAACGCCTTCTGGTGCACGCCGTCGATCAGCTCCGCGGCGGCGACCACCCCCGACCCGGGAGCCCGAGCTGAACGTCCCGACCTGGCCGGTGATCCTGACGGACGGCGCGATCGCCCTCCGGCCGATAAAGCTGCGCGACCAGCGCGAGTGGCGGGAGGTCAACCGGCGCAACCGCGACTGGCTGCGCCCCTGGGAGGCGACCGTCCCCCCGCCCGGCCCGGGCGGTCCGGTGGCCCGGCGCCCCACTTACCGTCAGATGGTCCGCCATCTGCGCTCCGAGGCGAGCGCCGGCCGGATGCTGCCCTTCGCCATCGAGTACGAGGGGCGCCTGGTCGGGCAGTTGACGGTCGCCGGGATCACCTGGGGATCGATGTGCTCGGGCCATGTCGGCTACTGGGTGGACCAGGACGTGGCGGGTCGCGGTGTCATGCCGACCGCGGTCGCTCTCGCCGTCGATCACTGCTTCCGGTCCGTCGGACTGCACCGCATCGAGGTGTGCATTCGCCCCGAGAACGGGCCCAGCCGAAGAGTCGTGGAGAAACTCGGATTCCGCGAGGAAGGGCTGCGTCCACGTTATCTCCACATCGACGGTGCCTGGCGGGACCATCTGATCTTCGCGCTCACCGCGGAGGAGGTGCCCGACGGGCTGCTCCGGCGCTGGCACCAGGCACGACGACCCGGAACGCCGCGTTAAATAAAATGAATGTTCGAAATTGATCACCGCGTGACCGCTAACCAACGCGCAAACGCCGACTGTTGATCCGAACAATCACAAAAAAAGTCCTTGATATCAGCCAGATCGTGCGACACACCGGGCCAATTGGCGGATGCCTCCGTGCAAACCCCTCTACGGTGTGAGACGTGAGCAGCAGCGGCCTCATCTATGCAGTCATCGTCGGGGCCTGGGCCGCCTACTTGGTGCCGATGTGGCTCCGCAGGCAGGACGAGCTCAATGAAGCCCGCCCGACCGAACGCTTCAGCACCGCCATCCGGCTGCTGTCCGGACGGGCGGCGATGGAGCGCCGGTACGCCAAGGAACTGCGGGAGCGCACCACCGAGGAGGCGGGGCCCGGCGCCGACCCGGACGTGGGCACGGAGCGAGTGGATTCCGTGGACGTCCGGGCCTTCGCCGCGCCTCCGGCGCATACCGAAGCCCGTGTGCACGACCCGGTGCGCGCACCGGAGCGTGCGGCTTCCACGGCGCAGGCGTCCCAGGGTTCCCAGGAACGGCAGGCCCAGGTGGGACCTGCACACGCGTCTGTGCCCGTACCCGCGCGGCGCGCCCGCCCCGGTGGGATCGATGCGGAGCGCGCCCGGCGTGCCCAGCGCTCGCAGGTGCTGGCGCGCCGTCGGCGCACCACCTCGGTCCTTTTCCTCGCCTTCACCCTCGGCACGGTCGTCGCGGCGGTCGGCGGCCTCCACTTCCTGTGGGCGCCCGCGGTGCCTGCCGTGCTGCTGAGCACGTACATCGTGCATCTGCGCGCCCAGGAACGGCGCAGGTTCGCCTTCACCATGGACCGGCGCAGGGCGGAGGTGGCGGCGCAGCACCTGCGCGAGAACCGCCACCGCAGGCACCAGCCCGCGGCCACGGCCCCCGCCGAGCCCGACGAGGAGCCCGAAGCGCGCCACCCCGAGCCCGAGCCCGCCCCCACGGTCTCGCCGCAGGAAGCGGGCCGCCGCGCGCTGGTCGAGCAGACGGACCACGCGGAATGGGTCGACCAGCAGCGCGAACGCGGCCGGGCCCAGGGCGACAGCTGGGAGCCGGTCCCGGTCCCGCTGCCGACCTACGTCACCGCGCCCGTGGCCCCGCGCGCCACGGGCGGCGTCGAGGTCGGCAACCCGGAGACCTGGAGCGCGGCCCGCTCCAGCACCGCCGAACCGGCACAGCCGGGCACCGCGGCTCCCACCGCACCCCCCGTGGACCCGGCCCCGCGCCAGCGCACCAACCAGTCCCGTCGCACCCGCGACCGCGGCCGGACCCCGCTCTTCGACCAGTACGAGGACGGCGACCGGCCCCGCGCCGCCAACGAGTGAGACCCGCTGCGACGCCGCCCCGGCTGACCAGCGGGGGAGCGGATTTCCGAGCACCGCTCCGAGGATGCTAGAGTTTCACTCGTTGCAAGGGCCTGTGGCGCAGTCTGGTAGCGCACCTCGTTCGCATCGAGGGGGTCTGGGGTTCAAATCCCCACAGGTCCACCGCAGGGCCGTTCACGGGTTCACCCCGGAACGGTTCACGAGATCCCGGTCAGACGTTCATCGTCTGACCGGGATCTCGTCGTTTGAGCTCCTGCTTGTGTGAAAGTCAGCCTGCCGGGCCGCTGGGAAGCGCGGCGGTCCGCGTCGGAATGGACCGGGGGTCGGGATGCGGACATGCCGCGGGGACCGCAGGCGTGGAGGCAGACTCCTGCGGTCTCGCGACGTGTCGATCTTCAATTACCCGCAACCCGCGCGGCTTCATACACCTGGCCCGCAACGAGGCGGCTGGCCCTCGGATAGTCCCAGCTCCGCGAGGACTCGGCTCGCGAGGTCGAAGGACTGGTTGCGGGGGCCGTGCGGGACGGACACGGCGGAATCGAAGCTCTGTTGTGCAGCCAGGGCTCTGGGCCACCAGGCCAGCCAGCCGTAGTGGCGCCACAGGGGTACGGCCTTCGCCGCGTCGACGATGACGAGGAGCGCAACTCCGGAGCACGGCGAGGGCGAGGGCGGCGAGACTTCCGACCTCCGGCTCGATCCGGGTGGGAACGTCCCGCCCGTCCATGGCGCGCACCGCACCGGCCAGAAAGGGCAGCCAGCGGGTAATCAGTCGGCGGTCACGCTCCCGCAGCCATGGTCCAGAGGGTCAGGCGCACCGCGAGTATCCGCTGGAGCGGTGTTTTCTGCGGTTTCGGGGCGACGAGGTCTTCGACCCAGCGCTGGTACTTGCGGCAGATCACGGGCTCAGGCTCCCCCGTTGTGCGGGGCCTCAGGCCCCGCCGGCTGCGCCGTGAACACGAAGTGCCCAGGTGCGCCCCTCACCTGCCGCATGCCGACCAGCTCCAGGCGCGCGGCCCGCAGGAGCCCCGCGAGCGAGGAAGCCTGCGGACCGTAGACGGTCGCGGCCAGAACACCGCCGATGCGAAGTATCCGTGGCAGCTCCGCGAGCAGCGGCACGGGGACGGAGAAGTGGAACACGAACGCGGCGAGGACGAGGTCGATGGTCCGGTCGGCAAAGGGCAAAGGCCCGTTGCCCGATATCTGGACGACCGGCGTGCCGCTGTCGTGCCGCCTCAGGGACGCCGCGCTCATGTCGCATCCGTAGATGCGGCTGTTCGCGAAGACCGAACGGTAGGCGGGGACCGCACGCCCGTCACCGGTGCCGAGGTCGAGGATCGCTCCCGGAGTGCTGGTGTGGGCGGCAGCCGTGACGGTCAGGGCCGAGACGACCTTCGCGTACAGCCGCTCGTCGATGAGCGAGCCGGAGCGCGCCAGCCTGAGCTCGCAGAGTTCCTGTACTTCGTCCGGGGACAGCTGGTGCACCGGGGTGGGCGAATAGAGGCGGTCCATGAAGCGGAACCACGAGCGCCCCTCAAAGCGCAGGATCCGGGGTCCGGGTCCCGTAGCCCCCACCAGAACCAGAAAGTTGCCCGAGCGCCGCACCTCATGACCGGTTGCCGTGGTCGTCGGTGATCCCTCGGCTCCGTTCAAAGTCCACCTCCTGGCGCAGCTCGGCGGCCACGGCCGGGAAATGCCTTTCGGCCAGGGGGATGTACCAGTCGTCGGCCTGCCGGAGCCATCGCGGCAGTTTGTGCCATGCGGGGGACGACGGCACCAGTCTGCGCCAGGAGACGACGTTGTCGAGGATGTCCGACATGTGGACCGTCAACGTCAGCCCTCCTTCCGCCTCGACCTTCCGGGCCTTGTTCTCCTTGCGCCGTTTCTGCTCCCCGGGCGTCTCCCCGGGGGGACCCGGGGAGCTCAGCAGGCTTACCGCCCGGGAGACTCGGGGGCCGTAGCGGGCCCGGATCTCGTGGGGCGAGACGCCACAGTCCTCCACCACGTCGTGGAGCAGCGCGACGAGAAGGAGGTCCGCCAGGTCCTCTCGGTGCCGCAGGGCGGTGGCGATGAGGGCGACTCTGCGGGGGTGGATGACATAGGGTGCGCCGTCACCTCGCTTCTGGCCTGCGTGCAGACGTGCGACGGACTCGTCGCATCCGTCGACGAGGCGCCTCGGTTCCGGGGGTAGTGACCGTGCGGTCCGGGCCACCCGCCTCGCGTAGGACTCCGGGGTGCCGTTCTCCCGGCGTAAGCCGTCCAGGAGGCCGGCGAGCTCAGAGGGCAAGGGGCAGACTCCTCAGAACGGACTGCTTGATGCCCTTCGGGCCGCTCATGGAGATGTCGACGGAGAGCAGGCCGCATTCCGGGATCGCGAGGCGTCCGGCGTGAAGAAAGGCATCGACCTTATCCACATCGTCCGAGACGTGCCCCAGTGTCAGGTGGGGGACGTCGGTGGTGCGGGCAGGTTCGACGAAGAAGGCCTCCAGGTCGTGCTGCGTCTGCGTCCGCCACTGCTGAACCCGCTCCGGGAACGTCACGTCGGCGAAGACGTAGTGGCCGGTGAGGTCCTCCCGGTAGACCGGTCCGAAGGCCATGACCGGCGGGCCGCCGCCACCGTGGAACCCCGACACCGCCCGCTCGACCGCAGCCACCAGTGCCTCCAGGTCTCCGCCGCTGCGCAGGGTTCCCATGGCGATCGTCACGTGCGGAGAGGAGTTGCCGTTCGTGCCGAAGGACACCTTGCTGCTGGTCAGCGCAAGGAGCCTCGCGTTGAACTCGTCACAGGCCTTCCGTGCTGCCCCGGTGACGGGGAAATTAACGCCTGCCTTCATCTGCTGCGGCCTTCCTGTGTCTGCCCGCCGGAATACGCCTGGAGTATGTCGCCGATGATGTCGCTGGTCGACCTCTCAGGGGGCCTCGGCAGCAGGGTGAGTTCCACGCCGAGGGCCCGCAGATCGTCGCGTTCGCGTGGGGTGAGGAAGGTGAAGTGTGTGGCACAGAAACGGTCCGGGCGCACCGTGGCCAGCAGGTCGAAGGGTGACACGTCGTCGTAGACGGTCACGTAGTCGACCACACGGAGCCCGGCGATGATGCCTACGCGCTCGGTGATGTTCAGGACGGGCCGCCCGGTGCCCTTCCTGCGCGTCACCGAGCGGTCCCCCGCCAGCGCGACCACCAGTGAATCACCGAGCTCCCTCGCCGCCTTCAGCGACCTGACATGACCGTAGTGGGTCAGGTCGAACACCCCTTTGACCAGCACGAGACGTCCCGCCTCGGAGCGCAGCGCGGCGGATGCGAGATCGACAGGCGTGACGAGGGCAGCCTCGGCCTTCATGGCCTGCCTCCGTTGTCCGCGGGCGGAGGAAGGTGGACCCCCTGCTCCCGGAGCAGCGCCGCGATGGGCTCGAGCACCTGACGCGCCGTCTCCGTGATCCTGCCGTTCATCGCTTCTGTGTCCACGGCTACCACCCGCTGTGCACAGTTCGTGCGCGCGTGCTCCTCGGTGAATCGCAGAGCCGTGCCGCGCAAACCGGTCAGGAAGGCGTCACTCATAACCCGCCCCTGCTCCGTCGTCAGCTTGTTGGCGGCTTCCCTGGCCAGACTCACCTTGGGGCTTGTGGTGAACACGAAACACACCGCTATCTCGTCCCGCAGCTCGGGCATGTCGACGAGCCGCTCGACGGTCTCGGCGTGTGCCGGGGTGACTCTGCCCATCGACAGGAGTGTGCGGGTGAACAGCGTCCTGTCGACCGGCCCTCGGTCGAGCAGGTGGATGCGAGGCGCCGATCCCTCCGCGTGGGTGGATACGCAGTATCTGACCGCCTCGCACGCCAGATAGAGGTTGAGGCGGCCCAGGTCGCTCTTCCCGATGGGGGCGTATCGCCCGCCGCCGTGGAATTCGGCCACGGGCAGTCCCACTCTGCGCAGGTAATGGGAAAGCACGTCCATGACGGTGGTTTTCCCGCTCTTGGGCATACCTGCGAATTCGATTCTGACGCTTTCTGAGAGTTGCACGTGCACCTTCCGCTCTTCGTCGTCCGCTGCCCTCTCCGGTCAGTTCGTGCCGACTGCCTCGGCCACGTGCTCCGGCGGGAACTGCTGTATCGAGGCATCGGTGCGGTGGTCGACAGACCGGCTCCGGAGGTGGAAGAGCATGTGACCGATGACCGCCAGGCTGTTCCGGCGCTCGTGGCAGAGATCAGCCAGCGTGCCCGCAAGTCGCACCGCCTCCTCCTCGTGCGCCCGGTCGTCGAGACTGTGCAGATAGGACCACCGGATCACATGGGCCCAGATCGGCTTGATCCGGTTCACCCGCCGGGCCGCCTCCGCGTGGAGCTGGGCTTGGTAGAACTCGTGGTTCGCCGAATCCACCTGCCCGATACGGAGCGTGATCAGGGCCTTGTAGAAGCAGGTGATGCCGTCCGTGGGTGACAGACGGGACGCCTGCTCGTGTGCGTTGAGCGATTCCTCGAACCGTTCGGCATCCCGTAGGAGCAGTCCGAGGTAGTTCCAGTTGTCGACCGAGATCCCGTCGAACTCCAGGGCCTTCTCCATGAGGCGGATGGCCTCGTCGATGTCCACATAGCGTTTGACCGTGGAGAGTGCCCGCCAGGCGTCGGAGTTCTCTTCGTCCTTCCTCAGAGCGGCACGCAGGCTTCGTTCCGCCCGGCTGTTCAGACCTTTGTTGATCAGAGCCCGGGCCAGCCGGATGTGTATCTTGCTGTTCTCGGGCTGCAGGGTGAGGGCCTGCTCGTAGTACGAGATGGACCGGTCGTAGTCGGCGGCACGATAGGCGTTCTCACCCTCGTGGAAGAGGTGAGCCGCGAGCACGATCGATTCGAAGTCCGCCTCGAAGTCGCTCAGGCGGCGTTCAAGCGCTGCGCGGGTGCTTTCGGACTGCTCCAGCTCCTGCCGGACCTGGGTGGTCAGTCTCCGGACGTCCTTGACCTCGCGGATACCGAAGGCGGCGACCACGCCGATGAGCAGGGTGACGACGGCGACGATGCCCAAGCTCATCTGCAGGGCCAGATTGGCGACATCCTCGATACCCGGCGGCTCGGGCTGCTCGGTAGCGTGGAAGAACACCGGATGACCTCCCCCCACCGTGAGGACCCGCCCAAGACGTGGCGGCGGCCTGTCGGTGCGGCGAGTATGCCAAGCCCCCGGTGCCTTGGCCAGTACGGGACGAGTAGTTCGCGCGCGTGATGGCCAGATCCCGATACTCGTAACTGAGTCAGATACACCCGCCACGGCGGTCACGGTCGGCGACGCCCGCCGGTGTACGCACACGGCCGCGAGCGTCCCGGGCGGATGCGGTCCGTCCAGCCCCCGGTACCGGCTCCGGAGGCAGCTCTCCACGACCCCCTGCGCTCCGGCCTGAGCTGGCAGGATGGACGGGTGCACGGACCGTTAGGCCACGGCCCTGTTGTCTGGGATGGAGAGGTTCCGCCGGTATCGTCCGAGGAAGACCGTACGAGGTCTGCGTCGCTTGATCACGCCGCTCTGCTCAAGGACCTGCACCGGCAGGTCGTGCTGCTGCATCGACGCAGGGGCAGGCAAGGTGGTGCGTGCCCTCGGCGAACAGGGGCGTCCACGGGCGCTGCGGATCCTCGGCACTGCAGCGCCGGCGGGCGTGTAGACCTTCCTAGGTGTGCCGTACACATGGTCGGGAAATGAATTTCGAATGGTTGGGGAAGGCCAGCACGGGAGCCTCCGTAGGTGCAGGTCAGACCCACCCGTGAACGGCCCACCGCACAGGGCCGTTCACGGGTTGATCCCGGAATGGTTCACGAGATCCCGGTCAGACGGTCATGGTCTGACCGGGGTCTAGTCGTTTGAGTGAAGGTCAGCCTGCTGTGCCGGCGGGAATGGACCGCGGGGACCGCGGGCGTGGAGTCAGATTCCTGCGGTCCCGCGGCGTGCCGATATTCGAATGCCAGAGCGCGCGCATTCGAGGGCTGCGACTCGGCGCCTGAGGGTTGGGACTGTCGCCAGCGGGGTGTCCGCTGCCGGGTGGGGCGCCCCGGGGGCGTCAATGCGAGTCGGCGGCCTACTTCAGCAGGGACAGATCGACCGCGTTCGCCAGCGCCTGCATCCCGGCTTCGTTCGGGTGGAGGTGATCCCCGGAATCGAAGGCTGGGTTGAGGGCTGCCGGGTCTGTCGGATCGGCGAGGGCCTTCTCGAAGTCGACCACGCCGTCGAAGGCCCCGCTGGTCCGGATCCAGCTGTTGGCCGCCTGGCGTACGGCTTCCGCAGAGTCGCTGTAGTAGCCCGCACCCTTGTCGGGAAGCATGGTGCCGCCGATGATCCGGACGTGGGCGGCATGGGCCTGCTGAATCAGATTCCGGTAGCCATTGATCAGATCTAGCGCGGTCAGCGGGGCACCGCCCGGGCCGGCGTTGTTGCCGATGTCGTTGATGCCCTCCATAAGGATCACGTCCCGCACCCCGGGCTGGCCCAGCGCGTCGTGGGAGAAACGCTTGGTGGCGCTGATGCCCTGCCAGATGTTGGGCACGTCGGTCAGGAGGCGGTTGCCGCCGAGACCGGCGTCCACCACACCCATCGGCTGGGTTCCGGACAGCCGCCGGGCCAGGTAGTCGGACCAGCGGTGGTACGCCCCCGCCGGGGTGTTGTAGCCGTCGGTGATGGAATCGCCGAAGGCCACCACGGTGCCACGGGCGTGGGGCGAGATCACGTCGAGCCCGGAGAGGTAGTACCAGGAGGTGGTCGCCGCGATGTAGTTACCGTCCCCCGTGTCGGCGGTGTGGTCGCCCGGGAGTGACAGGTAACTGGTGTCGAAGGCGTCGGAGTGCCAGGTGGCGGAGCTGGTCGCGTGCGGCAGGTAGATGCTGATCAGGACGTTCTGTTCAGCCTTGACGGACATCGGCACGGGGTCGCTGACCAGTTCCGCCCCGGCCGGGATGGTGACGGACATCTTGTGGGAGAAGGTGACCGCGCGCTGCGATCCGGCGACCGCCGTGGCGCGGCCGGCCTGTCCGGCGACGCTGACCGCTCCGACGGTCAGCGGGATGGTGCTGCGCAGATTGGACAGGTGGATACGGAGTGCGGTTCCGTCGACACTGGAGTGCGCGACCATCCGGATGGTCTGGTCGTTGAAGTTCGGTCCGCCGATCGTCATGCTGGGCGCCCATGCCGTCACCCGCTGGTCGTTGAGCGTATGAGAGGTGGCCGGCTGGGAGTTGGCCGAGTAGCTGTCGGTCGGCTGGCCGGCGGCGAAGGGCGCGCCTCCCATGAGCCCAGCGACGGCGGCGGTCGTCGCAAGCAGGGTCAGCAGCGTTCTTCTCTTCGTGACAAGCATGGTTCACCTTTTCTCCTGGTCGGCGACCGGGTGCCTGGACGCGGACGTCAGGGCACCCGGAGTCGGCGGCCGATGGCTCGGTTGTTTGGGCCGGGGCGGATTCCGCGGTGATCGGTGGCGATGAGTGACGCTCAGTGGCGATCAGCTCAGCGTGAAGCCGTCCACCAGGAGATAGGTCCCGCTGAGTTTGGTCACCGTCAACGTGTGCCGGCCGGCGGTCAGTCCGGACGTCGCGTACACCTTCTGCTGCACGTGCCTCTCCGAGGTGTTCGCGCTGACTGATCCCTTCGAGACGCCGTCCAGGGTGATGCCGACGTCGCCCTCGTCGGCGTTGGTCTCGGTCAGGAAGCTGCACCCGGTGCCGGTGAAGGTGATCGTGGCGGCGGCACCGTTCTGTTGGGTGTAGTGCACGCCGTTGTCGAGGTCGCCGATACCGCGGGACCCGCTCGACGACCAGCTGCCGGCGTACGAGACGCGCAGGTCGTCGTCGTCGACCACCTTGCCCGGCAGGGTGCCGGAACCTGCGGCGTCCACGATCGCCTGCGCCGCCGGCGGCCAGTTCCCGTCGGCCACCACGGTGGCCTGCTGGAAGGCGATGTTGGTGCCGCTGTTGTTATAGGAAGCGGTGTCGCTGTAGTTGTCGTGGATCGAGTCGTCATGGATGCTCGGCGTCCACAGGTTCGTCCACAGTGACCCGTTGCTGAAGCGCACCACGTTGTCGTGGGTGTTCCAGCGCGAGCTTCCTTCGTCGTGGTAGATCATGTTGCAGCCGTTGATGCACTCCGACAGGACGTTGCCGGCGAACTCCGATGGTGCGGACTGGCCGCCGAGCGTGTAGATCGGTCCACCGTCGAACAGCGCGCCCATCACGCTGTGTACGTGGTTACCGATGATCTGGTTTCCCCCGGTGTAGGTGGTGCCGTGCAGGCACGGGTCGGGCAGTCCCTGCGCAGCCTGCAGTGTGCAGTTCGACGCCCAGCCCCAGCCCCAGCCGATGGACATGCCGGAGTACGGCGTATAGCCGACATCGTTGTGTGAAATCGCGGTTCCCGTGCTGTGCCCGACCCAGATGCCGACCGCGTCCTGGTACTCCTGGCCGGGGAACTGCACGACGCTGCGGGACACGGTGTTGCCGCTCGTCATCAGCGCCGGCTCGGTCTGGTAGTAATCGTCGACCTCGCCGATCGCCACTCCGGTGCCCGATGTGTCGGTGATGGAACTGGCCTTCACCGTGGAGTCCTGGGTCTGGTCGGCCAGGGCGATCCCGCTGGTTCCGGTGTGCTGGACGTGGTTGTCGGAGAAGGTGATCCGCGCACCCCGGTGCACCTGGACCGCGGCGGGGATACTTATCGGCGTGCGCGTTGTCGGATCCCAGATCACCCCGGCCTGGTTGTCCACGTAACCCTCGGCCGTAGGGGCGTTCCATGTGGTGTAGGCGAAGGTCAGTCCGGAGAAGACGAGGTCGTGAACGGGTGCGACCACGTCGGGGATCACAGTGAAGCCGTCGACCAGCAGATACGTTCCGCCGGTCTTGACCAGGCGCAGGGTGTGCGTGCCCTTGGGCAGTCCGGTGACGGAGACCATGGCCTGCTGAGCGAGCCGCTCCGGGCCATTGCCGGAGACCGTCGACACCTTCTTGCCGTCGATGTAGACGTCCGCGTCGCCTTCGTCCGAGCTGGTCTCGGACAGGACCTGGATCCCCGTGCCGCTGAAGGTGTAGCCGACCGCGTCGCCGTCGGTGGAGGTGTAGTGCACATCAGCGGCCATGTCACCGAAGTGCCGGCCACTGGAATAGCCCCAGCTTCCCGTGTAGACCGCTCGCCAGTCGGTGTCGTTCACCGGCGCCAGGTGTCCAGGGGTACCCGAGGCGTCGAGTAGTTCGGTGGCCACGGGCAGTTCGACGTCCGCCGTTGCCAGGTCCTCGCCGGCTCTGGGCACGTAGTAGAGGTAGTCGGCGCTGTCGTCGAGGTAGAACTGGCCCGGGGTGCCGAGCAGTTGGTACGCGTTCTCCAGCCACGTGATGCCGTCCATGCTGGGCAGTCCCGCGCCGTTGAACGGAAATCCGGGGTTGGGCACCGAGCTGTGGTTGTTTTTCCAGCAGGCGGGGTCGACGGTGAGGTCGGAACCGCCGGCCGCGGAGCGGGTGATGGACGCCAGTGGGCACCGCATCTGCTTCCAGGCGTTGTTCTCGACGACCTCTACCTGTGCGGGGTTCGTCCACGAGGTGTACGACGGGTCGCTGGTCGTGAACCCGGTGGCGGTCACCGAGAACCCGGACGGGTTCCTCGGCCCTCGCGCACGGTCCGCGCGTACCCCGTTGACGAACAGTGCCCGGCTGGCCGTACCCGCCGGGACCTTGGCGCGGTAGATCTTCTTGGCAGTGTCCACCCGGGAGAACCCGGTGATCCGGGTCGCGCCGCTCAGCACCGGCGTCTGTCCGGCGGCCGCCCGATACACCACCGGGTGGCCGGGGCGGCCGGAGTCCTGAACCTCCAGCCGGAACGGGCTGGTGAGCCGGTACGTCCCGCCCAGCAGTTCGACCACGACGTCCCCGGTGGCATCCGGGATCAGGGCTCTCGCACGTTGGCGGGCAGTGTCCAGAGTGCACGGTTTTTGTGTACTGCAGGCCGAACCACGACCGTCGGGCGCGACGTGCAAGGTATCCGGTTCGGGGGCAGCTCGGGGTGGGCCACCGGTGAAGCCGAAACAGGCGGCGGCAGCGGCAACAAGGCATGCGGCGACGGCTTTGCGCATCGTAATCTCCAGGGCGTGCGGGCGTCAGACATCCAATGAATGTACGGAAACTTGCCCTCAAGTCCTAGAGGTAGGTGCGATCTGCCTCGATAAGGTCCGACCTCCGATGCCGTGGCAGCCTGGCAGCTCTGGTTCGATGACCCCTCTGGGTGCCCTGTGCAAGCAATTGGGAAATGATCTCCAGGCGGCTGGGAAGAGCTCGTGCGACGCCGGCTTGAGTGCAGGTCAGGCCCACCCGCGAACGGCCCACCGCAGCTCAGAGCCCCTGCCGGGGAAACTCGGTAGGGGCTCTTTGGCGTCGTGCGGCAGCGGGGCGCGGCAACTGTGTCTGATCTTGTGCACCCAGGCGGACCGTCGCAGCAGCCGACCGCGCGGCGAAGGCTCGGGGACAGAAGGAGCCCCTGGCCGGCGGTGACACCGGCCAGGGGCTCCTTGAGGCGATCCGGCTACGTCAGCCGTCGGACTCCGACGATGGGATGTAGGCGCCCGGCACGTCCTTCGGCGCGAAGATCTTGTCCTCGCCGGGGTACGGCTTCTTCCACTCGTGCGTCTCGTACCACGTGAAGTGGTTCATCTGCGCGGGATTCGCGAAGTCGGGCTTGGCGTCGGGTCCGGTAAGCCGCTGCTTCGACTTCCAGTCCGCCCACTTCGCCGCGAGCGCCTGCTTGTCCGCCGGTACCGTCGCCGACGGCGCGGGCGCTGCACCGGGGTTCTGCGGCGCCGGGGTGTCCAGGCCGCAGGCAGGCGGGGTCGCCAGACCCGCGGTCAGCGAGGTCCGGTTGGGCAGCGCCGTGAACGGCGTGAAGTCCGCCTTCTTGGTGAACGCCCCACGCATCGGGCTGGCCGCGCTGTCCTTCTGGTTCATCGGGTGGATCCCGAGGATCTGCTCGATGGTCCGGATCATCGTGATCTGCGAGTAGTAGTGGCTGTCGACGGTGTCGTGCTGGGCCCAGGGGCTGATGATCTGGATCGGGGCTCGGTGGCCGTCGACGTGGTCGAGGCCGGCCTGGGAGTCGTCCTCGACCACGAAGATCGCGGAGTCCTTCCAGTACGGGCTGTGCGAGATCGTGTCGACCATCTTGCCCACCGCGAGGTCGTTGTCCGCGACCTGAGCGGCTGAGTTCGCCGGACCACCGGTGTGGTCGCTGGAGAGCCAGAACATGTTGAGGTTCGCCGGCCCGTTCTTCTCGAAGTCACGCTTCCAGATCTCGGACCGGTAGACGTCCGGGACGCTGGTGTCGAACTTCGGGAAGCCGGACACCGACACGTCGTTGAGCGACGGGATCGGCGAGGACGAGTTCAGCTTGTAGGCGGTGTCCCGACCGGTCGCGGCCATGTTCTTGGAGTCGCAGTACAGGTTCTGCCAGCTCGCGCCCGACGGCTTGGTCAGGAACTGCTGGAACTCACCGAAGTCCCGCACGGACTTGCCGGCCGCCTGCGCACCGGTCCAGATGAAACCGGTCCGCTGGTGGCCGAGAGCGTCGTCCTCGGTGTCGTAGCTGCGCGCGTACTCACCGGCCGAGGACTCGGTGTACTCCGGGTTGTCGGCCTGCATCAGCCAGTTGTGCCCCTCGGCGGAGTTCGTGCCGATGTCGTACGTGTTGTCGTACAGCCCGAACTGCTTGGTCGGCGCGTGCTGGTTCGGCGTCACGTTCTCGCCGAACTGCGCCAGCGACGGGTCGCCGTTGCCCTGCGGGATGTCACCGAAGACCTGGTCGTAGGTCCGGTTCTCCTTGACGATCAGGAAGACGTGCTTGATCGTCGAGGGGTCGCCGAGCCGCTGCGGGACGGGCACCGGCTTCGCGTGGCCCTTGCCCTTGCCCTTGCCCTTGGCCAGCGTGACCGCGCCGCCGTTCCAGCCGTTCTGCTTGAAGACCTTGGCCGTCTCGGACTTGATGACGCGGTCGTTCGGCAGCGTGAACCGCTGCACGCTCGACGTCGTGTCGTGGGTGCCGTGCCCGGCGCTGTTGGTGGGGCGGCGGGCTTCGATACCACGGGTGTTGGAGACCAGCACCTCGTTGCCGACAGTGGCGATCTCCGCGGGGAAGTAGTCCGTCGGGAGCAGACCGACGTAGCTGACCGGCTCCTGCGGGGTCGTGTACCGGTAGACGGCGACCGCGTTGGCGCGGCCGAGCGTCACCAGCAGGTGACCGTCGTCGGTGAGCGTCACCGCGTCGGGCTCGTAGCCCACCGACGCCTCGGGCCACGGCTGGGTGGCGACGGTCTGCACGACCTTGTTCCTGGCGGTGTCGATGACCGACACGTCGTTGGTGGCGGTGTTGGTGACGAAGAGCGCCCCGTGCTTGGCGTACAGGGCGGTCGGGTGCAGACCGACGTCGATGCTCGCGACGGCAGCAGCCGGGTTCGCCAGGTCGATGACGCTGACCGTGCCGGTGGTGGTGGCAGCGGTCACCGGGCTGGCCGGCACCTGGGTGTTGTAGGAGTTGATCGTGGTGTCGCCGGGCTTCGCCGGGCTTCGCCGGACGCCCGCCCTCGTTGCTGACGTAGAGCTTGGTGCCGACCTTGACCATGTCACGCGGGGCGTTGCCCACCGCCCAGCTCTGCTGGACGGCCCCGGTCGCCGCGCCGATTGCCGGCGGTCCGTCACTCACGGCTCGTCACAGCCACCGCCGTCCAGGCCTTTGGCCCCGGCTGGTCGCGCGGAGAACAGTGGTCCGTACAACGGTCGAACTCCGCTTCGCCTAGGCTGTTTTCGATCGCCCCGCCCACCAGGTGCTCCCCTCGTGGTGACCTCGCGGCAGGACGAGCCGCAGTTTCCCGCCCGCGATTCCCGTACGGAGGAGCGTCCTGTGACGGCCGGCCCGCTCAACCCCCAGATCGACACCAGCAAACCCCACCCGGCGCGCGTCTACGACTGGCTGCTCGGCGGCAAGGACAATTACCCGGTCGATCAGACGGTGGGGGAGAAACTGCCGCCGGAGGCGCGGGCAAATGCGGCGCGGAACCGGGCATTCATGCACCGGGCCTCCGCCTGGCTGGCGCACCGGGGTGTCGATCAGTTCCTCGACGTCGGGACCGGTATTCCCACCTCGCCGAACCTGCACCAGATCGTCCAGGCGATCACGCCCACGGCCCGGATCGTCTACGCGGACAACGACCCCATCGTTCTGCGTCATGCGGAGGCGCTGCTCGTCAGCAGCCCCGAAGGGGCCACCGACTACATCCACGCGGATGTGCGGAAACCGGAGCTGATCCTCGAACGAGCCCGTGAACTGCTGGACTTCGACAGGCCCATTGCCCTGTCCTTGATCGCGCTCATGCACTTCCTGCCCGACGACCAGGACCCGTACGGCATCACCCGCACCCTGGTGGACGCCCTGCCGTCGGGCAGCTATCTGGTCCTGTCGCACGGTACGGCCGACCAGCATCCGGAGCTACGCGCCGAGACCGAGGCCGCGTACAAGAAGGGCGCCATCGCGCTGCGGATGCGCACACACAGTGAGGTCGAGCCGTTCTTCGACGGTCTGGACCTCATCGCGCCGGGGCTGGTGCCGGCCGCGGAGTGGTACCAGGAGGAGCCGGCTCCGGAGAACGAACGGAGTGGTTTCTACGTGGGAGTTGCGCGCGTGAAGTGAGCGGAGCAGGTGGTGTCGATGCCCTTCGGCGGACGCACCCGGACCTCTTTCTCCGCGTGGCTGCACAGTAGTTCGCCATGCTCGTCGAACGGGGTGGCCGCCTGGACGCCGTTGAGGCGGACGCCGGCCACGCGACGGCCGGAGCCGGGTAGCGTCCGGGATGATCGCAGGGGCGTAAGGAACGGCGAACCCAGGGGGATCGGAATGGAGTTCAGCACGAAGAGCGGCACCACCATCACGTACGACGACCGGGGGCCGTCCGGCGGTCCGGCCGTCGTTCTCGTCCACGGTCATCCGTTCAACCGGACGATGTGGAACCCGCAGGCCGAAGCGGTGGAGCGGGCCGGTCACCGGGTGATCGTGCCGGATCTGCGCGGATACGGGGAGAGCACCGTCGTGCCGGGCCGGGCCCTGCTCGCGGACTTCGCCGACGACATCGCCGCGCTCCTCGACCACCTCGGTGTCGAACGGGCCGCGGTCGCCGGCCTGTCCATGGGCGGACAGATCGCCATGGAGTTCCATCGCCTGCACCGCGCCCGGGTCTCCGCGCTGGTCCTCGCCGACACCTCCCCGGTCGCCGAGACCGAGGACGGCAAGGCCTTCCGCAACCGGATGGCCGACCGGCTGCTCGCCGAGGGTCTGGACGGGTACGCGGACGAGGTGATCGACAAGATGATCGCCCCGTACAACGTCACCGGGCTGCCGGACGTCGCCGCGCACGTCCTCGCCATGATGCGCACGACCGCTCCCGAAGGGGCTGCGGCGGCTCTGCGGGGCCGGGCCGAGCGGCCCGACTACCGGGAGTCGCTCGCCGGGGCCGAGGTGCCGGTGCTGATCGTGGTGGGTGTGGACGACACGTACACGCCGGTCGCGGACGCCGAGGCCATGCACCGGCTGATTCCGCAATCCGTGCTCGTAGTTGTCGACCGCGCCGGGCACCTGCCGAACCTGGAGCAGCCGGAGCGGTTCAACGCCGCGCTGCTCGGGTTCCTCGGAAGGCTCTAGACCAGGGCAGAAGCCTGGATCACGACTCCTGGAGCGGTTTGGCGAAGCAGAGGCTGCTCTCGTACGTGCGGTAGTAGCCGAACTTCTCGCAGGGGGTGTAACCGCTGGAGGTGTACAGCGCGATGGCCTCCGGCTGCTGGTTGCCGGTCTCCAGCACCATCCGGGTGCGGCCCGCCGCCCGTGCGTCCGCTTCGAGGGCGGCGAGGATACGGCGGGCCAGACCCCGTCCGCGGCCCTCCCGGGTCACGAACATCCGCTTGAGCTCGGCGTCGCCGTCGGAGTAGCCCTCGTCGTTCCGGTCCTGCGCGCGCCAGCCGCCGGTGGCGACCGGTGCGCCCGACTCGTCGTAGGCGAGCAGATACAGACCGTTCGGCGGCCGGAACATCGACGGGTCGAGCGGTGTGACATCGCCCTCGTCCCCGTAGCGCTCGGCGTACTCGAGCTGCACCTCGTCGTTGAGTTTGACGGCGTCGGGGTGGTCGAAGGACCGCGACTGGATATACATGCAGAACATGGTACATGTATGCGGCACCTGGTAATCGGTATTGTGCCGGGATGCTCACCGTGACCAGCGTAAATGTGAACGGACTCCGCGCCGCCGCGAAGAAGGGCTTCATCGAGTGGCTGGCGCAGACCGATGCCGATGTGATCTGCCTGCAGGAGGTGCGGGCCGAGCCGCAGCAGCTCGCCGCGGAGGTGCGTGAGCCCGACGGCTGGCACACCGTGCACGCACCCGCCGCCGCCAAGGGGCGGGCCGGGGTCTCGCTCTACACACGCCGGGCGCCGGAGCGGGTGCAGATCGGGTTCGGCGGGTTCGGGGACGCCGGGAGCGAGGAGTTCGACGACAGCGGCCGGTACGTCGAGGTCGACCTGCCCGGTGTGACGGTGGCGAGCCTGTATCTGCCCTCCGGTGAGGTCGGCACGGAGCGGCAGGACGAGAAGGAGCGCTTCATGGACGCGTTCCTGTCGTACCTCAAGGGACTCAGGGTGCGGGCCGCGGCCGACGGCCGCGAGGTGCTGGTGTGCGGCGACTGGAACATCGCCCACCAGGAGGTCGACCTGAAGAACTGGAAGGGCAACAAGAAGAACTCCGGCTTCCTGCCGGAGGAGCGGGAGTGGCTGACCAGGGTCTTCGACGAGGCCGCATACGTCGATGTGGTGAGGGCGCTCCACCCGGACGAGGAAGGGCCGTACTCCTGGTGGTCCTACCGGGGGCGGGCCTTCGACAACGACACGGGCTGGCGCATCGACTACCAGGTGGCCACGCTCGGTCTCGCCGGGCGTGCGGTGAAGGCATGGGTCGAGCGGGCCGCCACGCATGGCGAGCGGTGGAGCGACCACGCGCCGGTGACGGCCGTCTTCAACCTGTGAGGGTGCGGCGGTAGCTGCTGCCGTCCTTGGGGCGGGTCAGCAGGCCCGCCACCACCAGATAGCGGCGCAGCGCCGAGTAGTCGTCGTGCACCGTCAGCAGTGCCTCGTTGACCTCGCGCTCGCTGTACGTGCGGTCCGGCTCGAACAGCGTCCGGGTGAGGTGCACGAGCAGCTGTTCGCGGCGGGCCGGCTTGCGGGGGATCGCGGTCAGCCGACCGCGGGAGAACAGGGCGGCGACCCCGTGTGAACTGCTCGGATCGTTGTCAGGCATGGGCGGAAGCCTGACGCGCGGGACGGGTGCGGGCAACGCAATTTCGGGCGACGGCTTCGAGGGCTACGTCTTCGGCTCCGAGGGCTTCGGCCGGGTGCCGTCGTCGCGGCGCAGCCTGCGGTCGAAGGCCATCGAGAGTTCCGCGTCCACCACCGCGCGGGCGAGCGGGCGGAGTTGGGCCGGTTCGGCCTCGGTGGAGTGGGCCCGCATCACCCCGACGAAGAGTTCGGCGAGCGCGTCCGCGTGTTCGCGGACCCGGCGGCCCGCCGAGAGCACCGTGGAGAGCGGCACCCCTTTCCGTACCAGTTCCGCCGACACCTCCAGGAGGCGGCGGCTGATGTGCACGATCTCGTCGCCGTCGGTGGCGAGATAGCCGAGATCCAGGGCGGCGGCGAGGTTCTCCGGGGTGACCTCGCCCTCGAAGTAGTCCGCGAGCTGTTCGGGCGTGAGGCGGACCGGGGTCTCCTCGGTCGGTTCGCCCAGCCCCAGCACCTCGGCGACATCGCGGCCGCTCTCGAACGTCCGGGCCAGATCGGCGATTCCGGTGAGGGTGTGGCCGCGCTCCAGCAGGCCGGCGATCGTCCGCAGTCGCGCAAGGTGATGGTCGTCGTACCAGGCGATGCGTCCCTCCCGGCGCGGTGGCGCGATCAGTCCGCGCTCCCGGTAGAAGCGCACGGTCCGTACGGGGATGCCGGCCTCCCTGGCCAGCTCCTCCATGCGGTATTCGCGGTGCTCGCGTCCTTCAGCCACAACGGCACCCTATGTTGTACCGTCGGTAACTTTCCCTTGCCCGACCCCTACCCATCGGTACGGAGCTGCTCTACTCTCCCCACAATGCCAGTGATTGCTGGCAGAGTCGTGTGACGTACCGCGGGAGGCGGCAGCATGGCCCAGCACGAGCATGTACGAGTGGCGGTGATCGGATCCGGATTCGGGGGCCTGGGGGCCGCGGTCCGGCTGCGCCGCGAAGGCATCACCGACTTCGTCGTCCTGGAACGCGCCGACTCCGTCGGCGGCACCTGGCGCGACAACAGCTATCCGGGCTGTGCCTGCGACGTACCGTCCCACCTCTACTCGTTCTCGTTCGCCCCCAACCCGGAGTGGCCGCGCACCTTTTCCGGGCAGGAGCACATCCGCGCCTACCTGGAGCGCGTCGCCGACACCTTCGGGCTACGTCCGCACATCAGGCTGGGTCACGAAGTGACGATGATGCGGTGGGACGACGACGAGCTGAACTGGACGATCGAGTCAGCGAACGGGACCACGATCGTCGCCGATGTCGTCGTCTCCGCGACCGGCCCGCTCTCCGACCCGAAGATGCCGGACATCCGCGGTCTCGCCGACTTCCCCGGCAAGGTCTTCCACTCGGCCCGCTGGGACCACGACTACGACCTGACCGGTAAGCGTGTCGCCATGATCGGCACCGGCGCCTCCGCCATCCAGATCGTGCCGTCGATCCAGCCGAAGGCCGGGAAGCTGACCCTGTTCCAGCGCACCCCGCCGTGGGTCATGCCACGCATGGACCGCAGCATCAGCGGTGCCGAGCGGTGGCTGCACCGCACGCTGCCGTTCACCGGCGCCGCGCGCCGCGGACTGCTCTGGGGCATAAGGGAGTTGCAGGTCAGCGCCTTCACCAAGCACCCGAACGAGCTCGGTCTCGTCGAGAGGATAGCCAAGTCCAACATCGCCCGGGCCATCAAGGATCCGGCGCTGCGGGCCAAGCTGACCCCCTCGTACCGCATCGGCTGCAAGCGGATCCTGCTCTCCAGCGCCTACTACCCGGCTCTCGCCCAGCCCAATGTGGATGTGGTCGCCTCCGGGCTGACGGAGGTGCGCGGCTCCACCGTCGTCGCCGCCGACGGTACGGAGACCGAGGTCGACGTGATCATCTTCGGCACCGGCTTCCATGTGACGGACATGCCGATCGCCGACCGGGTCGTCGGCGCGGAGGGCATCACGCTCGCCGAGTCCTGGAAGGACGGCATGCAGTCGCTGCGGGGCGCCACCGCTGCGGGCTTCCCCAACTGGATGACGGTCATCGGCCCCAACACGGGGCTGGGGAACTCCTCCATGATCCTGATGATCGAGTCCCAGCTGAACTACATGGCGGACTATCTGCGCCAGCTGAACGTCCTCGGCGGACGGGCCGCGCTCGGTGCGCGGAGGTCGGCGGTCGGGGCGTGGAACCGGCGGGTCCAGGAGCGGATGAAGCGGACCGTCTGGAACACCGGTGGCTGCACCAGCTGGTACCTGGACGCCAACGGGCGCAACACCACGGTCTGGCCGGGGACGACAGGTGAGTTCCGCCGGGCGACACGGACGGTGGACCTCGGGGAGTACGAGGTCATCCGGCCCCGGAAGGCTGATGCCGCCGAGACCGTCGTCGCCCGGAAGTCCGTCGCCGGCAAGGCCGTTGCCGAGGAGGTCGCGCGATGAGCCGGCTGCTGCGACGCGAGGACGCGCCGCCGGTGCCCGCGCGCGAACTGACCGCCGTCTCCGCCGACGGCTCCCGCATCCACGTCGAGGTGCACGGGCCGGACGGCGCCCCCGCGGTGGTGCTGGCGCACGGCTGGACCTGCAACACCCACTTCTGGGCCGCGCAGATCCGGGACCTGGCGGTGGACCACCGGGTCGTCGCCTACGACCAGCGCGGACACGGACGTACGCCCGCGGTCGGCCCCGAGGGATACAGCACCGACGCGCTCGCCGACGACCTCGAAGCGGTGCTGGCCGCCGCTCTCGCCCCCGGCGAGCAGGCGGTGCTCGCCGGGCACTCCATGGGCGGCATGACGCTGATGGCCGCCTCGCGGCGGGCCGGGCTGCGTGAGCACGCGGCAGCCGTGCTGCTGTGCAGCACCGGCAGTTCGCGGCTGATCGCCGAGTCGCTCGTCGTGCCGATGCGGGCCGGCGCCGCCCGGACCCGGATGACCCGCGCGATCCTCGGGGCGCGAGCCCCGCTCGGGCCGGTCACAACCGTCTCGAAGCGGATTCTCAAGTACGCGACGATGGGCGCCGGTTCGGCGCCGGAGCGGGTCGAGTCCTGTGCCAGGATCGTGCATGCCTGTCCGCGGGCGTCGCGGGTCGCCTGGGGGCATGTGCTCGCGGAACTCGATCTCGACGCGGGGGTACGGGAGTTGCGGGTGCCCACGGCGGTGATCGCCGGCACGGAGGACCGGCTGACGCCGCCCGTCCATGCCCGTGCCCTCGTGGCCGCGCTGCCCGACTGCCTGGGGCTGACCGAGCTGGCGGGCATGGGCCACATGACACCGGTGGAGGCGCCGGAGGTGGTCACCGCGAAAATCCGGGAACTGGTCGCCGGGTATGTCACCCCTGTCACCGGCACGGTCGGTGGCAGTGTTGAGGAGGAGGTCGTATGAGCGGCAGGCGCAGTCTCGAAGGGCAGGTCGTGGTCGTCACCGGCGCGGCGCGCGGCGTGGGCGAACTGCTGGCCCGCAAGCTCTCGGCGCGCGGTGCGAAGCTGGCGCTGGTCGGCCTGGAGCCGGACGAGCTGAAGAAGGTCTCCGAGCGGCTGCACTCGGAGAGCGACCACTGGTACGCGGACGTCACCGACCATGTGGCGATGGCGCAGGTCGCGCAGGAGGTGAAGGAGCGGTTCGGCAAGGTCGATGTCGTCGTCGCCAATGCGGGAGTCGCCTCGGGCGGGCCGTTCGTCGACTCCGACCCGGATTCGTGGCGGCGGGTCATCGAGGTCAATCTGATCGGTGGCGCGGTGACGGGGCGGGCGTTCCTGCCCGTACTGATGGAGAGCCGCGGATACTTCCTGCAGATAGCGTCGCTCGCCGCGATCACTCCGGCGCCGATGATGACCGCGTACTGCGCGTCGAAGTCGGGCGTGGAGGCGTTCGCCCACAGCCTGCGGGCGGAGGTCGGCCACCGGGGGGTGAAGGTCGGCGTCGGCTATCTGTCCTGGACGGACACCGACATGGTGCGGGGCGCCGACGAGGACGACGTCATGCGGGAGTTGCGGCAGCGGCTGCCGTGGCCGGCGAACCGTACGTATCCGCTGGGCCCGGCGATCGACCGGATCGTGGCCGGCATCGAGCGGCGTTCCGCGCATGTGTACGCGCAGTGGTGGCTGCGGGGCATGCAGTCGGTACGGGGCTACCTGCCGGCGGTCATCGGAGTTGTCGGGCAGCGGGAGATGAAACGGTTCGGACCGCGGCTTGAGGGCGTGAGCAAGGGGCTCGTGGGGGCCGGGGGTGTGGCGGACGAGAGTGCGCGGGGCGTGGGAGGAGCGGGGGGTGCGCGGGATGCGGGCACTCAGCGTGACTGATCGAAATGCGTGGGATGTCCTGCCGTGTAAGTCTGGTCGAGGCCCCTACGGGGCCACCCCCAAGCACCCCACTAGGAGTGAACAGCATGGGTATCTCAGACCAGTTCAAGGACAAGGCGCAGGAGCTCGCCGACCAGGCGAAGAAGAATGTCGGCGACAAGAAGGGCGACGCGCGGCAGCGGTCGTCGTCCGAGGCGTCGGAGCGCGGGCGTGACAGGGCCCAGAACACGTCGCGGAACGCGGCGCGGGGCACGCACGACCGGGTCGACGACGAGTCTTGACTTGATCGTTGGTGACCTGCGCGGAGGCGTGGTTTGAGGCTTCGCGCGGATGAGGGGCGCGCCCGGGAGACCGGGCGCGCCTTTCGCGTGCGCGGGGTTTCCTTCCCCACCCGGTGGCGAGCCCCCGGCCCTCCTTTGTCCTCAATCGCCGGACGGGCTCACATTGCCGTCGCCGGACGGGTTCACAAGCTGCGGTCGCCGGGTGGGTTCACACATTGCATTGCCGTCGCTGGACGACGGTCACGAGCTGCCGTCATCGGACGGAGTTTGCGAACTGCCGTCGTCGTGGGCTCACATCGCCCGCCGACCGCCCTCAAAGACGGCGCGGGCAATCAGCCCGTCCGGCGGTTGAGGGCAAATCGTGGAGTCGGGTTCCCGCGCCGCGTCACCTCGGTGGCAGGGGCGGGCGTACCCGGTCCGGGACGGTTTCGTACGTGGGCGGGGTGGCGGCCGGCTGGGTCTTGAGGAGGTCCAGCGCCACGTGCACCGCGTCGTCCAGCACCGCGTGGCGGCCCTCCGCCCAGTCCAGTGGGGTGCGCAGGGCCTCCAGGTCCGGTTCCACGCCCCGGTTCTCCACCGACCAGCCGTACTCGTCGAACCAGGCCGCATTCATCGGCACCGTGATCACCGTGCCGTCGATCAGCCGGTGCCGGCCGGTCATGCCGACCACGCCGCCCCACGTCCGCTGACCCACGACCGGGCCCAGCTCCAGCAGCCGGAACGCGGCGGTGATCATGTCGCCGTCGGAGGATGTCGCCTCGTCGGCGAGGGCCACCACCGGGCCCCGGGGGGCGTTGGAGGCGTACGAGACCGGCTGGGCGTTGCGGGTCAGGTCCCAGCCGAGGATCGTGCGGGTCAGTTTCTCGACCACCAGCTCGCTGATGTGACCGCCCGCGTTGCCGCGTACGTCGACGATCAGGGCGGGGCGGGAGACCTCCAGACGGAGGTCCCGGTTGAACTGGGCCCAGCCCGAGCCGCCCATGTCGGGGATGTGCAGGTAGCCGCACTTGCCGCCGCTCAGTTCGCGTACGACTTCGCGGCGTTTGGCCACCCAGTCCTGGTAGCGCAGCGGCCGCTCGTCGATCAGGGGCACGATCGCGACGCGGCGCGCCGGGCCCTCGCCGGGCTGAAAGGTGAGTTCGACCGTGGTGCCGCCCGCCGCGGAGAGGAGGGGGTAGGGGCCCGCGACGGGGTCCACCGGGCGACCGTCGACATGGGTGAGGATCGCGCCCTCCCGGATGCCGGTGCCGGCGAGCGGTGAACGGGCCTTGGAGTCCGAGGAGTCGCCGGGCAGGATCCGCCGGACCACCCAGGCTCCGTCCCGGCACACCAGGTTCGCGCCGAGCAGTCCGATCGGCCGCTGGTAGTGCGGCGGGCCCTCGTTGCGGCGGGCGGGTGCCACGTACGCGTGCGAGGTGCCCAGTTCGCCGAGCACCTCGCGCAGCAGGTCGGCGAACTCGTCGGGCGTCGCCACCCGCTCGACCAGCGGCCGGTACTGGTCGAGCACGCCCTCCCAGTCGATGCCGCACATGTCCGGCTCCCAGAAGTAGGCGCGGATGATGCGGCCCGCCTCCCCGTACGCCTGCCGCCATTCCGCCGGCGGGTCGACGTCGTGCAGGATCCGTCGCAGGTCGAGGTAGACCGTGGAGTCGCTGTCTCCGGCCTCGGTGGCCGGTACGGCCCGCAGTTCGCCGTCGTCCATGACGACGAGCCGTGTCGCGTCGCCGCTGACGGCGAACCAGTCGAGATGGCCGACGAGTTCGGTCTTCCTGGCCTTGGTGATGTTGAAGTGTTCGAGGGTGGGGCGACCCGAGGTGTCGGCCGGGTTGACGAACGTCTCGCCGAGCGCGCCGGAGATAGGCCAGCGCAGCCAGACGAGCCCGCCGCCGCTGACCGGATGGAGCGCCGAGTACTTCGACGCGGTGACCGGGAACGGTGTCACCCGGTTCTCCAGCCCCTCGAACTCGACCGTGACCGTGGCCCCTTCGACCGGAGTCGCTTCCGGAGCGTCGACCGGGTCGAGGCCGCCCGCCGCCGGACGCCCTTCCGGTGAGAGAGCGAACGGGGACGGGGTGGCCGAGGAGAGCGGCACCAGGTACGGGCGGCAGCCGAGCGGGAAGGAGAGGTCGCCGGTGTGGACGTCGTACACCGGGTCGAAGCCGCGCCAGGAGAGGAACGCGAGGTACCGGCCGTCGCCCGTGAACACCGGGTTCTCGTCCTCGAAGCGGCCGTTGGTGACATCGACGATCACCGGCGCGCCGGGCCCCATGATCCGGGCCAGTTTGATCTGCCGCAGCGAGCGGCCGATACCGGGGTGGGACCAGGTCAGCCAGGCGCCGTCCGGCGAGAAGGCCAGATCGCGGACGGGGCCGTTGACGGAGCGGATCAGTTCGGTCGGTTCGCCGGTGGACTCCTCGGTGGTCTCCAGGAGCAGCAGGCGGCCGTCGTTCGTCGCGATCGCGAGCCGTTCGCCGTCCGGGTCGGAGGTCAACTCCTGGACCCGGCCGATCTGTCCGGAGGCCAGCCGGCGCGGCTCCCGGGGTCCACTGGCGCGAGGCAGGTAGGCGATCTCGATCGCGTCCACACCGTCCGCGTCCGTGACGTACGCGACCTGGCCCATGCTGCCGAGCATCTCGGGCAACCGGACCCGGACCCCCGGTGTGTCGGTGATCGTGCGGGCCGGCCCGTCGCGGTGGGTGAGCCAGTACAGACTGCCGCGTACCGCGACGGCGCTCGCCCGGCCCGTCTCGTCCACGGACAGCGAGTCGACATGGCTGGCGGCCGGCACCTGGTACGTACGCCGCCCGGCCCGCGGCCCGCCGAGCCGGACCTCCAGCTTCCGCGGCACCGCGTCCGGCGACAGGTCGTCGACCAGCCACACCTCGCCCGCGCACTGGTAGACGACCCGGCGCCCGTCGCTGGACGCGTGCCGGGCGTAGAACGCGTCGTGGTCGGTGTGGCGGCGGAGATCGCTGCCGTCGTGCAGACAGGAGTAGAGGTTGCCGACGCCCTCGTGGTCGGAGAGGAACGCGATTCGCCCGCCGACGAACATCGGTGCGTCCAGATGGCCGTCGAGATCGGGCAGCAGCCGCACGCCGTGCAGCCACAGCCGACCCATCGCCCCGCCCCGGTACCGCTTCCAGGCGGCTGGCTCGTGCGGCGGCGTGCCGGTGAGCAGCAGCGTGCGCCGCTCGCCGTCGATCTCCGCGACCGCGATGTCGGCGACCGGGCCCCAGGGGAGCTTCCCGCCGGGGGAGCCGTCCGTGGGGACGCTGTAGGCCCAGGAGAAGTACGAGAACGGCTGGGCGTGCGAGGACACGGCGAGGATGTGGGACTGCTCGCCCGGATCGGGCGTCCAGCCGCGGACCCGGGCGTCGGTGGCCCCCCAGTAGGTGAGCCGGCGGGCCGGCCCACCCTCGACCGGGGCGAGATGGATCTCGGGGTCGAGGCTGCGCCAGGTCGTGTAGGCGATACGGGTCCCGTCGGGGGAGAAGCGCGGGTGGCTGACCCGGGTCCGGTCGACGGTCACCCGCCACGCCCGTCCGGGCCGGTTCCCCTCCGGGACGAGGGGAGCGACCCAGAGGTCGTCCTCGGCCGCGAAGCAGAGCAGGTCCTCGTGGAGGTGCGGGAAACGGAGATACGCGACGTCGTCACTCACCCCCCAATGCTTTCCGCGCGAGAGGGCCCCGGCAACTCGTGGCGCGGCAAGTTGTGGTGCAGCACACAAGCGAAACGATTTAGTTTCGCTGAGTCGACGAGGTACCGTCGATGTGTACGAAACAGTTTCGTTCGGTTGGTTGATGCACGAGCGACTGACGTACGACCGGGAGAACAGGAGGTCGCACCATGGCACGCACCAGGCTCACGCCCGAGCGCGAGAGCGAGATGTACGCCGCGGTGCTCGACCTGTTGCGCGAGGTCGGCTACGACGCCCTGACCATGGATGCCGTCGCCGCCCGCACCCGTTCCAGCAAGGCCACCCTCTACCGCCAGTGGGGGAGCAAGGCGGAGCTGGCCGTCAAGGCGCTGCGGCACAACAAGCCGGGCGGCCTTGCCGAGATCGACACCGGCTCGCTCCGCGGTGACTTCCACGCCGCGCTCGGCCGTGCCGACGACTGCCAGATGGAGAAGGACTCCGCGCTGATGCGGGGCCTGATGCATGCCGTTCACGAGAATCCCGATCTCCACCAGGCCCTGCGCGAGCTGCTCATCGAGCCGGAGATGACCGGCCTCGACACGCTGCTCCGCCGAGCGGTGGACCGGGGTGAGCTGCGTCCGGACAACCCGGCGCTGAAGTATGTACCGCACATGCTGATCGGTGCTTTCGCCGCTCGGCAGCTGGTCGAGGACCGCGCCGTCGACCGGGCGTTTCTCATCGACTATGTCGACTCCGTGATCCTCCCCGCTCTCGGCGTCTGACCCCGTCCCCTCCGTACGGCCCTCTCCCCAAGCCCCACCTGACACGCCGCTCTCGTCGTCGGGCTGGTTCCTCACGCCCTTTTCCACTCACACGACCTGACCGGGAGTACGCCCCCGTGGCCACATTCCTCTACAAACTCGGACGGTTCGCCTTCCGGCGCCGCCGCTATGTCGCCCTCGTCTGGGTGGCGCTGCTGGCGCTCGCCGGATTCGGCGCGGCCTCCGCGTCCACTGCCACCTCCAGCTCCTTCTCCATTCCGGGTACGGAGGCGCAGAAGGCCTTCGACCTGCTGGAACAGCGCTTCCCCGCCGCCAGCGCCGACGGCGCGACCGCGCGGGTCGTCTTCAAGGCACCCGACGGCGAGAAGATGACGGACCCGGCCAACAAGGCCGAGGTGCGCAAGGTCGCGGACGAGCTGAAGTCCGGCTCGGACCAGATCGCCTCGGTGACCGACCCGTACACGGGCAAGGCCGTCAGCAAGGACGGTTCCACCGCGTACGTCTCCGTCTCCTACAAGGTCAGCTCGATGGAGCTGACCGACGCGACACGGGACGACCTGCAGGACGCAGGCAAGGCGGCGCAGCAGAGCGGGCTCACCGTGGAGATCGGCGGTGACGCGCTCCAGGTGATGCCGGAGACCGGCGCCACCGAGATCATCGGTGTGGCGATCGCGGCGGTCGTGCTGGTCATCACCTTCGGGTCGCTGATCGCGGCCGGGCTGCCGCTGCTGACCGCGCTCATCGGCGTCGGCATCGGCGTCTCGACGATCACGGCGCTGGCGAACGTGCTCGACCTGGGTTCCACCACTTCCACCCTCGCGATGATGATCGGCCTCGCGGTCGGCATCGACTACGCGCTCTTCATCGTCTCCCGCTACCGCGCCGAGCTGGCCGAGGGCCGCGAGCGCGACGAAGCGGCGGGGCGGGCGGTCGGCACGGCCGGTTCCGCGGTCGTCTTCGCCGGTCTCACCGTCGTCATCGCCCTGGTCGGCCTGGCCGTCGTCAACATCCCGATGCTGTCGAAGATGGGCTTCGCCGCGGCCGGCACGGTCGCCATCGCCGTCCTGATCGCGCTGACCCTCGTTCCGGCGATGATGGGCTTCGCGGGCAAGCGGGTGATGGGACGCAAGGCACGCAAGGCCGCCGAGACGGAGATCAAGACGGAGCCGAAGCCGAACATGGGCACCCGGTGGGCGCGGTTCGTGCTGCGCAAGCCGGTGTGGGTGCTGCTGGTCGGAGTCATCGGCCTCGGGACCATCGCCGTGCCGGCCGCCTCGCTGGAGATGGGCCTGCCCGACGACGGCTCCCAGCCCACCAGCACCACCCAGCGCCGCGCCTACGACCTGCTCTCCGACGGCTTCGGCCCCGGCTTCAACGGTCCGCTGATGGTCGTCGTGGACACGGCGAACAGCTCGGACGGCAAGACCGCGGTCAACCGGGTCACCGACGACATCTCCGGCATCCCGCACGTCGTCGCCGTCTCCCCGGCCACCTTCAACAAGGCCGGCGACACCGCGATGATCACCGTCGTCCCCCAGGACCGGCCGAGCTCGGCCGAAACGGAGAACGTGGTCCACGCGATCCGTGACGCGGGCACGGACATCAAGTCCGACACCGGCGCCGAGGTCCTGGTCACCGGCTCCACGGCGATGAACATCGACTTCTCGCAGAAGATGAACGACGCGCTGCTGCCGTATCTGGCGCTCGTCGTCGGCCTGGCGTTCCTGCTCCTGATGGTGGTCTTCCGGTCGGTGCTGGTGCCGCTGAAGGCGGCCCTCGGCTTCCTGCTCTCGGTCGTCGCGGCCCTGGGCGCGGTCGTCGCGGTCTTCCAGTGGGGCTGGCTCGGCTCGCTCTTCGGCGTCGAACAGACCGGCCCGATCATGTCCATGATGCCGATCTTCATGGTGGGTGTGGTCTTCGGCCTCGCCATGGACTACGAGGTCTTCCTCGTCACCCGGATGCGGGAGGCGTACGTCCACGGGGAGAAGCCCCCGCAGGCGATCGTCACCGGTTTCCGGCACGGCGCCCGCGTGGTCACCGCCGCAGCGGTGATCATGATGGCGGTCTTCGCCGGGTTCATCGGCTCCAGCGAGTCGATGATCAAGATGATCGGCTTCTCACTCGCCATCGCGGTCTTCTTCGACGCCTTCGTGGTCCGGATGGCGATCGTGCCCGCGGTCCTCGCCCTGCTCGGCAAGCGCGCCTGGTGGCTGCCGCGCTGGCTGGACCGGCTGCTGCCCAACGTCGACGTGGAGGGTGAGGGGCTGCGCAAGCAGCTCGGCGAGACGCCGTCCGGCGGCGTGGGTCACGGTGACGCCCAGGGTGAGCGCGAGCTGACCCGGGTCTGATCACCGGGGGCAATCCCCCTGAGAGCCCCGGGGCCCGCGTCTGACCGGAGCGCGGCCCCGGACTGCGCCGGTTACCTGTGGGGACGGGGGACCGGGGCGACGATGAGCCCCCGTGCGAGCGGCACGGGGGCTCATCCATGCCGTCACGCCCGGGCCGTCACCGCCTGCGCGGCCTCGGGGCTGGTCTCCTCGCTGATGCGGTGCAGGAAGCGGATCATCGACGCGTTGTCGAACTGGACCACCTCGACGCCGTCCGCCGAGTGCTTCTCCACGACCAGCTGCGCCCGGCCCAACGGCCAGATCCGGATGGCGCCGCTCCTGGCCGGGGAGCGCATCCCGCCCTCCAGCAGATCGCGGCCGAAGGCCCAGTCGGTGCCGCCGGGGAAGGCGACATGGACGGTTCGCGGGTCGGAGCCGGCGTCGTACCGCAGGTCGACGGGGACTGTGAAGGTGTCGGTGGCCTCGGTGATGAGCCGGGCTTCGGTGTGCTCTTCGATCACGGGGGACATGGCCGACTCCTCCTATTTGTTCACTCTTGCCATCTAATGTCCCATATTTTGACCGGTTGGCGCGGCGAGGGGGCGGCAGGGGCGCACAGCTGTGAGGTATGCGCTCTTGCGAATGGTTCGCAACAAGGCTCTATCATCGAGAGGTTCATGACCCCGCGCAGCAACGCAGGAAGCGGAGCCTCCTTCATGCATGTACCCGACGGATTCATCAACGCACCCGTCTCCGCCGCCGCCGGTGTCGTCGCCGCGGGTGCCGTCGCGGTCAGTCTGCGGGGCGCCCGTCGCGAGCTCGATGAGCGCACCGCGCCGCTCGCGGGCCTTGTCGCCGCCTTCATCTTTGCCGTGCAGATGCTGAACTTCCCGGTCGCCGCAGGTACCAGCGGCCATCTCCTCGGCGGGGCGCTGGCCGCGATCCTGGTCGGTCCCTATACCGGGGTGCTCTGCATATCCGTCGTTCTGCTCATGCAGGGCATTCTCTTCGCGGACGGCGGGCTCACCGCGCTGGGCGTCAACGTCCTCGACATGGGCATCACGACCACCGTCGTCGCGTACGCCCTCTTCCGCGGCCTGGTCGGCGTGCTGCCGCGGACCCGCCGCTCCATGACGGCCGCGTCGTTCGTCGCCGCGCTGGTGTCCGTACCGGCCGCGGCGGTCGTCTTCACGCTGATCTACTGGATCGGCGGCACCACCGACATCGCGATCGGCAAGGTCTTCACCGCCATGGTCGGCGTACACGTCCTGATCGGGATCGGTGAGGCCCTGATCACCGCGCTGACCGTCGGCGCCGTCATCGCCGTCCGACCCGACCTGGTGCACGGCGCCCGGGGACTGACCGCACCGCTCAAGCTCCGGGTCGGCGGCGAACTCGTCGACGCGCCGGCGCGCGAGACCGCCCCCGTCGCCGGCCGGTCGACGCGCAAGGTCTGGGCCACCGGTCTGGTCGCCGCCCTCGTCCTTGCCGGCTTCGTCTCGTTCTACGCCTCCGCCAGCCCGGACGGCCTGGAGAAGGTCGCCGCCGACCAGGGCATCGACGAGAAGGCCGAGCCGCATGCGTCCAAGGACTCCCCGCTCGCCGACTACGGCGTCCGGGACATCTCCGACGCCCGTATCTCCGGCGGCCTCGCCGGAGTGATCGGGGTCGGCGCCACGGTCGTGGCCGGCAGCGGGGTCTTCTGGGCCGTGCGCCGCCGCCGTACGCCGGACGCACTCGGCGCGCGCACCGAGGAAACCGTCTGATGGGCGCCGGGCACGCCCACAAGCTCTACCGGCACGGGCACTCGCCGGTCCATGATCTGCCACCGCACTGCAAGCTGGCCGCCGTCTTCTGCTTCGTGGTGGTCGTCGTCTCGACGCCGCGCGAGGCGGTCTGGGCGTTCGCGCTGTATGCGGCGCTGATCGCCGCGGTCGCCGTGCTCGCCCGGATCCCGGCCGGGTTCCTCCTCAAGCGGCTGCTCATCGAGGTGCCGTTCGTCGCGTTCGCGCTGCTGATGCCGTTCGTGGTGCCGGGCGAGCAGACCGAACTCCTCGGTGTCCCGGTCAGCGTCCCCGGTCTCTGGGGCGCCTGGAACGTGCTGGCCAAGGGCACCCTGGGCGTCGCCGCCTCGGTGCTGCTGGCCTCCACCACCGAGCTGCGCTCCCTGCTGCTCGGCCTCCAGCGGCTCAAGCTGCCGCCGCTCCTCGTGCAGATCGCCTCGTTCATGATCCGGTACGGGGATGTGGTCACCGACGAGATGCGGCGGATGTCGATCGCCCGCCGCTCCCGGGGCTTCGAGGCGCGCGGTATGCGGCAGTGGGGGGTTCTCGCGATATCGGCGGGCGCCCTCTTCATCCGCTCCTACGAACGCGGCGAACGGGTCCATCTCGCCATGGTCAGTCGCGGCTACACCGGCTCGATGCCGGTCATCGACGAAGTGACGGCGTCCCGTGCCCAGTGGGCGTACGCCTCGGTGCTCCCCGTCCTCGCCCTTGTCATCTGTCTGCTGGGATGGACCCTATGAGCATGTCACCGACACCCCCCGCCTCCCTCGAGGTCAGCGGCCTCGCCTACGCCTACCCCGACGGTCACCAGGCGCTCTTCGGTGTCGACCTGACCGTCGCCCGCGGCGAGCGCGTCGCCCTGCTCGGCCCGAACGGCGCCGGCAAGACCACCCTCGTCCTCCACCTCAACGGCATCCTCGACGCGGGCGCCGGAACCGTCCGGGTCGCCGGTCTCCCGGTGGAGAAGCGCAACCTCGCCGAGATCCGCCGCCGCGTCGGCATCGTCTTCCAGGACCCCGACGACCAGCTCTTCATGCCTACTGTCCGGGAGGACGTCGCCTTCGGACCCGCCGCCTCCGGGCTGCGCGGCGCCGAGCTGGAGGAGCGGGTCGTCGAGGCTCTGAAGCAGGTCGGCATGGAGGGGTACGCGGACCGGCCCCCGCATCACCTCTCCTTCGGTCAGCGCCGCCGCGTCGCCGTGGCCACCGTGCTCGCGATGCGGCCGGAGATCCTCGTCCTGGACGAGCCGTCGTCCAACCTGGACCCCGCTTCGAGGCGTGAGCTCGCCGACATTTTGCGGTCGTTGGACGTCACCGTGCTGATGGTCACGCATGACCTGCCGTACGCCCTGGAGCTCTGCCCGCGCGCCGTCATCCTCAGCGACGGTGTCATCGCCGCCGACGACCGTACGCATGACCTGCTCTGCGACGAGGAGTTGATGCGCGCCCACCGTCTGGAGCTGCCCTTCGGGTTCGACCCGCGCTCTGTGGCAATGGGGGCGTGACCGACGGCGACACCAGCCTTCCCGCAGCCTCGCTGCTGCTCGACGAACAGCTCTGCTTCGCGGTGTACGCGGCGCAGCGGGCCGCGACCGCCGCTGCCGACGGGGGGCGGGGCTCGGGGCGGGCGGGATGGCGCGGCTGCGGGCGGAGCTGCACGCCCTCGCCGCGCGCGTCGGCACACTGGCGGACCGCACCCGCTGACCCCACCCCGGCCGACCTTGCTACCCGCTGGTAGCGTGCGGTCCGCTCGGATGTGTTGTGGGCAACGTTCTTGCACACACGTCTTTATCGCGGGGGTGCTGCATGACCGAGGACGCCAGGCCGACGAAGATCATGTACGTGGCGGAGGCAACCGCCCACGGTGGTCGTGACGGCTATGTCACCAGCCAGGACGGCCAGGTCGATGTGCGGCTGGCGATGCCGCCCGCGCTCGGTGGCGACGGCAACGGGACCAACCCCGAGCAGCTGTTCGCCGCCGGTTACAGCGCCTGCTTCCACAACGCGCTGGTGCTGGTGGGCCGACGGGCCGGATACGACCTCAGCGGTTCGACGGTCGCCGCCAAGGTCGGTATCGGCCCCAACCGGGCGCACGGTTACGGACTCGCCGTCGCCCTCAATGTGTCGCTGCCCCTCGTCGACCAGGAGCTGGCCGCCCGGCTGGTGGACAGCGCGCACCAGGTCTGCCCGTACTCCAACGCCACCCGGGGAAACATCGACGTCTCGATCGTGCTGAGCTGAACGTCACCCGCGGTACAGCTCACCTGCGGCGCCATGCACCATGGGGGGATGAGCGGGAGTGCAGGAGCAGGCGTGGACGTACGGGGCACGGTGGCGGCCGGATTCGAACCGGTCAGGGACGCCTTCATCCGTAACTTCGAGCACCGTGGCGAGCGGGGGGCCGCGGTCGCCGTCTACCGGGACGGGCGCAAGGTCGTCGATCTCTGGGCCGGAACGAGGGACGTCGACGGCGCGGAGCCATGGGCCGTCGACACCGTGCAGATCGTCCGCTCGGCGGGCAAGGGCATAGCCGCCGCCGTACCGCTGCTGCTGCACCAGCGCGGCCAGGTGGACCTGGACGCACCGGTCGGCACGTACTGGCCCGAGTTCAAGACGGCCGGCAAGGAACGCGTCCTCGTACGCCATCTCCTCGCCCACCGGGCCGGGGTCCCCGCCCTCGACCGGCCGCTGACGCCGCAGGAGGCCGCCGACGGGATCTCCGGGCCGCGGGCCGTCGCCGCGCAGTGCCCGCAGTGGGAACCGGGCACCGCGCACGGCTACCACGCGCAGACGTACAGCTGGCTCGTCGGCGAGCTGGTGCGCAGGGTCACCGGGCGCACCGTGGGCCGCTGGGTCGCCGAGGAGATCGCCCGCCCACTCGGCCTGGACTTCTGGTTCGGGCTGCCGGCGGAAGAGGCGCACCGGGTGGGCCGGATCGGACCGGTCGAGGCACCCGCCCTCCAGGACAACGGCGGCGCCCTGCGGCTGCGCCCCAAGCGGTCGGTCACGGAGGCCTACCGCGATCCGGAGTCGCTGACCCGTCGCGCGTTCGGCGCGATCGACCCGCTGCCCGACGAGAACGACCCCGCCTACCGGGTGGCCGAACTCCCCGCCTCCAACGGCATCGCGACCGCCCGCGCCCTGGCCCGCTGCTACGCCGCGATGATCGGCCCGGTCGACGGCCACCGGCTGTTCGCCCCGGCCACACTCACCCTGGCCCGCACCGAGGAGTCCGCGGGCCCGGACCGGGTGCTCGTCGTGAACACCCGCTTCGGCCTCGGATACATGCTGCACGGCCCGGCCGCCCCGCTCCTCGCCCCCGGCTCCTTCGGCCACCCGGGCCGCGGCGGCTCGCTCGGCTTCGCCGATCCCGAATCGGGCATGGCGCTCGGCTATGTGACGAACGGTCTGCAGAAGGGAGTCACCGCCGATCCCCGTGCCCAGGCCCTGGTCAGAGCAGTACGGTCGGCGCTATGACTCCTACCGGTGATTCCAGGTTCGACGGATACGGCGTACTCATCACGGGCGCGGGACAGGGCATCGGCGCAGCCACGGCCCGTCGGCTGGCCGGCGAGGGCGCGCGCGTCCTGGTGACCGATCTGGACGGTGACCGCGCCGAGCACACGGCGGCGGCGATACGGAAGACGGGGGCCACCGCCGAGGCGCTGCCCTGCGACGTGGGCGACCGGGCGGCGGTCGAGGCTGCGGTGGCCCGTGCGGTCGAGGCGTTCGGCGCGCTCGACGTGCTGGTCAACAACGCGTACCGCTGCACCCCCGACACCCCGCTCTTCGAGGACGAGCCCGACGACGTCTGGCAGGGCGATCTGGACGCCACGCTCACCGGTCCGTACCGCTGCTCGCGCGCCGCTCTGCCGCATCTGGTGGCGTCGGGGAGGGGCGCGATCGTCAACATCGGCTCGGTCAACGGCGAGCAGGACTTCGGCAACCACGCCTACAGCGCCGCCAAGGCCGGACTGGGCAGTCTGACCCGTACGCTCGCCGGCCACGCCGGTCCGCGCGGGGTCCGGGTCAACCTGGTGGCGCCCGGCACGATCCGAACGGACGCCTGGGCGGGACGTGACCTCGAGCTGGACCGGGTGAGCGCGGTCTACCCGCTGGGCCGGGTCGGCGAACCGGATGACATCGCGGCCGCGGTCGCCTTCCTCGCCTCCCGTGACGCGGCCTGGATCACGGGGACGACGCTGCGGGTGGACGGCGGCCTGCTCGCCGTGAACACAGGCTTCCGGAGGGCGATCGCGGAGGACTGAGCCGGGTGGCCGCCGCCGGGCGGCATGCCTCTCGCGCACGGACGTGACAGGTGATCCTCGGGTGTCACGTCCGTTCAGGGCACGTGTGCTGCCGCCCGGGACCGGCGCCGCGTGCCCGGCGCCGGCGCGCTCAACTCGTGTGCAGCATCAGCCCGATCCCGATGACCATCAGCCCGGCCGCCGCGATGCGCGGTGCGCCGAACCGCTCCTTGAAGAACACCGTCCCTATCGCCGCGCCCACGATGATCGACGACTCACGCAGGGCGGCGATCGGGGCCAGCGGGGCCTTCGTCTGCGCCCACAGGACCAGCCCGTACGCGGCCACCGACAGGGCCGCGCCCAGCAGCCCCCGTGCCGCGAACGGCCTCAGCTGGGCGGCCAGTTGCCCGCGGCGGCGGCAGAGCGTGTACGCCGGGACGGCGAGCCCCTCCAGGATCATCAGCCAGGCGATGTAGCCGAGCGGGGTGCCGGAGGCCCGGACCCCCACCCCGTCGACGGTCGTGTAACCGGCGATCGCCAGCCCCGTCGCCAGCGCCGCTGTGATCGCCGGCCAGTGCGGACGGGTCTGCGAGCCGCGGATGCCCCAGAGCGCGACGCCGACGAGCCCGGCGCAGGCGACCGCCACGCCCGCCGTCGCCCAGCCGTCCGGCCGCTCGCCGACGAAGACCGCCGCGAGCACCGTCACCACCAGGGGCGCGGTGCCACGTGCGATCGGGTACATCTGGCCGAAGTCTCCGAGCGTGAACGATCGCATCAGCAGCGCCATGTAGGCGACGTGCAGGATCGCCGAGGCGATCAGATACGGCCACGCCTCCGCGGCCGGCAGCGGTGCGAAGCAGGCGGTGACCGCGCCGAGCAGCGCCCCGCCCCCGGAGATCAGGGTGAAGGAGAGCAGCTGGTCCTTGATGGCGTGTGCGATCGCATTCCAACTGGCGTGCGTGATCGCCGCGGCCAGGACCGCGACCACGACCAGCGGCGTCACTTCGTCTGCTCGCGCACGTCCACCACGGTGCCGCCGGCATGCCCGATGACCGTCTTGGGGTCGAGCGGGAAGACGGTGTGCGGGGTGCCCGCCGCGGCCCACACCACGTCGTGGTCGAGCAGCCCGCGGTCGGCCAGCACCCGGGTCTTCGTACGGTGGCCGAAGGGCGGCACCCCGCCGATCGCGTACCCCGTGGTCTCCCGGACCAGGTCGGCCCCGGCGCGCTTGACCTTCCCGGCGTCCAGTTCCCGTCGCACGAGCTCCACGTCGACCCGCGAGGAGCCGTCCATCAGGACCAGCACGGGCGCCCCGTCGGCCTCGAAGATCAGCGACTTGACGATGGCGCTGAGGTCGCAGCCGATCGCGGCGGCGGCCTCGGCGGCCGTACGGGTCGCCTCCGGGAAACGGCGGACCTCGACATCGAGGCCCAGCTCGCGCAGGGCTTCGGCAAATCGGGGGTGGGCTTCGGCAGCTGCGGCCTCAGGAGCTGCGGTGACGGGGGCCGTCGCGTCGGGAGTACTCATGCCCCGCACGCTAGCGGCCGCCCACCGGGGCACGCGATTCTGTTTCGGCCACCGGACCCCGGGTGGAGCACATCACGGCCCCGCGCGCAGCACCTGGGCCACCACCGGGCCCGCCGCGTCGCCGCCGTGGCCACCGGACTGGACGACAGCCGCGGCCGCGAGGTCGTTGCTGAAGCCGGTGAACCAGCTGTTGGACGTGGCCTGTCCGTCGACCTCCGCCGAACCGGTCTTGGCGCCCTTGTCGCCGCCGACCGAGGCCATCGCCGCCTTGCCGGTGCCCCAGCTCGCGGTCTGCCGCATCATGTTCGTCACCTGCTGGGAGACGGACGCGGGCAGCGAACGGGATGCGGTGGCCAGCTGCCGGCCGTCCAGCTCCTGCGGCACGAGGACCGGCTGCCGGAACGTGCCGTTGCGTGCGGTGGCGGTGATGGACGCCATGTTGAGTGCGTTCATCTGGATGGTGCCCTGGCCGATGTACTGCGCGGCGGCCTCACCGCCGCCGGCCTCGGGCACGCTGCCGTCGAAGGACGCGGTGCCGGTCTTCCAGTCGAGGCCGATCCCGAAGACGTCCCGGGCCTCCTTGGCGAGCGCGGCGTCGTCGTCCACCTCGTCGATCAGCTTGATGAAGGCCGTGTTGCAGGAGCGGGCGAAGCTGGTGGTGAGCGTGTCGGTGTCCGGGAGAGAGAAGTTCTCCAGATTGTGGAAGGTACGGCCCTGGTACATCACTTCCTTCGGGCATTCGACGGGGCGGTTCGCCGAGGCGAAGCCCTTCTCGATCAGCATCGACGCGGTCACGATCTTCATCGTGGAACCGGGTGCCTGCTTGCCGAGCATGGCCGCGTTGAAACCGGTCGCAGGGTTGTTGGCGACCGCGCGGATCGAGCCGGTGGACGGCCGGACCGCGACCACCGAGGCCTGGCTGTACTGCTTGACCGCCTTCTCGGCCGCCGCCTGGATATTCGCGTCCAGCGTGGTCTGCAGCTTGCCGGGCTTCCCCTTGGACAGCGTCAGCAGTGTCTGGTCCGGGGTGTCCTCGCCCGTGGACTCGATCCAGGTCTCTATGCCTGCGGTCCCGCCGACCTTCTCGCCGTACTTCTCGCGCAGCGCGTCCAGGATCGGCCCCAGCGACGGGTACTTCTCCTTCGTCAGCACCCTGCCGTTGTGGTCGAGCGCCTGGATCGACGGGGCGGAGGCCTCGCCGGTCTTCAGCGACTCGCCGTCCGCCAGATCAGGGTGGATCACCGAGGGCTTCCAGTCGACCAGCGCCCGGCCGGTGGTCAGGCCGCGCACGACGGTCAGTTCGGAGGAATACGACCAGGGCTTGGACTTCCCCTCGTAGCTCACGGTCGCCTTCACCGTGAACGGCACCGTCGTGCCGGTCGCCGGGCCCGGAGTGATCACCGCCTTGGTGACGTGGGCGTCGGCGCCGTATCCGCGCAGAGCCGGTTCGGCCTCGGCCGCGTTGTTGGTGAGCTGGGACGCGTCCGCCGCCTCGCCGGCCGCCCAGGCCTCGAGGAACTTCTTCGACGTCTCGCTGATCTCCGCCTTGCTCGGCGGCCCCGTCTTCACCGCGGCGGAGGCGGGGCCGCCGTCCGCTCCGTCGCCCCCGCCGCCCCCGAGCCCGTCGAGCACGTTGTACGCCCCGTACCCCACGCCGCCGACCACCAGCACGAACACTCCGCCGATCACGGCGACCTTCGCTCCGCTGCGCATCTGTGCAGTCCCCCTCCCCAGGAGGCTCTCTTGAACATGTTCAAGAGAGCGCTTGTGGGCACTTTACGGGACGGTAGTGACTCCAGGGGCAGTTGTTATCGGACCGCGACCGGAAGCAGTAGGAAGAGGCCGGTCAAATCCAGGTATCCAGCCACATGCGGTTGCGCCAGGAATTCTCCGGAATGGACATGCCCGTATACAGCGGCCAGAAATAGATGAAATTCCAGATGATCAGCAGGGCGAGTACGCCGACCGCGACCGCCCCCAATGTCCGTCGCCGTTCACCGGACGGATCGGCCGTCGCCAGGCCCAGTTCCCGCCTGGCCCCGGTGCCCGTCGCGGGCCCGATCATCGCACCGATCATCATCGCCACCGCGAGACAGAGGAACGGCACGAACACGACCGCGTAGAAGAGGAAGATCGTCCGTTCCTGGTAGAGGAACCACGGCAGCCAGCCCGCCGCCACACCGCAGGCGATCGCGCCCGCCCGCCAGTCGCGCCGGAAGAGCCACCGCCACAGGACGTACACCAGGGCGAAGCACCCGGCCCACCACAGCAGCGGTGTGCCGATGGCCAGCACCTCACGGGCGCACTTGCCGGTCTCCGAGGCCGTGCAGCCGTTCTGCTCCTCGTAGAAGTACGAGACGGGGCGGCCCAGGACGATCCAGCTCCAGGGGTTCGACTGGTACGTGTGGCCGGACGTCAGGTTCACATGGAACTCGTAGACCTGGTACTCGTAGTGCCACAGGCTGCGCAGCCAGTCCGGCAGCCAGGTCCAGCTGCCGCCCCTGCCGTCGGTGGTGGCCCAGTCCCGGTAGTAGCCGTGGTGGTCGGGATCGTTCCTGATGATCCAGCCGGTCCACGAAGCGATGTACGTCAGGATCGCGACCGGCACGGTCGAGACGAACGCGGGCACCAGATCCCGCCGGATCACCGCCCGGTACGGCTGGACGGCACCCGCCGTCCGGCGCGCGCCGACGTCCCACAGCACCGTCATCAGACCGAACGCGACCAGGATGTACAGGCCGTTCCACTTCGTGCCGAACGCCAGCCCCAGCGAGAGCCCCGCCGCGATCCGCCAGGGCCGCCACCCCAGCCGCAGCGTCTCGGCGATCCGCGCGTCCGGGCGCAGCACCCCCTGCGCGTCGACCGGCAGCGCCGCGGCGAGCCTGCGCCGCGCCCAGTCCCGGTCGATCAGCAGACAGCCGAACGCCGCCACCACGAAGAACATCAGCACCAGGTCGAGCAGTGCGGTGCGGCTCATCACGAAGTGCAGCCCGTCGACGGCGAGCAGCGCGCCCGCCAGACACCCCAGGAACGTCGAGCGGAACAGCCGCCGCCCGATCCGGCACAGCATCAGCACCGACAGCGTGCCGAGCACCGCCACCATGAAGCGCCAGCCGAACGGCGTGAACCCGAAGAGCTGTTCACCGAACCCGATGATCCACTTGCCGACCGGCGGATGCACCACATAGCCGGGCGCCGTCGGCACCGTCACCAGCGAAGGATCGGCCAGGATCGACTTGTCGACGTCCTTCGGCCAGGACCCCTCGTACCCCTGCTTGATCAGCGCCCAGGAGTCCTTGGCGTAATACGTCTCGTCGAATATCACCGCCTTCGGGCTGCCCAGATGCCAGAACCGCAGCACCCCCGCAACCAGCGTCACCAGCAGCGGCCCGCCCCAGGCCGACCACCGCACCAACCGCTCGGCGGTCGGCGGCGACACCCCCAGCACCGCCCACAACTGTGGTCCCGGCCGGTTGTACGGCGGGATCAGCCGTTCCCGCAGCCCGATACCGGGCCGCGGCGAATGGCCGAAGCGGCGCAGCCGCTGCTGCCAGGAAGGCGGCTCTTCGCCGTGCTGTTCCCCGGCGTCTTGACCCTGCTGGGCTTCGGGCGCAGTACTCGTCACCGCGCCATCGTAGGGAACGCATCTGTGCGACTGCTGTCGCCCGTGCTGGGAGGATGGCTGATGTGACTGGAACGACTGGAACGCTGGTACTCGCAGGGACCCCCATCGGCGACGTGGCGGACGCCCCGCCACGCCTCGCCGCAGAACTGGAGACGGCGGACGTCGTCGCCGCCGAGGACACCCGCCGGCTGCGCCGGCTGACGCAGGCGCTCGGCATCCACACCACGGGGCGTGTCGTCTCCTACTTCGAGGGCAACGAGTCGGCGCGTACGCCCGAACTCGTCGAGGCGCTGACCGGTGGCGCCCGGGTCCTGCTCGTCACGGACGCCGGGATGCCGTCCGTCTCCGACCCCGGCTACCGGCTCGTCGCCGCAGCCGTGGAGAAGGGCATCAAGGTCACCGCGGTACCCGGCCCGTCCGCCGTGCTCACCGCGCTCGCCCTGTCCGGGCTGCCCGTCGACCGGTTCTGCTTCGAGGGCTTCCTGCCGCGCAAGGCGGGCGAACGGCTCGGCCGGCTCCGCGACGTCGCCGACGAGCGCCGCACCATGGTCTTCTTCGAGGCCCCGCACCGGCTCGACGACACCCTCGCCGCGATGGCCGAGGTGTTCGGCGGCGATCGCAGGGCCGCCGTGTGCCGGGAGCTGACCAAGACGTACGAGGAAGTGAAGCGCGGCCCGCTGGCCGAACTGGCGGTCTGGGCGGCCGAAGGAGTACGCGGCGAGATCACCGTCGTCGTCGAGGGCGCGGCGGACGTGGCCGAGGAGCTGGACGCCGCCGAGCTGGTACGCAGGGTGCAGGTGCGCGAGGAGGCGGGGGAGCGGCGCAAGGAGGCGATCGCCGCTGTCGCCGCGGCCGCCGGGCTGCCCAAACGCGAGGTCTTCGATGCGGTCGTCGCGGCAAAGAACGCATCGCGGACCGGCTCTGCTGACGGCAAAGGACTATCGTAAAAAGCAAAGCGAGAGCCGCGCATCTGGCCCCTTTTGCCACGAGAAGGCCAAGACCGCTCCAATACTCGACAGGGCATGGTGCGCTCCCGCCGGTAAAGGCGTCCACTGAATCAGGGACGCATTCTCCGGAGTGCTTGTCCGGCGGACAAGAGGAGCAGGCATGAGCGAGACCGCAGCAACCACCGTGCATGAGGCGTATTCCTTCGCCTGCATGAGGTGCGGATACGGCTGGGAACAGGCCTACGAGATAGAGCACCACGTCGACGGTTCCAATAACGACTTCGTCATCTACAAGGCGAACGGGGAACGGGTCCCGTCACCCCTGTCCAGGCCCACCTGCACGAACTGCGACGGCCATGTGGTCCGGATCATGCGGTCCGGCCGGGTCTCGACCGTCCAGCAGCTTCTCGAGTCGCAGTACGAGACCGCGGGGCACACCGAGGACAGCGACGCCCGCGCACGCGAGGCGGTCACCGCATCCGCAGCCGCTCCGACGGCCGCGGGGCACCACTGGCACCTCTCCGACCTGCTGCACCCCTTCCACCGCAAGTGAGAGCGGCGCCACGGTCCTCGTACGATCGTGGCATGAGCCGTACGGAAGCCCCGCCACTGCCCGAACCCCTGCGGGTACCGGTCGCCGATTCGCACACCCATCTGGACATGCAGGACGCCACCGTCGAGGAGGGCCTGGCCAGGGCCGCGGCGGTCAACGTCACCACCGTGATCCAGGTGGGCTGTGACGTGCGGGGCTCGCGCTGGGCCGCCGAGACCGCGGCCGCGCACGCAGGTGTGTACGCGGCCGTGGCCCTGCACCCCAACGAGGCGCCGCGCATCGTCCACGGCGACCCGGAGGGCTGGTCCCGCCAGGAGGCGCGGGAGCCGGGCGGGAAGGCGGCCCTCGACGAAGCCCTTGCCGAGATCGACAAGCTGGCCGCCCTGGACCGGGTGCGCGGCGTCGGTGAGACCGGCCTCGACCATTTCCGTACCGGCCCCGAGGGCATGGCCGCCCAGGAGGAGTCCTTCCGGGCCCATATCGAGATCGCCAAACGGCACGGCAAGGCGCTCGTCATCCACGACCGCGAGGCGCACGCCGATGTGCTGCGCGTGCTCGCAGACGCGGGCGCCCCCGAACGGACCGTGTTCCACTGCTACTCCGGGGACGCCGAGATGGCCCGGATCTGCGCGGACGCCGGGTACTTCATGTCCTTCGCGGGCAACGTGACGTTCAAGAACGCCCAGCCGCTGCGGGACGCGCTGGCCGTCGCGCCGATCGAGCTGGTCCTGGTCGAGACGGACGCGCCGTTCCTCACCCCCGCCCCGTATCGCGGCCGACCCAACGCGCCGTATCTCATTCCCGTCACGCTCCGTGCCATGGCGGAGGTGAAGGGGGTCGACGAGGACACCCTGGCGTCGGCGATCAACGACAACACGGCTCGCGCGTTCGATTACTGACAGATCGCGCCGTGACGGTGCGCGGTCGCGCCGCTTTGGAGAGTGACCGAAACTCCACTATCGTCCCGGACGCCCATCGGGCGACCGGGACGAACGGACCTTCTGGAGCGTCGTGATCAATGCGCAGGGCAGTCACCGTGCGGCACCGGGCAGGGAAGATGCGGGAGATGTGGCGGTGGCGACACCGCCGACCGTCCCCGCGCCCCTGTCGTTCCACGAGGAGCAGACGCTCGTCGCCCCCTGGCCGGTCCACGATCCGACCGTCGTCGACACGCCTGCGGCGCCGCCCGTCCCGGCCGCCGCCCCAAGGGTCGGCGGCCCCCGCCCTGGCAGTCACTCGGCGGCAGCGGCCGCCCGCAGGACGCCCCGGCGTCCGAGCAGACGTTCCGGGCGAAGAAGCTGTACCTGCAACGGGGGGCGAGCCCGTGGCCGCATTGCGGCCGTAGGCTTACCGGGTGAGCACCACAGAGCCCGACGCCCTCCTGGGCCCCGCAGACATCCGCGAGCTGGCCGCGAAGCTGGGGGTACGCCCCACGAAGCAGCGCGGTCAGAACTTCGTCATCGACGCCAATACGGTCCGCAGGATCGTACGGACCGCGGAGGTCCGTCCGGACGACGTGGTGGTCGAGGTCGGACCCGGTCTGGGCTCGCTGACCCTGGCGCTGCTGGAGGCGGCGGACCGGGTCGTCGCCGTCGAGATCGACGATGTGCTGGCGGCGGCGCTGCCGGCCACGGTCCAGGCCCGGATGCCGGGCCGCGCGGACCGGTTCTCGCTGGTCCACTCCGACGCGATGCTGGTCACGGAGCTGCCGGGCCCGCCGCCCACCGCCCTGGTCGCCAACCTGCCGTACAACGTGGCCGTGCCGGTCCTGCTGACGATGCTGGAGCGGTTCCCGACCATCGAGCGGACCCTGGTCATGGTGCAGGCCGAGGTCGCCGACCGGCTGGCCGCCCGGCCGGGCAACAAGGTCTACGGCGTGCCGTCGGTGAAGGCCAACTGGTACGCGGACGTCAAGCGGGCCGGGTCCATCGGCCGCACGGTGTTCTGGCCGGCCCCGAACGTCGACTCCGGTCTGGTGTCGCTGGTCCGGCGCGCCGAGCCGATCACGACGACCGCGAGCCGGGCCGAGGTCTTCGCGGTCGTCGACGCGGCGTTCGCTCAGCGCCGCAAGACGTTGCGCGCCGCCCTGGCCGGCTGGGCCGGTTCCGCGCCGGCCGCCGAGGCGGCCCTGGTCGCGGCCGGGATCCCGCCGAAGACGCGGGGTGAAGCACTGACCGTCGAGGAGTTCGCGGCCATCGCCGAGAACAAGCCGGCGGCGGACTCGTCGAGCGAGAGCAAGCCCGGCGCGGACGAGGCCGCCGGGAAGAAGTCCAGCGGGAACGAGTCCACCGGGAGTGGCGAGTGAGCGTCACCGTTCGCGTCCCCGCCAAGGTCAATGTGCAGCTCGCGGTCGGCGCCCCGCGCCCCGACGGCTTCCACGACCTGGCGAACGTCTTCCTCGCCGTCGGCCTCTACGACGAGGTCACCGTGACCCCCGCCGACGCGCTGAGCGTCACCTGCTCGGGCCCGGACGCCGCGCAGGTCCCGCTGGACGCCGGCAACCTCGCCGCCCGCGCCGCGATCGCGCTCGCCGACCGCCACGGCATCGCTCCCGACGTGCACATTCACATCTCCAAGGACATCCCCGTCGCGGGCGGCATGGCGGGCGGCAGCGCCGACGCCGCGGCCGCTCTGGTGGCCTGCGACGCCCTCTGGGCCACCGGCGCCACCCGGGACGAGCTGCTCGCCATCTGCGCGGAGCTCGGCAGCGACGTGCCGTTCTCCCTGGTCGGCGGCGCCGCCCTCGGAATCGGCCGCGGCGAGCAGCTGACCCCGATCGACGTCGGCGGCACATTCCACTGGGTGTTCGCGGTCGCCGACGGCGGGCTCTCCACCCCGGCCGTCTACGGGGAGTTCGACCGGCTCACCGCGGGCACCGACGTCCCCGCACCGGAAGCCTCGCCGGCGCTCCTCGACGCCCTGCGCACCGGCAGCACCGATGTGCTCGCGAAGGCTCTCTCCAACGACCTGCAGCCCGCCGCGCTCTCCCTGCGGCCCTCGCTCGCCGACACCCTCGCCGCGGGCACCGGGGCGGGTGCGCTGGCCGCACTGGTCTCGGGCTCCGGGCCGACCACCGCGTTCCTGGCGGCGGACGCGGAGGCGGCGCGCAGGATCGCGGACACGCTGCGGACGTCGGGGACCTGCCGGACCGCGCGGGTCGCGGTGTCCCCGGCGCCGGGTGCCACGATCGTCTGACCGCGGGTACTCAGACGGGAATTGAGTACGGTCGCGCTGCCGCCCCCGGGGCGTCGGGCGCGACCGTACCCGTATGGGATCAAGTGTTCGTGAACTGGCCGGGGCCACGCCCGCCACCCGGGACCGGTACATCGACCTGCTGCGTGTCGCCTCGCTCGGGACGGTCGTCCTCGGGCACTGGCTGATGGCCGCCGTCACCGCCGACGGCGTCGGCAACCTGCTCGCCGTCGTCCCCGGCCTCCAGCTGCTGACCTGGGTGCTCCAGATCATGCCGGTGTTCTTCTTCGTCGGCGGCTTCTCGCACGCCCTGTCGTACCGCTCCCTCTGCCGCAAGCAGCCCGCCGGCTCGACGGACTCCGTGTACTCGGCCTTTCTCCGGGCCAGACTGCAGCGGCTGCTGCGCCCCACCATGGTCTTCATCCTGGTCTGGGGGACGGCCGCGCTGATCGTCCAGCTGCTCGGCGGGGGCGGCGGGCTGACCGGGGTCACGCTGCGGCTGGTGGCCCAGCCGCTCTGGTTCATCGGGATCTATCTCGCGATGGTGGCGTTCACGCCGCCGCTGCTGAAGCTGCACGACCGGTACGGCTGGGGCGCCTTCGCCGGGCTTGCCGCGGCGGCGGTCGCGGTCGACGTACTGCGGTTCGCCGCAGGTGTCCCGTACATCGCGTTCCTCAACTTCGCGTTCGTCTGGCTCGCCGTGCACCAGCTGGGCTTCCTGCGCGCCGACGGCCGCATCCGCCGCCCCGCGCTGCTGGCCGGCCCCGGCCTGGCCGCCGCGGCCGCACTGGTCGCGTTCGGCCCGTATCCGCTCTCCATGGTCGGGATGCCCGGCGAGAAGATCAGCAACATGGCACCGCCGACGCTCGCCCTGCTCTGCCACGGCCTGTGGCTGGTCGGCGCGGTCGAGCTGCTGCGTGGCCCCGGCGCCCGGCTGGTCGCCCGCCCGCGGGTGTGGCGCGGGGTCGTCGCGGCCAACGGGGTGGCGATGACCGCGTTCCTCTGGCACCTCACCGCGATGCTCGGGGTGTACGGGGCGATGATCGCCCTGGACGTCCCGCTGCCCGAGCCGGCGACCGGTGCCTGGTGGGCGCAGGTGCCGGTGCGGATCGCGGTGGCGGCAGCCGTCACGGCGGGGCTGGTAGCCGTCTTCCGCACGTTCGAGCGGCCGGTCTCCGCGGTGCCGGGGAAGGGCTCCGGGCCGGTGTCCGCACTCGGTGTGACGCTCTGCCTGTTCGGGGTGCTCGGGGTGTCGATGGTCGGGTTCGGCGGGCTGCTGGAAGGTCATACGGCGGTGCTGATCGCCGTACGGGTCAGCGCCCCGGCGGCCGTCGCGACGGCGCTGTGCGGCTGGCTGCTGGTGGAACGGGCGGGGCGCCACCGGTCGGGCTGACCACGGGCGCCGGACGGGGCGTACGTACGGCTCAGCCGAGCCGTACGGTCCGCTTCGCCAGCTCGTACGCCGGGAGCATCTCCTCGTACTCCTCCGAGTCCAGCCCGCCCAGGTGCACCACGACCGGCCCGTGTGGGGTGGAGACGGCGAACGCCCGCTTCTTCCGGGGCCCGTCGAGCAGCTCGCTGCTGACGGTGTACCCGACCTCGGTCGCGGGAAGGGTGCCGGCCTCGGTGTCGGTGTACGTGATCTTGCCGGCGTTCGGTTCGTCGGCCAGGAACGCCTCCAGGACCTGGCGCGGGGTGCGGTCGGTACGGTCGCCGGTCCACACACGCAGGAAGCCGATGCTCCCGGCGGGTTTCGCGTCGATCTCGCAGACGAGCGTGACCGGGCCCTGTCGGGCCAGCTCCTTGAGAGCCTCGTCCTCGCCGAGCTGCACGGCCTCCGGCTTCCAGGAGGCCGCGAGGTCGAAGGTGACGGGCAGGGCGCAGGCAGAACCGGAGCCTCCGACGCTGCCGCCCTTCATCGCGCTCTCTGCCGCGGCCCGCGGCTTCGGCGCCGCCTTCCCGCCGTCGTCCTGGGCGGACGACGTGCAGCCGGTCACCGCCACCGACACCGCCGCCAGCACCGCCGTGACCGTGCCCCGTACCGAATTGCGCACCACCGAAGTCCCCTGTCCCCGTCCTTGATCAATCGCCGCACGCTAACCCACCCGCGTGGCGACTACCCTGGGATGTCGATCGATCCCCCAGTCAGGAGTGAAATGGCCGTCAATCTGGTCAATGTCGAGCAGGTCAGCAAGGTGTACGGCACCCGCGCCCTGCTCGACGGTGTGTCCCTCGGTGTGTCCGAGGGGGACCGGATCGGTGTCGTCGGCCGTAACGGCGACGGCAAGACGACCCTCATCCGGATGCTCGCCAAGCTGGAGGAGACGGACACCGGCCGCGTCACCCACAACGGTGGCCTGCGTCTGGGTGTCCTCACGCAGCACGATTCGCTCGACCCGAAGGCAACGGTCCGCCACGAGGTCATCGGCGATCTCGCCGACCACGAGTGGGCGGGCAACGCCAAGATCCGTGACGTGCTGACCGGGCTCTTCGGCGGGCTGGACCTGGCCGGCTTCGAGCACGGCCTGGACACCGTCATCGCCCCGCTCTCCGGCGGCGAACGGCGCCGGATCGCGCTCGCCAAGCTCCTCATCGCCGAACAGGACCTGATCGTCCTCGACGAGCCGACCAACCACCTCGATGTCGAGGGCATCTCCTGGCTGGCCCGGCACCTGCAGAACCGGCGCTCGGCGCTGGTCTGCGTCACCCACGACCGGTGGTTCCTCGACCAGGTCTGTACGCGCATGTGGGATGTCCAGCGCGGCACGGTCCACGAGTACGAGGGCGGCTACAGCGACTACGTGTTCGCCCGGGCCGAGCGGGAGCGGATCGCCGCGACCGAGGAGTCCAAGCGGCAGAACCTGATGCGCAAGGAGCTGGCCTGGCTGCGGCGCGGCGCCCCCGCCCGTACGTCGAAGCCGCGCTACCGCATCGAGGCGGCCAACGAGCTGATCGCCGATGTGCCGCCGCCGCGCGACACCAGCGAGCTGATGAAGTTCGCCAACGCCCGGCTGGGCAAGACCGTCTTCGACCTGGAGAACGTGACCGTCCAGGCCGGACCCAAGACGCTGCTCACCCACCTCACCTGGCACCTCGGCCCCGGCGACCGGATCGGTCTGGTCGGGATCAACGGCGCGGGCAAGACCTCACTGCTGCGGGCGCTCGCCGAGGCGGCCCGCACCCAGGGCGAGGCGCAGCCGGCGGCCGGGAAGATCGTCGTCGGAAAGACCGTCAAGCTCGCCTACCTCTCCCAGGAGGTCAGCGAGCTCAACCCGAACCTGCGGGTGCTGGAGGCCGTGCAGCAGGTACGGGACCGGGTCGACCTGGGCAAGGGCCGGGAGATGACCGCGGGCCAGCTCTGTGAGCAGTTCGGCTTCTCGAAGGAGAAGCAGTGGACCCCGGTCGGCGACCTGTCGGGCGGTGAGCGGCGCCGGCTGCAGATCCTGCGGCTGCTGATGGACGAGCCGAACGTCCTCTTCCTCGACGAGCCCACCAACGACCTCGACATCGAGACCCTGACCCAGCTGGAGGACCTCCTCGACGGCTGGCCGGGATCGATGATCGTGATCTCCCACGACAGGTTCTTCATCGAGCGGACCACGGACCGGGTGATGGCGCTGCTCGGTGATGCCACGTTGCGGATGCTGCCGCGCGGTATCGACGAGTACATCGAGCGCAGGCGACGGATGGAGGAGGCGGTCGTGCCCCCCTCGGCGCCCACCGCGGCGAAGGAGACCCCGGCCGCCGCCGCGGTCTCGCCGCAGGCCGCCCGCGCCGCCAAGAAGGAACTGCAGAAGATCGAGCGGCAGCTCGACAAGATGTCGAGCAGGGAGACGACCCTGCACGCGCAGATCGCCGACAACGCCACGGACTTCGAGAAGGTGGCGAAGCTCGACGCGGAACTGCGGGAACTGGTCGTGGAGCGAGACGAGTTGGAGATGCGCTGGCTGGAGCTTGCCGAGGACGCCTGATCGCTGACGGACCGTCGGTGTGACCGGTGGGGCCTGTGGGGCGGGTGGTAGAAAGAAGGCTCGCCCGGCGCAGGTGCAGATGCCGGACCGATCCGCACGAAGGGGGACGTGCTGATGGCCCAGCCGCCCGGCCGGCAACCGTCGCAGGGAAGCTTCGGGGCTCCGTACGATCCGCCGCCGGAGTCGGTCCAGCAGTCGCCGGCGCCCGGATACGGCTCCGCGCCACCGCCCGGTCAGGCCGCGGGACCGTACGGCGTGCCTCAGCCCGGGCCGTACAACGCGCCCACGCAGCCCGGGCCGTACGGCTATCCGTCGCCGCGGCCGGGATACGGCTACCAGCAGCAGCAGCAGCAGCAGCAGCCGCAGCAGCCCCCGCGGCCTGGTGGTAGAGGGTTCTTCAGGGGCAGGCGCGGTGCGGTCATCGGTGCCGTGCTTGCGGTGGTGCTGCTGGCCGGCGGGGGCATCTGGTTCGCCACGAGCGGGGGCGACGACGAGTCGAAGCCCACGGCGAAGGCGAGCACCGGCCCCGGGCCGGGCGCCACCGGCGACGGCAAGGCCGAGGACCGGGGCACGCACGACCTCCGTGCCGAGGCCGACGCACTCAATGCCCAGCGCAAGCCGGGCGAGGCGAAGGTCCTCTGGCTCCAGGAGGGCGGCGTCGACCTGCCCCGCAACGGCTCGGACGTGTACGGCCCCTGGATCGTCGGCGACACCGTCGTCAAGGCCATGTTCCACACGGTCTCCGGCTACTCCGTGACCGACGGCAGCCGGAAATGGAGTCTTCGTATGCCGTCGAATCTGTGCGCGGCGCCTTCGCAGCCCACCGCCGACGGCAAGATCGTCTTCGGGATCAAGACCGGCACTGCGGACGACGCGCTCTGCAACTCCCTCCAGATGGTCGACCTCACGACCGGCAGGGCCAGCTGGCGCAAGACGTACCGGCGCCAGGGCGCCTGGGATCTGCTGTCCGACGTCTCGATGGCGATCAACGGTGACACCGTGACCGTGGGGCGCACCAGCAGGACGGACGCCTTCCGGGTCAGCGACGGCACGGTGCTCTTCGGGGAACTGCCGGGCAACTGCCAGCCGTTCGGCTTCGCCAGCGGCCCCGTGGCGATCGCCGCCACCAGTTGTCGGACCGCGGCCGACGACCACAAGGAGCAGCAGGTGCAGCGGATCGATCCGGTCACCGGAGAGGTCCGGTGGACGTACAAGGTCAAGAAGGGCTGGGAGGTTGCACAGTTCTACTCGGTCAGCCCGCTGGTCGTCTCGCTGAAGCAGGAGGACAAGTGGGCGATCATCGTGCTCAACGAGAACGGCACCTACCGGTCCCAACTGGTCGGCGGCACAGACGACTACGGGACGAAGTGCGGCGGTGACCTCCTCACCGAGGGCAAGAACCTCGACAACTGCCTCGGGGTGGCGGCCGACGACCGGATGGTCTACCTGGCGACAAAACCCCCCGAGGACGACCTCACCCCCACCAACAAGGTGGTCGCCTTCGATCTGAACACCGGTCAGGCGAAGTGGAAGGCCGCGGCCCCGGCCGGACAGATCCTCATGCCGATACGGACGGAGGACGGCAGGCTGCTGATGTACCTCGCCGCCGGGAAGAACAAGGGCGGCGGGATCGCGTCCCTCCCGCCGACCGGTGGCACGCCGCAGATGGTGCTGCGGCACCCGGCAGCGGCCTCCATGGTCGAGCGCGGCTTCTTCGATTCCAGGGTCGCCTATCAGAACGGGCGTTGCTTCCTCATGCACGCGAGGATCAGCGGGATCGACGACGAGGACGAGAAGTCGATGAAGTCGATGGCGGGCTTCGGCAGCTGACGGACCGAGGCGTAACGAGGGCATCACGGCGCGGTTCTCCCTTGGGAACAGGGGGCGGACCGACTCGGTGTCCGATGCGTTGCGGGTGGTACAAAGAAGCCCCGCTCGACTGTCGTGACGCCGCGGAATCCATGCCCGATTCGCTCCTTTCCGAGGGGAATTCAGCCCAGCGGAATCGCGGGGGAGACCGGAACGGGCACCGGACCGCACGAAGGGGGACGTGCTGATGACCCAGCCGCCCAGCCAGCAACCGCCGCAGGGAGGCTTCGGCGCTCCGCAGGAGCCGCCGCAGGGGAGTCCTCAGCCGGCGGCGCCCGGGCAGCCGCCGCAGGGTCAACCTCCCGCCCAGCCGCCGCAGATGCCTGCCGCGCCGCCGACACCCCCGCCGCCCGCTCAGCCGGGTTACGGCTACCCGCAGGCGCCGGGCCAGGCCCCCGGTTACGGCTACCCACAGCAGCCGGGACCGTACAACCAGCCGGGACCGTACGGCCAGCAGCCGGGGCCCTACGGCCAGCAGCCGGGCCCCTACGGTCAGCAGCCGGGCCCCTACGGTCAGCAGCCGCAGCCCGGTTACGGCTACCCGCAGCAGCAGTACCCCGGCGCCCCGATACCCGGCGGCCCCGGCGGCACGGGCGGTGGCAGCCCCTTCAAGGGGAAGCCCGCAGTGATCATCGGTGCCGCGGTCGCCGCCGCGATCGTCATCGCCGGTGGCGTGTTCCTCGCGACCAGCGGTGGTGACGACGACAAGAAGCCCGTCGCGCAATCGAGCACGGACGGCAAGGCACCGAGCGGTTCGCCCTCCGTCGACGAGGGCGACGGCAACGGCGACGGACGGCAGGCGGATGACGACCTCAACGCCGGGCGCAAGCCGGGCGAGGCCAAGGTCCTCTGGCTGCAGAAGAACGACGTCGACCTGCCGCGCAACGGCGCGGACGTGTACGGCCCCTGGGTCGTCGGCGACACCGTCGTCAAGGGCATGTACCGCGCGGTCTCCGGCTACTCGGTCGCCGACGGCAAGCAGAAGTGGACGCTGAAGCTGCCCGCCGACATGTGCGCGGCGCCTTCGCAGACCACCACCGACGGCAAGATCGTCATCGGGGTCAAGAACAACACCACCGACAAGGCGGACTGCTCGGACCTCCAGATGATCGACCTCAACACCGGCAAGGCCGGCTGGAAGAGGTCGATCAAGGAGAGCGGCCTCTTCGACTTGCTGTCGGACATCTCCCTCGCCATCAGCGGAGACACCGTCACGGTCGGCCGGACCGGCAACTCCAACGCCTTCCGGGTCAGCGACGGCAAGGAGCTGTTCGGCAAGCCGGCGGGCAACTGCCAGCCGTTCGCCTTCGCCGGCGGCCCCAAGCTGATCGCCGCCTCCAGTTGCCGCACCGACGACATCGACAACCCGCAGCACCAGATCCAGGAGATCGACCCGGCCACCGGCAAGCCCAAGTGGACGTACCGGCCGGCCCGTGGCTGGGAGATCGACCGGGTCTACTCGGTGAGCCCGCTCGTCGTCTCGCTGACCCAGAGCGAGAAGAAGAAGTGGAGCATCCTCGCGATCAAGGAGAACGGCACGCTCCGTTCGCAGTTGGTCGGTGACAAGGGCGACAAGTTCGCACCGGACTGCGGCAGCGCGTTCGCCATCTTCGGCAAGTCGCTGGACGGCTGTGTCGGTGTCGCCGCCGATGCCAACACCTTCTACATGGCGACCGAACCCGACTCCAGCGGCACCGCCCGTACGAACAAGGTCGTCGCGTTCAACCTGAACACCGGCAAGCCGAAGTGGAAGGCCGCGGCCCCGGCCGAGCAGACCGTGAAACCGCTGCGGATGGAGGGCGGCAATGTGCTGCTCTACGTGGAGGCCGGGTACAACAAGGGCGGCGGGATCGCCACCCTCGCCCCGACCGGTGGCGCTCCGCAGATGCTGCTCCGGCACCCGGAGTCGACGTCCCAGATCGAGAGCTCGTTCTACAACGCGAAGATCGTCTACGCGGACGGGCGTTCCTTCATCGCGAGCGGGCGGGTCAGCGCCAGCAACGACAAGGAAGAGCTGGAGACGAAGACCATGATGGCTTTCGGCAAGTGACGGCTCACGCAGGCACCCGACGGACCCTGACCGACCGCGACAGGTCCCGACCGACCGACTCTCCTTCCCTCGAGGTACGTACGCCATGACTCAGCCGCCCCAGCCGCCCAACGAGCCGCCCCAGGGCGGGTTCGGCGCCCCGCAGGACCCCCCGCCCGGTGGGTTCGGGGCACCGGTCCCGCCGCCCGCCGACCCGTTCGGCAAGCAGCCGCCCACTCCGCCCGCGGGCGGATTCGGCGCCCCGCAGGCGCAGCCGCCCGCCGGTGGTTTCGGCGCTCCGCAGACCCCGCCCGCCGGTCCGCCGCAGCAGCCCGGTTACGGCTATCCGCAGCAGCCCGGTTACGGCTACCCGCCGGGTCCCCCGGCCGGACAGGGCCTGCCGCCCGGCCAGCCGCCGCAGCAGGGCTACGGATACGGCTACCCGACCGCCCCGATGCAGCCGCAGTACGCGCCGCCGCAGCAGGGCGGGAACGGCGGTAAAAAGTTCACCACGCAGATGCAGATCATCGTTGCCGCGGTGGTCGCCGTGGCAGTGATCATCGGTGGTGGAATCTTCCTCGCCTCCGGTGGCGACGACAAGAAGAACGAGGTGTCCACCGCCGGTCCCACCGGTGGGGACAAGGGGGGTGAGGGTAACGGCGGCGGTGATGGCGCGGAGAAGGCGCCGGCGAACGTCAAGTCCGCCGTTGCTTTCCAACTGCCGCAGCCGAAGGTGGACGACGTCACGACGGTCGACGGCTCCTGGCTGACCGACAAGGCGTATGTGAAGACCGGCGTCGACGAGATCGTCGGCTACGACAAGGACAAGGGCACCAAGCTCTGGTCCATTCCGCTGGAGGGCCAGCTCTGCGCCGCCTCCCGGCACATGTCGAAGGACTACAAGACGGCCATCGTCTTCGAGGCGGGCAAGCCGACCAAGGCGAAGAAGTACCCGCCGTGCAACCAGGTCGGTGGGATCGACCTGAACACCGGAAAGCTGATGTGGAGCAAGCCGGTGACGGCCGCCACCAGCGGTGACGAGCCGGTCAGGTTCGACGAGGTCACGCTCAGCGGCTCCACGGTCGCCGCGGGCGGCACGGAGGGCGGCGCCGCCTTCGACCTGAACACCGGTGCCGAGCGCTGGAAGCCGAAGGCCGGCGCCGATGGCTGCTACGACAAGGGGTACGGCGGCGGCGACGCGCTCGCGGTGGTCCGCAAGTGCGGTACGTACGACAGCCCGCAGCTCGTCATCCAGGCGCTGAACCCGACGACGGGCGCCCCGCTCTCGTCGTTCAAGATGCCGCCCGGTGTCGCGTACGCGAGTATCGTCTCGACCAAGCCGCTGGTCGTCGCGGCGGATGTCGGCGACACCGCTGGTGACGGCAGTGGGATCTCGGACTTTTTTTCGCTCGACGCGTCAAGCGGCAAGCTCCTCACCAAGATTGCCGCGGACGGCGAGAAGTACGCCGCCCACTGCGGATCCACCGAGGTCGAGACCTGCCAGCAGGTGGTCGTCGGCAACAACCGGCTCTACCTGCCGACCGAGGAGCACGAGGGCACCGGCGAGTACGGCGACACCAACGAGATCGTCGCCTTCGACCTGACCACCGGCAAGCTCGTCGGAGACAAGGCCGACGCAGGTGACCGCTACACACTGTCCCCGGTGCGCATGGACGGCGGCAACGTCATTGCCTACAAGGCGCCCCCGTACGACAAGGGCGGCCAGATCGTCAGCATTGACGGTGAAACCTTCAAGCAGACCGTCCTGATGGAGAACCCGGCGGACGAGGCCGTGCGTGATGCGGAGAGCGGCTTCTCTGCGGACTACTCCGAGATCCTCTACAAGGGCGGGCGTCTGTACCTGTCCAGCAGGACGCTGAGCAAGGCCAATGGGTCCTTGGACGAGAAGCGCTACCTGGCGATGGCCTTCCGAACGGACTGACCGCCCGACGCGCATGTGGGGGTGGAGCCCATCCGCCGCCTCCACCCCCACATGTGCACGCTCTTAGACGCTGCTGTCGTCGAACGGCGGCTTCATATTGCTGGACCCGACGCAGGTCAGAATCTTGGACCCCTCCATCTGGCAGAGTTCAATCCGGGCGAGGGCAATCCAGCCGCCGGGGTTGGCGTAGCTAAATGCATCCCAGTGGGTACCCACGCCGGTGGAAACCTGGTGCAGGGGGAAGTAGTGGGTTCCGGCGTCCCCGTACGTGACCAGACGGACCGCGACGGAATGGCCGTCGGCGTCCCTGTCCTCCACGTACATGTACAGCGGGTCGAGCTTATAAGGGTTGACTTGCCAGCCAGCCTGTACCTTCGCGTATCCCCACGAGGTCGAGACGGAGGTGGCAGTGACGTTGGATGCGGCAGCGGCAGTGCCGGTGAACGCCGGGCCTGCCACCGCGGCGCATGCAGCCACTGTGACGAGCAAGGTCCTTTTCAGATGCATGGATCCCCCCAGAAATTAATCTGCCGTTGTCGGCACGCACCATACAACAGCGATGAATCGAACATGACGGAGCCTCAGCCCGGCCTGAGTGAAGGGAAAGTTGGTCATTCCGGGGGTCTTCTGCCTGGTAAGGGGCGCGCTACGTCGAACAAGCGTGTAGCTTGCCGGGTCAAAGGAGCCGGGGGCCGGGGCCTGTCGTCGGACCGGCGTCCGCCGCGCGACGCCTGGGTGTGGCTCCATTGCTGCGGGGGGTAACTCGATGGGCGTGCGGCTCATGGTGGTCGATGACCACAGACTGCTCGCCGAGGCGTTGGCCTCGGCGTTGAAATTGCGGGGTCACCGGGTGCTCGCGGCGGCCGCGCCGACCGCCGGTGCGGCGGAACTCGTGGTGAGCAGAGCCCCGGAGGTCTGTCTGTTCGGTACGGCGGCACCCGCTGAACCCGGGGCGTTCGACCCGATAGCCCGGATCAAGCGGGAGCGCCCGCAGGTGGCGGTGGTGGTGCTCGGACCGGTGCCGAGTCCGCGCGGGATCGCGGCGGCCTTCGCGGCCGGCGCCGCCGGGTATGTCAGGCACGACGAGCGGATAGAGGGCGTCGAGCGGGCGATGGTCAAGGCGCGGGCCGGCGAGGCGGCGATCGCGCCGCAACTGCTCCAGGGCGCCTTCGCCGAGCTGCTCAACCCGGCCGTCCAGCCGGACGACGAGGGGCAGCGGCTGCTGCGGATGCTCACCCCGCGCGAGGTCGAGGTCCTGGTGCGGGTCGCGGAGGGCGAGGACACCCGGCTGATCGCGGCCGGGATGCGGATCGCGCCGAGCACCGCGCGTACGCATGTGCAGCGGGTGCTGATGAAGCTGGGGGTCGGCTCACGGCTGGAGGCCGCGGCACTGGCGGCCCGCACCGGGCTGCTGGACCGCGCGGCGGTGGGCGGAACGACGAAGGGGCCGGACGCGGGGTGACGTCCGGCCCCTTCGGGGCGGTGCGGAGACTGCTCAGGCGTCCGGGCCGACGTCGGCGGAGCCGTCCGGCGCCGGTGCCGGACGCAGGCTTCGGAGCTGTGGAGACGGTGACGACGGCCATGACCTCCGCACCGGCGACGAAGCCGACGATCGCGGAGACGAAGTTGGCGCCCTGGTCGGTCGGGATGTCGATGACACCCTGCTCGTAGACCCAGAATTGACGCTCCTGTGAGCGCAGGCTGCTGCCGCGCTGCTCAAACACGTATGTGCGCTGCTCGAGCGCAATGTTTCACAGGGTGCGTGCCGCACGCCCCCACCGGGTCAGAACCTGTTCCTGCGCGCGGTTGGCATACAGCCGGCATCGGCGCCCCATGCCTGCCTTCACGCCAGGGAGCGTAAGGCCGGCTGCTCGGCGATTACCCGTGGATCGGGTCCACTTCACCCCTAAATGTTCGGGTCTGGAACGCGTGTGCGTCGACGAGGGCGGCCGGGCGCCCACTCATTGACGTGCGTGTTGGCTTGTGGTTTGTTGTGTGCGGTTATGTTTGGAGGAACCTGGTGAAGAAGACGGTTACGACGCTCGCCGACGGCCGGGAGCTGCTCTACTACGACAGCCGCGACGACGTGGTCCGGGACGCCGTCGACCGGCGGCCGCTCGACGCCGTATCGACCTCCTCCGAAATCCGCCGCGACCCCCTCCTCGGGGACAGCGTCGCCATCGCCTCGCACCGTCAGGGCCGCACGTACCACCCGCCGGCCGACGAGTGCCCGCTCTGCCCGTCCCGGGACGGGCGGCTCAGCGAGATCCCCGACGACCAGTACGACGTGGTCGTCTTCGAGAACCGCTTCCCCTCGCTCGCCGGTGACTCCGGCCGCTGCGAGGTCGTCTGCTTCACCTCCGACCACGACTCGTCGTTCGCCGACCTCACCGAGGAGCAGGCGGCCCTGGTCCTCGACGCCTGGACCGACCGCACCGCCGAACTCGCCGAGTTCGAGCAGGTCAAGCAGGTGTTCTGCTTCGAGAACCGGGGCGCCGAGATAGGCGTGACGCTCGGCCATCCGCACGGGCAGATCTACGCGTACCCCTTCGTCACCCCGCGCACCGAGCTGATGCTCCGCTCGATGAAGGCGCACCGCGAGCGGACCGGTGGCAACCTCTTCGACGACATCGTGGCCCGCGAGCTGGCCGACGGCGATCGCGTGGTGCTGACCGGCGAGCACTGGGTGGCCTTCGTCCCGTACGCCGCGCACTGGCCGTACGAGGTGCATCTGCACCCGCGCCGGCGCGTTCCCGACCTGCGGGAACTCGACGAAGGGGCGCGCACAGAGTTCGCACAGATCTATCTGGAACTCTTGAGGCGATTCGACCGGATCTTCGGCCCCGGTGAGCCGCCGACCCCGTACATCGCGGCCTGGCACCAGGCGCCGTTCGGAGTCCCCGGGCGGGAGGAGTTCGGGCTTCACCTCGAGCTTTTCACCATCCGACGTACCTCCGGCAAGCTGAAGTTCCTCGCGGGTTCCGAGTCCGGCATGAGTGTGTTCATCAACGACGTGCCGCCGGAGGCCGCGGCCCAGCGACTGCGAGAGGTAGCGAGCGAGTGAGCAAGCCCCAGAGCGACCCCCGGCTCAGCCCCCGGAAGAAGTACCTGGTCACAGGCGGCGCCGGATATGTCGGCAGTGTGGTCGCCGCGCATCTTCTCGAAGCCGGTCACGAGGTGACCGTCCTCGACGACCTGTCGACCGGGTTCCGTGAGGGCGTCCCCGCCGGGGCCGAGTTCATCGAGGGCCGTATCCAGGACGCCGCGCGCTGGCTGGACTCCTCCTACGACGGGGTGCTGCACTTCGCCGCGTACTCCCAGGTCGGCGAGTCCGTCACCGACCCGGAGAAGTACTGGGTCAACAACGTCGGCGGATCCACCGCCCTGCTCGCCGCGATGCGTGACGCGGGTGTCCGCACCCTGGTCTTCTCCTCCACGGCCGCGACCTACGGCGAACCGGTCTCCAGCCCGATCACGGAGTCCGACCCGACCGCCCCCACCAACCCGTACGGCGCGACGAAGCTGGCCGTCGACCACATGATCACCGGCGAGGCGGCCGCGCACGGACTGGCCGCGGTCTCGCTGCGCTACTTCAACGTCGCCGGGGCGTACGGCAGCCACGGGGAGCGGCACAGCCCCGAGTCGCACCTGATTCCGCTGGTCCTCCAGGTCGCGCTCGGCCGGCGCGAGTCGATCTCCGTCTACGGCGACGACTACCCGACCCCCGACGGCAGCTGCGTACGTGACTACATCCACGTCGCGGACCTGGCCGAGGCCCACCTCCTGGCCCTGGACGCGGCCACCGCGGGCGAACACCTGATCTGCAACCTCGGCAACGGCAACGGTTTCTCGGTGCGCGAGGTCATCGAGACCGTCCGCAAGGTCACCGGCCACCCGGTCCCCGAGATCGCGGCCCCCCGCCGCGCCGGTGACCCGGCCGTGCTGGTCGCCTCCGCCACCACTGCCAGGGAGCGGCTCGGCTGGCAGCCGAGCCGTGCCGACCTGGCCGGAATCGTCTCCGACGCCTGGACGTTCGCCCGCCGAGAGGAGCCCACCGCGCCATGACCGACAACGCTGAGCTGGTCACCGCTTTCACCGAGCTGTACGGCACCGCCCCCGAAGGAGTCTGGGCGGCGCCCGGCCGGGTCAACCTGATCGGCGAGTACACCGACTTCAACGACGGCTTCGTGATGCCGCTCGCGCTGCCGCACACCGCGCGCGCGGCCGTCGCCCGCCGCACCGACGGCGAGCTGCGGCTGCACTCGACCGACGTGCCGGGCGGTGTCGTCCAGCTCCGCGTCGACGAGCTGGCCCCGCACTCCGGGCACGGCTGGGCGGCCTACCCGGCCGGCGTCGTCTGGGCGCTGCGCGAGGCGGGCCACCAGGTCACCGGCGCGGACATCCAGCTGACCTCGACCGTCCCCACCGGCGCCGGGCTCTCCTCGTCCGCCGCCCTCGAAGTGGTCACCGCGCTCGCGCTGAACGACCTCTTCGAGCTCGGCCTGTCCGCGTCCGAGCTGGCGGTGCTTGCGCAGCGCGCCGAGAACGCGTTCGTCGGCGTGCCGTGCGGAGTCATGGACCAGATGGCGTCGGCCTGCTGCACCGACGGCCACGCCCTGCACCTCGACACCCGCGACCTCACCCAGCGCCAGGTCCCGTTCGACCTGTCCGCGCACGGTCTGCGGCTGCTGGTCGTCGACACCCGGGTCAAGCACGCGCTGGGCGACGGCGCGTACGCGGAGCGGCGGGCCGGCTGCGAGGCGGGCGCGCGGGCGCTCGGCATCGGGACGCTGCGCGATCTTCCGTACGACGGTCTCGGCGCCGCGCTCGACACCCTCGCCGAGTCCGGTGCCGACGAGTCGGTCGTGCGGTACGTACGCCATGTGGTCAGCGACAACGCGCGGGTGGAGCAGGTCATCGCGCTGCTCGACGCGGGCGATGTGCGCGCCGCCGGCCCCGTCCTCACGGCGGGCCATGTCTCGCTCCGTGACGATCTGCGGGTCTCCTGTCCCGAACTGGATCTGGTGGTCTCCGCGGCGAACGCGGCCGGGGCGCTGGGCGCGCGGATGACCGGCGGCGGCTTCGGCGGGTCGGCGATCGTGCTGGTGGAGGAGGCGGACACGGACGCGGTCACCAAGTCGGTGCTGGAGGCGTTCACTTCGGCGGGATACGCGGCGCCCGGGGTCTTTCCGGCGGTCCCGTCGGCAGGCGCCCGCCGCACCGGCTGAGCCCGTCGGTCAGCCGAAGGTCTTCGTCAGGATGAACTCGGTGACACCGGGCGGGTAGTTGTCGACCCGCCCGATCACCTCGTACCCCCGCTTGCGGTAGAAGTCGGGGGCCTGGAACCCCCAGGTCTCCAGCCGGGAGCGGGTGCAGGCGCGGTCCGTCTCCGCCACCCGTTCGGCCTCGGCGAGCAGCTGCGAGCCGATGCCGGAGCCGCGATGCCGGTCATCGACCCAGAGCAGATCCACATGGAGCCAGTACGCCCAGGTGCGTCCGGTCAGCCCGCCGGCCAGCCCGCCTCGGCCGTCCATCGCCCAAACCTCCAGCGGGAGTTCGTGCTCGGCGGGCGTGGCGAGCAGGGCGCGGAGCTCCGGGGAGCGTTCCCTGTTGCTGTGGTGCAGCCGTTCACCCAGCAGAAGACGACGATCTTTGTCTACTTCTGTCTCAAGACGAAACATGAACCACACCCTAAACACCGAGGTCCATCAGTTCTGTGAATTACCTTCCGCTCCGGGCCCTCAGTCGTACGCTGATGCACAGCACCGGTGGGGGCCGGTGCTGATTCAGGGGTACGAGACAGTCGGGTACGACGCCCGGGGCGGGGTGGCAGTCTGCACACGGCGGCGGCCGTAGGGCTGAGGTTCACCCATCGCTCCGGGCGTCGTGCCCGCACCGGTCCGTCCCCGTCGGGGGGCCAGGGGGTGGCCCCGCACCAGACGCAGCATGGGGGTGCCTGTGGTTCGTATCCGGGTTCTCGTGGTGGACGACCACCGCATTTTCGCCGAGTCGCTCGCGGCGGCCCTCGCGGCCGAGCCGGACGTCGACGTGGCGGCGGCGGGCAGCGGTCCCGCCGCGCTGCGATGTCTGGAGCGGGCGGCCGCCGAAGGCCGTAGGTACGACGTGATACTCGTCGACGCCGAACTCGGCACCCTGTCGTCGGGCGGTGGACGCATGGCCTCGGGCCCGGTCCCGGTACCCGCACCGAACAGCGGCGAGAGCCCGCCGGTCGACGGGCTCTCGCTGGTCGCCGGCGTCCGTTCGGGCCAGCCGTCCGCCCGTACGGTGGTGCTCGCCGAGAAGGACGACCCACGCCGGGCTGCGCTCGCGCTGCAGGCCGGGGCGTCGGGCTGGGTCGCCAAGGACTGCTCGCTGCAACGGCTGCTCACGGTCATCCGGGGCGTGCTCCGCGACGAGACGCATCTTCCTCCTGCGCTGCTCACCGGTGTGCTGCGGGAGCTGACGGCGGCCCGCAAGCACCGCACCGAGAGCGAGCGGCTGGTCGAGTCGCTGACCCCGCGCGAGCGCGAGGTGCTGCGCTGCATGGTGGCTGGGCTGGGCCGCAAGGCGGTGGCGGAGCGGCTCTTCCTCTCCCCGCACACGGTGCGTACGCATATGCAGAACGTGCTGGGAAAGCTGGGCGTGCACTCGACGCTGGCCGCCGTCGCGCTGGCCCGACGGGCGGGCGTCGGACCGGCCGAGCTAGCCGGGGATGTTGTCGAACGGGGCGGTCAACTGGCGTAGTAGCGAGGCCAGCTCACCACGCTGGTGACGGGAGAGTTCGCCCAGGATGGCACGCTCCTGGGCGAGCAGGCCGGCCAGCGACTGGTCGGCCTTGTCGCGCCCCTCGGGGGTGAGCCGGACCAGCACGCCCCGCCGGTCGCTGGGGTCGGGGAGCCGCTCGACCAGGTTCTTCTTGGTCAGCCGGTCGATGCGGTTGGTCATCGTGCCCGAAGTGACCAGCGTCTGGGTCAGCAGCTGGCCGGGGGAGAGCTGATACGGGGCACCGGCGCGGCGCAGCGACGTCAGTACGTCGAACTCCCACGGCTCAAGATTGTGTTCGGAGAACGCGATCCGGCGGGCCCGGTCGAGGTGGCGGGCGAGGCGCGAGACGCGGCTGAGCACCTCGAGCGGTTCCACGTCGAGGTCGGGGCGCTCGCGGCGCCATGCAGCGACCAGACGGTCGACCTCGTCCTCCATGTGGATCAGTGTAAAGGGTCTGTCGACATGAAGTCTCTTGAATTCAAGTGTCTTGACATCAAGATACCTGGATGGTGATCCTGACTGCATGACGACACCCACCTGGGACCCGCAGCAGTACCTGCGCCACGCCGACCACCGCACCCGCCCGTTCCACGACCTCCTGGCCCGCATCCCCGAGCTCCCGGCCGCACCCGCACCCCGCATCGCGGACCTCGGCTGCGGAGCGGGCAACGTGACGGCCCTCCTCGCCGACCGCTGGCCCGAGGCCCGCATCACCGGCTACGACAATTCCCCCCAGATGCTGGAACAGGCCCGCGCCCACGCCACCCCCTTCCTGGACTTCGCCGAGGCGGACGCCACGACCTGGACGCCGGCCGAACCGTACGACCTGATCGTCTCCAACGCCCTGCTCCAGTGGGTCCCCGGCCACACCGACCGCTTCCCGGCCTGGCTGGACGCCATCACCCCCGGCGGTACGTTTGCCTTCCAGGTACCCGGCAACTTCGACCAGCCCACGCACGTCCTGATGCGCGAACTGGCCGAGTCCCCGCGCTGGCGCTCCCGCCTGACCGGCATCCTGCGCCACGCCGACGCCGTCCTGACACCCACCGCCTACCTCGACGCGCTCACGGCCCCCGGCATCACGGCGGACGTCTGGGAGACCACCTACCTCCACCTCCTGCAGGGCGAGGACGCCGCCCTCGACTGGGTCAAGGGCACCGGCCTGCGCCCGATCCTGACGGCGCTCGCGGACGACCCGCAGGCCAAGGACGCCTTCCTCACCGAATACCGCGACGCGCTGCGCACCGCCTACCCGAAGGGCCCGCACGGCACGGTCTTCCCGTTCCGCCGCATCTTCGCCGTGGCCCACAAGGAGAAGTGATGATCGCCGCAATGGACCACGTCCAACTGGCCGCCCCGGCAGGCTCGGAGGACGCGCTTCGCGCCTTCTACGTGGACGCCCTCGGCATGACGGAGATCCCGAAGCCGCCGGTCCTCGCAACCCGCGGCGGCTGCTGGTTCCGGACGGGCCCCGTCCAGCTGCACCTGGGCATCGAAGCGGAGTTCCACCCCGCGAAGAAGGCCCACCCGGGGCTGCGGGTCACGGACATCGAGGCGTTCGCGGCGCGCCTGGAGGCGCACGGCGCACAGGTGCAGTGGGACGGCGACCTGCCGGGCCACCGCCGGTTCTTCAGCCACGACCCGGTCGGCAACCGGCTGGAGTTCCTGGAACCGGTGGACGGCTGAGCACCGGAGCCGGTTCGGGACGGGACACAGGCCAACGGCCGGCGGGCCCACCCCTGACGACAGGGCGGGCCCGCTCACACACCGCGTCGGCGCGCCGGTACTCCCGGTGGCCGGTCAGTTCTTGCGATGGCCGATCAGCCGCGGCTTCGACTCCAGATTCTCCAGACCGTGCCAGGCCAGGTTCACCAGATGCGCCGCCACCTCCGCCTTCTTCGGCTTGCGTACGTTCAGCCACCACTGGCCCGTCAGCGCCACCATGCCGACCAGCGCCTGCGCGTACAGCGGGGCCAGCTTCGGGTCGAAGCCGCGGGCCTTGAACTCCAGGCCCAGGATGTCCTCCACCTGGGTGGCGATGTCACTGATCAGCGACGCGAAGGTGCCCGTCGACTGGGCGACGGGGGAGTCGCGGACCAGGATGCGGAAGCCGTCCGTATACGTCTCGATGTAGTCGAGCAGTGCGAACGCGGCCTGTTCCAGGAGCTCGCGCGGGTGGCCCGCCGTCAGGGCGCTGGTCACCATGTCGAGGAGCTGGCGCATCTCGCGGTCCACCACGACGGCGTACAGGCCCTCCTTGCCGCCGAAGTGTTCGTAGACGACCGGCTTGGAGACGCCGGCGCGGGCCGCGATCTCCTCGACCGAGGTGCCTTCGAAACCCTTGTCGGCGAAGAGGATGCGGCCGATGTCCAGCAGCTGTTCGCGGCGTTCCTTGCCCGTCATCCTCACGCGGCGGGTCCGCCGGGTGGAGGAGGGACGGTTCTTCTCGCTGCTCGTGCTGCCGTCGGTCGCCACGTCGTCAATCATGCCGCGTCGGAGCGCGCGGTCTCGCTCCGGGCGTCGATACGCCGGGAGTCGATCCGGGACGCGTCCGGCCAGCGCACGTCGTACGCCCAGCCGAGCTTCTCGAACCAGCGGATCAGCCGGGCGCTGGAGTCGACCTGGCCCTTCATGACCCCGTGCCGGGCGCTCGTCGGGTCCGCATGGTGCAGGTTGTGCCAGGACTCGCCGCAGGACAGGACCGCCAGCCACCACACATTGCCGGACCGGTCCCGGGACTTGAAGGGGCGCTTGCCGACCGCGTGGCAGATGGAGTTGATCGACCAGGTGACGTGGTGCAGGAGAGCCACCCGTACGAGAGAGCCCCAGAAGAACGCCGTCGCCGCACCCCACCACGACATCGTCACCAGACCGCCGACCAGTGGCGGGATCGCCAGCGAGACGATCGTGAACGTGAGGAAGTGGCGGGAGATCCCGCGCAGCGCCGGGTCCTTGACCAGGTCCGGGGCGTACTTGTGCTGCGGCGTCTGCTCCTCGTCGAACATCCAGCCGATGTGCGCCCACCACAGGCCCTTCATCAGGGCCGGGAGCGTCTCGCCGAACCGCCACGGCGAATGCGGGTCGCCCTCGGCGTCGGAGAAGCGGTGGTGCTTGCGGTGGTCGGCCACCCAGCGCACCAGCGGGCCCTCCACGGCGAGCGACCCGGCGACGGCCAGGGCGATACGGAGCGGGCGTTTCGCCTTGAAGGAACCGTGGGTGAAGTAGCGGTGGAAACCGATCGTGATGCCGTGGACGCCGGTGAAGTACATGGCGACCAGCAGGCCCAGATCGAGCCAGCTCACACCGCGGCCCCAGGCCAGCGGAACCGCCGCGACCAGCGCCACGAACGGCACCACGATGAAAAGCAGCAGCGCGATCTGCTCGATCGAACGCTTGTTGTCGCCGCCGAGCGTGGCGGAGGGGAGAACCGGACCGTCGGCCGCCGGTGTCCGGGCGTCGTCGATCACGTCGGGGGTGCTGTTCATGGGGAGCCCCTGGAGGGTGAGAAGTACGACGGATAGCTCTGGCTACGCATCCGTAACCTACGGTTTCGTAAGTATGACAGCGCCGAGGCCCGCAGCACGAGAGCTGAGGGCCTCGGCCATGAAGGGGAACGGTGGTCGGGCCGAGAGCAGCGCCGACGGCGCGGACACCTATCCTGGAAGCGTCGGACAGCGCGGTCCGCACTCTGCTTTCCCGGGGCCTGCTGCCAGCCGCCGGCCCCGGATCCGGTGCTCAACCACTGCAAGGAGCCGCACACTGTGAGCAGTGCCGACCAGACCCCCGCCGCCAACGCCGAGCTGCGCGCCGACATCCGCCGCCTCGGCGACCTGCTGGGCGAGACACTCGTACGCCAGGAGGGCCAGGAACTCCTCGACCTCGTCGAGCGTGTCCGCGCCCTGACCCGTACCGACGGCGAGGCCGCCGCCGAACTCCTCGGCGACACGGACCTGGAGACCGCCGCACAGCTGGTGCGCGCCTTCTCCACCTACTTCCACCTGGCCAACGTGACCGAGCAGGTCCACCGCGCCCACGAGATGCGCGACCGGCGCGCCGCGGAGGGCGGGCTGCTGGCCCGTACCGCCGACCGGCTGAAGGACGCGGACCCCGAGCACCTGCGCGAGACCGTCAAGAACCTCAACGTACGGCCCGTCTTCACCGCGCACCCCACCGAGGCGGCGCGGCGCTCCGTACTGAACAAGCTCCGCCGCATCGCCGAGCTGCTCGACACCCCCGTCATCGAGGCCGACCGGCGCCGCCACGACCTGCGGCTCGCCGAGAACATCGACCTCATCTGGCAGACCGACGAACTGCGCGTGGTCCGCCCCGAGCCGGCCGACGAGGCCCGCAACGCCATCTACTACCTCGACGAACTGCACGCCAACGCCGTCGGGGACGTACTTGAGGACCTCGCGGCCGAGCTGGAGCGGGTCGGCGTCGAGCTGCCCGCCGGAACCCGCCCGCTGACCTTCGGCACCTGGATCGGCGGCGACCGCGACGGCAACCCCAACGTGACACCCGCCGTCACCTGGGATGTGCTGATCCTCCAGCACGAACACGGCATCACCGACGCGCTGGAACTCGTCGACCACCTGCGCGGTCAACTCTCCAACTCCATCCGCTACACCGGCGCCACCGACGAGCTGCTGACCTCCCTGCAGACCGACCTGGAACGCCTCCCCGAGATCAGCCCGCGCTACAAGCGGCTGAACGCCGAGGAGCCGTACCGCCTCAAGGCCACCTGCATCCGGCAGAAGCTCGTCAACACCCGCGAACGCCTCGCCGGCGGCACCCCGCACCGCCCCGGCTGCGACTACCTCGGCACCACCGAACTCCTCGCCGACCTGGAACTCATCCAGACCTCCCTGCGCGAACACCGCTGCGGCCTCTTCGCCGACGGGCGGATGAACCGCACCATCCGCACCCTCTCCGCATTCGGCCTGCAGCTCGCCACCATGGACGTACGCGAACACGCCGACGCCCACCACCACGCCCTCGGCCAGCTCTTCGACCGGCTCGGCGAGGAATCCTGGCGCTACGCCGACATGCCGCGCGACTACCGGCAGAAGCTCCTAGCCAAGGAGCTCCGCTCACGCCGCCCGCTCGCCCCGACCCCGGCCCCGCTGGACGCCGCGGGCGAGAAGACCCTCGGCGTCTTCCACACCATCAAGGAAGCCTTCGAACGATTCGGCCCCGAGGTCATCGAGTCGTACATCATCTCGATGTGCCAGGGCGCCGACGATGTCTTCGCCGCCGCCGTACTCGCCCGCGAGGCCGGACTGCTCGACCTGCACGGCGGCTGGGCCAAGATCGGCATCGTGCCGCTCCTGGAGACCACCGACGAGCTGCGCGCCGCCGACGTGATCCTCGACGAAATGCTCGCCGACCCGTCCTACCGGCGGCTCGTCTCCCTCCGCGGCGACGTCCAGGAGGTCATGCTCGGATACTCCGACTCCTCCAAGTTCGGCGGCATCACCACCTCCCAGTGGGAGATCCACCGCGCACAGCGCCGGCTCCGCGACGTCGCCCACCGCTACGGCGTACGGCTGCGGCTCTTCCACGGCCGCGGCGGCACCGTCGGCCGCGGCGGCGGCCCCTCGCACGACGCGATCCTCGCGCAGCCGTGGGGCACGCTGGAGGGCGAGATCAAGGTGACCGAACAGGGCGAGGTCATCTCGGACAAGTACCTCATCCCCGCGCTCGCCCGGGAGAACCTGGAGCTGACCGTCGCGGCCACCCTCCAGGCGTCCGCGCTGCACACCGCGCCCCGCCAGTCCGACGAGGCCCTCGCACGCTGGGACGCGGCGATGGACACCGTCTCCGACGCCGCGCACGACGCGTACCGCAAGCTGGTCGAGGACCCCGACCTGCCCGCGTACTTCTTCGCATCCACCCCCGTCGACCAGCTCGCCGAACTCCACCTCGGCTCGCGCCCCTCGCGCCGCCCGGACTCCGGCGCCGGACTCGACGGCCTGCGGGCCATCCCGTGGGTCTTCGGCTGGACCCAGTCCCGGCAGATCGTGCCCGGCTGGTACGGCGTCGGCTCCGGGCTCAAGGCACTGCGCGAAGCCGGCCTGGACACCGTTCTGGAAGAGATGCACGAACAGTGGCACTTCTTCCGTAACTTCATCTCGAACGTGGAGATGACACTCGCCAAGACCGACCTGCGGATCGCCCGCCACTACGTCGACACACTCGTCCCCGACGAGCTGAAGCACGTCTTCGCCGACATCGAGGCGGAACACGCGCTCACGGTCGAGGAAGTCCTCAAGGTCACCGGCGGGACCGAACTGCTCGGCACCAGCCCGGTGCTCCAGCAGACCTTCTCCATCCGCGACGCCTACCTGGACCCGATCTCCTACCTCCAGGTCTCACTCCTGGCCCGCCAGCGCGCGGCCGCGGAGCGCGGCGAGGAAGCCGACCCGCTGCTCGCCCGGGCCCTGCTGCTCACCGTGAACGGTGTCGCCGCAGGCCTGCGCAACACCGGCTGACCCGCCGGGCAGTGCGCGGGCGCGGTTCTGTCACAGGGCGATGAACGTCGCCACCAGCAGAGCCGCGCCCGCGATCCCGACGGACCAGGCGACCCGGGTCAGCCGCAGACCACCGCCGATGACCAGGGCGGCCAGCAGCAGCGCACCGCCCAGTGGCGTCCAGGCATGCAGAAAACCCGGAAGCCCCGTGCGTACGACAACGTCCGTGCCGGGCTTCACGACGACCGGGAACCTGCCGCCCTTCCGCACCGCGACGGACTTCTCCGTCGTCACACGCGGGCGGGCGGTGGCGCCGTCGGCCGGAGCGAACGGACCCGTACAGACGTCGGCACCGCAGCCGGTGACGGTCATCGTGCCGTGCTCACGGCCCTTGGCGAGGACGATGTGCTGCGCCGAGTCCCAGGACGACACGACGCCCGCGACGAGCAGCAGCAGCGCGATACAGCCCATGGCTGCGCCACGGCCGTACAGGAGGGCGGGGTGGGTGGGGCTCCGCTTCATGGGGAGCGATCCTTGGCCAAGCGAACGCTTTCGGTCAACTCAGAGTCAGCCCATGGCCAGAAAAGACCCCGAATTGCGCGGCTAACTCACGAGTTGTACGCGCTCTGCGCGCGCTCCAGACCCTCCGCGAGCAGGCATTCCACCGAGTCCGCCGCCCGGTCCACCAGATAACCGAGCTCCTTGCGCTCGGTGGACGAGAAGTCCTTCAGTACAAAGTCCGCAACCTGCATCCGGCCCGGCGGCCGGCCGATCCCGAACCGGACCCGGTGATAGTCGGAGCCCATCGACTTCGTCATCGACTTCAGCCCGTTGTGCCCGTTGTCACCGCCGCCCAGCTTCAGCCGCAGCATCCCGTAGTCGATGTCCAGCTCGTCATGGATCGCCACGATGTGTTCGGTCGGCACCTTGTAGAAGTCGCGCAGCGCCGTGACAGGGCCACCGGAAAGATTCATGTACGACATCGGCTTGGCCAGGATCACGCGGCGGTTCGCCGGTCCGGGCGGGCCGATGCGGCCCTCGACGACCTGCGCCTGGGCCTTCTGCGCCCGCTTGAACTTCCCGCCGATCCGCTCCGCGAGAAGGTCGGCGACCATGAAGCCGACATTGTGCCGGTTGGCCGCGTACTCGGGACCGGGATTGCCGAGGCCCACGATGAGCCAGGGGTCGGTGGCTTCGGACATCTGCGCTCGGTCTCCTTCGCGTACGGATGGTTCCGGATGGCCCGGATACAGGCGGACGGGGCGGCGGGTCCCCGAAGAAGGAACCGCCGCCCCGTCAGTGAAGCAGGTGAAGCGTGGAGGGCGAGGCTCAGGCCTCGGTGCCCTCGGCCTCGGCCGACTCGGCAGTCGGCTCCTCGGCCTGCGCGGAGACGACCTGCAGGACGACAGCGTCCTCGTCGCCGGCCAGCACGGAACCGGAGGGCAGCGGGATGTCCTTGGCGAGGATGGAGTCACCGGCGTCGAGGCCCGCGACGGAGACCGTCACGGACTCGGGGATGTGGGTGGCCTCGGCCTCGACGAGCAGGGTGTTCTGCACGTACTCGAGGAGGTTGCCGCCCGGGGCCAGCTCGCCCTCGACGTGCACGGCGATCTCGACGTTGACCTTCTCGCCGCGCTTGACGGTCAGCAGGTCGACGTGCTCGATGTCGCCCTTGAGCGGGTTGCGCTGCACGGCCTTCGGGATGACCAGCGTGTCCTTGCCGTCGATCTCCAGGCCGATCAGGACGTTGGCGGTGCGAAGCGCAAGGAGCAGGTCGTGGGCCGGCAGCGTGACGTGGACCGGCTCGGCGCCGTGGCCGTAGACGACCGCGGGGACCTGGTTGTCACGACGGGCGCGACGGGCGGCACCCTTGCCGAACTCGGTACGGGTCTGGGTGGCGAGCTTGATCTCGGCCATGACTGCACTCCTCGTGGGGTGACGAAAACTGGATGGTCACCCGGCCCACGACAGGCCTGCTACGAAGAGCGCGTCGATAACGGACCGCCGTACCCATGAGTACGGCCTCCCTCGCCGAGCAACTCGCTGAGTCTACCCGGCGGGGAGGCCGCACCCAAAGTGGATCTTTTGCGCAGTGCTGCTTACTGCTCCTCGAAGAGGCTCGTCACCGAACCGTCCTCGAAGACCTCACGCACCGCACGCGCGATCGTCGGCGCGATCGAGAGCACCGTGATCTTGTCGAGCTCCAGCTCGCCCGGGGTCGGCAGGGTGTCCGTGAAGACGAACTCGCTGACCTTCGAGTTCTTCAGCCGGTCCGCGGCCGGGCCGGAGAGCACACCGTGCGTCGCCGTCACTATGACGTCCTCGGCGCCGTGCGCGAACAGGGCGTCGGCGGCGGCACAGATGGTGCCACCGGTGTCGATCATGTCGTCGACCAGGACGCAGACCCGGCCCTTGACGTTACCGACGACCTCGTGGACCGTCACCTGATTGGCGACGTCCTTGTCGCGGCGCTTGTGGACAATCGCCAGCGGGGCGTCCAGGCGGTCGCACCAGCGGTCGGCGACCCGCACACGGCCGGCGTCCGGGGAGACGATCGTCAGCTTCGACCGGTCGACCTTGGCACCGACGTAGTCGGCGAGGATCGGCAGTGCGAAGAGGTGATCGACCGGGCCGTCGAAGAAGCCCTGGATCTGGTCGGTGTGCAGGTCGACGGTGAGGATGCGGTCGGCACCCGCCGTCTTCATCAGGTCGGCGACCAGACGGGCCGAGATCGGCTCGCGGCCACGGTGCTTCTTGTCCTGACGGGCGTAACCGTAGAACGGCACGATCACTGTGATCGAACGGGCCGACGCGCGCTTCAGCGCGTCCAGCATGATCAGCTGCTCCATGATCCACTTGTTGATCGGAGCCGTGTGGCTCTGGATCAGGAAGCAGTCGGCGCCGCGGGCGGACTCCTGGAAGCGGACATAGATCTCACCGTTGGCGAAATCGAAGGCCTTCGTCGGCACGAGGCCGACACCCAGTTGGTGCGCAACCTCCTCGGCCAGCTCGGGGTGGGCGCGGCCGGAGAAGAACATCAGTTTCTTCTCGCCGGTCGTCTTGATCCCGGTCACAGCACAGTCTCCTCAGACGTGTTCCTGGCGCTGCACGCATGTGTCCCGATGTGCAACGAGCCAGCCGAAATGGGGTGAGCATCTATCACGGTACGCCGTGCGCGGCGCACCCGTTTCCGGTCAGCTTTCGCTGTCGGCCTCCTGTGCAGCGGCCTGAGCCGCCTGTGCGGCAGCGCTGCCCGGACGCTTACGGGCCACCCAACCAGCGATATTCCTTTGCTGGCCGCGGGCGACGGCCAGCGAACCGGGCGGCACGTCCTTGGTGATCACCGAGCCGGCGGCGGTGTACACACCGTCCCCGATCGTGACGGGTGCCACAAACATATTGTCCGAACCGGTCCGGCAGTGTGAGCCGATCGTCGTGTGGTGCTTCGCCACACCGTCGTAGTTCACGAAGACGCTCGCGGCACCGATGTTGGTGTGATCGCCGATCGTCGCGTCGCCGACATAGCTCAGGTGCGGCACCTTCGTGCCCTCGCCGACCGTGGCGTTCTTCATCTCCACGTACGTACCGGCCTTGGCCTTCGCGCCGAGCCTGGTGCCGGGACGCAGATACGCGTACGGGCCCACCGTCGAACCCCGGCCGATCTCCGCCCGGTCCGCGACCGAGTTGTCGACGCGCGCGCCCGCGTGGACGGCGGTGTCCGTCAGCCGGGTGTTCGGGCCGACCTCGGCGTCCTCGGCGAGGTGCGTGGTGCCGAGCAGCTGAGTGCCGGGGTGCACGATCGCGTCCGGCTCGTACGTCACCGTGGCGTCGATCACCGTCGTCGCCGGGTCCACGACGGTCACGCCGGCCAGCATCGCCCGCTCCAGCAGCCGCTGGTTCAGCAGGGTGCGGGCCTGGGCGAGCTGCACCCGGTTGTTGATCCCGAGGATCTCGCGGTGGTCGGCCGCGACCGAGGCGCCGACGCGGTGCCCGGCCTCGCGCAGGATGGACAGCACATCGGTGAGGTACTCCTCACCCTGGCTGTTGTCGGTACGGACCTTGCCGAGGGCGTCCGCGAGCAGCCGCCCGTCGAACGCGAAGACGCCGGAGTTGATCTCACGGATCGCGCGCTGGGCGTCGGTGGCGTCCTTGTGCTCGACGATCTCGGTGACCGCGCCGCTGGCGGCATCCCGGACGATCCGGCCGTAGCCCGTGGAGTCCGGGACCTCGGCGGTCAGCACGGTGACGGCGTTGCCATCGGCCGTGTGGGTGGCGGCGAGCGCGGTGAGCGTCTCGCCGGAGAGCAGCGGGGTGTCGCCGCAGACGACGATCACGGTGCCCTCGACGGTGCCGCCCAGCTCTTCGAGACCGACGCGCACGGCGTGGCCGGTGCCGCCCTGGACGGCCTGGTAGGCGGTCCGCACCTGGCTGTCGACGGTGGCGAGATGCGCGGTGACCTGCTCGCTCGCATGACCCACGACCACGACGAGGTGCTCGGGGGCCAGCTCGCGGGCGGCGGTGACGACATGTCCGACGAGCGAACGCCCGGAGATCTCGTGCAGAACCTTGGGAGTCTTCGACTTCATGCGGGTGCCCTCACCCGCTGCGAGGACGACGACGGCTGCCGGGCTGTTGACGCTCACAGATATGCCCCTCGGCTTCGGGTGGTGGACATCCGCAGGATACCGGGGGCGTACGGGGCGGACATGAGTACGGGCCCCGACCGTGATGGTCAGGGCCCGCTCATCAGGCTCCCCCGCCAGGACTCGAACCCGGACAAATAGCACCAAAAGCTACTGTGCTGCCAATTACACCACGGGGGAATAAAGCCAACTAATCAGACATTTCCGTCTGACTGCTGGAACGGCACCCCAACACTATGCCGTACCAAGCCCCTTCCACGCGACGGTAGAGGTCGGCGCTCCTGGATACGTAGATGACCAAGCAGCCTCGGTAGCTCTCTGTGGTGTTCTTCCGGGTCGTCCTCGGGTTGTGTTTCTTCAGGGTCGTCTTCTTGAGTGCGGAAGTGGGGATCCCTGCCAGCTCTGCCCAGAACCGCTCTGCTCCGGGGATGTCTGCCGACTCGTGGATGCTCACCCGCATGCGCATGCGGTCCTGTGTGACTCCCAGCAGGTCGAGCCAGCGCAGGTACAGCTTGATCACGTTCGGATCGCTGTTGATGAACTGGAGGCACTCTCGTCGGCTGTACGTCTTGTCCTTGGCGCCCTCGGCCCAGTAAAGAGTCACGCCGACAAGGAAGAGTTCCCGGTCCGACAGTTCACCCACGGCGTCGCGTGCGAGGCGTTTGGTTTCCGCTCGCTCCTTGTCCCGTGAGGCGCGCAGGTCGACCAGGCCGGCGTTCATGAGAGCAAGGTGTTCCGTGGGTGTGTAGTGAGGCTCCGGCTTGGGCAGATCCCGCACCCACAGCGAGATCGAGCTCTTCGAGCAGCCCAGTTCCACCTGTATCCGGTCATAGGTCATGCCCTGGCGCCTCAGCTCCCGGGCCTTTTCCCGCAGGTCGTCCTTGGCGTTCGGGCGCTTCGTCCACTCCGGGGCGGGCTCACCCTTCACGAGGCGGTGCAGGATCTCGTTGTTGTGGACGTGGAGGCGGTCACGGATCTGCCGGAGGCTCAAGCCCTCACGGCGGAGGGCGACCGCCTGCTTGCGGAGGTCCTCGAAGTCGGCGTATTTGCTGGTGATTTCCGTCACGGGTCAAGCGTTGTCCGGAATGCGGACGTCCGGCTCGAAAGGGTGGCCGATTCGCCATTTCGGGCGATCGTCGATCATTTCGCCCCTGTTCGAACGAGGGACGTGCTGTCCAGGTCGCCCGAAAATGAGATGCGTCCGCCCGTACGCTGGATGCCATGACCGCAACGGGGGAACACCGGGAAGGCGCGGGATCGACCACTCGCGGCTATTGGTGGTGGGAACGACGGCGCAGTGTCGCCCTGGACGTGGGGCTGGCGCTCCTGTCCGCGCTGGAATGCGCGTTGGAAGGGGTGAATTTCGCGGGGGACGCCGGGCTGCCGGTGCCGCTCGGGGTCGTCTTCGGGCTGCTCGCGGGTTCCGTGCTGGTGGTGCGGCGGCGCTGGCCGATCGCCGTGGTGCTGGTCTCGATCGCGACGACGCCCGCCGAGATGGGCTTCCTCATGGGCCTGGTCGGCCTCTACACGCTGGCCGCGTCCGACATACCGCGCAGGATCACCGCGGTGCTGATGGGGATGTCCCTGGTCGGGACGTTCATCGTCACCTACGTACGGCTGCGGCAGAGCGTCTCGGTGCACGCCGGGAACTTCGGTCCCGGCGACTGGTACGTGCCGGTGCTGTCCCTCTTCATGTCGCTGGGGCTGACGGCCCCGCCCGTGCTGTTCGGCCTCTACATAGGGGCGCGGCGCCGGCTGATGGAGAGCTTGCGGGAGCGGGCGGACTCGCTGGAGCGGGAGCTGTCGCTGCTTGCCGACCGGGCGGAGGAGCGGGCCGAGTGGGCGCGTACGGAGGAGCGGACCCGGATCGCGCGGGAGATGCATGACGTGGTCGCGCACCGGGTCAGCCTGATGGTGGTGCATGCCGCGGCCCTGCAGGCCGTCGCTCCGAAGGACCCGGCGAAGGCGGTACGGAACGCGGCGCTGGTCGGTGACATGGGCCGGCAGGCCCTGACCGAACTGCGGGAGATGCTGGGCGTGCTGCGCACGGGTGCTCCGATGACGGCCCGGGGCGCGAGGGTGCCGCTGGCCGCGGTGGGCCAGGCGGCGGCCGCGGCTGCTGCGGCGGCCGCGGAGGACGGGCCTCGGCTGCATGAGGTGGAGGCGCTGGTCGGGCAGTCCCGGGCGGCGGGGATGACGGTGGAGCTGTCGGTGGACGGTGAGGCGCGTCCGTATGCCCCCGAGGTGGAACAGACGGCGTACCGGGTGGTGCAGGAAGCCCTGACGAATGTCCACAAGCATGCGGCGGGTGCGAAGACGTGGGTGCGGCTGGCGCACCGCGGTTCGGAAGTCGCGATGCAGGTGGAGAACGGTCCGACGGACGGCGCGACGGCGGACGCGGGGTTGCCGAGCGGTGGCAACGGTCTGCTGGGGATGCGGGAGCGGGTGCTCGGTCTGGGGGGCGTGTTCGTGTCGGGCCCGACGGATGCGGGGGGCTTCCGGGTTTCGGCGGTGCTGCCGGACCAGCGCACCGTGTGACCGGGCCGGCTCGGCCCTTCGGCCTTGCTTGCCCTCGACAGCCGGACGGACCTGATTGCCCGGAACCCTCCTCAGCCCGAAGTCAGCCGTTCCGGCTGGATCCCCCCGACCAGCATTGCCAGCGCCTCGTCGATGCTCGCGCCCAGGTACCAGTCCCCGGTGTGGTCGATGCTGTACACCCGTCCTTCGGTGTCGATCGCGAGGACGGCTCGTCCGTCGTCTTCCTCGCCGAGTGGGCTGACCTCGGTCTCCAGTGCCCGCCCCAGGTCGCCGAGCGTGCGGGCCAGGTGGAGTCCGCTGAGTGGGTCGATGCGCACCGAGGCCGGTGCGATCTGCCGGCCCGGTGCGGACGCGGTGATGTGCAGGCCGCCGAATTCCGCCCACGCCTCCACGGCCGCCGGGAAGACTGCGTGCTGATGTCCGGCGGGTGAGGTGTGGGCGCGCAGTGCGTCGGCCCATTCCTCCGCCTGCCGGATGTCCCAGCGGCCCGGCTGCCAGCCCGCGGAGCGCAGGGCGGCATCGACGGCGACGGGGAAGCGGGTGGCGGCGGCGCGGTCCGCGTGGGCCGCACGGTCGTCCTGTCCGGGAAGGCCGGGAACGGGGTGGTCGTCGGTTCGGTCGTGCATCGGCGCGCGATCAGCCCTTCTCGGCGGTGGTCGCCGCGCTGGTGGTGGTGAGGTCGACGGGACGTACGCCGAAATGGGCGAGCATCGCCGTACAGGAGCGGCAGGGCGGTGCGTAACTGCCGTGCATCGGGTCGCCGTCCTCGCGGATCCGCCGTGCGGTGAGCCGTGAGTGCTTCAGTGCGCGCCGGGCCTCGCTGCTGGTCAGCGGCTTGCGCTGGGCTCGTTTGGATCGGTCGGCCTCGGCGGCGGTGAGTTGACGGGAGAGCAGTATTGCTTCGGGGCAGCGGCCGGTGAAGCGTTCGCGCTGGCTGCTGGTGAGGGTGTCGAGGAAGTCCTGTACCAGCGGGTGCAGTACGGGTGGCTGGTCGCCTTTGCCGGCCGTGCAGGTCAGTGTCTCGCCGCGGACGGACAGCGCTGCGGCCACGGCCGGCAGGATGCCGTCGCGGCGGTGGAGCAGGCGAGGTTTGCGGCTGGTCTCGGTGCTGCTCCAGCTGAGGCGCGGATCCCCGGATGTGACTGTTTGTGCTGTGTGCATGGTGCGGATGTCCCTCCCGTGCAATCCCCCGAGTTGCGGTGACAGCCTGCCAAATGTGCCAGGTGGTGGGGAAGCTGGGTCGGTGAAACGTGTCTGCGTGTCGCCGAAGGTGGCCTGACCGACGCTCGTCCGTCACTCAGTTGTGACGGTTGGTGATCGAAGCGGAGGGTGGAGCGGGGGTGAAGTGGAGTGGCGAGACCGCCTGTTGCGCCACCGCATAGGCTGTGCCTGGACCGCCCCCATGGGCAGGTCGGTCCTCATCAGACAGACGCAGCAGGGGGCAACCGCCATGACGACAGGTCGGCTCGGGCAGCAAGCCGCGCCACCGAACGCGGCCTACGCCGGGCAGGTCGTGCACTTCCCGGATCCGGTCCGGGCGTCCCGCCACCCCAGGGGTGTGCGCGTGGACGAGAACGGCTGCCCGGTTTTCACGCCGTACGCACGGGCCGCCGCCGAGATCGCGGAGCCTCCGCAGGGCTTCGGCGTCGATGAGCTGCGGCTCACCGACTATGTCTCGGCGAACGCGGCGTTGGCGGCGACCGGTCATGAGTTGTGGGACACGATTCCGCCGGTTGCCACTCCGCACGGCTGGACCTGGCACCACGTGCCGGGCGGCCGTCGGATGGAGCTCGTCCCGGTCGAGGTCAAGGCTCTGCTGCGGCACCACGGTGGTCTCGCCACCACTCCGGTCGACCAGAACAAGCGGGGAACGCGTCCGCTGCAGGAGACCCGGCCCGCGCATTTCCGGCTCCCGAAGGGGGCGGTGGCGGTCAGCGAGCAGCAGATCCTGGGTGTCGAGGAGGATCTCGGTTACCGGCTGCCGGGCGCGTACCGCTCGTTCCTGAAGGCGGCGGGCGGTTCGGCCCCGGTGGGTGCGGCGCTCGACGCGGAGCTGGGTCTCCTGGTCGACCAGCCGTTCTTCACGGTGCGCGAGGAGGCCGCCGTGAACGACCTGGTGTACGTCAACAAGTGCCTGCGGGACCATCTCACCAAGGACTACCTGGGGGTTGGCTTCGTCCAGGGCGGCATCCTCGCGGTGAAGGTCCGTGGCGACGGTGTCGGCTCGGTCTGGTTCTGCGCGTACGACGATGCCAGGGACCGGGACGGCTGGAGTGTGCAGGAGCGCGTGGACCGGTTGCTGTTGCCCTGCGGTGCGGACTTCGACGCCTTCCTGCAGCGGCTGGCGGGCAATCCGCCGGAGCTGGAGACCGTGGCAAACCTGATGGTGGACGGCGGCTTCGCGTACGTCGTCCCGGTGGAGGGGTGAGCGCGATGGTGACCTTCGCGCAGGCGCAGGAGCGCGCGGAAGAGTGGGTCAACGGTGATGTGCCCGCGTACCAGCATCGCGAGGTGCGGGTCCGCGAGTTCGAGCTGGGTTTCGTGGTGTGGGCCGAGGACCGTGCGGAGGGGCCGGTCTCGGACGGCGGCCGTCAGCGGCTGGTGATCGCCCGGGACAGCGGTGAGGCCACGCTGTGGCCCGCGCTGCCGGTGGGTGAGGTGATCCGGCGGTACGAGGAGGAGTACGGCGCACTCGATGCGGCCCCGGCTGCTCCGGAGCCGCCGCAGCGTATCGATCTGAACCAGACGTCGTTCCTGCTGAGCCCCCCGGAGTGGCTCCAGGAAGCGGCGGACAAGCTCGGGATTCCGGATCAGCGGGCGGAGCGGTCCGAGGACGCGCGCCCGGCTTCTCCCCCCGCTCCTTCTCCCTCTCCTTCTCCTGCTGCTCCCGAGGCCGTGGGCGGACTCGGGCTACCGTTCGGCGGGACGCCGTGGTCCGGCGCCGGTGCGCAGGCCGCGTACGAGCCCACTGCTCAGGACGGCGTTCCGGCCGCCGCGCCGAATGTGCCGACGGGGGCCGCCCCGTGGGCGGGGACCGACACCAACGCGGACTCCGACGACGGGGCGGTCGCACTGCCGGCCACCGTGTTCGCGCCGCCGCTCTCGGGTGCCGATGACGACGGCACCCCGCCGCCGGCGGCGTCGGCGGAGGCGCCGACCGCGCTGATGTCCGGCGGCAGCCGGCTGCCGCGGACAGCGGTCGTTCCGGGGCTGCCCCCGCAGGGGCCGGGCGCGCCCGGCCCTGGAGCTCAAGTTCCGGGTGTCCCTGGTGTTCCGGGGAGCGGTGACATCGCGGATGCGGCCACCAGTAAGGCCGTGATGCCTCCGCGCGGTGCGCGCGGGGGCGGTTCGACGACTCCGCCGCCGCCCGGCGCCCCCGGTACGCCGGGGGTCAGGCCGGGTGCGTCGGCGCCGCCGCCCTCGGGCCCGGGTACGCCCGGCGTTCCGGCGGGCGGTTACCTGCCGACGCAGCTCGTCTCGCAGGTCGGCCCGCCCGGTGCGCCCCAGCCGCCCGGCCCGCCCGCGCCTCCCGGTGCGACGCCGCCGCCCGGTGGTGGCTTCGACCACGCCGCGACCATACTTGCCGACCCGAGCGGTATGGGTGGCCCGAGCGCGCCCCGGCCGCCGGGGCCGCCCGGGGCGCCCGGTGTGCCGCAGCCTCCCGGTCCGCCCGCGCCTCCCGGTCCGCCTGGTGCGACACCGCCGCCCGGTGGCGGTGCGCACCATGCCGCCACGATGCTCGCGGGCCCCGGCCAGGCCGGGCCGACCGCGCCGCAGCCGCCCGGTCCGCCCGGAGCCCCCGGTATGCCGCCGGGTGGCGCCCCCGGTCCGGTACCGCCGAATCCGCACACTCCGCCGCCCCCGGCGTACGGCTATCCGCAGGCGCCGGCCGGTCAGCCGACCGTCGGCCCCGGCTACCAGGCGGTCCTGCGCTTCCGCGCGCCCGATGGCAGCGAGCAGCAGCTGATCCGCCGCTCGGCGCCCGGCACCCCGCATCCCGAGTGGCAGATGCTGCATGAGCTGCGGGCCATGAACGTGCCGCCGCAGCAGGTCATCGAGCTGCACACCGAGCTGGAGTCGTGCGAGCTGCCCGGTGGCTACTGTGCGCGCATGATCCGGGAGACCTGGCCGCAGGTACGGATCACCAGCGTCGCCCCGTACGGCACCGATCACGCCAGCCGTCAGCAGGGCATGCAGCATCTGCTCACGCACCAGGGCGAGTTGCACCAGGTCGCGGACGGTCCGGCGCGTCCGGCTCCGGTACGGGCTCCGCTGCCGCAGATGCCGCCCGCGATGCCGATCCCGCCGGAGGCCATCGCGGAGGAGCTGCTGCAGTCCTTCGGGCCGCAGGGTGTGCTCCGTTTCGACCAGCGCGCGGTGTCCCGGCAGGGGGTGCCCGAGGTCGTGGCGCGGACGCTGGTGTGGGCGGGGCTGCCCGCCGATTTCGGGCCGTTCTTCTGGGCGCAGCCGGGTCAGCCGGTGGTGCCGACGCTGGCCGAGCTGGCCGCGCAGCGGCAGGTGCAGCCGGCTGCTGACGCGGGGGCGTACCTCGTCATGGGGTCCGACTTCGGCCGGGCGATCTGTGTCCAGTACGGCACGGCGAACATCGTGGCCGTGCCGGTCGAGGCCGGTCCGGGCGGGCAGCCGGTGCCGCCGCAGTTCGTGAACACCGGGCTGCCGGAGTTCACCCGTTCGATGGCACTCCTGGGCCGGATGTGGCGGCTCCGCTTCGGCCTCAACCCGGAGCAGGCCGGCCGCTGGACAGTCGATTTCCAGGCGCAGCTGGTGGCGCTGGACGCGGCGGCGCTGGCGTCGCCGGAGAGCTGGTGGTCGGTGCTGCTCGAGCAGATGTGGGACGGGCTGATCTGACCTGATCCGACCGGCCGCGTACGAGGCGCCCGGACCCCCGTCGGGGTCCGGGCGCCTCTGTGTCGGTGAACGACCGTCTTGTGACACCCGTCGCTTCCGTCCGAAAAGTACCGAAACGATTCCGACTTCTCTGCCAATTGCCGCATCCTTGACGTATTGCTTGGGGGGTCGGAGAGTCGGAGAAAGGCTTCAGGATGAGTGCTGCACCGGTGTCCGCGCACGGCTTTGTCGTGGTGCGTGGGCGTGGCTACCGCCCGGAGCAGGTGGACGGGACGGTGACCGGCCTGTCGGCGGAGCGGGGCGAGGCCTGGGAGCTGCTGGCCCGGCTGACCGCGCTGGCCGAGGAGCTGGAGGCCGAGTCCGCCCGGCTTGCCGAGGTCGTTGCCACGCTCGCCCCGCAGACGTACGTCTCGCTCGGCGAGCGGGCGCAGGAGATGCTGGCGCTCGCCGAGGCGGAGGCGGAGGCCGTGCGCGGTGCCGCGCTGGAGGAGGCGCAGGCGCTGCGGGACGCGGCGGACGCGGCGGCACGCGCGTTCCGCGGCACGGCCCGCGCGGACTCCGAAGCCATGCGGGCGGCCGCCGGGGCGCACGCCGACGAGACGGTGGTGTCGGCGCAGCGGAGGGCCGACGACATGCTTGCCGCGGCTCTCGAGGACGCCGGAGAGGTACGCGACGAGGCGCAGGCCGCGGTGGCCGAGACGCGCCGCCGCACGGCGGCCGTGCTGGCGAACCAGGAGCAGGAGCACACCGAGCGGTGGAAGGCGGCCGAGCGGGAGCTGGCCGATGCCGAAGCGGCGCAGGCCGCGCACCACGATGCGCTGACCGAGCAGGCGGAGAATCGCCTGGCCGAGGCGCGGCGGGCGCTGGCCGAGGAGGAGGAGGCCGCGCGGCACGGCCAGGAGGACGCGGAGGCGCAGGCCGCGGAGCTGATCGCGGCGGCGCGGGTGCGCGAGGAGCGGGTGGTCCGGGAGACGGAACGGATCCTGCGGGAGCACGAAGAGGGCCGCGAGGAGGTCCAGGCGCACATGACGCACGTACGGAACTCGCTCGCGGCTCTCACCGGGCGTGGGGCTACGGCGGAGAGCTGAGCGTCGCGGGACCGGCGCGGCAGGACAGGACCGGGCGCATGCGCGGTCCGTGGCCCTGAGCGGCTGCGGCCCGGTCCTACCCCGCCCGGCGCGCCGTTGCCGGGGGTGCGCCCGCCAGGATCCACGGCTCCTCGGCCTCGTACAGCCTGCGTTCCTCGGCAGCCGTGTGCCCGCCGAGCACCGTTCCCAGCCAGCCCGCCAGGAAACCGACCGGGATCGACACGAGCCCGGTTGTGGTGAACGGGAACCAGTTGAAGTCGCGTCCGGGGAAGACCGACCCGGGCGAGCCCGAGACCAGATTGGTGCCGGTGATCAGCACCAGCACGGCAACGGTGCCGCCGATGAGGGTGGACAGCAGCCCCGTGCGGGTGAAGCGCCGCCAGAACATGCTGTAGACGAGCGCCGGGGCCAGCGCCGACGCCCCGATGCAGAAGGAGAGCGTCACCAGCGCCTGGACGTTCCAGTGCCGGGCCAGTACGGCGAGCGTGATGGCGACCAGGCCGACACCGACCGCGGCTGCCTGCGCCGTGCCCATCTCGATGCGGTCCGCGACCGGCTCCTTGTCCCGGTCGCGGATCCCGTGCAGCCCGTGGGCGAACAGGTCGTGGGCGAGAGAGTTCGCACAGGCCAGGATCATTCCGGCGACCGAGGCGAGCAGCGTCAGGAAGATGGCTGTCGTCATCATGGTGACAACCAGCGCACCGAGCTCGCCGCTGCCCGCGACCGCGCCGCTGACCTGCAGGATCGAACCGTTTCCCTGCGCTCCGGCGGCCACGATGAGGTTGTGGCCGACCAGTGCCGCCGCACCGAAGCCGATCACGGTGAGCAGCAGGCAGAGACCCACGACCACCGAGACCGCCCAGGAGAGTGAGCGGCGGACGGCCTGTGCGCTGCGGGCGCTCGACATGCGCATGGTGATGTGCGGCAGACAGGCGGCGCCGAGGACCACGGTCAGCTGGGAGCTGACCATGTCGAGCCCGCTGCCGCCGAACTGCAGGCCGGAGTGGAGATACGCCGCCCCGGCGCCGCTGCCCCGCTGGGCGGCTGCGAGCAGGGCACCGGTGGACCAGTCGAAGCGGTTCATGACCAGTGCGGAGATGGTGAGGCAGGCGGCCACGAGGACGACCGTCTTGACGATCTGGATCAGGGCGGTGCCCTTCATCCCGCCGATCGCCGCATAGCTGATCATCACGATGCCGAGGACGATGATCGAGCCGGTACGGAATCCTGAGCTGTCGAAGCCGAGGATGAACGCGAGCAGATCGCCACTGCCTGCCAGCTGCACGACCATCAGCGGAACGAGTGCGGTCAGGGTGACCCCACAGGCGGCGATGCGGACCGCGCGGCCGGGGGCGCGGCGGGTGAGCATGTCGCCCATGGTGAACCGCCCTGCGTTGCGCAGCGGTTCGGCCAGCAGGAACATCAGCAGGACCAGGGAGAGGGCGGTGCTCAGGGCGAGGACGAGCCCGTCGTAGCCGGTGAGGGCGATGACTCCGGTGGTGCCGAAAAGGGTTGCGGCGGAGAGGTAGTCGCCGGCGATGGCGAGGCCGTTGCGTACCGGGGAGAGCGAGCGGTAGCCGGTGTAGAACTCGTCGAGGTCGTCGCGGTCCGGGCCGGTCATCACGCAGAGCAGCAGGGTGACGGTGGCCACGGCGATGAACGCCACCAGGGACATCGTCTGGGCGGACTCGTCGAATCCGTTCATCGGGTCCCTCCTGTTCTGCGGAGTTCGGCGGCGAGCGGGTCGACCGTGCGCCGGGCGGTTCGCTCGTAGAGGGCGATCGCGAGCAGGGTCACCGGGAGTTGGCACAGACCGAGTGCGAGGCCGGTGGTGAGGCCGCCGCCGACGGGGTGGGTCATCAGCCCCGGGGCGAAGCCGGACAGCAGGAGGAAGAGGGTGAAGAAGCCGAGTGCGGTCAGCGTCGCGCCGCGCCGCAGGATGCGGTAGGCGCCGCGCAGACGGCGCAGATCGCTGTGGTGGCCGGGTGCGGGGACGGGCGTGGTGGGCGGGCTCGGCCAGCGGGGCGGGGGAGCGGGTGTGGAGCTCTGCCAGGGGAGGAGGAACGCGGGGTCGTGCGGAGGCTCGTACCGGGGCCGGTGCGTCGGCTGCGGCCGTTGGTGACGGGGTTGGTACGGGGGGCGGTGCGGCGATTGGGGAGGCTGGTGCTCAGGGGAGGGTTGTGCAGGTTCGTACGACATCTGGATGCTGCTCCTTGCACGGCTTCGGGCCCGGGGACGGGCTGCAAGGGAGAAGCGCGGGTGCGCTGCTGGATGCGCGTACGTTACTCGTGAGTAAAGCGACTGGGGAGGGGTTGGTCCGAACTACCTGCGGTAACTCTTCAGTTGTCCAGTCCTGTGTCAATTCCTGAGGCCTTCAGGACCCGGTTTCCGGCATCGCCGCCGGCCTCCTCGGCGCCCTCGGCGAGGATCGGGAAACGGCGCGGCGCCACGAAGACCAGTACCAGAAGAGCCACCGCCGCGGCCGCTGCGGCCCCGAGGTAGACCTGGTCGACGGCCGCGTCGACGGCCCGCCGCAGATAGTCCGCCCCGGCGGCGGAGAGCGCGCCCGGGTCGTCCAGTGCGTGCGAGATCGCATCCAGGTCGCCGGGCAGCCCGGGGACGGGCGCGTCGGCGAGCCGGGACGCGAGGACGCCGTTGGCCACGGCCCCGAAGAGTGCGGCGCCCAGACTCTGGCCGACCTGGCGGCAGAAGAGTACGGAGGCGGTCGTCGTACCGCGTTCGGACCAGCCGACCGTGGACTGGACCCCCACGATCAACGGGAGTTGGAACAGCCCCAGCGCCGCACCCAGCAGCAGCATGATCAGGGCCGGCTGCCACGGCTCGCCGGGATACGGCAGCAGCGGGAAGGACAGCAGGATCAACAGGGTGCCGCTCATGCCGATGATCGCGGTGCGGCGGAACCCGATGCGGTTGTAGACCCGGTTGGACAGGGCCGCCGACACCGGCCAGCTCAGCGTCATCACGGAGAGCACGAAACCGGCGGCGATCGGCCCGAGGCCGAGGACCGACTGGGCGTACGTCGGCAGGAAGACGGTAGGGGCGACCATCAGCAGCCCCATCGCGCCCAGGGCCAGATTGACCGAGGCGATGGTCCGCCGCCGCCACACCCAGCCAGGGATGATCGGGTCGGCGGCGCGTCGCTCGATGACGACGGTCAGTGCGGCGAGCGCGGCGCTCGCGCCCAGCAGGCCGAGCGACGGCGCCGACAGCCAGGGCCAGGCGACACCGCCCTGCACGAGCGCGGTCAGCAGCAGGGCGCCGGTCGCGAAGACGGCGAGGGCGCCCGCCCAGTCGATACGGAGCCGGGGTGCGCCTGCGGCGCGGCGGGCTCGGGACGGTTCATGGAGGTGGCGTACGACCAGCCAGAGCGCGACCGCCCCGATCGGCAGATTGATCAGGAAGATCCAGCGCCAGTCGGCGTACGTCGCGAGCAGCCCGCCGACCACCGGCCCTGCCACGGCGGATGTGGCCCAGACGGTGGACAGTCTGGCCTGGATCCTCGGGCGTTCCTTGAGTGGGTAGAGGTCGGCGGCGATGGTCTGCACCGTGCCCTGCAGCGCGCCGCCGCCGAGCCCCTGGACGACACGGAAGGCGATCAGGGCGGCCATGTTCCAGGCGGCGGCGCACAGGACCGATCCGGCGAGGAAGAGGATGATGCCGGCGATCAGGACCGGCTTGCGGCCGAAGGTGTCGGAGAGCTTGCCGTAGACCGGCAGGGTGACCGTCACGGCCAGCAGGTAGCCGGAGAAGAGCCAGGAGAAGACGGCGAACCCGCCGAGATCGCCGACGATCTGAGGGACCGCGGTGGAGACGATGGTGCCGTCGATCGCGGTCAGGGCCATGCCGAGCATCAGCGCGGCCACGACGCGGCCGCGGCCGTGGCCGCGTCGTGCGGTGGGGGAGGGTGCGGGGGCCGGTCCGGACCCCGACATTGCTTCGGTATCGCCGCCCGCGCCGCCCACAAAGATTCCTTCCCTATGCACGTACTTTCCCGGGGACACTGTCTCACCCGTTGCCGTGCCAGGACACCGGAACAGCCACGGCTGCCCGCGACCGCCCATGGGCGGAGACCCCTGAGATCCGGCTCCACCCATGGGCGGAGACCCCTAGGGGTAGCTCCTTACTTCCGGCCAGGGACGGTTCCTCCCGGCGGAGGACGTGGCGGAGGGGTCCCGTTCCTTAGCGTGTTCCTACACCGCGATTGCGGCTGACCGCAGGGGGCGGGGTGGGGAAAACCCCACCTGAAGACTGCGCTGGGCACCAGCGCGCCGATCGCCGTCAGGCCCCAGACTCAGTACGTACACAACGACGCACTCAGTACGTACACCACGACGTCCAGGCATCGACCGACATAGGAGAATTACCGTGACAACGGCTGTAACCATTCCCAGGCACGGGGGCACTGGAGGGCGTACGGCCGTCGCTGCGCGAGCGCGCCAGGTCGTCAAGGCGTACGGAGCGGGGGAGACCCGGGTCGTCGCGCTCGACCATGTCGATGTGGACATCGCCCGCGGGCAGTTCACGGCGATCATGGGCCCGTCCGGCTCCGGCAAGTCGACGCTGATGCACTGCCTGGCCGGTCTGGACACGGTGACCTCGGGCGAGATCCACCTGGACGAAACCGAGATCACGAAGCTCAAGGACAAGAAGCTCACCCAGCTCCGCCGGGACCGGATCGGCTTCATCTTCCAGGCGTTCAACCTGCTCCCGACGCTCAACGCGCTGGAGAACATCACGCTGCCGATGGACATCGCGGGCCGCAAGCCCGACGCCGACTGGCTGCAGCAGGTCGTGGATACGGTCGGTCTCGCCGAGCGGCTCAAGCACCGCCCCACCGAGCTCTCCGGCGGCCAGCAGCAGCGTGTCGCGGTGGCCCGGGCGCTCGCCGCCCGCCCGGAGATCATCTTTGGTGACGAGCCCACCGGGAACCTGGACTCGCGGGCCGGCGCCGAGGTGCTGACCTTCCTGCGCAAGTCGGTCGACGAGCTGAACCAGACCATCGTCATGGTCACCCACGACCCGGTGGCCGCCTCCTACGCGGACCGGGTGCTGTACCTCGCGGACGGTCGCATCGTCGACGAGATGCACAACCCGACGGCCGACCAGGTCCTCGACCGCATGAAGGACTTCGACGCGCGCGGGCGGACGTCATGACCGTCTGGAAGACCTCGGTGCGCAACTTCTTTGCGCACAAGGGACGGATGGCGCTCTCCGCCGTGGCGGTCCTGCTGTCGGTGGCGTTCGTGTGCGGCACGCTCGTCTTCACCGACACGATGAACACCACGTTCGACAAGCTGTTCGCGGCGACCTCGGCCGATGTCACCGTCAGCCCCAGGACCGCGCAGGGCGCCGACGAGATGCCGCAGAACGGCAGGCCCGTCTCGCTGCCCGCCGCAGCAGTCGAACAGGCCAGGAAGGCGGACGGGGTGAAGACCGCCGAGGGTGCGGTCACCAGCATGTCCGTCACCGTCGTCGACAGCCACGACAAGAACATGGGCTCCTCGACCGGCGCCCCGACGATCGCAGGCAACTGGACGCAGAACGACCTGCGTTCGATGGAGATCACCTCCGGTCACGCACCGCGCGGACCGACCGAGGTCATGGTCGACGCCGACACCGCGGACAAGCACCACCTGAAGATCGGTGACGAGTTGCGCACCATCGCCGTCACCGGCGACATCAGGGCGAAGATCAGCGGTATCGCCTCCTTCAAGGTCACCAACCCGGGTGCGGCCGTCGTCTACCTGGACACCGCCACCGCGCAGGCCAAGCTGCTCGGCAAGCCCGGTGTCTTCACCCACATCTCCGTCACCGCCGAACCCGGTGTCAGTGACACGCAGTTGAAGAAGAACGTCGCCACCGTCCTCGGTGACAGCGCCGCGTACAAGCTCCAGACCCAGCAGGAGGCCGCGGACGCCAACAAGGACTCGATGGGCTCCTTCCTCGACGTGATGAAGTACGCGATGCTCGGCTTCGCCGGGATCGCCTTCCTCGTCGGCATCTTCCTCATCGTCAACACCTTCTCGATGCTGGTGGCCCAGCGCACCCGTGAGATCGGCCTGATGCGGGCCATCGGCTCCAGCCGCCGGCAGGTCAACCGGTCCGTGCTGGTCGAGGCGCTGTTCCTCGGCTCGGTCGGCTCCGTCCTCGGCGTCGGTGCCGGAATCGGTGTCGCCGTCGGCCTGATGAAGCTCATGAACTCCATGGGGATGAACCTGTCCACCGAGGACCTCACGATCGCCTGGACGACTCCGGTGCTCGGGCTGGCGCTCGGCGTCATCGTCACCGTCGTCGCCGCGTACGTCCCGGCCCGCCGGGCCGGGAAGATCTCCCCGATGGCCGCCCTGCGCGACGCCGGCACCCCGGCGGACGGCCGCGCCGGCCGGGTACGGGCCGTGATCGGTCTGGCCCTCACGGCCGCCGGTGCCGCCGCCCTGTACACCGCGGCGCAGGCCGACAGGGCGAGCGACGGATCGCTCTTCCTCGGTGTCGGTGTGGTCTTCACCCTGATCGGCTTCATCGTGATCGGCCCGCTGCTGGCCGGTTTCGTGGTCCGGGTGCTCAGCACAGTGGTGCTGCGGATGTTCGGCCCGGTCGGACGGATGGCGGAGCGCAACGCGCTGCGCAACCCGCGGCGTACCGGAGCGACCGGAGCGGCCCTGATGATCGGCCTGGCGCTGGTCGCCTGCCTCTCCGTCGTCGGCTCGTCGATGGTCGCCTCGGCGACCGAGGAGCTCGACAGGTCGGTCGGCGCGGACTTCATCGTCCAGCCGAGCGGTAACCCGCCCCAGCCGATCGTGCCGCAGGCCGCGAAGGCCCTGGAGGCCGTCCCGGGTATCGAGCACATCACCAACTACAAGTCGGTCAGCGCCAAGCTCACCGCCCCCGACGGAGCGGTCGAGGACGAAGGTGTCGTCGCCGCGGACCCGACGTACAAGGACGACCTGCGCCGCGAGACGGTCTCCGGGAACCTGGCCGACGCCTACGGCAAGGACGCCATGTCGGTCGGCGACGCGTACGCCACCCGACACAAGGTCGAGGTCGGCGACCGGATCACCGTCGCGTTCAGGGACGGCGGGACGGCGAAGCTGAAGGTCGCCGCGATCACCTCGGACGACACGAACGTCGACAAGGGCGCGATGTACACCAACATCACGACCGCCGAGAAGTACGTCCCCGCCGACAAGATGCCGAAGAACATGATCATGTTCGCCAAGGCGCAGGACGGCAAGGAGAAGGAGGCGTACGCCGCCCTCAAGGACGCCCTCGCCCCGTACCCGCAGTACACCGTGCAGAACCAGGCCGACTTCAAGCAGGACCTGAAGGACCAGATCGGCCAGCTGCTGAACATCGTCTACGGTCTGCTGGCGCTCGCGATCATCGTCGCGGTGCTCGGTGTGGTGAACACTCTGGCCCTGTCGGTGGTCGAGCGGACCAGGGAGATCGGCCTGATGCGTGCCATCGGCCTCTCCCGGCGCCAGCTGCGCCGCATGATCCGCCTGGAGTCGGTGGTCATCGCCCTCTTCGGTGCCCTGCTCGGCCTGGGCCTGGGCATGGGCTGGGGCACGGCCGCGCAGAAGCTGCTGGCCCTGGAAGGCCTCGGCGTGCTCGAGATTCCGTGGCCGACGATCCTCACGGTCTTCGTCGGCTCGGCCTTCGTCGGCCTGTTCGCGGCCCTGGTCCCGGCGTTCCGGGCGGGCCGGATGAACGTGCTGAACGCGATCGCCACCGAATAGCGGTCGCGGAGATCCACGTAGGATGACTGGTCCGGCCCCGGGTGTTCCTCCAAACACCCGGGGCCGGATGCGTTGCCGCTGCTCCCCGTGCGGCGCCCCTGCGCGCGGGGGGACGACGTGCCGTCCGACGTCGCCGGCCGGAGCCGGAGGGCGACCGGATCCGGCCCGCCGAGCCGGATTGCGGGCGCGGGTGTCACAGGGGAGTCGTACGCTGGGAACCCCCGGCCCGTGAAACGTGTCGGGCCCTTCGCGTTGCCCCCTGGCAGCAGCCGGCTGCCGGAACCTCGCCCTCGTAACCCGGACGGAAGCCCTTCATGAGCCTGCACGGTCTGCTGGATGTCGTCGTACGTGACCCGGCACTCGCCGAAGCGGTGAAGGCCGCCACCGACGGCCACCGGATGCATGTCGACCTCGTCGGCCCTGCCGCTGCCCGCCCCTTCGCCGTGGCCGCACTGGCCCGCGAGGCCGGGCGGACGGTGCTTGCCGTCACCGCGACCGGACGGGAGGCGGAGGATCTGGCCGCCGCCCTGCGGACGCTGCTGCCCCCGGACAGCATCGCCGAGTTCCCGTCCTGGGAGACCCTGCCGCACGAGCGGCTCTCACCGCGCTCCGACACGGTGGGCCGCCGCCTCGCCGTGCTGCGCCGGCTCGCGCACCCGAGGGCCGACGACCCGGAGACCGGCCCGGTCAGCGTCGTCGTCGCACCGGTGCGTTCCGTACTGCAGCCGCAGGTCAAGGGGCTCGGCGACCTGGAGCCTGTGGCGCTGCGCATCGGCCAGAGCGCCGATCTCGGCAAGACCGTCGAGGCGCTCGCGGCGGCCGCGTACTCCCGGGTCGAACTGGTCGAGAAGCGCGGGGAGTTCGCCGTCCGTGGCGGCATTCTGGACGTTTTCCCGCCGACCGAGGAGCACCCCCTCCGGGTGGAGTTCTGGGGCGACGACGTCGAGGAGATCCGCTACTTCAAGATCGCCGACCAGCGGTCGTTGGAGATCGCCGAGCACGGGCTGTGGGCGCCGCCCTGCCGTGAGCTGCTGCTCACCGACGAGGTACGCGAACGGGCCGCCGCCCTCGCCGAACGCCACCCGGAGCTGGGCGAGCTGCTCGGCAAGATCGCCGAGGGGATCGCGGTGGAGGGCATGGAGTCCCTCGCCCCGGTCCTTGTCGACGACATGGAGCTGCTGCTCGACGTGCTGCCCAAGGGGTCGATGGCGCTGGTCTGCGACCCCGAGCGGGTCCGCACCAGGGCCGCGGACCTGGTCGCCACCAGCCAGGAGTTCCTCCAGGCGTCCTGGGCGGCGACGGCCGGTGGCGGCGAGGCCCCGATCGATGTCGACGCCGCCTCCCTGTGGGGCATCGCGGACGTCCGCGACCGGGCCCGCGAGCTGAACATGATGTGGTGGTCGGTCTCCCCGTTCGCCGCCGACGCCGAGCTCGACGAAGACACGCTGAAGCTCACGATGCACGCCCCGGAGTCGTACCGCGGCGACACCGCCCGGGCGCTCGCCGACACCAAGGGCTGGCTCGCCGAAGGCTGGCGCACGGTGTACGTCACCGAGGGCCATGGGCTCGCCGCCCGTACCGTCGAGGTGCTCGGCGGCGAAGGCATCCCGGCCCGCCTCGACGCGGACCTGGCGGAGATCTCGCCGTCCGTCGTCCATGTCTCGTGCGGTGCGATCGACCACGGCTTCGTCGACCCGGCGCTGAAGCTCGCCGTCCTCACCGAGACGGACCTGACCGGTCAGCGCACCGCCACCAAGGACCTGGGCCGGATGCCGGCCCGCCGCCGCAAGACCATCGACCCGCTGACGCTGGAGACGGGCGACTACATCGTCCACGAGCAGCACGGTGTGGGCCGCTACATCGAGATGGTGCAGCGCACGGTGCAGGGCGCCACCCGCGAGTACCTCCTCGTCGAGTACGCGCCCGCCAAGCGCGGCCAGCCCGGCGACCGCCTCTACATCCCGACCGACCAGCTGGAGCAGGTCACCAAGTACGTCGGCGGCGAGGCCCCCACCCTGCACCGGCTCGGCGGCGCCGACTGGACGAAGACCAAGGCGCGCGCCAAGAAGGCCGTCAAGGAGATCGCAGCCGACCTCATCAAGCTGTACTCGGCGCGGATGGCGGCGCCCGGCCATGTCTTCGGCCCCGACACCCCGTGGCAGCGCGAACTGGAGGACGCCTTCCCGTACGTGGAGACGCCGGACCAGCTCACCACGATCGCCGAGGTCAAGGAGGACATGGAGAAGTCGGTCCCGATGGACCGGCTGATCTGCGGCGACGTCGGCTACGGCAAGACGGAGATCGCGGTGCGCGCCGCGTTCAAGGCGGTGCAGGACGGCAAGCAGGTGGCCGTCCTCGTCCCCACGACGCTCCTGGTCCAGCAGCACTACGGCACGTTCACCGAGCGCTACTCCCAATTCCCGGTCAGCGTGCGGGCGCTGAGCCGCTTCCAGTCCGATTCCGAGTCGAAGACGACCCTTCAGGGTTTGCGCGAGGGCTCCGTGGACCTGGTCATCGGCACGCACCGCCTGTTCTCCTCGGAGACGAAGTTCAAGGACCTGGGGCTGGTCATCGTCGACGAGGAGCAGCGCTTCGGCGTCGAGCACAAGGAGCAGCTGAAGAAGCTACGGGCCAACGTCGACGTCCTCACCATGTCCGCGACGCCGATCCCCCGCACGCTCGAGATGGCTGTCACCGGCATCCGCGAGATGTCGACGATCACCACACCTCCCGAGGAGCGCCACCCGGTTCTGACCTTCGTCGGCCCGTACGAGGAGAAGCAGATCGGCGCGGCCATCCGTCGCGAACTGCTGCGTGAGGGGCAGACGTTCTACATCCACAACCGTGTCGAGTCCATCGACCGTGCGGCCGCCCGCCTCCGCGAGATCGTCCCCGAGGCGCGGATCGCGACCGCACACGGGCAGATGTCGGAACAGGCCCTGGAGCAGGTCGTCGTCGACTTCTGGGAGAAGAAGTTCGACGTCCTGGTCTCCACGACGATCGTCGAGTCCGGCATCGACATCTCCAACGCCAACACGCTGATCGTGGAGCGCGGCGACAACTTCGGCCTCTCCCAGCTCCACCAGCTGCGCGGCCGTGTCGGCCGTGGCCGGGAGCGCGGTTACGCGTACTTCCTGTACCCGCCGGAGAAGCCGCTCACCGAGACGGCCCACGAGCGGCTGGCCACGATCGCCCAGCACACGGAGATGGGTGCGGGCATGTACGTGGCCATGAAGGACCTGGAGATCCGCGGCGCCGGAAACCTTCTGGGCGGCGAACAGTCCGGCCATATCGCGGGCGTCGGCTTCGACCTGTACGTACGCATGGTCGGCGAGGCCGTCGCCGACTACCGGGCCTCGCTCGAAGGCGGCGTCGAGGAGGAGCCGCCGCTGGAGGTCAAGATCGAGCTCCCGGTCGACGCGCACGTCCCGCACGAGTACGCGCCCGGCGAGCGGCTGCGCCTCCAGGCGTACCGGGCGATCGCGTCCGCCACCACGGAGGCCGACATCAAGGCGGTCCGCGAGGAGCTCACCGACCGGTACGGCAAGCTCCCGGAGCCGGTCGAGAACCTCCTGCTGGTCGCGGGCCTGCGGATGCTGGCCCGCGCCTGTGGCGTCGGCGACATCGTGCTCCAGGGGCCGAACATCCGGTTCGCCCCGGTGGAACTGCGTGAGTCGCAGGAACTGCGCCTGAAGCGCCTCTACCCGAAGACGGTGATCAAGCCGGCTCTCCACCAGATCCTGGTCCCGCGTCCGACCACCGGAAGGGTCGGCGGCAAGCCGGTCGTCGGCCGCGAACTGCTGGCCTGGACCGGCGAGTTCCTCACGACGATTCTGGGGTCGTGAACAACAGCCCGGTGAGCGACCGGAACACCTCCTCGGGGTTCCGGTCGCCCAGCGGGTCGTTCAGATTGCCGCTCAGGAGCAGGGTGGCGTAGCCGTGGGCCAGGGACCAGGCGGCGACTCCGGCGAGCCGCGGGTCGTCGCCGCGTCCCTCGGCGGGGAGGCCGGTGACCCCCGCGCGCAGCGCCTGTGCCGCGCGGCTCTTCGCCGCGAGGAGCTCCGGGTCGTCCGGGTGGTGGAGCTCCGGCTGGAACATCACCTGGAAGTGCGCGGGATGGCCGGTCGCGAACCGTACGTACCGCACGCCCCTCTCCCGTAGGTCCGGCGCGTCGGCGAGGGCGTCGGCGAAGAGCCCGTACCCCTCGGCGGCGATGGCGGTGAGCAGGCCCGTGCGGTCCTTGAAGTGGTGGGCGGGGGCGGCGTGGGAGACGCCGGCCCGGCGGGCCAGGTCGCGCAGGCTCAGGGCGCCGGGGCCCTCGGTGCGGATGACGTCGAGTGCGGCGGTGAGGACGGCCCGTCGCAGGTCGCCGTGGTGGTAGGTGCGATCGCTGCTCATGGTCAGCACATTACGCGGAATCTAGTCATTGACAAGTTCGGGTGGAGCGAGGATTCTCTAGAACTAGTCAGCGACAAGATGATGGATCGGCCGGAGGGCGGAGACATGTCCGAGGAGTTGGGTCGCGTACGTCAGATGTGGCACCTGCTGGAGCCTCTGCACGCGGTGCTCTATTACGCGCCGGAGGCGTTCGAGGAGGCCGCAGTGCTCGGCTACCGCACCGATGAGCGCTGGCCCAGCTACTTCGCCTGGCGCGCGGCGCCGCTGGGGGCGGTCGACGCGGAGCGGGTCGCCGAAACCTTCTACAGCTTCAGTCCGCGGATGGTGCGGGAGCACATTCCGGCCGCCTGGTCCGTCGCCTCTCCCGATGCGGTGGTCGCGGCCCGCACGAAGGCGGTCGACCGCACGTACCGGACGCTGTTCGGCGAACAGATCACCGGCCCGGAGATCACCGAGGTCGCCGCGCTGGCCCGGCGCGTCGCGGAGGCCGCGGACGTGACCGGTCGTCCGCTGGCCGAGGCCAACGCCGCTCTACCGTGGCCGGACGAACCGCATCAGGCGCTCTGGCACGCGGCGACGGTTCTGCGCGAACACCGCGGGGACGGGCACATCGCCGCGCTCGCCGAGGCGGGGCTCGACCCGGTCGAGTCGCTGGTCTCGTTCGCCGGTATCGGTGCCGCACGCCCGGAGGTGTTCGAGAGCCGGGCCTGGAGCGACGAGGAGTGGAGCGCGGCCCGTGGACGACTGGTGAAGCGCGGGCTGTTGGAGGAGGACGGTTCGGCGACGGAGGCGGGCCGGGCGCTGCGTACCGAAGTCGAGCGGCGCACCGACGAACAGGCGGCCGCACCCTGGCGGGCGCTCGGCGAGGGGGAGCGGGAGCGTCTCGTGGAGCTGCTGGGGCCGTTGTGGGTCGCGGCGATCGGGTCCGGGCTGCTGCCGTCCGAAACGACGCTCGGCATCGGGAAGGTGTGAGGCGGGAGGTATGAGGCAGGGAGTGTGATTCGGGCCGCATCCCTCGGGTATCGCGGCCATGAACGTCCGTCAGCGGGGAAGACATCCGTAGGATTCCCGGGTTCGACTTTCCCCGTCAGGACGGCTTCGAGTGATATCTCCCCACGCGTACCGAGTGATGCTGCCTGCCCTTGGCGCGGCGGCGGTCCTGGCCCTGGCGGGCTGCGACCCCAATGACGTGGCCGCCGGTGGCAGCGGATCGGCGGGCGGCGGGCAGTCGACGGGCGGCTTCGGCGCCGGCCCGCTGAGCAACCCCGACGGCACGAAGCCCGGCCTCGCCCCTCTCACCTCCGACGCGGACCGGGCCGCCGCCCGGAAGCTCATCGAGAAGGTGAGCACGAAGGGCCGCGGTCCGAAGACCGGTTACGAGCGGGACAAGTTCGGCTACGCCTGGAAGGATTCGGTCGACGGCATTCCGCTGTCCCGCAACGGCTGCGACACCCGCAACGACCTGTTGGCCCGGGACGGCAAGAATGTCGAACTCCGGTCGGGGTCGGACTGTGTCGTCGTCTCCATGACCCTCAAGGATCCGTACACCGGCTCGACCATCGAGTGGAGCAAGCGGCAGGCGACGAAGGTCCAGATCGACCACGTCATGCCGCTCTCGTACGACTGGCAGATGGGCGCCTCCCGCTGGCCCGAGGCCAAGCGCCAGCAGATCGCCAACGACCCGCTCAACCTCCTCCCGGTCGACGGCCCGGCCAACAATGCCAAGCGTGACTCCGGCCCGGCTTCCTGGCTGCCGCCGTACAAGCGGATCCGCTGCTCGTACGCGGTGCGGTTCGCGCAGGTCTCGCTGAAGTACGCGCTGCCGGTGACCGCCGCCGACAAGCGGGCGATGCTGGCGCAGTGCGGCGGTTGACGGCGTCGGGCCGCTGAGAAGGGGGTACGCACGAGGCCCTGGAGGCAATACGCCCTTCCTGGCGGCTCCGGCGCCGACGGTGCCGGGCGTACGCACGGTCACGCGGCCGCCGCCGTGCAGCGGGGGCATCGGTAAACGCGTTGGCTTCGGGAGTTCCGCTGCCTAGCGTGTGGTGGATGGAGCTGAAGATCACCACCCTCGCCGCGCGCCCCGAGCTCGCCGGGCCCATGCAGGAGATGCCCGAGACCTGGCCGGAGTTCGTCCTGGAGGACCTCGTCGGGTGGGCCAACTATCCCAGGCTCGCCCTCGATTTCCCGGAATTCGCGCTCGTCGCGACGGACCCGGACGGTGGCGTGGCCGCGCGGGCGTACAGCGTGCCGTTTGCCCTGCATGCTCCGGGGCGCGGGGAGTTGCCCGAGGGTGGCTGGGACCAGTCGCTGCTGTGGGCCTTCTCCGACCTGCGGCGTGGGCGTACGCCGGACACGGTCGGCGCGGTCGAGATCGCCGTCGCCAAGGGGTGGCAGGGGGAGGGGATTTCGGGGCGGATGGTCGCCGCGATGCGGGAGAACGCCGGGCGGCTCGGGTTCCGGGAGCTCGTCGCCCCGGTGCGGCCGAGCGCCAAGCACCTGGACGCCTCGGCGCCGATGGAGGAGTACGCCCGCCGGACCCGGGCGGAGGACGGGCTTCCGTACGACCCGTGGCTGCGCGTCCATGTGCGGGCGGGCGGTGTGATCGAGGCGGTGGCGCCGGTGTCCATGACGGTGTCGGGCTCCCTCGAGCGGTGGCGGTCCTGGACCGGGCTGCCGTTCGACGAGGACGGTCCGGTGGAGGTCCCGGGGGCGTTGGTGCCGGTGCACTGTTCGGTGGCGCACGGATATGCGGTGTATGTGGAGCCCAATGTGTGGGTGCGGCACCGGGTGTGAAAACGAACGACCCGCCTGTACGCGTGTGTACAGGCGGGTCCGTGTGTCAGGTGGCCGGTCTCTTTACCGTGAACGGTTTGTCGAACTCGGTGAACTCGACGGCGAGCGGGGTCCCGGTGCTGAAGCGCAGCTTCAGGAGGTGAGGCCTGCCCTCCGCGGCGACCGCCGCCTGCCATGTCCCCCCGCCCGCCCGGCCGGTGAGGGACAGGGCGGGCGTGGAGCCGACAGCGGTTGCCCTCCCCTTGTGCGCGGTACTGCTGTTCTCCGCCAGGCGGTCGAGGAAACCCTTCCGGTCGCAGTAGCCGAGGGTCTGCGCCGTGGACCTGTCGGCGTGGCCCGCCTTCACCCAGCGGCCCGTGAGTTTCTTGACCTCGGCGTGCGGCCGGCCCGGGGACGCCGCCCGCAGCATCGCCTCGTCGGACTGGGTGTAGACCGTGCCGCCGGTCCTGACCAGGTCCATCGTGCCTGCCGCACCCATGGACAGGGTCACCGTGCACTCGCCCCTGATGTCGGTTGCCACGTACGCCTCGACCGGGGTGCCGTCGGGCGACTTCGTTTCCACGGTGATACGTACCGACTTGGCGGCCCGGGTCGCCGTCAGGGCCTTGTTCACGACTTCGGGTCCGGTCAGCCGGGCGAACGGCGCGGTGTCCTGCTGGTGGGCGAACACCGGGTCGCAGGCCGTGAGAGCCAGGGCAGTGACGGCGCAGAGCGTCGCTGTCGCGGTGCGCAGGGCGGTGGCGGCGATGCGGGAGAGGAGGCGCATGATCGGGCTCCGGTCGGGGTGGCGAAGGGCGGGGCGCTCTAGAGCTTCAGGTCCCACTGGGTGGCGTCGTACGTAAAGCCGGGGTTGACCTCGACGGTCAGGTTCTTGGCGTCCGCCGGGGCGTCGAAGGCGAACTGGACGGTGACCTTCTTGCCCGGCAGGACCGTGCCGCTGAAGCCCTCGCCGACCTTGCCGTCGAAGATCTGCTCGGCGTCCACCCCGTCCTTGCCGGCCCGCGCCTCGACGTTGACGAGCGCCGAGTCGAACTTCTCCTTGCCCGCGTTCTCGATGACGACGGCGATCCGGTACGCCTTGTTGCCCTTCGTGTGACCGGCGGCGAACGAGTCGGGGGTGTACGAGGTCGCGCCGCCGACCGTGACCGTCAGATCGTCGTCGTAGACGGCCGAGTCACCGGCCTCCAGCGCCTTCCCGGCGTCCGGCTTCTCGTTGCTGCCGGAGCCCTTGCCCTTGTTCTTTCCGGAGCCCGTGTCGCCGGCCTTCGGCGCGGCGCTGGCGGTGGTGTCCGACACCGCCCTGTCGAGCTCGTCCACCGCGTCGCCCACCGCCTTGAACGTGATCACCGCACCGACCACCGAGAGGATCAGCGCGATCAGGCCGAGGACGGCACCGAACGTGGTCGCGCCCTTGTTGGTGGCCTCGCCGCGCTTGACTCGGCCCCGGCCGACCAGGCCGAGGATCAGGGCGATGACGCCGAGGATGCCCGCCAGCCAGAAGAGGAACGGGATCAGGCCCGAGACGGCGCCGATGATGCCGAGGATCAGCGCCGAGATGCCGAGCCCGTTGCGGGCCGGGCGCAGGCCCGGCGTCTGCGCCGGGGCGTACGGCTGCTGGGGCTGCGGGGACTGCGTGAACTGGGACATGGCTGTGCCCTCCGGCAAGTACAGGGATGAGTGGTGAGCGGAATGCTGCGCCGCCTGGTGTAGCGACAGGTCAATAACAGCAGAGCTTGTGAACCGAGTCAACACCGTTCACGCGAAACAGATTCATGCACGGTGTGAATCGGTGTCGTGCGAACGGCTCGGTATGCTCGCCTACACAGAGCAGGCAGCGCGGACGGATCAGGACCAGGACGCCCAGGACCAGGGAGACAGTCAGTGCCGGAGAACTCGACAGAGGTGACCGCGGCCGGGATCGCCCGGCTCGCGGGGGTGGGCCGCGCCGCCGTCAGCAACTGGCGACGCCGCCACGCCGACTTCCCCAAGCCGGTCGGCGGCACCGAGACCAGCCCGTCCTTCGCCCTGCCCGAAGTCGAACAGTGGCTGCGTGACCAGGGGAAGCTCGCCGAGGTCCCGCTCCGTGAACGGGTCTGGCAGCAGCTGGCCGGGCACCCGGCTGGCGCCGTCCCAGCCCTCGTCCACACGGGCTGCGCCCTGCTGCTCGTCCGGGACAGGCCCACCGCCTGGCTGGAGATCAGCGCCGTGTCGGACGGGCGGATGGCCAAGGTGCTGCACCTGGCCCTGAACGACCTGCTCACCGCACGCTTCGGTCCGGCCACCGAAGCAGGCGACGGAAGCGGAGGTGGAACGAATGGATGCGTACCCGCTGTTCACACCCCCACCGCCGACGAACTCCTTCCGTCCGTTCCCCTCCTGCGCGCCGCTGCCGAACTCGCCGCCGAGACCGGCGCCCGCCAGGCCTTCGAGTTCCTCCTCGGCCGCCAGCTCGACGCCAACCCGCGCCAGTTCACGCTCACCCCTCCGGGCCTCGCCGAGCTGATGGCCGCCCTCGTGGAGACGGGGAGCCGGCCCGCCCGTACGGTTCTCGACCCGGCGACGGGAACCGGCGCCCTGCTGCGCGCCCTCAGCCGTCCGACCGCCCTGTACGCGCAGGACGCCGACCCCGACCTCGCTGCGCTGACCGCGCTCCGCCTCGCCCTGAACTCCACCATCGAGAGCTGCACGGTCGCCGTGCGGACCGGCGACACCCTGCGCGCCGACGCGTTCCCGCAGCTCGCCGTCGACGCCGTGCTCTGCCACCCGCCGTTCAACGAGCGCAACTGGGGGCACGACGAGCTCGCCTACGACCCCCGCTGGGAGTACGGCTTTCCCGCCCGTACGGAGTCCGAACTCGCCTGGGTCCAGCACGCCCTGGCCCATCTGCGCGAGGGCGGCACCGCGGTTCTGCTGATGCCCCCGGCCGCCGCGTCGCGCCGTTCCGGCCGTCGGATCCGTGCCGATCTGCTGCGCCGCGGCGCCCTTCGAGCCGTCGTCGCCCTCCCGGCCGGCGCCGCACCCCCGTACGGCATTCCGCTCCACCTCTGGGTGCTGCGCAAGCCCGGCGCCGGTGTCCGCCCCTCGCCCGAGCTGCTGCTCGTGGACACCGCCGAACCCGCCGAACCGGCTGCGGCGACCGCCGGCGCCCCCGCGTCGGGCGGGCGGGACCGGCTCGACTGGCAGGCGGTGCGCAGCGCCGTGCTGGACGCCTGGGAGCCGTTCGAGCGGGCGGAGCGGACCGCTCCCGAGTCGGACGCCCCCCTCGACCGAACCGGCCAGGACCGGCCTGGCGTCAGCCGGGTCGTCCCCGTCATCGAACTCCTCGACGACGACGTGGACCTGGCTCCCGCCCGCCATCTGCCCCCGCCGACGGCCGGTGGCGGAGCCGCCGAACTCACCCGCGTACGGGACCGGCTGACCGAGACGCTGCGGCTGACCGCCACTCTCACGCCGCCGCTCGCGGACCTCTCCGACCCGGCCCGCTGGCCCCTCACCACCGTCGGCGAACTCGCCCGTGCCGGCGCGCTCCAGCTCCGTACCGGCGGCTCCGGCACCGGACCCGGGCCCGTCCTCACGGAATACGACGTCCTCGGCTCCACCGCCCCCTCCGGGACGCTTCCCGCCACCCCCGCGAGCACCGACGGGCCGCCCGAGGAGCCGGTCCTCGTCGAGCCCGGTGACGTCGTCGTTCCCGTGCTCGGCGGCGGCACCGTCGTCCGGGTGATCGACGAGGCCACGGCGGGCGCCGCACTCGGCCGCAACCTTCAGCTGCTGCGCCCCGATCCGGCCGCCCTCGACCCGTGGTTCCTCGCCGGTTTCCTGCGCGGCACCGCCAACAACCGACAGGCCAGCAGTTACGCGTCCACCGCGACCCGGCTCGACGCCCGCCGCCTCCAGCTCCCACGCCTGCCGCTCGCCGAACAGCAGCGGTACGGGGCGCAGTTCCGCGCCCTCGCCGCGTTCGAGGACGCGATCCGGCTGGCCGGCCGGCTCGGCGGACAGCTGGTCCAGGGGATGTACGACGGGCTGACGGACGGTACGGTCACGCCGAAGTGAGCTGAACCACAACGGTTCCGTACAACCCCGGGACCGTTGTCGGTGTCGCCCTTTACGCTCAGGTCTGCCAGATCTGCGCGCGCTGACAGGTGCGTTCAGCACTTCCCCGACCAGGTACCAGGAGCAGCCATGTACGGCCCGGGTCATTCGCCGCCGCCGACGCCGATGCCGCCGCGTCGGCTGCCCAGCCGGGCCTGGATCGTCTCGATGCGCGTGCTGTTCGTGGTGCTCTCGGTGGGCTCGATCGGTCTGCTGCTGTGGGCTCCACTGCTGCGCCTCGCGATCGTGCGCCGCAGGACGTCCGACTGGTGGCTGACCGGGGCCGGCTTCGTGTTCGTCTGTGTCCTCCTGCCGATCATCGGCAGGGACGGCAGCAATGCCGACGCCAACGGCATCGACTTCGTTCTCATACCGATGCTGCTCCTGGCGATGCTGGGCGCCCCCGTGTTCTACCTGGTCGCGGACATCCGCCACTACGAGCAGCTGGAAAAGCAGCCTTTCGTCGGCGGGTACCTGCCGCCGGGGTACGGGTACACGACCGTGCCCGTGCAGCAGCCGCGGCCCGCTCAGCCGCAGCAGCACCAGCCACAGCAGCATCAGCCGCCCCGGTACCAGCCCGCGCATCCCCAGCCCGCGCATCCCCAGAGCTCGCCGCCCCAGCCCGCGCCCACCCCGCCCCACCGCATCGACCAGGTCCGCGCCGAGCTCGACGAGCTGAGCGACTACCTCCGTAAGGAGGAGGACCGTTGAACGGACGTGTCATCGCCGGACGGTACGAGCTCGCGACCATCCTGGGCCAGGGCGGCATGGGCCAGGTCTGGACGGCGTACGACCAACGCCTCGACCGCAGGGTCGCGGTGAAGCTGCTCCGGCCCGACCGGGTCGCCGGTCCCGGCGGCAGCGGCGCCGCCGACGAGCTGCGGCGCAGGTTCGTGCGCGAGTGCCGGGTCACCGCCCAGGTGGACCATCCGGGCCTGGTCACCGTCCATGACGCGGGCAGCGACGACGACGACCTGTTCCTCGTCATGCAGTACGTCGAGGGCTCCGACCTCGCCGACCATCTCGCCGAGCACGACCCGTATCCCTGGCAGTGGTCCGTCGCCGTGGCCGCCCAGCTCTGCGCCGCGCTCTCCGCCGTGCACGCCGTGCCGATCGTCCACCGCGACCTCAAGCCCCGGAATCTGATGGTGCGCCCGGACGGCACGATCACCGTCCTCGACCTGGGCGTGGCCTCCGTCCTGGACAACGACACCACCCGCCTCACCCACACCGGTACGCCGATCGGTTCCCCGGCCTACATGGCGCCCGAGCAGGCGATGGGCGGCGCCGTCGGCCCGTACACCGACCTGTACGCGCTCGGCGTGCTCCTGCACGAACTGCTCAGCGGGGACGTGCCATTCGCCGGATCGACCGCCCTCGGTGTGCTGCACCGCCACCTCTACGAACCGCCGCTCCCGGTCCGGCAGATCCGGCCCGAGATTCCGGAGCCCCTCGAAGCGCTCGTGCTGCGGCTGCTCGCCAAGGACCCGCAGCACCGTCCGGCGAGCGCCCAGGAGGTGTACGAACACCTCACCCCGCTCCTCCCGTCCCGCTCCACGGGGCTGCCGTCCGGCCCGCTCGACCCGACCCGCCCCTTTCTGCGGCCGCACGCCCCGTGGCCCGACCTCGTCACGACTCCGCCCGCCGCGCAGCCGGCGCCGGTGGCCGCCAAACCGGACGTCGCGGCTGCCGTCGACGAGGTGAAGCAACTGCTCGGGCAGGGCAGGATCACCCAGGCCGTGGACATCCTCGGTGGCATCCTCCCGGCCGCGGCCGAACAGCACGGTGAGGGTTCGCCGGTGGTCCGCATCCTGCGCAAGCAGTACGCGGCGACGCTCATGGACGACGGGCAGTACCGTCGCGCCCTGCCCGAACTGCGCCGCCTCGCCGACGACCGCGCGGCAGAGGCCGGCCCGGCCGACACCCAGACGCTGCAGTACCGCTACGACGCGGCGCAGTGCCTGGAGCAGCTGGGCGAACCGGCCGCCGCGCTCGCGGAGTACCGCGCGGTCCTGCCGTACTACGAGAACCAGTACGCGACGGGCAACGACCCGGCCCGTTCCTTCGAGATCCGTCAGCGCATCGGGTATCTGCTGCTCGCGGTCGGCGACCACGCGGCGGCGCGCGGGCAGCTCCAGGCACTGCTGTACGACACCGAGCGGATGTACGGGCCGCACCACCCGCTGCCGGTGGAGCTGCGCCGCCAGCTCGACCGTCAGATGCAGGTACGCGGCGGCTGAGCGGACCGGACGGGGCCGGTCGGTCCGGTCCGCCGTCGCGACGGGACGAGCCGGTCGGTCCGGTCCCGCCAGGGATTACGGGACAGCCCTTGGACGGGGGCGTCGGCGCAGGGCGACAGGCCGTGGCTCGCACGGGCTTCGGCGTGGGCTGTGAAAGCAATGAGCACGCCAAATTTCTGCAATGGCTGCACGGAATGCCCTATTCGTCGGCGGATCGTCGATCACGGCGTGAGACCGTGATCTGCCGCCGGGGCGGCTGACGACTCGCCTGCCCCGACGGCCTCTCACTTCTTTCGATCCTTCCGAGGACTGTCGAGGTCTCTGTGCCTTCTCACCGCATATCCAAGAAGCGTCGTCGCATCTCCATGGCCGTGGCGGGCGTCGCTGTTCTCGCCGGCGGTGCGTTCGCCGCCGAGGCCGCCACCGCCACCACGGTCGCCAGGCCCGCGCCGAAGATCTACACCGGGCATGTCTTCGACACCTGCACCGCGCCGTCGCTGACCACCATGAAGGGCTGGTACAGCTCCTCCGTCTACCACGGTGCCGCCGTGTACGTCGGCGGCAAGAACCGCGGCTGCGCGCAGCCCAACCTCACCGCCTCCTGGGTGAAGGCCGTCAGCGCCACCGGCTGGAAGCTCGTCCCGCTGTACGTCGGCGCGCAGCCGCCGTGCCAGACGAGCGCCAACCCCGAGAAGATGACCGCCGCCAACGCCACGTCACTGGCCGTCACCGACGCCAACGACGCCGTGGCGAAGGAGGCCGCGCTCGGCATGAAGCCGGGCAGCCCGGTCTACCTCGACATGGAGTACTTCGACCCGAAGAACACCTCCTGCGTGAACACGGTGCTCTCGTACATCCGGTCGTTCGACAAGACGGTCAAGGCCAAGGGGTACTGGTCCGGCTTCTACGGCTTCAGCAACTCCAGCGCCGCCGTCGTGGCCAACGCCACGAACCGCACGGACCTGCCGGAGATCCTCTGGTACGCCCGTTACGACGACGTGTACTCCACCACCACGGGCTTCCCGTACGCCTCGACGCTGTACACCGGGCACCGCCGCGGTCACCAGTACGCCGTCAACAAGAAGGTGACACACACCGGTGGCACGCTCACGATCGACCGGAACGCCTGGGACGCCCCGGTCGCGATCGTGGGCTGAGGCCGCCGGTCATGGCTGACTGATCGACCACCCCCAACTCCCCCACCGCCGCTCCCCGGTCAGTCCGGTCCCGCCAGTACAAGGTCCTGCCGCCCGGCGCGTCGTCGCACCAGCGCACCCCACAACGCCGCCCCGGCCAGCACGAGCAGCGCGCCCGCTCCGACCGTCGAACCGGCCCGCAGGCCGGGGGGACGGAACGTGCAGTCGACGGACGTGCCGTGGGCGGGGACGGGCGTGGAGACCAGGCCCAGGTAGCTGTCGGCGGGGCGCCCCTGGCAGCTCCAGCCCGCGATCCGGGGCGCGGCGAGCACGACGGTTCCGCGGCTTCCGGGCGGCAGTTCGGCCCGGACGCCGTCGTCGGTGATGTGGACGGACGTCGCTCCGGTGCGCCGCAGCCCGGTCACGGCCGCGGCCAGCCGGTCCCGGTCCAGACAGCCGAGGGCCTCGCGCGGCACGGTCCCCGCGCGTACGGACCGCAGCGTGACCACGACCTGCCCGTCGGCGCCCACGATCCGCCCAAGTGGTTCCATCGCCGCGCGGCGGGCCGGCAGCAGGCCCCGGAGCTCGGTCTCCCGGCCCGCGCCCGGCCGATCGCCGCCCGGCTGAGCCCCCGGCCGATCGTTCACCCGCGCCGAGCCGAACACTCCGGGCGTCCACAGATACACCTCGCTGCCCGCCGGACAGCGGGCGGTCAGCCGGTATGTACCGCGCCCCACCCGGTGGGTGCGGTCGCCCCGATCCTCGACCGGAGCACCGCTCACTGTCCGGAGCGCCGCCCGCGGCACGGTATAGACCTGTGAACCGAGCAGCGCCTCCTGGTTCCGGAACGGCGACGGGCCGAGGGACGGCACCGCGCCCGGTTGCCGCACCGTCACCAGCGGCGGCACCTGCTGCCGCACCACCGTCACCGGCCGGTCGTCCGGCGCGTCCCACCGCTGGTGCGGGTCGCGCGGCCCGTGGACCCGGGCACCGACCGAGAAGATCGCGTCGGTCACCGGGTTGTCCAGGCTCTGCACGGCCCGGCCGCGGGACGTCCAGCCGGCGCCGAGGGCAGCGAGCGTGCGGGTCAGCACGGCCGGCGTATGGCTGCTGTAGTACGCGGCACCCTGACCGCCCACGAGCAGCGGATCGTTGGCGGTGGTCCGCTCCCCGCCGGGGTCGGTGCGGTAGCGCGGCCAGCCGTCCGCGCGAGCCACCGCGTCGGCCTGTACGCGCTGCCGCTCGCCCCAGGGCGCGTAATGATCGAGCTGGGCCAGGCGCTGCCGGTCGGCGAACGCCGTGGTCGCGGCGGCCTGCCCCACCAGCACACCGGTCAGCAGCACGGCGGCGAGACCCGCCCGACGGCCCCGGCCGGGCAGGGCGAGCGCGGCGGCCGTCGCCACCGGACCGGCCGCGAACAACAGGTACGACCGGTGCGTGGCCAGGTCGCTGAAGGCCGCCCCCGCCGCGACCAGCACCAGCACCGCGCCGCCGCCGACCAGGGCCCGGGGCCCCGGCCGTCCGTACGAGACCGAGATCCAGGCAGCGATCACCACCAGACCGGCGAACACGAACGTCTGCCGGTACGGACTGCCGTTGGGCGTCGCGAACGCGTGCCAGAGGAGGTGGGTCGGCCCCCACTGAAGCGACAGCCCGGCCCCCGCCACCAGCCCTGCCCACGCCCACCGTTCGCGCCGCGGCACACCACGATGGAAGACGAGTGCGCAGGCCGGGAGCAGTGCGACGGCGCTCAGGAAGAGGGCGGGGGTGAAGAAGCCGTACGTGCCGGGGAACAGCCGGGCGAGCACATCGGGCCAGGCGGCGGGCCGGAACGTCCGGTCCCAGCCGGGGTAGGCGTGTTTCGTGCCCAGGTAGACGGGAACCAGGACGGGCGCCGCGAGCCCGATTCCCAGCAGCACGCTCCCGGCCGCCCGCGCCAGCCCCCGTACCGCAGCCTTCGCCCTCCCGGCCCCCTTCTCACCCTCCGTCAGCAGCCTTACCACCAGCACCAGGGCGGCCCCCAGGGTCGCCATGTACGCCGTATAGAAGTTGGCAACCCACACCACCGCGACGAGCAGCGGAGCCACCATGCGACGGCGCCCCGTCCGGGCCCACTCACCGGCCAGACAGAGCAGCGGCAGGGCGATCAGACCGTCCAGCCACATCGGGTTGTACGACGCCTCGGCGACCGACCAGCCGCACAACGCGTACGAGCCGCCGAGCACCCCGGCCATCCACCAGCGCCCGCCCCGCAGTGTCAGCAGCAGGAATGCCATCGCTGCCGCAGCGGACGCCATCTTCACCACGGTCACCACGTACACCGCGAGGTCGATGCGGTCCCGGGGGAAGACCCCGACGAGCAGTGCGAACGGGCTGGTCACATAGGTGCCGAGATCCGGCAGGAAGCCGGTGCCGTATCCGGACGACCAGTTCAGGAACAGTCCGCCGTCGCCGTGCCCGTGCAGCAGGTCCCAGAGCCGGGTGTGGAACGGCACAAACTGATTTCCGAGATCATTGACGCTCCGGGTGCGCGGCCCGAACGGAAAGCTGCGGGCCCTTGCGTCGCCTGCGCACACGGTGGCCGTGGTGATCAATGCGGCGAGTGCGGCCGCGGCCGTGCGGGGACGGAAGGTCGGCATACGGACGAATATCGCAGCCGTGAAAGTAATGAGCGGTGTGGAACCGCTCATTCAATAGTTCAATTCACGTGATGGTTGCTCATTGTCCATGTCCGCCCTCCATGTCTGACGCACCGACAGGGTGAGATGCTCCTGTGCTGATCTCGTTAGTAGTGCCTTGTTTCAACGAGGAGGAGATCCTCGAACGCTTTCATGCGCGCGCCTCGGACGAAATGAGCCGGCTGGGGCATGATTTCCAGCTCGTCTACGTCGACGACGGCAGCGCGGACCGCACGCTGCAGATCCTGGAGGAGCTGGCCGCGGCCGACCCGCGGATCCGCTATCTCTCCTTCAGCCGCAACTTCGGCAAGGAAGCCGCCATGCTCGCCGGCCTCCAGCACGCCGACGGCGATGCGGTCGTGATCATGGACGCGGACCTCCAGCACCCGCCCGAGCTCGTCGGCCGCATGCTGGAGGAGCACTCCCACGGCTACGACCAGGTGATCGCCCGCCGCAACCGCAGGGGCGACCGCGTCACCCGCACCCTCGGCGCCCGCGCCTACTACTCGCTGATCAACCGCCTCGTGGACGTGGAGCTGGTCGACGGGGTCGGTGACTTCCGGCTGCTGTCCCGGCGTACCGTCGACGCCGTTCTCGAACTCACCGAGTACAACCGCTTCTCCAAGGGCCTGTTTGCCTGGGTAGGATTCCGGACGACGACCTTCGGATACGAGAATGCGGTCCGTGAGAAGGGCAGCTCCGCCTGGACCATCGGGAAGCTTCTCAACTACGGGCTCGACGGGCTGCTCTCCTTCAACAACAAACCGCTGCGCGCCGCCCTGTACCTGGGGATGGTGCTGATGTCCGTCGCCTTCGCCTACGCCGCCTGGATCGTCGGCGTCGCTCTCGTGAAAGGGGTGGACACGCCCGGCTATGTCACGCTGATCGTCGTGGTCACGGCGCTCGCCGGGGTCCAGATGGTGATAGTGGGTGTGGTCGGCGAGTACGTCGGCCGCATCTATTACGAGGTGAAGCGGCGCCCGCATTTCTTGGTGAAGGCATCCAATACCGGCGTACCGAATCAACAGCGGTCGCGGCAGTTCGTACGCCGATGACGGTCACGGCCCAGATGGCGCGCTTCGCCCTCGTCGGCGTCGTGAACACCGGTACGTACTACGGCTGCTACCTGGCCCTGCTGACCGTGCTGCCGTACCTGGCCGCGCATGTGATCGCGTTCGCGTTGAGCATGACCGGCTCGTTCCTGCTGAACTCGTACTTCACGTACCGGACCCGGCCCACCTGGCGGAAGTTCCTGCTCTTCCCGCTCACCAACGCCGCCAACTTCGTCATCACCACCGGCGGTGTCTGGCTGCTGGTCGACCGCGCCGGCTTCAGCAGCCGCTACGCACCGCTGGTCGCAGCGCTGGCGGCCATCCCGATCACCTTTGTGGTCTCCCGCGCGATCATGCTGCGGCCGGACGCGAGGCCGAAAGCGGTCGAACGCGTGCGCTGAGCACACCTGATTCGGCCCACATCCCGAACTCCTGCCGAATCGTTGGTCGAACCAGTGGCCCGGATCACGCCCACTGCCTAACATCGATCACCGCAAGGTCTTGTGCACCGCCGCACAATCTCTCCCCGGGAGGCTCCTTTGCACCGCCGCCGTCGCACCGCGCTCGTCGTCTCCGCCGCCACGCTCGTCGCGGCGCCGCTGCTCTCCGCCTGCGGCAACCAGGCCCACCCAGGTGCCGCAGCCGTGGTCGGAGGGGACCGGATCGAGGTGTCCACCGTGCAGGCCCAGGTGGCGGAGGTACGCACCGCGCAGCGCGAGTCCGACCAGTCCGTCCAGCTCATCAACAAGTCGGGGCAGCTCGGCCGGGCCAAGCTGCACGGACTGATCTTCGACCGGATCCTGGACAAGGCCGCCGCGGACGCGAACGTGACGGTCAGCCGCAAGGAGATCCAGGAGATGCGGCAGTCGGCGGCCACCCAGTCCGGGGGAGAGGCACAGCTGCGGACGACGATGCTCCAGCAGAGCTGGGTCGCCCCCGACCAGATCGAGGCCGTCCTGCGGGAGCAGGTCCAGCTGACGAAGCTGGCCCAGGCGCTCGGCGCCGACCTGCAGCAGCCCGCCGGACAGAAGGCCGTCGGCGACGCACTCACCGCGGCGTCGAAGTCGCTGCACATCGACGTCAACCCGCGCTTCGGTACCTGGGACGACAAGCAGACCCAGCTCGCCAACTACAAGGCCCCGTGGATCACCCAGGTAACCAAGCCCGCCCAGCAGGAGGCCGCAGCGGGCGCTTAGGGGGTGTCCGGTCGGTCAGGCCGGGCTCGCGTGCCCTGGCACGCACATCTGCCGCGTTGTCGCCGGTCTCCCCCAAGCTCTCGGCTTCGCTCGAGCAGGGGAGACCCCATTCGCTCCGCGTCGACTCCCTCCTCCGCCTCGCAGCTGCACGCACCACGGTGACATCAGCCGCTCCGCGGCGGGCCGCTCCCTGATCCGGCCCGACCGACCGGACGCCCCCTAGGTAGGTTGGTGGGGTGAACGCTGAAGATCCCGGTCGTATCGTCCTGCTCACCGCCAGCCACCGGGTCGCGCCGGGGTTGCTGTCCTGGCCGGCCTGGCAGACGCTGCACGCCGCCGACCGGGTGCTCTGCGCCGAGCAGGACCACCCGCAGCTGCCGTATCTGCGCGAGGCGGGCGTCACCGTCGAACACGCCGCGCCCACCGCGCAGGAGCTCGTCGACGCCTGCGCGGGCGGCCGGACCGTCGTGGTCGTCACCGGCGGCGAGGGCAACCAGCCGCTGACGGACGGGCTGGCCCGGCTCGCCGGATCGGGCCGGGTACAGATGCCGAACCTGGAGCTGCTGCCCGGTTCGTACGATCTGCCGGGCGCCCGTCTCCTCGATCTCGTCCAGGTCATGGACCGGATCAGGGCCGAGTGCCCCTGGACATCGCAGAAGACCCATCAGGGGCTCGCCAAGTACGCCATCGAGGAGGCGTACGAACTGGTCGAGGCGATCGAGGACGGCGACCGCGACGAGCTGCGCGAGGAACTCGGGGACGTGCTCCTTCAGGTCGTCTTCCATGCCAGGATCGCGGAGGAGGACGAGGACCAGCCGTTCTCCGTCGACGATGTCGCGGCCACCCTCGTCGAGAAGCTGATCCACCGCCACCCGCATGTCTTCGGTGACGAGACCGCCGAGACCCCGGAGGACGTGCACGCGCACTGGCTGCGCACCAAGGCCATCGAGAAACAGCGCGACTCGGTCACCGACGGCGTGCCGCTCGGCCAGCCCGGTCTGGCGCTGGCGGCGAAGCTGGCCGGCCGGGTCCGTACCGCCGGACTCGATGTGGCGCTCCCCGCGGGGGACGGCATCGGGTACGAGCTCCTCGCCCTCGCCGTACGCGCGGAACAGGACGGCACCGACCCCGAGGCCGCGCTGCGCGCCGCCGGTCGCGCCTACCGGGACGCGATCCTCGAGGCGGAGGGCAACGGATAACGTCGGGGGGTGAACGACAGCCCCGCCGACACCCCTGCCACCAGCCCCTCCGACGCTCCTGCGGACGGCCCCGAACTCTTCACATGGGAGTTCGCGACCGACCCGTACCCGGCCTACGCCTGGCTGCGCGAGCACAGCCCCGTGCACCGCACCGCGCTGCCCAGCGGGGTAGAGGCATGGCTGGTGACGAGGTACGCGGATGCCCGGCAGGCCCTCGCCGACACCCGGCTCTCCAAGAACCCGGCGCACCATGACGAGCCGGCGCACGCCAAGGGGAAGACCGGCATCCCGGGCGAGCGCAAGGCCGAGCTGATGACGCATCTGCTGAACATCGACCCGCCCGATCACACCCGGCTGCGCCGCCTCGTATCGAAGGCGTTCACGCCGCGCCGGGTCGCGGAGTTCGCGCCGCGTGTGCAGGAGCTGACGGACCGCCTCATCGACAACTTCATCGAGCAGGGAAGCGCGGACCTCATCCACGACTTCGCGTTCCCGCTCCCCATTTACGCGATCTGCGATCTGCTCGGCGTTCCGCGCGAGGACCAGGACGACTTCCGGGACTGGGCGGGCATGATGATCCGCCACGGCGGCGGGCCGCGCGGCGGGGTGGCGCGGTCGGTGAAGAAGATGCGCGGCTATCTCGCCGAACTCATCCACCGGAAGCGGGAGAACCCCGGGGACGATCTGATCTCGGGGCTGATCCGGGCCAGCGACCACGGCGAGCACCTCACCGAGAACGAGGCCGCCGCCATGGCCTTCATCCTCCTCTTCGCCGGCTTCGAGACGACGGTCAACCTGATCGGCAACGGGGTGTACGCCCTGCTGCGCAACCCCGAGCAGCGGGAGCGGCTGCAGCGCTCGCTCGACGCGGGGGAGACCGGGCTGCTGGAGACCGGCATCGAGGAACTGCTGCGGTACGACGGCCCGGTGGAGCTGGCGACCTGGCGGTTCGCCACCGAACCGCTGGTGCTCGGCGGTCGACGGATCGCGGCGGGCGACCCCGTACTGGTGGTGCTCGCCGCCGCGGACCGGGATCCGGAACGGTTCGCCGACCCCGACACCCTCGACCTCTCCCGGCGTGACAATCAGCACCTCGGCTACGGGCACGGCATCCACTACTGCCTGGGGGCGCCGCTCGCCCGACTGGAGGGACAGGCCGCGCTGGCCACGCTGCTGAGGCGCCTCCCGGACCTGCGTCTTGCGGTGGAACCTACCGATTTGCGGTGGCGCGGAGGGCTCATCATGCGCGGACTGCGCACTCTTCCCGTGGAGTTCGATCCCGGACATTGCTCGGGTGAAGGTGACACTCTGTCAACTCCGTGACTTTCACGTGATCTGCGCTGCATCGACTTGTGACAAGCGTTCGACTGCCGCTACCTTCACCGTTCGACTCACCAGTCACTTGTCAGTCACACGGAAGGCAACCGCATGGGCTCCGCGAACGGCAGACACCGTCGCCCTCGTCAGGCACCCGCCATCGTCGTCGCCGCAGGCGTCACCGGCTCGGCCATCGCCATCCCGCTGCTCGGTGCGGCCGGTGCGCACGCGGCCGACGCCACGACCTGGGACCGGGTCGCCGAGTGCGAGAGCGGCGGAATGTGGAGTGCCGACCTCGGCAACGGCTTCTACGGCGGTCTCCAGTTCTCGCAGGACACCTGGAAGTCGTACGGCGGCGAGGCGTACGCCTCGCGTGCCGACCTCGCCAGCCGCTCGCAGCAGATAGCGGTCGCCGAGAAGGTCCTCGACGACCAGGGGCCACGGGCGTGGCCCAGCTGTGCGGTGATCTCCGGGCTCACGGTGGACGGGACGCTGCCAGGTGTCGACCCGGGAGGCCTGCTGTCGGCCGACCCGACGCAGAGCGCGGACCCGTCCGACGAGGCGTCGGACGAGGCGAGCCCGTCGGGCGGATCGAAGTCGGCGTCCGCCAAGTCGTCGGAGAAGTCATCCGGCAAGGCGTCGGGCAAGGCGTCGAGCGAGTCGTCAACCGATGTGTCGGATACGTCCGGTTCGGCCGACTCGTCCCTCTCCTCCGGTTCTTCCGGCAGTGAGACGGGCGGTAAGCACCGTGGCGCGCCCGCCCCCGAGGTGAGCCAGGGCGCGGGAACGGGCGGCGATCGCGACTCGGGTCGCCATGCTTCCCGCGGTAACAGTGACGGACGCGACACGCGCGGCTCGGCCGCTGACGGCACATACACCGTTCGGCCGGGCGACAACCTCTGGGCGATTGCTGATGCACAGAAGGTTCATGGTGGATGGCCGGCGCTCTACGAGGCCAACAAGAGTGCTGTCGGCGACGACCCGGATCTCATTCTCCCTGGCCAGAGCCTCGATCTCGGTGTGAAGGCGAAGTAGGACCAGTCTGATCAACAGCTTAAATCACCCCAAAAATAGGGGTAGTTCAGAGGCCTATGTCCACTTATGCGTAAGTGAGACATGGGTCTCTTTGCGTCAATCGGCGTGTCTTGTCCGCCGACTCCGTCCGTATCGCCCCCCACCTGCGAAAACGATGAACGGCTGGACGCGAGAAGGGGATGATTGTCTGTTATGTCCGTCTTTGAATGTGGGGGTTGCGTGCGTTTACGGTCGGAACCGCTCGCACCGCGGGCCCCGTCGACCGTCACGCCGAATCCTGCCGTCGGTCGAAGGGAACAGACGCGTAAAGCGCCGTAGGCAGGAGCGGGGGACCCAGGTAAGCGCCGGGCCCGATGGTCGAAAGACCGTCAGGACCGGCTTGGGGTGAAGTCGCGTGCTAGGACGTGCGACCGGGCAACTCACTTGGCCCGAACCCGACAGCTCACCTCGTAGGCGTCGGTGAGGAGAAGTTCCATGCTGCTGAACAGCAAGGGCAAGCACCGCCGCCCGTCCAAGGCCGTCCGTGTGGCCACGCTCGCCGGTGTCGCCGGTGCCGCCATCGCCGTTCCCCTGATGGGTGCCACGGGCGCCTCCGCCGCCTCCGTCGCCACGTGGGACGCCGTCGCCCAGTGCGAGTCCGGTGGCAACTGGTCCATCAACACCGGCAACGGCTACTACGGCGGCCTGCAGTTCTCGCAGTCCAGCTGGGCTGCCGCCGGTGGCACGCAGTACGCCCCGCGGGCCGACCTGGCCACCAAGGCCCAGCAGATCGCCACCGCCGAGAAGCTCCTCGACATGCAGGGTCCGGGTGCCTGGGGCTGCGCCGGCGCCGGCAACCTGACCAACGACGGTGTCGACCCGGGCGTCGACACCGGCTCCGCCGCCGCGAAGCCGGCCGCGCCGAAGCCGGCCGAGCACACCGAGGCCCCCACCGCCTCCCGCTCGGACCGCGGCACCGCCCCCGCGGCCGCGAAGACCGTCACGACGCCGACCGGCCAGAAGGTCGCGAAGGGCGACGGCGAGTACAAGGTGAAGGTCGGAGACTCGCTCAGCAAGATCGCCGAGGCGCACAAGGTGAAGGGCGGCTGGCACCAGCTGTTCAAGCTGAACAAGAACATCGTCAAGGACGCCGACCTGATCTTCCCGGGTCAGCAGCTCCACCTGACGAAGTAGTACGAACCTCAGCAGAAAAGCTCTCTCTCCTCCCCTGAGCACCCCGACCCGGCGCGGATTCCCCCGTACGCGCCGGGTCGGGGTTTCTGCGCTCACCGTTCAACTGTTGTGGTTACCGCTCAGTAAGTTTTTGGACATTTGCCCGTCTAAGGGTGCCCTTGGGTCCTTTTTCGTCCCAGGAGGCGGGCGGTCGCCGAACACAGTGGGCCAAGGCGGTTAGGCTCTTGCCGCAAGGCCAAAGCGACCCTGCACAACCAGCGTCATATCCCAGAAGGAGATGCCTCGTGCCGTCCATCGACGTCGTCGTAGCCCGGGAAATCCTCGACTCCCGCGGAAACCCCACGGTCGAGGTCGAGGTTGGCCTCGACGACGGCAGCACCGGCCGTGCTGCCGTTCCGTCCGGCGCCTCCACCGGTGCGTTCGAGGCCATTGAGCTTCGCGACGGTGACCCCAACCGCTACCACGGCAAGGGCGTCGAGAAGGCCGTCCTCGCCGTGATCGAGCAGATCGGTCCGGAGCTCGTCGGCTACGACGCGACCGAGCAGCGGCTGATCGACCAGGCGATGTTCGACCTGGATGCCACCGAGAACAAGGGCTCGCTCGGCGCCAACGCCATCCTCGGCGTCTCGCTGGCCGTCGCGCACGCCGCCTCCGAGGCCTCGGACCTGCCGCTGTTCCGCTACCTCGGTGGCCCGAACGCGCACCTGCTGCCCGTCCCGATGATGAACATCCTCAACGGTGGGTCGCACGCCGACTCCAACGTGGACATCCAGGAGTTCATGATCGCCCCGATCGGCGCGGAGTCCTTCTCCGAGGCCCTGCGCTGGGGCGCCGAGGTCTACCACACGCTGAAGAAGGTCCTGAAGACGAAGGGCCTGTCGACCGGTCTCGGCGACGAGGGCGGCTTCGCGCCGAACCTGGAGTCGAACCGCGCCGCCCTGGACCTCATCATCGAGGCCATCAAGGAGGCCGGTTACGCCCCGGGCAAGGACATCGCGCTCGCGCTCGACGTCGCCGCCTCGGAGTTCTACAAGGACGGCAAGTACGAGTTCGAGGGCAAGTCCCGCTCGGCCGCCGAGATGACCGAGTACTACGAGGAGCTCGTCTCCGCGTACCCGCTGGTCTCCATCGAGGACCCGCTGTACGAGGACGACTGGGCCGGCTGGAACGTCATCACCCAGAAGCTCGGCGCCAAGGTGCAGATCGTCGGCGACGACCTGTTCGTCACCAACCCGGAGCGCCTGGCCCGTGGCATCGAGGAGGGCTCCGCCAACGCCCTGCTCGTCAAGGTCAACCAGATCGGTTCGCTGACCGAGACCCTGGACGCCGTCGAGCTGGCCCAGCGCAACGGCTTCAAGTGCATGATGTCCCACCGCTCCGGCGAGACCGAGGACGTCACCATCGCCGACCTCGCCGTCGCGGTGAACTGCGGTCAGATCAAGACCGGCGCCCCGGCCCGCTCGGACCGTGTCGCCAAGTACAACCAGCTGCTGCGCATCGAGGAGATCCTCGACGACGCGGCGGTGTACGCGGGCCGCTCCGCGTTCCCGCGCTTCAAGGGCTGATCGCAGGCCCGTCACGGGCCGAAGGCACCGCCCTCCGTCCGTCCCCGCACTCGGTCCCGTACCGTGTGCGGGGACGGACGTGCGTAGTGGGGAGGCGGAGACATGGCCGCGAAGGACCGGGACCGGTTCTCCACCGCGACCCGGCTGCGGCTGCTCGGAGAGCAGACCGCCGCCCGCGTCTACCGGTCCCAGAACCGCCGCCAGGCCCGCCGCTCCCGGCTCACCGGCCGGGCCGCCTTCCTGGCCCTTGTCGTCTGCTCCCTGGTGGTGGCGCTCGCGTACCCGATGCGGCAGTACGTGTCGCAGCGCGACGAGATCGCCGACCAGGAGCGGCTGGCGCAGGAGGCGGAGGCGCGCACCGAGGAGCTGCGCGACGAGAAGGCGCGCCTCCGGGACGACGCGTACATCCGGCGGCTGGCCCGGGAGCACCTGCACTACGTCCTTCCCGGGGAGACCGGTTACACCGTGGTCGACCCGGACGCGGCCAGGGAGCGCGGCGGAGGGTCGGAGGAGACCGACCGGCCGTGGCACTCCAACCTGTGGGACGGCGTGGACTCCGCCGACCGCGACTGACCCCTTCTCCTTTTCCTGATCCGCTGCGGAACCGCAGTCCAAGCATCCCGAGTAGAACCAAGGCAGGCATGGAAACGCCCCCTCCCCAGACCGAATCCACCACGCCCACCGAGGCGGACATCGCCGCGTTCCAGCAGCAGCTCGGCCGCCCGCCGCGCGGGCTGCGCGCGATCGCGCACCGCTGCCCGTGCGGCAACCCGGACGTGGTCGAGACGCAGCCCCGGCTGGAGGACGGTACGCCGTTCCCGACGACGTACTACCTGACGTGCCCGCGCGCGGCGTCCGCGATCGGAACGCTGGAGGCGAACGGCGTCATGAAGGAGATGACGGAGCGTCTGGCCACGGACCCGGAGCTGGCGGCGGCGTACCGCAATGCGCACGAGGACTACATCGCCCGGCGTGACGCGATCGAGGTGCTGGAGGGCTTCCCCAGTGCGGGGGGCATGCCGGACCGGGTGAAGTGCCTGCATGTGCTGGTCGGGCACTCGCTGGCGGCGGGGCCGGGCGTGAATCCGCTGGGGGACGAGGCGATTGCGATGCTGCCGGAGTGGTGGCGCAAGGGGCCGTGCGTGACGCCGTGCGTGGCTCCGAGCGAGAGCGACGGGTGGACGGTCGACGCGAACGACAACGGCCACTTCGCCTCCCGGCCGGCCGACCAGCCGGGTGAGGGGGACGGCCGGTGACCCGCGTTGCCGCCATCGACTGCGGAACCAACTCCATCCGGCTGCTCGTCGCCGACGCCGACCCCGCCACCGGTGAGCTGACCGAGCTCGACCGGCAGATGGAGATCGTCCGGCTCGGGCAGGGCGTGGACCGCACCGGCAGGCTCGCCCCCGACGCTCTGGAGCGGACCTTCGCCGCCTGCCGCCGGTACGCGGACGTCATCAAGGCGCACGGCGCGGAGAAGCTCCGCTTCGTCGCCACCTCCGCCTCCCGCGACGCGGAGAACAGGGACGAGTTCGTCCGCGGCGTGCTGGACATCCTCGGCGTCGAGCCCGAGGTGATCAGCGGCGACCAGGAGGCGGAGTTCTCCTTCGAGGGTGCCACCAAGGAACTCGCGGGCCGGGACCATCTCGCCAAGCCGTACCTGGTGGTCGACATCGGCGGCGGCTCCACCGAGTTCGTCGTCGGCGACGACCGGGTCCTGGCCGCGCGGTCCGTGGACATCGGCTGCGTACGGATGACGGAGCGCCACCTCGTACGCGACGGTGTCGTCACCGACCCGCCCACACCGGGTCAGATCACCGCGATCCGCGCGGACATCGACGCCGCCCTGGACCTTGCCGAGGAGAGCGTCCCGCTCACCGAGGCCGCCACGCTCGTCGGCCTCGCCGGCACCGTCACCACCGTGGCCGCGATCGCGCTGGGACTGCAGGAGTACGACTCCGAGGCGATCCACCACTCCCGGATCTCCTTCGAGCAGGTCCAGGAGATCACCGGGCGGCTCGTCACCTCGACCCACGCCGAGCGCGCCGCGATCCCCGCGATGCACCCGGGACGCGTCGATGTGATCACCTCCGGGGCGCTCGTCCTGCTGGCCGTGATGGAGCGGACCGGGGCCCGCGAGGTCGTCGTCAGCGAGCACGACATTCTGGACGGAATCGGCTGGTCGATCGCCTAGATGATCGATTCCAAGGGGTCAGTGGTCATAGGCGGTCAGTGAGCGCAGGACGGGCTGGCCGGTGTGGTCGTTGTGCCAGATCGCGGCGGTCAGCGCGAGGATGCGCTGCATGACGCGGGCGATCACGCCGCCCGGTGTGCGGCCTCGGTGCTGTTCGAGGCTGAGTTGGCCCTTGAAGGTCTCGTTGACCGACTCGATGACCTGCCGCAATGGCTTGAACAGCGGGGCGCCGGGTCTTTCCGGCTCGCCCTTGCGGGTCGGCCGCAGTAGCCGGATGTCCTGCTCGGCCAACTGGTGCTCGAAGTCGCGGCCGAAGTAGTTCTTGTCGCCGATCAGCGTCTGTCCAGGCCGGGCGGCGGTCAGGCCCGGTTCGGCGGCGAGCAGGTCCAGCAGGGTCTCGCGTTCGTCGGCCTTGGCGCCAGTCAGGGCGAAGGCGATTGGCAAGCCCTGGAGGGTGCACACCAGGTGCAGGCGCAGGCCCCAGAAGAAGCGGCTGTGGCTGGCGCAGTACCCGTACTCGGCCCATCCGGCCAGGTCGGAGCGTTTGACAGTCTCGCGTGAGCGTCCGCATTCCACTGGTGTGGAGTCCACGATCCACACGTCGTCGGTCCATACGGAGGTGTCGGTGGCCAGCACCCGGGTCACCTGTCGCAGCAGCTCGGCAGCCTTGCGCAGGCGCTTGTTATAGCCGGGCTGCTTCGGCAGGTAGGGGAAGAGATGTCGCAGGTGGGAGTGGGCATGGCGGAGCCACCTGGCCTCGGAGGTGAAGCCCAGGATGGCCTGCATCATCGCGAGCGTGACCAGCTCGGCATCGGTCAGTTGCGGAGTGATCCCGACCGCCGGACGCCAGGGCGCCAGATGCGGTGATGCCTTCAGCAGGTCGTCGGTCTTCGCATAGAGTGCGGTGGCGAGGGAGTCCAACTCTGTCTTCACACACTGACGTTGGGCTCCCTCCCCTTGTGCGCGCAGCCGATCCCTTGGAATCGATCATCTAGTCGAGGCTGCCGGGCGGGAGTGCGTACGAGCGCGGCAGATATCGCGCTCATGCGCACTCCCGCCTGCACCTTTGAGCCTCCGTCGGCTCCTCGTGGACCCTTCGCGCACCCCCTGCGGAGACACGTCGCGACGAAGTTCGTGAACTTCTTCACAAGGAATTCGGCGCTCCGGACCACACTTCTGCTCCGTACGGGCTTCCATGGCCGCCGACGGGTCCTCCCGCCGCGCATGCGGGACGGTTCCGGGTGTGTTTCGAGGCGGTGGAAGAAGAGGGTGGTTCACTGCGCTCGCGGGGCTCAAGGGCCTGCTCACAAGCGGTGAACAACGTTCGCCATGGCGCGGTGGTTCCCCCGCGCCGCCATGACCTCGGTCACGTGGGCGGCGAAGTGTAGCAGAGGGTGGGGGATACCTTGTGAAGGGGCTCACGAGCGTGCCCCCCAGGTGGGGTGGATACTCGATGGCATGAGCACCACGGAGCGTCCCAGGATCCTCGTAGTAGGCGGTGGGTACGTAGGCCTGTACGCAGCTCGGCGCATTCTGAAGAAGATGCGCTACGGCGAGGCGACCGTCACGGTCGTCGACCCCCGGTCGTACATGACCTACCAGCCCTTCCTCCCCGAAGCCGCCGCCGGCAGCATCTCGCCTCGGCACGTCGTCGTCCCGCTGCGACGCGTACTGCCGAAGGCCGAGGTTCTCACCGGCCGCGTCACGACCATTGATCAGGACCGCAAGGTCGCCACGGTCGCGCCGCTCGTCGGCGAGGCCTACGAGCTGCCCTTCGACTACCTGGTCATCGCGATGGGCGCGGTCTCCCGCACCTTCCCGATCCCCGGCCTGGCCGAACAGGGCATCGGTATGAAGGGCATCGAGGAGGCCATCGGCCTGCGCAACCACGTTCTCGAGCAGCTGGACAAGGCCGACTCGACGACCGATGAGGACGTCCGCCGCAGGGCGTTGACGTTCGTCTTCGTGGGCGGTGGCTTCGCCGGTGCGGAGACCATCGGCGAGGTCGAGGACATGGCCCGCGACGCGGCGAAGTACTACACGAACGTGAAGCGCGAGGACATGCGCTTCATCCTCGTCGACGCCGCCGACAAGATCCTTCCCGAGGTCGGCCCGAAGCTGGGCACCTGGGGCCGGGAGCACCTGGAGTCCCGTGGTGTCGAGGTCTTCCTCTCGACCTCCATGGACTCCTGCGTCGACGGTCACGTCGTTCTGAAGAACGGCCTCGAGGTCGACTCCAACACCATCGTGTGGACGGCCGGCGTGAAGCCGAACCCGGCGCTGGCCCGCTTCGGCCTGCCGCTCGGTCCGCGCGGTCACGTGGACACCTCCGAGAAGCTTCAGGTGCAGGGCACCGACTACATCTGGGCCGCGGGCGACAACGCCCAGGTTCCGGACATGGTCGGCCGCAAGGCCGGCAACCCGAACGCCTGGTGCCCGCCGAACGCCCAGCACGCGCTGCGTCAGGCCAAGGTCCTCGGCGACAACGTCATCTCCGGGATGCGCGGCTTCCCGCAGAAGGACTACAGCCACGCCAACAAGGGTGCGGTCGCCGGTCTCGGCCTGCACAAGGGCGTCGCGATGATCGTCATGGGCAAGATGAAGATCAAGCTCAAGGGCCGTCTCGCCTGGTACATGCACCGTGGCTACCACGGCATGGCGATGCCGACCTGGAACCGTAAGATCCGGATCTTCGCCGACTGGACCCTTGCGATGTTCCTCAAGCGCGAGGTCGTCTCGCTCGGCGCCATGGAGACGCCGCGCGAGGAGTTCTACGAGGCCGCCAAGCCGGCTCCGGCTCCGGCCGCCGCCAAGGCCGAGGGCGAGAAGGCCAACGCCTCCTAGTCCACCCGCGGATGCTCGCATCCGCGCAGCTCGTGCATGACGCCCGAAGGGGCCGCCCGCCATCCGTGGTGCGGGCGGCCCCTTCGGCGTACCCGGGGAGGGGCGGCCCTCCGACCCGACAAGTGCATGTGGGCTACAGGTATTTTGCCGATCCGTTGCGCTGCTGCGGGATGGCGTTGGCGCCGGAGAGTGTTGACGGGGGTGTATCTCGTCGTGGCACCACGGGTGCAGGGCGTGGTTCACGGCATGTTTGGGCATGTTCGGGCACGTTGGGAAACACCATCACGGAGGTGTACGCCATGGCAGACGCCGCGTTGCGGCTGACCGCTCTCGCCGAGGAGTTGCTGGGAGAACCCGTACCGGTCCGGATCCGGGCCTGGGACGGCAGTGAATCCGGACCGCCGGGTGCCCCCGTACTCGTCCTCCGGAACCGCCGCGCACTGCGCCGGCTGCTCTGGAAGCCGGGCGAACTAGGCCTGGCCCGCGCCTGGGTGGCGGGCGAACTCGACATCGAAGGCGATCTGTACGAGACCCTGGACCGTATGGCCGGGCTGCTCTGGGAGCGCGGGGCGGACGCGAAGGACACCGTCCACCCGATCCGGGACCCCAAGGTGCGGGCCGCCGCCCGCGGCCTGCTGCAGCTGGCCGGGCCCTGGCCGCCACCGCCCCCGCCCGCCGAGGAGGTCCGCCGCCGCACCGGCCCCCTCCACACCAGACGCCGCGACAAGGAGGCCATCAGCCACCACTACGACGTGGGCAATGACTTCTACGAACTGGTCCTCGGCCCGTCCATGGTCTACTCCTGCGCCTACTGGGAGGACGGCGGCAGCCTGGAGGACGCCCAGCGCGACAAGCTCGACCTGGTCTGCCGCAAGCTCGCCCTGAAGGAGGGCGACCGCCTCCTCGACGTCGGCTGCGGCTGGGGCTCCATGGCCATGCACGCAGCACGCGAGTACGGCGCCCAGGTCACCGGAGTGACCCTCTCCACCGAGCAGGCCGCGTTCGCCCGCAAGCGCATCGCCGAAGAGGGACTGACGGACCGGATCGAGATCCGGGTCCAGGACTACCGGGACGTCAGGGACGGCCCGTACGACGCCATCTCGTCGATCGGCATGGCCGAACACGTCGGTTCGGTCCGCTACCGCGAATACGCCGACAGCCTCTACGCACTGCTCAGGCCCGGCGGCCGGCTGCTCAACCACCAGATCGCCCGTCGCCCCGAGAAGGACGAGTCCGCGTACCACGTGGACGAGTTCATCGACGCGTACGTCTTCCCGGACGGCGAACTCGCGCCGGTGGGCCGGACCGTCGCAACACTCGAGGAAGCGGGCTTCGAAGCCCGCGACGTCGAGTCGATCCGCGAACACTACGCACTGACCCTGCGCCGCTGGGTCGCCAACCTGGAGAAGCACTGGGACCGTGCCGTCACCATGACCTCGCCCGGTCGGGCCAGGGTCTGGCGGCTCTACATGGCGGCCTCCGCGCTCTCCTTCGAGCACAACAAGATCGGCGTCAACCAGATCCTCGTGGTGCGTCCGATGGACGGCGGGGCGTCGCGGATGCCGTTGCGCGCCCGCGAATGGAAGGCCTCCGCGGCCGACTGAACACGTACGAGTGCAGAGAGGGCCGGTACCCGCAGCTCCAGCTTGCGGGTACCGGCCCTCCGTATCAGGGGCCGGCCATCAGCGGCTCACTCGCTACTCCGTCTTGATCGCCGTCAGCATGTTCAGCCTCGCGGCGCTACGGGCCGGCCAGAGCGAGGCCAGCACGCCCACCAGCGCTGCCAGTACCAGGAAGACCGCGATCCGGTCCCATGGGATCACCAGGGCGTAGCCCGGGATGGCGGAGGCCAGCGTCCGGCCGATCGCCCACCCGAGGAACGTACCGAGCGCGACCCCGATCACCGCACCGAAGACCGAGATGACCACGGCCTCCAGCCGGATCATGCGCTTGACCTTGCGCCGGTCCAGACCGATCGCCCGCAGCATGCCGATCTCCTGCTGACGCTCGAAGACCGACATCGCCAGGGTGTTGACGACCCCGAGCACCGCGATGATCAGGGCCATCGCCAGCAGCCCGTACATGATGTTCAGCGCCGTGTTGATGAAGCCGCCGAACATGTCCCGGATGTCCTGACGGTCCATCACGGACATCGCCGGGTTGTCACCCAGGGCGTCGACCACGGCCTGCTCGTTGGCCTTCGACGCGCCGCCGTCCGTCTTCAGCCAGATCTCGCGGATGTCCGGGCGGCTCTGGTGCGCGTCCAGGATGTTCTTCGGCATCAGGACGGGCGAGAGGAACTCGTTCTCCTCGTAGACCGCGCCGACCTTCAGGGTGCCCTTCTTGTCGTCGTCGTACGTCACCGGGAGCGAGGTGCCGGGCTTCCAGCCGTTGGACTTCGCGGTCTTGTCGCCGACGGCGATCTCGCCGTCGGCGAGCGAATCCAGCGAGCCGGAGACCGTCTTCACGGAGAAGACCTTCTGCACATCGCCCGGCGTCACCCCGGACGCCGCGTGGTAGGCGCCCTCGACCCTGATGGAGGCGGCCTGCTGGGGCGAGACCGCGGAGACGGCGTCGGACTTCTCCAGGGCGGTGAGTGCCGACTCGTCGAGCGAGTCGCCGCTCGCCATCGAGATCATGTAGTCGGCCTTGATGTTGTCCGTCGTCATCCGGTCGACGGCCTGGCCGAGCGTGACACCGAGCACCGAGATGCCGGTGACCAGGGTGAGGCCGATCGCGAGCGCGGAGGCCGTTGCTCCGGTACGCCGGGGGTTGCGGACCGCGTTCTGCGCAGCCAGCTTGCCCGAGACGCCGAACAGCTTCAGCAGCAGCGGCCGCACCAGCGCGATGACCGGCCGCGACAGCAGCGGGATCAGCACGATGACACCGATCAGCGCCACGAAGGCCCCGGCGCCGATGATCGTCCGGCCGTCCGAACCGGCCGCCGCACCCGCGACGATCCCGGCCGCACCGAGCAGGGTGAGCACCCCGCCGATCGAGTTCCGCACGACCAGCGACTTGGTGGTGGCCACCGCGTGGACACTGCTCATCGCGGCCACCGGCGCGATCTTCGCGGCACGGCGGGCGGGCAGCCAGGCGGCCAGCACGGTGATCAGGACGCCGACGCCGAGCGCGGCACCGACCGCGAGGGGGGAGACCACCAGCGGACCGGCCGGGATCTTCCCGCCGATCAGGCTCATCGCCGAGCGCAGTCCGACGGCGAGACCGATACCGAGCAGGAAGCCGATCACCGAGGCGAGCGCGCCGACCACGGCCGCTTCGAGGAGCACGGACCGCTTGACCTGGCGGCGGGAGGCGCCGACGGCGCGCAGCAGCGCCAGTTCCTTGGTGCGCTGGGCGACCAGCATGGTGAACGTGTTGGCGATCAGGAAGATGCCGACGAACAGGGCGATGGCCGCGAACGCGAGCAGCATCGTGTTGAGGTTGCCCAGGCCGTCCTCGATCTGCTTCGCCTGGTCATCGGCGAGGACCTTGCCGGTCCTGGCGGTGGCGTCCTCGGGCAGCAGCGGCTCCACCGCGTCCAGCAGCTTCTGGTCGGAGGCGCCGGCCGCGGCGGTGACGGTGATGTCCTGGAACCAGCCGGGCTTCAGATAGAGCTGCTGGGCGACCGGGGTGTCGAAGAGGACCAGGCTGCCGCCCGCGTTGACCGCGCCGTCCTCGGTGGTGAAGATCCCGGAGAGGGTGTACTCCTTCACCGGTCCGTTCGTGGCGACCCTGACCCGGTCGCCGACCTCGTACGCGCCCTTCTTCGCGGTCTCCTTGTCGAGCGCGATCCGGCCGTCGCCGACCGGGCCCGTGCCGTCGACGAAGGTGTACGAGGCGTCCTTGCCGTCGGCGCCGGGGGAGAAGTTGCCGCCGGTGTTGGACCAGCCGTTGCCGATCAGCTTGCCGCCCGGGTCGGCGACCCCGGCGAAGCCTGAGACCCGGCCGGTGGCGGCGGCCACCCCGTCCAGGGACCGGATCTTCTTCAGCGTGGCGGCGTCGATGCCGGACGTCTTTTCGTCGCGCCGGTCGGCGTGGGTGGTGACGGCGACGGCGACGTCGTCGTAACTCTTCGCCGACTGGTTGCGGAAGGCGTTGCCGAGGGTGTCGGTGAAGACCAGGGTGCCGGAGACGAAGGCCACGCCGAGCATCACGGCGAGCACGGTCATCAGCAGCCTGGCCTTGTGCGCGAGCACATTGCGCAGGGCGGTACGGAACATGTCTGTCAGTCCTGGGATGGGTTCCGGAAGCGGGATCGGGGGAGGCGGTCCGTGCTCAGCTGGTACGGCCCTTGGAGTCGAACGCCTTCATCCGGTCCAGCACCCCGTCCGCGGTGGGACGCACCATCTGGTCGACGATCGCCCCGTCCGCGAGGAAGATCACCCGGTCCGCGTAGGAGGCGGCTACCGGGTCGTGCGTCACCATCACCACGGTCTGGCCCAGCTCGCGCACCGAGTTGCGCAGGAAGCCCAGGACCTCGGCGCCGGAGCGGGAGTCCAGGTTCCCGGTCGGCTCGTCACCGAAGATGATCTCCGGTCGGGAGGCCAGGGCGCGGGCCACCGCGACACGCTGCTGCTGGCCGCCGGAGAGTTCGGTCGGCCGGTGCTTCAGCCGGTCGGACAGACCTACCATGTCGATCACCCCGCGCAGCCATTCGGCGTCCGGCTTACGGCCTGCGATGTCCATCGGCAGGGTGATGTTCTCCAGTGCGGTCAAGGTCGGCAGCAGGTTGAACGCCTGGAAGATGAAGCCGATCTTGTCCCGGCGCAGCTGGGTGAGCTGCTTGTCCTTGAGGGAGCCGAGCTCCGTCTCGCCGAGCCGTACCGAACCGCTGCTGAAGCTGTCGAGGCCGGCCACGCAGTGCATCAGGGTGGACTTGCCGGAGCCCGACGGGCCCATGATCGCGGTGAACTCGCCCTGCGGGAAGTCCACGGTGACCCGGTCCAGGGCGGTCACCTTGGTCTCGCCCTCTCCGTAGATCTTCGACAGTTCCGTGGCGCGGGCGGCCACCGCGGTGGCGCGGTGAGCGGTGGACATGGTGGTCACGGGAGACTCCTGGGTCGGGGCTCGGTTCAGGTACGGGGCCTTCTGCAAGGCACCGCTCCATCGTCTCCGTCGATTCGCCGCCGGTCGTCAGCCCCGGTGCCCGTTCCGGAGGCCCTCTTGAGTCGCATCGGCGGGGTACGCGCGTCCTCCTGCGGTATGACGGCGACCCCGATGGCGTACCGCGCTTGTCACATCCCGCACGTCACATCCGGCACGTGGCACCGGCCGCCCCGCACCCGGCGCTCAGCGCGGCGGCGCCGTGGAGCCGCGCGGGACGAGGCGGGCGGCGGAGTCCTCGAATCCGGCTGCGCTGCCCTCCGTGACCAGCGCCATCAGCGTGCGCGCCGCATGACTTCCGTACGCCGGGATGTCCCGGCTCAGCGCAGTCAGCGGCGGCCGGACCACCCGGGAGAGCTGGGAGTCGTCCCAGGCGACCAGGGAGAGGTCGCCGGGGACGTCGAGCCCCATCTCCTGGGCGACCGAGAGACCGGCCACGGCCATGATGTCGTTGTCGTAGATGACGGCGGTCGGCCGCGCGGCGGAGCTGATCAGCCGCCGCGTGGCATGTGCCCCGTCGTCGCCGGAGTAGTCGGTGTGGACGATCACCGGTTCGCCCAGACCCAGTTCGGCGCTGATCTCGCGCTGGGCCCGGTCGCGCAGCTGCGTGTGGGTCAGGTCGGGGAGCCCCGCCACCCGGGCGACGGACCGGTGGCCCAGCGCGGTCAGATACGTGAGGGTGTCGCGCACCGCTGCTGAGTCGTCCGACCATACGGAAGTGAGCGGGCCGGCCGCCGAGGGGTGGCCGATCGCCACGGCCGGCATCCCGAGTTCGGCGACGCCCTCGATCCGCGGGTCGGGGCTGCGCAGGTCGGCGAGGAACACCCCGTCCACCCGGCCCTCGCCCCACCAGCGGCGGTACACCTCCAGCTCCTGCGCCGGATCGTTGACGACCTGGAGCAGCAGGGCGCAGCCGCGCGCGGAGAGCTCGCTCTCGATGCCGCTGATCAGCTCCATGAAGAACGGCTCCATGCCGAGCAGCCGAGCGGGCCGGCACAGCGCGAGGCCGACGGCGTCGGCGCGGGCCCGGGTGAGGGCGCGGGCGGCGCTGTTGGGCCGCCAGCCGATCTCCTGCGCGATGGCCTTGATCGAGGCGCGGGTCGCCGGGGAGACCCCCGGCCGGTCGTTCAGCGCGTACGACACCGCGACCTTGGAGACCCCGGCGCGGCGCGCGATGTCCGCGATCGTAGGGCGGTGTTTGGGCATGCGACCTCGCTTAACCGGTTCTTGTTCCATGACCATCCTAATCACCGACCAGGCTGCCTGTGATCTCCCTACGAAGGGTGATGATCGTTCAACTGGCCTGAAAGCAAAGGGAATGGGAGCGCTCCCGCTCCCTTGACACGACTTCACGGCGGCTTTAACTTCACGGCACTTACCCGGTTCAGTAACTCCGCTCGGCAGGGATGGCGGGGAAAGGGAGAGATGATGGGTACGGGATTCCGGGGACGGATCGCGACCACGCTCGCCGTGATCGGACTCGCCGCCACCGCGTGCACGGGAGGCGGCTCCTCGTCGGGTGGATCGGGCGGCTCCGGCGGCGGTTCGGGCGGCGCGCTTCCGCGTAACGAGACGCTCTACACGACCGGTACGCAGTGGGGGCCGCCGGCCAACTACAACCCACTGCACGACTGGGACCACGCGACCGGCACCAAGGGCCTGGTCTACGAGACGCTGTTCCACTTCGACCCCGAGGCGGGCAAGCTGACGCCCTGGCTGGCCCGGTCGGGCAGCTGGACCGACGACAGGACCTATGAGCTGAAGCTGCGACCGGGCATCACCTGGTCCGACGGCAAGCCGCTCACCGCCCAGGACGTCGCCTACTCCTACGGGATCGGCAAGATCGAGGCGTCGTCCTTCCACAACCTGTGGACCTGGCTCGACAAGGCGGAGGCGGTGGACGCCACCACCGTCCGCTTCACCTTCAAGCAGGCCCGGTACCAGGAATGGGACTTCACCCTCTACGGTCGCCCGATCGTCCCCGAGCACATCTGGAGCAAGCGCTCCGACAAGGAAGTCCTCGACGGTGTCAACGACAAGCCGGTCGGGACCGGGGCGTACACCCTCAAGAGCCACACCCAGGACCGTGTCGTGTGGCAGCGGCGCGACGACTGGTGGGGCGTCAAGACGCTCGGCATGAAGCCGGCGCCCCGCTACATCGTCGACATCTCCAACCCCAGCAATGAAGTGGTCATCGGCCAGCTGGGCCAGGGCCAGCTGGACCTGAGCAACAACTTCCTGCCGGGCGCCTCCTCGCTGATCAAGAGCAAGAAGGTCGTCTCGTACTACGACAAGCCGCCCTACATGCTCTCCGCCAACACCGCCTGGCTGGTGCCCAACACCAAGAAGAAGCCGATGAACGACGCGGCCTTCCGCAAGGCGCTCGCCGCGTCCGTCGACGTCGGGAAGATCGTCAAGGGGGTGTACGGGGAGCTGGTCAAGCCCGCCGACCCGACCGGGCTGCTCCCGCAGTGGAACCAGTTCGTCGACCAGGACCTGGTGGCGAAGGAGGGCTTCGCCTACGACACGGGCAAGGCCAAGCAGATCCTCGCCGACGCCGGGTACAAGGACACCGACGGCGACGGGTTCGTGGAGAACACGGACGGCTCGAAGATCAGCCTCAAGCTGGCCGTGCCGACCGGCTGGACCGACTGGATGGAGGCCGCGAAGGTCATCGCCGCCTCGGGCAAGGCCGCGGGCATCCGGATCACCACCGAGTTCCCCGACCAGAACGCCCTCAACGAGCAGCGCGGCAAGGGCGATTTCGACCTCGTCATCAACAACGAGCGCCAGCTCTCCAACACCCCCTGGACGTACTACGAGTACATGTTCCAGCTGCCGGTCCAGAAGCAGCAGAACACGGTCAACTTCGGCCGGTACGAGAACAAGGAAGCCTGGAAGCTGGTTCAGCAGCTCGGCGGGGTGAAGACCGACGACGCCGAGGGCATGAAGCAGGTCATCTCCAAGATCCAGGACATCCAGCTCAAGGAGATGCCGGTCATCCCGCTCTGGTACAACGGCCTCTGGTCGCAGTCCACCACCGGAACCTGGACCAACTGGCCGTCGGACGCCTCGGGCGCGCCCAAGTACGCCCCCGCCCTGTGGCGCAACTGGCTGGAGATGGGCGGCTTCGAAGCGCTCACTCAGCTCAAGCCCGCCAAGTGACACGGCCGTTCTGATTCCATGATCGCCCCGCCGTGCGCGCGCCCTGGCCGCTGACCGCACGGCGGGGCTCTCCCCGGGGAGCCCCCTTGCGCCGCTACTTCGCCAGAAAACTCCTGATCTACGCGCTGACCTTCGTGGTCGCCGTCACCGTCAACTGGATGATCCCGCGCTTCATGCCGGGTGACCCGGTGTCGGCCATGGTGGCCCGCGCCCGGGTCTCCCAGCCGGAGGCCGTCGAGGCGATGCGCTCCTACTACAACGATCTGTTCGGCTTCGACGAGCCGGTCTGGCAGCAGTATCTGCACTTCTGGAGCGCCCTCCTGCAGGGCGACTTCGGGCTTTCCATCTGGGTCTTCCCCAAGCCCGTCGCCGACGTCCTGCTCGACGCGCTCCCGTACACCCTGGGTCTGATGATCCCGGCCATCCTGCTCAGCTGGTTCGTCGGCAACTGGGCCGGCGCCCTCGCGGCCCGCCGCAAGGTCCTCGACAACACACTGCTCCCGGCCGGATATCTGCTGACCGCGATGCCGTACATGTGGATCGCCGTCATCCTCGCCTGGGCGCTGGGCTCCAAGGCCGGCTGGTTCCCCCTCTCGGGCGGCTACAGCCTGAACATCCAGCCGAGCTACAGCATCGACTTCGCCGTGGACCTGCTGCAGCACTGGGTGCTGCCCTTCCTCTCTCTCTTCCTGGTCGCGCTCGGTGGCTGGGCGATCGGCATGCGCAACATGATCATTTACGAGCTGGAGTCCGACTACTCGTCCTATCTGTCGGCCCTCGGCGCACCGCAGCGCCTCATCCGGCGCTACGCCTTCCGCAACGCCGTGCTGCCCCAGATCACCGGCCTCGCACTCCAGTTGGGCGTCCTGGTGGCCGGAGCGCTCGTCACCGAGATCGTCTTCGCCTATCCCGGGCTCGGCTCGCTCATCCTGGCTGCGATCCAGAACCAGGACTTCTTCCTGCTCCAGGGTGCCTTCCTGTTCATCGTCATCGGAGTGCTGATCGCCAACTTCCTCATCGACATCGTGTACGTCGTCGTCGACCCCCGCACCCGAACCGGCATGGCAGGAGGCCAGTCGTGAGCACCGTGCCCGAACCGGCCGCCGACACCGTCGCCGTGGCCGCGTCCCAACCCACCCGCGAGACGCTCCACTACGCCCTGCGCAACCCCAAACTGCTCATCGGATTCACGGTCGTCGCGCTGCTCCTGGTCGTCGGCATCATCGGCCCGCCGCTGCTCGACAACGCCGACCCCAACGAGTACGTGGGACCACAGGCCGCACCGCCGGACGGGACGTACTGGATGGGCACCACCACCTTCGGTCAGGACGTGTACGCGCAGTTCGTGCACGGACTGCGCGCCACCTTCCTGGTGGGCGTCGTCGGCGGAGCCATCGCCGCCGTCATCGCCATGCTCGTCGGATTTCTCGCCGGCTACCGCGGCGGAGTCGTCGACGAGATCCTCAACATGGTCACCAACGTGGTGCTGGTCGTGCCGGCCCTCGCCGTGCTGCTGATCATCAACGCCTATCTCGGGGTGCGGTCCGTCGCCGTACAGGGACTGTTCATCGGACTCACCTCATGGCCGTGGGCGGCGCGTGCGATCCGTGCGCAGACCTTCTCGCTGCGCACCCGGGAGTTCGTCGACCTGGCCCGGCTCAGCGGGTGCTCCACCTGGCGGATCGTCTTCCGCGAGATCGCGCCCAACATGAGCTCGTACCTCTTCATGATGTTCATCCTGCTCTTCGGCGGCTCCATCCTGATCGCCTCCTCACTGGACTTCATCGGGCTCGGCCCCACCGAGGGCGTCTCGCTCGGGCTGATGCTGCAGAGCGCCCAGCAGTGGAGCGCACTCCAACTCGGCATGTGGTGGTGGTTCGTTCCGCCCGGTGCCGGGATCACCGCGATCGTGGGCGCGCTCTACGTCGCCAATGTCGGCCTCGACGAGGTCTTCAACCCGAAGCTGCGGGAGGCCTGAACACATGACCCTGACCGTCACCGATCTGCGGGTCCACTACCGCACCCTGCGGGGCGAGGTCCGGGCGCTGGACGGCGTCAGTTTCGACCTGGCCGACGGGGAGATCCTGGGCCTGGCGGGCGAGTCCGGCTGCGGCAAGACGACGCTGGGCAAATCCCTCATCCGCCTCGACGGCCGGATGCGCCACGCCGGCGGCACCGTGACCCTCGACGGCGACGACGTCCCGATCGCCGACGACCGTGCCATGAACGCCTTCCGCTTCCACCGGATATCGCTCGTACCGCAGTACTCGATGAGCGCCCTCAACCCGACCCGGCGCATCGGCCGCATGATCCGCGAACTCCTCGCCTCACGCGGCGTCGGTGTCGACACCGACGAACTTCACCGCCGCCTGGATCTGGTCGGCCTGGACCACGACGTCCTGGACCGCTACCCCATCGAGCTGTCCGGCGGGATGAAGCAGCGCACCATCATGGTGATCTCCACCCTGCTCGACCCGGCCGTGCTCATCGCCGACGAGGTCACCTCCGCCCTCGACGTCTCCACCCAGCGGGCCGTCGTCGGCGCACTCACCGGGCTGCGCGACAAGGGGCTGGTCACCAGCATGATCTTCGTGACCCACGATCTCGGACTGACCTCGCACATCGCCGACTCCATCATGGTGATGTACGCGGGGAAGATGGCCGAGAAAGCGCCCACGCAGGTCCTGACGACCGAGCCCCGCCACCCGTACACCAGACTGCTGCTCGGCTCGCTCCCGGAGGTCGGGGCCCGGTACGCGGACAAGCCGCTGAAGGGGATCGCGGGCTCTCCGCCCTCCCTGCTCGACCCACCGGCCGGCTGCCGCTTCCGTGACCGCTGCCCCCTCGCCGACGGCCGGTGCGCCGAAGAGCCCCCCGTCGTCGAGGTGGCTCCCCGTCACTCCGTCGCATGCTGGAAGGCGGCCTGATGCTGACCCTCGACCGTGTCACCAAGACCTACCGGGCCGGTGCCTTCGGCGGCGGCTCCGTCACCGCCGTCGACCGGGTCTCCTTCGACGCCGCCCCGGGCGAGGTCGTCTCGCTCATCGGTGAGAGCGGCAGCGGCAAATCCACCATCGGCCGGATGATCCTCGGCCTCACCGAGGTCAGCGACGGCCGCCTCACCCTCGACGGGAAGGCGGTCCGCCCGGGCAAGGACTTCTACCGCCGGGTCCAGGGCGTCTTCCAGGACCCCTTCTCCTGCTACAACCCCGTCTTCAAGGCCGACCGTGTCTTCGCCCTCGTCCGTCACGCCTACCATCCCGGAGTACCGGACAAGGAGTGGGCCGACCGCATCGAGCAGGCGGTACGGGACGTGCGCCTGGACCCCGGACAGGTGCTCGGCCGCTACCCGCACCAGCTCAGCGGCGGCCAGCTGCAACGCCTCCTGATCGCCCGCGCCCTCCTGCTCGACCTGAGTTTCCTGGTCGCCGACGAGATCACCAGCATGCTCGACGCCTCCACCCGCATCGACGTCCTCAACCTCCTGGCCGGGCTCAAGGAGCGCGGCCTCGGCGTCCTCTACATCACCCACGACCTCTCGCTCGGCACCTATCTTGCCGAGCGGACCGTGGTGCTGCGCCGCGGCAGGATCGTCGAGCGCGGCGACACCCAGAAGGTGTTCGGCAACCCGCTCCACCCCTACACCCGCACCCTCCTGGCCGCCGTGCCCCGGCTCAACACCCCGTGGACCCTGCCCGAGCCCGTGGAGACCTGCGCCTTCCACGAGGCGGGAGCACGGGACGGCGATCTGTACGAGACCGAACCGGACCACTTCGTCGCCTGCGCCCAGCTCCCCGACTGCGGAAGGACCCCGGCGTGACCCCTCGCCACCTGCCCCTGCACGACGGCTGGACGCTCGGCGCCGACGGTCCCGTGCCCCTCGGGCTCCCCACAGGAGGCGTCCCCGCCACCGTGCCCGGCTGCGTCCACACCGATCTGCTCGCCGCCGGACTCATCGACGACCCGTACCTGGACGACAACGAGACCCGCCTGGACTGGATCGGCCGGACCGACTGGACGTACCGCACCGCCTTCGACTGGACGGAGGACGGCCACGACCACGCCGACCTGTGCTTCGACGGGCTCGACACCGTCGCCACCGTCCTGCTCAACGGCACGGAGGTCGGCCGCACCGCCAACCAGCACCGCAGCTACCGCTTCGCCGTCCGCCCGCTGCTCGTCGAGGGCACCAACACGATCGACGTACGGTTCACCGCCCCGTACACCTACGCCGAGGAGCTGCGCGAACGGCTCGGCGACCGGCCGGGCGCATACACGGAGCCGTACCCCTTCATCCGCAAGATGGCGTGCAACTTCGGCTGGGACTGGGGGCCGACCCTGGTCACCTCCGGCATCTGGCGGCCGGTCGCCCTCCAGTCGTGGACCGGGCCGCGGATCGCCTCGGTGAAGCTGCTGGCCGACCTCGCGGACGACGGGGCGCCCCGGCTGAGCGTGACCCTGGACGTGGACCGGGGCGGCGACCCGGGCACGCTGCAGGCCGTCGCGGAGGCGGCCGGCGAACGGGCCGAGCTCACCGTCCCGGCCGGACAGGACAGCGCCACCACCACTCTCCTCGTCCCGCACGCCGAGCCCTGGTGGCCGCACAGCCACGGCGAGCAGCCCCTGTACGAGGTGACCGTCCGCCTCGGCGGCCACACCTGGCACGGCAGGACGGGCTTCCGCTCCGTGTCCCTGGAGCGCGAGGCGTTCCGGATCGGCGTCAACGGCGAACCCGTCTTCGTGCGCGGCGTCAACTGGATCCCCGACGACTGCTTCCCGGCGCGCCTCACCCGGCGGCGGATCTCCGACCGCCTCGACCAGGCGCTGGCCGCAGGCGTCAACCTGATCCGGGTCTGGGGCGGCGGCCTCTACGAGAGCGACGACTTCTACGAGCTGGCCGACGAGAAGGGACTCCTCGTCTGGCAGGACTTCCCGTTCGCCTGCGCCGCCTACCCGGAGGAGCAGCCGCTGTACGACGAGGTGGCGGCCGAGGCCCGAGAGAACGTGGTCCGTCTCGCCCCGCACCCCTCCCTCGTCCTGTGGTGCGGCAACAACGAGAACCTGGAGGGCCACGCGGACTGGGGCTGGCGCAAGGAGCTCGGCGACCGGACCTGGGGCCACGGCTACTACCACGAGCTGCTGCCCGCGATCTGCGCCGAGACCGATCCCACCCGCCCGTACTGGCCCGGCTCGCCCTACTCCGGCTCGCCGGAACTGCACCCCCAGGACCCGGCCCGCGGCACGATCCACATCTGGGACGTCTGGAACCGGGCCGACTACCGCGCCTACGCGGACCGTGTCCCCCGCTTCGTCGCCGAATTCGGTTTCCAGGGCCCGCCCGCCCACGCCACCCTGCGGCGCGCCGTCAGCGGCCCTCTCACGCCCGGCGCCCCGCTGCTCACCCACCACCAGAAGGCCGAGGACGGCAACGCCAAACTGCTCCGCGGCCTCGGCGACCACCTGCCGCAGCCGGGCGGGTCCTTCGACGACTGGCACTGGCTCACCCAGCTCAACCAGGCCCGCGCGGTCGCCTTCGGTATCCGCCACTTCCGCTCGCACACCCCGTACTGCATGGGCACCGTGGTCTGGCAGCTCAACGACTGCTGGCCGGTCGTCTCCTGGGCCGCGGTCGACGGCGACGGCCGCCGCAAGCCCCTCTGGTACGCGCTTCGTGCCGTGTACGCGGACCGGCTGCTGGTCGTGCGTGACGGCGCGCTGCACCTGGTCAACGACGCTGACCGGCCCTGGGCGGGCACGCTGTGCCTGACCCGGCACGCTCTGGACGGCACCGTGCTGGCGGAGGAGGAGCTGAGGGTGAGCACGGCCCCGCGCCAGGTCACCCGGCTCACCCTGCCGCCGTCCGTCGCGGAGCCGGCGGACCGGACGCGGGAGCTACTGGTGGCGCGGCTGGGCGAGGTGCGGACAGTCGAGTTCTACGAGGAGGACACCCGGCTGGCTCTGCCGCCCGCCCGCTACGACGTGACGATCACCCGGAGTGACGGCGACGCGTCCGCATACCGTGTCGAGGTGACCGCCCGCACACTGCTGCGGGATCTCGCTCTCTTCCCCGACCGGCTCGATCCGGCGGCCGAGGTGGACGAGATGCTCGTCACCCTGCTGCCGGGGGAGAGCGCTGTCTTCCGGGTGACCGGCGCGGTGATCGAGGACCCGGGGGCACTGGGGACCCGCCCGGTGCTGAGGTGTGTAAATGACACCATTGCCTAGCCGGGTGGCGGACCCATGGCGAGCCATGGCGCACCCATGGCGCATTGGGCCGTCCGGGTGCGGCGAGTTTCCGTCAATCCCGATTGTGGGTCTTGGTACCCACTACCCCGGCCAGGCATGTGCCGATGCCCTCTCAGCCATGCTGACGGACCCTCAAACGGTCAATAAAATAAGACAACATCGAGCCACAGTTCCGCTGATCGGGGGACGTCCACGGATAGGGTCATGTGCCAACGCGGAGCCGCGCGCCAGGCCCGGATGGTGGAATGCAGACACGGCGAGCTTAAACCTCGCTGCCCCTCGGGGGCGTGCCGGTTCGAGTCCGGCTCCGGGCACCACTGCGACATTCGGTGACCGTGCCGGTGCGGACAGGCGTTAGTTCAGCGATCAACCTTCATAAAGATCCTCCCCTGGCACTAGGGTGATTCTTTTGCCTACCCATTACTCTTGTGGGAAGGCCACGCAGGGTGGCCATGGAGGAGAGCAATGAGGAGCAGCAACCCGGTCTTCTCGCGACGGGGGTTCAGCCGCGACAACGGCTACGCGGGCTTCAACGCGGCGCCGCAGGCCGGGGCCCCCGTGACGGGTGCCGACCCGTACGCGCAGGGCACCGCCGCGAACCCGTACGCCACCAACCCCTACGCCCAGCAGGACACCCGGTACGGCGCCCCGCAGGCGCCCGCGCGCACCGGTGCGATGACGATCGACGACGTCGTCACGCGTACCGCGATCACGCTGGGCACCGTGGTGCTCGGCGCGGCCCTCGCCTGGGCCCTGCTGCCGGTCGACGAGGCCAACCTCGGCAAGTCCTACGGCATCGCGATCGGCGCTGCCCTGGTGGCATTCGTCCTGTCGCTCATCCAGTCGTTCAAGCGCAAGCCGGTCCCGGCGCTGATCGTCTCCTACGCGGCCTTCGAGGGTGTCTTCCTCGGGGTGATCTCCAGCGCGGTCTCCACGTACATCGGTCCCGGCGTGGTGATGCAGGCGGTGCTGGGCACCATGTGTGTCTTCGCCGGTGTGCTTTTCGCGTACAAGATGCGCTGGATCCGCGTCACCCGCCGGTTCTACGGCTTCGTGATGGCCGCCGCCATGGGCTTCATGCTCCTGATGGTGGTCAACCTGCTGTTCGCCGCCTTCGGCGGGGGTGACGGCCTGGGCTTCCGCAGCGGCGGTCTCGGCATCCTCTTCGGCGTCATCGGGATCATCCTCGGTGCGTGCTTCCTGGCCCTGGACTTCAAGCAGGTCGAGGACGGCATCGCGTACGGCGCGCCGCGCGAGGAGTCCTGGCTGGCGGCCTTCGGTCTCACCATGACCCTGGTGTGGATCTACCTGGAGATGCTGCGTCTGTTCTCCATCCTCAGCGGCGACGACTGACCGCACAGCCCCGCACGACGGAACGGCCCGCAGGCACACCGCCTGCGGGCCGTTCCGCTTGTCCGGATCTCGTACGCCTAAAGCAGCTTCCGCGCCGCCCGTCTCAGGTCGTACTCGTGGATGAGTGCCTTCGCGTGTCCATAGGCGAGGTCGTGTTCGCTCCGCAGCCAGCTGACCTTCTCGTCGAACCGGAGGGCGGGGCCTTCGTCGACGGTGCGGAGCCAGTCGGAGACTTCACGACCGGTGCAGCGGGGGATTCGGGAGAGCAGATTGCGATGGGTCTCTTCGGAGAAGACATGGTTCATCGGCGCCTCCGACGCATTGCGCGTTGCTGGTCCTTCCCGACACCGTGCCTGAGCGTCGGCCCGTTGGCAACCATCACGGACCGGCGCGTAGGCTCACTGAGTGCTCGATACGACCCCGCTGATCACCGCCGTGGACCGATTTGCCGACCGGCTGCGTGCCGCCCCGCAGAGCAGGCTGCAGCGCGGAGCCGCCGCCGAAGGGCTGGCCACGGCCAGGGAATTGGCCGTACGGGCCCAGCGCATCGAGGCGCCGGACCGTGAGCCGCGCATCCTGCCGGACGTCGGGATGTTCGCAATCGGCGACCAACTTGCGGTCGTGGGGCGGGACTTGGCGGCGGCACTGGAAACGGCCCCCTCCGTGGAGCTGGACGAGGCCGTGCGATTCGTGGAGGAAGCGACCGCCCGGGCATTCGCGTAGCGGCCTTCGGGCAGCGGCCGGGCGGGAGCCGCTGCGGGGAACCCGGGCTTCCCGGAAGGTTCCCGGGGGCTCCAGGGTTCCGGGAGTGCTTCCGGTGGCTCAGAACGAGGCGATGACCCGGTCGGCGAGAATGTAGACGTTCTCCTTGCCGCAGGAGAACGTCAGTGCGTACGCGCCGGAGACACCGGAGCCGCCCAGCAGCACCGGGTGCTCACCGGCCAGCAGCGCTCGGCCGAGCTGCTCGGCCGTCTCGCGGTGGCCGGGGGTCATGCAGAGCGTGGTTCCGTCGGCGAAGACATAGACATCGAGGGTGCCGAGCGGGCCGGGCCGGACATCGGCGAGCTCGGTACGGCGGTCGGCGAGCTCCTCCAGCCGGCTCACGGTGCGCTCGTGGTCGGTGACGACCGGGGTCTGCACCGGCACGAAGTCGGGGTGCGAGGGGTGACGGCGACGGGCCGCGGCCAGCTCGGGGGAGTCCTCGGCGAACTCCACCGTCTCGGGCAGCTCGGTTATCTCCGCCAGCTCGGCCAGCTCCGTCAGCTCTTCGAGCGCCTCGGTGGCGTCGAGGTCCATGGCCTCCAGGCCCGCGAAGTCGGCCTGGCGCGGCAGGAAGAACGGCGCGTCCTCGCCGATCCCGGAGAGACCGCCCAGCAGGGACGGGGCGTCGGCGGCGTCGCGTGCCTCCTGGGAGGCCCAGAAGGCACGGGCCTCGGCGAGCTCGCGCTCACGCTCCTCGGCGAGTGCTTCGGCCACAGCAGCGCGTATCTCGGCGGCGGGGGTAGCCGTGGCGCGGCTCTGCGGCGGCACCGAGGCGGTACGGGCGTGGCCCGCGGCCAGCTCGATGCGCAGGGCCGTGACCTGCTTGCGCAGCCCGTGAGCAGCGTGCAGCGCAGCAGCGCCCACAGCCGTCGCAGCGGCGGTGGTCAGCAACAGGGCAAGAGGCATGATGCTCACTGACATACTCCCGGTTTCAATTGATCCCACGACTTCCTACATCAGCTTGGCCTGCACCTGCGCCCGTTGTCAGTGCATTACGTCACGAATTGGACAGGTCTTTGGGTCGCGTGTTTACCCCTGATGCGGGTGTGACCTGCAAAAACACCTCTCCCCCAGGAGATAGGTCACATCCTGGGGGAGATTCGGTCACGGTCGGGGCTCGGAACCGGCCACGTCGTGGGTGGGTGAGCCGCCGGGAGAGGCCTGCCCGGCGGTTCCGGGAGTGATCAGCTCAGCTCGGCCGCTCGGGCCTGTGGTCGCGTTCGCTTCGCTTCCGCTGCGGGCAGGCGCCGCCTTCGTACCTCAGGCGCCCCCTACCCTCCGCTGCAGCTCAGCTCAGCCGCTCGGGCCTGTGGTCGCGTTCGCTTCGCTTCCGCTGCGGGCAGGCGCCGCCTTCGTACCTCAGGCGCCCCCTACCCTCCGCTGCAGCTCAGCTCAGCCGCTCGATGACCATCGCCATGCCCTGGCCGCCGCCCACGCACATGGTCTCCAGGCCGAACTGCTTGTCGTGGAACTGCAGGCTGTTGATCAGCGTGCCGGTGATCCGGGCGCCGGTCATGCCGAAGGGGTGGCCGACGGCGATCGCGCCACCGTTGACGTTGACCTTCTCCAGCGGCAGGCCGAGGTCGCGGTAGGAGGGGATCACCTGGGCGGCGAACGCCTCGTTGATCTCGGCCAGGTCGATGTCGTCGATGGTGAGCCCGGCGCGCTTCAGCGCCTGCTTGCTGGCCTCCACCGGTCCGTACCCCATGATCTCGGGGGAGAGGCCGGAGACGCCGGTCGAGACGATCCGGGCCAGCGGGGTCAGACCCAGCTCGCGCGCCTTCGTGTCGGACATGATCACGAGCGCGGCGGCGCCGTCGTTGAGCGGGCAGCAGTTGGCGGCGGTGACCAGGCCGTCGGGGCGGAAGACCGGCTTCAGGCCCTGCACGCCCTCCAGCGTGACGCCCGCGCGCGGGCCGTCGTCCTGGGAGACGACCGTGCCGTCGGGGGTCGTGACCGGGGTGATCTCACGCGCCCAGAAGCCGTTCTTGATGGCTTCCTCGGCGAGGTTCTGCGACCGTACGCCGAACTCGTCCATGTCCTGACGGGTGACGCCCTTGAGCCGGGCCAGGTTCTCAGCGGTCTGCCCCATCGCGATGTACGCGTCCGGGACGAGACCGTCCTCGCGCGGGTCGTGCCAGCTCGCACCGGTCTCCGCGGCGCGCGCGGCGGTGCGGGCCTCGGCCTCGGCGAAGAGCGGGTTGTGCGTGTCCGGCAGGCTGTCGGAGTTGCCCTTCACGAAGCGGGACACCATCTCGACACCGGCCGAGATGAAGACGTCGCCCTCGCCGGCCTTGATGGCGTGCAGCGCCATGCGGCTCGTCTGCAGGGAGGACGAGCAGTAACGGGTGACCGTACAGCCGGGAAGGTGGTCCATCCCCATCTGCACGGCGATGATGCGGCCCAGATTGTTGCCCTGCTCGCCGCCGGGGAGGCCGCAGCCGAGCATCAGGTCGTCGATGTGCTTCGGGTCCAGCTCGGGGACCTTGGCCAGCGCGGTCTGGATGATCGTGGCGGTCAGGTCGTCCGCCCGCAGGTCCTTCAGCGAACCCTTGAAGGCCCGGCCGATGGGGGAACGGGCAGCAGAGACGATCACGGCTTCAGGCATCACGCGGCTCCATGAGGGCTGGAAGGCCGGCTGTCCGGCAGGACTGACCGGCAGACCTGACGGGCAGGACTGCCTTGGAAGTTACCCGGCCGTATCGCTGAGGTCACCCGGCAGGCCATGTGATGCGGACCTCTTTTCTAAGCGACCGCTCAGTCGAGTGGACGGGGTCGGTGGACGGGGTCGAGTGCATGCGGATGTTCAGGCGTGCCGGGGCGCGGGATCAGCGCCCGCGTCCCCGCCCGGGTGCACGTCGGGGTTTTTGCCGGCGGGGTGCTGCCCGTCCGGATGCTGTCCGTCCGGGTGCTGTCCGTCCGGATACGGATGGGACCGCGCCAGGGGCTCCGGCTGAGGCTGAGGCTGCGGCTCCGTGGCCGTCGGCAGACGCCGCCGCCTGCGGTGCTTGAGCAGGGCCCAGGGCGCCCGCGCCCCCGTGACCTCCGTACCGGCCTCCCGGGCCGCCTGGGACGCCGCCTTGGCCACCGGCAGCATGTCCTCGCGGCGCGAGCCGTCGAGGCGGTCGGACTCCGGCCACAGCCCCAGCACCGCGCACAGGGTCGGCAGCAGCGCCATCGCCGCCGTCGCGTACCCCTCGGCCGACGGGTGGTAGTTGTCCGGGCCGAACAGTTCGCGCGGGTTCGCCTCGAACTCCGGCCCCAGCAGGTCGCCCAGCGACACCGTGCGCCCGCCCTGCTCCACCGAACCGATCGTCTGGGCGGCGGCCAGTTGGCGGCTCGCCCGCCGGGCCAGCCAGCGCAACGGCTGGTAGACCGGCTCGATCGTGCCGAGATCGGGGCACGTGCCGACAACGACCTCCGCGCCAGTCGTGCGCAGCCTGCGCACGGCGGTGGTCAGGCACCGCACCGAATGGGTGGCGGGCATCCGGTGCGTCACATCGTTCGCCCCGATCATGATCACGCAGACGTCGGGCGTACGGGACGTGTCGGCCAGCAGCACCGACACCTGCCGCTCCAGATCGTCCGACCGGGCCCCCGGCTGCGCGACATTCCGCAGATCCACCGGACGCTCGGAGACCGCCGCGAGACCCGAGGCGAGCAGCGCCCCGGGGGTCTGGCCGGCCCTGCGCACGCCCTGACCGGCCGCGGTGGAGTCGCCGAGCAGGCCGAGCAGCAAAGGCTCCGCCGGACCGGTGAAGGCCACCCCGTACCGCCCGTCGGCACTCGGCGGGACGGGCGCGACACCGCCACCCACCTGCCGCTTCGCCAGCTGGACCTCCGCCAGCACCACGCCCACCGCCGCCGCACCGAGCAGTCCGATACTGCCGCCGCCGTAGGCGGCCCCTGCCGCGATCCGCCGTGCCACCCTTGCTCTTGACACAGTCCGGTCCACCTCCTCGTCGCCGTACCGCCGTACATAGAGCTAACTGCCCCGTAACGACCGTCGCCCAATCGCTTCGCCCAATCTCATCCCCGTACGCATACGCTGGCCGCACCATCTCGGAGACCCCGGAGTAACACGGTGCAATTTCACGATTCGATGATCAGTCTCGTTGGCAATACCCCGCTGGTGAGGCTGCGCAGTGTGACGGCCGGCATCGAGGCGACGGTGCTGGCCAAGGTCGAGTACTTCAACCCCGGCGGTTCGGTCAAGGACCGCATCGCCCTCCGCATGATCGAGGCGGCCGAGGAGAGCGGCGCGCTGCAGCCCGGCGGCACGATTGTCGAGCCGACGAGCGGCAACACGGGCGTCGGCCTGGCGATCGTCGCGCAGCAGAAGGGCTACAAGTGCATCTTCGTCTGCCCGGACAAGGTGTCCACGGACAAGATCAATGTGCTGCGCGCGTACGGTGCCGAGGTCGTCGTCTGCCCGACGGCCGTCGACCCCGAGCACCCGGACTCGTACTACAACGTGTCCGACCGGCTGGTCCGTGAGACGCCGGGCGCCTGGAAGCCCGACCAGTACTCGAACCCGAACAACCCGCGCTCGCACTACGAGACCACCGGTCCCGAACTGTGGGAGCAGACGGACGGGAAGATCACCCACTTCGTGGCGGGCGTGGGCACCGGTGGCACGATCACCGGCACCGGCCGCTATCTGAAGGAGGTCAGCGGCGGCTCGGTCAAGATCGTCGGCGCGGACCCGGAGGGCTCGGTCTACTCCGGCGGCTCCGGACGCCCCTATCTGGTCGAGGGCGTCGGCGAGGACTTCTGGCCGAGCGCGTACGACAGCACGGTCACGGACGAGATCGTCGCGGTGTCCGACAAGGACTCCTTCCAGATGACCCGCCGGCTCGCCAAGGAGGAGGGCCTGCTCGTCGGCGGTTCCTGCGGCATGGCGGTCGTGGCGGCCCTGGAGGTCGCGCAGCGCCTCGGCCCGGACGACGTGGTCGTCGTACTCCTGCCGGACAGCGGCCGCGGCTACCTGAGCAAGATCTTCAACGACGAGTGGATGGCCGACTACGGCTTCCTGGAGGACACCGGCCCGTCGGCGCGTGTCGGGGACGTACTCGCCCACAAGGAAGGCGCGATCCCGACGCTCGTCCACATGCACCCGGAGGAGACCGTCGGCGAGGCGATCGACGTCCTGCGCGAGTACGGAGTCTCACAGATGCCGATCGTGAAGCCGGGCGCCGGGCACCCGGACGTGATGGCCGCAGAGGTCATCGGTTCGGTGGTGGAGCGGGAGCTGCTGAACGCGCTGTTCGCGCAGCGCGCCTCGCTCACCGACCCGCTGGAGAAGCACATGTCGCCGCCGCTGCCGCAGGTCGGCTCGGGCGAACCGGTCGAGGACCTGATGTCGGTGCTCAGCGGTGCGGACGCCGCGGACGCGGCGATCGTCCTGGTGGAGGGCAAGCCGAAGGGTGTCGTGAGCAGGCAGGACCTGCTGTCGTTCCTGGCGAAGGACGCCGGTCCGAAGCAGTAGAACGGGAATCGGGGCTTCGTGAAAACGGTACGAGCACGACACGTACCCGCAGCACCGGCTTAACACGGCTCCGGCAGATTAGTGGGTGTCGGCAGGGAAACCCGCCGACACCCGAGACGGCGACACGGACTACGGAGCGGCTCCCGGACCTCCACTGTCGCCAGGACGCGATCAGCCGGCCCTGACCCGGACCCGCGTCCCTCGCGGGGACCGCCGTCGTCCCGCCCCCTGGGAAACCGGGGGTGCGGCGGTCCCTGCGACATACCTCCAGGCGCGTCCATCAGCGGCCGAGGGCCGCTCATCCGGCGGGCGCGGCCGCCCAGCTCGCCAGGAGCGCGATCCGCTCAGCAGTCGCGGTGTCCGGCTCCGGCGTATAGACGACCAGTGACTGGTCGGGGTCACCGGGCAGCGCCAGCGTCTCGTACGGAAGCGTCAGTTCGCCTGCCACGGGATGCTGGATGCGCTTGACCCCGTACGTCTTCGCCTTGACCTGATGGTCCGCCCACAGCCGCCGGAAGTCCTCACTCCGCAACGACAGCTCGCCGACCAGCGTGGCGAGCTGTCTGTCCGTCGGGTGCAGCCCGGCATCCAGCCGCAGATGCGAGACCGTCTCCGCCGCCACTGCCGCCCACTCCGGGTACAGCTCGCGCGCCGCCGGTTCCAGGAACACCTGGCGCGGCATGTTGCGCGCGGCGGCGGGCATCCGGGAGAAACCGACGACGGCGTCGCCCAGGGTGTTCCAGGCCAGCACGTCCATGCGGCGGCCCAGGATGAACGCGGGGGCCCGGTCGATGGTGTCCAGCAACAGCCGCAGGCCGGGCCGTACCCGCTGCGCGGCAGCCGGCCGCTCGCCGCGTGCCTTCGTGCTCGGCCGGGCCACGGTGTGCAGATACGCCAGCTCCGTCTCGTCCAGCCGCAGAACCCGGGCGACCGCGTCGAGCACCGCGTCCGAGACGCTCGGTCCGCGCCCCTGTTCCAGCCGGATGTAGTAGTCGACGCTCACCCCCGCGAGCTGTGCGACCTCCTCGCGGCGCAGCCCCGGGACCCGGCGTCGGCCGTATGCCTGCAGGCCTACGTCCTCGGGCTGAATCCGTGCGCGTCGCGAGCGGAGAAAGTCTCCGAGATCCCCATCCATGCGTTCGATCCTAGGAGACGGGCCGGAGCGGAGCCTGGTACTGCCGGACCCAGGAAAGACGCATCCCTGGGTAACGGGTGCCGGGCGGCGAAGAGTGGAGCCTGCCACCGGGGGGAAGCCCGGCGGACACCACGGAGCGCAAGGAGCACGCCATGTCGTACGAGACCCTCGCCGGCCGCACCGCTGTCGTCACCGGAGCCGCCAGCGGTATGGGCGCCGCCATCGCCCTCCTGCTCGCCGCCCGGGGAGCCAGGGTGGCGTTGCTGGCCCGGCGGGCGGACCGGTTGGAAGAAGTGGCCGCCAAGGTCACCGCGGAGGGCGGCGAAGCCCTCGTCGTGGCGGCGGACGTCACCGACCAGACATCCGTCGACGCGGCCGCCGAGCGTGTCCACAACGCCTACGGCGAGGTCGACCTGGTGGTCAACGCGGCCGGAGTGATGCTGCCGAACCCGGTGGACGAGGGCCGCACGGACGAGTGGCAGCGGATGCTCGACACCAATGTGGCGGGCGCGCTGCGGATCATCCGTGCCTTCACCCCCGACCTGGTGGCGGCCGCCGCCGAGGGCCGCACCGCCGACCTGGTGAACATCTCGTCGATCGGCGCGCACATCGCGTTCCCCAACTACGCCGTGTACGGGGCGACGAAGGCGGCACTCAGCTACCTGTCGGCATCCCTGCGCACGGAGCTCGGCCCGCGCGACGTCCGCGTCACGAACATCGAGCCGGGCCTCACCGACACGGAGCTGGGGAGCCACATCGACAACGCGGAGCTGTCCGGCCAGCTGGACGGCATGTTCGACGCGCTGGGCTCCCTGTCCGGGGACGACATCGCCGACCTGGTCGCCTACACCACCAGTCGCCCGCGCCACGTCAACCTGCGCCAGCTGATCGTGCTCCCCACACGCCAGGCGTGACCGGCGGCCGCTCAGTCCTCCCAGTCGGACTTCGCGCGTTCCTCCGAGCGCCGGAACAGCGGCCGACTGCGGACCACCTGGGCGACATTCACCCCGACGATCCCGAGCCAGGCCACGACGAGCCCCTCGATACCGGCGTTCGCGACCCCGATCGCGGACAGCGGGATGGCCAGGACCAGCGAGACGATCCCGAACCCGAACCGTTCACCGAAGTTCGCCAGCGGCTCCTGGGGCGCCCGGGCCCCTCGGGCGATCGTGATCTGCTGCTCGGCGAGATGACGCCGGACGCGACGGTCGAGCGTCTCGTCGAGACGCCGGTCGACCTTCTCCAGGAACGAGTCGATGAGCGCTGACTCGTACTCGGGCCCCAGCTCGCTGCGGGCCTGCAGGGTGGCATTGAGCTCTTTCTCGAGCTCGGAGTCACGGGCTTCCATGGCCCAACGGTACGGAGCGAAGGAGTCCGGCGCAGTGGGGCTAGCCCCCCCCCTGTCGGGGGTCGGGGCGTACCGGGGAAGGCCCTCGGTGGCGATGGTCCGCTCGCCGATGGTGACGTCCTCGCTCCTGACGCCGTGGGCGACCGCGCCGGGGCCCACCGGGTCGTGGATGGCCGCGACCCGGTGGGGACCGGGTTCAGCCGGCCGGAACCCGGTCCGGCGAGGTGATCGTGGCCGTCGGGATGTGTGCTGTGTCGCGCCGGGCGAGCAGCCAGTACAGCAGGGCCGGTACGAGCAGGCCGATCACCCAGGAGATGTCCGCGCCGCCCAGCGGCTCCACCAGCGGGCCGGTGTAGAAGGTCGTCGCCAGGAAGGGGAGCTGGGCGACGATGCCCACCGCGTACACCGACAGTGCGTCCCAGCGCCAGGCGCCGTAGCGGCCGTTGGGGTCGGACAGGGCCGGGATGTCGTACCGCTCGCGCGAAATCAGGTAGTAGTCGACGAGGTTGATCGCCGACCACGGGGTGAAGAAGGTCAGCAGGAACAGCAGGAAGTCCTTGAACGAGGTGAGGAAGGTGTCCTTGCCCAGCAGGGCGACCGCCGTGCCCGCGATCATGATGACGGCGATGTACGCCGAGCGGCCGCGCTGCGAGAGCGCCCGCTGCCCGCGGAAGCCGCTGATGCCGGTCACCATCGACATGAACCCGCCGTAGGTGTTCAGCACGTTGATGGTCAGCTTGCCGAGCGCGATCACGAAGTAGAGCAGTGAGGCGATCAGTCCGGTGCCGCCCAGCGAGACCACGTAGCTGACCTGGTCGTCGAGGAACGCCTCGCCCGCGGACGCCGCGACCAGCACGCCGAAGGCCATGGACCACTGGGAGCCGAGCGTCGTGCCGGCCAGCGTCCACCAGAAGGTGGCGCGGGCGCTCGTGTGGCGCGGCAGGTAGCGCGAGTAGTCCGCGACGTAGGGCCCGAACGCCAGTTGCCAGGACGCCGCGATCGACACCGCGAGCAGGAACATCGGCAGGTCGAAGGCGCGGTCGGCAAGGGCGGCGCCGAGATCGATCCGGTCCAGCAGCCGGATACCGAGATAGACGAAGGCCAGTGCACAGACCACGCTGGCGACCCGGCCGAGGACGTGCACGACCCGGTAGCCGATCGCCGCCATCAGCGCGGTGACCACGGCGAAGACGAGGATGCCGGGGGTCTGCCCGAGGTGGGTGAGCTCGCCGACCGCCTGGCCGGCCAGCACGCTGCCGCTGGCGAAGAAGCCGACGTACATCACGACGACGAGGAGCAGCGGCACGACCGCGCCCCGCACCCCGAACTGTGCCCGGCTGGAGATCATCTGGGGCAGGCCCAGCCGGGGGCCCTGCGCCGAGTGCAGCGACATCACCGCTCCGCCGAGCACATTGCCCGCCAGCAGGCCGATCAGGGACCAGAAGGCGCCGCCGCCGAAGATGACCGCGAGCGCGCCGCTGACCACTGCGGTGATCTGGAGGTTCGCGCCGAGCCAGAGGGTGAACTGGGAGAACGCTTTGCCGTGCCGTTCGTCGTCCGGTACGACGTCGATCGAGCGGCGCTCCACGAGAGAGTCGGCCATGGGGGTGCTCCTTTTCGCTTACTTCTGTATCAGGCCGTGCGCCGCGGCCCAGTCGTGCGCCACGTCCTCCGGGTCCTTCTTGTCCTTGTCCACCAGGCGGTTCAGCTCCGTGAGGTCCTTCGTCGTGAGCGTGGCGCCCAGACGGGCCAGTGCCTTGCGGACCGTGGAGTCCGCCGCGCGGTCCGCGATCAGGGGGACCACGTGCTGGCCGGGGATCAGGTTCTTGGGGTCGGTGAGGACCACCCAGCCCTCGGCGGCGATGTCCGTGTCGGTGGTGAAGAGGTTGGCGACGTCGACGTCGCCCTTCTTCAGGGCCCCCTTGACCAGCGGTCCGGAGGAGTCGAGCGACTTGAACTCCTTGAACTCGACTCCGTACACGTCCTTCAGGCCGACCGCCCCGACCGTCCGCTTCTTCACCTCGGGGGCCGCGCCGATGACGAGCTTTCCGTTCTGCTTCGCCAGGTCGGCGAGGGAGGACAGGCCGTATTTCCTGGCGGTCCTCGGGGTGACCACGAAGGCGTCCGAGTCCTCGGCCATGCCGTACGGCAGAATCTGGAGGCCCTTGGGGAGGGCGATGGCCAGGGCGTTCTGCATCTCGCCCTCCTCGGTCGCCTTCGCCTTCGGGTCGAGGTAGTGCAGGAGGGCGCCCTGGTACTCGGGGAGGAGATCGATGTCCCCGCCCTCGAGGGCGGGGATGAGGATCTCGCGGGTACCCAGGTTGGCGCGGACCTTTGTCTTGACTCCGGCGGCCTGCAGGGCTTCGGCGTACAGGTAGCCGAGCACCTGGTTCTCGGTGAAGTTGGCCGTGCCGATGGTGATGCCGCCGGCGCTGGAGCCGGCGCCGCTGCTGCTGCCTCCGCCCTGGCCGTCGAGCGAGGTGATGCCGCTGCTGCAGGCCGCGAGTGCGGGTACGGCGGCCGCGGCGAGGAGGCCGCCCAGCAGGGAGCGGCGGGTGGTGCTGTGGGGCTGGTGGGTCATGAGTGGTCTCCTCAGGCGGTGCGGTGGCGGAAGAGGATGCGCTGCAGTCCGGACAGGGCCAGGTCCAGGGCGACGGCCACGACCGCCACCAGGACCGCGCCGCCCAGTACCTGGACGAGGTCGCGCTGGGCCAGGCCGTCGAAGACGTACCGGCCGAGGCCGCCGAAGCTGACGTACGCGGCGACCGTGGCGGTGGCGACGACCTGGATCAGGGCGAGGCGCAGGCCCGTCATGATCAGAGGGAGGGCGAGGGGGAGTTCCACCTGCCACAGGATCTGGTGGCCACGCATGCCCTGGCCGCGGGCGGCGTCCTTCACCTCCGGGTCGACAGCGGTCATCCCGGCGTAGGTGTTGGTGACGATCGACGGGACGGCGAGGGCGACCAGCGCCACGTACACCGGGGTCATCGACAGGCCGCTGGCCAGGAAGACCAGCACCACCAGGCCGACCGTGGGGAGCGCCCGGCCGAACGACGAGAGGTTGATGGCGAGGAACGCGCCGCGCCCCGTGTGGCCGATGAGCAGGCCGATCGGGAGCGCGATCACCGTCGCGATCAAGGTGGCGAGGAGCGAGTACTGGAGGTGCTCGGCAAGGCGGTGTGCGATGCCGTCCGGGCCCTGCCACTGTTCGGCGTCGGTCAGCCAGGTGCCGAGGTTCGCGAAGAGTTCGTACATCGGTCAGGCCCTCTGCTTCCGCTTCCAGGGGGTGAGCACGTATTGCACGGCCACCAGCGCCGCGTCCGCGACCAGCGCGAGCAGCAGGGTCAGGGCGATGCCGACGACCACCGGGGTCGGGAAGTTGCGCTGGAACCCGTCGGTGAAGAGCTGGCCGAGGCCGCCGTCGCCGATGTATGTGGCCACGCTGACCAGCGAGATCGACATGACCGTGGCGATCCGTACGCCCGCCATGATCACGGGGAGGGCGAGGGGGAGTTCGACGGTGAGCAGGATGCGCAAGGGGCGGGTGCCCATCGCTTTGGCGGCCTCCCTGGTGCGCGCCGGGACCGAGTCCAGGCCCTCGACCGTGTTGCGGAGGAGTACGACCAGTGTGTAGACGGTCAGGCCGATCACCGTGGTGGTGCGGGTGAGGCCCGACACCGGCAGGAGAAGGACGAAGACCGCGATGGACGGGATCGTGAAGAGGATGTTCGACAAGCCCAGGAGGAAGCCGCGCAGGGGCCGTACCCGGTGGGCCAGGACGGCCAGCGGGAGCGAGATCAGCAGGCCGAGGAGCACGGCGGTCAGGGCGGCCTGGAGGTGGGAGACGGTGAGGGTGACGAGGTCGCTCGCGTGGTCGGATATCCACGACCAGTCGATGGTCATGCGCTGCCCTTTCCGGCCGGAGCCGTCATGGGCCGAGGGGCCGCGACCGCTGTGGTGTGGGCGTCCCCCGCCCGTGCGTGGACGGCCTCGCGCGCGGTGACCCCGGTCAGTACGCCCGTGTCGTCGACCCGGGCTATCAGGCCGGCCGGGGAGGCGACCGACTCGTTCAGCGCGGAGAGCAGCGAGTCGGTGTCGCGCAGCGGCCGTACGGGGAGGAGCGGGGCGTCGCCCGCCGGGCCCGACGGAGCGGCTGCCGGGTCCAGCCAGCCGAGGGGTTCGCCCTTGGCGGAGACGACCAGCTGCCAGTCGGCGCGCCCGGCGGGGGCGGGTTCGTCGGCCCGTACCGTCGTCGCCGGCTGTCGGGGGAGATCCGCGAGAGTGCTCAACGAGAGCAGCTTCAGGCCGCGTTCGGCGCCGAGGAAGTCGGCGACGAAGTCGTCGGCCGGGCGCGCGAGGAGTTCGGCGGGCGGTGCGCACTGCACGAGATGACCGCCGGTACGGAAGACGGCGATCCGGTCGCCGAGCCGCACCGCCTCGTCGATGTCATGGGTGACGAAGACGATGGTCTTGTTCAGCTCCTGCTGGAGGCGGAGCAGCTCGTCCTGGAGCTGGGTCCGGACGACGGGGTCGACCGCGCCGAACGGCTCGTCCATCAGCAGCACCGGCGGATCGGCGGCGAGCGCACGCGCGACACCGACGCGCTGCTGCTGGCCGCCGGAGAGCTGGTGCGGGTAGCGCTTGGCGGCGTCTGCCGGAAGTCCGACCGTCTCCAGCAGCTCGGCCGCGCGGGCCCGGGCGCGCTTGCGTCCGTGGCCCAGCAGCAGCGGGACCGTGGCGATGTTGTCGAGGATCGTGCGGTGCGGAAAGAGCCCGGCCTGCTGGATGACGTATCCGATGCCCCGGCGGAGCTCGGCGGCGTCCGCTTCGAGGATGTTCCGGCCGCCGAGCGTGATCGTGCCGGAGCTCGGATCGACCATACGGTTGATCATGCGGAGAGTGGTGGTCTTGCCGCAGCCGGACGAACCGACCAGGACGGTGATGCCGCCCTCCGGCATGGTGAGGCTGAGCTCATGAACTGCTGTCGTGCCGTTCGGGAAACGCTTGTTCACTGCGTCGAATTTGATCATCGGTCGTCCCTTGCCCCGGCTGCATATAGTCATGCAGAGTTCTCGTTGACTGAATAGGTTGTCAATGCCTCGGGGTAAAACACTGGTTACAGAAGCCCGAGCGGCGAGATGCAGTGTCTGAATGAGGAGGGTTCGCGCATGATGTCGTCCCACATGATGGACTCCTCGCCCTTCGGTGGGTGGGCCGCGGACCAAGCCGTCTCCGTCGTCGAGCTCGACGGCCAGACCCTTCCCGTCGCCGACGTCGTCCGGATCGCCCGTGGTACCGCCCGGCCCGTGCCCGGCGTCGAGGCGATGAAGCGTGTCGACCGGTCCTGGTCCGCAGCCCGGGAGCTCGCCGCGACCGGGCGAGTGTACGGGCGCTCCACCGGGGTCGGCGCCAATCGCAACGAGGGTGTCCCCACCGAGGCCGCCGCCGATCACGGGCTGCGCCTGCTGCGCAGCCACGCCGGGGCCATCGGTGACCCGCTGCCCGCCCGCGAGGTCCGTGCCATGCTCGCCGTGCGCGCCAATCAGCTGCTTGCGGGCGGCGCCGGACTGCGGCCCGGCGTCGTCGTCGGTCTCTGTGAGGCGCTGGAGGCCGGCGCGCACCCGGTGGTCAACGAGTTCGGTTCGGTCGGTACCGGGGACATCGCCGCCCTCGCCCAGGTCGGCCTCGCGCTCGCCGGGGAGCACCCCTGGCAGGGGCCCGGCGCCGCGCCCGGGCCCCAGTCACTCGACAACAACGACGCCCTTGCCCTGATCAGCAGCAATGCCCTCACCCTCGGCCAGGCCGCTCTCGGGCTCGACGAGCTGCGCCGGCTCGTCACCGCCACCGAAGCGGTCGCCGCGCTCTCGCTGCTCGCGGTCGACGGTTCGTACGAGGCGTACGCCGAACCGGTCCACGCCGCCCGTCCGCACCCCGGCTCGTACCAGGTCGCGGCGCGGATGCGGCAGTTGCTCGGCGCGCCCGACCGTCCGGGGCCGCCGCTCGGCCGGATCCAGGACCCGTACGGCTTCCGCTGTCTGCCGCAGATCCACGGCCCGGCGCAGGACGCCGCCGACGCACTCGAGCGTGTCCTCGCCGTCGAGATCAACGCCGCTGCCGAGAACCCGCTGATCTGCCCGGACGCCGGTCTCAACGACAGCCCCGCCGCCTACCACCACGGCGGCTTCTACATGGCCCAACTCGCCCTGGCTCTAGACCACTTCAGGCTTGCGGTCACCCAGGTCGCCCGGCTCTCCACCTCCCGGCTCTCGGCTCTCAACGAGCCGTCCTTCACCCGGCTGCGGCCGTTCCTCGCGGACGGCGAGCCCGCCGCCTCGGGCGTGATGATTCTGGAGTACGCGGCCGGGGCCGCCCTCGGAGATCTGCGGGCGTTCTCCGCGCCCGCCTCGCTCGGGCATGCCGTGCTCTCCCGCGGCGTCGAGGAGCAGGCCAGCTTCGCCTCGCTGGCCGCCCGTCAGACACTGCGTGCCTGCAACGCCTACCGGCAGGTCGTCGCCTGCGAACTCGTTTCCGCCGTACGGGCGTTGCGCCTGCGTGACCTGCGGCCCGATCCTGATCTGCCGGTCGGGCGGGCGTTCGCGCTGGCAGATTCGTTGCTCGACGCCGAGCTCGCGGACCGGCCGCTCACCGATGATGTGAAGGCGGCGGCAGGGGAACTGCTCGACCGCTGCACGGATCTGTGGAACACCGGACTCACCGGAACGAGCCGGGACACCGGACTCGCCAGTACAAGGGGGACAGCATGAGCAGCCCGGCCGCGCGGTTGCAGCAGCTCTTCGAGGGGCACCGGCTCACGCCCACCCAGCGGCGGATCGCGCACTCCATGGTCCGGCGGGCCGCCGATGTGCCGTTCCTGTCCAGCGTGGAACTGGCCGAGCTGGCCGGGGTCAGCCAGCCGTCCGTCACCCGCTTCGCCGTCGCGCTCGGCTTCGACGGGTATCCGGCGCTGCGCAAGCACCTGCGGGAGGTCGCGCCCGGATCCGGTGAGGCGGCGGGCGCCGTCGACGACACGTACAACGAATACCAGCAGGCCGTCCACGCCGAGATCGAGAACCTGCAGCACCTCGCCGAGCTGCTCGCCGACCCCACTCCCGTCGAGCGGGCGGGACGGCTGCTCGCCGCGTCACGGCCGCTGCCCGTGCTCGGGCTGCGCGCCGCCTCCTCGCAAGCGCGTGGCTTCGGCTACTTCGCGGCCAAGGTCCACCCGGATGTGCGGGTGCTCGACGAGGGCGGCAGCATGCTGCGCGACCGCATCGACGCCGCGCGGCGGGCGGGAGCGAGCGCGCTGGTCTGCTTCGCGCTGCCGCGCCACCCGAAGGAGGTCGTGGACGCGCTCGCGTACGCCCAGGAACAGGGGCTGACCGTGGTGTCGGTGGCCGATTCGGCGTTCGCCCCGGTGGCCAAACACAGCGATCTGCTGATTCCGGCGGCCGTCGGCACCGGGCTCGCCTTCGACACGGCGTGTGCGCCGATGCTGCTGGGGCGGGTGCTGCTGGAGGCGATGTGCGACGACCTGCCCGACGCGCAGGCGCGGCTGGAGGAGTTCGACGCACGGGCGGCGGCGCGCGGTCTGTTCGCCGAGTGAGCGCGGGGCCGGGGCCACTGCCGGGGAGGGGAGTGGTCCTGCCGGGCGGGGACGGCACGGCGGACGCCCGGTACTGACGGACGCTCGGCCGGGAACCCAGGAATCACTGCGGATTTTCAGAAAATGCTCAGACACGACCACTAATCTGCGCCCACGGAAACAGCACCGATGGCTGTCGAGAGGGGTACGGACGTGGGGCGCGGAGCGCAGTCGCTGGCAAGGGTGGCCGTGATCGTACGGGCCGGAGCCGTACCGCTGTGGTGGCCGGGGCTGCTAGCCGCCGCTGTCGGCGCGCTCGTTCCGGGGCTCACCGGCCGGCGGATCGGACTGCTCGCGGGAGCCGCGCTGTTCCTGGTCACCGCAGTGGTGGTGGCGCTCGCCCGCGGAGGCAGGTACGCGGAACTGGCCCGGGCCGCCACCCGTGCCGGGCGGACCGACTTCCTCCAGGACCGGGCCGTGACCGTACGCAACTGGCGTCGCGGGCACCGGTGGTGGCTGCTGGGCGGGTTCCTCGTGGCGATCGCCAGTGGGTTCCTGCTGCCCGGCGCCGGTGGGCTGGTGCTCGCGGGTGCCGGGGCCGGGCTCTGGCTCAAGGCGGTGCGGATCGGACAGCGGGAGCGCAGGGACGACGTCCTGTACTGGGTGCGGACCGACTGGGTGGAGAAGGGGCGGCCGACGGGCAAGCGGGTCGCGGCGTACCGGACGACCGGGCCGGTGGCGGGCGACGCCGCGCCCGGTGGGGCGCGGCGTCGCTGAGGGAGTGCTGCGGAGGTCAGACCTCCAGTTCGGCCTCGATCCGCTTCAGCTGGTGGCGGGCCATCGCCAGGTTGGCGCGGGCGGCGTCCAGCACCAGGTAGAGGAAGAGACCGTTGGTGCCGCGCGCCTTGAGCAGCCGGATCAGGTGGTACTGGGCGCCGAGGGTGATCAGGATGTCCTCGATCTCGTCCTTGATGCCGAGGTGTTCCATCGTGCGGAGTTTGGCACGTACGACATCGGTGTTGCCCGCGGCCGCGACATCCAGGTTGAAGTCCTTGCCGCCGCCGAGGGTGCCCAGCGCCATGCCGCTGGTGTAGTCGACGAGTGCGACACCGAGGGTGCCCTCGATGGAGGTCATTGCTTCCTTGAGTGACGCTTCGGTGTTGGCCATGAGTGCTCGTTTCCTTTCCTTGCCGGCCGAGGTGACCGGCTCCGTCATCTGGCGTTGCTGGTGCGGATGTGACTGGTATTACGTGCGGTGCGGGAGGGGACCGCTGGGGGGCGGGGTGCGTGGGCGCGGGGCGTGCGACGCGGGCGCGGGCTGTGCGGTGCGTTGCAGTGCGGCGTCGACCAGTTCGCCGATCCGGGTGCTCGCCCGGCGGCCTTCCAGGTGGAGCCGGCCGACGTTGATCCGGTCCTCGGCCAGGAGCGTGAGGACGGCGGAGGAGCCCGCCGCGTACGTGGCGATGTAGCCGGTCTCGCCTCGTACGAGCAGTTCGCGGAAGCCGCCCCGGCCGGTTGCCTCCGCCATCCGGAGCGCGACGCCGAGCGAGGCCGCGGTGAGTGCGGCGACGCCCTCCGCCTCCACTCCCGGGGTGTCCTGGGCCAGGACCAGTCCGTCGGTGCTGGCCGCCAGCGCGCCCGCGAGGAGCGGAACCCGGGCGCGCAGCCGCTGGAGTTCGGCCAGGACGTCCTGGACTTCGGCCTCGGGAACCATCAGTTGTCTCCTCCCGGCACGCTGTCTGAGCGCGCGTATCACAGGGCCTCCAATGCGTCTCTGAGCCGGCGCAGCAGGGCGACGTCGGGGTCGGCCGTGACCTCGGGAAGCGTGATCCGGCCGGGCGCGGAGGCGGACGGGGCCGCCGTCTGCCTGACCGCTTCGACCAGTCCGGCGGCCGTGAGCCGCCGCAGGTCGACGAGGATGTGGAACGCCGAGCGGCCCAGGTGCTGTGCGATGTCGGATGCCGTACGCACTCCGTCCACCAGGTCGAGTACGCGTCGCCGACGCGACGGGACGGGGGCGTCGACGGGATGGGCCGCCCGGACGAGCGGGGCGGTGTCGGTCATCGCGTCGGGCCAGATCCGGTCGAGCAGTTCCCGGCGCCGGAGCGTCTCGCGCTGCACGGCATCGACGGGGACGGGGTGCACGGGACCGATCCAGTGCGAGACCCCGTAACGGAACCGGGCCGGGGTCCGGGTGGGGGCGAGGGCGAAGAAGGCGGCGTCGTACAACGCCCCTAAGTGGCAGAGCTCCAGTGCGCCGCCGGGTATCCGTCCGCTGTCCACCAGGTAGCGGCCGACCCGCTGCCCGGCGCCCGCCTGGGCGACCGCGTCCCACCAGCCGTCGCGGTGCAGGGTGCCGCTCGCGGTGAGCAGGATGTCGATGCCGGGTGTCGCGGGACTCTCGGCGTGCACCACCTGGCCGTCGGCGAGGTAGAGCGTGCCGCGGTCGCGCATCAGCGCGCCGGTGGCGCGCTCGGAGGCGAGGCGCTGGAGCATGGGGGAGAGGGCGGAGGCTGCTCTCACGGGGGAGGTTCTCTCGGGTGAGGTTCGCTCGGAGGCAGTGGTGTCCGAGGAGGTTCTGTCGGGGGGTGTTCTCTCGGGCGCGGTGGTTCTCATGCCAGGACCAACCGCTCCGCCATCTCGCTCAGCCGTATCCGGGCGAGCGCCAGGTTGCCGTCGGAACGGTCGAGCCACAGATGCAGGAAGACGCTGCTGTCGAAGGCCGTCTCGACGAATCGGAGGATGTGGTAGCCGGCGCGGGTGGTGACGATGACGTCCTCCACCGGAGGCGCCGCGCCCGTCCCCGTAACGGCGTTCTCGCCCGGGCCCGGTGAGGGTTCCGGGATGGAGAGGGCGAACGCGGGCTGCTCCGCCGCCATGCGTGCCACCTCGGCCGTCTCGGCGGCGGTCGCCTCGTGATCGCCGTTGGGCGATTCGCCGATGGTGCCCAGGGCGAGACCGCTCGTCCAGTCGACCACCGCGGCGCCGCGGGCACCCGGCAGCCTCATGACTTCGAGCAGGCACTCGTCGATTCCGGGCACGCGGACTCCCTCCCCCGACCGGACACGCGTCTGTGACTCTGAGGCTACGCAACGTGCTCGCCCGGGGTGGGAGTTCTGGCATTTTCCATTGGTACATGCGAAAGACGGTCGGAAACGGTCGCACCCGTTGACGCCCCTGTCACGTTCTGTCCGTCTTCGGTGCCGCTCTCCGGCTTCCGGACAGGTCTTTCGGGCGCGGCCTGTTGACTACAAGTATTCAGAGCGACAGGATGTGAATAGAAGCATCACAGACGCGAGGAGGCATTGCCATGTCAGGACCCCGCCCCGTACGGGCACCGCGCGGTACGGAACTGAGCGCCCTGGGATGGCAGCAGGAAGCCGCCCTCCGCATGCTGCAGAACAACCTCGACCCCGAGGTCGCCGAGCACCCCGACAAGCTCGTCGTCTACGGCGGCACGGGCAAGGCGGCCCGCGACTGGCGCTCGTTCGACGCGATGGTGCGCACGCTGCAGACGCTCAAGCAGGACGAGACGATGCTCGTCCAGTCCGGGCGGCCGGTCGGCGTCATGCAGACCCACGAGTGGGCGCCGCGCGTCCTGATCGCCAACTCCAACCTGGTCGGCGACTGGGCGAACTGGGAGGAGTTCCGCCGCCTGGAGGCGCTCGGGCTCACCATGTACGGCCAGATGACCGCCGGGTCGTGGATCTACATCGGCACGCAGGGCATCCTGCAGGGCACGTACGAGACGTTCGCCGCCGTCGCCGCGAAGAAGTTCAACGGGACGCTTGCCGGGACGATCACCCTGACCGCCGGACTCGGCGGCATGGGCGGCGCCCAGCCGCTCGCGGTCACCATGAACGACGGCGTCGCGATCTGTATCGACTGCGACCCGCGCGCCATCGAGCGCCGCATCGAGCACCGCTACCTGGATGTGCGCGCCGACTCCCTCGAGCACGCGCTCCAGCTCGCCGTCGAGGCGCGCGACGCGCGCAAGCCGCTCTCCATCGGGCTGCTCGGCAACGCGGCGGAGCTGCTGCCCCGGATGCTCGCCGAGGGCGCCCCGATCGACATCGTCACCGACCAGACCAGCGCGCACGACCCGCTCGCGTACCTCCCGATCGGCGTCGACTTCGACGACATGGCCTCGTACGCCGCAGAGAAGCCCGCCGACTTCACGCAGCGGGCCCGCGAGGCGATGGCCAAGCACGTCGAGGCGATGGTCGGCTTCATGGACGCCGGGGCCGAGGTCTTCGACTACGGCAACTCGATCCGCGGCGAGGCCCAGCTGGCGGGCTACGACCGGGCATTCGACTTCCCCGGGTTCGTCCCCGCGTACATCCGGCCGCTGTTCTGCGAGGGCAAGGGCCCGTTCCGCTGGGCCGCGCTGTCCGGCGAGGCGTCGGACATCCACAAGACCGACAAGGCGATGCTCGAACTCTTCCCCGAGAACGAGTCGCTGCACCGGTGGATCAAGATGGCCGGCGAACGCGTCCACTTCCAGGGGCTGCCCGCCCGGATCTGCTGGCTCGGCTACGGCGAGCGCGACCGTGCCGGCGAGCGGTTCAACGACATGGTGGCCAGCGGTGAGCTGGCCGCGCCACTGGCGATCGGCCGCGACCACCTGGACTGCGGGTCGGTGGCGTCCCCGTACCGCGAGACCGAGGCGATGCTCGACGGGTCCGACGCGATTGCGGACTGGCCGCTGCTGAACGCCATGGTCAACGTGGCGTCCGGCGCCTCCTGGGTCTCCATCCACCACGGTGGCGGCGTCGGGATGGGGCGCTCCATCCACGCGGGGCAGGTGACCGTGGCCGACGGCACGAAGCTGGCGGGCGAGAAGATCCGCCGGGTGCTGACGAACGACCCGGGCATGGGCGTCATCCGGCACGTCGATGCCGGGTACGACATCGCGGAGTCCGTTGCCGCGGACAAGGGCGTGCGGGTACCGATGACCGAGGGCGGGCAGTGACGGTGCCCGGCGCGGCCGGCTCGGTGGGGGGTTCGCTGTCGGGCGCGGGTTCACCTGCGCCCACCCTCCGCCGTGGCTCTGAAGGCGGGGGAGACACCTCCCCCGCCCCGCGGAACGAAGGCCCGCAAGTCTCCTTCCAGAGCATGTGGAAGGAGCTCGCTCCCATCGGGCGGCATCCCGGGAGCGGCGGCTACCGCCGCTACGCCTGGACCGCCGCCGACGGTGACTGCCGTGCCTGGTTCCGGGCGCAGGCCGAAGCCCGTGGGCTCGTGTACGAGGTCGACCGGAACGGGAACCAGTGGGCCTGGCTCGGGGATCCGCTCGGTGACGACGCCGTCGTCACCGGGTCGCACCTCGACTCCGTGCCCGACGGCGGCGCCTTCGACGGGCCGCTCGGTGTGGTCTCCTCCTTCGCCGCGTTCGATGAACTCCGCCGCAGGGGAGCGGAGTTCACCCGTCCGTTCGCCATCACCAACTTCGGTGACGAGGAAGGGGCCCGGTTCGGGCTCGCGTGTGTCGGGTCCCGGCTCGCAGCCGGGCAGCTGACCGTCGAGAAGGCGCATCAGCTTCGCGACGGCGACGGCATCACACTGCCGCAGGCCATGGAGGCCGCCGGCTACGACCCCGAGGCCATCGGCCCGGACCCCGAACGGCTGGCTCGTATCGGTGCGTTCGTCGAGCTCCACGTCGAACAGGGGCGCTCCCTCGACCTCACCGGCGACCCGGTCGGTATCGCCTCCGCCATCTGGCCGCACGGCCGCTGGCGGTTCGACTTCCGGGGCGAGGCCAACCACGCGGGCACCACCCGGCTCGTGGACCGGCGCGACCCGATGCTCACCTACGCCGAGACCGTGCTGGCCGCCCGTCGCGAGGCGCAGCTCACCGGCGCCCTCGCCACTTTCGGCAAGATCGCCGTGGAGCCGAACGGGGTCAACGCCATCCCCTCCCTCGTCCGGGGCTGGCTCGACTCGCGAGCCGCCGACCAGGACACCCTCGACGCCGTCGTCACCGGCATCGAGCGGGCCGCCCGGGAACACGCCGAGCGCGCGGGCATCGATCTCGATGTCGTACGGGAGTCCTTCACGCCCGTCGTGGAGTTCCAGCACGCCCTGCGCGACGAACTCGGCAAGATCCTGACGGGCAGGGGCGCGGACGACGCGGGCCGCGCCGTACCCGTCCTCGGCACCGGCGCCGGGCACGATGCGGGTATTTTGTCCGCTTCGGTCCCTACCGCCATGCTGTTCGTACGGAACCCCACCGGGATTTCGCACTCGCCGGCCGAACACGCCGCCGAGGACGACTGCGTGGCCGGGGTGATCGCACTCGCCGATGTACTGGAAGGTCTCGCGTGCAGCTGACAACGACACCGACGGGAAAGCACGACACCGCGACGTTCTGGCTGTCCCACGCCTGGCTCGGCACCCATGTCGAGCCGGGCGTCACCCTGGACGTCGCCGACGGGCGGATCGCCGGGGTCCGTACCGGCGTCGACGCCCCGCCGCCGGGCGCCACCGTGCTGCGGGGGCTCACTCTTCCCGGTCTCGCCAACGCCCACTCGCACGCCTTCCACCGCGCCCTGCGCTCCACCGTCCAGGTCGGCTCCGGCACCTTCTGGACCTGGCGCGAGCTCATGTACCAGGTGTCGTCCCGGCTCACCCCCGAGACGTATTACGACCTCGCCCGCGCCGTGTACGCCGAGATGGCGCTGGCCGGCATCACCGCCGTCGGTGAGTTCCACTATCTGCACCACGCGCCGGGCGGAGTCCCGTACAACAACCCGAACGCGATGGGCGAGGCCCTGATCGCCGCCGCCGACGCGGCCGGTATCCGGATCACACTGCTGGACACCGCCTACCTCGCCGCCGGGTTCGGGCAGCGGGCCGGCCAGTACCAGCAGCCCAACCAGCACCAGCTGCGGTTCTCCGACACCACAGCCGAGGCCTGGGCCGAACGTGCTTCCCTCCTCAAGGACACCGACCACGCCCTGATCGGCGCGGCCGTCCACTCCGTGCGCGCCGTGCCCGCCGGGCAGCTCGCCACCGTGGCCGCATGGGCCGAGGGACGGCAGGCCCCCCTCCATGTCCACCTCTCCGAACAGGTTGCGGAGAACGAGGCCTGCCAGGCCGCCCACGGCTGTTCCCCCACCCGGCTCCTCGCCGACCACGGGGTCCTCGGCCCGCGGACCACCGGCATCCACAACACCCACCCCAGCGGCGAGGACATCACGCTGCTCGGCTCCTCGGCCACCGGCACCTGCATGTGCCCCACCACCGAACGCGACCTGGCCGACGGCATCGGCCCCGCCGTAGCGCTCCAGCGCGCGGGCTCGCCGCTCTCCCTGGGCAGCGACAGCCACGCCGTGATCGACCTCTTCGAAGAGGCCCGCGCGATGGAGCTCAACGAGCGCCTGCGCACCCAGGCCCGCGGCCACTGGACCGCGGCCGCATTGCTGCGCGCCGCCACCGCCGACGGACACGCCGCACTCGGCCGTCCCGACGCGGGCACCCTCGAACCGGGCTCCCTCGCCGACTTCACCACCGTTGCCCTGGACTCCGTCAGAACAGCGGGACCGGCGCCCCGACTGGCAGCCGAAGCAGCCGTATTCGCCGCCTCCGCCGCCGATGTGCGGCATACGGTCGTGGCAGGCCGGCACATCGTCCGCGACGGGCAGCACGCACTCGTCGAGGACGTACCCGCAGCACTCGCCTCGGCCATCGCCGTCCTGCACGGCTGACGCCGGACCCTCGCAAGGAGAGCAGCCCACCGATGACGACGACCGCCATCACCAACATCGCCAGTCTGGTCACCAACGACCCCTCCCTCGGTGACGATTCCCCCCTGGGCCTGATCCTGGACGCGGCCGTCGTCATCGAGGGCGACCGCGTCGTCTGGACCGGTGAGTCGAGCAAAGCACCCGCCACTGACAACGCCGTCGACGCGGGCGGCCGCGCGGTGATCCCGGGGTTCGTCGACTCCCACTCGCATCTCCTCTTCGCGGGCGACCGCACCCAGGAGTTCAACGCCCGGATGTCCGGCCGCCCTTACACCGCGGGCGGCATCAGGACCACCGTCGCCGCCACCCGCGCCGCCACCGACGACGAGCTCTCGGCCAACGTCGTGCGCTATCTGACGGAGGCACTCCGCCAGGGCACCACCACGTTCGAGACCAAGTCCGGCTACGGGCTCACCGTCGAGGACGAGGCCCGCGCCCTGCGTATCGCAGCCCGCCACACCGACGAGGTCACCTACCTCGGCGCCCACGTCGTGTCCCCCGACTACGCCGACGATCCTGCCGGGTACGTCGACCTGGTGACCGGACCGATGCTCGACGCCTGTGCCCCGTACGCCCGTTGGGTCGACGTCTTCTGCGAGAAGGGCGCGTTCGACGGCGACCAGGCCCGTGCGATCCTCACCGCCGGCATGGCCAAGGGCCTCCACCCCCGCGTCCACGCCAACCAGCTCAGCTATGGCCCCGGTGTCCAGCTCGCCGTCGAGCTCGACGCCGCGTCCGCCGACCACTGCACCCACCTGACCGACGCGGATGTCGACGCCCTCGCCCAGGGCAACACCGTTGCCACGCTCCTCCCCGGCGCCGAGTTCTCCACCCGCGCCGACTGGCCCGACGCCCGCCGCATCCTGGACGCGGGCGCCACCGTCGCGCTCTCCACGGACTGCAACCCGGGCTCGTCGTTCACCTCCTCCATGCCGTTCTGCATTGCCCTCGCCGTACGCGACATGGGCATGACTCCGGACGAGGCCCTCTGGTCCGCCACCGCGGGCGGCGCCGCGGCCCTGCGCCGCACGGACATCGGCCGCATCGCCCCCGGCGCCCGCGCCGACCTGGTCCTCCTCGACGCCCCCAGTCATGTCCACCTCGCCTACCGGCCGGGTGTCCCGCTGGTCCAGGCGGTCTGGCAGCGCGGCGAACGCACGCTCTGACCGCGTCGGCCACGCGCCGACACCACGTCAGTCATGCGGAAGGACCTGCCCGTTGACGGGTCAGGTCCTTCCGCATGATGAGGTCGCGCAACGGCGCGGAACGTGCCGGGGAATCACTCCTCCAGCGTCAGGCCCCTCCTGAGCTTGACCAGCGTCCGGGAGAGCAGCCGCGAGACATGCATCTGGGAGATGCCGAGCTCCTCACCGATCTCCGACTGCGTCATATTGGCGACGAAGCGGAGCGAGAGGATCTTCCGGTCACGGCCGGGCAGCGAGGCGATCAGCGGCTTCAGGGACTCGACGTACTCAACGCCTGCGAGTCCGTGGTCCTCGTAGCCGATCCGGTCGGCCAGCGCACCCTCGGTGTCGTCCTCCATGGGCTTGGCGTCGAGTGAGCTCGCGGTGTACGCGTTGCTCGCGGCCATGCCCTCGACGACCTCGTCGTCGCTGAGTCCGAGGCGGTCGGCGAGTTCGCCGACGGTGGGCGCCCGGTCCAGGCGCTGGGCGAGCTCGTCGCCCGCCTTGGCCAGGTCGATCCGCAACTCCTGCAGTCGTCTCGGGACGCGCACGGACCAACTGGTGTCGCGGAAGAAACGCTTGATCTCGCCGATGATGGTGGGCATTGCGAAGGTGGGGAACTCGACGCCCCGGCTGAGCTCGAACCGGTCGATCGCCTTGATCAGGCCGATGGTGCCGACCTGGACGATGTCCTCCATCGGTTCGCTGCGGGAGCGGAACCGGGAGGCGGCGAACTTGACCAGGGCCAGGTTGAGTTCGACGAGCGTGTTGCGTACGTACGCATGCTCGTGGGTGCCCTCTTCGAGGGATTCGAGCCGCGCGAAGAGCGTCTTCGAAAGCGCTCTGGCGTCCAGCGGACCCACTTCGGAGTACGGCGGGATCTCGGGAAGGTCTTCGAGACCGTCGCCGATGCTGCTGGTCGTGCTGGTGTTGCGGGTACTGCTGGTGTTGCTGCTGCGCGGGCCGGGTACGGCAACCGTTGCAGGGGAGTCTGATTCGGTCAGTCCCTGAGGACATGCTGACGTTGCGTTGTGGGTACGCGTTCCGTCGAGCCGGGGCGACATGGTCTCCTCCATCGTTCTCGGCATATGGCTGCCGATGCCCTTACGTGTTCCTGCGGTGAAGCGGCGCCTCCAAAGCCGGTCGTGTTTTCGGTGTCCTCCTACCCTTACCCGGTCCGGACGGCGAGTTACAACTGCCAATTGATGCTAAATGTCCGGTTTGTTGGGTTCCTCGGCTACCGCGTGGCGTACGGAACGCGTACTGTTTTACGAAAGCCAGCGACAGCTGCACACGCAACCGCATGCACAGTGGCAGTCGGTGACGCGTGAGCGGTGACGCAGGCAGTGACGTTGGCAATGACGAACGGCGAAGAGGGACGGGCATGGACCGCCAGACGGTCGGCAGTGCGAACCGGGGTCGACTTCAGGTCGAGGTCCGGACCGAGGGGCGCAGCGAGGTCGTGACGCCGGTGGGTGAGCTGGATCACCACACCGTCGACCTGCTCCGCGAACCTTTGGAGAGCGCGGTCGAGCAAGGGCGTGTGCGCCTGGTGGTCGACTGTTCGCGACTCGAATTCTGTGACTCCACCGGGCTCAACGTGCTGCTCGGTGCCCGCCTCAAGGCGGAGGCGGCCGGGGGAGGGGTCCATTTGGCCGGAATGCTGCCGGTGGTGGCGAGGGTCTTCGAGATCACTGGGGCCGAGGCGGTCTTCACCGTCCACGACTCCCTCGAAGAGGCTCTGGACACCTGATCGTGACGCGGTTCATGGCGTCGGGCGCCGGGAGTGTTGCCCGGGTCACGCGATCCGCGTAGGCGAAGTGGGTGTTGTCACGATTCGGCCGGGCAGGAGAGACCCCGCGAGCCCGGGGCGTCCTGCACACTCTGTAGCTGGTCGGTACCTGTACAGAACCTGTGCCGGTTTCCGAATCTGTATCTGTATCTGTTCGATGGCGACATGGTGAATCGGTGAGGTGAAGCGCTGATGAGCACCACCCGGCAGCATCAGCCGGGCGACCTCGGCCGCGAGCCGGAGGGCGCGGGCGACGGCGCCGGCACACCCTCCGCCGAGCCGGTCGAGCTACAGTGGCGCACGCTGCCGTTGCGGCAGGCCAGCGGCATCGTGCCGGCAGCCCGCGATTTCGCCCGCCAGGCCCTCCGCGACTGGGGCTGGCTCCCCGCGTCGAGCGCCGACCGCCGCGCGGCTGCCGAAGACGTCCTGCTGGTCGTCTCCGAGCTGGTCACCAACGCCTGCCTGCACGCGGAGGGGCCCGAGGAGCTGCGCATCGGCTGCACCTCGAAGGTGCTGCGGGTGGAGGTTCTCGACGGCGGAGCGGGACAGCCCGCACCCCGCACCCCGCACCGTGCCGGCCGGCCCGGCGGGCACGGCATGTTCATCGTCCAGCGGCTCTGTCTGGACTGGGGGGTTCTGCGGGTGCCGGGTGAACCCGGCAAGACCGTCTGGGCGGAGCTGGCCGCCCCTGCGTAGTCACGGGCCCGCCCCCGACTCCGTACCCCTGACTTTGCATCCCCGAAGAGCGCGCCGGATCGGCGCGCTCTTTGTCTTCCCTCCATAAGGCCTCAGGCGTACCTTGAGCGCCCAATCTGATGTGTCGTCAGTAACTTGCGTCGATGTGATGCGGCGTGCGGCGACCACCGGCATGAGGGGAACTCGAGGTGTCGTACCCGAAGCGAACAGCTCTCGCCCTGGCGTCCGCGCTGGCCGGCTCGGTGGTGCTGCTGGCCGCGCCCGCCGCACACGCCACGGTCGTGGACGTCGACTACCAGTGCAAGACCCCGATCGGGGACAAGAGTGCCGTATCGCCCATCGACATCAAGGGCGTGAAGAGCGGCAACGGCTACACGCTCACGATGTCCTTCCAGAAGGGCGTTTCGTCCAGCCCCGTCGAACTGGGCAAGGGCGCCATGAAGCCCAGCGCGGTGATCCGGCTGGGCGGCGCCGAATCGGGCCAGGTGCAGGTCTCGGGACCGGCGAACGCCGCGGCGATTCCGGCCAACACCCCCATCAAGATCAGTGACTTGACGGGTACGTACACCCCGAAGAAGAGCGGCAAGGTCAGTTTCACCGCCGGGGTGCTCACCATCAAGGCTCTCGGTACGACCACGACCTGCACCCCGGGCAACAGCCTCAAGCCGTCGCTGGAGCTCGATGTGACGGCGGCGGGCGGCGCGCAGAACACGTCGGACAACGGCGGTCAGCTGCCGAAGACCGGTCCGCTGGACTCCGCGATGGCGTTCGGGACGCTCGGCGGCACGGTGCTGCTGACCGGTGCGGCCGGAGTGCTGTGGCTGACCCGGCGCGGGCAGCGGGCCATCGGCTGAGCCACGAACCGCGCCACCGCAACACCCCATGGCCGCTACAGCCACAGTCCCCGTCCGCGCACCGTACGCACATGCCAGCTCGGTACGCACCAGCTCTGTACGCACCAGGGAGCCCCGCCCATGCCGCCGTTGACCGGTCACGCCGCCCGAGCCGTTCTCGCCGTCCTGCTGTGCGCCTTCGCCGTGACCCCGGCGACGGCCGCCGACCGGGCGGACAGTGCCACGGACTGGACGGCTCGGCCCGCCACGAGCGGCCTCGGGACCCGGACCGGCGACGACGGCGGCAGACCGTACTTCTACCTGGAGGGCGTGCCCGGCACCGTGCTGCAGGACCGGCTCGCCGTCACCAACCCGGGCCGCACCCCGGTCACCGTGCGGCTGCGCGGGGCCGACGCGTACAACGCCGAGGACGGTGAATTCGCGGTACGCGGCTCGAAGGGCTCCACCGGGACCGGCGCCTGGCTGCGGCTCGCCGCGGACCGGGTGACAGTGCCCGCCCGTACCCGTGCCGAAGTGCCGTTCTCCGTCACCGTGCCGACGAGTGCGCCGCCGGGCGACCACCCCGGCGCGATCGTCGCCGAGAGCGGCGGCCGTTCGGTCGGGGTACGCGTCCATCTGCGGGTGGGCGGGCCGACCCTGGCCGCGCTGACCGTCGAGGACGTCACCGTGTCCGGCCGGACCATTCACTACACCCTCGTCAACCGTGGCAATGCGGCCCTCGCCCTGCGCCTTGCCGTCGGTGCGGACGGGGTGTTCGGCACGCTGCTGCGGCGTGAGGCCCGGACCCTGCCGGTGGAACTGCTGCCCGGACAGCGGGTGAAGCTCACCGAACCGTGGCGGGACGCCCCCGCCCTCGACTCCGTCACCGTCCGGCTGCGGGTCACTGCCGCGGGCGGCGCGCACAGCGAGGCGACGGGCTCGGTGGTCCTCGTCCCCTGGGCGCCGGTGACCGTCGGCGTACTGCTGTTCCTGACCGCGGCCGCGGCGGCCGCGTGCGCGTACCGGCTGCGGCGCAGACAGCGGCGGCCGCCGGACGGCGCCGGCCCGGTATCTCGACCCACGTCGGACGAAAGGCACTTGGTGAAGGCGGGAGCGGACAGGTGAGACGACAGACCGGACACAGGGGTCGACGGACCGGACCGGCATCCCCCCGGCGCGGCAGCCACCGATGGGCCACCGCGCTGCTCGTGGCCCTGGTGCCCGCCCTGCTGCTCCTGCCCGCACCAGGTGCCCGCGCGGCGGACGGACAGCCCGCGGTCACTCTCTCGAAGCAGCAGGCCGGCAAGGGCGGTGAGATCACCGTCAGAGGCAGCGGCTGGCGGCCCGACACCTTGCTGATGATGCTGATCTGCGGGCAGTCCGCGCCCGGCAGGGGCGTCATCGGTGGCACCAACTCCTGCTCCAACGCCGACGGACGCGCCGTCACCACCGATGCCAAGGGCGCCTTCAGCAAGAAGGTGCCCGTCGCCGAGCCGCCCGAGCCGTGCCCGTGCGTGGTACATGTCGCGACGGTCACCGGGGAACAGGCCACCGCCGATGCCGTGTTCGTCGTCGCGGGCCACCCGGTCGCCCCGTTGCCGAAGCAGACCGACGGCGGGAAGCTCGCCGTGCTCGCCACGACCCGGCTGGAGGGCGACAGCGGGATCCTCACCTGGTTCGGTGCCCCGCCCGCACGGAGGTTCGTCCTCACCGTCGGCAACCTCGGCACGGCACCCGTCAAGGACCCGGTCTTCCAGGTCGGTACGGCGCACGGCGTCTTCGCCCCGCAGTGGGAGGAACAGCAGTGGCGCGGCACCATCGCGCCCGGCCGCAAGGCGCAGATCAAACTCCCGGTCGAACTGACGGCGGGCGCGCACGGCGACTACCAGATCTCCCTGCGGTACGGGACGAAGGTGCTGGCCGAACAGCCGTGGGGGGTGGGCCGACCGTGGGGTGTCACCCTCTTCTGGATCCTGCTCTGCGTCGTCGTACCGGCCGCCGTGTTCCGGATCGGCATGGCGATCGTCGACAAGGTCCGGCCCCGTGCCCCGCATGGCTCGGTCCGGGCCGGACGTCGCCGCCACCCACAGCTCACCGACGTGACCGCGAAGCTCCCGAAGCTGCGCCGGGCACCGGGCACCACCCCTGTGAACCCCGCGACAGAGGACCGGGCAGGGCGCACCGGGTCCGCTGCGGGCGCGGCGACCACGACCGCGCTGCCGTGGTTCACACCGGAATCCGCACCGTCAGAGAACAGACCCACGACGAAGGGACATTCGTGAGCACCCAACGGAGGATGAGCGCGGCCGGAGTCGCGCTGATGCTCGGCGGCGCGGGGATCCTGCTGGCCGCGAGCCCGGCCCAGGCCGCCGACGTCTCGTACAAGACGGAGTGCATTCCGCCGTCCATCTCCGGGCTGCCGCCCGTGCAGGGCACCACCAAGGTGCAGCTGACCGCGCCCGCCGAGGCGAAGGTCGGGGACACCGTCGAGGTGGTGTGGAAGACGGTCGCGGCCGCTTCCAACAACCCCGACGTCCTCGACCTGGAGAAGGACACGGTCAAGCCGACCGGCACGATCAAGGTGGGCGGCGCGGCCGTCGGCGACCTGCCGATGGAGGGGCCCCGGCAGAACCCGCCGATCCCCAAGAACAGCCCCATGGTGCTGCCCGACATGAAGGGCACGCTGAAGCTGGAGAAGGCCGGTGAGATCACGCTGACGCCGGACGCGTACAACATCAACGTCTCCAAGCCGATCTCCACCGACACCAAGTGCTCCCCGAAGGAGACCGTGCAGCCGGGCGCGACGATCAAGGTCACAGCGGGCGGCGGTACGACAGCCGGCGGCACGACCACCGGCACGACGGCGGGTGGCACGATCACCGGTACGACAGTGGGTGGCACGATCTCCGGCACGACTACTGGCACGACCACTGGCACCACCACCGGTTCCACGACCGCGGGCGGCACCACGGCCGACGGCGGGACCACGGCGGGCACGACGGCCGGCGGTACGGACACCGGAGGCACGGACTCCGGCGGCACCACCGCCGGGTCGAGCGGTGGCGGCGGCGGTCAGACCGACTTCGAGGGCAAGGAGGTGTCCGTCGCGTACGCCTGCAAGACGCCGATCGGTGACAAGAACGCCACCTCTCCGGTGAAGATCAACGCGAAGAAGAACGGCGGCAGCTTCGACCTCACGGTGAAGTTCAGCAAGTCGGTCATGGACAGTCCCGCCGACATCCCGGCCGATTCGGTGAAGCCCTCCATGGAGGTCAAGCTCGGCGGGGCCGACAAGGGCACGGTCCATGTCGAGGGCCCCACCAACAAGGAGCCCATCAAGTCCGGCGATCCGATCGAGATCCCCGATCTCACGGGTACGTACAAGCCGGGCGCAAGCGGCAAGTCCACCCTCAGCCCGGGCGTACTGACCGTGATGGCGCTCGGCACGACGACGACCTGCACCCCGCCCGCCGATGTCGCGGTCTCCCTGGAGCTGGACACCTCGTCCCAGCCCGGTGGGGCCGCCGGCGGCTCGGACACGGGCGGCGCCACGAGCGGCGGCGGTACGGACTCCGGCGGCGGACTGGCCGCCACCGGCGCCGAGGACAACGGCACCCTGCGCGCGCTCGGCCTGGTCGCCGGTACGGCGATCCTGCTGGGCGGCGCCGTGTTCACGTTCACCCCCTGGCGCCGGCTGCGCGGCACCCGGTGAGCTGAACTCCGTACCAGGGCAATGCGAAGGGCCGTCGCACCGGTCAACCGGTGCGACGGCCCTTCGTACGAGCGGTCAGCGCATCAACGCATCAGCGATCGGTGCGTCAGTGCACGTCGCCCATGAGCTTCTTGACCTTGCCGCGGTACATGAAGATCGCGGCACCCGCAGCCACCGCGAGGGCGGCTTGCAGAGCGACAATGCTGGTGCCGTTGAGGTCGACACCCGCGATGGAGAGCAGACCCGTGGTGCAGTCACCGGCGGTGACAGCCAGGAACCAGACACCCATCATCTGGCTGGCGTACTTGGCCGGAGCCATCTTCGTGGTGACGGACAGACCCACCGGGGACAGCGTCAGCTCGGCGATCGTCTGGACGAAGTAGATCGCGACCAGCCACATCGCGGCGGCCTTGTGTCCGTCCGTGGCGATCACCAGCGGTGCCAGGAAGAGGAAGAACGACGCACCGACCAGCACCAGACCGGAGCTGAACTTCACGATGGTGCTCGGCTCCTTGCCACGGCGGTTCAGCGCCAGCCAGAAGGCGGCGAAGACCGGGGCCAGCGCCATGATCAGGACCGGGTTGACCGACTGGTACCAGGAGACCGGGAACTCCCAGCCGAAGACGGTGTTGTCGGCCGAGGAGTCGGCGAAGATCGCGAGCGTCGAACCACCCTGGTCGTAGATCATCCAGAAGATGGCGGCGGCGACGAAGAACCAGATGTAGCCGGACATCTTCGACTGCTCGGCGGCGCTGAGCTCCTTGTCGCGCTTGATGCGCGCCAGGACCACGATGGGAATGATCAGACCCGCGACGGTGATCGGGACGAGGATCCAGTTGAGCGTGTAGACGCCGGTGACGACCGTGATGATGTAGAAGACCGCGGCGACGGCCATCCAGATCATGCCCTTGCGCAGCGTGCTCGTGCGCTCGGCGGCGGACAGCGGCTTCGGGACGACGAGGCTGCGCTCGTTCAGGTGGCGGGTGCCCAGCAGGAACTGGACGAGACCCAGCGCCATGCCGGCCGCGGCGAGCGCGAAGCCCAGGTGCCAGTTCACGCTCTCACCGACGGTGCCGATGACCAGCGGCGCGGCGAAGGCACCGACGTTGATGCCCATGTAGAAGATGGTGAAGCCACCGTCACGGCGCGGGTCGTCCGGGCCGTCGTAGAGCTGGCCGACCATCGTCGAGATGTTGGACTTCAGCAGACCGGAGCCTATGGCCACCAGGCCGAGACCCACGAAGAACGTGCCCTGCGTCGGCAGCGCCAGCGCCAGGTGGCCGATCATGATGACCACACCGGCGACGGCGACGGTCTTGCGGGGACCCCAGACGCGGTCACCGAACCAGCCACCGGGCATCGCGAGCAGGTACACCAGCGACACGTAGACCGAGTAGATCGCCGTGGCCGTGGCCGGGTTCATGTGAAGCCCGTTGGGGGCGATCAGGTAGAGGGGGAGCAGGGCCCTCATGCCGTAGTAGCTGAAGCGCTCCCACATCTCGGTCATGAAGAGAGTGGCCAGGCCGCGGGGGTGGCCGAAGAAGGTCTTCTCGGAGCCAGACGTGCTGGCTGAGTCCTTCGTCAGGCTGGACGCCATGGTCGATCCTTGCTTGCTCGGGACGCGACGCCTTGTGAGCGTTGAGCGCCCGGTGGGGGGAGGCCGGCACCGACGAGGCTGCGCCCACCCCTCACGCCTGAGAGGGGATTCGCTCCGGACCCCGTACCTGGGTACGGAGTCGATGTCGGAGTCGGGGACGGACCGCATCGGGATCCACGCCCGGAGTACTTCTGCGCTCCGGGCCCGGCCACAGGTCATTCACTGAACCAAAGGCTGGCGAATACCAGCCCGCATACAAAAGAGACCTTCGGCGCTTAAAGCTGCCCAAAGGTCCTTGAGTAGTGCAACAGGCGTCGAGCCACCATACGACACGACAGTGCAGGATATGGAAGGACTTGAGAGATGGATCACAGGGATGAATGCAACCAGGCTCGCACATTCGAAGGTGTGCCTCGGTTCAGGCCGTGAACCCGCAGGCCTTGTCGATCACCTCACGACAGCCGCCCCATGCGGACTACCATCACCCCATGACCCGTGTACTGCTCGCCGAGGACGACGCATCCATCTCGGAGCCGCTGGCTCGCGCCCTGCGTCGGGAGGGTTACGAGGTCGAAGTCCGCGAAGACGGTCCGACCGCTCTCGACGCCGGCCTCCAGGGCGGCATCGACCTGGTCGTGCTCGACCTGGGCCTGCCCGGGATGGACGGCCTCGAAGTAGCCCGAAGGCTCCGCGCAGACGGCCACACCGTGCCGATTTTGGTGCTCACCGCTCGTGCCGACGAGGTGGACACCGTCGTCGGCCTGGACGCCGGGGCCGACGACTACGTCACCAAGCCGTTCCGCCTGGCCGAGCTCCTCGCCCGGGTCCGGGCGCTGCTCCGGCGCGGCGCCACGGAGCCCTCGCCGCAGCCCGCCACGCACGGCGTGCGGATCGACGTCGAGTCGCACCGGGCCTGGATGGGCGACGAGGAACTCCAGCTCACCGCGAAGGAGTTCGACCTGCTGCGGGTCCTGGTCCGGGACGCGGGCCGGGTCGTCACCCGCGACCAGTTGATGCGCGAGGTCTGGGACACCACCTGGTGGTCGTCGACGAAGACCCTCGACATGCACATCTCCTGGCTCCGCAAGAAGCTCGGCGACGATGCCGCCAACCCCCGTTACATCGCGACCGTCCGGGGCGTCGGCTTCCGCTTCGAGAAGAGCTGACGTACAGAAACAGTCATGCGCCGCCGACTGATCAACTCCACCCTCGCCGTTGTGCTCGTGGTGATCGCCGTCTTCGGCGTCTCCCTCGTCATCGTCGAGACCCGCACCATCAGCAACAGCGCCCAGGAGAGCGTCGACTCCGAGGCGCTGCGGCTGATCAGCGTCGTCGAGAGCCGACTTCTCGGGGCCGAGCGGATCAACCCCTCGGTGCTGGCCGAACAGGTCGACGAGAACCGGTACGCGCTCGTCAGGATCCCCGGCCGTGCCCCCCTCGAGGTGGGCACGCGCCCCACCGGCAGAGTGATCAGCAGTACGGCGTCGGGGGAGCAGGGCGAGAGGGTCACCGTCGAGGAGTCCAGCTCGGCCGTCACCCGCGAGGTCGGACGCACCTTGATGATCATCGGCGCGGTGGCGCTCCTCGCGATCGTCTCCGCGGTGCTCCTCGCGGTACGCCAGGCCAACAAACTGGCCTCGCCGCTCACCGACCTCGCCGAGACGGCGGAACGCCTGGGCTCCGGCGACCCGCGACCGCGCCACAAGCGGTACGGGGTGCCGGAGCTGGACCGGGTCGCCGACGTCCTCGACTCCTCCGCCGAGCGGATCGCGCGGATGCTGACCGCGGAACGCCGGCTCGCCGCCGACGCCTCCCACCAGCTCCGCACCCCGCTGACCGCGCTCTCCATGCGGATCGAGGAGATCTCCGTCACCGACGACCCGGACACGGTGAAGGAAGAGGCGAACATCGCCCTCACCCAGGTCGAGCGCCTCACCAACGTGGTGGAACGGCTGCTGACCAACGCCCGCGACCCGCGTACCGGCTCCGCGGTCGTCTTCGACCTCGACGAGGTCGTCAAGCAGCAGATCGAGGAGTGGCGCCCGGCCTACCGCGGCGAGGGGCGCGCCATCGTCCGCTCCGGCAAGCAGGGCCTGCGGGCCGTCGGCACCCCGGGTGCGGTCGCCCAGGTGCTGGCCGCACTGATCGAGAACTCACTGATGCACGGTGGCGGCACGGTGGCGCTGCGCACCCGGGTCACCGGCAACCAGGCGGTCATCGAGGTGACGGACGAGGGCCCCGGGGTCCCGCCCGACCTGGGCGCCCGGATCTTCGAGCGGACGATCAGCGGCCGCAACTCCACGGGGATCGGCCTGGCGGTGGCCCGCGACCTGGCCGAGGCGGACGGCGGCCGCCTGGAACTGCTCCAGCAGCAGCCGGCGGTCTTCGCCCTGTTCCTGAGCCGGGTGCCCCTCCCCCGCCAGGAACCGGAGCGCCCGGTGCGCTGATTCGAGCGAGGTCCGGCCTGCACACACGCAGGACGGCATCAGCCGAAATCGAGCCCGTCGAGGGGGTCCCCCATGCCCTTGAGGCTCTGGGAGAGGCTGAGGACGATACGGCCACCGGGGCGACCCCGGTGCTTCAACGCCGTACCGCTTCCGCCGGGGCCGCCGGAGTCCGCCCCTGCGCCACCACGCCTACACCGTCTTTGGCAGGCAGCGCCTTGAACACCCAGCTCCGGTAGGACCAGAAGCGGAACAGCGTCGCGATCCCGATTCCCAGGATCTTGAACACGTTGCTCTGGACCGGGCTGTTCCAGCCGAATCCGTACGTCGCCGCGTACAGCACACCGTTCTCGATCACCGCGCCCACCGCGCTGAACAGCAGGAACAGCATCAGCTCCCGGGTGCGGCCGGTCTTGTCACGGTCCCGGTACGTCCAGTAGCGGAAGCCCACGTAGTTGAAGAGGATGGCGATGAACGTCGCCAGCAGACTGGCCCGCACCACCTGAAGGTCCGTGGTGTGCCGCAGCAGGTTGAAGACCGCGATATTGACCAGCAGACCCAGCGCGCCGACGGCGCCGAACTTGGCGACCTCCCGGGCCAGCCGATCCAGCCGGGTTCGCAGTGCGCCCCGTTCGCTCATGGTGATCGCTCAGCCCCGTCCGTGGATTCGGTCAACCCGGTCATGCTAACCAGCACCCCTGTGGGATGCCTGTGGGCCGAAGCAGAACCCGGCGACGTGGAACGTCACAGGACCGCCCGCCGGGGCATCGTCCAGTGGTTCCCGGGACGCCGGATACCCTGGAGGAGTGACGTTCCCGGTAGTCGGTATGGTCGGCGGCGGTCAGCTCGCCCGTATGACCCACGAGGCGGGTATCCCCCTCGGCATCAGATTCAAGCTCCTCAGTGACACCCCTCAGGACTCGGCGGCCCAGGTGGTGAGCGAGGTCGTCGTCGGCGACTATCGCGACCTGGACACGCTGCGTGCCTTCGCGCACGGCTGTGACGTGATCACCTTCGATCACGAGCATGTCCCGACCGAGCACCTGCGGGCCCTGGAGGCAGAGGGCATCCCCGTGCGCCCCGGTCCCGACGCGCTGGTGCACGCTCAGGACAAGGGGGTGATGCGCGCGAAGCTCTCGGAGATCGGCGTGCCCTGTCCCCGCCACCGCATCGTGACGGACCCGGCCGACGCCGCGGCGTTCGCGGCCGAGGTCGGCGGCTTCCCCGTCATCCTGAAGACGGTCCGCGGCGGCTACGACGGCAAGGGTGTCTGGGTGGTCCGCTCCGAGGCGGACGCGGCCGAACCGTTCCGGGCCGGTGTCCCGGTCCTCGCCGAGGAGAAGGTCGACTTCGTACGGGAGCTGGCGGCCAACGTCGTCCGCTCGCCGCACGGCCAGGCCGTCGCCTACCCGGTCGTCGAGTCGATCCAGGTCGACGGGGTCTGCGACACGGTCATCGCCCCGGCCCCCGAGCTGAGCGAGAAGCTCGCCGGCGAGGCCCAGCAGATGGCCCTGCGGATCGCCGCCGAGCTCGGCGTCGTCGGGCACCTCGCCGTCGAACTCTTCGAGACGAGCGACGGCCGCATCCTCGTCAACGAGCTCGCGATGCGCCCGCACAACTCCGGGCACTGGACCCAGGACGGCGCGATCACCTCGCAGTTCGCCAACCACGTGCGGGCCGTCCTCGACCTGCCGCTCGGCGACCCGCGCCCGCGCGCCACCTGGTCGGTCATGTCCAACGTCCTCGGCGGCGACTATCCGGACATGTACCAGGCGTATCTGCACTGCATGGCCCGCGACCCGCAGCTCAAGATCCACATGTACGGCAAGGACGTGAAGCCCGGCCGCAAGGTCGGACACGTCAACACCTACGGCGACGACCTGGCGGACGTGCGGGAGCGCGCCCGGCACGCGGCCGACTACCTGCGAGGAACGATCACCGAATGACTTCCCCCGCCTCCGCCGCGCCCCTCGTCGGCATCGTCATGGGCTCGGACTCCGACTGGCCCATCATGGAAGCAGCGGCCAAGGCCCTCGACGAGTTCGAGATCCCCTACGAGGTCGACGTCGTCTCCGCCCACCGGATGCCGCGCGAAATGATCGCGTACGGGGAGAACGCGGCGGACCGCGGCCTCAAGGCGATCATCGCGGGCGCCGGCGGCGCCGCCCACCTGCCCGGCATGCTCGCCTCTGTCACCCCGCTGCCCGTCATCGGCGTCCCGGTCCCGCTGAAGTACCTGGACGGCATGGACAGCCTGCTCTCCATCGTGCAGATGCCGGCCGGTGTCCCGGTCGCGACCGTCTCGGTCGGCGGCGCACGCAACGCGGGCCTGCTCGCCGCGCGCATCCTCGCCGCCCACGACAGCGAGCTGCTGGCCCGGATGCGGGAGTTCCAGCAGGAGCTGAACGACCAGGCGACGGAGAAGGGCAAGCGGCTGCGCAACAAGGTCGAGGGCAGCGACTCCTTCGGCTTCGGCAAGTAGCGGCAGAGGGGGAGGGCGACCATGGATCACAGCGCCGGCAACATCGCGGGCCACACCGCCGACCGCACCGCTGAGCGGCTCACCCGGGCCGGGGAACTCCTCGCCGAGTACCCCGTCGTCGACGGCCACAACGACCTGCCCTGGGCACTGCGTGAACAGGTCGGCTACGACCTGGACGCCCGGGACATCGCCACCGACCAGTCCGCCCACCTCCACACCGACATCCGACGGCTGCGCGCCGGCGGCGTCGGCGCCCAGTTCTGGTCCGTCTACGTGCGGTCCGACATGGCCGGTGACGCCGCCGTCAGCGCCACCCTCGAACAGATCGACGTGGTCGCCGAGCTGCTGGACCGCCACCCCGCCGACCTGCGGCGTGCCCTGACCGCCGATGACATGGAGGCGGCCCGCACCGAGGGCTGTATCGCCTCCCTGATGGGCGCCGAGGGCGGCCACTCCATCAACAACTCGCTGGGCACCCTGCGCGCCCTGCACACCCTCGGCGTCCGCTACATGACGCTGACCCACAACGACAACATCGCGTGGGCGGACTCGGCGACCGACGAACCGGGCGTCGGCGGACTCTCCCCGTTCGGCCACGAGGTCGTACGGGAGATGAACCGCACCGGCATGCTCGTCGACCTCTCGCACGTGGCGGCCACCACGATGCGCGACGCGCTCGCCACCTCCACCGCGCCGGTGATGTTCTCGCACTCCTCGGCCCGGGCGGTCTGCGACCACCCGCGCAACGTCCCCGACGACGTCCTCGCGCAGCTCCCGGCCAACGGCGGCATCGCCATGGCGACCTTCGTGCCGAAGTTCGTCCTGCCGGCCGCCGTCGCCTGGACCCGGGCCGCGGACGAGAACATGCGGGCCCACGGCCTGCACCATCTCGACACCACCCCGCAGGCGATGAAGATCCACGCCGCGTTCGAGGCGGCCAACCCTCGCCCGATGGCCACAGTGGCGACGATCGCCGACCACCTCGACCACATGCGTGAGGTCGCCGGGATCGACCACATCGGTATCGGCGGCGACTACGACGGCACCGCGTTCCTCCCCACCGGTCTGGAGGACGTCTCGGGCTACCCGAACCTGATCGCGGAACTCCTGGGCCGCGGCTGGTCCGCCACCGACCTCGCCAAGCTCACCTGGCGCAACGCGGTACGGGTGCTGCGCGACGCGGAGGACGTCGCCCGTGACCTGCGTACGCGGCGCGGCCCGTCCCACGCCACGATCGACGAACTCGACGCCCCCAAGGCCTGACGACGGCCCGAGAACGGCCCGAGCGCTCCAGGGGGGCGGCTCGGGCCCTCAACGGCTTGCGGATCGGCCTCTCGGCGGCCGGCCCATGAACCAGCGGCTCAGGCCCGGGGCCGGCCCATCGCCCGGTACGTCCAGCCCGCCTCGCGCCACACCGCACTGTCCAGCGCGTTACGGCCGTCCAGGATGATCCGGTGCGCCGCGGCCTCGCCCAGCGCCACCGCGTCCAGCTCACGGAACTCGTGCCACTCCGTCAGGTGCAGCACCACATCAGCGCCGCGCACGGCGTCCAGCGCAGACTCCGCGTACCCGAGCGTCGGGAAGAGCCGCCGGGCGTTGTCCATGCCCTTCGGGTCGTACACGGTGACCTGGCCGCCCTGGAGGTGGATCTGCCCGGCCACGTTCAGCGCCGGCGAGTCGCGTACGTCGTCCGAGTCCGGCTTGAACGTCGCACCCAGCACGCCCACCCGCTTGCCGAGGAACGAGTCGCCGCCCACGGCCTCCCGGGCCAGCTCCACCATGTGGCCGCGGCGCCGCATATTGATCGAGTCGACCTCGCGGAGGAACGTCAGCGCCTGGTCGGCGCCCAGCTCACCGGCGCGCGCCATGAACGCTCGGATGTCCTTGGGCAGACAGCCGCCGCCGAAGCCGATCCCGGCCCGCAGGAACTTGTTGCCGATCCGCTCGTCGTGGCCGATCGCCTCGGCGAGCTTCTTCACATCGCCGTCGGCTGCCTCGCAGACCTCCGCCATGGCGTTGATGAACGAGATCTTGGTCGCCAGGAACGAATTCGCGGCGGTCTTCACCAGCTCGGCGGTCGGGAAGTCCGTCACCACGAAGGGCGACCCCTCCGCGAGGGGAACCGCGTACACCTCGCGCAGCAGCTTCTCGGCCCGCTCGCTCTCCACACCGACGACGATCCGGTCGGGGTGCAGGGTGTCCTTCACGGCGAAGCCCTCGCGCAGGAACTCCGGGTTCCAGGCCAGCTCCGCGTCTCTGCCCACGGGTGCCAGCTCGGTCAGCCGCGCCGCGAGCCGGGCCGCGGAGCCCACCGGCACGGTCGACTTCCCGATGACCAGGGCGGGCCGGGTCAGCTGCGCCGCCAGCGACTCGAAGGCGCTGTCCACGTAGGACATGTCGCAGGCGTACTCGCCGTGCTTCTGAGGGGTGTTCACGCAGACGAAGTGCACATCGCCGAAGGCACCCACCTCTTCCCACGAGGTGGTGAACCGCAGCCGGCCGGTGGATCCCTCGATGCCCGCGACGTGCTTGCGGAGCAGCTCCTCCAGACCCGGCTCGTACATCGGGACCTTGCCGGCGCTCAGCATCTCGATCTTCTCGGGCACGACATCGAGCCCGAGCACTTCGAAGCCGAGCTCCGCCATGGCCGCGGCGTGGGTGGCGCCGAGGTAGCCGGTGCCGATCACAGTGATCCTGAGGGCCATGAAGTGCTCCTGGGAGATGCGGACGGACGTGCGGTGAACGAGCATAGTCGTGCCCCCTGACGCCCTGTTTTACCGGTCTTGCGGACCCCTGTCGCGTAGCTCACGTACGGCTCGCATAGGTCTTTGCGGGGCATGGCGCCTAAAATTGGGTTACTTAACGGTAGTTAGCATCCCTGGGGAGTGAGAGTCTTGGCGGGTTCCACCGATTTCGACCTGTACCGTCCGGCCGAGGAGCACGACATGCTCCGCGAGACGGTCCGTGCGCTCGCCGAGGCGAAGATCGCCCCGTTCGCGGCGGCGGTCGACGAGGAGGCCCGCTTCCCGCAGGAGGCGCTGGACGCCCTGGTCGCCTCCGACCTGCAGGCCGTGCACGTCCCCGAGGAGTACGGCGGCGCCGGTGCCGACGCCCTCGCCACCGTGATCGTGATCGAGGAGGTGGCCCGCGTCTGCGCCTCCTCCTCCCTCATCCCGGCCGTGAACAAGCTCGGCTCGCTCCCGGTGATCCTCTCCGGCTCCGAGGCACTGAAGAAGAAGTACCTGGGCCCGCTCGCCAAGGGCGACGCGATGTTCTCGTACTGCCTCTCCGAGCCCGACGCGGGCTCCGACGCCGCCGGCATGAAGACCAAGGCCGTCCGCGACGGCGACTTCTGGGTCCTCAACGGCGTGAAGCGCTGGATCACCAACGCGGGCGTCTCCGAGTACTACACGGTGATGGCCGTCACCGACCCGACGAAGCGCTCCAAGGGCATCTCGGCGTTCGTCGTCGAGAAGTCGGACGAGGGTGTCTCCTTCGGTGCCCCGGAGAAGAAGCTCGGCATCAAGGGCTCCCCGACCCGCGAGGTCTACTTCGACAACGTCCGGATCCCCGCCGACCGCATGATCGGCGAGGAGGGCACCGGCTTCGCCACGGCGATGAAGACCCTGGACCACACCCGCATCACGATCGCGGCCCAGGCCCTCGGCATCGCGCAGGGCGCCCTCGACTACGCCAAGGGCTACGTCCAGGAGCGCAAGCAGTTCGGCAAGCCGATCGGCGACTTCCAGGGCGTCCAGTTCATGCTCGCCGACATGGCGATGAAGCTGGAGGCGGCCCGCCAGCTCACCTACTCGGCCGCCGCCAAGTCCGAGCGCCTCGACGGCGACCTGACGTTCTTCGGCGCCGCGGCCAAGTGCTTCGCCTCCGACGTCGCGATGGAGATCACCACGGACGCGGTCCAGCTGCTCGGTGGCTACGGCTACACGCGGGACTACCCGGTGGAGCGGATGATGCGCGACGCCAAGATCACGCAGATTTATGAAGGCACGAATCAGGTTCAGCGGATAGTCATGGCCAGGAACCTGCCGTAACCCCGGCGGGTCTTCACGATTCGGCGTCCGTTCCGAACGGGTTGCGACCATTGACCGGCCCCCGGCTTCCTGCCGGGGGCCGATCGCGTCTCCCCGGCACAGAGGGTTCGTGAACGCTGTGGGAGCGGTGGCTCGCGATGGCGTAACTTCCCTGTCCATGACCGACATCGACAAGCTCACCGGCCTCTTCGAAGCGCTGGGGGCCGACGACGCACCGGGCTGGGCCGACTCGGAGGTCGAGGAGAACCTTCCGCAGCTCGCCCGCTACCGGTTCCTGCGCAAGGTCTGGCAGGACATCGACGCCTGGAGCTCGACGGCGCCCGACTGGGTCGAGGCGTACCGGAAGGAGGGCCTCGCGGGCGACGCCGTCGAGCGGGCGGTGCGGCTCGGGCTGACGCCCGGTGAACTGGGCGAGATAGCCCGCGAGGTGGCGAAGGAGACCGCGTTCGGACTGCTCTACAGCCTGGCCGATCCGACGGACGGCGATCTTCCGCCCGAGGTCGAGGAACAACTGCCCGGCTGGTGCCTGGCGGAGCTGTCCCCGGAGGGGGAGCCCACGGGCCGGATTCTGGATGCGCTGTACGAGGACCTGGACGAGATCGAACCGCAGGGACCTGTGGAGGGTGTGCGGTGACCGCCTTCGATCTTAGTGAGCGGCGGATCTGGGACGGCCGCGCCGAGGCCTACGCGCGCACCTTCGCGGGCCTCTGCGCTCACCCCGTGCCCGCGCTGCTGGACGCGGCCGGGGTCGGTACCGGGACACGGGTGCTCGATGTGGGGTGCGGCAGTGGCAGCGTGACGCTGGCGGCCGTCGGGCGCGGTGCGGTCGTACGGGCGGTGGACGCCGAACCCGGAATGGTCGAGGCAACCCGCCGGGCCGCGCCCGGAGTCGGTGTCCGACTCGGCCGACTGCCCGAACTTCCTTACCGGGACGGCGAGTTCGATGCGGTCGTGGCGAACTTCGTGCTCAACCACGTGGGCCGTCCGGAGGCCGCCATCGAGGAGCTGCGCCGGATCACCCGTCCCGGCGGCCTGGTCGCGGTCACTATTTGGCAGGTGCCCGGCGCCGCCGGGCAGGCACTGGTGGGACGGGCCGCGCAGGCAGCGGGGCTGACCCGCCCGCAGTGGCTGGCCACGGTCGATGCCGAGCACGACTTCCCGCGCACCCGGGAAGGGCTGGGTGCGCTGATGTCCGCGGTCGGCCTCGAAGACGTACGGACCGAGGCCCTTGCCTGGGATCACCACGTAGGCGCGGAGGACTGGTGGGCCGGCCCCGCCTCCGGGGTCGCCGCGATCGGGCAGCTGGTCAACAGCCGGGGGCCGGAGGGAGTGGCCGCGGCCAAGCGGGAGTACGACGTGCTGTGCGCCGAATTCGCCAAGAAGGAAGGCGAGTTGGCTCTGCCGCATGTGGCGCTGCTGGCTCGGGGGAGCGTGTAGCGGCGGCCGGGCCGCGGTCACACGTGCGGTGACGACCGCGGTGTGCGGCAGGGCCCGGTCGGCGAACCGTCCGGGCCCTGCTCCTGTCTGCCGTCAGTTACTGGAGACGGTGACCTTCTCGTCGTCGTTGAGCTGCTGCACCAGCTGCTTGACCTTGGCCTTGTCCCAGACCAGGTTCCCGCCGGTGCTGCCCGAGATCGGCATGTTCATCGACTTGCCGTCACCGCCGGTGACGCCCTTCATCGCGAAGAACATGTTGCCCAGGTCCCACAGCGACATGTCCTTGTCGACGATGAGGGTGTCGAGGCCGGCGCCCATCGTCGGGTACAGCTTGAACGGGTTGAGGATCGTGGACGGCGTCGCGGTCTGGCTCGCCAGCGCCGCAAGGAACTTCTGCTGGTTCTTCGTACGGTCCAGGTCGCTGCCCGCGAAGGCGTACCGGGTCCGCACGAAGGCGAGTGACTGCTCGCCGTTCAGCGTCTGCTTGCCGGCCTGGAAGTCGGCGCCGGAGTTCTTGTCCTTGAATGCCTTGGGGATGTCGAGTTCCACCCCGCCGATCGCGTCCACGATCTTGGCGAAGCCGCCGAAGCCGATCTCGACGTAGTGGTCGATGTGCAATCCGGTGTTGAACTCGACGGTACGGACCAGCAGCTCGGGGCCGTCCTCCGCGTAGGCGGCGTTCAGCTTGGTGAAGCGGCCGCGGCCCGGGTAGAGCTTGCCCGAGTCGGAGCCCTTGTACGAGGGGATCTCCACGTTCGAGTCACGCGGCAGGGAGATCAGTGTCGGGCCGTTCGATCCGTCGTGCAGGATCATCATCGAGTCGGTCCGCTTGCCCTCGGCGGAGCCGGTGTGGAGCCTCTTCTTGTCCTCGGTCGACATGCCCGCGCGGCTGTCGGAACCGACGATCAGATAGTTGGTGCCGTCGCCCTCGCCGGGACGCTCGATCACCTTGGAGAGGTCGACCTCGCGCTTCAGCTTGGAGTCGGCCCAGAAGTACGTGCCGATGGAGACGGCCAGCACCACGACCACGAGGGTCAGTGCGCCTATCTTTATTCGACGGCGCCAGTCCGGCGCGGGCCGGCCCCGGACGTAACCGCCGTCACCGCCGCCGTAACCCCGGCCGCCGCCGTTGCCGCCGCCGTAGACCTGACCGGCGCCGTAACCGTTGTCGTACCCGGCGTTGTCGTCATAGCCGTCGGAGTACCGCGGCGGCTCCGGACGGCGCTGTTGCGGCGGCGCCGGGTACTGCCGCGGTGGCGCCGGGCGCTGCGGCGGCGGTGCGGGGTGCCGCTGGACGTGCGGCATCACACGGGCACCCTCGGGCTGGGCGCTGTCACTGCCCCGTCCGTAGCGGTCGTCGCGGTTGTCGTCGGTCCATCCACCGGGCCTGTCGCTCATGCGGACCAGTGTGCAGGCCGGACCTGTCGGTATTACAGGGGGTGTGAGATATCGGGCCTCGGCTGTTGCCAAGCTGATGCAATGTCCGCGGCGCAGGGCCCCCGCAATAAGGTGGACGGCATGACAGATCAGGCCCCGCGCCCGGAGGGCGATATTCCGGGCAAGCCGACCGCGGCGTCCCGGACCACCCTCAGCCACATCATGACCGGCAGTGACACCAACCTGCTGGGCACTGTGCACGGTGGCGTGATCATGAAACTCGTCGACGACGCGGCGGGCGCCGTGGCCGGCCGGCACTCCGGCGGCCCCGCGGTGACGGCCTCGATGGACGAGATGGTCTTCCTGGAGCCGGTCCGTGTCGGTGACCTTGTTCACGTCCGCGCGCAGGTGAACTGGACCGGCCGCTCCTCGATGGAGGTCGGCGTCCGGGTCATGGCCGAACGGTGGAACGAATCGACCCCCGCCCAGCAGGTCGGCAGCGCGTATCTGGTGTTCGCGGCGGTCGACGGGGACGGCAGGCCGCGCCCCGTACCTCCTGTGATCCCGGAGACGGAGCGCGACAAGCGGCGCTACCAGGAGGCGCAGATCCGGCGTACGCACCGTCTCGCGCGGCGCCGCGCGATCAAGGAACTGCGCGAGAAGCGCATCGCGGACGGCATCGACGTCGACTGACGGCAGGCCCCGGGTCCGGCGGGACGGGCGCCCCGGCGGCCGCCGTCCCCCGCCCCGTACGGCACCGCTCCCTACGGGCACACCACCTGGTCGCCCGTGATCGTGCCGAACTCGCCCCGGTGCCTCGCCTCGGCCTGCACCCGCTCCACCCTGCCGAAGTTCTCGCCCGCGGTCACCTTCATCGTCTTGCCCTGCCCCGTGACCGCCCGCAGCTCGGCCCCCGGCAGCGCTGCCGCCAGCGACTTCGCCGACCGGTCCCACCGCGGGTCGTACTCGACCAGCGTGTGCTTCAGGCTGCGCGGCTCCGCGTTGAGCGGGGCCCGTGTCGTAACGAAGCCGGTGGCGCGCAGTGCGTCGTCGACCTTCCTGCCGAGCCCGTCCTGCACGGTCCCGTTGTAGACCTGGACCCGGATCTCACCCGGTGCGACATCGACCGGCTTCGCCACCGGCGTCTTCGGCCGCTTCGAAGCCAGCGGCTTGTCGTCGCGCAGCGCCTCGAAGAGCCTCTTCGACTTCGCCGGGTCCCATTTGACCGTCGAGCCGATGCCCTTGACCGGGAAGGAGGGATCGCTGATCGGTACGGAGGCGAACTCGGACGACGCCGGGGTGAAGCCGCGCATCGCCTGGCCGAGGTCCAGCAGCTGGTCGGTGCCGAACCCCCGATCCGCCCGGACCGAACCGAGCATCGTCGACGCGACGTCCCGGAACTTCACCGGGTTCATCAGCACACCGCTGCTGGTCGCCCGCTTGATCAGCGACGCGAGGAACCTCTGCTGGCGCTGCATCCGGCCCAGGTCGGCGGCGGCGTCGATATGGCGTGAGCGCACGTACCGGAGCGCCTGCTCGCCGTCCAGCCAATGGGTGCCCGCGGCGAGATCGAGACCGGTGTACGAGTCCTTCATCGGCCGCGCCGTGCAGATCTGCACCCCGCCGAGGGTGTCCACCGTCTTCATGAAGCTGGTGAAGTCGACCTCCAGGTAGTGGTCGACCTTGACACCGGTCATGCGCTCGACCGTCCGTACGGTCAGACTCGGCCCGCCCTCCGCGTAGGCGGCGTTCAGCTTCACCGGATGGGCGGCGTGCTCGACGCCGGTGGCCGGGTCCCGGTGCTCGGGGAGCTCGGTGTAGCTGTCACGCGGCAGCGAGACGATGGTCGCGCGTTCCTTGTCCGCCGACAGGTGCACCAGCATGATCGTGTCGGTGCAGTGGCAGGGCGCACCGCCCAGCCGGTACTTCCGCTTCTCCTCCCGGCTGACCTTGTCGCGACCGTCGGTGCCGACGAGCAGCAGGTTCATACCGTTGCCGGCCCGCGGCCGGTTCTTCATGTCCTTGAACGCGTCGACCCGGTCGATCCCGGTCTCCAGGCTGGTCACGACCGCATGACCGATCCCGCCTGCCCCGAGCACCAGCACGGACAGACTGGTCGCCACCCGCATACCCCAGCGGGGCCGCTCGTCCTGTTTTCTCGACCTGCGCTGCGGGGGAGTGGCGTGGCGGCGCGGCGGACGGGGGGAGCTGTGCGGTGTGGGCACGGGGGGACCTCCGCGGTGCATGGGGGACCGTTCGCACAGTAGGTCCATACGATCACCACTCCGGGAAGCCACCCGGTGGCGCGCGCCCGTGTCCCTCATTCGCGGTAACGTGGCGGCCGAATAACGCCGCCTCCTGGGGTGCGAACCCCCGGCGCCCCCGAGGACCCCCCGAGGACCACATGTCTGCCGCGCAGTACCCCGCCGTCTCCGTGATCATGCCGGTGCTCAATGAGGAACGCCATCTCAGGAACTCCGTCCGGCACATCCTCGAGCAGGAGTACGCCGGTGAGATGGAGGTCGTGATCGCGCTCGGCCCGTCCACGGACCGTACGGACGAGATCGCCGCCGAGCTCGTACGCGAGGACTCCCGGGTGCACACGGTGCCGAACCCGACCGGCCGCACCCCGGCAGCGCTCAACGCCGCGATAAAGGCCTCCTCACACCCCATCGTGGTGCGGGTCGACGGCCACGGCATGCTCTCGCCGAACTACATCGCGACCGCCGTCCGCCTCCTGGAGGAGACCGGCGCGCAGAACGTCGGCGGCATCATGCACGCCGAGGGCGAGAACGCCTGGGAGGACGCCGTCGCCGCGGCCATGACGTCGAGGATCGGCGTCGGCAACGCGGCTTTCCACACCGGCGGCCAGGCGGGCCCGGCCGAGACCGTCTACCTGGGGGTCTTCCGCCGCGAGGCACTGGAGAAGGCGGACGGTTACAACGTGGAGTTCATCCGCGCCCAGGACTGGGAGCTGAACTTCCGGATCCGCGAGGCGGGCGGGCTGATCTGGTTCTCGCCCGAGCTGAAGGTGCAGTACCGGCCGCGTTCCTCGGTGAAGGCCCTCGCCAAGCAGTACAAGGACTACGGCCGCTGGCGCCACGTCGTCGCCCGCTACCACGCCGGCTCGATCAACCTGCGTTACCTGGCCCCGCCGACCGCCGTCTGCGCGATCGCGGTGGGCATCGTCGTCGGTGCGGCCGTTACCCCGTGGGCCTTCGTCATCCCGGCCGGTTACGCCGCGGCCATAGTCGCCGGGTCCCTCCCGGCGGGCAAGGGCCTGCCGCTGAAGGCACGGGCCCAGATCCCGGTGGCGCTGGCCACCATGCACATGTCCTGGGGCTACGGCTTCCTGACCAGCCCGCGCTCGCTGGCGAAGAAGGTCATGGCCGGCCGCCGTCCCGCGGTGCAGGTCTCCGGCCGGGCCTGAGCCGATACACACGTTCACTGGGTGGAGCCCCGAGGTATTTGGTCAGGGCTCCAACCAAGTGTCAGGCCTCAGCCGGCGGCGTCAGGCATCAGTAGGAGGCGGTGCGCGTGCGGGCCTCTCCGGTGACGCCGTCGACGTACGACTGCGTGTACGACGTCAGCGGGTCCTTGTCGTATACCTGCGGCGTGTAGCACTGGGTCTGACCGGGCGAGATCTTGCAGCTGTACTGACGGCCGTCGTTGTTGCGGATGATGTACGCCCGGGCGCACGCGTAGCCTGCTGAGGCGGTGTCGCAGGCGCCCTGCGTGTGGCTGAGCGTCAATCGCGCCCACGCGGTGTGGCAGTTCACGCTGTAGCGCAGCTCGATGGTGCCGAACGTGGACCCGTAGGCATTCTGGACGGTGGCCGAGTGGATCGTCCGACCGTCGGCGGAGCAGCCGGTCGAGGACGGGTCCGTACCGTCGTACGTGTACGCCTGGGCACCGCTGGTACCCGCGATCAGCGCGAGGCCCAGCGAGCCCGCCACGACACCGGCGCGAGCGAAGTTACGCGTACGAAGACGCATGGAGACTCCTGTGCGATAGTCGGGACGATGTGATCACTGCGACCTCGAGCCGATCTGTTGCCGCGTGCATGCCAACTGCCGGAATGGCGTTTTGACGTGTATTCAGGGATGCGGTGGGTTGGAGTCGTGGGTGACCGGCAGGTGCAGCAGTTGAGGACGACGGGCTGTTTCTCTCAGCAGACCGTGGAGGTCGATCCGCCGGTGCTGTTCAGGTAACCCGTGGCGTGCGTGCAGTAGGCCGCGGTGTTGGCGGGGGTTCCCCAGAGCTCGGATCGCGTCGTGTTGGTCAGCTGGGCCGCGCCGTAGTCGTTGCCGGAGTCGGACTCATTGACGATGCGGATGTACAGGTCCCAGTTCGTGTGCGTGTCCCGAAACTGCTGCCACACATAGATGTAGGCGTAGTTGTATCCGCAGCCGTAGTACTGCTTGACCGAGGCGGCGTCTATTCCGCCGACCTGAATCACGCGAGTGCTCCCGATCTGGGACACGCTGCTGCAGCCGGAGGGAGTGCTGGCGGCGGCGGAGGGGGCGTTGACGAGAGAGAGGCCGGCTATCGCGGTGAGGGCGCCAAGAGTTGAGGCGACCTTCTTGCCAAGGTTCATGGGTGGGCTCCAAGTCGGCAGCGAATAAGGCTCGTTGAAGCTACAGGCGGTGATCGCTACCGGCAATTGGCCGTCGAGTGAGGTGAGTCACGCGCTGTGGTCGGGTAAGTCGCCCTCGTACGGCATGAGTTGGGGCACATGAGTGTCCTGTGGCCAGGGATCCCGTGCGTGTACGGGGGCGGGTCTGCGGTGTTGGTGACCCGCTCACTTTCGATGCGCTTGGCGAGCCCGTCCTCGTCCAGCTGTCCCGGATTCCGGCACAGTCCCACGGAGGCGCCCGCGGTCAGCGGGGGCGCGTCCCCGGTCGTCGGGTTACGCCGCCAGGTCTCCCTGCACCGGTGAGAGGGCCATGGCCGGCCGACGCCCGGCCGTCACCGTGTAGGTGTCGACACCGTGAGGGCCCTCCGATGTGCCGGAAGGCCCCCACAGTGCGTTGTGCCCGGTTCGGAGCTACCAGCCGAAGCCCGGCTGGACGTCCATGCAGGCCGTCTCGTCGTCGCCGTTCAGGGCCCGTGCGCTCTTCGGGGTCTTCTCCTCGGCGCTGGGGGCGGGATAGGGCCCGCTCTCGCGCCAGTCGGCCCCCACGGTCAGCGTGATGCCCGAGACGGCGGTCGACTTCTTCACCGCCGTCAGCGGGATGCCGAGCGCCTTGGCGACGGCCTGGGCGTTGCCCTCCACGTCCTCGCTCGGGAAGAGCACCCCGGTCCGCGCCGCCGCGTCCGTGTTCTGAACGTCGACCGTGGCCTGGGTGAAACCCTCCCCGGCCAGCAGCTTCTTGACCGCCGAGGCGCGGCCCTCGACCGGGTACTCGGTGTCGGTACGGGTCCCGTTGCGGATACTGACCGGAATCTCGGCGACGGGGGCCGTGGGCTCCTTGGCGGCCGGAGCCTTGCGCTTGGACGCCTTGCCGTCGAGCGGGATGTCGTCGCGGACCATCTGGAACAGCTGGGCGGCGTCGACGGGCTTGGGGAGCACACGGCTGCTGTTCGCACCCGTTCCGTAGACGTTCGGCATCGTCGTCATCGTGATGCGCTTGGTGGGGACCTTCTTGAGCTCGCCCGCGAGGTCGTACAGCTTTTTGACCGTGTCGATGCCCTTGTCGACGGTCAGCGCGGAGGTCGCCGCCTCGGCGAGGCCGGTCAGCTTGCTGGGGTCGGTGAGCTTGGTCCCCTTGCGCAGCTCACGGACCATCGAGTTCATGTACATGTGCTGGGCGTGCGTACGGCCGAGGTCGGTGCCGTCCCCGAAGCCGTAGCGAGTCCGCAGCCACTGGAGGGCCTGCTCGCCTTTGACCTTGGTGGTGCCCTCCTTCAGCTTCAGCCCGGAGCCCTTGCCGTCCCTCGTGTGGGAGTAGACGTTTCCCTTGACACAGACCGGGACGCCGCCGATCGCGTCGGCCATCGAGACCACGCCGGAGAAGTCGATCATCATGAAATGGTCGATGGTGATGCCGGTGAGCTCGTACCAGGCGGCCACGGTGCACCCGGGGCCGCCACGGCCGAGCGTCTCGTTGGTCATTGCCAGACCCGTGGTGGCCGGGTAGACGTGCCCCGTCTTCGGATCGGTGCAGTTCGGGATCTTCAGCAGCGTGTCGCGCGGCATGCTGATCACCGACATGTTGCTTCGGTCGGCGGAGAGATGGAGCAGCATCTGTACATCGGCGAGGGGCGGCGCCCCGAATGTGTCCTTGGCCCCGCCGAGCTTCTGGTTCTTTTTGGAGTCCCGTGCGTCCGAACCGATGAGCAGGATGTTCAGCGGGGTCTGACCGGCGGCGTTGGCCTTGTGCTCGGTCATCTTCTTGTCGCCGAGCGTCAGGTCCGCCTTCTTCAGGTTCCCGTTGAGGTGCTGGTAGTAGAGGTATCCGGCGCCGGCGCCGCCGAGTATGACCACAGCGAGAACCCACGCGATCCAGCGCAGTATGCGGCGCTTCCCGCGTCGGCCGTGCCGGTGCGACTGCCCGCGGCGGCGCCCGCCGCGGCCCGGGCGGTCCCGGTCCGCGGCGCCGCCGCTGTTCCGCCGGCCGTCCCGTCCGCTGTCGTGCCCGTCGTCGGAGCCGGCGGACGGGCCGTCGTCGTACAGGCCGTCGTCCCAGCCGAGTTGTCCGGCATGCCGGACGCGTGGTCGCGTTCCCTCCCCAGGTGTGCTGCTCCGTCCCACCGGGTCCCCCCTGCTGCTCAGACTCTTGGAATGGCGCAGTGACCCCGTGTCACTTGGCGCACTCTGCCTTGCCGGCGTTTGCCAGCGGTATGTCGTCCGGCACCTTTGCCGGTCCGGTGACGGGCACACCTGCGCCCTTGAAGTCCGCACCCAGGGTCAGGACCATCGCCTGGAGCCCCTCGGCGTCCGTGGTGCCCTTCTTCAGGGCCGAGCCGGGCAGCCCCATCATGGCGGCGAGGGCACGGGCCTGGTCGGCCTGGTTCGGTGCGTACTCGAGCGTCGTCTTGGAGATCTTCTCCGGGGCGTTGGCCTTGTTCGTCGACTTGAGAACGCCTTGCTCGTTCTGCAGCCAGGTGACCGTCTCCTGGGCGGCGCCCGCCCGGTCGCCGCCGTTGAGGACATCGACCCGTACGTCGGCGGCAGCGGCCTTGGTGCCCTTGAGCAGCGCGTCCTGCTTGCTCTTGGCGGCCTTCTTCTGCTTCTTCACCTCGGTCAGCGAGGTGTCGTCGCGCATCATCTGGAACAGCGGGTCGGACTTGGCCTTGTTGAGCACCACCGTCGCGTGGACCTTCTCGGCCGGGTTGTCTATCACCGGGGCCGTCACGAAGGTGATGTTCTTCGTATCGATCTTGCCGAGCTCCTTGGCGAGCGAGGTCAGCTTCTTTATCGAGCCGATGCCTTTGTCGACCGTCAGCGCCTTGGTCGCCGCATCCGCCAGGCTGTACAGCTTCGTCGGACTGGTCAGCGTGTCGTCCGACTTCATCTGCCGGATCATCGAGCCGATGAATTGCTGCTGGACCTTGATCCGGTCCAGGTCGCTCTGATTGCCGAAGCTGTGCCGGGTCCGCACGAACGCCAGCGCGTCCTCGCCCTGGATCCTGCTCTCGCCCTGCGGGAGGTCGAGGTGGGACTTGGAGTCCTTGACCGGATGCGCCAGACAGACCTTGACGCCGCCGACCGCCGTGGTCAGCTCCTTCACCGCGTTGAAGTCGACCATCATGAAGTGGTCGACCTTCAGGCCAGTGATCTCCTTGACCGTCTCCATGGTGCAGCCCGGGTCCCGCCCCTCCTGGCCGAGGCTGACGTTGAAGCGGATGTTCTGCGTCCCCTGGATGACCTTCTCCGAACCGTCCGGCTGCTTGGTGGTGCAGTCCGGGATGTCGGTGATCAGGTCACGCGGGATGCTCAGCGCCGTGGCGTTGGTCCGGTCCTTGGAGACATGGAACAGGATGTTGGTGTCGGCATGGCCGGTGCTGCCCTTGTCGCCGTAGCCCTCGTTGCCCTTGCCGGTGCGCTTGTCCGTGCCGATGATCAATATGTTGAGGGGCGCGTTGGCGGTGATGACGTCCTTGTTTCCGGCGTCGCCGACGTCGACGGTGTTCAGATTGCCATTGAAGTGCTGGTACAGCGCGTACCCGCCCACCGAAAGGCCGACCAGTACGAAGGCCATCACGCCACCCGTCCAGAGCAGCGCCTTCTTGCGGCGGGCCTTCGGCTGCCTGCGCTTGCGCCGGCCCGCGGAGTCGGGACCGGGACCCTCCTGGCCGCGCGGGCCATTGGCACGGCGACCACGCTGCTCGGGCACCGGCCCCCGGCCCTCACCGTTCCGTCCACCGCTTCTGCGCTCGCCGGCACCGTCGCGAACCGCGCTTCTGCGCTCGCCGTCGCCCTCGCGCGCCGTGCCTCTGCGCCCGGAACCACGCGGACCCGGCGCATTCGGCGTGCGGTATGAATCCCCTCCGGATTGGGGCAGTCGCAATTCGTAATCGCCGGTCTGCGGGTTGAGGACCCACTGGTCTGCGGGGTCGATTTCGTCCGCCCGCCCACGGCCTTGCGCATCCACGGTTGTTTGAGTCCTCCGTCGGTGCCACGCGAGGCGCCTTCCCCCCGAGAGGCGCTCGATCTTTCGCTCCAGCAGTGCGCGACCTGATGGTCGGAAGCACCGGATCGCGTCACACTATCCGCCCGGTTCGCTGTGAAGCGACGGGCGTGACACATTCCACGGCCCTTACAACCGGTCATACTGCTCATTACGCTCCGATTGTCGATACCTACTTGGGAATTGCTTTACCGCTCGCACAGGTCGGTGGCCGCATTGCTGCCCGAATAGGTGGGTGTGGGTGTCGGACTGGTGGAGTCCGAGCTGTCCGAATTCCCGCGCTTTTTGCGTTTCAGTTCATCCGCCGGGACCACTGCGACAGGGGTGTCCTCGCGCAGCCGCTTGAAGAGCTTGTTGGCCTCTGGTTGGACAAGTTCGTCCCGGTTCGTGTCGGCGGCATAGGGTTGGCGCGGAACTGTCAGGAATTGCACCTTTTCGGTCGGTACGTTGCGCATGCCGCGCACCAGCTCGTACAGGTCCTTGAGGCTGTCCAGGCCCGGGTCGGTGGTCAGTGACTTGGTGGCCGCGTCCAGCACCGGATAGAGGCGGGTCGGGTTGAGCAGGACGCCGTTGCTCTGCATCTTGTTCACCAGTGCCCCGAGGAATCGCTGCTGGCGTTCCATCCGGTCGGTGTCGCTGCCGTTGCCGATGGACTTGCGGGCCCGTACGTACCCCAGCGCCTCCTCGCCGTCGAGCTTCTGGCGGCCCGCGCGGAGCTTCAGGTGCGCGTCCGAGTCGTCGATCGGCTCCTTGAGGCAGATCTCGACGCCGTGCACCGCGTCGACCATGTCCTTGAAGCCGTTGAAGTCCACGACCATGTGGTGGTCGACGCGAATGCCCGTCATCCGCTCGACCGTGCGGATCGTGCAGGCGGTGCCACCGAATTGGAAGGCCCAGTTGAATTGGGCGAATTGTTTCCTGGTGGGCTTTCCGTCCGCTTGGTGGCAGCTGGGGATTTCCGTCATCAGGTCGCGCGGGATGGACATGGCTGTGGCGCTCTTCCGGTCCGCGGCGAGGTGCAGCAGGATCGTGGTGTCGGAGCGCTGGCTGCTGCCGTAGGAGCGGCCGTACTTACGGTTGTCGCCGGTGCGGCTGTCGGAACCGATGAGCAGGATGTTCTCCGCGTCGTGCACGACGGACACGGGACGTTCTTTTTCGTACACCCGCAGTTCGGCGGCCGCGGACGTGTCGGTCCTGATGTTGCCGTCGAGCTTCCTGTACAGCCACCAGCCGCCGCCCGCGGCGACCAGGACGAAGAGTGACGCGGCGAGCGCCGCCCAACGCAGCCAGCGGTGCCTGCGCTTGGCCGGGACGTCCGAGTCGAGTGGTTCCTCAGGGCGGTCTTCGCCTTCCGGCCCGTCCTGAGACCTGCCGTCGCCCCGAGTCCTGCCCTCGCCCTGAGACTCGTCCCTGCCCTGCGACTCGTCGTTGTGCCCGTCCTGGTCCGCGGCCGAGCGGTCGGGGTCGGCCGGCGTGCCGGCGCTTTCGGTCACGTCTGCGTCCATCCTTCACGTTCGGCGGCGCGCTGGGCCGCCGGTCGCAGGAGTAGACGGCTGAACCTCACGCTTGGTTGTGCCCAGGGATCCGTCTTGATCGGGCCGGGCTCGCGGGGCCCGGCCCGATCAAGACGGAAGACCCCAGGGCCTGAGTGGTCTGTACCGCCGATGATGTACCGGAGTTGATGCGCAGGCCCGAGGGCTCGGCCCGCTGTGGGCCGGACGAGTGGCCGTCAGGGGGCTTGTCACACCGCGGTGTTGGTGACCCGCTCACTCTCGACGCGCTTGGCGAGTCCGTCCTCGTCCAGCTGCCCCAGATGCCGGCACAGGACCACGGAGCCGCCGGCGGCCAGCGGGGCGAAGAGCCCGGCGCTGAGCCCGTCCCAGCTGTCGTACGTGCGCCCCGTCAGCAGCCGCGATCCGGGCGTCAGTCCCAGCTCCACGGCGTCCTCGCGGGCGCGTGCGACCAGTTGCGCAGCCGTCAGCCCGAGTCCGCCGACGGTCAGCGCGGGCGCGTCCGGGTCCACCGGCGCGTACGGCGCGAACCGGTCGCCCTGGCTCGGCACCTCCACCGCGTAGTCCGCGAAACCTTCGGGCGGCTGCGGGAACCGGCCGCCCAGCGGACGCAGGGCCAGAGCGATCCGCTCGCCGCGGCAGGCGCGAGCGGCGTCCAGTGTGTCCGGGCCGGTGACGACGAGGTCGGCGGCGGCGGGGTCCCCCTGCACATCGGCGACGACGCCGACCGAGGAGCAGGCGAGCAGCCAGACCGCGGACTGCCAGTGCGCGGGCAGCAGGAGGGCGAGCCGGTCGCCGGGTTCCGCGGCCAGGTCGCCCTGCAGCAGGTTGGCGGTCTTGGCCACCCAATTGGCGAAGGTGGCCACCGACAGTTCGACCCGTTCTCCGGTGGCGTCGTCGTAGAAAGTGACCATGGGGCGGGCCGGGTCCGCGGCGAGCGCGGAACGCAGCAGGTCGGCAGGGGTGCGGTCGCTGGCGTTCATCCGCGCAAGGGTACGCGGCGGTGCCGGGCGGGGCCGGACGCCGCAGGCATCGGGTACACCGGTTCGGCAGACGGCCCGTCAATTGTCCGGAGATACCCCGGTAGCCGTCGTTGTCGCGTTGTGGTCAATATCGTCCGTATGCGTGCCTTCATTACATCTGCCATTGGTGTCACCTGTTCGGCAGCCCTCGTGCTGCCGAACGCCGCGCCCGCGGGCGCGGCCCCCGACACCTCCGCCACCGCAGCGACCGAGGCCGCCGATCCCGCCGAAGTTCCCGGGTCGACGCAGTCCCTGCCGCTGTCGCCACTGCCCGCCGCGTCCACGCGGGGGACCGACGCCCCCAGCGGGACCGCCGAGGCCAACGCCGTACAAGGTCTGCCTCGACGCGACGTCCACCCCTTCTCACTGGTCGGCGTCGTCTGGGACGACGCCGACGTCGAACTCCACGGCGCCGTCGAGGTCCGCACCCGCGCCGTCGGCTCCGGTCACTGGTCCGACTGGCAGGACCTGGAGACCCACAACGCCGAGCACGCCGCCGACCCCGGGAGCGCCGAGCGCGACTCCGGGACCGTCCGTGGCTCCACCGCCCCGCTCTGGGTCGGCAACTGCGACGGCGTCGAGGTCCGGGTCATCCCGGAGACGCCCGACGCCCATGACCGGGCCACCGCCCGCGTACCGCTGCCCGAAGGCCTGCGGCTCGAACTCGTCGACCCCGGCGAGGACCCGCAGCAGTCGCCGGTGGCCGGCACCGGCGAAGGCGATTTCGAGGCCTCGGGTGCCGAGTTCGCGGGCCTCGCGTCCGGCAGCGGCGGCCGCCTGGCCACATCGCTCCAGGCATCCCTTCAGGGATCCGTCCGGGCTTCCCTCCAGGCGTCCGGCCAAGGCTCCGTCCTGCCCGCACTGAGCAAGGCGCGGACCGAGGCGGAGAGCGAGGCCGAGGCCGGGGTCGCGCCGGGCAGCAAGCCGTATATCGGACCCCGCCCGACCATCATCACCCGCAAGGGCTGGGGAGCCGACGAGAAGCTCCGCGAGAGCGCCTTCGCGTACACGAAGAGCGTCAAGGCCGCTTTCATCCACCACAGCGCCACGGGCAACAAGTACACGTGCTCCCAGTCGCCGTCGGTCCTTCGCGGTATCTACCGCTACCACGTCAAGAGCAGTGGCTGGCGCGACATCGGCTACAACTTCGCCGTCGACAAGTGCGGAAACATCTACGAAGGACGTGCCGGGGGCGTGACGAAGGCGGTCCAGGGGGCGCACACTCTCGGTTTCAACACCGACAGCATGGGCATTGCCGTGCTCGGTACCTTCACCACGTCCGACCCGCCCGCCGCCGCGGTGAACGCCGTCGCGAAGCTCACCGCCTGGAAACTCGGCCTGTTCGGTGCCGACCCGAGCTCCAGGACCACCCTCGTGTCGGGCGGCGGAAACCGGTTCAAGAAGGGAACAAAGGTCAAACTCAACGTCATCTCCGGACATCGGGACGGCTTCGTAACCGAATGTCCAGGAACCCGTCTCTACAAGAAGCTCGGCTCGGCCCGGACCAGCTCCGCCCGCCTGCAAGGCCGCTGACGGCCCGTGCGGCTCCGGCGGGGGCGCCGGACCGCCGGCCGGGCCGCCGACCGGGGAGATCCGACCGGTCTGCTTACACTGGCCAGCCGAAACCAGGCCCGGCCCCAGCAGGAAGCAGAGACAGTGCTGTGACAGAGGCAAAAGAAGCGATTCTCCTGGTCGGTGGCAAAGGCACCCGACTGCGCCCGCTCACGGTGCACACTCCGAAGCCGATGGTTCCGGCGGCCGGCGTCCCGTTCCTGACGCACCAGCTGGCGCGGGCGAGGGCCGCCGGGGTCGAGCACATCGTCCTCGCCACGTCGTACCTGGCAGAGGTCTTCGAGCCGCACTTCGGCGACGGTTCGTCACTCGGCCTCCACATCGAGTACGTCACCGAACGCGAACCGCTCGGGACGGGCGGAGCCATCCGTAATGTGGCGTCCCGTCTGGTCTCCGGATCGGACGAACCCGTCCTCATCTTCAACGGCGACATCCTCACCGGCCTCGACATCCGGGCGCTGGTCACCTCGCACGCCACGTCCGGAGCGGACGTCTCGCTCCACCTCACCCGGGTCGAGGACCCGCGCGCCTTCGGTCTCGTACCGACGGACGACACCGGCAGGGTCACCGCGTTCCTGGAGAAGCCGCAGACGCCCGAAGAGATCGTCACCGACCAGATCAACGCGGGGGCGTACATCTTCCGCCGGTCGGTCATCGACACCATCCCGGCCGACCGCCCGGTCTCCGTGGAGCGCGAGACCTTCCCCGGACTGCTCGCCTCCGGTGCGCATCTCCAGGGCATGGTCGACTCCACGTACTGGCTGGACCTCGGCACCCCGCAGGCGTTCGTGCGCGGCTCCGCCGACCTGGTCCTCGGCCGCGCCCCGTCCCCGGCCGTCCCCGGGCGGTGCGGCGACCGGCTCGTCCTGCCGACGGCGTCCGTCGCAGCCGACGCCAAACTCAGCGGCGGTACGGTCATCGGCGAAGGCGCCCTGATCGGCGCGGGCGCGCGGATCGACGGCTCCGCGGTGCTGGCCGGCGCGGTCGTCGAACCCGGCGCCGTGATCACGGACTCCCTGGTCGGAGCCGGTGCCAGGATAGGCAGCCGTACCGTGCTGGCGGGCGCGGTCGTCGGCGACGGCGCACAGGTCGGCGCCGACAACGAACTGCGCGACGGTGTCCGCATCTGGTGCGGGGCGACTCTGCCCGACGCGTCCGTGCGTTTCTCGTCGGACGAATGACGGGCCCCCGCGGCGCGTACGCTCGATAGGTATCCCCGACGACCGAGGACCTCACCCGTGGCAGGACGATTCGCCCCCCGCAGTGCCCCGAGCAGGTCCGTCCCGCGCCAGGCCGCAGCGGACGAGGCGCCGCAGGCACCGGAGGCACAGCAGGAACCCGGGGCACCGGAGGCACAGCAGGTACCCGAGGCACTGACCCGGGAGTGGACCCCACCCGGCCCGCTCGACCTGCGCCTCGTCCTCGCCCCGCTGCGCCGCGGTCCCGCCGATCCGACGTTCCGTATCGACCGGGACGGCTCGGTCTGGCGGGCCACCCGCACCCCGGCCGGCCCCGGCACGCTCCACCTCACCGACCGGGGCGGCCGGATCGGGGCGACGGCCTGGGGTCCCGGCGCCTCATGGCTCCTGGACCAGCTCCCGACCCTGCTCGGTGCGGAGGACGAACCGGAGGAGTTCCGTCCGCGCCACCGTCTGGTCGCCGTGGCCCAGCACCGCCGTCCCGGACTGCGGCTGCTGCGCACCGGTCTGGTGCTGGAGTCGCTGATCCCGTCGATCCTGGAACAGAAGGTCACCACCGACGAGGCCTACCGCGCCTGGCGCCTTCTGGTCCGGACCTACGGCACCCCGGCCCCCGGCCCTGCGGCCACCCTGTTCACCACGCACGGTCTGCACGTGATGCCGGACCCGCGCACCTGGTCGCTGATCCCGTCCTGGGAATGGCACCGCGCGGGCGTCGACGCCAAACGATCGGCAACGATCCTGCGCGCGGTACGCGTGGCCCGACGGCTGGAGGAAGCGGCCACGATGCCCCTCCCGGAGGCCACCGCCCGGCTCGAACTGATCCCCGGCATCGGCCCCTGGACCTCCGCCGAAACGCTCCAACGAGCCAATGGCGCCGCCGACGCGGTCACGGTGGGCGACCTCCACCTCCCCGGCATCATCGGCCACGCCCTGGCAGGCAACAGGAACGCCGACGACGAGGAAATGCTGAACCTGCTCGCCCCCTACGAGGGCCAACGCCATCGGGCCACCCGCCTGATCCTGCTCTCGGGCCACACCCCACCGCGCCGAGCCCCCCGCATGACACGGGGCGACATCGCACGCCTGTAGGCCCGCGGCCTCAAGCACAGCCGGCAAAATCAAGCCCGCCCGGCGATTGAGGACACAACGCGTCCGAAGGTCGCGAAACCGGGTCCCGGGGCCGCCCCCGGTTTCGGGAAGGGGCGGGTCGGGGAGTAAGCCCACCCCGCGCCCCTCACCGCACCGCGACAAATGCCGCCACATCCCGCTCCCCGCGCTCCCGCGGCATCCCCGCAGCCCGCCCCACGGCGACCGCTCCCAACGGATCCCACTCCGCCGGTAGATCCAGCACCTCACGCACCACATCCCGGCAGAACATCGTCGACGAGACCCACGCCGACCCGAGCTGCTCACCGGCCAGCGCCACCAGGAAGTTCTGGACGCCCGCCCCCGCCGCGACCACGAACATCTCGCGCTCCGCGGCATCCCGCCGCGCGTCCCCGTACGTGTGGGAGCCGTCCATCACCATGCACGGCACGGCCAGATACGGCGCCCGGCGCAGCACGTCGCCCCGCCGCACCCGCTTGGCGATCGACTCCTCGCTCTTGCCGTCACGCCGCAGGTCCGCGATCCACGCATCCCGCATCGCGTCGAGCAGCCGCGTCCGCGACTCCTCGGACTCCAGGAGTACGAACCGCCACGGTGTCGTGTGATGCGGCGCCGGAGCCGTCACCGCCGCGGCCACGGCGCGGCGTACCGCCCCCGGGTCCACCGGCTCGTCCGTGAACTCCCGCACCGTACGTCTCAGGGTCACCGCTTCCCGTACCGCCTCGGACGTCCCGAGCCGGAACATGTCATCGGCCGCGACCCGCACCAGCGCCCGAGCCCCCGGCTCGACGCCACCGGCATCGGCACCGCGCCCGGACACCTCCGCCCCGGCCCCCATGTCCACGGCATGCGAAAGTCCGCGCACCACCGCGACCGGCAGCCCCTCGGCCTTGCCCTTGACCAGATCACCGGCCGAGGCCAGCTCATCGGCGGTGGCGACGACGGTCGCGCTCAGCGGGTTGCCGTACGCGTCCGTCCCGCCCCGCAGATCGTCCAGCACCCGCACCCCGGCCGCCCCGATCGCGACATCGGTCAGTCCGTTGCGCCACGGCCGCCCGAAGGTGTCCGTGACGACGACCCCGACCTCGACGCCGAGCGTGTCCCGCAGTCCGTCCCGGATCGTCCGGGCCGACGCGTCGGGGTCCTCGGGCAGCAGCAGCACCGTCCCGGCAGGGGTGTTCGAGGCATCGACCCCGGCAGCGGCCATGACGAGCCCCTGCCGGTTCTCGACGATCCGCAGCGTGCCGCGGCGCGCCACCACCCGTACCGTCTCGGCGTCGATCGCCGCCTCCCGGTCCGCCGCCTCGACGATCCGGCCCTCCGCCTTGGAGACGATCTTCGAGGTGACGAGGAGGATGTCGCCGTCGACCAGCCCCGGTTCGGTGGCGGCGATCAGCTTCGCGAGGTTGTCCCCGGCCCGCACCTCCGGCATCCCGGGCAGCGCCCACACCCGGTACGAGGGCGCCTCGCCGGCGGCCGCGCCGCCGCTCACGCCCGTACCTCCTCGGCCAGCGTCAGCGCCTGACGCGCCATCTCGGCGGTCACGTCCACATCCGTCATCATCAGCGGCACGGCGCGGCAGCGGATGCCCGCGGCTTCCACGTCCTCGACCGACCCGGCGTCCACCGTGTCGACGAGCCAGCCGTCGAGCAGCCCGGAGCCGTAGTGCTGGGCGACGGCCGCGGCCGTCGACTCGACGCCCACCGCGGCGAGCACCTTGTCCGCCATGCCCCGCACCGGCGCGTCCCCGACGATGGGGGAGAGGCCGACGACCGGCACCCCGGCCTCGGCGATGGCTTCCCGGATCCCGGGCACGGCGAGGATGGTCCCCACCGACACGACAGGGTTGGACGGCGGGAAGAGGATGACGTCGGCCTCGGCGATGGCTTCCAGCACACCGGGCGCCGGCTTGGCCTGCTCCGCGCCGACCGGCACGATCGCACGGGCCTCCACGGAGGCACGCAGCTTCACCCAGTACTCCTGGAAGTGGATCGCCCGGTTCTCGCCGTCCACCTCGATCGCGACATGCGTCTCGACCCGGTCGTCGGACATCGGCAGCAGCCGGACTCCCGGCTTCCAGCGTGCGCAGAGTGCCTCGGTGACGGCGCTGAGCGGATAGCCCGCGCCCAGCATCTGCGTACGGACGATATGTGTCGCGAAGTCACGGTCGCCGAGCCCGAACCACTCGGGTCCCACGCCGTATGCCGCGAGTTCCTCCTTGACCTGGAAGCTCTCGTCGGTACGCCCCCAGCCCTGCTCCTCGTTGATGCCACCGCCGAGCGTGTACATCACGGTGTCGAGGTCGGGGCAGACCTTCAGCCCGAACAGATGGATGTCGTCACCGGTATTGCCGATCACCGTGATGTCCGCGTCGGGCGCGGCCTGCTTGAGGCCACGCAGAAAACGAGCACCACCGATACCACCGGCCAGAACCACAATGCGCATGCACAACAGTCTGTCAGGCGAAGCCTGATCCTTGGTGGGGTGGTGGCGGGCGACGGGTGGGCTGTCAGGCGAAGCCTGATCGTTGGTGGGGTGGTGGTGGGTGACGGGTGGGCTGTCAGGCGAAGCCTGATCGTTGGTGGGGTGGTGGCGGGCGACGGGTGGGCTGTCAGGCGGATACGACGTCGGCGGCCGTCGGGGCGCACTGCGCCGCGTGCATCGGCATCTCGGTCAGACCCGGGTAGTAGATGTGCAGGCTGACGGCCGGTTCGAGGGAGTCGTTGACCACTTCGTGGACGTATCCGGGCGCGAAGACGCGCTGCGCGCCGGAGTCCAGCGACCGGCTGCCGCGCTCCGTGCGCTCGGTCAACTCGCCTTCCAGGACGGTCAGTACGCCTGAGGACAGCCCGTGGTCGTGCATCCCGCTGCCCTGGCCGGGGACCCAGCTGAGCAGCCACACCTCGTAGCCGAGTGGGGGCTCCCCTGCTCGAGCGGAGCCGGGAGCTTGGGGGACGGTGTGGAGCCGGTGGTACCAGCGGATGGTCGCGTCGTACTGGACGAGCGGCGCCCACTGCTCGCGGTCGGCGGCGATGGTGCGGGCGAGCCCGACGAACTCGGCCACCGTGGAGGGGTGCCTGCGCGCGGGCTGGAGGAGGTGCTGAACCTCGAGGATGTCGCCGGCGATCTGAAGGTCGCTGTCGCTGTTCATGGGTGCGGTGGTTCCTCGGCAAGGGAGTGCGGGGCAGAAGTGCGGACGCAGATGCGGGGGTGTCGCGTGGACCGAAGGCCGTGGGGACCGGGCGTGCCGCCGGGCCGGAGAAAGGGCTTGGCGGAGCGAGCGGAACCGGAGATGCCGGGGTCCGGGGGTGGCCGTGACTAGCTGGAGCGCGGGGGCTTCGACAGCGGGGGCGGCATCAACAGCTGAGACAGCTGGAACAGCAACAGCGAGCCTGGACAGCGGTGCGGAACCCACGGACGTGGGTGGTGCGCATCGCTGAGTTTGCTGGCATGGCATCAAGGAGAACCGAGCAAAGCTCTCACTGTCAACCCAATGCCCGATTTGGCGGCAATGTTTCACCTCATCCGGTTACTCCGGCCGGAGAAAGGTTTGTGCAGTCGTTGTAGCGGAGATGTGGCGCAACAACCGCGTCCGTAAACGTCACAGCGGCCTCGTGACCCGACTGTGATCTTGATCGCTTCGGTGATCAAATCGAAACACGACCGTCCTCTTGGACGTCTCACCCTGTGGCGAGCAGGGGCGTGGTGGAGCCTGTGGCATATGTCAGGTTTTTGGTGATTTGCACACTTTCTGCATAGGCTTGGTTCCGCAGAGTGAATACCGGGCCCAATAGCAGATCTCCGCTTGACTGGCCCGGATCCACACACTTGTAATTTCACTCGTGTCGTTCGGCCGATTCGATAACGGCTGCATCACGGGGACGCAAGAGACAGACGAGGGGCGCACATGACCGAGCTGTTCCAGCAACTGCTGGTCGAGGACGCGGACGAGGAACTCGGCTGGCAGGAGCGCGCACTGTGCGCCCAGACCGATCCCGAGTCCTTCTTCCCCGAGAAGGGCGGATCGACCCGCGAGGCAAAGAAGGTATGCCTCGCCTGTGAAGTCCGGTCCGAATGCCTCGAGTACGCCCTTTCAAATGATGAACGTTTCGGTATCTGGGGCGGTCTTTCCGAGCGGGAACGACGACGGCTGAAGAAGGCCGCGGTCTGACCGCGAAGCCGACGAAACCGCTGAGCCCGCGAAGTCGCGATGTCGACGAAGCCGCTAAGCCAGCGAAGCCACGACGTCCACGAAGCCCACAGTGCAACCGGCCGCCGGACCGGATCCGCCGGAGCCTCCCGGCCACCGGAGCGCCACCGACCACGCTCCGGACCACGCTCTCCACACCGCTGCGGCCCCGACCACGATGGCCCGTCGCCTGCACCCTGCCCGCAGGCGGCGGGCCATCGCCATGTCCGCGGACCGGTCGTACGGCCGGTCCGCCGCCGTCCTCGTTCAACCGCTCCGCGCCACCCCGGTTATCCGTACCGTTAGTGTGGGGCTCCGTCCGAGACGCGCCAACGCCCCGACGGAGCGCGCGTGTACACCGATGCAGCCCCCGGGGGGACGCCCCCCGGACCCGGCCGGAGGGCCCGTACCTCGATGTCCGTGCACAGCCAATCGACGGCGCCGTACGCAGCCGCCGCCGCCCCAGAGTTCCCCCGGCATGTCGTCACCGCCGTGCTCGTCTCCCATGACGGCGCACGCTGGCTGCCCGACGTGCTCGCCGGGCTGCTCGGGCAGGAACGCCCCGTACAGCACGTCGTCGCCGCCGACACCGGCAGCGCCGACGACTCCGCGCGGCTGGTCACCGACGCGCTCGGTGCCGAGCACGTCCTGCACCTCGCACGTCGTACGAGCTTCGGCACGGCCGTCGACGAGGCGGTCCGCACGGCCGGTGAACTCACCCCCGACGACCTGCCGTATCTGAGGCGCCCCAGCGGCTGGGACCCGGTCACCAGAAGCTGGCGCGACGACGCGTACGACCTGCCCGATCTGCCGCACGGCGAACCGGTGCAGTGGCTGTGGCTGCTCCACGACGACTGTGCACCCGAGCCCGATGCGCTCGCCGAGCTGCTCCGCGTCGTCGACACCGACCCGCACGCCGCGATCGTCGGCCCCAAGCTCCGCGGCTGGTACGACCGCAAGCAGCTCCTCGAAGTCGGCGTCTCCATCGCCAACAGCGGGCGCCGCTGGACCGGACTCGACCGGCGCGAACAGGACCAGGGTCAGCACGACCAGGTCCGTACCGTGCTGTCCGTTTCCTCCGCCGGCATGTTGATCCGCCGTGACCTCTGGGAGGAGCTCGGCGGGTTCGACCGCAGACTCCCGCTGATGCGTGACGACGTCGACCTCTGCTGGCGCGCGCACGCCGCCGGGCACCGGGTGCTCGTCGCCCCCGATGCCATCCTGCGGCATGCCGAGGCCTCCGCCAGGGAACGCCGGCCCATCGACTGCGCGGGCCGCTTCGTAGCCTCCCCGCACCGCGTCGACAAGGCCGGTGCCGTCTACGCGATGCTCGTCAACGCCCGCGGCAAGATGCTGCCGTGGGTGCTGCTCAGGCTCGTCCTCGGCACCCTGGTGCGTACCCTCGCCTATCTCGTCGGCAAGGTCCCCGGCCAGGCACTCGACGAGGTCGCCGGACTCTTCGGCACCCTGCTGCGACCCGGCAGGATCTTCGCGGCCCGGCGCAGACGCGGCAAGGGAGTGGTGGACGCGGCCGAACTGCGGGGGCTGTTCCCGCCGCCCGGCGCGACCGTCCGCGCCACCTTCGAACAGGTCGCCGGAAACTTCGGCAGCGGGTCCGACGCCGACTCGGGCGGCTCACGGCACGGCGCCGTCGAGTCCGGACCGGGCGGTGACGACGCCGACTTCCTGGAGATCGAGCAGTTCGCACGGCTCAAGCGGATCGGCCGCAAGCCCGGCCCGGTGCTCTTCGCCGTCCTGCTCCTCGTCTCGCTCGTCGCCTGCCGCGGCCTCCTCGGCGGCGGGGCACTGGCGGGCGGCGCGCTGCTGCCCGCGCCTGCGGACGTCTCCGACCTGTGGGGGCGGTACGCGGACGGATGGCATCCGGTCGGCACCGGCGGCACCCAGACCGCACCGCCCTACCTCGCCGTGATCGCCGCCCTGTCCGCGCTGTTCCTCGGCTCGACCGGCTTCGCGCTCACTCTGCTGCTGGTCTGCTCGGTCCCGCTCGCCGGACTCACCGCGTACTTCGTCTCCCGCCCGCTGCTCGAATCGCGGCTGCTGCGGGCCTGGGCGAGCATCGCGTACGCCTTCCTGCCTGCCGCGACCGGCGCCCTCGCGACCGGCCGCCTCGGCACCGCCGTACTGGCGATCCTGCTGCCGCTCATCGCCCGCACCGCCGTCTCCGCGTACGGGATGCGCAGCAACGGGGACACCCGCGGCAGCTGGCGCGCCACCTGGGCGTACACCCTGCTCCTCACCCTTGCGATGGCCTTCACGCCCGTCGTCTGGCCGCTGGCCGTGGTCCTCGGTATCGGTGTCCTCGCGCTGCGCCGTCACGACGTCGCCGCGTACGGACTCCGCTTCCTCGCCACGATCGGCACCCCGCTCCTCGTCCTCGCACCGTGGTCGCTGTCGCTGCTGGGCGACCCCTCGTCGTTCCTGAAGGAAGCGGGCCTGGAGTTCGGTACGGGCTCGGCCTCCGCACTCGATCTGCTCGGGATCAGCCCCGGTGGCCCGAATGCCACGGGTGTCGTGCTGCTGCTCGGCATCGTGCTCGCGGCACTGGCCGCGCTGCTGCGCGGGGAGCGGCAGTTCGCGGTCCGTGCCGCCTGGGCCGTCGCGCTCGTCGCCCTGGTCTTCGCCGGACTCACCAACGGCTCCGGCTGGGCCGGACCCGCCACCCTCGTCTACGGCATCGCGCTGATCGCCGCCGCGCTCGTCGGTGCGGACGGCGCACGGGTGCGCGTCGCGGAGCTGAGCTTCGGCTGGCGCCAGCCCGTCGCCGCGCTGATCGCCGTCGCCGCGGTGCTGGCCCCGGCGCTGGCCGCCGTCGGCTGGATGATCGGCGGCGCCGCGGGTCCGGTGGAGCGCCGGGACCCGGTGCAGGTGCCCGCGTTCGTCGCGGAGGAGAGCAGTACCCGTGACCAGCCGCGCACCTTGGTGCTCGGCGGAAGTTCGCCGGCCTCCGTCTCGTACACCCTGGTCCGCGGCTCCGGCGCGCGGCTGGGCGACGCCGAGCTGGCCGTGTCGGGCGGGGACAACAGCCACCTCGACAAGGTCGTCGCCAACCTGGTAGCGGGCTCCGGCGCCGACCAGGGCAGTCAGCTCAGCGGGTTCGCGATCCGTTACGTACTCGTACGGGACGGCGCACCGCGCGAGATGAGCCGGGTCCTCGACGCCACCCCGGGGCTGAGCCGGCTGAGCCAGCTGGACGGCAGCGCGCTGTGGCGCGTCGACCGCCAGATCGCCCGGATCATGATCGTTCCGTCCGGTGCCGACGGCGAACAGCTGCCCGTCGGTTCCCAGCCCGTCGAGGCACACTCCAAGATCCCGGCGGGCGGCTCCGGCCGGGTGCTGCGGATCGCGGACGCGGCGGACCCCGGCTGGCACGCCACGCTCAATGGCCGGGCGCTGACCGGCAGGACCGTCGACGGCTGGGCGCAGGGCTTCGAGCTCCCCGCCGAGGGCGGCAGGCTGGACCTCACGTACGAGACGCCGCTCACCCACACCGCATGGATCTGGGCCCAGGCCGCGCTCGGCGTGGTCCTGCTGGTCCTGGCCCTGCCGGGCCGCCGCCGGGAGATCGACGACGACCTGCCCGAGGAGTCCGCGACGGTTCCGGCCGAGCCGGTCGCGGGCGAGGGACGCCGGGCCCGCAGGCTGCGCGCGGCCGCGCAGGCGGAGGCGGAGGCCGAGGACGGCGACTACGAGGGCGATGACTACGGCGACGGCGTGGAGCGGCCGGCGGAAGCGGCGGGGGAATACATCTCCGCACAGCAGGCGACCGACCCGTACGCCCAGCAGCCGGAAGCGGACGACGCCTACGGCCACGTGCACCAGGCCCAGGATCCGTACGACCCGCAGGCCGACGGCCGGTACGCGCCGCAGGGCGAGGACGGCCAGTACGCGTCCGTACCGCAGCAGCACCAGTACGGCGAGTGGGACGCGCAGCAGTACCAGGGCGGCGACTACGCGCAGTACCAGGGTGAGCAGCAGCAGCCCGAGGCCGATCCGTACCAGCAGGGCACCGCCCAGGCGTACGACCCGTACGGCTACCCGCAGCAGCAGTATGACCAGGGCGGCCAGTACGACCAGGGTCAGTACAGCCAGTACGAGCAGGGCCAGTACGACCCGCAGGCCCCGTACAGCCGGCAGGCCCCGTACGACCCGCAGCACCCCGACGAGAATCCCGCCCCGGCCCAGAACCCGTGGCCGACCGGTAACGCATCGCGAGGCGAGTCCGAGTGAAGTCGACCAACCTGTCCCTCATCGCGGGCACCGTAGCCCTCGCCGCCGTCACCGGCTTCGCCGCGCTCTCCGCGCCCGGTGACGCGGACGCCACGGGGGCGAAGGCCGCCGCGCGGCTGCCCGTGGAGCGGTCCAGCCTGCTCTGCCCGGCACCCGGCCTCTCGGAACTCGCGGAGACGACGTACACGACCTTCACCCCGGCGTCCGGGGCCGGCGGCGAGGCGGGCACCGCGGAACTGAAGCCGTCGGTGCCCACCACGGCGGATGCGGACGACGGGACCACCGCCAAGAAGGACACGAAGAAGAAGGCCGCGGGCTCCGACAAGCCGGTCGTCTCCCTCAAGGAGCCCGGCAAGCCGGCCACCGCCGACGCGTCCGGCTCCGACGCCCCCGCCCTGGTCGGCACCGCCACCGGCAAGCTGGCCCCCGGCTGGACCACCCAGCAGACCACCACGGTCAGCACGGGCGCCTCCCGCGGCCTGCTCGGGGTCAGCTGCACCGGACCCGACACGGACTTCTGGTTCCCGGCCGCCAGTACCGCGAAGTCCAGCGAGGACTACGTCCATCTCACCAACCCGGACGACACCGCCGCCGTCGCCGACATCGAGCTGTACGGGCCGGACGGCTCGCTCAAGTCCGATGTGGGCGAGGGCATCACGGTCCCTGCCAGATCCAGCGTTCCGGTCCTGATCTCCACCCTGACCAGCGAGGTCGCCGACGATGTGACGATCCACGTCACCACCCGTACCGGACGCGTCGGAGCCGTCGTCAGGGCGGCGGACGGCGCGGGCAGCGACTGGCTCACCGCCTCCGTCGACCCGACGGGCACTCTGGTCCTCCCCGGCATCCCGGCGGACGCCACCTCCGTACGGCTGGTGGCCTTCGCGCCGGGCGAGGAGGATGCCGACCTGAAGCTGAAACTGCTGGGCAAGAGCGGCGCGATCTCGCCCGCCGGGCACGAGGATCTCCACGTCAAGTCCAGCATGACCGCGGGCGTCGACCTGAAGGACATCACCAGGGGTGAAGCGGGTTCCCTGCTGCTGACCCCGGCACAGAGCGGACAGGCCACCCCGGTGGTGGCCGCGCTGCGTGTGGTCCGCGGCACCGGTGACAAGCAGGAGGTCGCGTACATCCCGGCGACCGGACCGGTGGGCGCGCAGGCCACGGTGGCCGGAAACCGGGCGAAGGGGTCGGTCCTCTCCCTCACCGCGCCGGGCGCCACCGGCACGGTGAAGGTCACGGCCTCCGCCGGCAGCGGAGGCGGCGAACGGACCGTCAAGACGTACACGGTGAAGGGCGGTACGACGCTCGCTGTCACCCCGCAGGTGCCGGCCGGGCTCAAGGGAAGCTACGCGCTGACCGTCGAGACGGAGTCGGGCGGCCCGGTGCACGCCGCCCGCACGCTCACTCTCCCGGAGGACGGCATCCCGATGTTCACGGTGCAGACGCTTCCGGACGACGGCGGAACGGTCGAGGTGCCGGCGGCAGAGCAGGACCTCTCGGTCCTGGACGACTGAGCAATGGGTACGGGGCGGCGCCGAACACAGCGTCGCCCCGTACCGCACTCACACCCCCAGGGAGTGCCCCGGCGGATCCATGGCCGGGGCCGCGCCTGATCCGTCGGGCACCCGCTGGTCCTGCCCGTACTGCCCGTACTGCTGGTCCTGCCCGTACCGCTAGTCCTGCCCGTACCGCGGATCCACCGACTCCGGCGACAGCCCGAGCAGCTCCGCGACCTGCTCCACCACGACCTCGTGCACCAGCAGCGCACGCTCGTCGCGGCTCTTGGTCCGGATCTCGACGGGGCGCCGGTAGACGACGATCTGCGCGGGCCGGTCCTTCGCCGCGGACACCGCACGCCCCAGCGGCACGGTCTCCTCGTGCGTCCCCGGTACATCGAGGACCATGAAGTCGACATCGGCCAGCTGCGGCCAGCGCCGCTCCAGCCGCTCCACCGAATCCTGCACGAGATCACGGAAGGTCTCCGCCCTGCTGACCGAGAGCGGCACCTGGGGCGGAGCCACGGGGCCGCGCATGCCGCGGCCGTGGCGGTCGCGACGGCGCGGACGCGGTTCGGATCGCGGCTCGGACGGGTGGGGCGGCGGTACAGGACTGTCCATCACCGACGCAGCGTAACTCTCGGCGGGGCAGTGGGATCGCCGCTCACCGGCAGGGCAGCGGCATGTCCACTGTTGAACATTCCGGCCATCGTTGAGCCCGTTTCAGGCCCTGTCCGTGATCGCTGATCTCTTACCTAATGACAGCTTTTGTATCGAGTGATAACCGGAATCGTTGCCGTTGCGACCTGCGGTTCTCTCTTCCGGTGCAGGTCAGGGTAGTTGCCCGAAAGGCGGTTGTGCCGGAGGTCACAGTGCGACACGGTGGGGTGACCTGAGGGAGAGTCGTCGCAGCCCGCTCAAGAGTGCGGTACCGTCCAACATCGTGAGCCCTGTACGTCGCTGTTCGCGCACCGCGTGCGGCCGCCCTGCCGTCGCGACACTGACGTACGTCTATGCCGACTCGACTGCGGTCCTCGGCCCGCTCGCCACCTATGCCGAGCCCCACTGCTACGACCTCTGTGCCGAGCACGGTGAGCGGCTGACCGCGCCGCGCGGCTGGGAAGTGGTGCGGCTCTCCGACCCCTCCGCGCCCACCCGCCCCAGCGGTGACGACCTCGAAGCGCTCGCCAACGCCGTACGGGAAGCCGCGCGTCCGCACGAACGCGCCGCCGAGGCCAGAGGCGGCGGCCCGCGCGCGGCGGACCCGATGGAGGTCGCCCGCCGCGGCCACCTTCGGGTGCTGCGCTCGCCGGATTCCTGACCGCGGCGTGCTGCTCGGCGTCCTCCGCCCATGATTTCCCGTTACAACTTTTCGCGTACGGAGCATTGACCAGAACTTGTCGTGGACACGACTATTTCCTCATCCGTGAGAAATCGTTTTCCGCATCACGGAATCCGGGGAGGTCTGTGTGTTTGTCCAGCAACTCGAGCCCGTAGCCGATTCGCTCGCCCTGTCCGCTCTGGTCGCGACGCTTCCCCTGGTCACCGTGCTGGTGCTGCTCGGGGCGGTCCGGATGCGGGCACACCGCGCCGGACTCATCGGCCTCGTCGTCGCGGTCGCCGTCAGCTCGCTCGCGTACGGCATGCCTCTCGGGCAGACCTTCTCCGCAGGCGCCCAGGGCGTGCTTTTCGGCCTCTTCCCCATCATGTGGATCGTCGTCAACGCCCTCTGGGTGTACCGGATGACCGTGCGCACCCAGCACTTCGACATCCTCCGCCGCTCCTTCGGCCGGCTCTCGGACGACCCTCGCATCCAGGCGCTGGTCATCGCCTTCTGCTTCGGCGCGCTCCTCGAAGCCCTCGCCGGATTCGGTGCGCCCGTCGCGATCTCCTCCGTGATGTTGGTGGCGCTCGGCTTCGACCCGGTGAAGGCGGCCGTCGTCTCGCTCGTGGCCAACACCGCACCGGTCGCATTCGGCGCCATGGGCACCCCGGTGGTGACGCTCGCCCAGATCACCGGGCTGCCACTGGACGACGTGGCCTCCGTCGTGGGTCGCCAGACCCCGCTGCTGGCCCTCCTCGTACCCCTGATCCTGGTCTTCCTGGTGGATGGAAGGCGCGGGCTGCGCGAGACCTGGCTGCCCGCACTCGTCTGCGGAATCGCCTTCGCCGGTGCCCAGTTCGCCGCCTCCAACTACGTCTCCGCCCAACTCACGGACATCGCTGCCGCGCTCGTGGGCGCGGCAGCGCTGATGGCCGTCCCCGGGGCACGCAGGCCGGCCGAGGAACCGGTGCGTGCAGCAGTCCTGACAGGCGTACGGAGCGCGGACCTCGATCACGAGGACCCGCACCGCGAAGTGCTGCGCGCCTACGTCCCGTACGCCCTCATCGTCGCCGTCTTCTCCGTCGCCCAGATCCCGCCGGTGAAGGAGCTGCTGGCCGAGGCGACCCGGGTCTTCGACTGGCCCTTTCTCGACGTCGCGAACCCGGCGGGCAAGCCGGTCGGCGCCAACCTCTTCACGCTCCCGGTCATCGCCACGGGCGGCACCCTCGTCCTGCTGGCCGGCCTGGTCGCCGCCGTCGCACTCGGTGTACGACCCCGGGACGCGGCGCGCGAGTGGGCGGGCACGGTGTACGAACTGCGGTACGCGATCCTCACCGTGACCTCCGTACTGGCACTCGCGTACGTCATGAACCTCTCCGGGCAGGCTGCCACGATCGGCCAGTTCGTGGCCGCGGCGGGCGCCGGGCTGGCCTTTCTCTCGCCGGTGCTCGGCTGGTTCGGCGTCGCGGTCTCCGGCTCCGACACCTCCGCGAACGCACTCTTCGGCGCACTCCAGGTCTCGGCGGCACGCGAATCGGGTCTCTCGCCGGAGCTGCTCGCCGCGGCGAACAGCTCCGGCGGGGTGCTCGGCAAGATGATCTCCCCGCAGAACCTGACGATCGCGTGTGCGGCGGTCGGTCTGGCCGGGCGCGAGGGGGACCTGCTGCGCAAGGTGCTGCCGTGGAGCCTGGGACTGCTGCTGGTGATGTGTCTGATCGTGCTGGCGCAGAGCACGACGGTGCTGGGCTGGATGCTGCCTTGAGCACAAGACCGGACCCGCCCGCCGATTGACGACCGAGCAGTGACCGGCCGCCCCCGGTCACCGTGGACCCAGCCGGGCAACCGCGCACAGCCGCGCCGCTGCGCCACTGCTCAGCCACAAGACCCCACGGCCTGCCCGGACGGCCGCCGGGTAGTTTGGGCGGTCCGCAGAAACCTCAGGAGGACCGGCCCGTGGCTGCTGATCTGTCGCAGATCGTCAAGGCGTACGACGTGCGCGGAGTCGTGCCCGACCAGTGGGACGAATCGCTGGCCGAGCAGTTCGGTGCGGCGTTCGTCGAGGTGACGGACGCCGAAGCGATCGTGATCGGCCACGACATGCGGCCTTCGTCGCCCGGCCTCTCCGCGGCTTTCGCACGCGGCGCGGCGGCGCGCGGTGCGGACGTCACCCTCATCGGTCTCTGCTCGACCGACCAGTTGTACTTCGCCTCCGGCAGCCTCGGCCTGCCCGGTGCGATGTTCACGGCCTCGCACAACCCGGCGCAGTACAACGGCATCAAGCTGTGCCGGGCCGGCGCCGCGCCGGTCGGCCAGGACACCGGGCTCTCCGAGATCCGCGCCCTGATCGAGAAGTGGGCCGAGCAGGGCGTACCGCAGCCGGTCGCCACCCCCGGCACCGTCACCGAGCGCGACACCCTCACCGGCTACGCGGTTCACCTGCGGTCCCTGGTCGACCTGACGGCCATCCGACCGCTGAAGGTCGTGGTCGATGCGGGCAACGGCATGGGCGGCCACACCGTCCCCACCGTCCTAGAAGGGCTCCCGCTCGACGTCGTCCCCATGTACTTCGAGCTCGACGGCACGTTCCCCAACCACGAGGCCAACCCCCTCGACCCGAAGAACCTCGTCGACCTCCAGGCCCGAGTCCTGGCCGAGGGCGCCGACCTGGGCCTCGCCTTCGACGGCGACGCGGACCGCTGCTTCGTCGTCGACGAACGCGGCGCGGGCGTCTCCCCGTCCGCCATCACCGCCCTGGTCGCGGCCCGCGAACTCACCCGCAACGGCGGCAAGGGCACCGTCATCCACAACCTGATCACGTCCTGGTCGGTCCCCGAGGTCGTCCGCGAACACGGCGGCACCCCGGTCCGTACCCGCGTCGGCCACTCCTTCATCAAGGCGGAGATGGCCGCACACGGCGCGATCTTCGGCGGCGAACACTCCGCGCACTACTACTTCCGCGACTTCTGGAACGCCGATACGGGCATGCTCGCCGCCCTCCACGTCCTGGCCGCCCTCGGCGGCCAGCCGGGCGCGCTGTCGGGACTGGTCGCACAGTACGACCGCTACACCGGCTCCGGCGAGATCAACTCCACGGTCGAGGACCAGCCGGGCCGCACAGCGGCGGTGCGCGCCGCTTTCGAGACCCGCGACCACATCACGCTCGACGAACTGGACGGCCTGACGGTCACGGCACCGGCCTGGTGGTTCAACCTCCGCGCCTCCAACACGGAACCGCTGCTGCGCCTGAACGTGGAGGCACGCGACGAAGAGACGATGGCGGCGGTACGCGACGAAGTCCTGACCATGGTCCGAAGCCAGGCGGCATCGAACGACTCCGATGTGTGAGGCCACCTGAGAGAGCGCCCGACGGGCCCCTCGCGGCGCGCCGGGCACCCCCGGGCACCCGGCGTTCGAGGGCATCCTTCCAGCCCGTCCGGCGCTCGAGGACCGGGGTTCCGGGGCCGAGCCCCGGTTCCGGGAAGGGGCGGGTGGGGGAACAGCCCGCCGCAGGCGCCCCCACCCGCACCCGCAGGGCGACCGCCCCACCTCCGGTCGAGCCGCGCCCCCGCCACCCCGGCGGTAGGCTGACGTCGCCCGATCCGCGCGAACCCGAACCCCCTGTTCGAATGCTTGAAGGGACTCACCCCATGCCGCTCGAAGCCGGCCTCCTGGAGATCCTCGCCTGCCCGGCCTGTCACTCCCCGCTCGACGACCGGTCGGCAGCCGACAGCCCCGAGCTGGTCTGCACCGGCACGGACTGCGGCTTGGCCTACCCGGTACGGGACGGCATCCCCGTACTCCTGGTCGACGAGGCCCGCCGCCCCGCGTAGCGCGAGGCACGGGAGCGCCGCCGCCCACCGGGCCGGGCGCCCCCACCCCCGTACAACCGCAGCCCCGCAGCCCGCACGGTGATCAGCACGTGATCGGAGGCCCGTCCCCATGCTCGACGAGTCGTTGCTCGACGCCCCGGAAGCCCTGGCCCGAGCCGACCGCCGCGGTCTGCTCCGCGGCGCCGCCGAGGCCGGGGCGCGCGTCCGTACCGCCGCCCGGCACGCGGCGGAGGCCGGGATCACCGAGCTGGCCCCGGAGGGCCGCCCACGGGCGGTCCTGGTCGCAGGCTCCGGCACCGCCGCATCCGGCGTCGCCGATCTGATCGGCGCGCTGGCGGGAGCCTCCGCACCCGTCACCCGTATCCACCCCACAGGCGTCGCACCTGCCGCGGGCGCCATGCGCTGGACGCTCCCCGGCTGGGCCGGCTCCGTCGACCTGCTGCTGATCGTCACGGCAGACGGCTCCGAACCGGGCCTCGCCCTGCTCGCCGAACAGGCCTACCGGCGCGGCTGCACGGTCGTCGCCGTCGCCCCCCGGCAGTCCCCACTGCGTGAAGCGGTCGACGGGGCGCACGGCCTCGTCGTACCGATGGCGTCCGCCCCGCACGGCGAGTACGACGCCGAGACGTCGGCCGCCGGACCAGGCACGCTCTGGGCCCTGTTCACGCCACTCCTCGCACTGCTCGACCGGGTCGGCCTGATCACCGCACCCGCCGAGACGCTCCAGAGCGTCGCCGACCGCCTGGACCGCACCGCGGAACGCTGCGGCCCGGCCATCGCCACGTACAGCAACCCGGCCAAGACGCTCGCCGCCGAGCTCGCCGGCAGCCTGCCGCTCGTGTGGACGGAAGGCGATGCCGCGGGGCCGGTCGGGCGCCGGTTCGCCGCTGTCCTCGCCGAGCTGTCGGGCCGCCCGGCCCTCGCCGCCGAACTCCCCGAGGCCCTCCCCGCCCATGGGGCGCTGCTGGCGGGCACCTTCGCCGCCGGCGCCGACCCCGACGACTTCTTCCGCGACCGGGTCGACGAGGCGGAGGCCCTGCACGCCCGGGTCGTCCTGCTCCGGGACCGGCCCGCCGGCGGTCTGAGCGCCGCCCCCGCCGCCCGCGAACTTGCCCTCGGCCACGACACGGCGGTCAGTGAACTCGAACCGGACGAGGGCAGCGAACTCGAAGCCCTCGCCGAGCTCCTCGCGGTCACCGACTTCGCCGCCGTCTACCTGGCACTGGCCTCGGCAGCCCACGCCTGACCGCACCGCACACCCGTACCGGGCAAAACCACCGCACCGAGCACAGCCCCACTGCATCGCACGACCACCGCACGACCACCGCACCGCACGATCCGCGCATCTCACGAGGACGAACTCTCCATGGACCGGCTCTCCAACACCGTGCGCCCTTACGCCTGGGGCTCCACCACCGCCATTCCCGAGCTGCTCGGCGTCGCCCCCACCGGCGAGCCCCAAGCCGAAATGTGGATGGGCGCCCACCCCGGAGCCCCTTCCCGCCTCACCCGCATAACCGGCGCCTCGGAAACCCCCACCGAGCAGCCCCTCACCGACGTCATCGCCGCCGACCCGGAGCGCGAGCTGGGCGCGGCCGCCGTCGGGAAGTTCGGCCCCCGCCTCCCCTTCCTCCTCAAGCTGCTCGCCGCAGGCGCCCCTCTCTCCCTCCAGGTCCACCCCGACCTCGAGCAGGCCAAGAAGGGGTACGAGGACGAGGAGCGCCGGTCCGTCCCGATCGACGCGCCCCACCGCACGTACAAGGACGCCAACCACAAGCCCGAACTGATCTGCGCGCTCACCCCCTTCGAAGGCCTCTGCGGCTTCCGCAGGCCCACCGAGGCGGCGCAGGCGATGGCGGCACTCGGCGTCGACTCCCTCAAGCCGTACGTCGATCTCCTCGGCGCCCACCCCGAAGAGGCGGCCCTGCGCGAGGTGCTCACGGCGATCCTCACCGCGGACCCCGTCGAGATGGCCGAGACGGTGACCGCCGCGGCCGCCGCCGCCGAACGCCTCGGCGGCGCCCACGCCCCGTACGCCCGCATCGCACACCACTTCCCCGGCGACCCGGGCGTCATCGCGGCGATGCTGCTGAACTACGTACAACTCCAGCCCGGTGAGGCCTTGTTCCTCGGCGCCGGCGTCCCGCACGCCTACCTCGGCGGCCTCGGCGTCGAGATCATGGCCAACTCGGACAACGTGCTGCGCTGCGGACTGACGCCCAAGCACATCGACGTCCCCGAACTGCTGCGCATCGTCCGCTTCGAGGCGACCGACCCCGGCATCCTGCGCCCTGAGGCGTCCCCTTCCGGCGAGGAGCTGTACGAGACCCCGGTCGACGAGTTCCGGCTGTCGCGCTACGACCTCTCGCCCGGCGCCGCCCCCGTCGACCTGACCAGGCCCACCCCGCAGATCCTGCTCTGCACCGCGGGCGCACCCCGCGTCGGCACCCTTGATCTCGTCCCCGGCTCCTCGGTCTTCGTACCGTCGGGCGAAACGGTCGAAGCGTCCGGTACCGGGACTCTGTTCCGTGCCACAGTGGTGGCCTGACGTACCGTCCGCATCAGCGGCTGCAACAATGTCCGGCCGTACCGCGGCGCCAGGGCCGCAGCACCGAAGAAGGGACACCAGGCACCCATGAGTGCGTCAGGCGGAACCAAGGCGATCGTGGCGGCACTCGCCGCCAACCTCGCGATCGCAGTGGCCAAATTCGTGGCGTTCCTGTTCAGTGGCTCGTCATCGATGCTCGCGGAGAGCGTCCACTCGGTCGCCGACTCGGGCAACCAGGGGCTGCTGCTGCTCGGCGGCAAGAAGTCCCAGCGCGAAGCCACCCCCCAGCACCCCTTCGGCTACGGCCGCGAGCGGTACATCTACGCCTTCCTCGTCTCCATCGTCCTGTTCTCGGTCGGTGGCATGTTCGCGGTCTACGAGGGCTACGAGAAGATCCTGCACCCGCACGAGCTCGAGGCCTGGTACTGGCCGGTCGGCGTGCTGGTCTTCGCGATCATCGCCGAGGGCTTCTCCTTCCGGACCGCCATCAAGGAGTCCAACGAGAGCCGCGGCGAGCTCACCTGGACCCAGTTCGTCCGCCGGGCCAAGGCCCCCGAGCTCCCGGTCGTCCTCCTGGAGGACCTCGGCGCGCTGGTCGGTCTGGTGCTCGCCCTGTTCGGTGTGGGCCTGACCCTGGCGACCGGCAACGGCGTCTGGGACGGCATCGGCACGCTCTGCATCGGCATCCTGCTGATCGGCATCGCGATCGTCCTCGCCGCAGAGACGAAGTCCCTGCTGCTCGGTGAGGCCGCCGGCACCGACCAGGTCGAAAAGATCAAGGCCGCGGTCGTCGACGGCGAAACCGTCACCCGCATCATCCACATGCGTACGCTCCACCTCGGCCCGGAAGAGCTGCTGGTCGCCGCCAAGATCGCGGTCCAGCACGACGACACCGCCACCGAGGTCGCCAACGCCATCAATGCTGCCGAGTCCCGCATCCGCGAAGCCGTCCCGATCGCCCGGGTCATCTACCTGGAACCGGACATCTTCAACGAGGCGGCCGCCGCCACGGGCACCAACCCGGCCACGGCTCCGGGCGCTCCCGATGTCCCTGACGCCGCCCCGACACAACCCGACCACTGATCCACCCGTACCTCGCCCCGGCCCCCTCCGGATCACTTCCGGCCCCGGGCGGGCTGGGAGCGGTCGGCCCGATCGGTGTAGATTCGATGGCAGTGTCAGACGTCGCTGCTGATGGCGGTCGGCCGCTCCGCGCATGCGGACCGGGCGAGGGAGAGAGGGCCTCCGACGGACTGCGCTGCGAGCGCCCGGGCATTTCTGTGTCCGCCGCCGCAGAGCCAGCCGTACCCACCCTCGACACCCACTACGAGGAGCAGCCCGTTATGACGACGGTCGCCAATCGACAGGACTTCAAGGTCGCCGACCTCTCCCTCGCGGAGTTCGGCCGCAAGGAGATCACGCTCGCCGAGCACGAGATGCCCGGCCTGATGTCGATCCGCAAGGAGTACGCCGCGGCGCAGCCGCTCGCCGGCGCCCGCATCACCGGCTCGCTGCACATGACCGTGCAGACCGCCGTGCTCATCGAGACCCTGGTCGCCCTCGGCGCCGAGGTCCGCTGGGCCTCCTGCAACATCTTCTCCACCCAGGACCACGCCGCCGCGGCCATCGCCGTGGGTCCGAACGGCACCCCGGACGCCCCCGCCGGCGTCCCGGTCTTCGCCTGGAAGGGCGAGACGCTCGAAGAGTACTGGTGGTGCACGGAGCGGGCCCTGACCTGGCCCAACACCCCCACCGGCGGCCCGAACATGATCCTCGACGACGGTGGTGACGCCACCCTCCTCGTCCACAAGGGCGTCGAGTTCGAGAAGGCCGGTGCGGCCCCGGACCCGTCGACCGCGGACAGCGAGGAGTACGGCCACATCCTCACCCTGCTGAACCGCACCCTCGGCGAGTCCCCGCAGAAGTGGACGCAGCTGGCGTCCGAGATCCGCGGCGTCACCGAAGAGACCACGACCGGTGTGCACCGTCTGTACGAGATGCACCGCGACGGCACCCTGCTGTTCCCGGCGATCAACGTCAATGACGCCGTCACCAAGTCCAAGTTCGACAACAAGTACGGCTGCCGCCACTCCCTGATCGACGGCATCAACCGCGCCACCGACGTCCTCATCGGCGGCAAGACCGCCGTCGTCTGCGGTTACGGCGACGTGGGCAAGGGCTGCGCGGAGTCCCTGCGCGGCCAGGGCGCCCGCGTCATCATCACCGAGATCGACCCGATCTGCGCTCTGCAGGCGGCGATGGACGGCTACCAGGTCGCCACGCTCGACGACGTCGTCGCCCAGGCCGACATCTTCGTCACCACGACGGGCAACAAGGACATCATCATGGCCGCCGACATGGCCAAGATGAAGCACCAGGCGATCGTCGGGAATATCGGCCACTTCGACAACGAGATCGACATGGCCGGCCTCGCCAAGATCGAGGGCATCGTCAAGGACGAGGTCAAGCCGCAGGTCCACACCTGGACGTTCCCCGACGGCAAGGTCATCATCGTGCTGTCCGAGGGCCGCCTGCTGAACCTGGGCAACGCCACCGGCCACCCCTCGTTCGTGATGTCCAACTCGTTCGCGGACCAGACCCTGGCCCAGATCGAGCTGTTCACCAAGCCCGAGGAGTACCCGACCGACGTCTACGTGCTGCCCAAGCACCTCGACGAGAAGGTCGCCCGCCTCCACCTTGCCGCGCTCGGCGTGAAGCTCACGACGCTCCGCCCCGAGCAGGCCGCGTACATCGGCGTCGAGGTCGAAGGCCCGTACAAGCCCGACCACTACCGCTACTGATCCGGCAGCGGTCCCGCCCGTCATCGACCGCACAGCTCACCGCCGGCCGGTGACCGGTCGCTGACGGCCGGAACAGCCGCAACCTCAGCAGCAGATACGAGCGCAGGCCCCCGCACCCCCGTGTCGGGGGCCTGCGCCGTACCGCACCCGCACAGCCCGAGGAACCCGAAGGACCCCATGCCACGCGGCCGTTATTCGCTCCACGATCCCCACGACCACACCCCCCTCGGCGAAGAACACTTCCACTGCGCCCCCGGCCCCTCCGGCTGGCGCTACGTCTCCCAGACCATCGCCCCCTCCGGCGACCACCTCGGCTCCGTCGATCTGGCCCTCGACGAACTCGGCCGCCCCATCCGCCTCGAACTGCACGCCTCGAGCTGGCAGATCCGCGGCGCCGCCCTCGAAGGCGTCACCTGGGTCCGCACCGACCCGACCGGCACTCATGCCACCGAAGGCAATGTCCGCGCCCACGGCTTCACCGGCACATCCCCCGCATTTCTCATCGCGACCTCACGCCTGCTGCGCCTCACCCCCGGTTCCCCCGCGACCCGCATCCGTCTCGTCGCCTTCACGGACCCGGTCCTCGCCCCCCGTACCGTCGACCAGTCCTGGGCCCTGGTGAACAGTGAAGCGCACGCCACTGACAACGGCCCTCTGATGGTGGACGAATACCAGGTCAACGCCCTGGACACGGGCGAACAGCACACCGTCCACATCGCCGGCGACGTAGTCCTCTCGGCCCCCGGCATCGAGCTCGAAGACCTGGAAACCCCGCCCTCCCCCCGCTAGGCAGGCGGCGCGAACCCCGTACCCGGCTTCCGGACCCCCGGCTCCTCCGCCCCAGAAACCCCGGGTTCAACAGGAGCCGCAGGGACAGCAGGCACTACGTGGGCAACAGCGGCTCCAGGGGCGACCGAGCTGACCGAGCTGACCGCCCCTGCAGGCCCCACCACTCCCACCGGCGCCGAACCGACGCCCATGCCCCCCTGCCCGAGGGAATCGGCCTGCGCAGCGGCGAACACCCGCCGGGCATCCCGCGCCTGCCGCTCGTTCACCACGCCGGCCAGATACGCCGCGGCCGGCACCCCCGGCGGCACCGGAACGCCCGTACGCTCCGCCAGCTCACCGGCCAGCCGCTCCGCCATCGACAGCCCCACCTCAGCGTCGAGCTGCTGCATCCGCGTCAGGTACTGCCGTATCGCCAGCCACAGCTCGTCCGGCACCGCTGACAGATCCAGCCCGGCGAATCGCCCGACCAGCCACGGCGGCGGAGGCGGCACACTGATCCCGCGCCCGGCCGACACCCGCTCCCGCACGACGAGCGTCCCCGCGAAGACGTCCCCGAGCCGTCGCCCCCGCGCCGACACCAGCGACGCGATGCAGGCGAAGACCCCGAGCGTCATCAGAATCTCGACGACCCCCATCGCCCCGCGCACCAGCGCGTGCCGGAACCGGATCGGCCCTCCGTCGTCCCGCACCACCCGGAGGCCACAAGCGAGCTTCCCCAGCGAACGCCCATGGCTGAGCGTCTCGACCGCGATCGGCCCGCCCACGAGCACCAGCAGAAAGGTCGCGACGGCAATGGCCGCACTCGCCGCCTCGTCCAACGTCACCGTCGCAATGGTCAACCCGATCGACACCAGGATGAACACGATCCAGACCACGACAAGATCTATCGCCAGAGCCAACGCGCGGCTCGGCAGTCTCGCCGGCCGCAGTCCCAGTACGACCGCATCCCCGGTCACAAGCTCACTCATCGCCGCCCACCCTTCGCCGACCTTCCCTGCCCCTCGGGACCTCAGTCTGTCAAGCTGACCCGCAGCGCGCCGCAGTAGTACGGACCCGTACGCACCCATGCCTGGAGCAGCAGCCGACCATGGATCTCGACGTATTCGTGACCGCCCACCGAACCGAGTGGGACCGCCTGGACCATCTCCTGCACCGCGGGCGCCGACTCACCGGCACGGAGGCCGACGAGCTCGTCACCCTCTACCAGCGGACGGCCACGCATCTCTCACTGATCCAGTCCAGCGCCCCGGACCCGATGCTCACCGCACGCCTCACCCAGCTCGTGGCCCGCGCCCGATCCACGGTGACGGGAACCCGCCGGGCCTCCTGGCGCGACGCCACCCGTTTTCTGACAGCCGGCTTCCCGGCCGCGGTCTACCGCTCGAGGCACTGGTGGATACCCACGGCCGTGCTCTCGACTCTCCTGGCCGCACTCATGGGCTGGTGGATCGGCACCCACCCGGAAGTCCAGTCGGCCATCGGCGCCCCGGACGATCTACGTCGACTGACCAACCCCGGTGGGGAGTACGAGACGTATTACTCCAGCCACCCGGCAGCCTCGTTCGCAGCTCAGGTCTGGACGAACAACGCCCAGGCCGCCGCGATGTGCCTGGTGCTGGGGGCGTTCCTGTGCCTCCCGGTCATCTGGATCCTCTTCGTCAACGTCCTCAATCTCGCGGTCGGCATCGGACTGATGTCGTCGGCCGGCCGCCTGGACACCTTCCTCGGCCTGGTCCTCCCGCACGGCCTGCTCGAACTGACCGCAGTATTCGTCGCAGCCGGTACGGGCCTCCGCCTGGGATGGACGGTCATCGACCCCGGCCCGCAGACCCGGCGATCCGCGCTCGCGCAACAGGGCCGGGCCGCGATCGGTATGGCCATAGGCCTGGCCCTGGTTCTGTTCGTCTCCGGCGTCATCGAAGGTTTCGTCACCCCCTCGGGCCTCCCGACCTGGGCCCGTATCGCCATCGGTATAGCGGCCGAGCTGGCCTTCCTCGTGTACGTCTACGTACTGGGCGGCCGAGCGGCCCGAGCCGGCGAAGCGGGAGACGTCGACGCCACCGAGCGGAGCGCTGAGCTCCCCGCCGCCGCCTGATGTGCGTACGACCCCGCTGACCTGCTAGTCTGCTCGTCGCCCCAAGAGACCGTTGACATGGTGGACAGGGGGAGGTAGATTTTAACGGTTGAGTCGGACTGGACAAGTCAAGGCTCAACGGATAGTCTCCATCTCGCTCATCTGGAAATTGAATTCCTGAAGAGCCGTCGATTCCCTTATCTGGGCCACGAAGCCGATTAGCTCGGCCGAAACGCCTCTGATAAAGTCGAATTAGCCGAAAGGCAAAGGCCACTCCAACGGCCAATCGGAATCAAATTCGGACCGGAAACGGAACGAAAATGAGTCTGGTAAGGTTGGAACCGCCGGAAAGGGAAACGCGAAAGCGAAAACCTGGAAAGCGGAACCCGCTTCGACCGGGAATCGGACACGAAAGAGTCTGATAGAGTCGGAAACGCAAGACCGAAGGGAAAGCCCGGAGGAAAGCCCGAGAGGGTGAGTACGAAGGAAGCGTCCGTTCCTTGAGAACTCAACAGCGTGCCAAAAGTCAACGCCAGATATGTTGATACCCCGGCCTGTTTCGGCAGGTTGGTGGTTCCTTTGAAAGTCCTGCCGGGCCCTTGTGGTTCCGGTAGGCAATTACACAGCGAGGACGCTGTGGACGGTCGGTCTTATTCCGGCTGATCGTCCCGCTCTCGTGATGTGTCTCCCGATTACGGGAAAACATTCACGGAGAGTTTGATCCTGGCTCAGGACGAACGCTGGCGGCGTGCTTAACACATGCAAGTCGAACGATGAAGCCTTTCGGGGTGGATTAGTGGCGAACGGGTGAGTAACACGTGGGCAATCTGCCCTTCACTCTGGGACAAGCCCTGGAAACGGGGTCTAATACCGGATAATACTCTGTCCCGCATGGGACGGGGTTGAAAGCTCCGGCGGTGAAGGATGAGCCCGCGGCCTATCAGCTTGTTGGTGGGGTGATGGCCTACCAAGGCGACGACGGGTAGCCGGCCTGAGAGGGCGACCGGCCACACTGGGACTGAGACACGGCCCAGACTCCTACGGGAGGCAGCAGTGGGGAATATTGCACAATGGGCGAAAGCCTGATGCAGCGACGCCGCGTGAGGGATGACGGCCTTCGGGTTGTAAACCTCTTTCAGCAGGGAAGAAGCGAGAGTGACGGTACCTGCAGAAGAAGCGCCGGCTAACTACGTGCCAGCAGCCGCGGTAATACGTAGGGCGCAAGCGTTGTCCGGAATTATTGGGCGTAAAGAGCTCGTAGGCGGCTTGTTGCGTCGGTTGTGAAAGCCCGGGGCTTAACCCCGGGTCTGCAGTCGATACGGGCAGGCTAGAGTGTGGTAGGGGAGATCGGAATTCCTGGTGTAGCGGTGAAATGCGCAGATATCAGGAGGAACACCGGTGGCGAAGGCGGATCTCTGGGCCATTACTGACGCTGAGGAGCGAAAGCGTGGGGAGCGAACAGGATTAGATACCCTGGTAGTCCACGCCGTAAACGTTGGGAACTAGGTGTTGGCGACATTCCACGTCGTCGGTGCCGCAGCTAACGCATTAAGTTCCCCGCCTGGGGAGTACGGCCGCAAGGCTAAAACTCAAAGGAATTGACGGGGGCCCGCACAAGCAGCGGAGCATGTGGCTTAATTCGACGCAACGCGAAGAACCTTACCAAGGCTTGACATATACCGGAAAGCATCAGAGATGGTGCCCCCCTTGTGGTCGGTATACAGGTGGTGCATGGCTGTCGTCAGCTCGTGTCGTGAGATGTTGGGTTAAGTCCCGCAACGAGCGCAACCCTTGTTCTGTGTTGCCAGCATGCCCTTCGGGGTGATGGGGACTCACAGGAGACTGCCGGGGTCAACTCGGAGGAAGGTGGGGACGACGTCAAGTCATCATGCCCCTTATGTCTTGGGCTGCACACGTGCTACAATGGCCGGTACAATGAGCTGCGATGCCGCGAGGCGGAGCGAATCTCAAAAAGCCGGTCTCAGTTCGGATTGGGGTCTGCAACTCGACCCCATGAAGTCGGAGTTGCTAGTAATCGCAGATCAGCATTGCTGCGGTGAATACGTTCCCGGGCCTTGTACACACCGCCCGTCACGTCACGAAAGTCGGTAACACCCGAAGCCGGTGGCCCAACCCCTTGTGGGAGGGAGCTGTCGAAGGTGGGACTGGCGATTGGGACGAAGTCGTAACAAGGTAGCCGTACCGGAAGGTGCGGCTGGATCACCTCCTTTCTAAGGAGCACTTCTTACCAAGCTTGCTTGGTCAGAGGCCACTACGTCGGCAAATGTTCGACGGTGGTTAGCTCATGGGTGGAACGTTGACTATTCGGCACGACAGGTTGTTTTTCACTAGTACTGCTTCGGCGTGGAACGTGAGAGGTGGTCGGTCGTGTCGGGCACGTTGTTGGGTGTCTGAGGGTATGGCCGCAAGGTTGCCTTCAGTTGCCGGCCCCAGTGAACTCGCCCTTAGGGGTGGGGTGATGGGTGGCTGGTCGTTGTTTGAGAACTGCACAGTGGACGCGAGCATCTGTGGCCAAGTTTTTAAGGGCGCACGGTGGATGCCTTGGCACCAGGAACCGATGAAGGACGTGGGAGGCCACGATAGGCCCCGGGGAGCTGTCAACCGAGCTTTGATCCGGGGGTGTCCGAATGGGGAAACCCGGCAGTCGTCATGGGCTGTCACCCGCTGCTGAACACATAGGCAGTGTGGAGGGAACGAGGGGAAGTGAAACATCTCAGTACCCTCAGGAAGAGAAAACAACCGTGATTCCGGGAGTAGTGGCGAGCGAAACTGGATGAGGCCAAACCGTATGCGTGTGATACCCGGCAGGGGTTGCGCATGCGGGGTTGTGGGATCTCTTTTTCACAGTCTGCCGGCTGTGAGGCGAGTCAGAAACCGTTGATGTAGGCGAAGGACATGCGAAAGGTCCGGCGTAGAGGGTAAGACCCCCGTAGCTGAAACATTAACGGCTCGTTTAAGAGACACCCAAGTAGCACGGGGCCCGAGAAATCCCGTGTGAATCTGGCGGGACCACCCGCTAAGCCTAAATATTCCCTGGTGACCGATAGCGGATAGTACCGTGAGGGAATGGTGAAAAGTACCGCGGGAGCGGAGTGAAATAGTACCTGAAACCGTGTGCCTACAAGCCGTGGGAGCGTCGCATGCAAGCTTGCTTGCATGTCGTGACTGCGTGCCTTTTGAAGAATGAGCCTGCGAGTTTGCGGTGTGTTGCGAGGTTAACCCGTGTGGGGAAGCCGTAGCGAAAGCGAGTCCGAATAGGGCGTTTTAGTAGCGCGCTCAAGACCCGAAGCGGAGTGATCTAGCCATGGGCAGGTTGAAGCGGAGGTAAGACTTCGTGGAGGACCGAACCCACCAGGGTTGAAAACCTGGGGGATGACCTGTGGTTAGGGGTGAAAGGCCAATCAAACTCCGTGATAGCTGGTTCTCCCCGAAATGCATTTAGGTGCAGCGTCGTGTGTTTCTTGCCGGAGGTAGAGCACTGGATAGGCGATGGGCCCTACCGGGTTACTGACCTTAGCCAAACTCCGAATGCCGGTAAGTGAGAGCACGGCAGTGAGACTGTGGGGGATAAGCTCCATGGTCGAGAGGGAAACAGCCCAGAGCATCGACTAAGGCCCCTAAGCGTACGCTAAGTGGGAAAGGATGTGGAGTCGCAGAGACAACCAGGAGGTTGGCTTAGAAGCAGCCACCCTTGAAAGAGTGCGTAATAGCTCACTGGTCAAGTGATTCCGCGCCGACAATGTAGCGGGGCTCAAGCGTACCGCCGAAGTCGTGTCATTCCAGCATATAGGGCCAACGCCTGCTGGGATGGGTAGGGGAGCGTCGTGTGCCGGGTGAAGCAGCCGCGGAAGCGAGTTGTGGACGGTTCACGAGTGAGAATGCAGGCATGAGTAGCGATACACACGTGAGAAACGTGTGCGCCGATTGACTAAGGGTTCCTGGGTCAAGCTGATCTGCCCAGGGTAAGTCGGGACCTAAGGCGAGGCCGACAGGCGTAGTCGATGGACAACCGGTTGATATTCCGGTACCCGCTTTGAAACGCCCAGTACTGAATCAGGCGATGCTAAGTCCGTGAAGCCGGCCCGATCTCTTCGGAGTTGAGGGTAGTGGTGGAGCCGACGAACCAGACTTGTAGTAGGTAAGCGATGGGGTGACGCAGGAAGGTAGTCCAGCCCGGGCGGTGGTAGTCCCGGGGTAAGGGTGTAGGGCGTGTGATAGGCAAATCCGTCACACATTAAGTCTGAGACCTGATGCCGAGCCGATTGTGGTGAAGTGGATGATCCTATGCTGTCGAGAAAAGCCTCTAGCGAGTTTCATGGCGGCCCGTACCCTAAACCGACTCAGGTGGTCAGGTAGAGAATACCGAGGCGTTCGGGTGAACTATGGTTAAGGAACTCGGCAAAATGCCCCCGTAACTTCGGGAGAAGGGGGCCATCACTGGTGATTGGATTTACTCCATGAGCTGGGGGTGGCCGCAGAGACCAGCGAGAAGCGACTGTTTACTAAAAACACAGGTCCGTGCGAAGCCGTAAGGCGATGTATACGGACTGACGCCTGCCCGGTGCTGGAACGTTAAGGGGACCGGTTAGCTGACTTTCGGGTCGGCGAAGCTGAGAACTTAAGCGCCAGTAAACGGCGGTGGTAACTATAACCATCCTAAGGTAGCGAAATTCCTTGTCGGGTAAGTTCCGACCTGCACGAATGGCGTAACGACTTCTCGACTGTCTCAACCATAGGCCCGGTGAAATTGCACTACGAGTAAAGATGCTCGTTTCGCGCAGCAGGACGGAAAGACCCCGGGACCTTTACTACAGTTTGATATTGGTGTTCGGTTCGGCTTGTGTAGGATAGGTGGGAGACTTTGAAGCAGCCACGCCAGTGGTTGTGGAGTCGCCGTTGAAATACCACTCTGGTCGTGCTGGATGTCTAACCTGGGTCCGTGATCCGGATCAGGGACAGTGTCTGATGGGTAGTTTAACTGGGGCGGTTGCCTCCTAAAGAGTAACGGAGGCGCCCAAAGGTTCCCTCAGCCTGGTTGGCAATCAGGTGTTGAGTGTAAGTGCACAAGGGAGCTTGACTGTGAGACCGACGGGTCGAGCAGGGACGAAAGTCGGGACTAGTGATCCGGCAGTGGCTTGTGGAAGCGCTGTCGCTCAACGGATAAAAGGTACCCCGGGGATAACAGGCTGATCTTCCCCAAGAGTCCATATCGACGGGATGGTTTGGCACCTCGATGTCGGCTCGTCGCATCCTGGGGCTGGAGTCGGTCCCAAGGGTTGGGCTGTTCGCCCATTAAAGCGGTACGCGAGCTGGGTTTAGAACGTCGTGAGACAGTTCGGTCCCTATCCGCTGCGCGCGTAGGAATATTGAGAAGGGCTGTCCCTAGTACGAGAGGACCGGGACGGACGAACCTCTGGTGTGCCAGTTGTCCTGCCAAGGGCATGGCTGGTTGGCTACGTTCGGAAAGGATAACCGCTGAAAGCATCTAAGCGGGAAGCCTGCTTCGAGATGAGTATTCCCACCCCCTTTGAGGGGTTAAGGCTCCCAGTAGACGACTGGGTTGATAGGCCAGATGTGGAAGCCCGGCAACGGGTGGAGCTGACTGGTACTAATAGGCCGAGGGCTTGTCCTCAGTTGCTCGCGTCCACTGTGTTAGTTCTGAAATAACGAACGGCCGTGTTGTTGCCCGGTGTTGGTTAATTTCATAGTGTTTCGGTGGTCATTGCGTTAGGGAAACGCCCGGTTACATTCCGAACCCGGAAGCTAAGCCTTTCAGCGCCGATGGTACTGCAGGGGGGACCCTGTGGGAGAGTAGGACGCCGCCGAACAATTATTCCGGGAAAGCCCCGCACCTCTGGTGCGGGGCTTTTCTGCGTTTACGGGCCGGCCGTTTCCCGCTGCGGCGACCATGACTCCTCGGTGTGAGTCCATGGTTGCCGCGTGGGATCAGAGACGGCCTGCCGCCTTGAGGGCGAGATACGTGTCGGCGAGAGCCGGGGCGAGATTGTCCGGAGTGGCATCGACGACCACCACACCATGGCGCTGGAGCTGTTCCGCAGTGCGGCGTCGCTGTGCTTGAGATTGTGTCGCCGCTGCCGCTTCGTAGACCGCATCCACTGTGCCTCGGGCGCCGGCCATCTCCTCGATGTGCGGGTCGGCCACCGCGGCCACCAGCACCGTGTGGCGCTGGGTCAGCCGGGGGAGGACGGGGAGCAGGCCCTCTTCGACAGGGGCCGCGTCCAGACTGGTGAGAAGCACGATCAGAGAGCGACGAGGGGCGCTTGCCAGGGCAGTGGCGCTGAGTCCTCGGGCGTCTGTTTCCACGAGCTCCGGTTCGAGCGTAGCCATCGCCGTGACCATGGCCGACAGAACTTCCCCTCCGGCGCGGCCCTGAACCTGGGCGCGGGTGCGGCGGTCATGGGCCAGCAGGTCGACGCGGTCGCCGGCACGTGTTGCGAGAGCAGTGAGGAGCAGTGCCGCGTCCATTGCCGCGTCGAGCCGGGGCACATCACCGACCCGGCCAGCCGAGGTACGGCCCGTATCGAGAACGATGAGGATGTGGCGGTCCCGCTCAGGGCGCCACATCCGGACAGCGACAGCGGACTGGCGTGCTGTTGCCCGCCAGTCGATGGAGCGGGTGTCATCGCCGGGGACGTAGGCGCGCAGACTGTCGAACTCCGTGCCTTCGCCACGGGTGAGGACACTGGTGCGGCCGTCGAGCTCGCGGAGTCTGGCAAGGCGGGACGGCAGATGCTTGCGACTGGTGAAGGGTGGAAGGACGCGCACCGTCCACGGGACGTGATGATTTCCCTGCCGGGCTGCCAGTCCCAGCGGCCCGTAGGAGCGGACGGTGACTCGCTCCGCCCGGCGGTCGCCGCGACGGGTGGGGCGCAGGAGCGTGGTGACGCGACGGCGTTCGCCGGCCGGGATGTTCAAGGTGTGACGGGACGCAGCCTGCTCCGTGCCGGTGAGCCAGCTGCTGGGGGGCCAGGCGTCGCGGAGGTGCGCGCGCAGCCGACGACGCGAGCGATTGGTTACGGTCAGTTGCACTTCTGCGCCGTCACCGAGTCGAACGGTTGTGTCGCCGGATCGAGTGAACTGGAGCGTTCGCACTGGCGCTGCCAGGGCATAGTCGCACAGAATTGCTAGCGAGAGAGGGGCGTTGACCGCGAGCATGCCTGTCCAGCTCGGGGCCAGGATGCCTACGGGGAGTGACCCCAGAGCGGCGAGCAGCGCGGTTCGTCCGGTGAGGGCCACGGTCACCGCCTCATCGGGGTACGGGTACGTGGGCGAGGACTGCGGTGATGACGGAGTCGGGGGTGACTCCTTCCATCTCCGCCTCGGGCCGCAGCTGGATGCGATGGCGGAGCGTGGGGAGTGCCAGGGCTTTCACGTCATCCGGGATGACGTAGTCACGGCCGGTGAGCCAGGCCCATGCGCGGGCCGTGGAGAGCAGGGCGGTTGCGCCTCGGGGGGATACACCGAGGGAGAGCGAGGGGGATTCACGCGTGGCACGGCAGATATCGACGACATAGCCGGCGATCTCGGGGGAGACCGTGGTCTTGGCGACCGCGTTGCGTGCGGCCTCCAGGTCGGCGGGGCCTGCGACGGGGCGTACACCTGCTGACTTCAGGTCGCGGGGATTGAAGCCATCGGCATGGCGGGTCAGGACGTTGATCTCCTCGTCGCGTGACGGCAGCGGCACCGTCAGTTTGAGGAGGAAGCGGTCCAGTTGGGCCTCGGGAAGCGGATACGTGCCCTCGTACTCGACGGGGTTCTGGGTGGCGGCGACCAGAAAGGGGTCCGGCAGGGGGCGAGGGGTTCCGTCGACGGTGACCTGGCGCTCCTCCATTGCCTCCAGGAGGGAGGACTGCGTTTTGGGGGGCGTGCGGTTGATCTCGTCGGCCAGGAGGAGGTTGGTGAAGACCGGGCCGGGCTGGAAGGAGAACTCGGCGGTGCGGGCGTCGTAGACGAGGGATCCGGTGACGTCGCTCGGCATCAGATCGGGGGTGAACTGGACGCGCTTGGTGTCGAGTTCGAGTGAGGCGGCGAGGGCGCGGACCAGGAGGGTCTTGGCTACGCCGGGGACGCCTTCGAGGAGGACGTGGCCTCGGCAGAGCAGTGCGACGACCAGTCCGGTGACGGCCGGGTCCTGGCCGACCACGGCTTTGGCGATCTCGGAGCGCAGAGCTTCCAGGGATGCGCGGGCTGTGTCGTCGTTCCCGACGGTCTCGGTTGTCCCGGCGGGCACTGGGGGCGGGGCGCTCATGAAGTGCGTACCTCTCTTTCGAGGGTGTCGAGTTGGTCTGCCAGACGGACAAGGGTGGCATCGTCGGCCGGCTCCGGGCCGAAGAGCAGGGTGTCCAGGCCGCCTTCAGCGGTGCTGAGGCGCGCGGAGACGGCGGGAAGGAGCACGGAGGGGGAGTGGGCATCGCGTGGGGAGACGCCGATGAGGGGTGCGATACGGGTGCGGGTGGCGGAGCGCAGTGAAGAGGCGGCCCGGTCGCGGGCGTTCGCCTTGCGGTAGAGGCGAGCTCGGCCCTCCGTGGATTCGGAGGCGCGAATGGCCACGGGCAGCCGTTCGGTGACCAGGGAGCCCAGTCGGCGGGCGCGCCAGATGGCTGCGAGCACGGCGGCGACTGCGAGCTGCAGAGTGCCCCAGAGCCAGCCCGACGGGATGAGGTCGACGAAGCTGCGGTTGTCGCCCGTGCCGTCGTCGACACCGTCGCGGTCCTGAGCGGCGGAGGGATCAGCGAGCGAGGGGAGGTACCAGACCAGATGCGGGCGGGAGCCGAGGAGTTGCAGGGCCAGGGAGGCGTTGCCGTGGCTGGCGAGCCGGTTGTTGTAGAGCAGATCGGGGGCGCCGAGGAGGACGGTGTCACCGGCGCCCTTCTCCTGGACGAGGAGCAGGGTGGGGAGGTTGCCACTTGGATAGCAGCCGATGGTGTCGAGGCCGTCCGCCGTGTAGCGGAAGCCTCCTGTGTCGGCGTCACCCGCCGTGCGGGCTGCGGGCAGGGAGCACTGCGGTGCGCGGGCGGCCACCGGGCCGGAGGAGTTCGCGCGGACGCCGGGGGCCAGTGCGTTGACGGACAGGGGGTCTGCCGCGAGGAGGACGGTGCGGCCGGCCGAGTCGGTGGTCGCGGCGCGGAGTTCGTTCTGCTGATGCGGCGTCAGCAGGTTCGGGGCGGTGACGAGCAGAGTGGTGTCGGGGCCGGTCGCCGCAGTGGTGTCGTCGAGCGTGGTGGTCACGCGGACGGAGACGCCGCGGTCCTTGAGGAGTTCGGCGACGGCCCGGCTGCCGTGCTGGTCGGCGGAGCGGGGGTCGAGTCGGCCGTGCTGGTCGCCGGAGCGTGCGGTGGCCAGCACGATTCCGGCGGCTACGAGAAGGAGGAGGGCGAACAGCAGACCGCGGGTACGGGCCCAGAGCTGGCGGGGAGAGGAGGAGGCCGAGGTGGGGGACGCGGTGGTGGCGGTGGTGACTGCGGTCATTCGGCGGCTCCCCGGACCGCGGTGGTCAGCAGGGGCTTTGCGTTCTCGAGGTCACGGTCGAGGGCCTGCACCGTCAGATACGTCTGCTGGTCGGCGGTCCGGCCGCCGTATGTGACGTCATCGAAGTTACGGGCGGCGGCGCGAAGCGGTATCTCGTGTCCGGGCAGTGAGCGGCCGGCCTCGGCGGCGGCCTCGTCGGCCGTGCGGCCGGGGCGTGGGTCGAGGAGGGCGCGTTCTTCGAGGGAGCGCACGATGGCGCGCATGCGTTCCTGGACGGCCTCGTTCCAGCGCTGGGCGGCAGCGTGGGCCTCGGCGGCCGTGCGGTGTTCGGCCGCGCTGCGGGGGCTGTCGTCGAAGAGCGCGTCCGTGGTGCGGGGGGTGCGCTGCGGGGTGCCCAGCCGCCACCAGAGAGCGACGGCCAGGCCAATGACCACCAGTACGAGGACGATCAGCCCGAGCGGTCCGCCGGGTGCGGCGTTCGAGGCGGTGGCGAAGAGATCGCCGAGCCACCCCCACAGGCGGTCGAGGCCGCGCTGGAGGAGGTTCGGGTCGTTCTCGTGGTACATCGGATGGGACAGCTCGTGCTTCGCCGCCTCACGGGCGGGAACACGCGGAGTGTCCACCGGTACGTCGTTGCTCGCATGGATCAGTAGCCATGCTGTTGTAGTGCCCCCCGCCCCCGACACGGCATCAGCTCCTGGTGTCGTAGCCGGACAGGCCCGCGGCCCTGGCGAGCTCGAGGTCGAGTGCTTCGCGGCGGATGCGCTGGTCCACGTAGAGCAGAGCCATCACACCGGCGGAGAGCGGGTAGGTGATCGTGGAGATGATGACCTCGCCGATGCCGGAGATGATCAGGAACGGCCAGCCGAATCCGGTGGACTCGCCGGTGAGGAAGGTGCTCAGTCCGTCGCCGTCCACGATCATCGCGATGATGCCGAACGGGATGGCGATGACCAGGGTCACGATGAGCGTCAGGAGCCAGGTGAGGAGCAGGATGCCGAACATCCGCCACCAGGCGCCCCGGACCAGCTTCGCGGACCGGCGCATCGAGACGGTGATCGACTGCCGCTCCAGCATCAGCGCCGGCGTGGCGAGGCAGAAGCGGACCATCAGCCAGATGACGACGACACAGGCGGCCATGAAGCCGATGAGGATGAGGCCGACACCTGCGGTGGAGCCCATCAGCGCACCGGGCAGCACGCCCACTGCCATGATTCCGGCGGCCATCAAGGCCAGCAGGAGGGTCAGGCCCAGCAGCTGGAGCAGGCGGGGCCGGGCCTCGGCCCACGCTTCGGAGAGCGTCACGGAGCGGCCCAGTACCGAGCGGCTGATCACCACGGTGAGCATGGATGTGGTGAAGAGCGTCGCGATCAGGGTGATGAGCGTGGACGGGGCGCTGTAGACCAGGGTGGACCGGGCGGAGTCGGCGGCCTGGCGGAGCGCCTCCGCGCCGGTCGCGTTCGGGTCGACCGACGCGGGCTCCGGCAGCAGGTAGCGCTGCACGAGGATGATGGCGATCTGGGCGATCACGGAGACGGTGAGCGTGATTCCGAGGACCGTGCGCCAGTGCGCACGCATCGCGGACACCGCACCGTCGAGGATCTCGCCGACGCCGAGTGGGCGGAGCGGGATGACACCGGGCTTTGCCGCGGGTGGCTGACCCCAGCCGGATCCCTGCGGCCTGCTGCCCCAGCCGGGGACGGGCGGCGGTGCGCCGTGACCGCTGCCGGGGATGCTCGGTGGCGACCACTGGCCTGCGGGCGGCTGCGCGGGAGACCAGTTCCCGGCGTGGCCGTTGCCGTCCGTGGGCGCGGAAGGCTGGGGGACGCCCGCCTCCTGGCTCTCGGAGGGGGCAGATCCGGGCGAGGCCCAGCCCGGAGTGTCGTTCATTCTCGCTCCTTCACGGTCCTGTCCGCTCATCGGGGCGGCAGGTTGGCAGCCATCGTGCCACGCGTTGGTCCGGTACGGGCCGGGTGCTCCGTCTCCTTCGCACCTTCATTTGTGGGCGGCTCACCGGGCAGACTGGGCGGATGGCTGATCAGGACGCGCAATCGCCGGTGGGCATCGAGCCTCCCGCGCTTCCCTCCATCCGCTGGGACGAGCCTCCGGGAGGCCCTGTGCTGGTGCTCCTCGACCAGACGCGGCTGCCCGCCGAGGAGGTCGGGCTGGTGTGTGCGGATGTGCCCGCGCTGGTGCGGGCGATCCAGACGCTGGCTGTGCGCGGGGCGCCGTTGCTGGGCATCGCCGGGGCCTACGGGGTGGCGCTGGCCGCTGTCCGGGGTTACGACGTCGCGGAGGCTGCGGGGCTGCTGGAGGGGGCGCGGCCGACCGCCGTGAACCTCGGATACGGGGTGCGGCGTGCGGCAGGGGCGTACTGGGCGGCCCTGGACAAGGGTGCGGATCGGCAGCGGGCGGCCGCGGTGGCGCTGGAGGAGGCGAAGGCGCTGCACCGGGAGGACGCCGAGGCCAGTCGGCGCATGGCGCAGTACGGGCTCGCGCTGCTCGACGAGCTGCTGCCGGGCGGTGGGCATCAGCTGCTCACGCACTGCAATTCGGGGGCGCTCGTCTCGGGTGGTGAGGGCACGGCCTTCGCGGTGGCGCTCCGCGCGCACCGGGCGGGGCGGCTGCGAAGGCTCTGGGTGGACGAGACGCGTCCGCTGTTGCAGGGGGCTCGGCTGACCGCTTACGAGGCGGCACGCAACGGGATGGCGTACAGCCTGCTCACGGACAACGCGGCGGGTTCGCTGTTCGCCGCGGGGGAGGTCGATGCCGTGCTCATCGGCGCCGACCGCATCGCGGCGGACGGGTCCGTGGCGAACAAAGTCGGGAGTTATCCGCTGGCGGTGCTTGCCAAATACCACCATGTGCCGTTCATTGTGGTGGCGCCGACCACGACCGTGGATCTGGAGACCGCGGACGGGGCGTCGATCATTGTGGAGCAGCGCCCCGGCCGAGAGGTGACGGAGCTCACATCTCCGCAGATCGGTCCGGACGGCGGGGAGGCGGGCGGACTGCTCGTGGCACCGCTGGGAACCCAGGCGTACAACCCCGCATTCGACATCACGCCGCCGGAACTGATCACGGCGATCGTCACGGAGGAGGGCTCAGTTTCCCCGGTCACGGGGGTCGGACTGGCAGAGCTGTGTGCCAGGTCATCGCAGATAACGATTAGCTAATGGGATGATGTCGATTATGAAGGGACGCGTCCTTGTCGTCGACGACGACACCGCACTGGCCGAGATGCTCGGGATTGTGCTGCGTGGTGAAGGGTTCGAGCCGTCGTTCGTAGCGGACGGCGACAAGGCACTTGCCGCATTTCGTGAGGCCAAGCCGGACCTGGTTCTGCTGGATCTCATGCTGCCCGGACGGGACGGCATCGAAGTCTGCAGGCTGATCAGGGCCGAGTCGGGTGTGCCGATCGTCATGCTTACGGCTAAGAGCGACACGGTCGATGTGGTGGTGGGCCTGGAGTCCGGGGCCGACGACTACATCGTCAAGCCGTTCAAACCTAAGGAGTTGGTTGCCCGGATCAGGGCACGTTTGCGTAGGTCCGAGGAGCCGGCACCGGAACAGCTGACCATTGGGGATCTGGTCATCGATGTGGCCGGTCACTCGGTGAAGCGGGAGGGGCAGTCGATCGCACTGACCCCGCTGGAGTTCGACCTGCTGGTCGCGCTCGCCCGTAAGCCGTGGCAGGTCTTCACCCGTGAAGTACTGCTCGAGCAGGTATGGGGGTATCGCCATGCCGCCGACACCCGTCTGGTGAATGTTCATGTCCAGCGGCTGCGTTCCAAGGTCGAGAAGGACCCGGAGCGGCCGGAGATCGTGGTGACCGTCCGAGGTGTCGGTTACAAGGCCGGACCGAGCTGACATGTCCCTGGGTAGCGCTGCTCCGAAGCCCGGGGGGCCGGGAGTCCGTACGGGGCGGGCTGCCGGTTCGGGACGTGGGTCTTCGCCGTTGGGGAGGCTTCTGCAGGGCGGCCGGTTGTTCCACGACCGGGCGCCCGGCGGTCCCGTGCCGCGACTGCTGATGCGCTGGGTGCGGCGTCCGCTGCTGCCCGCCGCGCGGTTGTGGCGGCGCAACCTCCAGTTGCGGGTCGTCGCGGGCACGCTGCTCATGTCGCTCGGGGTGGTGCTGCTGCTCGGCCTGGTCGTGATCGGACAGGTGCGCAACGGTCTGCTCGACGCGAAGGGCAAGGCTGCTCAGACACAGGCCGCCGGTGGTTTCGCGGCGGCCCAGGACAAGGCGAACGCTCCGCTCACCCCCGGTGGGCGGGGAGGCGATGCCGGTGACGGGGCGACCGCCAACAACTCGTGGCGGACCGAGCTCGTCGATCAGCTCGCCAGTGGCGGCAAGAACGCCTTCAACGTCGTGGCGCTCAGCGCCGACGACGGCACCCGTGCGCCGCGCGGCTCGGGCAGCGTGGAAGCGGCCAGCGTCCCGCAGAGCCTGCGGGAGGCCGTGGACAAGGGGCCGGGTGCGTTCCAGACGTACTCGCTGATCAGGTATGCGAACGGGCAGGAGTCGCAGCCGGGTCTCGTCGTGGGCAAGCGCCTGTACGACATCGACCACAACCCGTACCAGCTCTACTACCTCTTCCCGCTGACGCAGGAGGAGAAATCACTGACCCTGGTCAAGGGCACCCTGGCCACTGCGGGACTGTTCGTGGTCGTGCTGCTCGGGGCCATCGCCTGGTTCGTGGTGCGGCAGGTCGTCACACCTGTACGGATGGCGGCGGGAATCGCCGAGCGACTCTCCGCGGGCCGGCTGCAGGAGCGGATGAAGGTCACCGGCGAGGACGACATCGCCCGGCTCGGTGAGGCCTTCAACAAGATGGCGCAGAACCTTCAGCTGAAGATCCAGCAGCTGGAGGAGCTCTCCCGGATGCAGCGGCGCTTCGTATCGGACGTCTCGCACGAGCTGCGGACACCGCTGACGACCGTGCGCATGGCCGCCGACGTGATCCACGAGGCGCGCGTGGACTTCGACCCTGTGACGGCTCGCTCCGCCGAGCTCCTCGGGGACCAGCTCGACCGGTTCGAGTCGCTGCTCTCCGATCTGCTGGAGATCAGCCGGTTCGACGCAGGCGCCGCGGCGCTGGAGGCCGAGCCGATAGACCTGCGGCAGGTCGTACGACGGGTGATCGGCGGTGCCGAGCCGCTCGCCGAGCGCAAGGGCACCCGGATCCGGGTGGTCGGTGACGAACAGCCGGTGATCGCGGAGGCCGACGCACGACGGGTCGAGCGCGTGCTGCGCAACCTGGTCGTCAACGCCGTCGAGCACGGCGAGGGCAAGGATGTCGTGGTGCGGATGGGGGTGGCCGGAGGAGCGGTCGCCATCGCCGTCCGGGACTACGGCGTGGGTCTCAAGCCGGGAGAGGCGACCCGGGTCTTCAACCGCTTCTGGCGCGCCGACCCCGCGCGGGCCCGGACGACGGGCGGTACCGGTCTCGGGCTGTCGATCGCCGTCGAGGACGCCCGGCTGCACGGCGGCTGGCTGCAGGCGTGGGGCGAGCCGGGCGGCGGTTCGCAGTTCCGCCTGACCCTGCCGCGTACGGCGGACGAGCCGCTGCGCGGATCGCCGATACCGCTGGAGCCCGAGGACTCGCGCCGCAACCGGGAGAACCGGGAGCGGGCCACGGACGGCGTCACGACCGGCAGTGAGCACCGGCTGACCTCGGTGCCCGCCCAACAGAGCGGCTCGGACCGGTCGCCGCTGCCCGTGCCGGCGCGTGCCTCCGTGGCTCCCCGCACGGCGCCCGCTTCTGTGCATCCGGCGGCTCTGCCGGGCAGCGGCGCCCGGGTGGTCGCCCGCCCGGCCGACGACCGGCCGGGCGGCGACGTCGAATCTGCTGCGCACCACCCGGAGCGGGAGGACACGACTCGTGGGCACTGACCGTCGTCAGGACGGCCGTGGACGTGCGGTGGGAGTGACCGCGTTGCTGGGGTGCGGCATCGTGCTGCTGTCCGCGTGCGGCTCGATGCCCGTCACCGGGGACGTCAAAGCCGTCGACGCCTCGCAGCCGGGTGACTCCCAGGTCCAGGTGTACGCGGTGGCGCCGCGCGACAACGCCACTCCCATCGAGGTGGTCGACGGCTTCCTGGAGTCCATGACCAGCGATGACCCCGGCTTCCGGACCACCCGCAAGTACCTGACGAAGAAGGCGGCCGGCAGCTGGCGGCCGAGCGCGTTCACCACGGTGCTCTCGAAGGCGCCGAACCGCAGCGACCGCCCGGTCCACGACGGCGACCGCAGCAGCACGGAGCTCAGCTACACGCTGACCGGCGAGAAGGTGGCGACGGTCGACGCACAGAGTGCCTACCAGCCGGTCGCGCCCACGCAGTTCAACCGCACCCTGCATCTGGTGCGGCAGAACGGGCCGGACGGCAAGGAGTGGCGCATCGACCTCGTGCCGGACGGTCTGCTGCTCGGCCAGTCCGACTTCAAGCGCCTCTACCGCTCCGTCAACAAGTACTACTTCGCCACCGGGCGGACGGCAGGACAGTCCACGCTGGTTGCCGACCCGGTCTACGTACGCAACCGGACGGATCCCGTCACGGGGATGGACACCGTGACGCAGACGGTCCGCAGCCTCATCGAGGGGCCGACCAACTGGCTGCGGCCGGTGGTCGACACCCGCTTCCCCACCAGTACGGCGCTGCGCAAGGGCGTCACCGCGCTGGCGCCCGACGACCGCAGCGTCCTGAAGGTCCCGCTGAACAAGAGGGCGGACAACGTCGGGCAGCGCTCCTGCCGCATGATGGCCTCTCAGGTGCTGTACACCGTGCGGGACCTGACGTCCGCCCGGGTCGAGCAGGTGGAGCTGCAGCGGTCCGACAGCTCGCCGCTGTGTGTGCTGGGCGCCGATCAGGCGGAGGAGTTCGCTCCGGACGGTTCGTCGGGCGGCCCCGACAGCCAGTACTTCGTCGATGCCAAGGGGCATGTCCAGTGCATCCCGGGATCCACCAGGGGCAGCGGCGATCCGGAGCCGGTGACCGGCCCGTTCGGTGACGGGCCGGTGCGGATGAGCACGGTCGGCGTGGCTCGTGACGAGCAGCTGGCGGCAGCGGTCTCGCAGAACAACGAGTCCCTGTACGTGTCCTCCATCGTCTCGGAGGGCGAACTGCCCGCGCCCGCGGTGACCAGCAGCGGCAAGAATCTGAACGACCGTCTGTCGGCGCCCAGCTGGGACGGCCGGGGCGATCTCTGGGTGGCCGACCGGGACCCGGAGAACTCCCGGCTGCTGCGGCTGGCCGGTGGCGCCGGCAAGCCGTCGGAGGTCACGGTGCCGAGCCTGGACGGCGCGCGACTGGAGGCGTTGCGGCTGTCGGCGGACGGGGTGCGGATCGCGCTGCTGCTGACCAAGGACGGGCACACCACGCTGAAAATCGGCCGGATCGAGCGTCAGGGACCGGCCTCGAAGCAGGAGGTCTCCGTCGTGGAGCTGCGGCAGGCCGCGCCGCAGCTGGCGGATGTCACCGCGATGTCCTGGTCGGGCCGGAGCCGTCTCGTGGTGGTCGGCAAGGAGCAGGGCGGCGTGCAGCAGGTGCGCTATGTGCAGGCGGACGGTTCGGCACCGGCCTCGGGCGTGCTGCCCGGGGTGAACCAGGTGTCGGCGGTCGCAGCGGCGGACGACGAGCAGTTGCCGCTGATGGCGGACACCGAGGGTGACGGGATAGTGAAGCTGTCGCCGGGTGACAACTGGCAGACGGTGCTCAAGGAAGGTTCGTCGCTGGTCTACCCGGGCTGAGGCCTGTGCAGGCGGGCGGACGGCGGGCCTTGGGCGAGGGGCCTGTGTTTTCCACAGGGGTGGCCGGGTTCGTGGGCCGGGGGCACAGTGGAGATATGCGGGGGTGGTGGCGGGAGATCGCCGGGCTGGTGCTGCCGGTGGCCTGTGGTGGCTGCGGTAGGCCGCGAAGCGAGCTGTGCGAGGACTGCCGGGCGGCGCTGTACGGCGTGGCGCCGCAACGGGTGAGACCCGCGCCGGAGCCCGCCGGGCTGCCGGTGGTGCATGCCGCCGCCGCGTACGAGAACGCGGTACGGGCGGTGCTCCTGGCACACAAGGAGCGTGGCGCACTTCCTCTGTCGCGGGCGCTCGGCAGGGCGCTGGCGGGCGCCGTGCGGGCCGGGACGGGGCAGGTGAGCGGTCCGGGGCCGCTGCTGCTCGTACCCGTGCCGTCGGCGCGGCGGGCCGTTGCGGCGCGCGGGCATGATCCGGCACGCCGGATCGCGCTGGCCGCAGCGAGCGAGCTGAGGCGTGGCGGGATTCCGGCCAGAGTGGTTCCGGTGCTGCGGCAACGGCGCCCGGTGGCCGATCAGTCGGGGCTCGGCGCCCGGCAGCGGCAGGCGAATCTCGCGGGTGCGCTGGAGGTGGTGGCCGGTGGTGAGCGGCTGCTTGCGGCCGAACGGGTAGTAGTCGTGGACGACCTTCTGACGACCGGGGCCTCGCTGGCGGAGGCTGCACGGGCGGTCGAAGCCGCGGGCGGACGAACGGGGCAGGCGGCCGTTGTCGCAGCATCGCCGTCTGCCTTCGCAATAAACCGGAACTGCTAGTCGACTTGCATCGTTGCAGGTAGTGAGTGGGTAAAGGGCCCTGAACGGAGGTACGTGCGAGTAGCGGGTGCCGACATCCGGCCGATCAGGCTATGTTCGGTTGTGAGGAATGGTGAATGCCAGACCTCGACGAGTGCACCACCAGGTTTCGGGCAGGCGACTCACCGGTAGGCCAGACGTTCAAAAAGATCGGTGGGGTGGAGACCTCCCCGACGGGGGAGGAGGAGGTGGAAGTCACCGAGTCCGCGGCTCCGGCGACCACCGGGGCCTGGTGCAAAAGGGAGATGCTCCGCCGCTGAGCGGAGCGATCCGGGAACGGAGTTCTGCGTGGACATCGTCGTCAAGGGCCGCAAGACCGAGGTGCCCGAGCGGTTCCGCAAGCACGTGGCCGAGAAGCTGAAGCTGGACAAGATCCAGAAGTTCGACGGCAAGGTGATCAGCCTCGACGTCGAGGTGTCCAAGGAGCCAAACCCCCGTCAGGCAGACCGCTCCGACCGGGTGGAGATCACGCTCCGCTCGCGTGGGCCGGTAATCCGCGCTGAAGCGGCCGCAGGCGACCCGTACGCAGCGCTGGACCTGGCCACCGGGAAGCTGGAGGCGCGGCTGCGCAAGCAGCATGACAAGCGCTACAGCCGCCGTGGCAACGGCCGGATTCCCGCTGCCGAAGTCGCCGAGACGGTGCCGGGCACGGCGTCCTTCAACAGTGAGGGCGACCTGGCCGGCGACGGCGCCGGGCCGTCAGTACCCATCACCAGGATCGGCTCGCTCGAGGTACAGGGCGAAGGACCGCTGGTGATGCGCGAGAAGACGCACGTCGCGGCACCGATGACGCTCGACCAGGCGCTCTACGAGATGGAGCTGGTCGGGCACGACTTCTATCTGTTCGTCGACTCCGAGACGAAGGAGCCCAGTGTCGTCTATCGGCGGCATGCTTACGACTACGGTGTCATTCATCTGAGGACCGACCCGCTGGCCGCTGACGAGGCGGGCGGCGCGGGCGGTGCGCTCGGCGGCTGACGCCCCGCATCGGTGGTGCCCCTGGGGCGTAATTCGCGCCAGGGGCACCCGCGTGCGACGACAGAACCACCGCTCTGACGTCCAGGCATGAAATCATGGCGCCCCAAGCCAATCGGTGCTCTGTGAACTGCCGTTGGCGGAGAGTTTGTGAACTTCAGGCCATGGCCTTCAGGGGGAGGAACGATGGCGGACACCTTCGGGCCCGTGCGCGATGCAAATGACGGAGGAGACGACGCTGCCGGTGCCGATACCGGCGCGGACACGGACAGTGGTTCCCGCAAGGAGCCGATCCGCGTTCTGGTGGTGGACGACCATGCGCTCTTCCGCAGAGGCCTGGAGATCGTCCTCGCCCAGGAGGAGGACATCCAGGTCGTCGGCGAGGCGGGTGACGGGGCGGAGGCGGTCGACAAGGCGGCCGATCTGCTGCCCGACATCGTGCTGATGGATGTGCGCATGCCCAAGCGGGGCGGCATCGAGGCCTGCACGTCCATCAAGGAGGTGGCCCCCAGCGCGAAGATCATCATGCTGACGATCAGCGACGAGGAGGCCGACCTCTACGACGCGATCAAGGCGGGGGCCACCGGCTATCTCCTCAAGGAGATCTCCACGGACGAGGTGGCCACGGCGATCCGCGCGGTCGCCGACGGGCAGTCCCAGATCAGCCCGTCCATGGCGTCCAAATTGCTCACCGAGTTCAAGTCGATGATCCAGCGGACCGACGAGCGCCGACTGGTGCCGGCGCCGCGGCTGACCGACCGGGAGCTCGAAGTCCTCAAACTGGTTGCCACGGGCATGAACAATCGCGATATCGCGAAGGAGCTGTTCATTTCCGAGAACACCGTGAAGAACCACGTGCGCAACATTCTGGAGAAGCTGCAGCTGCACTCCAGGATGGAAGCAGTGGTCTATGCCATGCGGGAGAAGATCCTCGAGATCAGGTAAAGCAACGGCATGGTCAATTGAGGGCGCGGGCGATTTCCTGGGCGAGCGGCTCGCGCAGCTCCGGTGCGTCGACCCGCTCCAGTCGTACGTCCGTACAGCCGACCCAGGACGCAGCCTCCACCAGGGCCTCGGCCATCGGCGCCACGGCCTTCCTGCCCGCCAGGGACACCTGCCGGGCGACCAGCGTGGTGCCCTCGCGTGCCGGATCGACCCGGCCCTGCAGCTTGCCGCCGGCCAGCAGCGGCATCGCGAAATAGCCGTGGATCCGCTTGGGCTTGGGGACGTACGCCTCCAGGCGGTGCGTGAAGCCGAATATCCGCTCCGTCCGGGCCCGCTCCCAGATCAGTGAGTCGAACGGCGACAGCAGCGTCGTACGGTGTCGTCCGCGGGGCTCCGAGGCCAGCGCCGCCGGGTCGGCCCAGGCCGGCTTCGCCCAGCCCTCCACCGTCACCGGTACCAGACCGGAGTCCGCCACCACCGCGTCGAACTGCTCGCCCTTGAGCCGGTGGTAGTCCGCGATGTCGGCGCGGGTGCCGACCCCCAGGGACTGGCCTGCGAGCGCGACCAGCCGACGCAGGCACTCCCTGTCGTCCAGATCGTCGTGGAGTACGGCATCGGGCAGGGCGCGCTCCGCGAGGTCGTACACCCGCTTCCAGCTGCGCCGTTCGGTGCACACCACCTCGCCGTACATCAGGGCCCGCTCGACGGCGACCTTCGAGGCGGACCAGTCCCACCACTCCCCGCCGTTCTTCGCGCCGCCCAGCTCCGTCGCCGTCTGCGGGCCCTCGGCGCGCAGCTGCTTGATCACCGCGTCGTAGGCCCCGTCCGGCAGGTCGTGGTGCCAGTGCGGGCGCGAGCGGTAGGCGCGGCGACGGAACGCGAAGTGCGGCCACTCCTCGACCGGCAGGATGCACGCCGCATGCGACCAGTACTCGAAGCTGCGGCCGGCCGACCAGTACGCATCCTCGACCGTACGCCGGCCCACGGCGCCGAGGCGTGCGTACGGGATCAGTTCGTGCGAGCGGGCCAGCACCGAGATCGTGTCGAGCTGTACGGCACCGAGGTGCCGCAGCACGCCCGGCACCCCGGCCCGGCGGTCCGGCGCGCCGAGGAAGCCCTGGGCGCGCAGGGCGATTCTGCGGGCCTGGTCGGCGGAGAGTTCGGAGGCGGGAAGCGGCACTGGCGTCATGTCTCGCACCCTAGAGGGCGGCACTGACATCCGTTCACGGTGCGGTGGACAGGCCTGTGGGGAGCCCGGGGACCGGACCGGAGGAGAGGCCGGCCGAGGGGGCGGCGGTGGGGGCCGTGGCCGGGAGATACGGGCGGGCGCCCGGCAGGCCGAGGTCGGAGGGGAGCAGTGCGCCGACCCAGATGTCCCGCCGCACCCCCTTGTTCAGCAGGCCGGACCGCTGATCGCCCTCCATGCGGAAGCCCGCTCGCCGCGCCACGGCCCGCGAGGGTTCGTTGCCCACCTCGGCCCGCCACTCCAGCCGGTCCCCGGCGAGCGAGGTGAAGGTCCAGTGGGCCGCGGCCGCTACCGCCTCGGTCATGTAGCCGAGACCGCGGTGCTCCTTCGCGGTCCAGAACCCCACCTCGTACGTGTCGTGCAGGTTGCGGCGGTTGATGCCGAGCGCACCTGTCATGGCCCCGCCGTCGCGCAGAACCACCGCGAAGTTGTACATCGAGTCGTCCTGCCAGCCGCCGGGGGACAGTTTCCGGGTGAAGAGTTCCGCGTCGGCATGGGTGTACGGGGAAGGGACGACTGTCCAGCGCTGGATGTCCGGGTCCTGACAGGCGGCGTGCACCTCGTCCGCGTCGCCCCCGTGGAAGGGGCGCAGCAGCAGACGCTCGGTCGTGAGAGTGATCGGCTCCATGTACGGATTCTGGTGAGGTGCCGGCGGTGACGCGAACACTTTTCGGGGTTCCCGGCACCTTCGGGGCCCTCTGTCCGTTGACTCGAAGGGGCCCAGTGGGGGCAACGCGGCGGCAGCCCTCCCGGCGCGGCGGGGTCCTCGCTTACGATGGCCGTTGCGGTGGGGCCCACCTGCCGTGCCCGCGCCAGCGTCCATAACACGACCCAGTGCCAGGCCCGACCGGCAAGGAGACCAGCCTCAGTGTCCGTCTTCAACAAGCTCATGCGTGCAGGCGAAGGCAAGATCCTGCGCAAACTGCACCGCATCGCGGACCAGGTCAGCTCCATCGAAGAGGACTTCGTCAACCTCTCCGACGCCGAGCTGCGGGCGCTCACCGACGAGTACAAGGAACGGTACGCGGACGGCGAGAGCCTGGATGACCTGCTTCCCGAGGCATTCGCAACGGTCCGAGAGGCCGCGAAGCGTGTCCTCGGACAGCGCCATTACGACGTCCAGATGATGGGCGGCGCGGCCCTGCACCTCGGCTACGTGGCCGAGATGAAGACCGGTGAGGGCAAGACCCTCGTCGGCACCCTGCCCACGTATCTCAACGCGCTCTCCGGCAAGGGCGTGCACCTGATCACGGTGAATGACTATCTGGCCGAGCGAGACTCCGAAATGATGGGCCGGGTCCACAAGTTCCTGGGCCTGACCGTCGGCTGCATCCTGGCCAACATGACGCCGGCCCAGCGTCGCGAGCAGTACGCCTGCGACATCACGTACGGCACGAACAACGAGTTCGGCTTCGACTACCTCCGCGACAACATGGCGTGGTCCGCGGACGAGCTCGTCCAGCGCGGCCACAACTTCGCCGTGGTCGACGAGGTCGACTCGATCCTCGTCGACGAGGCCCGTACGCCGCTGATCATCTCCGGCCCGGCCGACCAGGCCACCAAGTGGTACGGCGACTTCGCCAAGCTGGTCACGCGTCTGACCAAGGGCGAGGCCGGCAACCCGCTCAAGGGCATCGAGGAGACCGGCGACTACGAGGTCGACGAGAAGAAGCGGACCGTCGCCATCCATGAGCCCGGTGTCGCGAAGGTCGAGGACTGGCTCGGCATCGAGAACCTCTACGAGTCGGTGAACACCCCCCTCGTCGGGTACCTCAACAACGCCATCAAGGCCAAGGAGCTCTTCAAGAAGGACAAGGACTACGTCGTCATCGACGGCGAAGTCATGATCGTCGACGAGCACACCGGCCGTATCCTCGCCGGCCGCCGCTACAACGAGGGCATGCACCAGGCGATCGAGGCGAAGGAAGGGGTGGACATCAAGGACGAGAACCAGACTCTCGCCACGATCACCCTGCAGAACTTCTTCCGCCTCTACGGCAAGCTCTCCGGCATGACCGGTACGGCGATGACCGAGGCCGCCGAGTTCCACCAGATCTACAAGCTGGGCGTCGTGCCGATCCCGACGAACCGGCCGATGGTCCGCCAGGACCAGTCCGACCTGATCTACCGCACCGAGGTCGCGAAGTTCGCCGCGGTCGTCGACGACATCGCCGAGAAGCACGAGAAGGGCCAGCCGATCCTGGTCGGCACCACCTCGGTCGAGAAGTCCGAGTACCTCTCGCAGCAGCTCTCCAAGCGCGGTGTGCAGCACGAGGTCCTCAACGCCAAGCAGCACGACCGTGAGGCGACGATCGTCGCCCAGGCCGGCCGCAAGGGCGCGGTCACGGTCGCGACGAACATGGCCGGCCGCGGCACGGACATCAAGCTCGGCGGCAACCCCGACGACCTCGCCGAGGCGGAGCTGCGCCAGCGCGGTCTCGACCCCGTCGAGCACGTCGAGGAGTGGGCGGCCGCGCTGCCCGCCGCCCTGGCGAGGGCCGAGCAGGCCGTGAAGGCGGAGTTCGAAGAGGTCAAGGAGCTCGGCGGGCTGTACGTGCTCGGTACCGAGCGGCACGAGTCGCGGCGTATCGACAACCAGCTGCGCGGTCGTTCCGGCCGTCAGGGCGACCCGGGCGAGTCCCGCTTCTACCTGTCGCTGGGTGACGACCTGATGCGGCTGTTCAAGGCGCAGATGGTCGAGCGCGTCATGTCGATGGCGAATGTGCCGGACGACGTGCCGATCGAGAACAAGATGGTGACGCGGGCCATCGCGTCCGCGCAGTCTCAGGTCGAGCAGCAGAACTTCGAGACGCGTAAGAACGTCCTGAAGTACGACGAGGTGCTCAACCGGCAGCGTGAGGTCATCTACGGCGAGCGCCGTCGCGTCCTCGAGGGTGAGGACCTGCAGGAGCAGATCCGCCACTTCATGGACGACACCATCGACGACTACATCCGGCAGGAGACCGCCGAGGGCTTCGCCGAGGAGTGGGACCTCGACCGGCTGTGGGGTGCGTTCAAGCAGCTCTACCCGGTGAAGGTCACCGTCGACGAGCTGGAGGACGCGGCCGGGGACCGGGCCGGGATCACCGCCGAGTTCATCGGCGAGTCCATCAAGGACGACATCCACGAGCAGTACGACGAGCGCGAGAAGCAGCTCGGCTCGGACATCATGCGTGAGCTGGAGCGGCGTGTGGTGCTGTCCGTCCTGGACCGCAAGTGGCGTGAGCACCTCTACGAGATGGACTACCTCCAGGAGGGCATCGGCCTGCGGGCCATGGCGCAGAAGGACCCGCTGGTCGAGTACCAGCGCGAGGGCTTCGACATGTTCAACGCCATGATGGAGGGCATCAAGGAGGAGTCCGTCGGCTACCTGTTCAACCTGGAGGTCCAGGTCGAGCAGCAGGTCGAGGAGGTTCCGGTGCAGGATGCGGCCGAGCGGCCGTCGCTGTCCAAGGAGGACGCCGCGGTTCCGGCCGGGGCGCGTCCGGAGATCCGCGCCAAGGGGCTGGACGCTCCGCAGCGTCCCGACCGGCTGCACTTCTCCGCTCCCACGGTGGACGGGGAGGGCGGCATCGTCGAGGGCGACTTCTCCAACGGTGACGGTGGAGCGGTGTCGGAGTCGGACGGGCTGACCCGGGCGGAGCGGCGCAGGGCGCAGAAGAGCGGTGGTGGCGGGCGGCGCCGCAAGAAGTAGTTTGCGGTTGCTGTGGAGCCTGCGGCTCTTCGGCGTGCGCTTGTGTTGCAGGGCGGCTGGGGCCGGGCACCGAGGGGTGTCCGGCCCCAGCCGTGTGTGGGGCGGGGTGGGGGCGCCGGGGCACCCGGTGGACGCTTCGTCCTCGATCGCCGGGTGGGCCCGGGGCGGCGGACGGGTTTCATTTGGTGGGTGGGGTGGGGGTGCCGAGTTCCACTGCGGCGCAGCGCCAGCGGAGGTCCGGGCCCTGTTCCAGGCGGAAGGCCATTGCTCGTACCTGTTCGCCCGCCGCGATGCTCGCGCAGGCCTCCACCACGCCCGGGGCGGGCTGCGCACCGTGGCACTGGCGCACCACCGGGCGGGCGCCGCGGGCCCTCAGCGGGGTGGTCGGGGCCAGTTCGGCGAGCTGGTCGTACGCCTCGCCGATCGTGTGACCCAGCATCCAGTGCACCGGGCGCTGGCCGCTGAGGACCGCCAGGAGACGCTCCGCGAACCAGTGGTGCGGGCGCAGCATCTGCTGAGGTGTCCGGCGCTGCGGCGGTACGGTCTCGGGCCTGCGCCGGTCGTGGCGTCCGGCGGGCCGGGTCCTGTTCACGCTCATCGTTGATCGCCCCCGTGATCCGAGCCCGGCTCATACCGGGCGGTAACTTCTGCTGTGGATCTTCTACGGGGGCGGCGGACGCGACCGCAAGCGCCGAGGGGCTGCGTGGTGCGGTGCGTGAAGTTCACCTATCCGGGTGGCGGACCCGGTGCCGCAAGGCTCTGGGAGGGCGTGGGGAGGGTGACAGGCGGTTGCCGGGTGGACGGGTCGGGGTCCGTACCCGTAACCCCGAAGGGGGACGCGCACTATCCTGAGGGCGTCTCCGACTACGAAAGCGGCCAGCCATGCGCGTGTACGTCCCCCTGACCCTCTCCGGTCTCGCAGCGGCGCACCGGGCGGGCGAAATCGGCCCCGGTCCGCTGACCGCGTACGCGGTGACTCCCGCGCTGCGTGAGTGGTACGTCTCCGACGACATCGAGGAGCTGGAGTACGCGGCACTGAACCGGGCCGCGGCCGCCTCGCTGCGCCTGATCGCAGGGGACCCCGGTGCGGTGCGCAGGCGGGTGGTCGTCGCCGTCGACGTGCCGGACGGACAGGCCGTCGCCGACCCCGACCACAGCCTGGACCCCTCCTCGCTCGGCGAGGTGCGCATCGCTTCCGCGGTGGCGCTGGCGAAGGCGGCCGCGGTGCATGTCGACGCGGACGACGCGGAGAAGGACGTGGCGGCGGCCGCGTCGGTGCTCGGCGCCGCGGACCTCGGCGACGACGACGCGCAGTTCGTCGTGGACGGCGCGGAGGACCATGAGCTGCTCTGGTTCGGGGTGCAGGAGATTCCCAACCTGATCGGCTGACGGGCGCAGGCCGAGCGCGCGGACGAGGGCGCGGACTCGTTGTCGTACCCGGCGGGTATTTTCATTCCATGGGGACGAACGGGAAGCACCGCATGCATCTGGTCTGGGACTGGAACGGCACACTGCTCGACGACAACGCAGCGGTCATCGGTGCGACGAACGCGGCGTTCGCCGAGGTCGGCCTGGAGCCGATCACGCTCGAGCAGTACCGCGAGATGTACTGCATCCCCATCCCGCGCTTCTACGAGCGGCTGATGGGACGGCTGCCCACCGAGGCCGAGTGGGAGCGGATGGACGGGATCTTCCACCGGTACTACATGGAGCAGCGGGTTGTCTGCGGTCTCACCGCGGGTGCCGAGGAGCTGCTCGCCCAGTGGCAGCTGGCCGGCCGTAGTCAGTCGCTGCTGAGCATGTACGTCCACGAGCAGCTGGTTCCGGTGGTGCGGGGATACGGAATCGAGCGGCACTTCACGCGGGTCGACGGCCGCACCGGGCCGTCCGGCGGCAGTAAGGCGCAGCACATGGAGCGGCATCTCGCCGCGATGGGCGGGGTGTCTCCCGATTGCACGGTGGTGATCGGTGACGCGGTGGACGACGCGGTGGCCGCGGAGCATGTCGGTGCGCGCGCGGTGCTCTACACCGGGGGGTCGCACAGCCGGAGCAGCCTGGAGGAGGCGGGGGTGCCGGTGGTGGACAGCTTGGTCGAGGCTGTGGCGCTCGCCGAGCAGATGGCCGGCTGAGGGGGCGGGACCGCCGGGCCGGAGATGACCCGAAAAGGCCCGGAATGATCCGAGACAGGGCTTAGAGCGCCGGGGCCGTGGTGCGCAGGACCTTCAGGAATTCGCGCATCCAGGCCGAGTGGTCCGGCCAGGCGCGGGACGAGATCAGGGTGCCGTCGACCACCGCTTCGTGGTCCTCGAAGCTGGCGCCCGCCGCCTGCATGTCGAGTTCCAGTGCGGGGTACGCCGTGACGCGGCGGCCGCCCAGCTCGCCGATCGCCGCCGTCAGCAGGGGGCCGTGGCAGATCTGGGCCACCGGCTTGTCCGTGTCGAAGAAGGCCTTGAGGATCTTGCGGAGTTCGGCGTCGTTGCGCAGGTACTCGGGGGCGCGTCCGCCGGGGATGACCACGGCGACGTAGTCACCGGCGTCCACCTCGGAGAACGCCAGGTCGGCCGGCCAGGTGTAGCCGGGCTTCTCGGTGTAGGTGTCGAAGCCGGGCTCGAAGTCGTGGATCACGAAGCGGAGCGTCTTGCGGGCGGGGGCCGCGATATGGACGTCGTACCCCTCCTCGCGCAGCCGCTGGTACGGGTAGAGGACCTCCAGGGACTCGGCGGCGTCGCCGGTGACGATCAGGACCTTCGGTGCCATGGTGCGGCTCCCCTCGCGCGGACGTCTCCCATAAGCGTGCATCTGTCCGTCGCGCGCTGTCCAGAGTGTCAAAGTTCGGGACCATCTTTTGTACACATACGGCTCATGACGGTTCCGGGTACGGGCGAGATAGCCTGGACCCCGTGATCAGCGCGATACGCCTCGGGGGCAGCGAAGCCCCCGGCCTGCGCCCGGAGTGCCAACGTGCCCGGGCGATGACTGATCCCTTCAGCCCGGACCCACTGCCAAAAATGGCCAATAAGGTCCCGGGCATCTCTCATAGCGGCATAGCGTCGTCTCAGACCGGAAACCCCGTGTCGTGGCGGTACGTCGCCTTTTTCACCTACGTCACGCAACGGCGCGCGACAGGAGCCAGAGGACATGCAGACCAAGCTGGACGAAGCCAAGGCCGAGCTGCTCGCACGGGCCGCCAAGGTAGCTGACAACGGCCCGGGCGGTGGTGTCGGTGGCCCGGGCGGTACCACCCGAGTGCAGGTTGCAGGCACCCGGGCCGGGGGCACCGAGGCCGGGCAGGACGAGCGTCCCGGCGAGGATGTGCTGCTCTCCTACCTCCAGCGCTACTACCTGCACACTGCTCCGGAGGACATCGCGGGCCGCGACCCGGTCGATGTCTTCGGCGCGGCTTCCTCCCACTACCGGCTCGCGGAGAACCGTCCGCAGGGCACCGCGAACGTCCGGGTGCACACCCCGACCGTCGAGGAGAACGGCTGGATGTCCAGCCACTCCGTCGTCGAGGTCGTGACGGACGACATGCCCTTCCTGGTCGACTCCGTCACCAACGAGCTGTCCCGGCAGGGCCGCGGCATCCATGTCGTGATCCACCCGCAGATCGTCGTCCGCCGTGATGTCACCGGCAAGCTCATCGAGGTCCTCGCCGAGGGCAACGGCCTCTCGGCGGCCCCGCAGGTCCGCAAGGGCGCCGACGGGACCAAGGACACCAGGACCGCGCTGCCGCACGACGCGGTCGTGGAGTCCTGGATCCACGTCGAGATCGACCGCGAGACCGACCGCTCCGACCTCAAGCAGATCTCCGAGAACCTGCTCCGGGTGCTGTCCGACGTACGGGAGACCGTCGAGGACTGGGACAAGATGCGTGACGCCGCGCTGCGCATCGCCGACGACCTGCCCGGCGAGCCGCTCGACGCCCTCGCCGACGAAGAGGTGAACGAGGCGCGGGAGCTCCTGCGCTGGCTCGCCGCCGACCACTTCACCTTCCTGGGCTACCGCGAGTACGAGCTGAGGGAGACCGACGCACTGGCTGCCGTCCCCGGCACCGGCCTCGGCATCCTGCGCTCCGACCCGCACCACAGCGAGGACGAGGCGCACCCGGTCAGCCCGTCCTTCGACCGGCTGCCCGCCGACGCCCGCGCCAAGGCCCGTGAGCGTAAGCTGCTCATCCTGACCAAGGCGAACAGCCGGTCGACCGTGCACCGCCCCAGCTACCTCGACTACGTCGGGGTGAAGAAGTTCGACGCCGACGGCAATGTCATCGGTGAGCGCCGCTTCCTCGGACTGTTCTCGTCCGCCGCCTACACCGAGTCCGTGCGCCGGGTGCCCGTCATCCGCCGCAAGGTCGCCGAGGTGCTGGAGGGCGCGGGCTTCTCGCCCAACAGCCACGACGGCCGCGACCTGCTGCAGATCCTGGAGACGTACCCGCGCGACGAGCTCTTCCAGACGCCCGTCGACCAGCTGCGCTCCATCGTCACCTCCGTGCTCTACCTCCAGGAGCGGCGCCGGCTGCGGCTGTACCTGCGCCAGGACGAGTACGGGCGCTACTACTCCGCGATCGTCTACCTGCCGCGCGACCGCTACACCACCGGTGTGCGGCTCCGGCTGATCGACATCCTGAAGGAGGAGCTCGGCGGCACCAGCGTCGACTTCACCGCCTGGAACACCGAGTCGATCCTGTCCCGGCTGCACTTCGTCGTCCGTGTCGCACCCGGCACCGAGCTGCCCGACCTCACCGACATCGAGGCCGACCGCATCGAGGCCCGTCTCGTCGAGGCCGCCCGCTCCTGGGCCGACGGCTTCCAGGAGGCGCTGAACGCCGAGTGCGGCGAGGAGCGTGCCGCCGAGCTGCTGCGGCAGTACGGTCACTCGTTCCCCGAGGGCTACAAGGCCGACCACTCGCCGCGCTCCGCCGTCGCCGACCTGGTCCACCTCGAAGCGCTCAAGCACGACGGGAAGGATTTCGCGCTCAGCCTGTACGAGCCGGTCGGCGCCGCCCCGGGCGAGCGCCGCTTCAAGATCTACCGGACCGGCGAGCAGGTCTCCCTCTCCGCCGTCCTTCCGGCGCTCCAGCGGCTCGGTGTCGAGGTCGTCGACGAGCGTCCGTACGAGCTGCGCTGCGCCGACCGTAAGAGCGCCTGGATCTACGACTTCGGTCTGCGGATGCCGCAGGTCAACGGCAGTGGCAACTACCTCGCCGACGACGCCCGCGACCGCTTCCAGGACGCGTTCGCCGCGGTGTGGACCGGTGAGGCCGAGAACGACGGCTTCAACTCCCTGGTGCTCGGCGCCGGTCTGAGCTGGCGGCAGGCGATGGTGCTGCGCGCCTACGCGAAGTACATGCGGCAGGCCGGATCGACCTTCAGCCAGGACTACATGGAGGACACCCTCCGTAACAACGTCCACACCACCCGTCTGCTGGTCTCCCTCTTCGAGGCCCGGATGTCGCCCGGCCGTCAGAGCGCCGGCACCGAGCTGACCGACGGTCTCCTCGAAGAGCTCGACGGGGCGCTCGACCAGGTCGCCTCGCTCGACGAGGACCGGATCCTGCGGTCCTTCCTCACCGTCATCAAGGCCACCCTGCGCACCAACTTCTTCCAGCAGGCGAAGAGCGGCAAGCCGCACTCCTACGTCTCGATGAAGTTCGACCCGCAGGCCATCCCGGACCTGCCGGCGCCCCGCCCGGCGTTCGAGATCTGGGTGTACTCGCCGCGCGTGGAGGGCGTCCACCTGCGCTTCGGCAAGGTCGCCCGCGGCGGGCTGCGCTGGTCGGACCGGCGGGAGGACTTCCGTACGGAGATCCTCGGCCTGGTCAAGGCACAGATGGTGAAGAACACGGTCATCGTGCCGGTCGGCGCCAAGGGCGGCTTCGTCGCCAAGCAGCTGCCGGATCCGGCAGCCGACCGCGACGCCTGGCTGGCCGAGGGCATCGCCGCGTACCGGACGTTCATCTCGGCGCTGCTCGACATCACCGACAACCTGGTGGCCGGCGAGGTCGTGCCGCCCGTCGGCGTCGTCCGACACGACGAGGACGACACCTATCTCGTCGTCGCCGCGGACAAGGGCACCGCGAGCTTCTCCGACATCGCCAACGAGGTCGCCGTCTCCTACGGCTTCTGGCTCGGCGACGCGTTCGCCTCCGGTGGCTCCGCCGGATACGACCACAAGGGCATGGGCATCACCGCCCGCGGCGCCTGGGAGTCCGTCAAGCGGCACTTCCGCGAGCTCGGCCACGACACCCAGACCGAGGACTTCACGGTCGTCGGCGTCGGCGACATGTCCGGTGACGTGTTCGGCAACGGCATGCTGCTCTCCGAGCACATCCGGCTCGTCGCAGCCTTCGATCACCGGCACATCTTCCTCGACCCGACCCCGGACGCCGCCACCTCGTACGCCGAGCGGCGCCGTCTCTTCGACCTGCCGCGCAGCTCCTGGGCCGACTACAACAAGGAACTGCTCTCCGCGGGCGGCGGCATCCACCCCCGTACCGCGAAGTCGATCCCGGTCAACGCGCATGTCCGCGAGGCGCTCGGCATCGAGTCGGGTGTCACCAAGATGACGCCTGCCGACCTGATGAAGACCATCCTCAAGGCCCGTGTCGACCTGGTGTGGAACGGCGGCATCGGTACGTACATCAAGTCGTCCACCGAGTCGAACGCGGACGTCGGCGACAAGGCCAACGACGCGATCCGCGTCAACGGCGAGGACCTGCGGGCCAAGGTCGTCGGCGAGGGCGGCAACCTCGGCGCCACCCAGCTCGGCCGGATCGAATTCGCCCGGGGCGGCGGCCGGATCAACACCGACGCGATCGACAACAGCGCCGGTGTGGACACCTCCGACCACGAGGTGAACATCAAGATCCTGCTCAACGGCCTGGTGCGGGACGGCGACATGACCGTCAAGCAGCGCAACAAGCTGCTTGCCGAGATGACCGACGAGATCGGGCGTCTGGTACTGCGCAACAACTACGCCCAGAACACCGCGCTCGCCAATTCCATCGCCCAGTCCGCCTCCCTGCTCCACGCCCAGCAGCGCTTCATGCGCCGTCTCGGCCGCGACGGACACCTCGACCGGGCGCTGGAGTTCCTGCCCACCGACCGGCAGATCCGCGAGCTGCTGAACGGCGGCAAGGGGCTCACCCAGCCCGAGCTCGCCGTGCTGATCGCCTACACGAAGATCACCGCGTCCGACGAGCTGATCAAGACCAGCCTGCCGGACGACCCGTACCTGCAGAAGCTGCTGTACGCCTACTTCCCCGCGCAGCTGCGCGCGCAGTTCCCCGAGGCGGTCGACGGGCACGCGCTGCGCCGCGAGATCATCACCACGGTGCTGGTCAACGACACGGTGAACACCGGTGGTTCGACCTTCCTGCACCGGCTGCGGGAAGAGACCGGCGCGTCGATCGAGGAGATCGTGCGGGCCCAGGCCGCGGCCCGCGAGATTTTCGGCCTCGGCCAGGTGTGGGACGCCGTCGAGGCGCTCGACAACAAGGTCGCCGCCGATGTGCAGACCCGGATCCGGCTGCACTCGCGCCGGCTCGTCGAGCGCGGCTCGCGCTGGCTGCTCGGCAACCGGCCGCAGCCGCTGGAGATCGCCGAGACGATCGGCTTCTTCAAGGACGGTGTCGACCAGGTCTGGGCCGAACTGCCCAAGATGCTGAAGGGCGCCGACCAGGAGTGGTACCAGTCGATCCTGGACGAGCTGACCGAGGCGGGCGTCCCGGACGAGCTGGCGCAGCGCGTCGCAGGATTCTCGTCCGCCTTCCCGGCGCTCGACATCGTGGCGATCGCCGAGCGCATCGGCAAGGACCCCCTTGCCGTTGCCGAGGTCTACTACGACCTCGCCGACCGGCTGGGCGTCACCCAGCTGATGGACCGGATCATCGAACTGCCGCGGAACGACCGCTGGCAGTCCATGGCCCGCGCCTCCATCCGCGAGGACCTGTACGCCGCGCATGCCGCGCTCACCAGGGATGTGCTGAGTGTGGGCAACGGGACGTCGACGCCGGAGGAACGGTTCGCGGCCTGGGAGGACAAGAACGCGGCGATCCTGACGCGTTCGCGCACCACGCTGGAGGAGATCCGGGGGTCGGACTCGTTCGATCTGGCGAACCTGTCGGTGGCCATGCGGACCATGCGGACGTTGCTGCGTACGCACGGGTAGTGGTCTGAAAGGGGGAGCGGCCGCCGGTGCGTCCGGCGGCCGCTCCGTCCTTGATCACCGGACGGGCCGGATGTGGTGCCTGACCGTCCGGCGGTGGGGGTGTCCTCGATCGCCGGACGGTGTTTACCAGGCCGGCGGCGGACTTCACTTCTTGGTGGTGAACTTCTCGTACGCGGCGACGACTTCCTTCGCCGGACCGTCCATCCGCAGTGTCCCCGCCTCCAGCCACAGCGCCCGGTCGCAGGTCTCGGTGATCGACTTGTTGCTGTGGCTGACCAGGAACACCGTGCCCGCCTCCTTGCGCAGCTCGATGATCCGCTCCTTGCTGCGCCGCTGGAACTTGGCGTCGCCCGTGGACAGTGCCTCGTCGATCAGCAGAACGTCATGGCTCTTGGCGGCGGCGATGGAGAACCGGAGCCTGGCCCCCATGCCCGACGAGTACGTACGCATCGGCAGCGTGATGAAGTCGCCCTTCTCGTTGATGCCGGAGAAGTCGACGATCCCCTGGTAGCGCTCGCGGATCTCGTCGCGCGTCATGCCCATCGCCAGCCCGCCGAGGATGACGTTCCGCTCGCCGGTCAGATCGCTCATCAGCGCCGCGTTCACGCCGAGCAGCGACGGCTGACCCTGGGTGTGCACCCGGCCCTTCGACGGCGGGAGCAGACCGGCGATCGCCTTCAGCAGCGTCGACTTCCCCGAGCCGTTGGAACCGATCAGGCCGATCGCCTCGCCCTTGTACGCGGCGAAGCTGACGCCCTTCACGGCATGCACCTCGCGCACGCCGGGGGCCTGCCGCCGGGAAGCGATCCGGCTGAGGGCCGAGGTGGCGCTGCCCTTTCCGGTGCGCGCGCCGTTGACCTTGTAGGTGATGTGGACGTCGTCCACGACGACGGTCGGCACCCGATCGTTGTCGTCAGCCATGTTCTCAGCCACGTCCGTACAGCTCCTCGGCCTTCCAGAAGTACACGAAGCCGCCCACTCCGCACACGAGCGCCCAGCCCGTGGCGACGGCCCACACATGCGGGGGCAGCTGCGCCCCGCTGAAGCTGTCGATGAATGCGAACCGCATCAGGTCGATGAAGACGGCGGCCGGATTGCACTCCAGCGCCACCTTCACGAAGTGCGGAACCCTGTCCCCCTTCAGCTTGTCGCCGATGCTGAACATGACGCCCGACGCGTACATCCAGGTGCGCAGGACGAACGGCGTCAGCTGCGCGATGTCCGGGGTCCGGGCGGCCAGCCGCGCCACGACCATCGAGAGCCCGGTGTTGAACACGGACTGCAGGAGCAGCGCCGGGATCGCCAGCAGCCACGACGGCCGGGGGAACTGCCCGAACCCGATCAGGATCAGGACCAGTGCACCCAGGGAGTACAGCAGCTGCTGGAGCTGCTGCAGCGCCAGTGCGACGGGCAGCGAGGCACGCGGGAAGTGCAGCGCCCGGACGAGGCCGAGGTTCCCACTGATCGCGCGGGTGCCCGCGGTGATCGAGCTGGCGGTGAAGGTCCAGATGAACACGCCCGTGATGAGGAACGGAACGAAGTCCTCGACGTTCTTCTTCGTGTTCAGCAGGATGCCGAAGATGAAGTAGTAGACCGTCGCGTTGAGCAGCGGGGTCATGATCTGCCAGATCTGGCCGAGCTTCGCCTGGCTGTACTGGGCGGTGAGCTTGGCGGTGGCGAACGCCGTGATGAAGTGCCGCCGTCCCCACAGCTGCCGGACGTACGCGCCGAGCGTCGGCCGGGCCCCGCTCACGGTCAGCCCGTGCCGGGCCGCGAGCGCGGCCAGCTCACCCGGCCCGTAGACCGGGAGGAGGGGGGTGGGGGCTGCGTCGGTCACCGCCGGGATGGTCGGCGGGGCTGTTGTCTGGCTCACCACGATCGCTTTCGACGGGAGGACAGGAACCATCGCGAACGCCGGAACGGAACCGTATCGTCGCAACGCCGAGAGTAGGACGTGATCACGTCGCAACGCAACCGTTTCGTCGTTACGGACTATCATTCGGGTCATGACCACCGACCCGGGAACCCGCCGCCGCGTCCCCGCCGGAGCCGCTGTGCTGCGCGAGGACGTCACCGATGCCATCCGCAGCGCCGTCTTCGAGGAGCTGGCGGCGGTCGGCTTCGCCCGGATGTCGATCGAGGGCATCGCCCGGCGCGCGGGCGTCGGAAAGACCGCCGTCTACCGCCGCTGGAAGTCCAAGCTGGCCCTCGTTCTCGACCTGGTCTCCGCCGTCGCGGTCCAGGGCATGCCTGCGCCGGCCACCGGTTCGCTGTACGGGGACGTCCGCGCCGTGCTCCAGCTGGCCGCCTATGCGCTGCGCCACCCCGTCGCCTCGCAGGTCATCCCGGATCTGCTGGTCGAGGCGGCGCGCAACCCGGAGATCTCCGACACGATCAAGTCGGCCCTGCTGGACCCGCAGCAGGGCATCGCCGCCGTGGTCGTCCGGGACGCCGTCGCCCGCGGTGAGCTGCCCGAGGACAGTGACCCGGACCGCGCCCTGGACCTGATCGTCGGCCCGCTCTACTGGCGGCTCGCCGTGGTCCGCGGCGATCTGCCCAAGGGCTATCTGGACGATCTGGCCGAGTCGGCCGTCGCCGCCCTCAAGAAGAACTGACCGCCCGACCATCGGCTGCGCCCCGGCCCCGTCCGCCTGCCGGGTCTCGTACGGCGCGCACGTCGGCCCGGTGCCCGGCCGCCCCGGCGACACCCCCGGAGCTGTCGCCGCCACCGAGGGCGGGCTGCCGGGGGTCTTCGGATCGAGGAGTGGAGGTCACAGCGGGCGGCCGGGCTCCGGGGCATGTTCCGGGAGCGGTTCCGTCCGTACCATGGCGGCCACGCCGCCGACCGCGTGGTGCCATGGTGTTCCTGAACAGCTTGTGATGTCACTCGTTCGAGGCCGTAACCGGTGACCCCCGGCCGTTCACACGGTTGAGCCATACGGACAACCAGGCCCCCGATGAACGGACGTGCTCAACATGCCGCCACGGCTCAGTGTCGTCGTCCCCGTCTACAACGTGGAGCTCTATCTGACGGACTGCCTGAAGTCCCTCGCGGAGCAGACCATGGACGACCTGGAGGTGGTGATGGTCGACGACGGGTCCACCGACGACAGCGCCGCCTTGGCCACTGCCTTCGCCGAACAGGACAGCCGGTTCCGGCTGGTGAGCCAGAAGAACGGCGGCCTCGGGCACGCCCGCAACACCGGGGTCCGCAACTGCGACCCGGACAGCGGCTATGTCGCCTTCGTGGACAGCGACGACATCGTGCCGCCCCGGGCGTACGAACTCCTCGTCGGCGCACTCGACGAGACGGGATCGGACATCGCATCCGGCAATGTGCTCCGGCTGCGGGCCTCCGGCAAGCTCCAGCAGTCGCCCAACTTCCGCAAGCCCATGGCGACCACCCGGCTGCGCACCCACATCTCCCGCGACTGGGACCTCGCCGCCGACCGGATCGCCTGCAACAAGGTCTTCCGCCGGTCCTTCTGGGACGAACACGCCTTCGCCTTCCCGGTCGGCACCCTCTACGAGGACATCCCCGTCGTCCTCCCCGCCCACTTCCTGGCCCGCTCCGTCGACGTCGTCAAGGACGCCGTCTACCACTGGCGCGACCGGGCCGGCTCGATCACCACCCGCCGCGCCGTCGTCCGCGGCATCCGGGACCGGGCCTCGCACGTACTGGGCGTCTCCACCTTCCTCGAACAGCACCGCGGCGCCGCCGACAAACGCCACTACGAGGCGCATGTCCTCGCCAACGACCTCTGGTACTTCATGGAGGCGCTGCCCGACGGGGACGACGAGTACCGCCGCGCCTTCCTCACGTACGCCAACGAGTTCACCGACCAGGTCGACCCGGCCGTCCTCGACAGGCTGCCGCTGCGGCTGCGACTGATGTGGCATCTCGTACGCGAACGGCGCACGGACGAACTGCTGGAGCTGCTCGCCCACGACAAGGCCGAACCCGGTGCCTTCGCCGTACGGGGCGTACGGCACCGCAGCGCCTCGTACCCGGCCCTCACCGGGCCGGTACCGCGCTCGGTGCTGCGGGTCGCCGACCGGGACCTGCCGCTCACCGCCCGGCTGCGCGAGGCGCACTGGCAGGGCGGCAAGCTGCACATCAAGGGGTACGCGTACATCCGCAACCTGCCCGCCGACTCGTGGCGCAGCGAATTCCGGGCCGGCTGGCTGCGGGCCGGACGCCGGCATGTGGTGCCGCTACGGCTGCGTACGGTCGATGAGCCGGAGGCCACCGTCCGTTCCCGGCAGAGCCTGCACGACTACGACCGGTCCGGCTTCGAGACGGTCATCGACCCGGCCCGGCTCCGGATCTCCGCCGACGGCGACACCGAACGGCTCACCTGGCGCCTCGAAGTCGGCATCGCCGGACACGGGATGCTGCGCCGCTCCGACGTCTCCACCGACGTGGCCGCGGCGGCACCGCCCGTGCACCGGCCGGACGGCGACCACCGCATCGTGCCCGCCTTGGAGGGCGGCAAGCTGGTGGTGCACGCGGAGCGGATCGACGCCCGGTTCGAGACGCACCGGCCGGGCGACGCGGGCGACGGGACCGCCACCGTGGTGATCAGTGGCATGATCCGCGACCGTCTCGGCAAGGGGCCGCTCCGGATCGGTCTCACCCATCGTCCCTCCAGCACCTCCCTCGACTTCCCGGCGACCGTCCACGAGGGCGCCGTGCCGTCGGCGTCGGGCTGGCGGCGCTTCACCGCCGTGATCCCGCTCGCAGCGGTCACCGACGCGCGGCCGACGACAGAGACCGCCACCGTCGCGTACAGCCTGCACCTGGTCGGACCGGACGGCCGCAGGACACCGATCGACGTGCCGGGGCCCGTTCCGCAGGGCCGCTACCCGATCGGTTCGCCCGCACCGGAAGGGGGCGGCGACGAGCCGCGTGAGCTCGCACTCACCGCCAGTTCCCGGGGCAACCTGCTGATCAGCGACCGGCCCGTGCAGCCCGTCTGCGAGTTGGCGAGCTGGACGGAGGACGGGCTGCTGCTCCTGGAGGGCACCTTCCCCGGCGACCCCGGCCGCCCCGTCGAGCTGGTGGCCCGGCACAGCGGTCACCACGAGGAGGCCGTCTTCCCGGTGGTGTTCTCCGGGCCTGCGCAGGCCCGGCGGTTCCGGGCCGAGCTGCGGCCCGACGCCGTCGAAGCGCCCGGTGGCCCGCTGCCCCTGGGGGAGGGCCACTGGTACTTCTTCCTCCGCCCGAAGGGCGCCGCCGACGACACGGGCGACATGCCGCTGCGCATCCCGGCCGCCGCCCACCGCACCCTTCCCGCCGCCCGTACGCTCGCGGGCCGCACCTACGTCATCGAGCGGCGCTACCACGACCAGCTGCTCGTCAACGCCGCGTCCGTGCTCACCGCGGCGGAGCGCGGTGCCCGCGCCAAGCGGCTGCTGCGCGAGGCGTACGCCGGACAGCGCACCGCCCCCCTGCGTGACACCGTCCTGCACAGCAGCTTCGACGGGCGCCAGTACTCCGACTCGCCGCGCGCGATCTACGAGGAGCTGGCCGCCCGCACCACCGCGTTCGAGCATCTGTGGGTCGTACGCGATCAGCAGGCCCGGATCCCCGCGGGCGCCACCGCCGTCGTCCACGGCTCTGCCGCCTGGCACGAGGCGCTGGCCCGCAGCCGCCACATCGTGACCAACACCCAGCTGCCCGAATGGTTCGAACGGCGCGACGGCCAGACTGTCGTCCAGACCTGGCACGGCACCCCGCTCAAGCGCATCGGCCTCGACCTCGCGGGCACCGCCCAGGCCAATGCCGCCTACATCGCCACCATCGAACAGCGCGCGAGCCAGTGGAGCGTCCTGGTCTCCCCGAACAGCTTCTCCACCCCCGTCCTGCGGCGCTCCTTCGGGTACCGGGGGGAGATGCTGGAGTGCGGCTATCCCCGCAACGACCTCTTCCACGCCTCGGACCGCACCAAGGTCGCCGCCGCGGTACGCGAGCGGCTGGGGATCCCCGCGGGCAAGCGGGTCGTGCTGTACGCGCCGACATGGCGTGAGGACCGGCCGCAGGGCGGCGGCAGATACGCCCTCGACCTTCAGCTCGACCTGGCCGCCGCCGAACGCGAACTCGCCTCCGACACCGTGCTGCTGGTGCGCCGCCACTATCTGGTCGCCGACCGGCTCCCGGACACCGGCAGCGGCTTCGTGCGGGACGTCTCGCGCTACGGGGACGTCGGCGAGCTGATGCTGATCAGCGATGCGCTGGTCACCGACTACTCCTCGCTGATGTTCGACTTCGCCCAGACCGGCCGCCCGATGCTGTTCCACACGTACGACCTTGCTCACTACCGCGACACCCTGCGTGGCTTCTGTTTCGACTTCGAGAACCGCGCCCCCGGCCCCCTGATCCCCGACTCCGCCGATCTCGTCGAGGCGCTGCGCGACCCGGTCCGGGCCACCGCGGGACACGCGCAGGCGTACGAGGCATTTCGGCGGGACTTCTGCGACCTCGACGACGGGCATGCGGCGCAGCGGGTGGTCGACCGGATGCTGCAGCCCTAGCCCCGTTAGTCCATCCGGGAGTCCGGTTCCGGTCCCTGCGCCCGTGCGGGACCGGAACCGGACTCCCGGGTGAAGCGGCGGTGAACGCGTAAGAAGCGCCCGTGCAATAGGGGATACATGAACCGTTCGAGTGATTCGCGCCGTCCGGTGTACGTGCAGATGGGCGGGGAGCGATTCACTCGTTCGCTTAAGTATGTTGATCGGTGCGCTGGATAGCGGCTGCGGGTTGCTACGTTCGTTTTCATGGGTATCCGAACGTGGTGCGACGCCTGGAACGTGCGACGGGCAAGAGCTGTCGTGCTCGTCGTCGCGGCCATAGGGCTGCTCGTCAGAATGCTGATCGCGGCGAACACACCGGGCCCCGCCGACGTGCGTATTTTCCAAGGTTTCGCCAAGGCCGTCTCCGTTTACGGCCCCGTTCGCATCTACGAGCAGCCGCTGCCGGGCCTGCCCGTCTACAATCATCCGCCGCTGGCCGGCTGGATGCTCCTCGGGCTGAATGAACTCGCCGAACTCGGAATTCCGTTCGGGACGCTGATCCGGTCACCTGCTTCGATCGCCGACTTCTTCTGCACACTCATCGTGTTCGAAATTGTCCGGCGGCGTCGCAGTCTGCGTACCGCGGTCGCCTGCGGGATCGGCGTGGCCCTCAGCCCCTTGCTGATCGCCACCTCGGGCTACCACGGCAACACCGACGCGGTTGCCGTCGCTTTCGCCCTCGCCGCCGCGTATCTGCTGGCCGACCGGAGGTCGCCGCTGGCCGCCGGGGTGGCCGCCGCGCTGTCGATCAGTGTCAAGTTCGTCCCGGTCGTGGTGATCCCGGCGCTGTTCGTCGTCGCGCTGCGGGCCGGCCGGCCGGTGTTCGTCCGTTTCACCGCGGGGTTCACCGCGCTGGTCGCGCTCGTCTGGGGACCCGTGCTGGTGACCGTGCCGGAGAACCTCAACGAGAACGTCCTGGAGTACACGGGGGGCTCCTACCGCCTCTGGGGCCTCGTTCGGTTCGCCGATGTGCTCGGCCTGCCGGAGTCCTTCATCGCCTTCATCCGCGGCGAGGGCCACTTCCTCTTCGTGCTGATCTGTGTGGCCGTCGGTGTCTGGCTGGCCCGGGTGCGGCCCGCGCAGCTGCCCGGTGCCGTCGCCGTGACGATGGGCCTTCTGCTGCTGCTCTCCACCGCGTCCGGCCTGCAGTACCTGACCTGGGCAGCTGCCGCGATGTTCGTCATCGGGTTCTGGGAAGGGGCCGCGTACAGCTGCCTGCTCGGCTGGACGGCCATCCTCGGCTACCAGGGACGCTCCGCCGTGCGCTGGAGCGAAACGGTGCTGCAACTGGGCACCGCCGGCTGGTTCGTGCTCGCGATCTGTCTGGTCAGCGGCGTCCGCCGGATCCTCGCCGCCCCGCAGGACGGCCCCCCGTCGTCCCCCGCCGAACCGGCATCGGCCACTGCGCCCCGCACCTCGCATCCGTTCGGTTCCGCCGTCAACTGACCACACCCGAGCACAACTGGAGAATCTCCCGTGAAGGAAAGCACGAGCCCCAGGATCGGCATCCTGGTGGTCGCGTACAACGCCGAGACGACGCTGGAGAAGACCCTCGACCGGATTCCGGAGGATTTCCGGTCCCGGGTCTCCGAGATCCTCATTCTCGACGACGCGAGCCATGATGCGACCTTCACCGCAGGATGCCGCTGGTCGCTGGCGGAGGGAATGCCTCGGACCGTCGTGATGCGGCACACCAAGAATCTCGGATACGGCGGAAACCAGAAGGCCGGATACGCGCTGGCCGCCGAACACGGACTGGACATCATCGTGCTGCTGCACGGCGACGGACAGTACGCCCCCGAACTGCTGCCCGATATGGTCGCGCCGATCGAGCGCGGCGAATGCGAAGCCGTGTTCGGTTCGCGGATGATGAAGTCCGGCAGCGCCCTCAAGGGCGGCATGCCGATGTACAAGTGGCTCGGCAATCGCATTCTCACCCGCCTGGAGAACAGGCTCCTCGGCTCGAAGCTCACCGAATTCCACTCCGGCTACCGCGCCTACAGCGTCGCGGCGCTCAAGAAACTGCCCATCGCCCGGAACACCGACGCGTTCGACTTCGACACCCAGATCATCGTCCAGCTGCTCAACGAAGGGATGCGGATCAAGGAGATCCCCGTGCCGACGTACTACGGCGACGAGATCTGTTACGTCAACGGCCTGAAGTACGCGAAGGACGTCGTCAAGGACGTCCTCGAATACCGCCTCGCCATCAAGGGGTTCGGCACCTGCGCCTGGATCCCCAAGCCCGTCGAGTACGCCTTCAAGGAGGGCGACGGCTCCTCGCACGCCGTCATCCTGGAGAAGATGCGAGAACTGCCGCCCGGCCGCGTCCTCGATCTCGGCTGCTCCGGCGGCCTGTTCGCGCAACGCCTGGAGGCGCTCGGCCACGAAGTGACCGGCGTCGACTACATCGAGGTCCCGGGCGTCCGCGAGAAGTGCACGCACTTCCACCTCGCCGACCTGGAGGAGGGGCTGCCCGACGAGATCGGCACCGATTTCGACTATGTGGTCGCCGGCGATGTCATCGAGCACCTCTCCCGCCCCGAACGCGTCCTCTCCGAGGCCGCGACCGTGCTCCGGCCCGGCGGCCATGTGCTGCTGTCCGTACCGAACTTCAGCCACTGGTACTCACGGCTGCGGGTGGCGCTCGGAGTCTTCGACTACGACCGGCGCGGCATCCTCGACGAGACACATCTGCGCTTCTTCACCCGGGCCAGCCTGCGCCGCACTGTCCGGAACGCCGGCTACGACGTCCTCGACATCGCGTCCACCGGGGCGCCGTTCTGGTCGCTGCTCGGCGGTCGCGGACCGCTCGCCACGATCCTCGGCGGCCTGTCGAAGCTGCTGACCAGGATCCGGCCGACGCTGTTCGGCTATCAGCACGTCGCACTGCTGACCCCGCATGCGGCCGAGACGATCATCGCTGGAGAGCACGTCGATGTACAGGACATCCTCAACCGACAGTACGTCCCTGCCGGCCGGGTCGGAGTCTGAGACGGCCACCGCCGCCTCCGTGCCCCATTCCGCACGCGCCCCCGAGCCGGTGCCCGCCGCCCCCGTCAGGAGCAAGACCTTGACCCTGCCCAGTCTGACGCTGCTGCTGTTCGCCGTGTTCGCGTCGGCGGGCGGCCAGATCATGCTCAAGCACGGGATGAAGGGCGCCGCGGAGGCTGCCGGGCGTGACGGCGGATCCCTGGCGATGCGCGCGGCGACCAGCCCGTGGGTCGTCCTCGGGCTCCTCGTCTTCGCGGTGTCCGCGCTCGCCTGGATGGCGACGCTGGCCAAGGTGCCGCTGAGCATCGCGTACCCGTTCAACGCGCTCGGCTACCTGCTGATCGTGCTGGCCGGATCGACGGTGCTGCACGAGCGGACCTCGATGTGGACCTGGGGCGGCTCGGTGCTCGTGGTCGTCGGCCTCGTCACGGTCATGGCGGGCCAGCAACGCTGAGGCGCATCCCGGGAACGGGTGCGCGTCAATCGCCGGGCGGCAGGAACAAGCCCGTCCGGCGATTGAGGACTAACGCCCGCCGGGTGCCCCTTCTTCCCCCAGCAGCACCGCCCGAACCACCCGCTCCGCCGCCCGCCCGTCGTCGTACGGACAGAACCTCGCCCGGAACGCGGCCCGCAGGGCCTCGTTCTCCGGGCTGTTCCAGCTGCCGTCGAGGAAGATCCGGGCCAGCTCCTCCGTGCTCTTGGAGACGGCCCCCGGGGTGTCTCCCGGCTCCCCGGACAGCAGGTCGAAGCAGACCCCGCGCACCGTGCGGTACGTCTCCCAGTCCGGGGCGTGTACCACGATGGGCCGGTCCAGCGCGGCATAGTCGAACATCACCGACGAGTAGTCCGTCACCAGCGCGTCGGCCGCCAGGCACAGCTCCTCGATCCGCGGATGGTCGCAGACATCGAGGATCGACGGACGGTCCGGCAGCCCCGCCTCGTCGTAGAAGTAGTGCGCCCGGACCATGATCACGGTGTCGGGGCCAAGCGCTTCGGCGAGCCGCTCCAGATCGAGCCTGCTGGTGAACGACGCCTCGTAGTCGCGGTGCGTCGGCGCGTACAGCACGCTCCGCTGACCGGGGCGGATGCCCAGCCCGGCCCGGATCTCGGAGATCTGCCCGGCCGTCGCCGCGGTGAAGACGTCATTGCGCGGGTAGCCCGTTTCGAGCGACCGCGCGGCACTCGGGTAGGCGCGGGCCCACACCTCCGTGGAGTGCGGGTTGGCGGAGATGCTCCAGTCCCACCGGTCGACGCGCTGCAGCAGCCGGTCGAAGTTCAGCCCCTGCGCCGCCGCCGGATACTCCTGCTGGTCCAGGCCCATGATCTTCAGCGGGGTGCCGTGGTGGGTCATCACATGGACCTGACCGGGGCGTTTGACCAGGTGGTCGGGGAAGTTGACGTTGTTGATGAAGTACGTGGCACGGGCCAGCATCGCCCAGTAGCGGCGGGTCCCCGGTACCACGTGGTCGATGCCGGGCGGCACCGTGTCCACCTGGTTCTTCGAGACCACCCACACCCCGCGCACCTGCGGGGCCAGCTCCTGGGCCTTGCGGAAGATCGCCTCCGGGTTGCAGCTGACTCCGCGGTTCCAGTACGCGGCGTAGACGGCGAGCCCGCGGTCCAGCGGACGCCTGCGCTGCCACCAGTAGTAGCGCGCGGACAGCGTGCGCTTCGCATGCGCCCGGAGTGCGGTGGGTACGGAGCGCATCCTCCGGCGCAGGGTGAGGACGGTGTCGAGGACGCCGAGTGCGGCGAACCGGCCGCCACCGATCAGCCGTGGCCGCAGCCCCCTGGCGCCGCCCGGGAACCGGTGCCCCTTGGGCCGGTGCGTACGGTGGAACGCCGCCACGGACCGCACGTACCGCCTGCGCCGCCGCTCCACCGACGGGTATCCGGCCAGGAGTTCCTGGGCGGCCCGCTCGAAGAGCAGCGCCCGCAGCGGATGCAGGGCCGGCCGGTCCCGGAGGAACGTCATCAGCCCCGCGTACGCCTCGACGAGCTGGAGCGGTGTCGTGCCGTCGGTCGGCTCCTGCTCGTCGGCGAGGTCCGGCAGATAGCGCTGCTGGCGGTGCTCGACGCAGGGGACCGGCAGGACGGCGACGGATTCGGCGGCGGCCAGCGTCTGGAGCGCGTACATCCGCTCGCCGTGCTGTCCAGGGCCGAAGGCCAGCTTCTCGGACTCGTGGAGGGTGCGGCGTACGGCCCGGTTCCAGGAGACCTGTGCGATGTCGAGGAGTTCGGGGTGGTCGGCGAGGGTGAGGGGACCCGCGGGCAGTTCGTGCAGCAACTCCAGCGACCGGGTCGGCCGCGGCCTGCCGCGGAACGATCGCTTGTGATGGCCGAACAGCAGCAGTTCCGGGTCGCCCGCCCCGTCCAGCGCGTCGGCGACGGCCTGCAGCGCACCCGGCAGCAGGACGAAGTTCCCCTCCAGGAAGAGCAGATGGTTCCCGACGGCCCGCTCGGCCCCGGCGTTGCGCCGCCCGGCGGGACCCACGCCCTCGCCCGCCGGGAGGTGGATGGCCTGCACCCGATCGTCCCGGGCGGCGAACTCGTCCAGCAGCAGGCCCGAACCGTCCGGCGCCCCGTCGTCGACGCCGATCACTTCGATATCCGTGAACGACTGCGAGAGCACCGACTCCAGGCACTCGCGCAGATGTCCTCGGGCGCGACGGACGGGGATGATGACACTCAGCCGGGGCATACACGCTCTTTCTGGGTCACTGGCACCCGTGGGCGCAGACAGCGGGGGAGACGGGGGACAACAGGAAGTCGGAAGGCCGGTAAGTCAGGCGGTCGGGCGGTCAGGTCCGGTTGACGGACTGCGTCCCGGCGAGGTCCCGCTCAGCAGAGCCGGTACGGGGACGGACGCCGGGACCGGCGCGGGCCCCGGCTGTCGCTCCGCCAGGGACACCGCGGACGCCGCGGGCACCTGCACGGTCGTGTCGCCCAGGAACACCCGGCGCACCACCCGCTCCGCCGCGTGCCCGTCGTCGTACGGGCAGAACCGCGCCCGGAACGCCGCCCGCAGCTGCGCGGAGCGGGAGCCGCGCCAATGGCCCGTGGCGAAGATGTCCAGCAGCTCGTCCTCGCTGTGGGCGATCGCACCCGGTGGGCAGGAGCGCAGATCGAAATAGGTGCCGCGGGCCGCCTCGTACGCCTCCCGGTCACTGTTGTGGATGACGATGGGCCGGTCCAGATTGGCGTAGTCGAACATCAGCGACGAGTAGTCGGTGACCAGTGCGTCGGAGGCGAGCGCGACCGCCTCGACCGAGGGATGGTCGCTGACGTCGATGATCCGCGGGTGCGTGCCGCGGACCAGCGGAGCCTCGTACGAGTAGTGCGCGCGGGTCAGGATCACGAAGTCGGGGCCGAGCGCCCTGACCACCCGCTCCAGGTCGAGGCCGAGGTGCTGGGTGCGCCGGTAGTCGCGGTGGGTGGGGGCGTACAGCAGGGCGGTGGCACCCTCGGGGATGCCGATCGACTCGCGAAACCGCGCCACATCGGTGGCGGTGGCCCGCCGCAGGTGGTCGTTGCGCGGACAGCCGTACTCCAAGGTCTCCAAGCCGGCGGACCCCGACGGGTAGGCCCTCTCCCACACGAGGGTGGAGTGCCGGTTCGCGGAGAGCGAGAAGTCCCACTTGTCGACGTTGGCGAGCAGCTGCTCGAAGTCCATCGTGCCGGCCGCCGCGGGACGGTCCTGAAGGTCCAGGCCCATCGTCTTCAACGGGGTGCCGTGATGGGTCTGGAGCAGCACCTGGCCGCGCCGCTTGACCAGTCGCCGGTCGAAGTTGACGTTGTTCACGAGGTACTTGGAGCGGGCCAGTGCCTGCCAGTAGCGGTACGTTCCCGGTGTGAGCCGGCGGATTCCGGTGGGGACGGTGTGCTCGTCCTCGGCGCGGCAGATCCATGACGTGTGCAGCCCGGGCACCAGTTCGCGGGCCTTCTCCTCGATCGCCGCCGGGCTGCAGGCGTAGCCGCGGTGCCAGTACGCAGCGAACACCGCCCGGTCCGCACGCACGGGCAGCCGGAGCTGCACGCGGTAGTACGCCTGGAGCACGCCGGCTCGCACCACCCGTCGTGCGGCCCCGGCGATCCGGCGCAGCCGCCCCCGCAACAGCCGTGCGGTCCACAGGGCGCGGTACGTGCGGTGCGCGCCCAGCCGGATCAGTCCGTGGCGCAGCCGGGCGCGGCGTTGCGCGGGGGCGCCGGGGACGCGGTAGCGGCCGCAGTGGGTGCGGGCGCGGCGGAAGAACTCGCCGCGGCTGCCGCGCGGCAGCCTGCCGGGGGTGGTGAAGATCGTCGAGAAGTGGTCGAGCATCCGGCGGTAGATCACCGGCCGCCAGTTCGCGAGCCGGGGGTGGGCGTCGATGAACGCGAAGACCCGGTCGTACTGGTCGAAGATGTCGAAGTGCTTGCGGCTGGTGGTGGACAGGATGTTGCCCTGGCGCCGCTGCCGGTAGTGGACGCACACCTCGTCGAGGACGGCGATCGAACCGGCGGCCATCAGCACCGGGTAGGTCCACGGGGTGTCCTCGTAGTAGCCGGGCGGGAAGGTGAACCCCTCGGCCTCGACGAACTCGCGGCGGTACGCCTTGTTCCAGACGACCATGAGGACTTTCAGCAGACCGGGTCGGCCGGCAAGGGTGAAGGTCGCGGGACCAGTCTCGGCGAGATACCCGGCGAAGGCGTTGCGCACGCTCTCGCCCGTCCAGTACGTACGGGCGTAGTCGTAGACGAGGACGTCCGGCTCCCCGGTCCGCGCGATCCGGTCGGCGATGGTCCGCAGGGCGCCGGGGGCGAGGGTGTCGTCACTGTCCAGGAAGATCAGGTAGTCGCCGGTGGCCTGTGCGATCCCGGCGTTACGGGCGAGGCCGAGGCCCACGTTCTCCGGCAGGTGCAGGGCCCGCACCCGGCTGTCGCGGGCGGCGAACCCGTCGATGATGGTGCCGCAGGCATCGGGGGAGCAGTCATCCACCGCGATGATCTCGAAGTCCGCGTAGGACTGGCTCAGCACCGAGTCCAGGCTCTCGTGCAGATACGCCTGAACCCGGTACGCGGGCACGATGACACTGAACCTGGGCACAACACATCCATGGGTCGTTCGCTGGTGCGGGCGGGTGGTCCGCAAACGGCCGATGGGGCGCGATGGTTACGCCGAAACGTGGCATTCGCGCGAAGTGCCAGGTGGGGCGTGCCCGTTCGGAGTAACGGGACACGCCCCATGTTGACGTACATCCGGTCGACGTACAGCTGATGGATTTCTGTGTGGCGCTGCTACTTGACCGCGCCCGCCATCACGCCGGAGACGAACTGGCGCTGGAAGGCGAAGAACACAGCAAGTGGAATCACCATCGACACGAAGGCACCGGGCGCCAGCACATCGATGTTGTTGCCGAACTGCCGTACCTGCTGCTGCAGGGCCACGGTGATCGGGGGCGAGTCGGAGTCCGCGAAGATCAGCGCGACCAGCATGTCGTTCCACACCCAGAGGAACTGGAAGATCCCGAGCGAGGCGATCGCCGGACCGCCCAGCGGCATCACGACCCTGGTGAAGAGCCGGATCTCGCCCGCCCCGTCGAGCCGGGCCGCCTCCAGGAGTTCGCGCGGGATCTCCGCGAAGAAGTTCCTCAGCAGGAAGATCGCGAAGGGCAGGCCGAACGCCGTGTGGAAGAGGATCACACCGAAGGTGGTCTCGAAGATCCCGATCTCGCCGAAGAGCTTGGACACCGGGATGAGAGCGACCTGCACCGGGACCACCAACAACCCGACGACCAGCAGGAACCACCAGTCGCGGCCGGGAAAGTCCATCCAGGCGAAGGCGTACCCGGCCAGCGAGCCGAACACCACGACCAGGACCGTCGCCGGGACGGTGATCATCACCGTACTCAGGAGGGAGTGGGTGATGGTCGAATTGTCCAGCAGCCGGGAGTAGTTGTCGAAGGTGAGCTGGGACGGGGCGGTGAAGACCTTCCACCAGCCGGTAGCCGCGATCTCCTCGCCGCTGCGCAGTGAGGAGAGCAGTAGTCCGATGGTCGGCATCAGCCAGAACAGGCCCACCAGGATGAGGAAGACCCGCATCACGCCGCCGCCGGCGCGGGCCGCGATCCGTGAACCGAGGGACTGCTTCGCCCGCGCCGCTTCGCTGCCGGAGGCCGGGGTCGTGCGGGTGGCCGCGGCCGTCGTCGACGGGGTTGTCATCGGCGCCCCTCCTTCCGTATCCGGCGGATATTGCCGTGCTCTTCCGGGGGACAACCCCCGGACCTCCGGCCGGAGGTGGCCGTGATCGACGGAGTGGTCATCGGCGCCTCTCCCTCCGCATCCGGCGGATATTGAAGATCATCACCGGGATCACCAGCAACAGCAGGAGTACGGCGATGGCGCTGCCGATCCCGAGGTCCGCATCCGTTCCGAACGAGGACCGGTACAGCTGGAGGGCCAGGACGTTCGCGTCGTCCTGGGAGGAGCCCGGGGCGATGATGAAGACCAGGTCGAAGATCTTCAGGACGTTGATCATCAGCGTGACCAGCACGACCGCGAGCACGGGCGCGAGCATCGGCACGGTGATCCGGCGGAACACCTGCCACTCGTTGGCACCGTCCACCCGGGCCGCCTCGAGGAGTTCACGCGGCAGGCCCGCGAGTCCGGCCGCGATCAGCACCATCGCGAAGCCCGCCCACATCCAGACGTAACTGCCGATGATCCCGGGCGTCACCAGGGTGGGGCCGAGCCAGTCGACCCCGTTGTACGGCTCCTTGAAGTTCGATGCGGGGAGCCGGAGCAGGGCGCCGTCGGCCGAGGCGGGCAGGGTGAACGTACCGTCCGCGGCGGCCTTCGCCGAGGCGACCACCTTGCCGTTCTTGACCGCCTCGACCTCGAGCCCCTTGAGACCGAGCTCCTTGGTGTCGATGACATTGGGTTTGCCGCCACCGCCCTTGGTGAAGTCCAGCCATGCGGTACCGGCGACCTTCCCGGACGGCGCGGTGGCCGCCTTCGCCGGCTTCGCATCGGTCGGCATCTTCGCGGGCGCCACACCGACCAGTGGCAACTGGACCGTTTCGCCGGCCCGTACCGGCACCTTGGTGACGAACGATCCGCCGCCGCCCGCCTTGAGCGGATGGACGGGCAGCGGGTGCGCCTTCGGATAGCCGGCCGACTCGGCGAACGTGTCGTGCACACCCACCCATACGGCGTTGGCGACCCCACGCTCCGGGGCCTGGTCGTACACCAGCCGGAAGATGATGCCCGCGGCCAGCATCGAGATCGCCATCGGCATGAAGACGATTAGCTTGAACGCCGTACCCCAGCGGATCCGCTCGGTGAGCACCGCGAAGATCAGCCCGAGCGCGGTGGAGATCGTCGGCGCGAAGACGACCCAGATCGCGTTGTTCTTGACCGCTGTACGGATGGTGTCGTCCGTGAACAGCGCCTTGTAGTTGTCGACACCGGCGAAGCCCGTACCCGACTGGTCGAAGAACGACCGGTAGACGGAGTAGCCGATCGGATAGAGCACGAGCGCGCCGAGCAGCACCAGCGCGGGCAGCAGGAACGCCGTCGCGACGATCCTGCGGGTGCCGGTCACGCTCCTGCGGGGGCGCGGCTGCCCAGGGCGCCCGGAGCGCTCAGGGGGACGCTTGTCGGCGGGGGGCACCGCGTCGGCGCCCCCCGCTGTCGCTGTCGTCATCCCGTCAGCTCTTGTACGCCTTGGCCGCGTCGGACTCCAGTTTCGCCTGGGTCCCCGCGATGTCCTTCGGGTTCTTCAGGAAGTCCTGGAGGGTCTTCCACTCGCCCTTCCCGGGCGTCCCGCCGAACGACTGCGGGGCCTGGTCGGACATGTCGAACCGGACGGCGTCACCGGCGGCGATCAGCGCCTTCGCCATGGTGCGCTGCACCTCGTTCGGATACGCGGCGGTGTCCAAGGCCTTGTTCGGCGAGATGAACCCGCCCTGCTCGGCCCAGATCTTCGCCGCGTCCGTCGAGGCCAGCCAGGTCAGCAGGGCCTGGGCGCCCTTGCTGTCCTTCAGGGCCACCGCCGCGTCGCCGCCCGTCACCACGGGGGACTCGGCGCCGACCGCCGGGAACGGGAACACCTTGGCGTCCGTACCGATCTTCGCCTTGGTCTGCGCGATGTTGATACCCACGAAGTCGCCCTCGAAGACCATGGCGCCCTTGGGCTGGTCACCGCCGGTGAACGTCTGGGTGACCGAGGCCGGGAACTCCGTCTGCAGCGCACCGTCTGCGCCGCCCGCGATCAGGGACGGCTTGCCGAAGAGCTCGGCGAGCGTGGTCAGCGCGTCCTTGACGGACGGGTCGGTCCACTTGATCTTGTGCTGGGCCAGCTGGTCGTACTTCTCCGGGCCCGCCTGGGAGAGGTAGATGTTCTCGAACCAGTCGGTGAGGGTCCAGCCGTCCGCCCCGCCGACCGAGACCGGGGTGACACCCGAGGCGGAGACCGTCTCGGCGGTCGCCATGAAGTCCTTCCAGGTCTTCGGCTCGCTCGCCCCCGCGTTCTCGAAGGCCTTGCTGTTGTACCAGATCAGGGACTTGTTGGCGGCCTTGAAGTAGACGCCGTACTGGGTGCCGTCCACCGCGCCGAGGTCCTGCCAGACCTTCGAGTAGTTCTTGTCCAGCTGGGCCTTGGCGTCGGCGCCCACCGGCTTGGCCCACTTCTTCTCCACGGCCTGCTTGATCGCGCCGACCTGCGGGATCATCGCAACGTCCGGCGGCTGACCGCCCGCGATCTTCGTACCGAGGAAGTTGACGATCGGGTCCTGCGCAGGGACGAAGGTGACCGTGGCGCCCGTGCGCTTCTCGAACTCCTTGAGAACCTTGACGAAGTTGGCCTGCTCGGGGCCGGTCCAGACCGCCGCGACCGAGATCTTCTCGCCGTCCAGCTTGGGCAGTGAGACACCCGAAGGCGTTTTCTCGGAGCTGCTGGAACCTCCGCCCGCCTTTCCCTTTCCGTCGTCACCGCAGCCGGTGAGGGCCAGTGCGCCGATGGCTGTGAACACCATGGCGGCCCTGCGAATCCGAAGCGTTGTGCGCATCCGTGCCCCGTCTCTCCTGTGCGCCTGCCTGTACGTGTGAGTGTCTGCTCGTGTGCGCACAGTCCTACGCCGGGTGCACGGGCGCCGCAATACCGCTTTCGGTGTCAACTTGTCGATCGTGATGGGCTCGTGACGTGAGGTCAGTCGTGTTCGGTCACCGGACGGGCCCGATGTCCCAGCCCGTCCGGTGATCCAGGACGAAATGACGAAATAGCGAAATACGCAAGGGCGGCCGGGGCGAGGATGCTTCGGCCGAGGTGACGGGACCTCAGGGGTGGTGGGCCACGAGCGGAGCTATTCGCTCGGCGTTCACCGAACGGGCCGCCCGCTCCAGCGCACTGGCCAGCAGCGCCAGGTCCGTCGGCCCGTTGCCCAGCTCGCGGACCGGGCGCCGGGTGGGCGGATCGCCCATCCGCTCCCACTCCAGCGGGACGACGGTGGGCCGCAGGGTCGCGGTACGCGGAATGCGGCCCGTCACCCGGCCACCCTGGAACGGCGTCACCCGCCCGTCCGGATGCCCCAGCCTCCCCCGGCCGGGCAGCGGGTCCTCCGGCGAGGGCGGCACGACGGGCGCGTCGAGCACCACCCGCAGCCGCGCCCCGTGGGCCAGTTCCGTGTCCTCGGTACGGTCGGCACGGGCGGATGTCGCGACCAGATGGACGCCCAGCCGGCCGCCGTCCCTCGCGACGGCCTCCAGGGCCCGGACGACCGAACCGGCAGCGGGCCGGCCCGGGCTGCCGAGGGCGGGTGCGACCAGCGCGTCGAAGTCGTCGACCAGGACGACGAGCCGGGGCAGCGGGGACGGGCCGGGATCCACGGACCGCGCGGAGGCGGGCCGCAACCGGAGCGTGCCGCTCGTCGCCGGGTCCAGATCGCCGCGCTGCTCGGCGGTGCTCGGTGCTCGCTGGCCGACCATCCGCTGCGCCACCTCGTGCCGGACGTGCCAGTCGTCGAAGTCGAGCCGCCCGAGCAGCTCTGCCCGCCGCTTCAGTTCGCCGCCCAGGGCCTGGGCGAACTCACGCATCCTCAGTGGATCGGAGGCCGTCAAGTTCATGAACGCATGCGGGAGTTCGGTGCAGGGACGCAGACTCTCGCCGCGCTCGCCACCGGCGCCGTCGACGAGCAGGATGCCGAGCCGGTCGGGCCGCGCCGCGGCGGCGAGCGAGGCGGCGACGGCGCGCAGCAACTCGGTACGTCCGCTGCCGGCTGGGCCCTCGATGAGGAGATGGGGCCCTTCGTCCGCAAGATCGACACTGACCGCGCCCCGGGGCCCGGCGCCGAGAACGACGATGGGCCGGGCGGCGACTGCGGTCGCGTCGGGGGCCGGGGGAGTGCAAGCTGCAGCAGCCCTGACCGGGCTCGCGCCCTCGGTCACCCGAGCAGCAACCCGCGGAGCATCGCCGCCACGGGGCCCGCTCACCCGGCTTGCGGCACGCTCGGCGGGCTCGGTGCCAGGACCGGTCCGAGAACTGGAGGAGTCGCCAACCGCACGGTCGTGACGCTGCGCGCCGATCCGGGGGGTGGCGGGGTACGGGGTGCGCCCGGAGTCCGACGTGTCGGCGCGGGGGTACGGGGTGCGGCCCGAACCTGAGGCATCCGCCCCCGGGTACGGCGTACGCCCCGAATCCGGGGTGCCCGCGCCCGAGTACAGGGTGCGTCCCGACCCGGTGCCCGACAGGCTGCCGTCGCCGCGAACCGACGCATGCCGTGGTGTGCCCGCGTGGGTGTCGTTGCTCGTGCCGGGGTACGGGGTGCGGCCGGAGCCGGACGTATCGGTGCCCGGATACGGGGTGCGCCCCGACTCCGACGACTCGCCACCGGGGTACGGCGTACGCCCCGACCTGGATCCGTACACGTCATCCGCCGCCCGGGCACCGGTGGCACCCGCACCGGCCGGGCGCGAGGACTGCGACGGGACGCCCGGCCCGCCGTCGGCCGTGCGCTGCGCGCCCACACGGGGCCCCGCGCTGCCCGGGTACTCGGTGCGGCCCGAACCGTGGGTGCCGACGGGCGGCACCTCCATGCTGCCGAGCCCGTGCACCGTCGCCCCCGGCTGGTCGTCCGACGTCGACGCCCAGCGGGCCATCAGCGAGGCCGGGGTGGCCCTGGCCAGGCCCAGCTCGTCCAGCAGGCGGGCGGACGGCGGGAGGGCCGCAGCCGTCCGGCGGCCCGGTGCCGTCGCCGAACCCTCCGCACGCAACGGGGCCAGCGCCCGACCGAACCGCTCCGCCCAGGCCGCCGACACCGCGTCCACCGCGGCCACCGTGCCGTGGCCCGCGGCCTGCCCGCCCGCCGTGCGCAGCAGCCGCAGTGCCGTCGCCACATCGCCGCTCAGTATCGCCACCGCCCCGCACTCGCGGAACGCGATCGACGCGTGGCAGGCCGCCTCGTACGTCGCCGCGACCGGCGAGGTGGGCGACGCGGCCGGCGTCTCGGCCAGGCAGATCAGATGGATCCCGGCGGCCGCACCCGCGGCGGCCAGCCGGGCCGTGGTCTCGCGCAGCACCGCGGAACCGGGGTCGCCGTCGACGATCACCACGGTGTGCGGCCCCACGTACCGCCGGGCGGCCTCGGCGACCGTGCCCCGGTCGACGCTGGCCCAGCCGGTGCCGAGCGGCCCGTCGTCCAGCCGGCGCACCAGCTCCGTCGTACGGGCGATGGCCTGCTCCCGGTCGTACGCGAGCAGCAGCCGGCAGTCCTGGCCGTGCATCGGCCGCAGATGGGGGAGCCAGCCGAGCCACGCCCACTGACGCCTGCGCTCGTCCGCGTTGCGGGCGCGGTCGGTACTGATGAGCACGATCTCCAGGTCGGCCGGGGAGTGCAGCGCGGCGAGCTGCGCGACCGCAGAGCGGGCGAGTCCGGCCAGCCGCTCCCGTGGTCCGGCGAGCCCGAGCGAACCGGCCTCCCGCAGTCCCACGGTCACCGGTACTGCGGGCAGCTCGGCCCGGTCGGTGGTGCCCAGCCGGACCACCAGCGCCTCCGGGTGCTCGGCGTCGCGCTCCCACAAACGGGGGCCCGGTCCGAGGGCGGTCAGCAGCACGGTCGCCGGATCGGGCCATGTCTCCCCGACCGACGAGCCCGACGGGCGCGAAGCCGTGACGGAGGACGGGGCGGACGGGCCCGGTCGGCCCACCGGCCGCGACTCGTCGGGCGCGGCCTCGTGCACCGGCTCGCCCTTGTTGCCCGCCAGCCTGCGGGCCCAGGCTCCTATCCCGCCGCGCCGGGGTGCCTCGTCGTCCGTGAACCGGCCGGCCGGCGCCCGCCCGCCCCGGTCACCGGCCTCGGCCGGTGCGCCGCTTCCGTACGCAAACGCGACGCCCTCGCCGGACCCGAGGCCGGGCGAGACACCCGCGCTGTACGCATGGCCGGAGCCGTACTCGCCCGACCCCGACCACGGCCCCGACTTCTCCGACTCCGAACCCTCCGGGAAGTTCCCGTCCTCGCCGACGCCGCCCGCTGCCCGCGCCACGCGCAGATGGCCCTCACCGTCCGGCGTCGTGGCCAGCGTCGGCGTACGCGCCCCAGAGGCCAGCCGCAGCGTCGATTCGCCGAGCCGCAGCAGCGCACCCGGCTTCAGCCGGACCGGGCGGTCGTGGACCTCCGCACCGTCCAGCGAGGTGCCGTTCGTGGAGCCCAGGTCGGTGACCGAGACCTGGCCGTCCTCGGAGACCGTCACCGCGCAGTGCAGCCGGGACACATCGGGGTCGTCGAGCGGGACGTCCGCGTCGGCGGAGCGGCCGATCCGGATCTGCCCGCCGTGCAGCAGATGGACGCCGCCCGCGTCGGGGCCCGCCACCACATGGAGCTGAGCCGGTACGGCATCGTCCGCCGCTTCGTCCTCGCCCGGGACCTGGAGCGACAGCACCGCCCCGTCGACCAGGGGCGGCTCACCCAGCGCGCACCGCTGCGCGTCGAGCCGCTCGCGCCCGGCGAACAGCACCACCGCACCGCCGCCGAGCGAGCCGTCCGGCCCGGTGACGGCCGCAGCGAGGTTGGAGGCCACAGTGGCGAGCGCTGTCCCCGCAGGGGCGGTGACGAGCACGTCACAGGCGCGAGCCGGGGTCTGGCCGCTGGGCGGCGCGAGGACGGTCAGCCGGATCTGCATCGCCGTCAGCGGTCCCTTCTGCGCGGGGTGCCCGGCAGGGGAAACGCCCTGTGATTCCCCCCACCCGGCACGGACGCGTCGTCCGGTACAGGTCGTCACGTACCGCGAGGCTCCCGCCCCCACAGTTCCGTGCTGGAGGCATCCTCGCACCTGCCACTGACAACACGCCCGGGGGCCACCTGGAATTGATCTTGGAGCGTCGGCTGTGGTCCCAAAAGTGCCTGCTTGGGGCGTTCCGGGGAGCTGCGCACGGGAACCGGACGGCTGCCCGGGGCCGGCCATGGGCACGTTTGTGCGGCAACTCCGCGGCAACCATCCGTCCGGCGTGCGCGTCTTCCTGCGGACACGACGAATCACACGTTCCGGACACGACGGCTCACTCACCGTTCACGACCGGAGAACGACCGACCGGTGTCCCGTTCGAAGGCCACGAAGCGGCACTAGAGTGGGCCGGAACTCCCGGGCGGCCCCGGGGGACCGCAAGCACCACGATCAGCAGGGAGCGCATGACGTGCGGCCGGTAGGCAGCAAGTACCTGCTCGAGGAGCCGCTGGGACGCGGCGCCACGGGCACCGTCTGGCGTGCCCGCCAGCGGGAGACCGCAGGTTCCGAGGCGGCAGTCGCGGGTCAGCCCGGCGAGACCGTGGCGATCAAGGTCCTCAAGGAGGAGCTCGCCAACGATGCGGACGTCGTGATGCGGTTCCTGCGCGAGCGCTCCGTGCTGCTGCGGCTCACCCACGAGAACATCGTGCGCACCCGTGACCTGGTTGTGGAGGGCGATCTCCTCGCCCTTGTGATGGACCTGGTCGACGGCCCCGACCTGCACCGCTACCTCCGCGAGAACGGTCCGCTCACCCCGGTCGCCGCCTCGCTCCTCACCGCCCAGATCGCGGACGCGCTCGCCGCCAGCCATGCCGACGGCGTCGTCCACCGCGACCTGAAGCCGGCCAACGTCCTGCTCTCCGAGCGCGACGGCCAGATGCACCCGATGCTCACCGACTTCGGCATCGCGCGGCTCGCCGACTCCCCGGGGCTGACCCGGACCCATGAGTTCGTCGGCACGCCCGCCTATGTGGCGCCGGAGTCCGCCGAGGGCCGGCCGCAGACGTCCGCGGTCGACATCTACGGTGCGGGCATCCTGCTGTACGAGCTGGTCACCGGGCGACCGCCGTTCTCCGGCGGCACCGCCCTCGAAGTGCTGCAACGGCACCTCAGCGAGGAGCCCCGCCGCCCCACCACCGTCCCGGCACCGCTGTGGACAGTCATAGAGCGCTGCCTCAGCAAGGACCCGGACCGGCGGCCCAGCGCCGAGAACCTGGCCCGTGGGCTGCGTACCGTCGCGGCCGGCATCGGCGTGCACGCCAACTCGGCCCAGATCGCCGCCGCCGACGGGGTGGGCGCCCTGCTCGCCCCCGACCCGGCGCCCCCTGCGGTCCCGGGGACCCAGGGTGCGGCCGACCCGACACAGGTGCTGCCGAGCAATGCGGGTGCGTACGACCCGAACGCGGCGACCAGTGTCATGCAGCACGCCCCCGGCCAGGGATACGGGCAGGGCCAGGGCGGGTACGCCGACCCGACCGCGGTCATGCCGCCCGTGCCGACGCGCCCGGAAGGCCCGCCGCAGCCCGATGGCCCGCACCCGTGGCAGTCCCAGCTGCAGGCGGCCCGCGACCGCAACGAGCAGACGCAGGTCCAATACCTCGACCCGAGCGAGGACCCGCTGCGCCGCCGCCCCCAGCGCCAGCAGCCGCGGCCCCAACAGCCCCAGCAGCAGCGGCCGCAGCACCAGCAGTACGGACAACAGCCCCAGCAACAGCAGCAGTACGCCCAGCGCCGCCAGCAGCAGCAATACCCGCAGCAGCAGCCGCAGCGCCAGCAGTACGCACCCCCGCAGCAGCCGCCGCCCCAGCAGCCGGCCCCGCGCCAGCCCCGCGAGCCGAGGCAGCGCAGCGCCAACCCGACGAAGATCCCGGGCCTCGGCTGCCTCAAGGGATGTCTGTTCACCGTGGTGCTGCTGTTCGTCGCGGGCTGGCTGATCTGGGAACTGACGCCCCTGCAGGACTGGGTGGCCCAGGGCAAGAGCTACTGGCAGGCGATCGGTGACGGGATCTCGGCCGCCACCGACTGGCTCTCCAAACTGGGCGACAGCGGCGCCAACTGAGAGCGCACGCACCACCGACTTCGTGGCTTTGTCGACTTCTGCGGGGCAATTTCGCCCGCAGAAGTGGAGGTTGGCGCCATGCAGGGCACGCAGCACCCCGATCGACGCGTAACTTTGTCGACCGGGGGTTAGTGAGCGAGGTCCATCGCCAGCCGCTGAGGGAGCAGTCTTGGCACGGAATATCGGCAGCCGGTACACCGCCCACCAGATCCTGGGGCGCGGCAGCGCCGGCACGGTGTGGCTCGGCGAGGGTCCTGAGGGCCCCGTAGCCATAAAGCTCCTCCGTGAGGACCTCGCGTCCGACCAGGAGCTGGTCGGACGCTTCGTCCAGGAGCGCGCCGCCCTGCTCAAGCTCGACCACCCGCACATCGTCGGCGTCCGCGACCTCGTCGTGGACGGCAACGACCTGGCGCTGGTCATGAACCTGGTACGCGGCACGGATCTGCGCACCCGCCTCGACCGCGAGCGCCGCCTCGCCCCCGAGGCGGCGGTCGCGATCATCGCGGACGTGGCCGACGGCCTTGCCGCCGCGCACGCCGCCGGAGTGGTGCACCGCGACGTCAAGCCGGAGAACATCCTGCTCGACATGGAGGGCCCGCTCGGTCCCGGCGGCTCGCACTCGGCACTGCTCACGGACTTCGGGGTCGCGAAGCTCATCGACACCCCGCGCCGCACCAAGGCCACGAAGATCATCGGTACGCCGGACTATCTGGCCCCCGAGATCGTCGAGGGTCTCCCGCCGCGCGCCGCCGTGGACATCTACGCTCTCGCGACGGTGCTGTACGAGCTCCTCGCGGGCTTCACACCGTTCGGCGGCGGCCACCCCGGCGCGGTGCTGCGCCGCCACGTCACGGAGACAGTGGTCCCGCTCCCCGGCATCCCCGAGGAACTCTGGCAGCTCCTGGTGCAGTGCCTGGCCAAGGCCCCGGCCTCCCGGCTGCGCGCCTCCGAGCTCGCGGCCCGCCTGCGCGAACAGCTCCCGCACCTGGCCGGCATCCCGCCCCTCGACGTCGACGAGCCGGACACCGAACCGGAACCGCAGCCGTACGACGAGCAGCAGTACACCCCCAACCCCGACGAACCCCGCCGCCGCGGCGCGGTCCCGCTGGTCCCCGGCGCGTCCCCCGACTCCAACCGTGACACCCACACGAGCATGCGCGTCCCCGCCCCGGACGAACTCTCCGGCGGCCCCCGGGGCACCGCCCGGGCCCCGCGCGCCCCGGGCCAGCCCCGCCCCGGCTCGGCCCGCAACAAATCGGCCGCCATCCGCAAACGCCGCATCACGCTCGGCGCAGTGGCGATAGTGCTGTGCGCGGCACTGGGCGTCGGCGGCTGGCTGGCCCTGAGCGGCAACGACGCGGACGCGACACCACAGGACTCGGGGAGCTCGGCACCGGCGGTGCCGTAGGCCTCCGGAAGATCGAACGGGTCCGGTCACTGTGGTCCCGGACACCCCGAGTCCGTCCGCCGGGCGGCCCGGCGGCCCCGTACGTAAGGAGGTCGGGCGGCCCGGCGGCCCCGTACACAGGGATTCCGGCCGATGATCTAGCAGCCCGGGGCAGGTCCGCGCCGACAGCCGTTACGCTGGACCCGTGGCAGTCGTCGATATTTCCGAAGAGCTGAAGTCCCTCTCCTCGACCATGGGGTCGATCGAGGCCGTCCTGGACCTGGATGCGCTGAGGGCGGACATCGCCGCGCTCGAGGAGCAGGCGGCGGCGCCGTCCCTCTGGGACGACCCGGACGCGGCACAGAAGATCACCAGCAAGCTTTCGCACCTCCAGGCCGAGGTCCGCAAGACCGAGACCCTGCGTGGCCGCATAGACGATCTTGCGGTCCTCTTCGAGCTCGCGCAGGACGAGGCCGACGCCGACACCCTCGCCGAGGCCGAGGCGGAGCTGGAGTCCGTCAGGAAGGCGCTCGACGAGATGGAGGTCCGCACCCTCCTCTCCGGCGAGTACGACTCCCGTGAGGCGCTGGTCAACATCCGGGCCGAGGCCGGTGGCGTCGACGCCGCCGACTTCGCCGAGAAGCTCCAGCGCATGTACATCCGCTGGGCCGAGCGGCACGGCTACAAGACCGAGGTCTACGAGACGTCGTACGCGGAAGAGGCCGGCATCAAGTCGACCACCTTCGCCGTGCAGATTCCGTACGCCTACGGCACGCTCTCCGTCGAGCAGGGCACCCACCGGCTCGTCCGGATCTCGCCCTTCGACAACCAGGGCCGCCGCCAGACGTCCTTCGCGGGTGTCGAGGTGCTGCCGGTGGTCGAGACGACCGACCACATCGAGATCGACGAGTCCGAGCTGCGCGTCGACGTGTACCGCTCCTCCGGCCCCGGTGGCCAGGGCGTCAACACGACCGACTCCGCGGTGCGCCTGACCCACCTGCCGACCGGCATCGTCGTCTCCTGCCAGAACGAGCGCTCGCAGATCCAGAACAAGGCGTCCGCGATGAACGTCCTCCAGGCGAAGCTCCTCGAGCGCCGCCGCCAGGAGGAGCAGGCCAAGATGGACGCGCTCAAGGGCGACGGCGGCAACTCCTGGGGCAACCAGATGCGTTCGTACGTCCTCCACCCGTACCAGATGGTCAAGGACCTGCGTACGGAGTTCGAGATCGGCAACCCGGAAGCGGTCTTCAACGGCGAGATCGACGGCTTCCTGGAGGCGGGCATCCGCTGGCGCAAGCAGCGGGAGAAGTAAGCAACCAGTTCGCGCGGCGGTGCCGGGACCCCCACAGGGTTCCGGCACCGCCGTTTTCGGTACCCGGCGGCCGCCATGGTGCGTGCGGAATTCCTTTGCCTGAAGGGGAGTTGGGGCCGCGAGTTGCGTAGGCCCCGTGGTGAGTGCGTCACAGTCGTGATTCTGATTGACGGTCAACTGCTCGCAAAACGGTGCACATTGCACGGAACAGGCTTGACGTAGTCCTTAACTCTGGACAGGGTGCTAGTGCAGCATGCGTATGTCTGGGACGGGTGTGGGCGGGGGAGGGCGGCTTGACCACGGCATTACGTGGCCCGGCAGGCCGAGAGCGCAACCCCCGGCAGAGCCGCGAGCCCGCATATGGCTGCTCCATTGACGAGAACAGCTACTGGGGGTAGCAGCAGATGACCAAGAAGACGCGAGTCCGCGTCGCGCGGATAGCCGCCGGTGCGGTAATCGCCGCGGGTGCCTCGCTGACCGCTGCCGGCGCGGCGCAGGCCGTCGGCATCGGTGTCAACATCGGTGGGCTCTCGGCCAAGGCCGAGGCCAACGAGGACGGTCTCGACGTCGGCCTGGGTATCCAGGGAGACACCGAGGGCGACAGCGGCGGCGATGTGGCCGGCGGTGTCGACGAGGGGCCTTCGACCACGGGCGAGACCACTGACGGTGGCGCGGCCGATAACGGTGGCGCGGCTGACAATGGCGGTGCGGCCGATAACGGCGGTGCGGCTGACAATGGCGGTGCGGCTGACAATGGCGGTGCGGCTGACAACGGCGGTGCGGCTGACAACGGCGGTGCGGCCGATAACGGCGGTGCGGCCGATAACGGCGGTGCGGCCGATAACGGCGGTGCGGCCGATAACGGTGGCGCGGCCGATAACGGTGGCGCGGCCGATAACGGCGGTGCGGCCGATAACGGCGGTGCGGCCGATAACGGCGGTGCGGCCGACAACGGTGGCGCGGCTGACAATGGTGGCGCGGCTGACAACGGCGGTGCGGCTGACAACGGTGGCGCCAACGGCAACGGCGGCGGCAACGGCGGCAACGGCGGCGCCTCCGGCGACGTCACCGGCGGCGGCGACGACGGTGGTGCCAACACCTGCACCGTCGACCTCGACGGCGCCGAGTGCGCGGACAACACCGACACCGACAGTGTCGGCAACCAGCCGGTCGAGCAGGGCAAGGGCAAGGACGAGCTCGCCGAGACCGGTGCGGCCGAGACCACGTTCCTGCTGCTCGGTGCCGCGACGATGATCGCCGGCGGCATCGGCTTCCGGATCCTGCCGCGTCTGGTGAACGGCCGTACGGTCGCCTAAGGCCCCTGTGGCCGGTGGACGCGCCTGCGTACACAGAAGTGCCCGGGACAGCCGATCGGCGTCCCGGGCTCTTCTACGTACGCACACGGTCACGTATTCACTCCGCCATGCGGGCGGCGGCGGTTACAGACAGCTACACGGTCATACGGTCTGGTGCGCCAGCAGTGCCAGCGTCGCCAGCAGCACCACCAGCAACGCGACCAGCATCGCCGGGCTCAGGCCTGCGAAGAGTCCCTGCTGCTCTTCCTGCTGCTGCAGCCGTGCGCGGCTGGCCCGGCATACCGGGCACCGGCCCTCGTTCACGGGCGCCGCGCAGTTTGCGCACACCAATCGGTCATAGGTCATGCGCTTTCCTCCTCCCGCGCGGCGGAGCCGCATACGCGTTCTCTCCGCACAACGCTCATGGAAACGCATCCGTTCCCCCTCCACTGTGCCAGCTCGCGCAGATTTCGGCGCGGCCCGCCGGAAACACCCGGTCCGTTCCGGCTCCGGTTGCGCCCCGGCACGGTTCCGTTCCGCCATAAATCGCCCATCAGCGGACGCGCGCCTGCACGCCTCAGCCCGGTTCGCGTATGGTCACGCACACCTACTCCCGGCCGACCGTGGTGCATCCGTGATCCGATTCGACAACGTCTCCAAGACATACCCGAAGCAGAGCCGTCCCGCTCTACGGGATGTGTCTCTCGATATCGAGAAGGGCGAGTTCGTCTTCCTGGTGGGCTCCTCCGGCTCCGGCAAGTCCACCTTCATGCGACTCATCCTCCGCGAGGAGCGTGCCAGCCAGGGCATGGTCCATGTCCTCGGCAAGGACCTCGCGCGCCTGTCCAACTGGAAGGTGCCGCAGATGCGCCGCCAGCTGGGCACGGTCTTCCAGGACTTCCGGCTGCTCCCCAACAAGACTGTTGCGGAGAACGTGGCGTTCGCCCAGGAAGTCATCGGCAAGCCGCGCGGCGAGATCCGCAAGGCCGTACCGCAGGTCCTCGACCTCGTCGGTCTCGGCGGCAAGGAGGACCGCATGCCCGGTGAGCTCTCCGGTGGTGAGCAGCAGCGCGTGGCGATCGCGCGGGCGTTCGTGAACCGTCCCATGCTGCTGATCGCGGACGAGCCGACCGGCAACCTCGACCCGCAGACCTCCGTGGGCATCATGAAGCTGCTGGACCGGATCAACCGGACCGGGACCACCGTCATCATGGCGACCCACGACCAGAACATCGTCGACCAGATGCGCAAGCGCGTCATCGAGCTCGAGCAGGGCCGTCTCGTACGCGACCAGGCCCGCGGCGTCTACGGCTACCAGCACTGAGCGGATCCGGCCGCGCCGGACCCGCTGAGCATCGAGTACTGAAAGGACGCCATGCGCGCCCAGTTCGTCCTGTCGGAGATCGGCGTCGGTCTCCGTCGCAATCTCACGATGACCTTCGCCGTCGTCGTCTCCGTCGCCCTCTCGCTCGCCCTGTTCGGCGGCGCGCTGCTGATGCGCGAGCAGGTCAGCACGATGAAGGACTACTGGTACGACAAGGTCAACGTCTCGATCTTCCTCTGCAGCAAGAACGACGCGGAGTCGGCGGCCAACTGCTCCAAGGGCGCCGTCACCGCTGAGCAGAAGAAGCAGATCGAGACCGACCTCGGGAAGATGAGCGCCGTCGAGAAGGTCGTATACGAGTCGGCCGACCAGGCGTACAAGCACTACCAGGAGCAGTTCGGCGACTCACCGATGGCCGGCAACATCACGCCGGACCAGATGCAGGAGTCGTTCCGCGTCAAGCTGCACGACCCGAAGAAGTACAAGGTCGTCGCCACCGCCTTCGCGGGCCGCGCCGGGGTGCAGTCCGTCCAGGACCAGAGATCCATCCTGGACAACCTCTTCGGGCTGATGAACGGCATGAATGTGGCCGCGCTCTTCGTGATGGCGCTGATGCTGGTCATTGCGCTGATGCTGATCGTGAACACCGTCCGCGTCTCGGCGTTCAGCCGGCGCCGCGAGACGGGCATCATGCGGCTCGTCGGTGCGTCCGGGTTCTACATCCAGATGCCGTTCATCATGGAGGCCGCGTTCGCCGGGCTCATCGGTGGCGTGCTCGCCTGCGTCATGCTGCTGGCCGGGCGGTATTTCCTGATCGACGGCGGTCTGGCCCTCCAGTCGAAGCTGAATCTGATCGACTTCATCGGCTGGAACGCGGTCTTCACCAAGCTGCCGCTGGTCCTTGCGATCGGGCTGCTGATGCCCGCCGTTGCCGCACTCTTCGCGCTGCGCAAGTACCTCAAGGTGTGACATGCGCCCCGTGGGGCGCGCGGTGAACCCGCCGTGCGCCCTCGGAGTGTTGTCCTAGACTCATCGCCATGTCGGGCCCCACGCACGCTGTCGGGCCCCGCGGCCTCTGCCGCGGGGCGGCCCTGACATTGGTCTTCGCGAGCGTCCTGGCCACCGGGGCGGCCACCGGATCTCTGCCGCACGGGCACGGGGCGAACGCCGCTATAAAGGCCCGTGCCGTCGCCTCCACCGCCGACCGCGACGAGGTCGCGCACGCGGCCGCCGAGGCGCTGGCCGACGGCAAGTCCGCTACGGAGGCGGCCGAGGAGGTCGTCAGCCGCAGCGGGGACCGCTGGGGCGCGGTGTACGACGAGCGGGAGTACGAGGAGTTCGAGCAGGCCCTCGACGGCTCGTACACGGGGGTCGGACTGGCCGCGAAGCGCTCGGCCGACGGGCTGGTCGCCGTGGCCCGGGTCCAGCCGGGCGGCCCCGCCGGCCGGGCCGGCATCGAGCGGGACGACCTGCTCCGTACGATCGACGGCCACCGGGTCGACAAACGCCCCGTCGCCGAGGTCGTCGCCCTGCTGCGCGGGGACCGTACGAGCGCTGCCGCGGGCACCACCGTCGTGCTGGGCGTCCAGCGCGGCGCCACCGGCCCGACGAGGACGCTGACGCTGACCCGGGCCCGGCTCATCACCGAGGCCGTCACCGTCCAGAAGCTCGGACCGTACCGTTCCGATTCCTCCGCAGCTGTACTGATCAAGGTCGACTCGTTCACCAAGGGCGCCGGCGCCAAGGTCCGCGACGCGGTCCGGAGCGCACCCGCGGGCGCCGGGGTGCTGCTCGACCTCCGCGGCAATTCCGGCGGGCTGGTCACCGAGGCCGTGGTCGCCGCCTCCGCGTTCCTCGACGGCGGGCTCGTCGCCACGTACGACGTGCACGGCGAGCAGCGCGCCCTCTACGCCGAGCCGGGCGGCGACACCGTACGGCGCCTCGTCGTCCTCATCGACGGCGGCACCATGAGCGCGGCCGAGCTGCTCACCGGCGCCCTCCAGGACCGGGGCCGCGCCGTCACCGTCGGCTCGCGGACCTTCGGCAAGGGCTCCGTCCAGATGCCCAGCAAGCTCGCGGGCGGCTCGGTCGCCGAGCTGACCGTCGGCCACTACCGCACCCCGGCGGGGCGCAGCGTCGACGGGCACGGCATCACCCCGGACCTCGCGGTCTCCTCCAGGACCCTGCAGCGGGGCGAGACAGTATTGAGTGGCCTCGGGGGTGGGTCGTAGTGCGAAAATGGCCGCACTATGGCTAAGGAAAAGGACACAGGGCGCAAGCTCATCGCGCAGAACAAGAAGGCGCGGCACGACTACCACATCCTCGACACCTATGAGTGCGGTCTCGTACTGATGGGCACCGAGGTCAAGTCGTTGCGGCTGGGCCGGGCCTCGCTGGTGGACGGCTTCGTCCAGATCGACCGGCACGAGGCGTGGCTGCACAACATCCATGTCCCCGAGTACGTGCAGGGGACCTGGACCAACCACTCCGCCAAGCGCAAGCGCAAGCGCAAGCTGCTGATGCACCGGGCCGAGATCGACAAGCTGGAGTCGAAGTCGCAGGAGACCGGGCACACGATCGTGCCGCTCGCGCTGTACTTCAAGGACGGCCGGGTCAAGGTCGAGATCGCGCTCGCCAAGGGCAAGAAGGAGTTCGACAAGCGGCAGACGCTGCGGGAGAAGCAGGACCTGCGGGAGACGAACCGTGCCATCTCGGCGGCCCGGCGGCGTCAGCGGAGCGCCTGAGCGCGCTCCGGCAGGAATAGGCTGGCACCGTCGTGCGTTGGTCACGTACGATGGCACTGCACCTCACAGCGGGTGCGCCTTTGAAAAAACAACATGGGGATGATCGGTTTCGACAGCGGATGTCGAAGCAGGGGAAGCGTGTCGAGGAAGCGGCAATGATCTCGTAAACCATATGTCGCAACCAATAATCGCCGATTCCAAGCGCGATTCCTTCGCCCTCGCTGCCTAAGTAGCGACTTGCGAAGTGTCAGCCCGGGGGTGATCCCGACCCGGATCCTGGCATCATCAAGGGATCTAAACTTCTAGGCCCGGTCACGGGGCCTGGAAGGAAATCAAGCAGTGGCTGGGCCTGTCGGAGGCTTGTTCGCGTGATCTCCGGGGCCGAGAAAAGCGCAGCGAACTGCACACGGAGAAGCCCTGATTCTGCACCGTTGGACGCGGGTTCGATTCCCGCCATCTCCACAATTCCCATGTGAACGAGGACCCCGTTGCCCACCGGCAGCGGGGTCCTCGTTCGTGTCCTGGCGCATCTCCGGGTTCATGTCCGGCGGATTCCGGCCGCCGCGACGGCCAGGGCGAGTCCCGCCGCGCAGACCGGGACGACGTACCCCGTCACCGCCCCCGTGTGCTCCACCATCCAGCCGCCGGCCGCCGAACCGGCCGCTATCCCGCCCAGCAGTGCGGTGACGGAGAGCGTCATGCCCTCGTTCAACTGACCCTCGGGGGTCAGCCGTTGTACCAGCGTCATCCCGGTGACCATCGTCGGGGCCGTGGCCGCGCCCGCCAGCAGCAGACTGCCGGCCAGCGTGAGCAGCGAACCGCTCGCGGAGGCGGCGAGCAGCGGCAGGGACATCAGCGTCGTCATCCCCGCCAGGCACCACAACAGCCGCTGCCGGATGTCCGTGGCTGGGCGCAGCGATCCGTACAGCAGGCCCGCCACGCACGAGCCCCCTGCCTGGAGCGCCAGGATCGCGCCCCCGGCGTGCGCGATCGTGACGACCTCCATGGCGCCGAAGACCGCGCCGGTGGCGAGGAAGGTGGCGAGCAGCGCGGGCATGCCGTGGGTGCGCAGCGGGGAGCCGGCCCGGGTGCGCGGCGCCACCGGGGGCTCCGTGGCGCGCTGGGCGGCGAAGATCAGCACGCCGGTCATCAGCAGGATCGTGCCGATCAGCGTCCCGGCCTCGGGGAAGAGTGCCGCGCACAGGAGTGCGGCGAGGGCGGGGCCGAGCATGAAGCACAGTTCGTCGGCGGCCTGTTCGAAGGAGTTCGCGGTGTGCAGCGCGGCCGGGTCGCCGCGGTGCAGATGGGCCCAGCGGGCGCGGGACATGCCGCCGGTGTTGGGGGTGGTGGCGGTGGCGGCGTAGGCGGCGAAGAGCGTCCAGGCCGGGGCGTCGTAGTGCACGCAGAGCAGCAGCGCGAGCGAGCCGAGTGCGGCGATCGCGGTGGCGGGCACGGCGATCCTGGCCTGGCCGTACCGGTCGACGAGCCGGGCCGTCCAGGGCGCGACGACGGCGGTCGCGGCGAGTCCGGTCGCGGTGACCGCCCCGGCCAGGGCGTACGAGCCGCGCGACCCGGCGATCATGATCACGGCGCTGACGCTGAACATCCCCATCGGCAGCCGCGCGATCAGATTGCCGGCGGTGAAGGCGCGGGCGCCGGGGGTGGCGAGCAGGCGGCGGTACGGGTTGGTGGAGACCCGGCGGGCGGGGGCGCCGGTGCGCGGGGCGATCACCAGCTGGCCGCCGGAGACGGCGTGCAGCGGTGTGGTGGGCGTGTCGGACGGCATGGGTCAACCCTCGCGGCGCCCGGCCGGTGCGGTCCAACACCTGCTCCGCGCCCATTCACGCACATCTGTTGTAAGTTCGGGCCCGTGGCCTCCTCCGATACTGATCCCCGGCTGTTGCGCGCCTTCGTCAGCGTCGCCGAGGAGCTGCACTTCACCCGCGCCGCCGCCCGGCTCTACGTCGCCCAGCAGGCACTCAGCCGCGACATCCGGCGGCTGGAGCGCGAGCTCGGTGCGGAACTGTTCGTGCGGACCACTCGGCAGGTCTCCCTCACGCCCGACGGCGAACGGCTGCTGCCGCACGCCCGCCGGGTGATCGCCGCCCACGACGACCTCCGCGCCGCCTGGGCGGTCCAGACGCGCCCGCTGCTGGTCGACATCGGTGCCCCGGTCGGGACGGGCCACCGGCTGCTCGGGCTGGCCCGCAGCGAGGCGCCGGGGGTGGAGTTCGTGGCGCGCTATCTGAGCGGGCTGACGGGGGCGGCGGCGGAGATCCTGGCCGGGCGGCTCGACGTCTCCTTCGGCCGGGTGGCAGGGCTCGATCCGGCGGTACGGGCGGCGCTGGCGCATCAGCCGGTCTGTTTCGAGCGGCTGACCGTCCTGCTGCGCGACGACCATCGTCTGGCGTCGCTCGCCCGGGTCCCGATGGCGGCGCTGGCGGGGGAGCGGCTGTACGCGGCGGCGGGCAACCCGGCCACCGCGGAGTGGACCGACCTCGCGGAGCGGCTGTTCGCGGGGCGGGGGATCGAACTGGTGGCGCCCTTCCCGGAGATCGTGGGGGAGGAGGAGTTCGTACGGGTGGTGCGGAAGCAGGGCTGGTCGGTGCTGGCGAGCACCGAGTTCATCGAGGTGCCGGGGATGGTCGTACGTCCGCTGGTCGACCCCGTGCCGCTGTCACCGGTGTCGCTGGTGTGGCGCAAGGGGCTGAAACACCCGGGGGTGGATGCGCTGCGGCGGGTCGCGGCGAGGGTGACGGCGGCGGAACGGGGGCTGGAGGTGCCTGCCGGGAGCTGGCTTCCCGAGGGGGACCTGGCCTTCATGTCGTAGGCGTGCCGATGCCGCAGGTGTGCTGACGCGACATGTTGGCCGATTGTTGGCCAACTTTGACTCAACTCCGGAACAGGTAAGCGTGGTTTGTGCATGTAAGGGCGGATCTTCTTTTCGGTCGAGGCTATGTGAAATCGGTGTATCCCCCATTCCTCGACATCACTCGTTCAGGGGCAATTTCGTCAGCTTCGTGCGCTACATTCATCCTCCGGGTGCAAGGTGCTGGGGGGCGCACGGACCGGGTGGGGGCCCAGTCCGTCGGTACGTAACTGGCTCAAACGTGCGCACCCGTTTTTCTGAGTGGGGGATGTGCCTACACCTGTGGAAAATTGGCGTGAAGGTGCCCGTACCGGGCACACGCACGAGCCGAACGATGTCACCGTCCAGCTCGACGGTCTCGGACGTCAGCTCTCCGAACTAACTGCCGAACCAGGAGTCCCCGAAGGCTCCGACGGTCCGGTCTTCGTCGACGAGAGCGGCCGGCGCAGCAAGACGTTCAGGCGTCTGGGCTGGGTCCTTGCCGCGGTCTGCGCCTGCTACGCGGTGACGCTGGTCGTCGCCCTGCTCGGCGGCAATTCCAGCGCGCCGTGGCTGCCGCTCTCCGGTCAGAAACAGCACAAGAAGGCGGACGAGGCGCCGGCGCCGTCCGTTCCGTCGGGCAGCGCCGACGCGGTCGTGCCGGTGGGCGCGACACCGGGCGTCGCGGAGACGGAGCAGGCGGTCGGCGGCAGTGCGACGCCGTCGGCCGGAGCCGCATCCGGCAGCGCGTCCGCGCCCGGCAAGGACCCGTCGAAGCCGACAACCGTCGTATCGCCGAAGGCCAGCACCACCACCGGCGGGGGCAAGAAGCCGGAATCGGGCACCCCGACCCCCCGGCCGCCCGCCGCCACCACGACGCCGCCCGTCGATCCCGGTCCCACCGGGACGCCGACATCGCCCGTCGAGTCCCCGGATCCTCCTGTGCAAGAGCAAGAAGGCGCCCAGTAAATGACCACCCCCGCCTCGCGGGGCAGGCACAACAGACAGAAGCGGAACCAGCGCCGCAGGCTCCCCATGCGTTATCTGCTGCCCTGCGTGTTTCTCGTTGCCCTGCTCGCCATGCTGATGTTGCGCGGCTACGTGCACAGCGAAATCCTCGCCGACCACCGGGTCCAGGCCCCGGCACCCACCGACCAGGTGCCCGACGCGATCCTCGACGGCGGCCCGGTCATCGACGCCCGGAGTGCCACCGCGCCCGCCAAGACGCTGCGCATCCCCGATCACCGGATCGTGCTGACCTTCGACGACGGACCGGACCCGGTGTGGACCCCGCGGGTCCTCGACGCGCTGAAGAAGTACCACGCGCACGGCGTCTTCTTCGTCACCGGAACGATGGCCTCGCGCTACCCCGACCTGGTCCAGCGCATCGTCGACGAGGGGCACGAGGTCGGGCTGCACACCTTCAACCACCCGGATCTCTCCTACCAGTCGCACTCCCGTATCGACTGGGAGCTGTCCCAGAACCAGCTGGTACTGGCGGGCGCGGCAGGCATCCGTACGTCCCTGTTCCGGCCGCCGTACTCGTCGTTCGCCGACGCCATGGACAACAAGTCCTGGCCGGTAACCCAGTACGTGGGCACGCGCGGCTACCTCACCGTCGTCAACAACACCGACAGCGAGGACTGGAAGCGCCCCGGGGTCCCCGCGATCATCGAACAGGCCACCCCCAAGGGCGGCAAGGGCGCCGTCATCCTGATGCACGACTCCGGAGGCGACCGGTCCCAGACCGTGGCCGCCCTGGGCGAGTTCCTGCCGCAGATGCAGCAGCGGGGCTACACGTTCACCAACCTCACCACCGCCCTCGGCGCCCCCAGTGCGCACACCCCCGTGACCGGGTTCGCACTGTGGAAGGGCAAGGCGTTCGTCTTCACCGTCGATCTCTCCGAGAAACTCACCGACGTGCTGGTGGCCGGACTCGCCGTCATCGGGGTGCTCGTCCTCGTCCGCTTCGGACTGATGCTGCTGCTGTCCTTCCTGCACTCCCGGAAGGTCCGCAGGAGGGACTTCAGCTGGGGGCCCGAGCTCCGCCGCCCCGTCTCGGTGCTCGTGCCCGCGTACAACGAACGCGAATGCATCGCCAACACCGTGCGTTCCCTGGTGGCGAGCGAGCATCCCATCGAGATCATCGTCATCGACGACGGCTCGACGGACGGCACGGCGGACATCGTCGAGGCGATGCGGCTGCCGAACGTCCGTGTCATCCGCCAGCGCAACGCCGGCAAGCCCGCCGCCCTCAACAACGGCATCGCGCACGCCCGCCACGACATCGTCGTGATGATGGACGGCGACACGGTCTTCGAACCGGCCACCGTCCGTGAACTGGTCCAGCCGTTCGCCGACCCGAAGGTCGGCGCCGTCGCCGGGAACGCCAAGGTCGGCAACCGCGACTCGCTGATCGGCGCCTGGCAGCACATCGAGTACGTGATGGGCTTCAACCTCGACCGCCGGATGTACGACATGCTGCGCTGCATGCCGACCATCCCCGGCGCGGTCGGCGCCTTCCGCCGCGACGCGCTGGACCGGATCGGCGGTATGAGCGAGGACACCCTCGCCGAGGACACCGACGTCACGATGGCGCTGCACCGCGACGGCTGGCAGGTCGTCTACGCGGAGAACGCCCGCGCCTGGACCGAGGCGCCGGAGACCGTGCAGCAGCTGTGGTCGCAGCGGTACCGGTGGTCGTACGGCACCATGCAGGCGATCTGGAAGCACCGCCGCGCCGTCGTCGAGCGCGGCCCGTCCGGCCGCTTCGGGCGCGTCGGACTGCCGTTCGTCGCCCTGTTCATGGTCGTCGCCCCGCTGCTCGCGCCCCTCATCGATGTCTTCCTGTTGTACGGACTGGTCTTCGGCCCCACCGAGAAGACCGTCGGCGCCTGGCTCGGCGTCCTCGCGGTGCAGGCCGTCTGCGCCGCGTACGCCTTCCGGCTCGACAGGGAACGCATGACGCATCTGATCTCGCTGCCCCTCCAGCAGATCCTCTACCGGCAGCTCATGTACGTGGTGCTGCTCCAGTCCTGGATCACCGCGCTCACCGGCGGCCGGCTGCGCTGGCAGAAGCTTCGCCGTACGGGAGTGGTGGAGGCGCCCGGCGCGATGGTGAGCCAGCGCGGGCGCAGCAACGATCGGAGACCCGTCGCATGACGAGCAGTTACACCCCGGCGTTCCCCCCGCCCCGCCCGGCCCCGGTGCCCGCCCGGTCCGCCCCATCGGCACCGGAGGCGTCCGCGCCGGCCGCCCCGAAGAGGCCGAGCCGCGACCGCTACCTCGACCTGCTGCGCGCCGTCGCCCTTGTCCGCGTCGTCGTCTTCCACGTCTTCGGCTGGGCCTGGCTGACGATCCTGTTCCCCTCCATGGGCGTCATGTTCGCCCTCGCGGGTTCGCTGATGGCGCGCTCGCTGGACCGCCCTGCCCCGGCCGTCGTGCGGGCCCGGCTCCGCCGTCTGCTGCCCCCGATGTGGGCGTTCGCCGCGGTCGTCGTCCCGGTCATGTTCGCCCTCGGCTGGAAGCCGCTGAAGGAGGAGGGCATCTGGTGGTTCATCAAGCTGGGCTGCTACCTCCTCCCGGTCGGCGCCCCGCCCTACCCCTGGGAGAGCGGCTCGCGGGGCGGCTTGCTGGAGGAGTCCTGGGCGGACCAGGCCGTCGGACCGCTCTGGTACATCCGCGCCTACCTCTGGTTCGTGCTCGCCTCGCCGCTGCTGCTGAGGGCCTTCCGCAGACTGCCCTGGGCGACGCTGCTCGCCCCGCTCGGTCTCACCGCCGTGATCGGCACCGGACTGGTCACCGTGCCCGGGGAGACCGGCGAGGGGCTCGTCGACTTCGCGGTGTTCGGCTCCTGCTGGGTCCTCGGCTTCGCCCACCACGACGGACTTCTGAAGAAGGTCCCGCGCTACCTGACGGTCTCGCTCGCCGCGTTCCTGATGGCGTTCGGACTGTGGTGGGCCGCGGGGCATCTGACGCAGGAGGGCTGGAACCTGGACGAGATCCCGCTGGCCCAGGCGGCCTGGTCGCTCGGCTTCTGCGCGATTCTGCTCCAGTACGCACCGTCCTGGCAGCAGCTCCCCGGCAGGCTGGCCCGGTGGGACAGCCTGATCACCCTCGCCAACAACCGCGCGGTCACGATCTACCTCTGGCACAACCTGCTGATCATGGCGACCTCGCCGCTCATAGACCAGCTGTGGAACATCCCCTGGGTCGGTGACCGCATCGGTACGTACATCGACTCCTCGTACGCGGTGCTGATGCTGCTCCTGGTCTGGCCGCTGCTGGCGCTGATGATCCTCGCGGTCGGCTGGGTCGAGGACGTCGCGGCGAAGCGCAGCCCCCGGCTGTGGCCCACCGGCGCGTCCGCGAGACGGAAGAACGCACCGGCCCCGCAGTGACCGGCCTTCTCCTCACCGGGCCGCCCCCGGCCCGGTGAGAGCAAGGTTGCCCACCGGTCACCTCGCGGCACCGCACCGAAACGAGCGCTCCCTAGCGTCGAGGCAGACGACCCGACACCCGTGGAACGCGAACCGTGGAGGCGTGATGGCCGGCAGGTGGATCGAGCAGTGGGAGCCGGAGGACGAGATCTTCTGGCAGGAGAAGGGCGAGCGGATCGCCCGCCGGAATCTGTGGTTCTCCGTGCTCTCCGAGCACATCGGGTTCTCGATCTGGACCCTGTGGTCGGTGATGGTGCTGTTCATGGGGCCGGAGTACGGGATCGACCCGGCCGGTAAGTTCTTCCTGATCTCGACGGCGACGCTGGTCGGGGCCCTGGTCCGGGTCCCGTACACGTTCGCCGTCGCCAGATTCGGCGGGCGGAACTGGACGGTGATCAGCGCCCTGACCCTCCTCGTGCCGACCGTCGCCGCGTATCTGGTGATGGAGCCCGGGACCTCGTACACCACCTTCCTCGTGGTGGCCGGGCTCGCCGGGATCGGCGGCGGGAACTTCGCCTCGTCGATGACGAACATCAACGCCTTCTTCCCGCTCCGCAAGAAGGGCTGGGCGCTCGGGCTCAACGCGGGCGGCGGCAACATCGGCGTACCCGTCGTGCAGCTCGTCGGGCTGCTGGTGATCGGCACGGCGGGCGCCACCCACCCGCGGTTCGTGCTCGCCGTGTACGTACCGCTGATCGTCGTCGCCGCGCTGTGCGCCGCGTCCTTCATGGACAACCTGGCGCCCGTGCAGAACGACACCGGGGCCGCGAAGGACGCCGTGCGTGACCCGCACACCTGGATCATGGCGGTGCTCTACATCGGCACCTTCGGCTCCTTCATCGGCTACAGCTTCGCCTTCGGGCTGGTCCTGCAGACCCAGTTCGGCCGGACCCCGCTGCAGGCCGCCTCGCTCACCTTCATCGGCCCGCTGCTCGGCTCGCTCATCCGGCCCGCGGGAGGGTGGCTCGCCGACCGGTACGGCGGCGCCCGGATCACCCTGTGGAACTTCGCCGCGATGGCCGCAGCGACCGGCGTCGTCGTGTACGCCTCCGGCATCGAGTCGCTCGCCGTGTTCCTCGTCGGGTTCATCGCCCTCTTCGTCCTGACCGGGCTGGGCAACGGATCGACGTACAAGATGATCCCCGGCATCTTCCACGCCAAGGCGATCGCCCAGGGGCTGCGCGGCGAGGAGGCCGCGGCCCACGGGCGACGGCTGTCCGGGGCGGCCATGGGACTCATCGGCGCGGTCGGCGCGCTCGGCGGGCTCGCCATCAACCTCGCGTTCCGGCAGTCCTTCCAGACCGAGGGCACGGGAACGGCGGCCTTCTGGACCTTCCTCGCCTTCTACGGGGTGTGTTTCACGGTCACTTGGGCGGTATACCTTCGCCGCGCCGCCGCCGTCCCCGCGAAGCCGCTGCTCAGCTACGCCGAAGTGTGATCATGACCGTCCGGCGTCGGTACGACGTAACGGGCGGGAAATACGGGTGAACCGAGCCTGTCACGCTTTATTGGCAGGCTCGGTCCTCCGCATCAACGAGCAGCGGGACGAGAGCCGGTAGACCACATGCGCGACGACGAACAGCACGGGCCCCTCGCGGGTTTCACGGTCGGGGTGACCGCCGCACGCCGCGCGGACGAACTCGGCACCCTGTTGCAGCGACGGGGCGCCACCGTCGTACACGCGCCCGCCCTGCGGATCGTGCCGCTCGCCGACGACAGCGAACTCCTCGCCGCCACCGAGGAACTCATCGACCAGGTCCCCGACGTGGTCGTCGCGACCACCGCGATCGGCTTCCGCGGCTGGATCGAGGCCGCCGACGGCTGGGGCATCGGCGACCGTCTGCTGGACCGGCTGCGCACGGTCGAACTGCTGGCCCGCGGACCGAAGGTGAAGGGCGCCGTCCGGGCCGCCGGGCTCACCGAGGCCTGGTCGCCCGGCTCCGAGTCCATGGCCGAGGTCCTGGACCGGCTCCTCGACGAGGGCGTCGAGGGCCGCCGCATCGCACTCCAGTTGCACGGCGAACCACTGCCGGGCTTCGTCGAGTCGCTGCGGGCGGGCGGCGCCGAAGTCGTCGTCGTACCCGTCTACCGCTGGATGGAACCCGAGGACCTCGCCCCGCTCGACCGGCTGCTCGACGTCACCGCCGCCCGCGGCCTGGACGCGCTCACCTTCACCAGCGCCCCGGCCGCCGCCTCCTTCCTGAACCGGGCCGAGAAGCGCGGGCTGCTCCCGGAGATCCTGGGCGCCCTGCAGGGCGAAGTCGTCTCGGCCTGCGTCGGCCCGGTCACCGCACTGCCGCTGCAGGCCCGAGGCATCGACACCATCCAGCCGGAACGCTTCCGGCTCGGCCCGCTCGTCCAGCTGCTCTGCCGCGAACTGCCCGGCGGCGCCCGTACGTTGCCGGTCGCCGGGCACCGGGTGGAGATCCGCGGTCACGCGGTGCTCGTCGACGACGAACTGCGCCCCGTGCCGCCCGCCGGCATGACCCTGCTGCACAGCCTGGCCCGCCGGCCGGGCTGGGTGGTGGCCAGGGCCGACCTGCTGCGCGCGCTGCCCGGCAGCGGTACGGACGAACACGCGGTGGAGACCGCGATGGCCCGGCTGCGTACGGCACTCGGTGTGCCCCGGCTGATCCAGACGGTCGTCAAGCGCGGCTACCGGCTGGCGCTGGACCCGGCGGCGGCCGACGCCAAGTACGCGGACTCCTGAGGCGTTACCGTGCAGGGATGACCACCGACACCCACCTGCTCGACACAGAGGTACGACTCCGTCCCGTCACCATGGCCGACGCCGCCTCTCTCGCCGACTCGCTGACCCGCAGCCGCGCGTACCTGCAGCCCTGGGAACCCGTGCGTCCCGACGCCTTCTACACCGAGAAGGGGCAGCAGGAGCGCCTGGCCGGACTGCTGGCGGACCATGAGGCGGGGCGTGTGATGCCGTGGGTGCTCGCCGACGCCGACGACCGGGCGATGGGCGGGTTCACGCTCACCAGCATCGTGCTGGGGCCGTTCCGCAGCGCCAGTCTCGGCTACTGGGTCGATGTCGCGTACGCCGGTCGGGGCCTTGCCACCGCAGCCGTGGCGCAGGTGTGCGCGGCGGCCAGGGACGTGCTGCGGCTGCACCGGGTGGAGGCCTCGACCCTGCTCGACAACACGGCGTCGCAGCGGGTGCTCGCCAAGTCCGGCTTCGAGGTGATCGGTATGGCTCCGCGCTATCTGCACATCAACGGTGAGTGGCGCGACTGCCGACTGTTCCAGCGGATCCTGCACGACGGTCCGGTCGAAGGACCGGCCGACCGGCCGTCCGCCGGCTGACGGCCGGCCCGGACAGCCCTCAGTCCGCCTCGCGGACGTGGCGGTGCCCGTCGAGCGGCCACGGCGGGCGGGCCGGGAGGATCTCCGCGAAGGCGTACCCGCTCTTCACGGCGACCCGGCACGAGGCGCGGTTGTCCTCCTGGTGGAGCAGGTCGAGCCGCCGCAGACCGTCGTCGGCGAAGGTGGTGAACGCCCAGCCGGTGAGCGCTTCGACCGCCTGCGGGGCGAGCCCGCGGCCCCGGACCCGCGCCGCCGTCCAGTAGCCGACCTCGGCCGAACCGGAGCCGGGCGCCGGGTACTTCAGCGCCACATTGCCGACCGGTCGGCCGTCGAGGTCCGTGTCGACGACGGCGAAGCTGAACCGGGTGCCGGACTCCCGGCCCTCGGTCTGGACCCGCAGCCACCGTTCCGCGTCCGCCTCGTCCGTGACGAGATCCCGCAGCCGGTCGCGCATCGTGGGATCGCGGTAGGCCTCGACCAGCGCAGGTATGTCGTCCCGGCACCAGGGCCGCAGCAGCAGGGGGCCGGCCGAGAACGCGGCCTCCCGGAGATCGTCGCTCATGTCCTGACCGTACGGGGGAGCCGGCCACGACCCGGACGGCGGGAGGGGTTCCGGGCCGGGCCGGCGACGGGCACTCTGGTGGTGGCTACCACCGGTGACCCGAGGCGGTGACATGCGCATGGCGGCGGGCAAGGGCTCGTACGACTGGCGGTTCGACTCCGGGCGGCTCTGCCTGGACCTGGTGGCGACGGGGATCGGTACCTCCGGCGCCTGCGAACTGCTCGACAGGGCGGACCGGCTCGCCGACTGGCTGGTGGCCACCGGACTCGTACCGGAGGACACCCGCCTCGACGCCGTCGACGACACCTGGCTGGCGAGCTTCCGGCAGCTGCGCACAGGCGTCGACCTGTTGCTCACCGCGGAGCTCGGCGGCCGCGACGCCGACGGCGCGCTGGAACGCGTCAATGAGCTCGCCGCCGGGGCCCCGCCGGGGGTGCGGGCCGTGCGCGCCCGCAACGGTCTGCTGGTACGGGCACTGAGCGCCGACCTGGAATGCCGGGCGCTGCTGTCCGCCGTCGCCCGCGACGTCGTGGAGCTCCTGACCGACCCGGTCGCGCTGGCCGGGCTCCGCCGCTGCGAGGGCGACACCTGCCGGCGGCTCTACCTCGATACGTCACGGGGGCGGCGGCGTCGCTGGTGCTCCAGCGAGGTGTGCGGGAACCGGGAACGGGTGGCCCGGCACCGGCGCCGGGCGGCGGAGGCCACGGTCCCGGCGGAGCTCACCTCGTAAAAAATCTCGGAACTGTGTTGAATGGATCGGGCCCGGCCTCCGTATTCGATGGCCAAGGAGCTCTACAGGGTCTCGACCAGGAGGTTCGGGTGCGCAAGGATGCGGCCGTGGCCGATGACCGTCCGCACAGGGCTCGACATCGCAGTGAACCGCCCCCGTCTCTCTCCGCCGTCCCCGACGAGGAGCTGATGCGGGCGCTCTACCGCGAACACGCCGGACCGCTGCTCGCGTACGTGCTCCGCCTCGTCGCCGGCGACCGTCAGCGTGCCGAGGACGTGGTGCAGGAGACGCTCATCCGTGCCTGGAAGAACGCCGGTCAGCTCAACCGGGCGACCGGCTCCGTCCGCCCCTGGCTGGTGACGGTCGCCCGGCGCATCGTCATCGACGGCCACCGCAGCCGGCAGGCCCGGCCGCACGAGGTCGATCCGTCGCCGCTGGAGGTCATTCCCGCGGAGGACGAGATTGACAAGGCGCTGTGGCTGATGACGCTCTCGGATGCGCTCGAGGACTTGACCCCCGCCCATCGGGAAGCATTGGTCGAGACCTACTTCAAGGGACGTACGGTCAATGAGGCTGCCGAGGTGCTCGGCATACCCAGCGGCACGGTGCGTTCCCGGGTCTTCTACGCACTGCGCTCGATGAAGCTCGCACTCGAAGAGAGGGGGATCACGGCATGAGCGACCACGAGTGGGAGCCTTTCGGGCCCCGGCCGACCGGTCCCTCCAGCCCCACCGGCCCCACAGGTCCGCACGGCCGCCCGGGAATCCCCAACAGCTTCGGCGGGCCCAGCAGCTTCGGCGGCTTCGACGCAGCCCACGGCCCCGGCTCCGGTGGAGCCGCAGCCCACGGCCCCGGCTCCGGTGGAGCCACCGAAGGGCCGGAGCACGACGCCGCCGGTGCGTACGTCCTGGGCATCCTGGACGCCACCGAGGCCTCCGCGTTCGAGGAACATCTGGCCGGCTGCGCGCTCTGCGCCGCCCATCTCGACGAGTTCGCCGGCATGGAACCCATGCTCGCGATGCTCGCCGAGGCCCCCGCCGCCGTACCGGGCGCCCGCCCCGTCCCGCACGTCCCCGAGCCGCCCGCCCCCCGGGTGCTCGACCGGCTGGTGGACGAGGTCGCGACCAGGCGGGCCAGGCGGCGCCGCCGCGGCATGTATCTGGTGGCGGCCGCCGCGGCGCTGATCATCGGCGGTCCGGTGGTCGCCGTCGTGGCCACCGGCGGCGGCGACAGCGGCTCGAACCAGGCGGCGGACCCGCACCCCACCAGCCCCGCCGAGGACGCGTTCTTCCACCACATGACGGAGAAGGTGGGGGCCACCGATCCCGTCACCAAGGTCGTCGCCACGGTCGGCATGGAGAAGAAGGCGTGGGGCACGCACGCCGTACTGGAGCTCAAGAACGTCACGGGGCCGGAGAAGTGCAGCCTGATCGCCGTCTCGAAGACCGGCGAGGAGGAGGTCGTCACCTCCTGGTCCGTACCGAAGTGGGGCTACGGCATCGAGGACTCTCCGCACCCGACCGCGAAATATCCGCTCTATGTCCACGGCGGCGCGGCGATGGACCGTGCCGACATCGACCATTTCGAGGTGCGCACCTTCGACGGAAAGCGGCTGGTGGACATCGACGCATAACCGCCCGACCAGGGCCCGACGCACAATCGAGACCTCCCACGAGCCATATCGGTGCTCGTGGCAGGTGCGCGGCGGGGCTTCCTTCGCATAGGGTTGACGGCTGCCCAATGCACGTCAGAAGGGGGCCTCGGTGGCCGCGCAGGATGCCGCTGTCGATTCGTTGCGGGACCGGGAAATCGGTGTCGAGCAGGAACATCTCGACCGTGTTTATCACCGCCTTGGGGAGAAGATCCACGAGGCAGAATTTCTCATGAACGATGCCGTCAAGCGCGGCCAGGTCGGTACGCCCGGCGCGCTCGCCGAGCGTGATGCCCAGGTGTTCCGGGCCGGGATCCACCTCAACCGGCTGAACAGCGAGTTCGAGGACTTCCTCTTCGGGAGGATCGATCTGCTGCTCGGCAAGGACGGCGAGCGCGGCCCGGACGGCGCGTTCACCTCCGTCGAACCGGCCGACAACGCCGTGCGCGACGACAGCACGGCCGATATCGCGGAGACGCTCCACATCGGCCGGATCGGGGTCCTCGACTCCGACTACGCGCCGCTGGTCATCGACTGGCGGGCACCGGCCGCCGCGCCGTTCTACCGGTCGACGCCGAAGGATCCGGGCCGGGTGGTACGCCGCCGGGTCATCCGCTCCAAGGGCCGCAAGGTCCTCGGGGTCGAGGACGACCTGATGCGCCCGGAGCTGACCTCGTACAAGGACGGCGACAAGCTGCCCGTCATCGGCGACGGCGCGCTGATGGCGGCGCTCGGCCAGGCCCGCAGCCACACCATGCGGGACATCGTCTCGTCCATCCAGGCCGAGCAGGACATGGTGATCCGGGCGCCCGCCGCCTCCGTCACCGAGGTCTCCGGCGGACCGGGCACCGGCAAGACCGCCGTCGCCCTGCACCGCGCCGCGTATCTGCTCTACCAGGACCGGCGGCGGTACGCGGGCGGCATCCTCGTCGTCTCGCCGACCCCGCTGCTCGTCGCGTACACCGAAGGGGTGCTGCCCTCGCTCGGCGAGGAGGGGCAGGTCGCGATCCGCGCGGTCGGCTCGCTCTCCGACGAGGCGGCGGGCGTCGAGGGTGCCACCACGTACGACGAACCGGCCGTCGCCCGGATCAAGGGCTCCTCCCGGATGCTTCAGGTGCTGCGCAAGGCGGCCCGCGGGGCGCTGGAACAACCGCGGACCCCGGGCGCGCCCCAGGGCGGACAGGACGGCCAGCTGTCGTTCGGTGACGCGGACGGTACCGACGGCTCCGAGGACGGGACGGACGCGCCCCTCACCACCCCCACCCGCCTGCGTGTGGTCGCCTTCGGCGCCCGCGTCGAGCTGAATGCGGACGAGCTCCACCGCATCCGGCAGTCGGTACTCGGCGGCACCACCCCGGTCAACCTGCTGCGCCCCCGCGCCCGCAGGCTGCTGCTGGACGCCCTGTGGAACAAGTCGTCGGGCCGGGGCCGCTACACCGACCCCGAGCTGGCCGCGGAACTGCGGTCCTCCTTCGACGAGGACGTCTCCACCGAGACGCCGTTCATCGACTTCCTGAACGCCTGGTGGCCCGAGCTCACCCCGCGCGGGGTGCTCGCCGCGATGGCCGACGAGAAGCGGCTCGGCCGCTGGGCGCGCCGGGTCCTCAACCAGGGCGAGGTGCGCCGCCTCGCCCGCTCGCTGAAGCGGCTCGACAGTGCGGGCCGGGGCCCCCTGTCCGTACACGACGTGGCGATCCTCGACGAGCTGCTCGCGCTGCTCGGTACCCCGCACCGGCCGAAGAAGAAGCGCGAGTTCGATCCGCTGGACCAGCTCTCGGGTCTGGAGGAGCTGATGCCGCAGCGCGAGGAGACCCAGCGCGAGCGGGCCGAGCGGCTCGCGGCGGAGCGTACGGAGTACACGCACGTCATCGTCGACGAGGCGCAGGACCTGACGCCGATGCAGTGGCGCATGGTCGGCCGCCGCGGCCGTACCGCCACCTGGACGATCGTCGGCGACCCGGCGCAGTCCTCCTGGTCCGATCCCGACGAGGCGGCCGAGGCGCGCGACGAGGCGCTCGGCAACCGCCCGCGCCGCCGCTTCACCCTCACCGTCAACTACCGGAACCCGGCGGAGATCGCGGAGCTCGCGGCGAAGGTCCTGGCGCTCGCGATGCCCGGGATGGAGTCCCCGGCCGCGGTCCGTTCGACGGGAGTGCAGCCCCGCTTCGAGGCCGTACGCGACGGCGATCTGGCCGGGGTCGTACGGGAGGAGGCGCGGCGGCTGCTCGGCGAGGTGGACGGCACGGTCGGTGTCGTCGTCGCGATGAACCGGCGCGCGCAGGCCCGCAAGTGGCTCGCGGAGCTCGGCGACCGGGTGGTGGCGCTCGGCAGCCTGGAGGCGAAGGGCCTGGAGTACGACGCCACGGTCGTCGTCTCGCCGGCGGAGATCGCCGACGAGTCACCGGCCGGTCTGCGGGTGCTGTACGTGGCGCTGACCCGAGCGACGCAGCAGCTCACGGTGGTGTCGGGGGAGCGGGACCTGCCCGACGAGGACGGCGTTCCGGATCTGCTCAGGGACTGACGGACAAGTCAACCTGCGATGCGGGAATCACTTATCCCGGGGACTTTGTTAGCCTGGTGTCGGCACCGGCTCGATCCAAGCCCCCGGGCCCAACCTTCGTCGCTACGAGCGACCACTTGCCGCGAGGCGAGCATGGCGGGTCGGTGCCACTCAAGTGAAAAAGACAGACCCGTGTCACCTTCCGGTGGCGCGGGTCTGTTTTTGTTGGTGGCCCGGTCCGGCAGCCGCGTCCGGGGCTGCCGGGGTTCCACGAAGAGACCAAATCTCGTATGGTGGAAAAGTTTTTCCGAACAGTGGCAGTCATTACCGGCTACCAGCCAGTAGGTGCGAACATCGGGAAGCGTGTCCGAGGCGAGGGCCCCGGCCGCGCGGCAATGAAGCTAGGGAAAGCGAAGGACTCGGTCATGGCAACGGCGCCCAGCGTCTCGTACTCGATGACGGTCAGGCTGGAGGTGCCCGCGAGCGGTACCGCGGTCTCCCAGCTCACCACGGCCGTGGAGTCCTCCGGCGGTTCGGTCACCGGCCTCGATGTGACCGCTTCCGGTCACGAGAAGCTGCGGATCGACGTCACCATCGCGGCCTCGTCCACCGCGCACGCGGACGAGATCGTCGAAGGTCTGCGCGACATCGAAGGTGTCGTGCTGGGCAAGGTCTCCGACCGTACGTTCCTGATGCACCTCGGCGGCAAGATCGAGATGGCGTCCAAGCACCCCATCCGCAACCGTGACGACCTCTCGATGATCTACACCCCGGGTGTGGCGCGGGTCTGCATGGCGATTGCCGAGAACCCCGAGGACGCCCGCCGCCTCACCATCAAGCGCAACTCCGTCGCAGTTGTGACGGACGGCTCCGCCGTACTGGGCCTCGGCAACATCGGCCCGATGGCCGCCCTGCCGGTGATGGAGGGCAAGGCGGCCCTCTTCAAGCGGTTCGCCGGCATCGACGCCTGGCCGATCTGCCTGGACACCCAGGACACCGACGCGATCGTCGAAATCGTCAAGGCGATCGCCCCCGGCTTCGCGGGCATCAACCTGGAGGACATCTCCGCACCCCGCTGCTTCGAGATCGAGGCACGGCTGCGCGAGGCCCTCGACATCCCCGTCTTCCACGACGACCAGCACGGCACCGCGATCGTCGTGCTGGCCGCCCTGACCAACGCACTGCGCGTGGTGGGCAAGGGAATTGGGGACGTGCGCGTCGTCATGTCCGGCGCCGGAGCGGCCGGTACGGCCATCCTGAAGCTGCTCATCGCCGCCGGCGTCAAGCACGCCGTCGTCGCCGACATCCACGGTGTGGTGCACGCGGGCCGCGAGGACCTGGTCTCCGCCGACCCCGACTCGCCGCTGCGCTGGATCGCCGACAACACCAACCCGGAATCGATGACCGGCACGCTCAAGGAGGCCGTCGTCGGCGCCGACGTCTTCATCGGCGTCTCCGCTCCGAATGTGCTGGACGGCAACGACGTCGCGGCGATGGCGGACGGCGCGATCGTGTTCGCGCTCGCGAACCCGGACCCCGAGGTGGACCCGGCAATCGCCCGCCAGACCGCGGCAGTTGTCGCCACCGGGCGCTCCGACTTCCCGAACCAGATCAACAATGTGCTGGTCTTCCCGGGTGTCTTCCGCGGCCTGCTGGACGCTCAGTCCCGCACGGTCAACACGGAGATGATGCTCGCCGCGGCCGGCGCCCTCGCCGAGACGGTTGCCGAGGACGAGCTGAACCGGAACTACATCATCCCGTCGGTCTTCAACGACAAGGTCGCGGGCGCGGTCGCCGGGGCCGTCCGCACGGCCGCGAAGGCCGCTGGAGGCGCTGTGACGGGCGCGGCGAACTCCATCTGAACCCAGTACTTCCCTTACCCGCCACGGCCCCTGTCGGGGGCTGTCCGGGGCTGTGGCGCCCCCCACGTTGGCCTGCCCCACGGCGCGTCGCGGGTCGCGGGGCCCCAAACGCCCCTTTAGGGTGGGCGGGCAGCGAGCCCCGCAGGACCCCGCACCCGCTGTGGACCCGCCGCGGGGCGCTCCAGCATCTGCTGAGGGCCGCTTCAGGGAGTCGATGGAACGTCACCACGACGAGGCAGTGGCGGCTTTCGTGTGACTCCGGAGGGTGCCGGATTGGCTTTCCCGCCGCAGGTGGGGGCAGGATGCGTATTCGGGCGCGAGGGTCTGACGTCAGACCCGGGTCCGGGGACTGTCCGAGGGCCCTGGCAGCATCGGCTTCGATCTCACGCCTCACAGGCAAGAAGAACACGGGAGTAACAACATGAACCGCAGTGAGCTGGTGGCCGCCCTGGCCGACCGCGCCGAGGTGACCCGCAAGGACGCCGACGCCGTGCTGGCCGCGCTCGCCGAGACCGTCGGTGAGATCGTCGCCAAGGGCGACGAGAAGGTCACCATCCCCGGCTTCCTGACCTTCGAGCGCACCCACCGTGCCGCTCGCACCGCTCGTAACCCGCAGACCGGCGACCCGATCAACATCCCGGCCGGCTACAGCGTGAAGGTCTCCGCGGGCTCGAAGCTCAAGGAAGCCGCCAAGGGCAAGTAAGCCCCGTAGGCACGACGGAGGGCGGTCACCCCGACCAGGGTGGCCGCCCTTCGGCGTACGGACCACAGAATCCGCCCCAAGGCCGCTCCAAGGCCGCTGGAGGGCCGCTGTGAGGCCGCTGCAGGGCCGCAGCGAGGTTCTGGCGGCGAAGAGCCGTGTGCGCACGCCTCGCCGGCGAACGAGAAGCGGGGGCCCGGGGCAGTGCCCCGAACCCCCGCGTCGGTCCTGACCGTCGGGCGCCCGCCCTCAGACCAGTGACCCGCCCGGCAGCTCCACCTTCGCGCCCAGCTTCTCCAGCTTGTCCATGAAGTTCTCGTAGCCACGGTTGATCAGGTCGATGCCGTGCACCCGGGACGTGCCCTGCGCCGCCAGCGCGGCGATCAGGTACGAGAACCCGCCGCGCAGGTCCGGGATGACCAGATCCGCGCCCTGCAGCTTCGTCGGGCCGGACACGACCGCCGAGTGCAGGAAGTTCCGCTGGCCGAAGCGGCAGTCGGAGCCGCCCAGGCACTCGCGGTAGAGCTGGATGTGCGCCCCCATCTGGTTCAGCGCGGACGTGAAGCCGAGCCGGGACTCGTACACCGTCTCGTGGACGATGGACAGGCCCGCGGCCTGCGTCAGCGCCACCACCAGCGGCTGCTGCCAGTCGGTCTGGAAGCCGGGGTGCACGTCCGTCTCCAGGGCGATGGCGTTCAGCGCGCCGCCCGGGTGCCAGAAGCGGATGCCCTCGTCGTCGATCTCGAAGGCGCCGCCGACCCGGCGGAACGTGTTCAGGAACGTCATCATCGAGCGCTGCTGTGCGCCGCGCACATAGATGTTGCCCTCGGTCGCCAGCGCCGCGGACGCCCAGGAGGCCGCCTCCAGGCGGTCCGGGATCGCCCGGTGCGTGTAACCGTCGAGCCGGTCGACACCGGTGATCCGGATCGTCCGGTCGGTGTCCATCGAGATGATCGCGCCCATCTTCTGCAGCACGCAGATGAGGTCCTCGATCTCCGGCTCCACGGCCGCGTTGGACAGCTCGGTGACACCCTCGGCGAGCACGGCCGTCAACAGCACCTGCTCGGTGGAGCCCACCGACGGGTACGGCAGCCGGATCTTCGTACCGCGCAGCCGCTGAGGGGCCTCCAGGTACTGGCCGTCCGCCCGCTTCTCGATGGTCGCGCCGAACTGCCGCAGCACGTCGAAGTGGAAGTCGATCGGCCGTCCGCCGATGTCACAGCCGCCGAGTCCCGGAATGAACGCGTGGCCCAGCCGGTGCAGCAGCGGGCCGCAGAAGAGGATCGGGATGCGCGACGAGCCCGCGTGGGCGTCGATGTCGGCGACGTTCGCGCTCTCGACATGGGTGGGGTCCAGGATGAGCTCGCCCGGCTCGTCACCGGGGCGGACCGTCACACCGTGCAGCTGCAGCAGGCCCCGCACGACCCGCACATCGCGGATGTCGGGCACATTGCGCAGCCGGCTGGGCCCGCTGCCGAGCAGCGCGGCGACCATCGCCTTCGGCACCAGGTTCTTGGCGCCTCGGACGCGGATCTCGCCCTCCAGCGGGGTTCCGCCGTGGACAAGCAGGACATCGTCTGTGCCGGTCATGAATCTCGCGTTCCGGAGTGGTCGGGCAGGGGGCCAACCGAAAGGGTAATGGGCAGGTACCCCCCTTCCATAAGGCTACGGGCGGTGTACGAACGTCATGAATCCGCCACAACACGCTCTGCTCGCCGAGCCTTGCGGAGGGTTACCGTCCGCAAGTGCCTCACGGACCGTGCGCTCTTCGTGCACCCGTGCGCCCTGAGCTGCGCTCGGGCCCCCTTCGGCACCCGGCGCACCACTTGGTCCCCACGGAGGGCGAAGATGCGGGATCATTTCTGCCATGACCGAGGTGTCCTCGCTCACAGGGCGACTGCTCGTGGCCACACCCGCCCTGTCGGACCCGAATTTCGACCGCGCGGTGGTGCTGCTCCTCGACCACGACGAGGAGGGCTCGCTCGGCGTCATCCTGAACCGCCCGACCCCGGTCGGTGTCGGTGACATCCTCGTGTCCTGGGCCGACCTGACCGCTGAGCCGGACGTCGTCTTCCAGGGCGGCCCCGTCTCGCTCGACTCGGCGCTCGGCGTCGCGGTGATCCCCGGCGACGAGGGGCCGCTCGGCTGGCGACGGGTGTACGGGGCGATCGGTCTGGTGGACCTGGAAGCGCCGCCGGAGCTGCTGGCCGCGGCGCTCGGCTCGCTGCGGATCTTCGCCGGGTACGCGGGCTGGGGACCCGGACAGCTGGAGACGGAGCTGACCGAGGGGGCCTGGTACGTGGTGGAGTCGGAGCCAGGAGACGTCTCCTCGCCGCGTCCGGAACAGCTGTGGCGGGCGGTCCTGCGCCGTCAGCGCAGCGAGCTCGCCATGATCGCCACCTATCCGGACGACCCTTCGCTCAACTGAAGCCCGGGCCTTTCAGTACCCTGGCTGTTATGAGCACTCTTGAGCCCGAGCGCGGGGCAGGTACGGGGACCCTCGTAGAGCCGACGCCGCAGGTGTCGAGCGGCGACGGCGACCACGAGCGCTACGCCCATTACGTCCAGAAGGACAAGATCATGGCGAGCGCCCTGGAGGGCACCCCCGTGGTCGCACTGTGCGGGAAGGTCTGGGTGCCGGGGCGCGACCCCAAGAAGTATCCGGTCTGTCCCATGTGCAAGGAGATCTACGAGTCCATGGGCGCCGGTGGCGACAAGGACAAGGGCAAGGGCGGCAAGGACAAGAAGTAGTCCGTCCCCGACCGTTCGGGCCGAGGCCCCCGGGAGCACGCTGACGCGTGCTCCCGGGGGCCTTTTCGTATGCCCTTTCGTAGGCCCTGGGTTGTTTGCCCGTATCGCTCGGTCACAGATTGGTTGAGACCACTTGTCGGCGTCCGTGACCGCTCCTACTCTCCTGCCAGTTGTGCAGAACGAAACGCACGTTGCATATGTTGCAACGCTCAATCGGTAGGGGTTCCGGATGAAGCTTTCCGCCCGAATTGCCGCCCCGGTCGCGGCGCTTGTACTGGCCGGCCTGACCGCCACCGCCTGCGCGCCGCAGACCTCGGACACCGGCGCCAAGGGGGACGAAAAGACCGGGACGCTGCGCGTGTGGCTGTTCCAGGAGGTCGGCAACAAGCCCAAGGAGCAGGTCGTCGACGCGGCGGTGGCCGACTTCGAGAAGACCCACAAGGGCGCGAAGGCGGAGATCGAGTACATCCCCGTCGACACCCGCGCCCAGCGCATCAAGGCCGCCTTCAACGACCCCAAGAGCGCCCCGGACCTCATCGAGTACGGCAACACGGACACGGCCGGCTACGTCAAAGACGGCGGACTCGCCGATGTGAGCAAGGAGTTCGCGGCCTGGGACGAGGCCAAGGACACCGACCCGACCGCGAAGCAGTCGGTGACGGTCGGCGGCAAGGTGTACGGGGCGCCGCTCTTCGTCGGCGTACGTGCGCTGTACTACCGCACCGACATCTTCAAGGACCTGGGCATCGAACCCCCCAAGTCGCAGGCCGGACTGATCTCCACCGCCAAGAAGATCCACAAGAAGAAGCCGGAGCTGTACGGCCTCGCCGTCGGTGGCGCGTACACGTACGGCGCGATGCCGTTCATCTGGGCGAACGGCGGCGAACTCGCCGACGAGAGCGGTGGTACGTACAAGGCGGCCGTCAACGGCGACCGGGCCCGCAAGGGCATCGAGGCGTACACCTCGCTCTTCGGCGACAGCAACTGCCCGGCCGCCAAGTGCGCCGCGATGGGCGGCAACGCGACGGTCACCGCCTTCGCCTCCGGCAAGGCGGCCATGGCGATCGGCGGCGACTTCAGCCACGCCGCCGTCGAGGCGGGCTCGGTGAAGGGCAAGTACGCGGTGGTTCCGCTGCCCGGCACGTCCGAAGGATCGATCGCCCCCGCGTTCGCGGGCGGGAACAACATCGGTGTACTGAAGAGCAGTTCGCACCGCACCCTCGCCGTGGACCTGATGAAGTCGCTGACCGGCAAGCAGACCCAGGAGAAGCTGTTCGACGCGATGGGATTCCTGCCGACGTACACCGATGTGCGGGCCACGGTCGCGCAGAAGGAGCCGTTCGTCGAACCGTTCGTCAAGACGCTGGGCGCGGGCGCCAAGTTCGTCCCGGCCTCACCGGGCTGGGGCCAGATCGACTCCTCGCTGATCCTGCCGACGATGTTCCAGGAGATCGTCAGCGGCCGTAAGGACGTGGCACAGGCCTCGGACGACGCGGCGAAGAAGATGGACGCGGCGTTCGCCGACGCGGGCTGACGATGACGGCGAACAGCACGGCGTACAAGGCTCCTGCGGCGGCCGGGACGGGCAGCACACCCCGGCGCCGCCTCTCCCGGGGACCGGCACGCCGCCCCGGCTGGACCCCCTGGCTCTACCTGCTGCCCGCGCTCGTCCTGCTCGGCGGGCTCCTCCTCTACCCGATCTACCAGCTCGGTCTGATCTCGTTCCTGGAGTACACCCAGGCCCAGGTCAGCGGCGGTGAACCGACCACCTTCCAGGGGTTCGGGAACTACGCAACGCTCTTCGGCGACAGCCAGTTCTGGCAGGTGCTCCTCGCGACCGTGGTCTTCGCCGCGGCCTGTGTGCTCGCCACCCTGCTGGTCGGCTGCGCGCTCGCCGTCCTGCTGACGCGCGTACGGGCCCTGCCCCGGCTCGCGCTGATGCTGGCGGCGCTCGGCGCCTGGGCGACGCCCGCGATCACCGGCTCCACCGTCTGGATGTTCCTTTTCGACCCGGACTTCGGACCGGTCAACAGGGTGCTGGGGCTGGGCGACTTCTCCTGGACGTACGGGCGCTGCAGCGCCTTCGCCCTGGTGCTCCTCGAAGTGCTCTGGTGCTCGTTCCCGTTCGTGATGGTGACGGTGTACGCGGGCATCCGGGCGATCCCCGCCGAGGTGCTGGAGGCGGCCGCGCTGGACGGTGCCTCGCAGTGGCGGATCTGGCGGTCGGTCATGGCGCCGATGCTGCGGCCGATCCTCGTCGTCGTCACCATCCAGTCGATCATCTGGGACTTCAAGGTCTTCACGCAGATCTATGTGATGACGGGCGGCGGCGGCATCGCGGGCCAGAACCTGGTGCTCAACGTGTACGCGTACCAGAAGGCGTTCGCGTCCTCGCAGTACAGCCTGGGCTCGGCGATCGGGGTCGTGATGCTGGTGATCCTGCTGGCCGTCACGCTGGTCTATCTGCGCCTGGTACGGCGCCAGGGGGAGGAACTGTGAGCGTGCTGCGCATCCGTCGTCCGGGCAGGCTGGCCGCGGAGGCCGCCGCGCTGCTGATCGCCGCCGCGGTCGCCTTCCCGCTGTACTGGATGGTGCTCTCCGCACTCAAGCCGGCGGGAGAGATCCAGTCCACCGACCCCCGGCCGTGGACGCTGTCGCCGTCCCTGGACTCCTTCCGCCGGGTCCTCGAACAGCACGATTTCGGCCGCTACTTCCTCAACAGCCTGATCGTCGCCGGCACGGTCGTCGTCGCGTCCGCGCTGGTCGCCTTTCTGGCGGCGACGGCGGTGACCCGCTTCCGCTTCCGGTTCCGCACCACCCTGCTGATCATGTTCCTGATCGCGCAGATGGTGCCGGTGGAGGCGCTGACCATCCCGCTGTTCTTCCTGATGCGGGACTTCGGCCAGCTCAACACGCTCGGTTCGCTGATCCTGCCGCACCTCGCCTTCTCGCTGCCGTTCGCGATCTGGATGCTGCGCGGCTTCGTCAAGGCCGTCCCGGACGCCCTGGAGGAGGCCGCCTACATCGACGGCGCGAGCCGCACCCGCTTCCTGTGGCAGATCCTCTTCCCGCTGGTCCTCCCGGGGCTCGTGGCGACCAGCGTCTTCTCGTTCATCTCGACCTGGAACGACTTCCTGTTCGCCAAGTCCTTCCTCATCAGCGATACCTCGCAGTCGACGCTTCCGATGGCGCTGCTGGTCTTCTTCAAACCGGACGAGAACGACTGGGGAGGGATCATGGCAGCCTCGACGGTGATGACCGTCCCCGTGCTGGTCTTCTTCGTACTCGTACAGCGACGCCTGGTCTCGGGGCTGGGCGGAGCGGTTAAGGACTGACGACATGGACATGGAACTCATCCCGGCACCGGTGAGCGTCGGCGACCAGGGACGGTGCGGCTTCCTGATGGACCGGGCCACGAGCATCACCGCGCAGGACGGCACCGAGTCCACCGAACGCTGGCTGCGCTCCACGATCGGGGCCGCCTTCGGTCTGTCGCTCCCACCGGGAGCCGAGGGCAAGGACAACACCATCCTGCTGCGGATCGACCCGGCCCTGGAGCCCGAGGGCTATCGGCTGTCCACCGGGACCGGCCGGAGCGTCGTGATCACCGGCGGCAGCCCCGCCGGGGTCTTCTGGGGCGCCCAGACCCTCCGGCAGCTCCTGGGACCGGAAGCCTTCCGCCGGGCACCCGTCTCGACCGGCGTTCCCGCGCGCATTCCGTTCACGGACATCGAGGACCGGCCCCGCTTCTCCTGGCGCGGCCTGATGCTCGACGTCTCGCGGCACTTCCTGCCCAAGGACGATGTCCTGCGCTACCTCGACCTCCTCGCCGCCCACAAGCTGAACGTCTTCCACTTCCACCTCACCGACGACCAGGGCTGGCGCGTGGAGATCAAGCGCTACCCGAAGCTCACCGAGGTCGGCTCCTGGCGCTCCCGCACCAAGCACGGGCACCGGGCCTCGGAGCTGTGGGACGAGACCCCGTACGGCGGCCACTACACCCAGGACGACATCCGCGAGATCGTCGCGTACGCCGCCGAGCGGCATATCCGCGTCGTCCCCGAGATCGACATCCCGGGCCACTCGCAGGCCGCCATCAGCGCATACCCGGAACTGGGCAACACCGACGTCATCGACACCACCACCCTCTCCGTGTGGGACACCTGGGGCGTCAGTCCGAACGTACTCGCGCCCACCGACAGCACCCTGCGCTTCTTCGAGGGCGTGTTCGAGGAGCTCCTCGACCTCTTCCCGGCCGCCACCTCGCCGTTCATCCACGTCGGCGGGGACGAGTGCCTCAAGGACCAGTGGAAGGAGTCCCCGACCGCCCAGGCCCGCATCAAGGAGCTCGGCCTGGCCGACGAGGACGAGCTGCAGTCCTGGTTCATCCGGCACTTCGACCGCTGGCTCACCGCGCGCGGCCGCCGCCTCATCGGCTGGGACGAGATCCTCGAAGGCGGCCTCCCGGACGGCGCGGCCGTGTCGTCGTGGCGCGGGTACGCGGGCGGCATCGCCGCAGCCGAGGCGGGGCACGACGTCGTGATGTGCCCGGAGCAGCAGGTGTATCTGGACCACCGTCAGGGCGGCGGCCCCGACGAACCGATGCCCATCGGGTACGTCCGCACCCTCGAGGACGTCTTCCGCTTCGACCCCGTACCGCCGGGCCTGACCGAGGAGGCGGCCGGTCACATCCTCGGCACCCAGGCCAACGTGTGGACCGAGGTCATGCAGAACCGGTCCCGAGTCGACTACCAGGTCTTTCCGCGGCTCGTGGCCTTCGCGGAGGTCGCCTGGTCGGCACTGCCCGCCCCCGCCGACCGGGACTTCGCCGATTTCGAACGGCGAATGACGGCGCACTACGCCCGACTTACTGCGCTCGGCGTCGAGTACCGGCCGCCGGGCGGCCCGTTGCCGTGGCAGCGACGCCCCGGCGTTCTCGGACGCCCGATCGAGGGGGCGCCCCCGAACGTGTGAGCCCGGCCGCAGTGCGGGTCCGGCCACCACGGTTCCTGGGAACGTGGTGGCCGGTAAGCGTTCACCGCACGAACGGAACAAGTCGTACAACCATGGCTGAAGAGTGCCAATTCACACTCTGCGCCGAAGAGGTGCGAAATAGGACTATCTTCCAGGTCGGGGACAGATGCACCCTTCGCGGACCCTCGCGTCGGTCCGATCGGAAGATGTGCCAGAGTTGCCACGTCCGGGCTTCGAGCACGTACCGTACGGCGAAACAAGCCGGACGCCGGGACACCGGGAAGGGGCAGCTGGGTTGACCACGCACGCACCGCAGGCGGCGCAGTCCGTGACGCTGCCCGCCTCGCTCGACGAGGCCGTGGCGGCGCTCGGCGCCATGCCTGCCGCCGTTCCTGTGGCCGGTGGCACGGACTTGATGTCGGCCGTCAACAAGGGGCTCCTGCGTCCCTCCGGACTGGTCGGCCTCGGCCGGATCAGCGAGCTCCGCGGCTGGCACTACCAGGACGGTCACGCCCTGCTCGGCACCGGACTCACCCACGCCCGCATGGGGCGGCCCGACTTCGCCGCCCTGATCCCCGCCCTGGCCGCGTCCGCGCGCGCCGCCGGCCCGCCCCAGATCCGTAACGCCGGGACGCTCGGCGGCAACATCGCCACCGCCGCCCCGACCGGCGACGCCCTGCCGGTGCTCGCCGCCCTGGAGGCCGAGCTCGTCATCGCGGGCCCCGGCGGCGCCCGCCGCGAGATCCCCGTCTCGCACCTGCTGGCCGGCCGCGAGATGCTCGAACCCGCGGAGCTGATCGGCTTCGTCCGCGTACCGCTGCTGCACGCCCCGCAGGTCTTCCTGAAAGCGACCGGCCGCACCGGCCCCGGCCGCGCCACCGCTTCCGTCGCGATCGTCCTCGACCCGGCCCGGCGCGGGGTGCGCTGCGCGGTCGGCGCCATAGCGCCGATGCCGCTGCGCCCGCTGGAGGCCGAGCGGTGGATCGCCTCGCTGATCGACTGGGACGGCGAACGGGGCCTGGCACCCGACGCGCTGGCCGCGTTCGGCGAGTACGTCGCAGCGGCGTGCATCCCGGACCAGGCACCGCCCGCCGACGGGGGCGAGGCGCCACCGCTGCCCCCCGCCGTAATGCATCTGCGGCGCACGGTCGCCGCGCTCGCCCGACGCGCGCTGGGGAGGGCACTGTCGTGAGCAACAGCAACGCCAACCACGAGGACCACAACGAGCAGCACGGGGGCTGGCAGCCGACCCCGCAGGGCGGCGAGTACGACTCCGAGGCGACCGCCTTCGTCCACCTGCCGCCGGAGGACCTGGCGAACGCACCGCTGGCTGCCCCCGGCCATGGCTACGTACCGCCGATGATCCTGCCGCTGACCCCTGCGGCCGGGCTCGACCCGGCGGCGACGGGCAGCTGGGTGGTCCAGACGCAGGGCCTGCCGGAGGGCGGCGCGGAGCAGCCCGCGCAGGGCACGGTGCACTGGCCGGATCCGAACCAGCAGCACGGCTACCCGCAGCACGAGCAGCAGGCCCCGGGCGAGCAGTACCCCCAGCACCAGCAGCACTCCGCGGGCGAGCAGTACCCGCAGCACGAGCGGCACACCGCGGGGGAGCAGTATCCCCCGCACGAGCAGCACTCCCAGCACGAGCAGCACTCCCAGCACGAGCAGCACGGTGAGCCGCCGGCCGCGACGGGCCAGTGGGACTTCGCCGAGGCGACGGCCCCGGAGCCCCTCGGCCACACCGGCCAGTGGACGATCCCGGTGGCCGAGGGCGACCTCCCGGACGAGTCCGGCGAGTTCACGACCTCGGCGCTGGCCTCCCAGTGGTACAGGGACCGGACGCCGCCGGCCACGCTGCCGGGCGGCGCGCCCGCGCCGTGGGCGACGCAGCCCGAGCCGGCCCCCGAGGCCCCCGAAACGGCTGTGGGGACGCCGGCGCACGGCGTGGACGTCACGCAGGCACCTGTCCCGGAGTCCACGCGCGTCCACGTGCAGCGCGACGCGGACGCCGAGCTGCCGACGGAGCCTGCCGCCGACCCGACGGCAGACCTCGTTCCGGGCCCGACCCCGGACCTGGTCCCCGACCTCTCCCCGGACCTGGTCCCCGGCGTCGGGACCGACGCCGACATCCCCGCCGCCGACATCCCCGCCGCCGCGCTCGCTGCGGAGGAGGCCCCGGCCGACGCACCGCCCCTCGACCCGGCACTCCTCGACACATCGAGCGAGCACCCCGCCGCCTCCTACGTCCTGCATGTGAACGGCGCCGACCGCCCGGTCACCGACGCCTGGATCGGCGAGTCGCTGCTGTACGTGCTGCGCGAGCGGCTCGGCCTCGCCGGTGCCAAGGACGGCTGCTCGCAGGGCGAGTGCGGTGCCTGCAACGTCCAGGTCGACGGCCGGCTCGTCGCCTCCTGCCTGGTCCCCGCGGCCACGGCTGCGGGCAGCGAGGTCCGTACGGTCGAGGGCCTGGCCGTCGACGGCGAGCCGTCCGACGTCCAGCGGGCCCTGGCCAACTGCGGCGCCGTCCAGTGCGGCTTCTGCATCCCCGGCATGGCCATGACCGTCCACGACCTGCTGGAGGGCAACCACGCCCCCAGCGAGCTGGAGACCCGCCAGGCGCTCTGCGGCAACCTCTGCCGCTGCTCCGGCTACCGCGGCGTGCTCGACGCCGTGAGCGAGGTCATCGCGGGCCGCGAGGCCAGTGCCGAAGCCGCCGCCGTGCCCGGCCCCACGTCCGCATCCGCGGAAGCGCACGCCGACGAGGCGCGCATCCCGCACCAGGCAGCCCCGGGTGCCGGTAGTGTCCAGCCACATCTGCAGGACGGAGGCATGGCGTGAGCAACGACGCAGCCACCGCGGCCAACGCGACCCGCACGACGCTCACCACCCCGCCGGTCGACAGCCCCGACACCGAGCCGCCCGTGTTCGGTCTCGGCGCCTCGCTGCCGCCGGCCGACGCCCGTGCCAAGTCCGAGGGCACCTTCCCGTACGCGGCCGACCTCTGGGCCGAGGGACTGTTGTGGGCGGCGGTGCTGCGTTCCCCGCACCCGCACGCCCGAATCCTGTCCATCGACACCACCGCCGCCGCCGGGATGCCGGGCGTGCGTGCGGTCGTCACGCACGAGGACGTCCCCGGCGACGGCGCGTACGGCCGCCGTGTGGTCGACCGCCCGGTCTTCGCGTCCGAACTGGTCCGCCACCACGGCGAGCCGATCGCCGCGGTCGCCGCCGACCACCCCGACACGGCCCGCCTCGCCGCGGCGGCGGTCGTCGTCGAGTACGAGATCCTGGAACCGGTCACCGACCCGGAGAAGGCCTTCGAGGCCGAGCCCCTGCACCCCGACGGCAACCTGATCCGTCACATCCCGCTGCGCTACGGCGACCCGGACGTCGCGGGCGAGGTCATCGTCGAGGGCCTGTACCGCATCGGCCGCCAGGACCCGGCCCCGATCGGTGCCGAGGCCGGACTCGCCGTGCCCCGCCCGGACGGCGGCGTGGAGATCTACACCGCCTCCACCGACCCGCACACCGACCGCGACCTCGCCGCCGCCTGCTTCGGCCTGGAACCGGACCGGGTGAAGATCGTCGTCACCGGTGTCCCCGGCGCGACCGGCGACCGTGAGGACCCGGGCTTCCAGCTGCCGCTCGGCCTGCTCGCCCTGCGCACCGGCTGCCCGGTCAAACTGGCCGCCACCCGCGAGGAGTCGTTCCTCGGCCACGCCCACCGCCACCCGACGCTGCTCCGCTACCGCCACCACGCGGACGCGGAGGGCCGGCTGGTGAAGGTGGAGGCGCAGATCCTCCTCGACGCGGGCGCGTACGCCGACGCCTCGTCCGAGTCCCTGGCCGCCGCGGTGGCCTTCGCCTGCGGTCCGTACGTCGTTCCGCACGCCTTCATCGAGGGCTGGGCGGTCCGTACGAACAACCCGCCGTCCGGCCATGTGCGCGGCGAGGGCGCGATGCAGGTCTGCGCCGCGTACGAGGGCCAGATGGACAAACTGGCGGCGAAGCTGGGCATCGAACCGGCCGAACTCCGCCTGCGCAACTCCCTCTCGACCGGCGACATCCTGCCCACCGGTCAGACCGTGACGTGCCCCGCTCCGGTCGCCGAACTTCTGCGAGCGGTAAGGGACTTCCCGCTCCCCACACTCCCGAAGGACTCTCCCGAGGACGACTGGCTGCTGCCGGGCGGCCCGGAGGGCGCGGGCGAGCCGGGCGCGGTGCGCCGCGGCGTCGGCTATGCACTGGGCATGGTCCACATGCTCGGCGCCGAGGGAGCGGACGAGGTCTCCACGGCCACGGTCAAGGTCCACGACGGCGTCGCCACGGTCATCTGCGCGGCGGTCGAAACCGGCCAGGGTTTCTCGACTCTGGCCCGCCAGGTGGTCCAGGAGACCCTGGGCATCGAGGAGGTCCACGTGGCCTCGGTCGACACCGACCAGCCCCCGGCCGGCCCCGCCACGCACGGCCGCCACACCTGGGTCTCCGCCGGTGCCGTCGAACGGGCCGCCAAGATGGTCCGTACACAGCTCCTCCAGCCGCTGGCCCACAAGTTCGGCATGTCCACGGAGCTGCTCCAGATCGCCAACGGCAAGATCACCTCGTACGACGGAGTGCTGTCCACGACGGTCACAGAAGCGATGGACGGCAAAGAGCTCTGGGCCACCGCCCAGTGCCGCCCCCACCCCACCGAGCCGCTCGACGAGTCCGGCCAGGGCGACGCGTTCGTCGGCCTCGCCTTCTGCGCGGTCCGCGCGGTAGTGGACGTCGACATCGAACTCGGCTCGATCCGCGTGGTGGAGATGGCCGTCGCCCAGGACGTCGGCCGGGTCCTCAACCCGTCCCAGCTGGCGACCCGTATCGAAGCCGGCATCACCCAGGGCATCGGCACGGCACTGACCGAAAACCTCCGCACGGCCCGCGGTCTGATCCGCCACCCCGACCTAACGGGTTACGCACTGCCGACATCGCTTGACGCGCCGGACATTCGCATCGTCAAACTCGTCGAGGAGCGCGACGTGGTGGCCCCCTTCGGCGCCAAGCCCGTCTCGGCCGTCCCGGTGGTGACGTCCCCGGCAGCGGTGGCCGCGGCAGTCCGCGCGGCGACGGGCCGCCCGATAAACCGTCTCCCGATCCGACCGCAGGCGGCTGTGGCGGCGGCCAACTCCTGACCGAATTGCGTTGCACATGCAACACGGAGATGCGCGCTGTCCTCGCTGCTGACTACAGTGATCCCCAAAGCTGAAGACAGCTGCATACGGGGGAGGGTGCTGTGCTGCCGAGTGACGCCGGAGGATCGGCGGAAACACCGGGCGGGCCATTCGGGTCCGTCGTCGGTTTCGCGCAGAACGCGGTCGGTGAACTGGTCACCGAGCTTTCGTCGTTCACGAAGTTCCGCGACCGGATCGACGAACTCCTGCGTGACCTGAAGGCATCGCCGGCCGGACCGAAGAAGGTGGGCGAAGAGCCCATGGTCCGCACCCAGTTCGGCGGCGGCCACAACGGCTGGGCCGAGGCGGCCGACCTGTTCCTCTCGTACCAGACGGTCATCACCCAGCTCGAATCGCTGTCGAAGCTGCTGTCGGACTCGATAGAGGGCATGGGCATCGCGGTGCTCGCGTCCCACAAGGGCTACGAGAACCTCGACGTGGACATCCGGCGCCGCATGCTCGCGATCAACGACAACGCGCAGGCGCACTACGGGGGTTCGTACGACCCGACGGTGCCGGCCAAGCAGCATGCCGACCAGCGGGCGGCGGCGAAGCCGACGCCCGGCGAGTCCACCGGGACCATCTGACCGATGCAGACGACGATCAGCGGCTTGGCACGGGCATAGACGGGGGCACGAGATGGACCACGGGGAAAGCGGCTCGGGCACGCCGTTCGAGAGCATGTCCCACGAGGAGATGCTGGCATGGCTGGACCAGGCCAACAGCGGGGCGATACAGGGTGCGGCCGACCGACTGGTGAGCGCGGCCACGGAGATCCGCAAGATCGCGGAAGACCTGAAGGTGCGCCCGCAGTGGGTCGAATGGAAGGGCGAGGGCGCCGACGCATTCCGCACGTGGAGCGCGGACCTGGCCAACTCCACGTTGCGCCTGGGGGATTACAGCGAGGGTGCGTCGAAGTGGCTGACGCAGGCTTCGAACGCGATCGCGTCGGCCCAGGCGGCGATTCCGCGCACCCAGGCGGGTGCACAGGCCAACTTGGACGCGGCGTTGGCGGCGCGCAATGACCCGGATGCGTCGGCGGTTGCGCAGAAGTCGGCGGAGACGCTGATCGCAACCCAGGAGGCGAACCGCCAGGAGGCGGCTGCGCAGATGCGGAAGCTGGCGCAGACGTACTCGTTGTCGGCTTCACAGATGGACGGACTGGAGAAGCCTGCGTTTCCGCCGCCGCCGCAGGCGTTTGTGCCGCCCGACGAGGACCGTCGTGGCGGAGAAGGCAACGTAGGGCTTCACGAAGCCGGGCAGAGTTCCAGTACCACAGGCAGGGATTATGGATTGGCGGCAGAGGGACAGAGCCGCGAATCATCGGGCGGCGTGGCTACACCCTCAGGGAACACGGTGGCGTCCCAGTCGTTGAGCAACACCCCCGTGTCACGGCCGGTCGGCATGGAGATCGACGGAGTCGCCACCCTGCCGGACGCTACGTCAGTTCCGTCTGTGACGCCGTCAGGTCTTCCGGGAGGAGGCAGGCCTGAAAGCGTCCTTCCTTCCACGGGATTTCCCGTACCTCCCGCCATCGGCGGCGGACCTGTGATGCCATCCGGTCCAAGTGGCGGGGGCAGGCCGACAGGGATCTCGCGTCCGTCGATGCCGGGCACCGGGGCAGGTCCACTCGGTTCTGGTCCTATCGGTCGACCCTCTGGAGGCGGCGGAATCACCGGGGGACGTGCTGTTCCCCAGACTTCAGGGCGTCCGGCGGGTGGAATTCCTCGTGGGACAGTGATCGGCGGCGAGGGGGCGCAGGGGCGTGCGCCGATGGGCCGTGCCACGGGCACGGGAGGTATGGGTACCGGCACCGGTCCTGGCCAAAGCGGGGTGAGCGGCGGCCGCCGTCTGGCAGGCGAAACAGGCGGCGTTGTCGGCGGTCGTTCTCAGCAGCCAGGCCGTACCGGCACGCGCCCATTCACGCCCGGGGGCTCCGGTTTGGTAAGGGCGGCGACGTCGACCGAAGGTGTGCGTGGCACCGGTTCTGTAGGACGAGGTGTGCCGTTGTCTCCACATGGTTCCCGGACGGGCGATTCGCGCCGAGACGCGGGCGGTGAACGGCCGGACTATCTCACAGAGGACGAGGAAACCTGGCAGCAACGCGTTCGACGCGTTGTCCCTCCAGTCATCGACTGATCAGCACAGTACTGGCGAAGGAATGCAAATGCACACCGGCAGTAGAGGACTGACCCGACAGCGAACCACGGTGTCGACTGTGTTGGGGCTGCTACTGGTGGCCGTCGCTGTCACACCAGCACATGCGGACTCCGTCCGATCCAAGCAGTGGCACCTCGATGCCATGAAGGCCGAGGAGATGTGGGAGACGAGTACCGGTGACGGCGTCACCGTTGCTGTTATCGACTCCGGAGTGGACGAGACGAATCCGGACCTTGCAGGACAGGTTCTCAAGGGATTGAACCTGGAACACAATGTTTCAGGGGATGAATTCAAGGACTACAACGGTCACGGCACCGGAATGGCTGGCATCATCGCCGGTACGGGAAAAAGCCGTGGTGGCGACGGAGCATTCGGACTCGCCCCCGGAGCGAAAATTCTTCCTATTAGGATCTTCGACTCCACTAAGACCGCGAACCAGGCATCAGCTGACCGGCAGTTCAATAGAGAAGCCCCCGCCGCAATTCGGTATGCGGTTGACCACGGGGCGAAGATTGTTAACATTTCCCTGGGGCATGAGACCGGGTCGCAGCAATTGACGTCTGCCGTAAAATACGCGCTCGAAAAGGGTTCGCTGATCTTCGCTGCTGTTGGAAACAGCGGTGACAAAGCGAACATGGTTGAGTATCCGGCTGGAACCCCAGGCGTCGTCGGGGTGGGTGCCATCGGCGAAGATCTCCGCAAGACGGATGAGTCCCAGTACGGGGGGCAGGTGGACCTCTCAGCACCCGGTGAAGACGTGGTCTATGCATGCGCAGGGGAGACCGGCGTGTGCCGGGGGCACGGCACCAGTGACGCGACCGCCATCGCCTCCGCCTCCGCCGCGCTCATCTGGTCCAAGCACCGCGACTGGACCAACAACCAGGTCCTCCGCGTCATGCTCAACACGGCTGGCGGCCCGACCAGCGGCGCCGAGCGTACCGACTACATCGGCTACGGCATCGTCCGCCCCCGCATCGCCCTGAAGACCCCCGGCGACCCCGGTCCAGCCGACGAGTACCCACTCCCCGATCTCGCTGCAGCCGAGAGTGCTCAGCCCTCCGCCAAGCCCTCCAAGGCGACCGGAAGTTCAGAGAGCGACGACACGCCGGCCACCGCAGCCCCTGCATCCGACACCGACAGCAACATTGGTCTCTGGATCGGCCTCGGTATCGGTGTCGCCGCTCTCATCGGCGCAGCCGTCACTGCCCTGGCCATTCGCTCGCGCCGCCGCAAGGCCACTGTCGCGACCGCCCCGCCCGCGTACCCGCATCCGTACCAGCAATTTCCCTCTCAGCCCACGCAGCCGGCCTACGGCTCCCCTCCGTCCGCACCCCCCGGTTCCAACTCGCCGCGTGGAGGTCCTCCGACGCAAGGTCCTTACGCTTGAATTCGCGAATGGGACCTTGCGGACAAGGAGATGCGTGGGTGTGAGAGTTCTGCGGGAATGACTCGAACATGCTGGTCCGCGCATACATGCTCCAGATAGCGTTGATCCGCTCAGGGGATTCGCGTCGCTGGCCGTGCAGTGACTTCGCGTTGGCAACGAGTCCACCTGTGCGTGTGAGCAGGATCTGAAACGGGGACAGGGTGTCGTTCGACGAGGAATGGGCTGAGCTGCGCGCCGAAGCGGCGGCAAAGCAGACAGCGACGATGCAGCTCAACAGCTTCCAAGCCGGAGATGGCCCGTCCGGGGCCAAGGAGAAGGTGAAGATCACCGGCGCCGAGCTGCGACGGCGGGCCGGCAAGGCCGACATTGTCCGGGGAGACTCCCGGGACGCCGACAACAAGACGATGACGGAGACCGAGCAAGTAGGCCCCAGTCTCAAAGGATTCGCGTCGCGGTCGGCATTCGAGGTTTTCGTGAAGCGTTGGAATGCGCAGAATTGATGAATAATCATCGGAAGAGGCGTTTGGTGGCGGCGATGCTGGCCGGCGCCACGATGGGCTTCGGGGCGGGAGCATGTGATGGTAAGGAAGACGCGAAGAAAACCGATGTGTCTGGCGCTTCCGTCTCGGTAAGTAAGGTATGCGGCGGGATATTTGATGAAGAGTCGGTTTCTGTAGTCAAGTCCGAACTCGGAACCGAAATGGTAAGGAAACCGCGCGCTGGGGAATCGTATTCGGATGATCCCCCGAAAGCTGGACGAGTACTCGATGGGGCGAATTGGCGTGGTCGCGTAGTTTCGGTATGCAGTTTCTCCGGAGGCGACAAGGGCAAGGACAGCCTGGAGATCACTGCCGAGTGGGGACAAGGAGAATTCTCTGACAAGAGGGAGCTCGCCGATCCGGGCATGGCAACCGATTCCGTGGTCTTCGAGTTGGAGGAAGAATATCCGTTGATATCGGCGTTGTACGTGGCCTGCGAACGGCCTGATCTCTTTCGTGTGGGTGAAGAGCAGCCCCCTCTGAAGTTCGCCGTAACAGATCACATATCGCTAAATGCGCGCACGCGTGCGAAGATCCTCCAGAATTCGGCCCACCGGGTCCTGGAGGCTCTGCAGTGCCGGAATGAGGTCACATTCATCAAGCCGCCAGTGACCGTACCCGGCCTCAAGTAGCAGCGGCCCGCTGGCAGAACGGCCGCAGCTGCAGTGCGAGAACAGCGCGCGGCCTGAGGGGCGAGTTGATGTTCATGAGTGGTAGGTGTACCCGCAGATGGCTCTCCCGCGCGGTTGTCGCAGCCGCCCTGCTGGCCGGTGCCGTCGGCTGCGGAGGGGACGGGGACGACCCCGCCAAGGCGGCCCGTGAGCAGTCCGTGGCCCCCGAGCGGCTCTGCGGAGGTGCCGCCGTGTCCGCCGGGGCGGGGAAGGCGCTGAAGGCCATCACCGGCTCGTCGCGGTTCGAGGCGTCCGCCGAGAAGTCCACGGTGGCCCACGCCGCAGAGGAGGTGGTCGGCATTGTCTCTGGCCGTATCCCCGAGCCCGTCGGCAACAAGGGCGACGTCTGCCGCATCTATACCCCGGTCGGGACGCCTGACCACGAACTCCGCGTTACCTGGAGATTGTCCAACGAGGCCACGGGGGCGGACACCAGGCCACCCTCGGGGTTTACTCGGCTGGAGATCGGGGAGTGGGCGGCTGCCGCCCACGACGAGGCCTATGTCCGGTTCATCTGCCGGAGCCAGAAGCTGCCCGGGTCCGTGCAGAACCCTGCGTACGTCGAGATGAACGTCGAGCGGATGGGGATGCCGAAGGAGCCCGAGGGTGACGTCGAGGCACTGAAGAGGGCCTACGCGACCGTGGCGCACTCCGTGTCGCTGGCCATGGCGAAGCAGCTGGGCTGCGAGGGGGACGGCGGACTCGAGGCGCAGCCGTCACTGGACCCCGCGTAACGCAGGGAGCACAAGGGACGGTCGCCCTTGCATCATGGGGGCGACCGTCCCTTGTGCTCCCGCTGGAGGCCGCGACCGGAATCGAACCCGCGTAACTCGCTTTGCAGGCGAGTCTCTCAACCACTCGGGCACATGGCCCAGTGTGCGCGTCGCACGATCAAGTCGTCGTGGTCGGCTGCTCGGCGGCACTGCGGGGCGCCGGAACTGTCGCCGTCACCGTGGACGGGGCGGGCGCAGTGAACGTCTCCGTGAACACCGGTTGCGGACGTGGCGGGGCAGGGGCGAACATCCAGCCGATGGACGGTCGGGTCAGTGGCTGAACCAGTCGGCGGACCGGCGGAGAGCCGAGCGTCATCGTCAGCAGGACCGCGCAAAGCACCAGACCGGCGATCTCGATGGGGGTATTCACCCGGGCGATCCAGCCGTGTTCCCGGAACGGCATGATGACCAACGGGTGCAGCAGATAGATGGTGAAGCCGCCCGCCCCCAAAGCGGAGATCAGCGGCAGCCGTCGTCGGGGCATCAGCCTCAGCAGGCAGAGCACCAGGGCCGCGGCCGAGGCCAGCACCAGCAGCCGGATGACCCAGGCCCATTCCAGGCTCATCGGATCGGCGACGGAGTAGGGGTGGCGCATCGACAGCCAGTTGCCCTTGATGTCCCGGTGCCACAGCCAACCGGCGACACAGGAGGCCAGAATGCCGGCGACCGCCACCGGTAGGCTCCAGCGGCTGGTGAACCAGGTGTGCAGATAGCCCTGGCCGATCCGCCAGCCGAGGTAGAACAACGGCATATAGACAAGGGTCCGGCTGGCGGAGAAGGCCATCCCGAACTCGTCGATGTACCCCACCGCGAGGGCGACGCCGGTGGTGACCACCAGCGGGTGACGCAGCTGCACCACCAGGGGCAGCAGCAGCCGCCAGAAGAAGAGGGACATCAGGAACCACAAGGTCCACGGCAGTTGGACGACATGCAGGGTGAACTCGGCGCCCAGCCAACGGCTCTCCAGCGAGAAGAGCAGACTGAACACCAGGGCGGGCAGCACGATGCTCTGCAGCAGGGAGCGCAGGGGGCGGGGGCCGAGCGGACCCGGGCTGCTGAACACACCCGCCAACATGACGAAGGCCGGCACTCGGAAGGCCCAGCTTGCGATGTGGAAGGAGTGCAGCACGTCCTCCCGTTCCATGATGCTGCCCACGGTGTGCAGAACCACGATCAGTGTGGCGGAGACGAACCGAGTGTTGTCCCACCATGGATCCCTGGCCCGTTCGGCCCGCGCAGTCCCTTGGGGATTGCCGGTGACGGTGGCGGATCTCGGGGGTGGCTTGTCCATCGCGGCGAGGCTCCTGACAGCGGGCCGGCCGTGACATGGGCTGCCGCACTGGTGATCGAATCGGGTGGGTGGGCACACTGTGCCCGACCGTCGCGAAGGAGCCGGTTGCCGCTTCAGGTTCATACGGTGAACCCCGCATGTACATCAGGGGCAAGGGGTGCCGAGAGCGTGACGATGCCTGCGCCGGAGTACCAGGGGGCCGTGTCGGCCCTGGGGGTGGAAGCGGTGACGGGCCGGGGCGGGCCGCGGGCTCGGAACCTGGGCGTCTGGACCGGCCTGGGCATCGCCGCAGCGGCGGTGATCACTGCTCGCATCGCGAACGGGGCTTACCCGGTGGGCGGAAAGGTCCCCAGCGTGGTGGAGCTGTCGACGGAGTTCGGGATTGCGGCCTCGACGGCTCAGAAGGCGTTGACCCACCTGAAGGCTGAAGGACTCATCCGTACCGAGGTCGGGCTCGGCTCGTTCGTTGCCGATGGGCCGTCGTAGCTCCGGTCGTGGCTTCGGGCCGACCTGGCCGTGGGGCGGACCCTGGGCGGGAAATGAAGGTGGGGAAGTGGCCCCGAACGGGCCGCTTCCCCACCTTCAGCAGATCCGCGTGACTCCCGGACCGGAGACCGTGACCGGATTCGAACCGGTGTAACTCGAGTTGCAGTCGAGCCCCTGAACCACTCGGGCACACGGTCGTGCGCTTCTTGCGTTTTCTGCGTGTCCTGCTGATGTGTCGACCGTAGGGGCGGTGGGGGCGGGTGCTCAAGGGTGCGGGGTGGGGTGCAATGCGACTGCCATACGCCGTTCATGGTCGGTGTCCTGTTCCGCGCCCTGTTCCGCGCCCCGGTCCTACGACCAAGGGACCAGTGCGCGACCGACTCGCGCCAGGGGTCAAAGCGGATCTTGCCCCTTACTCTTGGGCTCATGACCGCCCTTGAACCGCGTGACGCCGATGTCTCGCCCCATGTTGTGGACGCTCCCGTCGTCGCCGAATCCGAAGGGCTGCTGGGCCGGACCTATCGGGCGCTCAGCATCGGCATCGTCTCCGTCGTGTTCCTGATCGCCTTCGAGGCGACCGCCGTCGGGACCGCGATGCCGGTCGCCGCCCGTGAGCTGCAGGGCATTCCGTTGTACGCGTTCGCGTTCTCCGCGTACTTCACGACCAGTCTCTTCGCCATGGTGCTCTCCGGGCAGTGGGCGGACCGGCGCGGGCCGCTGGCGCCGCTGGCCACCGGGATCAGTGCTTTCGGGGCCGGGCTGCTGCTGTCGGGGACGGCGGGCAGCATGTGGATGTTCATCGCCGGGCGGGCTGTGCAGGGGCTCGGTGGCGGGCTGGTGATCGTGGCGTTGTACGTGGTGGTCAGCCGGGCCTATCCGGAGCGGATCCGGCCGGCGATCATGGCCGCTTTCGCCGCGAGCTGGGTCGTCCCGTCCGTCGTCGGGCCGCTCGCCTCCGGCAGCGTGACCGAGCATCTGGGCTGGCGCTGGGTCTTCGTCGGGATTCCGGTGCTGGTGGTCTTCCCGCTGGCCCTCGCGCTGCCCGCGATCCGGCGCATGGCGTCCGGGCCTGCCGATCCGTCGGCGCCCGTCGAACCGTACGACCGCCGGCGCATCGGTCTGGCGCTCGGTATTTCGGTGGGGGCCGGTCTGCTGCAGTACGCGGGGCAGGAGCGGAACTGGTTTGCGCTGGTTCCGGCCGCCGCGGGCGTCGCTCTGCTCGTTCCCGCTGTACGGGGGCTGCTGCCCACGGGCACCGGGCGGGCGGCGCGCGGACTGCCGTCGGTGGTGCTGCTGCGCGGGATCGCCGCCGGGTCGTTCATCGCCGCCGAGTCCTTCGTGCCGCTGATGCTGGTGACGCAGCGCGGACTGTCCCCGACGATGGCCGGGCTGTCGCTCGCCGCCGGGGGCGGGACCTGGGCGCTCGGCTCGTACGTGCAGGCCCGGCCGCGCCTGGAGCCGTACCGGGAGCGGCTGATGGTGGGCGGCATGGTGCTGGTCGTGGCGGCGATCGCGGGCGCACCGTCGGTGCTGATCACGTCGGTGCCGGTGTGGACGGTGGCCGTCGCCTGGGCCGTCGGGTGCTTCGGCATGGGCATGGTGATCGCTTCGACGAGCGTGCTGCTGCTGAAGCTGTCGGCGCCGGAGGAGGCGGGGGCCAACTCCGCCGCGCTGCAGATCTCGGACGGGCTGTCGAACGTGCTGCTGCTGGCCGCGGGCGGCGCGGCGTTTGCCGCGCTCGGCGGCGGTGCGGTGGGGGCGGCGCACGACGCCGTGGAGGCGGGGGCGTCCGGGGCGCATCCGGGGGCGTTCGCGGTGGTGTTCCTGCCGATGGCGGGGGTGGCGCTGGTGGGGGCGTGGGTGGCGCGGCGGGTGCGGGTAGAGCCTTAGTACCGTCCGGTACCACGCGGTACCATTCATTCATGGCTGGTCTGAATCTGCGGTTCACCGAGGAAGAGCTGGACGCATTGCGTGCGCGTGCCGAGTCGGAGGGGCGAAGCATGCAGTCGTTTGCCCACGACGCGGTGATCACCGCCATAAACGAACACTCGCGCCTCTTCAACGAGGCAGCGGATCATGTGCTGAAGGTCAGTGAGGAGCTCAACCGGAGGCTGGCCTGATGCAGTACCTCACGCTGCCCGAGCTGCTGAACCTCGCGGAGCGGCTCGGTGTCGCCGAGGTGCGCGACTACGGGCTGCTCGAATCCGCCCTGGCTCGTCCTCGGGCGAGCGTGTTCGGCCAGGACGCATATCCGGATGTGTGGCAGAAGGCCGCGGCACTGATGGAGTCCCTGGCCCGCAACCATGGGCTCGTGGACGGCAACAAGCGCATCGCCTGGTATGCGACCTGGGTTTTCCTGCACATGAACGGCCATCCGCTGGACGCGGGTTTCGACGTGGACGAAGCCGAGCGGTTCGTGCTGGACGTGTGTCAGGGGGCGCTGGACATGCCCAAGATCGCGGAGCAGCTGCCCGGGTTCGCCAGGTAGGCATTCCCTGTGAAGAGAGTCTCAGCGGTCCCGAACCACGGCTGGTTCGTACGGGGTTCCGGCCGGGCCCCCGGTAGGGTGGCCCGGTTGTCGTATCGCGTGCGAGCCCTTCCCGGCCCGTGCGGACAGCGCCCCACGTACCCGAGAGCCCCGAACCGGAGACCGTGACTACTACCGCCTCCCACCACCTCTCACCCGCCTTTCCCGGCCGCGCCCCCTGGGGCACGGCCGGCAAGCTGCGAGCCTGGCAGCAGGGCGCCATGGAGAAGTACATCCAGGAGCAGCCGCGTGACTTCCTCGCGGTTGCCACGCCCGGCGCAGGGAAGACCACCTTCGCGCTGACCCTCGCGTCATGGCTGTTGCACCACCATGTCGTGCAGCAGATCACCGTCGTCGCGCCGACCGAGCATCTGAAGAAGCAGTGGGCGGAGGCGGCCGCCCGGATAGGGATCAAGCTCGACCCCGAGTACAGCGCGGGACCCGTGAGCAAGGAGTACCACGGGGTCGCGGTCACGTACGCGGGTGTCGGCGTCCGTCCGATGCTGCACCGCAACCGGTGCGAGCAGCGCAAGACCCTCGTGATCCTCGACGAGATCCACCACGCCGGTGACTCGAAGTCGTGGGGTGAGGCCTGCCAGGAGGCGTTCGACCCGGCGACCCGGCGGCTCGCGCTCACCGGTACGCCGTTCCGGTCCGACACGAACCCGATCCCGTTCGTCGCGTACGAGGAGGGGAACGACGGGATCCGGCGGTCCTCGGCCGACTACACGTACGGGTACGGGAACGCTCTCGCCGACGGCGTCGTCCGCCCTGTGATCTTCCTCAGCTACAGCGGCAACATGCGCTGGCGCACCAAGGCCGGTGACGAGATCGCCGCCCGCCTCGGCGAGCCCATGACCAAGGACGCGATCGGGCAGGCCTGGCGGACCGCGCTGTCGCCCACCGGTGACTGGATCCCGAACGTCCTCTCGGCCGCCGACAAGCGGCTGACCGAAGTGCGCAAGGGCATTCCGGACGCGGGCGGTCTCGTCATCGCGACCGACCAGGAGTCGGCACGCGAATACGCCAAGATCCTCAAGAAGGTCACCGGTGAGAAGGTGACCGTGGTCCTCTCCGACGAGAAGGCCGCGTCGAAGAAGATCGACAAGTTCAGCGAGGACGACTCGCGATGGATGGTCGCGGTCCGGATGGTGTCGGAGGGCGTCGACGTGCCGCGCCTCGCGGTCGGTGTGTACGCCACCACCATCTCGACCCCGCTCTTCTTCGCCCAGGCCGTCGGGCGTTTCGTACGGTCGCGTCGGCGCGGCGAGACCGCTTCCGTCTTCGTGCCGACCATCCCGATGCTCCTCGACTTCGCCAACGAGATGGAGGTCGAGCGGGACCACGTCCTCGACAAGCCCAAGAAGGGCAGCGACGAGGAGAACCCGTTCTCGGAGGAGGACAAGCTCCTCGCCGACGCGGAGCGGCTGGAGGACGAGGAGACCGAGGAGCAGCTGCCGTTCGAGGCGCTGGAGTCCGACGCGGTCTTCGACCGGGTGCTGTACGACGGTGCCGAGTTCGGCATGCAGGCGCACCCGGGCAGCGAGGAGGAGCAGGACTACCTGGGCATCCCCGGGCTGCTCGAACCCGACCAGGTGCAGCTGCTGCTCCAGAAGCGGCAGACCCGGCAGATCGCGCACAGCAGGCAGAAGCCGGCCGGGGAGGCCGACCTGCTGGAGAAGCCGGCCGAGGCCCGGCCGGTGGTCACCCACAAGCAGCTGCTGGGGCTGCGCAAGCAGCTCAACACGATGGTGTCGGCGTACACGCACCAGAGCGGCAAGCCGCACGGTGTGATCCACACAGAGCTGCGGCGGGTCTGCGGCGGGCCGCCGAGTGCGGAGGCGACGGCCGGGCAGATCCAGCAGCGGATCAAGAAGGTGCAGGAGTGGGCCACGCGCATGACGTGAGGCCGTGAGGCCGCCCGGTCGTGAGGCCGCGCGGTGACGGGTGTCGGGTGTCGGTCGGGGCGGGGCTGCGGGCCCCGGACCGACCCCGGTTCTGCCGTCCGGGGCCCGGCGAGGCGGTGATCCGGGCCGGCGAGGCCCTGACGGACAGAAAAATTGCGCCACATTCGTTCACGGTGAGTTAACGATGGTTCACTTCCGCACACGGAGCGTCGCGAAGACGTCGGCCGACCTGGACGCGCGTAGATGCTCGAAATCCCGTCGGCGCCGCGCTGACCGGCACTTATGCTTCCGAGGCACAACCGCATTTCCGCGGACGCCCGGATTCTGGACGAGGTCTTCCGCTGAGCGGACTGGCTCGCTACTGTCCCAAAAAAAGTGAACGCCCCGTGGCAATGCCGCCGCGGAGCGCAGACGGTGCCTTGGCCGCCGGCGGCCTCTCCGTGCATCGCCGCTGGGACCGGCGACGCAACCTCCGTGAGAGTGCCGCCACTCACCAAAGAGGAGAGGGCGTCGTGACCGCGGAGACCTCCCAGACGCTCGACCGGGGACTACGCGTCCTCAAGCTGCTTGCCGACACCGACCACGGTCTGACTGTCACCGAGTTGTCCAACAAACTCGGCGTGAACCGCACCGTCGTCTACCGTCTGCTCGCCACACTGGAACAACATGCCCTGGTACGCCGCGACTTGGGCGGCCGGGCCAGAGTCGGCCTGGGCGTGCTGCGCCTGGGCCGCCAGGTGCATCCGCTCGTACGGGAGGCAGCGCTGCCCGCGCTGCGGTCCCTCGCCGAGGACATCGGAGCCACCGCCCACCTGACCCTGGTCGACGGCACCGACGCGCTGGCGGTCGCGGTCGTCGAACCGACCTGGACCGACTACCACGTGGCGTACCGGGCCGGCTTCCGTCATCCCCTCGACCGCGGGGCAGCGGGCCGGGCGATCCTTGCCGCCCGGGCGAAGCCGGTGGCCGAACCCGCCTTCACCCTCACCCACGGCGAACTCGAAGCGGGTGCGAGTGGCGCTGCGGCCGCGCTGATGGGTGTGACGGGGGTCGAGGGCAGCGTGGGTGTGGTGATGCTCGCGGACGCGGTACCGGAGAGGGTCGGCCCACGGGTCGTCGACGCGGCCCGTGAGGTCGCGGACGCGCTGCGGTAGTGACTGGCGCCGTCCGGTGGCTGTGCACCTCAAGCGCCGGACGGGCTTCAAGCATCTGACGGGCCGGTCCGGCCGGGCGGGTGTCCTCGGGCGCCGGCCGGGCCGGGGGTGGCCGCACCCGCCCTCCGCCCCCGGCGGCTAGTGCCGGATCAGGCAATGTTTGCCCTGTCGACGACGGCGCGTAGGCGTCGGTCGTCGGCGTGGCGGTTTCGCCAAATGATGTAGCGGCGGATCATGCTGCCCTGTTCCTTGTGGTCGGCGTGGTCCGTGCCGTCGAGGGTGAAGTAGCGCAGGGCCGTGAACTGGGCCTCGATGCGGTTGAGCCAGGAGCTGTTGGTCGGGGTGTAGGCCATCTCGACGTTGTTTGCCGCAGCCCAGGTGCCGACGCGCTGGCACTTCTTCGTGGTCAGGTGCGGGGAGAAGTTGTCACTGATGATCGCGATCCGGACCTCTCGCGGGTAGAGCGTCCGCAGGTAGCGGCAAAACTCCAGGAACTGGGTGCGCCGCTTGACCGGTTTGATGTGGCCGTAGAGCTTGTCCTTGGCCAGATCCAGGGCGGCGAACAGGTGTCGCACCCCGCCGTAGCGGTTGTAGGTCGCTCGCCGCCGTCGGCGCGGTTCGCGATCTGGGTTCTTGTGCTTGCCGCCGCGCTCGGCCCACTGCCGGCCCGGGTGGGGCATCAGGTTGAGCGGCCCGAACTCGTCCATGCAGAAGATGACTTCGGGTTCGCCGTCCTCGGGTATGACCTCGCCGTCGGCGATCGCGTACAGGTGCTCGACCCGCGCTTTCTTGGCCGCGTAGTCCGGATCGCGGGAGGTCTTCCAGGTCTTCAGGCGTTGAAAGGAGACGCCTTCCTCGCGGAGCAGGATGCGCAGGCCCTCGTGGCTGATGTCGTCGACCACCCCCTCGGCGACCAGGAAGTCCGCCAGCTTGGTCAGACTCCAGGTCGAGAACGGCAGATCGTGCTCGGTGGGCCTGGACTTGGCGATCTTCTTGATCTCGCGGCGTTCAGGCAGTGTGAACGTCTTCGGCCGGCCGCCCTTGTACTTCGGGTACAGCGACTCGAAGCCGTCCGTGTTGAAGTTATGGATCACGTCCCGGACCCGGTCGTCGCTGGTGAACGACACCTCGGCGATCCTGGCCACGGGCATGCCCTGCGCGGACAGCAGCACCATCTGGGCCCGCCGCCAGGTCACCACCGACCCGGTGCCCCTGCGGACGATCCGCAGAAGCCGCTGCCCCTCGTCATCATCGATCTCACGGACCTGCACTCGTATCGCCACCCGGACAGGGTGACCGTCACACGCCGCCCGGCACAGCACCCGGACGGCGCGTCACATCACAACAGGGCAAACATTGCCTGATCCGGCACTAGATTGGGCGGGTGGTCACTCGTCTCTCGCGCCCCCGCACCCTCGCCCTCTGCGCCCTGCCCGTCGTCGCGCTGTTCGGCGTGGCCGCCTTCGCGCCGCTGCCGTTCACGCTGGCGCAGCCCGGTACGACCGCGAACGTGCTCGGGGACGTGCGCGGCACGCCCGTGATCAGCATCGAGGGCACGCCGACCCGGTCCACCAGCGGTCAGCTGCGGATGACGACGATCATTGCGACCGGGCCGAAGGCGGACGTCGGTCTGGGGGATGTGATCGACAGCTGGTTCCGGACGGACCGTGCGGTCCTGCCCCGCGACTCGGTCTACCCGACCGGCGGCTCCGAGAAGGAGATCGAGAAGCACAACCTCGAGGACATGGAGAAGTCGCAGAACGCCGCCGTCGACGCGGCCCTGACGTACCTCGGAAAGCCCCCCGGCTCGGTGGACGTCACCCTGCATCTCGCCAATGTGGGCGGGCCCAGCGCCGGCCTGTTCTTCGCGCTCGGCATTGTCGACAAGCTCGACGGCAACGGCTCCGGCGGCGATCTCACCGGGGGCCGCACCGTCGCCGGCACGGGCACGATCGAGGCGAACGGCAATGTCGGCGCGGTCGGCGGGGTCTCGCTGAAGACCCAGGCGGCCAAGCGCGACGGGGCGACCGTCTTCCTCGTCCCGAAGGCCGAGTGCAAGGAGGCGGGCGCCGAGCTCCCGAAGGGGCTCAAGCTGATCCCCGTCACGACGCTGAAGAGCGCGGTGTCCTCGCTGCAGGCGCTGGAGCAGGGGCACAAGGTCCCGAGCTGCTGACGGCCGGGCCGTGATCCGGCCCGGCGCGACTCGGTCGGTGCCGCCCCGACCTGACCCGACCCGACCCGGTCGGTGCGTGCGGGCCGCCCGCCTACTCGCGTGAGACGTCTGCCTTCACCGCGGCGGCCGCGTCACCGCCCCGCACTCCCTCGGACGGCCTGTCGTCCATCGTGCGCCACACGGGGAAGACCATCGGGCTCACCGTCGCCAGCAGGTACACCCCGCCCAGCGCCAGCAGCGCCCCGTCCACACCCACGCTCTCGACCAGCAGCCCCGCCACCAGGCCGCCCACCGGCAGTGCCAGCTCGCAGCCCGCGGTGATCGCCCCGGAGACCCGGCTGCGGAGCCGTTGCGGTACGCGTTCGTACATCACCGTGGTCAGGATCGGGTTCAGCACCCCGCCCGCGAGACCGCCGAGCAGCATCGTCACGGCGAGCGGCAGCGTCGTGTCCGTCAGCGCGGCCACCACGAACCTCGGCCCGCCGCAGAGCACCACGCACACCGTGAACACCGCCCGCCGTGAGAACCGGTGCCCCACCGCCCCGTACACCAGCGCGCCGGTCAGGCCGCCCGCCCCGAACAGTGCGGTGAGCAGCCCCAGTTGGGTCGCGCCGCCCAGTTCACGCTCGGCGTGCACCGGCAGCAGTACGGCGTTCCAGCCCTGGTCGGTGCCGTTCATGAAAAGCACCATCACCACGACGGCCAGCAGCAGCCGGTTGCCGAACAAGTAGGTGTAGCCCTCGCGCAGTTCGGCGCGGTACGTGCGCAGCGAGACCGGCGCGGCCGACCTGCGCGGCTCGGCCGACCGTACCCCTCGTACGCCTGCCGCGATCAGCAGTGCGGACGCGCCGAACGTCGCGGCGTCCAGCAGCAGTACGGTCTCCGCGCCCACGAATGCGATGAGCACCCCGGCCAGCGCCGCCCCGGTCATCCTGGCGCCGCGCGAGGTGGCGTCGAAGAGGCTGGCCGCGCGGGTGATCGTGGTCCCGGCGTGTTCGGCGAGATCCGGCAGAAGGACGTAGCGCGCGGTGTTGCCGGGCGTGTGGACGAGTCCGTTGAGCGCCATCAGCGCGCAGAGCATCCAGAACTCGAGCGCTCCCGCGTAGTGCAGGAGCGGGACGGCGGCGATGGCGAGACCGCACACCGTGTCGGAGGCGACGGAGACCCGCCGCCGTCCTGCCCGGTCGATGACGGGCCCGCCGATCACCGCGGAGACGACGATCGGCAGCGTGGCGCAGAAGGCGACGAGGCCGGCCCGGCCGGCGCTGCCGGTGGTCTGCAGGACGAACCACGGGACCCCGATCAGGGTGAGCGAAGTGCCCGCAGTCGATATCGAGTTGGCTGCGAGAAGAGCAGCGAGCGGTTTGCGGTTCCCCCCGTCCATGGCTAAGCCGTGCGAGGGGTGCTGGGGGCGGGCAGGCCATGGCGGTTCGGTAGGACGTGCAGACCCAATTCGACCAGGGCCCATCCCAGGCGCATGCGGAGGCTCTGCCGCGGTGACTGGCGGGGCGGGCGGCACAGGCGGAACTCGGAGGCCCGCTGCTGCAGTTCGGCGGAGCGGAGGTGGTGCAGCGGCAGGTGCATGTCGGAGTGCATGGCGAAGTCCTCTCGGGCGGTGAGGTCAGGCGGTGCGGACAGGCGGTGCGGCCGGGCGATGGGGTCAGGCGGCGCGGCTGGGCCGTGGGGTCAGTCGGTGGGGCGCGGGAAGACGTGCAGATGGGTGCGGACGACGGCCGAGCCCTCGGTGTCCTCGGCGACCCGGCCCCGGTAGCTGTCGACCAGGTCGTGGATCTTCTCGGCGAGCTCCAGCGAGAGCTCCGGCGTGAGCCGCACCTTGAAGTCGCTCACGTCCCACGAGTGCTGCCACTCCTCGGACCACTCGTGCATGGTGCCGAGCCAGGTGTTCAGCTCCTGCGTGTGCGAGCCGGCGATCTCGTGCAGGACGACTCCCATGGCGCCGCGCACTTCGGGGTTCGGGTCACGCAGGAACTCCGCCGTCCGGTCGAACGCCGTACCCATGTGCACGGCCCGCCACCACCGCTCGCGGCCCTTGCCGAGCGTCGGGTCGTCCTCGACGAAGCCGTACGTGGCCAGTTGGCGCAGGTGGTAGCTGGTGGCGCCGCTGGACTCGCCGAGCCGGTCCGCCAGTCCCGACGCGGTGGCGGGGCCGAACTCCCGGAGGGTGTTGAGCAGGCGGAGCCGCAGGGGGTGGGCGAGGCCGCGCAGGGTGCGGGCGTCGACGCGGTGGATGTTCGGGTCGAGCGGCTTCTCGCCGTCGGCTTCGTTCGCTGCCATGCTTCGACGATAGACATGCAAAGGTATCTTTGCAACGCTTCTTTGCAACGAATTCTTTGTAACTTCTCGGCGGGCGGGCGCCCCTAGCCGTTCTTGATGAAGCCTTCCTGGATCAGCCAGTCCTTCGCCACGATGTGCGGGTCCTGCCCGTCCACGTCCACCTTCGCGTTCAGCTCCTGCGCGACCTCCGTGGTCAGCCGTCGGCTGACCGGATCCAGCAGCCCCGCGATCTCCGGGTACTTGTCGAAGGTCGCGGTGTGGATGACGGGCGCCGCGTTGTAGTTGGGGAAGAAGTGCTTGTCGTCCGCGAGGACGTCGAGGTCCATCGCCTTGATCCGGCCGTCCGTGGTGAACACCTCGCCCAGCAGGCAGGAGTTGGACTTCGACACCTGTGTGTAGATGATCCCGGCGTCCATCTTCTTGATGTTGCCGGGCGGGATCGACATCCCGTACGCCTTCTCCATGCCCGGCAGCCCGTCGTCGCGCGAAGCGAACTCGTTCTCCACGCAGATCGTCACCGCCGACGGGTTCCTCTTCGCCAGCGCGGCGACGTCGGAAAGCGTCCTCAGGTGGTACTTCGCGTTGTTCTTCCTGCTGATGGCCAGGGCGTAGGTGTTGTTGAGGGTGGACTGCGGCAGCCAGGTCACCCCGTTCTTCCGGTCCTCGTCCCGGACCGCCTCCCACTGCTTCAGCGGGTCGGTGATCGGCTTCGCATGGCCGAGGTAGGTGATCCAGGCGGTGCCCGTGTATTCGTACATCGCATCGGCGTCGCCCTTGATGATGGCCTCGCGCGCGCTGATCGACCCGGGCAGGTTCGTCCGGTCCAGGACCTCGGCACCGGCGGCCTTGAAGACCAGGCCGATCATCTGGCCGAGGATGATGTTCTCGCTGAAGTTCTTCGAGGTGACGGTCAGCGAGGCGCCGTCCAGCGGCCGGCCCTGGCCGACGGAGCCCGGCACGACGTCGTCGGCCATCGGCGAACCGCTCTTGAGCCCGCAGCCGGCGAGCACGGGGGTGAGCACCAGCACACCGACGAGACCGGCCCGGATCTTGCGCGACGCCCCCGCCGTACGCATCACCCCACCTCCAGTCCGCGTGGCGTCAGCGCCACCTCGACCAGGGAGGCCATCCAGTCCACCAGCAGAGCCAGCACCACCGTCAGCACGGAACCGAGCACCAGCACCGGCATCCGCTGCGTCTGGATGCCCGAGGTGATCAGGTCCCCGAGCCCGCCACCGCCGCCGAACGTCGCCAGGGTCGCCGTGCCGACGTTGAGCACCAGCGCCGTCCGTACGCCCGCCAGGATCAGCGGGACGGCGAGCGGCAGTTCGACCTTCGTGAGCGTTCCCATCGCCGACATGCCGATGCCGCGCGAGGCCTCGACCAGGTTCGGTTCGATCGCCTTCAGGCCGGCCACCGTATTGGAGAGCACCGGCAGCACCGCGTAGATCACCATGCCGATGATCGCCGTCCGGGGGCCGATGCCCAGCCAGATCACCAGCAGCGCCAGCAGCCCGATCGCCGGGGTGGCCTGCCCGACGTTGGCGACCACCGTGACCAACGGGGCACCCTTGCGGAACCTGCGCCGGGTGAGCGCGATCCCGAGCGGGATGGCGATGATCAGCACCCAGAAGGTGGAGATCGCGGTCAGTTTGACGTGCTGCCACCAGCGAAGTTGCACATTGCCGCCGGAGAGCGAGTTCCTTGCGATCGAGTCGAGAGGGACGTTGGTGATCCACAGGTACGTGGCGACGAGGACGATCGCCAGGGCGACCGGTACCAGCACCAGCTTGCGCCAGGTGATCCGGCGCGGCGGTCCTGCGGGCGGCGGTGCGGGCTCCTCCTCCTCGTCGTGGAAGGCTCGGCCCCTGACCTCGAGCTCGCCGGGCGGCCGGGCGGGCGTCGACTGCTCACCGGTCCTGGGCGGCACCGGAACGATGGGGGGAATCGAACCGTTGGGGGGAATCGGCTGGTCGGGCGGGACCGGCTGGTTGGGGTTCATTCGCCTGCACCGCCCTCCTGGTCCCGCTCGGCCTGGTGGGCGCGCAGCTCCTCCAGGTCGTGCTGGTGCTCCATGGCGGTGAGCCGGTCGGCCTCCAGGAGTTCATGGACGGAGTTCATCAGGGTCTGCATGTCGACGACGCCGATGAACTCGCCGCGCCGCCCGGTCACCGCGACCCGCCCGCCGCTGTCGATGAGCACGGCCTCCAGCGCGTCGTGCAGCGTGCCGTCCCGCGTCACCGTGTCGTGGACCAGCTGCCCGGCACGCGCCAGCGAGCCACGGGCCCGCATCAGGTCACCGCGCCGCAGCCACTTGTACGGACGGTTCCTGCGGTCCAGCATCAGCAGCTCGTTGTGCGGGCCGGAGCGCAGCTTGTTGAAGATCTCCTGGAGCGGGTCGTCGACCGTCACCGTCGGGAAGTCGGCGATCTCCACTTCCCGTACGCGGGTGAGGTTGAGCCGCTTCAGGGCCGCGCCCGCGCCGACGAACCCGGACACGAAATCGTCCGTCGGGTTGGTGAGGATCGCCTCCGGGGTGTCGAACTGCGCGATGTGCGATCGCTCCCGCAACACGGCGATCCGGTCGCCCAGCTTGATCGCCTCGTCGAAGTCATGGGTGACGAAGACGATCGTCTTGTGCAGCTCGTGCTGGAGCCTGATCAGCTCGTCCTGGAGATGGTCGCGGGTGATCGGGTCGACGGCGCCGAACGGCTCGTCCATGAGTAGCACCGGCGGATCGGCGGCCAGCGCCCGCGCCACGCCCACCCGCTGCTGCTGACCGCCGGACAGCTGGCGCGGGTAGCGCCCGTGGAACTCCCGCGGGTCCAGCCCGACCAGGTCGAGCATCTCCTCGACGCGGTCCTTCACCTTCGACTTCGACCAGCCGACCATCTTCGGTACGAGGGCGATGTTCTCGGCGACCGTCATGTGCGGGAAGAGCCCGGACGACTGGATCGCGTACCCGACCTTGCGGCGCAGCTTCACCGGGTCGATGTCGGTGACGTCCTCGTCGTTGATCCTGATCCGGCCGGACGTCGGCTCGATCAGCCGGTTGATCATCTTCAGGGTGGTGGACTTCCCGCAGCCGGACGGACCGACGAAGATCACCGTCTCGCCGGCCTTGATGTCCATGGAGACGCTGTCCACGGCCGGGTTCGGGTTGCCGGGATAGCGTTTGGTCAGTTCCTCCAGCTGGATGGTTGCCCCGGAGGTGGCGGTGGGCTTGTCGGCGGCCCCGGTGTCGGTCTCAGGCACGGATCCCCCTGGGGATGGTGAGCCTCCCGAGCAGGACGTACGCGGCGTCGAAGAGCAGGGCGAGGATGACGATGCCGAGCGTGCCGGCGAGGACCTGATTGATCGCGTTGGCGCTGCCCAGCGAGGCGATGCCACGGAAGATCTCGTTGCCGAGGCCGGGGCCGGAGGCGTACGCGGCGATGGCGGCGATACCCATCAGCATCTGCGTCGACACCCGGATGCCGGTGAGGATCGGCGGCCAGGCGAGCGGCAGCTCCACCCTGCAGAGCCGGGCGATCCGCGACATCCCGATGCCCTTGGCCGCGTCGACGAGCGCGGGATCGACGCCGCGCAGTCCGACGATGGAGTTACGGACGACGGGCAGCAGCCCGTACAGCGTCAGCGTGATCACGGTGGGCGGGACCCCCAGCCCGACGAGCGGGATCAGCAGACCGATCGCGGCGAGGGACGGGATGGTGAGGATCGCCGCCGTCGAGGTGATGGCCAGTGAGCCGCCCCAGCTGCTGCGATAGGTGACGATCCCGATCAGGATGCCGAGCACGGTGGCGATGACCATGCACTGGAACACGGCGCTGACATGCTGGTACGCGTCGGTGAGCAGCTGCTGGTGCCGATTGACCAGGTACTCCCAGAAGCTCACGCGCCACTCCTTGACTCAGTCGCTGTCCTCCGCGGCCTGCTGGACGAGCGGGATGATGCGCAGAGGCACCGGATTCTCCATGACGATCGCCGTGGAGGCCCGGACAATGCCATCAAAACCGACAACACGGTCGATCACCCGCTGGAGGTCGGCGTTGGAACGGGCGACGAGCCGGCAGAGCATGTCGCCGTGCCCGGTCGTGGTGTGCAGCTCCAGCACTTCGGGAACGCCGTCCAAATGGGCCCGTACGTCGGCGCCTTGCCCCTGCTTGATCTCCAGCGTGGCGAAGGCGGTGACGGGGTAGCCGAGCGCTGCCGGATCGACGTCAGGGCCGAATCCGCGGATGACTCCGTTCGACTGAAGCCGGTCGAGCCGCGCCTGCACGGTCCCGCGGGCCACCCCGAGCCGGCGGGACGCTTCCAGTACGCCTATCCGCGGTTCGCGGGCGAGCAGCACGATGAGCCGCCCGTCCAGATGATCGATCGCCACGTGCGACTCCCTATGGTCACCCTGTACAGATAGTCCGCCCATCCAAGCAAACGGCTGTACAGACTGCCCAGTGGATGCGTGAACTATTGCGCACCTTGCGATGCGGGGGAGAGTCTTCGAGCATGACTGAGACGCTGCACAACACCCCCGTTACCGCCAGGCAGGCCGATCCCTTCCCGGTCAAGGGAATGGACGCCGTCGTCTTCGCCGTGGGCAATGCCAAGCAGGCCGCGCACTACTACTCGACCGCCTTCGGCATGAAGCTCGTCGCCTACTCCGGACCGGAGAACGGCAGCCGCGAGACCGCCAGTTATGTGCTGACCAACGGTTCGGCACGCTTTGTATTCACCTCCGTCATCAAGGCATCCACCGACCATGGCCGCTTCCTCGCCGGCCATGTCGCCGAGCACGGCGACGGCGTGGTCGACCTGGCCATCGAGGTCCCGGACGCGCGGGCGGCCTACGCGTACGCCGTCGAACACGGCGCGCTGGGTCTCGCCGAGCCGCACGAGATCAAGGACGAGTACGGCACGGTCGTGCTGGCCGCGATCGCCACGTACGGCCAGACCCGCCACACCCTCGTCGACCGCAGCGGTTACGACGGCCCGTACCTCCCCGGCTTCGCAGCAGCCGCGCCGATCGTCGAACCGCCCGCCAAGCGCACCTTCCAGGCCGTCGACCACTGCGTCGGCAATGTGGAGCTGGGCCGGATGAACGAGTGGGTCGGCTTCTACAACAAGGTTATGGGCTTCACCAACATGAAGGAGTTCGTGGGTGACGACATCGCCACCGAGTACTCCGCCCTCATGTCGAAGGTCGTCGCCGACGGCACCCTGAAGGTGAAGTTCCCGATCAACGAACCGGCGATCGCGAAGAAGAAGTCGCAGATCGACGAGTACCTGGAGTTCTACGGCGGCGCGGGTGTCCAGCACATCGCCCTCGCCACGAACGACATCGTCGCGTCGGTACGTGCGATGCGCGCGGCCGGCGTCCAGTTCCTGGACACCCCCGACTCGTACTACGACACCCTCGGCGAGTGGGCCGGCGAGACCCGTGTCCCGGTGGAGACGCTCCGCGAGCTGAAGATCCTCGTCGACCGCGACGAGGACGGCTACCTGCTGCAGATCTTCACGAAGCCGGTCCAGGACCGCCCCACGGTCTTCTTCGAGATGATCGAACGCCACGGCTCGATGGGCTTCGGCAAGGGCAACTTCAAGGCCCTGTTCGAGGCGATCGAGCGCGAGCAGGAGAAGCGCGGCAACCTCTGAGCCGGACGCTCGGATGTGAAGGGCGGGGCCTCCGGCGAACGCGGAGGCCCCGCCCTTCGTGCTGCTCCGTGCCGGAAGACGTGCGCCCGGCACGGGCTCCGCAGGCCGATCGGGCGCGACGCCGGGCACCGGCCCTGTCAGTGGACGCCCGGCGCAGGCGACGCCGCCCCGGCCGGAGCGTGCGTGTTGCGGCCCGGGCCGGCGGCCATGCGATCCGGCCCCGGGGTGGGCTGCACGTCTCGCGGGCCGGTCGCCGACGGCCGGCTCAGGGCGTCCAGGGCCTTCCGGGCCGCCGGGGCCGCCAGCGGTGAGAACTGCGCGTTGGTCCGCAGCGCCTCCTCCAGGTGGCGGCGGGCCGGGCCGAACTCCCTCAGATCCCGCTCGATCGCACCCAGGTGATACGCGTAGAGCGCCGTCCCTCCGCCCGTGTCCGCCGCCTTCTGCGCGTACTGCAGCGCACTCGCCGAGTCGCCCGAGCGGTGCAGCGCCCAGCCCAGCGCGTCGGCGACCGCCGCGCTGTGATGCCGGCGCTGCCACTCCGTCTTCAGGAGTTTCACCGCCGCGGCCGCGTTCCCGTGGTCGGCCTCGAAGCGGCCCAGCAGGAGCGCGTCGTCGACTCCGTAGCCGTCGGCTCGGGCCAGGCTCTCGCGAAGCCGGGTGTACTGGCTGAGGGACTCGTTGTCCAGGCCCAGCGACTCGTACAACTCGCCCAGTTCCAGCATGTATTCGGGGCGGGGGAGCCGGGACAACGCCGCCCGGTAGTCGCGCTGCGCCTCGTCCGTGCGGCCCAGGGCCGCCAGCGCCCGTGCCCGGCCGGCGAGCGACGGATGGTGGGCCGGATCGGTCCGCAGGGCCGCGCTGTACTGCGCCACCGCCTTCTCGGACTCGCCCCGCTCCCAGGCGAGTTCGCCCAGCCGGTGCAGGCAGTTCGCCTTCTCGGCGGGTGCCGTGGCCCGGTCCGCCGCGTTCTGCGCGGTGGCGAGCGCGTCCTCGTGACGGCCCTGGTTCCGGTACATCTGTGCCGTCCGTGAGAGCGCCGGGACGCCCGAGCGCAGCGCCGTGAACTTCTCCGCAGCCTTGCCCGCCGCCGTGTACTCACCGAGCCCGTCGTACGCGTCGATCAGTACCGGATACACCGTCCAGTCCTTCGGCTGCCGAGTCCGTACCGTCTCGCCCCACTTCTTCGCCGTGACGAAGTCGTGCCGCGCGTTGGCCAGCGCCGCCAGGCCCACCAGGGCCGCCGTGTTCCCGCGGTCACCCGGCTGTGCGTCCAGGGAGCGCTTCAGCGCCTGCTCGGCCCGCCCGTAGTACGCCGCGTCCGCCGAACGCTGCCCCCACTCCACGTAAGCCGTTCCGAGCACCGCCCACGACCGCGCGTCGGACGGATGCGTGCCCACCCAGCTCTGCCGGTCCCCGATCATCGCCTTCAGATCGGAGAGGGAGGCGGGAGAGCCCGAGTTCGTCGCCGCCAGGGCGCGCGAGACCCCTCCCGGCACGGACGGTGGCGCGGCCTTCTTGCCGTCGTCCGGTACGGCCACGACCGCACCCGTCACCAGCACGGCAGCCGCCACCATGCCGAACGCCGCCCTGCGCAGCGTCGTGTGCAACGAGGCGGGCGGCGGGTCCGCCGACGACTCCGGGTCCAGGTCGAAGGGCGGTTCTCTATCGGGCGTCGGCGGCGTCTCCGGCGGGACGTCGTCGCACGGCTCGGAGGGCGACGAGACAGGGGGCGGGCGATCCAGATGGTCCGGATCCGAGTGGTCCGAGTGCGGGGGCTCCGGAGGCTGCTGCGGCGTGACATCCATGCCGATCACTCTGCGTCAGTACGAAGAGCACACCGCACCTTGGGAACGCTGCCGCAGACGGGTTCACACCATTGGCCGTGGGTGTCACGCTTGGATCATGGACGATCTTCTCGAACGACTGAGCGCGGGCCTTCCTGCCGAGGCCCTGATCACCGATCCGGACATCACCGCCTCGTACGCCCACGACATGGCGAGCTTCTGCGACGCGGGCGCACCGGCCGTGGTGGTGCTGCCGCGCACCGTCGAACAGGTCCAGCACGTCATGCGGACCGCAACCGCACTGCGTGTCCCGGTCGTCCCGCAGGGGGCCCGTACCGGTCTGTCGGGCGCGGCCAACGCGTCCGACGGCTGCATCGTGCTCTCCCTGGTGAAGATGGACCGGATCCTGGAGATCAACCCTGTCGACCGGATCGCCGTCGTGGAGCCCGGTGTCATCAATGCCGCGCTCTCCCGCGCGGTGAACGAACACGGGCTGTACTACCCGCCGGACCCGTCCAGTTGGGAGATGTGCACCATGGGCGGCAACATCGGCACCGCGTCCGGCGGGCTGTGCTGTGTGAAGTACGGGGTCACCGCCGAGTACGTGATCGGCCTGGAGATCGTCCTCGCCGACGGGCGGCTTCTGACCACCGGGCGCCGCACGGCCAAGGGTGTCGCCGGATACGACCTCACCCGGCTCTTCGTCGGCTCGGAAGGCAGTCTCGGCATCGTCGTCGGCGCCGTACTCGCGCTGAAGCCGCAGCCGCCGCAGCAACTCGTCCTCGCCGCCGAGTTCCCGTCCGCGGCGGCCGCCTGCGACGCGGTCTGCCGGATCATGGAGCGCGGTCACACTCCCTCACTCCTCGAACTGATGGACCGTACGACAGTGCGCGCCGTCAACAAGATGGCCCACATGGGGCTCCCCGACTCCACCGAGGCGCTCCTGCTCGCCGCCTTCGACACCCCGGACCCCGCGGCCGACCTGACCGCCGTAGCCGAACTGTGCACCGCCGCGGGCGCCACCGAGGTGGTCCCCGCGGCCGACGCCGCCGAGTCCGAACTTCTCCTTCAGGCCCGCCGGATGTCGCTGACCGCCCTGGAGACCGTCAAGTCCGCCACCATGATCGACGACGTGTGCGTACCGCGCTCCAAGCTCGGCGCCATGATCGAGGGGACGGCGGCCATCGCGGAGAAGTACGACCTCACCATCGGCGTCTGTGCCCACGCGGGCGACGGCAACACCCACCCCGTCGTCTGCTTCGACCACACCGATGCCGACGAGTCCCGGCGGGCCCGCGAGTCCTTCGACGAGATCATGGCGCTCGGCCTGGAACTCGGCGGCACCATCACCGGCGAGCACGGCGTCGGCGTCCTGAAGAAGGAATGGCTGGCCCGCGAACTCGGCGAGGTGAGCGTCGAGATGCACCGGGGGATCAAGGCGGCGTTCGACCCGCTGGGGCTGCTCAATCCCGGCAAGGTCTTCTGATCCCCTCGGCAAGCCGTTCGGCCCTCCCCGAGAGGCTGCGCATCAGGCCTCGCCGTCCGCCGACTCGTCCGAGGGCCACGGGCCGCTCAGCCACAGGTCGTCGGCGGGCAGCGGTGCGAGCAGTTCGGCGAGTCCGGCGTCGATACCGAGCCGCTCGGTCTCGGTGCCGGGCGGCACCAGGCGCAGCGTCCGCTCCACCCAGGCGGCCACGGCTGCGGACGGCGCCTCGAGCAGGGCGTCGCCGTCGGGCGAGGTCAGCGCCACACAGATGACGCTGCGCCGCTGGATCTTGGTCGGCCAGATCCGTACGTCGCCGTGCCCGCACGGCCGGAACACGCCCTCGACCAGCAGATCGCGGGCGAACGTCCAGTGCACGGGGAAGTCGGAGCCGACGTGAAAGGTGATGTGCACGGCATACGGGTCCTCCGCGCGGTAGGTCAGGCGGGCAGGTACCGGGATGCTGCGCTCCGGCGACAGGACCAGCTTGAGCTGAAGCTCGCGTTCCACAACGGTGTGCATGAGGTGCGTCCTTTCGGTGCCAGTGAACCGGTCCCCTGACCGGCCCGCACATGGAGAGAGCGCCCTCCCCGTCCCCTATTACGCGACTTCCGGAAAAAACTTCACGGCGACCGGAAAGTGCCCCAAACACCGGGACTGGCACGGGGGTACGCGGCTGTCTGGTAGATGTGGTCCGTTGACTTGAAGCTTCGAAGAGATACGGGACCACGGTGATGAGCGCCCCAACCCCGGCACCCGGTGACGACAGGCCCCGCGAGGGGTATTACCCCGACCCGTCCATTCCCGGATATGTCCGGTACTGGAACGGCGCTTCGTGGGTGCCCGGTACCAGCCGTCCTGCGCCTCTGCAGGGCGAGTCGGTGCCCGAGACGCCTGCTGGAACGGCCCCGGAACCGCAGCGGCCGTCGGCACACGGCCCGGCACCCGCGCAGTCCGGCCCGGCGCACACGCCGGTGGACGAAACCGGTCCGGTCTTCCTGGACGAGGAGCCGTACGGTCCCGACCGCCCCGAACCCGCATCCGCCTGGCAGGCCGACGCCTCACGGCAGACCGGCTTCGGCGGCGAGCGCGACCGGCGGGTGTCCTGGGGCGGCACCGGGCAGCCCGGCGAGACCGGCGGGCCGGGGGAGCAGGGCGCAGCAGCGGCTCAGGATCCGCGTACGCCGGCGGGGCGCACCCCTGCCGACCGCGCCCCGGGCGGCAACGCCCCCACGGACCGGGTTCCCACGGACCCGCGGGGGCCCGGCTCGCAGGACCCCACGGGCGGCGCGCTGCCGGGCATGCGGGACGGCAACAGCCATGTCCCCGAGAGCACCGTCGCGATCCGGGTCAACCGTTCGGGCCGCAGCGGTGGCGCCAGCGGGACGGGGAGCGGGACCGGGGCCGGCGAGGCCGGGCGTCCGGCTGCCGAGGGCCGGGCCGGCCGGCCGCCCCGGCCCCATGAGGCGGAGCAGGAGCCGGGCGGCGGGACGATGTCGATCCGCGCGGTCGCCCCCGGCACCACCCCGCAGGCCGCCGCGCCCGCACCCGCCCCGGCGCCCGGGCCCGCACCCGCACCTGCCCCGGCTCCCGCTTCCGCGGACCTCAACAATCCGCTCACTCCGGGACCCGGCGGCGGCGCCGCCTCCTGGGCGCAGCAGGTCCATCAGCTCGCCGCCCCCCAGCAACAGCAGCAGCAACTTCCGCCCCAGCAGCAACAGCGTCAGCCGCAGTTCCGCGGCCCGCAGCCGGCTCAGCCGGACCAGCCCGTCGTGCCCTGGAAGCCCCCGGTCAACGACCACTTCCAGCAGCTCGCCCAGGCCCAGGCGGCGGCCCGCCCCGCCGGGCTCGGCAAGCGGTTCGCCGCCCGGCTCGTCGACACGGTCGTGCTGGGCGCGCTCGTCGGCGCGGTCGCGTTCCCCCTTGTCACGCGGGCGATGGACCACATCGAGGAGAAGATCGACGCGGCGAAGCTGTCCGGGGAGACGGTCACCGTCTGGCTGGTGGATTCCACCACGTCCGTCCTGTTCGGCGGGGCGCTCGCGGCGTTCCTGGTGCTCGGTGTGCTGTTGGAGGCGCTGCCGACCGCGAAGTGGGGCCGCACGCTCGGCAAGAAGCTCTGCGGGCTCGAGGTGCGGGACATCGAGTTCCACAGCGCGCCCGGCTTCGGGGCCGCGCTGCGCCGGTGGCTGGTCTACGGCGTGCTCGGCATCCTGGTGATCGGTGTGGTCAACGTGGCGTGGTGCCTGTTCGACCGCCCGTGGCGGCAGTGCTGGCACGACAAGGCCGCCCGCACCTTCGTGGCGGGCTGATCCCGCGTACTGACGGCTTGTCGGGTGACGGGACGTCGCGCGGTGCCGGGTTCCCCCGAACGCACCTGAGCCGTTGCGGGGGCCCCCGGGCCGGGATGCACTGCCCCCATGAGCAACGATCAGCCGACGCCCGGCCAGCCACCTGAGGACGACCCGTTCCTCAAGAAGCCGCAGGAGCCCCCGACGCCGCCGTCGGGGTCCGCGGCCGGGTCGGAGCCGGGGCCCGGAGCCGGGGCGGGGTCCGAGTCCGGGCCGGGCTCGGGGCAGGGCTCGGGGCCGGGGTCGGGGTCGCCCTACGACCGTGCTCAGCCGCCTCCTCCTCCGCCACCCCCGTACGATCCCAACGCCTACGGCGGCGGCCCGTACGGCGGCACCGACCCGCTCGCGGGCATGCCGCCGCTCGCCGAGCCCGGCAAGCGGATTCTGGCCCGGCTGATCGACTTCCTGATCATCTCGATCCCGCTGTACCTGATCTCGCTGCCGTTCGGCGGCGCGGTCGACGTGTCGGACAACAACGGCAACGGCGAAAGCGCCGGCGATGTGTTCAGCCAGACCTACAGCGGGCATCAGCTGCTCTGGTCGCTGATCGCCCTGGTGGTCTATGTCGCGTACGACACGTACTTCACGCACAAGGACGGCCGCACGATCGGCAAGCGGCTGCTCAAGCTGCGGGTCGCGATGCTCAACGACGGCCGGGTGCCGGACACCAGTGCCTCGTTCCTGCGGGCCGTGGTGCTGTGGCTGCCGGCGCTGCTGTGCTGCCCGTGCCTGTGGTGGCTGATCAACATCGTGCTGATGTTCACGGACAAGCCGTACCGGCAGGGACTGCACGACAAGGCGGCCAAGACCGTGGTGGTCTCGACCGCGTAGCCAGGAGCCCGATCAGCGGCGCAGGGAGTGCTCGCCCACGCGCTCGGGCGCGTGGACGGCCGGGATCCTGGCCCGGTGGACATCGTCGATGACGACATCTCCCGTAGACGTGGCGGAAGTGGCGGTGGGGACGGCAGGGTTCGTACGAACCCCGGTTGCCGTCTTCGCCGCCTTCCGCGTTTTCGTCCGCAGCGGCAGGGGTACGGTGACCGCCACCAGCAGGCCGAGCGCCATCGCCGCCGTTCCGATGACGGCGATGCCGACGCCCGAACTCGTACGCGACAGCAGCAGCATGGCGAGCGTCGAGAAGACGACGGTGACCGATCCGTAGGAGAGCTGTGCAGCAGTGGGACGCGGCATGGCGGTATCCGTCCTCGGGGCTTCGGATGGGCAGTCTCTCAACGCGGTCGCACTGTCACGCGACTCTACGACGGTGGATGCCCGGGAGGAACCGTTAGTAAGCGTGACCTAACCCACGGTGCCGGTGCACAGGGGGCGCACTGAGTCATCCCGGGTTCCGGGAGGGCGCTTCGGCGCGCCGGTTACCTGCTGGATGAACGTCCGAATAACGGAAATGCCCTTCTACATAGTGCACTTGGCCTGTCCAAGTCAAGATCTGTCTTTTCTCTCGTAACTCCGGTCGAATGTCGTCACTTGTGACGCGTATCCGCGCGCGGCCCCGCCACACCCCAAGGCTGCAGCCGCGGACGCCGGGGAGGGACAGCATCAAGTGACCACTAAGAGACGGGCGCTTCGCGCCACGGCGGTTGTCGTGGCCATGGCCGCCACCGCCGCTACGGCGTCAGCCTTCGCCACAGCCCAGGCGGACGAAAAGTCCCCAGGGGCAAGCAGCTCCATCGTCGACCGCCGTGATCCGGGGTCGGCCAAGGGCGGCGCGCACGACCTGGAAGGCCCTTACAGCGAGCAGCAGGACGCACAGCGTCAGGCCGCTCTGGAGCAGGTCATCGCGGGCGACAAGAAGGTGTCGACGCGCGACGGCTCCAAGGTCGTCAAGCTCGACGACAAGAAGTACGTCGAGCTCGGCCGCGAGAAGACGGACAAGATCTTCACGGTCCTGGTGGAGTTCGGCGACAAGGTCGACGACACGACCATGTTCGACCCGGACGGTGACGGGCCCAAGCCGCCCGTCAAGAAGTACGGCGGCACGCCCGGACCGCTGCACAACACGATAGCCAAGCCGGATCCGGCGAAGGACAACAGCACCGCCTGGCAGGCCGATTACAACCAGGCCCACTTCCAGGACCTCTACTTCGGTGAGGGCGCCGGCAAGAACTCGCTGAAGACGTACTACGAGAAGACGTCCTCCGGGCGCTACTCGGTCGACGGCGAGGTCTCCGACTGGGTGAAGGTTCCGTACAACGAGGCCCGTTACGGCTCCAACTACTGCGGCTCGTCCAACTGCGCCAACTCCTGGGACATGATCCGGGACGGCGTGAACGCCTGGGCGGCCGACCAGAAGGCCAAGGGCCGTACGCCGGAGCAGATCAAGGCGGACCTGGCGAATTACGACCAGTGGGACCGCTACGACTTCGACAACGACGGCAACTTCAACGAGCCCGACGGCTACATCGATCACTTCCAGATCGTGCACGCCGGTGAGGACGAGTCCGCGGGCGGCGGCGTCGAGGGCGCGAACGCCATCTGGGCGCACCGCTGGTACGCGTACGGGACCAACGCCGGTGCGACCGGCCCGGCCGACAACAAGGCCGGCGGCACCCAGATCGGTGACACCGGCATCTGGGTCGGCGACTACACCGCGCAGCCCGAGAACGGCGGCCTGGGCGTCTTCGCCCACGAGTACGGCCACGACCTCGGTCTGCCGGACCTGTACGACACCACCAACACCGCCGAGAACTCGGTCGGTTTCTGGTCCCTGATGTCGGCCGGTTCCTGGCTCGGCACCGGTAAGAACGCCATCGGCGATCTGCCCGGTGACATGACCGCCTGGGACAAGCTGCAGCTGGGCTGGCTCAACTACGCCTCGGCCAAGGCCGCGACGGACTCGGTCCACAAGCTGGGTGTCTCGGAGTACAACACCAAGGACAAGCAGGCGCTCGTCGTCACGCTGCCCGACAAGGCCGTCACCACCGCTGTCACGAAGCCCGCCGAGGGCTCCAAGCAGTGGTGGAGCGACATGGGTGACAACCTCAACAACACCCTGTCCCGTTCGGTCGACCTGACCGGCAAGTCCAAGGCGTCCCTGGACCTTTCGGGCTGGTGGGACATCGAGAAGGACTACGACTACCTCTACACCGAGGTGTCGGAGAACGGCGGCGCCAGCTGGACCGCGATCGACGGCACGGCCGACGGCAAGGCGATCCCGCGCGACGCCAGTGACAAGCCGGCCCTGACCGACGTCTCCGGCAAGTACCAGAAGCTCTCGTACTCGCTGGACGCCTACGCCGGCAAGAAGATCGACATCCGCTTCCGCTACACCACCGACGGCGGCGCGGGCGGTGTGGGCTTCGCGGCCGACACCATCGCGGTCAACGCCGACGGTGCCGTGCTCTTCTCGGACAACGCCGAGGGTGACGACAACGGCTGGACCGCCAAGGGCTTCTCCCGCGTCGGCGAGTCGTTCACCAAGGAGTACCCGCAGTACTACCTCGCGGAGAACCGCCAGTACGTCTCGTACGACCAGACCCTCAAGGTCGGCCCGTACAACTTCGGCTTCTCCACGACCCGTCCGGACTGGGTCGAGCACTACCCGTACCAGAACGGTCTGCTGATCTGGCTCTGGGACACCTCCCAGAAGGACAACAACGTCTCCGCCCACCCGGGCCAGGGTCTGATCCTGCCGGTCGACGCGCATGCGAAGCCGCTGAAGTGGGCCGACGGCACCGTCATCCGCAACAAGATCCAGCCCTTCGACGCGCCGTTCAGCTGGTGGCCGACCGACGGCTTCACGCTGCACAAGGCCGACGTGGCGGTCAAGATCAAGCCGCAGCTCGGCGTCCCGGTCTTCGACGACCACAAGGGCACCTACTGGTACGAGGAGAACAAGACCGGAAGCGTGAAGGTCGCTGACACCAACACGCGGATCACGATCGTCAGCGAGCCGCTCAGCGGCTCGACGATCACGGTCAAGGTTGGCGCCTCGCACAAGTAATCCCGCATCACCGCAGGTCAAAGCATGATCGGCCGTCGCCCTCTAGCGGGCGGCGGCCGATCGTGTTTAGGTGCCTCTTGTTCGGATTCTTATTGACACGACGTCTCACGGGGGAGTGCGGAGTATGGCCGGCGGAGGATTCAGCAAGTTGCCGAACGGCAGTGTGGTGGTCGCGATCACCCTGAACGGTCCGGCGGACGGAACGGGTCCGGGCAGCCCGGTCCGGGTCCTGGTCCACGCGGCCAACCGGGCCCGCGCACTGACCCGCCTGCGCAACCTGGGCCTGCGCGCGGTCTACCTCCGCGGCAACGCGGAACCCCCCACCCCCGACGAGGTCACCGCAGTGCTGCACCACCCGGACGGCCTCCTCTGGCGAGCAAGACCCGAAAACGCCCAGGAACTCTGGCACCCCATACGCACGCTGCTCACCCCAACGGTGCCGGCCCAGCAGACTTAGGGCCTCTCGTTTGGATCATGCTGGGCTCGCGGGGTCCGGCACGCACGATCGAGGACGAAGCGGCCGCCGGGCGGCCCCGGAAGGCCCCCGCCCTACACCACCGGCTTGCCGGAAAGCTCCACCCCGGCTTCCCGGAGCTCCTCCAGCGCCTGCCCCGTGGTCGCCGCGGCGACCCCCGCCGTCAGGTCCAGCAGGACATGCGTCGTGAACCCCTCCCGCACCGCATCCAGCGCCGTGGCCCGCACACAGTGGTCCGTGGCGATGCCGACCACGTCGACCTCCGTCACACCACGGTCCCGCAGCCACCGCGCCAGCCCCTCCCCGTTCTCGTCGAGGCCCTCGAAGCCGCTGTACGCCGCCGCGTGCGCCCCCTTGTCGAACACCGCGTCGATCGCGCCGGAGGCGACCGCCGGGGCGAAATTGGGGTGGAAGCCGACCCCCTCCGTACCGGCTACACAGTGCGCCGGCCAGGAGTGCTCGAAGTCCGGCTGCTCGGAGAAGTGGTCGCCCGGGTCGACATGGTGGTCCCGGGTGGCCACCACATGGCGGTAACCGGCCTGGGCCTCGCCGATCAGGTCGGTGATGGCGGCGGCGACATCGGCGCCCCCCGCCACCGCGAGGCTGCCGCCCTCGCAGAAGTCGTTCTGTACGTCCACGACGATCAACGCGCGATGCATGGCGGGTGTCCTTCGATGGGGCGGTCCGACGGGGGAGGTCCGACCGGGGGGAGAAATGCGAGCGGAACGGTGGGAGAAGGGACGGAATCGAGCCTAGAGACTGGGGCCGCCTTGCGGGAGGGGGCGTCCGCTGCTATCGCCGCCCGTCGCCCTCCCGCCGTCGCACGTTCAGACGTACTCCGTGGGAATGACCGGCTCTCCCTTGGACAGCTGCATCGCCGACATCGGCAGCCCCTGCCGCGCCGCGATGTGCCGCTGCCGGGCCGCGTCCAGCGGCTCGCGGGCGACCACCTCACCGCCCCTGACCAGCTCGGCCAGCAGCTGCCGGTCGGCCAGGCCGTCCGGCACCGGACCCGTGCCGATCACTTCGGCCTCGGCCACCCCGTACTCGTCCAGCCGCCGCGCGGCCCACTTGCGACCGCCCACCGAGGACTTCGCCCCCAACGACTTCTTCGCAACCGGCTGCAGCGGTTCCGCCGGATCGGCGGAAACCGCCCGGGCGACCAGCTTGTAGACCATCGAGCAGGTCGGCTGACCACTGCCGGTCACCAGCTGCGTGCCCACGCCGTACGCGTTCACCGGCGCCGCGGCCAGCGACGCGATCGCGTACTCGTCCAGGTCCGACGTCACCACGATCTTCGTCTTGGTGGCGCCCAGCTCGTCGAGCTGCTGGCGGACCCGGTGCGCGACCAGCAACAGGTCCCCGGAGTCGATCCGAACCGCCCCCAGCCCGGTCCCGGCGACCTCGACCGCCGTACGGACCGCCTCGGCGACGTCGTAGGTGTCGACCAGCAGCGTCGTGCCCCGGCCGAGCGAGTCGACCTGTGCCCGGAACGCGTCGCGCTCGGTGTCGTGCAGCAGGGTGAACGCGTGCGCGCTCGTCCCGACCGTCGGGATGTTGTAGCGGAACCCCGCCGCCAGATCGGACGTCGTGTCGAAGCCGCCGACGTACGCGGCACGCGCCGACGCCACCGCCGACAGTTCGTGGGTGCGTCGTGCACCCATCTCGATCAGCCCGCGCCCGCCTGCGGCCACCGACATGCGGGACGCCGCCGCGGCGATCGCCGAGTCGTGGTTGAGGATCGACAGGATCACCGTCTCCAGCAGCACGCACTCGGCGAAGGACCCCTCGACCCGCAGGATCGGTGAGCCGGGGAAGTACACCTCGCCCTCCGGGTAGCCCCAGATGTCGCCGCTGAAGCGGAAGTCCGCCAGCCAGGCGAGGGTCGGCCCGTCGACGACGTTCCGCTCACGCAGAAAGGTGAGCATCTCGTCGTCGAAGTGGAAGTTCTCCACCGCGTCGAGCAGCCGTCCGGTGCCTGCGACGACGCCGTAGCGCCGCCCCTCGGGCAGCCGGCGGGTGAATGCCTCGAACACCGAGTGCCGGTCGGCTGTGCCCGCCTTCAGTGCGGCCTGCACCATCGTGAGCTCGTACTGGTCGGTGAAGAGCGCTGTCGACGGCACACCGACCCGTCGCCCAAGGTCCGCAGAGTTCATGGCACGGATGCTACCCCTATTTCGTCAAAGTGACGAGATCTAGGGTCTGTTTGTGCGCTGCCCCCTCCTGGGTGGCAGCATGGGGTGGGTGAGCGTCGCCCCCGTAGAGATCGAGCGTCCAGAATCGGCCGAGGAGAACCTCGTCGTCCCCGAGCCCGATGTGCCCTGGGTGACGCTGGTCCACAACGACCCGGTCAACCTCATGAGCTACGTGACCTATGTCTTCCAGGCCTACTTCGGCTACTCCAAGGACAAGGCCCACAAGCTCATGCTCGACGTGCACCAGAAGGGCCGCGCGGTCGTCTCCAGCGGCAGCCGTGAAGAGATGGAACGCGACGTCCAGGCCATGCACGGCTACGGGCTCTGGGCCACCCTCACGCAGGACCGCAACTAGCACGCCCCCTTCCCCCGACCCGCCCCGTCCTCTGCCCCGCCCGACCCACCATCGGAGAAAACCCATGGCCGGCCACTTCGAGGCCACCCCCGGCGGCGGCGCGGCCGTCGCGCTCGACGAGGTGGAGATCGCGATCCTGCGCTCCCTCGCCGTCCAGCTGCTCGAGCTGATCGGCCCCGGTGACGAACCGGCCGAGGGCGAGGACCCGCTCGCCGCCCTGTTCGCCGAAGGACCCAGCGAACCGCCGACCGACCCGGCCCTGGCCCGCCTCTTCCCGGAGGCGTACGGCGACGACGACAGCGAACTGCGCGCCGCGTCGGCCGAGTTCCGCCGGTACACCGAGAACGACCTGCGCTCCCGCAAGCGCGACGACGCCCTCACCGTCGTACGCACCCTGGACGCGATCCCGGCAGGGGAGGACGGCGGGATCCTCACGCTCACCGCCGACGAATGCCGCAACTGGCTCGGCGCGCTCAACGACCTCAGGCTGACCATCGGTACCCGCCTGGACGTCTCCGACCAGGACGAAGGCGGCGAGGGATCTCTCTACCGGCTGCCCGACAGCGACCCGCGCAAGCCCATGGTCATGGCCTATCTCTGGCTGGGCGCGCTTCAGGAAACCCTCGTCGAGACCCTGATGCCGTAAGGGCTGTCCTGCCGTTCCCGGGGCCGGACCGAACCGCCATTCCCACGTGGACCCGAAGATCACCCGTGCCGTTCCCGCCGAGTGTTCGCTCAACGAACGCTCAAATCCGAATAACGATCCCGTCACCTGAACGGCCTTTTTTGCGGCGGCTTGGAAACGCTTGTCCGCTTTTTCCTGAGGTATGCGCCACATAATGTCCGGCGGATCACCGGTTGGCCCGTGATAAATCTTCACGACCACCCGGGGACGCCACCCCTGTTCCCGGGGGCGCTACAGCCGGCGGATCGCCGGTCGCACTCCATCCATATCCGGGGGGATCAGGACCTGATCCGCAGCCTCAACGGCGCGGATCGGCGTGGAGAAAGGCGCATCACCATGACATCGGCGAAGGTCGACAAGGGACAAGACGGCCGTCCGGCCGCAGCAACAACGGACGCGGCCGCCTCGGGCGAGGGATACCAGCGCGCCCTCGGCGCCCGCCAGATCCAGATGATCGCAATCGGCGGGGCCATCGGCACCGGCCTCTTCCTCGGTGCGGGCAAGGCCATCGCCAAGGCGGGACCCAGCCTCATCCTGGCCTATGCCGTCGCCGGCCTGGTGATCTTCTTCATCATGCGGGCGCTCGGTGAACTCCTCATGTACCGCCCGGTCTCGGGTTCCTTCTCGGAGTACGCCCGCGAATTCGTCGGGCCCTTCGCAGGCTTTGTCACCGGCTGGACCTACTGGCTCTTCTGGGTCGTCACCGGAATCACCGAAGTCACCGCGGCAGCCCAGTACATGACGTACTGGTTCGACATCGCCCAATGGGTCTCCGCACTGATCTTCACGATCATCCTGTACGGCGTGAACCTGATCTCCGTGAAACTCTTCGGTGAGCTGGAATTCTGGTTCTCGATGGTCAAGGTCACCGCCATCGTCGGCATGATCCTCATCTGCGCCGGAATTCTCACCCTGGGCTTCTCCGACGCCGGGGACACCGCGAGCGTGACCCACCTCTGGTCCGACGGCGGCTTCTTCCCGCACGGCATCAGCGGCACCCTCATGACCTTGCAGATCGTGATGTTCGCCTTCCTCGCCGTCGAGCTCGTCGGCGTCACCGCGGGCGAGTCCAAGGACCCGAAGACCGTCCTGCCCAAGGCCATCAACACCGTGCCGTGGCGCATCGCCGTCTTCTACGTCGGCGCGCTGATCATGATCCTGTCGGTCGTCCCGTGGACCGAGTTCGAGCCCGGCATCTCCCCGTTCGTCGCCGCCTTCCAGAAGATGGGCCTCGGCGTCGGCGCCGCGATCGTCAACTTCGTCGTCCTGACCGCGGCCCTCTCCTCCTGCAACTCCGGTATGTACTCCACCGGACGCATGCTGCGCGACCTCGCGCTCAACGGACAGGGCCCGAAGTTCTTCACCAAGCTGACCAAGAGCGGCACCCCGCTCGTCGGCACCACCTTCTCCGCCGCGCTCATGCTCGTCGGCGTGTGGATCAACTACCAGTGGCCCGGGGACGCCTTCACCTACGTCGTCTCCTTCGCCACCATCTCCGGCATGTGGGCCTGGATCATGATCCTCGTCTGCCAGATCCGCTACCGCTTCCTGGCCGACCGCGGTGCACTCCCGCAGTCCACCTTCCGGGCCCCCGGCGCCCCGTACACCAGCATCTTCGCGCTCGCCTTCATCGGCATGGTCATCGTCATGATGGCCGTCGACAAGGACGCCAGGATCTCGTTGTACTGCGCCCCGCTCTGGGCTCTGATCCTCGGCGTCTCGTACCTGGTGCTCAAGGCCCGTAACCCCGAGAACAAGGCCTTCGCCAAGAGCTGATCCAGCGCCTTCGGCACCTTCTGTCCAGCATGCGGGCCCTCGCGTACCACTCCTCGGAGTCGCGGGGGCCCTCTGCTTATCCTGGCGCCATGCTGACCCTCACCCAGGCGCTGTACGACCAGATCGTCGCGCACTCCCGCGCGGACCACCCCGACGAGGCGTGCGGCGTGGTCGCGGGCCCGGCCGGAACAGGCCGCGCCGAACGCTTCATCCCGATGCTCAATGCCGCCCGCTCGCCCACGTTCTACGAGTTCGACTCCGCGGACCTGCTGAAGCTGTACCGCGAGATGGACGACCGCGACGAGGAGCCGGTGATCGTCTACCACTCGCACACCGCGACCGAGGCCTACCCCTCGCGCACCGACATCACCTACGCCAATGAGCCCGGCGCCCACTATGTGCTCGTCTCCACCGCCGACACGGACGACGCGGGCCCCTTCCAGTTCCGCTCGTACCGCATCGTCGACGGCGTGATCACCGAGGAGGACGTCAAGGTCGTCGAGGCGTACGAACCCGCCTGACCCGGCCGCGGGCCGGGGGCGGCGCCCCGCCCCCGGGCCCGTTCCCCGCCGACAGAAGTCCACCAGGCGAACGCTCATCATCCAGCACGTGAGATCACATGCCGGAATCCGGACCGGGAATCGATACGATGAGCCCATGGTTCCCCATGACGTGAGCGAGAAGACGCCGGGCACGCTGCTCGTCGCGCGCCTGCACGTCGACCTGTGCAGGCTCTCCAGCGCGATCTGTACGAGCCGCCTCCCCGTCGCAGGCAAGGCCTGAGCCGGGTCCCGGCCCGAAGCGCCGACCATCGCACTTTCCCTGCGCGGGGGGCAGAGCCGCGCGCCCCACGCCCCACGCCACCACTCCGCTTTCGACAGGAGCCCACGCCATGGCCATCGAGGTCCGCATCCCCACCATCCTCCGCACCTACACCGACGGCGCGAAGGCCGTCGAAGGCAACGGAGAGACCCTCGCCGACCTCTTCACGGATCTCGACAGCCGCCACAACGGCATCCGTGAGCGCATCGTCGACGGCGGCGAACTCCGTCGCTTCGTGAACGTCTACCTCAACGACGAGGACGTCCGCTTCCTCGACGGCATCTCCACCAAGCTCAGCGACGGCGACAGCGTCACCATCCTCCCGGCCGTCGCGGGCGGCATGAACTGATGCGGTACGACAGCCCGCTCGCCGCGGTGGGCAACACCCCGCTCGTCCGCCTGCCCCGGCTGTCACCGTCGGACGACGTCCGCATCTGGGCCAAGCTGGAGGACCGCAACCCCACCGGCTCGATCAAGGACCGCCCCGCGCTCCACATGGTCGAACAGGCCGAGAAGGACGGCCGGTTGACGCCCGGCTGCACCATCCTGGAACCCACCAGCGGCAACACCGGTATCTCGCTCGCCATGGCGGCCAAGCTCAAGGGCTACCGCATCGTCTGCGTCATGCCGGAGAACACCTCCCAGGAACGGCGCGACCTGCTCGCCATGTGGGGCGCCGAGATCATCTCCTCCCCGGCGGCCGGCGGCTCCAACACGGCCGTCCGCGTCGCCAAGGAGCTCGCCGCCGAGCACCCCGACTGGGTGATGCTCTACCAGTACGGCAACCCGGACAACGCCGGCGCCCACTACGCCACCACCGGTCCGGAGATCCTCGCCGACCTGCCCTCCATCACCCACTTCGTGGCGGGCCTCGGCACCACCGGCACGCTGATGGGCGTCGGCCGCTTCCTGCGCGAACACAAGCCGGACATCAAGATCGTCGCCGCCGAGCCGCGCTACGACGACCTGGTCTACGGGCTCCGCAACCTCGACGAGGGCTTCGTCCCCGAGCTCTACGACGCCTCGGTCCTCACCACCCGCTTCTCCGTCGGCTCCGCCGACGCCGTCACCCGCACCCGCGAACTCCTCCAGCAGGAAGGCATCTTCGCGGGCGTCTCCACCGGTGCGGCACTCCACGCGGCGATCGGCGTCGGCAACAAGGCGGTCAAGGCCGGCGAGCCGGCCGACATCGTCTTCGTCGTCGCGGACGGCGGCTGGAAGTACCTGTCGACGGGCGTCTACACCGCCCCGACCACGGAAGCGGCCATCGAAACGCTGCACGGCCAGCTCTGGGCGTAGCACGTCGCTCAGGCGGTTCCCGGATGCCGGGCGGGCTGGAAACATCCAGCCCGCCCGGCATTTTCGGCCCCTCCTGCATGTGAGGAGTGGGGGCCGCGGCGGAGCCGCGCAGTGTCATGGTCGGGAAGGGGCAGGTGGCGGACAGCCCACCGCCGCCGCCCCCTGCACCTCACCCGAACCGTCGCACCTGATCCCACACCCCCGGATCCACCACCCCCACCCGCCGCCGGAACCCCCGCACCACCACATCCCGCAGCTCATCCGTCTCCAGGAAGCTCGCCCGTCCCCGCGGATCGCCCACCGCGCCCGGCGGTAGCGCGATCACCCCCGGCCGCTCCTCGTGATACTTGCTGGTGATCTTCGCGACGCGCGCGGTGCCATCGCGTACCGACAGCACCAGGCACGGCCGGTCCTTCGACCCGGGCCCGTCCTCGTACGGGACCTCGGCCCACCAGATCTCACCCGGCCGCGGCGTGCGCTCCGGCCCGCCCCCGGGCCCCTCCGTCCTCCCCGGCGGGCGCGTCCGCCCCCTCGGGCGCCCACCCGGGCGCCGGTCACCGCGCCCGAGCCGGCCCCGCCCGTCGGCAATCGCGGCAATGAGCGCCAGCAGTACGACCGCGCCGAGCACCGGCCACCAGGACATGTTCATGCACCGACGGTACCGGCGCCCCGCCGGCCCGCACCTCGCAACCGCTTCCATCGAACCGGTGACAGAGCAGGTGAGTTCGCCCACAACGGCAGGCCCTGAAGGAGCGACCAGGTGTTTGGCGCCTTACGCTCAACAAATCGCACGAACCCTCCCCGTTCCCACGTCTCGGAGGTTCACGCTCCATGAAGCTCACCGTCGTCGGCTGCTCCGGCTCGTTCCCGTCAGCGGGTTCGGCATGCTCGAGCTACCTCGTAGAGGCCGACGGCTTCCGGCTGCTCCTCGACATGGGTAACGGCGCCCTCGGCGAGCTGCAGCGCCACATCGGTCTCTACGACCTGGACGCCATCTTCCTCAGCCATCTCCATGCCGATCACTGCATCGACATGTGCGCGTACTTCGTGGTGCGCTACTACCGGCACGACGGCGGACGACCGGAGCCCATCCCGGTCTACGGCCCCGACGGCACCGAGCAGCGGCTGACGGCCGCGCACGGCGACACCCCGTCCGAGCGGGCGATGAGTGAGGTCTTCGACTTCCACACGCTGAAGTCCGGCTCGTTCGACATCGGCCCCTTCTCGGTCCGTACGGAGAAGGTCTGCCACCCCGTCGACACCTTCGGCATCCGCATCGAGCACGACGGCCGCTCGCTGACGTACTCCAGCGACACCGGAACCTGCGAGGGGCTGGACGAACTCGCCGATGGCACCGATCTGTTCCTCTGCGAAGCGTCGTTCACCCACGGCAAGGAGGACATTCCGGACCTCCACCTCAACGGCCGCGAAGCCGGCGAGCTCGCCGCGCGCGCGAAGGTGGGCCGGCTCGTCCTGACCCACATCCCGCCGTGGACGGACGCGGACCGCAATCTGGCGGACGCCCGCGCGATCTACGGCGGCCCGGCGGAACTGGCGGTCCCGGGCGCGGTCTACGAGATCTAGGGTCCCGCGTACGTACGACAGAGCCCCCACCTTCCGGACGGAGGGTGGGGGCTTCTGCGTTGGCGCTGCTGAGGCTTACGCCTTCGTCAGGTCCTCGAGCTCCTCCTCGGGCTCGCGGCCCGGGGTGGGGAGGTTGAACTTGGTGATCGCGAAGCGGAAGACCACGTAGTAGATCGCTCCGAAGGCCAGGCCGACCGGGATCATCAGCCATGGCTTGGTGGAGATGCCCCAGTTGATCAGGACGTCGGTGAGGCCGGCCGAGAAGCTGAAGCCCATGTGGATGCCCAGCGCCCAGGTGACCGCCATCGATATGGCCGTGAGGACCGCGTGGATCGCGTACAGCAGCGGCGCGATGAACATGAACGAGAACTCGATCGGCTCCGTCACGCCTGTGACGAACGACGTCAGCGCGAGCGACATCATCATGCCCATCACGGCCTTGCGGCGCTCGGGGCGAGCAGTGTGCGCAATGGCGAGAGCGGCTGCGGGGAGGCCGAACATCATGATCGGGAAGAAGCCCGTCATGAACATACCGGCGTTCGGGTCACCGGCGAAGAAGCGCGGAAGGTCACCGTGGAAGACATCACCCGCGGAGTTCGTGAAGTCGCCGATCTGGAACCAGGCGACCGAGTTCACGAACTGGTGCATGCCGATCGGGATGAGACCGCGGTTGATCAGGCCGAACAGGCCGGCACCCGTGGCACCCAGGCCGGTCATCCACTCACCGAAGTTGGTGATGACGTTGCCGATCGGCTCCCAGCCCACGACGACCAGCACACCGAGCACGGTGCCGACGGCGGCCGTGATGATCGGGACGAGCCGGCGGCCGTTGAAGAAGCCCAGCCAGTCGACCAGCCTGGTGCGGTGGAAGCGCTGCCAGAGCACGGCGGTCAGCAGACCGAGAATGATGCCGCCGAGGACACCCGGGTTCTGGAAGGTCGCAGCGGTGGCTGCCTCGGTGCCCTTCTGCCAGAAACCGCCGCCGAGACCGGTCCCGGTGTAGGTGGCGCCCTTGTGGCCCTCCTCGATCGGGAACTGGTGGATCACCGCGTAGTAGGTGAGGAAGCCCACGACCGCCGCGAGCGCCGTGGAGCCGTCGGCCTTCTTCGCGAAGCCGATCGCCACACCTATGCAGAAGAGCAGCGGCAGCCCGAACGAGCTGTCCAGGATGGCGCCGCCGGCGCCCGCGAAGACCTTCGCGACATCAGCCGGAAGGTGCAGCTTCTCCTGGACGTCCCCCTGGCCGAGGCGGAGCAGGAGCCCCGCGGCGGGCAGCACGGCGATCGGCAGCTGGAGGCTGCGTCCCACCTTCTGCAAGCCCTGGAACAGGCCGGAGCCCCGCTTCTTTGCGGGGGCCGCCGAGGCGGTGGCCGTACTCATCAACTTCCTCCAGTAGGCAAAGGCGCCGCCAGGAACAGGGATCTTTTTTGGGGGGCGACGACTCTAGAAACGTGACGGGCGTCACGTGGTCTGGACCACTCAGTGGTGTAGACCAGTTTTAGCACGGTGTGGGTTGTATAAGGAACCTGCAAATGTCGACTACTTCGCAGTAGCTCATCGATACGTTCAGTGACATGACGAAGGCCCCCGGACCGTGAGGTCCGGGGGCCTTTGCCGGCCGGGGGGTGGAGTCCGGCCGTAGACCTACTTGACGAGGTCTTTCTCGATCTCTGCCTCCAGTTCGTCGGGCTCCCGTCCAGGGGTCTGGAGGTTGAACCTGGTGATCGCGAACCGGAACAGCACGTAGTACACCACTGCGAAGCAGAGACCGATCGGAATGATCAGCCATGGTTTCGTCGCCAGGCTCCAGTTGATGACGTAGTCGATCAGGCCCGCCGAGAAGCTGAAGCCGTCCTTCACGCCCAGCCCCCAGCTCACCGCCATCGACACACCGGTGAGCACCGCGTGGATCGCATACAGGAGCGGGGCGACGAAGAGGAACGAGTACTCGATCGGCTCGGTGATACCCGTCACGAACGACGTCAGGGCGACCGAGAGCATCATGCCGCCGACCGCCTTCCGGCGATGCGGCTTGGCGCAGTGGTAGATCGCCAGGGCTGCCGCCGGAAGCGCGAACATCATGATCGGGAAGAAGCCCGTGGTGAACTGCCCGGCTGTCGGGTCGCCCTGCAGGAACCGGTTGATGTCACCGTGCACCACCGTCCCGTCCGGCTTCGTGAAGTCGCCGAACTGGAACCAGACGAAGGTGTTCAGGAACTGGTGCAGGCCGATGACCAGCAGTGCGCGGTTGGCGACGCCGAAGATCCCGGAGCCCAGCCAGTTCAGATCGGTCAGCCACTTGGAGAAGCTGATCAGACCGTCACCGATCGGCGCCCACAGCCAGGCGCACAGGGCCGCGAAGAGCAGCCCGACGAACGCCATGATGATGGGCACGAGCCGACGGCCGTTGAAGAAGCCCAGCCAGTCGACCAGCTTGACGCGGTGGTACCGCTGCCAGAACCACGCGGACAGCAGGCCCATCACGATGCCCCCGAACACCCCGGGGTTCTGGTACTCGGCGGCCGTCACCTTGGCGTCGCCGGTGACACAGGTGCCGAACCAGGTGCCGCCGGCGGTGAACGTGGAGCCGGGGGCGCAGTCCACCGGGAATGCGTGCAGCACCGCGTAATAGACGAGGAAGCCGGTCACCGCGGCGAGCGCTGTCGAGCCGTCCGACTTCTTCGCCATCCCGATGGCGACACCGACGCAGAACAGCAACGGCAGTCCCAGCCCGGAGTCCAGCAGCGCACCACCGGCCGCGGCGAAGACCTTGGCGACGTTGTTCCAGCCGAGCCCTTTGTTCCCGAACACGTCCTCCTGGCCGAGCCGGTTGAGAATACCTGCGGCCGGGAGCACCGCGATCGGGAGCTGGAGGCTGCGACCCATCTTCTGGAGGCCCTGGAACAGACCGTTCCACCACTGTTTCCGTGGCACGGCGGCGCTGTCGGAGCTCATCGTCGTCCTCCCGTAACAGGCCACGTTTGGCGGTCGACGCAAACTGGTGTAGACCAGTTGCGTCACGGTGCGGGCCCACCCGGAAGGCAGGGCGCCGGTGATCGTCATCATTGGTGATGGGTCGACAGCTCGCTCGTGAAGTTGGGCCAACCGTGCGTTACCGTGACGAAACGGACCCATGGTGGGCCGGCATGCGGACGCGAACAATCAGGGAGAACGACATGGCCAGCAAGGCTGAGAAGATCGTCGCCGGGCTCGGCGGTATCGACAACATCGAAGAGATCGAAGGCTGCATCACCCGCCTCCGCACCGAAGTCATCGACCCGAGCAAGGTCGACGAAGCCGCGCTCAAGGCCGCCGGCGCCCACGGCGTCGTCAAGATGGGCACCGCGATCCAGGTCGTCATCGGCACCGACGCCGACCCCATCGCCGCCGACATCGAAGACATGATGTGACCACCCGCTGAGCCCGTCCGGCTCCACACCCCACAGGCCCCGCTCCCGCCCGGACCGGGGCCTGCGGCGCAGCCGATAGGCTCGACGCCATGTCTCGTATCGACGGCCGCACCTCCGAACAGCTCCGCCCCGTCACCATCGAACGCGGATGGAGCAAGCACGCCGAAGGCTCAGTCCTCATCTCCTTCGGCGACACCAAGGTCTTCTGCACCGCCTCCGTCACCGAAGGCGTCCCGCGTTGGCGCAAGGGCAGCGGCGAAGGCTGGGTCACCGCCGAATACTCCATGCTGCCCCGCTCCACCAACACCCGCGGCGACCGCGAATCCGTACGCGGCAAGATCGGCGGCCGCACCCACGAGATCAGCCGCCTCATCGGCCGCTCCCTGCGCGCCGTGATCGACTACAAGGCCCTCGGCGAGAACACCATCGTCCTCGACTGCGACGTCCTCCAGGCCGACGGTGGCACCCGCACCGCCGCCATCACCGGCGCATACGTCGCCCTCGCCGACGCCATCACCTGGGCCCAGGGCAAGAAGCTCATCAGGCACGGCCGCAAGCCGCTCACCGGCACCGTCTCGGCCGTCAGCGTCGGCATCGTCGACGGCACCCCGCTCCTCGACCTCTGCTACGAGGAGGACGTCCGCGCCGAGACCGACATGAACGTCGTCTGCACCGGCGACGGCCGCTTCGTCGAAGTCCAGGGCACCGCCGAGGCCGAGCCGTTCGACCGCAAGGAACTGAACGTGCTCGTCGACCTCGCCACCGCGGGCTGCGTCGACCTGACGGCCTACCAGCACGTGGCACTCGCCCGCACCCTCGGCGAGTAAAGAAGCAACCAAGTACGCACCACAGAGCGTCGTGACGAGTACGGGCGCACGGGTCGAACCGTGCGCCCGTCCGCGTATCCGCATCCGGGGAGGAACCCGCACCATGGCCAAGGCCACCCGCCACCGTCGCACCACCGTCGCGCTGACCCTGACCGCCCTCACCATCGCTCTCACCGCAGCAACCGGCTGCGGCGCCGTCGACAAGGCGCTCGACTGCGTCCGTACCGCCGACGCCATCGCCACCAGCGTCAACAACCTCCAACAGGCCGTCTCCAACGCCTCGAACGACCCCACTCAGGCGGCCGAAGCACTCGACGAGATCGACAAGGAACTCGGCAACCTCGGCGACACGACCGACAACGCCGACCTCTCCAAGGCCGTCGACGACCTCCAGACCGGCGTCAAGAACGTCCGCACCTCCATAGACAACGGCGACGCCACCCCCGACGTCACCCCGGTCACCGACGCCGCCAAGGAGATCGGCAACGTCTGCACCTCGTAGCACCGGACCCGGCCCGCCCCGCGATAATCGGCACATGACCCGCCTGATCCTCGCCACCCGCAACGCCGGGAAAGTCAACGAACTCCACGCGATCCTCGCCGACGCCGGCCTCACCCACGAACTCGTCGGCGCGGACGCGTACCCCGACATCCCCGACGTCAAGGAAACCGGCGTCACCTTCGCCGAGAACGCCCTCCTCAAGGCCCACGCCCTCGCACAGGCCACCGGCCACCCCGCGATCGCCGACGACTCAGGCCTCTGCGTCGACGTACTCGGCGGCGCCCCCGGCATCTTCTCGGCCCGCTGGTCCGGCACTCACGGCAACGACCGCGCCAACCTGGACCTGCTCCTGGCCCAGCTCTCCGACATCGACGACGCCCACCGCGCCGCCCACTTCGCCTGCGCGGCAGCCCTCGCCCTCCCGGACGGCACGGAACACGTGGTCGAGGGCCACCTCCTCGGCACCCTGCGCCACACCCCGTCCGGCACGAACGGCTTCGGCTACGACCCGATCCTCCAGCCGGAGGGCATGACCGTGACCTGCGCGGAACTGACCCCGGCGGAGAAGAACGCGATCAGCCACCGGGGGAAGGCGTTCCGGGCGCTGGTGCCGGTGGTGCGGGAGCTGGTGGGGTGACATGCAAATGGTCGCCACCTTCGAAAGGAAGGTGGCGACCGCTTCTTGCCTGTGGGCCCGGTGGGATTCGAACCCACGACACACCGGACCTAAACCGGCGCCCTCTAGCCAGCTGGGGTACGGACCCGCGCGCCCACTCTACTGTGCGCGGCCACGTCGGTTCGAGAAGGATTCGGTCTGGCTGTGGCAGGACGGACACAGGTATCGCAGGTTCTCGCGGCGGTTGTCGATCCGGTCGCCGTTGATGTGGTCGATCTCCAGGACCAGGCGCTTGCCCCGCCAGAGATCGTCGATGCCGCACGCAGCACACTCGTGCGGGACACCTAGATCATCAAGTGCGCGTCGCAGAAAAGCGGTCCTTGTCCGGGGCGAGGGTGGGTCGAGCCGCCTCAGTATCTCCTGTGCAGGCTTGCGGTAGGGAGAAGAGGCCCCGAGGAAGTGGCCTTGCCCTGTGAAGTGTTCGGTTGAGATGCCGTGCGCTTCGATGCTCCGCTTCACGAGAGCACGACCGGCGCCGTTGTCGACACGACCGAGAAGCCTGAGCGTGCCGGCGAGGCTGAATGATGCCTCCACGGCCGCCACCAGATCGTCTCGGGCCAGGAAGCCTGCTCCATATCGGCGGCCACGCGTGAAATGAGAGGTGTCGATGCCGTACTGGTCGAGCTTCTTGCGGACATGTCCGTACGGGCTGTCCCGGGGTGGAAGGCCCATGTACTCCAGCACTTCCCGGATGCTGTGGGAGTGTGCCGCAGCCTTGGCCAGAAGTTCTTTCGAGTACGAGCGGCGTTCTCGCTCCGGCAGTGGTTCCTCGCGGAAATGGGACGTGTCTATGCCGTAGTGCCGCAGTCGCCGGTTCAGGTAGCCGCGCGATCCGCTGCCGAGTGTGGCGCCGAGTCTGCGCATCAGATCCACCATGCTGGATGACTCGGCAGCGGCCGCCCCCAATCGTTCGCGCGTGTACATGGGAGCGCTCACGCCGCCCTCCGCTTACGCCCGCGATAAGTGTCCGTCGCAGAGTGGCAGTTGGGGCAGAGGAACCGCAGGTTCCCCGGTCGGTTGTCCCACCAGTTGCCGTTCCTGTGATCGACCTCGAGCCGCAGTGGTTTGTCGTTCCATACGGTGTCCGTGCCGCACTCAGCGCAGCGTTCCGGTATCCCGATCCGAAGGAGTTCTCGACGGAGCCGTGCGCCGGCGATCCGCCCGTCCTGCGGAGAGCCCAACACGAGCAGGTCGTCGCGTGAGCCTTTGGATCGGCCTCGGCGCATCGCGAAGTGGGATACATCGCCCAGAGATGCGATCCGCCTGCTGATGTGCGTGTGGCTGCCGCCCACAGGGCTGATCCCCAGCCGCTCCAGCACCTCCGTGACCGAGGATGAGGCTGCGACCGCCTCCCTCAGAGCCTCCTCCGTGTAGCGCACCCATGTCTTCGGAAAGTGCGACGTGTCGATCTTCGCCTCTGTCATCTTCTGGCGCAGGTAGCGCCTGCTGCCCGCCGTAGGAGTGCCCCCGCACCACCGGACCGCGTCGCTGAAGTTGTCCGTTTCACGTGCTGCCTCTTCGAGCAGCTCACGGGTGTATCGAACCGTCATCGATCCCCTCCGTCCCCGACCGCACGTTCGCGATCTCGTAAGGAGCAACGAACCGTTTATCGGATAGTCACGTCCGAAATGCGGTGAGATATGGAACGGCCCGCCCCGCTTCGGCTGAAGCGGGGCGGGCCGTTCCCGGGGGACGGGGTCAGGGGTCAGGGGTCCGGATTCAGAACTTGGGCTCAGGAGTCTGTGCCGCGCACAGCTCCGCCGCCTCCTCCTCCGTCTCCACCGACGGGGGCGAGCCGTCCAGCGGCTGCTGGGCGGTCTCCTTCATGCAGGCCACCGCGATCACGCCGACCAGGGCCGCAGCCATCGCGTAGTACGCCGGCATCAGGTTCGTGCCGCTCCAGCTGATCAGCGCTGTGATCACCAGCGGGGTCGTACCGCCGAAGAGCGAGGCCGAGAGGTTGTAGCCGACCGACAGGGAGCCGTAGCGGACCTGGGTGGGGAAGAGGGCGGGGAGTGCGGCGGACATCGTGCCGAGCATGCAGACCAGGGAGAGCCCCAACATCAGCATGCCGATCGTGATGGCCGGGATGCCGTCCTGGCGGATCAGCAGGAAGGAGGGGAGCGAGAGGCAGAGGAAACCCAGCATCCCCGCCATCAGCAGCGGCTTGCGGCCGAAGCGGTCGGAGAGCTTGCCGACCTGGCTGATGATCAGCATCAGGAAGACCATGACGGCGAGCAGGATGAGCAGGCCGTGGGTCTCGCTGTAGCCGAGTTCGTCGGAGAGGTACGTCGGCATGTACGACAGCAGCATGTAGTCGGTGATGTTGTAGGCGCCGACGAGGCAGATGCAGAGGATCAGCGTCGGCCAGTACTGCCGGAAGATCTTTGCGAGGTCACCCTTGGCGGTCGTCTCGACGCTGTCGGCGGCCTCGGTGGCCTGAGCGTTGCTGCCCTCCAGTTTCTGGAAGGCCGGGGTCTCGTCGAGGCGCAGTCGGAGGTAGAGGCCGACCAGGCCGAGGGGGCCGGCGACGAGGAACGGGATGCGCCAGCCCCAGGACTCCATGGCGGGGGTGTCGAGGACGGCGGTGAGTGCGGTGACGAGACCGGCTGCGCCGACGTATCCGGCCAGGGTGCCGAATTCGAGGAAGCTGCCGAAGTAGCCGCGGCGCTTGTCGGGGGCGTACTCGGCGATGAAGGTGGATGCGCCGCCGTACTCCCCGCCGGTGGAGAAGCCCTGGACCAGCCGGAAGAAGATCAGCAGGGCGGGTGCCCAGAGGCCGATCGAGGCGTGGGACGGGATGACGCCGATGGCGAAGGTGCCGACCGCCATCATGATCATGGTGAGGGCGAGGACCTTCTTGCGGCCGATCCGGTCGCCCATGGGGCCGAAGAACATTCCGCCGAGCGGGCGTACCAGGAAGGCGACCGCGAAGGTGGCGAACGAGGAGAGCAGCTGGGTGGTGCTGTTCCCGGACGGGAAGAACACGTGCCCCAGGGTGACGGCCAGGTAGGAGTAGATGCCGAAGTCGAACCACTCCATGGCGTTGCCGAGGGAGGCCGCCTTCACCGCCCGCTTGACTGCCTGGTCGTCGGTGACGGTGATGTCGGACCGGCGCAGCCTGGGGTTCCTCCGCTTCCGGATGGCGCGGAAGAGGGTGGGGTGGCGTTTGACCGCTTCGGGGTCGGCCACCTGCTGAAGGTCGGAGGCCGCCATGGCCGGGTCCTTTCCTCGGTGGATGTTCCAGGAAAGGCTTCTGCGCGGTCATGGCGGTCGCAAACCGATGGGGCGTGAAAGTGCGACGCCCGTCACAGGGGCGCGGCGGCGGTCAGATGCCGAGGTCCTTGATGATCTTGGCTACGTGGCCGGTTGCCTTGACGTTGTAGAGGGCGCGTTCGACCTTGCCCTCCTCGTCGACGATGACCGTGGAGCGGATGACGCCCGTCACCGTTTTGCCGTAGAGCTTCTTCTCGCCGAATGCGCCGTAGGCCTGGAGGGTCTCCTTGGACGGGTCGCCGACCAGTGTGACCTCGAGGTGTTCCTTCTCGCGGAACTTGGCGAGCTTCTCCGGCTTGTCGGGGGAGACGCCGATGACGTCGTATCCGGCGCCGGTCAGGAGCCCCAGGTTGTCCGTGAAGTCGCATGCCTGCTTGGTGCAGCCGGGGGTGAGGGCGGCCGGGTAGAAGTAGACGATGACTTTGCGGCCCTTGTGGTCGGCGAGCGAGATGTCGTTGCCGTCGGCGTCGGGGAGGGTGAAGGCCGGGGCGGTGTCGCCGGGCTGGAGTCGCTCGCTCATGGTTCTCCTCAAGGGCATGTGGGGTGTACGGGACCGAGGGTAATAGGGGTGCCGCCGGGTGTGCGGGCGGCCGAGCTGACAGACTGTCGATGAAGGTTTACCGGACGACGACCACGGAGGCGGCGCAGTGTCGGATGCCAGGACCCCTGCGCAGATCGAGGCGGACATCATCAGCAGGCGTGAGCAGCTTGCGGTGGTGCTCGATGAGATCGGGGTGCGGGTGCACCCGAAGACGATCATCGGCGATGCGAAGGCCAAGGCTGTCGAGGCCGCCGACCGGACGGCCGGGCGGGCGTATGTCGCGGTGAATCGGACGGTGTCCGATGTGAAGGCGCAGTTTGTGTCGGAGGACGGCGCGCCGCGTCTGGAGCGGGTGATTCCGGTGGCGTTGCTGGCGGTGGGTGTGATCGGACTGGTTGTGGCGTCGGCGCGGCGCAAGAAGCGCTGAGAAGGCTGACCCCCGGGGGCGTGCGGCGCGGCTGTGGACAGGTAGGTTTCGGGTCGTGAGCGAGAACACCGACGACAAGCTGCCCATTCGTATGCTGCATGACCGCGTGCTGGTCCGGTCCGATACGCCCGAGGGCGAACGGCGTTCGGGCGGCGGCATCCTGATTCCGGCGACGGCTGCGGTCGGTCGTCGACTGGCCTGGGCCGTGGTGGTCGCGGTCGGCCAGAACGTGCGGACGGTGGAGCCGGGCGACCGGGTGCTGTACGACCCCGAGGACCGTGCGGAGGTCGAGGTGCGCGGTGTGGCGTATGTGCTGATGCGGGAGCGGGATCTGCACGCGGTGGCTGCGGACCGGTTCGAGGGTTCGGTGGATTCGACCGGGCTGTATCTGTAGCTCTCCCGATGTGCCCGACGTAAGGCCTGGTGACAGCCGTCACCAGGCCTTTTGCTTGTTCTTTGCTATGTTGGTGGGACCCCGACGAGACGCGCCGTACCGGGCTTCCGCAAAGACGACGCACCCGTGATGTCCGTGTGTCTGTGTGTGTCGGAGGTGCCGTCGTGGCGTGGGTTCTGCTTGCTGTGGCCGGTCTGCTGGAAGTGGGCTGGTCGATCGGGATGAAGTACACCGACGGGTTCACCCGGCTGTGGCCGAGTGTGTTCACCGGATTCGGGATCGTGGCCAGCATGGTGCTGTTGTCGCAGGCGGCGAAGTCGCTGCCGATCGGTACGGCGTACGGCGTGTGGGTCGGTATCGGTGCGGCGGGGGCGGCGGTGCTGGGCATGGTGGTGCTGCATGAGCCGGTGACCGCCGCCCGGGTCTTCTTCGTGTGTCTGTTGCTGGTGGCCGTGGTGGGGCTGAAGGCGACCTCGGGGCACTGAGCCGTCGGTCGGCCGGATTCACTGGCGGTCCGGGTCCGATTCGGGGTCCGGGGTCGATGCCGGGGCCGGGCGGGCGCCGCCCGCGCCGCGCGGGAAGAAGTCGTCGATGCCGCCGTTGTCCTCTCCGCCGTTGTCCCCTCCGCCGGTGTCCGTGAATTCGCTGGGCGGCTCGTCGGCGGGCGGCTCCGGCGGGAAGGCGGGTTCGCTGTCGGTGGGGACGGTGGGCGGGATGGCCGGGCTGCTCGGCTGCATGTCCGACGGCGTCGCGGACGGGGTGCCGGTGTCGGTCGGTTCGGTGGCTTCGCCGGTCGGCAGGTACGGTTCCTCGGCGCCGCGTTCGAGGGTGAGGTCGAAGTCCTGAACGCTGGTGCCCTGCAGCGCGGCGCCGGTGTACTGGGCCCAGGTCTGGGCGGGCGCGCCGCCGCCGTTGACCCGGGACAGGCCGAGTGCTCCGTACAGCGGTTTCTGCACCCCGGTGTCGGGGTCCTGGCCCATGACGGCGATGACGGTCGCGAGGTCGGGGGTGTAGCCGGCGAACCAGGCTGCCTTGTCCTCCTCGGCGGTGCCGGTCTTGCCGGCGGCGGGGCGGCCGGCTGCCTGGGCTGCGGTTCCCGAGCCGTTTTCGACGACGCTCTGCAGGATCGAGGTGGTGGTGTCGGCGGCTTCGCGGCTGACGGCCTGCTCGGTGGTCCGGTCGGGGAGGGGGAGGTCCTCGCCGTCCTTGCTGACCTTGTCGACGAGGGTGTACGTGGTGTGCCTGCCGTGGTTGGCGAGGGTCGCGTACGCCCCTGTCATGTCGAGGACGCTGGCGGTGGCGGTACCGAGCGCGATGGACGGCGATGCGGTGAGGTCGGGGGTGTTCTTGGGGATGCCGAGGTCGATGGCGGTCTGTTTGACGATGTCGGGGCCGACGTCCTCGGCCATCTGCGCGTAGACGGCGTTGACGGACTTGTCGGTGGCCATACGGACGGTGATCGGGCCGTAGCTGACGTCGTCCTCGTTGGCGGGGGCGTAGCCGGTGGGTCCGTTCGGCCCCTGGACCATGCGCCGGTTGGTGCCGTCGTAGACGGTGTTGGGGGTGATGCGCCGGCCGTCCTGGGTCCTGGAGCCGTTGGCGACCGCGGAGGTGAAGACGAACGGTTTGAAGGTGGAGCCGACCTGGTAGTCGCGGCGGGTCGCGTTGTTGACGTACTGCTTGGTGTAGTCGATGCCGCCGTACATGGCGACGACCCGGCCGTTCGCGGGGTCGATGGAGGCGCCGCCGACGCGGACGTTGCGGTCGGCCGTGCGCTCGTCGCTCGTCTGCGACATGACGTTGTCGTCGACGGCTTCGACGAGGGCGTTCTGTTTCTTCTTCTCCAGCGTGGTGGTGATCCGGTAGCCGCCGGTGGCCAGCGTCTTGTCGTCGATGATCTGGTGGGCGGTGAGGTAGTCCTTGACGGCCTGGACGATGTACCCGCGCTGTCCGGAGAGGCCGGTTGATCTCTTCACCTTGTCCGGCACGGGGAATTGCATGGTGGCGCGGTCGGCTGCGCTGAGCCAGTTCTCCTTGACCATGCCGTCGAGTACGTAGTGCCAGCGGGCGACGGCCGCCGCCTTGTTCTCGGGGTGGACGACGACGTCGTACGCGCTGGGGGCGTTGAGCAGGGAGGCGAGGTACGCGCCTTCGGCGGTGGTGATGTCGCCGATGTCCTTGCCGTAGTACGCCTGGGCGGCGGCCTGGATGCCGTAGGCGTTGCGGCCGAAGTAGCTGGTGTTGAGGTAGCCCTCGAAGATGTGGTCCTTGCTCACCTCGCGGTTGAGTTTGATCGCGATGAAGAACTCTTTGATCTTGCGGATGACGGTCTGTTCCTGGCCCAGGTAGTAGTTCTTCACGAACTGCTGGGTGATGGTCGAACCGCCTTGCCTGCCCTTGCCGGTGAGGGTGTTCCAGCCGGCCCGGAACATGGCTTTGATGTCGACGGCGCGCTCGGAGTAGAAGTTGCGGTCCTCGGCGGCAAGGACGGCGTGCTGGACGGGGAGGGGGACCTGGGCGAGCTGGATGTTCTGCCGGTTGACGTCGCCGTCGCGGGCGATGACGGTGCCGTCCTTGTAGAGATAGACGTTGGACTGCGCGGTGGCGGTGGGGTTGGCGGGGGGGATGCCGACGAGCTGGTATCCGGCGATGAAGCCGCCGATGAGGAGCAGGGCGATCACCAGGAGCGTGGCGAGTGCGGCCCGCCAGGTGGGGACGGCCCGGCGCCAGCCGGTTCGCCTGGGCCGGCCGGTGCGCCCCGTCTTCCCTCCGGGCGCGGCCGCCTGGCCTGCGGGTGCGCCGGTGCCGGCAGAGAGGTCCTTCGGGGGCCGGTTCCCGTTGCCGGGATCCCCGCTCTGCTGCTGTGGCTCGTCGCTCATGTCGGTGAAGACTCCTCGGCCGCGGTCAGTTCCCCCATACTGCACTTTTCTGTGCAATAAGCGCCGGATCGACCTCCGGAGGGAGGGCCGAAAAGCGGTCGCGGCGGCCGCTTCTGCTGGACTAGGGTCGTGCGCTTTGGTGCCCGGCGCCGTTGGGCGTCCGAGTGCGAACGAGTGCGGGGGCGATTGAGGTGCGGCTGTACGCGGTGGTCGCGGCGGGCGGGTTCCGGCGCTATGCCACCTACCGGATCGCGACGGCGGCAGGGGTGTTCACCAACACCGTCTTCGGTTTCATCCTGGCGTACACCTATATGGCCCTGTGGGACGAGCGGCCGCAGCTCGGCGGTTACGACATGTCCCAGGCGCTCACCTATGTGTGGCTGGGCCAGGCGCTGCTGGCGACGTGCGCCATGATGGGCGGCGGTTTCGAGGACGAGCTGATGGAGCGGATCCGTACCGGCGATGTGGCGATCGATCTCTATCGGCCGGTCGATCTTCAAATGTGGTGGCTGGCCGGGGACTTGGGGCGCGCGGCGTATCAGCTGATGGCACGCGGCATCGCACCGATGGTGCTGGGCGCGCTCGCCTTCCCGCTGGCGTTGCCCACCTCGCCGGGGATCTGGCTGGCGTATCTGGTCTCGGTGACGCTCGGCGTGGTGGTCAGTTTCGCGGTGCGCTATCTGGTGGCGCTCTCCGCGTTCTGGCTGATGGACGGGGCGGGCGCGTCGCAGATCGCCTTTCTGGCGGGGTTGTTCTTCTCCGGGATGCTGCTTCCGCTGACGCTGTTCCCGGGGTTGCTGGGGGAGGTGGCGCGGGCACTGCCGTGGTCGGCGCTGCTGCAGGTGCCGGCCGATGTGTTCCTCGGCAAGCACACGGGGTGGGGGCTGGTGGAGGCGTTCGCGTTCCAGGGCGGCTGGGCGCTGGCGCTGCTGCTGGCGGGGCGGCTGGTGCAGTCGGTGGCGACGCGGAGGGTGGTGGTCCAGGGTGGCTGAGCTTGCACAGCCGGCGCAGGCGGCGGAGGCCGGAGGGGGCGTCGAGGCGCCCGAGGTGGCGTTCGCCGAACGGTCGAGGCTGGTCGAGGGGGTCCGTGCGTACGGGCTGATCGCCTCGATGTGGCTGCGCTCGACGATGGCGTACCGGGCCTCGTTCGTCATGACGACGCTCGGGAACTTCGCGGCGACCGGCTTCGACTTCGTCGCGATCATGCTGATGTTCGCGCACGTCGACGAATTGGGCGGCTACACGCTGCCGGAGATCGCCCTGCTGTACGGGGCTTCTGGCACCGCGTTCGGCCTGGCCGATCTGGTGCTGGGGTCGATGGACCGGCTGGGCCGCCGGGTCCGGGACGGCACGCTGGACACGTTGCTGGTGCGCCCAGTGCCGGTGCTGGCCCAGGTGGCGGCGGACCGGTTCGCGCTGCGCAGGCTGGGGCGGATCACGCAGGGGCTGCTGGTGTTCGGGTACGCCCTGGCGACGCTGGACATCGACTGGACACCGCTGCGGGTGGCGATGGTGCCGCTGATGCTGCTGACCGGGGCAGCGATCTTCGGGGCGGTGTTCGTGTGCGGGGCGGCGTTCCAGTTCTTCGCGCAGGACGCCGCCGAGGTGCAGAGCTCCTTCACGTACGGCGGGAACACGCTGCTCCAGTACCCGCCGACGATCTTCGCCAAGGATCTGGTGCGCGGGGTGACGTTCGTCGTGCCGCTGGCCTTCGTGAACTGGCTGCCCGCGCTGTATGTGCTGGGCCGGGACTACCCGCTGGGGCTGCCGGAGTGGGTGGCGTTTCTGCCTCCGGTGGTGGCGGCGGTGTGCTGGGTGATCGCGGGGACGGCGTGGCGGGCGGGCCTGCGCTCGTACCGGAGCACGGGAAGTTGACCAGCGGGAGAACGAGGGCATCGGACATGGGCATGGACACGGATACCGACTTCATCGAGCTCGACAACGTCGAGAAGGTCTTCGACGTGCGCCGCAGGACGGGCTTCCTGCGCAGTGAGCGCCGCGAGGTCCGCGCGGTCGACGGGATCAGCTTCCGCGTGCCGCGCGGCGAGATGGTCGGCTACATCGGCCCGAACGGCGCGGGCAAGTCGACCACCATCAAGATGCTGACCGGCATCCTCACCCCGAGCGGCGGCCGGCTGCGGGTCGCGGGCATCGACCCGTCCAGGGAGCGTACGAGGCTGGCGCACCGGATCGGTGTGGTCTTCGGTCAGCGCACCACGCTCTGGTGGGACCTGCCGCTGCGTGACTCGTACCGGCTGGTGCACCGGATGTACCGGATCCCGGACGGTCGCTACCGGGAGAACCTGGACCGCTGCGTCGAACTCCTCGATCTGGGCGAGCTGTTGGACGTACCGGTGCGGCAGCTGTCGCTCGGGCAGCGGATGCGCGGCGATATCGCGGCGGCGCTGCTGCACGACCCGGAGGTGCTGTACCTGGACGAGCCGACGATCGGCCTCGATGTGGTCTCCAAGGCAAAGGTCCGTGGCTTCCTTCGCGACTTGAACGCCGAGCGGGGCACGACGGTGCTGCTCACCACGCATGATCTGACGGACATCGAGCAGCTCTGCCGGCGGGTGATGGTGATCGATCACGGCCGTCTGATGTACGACGGGGCGCTCGCCGGACTGCACGAGATCGGCGCGAGCGAACGCACCCTGGTCGTCGACCTGGAGCGAGAACTCCCGGCGATCCGGCTGGAGTCGGAGCCTTCGGTGCGTACGGTGAAGGTGGAGGGGCCGCGGCAGTGGCTGGCGTTCCCCGCGTCCGGATCGGCGGCGCCGCTGGTGGCGCGGATCGCCGCGGAGTATCCGCTGGTGGACCTGTCGGTGCGGGAGCCGGACATCGAGGCCGTGATCGCGAGGATGTACGCGTCGGTCGGCAGTGTGTAGAGAGATCTGAGGCAGCGTCAATTGTCGTTGACGGCAGCCGGATCGGTGACGTGGGCGGATGCGTTCAATAGGCTGCGCGGTATGACGAGCGAACATCCGGACATGCGTGCTTCCGATGCCGAGCGTGAGCGTGTCGCCGAGGTACTGCGCGAGGCGGTGGCTGAGGGACGGCTGCAGATGGAGGAGTTCGAGCAGCGGCTCGACGCGACCTACAAGGCCCGTACGCACGGTGAGTTGGAGCCGCTGGTCCGTGACCTTCCGGCGCCGGGCGGGGTGGTGGCACCGGCGGGTCCGGGAGGCTCGCCCGCACGGACGGGTTCGACGGGGGTCGACTGGGCGGCACGTGTCGGCGGCCCCGCCACCTCGACGGGGGCGTTCGCCTTCTGGGGCGGCTTCAGGCGAAAGGGCACGTGGACGGTGGCCCGGAAGTTCACCGCGTTCGCGATGTGGGGCGGCGGCGAGATCGATCTGCGCGAGGCCCGCTTCGAGGACCGTGAGGTCGTCGTCCGCTGCTTCACGATCATGGGCGGGATGCAGGTGACGGTCCCGCCGGAGCTGGATGTCGAGGTCAGGGGCATCGGCATCATGGGCGGCTTCGGCGACCGGGCGTCGGGCGAGGGCATCCCCTCGCCGGGCTCGCCGCGGGTGCGGGTCACCGGCTTCGCGCTGATGGGCGGGGTCGATGTGGAGCGCAAGCGGACGAAGGCGGAGAAGGAACGGGAGCGTGCCCGGCAACTGAAGAAGGGCTCGGGGGAGGACTAGGGCCCGTCCGGCGACGGGGACACGGCGGTGTGCCCGGCTCCGGGCGCACCGGGCCCATCGCTCCGGTCAGAGCTGGTCGGACGCCGGCCTGTTCTGGTGCAGGGTCCGCAGATCCACCTGGTGTCCCAGTCGCAGATATCCGTTGTCGTTGAGATGCAGATGGTCGCCGCAGTCGAACTCCGGGAGGAGCCGGCTCGGCCGGTACGGGTCGCGTACCACCCGGTCGAAGTCGACGACCTCGTCGAAGATGCCGCCCGCCCGGATCAGCGCGTTGACCTGATTCCGTACGGCGTCCCGGGCGGGCGTCCAGGCGAGGGAACCCTCGAACGGCATCAGTGTGGCCCCGACGACGTGCAGCCCGCGGTCGTGGGCGCGCTCCGTCATGGCCCTGAGCGCGTCCGCGATCCGCTGCGGGTCCCGCTCCTGCGGGAACTGCTGCACGTCGTTGACGCCGAGCGCGATGATGACGGTCTTCACATCGGCGACGCCCAGCACATCCCGGTCGAAGCGGGCGCTCGCCCGCTGCCCGTATATCTGCCCGTAGCCCTGCCCGTCGCGCAGGATGCGGTTGCCGGCGATGCCCTGGTTGACCACCGCGTACCGGCCGCGAAGCCGGTCGGCGAGGACATCGGGCCAGCGGCTGTTGGCGTCGAGGGTCGACCCAGTGCCCGCGGTCAGCGAGTCACCGATGGCGACGATCGCCCCCGCGGCAGCCTTGTTGCGGACGTCCACGGCGGTGAGGTAGCGCCACAGGTTGCTGCGCCACGTGCCGTGTCTGTCCGCCACGTACGAGGTCTGGTGGCTGTTCGGGTGGATGGTGACGGGACCGTCGGCGGTGGGCGTGCGCAGGGTGACGACGAGATCGGCGTCGGGGGCGACAGGGACGACGACCGGGTCGCTGACGACCTGTCCGCCCGCCGGGATCGTGACGGACGGGGCGCTGCGGAAGGAGACGGGCCGGGTGTTCACCGTGGCCTGATCGACGAGCAGCGGACGCGTACCGAAGAGGTTGGAGAGGGTGATGCGGGCCGCGTCGCCGCCGATGCTGGTGTGCACGACGTTACGGATGGTGCGCCGGGTCAGGTCGTCATCGGTGTACGTGTCCGCCACACCGGCCGTCGGAGCCCCGGCCCAGGTGCCGATCCAGACACCGGTGGAGTGGGCCGGCGCAGCGGGCGTACGGGCCACCGACTCCGTGCCGACCTGCTTGGACCCGCCACCGGAGAACAGTGCGGATCCGGCGAACGCCACGATCGCGGCGAGCGCGGCGGTGCCCGCCACGAGGGCTGTGAGCAGGGCGGGTCCGTGGCGCCTGGGCATGGGCGGAGTGTCTCCTCGTGGTGGTGCGGGCTGATCTCATGATGAAGCAGGGCGCGGGGGAACTCGACATGCGGCCCGGGAGTAGGTCAGGTAAGGACAATGCGTACGGGGCACCGGGGCGATGCGTACGTGTACGCGGACGGGTGGAGCGGATGGAACGGATCGAGCGGACCAAGTCGGACGAGCCGGGCGGGGGACCGGTCGAGCCCGCACGGGCGCTGGGCGGCGCGGACGGGAGCTCCGGCACGGCAGCCTCCGCTCCCGTACACCACTCGCCCCTCGCCTCCTTCGCGTACACGGCCGCCGACGAGGAGAAGCGGCGTGGCGTACGCCGCATGAAAACCACGGCCACCGGCCTCCTCCTGCTTGTCGCGCTCGTGTACGTCCTCGCCACCTGGGCGAAGAACGCGGGTGTGGGCGGCTGGCCGGGCTTCGTCGCCGCGGCCGCCGAGGCGGGGATGGTGGGTGCGCTGGCCGACTGGTTCGCCGTCACGGCGCTGTTCAAACGTCCGCTCGGCCTGCCGATCCCGCACACCGCCATCATCCCTACCAAGAAGGACCAGCTCGGAGCCTCATTGGGTTCCTTCGTAGGGGAAAATTTTCTTTCGGGCGATGTCGTACGCGGCCGGATACACGCTCTCGGCATCGGCGGCCGGCTCGGCGCCTGGCTGGCGGAGCCGGACCACGCCGACCGGGTGACGGCCGAGCTGGCGACCGCGCTGCGCGGTGCGCTGACGGTCCTGCGCGACTCCGACGTACAGGCCGTGGTCGGTGAGGCGATCACCCGGCGGGCAAACGCGGTGGAGGTCGGCCCCGGTCTCGGCAAGATGCTGGAGACGATCGTCGCGGACGGCGGCCACCGCAGGGTCGTGGACCTGATCTGCGTACGCGCGCACGACTGGCTGATCCTGCACGGCGACTCGGTGCTGGACGCGGTGCAGGGCGGGGCGCCGGGCTGGACGCCACGGTTCGTCGACAAGCGGGTGGGGGAGCGGGTCTACAAGGAGCTGCTGCGTTTCGTGACCGAGATGCGGGACATGCCGGAGCATCCGGCGCGCTACGCGGTCGACACGTTCCTGACGGACTTCGCCGCCGACCTCCAGACCGACTCGGACACCCGGGCGCGGGTGGAGCGGCTGAAGTCGGAGATCCTGGGGCGCCGCGAGGTCCAGGACGTCATCGCATCGGCCTGGTCGTCCGTCCGCACGATGATCATCACGGCTGCGGAGGACGAGCAGAGCGAGCTGCGGCTGCGGGCGCGCGCCTCGCTGATGTCGCTGGGGGCGCGGCTGGCGACGGACGGCCGGCTCCAGGCGAAGCTGGAGGGCTGGCTGGAGGACGCGGCGGTGTATGTCGTCACGACGTACCGCACGGAGATCACCTCGCTGATCAGCGACACGGTCGCGAGCTGGGACGCGGACCAGACATCGAAGAAGATCGAGGCGCACATCGGCCGTGACCTGCAGTTCATCCGAATCAACGGCACGGTGGTGGGTGCGCTGGCGGGGCTGCTGATCTATACGGTGTCGCGGGCGTTCGGCGCGTAACAACGCCCCTGCGAGGGTTCCGGGTGCGTACCCGGCCTGTCGTACGGGTACGCACCCGGCTTACGCGGGGGAGTGCTCTTGAATACGCGCCCCGCCGCCCTCGCGTTCAGCGTTCCATGGGCCTCGCGGGAGAAATTTCTCAGGCCGCGCGGCGGGTGACCGCCCATGACGCGGCGGCGACCGTGCCCGCCACGGTGAAGACGGCCGGCCAGGCGCCGAGCTTCTTGGCCAGCGGGTGCGATCCGGCGAACGCGGCGACGTACGCCGTGGTCAGAGCGGTGGCCGCGCGGGGTCCGGCCTGCCGGTTCCACTCGTACGCGGCGACGGACCCCGCGGCGGCCAGCGCGACGCCGCCCAGTGGCCGCTTCTTGGTCCAACGTGCGATCGCGTACCCGCCGACCAGTCCGCTTGCCGCCACTGCCGCTGCCGGAACCTTCGCCATAGCCGCCACCTTCGCCTTCTCGCCGGCCGGTTCTTCTCGCTGTCCGGCTCTTCTCGGCTTCCGAGGCTAATGCGGCGGGCGGACCTCAGGTTGCCGGAGGGGGTGTACATGCGTTTACCTTGGGGGTGAACGCATGTACACCCCCCTCAGGCTTCCGCCACCGGCACCACCGCCGAGCACCGTACGGAGAATGCATGTCCGCGGACATATCCGCCCCCGACGGGGCAACCGGGCAGACCCGGACCCCGCACCACCCCCGCTTCGCCGTGGGCGTCCTCGCGTTCTGCGGCGTCGTGGTCGCGGTCATGCAGACGATCGTCGTCCCGCTTCTCCCGCACATCCCGGCCCTCACCGGCGCGACCCCCACCGCCGCGAGCTGGCTGGTCACCGTCACCCTCCTCACCGGAGCCGTCTTCACGCCCGTCCTGGGCCGGGTCGGCGACATGTACGGCAAGCGGCGGGTGCTCGTCGCATCGCTCGCGGTCCTCGTGATGGGCTCGGTGCTGTGCGCGGTCAGCTCCCACATCGGCGTACTCATCACCGGCCGCGCCCTCCAGGGCGCCGCGCTCGCCGTCGTACCGCTGGGCATCAGCATCCTGCGCGACGAACTCCCGCCCGAGCGGGTCCTCTCCGCGGTCGCCCTGATGAGTTCGACGCTCGGCATCGGTGCGGCCGTCGGTCTGCCGGTCGCGGCGCTCGTCGTCGAGAACTTCGACTGGCACACGATGTTCTGGGTGTCGGGTGCGATCGGCCTCATCGACATCGTGCTGGTGCTCTGCTGCGTACCGGAGTCCCCGCTGCGCACCCGCGGCCGGTTCGACGCCGTCGGCGCGCTGGGTCTGTCCGCGGCCCTGGTCTGCCTGCTGCTCGCGGTGACGCAGGGCGCCGACTGGGGCTGGACGTCGACGCGCACGGTCGGCCTGCTCGTCGCGGCCGTGGCGGTGGCGCTGCTCTGGGGCGCGTACGAGCTCCGCGTGCCGACGCCCATGGTCGACCTGCGGGTCTCGGCCCGCCCGGCCGTCCTGCTCACCAACGTCGCCGCCCTGCTGATCGGCTTCGCCTTCTACGCGAACTCGCTGGTCACCGCGCAGATGGTGCAGGAACCGAAGGCGACGGGCTACGGACTCGGCGCCTCGCTCGTCGTCAGCGGGCTCTGCCTGCTGCCGGGCGGTGTGGCGATGGTGGCGCTCTCGCCGGTGTCGGCCCGGATCTCGGCGACGTACGGGCCGAAGGTCAGCCTGGCGCTGGCGGCGGGGATCATCGCCGTCGGCTATGTGGTGCGGTACTTCACCAGCCACAGCCTGTGGCTGATCATCGCCGGTGCGACGGTTGTCGCCTCGGGCACGGCCATCGCGTACTCGGCGCTGCCTGCCCTGGTGATGCGCGGGGTCCCGGTCAGCGAGACGGGTGCGGCCAACGGCCTCAACACGTTGATGAGGTCGATCGGACAGGCCTTCTGCAGTGCGACGGTGGCGGCGGTCCTCGCCAACATCACGTTCCAGGCCGGCGGCCGGACGGCCCCGACGCTCCACGCCTACCAGGTCGTCTTCCTGATCGCGGCGGGCGCGGCACTGCTGGCGCTGACGGTCACGCTGTTCCTGCCCGGCAGCCGTACACCTGAGGCAGGTACGGTCGGAGAGAACCGCAACGACCGCAAGGGCGGTGTGCGGACGATCCCGATCGAGGAGGGCGCATGACCGGCAGCCGGGCCGCCGTTCCGGCCCCTTCGCCGTCCCCGGTCCCCGCCGACCAGGGCACGGGCCGGGACGCGATCCTGCGCGCGGCGCGGCGGGCCTTCACCCAGCGCCCGTACGCCGAGGTGACCATCCGGGGGATCGCCGCAGACGCCGGAGTCAGCCCCTCCCTGGTCGTGAAGCACTTCGGCCGCAAGGAAGAACTCTTCAACACCGTCGCCGACTTCGGCCCGGCCGCCGAGGAACTCTTCGACGCCCCGCTCGACATGCTGGGCCGTCACATGGTGGTGACTCTCGTGCGCCGCAGGCGCGAGCTGAAGTCGGACCCGCTCCTGCGCGTCGTGTTCTCCCTGGGCAACCAGGACGAACGCTCCTTGCTGCGCGACCGTTTCCACGAGCAGGTCACCGAGGCGCTGATCGCCCGCCTCCCCGGCCGTGAACGCACCCTGCGCGCCGAGCTGATCGCCGGCCACCTGCTCGGCCTCGGCGCCACACTGAGCCTGCACCGCGAGGGCGCGGGTTCACTTGCCACCCCCGAACACCTCGCCGATCTGTACGCGCCGGCGCTCCAGACCCTGATCACGGGCTGAGGCCGCCGGGCGGCGCGGAGGGCCGACCATGGCGGTATGGTCTGGGCCAATCGACGAGGGGGCCTCATGTCTGTCCGTACCATCCGTGCCCGACGTACCACCCGTGCCCGTACCCGCATGCGTGCCGCCGCCGGGCTGACCGTGCTGCTGGGCGCGTGTCTGATGGGCTGCAGCAGCGTCGAGACGTCGGACGGACCCGGTGGCGACGTTCCGTACGTGGCGCCGTCGGCGAATGCGGCGGCCGCGTCCCGGGCGGCGCAGGCGCAGGCGGAAGCGGACGCCCAGGCGTCGGTCGATGCGGAGGACGCCGCCCGAATGTCCTCCGACAAACCCGCGAGCAGGCCCGCGCAGGTCCGCGATGCGTTCGCCACCCTGCAGGCGACCCTGAACGACACCTGCACCCCGGGCACGGGCAACTGCGCCTACGTCCTGGGCCGGGTCCACGACGAACTGGCGGGCCTGGAGGCGTCGATGAAGGCGTATCCGAAGGAGCCGGGGCACTTCAAGGAGCCCGTGGCCTGGATGACCACCCTGGACAGGACGCTGAAGGGCGACACCTCCACGGAGAACCTCGAGAAGCACCGCTCCGAGCTGTTCGGCACGCGCGACCGCATCAACACGTGGATGCAGGGCCACCCGGAGGACTACCGCTGACGGAGCCGCGTCATTCAGGAGAGCCAGTCGGCGTAATGGGTGGGGGCGATACGGACATCGCCCTTGGCGGTGAGGACGTCACCGTGGGCGGCGGCGAACATGCCGGCGGTGTCGTCGGTGACGACACTGCGACCGTCGGGGCGAGCGTTCAGGGTGATCCGGCCGAGTTCGTCGAGAGGGAAGACGTCCGGCCCGGCGACGTTCAGGATGCCGTTCAGAGGGGTACCGGCAGCGACTTCGGCGACAGTGTCGGAGACATCCTGGGCGGCGATCGGCTGGATCGGGGTGGTGGGCAGCCGGACGGTGTCGCCCTCAGTGGTCATGGCCAGAACCGAATCCATGAAGTCCATGAACTGAGTGGCGCGGACGATCGAGTAGGGGATCGACCCGGCCTTGAGGATGTTTTCCTGGAGGACCTTGGCCCGGTAGTAGTCGAGGCCCGGAACCTGGTCCACGCCGACGATCGACAGGATGACGACATGGCCCACCCCGCCCTTCCGGGCGGCGGCCAGGAGGTTGTCCATCGAGGTCTGGAAGAACGCCGGGGAGGCGTCGTCGAAGGTCGGGGAGTTCGTCAGGTTGACGACGACATCGACGCCGGCCACCGCCTGGTCCAGGCCCTGGCCGGTGATGACGTCGACACCTGTGGACAGCGAGTGCGGCACGGCCTCGTGTCCCGCCGCGTTCAGCTTCTTCACGACCTGCGACCCGATCCGGCCGGTACCGCCCATTACAGCGAACTTCATGGGTCACCTTTCGTCGCGCACCACTGCATGGCTCTCTGGAGCCCCGATGGCGCACTGGGGAGGGAAAGGGCACTGACAGCGAGTCCGAAATCGGGACCGGTGCCCCTTCTTCGCTTCACTCTCCGGCAATGGGCCGACGATTTCTTCTTCACCGCGATGCGATCGCGCGGTGGGTCATCAGCCCGGCCGATTTGCCGGCGTCCGGGAACCAGTTCGCGGTTCGCGGCCCGGACGACCGCGGTCACGCAGGCCGCGGAGCGCGCCGGTCCTTACGCTGTGCCAGCTCCTCGTCGTCGACCAGGGTAAGCATGGGCTGGCCCGGCGCGCACATCATCGTCACGAGGAAACGGCTCCGGGAGTCCGTTCGGTTGTTTCCGTCCTGATAGTGGATTACATCGCCGCCGGGCTCCCAAAAGGTTTCCCCGGCCTTGATCACACGCTCCGGCTCACCTTCGAGCTCGAAAAGCATCTCCCCCTCCAGCATGTAGCCGAATGCCGGCCCCGAATGCCGGTGCGGAGGTGTGCCCGGATCGCCCGGGGGGAATTCGACGAGAACGGTCATCACCTCGGCCCCTTCCGGGACGAACGGCGGCTTGGCCGTCTGCAGCACGGTCAGCGCGGTCTTCCACGCTTCGGACCGTGGTTCCTGCCCTGTGTTCGCGGGCTCGTTGCTCGACATGGTGAAGCCTCCAGTGGCCTGGGCTGCACGGCTCAGTCTCGCACCGGCCCGTACGTGTCGCCTGTCGCCCGATGCACGGCTCGGGCACCGTCAGGAGCGCATGTGACGTCGGCTCAGCGGGGCCGAGGCCGCCACCGGGTGCCATGCCATGCCGACCAGGATCATCGCGGTGAAACAGTGACCCGCCTTGAGCCAGGAGCGTGACACGGTCGAGGATCTCGGCGGGCCGGCCTGCCTGCTCGGGCGCGGCCGGGCCGGGCTCAGCCGGTGCAGGGCAGGACGAGCAGGCCCCGCACCGCAGCAGCCTGATGGTGTGGCGCGCATTCACGCGGACCTCGGTCAGGATTCTCCGGCGTCGCGGATGGCTCTGATCTCCGGGTAGACCGGCTGCCACATGGCGTCCCGCACCAGCTTGCCGAAGCCGTCGTCGACCTCCGTGCGGGCGACGCCGTCGTGGGCCGCGGCGCGGCCGACCGCTCCCGCCACCGCAGCGGAGGTCGCGCGCAGCGCGTCGGGCAGCGGGAGGACGGGCGCGCCCGGCGTACTCCCGTCGACCTGTCCGGCCACCGCGTGGGCGGCGGCGACGAGCATGCCGTCGGTGACACGGGTGGCGCGGGCGAGGATGGCACCCAGGCCCAGCCCGGGAAAGATCAGCGCGTTGTTCGCCTGACCGATCAGATACGTCACGCCCCGGTACTCGACCGGTTCGAAGGGGCTGCCGGTGGCCACCAGCGCCCGCCCGTCGGTCCATTCCAGCAGGTCGGCGGGGGTGGCCTCGGCCAGCGGCGTCGGATTGGACATCGGCAGGATGACCGGCCGCCGGGAGTGGGCGGCCATCTCCCGTACGACCTGCTCGGTGAAGGCACCGCCCTGACCGGAGGTGCCGATCAGCACCGTCGGCCGGACCCGGCGGACCACCTCGGCGAGGGCGACGCCGTTGTGCTGCGCGTCCCGTTCCCAGCCGGCCACCTCGGCCGCCGGACGGGCGTAGCGGATCTGGGCGTCGCGCAGGCCGTCCTGGTCGTCGGTCAGCAGGCCGTACCGGTCCACGGCCCAGAAGCGGCGGTCGGCCTCCTCCTCCGACAGCCCGTCGGCCACCAGGGCGTCGCGGAACTGGTCGGCGATACCTGTGCCGGCGCTTCCGGCGCCGAAGACGACGATGCGGTGGTCGGTCATCGCCATGCCGCTGGCCTCTGTCGCGGACAGCACGGCGGCGAGATTGACGGCGCCGGTGCCCTGGACGTCGTCGTTGAAGGTGAACACCCGGTCCCGGTAGTGGTCCAGGATGCGGCGGGCGTTGGCGGTGCCGAAGTCCTCCCAGTGCAGCAGCGCGTCGGGGAAGAGCCGGTTCGCGGTGGTCACGTACGCATCGATGAAGGCGTCGTACGCCTTCTCGTCCACGCGCGGATGGCGGTTGCCCAGGTAGAGGGGGTCCTCCAGCAGTTGCTGCCGGTTGGTGCCGACGTCCAGCATGACTGCGAGCGTGCGGTTGGGGTCGACCCCGCCGGCCGCGGTGTAGACGGCGAGTTTGCCCTCGGAGATGTCGATGCCGCCGACGCCCCAGTCGCCGATGCCCAGGATCGCCTCACCGTCGGTCGCCACGATCAGATCGACATCGCCGGCCCCGAGGCCGGAGCCGCGCAGCGCGCCCTCGATCTCCTCGGGGGCGTTCACGGAGAGATAGATTCCGTGCGGGCGGCGGAACTCGTAGCTGTAGCGCTCGATCGCGGTGCCGACGGTCGGGGTGTAGACGATCGGCAGCATCTCGCCTAGGTGGTCGCCGACGAGCCGGTAGAACAGCACCTCGTTGCGGTCGTGCAGGCCGGTCAGATAGACGTTCTTGGCGAGGTCGCTGGGCTGCGAACAGTACTGCGCGTAGGCGCGCCCCGCCTGCTGGTCCTGGGTGAGGGTCTGCGACGGCACCAGGCCCACCAGGCCCAGGGTCGCGCGTTCCTCCTGGGTGAAGGCCGTGCCGCGGTTGAGCCGTGGATCGGCGAGTACGGCCCGGCCCGTCGCGGTGGTCTCGAAGCGGTGTTCCCCGGCGATCCAATGGGTGCCCATGAGCGGTCTCCCGTCGTCGGCCCTCGTCGCATTGCCATGTTCCATCCGCTCACCCCAATGGCGCCACCGGAGAAAGGCCGGACGTCCATCGGCGACGTCCTGCTTCCCTATGAGCGTCGACCGAGCCGGCATTCCATCGGCCTTGGACGACCCCGGCAGCATCACCGCCGTCGCGGGGTACCGGGACGCCCCCGTCGCCGAGGGCGACAGACCCTGCACGTGACCCCGCCCCGGTACGAGCGGGATGCGACGCGTACCGGGGCGGGCGGCGGTGACGTAGAGGATCAGGACCGGGGCCGGGATCAATCGGGGCCGGGATCAGCTGAAGACGACGGACCGGAGCTTCAACCGCTCGGAGGCGTGACCGCCGAAGGGACGGAGGGAGAAGTCGTCGCCGTCACAGTCGGGGCCGGTGAAGACGGTGGCGGTCGAGGCGGTGAAGTTCCAGGGAGAGTCGGCGGGGTTCGACGAGTTGGGGTCGGCCACCTCGGGCAGCGTGACGCACTCTCCGCTCGGCGGGTCGACCAGCTCGGCAATCTGCGGGGTGCCGTCGAGACCGGTGTACCTGTAGGCGAAGACTCCGACGGATGCACTGGCCGAGCTCGGCAGCGTCACGACGAGCGCGAGCGCGCCGAGGGCAGCAGCGACGGTGGTACGAAGGCGCATGAAGGGCACTCCTTGTGAGATACGGAGGAATATGTTCCGCTTCAATCTGTCCCGGTGACCTGCGGTTATTGCGGAGCGCGCGCCTCCGTCACTCGGAAGTGAACAGCCGAATCGGTTCTGCCGACGGCCATGTGGGTCACTTCCCGCTTCGTCGCGCTCGTGGGGGCCGTTCGGGTGAAGAGTTGGGTGGGCGCGTCGAGGACCCGGGCGGTTTCGATGCCGTCCGGAAGGTGCCGCGCCGGCAGGGCGGCAGCGCGTACACGACCACACGCCACAGCACGAGAGAGAACTGGCAGCGCCCGGTGCTTTGCCGAGGCGGCGCACCACTCCCACCGGCCCCGGCCCCGCGCTGTCCGACAGCAGGTGGACGTCTACCGCTTCCCCCGCCACAACCGCGACCGCGGGATCGCGCGATAGTCCGCCCTGGAGGAAGGCCGGGCCCGACAACGCCTCCGCACGCAGTTGGGAATCATCCGGCGCCTGGTGAACACCGCCGGTGGCGAACTCGCGCTCACTGTCGCGGACATGGTGGACGTGCCGCCTGCGAACCACCGGCACAGCTCGCTCTGGTTCGCCTGACCCACACCGAGGGCGTGACTCGAAGTCCCGTTCGCATGGTGGGAGATGGCGATGGTGCGGTACGGTGACGAAATCCTCACGCTCTGTGTGCAAGCGCGCGCATAGGGCGGCCCCCGGCGGTGCGCCAACACCATCCGAGGGCCTTCATCACCAGTGGACAGGAACCACCGGAAATGCTGCGTCATGCTATCGCCCCGTCCCGGCGCTTCACGAAGGCATCGCACGATGTCGTGCGCCATCCGCGTCTGAGCAGTGACGCGAAGATCCTCCTCCTGTACGTCCAGGGCCTTCCCGAAGACACCCCTTGCAGGCCCCTGAGCGAACTCGCCCGGAAACTGGGCATCAAGGGTCGCGCGTACCAGAAGGCGAAGGAACAACTGGTCGCGCACGGGTACGTATACGAATGGCGGACCCAGGGCGGCCGAGGCCGCTGGATCACCGAACAGCTGGTCGCGAACACTCCTCTGACGGATGAGCAGGCAGAACATCTGCGAGGGGCCCCGCCCACCACCTCGCCACCGAGTACGCAGATTCCGACGGTCGGCGAACCGGCCACCCGGACGGTCGGTGGCTGTAAACCCGTAGAAGACCACAGTGATAAGACCACTCCCCACCCACCCTCCGAAGCCCGGCCGACGACGGACCGGGAACCCGAATCGACGCCGAGACCGGCCGACTCCCACCAACTGGCCTGCGCGGAACGGGTCCTGCTCTCGTTGCGCCACACCCGTCGCGAACTGCACCTGGGAGTGCGCGAGGCCCGCGCACTGGCCGTGGAGGCGGTCAAGTGGCTGGAGCGCGGCCTGAGCGAGTCCGACCTGAGACGGGCGCTGCTCGCCGAACGCCCGGAAGACGGCGTGCGCTCGGCGTTCGGCTTCCTGCGCTACCGCCTCATCCAGAAGCTCCCCGCGGACCCGGCCCCGCCCCCGCTGCCCCAACTCCCGTCGCCCGCCGCCCTGGTCGTCTGCTCCTCGCCCGGTGAGGAACACGTCTTCCGCCCCCTGGGAGAGGAGACGGAATGCGCCCCGTGCCGCCAGGCCGCGGCATGCGCGACCTTCTACGGCGCCCCCGCACCAGAGCCTGATGGCATCCCGTGGCGCGAACGGTTCGCGAAGATCGGGGTGACTCAGTCGAGCCCCGGCGGAGAGTAGAGAACGAGGGTGTCCTGTGCCATCGATTCCTAATGCCGTCTGTCAAGCCGCGAGAGCGACGGGCGGCGTGGGCTCGTAGCACCGTCCGTCGCGGAGGAGGGCCCAGAGGACATTGACGCGGCGGCGTGCAAGGCCGAGAAAAGCCAGGTAGTTGCGGGGGTTGCGTTCGTAGCGGGGGCTGAGTCTGCGGTAGCCGGACAGCCACGAGATCGTGCGCTCGATTGTCGGCGTCGACGTCAGCGGGCGAATCCGCGGCCGGCAGCACCGTTGGTTCCGCCGCAGCACGACGGCATCCGGTACGGACGCGGAGTCCGTACTCCCGCGTCCTGTCGCAGACGCGGAAGCACAGCTCGCTCGGTCTCTCGATGTGGTGCCCTATCGCAGGTCGTCGACGTCCAGTTCGGCGCCGGCCACCAGGGTGACCTCGCCCGCCGGGGCGGCGGCGTCCTCGACAGCGTGCGCGCCGGGTACCTGGGACGCGAGGACCGCGGCCCGGTCGGCGAGGCCCGGGGGATAGGTGACCGTGGTGCGGCCGGCGTGCGGCGCGTTGCCGGTGCCCGTGACGGTGAACCCGGCCTCGCGCAGTCTCTCGGCGACCGCGGCGGCCTTCCCCCCGGTGTCCGATCCGTTGAGGACACGCACGTGCACGGAGGACGCGTACAGCGGATCTTTCGCGTCCGCCTCCAGGCGCTTCTTGTCGATCTCCCTGTCCTTGGCCAGGGCGGTGAACACGGTGGCGGCCTGCGGGTACTGCCACACCACATTGGCCTTGTCCGTCGGGACGTCGGCTTCGCGCGGGTAGCTGGGAACGGTGAGGAACGTCAACCGGTTCTCGGGGATGCCCTTCAGCTCGGACGCGAGGCCGGTGAGCGCCTTCGCACCGGCCAGTTCGTCGTCCGTGGTGAGGGACTTGGTGAGGGACTGCAGCAACTTGTAGAGGGCGACGGGGTCGGTGATCTTCGACTTGGCCTTCTCGGCCAGCGCCGACATGAACTCCTGCTGGCGGCCGATGCGTCCGGTGTCGGAGCCGTCGCCCACGCTGTAGCGGGCACGCACGTAGCCGAGCGCCTTCTCGTCCCTGATCGTCTGGCAGCCGGCCTCCAGATCGAGGTGGGCCTTCTTGTCGTGGATGGCCTGCTCAGGGCAGACCTCTACGCCGTCCAGGGCGTTGACCATGCCCTTGAACCCCTGGAATTCGACCGACATGAAGTTGTCGATGCGCAGACCGGTATTGGCTTCGATCGTCTTGATGGTGCAAGCGGCGGCGTCGGCCACCTCGCCGCCTGTGCCGCCGAGCGAGAACGCCTCGTTGATCTTGAAGTGATGGACCTCGGAGGTCGTACCGTCGCCCTTGTCGCAGGTCGGTATTCGCACCCAGGAGTCGCGGGGTATGGACACGACCGCGGCCCACTTCCGGTTCGCGGGGATGTGCAGGACCATCAGCGTGTCGGAGTGCATGGTGCCCCCCTCCATGCCGCCGTAGCGGGCGTTGGCCCCGGACCTGCTGTCTGAGCCCACGACCAGGATGTTCCGGGACCCGGGACTGAGGTTCTCCGGGCGGTCGTCGCCGAGCTTGCCGTCGAGGTGGGCGCCGTGGATGTTGCCGTCGAGGTCGTTGTAGATCCACGCACCGGCACCGCCGGCGCCGAGGACGCACACGGCGCCGATACCGGCGGTCCAGGCAACGATCCGGCCCCGCCGCGTCAGCCCGTCCGACTTCCCGCCCGCTCGCCTGCGCGAGCGCCCGGCCGCCGGAGCACTCTTTCGTCCGCGTGTCCCACCCATGTGAATCGCCCCCCGCGCCCCGCCCCGACCACCCGGCGTGACCGGACACCAGACGCCCGATGTCGAGCACCGGACTTTATACGATCGTTTCGAACGTGCAGCTGTTGGTGCAGCGAGGCTCCGGCTTAATTAGTGCGGCGCGGCTTGATTGATGTGGAGTCTTGAAAGCTGAGGTAGAGCTGCGTGACGGCCGACAGCGTGAGCCAGGTGTCGTGGTCGTCGAGGAACGATCGCCACGACTGCGTCGCGGCGCAGAGCTCAGACGTCGAACAACTTCTGGAGCGGCCCACGCCGTCCTGGGGCTGCTCATGAAGAGAACGCTAGGGCGCGTCGGGCGTGAGGCGGATGACGGCCGGCTGCGTCGCGCTGTCGTGGCCGACAAGATTGGCCGCCGCGAGGATGGTGTGCGTCCCGGGGATGACGTCTGCCTCCACCATCGTCAGCCATCGACGCTGCAGGGGCGGAAGGCTGGTCTCCTGCCAGCCCTCTGTATTCGGCGGTGCGTCGATGCGGAAGTACGTGCCCTCCGCGGTCCGGTACGCCCAGGCGCCGAGCAGCATGCCCCCGGTGCCGTCGGGGACGGCCTGGCCGTAGGTCTTGTCCCTGAAGGAGCGCGGCGGCCCGGGCACCGGCTGCCAGCCGGTGCCGCTCCAGTGCAGCAGGATGCGCTCGTCCACATCCCGGGGCTCCTCGCGGTCCTCATCGCGCCCGTCAACGACCGAGTGCACCCCCAGGGCCCAGGCATCGCCCGCGGATCCCGCGCGGATGCCCCAGAGGATCGACCCGTTGTCGACCACCTTGGCGTCGTACGGGGCCTGGTAGCGGCGCAGGCGGGTCAACTGCCAGTCGCTGCCGTCCCAGTGGACCGCTGCGGGCTGCTTGGGACGGTCGTCGAATGCCTGGTCCCCGGCGACCCACACATCGTCCGCAGCTCGCGCCTCGATGTCGATGCCGCGGGCCGGCAGCGGCACGGTCCGCCATCGGGTGCCGTCCCAGTGCCGAGCGGCGCCCGAGGCGTCGAGGGCCCAGGCATCGTCGGGCGAGACCACATCGAAGTCCACCGGGGGGAAGCCCAGCGGGACCTGGTGCCAGCGGTTGCCGTCCCAGCGCAACGCCGGGCAGCGCTTCCACGGGCCGCTCGGCGCATCGCCGGTCTGCTGCGGCGGCACACCGCCCCACGCGTCCGGGTAGAGCCACACACTGCGTGGACCCGCAGCGGCAAGCCGCAACCACGGTTGTGCCCGCAGTTGGGCGGGGATCTGCACGGCCGACCACCGGCCTTCGAACAGCCGCAGCAGGCCCGGCTTCCATCTGTCCGCCGCCTCGCGCTGCTCGGTGACCGCCCACGCCTCGGTGGCCGAGACCGCCGCGAGGTCCGCCATGCGCACCTGGCCGGGCGGGCCCACGTAGTCGATACTCCAAGCCCCGGGCCGGGGCGGCGGCGGGGGAACGTCGTCCGACATACCGATCCTGCAGCCGCCGAGCAGCAGCAACAGGGCCGCCGCCAACAGCCGCACCGGCCCGCCGGATCTCCTCCGCCCCATCCGCCCCTCCCCTCGCAGAGCCCGGGACGCTACCGGTACTCCACATACGCGTCGAGTGCCCGCAGCACGTCCGCCTCGCGCGCGAGGGTTCGCCAGGTTGCGCTCGCACCCGCACACCGGTCATTCACGGGCCAACGGCATCGCCCAGACCTCGCGGGAGGCCACCGTCTACGGGGGCGGCAACCCCGGCGACACCCAGGCCCCGTCCGCTGCCGGCACCCGACCGCCTCTGCCGTGGCCGCCACCTCCGTCACCCTCACCTGGACCGCCGCCACCGACAACGTCGGCGTCACCGGCTACGACATCGTCCGCGTCAGCGGCGGCTCCGAGACCACGGTCGCCGCCTCCGCCACCAACACCGCCACCGTGACCGGCCTCACCGCCGACACGGCGTACACCTTCGCCGTCTACGCCCGCGACGCGGCCGGGAACCGTTCGGCCCGCTCGGCCACGGTGAGCGTGACCACCGACAAGAGCGGCAGCACCCCCGGCGTGGGCTGCTCCGTCGGCTACCGCGTTGTCGGCGAGTGGCCCGACGGCCTTCAGGGCGAGATCACCATCCGCAACACCGGCGCCACCACCATCAACGGCTGGACGCTCGCCTTCGCCAACGGCCAGACCGTCACCAACATGTGGGGAGGGTCCCCCACCCAGGACGGCGCCACGGTGAGCGTCGCTCCCGCCTCCTACACCTCCACCATCCCCGCCAGTGGGTCGGTCACCGTCGGCTTCGCCGCTGCCAAGGGATTCAGCAACGCCGCCCCGACCGCGTTCACCCTCAGCAGCACCAACTGCACCACGGCCTGACTTGGTCGTCCTGCTGACCGGCGGGGGTACTCGCCCCTGCCGGTCAGTGCGCCGTCAAAGCCGGTCAGCGCAACCGAGGAAGCTGTCGCGTCGAGGTAGCCGCGAGAGGAGGGCTGTCACAGGCTCCGTACGAACTCGGTCCAGGTGGTTCTTTGGACAGCCACTTGGGGACCTTGAGGTCGCTTCGAGTCGCGCACAGCGATAGCGGATACCAGGTCAGCGACCTCGATGCACTCGGTGCCACTACCGCCGCTATATGACGACTTGAACCAGTGTGCGCGTTCGTGATCCATCAAAGCTCCCCACAAACCCGATTCAGGAGCGCGGCAGACAGGTCGATATCCAACGCCTGCGCACGCAGGTACTCGAACGCCAATTTATAGCGCGCGAGTTCCTGTGGCTTCTCCATGAAGAGCCCGCCGCCGATGATGTCCACGTACACGACGTCGAGTTCAGGTGCGGGGCCGCCGAGTACGACGAAACTGCCGACCGCTGCGGCGTGTGCGCCCGCTTCGAACGGCAGTATCTGAACGGTGACGTGAGGTTGGGTGGCCTGCTCGCAAAGATGCTTCAACTGCTCGCGCATGACGTCGCGACCACCCACGATGCGTCGGATGACTGCCTCATCAATCACTGCCCAGATATGCGGCGGCTCGGTCCGAGCGAGGAGTTCTTGCCGCTTCATGCGGATGTCAACCATGTGGTGGATCTCTTGGTCCGTGCATCGCATCTCCGACGCGCGATGCACGGCCTCTGCGTAGGCGCGTGTCTGGAGCAGGCCAGGCACGTACATGCAGGCGTAGTGGTCCTCGCTGACCACTTCGTCTTCAAGCGTCAGCATGAGGTTCATCGACTCGGGGATGGGGTCCGCGAGGGAGCGCCACCAGCCCTGGATCCGGGCTCCCTTGGCGAGCTCGACCAGCGACGCACGTTCCTGATCCGAGGCGCCGTATTCACGGCAGAGGGCATCGACTGCGGGCCACTTGACCGTGCCTTCCTTCGTCTCGTAGCGACTCAAGGTTGCTTTGGAGATGCCGACCCGTGCCCCGGCCTCTTCCAGCGTGAGGCCCTTGCGCTCGCGGAGGCGGCGCAGATCCGCGCCGAGTTGGCGTCTGCGGGTGGTTGGTCCGACTGGCATGGCGGTGGTCCTTCGCATTGATCCCCAAGAGGGTGCATCGTGCGGAGCACATCGAGCAAGACAGCGCACTCCGGGGGGCGCGCATTAATCCTTGCGCTCCCACAAGGTCGCTATGAGAGTTCCATTTTGAGAGTTCCACTGACACCGTATTGAGCATCGGCCACATTCGGTGACCGTTAGGTGACGGAGGGGTGATGGACTTGGATGGGTGTCGTTTTGGCGTGGTCAGAAAGGGATGGGACCTGGCGTTCCTGGCTGAAGCGAAGGAGCTAGCCGGCCTCCGGCGCGTGATGCGACTGCACCTGGAGCTGTGGGGGCTGCCGGGAGTCGTCTACGCGGCGCAGATCTGCGTTACAGAGCTGGTCGCCAATGTGGTCCGGCATGTGGGCCCTGGGACGCCGTCATGTCTGGCTGTATTCATGAACGGCGATCGCCTTCGCATTGAGGTAAGCGATCCAGATGTGCGAGCACTCCCCACGCTCGTCACGACAGCGGGGGAGGCCGAGGCCGGACGAGGCATGGCGATTGTGGAGGGTGTCGCAGATCGCTGGGGTGTCATCCTGCGCGGCGACTCTAAGGTCACCTGGTGCGAGCTCGCCACTGGTCTCCGGTCATCAAATGATCACGTCGATGGACCTCAAGTCGCTAAGGCTGAAGCACTGTTGGGCTTATGCGGGCTAGGTGTGACCTCGACGGATGCCGATCGCGGACGGCTGAGTCCAACCGTGGGTAGGGAACTGGCGATCGGCCTCATCGCCGACCTCCTCCACTGGCTCCGCGCCCACGGCTGTGATCCAGACGAGGCCCTCGACCGCGCGCAGATGCACTTCGAGGCGGAGGCGGCTGAAGCAGTGTGAAGCCCCCCTCGACCTAGGAACTCGTCTGGATCGCTGAGCCCGGATCCACCGGCTGATCTCGGGGTGGGTGTTTCGGGGCTGTGCGGGCCGTGTCGGGGTTGAGTCGCGGACTCGGGCAGGGGGTGGCCGCTGGTCTGCCCAGCTTTTTCACTTGTCCACAGGTGTCGGGCCCTTTCGGGCAGGTCGGTCGGGAAGCTGGTAGCGCATGCACCGTGCTGAAGAGCTGGATGTACGGTCAGACCCGGATGCATCGGCGACACCTCGAAAGAGCGTAAGGAACACCGCGGATGCTTCCTTCATGTCCGGGCCCGCCGCGAAGTGCCACCCCGCCGTCCCCAGATGATCACCTCACCGTGTCACCCACACGCGCCGTTGACCGCCGAAAAGTGCGAAAGATGAGTTAGATCTGCACCCAAGCGAGTTTCCGAGAGGGACAGGGAACTAGAAACGGAGCGTCACACGCCACCGCGCCAGTCCCCGACGCTACTCCGATACGACTCTCGGCAGGGGGCAGGGCAACAACGTGTCGCTTGTACGCTCATGTTGGTGCCCACGAGAAGGGGTAGTTCAGCCGCTTGTGTCAATGATGGGGGAGTCGGACCGGCTCTTGTCGATGGCGCTGAAACTGATCGGGGGCCGTCCAGCCGCTGCGGTGGAGGCGGGTGCCACCAGGGAGAAGACCATGGCGACCTTCCCCGGGTCCACCTCCCCGTTCCGCACGACAGTCGAAGGATCATCCTCGATGACTGGGTAGAGGAGTATCGCTCCGCGTCGGTCTCGGGAGAACCGTTCCGTCACAGGGTCAGACGTCGGCGGTGTGGCGCGGGCTATACGTCGGGCCGTTGCGCGGTGCTTGCGGTCGCTGATGTAGCCGAAGATCTGGACACGGCGGCGCTCGCGCTTCGAGAGAGCCAGAGGAACTGATCCGCGCACACTCGCTGATACGCCGCGGCCAGTCGCGTAGTGGGGGGTGATCAATAGCCAGTCGTCGATCAGGTGAGAATTCTTGGCGATCTCGCGGAGGAAGCGCAGGTGGGGGAGGAAGGGGGCGGCGTTCCACCAGCGGAGTTTCTCCAGTACCTCCATGAGCTGAGCATGAGAGACCGATGCTGTGAGCGCGGTGAGGTGGTAGTCCTTACCGTAGGCCTCATCGTGGGTGATGAAGGTATCGGGGGTCGTTGAAAGGCGCTCGAGAAGAGGAAGCCACTGTTCGGTGTTGTGAGCCAGATCAACATGACTGAGCGGGTGGGCAGTCGGCTCGATGATCTGCCCCGGACCGGCTATCTCTTCGACCTGGGCGTTATACATCTTCGTGCGACTGCTGGGCTTGAGCCAGGGCAGGTGCTGGGACACCAGCGGAGGGATCTCTTGGGGAGTGACCAGCGGCTTGCCGTCGACGAGTTCGGCGTACTGGGCGAGCTGGTCGCGGAAGGTTTCCTCGTCGAGGCAGATGGCCTCGAAGGCCTCGTAGAGGTCGACCGTGGACTTGCTTGCCTTGGTGAGTTTCTCCGCGCGGCTGATGTAGAGGCGGACCAGGTCCTGGTAGCCGGGGCGGAAGCCGAACCAGCGCCCCATTTGCATGAGGGTGTCGGCCTGCTGGGTCGTGCGGCGGTAATAGGTGACCGTGAGGCCTTCGACGGTGAAGCCGCGGGAGAGTTTGGTGCCGCCGACGAGGATCTTCCAGACGTGGGGCTGGCGGTCGAAGTCGAGGTCGAGCTGGTCGAAATACTTGTCGCTGTCACCGTTCACGATGACGACCGGATTACCCCCCTTGCGGATACGGCTGCAGGCTTGGCTAATGTACGGGCGGAGTTCGTCGTACGAGGCGGGAGCCGGTAGGTCGGCGGCGCGGGCCTGGGAAACCGGGCGGATGTCGCGCTGGAAGAGGTCGGCTAGGCGGGCGTGGCCGGTGGAGTTGGTGATGTAGCCGGCCTGGTGCCACATGGTGTTGAGGCGCAAGGCGAGTTCCGCGTGGTCGTCTTTGCGGACCGACTCGTGCACCAGCATGGTGTGGTGCCGGTAGGGGCCGTCAGGGACGCCGTGGGCCGCGCGGTAGAGCTTCATCGCGCCGGTGAGGACGAAGCTGTCCATGGCCTCTTGCATGGACTTGTCGTCAATCTCATCCGGGGAGTAGATGCCGCGGACGTGGGACTTGGCGCGGGAGTTGGCGTACGTACGCTCGTCGTAAGGGATGAGGGAGTCCAGGTCGTGGAAGTCCTGGACGCCCATGTAGCCCTCGGGGCGGGGGAGCGAGATCAGGAAATCCCTGGGGAAGATGTCTTCGCTGTCGCTCGGGTCGATGAAGACATTCGCGAATGGGGTCGCGGTGTAGCCGACGTACTGGGAGCGCGGGAGCAACGTCAGCAGCTGGGCGATGCGAGAGTTGATCGCGGTGCGCTTGGGACGGTCCGATTCCCACTTCTTCGGGTCGGTGGTGTTGACGGACGCCTGGTCGGACTCGTCGTCGATGATCAGGGCAGGGAGCTCGCCGAGCAGGCCCTGGATCTGCTTGAGGTCCTTAATGAGCTTGTCGAGGACCGACTTGTTCTTCTTGACGACCATAACGCGGGCGTCCGCGTGGTGGAGGTTGCGCGGGTCGTACAGCGGCAGGCCGCGCTCGCGCTTCTCGAACTCGATGCCGCGTATGCCCTGGAGGAGGCTCTGGTAGTCCCGGTCGCGGGTGGTGAGGCGCTCGATATCGAAGGCGCTCAGGGCGGAGGGGCGTCCGCCGTGGGAGACGAACTGCGGCCATTCCTCGTCGTCGCCGATGTAGTCGATGCCGACCAGCGAGTCGAGGTCCTCGGGGTCGGCACCGCGCAGGATGTTCTCCTGGCCGATCAGCTCCATGTCGAGGCGACGCTGGGTCTGTTTGCGCAGGAGGTTCAAGGTGCCGCCGAGAATGATGACCAGGCGGTAGCCGGAGTCGATGGCCTTGGCGGTGACACCGGTGAAGTTCGCGGTCTTGCCGGACTGGACGTAGCCGACGACCAGGCCGCGTGCCTGGCGGCGGGAAACTTGCTCGGGGTCGGTGAGGCGCTCGACGACCGCGCGGCTGGCCTCGTCGAGGCCGGCGATCGCCTCGCTGCTCCAGCCCTTGGCGCGCAGCCGCTTCTCGTACGCGGGCCAGTAGAAGGCCCGCGCTTCGGCGCGTTCCCTGGTGTACCAGGGGGTGAACTCCGCGGTGATGGTGGTGTGGCCGGGCTTCTTGGATACCACGACGGCGTTGGTCAGGGCCTTGCGTACGCCGTCTTCGAAGCCGAGGTGGCCGTATATCTCCGCGCGGCGTTCGTCGGTACGGGGAGGTGCGGTGGTCCAGGCGGCCCGCTCTTCGAAGTCCCAGGAGGTGAGCTTGCGCTCCCACAGGACGGTCAGGGCATCCGACTCATCCGTCAGACGCTGGCTGAATGTGTCGTCCGCGAGGTCAGCGCAGGGGAAGTCCTCCGCCTCGGTCTCTGCCCGCTTCGCGAAGGGTTTGGGGCCACGGGTCATTCCGCCGAGTACAGCGGTGTGGATTTCCAGCAGTGAGTCGGTCACGGGATGCTGTCCTTCAGTGGGTGAAGCGTTCGCGCTGGGCGCTTACGGCAGCGAGCAGAATGGCGTTCCAGTAGTCGATCTGGTCGCTGCGCTTCTTCTCCCAGCGGGTGAAGCCGAACAGCTCCTCCAGCATGAGATAGAGCAGGGTCTTGACGACCGGGGCGTCATTGGAGCCACCGCGCTGACCCATGTTGAAGGTGTCGCGGTGGCTCTTGTTGAGCTGGATGACACGGTTCTCACGGTCGAGGTCGAAGAAGCGGTCTTCCGGGAGTGCGACCCAGGCGATGGCGATCGGGTCCTCGCCGGGCTTCTCCGGCAGTTCTTCCTGGATGACGCGCTTGACCTTCGGGGAGATGCCCTTGCCGGGCGGAATGACCGCATTGCGCTTAACCTCGGCGCGGGAGGATCCCTCGCGGTATACGGCCTCTGCGTTTTCGAGATACGTGCGGAAGGTACGGCCGTGAGCGTCCACGGCCTTCTCAACGCCGCGAGCAAAGGCCTGAGTTGCGTTGATCCCCTCCTTCTTCACGGTGAGGCTGAAGACTTGATTGGGGTGAGAGGGGAGATCAACTGCGATACGGGCGAGATTGAGATGCCCCTCGGACGCGCCCCGCTGGCCGTTCCAGCCGCCGGCCTGGACCAGGCGGTCATTGCGGTAGAAGTAGAAGCCCTGACGCTCGGCGAGCGGGCCGATGAGCTTGTACTCGGCGCGCGGCGACTTGGGGGGCCAGATATGGGCGGTCAACTCCATATCGCCGACGCCCTCAACCGGAGCGGTGAAGGTACAGGGATAGCCCGCCTTGCCCGGAACTTTGTAATTGAACGGATCGAGCGGCTCGACCTCGATGCTGTCGAGCAGTTCACGGGTGTGCACGTTCTCCACAGCAATATCGATCCGTACATCCCCGCGGTCCAGGAAGCGGTGCAGGTAGAGGCCGAGGTGCGTTTCCAGCTTCTGGATTGCCTCAGAGAGGAAGCGGTCGGTCTGGCTGACCTCCACGGTCTCGAAGGTCCTGACCCTGTCCCAGCGCACGACTGTGCCCTGCCACTCGATGATCCCGTCGTAGCGGTCGAGGAGGGCCTGGGCGTAGTCCGGGGTGACGGTGTCGCAGCGGTAACCGTCCGCGAGGGAGGTGGAGGTCAGCTGGCGTCCGGCGGCGCGGCTGGTCTTGGTCGTACTGACGACGGCGAGGGCATCGGCGTGCGAGAGCGACGCAGCTTTGAGGCCGGTTCCGTACATACCGAGGGAGTGGCTGCCGTACTCGCGGCGGTGGCCGACGGTCATGGCGGCGTCGAGGCCCGGGTCGTTCATGCCCCGGCCGTTATCGACGATGAGTAGGCTGAGCAACCGGTCATCGTCGCGGAGGAAGTGCACGACGACCTGACTAGCTCCCGCATCAAGGGAGTTGTCAATGAGGTCAGCGATGGCGACCTCGAAGCTGTACCCCTGGTTACGGAGGGCTTCGGCGTAACCGGAGTCAGGCGGGAGCCGTTTGCTGCCGCTGGTGGGGACGTCGTACTGCCAGTCGGCACCCGGTTTGTAGGGCATGAATCTCACATGGGTAATCAGGGCCGCGCGGGGCTGGGCGGACCGTGTGAGCCCAGAAGGTGGCCAGGAGGGTGGTGATAAATGTGACGGTACTTCAATGCGCCTGGCCAGGGCAGATGGTCCTGAATAGTGGGGCATAGGTCCCTGATGCCTGCTGGCGGGGCCAAAAGAGCGTTTTGTTCCGGAGGTGGCCTTGGCTGAGACAGTTCATGCTTCGCCTATTCAGGGGCGATTCCGAGGTTGGAGGCTCCGGTCGTGAGTGGGACGAGACTGTCCAGTCAACGGTGTACTCGTGTGGTGTGAGTTAACGGCGGCCGGCGGAGAGCCGGCCATCGAAGGCGATGTCGAAGGCCTGCAGCGCGGGCTTCCATCGCATGGTTCAGGGTTTGCGGCCCTGCCCGGTGGGGTCCAGGCTCATCACGGTCATGTAGAGGAATGCGCGCACACCAGCCGGGCCGCCCGCACCATCAGCTTCGGCCCGTAACTTTCCCGCCGGCGTGGCCAGGTGGGGATGTCGCCCACCGTGGTGGTGCCGCAGCCGGTGCAGGTCCGCGAGACGATCTGGTACTCGGTGACCTTCGGGCGCGGCGGCGGGGGCGGCACGTCGAAGACCTGGTGACTGCGCTCGTCGAAGATGGGGCGCCGGTTAGGGGGTCACCGCACCCTCAGCAGACGGCCGGATCACGGCGAAAGGTCTCGTCCGGGTCCTCGACCCGCTTCAGGGTGCCGCCGGGCGTGCCGTCCTGCTTGCCGGGACGACGCCCCGAGCGGGTGCGCGAAGACCGCTTCGGTGCGGGCTTGGTGAACGGAGCGTCCGAGGACGGCGGCTTGGAGGAGTTCGAGGAGTCCTTGCCTAACCGGCGCTCCGGCTCCGCGACCCGCGCGGCCAACTGCTTGACCAGCCCCGTCAAGAATTTGATGGTGGCGTCCTTCGCCGACAGCAGGAGCAGCAACTCCTCGCGCGTCGGCTCGCCTTGGGGCTCCACACTACAACCCTGCGGATCATGCGCTGGCAAGGGCCAACGAACCGTCACCCCCGCTGAACAGCTACCGATCTACAGCTGGAGTTATAGGGAGCGTCGTCTGCGATCAAATGGCAACGACGTCAACTTGCCGCAATGGTCGAATACGTCCAGACGTCCGCTGGAATGTCATGGCTGAGCCTCCAGACGATCCCCATAGGCTTGCTTCCCTTGTGCTCCACGTACTCGGCGGGACCAAGCAGCATCCAGGGCTGGGGCCCGCCGATGTCTGTCTTCTTGTAGCGGCGGACGAAGAGGAGGACGTGGGTGTCCTTGTCCTTGTGGGTCCGGTAGCGAACGCCGGTGGGCGATGTCTCCGAGGTCTGGTTCTGGGACTCCCAGTGAAACAGGGACTCGTTCAGGGCGTAGTCCTTGTAGCGAGTCTCTGGGGAGAAGTCCTTCTCGTCCTTCTCGAGAGTGATGAGTAGGGCGTCGGTCTGGATCTCCTCGCACCACTTCACCCCCTCGCGGAAGTGCCCCGGCATGAAGCCGCCCACGCACGACTGCCCCAAGGCGGGGAGGATCTCCTCGCGACTGTATGAGGCGTGGACGGTCAGCGGCAGGCTCGCGTGACCGCCGAGCAGCGGGACGGGGACGTGGTCGGCGAGATCCAGGACGTGTGCGAGGACTTGACTGAGTTCGTCACGGAAGGCGTGGTGGGGGCGAAGGGTGTCGAAGCCCTCCTGGTAGCTGTTGAAGTCGCCCCCCAACGGCCACAGCGAGAAGAAGAACATGCGGGCGTATGCCTGCTCCTGTTCGCTGAGCTCGTCGTAGGTGGGGGCGTCGTCAGTGAGGAGCTTGCTGTACGCGGCGACTCGGAGCGGATCATCGACGTGAAGGAAGGCCGATACACGCTTGAGTAGCGCTGTCTCTCCCTCCGGCCCAGTCTCGGCGAGGAGCTTGGCGCGACGGAGTAGCCCCGTCCATGAGTTCCCGTTGCCTCGGTAGAGCTCCTTGAGCTCTCGACCGCTCTCCTTGAGGTAGTCCGCGAGTCGAGGCTCGGCGTATGTGGCGACCTCACGCGCGAGCTGAGTGACGTTGACGCTGATCTGACTGCGGATGTTGTCGATGATCAGCTCCTTGGCTTTGGTCTCAAGGATGATCTGGCAGCCAGATGGCAACTGCGGAAAGTCGTGCTCGATGTTGGTGAGCAGGCGATTGCGGGTGTGGTTGGTCAGCGCGCGGAACTGTTCCTCGAAGCGGAACTCCTTGCGGTGCTGACCGATGAAGTCCAAGACGGTGAGGACGGCCTTGTCCTCGGTGCGGCGCAAGCCTCGTCCCAGCTGCTGGAGGAACACCGTGGCGCTGGACGTGGGGCGCAGCAGGAGCAGAGTGTCGACATCAGGGATGTCGAGCCCCTCGTTGAACAGGTCCACAGAGAAGATGACTTGGAGCGTGCCAGCCTTGAGCTGATCGAGGGCGTCCTTGCGCTCAGGGCGTGGGGTCTCGCCGGACAGGGCGACTGCATTGAGGCCGGCTCGACGGAAGAAGTCGGCCATGAAGTCTGCGTGCGCGACTGACACGCAAAAGCCCAGCGCACGCATCGCGCCCGGGTCGGCAACCTTGTCCTTCACGGCTTGTACGACGAGTCTCGCCCGTGCGTCATTGCCAGTGAAGAGATTACTGAGGGCCGTGGCGTCGTACGATCCTCGCTTCCACGTGATGGCGCTCATGTCGGTGTTGTCGGTGACGCCGAAGTAGTGGAATGGACTGAGTAGTTCGTTCTCAAGGGCTTCCCAGAGGCGCATCTCTGCTGCGATCCGGCCCTCAAAGAACTCGTCCTGGATGTTCAGCCCGTCCATGCGTTCCGGGGTAGCGGTGAGTCCCAGTAGTTCGTGTGGTTCGAAGTGATCCAGGATGCGACGGTATGTAGGAGACGTACCGTGATGGAACTCGTCGATCACGATGACGTCAAAGTGGTCTGGAGTAAAGCGGTCCAGCGCACGTGAGTTGAGTGACTGGACGCTAGCGAACACATGCGTCCAGTTGTCGGGAATCTCCCCACCCACGAAGAGTTCACCGAAGTTCGCATCAATCAGCACGTTCTGGTAGACGCGCAGCGACTGTTCCAGGATCTCCTTGCGGTGGGCTACGAAGAGCAGCCGCGGATCCCGGCCCAGTGTTTGCCGCAGGCGCTTGAAGTCCAAAGCTGCCATCACGGTCTTGCCTGTGCCCGTCGCGGCGACGAGCAGATTGCGGTTCCGGCCATGGACGGTCCGCTCCACCTGGAGGCGCTCAAGCATGTCGCGCTGGTGTGGGTAGGGCCGGACTTCAAGGCCGGAGAGCGTGATGGTGGTGCCACTGTTGCGGTTGATTCCGCCAGCGTGAGACAGCGCTTCATCGAGTCGCTGCGCGTCGCTGTCAGGGTCGTAGGACTCGAAGGAGCGCTCGCTCCAGTACGCGTCGAATGTTGCCTCGAATTTGCTGAGGACGGAGGGTGTGGCGACCGACGACAGCCGAACGTTCCATTCGAGGCCATCGAGAAGCGCGGCCTTGGACAGGTTCGAGCTACCAACGTATGCCGTATCGAAGCCGCTATTGCGGCGGAAGAGCCATGCCTTCGCATGGAGGCGGGTCGAGCGCAGTTCGTAATTGACCTTTACCTCGGCGCCGAATTCGCGGACCAGACGATCCAACGCGCGACGTTCCGTGGCGCCGATGTAGGTCGTTGTCAGTACGCGGATGGGGACACCGCGATCGCGTGCGGAGGAGAGCGACTGTTCAAGGACACGGAGTCCGTGCCACTTCACGAAGGCGCAGAGGAGGTCAACACGGTCTGCCGTAGCCAACTCGGCGCGTAGCTCAAAGCCCAGGCTCGGATCGTCAGGCGAGTTGGTGATCAGCGCCGTCTCGGAAAGGGGCGTAGCGGGGCGGATTGCGTAGACACCAGGAGCCTCTTGCTCCGCTACTGCGAGCAACTGTCGGGGGCCCTCGATGACAAGGTCGACCCACTCCGTCGCACCCTCGATGGTGTTGAGGGACTCCAGGATGTGGTTGGCGGCGAGTACCTGCTCGGCAGGGGAGAGATCCTGGAGGACTCGTCGCACGACGTTCCCGATATGGCGTGACAGCACGCGAGGTGCAGATTCAGAGCCGACTATCTCGTCGATGGAGCGCCAACCCGTGGTGTCGAGTTGCTTCATGCGTTTTTCGAGGCGATGAGTAATCAGCGTCTCGTAGAGCCCAGCAACCGGAGCCGTGTCACCCGCAAAATCGTTGGGCATGGCCGAGTCCCCCTCATCCGACACCTAGGCAGGCAGTTGTATCAGGCGGGACTGACAAAGCGTTTCGTCGGCTGCCTAGGTGTGGGGGCGTGGCTACGCGCCGGTCATAGGACAGACGGGAAGAGCCCCGCTCCGTGCTTCGGCGGGGCCCTTCGCAGATCGTCTCGGTACGCCCTACACCCCGTGGCAGTCCCGATAAGCCCGTCCCGACCCGCACCAACACGCCGCGGTCCGCGCCGGAGGCCACGGCACCGCGCGGCCGCGGGCCGCGAGCGTCGTTGCGTACTGGGGGAGGAGGTTCGGGTCGGACGGGGACGCGGCTTCGGAGGCGGCGAAGGCCTCGTACGAGGGGACCGTGCCGGTGACGATGCCCAGGTTCGGGGTGCCCGCGGAGTGGAGGTCGCGGAGGGCGGCTTCCAGGTCGGCGAGGTGTTCGGTGTGGGAGGGGTACTCCGCGCGCAGGGTGGGGTATGCGGCGAGGAGTTCACTCAGTTCGGGCTCCGGCCAGTGCAGGACCGCCACCGGGAACGGGCGGGAGAGCGCGGTGCGGTAGGTGCCCAGCTCGGCGCGGAGGCGGGTGATCTCGGCCTGGAGTTCGCTCGGGTCGGACGAGCCGAGTGACCACAGTCGCTTCGGGTCGTGGAGTTCGTCCAGCGGGACCGTGGCGGTGTGGAGCGTGTCGGTCAGGTCGTCCCAGGTGTCGTGGTCGACGCCCATCAGGCGGCGTACCCGGTGGCGGCCGATCAGCAGCGACTGGGTGGCGTACGGGACTTCCTCGCCCGGTGCCAGGAGCAGGGTCAGCGCGGTCGAGAGGAAGTCGTGGGCCGACTCCAGCTCGTCGTGCGATTCCAGGGTCTCGGCTGCGATCTGCCAGGGGCCGGGTTCGAGGGGCCCCGCCGCGCGGATGCCCTCGATGATGGCGCGGGCCTCGGCCTCGTGGCCGTACTCCCAGAGGTTCGATGCCTTGAGGGCCTTGATCAGGTACGGCTCGGCGGCGTCCGCGGCGAGGAGCTCGTCGTAGAGGGGGGTGGCGCGGGTGCGCTCGCCGGCGAGTTCCAGATGGGCGGCGGCCCGGAGGAGCAGCGGTTCCCGGTCGTCGGGGTACTGCGCCGCCGTGCGCAGCAGGCGCTCGGCTTCGGCAATGTGGTCAGCAGGCGTGTCGGGGCGCATGCACCACACCGTACTGCTGTACGGCTCCTGTACGGAGGGTTGTTCCGACCCTGGAGAGTTACAGGTCCTGCCCTTATCGTGCGGGCCGTGAGGCAGCGGATACCGGTCATGGTGCAGCGGAACCCGCGCGGGCGGCGCCTTGCCGCGCGCGGGCTGTGGTCGGGCGCCGAGGCGGTCGTGACCCTCGGTGTGGTGCTGCTGCTTCTCGTTGTCCATCAGCTGTGGTGGACCAATCGGCAGGCCAGGGCCGATGCCCGGCACAAGGTGCAGTCCCTGGAGCGGGAGTGGGAGCGGGCGGGGGACGGGGACGCCGATGTTCCGTCCGCCCCGTCGGGCGAGGGCGCGGACGCGGATACGGACACGGATACGGCGGGGGAGGGCGGGGGAGCGCCGGCGGGTGGTGCGCGTACGGGAGCGGCTGCTGCACCCCGCTGGGATCAGGCCTACGCCGTCATCCGTATCCCGCGCCTCGGGCTCACCGCCCCCGTCGCCCAGGGCATCAGCAAGAGCGGCGTCCTCGACAAGGGGTACGTCGGGCACTACCCGCGCACCGCACAGCCCGGTGGCGCCGGGAACTTCGCGCTCGCCGGGCACCGCAATACGCACGGTGAGCCGTTCCGCTACATCAATCGGCTGCGGCGCGGTGACCGGATCACCGTCGAGACCCGGCAGCGGGTGTACACGTACGTCGTCGACAAGACGCTGGCGCAGACCGCCGCCCGGGACAGCGGGGTCATCGCCGCCGTGCCGCGCAGCAATCTGAAGCCGGCCTTCGGGTACAGCGAGCCCGGTTCGTACGTGACGCTGACCACGTGCACGCCTGAATTCACCTCCCGTTACCGCCTTGTCGTGTGGGGGAAGCTGGCGGGTGTGCAGGAGCGGTAGCGGCGGTCACTAAGCTTTTCCGACGTGCTCAGACGACGTCCGCAGTTGTTGTGGTTGCTGGTCCCCTACGTGCTGTACCTGGGGGCGCTGCCGTTCGTGAACCGGGTCCGTCCCGTCGTGCTCGGACTGCCGTTCCTCTTCGTGTGGCTGCTCGGGGCGACCCTGCTGACACCCGTGGCGGTCTGGCTGACCCGGCGGGGGGACCGCCGGTGAACGCCGTAGTCGCGACCTCCGTCTTCGGGGCCTTCATGGTGGCCACCGTCGTTCTCGGGCTCCTCGCCGTGCGAGGCCGCGGTAACAGGGGCCGCGACGGGCTTGCCGAGTGGTCCGTCGGCGGGCGCAGCCTCGGGACCGTCTTCATCTGGGTGCTGATGGCCGGCGAGGGCTACACCAGCTTCAGCTATCTCGGCGCCGCGGGATGGGGCTACAACTACGGGGCCCCCGTGCTCTATGTGGTGGCGTACATGTCCTGCGGTTACGCCGTCGGGTATGTCGTCGGGCCGATGCTCTGGGCGTACGCGCGCCGGCACGGGCTCGTCGGGATCACCGACATGGTCGCGCACCGCTTCGGACGGCCCTGGCTGGGCGCCCTCGTCGCCGTCCTCGCGACCGTGTTCCTGCTGCCGTACATCCAGCTGCAGATCACCGGCATGGGCGTCGTCGTCTCCACCATCTCGTACGGTGCCATCAGCCTGAACTGGGCGTACTTCATAGCCTTCGCCGTCACCACGGGATTCGTCGTGGTCAGCGGACTGCGCGGCAGCGCCTGGGTGTCCGTGCTCAAGGACGTGCTGGTGATCGCCACTCTCGGGTTCCTCGCCCTCTACGTCCCGATGCACTACTTCGACGGGTACGGGCCCTTCCTGGACCGGCTCGTCACCGGGAAGAGCGAGTGGCTGACCTTCCCCGGGCACGGCGACAGCGGGCTCGGGCAGGCGTGGTTCATCACCACCTCGTTCCTCAACTCCCTCACCGTGGTGATCTTCCCGACCACCGTCGCCGGCTACCTCGGCGCGAAGAACGCCGACGTCCTGCGCCGCAACGCGATGTGGCTGCCCGCCTACAACGTGCTGCTGTTCGTCCCGATGCTGCTCGGCATGGCCGCCCTCTTCGTCGTGCCGGGGCTCGTCGGCGCCGAGTCCAACCTCGCGCTCTTCGAGCTCGTCGTGGACTCGCTGCCCGCCTGGGCCGTCGGCGTCATCGGGGTGGCGGCCGCGCTGTCGTCGATCGTGCCCATGGCCGTCTTCATGCTCGTCATCGGCACCATGTGGGGGCGCAGCGTGCTCTCGCTCGTACCGCGCTGGCAGCAGCGGCAGAAGGGCGCCGCGCAGACCGTCGTCGTGGCCGCGGGCGTCATCGCGCTCGTGCTGACGTACACCGAGCCGAACACGCTGGTGCGGCTCTCCCTCATCTCGTACGAGGGGATGGCGCAGCTGCTCCCCATGGTGCTGCTGGGACTGATGTGGCGGCGGCTGACGCTGCTCGGTGCGATGGCCGGGCTGGGCGTGGGCGTGGGTGTGGTCTGCGGGTTCGTGTTCACCGGGAACGACCCGGTGTGGGGCGTGAACGCGGGCATCGTCGCCCTCGGCGCCAACCTCGCCGTCGCGCTCGCGGTGACCTACGCCGGCCCGCGCGAGCACGACGACCGGCCGGACGGCGACGTGCTCGCGCGGGACGAGCCGGGGGAGAGGCGGGGGGCCGCGGAGAGCCGGAGGCCGGAGCTCTCGGGGGTGGGCGTCAGCGAGGCGAGCGACGCTCCCGCAGGAGCATGACGACCACCGTCGCCACCAGGGCCGTCGCGACCGAGAGCAGCACCGCCCCGTCCGCACCCGAGCCCGACGTCGCGACCGCGATCGTCAGCGCGACCCCCGCCGACGAGCCGAGGTAGCGGGCGGTGTTGTTCGCCCCGGAACCCATCGCCGCCCGCTCCGCCGGTACCGACTCCACCGCGACACGCGGCAGTGCGGCGTTGAGCAGGCCGCTGCCGATGCCGGAGACGACGAGCGCCAGGGTGAGCCGCAGCCACACCGATGGGCCCGCCGTTCCCGCGTCCAGGGTGCCCAGCAGCGCCAGCACCGCCACGGCGTGCAGGGCGAAGCCCGCGGCCAGCTGGTGGCGCGCCGAGACCCTGCCCGTCAGCCGCCGTGCCTGCAGCGCCACCACGAACGACGTACCGGACCAGAGCAGGAACAGCCACGCCGTGCCCATCGGTGACAGTCCGAGTCCCCCCTGCAGCAGTGTCGGCAGATAGCTGAACAGGCCGATCACCGCGAAACCGGTGAAGAGACCGCCCGCCAGCGACGTCAGGAACGGGCGGCTGCGCAGCAACGTCAGATCGATCAGCGGCGCCGCGGCCCGGCGCTCCACCACCACGAACACGGCGGTCAGCGCGAGCACGGCAAGCAGCAGCAGGCCGACACTCGCGCGCAGCCAGCCTTCCCGGCCCAGCGTGAGGGCCGTCAGCAGCGCGGTCATCGCCAGGCCGAGCGCCGCTGTGCCCGCGAGATCGGGGCGGCCGCCGCGCGGCGAGCGGGACTCGGAGAGCACGCGGAACGCAAAGGCGGCCGTGCCGAGTGCGGCGACCGCGAGTGCGGCATACACCAGCCGCCAGTCGACGATGCCCAGCGAACCGGCGAGCAGCGGGCCGAGCGCGATCCCGCCGCTCACGCACGCACCCCAGATCCCGGTCGCCCTGATCCTGGCCGTCCCCACCGGGAAGGCGCCGACGAGCAGGCCCAGGCTGGTCGCGAGGATCGCCGCGGTCGCCGCGCCCTGGGCGACTCGGGCCAGCGTGAAGGCGAGCGTGCTGGTTGCGAAGGCGCCGGCGGCGGTGGTGACGCCGAGGCCCAGGGTGCCGATGAGGAACAGCCTGCGCCGGCCGTAGTCGTCGGCGAGGCTGCCCACGACGAGGAGGAAGGCGGCCAGCCCGAGCGGGGTGCCGTTGATCAGCCAGGCCTGGCCGGAGGCGGGGGTGGCGAGCGCGGCGGAGATGCCGGGGACGGTCGTCAACGGAGACGTGTAGTTCATCAGCGCCACGGTGGTGGCCAGGGCGGTGACGGCGAGGGTGGCGGTGGGGCGGGGGGAGGAGGGGGAGAGGGCGGCGGTCGGGCGGGTCACGGCACGTCTCGGGGGGTGCGATGGGGTGTGCGCGAGCTGCTGAGTGGGGGGACGTGTGGGCTGCGGCATGGCTTCGCTCCGGGGCTCGGGTCGTTCGTTCCGGGTCGGCTCTCGGCCGCTATTGGTTCGATGAATGAACTTAGGGTTGTAGGCCGACGCTAACACGGGTCGGTTCATTCATCGAACCTTGTGGGAGTAAAGTGGTGCCCATGGCTCTCGGCAAGGACTACGCGACACAGCAGTGCTCGATCGCCCGCGCACTCGAAGTGATCGGCGAGCGCTGGACCCTCCTGGTGGTGCGCGACGCGTTCTTCGGCGTCCGCCGCTACAGCGACTTCCTCGTGCACCTCGGCATCCCGCGTGCCGTCCTCGCTGCACGGCTGCAGTCCCTCATCGAGGCCGGAGTACTGGAGAAGCGCCGCTACCAGCAGTCGCCGCCGCGCGACGAATACCTCCTCACCGACAGCGGCAAGGCCCTCTGGCCGGTCCTCCGCACCCTCGGTGTGTGGGGGAGCGAGCACATTCCCGGTACGCGTCCGATGCGGCTCTTCATCCATGCCGCCTGCGGTACGGAGCTGGGGCCGTACGGCAACTGCCCGGCCTGCGCCCAGGCCGTACCGCTGGAGGATGTCGAGATGCGGCCGGGCGACGGGCTCGACCCGAACCGCGATCCGGTCAGCCGCGCCCTGTTCGCGCCGCGCAGGCTGCTTCAGCCCCTGGAGGCCGACCCCGTCTGACGCCGGCCCCCTGCCACGGTGCCATCGTGTATAACGGCTGGAGGGCCGAACGGACGAGCCCACCGGGCCGGGCAGGGGAGGGATCGATGAGCGGCAGCATCAGCAACCGTCTGCGCGCCGGTGTCGCCCGCCTGCCCCGACCCGTCGGAATCCTGCTCTTCCTCCTCACCGAGGTCCTCCTCGCCGAGGGCGGCAGCCTCTCCGCCGCGGTCGCGCTGGCCGCCACCGCCGCCGCCGGTTCCGCGCTCGTCGCCTGCTCGGTCATCAGCGCCCGCTGCGCCGCCCCCGTGCCCCGCACCCGGGTCCGTACTGCGATGCGCGACCGCGAGAAACGCACCGCGTTCCTGCCGCAGCGCGACCCCGACGCCAAGGGGCGCAGGCGGCCCCGAGCCCCCGGCCGCGCCCTCCTGACGGCCGCGTAGGGACTTCGCCCACCTTCTTGCCTGTGTACGTACGCATACGCGTACCCGGGCGCACCCCCACGCGGGTCGTCATGCCGAGCCAGATGTTCTCTCCCCCGGCACGACGAGACCCCCGGAGGGCTCACCCATGTCCGTCTTCATGTCCGCTTTCGCCGGCCTGGTCGGCTCCTTCGCCGACCTCCTCCAGCCGCTCTTCCAGGGCGCCGCCACGGCCGCCGCGATCGTCCTCTTCACCGCGCTGGTGCGGCTCGCCGTACACCCCCTGTCGCGGGCCGCGGCGCGCGGGCAGAAGGCCCGCACCAAACTCCAGCCGCAGATCGCCGAATTGCGCAAGAAGCACGGCAAGAACCCCGAGCGCATGCAGAAGGCGCTCATGGAACTGCACAAGGAGGAGAAGGTCTCGCCGCTGTCCGGCTGCCTGCCCAGCCTTCTCCAGATGCCCGCCTTCTTCCTGCTCTACCACCTCTTCTCCAGCCAGAAGATCGGCGGCGACCCCAACGCGCTGCTCGGCCACGAGCTCTTCGGCGCCCCGCTCGGCGAGCGCTGGCACAACGCGATGGCGCACGGCGGGCTGTTCGGCGCGCAGAGCGTCGTCTATCTCGGCCTCTTCGTGATCGTCGCCGCCGTCGCCACGTTCAACTACCGGCGTACGAAGCGTCAGCTCGCCGCAGCCCCGGCCACTCCCGCCACCGGGCCCGACGGGCAGCCGATGCCGGGCATGGGCGCGATGACGAAGCTGATGCCGCTGATGTCCTTCTTCACGCTCGTCTCGGTCGCGTACGTGCCGCTCGCCGCCGCGCTCTACATCGTCACCAGCACCACCTGGACCGCTGTCGAGCGGACCGTCCTCTACCGCGACATGCCGGCCGCGGGCGCCGCCATGGCCACCGTGGCGTAAGGGGCATGGCCACTGCGGTGCAGTCGCCGCGGCGAGTGCGCCGGTCCAGTGTGTGAACAGGGTCTTGCGGAGTGATCCGATGTCTTGGAGGATCGGCCAAGCCTGGGATGGCCGCCACCCATCCGACGGGCCCGATCTCGACCAAGGGGAGACAGACCGTTGAAGCTGCTTCGCGTGGGTACGGCAGGTGCGGAACGACCGGCGCTGCTGGACCAGGACGGAACGCTGCGTGACCTGTCGGGAATCGTCACCGACATCGACAGCGACCTGCTCGCCGACGAGTCCGCGCTGGCCCGCGTACGGGCCGCCGCGGCCGCGCCCGGCGAGCTGCCCGTACTCGATGCCGAAGGGCTCCGGGTCGGGCCGCCGCTCGCCCGGATCGGCAAGATCGTGTGCATCGGGCTGAACTACCACGACCACGCCACCGAGACCGGTGCGGCGATTCCGACCGAGCCGATCCTGTTCTTCAAGGCGCCGGACACCGTCGTGGGACCCGAGGACACCGTGCTGGTGCCGCGCGGCAGCCGCAAGACCGACTGGGAGGTCGAGCTCGCCGTCGTCATCGGCCGCACCGCCCGGTATCTGGACTCCGCCGAGGAAGCCCTCGGGCATGTCGCCGGTTACGCGGTCGCGCACGACGTCTCCGAGCGCGAGTTCCAGATCGAGCGCGGCGGCACCTGGGACAAGGGCAAGAACTGCGAGACGTTCAACCCGCTGGGGCCGTGGCTGGTGACGGCGGACGAGGTGCCCGACCCGCAGGCGCTTGCGCTGAAGCTGTGGGTCAACGGCGAGCTGAAGCAGGACGGCACGACCGCCGACCAGATCTTCCCGGTGGGCGAGGTCGTCCGCTACCTCAGCCAGTTCATGACGCTGTACCCGGGCGATGTCATCAACACCGGTACGCCGGCCGGGGTGGCCCTGGGGCAGCCGGAGCCCAAGCCGTATCTGAAGGCGGGCGACGTCGTCGAGCTGGAGGTCCAGGGGCTGGGACGGCAGCGGCAGGAACTCAAGGACGCTTAGCCGCGTAGCCGGCCAAGAGCGTCCTTGGGCGGTCAGAGATCGGAGGGGTGAGTCGCTGCCGGTGCAGCGACCCACCCCTCCGGTGCGTCATCCGGCGATCGTGGTGGCGAACTGTTCCAGCGCCTCGACGACCAGCGCATGGTCGTCGGCCTGCGGGAGACCCGAGACCGTGACCGAGCCGATCACGCCCGCTCCCTCGACCGCGATCGGGAACGAACCGCCGTGCGCGGCGTACAGGTCCGGGTCGAGTCGCGAGGAGTCCTCGAACGTCGTCCCCTTCGCCCGGAACCGGGTCCCGACCAGGTACGAGCTCTCGCCGTACCGTTCGACCACTCTGCGTTTGCGGTCGATCCACGCGTCGTTGTCCGCGCTCGAACCGGGCAGCGCGGCATGGAACAGCTGCTGGGCGCCGCGCCGGATGTCGATCGCGACCGGCGCGTGCCGCCTCCGGGCCATGGAGACGAGCAGGCCGCCGAGGGCGTACGCGTCGTCGTAGCCGAAATGCGGCAGAGTCAGTCGGCGCTCCTGCGCGATTAGCTCGGAGATGGTCGGAGCGGTGGGGTTCATGCGGTCTGCTCCTCGGAAGCAGTGGGCAGGGTTACGGTGACGCCTTCGCGGGCCGAGCGGCGGGCGGCCTCGAGGACGTCCAGGGCCGCAGCGGCCTGCAGGGCCGTCACCGGATTGTCGCCCTTGCCGCGCACCGCGTCGGCGACCGCCGCGTAGTACGCCGGGTAGTCGCCCGGCAGGGTACGGACCGGGACGCCGCCACCGGTCAGCGGCGACTCGCCGGCACCGATCCGGCCCCACAGCGTCTCGGGCTCCTCGCCCCAGCCGGGAGCTGCGGCGGACGGGCGGTGGCCCTCGCGCAGGTCGGCCTCCTGCGGGTCCAGCCCGTACTTCACGTAACCGGCCTTCGAACCGAGCACCCGGAAGCGCGGGCCGAGCTGCGCCGTCGTGGCGCTGACGTACAGGTGCGAGCGGACCCCGTTCGCATGGGTGATCGCCAGGAACGTGTCGTCGTCGGTGGCGGCGCCGGGGCGGCGCGCGTCGGACTCCGCGTACACCTGGACGGCCGGGCCGAACAGCACGAGCGCCTGGTCGACGACATGGCTGCCCAGGTCGTACAGCAGTCCGCCGACCTCCTGCGGATCGCCCGACTCGCGCCAGCCGCCCTTCAGCTGCGGGCGCCACCGCTCGAAACGGGACTCGAAGCGCTGTACGTCGCCGAGCTCGCCGTCCTCGATCAGCCGGGCAAGCGTCAGGAAGTCGTTGTCCCAGCGGCGGTTCTGGAAGACCGAGAGCAGCAGGCCGCGCTCCTCGGCCAGCGCGGCGAGCGCGCGCGCCTCGGCCGCCGTACCGGCGATCGGCTTGTCCACGACGACCGGCAGACCGGCCTCGAGCGCGGCGGTCGCGATCGGGACGTGGGTCTTGTTGGGGGAGGCGATCACGATCAGGTCGAGCGCGTCCGGGCCGCCCACGCGGGCCCACAGCTCGTCGGGCGACGCGGCGAACGAGACGTCGGGGAACTCGGCGCGGGCCTGAGCCCGCCGCTCCTCGTTCGACGTGACGACCGTGTCGAGGACGAGGCCCTCGGTCGTGGCGATCAGCGGGGCGTGGAAGACGGAGCCCGCCAGGCCGTAGCCGACGAGTCCGACGCGGAGGGGGGTCTCGTGCGCGTGCGTCTGCTGCTGCGCCTCGGGAGTCGTGATGCCAGTCATGCAATCCACTTAAGCAACGCTGTTGCCAAAGTGCAAGCGAGAGAGACAATGGGGCCGTGAACAGGAGTAATGCCGGGGCCAATTTGCCGACCTTGCGCAGCCACAACGCGGCGCTCGTGCTGGACCTGCTGCGTGTAGCGGGCGAGCGCGGGATCAGCCGCCTGGAGCTGGCGGAGCGGACAGGGCTCACGCCGCAGGCCGTCAGCAAGATCACTGCCCGGCTGCGGGCGGAGGGCCTGGCGACGGAGGCCGGCCACCGCGCGTCCACGGGCGGCAAGCCGCGGACCGTGTTGCGGCTGGTCCCGGACGCGGGGCACGCGGTGGGGCTGCACCTGGACCGCGACGAGCTGACGGTGGTCCTGGTCGACCTGGCCGGGACGGTCGTCGCGAGCCGCAGGACGCCGCTGGACTTCGGCGCGCCGGCCGGGGAGGTCGTCGCGGTGGCGGCGGGCGAAGTGGGGGCTGTGCTGGGCGGGCCGGCGGCGGACGCCGTGCCGGAATCTCCCCAGCCGCGCCCCTTCCCGGAACCGGGGGCAGGTCCCCGGACCTCCGCGGCCTCCGCCCCCGGTGAGGGGGACGCGGCCGGGACCGCTCCCGTGGGGGACACGCGGACCGTGCTCGGGATCGGTGTGGCCGTGCCCGGGCCCCTGGACCATCGCGGGGGCGTGCTCCATCGGGTCACCGGGTTTCCGCAGTGGGACGGTTATCCGCTCCAGGACGCCCTCGCCGCTCGTACCGGGTTGCCCGTCGTCGTCGACAAGGACACCAACGCCGCCGCCCTCGGGCTCGCCCTGCGGGCCGACGGTCCGGGCGACTTCGCGTATCTGCATCTCGGGACCGGACTCGGCGCCGGGCTGTTTCTCGGCGGGGCATTGCACCGCGGGGCCCGTACCGGTGCCGGTGAGTTCGGGCATCAGACCGTGTCGCTGGACGGGCCGCCGTGCAGCTGCGGCGGGCGCGGCTGTGTCGAGGCGCTCTGTCTCGCCGCCGTTGCCGACGGCGATGTCGCGGAGGCCGCACGCGTGCTCGGGACCGGTGCCGCCAACCTCGTCGGGCTGCTCGACATCGACCGGGTGGTGCTGGGCGGCCGTACCGTCGGCGCGGATCCGGATGCGTACGTACGAGGGGTCCGCGCCGTGATCGAAGAGCGTGCACGGCGTGACGGCACCGGTGCGGCGGTACCGCTCGTCACCACCGCCGGTGCCGGCCGGCCGGTCGCCGAGGGGGCCGCACAACTGGTCCTCGCCCCGTTGTTCGGCCGTGTCGGCGGCGACGGTGGCGCATAGCGCCGTCGGAGCGGTACGGGTGTGGGCCGGTCGAGGGGTTGGGGGCGGCCGACCGGGTGGTCCTTGGGCATGTCGACGCCCGGCGGGTCGCGCGCGTGACAGCGTCGCCGCCTACAGCCGGTGAACTCCGGGCACGGGGCGATCCGGCCGTTCGCAAGCAGCGAAGGGTGTCCCCCCATGTCCCCCCAACCGCCCCCCGAACCGTCTCCGGAGCCGTCCCCGCTCCGGCCGTCCTCACCGCTTCCTCCCGCGCGGCCACGTCATGGACTCGCCCTCGGACTGGCCGCGGCGAGCGTGGTCCCCGCCGTCGTCCTCGGCGGCCCGTCCGCCGCCGCCACCCCGGTCCCGGCGCTCTCCGTCACCGCCGACCAGCAGCCCACCTGCGGCACACCGACGGCGGGCGATTTCCCGATCACGACCCGGATCCGCAGCGGCCCGGAGAGGTATGCCTCCGGCGGCGGTTACGGCACCTGGTTCCTGGATCTGACCAATACGACCTCCGAGTCGTGCCGGTCCATCCACCCGGTCCTGGTCCTCACCGACGAGGACCGGAAGCTGACCTCCGACCAGATCCAGCTGGAGTTCTCCGATCAGGCCCAACCCGATGTCGAGCACCGCGTCGCCTGGGAGACGACCGACCGCGACGAGCACATCGGTGTCTTCGGCGGTGACGGCGCCGACGACTTCGCCGGCTTCACGGTCCCTGCGGGCCGCACCGTCACCGTCGAGGTCCGGATGGCGTTCACCTCCGACACCGGACCCGGCCGGATCACCGTCAACGCCGCGATCGTCCAACGGCAGCGCGGCGCGAGCGCCGACAGCGGCAGGGTGCAGCCGAAGGACGACGGGGACTGGGTCGGTGAGTCCGACGACTATGTCTTCAGCGTCGTCGAGGACAGTGGCGACAGCGACACCGGCGAGGTCGGTGAGACCGACGAGTACGGAGACACCGACGAGTACGGCGACCCGGACGAGTACGGAGAGAGCGACGAGTACGGCGACACCGACGATTTCGGTGAGGCATCCGGCATCGGCGGGAACGGTGATGTGGGGGGCGCCGGCGATGTGGCGGGGAGCGGGGACCCCGGCCGGGACACCGCTCGCGACGGAACCGGAACCGGCCCCCGGGACAACGCCACCGGAGCAGTCGGCGGCACCGGTGACACCGCTGTCATCGGCGGCGTCGACGGCGGCGGAGGCGTCGGTGGTACGCCGACCCCGCCGGCCTCCGGGCGCGTCCCGGACTCCGGGCGGGCCCCGCAGGACCTTCCCGAGCTCGCCATGACCGGCCGGACGTCGACCGTCCCCTGGCTCACGCTCCTGACCGCCGGGTCCCTGCTGCTCAGCGGCGCCGTCGTCATCGCGTGGTCCCGGCGGCTGCGCCACGCCCGTCGCTGACCTGCCGCGCCGCACCATTCACCGGTGTTCATGTCCGTCTGCCACCATCGGGGCGTGGACTACCTGCTCGACCAGGCACCTGGCGCACCGATCCGCTCCGGCATTCCGGAGCACGGCCGTATCCCCAAGTACTACGCCGTGAAGGCTCATGTCTCGCTCCTCATCGAGGAGTTGGGCGAGGGCGGCATGCTGCCCACCGAGCGTGACCTCGCCGTCCGCTACGAAGTCTCGCGCGAGACAGTGCGTCAGGCGCTGCGCGAACTGCTGCTGGAGGGCCGGCTCGCCCGTCAGGGTCGCGGCACCGTCGTCGCGGGTCCCAAGCTGGAGCAGCCGCTCTCCCTCGCCAGCTATACGGAGGGGGTGCGCCGTCAGGGGCGGACCCCGGGCCGTCATCTCATCGGTCTGGAAAAGTTCCCCTGCACCGCCGCACTCGCCGCCGAGACCGGCGTCGAGCAGGGCGAACCGATCTGGCACCTGGAGCGCGTCCTGCTCGCCGACGACGACCGGGTCGGCCTGGAGAGCACGTACGTCTCCGTCGCCCGCGTACCGGATCTGGACACCGAGTTCGACCCCGACTCCTCCTTCTACGCCTACCTCCGCGACCGGCTCGGTATCTCGTTCGGCGATGCGGACGAGCGGATCGAGACGGTGCTCGCCACCCCGCGCGAGGCGTTGCTGATCGGTACGCCGCCCGCGCTGCCCATGCTGCTGCTCCACCGGATCTCGCGGGACGCGAGCGGGCAGCCGCTGGAACGCGTACGCACCCTCTTCCGCGGCGACCGGTTCTCCTTCACCGCTCACCTCGGCACGCGGGGCTGACACCGCAGACCGGCAATCGACTTGCATCGATAACGGAAACGTAACGGGTCTAGGCCAACCTTGAGGCCCAGTTCACCCTCCCGTCGCCGTACCGATCCGAACGGGCCACCCACCCCAAGCAGCGTTGCCGTCGTGAGAGTCATCGTCGTAGGAGCTGGCGTGGTGGGAACCATGCACGCCTGGCACGCAGTGAACCGCGGCCACGAGGTCGTACAGATCGAGCGCGAGAGCGAGGCACGCGGAGCATCGCTCCGCAATTTCGGACAGATCTGGGTCAGCGGCCGGGCCGGCGGCGAAGAGCTGGAGACCGCCCTCCGCGCCCGCGAGCTGTGGGAGGGCATCGGGGAGCAGGTCCCCGGCCTGGGCTTCCGGCCCTGCGGTTCGCTGACACCGCTCCGCACCGAGCTGGAGATCGCCGTCGCCGAGGCGGCCGTGGCCCGCCCCGACGCTGCGGCCCGCGGCTACAAGCTGCTCACGGCCGACGAGGCCCGCGCCGTCAACCCCGCGCTCCGCGGCGACTTCGTCGCCGCGCTGTGGTGCGAGCGGGACGCCGCCGTCGAGCCGCGCACCACTCAACTGGCTTTGAAACAGGAGCTGTTGGCGTCAGGCAGGTACACCTTCCTCGGCGGCCGTGAGGTCCGCGAGGTGGTCGGCGCGGCCTCCGTGCGCGACGACCACGGTGACGTGCACACCGGCGACGCCGTCGTCCTGTGCACCGGCGCCTGGCTCGGCGGCCTCGTCCGCGAGCTGGCCGGTCCCGATCTGCCGGTGCGCCGCGTCCGCCTCCAGATGATGCAGACCGACCCGCTCGGCGAAACGCTCACCACCTCCGTCGCCGACGCCGACAGCTTCCGCTACTACCCGGCGTACCGGAGCGAGGCGCTCGACGCCCTCAACGCCGGGCAGGCGCAGGCGCCGACCGCGGCCGAGCACAGGATGCAGCTGCTGATGGTGCAGCGCCGGGACGGCGGACTGACCATCGGCGACACCCACGAGTACGAGCACCCGTTCTCCTTCGACGTCGTCGAGGAGCCGTACGAACACCTCACCCGGGTCGTCGAGTCCTTCCTCGGCCGCCCGCTGCCGAGGATCCGGCACCGCTGGGCCGGGGTCTACGCCCAGTGCACCGACACCGGCCGCGTCGTCCACCGCCAGCAGGTGAGGGACGGCGTCTGGCTGGTCACCGGGCCGGGCGGCCGCGGTATGACCTGCTCGCCCGCCATCGCCGAAACGACCGCCGACGAACTGGACTGGTGAAGAAGTTGAGCAACTCGCAGAAGAACGACCGGAAGAACGACCGGAGGAACGAGCAGAGGAGCAGGCTCAATCTGGTCGTCCTCGACATGGCCGGGACCACCGTCGCCGACGGCGGCCTCGTCGAGCAAGCCTTCGGCGCCGCCGCACAGCGCCTCGGCGTGCAGCCCGGCTCCGCCGACCACACCGAGAAACTCGACTATGTGCGCGCCACCATGGGCGAGTCCAAGATCTCCGTCTTCCGCCACCTCTTCGGCGACGAGGACCGGGCCCAGCAGGCCAACGTCGCATTCGAGAGGGCGTACGGGGAGCTGGTCGACGGCGGCCGTATCGCGCCGCTGCTCGGCGCCCGCGAAGCCATCGAGCGGCTCACGGAAGAGGGCCGGACCGTGGTCCTCTCCACCGGTTTCGCCCGCACCACCCAGGACGCGATCCTCGCCGCGCTCGGCTGGCAGGACCTGGTCCCGCTGACCCTCTGCCCCGCCGACGCGGGCGGCCGCGGCCGCCCCTACCCGGACATGGTCCTCGCCGCGTTCCTGCGCACCGGAGCGGTGGACGGCGTCCAGCAGATCGTGGTCGCCGGGGACACCTCGTACGACATGCTCAGCGGCGTACGCTCCGGGGCCGGGATCGTCGCCGGGGTGCTGACCGGCGCACACGACAAGGACCAACTGGAACGCAACGGGGCCACGCACGTACTGGGTTCGGTCGCCGAGCTGCCGGACCTGATCGCCCGGGCGGAAGCATGACCGGCACACCCGGTGCAGCAGCCGGTCGGACCGCGCAGGGCGGCGGGATCCGGTTCGACGGGGTCAGCGTCGCGTACGGCAGGAACACCGTCCTCGACCGGCTCGATCTGACCGTTGAAGCCGGCGAGGTCATGGCGCTGCTCGGGCCCTCCGGATCCGGTAAGACCACCGCCCTGCGCGCCGTCGCCGGCTTCGTCCGGCCCGCCTCCGGGCGGGTCTGGCTCGGCGACCGCGACGTCACCGGGCTGCCACCGCACAAGCGCGGCATCGGCATGGTCGTCCAGCAGTACGCGCTCTTCCCGCACATGCGGGTCCAGGACAACGTCGCCTTCGGCCTCAAGGCCCGCAGGGTCGCAAAGGCCGAGATCCCCGCACGGGTCGCCGAAGCCCTCGAACTCGTCGGCATGGCCGCGTACGCCAAGCGCTACCCGCGCGAGCTCTCCGGCGGTCAGCAGCAGCGCGTCGCCATCGCCCGCGCGCTCGCCGTCCGCCCCGGTGTCCTGCTGCTCGACGAACCGCTCTCCGCGCTCGACGCCCGGCTGCGCTCCGGGATGCTCGCCGAACTTGCCCGCCTGCACCGGGAGTTGCCGGACGTCTCCATCCTGTACGTCACCCATGACCAGGTCGAGGCGCTGACCCTCGCCGACCGGATCGCGGTCATGGACAAGGCGCGACTGCAGGACTGCGGCACCCCGCAGGAGCTGTACCGCCGCCCGCGTACGGAGTTCACCGCGTCGTTCGTCGGCAACGCCAACCTGCTGCCGGTCACCGTCGCCGGGACCGCGGGCACCGTGGAGTTCGCCGGGCGCAGGCTCGACGTACCGACCGGCGAGGCGGCCGACGGCGTCACCGCCACCCTCTGCGTCCGGCCCCACCTGGTCGGACTCGGCGACGGGCCCAACGCGCTGACCGGCGCCCTCGCCGAGGTCCAGTGGCGCGGCTCCACCCATCGGCTGTACGTCGACGTCGAAGGCCACCGGATCAAGGCCGACCTCCCCGAACTGCGCGACACTCCGGCGCTCGGCGACCGGGTCACCCTGCACTTCGCCGCCGAGGACGCGGTGCTGCTCCCGGCCGGCGCCGGGGTCGGGGGAGGAGTTCGTGCCTAGCGCCGTGACCGGAGACGTTTCCTCTGGTGCGTCCGGCAGCGGCCTTGTCCTCAACCGCCGGACGGGCTCGAAGTACCGCATGGCCCCCCGGTTCGTGTGGGTGGTGCCGCCCGTTGCCGTTCTTGCTCTTGTCTTCCTCTATCCGCTGGTCCTCGTCGTCCAGCAGTCCGTCAGCCCGGACGAGGGCGGCACCTCGCTCGCCCCGTACGGCGACGTCTTCGCCTCCGCGTCATTCCGCTCGGCGCTGACCACCACCGTCTGGCTCGCCGTCGGCTCGACCGCCGGCTGTCTGGTGCTCGGTCTCGTCCTCGCCCTGGTGATCGCCTTCGTACCGTTCCCCGGCGGCAGGGCGGTCGCCAGGTTCATCGACGTCTTCCTCTCCTTCCCGTCCTTCCTGATCACCCTCGCCCTGCTGTTCATCTACGGCACCGTGGGCATGGCCAACGGCGTCTGGACGGATGCCACCGGAGCGGCGGACGGGCCCTTCCACTTCCTCACCACCCCGTGGGGCGTCCTCCTCGCGGAGATCACGTACTTCACCCCGTTCGTGATGCGGCCACTGCTCGCCGCGTTCTCGCAGCTCGACACCGCACAGCTGGAGGTCGCCTCCTCCCTGGGCGCGAAGCCGGCCCGGATCGTGCGGCAGGTGATCCTCCCCGAGGCGCTGCCGGCGCTCGCCGCGGGCGGCTCCCTCGTCCTCGTGATGTGCCTCAACGAGTTCGGCATCGTGCTGTTCACCGGGGCCAAAGGGGTCACGACCCTGCCGATGCTCGTCTACGGCAAGGCGATCCTGGAGTCCGACTACCCGGCCGCCTGTGCCGTCGCCGTCGTCAACATCGCGATCTCCGTGGGCCTCTACAGCCTGTATCGGATGGTGAGCCGCCGTGTTGGTGCATAGCCGTACCGGGAAGTGGGCCACCTGGGCCGTCTTCTTCCTGCTCTTCGTCCCACTGTTCGCACTGCCCCTGCTGGTGATCGTCGCCGCGTCGTTCACCACCAACTGGTCCGGTGCCTTCCCCTCGGGCCCGACCACCGAGCACTACCGGGCCGCCACCAGTGGCGACTCCCTCCAGGCGCTCACCACCAGCCTGATCACCGCCGTCGGCGCCAGCCTGCTCGCCCTCACCATCGGCTCCTGGGCCGCGCTCGCCGCCGCCACGCTGCGGCGGCGGGGCAAGAGGTTCCTGGACGGGCTGTTCATGCTGCCGGTCGCTGTACCGTCTGTCGTCGTCGGCCTCGCCGTGCTCGTCGCGTTCAGCAAGCCGCCGATGCTGCTCAACGGCACGCGCTGGATCGTGATCCTGGCGCACACCATTCTTGTCACGGCGTTCGCCTACCAGTCGGTCTCGGCTGCGACAGTGCGTCTCGACCCGATGTACGAGCAGGCGGCAGCCAGCCTCGGCGCCCGCCCCTCCTACGTCCTGTGGCGGATCAAGCTGCCGCTCCTGCTGCCCTCCCTCACGGCCGCCGCGGGGCTCTGCTTCGCCCTGTCCATGGGTGAGCTGAGCGCCACGATGATGCTCTACCCGCCCGACTGGACACCGCTCCCGGTGCAGATCTTCGCGGCCACCGACCGTGGCTCGCTCTTCACCGGCGCCGCCGTGGCCGTGGTCCTCATGGGCACGACGCTGCTGGTCCTGCTCGCGGTCTCCCGCATCCGCACCAAAGCCTCGTACCGCTGACACCCCGTACCGAACCCACTCCCAGGAGATACGACACCCATGCGCAAGAGCCACCTCAAGCCGCTGGCCGCCGTCACCGGCGCGCTCGTCCTCGCCGCCACCCTCTCCGCCTGCGGTGGTTCCTCCGCCGCCTCCGACGAGAAGATCGTCACCGTCTACAGCGCGGACGGGCTCAAGGGCGAGAACGGCGACGGCTGGTACGACAAGGTCTTCAAGGACTTCGAGAAGAAGACCGGCATCAAGGTCGAGTACGTGGAGGGCGGCTCCGGCGAGATGGTGCAGCGCGCCGCCCGCGAGAAGTCCAACACCCAGGCCGATGTACTGGTCACACTCCCGCCGTTCATCCAGCAGGCCGATTCCAAGGGCCTCCTGACGGCGTACGAACCGGCCGGCTCCGACCAGGTCGACGGCGCCGACAAGTCGTCCGACTCCAAGTGGACCTCGGTCGTCAACAACTACTTCGGCTTCGTCTACAACAAGAAGGAACTGAAGACCGCGCCCACCACCTGGGACGAGCTCACCGACGCGAAGTACAAGGAGAAGATCCAGTACTCCACCCCCGGAGTCGCCGGTGACGGCACGGCCGTACTCATCAAGGCCATGCACGACTTCGGCGGCAAGGAGCCGGCGATGGAGTACCTGAAGAAGCTCCAGGCCAACAACGTCGGCCCGTCCGCCTCCACCGGCAAGCTCGCCCCCAAGGTCGACAAGGGCGAACTGCTCGTCGCCAACGGCGACGTCCAGATGAACTACGCCCAGTCCAAGGACATGCCGAACCTCGGCATCTGGTTCCCGGCGAAGTCCGGCTCCAAGCCCACCACGTTCGCCCTGCCCTACGCGGCCGGACTGGTCAGCAAGGCCCCGCACAGCGCCAACGGCAAGAAGCTGCTCGACTTCATGCTCTCCGAGCAGGCCCAGAAGGACGTCAGCGAGGTCGGCGGCGGCTTCTCCGCCCGCAAGGACATCGAGGCCACCGACGCGAACGCCATCGAGCTCAGCAAGCTGATGGGCGGGGTGGAGGTCTTCGAGCCGGACTGGTCGGACATTGGCGCCAACCTGGACGGATATGTGGACGCCTGGAAGACGGCCACCGGAAGCTGACTGCGGCGACCGGCACGGGCCCACCGGACCGGCACCCTAAAATCGGGGATGTCGGCGCTGCACAACGCGGTGCCGCCGGCGTCCCCGCACACGGCGTACGGCAGGAGTCCCACATGGCAGAGCGCAAGCCGATCACATCCTGGCTCACCGACATGGACGGAGTCCTGATCCACGAAGGCACGCCGATCCCCGGGGCGGACGCCTTCATAAAGCGGCTGCGGGAGTCCGGGCTGCCGTTCCTGGTGCTCACCAACAACTCGATCTACACGGCACGCGACCTGCACGCCCGCCTGGCTCGCATGGGCCTGGACGTGCCGGTGGAGAACATCTGGACCTCCGCCCTGGCCACTGCGAAGTTCCTCGACGACCAGCGGCCCGGCGGCACCGCGTACGTCATCGGCGAGGCCGGACTCACCACCGCGCTGCACGACATCGGGTACGTCCTCACCGATCACGAACCGGATTACGTCGTCCTCGGGGAAACTCGTACGTACAGTTTCGAGTCGCTCACCAAGGCGATCCGGCTGATCAACGGCGGGGCCCGCTTCATCTGCACCAACCCGGACGAGACCGGCCCCTCCGCCGAGGGCCCGCTGCCCGCCACCGGCGCCGTCGCCGCACTGATCACCAAGGCCACCGGCAAGGACCCGTACTTCGCGGGCAAGCCCAACCCGCTCATGATGCGCACCGGGCTGAACGCGATCGGCGCCCACTCCGAGTCCAGCGCCATGATCGGCGACCGGATGGACACCGATGTGCTCGCAGGCCTGGAGGCGGGCATGCACACCTTCCTGGTGCTGACCGGTCTGACGACCCCCGCCGACATCGACCGCTACCCCTTCCGGCCGTCCACGGTCGTCGACTCCATCGCCGACCTGGTCGGCCTCATCGACGTCGGCTGAGCCCGGCCGGCACCGGCACGGGCGCGTGCGGGGGAGGGTTCCTGCGAGCCGTTCCCCGCACTCCCACGGACCAGCCCCGCCGCCCCAGCGGATGCGAAAACCCGCCGGACGCGTGAACCTGCCTTTAGGAGGTTCACGATGCGTTCCATACCCTTCACGTTCTGTGGAGCCGCAGTGGTTGCGGTGACACTGATGCCCGCCTCAGTCGCACTGGCCGACACCGGCTCCGGCCAGGAAAAGGACTCACAGACCCGCGCCACCCTCTCGGTGGATCCGTCCTCCATCGCCCCCGGGGGTGAGGTGGACCTGCAGTTCGACGGCTGCAAGGGCAAGAAGGCCAAAGGGATCTCCGATGCCTTCGACTCCGACGCCGGCTTCTCGGCCGCCGACGACAGCGGACTCTCCGCCACGGCCAGGATCCGCTCCGACGCCGCGGCCGGCGACTACGACATCTGGGTGACGTGTGACGACGACAAGGACACCCGGGTGTCCGGCACCGTCACCGTCGTCGACCGCGAAGGCGCCGCACCCGTCGCCCCGATCGCCCCGGTCCGCGCCGGAGGCGGCGGCACCGCGGCGCTCCTGGCCGGCGAGGCCGCCCAGCAGGACGGCCCCGGCGTCGTACACACCGTGATCGGGCTGGTCCTGGCCGCCGTCGCCTCCGTCGCCGTCGCCTTCCGCAGCTCCCGCCGTCGCCACCCGTCCACGGACTGAACGAGATGTCCGTCAAGGACCGCCCGACAGGCACCGGCCGGCTGCTCACCGGCGTGGCCTGGGCCGTCGTGTTGCTGGCCCTGTGGCTCTGGGGACGCGGCATCACCGACGGCTCCGGCGCCAGCTCCGCCCCGACCACCGGTGATGTCGCCGCGGTCGGCCGCCCCCTCGGCGTACCGCTGCCCGCGGCGCACGCCCCGATCAAGGGTGCGGCGCCCGAGCGGGTCGAGATCCCCTCGATCGGCATCAAGGCCCCCGTCGTCTCCCGCGGCCTGGACGCGGCGGGAGGGATCGACCCGCCGTCCTTCGCGACACCGCACACGGTCGGCTGGTACGGCAGCGGCACCCGGCCCGGCGCGGCGGGCGCCGCGCTCTTCGTCGGCCATGTCGACACCGAGACCAAACCGGCCGTCTTCTACGGGCTGAGCGCGGCCCGCCCCGGCGCCAAGATCCGGGTGGTCCGCACGGACGGCACGGTCGCCGAATTCACCATCGACGACGTCCAGGTCTTCACCCGGAACCGCTTCAACGCCCACAAGGCGTACGGGCCCCGCAAGGACGGCCGGGCGGAGCTGAGGCTGATCACCTGCGGCGGTACGTTCGACCGGGCGTCGCACGAGTACAACGCCAATGTGGTCGTCTCCGCCTATCTGACCGGCGAGAAGAAGAGTGCGGCCAAGGCAGCCGAGGCCGTGGGCAAGTCCGCGGAGTCCGCCGGGTCCGCCGACTCCGCGTAGGTCGTCCCGAGCAGATGAGAGATACCTGGCCCGGCCGGCCGCCCGTTCTCCCCCCGGGGCGCCGGCCGGGCCGGTCCTCGACCGCGGTGCGCGGGCTGCGGGAGAAGCCCGGCGCCGACACGGGAGGGCAAGGGGGCGTGTGGGCCACTCCTGAACACTGTAGGCCGGTGAACGGTCATGGCCCAGTCGTTTTTTGACGGTACGTCCAGAACTAGTCACTGTCCGTCGTTCGTGAACGTCCTCGTATGTACGGGCAAGCCGGACACCGGGGTGTGCCAGGATGGATTCGACCGGTCTTGTCCGGCACCCAAGGGGGAGTGGATGTACGGCAATTACACCGGCCGGTTCCGCACGGGGGCGGTGGCCGCGGCCGGCGCGATGGTGCTGCTCGCGGGATGTTCCTCGGCCGGCGACGACGGGGACAAGAACCCCGCCGTGATCGGCCGGCAGCCCACGGGCGGCGACCCGTACTGGGTCAACCCCGACGGGAACGCGGCCCGGCAGGTCGCCGCGTACACCAAGGACGGCAACGACAAGAACGCCGACCTGATCAGGAAGATCGCCCGGCAGCCGGTCGGCGAGTGGATCGGCCCGGACAACCCCGAGGCCGAGACCAAGGGCTTCACCGAGGCGGCCGCGAAGGCCGGCCGGGAGGCGCTGCTGGTCCTCTACAACATCCCGCACCGCGACTGCGACCAGTTCTCGAAGGGCGGCGCCGCCGACGGCAACGCGTACCGCGCCTGGCTGGAGAAGGTCGCCCAGGGCATCGGCGACCGACGGGCCACGGTGATCCTGGAGCCGGACGCAGTGCTGCACCTGGTCGACGGCTGCACCCCACAGGAGTTCCACGAGGAGCGGTACGACCTCCTCAAGGGCGCCGTCCAGCGGCTGAAGCAACTGCCGGACACCCGCGTCTACATGGACGCGGGCAATGCCGGCTGGCACACGCCCGACGCGCTCTTCCAGCCGATCCGGCGGGCAGGCATCGCGGACGCGGACGGCTTCGCGGTCAATGTCTCCAACTTCCAGACCACAGCGGCCAGTACGGATTTCGGCAAGCAGCTGTCGGCGAAGGTCGGCGGCAAGCCGTTCGTGATCGACACCAGCCGCAACGGAAACGGGCCCTACGGCGGCGGCGACCCGAAGGAGAACTGGTGCAACCCTCCGGGCCGCGCACTCGGCGAACCGCCGACGACGGACACGGGTGAGGACCTGGTCGACGCGTATCTCTGGGTCAAGCGGCCGGGAGAGTCGGACGGTGCCTGCAAGGGGGGTCCGAAGGCCGGGGCGTGGTGGCCGGAGTACGCGCTGGGTCTGGCCCGCAACACGAAGTAGTACCCGGGGGCGTCCGGTGGCCGGTTCTCCGTCCTCGAACTCCCCCTCGGCCTAGGGGATCTCCACCCACTTCCCTTCCGACGGCGTCCCCTTCGCGTCCGTGACGAACAGCATGTACCACCCCGACGGAACCAGCGCCCGGTTCTTCGGCACCGTCACCGAGACGCCCCCCGCCGTCCTCCTCAGCCCCAGGTCCACCGACCGCTGGTCCGTGTCCGTCACATGTGTCACCGCGCTCGGCCGCATCAGCTTCGCCGACGTGATCGTCGACCCCTGTGAGGTCGTGAACGTCCCCGTACCGCCCCGCCGCATGCTCTTGGGCCCCGCGGTCAGCTCCGGGCGCGAGTCGCGGTACAGGTACGGCGGGGTGTAGATCTCGATGCGCTGTTCGAAGATGCCGGGGCGGGAGTCCGCCCTGTCGGCGTAGAGCGAGTCGGAGCCGAAGATCATGACGCGGCCGTCGGGGAGCAGCACGGACCCCGAGTGGTAGTTGCGGCCCACCGCCGGGTCCGCGACGCGCTTGTAGCTGTCCGTCTTCGCGTCGTACAGCCGCGCCTGCAGGATGTTCGAGCCGCCGCGCCCCCGGTAGTCGTCGGAGCCGCCGGTGACCAGCACCGAGTCGTCCGGCAGCAGTGACGCGCTCGGATAGCGGGTGCCCTCGTCGAGCGACGCGCCGTTCCTGAATTTCGGGTCGGGGTCCTTGAGGTCGACCAGCCGGGACTTCTCGCTGGACCTCTCCGACTCACCGACCCCGCCGCCGCCGATGACCATGAACTTCTCGTCCTGGGCGGGAGGCAGCCGTACCGTCGCCGATGTCTCCATCTCGTCGGCGTCGCTCAGTCCCGGGATCTTCTTGAACCTGTTGGTCGCCAGGTCCCAGATGCCGGGGTCGCGGCCGATGTCGGCGGGTCCGTATCCGGCGTTCGAGCCGGAGTAGAAGAGCTTGCCGTCGTCCAGGAGGAAGACCGCGGGGTACGTGGGGAACTTCCGGACGATGCCGGTGTACGCCCACTTCCTGGTCTTCGGGTCGTAGATCTCGTCCTTGCCGGGCACGATCTGCCCGATCTCGTCCAGCCCGGACAGGGCGAGGACCTTGCCGTCCTCCAGCGTGGTCAGCGTCGGATACCAGCGTGCCTCGTTCATCGGGTCGACGGTGATGTACTTCTCCGCCACCGGGTCGAATTCGTACGCCTCCCGGATGCCCTGGAAATCCTTCTTGTCGAGGGCGAGCTTCTGGGCGATCCCGTACACGTTCCGGGTGTCGGAGCCGGAGAGGCCGGAGATCCGGTAGTTGTCCTGGGTGCCCGTCTCGTACTCCGTGCCGGCCTGCTGGGACTCGACGTAGATCCGGCCGAGCCCGGGGTCGTTGCGCAGGAACGCGCCAGTCCGTTTGTCGAAGACCTTGGTGGCCTTCTCCACCAGTACCGGGTCCTTGGAGACGAATGTCTTGCCGTTCCCCTTGCCGGTGAACCGGGTGCCCGCGGGCAGGGTGATCGGCTTGTCCGGGTTCTCGTTGTGGACGATCATCAGGCCGCCGGCCTTGGTGACATCGCCCTCGAGCTTCTCGTACCGCTTCGTGCCGCCGGCTATCAGCAGCTTGCCGTCGGGCAGCTGGGTGTGACCGGAGCAGAATATGTCCTTGGGCGTGGGTATGTTCTTGAACGTGTTGGCCCGTGGGTCCCACAGCACGGACCGAAAGCTCTTCGCGTCGAAGTTCTTCTGGTTGTTGCCGGAGCCCGCGACGAGCAGCACCTTGCCGGTGTGCAGCAGGGCGGCGTGGATCGTATTGATCCGGAACTCGGACGGCACGTCCAGGAAGTCCCAGTGTCCGTTGGCGGCCTTGTACTCCGGTTTGTTGATCGTGTACGCGTGGTAGCGCTCGCTGCCGAAGCGGTACAGCCACGGCCCGTTCGCTCCCGAGAGCGCCAGAACCACCGCCGTACTGATCGCCATGCGGCGGGTACGGCGGCTCGGGCGGTACTTCATCGTTTACGTCCCCCAAGGGCGATCTGCATGGTCTGGTCGTCGGCGAGCCGGCCGGGCCGCTCCTGCGGGGAGTGCGCCGGATGCGGGGCCGGTGCACCGCACCGCGGCGGTGGAGGTCCACCGCGCCGCTTCTTCTTCTCCGCGCGGACGGTGTACCGCCAGCCGAGGATCGGCGCCGTCGTGATCAGCAGGGCCAGCGCGGCCCAGGTCAGCATCGCCGGATGGCTGTGGCCGAGAGCGAAGGACGCGGTGATGGAACCGCCGAACACCAGCATGAAGAAGAGGTGGATGCGGAAGGTGCCGAACAGCGTGTCCGGGCTGGACGAGTCGCCCTTGGGCGTCACCACGAACGAGCTCTTGCGGCGCAGCACGGCATCCATCAGAGAACGTGCGTAGATCGGAGCGGAGAGCGCGGACATCATCATGCCCGCCAGGCCGCCGGAGCCCTCGGGCTCGTGCGGCGAGACGTTGTGCCGCCGGTTCCAGATGTACAGACCGATCTGGAGCGCCGAGGCGTTGCCGTACAGCATCATCCAGACGACCGGGTCGATCTGCACACCCGAGGCGCCCATGCCCAGGAACAGCGCGCAACTGAGCGCAGCCAGGATCCAGTTCAGGGCCGACATCGGATAGAAAATGATCATCATCGTGTAGTTGAAGAGCTTGCCGAAGGGGAGCGTCCCGATCCCTCTCCAGTACTGCTTGAGGATCGTTTCGTACGTCCCCCGTGACCAGCGCAGCTGCTGGGTGAAGAAGTCCGTCCACGCGGTCGGGCCCTCGCCGACGGCCAGCACGTCCGGGGTGTACACCGAGCGCCAGTACCGGCCGGTGCGCGGGTTGCGGGCGCGGTGCATCTCGAAGCCGGTCGCCATGTCCTCGGTGATCGAGTCGTACAGGCCGCCGATCTGCTGGAGGGCCGATATCCGGACGGCGTTGCTGGTGCCGACGAACATCGGGGCGCCGTAGCGGTTGCCCGCGCGCTGGATCAGCGCGTGGAAGAGGAACTGCTGGGACTCGGCGGCCTTCGTGACGAACGTGTCGTAGTTGCCGTAGACCTGCGGGCCGATGACGAAGCCTACGTCCGGGTCGCGGAAGTAGCCGAGCATCCGCTCCAGGTAGTTGGGCAGCGGTACGTGATCGGTGTCGACCGAGGCGAAGAAGTCGTACGCGCCGCCGTGCGCGTCGAGCCAGGCGTTGTAGTTGCCGTGCTTGGTCTTCGCGCGGTGCGCGCCCTTGGCCTGGTTCCAGTGCGGGACGCCCTTGCGGGAGAAGTGGTGCACCCCGAGGCGGGCACAGACCTCCTTCACCGCGGGGTCGTCGCCCTCGTCGAGCAGCCAGACGTGCATCGGCCCGCGGTGCCGGATGCGGACCGCGGCTTCGAGGGTCTTCGTCACCATCTCCAGGGGCTCCTTGCCCGGGACGAAGGACGTGAGGAAGGCGACCCTGGTGCCGGACTCCGGCACGACCGGGACCGGGTCGCGCGCGACCAGCGTCGCGTGCGCGTTCGACAGGACATTCATCGTGCGGAAGAGCTCGATCAGACCGATCGAGACGAGCATGACGATGTCGAGGATCAACAGCGTGTCGTTCTTGACGTTCGGGTCGCGCTGGGTCCAGTGCTCCGGCTGCATCAGCCAGGCGAACAGGCCGAGCGAGACGAGCGGCGCGGCGCCGAGCAGGAGCGCCGCGCGGATTCTGTGCGGCTCCTGCGAGAGCAGCGAGCGGTACTGCACGGTGTAGGGCTTGTCCTGATCGGGCTGGGTCAGTGGCCCGGCGAGCCGGCTGTAGTGCTCGTAGTCGTAACGCGGCAGCGCCTTCTGCGGATGGCGCCGCTGTACCCCGGTACGGAGCTGCGGGGGTATCCGCAGCTGCGTGGTCCGGGAGGAGTGGTCGTTGTTCTGCCCGGCGCCAGTCGGCGTCGACGTCATGGGTCATCCCCCTGCACGCACTGGTCACTGCGTGATCGGTCGGTCGTCTCGTCCGCGGCGAATCCCCCTCGACCGCCGCGGGCGCATCGCTGGTGGGCCACCTTCCCCTGAGGAGTGGGATGGCGCCCTGCCGGTTGCAGGATGCCCCTCGGCATCCGTCCATGAGCGGGACCCCCACCCCGCGGTTCCGCAACCGGAACTTCCCCCGTGCTGTCCCAACTGCGCGTGTCATCGGCCCGGTTGAAGCCGATGACCCCATGACAGGTTGTATGACCCAGGTCGTTATCGCAAGGGTGAAACAGGCTGTTAACCGGCCATATGTGCGATTTGGGTGACTCTTGCGGAGGGGCGCACGGAGGCGTACGGGCTGCGCGTACACGAACAAGGCCCCCTCACGCTCGGTGAGGGGGCCTTGACTCTGCGTGCGCCGCCAGGGACTCGAACCCCGGACCCGCTGATTAAGAGTCAGCTGCTCTAACCAACTGAGCTAGCGGCGCCTGCTGACCTGGAGAACTCTACCCGACCTCCAGGGGTGCTTCTGACCATTTCCTGTCGATCACGGCCTGTCGGATGGTCGTTTTTTCACTTCTATCCGTCAAAATGCAATATGTCCGGTGAGTTGAAACGCTGACGCCCGTGCAGGTGTGCCCAAAGATCTTGAGAGTGCGGAGGGGATTCGCATGACCGTGCCGGCCTTCGAGGAGTACGTGCCCGCCGTCGACTGCACCTGCGCGGGTTGTGCCGCCCAGCGCCGGGCCGCCGCCAGGGCTCTGCCGGCGCGGTACGGAGGACACCCCGTGGCGCATGGGGCGCGGCGCGCGCTGGTCATGGTCACGGCGGCCGGCGTGGTGCTCGGCACCGGCGTGGTCGAGGCGGCGAGCGCGGCGACCGGGCACCCCGCCGAAAGCGCCGGAGGCGCCGGGGCTGCGGGGTCCGTCGCATCTGCCCGGGCGGACCCGACGCCGACCCCGGCCGACCCGGAACAGGCTGACCCAAGTGACCCAAGTGACCCTGGCGACCCGGATCCGGCCGACCTGGCAGATCCGGGCGATCCGGCTGACCTGGCCGATCCGGAGGATTCGGATTCGGACGACTCGGAATCCGGCAGTCCGCAGGGTGTCCCCGGCCCACTGCGGGGGAGCGGGGCCGCGGGGCCGCCATCGTCCACGGGCTCGGCACCGGTGACGCCGAAGACCACACGGACGGACATCATCAACCGGGCAAAGAAGTGGGTCAGCCAGCAGGTCCCGTACAGCATGGCGAAGTACTGGTCCGACGGTTACCGGCAGGACTGCTCCGGCTATGTGTCGATGGCCTGGAAGCTGAGGAGCAACGAGTGGACCGGCAGTCTCGCCCAATTCGGCACCAAGATCGCCCGCGAGGAACTGCAGCCCGGCGACATCCTGCTCTTCCACAACAAGGCCAACCCGACGAACGGCTCGCACGTCACGATCTTCGGTGGCTGGACCGACTACACGCACAGCCACTACTCGGCGTACGAGCAGACGCCCTCGCACACGCGTAAGCGGACGACGCCCATGGCGTACTGGAGCCACTCCGGCAGCTACATCCCGTACCGCTACAAAGGGCTGTCCACCAAGACCGGCAGCAGCAGTTCGAAGGCGCTGTCGGCGTTCCCGGGCACCGCGAAATTCGGTCCCGGCGCCGGCAACACGTACGTCACCCGGCTCGGCCGCATGCTCATGGACCGCGGCGGCAAGCGCTTCTACGAGGCCGGCCCGGGACCGGACTGGGGCGAAGCGGACCGGCGTGCGACCCAGACGTTCCAGAAGGCACAGGGCTGGTCGGGCAAGGAAGCGGACGGCATCCCCGGCCCGGGCACCTGGCGGCTGCTGGTGAGCGGAACGGGCCGGAGCATCCCCGCAAGCGGCAGCGGGGACAGGGGCGGTTCAACCGCGGCTCCGGCGTTCCCGGGCCGGGACTATTTCCGGCCGGGTCAGTCCAACGGCCATGTCGACAAGCTCGGCAGACGGTTGGTGAGGAAGGGATACGGCAAGCACTACGCAAAGGGCCCCGGCCCCCGGTGGACGGAGGAGGACCGGCGCAATGTCGAGGCCTTCCAGCGGGCGCAGGGCTGGCGGGGCGCAGAGGCCGACGGCTACCCCGGCCCGGAGACCTGGCAACGACTTTTCGCGTGACAGAACGGAAATGACGGAGGCGGGAAATGAGATCCACGGTGTCGGACAGCTCCGGAGGTCCGGAGAAAAAGAACGGGATGGAAGGAGAGCCGGTGAACGGCGGCGAGGAAATGAGGGCCGGATGGGGGCCTGGCGCGAGTGCCGACGCAGAGTCCCGCACGGGTGCCGAGCCGGGCAACGGGACGGAATCCGTCCTCGACCTGGTGCTCGACCTGGTCCCGGGCGAAGCCAAGGACTCCACCTTCGGTGCGGCCTCGGCGTCGGTATCCGTACCGGCTTCGGACCCCGCGCCGGCTTCGGTTTCTGCCCCGGTTTCGGATCCCGTGCCGGCTGCCGAGACCGGGGCGGCATGGCCGCCGCCCGAATCCTTCGGAGCCGAGCCGGTGTCCGGCCCCGTGCTCGATGCCGCGCCTGAAGCCGCACTCGGCCCCGTGGCCGCCGGCCTGGTGTCGGTTGAGGCCGAGGGCGGAGACGTGCCGGTGTCCGGCCCCGTGCTCGATGCCGCGCCTGAAGCCGCACTCGGCCCCGTGGCCGCCGGCCTGGTGTCGGTTGAGGCCGAGGGCGGAGACGTGCCGGATTCGGTGCCTGCCCCGGTTTCGGATCCCGTGCCGGCTGCCGAGGCCGGGGCCGCATGGCTGCCGCCCGGACCCGTCGGAGTCGAGCCGGTGTCCGACACCATGCTCGAAGCCTTGCTCGATGCCGCACCCGGCGCCGTGCCGGCTTCGGTGTCTGCCCCGGTTTCGGTTTCGGTGTCTGCTCCGGTTTCGGACCACGTGCCGGTTTCGGTGTCTGCCACGGTTTCGGACCCCGTGCCGGGTGTCGAGGTCAGGGCCGTATGGCCCCCAGAATCCGTCGGAGTCGAGCCGGTGACCGACCCCGCGCCCGCTGACCTGCTCGACACGGCGCCCTACACCGTGCCCGACGGCGTGCCTGACGCCATGCTCGATGCCGTGCCCGACACCGTGCCCGAGACAGTGTCCGACGCTTTGCTCGATGCCGCACCCGCCGCCCTGACGTCCGTCGGAGCGGAGGCCGCGGCCGGAGCCGCGGGCGACGGTGCGGACGGCGACGGCGATGCCCGGTCGGAGACCGGGCGGCAGCAGGCAGTCAGCGTCAAGGAGCTCACCGAGGCCGTCCCCGTGCACGTCCTCGTCCGTGACGACTCCGCCAAGTCCCCCGCCGATCCGGCGCGGCAGGACGGCGGCGGGGGGAAGGCGACGGGTGTACGGCGGGCGCCCGTGGCCCGCAGGGGGCAGGTGCAGGCCCCCACCCGTCCCGCTCCGGCCGGGGATCCGTACCTGACCGAGAAGCCGGGGCCCGCACTGCCCGGATGGATCGCGGTGCTCACCGGGCTGGTCGGGGTCATCGGCGGTGGCGCCGTGCTGTGGTGGGCCGGTGCGGTGCCGCGTGGCGTGCTCGCGCGGGCCGGGATCGATGTGCGCCCGTACGACGGGATCGGCCCCGGGGCCTGTGCGGAGCTCTTCCTGCTGCTGATCCTGGTGCTCGTCGCGCTCGGCGGTCTGGGCCGCGGGCGGGTCGGGAGCGCGTGGGTGCTGACGCTCTTCGGTGAGTACCGGGGGAGCGTGCGCCGGACCGGGCTCGTCTGGACCAGTCCGCTGCTGCTGCGTCGCCGCGTCGACGTACGGCTTCGGCACTGGCGCAGCGAACCGCTGCCCGCTGTGGACGCGAACGGTACGGCGCTGCGCGTCGTCGTCCTCGTCGTGTGGCGGATCAAGGACACGGTGCGGGCGACGTTCGGGGTGACTGACCACGAGGACTATCTGCGCGAGCAGGTCGTGTCGGCGATTGCGCGGGTCCTCTCGCAGCTGCCCGCCGACGCCTTCCACGAGGACGCGCACACCCTGCGCAACGCGGAGGCGGTCGGTGACGCGCTGACCCTGACGCTGAAGGCGGAATGCGAGCCGGTGGGCATCGAGGTGTACTCCGCACAGCCGACCGGTATCGAGTACGCGCCGGAGGTCGCCGCTTCCATGCAGCGCCGACGGATCGCCGCCATCGACGCCCAACACCGCGACAGCGTGCTGACTTCCGTGGTTGACGCGGTGGACGACACGGTCAGCCGGCTGACCGCGCGAGGCCTCGTGACGCTCGACGACTACGAACGGAAGGCGCTGGTCAAGGACCTGACGGTGGCCTTCTACACCGGACGCACCAGTGGGGAAGGCTCCTGATCGCGCCGTCGTACTGCCTCCGCGGGTAACCGGAATCCCACTCCCATTGGTCTGGACATGTTCATGCCCTGTCAATAATCTAAGGCTTGGTCTAGACCGCACCATCACGCGCGCAGCAGTGCTCATGGAACCTCCCCCACGTTCTTGAGGAGCGACAGCAATGCGTAAACGGGCGAGCGCGGCCGTCATAGGCCTCGCCATCGCGGGCGTCTCGATGTTCGCGACGAGCAGCGCAGGCAGTCACGGCTACACCGACAACCCCATCAGTCGCCAGAAGCTGTGTGCCAACGGCACCGTCACCGGCTGCGGTGCCATCCAGTACGAGCCGCAGAGCGTCGAGGCTCCCAAGGGCTTCCCGGCGGCGGGTCCGGCCGACGGCAAGATCTGCTCCGGCGCCCACGACAACTTCGCCGCACTGGACGATCCGCGCGGCGGCAACTGGCCCGCCACCAAGGTCACCGCGGGTCAGGGCTTCAGCTTCCGCTGGCAGTTCACCGCCCGCCACGCCACAACCGACTTCCGTTACTACATCACCAAGAACGGCTGGGACCCCACCAAGCCGCTCACCAGGGCGGCGCTGGAGTCGCAGCCGTTCATGACCGTGCCGTACGGCGGTCAGCAGCCCCCGGCCACCCTGACCCAGCAGGGCACCATCCCCACCCAGAAGACCGGGCGGCACATCATCCTGAGCGTCTGGAACATAGCGGACACCGGGAACGCGTTCTACGCGTGCTCCGATGTTCAGTTCTGACGCCTAGTCAATTAACGTGCGGCGCCATGGGGAGCGCAGGCACCGTCGCGGAGTTCGTACAGCGCCAATGGGGCGACCACCGGCCCGGGTTGAGGCATGAGGACACCGTCCTCAGTCACCATCAGGTCGCCGCCGGCGCTGCTGCACGGGCGGCGCTCCTGGTGGATCTGCTGCCGGCGGGCAGCGAACCTCACCTGGGGGTGCTGCTCGACAACACCCCCGAATTCCCCATGTGGTTGAGCGCGGCGGCCCTGGCCGGGGCCGCCGTTGCGGGCATCAACCCGACCCGGCGCGGCGCCGAGCTGGCCCGCGACATCATGCACACCGACTGCAGGGTCCTGGTCACCGAACGCGCGCACCTGCCGTTGCTCGACGGGCTCGATCTGCCGGGCGTACGGGTGCTGGTCACCGACACCGACGCGTACGCCGAGCTGCTCGCCGGCTACGCGGGGGCCGAGCCGGGCGAGGCGGTGCTCGGGGAGGTCCGGTCCGCCACCCGCATGCTGCTCTACTTCACCTCCGGGTCGACCGGTGCGCCCAAGGCCGCGATCTGCACCCAGGGGCGGCTGGCTGCGGCCGGGCAGTCGCTGGTCGACCACTTCGGGGTCCGGCGCGACGACGTCCACTACGTCTGCATGCCGATGTTCCACGGCAACGCCGTGATCGCCGACTGGGCCCCCGCACTGGCCGGCGGCGCCTCGGTCGCCCTGCGCCGCCGCTTCTCGGCCTCCGGCTTTCTCGACGACGTACGGGCGTACGGCGCCACGTACTTCACCTATGTCGGCCGCGCCGTGCAGTACCTGCTGGCCACTCCCGAGCGCCCCGACGACCGTGACCATCCGCTGCGACTCGGCTTCGGCACCGAGGCGGGTGCCGTGGACGCGGCAAGGTTCCGGGAGCGGTTCGGGGTGCGGCTGGTGGAGGGGTACGGATCCTCCGAGGGCGGCGCGGCGATCCAGCGGACCCCGGACACCCCGGCGGGTGCCATCGGGCGGGCCTCCGCCCGGGACGATCTCGCTGTCGTCGACCCCGAGACCGGCGAGGAGCGCGCCGCCGCGGTCCTCGACGAGGACGGACGACTGGTCAACGGCGCCGAGGCCATAGGGGAGTTGGTCAACCGGGGTCGTACCCCTTTCGAGGGCTACTGGCGCAACGCGGAGGCGGACGCGGCGCGGGTGCGCGGCGGCTGGTACTGGACCGGGGACCTGTTCTTCCGCGACCTCGACGGCTTCCTCTACTTCGCGGGCCGCACGGACGACCGGCTGCGCGTCGACAGCGAGAACCTGGCGGCCGCGATGATCGAGAACATCCTGGCCCGCTGGGGGGACGCGGCGGCCGTCGCGGTGTACGCGGTGCCGGACCCGGTGGCCGGCGACCAGGTGATGGCGGCGCTGGCACTGCGTGAGGGGGCGGCGTTCGACCCGGCCGCCTTCGCCGCGTTCCTGGCGGCCCAGCCGGATCTGGGGACGAAGATGGCTCCCCGCTTCGTGCGGATCGTCCCGGCGATGCCGGTCACGGCGACGAACAAGGTGCACCGGGTCGCGCTCCGCCGCGAGGGCTTCCGGAGCACGGACCCGGTGTGGTGGAACGGGGTGGGCGGTGGTGAGTACGGCCCGTTGGGGGGCGAGGAACTGGCCGGCCTGCTCGCCGAGTACGAGGCGCACGGACGCACCGCCCTCCTGTCCTCGATCTCCCCCATGGCCTGAAGGGCATCGGAGGGGCCCCTCGACGGGCCCGAAACTCGAACCCGTCCGGCGAACGAGAACGGACAAGGTGACGTGGACGGCCCTTCAGTGCGTCGGGGCCAGTTGCTTCCGGGCCCCACTGCCGTGCCGCAGAAGTGCCACGGCGAGCGCCGCTCCCGCCAGCAGAATCAGCGATCCCGCCACCGACGCGTACTGCATGCTGTGCACGAACGCCTCCCGGCCCGCCGAGATCAGCGACGCGTCCCCCGTGGCCAGCGCCCCCGGCAGGGTCTTGCGGGCGGCCTCCGGTGCGGAGTCCGGCAGGTCCGCTCCGTACACCGCGGTGGCGACCGCGCCCAGCAGCGCCATGCCCATCGCGCCGCCGAACTCCTGACCGGTCTCCAGCAGCGACGCGGCCGAACCGGCCTTCTCCGGCGGGGCGGTCGCCAGCGCCAGGTCCGAGACGAGCGCCATGACGGTGACGATGCCCGAGCTCATCACGGCCGAGCCGATGAGCAGCAGCCACAGCGAGTCCGTGTCGGACAGGGCCAGCAGAGCGAACCCGGCGGCGGCGATGACGAATCCGGCGGAGATGACCTGCATACGGTCGATCCGCTGGGCGATCGCCGTGGCCGTCGGCGCCGCGGCTCCCACCGCCAGCGACGGGGCCAGGCTCCACAGGGCGGCCTCCATCGTGGACATGCCGAGCACCGACTGGAGGTACTGGGTGGTGAAGAAGGCGGAGCCCATCATCGCGAAGGCGGCGAGGGAGTTGAGGCCGATTCCGGCGGCGAAGCCCTTCCCGCGGAACAGCTCCCGGCTGATCATCGCATCGTCGCGGACGCGCTGGCGGCGGACGAAGACCCAGCCGACGAGCAGGCCGACGGCGATGAGCAGGGCGTTGCGCGCGTCGAGACCGTGGGCGGCGCTCTCCTTGACACCGTAGATGACGGGGAGCACGGCGCCCATCGACAGCGGCACGCTCCACAGGTCGAACCGCCCCGGGTTCGGGTCCTTGAACTCCGGGACCAGCACCGGCACCAGAACCAGCAGCAGCACCATCGCCGGCACATTGATCAGGAAGACCGAGCCCCACCAGAAGTGCTGCAGCATGAACCCGCTGAGCACCGAGCCGAGTGCGATCCCGCCCGCCATGGCGCCGGACCAGATGCCGACCGCGGTGCTGCGCTGCTGCTCGTTGCGGAACATGTTCCGTACGAGCCCCATCGTCGACGGCATCAGCGTCGCTCCGCCGATCCCGAGCAGCGCGCGCGCCCCGATCAGCATCTCGGGGCTGGTGGCGTATGCCGCGCCGACGGACGCGGTGCTGAAGGCGACCGCCCCGAGGAGCAGCAGCTTGCGGCGGCCGATCCGGTCACCGAGCGAGCCCATCGTGATGAGCAGGCCGGACAGGGCGAAGCCGTACACGTCGAAGATCCAGAGCTGCTGGGTGGCGCTCGGGGCGAGGTCCCGGTCGATGGACGGGATCGCGAAGAAGAGGACGGAGACGTCCATCGAGACAAGGAGGAGGGGGAGCAGGAGGACCACGAAGGCGGTCCACTCCTTGCGGCCGGCGAGGTCACTGCGATCAGTGGTGGTGCTCGTCGCGTTCGTCATGCCAGGAAATATACGAGCGTTTAAAACAAGTGTCTAGTACGTCTGTGTAACACGTTTGTATGGAACGGCGGGCAGCAAAAAACGCAGTGGGCGGTCTACGTACAAGTACGTAGACCGCCCACTGCGTTGTCTGTGCGCCGCCAGGGACTCGAACCCCGGACCCGCTGATTAAGAGTCAGCTGCTCTAACCAACTGAGCTAGCGGCGCCTGCTGACTCGAAAATAATACCTGGTCCCGGGAGGTGCTGATGACACGCGCCCGCGACGGGCCCGCGGGGACATCGGGCCTGACCGGACGCCCTTAGGGGCTGGGGAGTGACACGCGGGCGGTGAGCCCGCCGTCGGGGTTGGGGGTCAAGGTCAGGTCGCCGTGGTGGGCGCGGACGATACCGGCGACGAGGGCCAGGCCGAGGCCGTGCCCGCGGCGCGCGGGGTCCTTCTCGGCCAGACGTCCGCTGCCGCGCAGGAACGGTTCGGTGAGGTGGTCGACCGTGTCGGGCAGGAGGGGCCCGGTGTTGGTGACGGTCAGGACGGCGCGGCCAGGGTCTGCCGGGTCGGGGTCGGTGCTCAGGGTGAGCGATCCGCCGGTGGCCAGATTGTGCCGCAGGGCGTTGTGGAGCAGATTCAGGGTGAGCTGGCGGAGCAGTACGTCGTCGCCGGTGGCCGGGGCCGTCCTCCAGCAGCCCTCAGAGCGCCAGTGACAGCAGGACCGGAGCGGCCCGCCGGTTCAGGGTGTCCGCTGCCGAGCGCAGCCGGTGCGCATCCTCGACCGGCAGGGAGAGTGCCAGACAGCCGGCCGATGAGCCCGCCGTCAGCGGGACGGCCGCGCAGACCGTCCCCACCGCGTACTCCTGGAGGTCGAGCACCGGGACCGTCGCCGGCTGGCTGTCCAGCTTGGAGAAGAGGACCTTCTCGCTGGTGATGGTCCGCGAGGTGAGCCGGGCGATCTTGTGGCGCGAGATGTGGTCGCGGCGGCCGTTCTGGTCGAGCTGGGTCAGCAGGCACTTGCCGATCGCGCTGGCGTGCGCGGCGGACCGGAAGTCGACCCACTCGTTGACCGCGGGGGTGCGCGGACCGTCGGCGTACTGGGTGACCCGGATCTCGCCGTCGACGTACCGGCTGATGTACACCGCGGCGCCGACGGAGTCGCGCAGCTGGTCCAGTGTCTGCTGGAGCTTCGTCTCCAGGGCCTGCCTGCGGCCGGCGCCGGAGCCGAGAAGCAGGAGCGAGGCGCCGATCACATAGGCGCCGTCGGTGATCTGCTCGACATAGCCCTCGCGGCGCAGCATCAGCAGCAGCGGGGCGAGATGCCCGGCCGGCAGCCCCGTCTCGCGGGAGATCTGGGCGTCCAGAACGCCGTTGCCGTGCTTGGAGACCGTTTCGAGAACACGAAGGGCGTACTGCACCGAGTGGAACGGTGCGGTCGGTTCGGGCTTCAACGCCACGGTTTCCCCCTACCAGGTTGTGACCGCAAGACCAGGTCGTAACCGCAAGCTTCCGCACCACGATAGCCGCCAAATGGCGTTTGAGGGGGGCCTGTTGACGACTTGCTGAGGCGCCCCGGCGCTGTCAGCTGGGGCGCACCCGTCTGGCATATGCCAAAGTCATTAGCGGCCGATGGAGGGCGAGGTCACAGCACTGCGTCGAGGAACTCGCGCGTACGTTCGTGTTCAGGATCGGTGAAGATTTTTTCCGGCGAACCTGCCTCCACTACCCGCCCTGCGTCGAACATCAGCACCTTCTTCGAGACGTCCCGGGCGAAATTCATCTCGTGGGTCACGCAGAGCATCGTGATGTCGGTGTTCCGCGCGATGTCGCCCAGCAGGTCCAGCACGCCCGCCACCAGCTCCGGGTCGAGTGCGGACGTCACCTCGTCCAGGAGCAGGATCTCCGGCTGCATCGCCAGCGCGCGGGCGATCGCCACCCGTTGCTGCTGGCCGCCGGAGAGCTGGGAAGGGTGTGCGTCGACCTTTTCCGAGAGCCCCACCAGATCGAGCAGCTCGCGGGCGTGGGTCTCCGCCTCGTCACGGTCCATGCCCAGCACGCTGACCGGTGCCTCGGTGATGTTCTGCAGCACCTTCATATGGGGAAAGAGGTTGAACTGCTGGAAGACCATGCCGATCTTCCTCCGGGCCTCGCGCAGATGCTTCTCGGTCGCCGGCCTCAGCGAACCGTCGGGAGCCCTGACGTGGGACAGCGGGTCGCCGTCCACCCAGATCACTCCGTCGCTGACCTTCTCGAGCGTCATCAGCAGCCGCAGGATGGTGGTCTTGCCCGAGCCGCTGGGTCCGATCAGCGTGACGTGTTCGCCGCGCCGCACCGAGAAGTCCAGCCCGTCGAGGACGACATGGTCGCCGTACCGCTTCACGACGTTGTCGAAGCGGACCAGCGGATGGGCGGTCTGCGACGTGGCAGGGACCGGGACGATGTCCACGGGGGCCGCGGCCGCCGCCTTCTGCAGGGGGAGAGGTTCAGTGGCCAAGGCGCTTCTCCAGCTTTCTCATCAGCAGCGAGGTGGGGTAGCTCGCGACCAGGAAGACCAGTCCGGCGAGCGTGAATGCCTCGGTGTAGGCGAAGTGGTCGGCGCCGTACTTACGGGCCTCGAAGACCATTTCCTGCACCGTGATCACGGCGAGGAACGGGGTCTCCTTGAACATCGAGATCGCGTAGTTGCCGAGGGCGGGCAGCACATTGCGCACCGCCTGCGGCAGGATCACGGCCTGCCAGGTCCGCCGCGGGGTGAGCGAGAGCGCCCGGCAGGCCTCCCACTGGCCCTTCGGCACACCGTCGATCCCGGCGCGGTACACCTCGGAGGTGTACGCGGCGTAGTGCACGCCCAGCACCGCAATGCCGATCGTCAGCGGCTCCACCGAGGTGAACAGGGCTGCCGCGCCGACCAGTTGGACGAGCAGTGGGGTGGACCGGATGAATTCCATCACGACCCGAACCGGCACGGTCACGAACCTGCTCGGGGCCCGTCCGGCGACCGCGACGGCGAGCCCGAGTGCCGCGGCGACGAGCGTGCCGAGCACGGTCGCCAGCAGCGTGACCCGGAAACCTTCGAGCACCAGGGGAAGTGCGTCCCGGGCGGCGTTCCAGTCGAAGCCGTTCACCGGGCACCTCCGGCCGCAGAGGCGACGGCCTCCGTGGCGCTGCGGCTGCGCAGCAGCGAGCCCGCACCGGTCGGCAGACCCAGCCGTCGCTTGGCGCTCCGCTCCAGCAGATTCATCAGCAGAGTCAGCGCGTAGGCCAGGACGAAGTAGGCGACCAGCAGGGTCAGATACGCGGTGAGCGTCTCACCGGTTCGGTCGCGCAACTGCTGGATCACGGTCATCAGGTCGGCCGCGGAGATCAGCCACAGCAGCGGGGTGCACTTCAGCAGCTGGATCAGCAGATTGGTGAAGGACGGGATCATCTGCACCCAGGCCTGCGGAATGATCACCTTCCGCATCCGGTACAGCGGCGTCATGTTCAGCGCGACGGCCGCCTCGTACTGGGCGCGGGGTACGGAGCTGATCGCACCGCGCACCACCTCGGAGCCGTACGCGCCGTAGTTGAGGCCGAAGGCGACGACGCCGCAGAGCAGCGGCGTGAGTTCGTACCCCGTCAGCGGCGGCATTGCGTAGTAGAGCCAGAACAGCTGGATGTAGAGCGACGTGCCGCGGAAGAACTCCACGACCACGCGTGACACGCCGCGCGTCACCAGCAGCCGGCTGACCGACATCAGACCGAGGACGAAGGACAGGAGCAGGGCGAGCAGCGCCCCCAGGACGGTCGCCTGGAGGGTCACCCAGAGCCCCGAGCGCAGCTGCGGCAGATCGTCGACGAAGGCGGAGAAGAAATCACTCATGCGGTGGGGTCCGTCCCTGTCAGCCCTTGCACAGATCGGCCGTCTTCAGGGTTGTCGGTGGCAGCTCGGTGGCTCCGAAGCCGTACTCCTCGAGCAGGCCGACATAGCGCGACCTGTCGGAGACGATCTTCTTCAGCTCGCGGTTGAAGGCGTCCCGCAGATCCTCGTTGCCCTTGCGGAAGACGGCGCCGCCGGGGCTGTACTGCCGCTTGCCGTCGAGCTCCGGCAGAAAGGCTTCGGTGACCTCGGTACCGGGGTTGGTCCTCGCCAGCCACCGCAGCGAGATTCCGGTGAGCAGGAACGCGTCGATCCGGCCGCCCTTGACCGCGTCGGCGCCGTCCTGCGGCTTCTGCAGCGACTTGATCCTGTCCTTGGAGATGCCGGCCCCCTCGGCGTACGACGCCTCGACGGCACCCGACATCACACCGACGACGACCCCGGCGGCCTTCGCCGATGCCAGGTCGGTGACCTTCTTCGGGTTGCCCTTCTTCACCATCAGCGCGGTGGGCGAGATGAACTCGGGTTCGGAGAAGATGGCGTTGGCGCAACGCTCGGGCGTGATCGCCATGCCGGCGCTGACCACGTCGTACTTGCCCGCCTGCAGCCCGGGGATCAGGCCGTCCCACTCGGAGAGGGTGGGCTTCAGTTCGTCGACGCCGAGCGCCTTGAATATCTCCCGATGCAGGGTGGGCGCCTCGCCCTTGAGCTGCTTGCCCTCCATGTAGCCGTACGGGGCCTCATTGGCGTACGCGACCCGGACGAACCCCTGCTTGCGGAGCGCCTCCAGTGCCCCCGCACCGTCCGCGGAACCGGCGTCGGTCTTGCTGCACGCGGAGAGCAGACCGGGCACGACGAGCAGACCGCCTACGGCCGCCGATCGGTTGAGAAAGCCCCGACGGGACAGGTTCGGGAAGTCAGCCATGGTTCGCAGTCTCCTGGAGGGGTCGAACAGTCCGGACAGGTTCAGCGCCTGCCCGATCCCGTGCGCCTATGCAGGAAGAGGGTGCATGTAATCGAACGGTGACTGGGGCGTGACCTTCCCGTGTCTCCATGTGGGCGGAGCGCGACGGCCGGTGCGCAGCGCGTATTTCCCGGGGTGGAACGGTCCATGACTCACCGTCATGTGGCGATGTCCGTCATGGGTGGATGAAGTGGTCATCGAGTCCGACCGGTTGGGGTCACTCGCTCCGGTCCCGGACGGGTACGTACCCGAGCCGCTTGTCGACCACGTTCGGCAAGGGCTTCCCGGCCGCCCAGAGTTCGTACATCTCCACGAACTGCTCACCCAGCCGGTCCCGCCAGCCGACGGTGTCGCCGCTCATGTGCGGGGACACGATCAGCCCCGGTACGTCCCACAGCGCGCTCCCCGGATCCAGCGGCTCATGCGCGAACACATCGAGGGCCGCGCCCGCGATCCACCGCCTGCGCAGCGCGTCGGTCAGATCCTCCTCGACGACCATCGGGCCGCGCCCGACATTGATGAAGCGGGCCGACGGCTGCATCAGCCCGAAGAACCGCGCGTCGAACATCCCGCGCGTGTGCTCCGTCAGCGGCGCCGCGCAGATCACCCAGTCGGCGAGCGCCGCCAGCCGGTCCAGATCCTCGGCGCCATGGATGCTGCGGCGCGCGGTACGCCCGACGAGCGCCACCTGGACCCCCAGCGCCATCAGCAACCGGGTGATCTCCCGGCCGATCGGCCCGGCCCCGACCACCACCGCGCGGGCGCCCGCGACCTGCTGCGATTCGCGGTGACGCCACCGCCGCTGCCGCTGCAGCTCCAGCGTGCCGGGGACGTCCTTGGCGAACGCCAGCACCAGGCCCAGCACATACTCGGCGATCGGCCGCTCGAAGACGCCCCGGGCATTGGTCAGCACGGTGTCGGACGCGGCCAGCTCCGGGCAGAGCAGCCGGTCCACGCCCGCGCTCGCCGTATGCACCCAGCGGGGCCGCGGCCCGTCGCCCGGCCAGGCGGCGCGTACCGCGTCGGAGGTGAAGTCCCACACCAGCAGAGCATCGGCGTGCGGCAGTTGCCCGGCGAGGCCGGCCTCGTCCGTGTACCGGATCCGGACCCGTCCGGTCAGCCGGCCGAGACGCGGCGAAGGGTCGGTGTCCAGGACGAGCAGGGTGGGCTCTGGCATGAGAGACGGTGGCTCCGCTGTGTCTGAGATGTGCGGATTGACCACGCTCGCACCCCGGCCCGGCTCCGTCAACGGGAATGTGGGCGGCGGCTGCCGAGGGGAATACTGGGCAGAGAGGGGCAGTAGCGGCAGTACACCGGTCCAGCAGTGCAGGAGGGTGGACATGACGACCGTCGGATTCCTCTATCCGGGCCACTTCGCGGAGGACGAGTTCCCACGGATGGAGGTCATCCTCGATACCACCATCAGGTTGGTCGTGAACCGCACCGAACCCGGCGAGGACGACCGGCGCCCCGAGACCCTGCGAGAGCTGGGAGAGCCCGAACGCCTCGCCGCCGGTATCGAGGAGCTGCGGCGCGCCGGCGTGGAGTCGGTGGTCTGGGCCAGCACCGGTGGGAGCTTCGTGTACGGCTGGGAGGGCGCCCATGGGCAGACCACTGCCCTGGCCCGGGCGGCGGGACTGCCCGCCTCCAGCGCGTCGCTCGGCTTCGTCCAGGCGGTACGGGCGCTGGGCGCCGCCCGCGTCGCGGTCGCCGCGACCTACCCCGAGGAGATCGCCCGGCTCTTCAGCGAGTTCCTGGGCGCCGCGGGCATCGACGTGATCGCCACACACAGCGGCGGCGTCACCTCCGCAGCCGAGGCCGCCGCGTGGGGTCCGGACCGGCTGAAGGAGCTCGCCGTCGCCGCGGACCGCCCGGACGCGGACGCCGTACTGCTGCCGGACACCGCCCTGCACACCGCCGCGCACATCCGGGACCTGGAAGAACTCCTTGCGAAGCCGGTTCTCACCGCGAACCAGGTGACGGTGTTCGAGGCGCTGCGACTGGCCCGCCGCCGTACCTGGGCGCCGCAGCTGGGCACGCTCTTCGCCACCCGGGAGGCGCCACCGGCCCCGGTGGGGGCGTGACCGGCCCGGCGTGACCGGCCGGGGAATAAGCGGAGACAACCTCCTGTTAGGCATCCCGGACGTACGCGTCCGGACGCCAGCGCATCACCGGAGAGGCCTTCACGTGGACAACAACCGAGGCGACGACATTCGCGGCCGGGCCGAGGGAACGGCCCCCGTGCCGCTCTCGGTGCTCGACCTGGTGAGCGTGGGCCAGGGCCGCACCGCGACCCAGGCGCTCCGCACCAGCGTGGACATCGCGCAACTGGCCGAACGCCGCGGCTTCCACCGCCTCTGGGTCGCCGAACACCACTCCATGCCCGGCGTCGCCTCGTCGTCCCCGGCCGTGATCCTCGCCCATCTCGCCGCGCACACCGAGCGGCTCCGGCTCGGCTCCGGCGGGGTGATGCTGCCCAACCACGCCCCGCTCGTCATCGCCGAACAGTTCGGCACCCTGGAGGCCATGGCTCCCGGCCGTATCGACCTGGGCCTGGGCCGCGCGCCCGGCACGGACGGCGCGACCGCCGCCGCCCTGCGCCGCACCGACCGGCTGAACGAGGGCGCCGACGACTTCCCGCAGCAGCTTGCCGAGCTGACCCGGTTCCTGGACGACGACTTCCCCGACGGTCACCCGTACGCCCCCATCCACGCGGTCCCGGGCCCGGTACAGGGCCCCACCGGCCGCCCGCCGATCTGGCTGCTCGGTTCCTCCGGGTTCAGTGCGAGGCTGGCCGGCGTCCTCGGCCTGCCGTTCGCCTTCGCCCACCACTTCTCGGCGCAGAACACGATCCCGGCGCTCGACCTGTACCGGGAGTCGTTCAAGCCTTCCGCGGTGCTCGACGCCCCGTACGCCCTGATCGGCGTCTCGGCGCTGGCCGCCGACGAGGAGCGCGAGGCCCGGCGCCAGGTGCTGACCGGTGCGCTGTCGATGGTCCGCCTGCGCACCGGCCGGCCCGGTCTGATCCCGACCCCCGAGGAGGCGGAGGCGTACGCCTTCACCCCCATGGAGCGCGAGTTCGTCGACAGCTGGCTCGGCAACGTCATCCACGGAACGGCGGACGAGGTCCGCTCCGGGCTGGACGACCTGGCCAAGCGGACCGGTGCGGACGAGTTGATGATCACTGCCAATGCGCATGGGGGTGGGGCGCGGGTGCGGAGCTATGAGCTGATCGCGGATGCGTATGGGCTGCGCGGCTGAGGGGTGTGTGGGGCGGTCGTCCGCCTGACCGTTCTGTCCTCAAGCGCCGGGCGGGCTGAAGGATGCCCTCAAGCGCCGGGCGGGCTTGATTTTGCCGGGCGGGATCGGGTTGGTCGCAGGCCGCTCAGCGTTGCAGGGGTCTGGTGCCGATCAGTTCCGCGATGCGTTCCGGGGCCACCGCTCGTGAGTAGAGCCAGCCCTGGCCGGTGTCGCAGCCGATCCGGCGCAGCCGCTCCGCCTGGCCCGCGGTCTCCACGCACTCCGCGGTGACCGTCAGCCCCAGCCGGTGCGCCAGCTGCACCATCGCCTCGACGATCGTCTCGTCGGCGGGGCTGGGGTGCGCGCCGTCGTCGTAACGGAAGCCGCGTACGAACGAGCCGTCCAGCTTCAGTACGGACACCGGCAGCCGACTCAGATAGGCGAGGTTCGAGTAGCCGGTCCCGAAGTCGTCGATGGCGATCCGGACGCCCATGTCGCTGAGCGCCTGGAGCGCCTCCAGCGGGCGGCCCGCCGAGCCCATCACCGCGGACTCGGTCAGCTCGAGCTGCAGCAGTCCGGGTGCCAGGCCGGTCTCGGCAAGGATCTCCGCGACATCCGTCACCAGGTCCGAGTCCCAGACCTGCCGCACGGCGACATTGACGCTGATGAACAGCGGCGGCTCGGTCGGGTGGTCCAGCTGCCAGCGCCGGGCCTGGCGGCACGCCGACTGCAGCACCCACCGGCCGAGCTGGACGATCGAGCCGTCCTCCTCGGCGATCGCGACGAACCGATTCGGCGAGAGCATGCCGAACTGCGGGTGGTTCCAGCGGACCAGGGCCTCCACCCCGCGTACGACTCCGTCGGCCATCCCGACCAGCGGCTGGTACTCGATGGTGAATTCGCCGCGCTCGACAGCCGGCCGCAGCGTGGACGAGAGCGCCTGCCGCGTCATCCGGTGAGCGTTGCGCTCGGGGTCGAAGAGCGTCCAACGGGCCTTCCCGTCCGCCTTCGCCCAGTACAGCGTGGTGTCGGCGGCCTGCATCAGACCGGTCGCCGAGGTGCCGGCCACGGCCCGCTCCACTACGCCGATCGACGCCGATACGGCCAGCCGCTGTCCGGCCAGGTCGAACGGCTTCTGCAGGGCGGTGAGCACCGCGCGGGCGAGATCGGTGAGCTGCTGCGCACCGGCGGACTCCTCGACGAGGATCGCGAACTCGTCGCCGCCGAGGCGCGCCACGAGTGAGGTGCCGGTGCGGTGCTGGTTCTCCTGTTCGGCGCAGTCGGTGAGTCTGGCGGCGACGGCGGCGAGCAGCCGGTCGCCGATCCGGTGGCCCATCGTGTCGTTGACGGCCTTGAACCCGTCCAGGTCGAGGTAGCAGAGCCCGATCCGGCCGTGCCGCCGGGGACCGTCCTGGTCCGGCGGAGTCACCAGGGCGGCCGAGAGGCGTTCGAAGAACAGTGTCCGGTTGGGCAGCCGGGTCACCGGGTCGTGCATCTGGAGGTGGCGCAGCCGCTTCTGCAGCTCGCGCCGGTCGCTGATGTCGGCGACGGAGAGCAGTACGGGACAGGAACCGGGGGAGGAACCGGGTGGCGTCTGCGGCATTGGCGCGACGGTGATCTCGGCCCACAGCGAGCGCCCGTCGGGGTGCTTGAGCCTGCGCGTGCAGCGGAACCGGGACCGCCGGCCGCGCAGCACCTCACGGTACGCATGCCAGGTGCGGCCGTCCGACGAGACGTCGAGCAGATCGGACGCGGACTGCGCCGTCAGCGCCACGGGGTCGGCGCCGAGCAGCGCGCCGAGGGCGTCGTTGGCGGTGAGGATCAGGCCTTCGTGGTCGACGACGGCCATCGGAAGGGTGGCGGCCCGGAAGACGGCCCGGTAGTCGGCGCCGCGGCCGGCGGCCGGCCCGGACCCACCGATGCCGTCAGCGGGTCCGCCTGCGAGGCCGTCTCCGGCCCTGTCCGCGATCCCGTCCGCGGCCCCGTTTCCGGCCCGCGCCGACGCGGGATCCGTATGACGCTCCGTGACCGGCGGTCGCGCGGTAGGGGGCGCTGCGCCTGCCGGGGGCCTCGGCCCTTCGGAGGTTTCGCTCACCGCTCGCTCCCGCCGTGCAGTTCTGTCCTGAACAGATGTGGTCGGACTGGGCCCGCCGCGTGGAGTGCCGTTGTCGGGGCGGAAACCACGCAGGAAAGCGTGGTGAAGCATAGAGGTTGTCGTCCGGCCCGTTCCAGCTCTCCGCCCGTTCCGGGCCCGCGGATCGCCCCGCATGGACCATTCGCGCGCCGATCCGGTTTGCCCAGGACTGATTGTTTCTGCGCGGCTCTGTTCTCTCCAGTCGATCTTGGGTCCGTCTCGCGCAGTTGCGGTGATCGATTATGACTGTCCGTGAAAAGGCACCGGGTGGCGGCCTGTTTACCCGAGTGGGGTAGCACAACAGGGCGTATACCACCAAACCGGCACAGGCTGGATGGCGAGTCCCGCATCCCGCACCCGGAGGTCGATGTGCCGCGTAAGCGCAGACTCGCGGGAGTGGAGAGGCCGAGTCCGCGTGGCGTACTGGCAGGGCTGATCGCACTCCTGGCGCTCGCCGCCATCTCTCTTGTCGCCGGTCCGGCGGTGGCCGTCACCGGTGCGGCCGGCCCGTGCGCCCTGCCCCGGACCGAGGTGCACCACTCGCTGGGAGTGGGTGACTGGAACGACGCCTACCCGCGCCCGGACCACACGCTCGACGCGGTCATGATCTTCCTCTCCTTCACGGACGCCCGCCCCGTCACCACCCCCGCCGAGCTCGCTGCCGACTACTTCCCCGCCACCACCCAGTTCTTCCAGCGCGCCTCGTACGGGAAGTTCACCCTGCGCCCGCACCCGCAGCGGCATTGGATCCAGATGCCCCGGAGCTCCACCGCGTACGGGATAAAGCGCGACTGGGACGACGGCCGGCGCAGCGAGTATCTGCGTGACGCGATTGCCGTAGCCGACGACCAGGTCGACTTCTCGAAGTACGACATCGTCTATCTGGTCGCCGACCCGGACGCCCCCGGCGTCGACTCCGATGCCACCAAGGTCGTCAACTTCGACCGGCCGCTGCACGCCGACGGCACGGACATCAGACGTGTCGTCACCGTTTTCGAACAGCACCCGCCGGACCGGAACGTGCTGGCCCACGAGACCGGGCACGTCTTCGACCTGCCGGACCTCTATCACCGGCCGACGGACGGCAAGGGTGACTGGGACACGTATGTCGGCGACTGGGACGTGATGGGCAGCCAGTTCGGCCTCGCGCCGGATCTGTTCGGCTGGCAGAAGTGGAAGCTGGGCTGGCTGGACCGCGGGCAGGTGGCGTGCATCCAGCGCAAGCAGGACATCACCCTGGAGTCGATGGCCGCCGTCCCGGCACGTGGTGCGTCCCTCGGGACGCGGCTCGCGGTGATCAGGACCGGGGTGGGCGGCGTGGTGGCGATGGAGGCCCGCAGCGCCACCGGCAACGACCGGACGACCTGCAGCGAAGGGGTGCTGATCTACCGGGTCCGCAACGGGACGTCGTCCGGCGGCGGGCCCATCCAGGTCATCGACACCCACCCCCACACCGACGCCTGCTGGGACCTGTCGGTCTACCCGCCGCTCGCGGACGCCCCGCTGCGGGTCGGGGAGACGTACACCATTCCCGGTGAGCACACCAGGGTCGAGGTCGCGGACCGGACGCCGTCGGGTGCCTGGACGGTCAGGATCACCACCGGCACGTGAGCAACCGGTCCGGTGGTGAAGCGAAAACGAAGAAGCCCCCCGCTTGCGCGAGGGGCTTCTTCCGTCTGTGCGCCGCCAGGGACTCGAACCCCGGACCCGCTGATTAAGAGTCAGCTGCTCTAACCAACTGAGCTAGCGGCGCCTGCTGACGTCGTAGACCTTAGCACCCTGATCGGCGGGAGGAAAAATCGAAGTCCGGGCCGTCGACGCGGGCGCCGAGCGGGTCACGCGTACACAGGCCCAGAGCAGTACGTCGGGGCCCGGCAGCCATGGGCTACGGGTGTCGGGAGCGACCACCCATCGGGGCCCGGGCGAGGTGGAACCGCAGGCCAGAGGCGGGACGGTCACCGCGTCGCCGGTGCCGTGACAGAGCAGCGGCGGGAACCTGTTCTCCTGGTCGTCCGGCCCTCCGGGCGCCTGCGGGTCGTGTTCCGTCGCCGGCTCGGGGCGGCTGCCCCACTCCTCCCAGTCGAGCAGCGACGGCAGCCGCTGGGCGGTCCCGGGCGCGGCGAACAGCAGCATCCGCCCGCGGTGTGAGGCGACCGGCCCCGAGCCGGGCCCGTCGGCCCACAGGTGCTCCAGCATGCGCCGCCCGAAGAGCGCGGGCACATTGACCACGTCGAACGCAGAGCCGCACGGCAGCACACCGGGGGAGCCGGGGTGGGCCTGCCACTGGGCGAGCGTGGAGCGCGGATAGGCCGTGGCGCCGGCGAGCCAGGCGGCGCCCGCAGCGGTGACCTGCGCGGTCTGATGCCCGGCTTGATTCCCGGGCTGGGGTCCGGCCTGGGTTCCGGTCCGGTCCCCGGTCTGGTCCCGCAGGGCGGCGAAGATGTCGACGCTGTGCTGGGACCCGGTGCCGGGGTACAGGGTCGATTGGTCTGGCAGCCATGCACTCATGTGCACTGGTCTACCGGGAGTGACGGTCCGGATTCCAAGAGTTGCCGGAAATCGGGACAGGGTGGTGGGGAGAGGAGTATCTTGCCCGCGGGCATATGCCAGCGGCTGTACCCGGAGTCAGCTCCGGGCAAGGGCCGGACGCTCCGGCGTCACGGTCTGGCGCCGCCCAGCAGGCTCCGGCCGAATTCGACCATCTTCTTCGCGTAGTCCTCGGTCCACTCCGCGCGCTCCGCGATGTCCGCAGTGGTCAGCCGGTCGAACCGGCGCGGGTCGGCCAGCTGGGCAGCGGCGATCGCCTGGAACTCGACCGCGCGATCGCTCGCGGCGCGGAATGCCAGGGTCAGCTCGGTGGCGCGGTCCAGCATCTCCTTCGGGTCGTCCATCGACTCCAGGTCGAAGAAGTGCTCGGGATCGGCGACCGCCGCCGACGGCTCGAAGAGCAGGGGCGCGGGGCGCAGCCGCTGCCGCTCGTTCCGCTCGGGTTGTGCCATGTGGTGTTCCTCCTTCGGTGGGCCCGACGGCCACCCTCTATTGTCCAACCCGCCGCAAGTGCGCTTCGGGGCGGTGCACGGGGCCAGTGCGCGGGAGCGCGCACCAACACACCTCCGGGCGCGACGCGCGCCCCCCGGTGGCCCATCGCCCACGGCCCGACGACGTTACGGACACTCGCACCGACGGTGCTGCGGCGCCCACCGCACCGGCGACGCTACGGCGCGCACCGCGTCACGGCGCCCACCGCACCCGGTGTTCCGCGAGATGTGCCAGGACCGCGTGGTTCGCCTCCCAGCCGTCGGGGAATTTCACCGTGACACCCAGTTGGACCGGTTCCGTCGACGGATGTTCGTCCAGCAGGTCGGAGACGCCCTCGCGGCAGACCACGATGCAGGCATGGCGGTGCCGCGAGGCCAGGACGCACAGCCGGCCCGTCTCCAGGTGGAACGCCGTGGCGTCCGGGCGGCCGGACAGCGGGTGCAGGACCACCGTCACATCGAATTCGCGGCCCTGGAGCCGGTTCGCCGTGTCCACCGCCACACCCGTCACACCGAGCTCCGCGAGCGCCGCCCGCACCGCCGCGGCCTGGTCCCGGTGGGCGGTGCCGACCGCGACCCGGTCCGCCGTCACCGCAGCGGGCTCGGGTGAGCGCTCGCTCGTCGCCGCGCCGCCCCGGTCCAGCAGACGGCGCACCACCAGGGCCACCGCCCGTACCGCCTCCGGATCCGTGCGCGGGGTGTGCCGGGCCGGAAGTTCGAGCAGGCCCCAGCCGGACTCCGCGGCCTCGTCCAGCACTCGGTCCGGGGCGGAGCCGTCCGACGCGACACCGAACGACAGCCGCCGGTCGCCGTGGTCCGTGCCGCTGCGGAACGGGGTGTACGGGTAGAACGCGTCCGAGACCAGCGGCGCCGCCGACGCGGGCAGCCGCCATGACACCGGCAGCCGGTGCTGCGGCAACTCCGGGTTGTGCGCCAGCAGTGTGGAGACCGCGCTCGCCGACGGGTCGTACGACAACCCCGCCCACTGGTCCGCGCCGACGATCGAGAACGGGTCCAGCTGTCCGGGATCGCCGACGAAAAGCGCCCGTTCGAAGAGCCCGGCGACGGCCAGCAGCGCGTCCGAGCGCATCTGGTACGCCTCGTCGACGATCGCGTGCCCCCACGGCTCGACGTTCTTCACATGCGCCCACTTGGCGGCCGTCGAGATGACGACGTCAAGTCCGGCGAGGTCCGCCGCCTTTGCCGATTTCCGTACGTTGGCCAGGCCGTCCAGCACCTTGTCGTACGGGTCCGAGTCATTGCTGTGCAACCTTCCGACCGGCAGCCCCGGGTCCTTCTCGGCCAGCCGCACCACCAGGTCGTCGACCTGGGCGTTGGTCTGTGCGACCACCATCAACGGGCGCCCGGCAGCCGCCAGTTCGAGCGCGGCGCGCACCACCAGCGTCGACTTGCCCGCGCCCGGCGGGGAGTCCACCACGATGCCGCGTGCCGTGCCGTGCAGCGTGTCGTCCAGGATCGCGGCGGTTGCCCGTCCCGCCGCCGCGCCCGGGTCGAATCCGGCTGTCACAGAAGGTCCTCCGCGGTCACGGGGTCGGGGTTCTCGGCGGCGGCGCCCGGCGGACCGCCGTGCGTCCAGGGGGTGTCCTCCGGGTCCGGCAGCTTCGGGCCGCCGCGCTGGTCGTGCTCGAACAGCGTCCACGCGATCCGGTCGCCCGGCTCCGGCAGCGAACCCGGGGCCGGCTCCTTGCTCCGGCCCATCCGGTCGGTGATCCGCAGCACGAGCAGGACCTCCTCCGGTCCGGCGGCGTCCTCGGAGGCATACGCCACGAACTCCGCGGTCTGCGGCCTGCCGTCCAGCGAGCGGTACACCTTCGTCCGCTCACCGAGATGCGGGCGCTCGTCCGTCCGGACCGTGACCAGCGGGCGCGGCGAGGGCCGCTTCGACTCGCTGTACGCCATCACCACCTCGGTCACCTCCCCGACAAACGCCTCGCCGGCCAGCCGCCGCCCGGCCAGCACCAGCGGATCGTCCAGCGCCTCCTGGGCCTCCAGCTGCGCCTGCGCCGTCTCCCGGGACGCCAGCTTCTGGGCTGCCGTCACCGCGTCGTCGCGGCGCGGCTGCGGCGGCTCCCCGGACCGCACCCGGTCCCGGTGGCCGGTGAACGACCAGCGGTCCCGGGTCCAGCGGTCCTCGGACCTGGCCCCGGGCGGCAGCTGCGCCATCAGGTCCAGCCCCCGCCACACCGCATCCCAGGTCGGCCGCAGCACCCCGGCGAGCAGCGATCCGATCTCCCGTTCGGCCGCTGTCAGTTCGGCCAGCCGGGCGTCGGCCGCGAGCCCGTCCTCGGCCGCCGCGAGTGCCGTGCGCGCCCGGTCGTACTTCTCGATCGCCGGTGCGAGCAGCCGGTTGTCGAATGCCGGGTCCGTGGCCGGACCGGCCGGCGGGCACACCAGCTGGCCGCCGCCGTCCCGCTCCAGCTCGGCCCGGAGCGCGGCCTCGGCCCCGGACTCGCCCGGCGGAGGGTCGATCCAGGCCAGCAGAGCCCCGAGATGCTGGTCCTCCAGCGTGGACTGCCCGGTCGCCCAGTGCCGGTTCAGCAGATCGGTCGCGGCGAGGAGCAGCGAGGAGCCCGGTACCCGGGCCCGCTCCCCGTAGTGCGTCAGCCAGCGGCCGAGCAACGGGACACGGGCCGGGGCAGGGTACGGGGTGTCCGGATCGTCCTCGGCGGTACGCCGGAACCTCATGGAACGGCCCAGCAGCCGTACGAAGTCGATAGCCGCCCGGCTCGGCACGATCAACTGTGGTGCGTCCGTGCACAGTTCGACCTCGACCTTGACCTTCTTGCCGGTCTCGGGATCGGTCTCGTTGCGCTCGGCCTGCTCGACCACGTCCGCGTACGACTCGATGTGCGGCAGGACCGCCTCGGCCAGGTCGGCGAGGAACGCGAACCGCAGGTCACGGTCGCGCGGCTGGGCGACAGTCAACAGCCGCGGCGCGTCCCGGTCGGTTCCGACGAGCGCGCCGAGCGGGGCGCCCGCCTCACCGGCGGTGGTCAGCGGTACGAGGACGAGCGGCCGGCCGCTGAGATGGCGGTGCAGAACGGTGGCCATCGGCTGTGCCCGCCCGCTCTCCACGGCCTCGAGCCGGGCCAGGGTGCTGATCAGCGACATGGCGTTCCGCCCTCCGGAGCTGCCTGGCCGGTCGCTCTTTCCAGCGCCTCCGCGCGCAGGGCCGCCGCGCGGCGCAGGGCCGCGACCGTCGGATCCGCCGGGTCGCCCTCCTTGCCCGCAGCCGCGGCCAGTACGTCGGTGACCGTCGTCAGACCCCCGAGCTCGCCCCGGACGCTCCGGCCCAGCGCCTGCACCGCACCGGCCGAGCGTGCCTTGGCCCGGCAGTGGAAGGCCAGTTCGCAGGCGGCCAGGCACTCCGGTGCGTATGCCGCCGTGACCGATTCGACCGCGGCCGTCAGCTCCTGCGGCGAACACTCCGGGTCGAAGGTGGTGCCCTCGGGCAGGGCGGCCGCGATCTCCTCGATCCGGGTCAGCCGGGTCAGCTGACGGCGGGTGACCGCGCGCTGCTTGCGTACGTCCACCACCGACGCCGTCGGCAGGTTGGAGAAGTCCTTCGGGCAGACCAGCAGCACCCGGTGGCCGACCTCCGCGCCCGGAGTGACCGCTGCGATCCGCTCCAGCGCCAGGACGTACACCGCGGACTGCCGGGCCGCCGCGCCGACCTTCGCCGCATCCGCGGAACTGTCGATCATGGGGAACGACTTGATCTCCACAACCGTCCACCGGCCGTCGGGGTGCACGACCACCGCGTCCGGCTCCAGATAGGCGGGCGAGCCCGCCACCTCCAGGGCCAGCATCGGATGGTCGAGCAGCGCCCAGCCGCCCGCCCCCGTCGCCTCCCGCAGCGCCAGCGCCGTACGGGCCGCGCGCCCCTCGGGACCGGCTGCCGTCAGATCCGGTACCAGGACCTTGCGCGGCGCCTCGCTGCTGCCGCCGAGCCGCTCGTACAGCAGCCGCATCAGCTCCGTACCGCCGTCGGCCTTGACCTTCGCCTCGAAGGCGTTGCCCCGCATGAACGCGAACTGCGACTGGCCGAATGCGGCAGGGGAGCCGAGTGCCGTCGCCAGCGCGGCCTTGTCCACTCCGGCGCCGTCCAGCAGGGCGCGCCGCTTGCAGCCGGGGTTCGCGGCGAGGGCGGCCAGCGCGCGGGCATCGAGCGGATGCGGGGCGACGGCCGGACCGCGCAGCTCAGCGAGCCGCTGCCGGAGCGCCGTCGTCTGCTGCGTCGCCCGATGCTGCGTCATCGGTGGAGTCTGCGGAGGAGGTCCGCTGGCCGGGGATTCGCTCACCCGCGGAAGTCTTGCATCCGGCACTGACAATCGGGGACTTCGTGGCCGAAGCGGCTGGTGCGAACCGGGCCTGTACCGCGACCTTGACCCGGTCGACGAGCCGCATGACCGGCCCGGTCAGCAGCGCTCCGACGGCCATCACGGCAGCGCCCGCGACCGCGTCGAGGAAGTAGTGGTTGGCCGTGCCCATCACGACGATCGTGGTGACCAGCGGGTACATGACGCCCGCGGCGCGTACCAGCGGGTGCCGCGCGTGACGCCAGAGCAGGATTCCGCACCACAGCGCCCAGCCGACGTGCAGACTCGGCATCGCGGCGTACTGGTTGGTCATCCAGCCCATCCCGCGTGGCGCGCTCGCCTCGGTGCCCCACCAGCCGTACGAGCTGTACTGGGCCATCGTGTCGACGAAGCCGTGTGTGGCGTGCAGCAGCCGCGGCGGGCAGGTCGGGAGCAGCGCGAAGCCGACCAGGCCGAGCAGTGTGGAGGCCATCAACCAGGTTCGGGCGGTGCGGTACACGGCGGCTCGGCGCCGGTAGATCCAGATCAGGACGGCCGGGGTGACCAGGTAGTGCAGTGAGGCATAGGCGAAGTCGGCGGGTATGCCGATGGACGGGTGGGCGGTCATCAGCCGGTTGAGCGGGTGCTCCGCGTTGAGGAAGAGCGTCTTCTCCAGATGCAGTATCCGCAGCCCGTGGTCCACAGCGGTCGACACATCGCTGCGGACCAGCAGCCGGCCCGCCGAGTAGACCGCGTACACGACCGCGATCAGCGGCAGCTCGGCCCACCAGCGAGGCCGGTGGCTCGGCGCGGACGCGGTGGCAAGCGGCATTCGGAAGCTCTCCATCATGTGTTCATGCGACCGAGGGCGGCCGTTCAACCGTACGGTGCAGATCGGCCGTGATTCCCCCGGGGTACCCCTGCGGATGCCCCGGTTCGTGCGGAGATTTCTCCGCGGGGAAGGGGACGCGTGTTCGGCCCCGGAGGTTGCCTGTCGGGCACGTGAGCGATGATGGAAAAAGGCGGATCACCCGTCCCTGTTGTCGTTTTCTCCGAACCAAGATTCAGGGAGAGCCGTCATGGCACCGCGTATCCTGCTCGCCCGGCACGGCCAGACGGAATGGTCCGTCAAGGGCAATCACACCGGCAGGACGGACATTCCTCTGCTCGACGCGGGCCGCGCGGGCGCCAAGCTGCTGGGCGAGCGGCTGCACCGCGGACCGTGGGCGGACCTACCGGGCCTGGAGGTCCGCACCAGCCCGCTCGTCCGCGCCAGGGAGACCTGCGACCTGGCGGGCTTCGCGGACCGGGCGCAGCCGTGGGACGCGCTCATGGAGTGGGACTACGGGGCGTACGAGGGCATGACGCCGGCCGAGATCCAGGCGATCCGGCCGGGCTGGTTCATCTGGCGCGACGGGGTACCGGACGGCGAGACCCTCTCCGAGCTGTCCGCCCGTGCGGACGAGATCGTCGACTGGGCGCGCTCGGCCGAACGCGACGTGCTGGTCTTCGCGCACGGTCACATCCTGCGGGCGCTGGGGGCGCGCTGGCTGGGTGAGGACGTGTCGTTCGCGTCCCGCATCCGCCTGGACCCGACGTCGCTGTCGGTGCTCGGATGGGCATACGGGGCACCGGCCCTCGAACGTTGGAACGACACGGGCCACCTGGACCGGTGAGGTCCTGCCCTTACCCGGCAGCGTAGGTGTCCTCAATCACCGGACGGGCTCGAACTGTGGCCCGCGGGTGGGGCGAACCGTGGCCCGAATCTCAGCCCGCGCGGCCGAATTCGGCCCGCCCGGCGATTGAGGACCGACCCGGTGCGGCGGACCCGGATGTGCGTCGCGTGGGGCGGCACCCCGCCCTACACCTCCGCCCCCACCTCCCCGTACCGGTCCAGGAAATCCGTCACCTCCGGCGACCCCCACTGCGCCCGCAGCACCTGCACCGCCGCCGCCAGCATCGCCCGGATGCGGGAGGACTGGACCTGGGCCAGCAGGTCCAGCACCTGCTGCCCCGCCGTGGCCGCCTCCGCCGCGGCGCCGGCCCGGGCCAGGTCCGTCGTCAGCTCGGCGCGGTACAGCGCCAGGTTCCGGGTGAAGTGCGGATCCTGGAGCTGCGTGGCCCGCCGTGCATGGCGGACCGCCCGCGGCCAGTCGCCCAGCGCCGACCAGCACTGCGCCTCCAGCATCTCCAGCTCCGCCTCCCGGAAGAACGTCATCCACTCCGGGTCGGCATCGGACGCCCCGCGGCCGAACGCCGTGTGCGCCCGCCCCAGCGCCCGTTCGCAACCGCTTCGGTCGCCGAGCCCGGCCCGGCCCCCTGCCTCCCGCAGCGCGAGCAGCGCCAGCAGTCGCGGTGAGCCCAGGGGGCCCGCCGCCCGCTGCCCGGCCTCCGCCGCGCGTACCGCCTCACGGGGCCGCCCCGTGTCCCTCGCCAGGAACGACGTATTGCAGAACGCATGCGCCTCGAGCGCCGGGTCCCCGGCCACCCGAGCAGTGGCCAGCGCCTCCGCATAGTGCGAGCGGGCGTCGTCGAAGCGTCCCGAGTCATGCGCCAGCCACCCCACCGAGATGGCCAGTTCACCGGCCCCGGCGTGCAGCCGGTCGGAGGTGGAGCGGCGGGTGATGGTCCCCTCGTCCAGCAGCGCATAGGCCGCCCGCAGCGGTTGCGCGGCCCGCCGGTAGAGGCCGCCGCCGCCGTGCCGGTCGTCCAGCAGCCGGATCTGCCGTACCGCCTTCTCGACGGCCGTCACCTCGGCCTCGCCGACCCGCCGTTGGACGGGCACGGCAGCGGCGGCGATGGTCGTGGTGTCGAGGCCGAGGCCCAGGGATGCGGCCGCCATCGCGGTGGTGCCGCTCGTCATGAATACGCGACGCAGCACGTCGCTCTCCTCGTCGGTGTCGCTCTGGAGCGTGGGGGGTGGTGGGGTATCGGGAGTGTCGGGGGCGTTGCCGGTGGTTCTCGCCGCCCGGCCGCGTACGGACTCGCGCGCCGAGAAGCCCAGATCCGCCAGGGTCGCCCCGGGGAACATGTGCAGGAAGACTCGTTCGTACGCGTAGTTGGGACAGCGGATCTCGCCGGACTCCACGCGTCCGATGTACCGGGCGTCGCACGCGACCTGCTCGCCGATCTCGCGGGCGGACCTGCGTACCGCGGCAGCGAACTCCCCGGCGGAGCGCGGTCCGCGCAGCCGTCGGAAGGCGAGGTTGGGAACTGCCCCTGTCGACACCATGGCTGGGCCCTCTCTGGTGCAAGCCGGGCGCCTGGTTCCGGTGTCCGGCGGGGCAAGAACGTACCCTCTGTGACAGCCCACACACACAGCGTTTGCCTACAAAACGGATATCTCACCCACGATCCGCCATGAACTGCCACCCTTTGCGGCGGTGCCGCACCGTAGCCCTTGACGTAGTCGACGCGTTGGTCCATGCGGAGACGGAGTCTGGCTCCGCCCGGCGATGAGAGGAGAGGTCCCTTGTTGCATCTCGGCACGGAGGCCGGCTCGCGGACGACTGCGGCGACCCGAACGGCGACGACCAGTACTGCCACCACCCGTACGGCGAAGGCCGATCCCGGAACCGCGGAGTGCGATCCCCCCGGCACCTTCCTCGGCGGCGGCCCCTGTGATCTGGTGACCGTTCCGGCCCGCCAGGGGCTGGAGGCCGTGGACATCCTGCGCCGCGGCGCCGATAAGGAGGCCGTCGGCCCGGTCCTGCACGACGGCGCCTGCGACACCCTCGGCTTCCTGGTCCCGCCGGGCACCGCCGAGGCCTGGGACGTACCGGGCAGTGACTGTACCCAGACGAACGGCCGCGGGCTGCGCATCCCCACCGAGCCGCCGGTCTCCGGCGGTGGCTGGCTGCTGCCGCCCGCCGCCGCGGTCACCGATCCGGCCGCGCTGCGCGCCGCACTCGACCAGGCGGCCCGGCTGATCGAGGCGGCCGACAACTGCCGCTGAGCCCATAATGGCCAGGTGGGCGGGTTTCCCCGTCGCTGCCGGTCCTGCACCGGCCCGGGCGATGAAGCAGTGAGTAGGGACGAGCGTCAGTGGCACGTCGAGGTGCGTCGAGCGGTGGCGCGGGCGCCCGGAAACGAGCGGACCGCAAGTCCGACCGCAAGCCGGAGATCCTCTCCGAGACCGTCGACGGCGGCCTCGCCGAGCTGATCCCCGACCGGGAGCGGCCGCACGCCTGGACGCTGACCCTCGACGGCGCCCCGCAGTCCCACGTCGACCTCGACGACCCCTCGCATCTCTCCTTCGCCTATCAGCGCCGGATCGGTCACATCGCAGATCTGGCCGCCCCCGCAGGGCAGCCCCTGCACGTCGTGCACCTGGGCGGCGGCGCCTTCACCCTCGCCCGGTACGTCGCAGCGACCCGGCCGCGCTCCACCCAGCAGGTCGTCGAGCTGGACGCAGCGCTCGTCCAACTGGTCCGCCGGGAGCTGCCGTTGGACCCGCAGGCCCGGATCAGGGTCCGTTCCACCGACGCCCGCGCCGGGCTCGGGAAGATTCCGGACGACTGGGCAGATCTCGTCATCGCCGATGTCTTCAGCGGAGCCCGTACGCCCGCCCACCTCACCAGCGCCGAGTTTCTCGCCGACGTACGCCGGGTCCTGAAGCCCGCCGGACAGTATGTGGCCAACCTCGCCGACGGTCCGCCGCTGGCCCATCTGCGCGGCCAGATCGCCACCGCCGCCACCGTCTTCCCGGAGCTGGCACTCGCCGCCGATCCGGCCGTGCTGCGCGGGCGCCGCTTCGGCAACGCTGTGCTGCTCGCCTCGGCGCTCCCGCTCAAGGTCGCCGAACTGACCCGCCGGGTCGCCACCGACCCGCACCCCGGACGCGTCGAACACGGCAAGGAGCTCGCCGACTTCACCGGCGGCGCGGCACCGGTGAGCGATGCGGACGCCCGTCCGTCACCCGCGCCTCCGCCCTCCGCCTTCGAATGAGCGACCGGTGATCAGACGATCTCGACCATCGGCGGATGGTCGTTCCAGGTGCAGAAGACCGACACCGTCGTCCCGTCATCGGTGGTGAAGTTCACCCGGATCCAGGTCGTGTTCGTCCAGACCCGCATCGACCAGCCCGGGTCCGGTGTCGCCGAGACGAGTTTCGCCCAGTCGGCGCCGAGCTCGAAGACGACCCGCCCGCCGTCCGTCGGGTAGCTCTTTACCGTGCCGGAGGGCTTGGCCGGGCGCGGGGCCGGAGGACTGCTCGACAGGGTGCGGGACGGTTGCCGGGGAGGGGTCGCGGACGGCTTCGGAGTGGTACGAGGGGTGCTGCTGGGCGTCGGCGCCGGCGACGACGGCGGGCGTCTGGTCGAGGACGACAACGCGCCCGCTCCGCTGTGGTTGTCACGGGCGCTCGCGGAGATGGGCACCGCGCGCGGCGGGTCGTACGCCGTCCCCGCCATCACCGTGTGCACACCCCACCACGACAGCGTGACCGCAGCGCCGGTGGCGAGCGACCACGCGAGCGCGTGTACGAGTCCTCGTTGCATCCGGCACATCCTGCACCACAGGGCCCCGTGCTGTCCCCGTACCCACACGGACAGGACCGCGGGCCGGTCGATGGCGTACGGTGCCGCCCATGCCAAGTGTGCTCGTGGTCGAGGACGACCAGTTCGTACGTTCCGCCCTCATCCGGCACCTGACCGAGGCCTCCCATACGGTACGGAGTGTCGGCACCGCGCTGGAAGCGCTGCGCGAAGTCGCCCACTTCCGATTCGATGTGGTCATCCTCGATCTCGGTCTGCCCGACCTCGACGGATCCGAGGCGCTGAAGATGCTCCGCGGCATCACCGACGTACCCGTGATCATCGCGACCGCGCGGGACGACGAGAGCGAAATCGTCCGACTGCTGAACGACGGCGCCGACGACTACCTGATCAAGCCGTTCTCGGTGGAACACCTGTCGGCGCGAATGGCTGCCGTGCTGCGCCGTTCGCGCGCCGCCGGGGGTGGGGCACCGCCGCCGAGTGTCATCCAGGTCGGCGGACTCTCCATCGATCCGCTGCGCCGCCAGGCCGAACTGGACGGCACCGCGCTCGACCTCACCCGCCGCGAGTTCGATCTGCTGACCTTTCTCGCCGGGCGCCCCGGGGTCGTCGTCCCGCGCAAGGAACTCCTGGCCGAGGTCTGGCAGCAGTCGTACGGCGACGACCAGACCATCGACGTCCATCTCTCCTGGCTGCGACGGAAGCTGGGCGAGACGGCGGCCAGGCCGCGTTATCTGCACACCCTGCGTGGCGTCGGCGTGAAGCTCCAGCCGCCCGCGGTGCAACCGCCGGACCCGGAGCAGCCCGTATGAGATGGGCCCTGGTCAAGGTCTGCCTGGCCGTCACCGCGATGGTCGTCATCGCCTTCGCCGTACCGCTCGGTCTCGTCATCAAGGAGATGGCCCGCGACCGGGCCTTCTCCGACGCCGAGCGGCAGGCCGCCACGATCGGTCCGACCCTCTCCATCACCACCGACCGCGCCGAACTGGAGACGGCCGTCCTCACCACCGAGCCGGGCGGCGAGGGCCGGATGGCCGTCCACATCCCCGCCTCCGAGGAGCCGGACAGCCGGCCGGTGGAGATCGGCACCCGGCGCGCCACCCGTAAGGACGTGGAGACCGTACGCATCTCGGGGCGCGCCTCGATCAGCGAGGTCACCGGCGGTTCCGCACTGCTCCAGCCGACCGCGCTCGGGTCCGGGGGCATCGCCGTCGTCGAGGTGTTCGTACCCGAGGGCGAGGAGTCCAACGGGGTCGCCACCGCCTGGCTGATGCTGGCGGGCGTCGGCATCGCGCTGATCGTCGGCTCGGTCGCGGTCGCCGACCGGCTCGGCGTACGGATGGTGAAGCCCGCCCAGCGGCTCGCGGGCGCCGCCCACGACCTGGGGGAGGGCAGGCTGGGGACCAGGGTCCGCGAGGAGGGGCCGACCGAACTGCGGTCCGCCGCCGTCGCGTTCAACTCCATGGCCGACCAGGTCGTGCAGCTCCTCGCCAACGAACGGGAACTGGCCGCCGACCTCTCGCACCGGCTGCGCACCCCGCTCACCGTCCTGCGCCTCAACGCCGCCTCGCTCGGCGAGGGCCCGGCCGCCGAGCAGACCCGGGCCGCCGTCGAGCAGCTGGAGCACGAGGTCGACACGATCATCCGCACCGCCCGCGAACAACGCCCGCAGACCCAGGGACTGAACAGTGGGCCCGGGGCCGGCTGCGATGCCTCCGAGGTGATCCGCGAGCGGATGGACTTCTGGTCGGCGCTCGCCGAGGACGAGGGGCGCGAGGTGCGCCTCGCGGGAGTGGACCGTACGGTACGCATCCCCGTCGCCCGGCCCGAACTCGTCGCCGCGCTCGACGCGTTGCTCGGCAACGTCTTCCGGCACACGCCGGAAGGCACCGCCTTCGCCGTCGACGTGCACCACAGCGGCGACGCCGTGATCGTGCTGGTCTCGGACGCGGGCGGCGGCATAGCGGACCCCAAGGCGGCGCTGGCGCGCGGCGGAAGCGGTGGGGGAGGGGCGCGGGGCTCGGTGGGCTCGACCGGGCTCGGGCTCGACATCGTCCGCCGTGTCGCGGAGTCCACCGGTGGCGATGTGCGGATCGGGCAGTCGGTGCTCGGCGGCACGGAGGTCCGCATCTGGATCTGGCTCGACGGGTGTAGGCCCGGGCAGGGCGGGCGCCGTCGCCGGGTGGGCCGGCAGCGCCGCCGCCTCCGGTCCGCGGGCCGGTCTTAACCAGCACCGATGCGTCCCTTAAGCGAACCCTAAGAACATCAACTCGTGCCCGGTACAGCCCATTTGTCGGTTTCGGTGCCGCTAGCGTGCTCCCGCACCCCCACCCCCGTACGACAGAGGCAGGCACGCAATGGGCACCAGTACGCACCGGCGCACGGCGAGCACCAGGACCAAGGCGATCGGCGCCGTTGTCGCCGCGGCAGTGATCGGCTCAGCGGTCTTCGCCCTCACGGGCACGGCACAGGCCGCTTCGGTAGGCGCCGCGTACACCAGGACCAGCGGCTGGACGGGCGGCTACACCGGGCAGTACGTCGTCACCAACGACACCGACAAGGTCCAGACGGACTGGACACTCGAATTCGACCTGCCCGCGGGCACGAGGATCAGCTCCCTCTGGAACGGTGAACACACCGTCAGCGGCAACCACGTCACCGTGAAGCCCGCCGGCTGGAACAAGGAGCTGGCGCCCGGCAGGTCGGCCACCGTCGGCTTCGTCACCACCTCGGACGGCACGGCGGCGGACCCGACCGGCTGCCTGATCAACAATGCCGAGTGCTCCGTCGACACCGGAGCGACGCCGGAGCCCAGCGGACGCCCGACCGAGACCGCGACCCCGACTCCCACGGCCACCCCCACGGCCAAGCCCACGCAGACGGCCACGGCGACCCCCACCCCCACCCCCACCCCCACCGCGACCGCGACCGAGGGCGGCGGCGGTACGGCGGGCGGCGCCGGCTTCGCCCCGTACGTCGACACCTCCCTCTACCCGGCGTACGACCTGGTCGACACCGTCACCAAGACGGGGGTGAAGGAGTTCAACCTCGCCTTCATCACCTCCGGCGGCAGCTGCGCCCCGCTCTGGGGCGGCGTCACCGCCCTCGGTGACGACCACGTCGCTTCCCAGATCGGCGCGCTGCGCGCCAAGGGCGGCGACGTCCGGGTCTCCTTCGGCGGCGCGGCAGGCTCCGAACTGGCACTCAACTGCACCTCCGCCACCGACCTCGCCGCCGCGTACGGCAAGGTCATAGACACGTACAAGCTCACCAAGGTCGACTTCGACATCGAAGGCGGCGCGCTGCCCGACACGGCGGCCAACTCCCGCCGCGCCCAGGCGATCGCACAGCTCCAGAAGTCCCACCCGGCCCTCGACGTGTCCTTCACCCTGCCGGTCATGCCCGAGGGCCTCACCCAGCCGGGCGTGGACCTGATCGCCGACGCGAAGAAGAACGGCGTCAAGGTCGGTGCGGTCAACATCATGGCGATGGACTACGGCGCCTCGTACAGCGGCGACATGGGCTCGTACGCGATCCAGGCGGCGACCGCGACGCAGGCCCAGATCAAGGGTGTGCTCGGGCTGTCGGACGCGGCGGCGTGGAAGGCCGTGGCCGTCACCCCGATGATCGGTGTGAACGACGTCAGCACCGAGATCTTCAAGGTCGAGGACGCCACGCAGCTGGTGAAGTTCGCCCAGGAGAAGGGCCTGGCCTGGCTGGCGATGTGGTCGGGCACGCGGGACAAGGCGTGCGCGGGCGGGGCGAAGCCGTCGGCGGATGCGTCGTGCAGCTCGATCGTGCAGGAGCCGCTCGCCTTCACGAAGGCGTTCGGCGCGTACAAGTAGCTCTCTCCACCCCGCAGACCGCCACCCCCCGCGCGCATCCCGGCCGGCCCCACACCCCCCACATCCGGCCGGGGTGCGCCCCCTTTTTTTGCGACGGTTCCGACGTCGGTCGCCGGGCGGGCCTGATCTTCCGGCCCGCCCGGCGACCGAGGACAACGCGTGGCTGCGACCCGCCCCGTCACAGCCTCCGGTTCACCGCGGAGAGCACCGCCGGAATCGACGCCGTCAGCACGGACGTGTCCTGCCCCGCCCCCCACCCCACCGACCCGTCCACCCGGGACTCCACGTACGCCATCGCCGGGCTGCGCTGTCCCGTCCCCGTCGCGTGTTCCGTGCAGTCCACGATGTGGACCTCCGCGCAGACCGAACTGGAGACCACACCGACCCGGCTTCGCGCGGCCTGAACCCCCTCGGCGAACGCTGGGCCACAGGGCACCGCTTCACCTCGGCCGCACGGTTCGGAGGGAGAACGCGGATGCGGCCCAACGTGCCCCCTGGCTCCGCACCCTGTTCACCTTCCGGTGGGCGGGCGAGCAATATCCGGCCGTGGCCGAACCGGCCCGATGGTGCACGCAAAAACAGCGCGGCCGGTCTGCTTCTGCCGGATTCCCGCCTCCTGTCCCGCTCCAGCACCTCGCCGGCCTGGGCGTATTCACGGGCGCGCGCCGTCGATGGGTGGCGCTCGAACGCTTAGGCAAGGCTTCGACCGGACACGGTCGCGTGACTTGCAGGACACACTCGGGCAACGGAACCGTCTTCAACTCTTGACACCCACCCCCTTGAGGCAGCAACCTTCCGGCATCGGCGCATGGGAGCGCTCCCACATCGCACGGGAAATTCTCGTGCGGACGGCACTGCCCGTGTCTTCCCCCCTGCAACATCTGGCACTTGCACTCACCTGCGCGTACGGCGCGCAGTCAGAACGCCAGTCCCGCCCTGGAACAAGGAGTAGTGGAATGCGTATCACCCGCCCCGCCGCCGGCCGGCGTCGCAGAGCCGCGCTGGTGGCCACCACGGGCCTGACGGCCACCGCCCTGTTGCTGACCGGATGCAGCGACTCGGACTCATCGGACTCCAGCGGGAGCTCCGACGCAAACGGGAAGATCACGTTGACCGTCGCCGACTTCGGGCAGTTCGGTTACAAGGAAGCGGGTCTCTTCGCCAAGTACCACGAGCTCCACCCGAACATCACGGTCAAGGAGGACGTCACCGCCGACGAGAAGGTCTACTACCCCAAGCTGCTCCAGCAGCTGAACTCGGGCAGCGGGCTGGCGGACGTCCAGGGCCTCGAGGTCGGCCGGATCAAGGAGCTCGTCGACACCAAGGCGGACCAGTTCGCCGACCTCAGCAAGGTGATCAACGTCGGCGACTGGGTGTCCTGGAAGGAGAAGCAGGCCACCACGCCCGACGGAAAGGTGATCGGCGCCGGTACCGACATCGGACCGATGTCGCTCTGCTACAACACCGACCTCTTCAAGAAGGCCGGTCTGCCGACCGACCGCGACGAGGTCGCCGCGAAGGTCGCCGGGGGCTGGGAGGACTACCTCAAGCTCGGTGAGGAGTACAAGAAGAAGGCCCCCAAGGGCACCTTCTTCATGGACTCCGCCAGCGCGATGTTCAACGCCGTCGTCAGCTCGAACGCGCAGCAGTACTACGACGAGAGCGGCAAGGCGATCTACAAGGACAGCCCCAGCGTGAAGCAGGGCTGGAACCTGGCGGCCGAGGCGGCGGACAAGAAGCTGACGCAGGGCCTCGCCCAGTTCAACGACCCGTGGAAGGCCGCCCTGCGCAAGGGAACCATCGCCACCGTGGCCTGCCCCGCCTGGATGGCCGGTCAGATCTCGATCAACGCCGGTGACGCCAACAAGGGCAAGTGGAGCATCACCACCGCGCCCGGCGCGACGGCTGCCAACTGGGGCGGCTCGTTCCTCGGCGTGCCCAAGTCGGGCAAGAACGTCGACGAGGCCACCAAGCTCGTCAAGTGGCTGACCGCCCCCGAGCAGCAGGCCGCCGTCTTCAAGGCGATCGGCAGCTTCCCGTCCAACAAGGGCGCGTACGAACTGCCCGACGTGAAGGACGCCAAGCTCCCGTACTTCAACGACGCGCCGATCGGCCAGATCTACGCCGACGAGGCCAAGTCCATCCCCGAGACCGTTCTCGGCCCGAAGGACGGCGTCATCAAGGACACCATCTCCACCCAGATCAACAACATGGAGCAGCGCGGCACCAGCCCCGACGACGCGTGGAAGGCAGCGACCGAGGCGATCGACAAGGCGATCGGCTGACGGTCGCAGCAGCGGGCGGCCCCCGGGCCGCCCGCACCTGCGTGTCCCCACCCCGTGGGACACCGGGGCCGCGCACAGCCCGTCTCCCGATGGGCGTGCACGGGGCGGCCGGGTATCTCCCCGGCCGCCCCGTGCGAGCCCACCGCACGCGCCTTCGGCCCATCCAGCCCCGTACCCGGGTAACCAGCAATCCAGGGAAGGACTCCCGCCCGTGGCCACCTCGACTCCCACCCGGGATGCATACGCCCCGCCACCCCGCGGTTCCCAGCAGACACCGGCGAACGCCCGCCGACAGACGTGGCGGAGCCGGCTCTGGCGGTTCGACGACAAGGCATCGCCGTACGCCTACATAGCCCCGTTCTTCCTCGTCTTCGGTGCTTTCGGGCTCTATCCGCTGGTCTACACCGGCTGGATCGCCCTGCACCGGGTGGAGATGACCGGACTGAACCAGATGGAATGGGTCGGCTGGGACAACTTCGACAAGATCCTGCACGACTCGGAGTTCTGGACGGCCGTCAGCAACACCTTCCTGATCGGTGTCATGTCGACGGTCCCGCAGCTGCTCGTCGCACTGGGCCTGGCCCATCTGCTGAACTACAAGCTCCGCGCCAGCACCTTCTGGCGGACGGTCGTCCTCACCCCGTACGCCACCTCGGTGGCCTCCGCGGCCCTCGTCTTCGCCCTGGTCTTCCGGGCCGACGGCGGTCTGCTGAACTGGGCGCTGCACTTCGTCGGCCTCGGTGACACCAACTGGGTCAACGGGCACTGGACGTCCAAGATCGCCATCTCGGTCATCGTGATCTGGCGCTGGACCGGCTACAACACCCTGATCTACCTGGCCGCGATGCAGGCGGTGCCGACCGATCTGTACGAGGCGGCCTCGCTCGACGGAGCCTCGCGCTGGCAGCAGTTCCGCAAGGTGACGATTCCCTCGCTGCGGCCCACGATCCTCTTCACGATCGTCATCTCGACCATCGGTTCCATGCAGCTGTTCGGTGAGCCCCTGCTGCTGGAGGGCGGCACCCTCGGCGCGACCGGAGGCAACGAGAATCAGTACGAGACCCTCAGCGTCTACCTCTACAACTACGGCTGGAACCTGGGGCATCTCGGTCCGGCCGCCGCAGTGGCCTGGGCGATGCTCGCCCTCCTGCTGATCATCGCCGCGGTCAACTGGCTCATCGGCCGCTTCGTACGCAAATCCGCGGCCTGACCGGGAGCGATATCCATGACCATGACCAGCCCCACCAAAGTCCCGGAGCTCGGCCTCCCGGTACCTTCCGCACACCGCCTCCCGAAGCGCCCGAGCCGCTTCAAGCCCGGCGCCGGCAAGCAGCTGCAGGGCGGTCCGTTCGCCTACATCGCGCTGGCCGTCGTCGGTATCGGCTCGCTGCTGCCGCTGTACTGGACCCTGGTGGCCGCGTCCCACACCCAGGACGAAGTGCTGGCCTCCACTCCGCCGTTCCTGCCGGGCAGCCGGCTGCTGCACAACCTCGACGCCGCCTGGAGCCAGGCCCATCTGGGCAAGGCGATCGTCAACAGCGTCATCGTGTCCAGCTGCATCACGGCGGCGACGCTCTTCTTCTGCACCCTGGCCGGATACGCCTTCGCCAAGATGCGGTTCCGGGGCCGCGGCGCGCTGATGACCGGAGTCATCGCCACTCTGACCATCCCGCCGCAGCTCAGCGTCGTCCCGCTGTTCATGATGATGTCCGACATCGGCTGGGGCGGGAACCTCGAGTCGGTGATCTTCCCGACGCTGGTCAGTGCGTTCGGCGTGTTCTTCATGCGCCAGTATCTGAGCGAGGCGCTTCCGTACGAGCTGATCGAGGCCGCCAAGATCGACGGCGCGAACAACTTCCGCATCGTGCGGAGCGTGGTGCTCCCGGTGGCCCGCCCCGCGATGATGGTGCTCGGGATGCTCACCTTCGTGCAGGCGTGGAACGACTTCTTCTGGCCCTATCTCGCCCTGAACCAGCAGAACCCGACGCTTCAGGTGGCCCTCGGCCAGCTGAGCGCCTCCTACACCCCCGACCAGAGCATCGTCATGGCCGGTGCGCTGATCAGTACGCTGCCGCTGCTCGTGGTCTTCGTGATCTTCGGCAAGCAGATCGTCGGGGGGATCATGTCCGGCGCCGTCAAGGGCTGACCCGACGGCACCCGGTCCGCCGGGTGGCTCTCCGTCACCCGCCGCCCCCGACGTCCCGGACGTCCCGTACGGCCTGTCCCCGACCACAGGCCGTACGGGCCCGGAGCCCCACCCCGTACCTTTCTCTCCCTCCCCCTGCCTCTGTTCCGTCCACACATGGGAGCGCTCCCGCATGACTGCCGTACGACCTGACATCACCCCGAAGCCGGCATCCGAGGCAACGAACTCGCCGACACGCTTCCCGACGGGCTTCGTCTGGGGGGCGGCCACGGCCGCCTACCAGGTCGAAGGCGCGGCTGCCGAGGGCGGCCGCACGCCTTCCATCTGGGACACCTTCAGCCACACCCCCGGCAAGGTTCTGGGCGGTGACACCGGCGATGTCGCCGCCGACCACTACCACCGTTACCGGGACGACGTGGCGCTGATGAAGGAGCTGGGGCTGAAGGCCTACCGCTTCTCCGTCTCCTGGTCCCGGGTGCAGCCGACCGGCCGCGGCCCCGCCGTCGAACGCGGACTGGACTTCTACCGCAAGCTCGTCGACGAGCTCCTCGAGGCGGGCATCACCCCCGTCGCCACCCTCTACCACTGGGACCTTCCCCAGGAGCTGGAGGACGCGGGCGGCTGGCCCGAGCGGGCCACCGCCGAGCGCTTCGCCGACTACACCGCCATCATGGCCGGTGCCCTCGGCGACCGGGTCCCCGTGTGGACCACCTTCAACGAGCCGTGGTGCTCGGCCTTCCTCGGCTACGGCTCCGGCGTGCACGCCCCCGGCCGCACCGAACCGGCGGCCACCCTGCGCGCGGCACACCATCTCAACCTCGCCCATGGACGGGCGATCGAGGTACTGCGCGGTCGACTCCCCGCTGGAGCGCAGACCTCGGTCACCCTCAATCTGCACCAGGTCCGCCCGCTGACCGACAGCGCCGCCGACGCGGACGCCGCCCGTCGGATCGACGCCGTCGGCAACCGGATCTTCACCGGCCCGATGCTGCGCGGTGCGTACCCCGAGGACCTGATCGCCGACACCTCGCACCTGGTGGACTGGTCGAAGCTGGTCCACGACGGCGACCTGGCAGCCATCTCCCGCCCCGTCGATGTGCTGGGGGTGAACTACTACACGCCCACGATCGTCTCCATGCCGGAAGCGGGCAGGGGTGACTCCCGCGACGACGGTCACGGCAACAGCGACCACTCCCCGTGGACCGGCTCCGAGCAGGTCGCCTTCCACCTCTCGGAGGGCAAGAAGCGCACCGCGATGAACTGGGCGATCGACCCCGACGGGCTGTACGCGCTGCTCATGGACGTCACCCACGACCACCCGGGCCTGCCCCTGATGGTCACCGAGAACGGTGCGGCCTTCGACGACCAGGTCTCGCCCGACGGTCGGGTCGACGACCCGGAGCGGATCGAGTACCTGCGCGGCCACCTCGACGCCGTCCAGCGGGCCGTCGCCGACGGCGCGGATGTCCGCGGCTACTTCCTGTGGTCGCTGATGGACAACTTCGAGTGGGGGTACGGATACTCCAAGCGCTTCGGCGCGGTCTACGTCGACTACGCATCCCAGCGCCGCATCCCCAAGGCGAGCGCCCACTGGTACGCCGATGTGATCCGCCGTCACGCCCTTCCGCCGGTTCCCGAACTCCCCTGACTCCTCTGACTCCTCTGACTTTCCCAGGCAAGCGCACGCGACAGACGACGGAGACCCGGCCCGCGCCGGGTCTCCGTCGTTTCCGCAGCTCCCGATGTTCCGGCCGCCCCCGGATGCGCATCCGCAGATCCGTACCCCCCTGGTCACCTGCACCCGGCGTCGCCATCCCGTAGGGTGGGAGCGCTCCCATAGTTGGGGCCCGGCAGGCCTTCCGAGGTCGGACAGGTGTCACGGGGTCCAACAGGTGGACTTGGCTTGGTTATCCGACTATGAGAAGTTGACCGCGAACGGGAGGCAGCCATGGCGGCAGCGCGAGTACGGAGCGGCGGGCGGCCCACGCTCGAAGAGGTCGCGGCACGGGCCGGAGTCGGACGTGGCACGGCCTCACGGGTCATCAACGGCTCGCCACGGGTCAGCGAGCACACCCGTGAGGCGGTCGAAGCTGCCGTCGCCGAGCTGGGATACGTACCCAACCGAGCGGCCCGCGCACTCGCCGGGAACCGCACGGACGCCATCGCCCTCGTCGTGCCCGAGCCCGAGACCCGGTTCTTCGCCGAGCCGTACTTCTCGGACATCGTCCGCGGGGTCGGTGCGGCCCTCGCCGACACCGAGATGCAACTGCTGCTCACTCTCGTGGGCAACGACCGCGAGCGGAAGCGGCTGGCCCAGTATCTGACCGCGCACCGCGTCGACGGCGTGCTACTGGTCTCCGTACACGCCGACGACCCGCTGCCGGACCTGCTGGAACAGCTCGGCATGCCGGCCGTGATGAGCGGCCGCAGATCCGCCTCCGAGACGCTCGCCGCGGTCGACTCCGACAACTTCGAGGGTGCCCGCGGCGCCGTCGACCATCTCATCTCCCGCGGCCGCCGCTCCATCGCCACGATCACCGGGCGCCTCGATGTGTACGGCGCGCAGCGCCGCCTCGACGGCTACCGCAAGGCGGTCGCGGCGGCGGGTCTCGGCCCGGACGAGCAACTGATCGCCCCTGCCGACTTCACCGAGGACGGCGGGGCCCGTGCCATGCGGGAGCTGCTGGCCCGCCGCCCCGACGTGGACGCGGTCTTCGCCGCCTCCGACGTGATGGCCGCGGGTGCCCGTCAGGTACTCCGCGAGGCGGGCCGGCGGATCCCGGACGATGTGGCGCTGATCGGCTTCGACGACTCGGCCGTGGCCCGTCACATGGACCCGGCGCTCACCAGCGTGCGCCAGCCGATCGAGGAGATGGGCCGGGTGATGACGCGGGTGCTGCTCCAGGAGATCGCGGGCGAGAACGAGGAGCGCCCGCAGATCGTGCTCCCGACGGAACTCGTCGTCCGCGATTCGTCCTGACGGTCGCCCCGGCCAGGGACTGGAGTGACGACCGTCACACAAGGACCTGGTGAGGGAGGCTCAGTCGTACGGACACACGAGAAGGGCCCCGGTCCGAAGACCGGGGCCCTTCCCTTCAGGGTGAGTAACGGGACTCGAACCCGCGACATCCTGGACCACAACCAGGTGCTCTACCATCTGAGCTATACCCACCATGTCCGGTCTTTTTCTGACCGGCCGAGAAAAAGTGTACAGGGTCCGAGAGGGTGCTCGCGCCCTTGTTGTTCAGCCGCTGATCCCAGGCCTTGAAGCGCCCGTGACCAGCGGCTTCCCGAGGGTCTAAGCCGACTGCTGCGTCAGGCGTGTCGCAATGGCCTTCGCCTGCTCGGAGTCTGGCCCGGGCTGCGGTACGAAGACCGCTTCCCGGTAGTACCGCAGCTCCGTGATGGAGTCACGGATGTCCGCGAGCGCCCGGTGGTTGCCGTTCTTCTCCGGGCTGTTGAAGTACGCCTTCGGGTACCAGCGGCGGGCCAGCTCCTTGATCGAGGACACATCGACGATCCGGTAGTGGAGGTAGCCCTCCAGAGCCGCCATGTCGCGGGCCAGGAAGCCACGGTCGGTACCGACCGAGTTTCCGCAGAGCGGGGCCTTGCCCGGCTCCTTCACGTGCTCGCGCACATAGGCCAGCACCTGGGCCTCGGCGTCGGCCAGGGTGGTGCCGCCGGCCAGCTCGTCGAGGAGGCCCGAGGCGGTGTGCATCTGCCGCACCACCTCGGGCATCGTTTCCAGGGTCCTGTCCGGCGGGCGGATCACGATGTCCACCCCGTCGCCGAGCACGTTCAACTCCGAGTCGGTGACCAGTGCGGCCACCTCGATGAGTGCGTCTTCCGTCAACGAGAGCCCGGTCATCTCGCAGTCGATCCACACCATGCGATCGTTCATACGCCCCACCCTACGGGGCGCTGCGCTGCCCCGGCAGGGTCGGGCGTCCCGTGGCGTAAGCATCGGACCCCGGCTTCCCGTGATCCGGCTGACCCGTACCGACCGCCGTGGAGGCCGCGGCCACGGGGCCCGACGGGGTCCCCGTCGCACCGGCCCTCCGGCTCGCGGACGCGCCCTGTGCGGGCACGACCGTCTCGATCGCGGTCGCCACCGGGTCCAGCGCCCCGGCCTGCGGACGGCGGGCCCGGTAGGCGGCCCGGTAGGCGGCGGGGGAGGAGCCCAGCTGGCGCCGGAAATGTCCGCGCAGCGCGACCGGCGAGCGGAAGCCGCAGCGGCCCGCGACCTCGTCGACCGAGTAGTCGGACGTCTCCAGCAGCCGCTGAGCCTGCAGCACCCGCTGGGTGATCAGCCACTGGAGCGGTGCGCTGCCGGTGAGCGAACGGAACCTCCGGTCGAAGGTCCGCCTGCTCATATAGGCACGCCCGGCCAGCGTCTCCACGTCGAACTGCTCGTGCAGATGCTCCAGCGCCCAGGCCACGACCTCGGCGAGCGGGTCGGAGCCGATCTCTTCAGGTAAAGACCTGTCGAGGTAGCGCTCCTGACCGCCACTGCGCCGCGGCGGCACCACGAGCCGGCGGGCCAGCGCCCCGGCGGCCTCCGTGCCGTGGTCCGTGCGGACTATGTGCAGACAGAGGTCGATGCCGGCAGCCGTCCCGGCGGAGGTGAGCACATCGCCGTCGTCGACGAACAGCTCACGCGGATCGACATGGACCGACGGATAGCGCTTGGCCAGCGTCGGTGCGTACATCCAGTGCGTGGTCGCCGGGCGGCCGTCCAGCAGGCCCGCGGCGGCGAGCACGAACGCCCCGGTGCACAGCCCGACGATGCGGGCCCCTTCCTCGTGGGCGCGGCGCAGCGCGTCCAGCGCCTCTGCGGGCGGCGGCGAGGTGATCGAACGCCAGGCGGGCACCACGACGGTGCCTGCCCTGCTGATCGCCTCCAGCCCGTAGGGCGTGGTGAGTTCGAGTCCCCCCGTGGTCCGCAGCGGTCCCTCTTCCCCGCCGCAGACGAGCAGTCGGTAGCGCGGAACTCCCGCGTCCTGACGGTCGATTCCGAACACGGAGAGCGGGATGGAGCTCTCGAAGATGGGGCCGCCGCTGAAGAGCAGCACGGCGACGACTTCCCGACGTCGTCGTCCGCTGAGCTTCCGTACAGCCTCCGTTGCGGCGGCGGAGTCCTGGCTCATGACGCTAAGCCCCCCTCGGTGTTCGCGTCTCCCTGGTCCTTACGGGCCTGTCGCTCCTGCACATTTCCCCTCGGTCTTGCGCGAGTCCCCAGTCTTCGGCACCCAAGATCGAATCTACTGCGTCCCGCGGTGCCGGCGTGACAAGTTGACCAACCAGCACTATGTCGACAAGGCAACTTGGCGGGAAGCATTCGATCACGAAGCGTTTCACTCAGAAGCCGTGCAGGGAAGTGCGCCTCGTATTCGTGGCCCGTCCCCGTCGGGTGGAAGCGTACCGCCTGGTCTCTTCTTGCCTGGTGGCAAGGGGGTTGATCGGCCAATTCCCCAAGGAATGGGCCGGGGTGAGAAGTTGGCTGAAAATATATGGTTGCGCAAGTCTGAATCCGTCGTTTGACCGGCGCACACCCCTGGCGGAGCGACTGCGCCCGTAGGCGCCGGCGGTCGGGTGGGCGGGGCGAGGGTCCGGCAGGCCGCGAGGGGGACGACGGGCCCCGGTCGGATGGCGGTATCCGGCCGGTGGGTGTACCGGCGGACGGGGCGGCGGATGTGCCGAACGCCACGCGGGCGACCGGCGCCGGTGAACAGCTGAACACCGCCGCGGCGTCGCTTCCCGGCATCGCTCCGCCGCAGTGCTCCTGGATGCTGTACTTCGGTGCGGAGCGCGCGATGCCGTGACTCCGCGGCGCCGGCGTGTGACCGGCGGCGCCTGCCCGCCCGCTGGTCACCGAGTGCTGTCTCCTGTTCACGCAAGCTCGATGTACTACGCAACCGGCATTGCCATACGGTGCCGCCTCGGGCATGCTCCCTGGAACGTCGCACGCGCTTTGCGGGGGTCTGGGCAGTGGAGGAGTGGCGCCGTACCCTTGGGGGTAAGGGGTTGGGAAGATGATTCCCGGACACCGCATCACCGCCCGCTGATACACCTTCCCCAAGCCGCTCACTCCTCACGAGGACTCTCTTCGCCGAGACACCGATGGCCGGTCACGAAATCCCCGAACCCGCGGACCGCAAGCAGGTAGCCGACCCTCTGTCGGACCAGCAGGCGGTCGAAGAAACACGCCATTCCTGCGATCCCGCCTTCCGGCATGGGGTCGTGGTCGGCTTCGACGGCTCCACGTCCAGTGAGCGAGCCCTCGCCTATGCCATCGGGATGGCCCGGAGATCAGGTTCCGGTCTGATCATCGTCCATGTTGCCAACCGCCTGCCGACCACGGTCTGGGCAGGCTGTGAGCCGCCCGTCTTCGTCGACGTGCCCGACCACCGCACCGAGGTCCTCGGGCTGGAGCTCGCCTGTGCGGACTACCTCTCCGAGGTGCCGTGGGTGCTTGTCGAGCGGGGCGGCGACATCTGCCACGAGCTGGAGGACGTGGGCCGGGAGTACTCGGCCGACGCGATCGTCGTCGGCTCCACGCACGGCATCGTCGGCCGGATCTTCGGCTCGGTGGCGGGGCGGCTGGCGCGGCGCGCGCAGCGCCCGGTCGTGGTCATTCCCTAGCGCGGGCTCCTGGCGGACCCTCGGCGATCCCTCGCCGCTCCCTCGTTCTCCGACGTGGCGTCAACTCGCTGTTGGAAACAGGCAACCTACTCACCCGTAGAGGTGGATTGTGCGCTTGTGAAGGGTACATAAGGGTCACTGGAAACAGCACCACTGCCTTGAAGGGAGCCCGCCGTGGACAATGACGTCTCTGCGGGAAACAGCAGCACCTCCACCCTCGGCCATCTCGCCCTGGGACTCACCCTGTTGGCGTTCGGTATCGGTCACACCGGGGTCATCGACGGTGTGACGGCGGCCGACGCCGTCTCGCTCGCGCTGTATGTCGGCGGTATAGCCCTGTTCGTCGCCGGACTGCTGGAGTTCCGCGCCGGCAGCGGTTTCACCGGCACGGCCTTCGTCGGACTCGGCGCCTTCTGGTTCACCTGGGGCACCGGTGCCGGTGCCCAAGTCTCCAGTCACGCCGCGGGCCTGTTCCTGCTGCTCTGGGCACTGTTCGCACTGAGCCTGGCCCTCGGGTCGGCCGGCGGCGGTCGGCTCGCCCAGGGGACGTACGGACTGCTCTTCCTGGGGCTTCTGCTCCTGGGCGTCGGGCAGTTCGCCGACAGTGACGGGCTCGGCAAGGTCGGCGGCTGGCTCGCCGCGGTTGCCGGTCTCGCCGCCTGGTACGGGGCGACGGCGGCGCTGGCCAAATGGCCGACGGTGCTCCCGAAGCGCGCTGCCGGCCGAGGTGTGACGGCCACCGGCTGAGGCAGCCGTCGGCCGGTGCGACCCTGCCGACGCGAGAGAGCGACCCCGCACCCGTGGTGGCGTGGTGCGGGGCCGCTCCCTGTCCGGCGTACTGCCGCGCGTGCTACTCGACCGTGACGGACTTCGCGAGGTTCCGCGGCTTGTCGATGTCGCGGCCCATGGCCAGCGCCGTGTGGTAAGCGAAGAGCTGGAGCGGGATGCCCATCAGGATCGGGTCCAGCTCGTTCTCGTTCTTCGGTACGACGATGGTGTGGTCGGCCTTCTCCTGCACCTGGTGGGCGACCGCGAGGATCCGGCCGCTGCGGGCCTTGATCTCCTCCATCGCGGCGCGGTTCTTCTCCAGCAGCTCGTCGTCCGGCACGATCGCGACCGTCGGCATCGCGGGCTCGATCAGGGCCAGCGGGCCGTGCTTCAGCTCGGACGCCGGGTAGGCCTCGGCGTGGATGTACGAGACCTCCTTGAGCTTCAGCGAGGCCTCACGGGCGACGGGGTAGCCGCGCACCCGGCCGATGAACATCATCGACTTGGCGTCCGCGTACTCCGCGGCCAGCTTCTTGATCTCGTCCTCGTTCTCGAGGATCTCGGTGATCTGGGCGGGCAGCCTGCGCAGACCCTCGATGATCCGCTTGCCGTCGGCGACCGACAGGTCGCGGATCCGGCCGAGGTGCAGGGCGAGCAGCGCGAACGCGACCACCGTATTGGTGAAGCACTTGGTGGAGACGACGCAGACCTCGGGGCCCGCGTGGACGTACGTACCGCCGTCGGCCTCCCGGGCGATCGCCGAGCCGACCACGTTGACCACGCCGAGGACGCGGGCGCCCTTGCGCTTGAGCTCCTGGACGGCGGCCAGTACGTCGTAGGTCTCGCCGGACTGGGAGACCGCGACGTACAGGGTGTCGGGGTCGACGACCGGGTTGCGGTAGCGGAACTCGGAGGCGGGTTCGGCGTCCGCGGGGATGCGGGCCAGCTCCTCGATCAGCTGGGCGCCGATCTGGCCTGCGTGGTACGAGGTGCCGCAGCCCAGGATCTTGATCCGGCGGACCCCGCGCGCCTCGCGGGCGTCCAGGTTGAGACCGCCCAGGTGGACGGTGGAGAAACGGTCGTCGATCCGGCCGCGCAGCACCCGGTCGACGGCGTCGGCCTGCTCGGAGATCTCCTTGTGCATGTACGTGTCGTGGCCGCCCATGTCGTACGACTCGGCCTCCCACTCCACGGTGGTCGGCGTGGCCGTCGTGCTGGAGCCCTCGGTGGTGTACGTACGGAAGTCGTCGGCCTTGAGGGTGGCCATCTCGCCGTCGTCGAGGGTGACGACCTGGCGGGTGTGGGTGACCAGCGCGGCGACGTCGGAGGCGACGAACATCTCCTTCTCGCCGATGCCGAGGACGACCGGGGAGCCGTTGCGGGCGACGACGATGCGGTCGTTGAAGTCGGCGTGCATGACGGCGATGCCGTACGTGCCCTCGATCGAGCGCAGGGCCTCGCGGACCTTCTCCTCCAGGGTGTCCGCCTGCGCGCGGGCGACCAGGTGGACCAGTACCTCGGTGTCGGTCTCGGAGAGGAAGACGACGCCGTCGGCGACGAGCTTCGCACGGAGCTCGGAGGCGTTGTCGATGATGCCGTTGTGGACGACGGCGACCTTGTGGTCGGCGTCCAGGTGCGGGTGCGCGTTCTCGTCGCTCGGGGCGCCGTGGGTGGCCCAGCGGGTGTGGGCGATACCGGTGGTGCCGGTGAAGCGCTTGGGGATACGGGACTCCAGCTCGCGGACCCGGCCCTTCGCCTTGACCATCTTCAGCGCGGCGGGCTTCCCGGCCGACGCCTTGCCTGTGATGACGATGCCCGCGGAGTCGTAACCCCGGTACTCGAGCCGCTGCAGACCTTCCAGCAGCAGCGGAGCCACGTCACGCTTCCCGATGTATCCGACGATTCCGCACATATGGTCTCTTCCCCTCCATCGACGTACTTGTGAGTGCCCGTTGTTCAGCCGTAGACGATGCGGCGCAGCTGGCGGAGCGACAGCTCCGGCGGCGCGACCGCCCGGTGCGGCAGCTCGGCCGCGATCCGTTCGAAGATCTCCGCGTTCACCAGGCCGCCGGACTGCAGTTCCCGGTGGCGGCGGCGCACGAAGTCGTCGGTCGTCTCGTCGAAGTACGCCAGCACGTCGAGGATCACCCGGGTTGCTTCCCCGCGCTGAAGCGAGGTGGAGCGCACCAGGTGATCGATGAGGTCGTCATGCGACGGACGGCGTTCGAGCACTCGTCGATATTGCGGTGGATGAAGGCCGTACGCAACAATTCTGCCCGATTTCGGGCAGGCGTGAGTGCAATCGCACTCCCCGGGGCGCCCCAGGTGGCGTCGAGAGAGCTCGATATCACTTCTCGTCATCGAGAGATTGCTCAGAGTTGCTTCGGGGTGCGGGCCCCGTCCCGACCGGATGATTTCCGCTGTACGTCAGATTCCGTCGGCCACAAAAGGGGAAGTGGTCTACACCTTGACCACGCGTGGGCCGCACGATACGCATGGTGATGGTTCGTTTCTCAGGAGATCCACAGGTGTGAACCCGTCGAAAGGGACCCGGCTTGTGAGACTGCACAGGACACAGCGCACCGCCCTTCCCCGTCTTCTCGGCTCGCTGCTGCTCGTCACAGCGGCCGGTATCTCCAGTGCCGGCGCGGCTCCGGGAGCGGCGGCGGCGAGCATCGGCCCGGCCGCCTCCGTCGCGCCCCGTCCGCTCGGGCAGATCGTGCCCGCCCCCGCCGAAGCGAGGGCGGGCGGATCCCCGTACGTCATCACCGCGGGAACGAAGATCCGCATCGACCACGGCTCCAGCGAGGCCCGGAAGATCGGCGAGTATCTGGCGGGCGTGCTGCGCCCCTCCACCGGGTACGCCCTGCCGGTCACCGGCAGCGGCGGCAGCGACGGCATCCGGCTGCGGCTCGGCTCCCACGACAGCAAGCTGGGCGCGGAGGGCTACACGCTGAAGTCCGGCCGCGGATCCGTCACCATCACCGCGCGCCGCCCGGCAGGGCTCTTCCACGGAGTTCAGACGCTGCGTCAGCTGCTGCCGGCCGATGTGGAGAAGAAAAGCCGTCAGGCGGGCCCCTGGAAGGTTGCGGGCGGCACGGTCACGGACGCGCCGCGCTATGCGTACCGCGGCGCGATGCTCGATGTCTCCCGGCACTTCTTCTCCGTCACCGAGGTCAAGCGCTACATCGACCAGCTGGCCCTCTACAAGATGAACAAATTCCATCTGCATCTCTCCGACGACCAGGGCTGGCGCATCGCCATAGATTCCTGGCCGCGGCTCGCCACGTACGGCGGGCAGACGGAGGTCGGCGGCGGAGCCGGCGGCTACTACACGAAGAGCGACTACAGGGAGATCATCCGGTACGCGGCCTCGCGCTATCTGGAGGTCGTGCCGGAGATCGATCTGCCGGGCCACACGAACGCGGCACTCGCCTCGTACGCCGAGCTGAACTGCAACGGCGTCGCGCCGCCGCTCTACACCGGCACGAACGTCGGTTTCAGCTCGCTGTGCGTGCCGAAGGCCATCACCTACGACTTCGTGAACGACGTGGTCCGTGAGCTGGCCGCGCTCACCCCCGGCAAGTACCTCCACATCGGCGGCGACGAGGCGCATTCCACCAGCCACGACGACTATGTGGCGTTCATGAACAAGGCGCAGGCCATCGTCGGCAAGTACGGCAAGACCGTGGTCGGCTGGCACCAGCTGACCGGGGCCACGCCGGTCGCGGGGGCGGTCGCCCAGTACTGGGGTTACGACGAGACGGGCGCCGCCGAGCGCAAGCAGGTGGCGGACGCCGCGAAGAACGGCACGAAGCTGGTGCTGTCCCCGGCGGACCGGCTCTATCTCGACATGAAGTACAACAAGGACACCGCGCTGGGGCTGGCCTGGGCCGGCTATGTCGAGGTGCAGCGTTCGTACGACTGGAACCCCGGCACGTATCTCGAGGGCGCCCCGGAGAGCTCCGTCCTCGGTGTCGAGGCGCCGATCTGGTCGGAGACGCTGACCAACAGCGACGAGATCGAGCAGATGGCGTTCCCGCGGCTGCCGGGCGTCGCGGAGCTGGGCTGGTCGCCGGCGTCCACGCATGACTGGGACGCGTACAAGGTGCGGCTGGCCGCTCAGGGCCCGAGGTTCTCGGCGCTGGGGATCGACTACTACCGGTCGGCGCAGGTGCCGTGGCCCGCGAAGTGAGGTGACCGGGCGGTCCGGCTGACGCCTCTGTCCTCGATGATCACCGGACGGGCTCGATTCTTCGGGCTCGTCCGGCGATCGGGGCCACGATCTAGAACCCCGCGATCGGGTTCCTCAGGGTGCCGATCAGTTGCAGTGCTCCCGACGGGTCCGTGAGGTCGACCATCTGCTTGTTGTTGCGCAGCTGCAGCCGGTTCAGGCAGGACAGCGCGAACTCGTCGGTGAACATGTCGTACTGCTTGAACTTGTCGGCGAGCTGCGGCACCGACTCCTGGTAGCCGGACACGCACTCGGCGACCGTCCGCCAGAAGGTGTCCTCGTCGAGGACCGACTCGGTGGCGAGCCCGGCAGCCAGGAAGCGGAAGAAGCAGTCGAAGACGTCGGTGAACACCGACAGCAGTTTCATGTCGTCGGGGACCTCGGCGCGGATCCGCTCGACCTGCGGCGGCAGCACCGCGTCCGGGTCCATGACCGCGATCTCCTCGGCGATGTCCTTGAACACCGTGCGGGTGACGACCCCGTCCTCGACGACCAGGATGACGTTCTCACCGTGCGGCATGTACGCCAGGTCGTACGCGTAGAAGCTGTGCAGCACCGGCACCAGATAGGCGTCCAGATAGCGCCGCAGCCAGGTGGCGGGTGCCAGTCCCGATTCGGCGATCAGCGCGCCGGCGACGGAGTTGCCCTCGTGGTCGGTGTGGACGAGCGAGGCCATGGTCGCGACCCGTTCGCCGGCTGCCAGGCCCGGCACCGGGCTCTCCCGCCAGAGCGCGGCGAGCATTTTCAGGTACGGGGAGCCCTTGGCGGTGGCCGCCTCGTACGCCCGGTGGTGGTAGCCGATGGCCGCCCGCTCCCGGATGATCGAGAACCGCGCCGCGCGCAGCACCTCGTCGCGCTCTATCAGCCCGGCGAGCCAGTCGTTGATCGCGGGCGTTGCTTCCATGTACGCGGCGGAGAGCCCGCGCATGAAGCCCATGTTGAGGACGGACAGCGCCGTTTTGACGTAGTGCTTGTCCGGGTTGCTGGTGTTGAAGAACGTGCGGATCGACTGCTGGGCGAGGTAGCTGTCGTCGCCCTTCCCGAGGCAGACCAGATGGTGCTGGGCGAGTTCTCCGGCGAAGGTGACGGCCAGCTTGTTCCACCACTGCCAGGGGTGGACGGGGATCAGCAGGTAGTCGTCGAGGTCGAGACCGAGGCCGGTCATCGTGGCCGCGAACCGGGCCTGGGTCTCCCCGCTCAGTTCTCCGGCGATCAGCGTGGGGTAGTCGAGACCGGCGCCCGCGGTGAAGGTCGCGCGGTCGCGGCGGGCGGCGAGCCAGACCAGCCGGATCTCGCTCGCCGCCTCGGGGGCGTACGCGCGGTACTCGTCGACACCGAAGCCGAGCCGTCCGTTGTTGGCGACGAAGCAGGGGTGGCCCTCGGTCATGCCCGTCTCGATCGCCTGGAAACCGGCGGCGACGAGCTCGGCGGAGGTCACCGGCTCCTTGGTCAGTTTGTACGCGGTTCCGGCCAGCGTGGAGGAGATCTCCTCCAGGTAGACCGGCAGAATCTCCGCCGAGAGGCCGAGCGTCTCGCGCAGTTCGATGAAGAACTCCAGTGCGTCCAGGGCGAGTTCCTGGCCGTGCCGGTGGCGGGCGACGGAGGCCGCGTCGACCCGCCAGTGGTCGAGCGCGAAGAGCCGGGCGGTGAAGCGGTACTCGGTCGCCGTGTCGTCGCTGTGTACGGCATAGCGGTCGCCCCCGAGCGGTTCGGGGGTCAGCAGCCGCTCATGGGCGAACTCGGCGAGGGCCTTGCGGATGAGCTGCCGGTTGGCGGAGGCCCAGTGTGCGGGGGTGAGGTGCGCGACGGCGTCGGTGGTCGTGGTCATCGGGCGGCTCCTTCGCGTCGTGCGGCCTCGAACTGCTCCCGGGTGCAGGCGCTGAGCAGGGCGGTCTTCTCCGGCTTGGCGATCTCCCGGAGAACCTCGAAGCCGACGGCCTTGTTGAGTGCGTGCACCGCGCTGTTGCGTACGTCCGGCTCGACGACGACACGGCGTACCGACGGGTCGGCGAAGAGTGTCTCCATCACGGCGGTGATCACGGCGCGGGTGAAGCCGTGCAGCGGGGTGTCGGACGGGGCTACCAGGAAGTGCATACCGATGTCGCCGGGCTCGGCCTCGTACAGGCCCTTGAGCTCCACCTCGGTGGGGTCGTACCGCTCCATCAGGAAGGCGGGCTCACCGTTGCGCAGTCCTATGAACGCGTCGTGGTGCGGGTGGGCGGCGATCGCCATGTACTCCCGCTCGACGTCCTCGAGCCTGGCGCCGCCCATCAGCCAGAAGGAGGCCTTGGGGTGGGTGACCCAGCCGTGCACCACCTCGGCGTCGGCGAGAGGGTCGAGGGCGCGGACCGTGAAGGTGCCGAGGTCGGTGGTCATACGGCGAACTCCTGGAAGGCGATGGACTTCTCGACCGGGTAGTACTCACGGCCGAGCAGTTCGCCGATGATGTACGCGTTGCGGTAGGCACCCATGCCCAGGTCGGGCGAGGTGATCGAGTGGGTGTGCGTGCCCGCGTTCTGCAGGAAGACGCCGCGCCCGGTGGTGTCGATGGAGTAGTTGCGGGCCACGTCGAAGCGGCCCCGGCTGTCGTGGCGCAGCCGGTCGGTGATCGGCTCCAGGAAGGCGGGCGGGGTGTAGCGGTAGCCGGTGGCGAGGATCAGGCCCTCGGTGTCGAGGGTGTAGTCCTTGCCCTGCTCCTCCTGGCGCAGGGCGAGGGTGTACGTACCGCTGGACTCCTCGTAGCTCGCACTGTTCAAAGCGGAGTTGGTCAGGAGCCGGGTGGGGACGGGGCCGGGCAGGTTCTTCCGGTAGAGCAGATCGAAGATCGCGTCGATCAGCTCCGAGTCGATGCCCTTGAAGAGGCCCTTCTGGCCGGACTCCAGTCCGTAGCGGGTCTGCTCGGGCAGCGCGTGGAAGTAGTCGATGTACTCCGGGGAGGTCATCTCCAGCGTCAGCTTGGTGTACTCCAGCGGGAAGAACCGCGGTGAACGTGTCACCCAGTTCAGCCGGTAGCCGTGCACATCGATCTCGGAGAGCAGGTCGTAGTAGATCTCCGCCGCGCTCTGCCCGCTGCCGACGAGGGTGATGGACTTCTTCGCCTGAAGGGCTGCTTTCCCGTCCAGGTAACGGGAGTTGTGCAGGAAGTCGCCGCCCAGGTCCTGGCAGGCATCCGGAATGTACGCGGGAGTCCCCGTGCCGAGCACCAGATGCCGGGCGCGGAAGAGACCACCGTCGACGGTGGCCGCGGTGTAAAGGGCGGTGCTCTCGTCGTACGTGACGGACTCGACGGTCTCGTTGAAGCGGACGCTGCTCAGTTTGGCGGCGGCCCACCGGCAGTAGTCGTTGTACTCGGTCCGCAGCGGGTAGAAGTTCTCCCGGATGTAGAAGGAGTACAGCCGGCCGCGTTCCTTCAGGTAGTTGAGGAAGGAGTACGGCGAGGTGGGGTCGGCCATCGTCACCAGGTCCGACATGAACGGCGTCTGGAGATGGGCGCCTTCGAGGAACATTCCGGCGTGCCACTCGAAGTCCGGCTTGGACTCCAGGAACACACCGCTGAGTTCGTCGATGGGCTCCGTCAGGCAGGCGAGGCCGAGATTGAACGGGCCGAGGCCGATCCCGATGAAGTCGTGGGGGTCAGGCAGCGCGGTCAAGGGAGTCTCCCAGGTACTGCTCGGCGTGGCCGGCGATCAGGTCGAGGACCGCGGCGATGTCCCGCGCGGTCGTTTCGGGGTTGAGCAGGGTGAATTTGAGGTACTGGCGGCCGCCCACCTTGGTCCCGGCGACGACGGCCTCGCCGGAGGCGAAGAGCGCCTTGCGGGCGTAGAGGTTGGCCCGGTCGATCTCGGCGGGTGCGGTGACGGCGGCCGGGATGCAGCGGAACACCAGAGTGGACAGCTGCGGCTCGACGACGACGTCGAAGCGCGGGTCGGCGGTGAGCAGCCGCCAGCCCTCGGCGGCCAGGTCGCAGACCTCGTCGAAGAGTTCGCCGATGCCGTCCGCGCCCATGACACGCAGGGTCATCCACAGCTTGAGGGCGTCGAATCTGCGGGTGGTCTGCAGGGACTTGTCGACCTGGTTGGGGATGCGCTCCTCGGCCATCCGCTGCGGGTTGAGGTACTCCGCGTGGTACGTGGCGTGCCGCAGCGTCGCCCGGTCCCGGACCAGCACGGCCGAGGAACTCACGGGCTGGAAGAAGGACTTGTGGTAGTCCACGGTGACCGAGTCGGCGTGCTCGATGCCGTCGAGGAGCTGACGGCGCTCGCGCGAGGCCAGTAGTCCGCAGCCGTACGCGGCGTCGACATGCATCCAGGTGGAGAACTGCTCGCAGAGCGCGGCGATCTCGGGCAGCGGGTCGATGGAGCCGAAGTCCGTGGTGCCCGCGGTGGCGACGACCGCCATCGGGACGGCTCCCTCGGCGACGCACTGCTCGAGCGCGCGGGCGAGGGCCATGGTCTGCATGCGCTTGTTCTGGTCGACGGGGACGGAGACGACGGAGTCCGATCCGAGGCCGAGGAGTTTCGCCGACTTCTGGACGCTGAAGTGGCTGCACTCGGAGGTGAAGATGCGCAGCCGGTTGAAGTGCTCCGGGCGGGACTTGGCCTCTTCGCGGGCGAGCAGCAGGGCCTGCAGGTTGGACTGTGTGCCGCCGCTGGTGAAGATGCCGTCGGCGGCCGGTCCGAGGCCGATGCGGGCCGCGGTCCAGTCGATCAGCCGGCGCTCGATGAGGGTTCCGCCCGCGCTCTGGTCCCAGGTGTCCAGCGAGGAGTTGACGGCCGAGAGCACGGCCTCGCCGAGGACGGCGGGGATCACCACGGGGCAGTTGAGATGCCCCAGGTAGCGGGGGTGGTGGAAGTAGACGGCGTCACGGAGATAGACGCGGTCGAGCTCGTCGAGGGCGGCGGACGCATCGCCCAGCGGCCGGTCCAGATCGATCGCGTCGACGACCGGGGAGAGCTCGTCGACGGAGATCCCGGTGAACGGCCGGTCGGTGGCGGCGAGTTTGGCTGCGACCCGTTCGACTCCTGCGGTGACGGAGCGACGGTAGTGCTCCGCAGTTGTGTCATTGAGCAGGTGCGAACGCATGAAGGGGTCCTCCCGGATGCGGGGAACTTCATCGGGCCCTCAGGACAGAAGAGGGGGCGAAGGCGCGATGCCGAAGTAAGGTAAGCCTAACCTAACTTCACGTCGCGTTGTTCCCTCGCCCCCCGTGGGACGCAGAAGTTGTCCGAATTACATGCCCTTACGCGTCCTCGGTGGCCGCTTCCGCACGCAGCTGCTCCTCGCTCAGTCCGCGGCGCCAGTAGCCGACGAACGTGATGCGCCTGCGGTCGAATTGACGCTCCTGCACGAGATGGCGGCGCAGCGTCCGTACGGTCGACGACTCGCCCGCGATCCAGACGTACCCGGTCCCCTCGGGCAGTTCCGCGGCGCGCACGGCGTCCACGGCGGACGGTGCGCCCTCGTCCCGGACGAGCCAGCTGATCCGGGCGCGGGCCGCGGTGTTGAGCGCCTGGCGGTCCTCGGTGTGCTGGACCTCCAGCCAGACCCGGGCCCGCATGCCGGCCGGCAGCCACTCCAGGGCCGAGGACGCAGCGGGCAGCGCCGTCTCGTCGGCCCAGATCAGCACCCAGTCGGTGTCCTGAGGGGGCCGGAAGCGGACGGCCGTGTTGTCCTCGACGGCCGGTCCGAGCGCCTTGAGGAGATCGCCGGGGGCGGCGCCGGCGGCCCAGCGGCAGGCCGGGCCGCCGTCCTCGTGCAGCGCGAAGTCGATATCGATTTCGGTCGAACCGTCGGGGTCGCGGCGCTGCGCGCGGACCGTGTACGAGCGCATGACGGCCCGGACATCCTCGGGCAGGGCCCGCCAGGCGTCGAACCAGTCACCGTTCTCATCGACCGGAACGACTGGTTCCGGCTGGCCGGGGTGCGGCAGGAACAGCGACAGACTCTGATCCCGGCCCCCGGCGGCGAAGCCGTCGAGTCCCGGCCCGCCGAAGGTGATCCGGAGCATGGACGGCCCCAGCCGCCTGGTCCGGACGACCGTCAGGCCGAAGAACCGGAAGGGGGCGATGGGGGGAGCGGCGGCGGTCGTCATGCGAGGGCTCCTTCCAGGAACCGGGAAGCGTCGGTGACGCGGCCCGGCCCGGCCCGGCCGGGATCTTCCCGGCCGGGCCGGGCCGGTACTGCGTTGCTGCGATGAGCGGTTCCGGAATGGCTCCGGAGCGCTTCCGGTGCGTCAGCCGGCCTTCTTGGCGCCCTCGATGGCCTTCGCGAGGTCCTCAAGGATCGGCGCGCACTTGTCGTACGAGTAGATCGGCTCGGTGGTACGGGGGATGACCTGACCGGCCTTCACGGCGGGCAGCTGGGCCCAGGTCGGCTTGGACGTCAGGGCGTCGGGCTGCAGGGCCGAGGAGCGGTTGTCCATCATGATGATGTCGGCGTCGTACTTGTCGACGTTCTCCCAGCTCAGCTCCTCGAAGAAGCCCGCGGCGTTGACCTTCGGCTCGACGAACTTCACGCCCAGTTCCTGGAAGTACAGGGTGTCCGCGGACGTCTTGGCGAGCGAGACGTAGAAGAGGTCCTGGCTGGCCGAGCCGATCACGACCTTGATGTTCGGCTTGGACTTGGCGGCGGCGCGCAGCCGGGCCGCGGCCTTCTCGAAGCGGGCCTTGGCTGCGGTGATCTTGGCGGCCTTGACGTCGGCGCCCAGGGACGCGGCGAGGTCCTCGTGGCGCTGGATGGCCTTGGGGATGGTGGTCTGGGCGGCCCACAGGGCGACGCTCGGGGCCAGCTTGAGGATCTTGTCCTTGGACTCGTCCGGCACGTACCAGAGGGCGTCCTTCTCCCACATGGCGGTGACGAGCAGCTCCGGGCCGAGCGCCGCGTACTTCTCGACGTTGAATTCGCCCCAGACGTTGCCGAGGATCTCGACCTTGCTGATGTCGAGGTCGCCGGCCTGCACATCGGCCTTGCCGTCCTTGGTCTTCGTCGGGCCGAAGACGCCCTTGACCTCGATGCCGTAGTCGTGGAGTGCGGCGGCGACACCGGTGAAGGCGACGATGTTCTTCGGAGTCGACTTGGCCTTCGCGGTCAGACCGCGGTCGTCCTTGAACGTCCACGGGCCGGACTTCTCGGAGCTCGAACCCGAGCCGGAGCCTTTCTTTTCGTCGCCGCAGGCTGCGAGCACGGCGCCGAGACCGACGGCGCCGCCGGCGGCCAGGAGGCCGCGACGGGAGAGGGAGGTGGTCCGGACCTTGGGCATGGGTGTGTCTGCTTTCGTACGCGCCGGTGGGCGCCCGCTGACGAGTTCGAAGATAGGTTAGCCTAACCTCAGCAACTGTCCAGAGGTGCCCTGCCCATGGGCCGCCGGCCCGGCTACCAGACGAGAACTCCGCCACCCACGTCCTGGGCCCGCCGGGCCGCCGCGGTGATGTTGGCCAGGCGCTCGGCCACATAGCCTTCGCGGTAGCCGCAGTGCGCGTCGAGTGCCGCCGCGTACCGGCGCAGCAGCGCGCACTCGTCGAGGAACTCCTCGATGTCCTCCGGCTCGACGTACAGGTCGCAGGACGCGAGCTCGGGCAGGAACCGGGCCCCTAGCGCCCGGACCCGCTCCGACCCCCACAGATCGGTCCGGCAGCTCTCGAACCCGGCCATGACGCTGCCGTCCGGGGGATCGTCGAGAAGGTGCGGCCTGCCGCTCCTGCCCCGCACGAAGGTGTGTACCAGGAGCGTCATCCGCCGAAGTCCCTCCGGCACTCGTCGAGTCCCTCGATCCGCACGTCGACGGTCCGGTACTCCGCCCAGCGGTCGCGGTCGATCCGCAGCCGCTGCAGGGTCACGGGAGCGCCCCGCAGGGCGGCCACCTCGAGCCCGTCCGGCAGATAGCCGAGCCGACGCGAGACGCCCAGCGAACGCGGGTTGTCGAGCATCGCCGACGAGGTCGCGGTCCGGGCGCCGAGACCGGCGAACGCCAGATGCAGCACGGCGGCCCGCATCTCGGTGCCTATGCCCTGCCCCTGGTACGCCAGCCCCAGCCACGAACCGGTATTGACCTCACCGGTCACCGCGAAGTCGGTCGCCCCCAGGTCCTGCCGGCCGACCACCTTGCCCTCGTGCAGCACGGCGAGGCTCAGCACCCAGTTCCGCACCGACCAGTTGGCGACGGTGCCCAGCACGTGCTGGTACACGCCCCGGCCGCGCTCGGCGGGCGGGCTGTCGGTCCAGGGGACGGTGAACGGCATGCTGTCCGCAGCGTGCACCCCGTCGGCGGCGACCGTCGAGAGGTCGTCGAGCAACTCCAGGTCCGGAAGTCGAAGTTCCAGGCGGGGCGTGCGGATGCGGAGCCCGTAGAGGGGCCAGTGACGACGGTCCATGAACAGACTCTGCCGGGGCGGCCCCGGCCCTGTCGAACGAATTGCCCGCCGGCAGGAATCCGGCAGCCGCCCCCGGGGGCCCCGGACACGCCTCAGGCCGGCAGCCCCAGCTCCCGCGCGATCAGCATCCGCTGCACCTCGCTCGTTCCCTCGCCGATCTCCAGGATCTTGGAGTCGCGCCACATCCGTGCCACCGGGTACTCGTTCATGAAGCCGTAGCCGCCGTGGATCTGCGTCGCCTCGCGCGCGTTGTCCACCGCCACCGTCGACGAGTACAGCTTGGCGAGCGCCGCCTCCTTCTTGAACGGTTCGCCGTGCACGAGCCTCGACGCCGCGTCCCGCCAGCCGATCCGGGCCATGTGCGCCCGCATCTCCATGTCCGCGAGCTTGAACTGGATGGCCTGGTTGGCGCCGATCGGCCGGCCGAACGCGTGCCGCTCCTTGGCGTACTTCACCGACTCGTCCACACAGCCCTGCGCCAGACCCGTGGACAGCGCGGAGATCGCGATGCGCCCCTCGTCCAGGATCCGCAGGAACTGCGCGTACCCGCGGCCCTCCTCACCCAGCAGGTTCGCCGCCGGGACCCGCACGTCGGCGAAGGACAGCTCGCGCGTGTCCGAGGCGTTCCAGCCGACCTTGGAGTACGGGGCGGCGACCGTGAAGCCCGGGGTGCCGGACGGCACGATGATCGACGAGATGAGCGGGGCGCCGTTCTCCTTGCGGCCGGTCACCGCCGTGACCGTGACCAGTGCGGTGATGTCCGTACCGGAGTTGGTGATGAAGCACTTGGAGCCGTTGATCACCCACTCGTCCCCGTCGAGCACGGCCGTCGTCCGGGTGCCGCCCGCGTCGGACCCGCAGTCCGGCTCGGTCAGCCCGAACGCGCCGAGCGCCTCGCCCGAGCAGAGCCTGGGCAGCCACTGCTGCTTCTGCTCCTCCGTACCGAAGTGGTAGACCGGCATCGCGCCGAGCGAGACCCCGGCCTCCAGGGTGATCGCCACGGACGAGTCGACCCGGGCCAGCTCCTCCAGGGCGATCCCGAGGGCGAGATAGTCGCCGCCCATGCCGCCGTACTCCTCCGGGAACGGCAGCCCGAACAGGCCCATCCGTCCCATCTCACGCGCGATCTCGTACGGGAACTCATGGCGCTCGTAGAAGTCGCCGATCTTCGGGGCGACCACGTCGTGCGCGAACTCCTCGACGGTGCGGCGCAGTTCCTCGTGCTCGGCGGTCAGCCGGTGGTCCAGGGGCATGGCGGGGGTCACTCCTTGTGGGAGAGGGCTCGGACGGTACGGGACGGGCTCGGTCGGCCCAGTTGTTCGGCGAGCCACACGCTGGTGGCGGTGAGCGCGTCGAGGTCGACCCCGGTTTCGATGCCGAGGCCGTGGAGCATCCACACGAGGTCTTCGGTGGCGAGATTTCCGGTGGCGCTCTTCGCGTACGGGCAGCCGCCGAGGCCGCCCGCGGAGGCGTCCACGGTGGTCACTCCGTGCTGGAGCGCGGCGAGGGTGTTGGCGAGGGCCTGGCCGTACGTGTCGTGGAAGTGCACTCCGATGCTGTTGGTGTGCACGCCCTCCTCGTTCAGCTCGGAGAGCAGGTCCTGCACATGGCCGGGGGTGGCGACGCCGATGGTGTCGCCGAGGGAGAGCTCGTCGCAGCCGAGGTCCATCAGCGCCTTGGCGACCCGGACGACCTGGTGGACGGGGACGGGCCCCTCCCACGGGTCGCCGAAGCACATCGACAGATAGCCGCGGACATGCACCTTGTCAGCCTTGGCGCGGGCGACGACCGGCTCGAACATGGCGAGTGACTCGTCGACCGTGCGGTTGAGATTGCGGGCGGCGAACGACTCGGTTGCCGAGCCGAAGACGGCGATCCGGCGGGCGCCGAGTGCGACGGCCCGGTCGAGCCCGCGCTCGTTCGGTACGAGTACCGGGAGTGCGACCCCCTCGATGTCACCGAGACGGGGGAACAGGTCCTCCGCATCGGCGAGTTGGGGCACCCACTTGGGGTGGACGAAGCTGGTCGCCTCGATGGTGGTCAGGCCGGCCGCGGCGAGGCGGTGGATGAACTCCGCCTTCACCTCGGTGGGTACGACAGCCTTCTCGTTCTGCAGTCCGTCGCGGGCGCCGACCTCATGGATGCGCACCCGGGCGGGCAGATCCGGTGCGGGCACCGTCATGGGCAGGGTGCGGGCGGTGGTCATGCGTCCTCCCCGGGTTCGGCCGCGGGCGCCACCACGGCCAGTACCTGGTCCATGGCCACGGTGGAACCGGCCGTGACGTCGAGCTCGGTGACGGTTCCGGCGTGCGGGGCGGAGATGACGTGTTCCATCTTCATCGCCTCCACGACGAGGAGGCTCTGCCCGGCGACGACCTCGTCCCCGACGGCCACCTTCACGACGGTGACGGTGCCGGGCATGGGTGCGGCGAGCGTGTCGACGCCGGAGCGGCCCGCTCCGGTGAGCGACGCCTCGACGGGATCGTGGTCCTGGACGTGCCAGGTGTCGCCGTCGCGGCCCAGCCAGGTCCCCTCCGGGGAGGCGGCGTGGGTGAACGTGTGGGTGGCACCGGCGAGTTCGAGGACGATGCGGTGCGGCGACAGCTCGATCACTCTGGCCGTTTCCCTGCCGCCGGGCAGCGGAGCCAGCGGGCCGCAGGTGCCGGTCGGGGGCTCCGGCGGCTGCGCGCCCTCCCCGACATGGCCGAACGTCAGCTCGGTGCCCGCCGGGCAGGCGCGCAGTGAGACCTGCACCGGGTCATGGCCCGGCAGCCGGAAGTCGCGCACGGTCCGGGCCGGGGTGCCGCCCAGCCGCCAGCCGCTCGCCACCGAGAACGGGTCCACCCAGCCGGAGGCGTCCACGGGGGAGGCGGTCACCGGGGAGGACTGCCGCAGCAACGCCGCTGCCGCGTACACCTCCTCCGGAACCCCGTCCGTCACCAGCCCGTCCACCTCGCGCTCCACCAGTCCGGTGTCCAGCTCGCCCGCCACCACCTGCGGGTGGGCGAGCAGCCTGCGCAGGAACCCGGCGTTCGTCGGAACGCCCAGGATCACCAGCTCCGACAGGGCCGCGCGCAGCCGCCGCAGCGCCGTCTCGCGGTCCGGACCGTGGACGATGACCTTCGACAGCATCGGGTCGTACAGACTGCCGACCTCGACCCCCTCGCTGAGCCCCGAGTCGGTCCGTACGCCGGGTCCGTTCGGCTCGCGGAGGGAGAGCACCGTACCGCCGGAGGGCAGAAAGCCGCGGGCCGGGTCCTCGGCGCAGATCCGGGCCTCGATCGCATGCCCGGTGAGCGTGATGTCCGTCTGGCTGTAGGGGAGTTGCTCGCCGGAGGCGATCCGCAGCTGCCACTCCACCAGGTCCAGCCCCGTGATCAGCTCGGTCACCGGGTGCTCGACCTGGAGGCGGGTGTTCATCTCCATGAAGTAGTACGAGGCCGGGTCGTTGCCCGGGACGATGAACTCCACCGTGCCCGCGCCCACATACCCGCAGGAGCGGGCCGCCTGGACGGCCGCCTCGCCCATCGCCGTCCGAGTCTCCTCGTCGAGCAGGACGGACGGCGCCTCCTCGATGATCTTCTGGTGGCGGCGCTGCAGCGAACACTCGCGCTCGCCGAGGTGCACCACATTCCCGTGCTCGTCGGCCAGGACCTGGATCTCGATGTGACGCGGCCGGTCGATCCACCGCTCCACGAGCAGGGTGTCGTCCCCGAACGAGCCACGGGCCTCGCGGCGGGCGGCCGCGATCTCGTCGGCCAGCAGCGCCTCGTCACGCACCAGCCGCATGCCCTTGCCGCCGCCGCCTGCGGACGGCTTCAGCAGCACCGGCATCCCGATCCCGCGCGCCGCGTCCGCCAACTGGGCGTCGCTGAGCCCGCTCCCGGACGACCCGGGCACGACCGGAACCCCGGCCGCGGCCACCGTCTCCTTGGCCCGGATCTTGTCGCCCATCAGCGAGATCGCCGACGCGGGCGGCCCGATGAAGACAAGCCCCGCGTTCGCGCAGGCCTGCGCGAACCCGGCGTTCTCGGCGAGGAAACCGTACCCGGGGTGAACGGCCTGCGCGCCGGTGCGGCGGGCCGCCTCCAGCAGCGCGGGCACGTTCAGATAGCTCGCGGAGGCGGGTGCGGGACCGATCCGTACCGCCGTATCGGCCTCCCGTACATGCCGGGCGTCGGCGTCCGCGTCGCTGAAGACGGCAACGGACCGCACACCCATGTCGCGCAGGGTCCGGATGACCCGGACCGCGATCTCGCCGCGGTTGGCGACAAGAACGGTGTCGAACATCGTCATCTGTTCCCTCACATCCGGAAGACGCCGAAGCCGGGCTCACCCAGCGGGGCGTTGGCACACGCGGTCAGAGCGAGCCCCAGCACCTGCCGGGTCTCCAGGGGGTCGATCACACCGTCGTCCCAGAGCCGGGCGGTGGCGTAGTACGCGTTGCCCTGCGTCTCGTACTGCTCGCGGATCGGCGCCTTGAAGGCTTCCTCGTCCTCGGCGCTCCAGTCGTCGCCCAACTGGTCGCGCTTGACCGTCGCGAGGACGGACGCGGCCTGCTCACCGCCCATGACGGAGATCTTGGCGTTGGGCCACATCCACAGGAAGCGCGGTGAATAGGCCCGCCCGCACATGGAGTAGTTCCCGGCCCCGTACGACCCGCCGACCACGACGGTCAGCTTCGGCACGCGGGTGCAGGCGACGGCTGTGACCATCTTGGCGCCGTGCTTGGCGATGCCGCCGGCCTCGTAGTCGCGCCCCACCATGAACCCGGAGATGTTCTGCAGGAAGACGAGCGGGATGCCGCGCTGGTCGCACAGCTCGATGAAGTGCGCACCCTTCTGGGCGGACTCGGAGAACAGGATGCCGTTGTTGGCGACGATGCCGACCGGATGTCCGTGGATCCGGGCGAAGCCGGTGATCAGCGTCGTCCCGTACTCCGCCTTGAACTCGGCGAACCGTGACCCGTCGACGACCCGGGCGATCACTTCCCGCACGTCGTACGGCGTCCGTGAGTCGACCGGCACGACCCCGTACAGCCCGGCGGGATCGACCTTCGGCTCCTCCGCGGGCTCCACGGACCAGGGCAGGGCGGCACGCGCGGGCAGCGTCGAGACGATGTTCCGGACGATCCGCAGCGCGTGCGCGTCGTCCTCGGCGAGATGGTCGGTGACGCCCGACGTACGGGAGTGGACCTCGCCGCCGCCCAGCTCCTCCGCCGTGACCACCTCACCGGTCGCGGCCTTCACCAGCGGCGGCCCGCCGAGGAAGATCGTCCCCTGGTTCCGGACGATCACGGCCTCGTCGCTCATCGCGGGGACGTACGCCCCACCGGCCGTGCAGGACCCCAGCACGGCCGCGATCTGCGGAATCCCGGCCCCCGACATCCGGGCCTGGTTGTAGAAGATCCGCCCGAAGTGCTCCCGGTCGGGGAACACCTCGTCCTGCATCGGCAGAAACGCCCCGCCCGAGTCCACCAGGTAGAGACAGGGCAGCCGGTTCTCCAGCGCCACTTCCTGGGCCCGCAGGTGCTTCTTCACCGTCATGGGGTAGTAGGTGCCGCCCTTGACCGTGGCGTCATTGGCGACGATCACGCACTCCCGGCCGCTGACCCGCCCGATCCCGGCGATCACTCCGGCCGCCGGGGCCGCTCCGCCGTACAGCCCCTCGGCCGCCAGCGGCGCCAGCTCCAGGAAGGGCGACCCGGGGTCCAGCAACGCGTCCACCCGGTCCCGGGGCAGCAGCTTGCCGCGCGCCACATGCCGGGCGCGGGCCTTCTCACCCCCGCCCAGCCTGGCCACGGCAAGCCGCGCCCGCAGCTCGTCGCCGAGCGCGTGATGCGCCTCCTCATTGGCCAGCCAGCCCTGAGACGCGGGATCCGCCGCACTCGCCAGTACCGGTGCCTGCTGCATCCGTCGAGCCCCCTTGCCCGGTCGGCCGGTCCGGCCGACTCGGTTAATGAGCGTTAACACGTTTCCTTCAGGTTAACGCTCGCTAACCCGACTGTCTAGAATCGAATCCATGACCACCAGGACGGACGCCCCGACACGCCGAGAGCAGATCCTCAAGGAGGCTGCCCGCCTCTTCGCCGAGCGCGGCTTCCACGGCGTGGGCGTCGACGAAATAGGCGCCGCCGTGGGGATCAGCGGCCCCGGCCTCTACCGCCACTTCCCCGGCAAGGACGCGATGCTCGCCGAACTCCTGGTCGGCATCAGCGAGCGCCTCCTGGCCGGCGGACAGCTGCGGGTCACCGAGGACGCGACCTCCGGCGACGGCTCCCCGGAGGCGCTGCTGGACGCGCTCATCGAGGGCCACATCGACTTCGCCCTCGACGACCGCCCCCTGATCACCCTGCACGACCGCGAGCTGGACCGCCTCCGGGACACCGACCGCAAGCGGGTGCGCCGGCTCCAGCGGCAGTACGTGGAACTGTGGGTCGAAGTGGTCCGCGCCCGCTACCCCCTCCTGCCCGAGACCGAGGCCCGCGCCACCGTCCACGCGGTCTTCGGCCTGCTCAACTCGACCCCCCACCTGGGCCGCCCCGGCGCCCTCCCAGGTCGCACGGCGACGGCGGCACTGCTGCACCGGCTGGCGCGGGGGGCGTTCGAGGCGGCGGGCGAGCAGGCGTAAGGCACGCCGACTCCTGCGGACCTGCCGCTAATCTCTGCTGCATGGGTGAGCTCCTGCCGTTCCTCGTGGTCACCGGCGCGCTCGCCGCGATCATGGGCTTTTTCGCCTGGCTGGCATCCCTCGTCCGCCGCCGCGGTCTTGCCGGCGGAGCTGTCCGCGCCGCCATGGCCTCTTACGACGAGGCTTTCCGTGTGACCGCCCACGACGCGCACTACGAGATTCAGGCGCAGGCAGAACGCAAGGTGCCGGTGGCGTTGCCCGGCGATCCGTGGCGGCCGGTCCGTGGCGAGGCCGGACCGCAGGGTGAGGGCGGGCGAGGCCCTCTGCAGCGGCGTCCTCGCCGACGTCGGCGAGGTCTTCGCGGACGGGTGACCAGGTCCAGGCGTGATCGCTGACAGTTCCGCCCCGGCTGTCCTCTCCCTACGGTCCCGCCGAAGCGCAATGACATCGGAGAAGCACGGACACGTGGGCCCTCCCGAGGTTCGGGAGGGCCCACGTGTCGTTGGACGCCGACGGACGGCGACGTCCGAGCCGACGTATCACCAGCATCGCCGCATGCCTGAATTGCAGCTCCTTCGCCTCGACCACGCCCCGGCCCTTCTTGCGTTCGAGCAGGAGAACCGGGACTACTTCGCCGCGTCGATTTCCGATCGTGGTGACGACTACTTCGCCCACTTCGATGTGCGGCACCACGATCTGCTCGCAGAACAGGCTGCGGGGCAGCGCTTCTTCCATCTGTTGGTGGATGGCAGCGGTGCGGTGCACGGGCGGGTCAACCTGGCCGATGTGGCGGACGGTTCGGCCGAGCTCGGCTATCGGATCGCCGAGAAGAGCGCCGGGCAGGGGCTGGCCACGGCCGCCGTCCGTGAGGTCTGCGGCCTTGCCGCCGCGGAGTACGGTCTGACCACGCTGCGGGCCGTCACGACCCTCGACAACGCCGGGTCGCGAGCGGTGCTGGCCCGTACAGGATTCGTACCCACCGGTGAGATCCGGCTCGACGGCCGCCCGGGCCTTCGCTTCGTACGGGATCTGCGGGAAGCCGGGGACCCGGTCAGCACCGACCGGGTGTCCCGGCGCCCGTAGCAGCGCGGGGGCCCGGGAGCCGCGGGGGTGCCCCGCCGTCCGCCGTGCAAGACACCCGGCACGCTGCGCACACCTGACGGCACAATGGGTTCATGCCGATACCCAGCCGTGCCGCTCTCGTCGAACACCTCGTCCGTACGCGTATCGCCGGAGATGTCGCCACACCCCGTGACAACAACCTCTCCCACTACCGCAGGCTCGCCAACGGCGATCGCCACTACTGGCTGGGTCTGGAGCTCGGCAACCGGTGGGCCGATGAGCAGGATGTGCTCGCCGTCATGGCCGAGCGCTGTGGGGTCAGTGACGACCCGGAGCACCGGTACGGACAGGACACCATCGATCCGGAGCTGACGGTCGACGCGCTGGAGCGGATGGCGGCCCGGCTGCGCAAGGCGGCTGCCGGCTCGGAGCGGGTGCTGTTCGCGACCGGGCATCCGGGTGGGCTGCTGGATGTGCACCGGCAGACCGCGGATGCGTTGCGGGCCGCCGGGTGCGAGATCATGCGGATTCCGTCCGGGCTGGTGGCGGACGAGGGCATGGTCTTCCAGTTCGCCGATGTGGCCGTGATGGAGCGCGGGGCGACGCTGTGGCACACGCACTCCCCGGCGCCGATGGCGGCCGTCCTGGACGGTCTGGAGCGCGAGGGGCGGCCGATGCCGGATCTGGTCGTCGCCGATCACGGGTGGGCGGGTTGCGCCGGACAGCGGGGGCTCGACTCGGTCGGGTACGCGGACTGCAATGACCCGGCGCTCTTCCTCGGGGAGGCGGAGGGCACCCTTCAGGTCGTCGTGCCGTTGGACGACCATGTCCTGGACCCGCGGTTCTACGACCCGATGACGGACTATCTGCTGGATGCGGCCGGGCTGATCTGAGCGCCCGTCGCCCTCAGGCGTCGGGCGGGTCCGAGCCGGCGGCCCCGCGCCGTACGACCAGCCCCAGCCCCGGCGTCGGGTCCAGATACACCCGGCGGATCGCCGGATACCGTTCCTGCAGCTGCTCCTCGGCCTCCTCGCACGCCCACTCGATCTGCGCCGCGGTCGACGCGTCCCGGAAGTCGATCTTCGCGGCGACGAGGATTTCCGTCGGTCCCTGGATCAGGGTGGTGAGCTCCAGGACCTCGATGATGTGCGGTACGGAGAGAAGCTCCTCGCGGATCCCGGCCCGCATCGCCTTCGGCACCGGGCGGCCGATCAGCAGTTGGGCGTTGGACCGGCCCAGCACCCAGGCCACGTACACCAGCAGTGCGCCGATCAGGAGGGACGCGACGCCGTCCCAGACGCCGGAGCCGGAGAGCTGGCCGCCGAGCAGGCCGCCCGCGGCGAGGACCAGGCCGGCCAGGGCCGCCGAGTCCTCCATCACGACCGCCTTGACCGCGGTGTCGGGGGTGTGGCGCAAGTAGTGGGTGGTGGGTGCGCCCAGACGGGCGGCCTCGCCGCGGACCTGGCGCAGGCCCGTGCGCAGGGAGAAGCCCTCCAGGAGGAAGGCCACGGCCAGCACGATGTACGAGATCAGCGGGTCGCCGAGTTCCTCGCCCTGGACGAGGGTGTGGATGCCGTCGTAGAAGGCGAACACCGCGCCGCCGACGAACGTGGCGACCGAGGCGAGCAGCGCCCAGATGTAGCGCTCCGGGCCGTAGCCCAGCGGGTGTTCCTCGTCGGCGGGCTTCTCGCTGCGCTTGAGCGCGGTGAGCAGCAGGACCTCGGTGACCGTGTCGGCGACCGAGTGCGCCGCCTCGGAGAGCATCGCGCTCGATCCGCTGATCAGCCCCGCGACCGCCTTCGCCACGGCGATACCGAGGTTGGCGACCGCCGCGACGACGACCGTGAACGTGGACTCCCCACCAGGCGCGCTGTTGTCGATGCTGTTCTCGGCGCTCATGGTGGGGAGTATCCATGACGGGGCGGGCCGTGGCCTGTTCAGTCCCGCGGGACCCGGACCACGCCCTCCTGGATGACGGTGATCGCCAGCCGGCCGTCCTGCGTGTAGATACGGGCCTGACCGAGTCCGCGCCCGCCGGACGCGGACGGCGACTCCTGGTCGTACAGCAGCCATTCGTCGGCCCGGAACGGCCGGTGGAACCACATCGCGTGGTCCAGGCTCGCGCCGACCACGTCGCCGACCGCCCAGCCGCCGCGCCCGTGCGCGAGCAGCACCGAGTCGAGCAGCGTCATGTCGGAGACGTACGTGGCCATGCAGACGTGCAGCAGCGGGTCGTCCGCGAGTTTGCCGTTGGTGCGGAACCACACCTGGGAGCGGGGCTCCTGCGGTGTGCCGACGTTGGCGAACGGCGGGGCGTCGACATAGCGCAGGTCGACCGCAGCCCGCGCCTCCAGCAGCCGGTCCATGACACCCGGGTCGGTGAACGCGTCCGCGTACCGCGGGAGCATCTGTTCAGCCGTGGGCAGCGTCTCCGGGTCGGGAGCGGGCGGCATGTCCGCCTGGTGCTCCAGGCCCTCCTCGTACGTCTGGAAGGACGCCGAGAGGTGGAAGATCGGCTGCCCGTGCTGGACGGCCACCACCCGGCGGGTGGTGAAGGAGCGGCCGTCGCGGATCCGGTCGACGCTGTAGACGATCGGTGCGCCCGGGTCGCCCATCCGCAGGAAGTAGGAGTGCAAGGAGTGGGCCGTGCGGTCCGCGGGGACGGTGCGGCCCGCGGCGACGAGTGCCTGGGCCGCGACCTGGCCGCCGAAGACCCGGGGCACGACCGCCGAACGGCTCGTGCCCCGGAAGATGTCCCGCTCGATCTGCTCCAGGTCGAGCAGATCGAGCAGGGATTCAAGTGCTGAGCTCATGGAGAAGAACGTAACCGCTCTACAGACCCATGGACTTGGCGATGATCGACTTCATGACCTCGCTGGTGCCGCCGTAGATGCGGTTGACGCGGTTGTCCGCGTACAGGCGGGCGATCGGGTACTCGTTCATGTAGCCGTAGCCGCCGTGCAGCTGGAGGCAGCGGTCGATGACGCGGTGCGCGACCTCGGTGCAGAACAGCTTGGCGGAGGCGGCCTCGGCGGGCGTGAGCTCTCCCGCGTCCAGGGCCTCCAGGGCGCGGTCGGCGACGGCCTCGGCGGCGTCGACCTCGGCCTGGCAGGCGGCCAGCTCGAACTTGGTGTTCTGGAACGAGGCCACCGGCTTGCCGAAGACCGTGCGCTCCTGCACGTACTGCTGGGCGAACCGGACGGCGGCCTTGGCCTGCGCGTACGCACCGAAGGCGATGCCCCAGCGCTCGGACGGCAGGTTCTGACCGAGGTAGTAGAAGCCCTTGTTCTCCTCGCCGAGGAGGTCCTCGACGGGCACCTTCACGTCGACGAACGCCAGCTCGGCGGTGTCGGAGGTGCGCAGTCCGAGCTTGTCGAGCTTGCGGCCGATGGAGTAGCCCTCGGACTTGGTGTCCACGGCGAAGAGGGAGATGCCGAAGCGGCGGTCGTCCTCGCGCGGGGCGGAGGTGCGGGCACACACGATCACGCGGTCGGCGTGCACGCCACCGGTGATGAAGGTCTTGGCGCCGTTGAGGACGTAGTGCGTGCCGTCCTCCGAGAGCTTGGCGGTGGTCTTCATGCCCGCGACGTCGGAGCCGGTGCCCGGCTCGGTCATCGCCAGCGCCCACATCTCCTCGCCGGTGACGAACTTCGTCAGGTAGCGCTTCTTCTGCTCGTCGGAGGCGAGCAACTTGATGTAAGGCAGGGCGAGCAGCACGTGCACGCCGGAGCCGCCGAAGGAGACGCCCGCGCGTGCGGTCTCCTCGTAGAGCACAGCCTCGAACTTGTGCGTGTCCAGCCCCGCGCCGCCGAACTCCTCGGGGACGTTGATGCCGAATATGCCCAGCTCACCGAGCTTGTCGTAGAAGTCGCGCGGCGCCTGGCCCGCGGCGAACCACTCGTCGTAGACGGGCGCGACCTCGGCCTCGATGAAGGCGCGGATGGTCTCCCGGAACGCCTCGTGGTCCTCGTTGAATACCGTACGGCGCACGGGGGTGCCTCCTCTGTCAGCTTCGGTCAGCGGTGAGTGAGCTTCGGCCAGGGCTGGCTAAGCGCTTGCTCAGCTCTGGTCAAAAGTTACCCGGCAGTCACCGGGGCTGTCCAGAGTTGGCCGGCGGGGGTCGCCCACATCACAGCCGGCGCTCACGCACGACCGGCCGGCCCCGATCCCACTGCCGGACCGGCCGGCCGCGATCTCACCGCCGGACCGGTCGGCGGGGCCTCACGGCTGCCGCAGTGCGAACCAGAGCTCCGTCCGTACGTCCATGTCGTCCAGGTCCGCGTCCAGCAGCGTCGCGCAGCGGGCGATGCGCTGGCGGACCGTGTTGCGGTGGACCTGGAGGGCTGCGGCCGTGCGGTCCCAGCTGCCGTGGAGGCTCAGCCAGCAGCGGAGCGTCTCCGCGAGCGTGGGGGTGAGCGGAGCGAGCAGCGCGCGGGCGTGCGCCTCCGCCTCGGCGCGCGGGACGAGAGCGGCAAGGCCCCGGCCGGTGTCGGTGTGGTGGTGGGCCAGCGGGGTACGGGTGGCCACGGCGCGGCCCAGCGCGCGGGCCGCCTGACCGTCGGCGAGGTCCAGTGCCGTGATGGGGGCCGGGGCGGAGGTGCCGAGCGTCCAGCCGGGCTGCGGAGTGATCCGGTCGCCGCCCGGGACCAGGACCTTGACGGCGTCGCCGCCCCGGCCCGCGTCGACCAGGGCCGACCCGAGGGCGGCGCCCAGCGCCCCGGCGGTGAGCGGGTCGACCGGGCCGCCGCCGCTGCGGCGTGCGTGCACCACCGTCCAGAGTTCGGCGCCGCCGAGCAGCGGGGCGACGGCCACCGGGTCCGCGCCGAGCAGCAGCCGCACGAGCCCCGCCGACCGGCCCGCGGCGTCGGCGCCCTGGTGCGGGGCGGCCAGCAGGGAGAGGAGGACGACCGCGATCCCGGTGACCGTGTGGTCGCCCGCCTCGCGCCGCCCCGTCGCCAGCGCCAGGACGAGCCCCTGCCCGCCGCCGAGCGCGTACGCGAAGAGATGCGTGTCGCCGAGGGTGTCGGTCGCGGACGTCGGGGCCGGGGAGACGGGGGCGGCGGTGGGGGAGACCACGCGGGCCAGCCGGGTCAGGGCCGCCCGTACCTCGGGGGCCGGGCGGCGGCCCGCCGCGTGCAGCTCCTCGCCGGCCGCGGAGAGCAGCATCGCCCGGCCCGCCAGCTGCGCGGCAAGCTGGTGCAGCACCGCGGGCACCGGGTCCGGCCGGGCCGCGGCCGTCGCCAGTGCCTGCTGGGCGCGCGTCACCCGGCGCAGCTCCCGGTGCCGGGCCTCCGCCATCAGTCGCCACACCGCCCGCGCGATCGCTGTGAACGGCGTCGCGGGCGGCACCTCCACCAGTGGCAGCCCGTGCCGGTCGCACGCCTCGATCAGCGCCTGCGGCACCGCGTCGTGCACCGGGGTGACCCCGAAGCCGAGCGCCGCCGCCCCGGCCTCCACCAGCCGGGCGACATACGTGTCCGGCTCCTTGAGCAGCACTCCGGCGCTCAGCAGCAGCTCACCGCCGAGCAGATACGGGTACGGGTCGGCCATCTCCGAGGTGTGCACCCACAGCAGGTCGACGTGGGCCGGGCCCGCGATCAGGCGCAGCCCGAGATCCTCGCGGGCGAGCAGTTCGGCGAGCGGGATCGGCGGGGTGGGGGGAGCCGACCCGGAGGGGGCGGCGGACCCGGAAGGAGCGGCGGACCCGGAAGGAGCGGCGGGGACGGTGGATCCGGTGGGGGCGGAGGGCCCGGTGGGAGTGTCCGGCATGGACGGTCCATCCATTGGCTACGGCGAGATTGGATAAAACGTACACTTCAGCGCCGCCTGTGGGCCACCTACCGTCTTCACGAACCACACATCCCGCAATGACCCGCAACGTGACTGAGACGGAGGAAGCCCATGGCTGTCGACTACGCGGTGATCGTCGTCTATCTGGCCGGCATGCTCGCCATGGGTTGGTGGGGCATGCGCCGCGCCAAGTCCAAGAGCGAATTCCTGGTGGCGGGCCGCCGCCTCGGCCCCTGGATGTACTCCGGGACCATGGCCGCGATCGTCCTCGGCGGCGCGTCCACCATCGGTGGCGTCGGCCTCGGCTACCAGTACGGGCTCTCCGGCGCCTGGATGGTCTTCACCATCGGTCTCGGACTGCTCGCCCTGTCCATCTTCTTCTCGGCGCGCATCGCCCGGCTGAAGGTCTACACCGTCTCCGAGATGCTCGACCTGCGCTACGGCGGTAGGGCCGGCCTCATCTCCGGCGTCGTGATGTGGGCGTACACGCTGATGCTCGCGGTCACCTCGACCATCGCGTACGCCACCATCTTCGACGTCCTCTTCGACATGAACCGGACCGTCGCGATCATCCTCGGCGGCGCCATCGTCGTCGCGTACTCGACGCTCGGCGGCATGTGGTCGATCACGCTCACGGACATGGTGCAGTTCGTCGTCAAGACGATCGGTGTGCTGCTCCTGCTCCTGCCGATCGCGGTCATCAAGGCCGGCGGCTTCAGCGAGATGAAGGCGAAGCTGCCCACCGAGTACTTCGACCCGCTGGGCATCGGCGGCGAGACGATCTTCACCTACGTGCTGATCTACACCTTCGGCATGCTGATCGGTCAGGACATCTGGCAGCGCGTGTTCACCGCACGCACCGACCGCACCGCGCGCTGGGGCGGTACCGTCGCCGGTACGTACTGCCTGGTCTACGCGCTCGCCGGAGCCGTCATCGGCACCGCGGCCAAGGTGATGTACCCGAAGCTGCCCAGCGCGGACTCCGCCTTCGCGACCATCGTCAAGGACGAACTGCCGGTGGGTGTGCGAGGGCTGGTGCTGGCCGCCGCACTCGCCGCGGTGATGTCGACGTCGTCCGGTGCGCTGATCGCCTGCGCCACCGTCGCCAACAACGACATCTGGTCGAAGCTGCGGGGCGTGGTGTCGCGCGGCCGGGGCGACGAGCACGACGAGGTGAAGGGCAACCGGGTCTTCATCCTCATCATGGGTGTGGCCGTCATCGTCATCGCCATCGCGCTCAATAATGTGGTGGAAGCGCTGACCGTCGCGTACAACCTGCTCGTCGGCGGTCTGCTGGTGCCGATCCTCGGCGGTCTGCTGTGGCGCCGGGGCACGGCGGCCGGTGCGCTGGCCGCGGTCTCGGTGGGCGGCGTCGCCGTGATCGGCCTGATGGCGACCTACGGAATCCTCGCCAACGAGCCGGTCTACTACGGGCTGCTGGCCTCGCTCGCGGTGTACGTGATCGTCTCCCTGGCGACGAAGCCGACCGATGCGGCGGTGCTGGTCGCCTGGCGCGAGCGGCTGGCGGGGAAGGGTGCCGACTCGGACGAGACGGCCCCGGAATCCGTGACCGTCTGACCACTTGTCCTCAACATCCCCCATCGCCTCAAGGGCATGGGAGGTGTCCCCTCGACGGGCTCGATCCTGGCCCTGTCGTCCTCAATCGCCGGGCAGGCAATCCGAGCCCGTCCGGCGATTGGGGACACAACCCGTTGTACCCGCACCACCCCGCGTCATCAGAAGAAAGGCACTCCCCATGAGCAGCAACGAAACGCCGCGCGGCCCCATCGACTCCTCCCGCGTCCCGCGGTACGCCGGGCCAGCGACGTTCGCGCGGCTGCCCCGCCTCGACGAGGTCGGCACCGCCGATGTCGCCGTCGTCGGCGTGCCCTTCGACACGGGTGTCTCGTACCGCCCCGGTGCCCGCTTCGGCGGCAACGCCATCCGTGAGGCGTCGCGCCTGCTGCGCCCGTACAACCCGGCGCAGGACGCCTCGCCGTTCGCCCTCGCGCAGGTCGCCGACGCCGGTGACATCGCCGCCAACCCGTTCAACATCAACGAGGCCGTCGAGACGATCGAGGCCGCGGCCGACGATCTGCTCGGTACCGGCGCCCGCATGATGACGCTCGGCGGCGACCACACCATCGCGCTGCCCCTCCTTCGCTCCGTCGCGAAGAAGCACGGCCCCGTCGCCCTGCTCCACTTCGACGCCCACCTCGACACGTGGGACACCTACTTCGGCGCCGAGTACACCCACGGCACGCCGTTCCGCCGGGCCGTCGAGGAGGGCATCCTCGACACGTCCGCGCTCTCCCACGTCGGCACGCGCGGCCCGCTGTACGGCAAGCAGGACCTCGACGACGACGCCAAGATGGGCTTCGGCATCGTCACCTCCGCCGACGTCATGCGCCGCGGTGTCGACGAGATCGCCGACCAGCTGCGCCAGCGCATCGGCGACCGCCCGCTGTACATCTCCATCGACATCGACGTGCTGGACCCGGCGCACGCGCCCGGCACCGGCACCCCCGAGGCCGGCGGTCTCACCTCCCGCGAGCTCCTCGAGATCGTCCGCGGCCTGTCCTCCTGCAACCTGGTCTCCGCCGACCTGGTCGAGGTCGCCCCCGCGTACGACCACGCCGAGATCACCTCCGTCGCCGCCTCGCACACGGCGTACGAACTCACGACGATCATGTCCCGTCAGATCGCGGCGGCGAAGGGGGCCGAGGGCAAGTGACCCACGACCACCACGACGAGCGCCCGCAGCTCACCCCCGAGCAGATCGCGGCCGCGCTGAACCCGTCGGCCGGACGCAACGGCGGCGACCTCGTCGTCGAGACCCTCCAGGGCCTCGGCGCGACCACCGTCTTCGGCCTGCCCGGCCAGCACGCGCTCGGCATGTTCGACGCGCTGCGCCGCTCGTCCCTCTCGTACGTCGGCCTGCGCGTCGAGAACAACGCGGGCTTCGCCGCCGACGCGTACGGCCGGATCACCGGGGAAGTCGCCCCTCTGCTGCTCTCCACCGGCCCGGGGGCCCTCACCTCCCTCGCCGCACTCCAGGAGGCGGCGGCCGCCTCGGCGCCCGTGCTTGCCATCTCCAGCCAGATCCCGACCGCGGGCCTGGGCGGCGGGCGCCACGGTTACCTGCATGAACTCCGGGACCAGAAGGCGTCGTTCCGCGACGTCGTGAAGTCCGTCCACACGGTCCGTACGGCGTCGCAGATCCCGTCCGCGATCGCCGCCGCCTGGGAGTCCGCGCTGACGGCCCCGCACGGCCCGGTCTGGATCGAGATCCCGCAGGACGTGCTCCTGGCCGAGACCACCCTGCCGGCGGTCACCGCCATGGACGCCACGCCGAGGCCGCTCCACGCCCGCCCCGAGCTGACCGCCGTGGCGGCCCACCTGCTGGCGAACGCCGAACGGCCGGCGATCATCGCGGGCGGCGGAGTCGTACGCTCCGACGCGTCCGGCAAGCTGCTCGCTCTCGCGGAGAAGATCGACGCCCCGGTCGTCACCACGTTCGGCGGCAAGGGCGCCTTTCCCTGGGAGCACCCGCTCTCGCTCCAGTCCTGGCTGGAGGACCGTCACACGACGGACTTCCTCGAAGCGGCGGACGTCCTGCTGGTCATCGGCTCCGGACTGGGCGAACTCTCCTCGAACTACCACACGTTCAGCCCGCGCGGCCGGGTCATCCAGATCGAGGCGGACGCCGGGAAGCTGGAGTCCAACCACCCCGCGCTCGGCATCCACGCCGACGCCCGCGAGGCCCTCACCGACCTCCTCGAAGCGGTCGACCGCCGCGAGGACCCGTCGGCCGCGGAACGCGTCCGTACGGTGCTCGAAGCGGTACGCGAACGGATCGCCGGCCAGGACCTCACCCTGGAACAGCAGCTCATCGCCTCGGTGCGCGAAGCGCTGCCCGACACGTCCCCGAGCTTCTGGGACATGACGATCCTCGCCTACTGGGCCTGGTCCGCCTTCGACGCCCGCCACCCCAACACCATGCACTCGGCGCAGGGCGCGGGCGGTCTCGGCTACGGCTTCCCGGCCGCGCTCGGCGCGGCGGCGGCGGACCGTACGAAGCCGGTCCTGGCGGTCTCCGGCGACGGCGGCGCGATGTACTCGATCGCGGAACTGGCCACGGCCCGTCAGTACGACCTGCCGGTCACCTGGTTGATCATCGACGACGGCGGCTACGGCATCCTGCGCGAGTACATGACGGGTGCGTTCGGCGAGGCCACGGCGACGGAACTGTCCCGGCCGGACTTCGTCGCCCTCGCCGAGTCGTTCGGCGTACCGGCGGTCCGCACGACCCCGGAGACGCTCGCCGACGACCTGGCGAAGTCCTTCGCGGAGCCCGGTCCTTCGGTGGTCGTGCTCCCGGCACTGCTCAGGATGTTCGAGCCGACGCATCTGTAGGCCGCGACCCCACTGAGGTCCCGGGACACGGACCCGGAACCTCCCCTCGTCCGCGAGGTCCTCACCGACCTCGCGGACGAGTCGGTGCCGCTCGCCCCGAAGCCGGTGTCCCGCGTCACAACCCCGTCGTCCGGGCCGGACGCGTACAACTTTTCGGCCGCTCAGGAGTCTTCTGTGTGCCAGGTGTGCAGGGGGCGCACCACGCAGATCACTCAGGGGGAGACGTCTCATGACGGACCGGCCTCGTATTCACCGCCGCGCACACTCCGCGCTCGCCGTCACGCTCGCCGCAGGCGTGCTCGCACCCGTGGCCCTCGCAGCCACGCCCGCCGCTGCCGCGACTCCGACGGTGAGCTGTACCTCCGGCAAGGCGGGGCTCGCCGCCAAGCTGTCGAAGGACATCACCGCCGCACTCAAGGGGCGCTCGTCGACCACGGCGATCGCGCTCTACGACCGGACCACCAAGACGTCGTGCACGATGCGGTCCACGAGCAAGTACGACTCCGCGAGCGTCGTGAAGGCGACCGTCCTCGCGACGCTGCTCTGGGACAACAAGAAGCACAACCGCTACCTCACGCAGCGCGAGGTCAACCTCGCCACCGCCATGATCACCAAGTCCGACAACAACGCGACCACCAGCCTGTGGAAGCAGCTCGGCGTCACCAAGGTGAAGGCGTTCCTGAAGGCCGCGGGGATGACGCACACCGTGCCCGGCTCCGGGGGCTACTGGGGACTGACCCAGATCACCGCGCAGGACGAGCTGCGACTGCTGTCCCTGCTGACCGCGAAGAACTCCGTGCTCAGTGACAACTCGCGCGCGTACGAGCTCGGCCTGATGCGCAAGGTCATCTCCTCGCAGCGCTGGGGGACGCCCGCCGGTGCCCCGTCCGGGGTGACCGTCCAGGTCAAGAACGGCTGGCTGCCGCGCGCCACGCACGGCTGGCGGGTGCACAGCATCGGCGCGTTCACCGGGAAGGGGCACGACTACGGGATCACCGTGCTCACCCAGGACAACAAGACGATGAACGACGGCATCAACACCATCCAGGCGGTCGCCCGGGCCATCCACAAGGACCTGAACCCGGCCGCCACCGCGCAGACGACGATCGCCCCGCCGGCGAAGCCGCAGGAAGCGATTCCGGCAGTGCCCGAGGCTTCTGCGGTGCCGATGGTGACGGCCACACCGCAGCCGTAGTTCCTCGCGGATCCGGGTCCGGGCGTAGGCCGAACGGACCATCTTTGTGACGGCGGGATGAAATCCGCAGCTGACCGCGTTGGTGCCTTCCGGTAGATCAGGTCGAACGGGAGGCACCGGTGACGGACGCAGGCACGGACGCGGAGCGGCGGGGCTGGGCCCGGCGGCTGGGCGGCTACGCATGGCGCTACCGGCGCAATGTGCTGCTGGCACTCGGCTCGTCGCTCGCCGGGATGGCCGTGCTGGCACTCGTCCCGCTGATCACCAAGGTGATCATCGACGATGTCGTCGGCAACCACACCCGCTCCCTCGGAGTCTGGACCGGCCTCCTGATCGCCGCGGCCGTGCTGGTGTACATATCGACGTACATCCGCCGCTACTACGGCGGCCGGCTCGCCCTCGACGTACAGCACGATCTGCGTACCGAGATGTACGGGACGCTCACCCGGCTCGACGGGAAGCGGCAGGACGAGCTGTCCACCGGGCAGGTCGTCGGGCGCGCCACCAGCGACCTTCAGCTGATCCAGGGGCTTCTGTTCATGCTCCCGATGACCATCGGGAACGTGCTGCTCTTCCTCATCTCCCTGGTCATCATGGCGTGGCTCTCCCCGCTGCTGACACTGGTCGCGATCGCCGTCGCCCCCGCCCTCTGGTACATCGCCCGCCGCTCCCGCTCCCGGCTCTTCCCCGCCACCTGGTACGCCCAGGGCCAGGCCGCCGCAGTCGCCGGAGTCGTCGACGGGGCCGTCTCCGGGGTCCGGGTCGTCAAGGGGTTCGGGCAGGAGGAGCAGGAGACCGGCAAGCTGCGCGAGGTCGGGCGGAAGCTGTTCGCCGGGCGGCTGCGCACCATCCGGCTGAACGCCAGGTACACCCCCGCCCTCCAGGCCGTCCCCGCGCTCGGCCAGGTCGCGATGCTGGCGCTCGGCGGCTGGCTCGCCACCCGCGGCGAGATCACCCTCGGTACGTTCGTGGCGTTCTCCACCTATCTCGCCCAGCTCGTCGGGCCGGTCCGGATGCTCGCCATGGTGCTCACGGTCGGGCAGCAGGCCCGCGCCGGTGTGGAGCGCGTACTCGAACTGATCGACACCGAGCCCACCATGCAGGACGGCACGGTGGAGCTCCCGGCGGACGCCCCCGCGAGCGTCGAGTTCGACGACGTGCGGTTCGGGTACGACCCCGAGCGGCCGGTCCTCGACGGGTTCTCGCTGACCATCGAGCCCGGTGAGACCGTCGCCGTCGTCGGTGCCTCCGGCAGCGGGAAGTCCACCGTCTCCCTGCTGCTGCCCCGCTTCTACGACGTTTCGCACGGCGCCGTCCTGGTCGGCGGCCACGACGTCCGCGAGCTCACCCAGGACTCGCTGCGGGCCGCTATCGGCCTCGTACCGGAAGACAGCTTCCTCTTCTCCGACACGGTCCGCGCCAACATCGCGTACGGACACCCGGACGCCACCCAGGACCAGATCGAGCAGGCCGCCCGCGCCGCCCAGGCGGACCGTTTCATCGCCGATCTGCCCCTCGGCTACGACACCAAGGTCGGCGAGCACGGCCTGACCCTCTCCGGCGGCCAGCGGCAGCGCGTCGCGCTCGCCCGCGCGATCCTCACCGACCCCCGGCTGCTTCTCCTCGACGACGCCACCTCGGCCGTCGACGCCCGCGTCGAGCACGAGATCCACGAGGCCCTGGCGCAGGTGATGGCGGGCCGCACGACCCTGCTGATCGCCCACCGCCGCTCCACCCTCGGCCTCGCCGACCGGATCGCCGTCCTGGAGGAGGGCCGCCTCGCTGACATCGGTACGCACGAGGAGCTGGAGCGCCGCTCCCCGCTCTACCGGCGTCTGCTCACCGACCCGGACGAGCTGGGCGGCACCTCCCCGGGCCACCAGCCGGTCCTGGCGGACACGGCCGTCGAGGACGACCGGGCGCTCCAGGAGGAGCTGGAAGCCGACTTCGACGCCGAGCGCGGCATCAGCCCCGGGCTGTGGGTCCGCAAGGAGGAGCCGCGTGACACCGGCGCCGCCGGCATGCCCGCCACCCCCGAGCTGCTCGCCCAGGTCGAGGCGCTGCCCCCGGCCACCGACATCCCGGACATCGACGAGGCGCGCGCCGTGCGCGCCGAGGAGTCGTACGGGCTGCGCCGGCTGCTGCACGGCTTCGGCCTTCCCCTGCTGGTGAGCCTGACACTCGTCGCCGTCGACGCGGGCATGAGCCTGATCCTGCCGGTGCTGATCCGGCACGGCATCGACCAGGGCGTCACGCAGATGGCGCTCGGCGCGGTCTGGGCGGCCTCCGCGATCGCCCTGCTCGTCGTGCTGGCGCAGTGGGCCGCGCAGATCGGCGAGACCCGGATGACGGGCCGCACCGGCGAACGGGTGCTCTACTCACTGCGGCTGAAGATCTTCGCGCAGCTCCAGCGGCTCGGCCTCGACTACTACGAGCGCGAGCTGACCGGCCGCATCATGACCCGGATGACGACGGACATCGACGCGCTGTCCACGTTCCTGCAGACCGGTCTGGTCACGGCCTTCGTCTCGGTCGTCACGTTCTTCGGCATCATGGTCGTGCTGCTCGTCCTCGACGTGGAGCTTGCACTCGTCGTCTTCGCGACGCTTCCGGTGCTGGTCATCGGTACGTTCTTCTTCCGCCGCAAGAGCGTCAAGGCGTACGAACTGGCCCGTGAGCGGATCAGCGTCGTCAACGCCGATCTCCAGGAGTCCGTCTCCGGGCTCCGGATCGTGCAGGCGTTCCGCCGCGAGCGGGACGGCGCCGAACGGTTCGCCGACCGCAGCGACCACTACCGCGAGGCCCGGGTACGCGGCCAGTGGCTGATCTCGGTCTACTTCCCGTTCGTGCAGCTGCTGTCGTCGGTGGCCGCGGCCGCCGTTCTGATCGTGGGCGCGGGCCGGGTCGACAACGGCACCCTCACCACCGGTGCGCTCGTCGCGTATCTGCTCTACATCGACCTGTTCTTCGCGCCCGTGCAGCAGCTCTCCCAGGTCTTCGACGGCTACCAGCAGGCCACCGTCTCGCTCGGCCGCATCCAGGAACTCCTCCGGGAGCCGACCTCCACCGCCGACTCCGCGGAGCCGCTGGACGTGCTGTCGCTGCGCGGCGAGATCGCGTTCGAGAACGTGACCTTCGCGTACGGCGCCGGCGACGACGAGGAAGAGGCCCTCACCGGCATCGACCTGCGGATCCCGGCCGGCCAGACCGTCGCGTTCGTCGGCGAGACCGGCGCCGGGAAGTCCACCCTCGTCAAGCTCGTCGCCCGGTTCTACGACCCGACGGGCGGCCGGGTCACGGCGGACGGCACCGATCTGCGCCGCCTCGACCTCACCGCGTACCGGCACCGGCTCGGCGTCGTACCGCAGGAGGCCTACCTCTTCGCGGGTACGGTCCGCGACGCCATCGCCTACGGGCGGCCGGACGCCACCGATGCACAGGTGGAGGCCGCGGCCCGGGCGGTCGGTGCCCACGACATGATCGCCACGCTGGACGGCGGCTATCTGCACGAGGTCGCCGAGCGGGGCCGCAACCTCTCGGCCGGCCAGCGCCAGCTGATCGCACTCGCCCGCGCCGAACTGGTCGACCCGGACATCCTGCTGCTCGACGAGGCGACCGCCTCCCTGGACCTCGCCAGCGAGGCCCTGGTCAACCAGGCGACCGACCGGCTCACCGGCCGCCGCACCACCCTCGTCGTCGCCCACCGGCTGACCACGGCCGCCCGCGCCGACCGGGTCGTGGTGATGGACCACGGCCGGGTCGTCGAGGACGGCACGCACGACGAACTCCTCGCCGAGGAAGGGCATTACGCCGTGCTGTGGCGGACCTTCATCGGGGAGGACGAGCCCGCGGGGGTCTGACCCGGGGCGGTTCTCAGCGGATTCCTGAGATCTTGCCGGTCCGCAGGTCCGACTGAACCGTCAGACAGGTGTATGTGGGGTGCTTGCCGCCGCTCCGGGTGAGCCGCACCTTCGACCAGGTGTGTCCGGCGCCGCTGTCGCCCGCGGTGACCTTGAAGGCGAGATGCGTAGCTCGCCGGGTGCAACCTCCGGATGACCTCTCGCGTCGTACGCATGTACGCGTATGTGGCACGTTTGAGCGAGTGTGTTCGATGGGGCGGATGGGGTGGCTGGGGTGATGGGTCTGCTGGAGATCAGAGGAACCGGAAGGGCAACAAGGGGGAGCGGCGGCGGGGGGCGGCAGGCCCTGGTGCAGCTGCTCGTCCTGGCGCTGGTGAGCGCCGTCGGCCTGGTCCTCGGCGGTACCGGGGCGAGCAGCGCCGACGCCGTGTCGGCGTGCGGCGGACGGCCCGCGAAGACGGTGAAGTTCGCGACCGGCGAGCTGCGCGTCTACAGGAGCCGCGCCTACGCCTGCGCAGTCACCGTCGCCAAGAAGCCGGGCAAGCGCCGCCCGATCTCCGTCCAGCTGCAGGCACGCGGTGCCCGGCCCGTCGGCGACAGCGGCAGATACACCACGCAGGCAGGCCCGGTGACGGTGCCCGCGCTGCACCGATGCATACGAGCCGCGGGCTCGGTCTCCGGGACATCGCGCTCCACGGGCTGGATCCTCTGCTGACGCCGCCTGCCTGACGCCGGGACAACAGGGTCTGGCGGGCCGGGTGTTGCCCCCGCTAGGTTCACGACGAATGTTGTGAATCAAGGGGAGGGTGTATGCGCAAGGCGCTCAGAGGTTTCCTGTCGCTGGCGGTGCTCATAGGTACCGTGACTGCGACGGGTGCCTCGGTCGATGCGGCTACCGCCGCTGAACCGGCCGCGTTGGAGTCCGCCCAGGCCGCTGCGGGCAGTGACAGCGGTACGAGCACGGACATCAAGGACCGCATCCTGGCCATCCCGGGAATGAGTCTGATCGAGGAGAAGCCGTACGCGGGCTACCGCTACTTCGTCCTCAACTACACCCAGCCGATCGACCACCGGCATCCGTCCAAGGGCACGTTCCAGCAGCGGATCACCCTGCTGCACAAGGACACGTCCCGCCCGACGGTCTTCTACACCAGCGGCTACAACGTCTCCACGAACCCCAGCCGCTCCGAGCCGACCCGGATCATCGACGGCAACCAGGTCTCGCTGGAGTATCGCTTCTTCACCCCGTCCCGTCCGGCACCCGCCGACTGGTCGAAGCTCGACATCTGGCAGGCCGCCAGCGACCAGCACCGCGTCTTCACCGCGCTGAAGCAGATCTACTCCAAGAACTGGCTGACCACCGGTGGCTCGAAGGGCGGCATGACCGCCACGTACTTCGAGCGCTTCTACCCCAAGGACATGGACGGCGTCGTCGCGTACGTCGCGCCGAACGACGTGGTCAACAAGGAGGACTCGGCGTACGACCGGTTCTTCCGGAACGTCGGCACCGAGGAGTGCCGCGACCGGCTGAACGGTGTGCAGCGCGAGGCGCTGATACGCCGCGAGCCGCTGGAGAAGAAGTACAAGGAGTACGCCGACCAGAACGGCTACACCTTCAACACCGTCGGCTCGCTCGACAAGGCGTACGAAGCCGTCGTCATGGACTACGTCTGGGCGTTCTGGCAGTACAGCCTGCTCGCCGACTGCGATTCCATCCCGGCCGACGCCAAGACCGCCCCCGACCAGGCGATCTGGGACTCGATCGACGGCATCTCCGGCTTCTCCGCCTACGTGGACCAGGGCCTGAACACGTACACGCCGTACTACTACCAGGCGGGCACCCAGCTCGGCTCGCCGGACATCGAGCAGCCGTGGCTCGGCAACCTCAGCCGGTACGGGTACCAGCCGCCGCGCAACTTCGTGCCGCGCTCCATCCCGATGAAGTTCCAGCCGTCGGTGATGCGTGACGTCGACAGCTGGGTGAAGCACCACGCCCACCACATGCTGTACGTGTACGGGGAGAACGACCCGTGGGGCGCGGAGCGCTTCCGCCTCGGTGCGGGCGCCCGTGACAGCTACGTCTACACGGTGGCGGGCGGCAACCACGGCTCCAATGTGGCCGGTCTCGCCGCCGACGAGAAGGCGAACGCCACCGCGGCCATTCTGCGCTGGGCGGGCGTCGCCCCGGCCGCCGTGCAGTCGGACCCGGCGAAGGCGAAGCCGCTCGCTCCGTACGACGCGCGCCTCGACAAGAAGGACGTGACGAGCGAGCGCAGGCAGGGCCCCGCGCTGCGGCCGTAACAGGCCGGCACGACGTGATGAGTGCCGGGCCCGAACCGCCGCGGTTCGGGCCCGGCACGTGCGCACTCCCTTCCGTCAGTACGTCAGCCCGTAGCCGACCGGGTACAGCACCTGCGTCGGGTCACCCGCCCGCTGGACCGGGACCGGCAGCCTGCCCTGCGGTTCGGCGCGACCCGCGATCACCCTGGCGGCCGCCCGCAGTTCGACATCCGTCCAGGAGTAGGCGGCCAGGCTCGCCGCGTGGGCGGGCAGTTGGGCGATGTCGTACGGGTTGCGGATCGCGAGCGTGATCACCGGAACGCCGGTCGCCACGAGAGCGCCGACCAGGGTGCGCTGCGAATTGGTCGCCGAGACGTTGTACGTCCCCACGATCACCGCGTCCTTGCCCTGCGCGGCCGCCACCGCCTCGGCGATCTTCGCCTGGGAGGGTGCGGTGCCGGTGGACAGGGCGGTCGCCGCGTAACCCAGTTCACCGAAGGCGGTGGCGAGGGTGGTGGTCGGCGGCCCTGTGGTGCCGGACGGGGAGGCCGGATCGGCGCCGACCACCAGAAGGTTCTTGTGGGAGCGGCGGGACAGCGGCAGCACCGCACCGTTGTTGGTGAGCAGGGTGGTGGTGTGCTCGGCGATGCGGTCGGCGGCGGCGAGGTGCGCCCGGGTGCCGACGGCACGGTCCACGCCGCGGTGGGTGACGAACGGGTCGTCGAACAGCCCCAGCTTCGTCTTCAGCCGCAGGATGCGCAGGATCGATTCCTCGATCCGGGCCTCACTGACCTCGCCGCTCTTCACGGCCGCGAGGAGCGCGTTCCAGGAGACATCGAGGTTCGGCGGGTTCAGCAGCTGGTCCACGCCCGCCTGCAGGGCCAGGACGGGCACGCGTTCGTCGCCGTACTTCGTCCGTACGCCCTCCATGCCGAGCGAGTCCGTGACCACGACACCGTCGTAACCGAGCTCCTCGCGCAGGATGCCGGTGAGGATCGGCCGGGACAGTGTGGCCGGGTCCTCGGCCGGGTCGAGAGCGGGGACGACGATGTGCGCGGTCATGATCGCGTCGATGCCGGCGGCGATCGCGGCCCGGAACGGCGGGGAGTCCAGCTCGGCCCACTGCTCGCGGGTGTGGTGGATGTACGGCAGGCCGGTGTGGCTGTCGGTGTTCGTGTCACCGTGGCCGGGGAAGTGTTTGGCCGTCGAGGCGATCCCGGCGGCCTGATACCCCTTCACCTGGGCGGCGACCATCGCGGCCACGGCGGGCGGATGGGCGCCGAAGGAGCGTACGCCGATGACCGGGTTGGCCGGGTTGACATTGACATCGGCGTCCGGGGCGTAGTTCTGGTTGATGCCGATCGCGGCCAGCTCGGTGCCTGCGATCTTCCCGGCCCGGCGGGCGTCGGAGGACGAACCGCCCGCACCCAGCGCCATCGCGCCCGGCATCAGCGTGGCGGGCTCGCCGACGCGGCAGACGATGCCGTGCTCCTGGTCGGTGGAGATGAGAAGCGGCAGGGGAGTGGGGCCGGCGAGACCGGCGCGCTGGATGCCGTTGGAGAGGTCGGCGATCTGGTGCGGGTCACGGGTGTTGTGCGCCCAGGCGAAGTAGATGATGCCGCCGACGTGGTACTTGGCGATCAACTCGGCGGCGGTACGGACCCCGATCTCGGCCAGGTTGGCGTCGATGTCGGCCTGGTCGGGTTCGGTGGCGGAGTGCCCGTACACCCGCATCACGAAGAGCTGGCCGACCTTCTCCTCCAGGCTCATCCTGGAGATGAGCTGCTTGAGGCGCTCGGTGGTGGAGGCGGAGGAGGAAACGGAGGCGGCGGCGCCGGGGGCGGAGACCGCGCCGGTCGCGGCCGCTGCGACAGTCGCGGCGGTGGCGGTGAGGAGGGTGCGTCTGGAGGTGCGGTGGTGCACGTGAGCTCCTTCGGCCGTTCTCGGTGACGAGGGGATGGTGAAAGAAACTTCCAATGGTCACGGATATCCAGAAAGTAACTACCGGTCAAGAGGACAGCCCGAACTGGGCCCATCCGGCGAACGAGGACAGGCGCGGGCCGCATCCCGCGCACTCCTTTCCCCCGCGCCCCTTTCCCCCGCGCCCCTTTCACCCGCACCCCCGCACAGGCCCGACCCCTACACCAGCCCCACCCTCGCTCCCCGCCCCTGAAGGGCCGTCACCGCCGCCGTGATCGCCGGCCGCCGAGCCGCCTCCGTGCGCCACACCGCGTACAGCCTCCGCACCGGCACGGGATCGAGCCGCACCGCCACCACCCCGGCCGGCAGCGGCCCGCGCCCCAGCCGCGGGATCATCGCGACGCCGAGACCGGCGGCGAGCAGTGCCAACTGGGTGTGGTTCTCCTCCGCCTGGTGCCGGATGTCCGGCTCGTAACCCGCCGCCCGCAGCGTCCGTACGAGCCAGTCGTGGCAGACCGTCCCCGGCGGCTGGCAGATCCACCGCTCCTTCGCCAGCTCCTCGCGCCGCACCGCGTCCCGCCCGGCGAGCCGGTGGCCCTCGGGCACCAGCAGATCGCACCGGTCGTCGCCGATCACCGCCTGCGCCACGCCCTCCGGGGCAGGCAGCGGGGCGATGTCCCAGTCGTGCGCGACCGCCAGGTCGATCACGCCCTTGGCCACCAGATCGACGGACAGATGCGGATCGACCTCGGTCAGCCGGACGTCCAGAGCAGGGTGGTCCCGCTCCAGCTCGGTCAGCACACCGGGCAGCAGCCCGCGCGCCGCGGAGGCGAAGGCGCCGATCGACAGCCGCCCGGTGGGCAGCCCCCGACGCTCCTCCAGCGTCGTCTCGGCACGCTCCACGATCGCCAGCAACTGCTGGGCGGTGGCGGCGAGATGGAGTGCCTCCTCGGTGAGCGCGACACCGCGACCGCGCCGTTCCAGCAGTGTCGTGCGGGTCTCCCGCTCCAGCTTGGTGATCTGCTGGGAGACCGCCGACGGGGTGTAGCCGAGAGCTGCCGCGGCGCCCGCGACGGAGCCGTGGACGGAGATGGCGTGCAGGGCGCGCAGTCGGGACAGATCGAGCACCGGAACCTCCCGGACCTTGCCGATTCATTAGCGATGCTCAATTCCACCATGAAGAAATCCGCGCTGGTGCTACATGGTCCGGGCAGGTGATTCTCGGTTCATGCGTCCCCTTCACATAGCCCTGGCCGCCCTGGTGGCTGCCGTCTGGGGTGTCAACTTCGTCGTCATCGAGGTCGGTCTCGGGCACTTCCCGCCGCTGCTCTTCTCCGCCCTGCGCTTCCTGGTCGCCGCCCTGCCCGCGGTGTTCTTCGTCGGACGCCCCAAGGTCGCCTGGAAGTGGATCGTGGGCGTCGGACTCGTCCTCGGAGTGGCGAAGTTCGGGCTGCTCTTCATCGGCATGGACCGGGGGATGCCCGCCGGGCTCTCCTCCCTGGTGCTGCAGGTCCAGGCGGTCTTCACGGCCCTGTTCGCGGCGCTGGCGCTCGGCGAACGACCGGGCAGGGCCAGGGTGCTGGGGATGGCGGTGGCCCTCGCGGGCATCGGGGTGGCGGCGGTCGACGAGGGCGCGAGCGGCCCCGTGCTCGCCTTCGTCCTGGTGATCGCGGCGGCGGCCTGCTGGGGCGTGTCCAACGTCCTGACCCGCAAGGCCGCCCCGCCGGACTCCCTCAACTTCATGGTGTGGGTCTCGACCGTGCCCGTACTGCCGCTGCTCGGCCTCTCCCTCCTCTTCGAAGGCTGGGACCGTGACGCCGACGCGCTGGCCGCGCTGGACTGGAGCGGTGTCGGCATCATCGTGTACGTCGCCTGGATCACGACGGTCTTCGGCTTCGGGGCGTGGGGCTTCCTGCTGCGTCACTACCCGGCGTCGTCCGTGGCGCCGTTCACCCTGCTCGTGCCGGTCTTCGGGATGTCATCGGCGGCGCTGCTGCTCGACGAGTCGGTGAGCCCGCTGCGGTGGTGCGCGGCGGCGCTGCTGGTGGGCGGGGTGGCGCTGACATCTCTGGCGGGGACGCGCCGGCCGCGTCCCGCGACGACGGAGACCGCGGAACCGCAGCCGGCGGGTGCCTGAAACCGGGCACCTACTCCTTCGGCGCGCCCAGCCTCAGCAGATGGTCGCGTCCCGCGCTCAGTAGCCCGGGCAGGTCGGCCGCACCTGGGTGCCAGCGCTTCTCGTACTCCCAGCAGACCCAGCTGTCCGGGTCCAGGGTGTCCAGGCACGCCCGGAGCGGCAGCACCCCGGCCCCGAGGGGCAGCGGAGTCATATCGTCCGCCGACGCGATGTCCTTCACCTGTACGTATCCCAGGTGCGGAGCGAGAACCGCATGGCTCGCGGCCGGCTCCTCGCCGGCCAGCCAGGTGTGCATGATGTCCCACAGCGCACCGACCTGCCGGTGTCCGACCGTCCCCACGACACGGGCCACGGCGGCCCCGGCCCGGTGCGAGTCATGGGTCTCCAGGAGGATCCGTACGCCCAGATCGGCGGCGTACGGAGCGGCGGCGCCCAGCCGACGGGCGGCGTTCGCATCGGCCGTGTCCAGGTCCAGCCCGCCACCCCCGGGGAAGACCCGGACATTCGACGCGCCGAGATCCCGTGCCAGCTCCACCAGGCCGGCGAGCTCGTCCAGCACCGGCTGGTCGTCCCCCTCGGCGGCGACCCGGACGTACCCGGCGACGGTCAGGATCTCGACGCCGCCCCGCTTGAACTCATCGGCCACGTCGGCGCGTTCGGCCGGCGAGAGCCCCGGGTGCACCGGCTCCTCCGGGTGGGCGCGCAGCTCCACCCCCTGATAGCCGTGCTCGACGGCGAGCCGGATGACGTCGGAGACCGGCATCCCCGGCACTCCGAGGGTCGAGAAAGCGAGCTTCACGTGCGTTTTCCTTCCGTCGGTACGTGCCCCTGCGCCGTACGGACCGGACAGCGGCCCGCACATCATCGGCCCACGGCACGCAGTACGGGTACCCCCGACCCGGCGGCGGAACCCGGCCGGGTCACTTCCGAGGCGGCGCCGTCGACCCCCGGACCATCAGCTCCGCCGCGATCGTCGCGATGCCCCCCGGCGGCGGTGTCTCCTTGCCCATCGCCAGCCGGCCCGCCCGTGCCCCCGCCTCGAACAGCGGCAGCCGTACGGTCGTCAGCGCCGGGACCGCGTCCACCGAGAACGGCAGGTCGTCGAAGCCTGCCACGGAGATGTCCTCGGGGATGCGGAAGCCGCGGTCCCGGATCGCCGCGCTCGCGCCCAGGGCCACCGTGTCGTTGGCGGCGACGATGGCCGTCACCTCCGGTTCGCGGCGCAGGAGTTCGAGCGTCGCGTCGTAGCCGGACCGGCGGTCGTACGGTCCGTGCACGGTGAGGCGCTCCTCGTCGCCACCCAGCCCGGCATCCTGCATCGCCTCGCGGTGACCTTCCAGCCGGTGCCGGGTCGTCGTCCGCTCCAGGGGGCCCGCGACATAGCCGATCCGCCGGTGACCGAGAGAGAGCAGATGCTCGGTGAGGCGCCGGCCACCGCCCTGGTTGTCGAAGGCGAGCGCCGCCACGATCGCCTCGCCCTCCGGCAGCGGGGGCCGCCCGCACAGCACCACCCGGGTTCCCGCGTCCGCGAGTTTCGCCAGCTTCGCGTTCATCGCGGCCTGGTGCGCCGGGTCCTCCACGGCGCCGCCGGTGAGGATGACGGCTGCGGCGCGCTGGCGCTGGAGCAGGGTGAGGTAGGTGAGTTCGCGTTCGGGGGAGCCGCCGGTGTTGCAGATGACGGCGAGCTTCTCGCCCCCGGCCCGCCCGGAGCCGTCGCCCGGCCCGCCGATCTCGGTCTGCGCCGCCCCGGCCATGATTCCGAAGAACGGGTCGGCGATGTCGTTGACCAGGATGCCGACCAGGTCGGACGTGGCGGCGGCGAGCGAGCTGGCCGGTCCGTTCAGTACGTAGTCGAGGTCGTCCACGGCGCGCAGCACCCGCTCCCGGGTGGACGCCGCGACCGGGTAGTTGCCGTTGAGCACGCGGGAAACGGTGGCGGGCGACACCCGGGCGCGAGCCGCCACATCCGCCAGGGTGACTGTCATCGCTTCCTCCGAGGGTTTTGGACCGGGCCCTCTTGTCCGGGCCGCTGTCGGCAGGCTAGCGTCATACCGCATAGAAAGCGCTTGCTACGGCTGTATGGAGGAACTTCGTGACACGCAGGACAGTGCGCATCGCCATGAACGGCGTCACGGGGCGCATGGGGTACCGGCAGCACCTGGTGCGCTCGATCCTCGCGATCCGCGAGCAGGGCGGCCTCGACCTCGGCGACGGCGAGGTGCTGTGGCCCGAACCCGTCCTCGTCGGCCGCCGCGCCCACGCGCTGGAGGAACTCGCCGACCGGCACGGTCTGACCGAGTGGTCGACCGACGTCGACGCGGTCCTCGCGGACGAGTCGATCGAGATCTACTTCGACGCCCAGGTCACCTCGGCCCGCGTCGACGCGATCAAGAAGGCGATCGCCGCGGGCAAGCACATCTACACCGAGAAGCCCACCGCGACGGACGTCGGGGGCGCCCTGGAGCTGGCCCGCCTCGCCCGCGACGCCGGGATAAAGCATGGTGTCGTCCAGGACAAGATCTTCCTGCCGGGTCTGCTGAAGCTGAAGCGCCTCATCGACGGCGGCTTCTTCGGCGAGATCCTCTCCGTGCGCGGCGAGTTCGGCTACTGGGTCTTCGAGGGCGACTGGCAGGAGGCCCAGCGCCCGTCCTGGAACTACCGGGCCGAGGACGGCGGCGGCATCGTCGTCGACATGTTCCCGCACTGGGAGTACGTACTCCACGAGCTGTTCGGGCAGGTCAAGACCGTCCAGGCGCACGTCCAGACGCACATCCCGCAGCGCTGGGACGAGCAGGGGAAGCCGTACGCCGCCACCGCCGACGACGCCGCCTACGGCATCTTCCAGCTGGCGAGCGGTGCCGTCGCCCAGATCAACTCCTCCTGGGCCGTGCGCGTCAACCGCGACGAGCTCGTCGAGTTCCAGGTCGACGGAACCCACGGCTCCGCCGTCGCCGGGCTTCGCAACTGCCGTGTCCAGCACCGCTCGGCCACCCCCAAGCCGGTCTGGAACCCCGATCTCCCGGTCACCGAGTCGTTCCGCGACCAGTGGCAGGAAGTCCCCGACAACGCCGTCTTCGACAACGGCTTCAAGGCCCAGTGGGAGCTCTTCCTGCGCCACATCGTGCTCGACGAGCCGTACACCTGGGACCTGATGGCCGGCGCCCGAGGCGTGCAGCTCGCCGAGCTCGGGCTCAAGTCCTCCGCCGAGGGCCGGCGCCTCGACGTACCGGAGCTGACGCTGTGACGATCGACCTCCCGCAGGGCCCGTACGAACCCCGCACCACCCCGCTCGACCTCGCCCCGGGCGGGTCACCGCTCGCCTCCCGTACGGTCTTCTCCGCCGCGCATGTCGTCGCCGACCCGTACGCCGACGTCAGCCCCGACGGCCCCGCTGCCGTCGACTGGGACGCCACCCTCGCCTTCCGTCGCCACCTTTGGTCGCACGGTCTCGGGGTTGCCGAAGCCATGGACACGGCCCAGCGCGGCATGGGCCTGGACTGGGCGGGCGCCGCCGAGCTGATCCGCCGCTCCGCCGCCGAGGCGAAGACGGTCGGCGGCCGGATCGCCTGCGGCGTCGGCACCGACCAGCTCCCCGTAGGCCCGGCCACGCTCGCCGAGGTGAAGGCCGCGTACGAGGAACAGCTCGCCCTGGTCGAGGAGAGCGGAGCCCAGGCCATCCTGATGGCGTCCCGCGCCCTCGCCGCCGCGGCGAACGGCCCCGAGGACTACCTGGAAACGTACGCACACCTGCTGCGCCAGGCCTCGGAGCCGGTCGTCCTGCACTGGCTCGGCCCGATGTTCGACCCGGCTCTGGAGGGCTACTGGGGTTCGACGGACCTCGACGCCGCCACCGACACGTTCCTGAAGGTCATCGCGGAACACCCGGACAAGGTCGACGGCATCAAGATCTCGCTCCTCGACGCCGAGCGCGAGATCGACGTACGCCGCCGCCTTCCCAGCGGGGTGCGCTGCTACACCGGCGACGACTTCAACTACCCCGAGCTGATCGCGGGCGACGACCGCGGCTTCAGCCACGCGCTGCTCGGCATCTTCGACCCGCTCGGTCCGCTGGCCGCCCACGCGGTGCGCGTCCTGGACACCGGGGACGTCCAGGGCTTTCGTGAACTCCTCGACCCGACGGTCGAGTTGTCCCGGCACCTGTTCCGGACGCCCACCCGCTTCTACAAGACGGGCGTGGTCTTCCTCGCCTGGCTGGCCGGCCACCAGGACCACTTCACGATGGTGGGCGGCCTCCAGTCCGCCCGCTCGCTGCCGCACCTGACGAAGGCGTACGAACTTGCCGACCGGCTGGGCCTGTTCCCCGACCCGGAGTTGGCCGAATCCCGGATGCGCGCCCTGCTCACGGTCAACGGAGGTGTCCGGTGACGGACCTGTCGCGTCTGAGCATCAACCAGGAGACCGTCAAGCAGTGGTCGCTGCCCGAGCTCACCGAGGGCTGCGTCAAGGCGGGCATCGACAAGGTCGGGCTGTGGCGGGCCCCTGTCCAGGAGTACGGAGTCGGGCGCACCGCCCAACTCCTCGCCGACGCCGGGATCTCCGTCACCAGCCTCTGCAGGGGCGGCTTCTTCACCGCACTCGACCCGGCCGAACGGGCCCGCGCCCTGGACGACAACCGCGCCGCGATCGACGAGGCTGCGTCCCTGTCCACCGACACCCTGGTCCTGGTCTCCGGCGGCCTCCCGGCAGGCAGCCGCGACCTCCACGGCGCCCGCGAACGCATCGCGGAAGCGCTCGCCGAGCTGGGCCCGTACGCACAGGAGCAAGGCGTCCGCCTGGCGATCGAACCGCTGCACCCGATGTTCGCCTCGGACCGTTGCGTCGTCTCCACCCTGTCCCAGGCCCTGGACATCGCCGAGCGCTTTCCGGCGGAGCAGGTAGGCGTGGTCGTCGACACGTACCACATCTGGTGGGACGACCAGGCAGCCGCACAGATCGCCCGGGCCGGTGCGGACGGCCGTATCCACTCGTTCCAGCTGGCGGACTGGATCACCCCGCTCCCGGCGGGCGTACTGGTCGGACGGGGTCAACTCGGCGACGGAAGCGTCGACTTCCGCGCATTCCGCGAGATGGTCGAGGCCACCGGCTTCACCGGTCCGATCGAGGTGGAGATCTTCAACGAGGGCCTGTGGGCGCGGGACGGCGCCGAAGTTCTCGCGGAGGTCGCGGCCCGGTACGTCGAGCACGCCTGCTGAGAGCGGGTGCGAGGCGGTCGGGCAAAGAGATCGCAAAGGCGTGCAACCCTTTGGTGGCCTGCCCGGTCGTATCTTGCGTCGGGCGCTTCCGGGGAGGGATCCGGGGGGATCGGGAAGCCCTGATGAGGGTGGGGGAAAGCGAGAGGGGCCCGGTCTTCGACCGGGCCCCATTTCGCTTTACCGGGCCTGTTCCGTTCGTCTCCTGCAACCGGCCGGCCCGGACCGGGCCGGTTCGGTAGCCGTCAGGACCGGCTTCGGCGCCGGCTGATCAGTAGGCCGAGTTGACGTTGTCTATCGAGCCGTAGCGGTGGGCCGCGTAGTTGCAGGCGGCGGTGATGTTGGCGACCGGGTCGTAGATGTTCCACGAGGTGCCGGGGACGTGGTACGTCTTGAAGGTCGGGTCGATGACCTGGAGCAGGCCCTTGGACGGGATGCCCTTGGCGGCGTTGGAGTCCCAGTTGTTGATGGCGTTCGGGTTGCCGCTCGACTCGCGCATCAGGTTGCGGTAGATGCCGTTGTAGGAGCCCGGGATGCCCTTGGCCTGCATGATCTCCAGCGACTGGTTGATCCAGGTGCTGACGTTGCCGGTGGACTGGGCGGGGGTGGCGGCCGAGGCGGCCGGAGCACCGGCGACGGTGCAGGCCGCGATCGCGGTACCGGCGGTGACCATGCCCAGCGTGATCTTCTTGATCTGGGTCATGTGAGCGAACTTCTTGGACATCGCGGAGATCTGCATCGGAATTACCTCTCCCGTGGGGATGCCAAGAATTGTTAAGCGAGTTCAAACTTCCGGTCAATGACCCTCCTTACTATCGGAATACGTACAGGGATGGGCAACAGTGGATAAAATTGCCGCAAACAGGCCACAGAGCGGGCTTTTTGTCCTACTAAGTCGCATCATGGTGATGCGCGTCATATCACCCACATCACACGACAGAAGAGTCAAATCGGACTAAAACGGACATGGGTATATCGGTCCCGCACCACACGAAGAAAGCCTGCTATTCGTCCACGTGTAATGAATGGAAACGGGGCGTAATAAAAATCCGTCGGCCCATTCGGGGCGGCCGGGGGAGCCAGTCCTGGGCGCGCGACCGGCGGCGAGGGAGGGGCCCGGAGTCGGTGACTGCGCGTGTGGAGTGTCGGTGGCGCCCGATACCGTCGGTCCATGTCCAACATGGCCGTCCTCGAAGGGGTCCTGGAGCGGATCACCTACGCCAACGAGGAGAACGGGTACACGGTCGCCCGCGTCGACACGGGGCGCGGTGCCAACGATCTGCTGACCGTCGTCGGCTCGCTGCTCGGCGCGCAGGTCGGGGAGTCGCTGCGGATGGAGGGGCGCTGGGGGTCGCACTCCCAGTACGGCAAGCAGTTCACGGTGGAGAACTACACGACCGTGCTGCCCGCCACGATCCAGGGCATCCGCCGCTATCTCGGCTCCGGACTGATCAAGGGCATCGGCCCGGTGATGGCCGACCGGATCACCACCCACTTCGGCGTCGACACGCTCGACATCATCGAGCAGCAGCCGAAGCGGCTCGTCGAGGTCCCCGGGCTCGGGCCGAAGCGGACGAAGATGATCGCCGCCGCCTGGGAGGAACAGAAGGCGATCAAGGAGGTGATGGTCTTCCTCCAGGGGGTCGGCGTCTCCACCTCCATCGCCGTCCGTATCTACAAGAAGTACGAGGACGCGTCGATCTCCGTCGTCAAGAACCAGCCCTACCGGCTGGCCGCAGACGTCTGGGGCATCGGCTTCCTCACCGCCGACAAGATCGCGCAGGCGGTCGGTATCCCGCACGACAGCCCGGAGCGGGTCAAGGCCGGCCTGCAGTACGCGCTGTCGCAATCCACCGACCAGGGTCACTGTTTCCTCCCGGAGGAGCGGCTGATCGCCGACGCGGTCAAGCTGCTCCAGGTCGATACGGGGCTGGTCATCGAGTGCCTCGCGGAACTGGCCGAGGATCCGGAGGGGGTTGTACGGGAGAAGGTGCCGTCGCCCGAGGGCGGCGAGCCGATCACCGCCATCTACCTCGTACCGTTTCACCGTGCCGAGGTCGCCCTCGCCGCCCAGGTGCAGCGGCTGCTGCGGACGCCCGAGGACCGGATGCCCGCCTTCCAGGACGTGGACTGGGGCAAGGCGCTGACATGGCTGGCGGGCCGTACAGGGGCGACGCTCGCCCCCGAGCAGGAGGCCGCCGTCCGGCTCGCGCTCAGCCGGAAAGTGGCCGTGCTGACCGGCGGACCCGGCTGCGGGAAGTCGTTCACCGTTCGCTCCATCGTCGAGCTGGCCCGTGCCAAACGCGCCAAGGTCGTTCTGGCCGCGCCCACCGGGCGGGCGGCGAAACGGCTGTCCGAGCTGACCGGGGCCGAGGCGTCCACCGTGCACCGGCTGCTGGAGCTCAAGCCGGGCGGGGACGCGGCGTACGACCGGGACCGTCCGCTGGACGCCGATCTGGTCGTCGTCGACGAGGCGTCGATGCTCGATCTGCTGCTGGCCAACAAACTTCTGAAGGCCGTGGCACCCGGTGCCCATCTGCTGCTCGTCGGGGACGTCGACCAGTTGCCGTCGGTCGGCGCGGGGGAGGTGCTGCGCGATCTGCTCGCCGAGGGCGGCCCCGTTCCGGCGGTCCGGCTGACGACGATCTTCCGCCAGGCCCAGAAGTCCGGCGTCGTCACCAACGCGCACCGGATCAACTCCGGAGTGCCGCCCCTCACTCAGGGCCTCGACGACTTCTTCCTCTTCGTCGAGGACGAGACGGAGGAGGCGGGTGTGCTCGCGGTGGACGTCGCGGCCCGCCGTATCCCGGCCAGATTCGGCCTCGACCCCAGGCGTGACGTGCAGGTCCTCGCCCCCATGCACCGCGGCCCGGCCGGTGCCGGGCACCTCAACGGCCTGCTGCAACAGGTCATCACCCCGGGCCGCCCCGACCTGCCCGAGAAGCGGTTCGGCGGCCGGGTCTTCCGTGTCGGCGACAAGGTGACTCAAATCAGAAACAACTATGACAAGGGGGAGAACGGCGTCTTCAACGGCACGGTGGGCGTCGTCACTTCGCTCGACCTGGACGAGCAGAAACTGACGGTCCTCACGGACGAGGACGAGGAGATCCCGTACGACTTCGACGAGCTGGACGAGCTGGCCCACGCGTACGCCATGACGATCCACCGTTCCCAGGGCAGCGAATACCCGGCCGTCGTCGTCCCCGTCACCAAGAGCGCCTGGATGATGCTCCAGCGAAACCTGCTGTACACGGCTGTGACGAGGGCCAAGAAGCTCGTCGTGCTGGTCGGCTCACGGCAGGCGATCGGACAGGCGGTCCGGACAGTTTCCGCAGGCAGACGCTGTACGGCGCTGGATTACCGGTTGCGCGGAGGGTCCGGCGGAGGATCCCCGGAAAAAATGATCGATCAAATCGGTGGGAAACATCACGGAGGCCTTCCGGAACCGGAGTCAAGGGGGCAGGATGAGTAAGTTCGCGGCACTGAGTGCCGTGAGTAGGTCCAATGGACGACCCCGAGTGCACTCTCCTGAGCCAAATGGGGGAGGGTGGAGACAGTCAGGGAACCTCGAAGAAGAGGCACTACGTCGGTGAGGGATGACGTGAGCGACAACTCTGTAGTACTGCGGTACGGCGATGACGAGTACACCTACCCGGTGATCGACAGCACCGTCGGCGACAAGGGCTTCGACATCGGGAAGCTCCGTGCAAATACCGGCCTGGTGACGCTGGACAGCGGATACGGCAACACCGCCGCATATAAATCCGCCATCACCTATCTCGACGGTGAGCAGGGCATCCTGCGGTACCGCGGCTATCCCATCGAGCAGCTCGCCGAGCACTCGTCGTTCCTCGAGGTCGCGTACACCCTCATCAACGGTGAGCTTCCGAAGGTCGACGAGCTGTCGACCTTCAAGAACGAGATCACCCAGCACACGCTGCTGCACGAGGACGTCAAGCGGTTCTTCGACGGCTTCCCGCGCGACGCCCACCCGATGGCCATGCTGTCCTCGGTCGTCAGCGCGCTGTCCACGTTCTACCAGGACAGCCACAACCCGTTCGACGAGGAGCAGCGTCACCTCTCGACGATCCGTCTGCTGGCCAAGCTGCCGACGATTGCCGCGTACGCGTACAAGAAGTCGATCGGGCACCCCTTCGTCTACCCGCGCAACGACCTCGGGTACGTCGAGAACTTCCTGCGCATGACCTTCTCGGTCCCCGCCCAGGAGTACGAGCTGGACCCGGTCGTCGTCTCCGCGCTCGACAAGCTGCTCATCCTGCACGCGGACCACGAGCAGAACTGTTCGACCTCCACCGTGCGCCTGGTCGGTTCCTCGCAGGCGAACATGTTCGCCTCGATCTCCGCCGGCATCTCGGCACTGTGGGGTCCGCTGCACGGTGGCGCCAACCAGTCGGTGCTGGAGATGCTCGAGGGCATCCAGGCCAACGGCGGCGATGTCGACTCCTTCATCCGCAAGGTGAAGAACAAGGAGGACGGCGTCCGGCTGATGGGCTTCGGCCACCGCGTCTACAAGTCCTTCGACCCGCGCGCCAAGATCATCAAGGCCGCGGCCCACGACGTGCTGTCCGCGCTCGGCAAGTCCGACGAGCTGCTCGACATCGCGCTCAAGCTGGAGGAGCACGCGCTCTCCGACGAGTACTTCGTCTCGCGCAACCTCTACCCCAACGTGGACTTCTACACCGGTCTGATCTACCGGGCCATGGGCTTCCCGACCGAGATGTTCACCGTGCTCTTCGCGCTCGGCCGACTCCCCGGCTGGATCGCCCAGTGGCACGAGATGATCAAGGAGCCGGGTTCCCGCATCGGCCGCCCGCGCCAGATCTACACCGGTGAGGTCCTGCGCGACTTCGTCCCGGTCGAGGGTCGCTGAGCTTCGTAGCACCCCCCAGCACCACCCCGGCCTCGGCGCCGGCTGCCTTCGCCCCGCGTACCGCGCTTCGCACAGAGCGCGGTGTCCGGGGCGATTTGCTTGCCCCGGACCGGAACCGCGAGCCCTGTCCAGGTACCGGTGTGGTCCGGCGAGCATCCGTACAGAGTGCGAGAAGCGCCCCGCCATCGATCCCCCCACGGGTCGACAGCGAGGCGCTTCCCATATCCCGGAGCGGATTCCCCCCACGGGATCCGGCCGGGCGTCTGTGGGAGCCGAAGCTCCTGGGTGTTCCTCGTACCACTGCGCTGTACCGCTCTGTTCCTCATGGCGGTCCGCCGGGGTACGTACGCACGGGAGGGCCGCTCAAAGCTCCCCGGTGCACGTGCCCCGGCCAACGCTTGCCTGAAGCATCCCCCAAGACGCTTCGCCGGACGTCCCCCAAGACATCCTTGGCATCGCACTCTAAGACTCTCGAACCTGCTGAATGGTTACCCCAAAACCAATGTGATCTAAATCTCTTTGTGGAAATCATGTGAAGGAGCGCAGTCGCAGGCTGTTCGTCACGACGAAGACCGATGAGAACGCCATCGCCGCTCCCGCAATCATAGGGTTGAGCAGGCCAAATGCCGCAAGGGGCAGGGCGAGTACGTTGTAGCCGAAGGCCCAGAAGAGGTTGCCCTTGATGGTGGCCAGCGTCCGCCGGGACAGCCGGATGGCATCGGCAGCCACCTTCAGATCTCCACGAACGAGGGTGAGGTCGCTCGCCTCGATCGCGGCGTCCGTGCCGGTACCCATCGCCAGCCCGAGATCCGCCGTGGCGAGGGCGGCAGCGTCGTTGACGCCGTCGCCGACCATCGCGACCGAGCGGCCCTCGGCCTGCAGCCGCTCGATGACGTTCACCTTGTCCTCGGGCAGCACCTCGGCGTAGACCTCGTCGATGGAGACGGCACGGGCCACGGTGTCCGCCACGGCCCGGTTGTCACCGGTCAGCAGCACCGGCCGCAGGCCGAGAGCACGCAGGTCGGCCACTGCTGCCGCGCTGGAGTCCTTGATCGCGTCGGCGACCCCGAGGACGCCGCGCGCCTCACCGTCCCAGGCGACGGCGATGGCCGTACGACCACGGGCCGCCGCGTCCGCGAGGGCGGCGGACAGCGCCTCGGGGACGCCGATTCCGGCGTCGGTGAGCAGCTTCGGGCGCCCGACGAGGACCTGATGTCCGTCGACGGTGCCGCGCACCCCGAGCCCCGGGACGTTGGCGAAGTCCTCGGGGACGGGCAGGGCGGCCCCGGTCCGCTCGCGGGCGCCGGCGGCGACCGCCTGGGCGATGGGGTGTTCGGAGGCGTGCTCCAGGGCGCCGGCCAGCCGCAGCAGCTGCGCCTCGTCCGCGGTGTCCGCCGCCATGTGGACGTCCAGCAGTGTCATCCGGCCGGTTGTGACCGTGCCGGTCTTGTCGAGGACGATCGTGTCGACGCGGCGTGTGGTCTCCAGGACCTCGGGCCCCTTGATCAGGATGCCGAGCTGTGCGCCGCGCCCCGTGCCGACCATGAGGGCGGTGGGTGTGGCGAGGCCGAGTGCGCACGGGCAGGCGATGATCAGTACGGCGACGGCGGCGGTGAACGCGGCCGTGACGTCGTCCGTGAGTAGCAGCCAGACGACCAGGGTGACCAGCGCGATCAGCAGGACGACCGGGACGAAGACCGCCGAGATCCGGTCGGCGAGGCGCTGGGCCGCCGCCTTGCCGTTCTGCGCGTCCTCCACGAGCCTGGCCATCCGTGCCAGCTGGGTGTCGGCGCCGACCCGGGTGGCGCGCACGACGAGACGGCCGCCCGCGTTGAGCGTGGCACCGGTGACGGCGTCACCGACGTTCACATCGACCGGGACGGACTCGCCGGTGAGCATCGACGCGTCCACCGCGGAGGCGCCCTCGGTGACGGTGCCGTCGGTGGCGATCTTCTCGCCGGGACGGACGACGAAACGGTCGCCGACGGTCAGCCGGTCGACAGGGATACGCACCTCCGTGCCGCCCCGGAGGACGGAGACGTCCTTGGCGCCGAGATGCATCAGCGCGCGGAGGGCGGAACCGGCCTTCCGCTTGGACTTCGCCTCCAGATAGCGGCCCAGCAGGATGAAGGTGATGACCCCGGCGGCGACCTCCAGGTAGATCGTGGAGGAGCCCTCGGCCCGCGAGACGGTGAAGTCGAAACCGTGCCGCATGCCGGTCATGCCGGCGTCGCCGAAGAACAGCGCCCAGAGCGACCAGCCGAAGGCGGCAAGGGTGCCGATCGAGACCAGGGTGTCCATGGTGGCCGCGCCATGCCGGAGATTGGTCCAGCTGGCGCGGTGGAAGGGCAGGCCGCCCCATACGACCACGGGGGCGGCGAGGGTGAGGGAGAGCCACTGCCAGTTGTCGAACTGGAAGGCGGGGACCATGGCCAGGAGGACGACGGGGGCGGCGAGCACGGCCGAGACGATGAGGCGCTGACGCAGGGCGGCGAGGGTGTCGGCGGCGCCGGTGTCCGCGGCGTCCGCAGTGTCTGTGGGGCGTGCGGGGGGTGTGGCGTCCGCCTTGTCCTCGGTGCCTGTGGGGCGTGCGGGGGGTGTGGCGTCCGCCTTGTCCTCGGTGCCTGCGGCCTCGCTGACAGCCTTTTCGGTGGGGTTCGTGTCGTGGGCCGGAGCCGCCCGCTCGGTCGCGGGTGGCGGTACAGCCGAGGCGGGCGAGGTGGGCGGCGTCGGTGTGGGCCGCTGCAGCGGTTGCGCCGTGTAGCCGGTCTTCTCGACCGTGGCGATCACGTCATCGAGCCGGGTTCCGGCACCGAACTCGACGCGGGCCTTCTCGGTCGCGTAGTTGACGGTGGCGGTGACGCCGTCCATCCGGTTGAGCTTCTTCTCGATGCGGGCCGCGCACGAGGCGCAGGTCATCCCGCCGATCGCGAGCTCGGCCTCCGAACTTGCGGCTGTCGGGGCCTCGGCCTCTGTTGCGCTGTACATGTCCGAACTCCTGAAATGCCGACCGGGCCGTTCCTGCCAGTATCTGCTGGTCGGTCCGGCCCGGCGGTAAAGGGTGGTGCGGGTGGTGCGAATGATGCGGGGTTGCGCGGGTCTGCGCAGGAGTGTTCAGGTGGGCCGGGACGGTATTCAGGCCGGGCCGACGAGCTCGTAACCCGCCTCGTCGACCGCGGTGCGCACGGTGTCCTCGGCCAGCGGCGACTCGGAGACCACGGTCACCCGGCCGGTGGCGGCCACGGCCTTCACCGAGGTGACGCCCTCGATGCCGGAGATCTCCTCGGAGACGGCACCTTCGCAGTGCCCGCAGGTCATGCCGGTCACCTGGTAGACGGTGGTGACCCCGCCCGTCGTGGCCGCGGTGTCCGCGCCGTCGTGGCAGGAGCCGTTCGGCGAGCAGCAGGAGCCGGTGGCCTGGGTGAGCTGGATCTCGGCGGTCATGGTGTTCTCCTCTTCGACGCGTACGTCTCGGTGTGACGCCAGGGGCTCCCGGGAATGCTGGTGCGCCCCAACACTCATACTTTATACCCCTAGGGGGTATGAATGCGAGGAGGGGTGCGCTTTCGGACGAGTGTTGTCGGCCATCCGGCGGAATCCGGCCGGCGGCATCGCCGACCGGATTCGACGCGACGGGCGCGCCACAAGATCACCACCGGGGCGTAGATTCGGCGGCCTGATGGCCGGCCTGATGGCCGGCCTGATGGCCGGCCCGGTGGGCGGTCCGATGGATGGCCGGGCGATGGCCGGGTGGGCGGAACGAGAGGCGGGGCCGATGCGGGCTGTGGTGTTCGAGGAGTTCGGGAAGATCGCCGGGGTACGGGACGTGCCGGATCCCGCCCCCTCCGACCAGGGTGTCGTGGTCCGCGTCGAGGCGACCGGGCTGTGCCGCAGCGACTGGCACGGCTGGATGGGTCACGACCCGGACATCACCCTGCCGCATGTGCCCGGTCATGAACTCGCCGGTGTGGTCGAGGCGGTCGGGAGCGCAGTCGTCAACTGGCGGCCGGGCGACCGCGTCACCGTTCCCTTTGTCTGCGCCTGCGGCCGCTGCGCCGCCTGCGCGGCCGGGGCCCAGCAGGTCTGCGAGCGGCAGACCCAGCCCGGTTTCACCCACTGGGGTTCGTTCGCCCAGTACGTGGCGCTGGAACAGGCCGACGTCAATCTGGTGGCCGTGCCCGAAGAGCTGTCGTTCGCGACGGCGGCGGGTCTCGGCTGCCGGTTCGCCACGGCTTTCCGGGCCGTCGTCGGTCAGGGGAGGGTGGGGCCGGGTGAGTGGGTCGCGGTGCACGGCTGCGGCGGGGTCGGGCTGTCGGCCGTCATGATCGCGGTGGCCTGCGGGGCACGGGTGGTCGCCGTCGACGTCTCGGCTCGCGCGCTCGAACTGGCGCGGACGTTCGGAGCGGTGGAGTGCGTGGACGCCTCCGCCCATCCGGGCGGCGCGGGCGAAGCGGTGCGCGAACTGACGGGTGGCGGTGCCCATCTGTCGCTCGACGCGCTGGGCTCCCCGGTCACCTGCGCCGCCTCGGTCCGGAGCCTGCGGTGGCAGGGCCGTCATGTGCAGGTGGGTCTGCTGCCCACGGCGGCCGGTGACCCCGTCGTCCCGATGTCGCGGGTGACAGGCCTGGAGCTTGAGATCCTCGGCAGCCATGGAATGGCCGCGCACGACTACCCGCCGATGATGGACATGGTGCGGGCCGGCATCCTGCGCCCGGACCTGCTGGTGACCTCCACCATCGCGTTGGACGCGGCCCCGGCGGCGCTCGCCGCGATGGGAACGGCCCCCGGGGCAGGAGTGACGATCATCGAACCGGCGAAGTAGCCGCGCTCGCCCGGGCCCGGCGAAGACGGAGGCCCCGTACGGCGTCGGCGGATTCCGGAGGCCGATCGCCGGACGGGGCCGGAACGGAAACGGGGCTGAAAGGGACGAGGTGTCAGTCCCTGCGGCCCCGGTTGCCCGGGCGCGACGCGACCCAGGCGCGGACGGTGTCCGCGTACCAGTAGGGCTTACCGCCCTCCACATGGTCCGGCGCGGGAAGCAGCCCGTGTTTGCGGTACGAGCGGACGGTGTCCGGCTGCACCCGGATGTGCGCCGCAATGTCCTTGTAGGACCAGAGCCTTCTGTCCGTCATAAGTGACACCTCTCTGCACCGCAGCGGCAGCCGGGGGGCCGTCGGGGGAGCCGCGGTGCGCACGCCGACGATCACTCGGCCTGTGTTCGGTGAACGACGCGGAGTGAGCGGCGGAGAGGGGCTGTCGAGCGCCTGTGACGGAAGACCCGCGTAACGGAGACATGTGTGACGAGGGGGTGATCTCTGTGACAGAAGGCGTGCATTGGGGCCGAATTCGGCTAAGCGTTCCAGAGTGCCGACCAGGTCCGCGATCCGACCAGGCCGCTCGGAATGAGCGGCGGGTGGTCCGCCTGGAAGCGTTGGACAGCCGCGAGGGTCGGCGGTCCGAAGGTGCCGTTGACCTCACTCCACGGCAGATAGCGGCGGTTGGCCAGCAGGCACTGCACCTCCGAGACCCGGTCGCCCTGATCGCCGTAGAAGGTCGGCTCGTTGCCGAAGTAGAACGCGCAGACGGCGCCGGCGCCGGGCGGTGCGAGCGGCGGTGCCGGTTCGTGGTCGGTGGCCGAGGCGGCCGGGGCTGCGACGAGGGTGGCGGCCAGGGCGAGTGCGGCCAGGGCCGAGGCCCCGGCAGTCCTGGGGGTGCGGAACGCTTTTCGGACCACGGTGGGTTGCTCCTTGTTCGGTCGAGGGGTGCGGTGGGGCCGCACCCTCTTCTCGCCGAGAACAACACCGCAATCCGCCCCCACGTCACTTCCCCGGGCGGTTCGGCGTGTCGGGGGCCCGCACCGGGGTGCCGCACGAGCGGAGGAAGTCCCGGGTGCGGCGGGCGATCGGCAGGGGCTTTTCGGGCGGGCACGGATACATGTCCTGCTCGACGATCGCGAACAGATCGACGTCCAGCCGGCGGGCGGCGTCGAGCACGGGCCCCAGGGCGGGCACGCCGTTCGGCGGTTCGCACATCACCCCACGCGCCACGGCGGGCCCGAACGGCACCTCGTCCGCCACGACTTGGGCCAGGATCTCCGGGTCGACCTGCTTGAGATGCAGATAGCCGATCCGCTCGCCGAAGGTCTCGATCAGCTTGACGCTGTCCCCGCCGCAGTAGGCGTAGTGACCGGTGTCGAGACAGAGTGAGACCAGGTCCGGGTCGGTGGCGTCGAGGAACCGGCCGACGTTCTCCTCGCTGTCGACATGGGTGTCCGCATGAGGGTGGACGACGATGCGCAGCCCGTACCGGTCCCGCACCTCGCGGCCCAGCCGCTCCGTCTGGGTGGTGAGGTCGCGCCACTGCTCCGCGGTGAGCGTGCGGTCCTCCAGAACCTCACCGGTCTTGTCGTCGCGCCAGAACGACGGGATGACCACCAGATGCTCGGCGCCCATCGCCCGGGTGAGCGTCGCGATGTCGGCGACATGCGCCCAGGTCCGGTCCCAGACGTCCGGTCCATGGTGCAATCCGGTGAACACGGTGCCCGCCGAGACGGTGAGACCGCGGCGTCGGGTCTCGTCCGCCAGGCGGGCCGGGTCGGTCGGGAGATAGCCGTAGGGGCCCAGCTCGATCCACTCGTAACCGGCCTCGGAGACCTCGTCGAGGAAGCGGTGCCACGGCACCTGCTGCGGATCGTCGGGGAACCAGACCCCCCAGGAGTCGGGTGCCGAGCCGATACGGATGCGGGCCGGAGCAGATGCTGAGGAGGTCATATCGCCCACACTCCCGGCCTCGGAAGACGGGTGTCAAGGCTTCGTCCTTATGTCCGGACAAAATGTTGACAGGGTTCCGGAGAGAGGGCTAGACCTGGGGGCAGCCGCTCCGGTCGCCGGTCGAAGGGATGCGTATGCCTGAGATGTACGACGTGATCACCATGGGGCGGATCGGGGTGGATCTCTACCCGCTCCAGACCGGTCTGCCGCTGGCTCAGGTCGACACATTCGGAAAGTTTCTCGGCGGCTCACCGACCAATGTGGCCGTCGCGGCGGCCCGGCTCGGCAGACGGACGGCGGTGGTGACGCGCACCGGCCGGGACGCGTTCGGGGACTATCTCCACCAGCAGCTGCGGGAGTTCGGGGTGGACGACCGGTGGGTGACGTCCGTCGACGCGTATCCGACCCCGCTGACCTTCTGTGAGATCTTCCCGCCGGACGACTTCCCGCTCTACTTCTACCGGCAGCCCAAGGCGCCCGACCTGGAGATCCACGAAGCGGAACTCGACCTCGACGCGATCCGCGCGGCCCGGGTCTTCTGGATGACGGGCACCGGCCTGTGCGCGGAACCGAGCCGCACGGCCACACTGGTGGCGCTGCGCGCCCGGAGCGAGGCCCGGGAGCGGTCCCGCGGCGGGCAGGGACACGACCCCGGACCGCTCACGGTCTTCGACCTGGACTGGCGCCCGATGTTCTGGACCGACGACCCCGGCCACCCCGGCGCGGACCACCCCGTCCACCCCACCGCCTCCGCCCGCTACCGCGAGGCCCTTGCGCACGCCACCGTTGCCGTCGGCAATCTCGACGAGTGCGAGATCGCCACCGGGGAGCGCGAGCCGTACACGGCCGCCCGCGCCCTGCTCGCCGCCGGGGTCGAGCTCGCCGTCGTCAAGCAGGGCCCCAAGGGCGTCCTCGCCGTCCACCGCGACGGCACCGTCGCCGACGTCCCGCCCCTGCCCGTCGAGGTCGTCAACGGTCTCGGCGCCGGAGACGCGTTCGGCGGTGCGCTCTGTCACGGGCTGCTCGCCGGCTGGGAGACCGAGCGCGTCATGCGGTACGCCAACGCCGCCGGTGCCATCGTCGCGTCCCGGCTCGCCTGTTCGCCGGCCATGCCGTTCCCGTACGAGGTGGAAGAGGCACTCGTGCGGGGCGCCGTCACCGCCGGTGCACCCGGAGCGGGCTCATGACGCCCGCGGCCTCCTCCGTCTCCGACCTCGTCCGGCTGCGCGTGCGCCACCCGGAGGCCGTCACCGAGGCCGCCGCCCGGCGCCGAAGGCGCCCCCTCGTCGGCGACAGCGGCCGCCTGATGATCATCGCGGCGGACCACCCGGCCCGCGGCTCCTTCGCCGTCGGGGAGCGCGAACTGGCCATGGCCAACCGGTTCGAGCTCCTGGAGCGGCTCTGTCTCGCCCTCTCCCGCCCCGGCGTCGACGGCGTCCTCGCCACCGCCGACATCCTCGACGACCTACTGCTTCTCGGCGCGTTGGAGAACAAGGTCGTCGTCGGCTCGATGAACCGCGGCGGACTCGCGGGCGCCTCCTTCGAACTCGACGACCGCTTCACCGGCCACCGCCCCGACGACCTCGCCCGGCTCGGCTTCGACGCGGGCAAGCTGCTGCTCCGTATCGACTACGACGACCCCGGTTCCCTCGACACGATGCATGCCACCGCCCGCGCGATCGACGCCATGGCCGCGCACCGGCTGCCGGTCTTCGTCGAGCCGTTCCTCTGCCGCCGTGTCGACGGCAAGGTCCGCAACTATCTCGGTGCGGCGGCGGTGACCACGTCGATCGCCATCGCCTCGGGACTGGCCGGCACCTCCGCGTACACCTGGCTCAAGGTCCCCGTCACCGAGAACCCCGACGACATGGCGCGCGTGATGGAGACATCGACGCTGCCTGCCGTGCTGCTGGGCGGCGAGGTGGGCGGTGACCAGGAGGGTGCGTACGAGAAATGGCGCAGGGCACTCCGACTCCCCACCGTCCAAGGGCTGGTGGTCGGGCGGTCGTTGCTCTATCCGGTCGACGGCGATGTGGCCGGAGCTGTCGACACAGCCGTGGCGCTGCTGTAGCGGGAGGGCAGGGACGGGTATGGGAGAGGGCATGACTACGGACAACGACGAACGCGTACGCGACCGGCCGTCGTACGAGCGGCATCTGCCCGCCGGCAGCACGGCCGACGGACCGTATGCCCTGGACATCGACCCGAAGCGGGCCGGTTGGGACCGGTCGAGCCTGCGCGTGGTGGAGCTGCGGCCAGGCGGTGTTCACACGCTGGCCACCGGGGAGAGTGAATGGATCATCCTGCCGTTGACCGGTGGCTGTACGGTGCACACCTCAGGTGAGATCTTTGAACTGCTGGGCCGGGAAAGCGTGTTCAGCGGGGTCTCCGACTTCGTGTACGTACCGCGTGACGCCCATGCCCAGATCTCCTCCGGCGCCGGAGGCCGCTTCGCCCTGGCAGGAGCGAAGTGCGAGCGACGACTCCCCGCTCGCTACGGCCCCGCGCCGGAGGTACCCGTCGAGCTGCGCGGCGCCGGGAACTGCTCGCGCCAGGTCAACAACTTCGCCGCTGCCGACACATTCGACTGCGACCGGCTGATCGCCGTCGAGGTCCTCACCCCCGGCGGCAACTGGTCCTCGTACCCGCCGCACAAGCACGACGAGTACCGCCCCGGCGCCGAGTCCGTCCTCGAAGAGATCTACTACTTCGAGATCGAGGAGAACCGGGGCAGGCCCGGCCTCGGCTACCACCGCGTGTCCCCGTCCCGGCCCGGCGGTACGGACGTCCTCGCCGAAGTCCGCAGCGGCGACGCCGTGCTGATCCCCGACGGCTGGCACGGCCCGTCCATCGCCGCTCCCGGCCACACCCTGTACTACCTCAATGTGATGGCAGGTCCGGGAGAGCAGCGGGAGTGGCTGATCAGCGACCACCCCGACCACGGCTGGATCCGCGACACCTGGCCCGCCCAGCCGGTCGACCCCCGGCTGCCGCTCCACGGACTCTCCGGAACGTCCGGACTCTCCGGTCAGGAGGCACCTCGATGAGCACCCGCAGGCTCACCACCGCCCAGGCCCTGGTGTCCTTCCTCGCCCGCCAGTACACCGAGCGCGACGGCCGGCGACAGCGTCTGATCAGCGCCACCTGGGGCATCTTCGGCCACGGCAACGTCGCCGGAATCGGCCAGGCGCTCCTGGAGACGGGGGCCGCCGCGCCCGGGTCCGTATCCGCCCGGCCCGCCATGCCCTACCTCCAGGGCCGCAACGAGCAGTCCATGGTGCACGCCGCCGTCGGCTACGCCCGCCAGTCCGGCCGCCTCTCCGCGCACGCCGTCACCACCTCCATCGGTCCCGGCGCCACCAACCTCGTCACCGGCGCCGCCCTCGCGACCATCAACCACCTCCCCGTCCTCCTCCTCCCCGGCGACATCTTCGCGACCCGCCCCGCCGACCCCGTGCTCCAGCAGCTCGAAGTCCCGTCCGCGGGCGACCTCTCCGTCAACGACTGCCTGCGCCCCGTCTCCCGCTACTTCGATCGGATCACCCGCCCCGAAGCGCTCGTCCCGGCCGCGCTCCAGGCCATGCGGACCCTCGCCGACCCGGCGGAGACCGGCGCCGTCACACTCGCGCTGCCGCAGGACGTGCAGGCGGAGGCGTACGACTGGCCGGAGGAGTTCTTCGCCGAGCGCATCTGGCACGTACGCCGCCCCGCACCCGACGCCCACGAACTGGAACGGGCGGTACGGGCCGTGCGCACCGCCCGCCGGCCGCTGATCGTCGCAGGCGGCGGGGTCCATCACAGCGCGGCAGAGGAGACCCTCGCCGCACTGGCCGCCGCCACCCGGATCCCCGTCGCCTCCACCCAGTCCGGCAAGGGTTCGCTGCGCCACGACCACCCCGCCGACGTCGGCGGCATCGGCCACACCGGCACCGCGACCGCCGACGAACTGGCCCGTACCGCCGACCTGATCATCGGCATCGGCACCCGCTACTCCGACTTCACCACCGCCTCCGCCACCCTCTTCTCGAACCCGGCGGTCCGCTTCCTCAACCTCAACATCACCGGCTTCGACGCCCACAAGCTCGCCGCGCTGCCGCTCGTCGCCGATGCCCGCACCGCCCTCGAAGCGCTGACCGAGGCCCTGAACCGGCGCAACTACCGCGTCGACCCGGCCTACGAGACCGAGTACACCGACGCCAAGGAGCGCTGGGAGCAGCGCGTCGACACGGCGTTCGCCGCGGACGACCCGGCTGCGCGGCCCACCCAGGCCCAGGTCCTCGGTCTGCTCGACACCCTGGTCGACGACGACGACATCCTGATCAACGCGGCGGGCTCGCTCCCCGGCGACCTGCACCAGCTGTGGCGGACCCGCTCCCGCAGCCAGTACCACGTCGAGTACGGCTACTCCTGCATGGGATACGAGATCCCGGCCGCGATCGGCGTACAGCTGGCCGCCCCCGGCCGGCCCGTCTGGGCGCTCGTCGGCGACGGCACCTACCTCATGAACCCCACCGAGATCGTCACCGCCGTGCAGGAGAACCTGCCGGTCAAGGTCGTCGTCCTGCAGAACCACGGCTACGCCTCGATCGGCGGACTCTCCGAGTCGGTCGGCGCCGAACGCTTCGGTACCGCGTACCGGCAGCGCGCCACCGACGGCAGCTTCACCGGCCCCCCGCTGCCCGTCGATCTCGCGGCCAACGCGGGCTCTCTCGGCATGCGGGTGCTGCGCGCCAAGACCGTGCGTGACCTGCGTGAAGCCCTCACCGCTGCGCGGACCTCGGACCGCCCCACTTGTGTCTACGTCGAGACCGAAACGGCAGACACAGTGTCGGGCCCCCCTCCGGCGCAGGCGTGGTGGGATGTTCCTGTAGCCGAAACGGCCACCCGCCCGTCGGCGGTCAAAGCCCGGGAAGACTACGACCGGCAAGTCGCAGCCCGACGCCGCCACCTCTGAAGGCCTGAAGGAGTACGTAATGAAGACCGTCAACCACTGGATCGGTGGCAAGACCGTCGAGGGCACGTCGGGCAACTACGGCCCGGTCACCGACCCGGCCACCGGCGCCGTCACCACCCAGGTCGCACTCGCCTCCCTCGAAGAGGTCGACGCCGCGGTCGCCGCCGCGAAGGACGCGTACGCGACGTGGGGCACGTCCTCGCTGGCCGCCCGCACCGCCGTCCTGTTCCGCTACCGGGCACTGCTCGACGCGCGCCGTGACGACATCGCCGCGCTGATCACCGCCGAGCACGGCAAGGTGCACTCCGACGCGCTCGGTGAGGTCGCCCGCGGTCTGGAGATCGTCGAGCTGGCCTGCGGCATCACCACCCAGCTCAAGGGCGAGCTGTCCACCCAGGTCTCCAGCCGGGTCGACGTCTCCTCGATCCGCCAGTCGCTCGGTGTCGTCGCGGGCATCACGCCGTTCAACTTCCCGGCGATGGTGCCGATGTGGATGTTCCCGCTGGCCATCGCCTGCGGCAACACGTTCGTGCTGAAGCCGAGCGAGAAGGACCCGTCGGCCGCCAACCTGCTGGCCGAGCTGGCCGCCGAGGCCGGACTGCCGGACGGCGTGCTGAACGTGCTGCACGGCGACAAGGTCGCCGTCGACGGACTGCTGAACCACCCGGACGTCGCCGCGGTCTCCTTCGTCGGCTCCACCCCGATCGCCCGCTACATCCACACCACCGCCTCCGCCAACGGCAAGCGCGTCCAGGCGCTCGGCGGTGCGAAGAACCACATGCTGGTCCTGCCGGACGCGGACCTCGACGCCGCCGCCGACGCCGCGGTATCCGCCGCGTACGGCTCCGCCGGTGAGCGCTGCATGGCCATCTCCGCGGTCGTCGCGGTGGGCGCGATCGGTGACGAGCTCGTCGCCAGGATCAAGGAGCGCGCCGAGAAGATCAAGATCGGTCCCGGCAACGACCCGGCGTCCGAGATGGGCCCGCTGATCACCGCGGCCCACCGCGACAAGGTCGCCTCGTACGTCACGGGCGCGGCCGCCCAGGGCGCCGACGTCGTCCTCGACGGCACCGGCTACACCGTCGAAGGGTTCGAGGACGGCCACTGGATCGGCCTCTCCCTCCTCGACCACGTGTCCACCGACTCGGACGCCTACAAGGACGAGATCTTCGGCCCGGTGCTGTGCGTCCTGCGCGCAGAGACGTACGAGGAGGGCGTCGCCCTCATGAACGCCTCGCCGTTCGGCAACGGCACCGCGATCTTCACCCGCGACGGCGGCGCCGCCCGCCGCTTCCAGCTGGAGATCGAGGCCGGCATGGTCGGCGTCAACGTGCCGATCCCGGTGCCGGTGGGCTACCACTCCTTCGGTGGCTGGAAGGACTCGCTCTTCGGCGACCACCACATCTACGGCAACGACGGCGTGCACTTCTACACCCGCGGCAAGGTCGTCACCACCCGCTGGCCGGACCCGGCCGACGCCCCCGCCGGTGTGGACCTCGGCTTCCCCCGCAACCACTGATCCCACCCCACCCGCACCGGGCCCCCGGCCGCACCGGCGGCCGGGGGCCCGGCGGTACTTCGACGGGGGACCGTCCGGCGGGGCGCGGCGTTCCGGAACAGTCGGCGGCGCCGGCCGTACCGTGCCGGACCTGCCGAAACCCGGTGGCAGGACGCGGTGCGCCTCGCCCATCCGGGACCCCATGACCGCCCCGGCCTTCCCCACCGCGCCCCGATACGAGATCCGCGCCCGGCACACCGCCTCCACGGTCACCGTCTACCGGCGTACACACCGTCCATCGGGCTGCCTGCCGCCCGTGACGGCCGCTTCCCAGCCTGGAAGCGCGACCGCATGACATGAGTCATCAAGGCGCGTTCACAGCCCCTTTCGGTGCCTGAAGAGAGGCCGTCCGCGCCGTTGCGGGCCTGGTCGGCGACTGCGCGGCCACTCGATGACCACCGCTGACGTCGTGTGGTCGATTGATATCGTCCGCGAATGACCAGTCGCAGCCGCGACCGCGTCGCAGACGTCCGCAGCGTCGTGATCGCGCACATGCCCGACTACCAGGTCGACTCCGTCGTGCAGCTCGGCGAGGGTCTGGACAACCTGGCGTACGAGGTGAACGGTGAGCTGATCGTGCGCTTCAGCAAGGAGCCCGACCTGGCACGGCGGGCCGCCCTGCTGAACCACGAGGCCCGCGTGCTTGCTGCCGTCGCCGACATTTCGCCGCTGCCCGTGCCCCAGCCGACGTTCACGGTCGCGGAGCAGGGTTGTCTGGCCTACTTCAAGCTTCCCGGCGTGCCACTGGTGGGTATGCCGCGGCACCAGCGATCGGCTCACGGCACGTCGATCGGCGCCACGCTTGGCGAGCTGCTCACTGCGCTGCATGCTGTTGCGATCGATCGGATGGCCGTGGAAACGGACCACCAGCCGGTGGCCGAGTGGCGACATGAGGCCATGGAGAACTATGTGACGGTGGCCGGGCAGGTACCGGCGGCGCTGCGTCGATCCGTCGAAGCGTTCCTGGACGCCGCACCACCGCACGATGGCTGCACCCCAACGTTCTCCCACAACGATCTGGGGATCGAACACGTTCTCGTCGACCCGGTCGCATGGACGGTGACCGGCATCATCGACTGGAGTGATGCCGCCGTCGTCGATCCGGCTTGCGACTTCGGGCTGCTCTACCGCGATCTCGGCCCCGCGGCCACCCGCGCCGCCATCAGCACCTATCGAACCGACGCCAACGACGTCCCGGCTCTCAGCGAGCGCGCCGTGTTCTATGCCAGGTGCAGTGTCTTCGAGGATCTGGCATACGGCATCGAGACGGAACAAGGCAATTACGTCGACAAGAGCCTTGCCGCGATGGAGTGGCTGTTTCCGTCATAGCCGCCTCATCTCGACCGAGCCGCCAGGGACATCAACCCGCCGGGAGGGAACCAGCACCCCCGATGATGCAAGGAATTGGGCTGGGAACGCGGCTTGACATGGATCATCAAGCCGCGTTGACAGACCTTTAAAGCCCCAGCACCTCGCCGTACTTGATGGCCCCGTGGGGCAGTGCGAAGCCGAACGGGGTCAGCGACTTGCCCAGCGGGTACGTCTCCTCGGTGCTGCTCGGCACGAACCAGACGCCACCCGACCTGGGCTCACCGGCGTTCTCCCCGGGCGCGCTCACCGCGGTGTCCCACAGTCCGTCGCGGTTGTAGTCGCCGACGGCCACCTGGGCGCCGAAGCGGTCGCCGGCCTCGGCCGTGCCGGGCATGTTCGTGGTGCTCTGGCTGCGGGCCAGACCGCCGTAGAGGCCGTGCTCCGTGCCGTTCATGGTGACGTACCCGCCCGCGTCCTTGACGGTGCCCACGTCCTCGCCGGGCACACCGACCACCAGTTCCGGACGGCTGTCGCCGTTCAGGTCGCCCGCGGCCAGCGTGGCGCCGAAGTCGTCGCCCTCCTCGGCGGTGCCGCCGACCTCCGGGTTCGACTGGGTGATGCACTCGCTCTCGGTGCCGAAGTTCGTGGTCTTCGAGCCCTTGAGCAGGAGCACCGCACCGCCGAGCCGGTCCTTGCAATGCGTGGTCTCCGACTCGGGGTTGGGCTGTACGAGGCCGACCGCGAGGTCGTCCGTGCCGTCCCGGTCGAAGTCGGCGGCGGCGAGCGAGCTGCCCCGGTCGGCGTCGGCGTACCACTGGGCCGGCTTGGCCTGGTCGTCCCAGCGCGTGATGAAGGTGCTGGAGTCCTCCGTGCCCTGCCAGGTGGCGGCGAGGTCGTCCCGGCCGTCGCCGTCGAAATCGCCGGTTGCCAGGTCGCGGGTGGCGCCGCCCATGCTGTAGCGGCGCAGGGTGGTGGTGGTTACGGGGGCCGCGGTGAGCGGGCCCGGGCGGAACCGAAGCGAGCCGCTCTCCTCGCTGTTCTCGCCGTACGCGAGGTCGGTGTCGCCGTCGCCGTCGTAGTCGCCCGTGGCGATGGTGCGGCCGATGCTGCTGAACTCGCCCGTGCCCCTGGCCACGGTGGTGCCCTTGACGTTCCACCCCGAGCCGTCCAGGACGGTGATGGTGCCCTCGTCCTTGAGCTGGTCGGAGGTGAGCGACTCGCCGCTCGCGCCGACGACGAGCTCGAAGACGCCGTCGCCGTTCACGTCGACGGGTGCCACGGAGGACCCGAAGCGGTCGCCCGCCTCGGGCGTGCCTGGTATGCCGGCCTCAGCCTGGCTGATGACACCGGTGGACTGGCTCGGGCTCTGCGGGCCGCCATAGATCACGCTGATGTAGCCGGCCTTGGCCTTGCCGTCCACCGTGGCGTTGGGCATGCCGACCGCGATGTCCGCGTATCCGTCGCCGTTGAAGTCGAACCGCGGAGTCGTTGCAGCCGCGGCGCTCCCGGCGAGTGGCAGGGTCAGACCGGCGGCGGTGAGGGCCGCTGCGGCGGCGGTAACGGCCAGGGTGCGTGCACGCACGGGGAACTCCCTTAGTCGAAGGGGGCAATGAGAGCGAAGTTTCTCGGAGATGTGACTCACGAGGTGTACGAAGGGTTGTGTGAAGGTGGCGGAACACGACCAGGGACTCGCCGTCTACGCGGGCACCATCGACAACCATCCAATCGGGGGTGGTCGGCGGCGGCGCTGGTCCCGGCCGAGTCGCCCTACCTCACGGACGTCACGCCTCCGACCGGCTGAACCACCCTGAACTCCCCGGATCGCTGCCCCGGTGGCTGCTCCCACCGACGCGGCCTGGCATCCTGCACGGATCCGCCGGACCTTCGACCGTGGAGGCCGGCTCATGGCAGCGGGACAGAGGGAGACAGCCGTGGAACCAACGCCTGCCCGGGAGCGGCGAGACGCGCTTCCCGAGGGACTTGCCGAGGCGATACACGACACCGCCGAGGAGATAGCGGCGTTGCTGCGCGGCCGGACGGACACGGGCATCCCGGTCCCCGGATCCACCTGGACACTCGGTGAGGCGGCAGCCCACCTGGCGCAGGCCAATGAGCTGATGGCCGATATCGCGGCCGGTCAGGAACGCCCGTACGGGGACGGTACGCCGCAGAGCCTGGCGGCGGCCAACGAGCGCTCCCTCGCCGGGTTCGGCGAGCGTGGAGCCGATCCGCTCGCCGAGATGATCGTGGCGCAGGCCGATGCCTTCCTCACGGCGGCGGAGCAGCGCCCGTTGGACGAGACCGTGATCACCCCTCTGGGCTCGATGGATGTGGCCACCCTCGGCTCGTACCTGCTCACGCACATGCTCGGCCACGGTTACGATCTCGCCCGCGCGGTGGGCCGTCCGCACATGCTCGACGGCGCCCGGGTCGAGCTGTCCATGCCCTTCATGATCACAAGCATGCCGCGGGTGGTCGCCGCCGCCGCTGCCGGACTGAACGCGCGCTTCGCGATCCGCCTGCGGGGTGGACAGCGCTTCGGTGCGACCTTCACCGACGGAGCGCTGACCGTCGGCCCGGGGCCGTTGAGCCGCCCGGACTGCACCATCCTCATCGAACCGGTCACCTTCCTGCTGATCGCACTCGGCCGCTGCGATCCGTGGGGCGCCATGGCCCGCGGCCGCGTGCTCGCCTGGGGCCGCAAGCCCTGGATGGCCCCTCGTTTCCCGGCATTGTTCACGGCGCCCTGAGAAACACGCGTCCGGCATACCGCGTACGGAGTACGGCGGGGGAGGAGCGTACGTCTCAAGGAGGCTCGGCAGTTCCCCCTTTCGGCAGCCCGGGAGCGCGGGACGGGCGCTTAGGGTCGAGATATGCAGACCCCTGACTCCCGATGGCGCCGATGGTCCCGCGGACGCGGCCGGTGGGCGGCGGCCCTGGCCGCGCTCGTCGTGCTGGCGGGCGCCGGCACCTGGACCGCGGCGGCCGACGACAGCGCGCCCGCGGTGCACCGCGAGGACCGGATGATGCGGGTGGACGGGGTGTCGATCGACACCTCGTACTTCACGTCCGGGGGTTCGCAGCGCCGGCCCGCCGTGCTGATAGGGCACGGCTTCGGCGGCTCCAAGAACGATGTGCGGGCGCAGGCCGAGAAGTTGGCCGGTGCCGGTTACGCCGTCCTGACCTGGTCGGCCCGCGGGTTCGGGAAGTCCGGCGGGGAGATCTCGCTCAACGCACCCGGCCGCGAGGTCAAGGACGTGTCCGGGCTGATCGACTGGCTGGCCCGCAGGCCCGAGGTGCAGCTGGACGGCAAGGGCGACCCGCGCGTCGGCGTCACCGGTGCCTCGTACGGTGGCGCGGTCTCGCTCCTCGCCGCCGGGCACGACAAGCGCGTCGACGCCATCGCACCGGTCATCACATACTGGAACCTCGCCGACGCGCTGTTCCCCGACGGGGTCTTCAAGAAGCTCTGGGCGGGGATCTTCATCACGTCGGGCGGCGGCTGCGACAGGTTCGAGAAGCAGCTGTGCGACATGTACGAACGGGTCGCCGTCTCCGGGAAGCCGGACGCCGCCGCCCGCGCCCTGCTGACCGACCGCTCCCCGTCCGCCGTCGGCGACCGCATCAAGGTGCCCGCGCTCATCGTGCAGGGACAGACCGACTCCCTCTTCCCGCTCGGCCAGGCCGATGCCATGGCACGCACCATCAGCGGGAACGGTGCACCCGTCTCCGTCGACTGGATCGCGGGCGGGCACGACGGCGGGGACCTGGAGAGCGGTCGGGTCGAGAGCCGGATCGGGTCATGGTTCGACCGGTACCTGAAGGAGGACAAGGGCGTCGACACCGGGCCCGGCTTCCGCGTCACCCGTACCGGAGGCATCGACTCCACCGATGGGGCCGCCCTCCAGCGCGGCGCGAGCAGCGACCACTACCCGGGGCTGTCGAGCGGCGCCCGGCAGATCGCGCTCACGGGCACGGGAGGCCGACAGGAGATCACGGGCCTGGGCGGGAGCAGCGGTCAGGGCGGCACACAGGACGACGCGAACGGCAGTGCACAGGACAGCGCCTCCGCCGGTCCGCGGACGCAGGCCTTCCGGAACCCGGCCGGCGCCAACCCGCCCGCCATCTCCGCCGTCCCGGGCGTCGGCGGCGGACTCGCCCAGCTCTCCACCCTCGGCGTCGGGCTCTCGCTCGACTTCCCCGGCCAGTACGCCCGTTTCGACTCCGTACCCCTCGGCACATCGATGCGTATCACCGGATCACCCACCGTCCGCGTGAAGGTGACGGCCGGACAGGGTGATGCGGTGCTGTTCGGCAAGGTGTACGACGTGGCGCCGGACGGGCGGCAGCAGGTGCTGCCCGCCCAGCTCGTCGCCCCCTACCGGATCACGCCCGCGCAGCAGAACAAGACCGTCGAGCTGACCCTGCCCGCCGTCGACCACGCGCTCGACGCCGGACACCGGCTCCGTCTGGTCCTCTCCGCCACCGACCTCGGCTACGCCTCACCGGCCGAGCCGACCACGTACACGGTCTCCCTCGACGGCCCGCTGACCGTCCCCACCGCACCCGCGGTGAAGACCGCGTCGGCCGGACTGCCGTGGTGGACCTGGGGACTTCCCGCCGCAGCCGCCGTCATCGCGCTCGCGCTGCTGCTCACCGCACGCCGCCGCACCGCGACCCCGGCCCCGGACCCGGCGCTCGCCGACGTCCCGCTCCAGATCACCGGCCTGTCCAAGAAGTACGCCAGGTCCGCCGACAGGTACGCGGTCAAGGACCTGTCCTTCCGGGTCGAGAAGGGCCAGGTCCTCGGACTCCTCGGACCGAACGGGGCGGGGAAGACCACCACCCTGCGGATGCTGATGGGGCTCATCGGCCCCGACAGCGGCGAGATCCGCGTCTTCGGGCACGCCATCCGGCCGGGTGCGCCCGTGCTGTCCCGGGTCGGGGCGTTCGTCGAAGGGGCCGGCTTCCTGCCGCACCTGTCCGGGCGGGCCAACCTGGAGCTGTACTGGCAGGCCACCGGACGCCCCGTCGAGGACTCGCACATCGAGGAGGCCCTGGAGATCGCCGGACTCGGCGACGCGCTGGCCCGCGCGGTGCGGACGTACTCGCAAGGCATGCGGCAGCGGCTCGCCATCGCTCAGGCCATGCTGGGCATGCCGGACCTCCTCATCCTCGACGAGCCGACCAACGGCCTCGACCCGCCCCAGATCCGCGAGATGCGGGACGTGATGATCCGGTACGCGGCCGGGGGCCGGACCGTCATCGTCTCCAGCCATCTCCTCTCCGAGGTCGAGCAGTCCTGTACCCACCTGGTGGTCATGGACCGTGGCCGGCTTGTCCAGGCGGGCCCGGTCGCCGAGATCACCGGCTCCGGCGACACGCTGCTGATCAGCACCGCGGCAGAGGTCGCCGAACCGCTGGTGGACAAGGTCGCCGCGCTGCCCGGCATCGGCTCCGCGGTCCGTACGGACGACGGGCGCGGGCTGCTCGTACGGCTCGACGGAGCCGCCTCGTCCTCGGCGCTGATCGCCGAACTCGTCCGACTCGACGTGCCGTTGACCGGTGTCGGACCGCACCGCCGCCTGGAGGACGCGTTCCTCACCCTGATCTCCGGAGGCTCCGCATGAGTGCCGCAGTCGATGTCACCGACGCCGCCGAAGCCCGCGGATACCGGGCGCGGCACACCCTGCCGCTGCGCGTCGAGGCCGTAAGACAGCTGCGCAGGCGACGCACCCTGCTGATGGGCGGGGTGCTGGCGGCCCTCCCGTTCATCCTGATCATCGCTTTCGCGATCGGCGGCACACCGGACTCCCGGGGCGGCGGCGACCGGCTCACGCTGATGGACACGGCGACCGCGTCCGCTGCGAACTTTGCCGCGACGTGCCTGTTCGTCTCCGCCGGGTTCCTGCTCGTCGTGCCGGTGGCGCTGTTCTGCGGGGACACCGTCGCCTCGGAGGCCAGCTGGTCGTCGCTGCGCTATCTGCTGGCGGCGCCCGTCCCCCGGGCCAGGCTGCTGTGGAGCAAACTCGTCGTGGCACTCGGCTTCAGCCTGGCCGCGATGGTGCTGCTGCCACTCGTCGCTCTGGCCGCGGGAGCCGCCGCGTACGGCTGGGGGCCGCTCCAGCTCCCCACCGGCGGCGCGCTGGCGGCCGGCGACACCGTGCCCCGGCTCGCGCTCGTCGTCGCGTTCATCTTCGTGTCCCAACTGGTCACCGCCGGGCTGGCGTTCTGGCTGTCGACGAAGACCGACGCCCCGCTGGGCGCGGTCGGCGGCGCTGTCGGGCTGACCATCGTCGGCAATGTGCTCGACGCCGTCACCGCACTCGGTTCCTGGCGCGAATTCCTGCCCGCCCACTGGCAGTTCGCCTGGGCGGACGCGCTCCAGCCCGACCTGGAGTGGGGCGGCATGGCAAAGGGTGCGGCGATCTCGGTGACGTACGCCCTGATCCTGTTCGCGTTCGCCTTCCGGGGGTTCAGTCGTAAGGACATCGTGTCCTGACCTTGATGTTCCGAGGCGATTCGCAGCCTTCGCGCCCGCCGTTGCCGCATCGAGATTCATCCGCAACGTCTTCGTCTGCTCCTTGACGCCGTCCCGAACGTCACATTCACAAGTACTGACACGACGTTGGGGGCAGGGAATGGAACGCCGGACGTACAGAGGGACATACGCAAGGACGTTGGGTCTGCTTCTGGTGGGCGGGGTGCTGCTCACCGGCTGCGGGGGCGGGGGGAGCACGAACGACTCGGCGGTCGACCGCGCGAGCGGTAAGCGAGGGACGAGCGCGGGCGGCCAGGTCGCGCCCGCGCCGGCCCCCGGCGCGTCGGACGACGGCGCGCAGAACGCGGAGGACGGGCGGCAGAAGCCCGTGGCGCCGGACTATCTGTCCACGTTCGCACTGGACGTGGACACCGCCAGTTACGGGTACGCGCGCCGCAAGCTCGCCGACGGCGAACTGCCGGGAGCGGAGACCGTGCGGCCCGAGGAGTTCGTCAACAGCTTCCGCCAGGGCTACCGGCGGCCGGCCGGCAACGGCTTCTCGGTGACGGTCGACGGAGCCCGTACGGACACCGGCGAGGGAGACGGTGCGCGGGCCGGCGACTGGTCGCTCGTACGCGTCGGTCTGGCCACCCGCGTCGCGGAGCAGCACGGCGAACGTCCGGCCGCCGCGCTCACCTTCGTGGTCGACATCTCCGGCTCGATGGCCGAACCCGGCCGCCTCGACCTGGTGAAGAAGTCCCTCTCCCTCCTCACCGACGAACTCCGCGACGACGACTCCGTCTCCCTGGTCACCTTCAGCGACGAGGCGAAGACCCTGCTGCCGATGACCCGGCTGCGGGACCACCGCGGAAGGATCCACGACGCCGTCGACTCCATGGAACCCACCGACTCCACCAATGTGGAGGCAGGCATCCGGCGCGGCTACGAGGAGGCGGTCGACGGCCATCGCGAAGGCGCCAACAACCGGGTCGTCCTGCTCTCCGACGCCCTTGCCAACACCGGCGAGACCGACGCCGACGCCATCCTCGAACGGATCGACGCCGCCCGCCGCGACTACGGCATCACCCTCTTCGGCGTCGGCGTCGGCAGCGACTACGGCGACGAGCTGATGGAACGCCTCACCAACAAGGGCGACGGCCACACCACGTACATCGCCGACGAGACCCAGGCGCGAAAGGTCTTCGTCGACCAGCTCCCCGCCCACATCGAACTGCGGGCACGCGACGCCAAGGCCCAGGTCGCCTTCGACCCGAAGACCGTCCAGCAGTTCAAGCTCATCGGCTACGAGGACCGGAAGGTCGCCGACGACGACTTCCGCGACGACAGCGTGGACGGCGGCGAGATCGGCCCCGGCCACACGGTGACGGCGCTCTACGCCGTACGGCTCCGCGACGGCGCCGCCGGACATGTGGCGACCGCGACGGTGCGCTGGCTGGACCCGAAGACGCGGGCGCCGCACGAGCAGTCCGGATCGGTCGAGACCGGCGCGATCGACGGCAGGCTGTGGGGCGGCGACAGCGGCAGGCGCCTCCAGGTGGCCGCGGTGGCTGCGTACTTCGCGGAGGACCTGCGCGGCGGCAAGCTGCCGGGTCAGCCGGGCCTCGGTGAACTCGCCGATCGGGCGTCCGAGTTGGCGACCGACACGGAGGACAGCTCGGTCCGGAAGCTGGCGACCGCGATCGCCAGGGCGGACGGGCTCAAGGGCGTCAGCGGATCGGACGGCGGGGGACAGCAGGAAGGCGAGATGGACTGACCGCGGGAAGATCCCGGAGGGCGGCGAGCCGGGGCGGGCAGAGGACGGACAAGGGGGCGGGGCCGAGCGGCGGCCTTGCGGAAATGGCACCGCAGAGCCCACCCCACCACGCCATGATGTGGGGCATGGCCTCCCTGCTGCTCGCGCTCGCCACCTTCACCACCGGCCTCTACGCCGGCTTCCTGGTGTGCTTCATGATCGGGATCATGCCCGGCCTCAAGCCGCTGCCGGACGACCATTTCGCCGCCGCGATGCGCCGCTTCAACGAGAAGGTGCCGGGGCCGCTGTTCCTCGTCCTCTTCCTCGGGGTGGTCGCCTTCCCGGTCGCCGCCCTCGTCGTACCGGTCGACGGCCGGACCTCCGCCGAGGGCGGTCTCGTCGTGGGCGCTCTGGCCTGCGCGGTGCTCAGCCATCTCGTCACCGTGAGCGGCAACATCCCGCTCAACTCGGCACTCGCGGCATCCGAGGACGGCGATGACGGCGCGGCCCGCCGGGCCTTCGAGTCCCGCTGGAACACCCTGCACCGGATCCGCACCGTGCTGTCGACGGGTGCGTTCGCGCTGTTGGTCGCCGCGGCCGTGTAGGGCTGCCCCGGGGGGTGGGGATGTCCGGCGGATCGCGGCGGGCCCGCGACGTCCGGTACATCCCCAAGTCCTCGGCTTCGCCCCCGCAGCGAGTCCCGGAGGTGGGGCCGGCCCTACCTCCGGGACTCCGGCAGCACGGATGGTCCGGGCGGATCGGCGTCTTCTACGGTGAGGCCATGCGCCCCCGGAATGTGTGGCAGGCCCTGGCGAGCCCCCGCTATCTGCTGTCGTCCTGGCCCTGGCGGTCGGCCGGATACCTGCTGAGCGGAGCCCTCGCAGGCATCCTCGTACTCGTCCTGATCACACTGGGCGTGGTGCTCGGCGGCGCGCTCTCCCTCGTAGCGGTCGGGCTGCCGCTGCTCGCCCTGACGGCCCTCTGCGGCATCCCGGTGGGAGCCATGGAGCGGGGCAGGCTCCGCCTGATCGACCGGTCCCCGGCGCCCGATCCGCACCGTCGGCCGGCCGAGCCGGGTCTGTGGAGCTGGCTGACGTACCGCTACCGGGAGCAGGCCACCTGGCGGGAACTCGGGTACGCGCTGCTGCTCGCCGTGGTCCTCTGGCCGCTCGACGCCCTCGCGCTGGCCGCCTGTGCGGCCGTGCCGCTGTCCCTGATGTCCACCCCCGCGGTGATGCAGCTGTACGGGAACGGCGAAGAGGCCCGCGTGGTGAAGCAGTGGACGGTCAGCGGCTGGCCCGAAGCCTTCGCCACCGCGGCCGCCGGTCTCGTACTCCTCGCGCTCGGCTGCTGCGTCCTCGGCCTGCTGGCCGGAGCGCAGGCGGAACTGACTCAGCTTCTGATCGGTGACCGCAGAAGCGAGTTGGGGGACAGGGTCACCGAACTCACCCGATCGCGCGTCCGGTTGGTCGACGCCTTCGAGGCGGAACGCCGCCGTATCGAACGCGATCTGCACGACGGCGCCCAGCAGCGCATCGTCGCACTCACCATGACCCTCGGACTCGCCCGCCTCGACGCCCCGCCCGGCCCCCTCGCCGACCAACTGGCCAAGGCTCATCAGGAGGCGGGCCGGGCGCTCGCCGAACTGCGCGAGCTGATTCACGGCATCCACCCCAAGGTGCTGGCCGACTACGGCCTGGAGGCGGCCGTAGCCGACGCGGCCGACCGGTCGTCGACACCCGTCGACCTTGACCTGGCACTGCCCGACCGGTACCCGGAAGCCGTCGAGGCGGCCGCGTACTTCGTGGTCTGCGAGGCTCTGGCGAACGTCGCCAGGCACAGCGGCGCGAGCCGCGCCGAAGTGACGGGCGGCCACGCGGCGGGCCGGCTGGTCCTGGAGATCCGTGACGACGGCCGCGGCGGTGCGCGAACGGGCGGCGGAGGAACGGGACTGACCGGCCTCGCCGACCGGGTGTCCGTACTGGATGGCAGACTTGCGCTGTCCAGCCCGCCCGGCGGCCCGACCCTCTTGCGCGTGGAGATTCCTTGCGTTCCCTGCCTTCCCTGCGAACGGACCGATCGCTCCGGGTAGTGCTGGCCGAGGACAGCGTGCTGCTGCGCGAGGGCCTCATCGGACTGCTCACCCGCTGCGGCCACGAGGTCGTCGCCGCCGTCGGCGACGCGGAAGGACTCCTCGCGGCGGTCGCCGCGCATGCGCCGGACATTGTCGTGACCGATGTCCGGATGCCGCCCGGCTTCCAGGACGAGGGACTGCGCGCGGCGGTGGAGCTCCGCGCCGAGCAGCCCACTCTGCCGGTGCTGGTGCTCAGCCAGTATGTGCAGCGTACGTACGCCGCCGACCTCCTCGACTCGGGCGACGGTTCCGGCGTCGGCTATCTGCTCAAGGACCGGGTCGGCCAGGTCGAGGAGTTCGTCGACGCCCTGCGGGAGGTCGCCGACGGCGGTACGGTCGTCGACCCGGAGGTCGTACGCCAACTCCTGCGCCGCCGCCGCGATCCGCTGGAGCGGCTCACCGCCCGGGAGCGGGAAGTGCTGGCACTGGTCGCCCAGGGCAGGTCGAACGGGGCGATCGCCGCAGAGCTGGTGGTCTCGGAGGCCGCAGTGGGCAAACACATCGGCAACATCCTCGCCAAGCTGGACCTGCCACCGGCCGACGAGACGCACCGAAGGGTCCTGGCGGTGCTGGCCTTCCTCCGCGCGTAACCCGGCCCCTGGCCGGGACGGTTCGCCCTTCGACCGGGGAAGCGTGGCCACCTGGCCAGAGCGGCTTGTGTCGCCCAGTTTGCGGAGGTCATCCCGGTGAGGGGCGGCACGCCCTGGGAGCAGGCAGTGCCGCTTTTCGGCGCCTTCGGCCGGGCGATGTCTCAGCGTTACGCATGGGCGACTCGTCAGTACACTGAAAAGGAAATACCACTCAATCCGGGTGTCCTGCCCTACGCGGGTTCGCGGAGGGAAGTGAGCGATGGCTGAACAGCTCCTCATGGACGAGGCCGGCGCGGCGCGACTTCGGATGATCATTGAAGCAGGTGCGGAACTCACGGGTGCCGATCTGCTCAATTTCGCGCTGGAGCACGCGGTGACTGAGGCGGGTGGCCTGGGCGGAATGGTGCATGTGCGGGGCCCCGGGGGCCGGGGGCTGTTGCTGATGGCGAGCAGCGGGCTGGTCCGCACCGTGGCCCAGGACTGGGAAGAGATCGAGGAGCACAGCGAGACCGCGCCCGCCCGGGCGGTGAGCGGCGGCGCATCGGTATGGATGCCCGCAGCCGACGACGACCGGGCCCGTACCGCGGAGGTCTCCGCGGAGCCCGGCACGCAGGGTGACTGCACGCAGGGCGACTCACCGGACCGGACACACGAATCGGCCCCCGGAGACACTGTCGGTAACCACCCCCACGGTTCCGCCCCCTGGTCACCCACCTCCGCGCTGCCCGACGGGAGTGGACTGCTGGCCGTTCCGCTGCTCACCCCGGGCGGGACGGCCGGCGCGCTGTCCGTGCTCACTGTCGGCAAGGGGCAGCCCACGCCGTGGCAGCGCGGGGCCGTCGAGGTGCTGGCCGCCTGGGCCGCCCTGCGACTGCGGGACCAGTGGACGGGGCCGGACCGGACCGAAGCAGGTCGGCTGCGCGAGAAGCCGCCCGTCTCCCGGCTGCCGAAGGAGCCGTCCGCCACCCTGCTGCGACAGGCGCTGGAAGCTCTCAAGATGGGTTCCTGGGAATGGGACCTGGCCACCGGGGAGCAAGTGTGGGACGAGTCGACCCTCGCCATCCTCGGCATGGATGGGGAGTCCTCAAAACAGACTTTCGAGACGTGGACCCAACTGGTCCACGCCGACGACCTGCCCTGGCTGCTCGTCGAGATCGAGCAGGCGATCCGCAACCGCCGAGTGTCCGCTGTGGAGTACCGGATCTGCCGCCCGGACGGGACCGCGGGCTGGGTCAGCGCGCGGGGCCGGGTCCTGCCGGGGGAGGAGGGTCAGCCCGCCCGCATGGTCGGCACGGTGTGGGACACCACTGAGAGCCGGATCGCCCGGGACTCGGTGAGCCGCGCGCTGCTGCACATGAGTGAAGCGTTCTTCGCGGTCGACAGCGGGTGGCGGATCACCTTCGTGAATGTGGAGGCGGAGCGGTTCCTCGGCGCCTCGCACGACCTCCTCGGCCGGATCCTGTGGGACGCCCTCGACGAGATCGGCGTCGACGCCGTGGAACTCGGCCTGGAGGGGGCCTACCGGCGGGCCGCCGAAAGCGGCACACCGGGCGGATTCGACGTGCGGTGGCCGACCAACCGACGCTGGTACCACATGCGGCTGGTCCCGGTGCCGGACGGCCTGACGGTGTATGCCAGCGATGTCACCGAGATCCGGTCGCAGGAGGCGGAGTCCGCCACGGCGGAACGCGTCACGGCCGACCGCACGGCCCGTATCACCGAGCTGACCGGCGCGCTCGCCGAGGCCCTGACCATGCAGGACGTCGTGAACGCCACGGCCGAGCGGGTCATGGCACCGTTCGGCGCCTCCGGCCTCGTCTTCCACCTCATCGAGGACGAGACCGTACGGGTCGCCGGGGCGGTCGGATACCCGCAATCGTTTCTCGACCGGGTCGACGGGGTGCCGGTCAACGACATCACCCCGGTCGAGGAGGTGCACCGCACCAGGACGCCGACCTTCATCGACTCGGCGGAGGACTACGTCGAGCGCTATCCCGACAGGGTCGACTCCCCCGCGGCGATCAACAAGGCCGCCTGGGCCTTCCTCCCACTGATCGTCTCAGGACGTTTCACCGGGTGCTGCGTCATCTCCTTCACCGAACCGCGCCACCTCAGCGGGGAGGAACGGGCCCTGCTCATCACGCTCAGCGGGCTGATGGCACAGGCCATCGAACGCGCCCGGCTGTTCGACGCCGAGCACACCAGGGCCCAGGAACTCCAGCGCGGTCTGCTGCCGGAAGTTCTGCCCACGCTGCCGGCCGTCGCCTCCGCCGCCCGCTATCTGCCCGCCAACGAGGGCGTCGAGGTAGGCGGCGACTGGTACGACGTGATCCCGCTCTCCGGCGCCCGGGTGGCGCTGGTCATCGGCGATGTGATGGGGCACGGCCTGTCCCAGGCGGCCACCATGGGCCGGCTGCGCACCGCCGTCCACACGCTCGCCGATCTCGACTTCGCGCCCGACGAGCTCCTCAACCGCCTGAACGACGTGGTCAACGACCTCGGTGACGACTTCTACGCCACCTGCCTGTACGCCGTGTACGACCCCGTCACCCGCACGTGCACGTTCGGCTCCGCCGGGCACCCCCCGCCGGCGGTCGTGCACCCGGACGGCACCACCGAGTTCCTCACCCGCCCACCGGACCCGCCGCTGGGCGCCGCTCTGCCGCCGTTCGAGACCACCGAAGCGGTCCTGGAGGAGGGCAGCCTGCTCGTGCTCTACACGGACGGGCTGATCGAATCCGCAACCCGGGACATCGACCGGGGCATGTCCCACCTGACGAAGGCGCTGGCCACCGCCGCTGCCGCCGTACAGGACCAGGACGAGGAGGCATCACTGGAGCGGCTGTGCGACGACATCCTGGCCGAGCTGCTGCCGGGCCAGCAGCTCACGGACGACGCCGCGCTGCTCGTCGCCCGCACCCGCGCGATACCCGCTGAGTCGATCGCCGGCTGGGTCCTCTCCGACGGCCCGATCGCCGCACAGGAGGCCCGCAACCACGTCCGGGACCAGCTGGCCGACTGGCAGCTCGACGAGCTCGCCATGACCGCGGAACTCCTGGTCAGCGAGCTGGTCGGGAACGCCGTCCGGTACGGCCGAAGCCCCATCGGACTCCGGCTGCTGCGCGCGGAGGGCCTGATCTGCGAGGTCTCCGACGGCAGCCTGACCACGCCCCGCATCCGGCACGCCACCGAGACCGACGAGGGCGGCCGCGGACTGCAGTTGGTTGCCGCCCTCGCCCAGCGCTGGGGTGCCCGCTACACGGCCACCGGCAAGTGCATCTGGACCGAACAGCCGGTGCCCTGACCGCCCTTCAGCCGGGCGCCGGCAAAGCAGCGGTCCGGTCCTTCGAACGCAAGACGCCTTCGAACGCAAGAAACGCCCCTGAGGGGGCCCGGGTGGCCCCTCAGGGGTGCGCCGACACTGCGGTCTCCGTGTGTGGCGGTCGACCGCTGGAGATCAGTTGTGGCCGAACTTTCGCTGCTTCCTGTGGGACACCGGCTCCGATATCGAGCGCACCGTGTCGGGCGTGGCCGTCGTCTGCGGCTGCTGCTCCTTCGTCTCCGCAACAGCGCTGCGTTCATGGCCGCCAGTGCGGGCACCACGGTTCTGCCGGCTCTGTTTCTTGCTCACGATCGTGCCTCCTGTTAGCGGCTGTCGTTCTCGGAAAATGGGCCACTATCAGATTCGCATGTGAGTGCGAACGTCGCATTTCGGGCATTGCTGTGTGCTGTGTCGCCAGGTCGGTCCGGATCGCCACCGGATGTCGCCGGGCGGCCCATCGGGGCGCCTTCGCTGTGGTCAGGCGGGGTAGGCGTGCGTCTGCGCCGCTTTGACCGTTGCCCAGACCGTGGCGCCCGGGTGGAGGTCGAGCTCGGCCGCGGCGACCGTGGTCAGGTCGGCGGCGAGGGGGAGTTCGCCGGTGAGGTCCGCGCGGATCTGATCGCCGTGGGTTTCCAGGCCGGCCACCTCGCACCGCCACAGGTTGCGCGCGCTGGAGCCGGTGGGGCGGTCGCGGTACAGGGTCACGGCGCCCGGCGGGAAGGCGACGAAGGCGGGGCCGGTGAGGTCCTCGGTGGTGGTGATCACGGGTCCCGCGTCGAGTCGTACGGTGTGGCCCTCGGCCCGCCCCTTGTAGAGGTTCAGGCCGACCAGCTGGGCGATGTAGTCCGTACGCGGATGACGGGCGATGTCGGAGGGAGCGCCTTCCTGGACGATGCGGCCGTGCTCGATGACGACGAGCCGGTCGGCGAGGACCATGGCATCCAGCGGGTCATGCGTGACCAGCACGGCGACTGCCTCGAACTCGGTGAGGTGACGTCGCAGTTGAGCGCGCACATCCAGACGGGTCCGGGCGTCCAGCGCGGCGAGTGGTTCGTCGAGCAGCAGCAGCCGGGGGTGGGTGGCCAGTGCGCGAGCCAGGGCGACGCGCTGGGCCTGGCCGCCGGAGAGGCGGCGGGGTCTGGCGCCGGCATGGTCGGCGAGGCCCATGCGGTCCAGCCACTGCGCGGCCTGCGCGCGGGCCTCGGACTTGGACGCGCCCTGGCAGCGGGGGCCGAAGGCGACGTTGTCCAGGGCGGAAAGGTGCGGGAAGAGCAGATAGTCCTGGAAGACCACGCCGACCGGACGGGACTCGGGCGGCGTACGGTCCAACGAGGTCCCGTCGAGGCGCAGATGACCGCCGGTGAGCGGGGTGAGCCCGGCCAGCGCGCGCAGTGCGGTGGTCTTCCCGGCACCGTTGGGCCCGAGCAGCGCGACGACGTCGCCGGGCGCGGCGGTCAACGCCACGTCGAGTCGGAAGGAGCTGCGCTCCACGACGAGACGGGCGTCGAGGCCGTCGCGGCGTACGGCGTCGGAGACGGGGCCGGCGGTGGCGCTGTCGATGTGGGTCATGACGCCGTCATCCAACGGTCCCGCAGCCCGGCCAGCACCGCGATCGACACGGCCAGCAGCACCAGACTGAGCGCGATCGCCGCGGCCGGGTCGCTCTGCAACGCCAGGTAGACGGCCAGCGGCATCGTCTGTGTACGGCCCGGGAAGTTGCCGGCGAAGGTGATCGTCGCGCCGAACTCGCCCAGCGCGCGCGCCCATGCCAGCACGGAGCCGGCCGCGATGCCGGGGGCGATCAGCGGCAGGGTGACCCGGCGGAACGCGGTGAAGCGGGAGGCGCCCAGGGTCGTGGCGGCCTCCTCGTAGCGAGGGTCGGCCGCCCGCAGTGTGCCCTCCACGCTGATGACGAGGAACGGCATCGCGACGAACGCCTCCGCGACCACGACCCCGGCCGTGGTGAACGGCAGAGTGATCCCGAACCAGGAGTCCAGCCACTGGCCCACGACGCCGTTGCGGCCGAGAGCCATCAGCAGTGCCACACCGCCCACCACCGGGGGCAGGACGAGCGGCAGGGTCACCAGGGCGCGTACGAGGCCGCGTCCGGGGAAGTCCGTACGTGCCAGCAACCAGGCCAGCGGCACACCGATGATCAGGCTCACCGCTGTGGCCGCGGTGGCGCAGACCAGGGACAGCTGCAGCGACTGCCAGACCTCCGCACTGGTCAGCTGGTCGGGCAGGCTGCGCCACGGCGCCCGTACGAGCAGTGCTACCAGGGGCAGCAGCAGGAACGCCAGGCCGATCAGTGCGGGTACCAGCAGCGGAAGCGGAGCCCCCGCGCGGCGGCGCCGGACGCGCCCGCGCCGCGGCCCGCCCGGGACGGGCTCGACCGCGGCGTCGGACTTGTCGAACGAGGTCACGGCTTGAGGAACCCGGCCTCGGTCAGGACCTTCTGGCCCTCGGCGGACTGCACCAGTTCGATGAATGCCTTTGCCGCGTCGGCGTTGGGCGCGTCCTTGAGCAGGGCGATCGGGTAGTCGTTGACGGCGTCGGCCGACTCGGGGAACTCCACGCCCTCCACCTTGTCACCCGCCGCCTTCACGTCCGTCTTGTAGACGACCGCGGCGTCGGCCTCCTTCAGCTCGACCTTGGTCAGGGCGCTCTTGACGTCCTGCTCGTACGAGACGGGGGTGAGCTTCAGCTTGCCGGCGTCGAGGGCCTTCTGCGCGGCGGCGCCGCACGGCACGGTCTTGTCGCACAGGACGACCTTGAGACCGGCCTTGGTGAGGTCCTTGAGGGAGGAGACCTTGTCGGGGTTGCCCGGCAGGGTGGCGATCTCCAGCTGGTTGCGCACGAAGGTGGACGGGGTGCCGGACGCGTCCTTCGCGTCGGTGACGATCGCCATGGTCTTGGGGCTGGCGGCGGCGAAGACGTCGGCCGGGGCGCCACCCGTGATACCTGCGGCGAGGGTGTCGCTCCCGCCGAAGTTGAAGGTGACCTTCGTGCCGGGGTGGTCCTTCTCGAACTCCTCGCCGAGGGTCGTAAAGCTCTCCTTGAGCGAGGCGGCAGCGAACACCGTCACCGTGCCGGACAGCTTCTTCGACGAGTCCGTGGGCGCCGAGGCGGGCGAGTCCGACTTGGCCGACGAGTCGTCGGACGAGGAGCAGGCGCTCAGTGCCAGCAGCGCAGCGGTACCTGCAACGGCCACCTGCAGGGTCCGGCGGGTCCGGCGTGCGGAACGGGTCATCACGGGTCCACTCCCTCTGATTCTTCTCTGTCCGGTCCGAGGATGATCCGGCGGCCCGGCTCGTCGCGCTCGGCGTGCAGCCTGCCGCTGTCGACCCGGCGCCCGAGCGCGTCGACACCGACGCCCGTCAAGACAGCCGCCTCCCCGATCCGGTGGGCATGCACATGGGGATGATACTGCCGCAGATGCAAGGGAGAAGTCTCCTGTTGCATCGCATGAGCTGGACGGTTTGTGAACGGGGTGGGCATGTGCGTTTGTACGGGGCTGCGGTCCGGGTACCGTCATCCGGGGAGGTGATGGCCAGTGAGCCGACCCTTGACGGAACGGGTTGCCGATCCGGTGGCGGAGCTCGCCCTGACCGGGGACCTCGCGCGCCCGGCCCGGCTGACCGTGTCCGACCTGCTCGCCTGGCCCCAGCATCGCGTGAGGGTCAGCTTCGAGTGCGCGACCAGCGGCATCCAGCACCACGGCTTCACGGGACCGCTGCTGCACGACGTCCTGTCCGCCGCCGGTCCCGCCTTCGACCCGGCTCGGCGCAAGGACCGCCTTCGCTTCCTGATCGCCGTGACGGGCGCGGACGGCCACCACGCCCTGCTCTCCTGGGCGGAGATCGACCCGGACTTCGGCCGTGCCGCCGTCCTGCTCGCGGTCAGCATCGACGACGCCCCGCTCGACCGTGCCGGACCTCAGCTCGTGCTGCCTCAGGACCGCTGCGGGGCCCGGCACATCAGCGGCATCAACGCGATACGCGTGGACGGTGGTTACACCTCGTGGACGTGACACCGGCGAGCGGGAGGAGTTGACGCGTGATCCACGGGGGCCGCCGCCCGTGAGCGCCGCGTCAGGCGCGGTCGATGTGCACGTTCGTCGACTTCACACGGGCGGTGGCCTCCATACCGACCTCCAGGCCCAGCTCCTCCACGGCCTCCCGGGTCAGCAGCGAGACCAGTCGGTGCGGACCGGCCTGGATCTCCACCTGGGCCGCGATATCGCCGAGCTTCACCGCGGTGACGATGCCGGGGAAGGCGTTGCGTACCGAGGTGTACGAGGCGTCCTCCTCGCCACTCCCGGTCTTGGCGAGTTCCACGGAGAAGGCGGCCAGATCCTTGCCGTCGATGAGCCGCCGCCCACCCTCGTCCCGGTGGGTCGCCACCCGGCCGGCGTCCGCCCACCGCCGTGCGGTGTCGGGACTCACGCCCAGCAGCCGGGCGGCCTGGCCGATTGTGTAGGACTGCATGTGCGCCAACATAGGTGCACTCACCCGCGGGACCCAAACAGGCCCCGGCGCGCGCCGATCGCGCGCCGGAACTGCGACGTTGTCGCCGAGCAGTGATCCGCCCCGTGCACAGGCCCGGAAACCGGTTCCCTCCGTGGTGGCCGCGCCGTGTTCATCGGGCCCCCGGCGCCGTGCGGGCGACCGAGGGGCTGGTGGTCAGGCCCGGGACGAGGGCCTCCGTGGGGTCGGCGCCGAGGTGGACCACGCGGTTGCGCTCGTCCACGTGGACCACGCTGGGGCGCAGCGCCAGGGCCTCCTCACGGGTGTAGAGGCCGTACGCGATGATGATCACCAGGTCGCCGGGGGAGACCAGGTGGGCGGCGGCGCCGTTGATGCCGATCACGCCGGAGCCCCGTTCGCCGGGGATGGTGTACGTCTCCAGGCGGGCGCCGTTGGTCACGTCGACGATCGCCACCTTCTCGCCGGGCAGCAGGTCCGCCGCTTCGAGCAGGTCCAGGTCGATGGTGACGGAGCCGACGTAGTGCAGGTCGGCCTCGGTGACAGTGGCACGGTGGATCTTGGACTTAAACATGGTGAGCATCGTGGGCACTCCTGACGGGTGTGGCGGGTGGGGTGGGGACGAGGCCGAGTTCGGCGCCGAAGGACGTGGTGCGGTAGGCCCGTACGAGCCAGAGGCCGGGCAGCGCCGCGGCGAGCGTCATCAGGACGATCACCGCCTGATGCGCGCCTGCCGCGAGCAGCGGGCCGGCTACGGCGGCGCCCAGCGGGGTGGTGGCGTTCATGACCGTACGCATCAGGGTCAGGGTGCGGCCCCGCAGGCCGGCCGGGATCCGGGACAGCCGCAGCACCTGCGACGACACGGTCATCGGGGTGGACAGCACGTTGCACAGAACCAGGCCGATCAGGACCACAGACAGGTCACCGGCGAGGAGCAGGAGCAGGGAGGCGCCGGCCACCGCCTGGAGGACTCCGATGCGCAGCATCTGACGGTCCGACGGCGGCACGGCGCCTGCCGCCAGCGAGCCGGCCAGGTTGGCCCCGCCGGACAGCGCGAGGATCAGGCCCAGGGTGTGGGCGCCGCCGGGGAACCGGTCGTGGGCGAACCACGGTTCCAGGACCATCAACATGCCCATGGCCAGATTGAACAGACCGAAGCCGACGGTGATGGCAAGGAGCACCCCGTCGCCGCGCAGCAGGGCGACCACCGGCCGCCAGCCGCCCGGGGGCGCGGAGCGTACGGTGTGCGCCGGGCCCGGGCCGCCGCGCGGCACCCGGACGGCGAGCACGGCGAGGCCGAAGGCGAGATAGCTCGCCGCGTCCAGGAGCAACACCGACGCGCCGCCGACCAGCGGGATGAGGAGACCGCCGACGGCAGGACCCAGGATCCGGCCCACCCCGAGCGACACCGACTCCAGCGCCGAGGCGGCCGCCAGCGCGCGCTGCGGCACGAGATCCGGCAACATCGCCGGAACCGCCCCAAGCGGGACGATCTTGAGCAGTCCGTACACCGCCGCCACCAGGTACAGCTGCCAGAGCCGGACCGGGCCGAACGCGGCGGCCGCCGGGATGCTCGCCACGGCCACGCCACGCAGCACGCAGTCGGCGACGAGGACGGCACGGCGGTCGAACCGGTCGAGCAGCGGTCCGACCAGGAAGCCGCCCGCGATCACCGGCGCCGTGTAACAGATGCCGAGGACACCGAGTGCCGCCGCATCGCCGTGCACCAGGGCGAGCCAGGTCAGCGCGGTCCAGGTGGCGCCGTCGCCGAGCTGGCTCAGCATCGCCCCGGACCACAGCAGGCGGTAGTCCCGCAGCCGCAGCGGCGTCAGACAGGCCCTCATGAGACGGCGGTGCATTCCAGCCGGAACTCCGCCGCGGCCTTCGCGATGGCGCTCTCCACCTCGCGGGTGCACAGGCTGCGGAACCGGAACCGGGCTCCGACGTGTTCGTAACCGCCGGTCCGGGGGACCACATAGCCGGCCGGTGGCACGACCTGCGCGTACGGGCCGTCGACGAGGGCGGTGAGCGGCTCGGCGGCGATCACCCGGCAGGGCGCGGGCACCGGCGTCGGCACGAGCAGCCAGCCCCCGGTGTGCCAGGTCTTCGGCTCGGTCAGCGCGGGGCGTCGGCCCAGTTGTACGTCGACGGCCGCGGCCATCAGGTCGATGCCGTGGACCTCGCGCCACACGAAGGGGATCTCGGCGCCGCCCACCCGGTAGCCGGCTTCCAGGAAGTGCAGGTTCGTCCGTCCGTCGGGGCCGGTGCCGACGAAGACCTCCAGGTGGAACACCCACGGCTCCGCGCTCAGCGCACCCGCGATGGACGCCGTGAACTCACCCAGTGTGTCCAGGAGCTGCGGGTCGTCCTCCTCCGCCGAGCCGAGCACGGCCCCGGTGGTGAAGTCGGCGCAGGAGTTGACGTAGCGGGAGGCGCGCCAGGGGCCGAGCCGGCCACCAAACCACAGGCCGTCGATGTGGTAGATCCGGTCGGCGCAGAACTCCTGCACCAGCCGGTCCTCGCCGGGCAGTTCGTCCAGCGCGGACAGGCCGGCGGGGGAGTCGATGCGCAGCACTCCCCGACTGGCCGTGCCGCGGCGGGGTTTGACGATGACGGGCCAGCCGTGGGTATCCGCGAAGGCGCGCACGGCGGCGGCGTCCGGGGCGTCGGCGAAGGCGGGCGTGCGGACACCGGCCGCGCTGACCGTCTCGCACATCACCAGCTTGTCCCGGAACCTCGCCAGGTCCTGCGGGGACTGGCCGGGCAGGCCCAGACGGGCGCGGAGCCCGGCGGCGGTGTCGAGGTCGCCCTCGTTGAGCGCGACCACCCGGTCCGGGGCGCCGAAGAGGGCGGTCAGTGTCGCGGCCGCGGCGCTGACCTGGCCGAAGTCGTCGGTGGCGGTTACCTCGACGACGCCGGCGGCGGCAGGCGGAAGTGAGGACCAGCCGAGCTCCGTGGTCACGTAGGTGACCCGGTGGGTGGTGTGGTCGATGTAGTTCTCGTACAGGGCGTGCTCGTCGCGCCAGCGGTGCACGACCAGGATGTGCGGGCGGGTGTCGACGGCCGCGTGGTGGGTGGTGGTGCCGGGCGCGCGGCGCTGCCCCGTACGGCTCGTGCAGGCGGTGTCCTCGACCGGATTGCCTGCCGGGACGGTTGCCGGATCGCGTGGGGCGGTCCGCTGCGGGGCGGTCCGGTACGGCATCGGGTTGTGGGTCATGTCAGGCACCTGTCTCTTCGGTCTCTATGCGGATGCCGTCGGCGACCCGGCCGCACCGGGCGACCGCCTCGTCGGCGTCGCGGCCGGAACTGAGCACATAGCCGGTGCTCGCGTGCGCGAGGGTCAGCAGCGGAGGGACGGCCTCGCCCGGGTTCAGCGCGATGGCCGCACCCGTCTCGTGCGGAGTCAGCTCTTCGAAGAAGGGGAGATAGAGGTCGTTGGTCTCGCCCTCGGGGATGCGCCTGACCACGGCCGGCAGGTCCTCGTCGACGGTGATCGACCGGATGGTGCCGGGCTCCGGGGTGAGATAGCGCAGCGCGGCGCCGCCGAGCGGGGCGGGGGAGACCGCGGGCAGCTCCTCGATGCCCAGCGGGACGGTCAGCATCATCCGGGCCGGGTTCAGCCCGAAGGCCCGCCGTGCCAGTTCCGGGGCGCCGCAGCCGCCGAGGCGGGCGTGCGACTCCAGGACCCGGGGGCCGTCGGCGGTCAGGACGAACTCGCTGTAGGAGGGGCCCTCGGTCAGCCCGACGGCGTCCAGGAGCCGCACCGTGAGGTCGTGGAGCGCGTCGTGGTGCGGTTCGGCGATCCGGCTCGGCGCGCTGACCTCCCACTCCACGAACCGTTCGTTCATCCGGTACTCCGAGAACCCGATGACCAGGTGCCGGCCGCCGTGGGAGAAAGCGTCGGCGGCGACCACCGGACCTTCCAGGTACTCCTCGCCGAGCGCGGCCGAAGCCCCGTCCTGCTCCAGGGCCTTGAAGGCAAGGGCGGCCTCGTGGGCACTGGACACCAGCTGTACGAGCCGGCTGGCCGCGCCGTCGACGGGCTTGATCACGCCACGGGAGGCCCCGAGCGAGTCGAAGAACTCCGCCGCCTCCCCGGGGCTGTGCAGCACCCGGTGGCGGACCGGGCTGAGCCCGTGCGCCTCCAGGGCTTCGCGGGTGCGGGCCTTGTCCTTGAGGATGCGGGCGGTCCGCTCGCTCACGCCGGGCAGTTCCAGGGCGTCGACCACGTACCCCACGGCGATGCCCGCCGGCTCCGAGGTCGTCATCACCCGGTCGAAGGGTCGCTCCTCGTGGAGGGGACGCAGCGCTTCGAGAATGGCCGGGCCGTCGTTGATCGGGGCGTGCACGATCCGTTCGCAGTGGCGTGCGATCGACGGGTCGTAGCTGCCCTTCTCATGGACCAGGACCACGTCGATGCCGAGTTCCTCGGCGCCGACGATCGGGGCGGGACGGCCGCCGACCACGGCTATGCGGTGGGTGCGTGACATGGGAATCTCCTCGCTCTCGGTCAGGGGGAAGACGGGTGCCGGGACAGGCCTCAGGAGAGCCCGAGGCCCTCGGCCACCAGGCGGGCGGCGATGTCGTGGCCCAGGTCGGTGAAGTGCGCCCGGTCCACGAAGAGCCAGTCGCGCGGGCCGGCGGCCTCGGCGAGCAGCGGACTGAGGTCGAGGAAGGGGACCCCGAGCTTGTCGCAGGCGACCTGGAGCTGGTCCGCGTACCGGCGGGCAGGCTCCATGGTGGCGATGTCGCCGTACAGTTCCCAGAAGTTGGACCGCTTGTCCAGCTCGTCGAAGAGCAGCTTCTCCTCGGGCGCGGGGGTCTCCCGCACCCACCCGGCCAGCGGCTGCAGCACGAACGAGACGCGTGCCCCGCTGTCGGCCGCGAGCAGCTTCCAGTTCTGCAGATGGCGGGCCGTCAGTTCCACCGAGGAAGCCATGCGTTCATCGAGCGGAAGCACCGCCGACGGGGCGGTCGGCGCGGCAGCGCCGGCGGCTCTCCGGTCGCGCCGCCCGAACCGAGGCGCGGGGGTGCGGTGCCGCTGCCGTAGCTCCTCCATCTGCTCGTAGTACTCACCGCAGTTGAAGAAGCCCCCGTGGTCACCGCGCTGCTCCTTCGGCAGCCGGGAGAGCGCGAGGTTGTTGAGGCCGGAGAAGACCACGATGTCGGTGACCCGGGGCAGCAGATGGCGGTAGAGAGCGAACAGGGTGAATTCCTGAGCCGAGTTGTAGCTGCGGCCCGCGAAGTTGAGCCACGGAGCCGACGGCGCGTAATCGCTCCACAGGCGGGAGGGCAGGGTCGCCGCGTCGCTCCGCGCGCCGATGCCGAAAGCTGTGGAGCTGCCCGCGAGCAGCCGGACAGGTCCCGTCTGCGCAACGCTGCCCGCCGACGCGCTCCTGTCGCCGGGACCCTGGGAGTAACGGAACCCGAAGTCATCGGTGTTGATGACGTCGGACCGGTAGCCGGCGCGGTGGAAATACATCAGATACGGCAGCCATCGGGTCTGGGACCGGTCGTCGAAATCGTCGTAGGCCAACATCTGCGGGGTGAGCGTCACCCTCTGCTCCGCCATGGTTCCTCCCGGTTCGTGAAGGGTCCGCCTCGGTCGGAGGTGACTCTTCCGTCGGTCCCGGAGGATCGGAACCATCAGAAATATGACGCCGCACAGTCATGAAGGCAGCGGCCGGTTCAGATCCCTGCAGCTGCAAGCTTGTGACCCTTTCGAGGCCCGACGGCCCGGCGCACAGTCGTTCTGGGCAGCACAGCCCGACGGAGAACGACCGCGGGAACGACCGCGGACAGACGACTGTGGGGAAGGCCGGCATGACCAGAACAGCCGTGGTGACAGGGGCGAGCAGCGGGATCGGCGCGGCCGTCGCCCGACGCCTCGCCAAGGACGGGTTCGACACCGTGCTGGTGGCCCGCCGGGGCGAGTTGATCCAGCGGGTCGCCGAGGAGACGGGCGGGCGGGCCGAGACGGTCGACATCACCGACGCCGACGCCGTACGAGCCCTGGCCGAGCGCCTCGACTCCTGCGACATCCTGGTGAACAACGCGGGCGGCGCGCTCGGCGCCGACCCGGTGAAGGGCGCCGACCCCGGCCACTGGCAGCACATGTACGCGGTCAACGTGCTGGGCACGCTCCATGTCACCCAGGCCCTGCTCCCGCTGCTGAGGCGCAGCGCGGGCACCGTCGTCAACGTGACCTCGACGGCTGCGTTCGTCAACTACGAGACAGGCGGCGGATACAGCGCCGCGAAGCATGCGCAGCACGCCCTGACCGAGACGCTGCGGCTCGAACTCTGCGGCGAGCCCGTCCGGGTCGTCGAGGTGGCACCCGGGATGGTGCACACCGAGGAATTCGCTCTGAACCGCTTCCACGGTGACGGGGAGCGGGCCGCCGCCGTCTACGCGGGGGTCGACCGGCCGCTGACCGCCGAGGACGTCGCCGAATGCGTCTCCTTCGCGGTCGGCCTGCCGCAGCACGTCAACATCGATCAGCTGGTGGTGCGCCCACTCGCCCAGGCGGCCCAGCACAAGATCCACCGAGGCGGCCTCTTCGCCGGCTGAGGCCGGGCACCCGCCCGCGCCTGCTCGCCCAACGAGCTGCCGGCACCGACACCCGGCGACGTCCGAACCCAGTGATGTCCGAACCCAGGAAAAGGGGCTCTCCGTCATGACCTTTCTGCGTGGATTTCTGGCCCGGCTGCTCCTCGCCCCGACGCGCAAGCCGCGCAAAGGGAAAGCCGATGCGTCCATCTACCCCATGTTCTGAGCACTTTGCCGGCCGGATTACGGAGAGGAAGACCTGTGGAAGGCGCAACGTCTCGCACCGTGTACGCGACGGCCGCGGACCCGGAGTGCCGGCCGGCCGGTGCCCGGCTGATGGCGGCCGTGCGTACCGAGGTCCGCCGTCACGGGTCCGCGGACCCCAGGTCGGCGGCAGAGCTCGGCGCGCTCGCCGCCGACTGGTCGCGGCACACGGCCGAGCACTTCCGCGCGCTGCTCGACGACTGCGGCACCGACGGTGCGCGGGACACCCTGGTGCGGAGGGTGGCGCTCGACTGCGCGCCGCTGGCGCTCGTGGCGGGCGCCTGGCTGCAGGGAATCAGCTCGCCGGCCGGCGCCGACGACCCCGCCGTTCTCCGGGTCCTGGCCCGCTATGCCCATGACGTCGGCGTCGGACAGCCCGCCGCATCACGGGGGGCCGCCTACCTCGCGCTGCTGCGCACCCTGAGACTGTCCGAGCACGCGGCGCCCGTACCCCGGCTGACACTCGACCGTCGCATCGACGACCACTGCTTCGACCTGGCGGCACTGCTGCTGACCATGAGCCGGCTGCCCGAGAACTTCCGTGACGAGCTGCGCGGCGCGGACTGGTGCCTGCGGGCAGTCGGGCTGCTCCCTCCGCTCGCCCTGGTCAAGCAGGCGGTACCGGCGGCGAGTTGGTATCGCATCGACCTCGCGTGCGAGGAGGCCGCACCGTGGCCGCCGGACGCCTTCAGCGACGTACGCCGCGCGAAGGGTGAGCGGGACCCGCACCGGCCGGACGGCGACTGGCCCGACGGGTTCACCGACACCGACAAGCAGCGGTTCTCCGCCGGGTTCCACTGGACGCTCGATGCACTGCGGCAGTGGAGCGACGGCGTGTACGCCCGCCTCGACGCGGCCCGCGACCCGGCCCGGGACATGGCGGAACTGCTCAGGCTGCGGGCCCGCGAGGGTGCCGTCTACCACCACGCGTTCCAGCTCGAAGGCCGTTCGCTCTCCGACTGGCTCGCCGAATGCCGCACCGACCCGGTGCCGCTGCTCGGCGCGCTGGCCCGCAGCCGTCTGGTGCGGCCCGGCCGGTCGGCGGCGAGCCCGCTGGTCAACGGCTTGACCGGAGAGGACGGAGCGATGTTCCGGGTCTTTGCGCCCGCCGAACTCGCGGTGATCCGCCGCTGGATCGACGCCCTCCCCGCCGCCTCGGCCGAAGCACCGGCGGCCCGCGCCGCCCGGAGCCCGGCGTCGCTCGTCCTGCCCTCGTGGGAAGCCGCGCCCGACGAGCGCGGAACGGCCCCGAAGGGGCTGCGCGATGCCTACCGGCAGCTCCAGTCCCGCACCGACACCCCCGCCCTGAGCGACTGGGCCGCCCGCTACGCACAGCGATGGCTCGACCGCTCGCGGCACGGCCTCGACCGGGACGGGAACCGGCTGCCGGAGCGGTGGCCCGCCGAGGGACTGCGGCCCTGGCTGGCCGAGCAGCACGAGCGGCACGCGGCGGAGTTCACCGCCGGACAGGACGTCCCGGTGCCGAGCCGCGAGGCACTCGTCGAGTCGACCGTCCAGCTCGCCCCGCTGACGATGATCGACGGCGGCTGGCTGCTCGGCTTCACCGACTACGAACTGGCCGCCTCGCACACCGGGTTCCCGCTCTTCGAGACGTACTGGGACGAGCTCGGCAACGGGCAGCCCGGCCTGAACCACCCACTGATCTACCGGGAACTGGTGGCCGAGATGGGGGTCGAGCTGCCGCCGACCGGCACGGCTGAGTTCGCCGCCTGGCCCGGGTTCGACGAGCGCTCCTTCGAACTGCCCGTCTACTGGCTGTCCGTCGCCCGCCGGCCCCGCACCCTCCAGCCCGAAATCCTCGGCCTGAACCTCGCCATGGAGCTCTCCGGTGTGGGCGGCTCCTACCGCAAGGCCCGACTGGCCCTGCTCAGTCACGGGTTCAGCACCCGGTTCGTGGACATCCACAACACCATCGACAACGTCGCCAGCGGACACGCCGCCTGGGCGTGCGACGCCGTGGACGCCTACCTGGCCGCCGTGCCGGCAGGCCCGTCCGGCGCCAGGGAGCAGATCTGGCGCCGGATATGCATCGGCTTCCGCTCGCTCGACCCAGGCACCACCCCAGTCCTGGCCCGCTGGGCAGGGCGCGTACGGAGGAGTAAGGCCCATGCCTGACCTGGTTCTCGGCTTGTCCGCCTACTACCACGACAGCGCGGCCGCGCTGATCGCGGACGGCGTGCCGGTCGCCGCCGCGCAGGAGGAGCGGTTCAGCCGCCGCCGGCACGACCCCGCCTTTCCCGCCCGCGCGGTGGAGTACTGCCTGCGGGAGTACGGGGTCACCCTGGACGATGTGTCCGCAGTCGCGTACTACGAGGATCCGGCACTCAAGTTCCGTCGAGTACTTGCCAGCTATCTGGGCGCCGCTCCGTTCGGCTTCGGTTCCTTTGCGCGCGGACTGCCCGAATGGCTGTCCTGGAAGCGCCGGACCACCGAGGTGGTGACGGCCGAACTGGCCGCCCTGGGGCGCGGCGAGGTACCCGCGGTCGAGGTCCGCAGGCACCACGCCTCGCACGCCGCCTCGGCCTTCCTGCCCAGCCCTTACGAATCCGCCGCGGTGCTCTGCGTCGACGGCGTCGGCGAATGGGCCACCACCACCCTGTGGCACGGGCGGGGCAGCGATCTGCGGCAGCTGGGCGAACTGCGCTTCCCGCACTCCCTCGGCCTGCTCTACTCGGCCTTCACCTACTTCTGCGGATTCAAGGTCGACTCCGGCGAGTACAAGCTCATGGGTCTCGCCCCGTACGGGAAGCCGCGGTACGCGGAGCTCATCCGGGAGCGGCTGATCGACATCAAGCCGGACGGCTCCTTCCGCCTCGACATGCGCCACTTCGCCTTCCTGAAAGGGGAGGTGATGACGGGCAGGGCCTTCGAGAAGCTCTTCGGCGGCCCGCGCCGTAACCCCGAAGGTCCACTCACGGAGAGGGAGTTCGACCTGGCGGCCTCGGTGCAGGAAGTCACCGAGGAGGTCATGGTCAGGCTCGCCCGCACGGCCCGCGAACGCACCGGCGAGAGCCGGCTCTGCCTGGCCGGCGGGGTCGCGCTCAACTGTGTGGCCAACGGACGGGTGATCGAGGAGGGCATCTTCGACGAGGTGTGGATCCAGCCCGCCGCCGGGGACGCCGGGGGAGCGCTCGGCGCAGCCCTGGCAGTCGCCGCCGACCGGGGGGCGCCCCGGGCCCACCTCGGCAGCGGCCGGGACGCCATGTCCGGCGCCCTGCTCGGTCCCGAGTACGGGGACGCGGAGATCGCCGAGTACCTCGACAACAGGTCCATCCCCTACACCCGGCTCGACCCGGCGTCGGTCGCGGACCGGCTGGCCAAGGAGCTGGCCTCGGGGAAGGTGGCCGGCTGGTTCCAGGGCCGGTCCGAGTTCGGTCCGCGGGCGCTGGGCGCCCGGTCGATCCTGGGCGACCCGCGCGACCCCCGGATGCAGTCCGCCATGAACCTCAAGATCAAATTCCGCGAGTCGTTCCGTCCGTTCGCACCCTCGGTGCTCGGCGAGGACGCCCGTGACTACTTCGACCTCCGTCAGGAGAGCCCGTACATGCTGGTGGTCGCCGGGGTCGCGGCCGGCCGGCGGCTCGACCCGCCGACGGACACCGGCGCGGCCGTCGGCCTGGACCTGCTGCGGGTTCCGCGGTCACGGATTCCGGCCGTGACCCACGTCGACTTCTCGGCCCGGGTCCAGACGGTGACCGCCGACGCCAACCCGGCGTACCACCGCCTGCTGACCGCCTTCAAGGCCGAAACCGGTTGCCCGGTCCTGGTCAACACCTCCTTCAACGTGCGGGGCGAGCCGATCGTGAACTCGCCGCACGACGCCTACACGTGCTTCATGCGCACCGGGATCGATGTCCTCGCCATCGGCAACTTCCTGCTGGACAAGGCGGATCAGCCCAGGTGGCAGGAGCCGGGCGACTGGCGCGAGGAGATCCCGCTCGACTAGCGCGCAGAGCGGCAACGAAGCAACGACATGAAGACGCGAGCAACGCAAAGACGCGAACGACGCAAAGACGCAGGGAGCAGAGACAGATGCGCAGAGTGGTTCTTCTCGCCGTCTACCTTCTCGTGGTCACGCCCGCGGGCCTGGCGAGCCGACTGATCCGTGACCCGCTGACCCGTCGCACACGGCGGTGCGTCCCGAGCTACTGGGTGCAGCCGTGACGGCCGGCCCGGGCACCGCGCGTTACGGACTCGACGACGGGCTCCGCGACGTCCTGGCCAAGGAGGTGCACGAGCGGATCGAGTGCGCCGAGCCGCTGGCGCCGGACGCCCACGGCGCGATCCTGGCCCGCATCGGCGGATACGTCCTGGAGCGGCACCTGCCCGGCGAAGTGCTCGACGGTCTGCGGGAGTTCACCGACTCCGGCGCCCCCGCCCTGATCATCGAGAACCTGCCCCGGCCAGAGGTGCCGCCCACTCCGGTCGGCGGCTTCTGCGAGGAGCCTCCGCTCGCGGTGATCAATGCCCTGCACCTGGGACTCGTCCGGCTGCTCGGCGGTGTCCCGTTCGCCGTGGGCTACGAGAACCGGGGGCTCCTGATGCGCAATGTGGTGCCCAATCCGGCGGCGGCCGGTACGACCAGCTCGTGGGGCGCGGACGCCGAGTTCTTCTGGCACTCCGACAACCCGCACCTTCCTTTCGGCGAGCCGGGGTACGACCCGCGGCCGTTCGTCCCCCGGCACCTCGCCTTCTATGCGGTTCGCAACCAGGAGCGGGTGCCCACCGAGGTGGTCCCGGTCGGTGACGTCCTGTCCGGGCTCGACCTGGAGACTCGAAGGGACCTGGCCCGGCCGGAGTTCGAGATCGGGCCGCCCGCCTCCACCGGCGCCGACGCGCCCGGCCCGCTGCGTGACACGGCCGTCCTGAAGGCGGGCCCGGACGGCCGCCCCCGAATCCGCTACGACCAGGGCACCACCAGGGGCGGCACGGCGCGCGCCGCGGCCGCGCTCGTCCGGCTGGCCGAAACCCTCGAAAGCACCGCTGCCGAACGGTTCGCGCTGGAGCCGGGGGGTTTCCTCGTCTTCGACAACTACCGCGTCCTGCACCGCCGGCGGGCCTTCGTCCCCGACCCGCCGGCCACCGCGCGCTGGCTGCGCCGCTGCTACGCGGGCTGAGTGGAGCACCGCCCGCACCCATGAAGATCCGGCCGCGTGGACGACGTACGGCTTCATCGCCCGACGCGCCGACTCATCTGCGACATAACGACTTACCTCTGGAGTGGACATGTTCCGAGTAGCAGTGATCGGCGGCCGGCCCGCCCCCGTGGCCGGTGCCAAGGAGCTGGGCATCGATGTGGTGCTCGTGCACGAGGAGGGCGCTTACGATCCCGCCGTCGCGCGGCACTGCGAACGCATCGTGCACGCCCCGATAACCGATGGGCCCGCGATCCTGGAGGTGCTGCGTCCGCTGCACGAGGAGCGGCCGTTCGACCGGGTGCTGACCACCACGGAGCCCGCCGCCGAGTCCACCGGATACGTCGTCGACGCGCTGGGTCTCACAGGGGTCACCGAAGCGACGGCCAGGGCCCTCAAGGACAAGGCGCTCACCCGCGAGCTGCTCGCCAAGTACGACCTCAGCCCGGTCCGTTACCAGGTGGTGCACAGTGCCGAGGAGGCGGCCGAGTTCCAGCGGTCGGTCGGCGGCCGCATCGTGCTCAAGCCGGTCGACGGCGTCGCCAGCCTGCACATCCACCCGGCCGCGAACGCCGAGGAGGCCGCGCGGGCCTGGCGCGACCTCGCCGCCGACGGGTTCGACGCGCCCATCGCGGAGGAGTATCTGGAAGGCCCGGTCGTCAGCGTCGACTCGTTCTCCTTCGACGGACGGCACGTGCCCATCGGGTACTCCGAGTACCGGATGAACGAGCGCTTCGTGGAATGGGAGGTCAGCACCCCGAGCCGGGCGGCCGCCCCGCACCTGGCCGAGCTGCGCGCGCTCACCGTGCGGCTGCTCGACGCCGTGGGGCTCACCGAAGGGCCCTCGCACAGCGAGTTCGTGCTGACTCCGCAGGGCCCCCGGGTGCTCGAATCGCATGCCCGGCTGGCCGGCAGCGGGGCGCCCGAACTGGTGCGGCGTGCCTTCGGCGTGGATCTGAACCGCTGGTTCCTCACCGTCCCGCTCGGCATCGACGAGCTGCCCGCCACCTCCCCCGAGCCTGTCGGCGGCGCCGCGGTGCGGTTCTTCACCCCGCTGCCGGGACAGGTCTGCGCGGTCGAGGTGGCCACCGAGGTGGGCGTCGAGGTGAGGCGGGTCCCGCAGGGGGAGGCACCGCTGGTCTTCCTGCCGTACCTCGACGAGTTCAGGCAGCTGCCGGCCGCCGCGGTCATCGCCAAGAGCCCGGGCGACACCGTGCCGGAGCTGCTCACCGTCGCCGACTGCGTGTCCGGATATGTGATCGCGTCCGGCGTGGACCGGGAGGCCGCGGTCGCCCGGTGCGAGGAGATCGACAAGGACATCCGTTTCCTGACCGACTGACCCGCCCACACCATTGAAGGAGAAGAGAGTTGGAAACCAACGAGCACACCCTGAGCGCGGCCGCGCTCCTGGAGACCGCCCACAAGGCCGTCTCGCAGGGCTATCCCTGCGACGACCGGCTGGCACGTGCCGCGCTGCACCTCATCGAGTGCGCCACGGACGTCGTCGTACGTCTGCCGGACCGTGACATCGACTCGGCGCGGGAGGCGCTCGGGCTGGCCCGCGCGGCGGTGGTGACCGCGACCTGTGCCGTACGGGAGATCCACGCCCAGGCCCGGGAGACGTCCGAGCCGGTGTCCCTGCCCACCCCCGGGAAGCTGCCGGCCGGGTCCGCGCGTGGTCCCGGCCGGGTCTGCTGCGGCCTCGACCGGTAGCCGGGCGACCGTTCCGCCGAGGTCAAGAGCCCCGTCCGCGCCCCACGCCGAAGCCCCGCTGCCGCACTGCGGCAGCGGGGCTTCGGCGTGGGGCGCATGTTCGTGCACTTGGTTTCGTACTTACGCACTGCACAAGTCTGACCTTATTGGAGGCCGCCTGTTTTCGAAGAATAGAGATGTGAGCGGGGGAGCCGCCCACAAACAACGAGAAGAGGAATCGAATTATGCGTAACGACACGTTCCAGATGAAGCTTTCCACCACTCGCCGTGGGATTCAGTCCGCCCTGGTCGCTGCCGCTTCGGCGGTACTCGTCGCCACTGCGGTGGGCGTCGCGACCGCCGGTTCCGCCGCCGCCGACACGACCACGACGACGACCACCCCCACCACGAGCGCCTCGCCCGACGATCACGGCTGGGACTGAACAGGCATATTCCAGCAGCACAATATCGAGCACCGCTGAACAGAATCCATCGGAGGAACGTACGATGACGATCAGCCCGGCCCTTGAGGTCCACGCCCCCGACGCACCCGTCTTCGGTCCCGAAATCGAACTGCGCAGCCAGATCACGGTCGAGCTCGTCGACCACACCGCCTCCGACCTGGGAGTCGTGCGCGCGGCGCGGGTCTCCACGGCCGGCGAGGAGGCGCACCGCGAGGAGCGTGGCGACGCATATATCGGGGGCCTCATCCGGTATTTGATGCGCAGCCGTCACGGCAGCCCTTTCGAGCACAATTCGATGACCTTCCTGGTGCACGCGCCGATCTTCGCGATCCGCCACATGATGCGCCACCGAATGTGGTCCTTCAATGAGGAGAGCGCCCGGTACAAGGACCTCAAGAACGTCTTTTACGTGCCCGACCGCGACCGGGCCCTGAAACAGGAGGGGAAGCCCGGCCACTACCAGTACGTACCGGGCAGCGAGGAGGACTACGAGCTGCTCTCCACCGCCACCAGCGAGGCCTACCGGTCCGCCTTCCGCGAATACCAGAAGATGCTCGATGCCGGAATCGCCCGCGAACTGGCCCGCATGGTGCTCCCCGTGGCCACCTTCTCCACCGTGTACGCCACCTGCAACGCCCGCTCGCTGATGCACTTCCTCGGCCTGCGCACCAACCGCGCCGACGCCGCCTATGTGTCGCACCCGCAGCGGGAGATCGAGGTGGTGGCCGAGCAGATGGAGGACGAGTTCGCGCGGCTGATGCCGCTGACCCACGAGGCCTTCGAGAAGTTCGGACGCGTCAGTCCCTGACCGGATCGCGATCCGACGGAGGTTCCTGCCATGAGAATCACGGTCTACGCGGGCTCGGCCCTGGGGAACCAGGCCATCTATCAGGAAGCCGCCGCGGCCTTCGCCAAGCAGCTCGTCGCCGAGGGGCACGAGATCGTCTACGGCGGGGGAGCGGCCGGCCTCATGGGGGTCGTCGCCGACTCCGCCCTGGCGGCCGGCGGCCGGGTCACCGGAGTGATCCCGAAACACCTGGTCGATGCCGAAGTCGCTCACCAGGGCCTGACCGAACTGCACATTGTCGACACCATGCACCAACGCAAGCAGATCATGGCCGACCTGGCCGACGCCTTCGTGGCGCTGCCGGGCGGGGTGGGCACCGTCGAGGAGATCCTCGAAGCCTGGGCCTGGCTCATCCTCGGCCGGCACGGAAAGCCGATGGCGATGCTGAACGTGGACGGCTACTGGGACCGTCTTCTGCGGATGATCTGCCGCATGTCCGCCAGTGGATTCCTGCGTGAGCAGGAGCTGGGCACCCTCGCGTCCGTCGGGGACGCGAACGAATTCCTCGACCTTGTAAGCCAGTGGGAGCCCCCGCCGCCGCGATGGGGCTGAGATCGGGAGTAGGAGCGATGTCGGTACTGAATGTGGAGAGCGCGGCCCCCGAGGCCGCGCAGGTCACCGTGGTGGACGGCTATGTCCCGGTGATCGACCTGAGTTCCGCACGGTCGGGCGGGGCGGCGGAACGGCAACTGGCCGCGGTGATCGACGAGGTCTGCCGTACCAGCGGCTTCCTGGTGATCGTCGGCCACGGCGTGCCCGAGCGCACGATAGCGGAGATGTACCGGGCCACCCGGGAGTTCTTCGCGCTGTCGGCCGAGACCAAGGCGGAACTGCTCGCCGTCCCGGCCGACCCGCTGATGCGGGGATTCGGCCGCCAGGGCAGCCTCGCCGCCTCCAACGCGGAGGCCGAGGTCGAGCAGGAGCGGGCACTGCCGGACATCTCGGAGACCTTCACGGTCAACCGCCTGGGTGAGCCGGATGCGGACCGGGCGCTGCCCGCCGACGCCGACCCGGCGCTGCGGACCCCGAACCGCTGGCCCGAACTGCCCGGCTTCGCCGAGGCGTACCGGTCCTACTACGCGGCCATGGAGGTGCTGGCCGCGGACATCATGCGGCTGTTCGCCCTTGCGCTCGATCTGCCCGAGGACTGGTTCGAGGACAAGATCGAGCAGCACATGACCAACCTGACCGCCAACTTCTACCCGCAGCAGCCGGAGCCCCCCGCACCCGGGCAGCTCCGCAAGGGAATGCACAGCGACTGGGGAAGCCTGACCATCCTGTACCAGGACGACGGCCCGGGCGGACTGCAGGTCCTCGACAAGGCCGGCCAGTGGCTCGACGTGCCTGTCATCGAGGGTTCCTTTGTTGTCAACATCGGTGACCTGATGGCCATTTGGACCAATAATCGGTGGGTGAGCACCGTCCATCGGGTGGTCAATCCGCCGCGTGAACTGGCTGGAAAGGAACGCTATTCGGTCCCCTTCTTCCACCAGCCCGCTTACGACGCCCTCATCGAGTGCATCCCCACCTGCACCGGGCCGCTCAATCCGCCGAGGCACCGACCGGTGCGTTCGGGCGACTACATCATCGGTAAGTTCAGCAGAGCGTATGGCGCGTAAGTCCGGGACGAACAGTTCCGCGAACTACGGGATGCCGTCGAAAGCGAGGTGAGAACACCATGGCCAGAGCAGTTCTGCTGCTGGGCGCCGAGGGTGCCGCGGCCGAGCAGCTGGTGGGAGCGGCCCAGACCCTCGAGATCCACCTACACATCGCGACCCACCGGGAGCTGTACCGGAGCTGTCCCGACGAACTGCGCAAGCAGCTCGCCGGAACCGTCTTCACCGACTTCCGCAGCACGGCGTACGCCGTCGACCAACTCGCCGAGTACTGCGCCCAGGAAGGCATCGGCGGAGTGGCGGTCGGCCGGGAGACGCTGTCCCCGGTCGCCGCAGCACTGACCGACCGGCTGGGACTGCCTGGCCATGATCCAGCCATGGCAGAGTCCACCCGCGGCGCGTGGCAGATGGCGCAGACCCTTCGGGCGCGCGGCGTGCCCGGGCCGCGCACGCTGGCGGTCGTCTCCCCGGAGGCCGCCGAGGAGCGGCTGCGGTCGGCCGGCCTTCACTACCCGGTCGTCGTCAGACCGGCCGGGGGTTCGGGCAGCATCGGGCTGACCCTCGTCGAGACGCCGGACGAGCTGCCCGGCGCGGTCCGGCGCGCCCTGAAATGGCGCGAGGACATCACGTACGGAATCCGCTTCGACGCCGTCGCGGTGATCCAGGAGCACCTGGAAGGCGCCGAGTACGGCGTGGAGACCGTGCTGCACCGCGGCGGCTGCACGCACCTGGCGATCGTCCGCCGGATCTCCACCGGCGGCCGGAACGGCGAGGAGCTCGGCCGTACCCTGCCCGCCGACGTGGACGAGCTGACCCGGATCACGATCCTGGCCACCGTGGAGCGCGGGCTCGCGGCCCTGGGGCTGCGGGACGGCATCGCGCACAGCCATCTGAAGATGACGGCAGAGGGCCCCCGGCTCATCGAAGTGGGCGCCGGCCCGCCCGACGGACCCGTCATGGAGATGATCGAGCACGCCACCGGCGTCAGCGAGGCCGCGGCCTATCTCCAGGCCGTCCTCGGCGAACTGCCCGACACCCGGCCGACCCGCAGCGGTGCGGTGGCGATCCGGTTCATCAACACCCCGCGGCACGGTGTCTTCCGCGGGCTGAGCGGCCTCGCCGCCAGCCCGCATGTCATCGCCGTCCGCTCCTACGCGGAACCGGGCGACCTGGTGGGCAGCACCCACTCCAAGTACACCCGTCTCGGCCACGTCATCGTCCTGGCGACGGGACCGGACCAGGCCGACGCCCGCGCCGACGAGGCCATCGCGGGCATCTCCAGCTGCATCGAAAGCTGAGCCCCTCCCGGAGAGACCGGCTGTCTCCCCTCTCCGCACCCACCCCTTGAACGGCACCGCCGTGCCGCCGCCACGGCGGTGCGGCGGCCTGCCCATGACCGGAGGAACGAGAACCATGAAGGGAACACAGAGTCCGGGTCCGGCACGCCGGGCCCTCGGTGTCGGATGGCGACTGCACGGCGACGGCCGGGCACCGCGACCGGGCGCCGCGGTGATGCCGGACGAGCGGCTGTCCTGGCCGCGCACGGTGGGCCTCGGAGCCCAGCACGTAGTGGCGATGTTCGGCGCGACATTCGTCTTTCCGGTGGTCATGGGGCTCGACCCGAACCTCGCCATCATGATGTCCGGAGTCTCGACCGTTCTGTTTCTGCTGGTGGTTCAGGGCCGGATCCCCAGTTACCTCGGCACGAGCGCCTCGTTCGTCGGCGCGGTGGCGGCCATCCGGGCGGCCGGCGGCACCACGTCCACCGTCACCGGTGCGATCCTCGTCGCGGGGCTGGTGCTCGCCGCGGTGGGCCTGATCGTCCACTTCGCCGGGCCCGGACTGATCAACAAGGCATTCCCGCCCGTCGTGGCGGGCGCGGTCGTCCTGCTCATCGGGCTCAACCTGGCGCCGGTGGTGGCCGACATCTACTGGCCCCAGGACCAGTGGGTGGCTCTCGCGACCATGTGCGTGGTCGTCGTCACAGGCGTGCTGCTGCGCGGATTCTGGAGCAGGCTCGCGGTCTTCGTCGGCCTGGTCTTCGGATACGTCTTCTCGTGGGTGCTGGACATGACGACAGGCCCGATCACCGCGCCCGGGGCCACCGGCGAGGTCAGCCGCCATCTGCGGGTGCAGCTCTCGGAGGCCGCCTCGGCCCCGTGGTTCGGCCTGCCGACCATGCACGCACCGACGTTCACCGCGTCCGCCGTGCTCCTCGTGCTGCCCGGCGTGATCGCCCTGGTGGCGGAGAACACCGGGCACATCAAGGCGGTGGCCGAGATGACGGGGTCCGACCTCGACCCGGTGCTCGGGCGCGCCATCCTGGGCGACGGCCTGGCCACGGCGGTCTCCTCGGCGGTCGGCGGCGCGCCGACCACGACCTTCGCGGAGAACATCGGGGTGATGGCCGCGACCCGGGTCTACTCGACCGCCGCGTACTGGATGGCGGCCGCCGCGGCCCTGCTGTTCGGCCTGTGCCCCAAGTTCGGCGCGCTCGTCGCAGCTACCCCGGGCGGTGTCCTCGGCGGCATCACCGTCGTCCTGTACGGGATGATCGGGCTGCTCGGCGCCAAGATCTGGATCAAGTCGTCGGTGGACTTCGCGGACCCGGTGAACCTGGTCCCGATCGCAGCCGGCGCGGTGCTGGGCATCGGCGGGGTTTCGCTCAAGGTGACGGACACCTTCTCGGTCAGCGGGATAGCCCTGGGCACCCTGGTCACCCTCCTCGGCTACCACGTCCTGGCGGCCCTGCGGCGTCCTGTCGCCGAGTCGGCTCCGGAGTCCCGTCCGGCACCCGTCGCGCAGACGCGCGAGGCCGCACCCACGACGCCGGCTCCCGCCGCCCGGCTCGTGCCGGCCCCGGTCCAGGAGCCCGAGCCCGCCCTCCTCGAGCCCGGCCCGGCTCCGGCGGTTACGGCTTCCTAGACCGGAACAGCGAAGCGCATCAACCAGCCGGCGCTACGGCGCACCCGCAGCCGGGGTGTGAAGTGATCCCAGGGTCACTTCACACCCCGGCTGTTTCGCCTGCCTCGGGAGGCGGGCCGCCACCGGCCAGCTGACCGAGCCGGTATCCGAGTTGGAAGCGGCTCTCCGCCTTGAGATCGGCCTTGAGTTTGGCCAGGTGGGTGGCGTACGCGCGGGTGCTGAGCCCGATCCGCTTGGCGATGGCATTGTCGCTGTCCCCATGGATGAGGCACCTGATAATGGTCTCGCGCAACACGGCGCTGATATGGCTCGATTCATTCGGCGTCCGGGATCCCTGAAAGGGTTTGGCGCGCTGCCAGTTGCGCTCGAACACCTCGGTGAGGAAACGCACCACGGCCGGTTCCCTGATAATGACGGCCTGGTCCCGCTCGGTGTCGGCAGGGACGAATGCCATGCTCCGGTCGACGATGATCAGCCGGTCGAAGAACTCGTCGAGAGTACGGACCTGGGCGCCGAGCGAGGTCATTTCGGTCACGTATTCACGGGTGGGTCCGTCGTGCCAGGCGGTGTGCTGGTAGAGCGTCCGCACCTCCACCCCGCGGTCGAGCAGCTCGGCGGTCTGCTGACGGATCTGTTCGAGTGTGGCCTTGGGCCGGCCGCCCCCCGGCTGGGCGGTGAACAGCTCCGAGGTGCTCTGCTGCACACTCTCGTTGACGATGGCGCTGATCGCGGCCTTGCCCTGGATGCGGACGATGGACTCGCTGCCCTGCGGTCCCGCGGTGTGCCGGGAGTCGACGATGAGGGGTCGCAGCAGGTCCGTGAGGTTCCGGGCCTCCTCCAGCATGGTCAGCGCGGAGGAGCGCAGCAGCGCTCCGATCCGGGCCTCCACGATGCCGGGCTCCACCGCGACGAAGCGCGAGGGGGACGAGGTGTCCTCGCGGACCATCCCCATGGACAGGAGCTCATCCATGATCTCGCGATCCTCGCGGATACCGTCCGCAGGGCACCCCGACCGGCCGTCCGACCGCTCCCGCTCGGACTGCGCACCCGAGTCCTTCCGGAGGAGTTCGACGTACGTAGCGCGCGCCTTTGTGCTGGGTATGGGCACCACTGGCTTTGCCGGATACATAGCCAACTCCGTTGAGAGTATTGGTGATCACGCAGAAGGAGGCGGAGTCTAGCTTCCATGGGCCAGGTGCCGATAGGAGCCGAATCCGCCGCCGACAGGGCAGGGTTGTGTGCCTGCTGCATGGGCATTGTGCCTGTTCGTCCGCAGCGCAGTGAACAGAACGCGCCTATTTCACAGAGATGTCAAATAGCGGTCGGATTCCGGCCAGGGGCGAAGCCGTGACCGGGCCGGCCCGCGCGGAACCGCCGGTGTGTCAATCCGTCCCGGATGCGCCGGGATCGTCGCTTTCTCCCAGCGCAATCCCCAATTGCCACGCGCGAAAACCGGCTTGGAAGCGGCTCTCCACCCCCAGTTCGTCGGTGATGTCCTTCACGTGCCGGCGAAAGGTCCGGGTCGCCATCCCCAGCCGCTTGGCAATCACCTCATCCTTCAGGCCGGTCGCCATCAGGCGCAGGATCGAGGTTTTCAACTCTTCGGTGGATGGCTGGAATTCGGCCTGATGGGCGTCAAAGGGCCGGCCCGACTCCCAGAGGCTCTCGAACATCCGGTACAGGAAACCCACCACCGTCGGGTCGGTGACCACCGAGGCCCCCTGCGGCCGGCCCGCGGCCCGGGGCTGCGGGACGAACGCCGTCTCCCGGTCGAAGACGATGATCCGGTCGAACGCCTCGGCGGTGGTGCGGATCCGGGCACCGGCCGCAGAGACCGACCGCACATAGGCCTGCGTCGACAGGCTCGCCCGCGCGGTGTGCTGGTACAGGGTGCGCAGTCGCACTCCTCGCTCCAGCATCGACAGGCTCTCCGCGACGATCGAGCTCAGCGTGTCGGGGTCGCGGCCGCCGCCCGGCTGGATGGAGACCATCTCCTCGGTGCACAGCCGGGTCATCATCGACAGTTCGCGGCGCACCTCAGCGGGATCGTCGAAGGAGCGCAGCCCGTCCGAGTTGCGCCCGGCACGGCTGCGCTCCGCGAACAGCGGAGCCAGAGGCCTCAGTTGGGCGTGCATGCGGGTCAGCTCCTGCTGCCGCTCCCGGATCTCCTGCTCCAACGGCGCCCGGGCGAGCATCTCGGCGATCGCCGGGTCGGCCGGCAGCAGTTCGCCGCCGTCGGTACTGGACACGAGCAACCCGAGTTCCAGTAGGTTGTCGCGCGCAAGGGTCAACTCGCTTATCTCCAGGCCCAATTCGGCCGCTGCATCGTCGGCGTCGCGGAGCCCGCCGTTCCGCAGCGCCCATTCATAGACGGACAGCGAGACTGGCTCGAGAATGAGCGCCGAGGCGCCGCGTTGTGTCCCTGAACGCGCCATTTGTCGAGATCCTCTTCCGGTCTGGCCAGCTTAGGACACCGAGTATCTCTCCAACTGAGCCGCTGTTGCTGGCAAAGTCTTCATATCGCGCTGTACAGCACGGTCGATCTGAACGACCGAGGTTCCCCGGAAGGGTGAAACAATGCGCCGAATCGCATTCCTGCGATCCATTGAGATTCAGCAGACAAAGCCTTTTCTCACAGCCCTCGAGGCACGTCTCCAGCGGGAGGACACCGAAGCAAAACTCTTCTACACGGACGGCGAGTGCGGACCCGATGACTTCCCCGGAGAATCGGAGAAGATAGCCGGTGGCATATCCGCCGACGAGCTCGCCAAGAAGGTCATCGACTGGGGCGCTCACGGAGTGATCTCCCTTTCCATCGCTGACGAGAACGCCCTGCGCGACTCGGTGGTGCGGCGCCGCCTGGAGACCGTGGGGATTCCCATGGTGGCGCACAGCCTGGCCGCCACGAGCCTCACCGCCAACAAGTGGGAGACGAAGCGGCTGCTGGAGGAGCACGGATTCGACATTCCGCCCGGAGTGCTCGTGGACAGCGATGTACTCGCCGGTCGCGGCCTGCGCATTCCCGCGTACGTCGACTCGATCCTGATCCAGACCGCCGACATGGGATATCCCGTGCTCAGCAAGCCGCTCTGGGACTGCATGGGTGCCGGCATGGTGCCGCTGGCCGACGAAGCGGAACTGGAACGGCACTTGGCCGAACCACACAGCGGAAATTTCATCCTGGAACGCTGTGTGTCCGGTGAGATCTGCTCGGTGGAAGTGGTCGGAGCCCGCGGGCAGTACGTGGTCCACCCGGTAGTGTGGCAGGGTCCGGCGGAGATCGGCCCGGTCTTCAACTTCGGCCGGCTGCGCTATGTGGCACCGCGCCGGGAGGCGGATCCGGCATTCGCCCCGGTGGCCGAGAAACTCAAGAAGCTCGCTCGTGCCCTGGATCTGCACGGAGCGGTCGGGCTGGACATGATTTACGAGGACGGAATCTACCGGATTCTCGAAATCAATCCACGAGTCACCGGAACGACCACCCCCTGCATAGCCTCCACCGGCTTCAACACGTACGACTGCCTGCTCTCCATCCTGGACGGGACCTGGCCGGACGAGGCGGACCACGGGCACGGCCTCCAGCGGGTGTGCCTGCAGTTCCCGGTGCGTGAACTCTCGCCGGAATTCGTGCACGACGTGACCCGCGAGCTGGACGTCGTACGGACGCAGTCGCTCAATATCGATGGTGTCGACCACCCCAATTTGATCATCACCTGCGAGCTCGACGACCGGGCGGAACTCCCGGGGAAGCTCGAATCGCTCTGGCAGCGCCATGAATTCACCGACCGGTCATTCCTGCGGCAGATCGCGGCGGCCGTAGGAGTGGCCGACACGGAAGCGGCGGCGACCGCTGTGGCAGCGGCATGACGAAATCCGAAGTGTGGGAGAAAGAAATGAAGGAAACGGCAGGCAGCCATGCGGATTGACGGCTATCGCAAGGTCGTGACCCAGCCAGGCATCGGCCTGCTCATGCTCCTCGGGTTCTTCTCGAAGATCGCGGTGGTGGCGATCCCGGTCGTGATGAACCTCGGCGTCGTGTTCGGCCTCGACCGAGGCTTCGGCGCCGCCGGCCTGGTGATCGCGCTGTGGACGGTGGGCGTGGCGGTCGGCGGTCCGGTGCAGGGCCACATGATGGACAAGTACGGCGTACGGCCCGTGCTCATCGTCTCGTTGACCGGCCAGGCGCTCTTCTGGGGGATCGGCCCCAGCATGTCCTACGGGGTGCTCTCGGTGGCCGCTGTCGGCTGCGGACTCCTCAACCTTCCGGGGTTCGCCGTCGTGCGGCTGAGGCTCGCGGTCGCCATCCCGGAGGAGCAGCGGCACACCGCCTTCGCGCTCGACGCCATGACGTCCAACATCTCGTACATGGTGGGCCCGGCGGTCGGTGTGACCGTGGCGACCACCGTCTCCAGCGATGTCTCGATGCGGGGCCTCGGCCTGATCGTCGCACTCGCCGGGGCGGGCCTGGCCCTGCTCAACCCCCAGGTCCGCGACTCCGCCAAGGGCACCGGCAGCGAGCCCGCCCCCCGCATGAAGTTCCGCGAGTGGTTCAAGCCCGCGCTCGTCCCGGTCCTCGTGGCCACCACCGCCACCACTCTGGCGACCGCCGGCTACGAGACGGCGATCGTGGGCGGGCTGCGCGACTCGGGCCAGGTCGAATGGGCCGGCCTCGTCCTCACGGTCTGCGGCCTCTGCTCCTTCATCGGCGCGCTCCTGTACGGCACGCTGAAACGGCCGCCCCACTTCGCCGTCATCTCGGCGCTGGTGGGCCTCACGACCGTGATCGGCGGCTTCGCCACCGGCGACTGGCGCCTGCTGTGCCTGGCCATGGTGCTGCCGGCCGCCCTCTGCTCGCCCTCCTTCGCGGCGACGGGCGGCGCCGCGAGCGGGCTGGCGCCGGCCGGGGCGCGGGGAGTCGTGATGGGCATCTACAGCGCCTCCCTCACCCTCGGCAACAGCATCGGCGCCCCCCTGTCCGGCGCGATCCAGGACGCCAGGAGCCCACTCTGGGCCTTCGTGGTCATCGGGCTCGCCAGCGCCGCCCTCTCCGGTGTGGCCCTCGGCTGGACTGCCTGGCTGGCTCGCAGGCCGACCGCCGAGCCGCAGAGCGCACCGGTCCTCGCCGACGCCGCCGCCTGACGGCAGTCACCTCATATCACCTTTCATGCACAGCAGTTGGAGACCTGAATGGACACCAAGGGTTACGTCGTCATCGTCGACGCATTCGCCCCGGCCCGGTTCTTCCCGCCGGAGTTCCACGAAGCGGGCTATGCATGCGTGCGGGTGCAGAGCACCCCTGAGATTCCGCCGGCCTTCGCCGGCTCCCTGGACCTGACGCTCTACGCCGACAACATCGTCCACACCGGGGACCTCGAAGAGACCGTACGGGCCGCAGGTGCGTACGAACCGGTGGCGGTCTTCGCCGGCAGCGAGTTCGGCGTCGAGTTCGCCGACCGGCTCAGCGAGGCCATGGGCCTGCCGACCAACGGCACGGAGCTCAGCGCCGCCCGCCGCGACAAGTTCACGATGATCGAGACGATCAAGACCGCAGGGGTACACGGAGCCAGGCAGCTGCTTGCCACAAGTGCCGAGGAACTCGCCCAGTGGCATGCGGATTTGGGTACCCGCGCCGTTGTCAAGCCGCTCAAGAGCGCGGGCAATGACGGCGTCAAGTTCTGCGCCACCCCGGAGGAGAGTGCGGCCGCCTTCCTCGAACTCACCGGCGCGGAGAACCTGTTCAGCCAGCGCAACGAGGGCGTCGTCGCCCAGGAACATCTCTTCGGCGGCGAGTACATGGTCAACACCGTCAGCCGGGACGGCAAGCACCATGTCACCGACATCATCGCCACCACGCGCCTTTCCGTGAACGGCGTTCACGACATCAGCAACTCCTGCTATCTGCTCCCCCGTCACGGTGAGGCGCAGGACCAGCTCGTCCCGTACGCGTTCGAAGTCCTTGACGCCCTGGGCGTGCGGCACGGTCCCTCCCACATCGAGCTGAAGCTCACCCCCTCAGGACCCGTGCTCATCGAGATGGGCGCCCGCATCTGCGGCGGAGACCTCCCGCACTATGTGCAGCTGGCGACCGGCGAATCCCCCTTCGACTGGACCGTCGACGCCTTCGTGCGGCCGGACCGCTTCCACGAGCGCCGCGACAACGACTACGAGATCCAGCGGTACTTCGCCTCGGTCGGCCTGGTCTCCGCCAAGGAGGGGCAGCTGGAGTCGCTGCGCCACCTCAAGGAGATCGAGGAGCTCGAGAGCTTCCACGACCTGTCGCAGTTCGTCCCGCTCGGGGGCACGGTCGTCCCCACGGTCAACGACAGCACTTACGTCGGCTTCGTGCGGCTCTTCCACGAGCTCGAGGAGGTCGTCATGCGCGACATCAACACCATCCACTACCTGGACGGCGACGGAATGTACGCAATCTCCGAGGAGTCCTGACCCCATGAACGCGAACAACGCCGCCCTGCCGCACATCGTCGTCATCAACCGCTGGCGCGAGCAGTACGCCCGCTATGCCGAATACCTCGACCACGCCACCCACCGGGTCTCCTACATCACCACGGAGGTGGGGCTGCCGTCCGTACCCGAGGCGGCGGGCGACATCCTGGTGGTGGAGCGGACCGACGACCTGGAGGCCGTGCGCGCCGCACTGAGGGTGCTCGCCGTGCGGCACGGACGGCCCGAGGCGATCGTCGCCCTCAAGGAGGACGATCTCCTGATCGCCGCCGAGCTGCGCGAGGAGTGGAACTGCCCCGGCCAACGGGTGGGCCACCTGGCTCGCTTCAGGGACAAGTACCTCATGGCCACCGCTGTCGCGGAAGCCGGGCTCGACCTGCCGGACTTCACCCTCGCCGGCGACGAGACATCCATTCTGGAGTTCGGCGCGAAGCACGGCTGGCCGCTCATCCTGAAGCCGGTGATGGGCAGTTCCAGCGAAGGAGTCGTCAAGCTCGACGGCCCCGAGGACGTCCTCACCGTCGACCTCGCGGACACGCCCATGATGGTGCAGACCTTCAACCCCGGCCGGATCTACCACGTGGACGGCGTCTTCACCGGCCGGGAGATCCAGCACTGGCGCGCCTCGCGCTATGTGAACACCTGCCTGGGATTCCGCTCGGGCGACTTCCTCGGCTCCGTCGAGGAGGACGACGAGTCGGTCAACAAGGCCATCGGCGAGAGCACCGCCGACTACCTCCGGGCGCTCTCCGGCGATCCGCTCGTCTTCCACCTGGAACTGTTCGTCAACGACACCCCGGACGGCCCCCGCTGCAGCTTCCTGGAGGTGGGCGCGCGGGTCGGCGGCGCCGAGATCCCCTTCGTCTGGCGTGAACTCCACGGCTACGACCTGATGGACGCCGCATTCCAGCTCCAGCTCCAACGCCCCGTTCCCCAGGGACAGCTGAGTCGGCCCGAGGAAATCGGCGGCTACCTGCTGATCCCGGCCCCCGGGGCACGGCCGTGCCGCATCACCGAGGTCACCTCGATGGTCGGCAGCACCCCGGGACCGTACGCCGAGGCGCTCCTGGAGGTCGGTGACATCCTGCCGCGGGCCGACGCGTACTACGAGCACGTCGGCGGCCGCTTCCGCTTCCGGGGTGCGACGAGCCACGAAGTGGAGCAGGCCCTCGTGGCAACCGCCGCGGCCTTCCGGGTCTCCGGCGTCCCGGCCACCCCCGCGGACCAGGCCGCCGCACCCCTGGGTCAGCTGGCCGGCGCGAGCAGGGGCTGACCGGGTTCCGTCGCTCCCCGTGTCCGGTTGCCGAATCAGCAGCAGCCGGAACACCTCCACCAGTCATCGCCGCACCAGAGGCCTGTTCAGCCGGAACAGTCACGAGAAGGAGAGCTCACCATGTCCGCAGTAGCCACCATCGCCACCGCCCCCACGACCGCCACCGGGACGACCCCGTTCCGCCACTTCTCCCCGACCCTGCTCCGTCGGGCCCTGGCCCGGCATGCGGAGTGGGAGCGCAAAGAGTTCACCTCGTCCTGGGAGGACCTGCCGGTCGATGCGTATCTCAACGGCGGGGCGACGTTCCGCCGCCGAAGGTACAGCCAGTTCCACCTGGCCGACGGCCGCCTGGTGCCCAGCGGCCAGATCGTGTTCGAGCAGTCCAAGGAGGTGAACTCGCTGTTCGGTGGCGTCCAGCGGCACTTCGAGCCGCTCCGTGAGGACGTGGCGGCCTCCGCGTTGCTCGAGACGGTCGTGTTCACCTTTCTGGACAACCTGCCAGGGGAGATCGACCGGTCCGACGCCGCCATAGGCGTCCACCAGATCCGGATCACCGCAAGCCGCGACGAGGCCTCGCTGCCCGCTCCGGAGGGCATCCACGAGGACGGCCACCACTTCGTCGCCCAGGTGCTGATCAACCGCGAGGGCGTCACCGGGGGCGAGTCGCAGCTGTACGACCGCGACCGCAACCCAATCTTCCGGACCACGCTGCTCGAGCCGCTCGAGTCGATCGTCATCGACGACCGTCGGGTCTTCCACGGCGTCTCCGGCGTCACCCCGGCCCCCGGAGTCACCGAGGGCATCCGCGACATGATGCTGATCGACTTCTTCCCGCTCACCGACTGACCGGGGCGTCCCGGCCGAATGCTCCGCCGAGGCACTGGGCTCCTCCCCGAGTCCGTTGCTCCCGGCGGAGCTTCGGCACGTCCGCGGGGACACGGGTACACCGACCAGGGTGAGATCAAGAACCGGCCCGAACAGAGTTCAGAGAGCAGAGGGGCGTCCCATCCATGCAGCCCATGTCCGAGGCCGAGTGGCGTGCGTTCGCCCTCTCCGGCACCCGAACGGCGAAGCTGGCGACTCACCGCAAGGACGGCCGCCCCCATGTCACACCGGTGTGGTTCCTCCTCGACGAGGCCGAGGCCGGCCGGCCGCAGGTTCTCTTCACCACGTGGCACGAATCCCTCAAGGCGAAGTCCCTGCGCAGGAACCCCCGGTTCGCACTCTGCATCGACGACCAGGAACCGCCCTACGCGTACGTCATGCTCGAATGCACCGCCACCTTCACCGACGCCGCGGCCGACCTTCGCCACTGGGCCACCAGGATCGGCGCCCGCTACATGGGCGCCGACCGGGCCGACCGGTACGGACAGCGAAACTCGGTCCCGGGGGAATACCTGATCCGTGCCACCGTCGACCGGGTGACCGCCTTCGCCGGCATCGCGGACTAGGTTCTGTCCGATGGGTCGAGTCGCGTACCTGCGTGCGCATGGTGTCAGTCGGCATGGGGAGGCGCGATGGACCCTCCCGGGGGAGGGCCTGGCGCGACGCGGACTGTGTGCCCCGGATGGACTCGAACCTGCAACAGATTCCAATACCACCCGAGTCCTCCGGGCCTCATCCGGTGACTGGCGAGGCTGCGCAGGCCCGGGAGGTGGAAAATGACTGACGTCAACTCCACCGAAAAAGCCGAGACTTCGGGCAGTGCGGTCCAGCCCGAACCAGGAGAAGGACTGCGCCTCGAAAGTCTTCTCCCTGGAGAAAGACCAAGAATGCAGCGGCGGCCGGCGGTGGCTTCGGCGGCACGCTTACGCACCCCAGGTCATGGGGCAAAGCGTTTGCGCGGGCCATAGAGCGCATGGCGTGCGCAGCACCGTTCGACTGAGCGGTCCTTGTTTGCCTGCGCGCATAGCGTGTGGTCCCGAAGTGGTCCCGCCCGAAGTCTGGTGACTCGGCATCGGCTATGCGGACCCATGCGCCAGTGCCCTGGTTGCCGTAACGAGATGGGCTGGTCGAGTGCTCGGGAAGCGTGTGTGACTAATCCGAGCAGTGCGAAGTACTGCTTAAAGGTATATGTACTTGCGCCCCAGGTTGTCGGGTTCCGAGGCCTGCGGTTCCCACACCTTGTCATCTCCGCTGCTGCCGCTCGGATCCCGTGTCCGAACGACCCGGGAATGCAGCGGCAGGGGATAGCCGACAGCTCCTCAAGGAGACAATATGATGCAAAAATCCCGACGGCGGCTGCTGGTCGCTTCGGTTCCAGTTGTGATGGCGGTCGGGTTGTCGACCTCGCTCGTTGCGCCTGCCCACGCCGACAGCGGGCCGTCGCTGACCCTCGCCGAGTCCCACCAGCAAGCGTTCGTTGCAGGCGGGACGGGGACCTACACCATCACCGTCGGCAACGCCGGGCCCGGCGCGACCGACGGGTCCGCCACCAAGGTCACCGGCACCCTGCCCGCGGGCATGACCGCACTCGCCGTTGGCGGAAGTGGCTGGAGCTGCACGACGTCACCCAGCCTGAATTGCACCCGCTCTGACGCCCTGGGACCTGGGCAGGCATATATGCCTATCACCCTGACCGTGGGTATCGCGCCCTCCTTGGCAGGGAAGACCGTCGCCAGTAGCTTCCGCGTCGCCAGGGGTGGCCCCACCACCTTCCAAGAGGAAGGCTCCCTCACTGCCAACGTCACCGTCACCCAGACCCAGACCCAGACGCAGACTCAGAACCAGAACCAGACGGTTACCGTGAAGTGCCCGAGCGATCACGACAAGCGCACCGCGGTCTGATGAGGAGGTGGAATTGACATTGGTGGACGATGCGCCTGTGCTGGATCCAGCGGAACCCATTGCACGTGTGCTCGGCCATCATGGCCTGGGCCGTGGCTATTGGCGCTCCTCGCCGTTGACTCCGAAAGCGGAAACAGAGGCTTCCACCACTGCGTCCGTTGTTTGCTCTGCCGGCGGGGAGCCGCTGGACGGCGGCTGAGTTCGATGGAACGGCTTTGGGCTGGAGCTGCTTTGGTGCGAATGATCATGGCCCCCGTAAACTTCCGGCGCGTCGGACGGTCTGTGGACCTGCCCGGTAAAGCACGACGTTGGGGCCGTGATCTTCCAGGCTCGCGCCAAAGTGGCTGCCCCGGCATGGCGGGCGAGCTCTGAGCCATCCGCGAACCTTCAAAAGGGGCCCAGCCCCGATGAGGCGATCGGCCGGTCCCACGGCGGACCGGCCACGAAGATCCACCCCCTGTGACGGCCGCGGTGATGTACGCCGGCAGGGAGTCGGTCACGACGGCGGGTTGGCCGCCATCCGGCAGGCACCGTTCGCGGCGCCGCCCGGCACGCCGGCCCCGGTCAGGGCACTCACACAGCCTTGCAGGTCGGCGTGCACACCTTGGGTGCACGCAGTTCTGACGGCGTCCGAGACTTCGACGCCCGCCTGCTGGACCATGTTCGTGCAGGCCGGGATGTCCGCGTGCGCGGCGGGGGCGGCGAAGGCCACGCCGCCCAGTGCGAGGGTCAGACCGGCTAGGACTCGGGCTGTACGGGCCGACGTGCGCATGGGAGCCACCTGCTCTCAAGGGTTGGTCGGGGACTCGCGGATTCCAAGGCGCCGAGATGCGGACGCGGCCGGTGTACAAGTGTGGTCCCGGGCCCCCGCACCCGTCGTCTCGGCAGGACCGCCCCTTCTCCGTTCGACGCTAGAGCAGTCCACCGCCGCGCGCACTCCGGCCCGGTGGCGGGACACTCCCTTGAGCCCTCCAGGAAAACTTCGACACGTATTCGACAGAGCCACCCGCAGAAACCCGGTGACAGCCGGACAGCGCCGGACCTTCCCCACTGTGACCTGGGGTCGGTCCGGCGCTTATGCGTTCGCTACGCGGCCCTCGCTACGGTGCGGTGACCTGCCAAAAAGGCCCTCCCTAGGGAGGGCCTGGGTTGGTGCGGACTGTGTGCCCCCGGCAGGACTCGAACCTGCGGCCAAGCGCTTAGAAGGCGCCTGCTCTATCCACTGAGCTACGGGGGCCGGGTGGTGGCCTCGGCGGCCTGGAGGCCCGGGACCGGGCCGGTCCGTGACCTTGCCGGGACAAGGATAGGGCTCCGATCGCCTCGACCCGGTTGCTTCACCTGCGTGGCACGATGTGGAGGTTCGGTGAAGCGAACCGATAATCGCAGGTGGGTGCGGATCGTGCACTGCTTTTGACGCCTGGCGCCCCGGGTGTTGTGCACTCGTTATGCCTGCGCCCCACTCGTCCCCTCTGTCCCGACGGCGTAACCGGCGCGCAGAGGCGGCTATACGCTTCAAAATGGCGCCAAAATTGGGCATTCTTCGCATGTGGTGACCATGGACGTACGGCCTCAGCTCATCGACGCACTTTCCGCCCTGCGCGACCGTGTCGCTGCCGTGCGTCTGCCACTCCCGCTCCCTGGGGCGGCACGTGCCCGTCAGACCAGGGTCGAGCTGCTCGCACAGCTCGACGACTACCTGCTTCCCCGACTGAAGGATCCTGAAGCGCCGCTGCTCGCGGTCGTCGGTGGCTCCACCGGGGCCGGGAAGTCGACGCTCGTCAACTCGCTCGTGGGGCGACGGGTCAGCGAGGCCGGGGTGCTGCGGCCGACCACCCGGACCCCTGTCCTTGTCTGCCATCCGGATGATCATCACTGGTTCGCCGGGGTACGCGTACTGCCGCAACTGACCCGGGTCTGGCTGCCCCCGGAGGAGTCCGCGGATCCCGGCCTCTGCGACGACCGCGACGGGCTCGGCGATGGCGAGCAGGAGGACGGGACCGCGCTGCGGGTCGAGACCGCCGCGAGTCTGCCGCGCGGACTCGCGCTGCTCGACGCCCCGGACATCGACTCGCTCGTCGTACGGAACCGGGTGCTGGCAGCCGAACTCGTCTGCGCTGCCGACGTCTGGGTCATGGTCACCACCGCTTCCCGGTACGCCGACGCGGTGCCGTGGCAGATGCTGCGTACGGCAAAGGAGTACGACGCCTCCCTCGTCATCGTGCTCGACCGGGTGCCGCACCAGGTGATCGCCGAAGTGTCGCGGCAGTACGGAGCGCTGCTCACCAGGGCGGGTCTCGGTGAGGTGCCCCGCTTCACCATCCCGGAACTGCCCGAGTCGGCGGGCGGCGGCAGCGGGCTGCTGCCCACCACCGCGGTCGCACCGCTGCGCGCCTGGCTCGGTCACCGCGTGCACGATCCGGCGGCCCGCCAGCAGGCCGTGGGGCGTACGGCGACCGGGGTCATCGACTCGCTGGACGTACGCATGCCGGAGCTGGCCGGGGCCGTCGCCGCGCAGTACGCGGCGGCCGTGCGGCTCACCGGCGTGGTCGAGGACGCGTACCGGAAGGAGGGCGCCCGGGTGCAGCGGCGGCTGCAGAACGGCGGTGTGCTCGCCGGGGACGCCCGCACCCGGTGGCGCGGATATCCGCTCTACAGCTCCTCCGAGGAGCTTCTCGACGCACTGGTGGAGAGCCTGGCCGCACTCCTGCAGTGCGCTGTCGCCGCAGCCGACGAGCAGATCCGCACGACCTGGCGGCACGAGCCGGCAGCCGGCGTGCTCGGGTCCGAGGCCGTCGGCCGGCAGGCCGGGGGATGGGGGCCGGCCGAGGACATCCGAGGCCGGATCGCCATGGCCGTACGACGGTGGCGGCGGGTGCTGGAGGAGCTGGCCGAGGAAGAGGTGCGCCATCTGGAACGCAACGCCGCACCCGACGCCGAGACGGTGGCCGCACTGCTGGCCGCCGCGCTGCTCGGCGGACGCCGTGCCCGCAGCGCCGGGGAACAGCTCGCCGAACGCATCGGCGTGCAGGGGGCGCTGCGACTGCGCGACAAGGGAGGCGCGCTGCTGACCACCTATCTCGACCGGGTGCTGAACAGCGAGCGTGACCGGCGGCTCGCGCCGCTCGACGCACTCGATGTGACCCCGGAGCCGCAGGCAGAACTGATTGCCGCGCTGTCCGTACTGCAGAAGGAGAGGTGGCAGCGTTGACTGTCGTCACTGACCAGGACCACAGCCAGGAGCAGGGCCGGGTGCGGGACACGGACCCGGACACGGACCGGGACATGGAGCGGGAGGCGGGGCGGGGCCGGACTGCGGATGCCGTGATCCGCAACGCCCCCGAGCCCGTCGGGCGCTGGGACGACGGGCTCATTGCCCGGCGTGCCGCTGCCGCCTCCGGGAAATCCGATGCCGACCCCGGCCGCGAGGCCGCCTCCGACGACGAACGGCCCCAGGTCGAGGCGTACGTACCGTCCGGCAGCCCGCTCGGGCCGCGGCTCGACGCGCTGCGTGAGCTCGTCGGACTGTCCAGGGCCCGGCTCGACCGGGCCACCCTCGCCGAGGCGGGGCGCGTACTAGACGAGGCTGCCGCCCGGCAGCGGCTCTCCTCCCGGCACACCGTCGTCGCCATTGCCGGTGCGTCGGGCAGCGGCAAGTCGACCCTCTTCAATTCCCTCGCGGGCGCGCAGATCTCGGACACCGGGCTGCGACGGCCGACCACCGCCGCGCCCATCGCCTGCTCCTGGACCGACGGCGCCGCCGGACTCCTGGACCGGCTCGCCATTCCCGGGCGGCTCAGGCGCAGGCCGCACCAGGGCGGTACGGAAGCGGACGAGGCGCTTCAGGGGCTCGTTCTCGTCGATCTGCCCGACCATGACTCGGCGGCGGCCGGGCACCGCGAGCAGGTGGACCGGGTGCTTGCGCTGGTCGACGCGGTGATCTGGGTCGTGGATCCGGAGAAGTACGCGGACGCGGCTCTGCACGAGCGCTACCTGCGGCCGCTGGCCGGGCACGCGGAGGTCACGTTCGTCGTTCTCAACCAGGTGGACCGGCTGCCCGGCGACGCCGCCGACCAGGTCCTCGACGACCTGCGTCGGCTGCTCGACGACGACGGCATGGCGCTCGGCGAACACGGCGAACCGGGCGCCACCGTGTTGTCCTTGTCGGCTCTCACCGGCGACGGGGTGGGCGAACTGCGTGAGCTGCTCGGCCGGTTCGTCCAGGAGCGCATGGCCGCGGCGCGTCGGCTCTCCGCCGATGTTGACGCCGTCGCGGCCAGACTGCGGCCGGCGTACGTCGCCGAGGGGCGGCCGGGGCTCGGGGAACGTGCCCGTGAGGAGTTCGCCGACCGGCTCGCCGAGGCCGTGGGCGCGGCCGCGGCAGGTCAGGCCGCCGAGCGCGAGTGGCGCAGGAACGCCGGGCGGGCCTGCGGGACGCCCTGGCTGCGGCTGTGGCGCTGGTACGAGTCCACCAGGCGGCCGCGAACCATGGACTGGGCAGCAGCGCTGCCCGCGCCGCCGGAGGAGCAGCTCACTGCTCGGCAACGCGTCGAGCAGGCGGTACGCACGGTGGCGGACGCCGCCGCCGACGGGCTGCCCGTCCCCTGGGCGCAGGCGGTCCGCGAGGCCGCGATGAACGGGGCAGAGGGGTTGCCGGAGGCGCTTGACGAGCTGGGGGAGAAGAGCGGTACGGCGGCGGAGGGCCAGGACCAGGGCCAGGGCAGGGCCGTGGGGGAGGGTGAGAGTGCGGGCGAGGATGCGGGGCGTGGCGCGTCGCCCGTCGACGCCGAAGGCGGGGCTGCGGTCGCTGCCGCGACGGCCGGTGGATCAGGTGGGGCACACAGCGGGCGGGCGGCCGGCAGGCCACCGCGGCCCGCATGGTGGCCCGCCGCCGTACTGGCGCAGGTCTCCATGACGCTGCTGCAGATCTTCGGCGGCCTCTGGCTGATCGGCCAGATCGTCGGCGTAGTCGAGCCGGGGCTGCTCACCGCCGCATCGGTGATGATGGCCGGGGTCGTCGGCGGGCCGCTGGTCGAGTGGTCGTGTGCGGCCGCCGCGCGTGGGCCCGCACGGCGGTACGGGCAGGAGGCCGAGCGGCGGTTGCGCGTGGCGGCGGCGGCCTGCGGTCGGGCGCGGGTACTCGATCCGGTGGCGGCCGAGCTGGTGCGGTACCGCGAGGTGCGGGAGCGGTTCGTGGCGGTGACGGAGTTTTCCACAACCGGCCGGTAGTCCACAGCCCTCAGCAGGATCCCCGCCTCCCCTTCAGCATGAGATCAGTGACCGCGCGGCAGCGGTCACGGGCGACGAAGGGGAGGCGGAGGCATGAACGAGACCGTGGTGACACTGGTGGGCAACGCGGCGACCGGGGTGGAGTTCCGGGAGACCGCGACCGGCGGAATGGCGCGGTTCCGCTTGGCCGTGACGGCCCGCCGTTGGGACCGGGAGAAGCAGTTCTGGACGGACGGGCACACCAGCTTCTACACCGTGTGGGCGTGGCGCACGCTGGCCTCGAATCTCGCGGGTTCGGTCGCTGTGGGAGAACCACTGGTCGTGCACGGTCGGTTGAAGGTGCGCGAGGAGGAACGGGACGTGCAGCGCCGGACGTTCGTGGACATCGAGGCGTTGGCGGTCGGACACGATCTGACACGGGGGACGGCGGCGTTCCGCCGGGTGGTGCGGGGTGATCCGACGCTGACGGCCGGGCCGAGCAGGCGGGGCGGGCCGGCGGAGGAAGGGGGAGAGGGGAAGGCCGACGGGTTCGGGGGGCCGGTCGAACGGGGGGAGCCTGTTGCGCGGTCCGCGAAGCGGACGCAGGGCGCGCACAGGGCGCAGGGGGAGCGGAGGGTGCAGAGTGAGCGGGGCGCGCGACGTGGGGGGCGTGGACCGACGGTACGTCAGGAACAGATCCCGGAGCTGGCGTCGGCGCCGTGACCGGGCCTGTGGGCACGGAAGTTACCGGCGATAACGATTCTGAGTCGGAATGGTTGTACGACGGTATGACGGGGGAATACGCATCGCCGTTTCCTTAGGATCTCCCAGTACTCACAGGGCACTTGAGTCGGCTGGCGGGACAAACCCCACACGCGTACCAAGCGCGAGGATCCCGCCCGGAGGGGACATCTGTGTTTTCTGCTTCTTCAGCGACCGCTTCAACATCCACGGCGGGGACGAATCCCCCACGGAGACCGGGCATCTCCCGGCTGGCTGCATCGGCGGTGGCATCCGGGCTCGTCATAGCCGCCGCCCTCGTCGGCGCAGGCAGCGCGGCCGCCGACGAGGCGCCCCAGCACCAGGGCGGCGCGACTGCCGTCCTGGACGGGTTGAAGACATACGACCGGGCCGTGCTCCACACGGACGGCAAGAAGCAGGAACTGGCCGCCGGGCTCTTCGAGATGACCGTCGACGGCGGCGGCAAGCTCAAGACGTACTGCATCGACATTCACAACCCCACCCAGGACCAGGCGAAGTACCTGGAGACCCCCTGGAACCAGACCTCGCTCGGCGCCAACAAGAACGCGGGCAGGATCCGCTGGATCCTGCAGCACTCCTACCCGCAGATCGACGACCTCGCGGCGCTCGCCGAACAGGCCGGCACCGGGCCGCTGACCGAGCAGACCGCGGCGGCGGGCACCCAGGTCGCCATCTGGCGCTACTCGGACAACGCCGACGTCGACGCCTCCGACCAGCAGGCTGAGAAGCTCGCCGACTGGCTGGGAGAGCACGCCGAGGACGTCGCCGAGCCCAAGGCTTCCCTCGCTCTGGACCCGGCAGCGGTCTCCGGCCTGTCCGGTGAGCGGCTCGGGCCGGTCACCGTCCACACCGACGCCGGTCAGGTCTCGGTGACCCCGCCCGCCGACTCCGCCAGCGGCGTCAAGGTCACCGACAAGAGCGGCAAGCCCGTCACCGCGGCTGCCAACGGCGCCGAGCTCTACTTCGACGTCCCGGCGGGCGCCGCCGACGGCACCGCCTCGCTGACCGTGCAGGCCACCACCTCGGTGCCGGTCGGCCGTGCCTTCGCCGGGGTGACCAAGAGCCAGACCCAGATCCTGGCCGGCTCCAGCGAGTCCACGGTCTCCGCGACCGCCACCGCGACCTGGGCCAAGAAGGGCGCAATCCCCGCGATCACCGCGAAGAAGAACTGCGCCAAGAGCGGCGTGGACGTCACCGCGAGCAACGAGGGCGACGAGGCGTTCACCTTCGAGCTGGCCGGTACCGAGCACACCGTCGAGGCCGGACAGACCGAGACGGTGACCGTCCCGGTCGCCGAGGACCAGGCGTACGACTTCACGATCACCGGTCCGGGCGGGTTCACCAAGACGTTCAAGGGCGTCCTGGACTGCAAGACCACCGGCAGCGGCACCGGCGGTCTCGACACCCAGACCGCCGACCAGCCCGCCCCGGCCACCGCCGGCGGCAGCTCGACCGGGACCGGGGGCGACCTCGCCGAGACCGGCAGCTCCAACGCCACGCCGATCATCGCGGGCATCGCCATCGCACTCGTCGTCATCGGCGGCGGCGCGATCTTCCTCCTCCGCAAGCGGAAGACGGAGTCCGCGGGGCAGTCGACCGAGGAGTAAGCGGAACGTGACATCCGAGCGGCATATTGTCACGATGTGCTGCTGACAGCCCCGGTACGCCCACGCGTACCGGGGCTGTCGCGTGATAAGACACCCGGCCTCACTGCGGCACTTCGCGGGCAGCAGGAGGGTGCCGTTTGAAAGTGCTGGTCACGGCCACTCGCCGATGATCGAGATCCGCTTGGAACGCACCCTGGCTAGTCCTGCGGCCGGACCCCGCCCTTGTCCACCACGGACCGCTTCAGTACGGCGCGGGCTCCGAGCAGGGCGCCCTTCTCGCCGATCTCCGTGTCCTTCGTCAGGAAGGTGCGCGAGCCCAGGAAGGAGAGCCCCTTCGGGTCGAAGACCCACTCCGAGCGGGTGGCGTGCCGGGTGTCCTCACGGGCGATGCCCACCCCGTGGCGGCCCAGCGCGTCCACCGCGTCCGGGGCTTCGGTCACCCCGGGGATCAGCGCCGCGGCCTTGTACAGCGCGGCGGCGATCTCCGGCGGCAGCACGGTCTCTCCGATCAGGTACCCGATCTGCTCGAACACCGCCTGGGCGTGCTCCTCGCCCTCGTGCTTAGGGGTGAGGGCGGTGAGGTGCTCGAGCAGCTTCTGCGGGTCGGTGGGCAGGGCGGCCAGCCAGCGGTAGGTGGGCCGGTTCAGGCCCTCGCGGGTGCCGTCGGTGTCCCCCAACTCGGCGTTGATGGGGAGGGTATCCCCGTCCTCGCGGATGTACCCGAGCTTCTTGAGTGGGCCGGGCTTCTGGGCGTACCAGATCTCCCGTTCCTTCAGCGGTCCCGTCACCAGCTTCCCGCTGGTGAGGTCGCTGTCCTGGACCTGGCTGCGCACATAGACGAACTGGTCGTCGCCGACCGGTCCGGCGTCGCTCTTCGCCGCCGCGTCCGAGATCCGGTTCAGCACCAGGGCGACCGGCTGGGCGTTCCCGGCGCGCGCCGAGGCGCTGCCGTCCGCCTGTGCCGCCCCCGGTCCGGCCGCCGGGTCGCCGCCGCCCTGCGCGGTGTAGCCCACGATCAGCGCACCGGCCAGGGCCAGCGCCGTGACCGGGGCCAGGACGGACGGGCGCAGGAGGCGTGGGCGGGCGGGGCGGTCGGCACGGACCGCGCGCTCCCGGCCCCGGTCCTGGCCTCGGCTCTCGGAGCGGTCGGCGTCATCGTCGATCAGGTTCATCAGGCGTTCCCTGTGGTGCTCGTGGCGGCCCGGCGGAAGGTCGAACCCGGTGGCGGGCGGCAGCAGCCGCGCCAGCTCGGCGCGCTCGTCCCGGCCGTCGTCGGTACCCGTTGTCGCGGTCATCGCGATCCCCCTTCGTTGGGCAGGGCGACGAATGCCGCCCTGCCCTCTACCTCTCCGCGGCCCCTGCGGGGTTCCCGCCCGGTTTCCCGCCGCTCCTCCGAAAGCCGATCCTCCGCGAGCCGTTCGCCCGCCAGCGAGCGCAGCCGGGCCCGGGCCCGGGAGAGCCGGGAGCGTACGGTGCCCACCGGGACGTCCAGCGCGGCCGCCGCCTGGGCGTAGTCCAGCCCGGCCCACACGCAGAGCGCGAGCACCTCGCGCTCGGGCTGCCGGAGCCGGTCGAGCACCTCGCGTACGGCCGCCAGCTCGCGCTGGTGGTCCAGGCGTTCGGCGGAGGCCTCGGCGAAGTCCTCGGTCTCCTTCGGCTTCGGCTGCCGGGCCAGGAACGCGAGGCGGCGGCCGACCCCGCGCCGGTGGTTGCGCGCCCTGTTGGTGGCGATGCCGAGGAGCCAGGGGCCCAGCGGACCGCCCTCCGGATCGACCTGCTCGCGGGTGCGCCAGGCGACGAGGAAGGTCTCCGACATGACGTCCTCGGCGGCCGAGAGGTCGCCGGTGAGGCGGCAGGCGTGGTGGTAGACGGTCCTGGCGTACCGATCGTAGAGGTCCGCGAAGGCCTCCCGGTCGCCCGCGCGGATCCGTTCCCGTACGCCGGGGTCTGCCGGTGCCCTCAGGCCGTCCAGGGCGGCCCGGTCGCCCGAGTCGCCCGGGGGTTGCGCCGGTCGCGCCGGCTGTTCGATGTGCTCCACGCCGTGTTCCTCTCCGCGACCCGCACCGGGTTCCCGTGGCCCGCGTCACAGGGGTGGGGGCCGGATCCTGTCCCTGTGACGCGGCAGCCGGGTCCCGCCCGGTGGACGATCCTGCCAACCGCCGCTCCGGACGCCGGAACGGGGGGTGGGACTCGTTCGCAGCCTTCAGCGCTTCGGTGCGTAACTCGCTTGCCTTGCAAGGTGTGCAGGGGTCCATCGAGCCAACGGGGAACACTGGGTCGAGCTGATCTGCGATGAGGGCTGGGGCCTATTGGCGGAAAAGTGGTCCAGGTCCGGGAGGAGCCCGTAGCCATCGAGCTCCTTGACGCTCGACCCGCGTACCGGGCCCTCGGGCCGCCTTCGGGCCATGGAAGGGCACCTGGCGTCGTGCGTCTCGGTGTCCGTGGAGCGATAACTTCGCCTTACTGCTACCCCGTGCCCGCGCGGTGCGCTGTGCTGAAGCGGCGCTGATAGGCGGCGGGGCTGATCGACATTTTCCTCGCGAAAACTCTCCGCATGCTCTCGTAACTCGGGAATCCGGCAAGGGATGCCACCTGCGTTGCAGTGTGCCCCTGGTCGAGCAGAGCTTTCGCCATGTCGAACCGGATCATCTCTACGTACCGGGCCGGTGTGGTGGACAGTTCATTGTGAAAGAGTCGCGTGAGATGCCGAGAGCTCAAATTCAGGTGCTTGGCAAGCTCGCCGATTGAGTGATTTCCCGCGGGATCAGCCGTCACCAGGTCGGTGATCCTACGGATGGCCGGAGATCGGGGTGGCGGTCCTTGCAGGGGGGCGGAGAACTGCGACTGGCCGCCTGAACGCTGCAAATAGACCACCAGGGCGCGGGCGACATCGCGGGTCAGATCAGGGCCGTGATCCTCCTCGACGAGTGCCAGCGCCAGGTCGATGCCGGCGGTCACGCCCGCCGAGGTGTACGTGGTGCCGTCGCGAACATATATGGCATCAGGTTCGACCCGGCTGGCCGGGCACCGGGTGGCGAGTTCTTGCGTGACCTTCCAGTGCGTGGTCGCACGCTTGCCGTCCAGGAGACCGGCGGCGCCGAGGACGAATGCTCCCGTGCAGATGGACGCGACCCGGTCGGCCCGGAGCGCCAGGGTCCGGGCGGCCTCGACCAGCTCACGGGCGACAGGGCTGCGCGGGTAGAGGTCTGCGCCGGCCACCAGGAAGGTGTCGGGAGCGGACTGCGAGGCGGCGGCGTCGACCGCGATCCGGATCCCGACGGACGAGGTGACGTCGGTGCCGGTCGGTGACGCCAGCACGACCTGGTAGTCGGCACCGAACCGGTTCGCTTCCGCGAACACCTCCGCGGGGCCGGCGACGTCCAGCAGTGTGACCCCGTCATGGACGAGGATCACCACCCGATGCGTGGCGGAGCCTCCATCCCCGTTCCCCGCCTGTCCGGATTCAGGTGACTCATGGCGGGACCGAGGTGGCGCCGAGGGCCCGGTGGTCGGCAGTGTTGAAGACGGACGCACCCGTCCATTGTTAACACACCGATACCGGAAAGCGCAGAGGTCATGACCGAGATCATCGCCGGGGTAGAGATTCCTGAAACAGCTGCGGTCGCCGCAGCCACCCGCCTCATTCAGAAGATGACCAGCCCTCTCCTCTACCATCACTCCCGGCGCGTTTTCGTCTTCGGTGCCGTTCATGCTCGCAGGCTCGGCCTGCAGCCCGACCCGGAGCTGCTCTATCTGTCCGCCATGTTCCACGACACCGGCCTCTTGACGCCCTTTTCCGACGTGGAGCAGCGCTTCGAGGTCGATGGAGCTGACCATGCACGCAAGTTCATGCTCGACCACGGTTTCCCGACCACCGCCGCCGACGTGGTCTGGACAGCTATCGCGCTGCACACGACGCCGGGAATTCCCGGCCGGATGGGCCCGGAGATCGCCATCACGAATTTCGGCGTTCTGACCGACGTGCTCGGCTTGGGTCTGGACGAGCTGGATCGCGCTCAGGTGGAAGAGATCACCGCCGTTCATCCGCGGGGCGACTTCAAGAACGAGTTCCTGCAGGCCTTCGTCGACGGACTCAAGCACCGCCCGGAGACCACGAACGGAACCGTGAATGCGGACGTGCTGGAGCATTTTGTTCCCGGCTTCCGTCGCACAACCACGGTCGAGCGCATCATCGGTGCGCCTTGGCCGAGCTGATCGGAGAGCCGTAAAAGACAACGTGACGGGGGTCGTCCTCGCCCCGGCCGTCGTCCCGTACGAGGCGCCGCTGCTGCCGAGCGCGCCGCAGCGGGTGTGCCCACGGTTGCCCGGGGATGGCGGCTCGCTGCCGCAACGACCGCGTCGGACCGCCTGCCCCGGCGGGGGTCGACCGCCTGGCAGGGACGTCAGCGCTTTCGAGGACCCATCCCCCCGCCGACCTGCATCGCCACAAGTTCCAAGGCTCTTTTGATGGCGGACGACCTTCACGAGGAAACCACAGAATAATCCTCTGCGGTCCGTCAAAGGCTTTCCGTGTCCAACGGTCACGACGAAACCGGTCTCGGTTTCTATCCCAGCAACTGGACTTTGGCGCATGATGGCGCGAATATCCTCGGTGTGGTTCGAGAGCAGGCCGGAAAATGCGCGATTCTTTCTGTGCTCGCGAAACTCCAATTCGAAAATTTCTTCCAGAAAGGACCCATCATGCAAGCCATCACCGTGCGAGACCGTGACGCGGGTGTCGGCGGGCTCTCCCTCACGGACATGCCCTACCCCCACGCCGCTGAGAACGATGTCATTGTGCGGGTGCATGCCGCGGGGTTCACCCCTGGAGAGCTCGACTGGCCGGGAACCTGGTCCGACCGTGCCGGCCGCGACCGAACGCCGAGCGTGCCCGGGCACGAACTCTCCGGCGTTGTCGCCGAACTGGGCTACGGAACCACGGGCCTGACCGTCGGCCAGCGGGTGTTCGGACTGGCCGACTGGACGCGAAACGGTTCACTGGCGGAGTACGCCGCGGTGGAGGCCCGCAATCTCGCTCCGCTTCCCGCGGACGTCGGCCACACGGTGGCCGCCGCCCTGCCGATCTCCGGGCTGACCGCATGGCAGGGCCTGTTCGACCACGGCCGCCTCACCACAGGCCAGACCGTCCTCATCCACGGTGCCGCCGGCGGTGTCGGGTCGATCGCCGTGCAGCTCGCACGCGAGGTGGGCGCCCGAGTGATCGGCACCGGACGGGCCGCCGACAGGGACACAGCACTCGGTCTCGGCGCGGATACCTTCGTAGACCTGCAGAACGACCGGCTCGAAGACATCGGCGAGGTCGACCTCGTATTCGATGTGCTCGGCGGCGACATCCTCGAACGCTCGACCGCCCTGGTACGCGCCGGTGGCACCCTCGTCACCATCGCCGTGCCGCCCAGGATCCAGCCCGAGAACGGTCGGGCCGTCTTCTTCGTCGTCGAAGCTGACCGGGTCCGCCTCGCGGATCTCGTCCAGCGTGTCCGGGACGGACGACTCAAGCCGATCGTCGGGGATGTACCGCCGCTGTCCGAAGCGCCCGCAGCGTTCGCCCCCAAGGGGCGCCGCACACGCGGCAAAACGATCATCCAGATCGCGGAGGACTGAATGCGAGCGCCCGATCCTGAAGATCAGGCCTCCTCGCCCAACGCCTGATGGCCATGGCCGCCCGCGTCGTTACGTGCTTGCCGAGCAGGACCCCGAGTCGGTGCTCGTCCAGTACGCCCGGCTCGCTGTCCGGGCGGCAGAACGCGCACGGACCGCTCCTCCGGGCTTGATCGTCCGTACCGCCCTGATCAGGGGGGCTCCGAGGTTCCCGTTTCCGTCCTGGGGTGGACGTCAGGCAAGATGGGGTGTATCTGCCCACACCTCTATTGCTGCCGGACGGTTTCTCTTGGCTGAGTTCATCTACACCATGCGCAAGACGCGCAAGGCGCACGGCGACAAGGTGATCCTCGATGACGTCACCCTGAACTTCCTGCCCGGCGCGAAGATCGGTGTCGTTGGCCCCAACGGTGCCGGTAAGTCCACGGTGCTGAAGATCATGGCGGGCCTGGAGCAGCCGTCCAACGGTGACGCGTTCCTGTCGCCCGGCTTCAGCGTCGGCATCCTCATGCAGGAGCCGCTGCTCGACGAGTCGAAGACGGTGCTGGAGAACGTCCAGGCCGGCGCCGCCGAGATCATGGGCAAGCTCACGCGCTTCAACGAGGTCGCCGAGCTCATGGCGACGGACTACTCGGACGCGCTGATGGAGGAGATGGGCAAGCTCCAGGAGGACCTGGACCACGCCAACGCGTGGGACCTGGACGCCCAGCTGGAGCAGGCCATGGACGCCCTGGGCTGCCCGCCCGGCGACTGGCCGGTCGTCAACCTCTCCGGTGGCGAGAAGCGTCGCGTGGCGCTCTGCAAGCTGCTGATCGAGGCCCCGGACCTGCTCCTCCTCGACGAGCCCACCAACCACCTCGACGCCGAGTCGGTGAACTGGCTGGAGCAGCACCTCTCGAAGTACGCGGGCGCCGTCGTCGCCGTCACGCACGACCGGTACTTCCTGAACAACGTCGCCGAGTGGATCCTCGAGCTGGACCGCGGCCGCGCGCTCCCGTACGAGGGCAACTACTCCACGTACCTCGACAAGAAGGCCACCCGGCTCAAGGTCGAGGGCCGCAAGGACGAGAAGCGCGCCAAGCGGCTCAAGGAAGAGCTGGAGTGGGTCCGCTCCAACGCCAAGGGCCGGCAGACCAAGTCCAAGGCACGTCTCGCCCGGTACGAGGAGATGGCGGCCGAGGCGGACAAGATGCGGAAGCTGGACTTCGAGGAGATCCAGATTCCGCCGGGCCCGCGGCTCGGTTCCATCGTCGTCGAGGTCAACAACCTCTCGAAGGCCTTCGGCGACAAGGTGCTCATCGACGACCTGTCGTTCACGCTGCCGCGCAACGGCATCGTCGGTGTCATCGGTCCGAACGGTGCGGGCAAGACCACGCTGTTCAAGATGATCCAGGGCCTGGAGACGCCGGACACCGGCGCCATCAAGGTCGGCGAGACCGTCAAGATCTCCTACGTCGACCAGAGCCGCGCCAACATCGACCCCAAGAAGACCCTCTGGGCGGTCGTGTCGGACGAGCTCGACTACATCAACGTCGGCCAGGTCGAGATGCCGTCGCGAGCGTACGTCTCCGCGTTCGGCTTCAAGGGTCCGGACCAGCAGAAGCCGGCCGGTGTCCTCTCCGGTGGTGAGCGCAACCGCCTCAACCTGGCGCTCACGCTCAAGGAGGGCGGCAACCTGCTGCTCCTCGACGAGCCCACCAACGACCTCGACGTCGAGACCCTGTCCTCGCTGGAGAACGCACTCCTGGAGTTCCCGGGCGCCGCAGTGGTCATCTCCCACGACCGCTGGTTCCTGGACCGCGTCGCCACGCACATCCTGGCGTACGAGGGCGACTCCAAGTGGTACTGGTTCGAGGGCAACTTCGAGTCGTACGAGAAGAACAAGGTCGAGCGTCTCGGCGCGGACGCGGCCCGCCCGCACCGCGCCACGTACAAGAAGCTCACGCGAGGCTGATCGTCTTGGCTCGTCATATCTACAGCTGCCCGCTGCGCTGGTCGGACATGGATGCATTCGGCCACGTCAACAACGTGGTCTTCCTCCGCTACCTGGAGGAGGCGCGCATCGACTTCATGTTCCGGCTGGCGCCGGGGGACGGCTCGCCGTCCTTCGCGGGCGGGTCCGTCGTGGCCCGGCACGAGATCGACTACGTGCGCCCGCTGGTCCACCGGCACGCGCCGGTGACCGTCGAGTCGTGGGTCACGAAGATAGGTGCCGCGTCGCTGACGATCTGCTACGAGATCAAGGACCCGGACCAGGTGTACGTGCGGGCCTCGACCGTCGTCGTGCCGTACAACCTGGCCGAGGAGCGGCCGCGGCGAATCTCCGCGGAGGAGAAGCACTTCCTCCAGGAGTTCCTGGCCGAGGAGCCCGCCGCCGCATGACGGTTCCCGTGCAGCTGTTGGAGTTCGCGGACGCGAGGGAGGCGGCGGATCTTGCCGCCTTCCTCGGCCGGCTGCTCCACTACGACCGGGCGGCCGCCGTCCGGCTGCAGGCGGGCGGCGGGGCGCTGGCCGTGTTCGGCAGGCCGCCGTCGTTCGAGGTCCTCGCCATCCGGGCGGCGCGGCTGCGCGGCACGCACGACTTCGACATCACCGTGTCCGCCGGTGAACTCCTCGAATCGCTCGACATCGATGGCGGCACCCACGAGGCACACGGTGCGGGCACCCTGCCCGCGCCCGTCACCGGGCCGCCGTGGACCGGGGTCCTCCCGCCGCGCGGCGGCTGGCACGAGCAGCCGGGACTGCCCGACCCCGTCTCCCTGCGCGTCGAGCTGAGCGCCGCGGTGGCGGAGTTCCGCTCCCGCGACGAGGCGCTGCCCGCGGACCGCCGCACCAGGGCGGAACGGGACCTGATCGGCCGCGAGATCTGGTCGCGCACGGTCGGGGAGACGGAACTCCCGCTGCGCGCCGTCCACGCCGCCCAGTCCCTCGGCTTCCTCCGCCCGGCCCCGGACTTCCCGGTCGCCGTGCTCGCGTCGGGCCCCTGGCTGCGGCTGCGTACCCCGTTCGGCTCGATCGCCCTGCGCGGTGCGGGCGGCCTCGGCGATCTCGGGGTGTCGGTCGGCGTCCGATGACGCCGCGTCCACAGCGGAACTGCGGGAGAGGCGCCCGCTATCCGCGCTGCTGGTCGTCCGGCCACACCCCGATGTGGTCCTGCTCCAGTTCCAGCATCACACGGTGCTCCATCCCGAGCGTCTCCGTGTAATCGGCGGGCAGTTGCAGTCGCCCCGCGCGGTCGAGCATCGCGTACTCGTGGGCCACCTGGGACTCCTGGCCCGTCGCCGCGTCCACCTCCGTACGGCGCAGCACCTCGGACGACGTACGGCCGTCGCGGATGGCGACCGTACGGCGGACCTCGCCCGCCACCGCCTGGTCGTGGGTGACGATCACGATCGTCGTGCCCAGCTCCTCGTTGGCCCGGCGGAACGCGGCGAAAACCTGCTCGCCCGTCGCCGAGTCCAGCTCGCCGGTCGGTTCGTCGGCGAGCAGCACCGAGGGATTGTTGGCGAGCGCCACCGCGATCGCCACCCGCTGCTGCTGGCCGCCGGACATCTGCGCGGGCCTCCGGTCGCGGCAGTCCGAGACCTCCAGCATCTGCAGCAGCGACTCGGCGCGCGCGGCGCGTTCGCGGCTCCGGCCGCGGCCGCGCAGCTGCATGGGCAGCGTGACGTTCTGGACGGCGGTGAGGTAGGGGAGCAGGTTGCGGGCGGTCTGCTGCCAGACGAACCCGACGACGTCCCGGCGGTAGCGGAGCCGTTCCTTCGGGCCCATCGACAGCAGATCGCAGCCCGCGACCTTCGCCGACCCGGCCGTCGGCACGTCGAGGCCCGCCAGAATGTTCATCAGGGTCGACTTGCCGCTGCCGGACGCCCCGACGAGCGCCATCAACTCGCCCTCGGTGACCAGCAGATCGAGGCCCTGGAGGGCCTGCACCTCCACCCCGTCCGCGCTGAAGATGCGGACCAGCCGATCGCAGGCGATCAGCGCGTCGTGCCCGTACGAGGGCCGGTCGCGGCGTGCGGCGGCCCGCTGTTCGAGCTCCGCCAGAGTGGTCTCGGTCGTCGACGACGTCATCGGGTGTCTCCTGCCCTGAGTTCGGTGATCGATCCACGGCGCCCGGCCAACCAGGCCTGTACGGCTGCCACGGTGGCGGCGAGGGCGACCACGCCGAGCGCCGGCAGCGCCAGCGACCACGGGTCGGCCCGCAGCGGAGCGGTGTCGAGTGCGTCGGAGCCGGGCCCGCTGGACAGCGCCAGCTGTACCAGGTCGACGCCGGGTGCCAGCAGAGCGATCGTCGACCAGCCGACGAGCAGTCCGCCGACGGCGGCCAGCAGCGCCTGCGGCATCGCCTCGAGTCCGAGGAGCCGTCGGCCCTGCCGGACGGTGAGGCCCATGGTCCGCAGCCGGGCCAGCAGAGCGGTGCGTTCCGGAGCGGTCTGGAGCAGCGACAGCAGCACGGCGAGCAGTGCGTAGCCTGCGCCGGCCGTGATCGCCGCCGCGTAGATCCGCTCGGCGCCCGACTGCATGGGGGTGTCGACGAACGCCGCGCGTTCCTCGGACCGCAGGTGTACGGAGAATGTCGAGCCCGCCCGGTGCGCGGCCGCGCGCAGCGCCTTCGCGTCCGGGGAGCCGCCGGTGACCAGCAGGGCGGTGGTCTGCCGGTGGGTGAGGGACGCGGCGTCGACGATCAGGAAGCCGGCGCTGTCGACAGCCGGTGTGCGCGTCACCGTTCCGACGACGCGCACCTTGAAGTCCCCGGCCTGCGAGTGGATGTCGCGCGGCCGTTCGCCGAGCCGCTCTGCCACGGCCGGTGAGGCGAGGACGGGCAGCACCCGGTCCTTCGACGGCAGCGTGCCCTTCCTGGGCGCCGCTCCGGTGGCCTTCAGCCGGTCTGCGGGGAACGATCCGAAACCGGTCGCGCGCGCCAGCTTCGCGTACGTCCCCGGATCGACACCGACCAGCGCGGCGCCCTTCGCGTCCTCGATGCCGGCGTCGTTGGACGGCAGCGGTACGCCGTACTCGATCTGGACCGGCGCCACATCCCGTACACCGCCCGCCTTCCGGACGTCCCGGACCAGCCGGTCCGGCAGCGGCATCGCATCGCCCTCGCCGCTGATCCGCGCGTCCGCACCGGTGATCCGCACCGCCGCATCGTCCCGGGCGTCCGCGACGCCCGCCAGCACCGAGCCGCCGAACGCCGCCGTCGTCAGTGCGACCAGCAGCGCCAGCAGGGCCGGTGCGCCACTCACCGACGCGCGCCCGGCACGGGCCAGTGCGAGGAAGCCGACCGCGCCGCGCAGCCGTGCGACGGTGCGGGAGGCGAGCCGCAGCGGCAGCGGGTACAGGCGGGCGAGGACCAGCGCCGCGATCAGCCCGACCAGCACCGGAGCGGCGCTGACCAGGAAGTCCGTACCGCCGCCCGCGGCGGTGCCGCGGCGGCGCAGCGCGGCGACCGCGCCGACGGCCAGCACCAGCACGGTGAGTTCGGCAACCGTGCGCCGCCGCGACGGGCGGGCGGTCATCATGTCGTCGCGGGCGCCGTGCAGCTGCGGTCTGCGGTGAACGAGCGTCGTACCCAGCGGCAGGGCAACACAGACCAGTACGGCGACGGCTGTGGCCCCCACGACCGCTGGCCACAGCCGGGCCCCGCCGACGGCGGCAACGGCGAGCAGCAGACCCAGAGCCGCCGCGGGCACCGCCGTCACCGCGGTCTCCGCGAGCAGCCGCCCACCGATGCCGCGCAACGATCCGCCGCGTGAACGCAGCAGGGCCAGTTCACTGTGGCGGCGGGCGGCGAGCAGGCCGCCCGTCATCAGCAGCACGACGGCGGCGACCGCGCCGATCCCGACGGCGGCGACCGTGACGACCGGGCTGATCGCCGAACGCAATGCGTCGTACCGGGTGAGGACCACGTCCAGATCGGTCGTCAGTGTCGCCGCCGGACCGGCCAGCGCCCGGAGCTTCAGCAGCTCCGGACCGCTCTCCAGAGACGCCACCTGGGAGCGCAGCCGGTCCACGTCGAGCGCGGTGAGCCGGGAGGCGTCCGGCGCGATCCGCCAGTACGGCTCGGGCGCACCGGTCGTGGACAGCAGGGCGGGCGCCGCGTCCGGCGGCAGCAGCAGGGCCGCTATCCAGTAGTAACGGGGAGGGGCCTGCCTGACGTCCGCCGGGACCAGCGAAGGGGTGCGCAGCAGGCGCTCGAACGACCAGTAGGCGGCACCCGGAAGCTTCGGGGCGACGATGCCGGTGATCCGTACGGTCAGCGGCTCGTCGCCCCGGGTCGGTACCGCGATCGTCGAGCCCACCTTGAGCTCGAGGGTCTTCGCGGTCTCTTCGGTGACCGCGGCCTCGACCTCCTTGGTCGTAGTGGTGACCTCGCCGTGGACGGCGGGCCAGGCGCCGTCGCGCAGCCTGGCGTGGGCCGGCAGGGCCGACGGGGTCGCGTACGTCAGCTTGGGGTCGAGGCCACTGGGCCGGGGCAGCCATTTCTCCCCGGCGGCGATCGGCTCCGTCGTGCGGATGCCGTACGAGGACTGGAAGGCGTCGGCGCGCACCGGTTCGGGCAGCCGGGCCAGCACCTTGCGGTGGACCGCGCCCAGCGCCGCCTTGCGCACCGCGACCGCGCGCTCCGCCTCTACGCCCAGGGCGGGCGGCGGAGCGGTCAGCTCCAGGACGCTCCGCCTGGGGTCCTCGACGATCAGGTCGTGGCGCAGCCCCTTGCTCTCGTACGCGTCGACGGCCCGTGGAAACGCGGCGGCGAGGAATGCTGTGACCAGCACCAGCAACCCGAGCGCGCAGGCGGCCGCGGGCGCGGTGCGCAGCCGGGTACGGACCCACGGGGCACAGGCCGCGGCCCGGGCGACGCCTGCGGAACGACCGCTGTCGGAACGTGGGCTCATGTCAGTTGTCCCCCTGGTGGCGCAGCGAAGTCACCGGGTCGGCGCGGCGCAGGGCGATCGCCGCCACGATCAGCAGCGGCAGCACGGCGACGCCCGCCAGCAGCGCGGCGACCTGCCCGGCCGGCAGCTGCACCAGCACGGGCGGCACCGGCTGGGCGGCCTGCCCGGTCAGCACGATGAGTGGCACGACGGCCCTGGTCAGTACGGCACCGAGCGCGAACCCGACCAGCAGCGCGATGGCGATCAGCACGCCCTGCTCGGCGGCGATCATCCGGGCCGGCCCGCGGCGCGGCGCCCCCAGCGCCCGCAGCACGGCGAATTCGGCGGACCGTTCGCGCTGCGACCCGACAGCGCTCACCGCGAAGCCGACCGCTGCCAGCGCGGCGGCGACGACCGCCACCGCGAGCAGCGCGGACTGCGGTCCGGCACCCAGCGGGTCGCCCAGCAGATCCCGGGCCACCTCGTCGCGGACCAGGACCTGCGCCGGGTCGGTGTCGGGCTGCTCGCGGAGTGCGGCGGCGACCTTCCCGGCCTGGCCGGGTTCGGTGCTCAGCCACCATTCGGTGGCAGTGAGGACCGCGTTCGGACGGTCGGCGAACACCTGGCCGAGGGCTCTGAAGTCGAGCAGCAGCGCACCGCCGTCCCGCTGCCGGGACGCCTCGGCGGCAGTGGGGGTGGCGGCGCCGCCCGGCCCGGTGGTGGGCACCTGACGGACCGTCCGCACGATCTTCACCCGGACCGTTTCGCCGGCCAGCGTGACATCGACGTCCTGCCCCACTTTCGCCCCGGACGCCTTCAGATAGCTGTCGGTGGCGACCCCGCGGAGCGATGGGGCCTCGGCGCGGGCCGCAGCGACCCGCACGTTGAGCGTCGGCACCCCGTAGTCCGCTTCATCGACCGGCACGGACCCGGTGTCGTATCCGAGCGTCAGCGGGTCCCGGTCGGACGCGGCCGCCTGGACGGGGGTGCCCGGCCGCGTCTCGTTGAGCAGACTGGTGGTCAGGGCGGCCCGCCAGCGGAACCCGGTCGGGACGGCGACCGGCTGCTCGGTGCCGTCCGCGGTCACGGTCCGCAGCCGGCTCACGGCGACCCGGTGTGTCTCGGCACGGTCGACGGGCTGCCTGCTGTCCAGCTCGAACCCGGTCACGGCCAGCTCACCGGCGGCCGCCACTGCGAGCGACAGGGGATGCGCCCGGCCATCGGCCGGCACGGGTCCGACGAGCACCTGGTACGGAATGCCGTAACGGTCCTCCAGCTCCACGGTGACCAGCGGGGCCATGCCGGACGGCGACGCCCGGTGCGGTGCGGAGGCCACGGTGATCCGCAGGTCGAACCTGATCTCCCTGCTGCCCTTCGGCAGCAGCAGCCCGGTCCGCGCGGTCTTCGGCGGTTCGAGCGCGCCGAGCAGCCGGTCCACCGGTTCGCCGGCGAGATCGTCGCGCATCAGCATCCGCTCGTCGGCGTGCGCGGTGTCCAGGGCGACCACGTCCGCCGTGCGGTCGCCGGACAGATCCACCGTCGTACGGAACGCGGGCGCCGCCTCCCGTACCCCCGGCAGCTGTGCGTATGCCCCGGCCTTCGTCGGATCGCCGTTGATTCCGCCGACCGTGCGCACCGACGCGCCGGTCCTGAAGTCGGCCTGGTCGCCCTGCGAACGGTCCCAGGACGCACTCTGCCCGATCGCCAGCATTCCCATCGCGGCAGCCAGGACCAGCAGCAGCACCGGTCCGGCGCCGCGCAGCGGGCGGCGGCTGAACTGCCAGCCGGCCAGCGCGGTGGACAGCCCCCGACCGCCCGCCGCTCGACGTTCCGCCAGCCTGGCTGCGGGCGGCAGCAGCCGCAGCGTCAGCACGGTGCCCGCGAGCAGCAGCAGCGCGGGCGCGGCGACGAGCAGCGGATCGACGCCGAGATCGCCCTCCCGGTCACCGCTGAGCGCACCGCTGCCGGAGCTGCCGGTCTGCCGGTCGAGCTGCCAGTACGCCACCGCCGCGATCAGCAGCAGTCCGATGTCGGCGCCCGCGCGCACCGGCCCGGGCAGCGCGGCGGCCCGGGTACGGCTGCGCACCCCCGCGCTGGCCGCCAGCGCGGGCGCGACGACGGCCAGCGCACAGGCCAGCGCGACGGCGGCGGCCACCAGCCACACGGTGCCGGTCGCGCCCGCGTCGAGCCGCAGCCCGAGCCGGGTCAGCTCGCTGCGGTCCGCCAGCAGCCGGGTCAGCGGCCCGGCCAGCAGCGGGGCGACGACCGCGGCGGGCAGCGCCAGCAGCAGCGCCTCGATCGCGGCGAGCGAGGTGATCCGGCCGCGCGAACCGCCGCGGGCCCGCAGCAGTTCCGTCTCGCCGCCGCGCTCACTGCTCAGCAACCGGGCCACGAGCAGCAGCGCGTAACCGGCGAGCAGCACCAGCTGCACGGCGACGATCATCAGGGTCGAGCGGGACACCAGCAGCGCCCGGTCGATCTGGTCGAGGACGGTGGGCAGCAAGGTCTGCGCGAGGGCCCCGTCCTTGAACTCCGGGGTGGCGAGGAGCGCCTTCGGGCCCCTGGTCGATGCGGTATGCAGCGCGTCGATGCGGTCCGTGGTGACGGTACGGAAGTCGGCGACGGCCAGCCACGACATCTCGCCCGAGCTGATCCGCCCGGAGTCGAGCGCCGCCGGATCGGTGAGCAGCGGACCGTACGTGGTGAAGAAGACCTTGCGGATGCCGCGCCCGCCGAGCTCGTCCAACTGCCAGTACGGGTCGGCCTGGTCGGCCGCCTCGTAGAGGCCGGTGATCAGGACCGGCAGCCTGGTGCCGTCGGCGAGCCGGTCGGTGAGCGTGAGTTGTGCGCCGGGCTTCAGCTTCAGGACATCCGCGGCGACGGAGGGCAGGGCCACTTCGACGGGGGCGCCGCTCTTCCCGCTCCCGGCGCCGGGCATGCGGCCGGCGGTGAGACGGACGCGGCTGCGGTCGAGCGCGGCGAACCGGGTGAGATCGGGATCGCCGCGCCGGGCCGCCGGAGCCTGCAGGCTGCGCGGCAGGGCGTACGGCCCCGAGGCCTCCAGCGTCCGTACGGTCACCGCCAGGCTGTCGAACGTCTCATGGGCGGCCTTGCGCGCGGTGGCGTCAGCCGCTTCCCGCTGCTCGCGCTCCACCTGCGCGGAGATGACGAGCGAGGCGGACGCGGCGGAGCGGTGGGTGAGCGTGTGGCGCAGGGCCGCGTCGCCGATGGAGCCGGAGAAGGCAGTGAGTGCCGCCAGCACCGATGTGGTGAGCAGGACGGCCAGGACGGCTGCGGCGAGAAGGAGCCGATGCGCCCTCACCCGCAGAAAGACGAACCCCGTCACCTGGCCCCCTCGACACTGTCACCCCACACGCCCCCCGACGCTCCCAGGATGCTTTCAGAGCGCACCCACCTCTGGAAACCGCTTACAGGTGCACCTTGATGGGATCGTGACCGTTATGCGGCGGCGGAGCACCGCATTCCGCACGGTGCATGAGTGCGGGAAGGGGGGAGAAAGGTGCGGGAAGGGGAGAAAAGGGAGAACGGGGCTGAGCCGTCAGCCCTCGGTGTTCACCATCGAGGCGGCGGCGTACGTGAGGTAGTCCCACAGCTGCCGCTCGTGCTCGGGGGACAGCCCGAGCTCGTCGAGAGCCACCCGCATCCGGCTCAGCCAGGCATCGTGTGCGGCCCGGTCCACCCGGAACGGGGCGTGCCGCATCCGCAGCCGAGGGTGACCGCGCTGCTCGCTGTACGTCCGGGGACCGCCCCAGTACTGGATCAGGAACAGCGTGAACCGCTCCTCGGCCGGCCCCAGATCCTCCTCGGGATACATCGGCCGCAGCAGCGGGTCCTCGGCAATCCCCTGGTAGAAGCGGTGGACCAGGCGCCGGAAGGTGTCCTCGCCGCCGACCTGCTCGTAGAAGGTCTGCTCCTGAAGCGTGTCGTGCGGATTCTCTGTCACCCGTCCATGGTCGCAGACGCACCGGCCGAGGACCTGGGTCCTAGGACCCGGGCCCGGACGGTCACTGTGCGCCTCGTCGCTTCCGGCGGGCGCGAGCGGGAGAGTGGAGGTATGGGCCCATACCTCGATCAGTTCTCGGAGGCCGGCGCCGGGGCCCGGTGGGCGATGGTGCAGGAAATGGTCGCGCGCGGTGCGTTGAAGGACCCCGCCTGGCGTGCCGCGTTCGAGGAGGTGCCGCGCCATCTGTTCGTGCCGTACTACTTCGTGACCGGGACCGGCGGGCCCGAGCGGCTCTGGTGCGAGGACCCCGATCCGGCCCGGCGGACCCGGTGGCTGCACGGGGCGTACGCGGACGAGGCGCTGGCCACCCGGATCCGGGACGGTGAGCTCGTCTCGTCGAGCAGTCAGCCGTCGATGATGGCCCGGATGCTGGAGGAGCTGGAGATGGCGGACGGCATGACCGTCCTGGAGATCGGTGCGGGCACCGGCTACAACGCCGCGCTGCTCGCTCACCGCCTCGGCGACGACGCGGTGACCACCATCGATCTGGACCCGGAGATCACGGAGTCGGCCCGCAGGCATCTCGCGGCGGCCGGCCACCACCCGACGGTGATCACCGGGGACGGGGCGCGGGGCTGCCCCGAGCGGGGCCCGTACGACCGGATCATCGCTACCTGCACCCTGCCGTCGGTACCGCAGGCATGGCTGGCGCAGTGCAGGCCGGGGGCCCGGATCCTGGCGCCGTTCGCCACCGGTCTGATCATGCTGGGGGTGCGGGAGACGGCGCACGGAAGGTCCGCCGAGGGGCGGTTCCTGCACACGCCCGCGTATTTCGTGCCGCTGCGCGGGGCGGTGCCACCACCGGTGCGCCACCCGCACACCGCGGGCTTGCCGAGGCGGGTGGCCGACAACGAGTTGTTTCTGTTCCTGCTGACGCTGACCGAGCCCACTCTCGACCCGCGCGAGGCCCTCTCGCTCTGGCAGCGCGAGGGACGCCCCGAGCGGGCGAGGTTCGGCATCACGGTCCGGGACGGGCGGCAGTGGGCCTGGCTGGACGACCCGGAGGGGCCGTACGCCTGGCCACTGTCCGCCGACCTCACGGACTGAGCGTTCCGGTCAGCCGCGCCGGATGGTGATCGTCGTCCACGCCCCGACGTGCACCTGGTCGCCGTCCTGGAGCGGAACGGGGACGTAGGGCTGGATCGGGTCCTCGGCGCCGTTGAGCGTGGTGCCGTTCGTGGAGTTCTGGTCGACCACGGCCCAGCTGCCGTCGGGTTGCTGCACCAGCACCGCGTGCTGGTGCGAGACCCCCGGGTCCTCCGGCGGCACGGACAGATCGACATCGGGGGACTCGCCGGTGCTGTGCCGACGACGGCCGATGGTGATCTGGTTGCCGGTGAGCGGAAGGCGCTGCTCCGGGGAGTACGCGGGCAGGTTGAGCCCGGTCGCCTCGGGGCCGCTGCGCTGCATCATCGCCAGGAAGTACTCACGGTCCGGGGCGATGACCGCCGTCCAGTTCGCGGGCGCCTGGTTCGGGACGTGGCTCTGGAACGGCGGCGACTGCTGCTGCCTCGGGGGCTGCGGAGCCTGCGGTGCCTGCGGCTGCGAGGGCGGCGGCAGCATCCAGTCGTCACCACCCGGCTGCTGAACCTGTTGTTGCGGCGGCGCGGTCTGCTGCTGGAAGGACGGCGGGGGCGGCGGGCCCTGTTGCTGGAACGGGTTCGGCGGGGGCGGCGGGCCCTGTTGCTGGAACGGGTTCGGCGGCTGCTGCGGACCCGGTCCCGGAGGACCCGGGTGGCTGCCGGGACCGGACAGCGGCTCGGCCGGACGGTTCACCTGCGAGGGCCGCGAGCTCTGGTATTCGAACGGATCGCGCTGCTGCGGCGGCGGGGGCGGCGGACCCTGCTGCGCCTGGAAGCCGGGCGGCAGGTTCAGACCGGGCACCGGTCCGCCGGCACCCGGGCCACCGGGGCCCCCGGGCTGCGGGGCCAGCGGGGTGTACGACGTCGCCGTGTTCGTGAGGAAGTTCCACCGGCACTCCTCGCAGAACGGCGCCATCGCCTCACGCGGGGTGCGGCACTGCGGGCAGAGCTCCGCCTGCTGCGTCGCATCGGGGCCGGGGCCCTGCGGGTAGCCGTAACCGGGAGCGGGCGGCGGGGGAGGCGGCGGTGGGACTGCACCCGCGGGCGCGCCCGCGCCGGCCATGCGATGGCCGCAGACCTCGCACCAGTCGTCGGAACCCGACTGGTGTCCGTTCGGGCAGGTCGGCATGTCGGCGCTTCCCCCTCTCCTCGTCCGGCCCCGGGGGCCGTCATCTCTGTTGCTTCGCCAGGTCGCCGAGCCGGCCGGCTGCCGGTCGGCCATCAGGTCATTTCTTCACGCGAACGGTCTTGGTGGAGCGCGTTTCGAGGGTCATCTCGTCGGCCTCCGCCACCTTCGCCTTCAGTCGCACAGTACCTGTCGCCGCATCGACGACGTCCACCACCTTCGAAAGCAGTTTCGCAGTGTCAGCGTTCCCGGAGGCCGATGCCAGCTGCACCGCACGGCCCAATTTCGCCGTCGCGCCGTCGAAGTCTCCCGACTTGCGCGCTTCGAGCCCCTGTTGGATGACTTGTGCTAGTTCGGCCTGGCCCGTGTAGTGCGCGACCTGCGGATTGATCGAGGTGGACGCCACCATGTCGTCGGTCCACACCGCCCGCACCAACCCCTGCGAAAGCGTCTGCGGAGCCGCAGTCCCCGACGGGTCGGGGAGGATCAAGGAGACACGGGCCGCGAGCATTTCCTGCCCGATCCCGGCCTCCGGCACCTGTACACACACGTGGTAGTCGCGGGACTCGTCGCCCCAGGACCCGGTCGGGTAGTCCCCGGCGCGCGGGCCCGCGTCGGTGCGCCGGTCGGTCAGCTCGGCGACCGTCGGCGCGACCTGCTTCACGAACTTGATCTCGACTCCGACGGGCGTCCAGAGCCGCAGCACCACGTCCGCGACCTCTTTGCCCATCGCGTTCTCCATCATCTGCGTGAAGTCCGCGGCGAGCCCCGCCGGATCGGCGACGATGTCCACGGTGCCGAGCAGCGCGGAGGCTATGGCTGTGACTTCTTTCACCTCCCAGTCGGTGCCGACGCCGCGGGCGTCACAGGTGAATCGGCCCGCGCACGCCTCGAGCGCGTCCCGCAGGTCCTGGGGCGACTCGTGCTCGTTGCGGCCGTCGGTGAGAAGGATCCCGTGCCGGATGTCCACATCGGCGGCGCCGAGCAGCCGGTCGGCAAGCCGCAGCCAGGTGCCGATCGCCGTACCGCCGCCCGCACTGAGCCGACGCAGCGCCTCCTTGGCCTGGGCCCTGGTCTGTGCGTCGGCGGTGGCGAGGCGGCCGTTGCCCGGGTAGACCTCCTTGGCGACGTGGGTACCGCCGACCACGGCGAACGACGTGCCGTCGCGCAGGGTGTCGATGGCCGCGGCCGTCGCGTCGCGGGCGTTGCGCATCTTCGTCGGCGGATAGTCCATCGAGCCGGAACAGTCCACCATGATCACCACGGCGGCGTTCGGCCCCTGCCCCGGCACATGGGCCGGCGAGGCGGTCGCACCGGTCAGCGGGACGCCGCCGGTGGTGCCGCCGCCGGTCGACGTGACCGTGACGATCGCGTTGACCTCGCGGCCGCCCTCCGGCAGATATTCGTTCTGGTACACCTCGACGGAGAACTGCGGCACGTGGGACTTGGAGAAGTTGGCCATCTGATCGGCTCCTGGCGAAGGTGGCAGAGCTGGCAAAAGGTCGCAGTGGGCGAACGGACGGACGGAACCGGACTCAACAGGACTCAAGCGGTGCTGTAGGCCGATCCTGCCCCTTGCGGCGGTACCGCGAACGGCAGCAGAGCCACTGTTACGTTGTCGTGGCCCCCACCGTCGAGCGCGTGACCCACCAGCACCTGGGCGCCGTGCAGCGGTCGTTCGTGCGCGTCCGGGGGGACGGCGGCGGCCATTTCGACGGCCGACTCCGCGTAGTTCCACAGCCCGTCCGTGCACACCACCACCAGACCGGGCCGGTCCGGTTTGAACGAAGCGGTGTGCGGCTCCAGTTCGTACGCATCGGCGCCGAGCCAGCCCGTGATGGCGTGGGCGCGCTCGTCCGCGTACGCCTCGGCCTCGTTCATCAGGCCCGTGGCCACCATCTGCGCGGCCCAGGAGTCGTCCTCGGTGAGCCGGGCCGGCGGGGTGGTCCGGTCGTCCGGCACCCAGTAGACGCGGCTGTCGCCGACCCAGCCGACGACCAGCAGGCCGCCCGCCATGACCGCACCGACCAGGGTGCAGGCCGGGGCGTTCTGATGGTGGTGCGGATCGTGCTCCTGGGCCCGGCCGTCGTCGTGGGCCAGGGAGTTGACCGACTCGGCGGCGGCGACGATCGCCTCGTGCATCGCCTGCTGCGGGTGGACGCCGCGCGGCAGCGAATCCAGCAGTGACTCGTTGGCGGTGATCGCGGCGGCGGCGGAGGCCTCGTCGGGGCGGCTCGCGGAGGAGACGCCGTCGCAGACGATCGCGACGACGGCCGGTGAGCCGTCCGGCAGGGCGGTGGTCGATACGGCGAACGAGTCCTCGTTGCGGTGATGGCGCAGCCCCCGGTCGCTGACGGCCGCCACCGAACCGAGTTCCTGCTCCATGTGGTCGCGCTCGCGGGGCTGGGCGTGACCGCAGTTCTCGCAGTAGCCGTCGGGGTCGACATGACCGGCGCGGCAGGCGACGCACAGCTTGGTGCCGTCCGGCGGGGTGAGGGCCGCCTCCGGGAAGGCGGCGCCCGCGAAGGTACGGGGGTCGGGGGTGACGGGCGCCGCCAGCTCGAAGTCGTCCGAGTCGGAGCCCGAGGTGTTCGGACGGTCGAAGCGGACCCCTGCGGGAGCAGGTACCGGGGCATCGCCCGGCGCGGGCGGCTCGGACCGGTCGGCCACGGTGGCTGCCGACCATTCGACCGAACCCGAGGCCGCCGCGGTGGGCGCGCCCGGCCCGGAAGCCGCCGGGCCGCCCGGCGCGCGGCCCTCCACGGGCGCGGCCATCGCGATCGTCGGGTGATCCTCCGGCGGCGCCGGTACGACCGACAGGTCGTACCCGCACGCACCGCAGAACAGGTCGCCCGATTCCAGCGGCTCCTCGCAGTTGGGACACCTCGACAAGGCGGTCTCCTGGTGCATCTGCGACATCTTCACACCCACGTCCGGGGGCGGAAGCGGTTGGCCCGCTCCACCAGTTCGATCCTCTCGTCGCCACGCTGCGCAAGCCGGGCGAGCATCCGGTACGAACGCTCAAGACCGAAACGCAGCCCGCGTTCGTCCACCTCGCTGCCGAGCAGCATCCTCGGTCCGGCAGGAGCACGGGACTGCGGGGAGTCCGGCCGGTCCGTGGGGCTTCCGGAGAGTACCCAGTCCAGCGCCGTCCCCAGCACCTCGGTCGACAGTTGCTCGCGGCGCACCGCGTCCAGTCCGAAACTCTGCAGCCCGGACACCTGATCGGCGGCGGCTGTCAGATCGGCGATCAGCGGTTCGTGCGGGGCGCGTTCACGCAGCCGGGCCCGTACGGCGGCGACCCGGGCGGCGGTGTAGTGGATCGACGCCTCGGGCACGGATTCCAGCGTCCGTACGGCCCCGGCCCGGTCCCCGGCCGCTATCTGCACCCGGGCCAGGCCGAACGCCGCGCTGACGAAGCTCGGATCGGTCGTCCACACCAGGCGGTAGTACTCGGCGGCGTTGTCCAGCTGGCCGAGGACCTCCGCACAGATGCCCAGCGCCAGCTTGGGAGCGGGCTCACCGGGGAACGCGTCGTAGACCGCGTCGAACGACAGCGCGGCGGTCTCGTGGTCACCCGTCACCAGCGAGGCGATCCCGCGGTACCAGACGACCCGCCAGTCGTCCGGGTGCTGAGCCTCCAGACCGGTCAGGGTCTGTCCGGCGGCGCCCAGTTCGTTCATCTCCAGGCGGGCGCGCAGCTCCCGGAGCCTGGTCTCCAGCGAGGCGGCGGGTACGGCCTGCAATGCGGCAATCAGTTCGGCGGGTGCGGACGCCATCAGTCCGGCGAGGAAGCCCGCGTTGGGGTCGTTCGCGTCCACCCGCGGTACGGGCAGCGCGAGCGAGGTGGCCCGCGCGTCGAGCCCGGCCAGCCGCGGTACGCCCGGAGCGGAGACGCCCGGCAGGGGCCCGGGGACGACCGGTGCGACCGGTGCGGGCGCGACCCGGGGTGCCGGAATGGCTGCCTGCGTCTGTGCGTACGGGGCGGTGGCGCCGCTGCCGCCCCGCACGTGCGTGGCGGATGCCGACAGCGGTGCGGCCCCCGGAGCCGACTGCCCGGGAACGAACGGCGGCGCACCGGGCGCCACCTGCCCGACGGCGGCCGACGAGGCAACCGGAACTCCGCCGAACGCCGCAACCGGACTCCGGTCCTTCCCCCTGCGCCGTCCGGCCGGCTCCGTCCGTACCCCGAGCCGCGACACATCGTCCGTCAGCTCGGCGAACAACTGCGTGTCCGTGACCCGCAGTTCCGTGCCGAACAGCGTCGAGAGCGCCGGCCGCGGCCGCCCCGTCTGCAGCGCCACGACCTCCCGCAACACCCCCGTCAGCTGCTCCGCCATCTCCGACGCAGAGGCGAACCGTCTCGCCGGATCCGGATCCGTGGCCCGCACCAGCAGCCGGTAGAACGACTCGTAGGTCCGGAACACCTCGATGTTGTCCGGGTCCGGCAGCGAGTCCACGAAGACGTTCGTGTACCCCTGGAAGTCGAAGGTGAGCACCGCGAGAGTCCGCGCGACCGTGTAGAGATCGGAGGCGACCGACGGGCCGACCTCCGCGACCTCCGGTGCCTGATAGCCCACCGTGCCGTAGATGGCCGACTCCTCGTCGTCCATCCTGCGCACCGCGCCCATGTCGATCAGCTTGAGCTGGTCCTCGGTCTGGATCGCGTTGTCGACCTTGAAGTCGCAGTACAGCAGATTGCGGCTGTGCAGATGGCCGAGCGCCTCCAGCGCCTCGATGCCGTACGCGCAGGCCTGCTCGACCGGCAGCGGATCCCGCTTCCCGGACGGGGTACGGCGCTCGTTCGCGATCTCCTTGAGCGCCTTGCCGCCGACGTACTCCATCACGATGTAGCCGTCGAGCGAGCCGGTGCGCTGGTCGAGATGCTCGACGAAGTTGTAGATCCGGACGATGTTGGAGTGCTCGATCTCGGCGAGGAAGCGGCGCTCCGAGATCGCGGCCGCCATGGCGTCCTGGTCACCTGTGTCCAGCAGGCCCTTGAGGACCACCCAACGGTCCGAGACCGCACGGTCCACCGCGAGATAGACCCAGCCGAGCCCGCCGTGCGCCAGACAGCCCGCCACCTCGTACTGGCCGTGCACGATGTCGCCGCCGTGCAGCTTCGGTACGAAGGAGTACGGGTGGCCGCACTTGGTGCAGAACCCCTCGGTCCGGCCCGGCCGTTCACCACGGGACCGGCCCACCGGGGCCCCGCAGTCGGAGCGCGAACAGAACCGTTTCCGCTCCGGCACCTCCGGGTTCTCCATCACCGCGGAGCGCGGATCGGGGCGCGGCACGTCCGGCACCTGCACCAGACCCGCGCCCAGCCGGTTGCGCCCGGACGCCCCCGTCGACGTACCGGAGGAGCGCACCGACACCGAGCGGGACGTGGCGCTGCCCGACAGGGAGCGCGACAGCCGCCCCGACACCGAACGCCGGGAGGTCGACGAGCGGGCCGAGGAGCGCGAGGAGGCCCGGGACGACGCCCGCGAACCGCTCCGTGCCGAACTGCTGTTGCCCTTGCCACTCGCACCGTTGGCCGCGATGCCGGTGGGCGGCGAGCTCACCATCCCCGTCGGTGAGACGACCGGAGCCAGACCGCAGGTGTCGCAGTACAGCTCACCGCCGCCCATGTCCTCGTAGTTGCCCTCGCACGCGGGGCGCTGGCACTGCGTACTCATGGTCTGTCCCCCTGTTCGCCCCGCCGCAGCAGCGGCCCGTTCACCCTGCCCGTACTCGTACGCCCGCTCATCGCCGGTCCTCCGGTGCGCACGGCCGGCGCGGGTTCAGCAGCTCCGCCACCGCCTCCTGGTAGCGCAGCACCGACTGCGCGGCGACCCGCAGATCGCACGGCGCGCTCCACAGCATGCGGCGCGCCGCGTCGTACCGCTCGATCAGTACCGGGTCCTCCGCCAGGCCGTGCCGGGCCACCTTCGCCTTGTACGCGTCCAGCCGGCCGCGCAGCTCCGCCCGGACCGCCAGCGGCGCGGTGACCGCCGTCAGCGACTCGCGGGCGCGCAGCAGTTCGTCCTCGGCCTCCCGCTCCAGGGACTCCAGCAGCGGTGACAGCCGGTGCCACTGGGCGTGCCTGCGGTACTCCGACGCGGCGGCCAGCCGCTCCTGGAGGGCAGTCGGCGGGCCACTGACCGCGGGCACCTCGGAGGCGGCGATCTTCGCCAGCACCTCGCCGCGCGCCGACCGGGCCTCGGCCAGCGTGCGGTCCGCGCGGGAGAGGATGTCGCGCAGCTGGACGAGGCGCTGCTCGGCGTCCTGCCGGACCGCAAGGACCGCCTCGATCTCCCGGCGCACGTCGTCCAGGGCGCGGGCCGCCCGGTCGTAGCGCGCCGTGTCCGGACGGCCGCCGCCGGGCGCCGCGCTGCCGGGGCCCGGCAGCCAGAACGCCAGCGGATCGGAGATCACCTGAACCCGCAGCGTGGTCAGCTCATGGGTGATCGACTCCAGGTCGTCGCCCGCCGGATGCTCCCCGGGCCGTACGCCGACGGAGTGCGCCAGTGAACGCGTACGGCGCAGTTCGGCGGCGAGCAGATCTATCCGGGCGGGCAGCGCGGACCATACGGAGTCAGAGGCGACGACCATGTCCAGCGAGCGCGCGTACAGATCGTTCATCCGGGCGACCAGCTCCTCCAGCGAGAACCGCTCGGAGAGCTTGGCCGGGCCGGTGATCGACGGATCGGCCCGGGTGGCGGTGGACGCCAGCGTGACGCTCTGGCCGCGCAGCAGCTCGGTCAGCGCCAGCAGGTCGTCACGGTTGGGGGAGCGCCGCCTGGCCCGGATCTCACGGGCCTCCTCGATCGCTGCGGCGTAGGCGTCGAAATACCCCCACAGCAGCGTGATGGACTGCTCGGTGGTGGCCCAGCGCTCCTTGGTGACACCGGTCAGATCGGCGCCCTCCAGGAGCCGGCGGCCGGCATGGTCCTGCAGGGCGAGGAGCGAGGTCTCGATCGCCTCGTGCTCCGCACCGAGCCGGGCCAGCGCACGGTCCGCCTCGTCCCGGTCCAGGACCGGGCCGGGGGGCTTCCCCGCATAGCCGGGGAAGGGGCCCGCGACGCCCATCGATCACCTCTCTGCTCTCCCTGCCGGGCCGGGCCCGGCAGGATCAAGGACTAGTTGCTCCGGTACTTGGGCGCAGGCGGCGCCGATATCCCGGGCAGTCCGCTCGCCAGCCACTTCCGGTACGACACCATCCAGGGGCTGTCGGCGCCTCCCTTGCGGTAGTCGACCAGCACCTGATTGATCCGGGCCACCAGGTCGTTCGCGCCGTGTTTCGTGGCCACGCCGTAGTACTCGGTGGTGAACGGCTTGTCGCCCTTGAGGACGACGGCCGGGTCCTGGGCGGCCTGGCCCGCCGCCAGTGCGTTGTCGGTGACCACCGCGTCGACCTCACCCAACTGCAGCCGGACCAGGCAGTCCAGCTGGTTGGGGACGGTGAGCTGGTCCTCGTCCGCCTCGGTGCCGTCGTGCCGGTCCTTGAACCTGGCGCCGAACGACTGCTTCTCCAGTGCCTCGTACGCGGTGGAATCCTCGGCGGTGCAGACCCGCTTGCCGGCCAGGGACTTGTCGTACCCCGTGATCGGCGAGTTCTTCGGCGCGAGGACCTGCTGACCGGCCTGGAAGTAGGCCGTGGAGAACGAGACCCGTTCCAGCCGTTTGCAGTTGATCGTCATCGTCCGGACGACGACGTCGACCTTGTCGTTCTCCAGGGCGGCGATGCGCTGGTTGGTGGGGATGGCCCGGAAGATCACCTTGTCCGGGTCGCCCAGGATGTTCTTCGCGATGGCCCGCACCAGATCGATGTCGAACCCTTCGAGCTTCCCGGTCTCCGGGTTGCGGTAGCCCCAGCGGAAGCTGTTCTGGTCGACGCCGGCGATCAGCTTCCCGCGCTCCTTGATCTTCGCGATGCCCGGCCCGTCGGCGCTCGACGGCTGCAGGCTCGCCTCCGGGTCCGTGCAGTCGTCGGCGCTGGCCGGCACCGCCGTGGCCGTACCCGGCCCGGAGACACCGACGCCGAACGGCCCGGAGCCGCCGTGCGAGAGCGGCAGCAGGGTGAGCGACGCCGTCACCGCACAGGCCACGGCCATCCCCGTCACCCCGCCCCAGCCGCGCAGCCTGCCCCGGGTGGAACTCGTCCTGGTCATCGTTCCCCCTCTCACCGGTACTCCGACAGTCTGCGGTTGACCCCGACGATCGAGGCGACCGCGGCCAGCACGGCGAGAGCGGCCGCCCCGATCGGCAGCCCGCCCAGCGCCCCGCGCCCGTCCTCGGCGGCCCGGGTGAACTCGCCCTGCTCATGGGCGAGTGCCTTCTCCAGCGCCTCGTCCACCCGGTTGAAGGAGTCCCCCGTGGAGTTCCTGGGCCCGATGATCTGCTTCAGGGCGCCCTCGTAGTCGCCGTTGTCGTCGGTCGTGCGGGCGGTCCGGTGGCGGCCCTGCCACTCGGAGACACCGCTGATGGCATCCGCCACCGGCCCGCTCCCCTGGGAGTCGTCGGCGAGCTTCCTGGCCGTCCCCAGCTCTTCGCGGAGGGCCTTCATGCCCGTGGTGTAGTCGGTCTCGTACTTGTCGTTCTTGCCGTCCGCGGTCAGCACGGCGCCGCGGGCGACGAGGGTGAGGTTCTCATTGGCGCGCGCCTTCAGCGAGTTGATCCGTGCGTGATTGAGCACATCGAGGGACTGCTGCCCGTGCACATTGGCGTCCTGCAGTTCGGACCGCGCGACCGTGTGCCCCACGCCCAGCCACAGCAGCAGCACCGTCGACGCGGCGGTCGCGGCGAGCAGTCCATGGTTGAAGACCCGGTTCGTCCTGCGGTAGTTGCGCCGCTGCGCCCAGAACAGCGCACCCAGCGCAACGACACCGAGACCCAGCGAGAGGAACGGCCACGCTCTCGCGGAGTCGTAGTCCTGGTCGAGCCGGCCGGTCTCCGCGGTGTACAGCCGCTCGGCGGCCGGCAGCAGCTCGGTGGACATCTTCTGGTTCGCGTACCGGAGATAGGCGCCGCCCAGAGGCAGCCCCTGCCGGTTGTTGGCGCGGGCCCGCTCGATCAGGCCGGTGTACCGGGGGAGTTCCTCGTTGAGCTTGGTGATCTCCTGGCCCGACGGCGACGACGCGTCCGTGGTGGACGCCGCCTTCACCAGCAGCCTGGACGCGTCCTTGATGTCCTTCTCGTACCGCTCATGGACGTCGCGCGGCTCCTGCGCCCCCGCGAGGAACCCGCCGGCCGCCGCAGTGTCGGCATCGGCCAGCGAACGGTAGATGTTCGCCGCCTCGGCGCTCAGCGGCTGGCTGCGGCTCACCACGTCGTCGGCGGCGGCCGACCGGCCGGAGATCTCGAACGCCGTCACGGCCCCGAACGCAATGACGAGCACCGCCAGCGCGGCCCCGATGATCTGGAGCCTGCCCGGTTCGGTCGTCGCCGCAGTCCTCAGCCGCGCCGTCGACTCGGACCAGGCGCTGCGACGCGGCGCGGGTACCGGCACAGGTACGGGCGCGGCCGGCTGGGCCGACGCGTGCTCCGGCGCCGTGCGCACATTCGGCGGGTATGTCACGTGACCTCCCCCTCGGTCGCTGACGGTGGCCCGCCCCCCGGCCGATCGGGGGACTGGTGCCCGGCCAGAAGTATGGCCGCAGGGACTGACATCCACACCAGGAACACCTGGATCCTGCACCGGACCACGGATGCACAAGCATTCGATCAAGGACGGCGCCGTCGATCAAGACGATCGGCGGCGCAGTCCCCGAAGCGGACCGATCTCCCCATTCATGAACACGTTCGGGACAACTGATCGGTTCCCGTACGCAAGGGGCGTCCCGCAGCACGATGGCCACAGGACGCCCGTCCGCGTTCCCGATGTTCCCGATGCGTCAGCCGTACTGCGCACGGAGCCTGTTGTGCACCTCCGGGGCCGCCCCCGTGCGGTCCAGTCCCAGCAGCCCGGCGCCCAGGACCGGCGGCTCCGCCACCAACCGGATCACCGCCTTCGGTGCACGTACCGCGAGGAGTTCGGTGATCGCGTCGTCCAGCTGCGGGTGACGGGCCGCCAGCACGCTGCCGCCCAGCACCACCGGTGCCTCCTCGTCCAGCAGCCCGAGGCGGGTCAGCGCGACCGAAGCCATCGCGACGACCTCCTCCGCGAGCCGGTGCACCAGAGCACGCGCCACCGGGTCCCCGGCCGCACCGGTCGCGAACAGCACCGGCGTCAGCTCGTGCCGGCGCTCGAACTCGATGTGCCCCAGATGCACCGCCTCGATCAGCGCGTACATCGAGTCGAGCCCGAAGTGGGCGGGGAGCGTGCGGACCAGCTCCGTCGGCTCACCGCGCCCGTCCTCGGCCCGCGAGGCGAACCACATGGCCTCCTCGGCGAGACCCGAACCGCCGCCCCAGTCACCGGAGATCCGGCCGATCGCGGGGAAGCGAGCGGTCCGCCCGTCCGGCACCATGCCGACACAGTTGATCCCCGCACCGCAGACGACGGCCACGCCCCGGGGCTCGTCGACGCCCGCGCGCAGGATCGCGAAGGTGTCATTGCGGACCTCGACCGTGCCGCCCCAGCCACGGGCCCGCAGTGCCTCGGTCAACTCACGCTCCTCGACCGGGAGATCGGCATTGGCGAGACAGGCCGACACATGACCGACGGAGTCGACGGGGCCGCCGGTCCCACACGCTTTCGCCAGCGCCTCGTCGAGCGTCGCGCCGAGGACGTCCACTGCCACCTCGACGGAGACGGCCTGCGGCTGGAAGCCGCCCCCGCGGGCCGTGCTCAGCACCGTTCCGTCCGGTCCGATCAGTGCCACATCGGTCTTGCTGTTCCCCGCGTCGATGGCGAGGACCGCAGCGTTCACGCCCACGCCAGGTGCTCCCGGTTGTGCGCGATCAGCTTGTCGGTGAGCGCCTCGGCGTACTCGAACTGGCCGATCAGCGGGTGGGCGAGCAGTGCCTTGAAGACCCGGTCCCGGCCCCCGCGCAGTGCCGCTTCCAGGGCGAGGTCCTCGTACGCCGTCACATGGGAGATCAGGCCGGTGTACAGCGGATGCAGCTCGGGAACGGCGAGCGGCGTCGCGCCCGTGCCGTCGACCCGGGCCTGCACCTCGATCACGGCGTCGTCCGGCAGGAACGGCAGCGTCCCCTTGTTGTACGTATTGACCACCTGCACCGCGGAGCCGCCCGAGCCCAGCAGCGAGGACGCCAGGTCCACGGCCGCCTCCGAGTAGAACGCGCCGCCGCGTCGGGCGAGCAGCGCGGGCTTCTCGTCCAGCGCCGGGTCGCCGTACATGGCGAGGAGTTCCTTCTCCATCGCGGCGACCTCGGCCGCCCGGGACGGCTTGCTGCCGAGCTCCCGTACGACCTCGTCGTGCGCGTAGAAGTACCGCAGGTAGTACGAGGGGACGACGCCGAGCCGGTCGACGATCGCCCGGGGCATGTGCAGATCGTCGGCGATCGAGTCGCCGTGCTCGGCGAGCAGCTTCGGCAGCACGTTCTCGCCGTCCGGACCGCCGAGCCGGACCCCGAGCTCCCACGTCAGGTGGTTGAGCCCGACATGGTCGAGGTGCACCTCGCCGGGGGTGACGTCGAGCAGCGCGGCGAACTTCCGCTGGAAGCCGATCGCCACGTTGCACAGGCCGACGGCCTTGTGCCCGGCCTGGAGCAGCGCCCGGGTCACGATGCCGACCGGGTTGGTGAAGTCGATGATCCAGGCGTCGGGGTTGGCACGGCGGACCCGCTCGGCGATGTCGAGGACGACCGGGACGGTGCGCAGCGCCTTGGCAAGGCCGCCGGCCCCGGTGGTCTCCTGGCCGATGCAGCCGCACTCCAGTGGCCAGGTCTCGTCCTGGTTGCGGGCGGCCTGGCCGCCGACGCGCAGCTGGAGCAGGACCGCGTCGGCGTCGGCGACGCCCGCGTCGACGTCCGAGGTGGTGACGATGCGGCCCGGGTGGCCCTGCTTGGCGAAGATCCGCCGGGCGAGGCCGCCGACGAGTTCGAGGCGGTCGGCCGCCGGGTCGACGAGCACGAGCTCCTCGACGGGCAGTGTGTCCCGCAGCCGGGCGAAGCCGTCGATCAGTTCAGGTGTGTAGGTGGACCCGCCACCAACTACTGCGAGCTTCATAGGTCAGCCCTTTACTCCGGTCAGTGTGACGCCCTCGACGAAAGCCTTCTGAGCGAAGAAGAAGACGAGGATCACGGGGGCCATGACCAGTACGGTCGCGGCCATGGTCAGGTTCCAGTCGGTGTGGTGCGCGCCCTTGAAGGACTCCAGTCCGTAACTGAGCGTCCAGGCGGCCGGGTTCTCGGAGGCGTAGATCTGCGGCCCGAAGTAGTCGTTCCAGGCGTAGAAGAACTGGAACAGCGCGACGGCGGCGATGCCCGGCCTGGCCATCGGCACCACGACCTTCAGCAGGGCGCGCAGTTCGCCGCAGCCGTCGACCTTCGCCGCGTCGAGGTACTCGTTCGGGATGGTCAGCAGGAACTGCCGCAGCAGGAAGATGGAGAACGCGTCACCGAAGACCATCGGGATGATCAGCGGCCAGAGCGTCCCGGACATGTCCAGCTGCTTCGCCCAGAACAGATACATCGGGATGACGACGACCTGCGGCGGCAGCATCATCATCGAGATGACGAGCATCAGCGACAGCTGCCGGCCGCGGAAGCGGAACTTGGCGAGCGCGTACGCCACGGGCAGCGACGACACGACCGTGAGGACGGTGCCGAGCCCCGCGTACAGCAGGGTGTTCTTCCACCAGGTCAGGAAGCCCGGGGTGTCGAAGACCCTGCGGTAGTTGCTCCACTCGAAGGGGTGCGGCCACAGATCGCGGGTCAGCGCCTGCTGGTCGCTCATCAGCGAGGTGAGGAACAGGAAGACGAAGGGCAGCACGAAGAAGAGCGCGGCCGCGACGCCGAGCGCGTGCACGGCGATCCAGTTCAGGAGTGCCTTGCGGCGTGCGACGCGTTCGGCCGGGGTGACCGGCCCGGCGGACGGGTCGGTGGCCTTGAAGGTGTCGAGAGCCTGCGCCACGTCACTCACCTGCCTGGATCAGCCCGCTGCGGCGCCGCATCAGCAGTGCGGTGAACGCCATGGCGAGTACGAAGAGAACGAGCGCGACCACACAGGCGGACCCGTAGTCGAAACGCTGGAAGCCGAGGTTGTAGACGAGCTGCGGAAGCGTCAGTGTCGACTTGTCGGGATAGCCCGGTTCGAACTGCTGCCCGGAGCCGCCCATCACCCCCGAGGCGACCTTCCCCGCCACGAGTGGCTGGGTGTAGTACTGCATCGTCTGGATGATCCCGGTGACCACGGCGAACATCACGATCGGCGAGATGTTCGGCAGTGTGACGAAGCGGAACCGCTGGAACGAGGTCGCCCCGTCCAGCTCCGCCGCCTCGTACTGCTCCTTCGGTACGTCGAGCAGCGCGGCCATGAAGATCACCATCAGGTCGCCCACCCCCCACACCGCGAGCGCGGTCAGGGCCGGCTTGGACCAGGCGGCGTCGGTGAACCAGCCCGGCGTGGGCAGCCCCAGATCGCCGAGGATCGAATTGACCGGCCCCGTCCCCGGGTTGAGCAGGAAGACGAAACCCAGGGTCGCCGCGACCGGCGGGGCCAGATACGGCAGGTAGAACAGGGTGCGGAAGACACCCGCACCCGTCTTGATCTTGGTGATCAGCAGGCCGACGCCGAGACCGAAGACGACCCGGCAGCTGACCATCACCACGACCAGCCACAGGGTGTTCTGCAGGGCGGGCCAGAACAGCGGGTAGTCGTTGAAGACGTACGACCAGTTCTTCAGCCCGTTGAACTCCGGGGCCGCGAAACCGTCGTAGTGGGTGAAGGAGAAATAGAGCGTGGAGATCAGCGGGTAGGCGAAGAAGACGCAGAATCCGATCAGCCACGGCGACATGAAGGCCGTCGTTCGAAGCGCCGCACGGCGGCGCTTCGAACGGAGTGTGTACGTGCTCATCGCGGTGCTACTTCGCCTGTGCGACGGCTGCGTCGATTTCCTCGGCGGTCTTCTCCAGACCCGCCTTGATGTCCGTCTGCTTGCCCTTCTCGATGTCGAATCCGAGGTTCTGCAGGGACACCAGGTACGCGCCGCCGTTCACCGAGGGCGGGGTGGTGGTGCTGTGGGGGTTCGCGGCGATGTCCAGGAAGGTCTTGAACCGCGGGTCGTACTTCAGCTTCGGCGACTTCAGGGCCGCCAACGTCGACGGCACATTGTGGATGGCGTTGGCGAAGGCGACCACCGCGTCGGTGTCGGTCGTCATGAACTTCACCAGCTCCCACGCCGCGTTCTGCTTGGTGGAGGTGGACGCGATACCGGCGATTGTGCCGGTCAGGTAGCCCTTGCCGTACGTGTCGGCCTCGTCGTCGGCGACGGGCATCGGGGCCACCCCGATCTCGAACTTCGGCTTGGTGTCCTCGGCCATGCCGAGCCGCCACTCACCGTCCAGCTGCATGGCCACCTGGCCGGTGTGGAACGGGTGCTTGGCGCCCCACTCGTCACCGAACGAGGTGCGGTACTTCTCCAACTTCGCGTAGCCGCCCAGGTCGTCGACCAGCTTCTTCTGCGTGGCGAGCATGGACGCGAAGGCGGGGTCCTTGGCGATGTTCGACTTGCCGTCGGCGTCGAAGTACGTCGGGTTCCAGCCGCCGAGGTAGTGCTCGGTCGTCGACTCGTAGCCGTGATAGTTCGGCATGAAGCCCAGCTGCTCGTACGAGTCGCCCTTGGTCTTCGTCAGCTTCTTGGCGTCCTCGGCCAATTCGGACCAGGTCTTCGGCGGGGCGGTGATCCCGGCCGCCTTGAACGCGTCCTTGTTGTAGTACAGCCCGTACGCGTCACCGAGCAGCGGCAGCGTGCAGCGCACCCCGTTGTACTGGGTGTACTCGTTCATCGCCTTCGGGAACGTCTTGTCGGGGTCGATCCCGTCCTTCTTCAGGAAGGAGTTCAGATCGATGAAGGCCTTGGACGAGCAGAATTTGCCCACATTGTTCGTGGTGAACGAGGACACCACGTCAGGTGCCTTGGAACCGCCCGCGCGCAGAGCCTGGTTGATCTTGTCGTCGGTCATGTTGCCGACGACCTTCACATGGATGTTCGGGTGCGCCTTCTCGAAGGAGTCGACGGTGGCCTGAATGGCCTTGACCTCGCTCGGGGCACTCCAGCCGTGCCAGAAGTTGATGGTCGTCTCCTTGGACGGATCATCACTGGCGCCGTTGCTGCTCTGACCGGTACAGGCAGAGGCGAAGAGGGATATCGCGGCGGTCGCGGCGAGCGCGGCGGCCGTCTTCCGGCGGTTTCCGGACATGGCAGTGTCTCCCGATGGGTTGGGACGGGGAAGAGGCTGGATCTGCGAACGTGCGGGTCTGTGAAGGTGCGGGTCCGCATGGGGACGGCCGCGGCAGGGGATCAGCGTGAGGTGTCGAAGACTTCGTCGCGGGTCGTGACGAGGGCGCTCTCCAGTGCCCCGCGCAGTACGGGCCGGTGGGTCACGGCGCCGGTGATCAGCCGGGGCCGGGAGGCCGCCAGCTCGGCGAGTTCCGCCTGAACCCGCTCGCGCAACGGTTCGCCGCCGGCTGTGATCAACTCGCCCGAGAGCACCACGAGTTCGGGGTCGAGCACGGCGATCATGGAAGCCAGGCCGGTCGCGAGCCCGGTGGCGAACAGATCGAGGAGCCGGGGGTACGGGCCGTCCTCGCCGCACTCCGCGACCTCGGCGGCCCGGGCGATCAGACCGGCCGCGACCTCATGGTGGGTGCCGTCCGCGCGGCTCAGTTCGTCGTCTATGCCGAGCTGCCCGGCCAGCCGGGACAGCACCTGCGCGCCCGCCAGTTCCTGGAAGCCGCCCGAGTTCGCCTTGGTGACCTGGCGGACCAGCGGGGCGCCGGGCACCGGCAGGAAGCCGACCTCACCGGCGCCGCCGGTGAAGCCGCGGTGCAGCCGTCCGTTGATGACGAGGGCGGCACCGAGCCCCTCCTCGTTCCACAGCAGGACGAAGTCGTCGTGTCCACGGGCCGCCCCGAGCCGCTGCTCGGCCACGGCGACGAGGTTCACATCGTTCTCGTACTCGACCGGCATCGGCAGGAACGCGGCCAGCTCGTCGAGCAGTGTGGGGGAGTGCCAGCCGGGCAGGTGGGAGGCGTACCGCAGCCGTCCGGTGCCGGGGTCGAAGGCGCCCGGTGTGCCGATGACCACCCGGTGCACCTCGGCGCGGGTGAGTCCGGCGTCCTTGACCGCGCCGTCCAGCGCCTCGGTCACCTGCCGTACCACGCTGTCGGCGCGCCGGCCGGGGGTGCGCAGCTCGAACTCGCCGACCGTCTCACCGGTCACGTCGGCGACGGCGGCGACGATCCGCTGGGCGTTCACATCGAGCCCGGCGACATGGGCGGCCCGGGCGTTCACCGCGTACAGCTGGGCGTTGGGCCCCGGCCGTCCCGCGACGGTGCCGGTGGCGACGACCAGACCGGCCGCCTCCAGTCGGGCCAGCAGCTGCGAGGCGGTGGGCTTGGAGAGGCCCGTCAGCTTGCCGATCCTGGTCCGGGAGAGGGGGCCGTGCTCCAGCAGCAGATCGAGGGCGGCCCGGTCGTTCATGGCCCGCAGGACGCGGGGGGTACCCGGTGTCGTTCCGGCCATGAGCACCTGCCCTCTGTTAGGAAACTTTCCTATTCGGTGAGAGGACGGTATGGCGCACGTCACCGGCCCGTCAATGGGCAGGGCTTCGCCGGCAACCAAAGCGTTACCTGGAGGGCCGGTCAAGCCGCATTCACGTCAAGGTGCGCGGCCCGGTCAAGCCGCTTTCACGCGAAAGGGCGCCCGGCGCGGCTCCTTGCGGGCCGGGCCGGACGCCCCTGGATCCGGGGTCCTACTTGCCCAGGTTCTGCGACGGCGGGGTGATCGGTGACGTGGCCAGCGACTGCGGCGACGTCGTCGACGCGTACGCCGACGGGGCGGCCATTGCGGCCGTCGGGTCCGCCGCCGACGGCTCGTCCGGCTGCGCCGGTACGCCGCCGACCATCCGGATGCCTGCCTCGTCGAAGGCCACCTTGATCCGCCAGCGCAGCTCGCGCTCCACGCCCAGGGACTTGCCCGGCATCGTCTTGGCCGTCACCCGGACCGTCATCGAGTCGAGGAGCACGGAGTCCAGGCCGAGGATCTCCACCGGACCCCACAGGCGCTCGCTCCACGGGTCCTCCTTGGCCATCGTCGCGGCGGCCTCGGTGATCACCGTACGTACCCGGTCGAGATCCTCCGTGGGGCGCACCTGCACGTCGACCCCGGCGGTCGACCAGCCCTGGCTGAGGTTGCCGATCCGCTTCACCTCGCCGTTGCGGACGTACCAGATCTCACCGTTGTCACCGCGCAGCTTGGTGACCCGCAGCCCGACCTCGATGACCTCGCCGGAGGCGACACCCGCGTCGATGGTGTCGCCGACGCCGTACTGGTCCTCCAGGATCATGAAGACGCCTGAGAGGAAGTCGGTGACGAGGTTGCGCGCGCCGAAGCCGAGCGCCACACCGGCGACACCGGCGGAGGCGAGCAGCGGGGCCAGATCGATCTGGAACGCGCCCAGGATCATCAGGCCGGCCGTACCGAGGATCAGGAAGGAGGCGACCGACCGGAGGACGGACCCGATGGCCTCGGAGCGCTGACGGCGCCGTTCCGCATTGACCAGCAGCCCGCCGAGCGCGGTGCCTTCGACGGCCTGGGCGCTGCGGTTCATCCGCTCGATGAGCTTGCTGAGAGCACGACGGATCGCGATGCGCAACACGATCGCGATCGCCGCGATGAGAAGGATGCGTAGACCGGTGTTCAGCCAGGTGGACCAGTTCTCCTCCACCCAGCCCGCGGCATCGCCTGCCTGCCTGGCGGCTTCGTCCAGCGAGCCGCCCGGCTCGGGTGACGGGGCAGCGGCCAACAGCGCGGACAGGGACACGGCGGAACCTCCATATGGGCGAGGGCTGACCAACCACACTAACGGGGCATCCGGAATGCTCCGTTGCCGTGACGGAGGGGAGAGACCCGTTCGGACCGGGGATACAGAAGGTGTGGGGGCCGGAGCCGAATCAGGGCGCCGGGCCGGGTGTGGCCGATCGCACACCGGGCCGGGGCCGCCGCGGCGGCGGCCTCGAAGCGCCTGATCCGGGGTCTTCGGGCGGTGCGCGCGACAGCGGGCCGGGGAAAATCCTTCCGGCCCGTTACTCGCACGTGGTGGCGCTTCCACCAGGCAGGAGGAGAGACTGAGATCGGATCGTCCCGGCGCGAGCCACGCGCCGCCGGCGTACAAGGAGGCATCCACCGTGCCGCATGTCCTGGTTCTCAATGCGTCGTACGAGCCGCTCGGCGTCGTACCGCTCCGCCGCGCGCTCGTCCTCGTCCTCGAGAACAAGGCCATCTGCCTCGAGGAGTCCGGCGCCTTCATGCACAGTGCCACCCGTGCTGTACCGGCACCCAGCGTCGTCCGCCTGAAGCGGTTCGTACGGGTCCCCTACCGGGGGCCCGTTCCACTCACCCGCCGGGCGCTCTTCGCCAGGGACGGCGGCCGCTGCATGTACTGCGGCGCCGCCGCGACCAGCGTCGACCATGTCATTCCACGCAGCCGTGGTGGCCAGCACGCCTGGGACAACGTGGTGGCGGCCTGCCGCCGCTGCAACCACGTCAAGGCCGACCGCCATCTGCCGGAGCTCGGCTGGCGGCTGCACCAACAGCCCGCCCCGCCGACCGGCCTCGCGTGGCGCATCATCGGGACGGGCCACCGGGACCCGCGATGGCTGCCGTACCTGCAACCGTTCGGCGCGGACGACGCAATGGCCCGGATCGATGGCATTTCAGCCTGACGATCCGGGCTTCTGCGTCTTCAGGGGGTGCGGATCCGCGGAGCGCCAAGCGCTACGTGAACCGCAGCTCCGTGGGGTGTGCCGCGCGCCGCAGCAGCGGCAGTGATGTCGCCGCGGCCAGCAGGCAGCCGGCGTACACCAGCACGGGTACGAGCAGCGGGAGCATCGAGGGCACGGAGCCGGGTGCGACAAGGGAGGCGTACGCGAGGTGCACCGCCATGCCGCCGATGCCTGCGAGCAGGACCGCGGGGGCCAGTGGGAGCGCGGTCTCCAGGAGGAGAGTCCTGGCCAGAACCGCGTGCGGTACTCCGGCCGCGGCCTGGGCGGCGAGTCCTCTGCGGCGAGTGGCAAGGGACTCGGCGGTGCCCACGGCGAGGCCGAAGAGGCTGATGACCAGGGCCACCAGGACGGCGGCCCCGGCGAGGTCGATACCCGTGGTGTAGAAATCGAGGTCGCCCGCCGAGTAGTTGCCCCCGCGCAACCCGGCGAGCAGCACTTCCCTCACCCCCACGAATCCCACCCCGACGACGGTCACCAGCAGCAGAGCGGCATGGGTACGCGCGGCGGCCCACGGGTCGTCCCTGAGGCGACCCGCGGCGATCAGTACCGCGGGACTCTTCGCACGGAGCGTCAGCCGTCGGCCCATGAAGGCGGCCGAGGCCCCGGCCGCCCAGACCGCACCGGCTCCGGTGAGGAACACCACCGCGAACACCAGCAGCGGGAACGACGCCGCGTCGAGGCCGCTGCCCCGGAGGACGAGGAGGAAGGCCGCCGCGGCGATCAGCACCGTCGGAATCAGGAGCGCGAGCAGCGTCCGGTGTCCGCGCTCCGGCCGTACCCGGCGTACCCAGCCGAGCGGCGAGGCGACGACCCGGCGCAGTGCGAGCGCGCTCACCAGTGCCGCGACCACCGGCACGACGAGAACGACCACCACGAAAGCCGCCCAGGCCGACGGGGGCGGTGTGTGGCCGGAGCCGGTGAGGACCGCGGCGAAGACGGCGAACCCGCCGACCGATCCCGCCAGACACGCCAACGCGGACTCCAGCGCCGAGATGCGCCGCACCTGCGCGGGTGACGCCCCGGCGAGCCGCAGCCCGGCCATCCGCCGGTCGCGGTGCACGGCGCCGATGCGGGCGCACTGGCCGAGGAAACCGAGCACAGGGACGAGCAGGAGCAGCAGCGTGACCACCACACCGGCGCGCTGGCCGGGCTGGTTCAGCAGGCCGTGCCCGTACGGGATCGAGACCTGCCCCGAGACGGCGGCGACCGCGATCGCCGCGAGGGCGAAGCCCGTGGCGAGCAGGGCGCCCACCGCGGTGAGCGAGATCCGCCACCACTCACGGCGGTCGGAGCCGCGCGTCAGGATCCACGCGATGCGGGCGTCAGCCTTCATGGTGAGCGACCTCCTGGGCGGTGAACTGCGCCGTGCCGGAGTGGACGGCCCCGTCCCGCAGCCACACCTCCCGGTCCGCGTACGCCGCGATCTGTGCGTCATGTGTGATCAACAGCACCGCGGTGCCGGACTCGCGGGCGGCGTGCACCAGAGCGGTCATCACCTGCTCCCCGGCGAGCGAGTCGAGCGCGCCGGTCGGCTCGTCCGCGAAGACGGCCTTCGGCCCTGTCACCAACGCCCGTGCCAGTGCGACCCGTTGACTCTGGCCGCCACTCAGCTCGCCGGGCCGCAGACCGGCCTGTCCGCGCACGCCGAAGCGCTCCAGCCACTCGTCCGCCCGACTCTGCGCCTCGGTGCGGGCGGTCCCCGCGAGCAGCAGCGGCAGCGCCACGTTGTCGAGCACGGTGAGCTCGGGGATCAGCTGCCCGAACTGGAACACCACGCCGAAGTCGGTGCGCCGCAGCTCACTGAGGCGCGCCTCGGGCATCCGGTCGAGCCGCTCCTGTCCGTACGAGACCGAACCCTCGTCGGGACGGACGATCCCGGCCAGGCAGTGCAGCAGCGTGGACTTTCCGCTGCCGCTGGCGCCGGTGACGGCGAGAATCTCACCTGCGTGGAGGTCGACCGACGCGCCGCGCAGCGCCTGGGCGGCCCTCCCGTACGACTTCTTCAGGCCTGTGGCCGTGAGCAGGGGCGCTGTCGCCCGGGAGGGCTGCTCGGGTTGCGTACTCATGCTGTGTCGACCTCCGCGGTCAGGGTGGCGAGACGGGTCGATGTGGTGGTCATCCACCGCACGTCGGCGTCCAGATGGGCGAGGGCGTAGTCGGCGGAGAGCACCGTGCTGAGGTCGGTGCCCGGCGTTGTCTTGAGTTCGGTCAGTTCGCGCATCCGCGCCATGTGGGCGGCACGCTGGGCCTGGAGGTACGCGGCCGCGTCGGACGTGCGGTCGCTGCCACCGGCGGCAGCCGCGACCAGGATCGAGACGACGACCTTGGCGAAGATCTCGTTCGTCACGAAAGGTGCCGGCGGGGTGACCTCGTCGGCCCACCTGGCGAGTTCGCGTGACCCTTCGTCCGTGGAGCGGTAGAGGGTGCGCTCGGGGCCACCGTCGGAATCGGTGCCTTCGACGGCGGCCAGACCGTCACGCACCAGGCGTTGCAGGGTGGTATAGACCTGCCCGTAGGCCAGTGGGCGGGCCTGCGGGAAGCGTTCGTCGTACCGCCGTTTGAGGTCGTAGCCGTGGCTGGAACCTCCGGCGAGCAGTCCCAGAAGGATATGGCGGGTGCTCATGAGGCCGACTATATACTCGGTATATGTACTGAGTGAATACTTGACGGTGGGCAACTACCGCAGGAGTGGTGAACCACTGGTGTTTCAGTTGAGTTCGTGCCGGACGCGTGCGGCTACTCCGCGACGGCGTACGCCTCCACCGACCAGAGCGAGTAGCCGAACTCGGTGGCCCGCCCGTCGCCCTGAATCCTGAGGAAGCGGGTGTCCTTCGCGTCCATCCGGACGGACTCGCGGCCGCCCTTGCCGTCCCGGACGGTCGCCGCCGTACGCCAGGTGCGGCCGTCCGCGGAGACCTGTACGCGGTAGCGGGAGGCGTACGCGTCCTGCCACTGCAGCACCACCTGGCCGATCCTGGCGGGCTCCGTCAGTTCCGCCTGCCACCAGGCGCCGTCCTCGGCCGGGGACGACCAGCGGGTGGTGGGATCGCCGTCCGAGGCGGCCGCGGCCGGGAAGTCCGGGGTCTCGTCGCCGGACGAGGAGGCGGTGGCGGTGCGGACGAGATCGGGGCCGGCGGTGCGCGGGTAGGCCCGGACCGTGAGGGTGCTCTCCTCGCCACCGAACCTGAAGGGCACCTCGTACTCGCCGGCCGGCGTGTTCGCCGGGACCGTGATCTCCACCGGGACGTCGGTACGGGACCCGCGCGGCACCGTCGTCCGACCGGGGACGGACACCTTGATGCCCTTCGGAGCCTTCGCGGTGAGTGCGCCGCGCACCGCGGCGGGGCGGCGGGCGGCGAGCCGTGCCTCGACCCGCTGCGGGCTGCCGCCGATCTCCGCGTCGGTCTCGCCGCGTACGAGATCGAGCCAGGCGGCGGGTTCGTCGCCGAACCACGGCACGAGGGCGCGTACCTGGGGGGCTTCGGGTGCGGTGACGGTTCCGGAGACGATCGGCGGCAGCGTGCCCGCGCTCGCGCCCGGGGCCGTCGCCAAGGAGTCCGTGGGCCAGATCAGCCGGATCGCGTCGGTTCTGAGGCCCTCGGCCGCGGTCTGGGTCCAGCCGGTCCGCGACACCGGGCCGAGGCTGCGCCAGCCCTCGCCCGGCACATGGGCCTGCAGCGTCGCGTCCGCCCCCACCCCGGGAACGGTCATCGCGGTCACGACCTCCATCGGGCGGGCCCGTTTCAGCCGCACCGTATAGCTGCCCGGGGCCTCGGTCACCGTGCCGGCGTCCCGGTCCGCGCCAGTCCACGCGTCGGCCTCCTTGCGCACCCGGTCCAGGAACGGACCGAGGACACCCTTGCCGACCGTCGCGCCGCTCGCCCCGGCGGCCTTCCGCAGCGGCTCCAGCGCCAGCGACGCCTTCCATGCGGCCGCGCCATCGCCGCGCGCCTGGGCCTGCAGCAGATCGACGGCGAGCTCGCCCGCCCGGCCGTACCGGGCCAACTGCTCGGTCCACGGCCGTACTTCGTCGTCGAGTCGCCCGTCCGCCAGGCCCTTCAGCCGCTGCGGTGCCTGGCGCATCACCGTGAAGGCGGCCCGCAGCTCGCGCGCCGCGTCCGCCTGCGCCGTCGTATTCGCCGTCGCACGGGACTTCCAGAACGCGGCGAAAAGCGGCTGCAGATATGCCGACTCGTCGCTGCCCAGCACGGACGTCGCACTGTTCCGGGCCAGCGCACGCAGCGCCTCCCGGGCCCCCGCGTCGTCGCCCGCCAGATCGTCGATCGCCGCCTGCCAGGACTCCTGCGGCAGGTAACCCTTCGGGTTCCAGGCGAAGTCGGCGGCGGTGAACAGCGGGATGCGGGACGCGGACGGCTGCTCCATCGCATTGGCGAGCAGCGCCGCCGAGCCGATCGCGACCGCAGGGTCCCGGCCGGTGTACGGGCCGAGGAAGATACGGTCCTGCGCGTAGTCGTTGACCGGGTAGTTGTCCATCGTGACGAGCGGATGCCGGAACGTGGCGCGCGCACCGGCCAGTTCCCGTCCGGTGATGGTCCGCGGTACGACCCCGACCCCGGTCCAGGCGATCTGCACCCGGTCGTCCAGCTCCTTGGCGAGCGCGGTCCGGTAGTCCGTGGCCCCGTCCTGGTAGAACTCCGTCGGCATCACCGACAGCGGCTCCGAGCCGGGATGCCGCTGCGCGAGATGCCGGGCGACCTCGCTCGCGACCCGCGCCTGCGCCCTGGCCGCCGCCTCCGGGCCGCGGCCGAACGTGGCGGCGTCGTTGTCGCAGTGCCATTCGCTGTAGCTGACGTCCTGGAACTGGAGCTGGAAGACGCGCACGCCCAGCGCCCACATCGCGTCGATCTTCCGGGTCAGTGCCTTCACGTCGCCGTCGGAGGACATGCACATGGCCTGGCCGGGGGCGACCGCCCAGCCGAGGGTCACATGCCGGGCGCGGGCCCGTTCGGCCAGCGCCCGGAAGTCGGCGCGCCGCTCGGCGGGGTACGGATCGCGCCAGCGGGCTTGCCGGTACGGGTCGTCGCCCGCCGCATAGAGGTACCGGTTCTGCTTCGTACGCCCCATGAAGTCGATCTGCGCGAGCCGCTCCTCGCGGGTCCACGGCTGCCCGTAGAACCCCTCGGTCATTCCGCGTACGGCGGTGCCCGGCCAGTCCCGCACGGTGACCCCGGCGACGCTCCCGTTCCGGACCAGCTGACGCAGCGTCTGCACGGCGTGGAACAGGCCGTCGTCACCGACACCGTCGAGGGCGACGGTGGAGCGGCCCGCGACCGTGCCGACCGCGATCCGGTAGCCGCCGGACGGCAGATCGGCGCGCTCGGGGGCGCGCAGCGTGCGCAGGGCGTCCTGCGCGCTGTTGCCGCCGAGCCGGATGACCGGCCCGCGTCCCGGCAGCGCCTCGTGCACGGTCCGCACCCCCGTGTCGCGCAGCACCTGTCTGGCGGCGTCGACGGCGTACGGATCGGCGTGCGCGTCGGCGACGAGGGTCACCTCGCCGGAGAGCGGTACGGCCGCCCCGGACGCCTTGATGGTCTGGGGCCGCGGCCACACGGTGGGCAGCGCGCCCTCGTCCGTACGGTCGGGTGTGGTGACGGCGGGGGAGCCGGGGTCCGACGGCGCGGCGAAGGCGGCCGGGGTCCCGGTGGAGAGCAGTCCGCCGAGCACGGCGACAGCGACGGCGGTCGCGTGCTTGCTGTGCCTGAGCCGCATGCCGTACTCCCTCGCTCCCACCGATGGGCTCCGAGCCCACCACCCCACGCGTGAGGGTGTCAATGCGTGTGGCCGTTGTGCCGTATATGCCCGTTGTGACGGATGGGGCGGGGTGCCGGGGATGACCGGCCGGCCGCAGCAGAGACGCCGTCGAATGGCCGAATACGGCGGACAACTTGCGGGTAACTGGCCGCTGAGGAACGGAATGTGACCCGGAGCACGTTGACGTCGTTGTCGTAACGCCTATGTCTGCGGCTGCGTCCGCTGGGTAGGCCTGCTGTGTCCAGTTCTCCACGGCCAGGAGGCCGCCATGCCCGCTGCCGCGCAGCTTCTGCTCTCCGCCCTGTCCAAACAGGTGCCGGACCCCGGACCGTTGACCGGCGAGCCCGCGTTCGCCGATGCCATACCCCTGACCAGCGAGCCGCCGCTCGCCGATGCCACACCCCTGACCAGCGAGCCGCCGCTCGCCGTCACCGCCCCACTGACCAGCGAGCCGACCGCCCCCGGCACCGCGCGGGGCACGGAGTCCCCAGGAGTCTGAATGGGCTTGTCCCGGCTCGCCGCACTGCACGGCGTCGCCACCTCCTACGCACCGTCCGCGGATGTCACTGTGTCCGTACCCGACGACACGGTCATCGCCGTGCTCGCCGCGCTCGGCGTGGACGCCGCCACCCCTGAAGCGGTGCAGGAATCGCTTGCCGCCGCGGAGTCGGTGGCCGCCTCCCGGCTGCTCCCGCCCACGCTGGTGGTGTGGACCGGGGATCCGCTGCCGGCCGCGCTGACCGCGCTGCGGCCCGGTACGACGCTGGACATCGAGCCCGAGGACGCGGCCGGTTCGCCTCCCCCGCCTCGGATGCGGGTGCCGAGCGGACAACCGGATCCGGCCGTTTCGGCGACGGTCGGCACGGTCAGCGGAACCGGCAGTACCGGTTCCGCTCCCGGTACACCCGCCCCGACCCCCGCCTGGTGGGCCGAACCCCCGCTCGGGGTACACCGGTTGACCGTCCGCGCCCAGGACGGCCGGACCGTGACCACCACCCTGATCGTCGCCCCGGCCCGGGTACCCCAGCCGCCGCGGCGCACCCACGGTTTCCTCGTCCAGCTCTACTCCCTGCTCTCCGGCCGCTCCTGGGGCATGGGTGACCTCGGTGATCTCGCCGATCTCGCCGCCTGGTCGGGGCGGACCCTCGGCGCCGGGTTCGTCCAGGTCAACCCGCTGCACGCCGCCGTGCCGGGTACACCCACCGACCCGTCGCCGTACCGCCCGTCCTCGCGCCGCTTCCCCGACCCCGTCCATCTGCACGTCGAGTCGATCCCGGAGTACGGGCACGTACAGGACCGGGCCGCCCTCGACGACCTGCGGCAGAGCGCCGAAACACTGAGCGACACCGTGCTGAACAAGGGCGCCCTGATCGACCGGGACGCCGTCTGGGACCTCAAGCGTCAGGCTCTCGAACTCGTACAGAAGGTGCCGCTGACCCCCGGCCGGCGTGCCGCGTACTGCGACTTCCTCGCCACCCAGGGGCAGGCCCTGGAGGACCACGCCCTGTGGTGCGCCCTTGCGGAGGTACACGGCTCCGACTGGCACGCCTGGCCGTCCGCACTGCGCGACCCCCGCTCCCCGCAGGTCGCCCGCGCGCGTGCCGAGCTGCTCGACCGGGTCGACTTCCACTGCCGGCTCGCCTGGCTGACCGACAACCAGCTCGCCGCCGCCCAGAGCGTCGCGCGGGACGCCGGGATGGCCGTCGGCATCGTCCACGACCTCGCAGTCGGCGTGCACCCCGGCGGTGCCGACGCCTGGGCCCAGCAGGACGCCTTCGCGCACGGCATGTCGGTCGGCGCGCCCCCGGACGCCTTCAACGCGCGCGGTCAGGACTGGGGGCTGCCCCCGTGGCGCCCCGACGTCCTCGCCGCGTCCGGCTACGGCCCGTACCGCGCGCTGCTGCGCGGCCTCCTCGCCCACGCCGGCGCCCTGCGCATCGACCACGTCATGGGCCTGTTCCGGCTCTGGTGGGTCCCCGAGGGAAGACCGCCCACCGACGGCACGTACGTGAGCCATGACGCCGAGGCGATGCTCGCCGTCCTCGTCCTGGAGGCGCACCGGGCCGGTGCGGTCGTCATAGGGGAGGACCTCGGCACGGTCGAACCGGGCGTACGCGAGGCGCTCGCCCGGCGCGGAGTGCTCGGCACCTCCGTGCTCTGGTTCGAGCGCGACTGGACGGGCACCGGCCGCCCGCTGCCCCCGGAGCGCTGGCGGGAAGGCTGCCTCGCCACCGCCACCACCCACGACCTGCCGTCCACCGCCGCCCGGCTGACCGGCGACCATGTGACACTCCGCCACCGCCTGGGACTGCTCACCCGCACCCTGGAGCAGGAACAGGCCGAGGACGCCGCCGACACCGCCACATGGCTCGGCCTGCTCGCCCGGCTTGGCATGCTGCCGGAGGGGGAGGGCGACGAGGAGGGGGCGGTCCGCGCCGTCCACCGCTTCCTGCTGCGCACCCCTGCCCGCATGGTCGGCGTCTGGCTCCCGGACACGGTCGGCGACCGCCGTCCGCAGAATCTGCCCGGCACCTGGGACCAGTACCCCAACTGGCGGCTGCCCGTCGCGGATGCGGAAGGCCACCCGGTCACCCTGGAGGAGCTTGCGTCGTCGCCGCGTCTGCACCATCTGATGGAGGTACTGAAGCCCGTGGACAGGCGCCCGAAAGAACAGTCGACGCACCGTACGGCACCCCCGGGCGCGCGCCGCTCCTAGACGTTCGCTACGTTTGCACCGTGGACAAGAAGAACGCAATGCGCGCCGGCGCCGTGGCGGCCGGTACGACGCTGATGATGCTGCTCATGTCGTCCCCCGCGCTTGCGCTGACCCGTGACGACGGTGACGACCCCGGCCCCGGCCTGAGCGTGATGGACACGATCGGCCTCTACGTCGTGGCACCCATCGGCCTGTTCGTGATCATCGTGGGCCTGGTCATGCTCCTGGACAAGTCCAAGAAGCAGGCCTGACCCTCCCGCTGCGCGGCCCGGGCCCGCGTAGTTCCACCAGCGCTTTTTTCAGGGCGCCCCGAAGTGTGTGAGCACTTCGGGGCGCCCTGCTCCGCGTTCCGGGCCGGACGGGCCGGGCCTGCCTCGGCGGCTAATGTGCGGACATGACCGAGTGGGACATCAAGAAGCTCAGGATCCTGCGCGTGCTGAGCGAGCGCGGGACCGTCACGGCGACCGCCGAGGCGCTGCTGATGACCCCCTCGGCAGTGTCCCAGCAGCTCTCCAACCTGGCCAAACAGCTCGGCGTACCCCTGCTGGAAGCCCAGGGCCGCCGGGTCCGGCTCACCGACGCCGCACATCTCGTGCTCCGCCACGCCGAAGCGGTTTTCGCCCAACTGGAACGCGCCGAGGCGGAGTTGACGGGATATCTGCGGGGCGAGGCGGGGGAGGTGCGGGTCGGCGCGTTCCCGACGGCCGTGCCCGCCCTCGTCGTGCCGGCGGTCCGGCTCCTGTGCGCCGACGACCGGCCCGGACCGTCCGTGCGGGTACGGGAGGCGGAGGCCGCGGAGGCGTACGAACTCCTGTCGGCCGGCGACGTCGATCTCGCGCTCTCCCTCGCCGCGCACGCGCCGACCGCCCACGACCCCCGCTTCACCCTCCTCCCTCTGCTCGCCGACCCGCTCGATGTCGCCCTCCCCGCCGGACACCGGCTGGCGGAGGCCCCGGGGCTGCGGCTGGCCGACCTCGCGGCCGAGCCGTGGATCTTCGGTGGCTCGGGCCCCTGGTCGGAGATCACCACGGCCGCGTGCGAGGCCGCCGGGTTCGTACCCGAGCAGGCGCACAGCGCCTCCGGGTGGACCGCGATCCTCGCCATGGTCGAAGCGGGCATGGGTGTCGCGCTGATCCCGCGGATGGCGTCGGCGGAGCGCCGTAGGGGTGTGGTGATGCGTGTCCTGGAGGCGGACCTGCCCCGGCGCCATGTGGTCGCCGCCGTACGGCAGGGTGCGGAGGACGGGCCGGCGGTGGCCCGGGTCCTGGCCGCGCTTCAGCAGGTCAGCGCGGTCCGCGCAGAACCATTCAGCTGAGCTGAAAGAACCGTGCGAAAACTTTCGATGGACCTGATGGGTCGCCCGGTACGACAGTTCCGCACATGACCTCCGACGTGAACGAGAACCCTGCCAAGGACAACGACCCCCACGCCAATGACGCGGCCCCGTACGGCGGGGGCGACCCGTACGCCGACTACCGCACCGGCGACTTCCCCTTCACCGAACTGGTGGACCTCGCCGACCGTCGCCTGGGCGCGGGCGTGGTCGCCGCGAACGACGAGTTCTTCGCCGAGCGCGAGAACCTGCTGAACCGCGAACGCGCCGTGTTCGACCCCGAGCACTTCGGGCACAAGGGCAAGATCATGGACGGCTGGGAGACCCGGCGCCGCCGCGGCACCGACGCCGCACACCCCTTCCCGGCCCCCGAGGACCACGACTGGGCCCTCGTCCGACTCGGCGCCCCCGGCATCATCCGCGGCATCGTCGTCGACACCGCCCACTTCCGCGGCAACTACCCGCAGCGCGTCTCGGTGCAGGCGACATCGGTCGAGGGCTCACCCAGCCCCTCGGAACTCCTTGCCGACGACGTGAAGTGGGAGGAGATCGTCCCGCCGACCCCTGTACGTGGCCACGCCGCCAACGGCTTCGAGATCACCGGCGGCCGCCGCTACACCCACATCCGCCTCTGCCAGCACCCCGACGGCGGCGTCGCCCGCCTCCGCGTCCACGGCGAGGTGGTTCCCGACCCCGCCTGGCTGGCGACCCTCGGCACGATCGACCTGATCGCGGTCCTCAACGGCGGCGCGTACGAGGACGCCTCGGACCGCTTCTACTCCTCACCGACCCAGATCATCCTGCCCGGCACCTCCCGCAAGATGGACGACGGCTGGGAGAACCGCCGCCGCCGCATCCGGGACACGAACGACTGGGTCCGCTTCCGCCTGGTCGCCCAGGGGGCGGTCCGCGCGGTCGAGATCGACACGGCCTGCCTCAAGGGCAATGCGGCCGGCTGGATCGCCCTCCAGGGCCGCAACGGCGAGACGGGCGAATGGTTCGAAATCATCCCCCGCACCAAGCTCCAGCCCGACACCCTCCACCGCTTCCTGCTCCACGCCCAGGCAGTGGTCACCCACGTCCGCCTCGACGCCTTCCCGGACGGCGGAGTGGCCCGCATGCGCCTGCACGGCACACTCACGGAACCGGGCGCCGCCGAACTGGCGGCACGCTACGAGGAGTCGGGCGCGTAATCCCTGTTGCCGCCACCCGGACGAACGGCTGTGGAACAGGGGTGCCCCGGACCGTGCGGACGGTCCGGGGCACCCCTCTGCTCGTGGGCAGACGCTACGCGTTTGCCGCGGCCGCGTCCGCCGCCTGGGCCTTCAGCGCGCGCTCCACGCCCGCCCGCGACTCGGAGACCAGTCGGCGCAGTGCCGCGCTCGGCTCGGCCGAGTCCAGCCAGGCGTCCGTCGCGTCCAGGGTCTCCTGCGAGACCTGGAGCGTCGGGTAGAGCCCGACGGCGATCTGCTGGGCCATTTCGTGGCTCCGCGAGTCCCAGACGTCCTTCACCGCTGCGAAGAACTTCTCGGTGTACGGGGCCAGCAGTTCGCGCTGGTCGGTCTGGACGAAGCCGCCGATGACCGCCTCCTGGAGGGAGTTCGGGAGCTTGTCGGACTCGACGACCGAGGCCCAGGCCTCCGCCTTCGCGTCGGCCGACGGGCGCGCCGCGCGAGCCGTCGCCGCGTGACGCTCGCCCGCGGCCGTCTTGTCGCGCTCGTACTCGGCGGCGATCTCGTCCTCGTCCAGCAGGCCGACCGCGGCCAGCCGCTCCACGAACGCCCAGCGCAGCTCGGTGTCGACGACGAGGCCCTCGACCGTCTCCGTGCCGTCCAGCAGCGCCCGGAGCAGGTCCAGCTGGACAGGGGTGCGGGCCGTCGCCGCGAAGGCGCGGGCCCAGGCCAGCTGGTGGTCGCCGGCCGGCTCCGCGGCGCGCAGGTGCGCGAGCGTCGCCTCCGTCCACTGGGTCAGGCCCGCCTCGCGGAACTCCGGCGCCGCGTACAGGTCCAGGGCCAGCTTCACCTGACGGTGCAGCGACTGGACGACGCCGATGTCCGACTCCTTGCCGATGCCGGACAGCACGAGCGAGAGGTAGTCGCGCGTCGCCAGTTCGCCGTCGCGGGTCATGTCCCAGGCGGAGGCCCAGCACAGGGCACGCGGCAGCGACTCGGTGAAGTCGCCGAGATGCTCGGTGACGACCCGCAGCGACTCCTCGTCGAGCCGGACCTTCGCGTACGACAGGTCGTCGTCGTTGAGCAGGACGACCGCCGGGCGGGCGGTACCGGCCGGGAACGGGACCTCGGTGCGCTCGCCGTCGACGTCCAGCTCGATCCGGTTCGTGCGGACCAGCTTTCCGGCCCTGTCGAGGTCGTAGCAGCCGATCGCGATCCGGTGCGGGCGCAGCGTCGGCTCGCCCTTGGCGCCGGCGGGCAGCGCCGGGGCCTCCTGGAGGACGGTGAACGAGGTGACGTGACCGTTCCCGTCGGTGGTGATCTCCGGGCGCAGGATGTTGATGCCGGCCGTCTCCAGCCACGCCTTCGACCAGGTCTTCAGGTCACGGCCGGAGGTCTCCTCCAGCGCGCCCAGCAGGTCGGACAGGCGGGTGTTCCCGAACGCGTGCGCCTTGAAGTACGCCTGGACGCCCTTGAAGAACTCGTCCATGCCGACGTACGCCACGAGCTGCTTCAGGACCGAGGCGCCCTTGGCGTACGTGATGCCGTCGAAGTTGACCAGGACATCGTCCAGGTCACGGATGTCCGCCATGATCGGGTGCGTCGACGGCAGCTGGTCCTGGCGGTACGCCCACGTCTTCATGGAGTTGGCGAACGTCGTCCAGGAGTGCGGCCACTTCGAGCCCTCCGCGTACGCCTGGCAGGCGATCGACGTGTACGTGGCGAACGACTCGTTCAGCCACAGGTCGTTCCACCACTCCATGGTGACGAGGTCGCCGAACCACATGTGGGCCAGCTCGTGCAGGATCGTCTCGGCCCGCGTCTCGTACGCCGCGTCCGTCACCTTCGAACGGAACACGTACTGGTCACGGATGGTGACCGCGCCCGCGTTCTCCATCGCGCCCGCGTTGAACTCCGGGACGAACAGCTGGTCGTACTTGGCGAACGGATACGCGTAGTCGAACTTCTCCTGGAACCAGTCGAAGCCCTGCCGCGTGACGTCGAAGATCGCGTCCGCGTCGAGGAACTCGGCGAGCGACGGGCGGCAGTAGATGCCGAGCGGAACGGACTGGCCGTCCTTCTCATAGCTGCTGTGCACCGCGTGGTACGGGCCGACGATCAGGGCCGTGATGTACGTGGAGATGCGCGGCGTCGGCTCGAAGACCCAGATGTCGTCCTTGGGCTCCGGCGTGGGGGCGAGATGACCGTCCAGCCCGCCGGCGCCTTCACGGTGAACTGGAAGGTCGCCTTCAGGTCGGGCTGCTCGAAGCTCGCGAAGACCCGGCGCGCGTCCGGGACCTCGAACTGCGTGTACAGGTACGCCTGCTGGTCGACCTGGTCGACGAACCGGTGCAGGCCTTCGCCGGTGTTGGTGTAGGCGCAGTCCGCGACCACTCGCAGCACGTTGGAGCCCGCGTGCAGGTGCGGCAGCGCGATCCGCGAGTCGCGGAAGACGGCGGCGACGTCCAGGGCCTTGCCGTTCAGCTCGACCTCGTGCACGGCCGGGGCGACCAGGTCGATGAAGGTCTCCGCACCGGCGTCGGCGGAGTCGAAGCGGACAGTGGTCACGGACCGGTAGGTGCCGCCCTCCTGCGCTCCGGAGAGGTCGAGATCGATCTCGTACGCGTCCACGGTCAGCAGGCGCGCCCGCTCTTGTGCCTCTTCGCGGGTCAGATTCGTGCCAGGCACGCGGTCATCTCCTTCGATGGTGACGTTTCCGGTCATCCTTCCACGTCGATCACCGGCAGAAGCGGAGTAGCCACCCTTTGCCTACTGCGGTAGCATTGGTGGTATGAAGATCAGTGTGAGCTTGCCGCAGGAGGATGTCGCCTTCGTCGACGAGTACGCCATGAAGACCGACGCGGATTCCCGGTCCGCCGTGATACACGCCGCCATCGAACTGCTGCGTGTCGCCGGACTCGAGGCGGAGTACACGGAGGCGTTCGAGGAGTGGGACGCCAGCGAGGACGCCGCGCTCTGGGACCGTACGGTGGGGGACGGAATCGCCGATGCGTAGAGGCGATATCCACCTGGTCGATCTGGAGCCGGCCAGGGGCAGCGAGGCCAACAAGGTCAGACCGGCTGTGATCGTGTCCAACAACGCGGCCAACCAGTCTGCGGAGCTCAGCGGCCGAGGTGTGATCACCGTGGTGCCGGTGACGTCGAACATCGCGCGTGTGCTTACGTTCCAGGTCCTCCTCAGGGCTGACGAGAGCCGTCTGCTGAAGGACTCGAAGGTCCAGTGCGAGCAGGTCCGGGCAGTCTCTCCGGACCGTGTCCTGAAGCGGATCGGCACCGTCCCGCGTCCGCGCATGGCCGAGATCGATGCCGCCCTGCGACGGCACCTCGCCCTCTGACACATGCGGACGCCGGTGCCCGCACACGCTCTCCGGCGCATGCGAAAGGGCGGCCACCGAGCACCGGTGGCCGCCCTTTCACGTGCTTACGGGCGTCAGCCGTTCAGCTCGGCAGCGACCAGTTCCGCGATCTGCACGGCGTTCAGCGCCGCGCCCTTGCGCAGGTTGTCGCCGGAGACGAAGAGCGCCAGACCGTTCTCGACGGTCTCGTCGGCCCGGATGCGGCCCACGTACGACACGTCCTGGCCGGCCGCCTGGAGCGGGGTGGGGATCTCCGAGAGCTCGACGCCCTCGGCACCCTCGAGCAGCTCGTAGGCGCGCTCCACGCCGATCGGGCGGGCGAAGCGGGCATTGATCTGGAGCGAGTGGCCGGTGAATACCGGGACCCGGACGCAGGTGCCGGACACCTTGAGCTCCGGGATCTCCAGGATCTTGCGGGACTCGTTGCGGAGCTTCTGCTCCTCGTCGGTCTCGAAGGAGCCGTCGTCGACGATCGAACCGGCCAGCGGCAGCACGTTGAAGGCGATGGGCCGCTTGTAGACGGCCGGCTCGGGGAACTCGACGGCGCCGCCGTCGTGGGTGAGCTTGTCGGCGTCGGCGACCACCTTGGACGCCTGTCCGTGCAGCTCGGAGACGCCGGCCAGACCGGAGCCGGAGACCGCCTGGTAGCTGGTGACGACCAGCGCGTCGAGACCGGCCTCGTCGTGCAGCGGGCGCAGCACGGGCATCGCGGCCATCGTCGTGCAGTTCGGGTTCGCGATGATGCCCTTGGGGCGGTTCTTGATCGCGTGCGCGTTGACCTCGGAGACGACGAGCGGGACCTCGGGGTCCTTGCGCCATGCGGAGGAGTTGTCGATCACCACGGCGCCCTGGGCGGCGACCTTCTCGGCGAGCGCCTTCGAGGTGGCGCCGCCGGCCGAGAACAGCACGATGTCGAGACCCGTGTAGTCCGCGGTGGAGGCGTCCTCGACGGTGATCTCCTGGCCCTGCCACTCGATGGTGGAGCCTGCGGAACGGGCGGAGGCGAAGAGCCGCAGCTGGTCGGTCGGGAATTTCCGCTCGGCCAGGATCCTGCGCATGACTGTGCCGACCTGACCGGTGGCGCCGACGATTCCGACCTTCACAGGGACTCCTTCAAACGTACGAACTGGCACGGTTGCCGCTCCATGATGCGTATGTCCACGGCTTCCTTGTCCAATCCATTGTCCGGCAGACGGACAGTGTCCCGGCGCGGGCCGGGACAGAGCAGTGGGGCGGGCGCTCCACAGAGCGCCCGCCCCACTGTCGTCACCTACGACGCAACCGGATCGTTACGGCGTGACCTTCTCGATCACGACGCTGCCGGTGCCCGCCGCGGTGCCGCGGCTGTTCACCAGCTGCACCTCGCCGAAGAACTGGCGTCCCTCGGGAGCCGCACCGCCGACCACGACGTCCGCGCCGACCTGCGCCGACGCGCCGCTGGCCAGGTTCACGGCCTTCGACTCGTCGACCTTGAGGGTGCCGAGCGACGGGGAGTAGTACACGTCGCGGTAGTCGTACGTGGTGGTCCCGGCCGGAACCGAGTAGCCGTCCACGACGATCGTGTACGTACCGGCGGCGGGGTCGGCCAGGCTGACCGACTCCTCCGCACCCGCGCTCGTGGAGGAACCGACCTCGGTGCCCTTCGCGTCGAGCACATACAGGTCGATGTCGGCGTTGGCGTCCGAGGTGCCGCCGATGGCGACGTCCAGCTTCTCGACGCCCTCACCGATGGTGACCGTGGTGACCTGCTGGTCACCCGTCTTGATCGACGGGGTGGCAACCTTGGCCGAGCCCAGCGAGCCGCCCTTGAGCTTGCCCTCCAGGTCGCCCGCGGAGTTGGTGACGGTCCAGTTCACCGCGGTCGGCGTGCCGATCTTCGCCTCGGGCAGCGTCTGCACGGCCGGGTCGAAGGACGCGCCGAGCAGGCTGACATCCAGCTTGAAGGGGTTGTCCAGCAGCGGCGACGTACGCCGTGACTCGACCTCGATCTCCCAGACACCGGGGGCCGGGTCGACGTACGAGCGCACGTCCGGGCGGCAGGTGTTGGTCGGGTTGTCGTAGTTCGGGTAGCAGAACGGCGTCCCGCTGTCCTCCATCTGCACCCCGTACGGGTGGATGGAGATGAAGCGGGTCTGGCTGCCCGAGCGCAGTGCGCTCATCGCGACCTCAAGGGTCTTGGCGCCCTCCGGCACGTTCACGAAGTACGACGTGGTGCTGTTGCGTTGCACCGAGCCGGACGCAGTGAACGCGTAGGCGGGCTTCACCAGGTCCTTGGCGACGACGACCGTGGCGAGGATCTGCTGGTCCACACCGGAGGTCTTCGCGTCGTCGACCTGCAGGATCGCGCTGTGCACACCCGCGCTGCCCGGCTTCGCCTGGACCTTGACGGTCACCGGCTTGCCCAGCGGCAGCGAGACGGTGCTGCTGCCGGTCAGGGCGAAGGTGCCGTCGTTGTTCTTCCAGGACAGCTTGTGCGCGACGGCCTTGTCCGGGCCCGTGGTGCGGGTGACCGTGACGTCGTACGACTTCTTCTGGCCGACCTTCAGGCCGCCCTCGCGGTCGTACAGGCCGGTACCGAAGCCGGGGGTCTTCAGCGCGAAGTCGATCGCAGTGTCGACCGGGGCCTTCACGGAGTACTCGTGCGCCGGGGAACCCTGCTTCTCGATCTGCTTCCAGGCGCCCACGATGTTGATCAGGCCGGCACCCTGGGCGTGCGCGGGCACACCCTGGATGTGGGTCGCGGTGCTGGTCAGCGCGGTACGCAGGTCGGCCGGGGGCAGCTCGATGTGCTTCTGCTTCGCGGCGGACAGCAGCAGCGCGGTCGCACCGGCGGCCTGCGGCGAGGACATCGAGGTGCCCTGCAGCATGGAGTAACCGGCCGGAAGCGAGTAGCCCGCCTCCTTGACCGGGCCGCCGGGCAGCCAGGTCTGGGTGGTGTTGATGGAGGCGCCGGGGGCGGTCAGGATCGGCGCGAAGCCGCCGTCCTCACGCGGGCCACGGGACGAGAACGGCAGCATGTCGTACTTCTTGGTGACGTTGGAGCCGTAGTTGGCGGCCCAGGTCTCCTTGGAGATGGACGCGCCGACGGAGATGACGTGGTCGGCGAGGCCGGGGTCACCGATGGTGTTCACACCCGGGCCGTCGTTGCCGGCCGAGATGACCAGCTGGACGCCGTAGGTGTCGATGAGCCGCTTGTACAGCGCCGCGCGGGCGTTGTTGCCGTCGTTGAGCGGCGGCAGGCCACCGATCGACATGTTGACGACATCGACACCGCGGTTCACGACGAGGTCGATCATGCCTTCCATGAGCGCGATGTTGGTGCAGCCGCCGGACCAGGTGCAGGCGCGCGAAGAGACGATCTTCGCGCCGGGCGCGGCGCCGTTCATCTTGCCGCCGAAGAGCCCGTTGGCGGAGGTGATGCCGGCGACGTGGGTGCCGTGCTCGCTCTCGATGACACCGATGTTGACGTAGTCGGCCTTGTCGCCGGCCGCGTTGTACTCGACGTTCTTGCGGGTCTCGACGACGAACGGGATGCGCTCGACGACCTGGGTCCGCGGGTCGTCCGTGCCGAAGTAGGAGACCTGGTGCTTCTCCTTGTACGGCTTCAGGACCGCGTCGTTCGAGAAGTCGGCGTCGTTGTTCAGGTCGACGCGCGTGGTACCGGTGACCGGGTCGTAGAGCACGGCCCAGGTGTCGGTGGTGTCGCCGTCCCGGTTCAGGTCCCCGGCCATGTCGCCACCCTTGGTGGCGGCCTCGGAGAAGAGCTGGATCTTGTACGAGCCGGCCGGCGCCGAGTAGGTGCGGCCGCCGATCGTGAAGACGGGGCCGGTCACCGAGGCGGTCATCCGCAGCCAGGTGCCGTCGCCGTCGTCGACCGGGTCGGTGGCCGTCACCCAGTCGACGATCTTGCGCTCGCCGGTGGTGGTCTTCTGGAGCGCCGGGTGACCGAGGTCGACACCCGAGTCCAGGATGCCGATGGTCACGCCGCGGCCGTCGGCCTTCGGGTGCTGCTGGACGAAGTCGACCGCGCCCGTCTCGAAGGACGGGTTGTACGGGTTCTTCGCCGGCGTCTTCTTGCCGGGCGCCGGGTAGGTGCCCGTGGCCTGCGTCTTCGCCCCGGCGGCCCGGTCGCCCGCGGGCGTCGGGTCGTCGAGCATGATCTCCTGCTTGAGATCGATGCCGCGGACGGACGTCAGCTTCGAGGCCGCCTTGATGGTCGCCTCGGCGGTCGCGGTCGGGACGGTCGCGCGTACGTAGCCGAGCTTGTCGTACGTACGCCCCAGCACGGACCCCTTCACGGCGTCCAGCTGCTCGGCGACCTGCTCGGTCGCACCGGGTGTGGTGGCGACCATCATGGTGACGTTCTTCTCGCCCTTGGCCTTCGCCTTGGTCAGGACGTCGGCGTCGGCCGCACCGAGCTTGTCGCTCGTGGCGGTCGCCTTCACGGGGGTGTCGGCCGGGTCGTCGGCGGCGAAGACCGGGGTCACGCCGGAGGCCGCCAGTGCGGCCACCAGACCGGCAGCGGCCGCGACTCGGGCCACGCGTCTCGCCCCGGATATGGAGCTGGGGGATTCGGAGGTCATCAGCATCCCTGTATGTGAAAGAGAAAGTCCGGAATTCGGTACCGGATGACCGCTCAGCCTTTCGTAAACGACCTGCGTTTGTGGAGGGTTGAGGGAGGCGAGATGCGGTCATGGCGTACTCCCGCCACTGGGGCTGATGCGTCATGAGGGACGAAAGGGTCGATAACTGCCCCTTCACCGGGGCAGGATGACCACATACGCGGCAGGTTCGCGGTCGGCCGCCGCCATCAGGGCGGTACGCACCACGGTCGCCTGCTGGTCCGCCGCGATGCGTAGCTTCCTCGGCGCGACGTGGACGACGGTGACCCCGAGCCGTTCCAGATGCTCCCGCTCGGCGGCGCAGCCGGACCAGTCGGCGTCGTGCCCCTCCAGGCGTCGGTCACCGTCGAGCGTGCTGTGCAGGGGCGCCCGGCTGTCGAGTTCGACAGCGACGCCCTGGTCGGGCCAGTAGGCGTCCACCCCGCCGAGGTGCGGGCCTCCGGGCAGCCGCAGGTCCACGTTCCAGAGCGGCTCCGGCAGGTCGTAGGTCCGCACCATGTCGTACAGCCGGCTCTCCGCCAGCGCCCGCCCCTCGGCGAGCAGCGAGTCGACGGCGTTCACGATGTGGGGCCGGTCCAGCAACTTGCTGCGGCTCAGCTCACGTACGACCGCGGCGGGTTCGCAGTGTCCGCCGCGGACCGCCTCGGTGAGCAGCAGCCGGACGGCGCCGGTGTCCCCGAGGCCGGTGACCGCATCCGCGAGTGCCCGTGCCACGGGGGCCACCGGCAGCCCGGCGAGCTGCTCGGGGCGGGGCAGCTCGGTCGTCCGCACCACGTGCACGTACCGGACGGACCGCAGTCGCCGGGTGCGCGGCACCAGCACGTCGATCCGGTCGAGCGAACTCATCGGCGGTACGAGAGAGAAGCCGTGGAGGGCGAGCGCGGCGGGGCCGGTGACCATGGCCTCGCCGTACCCGGTCGACCGCGCCGCGCCGCCCTGCGCGGGGACGGCGCGCCGCCGCCCGACGTACAGCAGGGCGGACCGCAGCCGCTCCTCGCCGGTGGGCGCCCCCGGGTGCAGTACATACACGCCGGGCAACGGCTGCTGCCACGGACCACCGGCCCGGCACTGCGCGGCAGCCCGCGCGGGGGACACGCCGAGTGTCTTCAACTGCTCGACGGACAGCACGCGTTGCCGTTCGCCGGCGGGGAGGCGGAAGTGACAGGGGGAGAGAGGGGTGTTCTGGGTCATGCTCCGGGGTATGCCGCAGGCCGCGGTGCGGCTAACCCCTGTTACACGCCCGTCGACAATTCAGGACAACGCCGTCCTAAAGTACGGACGTTCGACAACCGAAAAGGGTGATCCCGCCGGGGATTGTGCGTCCCGTCAGCCCACGCGGGCCGCTCCGGTCCTCCTCGGCCGATTCCGCCGGCCCCGGCCCCGGACGGGCCGAAGATCAAGCCCGTCCGGGGATTGAGGGCAACACTGCCGTGCTCGCCCCGGGGCGCCCCGTCAGAGGTCGGCCCCCGCCTCCGCGTCACACGCCTGCGCCCGCAGCGCCCGTGCCAGATCGTCCCGTGCCTCCAGCACCAGTCGACGCAAGGCCGGCGCCGCATCCGCATGCGCCTCCAGCCAGGCGTCCGTCGCGGCCAGCGTCGCCGGGTCGTCCTGCAGCGCCGGGAACAGCCCCTTCACCACGGACATCCCGATCTGGATCGACCGCTCGGCCCAGACCCGTTCGATCGCATCGAAGTACCGGGCTGCGTACGGCGCCAGCAGCTCCCGCTGCGACGACTGCCCGAACCCCGCGATCGTCGCCTCCACCAGCGCGTTGGACAGCGCGTCCGACTCCACCACGGCCGCCCACGCCTGCGCCTTGACCGCAGCCGACGGCCGCGAGGCCAGGCACCGCACCTGGTGCCGCTTGCCGGACGCCGTGTCGTCCCGGGTCAGTTCGGCATTGATCACAGACTCGTCGGCGACCCCGTGCGCGGCCAGCGCGGACAGGAACGCCCACCGCAGCTCCTGGTCGACCTCCAGCCCGTCGATCCGCGCGGACTCCCCCAGCAGCGAGGACAGCAGCTGGAAGTCCGCGTCCGAGTCCGCGACCGTCGCGAAGAACCGCGCCCATGCCAACTGGTGCTCGCTCCCCGGCTCGGCGATCCGGAGCTCCCGCAGCGCACCCTCGGCCAGCGCCCGCCCGCCCTCCTCACGCCACCCGGGGGCGGCGTAGTGGACGAGCGCCGTCCGGGTCCAGGCGTGCAGCATCTGCAGGACGCCGATGTCGGTCTCCTGGCCGGAGAAGGCCAGCACGAGCGAGATGAAGTCCTGGGCCGGCATCAGCCCGTCCCGCGTCAGATTCCACAGCGCGGACCAGCACAGCGCCCGCGCCAACGGGTCGGTGATGTCCCCGAGGTGCGCGCGCAGGGTGGCGAGGGACGCCTCGTCGAAGCGGACCTTGCAGTACGTGAGGTCGTCGTCGTTGACGAGGATCAGCTCGGGCCGCTCCAGACCGGCCAGCGCGGCGACCACCGTGCGCGGCCCCGCGACATCCACCTCGGCGCGCGCGTACCGCACCAGGTCGCCGCGGGTCGTGCGGCGGTACAGACCGACCGCGACCCGGTGCGGCCGCAGCTCGGGGTGCGAATCGGCGGCCTCCTGGAGGACCGCCAGCTCGGTGATCCGGTCCGCCGCGCCGTACGTCACCACCGGCGTCAGCGAGTTGACGCCGGCAGTCTGCAGCCACGACCGCGACCAGGTGACCATGTCCCGCCCGGATGTCTCGGCCAGCACCGACAGCAGGTCGCCCAGCTGCGTGTTGCCGTACGCATGCTTCTTGAAGTAGCGCCGGGCACCCTCCAGGAACGCGTCCCGTCCCGCGTAGGCCACCAGCTGCTTCAGCACCGACGCACCCTTGGCGTACGTGATGCCGTCGAAGTTCAGCTTGGCGTCCTCCAGGTCACGGATGTCGGCCGTGATCGGGTGTGTGGACGGCAGCTGGTCGGCACGGTACGCCCAGGACTTGCGGTTGTTGGCGAAGGTGATCCAGCCGTCCTTGAAGCGGGTCGACTCCACCATGGCGAAGACGCCCATGAAGTCGGCGAACGACTCCTTCAGCCACAGGTCGTCCCACCACTGCATGGTGACGAGGTCGCCGAACCACATGTGGGCCATCTCGTGCAGGATGACGTTGGCACGGCTCTCGTACGACGCCTGCGTCACCTTGCCGCGGAAGATGTACTCCTCGCGGAACGTGACGCAGCCCGGGTTCTCCATCGCGCCGAGGTTGTACTCGGGCACGAACGCCTGGTCGTACTTCCCGAACGGGTACGGGTAGTCGAAGTTGTCGTGGAAGAAGTCCAGGCCCTGCTTGGTGACGAGGAAGATGTCGTCCGCGTCGAAGTGCCGGGCGAGGCCCTTGCGGCAGAGCGCGCCGAGCGGGATGTCCAGCGTCGTGCCGTCGTCGAAGGTACGGCTGTACGAGTCGGTCACATAGTGGTACGGACCGGCGACGACCGCTGTGATGTACGTCGAGATCGGCTTCGTCTCGGCGAACCGCCAGACTCCGCCGTCGCGGGACTCCTCGGCCCCGTTGCTCCAGACCGTCCACCCCTCGGGCGCCGTCACCTCGAAGCGGAAGGGAGCCTTCAGGTCGGGTTGCTCGAAGTTCGCGAAGACGCGCCGCGCGTCGGCCGGCTCGTACTGCGTGTAGAGGTAGACCTCGCCGTCCTCCGGGTCGACGAACCGGTGCATGCCTTCGCCGGTCCGGCTGTACGCGCACTGCGCGTCGACCACCAGGACGTTCTCGCCCTCCGGCAGACCGTCCAGCGCCACCCGCGTCCCGTCGAAGACGACGGCGGGGTCGAGCGCCTGCCCGTTCAGGGTCACCGAGGTCACGCTCGGCGCCAGCAGATCCGCGAACGTCGACGCCCCCGCCCGCGCGGAGCGGAACCGGATCGTGGTCACCGAGCGGAAGGTCCGGGGATCGGCCGGCCGGTCCCCGCCGTCCCCGCCGCCCTCGGGATCACCGATCGCGGACCGCAGGTCGAGCACGACGTCGTATCCGTCGACGGTCAGCAGCTCGGCCCGCTCGTGGGCTTCGTCGCGGGACAGGTTTTGACCGGGCACAGGTGCACTCCTTTGTGTCACGTTCGAACAGTTTGATCCTCCCATGTGCCTCCCGGCCCGGGCGCGCGGGAATGGCAGGGCCGTTCGGCGGTGTTCTCGCGCACAGGTGCGATCGCCTCTTGAGGAGAGACATGTCTGAGAACGCCACGGTGAACGGCAAGACGCCCGCCGATTTCTGGTTCGACCCGCTCTGTCCCTGGGCGTGGATGACCTCGCGCTGGATGCTGGAGGTGGAGAAGGTCCGCGACGTCGAGGTCCGCTGGCATGTGATGAGCCTTGCCGTCCTCAACGAGAACAGGCTCGACGAGCTGCCCGACGAGTACCGCGACATGCTCGAGACCAAGGCCTGGGGCCCGGTCCGCGTCGTCGTCGCCGCCCAGCAGAAGCACGGCGACGACATCGTCGGTCCGCTGTACACCGCGCTCGGCACCCGCTTCCACAACCAGGGCGAGGGCCCCACCCGTGAGGCGATCGTGGCGGCGCTCGAAGACGTCGGTCTGCCGGCCGAGCTCGCGGAGTACGCCGACTCGGACACATACGACGCGGAGCTCCGCGCCTCCCACCAGGAGGGCATCGACAAGGTCGGCCAGGACGTCGGCACGCCGGTCATCGCCGTGCCGGGCTCCGACGGCGAGCAGGTCGCCTTCTTCGGCCCGGTGGTCACCCCTGCCCCGAAGGGCGAGGAGGCGGCGAAGCTGTGGGACGGCACGCTGCTGGTGGCGTCGATCCCCGGCTTCTACGAGATCAAGCGGACCCGGACGCAGGGCCCGATCTTCGACTGACGTACCCACCCGGTGCGGGTTCCGGCCACCGTCCGGAACCCGCACCGTGATGCGTCACGCGTACAGCTGGGCGGGCTTCGTCAGGCGCCCTGCCACTCGATGGAGCGTCCGGACGGGGCCGGCCATCGACTCCGCAGGGGCAACAGCCGGGCGGTTCAGCGGAGTTCGTGGCGGTCCGCACGCTGATTTGGCGACCGGTAGCGGATGGTCGTCCTCCGGATTGTGGTGCCCCGCGGCCACGTCGTGGTGCTCGGTCTCGAGACAGGTGAAATTCGCCGCGCGGTGGTTTCACCGGAAGGACTCGGCGGCGCGTGCGGCCCAGTCGGCGAAGGTGCGCGGCGCGCGGCCGAGGATCTGCTCGACGTCGGGGCTGACCTTCTGCTCCGCCGCCAGTGGCTCACCGAGGATGCCGAGCGTGCCCTCCACCACCGGCTCGGGCATGAACTGCAGCATCTGCGCGCGGGCCTCCTCGCGGGTCTGCTCGACGAATCGGACCGGAGTGTCCAGTGCGCCGCCGATCGCCTCGGCCCGTTCCCGCTGGGTGACCGGCGCGGGCCCGGTCAGTTCGTACGTACGGCCCGCGTGGCCGGCCTCGCGCAGGACCACGGCCGCGACCTCGGCGACATCCGCCGGGTCGACGGTGGGCAGCCCGACGTCGCCGAAGGGTGCGGCAACTGTGCGCTGCGTACGGATCGACTCGGCCCACGCGAAGGTGTTGGAGTTCAGGCCGCCGGACCGCAGGACCGTCCATGCGAGACCCGGCCGGCGGACGGCCTCCTCGAACGCCCCCGGGTGACGGTAGGCCTCCGGCCGCGTCCCGACCCCCAGGGAGGAGAGCAGGACGACGCGCCGGACCCCGCCGGCCGCTGCGATGTCGATGATGCCCTGCGGGTCGTCGCCCGCGACGAGCAGGAACAGTGCGTCGGCGCCGTCCAGCGCGGTGCGCAGGCTCTCCGGATCGGCGAGATCGGCCCGCTGGTGCCGTACGCCGTCGGGCAGCTGCGCCGGAGGCCGCCGGGAGACGGCCGCCACCTGTTCACCGGCCGAGGCAAGGATCCGCACGAGTTCCCGTCCGACGTTTCCGGTCGCACCCGTTGCAACGATCATGAGAACCCCATGTGTTAGTTAGTTGACTGACTTAGATGCGACGATAGCCGGTCGCCCGTCGCACGTCTACAGTTAGTCAGGTGACTCACTCAAAAGGCGTCCGGCAATCACCGGGCAAGCGGGAAAGGCTGGCGGCCGCCGCGGCCCGGGTACTTCACGAGCAAGGTGTCGAACAGACCACGATTGCCGACATCGCACGAGCGGCCGACGTCCCGTTGGGAAACGTCTACTACTACTTCAAGACCAAGGATCAGCTCGTCGAGGCGGCGATCGACGCACATGCGCAGAGCCTGAAGTCGATGATCGGTGTGCTCGACGAGCTTCCCGCGCCCCAGGACCGACTGAAGGCACTCCTGAACGGCTGGGTCGAGCAGCGCGAGCTCACGGCTCAGTACGGCTGTCCTACCGGGACCATGGCCTCGGAACTCGACAAGCGGGCCGACGGCCTCGACCTGTCGGTCGCCAAGGTCATTCAGGCGCTGCTCGACTGGGTCGAGCAGCAGTTCCGGGCGATGGGCCGCAGTGACTCCCGTGAACTCGCGGTCGCCTTGATCGCCGCCTACCAGGGGATCTCGCTGCTCACCAACACCTTCCGGGACCCCGACCTGATGGCCGCCGAAGGACGTCGGCTGGAACGCTGGATCGACTCGCTTCCCAATCTGGAAGTCAAGCGGCATGAGTGACTGGGGGTATGACGTCGTAGCACCGTCGGTCACGGATCAGGGCCCAGAAGACGTTGACGCGGCGGCGGGCGAGTGCGAGCACGGCCTGGATGTGACGTTTACCCTCGGCTCGCTTTCTGTCGTAAAAGCGGCGCGAGTTGGGGTCGCAGCGGATGCTGATCAGCGCGGAGGTGTAGAAGACGCGTTGCAGGCCGCGGTGGTACTGCTGTGGCCGGTGCAGGTTGCCGTGGGACTTCCCCGAGTCGTGCGGGGCAGGGGCCAGGCCGGCGAAGGCAGCCAGGCGGTCCGGGGTGGCGAAGGATGCCATGTCGCTCCCCACAGCGGCCAGGAACTCCGCTCCCAGCAGAGCGCCGATTCCCGGCATGCTGGTGATCACGTCGGCGAGTTCGTGGCGGCGAAACCGGCCCTCGATGAGCTTGTCGATCTCCGCGATCTTCTCGTTGAGGGCGATCACCTCCTCGACCAGTGCCCGCACCATCGCCGCGATGGCCGCTTCGCCGGGGACGGCGGTGTGTTGCCGCTCGGCGGCCTCGACCCCCGCGGTGGCGAGGTCATGGGCGTTGCGGACCTTGCGGGCGGACAGCCACTTGGCCAGGCGGCTCACACCCACGCGGCGGATCGATGCCGGAGTCTGGTAGCCCGGTGTGTCCTGAACATGAATGGGAGTTGATAGTAGGGCAGCTTCTGGAAATGGTGCTGTGCGAGAGATGAAGGATTTCGGCCCTTCGGAGTCGCCCTGTGGGGGGAGGCTTCAAACCACCTCATGCCGCATTAGCTGAAGACTGTTGTGGTGAGCGATGAGGAAAAGGCATCCAAGAGATGTCAGGTAGGGACTGGGAAGACGAGCGCAAGCGAATCGCTGCTGACGTGTCGAAAACAGAACAGACGACATCGAAACCGAGGCGCTCTGGCTTGTCTCGGGATAAGCCTGACGGGAGCCCACCTACTGGTCAGGCGGTGTCCGGCATGAAGGCGACGTGAGCCCAGTCTGCCGCTCTCGCGTGGAACAGGAGAAGGCGCGCTCCGACACTGCCCACCCAGCACGGGTGGCGAGAGGGAGTGCCCCAAGCGGCCGAAACCGCAAGGGGTTGAGTACCGATGCGGGGTGCGCCGGCGGACCGGCTCGTAGTAGTGCTGAAGCCTCTGTAATGGGGGTGGAGCGAAGGGGCCGGGTCGTCCGTGACCGAGTGTGTCGTATCAACCAGAGGTATCTGGGAGGAATTCGATGGGCCGGTTGATGTCACAGACCAAGCCGTTCGATATCTCGAAGTGGGAAGTGAAGGAGGCGTGGGAGGAAGTCAGGGCGAACAAGGGCGCCCCGGGCGTGGATGGCGAGTCCATCGATGAGTTCGAGAAGGACCTGAGGAACAACCTCTACAAGGTCTGGAACCGAATGTCGTCGGGCTCGTACTTTCCGTCTCCGGTGCGCGCGGTGGAGATTCCCAAGCCCCACGGCGGTGGCATGCGGATGCTCGGTATTCCGTGCGTCGCTGACCGGGTGGCGCAGACCGTGGTGGCACGGCATCTGATGCGACGAGTGGATCCCATTTTCCACCCGGACAGCTACGGATACCGGCCCGGACGGTCCGCGCTGGACGCGGTCGGGGCCTGCCGGGAACGCTGCTGGAAGCGCGACTGGGTCGTCGAGTTCGACATCCGGAAGTTCTTCGACAGCGTCCGGTGGGACCTGCTGGTCAAGGCGGTGGAAGCGCACACCGACGCCGTCTGGGTGAACTTGTATGTACGGCGATGGCTCGCCGCGCCTCTGCAACTGCCCGACGGCAACCTGCTGGAACGGGAACGCGGAACGCCTCAGGGCGCCCCGGTGTCTCCCGTGCTGGCGAACCTGTTCCTGCACTACGCGTTCGACATGTGGATGAGCCGGGAGTTCCCGTCTGTCACCTTCGAACGCTATGCGGACGACGCGGTGCTGCACTGCGTCACCGAGCGCCAGGCCCGCCAGGTGCTGGCCGCGCTCCGGAGCAGGATGGAAGAGGTCGGGCTGGAACTGCACCCGGCCAAGACCCGGATCGTGTACTGCCGGGACGCGAAGCGCCAGAGCTCCCACGAGCATATGGAGTTCACGTTCCTCGGCTACACATTCCGCGCCAGAGCAAGCCGGACCCGGAGTGGGCAGACGTTCCTGTCATTCTCCCCGGCAATCAGCAAGGAAGCCCTGAAGAAGATCAGTGCGGAGGTCCGCTCCTGGCGGCTGCAACACCGCACCGGTTCGACTTTCACGGACCTCGCACGGCGGATCAATCCCGTCGTTGCGGGCTGGCTCAACTACTACGGCCGGTACGGCCGTTGGGTGTTGATCCCGTTCCTTCAGCGAATCAACGCCTACTTGGTTCGCTGGATCCGCAGAAAGTACCGTCGGCTGGCGCCGTTGCGGAAGGCCATTGCGAAGCTCCAGGAGATCGCCCAGCGGTACCCGCGGATGTTCGCGCACTGGCCGGACACGACACTCGCCGCATTGGCCTGGTGATCAGGATGACAAGAGCGGAGTGACGAGAGATTGTCACGCTCCGTTCTGTGGGAGCCCGGGGGTGAGATTCCCCCGGGCGACCCGACTCAGCAGCACCAGCGGCCCCTTGGTGGTCACATCCAGCGCACGTTCCAGCGCGGGGAACATGCTGGTCAGCGTTCCGCGCAGGCGGTTGATCGCTCGGTTGCGGTCGCAGGCGAGGTCGGTGCGGCGGGCCGTGAACAGCTTGAGCTCGATGGTCGCCTCGTCGCTGGGCCGCATGGGCTTCAGATCGCGGCGGACACGAGCCTGGTCGGCGATGACGAGCGCGTCGCGGGCATCGGTCTTGCCCTCGCCCCGGTAGCCATCGGTGGCACGGTTGACCGCGCGGCCGGGGATGTAGAGCAGTTCCTGCCCGTGGTTGACCAGCAGAGCGATCAGCAGTGCGGCCCCGCCGTCCGCCATGTCCACCGCCCAGGTCACCTCGTCCGCGAGGGCGAGGACGTCGGCGAGGAGCTGGAGGAGATCCGGCTCGTCGTTGGCCACCCGGCGCGACAGCAGCTTGGTGCCGTCGGCGTCGAGAACGAGGCAGTGGTGGTGGGTCTTGCCGCTGTCGACTCCGGCCCATATCCGGCTCATCGCGCTCCCGAAGCTCGTCGTTGCAGTACGTACCACGGACGACCTCGCCGGCATTGCCTTACACAGCGACTTGTTCGCACTTCCCAATCAGCGGCCTGGTCGTCGTGGGGTGCTGGGCGGCGAAGCGAGTTCAGCCACGAACGGCAGCCGCCTGAAAGCCACACCCAGCACCCCTGGGTGACCCAACCCTACGAATGGCTCGATCAACCCGTCCAAGAACGTAAGGCTCGCCTGACTGGGTTCACGCGTCGAGCCGGCTCGTGATCTCGACCGCGTCACCGACGGCCACCACACCCTCGCGGACCACCGCGTTCTTCACGCCGAAGCTGACCTTGTTGCCGTAGTCGGGTTCGCGGCGGTACGTCGCCAGGGTCCGGACCGGCTCCGGGCCCGCCCGGAGGCCGGTCGACTGGTCCACCAGCGGGACGTTGCACCGCATCGCCCTCACGGAGTAGGCCAGTTCGGCCGATCCGATGGTCATCCGGCGTACCCGGTCCTCGAAGTGCGGCTCGTCGGCGCCGGACAGGACGATGTTCGGGCGGAAGCGGTCCATCGGTACGCCGGCCGCGTCGCCGCGGGCCTCGATACGGGCGTTGAGGCCGGCCAGCGACGCGGTGGAGGCGACCAGCACCGCATGGGCGTCGGCGAAGGCGACCTTGCCGGGGGTCTCGCCCCAGCCGTCGCGGTCGAAGTCGGGTGCCACCCGTACCAGCCGGGACTTCGCACCGAGCGCGTCCGAGAACCACTCGGCGACCGCGTCCCCCTGGTCGCACGCCTCGCCGAGCGGACGGTCGAACATACTGACCGTGCGGCGCGGGCCGTCCCGGTCGACGTCCAGCTCCAGGGGCTCCAGGTCCGGCACGGAGAGGGCCAGCACGGCGCCGCCGTCCAGGACTTCGGCCTTGATCGCAGCCATCGCGGGGTGTGTCCGCTGACTGCGGAACGCGCCGTCCTCGGCGTCCACCACCATGAACGTACGGTCGTGCACCAGACCGGTCCGGGTGATCTCCGCCCGGTCGACCGGAACCGCGCCGCAGCCCTTGACGGGGTAGTACGCCAGTCCCTGAACGGTGATGGTCATGACGTCCCCTCCTGGGCAGCCGCTTCGAGCGCCTCGACGCTGCCGGACATGATCGTGCGGATGTGCCGGGTGATGAGCTCGATGGGCCAGTCCCACCAGGCGACGGCGAGGAGCCGGGTGACGGTTTCGTCGTCGTAGCGGGTACGGATCAGCTGCGCCGGGTTGCCGCCGACGATGCCGTAATCCGGGACGTCGCCGACGACGACCGATCCGGCACCGATGACGGCGCCGTGCCCGATCCGTACACCTGGCAGGACCGTCGAGCCGTAGCCGAACCAGACATCGTTGCCGACGACGGTGTCGCCCCGGTCGGGCAGTCCGGTCAGCAGGTCGAAGTGGTCGGCCCAGGAGCCGCCCATCGTGGGGAACGGAAACGTGGAGGGGCCGTCCATACGGTGGTTGGCGCCGTTCATGAGGAACCGCACCCCGGTCCCGAGCGCGCAGAACTTTCCGATGACGAGCTTCTCCGGGCCGTAGTGATACAGCACGTTGCGGGTTTCGAAGGCGGTCGCGTCATCGGGGTCGTCGTAGTAGGAGTAGGCGCCGACCTCGATCAGCTCCGACGTCACCAGGGGCTTCAGCAGGACCACACGCGGCTGTCCGGGCATGGGGTGCACGGCGGTGGGGTCGGCGGGGACCGGACTCATGGCGCCCATCATCGCATTCACCCCGGAGGGCACACGTTTCTTCGGGGGCTCGCTCGATGCCGAGGGGCAATGCCGTGACGCCGGCGCAGGGTGCGGGGCAGGCGGCGGTTCACCGAACCGGTCGCAGTCGGGCCGGCGCCCGGCGCCACCGCGGTACGGACCGTCGGCGCCGAGGGACACGACGGGTTGATGGCCACCGCTCGTCAGCGACGGGCCATGGCCCTCGCCGGCAGCGGGCGCCAGCGGGCGGCGACGTCGCGCATGACCAGGACGCTGTCCAGGGTCGCGGTGCCGGCCGGGAAGCGGTCCGGGTCGTCGAAGAAGGTCGACCGCGCGGATCGGACCCGCCCGGCTTCCACCTGCCACGCGTCCGTTTCCAGTTCCATGGCGTCGAGACGGCGGCCTGAAGCCCTTGGGGACAGGCCCCTGGCCCCGGCGCGGAAGAAGTCCGATGCCTCCTGGAGATCGGTGAAGAGCTCACTGCCGCGCAGTTCGTCGGTGACCTCGGCCGTGACGTCGACCCGAATCTCGCCGTCCCGGGTGGCGAGAGCGACCCGTACCTCGTCGGGCGTCTCGTGCACCGTGAAGTCGGCGCGGCCGTGTTCACCGGGGAAAATCCGCCCGCCCGCCCAGGAGTTGATCCGTGAGCCGGTGTCGCGGCGTGTGATGTAGACGCCGGTCTCGATGCCGTCCGGGCCGTCCCACTCGACGGAGATGCGGTGCGCGGCGTTCTCGCTGCGCAGACCCACCGGCGGCGGTGCCCATGCGGGGCGTGCGGAGCCCAGGCGCAGGAGGCAGATGCCGGCGACGGCGTGGCCGCGTACCAACTGGGGTCGCAGGCCGGCGGGCAGCAGGCGGGCGGCGGCGTCCGGGGTGACCCGGTAGTTCACCAGGAGGCGGCGCTCGATGACGCTGGAGAGTCGGGGCTGGATCACGATGTGCCGCCTTCCTCTTGTGTGGCGGACCGCCACTTGGTGTGGCGCAGGACGATCTGCTCGGGGCAGACGGAGCTCAGGAACCGTCCGATGCTGGTCGCCAGCCGATCCTCGGCCAGCGAGTAGAGGATGCGGTTGCCGTCGCGGCGCTCGGTGACCAGTCCGGCGCCCTTCAGTACGCCGAGGTGGCGGGAGATGGACGGTGCGCTGATCGCGAACCGGGCCGCGATCTCCCCCGCCGCCAGTTCGCCGCCCCGGAGGTCCTCCAGGATCTGGCGCCTGGTCGGATCGGCGAGGGCGCGGAAGGCGCTCGCCTCGTCATCGGTCGTTGCCATGCCAGATATTTAGCACATGAGCTAATTAGCAAACAAGCTAAGTGTCCGGAAATGGGGGAGCCCCCGCGAGTCACGTCTTCGCGGAGGCTCCCCGTTCATCCGCCTGCCGGTGAAGGTTGAGAAGACGATCACGAGGCAGGACGTCCGTGCGTCCTGGTCAGGGGGCGAGCAGCAGAACGTCGGCGCGCTCCTTGGCGGCCGCGTACCGCTTCGCCACGTCCTGCCAGTTGACGACGCGCCACATCGCCTCGATGAAGTCGACCTTCTGGTTCTTGTACTGGAGGTAGAAGGCGTGCTCCCAGGCGTCGAAGACCAGGATCGGAACCGAGCCCTGGCCGACGTTGCCCTGGTGGTCGTAGACCTGCTCGACGATCAGCCTGCCGCTGAGCGGCTCGTACGCCAGCACCCCCCAACCGGAGCCCTGCGTGGTGGCAGCGGCCTTCGTCAGCTGGGACTTGAAGCCCGCGTACGAACCGAAGGAGTCGGTGATGGCGTCCGCGAGGTCGCCGACACCGTCCGCCGCGAGGGGCTCGCCGCCGCCGTCGCCGCTCATGTTGTGCCAGTAGATCGAGTGCAGGATGTGGCCGGAGAGGTGGAACGCGAGGTTTTTCTGCAGGCCGTTGACGGCTCCCCAGGCCTCCTTGTCGCGTGCCTCTTCCAGCTGCTCCAGGGTGTCGTTGGCGCCCTTGACGTAGGCGGCGTGGTGCTTGTCGTGGTGGAGCTCGATGATCTGCGGGTTGATGACCGGTTCGAGCGCCGCGTAGTCGTACGGGAGTTCCGGGAGCGTGTACGTGGCCATGGGGCGAGCCCTCCAGCTGCTGTCCTGTTGTTATTGCAACTCATATGCAAGAGCAGGCTAACAGCAGGAAGGGGGGAGTGTGATCAGCCCTTCGGCTCAGGACCGCGGGCCGCCCCGCGTGATCACTGCCAGGTGGCTCACCGTCGGCCTGATGTGCGGCGACGGGCGGGCGGGGCCGAGGGGGTCGGCACACCGGCGGGCAGGCTCGTCGCGGCCGGGGCGGCGGACGGATGCGCGGCGCGGATCGCCTCCGGTGCACTGCCCGTCGGATCGCGGAATTCGGTGCGCGGTGCGACCCCGGTCCTCAAGGGCGTCACGGCGTCGCCGGTCCGGTACCGTGCCGATGTGGTTTACAACTACCTTTCCCCGGAGGGGAGTTGGTTGCCCGGCGGAGCGCCGGGCTGCTGCGGCGGGGCGCTGACCGCCGCGTTTCCTGGGCAGGTTCCGGCGCGACCGGACGCCTCGGCCCGTGACCACGAGCCACCGGCAGCGGGCCACCCGGTCGGAATCCGGCAGGTTCTGCGCCCGTACCCGGCGCGCACTGCCCGCCACACCGCGCCGTACCTCAAACTGGTGGACGAACCGGAACGGCGGGGCCGGCGGCCCGGGGCGCTCGCCGCCCACGCCCGGGCCCGAACGGAGAGCCGATGACCATCTTCCCCACGACCCTGGTGCTCGCCCGGCACGGACAGACCGTCTGGCACGCCGAGAACCGCTACGCCGGGGTGAGCGACGTCGCGCTCACCGACGAGGGCCGCCGCCAGGCCGAGCAACTGGCGGACTGGGCGGTCCGGCATCCGGTCGACGCGATCTGGACGTCGACCGTCTCCCGCGCCATCGAGACCGCCGAACCCGCCTGCCGGGCGCTCGGCCTCGTACCCGGGCGCGAACACGATCTGCGCGAGTGCGACTTCGGGGCGGTGGAGGGGCGGACCCTCGCCGAATTCGCCGCCGAGGACCCGAAACGGGCCGAGGCGTATGTCGCCGATCCGGTGACCCATCCCTTTCCCGGGGCCGAGGACCCGCGCACGGCGGCGGCCCGGGGGACGGCGGCGCTGCGCCGGATCGCACACTTCCATCCGGGGCAGCGGGTACTGGTCGTCGCACACAACACGCTGCTACGGCTGGTGCTGTGCGAACTGCTGTCGATCCCGCTCGGCGCCTACCGCCGGGTCCTTCCGCAATTGCGCAACGCGGCAGTGAGCGAGGTGCAGCTGGGGGACGAGGGCGGCGCGCTGCTCTCCCTCAACGTGCCGTGCGCCCCCCACATCAGTTCTTGACGGCTGCGGCCCGGCGCTGGCGTACGACACCGATGACGGCCAGTACGACGGTCAGCGCACCGGTCGCCAGCAGCTGGTCGCGTGTGTCGGGCTGGCGCAGCATCAGCAGGAAGATGCCGGCCATGGCAGCCAGCGCGATCAGTGTCCCCACCGGGAACAGCCACATCCGCACGACCAGCTTCTCGGGCGCCTCGCGCTCCAGCCGGCGGCGCGGGAGCAGCTGCGATACCGCGATGAAGATCCAGACGACCAGGATCACCGCGCCGATCATGTTGAGCAGCCACGGGAAGACATCGTCCGGCCGCCAGTAGCTCAGCAGCACACACAGGAAGCCGAAGACGGACGAGACGAGCACTGCGTTGCGCGGCACGCCGGAGCTGACCCGGCCGAGGCGCTTCGGGCCCTGGCCCCGGGCGACCAGCGAGCAGGCCATCCGCGAAGCGCCGTAGATGTTCGCGTTCATCGCGGAGAGCAGTGCGATCAGGATGACCACGTTCATGATCTCCGCGGCGCCGCTGATGCCCAGGTGGTCGAGGGTCGCGTAGAACGGGCCGACCGTCGCGACCTTCGGGTCGTCCCACGGCACGAGGGTGACGATGACCGCCATCGAACCGACGTAGAACAGCGCGATCCGCCACATCGCCGTACGGACCGCCTTGGCCACGCCCCGCACCGGGTTCTCGGACTCGGCCGCGGCGATGGTGACCGTCTCCAGACCGCCGTACGCGAAGACGGAGGCGAGCAGCCCGATGATGAAGCCGTTGGAGCCGTTCGGCAGGAACCCGCCGTCGCCCCGGAGATTGGCGCCGCCCGGGGCGTCCGTGCCGGGCAGCACCCCGAGGATCGCCAGCACACCCAGCACCAGGAAGAGCGTGATCGCGACGACCTTCAGCGAGGCGAACCAGAACTCGAACTCGCCGAAGTTCTCGCGTACACGCCCCGCCACGGATCCGCCGGGTCAGGCCCGTCGCCGGTCCCGCAGTTCCCGCGCCCCCGCGACGAGCAGCACCAGACCCGTCGCCCCCGCCGACCACAGCACCTGCGGGCGCGCCACGTCATCGGTCAGCATCAGCACCAGTACGGCCACGAGCGCGGCCAGCGTCACCCAGGTCAGCCACGGGAAGCACCACATCCGCAGGGTCAGCGCCTCGGGCGCCTCGCGCTCCAGCCGGCGTCGCAGCCGCAGCTGCGACGCGGCGATCAGCCCCCAGACGAACAGCAGCACCGCGCCTACCGAGTTGAGCAGATAGAGGAAGACGGAGTCGGGCCACTTCAGATTGAGCAGTACGGAGACGAAGCCGAAGGCGACCGAGGTGAGGACCGCCCGCCGCGGCACCCCGCCCCCGCCACCGCTCCCCGACACCTTGAGCAGCCCGCGCGGCCCCTCGCCGCGCTCGGCCAGCGAGAAGACCATCCGGGACGCGCCGTAGAGATTGGCGTTCAGCGCGGAGAGCAGCGCCACGAACACCACGATGTTCATGATCTGCCCGGCCGACGGCACCCCGATCGTGTCCAGGACCTTGACGTACGGGCTCAGTCCGGCCTGCTGCGCGGTCCACGGCAGCACCGTGACGATCACCAGCATCGAGCCGACGTAGAAGAAGAGGATCCGCACGACCGCGCTGCGCACCGCACGTCCCACCGCGCGCGCCGGATCGTCCGTCTCGGCCGCGGCGATCGTCACGACCTCCAGGCCGCCGAATGCGAAGACGACGGTCAGCACACCTGAGACGACGCCGCCCCAGCCGTTCGGCAGGAAGCCGCCCTGCCCGGTGAGATTGGTCAGCCCGACCGGATCGGTGTCCGGGAGCAGACCGAAGCCGGCGAGCAGCCCGAGCACCAGGAAGATCACGATCGCGGCGACCTTGAGCGCGGCGAACCAGAACTCGAACTCGCCGAAGTTCTTCACCGCGGTCAGATTGGTGACGGTGAACACCACCATGAACGCCAGCACCCACGCCCACTGGTCCACGCCCGGCACCCAGCCGTGAGCGATCTGTGCGGCGGCCGTCGCCTCCACGGCGAGGACGACCACCAGCAGGAACCAGTAGAGCCACCCCACACTGAACCCCGCCCAGCGGCCGAGCGCCCGCTCGGCATGGACGGAGAAGGCGCCGGAGGCGGGTATCGCGGCAGACATCTCGCCGAGCATCCGCATCACCAGCATCGCGAGCGCGCCGGCGATCAGATACGACACGACGATGCCCGGCCCGGCGACCGCGATCCCGGCGCCCGAACCGACGAAGAGCCCGGCGCCGATCACCCCGCCCAGGCCGAGCATGGTCAGATGGCGCTGCTTCAGCCCGTGCGAGAGCGGCTCCTGCTGCGTGGGGGGAGGGGCGTCGTGCATGGGGTGCGGGTCACTCTCGGATAATTTATGGGGAACCTACAGTCTCACGCTGGGAGACGTGGTCCGCCGGGCGCCCCCTCCAGGCCCCCACCTCAGTGACGAGCATCACGCCGCCACATGATTGCGTACCGGTCTTTGTATGAACCCCACTAACCGGCCAACCGCCGCTTTGTGGGCGGCTGATGGTGATCGAGCGTTAACCCGTGGGCTAACGTCAGCCTCAGTCTGTCCCCACCTGCCTTCACCACCGCGGAGTCCCGATGAGCACTGCTGCCGCCCCCGTCCGTACCGGAGCGGTCCTCGCCGACCTGCTGCCCGCCGCCAGGCACCGCTACGCCATTGACACCGCCCTGGTCGTCGGCGGCGCCGCGCTCACCGGCATCGCCGCGCAGATCGCCGTCCCGGTCCCCGGCTCCCCGGTCCCCGTCACCGGCCAGACCTTCGCCGCGCTCCTCGTCGGCACCGCGCTCGGCGCCCGCCGCGGTTTCCTCTCCCTCGCCGTGTACGCGCTCGTCGGCATGGCGGGCATGCCGTGGTTCGCGGGCGGCAGCTCGGGCGCGGGCGGCGCCTCGTTCGGTTACGTCCTCGGCATGCTCCTCGCCGCCACTGTGGTCGGCGCCCTCGCCCGCCGCGGCGGCGACCGCTCCGTGCTGCGCACCGCCGGCACCATGGTGCTCGGCTCCGCGATCATCTACGCGGTCGGTGTCCCGTACCTGGCGCTGTCCACCGGGATGTCGGCAAGCGCCGCGATCGCGGCCGGCCTGGTGCCGTTCCTGCTCGGTGACGCGCTGAAGGCGGCGCTGGCGATGGGCGCGCTGCCCGCCGCCTGGAAGCTCGTCGGCCGCCGCGGCTGACGGAGGCTCACGCGCTTTCGTAAGCCCCTCCGAAGAGGCTCGCCGGGTCGCACTGCGACAGCAGACCGGCGAGCCTCTTCCGCGTCCGCTCGTCGTGAAGCGCTTCGGTACGGTCCCCGCCGCCGAACGAGAAGCTCGGCGACCGGCCCACGGTCGGTGGAGTGGCTCCGAGGCCCCGGACGCCCGCCGTACAGCTCCCGCCGTCACGTCCCTGCCGCCGAGCGGCGGCAGCAGCCGCACCGCCGGGGTCCGCAGAGCCGGTCCGCGTCCGGTCCGCTCGGCATCGCGCTGTCCGCGCCCGGGGGCGGACACGACGGCGGCCCGGACCTCGTCGGCATCGGTGACGCCGACGAGGTCCGGGCCGGAGCGTGGAACCTGTCCGGAACCCGGCCAGTTCCTCCGCATGTCCGGGGTCGCCGGGACGGAAGGTGATCTGGGCGGGCAGCTGGTCGTTCGTGGAGAGGCTCTCCGTTCGCCCGGTGTGCGGCAGGAGAGAGCCTCCCCGGTGTACCTGACATCGACCGTCAGGTGGGGACGGGCTCGATCAGGCGTCGGCGGACGCGTCCGCCGTGACCGCGGCCGTTCCGGCCCTGCGCTGACGGACCTCACGTACCAGCGAGATCGCCACCACGATCGCCGCGACGAGCAGCGAGAGCAGTACCTGCTCACGGCCGCTGTCGTCGGTCAGCATGTAGACCAGCACGAACGAGATCATCGCGATGGTCGCCCAGGTCAGATACGGGAAGAGCCACATCCGCACGACCAGCTTCTCCGGCGACTCGCGCAGGATGATGCCGCGCATCCGCAGCTGGGTGAAGCAGATGACCAGCCAGACGAAGAGGGCGACGGCACCGGAGGAGTTCAGCAGGAACTGGAAGACGGTGTCCGGCCACTGGTAGTTGAAGAACACGGCGACGAAGCCGAAGACGACAGAGGACAGGATGGCCGCCCGCGGCACGCCCCGCTTGTTCGTCCGGGCGAACGCCTCCGGCGCGTCACCGCGCTCGCCGAGCGAGAACGCCATCCGCGAGGCCGTGTAGAGGCCGGAGTTGAGGCAGGACAGCACGGCCGTCAGCACGATGACGTCCATCACCTGTCCGGCGTGCGGAATGCCGATCGAGTTCAGTGCGGCCACATAGCTGCCGTCCTTGAGGATCGACGCGTCGTTCCACGGCAGCAGCGTCAGCACGATGAAGATCGAGCCCAGGTAGAAGACGGCGATCCGCCAGATCACGCTGTTGGTGGCCTTCTGGACGGCACGCTGCGGGTTCTCCGACTCGCCGGCCGCCAGCGTCACGATCTCGCTGCCCATGAACGAGAAGACGACCATGAGTACACCGGTGAGGATGGCACCCGGCCCGTGGGGGAAGAAGCCGCCGCTGTCGGTGAGATGCGCGAGCCCCGAGCCCGGATTGTCCGAACCGGGCAGCAGTCCGAAGACGGCGAGCAACCCGACGACCACGAACGCGGCGATCGCCACGACCTTGATCCCGGCGAACCAGAACTCGAACTCTCCGTACGAACTGACCGAGACCAGGTTCGTCGCGGTGAGCACCAACATGACGATCAGTGCCCATGCCCACTGCGGGACGGCCGGCACCCAGCCCTCCAGGATCTTGGCACCCGCCGTGGCTTCGACGGCGAGCACCACGACCCAGAAGAACCAGTACAGCCAGCCGATCGAGAAGCCGGCCCAGCGGCCGAGGGCCCGGTCGGCGTAGGCGGAGAAGGAGCCCGAGCTGGGCCGGGCCGCGGCCATTTCGCCGAGCATCCGCATCACGAAGACGACCATGAGGCCGACCAGCGCGTACGAGAGCAGAATGGCCGGTCCCGCGGCGGCGATACCGGCACCGGAACCCACGAAGAGGCCCGCGCCGATCACTCCGCCGATGGCGATCATCGAGAGGTGACGGTTCTTGAGACCGGCCTGGAGCCCGTCCGAGGAGCCCGGCTTGTCCGCCCGGCCCGGCTCGCCGGGCTGGTGGCCCGGCCCTGCCAGAGTCGTTTGCGTCATGGATCGAATCCTTACGTTCTGGATCACTCGGTTCCGTGGCTGTGCCGCTGCACGGTGGTGGGCGGCGGGACCCAGGCATTGAAGCCCGCAGAACCTCGGAAGCGGAACCCCCTCTTCCGGATCATTGTCCGGATCGTTGCCGGTGTGGGGTTGCGCACACACTCCCCGCACAAGAGCTCCGCACGGGGTAGGCCCGGAGGGTCCCGACCCCGATGACGGCTACCCCGTGATCCGCATGCCACACTCGACACATGCGCGTGTACCTCGGCTCAGACCATGCCGGCTTCGAACTCAAGAACCATCTCGTCGAGTGGCTCACGGCCCAGGGCCACGAAGCCGTCGACTGTGGCCCCCACATCTACGACGCCCAGGACGACTACCCGCCGTTCTGCCTGCGCGCCGCCGAGAGGACGGCCGCGGACGCGGGCAGCCTCGGCATCGTGATCGGCGGCTCCGGCAACGGCGAGCAGATGGCCGCCAACAAGGTGAAGGGCGTACGTGCCGCGCTCGCCTGGAGCGAGCAGACCGCCGCTCTCGGCCGCGAGCACAACGACGCCAACGTGGTGTCCATCGGTGGCCGCATGCACACGGTGGAGGAGTCCACGAAGTTCGTCGAGATCTTCCTCGCCACGCCGTACTCGGGCGAAGAGCGTCACACCCGCCGCATCGAGATGCTGACGGCGTACGAGACGACGGGCGAGCTCCCCCCGATCCCGGCCCACCACCCGCAGCAGGGCTGACCGCCCTACCCCCCGTGCCGCCGGCCTGCCCGGCGGCACAGCCATTTCCCCATATCCCACGTCACCGAGGAGAGCCGCCGCCGTGCCCGAGGGACACACGATCCACCGCCTGGCCGCGGACCACCGCGATCGGTTCGTGGGCGGGCCGGTGCGGGTCAGCAGCCCGCAGGGCAGGTTCTCGGACAGCGCGGCGCTCCTCGACGGCCGTGGGTTCACCGGCGTCGACGCGCACGGCAAACACCTGTTCCTCGGCTTCGAGGACGCCGGGTGGATCCACATCCACCTCGGCCTGTTCGGCAAGCTCCACTTCGGTGCGACACCGGTTCCGCCGCCCACGGACACCGTCCGGCTGCGCCTGGTCAACGACGACCACCACGCGGACCTGCGTGGCCCGACCACCTGCGCCCTCATCACGGAACCCGAGAAGCGCGCGATACACGACCGACTGGGCCCGGACCCGCTGCGGACCGACGAGGACGGCGAACGCGCCTGGCGGCGGATCTCACGCAGCCGTATCACGGTGGCCGCGCTGCTGATGGACCAGAAGGTCATCGCGGGCGTCGGCAACGTGTACCGGGCGGAGGTCCTGTTCCGGCACGGCATCGACCCGTACCGCCAGGGCAAGGACCTCACCCGTGCGGAGTGGGACGCGATCTGGGCGGACCTGGTGACGCTGATGCGCGCGGGTGTACGGAACAACCGGATCGACACGGTGCGTCCGGAGCACATGCCGGAGGCGATGGGGCGGGCGCCGCGGGTGGACGACCACGGGGGCGAGGTGTACGTGTACCGGCGGGCTCGGCAGGGGTGCCACATCTGCGGCACGGAGATCCGCGCGGCGGAGCTGGCGGCCCGCAACCTCTTCTGGTGCCCGACCTGCCAGCGCGCCTAGCCCCGTGCCCTCAATCGCCGGGCGGGCTTGATTTTGCGCCCCCACGCGCCCCCACGCGCCCCCACGCGCCTTCCGCACCGCCCCCGGACGTCCCCCGGTCGGCGGACGGCCCGATTTCCCCGCCTGCAGGCGCCTTCAAGGCCGCGCATCTTCTCCGAGCCGCGACCGGCCGCCGGGCGCCTCCGGCAACGTCATCCCCGCTAGAACCCCCGCGGAAGCCACGGCTCCACCATCTCCGAGAACGCCGACGCCGCCTCCGCCACCGCGCCCGCCCGCAGCTCCTGTACCCGCCCGGCCCGCGCCAGTGAGACCAGCGATTCGCCGCCCAGGTACGCCGACCCCAGCTCCCGTACGGAAAGCGCCAGATCAGCCGGATCATCCGTCCGCTTGCACGACGCGCCCCCCTTCGTGTCGGCCGTGAGCCGCCAACGCCCCGCGTTCCACGGGCAGAACGCGTCCTCGACCTCGAACACCACGTCCACCGCAGCCCGGTACGCCCGAGCCTCCAGCGCCGCGCCCAGCTCAACCAGCCGTACGTACAGCGAGTCGCGCAGCTTGATGTTGCATCGGCGTACGTCCGAGACGAGATGCAGAACCGCATCGTCGACCGGCCGGTTCCGCGCCTCGACCGTCGACGTCAGGTCGATCTCGAAGAGGAACCGCCACAGCGCCGCGTACGCCGCCGGGTCAAGCGCCGACAGGTCGTCCACGGCGATCCGGCCCTTGGGGCCCGCCGCGTCCCAGTCCGGCTTGATGCGGAACGTCGAGTACCCGACGACCTCACCCGCCCGTTCCGCCAGCAGGCACTGCAGCGGCGACGCCCCCTGCCGCGCGCTCGCCGGGTCGATCAGCGCCCTCCGCTCCCAGCCGGGACCGTGCGCCGGCGTCCCCGGCCGCCCCGCCACCAGCTGCTCGTACACGCCCTCGCACGCAGCGGTCGCCTCGTCCGGCCTGGCGTACCGCAGGCGGACCTCGTCCGTGCCGTCCGGCACCGCCAGCCGCACCCGGTCCGTGTCGATCTCCAGGGACATCTGCTTCGTGGCCGCCCCGTACCCGAACCGGCCGTAGATCGCGGGCTCCGAGGCCGTCAGCACGGCTAGGGGTTCACCCAGCGCCCGGACGTCGTCGAGCTGACGCCGCATCATCGAGGTCAGCAGTCCGCGCCTGCGGTGTGTGGCTGCTACACCGACCATTGTCACGCCGGCTGCGGGCACCAGCGCCCCGCCGGGCACGGCCAGCCGGAAGCTGAAGGCCCCCGCCGTACCGACCACGTCCGGGCCGTCCCAGATGCCGATCGACCGCTCGTGCTCGGTCAGCTCCTCCCAGAGCTCGCGCTCCTCCGGAGAGTCGGCTACGCCGCCGAACGCGAGCTCCAGGCTCCCGAACCATTCGTTCCATTCGGACGGACGCAACACCCGCAGCTCAGTAGTCATATGCCATGCCTACCAGGGGTACGGCAGACGGGCGACCCGTTTTCGAACGCATTGTCACAGGGGTCCCCCTGCACCTGAGGCGCTCGTGTGGATAAGGTCCCCGCAATGGCCCGTCGCGCAGGAGCAGACTCGTACCCGGCCCGATTGCAGAAATCGGCGCACCGGGCGCGCATCGCGCTGCGCAAATCCGGTGTCGACTACTTCCGCGGCGACGGCTCCGACTGGATCGCCCTGGCCGGCCTGCTGCTGACCGTCCCGGCCATCACCTGCGGCACGCTGCTGAACGCGGTGTGGTGCGCACCGGCCGCGCTCGTCCTGCCGATCGTCGCGGGTGGTCTGCTGCTGCGACCGGCCAGCCTGCTGGGGCTGTACGCGACCGCTGCCGCGGCCCTGATCGTGGAGTCGATCGCGCTCGGCCCGTACTCGGAGGGGCCGGCCCGGGTGACGCCGGGCACCGTCCTGGTGGTCGCGGCCTGCGGTTTCTTCGGCCTGATCCTCGCCCAGTTCCGGGCCAGGGTCGGCGTGCCGTGGCGGCGCGGCGGCACCATGCTCTTCGACCTGCGCGAACGCATCCGGGTGCAGAGCGCCCTGCCACGGCTGCCGCAGGGCTGGCACCGCGAGATGGCGCTGCGCCCGGCGGGCGGTCAGTCGTTCTCCGGCGACTTCGTCGTCGCGGCCCGCACCAACGGCGGCCGCACCCTGGAGGCCGTACTCACCGATGTCTCCGGCAAGGGCATGGACGCGGGATCCCGTGCCCTGCTGCTGTCCGGCGCGTTCGGTGGCCTGCTCGGCTCGCTTCCCCCGCACGGCTTCCTGCCCGCGGCCAACGCCTATCTGCTGCGCCAGGACTGGGACGAGGGCTTCGCCACCTCCATCCATCTGGTGCTGGACCTCGAATCGGGCGACTACGAGCTCCTCTCCGCGGGCCACCCGCCGGCCCTGCAGCTGCACGCGGGCAGCGGCCAGTGGGAGGAGAAGGCCGCGGAGGGCCCGCTGCTGGGGGTGTACGACGGGGCACAGTTCGACGCGGTGAAGGGCTCACTGGCCCCCGGCGATGTGCTGATGCTCTTCACGGACGGCCTGGTGGAGGCCTCCGACCGGGACATCGCGGAGGGCATGGACCGGCTGACCGGCGAGGCCGACCGCTATGTCGTCACCGGCTTCGACGGCGCGGCCTGGCATCTGATCGAGGCCTGCGCGAAGGACGTCAACGACGACCGGGCGCTGCTGCTGCTGTCCCGCCGGTCCTGAACCGTACGAGCCAGGGCTCGGCACGCGGCACCGCCCGTCATGACGACGCCCGTCCACGCGGCCCTGCGCCGGACGACTGCCCGTCCGTAGAGTCGTCCCATGCCCACGCCACGCACACCCCTGACCCTGACCGAAGTCGAGGCGATCGCCCGCAACGCGCACGCCGGCCGGCAGGACAAGGCGGGACGCCCGTACGCCGAACACCTCGCCGCCGTCGCGGACGGTGTACGGGCCAGGGGCGGCAGTGCCGACCAGATCGCCGCCGCCTGGCTGCACGACGCGGTCGAGGACGACGTCCTGTCCGCCGAGTGGCTGGCGGACGCCGCGCTGCCGCAGCAGGTCAAGGACATGGTCCTCGCCGTCACCAAACGGCAGGGCGAGGACCTGGCCGCGTACACCCGGCGCATCCTCGCCACGCCGGGCGCCCTGCTGATCAAGGAATCCGACCTCGCCCACAACGCCGACCCGGCCCGCCTCGCGGTCCTGGACCCGGCGACGCGTACCCGGCTGACCGCGAAATATGCGCAGGTACGCGCGCTGCTCGGACTCAGCGCCGGTGAATCGCCCACCGAACAGCTGGATCCGGCCAACACCACGGAGGGCTGATCCACTCAGAGCTTGGTGGCGTCCCGCCGGAACGCCCAGTCCATGTCCGGCTCGGTCACGAAACGCAGCGCCCGTCGCACCGGCGGCGTACACATCAGCGTCACCGCGCAGGCCGCGACCAGCGAGACGAGGACCAGCCCGGCCGGTGAGGCCAGCCACTCGTACCGGTCGAACAAGCCGACGTAGCCGGCACCCTTGACCAGGAATCCGTGCAGCAGATAGCCGCAGATCGTCCCGGCGCCCAGCACGGTGAACCACATGTGGCGACGCGGCACCCATGCCAGGAACCCGATGGTGAGCAGCAGCGCGCAGCCGAACATCATCAGCGTCATCACCGCACCCGACCACCACGGGGCGCCCATCTCAGGCGCGCTGTTGCTGCGGTAGAACCAGCCCAGCTGCATCCGCGGCGCCGCCCAGTACGCGAACAGGGTGGCCCCGGCGAACAGCGGCAGGGCCAGCAGCCGCACCTCACGCCGGCGCACCAACTGAAAATGCTCGGGCTTCAGTTGGAGTCCGAGCACGAAGAACGGCATGAACTGCAGGACCCGCTGGAGATCGAGGTCGTCGCCGATCGTGGGGGAGAACGACGCGAGCACGGCGATGACGAGCGCGACCGGCAGCGGGTGGCGCAGCGCCTGCCAGACGGGCGTGGTGAGCCGCCAGATGAACAGCGCGGCCAGGAACCAGGTGAGGAACCAGGGGTCGATCAGGCTGATCGGATGATCCGGCGAGTCGTCCGCGTACCGCTTGAAGAGCGAGTACGCCGTCTCGAACACCACATAGGGCACGGCGATACCGGTGACCAGGCGCTTCATCTTCTTGGCGCTCATGTCGAACGAGCGTGAGAAATAGCCGGAGATGATGATGAAGGCCGGCATGTGAAACGTGTACGCGACCATGTACAGCGCACGGGCGGTCCGGCTCCCGTCCATCACCGGCACCCACGCGTGCGCCACGGCGACCAGCACGATCGCCAGATATTTGGCGTTGTCGAAGTAGGCGTCACGCCGCTTCGTCGGCGCGACCGCCGAGGGCTGGTTCACCACCGGTGCGGGGGGCCTCGCGGTGATGGTCGTGCCGCCCTCGCGTCTGGGCTCCGACTCCCGGGTCGCTGGGCGGAGCGGGGCCCTCTGAAATGTGTTCGGAGCGTGGAACATCTAAAGCACCTTAGACGCCTCGATTGGAATTCGTAAAACTGCCGGCAGGTATTGCGTGTTCCCGCCCAATGGAAAGTGAAACTACCGAAAACCGCACCCTATGGCCCGATTGATCCTCCTTAAATGGTGCATATCGCCAGGCGGTTGGGCGGAGTGAATTTCATCGCATCCGGGGTGGCGAAACGCGTGTGAACGACCTGTGTGGATATGGAAACGATCACGGTCCCGGGTTTTTTGATCGCCGCCCGCGGGTGGCCCCGTGCTGCAGGCCGCCTGCCGGGCGGGGCCCCGGAAGGGTGGGTCGACGGGCCTGTCCGCCCCGCGCACGCGGGGCGTGAGGATGGCGCGATCCCGACAGTTCGATTCGTCACCTGGCAGCAACCACAGGGGAGTTGGTGGCACGATGGATGCAACGGAGGAGTGCTCGGCCGCACGCTTCCGGGCCGGCAAGGCGGACCGACCAAGGGTGTGATCAGTCGTGGCCATTTCACTGTCTGTGGTGCTTCTGTTGGCGATCATCCTGGTGGTCCTGATCCGAGGCGGCTCCATCAAGGCCGGACCCGCGATCGTCGCGGTGCTCTTCGGCTTCTTCCTGGCATCGACCGGCATGGCACCGTCGATCAACAGGTTCATGAACTCGATAGCGGAGACCATCAACCAGATCAGCTTCTGATCCGCACCGCAGAAGGCGGGACGCGGAACGCAGAAGGCCCGGTCCGACGAGCAATTCGCCGAACCGGGCCCACGCATGGAGCGGGCGACGGGAATCGAACCCGCGTAGCTAGTTTGGAAGACCCCGTATGCGGACGGGGCCTGACCTGCGGAGACGCTGACCTGCGGCTGAGCTGCCAGGTCCCCGCAAGTCCCCGTGGCTCCCCGCTGCGTTCCTCTGGTTCGGGCACGCGGCGGGCACGCTTACATCAGCTTGATGATCAGGGGCGTGAGGGCTGTGATGACGCTAGCTGCGGCCGTAACCAAGGATGTGACGTTGGTGACGGTCAGGGTTCGCTGCTCGTTGTGTTGGGTGATATCACTGGTGTAGCTTGCTTCCCATAACCTATTGCGTACGCCATGGGTTATGGGTGACTGCTCCTCATCTGGCATGAGGCTCCTTCACTCGGATGCCATAGGGCGCTTGATCTCTTGACGGGGAACCCAAGCGTCCAATAGGCGTGTCTTGATGTTGGCCGACAGGGTATCAGTGAGCTGCCTCAACTCTCCTGACTCCGGTTCGCTTTGGCGTTCGCCCGGTGGCCGGGCACTCTCTGGCGACTCACATGGTGGAGCCTCCTGGCCGGTTGCGCCAACCTCACGGGTCAGAACACCTAGTAGACCGTCGCGGCTAATTTTTGGGATAGAGGTGGCGCAGTTTGATGCGTGCGTCGTGGGTGGTGAACTGCCAGTCGACCTGACGTTGGTCGGTGTTGGTGGCGTTCTGCCAGGCCGAGAGTTCGGTGTTGAGGTTGTCGAGGTCACCGATCCGGCGGTCGAGGCATTGCCGGGTCAGCGCGGAGAGTTCGATCTCGGCGATGTTGAGCCATGACCCGTGTTTGGGCGTGTGATGGATCTCGAGGCGCTGGGCCAGGGCGAATGCTTCTTCTGGTTCGAATGCCTCGTACAGTGAGGCGATGCCGTGGGTGTTGAGGTTGTCCATCACCAGCACCACGGATTCGACGTCGGGGTAATCCACGCTCAGCAGCTGCTTGACCTGGCCGGCCCAGTCGATCCGGGTCCGCTGGGACAGCGCCTGGACTCGACGCCACCCGCGAAGGGGTTCGACCCACACGAAGATCGAGCACGTGCCGCAGCGGATGTACTCGCTGTCCTGGCAGGCATCGCGACCAGGGCGGGCCGGGAGCGGGTCGCGGACATGGTCGAGGAGCTGGTAGGGCTTCTCGTCCATGCACACCACGGGACGTGCCGGATCGTAGGGCCGGGCATAGATGGCCAGCACGTCTTCCATCCGGGCCGCGAACTCCGCGTTCGCTCGCGGTGGGATGGTCCAGCACTTTCTCAGATGAGGACGCAGTTGCGTTTTTTTAAGACCCGCCCGATGGTGGAGTGGTCCAGATCGGGGATGTCCTCGACCAGCGCGACGTGCTTCTCCAACAGCCGCAGCGACCACCGGGCATAGCCCTGGGGTGGCTGTGAGCACGCCATCGCGATCAGCCGGGCTTCGACCTCGCCGGTCACCGGCGAGGGCACCGGCGGGAGGTCGCGCTTCTTCCGCGCGATCGTGGCGTGAACATCGCCACCGGTCTCGGCGAAACGCTTGGCGACCAGCCGCAACGTCTCACCGGAGACACCGAGCCGGGCCGCGATCGCCTCCTTGGTGTCCACCTCACCCACCGAGCTGTCCAGTGCAAGCAGCACCCGCGCACGCATGATCATCGAGGCCCCACGAACACCCGTCGTGGTCACTCGGACCAGCTCCTCACGATCCTGCGCGGTCAACCTGACCGGCCGCTTCTTCTGCGAACCCACAACAACAGTCCTATCTGGCAAAGGGGAAGGAATCTGCCAGACACCAACCTCCCAGTCAGGTGCACCATAACTAAGCGGCGACACGCTACTAGTCTGTCGCAGGTCGCGAGCGGGACAGTCTCAGGCGCGGGGGGCATCAGGTGGAGTGGGAGCTGGTCGCGGCCGGCCTCGCGGTCGGGATGCTGATCGCTGTGGTGACCTCGCCGGTCGGAGTGTCCGGGGCAGTGTTCCTGCTCCCCGTGCAACTCAGCATCTTCGCCGTGCCCAACCCGGCCGTAACACCGACCAACCTGCTCTACAACGTGGTGGCGGGGCCGGGTGCACTGCTGCGCTACCGACGCGACGGCGCCCTCGGCGGGCCGCTCGTGCGCCGTCTGGTGCTGGGCACGCTGCCCGGCGTGATCCTCGGAGCGGTCATCCGCGTGTTCGCCCTTCCGGGCCCGAACTTCTTCCGCTTCCTGGTCGCCGCTCTCATGCTGCCGCTCGGAACCTGGCTCATCATCACGACCCTCCGCCCGAAGCCTCCGGGGACTCAACACCCTCAGCCTGCGCCCCGGACGGTCACCGCCCTGGCGCTCGCGGTCGGGATCGTGGGCGGCATCTACGGCATCGGCGGCGGTTCGATCCTCGGCCCCATCCTGGTCGGCCGCGGCGTCCCCGTCTCCCAGGTCGCCCCGGCCGCACTCGCCTCCACCTTCGCCACCTCGCTGGTTGGCGCCTCGACCTACGCCCTACTGTCCCTGAACCACAGCGGCAGCATCGCCCCCGACTGGTTTCTCGGCCTGGCTTGCGGTCTGGGCGGCCTCGTGGGTGGCTACCTCGGCGCCCGCCTCCAGTCGCGAATGCCCGAGACCCTCCTCCGCTTGCTCCTTGGAACTTTGGCCGCCGGGCTAGGCACGGTCTATGCGATCAACGCACTGAGCTGAGCTGCCCTTCAACCTTCACCGTCCCGACAGAACTCAGGGGCCGTGCCCGACTGCCTCATGGGCCGTCTATCACGCGAGGATGCGGGTCCGTGAGCCTGAGCACGATAGGTGTCGTATTTGCGCGACAACTGTCGTCATCCGCGTCCGGCCTCCTGGTGCAGGTTCTCCTGGGTCGGCCTCCACGGGGCTCCGAGAAGCGGCGTTGTCAGTGGGCTCTGCCAGGGTGTGCGGCGTGGACGAACTGGTGGAGCGTGTCGACGATCAAGATCGTGTGCTGGGGGTGGTGGTCAGCCGCCGGCAGGCCATCCGGGAGGGTTGGCTGCACCGGGTCGCCGTGACGGTGTGTCGTGATGAGCGTGGGCGGATCCTCGTTCACCGGCGGTCGGAGCAGCTGTCGCGCTTCCCCGGGCTCTACGAGGTCGTGGTCGGTGGCGCCGTGGATGTCGGTGAGTCCTATGAACAGGCCGCCGTGCGGGAGCTGGCCGAAGAGCTGGGCATTCGTGTGCTGCCGCGCTTGCTGTTCACGTTCCTCAACCGCAGCGGTTTGAGCCCTCACTGGCTCAGCGTGCACGAAGCCGTGGTGCCGGACACCGTGGCCGCCGATCCTGATGAGGTCGCCTGGCATGGCTGGCTGACCGAGCCGGAGCTGCGGTCGGCCCTGCTGGAGTGGCGCTTCACCCCCGACAGTCACGAAGCCTTCAGCCGGTATCTCGCGTTCCGGACCGCGCGGTCCTGACCTTGCCCGCTTCTCGGGCTGGGGTGTCTGCTTGCGGCCAACTTGCCTGCAAAAAGCACGGAACACGTCAACAACGATGCGAATTCGGCGACAGATATCGTGCTCAGTGCTTCAAGAAAGGCCAGGTCGGGGTGGGAGGTTAACGACAACTATCGTGCTAGGGCTCAGTCCGGAGGAGTTCGAACTTCAGAGAGCCTCGTCACGGGGAGAGTAGCCGGGCCAAAGTGGGGCCTGTCGCGCAGGAGATTCGACGGTACTTCTGCGCTTGGACTGTCGATGAGCTGGCCTAACGCGCCCGTGCGACCCCGTTGGCGACCTTTCTGATGCTTTGGCCATGGGCCGACCGTCGAGCATATGACGTCACCTCTGGAACGCGTATGCGCAGAATGTGAGTGCTTACACCCGATCAAGGACGTGTACCGCTTGGGCGACGGCACCTATCGGTGCGATGAGTGCTACGAGCGGCTGGAGCTGGACCACCTCATCAGTGAGCGACAACCACAGAGCGACGCCGTCCCGACGCGGCCCCTCGGAGATGCCCGCGAAGCTGGCCACGGCGAAAGTACGGCCGCTTGAGATGAACGTTCAACTGACCGACAACTCCCACCCACCACCCTCCCCAGCTCCCATCCCGTCCGCCTTCGGCCCACACGTCGTGGAGCGGGCGTGGTTCAGGGCGTCAAGGTGGAGCGCGCCACTGTACGAACGACCTTGACGCCCTGGGCCGCGACTGCTCGGCTCTGCCTGGGTCGAAGGTGGTCGGGATGGGAGCCCACGACGCTCGCCACGATCCGGCCGGCACTCGCGAACGGCGCCCGGTCCATCCCGGAGTCTGAGCGCCCCCGCCGGAGGCATGTCTTGTGCCTTCCGTTTCCTCCTCGGTCAGGCTCTCTCGCTCTAGTTGCGCGACCGGCGTAGCCGGGGCCCAGAGCGGGGCGGAGACTGGAGCGCAGGGCCCCGGCGGTGAGCCGGGGAGCGCGCGACGAGCGGAGCGAGGAGCCTTGATGAGGTAGAGAAACCTGTAACAGTCGCAGCCGCACCGGCACCTTGCGCACCGCACACCAGCTGCTGCACCAATCTCCATGCCATGACAACGAGTGCCCCCGGCCGACCGCGGACCGGAGATGTGGTCGATGCTGTCATGGACGTTTTTCCCCGCAAGCATCTTCGAGGGGCTATGACCGATTACCTGCAGGCCGTCTTCGCCATGCTCGGCCCGGGAGAGGAACGCTTCGCCGATCCTGCGGCCTGGCTCAGTCTGGAGGAGGAACTCGGCAGGAGGCTTCCGACGGACTACAAGCAGATCGTCGACGCCTACGCACCCGTACAACTCAACGGACACCTCTACCTATCTCATCCGGCGTCCGAGTCGTGGAACCTAGGCGAGAAGATCCGCTCGGCATCAAAGGCCTGGTCGGAGAGTGCATGGGAGTCCTATGTCACGGGGCCTGACGACGATCCACGCGTCTTCTGCAACCTCCCACAGCTCAGCTTCGGTACCGCCGAGGGCCTCGTCCCCCTCGCCGCCACCGATCAGGGAGCCGCAGTCTTCGGAGCTCCGCAGGTCCACGGGTTCTCAGACGGTGTGGTGGTACAGGGGGAAGAAGGCGATTGGGGCGGATACCCGATGACCTTCGCCGAGTGGCTGTACCGCTACCTGATCGGCGAGGAGATGGCTGGCTGGGACAGCGCGACCTTCTACCCCGGCCCCGTCCTACTGGAGTACCTGCCTACCGCGCCGGGCCAACGCACCCGCGATGCCCACGGCCCGGAGCGCGGCATGTGAGCAGGACACCAAACGAGACGACCTCTCTTAGCTGGCGCGAGTGAGCGCAGTCAGGTGATCCAGGTACTCCCGGCCTGCCGTCTCCGTCGCGTAATCCCGGTTGATGATGGCCGCCAGCTCACGGCTGACCATGAGCAGGGAGGGCAGAGACTGCCGGTCGCCCTTCAGCGCCCACTCGCCGTAGTTCACGGCCTGGTCCAAGTCGCCCTGCCGGGCCGCGACCACGCCGAGGGTGATCCGCGCCTCCGCCATGCGCATCGGTGAGCGCTCGGAGCCGTCGAAGTCCGTGCCCGCCCGGATCACCTCGTGGGCAAGGTTCTCGGCGAAGCGTTCCTCTCCCAGCAGGCGGTAGCAGTCCATCGCGTAGAAATCGAACTTCGCCGGGTCCACCACAAAGTGGTGATCAAGGTTCTCGGGGTACGGCATTCCTTCGAGGAGCTTCCGCCCTCGGTCCAACGCCACTTCCGTCTGCCGCCGGTCTCCCAGCCGCGCCCACCCCTTCGCCTCCTGGGCGGCAAGCTGTACCGCCACCCCGTGGTTGGGAGACGCGTCGGTCCCGGCCTGCGAGGCTGCCAGGATTCCGCGGTAGTCGCCCGTCGTGAGGGCGAACCATGCGCGCATCTCGTGGGCCCAACCGGAGATCTCCGGGTTGTCCGCCTCACGAGCTAAAGACAGTGCTGCCCTGCGGGTGCTCTCTGCCGCTGCGCGGTCGCCCATGTCGTACTCGACGCAGCCGATTAGGAGCGCGAGCCATCCGGACAGGGTGAGCACTTCGCGGTGCTGCGCGAGCGTGAGGCGTTGGGCCTGAAGCCCGGCAACGTGCTTGAGCCACTGCCTGCCCTCGGCGGCCAACTGCCCGCTTGGCAGGTATGGGTACTCCGAGCACAGCCGGTCGGTGGTGATCCGGAGTGCGTCAAGGGTGGCGGTGTCGACGTCGGATGCCTGCAACCGGCTGATGATGTCCAGTGTCTCCATGCCGCTCGCCGCGACGATCTCGGCGTTTCCATCTCGCTGCCCGGCGACGGGGAAGATTGCATGGGTCACGGTGCCGAAGGTGGCGGCAATGATCGGCTGGTAGAAGTCGCTCGGCATGACCTCGCCGGACTCCCACCGCTTCCATTGGCGGACCATGCTGGAGCCTTCGGGCAAGGGCTTCGGTGAGTGGGCCCGGAGCGCGGCAACCACTTCGGCCTGTGACCACTGCCGGGCGTCTCGCTCGGAGGCAAGTCGTCGCGCCCATGCCGGCCGTTCGTCGCTCATGTGCTGCCCTCCCGTCGGGGTGCTTGCCTGTCGAGTCTGGCACTCAGAGAGCCGGTGACACGGGGGGTGACAGGGGGTTGGCACCAAGGCTGTCCCCCGGTGACACCACGCCTGTCCCTAGTTACTCAGTTGTGCTGACAGCAAGGTGGATCACTGTCAGGTACCGCTCAAGGGCTGGGTTCGCTTCTCCAACTCGGCTACGCGGGCGGCAAGTTGCTGAATCTCGGAGTGGATGGCGTTGATCTCATCTCGGCTAACCGGAGCGCTGGCGTCTTGCCCGGCCCCGTCTTCGCTCGGCCGGTCCTGCACGAAGTACCCGCGCGTCGGCACGGAGATGATCACGCCCTCATCTGCAAGCACCTTGAGCGCATTGCCCACGGTCACCGTCGTGACCTTGAACCGGTCTGCCAGGTCGCGCAGTGATGCGAGCCGGTGCCCTGCCGGGAGTGGGGTGCTCGCGATCTCGTCGCGCAAGGCGTCGGCGATCTGCACCTTCTTGGACCTGGGGTCGTGGGCTTCAACCGTCATGGGCCGAGACTACCCACCAGGGCGACATAGCACAGCCTATGCCGTGCTAACACTTGCGCCCTAGTCTGCTATATAGCAAGCTATGTCATGCGGTTAAGCCGCAAACCCGGAGGGCGACGCATCTACCGCCAAGCAGTCCGCCGCCCTCCTTCGTCCCTCGAAGGGAGCTTCCATCATGCCCGCGACGCTCGTCGTCTCGCACCCTGCACCGTTAACCGCTCCGCTGTCCCGCACCGAAGACGGTGTCATCTACGAGGCCTCGCCGTGCCAGGCATGTGGGGTCGCCGGTGGTGCGGACTGGATCAAGGTGGACGGCACCGGCGTCCTGGTGCACATCGCCCGTGGCCGGGAGCTCTGCCCGGTGGCCGTGTGCTTCGACTGGGAGACCGGTAGGCCGCTGCCCGCGCTGACTGAGGCGGTGGCCGCATGAACGCCTTGATCGTTCCTCTCGTCATTGGTCCCGCTCCGGTTCAGCCGCCTGCGCTGCGGGCTCCGGACACGCCGCTTGGCCGCGCCCGGCTGGCTCGGGGCTGGTCGCAGGTCAAGGTGGTGCGGGCGCTGATGCTTTTGGCTGATCACTGGGGCTGGGACATTGCGGCCGAGAACTCGCTCAAGGTCTTCGTCTCCCGCTGGGAGAACGACACCCACCGCCCGGGGCAGACGTATCAGGTCCTGCTCTGCGCGATCTTCCGTGCCACCCCGGCCGAACTCGGCTTCACCCGGCCCGCCGCCGCCTCGACGCTGACCGAGCGGGTGGCCGCTCTGGAATCGGTGATCGAGGGCCTCACCGAGCGGCTCGGGGAGGTGGCTGCGTGACCCTTCCTGCGCTGTCCTCGGCGGCCGTGGCTGACACCGCGGCTGCCGTGGGCGTTGATCCCCTGACCTTGGTCGACATGCTGCGCGTCGCCAACTCCCCGCGCTTCGAGCGCTGGAAAGAGCAGGTGCGGCGGACCGGCGGCTGTGCCCAGCCCATCCATCTGAGCGGCCACTCCCAGACCGTTGACACGCGCACGGGCGAGTTCTTCGAGTACTCGACCAGCAGCGAACCGGGCGGGCGGCTGCGGATCGCCTGCGGCAACCGCCGTGCGTCGCGCTGCCCGTCGTGCGCCTGGACCTACGCGGGGGACACCTACCACCTGATCATGGCCGGACTGGTCGGCGGCAAGGGCATCCCCGACGCCGTGGCCGAGCGCCCCCGCGTCTTCGCCACCCTGACCGCCCCGTCCTTCGGCCCGGTCCACAACCGGCCCGACTCCGGCCATTGCCGCTGTGGCGCCGCCCACGCCGTGGACGATCCCGCCCTCGGTACCGCCATCCATCCGGAGCGCTACGACTACGCCGGGGCCGTGCTGTGGAACAACCACGCGGGAGCGCTGTGGCAGCGCTTCACCATCTACCTCCGCCGTGAGGTCGCTGCCCGCGCCGGACTGACGCAGGCGGCCTGCAAGGAAGAGGCGCGGGTCTCGTTCGGGAAGGTCGCCGAGTTCCAAAAGCGCGGCGCGGTCCACTTCCACGCGGTCATCCGCATCGACGGACCGGACGGGCCCGACACCCCGGCCCCGGCCTGGGCCACCGTCGAAGTCCTCGACGACGCGATCCGGGCCGCCGTAGCGCGCGCCACGGTTCCCGTCCCTTCTGCCGGCCGATTCCCCGCCCGGACCCTGCGCTGGGGAACACAGATCGACGTGCAGCCCATCGGTGCTCTTGAAGGCCAGACCGACGTCAGCGAACAGGCCGTGGGCGCCTACGTCGCCAAATACGCCACCAAGGCAGCAGAGACCACCGGCACCCTCGACCGCCGCATCGGGGAGCTCCGTGAACTCGACATGCACCCCGGCCTGCCCGACCACACCCGGCGCCTGATCGAAGCCTGCTGGGACCTGGACGCCGACTACCCGGAACGACTGCTCGCCCACTGGTCCCACATGCTCGGCTTCCGCGGCCATTTCTCCACCAAGACACCCCGCTACTCGACCACCCTCGGAGCCCTGCGCGGCGCACGGGCCGACTGGCGCGCCCAGCAAGAACGCCGGGAGAAGGGCCTGCCCGACCTCGACCAGGACGACATGGCAGAGGGCTCGGGAGAGGACACGACGCTGGTCATCGCGCACTGGGAGTACGCCGGACAGGGCCACACCCCCGGCGAATCCTGGCTCGCCGCCTCCATCGCCAACGAGATCAGGCAAAACCGCGAACTCGCCCGAGAGAACCGCACCGAACTGGAAGCCTTCGACACCGTGGGGGAGTGGTGACCATGGAACGGCTGCTCACTGTTGGCCAGGTCGCCGAACTCCTCGGCACCACCGTCCGGTTCCCCCGGCGGCTCATCGAGGAGCACCGGATCGAGTACGTCAAGATAGGCCGACACGTCCGCATCTCCGAACGCGCAGTCTCTGCCTTCATCGAGGCCAACACCGTTGTGCCTTCGGCGCGTCGGCTGAGGAGTGTGGCCTGATGGCGGGCAAGAAGCGGTCGTTCGGCCGTGTTCGCAAGCTGCCTTCAGGGCGCTACCAGGCTCGCTATCAGGGACTGGATGGCATCGATCGCCCAGCACCGCACACCTTCCGCACGAAGCGTGAAGCGGACGACTGGCTGGCCGAACGCCAAGCTGAGTTGCGTGCGGGGGATTGGACCGACCCTGATGCCGCTTTGGTCGCCTTCGGCTCGTACGCCTCGACCTGGATCACAGAGCGGGGCATCAGTGCGTCGACCACTGACCTGTATCGGTCGCTCCTCCGGAACCACCTCGCGCCGACTTTCGACTGCGTCGCCCTCGCCGACATCACTCCCGCCATGGTCCGAGCCTGGCGTGTCGCTCGACTGGACGCGGGTGCCGGCGCTTCCTCGGTGGCCAAGTCGTACGCACTCTTGCGGGCCGTGCTCATGACCGCTGTGGAAGACCGACTCATCCGACGCAATCCCTGCCGCGTCAAGAGGGCGAGCGTTGCCCCTACCCCTGAGCGGCCCACAGCGACTGTTCAGGAGGTCTATGACCTTGCGGGGGCGATCCAGCCCCGCTACCGCGCCCTCGTCCTCCTGGCGGCCTTCACAGGGCTTCGCTGGGGCGAGCTGATCGGGCTGTCCCGCCGTGACATCGACCTCAACTCGGGAACCCTGCGGGTGCGCCGGAATGTGGCTGAACTTCACAGCGGCAAGCAGCTGGTGAAGGAGCCCAAGAGCACGGCAGGCAAGCGCACGGTCGCGATCCCAGCCGTGATCGTCAGCGATCTGGCCACGCATCTCGCCGTGTTCGCCGAGCCGGGGCCGGACGGTCGGGTCTTCATCGGGGCCAAGAAGGCGACCCCTCGCCGGAACCATTTCGGCAAGCTGTGGCGCAAGGCGTGCGATCAGGTGGGGATCAAGGGCCTGCATTTTCATGATCTTCGCCATACCGGAAACACCCTCGCCGCCGCGACCGGTGCCAGCACTCGTGAGTTGATGACCAGGATGGGCCACAGCACCGCGCGTGCCGCGTTGATCTACCAGCACGCCACGGCTGAACGGGAACGGCTGATCGGTCAGGCAGTGAGTGCGGTCGTCGAGCAGGCTCGGAAGCAAGATCCCAACCCGAACGGGCACGCAGCGGGCACATAGGTCGGAACGAAGATCGGAAATGCATCAGGGCCAGGCTGGAGGATGAACCTCTGACCTGGCCCTGAGTGGCATGGAGCGGGCGACGGGAATCGAACCCGCGTAGCTAGTTTGGAAGACTAGGGCTCTACCATTGAGCTACGCCCGCAGGCGCCGCAGGTCCTCGGGACCGCGGCACGAGGAGCATCCTAGCGGGTCGCGGACGTTGTCCGCACACCTCATTGCGGCACCGGGTGCCGCAATCCACGCCGCCCCCGTAAAGCGGTCTGTGTACTGCCGGTCTGCATGTACCCTTCGTGTCGCACCGACGGGGTGTGGCGCAGCTTGGTAGCGCGTCCGCTTTGGGAGCGGAAGGTCGTCGGTTCGAATCCGGCCACCCCGACCACATGCAAGATCGCATTGTGGGAGTCATCCCCCTTGCCGTTACTATGCAAATTGCGTGCCCGTGTGTCTGATGTACCGGGCTCGATCCGCGGAGCCGCTGTCCGGTGGCCGAGCAGAACCCCAAGAAGTCAGCCACCAAGGAGACCGAACCGTGAAGAGCGCCGTGGAGACCCTGAACCCGACTCGGGTTCGGCTCAGCATCGAGGTGCCCTTCGAGGAGCTCAAGGACAGCCTCGACGCGGCGTACAAGAAGATCAACCAGCAGGTCACGGTGAAGGGCTTCCGTAAGGGCAAGATCCCCAACCGCGTCATCGACCAGCGGTTCGGCCGTGGTGCTGTGCTGGAGGAGGCCGTCAACGACGCCCTCCCGAAGTTCTACACCGAGGCTGTCAACGAGGGTGAGCTCAACGTTCTGGGCCAGCCCGAGGTCGACATCACCGAGCTGAAGGACGGCGAGCTGCTGGCCTTCACCGCCGAGGTCGACGTGCGTCCCGCGATCGAGATCCCGGACTACTCCGGCATCGAGGTCACCGTGGACGCCCTCGAGGTCAGCGACGAGGACGTCGAGAAGGCCGTGGAGCAGCTCCGTGGCCGCTTCGCCTCCACCAACCCGGTCGAGCGCGCCGCCGCAGAGGGCGACGTCGTCACGATCGACCTGCAGGCCAAGGTCGACGGCGAGGTCCTGGAGGACGGCGTGGCCGAGGGTGTCTCGTACACCATCGGTTCCGGCGAGCTCCTCGACGGCATCGACGCGGCCGTCACCGGCCTGGAGGCGGGTGGCGAGGCCACCTTCACCTCCGAGCTGAAGGGGGGCTCGGCCGAGGGCAAGGAGGCCGAGGTCACCGTCAAGGTCACCGCCGTCGCCGCCCGTGAGCTCCCCGAGCTGGACGACGAGTTCGCCCAGATGGCGAGCGAGTTCGACACCCTCGACGAGCTGAAGGCGGACAGCCGCAAGCGCCTCGAGAACACCAAGCAGTACGACCAGGCCACCCAGGCCCAGGAGCGCGTCCTCGACGAGCTGCTGAAGCTGGCCGAGGTCCCGATCCCCGAGAAGCTGCTCGCGGACGAGGTCCAGACCCGCAAGCACAACCTCGAGCACCACCAGCTCGGCCAGATGGGTCTGACCCTCGAGAAGTACCTGGAGATCCAGGGCAAGACGCTCGAGGAGTTCGAGGCCGAGACCTCCGAGCAGGCGATCAAGGGCATCAAGACCCAGTTCATCCTGGACGAGCTCGTCAACAAGGAGAAGCTGAACGTCAACCAGGAGGAGCTCACCGAGCACCTCATGCGGCGCGCTGCTTCCTCCGGCATGAGCCCCGACCAGTTCGCCCAGGCCGTCGTCGAGGGCGGCCAGGTGCCGATGCTCGTCGGCGAGGTCGCCCGCGGCAAGGCGCTCGCCGTGGTCGTCGAGGCCGCCAAGGTCGTCGACACCAACGGTGAGCTCGTCGAGCTCGAGGACGACGAGGAAGAGGCCATCGAGACGGTCGAGGCCGCCGAGGGTCACACCGAGGCCGCCGCCGAGGAGAAGACCGAGGCCTGAGCCTCGCGCTGAACCCGTACGACGGGCTCCGGACGCTCAGCGTCCGGAGCCCGTCGTCGTATCGGTGGCCGACCCCCACAACCCTTGTGCGCACTGCTCAGCTTGCGCTCCCAGCGAACAGTTGCGGAAGCGGGATGGCGTTGTCCTACCTGCGCGTTAGGGTCCATGAATAGGAAGGGTGGGGGAGTCCCCGCCCGCCCGGTACGAAGACGCTGAGACGGCCGGAGCCGTCAGAGACGAGCAGGTGGATACGTGACGAATCTGATGCCTTACGCCGCCGGAGAGCCGTCCCTCGGTGGTGGCCTCGGCGACCAGGTCTACAGCCGACTGCTCGGCGAGCGCATCATCTTCCTCGGTCAGCAGGTCGACGATGACATCGCCAACAAGATCACGGCGCAGCTGCTTCTCCTTGCCGCGGAGCCGGACAAGGACATCTACCTCTACATCAACAGCCCCGGTGGCTCGGTGACGGCCGGCATGGCGGTCTACGACACCATGCAGTACATCCCGAACGACGTGGTCACCATCGGTATGGGCATGGCGGCCTCGATGGGCCAGTTCCTGCTGACCGGCGGCACCGCGGGCAAGCGCTTCGCGCTCCCGAACACCGACATCCTCATGCACCAGGGTTCGGCCGGCATCGGCGGTACCGCGTCGGACATCAAGATCCAGGCGCAGTACCTGCTCCGCACGAAGCAGCGGATGGCGGAGATCACCGCCCGCCACTCCGGCCAGACCGTGGAGACGATCATTCGCGACGGTGACCGCGACCGCTGGTACACCGCGGAGGAGGCCAAGGAGTACGGCCTCATCGACGAGATCATCACGATCGCCTCGGGCGTTCCGGGCGGCGGCGGCACCGGGGCCTGAGCCCTGTCCGCCCAGCCCGCAGCCCCAGCCCCCAGAACGCCACCAGGATGGTGAACACCCACATGAACAACTTCCCCGGCGCCTCCGCGAGCGGTCTCTACACCGGCCCGCAGGTGGACAACCGCTACATCGTGCCTCGCTTCGTGGAGCGCACCTCGCAGGGTGTGCGTGAGTACGACCCGTACGCGAAGCTCTTCGAGGAGCGCGTGATCTTCCTCGGCGTCCAAATCGACGACGCCTCCGCCAACGACGTCATGGCGCAGCTGCTGTGCCTGGAGTCGATGGACCCGGACCGCGACATCTCGATCTACATCAACAGCCCCGGCGGCTCGTTCACCGCGCTCACCGCGATCTACGACACGATGCAGTTCGTGAAGCCGGACATCCAGACGGTCTGCATGGGCCAGGCGGCCTCCGCCGCGGCCGTGCTGCTCGCCGCCGGTACGCCCGGCAAGCGCATGGCACTGCCCAACGCCCGTGTGCTGATCCACCAGCCGTCCTCGCAGACGGGCCGTGAGCAGCTCTCCGACCTGGAGATCGCGGCCAACGAGATCCTGCGGATGCGTACCCAGCTGGAGGAGATGCTGGCCAAGCACTCCACCACGCCGCTGGAGAAGATCCGCGACGACATCGAGCGCGACAAGATCCTGACCGCCGAGGACGCCCTCGCCTACGGTCTCGTCGACCAGATCGTCTCCACCCGCAAGAGCGCGGCCGGAGCGATGGCCTGACGTCGGTCTTTACCCCTTGGCACGGTCGGTTCACACGGTCGTGACCGCGTGAACCGTGCCAAGGGGGGCCCGAACGGGGGGCCAGGCAAGGTACCGTCGGATAGAGGCACCAGGAGCCGCTGCACCAAGCTGCTCCCAGGCGAAGGGGAAGCACCTCGTGGCACGCATCGGTGATGGCGGCGACCTGCTCAAGTGCTCGTTCTGCGGAAAGAGCCAGAAGCAGGTGAAGAAGCTCATTGCGGGACCCGGTGTGTACATCTGCGACGAGTGCATCGATCTCTGCAACGAGATCATCGAGGAGGAGCTCGCGGAGACCTCCGAGGTGCGGTGGGAGGAACTTCCCAAGCCGCGCGAGATCTACGAGTTCCTCGAGGGGTACGTCGTCGGTCAGGAGCCCGCGAAGAAGGCCCTCTCGGTCGCTGTGTACAACCACTACAAGCGGGTCCAGGCGGGCGAGAACGCCGGCGCGCAGGGCCGGGACGACGCCATCGAGCTGGCCAAGTCCAACATCCTGCTGCTGGGCCCCACGGGCTCCGGCAAGACGCTCCTCGCGCAGACGCTGGCCCGCATGCTCAACGTTCCGTTCGCCATCGCCGACGCGACGGCGCTGACGGAGGCCGGCTATGTCGGCGAGGACGTCGAGAACATTCTGCTGAAGCTGATCCAGGCCGCGGACTACGACGTCAAGAAGGCCGAGACCGGGATCATCTACATCGACGAGATCGACAAGGTCGCCCGCAAGAGCGAGAACCCGTCGATCACCCGTGATGTCTCCGGCGAGGGCGTCCAGCAGGCCCTGCTGAAGATCCTGGAGGGCACCACCGCCTCCGTACCGCCGCAGGGCGGCCGGAAGCATCCGCACCAGGAGTTCATCCAGATCGACACGACGAACGTGCTGTTCATCGTGGGCGGTGCCTTCGCCGGCCTGGAGAGGATCATCGAGTCCCGGGCGGGCGCCAAGGGCATCGGCTTCGGCGCGACGATCCGCTCCAAGCGTGAGATCGAGGCGAGCGACCAGTTCCAGGAGGTCATGCCGGAGGACCTGGTGAAGTTCGGGATGATCCCCGAGTTCATCGGCCGCCTCCCCGTGCTGACCTCGGTGCACAACCTGGACCGCGAGGCGCTGCTGCAGATCCTCGTCGAGCCGCGCAACGCACTGGTGAAGCAGTACCAGCGGCTGTTCGAACTCGACGGTGTCGAGCTGGACTTCGACCGCCCGGCGCTGGAGGCCATCGCCGACCAGGCGATCCTGCGCGGCACCGGCGCGCGTGGTCTTCGGGCCATCATGGAGGAAGTCCTGCAGTCCGTGATGTACGAGGTGCCGTCCCGCAAGGACGTCGCCCGCGTCGTCATCACGGCGGACGTGGTCCGCAACAACGTCAACCCGACGCTGGTCCCGCGCGAGCCGCGCACGATCGGCAAGAACGACGGCGGACGGCACGAGAAGTCCGCGTAGCGGCAGCGATACCAACGTGAAGGGGCGCCCGGCCAGGTGACTGGCCGGGCGCCCCTTTTCAGTGCCGCGCGAAGTGTTACTTGACCTCGACGCGGACGTCGTTGCGGAGCTTGGCCGCGTTGTTGGCGGCGCTCTCCACCGACATGCTCTTACCGGTCATCATTGCGGCCATGTCCATGTCGATGACCACGGCGACGGTGCTGTGGTCGCCCCAGATGCAGATGGGCATGGACGTCGGCTTGGCCGATCCGCTCTCGCCCGAGATCTTGGTTTCCTGGCACTTCAGGATGCCGTTCTCGAACCCGGCCGGGGTGTAGGTCTTCGGACTGCCCACCAGTTCGCCGCTGGACTCCTTGTCCTTGGCGGCTTCGGTCTTCATCTTGCCGAACATGGCGTCGACGACAGCGGCGGGATCCTCGATCTCGCCGTACACACCGCTGAACGACAGCAGCTTCTGGGCGGCCGCGTCCCCGGAGGCGTAACTGCCCGCAGCACTCTTGGGGTTGGCCACCCCGTACTGCTCGAACTCCTTGAGGTCGTCGTCCGTCATCTTGTCTTCGGTGCTGGTCGGCGCCTTCTTGTACGTGCCTCCGAGCACCGTCGCCGGCGTCGTCAGCTTGTACGTCTTGCCGTCGTCCGCGACCGACGTGCTGCTGCCCCCGCCCGACGTCAGGAAGTACGCCCCGCCCGCGATGACCGCGAGCGCGACCACGACGACGCCGATGATCAGGCCGGTCTTCTTCTTCGGCGCGGCCGGCGGCATCGGGACCTGGCCGCCGTAGGGGGCCTGGCCGTACGGGGCCTGGGGCTGCTGACCGTACGGGCCCGGCTGCTGGGCCTGCGGGTAGCCGTAGCCCGGCTGGGGCTGCTGAGGAACACCCTGGGGGGCCTGCTGCGGGTACCCGTACCCCGGCTGGCCGCCCTGCGGCGGCTGACCGCCGTACGGGCCCGGCTGCTGGCCGTACGGGCCGGGCTGACCCTGCGGCGGCTGGCTGCCGTACGGTCCGGGCTGGCCCTGCGGCGGCTGGCCCCCGTACGGGCCCGGCTGGTTGTGGCTCATCTGTGCTGTCCCCTCCGGAATGCTTATGCGTTCCGAACATCCTGTCGGAAGCCCCACTGGCATGGGGCGACGGGAGCCACACCGTTACTCAACAAACCGGTTTCAGTGCACGACTGTGACGGCCCTAAACTGTCCCCCGTGACCGAGAACACTCAGCAGACGCCAGCCAGCAACCCCGAACTGCCGACCCAGTACGCACCGGCCGAGGTAGAGGGGAAGCTGTATGAGCGCTGGGTAGAACGTGGTTACTTCGAGGCCGACGCGACAAGCGACAAGCCTCCGTTCACCGTTGTCATCCCGCCGCCGAACGTCACGGGCAGCCTCCACCTGGGGCACGCCTTCGAGCACACGCTGATCGACGCCCTCACCCGCCGCAAGCGGATGCAGGGCTACGAGACGCTGTGGCAGCCCGGCATGGACCACGCCGGTATCGCCACGCAGAACGTTGTCGAGCGTGAGCTCGCCAAGGAGGGCAAGTCCCGCCACGACCTGGGGCGCGAGGCCTTCATCGACCGCGTCTGGCAGTGGAAGGGCGAGTCCGGCGGACAGATCTCCGGGCAGATGAAGCGCCTGGGTGACGGTGTCGCCTGGTCGCGTGAGCGCTTCACCATGGACGAGGGTCTGTCCCAGGCCGTCCAGACCATCTTCAAGAAGCTCTACGACGACGAGCTGATCTACCGGGCCGAGCGCATCATCAACTGGTGCCCGCGCTGTCTCACGGCCATCTCGGACATCGAGGTCGAGTACCAGGACGACGACGGCGAGCTCGTCTCCATCCGGTACGGCGAGGGCGACGACTCCATCGTCGTCGCGACGACGCGTGCCGAGACGATGCTGGGCGACACGGCCGTCGCCGTCCACCCGGAGGACGACCGCTACAGGCACCTGGTCGGCAAGGACATCGAGCTGCCGCTCACCGGCCGCCGTATCCCGGTCGTCGCCGACGAGCACGTCGACCCCGAGTTCGGCACGGGCGCCGTCAAGGTCACGCCCGCGCATGACCCGAACGACTTCGAGATCGGCCAGCGGCACGGTCTGCCGAGCCTCGCCGTCATGGACGAGCACGCGATCATCACGGCGCACGGTCCCTTCCAGGGCCTGGACCGGCTGGAGGCGCGCAGCGCCATCGTCGGCGCTCTGCGCGCCGAGGGCCGGATCGTCGCCGAGAAGCGTCCGTACGTCCACTCCGTCGGCCACTGCTCGCGCTGCAAGACGACGATCGAGCCGCGGCTGTCCATGCAGTGGTGGGTCAAGGTCGGCCCGCTGGCCAAGGCGGCGGGCGACGCGGTCCGCGACGGCCGGGTCAAGATCCACCCGCAGGAGATGGAGAAGCGGTACTTCGACTGGGTCGACAACCTCCATGACTGGTGCATCTCGCGTCAGCTGTGGTGGGGCCACCGCATCCCCGTCTGGTACGGCCCGAACGGGGAGATCGTCTGCGTCGGCCCCGATGAGCAGCCGCCGACCGGCGAGGGCTGGACGCAGGAGACCGATGTCCTCGACACCTGGTTCTCCTCCGGCCTGTGGCCGTTCTCGACGCTCGGCTGGCCGGAGCAGACCGAGAGCCTGGCGAAGTTCTACCCGAACTCCGTCCTGGTCACCGGCTACGACATCCTCTTCTTCTGGGTCGCCCGGATGATGATGTTCGGCCTGTACGCGATGGACGGCACCCCGCCTTTCCACACCATCGCCCTGCACGGCATGGTCCGCGACCAGTTCGGCAAGAAGATGTCCAAGTCCTTCGGCAATGCGGTCAACCCGCTGGACTGGATGGACAAGTACGGCTCCGACGCACTGCGCTTCACCCTGGCGCGCGGCGCCAACCCGGGTGTCGACGTCCCGATCGGCGAGGACTGGGTCCAGGGTTCGCGCAACTTCGCCAACAAGATCTGGAACGCCACGCGCTTCGCGCTGATGAACGGCGCAACGATCGAGGGCGAGCTGCCCGACCCGTCGCAGATGTCCGCGACGGACCGCTGGATCCTGTCGAAGCTCAACAAGACCGTCGCCGAAGTCGACGCGTTCTACGAGGATTTCCAGTTCTCCAAGCTCAGCGACGCGCTCTTCCACTTCGCGTGGGACGAGGTCTTCGACTGGTACGTCGAGCTGTCGAAGACCACGTTCTTCGCCGGCGGCGAGCAGGCCAAGGTCTCCGGCCGGGTCCTCGGTGAGGTCCTCGACGTGATGCTGCGGCTCCTGCACCCGGTCGTCCCGTTCGTCACCGAGACGCTCTGGACCTCCCTGACCGGCCGCGAGTCCGTCGTCGTCGCCGACTGGCCGAAGGACTCCGGCTTCCGTGACGAGGCCGCCGAACAGGAGATCGAGCTCGTCCAGCAGGTCGTCACCGAGGTCCGCCGGTTCCGCTCCGACCAGGGCCTGCAGCCCGGCCAGAAGGTCCCGGCCGAGCTCACCGTGACCGGCACGGCGCTGGCCCCGCACGAGGCGGCCATCCGCCAGCTGCTGCGCCTGCAGCCCGCCGGGGACGGCTTCCACGCCACCGCGTCGCTGCCGGTCGCCGGGGCCACCGTCGCCCTCGACCTGTCCGGCACCATCGACGTGGAGGCCGAGCGCAAGCGCCTGGCGAAGGACCTGGGCGCCGCCGAGAAGGAGAAGGCCCAGGCCAACGCGAAGCTCGGCAACGAGGCGTTCCTGGCCAAGGCCCCGGACAACGTGGTCGACAAGATCCGTACCCGGCTCGCCAAGGCCGACGCGGACATCGCGCGGATCACCGCTCAGCTGGCGAACCTGCCGCAGAGCTGATGACCTGAGTGCGAAGCCCCCGTGCCCCTGACCGACCAGGGGCACGGGGGCTTCGCCGTACGGGCGCCCATTCGTGCCCATTGCCCGGGCGCTGCGCCGGATGTCCGTCCCGGTCCGTAGACTGGGCCCCGTGAGTGAGCCCCGCCCTTCCGACCGGCACGACGCGTCCGAGTCCGACGACACCTTCGCGGAGATCGTCGACGAAGCGACCCAACGCGACCCCGACCTTGCGGTGATCGAGGCCGGCAGCCGCACCCTGCGCACCGCCTCGGGACCGGTCCCGGGCGACGAGGTCCCCGCCCGCCCCGCCGACCCGGAGGTGGACAAGGCGCTGCGCGCGGTGGAGCAGGAGCTCGCCGGCCGCTGGGGTGAGACCAAACTCGAACCCTCGGTGGCGCGCATCGCCGCACTGATGGACGTGCTCGGCGAGCCGCAGCGCGCGTACCCCTCGATCCACATCACCGGCACCAACGGCAAGACGAGCACGGCGCGCATGATCGAGGCGCTGCTCGGCGCCTTCGACCTGCGCACCGGCCGCTACACCTCGCCGCACGTCCAGTCGATCACCGAGCGGATCAGCCTGGACGGCTCGCCGATGGACCCCGAGCGGTTCATCGAGACGTACCGGGACATCAAGCCGTACGTCGAGATGGTCGACGCCCAGCAGCCGTACCGGCTCTCCTTCTTCGAGGTGCTGACCGGCATGGCGTACGCGGCCTTCGCCGACGCACCGGTCGATGTCGCGGTCGTCGAGGTCGGCATGGGCGGCAGCTGGGACGCGACGAACGTGATCGACGGCTCGGTCGCCGTCGTCACCCCCATCTCGCTGGACCACACCGACCGGCTCGGCACCACGCCCGCCGAGATCGCCGGTGAGAAGGCCGGAGTCATCAAGCAGGGCGCCACGGTCATCCTGGCCCAGCAGCCGGTCGACGCCGCCCAGGTGATGCTGAAGAAGGCCGTGGAGGTCGACGCCACGGTCGCCCGCGAAGGCATGGAGTTCGGCATCGTCTCCCGCGAGATCGCGGTCGGCGGACAGCTGCTGACACTGCGTGGCCTCGGTGGCGAGTACGAGGAGATCTTCCTCCCGCTGTACGGCGCCCACCAGGCGCACAACGCGGCGGTGGCGCTCTCCGCGGTCGAGGCGTTCTTCGGTATCGGTGCCGAGCAGTCCGGCTCGCTCGACCAGGAGACGATCCGCCGGGCCTTCGCCTCGGTGCGCTCGCCCGGCCGCCTCGAAGTCGTACGGAGCAGCCCGACCGTGGTCCTGGACGCCGCCCACAACCCGGCGGGTGCCCGCGCCACCGCCGACGGGCTGTCCGAGGCATTCGGCTTCTCCCGGCTGATCGGCGTGGTCGGCGTCAGCGACGACAAGGACGTCCGGGGGCTCCTCGAAGCCTTCGAGCCGATCTTCGCCGAGGTCGTCGTCACACAGAACTCCACCGGCCGCGCGATGAACGCCGACGCACTGGCCGCCATCGCGGTCGAGGTCTTCGGCGGTGACCGTGTCCAGGTCGAACCGCGCCTCGACGACGCGCTGGAGGCGGCGATCACCCTCGCCGAGGAGGAGAACGAGTACGCGGGCGCCGGCGTACTCGTCACAGGTTCCGTGATCACGGTCGGCGAGGCCCGGCTGCTTCTGGGAAGGCACTGACCCTGTGCGTACGCTCTGTGCATCGACGCTGATCGGCGAGTTCTTCGTGATCGGCTTCGCCGGACTCGTCGCCATGAAGTCCGACGACCTGTCGAGCGCCACCGTCTGGACGGTCTGCGGCATCGGCATGCTGCTGTCCGTCGTGCTCTGCGGCGTGATCACCCGCCCCGGCGGCGTGCAGCTCGGTTGGGCGCTGCAGATCGCGCTGGTCGCCGGCGGGTTCTTCATCCCGATGATGTACATCCTCGGTCTGCTCTTCGGCGCCCTCTGGTGGGCCTCGGTGCACTACGGGCGCAAGATCGATGAGGCCAAGGCCCGCTGGGCGGCGCAGGAAGCGACCAGCTAGGACCCCGGCGGCCGGCCGAAGCCGGTCACGGCGGGCAAACCCGGCCGTTGGCCCGTCCGCGTAGCCCTGTAATCTCGCCTCACCGCACCCGCATGCCTTCAAGGAGCCGCACATGACTCAGCGCACCCTCGTCCTTCTCAAGCCCGACGCCGTCCGGCGTGGGCTGATCGGCGAGATCGTCGGCCGGATCGAGCGCAAGGCCGGCTGGCAGGTCACCGCGCTGGAGCTGCGCACGCTGGACCGTGCGACCCTGGAGCAGCACTACGCCGAGCACGTCGGCCGCCCGTTCTACGAGCCGCTCGTCGAGTTCATGCAGTCCGGCCCGGTCGTCGTCCTGGTCGCCGAGGGCGAGCGGATCATCGAGGGCGTCCGCGCCCTGGCCGGCCCGACCGACCCGATCGCCGCCGCGCCCGGATCGATCCGTGGCGACTTCGGGACGATCACCCGCGAGAACCTCATCCACGCCTCGGACTCCGAGGAGTCCGCAGAGCGAGAACTGAAGCTGTTCTTTCCGGGACTTTCCTGACCTCGGATCAGCCGAACAGCGCTGATGACCTGGGGCGACCGAAGTAATTCGGTCGCCCTTCGGCATATGACCGCCGATCGGGGGAACGCATCCCTCCGACGTAGCGTCACCATGAGTGGAACGGCCACCCGTTCCGCCCAAACTGGCGAAGGCCCCTCGCGCGGTGTCCGTGCATACGGCACTACGATGGAATCTTCCACGCCCGCAGCGCTCACTTCGCCTACCAAAAACAAGCCATCATCGCTTTCTTGGGAAGGCCCGACGCATCCTCATGGGGAACAAGGGGAACTCAATGTCGTTCATCGGCCGTGACATGGCTATCGACCTCGGGACTGCCAACACGCTGGTGTACGTCAGGGGGCGCGGCATCGTTCTGAACGAGCCGTCCGTCGTGGCCATCAACACCAACACCGGCGGCATCCTGGCAGTCGGTTCCGAGGCCAAGAAGATGATCGGGCGCACGCCCGGCAACATCGTTGCCGTGCGGCCCCTGAAGGACGGCGTGATCGCCGACTTCGAGATCACGGAGCGGATGCTCCGTTACTTCATCCTGAAGATCCACAAGCGCCGCTACCTGGCCCGCCCGCGTGTCGTCGTCTGCGTTCCCTCCGGCATCACCGGGGTCGAGCGACGCGCCGTCATCGAGGCGTCGACGCAGGCCGGTGCGCGCCAGGTGCACATCATCGAGGAGCCGATGGCCGCCGCCATCGGCTCGGGCCTGCCGGTCCACGAGGCCACCGGCAACATGGTCGTCGACATCGGCGGCGGCACCACCGAGGTCGCGGTCATCTCGCTCGGCGGAATCGTCACTGCCCAGTCGATCCGGGTCGCCGGCGACGAGCTGGACAACGCGATCATCCAGCACATCAAGAAGGAGTACTCGCTCCTCCTCGGTGAGCGGACCGCCGAACAGATCAAGATCACCATTGGCTCGGCGTACGAGATCGACAAGGACGAGCACACCGAGATCCGCGGTCGCGACCTGGTCTCCGGACTGCCCAAGACCGTGGTCATCTCCGCGGCCGAGGTCCGCAAGGCCATCGAGGAGCCGGTCAACGCGATCGTCGACGCCGTGAAGACGACGCTCGACAAGTGCCCCCCGGAGCTCTCCGGTGACGTCATGGACCGCGGCATCGTCCTCACCGGCGGCGGTGCGCTGCTGCGCGGACTGGACGAGCGGCTGCGCCAGGAGACCGGCATGCCGATCCATATCGCCGAGGATCCACTGGACTCGGTGGCGCTCGGATCAGGCAAGTGTGTCGAGGAGTTCGAGGCGCTCCAGCAGGTGCTGGACGCCCAGCCCCGCAGGTAATACCGGGTCGACAACACAGCGGTCCGCCGTACGGGCGCTGCCGCCCCGCACGGCGGATCGTTGATATACAGACACGAACATCCCGACGAGGAAGGCACGGCCGCCGCACGTGAGGGACACACGAGAGAGCCGGCTGCTCCTGGTTCTGCTGATCGCCATCGCATTCGCACTGATTACGGTGGACATCCGTGGCGGCGAGGAGTCACCGGTGGACGGCGCCCGGCAGGCGGCCGCAACGGCCTTCGGGCCGGTCGAGAAAGGCGTCGCGGCAGCCGTCGATCCGGTGGGCAACGCCATAGGGGCGATCCGTGCATCCGGTGCACGACACGACCGGATCGCCGTCCTGGAACAGCAGAACGCCGCGCTGAAGGCGAAGCTCGGCAGCGACGACCGCAACCGCAGCCGGGTCCGCGAACTCGACAAGCTTCTGAAGAAGTCGTCCGCCGGGCAGTACGGCATCAAGGCTGCCGAGGTCATCGCCATAGGAGCGGCCCAGGGCTTCTCCTGGACCGTCACGATCGACGCCGGCTCCGACGACGGCATCAAGCGCGACATGACCGTCATCAACGGCGACGGGCTCGTCGGCCGGGTCACCACCGTCGGCCCGGACACCGCGACGGTGCTCCTCGCCAACGACCCCGACTTCACCGTCGGCACCCGGATGGAGAAGACCGACGAGCTCGGCTTCGCCACCGGCCAGGGCGACCGTCCGCTGTCCGTCCAGTTCCTCAACGGCAAGGCCAAGGTGAAGAAGGGCGACCGGCTGGTCACCTTCGGCTCCAGCAAGGGCAAGCCGTTCGTGCCGGGCGTCCCGGTCGGAGAGGTCGTCCGCGTCGACCCGTCGGGCGGTGACCTCACCCGTACCGTCTACGTCCGCCCGTACGCCGCCTTCAGCAGGCTCGACATCGTCGGCATCGTCGTCCAGGCACCGCGCGAGGACCCCCGCGACATGGTCCTGCCGAAGAAGGCCGAGAAGCCGAAGCCCACCCCGACGGTCACCGTCACGATCTCGCCCAACGGCGACATCGTCGACACCCACGGCAAGGTGGTCGGGAACGTCAACGGGACCCCCAGCGGGAGTCCGAACCCCACCGGATCCACCGGCAACGCGGTCAACGAGCAGAGGTAGAGCTGATCCCCATGCGCTTCAACAGGACTCTGCTCTCCACCGCCCTGGTCGTGATCGCCCTCGTCGTCCAGGTCTCCGTACTTGCCCGGCTGCAGCTGCCCGGCGCCGTCCCCGACCTGCTGCTCCTCGTCGTCCTCGGTCTGGCCTTCGTGTACGGACATGTCGCCGGCGCCCTGATCGGTTTCGGCGCGGGACTCCTCGCCGACCTGGCACCGCCCGCCGACCATGCCGCCGGACGCTACGCCCTGGTCCTCTGCGTCATCGGCTACTGCGCCGGGCTTGTCCGGCCGGACAACGGCCGGCTCAAGTCCGCGTTCGTCCCGATGGCCGCCGTGGTGGCCGCAGCGATCGGGTCGACCCTGCTGTACGCCCTCGTCGGCGCCCTCGTCGGGGACACCGCCGCCCGTCATGTCGGCCTCGGCAGCCTGCTGTTCACCGCAGCCGTCTACGATCTGCTCCTCGCGCCGTTCACCGTTCCGCTGATCATGGCGCTCGCCAGACGCACCGAGAACGACCCGCTCTCCGATTCCTCGAGCGGCGGCGACATGGCCGCGGGCTGGCTCTCCTCCGGCACCGGACTCAGGATCGGCAGCCCGCGCGGCGGACTGCGTTTGAAGGCTGCCCGCAGCCGAGCGGCACGGGCCGGACGGATCAAGGGAGTCAAGCGACTGTGAGGCTGAACCTCGCCGGGGACACCCCCCGGACCCCCGGCCCGACCACTACCGGGGGCGCCCCGTGAGTAACATCCCGGAGACGGGCCGGACCCAGCGGGTCCAGATCCGGCTCATCATCATCCAGGTCCTCGTCTTCTCCCTGCTGCTGACGCTCGGCGGCCGCCTCTGGTACCTCCAGATCCGCAACGGCCAGGAGTACACCGACGAGGCGAAGAACAACCACGTCCAGCAGGTCGTCCAGCCCGCGGTCCGCGGCTCGATCCTCGACGCGCGGGGAGTGCCCCTCGCCGACAACGAGACCCGCCTGGTCGTCTCCGCCGACCGCACCGATCTGATGAAGATGGACGACGACGGCAAGGGCGTCCTGACCCGCCTCGCCGATGTGCTCGGCATGAAGCCGAAGGACGTCTTCGACAAGATCCGGCTCTGCGACGCGAAGACGCCGCAGCCCTGCTGGAACGGTTCGCCGTACCAGCCGATCCCGGTCACCGACGAGGCCACCACCCAGCAGGCCCTCCAGATCCGCGAACGTGCCGAGGACTTCCCCGGCATCACCGCCGAACCCACCGCCGTACGCCGCTACGCCGCACCCGGCAAGGCCAACACCGCCCAGGTCCTCGGCTACCTCTCGCCCGTCACCGACGAAGAGATCACCAAGGCCAAGGACACCGACTCGCCGTACCTCCGCTCCGACCAGGTCGGCCGCTCCGGCCTGGAGCGTACGTACGACAAGGAACTGCGCGGCAAGGCCGGCGTCACCCGCTACGAGGTCGACAACCTCGGCCGGGTCATCGGCCAGGCGAAGGACGACAAGGCCGAGCCCGGATCGAGCGTCGTCACCTCCATCGACGCCCGGGTCCAGGCCGTCGCGGAGTACGAGCTGAACGACGCGATGAAGGTCGCCCGCACCCAGTTCGACAAGAACACCAACGAGAACTACAAGGCGGACTCCGGCGCCGTCGTCGTGATGGAAGCCAAGACCGGCCGCGTGGTCGCGATGGCCTCCCTGCCCGACTACGACCCCAACGCCTGGGTCGGCGGCATCTCGGGCAAGGACTACGCCCGGATGACCAGCAAGAAGTCCAACTATCCGCTGCTCAACCGGGGCATCCAGGGTCAGGCCGCCCCGGGCTCGATCTTCAAGGTCGTCTCGACCGCGGCTTCCATCCAGGCGGGCTACCCGTTCGACGGCCACTACACCTGCGGCAGCTCGTACACGGCCGAGGGCCACACCTACCAGAACTTCGAATCGCAGAGCCACGGCCCCATCACCCTGGGCCAGGCACTCGAGGTCTCCTGCGACACCGTCTTCTACGCCCTCGGCTACCAGCAGTGGCAGAAGGACGGCGGGATGAAGCCGAAGAAGAACGCCAAGGACTGGTTCTTCAAGACCGCCCACCAGTTCGGCCTCGGCAAGGAGACCGGCATCGACCTCCCCAACGAGGTCACCGGCCGCGTCCCCGACCGCCAGTGGAAGAAGGACTTCTGGAAGGCCAACAAGGACACGTGGTGCGAACAGGCCAAGAAGTGGCCCAAGAAGAAGGACTTCAACACCGTGCTCGCCCACGAGAACTGCCTCGAAGGCATGAAGCTGCACGCCTATGACTCGATCAACTACTCGATCGGCCAGGGCGACACCCTCGTCACCCCGATCCAGATGGCGACCATCTACGCCGCCATCAGCAACGGCGGCACGCTCTACGACCCGACCGTCGGCAAGGCGATCGTCAGCCCCGACGGCAAGCACGTCAGCATGATCGGGCCCAAGTCGCACGGCAAGCTGCCGGTCAGCGCCAAGACCCTGAAGGAGATGGAGGGGGCGCTGGCGGGCGTCGCGACCCGCGGTACCGCCGCCTGGAGGTTCGGCGGCTGGCCGCAGGACAAGATCCCGATGCACGCCAAGACGGGCACGGCCGAGGTCTACGGCAAGCAGACGACCTCGTGGTTCGCGACGTACACCAAGGACTACTCGATCGTCATGACGATCTCCCAGGGTGGTACGGGCTCCGGCGCCTCCGGGCCTGCCGTCCGCAACATCTACGACGCGCTCTACGGACTCGACGACTCCGGCAAGCAGGATCTCAAGAAGGCGCTGCTGCCCACCCCGCAGAAGTCCCTGCCCAAGATCCAGCACGACGGCTCTATCGACGCCCCGACGATCAAGCCCTACGACCCGGACTCGCAGAAGGTCCCGGCGGAGCAGACACTCGCCGCGGTGCTCGGGAGGCGTGACTGATGTCCGGCTTCTCCGTCTCCCGGTACGCCCCCAAGCGTTCCGCCTGGGGCCGGCTCACCGCCCGCGACTCGGTCGTGCGCCGGCTCGACTGGCCGCTCCTCGGCTCCGCCATCGCGCTCTCCCTCATCGGCTCCGCCCTGGTCTACTCCGCGACCCGCGGCCGCGACGCCCTCACCCACGGGGACCCGTACTACTTCCTGCTCCGGCACGCACTCAACACCGGCATCGGATTCGCCCTGATGGTCGGCACGATCTGGCTCGGCCACCGCACCCTGCGCGGCGCCGTCCCGATCCTCTACGGCCTCTCGGTGCTCCTGGTCCTCGCCGTACTCACCCCGCTCGGCGCCACCGTCAACGGCGCCCACGCCTGGATCATCATCGGTGGCGGCTTCTCCCTGCAGCCGTCCGAATTCACCAAGATCACCATCATCCTCGTCATGGCGATGGTCCTCGCCGCCCGCGTCGACGCGGGCGACCAGGTGCACCCCGACCACCGGACCGTCGCCAAGGCGCTGGGCCTCGCGCTCCTCCCCATGGTGATCGTCATGGGGATGCCGGACCTCGGCTCCGTCATGGTCATGGCCGTCATCGTGCTCGGCGTGCTCCTCGCCTCCGGGGCGTCGAACCGCTGGATCTTCGGCCTCCTCGGCGCCGGCGTGGCCGGAGCCGTCGCCGTCTGGCAGCTCGGTCTGCTCGACGACTACCAGATCGCCCGCTTCGCCGCCTTCGCCAACCCGGCACTCGACCCGGCGGGCGTCGGCTACAACACCAACCAGGCCCGCATCGCGATCGGCTCCGGCGGACTCACCGGCACCGGCCTCTTCCAGGGCACCCAGACCACCGGTCAGTTCGTCCCCGAGCAGCAGACCGACTTCGTCTTCACCGTCGCGGGCGAAGAACTCGGCTTCCTCGGCGCCGGACTGATCCTCGTCCTCCTCGGCATCGTCCTGTGGCGCGCCTGCCGGATCGCCCGCGAGACCACCGAGCTGTACGGCACGATCGTCGCCGCCGGAATCATCGCCTGGTTCGCCTTCCAGGCGTTCGAGAACATCGGCATGACGCTCGGCATCATGCCCGTCGCCGGACTCCCCCTGCCGTTCGTGTCGTACGGAGGGTCGTCCATGTTCGCCGTCTGGGTGGCCATCGGACTGCTCCAGTCGATCAGGATGCAGCGGCCGATAACGGCCTGAGCAGGTGACCCATCCGCCGGGCCCCCTGCCGGGCGGCGGCAAACGCGTCTAGATTCGGTGCATGGCGGACTCGAAGCGCGAAATCGAGCGGAAGTACGAAGCCACCGTCGACACCCGGCTCCCCGAGCTCACCCGAGTGGCCGGGGTCGCGGCCGTGGACCACCGCGGCGTCATGGAACTCGACGCCGTCTACTACGACACCGAGGACCAGCGGCTCGCCGCCGACTCCCTCACCCTGCGTCGCCGCACCGGCGGCGACGACGCGGGCTGGCACCTCAAATTCCCCGTCGCCCATGGGATCCGTGACGAGATCCGGGCCCCGCTCTCCGACACCCTTCCGCGCAGCCTCGCCGCGCTCCTGCGCTCCCGGGTCAGGGAGACGGAACTCGTCCCGGTCGTCCGACTGCATTCCTCGCGCGACGTCCACCATCTGCTCGGCCCCGACGGGTCGCTCCTCGCCGAACTCAGTGTCGACGAGGTCCGGGCCGTTCGGCTCGCGGGCGGCAGCGGTACAGCGGCCTGGACCGAGATCGAGGTCGAACTCGCCGATGACGGTGACCCCGCCTTCCTCGACGCCGTCGAACACCGGTTCCGCAAGGCCGGCGTGAAGCCGTCCGCATCGGCCTCCAAACTGGCCCGGGCTCTCGCCGAGACAGCCCCGGGGGACAAGACGGTCCCGAAGAAGCAGCGCACCGCGAAGAAGACCGCACCACGGCCCCGGACGGCGGGCGACCACGTCATGGGGTACGTACGCGACCAGATCACCGCCGTCGTCGCCCTCGACCCCGCCGTACGCCGTGACCTCCCCGACTCCGTGCACCAGATGCGGGTCGCCACCCGCAGACTGCGCAGCGCCTTCAGGACGTACCGGAAGATCCTCGACCGCACCGTCACCGACCCCGTCGGCGACGAACTGAAATGGCTGGCGGCCGAGCTCGGAATCGACCGCGACCAGGAGGTCCTCGACGAACGCCTGCGCGCCCGGATCGCCGAGCTGCCCCGCACCCTGGTTCTCGGCCCCGTCCGCAGCCGGCTCCGGATCTGGTCCGTGGCCCGGCGGGCCGGCTCCCGGCGCCGGACCGTCGGCGTACTCGACGGCAAGCGCTACCTGGCCCTCCTGGAAAGCCTCGACGCACTCCAGGCCGCGCCGCCGCTGCTGCCCGCCGCGGCCCACGCCCCCGAGGACGCACTGCCCCGCGCCGTGCTGCGGGACTACGAGCGCCTCGCCACCCGTATCGACCACGCCCTGGAACTCCGGCCCGGTCCCGACCGCGACCTCGCCATGCACGACGCCCGCAAGGCGGCGAAACGCGCCCGGTACGCGGGGGAGGCGGCGACCGTCGCGCTGGGCCGCCCCGCCAAGAAGTTCGCCCGGCGGATGAAGGCCGTACAGACCGTGCTCGGCGACCACCAGGACAGCGTCGTCGCCCGCGACGCCCTGCGCACACTGGCCGCCCAGGCGCACGCCGCGGGGGAGACCGCATTCACCTGGGGACTGCTGTACGGGCACGAGGAGGCGACCGCCGCCGCCCGCGAACAGGAGCTTCCCGAGGTGTGGGAACGGGCGTCCCGGCCGAAATTGCGGGCGGCGCTGGAAGGCTGAGCACCGGGGTACGCTGGATGGTCACCCCTGCCGGCTCTCGAAAGTTCGCGATGTCTGTCGAATCGGTCTTCCCACAGCTCGAAGCTCTGCTCCCGCATGTGCAGAAGCCCATCCAGTACGTCGGCGGTGAGCTGAACTCCACCGTCAAGCCGTGGGACGAGTGTGACGTCCGCTGGGCTCTGATGTACCCGGACGCGTACGAGGTCGGACTGCCCAACCAGGGCGTCATGATCCTTTACGAGGTACTCAACGAGCGCGACGGCGTCATGGCCGAGCGCACGTACAGCGTCTGGCCGGACCTCGAAGAGCTGATGCGCGAGCACAAGGTCCCGCAGTTCACCGTGGACAGCCACCGCCCGGTGAAGGCGTTCGACGTCTTCGGGCTGAGCTTCTCCACCGAGCTCGGCTACACCAACATGCTCACCGCCCTGGACCTCGCGGGCATCCCCCTGGACGCCCGGGACCGCGGCCTCGACGACCCGATCGTGCTCGCGGGCGGCCACGCCGCCTTCAACCCCGAGCCGATCGCGGAGTTCATCGACTGCGCGGTCATCGGCGACGGCGAGCAGGCGGTCCTGGAGATCACCGAGATCATCCGCGGCTGGAAGGCCGAAGGCCGTCCCGGTGGGCGCGAGGAGGTGCTGTTCCGGCTTGCGAAGACCGGTGGCGTCTACGTGCCGAGGTTCTACGACGTCGAGTACCTCCCGGACGGCCGCATCGGCCGCGTCGTGCCGAACAAGTCGGGCGTGCCGTGGCGGGTCTCCAAGCACACCGTGATGGACCTCGACGAGTGGCCGTACCCGAAGCAGCCCCTCGTCCCCCTCGCCGAGACCGTCCACGAGCGGATGTCCGTCGAGATCTTCCGCGGCTGCACCCGCGGCTGCCGTTTCTGCCAGGCCGGCATGATCACGCGCCCCGTGCGGGAACGAAGCATCACCGGCATCGGCGAAATGGTCGAGAAGGGTCTCAAGGCGACCGGCTTCGAGGAGGTCGGCCTGCTGTCCCTGTCCTCCGCGGACCACAGTGAGATCGGCGACATCGCGAAGGGCCTCGCCGACCGGTACACCGAGGACAAGATCGGCCTCTCGCTGCCCTCCACCCGCGTCGACGCGTTCAACGTGGACCTGGCCAACGAGCTGACCCGCAACGGCCGCCGCTCGGGCCTCACGTTCGCCCCCGAGGGCGGCTCCGAGCGCATGCGCAAGGTCATCAACAAGATGGTCTCGGAAGAGGACCTCATCCGGACCGTCGCCACCGCGTACGGCAACGGCTGGCGCCAGGTGAAGCTGTACTTCATGTGCGGCCTGCCCACCGAGACCGACGAGGACGTCCTCCAGATCGGCGACATGGCGGTCAACGTGATCGCCAAGGGCCGCGAGGTCTCCGGGCAGAACGACATCCGCTGCACCGTCTCCATCGGTGGCTTCGTACCCAAGCCGCACACCCCGTTCCAGTGGGCCCCGCAGCTCAGTGCCGAGGAGACCGACGCCCGTCTGGAGAAGCTGCGCGACAAGATTCGCGGCGACAAGAAGTACGGCCGCTCGATCGGCTTCCGCTACCACGACGGCAAGCCCGGCATCGTCGAGGGCCTGCTCTCGCGCGGCGACCGCCGCATCGGTTCCGTCATCCGCGCGGTCTACGAGGCCGGCGGCCGCTTCGACGGCTGGCGCGAGCACTTCTCGTACGACCGCTGGATGGCGTGTGCCGAGAAGACGCTCCCCGGGTTCGGGGTGGACGTCGACTGGTACACCACCCGTGAGCGCACCTACGAGGAGGTCCTGCCCTGGGACCACCTGGACTCCGGTCTCGACAAGGACTGGCTCTGGGAGGACTGGCAGGACTCGCTCGACGAGACCGAGGTCGAGGACTGCCGCTGGACCCCGTGCTTCGACTGCGGCGTGTGTCCGCAGATGGATACGTCCATCCAAATCGGGCCGACCGGCAAGAAGTTGCTGCCGCTGGCGGTCAAGAACGCCGCGCCTGCTCCCAGCGGGCACGTGCACTGAGGCGAGCGAGACACTCGGTCGCCGTCGGCCAGTGGCTCCCGATGACACCCACATCCGGGTATCCCCGGACGGCACGGTTCGGGTGACAGCTCGATGACGAAGACCCGGCCCGGGAAACCCTGGGCCGGGTCCTCGCGTCCTGTCCGGCATGGACCAGGAGAATCAGCCCCGCGCGTACGGCAACCATCAGGCGCCTGCGCACTACGAGTCCGGCGACGGCTGTCTGACCACGCTCATCAGGATTCCGGTACGGATCGTGGTGCTCGTGATCGTCCTGCCCGTACGGATGGCCTGGGACGCGCTCGTCGCCACCTCCCGCGCCGCCGACCGGATGCTGCTGCGCCCCGTGGGCCGGGCGCTGGCGTGGCTGTGCCGGGTCCTCGTGGTGATCCCGCTGGTCCGGCTGTACGAGTCGGTCCTCACCCCGCTGGGGCACGGACTGCGGTGGCTGGGCGCGGCCGTCTTCGTGTGGCCGTGGGTGGCGCTGTGGCGGCATGTGGTCGTGCCCGTGGTCCGGTACGGCATCGTCGCACCGGCGGTGTGGCTCTACGCGTCGGTCCTCACCCCGGTCGGGCACGGGCTGCGCCGGGTGTACCGCGTACTGCTCGTCCCCGCCGGACGGGGCGTCGCCACCGCGATCGGCCGGCTGCTCACCGCTCTCTTCGTGTGGCCGGTGGTCGGCGTGTGGCGGTACGTCCTGGTCCCGCTCGCGCTCACCCTCGGCCGGCTCGCGGAGTACCTGATCGTCGCGCCGCTGGCCTGGACGTACCGGGAACTGCTCACCCCGCTCGGCCACGGCATCGCCTGGCTGGCCGGCGTGGTGGCGCGCGGCCTCGTCGCGGCGGTCCGGGGGCTGGGCGCAGCCGTCGCCTGGCTGGTCGTGACGGTCCTCGTCACCCCCGTGGGGTGGATCCGGCGGCGGGTCCTCGCCCCGGTCGCCCGGGAGATGGCCGCCGCGATCGGTGTCGCCTGGCGCATCGCCGGATACGTCTCGCGGGCCGTAGGCCGCGCTCTCGCCCGGCTGGCGTGGTATTTCATCGGTGCCCCGGTGGCCTGGACCTACCGGACGGTGTGCACACCCGTCGGACACTTCGTACGCGACATGGTCTGGGCTCCGGCCGCACGCGCCGCCGTCGAGGCGGGACGCGCGGCCCGCGGCGCTCTGCGCACCGCACGCGAGACAGTGCGCCAGGCCCGCCGCGACGCATGGCGGGCGCTGGTCGGCCGGGGCCCGGTCCCCGAGCCCCGGGAACCGGTGGCCCCCCTTGCGCGTACTCTGGGTAGTACAACGACTGTGCCCAGCGCGGCGCCCGAACCAGAGATCTCCCTGCGAAAGCAGGGGTGAGCCGGACCGGACACCCCCGGGCCACCCGTATTTCGAGGGCGGCGTGCCACCGCGTCCGCTCCGCACCGAGGAGAAGAACCACTGGGCAAGCGACAGCCCGAAGGCCCGCCGCCCGCACCGGCAGTGCAGCGCATCCGACTGCGCTACACCAAGCGCGGCCGCCTCCGGTTCACCAGCCACCGCGACTTCCAGCGCGCCTTCGAGCGGGCGCTGCGCCGCGCCGAGGTGCCCATGGCCTACTCGGCGGGGTTCACCCCGCATCCCAAGGTGTCGTACGCCAATGCCGCACCCACCGGCACGGGCAGCGAGGCCGAGTTCCTGGAGATCGCCCTCGCCGAACGTCGGGATCCCGACACGTTGCGCGACCTGCTCGACGCGTCGCTCCCGGACGGCCTCGACATCACCGACGCCGTGGAGGCCCGCACCTCGGGTCTCGCCGATCGGCTGACTGCCTCCGTCTGGGAGATGCGGCTCGACGGGGTCCCGTTCGAGGACGCCGAGAAGGCCGTCGCCGGTTTCCTCGGCGCCGAGAGCGTCGAGGTCCAGCGCCGCACGAAGAACGGCATGAGGACCTTCGACGCCCGCGCCGCTGTCGCGGACCTGGAAGCCGTCGATCCGCAGGCTGATAGGCCGGGGGACAAGCCCTGTGCGATACTGCGGCTGGTTGTTCGGCACGTGACACCTGCCGTGCGACCTGACGACGTCCTGTCCGGTCTCCGCGTTGTGGCCGACCTGGCGCCGCCGGTCCCCGCAGCGGTGACCAGGCTGGCGCAGGGGCTCTTCGACGAGGAGTCCGGCACGGTGACCGACCCGCTCGCGCCCGACCGCGAGGCAGCCCCGACCGTGCTACCCACGGCCACCGGGACCGCCGTCGCGACGGCGCCGGAAGGTGCAGGTTCCGCGTAAGGCGGTCGTTGTAGCGCAGTCCTCGGACTCGGGAGCCACCTGGGTCGGGCCGCGCGCTGACCCATAAGACTTTCGCCAGGCCGTGCGTACATCGCGTACGGAACCGGCGAGCCAGACATTCAGCTCCCGTGCGGCGCCCGCGCCCCGGACGGCGGTACCGCGTTTTCCATGCGGACCGTGCCGGACCGGAATCAGGCGTGGCGCCCGGGAGCGTGACGGGAGAACCGCCCGCATGCTCGAACCGAACGAGCCCGGCACGACCGGGAACGCCGAAGGGAACAACACCCCCGGGGACAAGCTGCCGCCGCGCCGCAGGCGCCGTGCCGCTTCCCGCCCGGCCGGCCCGCCGTCGGGCGCCGCCGGCTCGGAGGCTGCGGCGCCGGCCATACCGGCCGTTGACGCCGCAGTGTCCGACACCACCGTCGCCGCCGACGAGGCGGAGGCCGCACCGCCGGCGCGTACTCGTCGCCGTGCGGTCCGCAAGGCGACCGCCCCCGCGGGTGCGCCGGAGGCCGCCGAGCTCGTGGAGACCTCCACGAGCGCTGCCCCCGCAGAGACTGCGGAGCCCGCCCCGGTCGAAGAGACCCCTGAGGCCGCTGAGGCGCCGCGTGTGCGTCGCCGTGCGACCCGTAAGGCGACCGCTCCGGCGGGTACGCCGAAGGCCGAGAAGACCGCCGAGGTCGCCGAGACCGAGGCCGCCCCGGTCGAAGAGACCCCTGAGACCGCTGAGGCGCCGCGTGTGCGTCGCCGGGCGTCCCGGAAGGCCACCGCTCCGGCAGGTGCTCCGCCGGCCGCCGAGGCCGTGGAGGTCGTCGAGCCCACCCCGGCCGTCGAGACCGAGGCGCCCGAGCCGCCCGCCGTCGCCGAGCCCGTCGTGGCCGAGGCGCCCCGCCGTACCCGCCGCCGGGCATCCGCTCCGGCCGGTACGCCGCAGACCACGTCGGCCGACACCGGGACCGATGAGACCGTGGAGGCCGCACCGGTCGCCGAGGCCGCTGAGCCGGAGGCCCCGCGCGGCCGTCGTCGGGCGGTCCGTAAGGCGACCGCTCCGGCGGGTGCGCCGCAGACCGCCGAGGCCGTTGCCCCTGCCGAGATCGTCACCGAGACCCCGGTCGAGGCCGCTGCCGCCGAGGAGCCGGCCGCCGAGCCCGAGGAGGCGGCCGAGAGCGCCGCGCCGCGTGGCCGTCAGCGCCGTCGGGCCACCGCCGCCGCGGGCAGGCCGGAGTTCACCGGAAAGGTCGAGGAGCCCGCCCGTAAGAGCCGTCGCGCGGCGCGCCCGGCCGTGGCCGTCTTCCAGGCGCCGGTCTTCGCCGAGCCGATGTTCCAGACCCCGGAGACCGCCGCAGCCGCGGCCGCGGCCGCCGGCACCCCCTCGCGTTACGACGAGGCCGAGGAAGAGATCGAGACGGTCGAGGAGACCGCCGTGACCGAGGAGGCTGCTGCCGAGGCGGCCCCCGTCGCCGAGGCCGCGCCGCAGGGCGGCTCGCGTCGGCGTCGCCGCCGTCGCGGCGAGGCCGCCGAGACCGAGCCCGCCGACGAGCGGACGCCCGCGCCCGCCGCCCCGGTCGAGGAGCCGGTCGAGGACGAGCACGAGCTGGAGGCCGAAGGCGAGGCCGAGCACGAGGGCGAGGAGTCGGACGAGTACGGGGACCGGCCCTCGCGCCGTCGTCGTCGCGGTGGCCGTCGCCGTCGCCGCGGTGAGCCGACCGAGGGCGAAGAAGCCGCGGAGCAGCACGCCGCCGACACGTCCGAGGACGAGCACGAGGCCGACGAGGAGGAGGAAGAAGAGGACCACGAACTGACCGCTTCCGGCTCCAGCAGCAGCCGTCGCCGCCGTCGTCGCCGTCGTCGCAGCGGTGACGCCTCGCCCGAGGCCGAAGCCGGTACGGACGACCCGGAGCGTACGGTCGTCAAGGTCCGTGAGCCCCGGAAGAAGGAAGCCGAGCGCGAGCCCGGCACCGGCTTCGACGAGGTCCAGTCCATCAAGGGCTCGACCCGTATGGAGGCGAAGAAGCAGCGTCGCCGCGAAGGCCGTGAGCAGGGCCGCCGGCGCGTCCCGATCATCACGGAGGCGGAGTTCCTGGCCCGCCGCGAGGCCGTCGAGCGCGTGATGGTCGTCCGTCAGAACGGCGAGCGCACCCAGATCGGCGTCCTCGAGGACAACGTGCTCGTCGAGCACTACGTCAACAAGGAGCAGGCCACCAGCTACGTCGGCAACGTCTACCTGGGCAAGGTGCAGAACGTACTGCCGTCCATGGAGGCTGCCTTCGTCGACATCGGCAAGGGCCGCAACGCCGTCCTGTACGCCGGTGAGGTCAACTTCGAGGCGCTCGGCATGGCCCATGGGCCGCGTCGGATCGAGACCGCGCTGAAGTCCGGCCAGTCCGTCCTCGTCCAGGTGACGAAGGACCCGATCGGCCACAAGGGCGCCCGCCTGACCAGCCAGGTCTCGCTGCCCGGCCGTTACCTGGTCTATGTGCCCGAGGGCTCGATGACCGGTATCAGCCGCAAGCTGCCCGACACGGAGCGCGCCCGGCTGAAGACCATCCTCAAGAAGATCGTCCCCGAGGACGCGGGCGTCATCGTGCGCACCGCCGCCGAGGGTGCGAGCGAGGACGAGCTGCGCCGCGATGTCGAGCGGCTGCAGCAGCAGTGGGAGGACATCCAGAAGAAGTCGAAGAGCAACGGCAGCGCCAACGCGCCGACGCTGCTCTACGGCGAGCCGGACATGACGGTCCGAGTCGTCCGCGACATCTTCAACGAGGACTTCTCGAAGGTCATCGTCAGCGGTGACGACGCGTGGGAGACCATCCACGGTTACGTCGCACACGTTGCCCCCGACCTGACGGACCGTCTGTCGAGGTGGACCTCCGAGGTCGACATCTTCGCGACCTACCGGATCGACGAGCAGTTGATGAAGGCGCTGGACCGCAAGGTCTGGCTGCCCAGCGGCGGCTCGCTGGTGATCGACAAGACCGAGGCGATGGTCGTCGTCGACGTCAACACCGGCAAGTTCACCGGTCAGGGCGGCAACCTCGAGGAGACCGTCACCAGGAACAACCTGGAGGCGGCCGAGGAGATCGTGCGCCAGCTGCGGCTGCGCGACCTCGGCGGCATCGTCGTCATCGACTTCATCGACATGGTCCTGGAGTCCAACCGGGATCTGGTGCTGCGGCGTCTGCTGGAGTGCCTGGGTCGCGACCGTACGAAGCACCAGGTCGCCGAGGTCACCTCGCTGGGCCTGGTCCAGATGACCCGCAAGCGGGTGGGCCAGGGTCTGCTGGAGTCCTTCTCCGAGACCTGTGTCCACTGCAACGGGCGCGGCGTGATCGTGCACATGGAGCAGCCGACGACGGTCGGGGGCGGCGGCAACGGCAAGCGTGCGAAGAAGCGCGGCCGCGGTGGCGCCGGTGAGCAGCCCGAGGCTCTCGTCGAGCACGAGCACGAGCACGAGCACGTGGAGGCCGAGGTGGAGACCGAGGCCGAGGTGGCTGCCGAGGTCGCCGTTCCGGTGGCACTTCCCGAGCCGGAATTCGTACCGGACGAGGAGCTGTACAGCAGCCCGGCCGAGGCCGAGGCGGCCGCTTCGCGCGGCCGTGGCCGTCGGCGCGCGACCCGCAAGGCAACGGCCCCGGCCGGCGCCCCGAGGACGGCGCCCGAGCCCACCCCGGTCGTGGAGCCGGAGCCGGTGACCGAGCCCGTGCCGGTCGTCGAGGCCCCGGTGGCCGAGGCTCCGCAGGGCCGTACGCGCCGTCGGGCGACCCGCAAGGCGACTGCTCCGGCGGGCTCGCCGGCCGCGGCCGAGCCGGTCGAGGCGCCGCTGCCCGTAGCGGACGTGGTTGCTGCCGAGGCCGTGGTGGTCGAGGCCCCGGTGGCCGAGGCCGCACCCGAGGAGGTGGCCGCCCCGCCGCGTGCCCGGCGCCGGGTGACCCGCAAGGTCACCGCCCCCGCGGGCTCGCCCGCAGGTGCGGACGGTGCGGAGGTCGTCGTGGTGACGGGCTCCACCGAGCCGAAGCCCGAGGCCGCACCGGCCCCGGCCGACGCCACCGCCGTTGCCCCGGAAGCCGCGGAGACCGCGGAGGCCGAGGCCCCGGCGAAGAAGACGGCCCGCAAGACCGCCAAGAAGGCCACCGCCAAGAAGGCAGCCACCAAGAAGACGGCTGCCAAAAAGACCGTCGCGAAGAAGACGACGGCCAAGAAGGCGGCGGCGAAGAAGACGGCGGCGGCGGAGCAGTAGTCGCCGCAGGGCTTTCAGAGGTCGGGCCCGACCAGGCCCGACCTCTGCAGCAGCGGACGCATCCGGACCGGCCCGTACGAGTGGCCGGTCCGGATGCGTCCGCTGCACCTGCCGCACCCGCCCGGTCCTCGGAGACTGCGCGGGACCGGACCCGGCCGGGGCGGCTTCGCTCACGTGACCCAGGCAACTGTCCTCGGGCCGTCGTCGGACGCGCCGCGACCGGACAATGAACTCGTAGAGCACGACCCAGGAAGCAAGGAGAACCTTCATGATCGGCCTGATACTCGCAGCCGGTGCCGGACGGCGTCTGCGCCCGTACACCGACACCCTTCCCAAGGCCCTGGTGCCGGTAGGCCCCGAGGGTGACGAGGAGAGCCTCACCGTCATCGATCTGACGCTGGGCAACTTCGCCGAGGTGGGGCTGACCGAGGTCGCGATCATCGTGGGTTACCGCAAGGAGGCCGTGTACGCCCGCAAGGAGGCTCTTGAGGCCAAGTACGGCGTCACGATCACGCTGATCGACAACGACAAGGCCGAGGAGTGGAACAACGCGTACTCCCTCTGGTGCGGCCGCGACTCGATCAAGCACAGCGTGATCCTCGCCAACGGCGACACCGTGCACCCGGTCTCCGTCGAGAAGACGCTGCTGGCCGCACGCGGTGACGGCAAGCGGATCATCCTTGCCCTCGACACGGTGAAGCAGCTCGCCGACGAGGAGATGAAGGTCGTCGTGGACCCCGAGAAGGGCGTCCAGCGGATCACCAAGCTGATGGACCCGGCGGACGCGACGGGCGAGTACATCGGTGTCACCCTCATCGAGGGCGATGCGGCCGACGAGCTCGCGGACGCGCTGCGGACGACCTTCGAGCGCGACCCGGACCTGTACTACGAGGACGGCTACCAGGAGCTCGTCAACCGCGGCTTCAAGGTCGACGTGGCGTCGATCGGCGACATCCAGTGGGTCGAGATCGACAACCACGAGGACCTCGCCAAGGGCAGGAGGATCGCGTGCCAGTACTGACCCGCCTCATACCGGCGCCGATCGTCGTCGATATCCGCGCGGGTGCCCTGGCCGATCTCGCGAGCGTCCTCGCGGACCAGAGGATCTCCAGCTCGGGCAAGCTGGCGGTCGCGATCAGCGCAGGGTCCGGTCAGGCGCTGCGCGAGCGGCTCTCGTCGAGCCTGCCGAGTGCTTCCTGGTTCGAGGTCGGCGGCGGCTCCCTCGGGGACGCGATCAAGCTCGCCGAGGCCATGAAGTCCGGGCGTTACGACGCCGTGGTCGGCCTCGGCGGCGGAAAGATCATCGACTGTGCGAAGTTCGCCGCGGCGCGTGTCGGGCTGCCGCTGGTCGCGGTGGCGACGAACCTCTCCCACGACGGTCTCTGCTCGCCGGTCGCCACACTGGACAACGACGCGGGCCGTGGCTCGTACGGTGTCCCGAACCCGATCGCGGTCCTGATCGACCTCGACATCATCCGCGAGGCCCCGGCCCGGTTCGTGCGCTCCGGGATCGGCGACGCGCTGTCCAACATCTCCGCGGTCGCGGACTGGGAGCTCGCCCATGAGGTCAAGGGCGAGGACATCGACGGCCTCGCTGCCGCGATGGCCCGCCAGGCTGGTGAGGCGGTGCTGCGCCACCCCGGCGGCATCGGGGACGACAGCTTCCTGCAGGTGCTGGCCGAAGGGCTGGTGATCACCGGTATCTCGATGTCGGTCGCGGGCGACAGCCGCCCCGCTTCCGGCGCGTGCCACGAGATCAACCACGCCTTCGATCTGCTCTTCCCTCAGCGTGCCGCCAGCCACGGCGAGCAGTGCGGTCTGGGCGCGGCGTTCGCGATGCATCTGCGCGGTGCCCGCGAGGAGTCCGTGCAGATGGCCCGGACACTGCGCGGCCACGGCCTGCCCGTGCTGGCCGAGGAGATCGGCTTCACCGCGGACGAGTTCGTCTCGGTGGTCGAATTCGCTCCTCGGACCAGGCCGGGGCGCTACACGATCTTGGAGCACCTGAACCTGTCCGCGGACGGGATCCGGGATGCCTACGACGAGTACGTGAAGGCTGTCGAGGCCTGAATCAGGGGCCCGGTTTGACCGGCTGTCCAAGGCCCCGTAGCCTTGACCGTCGGCGTTTGTTCGCCACACCTCTGAGCACTGACCTCCCGCTCGTACGGGAGAGGCCGCTCGTCCAATCCGGATCGTCGCGGGTCTTCGGACCCGTGTGAGCGGCTGGCATCAGGGGATTCCGTTCCGAGCGAGAGTGAGATCCGCGTGTACGCCATCGTGCGCAGCGGTGGCCGCCAGCACAAGGTTGCTGTCGGTGACATCGTTGAGGTTGACAAGATTCCCACTGCCCAGGTTGGTGACACGGTCGAGCTCTCGACCCTGCTCGTGGTCGACGGCGACGCCGTGACCAGCGACCCGTGGGTGCTGGCCGGGATCAAGGTTCAGGCCGAGATCGTGGACCACCACAAGGGCGCGAAGATCGACATCCTTCGCTACAAGAACAAGACCGGCTACCGCCGTCGCCAGGGTCACCGCCAGCAGTACACGGCGATCAAGGTCACCGGTATCCCCGCGGCTGCGAAGTAAGGGACTGAGAAAAGATGGCACACAAGAAGGGCGCATCGTCCACCCGGAACGGGCGCGATTCCAACGCTCAGCGGCTCGGCGTCAAGCGCTTCGGCGGCCAGGCCGTCAACGCCGGTGAGATCCTGGTCCGCCAGCGCGGCACCCACTTCCACCCGGGCACGGGCGTCGGCCGTGGCGGCGACGACACGCTGTTCGCGCTCGCCGCTGGTGCGGTCGAGTTCGGCACCCACCGTGGCCGCAAGGTCGTGAACATCGTTCCGATCGCCGAGTAATTTCGGCGCTCGTCGAGCGGTTTCTGCGGAGGCGGACCTCACTTCCCGTATGGGAAGCGGGTCCGCCTTTCGCGTGTTTCTCCTAAGAGAGACAGCATGAGCTTGAAACATTTCTGCATGTATGTAACTGGAGGTTCCAACCATGACCACCTTCGTGGACCGCGTCGAGCTGCATGTCGCCGCGGGTAACGGAGGCCACGGCTGTGCCTCCGTTCACCGTGAGAAGTTCAAGCCGCTCGGCGGCCCGGACGGCGGCAACGGCGGCCGTGGCGGCGATGTGACCCTGGTCGTCGACCAGGACATCACCACGCTCCTCGACTACCACCACAGTCCGCACCGCAAGGCCACCAACGGCCAGCCCGGCGCGGGCGACAACCGCACCGGCAAGGAGGGCCAGGACCTCGTCCTGCCGGTCCCCGACGGCACGGTCGTGCTCGACAGGAACGGCAACGTGCTGGCCGACCTGGTCGGTCAGGGCACCACGTTCGTGGCCGGCCAGGGCGGCCGCGGAGGCCTCGGCAACGCGGCACTCGCCTCCGCCCGCCGCAAGGCCCCCGGCTTCGCGCTGCTCGGCGAGCCGGGCGAGTCCCGGGACATCGTCCTGGAGCTCAAGACCGTTGCTGACGTGGCTCTGGTGGGTTACCCGAGCGCCGGCAAGTCCTCGCTGATCTCGGTCCTGTCCGCGGCCAAGCCGAAGATCGCCGACTACCCGTTCACCACGCTCGTCCCGAACCTGGGCGTGGTCACCGCGGGCAGCACCGTCTACACCATCGCCGACGTCCCGGGCCTGATCCCGGGCGCCAGCCAGGGCAGGGGCCTCGGTCTGGAGTTCCTGCGGCACGTCGAGCGCTGCTCGGTCCTCGTACACGTGCTGGACACGGCGACGCTGGAGTCCGACCGCGACCCGGTCTCCGACCTCGACATGATCGAGGAGGAGCTGAAGCAGTACGGCGGTCTTGACGACCGGCCCCGCATCGTCGTCCTCAACAAGATCGACATTCCGGACGGTCAGGACCTCGCCGACTTGATCCGGCCGGAACTGGAGGAGCGCGGCTACCGCGTCTTCGAGGTGTCCGCCGTCGCCCGTACCGGTCTCAAGGAGCTCTCCTACGCGCTCGCCGGTGTGATCGCCGAGGCGCGTGCCGCCAAGCCAGTGGAGGAGGCGACCCGCATCGTCATCCGTCCGAAGGCCGTGGACGACGCGGGCTTCACCGTCACGCTGGAGGAGGACGGCATCTACCGGGTGCGCGGCGAGAAGCCGGAGCGCTGGGTGCGGCAGACCGACTTCAACAACGACGAGGCCGTCGGCTATCTGGCGGACCGTCTCAACCGTCTCGGTGTCGAGGGCGAGCTGATGAAGGCCGGCGCCCGGGCGGGCGACGGTGTGGCCATCGGCGCCGAGGACAACGCGGTCGTCTTCGACTGGGAGCCGACCGTGGCGGCGGGTGCGGAGATGCTCGGGCGTCGTGGCGAGGACCACCGTCTCGAAGCGCCGCGTCCGGCCGCGCAGCGCCGTCGCGACCGTGAGTCGGAGCGGGACGAAGCCAGCAAGGAATACCAGGAGTTCGACCCGTTCGCGTAGCGCGGGATGCCGAGGGGCCTGTCCCCGGACCAGAGAAATCTCTGGTCCGGGGACAGGCCCCTCGACCGTTCCGGGAGACTCTCCGGCCGGCTCTCCTACTCCTTGCCGGACGGCCTGTTGTTCGAATATGTGGGCTGATTCCGTACGGGATCACGGTAAATGGTAGGTTTTGTCCAAAGATTGGATAAACTTTCGCCCGGTGCGCAGCCTTTTGGTGCTTCTGTGTGTCTACCTCATGCGAGGACAGAAGCCTGCCCTCGCGCCGACTGAGGGGGTAGGGGGAGCGTGATGACACTCGCGCGAGGCTGCCCGGGGATTGCTGCGAGCTGCGGCCCGGCCGAAAGACGCTGGTGAAGATTTCATTCCTGGTACGTGACCTGTGCCATATGGGCGGGGTGGTCAGCGCGACGCAGAACCTTGCGGGCGCGCTCGCCTCCCGGCACGGGGTGGAGATCGTGGCCCTGCGCAAGGTGCGGGACAAGTCGTACTTCCCGCTCGACCCGCGGGTCTCCGTGCGCGTTCTCACCGACCTGCGGGGGCATTCCCCCGCCTCCGACCTGGAGCACCCGTTGATCGGGGTCTTCCCGAAGGTCTACCCGGTCGACCCGGCAGAGAAGAAGCCGGTGGTCAGCAGGCTGGCCGAGCTGCGGCTGCTGGAATTCCTCGCGACCACCGACTCCGATGTGGTGGTGAGCTCCAGCCCGCGGAACACGATCATGCTCTCGTACGCCGAGGGTGACTACCTGCGGGTCACGCAGGAGCACTCGATGCCCTCGATCTACGCGAAGTACTACCAGGGCCGGCTGTTCAAGGCGTACCACTCGCTGGACGCGCTCACCGCTCCCACGCCCGAAGAGGCCGAGAGCATCGGCAAGCAGGTGCCCGGCGTCCGTAACCGGCTGGCCGTCATGCCGAACTGCGTGCCCGCCGCACCGGTGCAGTCCAAGAGCACCAACAAGGTCATCATCGCGGCGGGTCTCCTCAAGGAGAACAAGAACTTCGTGGCGGTCGTCGAAGCCTTCGCCACCGTCGTACGCAAGCATCCCGACTGGCGGCTGCGCATCTACGGCGAAGGAACGGAGAAGGCCGATCTGCGCAAGCAGATCGAGAACCTCGGCCTGCACAACACCGTGGCGCTGATGGGACCGGTCGCCCCGGTCGCCCCGGAATTCAGCAAGGGTTCGATCTTCGTGCTCCCGTCCAAGCGGGAGGCGTTCGGCAATGTGATCGTCGAGGCGATGGCCGCCGGTCTGCCTGTGGTCAGCACCGACGCCGACCATGGACCGCGCAACATCATCACCCACGGCGAGGACGGTCTCCTCGTCCCGTGCGGCAACAGCGACGCCATGGCCGAGGCCGTCCTCGAACTGGTCGAGAACGACGAGCGCCGCAAGCTGATGGGCGAGGCCGCGGTACGCAACGCCGTGCGTTTCCACGAGCCCGCGAGCTGCGAGCGCTTCGAGGCGATCCTGCACGACGCGTTCGCCCGGCGGGCACTGCTGACGACGGCCGGCGCACAGGTGGACCCGGAGGGATCGGTCCGGATCGAGGTCGGCGCGCTGCCACCGGAGGCGCACGGCGCCGAGATCGCCTGCCGTCTGGTCGGCAGGCCGGACCAGGAGCGGCGGTTCGCGATCGAACCCGGGGGCACCGCAGTGGTGCCGTGGCGCGGCGGACTGCCCGAGGGGATCTGGGAGCTGTCGGTACGTACTCCGGCGGGCATCGAGGTGCCGCTGACGGTGGACGGTTACGGCTGCGACTTACGTGATGTGTTCAATGTGCCGTTGCCCCGGGAGGACGGCGCCCCGGCCCTGGAGCTGCTGCTGCCGCACCGGGGCGAGATGGACCGCCTCCGGATCCGCAGCGTGGTGCGCGACGCCCATGTGGAGATCGACGCGCTGGCGGTCAGCACCGAGACCATCGAGATGGAAGCGGTCGGCTGGGGTGTGGAGCTCGGCCGGGGAGCCGTCCTGGAGGCCGTGCTCCGCAAGGACAAGGAAAGGGTGATGACCTTCCCGGTGGCGGCCGTGGAGGGCCGCCGGATCACCGCCCGGGTCGACTGTGCCGCGCTGGTGCGTGCGCACGAGGGACCCGAGCAGATCTGGGACATGTGGCTGCGGCCCGCGGAGGAGGCGGACCGGGTCCAGGTCGGCAAGCTGGCCACCGACGTGCTGCAACCGATCGGGGTGTTCACCTTCCCCCGTCCGGTGATCCGGGTACTGCCCGAGCCCAGTACGACACTGCCGGCCAAGGTGCGGCGCCGGGTGACCAGGGCGCTGAACGGTGGCAAGCCCGTGCCGCTTCCGGTCACCAGGATCGAGATCAGGCCGTACTTCACGGCTCTGTCGCAACTCGCCTTCAAGACGGTGGACGTACAGCCGTAGGACGGCACGGACAGGGGACAGAAGGGCGGGCCCGCGGAGATCTTCTCCGCGGGCCCGCCCTTCTGCGTGTGGCTAGTTCCCGTCGGAGAGCTCTGCGGGCTGCTCCATCATGCGGTCCACGACGCGCTGCGAGGCCCGGCCGTCGTCCAGGTCGCAGAACAGGTGGTGGAAGCGGTCGAAGCGCTCGCGGTACTCGGGCCAGACGCTGTCGATGTTCCGGATGGAATCGATCAGCTCACCGGAGGTGCGGATCAGCGGGCCGGGCGAGTCCTTCTCGAAGTCGAAGTAGAACCCTCGCAGGGTGTCGCGGTAGTGCTCCAGGTCGTACGTGAAGAAGAGCATCGGCCGCTTGAGGTGGGCGTAGTCGAACATCACGGACGAGTAGTCGGTGATCATGATGTCGGCGGCCAGATACAGATCGGCGATGTCCGGGTACTCGGAGACGTCCCAGACGAAGCCGTTCCCGGCCCCCGGCACGGCATCGACCACGTTGGAGTGACGGCGGATCAGCAGCACGTGGTCGTCACCGAGCCGGCGGCGCGCGTCCTCCAGATCCAGCCGTAGGTCGAACAGGTACTGGCCCGCGCTGTGTGACTGGTCGTCGCGCCAGGTCGGCGCGTAGAGGACGACCTTCTTCCCGGCGGGCAGACCGAGCTTCGCCTTGACCTGCTCGACGATCTTCTCCCGGTCGGGGGAGTAGAGGTAGTCGTTGCGCGGGTAGCCGGCTTCGAAGATTTCGCCGTCGTACGAGAAGGCGCGCTTCAGGATGGGCGTGCTGAACCGGTTGGACGAGACGAGCAGGCTCCAGTTGTTCGCCTCGAGCGCCAGCCGGTTCTGGTACTCGCGGTCGAAGTAGAGCGTCTCGATGTCATGGCCGATCTTCTTCAGCATCGTGCCGTGCCAGGTCTGCACGATCACCTGGCCGGGGCGGCGCACCAGCCACTCGGGCAGGTGCCCGTTCGTGACGATGTACCGGGACCTGGACAGGGCCTCGAACCACTCGCGGCCCCACATGCGGACCTTCTCCGTGGCCGGCGGCAGGACGACCTGCCCGTCCCGGACGGCCCACAGGTGCTTGAGGTCACTGCCGCGGCGCAGGAGCTCCTCGTGGATGGCACGGGGGCTGTCGGAGTATTGCTTGCCGTTGTAGCTCAGGTAGAAGACCTGGTCGAGCAGCGGCTTCTCGCGGCCGAGCTCGTACACCTCGCGGCGCAGCTGCAGCTGCCGGTACGGGCCGAGCTCCATGTCGCTCAGCTCGGAACGGCAGTTGAGCTGCGGGAAGTCGCCCCAGCGGTGCTCGAACCAGTAGCGGCGGCCGCCCAGTTCGGTGTGCAGCGGGAACTGGGAGGTGGCGAGCCGGTCGATGACGAAGGCCGCGTCCGGGACGTTCTCCTCCTCGGACCGCAGGAAGAGGTTCCACCGTCCCGCCTTGAGCGGAACCTGGCCGGAGCCTCCCATGACCGACGGGTCGAAGGAGGTGGTGAAGGTCCCGGACGGGGCCCATTCGACGGCCGCCACGCGTTCGTCGAAGCGGCTGCGGGCCTTGAGGACCAGTTCGGCGCCGACGAGCCGGGGGCTCGTGCGGCCGCTGACGACGATCCGGCCGTCGCGCTCGGAGACGTCGGTGATCACGGCACGCCGCGCCCGGCCGATGATCTTCAGATAGCCGTTGTGGCCCGAGACCAGGGCCAGCTCCTGATGGGTGCCCTCGTCGCCGAAGCTCTCCGGCAGGTCGAGGCGGAGGTCGGCCAGGCCCTCCCGGACGACACTGCTGAACTGGCGCTCCGTGCCGTCGGAGGCCGTGGCGAGCAGGGCCGTGCTCCACAGCCGGCGATCGGGCTGGGCCTTCTCGTCCACCGCGTCGGCGGCGAGCAGGGCCACCTCGGCAACGGGTACGCGCACGCGGAACGTGGCGGTGTCACCGGCCCGCTCCACGGTCGCCGGGAACTTCTTGATCTCACCGCTCTTGGGGTTGGCCAGCCGCAGGTCGAGCGTCTCGCCCTGCTTCAGCGTGACCCGCAGCTCACCCCGGATCTCCAGCTGGTCGCCGTCCAGTCGGCGGTCGGTGACGAGGGCGAGGACCTTCTCGATGCGGAGCTTGAGCGCGCTGCGCTCGACGCTGGGCAGCAGCCGGAAGTCCTTGTCGAGCCACTGGTAGGGCGGGAAGTTGGCAGCCGCCCCGCCGCGCGCCCACACACCGCTGCGCCGCACCAGGCCCGAGGAGTAGACGTTGATGCCGACGTGCCACAGGCCCTCCTGCCAGGCGCCGCCCTTGCGGAACTTGGCGGGGTCGAGTTCGAGCTCCCAGCCGGCCCAGTCGTAGTTGTAGCGCTTCTGACCGGAGCTGGTGGTGCACTCGGGGCGGTGGACGTTCTTCGCGGGCAGGAACAGCCGGCGTCGCGAGTTGTCCCGCTTGAGCTGGACGACCTTGATGCTGCTGCGCCTCGTCGACATGTCGATCTTGTCGATCCAGGCGTCGCCGGACAGCACCAGCCGGCCGTTCCTCCACTCGACCGAGCGCAGCGGCGCGCGCAGGTCCAGGTCCTGGTCGATGCGCAGCGCGGCCTTGGGCAGCTCGACGGAGCTCGACTCCAGCGGCGCGAAGCTGGCGTACTTACGGAAGGCGCCGGAGACCTCGACGGGCTCCTTGCGGCGCTGCGAGGCCAGCAGCGCGATCAGCTCGGGCGTGGCGTGCTTGCGCACGAGCAGCCACTGCACCCGCAGGTCCGCGGGCAGGGCCATGACGATCTGCGGGTCGATCGTGTCGAGGTAGCGGTTGGCGGCCTCGAGAAAGGCCTCGTGGAACTCCGCAGTCGCGTCGGGCAGCACGCGCAGGAACAGCCGCAGGTCGTCGCGGAGCACGCGGTCGTCGTACTGCCGCTTGTACTCGGCGAACTCGGGGCCCTGCTGCTGGGAGAGGAAGTCGCTGACCAGGCTCACCGCGGTGACCCGGTCCCTGATCGCCTGGGGCTCCCGGCGGCGCTGGGTGATCGACGGGGCGGACTCGCCCTCGCGCAGCCGCCAGAAGTACGTCGGCTCACCGATGATGTCGATCGCTTCGGCCCGGTAGTGGGCGGGGAGGACGACGGGGATGTCCTCGTGCAGGATGCCCTCGGGGAAGGCGAACCCGTGCTTCTCCCAGAAGGTGCGCCGGAACACCTTGTTGCAGGCGATGCGGTCGGCGACGAGATTGGGGTTCTTCGAGATGTGGGTCCGCTTGCGGGCCTCGCCCGCCAGCATCTTGAACAGCGGCACCTGCCAGGACTTCTCGCCCTTGAGGTGGAAGACGTTCCCGGTGGCGAAGTCGGAGCCGCTTTCGTCGAGGCTCGCGGTCATCAGCCGGTAGGCGTCCGGCGGGATGATGTCGTCGCTGTCGACGAACGTCAGGAACTCTGCGTCGGGAGATATGTGCGAGATGCCCGTGTTGCGGGCTGCGCCGAGACCGCCGTTCTCCTTGCGTATGAGGATGAACCGCGGGTCTCGGGTCGCGTATTCGGCGGCTATCGCCGCGGAGCCGTCCGGGGACCCGTCGTCCACCATCAGGACCTCGATCTCACGCAGCGTCTGCGACGCCAGCGAGTCGAGGCAGGCCGGGAGATAGCGCTCCACGTTGTAGATGGGGACGATGACACTGAGCCGAGGGGCCATGTCTTTCAGGATTCCTTTCGGTTCAGACCCGCTCGACCGGTTCGAGCGCCTGAGCTGGGGAGGGTGCCGGCTTGCGTTCGGCAAGCGGCACGACGGGAAGAAGACTCTCCTCGCCCAGGAAGACTTTGCGGACGACACGCTCCGCGGCGTGACCGTCGTCGTAGTCGCAGTATCGTTCGCGGAACTGGCTGCGGAGGGTGGCGGACTCCTCGCTCTGCCACTCGCCGGATCCGAGGATCTCGGTGAGCTGCGCCTGGCTGGTCGCAACAGCGCCGGGAGGCTCGGCCATCAGGTCGAAGTACGTACCGCGGACCGCCTTGTAGGTGTCCCAGTCGTCGGCGAAAATCACGATCGGCCGATCAAGATTCGCATAGTCGAACATTGCTGACGAGTAGTCGGTGATCAGGGCGTCCGAGGCGAGGTAGAGGTCCTCGACACACTGGTGCGCCGAGACATCGATGATGCGACCGCTGGTCTGGAGCTCGGCCATCCGCCCGTTCGGCTTGTAGAAGTAGTGGCCTCGGACCAGGAGGGTGACGTCCTCGCCCAGTTCATCGGCCAGCCGTGGAAGGTCGAGCCGCGGGGTGAAGTCCTTCTGGTACTCGCGGTGGGTCGGCATGTAGAGGAAGACGCTGGAGCCGTCCTTCAGGCCGAGCTCCCGGCGAACCCTTGCCACATCGGCGGCAGTTGAGTTGATCAGGACGTCGTTGCGCGGATAGCCGGTCTCCAGGGAGGTGTACCGGCACGGATACACCCGCTCCCACACCGTGGTCGAGAACCGGTTGGAGGAGAGACTGTAGTCCCAGCGGTCACAGCGCTTGAGCAGGTCCTCGAAGTCCATGCTGGTGGAGGCCGGGAAGTTCATCTGGTCGAGCCCCATGGTCTTCAACGGCGTGCCGTGATGGGTCTGCAGATGAATCTGGCCCTCGCGCTTGACCACCGCGTTGGCGAAGTTCACGTTGTTGACCAGGTACTTGGCGCGGGCCACCGCCGTCCAGTACGAACGGGAGCCCACGACCGCCACCTCGACACCCTTGGGCACCCGGCCGACCTGGTCGGTCCTGACCGCCCATACCCGGCGGATGTGCGGGGCCAGACGGGCCAGTTCGGCGTCGATGGCCGCGGGGTTGCAGGAGTAGCCGCGGCTCCAGTAGGCGGAGAACACCGCCAGGTTGTCGTCCAGTCCCAGCCTCAGCTGGGACTGGTAGAACATCCCCATGGCGGCGCGTTTGGCGCGGATGACGCGTTCGCGGCTGCGAAGGCGGGACCGGTTGCGCAGCCGACGGGCCCGGGTGGCGGCGGCCAGCGCCGGATAGGAGCCCATGCCGAGCAGCGCGTACTTGTAGCCGCGGCCGCCCGAGGGGCGTACGAAGCCGTCCGGCAGTCTGCGTCTGTAGTCCGCGGACGCCCGGTGGAAGAACTCGGACCGTGCGTTGCGCGGCAGCCGGCCCGGCTTCTCCATGATGGTCAGATAGTGATCGGCCATCTTCCGGAAGACCGCCGTGCGCCAGTGGTCGAGCTCGGGGTGCTTTTCCAGATAGGCGAAAATGCGGTCGTACTGGTCGAAGACGTCGAAGTGTTTGCGGCTGACGGTACGGAGGATGTTGCCGCCCTCGCGTCGCTGCCGGTAGAAGACGCACGTGCGGTCGAGCACCGCCAGGCGGTCCGCGGTTATCAGGGTGGAGTACGTCCAGGGGGCGTCCTCGTAATAACCGGGCGGGAACTGGAAGCCGTGCCGGGTGACGAAGTCGCGTCGGTATGCCTTGTTCCATACGATCTGCAGCAGGTCCAGCAGCTCGGGACGGTCCGCCAACGAGAAGACCGCGGGCCCGGTCTCGGCGAGCAGGTCGGCGCGCTGGTTCGGCAGGCGCCGGCCGTCCCAGTAGGTGCGCGTGTAGTCGAAGATCAGGACGTCGGGATCGTCTGTCGCGTCGAGCCGCCGGGCGATGGCGCCCAGGGCGCCGGGCGCAAGGGTGTCGTCACTGTCCAGGAACAGCAGATAGTCACCGGTCGCCTGTTCGATGCCGGCGTTGCGGGCGCGGCCCAGGCCCACATTCTCACCGAGGTGCAGGACGCGCACACGGGTGTCGCGACGGGCGAACTCGTCCAGGATCTCGCCGGAACCGTCCGGCGAGCAGTCGTCGACAGCGACGATCTCGAAGTCGGTGAAGTCCTGCTGCAGTACGGAGTCGATGCACTCCCGAATGTATCCCTGCACGTTGTAGGCAGGTGCGATGAGTGTCAGTCGAGGCATCCTTCACCAGTCCAGAGAGCTGTCGAGGGTCCGTGTGACGGCGCCGATTCGTACCGTCGAACGACGGGATGGCGCCGAAGTACCCGGACAGCGTAATTGATCGTCATTGGCTCGCTGTGGCCCTGCGTTGGCCGGGACTTCACCCGAAGGTGTCCGTCCCGGCACCTCCCCTACGAGGGGGCATATTGAACGATAGTGCCGATTGGTCCTATTTGCGCGACTCCATTTTTCCCACACGTAGAGTGAAGCCGACGGTATGACCTCGTACAGGGAGACGCGCGAATGGCCTGGATGGTTACAGGTGGGGCGGGATATATCGGGGCGCATGTCGTGCGTGCGATGCTCGCGGGCGGTCAGTCGGTAGTCGTGTATGACGACTTGTCGACGGGAAGCGCAGAGAAGATTCCCGCCGGGGTGTCCCTGGTGGTCGGCAGCGTGCTCGACCGGCAGCGCCTCGACGCCGCGATCCGTGACCACGGTGTGACAGGCGTGGTGCACGTCGCAGGGAAGAAGCAGGTGGGCGAGTCCGTCGAGCGGCCGCTCCACTATTACCGGGAGAACGTGACCGGGCTGGAGACACTCCTGGAGAGCATGGTCGCGGCGGGTGTCGACCGGCTGGTGTTCTCCTCGTCGGCCGCCGTCTACGGCATGCCGGATGTGGATCTGGTCAGGGAGGACACCCCGTGTCTGCCGATGAGCCCGTACGGCGAGACGAAGCTCGTCGGAGAATGGCTGATCCATGCGGCCGCTCGGGCCCACGGTCTGCGCTGCGCATCGCTCCGTTACTTCAATGTCGCGGGTGCCGCCTCCCCCGAGCTCGCCGACGCCGGAGTATTCAATCTCATCCCGATGGTCTTCGAGCGGCTGGCGGCCGGTGAGGGACCGAGGATCTTCGGCGACGACTACGAGACGCCCGACGGCACATGCATCCGTGACTACATCCATGTGGAGGACATAGCCTCCGCGCACCTTGCGGCCGTGCGCAGGCTCGACGAGGCCGAGAGCGGTACCGACCTCACGCTCAATATCGGCCGCGGTGAGGGCAGTTCCGTGAAGGAGATGGTCGACCGGATCCTCAAGGTGACCGGCCGCGGCGACCTCACCCCGGAGGTGACGGCCCGCCGTGCCGGTGACCCGGCGCGCGTGGTCGCCGGGGCCGACCGGATCCGGACGGAGCTGGGCTGGTCGGCCACGTACGGAGTGGACGAGATGATCGACTCCGCGTGGCGGGGCTGGCTCCACCACCACCCGTAGGCTCCACCACCCGTCACGAAGAGCAACGGCGAAGGGACCCGCATGCCTGCGGGTCCCTTCGCCGTGGTGCCGGTGCGCCGGGCGCTATACCTCGGGCGTTGCCTTCAGCAGGGACTTCGAAGCCTCCGCCGACGTCGTCGTTTCCTCGGTTCCGGCCCCGCGCGGCGCCGGAATCATGGACAGCAGCCGCTGCGCCATGCGCGCACGGTGACCGTCCGCCATCGCGCAGAGACTGCGTGCCGCGTCGTTGAAGCGCTCCAGCGACGGCGGATCCGAGGGGCCGAGCAGATGAAGCTTCAGCTCGGCACGGCTCCGGGCCAGCGTGTCGTGCTCCGGATTGCGTACGGAGTGCAGCAGTGCCGCCACACCCTCGGCGTCCGGGGTGAGGATCGTCGCCGCGCGGACCGTCGGGAACGCTTCCCGGAAGGCGTCCTCCGGCAGCTCGCTGGTGTTCGCGACGGCGTACGGCTTCTCGCTCGCCAGGTAGTCGGTGACCACGCTCGACACATCGCTGATCAGCAGATCCGCCTGGTTGAAGCAGGCGTACAGCGCGGGCTGCGGGGCCGTGATGATCTGGTGCTCCCAGTCGGGCAGGGATTCCCAGTAGGTCTCTTCCCAGGCTGCGGTGGCCGCGGCGACCGCTTCGGCACGGCCCGCAACCGGTGCGCTCTGGGCCAGCATCCGCTCCGCGTCGTCCGAACCCTTCCGGAAGGTGGAGGCGGTGACCCGTTCGAGCTCCGTGGTCCGCAGGGCCAGCGCGGCCGCGGCCTCGGGGCCGGGCCGGGAGCCGGTGCGCCGGCGGTTGGCCTCGCGGATCAGCTCCTGCATGCGCTCGTTCGCGGCTCCCGCACGCGGATCGACCGAACCCGTCATCGGGTGCGGCTTGTAGAGGAGCCGTACCCCGGGATCGGCGAGCAGCGCACGGACGATGTTCTCGCCGGCCAGGATCACCGATGTGTTGCCGGGGTTGCCGTCCCAGCCCTCCCAGGTCGGGGCGTAGAGCACGGTGGTGAACGGGCCGGTGGGCGGCCCCGCGTACGGGGCGATCGGTGCCAGTTGGGGGCGGCCGATCTCCACCACGTCACGGTCGTCGATACCGACCTCGGCCTGGGCGTAGCGCTCCCGGGCGGCCGGTCCCGCGACCCAGACCTCGTCGTACGCCTTCGCGTAGGGATTGCAGCTGGAGAGCTTGTCGCTCTCACCGTGGTTGACGAAGGCGTGCTTGATCGTCGGGATGCGCAGGACCTGCGAGGTCTTGCCCGAGTTCGCGGGGTGGATCAGCATCTTGAGCGTCGAGTGCTCGAGGCGCATCAGCTGGGCGACCCTGGGGATGCACACGATGGGGATGTCCGTCGCGCCGATCTTCTGCATCATGAAGCGCTCGCGCAGCACGATGAGCGGGCGACCGTCGGTCCGGGCCAGCGTGTCGAGCCACATGTTGGCCTGGTACGCGGACGAGGAGCCGCCCGAGAAGTACATGCCGACGGTCGGCTGGTACTCGGCGAGCCAGGCGTCGAACCAGTCGAGCACCTCTTCCTGCGAGGCGGGACGGCGACGCGCGAGCCGCCACAGCAGGACGGCCAGTCCGGTGCAGGCGAGAAGGACCGAAAGCCCGATGCCGGCCGCGGCGTATTCCGGCTCGTCGCTCGCCGCCGTCACCAGCAGGCCCGCGGTCGCGGGCAGGCCGAACAGCAGCAGCCGCGGACCGGGCCCGCCCATCAGCAGCGCGGGGGGCGCCGGGGTGATCCGCAGGGCGGAGGCGTCGATGTTGCGCGTGAGCAGGGGCATGGTGCGGCTGGCGCGCACAAGGATCGCCGTGGCGTGACCGGCGAAGTGGAGCGCGTAGAAGAAGAGCAGCCCGCAGACGAGGGGGAGGTAGGCCGTTTCCTGCTGCTGGCTGTCCAGTTCCAGCACGCCCACGACGAGCAGGAGGTCACGTATGACCTGTCGTACCGTGACATCGGCCCTGACCTTGGTGAACTGCGAGTTCAGTCCTGGCTGCCAGCGGTGCAGGGCGGCTTCTGTCGCGAGACCGGTTGCCGTGGCCGCGATGAGCAGGGGGACGTTCGGGAGAAGCGCGGCGGTGGCCTGGGCGACGAACGACGCGGCCAGCACGAAGATGAAGAAGGGCTTCGCGGCAGGCCGCATAGTGAGGGGAAGAGGTTGCACTCGGGGGACTCCAAGCAGCTCGAGCTCGCGCAGGGCGCGGTTGCGGCCGGATGGCACGGTGGTCGGGCCGACTGGTCAAGCCAGGGCCGGGGCCCCGGAAGTGGGTGTGATCCGCCCCCACCGTAGAGAAGGCACGTCATCCACTTGTGTGGCTCAGGTGAGGACTATGTAACAATATGCAGCTTCGTACAACCATTCTAGATGATGACCGCGCGGCTGTGCACACCCCGTCAGGCACCTGTGAGCGGACAGTCGCGGGCCGGTCCGCGCAGATGGAGTGCGGACCTGAGTCCGGGGATGGCCTCGGATGGCCTCGGGCGGGCGGAAACGCGGTCGGTGCGGAAAATAATTCCCGCAACCCTCTCTCGCGACGGAAGAAGCGTACGAGACGAGAAAATGTTTCCGAGTGTCAATCGGGCGCATCTCGATTTCATGGGTCCATTCGCGGCAGATCGGACAGTGAATCTCAGTAAAATCGCCCCGAAGGTCGCGGTCGCGACATGACCGGAATCTCACCATCGGGCAGGGAAAATGAAAGCTCTCGTACTTTCCGGTGGGGCCGGCACCCGGCTCCGTCCCATTACGCACACCTCTGCCAAACAACTGGTCCCGGTGGCGAACAAACCGGTGCTGTTCTACGGCCTGGAAGCCATTGCGGAAGCGGGCATCACCGAGGTCGGCATCATTGTGGGCGACACTGCCGCAGAGATCCGCGCGGCCGTCGGTGACGGTTCCCGGTTCGGCATCGAGGTCACGTACATCCCGCAGGACGAGCCGCTCGGACTCGCGCACGCGGTGCTGATCGCCCGGCGCTTCCTGGGGGACGACGACTTCGTCATGTACCTCGGCGACAACTTCATCGTCGGCGGGATCGCCGGCCTGGTCGAGGAGTTCCGCGCCGACCGGCCCGATGCGCAGATCCTGCTGACCCGGGTGCCCGACCCGAGCGCCTTCGGTGTCGCCGAACTCGACGGCGACGGCCGGGTGGCGGCGCTGGAGGAGAAGCCGAAGGAGCCGAAGAGCGATCTGGCGCTGGTCGGCGTCTATCTCTTCACCGCCGTCATCCATGAGGCGGTGCGCTCCATCGCGCCCTCCTGGCGGGGCGAGCTGGAGATCACGCACGCCATCCAGTGGCTGATCGACCAGAAGCGCGACGTCCGCTCCACCACGATCCGCGGGTACTGGAAGGACACCGGCAATGTCACCGACATGCTGGAGGTCAACCGGACGGTGCTGGAGACCGTCGAGCCGTCCGTCGAGGGCGCCGACGTCGACGACGAGAGCGAGATCATCGGCCGGGTCCGGATCGAGGCGGGCGCCAAGGTCAGCGGCAGCCGGATCGTCGGCCCCGCGATCATCGGCGCCCGCTCGGTGATCAGTGGCGCGTATGTCGGTCCGTTCACCTCGGTCTCGGAGGACTGCCGGATCGAGGACAGCGAGATCGAGTACTCGATCGTCCTGCGGGGCGCCTCGATCGACGGTGTCCGTCGCGTCGAGGCGTCACTCATCGGCCATGACGTCGAAGTGACCCCCGCGCCCCGCTCCCCGTCCGCCCACCGACTCGTGCTCGGCGACCACAGCAAGGTGCAAATCTCCTCATGACCACTCGCATCCTGGTGACCGGCGGGGCCGGCTTCATCGGCTCGCACTACGTCCGCACGGTGCTCGGCCCGCAGGGGCTTGGAGATGTCGCCGTCACCGTGCTCGACAAGCTCACCTACGCGGGCAACCCGGCCAACCTCGACGAGGTCCGCGACCATCCCGGTTTCGCGTTCGTGCAGGGCGACATCTGCGATGCGGAGCTGGTCGCCAAGGTGATGGCCGAGCACGACCAGGTGGTGCACTTCGCCGCCGAGTCCCATGTGGACCGATCCATCGACGGCGGCGCCGAGTTCGTCCGTACGAATGTGGTGGGCACTCACACCCTGGTCCACGCCGCGCATCTGGCGGACATCGAGACCTTCGTGCACATCTCCACCGATGAGGTCTACGGCTCGATCGACGAGGGCTCCTGGCCCGAGACCGACCCGCTGGCACCCAACTCGCCGTACTCCGCGGCCAAGGCGTCCAGCGACCTGATCGCCCTCTCGTACCACCGCACCCACGGCCTCGACGTGCGCGTGACCCGCTGCTCCAACAACTACGGGCACCACCACTTCCCCGAGAAGGTCATCCCGCTGTTCGTCACGAACCTGCTGGACGGCAAGCCGGTCCCGCTGTACGGCGACGGCGCCAACGTCCGCGACTGGCTGCACATCGACGACCACGTGCAGGGCATCGAACTGGTCCGCACGAAGGGCTGCGCCGGTGAGGTCTACAACATCGGCGGCGGCACCGAACTGTCCAACAAGGAGCTCACCGGCCTGCTGCTGGACGCCTGCGGTGCCGACTGGGAGACCGGCGTCATTCATGTCGAGGACCGCAAGGGCCACGACCGCCGCTACTCCGTCGACTGCACGAAGATCCGCAACGAGCTCGGCTACGAGCCCCGCAAGGACTTCCGTACCGGTCTCGCCGAGACCGTGCAGTGGTACCGCGACAACCGTGCCTGGTGGGAGCCGCTGAAGGACAGGGCCGCGCTGTGAGCCCCGTCTGGCTGGTCACCGGAGCCGCCGGCATGCTCGGCCGGGACGTCCTGGCCCGGCTCGCCGGCGAGTCCGTCACCGCGGTCGCCGCGAACCGCGTGGCCCTCGACATCGCCGACCCCGCCCTGGTGCGTGCCGCCCTGGAGTTCCACCGCCCCGCCGTCGTGGTGAACTGCGCCGCCTGGACCGCTGTCGACGACGCCGAGTCCCAGGAAAAGGCGGCGCTGCGGGTCAACGGCACGGGCCCCGAGGTCCTCGCCGCGGCCTGCCGTGAGCACGGCGTCGTGCTTCTCCAGGTCTCCACCGACTACGTCTTCGCCGGGGACACCGAGAAGCCGTACCCGGAGGACGCCGCCGTCGGCCCCCGCAGTGCCTACGGCCGGACCAAACTGGCCGGGGAACGCGCGGTGCTGGACACCCTCCCGGACACCGGTTACGTCGTCCGTACCGCCTGGCTGTACGGCGCGTACGGCCCCAACTTCGTCCGTACGATGATCAAACTGGAGGGCGTCAAGGACGCCCTCGATGTGGTCGACGACCAGCGTGGGCAGCCCACTTGGACCGCCGATCTGGCCGACCGGCTCGTCCGGCTCGGACAGGCCGCCCTGGCCGGCGCCGTCCCCGCGGGCATCTACCACGGCACCAGCGGCGGGCAGACGACCTGGTTCGGCTTCACCCGGGAGATCTTCCGGCTGCTCGGGGCCGACCCGGCGCGTGTCCGTCCCACCACCAGCGACGCCTTCGTCCGCTCGGCACCCCGGCCCGCGTTCAGTGTGCTCGGGCACGACCGCTGGGCGGCGGCCGGGATGGAACCGATCCGCGACTGGCGGGCGGCGCTGGAGGAGGCGTTCCCCGCCCTGCTCGCAGCGGAACGACGCGGCTCGCAGCGATGATCTCGACCTCTGAATTCCGCCGGGGCCGCCCGTACTTCCCGCGCGGCCCCGGCCTGCTCAGCCTCGGGCGCGCAGCTCCGCGTAGTACGCCTGGCAGGCCTCGTACGACGGCAGCAGCCCCTGCTCCTCGGCCTCGGCCAGTGAGGGTGCAGCGGCATCCTTTTCGGAGAGGAGCGGCGTGACGCCCTCGGGCCATTCGATGCCCAGCTCGGGGTCGAGCGGATTGATGCCGCGTTCACGACCGGGCGCGTAGCCCTCGGAACACAGGTAGACGACCGCCGTGTCGTCGGTCAGCGCCATGAAGGAGTGGCCGAGCCCCTCGGCGACGTAGACGGCGTGATGAACCACGTCGTCGAGACGTACCGCTTCCCACTGTTTGTACGTGGGGGAGCCGACCCGGATGTCCACGATGACGTCGAGCACCACGCCCCGTACACATGTGACGTACTTGGCCTGGCTCGGCGGCACATCGGCGAAGTGGATGCCGCGCAGGGTGCCCCGGCTGGAGACCGAGAAGTTGGCCTGCGCCAGCTGCAGACCGTGTCCGGCGGCGTCGTTGAGGTCGGACCTCTTGAACCACTCGTGGAAGCTGCCGCGACTGTCCGGGAAGAGCTTGGGCTCATGCACCCAGGCCCCTGGCAAGGAGAGCTGCCGCATGCGATCACATCCTTGTTCTGGCGTTCGAGACAGACCGGAATGGCGAAAGCCAATTTAACGGGAATTGTCGCCGTTCATGGCTCCGGTGAATGAGATGTCCCGATGGTCAATCGGATTGATGCGCAATGATTGAAACCGGCCACGGTGGTATGGAATATGTGAATCGTTTGATGTGACTTTCGTTGTCATGCCATCCACAGGCTGTGCGGTCATTACTCCGTGGCCGGAGGATGGAAAGTGGGAGTCCGATTATCGGGAACGCCTGTTCGGTCCGATGGCCCACCCTGCTCGCGTACCCTGACGGCCAGGCAGACGCAGCCGATGACGATGAAGACGACGAGGGCAGGAACGTGCACGTGGCAGGGGCAAGGCAGGGCGTGACCGAAGCGCGCAGGATCGTGATCAAGGTCGGTTCCTCGTCCCTGACCACCGCGGCCGGCGGCCTCGACGCCGACCGGGTCGACGCGCTCGTCGATGTCCTCGCCAAGGTCCGGAGCGGCGGGGAGAAGGAGATCGTTCTCGTTTCCTCCGGAGCCATCGCCGCCGGACTCGCCCCGCTCGGCCTGCACCGCCGGCCTCGGGACCTGGCCAGGCAGCAGGCCGCGGCCAGCGTCGGCCAGGGGCTGCTCGTCGCCCGTTACACCGCCTCCTTCGCGCGTTACGGCGTACGCGTCGGCCAGGTGTTGCTCACCAGCAACGACACCAGCCGCCGCGCTCACTACCGCAACGCCTACCGCACCCTCGACCAGCTTCTGGCGATGGGCGCGCTCCCGATCGTCAACGAGAACGACACCGTCGCCACCGACGAGATCCGGTTCGGCGACAACGACCGGCTCGCCGCGCTCGTCGCCCATCTCGTCCGAGCCGATCTGCTGGTCCTCCTCTCCGATGTGGACGGCCTCTACGACGGCGACCCCAGCACCCCCGGCACCTCACGCATCGCCGAAGTGACCGGCCCGGCCGATCTGGCCGATGTCACCATCGGCAGCGCGGGAAAGTCGGGCATCGGTACCGGCGGCATGGTCACCAAGGTCGAAGCCGCCCGAATCGCCACGGCCGCCGGAGTGCCGGTCGTCCTGACCTCCGCGAGCCGCGCCGCCGACGCTCTCGCCGGCCGCGACACCGGTACGTACTTCCGCCGCACCGGACGCCGTTCGGCGGACCGGCTGCTCTGGCTGGCCCACGCCTCCACCCCGCAGGGGTCGCTGACCCTCGACGACGGGGCGGTGCAGGCCGTCGTCGAACGCCACAGCTCGCTGCTGCCGGCCGGGATCGCCTCCGTCGAGGGCGAATTCACCGCGGGGGACCCCGTGGAACTGCGTGACCTCCAGGGCCGCCCCGTGGCCCGCGGACTCGTCAACTTCGATGCCAAGGAGATTCCGCAGCTGCTCGGCCGGTCCACCCGGGACCTGGCGCGCGAACTCGGCCCTGCGTACGAACGCGAGGTCGTACACAGGGACGATCTGGTCATCCTGCACCGCTGACCGGCCCCCTGAAACGGCTGAAAGTCCGGACTTCGGGCAGAGACCTTCATGAAAACCGCCCCACGCCAGGCCCCGGGCTGGTCAACTTTGTAACGGGGACACAGCGGGGTACAGCACAGCAACGCATTCACAGGAGGCCGCCGGTGAGACGAGCTCGCCCGGGGGCGCCGCCCCGAGGAACGGGTGGCCGCGCCTTGACCAGCGTCGGAGCAGGTGTCGGCTTCGACGAGGTCCGGTCCGTCGACCGGACCGCCGACGGGACCACCACCGACCCCGAGCCGGTGGTGGCGAAGGAGGAACACACCCGGTCGAAGCTGTGGCACATCACGCTCAGCGTCTCGGGTACCGAGACACCGCTGAAGGAGGTCAGGCGCGCTCTCGAACAGCTCGCCAACGACCATCCCTTCCTGCTGACCAGCCGGTACGCCAACGACCACGCGGAGATCCGCTACTGGGAAGAGGCACGGGACCTGCACGACGCGGCGGCGGTCGCACTGCGGCTGTGGGGCGAGCACCGCTCCAGCGCCAAGCTGCCGCCCTGGGAGATCGTCGGCCTGGAGGTCATCGACCGGGAGACGTACCACCAGCGCATCGCCGAGGGATACGGACCGCCCCCGGCGGCCCCGGTCGGCGTGCACCCGTACTGACCGTTCGGCTCCGCTTGGGACGGCCGTCTCGCATCACGGGATACCTGCGGGATGTCCGCAGTGTGCGCACTACTCTGCGGGCATGACCACGCTTTCGCCGTACGACAACATGTCCCCGGTCGCCCAGGCCGCCTACCGGGCCCGCTCCGCCGCCGCGGACATCGCGCCACTGCCGCGCGCGGCGAAGGACGACGCGCTGCTGGCGATCGCGGACGCGCTGGAAGTGCGGACGGCCGAGATCGTCGCGGCCAACGCCGAGGACGTGGCCCGTGCGCGCGAGGCCGGGACCAGCGAATCGATCGTCGACCGGCTCACCCTCACTCCCGAGCGGATCCGGGCCATCGCCGCCGATGTGCGGGACGTGGCGGCGCTGCCCGATCCGGTCGGCGAAGTGGTGCGCGGCTCCACCCTGCCCAACGGCATCGACCTGCGTCAGGTCCGGGTGCCGCTCGGCGTGGTCGGGATCATCTACGAGGCCCGGCCCAATGTCACGGTGGACGCCGCGGCGCTCTGCCTGAAGTCCGGCAATGCCGTCCTGCTGCGCGGCTCGTCCTCCGCGTACGCCTCCAACAGCGCACTCGTCCGGGTGCTGCGCGACGCGGTCGGCGGCTCCGGACTGCCGGCCGACGCGGTGCAGCTGGTGCCGGGCGAGAACCGTGACTCGGTACGGGAACTGATGCGGGCCCGCGGTCTTGTCGACGTACTGATCCCGCGCGGCGGTGCCTCCCTGATCCGCACGGTCGTCGAGGAGTCCACCGTTCCGGTCATCGAGACCGGTACCGGCAACTGCCATGTGTACGTGGACGTGCAGACCGACCTCGACATGGCCGTCGACATCCTCATCAACTCCAAGGCCCAGCGGCCGAGTGTCTGCAACGCCGCCGAGACGCTGCTGGTCCACAAGGACGTCGCCGCGGAGTTCCTGCCCCGGGCGCTGGACGCGCTGGCCGACGCAGGGGTGACGGTGCACGGCGACGAGCGGGTGCTGGAGTTCGCCGAGGGGTCCAAGGCCACCGTCGTGCCGGCGACGCCGGAGGACTGGGAGACCGAGTACCTCTCGTACGACATCGCGGCCGCCGTCGTCGAATCGCTGGACGCGGCCGTCGCCCACATCCGGCTCTGGTCCTCCGGCCACACCGAGGCGATCGTCACCACGTCACAGGCTGCCGCCCGCCGGTTCACTCAACTGGTGGATTCCACGACGGTCGCCGTGAACGCGTCCACCCGGTTCACCGACGGGGGGCAGTTCGGGTTCGGTGCGGAGATCGGAATCTCCACCCAGAAACTGCACGCCAGGGGCCCGATGGGCCTGCCGGAGCTGACCTCGACGAAGTACATCGTGACCGGGGACGGTCACGTACGGTGATCTTGGGTACCCGGCGAGTTTGCAGTCTCCCTGCCCAAAACGACCCGCCGGGGCTACGCTGAAGCTGTGCCGGACGACGTGGGGGGCAGGCCGTTTCCGGACGGCTGGGAGCCCGACGACGACCGCGGGGGCGCGGACGAGGACTTCGCCTCCGTGGTGTTCGACGAGGACTTCGTCCGGGCTGCCGAGTTCCATGAAGCCACCGCGGTCGAGCGGCTGTTGGCTGCCGCCCAGGCGCGTGCCGAGGCCGAGGCCGCCCGGGCCCGCGCCGGCGGCGGCCCCGCCGACGACGAACTGTACGGCGACGGATACGGGCCGGGCAGCGCATACGGCCGCGGGAGCCCCTACGGCGACCCGCTGGACCACGACGGGCTCGACGACTACGACAACGGCCCGTACGGGCGCCACGGCGGCTCTCTACGCCCCTACCGGGGCGCCGCGCGGTGGCACCGCCCGGTGGCCTGGCTGCTCGCGCTGCTGATGGGCATCGGCATGGTCGCGCTGGCCTTCAGCGCCGTCTACCGGGGCGCCTCGGCCAACCGTCAGGACCAGGTCCCACCACCCGCCACGACCGGCGTGGACAGCGCGCCCGGCTCCGGTGTCACCCCATCCGCTTCCGCCGACTATTTCCGCCCCGCGGTGTCTGCGGTCCCACGCACGCACTGATGCGCGGCTGCCGTGGCGCGTGAGAGCTCGCTCCGAGTTCTCACACGCCAGAGCGTTTACGTTCGTGGCAATCGACCTACCCTGAAAGTGTGACCCCTCCCCCGGAGGGGGCTTCTCACTCGTCCGCACACGCGAACTCGTGACGGACAGGCCCTGCCCGAGGCCCTTTCGGCCGAAGCAGTGCGTAGCGTGTCGGCTTCGGCCGGTGACGTGGAGTCGGGAGAAGTCATGACAGGCCGTGGAGAACCGCCAGAAGGAGCACCCGAGGGGCTCCCCGGCGGTGGTGAGGACGAGTACCGGTCCGTCGTCTTCGACGAGTCGTTCGTTCGCGCTGCCCGGCTCCAGGAATTCTCCGCCCAGGAGCGCATGGGCGAGCACGCCCGCGCCGTACGCAGCCTCCCGGCCCGGCACTTCCGCACCGGAACCCGGGCCGTCATCGCCCTGATCGTCCTGATAGCCCTCGCCTTCGCCACGGCCGTCTACATGGGCCTCAGCAATCCGTACCAGCCACCCGTCGGCAGACGCGCCGAACTGCTCCGGTCGACCGTCATACCCCTGGCGCCCCGCGGCGCCGTCCCCGGCGGCAAGGCTGCCGACCTCTACGCCACCAGCCCCGCCGCCCACTTCCGGACAGGTGCCGCAGGCATCAACCTTCCGATGACCCGGCGGACCGAAAACTTCTCGGACAGCCAGGTGATCACTGCCCTGACCACGGTCAAGGACTACCTGGTGGCGTCCTCCCTCGACCCCGACGTCCTCACCGGCGGCTCGGTGCGGCCGGTGGGGCTGCTGCTCGACCCGGACCAGACGAACCAGTTCGACCGGAGCATGACCCGATCGGCCGACGACGGGCAGCATGCCGCGACCGGCTGGCTGGTGCGGTTCGATCCGGCGAAGGTGGCGCTGGCCGACCCGGACATCCGGGTCCAGGGCACCCTGGCCTACTCCGAGGCGGGGTCCGACACCCTGGAGGTGGTCTCGGACCACACCTTCACGTACGCCCTGCGTCCAGCCGCCGCAGGCCCCCAACGAGCAGGCGGCGTCTCGCTGTTCACGGTACGGCGCGAGCTGCACTTCCGCTTCGACCGGGAGGACCTGCGGCTGCACCGGCTGGAGCTGCGGACCAGCTACGTCCAGGCCGGACCGCAGGCCTGCTCGACGGACAGGACCGGCACCCTGCACCCGCTGCTCGCCGGCGAGCGCGCGGCCTCCCGCGGGCCGGCGGGCACCGACCCGTATGCGACGGGCCGGCCCACAGCGGCGCTCTGCGGGACGCTGGAGGTCAGCTCCCGGCCGGCCCGGGCCCCTGAGGGCTCCCCGGGTCCTCCGTCCCCGACCGCCGGGTCGCCCCGGAGTCATCCGTAGCGCCACCCTTGCCTGCCGCACCACCGCCGTGGCTGCCGCCGGTGAACTTGTCGCGCAGCTTGCCGCCCAGATCCCCGGCGCCGCCGGCTATGTCGCCGACGAGCTTCATCAGCGGGTCCTTGCTGGTGCGCACCGAGTCGGCGTAGTGCGAGGCGGACTCCCGGAACGAGTCCGTCACCGACGTGTCCTTGTCGTCTTCGCGCCGCGGGTAGTGGCCGTCCATGATCCGCTGGTAGTCGCGGCTCTCGGACCACTTCTTCAACTCGGCCGCGCGCACCGTGGTGAACGGGTGGGATCGGGGCAGCACATTGAGGATCTTGAGTACGGAATCGCGCAGGTCGCCACCCTTCTCGTACTCGTCCGCCTGGGCGAGGAAGGCGTCCACATTCATCTCGTGCAGATGATTGCCGCCGGCAATCTTCATCAGACCGCGCATGGAGGCCTGCAGATCCTGGCCGACCAGCAGCCCCGCCCGGTCCGCGGACAGCTCCGACTTGCGGAACCACTCGCGCAGCGCCATCACGATCGTCATGATTGCCACATTGCCGAGCGGGATCCAGGCGACCTTAAGGGCGAGATTGGTGAGGAACAGCAGAATCGTGCGGTAGACGGCGTGACCGGAGAGGGCGTGCCCCACCTCATGGCCGACGACGGCCCGCATCTCCTCCTCGTCGAGCAGCTCCACCAGCCCCGTCGTCACCACGATGATCGGCTCGTCGAGACCGATGCACATGGCATTCGGTTGCGGGTCCTGGTTCACATACATCGGCGGGACCTTCTCCAGGTCCAGGATGTAACAGGCGTCGCGCAGCATGTCGTTGAGATGGGCGAACTGGGCGTCGCTCACCCGTACGGAGTCGGAGAGGAAGAGCAACCGCAGACTGCGCTCGGGCAGCAGGCCGCTCAGCGCCTTGAACACTGTGTCGAAACCGCTCAGCTTGCGCAGGGCCACCAGAGCCGACCGGTCCGCCGGGTGTTCGTACGCCCGGGACGAGATGCCCGAGAAACGCCTGCGCTGCCTGCTCGGCACGTGCTCGTGACTCGCGTGGCTGTTGTCGGTCATGAACTGGGCCCCCTGTTCGTACGAGACGTCGCTCGCCCCCTGACAAGTCCCAGCGTAGGTGCTGGGGCTACGGTGTGCGGGGGGCTGTGGATAACTGAGGAGACGCCCAACATGCCGCACACCGTTGCTCTGCTCGCCGCCGCATCCGAGGACCAGGGCCCGGGCAACACCCTTCGGATCGTGCTGCTCGCCGCGCTCATCGGCGCGGCGCTGCTCGCCTGGTTCCTGCTGCGCGGATACCGCAACGACGACAACAACGACTGAGTCGGCGTGAGCGTGCCCGGGGCCCCCGCATACGATGTCCGCGACGTCTTCCTTCCGACTCCCGATCGATAGGTCCTGCCGAAGATGAGCCTCACGAGCACCGCACACCAGCTGGTCACTCTCGCCTCCGAGGGCGGCGAGCACGGTGGTAACCACGAAAGCCTCAGCCCGTACCTCACCGGAGGCGGTGCGTTCGTCACGCTTCTGCTCCTGCTGTGGATCACCACCCGCTTCAACCGCGACCGCTGAGGCAGAGGCGTACAGCTGTGCCAGTAGGCTCTGCACGCATGGGAGAGCAGGAAGTGCCTACCGGCCGCGGCAAACGCCGACTCGGCGTGATGGGCGGGACGTTTGACCCGATTCATCATGGACACCTGGTGGCGGCCAGCGAAGTGGCCGCCCAGTTCCACCTCGACGAGGTGATCTTCGTTCCGACCGGGCAGCCGTGGCAGAAGAGCCACAAGCAGGTTTCCCCGGCCGAGGACCGCTATCTGATGACGGTCATCGCGACGGCGTCCAATCCGCAGTTCTCGGTCAGCCGCAGTGACATCGACCGTGGCGGACCGACGTACACGATCGATACGCTGCGGGACCTGCGCGCGGTCCATGGCGACGCGGACCTCTTCTTCATCACCGGCGCCGACGCGCTCTCGCAGATTCTCACCTGGCGGGACGCCGAGGAGCTGTTCTCGCTGTCCCACTTCATCGGTGTGACACGGCCTGGGCACGTACTCACGGACGACGGGCTGCCGGAGGGCGGTGTCTCCCTCGTGGAGGTCCCGGCGCTCGCGATCTCGTCCACGGACTGTCGTGCGAGAGTCGCGCAGGGGGAACCGGTCTGGTACTTGGTGCCGGACGGTGTGGTCCGCTACATCGACAAGCGCCAGCTGTACCGCGGCGAATGAGCCACGGAGAGGGGCACCGGTGAACGACCGACAGAACCCGTACGACCCGTACTACCCGCAGCCGCAGATCGTCGGCTACGACGAGTACGGGCAGCCGGTGTATCAGCAGCCCGGGCAGCAGCAGGAGCAGCAACAACAACAGCAGCCCCAGCGGCAGTACGACCCGTATGCGCAGCAGGGGCAGGGGCAGCCGGGATACGGATACGACCCGTACACCCAGCACCAGCCCCCGCAGCAGTCCCAGCCCCCGCAGCAGCCTCAGCAGTACGACCCATACGCCTCCCAGCAGCCTCAACAGTCTCAGCAGGAGGCCTACGGCTACGACGGATACGGCTACGACACCGGCCAGCAGCCGGCCGCGGTCGACACCACGGCGCAGTGGAACATCCCGCAGCAGGCCCCCACACCGACGGCCGCCCCGGCGCCCGCCCCGCAGCAGCGGGAGCGGGAGCCGGAGTTCGAGCCGGAGACGGTCGTTCCCGAGCAGCGCCGGGCGGACCGTGACTACGGCACCGGGCAGTTCTCCTTCATCGAGGAGCCCGACGAGGACTCCGAAGACGTCATCGACTGGCTGAAGTTCACCGAGAGCCGCAGTGAGCGGCGCGAGGAGGCGCGCCGCCGCGGCCGCAACCGGATGGTCGCGCTGATCGTCGTGGTGGCCCTGGTCGTGGTCGGCGGTGTCGGCTACCTCTGGTCCGCGGGCAAGATACCGGGCCTCGGCGGCTCGGAGAAGGAGAACACCGCGACGACGGGTCCGCAGAAGCGAGACGTCATCGTGGTCCATCTGCACGACACCAAGAAGGGCGGCACCTCCACGGCGCTGCTCGTCGACAACGTGACCACCAAGCAGGGGACCACGGTCCTGCTGCCCAACTCGCTCGCGGTATCCGACGACGAGGGCAGCACGACCACCCTCGGCAAGTCCGTCGACGACGACGGCTCCAACGGCACCCGCGAGTCCATCGACACACTGCTCGGCACCGAGATCAGCGGCACGTGGCGGCTCGACACCCCGTACCTGGAGAACCTCGTCGACCTGGTCGGCAACATCGAGGTCGATACGGACATCGATGTGCCGGACGCCAAGAAGGGTGCGTCGCCCTTGGTCAAGAAGGGCGAGGCGCAGACCCTGAGCGGCCAGATGGCCGTTGCGTACGCCACCTACCGGGGCCCCGGTGAGGCCGAGACGAAGCAGCTCATGCGGTTCGGGCAGGTCATGCGCGGAGTGCTGCGGAAGATCTCGGACGATCCGAAGGCCGCCACGGTCACGGTGCAGACGCTGGCGCAGATCCTGGACCCGTCGCTGCCCGAGAAGGACCTCGGCGCGTCCCTCGCGAAGCTCGCCGAGCACGCCAAGATCGGCGACTACAAGACGGCACTGCTGCCGGTGCAGCCCGACGGCACCCTCACCGACGCGGCCACCGAGAGCGTCGTCAAGGACATCCTGGGGGGCACGGTGAAGGCCCCGGACCAGGACGCGGCTGTGCGGGTCGGCGTCAAGAACGGCACCGGGAACCAGGACGGCACGGAGTCCGCCCGGATCAGGCTGGTCAACGGTGGCTATGCCTTCGTCGGCGGCGGGAGCACCGACACCGCGGTGTCGTCCGCGGTCGTCTACAGGGCGGCGGCCGACAAGGAGAAGGCGACCCAGGTCGCCAAGACCCTGGGCCTGCCGACGAGCGCGGTGAAGCAGGGCAAGCCTGCCGCGAACGTCGATGTGTCCGTTGTCCTCGGCCAGGACTACAAGATCAAATAGTCGGGGCTCCGCGCCCTGAACGATCTTCGAAAGATCGCTGCGTGGGCTGTCGGCGGTCCGTGAGACCCTAGAGGTTGATCTGACCGCCGACGAAAGCCTGCTTGTGACCGCCACGGACCGCTCCATCGAGCTCATCAACGCCGCCGCTCAGGCGGCCGCCGACCGGCTCGCGCACGACATCATTGCGTACGACGTCAGCGACGTGCTGTCGATCACGGACGCATTCCTGCTGGCCTCGGCCCCTAACGACCGCCAGGTCAAGTCGATCGTCGACGAGATCGAGGAGCGGCTCCAGAAGGAGCTCGGTGTCAAGCCGGTGCGCCGCGAGGGCGACCGCGACGCCCGCTGGATCCTCCTCGACTACGTCGACATCGTGATCCATGTCCAGCACAGCGAGGAGCGTGTCTTCTACGCGCTCGAGCGCCTCTGGAAGGACTGCCCCGAGATCGCGCTCCCCGAGGACGCCGTCAAGACCCGCGGCAAGGCCGAGGAGCACGCCCAGCTCACCGGCAGCACGGAAGGTGACCTGAGCTGAACGGCAGCAGTAGCGGCAGGGGCCGCAGGATCGTCCTCTGGCGACACGGCCAGACGGCGTGGAACCTGGAGCGCCGGTTCCAGGGGTCCACGGACATCGAGCTGACCGAGACCGGCGTCGGGCAGGCCCACCGGGCCGCCCGGCTGCTCGCCTCGCTGAAGCCGGACGCGATCGTCGCCTCCGATCTGCGACGGGCGGCGGCCACGGCCGCCGAGCTCGCCGCGATCACCGGGCTGGAGATCGCCCATGACGCGGGGCTGCGGGAGACCTACGCGGGTGCCTGGCAGGGCCTCACTCATGAGGAGATCGTCCGGCAGTACGGCGAGCAGTACGCCGCGTGGAAGCGCGGCGAGCCCGTGCGGCGCGGCGGTGGCGAGCTGGAGACCGAGGTCGCCGACCGGGCCGCCCCCGTCGTGCTCGATCACGCCGACAAGCTGCCCGACGGCGGCACACTCGTCGTGGTCAGCCACGGCGGCACGATCCGCACGACCATCGGGCGGCTGCTCGGCCTGGAAGCGCACCACTGGGAAGGGCTCGGCGGACTCTCCAACTGCTGCTGGTCGGTGCTGGGCGAGGGTGCGCGCGGCTGGCGCCTGTTGGAGCACAACGCCGGCACGCTGCCCGAGCCCGTGCTCGGCGATGACGCCTAGCGTGCCTCCTCGGGGCGCGCCGGTTCGGTGGCCGGAGGCCGCCTCCGGGCGGCGTCGGCCGGATTTCACTTTCTGGCTGGTCACAGGCTAAAGTTCTTCTTGTTCGCAGCGCGGAAACGCAGGGAAACACAGCGAACAGCGGGGCTATAGCTCAGTTGGTAGAGCGCCTGCATGGCATGCAGGAGGTCAGGAGTTCAATTCTCCTTAGCTCCACAATCAGGATCCCGTCCCCGTCAGGGGGCGGGATCCTTGCGTTCCGGGCTCGCTCCTCACGGCGTAGGCGCAGCGCCGCCAGCCCCCACTCTCCTCGTCCGCCGGGGTGTACGCCACGATCCGGCACTCCGGCAGCCCGCAGGTCCTGGGGCCGGTGCACGACGGGACAGTCTTTCTCGGCCACCGTGAACAAAGTCCACGCCACATTGCGGATCCCTGTCGCCGTGATCGCGACCTTCATCGTCAATGTCGCCGCCCCGGCGATCCGTACCGAACTCGGCGCGTCCGGCAACGGGTTGCAGCCCGTCGCTCGCGGTCTTCAGCGCTGCCTCGTTCGCCTGCGTACTGGCTTCGGGCGCCGGGCAGTTGATCGCCTTCCGGCTGGTTCAGGGCGTGGGTGCGGCGGTGGGGATCCCAAAAGATCCTGGTTCGGGGCGGGTTCGTCCTGGTGACTGTCGCTTCAGTGGCTGTCGGGCTCGTGATGCGTGATGGAGGGGAGGGCGAAATCGGGCTGTATGCCGCTTTGGTCGTCATGGGGGCCGGACTGGCGTTGGGCTTCGGTTCCACCCTGCCGGGCGCGCCCGCCGCCGTACGGCCGGAGGGCGCCGCCGATGCGAGCGTGTGCTGGTGGCCGTGACCCAGCTCGGCCGGTTGATCGGTGTCGCGACCTTCGGCACGCGCTTCCTCAACCACCTTGATACGCCAGGGGCGCACGGGTCCGCGGGCGCGCTGTGGGTAAGCGCCTTCGCGCTCCTGATGGCCGCGATCGCGGGTGCGTCGGCAGGTCTGTACGGCGTCGGCAGCCGGTCGATTCTCCGCAGGGCTGACCCCCTTGCGGGGCCATGGCAGAATCGGACCGCCGGAGGGGGAGACGGACCGAACGGGAGGGAGCGCGCGATGCCTGCGAGCCGCCACGAGGTCGCGGACCTGCCCTTTGTTCCCGAAGTTTCCCGAGTGTCCGAAGCCCCCGAGGTCTCCGAGTTCCCCGAAGGCGGCGTCGGCTGACTCATGGGTGCACACAGGCGGAAGTGCGACTGGTGCGGCAGCGGTACGCCCATCGTCAGGGACATGGACCCGATCAACCTCGAGTACCAGTACTGGTGCGAGGAGTGCGCGCGGGCGCTGATCATAAAAGGCGACCCGATCGAGACATATCGGGAACTGGAAGGGGAGCCGATCTACGGGCGGCTCCTGGAGGAGCACTGCACCCTGAAGCGCTTCTACTCCTTTGCCACCGCCTGAGCGCCCACGCCAGGCGACCCTCCCGAATCGGGTCATACCGACACCGCGGGGAATCGATTTGGTGGTGGGCCGGGGTGACCGTGTAATGTTCTCGATGTCGCCAGGGAGACCGGGCGGAAAACAGCACGGGGCTATAGCTCAGTTGGTAGAGCGCCTGCATGGCATGCAGGAGGTCAGGAGTTCAATTCTCCTTAGCTCCACAGTGAAGTAACAGGAAGCGGGTCATCCGAATCGGATGACCCGCTTCCTGTCTGTGCAGGGCTTGTTTGTGCAGGTCAACTACGGCCGCTGCCAAGAGCCTTGCGGCCGGCGGCCGGCGGCAGCGCGGGACGTTCCGCCGGTGCCTGCTCAATACGGAGTGCCAGCGCGGGGCACCGGCGCACAGCGCGCTGCGCACGCCCTCGCAGATGCACCGGAACCGCGGCGTCCGCGAGCGCGGGATAACCGTCTGGGCCCAGCCTGATCAGCTCCGGGACGATGTCCGCGCAGAGTCCGTGCCCCTTGCAGAGTGTCCAGTCCACCGCCAGCTTCTCGCCGCTCGGAATGGACTCCTCCAGGTCCTGGTAGCCGGGCGCGGGCAGGGGCAGGACCCCGACCGTCTCCCGGCCGCAGCCGCCGTCCAGGACGTGCGCGGCCAGATCGTCCGTGAACGCGGACAGGGTCGAGGCCAGGAAGCGGGCTGAGCCGTCCGGATGTTTGCAGGCGCCCCGGCCCTTCACCGCCTGCGTCACCTCGCGCAGCGCCTCCAGGGCTGCGGGACCGCCGCCGTTCAGCAGGTCGGACAGTCCACCGGCCGCGGCCGGCAGCCCCAGCTTGCAGGGGCCGCACTGGCCCGCGGTCTCGGCGGCCAGCCAGTTCGCGATCCGCAGCGACTCGCCCAGCGGGCAGGTTTCGGGCCCGATCGGCAGGATCGCGCCCGCGCCCAGCGCGCCGCCCGCCGCCGCCAGGGATGCCCGGGAGACGACGGCGTCGTGCGTGGCCATCGCATCGATCCAGTTGCCGTGGTAGCCGCCGGTCAGCACGCCCTGGGGCAGTGGCGGCGCGCCGGCGAGCTGGAGTACGTACCGCAGGGGCACACCGGTGGGCACCTCGATGACCATCGGGCGCGAGACGGCGCCGGAGAGGGTGAGCAGCACCGTGCCGGGCTCGTCGGGCAGTCCGGTGTGCCCGTAGCGTCGGGCGCCGATCCGGGCGGCGACGGCGAGCTGCGCGTATGTCTCGGCGTTCGACAGCAGTGTCGGGGCGCCGCCGACGCCCGACTCGGCCGCCCGCTCGCGACGGCCCGGCGGCAGCGCGGGGCCACCGCCCGCCGCCCTGATGACCGCGGAGGCCTCGCCGGAGACCATCCGCTCGGGGGTGCGCACCACCCGGGCGCGCAGCTGCTGTCCGCGACGGTCGGACAGGCCACGCTCGGCGAGAGCGTTGCGTATGGAGATCTCCGTGGAGTTACGGGTGACGGCGACGATCAGCGTGCGGGCGCCGAGCGCCTCCGCCGCCAGCAGGGCGCCGTCCAGGATCAGGTGCGGTGCGCGGTTCAGCAGGACGGTGTCCTTGCGACAGGCCGGCTCGCCCTCGCTGCCGTTGATCACGACGACGGGGCGTACCCCGCGCCGGATCGATGCCTTGGCGACGGCACGCAGCTTCTTCCCGAAGGGGAAGCCCGCACCGCCGCGGCCACGCAGCGAGATGGTTTCGGCCAGTTCGGCCAGGCGCTCTCCGGTCATCGGTTCGAGCGGTCCGTGCACCTTCAGATGCATGGCGAGGTCGAGCCGCTCCACCAGGTCGAAGCCGGTGGTCAGCTGAGGGAGGCCGACGACACGGACTTCGGGCACGTCGGGGAGGGGGAGGTTCACGGTCGGTCTCCTGCGGGTGCCTGCCAGGGTTCTCCGGCAGGGGGCGGATAGAGCGGCCCCGGTAGCGGTGCGGTCTCGTCGACGGCGGGCAGCGGGCCGGTCGGCACGTCGGTTCCGTACGGGTCGTACGGGTGCTCCTGGGCGGGTTCGTACGGGGGACGGAACGTCTGGGTCTGCGCCTGGACCGGTGGTGCCGGTGAGGGAGCGGGCCAGCGGCCGGCCGGTTGCTGAGGGCTCGGCCCGGGGACCGGGACCGCGTTCTCGGCGGCCCGTGAGACAGCACGGTAGGCGGCGGAGATTCCGGGGTCGGGGCCTGTACGGGTGGGGCCTGTGCCCCCGACGGGTCCGGTGTCGGGGCTCGTGGCCAGACGGTCGGCGTTGCGGGGCGGAGCCTCGTACGAAGTCTCGTACGGAGCCTCGTACAGCGGTGGGGCGGGTGCGGAGAGAGGCGTGCGCGGGCGGTCGAACGATGATGGCAGCGGGGTGCCTCGCAGCTCCCGCCCGGGCTCGTCGCGACCCAGTTCGTCCCGGCCGAGCCCGCCGTAGGCACGTTCCCGGCGCAGTTCCTCCCGGCCCAGTTCCTCCCGACCGAGCGGAAGTACGCGCTCCGCGCCGGGCAGAGGGGACTCGCGGAGCGCCGGATCCGGCTCGGAGAGGAGGGCGTCCGGCTTGATCAGAGCGGCGATCAGGTCGGTGATCCGGCGTTTCGTCGGCGGCGGCAGCAGCCGCAGGCACAGGGCGGCGGCCACCGCGACCAGACAGAGGCTGTACATCACGACGACCCAGGTCGCGGGTGGCCGGCCCGCGTACAGACCGTGGATCAGCGCCGCACACCAGGCCGGATAGGACAGTGCGTGCAGCGCGCGCCAGCGGCCCGCGATGCGGCCCGGGGTGGCGAAGGCACTGCGCAGCGCGCCGGTCGCGGCGGCGACGACCATCAGCAGGCCGGCCAGCGAGCCGAAACCGATCAGCCCGGCGGTGCCACGCACACCGAGGCCGAAAGGTATGACGGCGCCGAGCAGCGCCACATGTCCGAGCGTGACCTTCACGGTGACATGCAGGAGCAGGAAGCCGAGCGAGGCGGCGGCAGCGGCCCGGTGGATGCCCTGGCCGAGCAGGCGCTGCCGTGAGGACAGGAACAGCCGGTCGGTGGCGATCAGGCCCCAGGCCACCGCGGTGGTGAGCGAGACCAGTGACAGCACACCGGTGGTGAAATCGAGTGCGGCGCGCAAGTCGTCGCTCCCTGCGACGGCGAGCAGAGGGATGAGAACCAGCACGGCGACGGTGAGCCCGCCCTGTACCGAGCGGTTCGGTCCGGCGCTCAAGGTGGGGGATGAGCGGATCTTGCGATGAGGGTTCATTGGGGCGACTCCGAATTGTTCGGCAAAGCGGTCCCGTTGCGGCATGCTAAGTCGCTCCATACCGGCCAGTACGGGGTTTGAGCGGTTGCCCCGATAGAGGGCGGTACGCGGAGTAACCCCCGCTTCCCGGACGTTCCGTCGCTGCCTCACGGAAGCCCGGCAGAGCCTTCCGGACGATCCGCTGCCGCTTCCTGGGGCTCCTCCCGGGGCGTTCCTCGGGCCTTTCCGGGGGCTCCGTCGTCCGTCGTTGTCCACGGAGCGGCAGCGCCGGGCTGCGCTCCGGGCCTGTGCGGTACCCTGACGCCATGCGTGCCGTACGCCTTCTGCTTAGCGAGCCGCGCTGATCAGTCCCGACCGGTGTGAATGCCTGGTTGGAATCGGCGCGGCGTCCCCTCCTGTGCGAGGGGCTTTTTCGTTTCCGTAAGCGCTGGCAGATGACGATCGATGGAGCTTTGAGGATCATGAGCGAGACGAATTCCGCATCCGAGGTGGCTGCGCCGCACCGCTATACAGCGGCGATGGCTGCCGACATCGAGGCACGCTGGCAGGACTTCTGGGACGCCCACGGCACGTACGAGGCGCCGAACCCGACCGGCGATCTGGCGGACAATCCGGAACTGGCCGCCAAGCCGAAGAAGTTCATCATGGACATGTTCCCGTACCCCTCAGGTGCGGGCCTGCACGTCGGTCACCCGCTGGGCTACATCGCCACCGATGTCTTCGCCCGTCACCAGCGCATGACCGGGCACAACGTGCTGCACACCCTGGGCTTCGACGCCTTCGGCCTGCCGGCGGAGCAGTACGCCGTACAGACGGGTACGCACCCGCGCGCCTCCACCGAGGCCAACATGGAGAACATGAAGGCCCAGCTGCGCCGGCTGGGGCTGGGCCACGACAAGCGCCGCTCGTTCGCGACGATCGAGGCGGACTACTACAAGTGGACCCAGTGGATCTTCCTGCAGATCTTCAACTCCTGGTACGACACCGAGGCGGACCGGGCCCGGCCGATCGCCGACCTGGTCGCGCAGTTCGAGAACGGTGAGCGCCCGACCCCGGACGGCCGTGACTGGAGCGCGCTGAGCGCCGTCGAACGCGCCGACGTCCTGGGTCAGTACCGCCTGGCGTACGCGTCCGACGCGCCCGTCAACTGGTCGCCGGGGCTGGGCACCGTACTGGCCAACGAAGAGGTGACGGCCGACGGCCGTTCCGAGCGCGGCAACTTCCCCGTCTTCAAGGCCAAACTGCGCCAGTGGAACATGCGCATCACCGCCTACGCCGACCGGCTGCTGAACGACCTGGACGGGCTGGACTGGCCCGAGGCGATCAAGCTGCAGCAGCGCAACTGGATCGGGCGTTCCGAGGGCGCGCGTGTCGACTTCCCGGTCGACGGCGCGGGGGACATCACCGTCTTCACCACCCGCCAGGACACCCTGTTCGGCGCCACCTACATGGTGCTGGCGCCCGAGCACGACCTGGTGGAGCGGATCATTCCGGCCGCCTGGCCCGAGGGCACCCACCCGGTGTGGACCGGCGGTCACGCGTCCCCGGCCGAGGCAGTCACCGCCTACCGCAAGCAGGCCGCTGCCAAGTCCGACGTGGAGCGCCAGGCCGAGGCCAAGGACAAGACCGGTGTCTTCACCGGCGCGTACGCGACCAACCCGGTCAGCGGCGACAAGGTGCCCGTCTTCATCGCCGACTACGTCCTGATGGGCTACGGCACCGGCGCGATCATGGCCGTTCCAGCGCACGACGCGCGCGACTTCGCCTTCGCGCGCGCCTTCGAGCTGCCGATGCGCTGTGTCGTCGAGCCGTCGGACGACCGCGGCACGGACCCCTCCACCTGGGACGACGCATTCGCCTCGTACGAGGCGAAGCTGGTCAACTCCGCGAGCGACGAGATCTCGCTGGACGGCCTGGGTGTCGTCGAGGCCAAGGCGAAGATCACCGCATGGCTGCAGGCGAAGGGCCTGGGCGAGGGAACCGTCAACTTCCGGCTGCGTGACTGGCTGTTCAGCCGCCAGCGCTACTGGGGCGAGCCCTTCCCGATCGTGTACGACGAGGACGGCATCGCCCACTCGCTGCCCGAGTCGATGCTGCCGCTGGAGCTGCCGGAGGTCGACGACTACTCGCCGCGCACCTTCGATCCGGATGACGCCGACACGCAGCCCGAGACCCCGCTGTCACGGAACGCCGACTGGGTCAACGTCACGCTGGACCTGGGCGACGGCAACGGCCCGAAGAAGTACCGCCGCGAGACCAACACCATGCCCAACTGGGCAGGTTCCTGCTGGTACGAGCTGCGCTACCTGGATCCGAACAACGACCGGCAGCTGGTCGACCCGGCGATCGAGCAGTACTGGATGGGTCCGCGCGAGGGCCGGCCGACCGGTGGCGTCGACCTGTACGTGGGTGGCGCCGAGCACGCCGTACTGCACCTGCTGTACGCGCGGTTCTGGTCCAAGGTCCTGCACGACCTGGGGTACATCTCCTCGGCCGAGCCGTTCCACAAGCTGTACAACCAGGGCATGATCCAGGCGTTCGTCTACCGGGACAGCCGCGGCATCGCGGTTCCGGCGGCCGACGTCGAGGAGCGCGACGGCGCGTTCTACCACCAGGGCGAGAAGGTCAGCCGCGTCCTGGGCAAGATGGGCAAGTCCCTGAAGAACGCCGTCACGCCCGACGAGATCTGCGCCGAGTACGGGGCGGACACGCTGCGTCTGTACGAGATGGCGATGGGCCCCCTGGACGTGTCGCGGCCGTGGGACACCCGCGCCGTCGTCGGTCAGTACCGGCTGCTGCAGCGGCTGTGGCGCAACGTCGTCGACGAGGAGACCGGTGAGGTCACCGTCGTGGACACCGAGCCCGGCGAGGACACGCTGCGCGCGCTGCACAAGGCCATCGACGGCGTCGGCCAGGACATGGCCGGGATGCGCTTCAACACCGCCATCGCCAAGGTCACCGAGCTGAACAACCACCTGACCAAGGTGGGCGGCCCGCTGTCGCGGTCCGTCGCCGAGCGGCTGGTGCTGCTGGTCGCGCCGCTGGCGCCGCACATCGCCGAGGAGCTGTGGCGCAGGCTGGGCCACACCGATTCGGTCGTGCACCAGGACTTCCCGGTCGCCGACCCGGCGTACGTCGCGGACGAGACCGTGACCTGCGTGGTGCAGGTCAAGGGCAAGGTCAAGGCACGGCTGGAGATCTCCCCGTCGATCACGGACGAGGAGCTGGAGGCGCTGGCCCTGGCCGACCCGGCAGTGGTCGCGGCGCTGGACGGGGCCGGGATCCGCAAGGTGATCGTGCGTGCGCCGAAGCTGGTCAACATCGTCCCTGCGTGACGGTCTCCGGCTAGCCGCCGAACGGCACACGACGGTGTGAGGGCTTTCCCTTACGGGCAGGTTAGGGGTTCCGAAGGAACCCTCGGCCTGCCCGTTCCGTTTACGGTGGAGGGGCCGGTAGTCGGCAGCCGAATCGACATCCAAGGGGCGTCATGGAAGCCGTGATCCTGATCCTGGGGCTGCTCTTTGTCGCGTTCATGGCCCTGGGCGTCTATGTGAGCGTCAAGGTCATCGGCGCGGCGAAGCGTGGCGTGGACCGCACGATCACGCAGGCGCGCCGCACGGTCGAGGAGACCACGCTGCGGGCGAAGAGCTTCGGCCAGGTGGGAGTGGCCGGAGAGCTGGCACAGCTGCGGCTCTCGCTGCGGACGTCGATGCGAGCCACCCAGGAGGCGTTGCAGGCGGGCGTGGCCGAGGACGCCTCGCTGTCGGAGTCGCTGGGACTGTTCGAGCGACTGAGCGTGCACGGGCGGGAGCTCGATGACGAACTGAAGAGGCTGGAGCGCGAGCCCGACCGGGCGACGGTCGCGTCGCTGCTGCCGGGCCTGAAGCAGCGCACGGAGCGGATCACGCACTCGGCGGAGTCGCTGCGGTGGGCCGCGCGCGACCGGGCGCGGCAGTTCGCCGACGACGATCTGGCGGCGCTGAACACGCAGATCGATGTCGAGGCGGGGGCGCTGCGGCACTGGACGGTGGAGGAGCCTTCGGCTGGTGCTGGTGCTGGTGCTGGTGCTGGCGGCGGTGCTGGTGGGCGTGGGGGCGACCGGGCGCGGAGCGCGCAGACCGGCGAGGAGGGTCCGGAGGCGCTCACGGCTCGGGACCCCAGGGCGCAGGCCGGTTACCCCTGGCAGAAGGCCGTGCGGCCAGAGACGACCAATTGAGCAGGTGGGGCCGGCCGAAAGCCCGGGCTCGAACTGATGTGATCGGTCGTGGCAGGATGCGGCCCGAAGCGATCGGAAGTGATCACTCGGTCGGGGTCGGACTGCCGAGACAGCGCCCCGGCAGGTAACCTCCCGCTCATGTCCCGCCATGTCGCGATCGTCACCGATTCCACGGCCTACCTGCCGCCCCAGGCGATGGAGCGGCATGGCATCACCGCAGTGCCGCTCACCGTTGTCCTCGGCGATCAGGCGCTGGAGGAGGGCACCGAGATCTCGGCCCGCTCCCTCGCGCTGGCGCTCCAGAAGCGGCACCCCGTGACGACGTCCCGCCCCAGTCCCGAGGTCTTCGCCGCCACATACCGGGCTGCGGCCGAAGCCGGCGCCGCCGGCATCGTCTCGCTGCACCTCTCGGCCGAATTCTCGGGCACGTACGACGCCGCGCTGCTCGCCGCGAAGGATGCCCCGGTGCCGGTACGGGTGGTGGACACCGGCATGGTCGCCATGGCCCTGGGGTTCTGCGCCCTGGCTGCGGCCGAGGCGGTGGAGGCGGGCGGCAGCCTGGACGAGGCGGTCGTGGCCGCCGAGAAGCGGGCCGCGGGCACCTCCGCTTACTTCTACGTCGACACGCTGGACTATCTGCGCCGCGGGGGACGCATCGGCGCGGCCCAGGCGCTGCTGGGGTCGGCGCTCGCGGTGAAACCCCTGCTCCAGTTGGACGGTGGCCGGATCGAGCTGCTGGAGAAGGTGCGGACGGCGTCGAAGGCGATCGCGCGGCTGGAAGAGATCGTCGCCGAGCGGGCGGGCACCGGCCGGGTGGACATCGCCGTGCACCACCTGGCGGCGTCCGAGCGGGCCGAGCGGCTGGCCGAGAGGCTGCGGGAGCGTGTTCCGGGACTCGTCGATCTGCATGTCAGCGAGGTCGGCGCGGTGATCGGCGCGCACACCGGTCCCGGTCTGCTCGGAGCAGTGGTTTCGCCTCGCTGATCTCGCTCGTGAAGGTGAGGGAGTTATCCACAACCGGTCGGCTTTCCACCGGAATCAGGGCTGCTCAACGGGTTCCGGCGAATGTGCCTAGCGTCATGAGGCATGGCTCCCCGATCAGATCGTGCACATCGAGCACACCGTGCAAGTAGTGGAAGTGGACCCGGCCGCGCTGCGGCGTCGGACGTGCGCGCCCGGCGCGGGTCCGGTGCGGGCCAGGGCGTCGGCGCCGGACACGGTCCTGGGTCCGGCTCCGGACCTCGACCCGGACCCGCACCCGGGCGACGACGGTTGGCGCGTGGGCGTGCCGCCGGGGTCGCGGCGGCTTCGCGGCATCGCGCGGACGCACTCATGGCCGGTGCGTACGGGGGGCGCGTCTCCCGGCCGGTGGTGGGCCTTGCGCCGCCTCCGGTACCACAGCCGACTCCGGCAGAGGAGAACGCGCGGGCGGTGCCGACGGCTCCGATCGCGCCAGGGCGGTGGGAGCGGCTGGTTCCGGCGGTGCGGGAGCGGCTCCCGATGTGGTTGCAGCTCAGGTGCGGTCTGGAGCCGAGAACCCTCGCCGCGCTCGCCGTCGTCCTGGTCGCCGCCGCGGTCTTCGCCGCCGTCCACTTCTGGTCCGCACGCCCGCAGTCCGTCCGTGCCCCCGATCCGGTCAGCGAGGGCGCGCAGGCCCCGGCATCGGACCCACGCATGGAAGGGGGCGTGGAGCGGGCCCGCACCCCCGATCCATCACCCGGACCGCCGCCCACCGGAGGACCGGGTGGAGGGATCGTCGTCGATGTGAGCGGCAAGGTGAGCCGGCCGGGCATCTACCCCTTACCGTCCGGTGCGCGTGTCGCCGACGCGCTGCGGGCGGCGGGCGGAGTCCGGAGCGGCGTGGATCTCACCGGGCTCAACCGGGCGCGGGTGCTCATGGACGGGGAACAGGTCGTGGTGGGTGCGCCACCCGGGCCGCAGGCCTTCGGCGCCACAGGAGGAGCTGCCGTGGGAGGGGCTGCGACGGGCGCCGGTGGCGGCCCCGCGACCGGTCCGGTCAGCCTCAACAGCGCGACGGTGGAACAGCTGGACACCCTGCCCGGTGTCGGCCCCGTTCTCGCCCAGCACATCGTCGACTACCGCACGCAGCACGGCGGCTTCCGGTCCGTCGGTGAGCTCCGTGAGGTCAATGGGATCGGCGACCGCCGGTTCGCCGACCTCCAACCGCTGGTGCGGCCATGAGCCGCCCCGAGGACCTGCGACCGGCAGCCCGTCCGGACGTCCAACCGGGCACCCATCAGGACGTCCATACGGTGTCGGGCCGACGGCTGGGTGTCTCCGACCCGCAACAGGAGGGCCCGGTCGATCTGAGGCTCGTCCCGCCTGCCCTGGCGACCTGGGCAGCCGCGGCCCTCGCCGTGGGGGCGCCGGGGCGCTGGACGGCTGTGGGGACAGTGGTCTGTCTCGTCGCCGGCCTGGCGCTCCTGGGCGTGTCGCGGGCATCGGCGGCCCGGGCCACGTGCGCCCGGCCTGCCGGCGAGGGAGACGCCCGGGACGGCGGGGAGAGCGCCGTACGGAAGCGGCGCCGACTGCACGCCACCGCGGCCGCCGCCGCTCTGCTGTGCGCGGCTGCCGGGGCGACGGCTGCCGGGCTGCACAGCGCGTACCTGCGGCAGGAGCCGGTTCATGGCCTCGCGCAGCGCTTCGCGCAGGTCGAGGCGGAGGTGACCGTGACGTCCGACGCACGGCAGACCCGGACCCAGGTCCGCGGTGACCACAGCACCCCGGTCGCCCTGCTCCTGGACGCCGAGATCACCCGGCTGACGGCGCCCGACGGCGCCGTCACCCGGCTCCGGGTCCCGGTGCTGATGATCGTGTCCCCCGACCGCTCGGCGGCGCAGTGGCAGCGGCTGCTGCCGTCCACACGGCTGCGCCTGAGCGGCCGCCTCTCGCCGCCTCTGCACAGCGGGGAGCGCAACGCCGCCGTACTGCGGCCGGACGGCAACGGCCCGCCCCGCGTCACCGGGCCTCCCACCCTTGTCCAGCGCGCGGCGGGTGTTCTGCGCGCCGGGCTGCGCACGGCGACCGAGGGGCTGGAGCCCGATGCGCGTGCGCTGCTGCCGGGGCTGGTCGTCGGTGACACCTCGCGGGTCACCCCCGAACTCCACGATGTGTTCCAAGCAGCCGATCTCACGCACCTGATGGCGGTCTCCGGCGCCAATCTGGCGATTCTGCTCGTGCTGCTCATCGGGCCACCCGGCACCGCGCTTCGGGTCGAACGCCGCGGTCTGGCACCTCGGTTGGGTCTGTCGCTGCGGATCACCGCGCTGCTCGGCGGGGGACTCACTCTCGCCTTCGTCCTCGTCTGCCGGCCGGAGCCGAGTGTGCTGCGGGCCGCGGTCTGCGGGCTGATCACGCTGCTGGCCATCGGCACGGGGCGCCGCCGGTCGCTGATTCCGGCACTGGCGGCCGCCGTTCTGCTTCTCGTGCTGTACGACCCGTGGCTGGCCCGTAGTTATGGCTTCGTGCTCTCCGTCCTGGCCACCGGGGCACTGCTCACCGTTGCGCCGCTATGGAGTGCCGCCCTGCGGCGGCGCCGGGTGCCGCCCCGGCTCGCGGAGGCGCTGGGTGCCGCTGCCGCGGCGCAGGCGGTGTGTGCGCCGGTCGTCGTGGTGCTCGCCTCGCGGGTCAGCCTGGTGGCGATTCCGTGCAATCTGCTGGCCGAGTTCGCGGTGGCGCCCGCCACCGTCCTCGGGTTTGCCGTGCTCGCCCTGGCGCCGGTGGCCATACCGGTGGCCCAGCTCCTCGCCAAAATCGCGGGGTGGCCGGCCGGGTGGATCGCCTCCGTGGCCCGCACCGGAGCGGCCCTCCCAGGGGCGGAGGCCGACTGGCCCGACGGCTGGCAGGGAGCGCTGCTGCTTGCCGCCCTCACGGCGCTCGCGGTGCTGTCCGCCCGCCGCATCGCGCGCCACCCGTGGGTGTGTTCGGCCGCGGCACTGCTGCTGATCCTCGCTGTGCTGCGACCGGTGCCGCTGACCCGGGTGCTGACGGGATGGCCGCCACCGGACTGGGTGTTCACGATGTGCGACGTGGGCCAGGGGGACGCCATGGTGTTGGCGGCGGGGGCCGGCGACGGCGTGGTCATCGACACCGGGCCGGATCCACGGCTCGCCGACCGATGCCTGCACGACCTGGGCGTCACCCGGGTGCCACTGCTGCTGCTCACGCACTTCCACGCGGATCATGTCCGGGGCCTACCCGGCGTGTTGCGGGGCAGAGCGGTGGGCGCGATCCAGACGACGAGCCTGGACGAACCGCCGGACCAGGCCGCGTTCGTACGCAGAACGGCTGCCGCCGCACGGGTCCCTGTGATGCGGGCGGCGCCGGGGGAGCGGCGCCGCATCGGTCCGCTCGACTGGCGCGTCCTGTGGCCCGTCGGCGGTGTCACGGCAGTCCCCGAACCGGAGGAGCCCAACGACGCCAGTGTCACGCTGTTCGTCCGGACCGGCGGACTGACCCTGCTGCTCCTCGGAGATCTCGAACCACCGGCCCAGCAGGGGTTGTTGCGCCAGTACCCGGCGCTGCCGCGGGTGGACGTCCTCAAGGTCGCCCATCACGGTTCCGCCCACCAGGACCCCGCGTTGCTGCGCAGTGCTCACCCGCGACTCGCGCTGGTGAGCGTGGGCAGGGACAACCCGTACGGGCACCCGGCGGCCGGTACCGTCGAGGCGCTCAGGTCCGGGGGAGCGGTGGTGCTGCGCACGGACCTCGACGGCGCGATCGCGGTGACGGGTTCCGGGCCGGGGCTGCGGGCGGTCGGACGCTCATGACTCCTGCCCGGCCGATCGCAGCCGCCTCAGATCAGCCACGTGCCGTCGGCCATCAGCTCGCGCCCGGTCAGTTCGTTCTCCTCCCGCCAGGCCCTGACCGCGTACGGCGTGAAGCGGAGGTACACCCAGGGCGTGCGGCCACGCAGGTCCCAGTCGAGTTTCGTCGCGAAGGCGTCGCCCGATTCCGCGGAGAGTTCCGCGCCCTCCACGACCTCGGCGGTCGCGTCGATGAGCACCACATCGCGGGTGTGGCCCAGGCTGATCCTGGCCTGTCCGGTCGGAGTCACATTGTGCGCGGTCGGATTGGTGCGCCGAGTGGCCATCAGGAGCGTCCCCCGGTCCCACACGAACGACAGCGGCACCAGTGTCGGCACACCATCCGCCGAAGCCGTCGCCACCCAGGCGTCGTTGTCCTTCTCCAAGCGGTTGAGCACATCCTGCTTGCGCTGTTCCCGGCTGCGCGCCGGCTCCGCATTCGTCATGCTCCGTACGCTAGCGAGTGCGCGCGATCGGGCACCTCGGTCGGCGGTCCTAGGACCACCGGATCATGGCGGGGGGCGGCGCACCGGGACAGACTGTGGCCATGGACCCGCAATCGCCGCAGACCGTCGACGCCTATCTGGACCGCATCGGCGCCGTCCGTCCCGCGCACCCCGACGCGGCTGCCCTGCGCGATCTGCAGGTGCGGCACCTCACGACCGTGCCCTTCGAGAATCTGTCGATCCATCTCGGCGAAGACATCGTGCTGGAGGAGAAGGCGCTCCTCGACAAGGTGGTGGGCGCCCGGCGTGGCGGCTTCTGCTACGAACTGGGCGGCGCCTTCGCGGCCCTGCTGCGGGCCCTCGGCTTCGGCGTCACCCTGCTCCAGGGCCGCGTCTACGGGGACGGCGGACGACTCGGGATTCCGTACGACCATCTCGCGCTGCGCGTCGAGACCGACGACGGCACCGGACCCTGGCTCGCCGATGTCGGCTTCGGCGACCACGCCCACTTTCCGCTCGTGCTCGACGACCGTACGGACCAGGAGGACCCGCGGGGTACGTACCGGATCCGGGAGACGCCCGACGCCACGGACGGTGCCGGGGATCTCGATGTGCTGCGTGACGGTGTGCCCCAGTACCGCCTCGATCTGCGGCCGCGGACTCTCGCGGACTTCCGGGCCGGCGCCTGGTACCACCGCACCTCGCCCGATTCGAACTTCACCAAGTCCCTGGTCTGCTCCCGGCTCACCGGCGTGGGCAGGGTCACCCTCAGCGGGCGCACCCTCATCACGACGGTGGTTGGCGAGCGACATGAAGTTCCGCTGGCCACCGACGCCGAGGTGCTCGCCGCCTACCGTGAGCACTTCGGGCTGCGGCTCGACCGGCTGCCCACAGTTCGCACGGCGGGCATTCAAGGACCGAACGGTTGACGCACACAAGCGGAACGTTCAATTCGGACCTTCGGTAACACCTCTACCCAAGACCTGTCCAGACCCTCCGTTTGCCTCGAACACCTCAAGGGTGATCGAATGCATGCTCGTCGGCGGGCCGCTGCTCCGACAACGACGTCCAGCCGTCAGGCCCCATGGTGAATCTCCCCCGGGGGTACTGAAGATGTTCGGCCGTTGGCTGGGAAGCAAGAAGGCGACGCACGCGGCGGGCAGCAGCCCGCTCGCCGGACTCGCGGTGCCGCGTACTGCGGGGGTGCTGAGCTGCCGTGTGCTCGATCCGGTCAACGTGGCTGTTCAGCAGGCCGAGTTCGTGGTCACGGACAGCGCGGGCCGCAAGGTCGTCGGCGGCGAGACGGACCCGTACGGGAACGTCCTCGCCACCGTCCCGGCGGGCGAATACCGGCTGGCCGTCACGGCGGAGGGCTTCACGCCGTTCCATGGTTCGGCCACCGTCGGCGAGAGTGGCCACGCGGGCCTCGGCGACGTGATGCTTCAGGTCTCCGCGCCCCCGCAGTTGCCCGCCCCCGGTGACTGGGAGATCGAGCCGAACCACTCGCAGATCGGGTTCACCGCCCGTCACATCGGGCTGGCCCGTATCCACGGCCGGTTCAACACGTTCGCCGGTGCGGTACGGATCGCCGACCGCATGGAGGACTCCGCCATGCACGTCATCATCGATGCCGCGTCGATCGACACGAACGTGCAGATGCGCGACGACCACCTGCGCTCCAGCGACTTCCTCGACGTCGGGCGCTACCCGACGCTCGAGTTCTACAGCGACCGATTCGTTCACCGGGGCGGCAGCCGCTGGGGCGTCAGCGGCGCGCTGACCCTGCACGGCGTCAGCCGTACGGTGACGCTGGACACCCAGTACCTCGGCCTGGGCAACGGTCTTGAGGGCGAGACCCGGGCGGCGTGCCGGGCCACCACGGAGCTGCACCGTGAGGACTTCACGCTGACCTGGCAGACGATGCTGGCCCGCGGTATCGCCGTCGTCGGTCCCAGCATCGCCATCGACATGGACATCCAGATCGTCCCCAAGAGCTGACTCCGGGGTGGCCTGCGGCCGGGCGCCGTCAGGGCGCTTCCAGCCATCCCTCGTACTCCGCGGCGAACGCGTCGAGCGTCGCGGAGTCCAGCCGGCCGGCCGGGTCCTCGACGACCACCAGCCACTGGGCGTCCTCGGCGTCGTCCTCGCCGGCCAGCGCGTCGCGTACGAGCTGGGGCTCCTCGGCGACACCGAAACGGTCGGCGAGCTCTCCGGCCACCTCCTCCGCCGTGTCGCGGTCGGGCAGCACCAGCACATGTCTCACATCGCTCACCTGCCCATTCTCCGGTACGGCGACGTATGCGGGGGACAGGCGGTCCGAGGCGGGCTGTCAGTGGGGCGTGGGATGCTGGACGGCGATGGCCACCAGAAGGAATTCCACCGACGACCCGCTCGCCCCCCTCACGCTCGCCGTGGGCCAGGAGGACCTCCTCCTCGACCGTGCGGTGCAGCAGGTGGTGGCGGCGGCCCGTGCGTCCGACGCCGACACGGACGTCCGCGACCTCACCTCCGACCAGGTCCAGCCGGGCACTCTTGCCGAGCTGACGAGCCCTTCGCTCTTCGCCGAGCGCAAGGTGGTGATCGTGCGCAATGCGCAGGATCTCTCCGCCGACACGGTGAAGGACGTCAAGGCGTACCTCGGCGCGCCGGTCGAGGAGATCACGCTCGTGCTGCTCCATGCGGGCGGCGCCAAGGGCAAGGCGCTGCTGGACGCGGCGCGCAAGGCGGGTGCGCGGGAGGTTGCCTGTCCGAAGACGACCAAGCCCGCCGAGCGGCTCTCGTTCGTACGGTCGGAGTTCCGGGCGCTGGGGCGTTCCGCGAGCCCCGAGGCCTGCCAGGCGCTCGTCGACTCCATCGGCAGCGATCTGCGCGAGCTGGCGAGTGCGGTGTCGCAGCTGGTCGCGGATGTCGAGGGCACGATCGACGAGGCGGTGGTCGGGCGCTACTACACCGGCCGTGCGGAGGCGTCCAGCTTCACCGTTGCCGACCGGGCGGTGGAGGGACGGGCGGCGGAGGCGCTGGAGGCGTTGCGCTGGTCGCTGTCGACCGGGGTGGCGCCCGTACTGATCACCAGTGCGCTCGCGCAGGGCGTACGAGCCATCGGCAAGCTGTCCTCGGCACGCGGGGGGCGTCCTGCGGATCTTGCGCGTGAGCTGGGGATGCCGCCGTGGAAGATCGACCGGGTGCGGCAGCAGATGCGGGGGTGGACGCCGGACGGGGTGGCGGTGGCGCTGCGGGCCGTCGCGGATGCGGATGCGGGGGTGAAGGGCGGTGGGGACGACCCCGAGTACGCCCTGGAGAAGGCCGTCGTTGCTGTTGCGCGGGCGGCGCGGAGCGGCCGGTGACCGTGGCACGGCGAGGTGGGTGCCGGTCGTGACCGGCTGGGCTTGAGCGGGTATGCCGAAGGCCCCGGTTCGCCGCCCTGGGGAGGGTGGCGGGCCGGGGCCTCGGTTTTAGCTTGGTGCGCCGCACCCGCGTGGCGAACGCAGGTTCGGTGTGCGGCGCGGGGGCCGGGCAGGGGCGGGAGAGAGGGCCCGCTGGTCCGTTCCGGCGGTTACATCAGAAAGCTCAGCCCTGGAGGGCGGCAACCTTGGAGGCCAGCGCCGACTTCTTGTTGGCGGCGGCGTTCTTGTGGATGACGCCCTTCGAGACAGCCTTGTCGAGCGCGCGCGAAGCGTCGCGAACGGCCGTGGTGGCCTTCTCGACGTCGCCCGCTGCGGCAGCCTCACGGGCCTTGCGGATCGCGGTCTTGAGCGAGGACTTGACGGCCTTGTTGCGCAGGCGCGCCTTCTCGTTCGTCTTGTTCCGCTTGATCTGGGACTTGATGTTCGCCACGAAAGAGCCTTTTCAGGTTCGTTGGATCTTCGATGTGCGCCCCGCCGCCCGTAGGAGCCACGAGGCACAGCTGTCAACGGTACCAGCCGCGCTCCGACCGGCCCAAACCGGTCTCTGCCCCGCAGCCGTGGGACGATGGAAGCTACGTATAGATCCGACCGACCCGACATCGACCCGAGACACGGCGTTCGGCGTCTCAAGAATCAGGACCCTGCGTGCCCGCGACTCCTACCAACGTGCCCGAGCCGAGCCGTACCGACCCGGCGCTGATCCGCAACTTCTGCATCATCGCTCACATCGACCACGGCAAGTCGACCCTTGCCGACCGGATGCTCCAGCTGACGGGCGTGGTCGACCAGCGGCAGATGCGCGCTCAGTACCTCGACCGGATGGACATCGAGCGCGAGCGCGGCATCACCATCAAGTCCCAGGCGGTCCGTCTGCCGTGGGCGCCCACCACGGGCGAGGGCGAGGGCAGCACCCACGTCCTCAACATGATCGACACCCCGGGCCACGTGGACTTCACGTACGAGGTCTCCCGCTCGCTCGCCGCCTGCGAGGGCACGGTCCTGCTGGTCGACGCCGCGCAGGGCATCGAGGCCCAGACGCTGGCCAACCTGTACCTGGCGATGGAGAACGACCTCACCATCGTTCCGGTGCTCAACAAGATCGACCTGCCGGCCGCGCAGCCCGAGAAGTTCTCCGAGGAGCTGGCCAACCTCATCGGCTGCCAGCCCGAGGACGTCCTCAAGGTCTCGGCGAAGACCGGCGTCGGCGTGGACGCACTGCTGAACCGCGTGGTCAGGGATGTCCCGGCGCCGATCGGCAAGGCCGATGCCCCGGCCCGCGCGATGATCTTCGACTCGGTCTATGACTCGTACCGCGGCGTCGTCACGTACGTCCGTGTCGTCGACGGTCAGCTCAACAAGCGCGAGCGCATCAAGATGATGTCCACCGGCGCCACCCACGAACTGCTGGAGATCGGTGTCTCCTCCCCGGAGATGACCCCGGCCGACGGCATCGGTGTGGGCGAAGTGGGCTACATCATCACCGGGGTGAAGGACGTCCGGCAGTCCAAGGTCGGTGACACGATCACCTCCCTCAGCAAGGGCGCGACCGAGGCGCTGGGCGGTTACAAGGACCCCAAGCCGATGGTGTTCTCGGGTCTGTATCCGCTGGACGGCTCCGACTACCCGGACCTGCGCGAGGCCCTCGACAAGCTCCAGCTCAACGACGCCGCCCTGGTGTACGAGCCCGAGACCTCCGCGGCCCTCGGCTTCGGCTTCCGTGTCGGCTTCCTCGGGCTGCTGCACCTCGACGTGATCCGCGAGCGGCTGGAGCGCGAGTTCGGTCTGGAGCTCATCGCCACCGCCCCCAACGTGGTCTACCGCGTCGAGATGGAGGACGGCAGCGAGCACATCGTCACCAACCCGAGCGAGTTCCCCGAGGGCAAGATCGACAAGGTGCACGAGCCGGTCGTACGTGCCACTGTCCTCGCCCCCAGCGAGTTCATCGGCGCGATCATGGAGCTCTGCCAGAACCGGCGCGGCACCCTGCTCGGCATGGACTACCTCTCCGAGGACCGGGTCGAGATCCGCTACACCCTGCCCCTCGCCGAGATCGTCTTCGACTTCTTCGACCAGCTGAAGTCCAAGACCCGCGGCTACGCCTCGCTCGACTACGAGCCCACCGGCGAGCAGTCCGCCCAGCTCGTCAAGGTCGACATCCTGCTGCACGGCGACAAGGTCGACGCGTTCTCCGCGGTCACGCACAAGGACAAGGCCTACGCGTACGGCGTGCGGCTCGTAGCCAAGCTGCGTGAGCTCATCCCGCGGCAGAACTTCGAGGTGCCGATCCAGGCGGCCATCGGCTCCCGGGTCATCGCCCGTGAGACCGTCCGCGCCATCCGCAAGGACGTTCTCGCCAAGTGCTACGGCGGTGACATCTCCCGCAAGCGGAAGCTGCTGGAGAAGCAGAAGGAAGGCAAGAAGCGGATGAAGATGGTCGGCAATGTGGAGGTGCCGCAGGAGGCCTTCATCGCCGTGCTGTCCACCGACGAGTCGGGCGGGGAGAGCAAGGGCAAGAAGTAGTTCCCGGCGGATTTCCGCTTCTGTCCCGGCTTGAGCCAAGCTGCCCCTACTCGGTGGTAGCCCCAACGGACCCTTGCGTCGCAGCGCCCTGCGGCGTGGGGGTCCGTTTGTTATGAAGCGGCGTCCGATTGCCTCTTACGCGGCGGACGTGCGCGCTCTACCCTGATCACGGCTCGTAGTTACTCGCGAGTTAAACAAGCGGAATCACGTACGCAGGATCAGCACGCAGACGGACGCACGTAAGCAGGAACAAGCAGCAGCACGCAGCAACCAAACAACCGGTCGTGAAGCACTGCCGCAGGCCCGGAGGATGTCGTGAGCGACACACAGACCCTGATCGATAACCGACCGCCCTCCGTGGCGACTCTCTTCATCGACCGCGTTGCGGCCACTCCGGACGGGGAGGCCTACCGCTACCCGGTCCCCTCGGCCACCGGACAGGGCGCCGACGAATGGAAGTCGCTGAGCTGGGCACAGGCCGCGGAGCGCGTGTACGCGATCGCCGCAGGGCTCATCGGTCTGGGGGTGGAGCCGGAGGAGCGGGTCGCGCTCTCCTCCGCCACCCGCGTCGAGTGGATCCTGGCCGACCTCGGCGTGATGTGCGCCGGCGCCGCGACCACCACGATCTACCCGTCGACCAACGCCGAGGAATCGTCGTTCATCCTCGCCGACTCCGAGAGCCGGGTGCTGATCGCCGAGGACGCCGCCCAGCTGGCCAAGGCCCGCGAGCGCCGCGCCGACCTGCCGAACCTCACCCACGTCGTCGTCATCGACCCGGACGGCGTCGAGCCCGACGCGGCCGACCCCGAGGGCTGGGTGCTCTCGCTGGCCGATCTGGAGGCCCGCGGCGCCGAACTCCTGGCGAAGAACCCGGGAGCGGTGAAGGAGCGGGTCGACGCGATCACCGCCGAACAGCTGGCCACCCTGATCTACACCTCGGGCACCACCGGCCGCCCCAAGGGCGTACGGCTGCCGCACGACAACTGGTCGTACATGGCCAAGGCCACCGTGGCGACCGGCCTGATCACCAAGGACGACGTCCAGTACCTCTGGCTGCCGCTCGCGCACGTCTTCGGCAAGGTCCTCACCTCGGGCCAGATCGAGGTCGGCCATGTCACCGCCGTCGACGGCCGGATCGACAAGATCATCGAGAATCTGCCGGTGGTCCAGCCGACGTACATGGCCGCAGTGCCCCGCATCTTCGAGAAGGTCTACAACGGGGTCGCGTCCAAGGCGCGGGCCGGTGGCGGCGCCAAGTACAAGATCTTCCAGTGGGCGGCCGGGGTCGCCCGCGAGTACGCGAAGGTGTCCCAGGACAACTTCCGGCGCACCGGCACGGCCTCGGTCCCGTTCGGCCTCGGCGCCAAGCACAAGGTCGCCGACGCCCTGGTGTTCGCCAAGATCCGTGAGGCCTTCGGCGGCCGGCTGCGCGCCTGTGTCTCCGGCTCCGCGGCGCTCGCCCCCGACATCGGCTACTTCTTCGCAGGTGCCGGCATCCACATCCTGGAGGGCTACGGACTCACCGAGTCCAGCGCCGCCTCCTTCGTCAACCCGGGCGAGGCCTACCGCACCGGCACGGTCGGCAAGCCGCTCCCCGGCACCGAGGTACGGATCGCCGACGACGGCGAGATCATGCTGCGCGGCCCCGGCATCATGCAGGGCTACCACCGGCAGCCGGAGAAGACCACCGAGGTGCTGGAGGCCGACGGCTGGCTGCACAGCGGTGACATCGGCGAGCTGTCCGTGGACGGCTACCTGCGGATCACCGACCGCAAGAAGGACCTGATCAAGACGTCGGGCGGCAAGTACGTCGCTCCGGCGGAGGTCGAGGGACAGTTCAAGGCGGTGTGCCCGTTCGTCTCCAACATCCTGGTGCACGGCGCGGACCGTAACTACTGCACCGCCCTGATCGCCCTCGACGAGCCGACCATCCTCGGCTGGGCCGCCGAGAACGGCCTGGAGGGCAGGCCGTACGCCGAAGTGGTGGCGTCCCCGAAGGCCGTGGAGCTCATCGACGGCTATGTGAAGCGGCTCAACGGGGGGTTGCAGCGCTGGCAGACCATCAAGCAGTTCCGGCTGCTGCCGCGCGACCTCGATGTCGAGCACGGCGAGCTGACGCCGAGCCTCAAGCTCAAGCGGCCGGTCGTCGAGCGCGAATACAAGGGCCTCATCGACGAGATGTACGTGGGCGCCCGCGAGGCGTAGGCACGGCCCATGGTGCGGGCGGGGCGGACTGCCCCGTCCGCACCGCTGTTCCTGGTCCCGTTCCTGATCGTGGTTCCTGCGTCTTCTCCTCCCACTTCGGTAACTCGGTGCTTCTGGGAAGGATCGGTCTGTCACTCTGTCCGTGTCGTCAGCGGCACACGGCGCGAAACAGGCCGTGCGAGAACAGGTCAGGAGCGGCGCCATGGGGCCCATTCCCTTGCAGCGGGACACCGTTCAGCGTCCCGGTACCCACGCCGGGCGGGAGGACGCGCAGCCGGTGGCCCGGACGAGCCTGCCGGGGAATCTCCTCGCGCCGGCCGCCGCGCGCCGGTTCGTCCGGGCCGCCCTCGCCGAGTGGACCGGGCTCGGGCTGCCCGCGGCCGTGGGCTTCAGCGACCGGCTGGCCGACGACGCGGTGACCGTCGCCGATGAGCTCGTCACCAACGCCGTCGTGCACGCCGGGACCACCGTCGACCTGCTCTTCCGGCTGGAGGAGGCGGCCGAGGACGAGGCCGCAGCTCTGGTTCTGGAGGTCGCCGACCACCACCCCGCCCGTTCCGTACGCAGCGAACGCCCCGGCCCGGTGCCCGCGGCGGACCCGGACGACCCGGCCGAGGGCGGGCGCGGGCTGCAGGTCGTCGCCGCACTCGCCGAGCGCTGGGGCATCACGTATCGCACCGGCCTGAAGACCGTCTGGGCCCGGCTGCCCGTCGACGACTGGACCGCGTTGCCCGAGCCGGCCGCCGAGCCGGAACTCCGGAGCGGGCTGCGCACCGCCGAACTGCTCGCCCCCACTGCCCGGCGCGCTCTGCGCGACGACGCGGACTGGGCGGGCCGCGGTGCGCTCTCGTTCCTCGCCGAGGCCTCCGACCTGCTCGCCGGTCAGCTCGACGAGGACATCGTGGCGGCGCTCGCCGGGCAGTTACTGGTGCCCAGACTCGCCGACTGGTGCGCGATCTGGCTGGAGCCGGAGAACGGCGGGCCCGCGGCCGTCCCCCGGCTCGCGAGCGTCTGGCACCGTGACGAGGCCGAGACCGGGCAGCTGCGCACCGTGTTGGAACAGGACCCGATCCGGCTGCCGGAGCGGGTGGGCACCGGGCCGGTCTCCATGCCGTGGCCCGGGGCCGACGAGGACGGGACCGGCCCGGGCGCCGACGAGCGCTCCAGCGGCCGTGCGGGGGCCGCGCTCGCCTATCGGATAACCGCCGGCGGCCGCACGCTCGGAGCCGTGCTCCTGGGGCGGGAGGGCATCGCCCGCGTCCCTGACGGGGTGACCGCGCTGATCGAGGACTTCGTACGCCGTGTCGGCCTCGCCGTCGGCGCCGCCCGCGCCTACACCCGGCAGGCCACCATCAGCCGCATCCTGCAACGCGGACTGCTGCCCAGCAAGGTCGCCGACATCCCCGGAGTCACCAGCTCGCTGGTGTACGAGCCCAGCGACGACGGCGTCGTCGGTGGTGACTTCTACGACATCTTCGCGTGTCCCGGCGACCGCTGGTGCTTCATCCTCGGCGATGTGCAGGGCAGCGGTCCCGAGGCCGCTGTCGTCACCGGTCTCGCCCGGCCCTGGCTGCGGCTGCTGGCCCGGGAGGGCTTCCGCGTCGGCGAGGTGCTGGACCGGCTCAACCGGCTGCTCCTCGACGACGCGATGGAGACCGCCGAGGCCGCCGCCCTCATGGTCGCTGCGGCGGGCGGGCAGCACCTGCAGGAGGGCGGCCAGCGTCTGCGGGAGGACGGTCAGCAGCTGGCGGACGGCGGGCAGCCCCGGTTCCTCTCCCTGCTGTACGGGGAGATGGTGCCGCTGCCCGGCGGCGGTGTGCGCTGCACGCTGGCCAGCGCGGGCCATCCGCTGCCGCTGCTGCTGCGCCCGGACGGCACCGTGCGGCCCGCCGCCGAGCCGCAGGTGCTGCTCGGGGTCGTCGAGGACGTCGCGTACGAGAGCCAGAGCTTCGACCTGGCGCCGGGCGACAGCCTGCTCTGTGTCACGGACGGCGTGACGGAGCGGCGCTCCGGGCCGCTGATGTTCGACGACGGGGACGGTCTGGCCCGGGCACTGGCCGGCTGCGCCGGGCTGACCGCGGAAGGGATCGCGGACCGGATCAAACGGGCCGTCCACGAGTTCGCCGAGCGGCCGCCGGACGACGATCTGGCGCTGGTCGTGCTGCAGGCCCAGTGAGCGTGGGCCGGGAACGGTCGGCGGCGAGTGACAATGGACGGTATGCCTTCCGTACTGCCCGATGGTGAACCCGTGCCCGACGACGGGGCCCTGCCCCGCCATGCCCTGGAAGGCGCCGCCGACCGCCCGCTCGGCTTCTACCTGCATGTGCCGTACTGCGCGACCCGCTGCGGCTACTGCGACTTCAACACGTACACCGCGACCGAGCTGCGCGGCTCCGGCGGTGCGCTGGCCTCCCGTGACAACTACGCCGCCCACCTGATCGGCGAGGTCCGGCAGGCCCGCAAGGTGCTCGGCGACGACCCGCGGCCGGTCCGTACGGTGTTCGTCGGCGGCGGCACGCCCACGTTGCTGGCCGCCGGCGATCTCGTACGGATGCTGGCGGCGATCCGGGACGAGTTCGGGCTCGCCGACGACGCGGAGATCACGACCGAGGCCAATCCTGAGTCCGTCGATCCGGCATATCTGTCGGAGCTGCGGGAAGGCGGCTTCAACCGGATCTCGTTCGGGATGCAGAGTGCGCAGCAGCACGTGCTGAAGATCCTCGACCGTACGCATACGCCCGGGCGGCCCGAGGCCTGTGTCGCGGAGGCGAGGGCCGCGGGCTTCGAGCACGTCAACCTCGACCTGATCTACGGCACCCCCGGGGAGTCCGACGACGACTGGCGGGCCTCGCTGGACGCGGCGATCGGGGCGGGGCCGGACCACGTGTCCGCCTACGCGCTGATCGTCGAGGAGGGGACGCAGCTGGCGCGGCGGATCCGGCGCGGCGAGGTGCCGATGACGGACGACGACGTCCACGCCGACCGCTATCTGATCGCCGACGAGGCGATGGCCGCGGCGGGCTTCTCCTGGTACGAGGTGTCGAACTGGGCCAGGACGCCGGAAGGGCGGTGCCTGCACAACGAGCTGTACTGGCGGGGCGCCGACTGGTGGGGGGCCGGCCCGGGCGCGCACAGCCATGTGGGCGGGGTGCGGTGGTGGAACGTCAAGCATCCCGGTGCGTACGCGCAGGCCCTGGCGGAAGGGCGGTCCCCGGGCGCGGGACGCGAGGTGCTCTCCGAGGAGGACCGTCGCGTCGAACGGATCCTGCTGGAGCTGCGGCTGGTCGACGGCTGTCCGCTGTCGCTGCTGGCTCCGGCCGGGCTGGCCGCGGCGGGACGCGCGGTGGCGGACGGGTTGCTGGAGGCGGCGCCCTATGCGGAGGGGCGCGCCGTGCTGACTCTGCGGGGTCGGCTGCTTGCGGATGCGGTGGTCAGGGACCTGGTGGACTGAAGGGTGAGCGGGGGCGGGTGCGCCTGCGGCGGGCCTGATCCCCTACGCGCCCCTGCCTGGAAACGGGGGGCTCCGCTCCCGGACCCCGGTCCGCAAACCCCGGACGGGCTGAAGGAGCCCGGTCACGGGGGCAGAACCAGCCCCGCCTACTCCCTCGGCGCCGTGACGAAGTCGATCAGCTCCTCCACCCGGCCCAGCAGCGCCGGTTCCAGGTCCCGGTACGAGCGGACCGTGGACAGGATGTGCTGCCACGCCGCCCCCGTGTTCTCCGGCCAGCCCAGTGACCGGCACACGCCCGTCTTCCAGTCCTGCCCGCGCGGCACCACCGGCCAGCTCGCAATGCCGACCGACGACGGTTTCACCGCCTCCCAGACGTCGATGTAGGGGTGGCCCACCACCAGCACGTTCGCGTCCGTGACCTCGCTCGCGATCCTCGACTCCTTGGAGCCGGGGACCAGGTGGTCCACCAGGACGCCCAGTCGCGCGTCCGGGCCGGGGGCGAAGTCGCGGACGACGGCCGGGAGGTCGTCGACGCCCTCCAGGTACTCGACGACCACGCCCTCGATGCGCAGGTCGTCGCCCCAGACCCGTTCGACCAGCTCCGCGTCGTGCCGGCCCTCGACATAGATCCGGCCCGCCCGGGCCACCCGCGCCCGCGCCCCGGGGACCGCGAGCGAGCCGGAGGCCGTGCGGGCGGGGCGTACGGGACCGGGCGCCGACGGGCGTACGAGGGTGATGACCCGGCCCTCCAGCAGGAAGCCGCGCGGTTCCATCGGGAACACCCGGTGCTTGCCGAAACGGTCCTCCAGGGTCACCGTCGGGCCCTGGGCCGTCTTCTCGCAGCGGATCACCGCACCGCAGAAGCCGCTGGAGACCTCCTCCACGACCAGATCGGGCTCGGCGGGGACCTCGGGGACGGGGGCGGACTTCTTCCACGGTGGGGTCAGGTCCGGGTGGTAGCTGCGCATCGGACGACGATAGGACGGGAACGGGTCACGACACGCCGAACGCAGTGGACAGTTGGTCACGTTGCGCACGTACGAACGAGGCGTCCACGAGCGCACCGTGCCCCGGCACGTACACCGCATCCTCGCCGCCCAGCGCCAGCAGCCGGTCCAGCGCGGCCGGCCAGCGCGACGGGATCGCGTCCGGGCCCGCCTGCGGTTCGCCGGACTCCTCGACCAGGTCGCCGCAGAGCACGACGGCGGGGGAGCCGGGCACCAGGGCCGCGAGATCGTGGCCGCTGTGGCCGGGGCCCACGTTCGCCAGCAGCACCTGGCGGCCACCGCCCAGGTCGAGGGTCCACTCGTCGTGCACCTGGTGGTGCGGCGCCACCAGCACATCGGCCGCCTGCGCCGCGTCCCCCTCGGGCACCCCGTGGCGCACCGCGTCGGCACGCAGCTCGTCCGCTCCGCGGGCCAGGAGATCCGTCACTCCGACCGCCCCGTACACCTCGGCCCCGGAGAAGGCCGCGGTGCCGAGCACATGGTCGAAGTGGGGGTGGCTGAGTGCGATATGCGTCACCCTCCGGCCGATCAGTGCCTCGACCTGGGCCCGGACCTCCGCGCCTTCGCGCAGTGTCGATCCGGTGTCGAAGAGCAGCGCCCCGTCCGCCCCGACCACCAGTGCGACCGTCGCGTCCCACCCGGGAAGCCGCCGCCGGCCCACACCGTTGCCGAGTCGCTCCCAGCCGAACTCTTCCCAAGAGGCGTCCATGCGGCGACGCTATCGGCAACGACCTGCGCAGTCTCGGGGTAGCGTGGCCGGTCGCCCTTGCTAGGGCCCTACCCGACCGCCGTACACTGGCGGGGGATTACTGGCACTCGTACGCATCGAGTGCCAGGGCTCTTAGAGGAACGACCGAAACGACCGGGATCCACCGAGTGACACAGCTGGAGGTGTGCGCCATGCTCAGCGAACGCAGACTCGAAGTGCTGCGCGCCATCGTCCAGGACTATGTCGGCACCGAGGAGCCCGTCGGTTCCAAGGCGCTCACCGAGCGGCACAAGCTGGGGGTCTCCCCGGCCACGGTCCGCAACGACATGGCAGTGCTGGAGGACGAGGGCTTCATCGCCCAGCCCCACACCAGCGCGGGACGCATCCCGACGGACAAGGGCTACCGGCTCTTCGTCGACAAGCTCGCGGGGGTCAAGCCCCTGTCGTCGCCGGAGCGCAGGGCCATTCAGAACTTCCTCGACGGCGCGGTCGACCTCGACGACGTCGTGGGCCGCACCGTACGGCTGCTCGCGCAGCTGACGCGGCAGGTTGCCGTCGTGCAGTACCCCTCGCTGACCCGGTCGACGGTGCGGCATGTGGAGCTGCTGTCGCTGGCGCCCGCCCGGCTGATGCTCGTGCTGATCACGGACACCGGCCGGGTCGAGCAGCGCATGATCGACTGCCCCGCGCCGTTCGGTGAGACCTCTCTTGCCGATCTGCGGGCCCGGCTCAACAGCCGGGTCGTGGGACGCCGTTTCTCGGACGTCCCGCAGCTGGTGCAGGATCTGCCGGAATCCTTCGAGAGCGAGGACCGGGGAACCGTGTCCACCGTGCTCTCGATCCTGCTCGAAACCCTCGTCGAGGAGACGGAGGAGCGGCTGATGATCGGCGGCACCTCCAACCTCACCCGCTTCGGGCACGACTTCCCTCTGATGATCCGGCCGGTGCTGGAGGCATTGGAGGAGCAGGTCGTGCTGCTGAAGCTGCTCGGCGAGGCCAAGGACTCGGGCATGACCGTACGTATCGGGCACGAGAACGCCCACGAGGGGCTCAACTCCACGTCCGTCGTCGCGGTCGGCTACGGTTCGGGCGACGAGGCAGTCGCCAAACTCGGCGTGGTCGGACCGACCCGCATGGACTACCCCGGAACGATGGGAGCGGTACGCGCAGTGGCACGTTACGTCGGACAGATCCTGGCGGAGTCGTAAGTGGCCACGGACTACTACGCCGTACTCGGCGTGCGCCGCGACGCATCTCAGGACGAGATCAAGAAGGCCTTCCGGCGGCTCGCACGCGAGCTGCATCCGGATGTCAACCCCGATCCGAAGACCCAGGAGCGGTTCAAGGAGATCAACGCCGCCTACGAGGTGTTGTCGGACCCGCAGAAGAAGCAGGTCTACGACCTCGGCGGCGACCCGCTGTCCGCCTCCGGCGGCGGTGGCGCGGGCGGATTCGGACAGGGTGGCTTCGGCAACTTCTCCGACATCATGGACGCGTTCTTCGGTACGGCGTCGCAGCGCGGACCCCGTTCGCGCACCCGGCGCGGCCAGGACGCGATGATCCGGCTGGAGATCGATCTCGGCGAGGCCGCGTTCGGCACCACCAAGGACATCCAGGTCGACACGGCCGTTGTCTGTACGACCTGCAGCGGCGAGGGCGCCGCCCCCGGCACCTCCGCCCAGACCTGTGACATGTGCCGCGGCCGTGGTGAGGTCTCGCAGGTCACCCGGTCGTTCCTCGGCCAGGTCATGACCTCGCGGCCCTGCCCGCAGTGCCAGGGCTTCGGTACGATCGTGCCGACCCCGTGCCCGGAGTGCGCCGGTGACGGCCGCATCCGTTCGCGGCGCACGCTCACCGTGAAGATCCCCGCCGGTGTCGACAACGGCACCCGCATCCAGCTCGCGGGCGAGGGCGAGGTCGGCCCCGGCGGCGGCCCGGCCGGCGACCTGTATGTCGAGATCCACGAGCTGCCGCACGCGGTGTTCCAGCGCCGCGGCGACGATCTGCACTGCACTGTCACGATCCCCATGACGGCGGGCGCGCTCGGCACCAAGGTGCCGTTGGAGACGCTCGACGGCCTGGAGGAGGTCGACATCCGGCCGGGCACCCAGTCCGGTCAGTCGGTCCCGCTGCACGGCCGCGGCATCACCCACCTGCGTGGTGGCGGGCGCGGCGATCTGATCGTGCACGTCGAGGTGATGACCCCGTCGAAGCTGGACCCGGAGCAGGAGCGGCTGCTGCGTGAGCTGGCGAAGCTGCGCGGCGAGGAGCGGCCGACCGGTCAGTTCCAGCCGGGGCAGCAGGGGTTGTTCTCCCGGCTCAAGGACGCGTTCAACGGCCGCTGAGGGCCGTCCGTCGCGTCACCGCCCTCTGCAACGCACCGCCCGCCGGTCCTGGACCGGCGGGCGGTGCGCATATGGCGGTACCCCTTCCGGTCACCCTTCGGCTCCCCTTCCGGATCCCGCTTCGGATATCTTTCGGGCCGTCTCATGGCTGATTCGGCACGGTGCAGGCGACGTGGCACGATGCGGTCATGTCATCCGCGTTGACCGATCTCTGCCGGTATCCGATCGTGCAGGCCCCGATGGCGGGCGGTGTGTCCTGTCCACAGCTGGTCGCGGCCGTCGCCGAAGCGGGCGGGCTCGGCTTCCTCGCTGCCGGGTACAAGACGGCGGACGGCATGTACAACGAGATCAAACAGCTGCACCGACTGACCGGGCAGCCGTTCGGCGTCAACCTCTTCATGCCGCAGCCGAACCTCGCGGACCCGAGCGCCGTCGAGGTGTACCGGCAGCAACTGGCCGGTGAGGCCGCCTGGTACGAGACTCCGCTCGGTGACCCGGACTCGTCCGGCGACGACGGATACGAGGCCAAGCTCGCCATCCTTGTGGAGGACCCGGTTCCGGCGGTCTCCTTCACGTTCGGCTGCCCCACCCGCGACACCTTCGACGCGCTCGCCGGAGTCGGTACGTACACCGTCGTGACGGTCACCACGCCGGAGGAGGCGCAGACCGCCCAGTGGGCGGGCGCCGACGCGGTCTGTGTCCAGGGCATCGAGGCGGGCGGCCACCGGTCCACCTACCGCGACGACCCGGAGACCGACGGCACCGGCATCGGCATCGGGCTGCTCTCCCTGGTGGCCGAGGTCCGCGAGACCGTTCAGGTGCCGGTCATCGCGGCGGGCGGCATCATGCGCGGCTCCCAGATCGCGGCGGTGATCGCGGCGGGCGCGGAAGCGGCGCAGCTCGGCACGGCTTTCCTGGCCTGCCCCGAGTCCGGTGCCCATCTGCTGCACAAACAGGCGCTCACCAACCCGTTGTTCGCACGGACGGCGCTGACCCGGGCGTTCTCCGGGCGCCCGGCCCGCGGCCTGGTCAACCGCTTCATGCGCGAGCACGGGCCGTACGCCCCCGCCGCCTACCCGCAGGTGCACCATGTCACCAGTGGGCTGCGCAAGGCCGCCGCCAAGGCCGGGGACGCCCAGGGCATGGCCCTGTGGGCGGGCCAGGGCCACCGGATGGCACGCGAGCTGCCGGCCGGCCGGCTGACCGAACTGCTCGCCGAGGAACTGGATGCCGCACGCGCGGCAGTGAGCACAAGGAGCACGCAGTGACCGCACCGGTCTTCGTCGTCGAGCAGGTCCCCAGCGGCCCGCGGTTCGTCCTGGACGGGCCCGAGGGGCGGCACGCCGTATCGGTGAAACGGCTGCACGCCGGTGAGGACGTCGTCCTGACGGACGGGCACGGCCGTTGGGTGGAAGGCGTCGTGGAGGCTGCCGAGGGCAAGGACCGGCTCGTCCTGACGAGCCTCGGCACGGTCCACGAGGAGCCCCGGCCCGCGCCCCGTATCACCGTGGTCCAGGCGCTCCCCAAGGGCGACCGCGGCGAGGTCGCCGTCGAGACCCTCACGGAGACCGGCGTCGACGCGATCGTGCCGTGGCAGGCCTCGCGCTGCATCACCCAATGGAAGGGTGATCGTGGCCTCAAGTCCCTGGCGAAATGGCGGAACACGGCTCGCGAGGCGGGCAAGCAGTCGCGCCGGGTGCTGTTCCCGGAGGTGACGGACGCGATGACGACCAAACAGGTGGCCGCACTTCTGGCCACAGCGGACTTCGCGGCCGTCCTGCACGAGGAGCGGGCGTACGACAGCGAGCCGCTGGCCACCGTCGGACTCCCGGCCGGCGGCGAGATCATGCTGGTCGTGGGGCCCGAGGGCGGTGTCTCGCCGGACGAACTGGAAGCCTTCGCCGAGGCCGGTGCCCGGACCTGCCGGCTCGGCCGGAGCGTGCTGCGCACCTCCACGGCCGGCACCGCGGCGACGGCCCTGCTGCTGGGGCGCACCGGCCGCTGGGCGTAACCACCCCATACAGCAAGTACGGTGTGGCCGCAAGCGGTCTACCGCGCGGTGGGGGAGTAGTGGGACGCTTCCACGTATGGGGACATTGAGGGCATCAAGTCCATGGGGGCGCGGCCGGACCCGTCGCATTCCGGCCGTACTGTGCCTCGTCGGTGCGGCGGTTGCGGGGGCCGTCGCCTGTGAGCCGATCGACGGGCTGAACTCCGCGTCCGTCGCCCTGACCACGGACCGGACCGGCACCGGGGCGCTGGAGCGCAAAGGGGTCGATGTGCGGTGGCTGAACTGCACGGCCGAGGTCGAGGGCGGCGGTGCGACGCGGTCCTCTCCCTCACCCTCCGCGTCCGTGCGGCAGGTGGCGCAGGTCGACTGCCGCGGCCGGACCGTGGGCGGCAAGGACATCACGCTCGCCGGCAAGGTCACGAAGGAGGTCAACGGGGTCTGTGTGCGGGGGGACTTGACGGGGAGGGTCAGCGACAGGACCGTCCTGCGGGCCGATGCGCTCGGCAACTGTGACGCCGCACCCTCGACCGGCGGTGCGACACCGCCGACGGGAGGTGGAGCCGGCGGAAGCGGCGGCGGTGGCGGCGGTGCCCGGCCGACGGTCACCGTGACAGCCACGGTGACCGAATATCCCGGGGGCAAGTGAGCGCGTCCGACACGCAGGTGTGGGCGGACTCCGGCCAACCCCGTTCCCCGGAGCGCGACCGCAGCCTAGGGTGATCGATGTGACACAGCCTGCCTATCTCCGGTACCCCCATGTCCAGGGCGAATTGATCGCCTTCACCGCTGAGGACGATGTCTGGCTGGCGCCGCTCGACGGCGGCCGGGCCTGGCGGGTCAGCGCCGACAACCGGCCCGTCAGCCAGCCGCGGATATCGCCCGACGGCACCCACGTCGCCTGGACATCCACCCGGGACGGTGCCCCCGAGGTGCACCTCGCGCCCGTCGACGGCGGCCCCTCGAAGCGGCTGACCTACTGGGGCGACGCCCGGACGTCCGTACGCGGCTGGACCCCCGAAGGTGACGTCCTCGTCATCAGCACCCAGGGACAGGTGTCGCTGCGCCGCAGCTGGGCCCGCGCCGTCCCGATCGACGGCGGGCCCGCCCGGACCCTGCCGTACGGACCGGTCGGCTCCCTCGCGTACGGACCCGGCGGACGGGTCCTGCTGCTCTCCGCCACCATGGGGCGCGAGGCCGCCACCTGGAAGCGCTACCGGGGCGGCACGGCAGGCAAGTTGTGGCTCGCGCAAGCACCCGGGGAAGGCCAGGGACCGGACGGCGTCGCGGAGTTCGTACGGATCCACGAGGGCTTCGACGGCAACATCGAATGCCCGATGTGGGTCGGCGACCGTCTCGCCTTCCTCTCCGACCACGAAGGCGTCGGCGCGCTCTACTCCTCGCTCCCCGACGGCTCCGACCTGCGCCGGCACACCGAGGCCGACGGCTTCTACGCCCGCCACGCGACGACCGACGGCACCCGCGTCAGCTACGCCTCGGCCGGTGAGCTGTGGCTGCTCGACGACCTCGAAGGCGCCGGACCCCGCCGCCTCGACATCCGCCTCGGCGGCCAGCGCGCCGACCTCCAGCCGCACCCCGTGCACGCCGGGAGCCACCTCGACTCGGCGTCCCCGGACCGTACCGGCCGCGGCAGCGCCGTCGGGACGCGCGGCGCCGTCCACTGGGTCACCCACCGGGAGGGCCCGGCCCGCGCACTGGCCGTCGAACCCGGGGTACGGGCCAGACTGCCCCGTACCTTCCAGGCCGACGGCGATCAGCACGTCGTCTGGGTCACCGACGCGGAGGGCGACGATGCCCTCGAGTGCGCACCCGCCACCGGGATCGCCCCTGGCACCGCACCGCGCCGGCTGGCCGCCGGCCGGCTCGGCAGGGTGCTCGACCTGGCGGCGTCCCCCGACGGCAGCCGGTTCGCCGTCGCCTCGCACGACGGCCGGATCCTGATCGTCGAGCGGGAGAGGGGAGAGGTCCACGAGGTCGACCGCAGCGAACACGGCGACGCCTCCGGGCTCGTCTTCTCGCCGGACTCCGCATGGCTCGCCTGGTCCCACCCCGGGCCCGAGCCGCTGAGCCAGCTCAAGCTCGCGCACCTCGCCGACCTGTCGGTCGCCGAGGCCACGCCGCTCCGCTTCCGGGACTACGCCCCGGCGTTCACCGTCGACGGCAAGCACCTCGCCTTCCTCTCCGAGCGGGCCTTCGACCCGGTCTACGACGCGCACGTCTTCGACCTGGCCTTCGTCGGCGCGTGCCGCCCGCACCTGCTGACGCTCGCGGCCACCACACCCTCCCCGTTCGGGCCGCAGCGCCACGGCCGCCCGACCGAGAAGGAGAAGAGCTCCGGCGAGGGCGACCAGGACAACCCCACCGCGCTGCCCGTCACCCGGATCGACCTCGAAGGGCTCGCCGACCGGATCGTGCCGCTGCCCGTCGAGGCCGCCCGCTACTCCTCGCTGCGCGCGGCGAAGGACGGACTGCTGTGGCTGCGGCACCCGGTGACGGGCGTGCTCGGAACGGCAGGGGCGACGCCGGACTCCCGGGGGCCGGAGACCGTCCTGGAGCGGTACGACCTGGAGAAGCTGCACAGCGACGAACTCGCCTCCGACGTCAGCCGGTTCGCCGTCAGCGGCGACGGCAAGCGGCTGGTCCTGCACACCCGGGGCAAGCTGCGCGTCGTACCCGCCGACAGCCGTGTCCCGGCGGGCTCCGACGACGACCACGACGGCGGCAGCGACACCGTCGACCTCTCCCGGATCCGCCGGACCGTCGAACCGGCCGCCGAATGGCGCCAGATGTACGACGAGGCCGGCCGCATCATGCGCGACAACTTCTGGCGGCCCGACATGGGCGGCGTCGACTGGGACGGGGTCCTCGACCGCTACCGGCCCGTGCTGGCGCGCGTCGCCACCCATGACGACCTCGTAGACCTGCTCTGGGAGGTGCAGGGGGAGCTCGGCACCTCGCATGCGTATGTGACGCCGCCGGGCGGCCGGCACGAAGACACGAGCCGGCAGGGACTGCTCGGGGCCGACATCTCCCGTACGGACGACGGCTATTGGCGCATCGACCGGATCCTGCCGTCCGAGACGTCCGACCCGGCAGCCCGCTCGCCGCTCGCCGCGCCCGGCGTCGCGGTCCGCGCCGGGGACGCGATCCTTGCCGTCGACGGGCAGGAGATCGACCCCCTGACCGGGCCCGGACCGCTGCTCACCGGCTCGGCGGGCAAGCCGGTCGAGCTGACCGTCGAGCCGGCGGACGGCGGCAACCTGCGTCATGTCGTCGTCGTGCCGACCGCGGACGAGGAGGCGCTGCGGTACCACGCGTGGGTGGCGGACCGGCGGGCGTACGTGCACGAGCGGTCCGGCGGGCGCCTCGGCTACCTCCACGTCCCCGACATGGTCGGCTCCGGCTGGGCCCAGCTCCACCGGGACCTGCGGGTCGAAGTGGCCCGTGAAGGGCTGGTGGTGGACGTGCGGGAGAACCGGGGCGGCCACACGTCGCAGCTGGTCGTGGAGAAGCTGGCCCGCCGCATCGTCGGCTGGGACCTGCCGCGCGGCATGCAGCCGTACAGCTACCCCGGGGACGCGCCGCGCGGTCCGGTGGTGGCCGTGGCGAACGAGTTCTCCGGCTCGGACGGCGACATCGTGAACGCGGCGATCAAGGCGCTCAGGATCGGGCCGGTGGTCGGTACGCGGACGTGGGGCGGCGTGGTGGGCATCGACAGCCGGTACCGGCTGGTCGACGGCACGCTGGTCACGCAGCCCAAGTACGCGTTCTGGCTGGAGGGGTACGGCTGGGGCGTGGAGAACCACGGGGTGGATCCCGATGTGGAGGTCGTGATGGCGCCGCAGGACCATGCGTCGGGGCGGGATCCGCAGCTGGATGCGGCGATCCGGATCGCGCTCGAGGGGCTCGCGGAGAGCCCGGCGAAGACGGCACCGGGTCTGCCGGAGTAGGGGGCGGGGGCTTGTTCCCCTACTCGTCCGTTCCCGAAGCCGGGGCTCAGCCCCGGCTTCGGGAACGGGGCAGCCGCGCCCGATAGCATGCCCGTGTACGGATCAACCACGCGACCGAGGAGCCCGGCCATGGCGGGAGAACCGCAGCCCGACTGCCTGTTCTGCAAGATCGTCTCGGGAGACGTCCCGGCAACCATCGTCCGCGAGACCGAGACGACCGTCGCCTTCCGCGACATCAACCCCCAGGCCCCCACCCACATCCTCATCATCCCGCGCGTCCACCACCGCGACGCCGCCACCCTCGCCGCCGCCGAACCGCAGATCGCCGCCGACATACTGCGCGAGGCCGGGCACGTCGCCGCCGACGAGAAGATCACCGACACCGGTTACCGGGTCGTCTTCAACACCGGCGCCGGTGCCGGGCAGACCGTCTTCCACGCGCACGCCCACATCCTGGGCGGCCGCGGAATGCAGTGGCCTCCCGGATAACAGGCCACCGCACCATGTCCGTACGAGAACTCGTCGTCCTCGGCACCGCCAGCCAGGTCCCCACCCGGCACCGCAACCACAACGGCTATCTGCTGCGCTGGGACGGCGAGGGCATCCTCTTCGACCCGGGCGAGGGCACCCAGCGTCAGATGCTGCGGGCCGGGGTCGCCGCGCACGACATCAACCGGATCTGCATCACGCACTTCCACGGCGACCACTCGCTCGGCCTGGCCGGGGTGATCCAGCGGATCAACCTTGACCAGGTACCGCACCCCGTCACCGCGCACTACCCGGCGAGCGGCCGGCACTTCTTCGAGCGGCTGCGGTACGCGACCGCCTACCGCGAGTCCGTCGAGCTGACCGAGGCCCCGGTCGCCACCGACGGGATCCTCGCCGAGACGGACGCGTACACCCTGCACGGCCACAGGCTCTCGCACCCCGTCGAGTCGTACGGCTACCGCCTCGTCGAGCCCGACCGGCGGCGCATGCTCCCCGACCGGCTCGCCGAGCACGGGATCAGCGGGCCGGACGTCGGACGGATCCAGCGCGAGGGCTCGCTGGGCGGCGTCGGCCTCGACGAGGTCTCCGAGCGCAGGCGCGGACAGCTCTTCGCGTTCATCATGGACACAAGGCTCTGCGACGGCGTGTACGCGCTCGCCGAGGGGTGCGACATGCTGGTCATCGAGTCGACCTTCCTCGACGAGGACGAACGTCTCGCCACCGACCACGGTCATCTCACCGCCGGACAGGCGGCCCGGGTGGCCCGGGAGGCAGGCGTGCGGCATCTCGTACTCACGCACTTCTCGCAGCGGTACGCAGACCCGGATGTCTTCGCCACCCAGGCTCGCGCCGCCGGGTTCGAGGGCGAACTGACCATCGCCCAGGACCTGATGAGCGTTCCCGTCCCCACCCGCCATCAGCAGCAGTGACAGCAACAGCACCACCATTCGTTAGCGAGAAACCCGTGCAACTCCCCAAGGCTGAACTCCACCTCCACATCGAAGGAACCCTCGAACCCGAGCTGGCCTTCGTCCTCGCCGCGCGCAACGGCGTGTTGCTGCCGTACGCGGACACCGAAGAGCTGCGCACCGCCTACCTCTTCGACGATCTGCAGACCTTCCTCGACCTGTACTACGCGCTGATGGCCGTCCTGCGCACCGAGCAGGACTTCGAGGAACTCGCCGACGCCTATCTCACCCGCGCCGCCGCCCAGGGCGTGCGCCACGCGGAGATCTTCTTCGACCCGCAGGCGCACACCGCCCGTGGCGTCCCGATCGGCACCGTCGTCGAAGGACTCGGGCGGGCGCTGGACCGCAGCGAGGAGGTGCACGGCATCTCCACCCAGCTGATCATGTGTTTCCTGCGCGACCAGTCCGCTGCGTCGGCCCTGGAGACCCTCGACGCCGCGAAGCCCTATCTGCACCGGATCAGCGCCGTCGGCCTCGACTCGGCGGAGGTCGGGCATCCGCCCGCGAAGTTCCGTGAGGTGTACGAGGCGGCCGAGGCGCTCGGGCTGCGGAAGGTCGCGCACGCCGGCGAGGAGGGCCCGCCCGAGTACATCCGGGAGGCGCTCGACATCCTCGGGGTCGAGCGCATCGATCACGGGCTGCGCTGCATGGAGGACCCGGAGCTGGTGAAGCGGCTCGTCGTCGAGCGGGTGCCGCTCACGCTCTGCCCGCTGTCCAACGTGCGGCTGCGCGCCGTCGACACCCTGGAGGACCACCCGCTGCGGGCCATGCTGGACGCCGGGCTGGTCTGCACGGTGAACTCCGACGACCCCGCCTACTTCGGCGGATACGTCGGAGACACCTTCCACGCCGTCCATGAGGCCCTCGGCCTGGAGCGTGAGCAGCTGCGCACGCTGGCCCGCAACTCCTTCGAGGCGGCCTTCCTCGACCACGACGAGGAGCGCAGGTCGCGCTATCTGTCGGAGGTCGAGGCGTACGCGTTCGACTGACCGCCCGCACCCGACGGACCGGCCGTCCGGAACGCGTTCCTGCCGAGACGCCTGCGGCGCAGCGCGGGCACGCTGATCTCCGTGACGGCCTGTTCGGGCGACCCCAACTTCGGCACCGCTCCCGACAGCGTGCCGGTGGTCGCGGCGAGCAGGGCCGCGGGAGCGCCGCCCCGGCGGCGGACCGAACCGGGCACCAGCGGACGGCCACCGGTGTGCAGTGCGACGGCCGTGACCGGGGCGGCGACCAGCAGCGTCACGGCGCCCAGGATCAAGCCCATGACCGGGTAGCCGGCCACCTCGGACAGCACACTGCCGAGGACCGGGCCGCAGGCCACGCCGACGGACGACGCGGAGCCCGCAAGGACCGCCCAGCGTCCGCGTACGTCCAGGGCCGCGGCCAGACCGATCAGATACGACAGGACCACCGGGTAGACGGTGTTCCACGTGATCTCGCCGGCGGCGAACGAACCGAGGCCGCCCGCCGACGAGCTCAGCACGATGCTGGCCGCGATGATCATCGTCCCGAGACCGATCGGCAGGGCCCGGCCGAGCCGTGCGCCCAGCACCCCGGCACCCATCACACCGAGCAGCGCGGCGCCGAGCGCGGCGGCGAACACCGCTCCGACGGTGACCTCGGAGAGCCCGGCCTGGACCACGCCGATCCGGCTGCTGACGCCCCACAGTGCGTTCTGTGCCATGGACCAGACGAGCATGCCGCCCGCCAGCACCAGACCGGAGCGGCGGTGCGGCAGCCGCCCGGAGGCGGGCGTGCCGGTACCGGTGGCCGCCGAGCCGCCGAGCCGTGCGGTGGCGGGCCAGACGAGCAGGGCGACCAGCGCGATCGAGGCGAACGGCAGCCGGTGGCTGCTGCCCAGGTGCGGCATCGTCAGATAGAGGGCTCCCGCGGTCGCGGAGACGCTGAGCAGTCCCAGGGACGAGGTGCGGTGCGGATCGCGCTGCGCGGCGATGCCGGCCGCGGCCACCGCCGTCGCCGTACCGGAGCCGAAGCCGCCGATCATCGCGCCCATGACCACCAGCGGCACGGAGCCCGTCAGCGCGGCGCAGCCGTACCCGGTCACGGCCAGGAGCAGCCCGATCCGCGCCGGTCTCCGCAGTCCGTACACCTCGACCCGGCCCGCCAGCGAGAACCCGGCGGTGGCCGAGCTCAACAGCAGCGCGCTGCCGACCAGGCCGGCCTGGGCTGCGCTGAGGCCCAGATGGGAGAGCCTGGCGACAAGGGTGGGGAGCAGATAGGCGGCGAGGTAACCGGCGGTGAACACGGCGACCAGGGGCCACGCGGCGCGAGGGCGCGAGGACATGGGAGTTCCTGAAGACATGCCGAAGAAGGCAGGGGAGGGCAATGAAGGAAAATGCGGGGGAAAGCGGCGCACCCGTCGGTGACGTCGACGGCGATGCTCGCGCGCCAATTTGTATCAAGTGCGCACAGCTGACCGAAAGGCGCCCTCATGTGATCTGGATCACATTTGTGTTTACAGTTTTACGGACCGGGTAGCAGCGAATGTTTACGCAGGTCAGCGCGCGTACGCGCAGGCCGGCCGCACGCCCTCCCGGCGCGGCGGCGCGGACCCTCCGGATGTGTACGCGTATCGGGCACACTGGCGGGATCTGCCACGACCGGGGAGTGCAAGGTGAGCACAGACAATCCAGGCATCGACCCACTGGACGGACTGCGCGCCCCGCAGGACCCGGCCTGCGATGTGTTCCTCACCGGCACGGTCTTCCTCGACATCGTCTTCACCGGCCTGGACAGCGCCCCGGTGCGCGGCACCGAGTCCTGGGCGCGCGGCATGGGCTCCAGCCCCGGCGGGGTCGCCAACATGGCCACCGCACTGGCCAGACTCGGACTGCACACCTCGCTCGCCGCGGCATTCGGTGACGACCACTACGGGGAGTACTGCTGGGACGCTCTCGAGCAGGGCGAGGGCATCGACCTCTCGATGTCGCACACCGTCCGCGGCTGGCATTCGCCGGTGACCGTGTCGATGGCGTACGAGGGCGAGCGGACGATGGTCTCGCACGGCCACGAGGCCCCGCCGCCCGCCACCCCGGCGAACCGGACCTTCCCGCACTGCCCGCCGCGCGCCCGCGCCGCCATCGCCTCACTGGCTCCCGGCCGCAGCGAACCGTGGGTGGCCACCGCGGCCCGGCACGGCGCCCGGATCTTCGCCGACGTCGGCTGGGACGAGACCGGCCGGTGGGACCTGGACGCGCTGCCCGACCTGGAGCACTGCCAGGCCTTTCTGCCCAACGCGGAGGAGGCGATGCGCTACACCCGCACCGACTGCCCGCGCGCCGCCGCCCACCACCTGGCCGAGCGGGTGCCGCTCGCCGTCGTCACGCTCGGTGCGGAGGGCGCGTACGCGGTGGACGCGGCGACCGGCGTGACCGCCGAGGTGCCCGCGATCGAGGTCGAGGCGCTCGATCCGACCGGAGCGGGCGACGTCTTCGTCGCCGGTTTCGTCACCGGCACCCTGGCGGACTGGCCGCTGGCCGACCGGCTGGCCTTCGCCGGACTGACCGCGGCGCTCTCCGTGCAGGAGTTCGGCGGGTCCCTGTCGGCGCCGGGCTGGGCGGAGATCGCCGCCTGGTGGCAGCGGGTCCGCACCTGCGACGGCCAGGATCCGGCGGCGCTGCAGCGGTACGCCTTCCTGGAGGACCTGCTGCCCGCGGCCGCCCGGCCCTGGCCGCTGCGCCGGGCCGTACCCACGATCGGCTTCCGCAGACCGGCCTGACAGTGAGGCATGCGGGCACGCATGTTCGCCATGCGTACGAAAAAGCCCTCGGTGTTGTCCGTGCGGAGTCGTACGCTTGGTAATCCAGAGGTTGTCGAGCAGCGAGAACCCTGCAACGGGAGGTATGTGCAGGCCCGAGGGCCGGCCCATGACTCAGACACCCACACAGCCGCAGGCGCGTGCCCAGATCAGGATCCCGGCCGCACACCCCATGGTGATGCTCCTGGGATCGGGAGACTCGCTGCTGCGCGTGATCGAAACGGCGTTCCCGGCCGCCGATATCCATGTCCGGGGCAATGAGATCAGTGCCATCGGGGATGCGGTCGATGTCGCCCTGATCCAGCGCTTGTTCGACGAGATGATGCTCGTGCTCCGCACCGGGCAGCCGATGACGGAGGACGCAGTGGAACGCTCGATCGCCATGCTCCGGGCGAGCGGCAACGGTCAGGGGGAGCCGCAGGGCGAGACTCCCGCCGAGGTGCTCACCCAGAACATCCTTTCCAGCCGCGGTCGCACGATCCGCCCCAAGACGCTCAACCAGAAGCGGTACGTGGACGCGATCGACAAGCACACGATCGTCTTCGGCATCGGACCCGCCGGTACCGGCAAGACCTACCTCGCCATGGCGAAGGCGGTCCAGGCCCTGCAGTCCAAGCAGGTCAGCCGGATCATCCTGACCCGGCCCGCCGTCGAAGCGGGGGAGCGGCTCGGCTTCCTGCCCGGCACGCTCTTCGACAAGATCGACCCGTATCTGCGTCCGCTCTACGACGCGCTGCACGACATGCTCGACGCCGACTCGATCCCGCGGCTGATGGCGGCGGGCACGATCGAGGTGGCGCCGCTGGCCTACATGCGCGGCCGCACGCTCAATGACGCGTTCATCATTCTCGACGAGGCGCAGAACACCAGCGCCGAGCAGATGAAGATGTTCCTCACCCGCCTCGGCTTCGACTCGAAGATCGTCGTCACCGGTGACGTCACCCAGGTGGACCTGCCGAACGGCACGAAGAGCGGCCTGCGCCAGGTCCAGGACATCCTCGACGGTGTCCAGGACGTGTACTTCTCCCGGCTCACCTCCCAGGATGTCGTCCGGCACAAGCTGGTCGGCCGTATCGTCGACGCGTACGAGAAGTACGACAACCGAGACAGCCACAACGGGAAGTAGTCGCAGCGCACCATGTCGATCGACGTCAACAACGAGTCCGGAACCGAGGTCGACGAGCAGGCGATCCTCGACATCGCCCGTTACGCGCTCGCGCGGATGCGGATCCACCCGCTCTCCGAACTCTCGGTGATCGTGGTGGACACCGACGCCATGGAGCAGCTCCACATCCAGTGGATGGACCTGCCGGGTCCGACGGATGTCATGTCCTTCCCGATGGACGAACTGCGTCCGCCGGCCAAGGACGACGAGGAGCCCCCGCAGGGCCTCCTCGGTGACATCGTGCTCTGCCCCGAGGTGGCGAAGAAGCAGGGCGAGGACGCGGAGACCCAGCACTCCATGGACGAGGAGCTCCAGCTCCTCACCGTCCACGGAGTGCTGCATCTCCTCGGGTACGACCACGAGGAGCCGGACGAGAAGGCCGAGATGTTCGGTCTCCAGGCGGCGATCGTCGATGGCTGGCGCGCCGAGCACGGCCTGACCGGTCCGTCGCCCGCTCCGACCGTGTCGTGAGCGTCCCCCTCATCACCGGAGCCGTCCTGCTGATCGTCGTCGGCTGGCTGGCGGCCTGCGCCGAGGCGGGCATCGCCCGGACGTCGAGCTTCCGGGCCGCCGAGGCTGTCCGGTCCGGGCGGCGCGGCAGCGACAAGCTGGAACAGGTCGCGGCCGACCCGACCCGCTATCTCAATGTCGCCCTGCTGGTGCGGGTCGCCTGCGAGATGGCGGCCGGGGTGCTCGTCACGTACGCCTGCCTGAAGGAGTTCACGGAGACCTGGGAGGCGCTGGCCGTCGCGATGGGCGTGATGGTCCTCGTCTCCTATGTCGCCATCGGGGTCTCGCCGCGGACCATCGGCAGGCAGCACCCGCTGAACACGGCGACGGCCGCGGCATACGTCCTGCTGCCGCTGGCCAGGATCATGGGCCCGATCCCGCAACTGCTGATCCTGCTGGGCAACGCGCTCACACCCGGCAAGGGTTTCCGCAAGGGGCCGTTCGCGAGCGAGGCCGAACTGCGCGCGATGGTCGACCTCGCCGAGCAGGAGTCGCTGATCGAGGACGAGGAGCGGCGCATGGTGCACTCCGTCTTCGAGCTCGGCGACACGCTCGTACGCGAGGTGATGGTGCCGCGGACGGACCTGGTCTGCATCGAGCGGTACAAGACGATCCGGCAGGCGCTGACCCTGGCCCTGCGCTCCGGGTTCTCGCGGATCCCGGTCACCGGGGAGAACGAGGACGACATCGTCGGGATCGTCTACCTCAAGGACCTCGTCCGCAAGACGCACATCAACCGGGAGTCGGAAGCCGATCTGGTCTCCACGGCGATGCGGCCGGCCGCGTTCGTGCCGGACACGAAGAACGCCGGGGATCTGCTGCGCGAGATGCAGCAGGACCGCAGCCATGTCGCCGTCGTCATCGACGAGTACGGCGGCACGGCGGGGATCGTCACGATCGAGGACATCCTGGAGGAGATCGTCGGCGAGATCACCGATGAGTACGACCGCGAACTGCCGCCCGTCCAGGCGCTGGAGAACGGCTGCTTCCGGGTGACCGCCCGGCTCGACATCGGTGACCTCGGCGACCTGTTCGACCTCGACGAGTACGACGACGAGGACGTGGAAACGGTCGGCGGGCTGCTCGCGAAAGCGCTGGGCCGGGTACCGATCGCCGGGGCGTCGGCGGTCGTCGACCTGCCCGACGGGCGTCGGCTGCGGCTGACGGCGGAGTCTCCGGCGGGGCGCCGGAACAAGATTGTCACGGTGCTGGTGGAGCCGGTGGGGCCGGAGGAGGAGAAGGCGGAATGACTCCGCAGGAGCTGAGGGTGTTCTGCCTGGAGTTCAACGCGAGCGTCGAGGAGTTTCCGTTCGGACCGGAGACCTCGGTGTTCAAGGTGCTCGGCAAGATGTTCGCGCTCAGCACGCTGGACGCGCGGCCGCTGACGGTCAATCTGAAGTGCGATCCGGATGACGCGGTGCGGTTGCGGGAGGAGTACGCGGCGATCGTGCCGGGCTGGCACATGAACAAGCGGCACTGGAACACGGTGACGGTGTCCGGGGTGCCGGGACGGTTGCTGCGCGAGCTGATCGAGGACTCGTACGACCTGGTGGTGGCGGGGCTGCCGCGGGCGGAACGGCTGCGGCTGGACCGGGCGTAGTTCTCTGCGGGGGCGGGGCGGGGAACGAGCCACCCGCTTCGTATGCTCGGCACATGACTGAGAGCACCGACCTCGGCCCCGAGGACCGCAAGATCGTCACCCTGGCGCGCAGCGCCCGCGCCCGCAACGGTGTGCCGGAGGGCGCGGCCGTACGGGACGAGACCGGGCGTACGTATGTCGCGGGGACCGTGCAGCTGGAGTCGCTGAGGCTCAGCGCGCTGCAGACCGCCGTCGCGATGGCGGTGGCCAGCGGCGCCACCTCCCTGGAGGCGGCCGCGATCGTCTCCGAGGCCGAGGCCCCGTCGGACGCGGACCGTGCGGCGGTACGGGACCTGGGCGGGCCGGCGACCCCGGTGCTGCTGGCCGGGCCGGACGGTGTGCTTCGGCTCAGCGTGACGGCCGGCTGACGTCGGGCCGACACACCGCCGAGCGCACCCGGGCGCGGGTCCCCGGCACCGGAAAGACCCTGGCCGGCATCCCGTGCCGGGCCCGCCGGAGCCGCACCGGTACGGCCTGGGACGACGCCCGGGGAGCCATGCGGCGGCCCGCTGTGCGGCAGGGCCGTCCGGATCGGGGACAATGGGCGCCATGAGCGCTCGACCTAACCCAGAAGCTGCTGCGCAGCAGGCTGAGAACAATGCCCCCCACCGGGCCGGCTTCGCCTGCTTCGTGGGCCGCCCCAACGCGGGCAAGTCCACCCTTACGAACGCTCTGGTCGGCCAGAAGGTGGCGATCACCTCCAACCGGCCCCAGACCACCCGGCACACGGTGCGCGGCATCGTGCACCGCGAGGATGCGCAGCTGATCCTGGTCGACACCCCCGGCCTCCACAAGCCGCGCACCCTGCTGGGCGAGCGGCTCAACGACGTCGTACGCACCACCTGGGCCGAGGTCGACGTCATCGGCTTCTGCCTGCCCGCCGACCAGAAGCTCGGCCCCGGCGACAAGTTCATCGTCAAGGAACTCGCGGGGATCAAGAAGACCCCGAAGATCGCGATCATCACCAAGACCGACCTGGTCGAATCCAAGCAGCTCGCCGAACAGCTGCTCGCCGTCTCCCGCCTCGGCGAGGAGCTCGGCTTCGAGTGGGCCGAGATCATCCCGGTCTCCGCCGTGAAGGACAGCCAGGTCGACCTGCTCGCCGACCTGATCGCCCCGCTGCTCCCCGAGAGCCCACCGCTGTACCCGGAGGGCGACCTCACCGACGAGCCCGAGATGGTCATGGTCGCGGAGCTGATCCGGGAGGCCGCGCTCGAAGGCGTACGCGACGAGCTGCCGCACTCCATCGCGGTCGTCGTCGAGGAGATGCTGCCGCGCGAGGACCGTCCCGCGGACAGGCCGCTGCTGGACATCCACGCGAACGTCTACATCGAGCGGCCCAGCCAGAAGGGCATCATCATCGGCCCGAAGGGCAAGCGGCTGAAGGAGGTCGGCATGAAGTCGCGCAAGCACATCGAGGCGCTGCTCGGTACGCCGGTCTTCCTGGACCTGCACGTGAAGGTCGCCAAGGACTGGCAGCGCGATCCCAAGCAGCTGCGCAAGCTCGGATTCTGAGGCGGGTCAGCCGCGCACCGATCTCACGCGCCCTCCTTGAGGACGCGTGAGATCAGTGCGCGCTGCGCGTCGGTCAGATGCGGATCCGCGCAGTGGACGGTGCGGTCACCTACCGTGATCCGGTACTGGAAGCCGTCCGGCACTCCGGGCGGTGGGGTGCCCCGGCCGTCCGCGAGCGCGGATTCGGCCAGGGCCTCCCAGTCGGCGGCGTCGGCCAGGCCCGAGGTGTCGACCTCGCGGTGGCGTGCGATGCCGGCGAAACCGCCGGTGCGACGTACCTGGATGCGCAAGGTCCGACTCCTCTCGGGTTGTCCCCGGGGCTCTGCCCCGGACTCCGCTCCTCAATCTCCCCCCATGGCCTCAAAAAGACATGGGGACCTCCGAGGGGCTTGCTCCTGCGACTACGCAGACGGCACGCCGACCTCCGACCAGGCCTTCCGTACCGCCTCCAGTTCGTCGCCCTCGCCGTAGCGGTCCTTCGCCGCCTCGACCGTCAGACGGGCGAAGTCCGAGAAGTCCGCGTCCCCGGCCAGTCCGCCGCCCGTGAGCACGTCGAACCAGAGCTGTCCCGCCCGCTCCCACGCGTTGCCGCCGAGCGCCGTGGCCAGCAGGTAGAAGGCGCGGTTCGGGATGCCGGAGTTCAGATGTACACCGCCGTTGTCCTCGGTGGTGTGGATGTAGTCCTCCATCGACGCGGGCTGCGGGTCCTTGCCGAGCACATCGTCGTCGTACGCCGTTCCCGGCGCCTTCATCGAGCGCAGCGCCTCCCCCTGGACCCGGGGGGCCAGCAGTCCGGCGCCGATCAGCCAGTCGGCCTGGTCCGCGGTCTGGCCCAGCGAGTACTGCTTGACCAGGGAGCCGAAGACGTCCGACATGGACTCGTTGAGCGCGCCGGACTGGCCGAAATAGCTCAGGTTGGCCGTGTACTGGGTGAGGCCGTGCGTCAGTTCGTGACCGATCACATCGATGGCGACGGTGAAGTCGAGGAAGATCTCCCCGTCCCCGTCGCCGAAGACCATCTGCTCGCCGTCGAAGAACGCGTTGTTGTACTGCTCGTCGTAGTGCACGGAGCCGATCAGCGGCAGCCCGTTGCTGTCGATCGAACGGCGGCCGTACGCCGTGAGCAGCAGTTCGAAGGTGGCGCCGAGCCCCGCGTACGCGCGGTTGACGCTCGCGTCCTGCGTCGGCTGCTCCCCCTCGGAGCGGACCTTGAAGCCCGGCAACTGCGTGCCGTGCCGACAGTCGTACAGGATGCGCTCGGGCTTGTCGGACTCCGTCCCCGTCGCCACGGTGGGCACGGAGGGGACGAGGGTGGTCATCTGGCGGCGGGTACGCCGGGCGGCGTCGCCCTCCAGGGTGCGGCGGGCCGGACCGGAGAGACCGGGGTCGTCGGCCTGTGACAGCTTGTCGAGAACATGGGGCGGCACGATCGTGCAGAAGACGGGATGGAACCCGTGCTGAGGTCGAGGCTGCATGGGGTCGACTGTGGCACCGCGTCACCGTCGTGTCACTGGTTGCCATCAGGATTGACGAAATGGAGTGACTGATCACTCTTTACCCGTTACCGGCACCCGGTCCCGCATACTGATACGGACCGACATCCCAGGCACCCCTCGGTTAGTCTCGTTGCATCATGCGTTACGGGCTGCTTCTTCTTAGCTGCCGCGGCGAGGGCCTGTAGTCGTAGGCCGACCCCCTCCCCGCGGAGTCTGGTGCTGCAGCGACACAGTCGGCCGTCCCATTGCTGGACCCCGAGGAGCCGTACGCCATGACCGCCGTGAATCCCGCCCGGACCTCTGCCGAGAACTCCGTGGGCCGCCCCACGCCGATCACCAACGCCACCGCGCTGCAGAAGCCGTCCGGGATGCCGATCCACAAGTACGGCCGGTACGAGGCCGTCGACATCCCCGACCGCACCTGGCCGGACAACCGGATCACCGTGGCGCCCCGCTGGCTGTCCACCGATCTGCGTGACGGCAACCAGGCGCTGATCGACCCGATGTCGCCGGCCCGCAAGCGCGAGATGTTCGACCTGCTCGTACGCATGGGCTACAAGGAGATCGAGGTCGGTTTCCCGTCCTCCGGCGAGACCGACTTCGCGTTCGTCCGCTCCATCATCGAAGAGGGCGCGATCCCCGAGGACGTGACGATCTCCGTCCTCACCCAGGCCCGCGAGGAGCTGATCGAGCGAACTGTTGAATCACTGGTCGGTGCGCGGCGCGCCACCGTGCACCTGTACAACGCCACCGCCCCCACCTTCCGCCGCGTGGTCTTCCGCGGTTCGAAGGAGGAGGTCAAGCAGATCGCGGTGGACGGCACCCGGCTGGTCATGGAGTACGCGGAGAAGATCCTCGGCGACGAGACGATCTTCGGCTACCAGTACAGCCCGGAGATCTTCACCGACACCGAACTGGACTTCGCGCTGGAGGTCTGCGAGGCCGTCTGTGACGTCTGGCAGCCCGAGGAGGGCCGTGAGATCATCCTCAACCTGCCCGCCACCGTGGAGCGTTCGACGCCGTCCACACACGCGGACCGGTTCGAGTGGATGTCGCGCAACCTGTCGCGCCGCGAGCACATCTGTTTGTCGGTCCACCCGCACAACGACCGCGGCACCGCCGTCGCCGCCGCCGAACTGGCGATCATGGCCGGCGCGGACCGGATCGAGGGCTGCCTGTTCGGCCAGGGCGAGCGCACCGGCAACGTCGACCTGGTGACGCTGGGCATGAACCTGTTCTCGCAGGGCGTCGACCCGCAGATCGACTTCTCGCAGATCGACGAGATCCGCCGCACCAGCGAGTACTGCAACCAGATGGAGGTCCACCCGCGCCACCCCTACGCGGGCGACCTGGTCTACACCGCCTTCTCCGGCTCCCACCAGGACGCCATCAAGAAGGGCTTCGACGCCATGGAGGCCGACGCGGCCGCCCAGGGCAAGACCGTCGACGAGATCGAGTGGGCGGTGCCGTACCTGCCGATCGACCCGAAGGACGTCGGCCGCTCGTACGAGGCCGTCATCCGGGTCAACTCGCAGTCCGGCAAGGGCGGAATCGCCTACGTCCTGAAGAACGACCACAAGCTGGACCTGCCGCGCCGGATGCAGATCGAGTTCTCCCGGATCATTCAGGCCAAGACCGATGCCGAGGGCGGCGAGGTCACGCCGACGCAGATCTGGTCCACGTTCCAGGACGAGTACCTGCCCAACCCGGAGAACGCCTGGGGCCGCGTACAGATCCGTTCCGGTCAGACGACGACCGATTCCGACGGCCGGGACACGATCACCGTCGACGCGACCGTGGACGGCGCGGACACCGTGCTGACCGGATCCGGCAACGGTCCGATCTCCGCGTTCTTCGAAGCGCTGCAGGCCATCGGCATCGACGCCCGTCTGCTGGACTACACCGAGCACACGATGAGCGAGGGTGCGAGCGCCCAGGCCGCCTCGTACATCGAGTGCGCGATCGACGGAAAGGTCCTGTGGGGCATCGGCATCGACGCCAACACCACGCGGGCCTCGCTGAAGGCGGTCGTCTCCGCGGTCAACCGCGCGACCCGCTGACCCGGCGCCCGAAAGGGCGCACAGGTGCATGATCGACGAACCCCGTCACCCGGTTCCCGGGGGCGGGGTTCGGCCATCTCCCGACGGTTGTGACGATCGAGGTGCTGACGCCACATCGTGACTGTGGTTAACATCACGTCGACACGGCAATGTTGCCGGAGCGTTACGGAGGTGTGCGACGTGCGGTCAGCCCTGGGACAACGCGCCATGAAGCTGCGTATCTGCGGCATCCGCACCATCTGGGACGCCGTCGCCGACGGCGAGTTCTTCTGCCCCGGCTGCGGCGGCGACCGCAACTACCGCCGTCTCACCGGCCGTCGGCGCTTCACTGTGCTCGGCGTGCCGCTGATGCGTCGCGGCACCGTGGGCCCCGTCGTCGAATGCGCGGCCTGCCGCACACACTTCGACACCGACGCGCTCGACCACCCCACCACCACCCGGTTCTCCGCGATGCTCAAGGACGCCGTCCACACCGTCGCCCTCGGCGTCCTCGCCGCCGGTGGCACCACCTCGCGCACGGTCCTGGAGACCGCGGTGGCCACCGTGCGCGGCGCCGGATTCGACGACTGCACGGAGGAGCAACTCTCCACCGTCGTCGAGGTGCTTGCCGCGGACATCGGCCACGGCTCCGCCTTCGACGCCGCGGCCGAGGCGTGCGGCGCCGCCCTCGCCATCGAGCTCCACGAGGCGCTGGAACCACTCGCCCCGCATCTGGCGCCCGCCGGACGTGAATCGATCCTGCTGCAGGGTGCCAGGATCGCGCTCGCCGACGGCCCGTACAGCCAGGCCGAGCGCGAGGTACTGACCACGGTCGGTGCGGCGCTGCAGCTCTGCGCGGACGACACGGCCCGGCTGCTCGCCGCGGCGGCGCGTACCCCGTCCTAGCGCCTGCTCCCCGTGCCCCGGCGCGCCCCGCCCCGGCAGTTCCGGGCGGCGCAGCACGCGGTACCGGCCGGCGGAAGCCGAACCGTACGGTCTTCGGGGGCGGGCCCGCTCCGGTGCGCGCGTACAGGACAATGGACGCATGAGCTTGTTCCGGGACGACGGCGTGGTGCTGCGCACGCAGAAACTGGGCGAGGCCGACCGGATCATCACGATCCTGACCCGCGGCCACGGCCGGGTGCGGGCCGTCGCCCGCGGTGTGCGGCGTACGAAGTCGAAGTTCGGCGCCCGCCTCGAACCGTTCTCCCATGTGGACGTGCAGTTTTTCGCGCGCGGCAGCGAACTGGTCGGCCGCGGTCTGCCGCTGTGTACCCAGAGCGAGACGATCGCGCCGTACGGGGGCGGCATCGTCACCGACTACGCCCGGTACACCGCGGGCACCGCGATGCTGGAGACCGCCGAGCGCTTCACCGACCACGAGGGCGAGCCCGCGGTCCAGCAGTATCTGCTGCTCGTCGGCGGACTGCGCACCCTCGCCCGGGGGGAACACGCGCCGAACCTGATCCTCGACGCCTTCCTGCTGCGTTCCCTTGCCGTCAACGGTTACGCACCCAGCTTCGAGGACTGCGCGAAGTGCGGAATGCCCGGACCGAACCGATTCTTCTCCGTCGCGGCGGGCGGCGCCATATGCGGCGACTGCCGGGTGCCCGGCAGCGTCGTACCCTCAGCAGAGGCCGTCGCCCTGCTGAGCGCGCTGCTCACCGGTGACTGGGAGACGGCCGACGCGTGCGAGGCGCGGCATGTCAGGGAGGGGAGCGGGCTGGTGTCCGCCTATCTGCACTGGCATCTGGAGCGCGGACTGCGCTCGCTGCGTTACGTAGAGAAGTAACCGACACCGGCACAGCAGGCACAGGGAGACGAGACAGCTCATGGCAGTACGCGGGATCCTCGGTGGCCGTAACAGGCGCGTATACAAGACCCCCGAGCCGCACCCCTCCGGGGCCACGCCCCCGAAGATCCCCGGCGAGCTGGTGCCCAAGCACGTCGCCGTCGTGATGGACGGCAACGGCCGCTGGGCCAAGGAACGGGGCCTCCCGCGCACCGAGGGCCACAAGGTCGGCGAGGGCGTCGTCATGGACGTCCTCAAGGGCTGCATCGAGATGGGCGTCAAGAACCTCTCGCTGTACGCCTTCTCCACCGAGAACTGGAAGCGTTCGCCGGAAGAAGTGAAGTTCCTGATGAACTTCAACCGGGACGTCATCCGCCGCCGTCGCGACGAGATGGACGAACTGGGCATCCGCATCCGCTGGGTGGGCCGGATGCCGAAGCTGTGGAAGTCCGTCGTCCAGGAGCTCCAGGTCGCCCAGGAGCAGACGAAGGACAACGACAAGATGACGCTGTACTTCTGCGTCAACTACGGCGGCCGGGCCGAGATCGCCGACGCCGCGCAGCGCCTCGCCGAGGACGTCGCGGCCGGAAAGCTGGACCCGGCCAAGGTCAACGAGAAGACCTTCGCGAAGTACATCTACTACCCGGACATGCCGGACGTGGACCTCTTCGTGCGTCCCAGCGGTGAACAGCGCACCTCCAACTACCTGATCTGGCAGAGCGCGTACGCCGAGATGGTCTTCCAGGACGTGCTGTGGCCGGACTTCGACCGCCGCGACCTGTGGCGGGCCTGCCTGGAGTACGCCCAGCGCGACCGGCGCTTCGGCGGCGCGGTGGAAGCGTCGGAAAAGGCGGAACCGACGGTCTGACCCTTCCCGGTACGACCACGGCTCTCCCACAGCTCTGTGGGGGCCGTGAGCGAGGAACAGGGGCCGTGCACGGCGCGGTGTCGAGCTGAGATGCCGGCCGGTGCTGCAGGACTGCTCGAGGGCGCTCCGGGAGCGCCACCGGATCAGTGCGGCGGGCCGGCGGCAGCAGGTCCTGGGCGGTCGCGACCGTGTGCGGGGTCGCGTCCGCCGTGCTGCCCCTGGTGGCGGACGGCAACGTCCCGGCGGGATCGTCGACCGAAGCGGGCCGGACAGCCCGTCCGGTGAATGAGGAAAGAGGTCCGGGGGCCGAGCCCCCGGAAGCGGTCACCCCGCCGTCGGGCACTCCGCGCACTCCGCACACGTACCGAAGACCTCCACCGTGTGCGCCACGTTCACGAACCCGTGCTGCGAGGCAATCGTCGCCGCCCACTGCTCCACCGCCGGCCCCTCGACCTCGACGGCCTTGCCGCAGACCCGGCACACCAGATGGTGGTGGTGCTCCCCGGTCGAGCACCGCCGGTACACGGACTCGCCGTCGGTGGTGCGCAGGACGTCCACCTCGCCCGCGTCGGCGAGGGACTGCAGGGTGCGGTAGACCGTGGTCAGCCCGACCGAGTCACCGCGGTGCTTGAGGACATCGTGCAGCTCCTGGGCGCTGCGGAACTCGTCCACCTCGTCGAGCGCCGCCGCCACCGCGGCGCGCTGCCGGGTCGACCGGCCGCGTACCGGGGATGCGTTCGTTCCACTGATCGGCGCCGTCGCCACAGGTGCCTCCTCGTGTCGCCCGTACATGTGTCGGGCCATTGTGCCAGTCCGCCCGCGTGCCGGGGTCAAACCCGGACGTCGTCCGAGGCCGGTCGGGCAGCCGGTACGTCCGGAGTCTTCCCTTCCAGGGTGCACTGCGCCGTAGCCGTTTCGCTGCGGCGGGCGCGCCGTGCGGCCAGCGGTGCGGCGAGCAGGGTCAGGGCGACGAAGACGCCGATGGCCAGCAGCACGATCGTCGCGCCGGGCGGCACGTCCTGGTAGTACGAGGTCACGGTGCCGGCCAGGGTCACCGCCGTACCGATGACGACGGACAGCACGAACGTCACCTTGAAGGACTTCGAGATCTGTTGCGCGGCCGCGACCGGCACCACCATCAGCGCGCTGACCAGCAGCAGACCGACGACGCGCATCGCGACGGTGACGGTCACCGCCGCCGTGACCGCGATCAGCAGATTCAGTGCACGCACCGGCAGCCCGGTGACCCGCGCGAACTCCTCGTCCTGGCTGACCGCGAACAGCTGGCGACGCAGCCCCAGCGTCACCAGCAGCACGAAGGCGGCCAGCAGACAGATCGCGGTGATGTCCTCGGACGAGACCGTGGACAGCGAGCCGAAGAGGTACGAGGTGAGGTTGGCGTTGGAGCCGGTGTCGGAGAGGTTGATCAGCAGCACACCGCCCGCCATGCCTCCGTAGAACAGCATGGCCAGCGCGATGTCGCCGCGCGTACGCCCGTACCAGCGGACCAGCTCCATGACGACCGAGCCGACGACGGCGACGGCCGTGGCCATCCAGACCGGGCTGGTGGAGAGCAGGAAGCCGAGGCCGACCCCGGTCATCGCGATATGGCCGATTCCGTCGCCCATCAGGGCCTGGCGGCGCTGGACGAGGTAGATGCCGACGGCGGGGGCGATGACGCCGACGAGTACGGCGGCGAGCAGGGCCCGCTGCATGAAGGGGGGCTGGAGGAATTCCGTCATCAGGTCAGCAGTCCCGTCCGGGCGGGCTCGGAAGCCGCGTGGGGGTGTACGTGGTCGTGGCCGGGCAGCGCGTGCTGACCCAGGGCCTTCGGGGGTGGCCCGTCGTGCATCACACAGCCGTCGCGCAGCACGACCGCTCGGTCGATGAGGGGCTCCAGCGGGCCCAGTTCGTGCAGCACGAGCAGCACGGTGGTGCCGGTGGCGACCTGCTCGCGCAGCGTCTCGGCGAGGATCTCCTGGCTGGCCAGGTCGACGCCCGCCATCGGCTCGTCCATGATCAGCAGCTCGGGTTCGGCGGCGAGCGCGCGGGCGATGAGCACGCGCTGGTGCTGTCCGCCGGAGAGGGCGCTCACCGAATCCTTGGCCCGGTCGCCGAGGCCGACGAGCTCGATGGCCCGGTCGACGGCGTTCCGGTCCGCCTTGCGCAGCAGTCCCAGCTTCGTACGGGACAGCCGCCCGGCGGAGACGACCTCGCGGATCGTGGCAGGGACGCCGCTCGCCGCCGTCGTGCGCTGCGGTACGTAGCCGATCCGCGCCCAGTTACGGAAGCGGCGCAGCGGGGTGCCGAACAGCTCGACCGAGCCGCTGGTGAGCGGGACCTGGCCGATGACGGACCGGACGGCGGTCGACTTGCCGGAGCCGTTGGCGCCGAGCAGGGCGGCGACCTCACCGCGGCGCACGGTGAGATCGATGCCGCGCAGTACGGGGCGCGCGCCGAGCGTGGCCGTGGCCCCGCGCAGGGTGATCACGGGGTCGGGCTTGGTGCTCCGGGGCTCGGGCATGAGCGTCTCCGATACTGCTGTGGCGAGTGTTGCGTGGGTCACTTCGCGCCGAGCGCCTTCTGGAGCGCGGCGAGGTTGGACTGCATGACCTCGATGTAGTTATCGCCCTTGGACTTGGCGGTGATTCCCTCGAGGGGGTCGAGGACGTCGGTCTTCAGGCCGGTGTCCCTGGCGACGGTCTTCGCGGTCCTGTCGCTGGCGAGCGTCTCGAAGAAGACGGTGGTGGCCTTGTTCTTCTCCGCGATGGTGTGGATGTCCTTGACCCGGGCGGGGCTGGGCTCGCTCTCGGGGTCGACGCCGGCGATGCCCTCCTGGATGAGCCCGTAGCGCTCGGCGAGGTACCCGAAGGCGGAGTGGGTGGTGATGAACGTCTTGGTGGCGATGTCGCTCAGGCCCTTCTTGTACGACGTGTTCAGCGCGTCGAGCTTCTTGACCAGGGCGTCCGTGTTGGTGCGGTAGTCCGCGGCGTGGTTCGGGTCGGCCTTCTCCAGGGACTTTCCGACCCCCTTGGCGACCTCGGCGTACTTCACCGGGTCCAGCCAGATGTGCGGGTCGGCCCCGGCCCCCTCGCCCTCGTGCGCATGGCCGTGCTCGTCGCCGCCGGTCTCCGTGCCGTGGTCCTCCAGCGTGGTGAGCTTCGCCGCGTCCACGGAGTTCCTGACCCCGGACTGCGCGATCGCGTCGTCGACGGCGGGCTGGATACCCTTGAGGTACAGGATGTAATCGGCGTCGCCGAGCCCGCCGATCTGCCGCGGGCTGAGCTCCAGGTCGTGCGGCTCGACACCCGGCTTGGTCAGCGTGGTGACCGAGACATGGGTCCCGCCGATCTCCTCGGCCAGGAACTGCATGGGATAGAACGAGGCCACCACATCCAGCTTGTCCCCGTTCTTGCTCTCGGCGGCGTCGGAGGTGGAGCAGGCGGAGAGCGCGGTGAGACCGAGGGCGACGGCCCCGGCGACAGCGGCGGTGGGTATGAGGCGGCGTACGTTCATGACACTCATTTTCAACAAAAGTGGAAACGATTGTCAACAAGCTCGGTGAGAGGCCCTGCTCACCATCTGTCCGCGCACCGATTTGATCCAGGGGGCGTGCCCGCCGGTAATCTGAAGCATTCGCCGTTCGTCGTCGTCGTAATGAAGAGAGCACCGTGGCCGCCGACAAGATCGACTCCATCGTCAGCCTGAGCAAGCGCCGTGGCTTCGTTTACCCCTGCAGTGAGATCTACGGCGGCCAGCGCGCCGCCTGGGACTACGGGCCGCTGGGCGTTGAGCTCAAGGAGAACCTCAAGCGCCAGTGGTGGCGCTACATGGTCACTTCGCGCGAAGACGTGGTCGGTATCGACTCGTCGGTCATCCTCGCCCCCGAGGTGTGGGTCGCCTCCGGCCACGTCGCCACGTTCACCGACCCGCTGACCGAGTGCACCTCCTGCCACAAGCGCTTCCGCGCGGACCACCTGGAGGAGGCGTACGAGGAGAAGCACGGCAAGCCGCCCGTCAACGGCCTCGCCGACCTCAACTGCCCGAACTGCGGCAACAAGGGCACCTTCACCGAGCCCAAGCAGTTCTCGGGTCTGCTCTCCACGCACCTCGGCCCGACCCAGGACTCCGGCTCGGTCGCCTACCTGCGCCCCGAGACCGCGCAGGGCATCTTCACCAACTTCGGTCAGGTGCAGCAGACCTCGCGCAAGAAGCCGCCGTTCGGCATCGCGCAGATGGGCAAGTCCTTCCGGAACGAGATCACTCCGGGCAACTTCATCTTCCGCACCCGCGAGTTCGAGCAGATGGAGATGGAGTTCTTCGTCAAGCCGGGCGAGGACGAGCAGTGGCAGGAGTACTGGATGGAGCAGCGCTGGAACTGGTACACGGACCTGGGCCTGCGCGAGGAGAACATGCGGTGGTTCGAGCACCCGAAGGAGAAGCTCTCCCACTACTCCAAGCGCACCGCTGACATCGAGTACCGCTTCCGCTTCGGCGGCAGCGAGTGGGGCGAGCTGGAGGGCGTCGCCAACCGCACGGACTACGACCTCAAGGCCCACTCCGCCGCTTCCGGCACGGACCTGTCGTTCTTCGACCAGGAGGCCGGCGAGCGCTGGACTCCGTACGTCATCGAGCCGGCGGCCGGTGTCGGCCGTTCGATGCTCGCCTTCCTCCTCGACGCCTACATCGAGGACGAGGCGCCCAACGCCAAGGGCGTCATGGAGAAGCGCACCGTGATGCGCCTCGACCCGCGCCTCGCGCCGGTCAAGGTCGCGGTGCTGCCGCTCTCCCGCAACCCGCAGCTGTCGCCGAAGGCCAAGGGCCTCGCCACCGACCTGCGGAAGAACTGGAACATCGAGTTCGACGACGCGGGCGCCATCGGCCGCCGCTACCGTCGTCAGGACGAGATCGGCACGCCGTTCTGCGTCACCGTCGACTTCGACACCCTCGACGACAACGCGGTGACGGTGCGCGAGCGCGACACCATGAAGCAGGAGCGCGTCTCGCTGGACCAGATCCAGGCCTACCTCGGCGCCCGACTGCTGGGCTGCTGACGCACCACGGTTCCACGGCGAAGCCCCCGGTTCCTTGTACGGAACCGGGGGCTCCGTTGCACACTGGGCACACGCGACCACGCGTCAACAGGAGGCTCGGATGCCGTCCATGACCACCAGCAAGGTCAGCAGATGGGATCAGCACGGCCGTGAACATGTCGTCCATGTGCGGAAGTCGGGGATCCAGCGGCAGCTGAGCTGCGACACCTGCGACTGGCGCAAGGGTGTGCAGTTCCTGCCCTGGCTCAAGGCCGAGGAACACCTCGCCGAGGTCCACCAGGCGACGGTCGACCCGACGGCCTGACCCCGACGGCTGTCCGGCGGCGGCCTGCCGCGACCGGCTCCGTGTGCAGCGCTGTTACGCGCGCAGGCCGCGCAGCAGCAGGTCCGAGACGGCGGTGAACTCGGCGCCGATGGCGGGGTTCTGCCATTCGGTGGCGTACGCCGGGTCGTGGAAGCGCGCCGTCGCGTCGAAGACCGCCTGCGCGGCGACCGCCGGATCGTCCACCGCGAACTCCCCGCTGCGCACACCCTCCTCGACGATCTCCCGCAGCTGCCCGACCAGTTCGCGGATGTGCGCCTCGACGACCGTGCTCTCGCCGATCAGCACGATATAGGTCGCGAACAGCTCGGGGTCGTCACCGGCCTTGTGGCGCTTGGCCTCGAACAGCGCCGTCAGCCAGTGCTGCAGCTTCGCCGGGGCGGGCTCCGCCGACGTGTTGATGATCTCCGTGAGCGCCACCTCGGTCCGGGTCAGCCAGCGAGCGGTCACCGCCTCGCGCAGCGCCGACTTCGTACGGAAGTGGCGGTAGACGCTGCCGTGGCTGACGCCGAGCGCGCGGGCCACGTCGACCACCGTCGCCTTGGCGGGGCCGTAGCGGCGCAGCACGTCCTCGGTGGCCTCGAGAATGCGCTCGGGGGTCAGTGGGTCGGCTGACGGCATGGTGTCTGTGCTGCCTTTCGGAGGGCGCCGGTCGGGGAGCTGCCCGGCGGGGGCCGCACCCCGACGACCGTACCCGGAGCTCAGCGCTCGCTGTCGAGGTGGGCCATCTGGTTCTCCGGGTAGCGCGCACCGGCGGCCGCACCTGGCGGGACGGCCTCCTCGATCGCGGCGAGGTCGGCGGCGTCCAGCGTGACATCCAGGGCGCCGAGAGCCTCGGTGAGCCGATCGCGGCGGCGGGCGCCGACGAGCGGCACGATGTCCGTACCCCGGCCGAGCACCCAGGCGATGGCGATCTGGGCGACCGAGACACCCTTCTGCTCGGCGATCTTGCGCAGGGCATCGACCAGATCGAGGTTGTGCTGGAGGTTTCCGCCCTGGAATCGGGGGCTCATGGCACGGAAGTCCCCGGGGGCCAGCTCGCGGTCACGGCTGAAGTGCCCGCTGATCAGGCCGCGCGACAGCACCCCGTATGCCGTGACGCCGATGCCCAGATCGCGGCAGACCGGCAGGATCGCATCCTCGACGGACCGGGAGATCAGCGAGTACTCGATCTGCAGATCGGAGATCGGGGCCACCGACGCCGCCCGGCGGATCGTGTCCGCGCCGACCTCGGACAGGCCGATGTGGCGGACATGGCCGGCCTCGACCAGCTCGGCAATGGCACCGATGGTCTCCTCGACCGGCACATCGGGATCGACACGGGCGATCCGGTAGATGTCGATGTGGTCGGTGCCGAGCCGCTGGAGCGAATACGCGGCGAAGTTCTTCACGGCGGCAGGGCGGCCGTCGTACCCCGTGAAGGCGCCTTCGACCGTGCGCAGCGCGCCGAACTTCACGCTGGTGAGCGCCTGCTCGCGAGCGGCGCCGGGGGCGGTGCGCAGCGCCTCGTTGATCAGTAGTTCGTTGTGACCCATGCCGTAGAAGTCGCCGGTGTCCAGCAGGGTGATGCCCGCGTCGAGCGCGGCGTGGATGGTGGCGATCGACTCGGCGCGGTCGCTCTCGCCGTACAGCGCGGACATGCCCATGCAGCCGAGTCCCAGTGCGGAGACCTGCGGGCCGGTGGAGCCGAGCGTGCGGGTGGTGGTCATGAAGGACTCCCGTGGGGAAAAGGGGGGCGGGCCGTACACAACTGTGGCATGAGGGATGACAGATTTCAATATCTGTCAGTCCATTGTCGTGACGCTCCACCCGGGCGGCCCGAAAAGCTGGTGCTGGGCCCGGTGCGGCCGGGGTACGGTTCCCGTATGTCTTCGTTCTTCCAGATCTACGAGTGAGAGCGCGGCGGGCCCGGAATCTCTCCGCCCGCCGCCCATCGGTTCGATCCCAGGTCGCTCACGACCTCACGACTCACCACGAACGGGAGAACCCCGTGGCCAAGAGCCGCAACAACCTTCTCGGCGTCGGCGGACAGCGCAAGAAGCTGTCCCGCGCCGAACAGCAGGGCGCGGGCACCGCGCGCGACGCCGACCGCAAGACGGCGGCCGACCAGAAGCAGGAGCTGCTGCGCAAGATGCGTGAGCGCGCGCAGTCCGCCGGGTCCGCACAGTCGGACGACTCCTCGGAGCAGGACCGGCAGGCGCAGAGCTGACGCCTTCTCATCACCCGTACGACGGTGGGCCCGGATCACTCGATGTGATCCGGGCCCACCGTCGTACCTGAACCGTGCCGTGTCCGTCCCCCGCACTCACGCCACCACGCGCGGCAGCCGCAGGCTCAGCAGCGTCGTCAGCGCCACCGCCGCCAGCTGCACCAGCAGCGCTACGATCAGCGCGTCCCGCATGCCCCATCCGGGCACCAGGGCGAGGAACAGCGTCCCGAGCGTCGCCACACCCAGTGCCAGCGCGGCCTGCTGCGTCGTCGTCATCACTCCGCCGCCCACCCCGGCCCGCTCGGCCGGCACGTCGGAGAGCACGATGCGGAACAGGACCGGCAGTTGCAGCCCCTGGCCGAGACCGGCGATCGCGACGCCCGGCAGCAGGGCCGGGAGCCCCAGGTCGGGCCAGCCGAGCCACACAGTGAGCGCGAGCACCGTGACACCCGCGCCCTGGATCAGCCCGCCCGCCGTCACGACCCGGCTGCCGAACCGGCGTACCAGCCGCGGACCGGCCAGCGAGGCCGCGAAGAAGGCCACCGCCATCGGCGCCAATGCCAGTCCGGCGGCGGCCGGTCCCAGCTTCAGGCCCTGCTGCAGCGCCACCGCGATGACGAACATGAAGCCGCCGAAGCCGAGCGAGAACGGCAGTACCAGCGCCAGACCGCGCCGCAGCGAGTCGAGCCGCAGCAGGCTCGGCGGGATCAGCGGGATCTGTCCGCGCCGGTCGGCCCGCTGTTCGACGCGGTAGAAGGCGGCCGCGGCGATCGGGAACAGCGCGAGGGAGATCCAGGTCCACACCGGCCAGCCCGCGGCCCGTCCCTCCGTCAGTGGCGCCAGCAGCGTCACCAGTGAAACGGCGAGCAGCAGCGTCCCCGGTACGTCGATGGGCGCGGGCCGGTCCGAGCGTGTCTCCGGCACCGCACGGGCGGCCAGGACCAGCCCCACCGCTGCCACCGGCACGTTCACCAGGAAGACCGACCGCCAGCCCGCGCTCTCGCCGAACACCGACGACAGCGGAGCGGCGGCGACCAGTACGCCGCCGAGGATCTGGCCGGCGACCATCGAGAGCCCGGCCGTCGCCCCGTAGAGGCTCATCGCACGCGCCCGCCGGTGTCCGGAGGTGGCGGCCTGGATGGTGGCGAGCACCTGCGGCAGCATCAGCGCCGCCGAGGCGCCCTGCGCCACCCGTGCCCCGACGAGCGTCCAGGCATCCGGGGCGAGCCCGCAGGCCAGTGAGGTGAGTGCGAAGGCCGCCATGCCGGTGAGGAAGAGCCGGCGCCGCCCGGCCATGTCGCCGAGCCGGCCGCCGAGGACGAGCAGGACGGCGTACGCGAGTCCGTAGCCCGCGACGACCAGTTCGAGCAGTGCGGGGCCCGCGGCCAGATCCTTGTCGATCGTCGGCAGGGCGACGTTGACGATGAAGAAGTCGATGAGCGGCAGGGCCGCACCGATCAGCACGGTGAACAGTCCGAGCGTGCCGAGTACCGGGGTGGGATGGTCGTGCCGCACCACACGGGTGGTGAGGGCGGATGTCTGCGTCCGTGCGGTGGATTCACTCACGGCATCGACGATCGCCCGAATCGCAGCCTGGTACCAGAGTGTCTTTATCCTGGTAGAAACGGCACCTGGCACAGGGCCGGGGCGTTCGGCAGGCTGGGAGCATGACGACGATGGTGACCGAAGCGCAGCAGCTGCCCCACGGTCCCCGGTCGGCCGGTTCGGCCGAGCCGCCGGAGACAGAGGTCCGGCGGCATGAACTCGCGGGCTTCCTGCGCAGCCGGCGCGAGCGCATCACCCCCGAGCAGGTGGGTCTGCCGCGCGGCCGCCGCAGGCGCACCCCCGGGCTGCGCCGTGAGGAGGTCGCCCAGCTCTCGGCCGTCGGCGTCACCTGGTACACCTGGCTCGAACAGGCTCGTGACATCCAGGTCTCGCCCCAGGTGCTGGACGCCCTCGCCCGCGCCCTGCTGCTCGACCGGAGCGAGCGCACCCATCTCTTCTTCCTGGCGGGCGCCGTCGACCCCGCCCCGGGTACGGAGTGCCCGAGCGTCACCCCGGCGCTGCGCGAGATGCTGTGGCAGCTGGACCCGATCCCGGCCTGTGTGCAGAACAGCCGGTACGACATCCTCGCCTACAACAGGACCTACGGGCGGCTGCTCTGCGACCTGGACGCCGTCGCCCCCGAGAACCGCAACTGCATGCTGTTGTCGTACACCGACGAGAACTGGCGCGCGTCCGTCGTCGACCTCCCTGAGATGAACCGGGTGATGGCCGCCAAGTTCCGCGCCTCGATGGCCGAGCATCTCGCCGAACCCGCCTGGAAGGCACTGGTCAATCGGCTGGAGACGGCCTCACCGGAGTTCCGGGAGATCTGGGCGCGCCACGAGGTCGTCGGCCCCGGCGGCCGGACCAAGTTCTTCCGCAACCCCCAGGTCGGACTGGTGCGCCTGGACCACACCGACCTCTGGCTCGGCCCGTCGACCGGTCCGCGCATGGTGACGTACGTCCCCGCCGACGAGGAGTCCCGGGAGCGGCTCGAGCGCCTTCACGCCTTCGCGCTCACCGACGCCTGACCTCCGTACCCGGCCCCGGACCCGGTCTCGGCCCCGGCCGGGGCCTCCAGCCGTCCGGCCGTGCGCTGCGCCGTCTCGCGGGCCCACCGCCCACTGGTCAGCGCCCCCACCAGCAGGACGGCCAGACCGCAGCCGGTGATGATCCACCAGGCGGGCTTGCTCGCGTCCACGAAGGCGGTGGCATACCCGGCGCCGCGCGGGGAACCGCTACCCGCCACGCCCGCCGCCAGCACCGCGCCGATCACGGCGACGCCCAGCGTGCCGCCGATCTGCCGGCTGGTCGAGGCGACCGCCGCCGCCACGCCCGCCTGAGAGCGCGGCATCCCGGAGACGGCGGTGTTGGTGATCGGCGCGTTCACCATGCCGAAACCGAGACCGAACAGCACATAGCCGGTGAACAGCAGCACGTTCTGCGTCTCCGCGTCGAACGCCGCGAACATCAGCCCGCACGCCGTCATGGCCGCACCCGCCACGAGCAGCGAGAGCCGCGGCCCCCGGCTGCCGACGAGCCGCCCCGACAGCGGGGCGCAGACAAAGGTGAGAGCGGCCATCGGAAGCATGTACAGACCGGCGTGCAGGGCGCTCAGACCGCGCACGTTCTGCAGGTACAGCGTGTTCAGGAAGAGGAAGCCGCTCAGGGCGGCGAAGGCGCAGACCGCGATGGCGGTGGCGCCGCTGAACGGGGCGCTGCGGAAGAACCGCAGTTCGATGAGGGGCTCGGCGCGCCTGGGCTCGTACAGCAGGAGTCCGATCAGGGCGCACGCGGCGAGCGCCGCGAAGCCCAGGATCCGCGGTGAGGCCCAGCCGGCCGAGGGCGCCTCGATGATCGCGTAGGTCAGTGAACCGAGCAGTGCGATCACCAGCAGCTGTCCCACGGGGTCGGGGCGGCGCGGCTTCGGGGCGCGGGACTCGGGGACGTACCGCCAGGTGAGCAGCAGCGCGGCGAGACCGACCGGCAGATTGATCCAGAAGATCGACCGCCAGCCGACCGAGTCCACCAGCAGGCCGCCGACCACCGGTCCGGCTGCCATGGAGATGCCGACGACACCGCCCCACACACCGATGGCGCGGGCGCGCTCGCGCGGGTCGGTGAAGGTGTTGGTGATGATCGACATCGCGACGGGGTTGAGCATCGAGCCGCCGACCGCCTGCACCATCCGGAAGGCGACCAGCGACTCCAGGTTCGGAGCGACGGAGCAGAGCACCGAGCCGAGGGTGAAGAGCACGAGCCCGATCTTGAAGACCTTCGCCCGTCCGATCCGGTCGGCGGTGGAGCCCGCCAGCATCAGCAGCGAGGCGAGGACGAGGGTGTAGGCGTCGATCGTCCACTGCATGCCGGCGACGGTCGCATGGAGCTCCCGCTGCATGGAGGGCAGAGCGACATTGAGGACGGTGTTGTCGAGACTGACGATCAGCAGACTCATGCAGCAGATCGCCAGAACCAACTGCCGTCGGCGGTGGGTGAGCTCAGGCATACATAGATAGTACGGTTAACTAACGACTGCTGCCGCCGGAAGGCCCCGACCGGCGCCCCTGGTATGTCTGTCCGGCGCCATCGCCGGTACGGACTGCGGCGCCCGTCCCCCGTTCCGCGGTGCCTGCCGAAGCTGCTTCCGTCGTACGCGACAATGGAGCAATGACCACGCTCGCCCCCTCGCTCCCGCTGCTCCGGATCGGCCCGCACACCGTGCAGCCGCCGGTGGTGCTCGCACCCATGGCCGGTATCACCAACGCGCCGTTCCGCACCCTGTGCCGGGAGTTCTCCGGCGGCAAGGGACTGTTCGTCAGCGAGATGATCACGACGCGGGCGCTGGTCGAGCGCAACGAGAAGACCATGCAGCTCATCCACTTCGACGCGAGCGAGACCCCGCGCTCGATCCAGCTGTACGGAGTGGACCCGGTCACGGTCGGCAAGGCCGTCCGCATGATCGTCGACGAGAACCTCGCCGACCACATCGACCTGAACTTCGGCTGCCCGGTCCCCAAGGTGACCCGCAAGGGCGGTGGCTCGGCGCTCCCGTTCAAGCGGCCCCTGCTGCGCGCGATCCTGAACCAGGCGGTCTCCAATGCGGGTGACCTGCCGGTCACCATCAAGATGCGCAAAGGCATCAACGACGACCACCTCACCTATCTCGACGCGGGCCGGATAGCGGTGGAGGAGGGCGTCACGGCCGTCGCGCTGCACGGCAGGACCGCCGCTCAGCACTACGGCGGTACAGCCGACTGGGACGCGATCGCCCGCCTCAAGGAGCACGTTCCGGAGATCCCCGTCCTCGGCAACGGCGACATCTGGTGCGCGGACGACGCCCGCCGGATGATGCGCGAGACCGGCTGCGACGGCGTGGTCGTGGGCCGCGGCTGCCTGGGGCGCCCGTGGCTCTTCGGCGACCTGGTGAGCGCCTTCGAGGGTACGCAGACGCGGCAGGCGCCGACGCTGCGGGAGGTCGCCACCGTCATGGTGCGGCACGCGACGCTGCTGGGGGAGTGGATCGGCGACGAGACCCGTGGCGTGATCGACTTCCGTAAGCACGTGGCCTGGTACCTCAAGGGCTTCTCGGTCGGCTCCGAGATGCGCAAGAAGCTCGCGGTCACCTCGTCGCTGGACGAGCTGGGCGCGCAGCTGCACGAGCTCGACCTGGACCAGGCGTGGCCGGACGGGGCCGACGGGCCGCGCGGGCGCACCTCGGGCAACAACCGTGTGGTGCTGCCGGACGGCTGGCTGAAGGACCCCTACGACTGCTCGGGCGTGAGCGCGGAGGCGGAGCTCGACACGTCGGGCGGCTGAGGCGACGGCTCCGGTTCGGACAGGGCCCTGCGGAGGGTGTCACTCCACCCCCGCGGGGCTCTTTCGTATCCGGCATCAGGCACCGGGTGCCCTTGCCTCGCGGCTGCTCATCTGAGCGCAGATCGGGTGCGGGTTGGCGGCGAACCGGGCGGCGTGAGGTGCCGCGCCGGGCGATCGAGGCGCTCTGCTCCGATTTTACTCGCCCTGTGCGGTCGGCCAGTGACCATACGTGGCTCTCGGGGTGTCCGGATGATGACATCTGAGCGCCTGGTGCGGCGTGATTCTCACCACCCCTGAGGTCATCATTGCTCAGATGAGCGGGATTTTGGGGACTGCATTTCTCAAATGATGGCACTCGGTGCCACCCGACTTTACTTTGATCGATCGATGCATCCACTACCCAGCGTGCCGAATACCTGCCATCTTGAACGCTCTGGGTGATTATGAGTTCAAGAGTCGAATGACCGTGTCCGAGAGGCGCAGCCGTACGCAACTTTCGATCTGCTGGCGGACGAGTGGTTAAGGCCGCATGACGCGCAAGTGGACGTACCCAGGCACCTTCGATCTGGGTATGTTCCTGGCCGTCAGGGCAGCCACCCGCGTCCTCGAGGAGTCGAGACCCGTGTCGGAAAACAAAGATCCCCACGTATCCACCCCGGAGCTCCAGGGTCAGAAGTTCGTTTATGACTTCACCGAGGGCAACAAGGATCTGAAGGACCTGCTCGGCGGGAAGGGCGCCAACCTCGCCGAGATGACCAACCTCGGGCTGCCCGTCCCTCCGGGCTTCACCATCACCACCGAGGCGTGCAAGGTCTACCTCGACAGCGGCGAGGAGCCGAGGGCGCTGCGCGACGAGGTCAGTGCGCACCTCGACGCCCTCGAGAAGCAGATGGGCAAGAAGCTCGGCCAGGCCGACGACCCGCTGCTGGTCTCCGTCCGCTCCGGCGCGAAGTTCTCGATGCCCGGCATGATGGACACGGTTCTCAACATCGGCCTCTCCGACGCGTCCGTCGTCGGCCTCGCCGCCCAGGCCGGCGACGAGCGGTTCGCGTGGGACTCGTACCGCCGCCTCATCCAGATGTTCGGCAAGACCGTCCTCGGCGTCGACGGCGACCTCTTCGAGGAGGCGCTGGAGGCCGCGAAGCAGGCCAAGGGCGTCACCGTCGACGTGGATCTCGACGCGGCCGACCTGAAGAAGCTGGTCAAGCAGTTCAAGAAGATCGTCACGCGGGACGCCGGACGCGACTTCCCGCAGGAGCCGCGCGAGCAGATGGACCTGGCCATAAAGGCCGTCTTCGACTCGTGGAACACCGACCGGGCCAAGCTCTACCGCCGCCAGGAGCGCATCCCCGGCGACCTCGGCACGGCCGTCAACGTCTGTTCCATGGTCTTCGGCAACCTCGGCCCGGACTCCGGTACGGGGGTCGCGTTCACCCGCGACCCGGCCAGCGGCCACGCCGGCGTGTACGGCGACTACCTGCAGAACGCGCAGGGCGAGGACGTCGTCGCCGGTATCCGCAACACCGTCCCGCTCGCCGAGCTCGAGTCGATCGACAAGAAGTCGTACGACCAGCTGATGCAGATCATGAAGACGCTCGAGACGCACTACAAGGACCTGTGCGACATCGAGTTCACCATCGAGCGCGGCCAGCTGTGGATGCTCCAGACCCGGGTCGGCAAGCGCACGGCCGGTGCCGCCTTCCGGATCGCCACACAGCTGGTCGACCAGGGGCTCATCGACGAGGCCGAGGCGCTGCAGCGGGTGACCGGGGCGCAGCTGGCGCAGCTGATGTTCCCGCGCTTCGACGAGGACGCCAAGACGCAGCTGCTCGGCCGTGGCATCGCCGCGTCTCCGGGCGCCGCGGTCGGCAAGGCGGTCTTCGACTCGTACACCGCCGTCAAGTGGTCCCGCTCCGGCGAGAAGGTCATCCTGATCCGCCGGGAGACCAACCCCGACGACCTCGACGGCATGATCGCCGCCGAGGGCATCCTGACCTCCCGCGGCGGCAAGACCTCGCACGCCGCCGTCGTCGCCCGCGGTATGGGCAAGACGTGTGTCTGCGGCGCCGAGGAGATCGAGGTCGACACCAAGCGGCGTCGGCTGACCGTCGGCGGGACCGTCGTCGAGGAGGGCGACATCGTCTCCGTGGACGGCTCCACCGGCAAGGTGTACCTCGGTGAGGTCCCCGTCGTCCCGTCCCCGGTCGTCGAGTACTTCGAGGGCCGGATGCACGCGGGCGCCGACGACGCCGACGAACTGGTCGCCGCCGTGCACCGGATCATGGCGTACGCCGACCGTGTCCGCAGGCTGCGGGTGCGGGCCAACGCCGACAACGCCGAGGACGCTCTGCGGGCCCGCCGCTTCGGCGCCCAGGGCATCGGCCTGTGCCGCACCGAGCACATGTTCCTCGGCGAGCGCCGCGAGATGGTCGAGAAGCTGATCCTCGCGGACACGGACGAGGAGCGCGAGACCGCGCTGGCCGAGCTGCTTCCGCTGCAGAAGGCCGACTTCATCGAGCTGTTCGAGTCGATGGACGGACTGCCCGTCACCGTACGGCTGCTCGACCCGCCGCTGCACGAGTTCCTGCCGGACATCACCGAGCTGTCGGTACGCGTCGCGCTCGCCGAGTCCCGCAAGGACGCCAACGAGAACGACCTGCGTCTTCTGCAGGCCGTGCACAAGCTGCACGAGCAGAACCCGATGCTCGGTCTGCGCGGCGTACGGCTCGGTCTGGTCATCCCCGGCCTGTTCGCGATGCAGGTCCGGGCGATCGCGGAGGCGGCCGCGCACCGCAAGAACGCCAAGGGCGACCCGCGCGCCGAGATCATGGTTCCGCTCGTCGGCACGGTCCAGGAGCTGGAGATCGTCCGCGAGGAGGCCGACCAGGTCATCGCCGAGGTCGAGGCGGCCACCGGCACCGCGCTGAAACTGACCATCGGCACGATGATCGAGCTGCCGCGCGCCGCGCTGACCGCAGGTCAGATCGCCGAGGCCGCACAGTTCTTCTCCTTCGGTACGAACGACCTGACCCAGACCGTGTGGGGCTTCTCCCGGGACGACGTGGAGGCCTCGTTCTTCACCGCGTACCTGGAGAAGGGCATCTTCGGGGTGTCGCCGTTCGAGACGATCGACAAGGACGGTGTGGGCTCCCTGGTCCGCAGCGCGGTCGCGGCCGGCCGGGCCACCCGCCCGGACCTCAAGCTCGGCGTCTGCGGCGAGCACGGCGGCGACCCGGAGTCGGTGCACTTCTTCCACGAGGTGGGCCTCGACTACGTCTCCTGCTCGCCGTTCCGGATCCCGGTCGCGCGTCTGGAGGCGGGCAGGGCTGCCGCGGAGTCGAAGGGCAGCGACAGCCGCTGACCTGAATCCACCCCGGACTCCAGGGCTGTCGTCGGCTCACCCGGACCCTCACCGACTCGACGACAGCCCCGGACAACCCGGAAGCGGCGGCACCCTGTGCGGGGGTGCCGCCGCTTCGTCATGTCCGGCAGCCGCCAGGGAGGGGGCCGGGTTCCGTAGGCCGGACGGTGTGTGGAAACGGTCGGTCGTGAGTGGCCGTGGGTGAATGGGTCACCCGGCCTCGCACAAAGGAAAAAGGGCGCAAGCGCTTTCGGTGTTCGCCGTTCGCCCATCGGCCCATTGCATCGTTCAATACGCAAAGATATAGGCGGTGAACGGACCGGGGTGCGGCCCATGGATCCCCACCCATGGGCCGCACCCGGCTTACCCCCGTCGGACACGGAGCCGCACCGTCCGCCGACCGCCGCCGAACGAGCAAAACCCCCCACGGCCTTCACTCGCTCTTACGGTCGGCTCAGGTTCGTGCCCGACGTCGTACAGCTTTTCCGGTGACGGTGGGGTTCGGCGAGACGTTTCACCTCTGGCCGAAACCCCGTGGTGACGTCCTGTGACGGTGCGCATACCCTTGAGCGGGGGTAATTGCGGATGCAACAGATGGGGGTTCGGTGCTGCGTATCCATGTGTCCGGGATGGACCTTTCCAAGGTGCGGATGGCCACACGGCCGGACGCATTGTGGGAAACCATTCTGAGTTTTCACCGGCTGCGGGACCGGCGCGCTTCCACGGTGTTCGGGAAATGGCGCACGGAAACCCGGCCCCGGCTGAATGGTGAGACACGCCTGCTGGCAGCCCTCGTGCCACCTCGCGGCTATTTCCCGGACTTTCTGACGCCCTCCCGGGAAGGCAGTGAGCCGCACGGCTTCGATGCCGGAATGGAGGCGCTGCGCGACACCCCGCCCGAGCGGCTCCACGCCGAACTGGGCCTGCTGCGCGCCGACTGCCGTGAGCCCGGACGGCCGTTGTCGCTGGGCGGGCGGCACGGCGGCGGGCACGGCTCCGGGCGCGGGGTGCGGTCCGGTGGCGTACGGCCCGCGGGCGGACGGCCGGGGGACGGTCGGCCGGTGCCGCCCGTCCGGCTGGACGCGCTCTCCGAAGGGCGGACCGAACCTCTCGGGCGGCTCATCACCGCCCTGCGCGGTTACCACCGCGCCGCCGTCGAGCCGTACTGGCCGCATATCCAGGCCAGCATCGAGGCCGACCGGGCCGTCCGCGGCCGCGCCCTCCTCGACGGCGGCGCCGACGAACTCCTCGCCTCCCTCCCCTCCATGATCCGCTGGCGGGCCCCGGTGCTGGAGGCGGACTATCCCGTCGACCGTGAACTGCACCTGGACGGGCGAGGGTTACTGCTCCAGCCGTCGTTCTTCTGCCGCTCCACCCCGGTCGTCTATCGCAACTCGAAGCTCACACCCGTCCTCGTGTACCCGGTCACCCACTCCGTCGCCCCGGTCTTCGCCGAGCCCGGCCCGGGCCCCTGGCTCGGCAGGCTCCTGGGCAACACCCGGTCGACGGTCCTCCAGGCCATCGGCACGGGCTGCACGACCAGCGAGCTCGCCCGCCGGGCCGGGGTGTCCCTCGCCTCGGCCAGTCAGCATGCGTGCGTGCTGCGCGAGGCGGGGCTGGTACGCACCCTGCGGCACGGCAGTTCGGTCCTGCACACGCTCACCCCGCTGGGCGGCTCGCTCCTCAGGGGAGACGCACCGCTCGCGCTCTCATGACAGGTGGGAGCGGACGGCTCGGGGGGTGGGGACACTCCGCTCAATGGGTGGGGCGGGCTGCTCCGGATGATTTCCTCGCCCGTCGCGATGAGTTCCGCGCCGACCTGCCGTCTACCCTTCGACCGCGCTCACCCGGAGCGCCGCCGAGGAGAAGAGACGGACATGACCCAGATGATCTTCGTGAACCTTCCGGTCAAGGACCTGGAGACGACCAAGGGCTTCTTCGGCAAGCTCGGCTTCTCGTTCAACCCGCAGTTCTCCGACGAGACCACCGCGTGCCTGGTCATCAGCGACACCATCTTCGCCATGCTCATCACCGAGCCGCGCTTCAAGGAGTTCACCAAGAAGGAGATCGCCGATGCCTCGAAGACCACCGAGGCGATCATCGCGCTCAGTGCCGAGAGCCGCGAGGAGGTCGACGAGCTGGCCGACACGGCGCTCGCCTCCGGGGGATCGCCCGCCAACGAGCCCGTGGACCACGGGTTCATGTACGGCCGTTCCTTCCAGGACCCCGACCACCACATCTGGGAGGTCGTGTGGATGGACCCGGCCGCAGTTCAGGGCCAGGGCTGAGCCGTCCAGGGCCGAGCCGCAGCGTTCGCCCCGGGCCCGGTCAGGACTTGAGGCCCGGCCAGGTCACCCCCGTGAGCTGCTCGGACGCCACCCACAGCCGTTCGCCCGCCACGTCGTTCAGCGTCCAGCGCGCCCGCCAGGACGGGGCGGGCGCACCCCGCCAGCCCAGCAGCTTCGGGCCGGTGAACGAGTCGGGGCGCACGCCGGGCGCGGTGGCCGCGTACAGCGTCGGCAGCGCACCGGACGACGCGGGCTGGGCAACGAGCCGGTTGCCCAGTTCGAAGACCCGTTCCGCCGCCCTGCGGTTCTCCATCCGTACGCCCGCGGTCTGCAGATTGGTCGCCGCGTAGCCGGGGTGTGCGGCGGCGGCCACGATGTCGGAGCCGGACGCCGCGAGCCGGCGCGCCAGCTCGTGGACGAAGAGCAGGTTTGCGGTCTTCGAGCGGCCGTACGCGATCCAACGGCGGTAGTTGCGCTCGCTGTTGAGATCACCGATGTCGATGTTGGACGCGGCGTGCATCGCGCTGGACACGCTCACCATCCGGGCCCCGGGGGTGTCGAGCAGTTTGGGCAGGAGCAGGCCGCCCAGAGCGAAATGCCCGAGGTGGTTGACGCCGAACTGGGTCTCGAAGCCGTCGGCCGTCCTCCCGTACGGCAGGGCCATCACACCCGCGTTGTTGATCAGCAGATCCAGCCGGTCGAACGGGTACGCCGCGGCGAACTCCCTCACCGAGGACAGATCGGCCAGATCCAGGGGTGCGAACTCCACCCGCGCGTCCGGCACGGCAGCCCGGATGCGTGACTCGGCCTCCTTGCCGCGGCTCTCGTCACGGCACGCCAGCAGCACCCGCGCGCCGCGGCGCGCCAGCTCCCGCGCCGTGACGAGTCCGATGCCGCTGTTGGCTCCGGTGACCACGGCCGTACGGCCGCTCTGGTCGGGGATGTCGCTCGCGTTCCAGCCCTGGGTCATGGATCAAGCGTACGGCCGGGACCTGTTGGCCGGAATCGGCTGCGGAGCGTTCCTGTCCCGGGCTTCGCGGCGCCCGTCAGGCGGCGCGCACCGCGAAGACCGGGACGCGCACCTCGTCGTCGTCCAGGCAGGCGCCCGTCGCCAGGTCGAAGCGCTGCTTCAGCAGCGGCGAGGCGACGAACGGACGCCCCTCGACGGACCCGAGCAGGCCGCGCGAGAGAACGTACGCCCCGGTGAACGGATCGCGGTTGTCGATCGCGTACGCGCGCCCTGCCCGGTCGACGAAGAGCGCGACCTGCCGGCCGTCCGGGAGGAGTGCCGCGATGCCGCGCCCGGGAGTCAGCCGCGACAGCTCGCAGACCGTGAACCAGTCCGCTCCGTCGGCGAGTTGGAGCACCGGAGTCTGCTGTGCCGTCTCCATCGTCTGTGCGGTCATCGGGAAGAGGTCCCTTCGAGAGTGCGGACAGCGAGCACCGGGCCGGCGAGGATCTCCAGGTCGGGCTTGACCTGGTCGCGTTCCGGGACGAACTTCACCGACGGGTCGGGTGCGTCGGGTGCGTTGACGAAGGTGACGAACCGCCGCAGCCGCTCCGGGTCGTTGATGGTCTCGGCCCACTCGTCGCGGTAGCCGGCGACATGGTCGGCCATCAGTCGCTCCAGCTCCTCGCAGAGCCCCAGCGAGTCATGGACGACGACGTCCCGCACGTGGTCGAGGCCGCCCTCGATGCGGTCCAGCCAGGTCGAGGTGCGCTCCAGACGGTCCGCGGTGCGGATGTAGAACATCAGGAACCGGTCGATGAGGCGCACCAGTTCTGCGTCGGAGAGATCCTGGGCGAGCAGGTCCGCGTGGCGCGGTTCGGCGCCGCCGTTGCCGCCCACGTACAGGTTCCAGCCGCCTGCGGTGGCAATGATCCCGAAGTCCTTGCCACGGGCCTCCGCGCACTCCCGGGCGCAGCCGGACACCGCCGACTTCAGCTTGTGCGGCGAGCGCAGCCCGCGATAGCGCAGCTCCAGGTCGATCGCCATCCGTACCGAGTCCTGCACGCCGTACCGGCACCAGGTCCGGCCCACGCAGGACTTGACCGTGCGCAGCGACTTTCCGTACGCGTGCCCGGACTCGAATCCGGCGTCCACCAGACGCGTCCAGATCAGCGGCAGCTGGTCGACACGGGCGCCGAACATGTCGATCCGCTGGCCCCCGGTGATCTTCGTGTAGAGGCCGAAGTCGCGGGCGACCTCGCCGATCACGATCAGCTTCTCCGGGGTGATCTCGCCTCCCGGGATGCGCGGCACGATCGAGTACGAGCCGTTGCGCTGGAGGTTGGCCAGGAAGTGGTCGTTGGTGTCCTGCAGAGCCGCCTGCTCGCCGTCCAGCACATAGCCGCTCGCGCCGAGCGTCGGAGCCAGCGACGCGATGATCGAGCCGACCGTCGGCTTGCAGATCTCGCAGCCGTCCCCGCCGCGCGCGGCCTCACGGCCGTGCGAGTCGAGCAGTTCCGCGTACGAGGCGATACCGAGGGTGCGGACGATCTCGTACAACTCGCTGCGGGTGTGCGAGAAGCAGCCGCACAGACCCTTGTCCTGGCTCTGCGGCAGCAGCTGCCCGATCACCTTCACGCAACTGCCGCAGCCGGTACCGGCCTTGGTGCACTTCTTCACCTCGGGCAGCGTGGTGTGCTCGCAGATCGCGCCCTTGGTGACGTTGTGGCAGGAGCAGATCACCGCGTCGTCCGGCAGCGCGGACGGGCCGAGCGTGACCGGGCCGCCCGCACCGGCCGGCAGCACCAGCTGCTCCGGGGCGACCGGCAGGACCGTACCGGTCATCGGCCGCAGCGTGCCGTACTGCTCGGCGTCCCCGACCAGCACCCCGCCGAGCAGGGTGCCGTCCCGGCCGATCACCAGCTTCTTGTAGACGCCGGTGCGGGAGTCCGCGTACACCACGTCGAGGCAGCCCTCGGCCGTGCCGTGCGCGTCGCCGAACGACGCCACGTCCACCCCGAGCAGCTTCAGCTTCGTCGACAGATCGGCGCCGGTGAACGCCGCCGCCCTGCCCGCGATCACCTCGGCGGCCGTCTGCGCCATCTCGTAGCCGGGCGCGACGAGTCCGTACACCCGGCCGTCCGCGGCCAGTGCGCACTCGCCGATCGCGAAGACCGCCGGGTCGGAGGTGCGGCACTCCTCGTCGACGATGATGCCGCCGCGTGGTCCGACCGCGAGACCGCAGTCGCGGGCCAGCTGGTCCCGGGGGCGTACCCCCGCCGAGAAGACCACCAGGTCGGTGGCGAGCGACGAACCGTCGGAGAGTTCCATCCCGGTCACCGCGCCGTCCTCGCCCGCGGTGACCTCCTGCGTACCGACGCCCGTGTGCACGGTGAGGCCCATGGACTCGATGGTGCGCAGCAGCGCCGCGCCGCCGCCCTCGTCGACCTGCACCGGCATCAGCCGGGGCGCGAACTCCACGACGTGCGTGTCGAGCCCGAGCCCCTTCAGCGCGCCCGTCGCCTCCAGCCCGAGCAGCCCGCCGCCGACCACCGCACCGGTGGTCGCCGTCCTCGCATACTCCTCGATGGCGAGGAGGTCCTCGATGGTGCGGTAGACGAAGCAGCCCACGGCGTCCTTGCCGGGGACCGGCGGCACGAAGGGGTACGAGCCGGTGGCCAGCACCAGCGTGTCGTACGCGAAGGTCTCCCCGGAGCGTGCGGTGACCGTACGGGCCTCGCGGTCCACGCTCTCGGCAGGGTTGCCGAGATGCAGCTCGAAGCCGTGCCGGTCCATGAAGCCCGGCTCGGCGAGCGACAGGTCGTCCGGGGTCCGCCCGGCGAAGTAGGAGGTGAGCTGGACCCGGTCGTAGGCGGCGCGGGGTTCCTCGCAGAGGACGACGACCCGGGCGGTGCCCGCGGTCGCGGTCAGTCCGCGGTCGGCGAGCGCCTCCAGGAACCGCTGGCCGACCATGCCGTGTCCGACGACCACGATCGTGGGCACCGGGGCGGTGTGGTCGGTCGGGGGAGTGGACACCGGCATCTCAGAAGCCTCCGTCGTTGGTGAGCAGATGGAGCAGGGACGTTTCGGCGGGGAGCGGTTCGTCGTCCTCCCAGGTCCGGGCGAGCGTGCCGACCGCGGCGAGATCGCCGAGCAGCACCCCGCCCGCCAGCCGGTCGCCCCGCACGACGACCGAGCGGTACGCGCCACGCGTGGCGTCGGCGAGCCGGACGACGTCGTCGCCGGGCAGCGGCCGGGACTCCCCGAACGCGGCCAGATCGAAGGGGCCCGCGGGGTCGGCGGCCGGACCGTGCAGAGTGAGGCGGGTCAGGGCGCGGGTCCCCTCGTAGCGGGCGGACCGCCCGGCCAGCACCTGGGCGAGCACATCGGCCTGCTCCAGCGCCGGGCCCGCCAGGCCGTACACGGTGCCGCGGTGCTCGGCGCAGTCGCCGATCGCATGGATGTACGGATCGGAGGTACGCAGCTCGTCGTCGACGACGATGCCTCGGCGTACGTCCAGGCCGGCCGCCTGCGCGAGCCCGGTCCTGGGACGTACACCGCAGGCCAGCACCGTGATCTCGGCCGCCAGCTCGTAACCGTCGGCGAGCTCCACCGCCCGCACCGCGCTGTCGGCGCAGCGCAGTCCGCGAACCCGGCACTCGGTGTGCACCTCCACGCCGAGACTCTCCAGGTGGCGCCGGAGCAGCCCGGCCGATTCGGCGTCCAGCTGCCGCTCCATGAGGTGCTCGCCCTGCTGGGCCAGCACCACCTGCGCACCGCCTGCGGCGAGCGCCCGGGCGGCGGACACACCGAGCAGTCCGCCGCCGATGACGACGGCGCGCGCACTCCGGCTGCCGGCACGCACCGCTTCCCGCAGCGCAAAACAGTCGTCGAGGGTACGAAACGCATGCACCCCGTCCGGCATCTCGGTGCCGAGCCCGCGCAGCGGCGGCAGCACCGGGTTCGACCCGGTGGCCAGTACCAGCCGCCCGTACCGCACGACGCTTCCGTCGTCGCAGTGGACCAGCCGGTCCGCCCGGTCGATCCGCACCACCCGCACCCCGCGCCGCACCTCGGCCGGGGGCAGGGCGATGACCTCGGCCGCGTACCGTCCGGCCAGCACCTCGGCCAGCAGCACCCGGTTGTACGGGGCGTGCGTCTCCTCGCCGATGACGGTGACGCCGGGCATCCGGGCGGCGAGCCGTGCGCCCGCCATCCCGGCGCCGATCACCACCACACGTGCCGTGTCCGCCGTCTCTGTCGTCATGGTGAGCAGCCTGTGCGGCGGGTGTTACCCGACCGGATCCTCGCTGTTTCCCGGGAGGAACCTTGCGCTCAGCGTCCCCGCAAGCCGTCTGTGAGGGTGCTGCGGACCGGGAACCTCAGAGTTGGCTCAACTTTCCGATGATCCGGACGGGAAAGTTGGACGGGACACGTATCTCGTCCTTACAGTCGCGACCATGCCCGACATCACGCTGACCACCCTTGTCGTCCTCTGCCTCGCCGCTGCCGCCGCGGGCTGGATCGACGCGGTGGTCGGCGGCGGCGGACTGCTCCTGCTGCCCGCGCTGCTGCTGGGCCTGCCGCACGTCCCGGCCGCGCATGTCCTCGGCACCAACAAGGCGGTCGCGATCGTCGGTACGTCGGGCGCCGCCGTGACCTACGCGCGCAAGGCGCCGGTGAAGGTCGGGACGGCCGTCCGGATCGGGCTCATGGCGCTGGCCGGATCGATGACCGGAGCCTTCTTCGCCGCCGGGATCAGCAGTGACGTGCTGCGTCCGGTGATCATGGTGGTATTGCTGGCGGTCGCGGCATTCGTGATGCTGCGGCCGCAGTTCGGCAAGGAGGCCGCCGAGGCCACGGACCGCAAGGTCACCCGGGCCCGTACCGTCACCGCGGTCGTGCTGGTCGGCGGCGGCATCGGCTTCTACGACGGGCTGTTCGGACCCGGCACCGGCACGTTCCTGGTGCTCGCGCTGACGGCCGTGCTCCACCTCGATCTGGTGACGGCGTCCGCCACCGCCAAGATCGTCAACGTCTGCACCAACGGTGGCGCCCTCGCGATGTTCGCCTACCAGGGCAATGTGATGTGGCAGCTGGCCGCGCTGATGGCGGTGTTCAACCTGGGGGGCGGGCTGCTGGGCGCGCGGACGGCGCTCCGGAAAGGCAGTGATTTCGTCCGGGGCGTACTGCTGGTCGTGGTGTTCTCACTGGTCGCGCGACTCGCCTTCGACCAGTGGTCGTAAGGGTGCGGGCGGGGGTCACCGCACGCCGGTGAGGTGCGCGTACGCCACCACATTGCCCTGGTAGCCGGTGGTCTTCGAGAAGCCGCCGCCGCAGGTGATCAGCCGCAGCGAGGCGTTCGGCGATGCGCCGTACACCCTCTGGTCGGGGAAGTCCTTGTTCGCGTACACCTCGATGGCGTCGAGCGAGAAGATGGCGGTGTGCCCGTCCCGGCGGTCCACCTCGATGGTGCTGCCCTTCGCCAGGGACCCCAGGTTGTAGAAGACGGACCGCCCCTGCGCGTTGTCGACATGACCGGCGACGAGCGCGGTGCCCTTGGCGCCGGGCGGGGTGCCGTCCTTGTACCAGCTGACGACGTTACGGTTCTCGGCCGGCGGCACGGCGAGACTGCCGTCGGACCTGAGTCCGAGCCGGATCATCGGGGCGTCCACCCTGATGCTGGGGATGCGGAGACGGATGGGTGTCGAAGGGCGTAGCGGTTCGGCGACCGGTGAGCCGGGCTGCACTTCGGGACCGGCCGCGAAGGCCTGGGCAGCGGTCGGCTGCGGCGGCATCAGCTGGGTTTCGGAGCCGTTCCGGATCAGCCAGATGCCGACCAGCACTGCGAGGGCGACCAGCCAGCCCTTGGCCTTCTGGGGCACGGTTGTCCTCCGGGGTGGGAAAGGTGGGAAATGGGTCCCGTCCCGGTGGCGCGAGGCCACCGGGACGGAATCCTGGCGGTGACGGGGGCGTGGATACGCCTCCGTCAGCTGCCGGCCTGCGTGCCGCTCGCCCGACGACGCAGGAGCCAGGCTCCGCCGACGGCGGATGCGGCGAGAACGCCGACGCCCGCCGCGATCTGGGTGGTGTCCGGGCGGACGGAGCCGCCTACACCAGTTTTGACGTGCCCGGAAGGACCGGTGGGCGAGTCGTAGCCGCCGCCGTCCCCGTTTCCGGTGTCGCGTCCGCCGTTCCCGTTTCCGGTGTCGCGTCCGCCGTTCCCGTTTCCGGTGTCGCGTCCGCCGTTCCCGTTTCCGGTGTCGCGTCCGCCGTTCCCGTTTCCGGTGTCGCGTCCGCCGTTCCCGTTCCCGTTTCCGTTCCCGTTTCCGGTGTCGCGTCCGCCGTTCCCGTTCCCGTTCCCGGTGTCGCGTCCGCCGTTCCCGTTCCCGTTCCCGTTCCCGTTTCCGGTGTCGCGTTCGCCGTTTCCGGTTTCGCGTTCGCCGTTCCCGTTTCCGGTGTCGCGTTCGCCGTTTCCGGTTTCGCGTTCGCCGTTCCCGTTCCCGGTGTCGCGTTCGCCGTTTCCGGTTTCGCGCCCCGTGTCGCTTCCCGTGTCGCGCTCGGGTGGGGTATCGGATTGCTCGGTGGAGGTGCCGAGCCCGAAGGGGTTCGCGTTCCCGATGAGGCTCTCGCCCCTGGCGGCCAGGTCGTCCAGGGAAGGCAACTTCGACCCGGTGCCCGGGTCGTCACCGGAGGCGTTGTCCTGCCCGGTGTCCCTACCGTCGTCCTGTCCGGTGACCCTTCCCGCACCGGTCTTCTCCGGCACCCTGAACGTGTCGGCGAGCGCCTCCGTTTCGCTGGCCGGTGTCCGTGCGAATACCCCTGCCTCCAGGGAGTCCGCATGCCCGGTGGCCTTCGTTTCGCTTCCGGAGGCCGTGGTTCCGACCGTGTCCCCCGAAGCCGCGGCGGCCGGAGGTATCTCCAGTGGACCGAGCTCACCTGCGTACGCTGACGGCGCGGCAGTGAAGAGGCCGATCGCAGCAACGGTGAGAGCTGCGGCGGCGGTGCCGGTCACGGAGCGGGCAGGACGGGGCATGGGGGGTTCCTCCGAGCGAAGGCGCTGGCTGGTGTCTCCTGACTCCGAGCTAACGGGCGGCCCGCCACCCACGCCTGCTGACGTCGAGTCAGCTTTCACTCGATCGGCCCGGCCCTGCCTCCTTGCCGGGCGGTATATCCGCAGGTCACAACCCTGTTCGAGGAGGGATCGGCCCGCCTCGCGACACGCCGTGCCGATTGGGTGACGACCTTCGGGGCGGGAGTGGTGTACGTCACATGCATGGCCTCGCCGACCCCGGGCACACGCACATCACCCCCCACGGGACGGCTTCCTCCGGCCGCCCGGCCGCCGTCCCCATCGGACCCACTCCCCCCTGGGCCCGATGGGGACGGCCTCCCTGTGTGTGGGGAGGGCGAAGCTGGGCGGCCCGGCGACGGCGATGCAGCCGGCCGGACGGTCGAGCACCCCGGAGCCGCCGCGTGGGCGGCCTCAGACGGCGTCCCAGGGGGCGCCCTCGTACGCCAGCCCCACCTGCTTCATCAGTTCCTCGTCGACGGTGAACTCCGTGTCGTCGATCCGCCGGATCGGCGCGATGCCCTGTGAGTTGGTGAGGAACGCCGACCGGAAGGCGCCGATCCCGTCCAGCGTCACCGGCCGCCGTGCGGATGCCAGCCCGGCCCCCGGAAGCTCCTGTTCCAGCAGGGCCATGGTGACACCGCGGAGCGACGGGGCGGCGGGCCAGACGACCGAAGTGCTGTCCCAGAAGGCGATGTTGGTGATCGCGCCCTCGGTCACCGCCCCGTCCGGCGCGGTCAGCAAGGCCTCGTCGAAGCCGGAGCGTGCGGCGAGCCGCCCGTAATACGTCTGGCCGAACTCGCCGGGGCGCTTGATGTGCGGCACGGTGCGGACGTACGGAACGGACATCAGGCTGTGCGGTTCGGGGGACTTCTGTGCCGGTCCGCGCACCGTGACCATGACCGTCGCCTCCGTGTCGCCGGGCGGCAGGAAGGCGTACACCCGGGTCGAGGCGTCCCGTACCCCCGCACCGTCGAGTGCGTGCCGGATCAGCCCGCGGATCCGTTCGCCGTCCAGGCCATGGCCGAACAGTTCCTGATTCGCGGCGTCCAGGCGGGCCAGGTGGAAGGCGAGGCCCCGCACCCTTCCGTCCCTGACCTGCATGGCTGTGAAGTGGCCGTAGTTGGAGAAGGCGGGGATCAGGAGATCCGCCTCCGTGGCTGCGTGTCCGTTGAACTCGGCGTACAGGGGTTCGGCGGTCGTCATGTGTTCCACCGTAAGCCGAAAGGGTGGACGATGCGGCTTGACCTCAACCTTGGTTGACGTACGAGGCTCGCTGCATGGACCTCATGACACCTGCCCCTGTCGCATCCGCCACCACCGCGCCCCTGAAGGTCGCGGTCATCCTCGCCAGCAACCGCGAGGGCCGCTTCGCCCCCGTGATCGCCGACTGGTTCCTCTCCCGTACCGCGGACCACCCGGACATCGAGACCGACCTCATCGACGTCGCCGACCTCGATCTCCCGTTCGCCCTCTCCCACCGCCCCGGCCCCGACGTACAGGCGCAACTGGCCGAGGTCTCGCCCCGGTTGGCCGCCGCCGATGCCTTCGTCGTCGTCACGCCCGAGTACAACCACTCGTTCCCTGCCCCGCTGAAGAACCTCATCGACTGGCATCACGCGGAATGGCAGGCCAAGCCCGTCGCCTTCGTCTCGTACGGGGGAGTGTCCGGCGGTCTGCGGGCTGTCGAGCACCTCCGTCAGGTCTTCGCCGAACTGCACGCCGTCTCCATCCGCGACACGGTGTCGTTCCACAACGCGGGCGCCCTGTTCGATGACGACCGCAGGCACAGGGATCCGGCGGCCGTGGACGCGGCGGCGAAGACGCTGCTCGATCAGCTCGTCTGGTGGGGCCAGGCGCTGCGCGAAGCCAAGGCGGTGCGTCCGTACGGTAATTGACGGTTGACCGAGCAGGTGCAGGTCCCGAAGCGGGCAGCCGCTCCGGGACCTGCTCCAGGTCAGCCGACCGACACCGCCGACCAGGCCGCGGCCACCGCGTTCTGCTCCGCGCTGCCGGTGCCGTACAGGTCCTTCGCCGCGTCGAGCGTCGCGGTGCGGGCGCCCGCGTACTTGGTGGAGGACGTCATGTAGACGGTCAGCGCCCGGTACCAGATCTTGCCGAGCTTGTCCTTGCCGATGCCGCTCAGCGTCGCCCCGTTGCACGTGGTGCCGTTGTGCTGGACGCCGCCGATGACCTTCGGGCCGCTGCCCTCGGCCAGCAGATACGCGAAGTGGTTGGCGACGCCGGACGAGTAGTGCACATCCAGATTGCCGACCGAGGAGCTCCAGCAGTCCGCCGAGTTGCCGTCCTTGGAGGGCTGGTCCATGAACCGCAACGCGGCCTTCCCGAAGCCGGACTTCACGATCTTCTCGCCGATGAGGTAGTCGCCCGGGTCCTGCGGGTTGTTCGCGTGGAACTCCACCAGCGTGCCGAAGATGTCGGAGGTGGCCTCGTTGAGACCGCCCGACTCACCGGAGTAGGTGAGGGCCGCCGTCTTGGACGTCACGCCGTGCGACATCTCGTGCCCGGCCACATCCAGCGCGACCAGCGGTCCGAAGGTCGAGCCGTCGCCGTCCCCGTACGTCATGCAGAAGCAGCTGTCGTCCCAGAAGGCGTTGTTGTAGCCATTGCCGTAGTGCACCCGGTTGTACGAGCCCTTGCCGTCCCCGGCGATGCCGTTCCGGCCGTGCACGTTCTTGTAGTAGTCCCAGGTGGTGTCCGTGCCGTACTGGGCGTCGACCGCCGCCGATGCGCGGTCGGAGGTGGTGCCGTTGCCCCAGTGGTTGTCGGCGTCGGTGAACAGCACCGCGGGCGCCCGGCTCCAGCAGATGGTGAGGATGCAGCCGTCGGTCTTGTTCTGCGCGTCACCGGAGTAGGTGTTGCCGCGCGTCGCATCCTTGAGCTGGTACGTCGATCCCGACTGGGTCGTCTGCAGCGGGACCGTACCGCTGTACAGCGACCGGCCGTCGCCGGACGCCGTCTCCAGGCTGTCCCAGGCATCGATCTGCCGGCCCGTGCGCGCGTCGGTGAGCACGACGCGGGCGACCGGGTTGCCCAGTGAGTCCTTGCCTGCCGCCTCGGTGCGCCAGGCCAGCTTGGGCGCGCCGTGCAGGGCGTCCACGACGAGCTGCGGCTGTGCGGCGACCTTGCTGAGCTTCACGCCGCGGTGGGCCGAGCGCAGTGCGGCCGCGCCCAGGTCGGCGGCGCCCGACGCGGAGAGCGAGGGGGTCACGGTCGGCACGGCGAGATCGCCGCGGACGGCCCGGTCGGCACTCCGGTACGCGCCGCCGGGTGCGAGGTGGACGATGAAGTCGCCGCCGAGGACCGGAAGATGGCGGTAGGTGCGGTCGTAGCGCACATGCTGGCTGCCGTCCTTGTCGACGACCACATCGCGCACCGCGGTGTCCTGGGCGCCGGTGAGGCCCAGCGCGGCGGCGTGCCCGGTGAGCGCGGCCTCGGCGTGACGGACGGCGGTGGCGGGGCTCGGGGCCGGGTGGCCGGCCGCGGCGGCGCCCGTGGTCGCGGTGAGGGCGGAGGCCAGCAGGGCGGCGCCGACAGCGGCTGTGCCGAGCGGGGTGAGGCGCGATGCATGCCGAATCGATCTCATCGGACTCCTCGGGGTGCGGGGGGAAAGGGCGATCTGAGCGGTGCTTCTGAGCTCGCCTCAGATTTAAGGGTTCATGACATGTCATGTCCATACCGCAACGGTGATGAAGGAGGACACGGCACCGAACCGCCCCGACAATCGACGAGAAGGACACGCCACAGGCACAAGATCCGAAGAGCAGGGCCGAAGAGCTGAGGAGACCGACGGTGACAACGCCGGCATGGCTGACCGTTCTGACCACCACGGACAGCGAGGAGAAGGCCCACGCCCTCGCCCAGGGCGCGGTGGAGGCGCGACTCGCGGCATGCGCGCAGATCTCCGCGCCCGTCACCTCCGTCTACCGGTGGCGGAACGCCATCGAGACCACGGAGGAGTGGCAGGTGCTGTTCAAGACGGTGGCCGGACGCTACGACGAACTGGAGGAACACCTCCGGGCGGCGCACGACTACGAGACCCCGGAGATCATCGCGACGCCGGTGGTACGGGGAAGCGACCGCTACCTCGCCTGGGTGACTGCGGAGACGGCCCCGGTCACGGCCCTCTGACCATGCCGCGGACCGACCCCGAACTGCCCTTCTTCGTCTACGGCACGCTGCTGCCCGGCGAACCCAACCACGACCTGTTCCTCCGGGGCCGGGCGATCGCGGAACAGCCGGCCCTGCTGTCGGGCGCCCTGCTGTACGAAGGCCCCGGCTACCCGTACGCGATCGAGGGCCACGGCACCGTGCGCGGCACGCTCGTCACGGCCGCGCCCGCCGGGTACGCGGAGCTGCTCGTCGTCCTCGACCGGCTGGAGGAGTACGTCGGACCGGGGCACCCGCGCAATCTCTACGAGCGGGTCGCCCGCGAAGTCCGCCTTCCGGGCGCGGTCCCGCCCGCCACCGGAACCGCCCGCGCCTGGGTCTACCTCGCCGCCGCCCCCGTCACCCGCACCCTCCGTACCGGCGGCATCCTCATCCCCGGAGGCGATTGGCTCACCCGGCGGCCGCCTCCACCCGCACCGCGCACACCTTGAACTCCGGCATCCGCGACACCGGGTCCAGGGCCGGGTTCGTCAGCGTGTTGGCCCGGCCCTCACCCGCCCAGTGGAACGGCATGAAGACGGTGTCCTGCCGGATCGCCCCGGTGATCCGGGCGGGCGCCACCGCCCGCCCGCGCCGCGACGTGACCGCCACCGGATCGCCCTCCGCCACCCCGATCCGCTCGGCGAGCCGAGGATGCAGTTCCACGAACGGGCCGGGGGCTGCGGCGTTCAGCTCGTCGACCCGGCGGGTCTGCGCACCCGACTGGTACTGGGCGACCACCCGACCGGTCGTCAGTACCACCGGATACTCCCGGTCGGTCTCCTCGGCGGCCGGACGGTGCGTCACGGGTACGAACCGCGCCCGCCCGTCGTCGGTGGCGAACCGGTCCAGGAACAGCCGCGGTGTACCGGCATGCTGCTCGTCCGGGCACGGCCAGAACATCCCGTTCTCCGCCGCGATCCGCCCGTACGTGATCCCCGCATAGTCGGCGGGACCGCCCGCGGAGGCGCGCCGGAGCTCGTCGAAGACCTCCTCGGGCTCGGTGGGGAACCCCTTGCCGTGCCCGAGGAGCGCGGCCAGCCCGTGCAGCACCTCCAGATCGCTGCGGACGCCGTCCGGTGCGGTGACCGCCCGCTGCCGCAGCAGCACCCTGCCCTCCAGACTGGTCGTCGTCCCGGTCTCCTCCGCCCACTGCGTCACCGGCAGCACCACATCGGCCAGCGCCGCCGTCTCCGACAGCACCACGTCCGCGACCGCGAGGAAGTCCAGTGACCGCAGCCGCTCCTCCACATGCGCGGCGTGCGGCGCGGACACCACCGGGTTGGACCCCATCACCAACAGCGACCGCACGTCCGTCCCCAGCGCGTCGAGGAGCTCGTACGCACTGCGCCCCGGCCCCGGCAGCGAGTCCGGGTCGACCCCCCACACCTGCGCCACATGGCGGCGCGCCGCCGGGTCGGTGATCTTGCGGTAGCCGGGCAACTGGTCGGCCTTCTGCCCGTGTTCGCGCCCGCCCTGGCCGTTGCCCTGCCCGGTCAGACAGCCGTAGCCGGACAGCGGTCTGCCCGCCCGGCCGGTGGCCAGACAGAGGTTGATCCAGGCGCCGACCGTGTCCGTGCCCTTGGACTGCTGCTCGGGTCCGCGCGCGGTCAGCACCATGGCGTTCTGCGCATCGCAGAACATCTCGACTGCCTCCCGCAGTTGCGGCACCGGCACCCCGGTCAGCCGCTCCACCAGCTCCGGCCAGTGCGCCATGACTCCGGCCCTGGCCTCGTCCCAGCCGGTCGTACGGTCGCGCACGAACTCCTCGTCCACCCGGCCGGCCGCCACCACCAGATGCAGCATTCCGAGCGCGAGCGCGAGATCCGTGCCGGGCCGGGGCGCCAGATGCAGATCGGCCTGCTCGGCGGTGCGGGTCCGGCGCGGATCGATGACGATCAACCGGCCACCGTTCTCACGCATTTCGGTCAGAAAGCGCAGCGCGGGCGGCATGGTCTCGGCGAGGTTCGACCCGACGAGGATCACGCACCCGGTGCGCGCGATGTCCTCCAGGGGGAACGGCAGCCCGCGGTCGAGGCCGAAGGCCCGCTGGTGCGCGGCGGCCGCCGACGACATGCAGAACCGCCCGTTGTAGTCGATCTGCGAGGTCGACAGGACGACCCGGGCGAACTTCCCGAGCGCGTACGCCTTCTCGTTGGTGAGCCCGCCGCCGCCGAACACCCCCACGGCATCGGGCCCGTGCACGGCCCGGGTGCGCCGGAGTCCGTCGGCGATCGCGGCCAGCGCCTCGTCCCAGCCGGCCGGCTCCAGCTCGCCACTGACCGCGTCACGCACGAGCGGTCCGGTCAGCCGTACCCGTGAGGAGAGCACGGCCGGCGCGGTCCGGCCCTTGCCGCACAGGGCGCCGCGGTTGACGGGGAAATCGGTACGCTCCACGACCTCGACCACCGCGCCGCCGGTGACCGGTCGCAGATTCATCCCGCACTGCAGTGAGCAGTACGGGCAGTGGGTCGCGGTGGGGGCAGTCTCGGTGCGGGCCATGTGCCCCAGCGTGCGAGCCAGGTGTTACGCGGACGCCCGCGACCGGTTACGCCGCCGGAACGTGGACCTCAGCCCGCCTCCGCCGGGCCCGTGAGGTCGGCCTCCGCCGGGCCGGTGAGGCCGGTCGGCGTCCTCACCGCCCGCCGGTCGCCAGGGCCTCCCCGACCCCGGGCTCCTCGGGCCCCAGGAAGTGCGGATCCGGCTTGAACATCGCGTCCAGTGCCGCCTTCCCCGCCGCGAACACCTCTCGCGTCCCGCCGTAGTACCAAGTCGCATCGTGCTTGGCGTCGACCCCGACCCCGTACGCGTCGATGCCCGCGGCCCGGCACAGCGCGATTGCCCGCCGGATGTGGAACCCCTGGCTCACCAGCACGGCCCGGTCGACCCCGAAGATCTTCTTGGCCCGCACACAGGAGTCCCACGTGTCGAACCCGGCGAAGTCGCTGACGATCCGCTTGTCCGGGACCCCGTGCGCCACGAGATACGCCCGCATGGCATCCGGCTCGTCGTACTCCTCCCGGCTGTTGTCCCCGGTCACCAGTACGACCTTCACCTTGCCGTCGCGGTACAGCTCGGCGGCCGTGCTCAGCCGGTTCGCGAGGTACGGCGACGGCTTCCCGTCCCACAGCCCGGCCCCGAACACCACGGCGACCTGCTGCGCGGGCGCGTCCGCGGTCGTCCGGACACGGGCGTCGGCGACGGAGTACATCCAGGTCGCGGGAGCCAGGCCCAGCACACAGGCTGCCATCACCCCCTGCACGACCCACCGCTGCCCACGCCGCGTACGCGGCCGGCGCGGCCGCAGCCGCCCGAGCCACCCCAGCCATTGCGGCCGCTTCCCTCGCATCGGAGTCCCTCGGTCGGTGTCATTGCGTCAACTGATCGGACGAGCATCAGGTCAAAAGGGTTCTCCACGCCGCGACTTTCTCCATCCGGACCGGCCCCGGTCGCAGGCCGGCGTGCCGTACGCACACCGGGCGCGGACCCCGCCCAATAAAATCGGCCGATGTTGCTTCCCCGGCTGATCGCCTCCGACCTCGACGGCACTCTTCTGCGCCGCGACGGCACCCTCTCGTCCCGCACCCTCCGCGCGCTGCGCTCGGCCGAGAGCGCCGGTGCGGAGGTCGTCCTCGTCACCGCCAGGCCGCCCAGGTTCGTCGACCGGCTCGCCGAGGCGACGGGTCTGACGGGGACAGCGGTGTGCAGCAACGGCGCGCTGGTCTACGACATCGGGACGCGTACGGTCGTCTCCTCCCGCGCCCTGCCCGTCACCGTCGCCCAGCGCGTGGCCACCGCACTCGCCGCCGTCCTGCCCGAGGTGGGGTTCGCCCTGGAGACCGGCAACCAGGTCCTGTACGAACCGGCGTACCGGCTGCGCCTGTCGGAGGACATCGACGCCGAACTGCCCGTAGCGTCCCTGGCGGACCTGTGGCTGACCGACGTACCCGTCACCAAACTCCTCGCCTGGTCCGACCGGCTGGACGCGGACACCCTGCTGGCCGCAGCCCGGCAAGGGGTGGGCCCGGCGGGCAGCGAAGTCCAGTTCACCCACTCCGGCGGGCGCGGGCTCCTGGAGATCAGCGCGTCCGGGGTCACCAAGGCGGACACTCTCGCGGAGCTCTGCGCCGGGCGCGGAATCGACGCCACGGAGGTCATCGCCTTCGGCGACATGCCCAACGACCTGACCGTCCTCGACTGGGCGGGCACCGGATACGCCATGGGCAACGCCCACCCGGCCGTGCTCGCCGCCGTACCGACACACACGGTGTCCAACGAGGAGGACGGGGTGGCCCACGTCCTGGAGCGCCTCTTCGGGCGGCCGACCGCGCCGTGAGCCCGTGGCAAAGACCCGTCACCCCTGCGCAACGACCTGGCAACCTGCGCCCGCCACCATCGGTGCATGACGGAGTCTGCATCGGCACAGCCCCGTGAGTCCCTGCCTCTCGACAGCACAGCGCAACTGTTGACCCGAATCACCGCCCAGCTCGGCGCCCAGCTCAGCCACGTCTCCCTGAACGGAAGGCGCAGACCCATGCACCACCGCACCGGCGACTCCGCACCGGGCTCCGCCACCACCACCCACGCCCCCGCACTCGTCGCCGTGGCGCACGGCAGCCGCGACCCGCAGGCGCTGCGCACGGTCATGAAGCTGCTGGACCGGGTGCGGGAACTGCGCCCGGGGCTGGACGTCCGGCTCGGCCACATCGAGCTGAACGAGCCGCTCCTGCCGGCAACCCTGGCCGGCCTGGGGTCCGGTGACGCCGTTCTCGTACCGCTGCTGCTCGGCCGCGGCCACCACGTCAAGCGGGACATACCTGCGGCACTCGCCGCCGCACCTGCCCTGCGGGCCACAATTGCCGCGCCGCTCGGGCCGCACCCCCTGCTCGTCGAGGCGCTGTACGGGCGGCTCGTCGAAGCGGGCTGGCCGGCCGAGGAGGCCGACAGCCGCGGCTCCGCCGTGGTCCTCGCCGCCGCCGGTTCCCGCGACCCCGATTCGGCCGCGGACACCCGCCGCACCGCACGGATGCTCAGCGAACGGCTCGGCGGGGTGCCCGTCGTCGCCGCGTACACCTCCGCCACCACGCCCACCGTGCCCGTCGTGGTGCGCGCCCTCGCCGCCCGCGGCCGGCACCGGGTCGCCGTCGCCTCGTACTTCACCGCACCCGGCCGCTTCGCGACGGCTGCCGCCGCTGCCGCCCCCGGCACCGCCGCGGCCCCGCTCGGCGCGCACCCCGCGATGGCGCGACTGCTCCTGCACCGCTACGACCAGGCGTTGGCCGGCGCACTCCCGGCACATGAAGTCGCGACGAACGGCCATCTCCTGGCGTCCGCCTGAGCATTCTTGTCGGTCCGGCCGTTTACTGTCGTGACCATGGACGGTACGCGGGGCACACAGGAACACGGCACCACGCCCTATGGTGCGGCCGACACCGAGCGCTGGGACACCGAGCCCGACAAACGGCCGGGCCGCACCGCCTTCCAGCGGGACCGCGCCCGGGTGCTGCACTCCGCCGCGCTGCGCAGACTCGCCGGGAAGACCCAGGTCGTCACGCCCGGCACCCGCAGCCTCGTCTGGGACGCCAGTCCCCGGACCAGACTCACGCACTCGCTGGAATGCGCCCAGGTCGGCCGGGAGCTCGGCGCGGCGCTCGGCTGCGACCCCGACCTGGTCGAGACGGCCTGTCTGGCGCACGACATGGGCCACCCGCCGTTCGGGCACAACGGCGAGCAGGCGCTCAACGACTTCGCCTCCGACTGCGGCGGCTTCGAGGGCAACGCCCAGTCGCTGCGGCTGCTGACCCGGCTGGAGCCGAAGCGGTTCGTGCGCGACGTGCGGACCGGCGAACTGGTCAGCGTCGGGCTCAATCTGACCCGGGCGGCGCTGGACGCCGCCACCAAGTACCCGTGGCCGCGCGGCGGCCACCCCACCGACCCCGGCTCCCGGAAATTCGGGGTGTACGAGGACGACCTGCCGGTCTTCGAGTGGGCCCGCAAGGGCGCCCCGTCGTACCGCAAGTGCTTCGAGGCCCAGGTGATGGACTGGTCCGACGACGTCGCGTACTCGGTGCACGACTTCGAGGACGGCCTGCACGCCGGTCACATCGACCCCAACTGCCTCTTCGCGGAGCCGGAGCGCCGCGAGATCTGGGACGTGGCGATCGGGCGCTACGTCCCTCTCGACACCGACCCGCAGGAGCTGGCCGACGCCCTCGACCGGCTCATCGGCCAGGAGTGGTGGCCGCACGGCTACGACGGATCCGCCGTCGCCCAGGCCCGGCTGAAGGACGCGACGAGCCAGCTGATCGGCCGGTTCTGCCTCGCCGCCGAGACCGCCACCCGCCAGGCGCACGGAGCCGGTCGCCTCGGCAGGTACGCGGCCGAGCTCGTCGTCCCGCGCGAGGCACGCAATGAATGCGCGGTCCTGAAGGCGGTGGCCGACCGCTATGTGATGCAGCGCGCCGAACAGGAAGCGATCCGTGCCGACCAGCGGATCGTCATCGCGGAACTGGCCGCGGCGCTGACCGCGCGCGCCCCCGAGGGCCTGGAACCACAGTTCCGCGCGCTGTACGAGCACGCCTGCGACGACCGGTCCCGCAAGCGCGTCCTGGTCGACCAGATCGCGGCCCTCACGGACGCCTCGGCCCGCTCACTGCACACCTCGCTCACCTCCCGGGGACGGTGAGGGGCCGCCGGGCGGTACCCCGGTGCGGTCACGTCTCCCAGCGCCCTGCCGCCGCGCGCCCTGCCGGAGGCGGACCGGCCGCCCGCGCTCCGGGCCACCGTGCGCTGCGGGCGAAAGGTGCCCCGGCGGGCCGCCGTCCGGGATACGGATGCCTGCCCCCGTACCCCCGTATTCGCCTGCCTGTTCGGCGGCCGCGGGCAAGTCCTGCGGCCGTGGGGCGCGGCGATGACGGTCGGCAACGCCGCAGGTGATGTGCTGGGAGCACATGCCACGCCGGGCGGGCGCGCGGCTCCGCCCGGGGCCCGTTCCGCGCGGCGTGGGCCCCGGCCCGTGGCCACCGGGTGTGACCTGATCGGGGTACACCCTCTTTCGCCATCACGCTGCGTGCGGGACGCTCGCAGGTGGCGGCGGAGCGCAGCAAGCACCGAGGAGGCACCAAAGTGGTCGACGCACATCGGACGTTCGTCATCGTCGGGGGAGGACTGGCCGGAGCGAAGGCAGCCGAGACACTCCGTTCGGAGGGTTTCAGCGGCCGGGTGATCCTGGTCGGCGATGAGCGTGACCATCCGTACGAACGACCTCCCCTCTCCAAGGGCTACCTGGCCGGCAAGGAGGCCCGTGAGAGCGTCTTCGTCCATGAGACGGCCTGGTACGCGGGTGCCGATGTGGAGCTCCACCTCGGCCAGCCCGTCACCGCCATCGACCGTGGCGGCCGCTCCGTGGAGCTCGGCGACGGCACGGTCATCCACTACGACAAGCTGCTGCTCGCCACCGGCGCCGAACCCCGCCGCCTCGACATCCCCGGTACGGATCTGGCCGGGGTCCACCATCTGCGCCGCCTCGCCCACGCCGACCGGCTGAAGAACGTGCTGTCCGCGCTCGGCCGCGACAACGGCCATCTGATGATCGCCGGGGCCGGCTGGATCGGCCTGGAGGTCGCGGCGGCGGCGCGGGGATACGGTGCCGAGGTCACCGTCGTCGAGCCGGAGGCGACCCCGCTGCTCCGGGTCATCGGCCCCGAGCTCGGCCAGATCTTCACCGAACTCCACAGCGACCACGGCGTCCGCTTCCACTTCGGTACCAGGCTCACCGAGATCATCGGTCAGGACGGCATGGTCCTCGCCGCCCGCACCGACGACGGCGAGGAACACCCCGCCCACGACGTCCTCGCCGCTATCGGCGCCGCCCCGCGCGCCGCCCTCGCCGAAGCCGCCGGTCTCGCGATCGCCGCCCGCAGCGACGGCGGCGGCATCGCGGTCGACGCCTCTTTGCGCACCTCCGACCCGGACATCTACGCCGCCGGGGACGTGGCCAACATGCCGCACCCGCTGTTCGGCACCCGGCTGCGCGTGGAGCACTGGGCGAACGCGCTCAACAGCGGCCCGGCCGCCGCCCGCGCCATGCTCGGCCGGGACGTCGGCTACGACCGCGTGCCGTACTTCTTCTCCGACCAGTACGACCTGGGGCTCGAATACTCGGGCTGGGCGCCGCCGGGCTCGTACGACCAGGTCGTCATCCGCGGCGACGCGGGCAAGCGGGAGTTCATCGCGTTCTGGCTGAAGGACCGCAGGGTGCTGGCCGGGATGAACGTCAATGTGTGGGATGTCACCGAGACCGTGCAGGAGCTGATCCGGACCGGCCGGCAGATCGACCCGGACGCGCTGGCGGACCCGTCGGTGCCCCTGGAGTCGCTGATCTGAGCGGTATCAGGACAGTGTTCTGCGCCGTGTTCCCCGCCGTCTTCTCCGTCGCGTTCTCCGTCGCCCGGCGGTCGTGATCAGGGTGTCGTCCGGCGCCCGCGACGACGACCGCGGGCTCCTGCTGTCCGCCCTCACCCGTAGACTTCACCCGTGGCAGGCAGGATCAATGACGACGATGTGAAGGCGGTCCGGGACGCGGTCCCGATCGACGCCGTCGTTTCGGAGTACCTCCAGCTGCGGAACGCGGGCGGGGGCAACCTCAAGGGGCTCTGCCCGTTCCACGACGAGAAGTCGCCCTCCTTCCAGGTCAGCCCGAGCAAGGGACTCTTCCACTGCTTCGGCTGCCAGGAGGGCGGCGACACCATCGCGTTCGTGATGAAGATCGACCACCTCTCCTTCTCCGAGACGGTCGAGCGGCTCGCCGCCAAGGCGGGCATCACCCTGCGCTACGAGGAGGGCGGCTACAACCCCTCCCACCAGCGCGGCGAGCGCATCCGGCTGGTCGAGGCGCACAAGGCCGCCGCCCAGTTCTATGTCGAGCAGCTGGACAGTCCCGAGGCGGAGATCGGCCGGAAGTTCCTCGCCGAGCGCGGCTTCGACCAGGCGGCGGCCGCCCACTTCGGCGTCGGCTACAGCCCGGCCGGCTGGGACCACCTCACCCGCTACCTCCGGGGCAAGGGGTTCAGCGACCGGGAGCTGATCACCTCGGGCCTCTCCCAGGACGGCCGCCGCGGTCCCATCGACCGCTTCCGTGGCCGGCTGATGTGGCCGATCAGCGACACATCCGGCGAGGTCGTCGGCTTCGGTGCCCGCAAGCTCCGCGACGACGACAACGGGCCCAAGTACCTCAACACCCCCGAGACCGCGATCTACAAGAAGTCGCAGGTGCTGTACGGCATCGACCTCGCGAAGAAGGACATCGCGAAGGCCAGCCGGGCCGTCGTCGTCGAGGGCTACACCGACGTCATGGCCTGCCACCTCGCCGGCATCACCACCGCCATCGCCACCTGCGGTACGGCCTTCGGCGGCGACCACATCAAGATCCTCCGCCGGCTCCTGATGGACAACGGCAGCGCCCGGGTGATCTTCACGTTCGACGGAGACGCGGCCGGTCAGAAGGCCGCCCTGCGGGCCTTCGAGGATGATCAGAAGTTTGCCGCGGAGACGTACATCGCGATCGCCCCGGACAACATGGACCCGTGCGATCTGCGGCTCGTCAAGGGCGACGAGGCCGTCCGCGACCTGGTCGAACCACGCACGCCGCTCTTCGAGTTCGCGCTCCGCCAGATCGTCGGGCGGTACGACCTGGAGACCCCCGCGGGCCGCGGCGCAGCCCTCGACGAGGCCGCCCCCGTCGTCGCCCGGATCAAGAACAGCTCCTCGCAGCACGAGGTCGCCGTCCAGCTGGCCGGGATGCTCGGCATCCTCGACACCCAGTTCGTCGTCAAGCGCGTCGCCCAGCTGGCCCGCTGGGCCCGCGACCGCGGCGACCGGGGCCCCGCCCCTGTGCCCACCCGCGGCGGCCCCCAGCACCAGCAGGCCCGGCCCACCGCCGGCCCGTCGGGTCCCGCGCTCCATCTCCGCAGTCCCGCCCACCGCACCGAGCGCGAGCTGCTCAAGCTCGCCCTGCAGCGGCCCGCCCTGGTCGCCCCGGCCTTCGACGCCTACGGGGTCGACGAGTTCACCGCCCCGCCGTACGCGGCGGTGCGGCAGTGCATCGCCGAGGCGGGCGGTGCCGAGCGGGGCCTCGCCGACACCCGCGAGTACCTGGTCGGCGTCCTCGGTGCCGCTCCCAACGACACGGTGCGCAAGCTGGTCACCGAGCTCGCCGTGGAGGTCTTCCACGGCAAGTCCATCGACGAGGCGTACGCGGGCGAGCACCTGGTCAAGGTCCGGCTGCGTGCCGTCGACCGCCGGATCAACGACGTCCAGGGCAGCCTCAGCCGTCTCGGCAGCAATGTGGCTCCCGACCATCTGGCGGCCGCGCAGAACGAGGTCTGGGTCCTCCAGCAGTACGCCCAGTCCCTGCGCAACAACGGCGCCGACGCGCTCTGACGCGACCGGGGCCGGTCCGGCGGATCATGGCCGGGCCCGGCCTCCGCGCGCGTAACCGGCCGGTTACGGACCGGACTCAGAAAGTCCGCGCACGCCCCTCGTGGCGGTGATGTGTCTTCCCCCACACTGGGGGGCGGTGCCTGAGTCATCGGAGCGCGGTCGGCCCACTGCACGGTGGACCTCCCATCCCCGCGATCCGGCAGCGATCACCTGGAGGTCGCCCCCGTGCAGACCCGGACCGTGACCACAACCGAGCGTGTCTCGGCCGTCCCCGCGCAGAACCGGGCCATGCATCATCCGGAGGCAGCGGTGGACCCACTGACACCCGAACCGCCCGAACCGTCGGAACCGCCCGAGTCGGTCGTCGCAGCCGACGCCGTCCTGGAGGAGCAGGCGGAGGTGCCCGAACTCCCGGAGTCGCGCGGCCGCACCGACACCAGCGGCCCGTCCTCCGACCTCTTCCGTCAGTACCTGCGGGAGATCGGACGCATCCCGCTGCTCACCGCCGCCGACGAGGTGGAGCTCGCCCGCCGCGTCGAGGCCGGCCTCTTCGCCGAGGAGCGGCTCGCGAGAACCCCGGACCCGGACTCCCGACTCGCCGTCGATCTGGACCGGTTGGTGGTCATGGGGCGGATGGCGAAGCGCCGCCTGATCGAGGCGAACCTGCGCCTCGTCGTCTCCGTCGCCAAACGCTACGTCGGCCGCGGGCTGACCATGCTCGATCTGGTCCAGGAGGGGAACCTCGGACTGATCAGGGCCGTCGAGAAATTCGACTACGCCCGGGGCTACAAGTTCTCTACGTACGCGACCTGGTGGATCCGGCAGGCCATGTCCCGCGCCCTCGCCGACCAGGCGCGGACGATAAGGGTCCCGGTCCATGTCGTCGAGTTGATCAACCGCGTCGTACGGGTGCAGCGCCGGATGCTCCAGGAACGCGGCTACGAGCCGACGCCCGAAGAGGTCGCCGCCCAGCTGGACCTGACGCCGGAACGGGTCGGCGAAGTGCTGCGGCTCGCTCAGGAACCCGTCTCGCTGCACGCACCGGTCGGTGAGGAGGACGACGTCGCGCTCGGCGACCTGATCGAGGACGGAGACGCGGCGTCCCCCGTGGAGTCCGCCGCGTTCCTGCTGCTGCGCGAGCACCTCGAAGCGGTGCTCTCCACCTTGGGCGAGCGGGAGCGGAAGGTGGTCCAGCTGCGCTACGGGCTGGACGACGGCCGGCCCCGCACACTCGAAGAGATAGGCCGGATCTTCGGCGTGACACGCGAACGCATCCGCCAGATCGAATCCAAGACCCTCAACAAGCTGCGGGACCACGCCTTCGCCGACCAGCTCCGCGGCTACCTGGACTGAGGTCGTACCGAAGAGATCAGTCGACCTCGGCGACCGCCTGCGCGAACTGCGCCGCATACAGCCGGGCGTACGCCCCCTGCGCCTCCAACAGCTCGTCGTGCGTGCCCTGTTCGACGATCGACCCGTTCTCCATCACCAGGATGACGTCCGCATCTCGGATGGTGGAGAGCCGGTGCGCGATCACAAAGCTCGTACGGCCGTGCGCGAGGCGGGCCATCGCCTTCTGGATCAGCACCTCGGTACGGGTGTCGACGGAGCTCGTGGCCTCGTCGAGCACCAGGATCACCGGGTCCGACAGGAACGCCCGCGCGATGGTGATCAGCTGCTTCTCGCCCGCGCTGACCCCGGTGCCCTCGTCGTCGATCACCGTGTCGTAACCGTCCGGCAGGGTACGGATGAAGCGGTCGGCGTGGGCCGCCCTCGCCGCCTCCTCGATCTCCTCCCGGGTGACCTCGCGCGAAGCGCCGTACGCGATGTTGTCCGCGATCGACCCGCCGAACAGCCAGGTGTCCTGCAGGACCATGCCGATCCCCGACCGCAGCTCGTCGCGCGACATCTGCGCCACGTCGACGCCGTCGAGTGCGATCCGGCCGCCCGTCACCTCGTAGAACCGCATCAGCAGGTTGACCAGCGTCGTCTTGCCGGCGCCGGTCGGGCCGACGATCGCGACCGTGTGGCCCGGTTCGACGTTCAGCGACAGATTCTCGATGAGCGGCTTGTCCGGCTCGTACCGGAACGACACCTTCTCCAGCGAGACGCTGCCGAGCAGCTCTGCCGGGCGCCCACCGGTCCGGGCGTCGGGACCCTGCTCCTCGGCGTCCAGCAGCTCGAAGATCCGCTCGGCCGAGGCGACACCCGACTGCACCAGGTTCGCCATCGAGGCGACCTGCGTCAGCGGCATCGAGAACTGCCGCGAGTACTGGATGAACGCCTGGACGTCACCGATCGACAGTGCACCCGACGCCACCCGCAACCCACCGACGACGGCTATCAGCACATAGTTCAGGTTCGACACGAACATCATCAGCGGCTGCATGATCCCGCTGTTGAACTGCGCCCGGAAGCTCGCCTCGTACAGTGCGTCGTTCTGCTCGGCGAAGTCCCTCGCGGACTCCTCCTGCCGCCCGAAGACCTTCACCAGGGAGTGCCCGGTGTACATCTCCTCGATATGGGCGTTGAGCTTTCCCGTCACCTTCCACTGCTGCACGAACTGCGGCTGCGACCGCTTGCCGACCTTCGTCGCCACGACCACCGACAGCGGCACCGTCACCAGCGCGACCAGGGCCAGCAGCGGCGAGATCCAGAACATCATGATCAGCACGCCGACGATGGTGAGCAGGGAGTTGATGAGCTGGCCCATCGTCTGCTGCATCGTCTGAGAGATGTTGTCGATGTCGTTCGTCGCCCGGCTGAGCACCTCGCCGCGCTTGGCCCGGTCGAAGTACGACAGCGGCAGCCGCGCCAGCTTCGTCTGGATGTCCTCGCGCAGCTGGAACACGACCTGGTTGATGATCCGGATCGACAGCCGGGTCGCCACCAGCATCAGCAGACCGGCACCGACATAGACCGCCAGCGCCGTCAGCAGTACGTCGCCCACTGCACCGAAGTCGATGCCGTGGCCGGGGATGAAGTCGACCCCGGAGAGCAGGTCGGCCAGGCCGCTGTTGGTCTTGCGCAGGCCCTCGACGGCCTGCTCCTTCGTCGTGCCCTCGGGCAGCCGCCGGCCGATGACCCCGGCGAACACCAGGTCGGTCGCCCTGCCGAGGATCTTCGGTCCCACCACCGAGAGGCCGACGCTCAGCACGCAGGCCGCCAGCATCCCGTAGAGCGAGGCCCTCTCCGTCGCGAAGCGCTTCAGCAGCCGCTTCGAGGACCCCTTGAAGTCCATGGACCGGTCGGTCGGCGCCCCGCCCGCCATCATGCGTCCGCCAGGCCCGGCCATTACGCGGCCTCCGCTTCCGTCAGCTGGGAGAGCACGATCTCCCGGTAGGTTTCATTGCCGTCCATCAGCTCGTGATGGGTACCGGAGCCGACGACCCGGCCCTCGTCGAGCACCAGGATCCGGTCCGCGTCACGGATGGTGGACACCCGCTGGGCCACGATCACCACGGTCGACTCGGCGGTCTCCTGCGACAGCGCCCGGCGCAGCGCGGCATCCGTCGCATAGTCGAGCGCGGAGAACGAGTCGTCGAAGAGATAGATCTCCGGTCGCTGCACCAGCGTCCTCGCGATCGCGAGTCGCTGCCGCTGCCCGCCGGAGACATTGGTGCCGCCCTGCGCGATCGGTGCGTGCAGCCCGTGCTCCAGCTCCTCGACGAACTCCTTGGCCTGCGCGACCTCCAGCGCGTGCCACAGCTCCTCGTCGGTCGCGTCCGGGTTTCCGTACCGCAGATTCGTCGCGACCGTCCCGGAGAACAGATACGGCTTCTGCGGAACCAGACTCACCGTCTTCGCCAGCAGCGTCGGCTCCAGCGTCCGTACGTCCGTGCCGTCGACCAGTACGTGACCGTCCGTCACATCGAACAGCCGCGGTACGAGACCGAGCAGCGTCGACTTCCCGCTGCCCGTCGACCCGATGATCGCGGTCGTCTCACCGGGCCGCGCCACCAGATCCACCGACCGCAACACCGGCTCCTCGGCGCCCGGGTAGCGGAAGTCCGCAGCCCGCACCTCCAGATGGCCGTGGGCGCGCAGCTCCCGCACCGGCTCGACCGGCGGCACCACGCTCGAATCGGTCTCCAGCACTTCCTGGATGCGCTCGGCACACACCTCTGCGCGCGGCACCATCATGAACATGAAGGTGGCCATCATCACGGACATGACGATCTGCATCAGGTAGGAGAGGAACGCGGTCAGCGCGCCGATCTCCATACCGCCGCTGTCGATCCGGTGCGCACCGAACCAGACCACGGCGATCGACGACACGTTCACGACCGTCATCACGGTCGGGAACATCAGCGCCATCAGACGCCCGGTGGAGAGCGCCACATCGGTCAACTCGGTGTTGGCGCCCCGGAACCGCTTCTCCTCGTACCCGTCGCGGACGAATGCGCGGATGACCCGGTTGCCGGTGATCTGCTCGCGCAGCACCCGGTTCACCGTGTCGAGCCGCTCCTGCATCGTGCGGAACAGCGGCCGCATCCGCCGCACGATGAGACTCACCGCGATGCCGAGCACCGGCACCACCGCGAGCAGCACCGCCGACAGCGGAACGTCCTGGCCGAGCGCCATGATGATGCCGCCGACACACATGATCGGCGCCGAGACCATCATGGTGAACGTCATCAGGACCAGCATCTGGACCTGCTGGACGTCATTGGTCGTACGGGTGATCAGCGAGGGTGCCCCGAAGCGTCCGACCTCACGTGCCGAGAACGACTGAACCCGGTCGAAGACCGACGCCCGGACATCCCGGCCCAGTGCGGCCGCAGTTCGCGCACCGTAGAAGACGGCCCCCGTGTTGCAGACGACCTGGGCGATGGAGACGGCGATCATGATGCCGCCGTACGTCAGGATGTAGCCGGTGTCCCCCTCGACGACACCGTTGTCAATGATGTCGGCGTTGAGAGAGGGGAGATAGAGAGTGGCGCAGGTCTGCAGCAGCTGGAGAGCCACCAACAGCATGATCGGTTTCTTGTACGGGCCGAGGCAGGCCCGCAGGAGTTTTATGAGCACGCGTGTCTCTCGGAGTCGGCAGGAGGTCGGGAGTCGACTCATTTTCCGGCAAGGCCCGGCGTGACCGCGAACGTTTTTCCTCAAGCCCAGGTCAAAAACATGACCCGGTCCACCTGTCGGGGACCGAACCTCCGGCCGGGGGACCGGCCTTGTCACCCAGAGCGGTCGGATCAGAGCGCGGAGTCGAACGCCCCGGGATGGATCTGGTCCCGCGTCGCCCGGTACTGCTGCCGCACCGCCTGACCGACCGGCAGCTCCTCGCCCGGCTCCAGCACCTGCGCCGCCGCGCCCTGCCAGGCCGGGGGGGTGCGCGGATCGAGCGTCCCTCGCGAGACCCCCAGCGCCCAGGCCGCCTGCCGGGCCGCGCCCAGCGCCGCGTACTCGGCCGGCTGCGGTACGACGACCTGCGTACCGAACAGCGCAGGCGCAAGCCCCTGCACGGCAGGCAGCTCGGCCGCCGCACCCAGGAGGAACACCCGCCGCACCTCGACCCCGCGGTCACGCAGCACATCGAGCGCGTCGGCCAGCGAGCACAGCATCCCCTCGAACGCGGCCCGGGCCAGATGCTCCGGCTTCATCGACTCCCGCCGCAGCCCGCTCAGCGTGCCCGCGGTGTGCGGCAGATGCGGGGTGCGCTCGCCCTCCAGATACGGCAGCAGTACGAGCCCGGAGGCGCCCGGCGTCGACTTCAGCGCCAGCGCGGACAGCTCCTCCAGACTCTCCAGACCCAGCATCTCGGCGGTGCCGCGCAGCGCACGCACCGCATTGAGCGTGTACACGACCGGCAGATGCATCCCGGTGGCATCCGCGAACGACGTGATCATCCCGGACGGATCGGCCAGCGCCTCGTGGTGCACCGCCATCACCGAACCCGAGGCCCCCAGCGACACCACCGCGTCGCCGGGCCCGACCCCGAGCCCGAACGCCGCCGCCATCGTCTCGCCGGTCCCGGCCGAGATCAGCAGTCCCTCCGGCGTCGTCCCGGCCGCATCGGCGGGGCCGAGCACCTCCGGCAGCGCGGCCTGGTGCCCGAGCGCGAGCTCCACCAGATCGGGCCGGTACGCCTCGCTCCCCGCCGACCAGTACCCCGTCCCCGACGCGGCACCCCGGTCGGTGGTCCGCCGGTTCGGCCGGCCCAGCAACTGCCAGACCAGCCAGTCGTGCGGCTGCATCACCGAAGCGACCCGCTGCGCCGCCTCCGGCTCGGTCCGCGCCAGCCAACGCAGTTTCGACACCGGTTGCGCGGCCTGCGGTACGGCCCCGACCGCCTGGGCCCAGGCCTGCCGCCCGCCGAGCCCGTCGATCAGATCGGCCGCGGCGACCTGCGCCCGCTTGTCGTTGCCGAGCAGCGCCGGACGTACGAGGTTGCCCTGCCGGTCCAGCGGCACCAGACCGTGCTGTTGCGCGGACACGCCGATGGCCTGGACGCCTTCGAGCAACCCGCCGGTGGCCGCCTCACCGAGTGAGAGCAGCCACACCTGCGGATCGACCTCGGTGATCTTCGCCTCGACGGGATGTGCGGCGTACCCCTGCCGGAGTACGGCACCCGTGTCCGCATCGCAGACGACGATGTGTGTGAAGGCCGAAGAACTGTCCAAGCCGGCGACTATGCCCATGATGAAGATTCTGCCGCACCGCCGGAGCTTTCCCGTACGGAAGGCGGGTGGCCACCCCTGTTACGTATTGCTGGTGCCCCAGTCGTCCTCGACACCCTGGCCCTGGCTCCGCTCCCGCACCGACCGCACCCGCGCGACCACCGAGGCGGGCACCTTGTCACCGACCTTGACGCTCACCGCGTGGTACGCCTTGCCGGCGAACTCACGGCTGCTCTGTGCCGCGGACTCGGCGGTATTGCGCACGGCCGGGTTCTGGGCGATCTGACGTGCGGACTTCTTCAGCTGCTCGTAGCGCTCGCGTCCGGCCCGAGTGCCGATGACGTAACCGAGGGCCAGGCCGGCGATGAACGTGAGCCGGTACCGCATGGCTGCCACCCTTCTCCTGCTCCGTGCTTGCTGCGTATGTGCTCGGCGCGACGTGTGCTGCCCGCCTACCCGCCGGGGCCCGAGATCACCCGGGGCGATACCGATTGGCGGAGCACCCCCCTGCTTGCGCTAATGTATGTGTCGCAGCGAACGCGCGCCGCCCGGCAGCAGCCAGGCAGGTAGGGTTCGGTGCAAACGCAGCAATCCCCTGTAGCTCAATTGGCAGAGCAGCCGGCTGTTAACCGGCAGGTTACTGGTTCGAGTCCAGTCGGGGGAGCGCGATCCCCTGTAGCTCAATTGGCAGAGCATTCGGCTGTTAACCGGAGGGTTACTGGTTCGAGTCCAGTCGGGGGAGCGGAACGGAAGAGGACCCTTCGGGGTCCTTTTTCGCGTGCCGGGCCGGAGGCTGATCCGACGGCCGGTGCCGGACTCTTTCGTGTCCGCTTCGCGCCGTCCGGAACCGGGCAGCCGGCAGCGCAGTCCTCAAGGTCAGGCGAAGCCGACCATCCGGAGCGAGAGATCGTATGACCGGCTATGCTGCGGCAGACGGCGCGCACACATGTGCGCGCCACGCCGAAAAGGGGCGGTAGCTCAGCCGGTTAGAGCAGCGGACTCATAATCCGTCGGCCGTGGGTTCGAGTCCCACCCGCCCCACCATGACGGCCGCAGCGCAGGAATGTTCCAGCCTCCTGGGAACAAGGATGCACGCGCGGCGGCGTCGAACGTGTAGGACACGCTGAAGGCCGTTCGCAGGCCCCCTGTCGGCTCAGAGGCCGACGCTCACGAGGTGACGGAGCCCCGACCGTGCATGCGGCCGGGGCTCCGTCGATACCTGCCTGCAGGTCCCGAACTCCGTGTGTACCGACCGGTTTCGTCCGGACGTGCGTCAAGTGGGTCGGCTGCTGGTGGTGTTGTTGAGGCGGCGGGTGAGGGCTGTGGCGCCTCGTTGCTGCGTACTGACGCTCAGTGCGAGCATTTTTCTTTGTGTTAGCAACGCACTTCGCTCATCGTGACTCCGGTACGAACCCTCGAACGGTAGTGGCGCGCCGTCACTCTCCGGGGTCGTTCCGTCGCGCCCCGCCCATGCCCGTGGGTATCTGGCGGCTGTACACCCGGATCTGCGGGGGCGTGGGGCCGCTGCGGCCGATTTCGTCAGGGATTCTGCGGGCGTGCTCCGCTGTGCCGATGAGGCGCCCCGTAGGCCGCTTCGTGCCCGCGCATCACGCCGGGCGATGCCCAAATATTCGCCTAGTAATATGGCTTTTGCCCGAATTCGTACGCGTACGACTTGTTGGTCCCGTGAAGGCGTCGTAGTGTCGATAGTGCCGCGGCAGAAACAGGGTGCGGCATACCAAACTTCCCAAAGGAGGCGAAGATGAACGTTCGCGACATCTTCCGCCATGGGGGTGGCAGGGACCGTTGGGGCGGCTGGGGCGGCTACGGCGGCTACGGCGGTTACGGCGGTTACGGCTACGGCTTCGGCCGACGTGGACGTGGACGCCGCTTCGGGCGCCGAGGCTACGGCGGCTACGGCGGCTACGGCGGCTACGGCGGCTACGGCTACTGACCGGTCACCCAGAATCTCCAAACCCCTTACACGAGGCTGGCCCGCGCAACCGCGCGGGTCACGCCTCGTGGTTTTGGGGCCCGCGCCCCGGGGCCTCCCATTCGGATCATGTCGACCTGCGGCCCCTGACAGACGTTCCGCAGGCGCTCTTCAAGGCTTCAATCACGACGGCATCGCAGTTGGCGCCGTGATCCGGCCCCGATCCGGGAACAGGCTCCGGCGGCGGTCCGCATTCCGCACTCTTCAGTGATGTGAGGCCCATGCGCCTTCTCGGCCCCCTCGCGCGCCCCGACGAGCCGCTCCCGGAATCGGTGACGGACGTTCCGATCCGTACCGACCCCATCAGCGTGGTGCGGTCGTTCCGGCGGTTCTGGCCGCTCACCTATGGCGACCGGCGCTGGCTCCTGCTCATCTGCGTCCTCGCCAGCGTGACCGCGGTCGCGGAGACCATCACCATCCTTCTCTTCGCGGAACTGACGGACAACGCTCTGCAGCAGGGATCCGTCAGTGCCTTCTGGAAACCTGCTGGTCAGTGGCTCACCGTGGCCGTCATCGGTGCGATCGTGGGGTATCTGTGCAGCTCGCTCGCGGTCTGGACCGCCGAACGCTTCGTGATGCGGCTGCGGGCCCGCGTCTTCAGTCATCTGCAGACGCTGCCGCCCCACTTCTACCAGCGCAATCGCCGCGGTGACCTGGTCGAGCGGCTCACCGGCGATGTGGAAGCCATCGAAGCCCTCGTGGTCTCCGGCATCGTCGGGGCTGCGACCGCCCTCTTCAACACCTTCTTCTACGCTGCCGCCGCTGTGTGGCTGAGCTGGAAACTGGCCCTCGCCACGTTTGCCATGATCCCGCTCTTCTACCTCGTCACCCGCGTGTTCACGGGGCCTCTGCGCGCGGTGTCCCGGCGCGGACGTGCGGCGGACGGCGCCATCACCGCCGTGGTCGAGGAGACGCTGGTCAACGTCGTCATGACCCAGGCGTACAACAGGCAGCACGACGAGGAGGAACGGCTCCTCGGCAAGGCGCGTGCCCGGTTCAAGGCGGCGGTGAGAGGCACTCGGCTCGCCGAGCTCTACGAACAACTCGTAGAGGTCCTCGAAACTGTGTGCGTCCTGGTGATCATCGGCCTGGGGGCGTGGCAGATCTCCACGGGCGGGATCACACTCGGGCAGCTCCTCGCCTTCGCCGCCTTCGTCGGCTCCCTCTACCCGCCGATCCGCTCCCTGGGCCAGCTCGGTCTGACGGCCACCGCCGCGACCGCCGGAGCCGAGCGGCTTCTGGAGATCCTCGACACCGAGCCCACCGTCACCGACCCGGGCGCATCCGTCGCGGCCCCGGCCCGGCGGCGCGCTGTCGGCGAGGTGGAGGCGCGGCAGGTCGACTTCCACTACCCCGGTAACCCGGAGCCGGTTCTCCGCGGTCTCTCGTTCACCGCTGTCCCCGGCGAACTGCTGGTCATCACCGGCCCCAGCGGAGCCGGCAAGTCGACCCTGGCCGCTCTGCTGCTGAGGTTCTACGACCCGGACTCCGGCAGCATCCGGCTGGACGGTACATCCGTGGACCAGTTGCCGCTGACCTACCTCCGCCGGAACATCACGCTGCTGCCGCAGGACACCCTCGTCCTGCACGACACCATCGAGCAGAACATCGCGTGCGGGCGCACCGACACAAACTTCCGTGACATCGAGGACGCCGCGCGGGCAGCCGACGCGCACGATTTCATCCGTGCGCTTCCCGACGGCTACAACACCGTTGTCTCACCCGGCACGTCCCGGCTCTCCGGAGGCCAGTTGCAGCGCATCGCGATCGCCCGTGCCATGGTCCGCGACGCGCCCGTTCTCCTTCTCGACGAGCCCACCACCGGCCTGGACGCACTGGCCGCACAGCGCATCCTCGGCCCGCTGCGACGCCTCGCCGAGGGACGCACCACCATCGTCATCACGCACGACCTGGCCCTCGCCGCCGATGCCGACCGCATCCTGGTGCTGGACGAGGGGCGTCTGGTGGAGTCGGGCACGCACGCCCAACTGCTCGACCGCAGCGGCCTGTACGCCACGCTGTTCGACGCCAAGCCCTCGCGTAGCAACGGAACCGTGGACGCACTCGCCAAGCATGCGCGCCCATCGGGGATCCATTGGCGGTAGGGCCCTAGAAGGAGCCGGATCCGGACCGGTCGTTACCATCCGCTGTGACCGAAACGACCGAAGAACCTGTACATCGCACGCGCATACTCGCCGACCTGACTCCGCTGCGGACCTCGCCCGACTACCGGCGACTCTGGTTCGGGAACACGGTTTCCTGGATCGGGCAGGGGATGACGGCGCTCGCCGTGTCGCTCCAGGTGTACGACATCACCGGGTCCGCCTTCTCGGTCGGGCTCATCGGGTTCTGTTCGTTTCTGCCGCTGGTCGTCTTCGGGCTGTACGGCGGAGCCATCGCGGACACCGTCGACCGGCGCAGACTGGGGCTGGCCAGCTCCTCCGGTTCGTTCGTCCTCGCCGTCGCACTGGTCGCGGCGACCGTCGCCGGGGTCGAGCAGTTGGGGCTGCTGTACGCGGTCGTCGCCCTCCAGGCGGTCTGCTTCGCGCTCAACTCACCGGCCCGCAGCTCGATGGTCGCGCGCCTCCTGCCGGCCGAGCAGCTGCCCGCCGCAAACGCGCTCAGCTCGATCACCAGCACCACCGGTGCGCTGGTCGGGCCGATGCTGGGCGGACTCATGGTCGGCTGGTGGGGGTACCGGGCCGCGTACACCGTCGATGCCGTCACCTTCACCGCCGCGCTGTACGCGATGTGGCGGCTGCCCTCGATGCTCCCCGAGCGCGGGGACGACGCGGGGAGCGAGAAGCGGGCGTCCGTGGTGGGCGGGCTGCGGTTCCTGGCGGCGCGGCCCATTCTGCGGATGACCTTCTTCACCGATCTGTGCGCCATGGTCCTCGCCCATCCGCGGGCGCTCTTCCCGGTCGTCGCCGTGGTCTGGTACGGCGGTGACGCGAAGACCACCGGGCTGCTGGTCGCGGCTCCGGCGCTGGGCGCACTTCTGGGCGGGGTGTTCTCCGGTTGGCTGAGCCGGATCAGACGGCACGGACTCGCGGTGATCGCCGCCGTGACCTGCTGGGGCAGCGCCATCGCCGTCTTCGGGCTGACCCGTCAGCTCTGGCTCGGGCTGGTCCTGCTGGCGCTCGCGGGCTGTGCGGACACCGTCTCGATGGTCTTCCGGAACACCATGCTCCAGGCAGCGGTGCCGGACGAGATGCGGGGGCGGCTGCAGGGCGTGTTCATCGTGGTGGTGGCCGGTGGGCCGCGGCTCGGGGACTTCCTGGCGGGTTCGGTCGCCGATCTGGCGTCCCCGACGGTGGCGGCCACCGGGGGCGGCATCGCATGCGTGGTCGCGGTGTCGCTGCTCGCGTTGAAGTGGCGGGGATTCGCCCGGTACGACGCCCGGGATCCGCAGCCCTGACAGGGCCGGGGCGGGGCCGTGGCCCGAGCCCGGCCGGTCACGCTGGCCGACCGGCCGCGGCGGCGTGGCTCCTACGCTCAGGCGGTCGCGTCGGAGAACTTCGGCATCTCGCCCTCGGTCGTCTTGACGTCGATCACGGAGAACGCCGCGCCCTGCGGGTCGCTCAGCGCCGCGAACCGGCCGAACGGGCTGGCCATCGGGCCGAACCGGAGAATCGCCCCGCGCTCCGTCGCCTTTGCGACCGCCGCGTCGCAGTCCTCGACGGTGAAGTGCACATTGAGGTAAGGCGCACTCGGTGATTCGGCCCGGGTTTTCACGCTAAGGGCTGTGTCCCGTAGTCCCTGGTGGACCGGCGCGCGGCGCCGGATGCGGTACATCGCAAGGCAGAGGGGCATCCTCATAGCGACCCGCCGGCGGCCGTGGCCTCCGGGCCCGCGATGCCGCGGGCGACCCCCAGCTCCACCAGGTCCTGCGGACGCAGGCGCAACTGGTCGGCCGTGGCGTGCACGGCGTCGGGGGAGCGCTTCAGGATGGCTGCCGCGAGCTCCGGGGCGATGACGGAGAAGTAGCTGTCCTGGGTGACATATGTGTTCTCCGGCGCCGCCAGGGCGAGTGCCCCGCCCGAGCCGCCCTCGCCGATCACCAGGGTCGTCACCGGGACCCGGGCCTCGGCGATCGCCGCGAACGCATCGGCGATGGCGGCCCCCGCGCCCGCCCGTTCCGCCTCGGCGTCGTTGGCCGCTCCCGGAGTGTCGATCAGGGTCAGGACGGGCACGCCGAGCCGGTCCGCGAGCCGGATCACCCGGGCCGCGGTCCGGTAGCCGGCCGGGCGGGTCGCGGTGCCGCACTGGGCGACGTACGCGATCGGCCGGCCGCCGCGTACCCCGAACCCACAGAGCAGCCCCGGATCCGTACCGCCGCACCGGTCGCCGCTGAGCGGCAGCAGGTGATCGAAGTACGCGTCGAGATACGTCCCGGCACGCGGCCGGGCCGAGGAACGGGCCTGCTGCACCGCGTCCCAGCCGGTCGCCGGCAGGCCGGTGGCCGCGAGAGCGCCCGGGACCGGCGCGGGGACGCCGGACTCGTCGACGACTGCCGCCCCCAGCGCGCCCAGCCACCGCCCCAGCGTCCGTGGCAGTTCGTCCGGGTGGACGACCGCGTCGATCTGGCCCGCCGCCAGCTGGCCCTCCGCCGCGTACGCCGACGGGTCCGCGTCCGCCGGCCGCACCCGCGATCCGGCGAACCCGATCTGGGCCCCGGGAAGCGCCAGGATCACATCGGCGCCCGCCCCCAGCGTGGCCCAGCCGCCGCCCGTCGTCGGATCGCGCAGGACCGCGAGCTGCGGCAGACCGGCCGCCCGCAGCCGTGCCGAGGCACGTGCCACCCGCTGGAGCTGGGTGAGCGCGATCATGCCCTCCTGCATCCGGCTGCCGCCCGTCGCGACGATCGAGACGAGCGGCAGCCGCCGGGTGAGTGCGGTCCCGTAGGCGGCTTCCAGTAGATCCCCGGTGCGCTGCCCCAGCGATCCGCCCAGGAATCCGAACTCGAACGAGACCAGCACACACGGCCGGCCGCCGACCGTGGCACGGCCGTGGACGACGGACTCCTCCTCGCCGGTACGTGCCGCGGCGCGGGCCCGGGAGTCCGCGTAACCGGACCAGGAGAGCGGACCGTCCGCCGGTATCTCCGCGCCGGGCGGGGTGTCGGACTCGGTGAAGTCGTCGGTGACCGCCGCGATCGCCTGCCGCGCCGTCAGGCGCCTACGCACCGAGCGACCGCTTCATGATCTTGCCCATGTCATTGCGGGGCAGCGCCTCCAGATAGCGGACCGTGCGGGGCCGCTTGTGCGGGGCCAGCTGGGCCGCCACGTGGTCTGCGAGCTCGGCCTCCGCGGGCGGTGCGGCCGGGTCGGCCGGCACCACCCAGGCGACGATCCGCTCGCCCAGGTCCGGGTCCGGCTCCCCGGTGACGGCGGCCTCGCGGACGCCCGGGTGGTCCAGCAGCGCGTTCTCGATCTCGCCCGCGCCGATCTTGTAGCCGCCGCTCTTGATCAGGTCGGTGGCCTTGCGGCCGACGATCCGTACATAGCCGTCCGCGTCGAGGGCGGCCATGTCGCCGGTACGGAACCAGCCGTCCTCGGCGAAGGCGGCCGCCGTCGCGTCGGGGCGGTTCAGATAGCCGGCGAAGAGGTTCGGGCCGCGCACCTGGATCTCGCCCACCGCACCCTCGGCCGTCGGATCGTCGAGCGGGGTGCCGTCCTCCTCGACGAGCCGGAGTTCGACGCCCCGCAGCGGTGCGCCGACCGTCCCGGGGCGAGGCTCGCCGTCCGCCCGGACGCCCGTGTTCATCAGGGTCTCCGTCATGCCGTACCGCTCGATGACCCGCCGGCCGGTCGCCGCCGCGATGCGTTCGTGGTCATGGACCGGAAGGGCGGCCGACCCCGATACCAGCAGCCGGGCCCCGGCGAGAGCCTTCGCCAGCTGGGCCGCCTCCGGTGTCGCCGTACCGAGCGCCTCGGCGAGCCGGTGGTACATCGTCGGCACGCCGAACAGCATCGTGGCGCCGGACGACAGCTCCCGGGCCACGCCCTCGGTGGAGAACCGCCCCAGATGCCGCACCGATCCGCCCCGGCGCAGCGGCCCGAGCACGCCCAGGATCAGGCCGTGCACATGGAACAGCGGCAGGGCGTGCACGAGGACGTCGTCGCCGGTCCACTGCCAGGCGTCCGCCAGCGCGTCCAGCGAGGCGGCGATCGCGCGGCGGGGCAGGATCGCCCCCTTGGGCGGGCCGGTGGTGCCGGAGGTGTAGACGATCAGGGCGGGGGACTCGGGGGAGGGTTCGGGAAAGACGACGCCCTCGGCCGCCGTCGCTGCCGTGTCGACATCCGTACGGTCCAGCGCGGCGAGCATCGGCGGGAGCACGTCGCCCGCCCGGGCCAGCACCACCGACGGGGCGCTGTCGGCCACGATGTGCGCCAGTTCGCGTGCGCCGGTCTTCGGATTGAGGGGGACGGCGGGCACCCCGGCCCGCAGCGCCGCCACCACCGCGACGACGGTCTCGGCGGTCGGCGTGGCCCAGACGGCGACCCTTCCCGCGCCCGCGAGCCGCGCGGCGAGCGCGTCGGAGGCCGCGGCCAACTGTGCGTACGTCAGGGTGTGTTCACCGAACCGGACGGCTTCCCGGGCGGCCGCGGGGCCGGTTCCGTCATGCAGCGCAGGCAGAAGAGAAGTCACCCTCCGACCCTAAGGGCTGTCCCGTGATCCCGGGCGGGTGCACGACGACGGCGACGGCACCTCGCCGCGTTGCCGGAACGCCTGCGGGACAGCCCTCAGACAGCCGGCTCGGGCGTCCTCCGGTCCCGCTGAATGTTCCGCATCCGCCCGTACGCGTACACGCATCCGGCCAGTGCCAGGTCGGACAGCAGCATGAAGCCGATCGAGTACGAGCCCTTCGCGCTGTAGATCGCGCCCATCACCAAGGGCGGGACGAAGCCGCCGAGTCCGCCCATCGCGCCGACGATTCCGGTGACGCTGCCCACCTTCGGCTGCGGTGTCACCTGCGAGACGAGGGCGAAGATGCTGCCGCTCGACGTGCCCAGTCCGGCCGCCATGCAGAGCAGTGCGATCGTGCCGCCCGGCGCCAGCTTCGGGTCGAAGGCCTGGATGATCGCCATCAGTGCGGCCAGCCCCAGTGCCGCCGAGGTGACCAGCGCCGGGTGGATGTGGTCCGAGAGCCAGCCGCCGATCGGCCGGAAGACGACGGTGACCAGGGCGAACCCGGCGGCCTTCGTGCCGGCGTCGGTCGGCGAGAGGCCGTACCAGGTCTTCAGATAGGTCGGCAGATAGACGCCGAACGCCACGATGCCGCCGAAGCCGATCGCGTACAGCGCGGAGAGTTCCCAGGTGACCCGCAGCCGGCCGGCGTCGCCCAGCCGGTGGCCGAGGGAGTCGGTCGGTACCTTCCGGTCCGGGTGGTCGCTGATCAGCACTGCGGCCAGTGCCGCGTACACCACCAGAGCACAGGCGACCACGAGGAACGGAAGGTTGTGGCCGTGCTGGGCGATCCGCGGGGTGAAGTAACCGGAGAGTGCGACACCCCCCATGCCCATGCCGAACACACCCAGCGCGAGCCCTCGATCGGAGGGCGGGAACCACGAGTTGACCAGCGGGATGCCGATCGCGAACGTCGTGCCGCCCAGCCCCAGCAGAAAGCCCACGGTGAGCATCGCCCCGTACGAGTTCCTCGCCGGGATCAGCAGCAGTACGGGGACGATGGTCAGCGCCGAGACCAGCGGGAACATCAGCCGGGCGCCGTACTTGTCGGTGAAGGCCCCCGCCGCGATCCGGCCCAGCGAACCGACCAGCACCGGCACGGCGACCAGCAGCGACTGCTCGAACGAGCTCAGCCCGAGCCGCTCCTTGTAGTCCCCGGAGAGCGGCGCGATCAGGTTCCAGGCCCAGAAACGTGAGTCCGAAGCCGATCGTGGCTACCACAAGGTTGCGGTATGCGGCTGCGGACGGCCGGCCTGTCCGAGCGGGAGACTGCTTGACGGCTTCCACCCTGCAAGTCAAGGCCGGGCGGCGTCGGTGGGCCCGTCGGCCTACGCCAGGCGGGTCAGGGGTCCACCGGCCCGGCCGACGCGGTCTCCGCAGTCGTAATCCGGCATAAGCTGCGACAATCGCGGTATGGACCGTCTGGACAGGGAAATCCTCAGCGTCCTCCAGGAGGACGCGCGGATCTCGTACCGCGATCTGGGGGTACGGGTCGGCCTCAGTGCCAACGCCGCGGCCGACCGGGTGCGGCGGCTGCGCCGCGACGGCGTGATCCGCGGCTTCACCGTGATCATCGACCCGGCCGCCGACACCCGAACGGGCCTGGTCGTCTTCATCGATGTGACGCTGCGTATCGACACGACCAACGAGGTGTTCGAACGGGCGGTTCTCGCCCTGCCCGGCATCACCGAAGTGGTGCACGTGACGGGCGGGCACGACTACCTCGTACGGGCCACGGTCGCCGACACCGCCGCCCTGGACGGACTGCTGCGCCGGCTCAAGCGGGAAGCGGGCGTCGCCCACTCCAGCACCCGGGTCGCGCTCAGAGCGGCGCCTGCCAGGTGAACGTCGTGGAGCGCGAGCCGTCGTCGCCGCGCCCGTCGTCGGCGACCGCCAGCCGGACTGCGGCCCGCCCGTCGGGCAGCCGTGCCGTCGCGTCCACCTCCACCTCGATGGCCGACACCCCGGTCCGCCGGTGGGCCGCCGCGAGCGCGCCGCGCAAAGCCGCGAGGAGCTGCCGGTCCGCGGGCTGCCGCACGAGTGAGTCCACCGCCCCGGTGAACTGCACCGACGGCTGGAAGCCGAGGACGGAGGCCGCGCCCCCGGTCTCCCGGAGCACCCGGCCGCGAAAGGTGCTGGGTGCCTCGGTGGGCGGCTGCTGGAGGGCGAAGATCGCGGTCCGTACTTCCTGAATGGTGGAGTTCAGCTCGTCGACGGCCTGGGTGAGCAGCTCGTCCGTCTCCGGGGCGGCCGCCCGGCGGCGGGTCGACTCCAGCATCATCTCGGTCGCGAAGAGCCTCTGGACGACGAGATCGTGCAGATCGCGGGCGATCCGGTCACGGTCCTCGTACACCGCGAGCTGTTCCCTGTTGTGCTGGGCGTCCGCCAGCACCAGGGCGAGCGCGGCCTGCGAGGCGAACTGGGAGGCCAGTAGCCGGTCCACGGCCGTGTACGGGCGGCCGCCGCGCCGCCGGGGCAGTGCGAGGGTGCCGATGAGCCTGCCGCCGCTCTGCAACGGCAGCATCATGCTGGGACCGAACCGGGTGCGCACATGTGTCGTCATCCGCGGATCCGTCGCCGAGTCGTCGATGAAGACCGGCTCTCCGCCCAGCAGCTGCACCAGCACGGGGGAGCCCGGCTCGATGGTGGTGCCGACGATGCCGGCCGGGTCGTCGAGCGTGGACGCGGTGACGATCTCCATCCCGCCGTCCTCGGTCGGCTGGAGGATCACCCCGGCCGAGGCATCGGCGAGAATGCGGGCCTGCTCGGCAACGGTCATCAATGCGTCCGTCGCGTTCGTGCCGCCCAGCAGGGCCGTGGTGACGGCTGCCGCGCCCTCGATCCAGCGCTCCCGCTGGCAGACCGTCTCGTACAGCCGGGCGTTGCCGATCGCGATCCCTGCCTGAGCGGCGAGGACCCGCAGCAGCGCCATGTCCGTGTCGGTGAAGTGCCCGGTGCGTTTCTCGGTGAGATAGAGATTGCCGAACACCTCGCTGTGCACCCGGATGGGTGCCCCGAGGAAGGACCGCATCCGTGGATGGCCGGGCGGCACGCCGCTGGAGCGCGGGTCGGCGGTCAGATCGTCCGAGCGCAGCGGTTCGGGTTCCTCGACGAGCACGCCGAGCAGCCCCGAGTGCCCGTCGGGGAAGCGGCCGATGCGCTGCCGTTCGGCATCGGTCAGACCGGAGGTGAACAGTTCGGTGATGGTGTCGCGGTGGGGGTCGAGGACACCGAGCGCGCCGTACCGGGCCTCGGTGAGCGCGGTGGCGGTGTCCACGATCTGCTGGAGGGTGGCCCGCAGTTCGAGATCGGTGCCGACGCTGAGCACCGCTTCCAGGAGTATCGGCAGCTTGCGGGGTCTGCTGCTCGGGGGCCCGCCCGCCGGACCCCGGCCTTCGCTCTCGAAAGTCATCCGCCGCCCCGGCGGTCGTCAGGCGACCAGCGGGTTGAGGACCATCGGCTCGACCTTGCCGTCCAGCATGGCGCCGAGCCCCAGGACGGCGCACACATCGGGGCGCTCCGCGATGTGCACCGGCATGCCCGTCGCATCGCGCAGCATCTGGTCGAGCCCGGGCAGCAGCGCACTGCCGCCGACCATCATGATCCCGCAGTCCGCGAGGTCGGCCACCAGATCGGGCGGGCAGTGGCGCAACACCTTGCCGAGACCGTCGAGGACCGCGGTCAGCGGGGTGTGGATGGCACGCCGCACGGCGGCGGTGTCGACCTGCACCGAGCGGGCCAGGCCGGTCACCACGTCACGGCCGTGGATCTCGGTCACGGCGGGCCCGTGCGGGGTCAGGCCGTTGCCGCTGAGGGCCAGCTGCAACGGGCGTACCGACTGGCTCGGCAGCATCAACTCGTGCTGCTGGCGCAGATGCTGGATCACCGCGTGGTCGATGGCGTCGCCGCCGATCGGGATCCGTACGGCGGTCACGATCGAACCGAGCGAGAGCACGGCGATCTGCGTGGTCGCCGCCCCGCACACCATGATCATGCTCCCGACAGGTTGCTCGACCGGGAGGTCGCAGCCGACCGCCGCGGCAAGCAGGGTGTCGACCAGCTCGACCCGCCGGGCGCCGAGCCCGACCAGGGTCTCGATGGTGGCGCGCTGGGCGAGCGGATCGCTGTCGTGCGGGGTGCAGGCGGCGGCGCGCAGCCGCGGCTTGCGGCGCAGCTGACGGCGGAGCTTCTCGCCGAGCAGATGGCGGAGCATGCGCTGGGCCATTTCGATGTCGATGACGCTCCCGCCGGAGACCGGGCGGACCACCCGGATGTAGTCGGGGGTGCGGCCCGTCATCTTCTCGGCGAGCTCACCGACGGCGATGAGCGAACCGCTACGGGTGTTGATGGCGGCGGCACTCGGTTCGTCGACGACGAGCCCGAGCCCTTTGATGTACACGCGGGTCCGGGCGGCCCCGAGGTCGACGGCGACGTGGCAGCGGCGCAACTGCTCAAGACTGACGGTCACGGCAGGTCTCCCGGGAGCGCTGATGGGGGTGCCGGCGGTGGCCGGCCCTCTTCGCATCGTGCGGCGCGCGCGGTGCCGCCGCCCGCTGGGATGGGCCATCAGGGGGCGCGGAGCCGGCGGACTGCCAGGTCAGGGTTGGGGTGTGCCCTGGAGCAGTCGCTGGAACAGCCCCCAGGTGAACTCGGCGACGTACGGCGCACCCGTCCGGGGGTCGGTGATCGCGAGCGCCCACCGGGTCGGTGCGCTGCCCTCCATCGGGCGGGCCGGCGGGAAGGCCCGGGCGACCTCGTCGACAGTGCACGACCAGGGGTGCAGATCGTCGGTCGTGCGGAGCTCGGGGCCGGTCGCCCCCGGGGCTCTGACCAGCCACTCGTTCCATACGGCCCCGCCCGGTGCGACCATCACCTCGAATCGCAGCTCCGGCCAGAGCGGCACCGGCCAGAGCAGGGCGTCGCACTCCAGATCGCCGATCCGGCGGTGTACGGAGGACTCGGGTTCGCCCAGCACCGAGCGGTAGCGGCGCAACGAGCCGCGGCCGCGGGGCGCCCGCACCATCGCCTGCCAGCGGCGGTTGGCCTCTCGCATCTCGGCGAGCGAGGCGCTGAGCTCGTGCCGGGCGTCCTCGACGAGGCCGGGCTGGTGGTCGGCCATCCGGCGGAGCAGGACGAGCTGGAACTCGAGTGGACCAAAAGGGGCGACGGTCATGGAATTGACGTTTCCACACAGGATCCTCACGTGAGCGGCTTTCTCTGTTGTCCTATCGGCACTTAATCTTCGGGCGCCATGGATTACTGCCACCCGTGTCAGCGGCATCTCAACGGCGCCCTCGCCTGTGCCGGGTGCGGAACCCCCGCCGAGGCGCTGAGCCACTACGCCACGCCCGCCCTCTCCGGCCACGAACCGGACGCGGAGCGTGTGAAAGCCCTGCCGTCAGCGCCGGGCGGACGTCGCCGCCGGTCCCGCGGCGCTACCGAGCCTGCCCCGGGCGGCCGCGGTGCGCGCGGGTCCGGAGGCAGACGCGGGTCCGCGAATGCGCGCGCATCGGGCGGCTCGCGTCGAGCGCGCCGGGACGAGCGAGACGGCATGGACGAGCGCGCTGCCGGGGACGAGCTCGTCGCCGGGGAGGAGCTTGTCGCCAGGGACGAGCTTGTCGCGAGGGATCAGCGTGGCGGCCGGGGCGGACGAGGCGCCAGAGGGCAACGTGGCGGCCGGGGAGGGCGCGGCCGTCGTTCGCACCGCCGTCGCGGCCGGACCGCCCTGCTCGCCGTCCTCGGTGTCGTGCTCGCCGCCGGGGCGCTGAGCCTCGCCGAGCTGGCCATCGAACCGAAGGGCGACGACGGCGCCTCGGACTACGTACGCGAGGCCACCGACGTCACGACCGCGCCGGCGCCGAAACCCTCGTCGAGTCACGACATCGACCGCCCCGGACCGGTGGACAGCCCCTCCACCGTCCCCTCCACCGACGCGCACACCTCCGGCACCGTCCGTCCGGGCACTGGGACCGGCACCGGCGCCGGTGCCCCCGGAGGTGCGGGCTCCGGCCCGCCCGCGGCCACCATCACGCCCTCCGACGGTGCCACGTCCTCCACGGATCCGTCGTCCGGACCGAGTCCTTCCGGATCGCCTCGCGACCCGTCGGGTACCCCGACCGGCAACCCGTCGCAGCCCCCGAACCCCGCGCCGCCCAAGCCCAGCCCGACCAAGACCGAGTCGTGCTGGCTCATTTTCTGCTTCTGAGGGCTGTCCCGTGATCCCTGGTGGATCAGCGTGCGGCGTCGGATGCGGTGTATCGCGAGGCGGAGGGCGTCCTCGTACGGGGCGTGTTCGGGCGTTCCGGCAACGCGGGGAGGTGCCGTGGCTGTCGTGCGCCCGCCAGGGATTACGGGACACCCCTCGGGCCTGCAGCTCTAGGACTCCGTGTCCACGCCCAGCATCCGTCGCAGCAGGTCCCGCAGCACCGCACGCTCCGCGTGCGACAGCTCGGCGAGCGGCTCGCGTGCGAAGCCGAGCGACTCGCGGAGCTGCAGCGCGGTCCGGGCACCCTTCTCCGTCGCGGCGGCCAGCTTCACCCGCCGGTCGGCCGGGTCGGGCCGACGCTCCACCAGGCCACGCGTCTCCAGCCGGTCGACGATCCCCGTCACGTTCGACGGCTCGCACTTCAGCTTCTGGGCGATCTTGCGCATCGGCGTCGGCTCCAGGGAGAGCAGCCCGAGGACCCGGGCCTGCGCACCGGTGAGCGAGTGCGCGGCCGCGGCCCGGTCGTACTCCTCGTAGTAGCGCGCCACGACCGTGCCGATGAGCTCGACGACTTCGAGGGTCAGTGGGTCTGTTCGCGTGGTGGCCATGACACCCAGGATACCCAGTTACTTGACAACATGAAATATTCAGGAGCATGGTTGTTTCACGTCATGAAGCATTTCTGCGACGGAACCCGGCGGTCCGAACCCGGCGGGACCCGGCGAAACGCTTCCCCCACTCGTAGGACATCGAGGAGAACCCGAGCCCATGTCTGCAGCACTTCCCACGTCGAGCCGTGAATGGCACCTTGTCGCCCGCCCCCACGGCTGGCCGAAGGCCGAGGATTTCGCGCTGCGTGAGGCCCCGGTCACCGCTCCCGCCGAGGGCCGTGTCCTCGTCCGCAATCTGCACTTCTCGGTCGACCCGTACATGCGGGGACGGATGAACGACGTGAAGTCGTACACCCCGCCCTTCAAGCTGGATCACCCCATGGAAGGCGGCGCGGTCGGCGAGGTCATCGCCTCCAACGCCGAGGGGATCGCGGTCGGTGACCACGTCCTGCACGGTCTGGGCTGGCGCGAGTACGCCGACGTCCCGGCCCAGCACGCCGTCAAGGTCGACCCGGACCTGGCCCCGCTCTCCGCCTACCTCGGTGTGCTCGGCATGACCGGGCTCACCGCCTACGCGGGCCTCTTCGAGGTCGCGTCCTTCAAGGAGGGCGACGCCGTCTTCGTCTCCGGTGCCGCCGGTGCCGTCGGCAGCCAGGTCGGCCAGATGGCGAAGCTCAGGGGCGCCTCGCGGGTCATCGGCTCGGCCGGATCCGACGAGAAGGTCAAGCTCCTCGTCGAGGAGTACGGCTTCGACGCCGCCTTCAACTACAAGAACGGCCCGGTTGCCGAGCAGCTGCGCCAGGCCGCCCCCGACGGCATCGACGTCTACTTCGACAACGTCGGCGGCGAGCACCTCGAAGCGGCGATCTCCTCGCTCCATGTGCACGGCCGCGCCACCATCTGCGGAATGATCGCCCAGTACAACGCGACCGAGCCGACCCCCGGCCCGCGCAACCTCGCTCTCGTCATCGGCAAGCGGCTGCGTCTGCAGGGCATGCTCGTCGGCGACCACGCCGCGCTCCAGCCGCAGTTCGTCCAGGAGGTCGCCGGCTGGCTGGCCTCCGGTGAGCTGAAGTACCGCGAGACCGTCGTCGAGGGCATCGAGAACGGCTTCGATGCGTTCCTCGGCCTGATGCGCGGCGAGAACACCGGAAAGATGATCGTTTCCCTCGGCTGACAGCCGTTCGCCGTCACCGTTAGTCTCATCCGCAGGCCGTCGCGATCGTGGGCGCGAGTTGCGGCGCTACAGCAGAGGAAACCTCAGCATGGCCATTCAGGAAATAACCGTCGCGTACACCGCTGTCGCCACTGCGGAGAACGGCCGTGACGGCCGCGTCTCCTCCGACGACGGCCGGCTCGACGTCGTCGTCAACCCGCCGAAGGCGCTGGGCGGCAACGGCGCGGGCACCAACCCGGAGCAGCTCTTCGCGGCCGGCTACAGCGCCTGCTTCCAGGGCGCCCTCGGTGTGGTGGCCCGTCAGGAGAAGGCCGACATCTCCGGCTCCACCGTGACCGCCGCGGTCTCCATCGGCAAGACCGCCGAGGGTGGCTTCGGCCTGGAGGTCGCGATCTCCGCGACCATCCCGAACGTCGACACCGCCACCGCGCAGTCGCTCATCGAGAAGGCCCACCAGGTGTGCCCGTACTCGAACGCCACGCGCGGCAACATCAAGGTCGAGCTGTCGGTCGTCTGATCGTCCGCACTGCCTGTACGCAAGTGGGGGCCGCACCCCCCGGGGTGCGGCCCTCAACTGCGTACCGCCCTGCTCATCGCGCTGCTCCGCCACGCGGACCGGGTGACCGTCGCCCGCCTCGCCCAACTGGTCGATGTGATCGCCCCGATCATGACGGAGCGAAGTCGCCCCGCACGGCTTCGACCTGGCGAAGATCGCCGAACACCAGGTTCTCGCGGACGCCGACCCGGACGCCCGCAACACCCTCACCGATCCGGACCGCGTCACCCCGCATCCGGCGCAGGGCACGACGCTCGACGGTGCAGTGCCGAGGGCGACACTGGAACCCATGTCCTGGAACATGATCCGCCTGACCTGACCGCGGACGGATCCGACCGCGCGGAGAGCGAGGACGGAACGTCCGGGGAAGTCCGGTCCGGCCCCCAACTCCCCGGTCAACACGACCCCCACCACCCCCGTTACGCTGACGCCATGCGCGATCTAGGGGTGGGTTTCAGCTATTTGATCAAGGGGCAACGCTGGGTCGGCCGGCACGGACGCTGGTTCGGCTTCGGCCTGGTCCCCGGCCTCGTCACACTGGTCGTGTACGCGGCAGCGCTCGTCGGACTCGGCTACGGCGCCGACGACTTCGTGGCCTGGGCGACCCCGTTCGCCGACGACTGGTCCTCGCCCTGGCTCGGCCTGCTCCGGGTCACGCTCACCGTGCTGGTCTTCGCCCTCGGGCTGTTCCTCGCCGTGATCACGTTCACCGCCGTGACGCTGCTGGTCGGCCAGCCGTTCTACGAGTCGCTCTCCGAGCAGGTGGACCGGTCGGAGGGCGGCGACGTCCCCGAGTCCGGGCTGCCGCTCTGGCGCGAACTGTGGATCTCCGCCCGTGACAGCCTCCGCATTCTCGTGCGCGTCTCGCTGTACGCCGTACTGCTCTTCGCCCTCGGGTTCGTCCCGGTCGTCGGCCAGACGGTGGTCCCCGCGATCGGTTTCTGTGTCACCGGCTACTTCCTCGCCGAGGAGCTCACCGCGGTCGCGCTCCAGCGCCGCGGTCTGGTCCTGGCGGACCGGCTCGTCCTGCTGCGCGGCCGCCGCATGCTGACCCTCGGCTTCGGAGTACCGCTGGGACTCGCCTTCCTGGTCCCGTTCGTGGCGGTGTTCCTGATGCCGGGCGCCGTCGCCGGAGCCACCCTGCTCGCGCGGGACCTGACGGCGCCGCCCTCCGACGACGAGGACGCGGCCCCTTCCCCGTACGCCCTCAACAAGGACTGAGGACCGAGGAGACCCCGAGCCATGACCGAGATCATCGCCGTCGCCGTCATCACCGTCCTCGCCGTCATCAGCCCGGGCGCCGACTTCGCGATGGTCGTGCGCAACAGCTACCTCTACGGCCGGACGACCGGTCTCCTCGCGGCCACCGGAGTCGCCGCGGGCGTCCTCGTCCATGTCACCTACACGATGCTCGGCGTCGGGCTGCTGATCGCGTCCTCGACAGCCCTGTTCACCGCGATCAAGCTGGCCGGCGCGGCGTATCTCGTCTACATCGGGGTACGGACGTTCTTCGCCCGCAACGATCTCGTCGTCGATCTGGAGTCGAAGCCGGCCCTGACCCGGCTCGGGGCTCTGCGCACCGGCTTCCTGACCAACGCGCTGAACCCCAAGACCACGCTCTTCGTCGTGTCGACCTTCACCCAGGTCGTCGGGGAAGACACCGGTCTGTGGCAGCAGGCGGGCTACGGGCTCTTCATGTCCGCCGCCCACCTCGGCTGGTTCGCACTGGTCGCGCTGTTCTTCTCGCACGAGCAGCTGCGCACCGCGATGCTGCGGTGGCAGAAGGTCCTCAACCGCGGCATCGGTTCGGTGCTCATCGGGCTGGGTGTCACGCTCGGCCTCGCCCGCTGAGCGACGCTCAGCCGCTGTGCACGTCGGGCTCGTCCGGGGCGTCCGCGGGCTCCGGCCGCAACAGTCGCAGGGCTCCGGCCGCGACAGTCGCAGAACGCCGTCAGGCGTACGTCCCCGAGCGAGCGAGCCGCCTGCACCTCGTAGCTGCCGGGCACGAGGGTCCGTCCACGGAGATCAAGGAGTAACACCCCCTCGGACGGAAGAGCCCCGGAGCGGCACCTGACCCCGCCCCGGGGCTCTTCCCCTGCCCGTCGTCCGCCGCGTTCCCGCGTCAGCGCGTCGAGAACCCGTACACCGTCGTCGACACGTACTCCTCGCCCGGCCGCAGCACCGTGCTCGGGAACTCCGGCCGGTTCGGCGAGTCCGGGAAGTGCTGCGTCTCCAGTGCGATCCCGTCGCAGGGCCCGTACGGCCGGCCGTCGAAGTGGTCGGCGGTGTACAGCTGCAGACCCGGCTCGGTCGTCGTGACGGTCAGGACGCGCCCCGACGCGGGGTCGCACAGCTCGGCCACCGGACCGTCGGCGGCGGCGTCCAGAACGAAGTTGTGGTCGTACCCCCCACCGACGGTTTTCGTCTCCCGGAAGTCGAACCGGGTCCCGTCCACCGGCAGGAACTCACCCGTCGGCAGCGACTCGGCGTCCGTCGGCGTGATCCGCCCTGCCGCGATCCACAGCGTGTGCCCGACCGCGCTGCCGCTGTCGGCGCCGGCCAGGTTCCAGTACGTGTGATTGGTCAGGTTGAGCACGGTCGGCGCGTCCGTCGTCGCCCGGTACGCGATGCGCAGCGCCCCGTCCTCGTCCAGGGTGTACGCGGCCGAGACCGTCAGCCGCCCCGGGAAGCCCTCCTCGCCGTCCTCCGCGACCAGGGAGAGCTCCACACCGTCGATGAGCTCCCGCGCCTCCCACACACGTCTGTCGAAGCCACGGGCCCCGCCGTGCACATGGTTGCGCCCCTCGTTCCGGGTCACCCGGTGGGTCTGCCCGTCGAGTACGAAGGAGCCGCGCGCGATCCGGTTCGCGTACCGCCCGACCAGCGCCCCGAAGTACGGGCCGGAGGACTTCTCGTACGCCGCGAGATCCGGCAGCCCGAGCGCCACCGGGGCCCGTACGCCGTTCCGCCCGGGCACCTCGACCGACTGCACGACGCCGCCGTACGTCAGGACGCGTACGCGCGTACCGGCCCGTTCCAGCGTCCAGCGGTGGACGGCGGTGCCGTCCGCGAGGGTGCCGAAGACTTCCGCACGTATCGCCGTGCTCAAACCCGTGTTCATGATCACGGACCTTAGACCACGTGGCTGTGCTACGCCGGTGGCTTCCGCGCCGTGACATTGCGGTACGCGATCTCCGCCAGCCGGGCCTGTCCGTTGCGCCCCGGATGGAACCAGTCCCACTGGCTGAGCTGCCTGCCGGTGAACCGGTAGCCGAAGACCGCACCGCCGTCGTACCGGCAGCGCAGATCCTTCGCGCACACGTCCCGCAGCACCTTGTTGTAGGCCACGACCCGCTTCTGCACCGAGGCGCGGCGTGCCACGGCCGCGGCACTCATGTCATCCGCCTCGCCCAGCATCGACCTGCAGATGCCGAGCTTCCAGATCTGCTTGCCCAGTGCGTTGCCACGCCCCGTCGACCAGAGGCGCTTGAGATCCGGCACGCTCGACACGTAGACCTGCGTCTTCGGCGCCGTGCTGCGCAGCTGACGCATCGACGCCTTGAACGACGCCCGGAAGTCCGCCACCGGTGTCATCACCTCCGCCGAGTCCCGGCAGGCGTCATTGGCGCCGATCATCACCGTCACCAGATCCGGCTTCTGTTGCGCGGCGAGGGCCATCTGCTCCGGCAGCTGGGCGATCCGGGCGCCCGTCTCGGCGTGGTTCCAGCTGTGCGCGGCCGCGCGCGAGGTGCCGAGCAGCCGCACCGCGAGGCTCCGGACCTCGTGGTCAGTGCCGGTCGCCCAGGACACCTCCGGGCAGTCGGTCAGCACCGAACAGGCATCGAACCCCCGTGTGATGGAGTCCCCGACGGCGGCGACCGACTCGGGACTGCGGTCCCAGACGGGGGCATGCGCAGCGGAGGAGCGGTGCTTCGCGGCGGCCGTTCCCTTCGTCGTCCCGTCCTGCCCGGCGTCACAGCCGGTCAGCGCGGCTGCGGCGATGACCGGAAGCACCGTCAGCACGGCGGCAGCGGTGCGCGAGCGGTGGCTTGCGAAACGATTCTGCATCCCTCGTGCCCTCCCGTTTATGCCCCCGGCAACTCCTTATAGCCCCAGGCGGCAGGCCCGGGCGCCCTGCCGGGTGAATGCTGAGCGAATCATGGGCCCAGGACCGACGGTACGTCACACCTGGGGCGCCGCCGCACGGTAGCTTTTCCCCGTCGAACCAGCGCCACGTTCCGCCACCCGGCTCCAATTGAGTGGTATCGGAAAATCACATCACGTCACTTACTGTCCCTTTTCAGGAGATTCACTCCCGATGCTGTTTACTGATGACGACCTCGGGATCCGGCCAGGAAGAGGCGGTACGGGCGCGAGGCCGCTGGGGAAGGCGAACCTCGTCCCACACTGGAGGTCCCGGTGACGACACGTGGAGTTCTGTACGTTCACTCCGCACCGCGCGCGCTCTGCCCACATGTCGAATGGGCGGTGGCGGGTGTCCTCGGTGCGCGGGTCCAGCTCGACTGGATCAGACAGCCGGCCGCGCCCGGCACCTGGCGGTCCGAGTTCTCCTGGGAGGGCGCCGCGGGTACCGCGTCGAAGCTTGCCTCCGCGCTGCGCGGCTGGGATCTGCTGCGCTTCGAAGTGACGGCGGAGCCGTGCGCCACGGCAGAGGGCGAGCGCTACAGCTCCACGCCCGAACTGGGCATCTTCCACGCGGTCACCGGCATGCACGGCGACATCCTGGTGCCGGAGGACCGGCTGCGGGCTGCGCTGGCGCGATCGGTGCGCGGGGAGACGGACCTGGAGGCGGAGATCGCCAAACTCCTCGGCAAGCCGTGGGACGACGAGTTGGAGTCCTTCCGGCACGCAGGCGAGGGCGCCCCGGTCCGCTGGCTCCACCAGGTGGTGTGAGGGGCATCTGCGGGCGGGCCTGTTCCCCCTGCCGCCCCTTCCCGAACCGGGATCACGCGCCTCGAACGCCGGCGAGGCCGAGAACGAAGCGGACGAAGCCCGCCTCCCCGGTCGAACGGGGAAGCGGGCTTCGTCGTACAGCCTGGGCGGTGGGGATCAGACGCTGCGGAACGCCAGCACCACGTTGTGTCCCCCGAACCCGAACGAGTTGTTGATCGCAGCGATCGACCCCTCCGGCAGCGGCCGCGGCTCATCGCGCACGATGTCCGCCTCCACCGCCTCGTCGAGGTTCTCCACGTTGATCGTCGGCGGAGCCATCCGGTGGTGCAGCGCCAGAACCGTCGCGACGGTCTCGATGCCGCCCGCGCCACCGAGCAGGTGACCGGTCATCGACTTCGTCGCGGAGATCGCGACATGGTCGAGGTCGTCGCCCAGAACCTTGCGCAGAGCCTTCAGCTCCGCGACATCGCCCTGCGGCGTCGACGTGGCGTGCGCGTTGAGGTGCACGACCTCCGACGGCTTGAGATCCGTCTGGTCCAGCAGGTTCTGCATGGCGGCAGCGATCCCGCGACCGGTCGGCTCGGGCTGGGCGATGTGGTGGGCGTCCGCGGACAGGCCCTGGCCCAGCACCTCGCAGTAGACCTTGGCGCCACGCGCGGCCGCGTGCTCCGCGGACTCCAGGACGACGACACCGGCACCCTCGCCGAGCACGAAGCCGTCACGGCCCGTGTCGTACGGACGCGACGCCTTCTGGGGCTCGTCGTTGTTCTTGGACATCGCCATCATGTTGGCGAACGCCGCGATCGGCAGCGGGTGGATGGCCGCCTCGGTGCCACCGGCGAGGACCACGTCGGCACGGCCGGTGCGAATCATCTCGACGGCGTAACCGATGGCCTCGGCACCCGACGCACAGGCGGAGACCGGGGTGTGGACACCGGCCTGGGCGTTGACCTCCAGGCCGACGTTGGCGGCGGGGCCGTTGGGCATGAGCATGGGCACGGTGTGCGGGGAGACGCGGCGTACGCCCTTCTCCTTCAGCACGTCGTACTGGTCGAGCAGGGTGATCACGCCACCGATGCCGGAGGCGATGACCGAACCGAGCCGCTCGGGCTGGATCGCGTCGTCCTCACCGGCCTTGCCGGTGAAGCCGGCGTCCGCCCACGCCTCGCGGGCCGCGATCAGCGCGAACTGCGCCGAGCGGTCCAGCTTGCGGGCGAGCGGGCGGGGCAGTACGTCGCCCGGGTCGACGGCCGCGAGGGCAGCGATCCGGACGGGCAGTTCGGCGAAACGTTCGCCCTCGAGAGGCTTGACGCCGGAACGACCGGCCATCAGACCTTCCCAGGTCGACGCGGAGTCGCCACCCAGCGGAGTGGTTGCGCCGATACCGGTGACGACCACGGTGCGATTGGTCGAGTTCACTGGAAAATCTTCTCCACGTGTAGAGGGTCGTGAATCAGCGGCGCCACCGCCGGGTGGCGACACACGAGCCGGCTGGATCAGGCCTGGTGCTTCAGGATGTAGTCGGCAGCGTCGCCGACCGTCTTGAGGTTCTTGACGTCCTCGTCGGGGATCTTCACGTCGAAGCGCTCTTCGGCGGCGACGACGACCTCGACCATGGACAGCGAGTCGACGTCCAGGTCGTCGGTGAAGGACTTGTCCAGCTGGACGTCCTCGACCGGGATACCGGCGATCTCGTTGACGATCTCGGCGAGACCGTTGACGATCTCTTCCTGGGTGGCGGCCATGTTGGCGCTCCTTCGATGTATTTCAGCAGGGTTCGGACGTCCGGACCGGAAGGTCCGGTGTGCCTAGGGGAGAGTAACGACCGTCGCGGCGTAGACGAGACCCGCCCCGAAGCCGATGACGAGCGCGGTGTCGCCGCTCTTCGCCTGACCGGTCGCCAGAAGCCGCTCCATAGCGAGCGGAATCGAGGCGGCGGAGGTGTTGCCGGTGGTCTCCACGTCGCGGGCGACCGTGACGTGTTCCGGCAGCTTCAGGGTCTTCACCATCGAATCGATGATCCGCATGTTGGCCTGGTGCGGGATGAAGACGTCCAGGTCTTCCGGAGCGATCCCGGCCGCGTCCAGCGCCTGCTGGGCGACCTTCGCCATCTCGAAGACGGCCCAGCGGAAGACCGCCTGGCCCTCCTGCGTGATGGCCGGGAACTTCTCGGGACGCTCGGCGTGGAACTCGTCCCACGCCACGGTCTGCTTGATCGTGTCGGACTTGTCGCCCTCGGAGCCCCAGACCGTCGGGCCTATGGCGGGCACATTGGAGGGGCCGACGATGACCGCGCCTGCGCCGTCGCCGAAGAGGAAGGCCGTTGCCCGGTCCTCCAGGTCGGTCAGGTCGCTGAGCCGCTCCACGCCGATGACCAGCACGTACTCGGCCGAGCCCTCGACGATCATGCCCTTGGCGAGGGTCAGGCCGTAGCCGAAGCCCGCGCAGCCGGCGGAGATGTCGAAGGCGGCGGGCCTGCCCGCGCCGACCTTGTGGGCGATCTCGGTCGCGACGGCCGGGGTCTGCTTGAAGTGCGAGACGGTGGAGACGATGACCCCGCCGATCTGCTCGGGCGTGATCCCGGCGTCGGCGATGGCCTTCCCGGCCGCCTCGACGGACATCGCGGCCACGGTCTCCTCCTCGGAGGCCCAGTGGCGGGTGGCGATGCCGGACCGGGAGCGGATCCACTCGTCGGACGAGTCGATCTTCTCGAGAATCACCTCGTTGGGCACGACACGGGTCGGGCGGTAGCCACCGACACCCATGATCCGTGCGTACGGGGCGCCCTGGCTGGGCTTGATCTTCGACATGCTCTCGGGCTCCTTAGGCGTCCGCGTGCTCGGAAATGAGCGCGCGGGCCGCGTCGAGGTCGTCGGGGGTCTTCAGCGCGAGGGTCTGCACCCCGGGCAGTGCGCGCTTGGCGAGACCGGTGAGGGTCCCGCCCGGGCAGGCCTCGATGAGCGCGGTGACGCCCAGCGCCTTGAAGGTCTCCATGCACAGGTCCCAGCGGACCGGGTTGGCGACCTGGCCGACCAGCCGGGAGATGACCTCGTCGCCCGTGGCGACCGTCTTTCCATCGGCGTTCGAGACATATGTCACGGTCGGGTCGGCGACCGTCAGTGCCGCGGCGGCCTCGCGGAGCCGGTCGACCGCAGGGGCCATGTGGTGCGTGTGGAAGGCACCGGCGACCTTGAGGGGCACAACGCGGCGCACGCCCTCGGGCTTGTCCTCGGTCAGCGCGGCGATCTGCGCGGCGGTGCCGGCGGCGACGATCTGGCCGCCCCCGTTGACGTTCGCCGGGGTCAGACCGAGCTTCTCCAGGTGCGGGACCGTCACCTCGGGCTCGCCGCCGAGCAGCGCGGCCATGCCGGTCTCGGTGATCGCGGCGGCGTCGGCCATGGCGAGCCCACGGGTGCGTACGAGACGGAGCGCGGCCTCGTCGTCGAGAACGCCCGCGAGAGCTGCGGCGGTGATCTCACCGACGCTGTGACCTGCGACGACACCGGGCGACGCGTCAAGCGCGGCGGCGGACAGCAGACCCGCGGCGACCAGCAGCGGCTGTGCCACCGCGGTGTCGCGGATCTCGTCCGCGTCGGCCCGGGTGCCGTAGTGGGCAAGGTCGAGCCCGATGGCGTCGGACCATGCCGCGATGCGGTCGGTGGCACCGGGGAGGTCGAGCCAGGGAGTCAGGAAGCCGGGCGTCTGAGCGCCTTGGCCGGGAGCGACGAGTACGAGCACCCTCACACTCTCTCTTGTGAACGGTCCGGAACACCCGTGGGGACAGGGACGAAGAACCGTAGGGGGAATTGTTGAAGTCTGACAAAAGTCTAGGACTGGGGATCTCTGTCGGCCAGACGCCCCAGAATCAGGGCGATGCGCAGAGTGAACGCGGAGCGGACATCGGAAGGCGACCATCCGGTGACGTCCGTCACACGTCGGAGCCGGTAGCGCACGGTGTTGGGGTGGACGAACAACATCCGGGCGGCGCCCTCCAGGCTGCTCGCCTGTTCCAGATACACGCTCAGCGTTTCCAGCAGCGCGGAGCCCGCCTCTTCCAGCGGTCTGTAGATCTCCTCCACCAGTTGGTCACGCGCGGCAGGGTCGCCCGCCATGGCGCGCTCCGGCAGCAGATCGTCGGCCAGGACCGGCCGCGGGGCGTCCTGCCAGGCGCTGCACGCCTTGAGTCCGGCGGCGGCGGCCTGCGCGGACCGGGTGGCCGCAAGGAGGTCCGACACCACCGGTCCGGCCACGACGGGACCGGCCGCGTACGGGCCGATCAGGGCCTTCGCGACATGCAGCGGGTTGTCGCTGCCGCCCGCGATGACGACCAGCCGGTTGCCGAGCACCCCGGTCAGCACCTGGAGCTTGGCGTGCCGGGCGGCCCGCCGGATCGCCTCGACGGTCAGTTCGCTGTCGCCGTCGGGGGCCGTACCGAGGACCACACAGACATGTTCGGGGGAGTTCCAGCCGAGTGCGGCGGCCCGCGACACGGCGCCCTCGTCGGCCTCGCCGGACAACACCGCGTTCACCACGAGTGATTCGAGCCGGGCATCCCAGGCGCCGCGCGCCTCGGCGGCCTGTGCGTACACCTGCGCGGTCGCGAAGGCGATCTCCCGCGCGTAGACGAGCAGCGCCTCGCGCAGCACCGATTCGTCGCCGGGCGCGGCGACCTCCTCGATCGCGGCCTCCATCACCTCGATCGTCGTCCGCACCATCTCGACGGTCTGGCGCAGCGTGATGGCCCGGGTCAGCTCGCGCGGGGCCGTACCGAACACATCGGTGGAGATGGCCTGCGGGGTCTCCGGGTGGCGGAACCACTCGGTGAAGGCGGCGATTCCGGCCTGGGCCACCAGGCCGATCCAGGACCGGTTCTCCGGTGGCATCGCCCGGTACCACGGCAGCGACTCGTCCATGCGGGCGATCGCGTTCGCGGCCAGCCGGCCGGAGGACTGCTCCAGTCGCTTCAGGGTCGCGGCATGCAGGTGGGCGTCATTCGCAGCGGGCTGCTCAGGATCGGATCGGGGCACGAACACAAGACTGCCTTATCGGACCACGGGCACGGAGGGCCGGGGCGGCCGCGGGTCGTACTGCCGAGTAGCGGACGGCCGGTTTCCGACCGGACACGGCCGGTCCCGGACCGGGATTCGGCCGTCCCCGACCGGGACACAGGGGCGCCCGGCCGGGCTACCGTGGACCCGTGATTTCCGTACAGCGCGCGGACGACCGGTATACGGGCGGCGACGAGGCCGCGGGCATCCTGTCCCGGCACGCCTTCTCCTTCGGCTCCTTCTACGACCCGGACAACCTGCGCTTCGGCGCGATCCTGGCCTGCAACGAGGAACGGCTGGCGCCCGGTGCGGGCTTCGACGAACACCCGCACAGCCACACGGAGATCGTCACCTGGGTCGTCGAGGGCGAGCTGACCCACCGCGACTCGGCCGGTCACGCCACGGTTGTACGGGCCGGGGACGTCCAGCATCTCAGCTCGGCGGCCGGGGTACGCCATGTCGAGCGCAACGACGGGGACATACCGCTGACGTTCCTTCAGATGTGGCTGGCGCCGCTCGAACCGGGCGGCGAACCCTCGTACACGACCGTCCCCGGCATCGCCGACTCCACCCCGTACGCCCTCCCGGAAGCCGGAGCGATGCTGCATGTGCGCAGGCTGACCGCTGGGGAGCGCACGGCGGTGCCGGACGCGGCGCGGGCGTATGTGCACGTGATCGGCGGCGAGGTGCGGCTCGACGGCGAGACGCTCGGTCCTGGGGACGCGGCGCGGATCACCGGGGCGGTGGGGCTGGAACTGGTGGCCGAGGCGCCGACGCAGGTGCTGGTCTGGGAGCTGTCGGGCTGAACAAGGCCTCGGCCGGAGCCGGCTGAGGGCGCTATCCCGCTGAACGTACGAGCTCCGCGAGCACCGCGTCCGTGAGCGGCGGCCAGACCTCGACAGCCCACGGGCCGAAGGCCCGGTCGGTCAGGGCGATGCACGCCGCGCCCGCGGCCGGGTCGATCCACAGGAACGTTCCCGACTGTCCGAAATGCCCGAAGGTCGCGGGTGACGAGGAACTGCCCGTCCAGTGCGGCGACTTGTGGTCCCTGATCTCGAAGCCGAGCCCCCAGTCGTTGGGGTTCTGGTGGCCGTAGCCCGGCAGGACGCCCTTCAGGCCGGAGCGTACGACGGTCTGCGCGGCCAGCACCGTACGCGGATCGAGCAGCCGCGGGGCCTGCACCTCCGTCGCGAACCGCACCAGGTCGTCGACGGTCGAGACGCCGTCCCGGGCGGGCGAGCCGTCCATCGTCGTCGATGCCATGCCCAGCGGCTCCAGGACCGCCTGGCGCACATACTCGGGGAACGGGATGTCGGTGGCCTTGGCGATGTGGTCGCCGAGCACCTCGAAGCCCGCGTTGGAGTAGAGCCGCCGGGTGCCGGGAGCGGCCGTCACCCGGTGTTCGTCGAAGGCGAGCCCGCTGGTGTGCGCGAGCAGATGCCGGACGGTGGAACCCTCGGGTCCGGCCGGTTCGTCGAGCTCCACCGCGCCTTCCTCGTACGCCACGAGCGCGGCATAGGCGGCTATCGGCTTGGTGACGGAGGCGAGCGGGAAGCGGTGCGCGGTCGGCCCGTGACTGCCGACGACGGTGCCGTCCGCTCGTACGACGGCGGCCGCCGCGGTGGGGACGGGCCAGTTCTCTATCATCGCCAGGCTCTGCATGACTACGAGACTAAGACCTGCCGCCGAACACCCGTCATCCGGCCGGTGGCCGGAAAACCTGTCGCTGATGGCGCTTGCTTCGAGTGCACTCCAAGGTTCTAGCGTGGAGGCCATGACGGTGATGGAGAGCACTACCGCGACGACCGACGCCTGTGCATCCGCTCCACGGGCGCATCCACGCCCCGAGGGCCAGGACCGCTACACCATCAGCGAGGTCGCGGCCTTCACCGGGCTCACCGCACACACCCTGCGCTGGTACGAGCGGATCGGCCTGATGCCGCACGTCGACCGGTCGCACACCGGCCAGCGCCGGTTCACCAATCGCGATCTGGACTGGCTGGCCTTCGTGGGCAAGCTGCGGCTGACCGGGATGCCGGTCGCCCACATGGTCCGGTACGCGGAGCTGCTGCGGGAGGGCGAGCACACCTTCGAGGAGCGGCAGGAGCTGCTGGAGGCGACCCGCCGTGATGTGAAGACGCGGATCGCGGAGCTCCAGGACACCCTGGCCGTCCTCGATTACAAGATCGACTTTTATGCGGGCGCCCGGCGGGCGTCGGAAAGGCCTTGAACCTGATGACCGACAACAAGATCGCAACTGTGGAGCTCGGCAACGGCGGCCCGCAGGTGGGCGTGCAGGGACTCGGCTGCATGGGTATGAGCGAGTTCTACGGGGACACCGACGAAGCCGCCGCCCGGGACACGCTGGAGGCCGCACTGGAGGCGGGCGTCACGCTCTTCGACACCGCGGACATCTACGGCAGCGGTGCCAACGAGACGTTCCTCGCCCCGTTCGTCGGGGCGCACCGGGACGAGATCACGCTCGCCACGAAGTTCGCCATAGAGCGCAAGGACGACGACCCGCAGTACCGGGCGGTGCGCAACGACCCCGCGTACATCCGCCAGGCCGTCGAGGACAGCCTGCGCCGACTGAACACCGACGTCATCGACCTGTACTACATGCACCGTCGCGACCCCTCCGTGCCGCTGGCCGAGTCCGTCGGCGCGATGGCCGAGCTCGTGCAGCAGGGCAAGGTCAAGCAGCTCGGGCTGAGCGAGGTGACCGGCGCGGAGCTGCGCGAGGCGTACGCGGTGCACCCGATCGCCGCCCTGCAGTCGGAGTGGTCGCTCTTCAGCCGGGACGTCGAGCGCAGCGCCGTGTCCGCGGCGGTCGAACTCGGGGTCACCTTCGTGCCCTACTCGCCGCTCGGCCGCGGTTTCCTGACCGGGGCGTTCGCCGACGCCGCCAAGGACCTGTCCAAGGGCGACTTCCGCCAGTACCAGCCCCGCTTCACCGGCGAGAACGCGAGGACGAACGCCGCGCTCCTGGAACCGGTCCACAAGATCGCGGCGGCGCACGGGGCGACGGCCGCGCAGGTGGCGCTCGCCTGGGTGCAGCAGCGCGCCGAGGTGCACGGTCTGACCGTGGTTCCGATCCCCGGCACGCGCAAGCGCAGCCGGCTGCTGGAGAACGTCGGGGCGACCCGGCTCACCCTCACGCCGGAGGAGCTGGCCGTGCTGGAGCCGATCGCCGGCCAGGTGGCGGGCGACCGCTACCCGGACATGAGCTCGACGTCGGCGGCGCGCGAGTAGCCGTTCCGGGGGGGCCGGGGCGCCCCGGCCCCGTTCTCTCCGTAAGTGCCGGACGGGCTGGTTCTCTCCCGTCCGTCCGGCTACAACTCCGCGAGCAGCTGTGCCTTCTTGGCACGGAACTCGTCGTCCGTCACCAGACCCGCCTGGTGCAGCTCCCCGAGGTGACGGATCCGCTCGGCGATGTCCGCCGGATCGCGCCGCACCGCACTCGCCGGCACGGCGACGGGCGTGGACTGTTTCCTGCGCACGGACTCCAGTACGGCGGCGGCGAACGGCAGCGACTCGTGCACCGGGCCGTAGCCGAGCCCGAAGATCACCGCAGCCGGGTCCTGATCGGCCTGGGTGGGCCGTGGGGCCGATGGCTGCGGACCGGCCGGCGCAGTGTCCGTACGGAGCACCGCCGCACCGTTGCCCGTAACGGGAGACAGGCCCGTGCCCGCCCCGGCGTCCGTGTTCCGAGCGCCTCGTGGCACCAGTCGCAGATAGCCGTCGAAGGCCTCCGGCGAGCGCCACTCGACCCCGCTCAGCTCGCTGACCGGGAACGTCTGGTCGCCCGCCTTCCACTTCGCCGTGGAGGCACCCGTCCAGAACCACCGGAAAGAGATCCGGTCCCCGTCGAAGCTGGCCCTGCCGTCGTACGCCTTGAAGTGCATCGGCGCCTCGGGGGCCGCGACCAGGAACCTTTCGGCGGGCTCCGCCGCGTCCGGGCCGAGCAGCGCGCGCAGCTCGTCCGCGTAGTACTCGGCGAGTGTCTCGCGTTCTGCGGGCAGCACCAGCCGGTACGGATCGCTGCCGTCCTTCAGCTGCCCGGCCGCGGCCTCCAGCAGTGGATCGGCACCGGGTCTCGGCACCGCATGCAGAACCACCGTGCCTCGCTTGCCCGGGGTCAGTGTCACCGACGACAACGCCGCGTGCGGAATGCGGCGTTCACGCAGGCTCTGGAAGAGCTTCGGCGTGCGGATTCCCCGTTCGAAGCGGATGAGCACGGAGTCGGTGTCGAACTCCCAGGTGGCATGAATTCCGGCCAGCACATCACCCATGTGCCTCATCGTATGCGGCACTCGTCCGCACGTCCCCCCTCCGAGCGGACCGCAATTCACCGGCGGCTGCGGTGCTCTACGCGCGTCAGACGACCTCGGCGCCGGAAATTCCGTCGCGGCAGGCGCTGTCGGCGCTCGCACAGGTCACCGAACCGTATGCGCCGACGCCGATGGCGGCGAAGTTGCTGAGGCTCTCGGTGCCCGGCTCGAAATAGCCGCTGTGCCCGATCGCGTCGCCCGCCGAGACGACGCGCGCACCGAAGCCGCGGTCCACCGGATCGGCGCCGTGGCCGAGCCCGCCGACCTCCATGTTCGGTACGTCCTGGATCCAGTCGTCGCGGTCCCGCATCGCCCAGACATCGGCCGTGGTGTGCAGTTGGGCGGCGCTCTTCGCCCGCATGCCGGGGCTGCCCGCGACCGCGATGTCGGCGACCCTGGACGGCAGTTCGTTTGCGGCGACACCGCACAGCACGGAGCCGTAGCTGTGGCAGAACAGCGAGATCTTCGACGTGCCGGGCAGGGCGTCGACCAGTGCGGTGAGCCGGACGGCCCCACGCTCGGCGAGGTTCCCCAGGGCCGCGTCCATGCCGATGCCGGCGGGCGCGGTGTAGTCCGCCCAGGCGATGACCGCGGTCCGGGTGCCGGGGCTCGCGGCGCGCTCCGCCGCGTACAGCGACTTCGCCATGCCGACGGGTGCGGCGTTGACCTTGGGCCCGGTCCGCTCCAGCGTCAGCAGGCTGGTGTCGACACCGGGCACGACCAGCGAGACCCGCTCGGCCTCGTCGAGGTCGCCGAACACCTCGGCGGCGTGGCCCTTCCCGGACGGGTCGAACGCCAGGAAGTGCCGACCGTGGGCAAGCATCGACTGGAAGCGCTCCATCCGGCGGAACGCGTCGCTGCGGCCGTCGGGGGAGAGCCGGACGTCGTGCATGCGCTGCTGCTCGACCGCCCGCGCCTGCACCAGGGCCCGCCGGTTGGCGTGGTAGCGCAGGGTGACCGGCGCGCCGTTCAGATTGCCGACGACCAAGGGGTACTTGTCGGCGAGAGCGGTGCGCTGCGCGGCGGTGAGCGAGGCGAAGAACTGGGCCAGCCGGTACGGGGACGCATCGACGTCCGGCAGGGGGTGACCCGCTATCCGGCCCCGCGCCCAGGACGAGAGTGCGATGTCGCGTGGCTCGTCGGAGCGTTGGTGACGTACGGCGGTCCAGCCTGTGGTCGCCAGCATCACAAACACGACCGCGACGGCGAGAAGTGCGCGCCATGCGGTGAGCGTGGGGGAGGAGTCGAAGGAAGTCACTGCCGCCCACATTAGGAGACGCGCGACGGCAGCTGTGAAGCGGGTGACGCACATCACTCGTCGATGGGGAATTGGAGGGGCGCCTCCTTACGCTCCGTGCGCGCCTCGCGCACGCTCCGGCGAACTCCCACGCCTGGCGGACGCTCCATGTGGCAGTCCTGGCAAGGCTGTTGTGAAGTCCGTCATGTTCCCCTTTGAGGTGTTCGGCACATTCGGGTGCGGAACTACCCGGCGGAGGTGTGAGTTGTCTCGGCCGTCCGTTCGACCGGTGTGCGCCAGTTCCCCGCGAGCGCCGCTCCGAGGTGGTCCAGGTAGGTCTCGGTCAGCGTCCGCAGTGAGTCGACGCTGGTGTCCCGCCCCTGCCCCCACAGCTGCCCGGTCACCCGCATCACGCCGGAGAATGCGGCGACGGCGACCCGCGGCCGCGGGTCCGTCGCGATGTCGAGACCCTCGCGTGCGGCGATCACCTCGGCGATCTGGTTCTCCAGATCGATGCTGCGCCGCAGATGGGCCGCGAGCAGGGAGGGGGTCGACTCGATCATCCGGTACGTACGCATGTGGAGTTCGACCGTGACGAGTTCCTCGATCGCCTCGCCGATGCTGTTCCATGCGCACAGCACCGCGCTGCGCATGGCTTCGAACGGACTTTCCGCGGCGGGTCGTCGGCGCAGCTCCGAGAGGAAGCGCGACTCCACCATCTCCTGGACGGCGAAGGCGGTCTCCTCCTTGCTGGCGAAGTAGCGGAAGAAGGTGCGCTGGGAGACGTCGACGGCGTCGACGATCTCGTCGACGGTGGTCTCCTCGTACCCCTGGGTGGTGAAGAGCTCGAGAGCGGCGTGCAGCAAGGCGTCCCGGGTGCGTCGCTTCTTGCGCTCGCGCAGCCCGGTCGGGTGCTCCACGGCTCGCTGCCCGTCGGTCACTGAACTGGTCCTCTTTCTGGTATTTTGTCCGACTTGGTGAACCTGTGAGCTACGAGACAGTTACCGACTTGTGAAACAGTTTGTCAACTGTCAGTGACTGACACTAATCTCCCGGGCATGACTAGTCAGACCACCGTAGAAAAGGCGTCGCGGGAGCCGCAGGACACCCTCGCTCCCGCCCCGGCCAAGGGGCTGCGCGGCCACCCCTGGCTGACGCTCTTCTCCGTGGCCATCGGCGTGATGATGGTCGCGCTCGACGGCACGATCGTCGCGATCGCCAACCCCGCCATCCAGCAGGACCTGGGCGCCTCGCTCGCCCAGGTCCAGTGGATCACCAATGGCTACATGCTCGCACTCGCGGTCTCCCTGATCACCGCGGGCAAGCTCGGTGACCGGTTCGGCCACCGCCAGACCTTCCTGATCGGGGTCGTGGGCTTCGCCGCGGCCTCGGGGGCCATCGGCCTCTCCAGCAGTGTGGCCCTGGTGATCACGTTCCGGGTGCTGCAGGGCCTCTTCGGAGCCCTGCTGATGCCGGCCGCGCTCGGCCTGCTGCGCGCCACCTTCCCGGCCGAGAAACTGAACATGGCCATCGGTATCTGGGGCATGGTCATCGGCGCCTCGACCGCGGGCGGCCCGATTCTCGGCGGTGTGCTCGTCGAGCACGTCAGCTGGCAGTCCGTCTTCTTCATCAACGTGCCGGTCGGTGTGATCGCACTCCTGCTCGGCGTGGTGATCCTCAAGGACCACCGGGCCGAGAACGCCCCGCGCTCCTTCGACATCGGCGGCATCGTGCTGCTGTCGCAGGCGATGTTCTGCCTGATCTGGGCCCTCATCAAGGGTGCCGAATGGGGCTGGGGCGACTTCAAGACGGTCGCCTTCCTGGTGGCCGCCGTGGGCCTGTTCGCGGTGTTCGCCTTCTCGCAGAAGAACGTCAGGGAACCGCTGGTCCCGCTGGCCATGTTCCGCTCGGTGGCGCTGTCCGCGGGTGTGGTCCTGATGGTGCTGATGGCATTCGCCTTCCTGGGCGGACTGTTCTTCGTCACCTTCTACCTGCAGAACGTGCACGGCATGAAGGCCGTCGACGCGGGTCTGCACCTGCTGCCGCTGACCGGCATGATGATCGTCGGCTCCCCGCTCGCGGGCGTGCTGATCACCAAGTTCGGCCCGCGCGTCCCGCTCGTCGGCGGCATGGTGTGCACCGCGGTCGCCATGTTCGGGATGTCGCAGCTGGACACCGGCACCGGCACGGCGACGATGTCCATCTGGTTCGGTCTGCTCGGCCTCGGCCTCGCCCCGGTGATGGTCGGCGCCACCGAGGTCATCGTGGGCAACGCCCCGATGGAGCTCTCCGGTGTCGCGGGCGGTCTGCAGCAGGCCTCCATGCAGGTCGGCGGCAGTCTCGGTACGGCGGTGCTGGGCGCGGTCATGGCTTCCCAGGTCGACTCCCACCTCGCCGGCAACTGGGCGGACGCGAAGCTTCCGCCGCTCTCGCCCCAGCAGCTGGACCAGGCGTCCTCGGCCGTCGAGGTCGGCATTCCGCCGGTGGGATCCGGCGTGCCCGCGCCGGTCGTGGAGAAGATCACGAGCGTCGCACATGACACGTTCGTGTCCGGCATGAGCACCGCGTTCATGGTCGCCGGCATCGTCGCGGTGGGCGCGGCGCTGGTCGCCACGCTCACCAAGCGCGGTGAGAACGTCGAGGCAGGCGCGGGCGCAGGCCACATCTGACCCCGCCGCCGGTCGTCGTCGGCCCCTCGCGCCGATGACGCCCGAGCGTCAACACAGCGCATACGGCAGCCCCGCCGGACCTCTCCGGCGGGGCTGTCGCCTATCCGGGTGGTGTGGCCCGGAGCCCCTTCCGGTGAAGCTGCCGCGCAGGTCAGGGTGCGTGCAACTGATCCACACCAGCACGGGGGTTGATTGATATGCGTACGACCGTCCTTGCCGCCGTACTGACCGCCACCGCCCTGATCCCACCGGCCGCTTCGGCGTCACAGACCGCACCGGCCGCGCACGCGGCGCCGGTCCGCCTCGGGACATGCGGGAGCGGTCAGCTCTGCCTCTGGGCGAAGCCGGACTTCACCGGCGCCCGGCAGATCCATGAACTGTCGGACACCGGCATCGAGAGCTGTGTCCCGCTGCCGCCGGGCAGCAAGGCCCAGGCGCTCGCCAACCGCACCGGCCGTCCCGTCACCACCTACCAATCCGCGGAGTGCGCCGAGACCGGCGAGTTCGAGACGTATCCGGGCGGCGGGACCTGGGTGCCGCAGTCCCCGTACCAGGTCAGGGCATTCAAGATCTGGGAGAACTGACCGAGGAGCCGACCGGGGAACGCCGAAGGGCGGCGGACCAAGAGGTCCGCCGCCCTTCGACTCAGCTCGTCCGCCGGTTGAGCCTACGCGTCGCCGCCGGCCGCGCCGGGATCGGCCGCGGCCACATCCAGGAGCTCGTACCGGTCGATCGCCGTCTTCAGTACCGAACGGTCGATCCGGCCCTCCTTCGCGAGCTCGGTGAGCACCGCGAGGACGATCGACTGGGCGTCGATGTGGAAGAACCGGCGGGCCGCGCCACGGGTGTCGGCGAAGCCGAAGCCGTCCGCACCCAGCGACTGGTACGCGCCGGGCACCCAGCGTGCGATCTGGTCCGGCACGGAACGCATCCAGTCCGAGACCGCCACGAACGGGCCCTCGGAGCCGGAGAGCTTCTGCGTGACGTACGGGACACGCAGCTCCTCCTCCGGGTGCAGCAGGTTGTACCGCTCCACGTCCACGGCCTCGCGGCGCAGCTCGTTCCAGGAGGTCGCCGACCAGACGTCCGCCTTGACGTTCCACTCGTCGGCGAGGATCTGCTGCGCCTCGACCGCCCACGGGACCGCCACACCGGACGCCATGATCTGGGCCGGGATCATGCCCCGCTCGCCACTCTTGAAGCGGTAGACGCCCTTGAGGATGCCCTCGACGTCCACGTTCTCCGGCTCGGCCGGGTGCTGGATCGGCTCGTTGTAGACGGTGAGGTAGTAGAAGACGTCCTCGCTGTTCTCGCCGTACATCCGGCGCAGACCGTCCTTGACGATGTGCGCGATCTCGTACCCGAAGGCCGGGTCGTACGCGACACAGCCCGGGTTCGTCGAGGCGAGCAGCTGCGAGTGGCCGTCCGCGTGCTGCAGACCCTCACCGGTCAGCGTCGTGCGGCCCGCGGTCGCACCCAGTACGAAGCCGCGCGCGAGCTGGTCGGCCATCTGCCAGAACTGGTCACCGGTGCGCTGGAAACCGAACATCGAGTAGAAGACGTACACCGGGATCAGCGGCTCGCCGTGCGTGGCGTACGCCGAACCCGCGGCGATCAGCGACGCCGTGCAGCCGGCCTCGGAGATGCCGTCGTGCAGCATCTGACCGGTCGGCGACTCCTTGTACGCGAGCAGCAGATCGCGGTCCACCGCCTCGTACTGCTGACCCAGCGGGTTGTAGATCTTCGCGCTCGGGAAGAACGCGTCCATACCGAAGGTGCGGTACTCGTCGGGCGCGATCAGCACGAAACGCTTGCCGATCTCCTTGTCCCGCATGAGGTCCTTCAGGATGCGGACGAACGCCATGGTCGTGGCGATCGACTGCTGGCCCGAACCCTTCTTCGCGGTCGCGTACGTCTTGTCCTCGGGCAGGACCAGCGGCTTCGCGCGCACCACACGGGTCGGGACATAGCCGCCCAGACCCTTGCGGCGGTCGTGCATGTACTGGATCTCTTCCGAGTCGCGGCCCGGGTGGTAGTACGGCGGGTAGCCCTCGTCCAGCTGCTTGTCCGTGATCGGGATGTGCAGCCGGTCGCGGAACCGCTTGAGGTCCTCGACCGTGAGCTTCTTCATCTGGTGGGTCGCGTTGCGGCCCTCGAAGTTCGGTCCGAGCGTCCAGCCCTTGACCGTCTGCGCGAGGATCACCGTCGGCTGGCCCTTGTGGGCCTTGGCCGCCGCGTACGCCGCGTAGACCTTCTTGTGGTCGTGACCGCCGCGGCCCAGGTGCAGGATCTGGTCGTCGGTCATGTCCTTGACCATGTCGCGCAGCCGCGGGTCGTCCCCGAAGAAGTGCTCACGGATGTACGAGCCGGACTCGGTGGCGTACGTCTGGAACTGGCCGTCCGGCGTGGTGTTCAGCTTGTTGACCAGGATGCCCGTGCGGTCCTGCGCCAGCAGCGGGTCCCAGGAGCGGTCCCAGACCAGCTTGATGACATTCCAGCCGGCCCCGCGGAACTGCGACTCCAGCTCCTGGATGATCTTGCCGTTGCCGCGCACCGGGCCGTCGAGGCGCTGCAGGTTGCAGTTGACCACGAAGGTCAGGTTGTCCAGGCCCTCACGGGCGGCGATGGAGAGCTGGCCGAGCGACTCGGGCTCGTCCATCTCGCCGTCGCCGAGGTACGCCCAGACGTGCGACTGGGAGGTGTCGGCGATGCCGCGCGCCTCCATGTACCGGTTCATCCGGGCCTGGTAGATCGCGCCCAGCGGACCGAGGCCCATCGAGACGGTCGGGAACTCCCAGAAGTCCGGCATCAGCCGCGGGTGCGGGTAGCTGGACAGGCCGTTCGGCGCCTTCGACTTCTCCTGGCGGAAGGCGTCGAGCTGCGCCTCGCTCAGCCGGTCGAGGAGGAATGCGCGGGCGTAGATACCGGGGGAGGCATGCCCCTGGAAGAAGATCTGGTCGCCGCCGAGGCCGTCGTCCTTGCCCCGGAAGAAGTGGTTGAAGCCCACGTCGTACAGCGAGGCGGAGGAGGCGAACGTGGCGATGTGGCCGCCGACGCCGATCCCCGGGCGCTGGGCGCGCGACACCATCACGGCCGCGTTCCAGCGCGTCGCGTTGAGGACCTTGCGCTCGATCTCCTCGTCGCCGGGGAAGAACGGCTCGTCCTTCGTGGCGATCGTGTTCACGTAGTCCGTGCTGCGCATCTCCGGCACGGCGACACGCTTCTCGCGCGCGCGCTCGATGAGCCGGAGCATCAGGTAGCGGGCCCGCTCACGCCCGCGCTCGTCGACGGCGGCGTCGAGGGAGTCGAGCCATTCCTGGGTTTCTTCGGGATCGAAGTCCGGGACCTGGCTCGGAAGGCCGCCAATGATGATCGGGTTGCGATCGGATCCGGAAGCCACGCTGTTCCTTCGCTGTTCGGTGGTGCTCTACGGGGCCTGATAACGGGAGGCATGCCCCCGGGATGTATGCATGTACGTCATCACCATCGTGTACCGCGAGGACGCAAACGTCATCTCTACCCAGGGGTAACCGTCAGGTTGTGAGACATCACGTCCGGTACGCGAGGAGGGTCCGGCAGACGGGTGGGACCAAACCGCAACCATACGCCCAACCCGTCCAAGCGTTCCCAAAGGCTGTTCGACTCCGATTGGCGGACCGAAACGGCATAAGCTGTTCAAGGACGTAATGCTGTTCAAGCACGTAAAGGGTGTGGACGGCAGCGCCGGGCCCCGCAAGGGACATGCCGATCGTGCGGCGACGTGGCAGGGAACGTCACCGTTTAGGCGGTCTCGCACGCTGGGTACTTGCGCGATCCGCCGCGCCCGTGTGGACTACGGCCAACGCCCCGCGCACGCGCGTGGCTGAAGCATTTTCCGAAACATGATCAGGAGGCAACCCGTGAGCGCGACCGCGGACCACGCGGAGGAACGGACCAACTCGGCTGCACGGCTGGGGTTCGAGCCCGGACAGGTGGTCCAGGAGATCGGCTACGACGACGACGTCGAGCAGGAGCTCCGTGAGGGCATTGAGGCCACTACCGGCCAGGAACTCGTCGATGAGGACTACGACGACGTCGCTGACGTCGTTCTGCTCTGGTTCCGCGACGAGGACGGCGACCTTACGGACGCGCTGGTGGATGCCATTGGTCTGATCGAGGACGGCGGTGCGGTCTGGCTGATGACGCCGAAGACCGGCCGCGAGGGATACGTCGAACCGAGCGACATCAACGAGGCTGCACAGACAGCCGGTCTTTCCCAGACCAAGAGCATCAATGCGGGCAAGGACTGGACGGGCAGCCGTCTTGTCACCCCGAAGTCGGCCAAAGCCAAGCGCTGAACCGCACTCACCACGAGGCCCCCGCCGGTCGTGCACCGGCGGGGGTCTTCGTATGCCCGGGAGCGGGCCCGCAGGCACCGGTACGTGGGTGGCGTGTGGCGCGCCGAGGGGCCTGCGGGTGGGCTCTGCGTAGGGTGGGAGTCCACCCGGACAGCCCAGCCCGGTGAAGCAGTGAAGGGACGCGTATCCATGGCGATCGAGGTCGGCACCAAGGCCCCGGATTTCGAGCTCAAGGACAACCACGGCCGGACCGTGAAGCTCTCCGACTTCCGCGGCGAGAAGAACGTGGTCCTGCTGTTCTACCCGTTCGCCTTCACCGGCGTGTGCACGGGTGAGCTCTGCGCCCTGCGCGACGAACTGCCGAAGTTCGAGAACGACGACACGCAGCTCCTCGCCGTCTCCAACGACTCCATCCACACCCTCCGTGTCTTCGCCGAGCAGGAGGGCCTCGAGTACCCGCTGGTCTCGGACTTCTGGCCGCACGGCGAGACCTCGCGGGCCTACGGCGTCTTCGACGAGGAGAAGGGCTGTGCGGTGCGCGGCACCTTCATCATCGACAAGGAGGGCGAGGTGCGCTGGACCGTCGTCAACGGCCTGCCCGACGCGCGCGACCTCAACGACTACATCAAGGCCCTCGACGCGATCTGATCCGGATCCGGCGGATCTTCCGGCGACGATCCGGGCGATCTCCCGGCCTCCCGGCCAAAAGCCTGTTTTGGCCGGGAACCGGTCACTAGGATCCACTCGTTGATCCGATGCCAACGCACGATGGAGGCGCCGGCACCTGTCGGCCTCTAATGAAACCAATGGGAGGACTCGTGGGAGTCAGCCTCAGCAAGGGCGGCAACGTCTCGCTGACCAAGGCCGCGCCCAACCTGACCGCGGTCATCGTCGGTCTCGGCTGGGATGCCCGTACCACCACCGGCGGAGACTTCGACCTCGACGCCAGCGCCCTGCTGACGAACGCGGCGGGCAAGGTCGGCAACGACGGGAATTTCGTCTTCTTCAACAACCTCAAGAGCCCCGACGGCTCCGTCGAGCACACCGGTGACAACCTCACCGGTGAGGGCGAGGGCGACGACGAGGTCATCAAGGTGAATCTGGCCGGCGTTCCGGCCGATGTCGACAAGATCGTCTTCCCGGTCTCGATCTATGAGGCCGAGTCCCGCCAGCAGAGCTTCGGCCAGGTGCGCAACGCGTACATCCGCGTGGTCAACCAGGCCGACAACAGCGAGCTCGCGCGGTACGACCTGAGCGAGGACGCCTCGACGGAGACCGCCATGGTCTTCGGCGAGCTGTACCGCAACGGTGCGGAGTGGAAGTTCCGTGCCATCGGTCAGGGTTACGCCTCGGGTCTGCGCGGCATCGCGCAGGACTTCGGCGTCAACGTCTGAGCACGGCCCAGAAGGCGTGACCGGGCGGCGCCTGCGAAGGCACCGCCCGGGCCACGTCCAGCACGTCCCCGTCCGGCGCCGCACCCAGTGCGGCGCCGGACGCGCACAACAGACGGTCCGTCGACGGTCGGTTCATCGATAGACGGTCACTGACAGACGGTTCATCGACTCGGGGAGGACACACACCATGGGCGTCACGCTCGCCAAGGGAGGCAATGTCTCCCTCTCCAAGGCCGCACCCAACCTCACCCAGGTGCTCGTCGGCCTCGGCTGGGACGCGCGATCCACCACCGGAGCCGACTTCGACCTCGACGCCAGCGCTCTGCTGTGCCAGTCGGGCCGGGTGCTGGGCGACGAGTGGTTCGTCTTCTACAACAACCTCACGAGCCCCGACGGCTCCGTGGAGCACACGGGCGACAATCTCACCGGTGAGGGCGAGGGCGACGACGAGTCGATCATCGTGAACCTCACTCAGGTGCCCGCCCACTGCGACAAGATCGTTTTTCCGGTCTCCATCCATGAGGCAGACAACCGCGGGCAGACCTTCGGCCAGGTCAGCAATGCGTTCATCCGTGTGGTGAACCAGGCGGACGGCCAGGAACTCGCGCGCTACGACCTCAGTGAGGACGCCTCGACGGAGACCGCGATGATCTTCGGCGAGCTCTACCGGTACAACGGCGAATGGAAGTTCCGTGCGGTGGGTCAGGGGTACGCGTCGGGGCTGCGAGGCATCGCTCTAGACTTCGGGGTCAACGTTTCGTAAAGCCGCGCACGGCGCGGGGGAGCCCCGCACACACCCGGGGGAGACCCGTTACATACACGATGGGGTAGCCAGTGCTTCTGAAAACCTTCGGCTGGTCGTTCGCGATTACCGCGCTCGGCCTGGTCGCAGCGGTGTTCTACGGGGGGTGGGAGGCCCTCGGGGTGGTCGCGATCCTTTCCGTCCTCGAGATCTCGCTGTCCTTCGACAATGCGGTAGTCAACGCCGGAATCCTGAAGAAGATGAGTGCCTTCTGGCAGAAGATCTTCCTCACGGTCGGCATCCTCATCGCGGTCTTCGGTATGCGGCTGGTCTTCCCTGTCGTGATCGTGGCCATCACCGCCAAGCTGGGGCCCATCGAGGCGGTCGATCTCTCGTTCAACCAGCCCGACCGCTATCAGGAACTGGTCACGGACGCCCACCCGGCGATCGCATCCTTCGGTGGCATGTTCCTGCTGATGATCTTCCTCGACTTCATCTTCGAGGAGCGTGACATCCAGTGGCTGCGCTGGATCGAGCGTCCGCTCGCCAAGCTCGGCAAGGTCGACATGCTGTCGGTCTGCATCGCGCTCATCGTGCTGCTGATCTCGGCCGTGACCTTCGCGACCCAGGCGCACCAGCACGGCGGCGGTCACGCGAACAAGGCGGAGACCGTTCTGCTCGCGGGTGTCGCGGGCCTGATCACGTACCTCATCGTCGGCGGTCTCTCCAGCTACTTCGAGAACAAGCTCGAGGAAGAGGAGGAGCGCGAGCACGAGGCCGAGGAAGAGGCCAGGAAGAGCGGCAAGAAGCTCTCCGCGGTGGTCCTCTCCGGCAAGGCCGCGTTCTTCATGTTCCTCTACCTCGAGGTACTCGACGCGTCCTTCTCGTTCGACGGCGTCATCGGCGCCTTCGCCATCACCAACAACATCGTGCTGATGGCCCTCGGCCTCGGTATCGGCGCCATGTACGTCCGGTCGCTCACGGTCTACCTGGTCCGTCAGGGCACCCTCGACGACTACGTCTACCTGGAGCACGGCGCGCACTACGCCATCGGTGCGCTGTCCGTCATCCTGCTCGTCACCATCCAGTACCAGATCAACGAGATCATCACCGGCCTCGTCGGCGTCGTGCTGATCGCCTGGTCCTTCTGGTCCTCGGTCCGGCGCAACAAGGCGCTGGAGGCCGGAGGCGGCGGCGACAACTCGGGCTCCAAGGCGGAAGTCCCGTCCGGGGTGTGACCCGGTAGGGATTGAGGAACGCTCTCAGCGGGGCGGTCCGCACGGCGACGGTTCTCCGGGGACACCCGGAGCCGGCCCGGGGGCCGCCCCGCAGTGATGCGCGCGGGGCCGGGCAGTACCGAGATGCGTGGGGGTTGGGGATGGCGTTCTGGGACGGCCTGTGGCCGAGGCGAGAAGCGCAGTTCGAGTCGGGCAACGCGGCCACCAACTCCATCGTGCTCTCCAAGCGGCACGCCACGGTCTCGCTGACCAAACAGGGCGCGCTGACCGGCAACCTCCGGGTCAATCTCTCCTGGCGGATGCGTACGTCCGACATCGAGGGCCGATCGCGGCAGAGCGGCCGGCTGCTGCGGCCGTTCAAGCTCTTCCAGCCCGATGTCGTCCAGGCGCACACCCAGGGCGTGGTCAACGTCGACCTGGACCTGGGCTGCATGTACGAGCTGAAGGACGGCACCAAGGGCGTCGTGCAGCCGCTGGGCAACCTGATCGGCGACCTGAACGGGCCGCCGTACATCAGGCTCAGCGGGGACGACCGCTTCGGGGCGCCGTCGGGGGAGACCGTGTACGTCAACCTCGATCAGCGGGACCAGATCAAGCGGCTGCTGTTCTTCGTCTACATCTACGACCAGACGCCGGCCTTCGACCGTACGCACGCCAAGGTGACGCTCTACCCGGGCAACGGGCCGCGGATCGAGATCGAGCTCGACGAGAGGGCCCCGCAGGCCCGCTCGTGCGCCGTGTTCACCGTCGAGAACGTCAAGGACGAGCTGATCGTGCGGCGCGAGGTGAAATTCGTCTACGGCTTCCAGTCGGAGCTGGACCGGCTGTACGGCTGGGGGATGCAGTGGGGCCGCGGCTACAAGTCACGGGCCTGAGGCCGCCTGTGCTCGACTCCCGGGCCTGAGACCCGAGTGCCGGCCCTGAGTCCCGGCTGAGACCGATCGCCGGTCCTCGGACCCGGATCCGGCCCGCGGCGCCGGGCCGGTCAGGACCGGACGAACTGCGGGCCCTGCGGCGGCAGGACGAAATTCGGGTCCGGGGCGGGCTGTGCGGCCGCCGCGGGCTGCGGATAGCCGTACGCAGGCTGTGCGGAGGCCGGCTGCGGATAGCCATAGGCCGGCTGGGGAGCCGGGACGGGCGCTGCAACCGCTGTCGGCTGCGGGTAGCCGTACGCGGGCTGCTGGTGCTGGACCGTGGCCTGCGGGTCGGGGCCGGGCGCCGGGGCGGGGGGAAACACGGGGGCGGGCGGTGCGGCAGCCGGCCCGGTGACCGGCGCCGAGGCGGGCGAAGGGCTCGACGATGCGACCGCATCGGGTTCGGCCGCGGCCTCCGCCTCGTCGACCGAGATACCGAACGCGGTCGCGAGACCCACCAGACCCGTCGGGTAGCCCTGGCCGACCGCCCTGAATTTCCAGCCATCGCCACGCCGGTAGAGCTCGCCGCAGATGATCGCGGTCTCCTCGCCGGTCTCCGGCCGCACATCGAACACGGCGAGCGGATCCCCGCCCGCCGAGCCCGCGTCGTACAGCAGGATGCGCAGATCGCGGACCTGCTGGAAGGCCGCGCCGTCCGAGGACGCGGCGATGACCACCTGCTCGACGGAGGGGTCGAGCGCGCCCAGGTCGGCCTCGATGGTGTCGGTCAGCCCCTCGGCGACACTGCGCTTCGGCAGCCGTCGTACCAGGCCGGAGGGGTGCCTGGGCTGGTTGTAGAAGACGAAGTCCTCGTCGGAGCGCACACGGCCACCGGTGCCGAGAAGCAGGGCCGAAGCGTCCACATCGGGGACCCCGGCGCCCGGGGTCCAGCGCAGCACGGCCCGTACGGCCGTGGTGTCGAGGGGGACGTTCGAGCCCTTCAGCATCGCGTGCGTCATGGCGGTCATCCTGCCTGCTGGCAGCCCGCGCAGACAACGCGGGGGTCACAACCCATGTCTCGGCAGTGCGTCGGAACCACGCCGTCCGCGCTCTGTGGAACCGTCGGGAAATGGACGAGTTACCCGAAATTCATGCACGCAGGGAACTGCCGACACCAGTCCGTACGTACTATTACCGGCCATACGTTGTCGGGCCGGTCAGGCAGTTCGGGGGAATCACATGCGTCATTTCGGGCACATCTCGCCCGCTGCGCGGAAGGGCCTGTTCCACCGGGAGCCGGCCGAATTCGATGCGGGCTCGCCCGCCGGCATGCTTTCGGCTGCCCTGGGCGCCACCCTTTACTCCCCGGCCACCCGGCCGCGGCTCGCGGACGACATCATCAAACAGGCCGGGCGCGGTGTCGTCTCGATGGTGCTGTGCCTTGAGGATTCGATCGACGACTCCGAGGTGACGGCGGCCGAGGAGAACCTGGTCAGGCAGTTCGCCGACCTCGCGGCGCGCGGCGTCGAGGTGCCCCTGCTCTTCATCCGGGTCCGTGAGCCGGAGCAGATAACGGACCTGGTGAACCGGCTCGGCAGCTCCGCCGGATTGTTGTCCGGTTTTGTACTTCCGAAGTTCACCGAAGAGCGTGGTGTGCCGTTCATGGAGGCACTCACCAAGGCCGAGACGGCCAGGAGCCAGCGGCTCTTCGCGATGCCCGTCCTCGAATCCCCGGAGCTGCTGCATCTGGAGTCCCGCGGCGCGACGCTGCAGGGAATCGCCCGTACCGTTGACAGGTACCGGGACCGGGTGCTCGCACTGCGGCTCGGGGTCACCGACTTCTGCTCGGCGTACGGACTGCGCAGGGCGCCCGACATGACGGCGTACGACGTGCAGCTCGTCGCCGCGGTCATCGCCGACGTGGTCAATGTGCTGGGCCGGGCGGACGGCACCGGTTTCACCATCACCGGCCCGGTGTGGGAGTACTTCCGACTTCAGGAGCGCATGTTCAAGCCGCAGCTGCGCCGCAGCCCCTTCCTGGAGGGCCGGGCCGAGGAGCTGCGCACGGAGCTGATCGAGCACGACCTGGACGGGCTGCTGCGGGAGATCGAGCTCGACCGGGCCAACGGGCTGCTCGGCAAGACCTGCATCCACCCGTCGCACGTCGCGCCCGTCCACGCACTGTCCGTGGTCAGCCACGAGGAGTTCAGCGATGCACAGGACATCCTGCGGCCGGAGCGGGGAGGCGGTGGAGTCATGCGCTCCGCGTACACGAACAAGATGAACGAAGTGAAGCCCCACCGGGCCTGGGCCGAGCGCACCCTGCGGCGGGCCGAGGTCTTCGGCGTGGCGAAGGAAGACGTCGGGTTCGTGGATCTGCTGGCCGCGGGCCTCGCGGAATGAGCGCGTCTCGATGAGCGAGCGCGCAGCAAGGAAAGAGACGGCGAACGTGGTGTGGTCGGGTAGCTGGGTGGCGGAGCGACTGGGCGTCGAGCTCGTCGGCAACGGGGCGTCCGGAGGGGACGGGGAGCTCCGGGAGCTGCTGGGCCTCGCTCTGCGCCGCAACCCCAAGCGGGCCCACCTGCTCGTCTCCAACGTGCTGGGCAAGCACGTGCCGCAGAGGCCGTCCGTGGTCTACGGGGCGGGCTTCGAACTCGGCCTGCGGGTACGTGAGCTCCTCGGGGAAGCGCTGTCGCGCCGGTCGGTGGTCCTCGGGTACGCGGAGACGGCCACCGGTCTCGGCCACGCGGTCGCCGACGGGCTGGGAGTGGCGCCGTATCTCCACTCGACGCGCCGCCCGGTCGAGGGCGTGGCCCGGGCGGGCGGCTTCGAGGAGTCGCACTCGCACGCGACCTCGCATCTGCTGCTGCCGGAGGACCCGACGCTGCTCGCCGGCGGTGGGAGCGGGCGGGCGGGAGAGCCGCTCGTGCTGGTGGACGACGAGTTCTCCACGGGCAACACCGTGCTCAACACGATCCGCGCGCTGCACGAGCTGTACCCGCGCGACCGGTACGTGATCGTGGCCCTGGTGGACATGCGGTCGCCGGCCGACCGCGGACGCCTGACCGAGTTCGCCGCGGAGATCGGCGCACGCGTCGACCTGGTGGCGAGGGGAACGGGCACGGTCCGCCTCCCGGACGGCGTCCTGGAGAAGGGGCAGGCGCTGGTCGCCGCCCATGAGCGGGCTGGCGAGGCAAGCGAAGGCGGCCGTGTGGCTGCTGCAGCCGGGGCCGGATCGTCGGTACCGAGGCAAGAGACCGATGCCTTCTGCACCCGAGTGGAGCTGGAGTGGCCGGCCGCGGTGCCCGACGGCGGCCGGCACGGCTTCACCCCCGCACATCGCGCGACCCTGGAATCGGCTCTTCCCGCCATGGCCGCCCGTATCGCCGACGCCCTGGACGGCGACGCCTGCCGCGTACTGGTCCTCGGCTTCGAGGAGCTGATGTACGCACCGCTCCGGCTCGGCACGGCCCTGGAGGAGCACACCGAGGCCGAGGTGCGGTACTCCACCACCACGCGTTCCCCCGTTCTCGCCGTCGACGACCCCGGCTACGCGATACGCAGCCGTCTGGTCTTCCCGGCCCATGACAACCCGGCCGACGGCCCGGGCGACCGCTTCGCCTACAACGTCGCGGGTGCCGGTTTCGACGCGGTGGTGGTGGTCGTCGACTCCGCTGCCGACACTCCGGAGCTGCACGCCCCCGGCGGCCTGCTCGCGGAGCTCGCCGCGCACACCTCCCACGTCCTGCTGGCCGTCGTTCCCTCGTACGTCCCCTCACCCGCCCCCGAACGGCAGGAACCCCCCATGCTGCCCGAGCCCCTTCGCGGCCCCGTCTTCTCCTCCTACGAGCCGGACGACGTCGGCTGGCTGCTCCAGGACCTCTCGGACACCGAGCTGGAGGCGCCCACCGAGGAGCGCGAGGAAGCGATACAGAGCGGTGGCGCGCACTACGCCGAGTCGCTGCCCGTCGAATACCAGCCGTCCGCCGAGTACCAGGACCTGTTCAAGGCGGCCCTGGACCTGTCGGCCGCGCGCATCGCGCGGGCCGTCGGCACCGTCACCGAGACGGTTCTCGCCGAGCGCAGCCCCCGTCCCGTTCTCGTCTCCCTCGCCCGGGCCGGAACCCCGGTCGGTGTGCTGATGCGCCGCTGGGCGCAGCACCGCCACGGACTCGATCTGCCGCACTACGCCGTCTCCATCGTGCGCGGACGGGGCATCGACGCCAACGCCCTGCGCTGGCTGGCCGCCCACCACGACCCGGCGGACGTCGTCTTCGTCGACGGCTGGACCGGCAAGGGGGCGATCACTCGTGAACTGTCTGCGGCGCTCGCCGAGTTCGAGGGCTTCGATCCCGAGATCGCGGTCCTGGCGGACCCGGGCGGCTGCGTCCGCACCTACGGCACCCGCGAGGACTTCCTCATCCCGTCCGCCTGCCTCAACTCGACGGTGTCCGGACTGATTTCGCGCACGGTGCTCCGCTCCGATCTGGTCGGCCCGCAGGACTTCCACGGCGCGAAGTTCTACCGGGAGCTGGCGGACGCCGATGTGTCCGGCCACTTCCTCGACACCGTCGCCGAGCACTTCGACGAGGTCGTCGACGCGGTGGACGCCGAGGTCAAGGAGCTGCTCGCCGCGGACCGCGCCCCGACCTGGGACGGCTGGGCGGCCGTCGAGCGCATCAGCGAGGAGTACGGCATCCACGATGTGAACCTGGTCAAGCCGGGCGTCGGCGAGACCACACGCGTACTGCTGCGACGCGTCCCGTGGAAGATCCTCGCCAAGCGCGGCGCCGGCGCCGACCTCGAGCACATCAGGCTGCTGGCCGAGCAGCGCGGAGTGCCGGTCGAAGAGGTCGACGAACTCCCGTACACCTGCGTCGGACTGATCCACCCGAAGTACACCCGGGGAGCGACCGGCGCGGACGGCAAGGCGGTGGCGTCACAGTGACCACCCCGAGCTCCCGGACCACCCCGGGCTCCGTGACCATCCCGACGCCCACGGCCGCCCCGGCCCCCCTGGCCGCCCCGATCGCTCGGGCCGGCCCCGTGACGCTGATCGCCAGCGACCTCGACCGCACCCTCATCTATTCGACGGCGGCGCTCCAGCTCTCCATGCCGGACGCCGAAGCCCCCCGGCTGCTCTGCGTCGAGGTGTACGGCCACAAGCCGCTCTCCTATCTCACGGAGACGGCCGCCGCACTCCTCGACGAGCTGGCCCGCACCACGGTCTTCGTGCCCACGACCACCCGCACCCGTGAGCAGTACCACCGCATCAGGCTCCCCGGCCCCACACCGAAGTTCGCCATCTGCGCCAACGGGGGACACCTCCTGGTCGACGGGGTGTCCGACCCCGACTGGCAGACACAGGTGGCCCGCCGGCTCGCCGACGAATGCGCCTCGCTCGCCGAAGTCCGCGCCCACCTCGTCGCCGCTGCGGACCCTGCCTGGCTCCTCAAGGAACGGGTCGCCGAGGACCTCTTCGCCTATCTCGTCGTCGAACGCTCGCTGCTGCCCGCAGGCTGGGTGAGTGAGCTGGCCGAGTGGGCGGAACCCCGTGGCTGGACCGTGTCGCTCCAGGGCCGCAAGATCTACGCCGTGCCCAAGCCGCTGACCAAGAGCGCCGCGATGAACGAAGTCGCCCGCCGCGCCGGCGCCACGCTCACCCTCGCTGCCGGTGACTCGCTCCTCGACGCCGATCTGCTTCTCGCCGCCGACCACGCCTGGCGCCCCGGCCACGGCGAACTCGCCGACACCGGCTGGAGCGCCCCGCACATCGACGTACTGACGGAGAACGGTGTGGTGGCAGGTGAGGAGATCCTCCGGCGTTTCCTTCGGGCTTCCGTCCCGCAACAGGGCCTCCGGCAGGGAACAGTGGTACCTGAGGCCGTGACCGGTCTGCCCGGCAGGTGACCAGCGTGCCGGGCAGTGACCGCCTGCCCGGCAGGCACAGAGGGAGTGCGCGATGAGCAAGGGAAACGAAACCAGGATCACGGACGAGCTGTACGCGTACATGCTGGCGCACAACCCGCCGCTCGACGCGGTACAGCGTGAACTCGTCGAGACCACGTACGCGCAGCTTCCCGAACAGGCGGGGATGCAGTCCGCCGAGGAGCAGGGCCCACTGCTCGCCTTCCTCGTACGGCTGACGGGTGCCCGGCACATCGTCGAGGTCGGGACGTTCACCGGGTTCTCGGCCCTTGCGATGGCGCAGGCACTGTCCGCCGACGGGCGGCTGATCGCCTGCGACATCTCGGAGGAGTGGACCGCATACGGCCGCGAGGCGTGGGAGAAGGCGGGCGTCGCCGACCGGATCGAGCTGCGCATCGCCCCCGCTCTCGACACCCTGGGAGCGATGCCGTCCGAGCCGCACATCGATCTGGCCTATCTGGACGCGGACAAGGGCAACTACATTCCGTACTGGGAAGAGCTGGTGCCCCGGATGCGCCGGGGCGGCCTGATCGTCACCGACAACGTGCTGTTCCACGGCGGTGTGACCGACCCACGGGCGACCGGCGGAGCGGCGGCCATCAAGGAGTTCAACGAGCATGTGGCCGCCGATGCGCGGATGGACAGCGTGATGCTCACCGTGGCGGACGGACTGACCCTCTCCCGTAAGCGGTAGCGACCCGCCCGCCCGGCCGGGTCAGCCGCAGCAGCCCCCACCGCAGCAGCCGCCGCCCGACGGGGCGGCGGGCGCGGACTTGGCCGACGCCCCGCCCACGGCCACCGTGGAGAGGAGCTTCACCGTGTCCTCGTGTCCGGCGGGGCAGGAGGCAGGGGCAGACGAGTCGGCCATCGGACGGCTGAGTTCGAACGTGTCTCCGCAGGAGCGGCAGCGGTATTCGTAGCGAGGCATGGCCCCAGGCTAACCGGCGGGCACCACGGCTACCGCGTAATACGGCTCCGGCCGGCAACCGGCATCGACGAACTCCGGTCGTGGCGCTGTCCCACGGCGGGCTCATCGGGATGGCGGGCGCGCCAGTACGGGTTGTCGTGCGGGAGCCCGCCGCTGACCCTTCCGTACATCCCGAACATCATCAGCATCAGCCCGACGACAAAGCTGAACAGAACGTTCTGCATACGGAAGGCGAGGAAATTGAAGTCGGTGTCGAGCAGTGCCAGGTTGACGAAGCCACTGAGGATGAACGCGATGCCCAGGACCATGTTGACCGTCGAGGCGAAGTTGCCGCCGATCACCATCCCGACGAACAGGAGCAGGCCGACGCAGATGGAGAGGACGCTGAGCGCTCCGTTGGTGTTCAGGCCCGCGACAGTGGCGTCGCCCGTGTTGAAGAAGCCGATCTTGTCGATGATTCCCAGGATGCCGAAGGCAAGCAGCACCAGCCCCATCAACCCCGCCCCTATGCGGTAGACGCTGTTGAGCCGGTGATCGACCGGGAGATGGTCGTCGAACCGGGCGGCTCTGCTGCGCCGTGCGGGCTTCTGTGCACGTCGCCGCGGGGGATGCACTGCATGGGTAGCCATGGTGGCCTCCTTCGCGCTACCACCAGGATCCGCCCCGCGCAGGGCCGCGACAACTCGGCTCAGCCGTCAGCCGCCGGCGCCCCGCTCCTCACGGATCTCCGAGACCACCCGCGCCGCCGTCTGCCGCACGGCTTCGGTCTCGGTCAGGAAGTGCCAGTAGTCGGGGTGGCGACCCTCCAGCCCGGCGATCGCGTGCTCCAGCCGGGCCACGGCATCGTCCAGCGGCCGGGCGTGGCGCGGCTCGGGTGTACTGCGCCCCGCCATGGCCAGGCGCTGGGCGTCGCGGATGGCGAACCTGGTCCGCTGGATCTCGTGCTGGGGGTCCTTGGCCACGTCGTCGAGGCGGCGCAGCCGGTCACCGGCCGCGGACACGGCCTCGTCCGTAGCGTTCAGCAGGGCCCGTACGGTGGACAGCCGCGACGTCGCATCGGCCCAGCGCTGCTCGTTCCGCGCCTTGGTGGCCTCCTTGAGCTTCTCCTCGGCCTGCCGCACATTGACCGCGGCCTGCTCGGGCACGGGCTGGAGGTCCTGCCAGCAGGCAGCGGTGAACCGCCGCCGCAGCTCGCTCAGCACGGGTTCCACCGAGCCCGCGCGTGTCGTCAGTGCCTGGGCTCGCGTGCGCAGCGACACCAGCCGGTGGTCGATCTCGGCGGCGCGCTCGGGAAGCTGCGCCGCCTCGGCCCGCACGGCCTCGGCGCCGCGCAGCACGTGATCGGCGCGTTGCAACGTCTCCGGTACGCCGTGCCGGCCGGCGCCCTGGTTGAGCTTGGTCAGTTCGGGGGCGAGGGCCGCCAGGCGTGCAGCGAGATCGTCTGCCCGCAGTCCGGACGCGCGCGCCGCATCGAGAGCATTGCTCGCACCGAGGAGCGCCTGTCGCGCCCGTTCGACGGCGGGCGCGAGCCGGGCGAGCTGCGTCTCGGCGTTCCCCAGGAGCGGACCGAGTCCCTGCGCGAACCGTTCCAGCTCGCCCTTGACCCGCACGAGTTCGTCCTTGGCGCCGGTCAGCTCCGTCCGGGCACGTGCCGCGACCGCCGGTTCAAGATCGTCGCGGTCCAGGTCGTGGGCGTCGACCGCCGTGATGTACGCATGGCTGGCCTCGTCGATCCGCCGCCCCAGCGCGGCGAAATCGTCCACGACCTTCCGCGCGGCGGGGGAGCTGTCCACCGCGGTGATCGTCTCGATCGAGATCTGCAGATCGCGCTGAGCCGTGTCCAGCTCGTAGAAGGCCTCCGCGGCCGCGTCCTTCGCCGCCTGAGCGTCGGCGCGCTGACTCTCCCCGCGACCGCCGAACCAGCGCCGCGTACCACCACCGGCGAAGGCAGCCGGCAACGCCGCGGCCAGCAACGGCACCGGCAGCAGCATCAATCCGAGGACGTCCCTGACGGCGGTTCTGCCACCCGCTCTTGCCTGCGGCCGCGCGTGTGTCGCCGTCACATCCCTCTCCCGTGCCGTATCGCCTTGCCCGGTTCATTCTCCCACCAGGTAAGGACGAACACACGGGCCCGTTAGTTCGCGCTTCGAACCGTGATTTCCCCGTTGTCGCTGTGGGCCTTCACCACATGCGGACTGCTGTCGCTGCGCGGAACCCGCACCGAGATGTCCCCGTTGTCGGCGACGGCGGTCACCGCGTACGCCTGCGACCCCTTCGGCAGCTCGATGGTCACCCGACCGTTGTCACTGACGGTGTCCACCCGATCCGGCACGGCCGTGAACCCGAGCCGGATCTCTCCGTTGTCGGACTGCGCGGAGACGGACGTGCTGGAGATCCGCTCCGTGACGATGTCCCCGTTGTCGCTCTCCAGCTTCAGCGGCGCACTGGAGTCACGGACGGTCACCTTCCCGTTGTCGGAGCGGAGAGTGAGAGGAGTGTCGAACCCGGAGGCGACGACCCTGCCGTTGTCACCCTCCACCGTCACCGCGACCCCACGCGGCACCTTCACCTGATGCAGGGCCTCGCAGTTGCTGACGACCGCCGTGCACTTCATCTGGAGCGTGAGCTTGCCGTCCCGCATCGTCCAACGCGCGTCGGGCCCCTTCCCGAGCACCACCCACCCGTCGACACGACGCGTCACCTCGACCTTGTCCACATCGGCCGGCACGAGCTCCACGGCCGTATTGCCGGAGTCGATCGTCAGGGACTTCCCCTCGAACGCGAACGACTTGTGCTCGACCGGCGCGTCATCCACATCCGCACTTCCGCAACCGGACAGCCCCAGGGCGACGACTACGGCCCCGACGGACCCGACGAGTGTGCGAGTGCGGGTATGGAGTGCCATGGTGATCGATCCCCCGTCCGGTCCGGGGGGTCTTTCCCGCCGGTGTGGGACCACCGTAGGGAGCGCGACAGCCCAGGGAGAATCCGGACGGCTACCGTATGCGGGGTGGGGATATCCCCCCGATCCCCCGCTCCTCGTCGTCCCGGGCAACCGTTTGTGAGCATGGGCCATACGCCATGTACGCTGTTCCTTCATCCACGGGTGCGTAGCTCAGGGGTAGAGCGCTGCTCTTACAAAGCAGATGTCGGCGGTTCGAAACCGTCCGCGCCCACCAGGCAGAACGCCCCCGCAGCGAGCCGCTGCGGGGGCGTTGACGGTAGTAAGTGACGGCAGTTCCTCAGGCGCATCGCGTAGCGGTGGGTTGCGTGAGTAGAAACTTTCTCTACGGGTTCAAGGCGCCGCGCAAGCGCGGCGCGCGCCGCAGCCCCCGGCCGCGGGCTGCCTCTGTCTTCGCCCCGGCTGCCCTCGGCCGGGCGGCGGCGCACCGAGCGCGGCACCAGCCCGAGAGAAATGGCCGGCACAGTGGTGGGGAAACCCCGCCGAAGCCGGGCCGACAGAGTTTGAGCAGCCGAAAGAGATGCCTCCGGCGGGGGCGCTCAGACTCCGGGATGGATGGGGCGCCACTGGCGACTGCTGGTGCATCGGGGCGAGCGTTGGGGGCTCCCATCCCGACCACCTTCGACCCAGGCAGAGCCGAGCAGTCGCGGCCCAGGGCGTCAAGGTCGTTCGTACAGTGGCGCGCTCCACCTTGACGCCCTGAACCACGCCCGCTCCACGGTGTGTGGGCCGAAGGCGGACGGGATGGAAGCTGGGGAGAGTGGTGGGGCGGGCTCTGGTGAAGGGATCCCGTGCCCGACACTGGGGGAAGTAACGGGGTGCCCCTTCAGTCATGGAGACTCCGCCGACCGCGATAGTGTTCCCGCACACTTCTGCAGGCTGGGGGGCATGTGACGTTGAGAAGTACACTTATGCGGCACCGGGCCGTCCTCATTGCTCTGATCGGGGCGGCTGCCCTCGTGACCGCGTTCTGGTCGGTATCGTTTGAGCGGCTCTTGTACGGCCCTCCGCGTCCATTGCCCGAGGTTCGGCGTAGTTTCGCACTAAATCTTCCTGAGGGAGCCCGAGACGTCTCCTACAAGGACCTCGGCCGGTTCAACGGTGACGCCGCGATGATCCGATTCACCGCAACGGAACAGCAGCTCCTGCAGTTCACCTCAACTCTTCGGAACGGGTCGGGTGGTTCGGTCGCTCTGGAGAGAAGCGGACTCCGTTGGATTGACGCTGAAGCGGGTGAGGACGCTGGGTGGGAGCTCGATGAGATCACCCAGTATTCAAGCGCGCAAGTGTACTCAGGTAAGAGCGACAGCTTTTATGGCGGGCAGATCTCGATCTTGGTTGATGAGCGCAAAGGCCCCTCACGGCTGGTGGTGTATCTCTCGGCGCTCAAGGCGTGATGACATGCAGTAAAAGGCGGTCCGTGGAACATCTGTGGACGAGCCACAGCTCACCGAGTTGGAAGCCCTCGACCTTCACACACGACGGGGACACAGGCCTCCGGAGCCGTTGCCGCTTCTATGCTTCAGCGGGGGTGTCAATGAACAATCGAGACTGGTGCGACGACGGCGACTACAAGAGCGCGGTCGAGCAGGCTGAGCACATGACTCGGGTCGGCTGGAAAGCGATCGGGGCCGTGACGGGGCTGCTGGGCATCGCCGTGATTGGTGTCTTCGTTGTCTGTTTGGCCGTCGCGGTCGCCATGGCATACGTCGTCGTTGCCATGCCCTAGCACGTCAGAGGACTGACCCGGTCATTGCTGATCCTTGCATTCCTGTCCATCTGCGTTGTAACGACCTTGCAGGGCGGCGGCAATGTGCGTGGCATCCGCCAGCCCATAGTTACCCGCCTCCCTGATCATCCTGATGCCCTCAAGCCTGTTACCAGCTTGTAGCAAGCGCAGGGCCTCGTCCTGGACCTCGGCAGGCAGGGACAACTCACGCGCTCGCTCCGGATCAGCTTGCTCGATTCGCCGCTGCAAGTCGCGTTCAATCCAGGGCTGCCGCACCGTTTTCGACCCACGGCGAATACTGAACACCGCACCTCCCTGATCTTGGTCGCCGTAGGCGACTCGGCGGCAGGTCTCTGTGCCACAGCCGTGCCAGATCGGGCGGAGAAGCACGGGGAACGACGGCTGCCGGCAGGGGCTACACGCAGCAGACGCCAAAGGCTGCATCCCGCAGGTCACACCCCAACCCGCCCCACCATGCTCCTAAACCGGTGCTGGCGCCTCAGGCCGGGCCGTCTCTGGGCCGCCCGAGGGCACCCAGCAGTGGCCGAGAATGACCAATGACGACCACTCGGCGGTAGCCGCATCCCGCCGGGACCAGCGAGAACCCAGGCGGCGAGATTCGGCATCAAGACCCAGGGCAGGAAGGCACAGCCGTCTTTTTCGTTGCCTCCCTCGCGAAATCCTGCCCTAGACCGCCCTAGACCTCCGGATGTCCTCCGGAGGTATCGGCTCTACCGGCGAAGCACGCGAGCTGCACCGCACCGTCCGAGATCTACAACGTGAGCACCAACGAAACGAGAGCGGCAAGGAGGAAAAGGCACACCGTGAGTCCAAGTATGAACACATCCGGAAATCCAAGAGTACTCACCCTGCCGAGCCTCTTCCCCTCTCCTCGGGACTCCTCCTTTCTTCTCATCAACTCGAGGGCCACCAAGTCTCTTTTCCGTCTCCCAAGAAAAGAGGCGTCAAGGGCATGGACGGGAATTTGATCATGACTTCTTGTGTTTATGAGAAGGCTGCGCTTCCCGCCGCACGACGAGATTTCTGCATACGGGATGCTGTATCTTTCGAAAGCATTGTTAACGCAGACCTCGTCCTCCCCGTACTTCACGTATGGATTAAGGAAGAGGCGCCATATTACGTACATTCCAAACGGCATCCGGCCGCGACCCGGGGTGCGACAAGGGTCGGCTGCCTCACCGCCACCGCAGGACCGTGCCACTCTCGTGCCAGAACGGGCGGGGACTCACGGGGACTCAGCTGCAACAACGGGTCAGACGAGAGGACTTGGCCCAAGAGAGGTCTGCGCAGGTCACGCCAGCAACCGCCCATCCTCTCTCCTAAAGCGGTGGTCGACCGCGGCTATGTCGCTCATCATGGCGCCATGATGTTCCGAGGCGAACCCGTAGGTACCGGCGACCTGATCCGTTGCCCTGGCTGAACGCCTGATGACCCGGCCGCTTCAGCGTGCCCTATCGTTCCCTGTCCCCCGCGAAGAGGGCATAGGCCAGTCGTTCGTCGAGACCATAGGTGGACTATCTGTGGACCGTCCAACGGAAGAACAGCCTTGAGAGCTCTCTGACCTGCGTAGACGATTTGGACGCAAGGGGCCTCCGGAGCCGTTGCACTACAGCAGCGAAGTACGGCAACCACCGCAACCGCACGCGAGCTCAGTCGCTTGGCATCAGCCCCCGAGCGGCCGATATGACGGACCGCTGAGCGTGACAGGGGCGGAGCGGGGGTCGGTCATGTGCATCTGGCGTCGTTTTTCGGTCGCAGGCCCGGCTCGCGGATCATCGCGGTGATCTCGGCGGCGGCACGCTCAGCACGGCCTGGGTGGCGCAGCCGTCGCTCCAGCGGCGGGAAGCCGACACTGCCGACGCGGGCGTCGTCGACATCGGTGCGGCAACGGACGATCAGCTCACCTTCGGGGGTGTAGACAGCGCGGATGACATCCGCCCACGGGAGGTGGAGAGTACGCCACAGGCCGCGAACGTGCAGTCCGTTGGAGTCGGCGGTGATCCGCCAGATCATCATCCGGAGGCAGACGCTCACCCAGTACAAACCACCCACCGACCAGATGGGCAGCTGCCACCACGTAGGGGAACCCGTGAAGAACGTCCCCAGCAGCATGATGGTCACGACGATGAACGCCGCTCCGACGGAGCGCGCCACCGGACCTGCCTGCCACCGGACCGGTCCGGTAGCAGGGGTCATCGCGGCGAGGGCGTCTTGGACGCGGGCCTCGGCCGCTCGGCGGTGTGCGGCCGTGCGTGCTGTGCCTGCCGGGACGGTATTCCCCGGGCTTACCCGTGCCGTCGGGAGAACCGTGCCGTATCGGGGACGCGGTCACCTCGACGAGCCACTGCCCGGACTCCGTGGCGCTCGCCAGAATCAACTCACCGCCCTCGCCAGGTGCACCGTAGAGCAGGGCCTGGCGCAGTGCCGTGCGGGTGCGGGTGTGGGGCTCGTAGCTCAGCACCGGGCGCAGGGCGGCGATGTCGTCGGCGGCGAATATCTCCGTACGTCCCTGATGGTGACGGGTCAGGACGCGCAGCACCGGAACCGGGGCGCGGCGCAGCGCCACCGCCCGGCGGCGGGAGAGCAGGCCCGAGCCGAGCACGGTGACACCGAGCCCGGCGAGGACGAGTGCCAGCGCCTGGCGGCCGGTGCGGTCGCCGTAGGGCTCAGTGGCGAGCCGCACCCAATCGCTGTGCATCAGCACCGGCACGCTGCTGCCGACCCGATAACTGCCCTGCGCGTCGAACCTGTGTCGTGTGCTGTCTGGGAGGCGGACGGTGACGGTGTAGTCGTCAGTGTTGTAGGCCACGACCCGGGCGTTCTCCGACGTGGCCGTACGGGCCAGGCGGTCGTCTGTCCGGTCGTCCACGATGACGGTCGTGATCAGGGCACCGGCCACCGCGGAGAGGATCGCCCCCGCAATGCCGCGGACCAGGCCCCGGCGCCAAGGGCGGACGTCGTCTGTCGCCGGGGCGGGCACCGTGATGCCGCCGGCCGCGTCGAGCACGAGCGACCGCTGGCGGCCGCGCGCCCGCAGCCGCGCCACGACGGCCGCCCAGCCCCAGCACAGCGCCGCCACAACGACGGCGTCCGCAATCTTCTCGGCTGGCCCACCCAGCCAAGTATCGGGATTGCTCATCCAGATCAGCAGCAACGGAGCCGACACGAGCGCGAGTTCCGGTAGCACAAACAGCCACACCAAGTGCGGCAGGAAGAGCATCGTTCCGGCCGCATCGAGCCAGTCCGCCCCACAGGGTGCGGCCACCGTGCACACCGGGTCGGGCGAGAACATCACCGCCATGACCACGGCCACCAGCAGCACCACCGCCGGCCCCACCGGCCGCGCCCACGCGGGCACCCGCGCGTCCGCCCACCGCCTGGCATCGGCGGACACCCAAGGGCGAGCGGGGACATCCGCGTACGGCACTGAACTCGTCGTCACCCGCGTATTATGCGGTCACGGCTGTGCGCCCCCTGCGCCTGGGGCCATCGGGTGCCCCTTTGTCGTGGGTCACGTCCGCAGTCCGGTGCCCGAGCTTGTACGAGCTACTCGGCGCAGCCTCAGTATGTTCTGCGGCGCAGGCTCCGCACGAAGAGCGGCACCGACAACAGGAGCAGGGCTCCTTCGACAGCCAGGCTGACCAGCCCGAGTGGCTCCGTCCAATAGCCGATGTCGTCGCTGTAGTCGGGCAGTCCCGGACCCCTGGAGAGGATGTAGCCCAGCAGAGGACCGACGGCGACCACGGCTGCCAGCAGCCATCCCAGTCGGACGAGGCCGTTGAGGAGCAGCACGGCGGCGACCACGGCAGCGATCTCCAGGACGTGGTAGGCGACGCCGATGTAGTAGGGGTCCCTCGTTGCACTGATGCCGCCTTGGTCCACGACATGGATGGCGGCCACCGCGAGGCACAGCAGGGCTCCCGCCCACCTGGCCACCCAGGTAGCCTCCGGCAACCTCGGTGCAGCGGTTCCGGCGCAACTGGCCCGGGCTCATGCACGGGCTCATGCCGTGCACCTTACGGCTCGGCTGAAGAAGCGAAGTCCCTACGGTGCCACCCTCGCGGAGGCGGTGCGCGAGAACCTGGCCGATGCGGCACGGGTGCTAGATGAAACCGTGCGGGACGTACGCGGCTACGAGTACGCAGTCATCAACGACCATGCGCTCTTCCCCTTCAAATACGCCGACCGTCCGAGGCCGCTTGTACGTGCCCGGCTGGCTTCAAATGCATCCCCCTACACGTCGCCGGATGCTCTTGAGGCACGGGCCGCAACCTCAAGAGGGACTGTTTCCCCTCGACGACGACCTGACGACAGAAGAGTACGAAGAGCTGCACGAGACATTTGAGGCGCTGGGTGCCTCCACGAAGCTCGTCTGTGTCTTCTTCACCGCGGACCCGGAAAACGGCATCCATGCCATCCACTGGGGAGACGCGCATCTCGAACCGGACCGCACCTTCACGTGGCTCTACGGCGAGCAGCTCCCGGTCGCTCCCCAGCCTCTTGTGTGACGACCAAGGACGGTCGCTGCCTGTGGCAAGTGACTAGGCGAGTTGCCGGTTGCCGACTAGAGTCGCCTCATTACTGTTAGTTGTGGGGCCAGGACTAGGTGAGCGGGGACGCCGAGGGGGGCCTTCCCCGTGATCGTGGACACCGGTTGTCATGCGGCGGTGGCCAGCGTAGTTGATCGCTGTTCGTAGTGATCGGGCTGATCTGGCCGAGGCGGGAGTGCCGTCGGCGGGTGTTGTAGCGGGTCGCCCAGCGGAAGACGGCGAGGCGGGCCTCACGGGCTCCGTTCCACCGCTTGCGGCCCTGGAGCGTCTCGCGTTTCATGGTCGCGTTCAGACTCTCCGCGGCGGCGTTGTCCGCGCTTGTGCCGACCGCGCCGCGCGATCTGGTTACGCCCAGCTCCGAGCAGACCTGGGCGAACTCCTTCGACACATAGTGGGCGAGTTCAACCGGTCGTTGCAACACCGGGCTGTTGTAGTGAGCGTAGTTGCTCCTCGAAGACCTCGGCTGGTGTCCACCAACCGAGGGTCTTGCGGGGCCGGTTGTTGATCGCCAGGGCGACGGCTTCGAGGTCTGCGGACGACCACCGGGACAGATCGGTGCCCTTCGGGAAGTACTGACGCAGCAGCCCGTTCGTGTTCTCGTTCGTCGGTCGTTGCCAGGGCGAGTGCGGATCGGCGAAGAACACCTTCGTCCCGGTTTCGACGGCGAACTGGGCGTGGCCAGAGAGTTCCTTTCCGCGGTCCCAGGTGAGGGTTTTGCGCAGCTGCTCGGGCAACTGCGCCATCGATGCCGTAAGCGCCGTGTTCATCGCGATGGCGCCATAGCCCCCGAGCGAGGGACCGTTCTTCACGGGCGGATTCTCGCCCCAGCCCTCGAGCCGAGGCAGGTGCACGAGGAGCGTGGAGCGGCTGCTGCGCTCGACAAGCGTGCCGATCGCGGATCGTCCCGTCCCGATGATCAAATCTCCTTCCCAGTGTCCGGGGACCGCACGGTCCGCAGCCTCGGCGGGGCGTTCACGGAGGACGACCTCCGCGGTGACATGCCCCTGCGGCTTGTTCTGCGACCGGGAACGGGGAGTCCGCAGCGCCCGGCCAGTGCGCAGACATGCGACCAGTTCCCGCTTGAGCGCGCCACGGCCCTCAATGAACAGCGACTGATAGATCGCTTCGTGGCTGATGCGCATGGACTCATCATCGGGGAAGTCGGCACCAAGTCGGTGCGAGATCTGTTCCGGGCTCCACGCCATCGCCCATCGCCTGTCCTGCCGATGCGGCTTGTTCAAGCCCTTCCAGGCGCGGGTCTCAGGCCCGGTGACGATCGTGCCGTCGGGTCGACGGACACTGCCGGCGAGCCGATCCTGCACGTACTCACGCAACCTGTCGTTGCCTACGAGTTTCGCGGTCTTCGGACGCTTCGCGGCCTGCTGCGCCTTCCACTGCGCCACCAGAGCCCGGTAAACCGACTTGCCACTCCGGGTCGCCGCGTTGCGGCGCAGCTCGCGTGAGATCGTGCCCGGGTCGCGTCCGATCCTGCGGGCGATCTCGCGCACGCCGATCTCCTGGGCGCGCAGCAGCGCGATCTCCTCACGCTCGGCGAACGACAGGTAGCGGCCCGTGGGCTCATCCAGGCTGATCGGCGGCATGCCGCCAGCGTGACGGAACCACCGGGATCCGACCGGCCATGAAACGCCAACAGCCACCGCGGCCTCTGCCGTCGTCACTCCCGACGCGATCCGCCGCCAGAAGTCCCGCTGCACCGCACGAGACGGCTCCGGTCGGCCTGGCGAACGCATCGACGGTCGCAACGCCCGATCCGCCGCCCACTGCCGTCGCGCACCCGCAGGCAACTTCGGCACCTTCTTCTCGTCTCGCCCCATCGCGCACCTCCGTGATCAAGGTGTTGCGACGACCAGTTGAATCCGCCTTGCGCCCCGTTGTCGCTGTGAAATATCGCCCCGCGCAGGCCGTCGGCGCCGCGGGCTCTCGCTGCGGCCCTGAGCGCGTCGGTGACCAGCGAGGTCCGCATGTGGTCGGCGATCGACCAGCCCGTCAGGCGTTTCGAGCACAGGTCCAACACCGTTGCCAGATAAAGAAATTGGCCGTTGCCGACGGGGAGATAGGTGATGTCGCCTACGTACTTGGTGTTCGGCACCTGGGCGGTGGAGTCCCGCTGGAGCAGGTCCGGAACCGGCGTCGCCGACGGCTCGGGAATGGTCGTGCGGACCTTCTTGCGCAGGTGCAGCCCGACGATGTGGAACTTGCGCATGACGCGCTCGACCCGCTTGTGGTTGACCCGCACCCCGGCATCCTTCAGCTCGGCGGTGACGCGCGGGACCCCGTAGGTGCCGTCCGATTCCTGATGGATCCGGTTGATGTGCTCGGCGAGTTCGACGTCCGCCTGGGCCCGGCCGGCCCGCGCGTCCGTGCCGGCCAGCCACCGGTAGAACCCGGACCGCGAGACCGTGAGTATCCGGCACAGCCGCTTGACGCCGAAGGCGCCACGGTGATCGTCGACGAACTGGAAGCGGCTGCTCAGGAGCCGTAAATTATCTACTGCCGGACTTGATCTCTTTGTCGTACTGCTCGGTCACGCGGTTCAAAGCTTCGAGTGTGCGGGGCGGGTGTGTCCTGTGGAAGACGAGGATTCTCGCGAGCTCAGGCCCGGCGAAGGCCAGGAGAGGCTTGGCCCTCCCGGCGTGGTAGCTCAGCACGTTGCGTGTGCGGCCCATGAGCTCGGCCGCGAGGGTCAAGGTGACGGTGTTGCGGCTGCGGAGCACGGCGGCCAGGACACGGTGGCGGTGATCGAGGATGCCGAAGCCGGGGTTGCGACCGCGGTGGTCCCTGCCCTCACTCTGTCGTTCGGCTTCGGCCAGGACTTGTCGGCACGGTTCGAGCTGGAGCACGAGCTGCTCGAACTGTTCTCGGGTCATGCCGGTGAGTGCGGGGTGGGTGAGGAGGAAGGTGGCCTCGGGCGGGACCGGCGGCCCTGGCTCGTCGTGTGGATCTTCCGGAAGCTGCTGGTCGGGGTTCTGCGGCGCGATGGTGTAGTTCCATTCGCCGTGGAATGCATCGCGCTCGACCCGCCGATCGACGCCCTTGCGTTCGGCCCGGGTGAGCACGCGGCCGGTGGGATACGCATTCTCGTCGAGCATGGCCTGGACCGTCAGTCCGGTGCTGGTGCGGGTGGCCGAGATGGTCTGCAGCAGAACTTCGTAGCTGGTCAGCGGCTGTCCGCGCAGACTGTGGGTGATCCGGGAGAACAGCCGGTGTTCCACTTTGTTCCATTTTGAAGTACCGGGAGGGAAGTGGGCGACGGTGATGCTCAGCCCGCACTCGTCGGCAAAGCCGGCCAGGCCCATCTTGAACAGGCGGGAGTCGGCCGAGTTTGCCCCTCCTGCGTCGGCGGTGACCAGCAAGCGGTCCACTCCGGGGTAGTCGAGGTGCCCTTGGAGCTTCCACCAGCGGCGCAGAGACTCCACCGCGAACGCGGCGGTGTTGCGGTCGGTGCCCACATTCACCCAGCCGCTGTCACGTCCCAGGTCATAGATGCCATACGGAATGGCGACCGGGGTGTCGGGGCCGATGAAGTCGTGGTCCGGGGCAGTGATGGGCCGGCCTTTGGGACGGTAGGTGCGGCCGGGGCGGGCCAACTCGCCGATCGGCTCCTTCTGCTTCGTATCCACACTCACCACCGGCAGGCCCCCCGCCAGAAAGCGTTCGGCAGCGGAGTTGATGTGCCGGAACTGGGCATCACGGTCGGGAACCTGGCTTCCGGACCGGGTCTTGGCCATCCCCTGCAGACTGAAGCCCATCGCACGCAGCAGACCGCCGACAACCGGGGCACTGGCCGGATGACCGGCTTCGGCCAGCTCCCGGGACAAGTCCCGCAGCGAGGCAGTGGTCCAGCGCAGCGGGGAGACCGGGTCTCCCAGCTCACGCGGCTCGATCAGCGACTCGAGAGCCGCCACCAGGCAGGGGTCACGTTCAGCAGCTGACTTGCGTCCGCCGCCAGTCCTGCGCACCCGCCCCAACGGTGCTGCCCCTGCGGCAAGTTCCTCACGCCCCCTTGCGACCGTCGACTCGGAGACCTCCGCGATCCTGGCCACAGCCGCGATCCCGCCATGCCCCAACGCCTCGGCCTCGGAGGCCAGGTACAGACGACGCTGACGCTCATCCAGATGCGGCAGAATCACCGCGAACTTCATATCCAGCCCCGCCAGAACTTCACCCGGAATCGTCACAACAACCCAACTACCACATAAAACAGCGACGTTGCCTCGAATCCGGCAGTAGATAAATTACGGCTCCTCACCAGCTGGTCTCGCCCGCAAAATACTTCGCGGCCCTCCGCAGGATCTCCCGCTCGAGCTCGAGTTCCTTCACCCGCGCCCGCAGCTGCCGGTTCTCCTTCTCCATCGCGGTGGCCTCCACCGCCCCAGGCCGGGCTGCCTGCTCGGCATCCCGCACCCACGTGCGGAGCGTCTCGTGGTTGATGCCCAGGTCCTTGGCCACCGACGCGTACGTCCCACCCGGGCTCGAGTGGTACCGCGCGACGGCATCGGCCCGGAACTCAGGCGAGTACTTTGACGTCCCCAACGGGAACTCCTGTCCTATGGATCATCACGATCCAATGATCAGGGTGTCCACGATCAAGGGGAAACGCCCGACAGCCATACGAAGCACCAGCGTCTGTCGGCCAGCCTGCAAGAGTGCTCAGGCGACCGTCTTGAGCATGTGGCTGAAGCCATCCTCGACAGCGAGCCGCTTCCCACTTGGGAACGCAATCAATTCCAGGACGTGCGGTGGAGCGGACGCCCCGGACCGTGGCTCGGAGCCAAGGTCCGTACCGACGGTGCAGCGCTCAGGTGGTCAGGCTGGTTCACCGTGCCCGGGGCCTGCGCGAGTCCGGTGGCCCACAGCTGGTCGACACGCGAGCGCTCGGTGGCGTTCGGGTAGCGGTTGGTGCAGGACGGGCCGGGGCCGCCGCCCGACATCAGCTCACTGCACGGCCCGCTGTAGTCGTCCGGCAGGCCCAGCACGTGCCCGGTCTCGTGGGTGACGACGCGGACCGAGTCGTTCTGCTGGTTCTGGGCGTAGTCAAGGAAGATGTTGCCGCCTCCGTGGCCGTTGGTGGTGGCGTAGGACCCGCGCGAGTAATTGCCCTCGTGGTAGGAGAAGTCGGCACCGCTCGAAGCCTCCTGGAGCTTGACGTTGGACTCGGAGCTGTTCCAGATCGAGGCCGCGCTCGATATCTGCGAACGGAAGCTCGGTGCCTGGGAGACGTTGTAGTAGACGGTCACCGCCTGCGCGTTGGGCTGGGCCGCGCGCTTTTCGGCGACCGACTTGAGCACAGCCTCGAAGAACGCCTTGTTGTTCGCGGCCTCCTCAACCGACCCGTTGTAACGCGCCACGGAGGTACCGGCGGAAGCGGACTGGGTGGCGGCCGCCTGGGCACTCGCCGGCACCGCCGCGCCCAGCGCGCTGGAGGCCAGACCCAGGCCGAGAGCGAGGGCGAGGAGTTTCGCGGACGTTCGGGACGACTTCATGTGGGGCTCCTACTCACTCGGTGACGCCGAGCGCCCGGTGCGCGGTCGGCTCTGCGTGAACACCGGTTTCGAACTGCAGCGACGTCCTGTGGGTCGTCATTCTTAGAACGGCTCGACAGGGAGCGCAAAGGGTCCCGTCACTACGTCGCCTCGTAGGTCCCAGGACCTCGCCAGGGCAGTGCGCGGGTCTCCAATCCGCACATGGCGGCGGGAGAGGGAAAGCTGTCACGACGTCAGAAGCCTTACGCCACGGGGCAGCGGGCGTGCGGGTCGGCCGGGCGGAATTCCGGGACACACGGCGGGATCCGCATCTAAGACAAAACGGACAAATCCTCAGATATCTGCCACTCCGCGTCTACTAAGTGCGTGGGTTGGTTGCCGGGACGCTGTGACCGACGTCATAAAATATGGGCTTCCGCTTCTTTCGCGCTCCACCGGCCCCGAGTCGCCCCCCAGGGAGTGACCCTCGGCAATGAGCGGCATCCCTCACCGCTGAGCTGCCGCCGCTCAGTCTTGATCAGGATGGAAGCCGGGCCTGCGGTGCAGCGTGGCGAGCGGCGTGGGGGAGAGGTCGGTCGGCTCCTCGCCCGCCTCACGCAGCGTGTCCGCCGCACCCAGTGGCTTCGGGACTGTGCGGGCCGGGCTGTCGTCAGCCACGTAAACGAGGTGCGTGCCCTGCCGTAGGCAGTGGTCGGGCTGACGTCTCAAAGCCGCTGACCGTCGGGTTGCTGCGTATGTGGCCCTCTACCTTGATGCAGCCGGCCCGTACGGACCCAGCAACAGGGCTGGGTGAACTGTGGCCTGCGGCGTAACTCCAGCCTGGCGAGGCCCGTCTCGTACGGCCTGGGAGACATCAATGCTGGGCTCGTGTCGGAGCCTGGGCCGGCGGTGGTGGAGATTGTTGCGGGAGATGTAGCGGCGCTGCACGCGATCGGCGCCCGCCGCCGACCGATGGGCATCGGCCGGCGTCCCGGTCGACCACGAGGCGGTGGGCGGCGGTTTGGGGTGTCGAGGCAGTCGGTGCACTCCGGGGCGCACAAGTACGAATCCCGGGACCCGACTTGAGTGACCGGAACCCCTGCGGCGACCTCCATGACCACGTGTTACCGCCGCTCGACCACGCTCAACTCCACCAGCACGGCCCCGAACCTCAACGACTTGCCCATAGTTCGCGTCGAGGAGGCAGGCGCAGCCCCAGGCCCGTGCCACTCTCGTGCCAGAAGGGGCGGGGACCCGCGGGGAACTGGGGCGATGAGTGGGCAGTACGGCCGCACTGCGCCAAGCCAGGAAAGTCGCAGTTCGGGCACGTGATCGCCCAACCTCGCTTACAAAGCAGATGTCGGCGGTTCGAAACCGTCCGCGCCCACCAGTGCAAAGGCCCCCAACCGATCATGGTTGGGGGCCTTTGACATCTGCTTTTGACATCAACCGGGGCGGTCACTCACGGCCGGGACGCCGCTTCAGCATGCGGTCCAGGTGGCTCATGGCCTCGCGCTGCGTGTCCTGGACGACGTGGCGTAGACGTTCATCGTGACGGCGATCTGCCTGTGCCCAAGGATCTCCATGACGACGCGGGGAGCGACCCCGGCGGCGGTCAGCAGGGTTGCGCAGCCGTGCCGGGCATCGTGCAGCCGGATCACGCGGAGTCCGGCGGTCTTCGCTACGCGGGTGAACGAGCGGTACAGGTTGCGCGGCTCGATCGGCCGGCCGGTACGGGTGGTGAAGACGTAGCCGGGCTCCTCCCACTGGTCACGGGCAGCGTTGCGCATGGCTGTCTGCCGCATCCTTTGCCGGCGCAGGGGAGCGAGGCAGATGGCGGGCAGGGACCGGCCGTTGTCCGCAGGGATGCACTCCCCTGGTCAGTGGGTGAAGGGGCCGCCGAGCGTGGTGTACGACAGCTTGAGCGAGATCACGGTGTACGACTTCGAGCCGGTGCCGATAGTCCCGGACGTCGAGCCCTTCAGCATGTGGACAAGGCCCGACCGGGTGTTGTCCAGCCAGTCGTTCGTGTCCACCATGAGGTCGGCGCGGCCATCCCGGGTGTAGTCGGTGAGCTTGAGGTTCCGTCCGAAGTAGTCGTCGTTCTCCACGGCACCCGCGATACCGGAGGTGCTCTGGTCGTACGCCTTGGCTCCGCTGCCGGACAAACCCCCTGCACGGCCGAGCAGCACCGTGACCATGCCGGCCTGGCGCTTGCCCGCCAAGCCCTCGTTGGGGGCCCCGATGGCGAGGTCCGCGTATCCGTCGCCGTTGACGTCGCCGGCGGCGACGGCGGCGCCGAAGCGGTCCCCGTTCTCCGAAGAGCCGGGTACGCCCGCCGTGTCCTGAGTGAACTTCATCGGTTTGCGTGCCGTGTTCGGCCCGGCGGAGCCGCCGTACTGGACTGTGACGTAGCCCCGTTCCCCGTCCGGCAGCTCGTAGGCGCGGCCGATGGCGAGGTCGCCGTAGCCGTCCTTGTCGAAGTCGCCGATGGTGGTTGTGGGGCCGCTGCCGATCTGGTGGCCGCCGTCGTCGGGCACGCGCATCTCGCCCGCGCGCCGGGTGAAGTCGCTGCCTCCGCGGTGGAAGTAGGCTCGCAGGTCCACGTCGTCGTAGCCGCCTTGGAGATCGCGGCCAAGGATGTACAGGTCAGTGGCGGCATCGGCGGTGACCCGGCCTGCCACCAGCTGGGAGGCGTCCAGATAGCCGTAGCCGTCGCCGAGGGACTGCCAGCCGCCGAGCCCGCCGGTGCGGGTGAAGGGGCCCTTGAGCAGGACGACACCAGCCCGGCTGTTGCTGAGAGCGGTGAGGTCCTGGTCACCGTCGCCGTCGAAGTCGCCGGCCACGACGTCCAGCCCGAACTGGTCGCCCTGGCCCGGGTACTCCGACGCGACGGGCGAGTGGAAGACGGTGCCGGAACCGAGGCCCTTGGCACCGCCCCAGACGACGGTCAGCCCCCCGCGGCCCTGGATGTCGCCGACGTCCTCGCCCGGTGAGGCGACGACCAGGTCGGCGTAGCCGTCGCGGTCGAGGTCGGCGCTGGTGGCGGCGAATCCCCAATCGTCACCCTGCTCCACCGCGCCGGGTATACCAGGCGAGTCCTGATGGATGGTCTGGACTCGTGTGCCGGGGCCGGTCGACGTGCCGTAGACGACGGTGACCCTGCCGTCCTTGCCATGCGCCCCGCCGAGCATGACGAAGTCGCGGTAGCCGTCGCCATTGAAGTCGTCGGCCAGCTCGGCGGAAGCCGCGACCGCCGAGGGGGCAGCGAGGAGCAGGCTGCAAACCGCTGCCGCGAGCGCCGTGGCAGTTGCGAGGACGGTACGTGTGACGCGCATGGTTCTCCGTTTTCCGATAGCGGGCGGTGGCGCTTGAACTGCGATCTTCGACCTGTACGGATGCCCAATGGTTGTACGTCAATGACGGGCGTGGTCGATGTGCGGCGGCGTCAGCCGTCTGTAGGGCCGTCTCTGGGCCGTCCGAGGCCGCTCAGCAGTAGCCGAACAACGACCAATGGCGATCACTCAGGCAGACATGGCGAAGCCCCGGAGCTGCAGGAACGCAGGTCCCCGAGATCCCCTACAAGACCCAGGGCGAGAAGACACAGTGATAACCACCGACAGCTAGGTCGCAGCGTTGATCGATTGGGTTGTGACTGGCGTGCCGGTTCCATGCCCGGTCTGGCGTGATCTTCCGGAGACTCACGGGGAACAGCGGCGACAGTCGCGTTCCGGACCAGGTCAGGAACTTGGCAGGTCAGCCGTGGTCTGCATACGGCGTCTTCCGAACAAGTGCCGCAGAACCCGGGCAGCGGCGCTTGACCAGGCGATTGATGCTCCGCCTGCCTAAGCGCAACATCTACCCGTATGTCTCCGAGCCGGGTTCCTCAGTGAGGAGGTACAGGCCCAAGTGCTGGCGGAGAAAGCTCTCCAACCGTGGAAGCTCGATCGCGTCGGCCGGGAGATCACCGGAACGGGGACGGTAGAACTCAACCAGTTTGGCCATCAGCTCTTCGTCAAGCAACGGCGCCTGATAGCGATCGATCGTCCCGATGTAGAAGAGCCAGCTGTGCAGCCGGTTGGCAGGGCAGTGCCCTTGGCCCGCATACAGATTCTCCGGCTCGTGCTCGTCACCCCAGGAACCGACGTAGAGGTAGGAGGCGCGACGCAAGCCCTCGTCCAGAACCGGGGTCGGATCGTCCTTGCAGTTCCAATAGATCCGAGCCTCTTCCTCAGGTATGGGGCTCGGCACGGCCGCCAACCACAAATGGTAGATCTCCTCCACGGCCGCAGTCTGGCATGCCGAGCCAAGGCGAAGCCCAGGATTGGCCAGTCCTGGGGCCGTCTTGGGGCCGTCAAGGGTGCTCAACGACGACTGACACTGACAACCGTCGTCAACTAAGCCACGGGTCACAGCGTTGATCGTTTACATGGCCGCAGGTCACGACCGCCCAAAGTCTGTTGTGGCTATTCAGATCACGCAGCGCCGAGCTGAGCGGCGAGGAACACCGCTGCCACCGATGGGCGGACTGCGTACGTTGCGCCCGCGCTCCCCTCAGGAGCCTCCCACCAGTAGAACGGAAGTCGCCGTCCACTGTTGCTGTGTCCCTTGCTCATTCCCCCCACCACGCCTGCTACGCGCTGTGCCGGAGCGCCCGCAGTTGGACCGCCCAGGGCCATATCCACCAGCTCCGTGCAGTGGATCCTCCGGCCAGGGTTGCACAGCAGGTACTCGAGCATCTGCCGGGCCTGCGGCGCGAGTTCAGCCAAGAACCTTGTAGCGCGCTCCAAGTCCTCCGGGCCCCATTCCGGGGCACCGTAGTGCCCCATTTCGCCAGAGTGCTTAGCCCAACGCGGATCAGCCTCAGACAGATACTCCGTCATGCCCGCCCCCAACAGTTAGTCCCCGGCCTGTGTGTCGTTCGCACCGTACAGATCCGCCGGGACACTGTGTGTCGAACCCGTGTCGAAGTTCTACCGGCAAGCCGCTCAGCAGAGGAAGAGTCAGAGGTCAAGAGGGAGTCGAGACGCAGCCACAACGCGCCTTCCAAACACCTGCTCCAGTGCGTCGACTGGCATCACTACCCGACATCAACGGCGACGAATACGACTGCGGATCAGGCCGCGTGCCGAAGGACCCGATGCTGCCCAGAAAGGAGTACGGCGTGACCGCCAGCAGACCGTCGGCGCCCGCCTTCTCGGCCTCCAGCGCGAGCTCGACCGTGTGCCGGGTGTCGGAGCTGCCGACGCCCGCGACGACCGCCGCCCGGTCGCCGACCGTATCGGCCACCGCGCGTACCGGAGCCGACTTCTCGGCGTCGGTCTTTGACGGTAGTAGTTGACGGCAGTTTTTTGGGCGCACCGGGTAGGCGGTGCACTGCGTGACTAGAAATATTCTCTACGGATTCAAGGCTCCTCGCTCCTTGTCGCGCGCTCCCCGGCTCATCGCCGGGGCCCTGTGCTCCTGTCTCCGTCTCGCGCAGGGCCCCGGCTGCGCCGGTCGCGCATTTGTTCATGCTTCGACTGCTCTTCACTTGTTTCCCGTCGCGCGGCCGCGTGGAGCCCAGCGAGCGGTCACTCGAGGCAACCCCTAAGCCATTACTGGTTGAATCCGGGAAATCCTTCCGCGCGACATCCTCGAAGAGAACGCGCAAGGTGTAAGGGCGGGGGTTCAACCTGGAGTTACACGGAGTTGCTTCTGCCAGTCCCGCCACTACGTCAGCGTCACGCCGTAGCCATGATGGTTATGGCCTGCCGCTCACGACGGCACGCGACTGGGATCGCAAGCACAGTGCCGAAAAGGAGAAAACCATGAGAGGGAAGATCGCCCTGAGTGCCGCCGCGGCAGTTGCGCTTGTCGGAGGGATGGCTGCGATCACGGTCGAGCCGGCTTCCGCTGCCCCGAACCAGAAGTGTCGGGTAGTAGCAAGTAGCCTGACCGGAGAGAACTTCGCTCCCAATGGGACGTTCAACGTCTCGCCTGCTGGGATGATGGTGCGCTCTTCCTCTGACGGTCGCATCGGACCGACCACCGTTACGGGTGCGGGCAACTTCTCCGTAGGTCCTGTGGCCTGTACCGGGGCGGCAGCGACATCGGCAGGAAGCGGAACAGATGCAGCCGCTGCGACAGCTGCCGGGACGCGTGCAGCACAAGCGGCGATAAATAGAGGCGCCTCCCCGCAAGCTGCAAAGGCGCAAGGCATCGCAGCGGCACAGACCACGGCGAGAACCCTTGGCTTGTCGCAGACGATGATAAACCAAGTCATCAATCAGACAACCAACAACATGACCCAAATCCAGAATTCCAGCGTCATCAATGCCCCCGTCAATGTTGCCCCCGTCAATGTGGGGACGGGGCCGATTACGCAGCCGACGACGACCACGACCGGCACGCAGCCGACGACGACCACGACCGGCACGCAGCCGACGACGACCACGACCGGCACGCAGCCGACGACGACCACGACCGGCACGCAGCCGACGACGACCACGACCGGCACGCAGCCGACGACGACCACGACCGGCACGCAGCCGACGACGACCACGACCGGCACGCAGCCGACGACGACCACGACCGGCACGCAGCCGACGACGACCACGACCGGCACGCAGCCGACGACCACTTCGACCGGCACGCAGCCGACGACCACTTCGACCGGCACGCAGCCGACGACCACTTCGACCGGCACGCAGCCGACGACCACTTCGACCGGCACGCAGCCGACGACCACTTCGACCGGCACGCAGCCGACGACCACTTCGACCGGCACGCAGCCGACGACGACCACGACCGGCACGCAGCTGACTACCACCACCCCGGCCAGCAGCCAGTGATGGAGCAGGCGCCGCGTGGGCACTTCGCCGGCGTCCTGCGTCCGTAGTTGATCGTTAGCCTCGATCGGTCATGAGCCCTCATCGGTTTCTTGATGAGGGCTCATGTGCCTGTGCGGTGCGTCCTCTCCGGAGCGGGGGCAGCCTGGCGGCCCGGCTGTCGCGCGTCGGGTCGGCGCCGGGTTCTACTCTCCCGCGCACTCCCCCCGTCAGTTCACTTCTAGCCTTTGGGCTGATGAACATGAAGAAGACAACCCTGCGGAGCGTCAGTGTCGCAGCGGCGGCCTCTTTCTGCTTGGAGGTCGGCATATTGGGCACATCAGCGAGTGAATCCGTTGCTTCACCACAGAATTCTCAGGTCGCACCGGAGGTGCTTAAGTGCTATACGACCATCAGTGATCCAGACGCGATCGTGTGCTATCGGGTTTCGAAGCGGATCCTGAACAGGGGCGGCCAGATTACATTCTTCCCCTTCCTTATCCAGGTGCCCACGCCTTCGAATGCCCCAGCTCCGGTCGTCGTGAACGGTTTGCCCCCGCCCCCGCCCGATCTGCCAGGGGAACTTCGACCCGAATCCTCCAGCGGCACTGAATACTCACCACAGTCACCAGCTGGCTGAGATCGTCTTCACCGGGTACCGCCGAGCTCCCCGCGGACCGCAGGCCCGGAGGCCATCGACGGCCTCATTGCGTTGGCCTGGTCATTGATCGCAGGAAATCTCGGCCAACCACTCCGGGGTGTAGCACTCAGCGAACGACCACTTCCGGTCCGTGTAGCGGTCGTCCGTGCTGTCGGTGTACACCTCAAGCCTGCCTTGCGGCGTCAAGCGGTAGTACTCGCGAATCGGGTCACCCTCCACGGTGGGATAAGTCACCTTCAGTTCTGCGCTCTCGCCACTCTTCAGGGCTCGCCGGAGGCAGACGATTTCCGGAACCGCCTGCTTCTGCATCTCCTCACCCTGAGCCAAGCTCACCTCGCCACAACTTGAAAATTCGGTTCTGGACTCCCAGCGGTCCTTGACCGGATCGTCCAGCGTGCCGCAACTTGCAGCCAGCAAGGACGTGGCCGCTACCGCGACGAGCCGCGCGCGGACCGAGACCGCCGCCACACAGCGACGAGAGGCCACACTCCGACCCGTCGTCCGCGCCAGGTCCGTTGGCCCCACTCGTCGCAACTGGTCCGACACGTCGTTGTCGGCGTACCCGAGCAGACCTGTCTTCGCTCTCAAAGCCCCTCCCCAACTCAATGCTTGATCGCGGCCGCACCATACCCGCAGCTCCGACATGAGATACACCGATGCCGCCTCTTCGGGCCGGTACTTGGCGTTGCGCGCCTCCGTGGCGACGCCGAAGCCGTTCCGTCGCTCTTTCCGTGGGAGCAAGCGGTCCTTCGACCGTGTCGGGCGGTGGCCGCCGTGCCCGTCAATGGTTCGAGTTCTTGATCCGACGATGAGTGACCTGTTCCCGTGCCGTGCGCCACCGGGACCGGGTCTGCTCGACCACGCTGTCCCACTGCCGGCGGACCTCATGGTCGGAAGGGCGGTGGCCCTGACGGATCCGGCCGAGCTCGTCTTGTACTTCTCGTCCCAGTGCCGCCGACGCAACCAGGGCGAGCATGGCTGCGAAGAGCGCGGAGAGCATCGCGAAGACAGCACCGACCACCCCGTAGCGTGCTGCGGAGGAGTTGAAGAGATGCGGCATGTAGATGGTTGCGCCCACTGAATAGGCCGCCGTCAGGACGGCGCCGGTGACGCCGAAAGGAAGCAGGTCCGGCCAGCTGATCCGCTTCGCCGACAGGATCCGGCCGCTCCAGACGAGGAATACGGCGGTCACCAGTATGCCGACCACCGCGACGGCCAGACCCAGCGCGCCCTCGCCATGGAGCGTGGAGAGCAACGTGGTGACCACTACGTAGCCGCCGAGACTGAGGATCCACCACAAGCCGTTGCGCGTGTTGCGCACACTGAGGGGCTTGAGGTCCCATGCCTGTTCGAAGAGTCGCTGTGCGGCTCGCGCGAAGCTCAGCACCGAGATCGTCAGAAACACGACCCCGAAGATGCCCACGCTTGCGCTGGTCGCTTCGGCAGGAGAGAACAGCGAGCTGACTGCCGTGGCGCCTGCTCCGGTGAGGTTGTAGCGCCTGATGATCTGCTCTGCGGCGTCGAAGTGCACGAAGTTGCTCAAGACAGCGCCGAGGAGGATGGAGAGCGGGACCAATGCCGTCAGGGCGCTGGACGCCAGGGCCATCGAGCGGTCGAAACCCACGATCTTCTGAAACCGGTTGATGACCCGCAACGCGAAGGCAGGCCGCAGCCAGAACGTCAGTGTTCTGACGAGGCGCTCTCGATTGATCCCCGTCGTCCTGCCCTCCGTGAAGATCGGGACCTCTGTGGCGACGCGAGCCTAACGGTCGGTCGCCTGACCGATGAAGGGCGACACGAGAAGCAGCATGCCGGCCGCACGACATCCCGATGCCTCACATCATCCGTGGTCCGCTGTGCTCCGGTAGATCGGGGCTGACGGGGAGCACGACAAAGACCCAGGTCACCGGTTGTAGGCCGGGAGCCTGGGCCTTGATCGTTCCCCGCGATTGCGGCGGGGGCGTGGCTTCGTGCCACTCACGTGCCGGATGCCTCCTCCGGGTCCTCCCCGGAGGGGCCGTCCGGGCGGGATTTTTGATCTACTCATCGCCGTGGGCGGAGATCGCGTGGTCCCGCCCTTCGACCAGGCGCTGATGGATCAGTGCGGCCCGCACCGACGAGTGCCCCATGTTGCTGCATCACGTCGCGCATTGCTGTGCCACCGGTCGCAGCGAGGATGTCGACGCGCGTTTCTGGTTCCGGATCGTTCCGTTGGTGCGGGGCGGCCGGCCGTCAGGGCACGGTGTACCCGCCGTCGACGGGCAGCGCGATGCCCGTGACGAAGCTCGCCTTGTCCGAGCAGAGCCAGACCACGGCGTCAGCGATTTCGCCTGCGTCGGCGATGCGTCCCAAGGGGTGGGCAGCGATGAGCGCTCTCAGCGGGTCCTCGTTCGGGTCCAGGGACGCGAGCATCGGAGTCTCCACCAGACCGGGGCACACGGCGTTGATCCGGATGCCGTGCGGCGCGACCTCGAGCGCCGAGCTCTTGGTCATGGCGACCTCGGCGGCCTTGGTGGCCGTGTAGCCGGAGAACCCGGGGACACCCACCAGCGCCGCGCCGGAGGACATGTTCACGATCGAGCCGGAGCCTTGCGCCACCATGTGCCGGAGCTCGTGCTTCATCGACAGGAACACGCCGCGCACGTTGAGGGCGATCATGTGGTCGAGCATCTCGGTCGAGTAGTCCTGGGTGAGCTGGAACTCGCCGTCGTAGCCTGCGTTGTTGACGGCGACGTCCAGGTGGCCCATGTCTGCGACAGCGGCCCGGACGGCTTTCTCCACCTGGGACTCGTCCGTCACGTCGGCCACCACGTAGCGGGCCGAGCCGCCGGAGGCCTCGACCAGACGAACAGTCTCCTTCAGGGTCTCCGCCGTGCGGCCGGCGACTGTCACCAGCGCCCCTTCGGCCGCCAGGGCCAGCGCACTCGCCCGCCCGATGCCGCTGCCGCCCCCGGTGACGAGCGCCGACTTGCCTGCAAACTGCTGGTTCATTTCTTTTCCTCTCTGTACCTCGTACCTCTGCGCGTGTTGTCTTTGTTGGAGTGGTCGGTCAGGAACGCTCAGGCCGGGCATGCTGTGCGCCGCGGCCGTCACGTGCGATCCGGACCGGGGAGGTCACCGCCGGCGCAGGCGCTTGTCGACCAGGGCCGGCGGGGTGGCGTTGTAGTTGTCGGCCGCATTGACCTCGGTGCCGGGCGCGACGATCTCGTCGATCCGGTCGAGGATGTCGTCGCCCAGTTCGGTGTCGGCGGCGGCCAGCAGACCGTCCAGCTGCTCGCGGGTCCGCGGCCCGATCAGTACCGAGGTGACGGCCGGATGCGATCGGACGAAGGCCAGGGCCAGGTGAGTCAGCGGCATGCCGGCTTCCTGCGCCACCTTGCCGAGCTCACGGACAGCCTCGATCTTGGCCTGGTTGGCGGGCATGCTGAGATCGAACTCGCCTCCCGCGATCCGGGCGCGGACCTTCGTCGTCGGGTCGGCGCCGGACAGCCAGCCGCCGGACAGGGGGGCGTAGGTCAGGACGCCCATGCCGTAGCGCTGCGCGGTGGGCAGAACGGCCTCCTCGATGGTGCGGCTGAGGATCGAGTACCGCGGCTGCTCGGTGAGGAAGCGGCGGTGACCGCCCTTCTCGGCGGCCCACTGTGCCTCCACGGTGCGCTCGACCGGAAAGGTGGAGGAGCCGATCGCGCGGACCTTGCCGGCGCGGACCAGGTCGGACAGTGCCGACAGCGTCTCGTCCAGGTCGGTGGTGTAGTCGGTGCGGTGTATCTGGTAGAGGTCGATGTAGTCGGTGTCCAGCCGTCGGAGGCTGTCCTCCACCGCGCGCTTGACCCACCGCGCGGAGCCGCCGGCATGGTTGGCGTCGGGGCTCATCGGCAGGCCGAACTTCGTTGCGAGCACCACGTCTTCGCGACGGCCCTTGAGGGCCTTGCCGACGATCACCTCGGATTCGCCGCCGGAATACACGTCAGCGGTATCGATGAAATTGATGCCGGAATCGAGCGCCGCGTGGATGATTTCGACGGCGTCCGCGTGGTCTGCATTTCCGGAGCTGCCGAAATCGCCGAAGTTCATCGCCCCGAGAGCGAACTCGCTCACCGATACTCCGGTGGCACCGAGAATCCTGCGCTTCATGCGTGGTCTCCCTTGGATGATCTGCTCCGGCCCTGTTGGCCGGGGTCAGTGACATATCCAGAGCACCACCGGCGCAGATATCCCGGAAGGGCACGCCTTGACCCGGGGTGTGGTCTACGGGGGTACAGCAGAACCCCTCACGGCTGAAGACGCGCCCCGCTCGCAGAGCTAATAGCCTGACAATCATGAGTGAGAACGTTCCCGAGACTGATCTTCGGGAATTCCTGCGGACCCGCCGGGCTCGCATCACCCCGGAGCAAGCAGGCCTTCCCCCGCATCCTGGCGTGCGCCGGGTGCCTGGTCTCAGACGCGAGGAAGTCGCCCAGCTGGCCGGAGTCAGCGTCGACTATTACGTACGGCTGGAACGCGGTGCGCAGGAGCCCGGTCATGGTCGGTCGCCGAGGCCGCCGCCCGGCTCGAAGGCGTCGCCCGACGCCGAGCCCGACGACAGATCAACTGGCACGCTTTCGGGACAACCCACCAGACTGCGCTGGAGGAGACCTGACATGAACGAGCTGCTCACCCGGGCAATCGAAGCCCACGGTGGGGTCACACGCTGGCAGGAGCTGACCCAGGTGCAAGCCGTCATCGTCAGTGGTGGCCACCTGTTCGCCATCAAGGGCCTGCCGCAGGATTCCGCGCCGCGCGAGATGACCGTCCGCCTCCACGAGGAGCACGCCTCGGTCAAGCCCTTCGGTGCCCCTGACCAGAAGACCGATTTCACGCCCGGACGAGTGACCATCGACAAGCTCGACGGGCGGGTGGTGGCCGAACGCAAGGACCCGCGGACGTCCTTCACAGGCCACGTCCTGGAGACCCCCTGGGACCCGCTGGACCGCACCTACTTCAACGGCTATGCACTGTGGACCTACCTCAACACGCCGTTCCTGCTGTCCATGCCCGGCTTCGCGGTCACCGAGATCGAAGCGTTGCGGGAAGGAGGCGAAGTACGGCGAGGACTGCGCGCCACCTTCCCGTCCGAGATCGCCAGTCACAGCACCCACCAGGACTTCTACTTCGGCCCAGACCACCTCCTGCGCCGGCACGACTACCACGTCGACGTCGCCGGTGGGTTCGCCGCCGCGCAGTACGTATACGACTACGTGGAAGCGGACGGCATCGTGCTGCCCACCAGACGCCGGGCCTACCGCCGCGACACCAACGGCCACCCCGTCCTCGATGAGGTCATGGTCTCGATCGACCTCAGCAGCATCCACTTCAGCTGACAGAAGACTTGGCCGAGGCCGTCAAGGCTGCGGGCGTCCCACCGCAAGCCTCATGAGGGGCCGTCAGCCCCTCGACGATCGTTCACTTTCAGAGCGGAGCAAGGATCATCAGGACCTCGTCACGGGTGTCGTCGGGTGTGAGCCGGAGGGCGCCGGGCCAGCGCCCTATCTCTCGCCATCCGAGCCGTCCGTAGAAGTCCTCCAGCCCCTCGCCTCCCCGGGCTGCGAGGTGCAGCTGTTCAAGGCCCAGCTCATCGCGGGCGATCTTCCGGAGCTCGTGGACGAGGGCCGATCCGATGCCACGTCCGCGGAAGGCGGGACGGGTCTGCAGATGATGGACCGTGCCCCAGTGTCCGACGAGCCGGTAAGGGTCGCGGTTGAGGATGACCCATCCGGCCAGGAGGCCGTTGGTGCGGGCGACGAGAAGTCTGCTCTGTTGTGGGTCGAGGCGGCCGAGGAGCTTGTCCGCGACAGGGGTGACGTCGTCCTCGCTGACAGGCGGGAACGGGAATCCCGCGGCGCCGCCGGTGTTGGTGACCGTGACCCAGCAGTCGATCAACTCCCGCCGGAGGTCAGGGGCGACATCGCGAGGGTCGGTTATCTGTACCAGGTCGAGGGCGCTGTCGTGCGGCATGAGGAGGAGGATGCCAGAGGGATCCGACATCCTCGCCGCGGTCAGGATCTCGCGGTGCGTTCGCCGGCTTCGGCCGATGCAGTTCCGTGGTCGTCGTGTGCGTCGTGACGCCTTCGGCGCCGGGGGCGGAGCTACACGTGTTGGCGTGACCTTCCTGGTGGCCCATGGTGGTGTCTCGCCTTCTCGCCGGGGCTGGGCGCCCACGTTCGAGCGCATCCCGAGCAGTGCCAGTGCCACAGGTGCGGGGCAGCCGGTGTCGTGCGACTCGTGTCGCGCCAGAGTGCCCGGTGATCCAGGCAGTGGGGGCAGTTCGGCGACTGGTGCACCACGGCGTCCTCCTGCGTCGATTGATGGCCAGCGTGGTACGGCGGCCGGTGGTTCGGTGTGCCGACCCGCCCTTCCCACTCGTACGGGGGACCCGTGCCGGGGGTCGGGGCCGCGATGCCGTCACCCGAATGGATGCGTACAGGTGGTCGCACGGGAACGGGCCGCGCAAGGTCGGTTCTGTCCGGCTCCATCCCGTTCCGGCCCAGGAGTTTCCATGGCACAGACAGCGCCCACGCCCGGCACGTCCGCCCGTTCTTCCGGTCCGGGGGACGGCAGCAGCCCCTGGGCGGCCGGTGGGGTCATGTTCGCCGGTGTTCTGCTGATGGTGGACGGCGTCCTGGGAGTGATCAAGGGCATTGCCGGTATCGCGTCCGACGATGTCTACGCACGCATCAGGAACTACACGTTCAAGTTCGACGTGACGGGTTGGGGGTGGATCCATCTCGTTCTCGGCGTGATTCTTGTCGTGATCGGTCTGGGCATCCTCAAAGGCGCCGGGTGGGCCAGGGTGCTGGGTATCGTGATCGCGGCGCTCAACATGATCGCCAACTTCATGTGGCTGCCGTACGTGCCGATCTGGGCGATCATCTCCATCGCCATCGACACGTTCGTCATCTGGGCCCTGTGCACGGACCGATCCAAGGCGCTCGTCTGAGTGCTGGTCGTGACGGAGGACGTGCACTCATGGCTGCTGCATCCGATCCGTCGGAAGAGCTCGTCGCTCTTGCCGCCGAGGCGTATGTCTACGGGTATCCGCTGGTCTTCGACCTGTCGACGGCCGAGGACTTCATGCAGGTGGGTGTCGGCCCGCTGGCGCCCACCCCGTTCAATCACTTCGCCCACTCGGGCCGATTGGCGGACCCCGGCACCCACCTCGCCTCCGTCGGCAACGACACGCTCTGCTCGGTCGCCCAGCTCGACCTGTCCGGTGGGCCGATCCGGCTGCATGTCCCCGACACCGACGGTGCGTACTACGTGCTGCAGTTCGTGGACACCTGGACCAACAACTTCGCCTACGTCGGCCGCCGCGCCACCGGTACGGATGAGGGCGACTGGCTCGTCGTGCCGCCGGGCTGGGCGGGCAGTGAGCCCGGTGGGGTGCGTGGGGTGATCGACGCGCCGACCTCCGTGGTCTCCGTCGTCGGCCGCATCGCCTGCGACGGCCCCGACGACGTGGAGCGGGTCCGGGCGCTGCAGAAGCAGCTCACGCTCACCCACCTCGAACCCGGGACGCACCGCACGGGACTGCCCGCGCCCGACACCGACGTACCGGAGCAGCTGCGCTTCTTCGAGCAGCTCAGGGTGTGGATGGCCGACTTCCCGCCGGCTGCCGCCGACTGTGCGTACCAGGACCGGTTCCAGCCGTTGGGGCTGCTGGAGGAGGGGCCTTCGCCGTACGTCTCGGCCGATCCCGCCCTGGTACGCGCACTCGTCGAGGGGATGGAGCGCGGCAGGGCGCGCGTGGCGGGGGCCGGGCGGCCGGGTGCGGAGGAGGGTGGGCGCTGGGTGATGGATCCGCATCTCTTCGACTACAACCTCGACCGTTTCGGGGTGGGGACGATCGACTCGCCGGAGTGGAAGATGGCCGACCGGGTGGCGTCCTACCTGGTCAGGGCAGTGGCGGCGCGCACCGCGCCGTGGGGGGCCCATGGGTACGAGGCCGTGTTCGCACACACCTCCCACGACACCGACGGTCATCGGCTGAACGGCGCCCACTCCTATGTGCTGCGCTTCGAGCAGCCGCCGCCGGTCGGGGCGTTCTGGTCCGTGACCATGTACGACGCCCCGGACGGCCGCCTCGTCGAGAACCCGGCGGGCCGGTACGCGATCGGTGACCGCACACCCGGGCTGGTGCGTGCGGACGACGGGTCGCTGACCATTCACCTGGGGAAGGAACGCCCTGCGGACCCCGCGGCGGCGGCGAACTGGCTGCCCGCGCCGGACGGGGACTTCCGGCCCGTGCTCAGGCTCTACACACCGGGGCGTGCGGTGCTCGACGGCAGTTATGAGATCCCCGCGGTCGAGCGGGGCTGAGACCGGTCCGGGGGCACCCGCTTGCCGGGGGCGATGTCAGTGGGCCGGTACAGACTGGAGGCATGTGCCGCAGCATCAAGACCCTTCGCCCGCCCGCCATCCCCGAAGAGGCCACCGAGGAGGACATCCGGGCCGCCGCCCTGCAGTTCGTACGCAAGGTGTCCGGCTTCCGCGCTCCGGCCGCGCACAATCAGGAGGTGTTCGACCGGGCCGTCGACGAGATCGCCGAAGCGACCGCCCGACTGCTGGACGGTCTTGAGGTGAGGGGGGCGCCCGTCAGGACGTCTTAGGTGCCGAAGCCGCTGCGGTGGCCGTCGCGGGGGTGGCTGCTGCCGCAGCGGGGCGGCGCATCAGGTACGCGGCCAGCGCGCCGGCCACGAACAGGGCCAGCACCGAGACCGCCGTGCCCAGCCATGTCGTGCCGAGCCACTGCCCGCCGAAGTAGCCGAGGCCCACGCTGTAGCCCGCCCAGGCCACGCCGGCCAGGGCCGACCAGGGCAGGAATTCCTTCACCTTGCGGTGCGCCGCGCCCGCGCCCAGGGAGACGACCGAGCGGCCCGCCGGGGCGAAGCGGGCGATGACGACGAGGATGCCGCCGCCGCGGCTCAGGGCCGCGCCGAGACGTTCCTGCGCGGTGGTGAGGCGGCGGGAGCGGGCGATGGCGCGGTCCAGCCGGTCGCCGCCGCGCCAGGCCAGGCGGTACGCGACGAGGTCGCCGAGCACCGAGGCGGTGGCCGCGCTCAGGATCAGCGCGAGGAGCGACGGAACCTGAGGGACCTCTCCGGCGGAGCCGGCCGCGCCCGCGACCGAGGTCGTGCCGGCGGCGGCCGCAGTGGCCGCGGTGATCACCAGGACCCCGCTGGGCAGCACGGGCAGGAAGACGTCCAGGAGCACCGAGAGGGCGACCACCGCATAGATCCATGGGCTGCCGGTCAGCGCACCCATACTCTCGAGCACCTTCGCGTACTCCCCGTTCGTTTCAACGCCGCGACGTCGCAGGGGAGCGGCAGGGGCGGCAGGGGCGGCAGGGGCGGCAGGGGCGGCAGGGCCAGCTGTACAGCGTACGCCTGCCGTTTACCTGCACATCATTACGCGCGGCGGATGTTGTGCACCTCACGTGTCACATGTGACACGTCTGCCCCACAGGCCTCGGGGCCGGTGGGGCAGGCGCGGCAACACGGGACACGCTGCGGCTCAGGGTGTGACCGCCGGTGCCTGCTCGCGGGTGCGGTCCTCGCTGGGCTCCGCATCACTCCGCCGCGCGAACAGCCGGTCCAGGGCCAGGGAGCCGGGGCCGGTGAAGACCAGCAACGCCCATCGCGCCGCCGAGGACTCCGAGGAGCGAGGCGGCGCGGTGGCGGGCGAAGAGCAGGCCGACGACGATCCGGAACAGGCCGAGAGCGTGGGGCTGTGCCCGGTCAAGGCGTGCGTACACGGGGGGAGGGCTCCTTCGGTCGGTGGGGGACGAGAACCGATTGAGCGCCTCAGGTCGGGGTGACATCACCAGTGCTTGCAAGTTCAACATTTTGCCGACTGGCTGAAAGTTGCTTACTCGCCGGCAGTCAATGTCTGCTCCAGCACGGTCTCCAGCTGCGCACCTGTGGCCTTCTCTTTGGCCTGAACCAATGTCAGCGCAGCATTCCGGCCATGCAGTGTCAGCGTCATCAGCTGATTGCCGAACCACGGTCCGCCGGTCTTCTGCCACCGGATCGGCGCCGGGCCGGTCCGGCCGTGCCGCGCCAGCAGCCGGCCGAGCCGCCGCCCTGCCCGGCTCCAGCCGAAACGGAATCCCGCTTTGAGCAGGCCGGGGACCGAGTTGTGCACGGGAGAGCAGGTCAGCTGGAGGATGCGCGCCCCGGGGTCGGCGTCCGGTGCGTCGGCCGGCCACGCGGGCTCCGCGATGTACGCATGGTGCACATCGCCTGACAGCACACAAACCGTCGCCGGGGCGTCGGGGCCGCTTCCCGCCTCCCTGATCAGCTCCGTCAGCCGACGGAAGGAGTCCGGGAAAGCCGCCCAATGCTCCAGGTCGGAGCGGCGCCGCAGATTCTCGCCGAACCGCGCCCATCGCCCGCCGGGCCCGCCCCGCTCGCCCCGGCACAGCGCGGCGTTCCACTCCTCCGCGTCATGGACGAGCGGGGGCAGCAGCCACGGCAGCGAGGTGCCGATCAGGAGATGGTCGTACGAACCGGGGTCGGCGAGGGCCTCCTCTCGCACCCAGTGCGCCTCCTTGTCGTCGAGCATCGACCGGCGCTCCTCGTCGAGTACGCGGGCCGCACGGGTGTCCACCATCAGCAGCCGTACTCGGCCGAAAGCACGCCGGTAGCTCCAGCGGGTGCGCGTGGGGTCGGCGTCCGCCTCGGCGGCGAAACGACGCAGCGTCTCGGTGCCGTCCGGGTCGGCGCGTACGGCCGCGTAGACCGGGTCGGCGGCCAGGGCGGCGGGGGAGAGGTTGCCGAGGTGCTGATAGACCCAGTACGACGCCAGCCCGCTGACGATCCGCTCGTGCCACCAGGGGGTCGAACGGATGGAGGCGAGCCACGCGGCGCTGGTGTTCCAGTCGTCCACCACATCGTGGTCGTCGAAGATCATGCAGCTTGGGACGGTGGACAGCAGCCAGCGCACCTCGGGGTCGCGCCAGGACTCGTCGTAGAGGTGGGTGTACTCCTCGTAGTCCGCGACCTCGGCGCCCGGCGGCTCTGCGAGGTCCCGGCGCGCGGCGAGGCGGCTGCGGGTCGCCTTCGACGTCTCGTCCGCGTACACCTGGTCGCCGAGGAGGAGCAGTACGTCAGGGCGTACGGCGCCGGGGTCGGCGGCGAGCCGGGCGGCAAGGGTGTCGAGGGCGTCGGGACCGGCGGCGTCCCGCTCGCCGATGGGGGGAGCGGCCCAGCGGCAGGAGCCGAAGGCGATCCGGACGGGCGTCGGCTCTGCGTTCTCGTTCGGCGCGGAGGGTGCGGCGCATATGGGGGGTGTGGTGATCGTGCTCGCGGGGAAGCGGGAGTCCTCGAGCGGCCAGACCTTTCGGCCGCCGAGCAGCACCTCGTACGCCGTGGTCGAGCCCGGTGTCAGGCCCGTCACCACCACCAGCGCGTAGTGGTGACCCGCGATCGCGAACGTCCGGGAGGAGCCCGACGCGCCGTCCGCGCACCGGACTTCGGCCGTGGTCGGCCGGTCGGCCTCGACCCAGACGCTCGCGGTGGAACCCGTCTCCCAGTCGACGTACCGCAGTAGTGGTCCCAGGCGCAGTCCGGCCATGAGGTGTCCTCCTCGCGTCGTTCCGTACGGACGGGGCCCGTGCACGTACGGACGAAGCCCGTCGCGTGCGAGTGGGCTCCGTACCGTACGGAACGGCGGGGGAGGGGTGAGCGGTTCCGGTCAGCAGCCGTTGAGAACGGACTGGAGTGCGCTCTTCTCCGCCGAGTCGACCTTCAGGTTGTAGTAGTGCTTCACGTGCACCCAGGCGCGTGCGTATGTGCAGCGGTACGCGGTGCGCGACGGCAGCCACTCCGCCGGATCCTGGTCGCCCTTGGACTGGTTGACGTTGTCCGTGACCGCGATGAGCTGTGGGCGCGTCAGATCGTTGGCGAAGGACTGGCGTTGGGCGGTGGTCCAGCTGCTCGCGCCGGAGCGCCAGGCCTCGGCGAGCGGGACCATGTGGTCGATGTCCAGATCGGAAGCGGCGGTCCAGGTGGCGCCGTCGTACTGCGAGTACCAACTGCCGCTGACGGCCGAGCAGCTGGAGTTCTGCGTCACGTTCGTGCCGTCCCGCTTCAGGACGACCTCACGGGTGTCGCAGGCGCCCGACTGGGTTATCCAGTGCGGGAACAGGTCCCGGCTGTAGCCGGTCGACGAGCCTTCCGCCGAGACGGTCAGCTCGCTCAGGTAGGTGCGGGCGGTGGACGCGGCGACCGGCGTGGGCATGGCGGCCTGGGCGGTGGGTGCGGTGAGCAGTCCGCTGGTTGCGGCAAGTGCGGCGGATGCGACGACGACGCCGATGTGACGCGCGTAGATACCTGACATGCGAACTCCCTTGATGTGGGGGGATCTTGGGCGGGCGGCCTGTGGACCCGGTCATCGTGGCGGCGCCAGGTTTCTGTGGGGTGGGCGCCAGGTAACAGAGTGGCGACATGTGCACGTCACATCAAGGGGTACGACAGGTCTGACGCACCGACAGTTCGATGCCGCGGGGAGCCGATTCGTGTCGGATGCCGGGGTGGGCCCGTCCTATGGTGGCCGCGTGCTGCTTCCGGTCAACATCACGCTCGGCGTCGTCCTCGCCCTGTTGCTCGCGGCGGCCGCCGTCGTCGCCGCCGTGGCCTCGCTCGGCCGGTCGCGCGAGATCGTCCTGGCCGGGCTGCGGGCCGCGGTCCAACTCGCCGCCGTCTCCGTGCTCATCGGCTGGGTGGTCCGCTCGTTGCCGGCGCTGCTCGGCTTCGTGGCGCTGATGTACGCGGTCGCGGTACGGACCGCGGGGCGCCGGATCACCGCGAACCGCACCTGGTGGTGGGCTGCCCTGCCGATCGCCGCGGGGGTCGCGCCGGTGATCGCCGTCCTGTTGCTCACCGGGCTCCTGCCGGTCCGCGGCATTGCGCTGATCCCGGTCACGGGCATCCTCATCGGAGGTGCGCTCACCGCGACCGTGCTCGGCGGGCGGCGCGCCCTGGACGAACTGACCATGCGGCGCGGGGAGGTGGAGGCGGGGATGGCGCTCGGGCTGCTCGACCGTGACGCGCGGATGGAGGTCGCCCGGCCCGCGGCGTCGGAGGCGCTGCTGCCGGGGCTGGACCAGACGCGGACGGTGGGGCTCGTCACGCTGCCCGGGGCGTTCGTGGGCATGCTGCTGGGCGGCGCCTCACCGGTTCAGGCGGGCGCTGTGCAGCTGTTCGTGCTGGTCGCGCTGATGGCCGTGCAGGCAGTGGCCGTCGCGACGGTCCTCGAACTCGTGGCGCGCGGACGGATGTACCGGGACTGAGCTCCCGGGAAGAGCCCGGGGGCTGTCCTCGGCCGACCGGCCGGACGCTACTGGAGGGCGCTGATGTGCAGGTGGATCGAGCCGTCGGCCGACGCCTCCACGCGGATCTGCGTCAGATCCTCGACGTGCGCGTCCGGCGCCAGCGCCGCGGCGCGCGGGCCGACGCCCACGACGCGCATGCCGGCCGCCCGGCCCGCTGCGATGCCGGCCTCCGAGTCCTCGAAGACGATGCAGTCCGCCGGGGCGAAGCCCAGTTCGGCCGCGCCCTTGAGGAAGCCCTCGGGGTCGGGCTTGCTGGCGCCGACGCATTCCGCCGTGACGCGGATGCTCGGCATCCGCAGTCCGGCTGCCGCCATCCGGGCCCGGGCCAGCGCCTCGTCCGCCGAGGTCACCAGGGCGTGCGGGAGTGCGGTGATCGCGTCCAGGAAGGCGGGGGCGCCGCCGATCGGGACCACTCCGTCGGTGTCGGCGGTCTCCTCGGCGAGCATCACGCGGTTGTCCGCGTAGTTCTGCTCCATCGGGCGGTGGGGGAGAAGCACCGCCATCGTGGCGTACCCCTGGCGCCCGTGGACCACCTTGAGCGCGGCCTCCGGATCCAGACCCTCCCGCAGTGCCCACCGCCGCCAGCAGCGCTCCACCACGGCGTCGGAGTTCACGAGGGTGCCGTCCATGTCGAGCAGGAGGGCACTTGCGGTGAGGACGGTGGCCGGCATCGGCGGTCTCCAGGCGGGGGGAAAGAGGGCAACGCGGGGTGACACGAACAAGCGGGGTGACACGAACAAGCAGGTGAAGAGAACAAGCAGCCCCGCCCGCCGGTCAGGGAGTGCGGGCGAGGGCTACTTTGTTCCATCACGATACAAAAACCTGCCCAGGAAAGCGAATCCCCACCGTGGCGTATCCCTGCCGTCAGGACCGGCCGCGGCCCGTCGTCTCCGCCTCCAGCGCGCGCCGGGTGTTCGGACCGTAGACGCCGGCCGGATCGCCCTCGATGGACTTGTACGACTGATAGACGCTCACCGCGTGCTCGACCTGGCCCGTGTAGTCGCCGTCGTCGGGCCCCCGGTACAGCCACACCTCCTGCAGCCGCCGTTGCAGCTCGGCCACCGCGGGGCCGTGATCGCCGCGCTGCAGCGTGCGACCGTGCGGTTTCGCGATCGACGGGGCGGACGACGTCCCGGCGGACTCCTCGGCGGAGGCCGGGGCCGACGGCGCGGTCGGATGCGACGAGCCGGCGGACGAGGAGGGCGAGGCGCTCGCCGACGGCGAGGCGGAGGCGGATGCGGACGGAGACGCGGAGGCCGAAGGTGAGACGGACGGAGATGCGGACGCCGACGGCGATGCATCGGGTGAGGTGGCCGCATCGGGGGCGGTCGACACCACGGTGCTCGGCAGAGCCTGCTCGCGGTCGGCGTCCCCCTGGCCGTCCCCGCTGAACAGTCCGCCGACGAACGCCGCGGCGCCCACCACCGTGATCACGGCCGTGCCCACGGCGAGCGCCGCGAACGGGCGGCGACGGCGTGGCTGCACCGGATCCACCCGGCCCACGGCGTCCATGGTGTCCGTGGCGTCCATGGTGTCGTAGCGGGGCTCCGGCGCTCCGGTGCTCGCCGGCAGTGCGGACGGCGGACCCGCCATCGCCTCCCGGTCGAGGAACAGCGGCATCGTCGTGGCCGCGGCCGCGTCGTTCCCCGGCGGGGTGTCGGCCGCCATCGCGTCGGCCGCCGTCCCGTCGCCCCCCAGCGTCACGTACGGCCGGATCCGCAGCGGATCGAAGTCCTCCGCCGCCGCTGTCTCCGCCTGCGCGGCGGCCCGTCGCGCCGCCCGCTCCGCGCACCCGCAGCCGGGCCCCACGGAGGGTCTCCCCTCCGGTGTCCCTTCGGGTCTCTCCGCCGATCTGTTGTCCGTACCGCACTCCGGGCAGACCTGTCCGGTCATTGTGGGTCCCCTCCCCTTGAACTGCCTGCGATTATGCAGTCCGCCGCGGTGACGCCCCAACAGGCCATAACGGTCCACTGCAGCCAGGATGGGGATGTAGCGGACCCGAGGAGAGTTTTATGGCCAACCAGCTGAGCCCCCCGGCCCTGGCCCCCGGCGAAGCCCGCTCCCAGCGGACCGTCCTTGTCGCCATCGGCGCCCTGCTCCTCGGCATGCTGCTCGCCGCACTCGATCAGACCATCGTCTCCACCGCCCTGCCGACCATCGTCAGTGATCTCGGCGGCCTGGAGCACCTGTCGTGGGTGGTCACCGCCTATCTGCTGGCGTCGACCGCCGCGACCCCGCTCTGGGGCAAGCTCGGCGACCAGTACGGGCGCAAGAAGCTCTTCCAGATCGCCATCGTCATCTTCCTCGTCGGCTCCGCACTCTGCGGCATGGCCCAGAACATGCCGCAGCTGATCGGCTTCCGCGCTCTCCAGGGCCTCGGCGGCGGCGGTCTGATAGTGCTGTCGATGGCGATCGTCGGAGACATCGTCGCCCCGCGCGAACGCGGCAAGTACCAGGGCCTGTTCGGTGCGGTCTTCGGCATGACGAGCGTCCTCGGACCGCTGCTCGGCGGCCTCTTCACCGAGCACCTCAGCTGGCGCTGGGTCTTCTACATCAACCTGCCGATCGGTGTCGTCGCGCTGCTCGTCATCGCCGCGGTACTGCACATCCCGGTCCGCGCGGCCAAGCACACCATCGACTACGTGGGCACCTTCCTCATCGCCGCGGTGGCCACCTGTCTGGTCCTGGTCGCCTCACTGGGCGGCACCACCTGGGCCTGGGGCTCGGCACAGATCATCGGGCTGGCCGTCCTCAGCGTGCTGCTGCTGATCGCTTTCGTGTACGTCGAGCGGCGCGCCGCCGAACCCGTACTGCCGCCGAAGCTGTTCCGGATCCGGACGTTCAGCCTCGTCGCCGTCATCAGCTTCGTCATCGGCTTCGCGATGTTCGGTGCGATGACCTATCTGCCGACGTTCCTGCAGGTCGTGCACAACATCACGCCGACCCTGTCCGGTGTGCACCTGCTGCCGATGGTCGTCGGCCTGCTCGTCACCTCGACCCTGTCCGGCCAGATCGTCAGCCGTACCGGCCGCTGGAAGGTCTTCCCGATCCTGGGCACCGCCATCACCGCGATCGGCCTGATGCTCCTGCACCGGCTGACGGAGTTCAGCAGCACCGGGCAGATGAGCGCCTACTTCTTCGTCTTCGGTGCCGGGCTCGGTCTGGTGATGCAGGTCCTCGTGCTGGTCGTGCAGAACGCCGTCACGTACGAGGACCTGGGCGTCGCCACCTCCGGGGCGACGTTCTTCCGTTCCATCGGCGCCTCGTTCGGTGTGGCCATCTTCGGCACGATCTTCACCAACCGGCTCACCGACAAACTCGTCGCGGCGCTCACCGGCATCACCTTGCCACCAGGCGTCGACGCCGGCCGGCTGGCCGCCGACCCGCGCGCCATCTCCCAACTGCCACCCGCACTGCGACCCCCGGTGCTCCATGCGTTCTCGACCTCGATCACCGATGTCTTCCTGTACGCCGCCCCCGTCGTCCTGGTCGCCTTCGCCTTCGCCTGGTTCCTCAAGGAGGACAAGCTGCGCGGTTCGGTGACGGCCCCCGACAGCACCGAGACCCTGGCGTCGAACCCGGTCGAGCGGTCCTCGTACGACGAATGCGCACGGGCCCTGTCGGTGCTCGCCACCCGCGAGGGGCGACGCGATGCCTATGTGAAGATCACCGAGCGTGCGGGGTACGACCTGCTGCCCGCGGCGAGCTGGATGCTGCTGCGCATCAAACGGCACGGCGCCGTCGAACCCGGGCTGCTCGCGGACACCGTCCCGGTGCCGCTGCGGGTGATCAGCGACGCGGCGCGGCAGCTCGAGGAGCGAGGTCTGGCCCGGCGTGAAGGGGTGCAGCTGGTACTCACCGACAAGGGCTCGGAGGTCGTGATGAAGCTTGCGCAGGCCCGCGAGGAATCGCTGGCCGAGCTGTTGGGCGACTGGTGGGGACCGGAACGGCCGACCGACCTGCGCAGACTCGTGGCGGAGCTGACCGCCGAGACGTGCGGATCGAGGGAGGAGCAGCCGCACGGTCCGGAGCCGAAACGGGACCACGCGGCCTGAGCCGGGCGGCCCGGTCCGCGCGGCCCGGCAGACGCCGCCCGATCCGGGGCAGCCTCGCCCGGTCTACAGCTCCTTGGCGAACCAGCGCTCCGCGTAAGGGCTCCGGTGGTGGAACGCCGGGACTTCCGCGTAACCGTGCTTGGCGTACAGCCCGCGCGCCTCCACCAGATCGTGACGGGTGTCCAGCCGGATCTGCCGTATGCCGAACGCACGCGCCGCGCTCTCGACGGCCGCCAGCAGCAGCCCGCCGCCACCCGTGCCGCGGAACTCCGGGCGTACGAACACCCGGGTCAGCTCCGCCACGTCCGCGTCGACCAGGAGCAGCCCGGCGCAGGCGGCCGGCTTCCCGTCGAACCTGCCGACGACGAACTCACCGGTCGGCGGGGTGAGCCGGTCGACACCGTCGTCGGCGAGCCCTTCGTCGATCTCCCGGGCGGTCGCGGGCCGCCCCCAGTACCGGCTGGCGACCTCGTCGTAGTAGTCCCGCCGCAGCGCGGTGGAGTCGGGGGAGTCGAAGCGATCCGGGGCAACGGTCCAGGTCATGTGCGTGATTGTGACTTGTGCATGATCGGAAGCCAAACGGATTGACCGGCGGACCGGCCGACGCGGATCGCCCCGTGGACCGGTCGGTGCCGGATCCCCGTACCGCGCTTCACTCTGCGCACAACTGTTCGTGGCCCCTCTCGTGGCCGACGCTCATGCCAACGGCGGCGGGCCTCCCCGCCGATCGGACTGCTCGGCTCCATCCGGTGAGCGACCAGCACGTACAGGCCCGGCCGCGGGGTCGGTCGCCGCCGGGCGCGCCACCTCGAACGGGCCGAGTTGCTCCCTGCCGACGACCGTCACCGGCGGTGCGGGAGCGGATGGTGCGGCCCCGGCCACACTCCCGGCCACTGCGTCCGGGGCCGATCGGCGATCCGAGCATTCTTTCGGACAAAAGCGGAGTGACAGGCAGGCGGAGAGGGGGTTGATTGGGTCTATCTCATAGCGTAATGCGAAGGTTTCACAGCACGTCCTGGGACGAGGACGGCGGATGAAAAGCAGTGGGAGGGTCGGCGCAGCGTGGCGAATGCGGAGCACAGTGTGCGCGGAAACGCGGCGACGGGGGCGAGGACCGGGGCAGCCCGGGCTGTGCTCTGGCTGATTGTCGCCTTGCTGGCGGGACGGCAGATGGCGGTGGTGCTGCGGCAGCCGCCCGGCGAACGGCTCACCGATCTGGAGACCTGGATCGGTGAGAACGGTGTCCTGCATGTGACGGGATCGCTCTACGACAGCGACCGGTTCACCGGCACCCCCTTTGCCGGGCTGGTACTCAAGCCGCTGGCCCGGACGGCCGAACAGAGCCTCGGCGTCGCCTGGACCTTCGGTTCGCTGCTGCTCGTCGCCGCACTCGGCCTCGTCGCGGCCCGCGCCCTGCCAGGGCCCGTCTCCCGTCGCACCGCCCTGCTGGCCGCCCCCGTCGCGATCAGCCTGCTGATGCTGTCCCTCCCGGTCCGTAACGCCCTCCACCTCGGCCAGACCAGCATCCTGCCGGTCCTGCTGGTGCTCCTCGGCTGTTTCGTGGCCCGGGGAGAACGCGCGTCCGGCGTACTGATCGGGATCGCGGCCGCGCTCCAGCCGACCGTGCTGCTTTTCGCCGCCCTGCTCTGGCTGACAGGCCGCCGCCGGGCCGCCGTGACCGGTGGCACCGCATTCGCCGCCTGCACCGCGCTGGCCTGGGCCGTGATGCCGCACGACTCGTGGTCGTACTGGGTGCACCATGTCGCGGGCGCCGGACTCGGCGACAGTGCGGACAGCCTCGCCAACCAGTCCCTGCACGGCGCGCTGCTCCGCTTCGGCCTGGCGGGCCCGCTCGAGGTCGGGCTGTTCCTGCTGCTGGCCGCCGCCGTCTGCTACGTCGGGCTGCGGCGCGCCGTGCGGTACGCGAACGACGGCCAGCTGCTCCTCGCCGTCGCCGTGACCGGCTGTGTCGCCGTCGCCGTCTCACCGACCGCCTGGCAGCACCAGCTGCTGTGGGTGCTCCTTGCCGTGGTCGGCCGGGCCGGCGAGCGGGCTTCCGACCGGCTGGTGTGGCCGGCCATCGTGGTGCTCGTGATCACGCTGCCCGGGAAGATACTTCTGCCGAACATCCCGGTGGCCTTCCCGGTGCGGGACAACGTGCTGCTCCTCGCTGCGCTGGGCGCCGCCTGCGCCGCGCCGTTCCTGCCGCGCACCTCGCCGTACTGGCAGCGGCCGATCCCCACGGACTACGCCGTCCCGGTTCCGGCCCGCTGGAGCCGCGTACCGCTGGTGCCGTTCTGGCGGCGGGTGCTCAGCCGTCCCAACCTGCTGCTCGAACTCCTGCTGATCCGGGTCGTCTACTCGGGGTATGCGCACGTCAGGCTGGCGGCGACGGCCGGCCGCGGCACCGCCGAGGCGCACGGCCGGCAGATCCACTCGCTCGAAAAGTGGCTGCACATCGACATCGAGCACTGGGCCAACCACGCGGTCGTCCACATCGGCTGGCTGAAGAGCTTCTTCGACTACTACTACTCGACGTTCCACTTCATCGTGCCGCTGGCCATCCTCGGGGTGCTGTACGTACGACGCCCCGCGGACTACCGCTGGGCCCGCTCCACTCTCGGCTTCGCCACCCTGGTCGCGTTGCTCGGCTTCTGGCTCTACCCGCTGGCGCCGCCGCGGCTGATGCCGGGGCTCGGCTTCATCGACACGGTCCATGGTGTCCAGGACTTCGCGAAGCCGGACTACGGGACGCTCACCTCGATGACCAACCAGTACGCGGCAATGCCCTCGCTGCATTTCGGCTGGTCGCTCTGGTGCGGCGTCATGATCGTGATGCTGGCCCCGAAGCTGTGGATGAAGGCGCTCGGACTGCTGCACCCGCTGTTCACCGTCTCGGCGATCGTCGCCACGGCCAATCACTGGGTGCTCGACGCGGTGGGCGGGGCGCTGGTCATCGGGTTCGGCTTCGTGCTCACGTACGTCCTCGCGGGACCGCGGAAGCTGCAACCGGTGGTGGACCGGGCAGCGGCAGCCGGGGCGGAACGGAACCCGCCCGCGGCGGATCGGGCCGCTTCCCCGGAGGCGACCGGCGAGACGGTGGGCAGCAAGACCTGAGTGGCGACCGGCTGCACGTGTGCCGAAGGGGTGCCTGAACGACCTGTGTCGTCCGGCACCCCTTCGGCGTGGATCGCCGCTTACTCAGCATCCGCCTGTCCCGGGCGTCCCGCCACTCGAACAGCTCACCCCTCACTCGAACGGCCCAAGGGGCGGTCAGTGGGACGGCCCGAGCGCCCAGGTGGCGAACGACAGGGTGGCCATGGAGGCGACCGTGGAGGCGACGACGGAGTTGCGGGCGAGCCTGGTGTCCAGACCGTACTGGCGGGCGTAGATGAAGGCGTTCTGGGCAGTCGGCAGCGCGGAGCACACCACTACGGCCAGCAGTTGATGGTCCGGCAGCCGCAGCAGCGGGCCGCCGACGAGGAACGCGATCAGCGGCTGGACCAGCGTCTTCAGCACGACGGCGACCCCGACCTCCGCACGCTCCCCGGAATCCGTCGTCGTATCCGATGGTGCTCCGGTCGCCGACGGGCGTCCGTTCAGCGACAGGCCGAGGGTGATCAGGGCCGTGGGCACGGCCGCCGCGCCGAGCAGATCGCAGGAGTGCGTGAGGGCCGTCGGCAGTCGCAGCCCGATCGCGGAGACGGCGACGCCGAACATCGAGGCCATGATGATCGGGTTGCGGACCGGCATGGTCAGCATCCGCCGGAACGTGACGCCCCTTCCGGAGCCGGCCCCCGTCCCCGTGTCCAGCAGTGTCAGGATCACGGGGGAGACCAGCAGCACCTGGAACAGGATGATCTGCGCGACGAACGACGCGTCGCCCAGCACCTGGACCGCCACCGGGATGCCGAGATTGGCGGAGTTCACGTAGCCGGACGCCATGCTGCTGATCGCCTGGTCGGCGGTCTTGCGGCCGAAGAGGCGCCGGGCCAGGACGAAGCCGAGGGCGCAGACGAGCGCCGTGCCCGCGCCGAAGGCCACCATCGAGGAGTTGGCGAAGGCGTCCAGCCGTGCGCCGGAGACCATGATGAACAGAGCTGCGGGCATGGCCACGTGGAAGACGAACCGGCCGAGCACGGCTTCCGCCTGCTCTCCGAGGAGGCCGCTGCGGCCGACCACGTAACCGATGCCGGTGAGCGTCCAGATGGGGGCGAAGCCGGAGAGCAGGGCGTGCATGGACGCCATGATCCTCGTACGCCCCTGTGCCTCCCGGAGCGGGGTGCGGGCAGGCCGCGGATGGCCGGTGGCCGCTGACAGGTCGCGGGACACGGACGGGCGGCGGGGGCCGGGGCGTAGGGGGGAAGGCCCCCGCCGCCCGAAATCCGCGAACCGGTCAGCCGGCGGGCGTACCGGCCTTGTCCGCCGTACCGGCCGTGCCGACCTGGAGTTGTTTGATCCCGTTGAGCCAGGCGGAGCGCAGCCGCCGCGGGTCGCCGACCAGCCGCAGGTCCGGCAGCACGTCCGCGATCGCGTTGAAGATCAGGTTGATCTCCATGACGGCGAGGGACTTGCCGAGACAGAAGTGCGGTCCGCCGCCGCCGAAGCCGAGATGGGGGTTGGGGTCCCGGGAGATGGAGAAGCTCTCCGGGTTCTCGAAGACCTCGGGGTCGTTGTTGGCGGAGGAGTAGAACAGCCCGACCCTGTCCCCCTTCTTGATCCGCTGCCCGCCCAGTTCGACGTCCTGGGTGGCGGTCCGCTGGAAGGAGACCACGGGGGTGGCCCAGCGCACGATCTCCTCGGCGGTCGTCTCCGGCCGCTCGCGCTTGTACAGCTCCCATTCGTCGGGGTGGGTCAGGAAGGCGTGCATGCCGTGGCTGATGGCGTTACGAGTGGTCTCGTTACCGGCGACGGCGAGCAGGATCACGAAGAAGCCGAACTCGTCGGAGGAGAGGTTGCCTTCGCCCTCCGCGGCGACCAGCTGGGAGACGATGTCCTTGGCCGGGCACTCCTTGCGATCCGCCGCCAGGTTCATCGCGTACGAGACGATCTCCATGGCCGCCTCGGTGCCGACCTCTTCGGTGATCGCGTACTCGGGATCGTCGTACGCGGCCATCTTGTTGGACCAGTCGAAGATCTTCGACCGGTCCTCCTGCGGTACGCCGATGAGCTCGGCGATGGCTTGGAGCGGCAGTTCGACGGCGATATTGGTGACGAAGTCGAAGGAGCCGTCGTCGTCGGCGGAGGCGAGCGCCGTCTCGACGATCGAGCGGGCGCGGCTGCGCAGCGCCTGCTCCAGGGACCGGATCGCACGGGGCGTGAAGCCACGCTGGACGATCTGGCGGACCCGGGTGTGCTCGGGCGGGTCCATGTTCAGCATGATCAGCTTCTGGACCTCGATCTGGTCGCGGCTGATCGACTCGTTGAAGCGGATGACTGCCGTGTTGGTGTGGGACGAGAACAGTTCAGGGTGTGTGGAGACGTACTTGACGTCCGCGTGCCGGGTGACCACCCAGTAGCCCTCGTCGTCGAAACCGGAGATACCGGCCGGCTGGGTGCACCACCAGACCGGGGCGGTCTCCCGCATCCGGGCGAACTCCGGGTACGGGATGCGGGCTTGGAGCAGGTCGGGATCGGTGAAGTCGAACCCTTCGGGCAGATGGGGGCAGGGCATCGGCAACTCCAGGTCGGTCCGAGGGCCGCCCGAGCCATGTCTGACGACCCATCAGAAGTTGCCGGAAAGGTAGTAACGAGTTCTACAACTCGCAAGGGGCATGGCCGGATCTGTTGCGTGAAGACTGGGTGCGCCAGGCAGGAAGTGGGTGCAAGGTGCGTGCACGGCTCTTGCGTACCGGGGGTAAGCCTCATAAGACTGCTTGCAGAACTAGAACGCGTACTAGTTCCTTCCGTGGGCGCCGGGACGCCCCCTGCGGAAGTGCGAGGAGAGGACGAGCTCATGGCCGCGGAACCCGTCATCGTCGAAGCCGTACGCACCCCCATCGGCAAGCGCGGAGGCGCGCTCGCCAATCTGCACCCCGCCTATCTGCTGGGCGAGACCTACCGTGAACTCCTCGGCCGGACCGGCATCCATGCCGACTGCGTCGAACAGATCGTCGGCGGCACGGTCACCCATGCCGGCGAACAGTCCATGAACCCGGCGCGCAACGCCTGGCTCACCGTGGGACTTCCGTACGAGACCGCCGCCACCACCGTGGACTGTCAGTGCGGCTCCTCGCAGCAGGCTTCTCACATGGTCGCCAATATGGTCGCCGCCGGAGTCATCGACGTCGGTATCAGCTGCGGTGTCGAGGCCATGTCGCGCGTACCGCTGGGCAGCGGCTCCAAGCACGGCCCCGGGAAGCCCTGGCCGGACGAGTGGAACGTCGATCTGCCCAACCAGTTCGAGGCCGCCGAACGCATCGCCCGCAAAAGGGGCCTCACGAGGGAGAACGTCGACTCGCTCGGGCTGATCTCGCAGGAGCGGGCAGCCGTGGCCTGGGCCGAGGAACGCTTCAAACGGGAGACGTACGCGGTCCAGGTGCCGACCACCGAGGAGGAACAGGCGGCGGGGCAGGGCATGTGGCGCCTCGTCGACCGCGACGAAGGGCTGCGGGACACCACCATGGAGGGGCTCGCCCGGCTCAAGCCGGTCATGCCCACCGCCGTCCACACCGCGGGCAACTCCTCGCAGATCTCCGACGGTGCCTGCGCGATCATGTGGGCGTCCAAGCGGATGGCGCGGGCGCTCAAGCTCAAGCCGCGCGCCCGGATCGTCGCCCAGGCGCTGGTCGGCTCCGACCCGCACTTCCACCTCGACGGGCCGATCGACGCGACCCGCGCGGTGCTCGGCAAGGCCGGGATGTCGCTGAGGGACATCGACCTCGTCGAGATCAACGAGGCGTTCGCGTCGGTGGTGCTGAGCTGGGCGCAGGTCTTCGAACAGGACCTGGAGAAGGTCAACGTCAACGGTGGGGCCATCGCGCTCGGCCACCCGGTGGGAGCCACCGGGGCCCGGCTGATCACCACGGCACTGCACGAACTGGAACGCAGGGACAAGGAGTTCGCGCTCATCACCATGTGTGCGGGCGGCGCGCTGGCCACCGGCACGATCATCCAGCGGCTCTGAGACGACCCCGGCCGGGGTTGTTGCCAGGTACACCCCGGCCGGGGGTCACGCCGTCCGGGCAGGGCGAAGGCCCCGACCGGAACCCGGTCGGGGCCTTCGTGCGAAGCTGCTCGCCACCGGCTCAGTACCAGTGGTTGGCCTGCCAGAACGTCCAGGCGGCGCACGGGCTGCCGTAGCGGGAGTTCATGTAGTCCACGCCCCACTTGATCTGGGTCGAGGGGTTGGTCTTCCAGTCGGCGCCGGCCGAGGCCATCTTCGAACCGGGCAGTGCCTGGACCAGGCCGTAGGCGCCCGAAGAGGCGTTGGTGGCGCTGGGGTTCCAGCCGCTCTCGTGCGACACGATGTTGCTGAAGCACTGGAACTGCGCCTCGTTGCCGATCATCGCTCGCGCCGTGCCCTGTGCGCCGGTGGCGACGGACGCCGGCGCGGCCATGGCCGGGGTGACGCCGAGGGCCAGACCGGTGGCGCCGAGGACCGCGGCGGCTCCGGCGACGGCGGCCTTGCGGCGAGCGGTGCGGGGCTGGGCGAGGAGGTTACGGACGAACGACACAGGCGAACCTAACCGTTGGGGACGGGGGAGTCGCGGACCGGGCCCAACAGTGCGGGGACCGGTGCTCGTTGACCGCGTTCCGTTCCGGTGAACGCTTGCGGTGCTCGGCGACGTGACCAGTGTTAGCCGCGGCCTTCAACCGTGGCAATGACCCCTTATACGGCCTTGCCTCGCATCAAGGACCGAAAGCCCTGAACGACCCCAAAAGACTCCATAGCAGGTCGGAGGGGGTGAAGTGGGTTCTATGTGCTGCTGGAAACGCTACTACTCCCGATAGTGGAGGACTAAGGTCCTGTGGGCGCCTTCACGCCTTCGGGACCGTCGAATGTGACCTGGGCCTCGAAGGATGCGCGGCGTGTGGCCCGTCGCAGCGCCTTCAGCAGCGTGGCGCCGATGGTGAGGGTCAGCGCCATGGTCAGTACGGCCCGGCCCAGGTCCCAGCCCAGTGAGGTGGCCAGGCAGTACGCGAGGAAGCGGACCAGATTGTCGGGCAGCGGGTCACCGGGGTGGAACGAGATACCCGAGCCGAGGCCCGGCACGATCGTCCAGCCGTACAGGTTCATCACCGTGCCGTACGCGAAGGCCGCCACACCGCCGTACGCCGCCAGCATCAGCAGCTCGGCCCGCCCGCGCAGCCGGTCCGGGGCCGGCAGCAGGCCGGCGCCCATCGTGAACCAGCCCATCGACAGCATCTGGAACGGCATCCACGGGCCCACCCCGCCGGTGAGCAGGGCGGACGCGAACATCGTGATCGAGCCGAGTACGAAGCCGAAGCCGGGGCCGAGCACCCGGCCGCTCAGCACCATCAGGAAGAACATCGGCTCCAGGCCCGCCGTACCTGCGCCGAGCGGACGCAGCGCGGCACCGACCGCGGCGAGCACACCCAGCATCGCCACCGCCTTCGCGTCCAGGCCGGAGTCAGCGATGGTGGCGACGACCACACCGACCAGGAGCGGAAGCAGTGCGGCGAACAGCCACGGTGCGTCCTGGGAGTGGGCGAGACCGGAGTCCGCGTCCGCGAGCAGCGGCCAGCCGATGGAGGCGACGCCGATCGCACTGACGAGGAGGAGTGCGGCGATCGCACGGGGGCCCAGTCGTACCGGACGGCTTCGGAGGTCGCTCATGCGCCGGCCTCCAGCGCCCCGCGCACCTGCGTCACGGTCAGCCACTCCTGCGGAGCGAGGATCTTCGCGGTCTGCGGTGCGAATGCCGGTGACGAGACCACCACCTGCCGGGTCGGCCCGTCCGCGACGATCTCCCCGTCCGCGAGGATCACCACCCGGTGGGCCAGCTCGGCGGCGAGTTCCACGTCGTGCGTGGCCAGCACGATCGCATGGCCCCCGGCCGCCAGGCCGCGCAGCACACGTATCAGCCGGGCCTTCGCCGCGTAGTCCAGACCGCGGGTGGGCTCGTCCAGCAGCAGGAGCGGGGGCCGTGCGGTCAGCACAATGGCCAGCGCCAGGGCGAGCCGCTGCCCCTCGGAGAGATCGCGGGGGTGGGTGTCGTCCGGTACGTCGGGCAGCAGCTCGGAGACCAGGGCCCGGCAGCTGCCCGCCGCCGCGCCCGCGTCGGCGTCGGCCGCCGCGCACTCGGCAGCGACCGTGTCCGCGTACAGCAGATCGCGCGGTTCCTGCGGCACGAGCCCGACCCGGCGCACCATGTCGCGCGGATGCGTGCGGTGCGGGGCCCGGCCGCCGACGAGGACGCTGCCGGTCGTGGGCTCGACCATGCCGACGAGGGCGGCGAGCAGCGTGGACTTGCCCGCGCCGTTGCGGCCCATCAGGGCGACGGTCTCGCCCGGCGCGACGGAGAACGTCACCCGGCGCAGCGCCTCGACACGCCCGCGCCGCACCCCCACGCCCTCGACCCGGGTGGTCGCTTCCGCGACTGCTTCGGGAGCGGATCGGGGAGCGGGCACGCGACGGCGCCCGAGCAGACCACGGCGTACGGGCGCGGCCGCGGGCAGCGGCGCCGGGGCGGCGGGCGCCGGCGGAGCGGGTGGCGGTGGTTCGGCCGAGGCCAGCCGCTCCCGCAGATCCGTCGCGCGGCGCCGCGCATCGCGTACCGACAGCGGCAGCGGCTCCCAGCCCGCCAGCCGGCCCAGGGCCACCACCGGCGGGTGGACCGGGGAGACCGCCATGATGTCGGCGGGGGCGCCCATCACCGGTGCGGCGCCCGGCGACGGCAGCAGGACGACCTGGTCCGCGTACTGGACGACGCGTTCCAGGCGGTGCTCCGCCATCAGGACCGTCGTGCCCAGGTCGTGCACCAGCCGCTGGAGCACCGCGAGGACCTCCTCGGCCGCCGCCGGGTCCAGCGCGGACGTCGGTTCGTCGAGGACCAGGACCTTGGGGTGCGGGGTCAGCACCGAGCCGATCGCGACCCGCTGCTGCTGGCCGCCGGAGAGCGTGGCGATCGGCCGGTCGCGCAGCCCGGCGAGGCCCAGCAGGTCGAGGGTCTCCTCGACCCGCCGCCGCATCACGTCGGGGGCAAGTCCCAGCGACTCCATGCCGTACGCCAGCTCGTCCTCGACGGTGTCGGTGACGAAGTGGGAGAGCGGGTCCTGTCCCACCGTGCCGACCAGATCGGCGAGTTCGCGTGGTTTGTGGGTACGGGTGTCACGGCCGTCGACCATCACCCTGCCGCGCAGCGTGCCGCCCGTGAAGTGCGGTACGAGACCGGAGACGGCGCCCAGCAGCGTCGACTTGCCGACCCCCGAAGGGCCGACGAGCAGCACCAACTCGCCCTCGGGGACGGTCAGATCGACCCCGGACAGGGTCGGGCGCGCCGCCCCCTCGTACTGCACCGAGACCTGCTCGAACCGGATCACTGGCTCTCCTCGGAGTTCGCGACGGCCACAACGGGCGGCGCGGGCGCCACCACCGCGGGCAACAGCCCGATCAGCACCGCCGCCGCGGGCCACAGCGGGAACACCGGCGCCGTCAGCGGTACGACTCCGGGCTGCAGCGCCTCCGTGTCGGCACTGCCCGCCCAGATCATCGCCGCCGCGACCACCGCACCCGACCCGGCCACCAGCCAGGCCCTCGCCCCCCACCGGTCGGGCCGGTAGCGGGTGCGGACCGAGCGGGCACCGCCGAGCCGGAGCCCGGCCATCGCGGCGACGAGCCCGGCGAACAGCAGCGGCAGCCCGTACACCGCACCCTGCGAGGCCAGCAGACCGTACGTGCCGGCGCAGACCCCCAGCAGCCCGCCGAGCGTGAGGACGTTCGTGGTGTGCCGGACGGCGCGCGGCACCTGGGCCGTACGCCCGTATCCGCGCGCGTCCATCGACGCCGCCACCGCCACGGACCGCTCCAGCGCACCCTCCAGCACCGGCAGTCCGATCTGCAGGACGGCCTTGATGCCACCGGCCGGGCGGCCCCGCAGCCGCCGTGCGGTACGCAGCCGCACCACATCGGCAACCATGTTCGGTGCGAACGTCATCGCGACGACGACCGCGACGCCCGCCTCGTACAGCGCGCCCGGCAGCGACTTCAGCAGCCGGGCCGGGTTGGCGAGCGAGTTCGCCGCGCCGATGCAGATCAGCAGGGTGGCCAGCTTCGCCCCGTCGTACAGCGCGAAGAGCAGCTGTTCGGCGGTGACCCGGCCGCCGATCCTGACGCCCTGCGCCCAGTCGGGGAGCGGGACTTCGGGGAGGGTGAACACCGGGTGCGTACCGGGGATCGGCGAGCCGAGAAAGACGGAGAACAGCAGCCGCACGCCGACGACGAACAGTCCGATCCTGATGAACGCCCCGTACGAACGGGCCCACGGCGCATCCGTCCGGCGCGCCGCCACGACGTAACCGGCCACCCCAACCAGCAGCCCGAGCAGCAGTGGATTGCTGGTCCGGGAGGCGGCGGTGGCCAGCCCGAGCGCCCACAGCCACCAGGCCCCGGCGGGCAGGGCGTTGCTGCGGGTCGCCTCTGGGGCGCGCAGGGCACGGCCCGGCCGGGCCGTGCCGGCGGAGACGGTCATCCGCGGCGGCGGGCCTGCACGACTGCGGCGACGCCGAGCAGAAGGACGGCGGCGACACCGGCGAGCACCCCGGCGGACGGACCGCCGCGGCCGCTTTCCGGGTGGGCCGAGGCGGACGGGCTCGCGGGTGCCTGCGACGTACCGTCGGCGTGCCCGGTGCCGGAGACCTGCTCACCGCAGCCCGAGGCCGGATAGCCGGAGATCGCGCAGAGCAGTGCCTCGCTGCTGTAGCGCAGCGGCTTGGCCACGGAGGCGAGGGCCTCCGCGGCGCTCGCGTCCTCGGCGACCTGCGCGCATGCGGTACGCGGCGCGGGCGGCGTCTCCCCGTCCGGGGCGTCCGCCGTCGTGCCGGGGTCGATGACGAGCGCGACCCGCTTGGTGCCGTCCTTGGCGGGGGTGTCCGCACAGATCACCGCGAAGTCGGGGGCGCGGCGCGGTTTCGCCGAGTCCTGGGAGTCCTCGCTCACCGAGAACCGGAAGCCCTGCACCGCACCGTCGTCGGGCCGGACCAGCGACGGGCCCTGGGTGGCGTACGCCCAGCCCGTCCCCTTGCCCTCCCAGAACGACCAGTAGCGGTAGCCGGCCGCGTGGGCGGTGCCTGCACCGAGCACGGTCAGGACAGCGCCGAGAACGAGCAGCAGGGCGCCCGCCGCCGGCCACCCGGATCGATTGCCCGCCCGGTTCACAGCTGCGGGGTCTTCCGGCGGCTGCTGATGAGGAAGCCGACACCGGCACCGGCGGCGAGACCGATACCGACGAGCCACCACACGCCGAGACCGGCGTCGTCGCTGGTGCCGTCCTGCGCCGCGTAGTCGCTGGTGGCCGGCGAGGGTGTGTGGGCGGCGGCCGGCTTCGGTCCGGTCGCGTTCAGCCGCTCGACCAGGTCGACACCGCCGAAGTCGCGGGCATCGGCGCCGGTCGTGTGCGCAGCCACGACCAACTGGGCGTAGGCGGCCGGGCCGTTCTCGGCCGCCCAGGGCGCGGCGTTCTTCTTCAGCCAGCCGAGCGCGTCGGCCGCCTTGTCCTGATGGCCCGTGGCGGCCAGGGCGACGACCGCGTCCGCGGTGTTGCCGAAATCGGGCTGCTCGGTGGTGCCGGTGGCGCCCGGCATCGGCGGCTGGTTCAGGTGGCCGGTCTTCGCGAGGGCGCCCGCGAGATAGTGGGCGCCGTTCTGGGCGGCCTGCTCGGGCTTGACGACGGCACCCTTGTGGCAGGTGGGCGCCTTGTCCTCGGACGCGGAATTGTTCCAGGCGGCCAGCCCCTTGCCCATCGAACCGAGCACGCCGGCCGCGGTGGCGTCCGCGTTGGCGGCGAGCTTGCCGGCTTTGTCGGGCTGGTACGCGAACGCGCCGCCGTCCTTGCCGCCGCACGGGATCGCCAGTTCGAGCAGCGCGTCGTACGGCGTCCTGCCGCCCTTGGTCGTCACATCGCCGAGCCGCTGGCCCCGCTTGGCCAGGGCGCCGATCACGATCGAGGTGGAGTTGGCGTCGCTGGGCGAGCCCGGGTTGTAACCCCAGCCGCCGTCCTCGTTCTGAACGGACTTCAGCCAGTCGACCCCGTTGTCGACGGCATCGCCGTGCCCGCCGACCTCGGCCAGTGCCTGGACCGCGGCGGCGGTGGCATTGGTGTCCGTCATGGTCTTCGCGTCGCACGGCTTGCCGGCATCTGCGCGGTACGAGGCGTAGGCGCCGCTGTCGCACTGCTGGGCGACCAGCCAGTCGACGGACACGGCCGCGGGCGTGACCCCTTCGAGCCGCTGGGCGATGAAGGCCAGCGACTGCCTCCAGACCCCGTCGTACGTCGGGTCCTTGGTGCCGTACAGCCCGGACGGCAGTGCGACGGACGGGGTGGGCGACGGAGACGGCGCCGCCACCGCGGCCGGGGCAGCGGCCGCACAGAGCACGGTGGCGGTGGCGGCGAGCGTTGCTGCGGTGCGGCGAACGGTCATGGTGGGCTGGGCCTCTCCTGCGGTGGGAACCGGGCACAGGCACACTCAGGCACCAGGCTCCGGCCCCGTATGCCTCGACGGTGCCGGTCACCGGGGTTCCGGTGACGCGAGCCGGTCACGACCGCGGACAGGGCATTCCGACTTACCGCTGTGTCAGCGGCTCACGGTTGCGTGGTCAGCGCCGGATTCGCACCGGCTTCCCCCTGAACGGGCATGATGACGACTCGCACACTCTACCGGGGCGTAGCCCGCCCCTTCGGGCGGAGGGGCGCCCGGAACAGCGACGTACGTCACCCGTGGGGCCGGGGCGGGACGGAGCGGTGGGAGAGGAGGTCAGCCCCTGATGACCGCCAGTGCCTCGTCGCGAACCCTGGCCATGGTGACCTCGTCCCGCGCTTCGACGTTCAGGCGGAGGAGCGGCTCGGTGTTGGAGGGGCGGACGTTGAACCACCAGTCCGCTGCCGTGACGGTCAGGCCGTCGAGTTCGTCGAGGGTGACTCCCTCACGGCCGGCGTAGGCAGCGGTGACCGCGGTGAGGCGGTCGGCCCGGTCGGTGACCGTGGAGTTGATCTCGCCGGAAGCGGCATAGCGGTCGTACCCCGCGACCAGTGCGGACAGGGGACCGTCCTGCCCGCCGAGCGCCGCCAGCACATGCAGGGCAGCGAGCATCCCGGTGTCGGCGTTCCAGAAGTCCTGGAAGTAGTAGTGCGCGGAGTGCTCGCCCCCGAAGATCGCCCCGGACCGGGCCATCTCCGCCTTGATGAAGGAGTGCCCGACGCGCGTACGCACCGGGGTGCCGCCGTGCTCACGGACCACCTCCGGCACCGACCACGAGGTGATCAGATTGTGGATGACCACGCCCGAGCCGCCGTGGCGGGCCAGCTCCCGGGCCGCAACCAGCGCGGTGATCGCCGACGGCGAGACCGGATCGCCGTGCTCGTCGACGACGAAACAGCGGTCCGCGTCTCCGTCGAACGCGATACCGAGGTCGGCGCCCTCGTCACGCACCCGCTTCTGCAGGTCGACGATGTTGGCCGGATCGAGCGGGTTCGCCTCGTGGTGGGGGAACGTCCCGTCCAGCTCGAAGTACATCGGGACCAGATCCAGCGGGAGGCCCGCGAAGACCGTCGGCACGGTGTGCCCGCCCATTCCGTTGCCCGCGTCCACCACCACCTTCAGCGGCCGGATCGACGTCACGTCCACCAGAGAGAGCAGGTGGGCGGCGTAGTCCTGCAGGGTCTCCCGTTCACCGACCGCGCCCGGTGTCGCGACCGGCTCCGGGGCGCCCGACTCCTGCCATGCCTCCACCAGCTCCCGGATCCGGGACAGGCCGGTGTCCTGGCCCACCGGCGCCGCGCCCGCACGGCACATCTTGATGCCGTTGTACCGGGCCGGGTTGTGCGAGGCCGTGAACATCGCTCCCGGCAGGTCCAGCGCCCCCGACGCGTAGTACAGCTGATCCGTCGAGCACAGCCCGATCAGTGTCACCGCTGCGCCACGGTTCGACGCACCCCGCGCGAAGGCCGCCGCGAGCCCGGGCGACGAGGGCCGCATGTCATGCCCGATCACGATTGCCTCCGCGCCCACGACCTGCACGAAGGCCGCCCCGAACAGCTCGGCCAGCGACTCGTCCCACTGGTCCGGAACCACCCCTCGTACGTCGTACGCCTTGACGAGCTGCGACAGATCAGCCATGGGAATGACCGCTTTCTTCCTTGGTGGTGAGCCAGACGGCAGTGTCCGGCGGGAGGGTGCGTCCCTGCAGGGGGGCGCTGCTCAGTACGGGGCGGCCGGGCAGGCCGAGGGTGTCGAGCGACAGTGGGTCGGGCCCGAAATTCACCACGCACCCCAACTCGCCCCGCCGGAAGGCGAGACAGTGGTCGCCGGGAGCGGTGTACCAGCGCAGGGCTGCGTGGGCCTCGGCCGGGTGCTCGCGGCGCAGGAGCAGCGCGGCCCGGTAGAGCGCGAGGGCGGAGTGCGGGTCGGCCAGCTGGGCCTCCACCGTGTGGGCGGCCCAGCCCTCCGGCTGGGGAAGCCAGCAGTCGTCCGGGGCGGCGGTGGTGAAGCCGTAGGGCGGCCGGCTGCCGGACCAGGGAATCGGGGTGCGGGCGCCGTCGCGTCCGCGGTCGGTGTGACCGGAGCGTTCCCAGAGCGGGTCGCGTATGCGGTCGTCGGGGACAGCGGCCTGCGGCAGGGCGAGTTCCTCGCCCTGGTAAAGGTAGGCGGCTCCGGGGAGGGCCAGCATCAGCAGGGCCGCGGAACGGGCCCGCAGCTCGGATCCGTAGCGGGTGACGGGGCGTACCGCGTCATGACTGGAGAGCACCCAGGTGACGGGTGCGTCCACGGAAGCGGTCGCCGCGAGGGAGTCGTCGATGACGCCGCGCAGCGCCTGCGCCTCCCAAGGGGCCTCCAGGAACGCGAAGTTGAAGGCCTGCTGCATTTCGTCCGGGCGTATGTACCGGGCGAGGCGTTCCGGCGCGAAGACGGCGGACTCGGCCACCAGCACACGGTCCGTCGGGGCGACGGCGCCCGGCGGGGCCGGATGGGTGCTGAGAAGGGCGCGCCACTCCCGGTAGAGGGGGTGCAGCTCCTCCTGGTCGTAGTAGGGCATGAGGTGGTTACGGAGCGGGTCCTGGTGCTGGCCGGGGCCCGCGTCGGGCAGGCCCTCGGCCTTGAAGAGGGCGTGGGCCACGTCCACGCGGAAGCCGTCCACGCCGTGGTCCAGCCAGAACCGCAGGACGTCGGCGAAGTCGGAACGCACCTGCGGGTTGCGCCAGTTGAGGTCCGGCTGTTCGGGGGCGTGCAGGTGGAGGTACCAGTCGCCGTCGGCGACGCGGGTCCAGGCCGGGCCTCCGAACGCCGACTGCCAGTCGTTCGGGGGCAACCCGCCGTCCGGCCCCTGTCCGCGGCGGAAGAGGTAGCGGTCGCGGGCCGCGCAGCCCGGTCCCCCCGACAGCGCCTCCTGGAACCACGGGTGCGCGTCGGAGGTGTGGTTGGGGACCAGGTCGACGATGACCTTCAGGCCGAGTCCGTGGGCGTGCCGGGTGAGCGTGCCGAAGTCGTCGAGCGTGCCGAGGTCCGGGGCGATACCCGTGTGGTCGGCGATGTCGTAGCCGCCGTCGGCGAGGGGGGACGGATAGCAGGGAGTGATCCATACGGCGTCGGCGCCCAGGTCCCTGAGGTGACCGAGGCGTTCGGTCACGCCCGGCAGGTCCCCGATTCCGTCACCGTTCGAGTCGGCGAAGGACCGGGGGTAGACCTCGTAGCACACGGCGTGCCGCCACCAGGTCATGCGGCGCTTCCCTCGGAGAGGGCGACAGCCGGCCGGGGGGCAGCGGCGGGCCGTCCGGGAAGTACGACCTTCTGTTCCGTGCCGGTCTCGGCTGCGAGCGTCGCTGCCCGGGCCACGGCCACGGCGGTCAGTCCCGCGTAGGCATCCGCGACCGGTGCGCCGCCCCCGCCGGCGCTGTGCAGCAGGTCGGCGACGGCGGCCCGCACGCTCTCCGTATACACATACGGCTTGCAGGGCTCGCCGCCGAGGTCGATCACGGCTTCGACGAGGTGCGGGACGGTGCGTTCCGTACCCCTGCCGCGGGCCGGGGCGGCGTCGCCCGCATCGCGGTGCACGGAGACCGTGATGCGCTCGCCGCCGTGCGGACGAGATCCCGGAACGGTCAGCAACTGACCGGATCTGTCGGGGAGTTGCTCCCATCGCGCGGCTTCCTGATCGTCCACCCAGGCCGTGATGGTGGCGTACGTCGGGATCCACCCGGTGATACGGGTCTCGGCGAAGCCGTGGTCCAGGCGCATCAGCTGGCGTTCGCAGCGGTGGGCGTGGGTGAAGGAGTGCAGATGGGTGGCGAGCACTCCGCCCGGGTGCACGGCGTCCGCGATCACCATGTCGACGGGGCCGCCGGGGCGGCGCACCGCCGTCGCGCGGACCGATTCGGGCTCGCTGCCCAGCAGCGCACGGGCCGCGTCGAAGAAGTGGACGCCGTGTTCGACGAAGATGCCGCCGCTGTGCTCCGGGTCCCAGAACCAGTGGTCGGGGCCGAGGTCCTGGTCGGCCGCGTCGTTCTCGAAGAGGAAGCGGCGGGGCGGGTCCAGCAGCCCTTCGGCGATGAGCTGCTGGACGGCGCGCAGCAGGGGGTTGTAGCGCAGGACGTGGTCGACGACGAGAGTGCCGGCCGAGCGGTCCGCCTCGTCGCGCACCCGGGCGGCGTCCTCGGTGGTGGTGGCAAGCGGCTTCTCGCAGAAGACGTGCTTGCCGGCGCGCAGGGCGGCGACGGCCATTTCCGCGTGGGTGGCCGGCGGGGTGGCGAGGGCGATGATGTCCACGCCCTCGGTGCCGAGCAGGGCGTCGAGTCCGTCCAGGGCGGCGACGCCGTGACGGTCGCCGAGCGGCTTCGCGCGCGACGGCTCGGGGTCGGCGACGGCAGCGATGTGCAGACCGGGCAGGCCGGCCACGGCGTCCAGGACATACGCCCCGAACGATCCGCAGCCGACCAGTCCGAGGCCGAGGGACGGCACCGTCACGAGGTGCGCTCCAGGAGAGCGACTCCGATGTGGGCGTCGGCCATGCCGTAGAAGACGTACAGCTTGCCGTCGACCTCCTCGATGGCGGTGGGGAAGACGACGTTCGGGACGGTGCCGGAGCGCTCCTCCTCCGTCTCGGGTGCCATCAGCGGCTGGTCGGAGCGTGCGATGACCTGCGACGGGTCGGCCGGGTCGAGGATCATCGCCCCGGCGGCGTAGGACACCTTCTGGTTCTGCGCGAAGGGGTCCTCGATGGAGCCGGACACACCGTGGTGAATGAGCAGCCAGCCCTCGTCCACGCGGATCGGCGCCGGACCGCCACCGATCTTCAGGGACTCCCAGGGGTACTCGGAGAGGGCGACCAGACGGTGCTGACGCGGGCGGGTGAGGGCGCGGATGTCCTGCTCGACCTCGGCGACCGGAACGTACGAGATCCAGATGCCGGGCCGCTCGTCGGTCACTCCGGCCGGGAGGTGGACGCCCTCGCCGGGGCGGAACCAGCCGAGGTCCCACATGGGGCGGTGCAGCATCGCGTACGCCATCTCGCCGTCCGGGCCCGGGACCGGCTCGGGGAAGTGGACGACGTCCTTGTTCGGGAAGAGGTTCAGGTCGGTGTCGAGGTCCGGCTGGTACGCGAACTGGATGGGGCCGAGCCGGGTCCAGTCGGTGAGATTCTCCGAGACGGCGAGAGCCGGCTTGGGGCCGAGCGGACCGTAGGCGACGTACGACATGACGTGCTTGCCGAGGGAGGGGACCCAGGTGACGCGGGGGTCCTCGACACCGGCGTTGTTCTTGCCGCGCTCCCAGCCCTCGTCGGGGGCGAGGACCACGCCGCGGCGCTCGACGCCGGAGGGGACCCCGTCGGTGAAGGTGACTTCGGCGAGGCCGACGCGGGAGACATTGCCGTCGGCGACCAGACGCGGCAGCAGATGCAGCCGGCCGTCAGGGGTGCGGCCGGAGGCGGGGTTGAGGACTCCCTCGACCTCCGTGGACTCGCCCGGCAGCGGCGACATCACGACGCCCTTGCGGACCAGACGGAAAGGAATGTGGGTGGGGGTGGTGGTGCTCATACGGGGTTCAGCCCTTTGTTCCGGAGTCGATGTCGGTCGAGGTGAAGTGGCGCTGGAAGAGAAGGAACAGCACCACGGCGGGGGCGGCCAGCACACAGGCGCCGGCCATCAGCGCGCCGGTCGGGTTGGCGACCGTGCCCTGAAGGTTGCTGAGGAAACTGGCCAGGGAGACTGCCAGCGGCTGCATATCGGTGTTCTTGGTGACGAGGAAGGGCCAGAGGAATTCGTTCCACGGGCCGATGAAGGTCAGCAGGACGCCGCTGAGCAGTGCGGGCCGGGCCATCGGAATGGCGATCCGGGTGAGGATCTGCAGTTCGCCGGCGCCGTCGATGCGGGCCGCCTCGAAGAGCGAGGCGGGCATCTGGATGAAGAACTGGCGGAAGAGGAAGACCGCGGTCGAGTTGATCGCGAACGGCAGGATCATGCCGAGGTAGTTGTCGCCGAGGCCGTAGTCGCGGACGACCAGGACGTACAGCGGGAGCATCAGCAGCTGGAACGGGATCATCTGGACCAGCAGCAGGGTGGCGAAGAGGCTGCCGCGGCCGCGGAAGTGCAGCTGGGCGAGGGCGTATCCGGCGAGGAGCCCGAAGACCAGGGTGCACAGCAGTACGCCGCCGGTCATGATGCCCGAGTTGAGCAGCGAACGGCCCAGCGAGATGGCGCTGTTGATGGCCGCGTAGTTGCCGCCGGTGAGGTCACCGGGGACGGCGGAGGAGAGATCGCCGGTGGTGGTTCCCCGAAGCGACCCGACCACCATGTAGTAGAAGGGGAAGAGAAAGGCGACGGCACCGGTCAGGAGGATCACGAGCCGGACGGTCCGGCTCAGCCGGCCCCAGAGCCGCGGGGGCGCGGTGGCAGTGGTTGTGCTCATGGCGTCAGTTGCCCCTCTCGGTGAGCTTGCGGGCGACCAGCGAGACGGCGAGCACGACGGCCACCAGGACGATGCCGAGCGCAGCGGCGAAGTCGGGGTGCCCCTGCTCGATGCCCTTCTGGTACATGATCAGCACCGGGGAGGCGGAAGCGTGGTCGGGGCCGCCTCCTCCGGTGAGCAGATAGGGCTCGCTGAAGAGGTTGGCGCCGGTGATGATCGCGTAGATGACGACGAGGGTGGTCGCGGGGCGGACACCCGGCACGGTGACGGAGAAGAACTGGCGGATCCGGCCCGCCCCGTCGACGGATGCGGCCTCGTAGAGCTCCTTGCCGACGTTCTGCAGTGCGGCGAGATAGAGCATCACGAAGAATCCGAGCTGTTTCCAGGTGACGAAGAAGGCGATCACCGGCATCGCGAGTTCCGAGTTGACCAGCCAGGACGGGTCGGGGGCCAGCCCGCCGAGCAGGTTGTTGACCAGCCCGTCGCCGCCGAACAGGAACTGCCAGACCGCGACCAGGGCCACGCTCGCGGTGACGTACGGCACGTAGTACGCGGCCCGGAAGAAGGACCGGAACGGCAGCTTGGCGTTGAGTGCCGAGGCGAGGACCAGGGAGAGGCCCACGGTGAGCGGCACATTGATGACCAGGAAGATCAGGATGTTGAGGAAGGCGCGCCCCACCACCGGATCCGTGAACACCGCCTGGTAGTTGTCCAGCCCCACCCAGGGGGTGTCGGCGTCCGCACCGGGGGCGGTGAAGTAGAAGCGGTGGAAGGAGATCCACACCGTGTAGCCGAGCGGGATCGCGAACACGGCGAGGATGAACAGGACGTACGGGGTGACGAAGAGCGCGCCTATCCGGGAGGTGCTGCGCCGGGCAGGGGCCTTGGTGTGCAGGAGAGTCATGGCAGGCCTCAGTACTCGGCGAGGATCTTGGCGATCCTGACGTCGGCGTCGTGCAGGGCGGATTCGGTGGACTGACGGCCGAAGATCACTGATTTCGTCCAGGCGTCGCGGAACGCCTGCCACATGTCGATCGATCCGGGCACGTTGGGGACCTCGACGACGCGTTCTGCCTGGTCGGCGAAGGCCTTGTAGGACGGGTTCTCGGCGAAGAAGCCGGGATAGGTGGAGGTCAGGTTCTCCCGCATCGGCATCTGGCCGGTGGTGGCGAGGAACTTGCCGTCCTGCTCCTTGGACGTGGCGAACTTCATCACGTCCCAGGCGGTGGCCCGGTTCTCGCAGGAACTGAACATCCCGATGGACTTCTCGTCGCTGAAGGTGTGGACCTCGTTCGCGGGTCGGCCGTCGGAGGTCGGGACCGGGACGACACCCCAGTCCAGGCTGTCCTTGTAGGCCGCGACGGCCCAGGGGCCGACCGTCGACATCGCGGTCTTCTGCTCGCCGAGCGCGTCGCCCGGGTAGGACTCCTGCGGGGCGAGCTTCTCCGCGTACAGCTGCCGCCAGAAGTCGGCGACCCTGCGGCCCGCTGCCGTGTCGAACTGCGGTTTGCCGTCCTTGACCAGCTGCTTGCCGCCGCTCTCGGCGATGAAGGCCGGGTAGAAGTCGAACCACGACTGGAAGAACTCGCTGCTCGGGGCGGGCCAGATCGCGGCCTTGGCGGCGCCGCTCCTGACGATCTTCCGGGAGCTCTCCAGGAACTCGTCATACGTGGCGAGCCGGGGGTGCTCCGGGTCGAGGCCGGCCTTCTTGAAGATCTTCTTGTTGTAGAGGATCATCCCCGGATTGCTCTTCCACGGCATCTGGTAGTACGAGCCGTCCGCGGAGCGGTACTGGGCGGCCAGCGAGCCGCTGCGCCCGTCGATGTACTTGTTGCCGTCGGGGAAGTCGCTCAGCGGGACCAGTCCGACCTGCTTCTCGAACTGCGGAACGGACGCCGGTGGTGTGTTGAACACCAGACAGGCAGTGCTCCCGGCAATGATCGAGGCGCTGATCGCCTCCTCGGAGGTCTTGCCCGCCGGAATGTTCCGCGCCGTGATCTTCTGATCAGGGTGCTGACCGTTCCAGTCGGCGACCATCTTTTTGCCCCACTCGACCTCTTGGGCGTTGTTGGACAGCCAGACGGTGATCGGGCCGCGCGACGCGGCAGCGGTGGCCGCGTCGGGCCCCGACCGGGCGCATGCCGTCACCGTGGCCGACAATGCGAGCCCGAGCAGCGCGTACGCCGTTCTCCTCAGCATGAGTGTCTCCGAACTGTGCGTGCCCGGCTTCGTTGCCGGGCGGATACCCCGCCACTTCTTGGACCGGACCGCTCGCGCCTAGTCGCGCGGGGCAGGACCGATCGAGCCTCGTGGAAGGAATTCGGCGGGCGGCAGCTCCACATCGGGGGCGCTGCCGTCGGCGATCACCGCGTCGAGTGCACGGGCGGCCGCCGCTCCCCAGCCCTGCGCGTCCGCGCGGGCGGAGGTCAGGGGCGGGTGGGTGTACTGGGCGAGGATGGTGTCGTCGTAACCGACGATGGACAGCCGGTCGGGGACCGGGACTCCGAGCTCCTGGGCCACAGCCAGGCCGGCGGTGGCCGACAGGTCGTTGCCGTAGACGATCGCGGTGGGCGGTTCGTCGAGCGCCAGCAGCTCGCGGGTGGCCGCGGCGCCGCCCTCGGCGGTGAATCCGCCGGGGCGCAACGGCCCTTCGGGCAGACCGAGTTCGCGGAGGGTGTCCGCCCAGGCGGCCCGGCGCCGCTGTGCGTGCCGGTACTCCTGGGGGCCCTCCACATGGGCGATCCTGCGGTGGCCCAGTTCGGCCAGGCGCCGGATCGCGCTGACGAACGCCGGCCGGTCGTCGAGCTCGACCGCGCACAGCCCGTCCGCCCAGCCGCGGCGGCCCACGGCGACGGCGGGCAGGCCGAGTGCGGCCAGCAGGGCCGGGCGCGGATCGTCCTGGCGGACGTCGGTCAGCAGGACGCCGTCGACGCGACGGCCGGCCGCGAGCCGCTCGTACACGCTGCGTTCCTTGTCGGCCGGCGTGACATGCAGGACCAGGCCGTCGCCGCGCCCGGCGAGGACGGACTCCACGCCGGCGATGAAGGCCGGGAAGAAGGGGTCCGCGCCGATGAGTCCCGGCTCGCGGGTCACCACCAGTCCGACGGCACCCGCTTTGCCGAGCGACAGCGCCCGCGCCGGACGGCTCGGCGTCCAGCCGAGCTCCTCGGCGGCGGCCAGGATGCGCGCCTTGGTCTCCTTGGCCAGACCGGGGCGGTTGTTGAGCGCGAAGGACACGGAACTACGGGAGACGCCTGCACGACGCGCGACATCAGCGATGGTGGGCCGCTGCCCCATGACGCCTCCTCGAGGGAATCCGACCGGCAGCGGGTGAGCCCGCTCTAAACCGGTTTAAGTGATCCAGTGAGCGTTACTAAACCGGTTTGAATTAACGAAGTCAATACGCTACGGATGTGCAAAACCGCACCCGGGACGGGTCGCCTGCAGAGGCTCCGCGCGGTGCGCTACGGGTGCTGAGCGGGCCCGACGGGCGTCGAAAGGGGTCGCCGGTGGGCGCACCCGTCACACTGCGATGTACGTCACGGGGGTGCTGCCCGTCACCACTTCCGCGCGCCCCAGCTTCACCAGTCGGCGGACGTGGGCCTCGGCCTCGGAGACCGCGATGTTCCGGGAGCCGTGCGGGATCTGTTCCCACGGCCGGTTCCACTCCATCCGCTCGGCCAGCTGCCACGGCGTGAGCGGGGTGGCGAGCAGTGCGAGCAGGCCGGTCAGCCGTTCCTCGTGGTGGGCGAGGAGTTCCTGTACGCGCCTGGCCGCGTCCGGGAAGGCGTGCTGGTGGGCGGGCAGCACCTCGGCGACCCCCAGCCGGCCGATGCGCTCCAGCGAGTCGAGATAGTCGCCCAGTGGGTCGGTGGCCGTCGCATCGTCCGGGTCCTCGTACAGCCCGATGTGCGGGCTGATTCCGGGCAGCAGATGGTCGCCGGAGAAGAGCCGGCCATGGCCGGGCAGGTTCGCCGGGTGGTCCTCCTCCAGATGCAGGCATACATGGCCGGGGGTGTGGCCCGGCGTCCAGACCGCCCGGAGCCGGCGGCCCGCCAGGCCGAGCAGCTCGCCGGGGACGATCTCGCGGTCCGGGAGGGCGGCGCGCAGGCCGGGCAGGGTGCGCATCCGGCCGGTGGCGCGGGCGGCGCGCAGTGGGGCGAGGTGGTCCTCGGGGGCGCCGACCGCGGTGAGTTTCGCCGTCAGGTAGGCCAGCCAGGTGCCCGGCTCGGACTCGCGGGTGCGGCGCACGATCGCGGTGTCCGCGGCGTGCATCGCGATCCAGGCCCCGGATGATTCGCGGACCTGGCCGGAGAGGCCGTGGTGGTCGGGGTGGTGGTGGGTGATGACCACGCCATGGATGTCGGTGATGTCGACTCCGATGGCGGTGAGGCCCGCGACCAGGGTGTCCCAGGCCTCCGGGTCGTCCCAGCCGGTGTCGATCAGGACCGGTCCGCGGTCGGTGTCCAGGACGTGCACCAGGGTGTGGCCGAGCGGGTTGTCCGGGATGGGGACCTTGATGGACCACACGCCGCCGCCGTGCTCGGTCACCTGTGTCATGAGGTCCCCATCTCTCGTCCCGGCATGCGGCCGTGCTGCGCCGAACCCACTGTAACGAGAACTCGTTCCAGTAGTAGCCCCGGTCGACTATTCGTCCGAGGTCGATCGCCGTCGGATCCGTGGACTCCTGGAACTGGAACTGGTATCAGTTCTGACACAGAGTCAGGTATGGAGTCAGGTGCGGAGTCGGTACGTGCCGGGTCGCGGGAGGCAGCAGCCATGACCGAGCTTGTCGAACACGGAAAACTGTTCATCGGCGGGGAGTTGGTCGATCCGCTCGGCCAGGGCGTCATCGAGGTGATATCGCCCCACACCGAGCAGGTCATCGGCCGGGTGCCGCACGCCTGTGAGGCGGACGTGGACCGGGCTGTCGCCGCCGCCCGCCGGGCCTTCGACGAAGGGCCCTGGCCGCGGGCGTCCCTCGACGAGCGGATCGCGGTGATCACGCGGATCAAGGACGCGTTCGCCGTGCGGTACGAGGAGATCGCCCGCGTCATCAGCTCCGAGAACGGAACTCCGTACAGCTCCAGTGTGATGGTGCAGGCGCTCGCCGCGATGATGGTGTGGGACGCGGCGATCACCGTCGCCCGTACCTTCCCGTACGAGGAACGGCGCGACGGCGTCCTCGGGCCGCTGTTGGTGCGCCGGGAGCCGGTCGGCGTCGTCGCGGCCGTCGTGCCGTGGAACGTCCCGCAGTTCACCGCCGCCGCCAAGCTCGCGCCCGCGCTGCTGGCCGGCTGCACGGCTGTCCTCAAGGTCTCGCCCGAATCACCCCTGGACGCCTACATCCTGGCCGAGATCGCCGCCGAGGCCGGGCTCCCCGAGGGCGTACTGTCGATCCTTCCGGCGGACCGTGAGGTCAGTGAGTACCTGGTCGGGCATCCGGGCATCGACAAGGTGTCGTTCACCGGCTCCGTCGCGGCCGGCCGCCGGGTCATGGAGGTCGCTTCGCGCAACCTCACCCGGGTCACCCTGGAGCTGGGCGGCAAGTCCGCCGCCGTCATCCTCCCCGACGCCGATCTCGACGCGGCCGTCGCGGGCATCGTTCCGTTCGCCTGGATGATCAACGGCCAGGCGTGTGTCGCCCAGACCCGCATTCTCGTCCCGCACTCCCGCTACGACGAGATCGCCGAGGCGTTCGCCACCGCGGCGGGCGCGCTGAAGGTCGGCGACCCGCTCGATCCCGCCACCGAACTCGGCCCGCTGGTCGCACGGCGTCAGCAGCAGCGTTCCCTCGACTACATCCGGATCGGCCAGGAGGAAGGCGCCAAGATCCTCACGGGCGGCGGCCGCCCGGCCTCCCAGGAGCGCGGCTGGTATGTCGAGCCGACCCTCTTCGGGTCCGTCGACAACTCCATGCGCATCGCCCGCGAGGAGATCTTCGGCCCGGTCATCTGCCTGCTGCCGTACGGCGACGAGGCGGAGGCGGTGAAGATCGCCAACGACTCGGAGTACGGGCTCAGCGGCAGCGTCTGGACCGCCGACACCGAGCTCGGCATCGACATCGCCCGCCGGGTCAGGACCGGCACGTACAGCGTCAACACGTTCAGTCTCGACATGCTCGGCCCGTTCGGCGGCTACAAGAACTCCGGCCTGGGACGGGAGTTCGGCCCCGAGGGGTACGGCGAATACTTCGAGCACAAGATGATCCATCTGCCCGCCGGGTACCAGCCCGTGCAGCCCGGACCGCAGGAGGCGTGATGGGGGACCGCTGGCACGTGGAGGTCGACCGGAGCGTCTGCATCGGCTCCGGGATGTGCGTGAACCACGCTCCGGACGGCTTCCGGCTGGACTCCGCCCGGCAGTCCCACCCGGACGCCCCGGAGACCGACGCCAACGAGCAGGTGCTCGCGGCGGCGGAGGGGTGTCCCGTCGAGGCGATCACGCTGACGCTGCTCGACTCGCGCGAGGTGGTGTTCCCGCCGGAGGACTGAGGACTCTGCCCTGCGGCGGGGAACGTGAGCGCGAGGTGCGGCCCGACGCGGGACCGTCGGGCCGCACCGCCGATGGCCGGGTACTACGCGGTGCAGCCGGTGTCGGCGATCACGAAGTAGCCCGCCGGTGACTCCCGCAGGGTGTGCGTGACGAACACGTTGTACAGCCCCATGTTCTGCTCCGAGCCGTTGGCGTACACATAGCCGCCCGTGGTGTGCGCCCTGCCGGCCGCCACCTGGGCGTAGTTGGTCGCCGTGTAGCAGGCGCCGCCGCCCGTCCCGCCGGTCGTGGTCGCCGTCACCGCCGCCGAGACGGTACCGACCGCGCCCGATCCGTCGACGGCCGCCACCGTGTAGCGGTACGCAGTCCCGGCGGACAGCCCCGCGTCGGTGAACGCCGTCGACGTGGGCCGGCCGACCTCGGTGCCGTTGCGGTAGACGGCGTACGAGGAGGCTCCCGTCACCGTGCTCCAGGACAGCGAGGCGCTGGTGCCCGTGACACCGGTGACCGTCAGACCGGAAGGGGCCGGGAGCGGGTTCTCACCGCCGCCGGGTGCGCCCTGGTCCAGCCCCCAGAAGACGCCGGTGTAGTACGACGAGCAGATCGAGTTCAGGAAGTACGCGGCCGTGGACCCGCACCGATCGGTCCCCGAGCCGGGAGAGACGGGCAGGCCGTGGCCCATGCCGGAGATGGAGTACGTCTCCACCGCGGGCTTCCCGGAGGCGTCGTTGTAGACGCTCCGGGTGGTGTTGCCGGGGAGCGTGTCGGTGCTCGACGGGGTCTGGCCGATGCCCCACACATCGGTCCACTGGTCACGCAGCGCGGTGGCGTTGGCCGGGTACACCGTGTAGTCGGACGTGCCCTGCCAGATGGCGACGCGTGGCCATGGGCCGGTGTAGCCGGGGTAGCCTGCGCGGACCTTGTCGCCCCACTGGGCGGGGGTCAGCTTCTGCGGGCCCGTCTGGCAGCCGGAGGCGGCGGCCTGGCTGGTGGCGCACTGCGCGGGCAGGCCGGACGCCACGGAACCGCCCGCGAACACGTCCGGGTAGGCGGCCAGCAGGTCTGCGGTCATCCCGCCGCCCGCCGACAGGCCGGTGACGTACACCCGCCGCCCGTCGGAGCCGTACTGCTGCTTCGCGTGCTCCACCATCTGCACGATGGAGGCGGCCTCGCCCTTGCCCCGGGTGTCCTCGGCCGGATCGAACCAGCCGAAGCAGGAGAGCGAGTTGTTGGCGGACGTGGTCTGCGGGAAGACCACGGCGAACTTCCACAGGTCGGCGTATTTCGGCCAGCCCGAGTTGGTGTAGTAGTCGTTGGCCGTCTGCGTACAGCCGTGCAGGGCGATCACCAGGGGTGCGCCCGCGGGCAGATCGGCGGGGGCGTACTCGTACATCTGCAGGTTGCCGGGGTTGGTGCCGAAGCCGGTGACCTGCTGCAGGCCGCCGGCGGCAGCGGCGGGCTGGGCGACGCCCACGGTGCTCAGCGTCGCCGCGGCGACGCCGAGGACAGCCGTGGACGCGACGCGCCGTAGCAGGCGTCGCAGGATCGATGGGCGCACGGGGGGCCTCCCTGTTCGGAACGTGCGGGCGTGCGGGCATACGGACTGCTGCCGGAACCTACGAGTCCGCGTCGCCCCGGCCCATGGGGCGGGCTGACATCCCTCGGGCCCCGCTGTGTGCGGCGCCGCCCTTGCGCCGCGAGCACCGGCGGGGAGTGGGCGTTGACATCGAGTGCGCTCGAAGATGCAGACTCCCGGTCAGCAACGCCCTTATCCACAAAGGGCTGTTGGGAGGGAGACAGGAATGCGCTACCGCACGATCGGCACGGACCCGAAGACCCGCCGCGAGGTGAGCGTGCTCAGCCTCGGCGCCATGCTGATGGGCACCCTCACCGACGAGGCGACCTCGTTCGCCGTCCTCGACCGGTACGCCGAGGCCGGCGGGACCTTCATCGACACGTCGAACAACTACGCGTTCTGGGTCGACGGCAGTCAGGGCGGGGAGAGCGAGCAGCTGCTCGGCCGCTGGCGCCGGAGCCGTGGTGTCGGCGACGAGATCGTCATCGCCACCAAACTCGGTGCCCGGCCGAATACCCCCGCCACCGGCTTCACCCGCGACATCGAGGGACTCTCGCCGAAGGTCATCCGGGAGTCCGCGGAGCGGAGCCGGGAACACCTCGGCGTCGAGAGGCTGGACCTGCTGTACGCGCACGTCCAGGACCACGGCGTGCCGATGCGCGACACCGTCGAGGCGTTCGGAGAGCTGGTGACCGAAGGGACCGTCGGACTGCTGGGTGTGAGCAACCACTGGGCGTGGCAGGTGGAGCGGGCCCGGGCCCTTGCCGAGGCCGCCGGACTGCCGGGGTACGAGGTGCTCCAGTACCACCACAGCTATCTGCGGCAGCGCACGGACCTGCCGAGCCTGCGCTCACCGGACGGCCAGGAGGGCGTGGCCGCCGGGGACCTCCTCAGCTACCTGCGGGCCGAACCCGCCCTCGTACCGGTCGCCTACTCGCCACTGCTGGCCGGGTCCTACGTCCGGGCGGACAAGCCGCTCGGCCCGGAGTTCGACCACCCGGGCACACGGGCGCGGCAGGCGGCACTGCGGACGGTGGCCGAGGAGACCGGGGCGACCGTCAACCAGGTGGTCCTGGCCTGGCTCATCGGCGGCGAGGTCCCGGTCGTCCCGCTGGTCGGCGCCTCCTCGTTGGCGCAGCTGGAGGAGAGCCTGGCGGCGGTGGACCTGGAGCTGACCACGGAGCAGCGGGCGGCGCTGGACGCCGCCCACTGACCGCCCGCACCATGTACGCCGCCACCATGGCGACGTACGACGGTGTGTGCACCGACCCCGTGTGACGTGGGCTTCGACCTCCTTACGGTGACGACCATGGAGACTCCCCAGAGCCCGGTCCACGGGCCCGCGCCGCTCACCGTTCCCCCACCCCGCGCCGCCGCTCCGTCGCCGTCGCCCGCAGATCCGTTCCTGGCCGGGCGCACCGCCCTGGTGACCGGAGCGGCGAGCGGCATCGGGCAGGCCTGCGCCGAGGCCCTTGCCGCCGCGGGTGCCCACGTGTACGTGGTGGACAAGGCCGCCGACGCGGCCAAGAGCCTGGCGGAGCGGATCGGCGGGACGGCCTGGGTGGTCGACCTGTCCGTACCCGAGGCGGTGGACACGCTGCCGGACGACGCGGACCTGGTGGTCAACAACGCGGGGCTGCAGCACGTCGCTCCCGTGCACGAGTTTCCGCCGGACCGGTTCGCGCTGATCCACCGCGTCATGGTGGAAGCACCGTTCCGCATCTTGCGCCGCACCCTGCCCGGCATGTACGAACGCGGCTGGGGGCGCGTCGTCAACATCTCCTCCGTCCACGGGCTGCGTGCCAGCCCCTACAAATCGGCGTACGTATCGGCGAAGCACGCACTGGAAGGACTCAGCAAGGTGGTCGCTCTCGAGGCAGCACCGCACGGGGTGACCAGCAACTGCGTCAATCCCGGCTACGTGCGCACCCCGCTCGTCGAGAACCAGATCGCCGACCAGGCCCGTACGCACGGCATCTCGGAGGAGGAAGTGGTGGGCAGGGTGATGCTGGAACGCAGCGCCATCAAGCGCCTCATCGAACCCCGGGAGGTCGCCGAGGCGGTGCTGTGGCTGTGCGGACCGCACACCGGGCACATCACCGGCACCTCGCTCGCGATGGACGGCGGCTGGACCGCTCACTGACACTCTCCAGGTACGCATCGAATCCCCGACGAACGATGGCCGCCCATGTCTGCACCGCCCCACTCCGCCGCGCCCCACCTGCGTCGCCTCCTCGACCTGCTGACCGAGGACGCTCCCGCCGAGGCGCTGGGCGCCGTCTCCTCCGAGGCGCGGGCCGCCGGTGTGCCCGCGGGCGACCTCGCCGAGGTGGAGCGGGCCACCGCCACCGCACTGCGGATCAGGGGCGCCCTGCGCCAGCACCGGCGCCGCGAGCTCCAGCTCACCGCGCTCTTCGACACCGCTGGCGATCTGGCGGCCTCCCGCGATCTGGACGACGTACTGAAGGCGATCGTCCGGCGGGCCAGGATGCTGCTCGGCACGGACACGGCGTATCTCACCCTCCCCGACGAGGAGGCGGGGGACACCTACATGCGGGTGACCGACGGTTCGGTGTCGGTCCTCTTCCAGCGGCTGCGGCTGGAGCTCGGCGAAGGGCTCGGGGGTCTGGTCGCCCAGACCGCGAGTCCGTACGCGACCCCCGACTACCGCACCGACAACCGCTTCCGTCACACCCGCAACATCAACGCCGGGGTCCTGGACGAGGGGCTCGTCGCCATTCTGGGCGTGCCCCTGCTCCTCGGCTCCAGCCGCGGCGGTACGGGGAAAGTCATCGGAGTCCTCTTCGCCGCCGATCGCGCGCCGCGCGTCTTCAGCCCCGACGAGGTCGCTCTGCTCTGCTCGCTCGCCGCACACGCCGCAATCGCGATCGACACCGCCCGCGCCCTCGCCGACACCCGCTCGGCCCTCGACGAACTCGCCGGCGCCAACGCCGAGCTGGCCGAGGCCAACGCTGCGGTACGGGAGCACTCGGCCGCCATGCAGCGGGCCGAGGAAGCGCACGACAGGCTGACCGACCTGGTGCTGCGCGGCGGTGACGTCAAGGACGTCGCGACGGCCGTCGCGGGGCTGCTGGACTCCCCGCTCACCATTCACGACCCGGGCGGGCGCCCGCTGGCGGCCGTCCGGCCCGACGGTGCGGACCTCGCCGCCGACAGCATGGACGCCGGATGGCTGGCCGAGACCGCCGAGGAGTCCCGCACCGGAGCGCGCGCCGTGCACCGCGACGGCCGGTGGATCTGCGCCGTACTCGCCGGGCAGGAACTCCTGGCCCAACTGGTTCTGCACCAGCGCCGACGGCTCGACGACTCCGACCGGCGGCTCTTCGAACGCGCTGCCGTGGTCACCGGCCTCCTTCTCCTGTTGCGGCGCACGGTCGCCGAGACCGAGAACCGGATACGCGGCGAGCTGATCACCGACCTGCTGACCGACGCGGAACGCGACCCGGCCGGTCTCGCCGAGCGCGGCCGCCGCCTCGGCATCGACCTGGACCGCCCGCATCTGCTGCTGGTGGCCGAGGCCGGCGCCCGGGAGAAGCTGTGTGCCGCTGCTCTGCGCTACCTGTTCGGCGGGGACATTCACGGGGTGAGCGCCGAACACGCGGGCACGGTGGTGCTGTTGGTCGCATGCGACGACGAGGATACGGGCGCCGGTGACGCGGCGCGGGCGGCGGCGGCCCAGCTCGGCCAGCTCGTCCAGGCCCCCGTCACCGTCGCCGCCACCGGGCCGGCCCGTGGCCCGCGCGAGCTGGCGGCCGCCCACCGGGAGGCCGCCCGCTGCCTGCGCGCGATGCGGGTGCTGGGGCGTACGGGTGAGGGTGCCTGCGTCGACGAACTCGGCTTCCTCGGCGTGGTGCTGGGCAACGCGCAGGATGTCGACGGTTTCGTCAACGCGACGCTGGGGCCGCTGCTGCGGTACGACGCCCAGCGTGGCACCCATCTGGTGCGCACGCTGAGCGCGTACTTCGGTGCCGGTGGCAGCCTCATTCGTGCCAAGGACGAGCTGCACGTCCACGTCAATACGGTGGTGCAGCGGTTGGAGCGGATCCAGGTGCTGCTGGGGCGGGACTGGAACGAGCCGGACCGGGCGCTGGAGCTTCAGCTGGCGCTGCGGCTGAACCTGTTGGCGGGGGGCCAGGAGCGGTCGTGAACCGGGGCGGCCGGTTACTGCCGTTCCGTCCTCGAGCGCCGGACGGGCTCGAAGGATGTCCTCAAGCGCCGGACGGGCTGGGTTGCGCCCGGGCGGTCCTGAGGGTGTCGTCGAGCGCCGGACGGCCCGGTGTGTTCGCCAGTGCCACCAGTCGTGTGGCGATCTCTCGCGCGCCCGCGCCACCCGTGAGCACCGTGTAGTGGTTGACGTCCGGTACCGCCACCGGCTCCACTCGCGTGTCCCCGAGGCCGGCCGCCGCCAGTCGCTTCTCGTCGTACAGCCCCTGCTCCTCGTCCATCAGGCCGCGAGCCGCCCACAGCAGCGTCGCCGGTACCGGCAACTTCCTTACGGCCGAAAGCACTTCGTCGTCGAAGAGGCCGATCCCGTCCGTGCGCACCGCCTCGATCCGGCAGGTGGAGTGCATCGCCGGTTCCTCGCCCGTCAGGTCGCGCTGGATGTACGCATCGACCTCCGACGACCAGGCGTCCCCGGCGAACGCGGGGTGCGCCTGCCAGAACGCCCGGTAGGCGGCGCGGTCGGCGAAGGTCATCGACAGCCGGTCCATGGCCGGGCCGATCACCGCCGTCATGAGTTCGTCCGGGGACAGATGGGTGGGGGCCGGGAAGCCGACCCCGCCGTCGACGAGCAGCAGCGGACCGAACCGGTCCGGATGCCGTACGGCGGCCAGGGCCGCCACGAACGCGCCCATCGAGTGACCGGTCAGCGCCACCCGGTCCAGGCCGAGCGCCTCGGTCAACGCGGCGATGTCGTCGGCGTGTGCCGCGATCCCGTACGGGCCGGGCAGCCCGGCGCTCGCCGCCCGGCCGCGCAGGTCCGGGGCGATCAGCGTGACCCGGCCGGCCAGCAGCCCGGCCACTGTGCCCCAGGAGAGCGCGTTGGCCGTGATGCCGTGCAGGGCCACGACCACCGGCGCACCGGACTCCCCGGCCGGCCAGCGCAGCGCCGCCAGCTCGCCCCCGGCGACCGGGACACGTATCTCCTCGTACGGGGTCATGAGTGCCGGTTCTCCTTCCGGGCGGCTGCGCCCGCTCTGGTTGCGCCTCTGGGTGCACGGAGTGCGGAGCCCAGCCGGGACGGCAGCCGTGCCAGGCCGCCCGGCAGCAGATGTACCACGGCCACGAAGAGCACACCGAGCAGGAACAGCGGCTGGGAGAGCGGTACCCGCAGCACCGCGGGCAGGTCGGCGACCGCACCCGAGCCGGCGAGATCGCCGAGCCGGTGATCGGCCCAGGTGTACAGGATGCCGCCGACCATCGGCCCCCAGCGGGTACCCGACCCGCCCAGCACCACCATCACCAGCAGCGACAGTGTGAAGTCCGAGGTCGTCGTCTGGGGTGTGGAGCCGCCGGTGAGCAGCAGATGGACGAGTCCGCCGAGCGCTGCAAGCGCACCGGCGAGGACGAAGGCCGTCAGCTTGAACCCGTACGGCCTCAGCCCCAGCACCTCCACCCGGCGCTCGTTCTCCTTGATGCCCTCCCAGACCCGCCCGGTCGGGGAGCGGACCGCCCAGTGGACGACGGCCAGGGTGAGCACCAGATAGCCGAGCGCGACCCAGTACAGGTTGGCCGTGTGCTCGATGCCCACCAGCCCGGACGGCAGCAGCTCGGCGGGTGCGGCCCGGCCCTCCTCGCCGCCCGTGAAGCCACCGGGGTTGCGGGAGACCAGGATCGAGCCTGCCTGGGCGAAGGCCAGCGTCACCATGGAGAAGCCGATCCCGGTGACCCGCAGGCTCACCGACCCCAGCACCAGAGCGAGCGCGATCCCGAAGCAGACGCCGACCAGGGCCGAGACGGCGAACGGCAGACCGGCCTCCAGCATGATCGTGTTGGTGGCGTAGCTGCCCGCGGCGAAGTACAGCGCGTGGCCGAAGGAGAGCAGTCCGGTACGGCCGAGCAGCAGGTCGTAACCGGTGGCCAGGGCGCCGAACAGCAGGCAGGTGGCGAGGAGTTGCAGGCTTCCCGCACTTCCGACCGGGCCGTCGAGCAGGCCCGGCAACGGCAGCGCGCTGTACGGCGCGACGATCAGCACCACCAGCACGGCGGCCGGCCACCAGCGCAGCAGCCGGGCGGTGTCGGCGGCCGGTGCGTCGGACGGCGCCGCCGGTGTTCCGCTCGTGCGGTCGGGTGTCCCGGTCACGGTGCTCACGCGAGCCTCCCGGTCAGTCCGCGCGGCCGTACGAGCAGCAGCGCGGCGAGCAGGACGACGACGGCCAGGTCGCCGAGGCCCGCTGCGGTGTAGTAGTTGGCGAACTGCTGGACCAGGCCGATCACGACGGACGCCGCGGCGGCGCCGGTCACCGAACCCATGCCGCCGGTGACCACCACGACGAACGCGAAGATCAGCAGCGAGGTGCCCTGCCGGGGGTCGACCGAGCCGAAGTACAGCCCGCCGAGCGCCCCGCCGAGCGCGGCGGCCGAGCCGCCGATCGCGAAGACGAGGGTGAACGCCTTCCGTACGTCGATGCCGAGCGCGGTCACCATCGCCCGGTCCTCGACCCCCGCCCGTACGACCAGTCCGTGCCGGGTCCGCCCGAGGAAGAGCCGCAGCGCGACCAGCACCACGGCCGCGGTCGCGACCAGCACCAGGCGGTTGACCGGAACTTCCGCGCCCAGCAGGGAAAAGGTGCCGGACAGTGCCTCGGGCCCGGGGAAGCGCAGGGCGTCCGAGCCCCAGATGCCCGACAGCAGCGCCGGGACGGCGAGCCCCACCCCGACCGTGGCGAGCACCTGCTCGCGCGGCCGGGTGTAGAGCGGGCGGACGACAGCGAGCTCCAGCACCACGGCGGCGACGGTGCCCACTGCCGTACCGAAGAGGACCGCGAGGACGAAGCCCGCGCCGCCGGGGCCCGCGCCCGGCAGGTTCCCGGACGCCGCCCACCAGGTGCCGTACGCGCCGATGGAGAGCAGCGCGCCGTGCGCGAAGTTGAGCACGTCCATCAGGCCGAAGATCAGCGAGAGCCCGGAGGCGATCAGGAAGTAGAGCGCTCCCAGACCGAGTCCGGTCATGGTGAGCAGAACGACGGTGGACATCAGGAATCCGCCTCCACGGAAGGTGCTTCGGTGGCCGGGCCGCGCCCCACGCCCAGCAGCCGGCGTGCCGCCTCCGCGTCGCCCAGCAGCTCACCGGCCGGGCCCTGGTGGGCGGTTCGGCCGTCGGCGAGCACGGTGCAGTGTGCGGCCAGGCGCCGTACGACCGCGAGGTTCTGCTCCACGAGCAGCACCGGCACCGCCTCGGCGGCCCGCTCCAGCACCTCGGCGACCTCGGTGACCACCCTGGGCGCCAGTCCCTTGGTGGGTTCGTCGGCGATGATCAGTCGGTTGCCGTTGAGCAGGGTGCGGCCGATGGCGACCATCTGCTGCTGACCGCCGGAGAGCGTCCCGGCCAACTGCCTCTCGCGGAGCTTCAGTTCGGGGAAGAGTTCATGGACGAGCGGGTACGCCGGCTCGCCCGCCCCGCGCCGCTCGGCCAGCCGCAGGTTCTCCGCCACGGTCAGCCCGGCGAAGACGCCGCGGTCCTCGGGGGCGTAGCCGATGCCCCGCCGGACCAGCGTGTGGGTGGGCAGCGCCACGGTCTCCTCGCCGTCGAGCCGGACGCTGCCGGTGCGCGGAACGAGGCCGAGGATGCCGCGGACGGTCGTGGTCTTCCCGGCGCCGTTCCGGCCGAGGAGCGCGGTCACCCCGTGCCGGGCGACGTCCAGGTCCACCCCGTGCAGGATGTGCCGGCCGCCGATGAGGACCCGCAGGTCCCGTACGGCGAGAAGCGTTCCGGTCGTCACAGCCCCTCCCCGAGGTATGCCTGCTGCACGGTCGGGTCGGCGATCACGGCGTCGGGGGTGTCCAGCGCCAGCAGCCGGCCGTGGTGCATCACGGCGAGCCGGTCGGCCAGCCCCAGCAGGACGTCCATGTGGTGCTCGACCATGAGGACGGTGCGGCCCTCGTCCCGGTGCAGGGTGCGGATCAGTTCGGTGAGCGCAGGGACCTCCTCCGCGCTCACCCCGGCCATCGGCTCGTCGAGCAGCATCAGCCGCGGCTCTCCCACCAGCAGCACCGCCAGCTCCAGCTTCCGTTTCTCGCCGTGCGACAGCTCGGACGCCAGGGCCCCGGCGCGGTGGCCGAGCCCGGTGCGCTCCAGTACGCCGTGTACGTCGTCGGTGTACGGGGAAGCGCGCCGCCACACGCGGTACGAACCGCCCCGGGCGGCCTGCGCGGCCAGCCGGACGTGGTCGGCCACGCTCATCCCCGGCCAGAGGGTGGACGTCTGGAACGTCCGGCCGATCCCGCGCCGGGCCCGGGCGTGCGCGGGCCGGCCGGTCATGTCCGTGCCGTCCAGCGCGATGGTGCCCGACGTGGCCGTGGTCAACCCGCTGATCAGGTTGAACAGTGAGGTCTTGCCCGCCCCGTTGGGGCCGATGAAGGCGAGAAACTCGCCCTCGCGGACGTCCAGCGTGATGTCCTCGACGATGGTCGCCCCGCCGACGCCCCAGCCGAGGCCGGTCAGCCGGAGCACGGGGGCGGTAGTCCGCGCCCCGCTCCCGTGTTCCGTCGTGATGCCCGGTGCGGCCATCGGTCAGCCCGCCGAGGGCTTCGCGGGCGGCGCCACCTTGTCCATCGGCTCGGTGGTCACCAGCTTCGGCTCGGCGGTTGCGCCCTTCCCGGTCAGCTTCGCCACGAACATCGGCTGAATCAGGGCGTGGTCCTCGGCCCGCACCTGCTCCTTGCCCTTCACCCCGTCGAAGGTCCAGCCCTCCAGGGCCTTCGCCATGGCGGCGGGATCGGTGGCGCTGCCCTCCTCCACCGCGTGCACGATCATCTGGGCGGCGGTGAAGCCGTCGGGGGTGAACAGGTCAGGGGTGCCGCCCGCCTTGGTCACCGCGTCCAGCATCGACTTCTCCACGGCGTTGCCGCCGCCCGCACCGGGGAAGTAGTGCGCCAGGAACGAGACCTTGGAACCGGCGGCGCCGAAGATCGGGTACGAGGCCGTGCCGGCCAGCCCGGTGACGACCTTGGACGCGCCCAGCACACCCTGCTGGTCCAGCGCGGTCCACAGCGCGGGGGCGGTGGAACCCGCCCAGGCCACGAAGACCAGATCCGGACCGGCGGCCTTCACCTGCCGGGCGAACGGGGTCAGGTCCGTGGCGCTCGGCGGGGCCAGCACGGAGCCCACCGTCGCGCCCTTGCCGCCGAGGACGGCCTTCACCGCGGCGACGTTGGCCTGGCCGAAGGTGGAGTCCTGGGCCAGCACGGTGACCTTCTTGCCCTCTGCCTCGCCGAGCATCGTCCCGGCGGTGAGGATGTCCTGGTAGGACTGCCGGCCGGAGCGGAACGTGTAGTCGTTGATCCCGGTCACGGCGTCGGTCGCGGCCGGCCCGCTGACGTACAGGACCTTGTTCTGCGCGGCCAGCGGCGCCATCTGCAGGGCGACCCCGGAGTCCGTGGTCCCGGCGAGCACCTTGTAGCCCTTGCCGATCAGGTTCTTCGCGGCGGAGACAGCCTTGCCCGGGTCGCCCGCGTCGTCCTGCTCGGTGACCTCGATACGATGCCCGGCGACCTTGCCGGTGCCGTTCGTCGCGTAGTCCAGGCCTGCCATGAACCCGTCGCGGTACTGCTTCCCGTAGTCCGCGAGCAGCCCGGTCCGGGAGTAGACCAGCCCCACCTTGACGGTCTGGCCCTTCGTGCCCTTGCCGGCCGCGGAGTCCGCCTCACCCGCCTTCCCGGCGGCGGTGCAGCCGACCAGCAGGAGTCCTGCGGCGGCCAGGGTGACGACGGCGGAGAGGGATCTGCGGTGGTGGACGGTGCCTGTGGCTCTGCGACGCATGGTGACCGGCTCCTCGGCGGGATTCCTGTGATGTCGCCGAACCGTATGAACACCGTGGCGCCGTCGACATGGTGCAGGACGCCCCACCTGAGGCATTGTGCATGTGCGGCCCGCACATGGGCCGGGGCCGGGGGTGAAGGGGCAGGGCCCGCAGGTGGGAACCCGTCAACACCCCTTCATCTGCGGGGACATGACGTGGGCCGTGGCCCGTCGGTACGGATCGCTAGGACGCTTCCGGGGGTGTCGTCACGTCGATCAGCCGGCACACCGTCTCGATGTCTATCTTCACCTGGGCGATCGACGCCCGTCCCGACAGCCAGGTGATCAGCGCCGAGTGCCAGGTGTGCTCGATGACCCGGACCGCGGACAGCTGCTCGGGCGTCGGGTGCTCCAGCCCCATCGAGTCCAGGATGATCGCCGTCGTGAGCCGCGAGACGGTGTCCACCTCGGGGCTCACGCTGCGGTCCGCGAAGGTCAGCGCCCGCACCATCGCGTCCGCCAGATGCGGTTCGCGCTGCAGCGCACGGAACGCCCGCATCAGGGTGTCGGCGACCCGCTGCGCCGCGTCGTCCCCGGCCGGGGGTCGTTTGCGCAGCGTCCCGTGCATGTGCTGGAGCTGGTCCTGCATGGTGGCGACCAGCAGATGGATCTTGGACGGGAAGTACCGGTACAGCGTGCCCAGGGCGACCCCGGCGGCCTCCGCCACCTCGCGCATCTGCACCGCCTCGAACCCGCCCCTGCTGGCGAGCTGGGCGCTGGCGTGCAGGATGCGGCGGCGACGGGCCTCCTGCCGTTCCGTCAGGGGCGGCGATGCCGGCTTGGCTTCCGCTGTCATGTGTCCCCATCCATGGCTTCTGTCCGCAACCGGAGGAGGCGCGTGGGCTCCCGGCGGCGCACAGCATGCCAGGGTGCCGGTCGTGGCGCGAATCACCTGATCCGGCCGTTGCGCCGACGCTACCTGCCGGTAGATTCGTAGCTCATTGCACGATCCAGTCTGAAACTTGTTCTAGATTAGCGTGAGCGGTTACGCTCCGGCGAACACGCAGTGAGAAGGGGGCCGAGTGTGACCGCTGAGGCCATAGAGACGGGCCCCCGCACGGGCAGTGACACGTCGGCCGCCACCGCCGACGGGCGACCGTTGCGTATCGCACTCCTCACCTACAAGGGCAACCCCTTCTGCGGCGGCCAGGGTGTGTACGTACGCCACCTCGGCCGCGAGCTCGCCCGCCTCGGTCACAGCGTCGAAGTGATCGGCGCCCAGCCCTATCCCGTACTCGACGAGGGCGTCCCGCTCACCGAGCTGCCGAGCCTGGACCTGTACCGCCAGCCCGACCCGTTCCGCACCCCGAAGCGCGGCGAGTACCGGGACTGGATCGACGCCGCCGAGGTCGCCACCATGTGGACCGGCGGCTTCCCTGAACCGCTCACCTTCAGCCTCCGCGCGCGCCGCCATCTCGCCGCCCGTCGCGGCGAGTTCGACGTCATCCACGACAACCAGACCCTCGGGTACGGACTGTTGGCGGACCTCGGTGCCCCGCTCGTCACCACCATCCACCACCCCATCACCGTCGACCGGCAGCTGGAGCTGGACGCCGCCGACAGCCGTCTCCGCCGCGCCTCCGTGCGCCGCTGGTACGCCTTCACCCGCATGCAGAAGCGGGTCGCGCGCCGGCTGCCGTCGGTGCTCACCGTCTCCGGCTCCTCCAAGCAGGAGATCGTCGACCATCTCGGGGTGCGGCAGGACCGGATCCATGTCGTGCACATCGGCGCCGACACCGACCTGTGGTCGCCCGACCCGTCGGTCGCCGAGGTGCCCGGCCGGATCGTCACCACCTCCAGCGCCGACGTCCCGCTGAAGGGCCTCGTCCACCTCGTCGAGGCGCTCGCCAAACTCCGTACCGAGAACCCGCAGGCGCACCTCGTGGTCGTCGGCAAGCGGGCCGAGGACGGACCCGTCGCGCAGGCCATAGAGCGGTACGGACTCCAGGACGCCGTCCGGTTCGTCAAGGGCATCAGCGACGCCGAACTCGTCGACCTGGTGCGCAGCGCCGAGGTCGCCTGCGTCCCCTCGCTGTACGAAGGGTTCTCGCTGCCCGCCGCCGAGGCCATGGCCACCGGCACCCCGCTCGTCGCGACCACCGGCGGGGCGATCCCCGAGGTCGCGGGTCCGGACGGCGAGACCTGTCTGGCCGTGCAGCCCGCCGACGCCGGGGCCCTGACCACCGCGCTCGCCCGGCTGCTCGGCGACCCGGAGCTGCGGGCCCGGCTCGGCACCGCGGGCCGAGCCCGGGTGCTGGCCCGGTTCACCTGGAAGCAGGCGGCCATCGGCACCGCGGAGCTCTACCGGCAGGCGATCGCCGCCCGCGCCGCCACCACGCAACCCGGCGGCCGAAGGTGATCCCGTAGTCCGTCCCCGCTGTCCCCGCCCCCTGAACCCCCTCGACCGCGAAAGCAGGCACTTGTGCTGACCGTGGACTTCACCCGCTTCCCGCTCGCCGCAGGCGACCGAGTGCTCGACCTGGGCTGCGGCGCCGGACGCCACGCCTTCGAGTGCTACCGGCGCGGCGCCCAGGTCGTGGCACTCGACCGGAACGGCGAGGAGATCCGCGAGGTCGCGAAGTGGTTCGCGGCGATGAAGGAGGCCGGGGAGGCCCCCGCGGGCGCCACCGCCACCGCGATGGAGGGCGACGCGCTCAACCTACCGTTCCCCGACGAGTCCTTCGACGTCGTCATCATCTCCGAGGTGATGGAGCACATCCCCGACGACAAGGGCGTGCTCGCCGAGATGGTCCGGGTCCTCAAGCCGGGCGGCCGGATCGCGATCACCGTGCCGCGGTACGGCCCCGAGAAGGTGTGCTGGACGCTCTCCGACGCGTACCACGAGGTCGAGGGCGGCCACATCCGCATCTACCGGGCCGACGAACTCCTCGGCAAGATCCGCGGTGCCGGCCTCAAGCCGTACGGCACCCACCACGCGCACGCGCTGCACTCCCCGTACTGGTGGCTCAAGTGCGCATTCGGAGTCGACAATGACAAGGCGCTGCCGGTCCGCGCGTACCACAAGCTGCTGGTCTGGGACATCATGAAGAAGCCCGCCGTCACCCGGGTCGCCGAGCAACTGCTCAACCCGGTCGTCGGCAAGAGCTTCGTCGCGTACGCCACCAAGCCACACCTGCCCAAGGCCGCTGCCGCTGCCGCGAATGACCTTTCGAAGGCTGAGGCGTGACCACTCCCGAGCAGACCGAACACCTCGTGCTGCCCGGAGTGCTCACCGCTGAGCAGGCGACGGAGACCGTCGCCGCGCTGCTCGCCGTGCAGCGCGCGGACGGTGCGCTGCCCTGGTTCCGAGGCCACCACCTCGACCCGTGGGACCACACCGAGGCCGCCATGGCCCTCGACGCCGCGGGCGAGCACGCCGCCGCGGAACGCGCGTACGACTGGCTGGCCCGGCACCAGAACAAGGACGGCTCCTGGTACGCCGCCTACCACGACGGCGACCCGGACCGGCCGACCGACCGGAGCCAGGAGTCCAACTTCTGCGCGTACGTGGCCGTCGGCGTCTGGCACCACTACCTCGCCACCGGCGACGACGGGTTCATCGACCGGATGTGGCCGACCGTGTACGCGGCCGTCGAATTCGTGCTGCGGCTCCAGCAGCCCGGCGGCCAGATCGGCTGGAAGCGCGAACCCGACGGCACCCCCGTCGACGAAGCCCTGCTGACCGGCAGCTCCTCCATCCACCAGGCGCTGCGCTGCGCACTCGCCATCGCCGAGCAGCGGGAAGAGCCGCAGCCGGACTGGGAGCTGGCGACCGGCGCGCTCGCGCACGCGATCCGCAGCCACCCCGAACGCTTCCTCGACAAGAGCCGCTACTCGATGGACTGGTACTACCCGGTCCTCGGTGGCGCGCTCACCGGAGCGGCCGCCAAGGAGCGGATAGAGGAAGCCTGGGACCGCTTCGTCGTCCCCGGCCTGGGGGTGCGCTGCGTGCTGCCCAACCCCTGGGTGACGGGCGGCGAAAGCTGTGAACTCGCTCTGGCTCTCTGGGTGATGGGGGAGTCCGACCGGGCGCTGGAGATCCTCCAGTCCATCCAGCATCTGCGCGCCGAGGGCGGCATGTACTGGACGGGGTACGTCTTCGAGGGCAACCGGGCGTTCTGGCCGGAGGAGCTCACGACCTGGACCGCCGGATCGCTGCTGCTCGCCGTTGCCGCCCTGGGGGGCGACGAGGCGACCATCGCGGTCTTCGGCGGCGAACGGCTGCCGACGGGCCTGGAGCCGGACTGCTGCGCCCTCTAGGGGCCCAACGGCCGAGCGTGGAGCTTACGGACGGCGGATTCGGCCCGCCACCGCATGTCCGATGAAGAGATAGACGATGGCGGCGAGGCCGTATCCGGAGACCACCCGCGCCCAGGCCTCGTCGAACGTGAACAGGTCGTACGACCAGCCGGCCAGCCAGCGGGCGGCGTTCTTGACGAAGGCCACGAGGTCGTTGCCCCGGTTCGCGTCCAGCAGGTACATCAGGATCCACAAGCCGATGATGAAGGCCATGACATCGGCCACCACGGCTATGACACGTGCGGCGGTGCTGCTTCTCGTGCCTATTCCAGGAGACATGGATATCGAGTTGCCGTTTTCCGCGGCCCGAAACCCGGTCGGCACCTCTTGAGTGGCGCGGCCCCCGGACCCGGGTGAGCCTGGCAGGGCGTGCCGCACTGCGGTACCCGCCGGAGAACTCACCGTTGATGTGCCCCGTCAGGGAGGCTCGCTGTGCCCAGTTCCGTACCGCTCCGCCGTCTGTTCGTGGCGTTGCTGTTGTCCTGCACCGTAATGGTGAGCGCCACGGCGTGCGGCAACGACTCCGGCACCGGCGCGAGCGCCTCCGCGTCACCGAGCGGTACGGCGTCGGCGGAGAGGCAGAAGCTCGCCAAGACGCGGTTCGTCGCCAACGCCGGGCTCGCCGCGGGCGCGACGTACCAGTGGATCGTCAAGCCGTACCGTGCGGGCAAGTTCAAGAAGGGCGCGGACGGACGGACGTTCGCACTGGTCAAGGCCGGGCTCGCGGGCGGCTTCGCCTACAACCGGCTCAAGGCGGCAGCGGAGAACGCCAAGGGCGACCCGCTGCTGTCGAAGGCGGTCGCACCGCTGACGGCAGGCATCGAGTCGCTCAAGGGACTCGGCACCAAGCTGCGCAACGGCCAGGCGGGCGCGGGGGACGTCGGCGCCTTCGAAGACGTCATCACCAACATCAAGGACGCCGGCAAGAGTGCGGGCGCCGAGGTGAAGGACCAGGTGCCGTCCACCTCCCAGCTCGGCGGATAACCGCATGGGGGAGGCGTCACACGAGCAATAGGGTGCCGTCATGACGCTTCTGGCACACGACCACTACTGCGAAGAGATCCTCCGTCAGACCGACGGACTGAGAGCCGTGATCGACGGCGCGGACCTCGACGCGAAGGTTCCGACCTGCCCCGAGTGGACGCTGCGCGACCTCGCCGTCCACGTCGGCGGTGCCCACCGCTGGGTCAACGAGATCGTCCGTACCCGGGCGGCCGAGGCGGTCCCGGACGAGCGCGTGCCGCAGTTCACTCCGGACGGTGACGACCCCGCGGCGCTCGACGCGTGGCTGGCCGACGGGGCCGCGAAGACCGTCGCCGCCCTGCGCGAGGCCGGTGCCGGGCAGCCGGTCTGGGCCTGGGCATGGGACCGGAGCGCCGGGTTCTGGGCGCGGCGCATGGCCCACGAGACGGTCGTCCACCGTGCGGATGCGGCCGTCACGGTGAACGCCGACTACGAAGTGGTGCCCGAGCTGGCGGCCGACACGATCGACGAATGGCTGGAGATCGTCGCCTTCGCGCAGTCCGAGGGGGACAGAGAGGCCGTGGAGCTCCGAGGGGCCGGAAGGTCCCTTCATCTGCATGCCACGGACACGCCCGGGGCGGAGTGGCTGATCGAGTTCGGCGACGACGGATTCACCTGGCGGCGGGCGCACGAGAAGGCGACGGTCGCGGTGCGCGGGCCGCTGACCGATCTGATGCTGGTGTTCAACCGGCGCCAGGGCGTGGACAGCGGGCGCGTCGAGGTGCTGGGGGATCGGGAGCTGCTGGACTTCTGGCTGGAGCGGGCGAGGTTCGCATGATGCCGGCACTCAGGCGTTGTTGAGATCTGCCAGTACGCGCAGCGTGTGGGGGTCCGGTGCCGTGACCAGCAGGTCGGTCACCGGGCCCTTGCGCCACAACTCCAGCCGTTCCGCGATCCGTTCACGCGGTCCGACGAGCGAGATCTCGTCGGCGAACGCGTCCGGCACGGCCAGTACCGCCTCCTCCTTGCGGCCCTCCAGGAACAGCCGCTGGATCCGCCGCGCCTCCTCCTCGAAGCCCATCCGGGCCATCAGGTCGGCATGGAAGTTGCGGGCGGCATGCCCCATCCCCCCGATGTAGAAGCCGAGCATCGCCTTCACCGGCAGCAGCCCCTCCGCGACATCGTCACAGACGTGCGCGCGGGCCATCGGCGCGATCATGAAGCCGTCGGGGAGACCGGCCAGCGAAGCCTCGTACACATCGGTGCGCAGCGGCGACCAGTACAGCGGCAGCCAGCCGTCCGCGATCCGCGTCGTCTGTGCGATGTTCTTCGGCCCCTCCGCGCCCAGCAGCACGGGCAGTTCGGCTCGCAGCGGGTGGGTGATCGGCTTCAGTGGTTTGCCGAGGCCAGTCGCGCCCGGACCGGTGTACGGATGCGAGTGGAAGCGCCCGGCCAGCTCAACAGGGGCCTCACGCCTGAGCACTTGACGGATGACCTCGACGTACTCGCGGGTGGCGGTCAGCGGACTCTTCGGGAACGGGCGCCCGTACCAGCCCTCCACCACCTGCGGCCCGGAGAGCCCGAGCCCGAGCATCATCCGGCCGCCGGAGAGATGGTCGAGGGTCAGCGCGTGCATGGCGGTCGCGGTCGGGGTGCGCGCCGCCATCTGCGCGATGCCGGTGCCCAGCCGGATACGGGAGGTGTGGGCGGCGATCCAGGTCAGTGGAGTGAAGGCGTCGGAGCCCCAGGCCTCCGCCGTCCACACCGAGCCGTAGCCCAGCCGCTCCGCCTCGCGGGCGAGCTCCAGATGGGCGGGGTTCGGGCCGCGGCCCCAGTAGCCGAGAGCGAGTCCGAGCCGCATAACGTTCCCTCCGACCATGGGTGACGAGGCGTCAGATCAATCCGCACGGACGGAGGGTACGACAGCGGCCCCCCGCCCGGAAGGGGCGAGGGGCCGGCAGGAAGGGGTTGTGGTCAGCCGCGCTGGATGCCCGTGGTGTCCTGAAGCACACCGCGACGGCCGTCCTGGGTCTGGGCGATGAGGCCCGGGCCGCGCTGCTCCACCGCGAGGTACCAGGTGCCCGGAGCCAGTTCGGCGATCGGGCTCGGCGAACCGTCCTCGCCGTACAGCGGACGGGCCACCGGCACCGCGAACCAGAACGGCGTGAAGTCACCGGCCGGCGCCGAGCCGCCCTGCGGGGCCTGCGGCGCGTGCGCCATGGCGGGATCGGGCTGACCGGGCTGCGGCTGCGCACCGTACGGCTGCGGCTGGCCGGGCTGGGCGCCGTACGGCTGCTGCTGGGCGCCGGGGTAGCCGTAACCCGGGCCCGGCTGCGGCTGGCCACCGTACGGCGGCTGCACGGCCTGCGGACGCGGTGCGCCCACCAGGGGAGCCTTGAGCGCCGGGACGAGCGGCGTCGCGACCGCACCGCCGGCGAGCACGATGGCCGCGAGCAGGCCGAGGATCAGGCCGGTACCCGCGTCGCCGGCGTCGATGGTCGTCCAGAAGGCCGTCCACAGCGCGAAGACACAGAAGGCGGCTCCGAATTGACCGAGGTCGAGGCCGACCACCTTGCGGCCCGGCATGGCTCGGCCCACAACCACCAGCGCCGCACCGATGATTCCGGCCAGGAAGACGCTCATGAGGACCCCGAGGGCGTCCCAGGCATTCGGGGTCTCGTAGCTGGAGCAGTTGAGGCCCGCAGGGCAATCGAAGCCGGAGAGGTCGAGGAAAGAGGCGATGAACAGCACCACCGCTGCGCCGATCACCACGCCATCGCCTCGAGTGAGGGAGCGGATATTCACGTGAAGGTCCTTAGTCGGTCGTCTCGTCGGGGCGGTCGTCGCTGCCGCCGGTACGGCGGGCACGGCGCGAAGCTCGGAGGCGGCTCCCCACCGTACGGATGAATCTATCGTCTGCCCGGACGGGTTGCGTCCCGGCCCGGACGTTGGGCGGTCATCCCCGGAATACCACCGCACAACTACCGCACAACTCCCTCTGCTTTACCCCTTGAAGTAGGAGCTGATGCCGTCCGCAATGCCTTGTGCGGCCTTCTGGCGCCAACCCGCGCTGGTGAGCAGAGCGGCGTCCTTCGGATCACGCATATTGCCGCACTCGATGAACACCTTGGGCACGGTCGACAAATTCAGCCCGCCCAGATCACCACGGGTGTCCAACCCCGTATTGCCGCCAACGTAATTGGAAGGTGCACTTCCGGTGGCGCGGACGAAGAGCCCCGCGATACGGGTGCCGAGATCGCGCGACGGATCCACGATCTTCGAGGTGTCGGCGGCTCCGCCGCGCACGAGCGCGGGAAGGATCACATGGAACCCGCGGTTGCCGACCGCGGAACCGTCCGCGTGCACCGAGACGACCGCATCGGCCTCGGCGTTGTTGCCGATCCGGGCTCGCTCGTCGACGCACGGGCCGTACGGGCGGTCGTTGTCGTACGTCAGGATCACCTTCGCGCCCTGAGCCCGGAGCAGCGCACGCAGCCGGTGCGACACATCCAGCGTGAACTGGGCTTCCGCGTAGCCGGAGTTGGTGGACGTACCGGTGGTGTCGCACTCCTTGTGCGTGGTGCCGATGTCCACCTGGCGGCTGATCTCGCGGGTGTGCAGATGATTGTTCGGGTTGTGTCCGGGATCGATGACGACGGTCTTCCCGGACAGCGGCCCCGACGCCCGGCCGCCCGTGGACTTCGAGGGCGACGCGGACGGCGGCGATGCGGACGCCTTCCCCGGCGCCGGAGCGCTCTTCGACGGCGAGAGCGATGGCGGCGCGGCGGAGGTGGCGCTGTCGCCCTGCCGGGGCCGGGCCTGCGCCCCGCCGCTGTCACCGCCCGCGCCGCAGCCCGCGGCACTCAGGCACACGGCGGCGAGCGCGGCGGCGACGAACAGGGGCCGACGGTGCGGGGTGGGGGAAACGCTGTCGTCGTACGGCACCCGGCGATGCTATCGGGGCGGCTCAGATCCCCGTTCCCGTACGGCGCAGGACGCGCAGCGAGTCCGTGACCGACACCTCGGTGAACGCCCCGGACTCCAGCGCCCGCAGATACACCCGGTACGGGGCCTGGCCGCCGTGCGCGGGATCGGGGAACACGTCGTGGATCACGAGGAGCCCGCCCTCGGCGAGATGCGGCGCCCAGCCCTCGTAGTCGCCGTTCGCATGCTCGTCGGTGTGCCCGCCGTCGATGAAGACGAAGCCGAGCTTCCCGCCCCAGACGGCCGCGACCTGCGGGGACCGGCCGACGAGCGCCACGACATGGTCTTCGAGCCCGGCCGCGTGCAGGGTGCGGCGGAACGTCGGCAGTGTGTCCATCCGGCCGACCTCCGGGTCCACGACGGTCGGGTCGTGGTACTCCCAGCCGGGCTGCTGCTCCTCGCTGCCACGGTGATGGTCGACGGTGAGCGCCGTCACACCGGCTGCCCGGGCGGCATCGGCGAGCAGGATCGTGGACCGCCCGCAGTACGTCCCGACCTCCAGCAGTGGCAGACCGAGCGCGGCGGCGTCGGTGGCGGCCGCGTGGAGGGCGAGCCCCTCGACCACCGGCATGAACCCCTTGGCGGCCTGAAAGGCGGCGAGAATCTCGGGCTTGGGCTCGGCGGCCACGGGGTTCCTCCTGGCGGTACGGGGATCGAACGGCGCCCCATGGTGCCGTACGGCCTGGTCGGCGGTGTCGGCGGGGGTCAGAAGCGAGGCATGTCGGGGATGGCCTTCGCGGCGACGTCGATCAGCGCCTGAACCTTCGGCAGATCGGCCGCGACTTCCTCCGCCGTCACAGCCGGTGCTTCGGTGGAGCGGTACTCGACTTCGTTGCGGCGAGTGCGCCGGGCCCACCGCTCCCTGCTGAGTCGCTCGGGTTGCTTCCGCGTCGCTCAACCGCTCACGACGACACCGCGGTTCGACGCTCCGGTGCGCTGACCGTCAGTACGAGGTCGACCTCGGCCGGCAGGCCGTTCGCCGGGTACGTCGCCGGGCAGGCGCGCGGCGCGTATCCGGTGGCGGAACCGGCCAGGACGAAGGTGCCGGTGGACGGGGCGGCCAGGGTGTACCGGCCGGCTTCGTCCGTCACGGTGAGCCCCGCCTGCCGCCCCATCCGGTCGATCAGCGTGACGTTGGCGTGGGCCACCGGCGTACCGTCCGCATCCAGCACCCTGCCCCGGAAGCCGTCCGATCCGACGACCGGACGCGAGGCCTCCCGGTCGGACGCCGCCGCGTCCGTGTTGCCGGCCAGCAGCACCGGCCGCAGCGCGTCGCGCTGCGACGGCAGGAACGCGGCCAGAACCAGACCGATCAGCACCGCACCCGTCGCGATCATGAACGAGGTCCGGAATCCCTCCATCGAAGGCACCTGTACCGGACCCATACGCACCGAGGTGTTGGCCAGCACCATGCCGATCACGGCGCTCGACACCGACGTACCGATCGACCGCATCAGGGTGTTCAGACCGTTGGCCGCGCCGGTCTCCGACGGATCGACGGCCCCGATGATCAGTGCGGGCAGCGAGGAGTACGCGAGCCCGATACCGGCCCCGAGCACCACCGCGATCATCACGGTCTGCCAGGCGGCACTCATCAGGCCGAGCCCTGCCCCGTAACCGATCGCGATGACCAGCATGCCGAGCATCAGTGACACCTTGGGGCCGCGGCGGGCCGACAGCCGGGCGTACAGCGGGGCGACGAACATCATGGTCAGACCCAGCGGCGCCACGCACAGCCCCGCCACGACCATCGACTGCCCGAGGCCGTACCCGGTCGACACGGGCAGCTGGAGCAGCTGCGGCAGGACGAGCGAGACCGCGTAGAACGCGACGCCGACCATCACCGAGGTGAGGTTGGTGAGCAGTACCTCGCGCCGGGCCGAGGTCCGCAGGTCGACCAGCGGCGCCGGGCTGCGCAGCTCGAAGAGCCCCCACAGCACCAGGATCAGCAGGGATGCGGCGATCAGTCCGAGTGTGGTGGCCGAGGTCCAGCCCCAGTCGCTGCCCTTGGTGATCGGCAGCAGCAGGCAGACCAGGCCGAGCGAGAGCCCGAGCGCACCGGGCAGATCGAACCGGCCGGGCGCGCGCAGCGAGGTCTCCGGTACGGCGAGGACGGTCAGCGCCATCGACAGCACCCCGAGGCCGGCCGCGCCGAAGAACAGCGTGTGCCAGTCGGCGTGCTGGGCGACCAGCGCGGCGGCGGGCAGCGCGAGCCCGCCGCCCACCCCGATCGAGGAGCTCATCAGCGCCATCGCCGAGCCGAGCTTCTCGCGCGGCAGCTCGTCGCGCATGATGCCGATGCCCAGCGGGATGGCGCCCATGGCGAAGCCCTGGAGCGCGCGCCCCGCGATCATGACCACGAGTTGATCGGTGAAGGCGCAGATCAGCGAGCCGATCACCATGACGGCGAGGCTGGTGAGCAGCATCTTCCGCTTGCCGTAGAGGTCGCCGAGCCGGCCCATGATCGGTGTCGCGACGGCACCCGCGAGCAGGGTCGCGGTCAGCACCCAGGTGGCATTGGACGGATCGGTGTGGAGAAGGGCGGGCAGGTCCTTGATGACGGGGACGAGCAGGGTCTGCATGACCGCGACGGTGATACCCGCGAAGGCGAGAACCGGGACGACACCGCCACCCGCACGGTGGGTCCGCGGATCGGGGAGCGGCTGCTCCCCGGCGTGCTGATCGTGCGTCGCTTGTGGCATGCGTGCGGCCTCCGGGCAGCGGAAGAAAGCGGGTGGAGGTGGAGTGCGGTCCGGCGGCGGGCAGCAGTGACCGCCAAGTACGTGCAGCTTGAACACTTCCGGATGTCCGCCGTATTCCTGTGAACGCCGGGCGAATGGGACGCGCCGCGGTACCCGGCGGGAAGCATACGGTCGTCCGACCTTCCATCGGATTGGAACGTGTTCTACTCTTGCGCCGTTCCAGTGGCCGCGACCGGCGAGGATCCGCACATGGGCATCGCAATCACCCAAGAACAGAGGGAGCTGGCGCAGTCCGTACGGGGGTGGCTGGCGCGTGCCGTGCCGCCGGAGGAGATCCGCAAGCTCCTCGACGCGAGCGCCCCTTCTGCGCCAGGCGTGCGCCCCTTCTACTGGGACGGTCTCGCGGAACAGGGTCTGCTCGCCCTCCATCTGCCCGAGGAGTACGGGGGAGGGGGCGGTGCTCTCCTCGACCTCGCCGTGGTCCTGGAGGAGACGGGGCGGGCCGCGCTCCCCGGCCCCTACCTGGCGACCGCACTCGCCTCGGCGGTGCTCGGCGAGGCAGGTCTGAGTGACCTTGCACCCGTCCTTGCGGCCGGCACCCGCATCGGCGCCGTCGCCCTCGGCCCGGGCACCCTCACCGCCGTGGAGTGCGAGGGCGGCCATCTCCTCGACGGCGTCGCCCCGCCCGTGCTCTGCGGCGCAGACGCCGACCTGCTCATCCTCCCCGCCGAATCGGCCGGCGGCACCCGCTGGTTCGCCGTCGACTCCGCCGCCGAAGGGCTGACCGTACGCCCGCACCGCGGCGCCGACCCGACCCGCCCCACCGCCGAGGTCCGCGCCGGCGGCGTACTCGTCCCCGCGGCCCGTGCCGTGCGCATCGACTCCGGGACCGTCCGCGACCTCGCCGCCGTCCTGTTCGCCGCCGAGGCATGCGGCACCGCTGCCTGGGCGCTGGACACCGCCGTCGCGTACGCCAAGGTCCGTGAACAGTTCGGCCGCCCCATCGGGCAGTTCCAGGGCATCAAACACCTCTGCGCCGACATGCTCGTACGCGTCGAGCAGGCCCGCGCGCTCGTGTGGGACGCCGCCCGCGCGGCGGACGAAGCCCCGGAGACACGCGCACTGGTCGCCGCCCTCGCCGCGGGCGCCGCGCTCGACGCCGCCTACAGCTGTGCCAAGGACTGCATCCAGATCCTCGGCGGTATCGGCTTCACCTGGGAGCACGACGCCCACCTCCATCTGCGCCGGGCCCTGGTGACGCGCCAGCTGCTCGGGGCCGGGGACGCCCACCGGCTGCGGGCCGCCCGGCTGGCCGAAGGCGGGGCGCGCCGCGAGCTCTCCCTGGAACTCCCCGCCGAGGCCGCCCGCCACCGCGCCGAGGCGCGCGAGACCATCGCCGCCGCCCGGGGCCTCGACCCGGAGGCGGCCCGCCGCGCCCTCGCCCCGACCGGCTACGCCGCCCCGCACCTGCCCGCCCCGTACGGCCTGGACGCCGGACCGGTGCAACAGCTGGCCGTGCAACAGGAGCTGGAGGAACAGGGCGTGAAGGTGAGCGGCCTCGGAATCGCCACCTGGGTGGTGCCGTCGCTCCTCGCACACGGGACACCGGAGCAGCAGGACCGCTATCTCCTGCCCACCTTGCGCGGCGAACTCCTGTGGTGCCAGCTGTTCTCCGAGCCCGGCGCCGGCTCCGACCTCGCCTCGCTCCGCACGAAGGCCGAGCGGACCGCCGACGGCTGGCGGATCAACGGCCAGAAGGTGTGGACGAGCGCCGCCCAATGGGCCGACCACGGCATCCTGCTCGCCAGGACCGACCCGGACGCCCCCAAGCACCAGGGGATCGGCTACTTCCTCGTCGACATGAAGAACACCGCAGGCATCGACATCCGCCCGCTGAAGGAGATCACCGGCGAATCCCTCTTCAACGAGGTGTACTTCGACGACGTCCTGCTGCCCGCCGACGCCGTCGTCGGCGACATCGACGCAGGCTGGCGGGTCGCCCGCAACACTCTCGGCAACGAACGCGTCCACATGGCCGACCAGATGACCTTCGACACCGGCCTGGAAGCGATGATCGCCTGCTCCGGCGAACTCGACGGCACGTACCGGGCACGGATCGGTGCGCTCGCCGCCGAGGCGCACGGGCTCGCCTGTATCGGGCTGCGGACCACCATGCAACAGGTCTCCGGCCTGGAGCCGGGCGCGGGGGCATCCATCCGCAAACTCGTCCAGACCACGCACCAGCAGAAGGTCGCCGAGCTCGCCCTGGAACTGCTGGGACCGGCCGGTGCGACCGACGAGGGCACCGGGGCGCGGGCCCTGCACAGCTTTCTGATGTCCCGCTGTCTGACCATCGCGGGCGGCACCACCCAGGTCCAGCTCAATGTCGTCGCCGAACGCATCCTCGGCCTGCCCCGGGACCCGTGACACCCGGCCCGGTCCGGTCCGCCGGCGCCGGGCCGGCATTGTCTGAGGGGTTGCCATCTGCTGTCGGTCTGCTGAGCCGAGTGAGCCCTCGCCGGAGTACCCGGTGATCCGGCACCTGAACACCTGGAGTCCATCGCTCACCGGTCACGCAGCCTTCCACTGACCGGTCGCCGCTGCCATTATCTGACGCATCGTCAGATGAGTCGGAGCGTGGCAGCGGCCCGGGAGGAAGACCATGAAGGCGTACATCGTCGGTGTCGGAATGACGAAGTTCGAGAAGCCCGAGACGCGCGACTGGCAGTACTGGGACATGGCGAAGGAGGCCGGGAGCGCGGCGCTCGCCGACGCCGGGGTCCGCTACGAGCAGGTGCAGCAGGTCCCCGTCGGCTACTGCTTCCAGGCCTCCACGGCCGGCCAGCGCGCCGCGTACGAACTCGGACTGACCGGCGTACCCGTCTACAACGTCAACAACAACTGCGCGACCGGCTCCACCGCGCTGATGATGGCCCGCCAGTTCGTCGAGGGCGGCATCAGCGACTGCGTGCTCGCGCTCGGCTTCGAGAAGATGGCGCGCGGGGCGCTGGGCGGCGGCGGATCCGACGGCGGCGCCGCCGACTTCCGGACGTCGCCCGTTGCCCGGCACTACGGGATCATGGCCGCCGCCCACGGCTTCGAGATGTCCCCGCCCACCGCCCAGATCTTCGGCAACGCGGCCCGCGAACACATGGAGCGGTACGGGACGACCGAGGCGCAGCTCGCGGAGGTCGGCGCCAAGAACCACCGGCACTCGGTGAACAATCCGTACGCCCAGTTCCAGGACGCGTACACGGTCGACGAGATCCTCGCCGCCCGGACCATCCACCGCCCGCTGACCAAGCTCCAGTGCTCGCCCACCTCCGACGGGGCGGCCGCCGCCGTCGTCGTATCGGAACGGTTCGTCGAGAGCCACGGGCTGGGCGACCGGGCGGTCGAGATCGTCGCCCAGGCCATGACGACCGACACCGGTGAGTCGTTCGCCTCCGGCACCTGCATCGACGCCGTCGGCCGGCCCATGTCCCGGGCCGCCGCCCAGCAGGTGTACGACACCTCGGGGCTCTCGGCCGCGGACCTCGACGTCATCGAGCTGCACGACTGCTTCTCCATCAACGAACTCCTGACCTACGAGGCGCTCGGCCTGTGCGGCGAGGGCGAGTCCGGCAAGCTCGTCGAGTCCGGGGCCACCACCTACGGCGGCCGCTGGGTCGTCAACCCGTCCGGCGGGCTGATCTCCAAGGGCCACCCGCTCGGCGCCACCGGTATCGCCCAGGCTGCCGAACTCACCTGGCAGCTGCGCGGCGAAGCGGGCCCCCGGCAGGTGCCCGATGCCCGGATCGGACTCGCCCACAACATCGGGCTCGGCGGCGCGGCGGTGGTCACGCTGCTCCGTCGCTAGTCGGAGGCGGGGCCGGACCATATACCGATGTACGGGGCGCAGAGTGCCTGCGAGTATGACGCCCATGGCAGACGTCACGACCCCCGCGCATGTGCAGAACCGGCGAACACCCCGCACCTGGGCGGTGGTGCTCGCCGCCTGCGTCGGCCAGTTCCTCGTCGTCCTCGATGTGTCGGTCGTCAATGTGGCGCTGCCGTCCATGCGGTCCGACCTGGGGCTGAGCGCCGCGCAGCTGCAATGGGTGCTCAACGCCTACGCGATCGCGTTCGCCGGCTTCATGCTGCTCGGCGGGCGGGCCGCAGACCTGTACGGCCGCAAGCGGATGTTCTTGGTCGGACTCGGTCTGTTCACCGCCGCCTCGCTGGCCGGCGGATTTGCGCAGGAGGGCTGGCAGCTGCTGGCCGCCCGCGCGGCGCAGGGGCTCGGCGCCGCCGTACTGTCCCCCGCGACCCTCACCATCCTCACCGCCGCCGTCCCCGAAGGCCATGCCAGGACCAGGGCGATCGGCACCTGGATGGCCGTCGGGGCGGGCGGCGGCGCGGCGGGCGGGATGGTCGGCGGGGTGCTCACCGACGTCCTCAACTGGCGCTGGGTCCTGCTGATCAACGTGCCGTTCGGCGTGCTCGTCCTGATCGGCGGCGCCGCCTGGCTCGCCGAGAGCCGGGCGCGCGAGCGGCACCGTATCGACCTGCTGGGCGCGGTGCTCGTCACGGCGGGCCTGGCCGCCGTCGCCTACGGCATCGTGCAGACCGAGCAGGAGGGCTGGGCCGCACCGGCCACCCTGGTGCCGCTGCTCGGCGGACTCGCGCTGCTCGCGCTCTTCGTCCTGGTGGAGGCCCGGACGACGGCGCCGCTGATGCCGCTGCGGGTGCTGGGCACGCGGGCGGTGGCGGCGGCGAACGCGGCGATGATCGTGATGGGGTCCGCCACCTTCTCGATGTGGTACTTCATGACCGTGTACGCACAGTCGGTGCTGGGCTATACGCCGATGCAGGCCGGATTCGCGCTGCTGCCCACCTCGTTGGCGGTCGTCCTCGGCTCGACGTTCGCGCCGCGGATGATGGCACGGGTCGGTGCGAAGAATCTTGTCCTGATCGGTCTGGCGGTCACCGCCGCGGGCTTCGGATGGCAGTCCACGATGGGCGCCGACGGCTCGTACGTCACGTCGATCTGCGGACCGGGCATCCTGATGATGGCCGGTGCGGGATTCGCGTCGACCCCGCTCGCCTCCCTCGCCACCTCGGGCGCGGCGCCCGGGGATGCCGGGCTGGTCTCCGGGCTGGTCAACACCTCGCGGACGATGGGCGGTGCGCTGGGTCTCGCCGTGCTCTCCACCGTCGCGGCGGCGCGCACCGGGGGCGGAACCGGGGCGGAGGACCTCACCGCCGGTTTCGCGCTGGCGTTCCGCACGGCGGGCTCGGTGCTGCTCGGCGGGCTGCTGCTGATGACACTGTGGCTGCCGCGTCACCGCTCGCCGCGCTCCGGTACGCCGAGCCCGTCGGGCACATCGAGCCCGTCCCGTGCGTCGAGCCCGTCCGGGACGTCAAGCGCGTCGGGCATGTCGAGGTCGTCCGGCGACTGAGGACGAGGCGGCCGCCGGCCGCTTCCCGGAGCCGACCGCCTACAACCACCCCTGCTGCCGCGCCGCCCGCACCGCCTCCATGCGATTACGGGTCCCCGTCTTCCCGATCGCGGACGACAGATAGTTGCGCACCGTCGACTCCGACAGATGCAGCTTGGCCGCGATGTCCGCGACCGTCGCCCCGTCCACCGACGCGTTCAGCGCGTCCCGTTCACGCGCGGTGAGCGGGCTGGGCCCCGCGCTCAGGGCCGCAGCGGCGAGGGCGGGGTCGATGACGGTCTCACCGGTCAGCACCCGGCGGATCGCCGCGGCGAGCTCCTCCACCGGGCCGTCCTTGACCAGAAAGCCTGCGGCCCCGGCCTCCATCGCGCGGCGCAGATAGCCGGGCCGGCCGAAGGTGGTGAGGATCAGCACCCGGCAGTCCGGCACCTCCTCGCGCAGATCGGCGGCGGCGTCCAGTCCGCTGCGGCCCGGGAGTTCGATGTCGAGGAGCGCCACATCGGGACGGGACATCAGCGCGGCGTCCACGATCTTGTCCCCGGCGGCCACCTGGGCGACCACCTCGATGTCCGGTTCCAGACCCAGCAGCAGGGCGAGCGCGCCGCGCATCATGCCCTGATCCTCGGCGAGCAGCACACGTACGGCCTTGGTCGGCCGGTGATTCTGGGGCATCTCGTTCACCGGCCCAGCGTATGGGGTGGGACCGAGCAGTCGGCGGTATCCATCCCGTCCGCGGCGTCCGTCGCGTCCACCGGCAGTTCCGCCGTGACCCCGAAGCCGCCGTCCTGACCGGGACCCGCCATGAGCGAGCCGCCGGCCGCCGCGAGGCGTTCGGTGAGGCCCTTCAAGCCGGTGCCGCCGATGCCCGGAGCGGGCGGCTCGGCGGCCTGCCCGCGGCCGTCGTCGGTGACGGTCAGCCGGACCCGCTCGGCCGTGCCGTCGACCGTGAACGAGCAGGTGGTCGCATCGCTGTGGCGTACGACGTTGGTCACCGCCTCCCGTACCACCCAGCCCAGCAGCGCCTCCGCCTGCGGGGCGAGCGGCGGTCCCGATCGGCGGACCACCGGTTCGATCCCGGCGGCGGTCAGTGCGGACCTCGCCCGGTCGAGTTCGGTGGCCAGACTTCCCTCGCGGTAGCCGGTGACGGCCTCCCGGATCTCGGTGAGGGCCTGGCGGCCGACGGACTCGATGTCGGCGACCTGGAGCAGCGCCGCGTCCATGTCCCGCGGGGCCAGCCGGCGCGCGGCCTCCGATTTGACGACGATCACGGAGAGCGTGTGCCCCAGCAGGTCGTGCAGATCGCGGGAGAATCGGAGCCGCTCCTTCTCCACGGCGGTCCGGGCCAGTTCCTGCCGGGTGGCCCGCAGTTCCATCACGGTCTCCGACAGGGTGAGGATCGCGGCGGTCACCGCACCGGAGATGAAGGTGCCGTATCCGATGGCCCACGGTTCCGAGACGTTGTCCCCGCGCCAGACGGCGACGAGACTGGCGACGGCCGCCAGACACAGCAGGCCGAACACCAGCTGCCGGTGACGCAGCACGGTGCCGCAGGCCAGCGAGAGCAGCGGGAAGAACAGCAGCCAGCTGCCGCCGTAGCCGATCGCCAGTCCGAACGTGACCACGGCCATCGCGGCGAGCAGCCAGTACGACACCGGGCTCTCGCGCTTCTCCTTGACGAAGGCCCGGAACACCATAGAGATGTAGAGGGAGTTGAAAGTGAGCAGACCGAGACCACCGATCCAGGGGTTCGGGGTCTGCCCCTGGAAGAGGTTGGAGAAGGCGCCGAGACCCATCAGCAGCCAGGGCAGCAGGGCGTACGGGCCGGGCGGCCCGGGGCGACCTTCCTCCCGGTACCGCCTGCGCCGTTCCTTGCGCGATTCCGATCCGTCCCGGGTCATGCTCGCTCCGCTCATGCCGTCCTCGCGGACCGACGGTACGAGAAGACGGCATACGTACCGAACAGCAGGAGCCACCCGGCGAGCACGGCGATCGTCCCCACGGACGGTGCGTGACCGCCGGTGGCCGCCCAGCCCAGGTCGGCGAACCGGTGGGCAGGGGTGTACGCGCCGATGCTGCGCACCCACGACGGGAACAGGGAGAGCGGGAACCACAGCCCGCCGACGATCGCGAAGCCCATCAGGGCAGCCACGTTGACCACCCCGGTGGCCTGCGGGGTGAGCCGGTAGCCGTTGCCGATGCCGAGCAGGGTGAACGGCAGCGCGCCGATCCACAGCAGCAGCGTCAGGGCGGTCCACTGCCAGACCTCCAGCCGTACGCCGTTGACCACCGCCCCGGCCAGCAGCACCACCAGGATGGTCGGCAGTACGGTCACCGAACCGCTGATCGCGCGGCCCGCGACCACCCGGGACGGGTCGAGCGGAGTGATCCGCAACTGCTGGAGCCAACCGAGAGACTTGTCGGACGCGACCCCCGTGCCGATCGACATGGCGGCACCCAGCGCCCCGTACGCCGCCATGCCGACCATGGACATGACCTTCCATTCGGCCGCGTCGTCGCCGTTCGCACCGAGGTTGGTGAAGAGCAGATACATCAGCACCGGCATCCCGATCCCGAAGATCACGAAGAATCCGTCGCGCAGGGTACGGCGGATCTCGAGCACGATGTAGGGAAACATCAGACGGTCTCCTTCTCCGAGAGGGTGGCGGGGGTGGTCAGCGAGAGGAACGCGTCTTCGAGCGTGGGCCGGGAGACCTGGAGATCGCGGACCCGGCCGAGGCGGGCCAACTCGATCACCGTGGCGTCCGAGTCGTCCGTACGCAGCAGGGCACGGTCCCCGCGGACCTCGACTGCGTTGACGCCGGGCAGCAGTTCCAGGCCCTCGGTCGGTCCTCCCGCCAGGTCGAAGGAGACGTGACTACCGCCGACCGACTCCTTGATCCGGTCGGCGCTGCCGTCGGCCACTATCCGGCCGTGGTCGATGACGACGATCCGGTCGGCGTTCTCGTCGGCCTCCTCCAGATAGTGCGTGGAGAAGAGGACTGTGTTGCCGCGCCGGGCGTAGGCCCGCATGGCGTCCCAGAACGCCCGCCGGGCCTCGACGTCCAGGGCGGCGGTCGGCTCGTCGAGGACGATCAGCTCCGGGTTGCCGGCCAGTGCGACGGCGAACCGGACGCGCTGGACCTGCCCGCCGGAGAGCTTGTCGACGCGCCGGTCGGCGTACGCGGTGACGCCCGCCAGGGCGAGCGACTCGGGGACCGGCATCGGGCTGGGGTAGGTGGAGGCGACGAAGGCGATCAGTTCGCGGACCGTCACCCGGGGGATAGGCTGCCCGTCCTGGAGCATCGCGCCGATCAGGCCGGCCCGTACCGCCTGCTCGGGGGTCCGGCCGAGCAGCCGCACACCGCCGGAGTCCGGCTCGTCGAGTCCGAGCAGAAGGCTGATGGTGGTGGACTTGCCCGCACCGTTGCGGCCGAGCAGGGCGACGGTCTCGCCGCGTTCGACGGTCAGGTCGATCCCGTCGACGGCGCGTACGGTCTGTGCCGCCCGGCCGAAGGTCTTGACTGCCCCGGTGAAGATCACCGCGGGCCCGCTCCCCGTTGTCTTTTCCATGCCCCCGACGCTACGGAACCGGGTGGCTGTCCCGGCAGAGGCGCATGTACGGACTCCGGGATGACAAATGTCATCGCCGGCCCGTCGTCACGCGTTGCCCGGTACGGCTTCTGACGGAGTGTCAGCAGTCTTCACAACTACTGAGAGCTGCGTTATACATAGGGCCAACCGGCTAGAACGCGTTCTAGAAGGGGCGCCGCGGCCGGCCCCGCACGACCTCGGTGCGGCCGACGGTGCGGACGGCCGTGCCGAGGTCTTCCCACCATCAAGGAGCAGCTTCCCCATGCCCATTGATGCCGTAAAGGCGGTCGCCGCCGAACCCCGGACCGCCGAGATCTCCTGGGACCACAAGGACATCCAGCTCTACCACCTGGGACTCGGTGCGGGCGCCCCCGCCACCGACCCCGCCGAACTGCGCTACACCCTCGAATCCCGGCTCCACGTCCTGCCCAGCTTCGCCACCGTCGCGGGTGCGGGCACGGGCGTCGTCGGCGGACTGTCCTCGCCAGGGATCGACGTCGACCTGGCCGCCGTGCTCCACGGGGGCCAGACCGTACGGGTGCACCGGCCGATCCCGGCCGTGGGCAGGGCCGTCCAGACGTCGAAGGTCGCGGCGGTGTACGACAAGGGCAAGGCGGCCGTCCTCGTCCTGCGCACCGAGGCCGCCGACGACGAGGGGCCCCTGTGGACCAACGACGCCGAGATCTTCGTCCGCGGCGAGGGAGGCTTCGGCGGCGAACGCGGGCCGTCCGGGCGGCACGCCGACATGGCCGCCGCCCCGAACCACACGGTCGAACGGCCGGTCCGCGAGGACCAGGCGCTGCTCTACCGGCTCTCCGGGGACCGGAACCCGCTGCACGCCGACCCCGAGTTCGCCCGGAAGGCAGGCTTCGACCGGCCCATCCTGCACGGGCTGTGCACCTACGGCATGACGCTCAAGGCCGTGGCCGACACGCTGCTCGGCGGTGAAGTGGTCCGCATCCGCTCGTACCGCACCCGATTCGCCGGGGTGGTCTTCCCCGGCGAGACCCTCCGCATCCGGATGTGGACCGGGGACGGCCACGTCCGGGTCGCCGTGACCGCCGTCGAGCGGGACGAGGCACCGGTCCTGGCCGACACGCTCGTCGAACACTCCTGAATCACCCAAGGACCGACACACGCCACGACTTGAGGGGAGCCGCACCATGCGCGCAGCCGTACTGCACGAGATAGGTCAGGACAAACTGGAAGTCCTCGACGACGTCGAGGCGGTGGGCTTCGGCCCCGGCAAGGTCAAGCTCCGCGTCCGGGCCACCGGACTGTGCCACTCCGACGTCTCGGCGATGAGCGGCGTGCTGCCGCAGCCCGCCCCCTTCATCCCCGGCCACGAAGGTGCCGGCGAGGTCATCGACATCGGCGACGGTGTGACCGGGCTGAGCGCGGGGGACCGGGTGCTGGTCTGCTGGCTGCCTGCCTGCGGGACATGTCCCGCCTGCAGGCGCGGCCAGACGCAGCTCTGTCTGGCCGGCTTCATGAACGCGGGGACGCCCAACTTCAAGCGTCCCGGCGGCGATGTGTTCGGCTTCGCCGGGACCGGCACCTTCACCGAGGAGGTCGTCGTCGACGCGGGTTGCGCGGTGCCGATCCCCGACGACGTGCCGTTCGAGATCGCCGCGCTGATCGGCTGCGGAGTCACCACCGGACTCGGCGCCGCGATCAACACCGCACAGGTGGAGGCCGGTTCCTCGGTCGCCGTGATCGGCTGCGGCGGCGTCGGCATCTCCACCATCCAGGGCGCCAGGGTGCAGGGCGCCGCCCAGATCGTCGCCGTCGACCCGGTCGGGTCCCGGCGCGAGGCGGCTCTGCGGTTCGGCGCGACCGAGGCGGTCGCACCGGACGGACTCGCCGACGCCAAGCAGCGGATCACCGCCGGTGAGGGCTTCGACTACGTCTTCGAGGTCGTCGGCAAGTCGGTCACGGCCCGCACTGCGTACGAGAACACCCGGCGCGGCGGCACGCTCTGCATCGTCGGCGCGGGCGCGATGGACGACAACTTCCAGGTCAACATGTTCGAGCTGTTCTTCGACGAGAAGCGGATCCTGCCCTCCATGTACGGCGGAGGGGACGTGCTCCGGTCGTACGAACGGGCCATCGCCCTCTGGCGGGCGGGCCGGATCGACCTCGAGTCGATGATCACCCACCGGGTGCAGCTCGCCGAGATCAATGACGCGCTCGACCAGATGAGGACCGGCGAGGCCCTCCGCACCTGCATCGAACTCTGACTGACTGTCAGCCGCCGTGCTCCGAGAGGACTCCGAGGTTCCGATGTCACAATCCCTGCCCCTGGACGGGCTGTCCGCCATCGTCACCGGCGCGGGCCGCGGCCTCGGGCGCGCCGAAGCGCTGGAACTGGCCCGGCTCGGCGCGGCCGTCGTCGTCAACGACTACGGGCAGCCGGGCCGCGACGGCTCCGGCGAAGCGTCCGCGGCACCCGCCGAGGAGGTCGCCGAGGAGATCCGCGCGGCCGGCGGCCGCGCGGTCGCCCACCTCGGCGACGTCTCCGACCACGATCAGGCCCGCGCTCTGGTCGAACGGGCCGTCAGTGCGTACGGCAAGCTCGACATCCTGGTCAACAACGCGGGGATCCTGCGCGACCGGATGGTCTTCTCGATGACCGAGGACGAGTGGGACTCCGTCATCCGGGTCCACCTCAAGGGCCACTTCAACACCACCCACTTCGCCGCGTCCCACTGGCGCGCCCGGTCCAAGGAGTCCGGCTCCCCCGTCTACGGCCGGATCGTCAACACCTCGTCCGAGGCGTTCCTCGCGGGCTCGGCGGGCCAGCCGAACTACGCGGCGGCCAAGGGCGGCATCGTCGGCCTCACCACCTCCACCGCCCTGGCCCTCGCCAAATACGGCGTCACGGCCAACGCGATCTGTCCACGGGCCCGCACCCGCATGACGGAGGATGTCTTCGCGGGCTTCGAGGAGCCGACGGACGGCCGGCTCGACGCGCTGGCCCCCGAGCACGTCTCCCCTCTGGTCGGCTATCTGGCCTCGCCGGCCGCTGCCAAGGTCAACGGGCAACTGCTCGTGGTGCACGGCGGGATGGTCGCGATCGTGGAACGCCCCAGGGTGGCGGCGAAGTTCGACTCGTCCAAGGAGGCCTTCTCGTTCGACGAGCTGGACGAGCTGATCTCCCCGTACTACGAGGACCGCCCGGCGAACGAGACGTTCGCGGCGGCGGAGGTGCTGGGCCTCAAGCGGGACTGATGCTCCGGGGCACCGCACAAGGAAGGGCCTCCGCAGCACGTGATGGTACTGCGGAGGCCCTTCCTTCCCTCGTTGATTTCGATGCGGTCAGGCCGCCCTGCGGCCCCCCTCGGAGGGGCGCCGGTGGCGACCGTGCGGCTGCGCGTCCGTGCTGTCCATCGACACACCCCCTCGGTGCTTTCCGGAGCCGCCGGCTTCGGCCCGTTCGGCGTCCGCCCCCGGCGGGCGCGTCTGGGTCGTGTCGGTTCGGGCTTCAGACATGTGGGAAGTCACCCCGTTGTGATCGCTTACGTGTGTGTCACCGGGACCAGCGCGCCACCACCACCCGACGCGGTCACCGTCGGCAACCGCGCCGATTGGCTGCGTAGCCCCCAGGCCCGGAATCTTAACCAGGAGCCGTACGCCCCACGAGAGGCGCCTGCCCCAGTGGAACCGGCTTGCACACTGCAGGAGGCGTGCCGGCCGCGGATGGTTGCATACCGCTTTCCGTGGCCGTCGCCCATGCCTGCCCGACGCCGCGTTCCTCGTCCGCCGGCGCCTCCACCAGGGCCACCCCGCACGGCACGTCCCTGTTCGCGTACGGAAGCTTGAGCACACCGTCCCTGGTCCACACCCCGGAGCCGGCCAGCCACCCTTCGGGGGCGGGGAGTTGATGCAGCCGGTGCCCTGTCGGCCGCCACACCCCGACCCAGCTGCCGGCCGCCCCGTCGATGCGCAGCGCCACCGCACAGCTCTCCGGCATCAGCGTCTGCCCCGGCTGCACGGCGAACGGCGTCACCGCCACATCCGCCGGACGCAGGCACTCCGGGAAACGCACCGGCAGACAGCTGCCGAGCACCCCCCACCCGAGCCGGTCGTGGCCCGGCGCGTCGGAGCGGATCAGCAGCAGCCCGCTGTCCGTGTCGGCGAGCAGCAGCCGGTCGTTGCTCTCCGGCGCGATCTGCAGCAGCGGCGTCACCTCGCCGCCCCGTCCCAGGTCCACGGCGACCGCCTTCACCGGACCGCCGCCCACGGGCTCCCGGTCCAGAGCCAGCAGCCGCCCCGCCCGGTCCAGCCAGACACCGCCGGAGCACCGCCCCGGCACATCCGCGACATGAACCGGTCCGAACGCCCCGCCCGCCACCAGCCAGACGGCGGTGGAATGTTCCCCGACCGAAAGGGCGTACGCACTCGCACCGTCCGGCGAGGGGGGCAGCAGAGTCAGGTGCACGCCGTCCGCGCGCCCGAGGGCGCCGAGCGGCAGTTCGCCGGTGCCTGGTCCGGTCGGATAGAGCAGCGAGAAGGTGTGACGGTCCGCCACCTGGCGCCGGATCAGTACGCGGCCGTCGGCGAGCGGCAGCACATCGGAGTCGGGATCCTCCGGCTGGTCGAGCGGAAGCGGCACGGCGTACGGCTCATGCCCGTCGAGCGTCCAGCGCTCGGGGAACCAGGCTGCGGCGTCGGCCGCTCCGGAAAGCGTGAGCCGTGCGGCGTACGAACCGTCGGCGGTAATGGTGAACGCGGCCGCACGTGGGGCGGCCCCGACGTCACCACCCGGCTGACCGGACTCATCAGGCACGGGCGGCTCAACGACCCTGTGGGACTCCGCCGGTTCGTACGGCACCCAGGCTCCCTCCGGCCCCCGTGCTGCCTCCGGCCTCTCGGGTTCCTCCGGCTCCTCCCGGCCCCCGGGTCCTTCCGCTTCTCCCGCTTTTCCCGACACGGGGCTCACCGTCGCGGCGGCCCCGGTGGTCTCACCCTCGATGGCACAGGCAGTCATGGACTCGTCACCTCCGGCAACCGACGCTAGTTTTCGCACTTCCTACCGAACAACACGAGACACGCCACTTCACACATATGGGTGGTGATGCCCGGATTCACCTGAGGGGGAGGGGGCGGTTGTGCTCCCCGCAAAGCCCGTAGCTAAGGTTAGGCATCCCTAAGCGTTTCCTGTGAGTCTGATTCCTCAACTGGAGCAAGTGAGTACGTGATGTCCATACGACGCCGCAGCACCGCCGCCGTCGGCCTGGCAGTGGCCGCCGCCCTCTCCCTCTCCGCCTGCGGCAGCGGGGCATCGGACGACTCGGCCAAGTCCGGGGCCGGCACCGACAAGAAGGCAGCCGTCGCGACCGGCGGCAAGGACTTCGCCGACGCGGCCAAGAAGACGGCCGCGTACGGGACGGACGCCAAGGCGGGCCAGTTCCCCCGGACCCTCACGCACGCCATGGGCACGACCGAGCTCAAGTCCGCGCCGAAGCGCGTCGTAGTACTGGACGTCGGCGAGTTCGACAACGTCGTCTCGCTGGGTGTGAAGCCGGTCGGCTACGCCCCTTCCGAGGGGGACGCGGCCATCCCCTCGTACCTGAAGAAGGACGCGGGCAACCCGAAGAACGTCGGCACGATCAACAACCTCAACCTCGAGGCGATCGCGGGTCTGAAGCCGGACCTGATCCTCGGCAGCCAGTTGCGCGCCGCCGACAAGTACGACCAGCTCTCCAAGATCGCGCCGACCGTGTTCTCCATCCGTCCGGGCTTCACCTGGAAGGAGAACTATCTCCTCAACGCCGCGGCGCTGGACAAGACCGCCAAGGCGAAGAGTGAGCTCGACGCGTACGAGAAGAAGGCCACGAAGCTCGGCGAGGACATCGGCCCCGACAAGCCGACCATCTCCATGGTCCGCTACCTGCCGGACCGCATCCGCCTCTACGCGAAGGCGTCGTTCATCGGCACGATCCTTGAGGACGCAGGTCTGCCGCGGCCCAAGAACCAGCAGATCAACGACCTCGCCGCCGAGATCAGCCCGGAGAAGATCGACGAGGCGGACGCCGACTGGATCTTCACCGGCGTCTACGGCGACCCGAAGGCGACCAAGCGCGACACCGCCCGGTCCAACCCGCTCTGGAAGAACCTCAAGGCGGTCAAGGAGGGCCGGGCGAAGGACGTCCCGGACGAGACCTGGTACCTCGGCCTCGGTGTCACGGCGGCGAACCTGGTCCTCGACGACCTGCGCGCGGACCTCGTCAAGTAGCGGACCGGATCAGCAGGAGCCCGGGTCGGGCAACGGCCCGGGCCGAACTGCGTGTGAGGATCCGTGACCGGCTGTCGCCGGTTGGTCGTGGAGTTCTCACAGGTCACCCCAGTCATGGGCGGCGGGGCACGGACGGAAGGTAGCCTTTCCTCCGTGCCCCGTCTGTCTGAAGTCCTCGCCGCGCTCGACGCCCTCTGGCCTCCCGAGCGGGCCGAAGGTTGGGACGCGGTCGGCACGGTCTGCGGAGACGTCGACGACCCGGCCGCCGAGGTCGACCGTGTGCTCTTCGCCGTCGACCCCGTCCAGGAGGTCGTCGACGAGGCGATCAAGCTCGGCGCCCAGCTGATCGTCACCCATCACCCGCTCTATCTGCGGGGTACGACGACGGTCGCCGCCACCACCTTCAAGGGCCGGGTCGTGCACACCCTCATCAAGCACGACATCGCCCTGCACGTCGCGCACACCAACGCCGACACCGCCGACCCCGGCGTCTCCGACGCCCTCGCCGGCGCCCTGGACCTGCGCGTCACCGGACCCCTCGTACCGGACCCGACCGACCCCAAGGGCCATCGCGGCCTCGGCCGGATCTGCGAGCTGGACCACCCCGAGACCCTCCGCGACCTCGCCGCCCGTGCCGCCGCCCGGCTGCCCGCCACCGCGCAGGGCATCCGCATGGCCGGTGACCCGGACGCCGTCGTCCGTACCGTCGCGGTGAGCGGCGGCTCCGGCGACAGCCTCTTCGACGCGGTGCGCGCCGCAGGCGTCGACGCCTTCCTCACCGCGGATCTGCGCCATCACCCGGCCTCCGAGGCCGTTCAGCAGTCCGCGATCGGCCTGATCGACGCCGCGCACTGGGCCACCGAATGGCCCTGGTGCGAGCAGGCCGCCGCGCAGCTCGACGCGATTTCCGACCGCCACGGATGGGGCCTGCGGGTCCATGTCTCGAAGCAGGTCACCGACCCCTGGACCACCCACCACTCTTCTGGAGCCCCCAACTGAACGCCGCGCCCGCCGACCAGATCCGACTTCTCGACGTCCAGGCCCTCGACGTACGGCTGTCGCAGCTTGCGCACAAGCGCAAGTCGCTCCCCGAGCACGCCGAGATCGAGTCGCTCACGGCCGACCTCGCACAACTGCGTGACCTGCTGGTCGCGTCGCAGACCGAGGAGAGCGACACCGCCCGCGAGCAGACCAAGGCGGAGCAGGACGTGGACCTGGTGCGCCAGCGCGCCGTCCGCGACCAGCAGCGGCTGGACTCCGGCGCGGTCACCTCGCCGAAGGACCTGGAGAGCCTCCAGCGCGAGATCACCTCGCTGGCCAAGCGCCAGGGTGACCTCGAGGACGTCGTCCTCGAAGTCATGGAGCGCCGCGAGTCCGCGCAGGAGCGCGTCACCGAGTTCACCGCACGGGTCTCGGCCGTCCAGGCCAAGGTCGACGACGCGACGGCCCGCCGGGACGCCGCGACGCAGGCTCTCGACGACGAGACCGCGACCGTCACGAAGGAACGCGAGCTCGTCGCCGGCTCCGTACCGGCGGACCTGCTCAAGCTGTACGACCGGCTCCGCGCCCAGTCGGGCGGGGTCGGCGCCGCCCGCCTCTACCAGCGCCGCTGCGAGGGCTGCCGGCTGGAGCTGAACATCACCGAGGTCAACGACGTGAAGGCGGCGTCCCCGGACACGGTGCTGCGCTGCGAGAACTGCCACCGCATTCTGGTCCGTACGGCGGAGTCGGGCCTGTAATGACGCAGCCCCGCCAGTTCGTCATCGAGGCCGACGGAGGGTCCCGGGGCAACCCGGGGCCCGCCGGTTACGGCGCGGTCGTGATCGACCCGGTGACGGGGGAGACGCTCGCCGAAGCCGCCGAGTACATCGGTGTCGCGACGAACAACGTGGCCGAGTACAAGGGCCTCATCGCGGGCCTGAAGGCCGCGAAGGCACTGGTGCCGGACGCGTCGGCGGAGGGTGCGCTGCAGGTGCGGGTCCGGATGGACTCCAAGCTGGTCGTGGAACAGATGTCGGGCCGCTGGAAGATCAAGCATCCCGACATGAAGCCGCTCGCGGCAGCGGCGGCGCGGATCCTTCCGGCGTCCGCGGTCACGTACGAGTGGATCCCGCGCGAGAAGAACAAGCATGCGGACCGGCTCGCCAACGAGGCGATGGACGCCGGTAAGAGGGGCAAGCAGTGGGAGCCGTCGGCATCGACGGCAGCCCTCGACCTGCCCCCGGTCTCCGGTCCGCCCGGGGACGCGGCGGCGGGCGCCGCGAAGGCACGGGCGGCGATGTCCACCAGCCGTGAAACCGCGGCCACCCCGCAGGTCGGCTGGGGCGCCGCCGACCTCGGGGCGCCGGCCACATTCGTCCTGCTCCGGCACGGCGAGACGGCCCTCACGCCCGAGAAGCGGTTCTCGGGCAGCGGCGGCAGCGACCCCGAACTCTCGGCGGCCGGCCGCCACCAGGCCGAACGGGTGGCGGAGTCCCTTGCCGCCCGTGGCACGATCCAGGAGATCATCAGCTCCCCGCTGCGTCGCTGCCGCGAAACAGCGGCGACGGTGGGTGCCCGCCTGGGCCTGCCCGTCCAGATCGAGGACGGCCTGCGCGAGACGGACTTCGGGGCCTGGGAGGGCCTGACGTTCGCCGAGGTCCGTGAACGGTACGGCCCCGATCTGGACGCCTGGCTCGCCTCCACGCGAACGCCCCCCACCGGCGGCGGTGAGAGCTTCGCCGAGGTGGCCCGGCGGGTCTCGGCCACCCGGGACCGCCTGACCACCCGCCACGCGGGCCGCACGGTGCTCCTGGTCACTCACGTGACCCCGATCAAGACCCTGGCCCGACTGGCCCTGGGTGCACCACCGGAGTCCCTGTTCCGCATGGAACTCTCGGCGGCGTCACTGTCGGCAGTGGCGTACTACGCGGACGGCAACGCGTCACTGAGACTGCTGAACGACACGTCGCACCTGCGGTAGGGAGCGAAGGCTCCTGTGGGGGCGTGGGGCGCTGCGGGGGCAGTGGAGCGACTCCCCGGCGACGCGAAGCTGCCGCTTCCCCGGGGTGCGGGGGTGCCCCCGCATCCCGGTCAGCACCCGGCGGGGACCGGGGAGGGGGAAATCAGCCGCGCAGCGCCGCAGCCTCGCCCGCCAACCTCTCCACTCGCGCCCAGTCCTTCGCCGCCACCGCATCTCCCGGCACCATCCAACTGCCGCCCACGCAGCCGACGTTCGGCAGCGCCAGGTACGACGGCGCCGACGCGAGCGAGATGCCGCCCGTCGGGCAGAACCGGGCCTGGGGGAGTGGTGCGGACAGCGCCTTGAGGTACGCCGTGCCGCCCGCCGCCTCCGCCGGGAAGAACTTCATCTCGCTGACCCCGCGCTCCAGCAGCGCCACGACCTCGGACGTCGTCGAGACCCCCGGCAGGAACGGCACCTCCGACGCCTTCATCGCGTCCAGCAACGGATCCGTCCAGCCCGGGCTGACCAGGAACCGCGCCCCGGCCGCCACCGTGTCGGAGACGTTCCGCGCGGAGATCACCGTGCCCGCCCCCACCACCGCACCCGGCACCTCCGCCGCTATCGCCTCGATCGCATCCAGTGCCGCGGCCGTCCGCAGCGTCACCTCGATGGCCGGGAGCCCGCCCGCGACGAGGGCCCGGGCGAGCGGTACCGCGTCAGCGGCGTCCTCCAGGACGACAACGGGGACGACGGGGGCAAGGTCCAGCACAGAGGAGGAGGTCATGGCCTCATCTTGCCGCGCGCACCGCACCGTACGCAACGAGCGTTGCGCATGTTGCAATGCCTTGTGTCAGTGGATCTCCGTCACGACCACATCGAGCGCCCACGGCCGTCCCGCCCGCCCCGGAGCCTCCGCCTCCACCTCGTACCCCAGCCCCCGCAACGCGTCCACCAGCTCCGCGGGCCCGTTCGGCCGGGCCCCCGACTGCAGCAGGTCGCGGACCATCCGCCCCTTCGTCGCCTTGTTGAAGTGGCTGACCACCGACCGCTTCTCCACCCCGTCCACCATCTGGGAGTGCAGCACCCGCACACTCGCCGTGCGCTCCGCCACCGCACCCTTCGGCCTCCACGCCGCCGCGTACGCGGACGACCGCAGATCCAGCACCAGCCCGTCCCCGGCCGCCTCCGGCATGACCTCGGCCATCGGCGCACGCCAGTACGCGCCCAGCGCACCGAGACCCGGCAGCTTCACCCCCATCGAGCAGCGGTACGACGGAATCCGGTCTCCCACCCGCACCGCGCCCCACAACCCGGAGAAGACCAGCAGGGATTTCCCGGCCCGCCGCCGGGCCGCCGTGTCCAGGGACGCCAGGTCCAGCGCGTCGTACAGCACCCCGGTGTAGATCTCCCCGGCGGGACGCGTCCCCGCCGTCCGCAGCTCGACGTTCTTCGCGATCTCGCCGCGCAGCCCCTCGCTCAGACCGAGCGCCTCCCGGGCCTTCTCCTCGTCCGCCACGCACAGCTCGACCAGCTCGTCGAGGACCGCGGCCCGGGCCTCGGCAAGCCCCGGCAGCGACAGCGACTCCGGCTTCAGGGGTGCTCCGCGCCCCGAGGCGGCCTTTCCTTCGGAGGGCGGCAACAGCACGAGCACGGCGGTTCTCCTTCGTACGAACAGGGAAGCGGCCCCCACAACTGCCCAAGGCCCCGCCTGCCAGCGTACGGGGACGCCCGGACCGCCCAGCCCGGCACCCGTTCCGCAAGGTCACCCGTCTCCGGTCCGCGGGGCCGCCCGCACCCGGGATGCCGGTCGCCCCGCCCCGCCATACGCTCGGTCCATGCCCCGCCGCCATCTCCACATGACCGGCGCAGCCGACACCCCGCTGCGGGCGGCCCTGTGCGATCTGCGCACCTCGCTCGGACTGCCCGCCGACTTCCCGCCCGAGGTCCTCGCGGAGGCGGCACAGGTGGCGAAGTCCCTCGTCCTGACCGGACACCAGGACGCCACGGACCTTCCTTTTTTCACCATCGACCCGCCCACGTCCACCGACCTCGACCAGGCGATGCACCTCGAACGCCGCCCGCACGGCTTCCGCGTGCACTACGCCATCGCCGACGTCGCCGCTTTCGTCCGCCCCGGCGGCGCACTCGACACCGAGGCCCACCGCCGGGTGACGACCCTCTACTTCCCCGACGGCAAGGTGCCGCTGCACCCCACCGTGCTCTCCGAAGGCGCAGCCAGCCTCCTCCCCGGGCAGACCCGACCCGCTCTGCTCTGGCGGATCGACCTCGACACGGATGGCCGCGCGGTCGCCGGCGACGTACGCCGGGCCCTGGTCCGCAGCCGGGCCAAGCTGGACTACGCGGGCGTTCAGCGGCAGATCGACGCGGGTACCGCCGAGGAACCCATCGCCCTGCTGAGGGACATCGGCCGGCTCCGTGAGGAGCAGGAGGTCGCCCGCGGCGGGATCTCGCTCGACGTGCCCGAGCAGGAGATCGTCCAGCGTGACGGCGCATACGGCCTGGAGTACCGCGCCCCGCTGCCCGCCGACGGCTGGAACGCCCAGATCTCCCTCCTCACCGGCATGGCCGCGGCCCATCTGATGACCGAGGCGGGCACCGGCATCCTGCGTACGCTCCCGGTCGCCCCCGACGGCGCCGTCGCCCGTCTGCGCCGCTCGGCCGAGGCCCTGCACATCGACTGGCCGCACCACGTCCCGTACGCCCAGGTCGTCCGGTCGCTCGACCCGAAGAGGACGAGCGACGCCGCGTTCCTCCAGGAGTGCACCACCCTGCTGCGCGGCGCCGGCTACACGGTCTTCGACCACGGTGAACTTCCCACCCCCGCCGTCCACGCCGCCGTCGCCGACCTCTACACGCACTGCACCGCGCCGCTGCGCCGCCTCGTCGACCGGTACGCGGCCGAACTGTGTCTCGCGGCGGTCGCGGACCGGGAACCGCCCGAGTGGGTGATGGCCGCACTCCCCGGTCTCCCGAAGGAAATGGCCGAAGGGACCCGACGCGCCAACACGGTGGAGCGCGAGTGCGTCGACCTGGTCGAGGCGGCACTCCTCAGCGACCGGGTGGGCCAGGTCTTCGACGCGTACGTGGTCGACGTACAGGACCAGGAACCCACCATCGGCACGGTCCACATCGAGCACCCGGCCGTCGTCGCCCGCATCGACGGCGGCACGACCAAGCTTCCGCTGGGCGAACGGCTCCGGGTCCGCCTCACCCAGGCGGACCCGGGTGCGGCGAAGGTACTGTTCGCCCCCGCGTGAGCGCGACGACGACGGCGGTGCGCGGGTCGCCGACCGCGGCGCACAGTCGCCGCAGGACGACGGCCTCCAGAGCGGACGCGGCCGGAACCAGGGTTTCGGCCGTTCCCCGGAACGGCGCCCGGCAGCGTGGAAAACGCTGACGCGGCGGCAAGGCGAACACGCCCGGACCGGTTGCCGCGCCGGACCTCCCCATCTCGTAGGATCACGCCTTCGGCTACGGGTCCGACGGGCCCACGGACTTCCGGTGCGCCCCGGCGGACTCCGTACGAAGGAAGGCTTTCCAGCGTGACTGAACATGTCACCGCCCCCACGACGGACCGCGTCGCGGGCCGTGTGACGGACCGGGCCCGGCAGATCATCGCCGCCGCCCGCACCCTCCTGGAGACGGAGGGCCCGGAAGCCCTCACCATGCGCCGGCTCGCCGACAGCATCGGGATCACGGCACCGTCCCTCTACAAGCATTTTCCGGACAAGTCCTCCGTGCTGACGGCCCTGGCCGGCGAGGTGCTGCGGGAGACGGCCGAGACGCTGGAAGCGGCGGAGTCCGTGGCCCCCGGGTCGTTCCCGGCCCTCGCCACCGCGTACCGCGCCTACGCCCTGGCCCACCCCCATCTGTACCGCCTCACCACCGAGCACCCCGTGGACCGGACATCCCTCCCGCCGGGCCTGGAGCAACGCGCCGCGGCCCCGCTCTTCCGGGCCGTCGCCGGGGACCAGGAGCGGGCCCGGGCCGCCTGGGCCTTTGCGCACGGGATGGTGGTCCTGGAACTCAACGGCCGCTTCCCCTCGGGCGCCGACCTGTCGGCAGCCTGGTCGGCCGGCATCGCCGCCTTCGGCACAGCCCGTCTCTGATCTGCCCGCCGGTCGGGCCTCGTCCGACCGGCCCCGCCCCGCCGGGTAGCATGGTCGATACGGCAGACGAGCCGGCCGGACGGCCGCGTGAGGATTTTCGGATCCTCCCGAGGAACGTCCGGGCTCCACAGGGCAGGGTGGTGGCTAACGGCCACCCGGGGTGACCCGCGGGACAGTGCCACAGAAAGCAGACCGCCGGGGACTTCGGTACTCGGTAAGGGTGAAACGGTGGTGTAAGAGACCACCAGCGCCTGAGGTGACTCAGGCGGCTAGGTAAACCCCACCCGGAGCAAGGTCAAGAGGGGCCGTCGCAAGATGGTCCTGCGCGAACGTTCGAGGGCTGCCCGCCCGAGTTCGCGGGTAGACCGCATGAGGCCGACAGCAATGCCGGTCCTAGATGGATGGCCGTCTCCCCGGCCGCCGCGAGGCGACCGGGTGACAGAACCCGGCGTACAGGCCGACTCGTCTGCCGTCTCTGACTGCCGCAAGTCAGGACGTGTTTCTTCCGGGCATTGAGGGGGCGTCAGGCCAGGCCGAGCCGCGCGGCCTTCGGGCCGGCCTCCAAGCGGCCCTCTGTGATGAGTCGTTCCATGAGCGGGGACATCCGGCGTCGGACGTCGCGCAGCGACACTCCCGTCGGCGCTGTCGAGACCCAGGACGGTGTCAGCCCCACGGCCAGGTACGGACGGCGCGCGTCCTGCCCCCGCGCTGCTTGCCTTCGACCGTCGCCGGCCACTGACGATCCCTCACGCACAGGTGAAGGGCGCCGATCGTTGCCGACCCTGTCCTGACGGAGGGTCAGGCCAGTTCTTTCGAGGGTCGTTGCTTCCTCGTCGAGCGGGCGCGAGCAGTCCCTGGCAAGGGTCTCCGGATGGGATGACCGGTGCCGAGCCCGAGCAACTGATGTGTCGTTGTCGTGCCCCTGGCGCCGGGCGCCATTCCGCACGCGCGGCGATCGCGCCGCCGGCGGCCGGATTCGCGACCGGCAGGTCCTCCTGACGGCGGACCAGGTCCTTCTCTCTCGTCGGCGCATCATCACCTCGATGCGCCTTCCTCACACCTTCGGCGTCGACTTCACGGGTGACGGTGGGGATCACCTCGGCGGTGTCGAGGCGTCGATCGGGACGCTTTACCTGTACAAGGGTCATGGCGGCGGCGCCATCGACGGCGGTTCCCCCCGTGGGGAGATCGGTTCCGGTGGCTGGAACGGGATCTCGGACTGCGCCGGCGGTGTGACTTCACCGGTGACGGTACGGGTGACTGGCAGCTGTCGAGTCCCAGCCGGGCGCCACCGGAAAACCCCTACCTCTACAAGGTCGACGGCACAGGCGGCTTCAACGTCCGCATCGAAATCGGCACCGGCGGCTGGTGGCGCCCCACCAGGCGGGTCCGGGTTCACTGCGGCCCTGCCCTGCCTCTGTGCGCTGCCGCGCCCCGACCGCGCCGGCCGTGCCACATCGGCCCAACTCCGGGAAGAGAGAATGAAGATCCGACATCTGCGCCGTTCAGCCTCTGCCTTCATTGCCGCCATCGGACTGACCGCCACGTTCCAGCCCTCCGCCCCCGCGTCGGCGGCGGAATCGCTCGCCCACGTCGAGTACGGGGGACTCTCCATCGACGTTCCGGCCGGGTGGAGGCTGGTGGATCTGGAGAAGGACCCGAAGACCTGCGTACGACTCGATCAGCACACCGTGTACCTGGGGCATCCGGGAGCCCAGCAGTCCTGCCCCACCCACCTGATCGCGGCAAAGACCGAAGCGATTGTGCTGGAGCCGTTCACCGGAGCTACGCCCCGAGAGGATGTGCCCACCGTGAACGTCCCGGCGGGCTCCCCCGCTCCCAGGGCCCTCCCGGCCGGCGACTCCCGTGAAGTGCGGCTGGCCTTCGAAGGCGCCGGCGTCTATGCAACCGTCAGTTACGGCTCGTCGTCGGCCGCGATCGAGAAGATCCTGGGCTCCGCCACCACCGGCAGCACGGCCGAGCCGCAGACCGTTCCGACGCCCCGGGCGCCGGCTCTCCCGGCCGCCGCCTCCGCGATCCCGAGTACCGGCTACACCGGCAAAGCCTTCGACGCCTGCTCGGCACCCTCCTCCGGCGCCATGGCGAACTGGGCGTCCTCGCCCTACAGAGGGGTGGGCATCTACATGGGCGGGCCGAGCCGGGCCTGCTCCCAGCCGAACCTCACCGCTTCATGGGTGGCCGAGCAGAGCAACCGTGGCTGGCATCTGCTCCCCATCTACGCGGGCCTCCAAGCGGGGAGCATCTCCTCCTCGAGCGCGACCAGCCAGGGCCGGTCGGCCGCCGATGCGGCTGTCGATCTGGCACAAGCGCTCGGATTCGTCCCCGGCACGGTGCTCTACATCGACATGGAGGCGTACTCCTCGGGCTACCGCACCAACGTCCTCAACTACCTCTCCGGCTGGTCCGCCCGTCTGCACGAACTGCGCTACCGGTCAGGCGTGTACAGCTCCTCCTCCAGTGGCATCAAGGACCTCGCCTCCGTCTACTCGTCCTCGACGCTGGTACGTCCGGACGTGGTCTGGGTCGGCAACTGGAACGGTGTGGCCAACACCGCCGACGTGAACATCCCCGCCGGGTACTGGTCCGACCATCAGCGTGTTCACCAGTACTCGGGCAATGTCACCGAGTCGTACAGCGGGACGACGATCAACATCGACCGGAACTACGTCGACGTCGGCGCGGCTGCGACCACGGGCGACCCGGGTATGACAAATCTGACGGCCGGTGACTTCAACGGGGACGGCAAGAAGGACCTGGTGGCCGTTCAGGTGACGACGGGCAACCTGTGGCTATACCCCGGTACGGGCACGGGAACCCTGACTGCGCCGCTGCTGCTCGGCAAGGGTGGCTGGAACGGCATGGCGAAGCTGGCCGTCGGTGACTTCAACTCGGACGGCAGGGACGATCTCGTCGGCACCGCGGTCGCGAGCGGAAAGCTTTACCTCTACCCCGGTACGGGCAGCGGGCTGGCCAGTCGTAAGGAGATCGGTTCCGGCGGCTGGAACGGGATCAGCAACATCTTCGTCGGTGACTTCACCGGTGACGGCAGGGATGACCTCGGCGGTGTCGAGAAGTCGACCGGGAAGCTCTACCTCTACCGGGGGCACGGCAACGGCACCATCGACGCCGGTCCCTCCCGGACGGAGATCGGCTCCTACGGCTGGAACGGCATGGACAAGATCGTCAGTCCCGGTGACATGAACAGGGACGGCAGGGACGACATCGTCGCCACCGAGAAGTCCACCGGGAAGCTCTACCTCTACAAGGGCCACGGCAACGGCACCATCGACGCCGGTCCCTCCCGCACGGAGATCGGCTCCCGTGGCTGGAACGGCATCTCGGACTACGCCGGCGCCGACTTCACCGGTGACGGTACGGGTGACCTGATGGCCGTCAAGTCCGAACCGGGTGCCACCGGAAAGCTCTACTTCTACAAGGGCACCGGCAAGGGCGGCCTCAACGCCCGCGTCGAGATCAGCTCCGGCGGCTGGTGAGGAACTAGCTTCTCGACGACAGCAACCAGGGGGGGCGAGCCCCCGGGCAGCGCCGGACCCGGCTTTCGGTCCGGCGCTGCCGCTGCGCTGTGTTCCGGAGGTCTGCGCGGGCGGCGATTCATCCGTGGCGTCAGCCCGCCATCGGCAGGATCCTTCGCGACGGCGCCGCGCGCAGTTCGTCCACGGCCACCGCCTCCCCGCTGTCCGCGTCGACATAACTGACACGGACGATCGGGTCTTCACCGGTGTCGCGGCCGGCCGTGGCGTCGAGTGCGAACACCACCGCGACCGGGCGCGCGTTCTCCCGGTCCCCGTACACACCCGAGTACTGGAGAATGCGCCAGCCGTCGTCCTCCCAGTGGTCCAGCAGGGCGGACCGGACCACGGGTGCGGCGGCCTGCCAGGCAAGGGAGTTCTCCAGGAGTTCGACGCTCGCCGCGACCGGCACCTGGTCGGTGGCGGTGCCGAGGAGCGGGTGCCCGAAGACACGCAGCCTCGTCCGGCGCAGTGGCAGCAGCCACCACCGGTCGAGGTCCGCCGAGAGGGCGACCAGAACCGCCACCGCCCCGGCCAGGAGGACAAGGGCACCGGCAGGCCGCTCGGAGACCGCCGGCCACCAGGTGTCCCGTGCCACCGCCACCGTGGCCCCGCCGATGAGCACGACCGCCGCCCGCGCGAACGCCCGCCAGGTGATGGGGGTGTCCTCACTTGCCGAGCAGCCGCAGGAGGACTCCGGTGCCACGGCCCGGCCGTAGCCGAGGTAGCCGAGGAAGCCCGCCCCGAGGACCGCGGCTGCGGCCCCCGGCACCGGGTTCGCCGGGACCACCAGCAGACCTGCGGCGATCAGGAGTTCACCTGCGCCGGTCGCGCGCAGCACCGTGGTGGCCCGCTCACTGCTGCGCAGCATGCGGGCCAGCGCCGTCTTCGGCGCCTGTCGTGCGGTGCCCCGGCTGAACACCTTGACCGCTCCGGTCCAGCCGAGCAGGCCCGCGAGGACCAGCGGGGCGAGGCCCGTTGTCAGTGACAGCATCTCTTCCTCTCTCTGTGTCCTTGGGCCTGTATCAGTGCCCGACGGAGATGCGGACGACGTCCACGGAGTTGTCGGAGGGCCGCCAGGCACCGAGCACCTGGGCGCTCTGCCCGATGCGCAGCCGGGACAGGTCGGACGTCAGTGCGCGGCCCGCGTAGGAGGCGCTGGCGTCCGGGGCGACGTGGCCGACCAGCTCGTGCTGCCCGTGGGCGAGGTGCAGCCGGTTCTTCGCGATGCCGCGGATCTGCGTGTCCAGATTCACGATGTTCACCCACACCGCGTCGGCGGCCACGGTGCCGTCGGGCATCCTGACGCCGCGTGCGTAGAGGCCGTCGCCGACCTCGATCACTTCGGCTGTGGTGGCGCGCACCTTCCAGACGCTGGTGACGTTGGTCATCTGCACCCGGGAGTGGCCCCCATTGGATCCGGCCACCTCCAGGATGCTGCCGGTGATGCCCGTGATGCGGCCCTCCACGAAGGTGGACTTGGCTATCGCGGGGTCGAGCGAGGGTTCCGCGGCGAAGGCGGCCTCGGCGTCGAGGCCGCCGAGCGCGGTCGCGCCGATGATGGTCGCGCCGCCGAGGGCGGCATTGGTGAGGAAGCGCCGGCGACGCATCGCGTCGGCCCGGTCGTGTCGTACGGTCATCTCGGTCCTCCTCACTCGTAGATGTAGACCGGCAGCTTGCCCGAGCTCAGGTTGCCGATCGCCGAGAAGGCGGCCGGCGTCAGGTCGAGGACGCGGTTGGTGCGACAGGTGCCGTTGCAGCAAGTCGCCTCTCCGCACCAGTCCTTGGTGCGCGGGCCGCAGTCGGTGATCGTGATGCACACCGTCGCACCCGAGCACTGGTGCTTGACGTTCATCACCGCACCACAGCCGCGTCTGGGGATGTTCTCGCCGCAGAGGTCGGGCCGGGTGATGTTCCAGCACGCCTGTGAGGCGTTGGGCCACGCGCCGTGGTGTGCGCTGGACTGGCAGTTGCCGCAGGCGCCGCCGCCGGCACTGGAGCATGGCCCCCAGGCGTTGCCGCAGCAGAACCAGCTGGTTTCACCGGCCCACAGGCTGGTTGATCCGCAAGCCATCGTGTTGCCCCTCCTAGGAAGTGACAAGTGCATGACAAGAACTGGACCGGCCGTCGACAGGCACATGTGAAGCGGGGATGCCCGTGGTGCGACCGGGGATGGTTGTGCGAGCGAAGCAACCCAATGATGCGCGTAGACAAGCGGGTTGCATAGATGGCCTCGTTCCGCATCGACGAGGGCCTCGTCGGCCGGGTGGCGAGCCGGTGGTCAGCCTTCCGGTCCTGCTCGATGACCCAGGTGCCCGGCGAACCACTCTCTGGCCAGCTCCGCCACCTTCCCGAGAGCACCGGGCTCCTCGAACAGGTGAGTGGCGCCGGGGACCACGGCGAGCCGGTTCTCACAGCGCAGCAGTGCCTGGGCCTGGCGGTTGAGGTCCAGCACCACCTCGTCATCGCCTCCGACGATGAGCAGCGTGGGCGCGGTCACCGCCGGCAGGCGGGGCCCGGCCAGATCGGGCCTGCCGCCGCGCGAGACGACCGCAACGGCCGGGGAGTCCGGCTCCGCCGCCGCCCACAGCGCGGCGGCCGCACCGGTGCTGGCCCCGAAGTAGCCGACCGCGAGGCCCTGGGTCTCGGGCCGCTCGAGCAGCCAGCGGGTGGCGTCGGTCAGGCGGCCGGCCAGCAGGGCCGTGTTGAAGGTGTTGGCCCGGTCCAGTTCCTCCTCCGCCGTGAGGAGGTCGAACAGCAGGGTGGCCAGCCCGGCCTTGTTCAGTGAGGTCGAGACGGAGCGGTTGCGCGGGCTGTGCCGGCTGCTGCCGCTGCCGTGGGCGAACACCACGATGCCCGTGGCCCCTTCGGGGACCGTCAGTTCCCCGCCGAGCCGGACCGGTCCGGCGTGCACGACGACATCCGCGGCCGCCATCCCCGCTCCTCCCGCAGCTCCCACGGTTGCTGCGTTTTCGTGCCGCTGCTCGACTCCCTCGAGAGGGTGAGCTCCTCCGCCCGAGGTTGTCCGCAGGCCAGGACGTCCATCTGTCGTCACTGCTCCCGACTCACGACCGGACTCCTGGCGAGATTGCACCTACACTCCACGCTACTCGCGTTCCGCCGAGGTGCGAGCGCCGGACGACTTCACCGCCGGAGCCCACCGCGGCCGCCGTCCCGGCCTCCGGAGAAGCTGCGTCCCCGCTCTCCCGCTGCGTACCGGATCATCCCTTGACGACGCCCAGCGGCACCAGGCGGGCGACCAGCCGGGCGAGTCCGGCGCCCTCGGTGACCGCGGCGACCGCGTCGACGTCCTTGTACGCCTCCGGCGCCTCCTCGGCGAGACCACGCCACGAGGAGGGGCGTACCGCGATGCCCCGGGCCTCCAGCTCGCCGCGAAGCTGCTCCCCGCGGACCATGCGCAGCGCGTGATGACGGCTCCAGACCCGGCCGGCGCCGTGACAGGCGGAGTGGAAGGCTTCGTTGCCGGGCAGGCCGACCATCACGTACGAGGCGGTGCCCATCGTCCCGGGGACCAGTACCGGCTGGCCCGCCCGGACGAGGTCCTCGGGCAGGCTCGGGTCGCCGGGCGGCAGCGCCCGCGTCGCGCCTTTGCGGTGGACGCACAGTGGACGTGCCTCGCCGTCCACTTCATGGGTCTCGAGTTTCGCCGTGTTGTGCGAGATGTCGTAGACGAGATCCAGACCGACTCCCGCGGCCGTCGCGAAGGCGTGACGGGTGGCTTCGGACAGCAGCTGGCGGTTGGCCCGGCCGTAGTTGGCGGCTGCCGCCATCGCCCCCAGGTAGGCGTGGCCCCGCGGCGACTCGACCGGCGTGCAGGCCAGCTGCCGGTCCGGGACCTGGATGTGGTGCCGGTGCAGTTCCTGGTCCATCACGCGGACGTGGTCGGTGCACACCTGGTGCCCCAGGCCGCGCGAGCCGCAGTGGATCATGACGCACACCTGGCCCACCCGCAGCCCGAAGGCCACCGCGGTGGCGGTGTCGAAGATCTGGTCGACCGCCTGGACCTCCAGGAAGTGGTTTCCCGAGCCGAGGCTTCCCACCTGGTGGAGGCCGCGTTCGACGGCGCGCCTGCTCACCTGCCCCGGGGCCGCGCCGTCCAGGACGCCGTAGTCCTCGCAGCGCGCGAGGTCGCGCGGCACACCGTGCCCGTGCTCGACCGCGTACCGAGCGCCGCCGACCAGCAGCTCGTCGATCTCCCCGGCGCCCGACAGCTTCCACAGCCCGCCGCGCCCCATGCCGCGCGGGATGGTGCCGTCGAGGATGTCCATCAGCCGCCGCAGCCGGTCGTGGCCGAGCGCCTCATGGTCGATGTCTGCGGCCAGCAGTCGTACGCCGCAGGAGATGTCGAACCCGACGCCGCCGGGCGAGATCACCCCGCCGCGGGAGATGTCGGTGGCGGCCACCCCGCCGATCGGGAAGCCGTAGCCCCAGTGGACGTCGGGCATGGCGAAGGAGGCGCGGACGATGCCGGGCAGCGTCGCCACGTTCGCCACCTGCTCCAGCGCCTTGTCCCCGGCCGCCTGTGGCAGCAGCGCCCGCGAGGCGAACACCATCCCGGGTACGCGCATCGGTTCCCGCTGCTCGATACGGAAGCGGTACGGGCCCTTCTCCACCAGTGCGATGTCCACGTCCCTCACCTCCAGTCGACCGTCAGCCGACCGGTCCGATCGGCGACGGCGGTGCCGAACTCGGCGCAGGCGGTGGTGAGCCGCTCGCGGATCCACTCCCGGTCCTCGCCGCGCGCCAGGCGGGTGTGGCAGTAGTCCAGGGCCAGTGGCATCGCCTCCACCCGGGCGGGAACCAGGTGCGCGGCATCCGGGCCGTCCAGGGTCACCAGGAAGAGAAGCCCCAGGTCGTTGCGGAGGACCGGGTCGACGGCGTAGTCGTCGACGAAGTCACCCAGGTCGTACAGGATCCGGTCGGCGATCCCGTGGAACACATGGGCGGAGTGCCCGGCGACCAGCGTCGCTCCCGCCGCCAGCAGCTCCGGGGCCGCGGCCGAGACATGACGCGGCGGCCGCGAGGTCATGTTGGGGCCCCAGTGCGGAGTGACCAGCACGACATCCGCCGCCGCGGCGGCCCGGCCCACCGACTCCGTCAGCCAGTCGGGCACCCCCGCGTGGAGATCGGCCCAGGCCACACCGGGACTGTCCGCCCCGGCCGCGTACTCCTGCGGGTGGTCCGTGGCGCCCACCACCGCAAGCCGCACATCGCCCGCCTCCAGCACCGCGAACTCCCGGGCCGCGCGTACGGTCGCGCCGGCGCCGACCGCGTGCACGCCCGCCCCGGCCAGCAGGGTGCGGGTGTCGGCCATGGCGTCGAACCCGTAGTCGAGAGCGTGGTTGTTGGCGAGCGTCACACAGTTCACGCCCAGTTCGGCCAGCACCTTCGCGGCGGCGGAGGGAGCGCGGAAGAAGAAGGCCTTTTGCGGGTCGGGCCAGCGGTGCCCGCGGTCGGAGACACAGCACTCCAGGTTGAGCACGAACAGGTCCGCCTCCGCGATCGCCTCCCTGACCCCTGCGGAGACCAGAGTCCCCGGCGTCGGCGAGCGGCGCAGCTCCTCGGCGACGCTGCGCCCGAGCATGGTGTCGCCGGCCAGTGCCACCGTGAGCGCCATGATCCCGTCCCTTCCCCGTCCTGCACTCAGACGTCGATGGTCACCCGGCAGGTCCAGCCGCCGGGGCCGCCACGCATGTGCAGGTCGTGCAGCGAAACGGCCTTCGGTACCGCACCGACCGGCACGGCGGTGCCCGCGTCGGTCATCCGGAAGCGGACCGACAGGCCCAAGCCGGCCCCCGCCGGCCGGATGGACCCCACCTCCACATCGAGCGGGATCTCACCGTCTACATCCATCCGGTAGACGACCTCCTCCAGGACGGACACCAGCAGATCCTCGTCGGACTCCGCCGTGACCGCGTATGCGCGGTCACCGACAACCGCGGCCCCGGACGTGTCGGCGAAGCCCTCCACCATGGCGCGCACCGCCTCTCCGATGCACCCCTCGGCCGTCGGCGACCACGCCTCCACCTGCATGTCCGCGGTGTGTGGCACAGCCCCGTGTCCACTCGCGCCGGGCTGCTTCCCCACGGGTTCCCGACCGTCCACGGTCGGCGCCTCTCCGTCGTCTCCGGATGCACAGCCTGGTGCCGGGTTTCCCGACCCGCAGGCGATGCCTCCTCCAGAGTCGTCCCGCACACCGCTCCGGGGCAACCTGCACGGGGCGGCGCACACATTCACCCGCCGATGCCCGCCTCGTTGACCGCAGGCAAGCAAGGGGTGACATACGGTAGTTGTCCTGTCGTCCTCGTGAACCTGTCGTCCTCGTGAAGGAGTGCAAGCATGCCGGTCTCGCTCGGTCTCGGTCTTCCGCAGATGAAGCAGTACGACATCGGCCGCGACGTGGCCACGGTGGCACGCGCGGCGGAGGACGCCGGGTACGAGAGCCTGTGGGTCTTCGAGCGCGTGCTCTTTCCCGAGCCGGCCACCCAGGGGCTGTACGGCGTACCGGGGCTGCCGTGGCCCGATGGGTACCGCAGCGTCACCGACCCGCTGGTCACCCTCACACTGGCCGCCGCGGCCACCGGCCGGGCCCGGCTCGGCACCAGCGTCCTGATCGCCCCGCTCCACGTACCGTTCCAGCTGGCCCGTTCGCTCGCCTCGCTCGACGTCGCGAGCGGCGGCCGGGTGATCGCGGGCCTCGGAACCGGCTGGTCACTCGACGAATACGCAGCCGCCTCGGTCGCTCCCTTCGAGAAGCGTGGCGCGGTCCTGGACGAACTGCTCGACGTCTGCGCGGCCGTCTGGGGCCCGGACCCGGTCTCGTACCGGGGCGAGCTGACCACCATCGCACCGGCCGAGGTCGGCCCCAAGCCCGTTCGCCCCATCCCGGTCTATCTGCCGGCCAACAGCCCGCGCGCCACCCGCCGGCTGGTGGACCGGGCGGACGGCTGGATGCCCGTCGCCATGGGCGCCACGACACTGGCCGAACAGTGGCGGAAGGTGCAGGACCTGGCTGCCGAGCGCGGCAGGGACCGGCCGATCGGCGTGTGCGCCCGTGCCAACGCGATGTACAGCACCAAGCCGTTCGAGGGCGCGGACCGGCAGCCCTTCAGGGGCAGCGTGGCTCAGATCGTCGAGGACCTGGCGGCACATGCCGAAACGGGCGTACCCGAGATCCTGCTGGACCTCCAGGCAACGACGCGTGACGCCGCCGAACTCGTCGACGTGGCGGCCGAGGTGTATCAGGCGGCCCGAGCAGCGGGCGTCTGACGGTCGTACCGGGGGAGTGCCGGTCCACCGTCCGGCGGGACGGATCGCGGCGGCCGACAGCACGCCACTGCATCCCCTCATCGGGTATTGGTCACCTCCGCCCGGTCCGTCCATGTCCGCCGCGGACCGTGGGGGCACCCGCGGACCGATGGTCCCGCGCCGGGTGATCCCGGCGCATGTCCGGGGCGCCGCCTCAATCCCCGGGGAGCAGTCGGGCCTCGGCGCTCGGCAGCTTGCTCCACCAGTGGTCGTAACGGCGATAGACCTCCGGTTCGCGGTCGGCGAGGAAGGCCGTCAGTGACCGCGCCTCGGCGGCGAGTTGCTCCCAGACGTCGTCCGGCAGGTGGTGGAAGGCGGTCGCCTCGATCCCTCCCTCGGCCGGACGCCATATGCCGGCGACGTACCCGTCGACCAGCAGGGTCGGCAGCACGTCGCCGTTCCTGCGGGTGACGAGCGTGCGGTAGTCCGGTGGGATGACACGGCTGCGGTCGGAGTAGGCCAGCAGGATGCTGTCCCACATGGCCATCAGCCGGGGCGGTGCCGGTGTGTCCTCGTCCGGACGCGACCCGCCCGGGGTGTCGAACAGCTCCACGCCGTTCGGCCCTTCCAGCCGCTCGATGTCACCGTCACCGGCGAGCGCCTGCAGTGCCGTCCTGGCTCTGGCTCGCTGGACCAGCGCGAACTGGGCCAGGTCCGCCACCGATGCCGGCCCGAACCCCTCGAGATAGCGCAGGACCAGCGTCTGCAGGGACGCGGCGGACACCTCCGGGTCTGCCCGGGCAGGCCGGGTCGGGGGCGCGACGTACGACGGACGGGGGCCGAACGACCATGGTGGCGTGGTGGGTGCGTGCAGCAGTGGCGTGTACTGCCGCAGCCCCCACCACGCTCCGGGCTGCGGCTGCGCGCCCAGCCGCTGCGTGAGCCAAGCCATGCAGTCCGCAGCCGTGCGAGGCCGGTCGGCGAACGCCAGCAGCTCCGGAACCAGTGCGTCGGCGTCCTCGGCGGTCAGCCCGGACACCGTGAAGCGGTCACCCAGCCTGGCGGCACGCAGCGACGGCTGCACGGCCTCATGAAAGGCCCGGAAATCGTCGATGTGGACCGCGTGCAACGTGATCCGCATGAGAGTCGCCTTGACGACCTCATGGCCGGCGAAGGCAGTGTCGAGGTCGGCCGCGTCGAAGCCGGTGAGCCGGTTCCACAGCGCGAGGTAGGGCGACGCCGCCTGCTGCGCCTGCAGTGCGACCACGCGCCGTACCGCATCCCCGACGCCGAGCGTCTCCCGCTCCAACAGCAATTGCCGGGCAAGCGTGGAGCGGTTGAGCCCTCGCGCCGTGATTCTCATGCCGTGACCGTCTCATTCCCCATGTCGTGGACCCGGCACCGAGGATGCCCGCGAAGTACCCGGCTGTGCACCCCGACCTGTACGCCGGCGCCCGATCGAGAGCTGCCCGCCGTCGGGATTCTTCCACGCGAACTTCCGTGCATGGGGCACCGTTGCGGGCCCGTGCGCAGTGGTCTTCGGCGGGCGATTTTCGGCCAGCGGGTTGCCACGGTCCCGGGCCGGGTGGCGACCTCCGGAGGGAGATGTTCCGGCAGTGGCGTACCGGGGCAGGGTGCATGGGGCCGGGCGGGTGGTCACCGGAGAGGAGGATCGTCCGGTCGGAATGCGGTGCAGGCGGCGGTCGCCGGGCGCGCGGTGGGTCCGCAAGTGATTCCGGATCGCGACCCCGGCCCGGACCTGCTGTTGTGTGCCGCGAAGCGACCGGCGGTGTGCGTTCAAGTTAACGAGTACGTAAGGCAGTTGTGATTCAACACTTGACAGGTGCCTATCACCACGCCACTTTGGGAGCGCTCCCACCATCAAGACTTGCACGCTTCCTTACCCTCCGCACCCCCCATCTTCGAGACGTGAACCGGAGGCATGGGCGCTGCCGCGCACCCACGTCCCCGGCTGTTCTCGGCCGAGGAAAGCGAATGTCATGAGTCTGGTAAAGCGCTCCACGCACGGCTGCCCCGGCGGGCTGCCGGTCCTGTTGTTCACCGCATGTGCAGTCGCCGCATCCCTGGCGGGAGCGCCGGCCGCGGCGGCCGAGCAGAGCACCCTCCACGACCTGGCCGCCGCCCACGGGAAATACTTCGGCTCCGCCACCGACAACCCCGAACTGCCCGACGCCGCCTACGCCGCCACCCTGGGTTCCGAATTCGGTCAGATCACTCCCGGCAACTCCATGAAGTGGGACACCACGGAGCCGCAGCAGGGGCAGTTCGGCTTCGCCAAGGGCGATGTGATCACCGACTTCGCGCGGGATCACGGGCAGACCGTGCGTGGCCACACGCTCGTCTGGCACAGCCAGCTGCCCGGCTGGGTCGCCGCCCTGCCGTCGGCGCAGGTGGAAGCAGCCATGACGAACCACATCGCCGAGGTCGCCGGCCACTACCGCGGTGAGGTCGCCGCCTGGGACGTCGTGAACGAGCCGTTCAACGACGACGGGACCTTCCGCACGAGCCCCTTCTACAACGCCATGGGCAGCGACTACATCGCCACCGCCCTGCGCGCCGCCCACGCCGCGGACCCGGACGCCAAGCTCTACATCAACGACTACAACACCGAGGGCCTGGGCGCGAAGAGCAATGCCATGTACGACCTGGTGAGCGAACTGGTCGCCGAGGGCGTGCCGATCGACGGAGTCGGGTTCCAGGGGCATCTCGCCGTCCAGTACGGATTCCCGGGCGGCATGCAGCAGAACCTGCAGCGCTTCGCCGACCTCGGGCTCGATGTCGCCGTCACCGAACTCGACGTACGTATGCAGCTGCCCGCCGACGCGGCCAAGCTCGCCACGCAGGCCGCCTATTACCGGAACGTCGTCGAGGCCTGCCTCGCGGTGGTGCGGTGCGTCGGCATCACGGTCTGGGACTACACGGACAAGTACTCCTGGGTCCCCGACGCGTTCCCCGGGCAGGGTGCGGCCAGCCTCTACGACGAGAACCTCCGGCCGAAGGCCTCGTACGCTGCCGTGCGCACCGCACTGGGCGGCGACGACGAAGGCGGCGGCGGTGAACCCGGCGCGCTCAAGGCCCAGTACCGCAACAGTGACCCGGCCGCCGGAGACAACCAGATCAAGCCCGCCCTCCAACTGGTGAACACCGGCGGCGCTGCCGTCGATCTGTCCACGGTGAAGGTGCGCTACTGGTTCACCGGCGACAACGGGGCATCCTCGTACGGCACGTGGTGCGACTGGTCCCCACTCGGCTGCTCCACCATCACCCACCGGGTGGCCGCCGTGAGTTCCCCGAAGGCCGGCGCCGACCACTACCTGGAGGTCGGCTTCGGCAGCGGCAGCCTGGCGGCGGGAGCCTCCACCGGTGAGATCCAGCTGCGGCTGAGCAAGACCGACTGGTCGAACTTCGACGAGACCGACGACTACAGCCGCACCACCGGGACCTCCTACGCGGACGCCCCGAAGGTCGCGGTCTACATCGGCGGCGAACTCGCCTGGGGCATCGAGCCCTGACAGTCCGCACCACCTGCACGGCCCTCCCTCCCCTCCTTCCCCCTACGACACTCGCCAACGGAGGATTTGTGTCGATATCACGTAGAACATTCAGTGCTGCCTTGAGCGGCAGCCTGATCGCGATGGGCCTGACCCAGGGCACCGCCGTGGCCGAGCCCGCCACTCCGACGGGCGAAGGCGCCCGTGCCGCGGCGGCCGACGACCCGTACACCCAGGCGTTCCTCACCCAGTACGGCAAGATCAAGGCGGCCGGCAACGGCTACTTCAGCCCGGACGGTCTTCCGTACCACTCGGCCGAGACGCTGATGGTCGAAGCGCCGGACCACGGCCACGAGACGACCTCCGAGGCCGTCAGTTTCTGGATGTGGCTGGAGGCTGCGTACGGCCGGGTGACAGGGGACTGGACCCCCTTCAACGAAGCCTGGGCGATCGCGGAGCGCACCATCATCCCGCAGCACGCCGATCAGCCCACCGCCGACGCGTACAACCCGAGCTCCCCGGCGACCTACGCGCCCGAATGGCCGCTGCCCGACAACTATCCGTCCGCCCTGAACAGTTCGGTCCCGGTCGGCTCGGACCCCATCGCCACGGAACTGGCCGCGTCCTACGGCACGATGGACGTCTACGGCATGCACTGGCTGATGGACCTGGACAACACCTACGGCTACGGCAACAAGCCGGGCACCGGCGGCGAGTCGGGACCGGGACCCGGACCGTCGTTCATCAACACCTATCAGCGCGGGGCGCAGGAGTCGGTGTGGGAGACCATCCCGCAGCCGACCACCGATCTCTTCAACTACGGCGGTCCGAACGGCTTTCTCGATCTGTTCGTCGACGACGCGAGCTATGCCGAGCAGTGGAAGTACACCAATGCCCCGGACGCCGACGCCCGTGCGGTACAGGCCGCCTACTGGGCGTACCGTTGGGCCGCCGCCCAGGGCAAGGAGGGCGAGATCGCCGCGTCGGTGGCCAAGGCCGCCAAGATGGGTGACTACCTCCGCTATGCCATGTTCGACAAGTACTTCAAGCGGATCGGCAGTTGCACGGATCCCAACTCCTGCCCGGCCGCGTCCGGCCGTGACTCCCAGCACTATCTCCTGTCGTGGTACTACGCCTGGGGCGGCGCGGCCGCGGGGAGCGGCGGCGGGTGGGCCTGGCGCATCGGCGACGGCGCCTCCCACCAGGGCTACCAGAACCCGCTCGCCGCATGGGCTCTGTCCAATGTCCCGGCGCTGACCCCCAAGTCGGCGACGGCGCGCACCGACTGGGCGAAGAGTCTGACCAGGCAGCTGGAGTTCCTGCAGTGGCTGCAGTCCGCCGAAGGCGCCTTCGCCGGGGGCTGCACCAACAGCTGGGACGGGAAGTACGGAACCCCGTCGGCCGGCACACCGACGTTCTACGGCATGGCGTACGACTGGCAGCCGGTCTACCACGACCCGCCGAGCAACAACTGGTTCGGCTTCCAGGTGTGGGGCATGGAGCGCGTCGCCGCGTACTACTACGTCACCGGCAACGCGACCGCCAAGGCCGTCCTGTCCAAATGGGTCGCCTGGGCCTCCGGGAAGACCACCGTCGGCGCGGACGGCAGCTACCGCTTCCCCTCCACCCTCAACTGGACGGGCAAGCCGGACACCTGGAACCCGACGTCCCCCGGGAACAACGCGGGGCTGCACGTCTCGGTCGTGGACTACTCCAACGACGTCGGGGTGGGCGCCGCCTACGTCAAGACACTGACCTACTACGCCGCCAAATCGGGCGACGCGGCCGCCGGGGCCCTGGCCAAGGCCCTGCTCGACGCGATGGCACTGAACGCCGACGACAAGGGCATCGCGGTACCGGAGACCAGGGCCGACTACAACCGGTTCGACGACGAGGTGTTCGTACCCGACGGGTGGTCCGGCGAGATGCCGGGCGGCGACACGGTCGAGCCGGGCGTCACCTTCATCGGCATGCGGTCCTGGTACCGGGACGACCCGGACTGGCCCAAGGTTCAGGCCTACCTGGACGGCGGTCCGGCACCCACCTTCACGTACCACCGGTTCTGGGCCCAGGCCGCGCTCGCGCTCGCCTTCTCGATCTACGCCGAACTGCTGGTGGAGGGGGACGGCGGCGGTGACACCGAACCACCGACGGCACCGGCCGGGCTGACGGTCACCGCGACGACGAACAACAGCGTGTCGCTGTCGTGGTCCGCGTCCACCGACAACGTCGCCGTCACCGGCTACGACGTGTACCGCAACGGGGTACTCGCCGGCAGCGCGACGACGCGAACGTTCACGGACCAGGGCCTCGCCGCCGCGACCGCGTACAGCTACGCGGTGGCGGCGCGGGACGCGGGCGGCAACACCTCGGCGCTCTCCACGACCGTTTCCGCCACCACGAAATCGGGCGGTGGCGGAACGGGCTCGCTGAAGGTCCAGTACAAGAACACCGACTCGTCGGCCACCGACAACCAGATCCGGCTCGGACTGCAGATCGTCAACACGGGCAGCGCCCCGGTCGATCTGTCCACGGTCAAGGTCCGGTACTGGTTCAGCTCCGAGGCCGGTGCGAGCACCTTCTCCACGTACTGCGACTACGCCGCACTCGGATCGTCGAACATCAACCACACGGTGGTGACGGTCAGCAGCCCGAAGACCGGGGCCGACCACTACCTGGAGGTCGGCTTCACCGGCGGCGCGGGCAGCCTGGCCGCCGGCGCCTCGACCGGCGAGGTCCAGTTGCGACTGAACAAGTCCGACTGGTCGAACTTCAACGAGGCCGACGACTACAGCCGCGCCACCAGCACCTCCTACGCCGACGCCCCCCGCCTCGCCGCCTATGTGGGCTCGGCTCTCGCCTGGGGAGTGGAGCCGTGAGCGGACTCCTCACGAACACGGCGGCCCGCCACCGCAGTCGCTGGTTCCCGCCCCTCGCCGCCACCGCCGCGGCGCTGCTGCTCGCCGCCGCATCCATGCTCACCGGCGCCGCTCCGGCCGCGGCCGTGCCGGTGACCGACTGCACCGCCTGGGGGACCACCGAGCTCCAGGGCGGCGAGTACATCTACCAGCAGAACGAGTGGAACTCCACGGCCCGGCAGTGTGTGAGCGTCGACCCGGAGACCGGGGCCTGGAGCGTCACGGAGTCGTCCTTCGCGCTCCCGACCAACGGCGCCCCCGCCACGTACCCCTCCAGCTACAAGGGCTGCCACTGGGGTGCGTGCACGACGGACAGCGGACTGCCGCTGCGCGTCGACGAACTCGCCAGCACCCGCACCTCCTGGTCCACGACCCAGGTCGACTCGGGTGCGTACAACGTCTCGATGGACCTCTGGTTCAACTCGACTCCTGTCACCGACGACCAGCCGGACGGGACCGAGGTGATGATCTGGATGAACCACCGCGGCGGAGCCCAGCCGATCGGTTCCCGCACCGGCACGGTGCAGCTCGACGGCAAGGCGTGGGACGTCTGGACGGGGCCCGGCGCCTCCGGCTGGAAGGTCATCTCGTACGTACTGCAGCAGGGCGCCACCGAGTTCGCCGATCTCGATGTGAAGAGCCTGATCGACGACGCCGTCACACGCGGCCAGATCAATCCCGCGCACTATCTGATCGACGCCGAGGCCGGGTTCGAGATCTGGCAGGGCGGCCAGGGACTCGGCACCAAGAGCTTCTCCTTCACGGCGAGCGCGGACAGCGGCGGCGAGGGCGACACAGTCACCCCGGCGGTGCCGGCGAACCTCCGGGTCACCGGGACGACCAGCAGTACGGCCGCCCTGTCCTGGACACCGTCGACGGATGACACCGGCGTCACGGCGTACGACGTCTACCGGGACGGCGTGAAGGCCGGGACCACGGCCACCACGTCGTTCACCGACACCGGGCTCACCGCCTCGACGGCGTACAGCTACGCGGTCAGGGCCCGGGACGCCGCCGGGAACACTTCGGCGGCCTCCGCCGCGGTCACGGCGACGACCGCTCAGGGCGGCGGCACCGGGAGCGGCACGCTGAAGGCGCAGTACAAGAACAACGACTCGTCCCCGGGCGACAACCAGATCAGGCCCGGCCTGCGGCTGGTGAACACCGGCACGCAACCCGTGGACCTGTCGGATGCCACCGTCCGCTACTGGTTCAGCGGCGAGTCCGGCGCCACCACGTACAGCACCAACTGTGACTGGGCCGCGATCGGCTGCGGCAGTGTCACGCATCGCGTGGTGTCCTCCGCCGGCGCCGGACAGGGGGCCGACCACTACCTGGAGGTCGGCTTCACCGGCGGCGCGGGCAGCCTGGCCGCGGGTGCCTCGACCGGTGAGATCCAGCTGCGACTCAACAAGACCGACTGGTCGAACTTCAACGAGGCCGACGACTACAGCAGGGCGACCGACACCGCCTATGCAGATGCCTCGAAGGTGGCCGTGTACGTCGACGGAACGCTCGTCTGGGGCGCCGCCCCCTGAGTTCCCACCGGTCACGCACAGCACAACTACGCACTCCCGATGGCGGGATGCCCACCCCGCTCCTCCCGCCATCGGGGCACTGCCCCGACCACGTACCCGCCCAGGAACGTCCTCCCAAGCCCCCGGACGAGAAAGGGGCACCGAGCCGCAAGCACCGCGGGGCCCAGAACAACCCCTGAACCCGCCCTCGGGGAGTGCCCGGAGGCGTACGTACGAAAGGAATACGGAGCCGCAATGAGATCACGAAGTTCCACGCTGCACGGGATACGCAGGAAGTTCGCCGCGCTCTCCGCGCTGGCGATCGGAGCGGCCCTGGCCGTGGCCGTTCCCACCCCGGCCTCCGCCGCGGCCCGCGTCGACAACCCGTACGCCGGTGCCAAGGCGTACGTGAACCCGCAGTGGTCCGCCAAGGCCGCCGCGGAGCCGGGCGGCAGCGTCATCGCCGACGAACCCTCGTTCGTCTGGATGGACCGCATCGCGGCCATCGAGGGCGCCGGCGACGCGATGAGCCTGCGCGAGCACCTCGACGAGGCGCTCGACCAGGGCGCGAACCTCTTCCAGGTCGTCATCTACGACCTTCCGGGACGCGACTGCGCCGCACTGGCCTCCAACGGTGAACTCGGTCCCACCGAACTCGACCGGTACAAGACCGAGTACATCAACCCCATTGCCGACGTCCTCGACGACCCCGCGTACGCGAACCTGCGCATCGTCACGATCATCGAGCCGGACTCGCTGCCCAACCTCGTCACCAACGCGGGCGGCACCGCCGGATCCACCACCCAGTGCGCGACCATGAAGGCGAACGGCAACTACGAGAAGGGCGTCGGCTACGCGCTCCACACCCTGGGTGCCATTCCCAATGTCTACAACTACGTCGACGCCGGTCACCACGGCTGGCTGGGCTGGGACACCAACTTCGTCCCGGCGGCCCAGGAGTTCAAGAAGGCCGCGACAACCGAGGGCGCCACGGTCGCGGACGTCCAGGGCTTCATCGTCAACACGGCCAACTACTCGGCCCTGAAGGAGCCGTACTTCAAGGTCACCGACTCGGTGAACGGTACGACGGTGCGTCAGTCCAAGTGGGTGGACTGGAACTTCTACGTCGACGAGCTCTCCTTCGCACAGGCCCTGCGCACGGAACTGGTCAACCAGGGCTTCGCCTCGAACATCGGCATGCTCATCGACACGGCCCGCAACGGTTGGGGCGGCTCCGCCCGGCCCACCGCCGCCGGTCCGCTGACGAACGTCGACGACTATGTCAACGGCGGCCGGATCGACCGCCGTATCCACCCGGGGAACTGGTGCAACCAGTCGGGCGCCGGCATCGGTGAGCGGCCCACGAGTGCCCCGGAAGCCGGGATCGACGCATACGTCTGGGCCAAGCCTCCGGGCGAGTCGGACGGCAACAGCCAGCCCGTCGAGAACGACGAGGGCAAGGGCTTCGACCAGATGTGCGACCCGACGTACGGGGGCAACGGGCGCAACGGCAACAGCCCGACCGGTGCACTTGCCAACTCGCCGCTGGCGGGCCACTGGTTCTCCGCCCAGTTCCAGGAGTTGGTGCGCAACGCGTACCCGCCCCTCGGCGGCGGCGGCGGTGACGACGACACCCAGGCGCCTTCCGCGCCGACCGGCCTGACGGTCACGGGGAAGACGAGCGGCAGCGTCTCGCTGTCCTGGTCGGCCTCGACCGACAACACCGGCGTGACCGCCTACGACGTCTACCGCGCAGGGGTGCAGGTGGGCTCCTCGGCCACGACCTCGTTCACCGACACGGGGCTCACCGCCTCGACGGCGTACAGCTACACGGTCAAGGCCCGGGACGCGGCCGGGAACGTCTCGGCGGCCTCCGCCGCCGTCTCGGCGACCACGTCCGCGGGCGGCGGAACCGGCACCGGCACCCTCAAGGTCCAGTACAAGAACAACGACTCCTCGGCCACCGACAACCAGATCCGGATGGGCCTGCAACTGGTCAACACCGGGAGCACCGCGGTGAACCTGTCCACGGTGAAGGTGCGCTACTGGTTCACCCCCGAGGCCGGCGCGAGCACCTTCGGCACCGCTTGCGACTACGCGGTGCTGGGCTGCGGCAGTGTGACCACCGGCGTGACGGCCTCCGGCAGTTCGGCCGCCGGGGCCAGCCACTACCTGGAGGTCGGCTTCGGCAGCGGCACCCTGGCTGCGGGAGCCTCCACCGGGGAGATCCAGCTGCGCCTGAACAAGAGCGACTGGTCGAACTTCAACGAGGTTGACGACTACAGCCGTTCCACCAACACGGCCTACGCCGACGCGTCGAAGATCGGCGTCTACGTGGGCTCCACCCTCACCTGGGGCACCGCCCCCTGATCCTGCCCGTCACCCCTTGCGCCACCTGTTCCGTCGCTCCCGTTGCCGCTTCCGTATCGCGGCGGCGGGAGCGACGGGCATCTGGCCGCATCACGCTTCATCTGCGCAGCATGTCGGGGGCGCGGTGGGGGCGGAGGTCCCTGAGGACCGACTCGACCTCACGGAGAAAGGACTGGTAGGAGGTCAGGCGTTGCCATTCGGAGTCAGGGATGCCGGGCACCGTAGCGGCGCTTGCGGTCCAGCTTGCGACCAGTTCGGCGTACAGCGGTGTCTCGCTCGCCGCCTCGGTGTACGTCTGACCCGCCACGAACGCGCCGGCAAGTTGCCCCCGTGATGTGCGTGCTCCGTGCGGCGCATCCAGCTGGGGCCGCGGACGCGGCCGGGCATGGGATGCGCGGGAGGGCTGCGAGGGGTGCGGAATGGATGTCGCGGTGCCTCTGCCGGTAGCGGTAGCGGTGGCGGATGTGGGTGCGTTCATGACGGTGGTAACGATCAGCACCCATATGAGTAACTAGAGTGCGACACAGAATGATTAGATGGCGTTTCACCTTTCTTGATGCCTTTAGATCGAATATCGCTTCAAATCCGTAACAGAGACGTTGCTCCAGGCATGGAACCGAGGGAGATGTGGGAGCGCCATGCCGTACTGGCGCGGGCCTATTTCGGGAATGACGAGGATGTACGCCGTGCGCAGGGGGACCTTGACGAACGAAATGCGGACCGCATGCGGACGCTGGCCGCGTTCGCGGTGACGCTGGGAAGCGACGGGACCGTCGCCGAACTCCTCGGGCTCCATGAACGCGAAGTACGCCTGGCCCGCCGCACCGTGGGAAAGGAGGACGCCCGGGCCATCGCCAAGGCGCTCCTGGATCATCACGCTGCCGATGCGTACAAGCCTCCTGCCGAAGACGCGGACGGATGCCCTCCGTACCCGGAACCGGAGGAGAGGCAGGTGTCCCACGAGACTCCGGCCGCTCCGAGCCTCCCTCATACGCCGGTCACTGACGAACCGGTCCACGTGACGGCGTCGTCGACGGCCGTCGACGCGGTCCTGGTCGGAGCGTGGAGCACCGGGACCGACCTCGCCGTGCTGGCGAGCGAGCTCGGTCTCGATCTCCCCCGCCTCGTCGCACGCACCCGGTATCTGGAGGCACAGGGCCGCCTCACGCATACCTCGCCGCCGCTGGACCGTTCCGGCCGTCATCGGCGCGTCGACGGCACCGAGGCGCCCGCGATGCCCCAGCCCCGACAGTGGTACTACCCCGGCCAGCCCCGCCCGCCGCACCAGGAGGCGGTATGGGACCAGCAGTCTTCATCCACCACTTTCGGCTCCGCGCCGATGCACGACTGGGACGGCATCCTCGACCAGTGGCAGGTTTCATCCGCGCCCACGGCCTCCTGGCAGGGATTCGGATGAGAGCGCCCGGCGGTCGCGAGTCCGCTACCGGCGTGGGGAGTCCAGCGACTCGTAGTCGGTCCGGCGCACGTGCCGGCACGTGCCGGAAGGCTCCGCCCCACGGGGTGGGGGTCGGCCTGCGGCGCCCCTCAGATGACCGGCGGCCGCCCCAGCATCGTCATGCGCCACACCGTGCGCCACCGCATCGGCTGCCGTCGGCCGCACGGGGTGCGGACCCCCTCGGCGAAGCCGCCGGCCCAGGCGCGCAGACCCGTGGCGGAACGGGTGCGGGCCACGGTGAGGAGGGTCCAGGTGCCCAGGTAGGCCGGGACCAGTGGGAGAGGCAGGTTACGGCGGGCCAGCCAGACCCGGTTGCGGGCTGTCATCCGGTAGTAGACCGAGTGCCTGGCCGGGGATGTCTTGGGGTGCTGGAGCAGCAGGTCGGGTTCGTACAGGATCTTCCAGCCCGCATCGAGCGCCCGCCAGGACAGGTCCGTCTCCTCGTGCGTGAAGAAGAACTCCGCGGGCCACGGGCCGGTTTCGGCAAGCATCTTCATGGAGAGGGCGTGGCCGCCGCCGAGGAACGCCGTGACCGGGCCGCGGCGCATCGGGTCGGTGGCGCGCAGCCGGGGGACATGGCGGCGCTGCGTCTCGCCGTGTTCGTCGGCGATGCGGAAGCCGACGATGCCGAGCTTCGGGTCGGCGGCGTACATCTCCTGGACCTTGCGCAGTACACCGTTGTCGACGAGGAGTCCGTCGTCGTCCAGCTCGACGACGACGTCCACGTCACCGAGTTCCGCGAGTCGGCGGATGGCGACGTTACGGCCGCCGGGGCAGCCGAGATTCTCGTCGAGCTCGATCGTGGTCACACCGCCGGCCAGGTCGGACAGGCCGGGGACGGCGGTGAAGTCCGGCAGCGAGGTGCCGTTGCCCACGATGACGAGACGGGTGGGCAGGACGTCCTGTATGGCGATCGAGGCCAACAGGGCTTCGACCTGCTGCGGGCGGTCGCCCATGGTCACGATGGATACGCCGATGCGCGGTTCGGACAAGGTCAGCACTCCTGGGCTCGCTGCGGTGCCCGTGATCGTAGTCGCTTGCTGTTCAGGTTCCGGATGCCGCCCTGTCACGGCAGGTTGACCGGTGTCCGGTACGTGACGTCGGGCTGTCGGGAGCCGGGCGCGGCGTCGGGCACTCGTGGGTGGCGATACGGCGGCGCTCGATCCGGCCGACGACGGCCGCGGCCGGCGGCCTCAGGCGTCCGCCGCGTACCGCCGGAAGTCCCGTATCAGCGCGGGCGGCGTGGGCCCCGTCCCCTTGCTGACGTGTGCATCCAGGATGTCGTGCAGGTCGGTCGCCATCGATCCACCTTCTCGATTCGTGCGGTCGGATCCAAGACTTCCGCCGCTGCCCCGAATCATCGGACCGTTGCCATCGATTACGCCCGATCGGCCCTGTCGAGGCCGGTGCCGGGGGACGTTCCACAGGCTCTGCTGCCGGTCGTCGTTGAAGACCGTCCGGTACGGTCCCGGACCGGACGGGCCAGTTCCGGATGGTCAGCCGGTGGCGGCGGCCTGGCTCGGTACGGTTTCGAGAGAGGTGAGCAGCCGTTCGCCGCGGTCTTCGGCCATGTCGAGGGTGGCCAGCACGGCGGGCGTCGAAATGCTCGGCAGGATGTAGTGCAGGAGTACGGAGATCCGGCGCCCCAAGTCCTCGCGGTTGCACAGGACCTGGGACATCACCTGAACGCCGGAGAAGGCGCCCGCCAGCAGTTCTGCGGTCTCGCCCGGCTGGACGTGCGGCAGGAGCTCGCCCTGGTTCTTCGCCGCGCCGAGCAGCTGTTCGAGCCGATCTATCCAGGCCCGGAACGGGGTGCCCCGGTCGAGGCCCTCGACCCCCTGGTCCATCGCCAGTCCGACGCTGGCCCGCACCAAGGGTTCATGACGGAGCTGGTGGGCGAGCAGCATGCCCTGGTCCACCAGATCCTGGAGCTTCGTCAGCTGGGGCGGCAGCGGAACGACGTCCAGCTGGAGATCCATCACGCCGAGCGCCAGCTCTTCCTTGGAGTTGAAATGGAAGTACAGCGCGCCCTTGGTCACCCCCGCCCGCGCGAGGATCTCGCTGATGGTGGCGCTGCTGTAGCCGCGCTCGTCGAAAACGGCGGCGGCCGCCACCAGGATCGACCGTCGAGTCTGGATCGCGCGCGCCTGCTGTGCCATCAGCTACGTGTCTCTCTAGTCGTGGCGTGGTCAGCACCACAGGGGTATGGCTGGAATCGAAAACCGGGCTGTCAGTATCTTACTGCGGGGGTGACAGGCATCTCACATGGATCCTCTGGGGGGGAACTTCATGGTTCAGCTCACCTCACGCGCGGTCTCGACGCCGCGCTCAGGTCGACAGGAAAAATTTCCACGGCAGTTGGTCCACCGTTCCGATCCCGAGGACGTCTTTCCCACCGGTTGGACCAGACAGACCGACACCCAGTTCTCGGTGTCGGCCCGCTGGCCGTGCGTGCACCGCTTCTTCGCCCCCGTGGCGGGCCGCTACCAGGACCCGCTGCTGATCGCGGAGACCATGCGGCAGACGACGATGCTGCTCGCTCACGCGGAGTTCGACGTGCCGGTCGGGGACCAGTTCGTGATGTGGGAGCTGGGCTACATCTCCTCGCCCGGACGCCTCGTCCTGGACGCGCACCCCGAGCACCCCGGCGGCCCCTGGGACATCACCGTCGACGTCTCCTGCTCCCGGATCAGGCGCCGGGGCCGGGGCATCGGCTCCATGGACCTGGAATTGCTCCTGCACCGCAGCGGCAGCCGGATCGCAACCGGCGGCGGCCGGATCAGCTGCACGTCGGCCAAGGTGTACGAGCGGCTGCGGGGGGACCGCCTCGCCGTGAACGGCGTACCCGTCCCCCTCCTTCCGGCCGTGGCGCCGCACGAGGCGGGGCGGACCTCGGAGCGTGACGTCGTGCTGGCACCGACTCCGCGCCAGGGTGCCTGGCAGCTGCGGCTCGACACCGGACACCCGACCCTCTTCGGCCGGCCCAACGACCATGTGCCGGGAATTCTGTTGTTGGAGGCGGCCCGACAGGCCGCCAATGCCGTCCGCCCCGGGTGTGCCTTCCTGCCTGTGTCGCTGGAGGCCGCCTTCCTGCGCTACGTCGAACTCGACCGTCCCTGCTGGATCGAGGCCCGGATCGTCCCGGCGGACACCCGGTCGACGACCAGGGTGGAGGTTCGGGCCACCCAGGACGGCGAAACGGTCTTCACCTGCACGCTCGACTCCCCGGACCGCACCGAAGAGGCGCAGGGCACACGGTCATGACGGCGCCACGCATCCTCATCACCGGAGCGACCGGATTCATCGGCAGCCATGTCGTGGCCGCCGCGCGCCAGGTCCCCGGGGCGCACCTGCGCCTGATGACGCACCGGACCGCGCCCGACAGCGGTCGCGATGTCGTGACCGGCATCGGTACCCGCGTCGAGACCGTGTACGGAGATCTCGCCGATCCCGCCTCCCTGCACGGCAGTTGCGACGGGATCGACGCCGTGATCCACTGCGCCTCGCAGATCGGCGGCGACACGGAGACGGCCACGACCGTCAACGACCACGGCACCCGCGCCCTGGTCGAAGAGGCCGCCCGCAGCGGCGTCGCCCGGATCGTCCACCTGAGCACTGCATCCGTCTACGGGCGCGGCCCGTTCACGGGGCTGCTGCCGGGCCGGGTGGAGCCTGCCCCCGCCTCGGCCACCAGCCTGACCCGCGCAGCCGCCGAGCAGCACGTCCTCGCGGCGGGCGGTGCCGTAGTGCGCCCGCACATCGTGCACGGGGCCGGGGACCGCTGGGCGGTGCCCGGACTCGTCGCCCTGCTGGGGCAGTTGAGGGTAGGACTGACCGGGTGCGAGGCGCGGCACTCGCTCATCGACGTCGAGACGCTGGGCAGAGCGCTGCTCGGCGCGGCGCTCTCCCCGAAGCGGCCGACGGGGGTCTATCACGTCAACCACCCCGAGCCGGTGGCCTGTTCGGAACTACTGTCGACGGTCATCGGTGAACTCGGGCTGCCCTGGACGGATGCGGGCATCGGTGTCGACGCCGCCCGTACCCGGCTGGCCGAAGTCCCGTACGCCCTGCATCATCTCGACATGCTCGCGGTGGACCACTGGTTCGCCGACGAACGCGTCTGGCAGGACGTCGGCTGCGAGCCGGGCGCGGGCTTTGCCGCCACCTTCGCCCGGCACGCCCCTTGGTACCGGCAGTTCCTGGGGCGATAGCCGCCCGTTGCGTCACTCCGCCGCCGGGATCCGCGTCCCCGTCCCGCTCACCCGCACCCGTGCGTCGCCCGCACGCAGTTCGACCGTGAGCGTGCCGGGGCGGCCCATGTCCTCGCCCTGATGGAGGGTGAGGACGGCGGCGTCCGGGACGAGGGCCCGCTCGCGCAGGTAGGCCCCGAAGGCGGCCGCTGCCGCGCCGGTCGCCGAGTCCTCGACCACACCCCCGACCGGGAACGGGTCGCGGACGTGGAAGACGGCCGGCGACTCGCGCCACGCCAGCTGAATGGTCGTCAGGTCGAGTCGGTGCATCAGCGCTTCGAGGCGCGCGAAGTCGTAGTCGAGGTCGGCGAGCCGCTCGCGGCTTGCTGCGGCCAGCACCAGGTGGCGGGCGCCCGCATAGGCGATACGGGGCGGCAGCGCCGGGTCCAGGTCGGCGGCCGGCCAGTCCAGGGCGGCCAGCGCCTCGGCCAGGTCGTCCGGAGCGACATCCGTGACGTGAGGCTCCACGCTCGTGAGGGTGGCGCGGAGCTCGGCGCCCTCCTGGGCGACGGTGACCGGGACCGTGCCCGCCTGCGTGGTGAAGACCAGGTCCCCGGGTCCGTTGCGCTCGGCGAGGGCGATGGCCGTCGCAACGGTTGCGTGGCCGCAGAACGGGACCTCCGCCTTCGGGCTGAAGTAGCGGATCGTATAACCGCGACCGGTCGATCCGCCCGACTCGCCCGGCCCGGTCAGGAACGCCGACTCGCTGTAGCCGAGCTCGGCCGCGACGGCGAGCATCGCCGCGTCGTCGAGACCGGATGCGTCGAGGACGACACCCGCCGGGTTGCCGCCCTCCGGGTCGGCGGAGAACGCGGTGTAGCGCAGGACCTCGGTGCCTGAAATCTGAGTCATGACGCAGGTCAACCGCACGGCGGTTCAAGGCATTCCCGGCCGGGACGGCCGGCACCCCGAGTCGCGGCCGCGGCGTCGGCCCCGTGGCAGTTCCCGATGCCGTTGCCCGTCTCCGTCCAGGAGCAGGAGCAGGAGCAGGAGCAGGAGCAGGAGCCGGGGGAGCGCAGACCCGCCCGTCCCGAGCCGAAAACGGTCGGATGCGGCCCAGGGTTCGGTTGAGGCGTCGGCTGTCAACCGCGGCCCACGTACGGCATCGTCGTCGCCAGGACCGTGGCGAACTGCACATTCGCCTCCAGCGGCAGCTCCGCCATGTGCAGCACCGTCCGGGCCACGTCGTCCGCCGCCATCACCGGTTCCACCGCCAGCTCGCCATTGGCCTGAAGGGTGCCCCTCTGCATCCGGTCGCTCATCTCGGTCGCCGCGTTGCCGATGTCGATCTGGCCGCAGGCGATCCGGTACGGGCGCCCGTCCAGCGACAGCGACTTCGTCAGCCCCGTCATGGCGTGTTTGGTCGCCGTGTACGCCACCGAGTGCGGGCGCGGCGCATGGGCCGAGATCGAGCCGTTGTTGATGATCCGGCCGCCCTGCGGGTCCTGCTCCTTCATCTGCCGGTACGCCGCCTGCGCGCACAGGAACGCCCCCGTCAGGTTCACCTCGACCACGGTGCGCCAGTCGTCGTACGACAGATCCTCGACCGGGACGGAGCGTGGGCCGAACGTGCCCGCGTTGTTGAACAGCAGGTCGACCCGGCCGATCCACTCCCGTACGGAGGAGAACAGCGCGGTCACGTCATCGGGGCGGGAGACGTCGGCGGGGACGGTGATCACCCTGGCCTTCTCCCCGGCCAGTTCGGCGGTCTCGGCGAGAGGTCCGGGGCGGCGGCCCGCGAGCGCCACCGACCAGCCGGCGCCGGTCAGGGCAAGAGCCACCGCACGGCCGATCCCGGAGCCCGCGCCCGTGACGACGGCCGTTTTCGCATCGGAGTTCAACAGTTTGTTGCTCATGACGCCGCAGCGTACGCCTCCCGGGGCAAAGGTCCCCGGCGGGCGGCCGGTTCGGGTTCGACGGAATGATTTCTTGATCATTCGTCGGCGATTCCAGTGCCGCCGGGGCCGCTTGACGATGATCATGTTCCTGCGACTGCGTACCTCTCCGTCTGCGTACCTGTCTGTCTGCGGTACCCCAGCGCAATTCGTCCCCCGAGGGGCGATCCCGCCGCACTTCTCATCAGCGCGACGCCTGCGCGACGCGAACACGACAGCCACTCGATGTGCGGGACCGGTGGACTTCCCCGCGTACACCGCCAGTCAGGGGAGGGACAGATGACGTACTCATCGCACCAGCAGGAGATGCGCGACGCCGCACGCCACGTCGGCCGCCGCCGCTTTCTCACCGTCACCGGTGCCGCCGCCGCGCTCGCCTTCTCGGTCAACCTGCCGACCGCGGGCGCCGCGAGCGCCGCCGATCTGGACGCCGGAAGGATCAGCGAGGACCCGTTCACCCTCGGAGTCGCCTCCGGTGACCCACTGCCCGACTCGGTCCTGCTGTGGACGAGACTCGCACCCCGCCCGTACGAGCCGGACAGCGGACTGCCGAACGCCCGCGTCCAGGTGCGCTGGGAGCTCGCCCGCGACGAGAACTTCACCCGGATCGTCCGGCGCGGAACCGCCACCGCCCACCCGGAGTTCGACCACAGCGTCCACGTCGAGATCAAGGGCCTCGACGCCGACCGCGTCCTCTACTACCGCTTCCGCGCAGGGAAGTGGATCAGCCAGGTCGGCCGGACCCGCACCGCCCCCGCCCGGTACGCCCGCAACAGCGCGCTGACCCTTGCCGCCGTCTCCTGCCAGGCCTACCACGACGGCTACTTCACCGCGTACAGCCACCTTGCGCAGGAGGACGTCGACGTCGTCTTCCACCTCGGCGACTACCTCTACGAGTACGCCGTGACCGCGACCGGCGGAGCCCGTAACTACACGGACCGCACACTCCCCGCCCACTTCAACCGGGAGACGGTCACCCTGGAGGACTACCGGCTGCGGTACGCCCTCTACAAGTCCGACCCGGACCTGCGCGCCGCGCACGCCGCACACCCCTTCGTCGTCACCTGGGACGACCACGAGACCGAGAACAACTACGCGGGCGACATCCCGGAGAACGACGTCCCGCCGGAGGAGTTCCTGCTGCGCCGCGCCGCCGCGTACCGCGCGTACTGGGAGAACCAGCCGCTGCGCACCCCGCAGCGGCCGACCGGGCCCGACATGAAGCTCTACCGGCGCCTGCAGTTCGGCCGGCTCGCCCAGTTCGACATCCTCGACACCCGTCAGTACCGCAGCGACCAGGCGTACGGGGACGGCTGGCAGAAGCCGGGACCGGAGTCCGAGGACCCGGCGCGCACCCTGACCGGCGCCACCCAGGAGCGCTGGCTGCTCGACGGCTGGCATGCCTCGCGGGCCACCTGGAACGTCGTACCGCAGCAGGTCACCTTCGCCCAGCGGCGCGACGTGCCGACCGACGCCTTCAAGCTGTCCATGGACGCGTGGGACGGCTACCCGGCCTCCCGGGACCGGATCCTGAAGGGCGCGGAGGCCGCCGGGATCGACAACCTGATGGTGCTGACCGGCGATGTGCACGTCGGCTACGGCTTCGACCTGAAGAAGGACTTCGACGACCCGTCGTCCCGCACGCTCGGCACGGAGATCGTCGCCACGTCCATCACCAGCGGCAAGGACGGCTCGGACAAGCCGGCCAGCTGGAACAACCAGATGCAGGCCAACCCGCACATGAAGTTCTTCAACGGACGGCGCGGGTACGCGGTCGTCACGCTGGGCCGGGAGCAGGCACGCGCCGACTTCCGCACGGTGTCGGCCGTCACCACGCCCGGTGCGCCCGTCGCGACAGCCGGATCGTTCGTCACGGAGGTGGGTAACCAGGGCCTCACGCCTGCGTGAAGTACTGCCTACGTCACGGTCGGCCGAGGCCGTCCGCGGGGTAGCGGACGCCGATGCGGTCCCGTACCGCATCGAGCGTCCGCATCACCGCCAGCGAACCGTCCAGCGGCACCAGCGGCGACTCCGTCTCGCCCGCCCGCAGCGCCCGTACCACCTCGGCCTGCTCGAACTGCATCCCGCTGAGCCCCTCGTCCGACGACCCCGCGGTGAACTCCTCCGGGTCGTGTCCCGGCCGGTGCAGCACGAACCGCTCCGGGTGGAAGAAACCGCGCGGGAATTCGATCCGCCCCCGGGTGCCCGTGATCGAGGCGGTCTGCGGGGTGTCCGCGACCAGCGAGCAGCTGAGCAGCGCAGTGGCGCCCGACTCCCAGCCCAGCAGCATGCCGGTGTTCAGATCGACGCCCTCCGGGGAGAGCAGCGCATCGGCCTGGATCCGGTCCGGCTCACCCAGCAGCAGCTGCGCGAACGACACCGGGTACACGCCCAGGTCCAGCAGCGCACCGCCACCCAGCGCCCGGTCCCGCAGCCGGTGGTCGGGACCGAACGGGCCCGCGAGCCCGAAGTCGGCCTGCACGGTACGGATGTCGCCGATGGCACCGTCGGCGATCAGCGCGGTCAGCCGCCTGACGACCGGGTTGCAGTACGTCCACATCGCCTCCATCAGGAAGAGGCCACGGTCCCGGGCGAGCGCCACGAGCTCTTCCGCCTCCCGGGAATTGAGCGTGAACGCCTTCTCGCACAGCACGTGCTTTCCGGCCTTCAGGCAGAGCGCGGTGGCCTCCCGGTGCGCGGAGTGCGGTGTGGCCACGTACACCACGTCGACCTCGTCGTCCGCGGCGAGCTCGGCCCAGCTGCCGTACGCCCTGGGTATCCCGAACCGCTCGGCGAAGGCCTTGGCCGACGTGTCCGTGCGCGAGGCCACGGCCACCACCTCCGTGCCGGGCACCCCCTGCAGGTCAGCGGTGAAGGTCGCGGCGATGCCACCCGTAGCCAGCACGCCCCAACGCACGGTCCTGCTCATGCCTGCTCCCAAAAAAGGTCTCGACCACTCCGGCTGAGCTGAGAGCATAGAGGGCGGATTCAACTATTTGGAGATGAGAATGCCGGAGAGCGGCGTGAGCCGAGCCCAGCACACCCACATACCGACCGACAGGACCGGCATCCGGACCGCGTCCGGTCCGACCGTCATCGCCGCGGCCCGGCGCACCGGCCTCCTCGTCCTCGGCGGTCTCACCGCGCTTCCGCCGCTTTCCATGGACATGTACCTCCCGGCGCTCCCCGCGGTCACCGACGCCCTGCACGCCCCCGCCGCCACCGTCCAGCTCACCCTCACCGCCTGCCTCGGCGGCATGGCGCTCGGCCAGGTCGTCGTCGGACCGATGAGCGACCGCTGGGGCCGGCGCCGGCCGCTCCTGCTCGGCATGGTCGTCTACGTACTCGCCACCGCCCTCTGCGTCTTCGCGCCCACCACGGAACTCCTCATCGGCTTCCGCCTCCTGCAGGGACTGGCCGGTGCGGCCGGTATCGTCATCGCCCGGGCCGTGGTCCGTGACATGTACGACGGCGTGGAGATGGCGCGGTTCTTCTCCACCCTGATGCTGATCTCCGGCGTCGCACCGGTCATCGCGCCACTGATCGGCGGACAGGTGCTGCGGTTCACCGACTGGCGGGGCATCTTCGCCGTCCTCACGGTTGTCGGCGTGCTGCTCACCCTGGTCGTCTGGAAGTGGCTGCACGAGACGCTGCCGCCGGAGGAACGGCACACCGGCGGCGTCGGCGACGCGCTGCGCACCATGCGCGGACTCCTCGGCGACCGCACGTTCACCGGCTACATGGTCGCGGGCAGCCTCGCCTTCGCAGCCCTCTTCGCGTACGTGAGCGCCTCGCCGTTCGTCGTGCAGGAGATCTACGGTGCCTCGCCGCAGACCTTCAGCCTGCTCTTCGGCATCAACTCGATCGGCCTGATCACCGTCGGCCAGATCAACGGCAAGGTACTGGTGGGCCGGATCAGCCTGGACAAGGCGCTCGGCTTCGGGCTCGCGGTCATCGTGCTGGCCGCGACCGCGCTGCTGCTGATGACGTCCGGGGTCTTCGGCGACGTCGGTCTGGTGCCGGTCGCCGCCGGACTCTTCGTACTGATGTCGGCGATGGGGCTGGCGATGCCGAACACCAACGCCCTGGCCCTGATGCGCACCAAGCACGCCGCGGGTTCCGCCTCGGCGCTGCTCGGTACGTCGTCGTTCCTGATCGGGGCCGTCGCCTCACCGCTCGTCGGTATCGCGGGGGACGCGACGGCCGTACCCATGGCGGTTGTCCAGCTGGTGTGCGCGGTCGGTGCCATGGCGTGCTTCCTGGGCCTGTGCCGGCCCTGGCAGCGCGGTGGCGCAAGGGTTTGAGCAAAGACCCTCGAGCCACTCGCCCAGGGGTGTCCGGGCCGTGATCCGCCCGGCACCCTCTAGCGGTCGGCGCGCGGGTAGCCGAGCAGATGCAGCCGGTCCAGTTCGTCCGTCCACCGGAACACGCCGACCCCCGCCGCGGCCTCCGTGGCCGGCAGCCGCACATTCGCGGGCAGCGCCTCCGGCACCCCGCTGGTGACCTCGACCTGGGCCGGACGGCCGCGGCCGGCCAGCACGTCCGCCGCGTTGCGTCCGGGCGTCGCGCCGTACGCGGTGCCCTCGTCCGTCACGGAGACCAGGGTCAGCGGCTTCGATCCGTCCGTCGCCTCGAGACAGAACCCCTTCTTCGTCTCCAGGTCGAAGGCGAGGTTCCCGGCCACCAGGTACGTCCGCGAGGGCGACATGACGGCCTGCGGATACTGGCCCGGCTTGATCGCCACCTTGTGGCACTCCACCGTGGCCACCGGCTTCCCCGTCTCCGCGTCGTGCACCGCCCACAGGTCATGGGTCGTCGCCCGCTTCTGGCCCTTCGCGAGCTGCCACTTCGCCAGAACCCAGCCGGGGGCCACCGACGTCGGGATCCCGCTGGAACGGTCGGTGCCCTTCGGGGCGACATTCCGGCTGAACCAGCCGCCCTGCACCCAGAACTCCCGTGCGCCGCTGACCAGCAGGCCCTTCGTGGTCAGTCCGAACACCTCGGTGAGCTGCCTGCAGGACGGGCAGCCCTTCGGGTACTTCAGCGCCGTGGGGGCGATCTTCGTGATCCGGCCGCTCGCCGGGTCGACCAGCACGCTGTTGGTGCGGCCGTCGCTGATCAGGATGCCGGGTCCGCTGGTGTCGACGGTCGGTGCGGAGTTCCACGGCACCTCGATGCGCTGCCGGGAGCCGTCCGTCGCGTTGTAGACATCGAGGGAGACGATCGTGTCGGCCGGGGTCAGGGCGTTCACGCCGACCTTCCCGTACGCCCACGTGACGAAATACTCCACGTCGTCCTTGGTGACCAGGAGCAGCTTCGGGAAGTGCTTCGAGGCCGGCGGCCGCCAGTTCTCGCCCTTCCAGCCGGCCTTCCCGGTCTCCGAGTCGATGGTCTCCAGCCGGTACTGGTTGTCGGAGACCCGCAGCAGATAGGCGAGGCGACCTGTCGTCCGGGAGATCGCGTAGTCGGGCGAGGTGTTGATGAGCTCCCAGCCGCGTCGGGTCGTGTACGCGGGGGGAACGGTGAGCTGCGTCGCCGGGCCCGTACCCGTCCGGACCGGCTTCTTCGGCCCGCCGTCGCCCTTGTCCCCCTCGCCCTCGTTCCCTTTCCCCCCGGCACCGCAGGTGGCCAGCAGAAGCAGCAGGGCAAGCACCAGCACCCCGGCGACCAGAGTCAGGCGCACGATCTTCTGTCGCATGGTCCCCTCGATGAGCATTTCCGACCCCACGTGAGCATTCCTGACCTCGCGCCGATCAGCGTAGCAACTGGCCCAGACTCCCAGGCAGTTGAGCTCGGCGGCCGTGGTGCGGGGGCCGACTGCGGGCGACGGTGCGCCGGACGGGACAGGCACCGGCCGGAGAACGGCCGGTGGTATCCGCCTACAATTTTTTCGGTGAACGTCACCCTCTCCACCGCGGAAGCCCTGCGCGCGGCGCTGGCCGGACTCCTCGACGGGCTGCCGCCCAAGCAGGCCGCGCAGGCTGTCGACCGGCTCATCGCCAATTACCGGGGGACCACCCCGACCGATGCCCCGGTGCTCCGCGACCGCTCCGATGTCGCCGCGTACGCCGCGTACCGGATGCCCGCGACCTTCGAAGCGGTACGGTCCGCCCTCGCCGCCCTGCGCGAGGCCGCCCCGGAGTGGGCACCCGCCACCCACACCGACATCGGCGGCGGCACCGGAGCGGCGAGCTGGGCCGTGGCCGGGGCCTGGGAGGGGCACCGGACGACCGTCCTCGACTGGGCCGAGCCCGCCCTCGTCCTCGGCCGGGAGCTGGCCGATGCCTCCGGTGTCGAGGCCCTGCGCACCGCCGACTGGCGGCGAGCCCGGATCGGTGCGGGTCTGGAGCTCGACGCCACGGACCTGGTGACCGTCAGCTACGTACTGGGGGAGCTGACGGCGGCCGCCCGCACCGCCCTCGTCGACACGGCCGCGGCCGCCGCGCAGGCCGTCGTGATCGTCGAGCCCGGTACCCCCGACGGGTACGCCCGCATCATCGAGGCCCGCGACCGGCTGATCGCCGCCGGGCTGACGGTCGCCGCGCCGTGCCCGCACAGCGAGGCGTGCCCCATCGAGCCGGGCACCGACTGGTGCCACTTCTCGGCCCGGGTCAGCCGCTCCTCGCTGCACCGGCAGGTGAAGGGCGGATCGTTGCCGTACGAGGACGAGAAGTTCAGCTATGTCGTGGCGACCCGCTTCGCCACCGAGCCGGTACTCGCCCGGGTGACCCGCAAGCCGCAGATCCGCAAGGGGCAGGTGCTGCTGGACCTCTGCACCCGGGACGAGGCACTGAAGCGCTCCACGGTCACCAAGCGGCACGGCGAGCTGTACCGGGCCGCCCGGGACATCGCGTGGGGCGACGCATGGCCGCCCCCCGGTGACGACGCCTAGAGCCTCGCTTCCGGATCAGGCCGGAAGAAAGACCCTAGGCGCGCAGCTCCTGGGTGCAGCACTTCACGCTGCCGCCGCCCTTGAGCAGCTCGCTCAGGTCCATCGGGACCGGTTCGAAGCCGCGTGCCCGCAGCGGGTCGAAGAGGCCCGCGGCGCCCTGGGGCACCAGCACATGGAGGCCGTCGCTGACCGCGTTCAGCCCGAGCGCCGCGGCGTCCGCCTCCTCGGCTGTCAACGCGTCGGGGAAGAGCCGCCTCAGTACGGAGCGGCTGCCCGGCGAGAAGGCGCCCGGGTAGTACATGATCTCGTCGCCCGCCTCGTCGAGCACACACAGCGCCGTGTCCAGGTGGTAGTAGCGCGGGTCCACCAGGTCGAGCCCGATCACCGGCCGTCCGAAGAACTCCTGTGCCTCGTCGTGCGAGAGCGGACTGGACCGGAAGCCGCGCCCGGCCAGGAGGTACGACGAGGTGACCGCGAAATCGCCCTCGCCCTCGTTGACATGGGCCGGCTCATGGATTTCGGTGAAGCCGTGGTCCCGGAACCAGTCCCGGTGCGCCTCGGCCTCGGGGTACCGCTCCTGGTACGCGAACCGGGCGCCCAGCACCCGGCCGTCCACGACGGTGGCGCCATTGGCGGCGAAGACCATGTCGGGCAGGTCGGGACGCGGGGTGAGCAGCTCGACGGTGTGGCCGAGCGCCCGGTAGCGGTCGCGCAGGTCCTCCCACTGGGCCTGGGCCAGCTGCAGATCGACCGGCTTGCTCGGGTCCATCCAAGGGTTGATGGAGTACGTGACCTCGAAATGGGTCGGGGCGCACATCAGGTAGCGGCGCGGGGTCGCTTCACGAAGCGATGAGGGTGTGGCTTCACGAGGCAATGGGGGCTCCTCACGGACAGCAGGGGTGGCCTGCGGACAGTCGGGGCTCGCACGGGTCTGTGCGTGAGCCCATGGTGCGCCGTGCGGGGCGACCGCGCAGTAAACCGATCGGGTGGTTGTACGGGCGGCTCGGTAACGATTACGCAGAGGCGCCGATGTGCTACGTCCCGTCCCGCTCCGCCGACGGATGCCTCCCGAGCCACACCTGCCATTTCAGGCCAATTATTGGCATAGTGCCCAGCTCAGTGCGCCGGTCCACGCACCCCGCTTGAGAACTCTGGCCACCCGAGGCGCAGGATGGTGGGACCATAGGCAGGGGCAACGCTGAGGTAAGGGGATTGATGGGCGCCGATTTCGGCCGTTCTCGCGGCACAGAGAGCAAGTTTTCCCAATGGTTTCGCCGACGACCCAAACCGCAGGACAGCGACGTCGACGACACCGCACGGGAGGCGCTGCTCCTCGCTGTCGCCGAAGCCGGAATGCCCATCGCGCCCGCCGCCCACCCGGTCGGCTACCGATGTTCGTGCGAACGCATCGGCTGTCCCACCCCCGCCCGGCATCCCATCTCGTTCGCCTGGCAGACGCAGTCCACCACCGACAGTGCCCAGATCGAGCGCTGGGCCCGCAGTCAGCCGCAGGCCAACTTCATCACCGCGACCGGCATGATCCACGACGTCCTCGACGTGCCGTTGACCGCGGGCAAGCAGGCTCTGGAGCGGCTCCTCGCCGCGGACATCGACGTCGGCCCGGTGGCCGTCTCCGGCGACGACCGGATGCTCTTCTTCACCGCCACCCGCGGCACTCCCGAGGACGAGGACGAGTGGTGGCCCTGCGAGCTGGACTGCCATCCCGAGACCATGGACGAGCATCCGGGGATGCGCTGGCACTGCCGCGGAAGCTACGTACTCCTGCCGCCCGCCATGCTCCCCGGTGAGCTGGACGTGCACTGGGTCCGCGGTCCGGAGAACCCGCTGCCGGACCCGCTGACGCTGCTGGAGACGCTCACCGACGCCTGCGCGCAGTACGCCGACACGGCGGACCAGAGCGATCTCGACCACGACTCGGTGGCCTGGCCGCTCAGCCGCTGAGATCCCCCGCAGCGGAAGTACGGGGAGCCGGGGACATGGGGCCTCACGAGCCCTGTTCCACGAGCAGCGCGAACCCTGTAGCACGGGCAGCGCGACCCTGTACCACAGGCAGCGGGGGAAGGCTCCCGGCAGAACGGGACGCCGCTCACGGCAGCGCGCGACCGCGCCTACGAGCCCTTCGCCGCCGTGAGTCCCGGCAGCCGGTTCAGCACGATCACCTTGGCGCCCTTCCCGGCGCCCTTCTTGGGGACGTACACCAGCTGGCTGGAGACCCGCTCCTTGGTGAGGGTGGTCTTCACCTCGCCGGTCAGCAGCGCCTGCACATCCGCGTTGACCGGCGGACGCAGTCCCTTCGCCGCGGTCTGCTGCTCGAAGTGCTTGCTGCTGAAGAAGACCAGCGCCCCGCCGTCCTCCGTCTCCAGGCCGAGCGGACCGAACATACCGCTGTCCAGCGGCTGGTCGATGAACTGGAAGGAGAAGCCCGCCCGTCGGCTGTTTCTGCGTTCGTTCCGCCAGGCCGAGGTGGCGACCCCGGGGGCGAACACGTCCGGCGTGCCCTTCTGCAGGTACTGCGTGTACTGCGTGCTCAAGTCCTTCGGCGCCACGGTCAGTTCGGTGCTGTCCGCGGTGACCGGCCGGGCCCGCCCGTCGCCGTCCTTCGCGAACGCGGGCAGCTCGGACGGCGTCACGACCGCGAGATACGACGCCCTCCAGACCGCGTCGGGACCGGTCCGGACGAAGACGATCAGCCAGCTGGTGTCCTGCTTCCCGCTGTCCTGGTCGCGGTTGGAGTCGGTGTTCGCGAGGAACCAGCGCGGCCAGCCGGCCTTCTTCGGGATGAGATACGTGGCGTCGGTCAGCTCCAGCGGCCGGTGGTTCGCGTTGCCGTTGGGGTTGTTCTTCTGCCGCGCCCGCAGACCGGCCTGGTTGATCGCACCGAGGGAACCGGTGACCCGGTCCGCGTCCAACGCAGGGTCGTAGGCCTTGTCCGCCGCGTTGTACGCGGTAGTGAAGTCCGTAAGGGCCTTCGCGGCCTCAGACTTCGTCGCCGCCGGTACGACTTCCAGCTCGCCGTGCACCGTCACGCACCCGCTCGCCGTCATGCTCAGCACCGTCGCTGTCACGAGCCCCGTCGCCAGCCGAATCGGCCTCAGACTTCTCATCCGTTGCTTTCTGCGCCTTCTGATCCGTCGCCCCCACTGACCGTCCGAACCCTACCGGGGCGAGGAACAGCGCGAGAGTGGGGATCAGATAGAGCGCCCACACCGTGACCTGAAGAACGGTCGGATCGGGCTGGAAGTTGAAGGTGCCCTTCAGCAGCGTTCCGTACCAGCTGTCCGGCGGGATGGTGGCGCTGATGTCGAACGCCCGGTTCTGCAGACCGCCGAGGAACTCGGCCTCCTGCAGATCGTGGACGCCGTACGCGAGCACGCCCGCCGCGACGACGACCAGCATGCCGCCGGTCCAGGTGAAGAACTTCGCCAGGTTGATCCGCAGTGCACCGCGGTAGAACAGCCAGCCCAGCACCACGGCCGTGGCGATCCCGAGCAGCGCACCGATCATCGGATGCCAGCCGTCGTCCGCGGCATGCACCGCACGCCAGACGAACAGAGAGGTCTCGAGCCCCTCCCGGCCGACGGCGAGGAGCGCCGTGGCGACCAGCGCGCCGGTGCCCATCGCGAGCGCCGCGTCGAGCTTGCCGTGCAGCTCCGCCTTCAGATGCCGCGCGGTGCGCCGCATCCAGAACACCATCCACGTGACCAGGCCGACCGAGACGATCGACAGCGAACCGCCGAGCGCCTCCTGCGCCTTGAACGTCATCTCCTGCGAGCCGAATTCGAGACCCGCGCCGAACGCCAGGCTGACGACGACCGCGATGCCGACCCCGACCCAGATCGGCAGCAGCTTGCTCCGGTTGCCGGTCTTCACCAGATAGGCGATGAGGATGCAGACGACCAGGCTGGCCTCAAGGCCCTCGCGCAGGCCGATCAGGAAGTTGCTGAACACGTTTCGGTTCTCCTTTTTCCGCTTCGAGTCCCGTTACGAGAACAGCGCCCGGCCCCACCAGTCGTCCTTGGAGCGGACGCCCGGCGGGACGGCGAAGTGCGCCGAACCCACGTGCTGGATGTACTCGTTGAGTGCGTCGTGTGCCGCGAGGCGGCGCTGCAGCGGAATGAACGCCTTCCGGACATCGCGCTGGTAGGCGAGGAAGAACAGCCCGGCGTCCAGCCGGCCCAGGCCGTCCGTGCCGTCCGTGAAGGAGTAGCCGCGGCGCAGGATCTTCGCACCGTCGTTGCTGTCCGGGTGGGCGAGCCGCACATGGGCGGTCGGCAGCATCGCCTTCAGGAACGGCTCGTCGCGCTCCTTCGCCTTGCCGACAGGGGCGCCCTCGCCCTTGTCCCGGCCGAAGATGTCCTCCTGCTCCTGGAGTCCGGTCCGGTCCCAGGTCTCGATGTGCATGCGGATGCGCCGGGCCACCAGGTACGAACCCCCGGTCATCCAGCCGGCCTGGTCCTTCTCGCCGACCCACACATGCTTGTCGAGGGCCGCGGTGTCGGTGCCGGAGATGTTCCGGGTGCCGTCCTTGAAGCCCATCATGTTGCGCGGGGTCTGGGCGTCGGGCGTCGTCGACGACGTCTTGCCGAAGCCCAACTGCGACCAGCGGATCGCGGTGCGGCCCATGCCGATCCTGGCGAGGTTGCGGATGGCGTGGACCGCGACCTGCGGGTCGTCCGCGCACGCCTGGACGCACAGGTCGCCGCCGCTGCGGGCCGCGTCGAGATTGTCGCCGGGGAACTTCGGCAGATCGACGAGCGCCTCCGGGCGTCGGTCCTCAAGGCCGAACCTCCCCTTGGCGAACAGGGAGGGACCGAAGCCGATGGTCAGAGTGAGCCGGGACGGCTTGAGCCCCAGCGCCTCGCCGGTGTCGTCCGGCGGTGCTTCGGCGAGACCGCCGTACGCCCCGTCGCCGACCGCATGACCGGCCGTCATCCGCTCGGCCGCCCGCGTCCACTCCTTGAGCAGCGCGATCAGCTCGGTCCGGTCCTTCGTCGTCACGTCGAAGGCGGCGAAGTGCAGCCTGTCCTGGACGGCGGTGGCGATACCGGCCTGGTGCACACCGTGGAACGGCACCGCGGCGCCGCTGTCCGCGGCCGGCACGGCGTCGTTCTCCGTACGCACCGCGGCGACCGCGCCACCGACCGCGACCGCGCCGAGCGCCAGCCCGGCACCGCCCCAGCCGAGCAGTGCACGGCGCGACGGGGCGCGGCCGCCGGTGGCGTCCGCCTCGGCGACGCCTGCGTCGGCGACGTCCGTCCCGGCGGTGTTCTGACTTTCCTCGGACATGATCGGTGCCTCCCCGCCCGTCACTTCGTCACTACTTCGTCACTGCGGCGGCGAGCCGCGACAGCGGCTCGGCCAGCGAGTTGACGGCGTCCGACAGCTCCTTGCGGTCCGCCTTGCCGACCTTGTCGTACGAGGTGAACTCGTAGGAGTTCTTGTCCTCGCGGTACTTGTCCAGCAGCGTGTTCAGCGCCGCGAACTGCTTGTCCAGGGTGGCGGTCAGCGCCGCGTCGTTCTTCGAGGCGATCGGCTTCAGGAGCTCGTACGACTTCTGCGCGCCCTCGACATTGGCCTTGAAGTCGATCAGGTCGGTGTGGCTGTAGCGCTCCTCCTCACCGGTGACCTTGCCGGTGGCGACCTCGTCGAGGAGCTCCTTGGCGCCGTTGGCCATCGAGGTCGGCGTGATCTCCGCCTTGCCGACCCGCTTCTGCCAGTCGACGAGGTCCTTGTAGAGCACGGGGGCGAGGGCCTTCTCCTCGGCGCCGAGCTTCTTGTCCTGCCACAGCGCCTTCTCCAGGCGGTGCCAGCCGGTCCACTTCTGGCCGTCCTCCAGGCCGTCCTCGCGGACGTCGACCTTGGGGTCGATGTCACCGAAGGACTCGGCGACCGGCTCGGTGCGCTCCCAGCCGATGCGGGAGTCGGCGTAGGCCTTCTTCGCGGCCTCGATGTCACCGGCGGCGACGGCGTCCGTGAAGACCTTGACCTTCGGCAGCGTCTCGTCGGCCTGCTCCTGCACATAGGTGCGGTAGCCGGCGACGGCCTCGTCCATCTCGGGGCTGCGCTTGACCGCGGTGCCGCCGGTGACCTCGATCTGCTGCCGGAAGCCGGCGCCCTTCATGCCGGGCTTGCAGACGACGTCGTACGAACCGGCCTTGACCTCGGCGGTGATGGTGGCCTTGGTGCCGGGGCCGATGTTCTCGCGCTCGGCGACGATGCGGTCGTCCGGGAAGAGGACGTAGACCTCGGTGACCTTGGATCCCTTGTTCTCCACGGCGAGTGCGATGTGACCGGCCGGGAGCTTCTTCTTCGACACCGCGCAGGAGTCGTCCTTCGCGGTGACCTTCACCCCGCCGTCACCCTTGCCGTCGCTCTTCTCGGCGCAGCCCGTGACGGCGGTCAGAGCTGCCGCGGTGGCGACAGCGGTGACGACGGAGAGACGAACGGCTCGCATACGGGCTCCACAAAGGCTGAAGAGGATGAACAAGGCCGGGAAGAGGCGGGTGAGGCGGACCTAACTTAACCGAGGCTTACCTCACCGGTACCCGCCCGTGCAGTGATTCAGCTCTCACCTGGGGTGCCGGAGAACGGGGCGATCACAGTCAGCCCATGGGTGTCCCATGAAAGGGTCAAGAGATGGTCAATCCGTACTTGGTGGTGCGAAGGAGGGGCGCCTCGGTGCCGGAGTGGTCGCCGCGGCCCCGCCGCCGTACCGTCCGGTCCGCTCCTGCGGCACCACCGGGCCGCACGATGCTTGAATGCGCACGTGAGTGACTACGACGTACCCGCAGGCATCGACGTACTGCACGTGTTCTGCGGTCCGGACGGACGGCACGGCAACGCCCTCGGGGTGGTACGCGACGGGCGTACGTACCCCGATGAGGCGTCCCGGCAGGCGCTCGCCGGGCAGCTCGGTTTCAGCGAGACCGTGTTCGTCGACGATCCCGAGCGCGGGTACGTCGACATCTACACGCCGGGACTCCGGCTGCCGTTCGCCGGGCATCCGCTCGTGGGCTCCGCCTGGCTGCTGGACCTGGAGATCCTGGAGCTGCCGGTCGGCGAGATCTACGCCCGCCAGGACGGCGAGTTCAGCTGGATCGCGGCCCGCCCCGAGTGGGTGCCACCGCGCACGCTGGAGCAGTACGCATCCGTCGCCGAGGTCGAGGCGCTGACCGGACCGCCCCCGGGGGAGGGCTGGCTGTACGTATGGGCATGGGAGGACGAGGCGGCGGGACGGGTCAGGGCGCGGGCCTTCCCGCGGCGGGACGACGGAATCGTCGAGGACGAGGCGACAGGTGCGGCGGCGCTGCTGCTCAGCGCGCAACTGGGCCGCGCCCTCAACATCAGACAAGGGCGCGGCTCCCAGATCCTCACCGCACCCGCACCGGACGGCACGGTGGAAATCGGGGGCCGCGTCCTGCTGGCGCAATCAAGCCTGTCACCGGCGCTGTGACGTCGGACGGGCGAATTCAAGCGTGTCGTCGGCGTTGTGGCATCGCAGGGACGCATTCAAGCCCGTCCGGCGATTGAGGACGAAGCGGCGCGGGTGACCGGGCCCACCGTCAGAACCCGGTCAGCCCTCCCGCACCGCCGGGGCCCTACGCACAGCGGGGGAACACCTCGCCCAGCTCCCGGAACACCGCCGTGTTCAGCGCGAACGCGCGCCTGCACTCGTCGACGATCCGCATCTTCTCCAGTTCGTCCGCGTCCACCGCGTCCAGCAGCTCGCGGTAACCCCGCTTGAACGAGGCGGGGTTGGCTATCTCCTCGAAGACGTAGAACCGGACCCCGTCCCCCTTGCGCGCGAAGCCCCAGGTCCGCTCCGCCCTGTCGCGGATGATCTGGCCGCCGGAGAGATCCCCGAGATAGCGGGTGTAGTGGTGCGCGACGTATCCGGCGGACCAGGTGCGCGCGCACTCGGTGACCCGGTCGGCGTACGCGGCCGTCGCGGGCAGCGGCTTCAGGCCCCTGCGCCAGTCCGCACCGCGAAGATGCGCCAGATCGCGCTCCAGCTCCGCGGTGCGCATCAGCTCCGGCTGTATGAACGGACCGGCGACCGGGTCGGTACGCAGTGCCTCCGCGCCCTCCTCCAGCGCCCGGTAGACGAACCACAGCTGCTCGGTGTAGCGCGTGTACGCAACGACTCCGAGCTGCCCGCCGAGCAGGTCGCTCATGAAGGTCGAGGTCTCCGCCTCGGTGTGCTGTTCGTGCGACGCCGTACGGATCAGTGTCGAGAAGGGTGTGGTGGCGGCTGTTGCGTCCAAGGCGGGCCTCCGGGGACCGAGGAGGGAGGGAAGTCCGGAAGGAGACGGAAAAGCCGACAGCAACTGCGCTCGGCAGCCACTGTCGACATCTCCGATCCTCCAACTTAGGCTTACCTAAGTCAACAGCTTCCCGACGGTCCGTCGGTAAAAACGATACGCCCGGTTCCGCCCGTTCGCCGGGGTTGCGGATCGCGTACGAACGGTTAGGGAAGGGTCAGGATCTCGGCGCCCGTCTCCGTCACCACCAGCGTGTGCTCGAACTGGGCGGTGCGCTTGCGGTCCTTCGTCACCACGGTCCAGCCGTCGTCCCACATGTCGTACTGGTGCGTCCCGAGCGTCAGCATCGGCTCGATGGTGAATGTCATGCCGGGCTGCATCACGGTGGTCGCGTGCGGGCTGTCGTAGTGCGGAATGATCAGGCCGGAGTGGAACGAGGAATTGATCCCGTGCCCGGTGAAGTCCCGGACCACGCCGTACCCGAAGCGCTTGGCGTACGACTCGATGACCCGCCCGATCACATTGATCTGGCGCCCGGGGCGGACCGCCTTGATGGCCCGGTTCAGCGACTCCTCGGTGCGTTCCACGAGCAGCCGGGACTCCTCGTCCACATCGCCGCAGAGGTAGGTGGCGTTGTTGTCGCCGTGCACACCGTTGAGGTACGCGGTGACGTCGAGGTTCACGATGTCGCCGTCGCGCAGCACCGTGGAGTCCGGGATGCCGTGGCAGATGACCTCGTTGAGTGACGAGCAGAGCGACTTGGGGAAGCTGCGGTAGCCGAGCGTCGACGGATAGGCGCCGTGATCGCACATGAACTCGTGGGCGACGCGGTCGAGTTCGTCCGTCGTCACGCCCGGGGCGATGTGCTTCGCTGCCTCGGCCATCGCCTGTGCGGCGATCCGGCCGGCGATGCGCATGCGCTCGACGGTGTCGGCGTCCTGGATTTCCGGGCCGGTGTACGGGGCAGGAGCCGGCTTGCCCACGTACTCAGGGCGCCGGATATTTCCCGGTACGGAACGGATGGGAGTGATCTCCCCTGGTACGAGCAGCGACTGGCCAGACATGTCAGCGAGTCTAACCAGCGAGCTTGGGGCAGCATGGCTCCGAGGAAAGGAGCCGATGATGGCCCTGTTCAAGAAGCGCACGGTCGGCAAGCCGGGCGAGTGGTACTACTGCCTGGTGCACCAGAAGGTCGAGGAAGGCCCCGAGTGCCCCGCGAAGGACCGGTTCGGCCCCTACACCTCCCGTGAGGAGGCACAGCACGCGATGGACACGGCGCGCGAGCGGAATCTGGAGTGGGAGAACGACCCCAAGTGGCACGACAAGGCCACGCCTCCGGAGGCCGACGCGTAGGGTTCCGGCCCGTCCGGCAGCTGCCCCGGGGCTCCGGCCCCGGACCCTGCTCCTCACACGCCGGAGGGGCTGGACTGCCGGCGCCGTACCGCGTCCGCGTCCGTCTCGGAGTCGTACGTGAGGAGCTTCGGCAGCGCCGCAGCCAGCAGCGCGACCGAGGCCACGCACGCCACCCCGCCCGTCCAGATCGCGGACCGCGTGCCCGTCCAGCCCGCCATCGCGCCCGCCCGCACCTGTCCCAGCTGCGGCCCCACGCTGTACGAGAGCACCTCGATGCCCGCCAGCCGGCCGCGCAGCTCCTCCGGGATGGTCTGGTTCCAGATCGTGGAGCGGCCCAGACCGCTGAGCATGTCGCCCGCGCCCGCCACCGCGAGGCAGACCAGCACCAGCCACACATTGCTGAACCAGCCGGCCGCCGCGATCGCCAGCCCCCAGGCCGCCGCCCCGAAGACCACGAACAGCCCGTGCCGCCGCACCCGTGACGTCCAGCCGCTGGTCAGGCCGAGTACCAGCGAGCCGACCGACCCCGCCGCGTACATCAGCCCCAGTGACCAGTCGGCGTCGAGCTCGTCCGCCAGGAACGGGAAGATCGTGTTCGGGAAGGCGAAGAACATCGCCGCCAGGTCGATCGCGTACGTCCCCAGCAGCACCGGCCGGCTCCAGGCGTACCTCGCCCCTTCGGCAATGCCGCGCAGCGACGGCTTCCGTGCGTGCTCGGCGGGCGGTGCGGGCGCCAGCCGCAGACAGAGGAGCACGGAGACGGTGAACGTGACCACGGTGACCGTGTACGCCGTGGCGTGCCCCGCATAGGCCACCACCAGACCCGCCACCGCCGGGCCGGTGATCGCGCCGAACTGCCAGCGCAGCGAGTTCAGGGCGGCGGCCGCGGTGAGCTGGTCGTGCGGCACGATCCGGGCGATCAGGGAGTCCAGTGCGGGCCGCTGGAGCCCGGCGAGCGCGGAGACGCCGCCCGCGACGAGATAGAGAGGCCAGAGCATCGGGTCGGGCAGCGCGGCGTTCACCAGGAGGACGAGCGCGAGCAGCCCCAGCCCCGCCTCGGTGCCCAGGATCACCTTGCGGCGGTCCGCGGAGTCGGCGAGCGCCCCGCCGTACAGACCGAAGACGACCAGCGGCACCAGCTCGACCGCACCCATCGCGCCGACGGCGAGCGGCGAACCGGTGAGCTCCTTGATCTGGAGCGGCAGCGCGATCAGCGCCATGAAGCTGCCGAAGTAGGTGACCAGGCCCTGGACCCACAGCAGTCGGAAGTCGGCCGAGGAACGCCAGGGCGAGAGGTCGGGCAGGAGCGCGGAGAGCCTGGCGGGCAGGGCGGTGGCAGAGGTCACGAGGGGTCATGGTCCGGCGCCGTACGTGCCCTGTGCAACCGGTTTTGCCGGGGCCTGCGGCGGCCTCGTCCTCGTCACCATCGCGCGGGCGGCGGCGCGGTCAGCTGGTCGGCGAGCCGGGACAGCCGGTCCCGGAAGCGATGGCGGCCGCGCGGTGCGGGGACGCTGTTCTCCCCGGCCGCCGCGCTCACCAGATGCTGCACGGTGTCCAGGTCCACATCGTCGCGGCAGGTCACCGCGAGCGTCTCATGGGCGAGCCCCCGCACCTCCGGGTCGCCGTTGTCCAGCGACAGCACCGTCGCCCCCGCCCGGCGCGCGTCGTGCACCCGCTCCAGCAGCCCGTCCCCGGGCCGCTCCGGAGCCACCAGGAACAGCGTCTCGCCCCGCCCGGCCGCCTCGATCCGGCCCAGCCCGACGGCCAGATGCGCCGGGTCGCCCGGCTCCACCCGGTGCCGTACGAGCGTGGGCGTCAGCTCCGGCAGCCCGGACCAGGTGGACTCGTCGACCAGATGGGCCGCCAGGTGCCACGGCTCGTACGCCGCCGTCCCCACCAGCAGCAGCCCGCCGCGGTGCGGAACGACGGACGACCGGAGGGCCCCCGCGAACCGGCGGGCCGCCGCGGGCCACTCGGTCCCGGCGAGCACTTCACGGAGCAGGGCGACGCGTACGGCATCCATGGCCCGGCATCATGCCGCAGGACCCGTCCCCCGCACCGGCGAACGGCACCGAACCAGCCGAACGGGGGCAGGTGCAGTGACGGATGTCGCAGGGGTGACACGCTGCGTTCCCCTCCATCGCGCGCAGTAGTGTCGGGACCATGACTACGAATGACAGCGGCAGCGCGCCCAAGCCCCCCGCCAAGGACCCCTGGGACCTTCCCGACGTATCCGGGCTGACCGTCGGCGTGCTCGGCGGCACCGGCCCGCAGGGCCGCGGTCTCGCCTACCGGCTCGCACGCTCCGGGCAGAAGGTGATCATCGGCTCCCGCGTCGCCGACCGCGCCCGGACCGCCGCCGACGGGCTGGGTCTCGGCGTCGAGGGCGCCGACAACGCCGAGTGCGCCCGCCGCAGCGACGTCGTGATCGTCGCCGTGCCGTGGGACGGCCACGCCAAGACGCTGGAGTCGCTGCGCGACGAGCTCGCCGGGAAGCTCGTCATCGACTGTGTCAACCCGCTCGGCTTCGACAAGCAGGGCGCGTACGCCCTGAAGCCCGAGGAGGGCAGCGCCGCCGAGCAGGCCGCCGCCCTGCTGCCCGAGTCCCGGGTCACCGCCGCCTTCCACCACCTCTCGGCGGTACTGCTCCAGGACGAGGCGATCGAGGAGATCGACACCGATGTGCTGGTGCTGGGCGACGCCCGCGCCGACACCGATCTCGTGCAGGCGCTCGCCGGCCGGATCCCCGGCATGCGCGGCATCTTCGCGGGTCGGCTGCGCAACGCCCACCAGGTCGAGTCGCTGGTCGCCAACCTGATCTCGGTCAACCGCCGCTACAAGGCGCACGCCGGGCTGCGTACCACCGACGTCTGAGCCCGAGGGCACCCGCGGCCGCACCCTGCGGAGAGCGGAACGGGGCATGAGGGACACTGGACGGGACCGTGCGCCACCCCGGACAGGAGCCGCCCCCCATGCCCCGCCTCGCTCTCTACGCCCTCGCCGTCTGCGTCCTGGCCGTCGGTGCGGCCGTGATCTCCTTCGTCCAGGGCACCTGGCTCGGGATCATCTGGGTGCTGCTGGCCGGACTCTCCTCCAACATGGCGTGGTACTACCTGCGCAAGCACCGCGCAGAGACCGCCGCCGGCTGACCGCGGCCGGACTCCCTAACCGGCGACGCAGGACGGATTCGACTGCTGCCAGAACTGGTAGGCGTCGAAGCCGCAGTACGTGTCGGACTCGCTGACGCCCAGCGACTGCAACAGGCTGTGGATCGCGTCGAAGAAGAAGATGTTGACCTCGGGGATCCACAGCAGCCCGAACACCGCGAACAGGCCGAACACCGCGAACGGCTCCACCTGACGGCGGATCCGGTGCGACAGCCACGGCTCGATCACCCCGTACCCGTCCAGCCCCGGGACCGGCAGGAAGTTCAGGATCGACGCGGTGACCTGGAGCAGCGCCAGGAACGCCAGCGCGTACCGGAACCCCAACGGGACACCGTCCAGCGCGTGCAGCCAGAACGGCGCCGTGCAGACGACCGCGAACAGTACGTTCGTCAGGGGGCCCGCCGCAGAGATCAGGCTGTGCTTCCAGCGGCCGCTGATCCGGCCCCGCTCGATGAAGACCGCGCCACCGGGCAGCCCGATCCCGCCCAGGATCACGAACAGCACCGGCAGCACGATGCTCAGCAGCGCATGCGTGTACTTGAGCGGGTTCAGCGTCAGATAGCCCTTCGCCCCGATCGAGATGTCCCCGCTGTGCAGTGCGGTGCGCGCGTGCGCGTACTCGTGCAGACAGAGCGAGACGACCCAGGCCGCCGTGACGAAGAGGAAGATCGCGAGCCCCGGCGGCTCGGCGAAGTCCGTCCACACGGCCCAGCCGGAGACCGCCATGACGGCGGCGATCCCGAGGAAGATGGGACTGATTCGCCGGTCGCTGCGGGCAACTGCGGTGGTCATCAGCGGACTCCAAGTGGCTCGGGGGGCAGGGGGCGAAGCGCGTCACGGGCAGGGCGAGTCCCGACCGTACAGTCGACACGGCGGAAACGACTCGCATCCGGGTGGTGGTTCCGGACAGGGTGGACACATGACGAGCAACACGGGGGAACCGTCGGGCAGCGCCGAGGACCGGAACGGACCGCCGCTGCCGGGCGCCTGTCCGATTCCCGATTCCGGTCACGGAGAATAGGCGCGTGCGCTACAGCATCCTCGGCACCACGCAGGCACTCCACGACGACGGCACGGCCGTCGCCATCGGTGGGGCGCGGCTGCGCGCCCTGCTGACCGTTCTGGCGCTGAGCCCCGGCCGTGCGGTCCCGGCCGCGGTGCTCGTCGACGAGGTGTGGGACGGCGAGCCGCCCGCCGACGCGGTGGGCGCTCTGCAGGCGCTCGTCGGCCGGCTCCGGCGGGTTCTCGGCCATGAGGCCATCACCTCCGCCGAGAGCGGCTACCGGCTTGCCGCCGATCCCGACGCGGTCGACCTGCACCGCTTCGACCGGCTCACGGGGGAGGGTGTGCGGGCCCTGGACTCGGGTGATCCGGCCAAGGCCGTCACGGTCCTCGACGATGCGCTCGCCCTGTGGCGGGGCCCGGTCCTCGCCGATCTGCCCGACCGCGGCGCCGTCGCCGCCCGCTGGACGGCCCGCCGACTGGACGCCCGCCGCACCCGGCTCGCCGCGGCGCTGGCGCTGGGCCGCGCCGACGAGGTCCTGCCGGAACTGGTCGCGCTCTGCGCCGACCACCCGATAGACGAACCGCTCCAGGCGTTGCGCCTGCGGGCGCTGCGGGACGCCGGACGTACGGCGCAGGCGCTGGCGGCGTACGAGGAGGTACGCACCGTACTCGCCGCCCGCCTCGGCACGGACCCGGGCCCCGAACTGCGTTCTCTGCACGCGGAGTTGCTCCACCAGGGACCGGTGCGGGCGCCGTCGAACCGAGGGGCCGGACGAGGCCGGGCGCCCGCGCCGGGTCGCACGCCCGGGCTCGATCGGACGCACGGACAGGGCCCGGCCACCGCGCCGCACCACGCGCCTGCGCCGAACCGGCCGCCGCTGGCGGACCCGGCCGCCGTGCCGAACCGGGCCCCCCGGCCGACCCGTACCCCCGCGCCGGCCCCCGCCCTCGACGGCCCGCCGGCCCCGTACGCTCCCGTCGCCGCCCACGGCAACCTGCGCGCCAGGCTCACCAGCTTTGTCGGGCGCGAGGCCGATATCGAGGCGCTCCGGGACGACCTCGCGCAGGCCCGGCTCGTCACCCTTCTCGGGCCCGGGGGCGCGGGCAAGACCCGGCTGTCCCAGGAGGCCGCCGAGTCCGCCGCGCCCGCCTGGCCGGACGGCGTCTGGCTGGCCGAGCTCGCCCCCGTGGACGACCCCGAGGCCGTGCCCGAAGCGGTACTGACCGCGCTCGGTGCGCGCGAGACCGTGCTGCGCGGGGCCGGCGCCGAGGAACTGCGGGCCGCCGAGCGGGGCACCGGGGATCCGCTCGTCCGGCTCACCGAGCACTGCTCCCGGCGCCGGATGCTGCTCCTCCTCGACAACTGCGAGCACGTCATCGAGGCCGCCGCGGCGCTCGCCGACCATCTGCTCGTCCACTGCCCGGACCTCACCGTCCTGGCGACCAGCCGTGAACCCCTCGGCGTGCCGGGCGAGTTCGTCCGCCCCGTCGACCCGTTGCCCGACCCGATGGCGCTGCGCCTGCTCGCCGACCGCGGCGCCGCCGCGCAGCCCGGCTTCCGGACGGACAGCGACGAGGAGACGGCGGCTGCCGCCGCCGAGATCTGCCGTCGCCTCGACGGCCTGCCGCTCGCCATCGAACTCGCCGCCGCCCGGCTGCGGATGCTCAGCCCGCGCCAGATCGCGGACCGGCTCGACGACCGGTTCCGGTTGCTGACCAGCGGCAGCCGTACCGTTCTGCCGCGCCAGCAGACCCTGCGTGCCGTTGTCGACTGGTCCTGGGACCTCCTCGACGCGCCCGAACGCGCCGTCCTGCGCCGCCTGTCCGTCTTCGCCGGCGGCTGCACGCTGGCCGCGGCGGAGTCGGTCTGCGCCCACCCCGCCCCGGACGCACCCGTCGTCGCCGACGATCCGGTCGAGCCCGTGGACCCGCGTGATGTCGCCGTCCTGCTCGGCTCGCTCGTCGACAAGTCCCTTGTCGTCGCCGCGCCCGCCGACGACGGCGAGATGCGCTACCGGCTCCTGGAGACCGTGGGCGAGTACGCCGCGGGACGGCTCGACGAGGCAGCGGAGCGAACCGCCGTCGAGCGGCAGCACCTGGTCTTCTACCGGGAGCTGGCCCGTACCACCGACCCCGAGCTCCGGGGCTCGGGACAGCGGGCCGCCATCGAGCTCCTGGAGCGCGAGTACGAGAACCTGCGCACGGCCCTGCGGCGCGCCGTCGCCGCCCGTGACGAGCAGGAGGTGCTCTGCCTGGTCCTCTCCCTCGCCTGGTACTGGCAGATGCGTGACCTGCGGACCGATGCACTCCAGTGGTCCGACGCGGCCGCCGAGCTCGGCCCCGACCCGTTCGCCCCGCCCGCCCGGCCCGCGCCCTCTCTCCACGAGCGGTGCACCGACGCACCGCCGCCCATGTCGCCCGAGCTGCTCGAAGAGGCGCGGCGCGGGGTGCGGCTGATCCAGCTGGTCAGCATGGACCATGCGATGGACGAGTGGACCACCGAGCAGAGCATGGAGCGGCTGCGCGTCATCGCGGGCACCTACCGGGCGGGTCAGCCGCAGACCTGCCGCGCCCCGGCGTCGCTCTGGTTCTTCGCGGTCCTGCTCACCGGGGACGTGGGCCGGCTGCGCGAGCTGCTGGACGAAACGGTCCGTTCCTGCCGGGAGTTCGGCTACGAATGGGAGCTCGCCGCCGCTCTCCAGATGCGCGCCAATGTGCTGGCCAATCGCCCCGACTGGGCGGGCGAGGCCCGAGGGGACGCCGACGAGAGCCTGGAGATCTTCAACCGGCTCGGCGATGCCTGGGGTGCCGCGGAAGCGCTCTCCTGCCGGGGCGAGGCCTATGAGAAGAAGGGCGAATACACCAGCGCGGCGGACGACTTCCTCGCTGCGATCGGCTGGGCCGAGCAGCTGGGGGCCCGCTCCCAGGTGTCGCTTCTGCGCACCCGGTACGCCTCCGTGCTGACCGAGCTCGACCGTGGCGCCGAGGCCGAGACGATCCTCCGTGAGGTGCTCACCGAGGGCCGTCAGGCGGGGCACGAGGCGATGCCGGCCGCCCGGCTCCATCTCGCCATGTGGCTGGGCCGCTCCGGGCGTACGGCCGAGGCCCGGGAGCAACTCATCGAACTGCGCGAGGAGTTCCGGTCCGAGACAGTGGCGATCTTCGACGGGTTCGTGCTGGGCGGCATGGCGTGGCTGGACAACGAGGACGGCCTGTACGCCGACGCCCTCGACCGGGGGCGGCAGGCTCTGGTCAGGTCCCAGGACCCGCTGTCGCAGATGGTGGCACCCCAGATGTCCGCCCTTCATCTCGTCACCGTGGCCTGGGCCCTCGGCGGACTCGGCGGCGAGCGCCGGGCGGCGGACGCGGCGCGGCTGCTGGGTGCCCGGGAGGGTCTGCTGCCGGCCGGTCATGTCGAGGCGTCGCTGGAGCGCGACAACCACGAGCGGGCGGTGGAAGTGGTCCGCGGCGTCCTCGGGGAGGCCGCCTACGCCGCCGCGTACGCCGAGGGCGGCGGCCTCACACTGGAGGAGGCCGCCGCCCTCGTGGACGCGTATCGGGACTGACCCAGGACGTCCCGTTCTCAGGTCTTCTTGCGGAACTTGGAGACCGCGAGCGGCGCCGTCACCAGGGTGATGGCCGCGGCCCAGCCGAGCGTCAGCCACACCGAGTGCGCCACCGGACCGCCGAGCATCAGCCCACGCGCCGCGTCCGCGAGATTGGACAGGGGGTTGTAGTCGGTGAACGACCGGAGCCAGCCGGGCATCGTCGTCGGCGGTGCGAAGATCGAGGAACCGAACTGCAGGGGCATCATCACCAGGAACCCCATTCCCTGAACCGCCTGGGCCGTCTTCAGGGACAGGCCCAGCAGCATGAAGATCCACATGATGGCGACGCCGAACGCCGCCGAGAGACCGACGGCCGCGAGCAGACCGAACACCGAGGTCTTGAGCTGCATGCCGATCAGGAAGCCCATGCCCAGCAGGATCACCGTGGCGACCATCATCCGGCCGAGCTCGACCACGATCTTCGCGATGAGGACCGAGGAACGGGCGATCGGCATCGTCCGGAACCGGTCCATGACGCCCTTGCGGAAGTCGTCATTGACACCTGTGCCGACCGCCATGGCGATGTTCATGCCCATCATCGCCATCAGCCCGGGGATCACGTAGTTGATGTACGTCTGCCGGTCCCCGCCCAGGCTCGCGCCGACGGAGCCGCCGAAGACGTACACGAACAGCAGCGTGAAGACGATCGGCATCAGGAGCGCGTCGAACATCGACTCCGGGTCCTGCTTGATCTGGAGCAGATTGCGCCGCACCAGCGCGCCGATGTGCCGCAGATTGCTGCGCAGCCCGATCCTGCCCTCGTCGTGGAGGACCTTCGCCGGGGCGGAGCCGGTCGGGGCGTCGGGGGTCAGAGTCGCCGTGCTCATGCCGGGACCTCCTCGGGGATCGTGTCGGTCACGGACGGCGAGGTCTTCTCACCGGTGATGGCAAGGAACACCTCGTCCAGGCTGGGCAGCGCGGTGGCGATGTGCGCGACGGAGAGACCCCGGCCGGCGAACAGGCCGATGACGGCGGTCAGTTGGTCGTCACTGAGGATCGGTACGTACAGCATTCCCTCGTCCGGGACGGCCTGCGAACCGGCGACCCCGTCGAGACCGGCCTCCGCGAGCGCCTGGACCATGCCGGGCAGCTGGGCCGGGTCCGTGGGCCGGATCTGCAGAGTGCGGCCGCCGACCTTCGCCTTGAGCTCGTCGACCCCGCCGTTGGCGATGATCCGGCCCTTGTCGATGACGGTGAGCTCGTTGGCGAGCTGCTCGGCCTCTTCCATGTACTGGGTGGTGAGCAGCACGGTCGCCCCCTCCGCGACCATCCGCTGCACCTCGTCCCAGACCTCGTTGCGGGTCCGGGGGTCGAGTCCCGTCGTCGGCTCGTCCAGATACAGCACGGCCGGGCTGCCGATCATCGAGGCGGCCAGGTCGAGCCGGCGCCGCATGCCGCCGGAGTAGTTCATCGCGGGCCGTTTGGCGGCTTCGGTGAGCGAGAACCGCTCCAGCAGCTCGTCGGCGCGGGTCCGCGCGGTCTTGCGGGGCAGGTCGAGGAGGCGCCCGATCATATAGAGGTTCTCCCAGCCGGAGAGCTTCTCGTCGACCGAGGCGTACTGGCCGGTCAGGCCGATGATGCGGCGCAGCTGGCGGGGCTGCTTCACCACGTCGTAGCCCGCGACGGTGGCGTGGCCGGCGTCCGGCACGATGAGGGTGGAGAGGCAGCGTACGAGGGTGGTCTTGCCGGCGCCGTTGGGGCCGAGCACACCGAGGACGGTGCCCTCGCGCACGTCGAGGTCCACGCCGTCCAGTGCCTTGGTCTCGCCGTAGTGCTTGACCAGCCCCCGCACCTCGACGGCGTTGCCGCCGGTCCTGGGGTTCTTGTCGATTCGCGTCATGCCCACTATGGGAACATCCGCCACCGACAGTCCACCGACATTCTGCCGACAGGGGCCTGCGGTCGCACCTGCAGGCCACCGATACGCGCCGACAGCCCGCCGATGGGGGAAGTCGGCGGGCTGTCGTGGTGCGGGCAGTGGTCAGTGATCCCCCGGAGGGGACAGGCCCTAGTGGAAGGTGTGTTCCGGCGCCGGGAACGTGCCGCCGACGACCTCGTCCGCGAACTCCTTGGCCGCGTCGCCGAGCACCTTGCGCATGTTCGCGTACTGCTTGGTGAAGCGCGGCACCTTGCCGCCGGTCAGCCCGACCATGTCGGTGTAGACCAGCACCTGGGCGTCGGTGTCCGGACCGGCGCCGATGCCGACGGTCGGGATCTGCAGACTGCGGGTGATCTCGGCGGCCACCTCGGCCGGTACGAGCTCCAGGACGACGGCGAACGCCCCCGCGTCCTGTGCCGCCTTGGCGTCCCGGATCAGTCGGTGCGCGGCCTCGTCGCTGCGGCCCTGCACCCGGTAGCCCATGGTGTTCACGGACTGCGGGGTCAGCCCGAGGTGCGACATGACCGGGATGCCGGCCGACACCAGCAGCTCGGTCTGCGCGAGCGAACGCTCGCCGCCCTCCAGCTTCACCGCACCCACGCCGGCCTCCTTGACCAGCCGGGTGGCGTTGCGCAGGGCCTGGACGGGCCCTTCCTGGTACGCCCCGAAGGGCAGGTCGCCGACGATGAGGGCGCGCTTGGTGCCCCGTACGACCGCGGCGGAGAGGATGGCGATCTCGTCCATCGTGACGGGCACGGTGGTCTCGTAGCCGAGATGACAGTTGCCCATGGAGTCGCCGACGAGCATGACCGGGATGCCGGCCTCATCGAAGACGGACGCGGTCATCGCGTCGTAGGCGGTCAGCATGGGCCACTTCTCGCCACGCTCGGTGGCGGCGGCGATGTCATGGACGGTGATGCGGCGGGTGCTCTTGCCTCCGTACAGCGCCTTGCTGCTGTCGGTGGGGGCCCCCGCGGGGGTTGCGGGCTGGTTCTGCGCAGCCTGAAGCGTCATTGCCAACGGCTCCTTCGTCATCTCGAGGCGCCCTGACGGCGTCCCCGGACCGGTTCCATGGTGGCATCCCGGGCCGTCCTCGGGAAGTGGGCCCTCTCGGCAAAGACTTTCCAATACGAGACGGTCTCGTATCGAAAAAGGACTAGGCTCCCTGCCATGTCGATACCGTCCGGTCCTCCCGCGGCCGCGTCCCAAGTTCCCGAAGAGATCCACCGTCGCCGCTGGGCGATCCTCGTCGTTCTGATGTTCAGCCTGCTCATCGTGGTGCTGGACAACTCGATCCTGAACGTCGCGGTCAAGACCATCGCATCCCCGGCGCCCACCGGGCTCGGAGCCACCCAGAGCGAGCTGGAGTGGGCGATCAACTCCTACACGCTCGTCTTCGCCGGACTGCTCTTCACCGCCGGTCTGCTCGGCGACCGCATCGGACGCAAGAAGGTCCTGCTCTTCGGCATCCTGCTGTTCGGTATCGGCTCGGCCCTCGCCGCGATGTCCGGCTCGCCCGGCGAACTCATCACCTGGCGCGCCGTGATGGGCTTCGGCGCCGCGTTCGTGATGCCCGCCACCCTCGCCATCCTGATGAACGTCTTCGAGCGCGACGAGCAGCCCAAGGCGATCGGCATCTGGGCCGGCAGCGTCGGCCTGGCCATCGCCATCGGCCCGATCACCGGCGGACTGCTGCTCGAACACTTCTGGTGGGGCTCGATCTTCCTGGTCAACGTGCCCGTGGTGATCGTCGCGCTGATCGCGATGGTGGTACTGGTACCGGACTCCCGGGACCCGAAGCCGGGCCGGATCGACCCGCTCGGCGTCGTACTCTCCATCGTCGGCCTGGTCCTGCTGGTGTTCGGCATCATCCGCGGCGGTGAACTCGCCGACTTCGCCGACCCCGTCGTGCTTCTGTCGATCATCGGCGGCCTGGCCGTCCTGGCCGGCTTCGTCTGGCACGAGAAGCGCAGCAGCCACCCGGCCATCGATGTCTCGTACTTCAGGAACGGGGCGTTCTCCGCCGCCGTCGCCGCCGTGGCGCTGGTCTTCTTCGCGCTGATGGGGGTGACCTTCTTCTCCGCCTTCTACCTGCAGAGCGTGCGCGGCTACAGCGCCCTGCAGTCCGGGCTGCTGATCGTGCCACTGGCGGCCGCACAGATGATCTTCGCGCCGCGCGCCCGGCTGGTCGTCCAGCGGTTCGGCGCCCGCGCGGTGTGTGCGGTCGGGATGCTGCTGGTCGCGGCCGGACTGCTGGCCTTCACACTGTTCGACGCCGATACCCCCGTCTGGGTGCTGTGCGTGGTCTTCTTCGTCCAGGGCACCGGTATGGCGCACGTCATGCCGCCCGTCACCGTCGCCGTGATGCAGGCGCTGCCGCGCGAGAAGGCCGGCTCCGGCTCGGCCATCAACAACACCTTCCGGCAGGTCGGTGGGGCGCTCGGGATCGCCGTCCTGGGCTCGGTGCTGTCCACCGTCTACCGCGGTGACATCGAGGGCCACCTCGGTACGCTGCCGGCCCCGGCCAGGGACGCGGCGGGGGAGTCGATCGAGGCGACGCTCGCCGTCGCGGAGAAGCTCGGCCCGGCGGGCCGCCCGCTGGTCGCCGCGGCGAACGACGCGTTCCTCGGCGCCATGCATGTCACCGCCGTCGGTTCGGCCTCCGTCGCCCTGCTCGGCGCGCTGGTGGTCGGCCTGTTCCTGCCGGGCAGGCCGCCCGCCGGGCAGCCGGCCGGCGAGGGCGAGGGTGACCGGACTGTGCCCGCGGGCGGGCCGATGACGACCACGGCCGCCGACAGCTGAGAACGGACGCCCCGGGCGGCCCAGGACACTCCGGGCGCCCGGGGCTTCGAGCAGGACACCTCCCGCGTCGGCGAGAATCGGGGTGGGGGAGGCGGACGGGTGCGGCGAGAGGTGGAACCACGTGCAGATGCAGGACGAGGAGCTGGAACCGCGGCGCGGCCGACCGCGCAGCGTGGCTGCCGAACGGGCCATCCTGGACGCCGTCGTCGAGCTGCTGGAGGCCGGTGAACCGCTGGCCGGCCTGTCCATCGAGCGCATCGCCCGGACCGCGAAGGTCGGCAAGGCCACCATCTACCGGCGCTGGAGCGGCAAGGAAGAGCTCTTCGTCGACGTACTGCGGGACATCGAACCCCCGGAACCGACAGTCTCCGGCACCGCCGGGCTCACCGATCTGCGGCTGATGCTGGAGTCGCTGCGCAGGCGCGGACTCGCCCAGCGCTCCTCGGTCTTCCTCCACAACGTTTTCGTGCAGATGAAGAGCCACCCCAAGCTGTGGTCCGAGTACCACTCCACGGTGATCGAACCCCGCCGCGTCGCGATGCGGGCCGCCGTACAGCGGGCGGTCGACGCGGGAGAGCTCCGGGCGGACCTGGATGTGGAGCTGATGGACGACCTGTTCGTCGGTCCCATGCTGGTACGGACCATTCACCGGCCCGATGCGCCACTGCCGGAGGATCTCGCCGACCGCATCATCGGGGCCCTGGTGGAGGGCCTGGCGCCACGGCCCGCCGCTGTCCCCGAACCCGCACGGGCCCCCGCCGCATCCGGCAAAAGCGCAGGCCACGGCTGACTCGCCCGGATCCGCCCGAGTGTGCGCGTTCTGTTACAAGGCCCCGCAGAGCCCTTCCGGCCGGAACCCGCCGGTCCACGTCCTTCGTCCTCGTGGCAGTACAGCCGTCGTCGACGGCAGGAAAGACATCGCTCATCCCCTAGGGTCAGGGGCGCGGCGATGTGCACGGCAAGGCAGTGAGGACAGCGCGATGGTGCAGGCGTACAGGGCGGACACCGAGAACGGCAGCGCGGAACCGCAGCGCACCGGATCCCGGTTCCAGGGCCTGCGCGACAGATGGACCGACGGCAGAGGCATGTGGCGGCGCGGCATCGTCCTCGCCGTCTGCGCGGTCCTGCTTACCCTCGTGATGATCTTCCACGCGGAGATCCCGAACACCATCGGCAACCTGGGCAGCCTCTCCGAGACGTTCCTGCCGTGGTTCGGCCTGTTCATTCCCGTGCTGCTGATCCTGGGCCTGGTGCGCCGCTCCGCGACCGCGCTGATCGCCCTGCTGCTGCCGGTCGTGGTCTGGCTCAATATCTTCGGCGGGCTGCTCACCGACAAGTCGGGCAGCGGTGGCGACCTCACAGTCGCCACCCACAACGTCAACGCGGGCAACCCCGACCCCGCGGGCACCGCCCGGCAGGTCGCGGGCTCCGGCGCGGACGTCATCGCCCTGCAGGAGCTGCCGCCCGGCCAGGTTCCGGCGTACGAGTCGGCGCTCGCCGCCCGCTATCCGTACCACTCGGTCGAGGGGACGGTCGGCCTGTGGAGCAAGTACCCGATGAGCGGCACCCGGCCCGTCGACATCCGGATGGGCTGGACCCGGGCGATGCGTTCCACGGTGACGACACCCGACGGCGAGGTCGCGGTCTATGTGGCCCATATGCCGTCCGTACGGGTCAAGCTGAACGCCGGATTCACCGCCAGCCAGCGGGACGAGAGTGCGGACGCGCTCGGTGAGGCCATCGCCGACGAACGGCTCGGCAGGGTGATCCTGCTCGGCGACCTCAACGGCACGATGAACGACCGCTCGCTGAACGCGGTCACCTCCCAGATGCGGTCCACCCAGGGCGCGGCGGGCGACGGCTTCGGCTTCAGCTGGCCGGCCTCGTTCCCGATGGCCCGGATCGACCAGATCATGGTCAAGGGCGTCGAGCCGATGTCGTCCTGGACCCTTCCGGCGACGGACAGTGACCACCTGCCGATCGCCGCCCGCGTCGCACTCTGACGAAACGGTCCGTTCACCTCGTGGCACAAACCGTCTGAGAGTATTTGTTCCAATCGGGAACAAGGACCGGCCGGCGAGAGAGCCGGTGGGCCGGGATCCCCTGCGGAAAGGTCTCTCCTCATGCCACTGGCTCTTCTAGCGCTGGCCATAAGCGCCTTTGGCATCGGCACCACGGAGTTCGTGATGATGGGCCTGCTGCCCAATGTCGCGGACGACCTGGGCACATCCGTGCCCACCGCGGGCTATCTCGTATCGGCGTACGCGCTCGGTGTCGTCCTCGGTGCCCCCCTGCTCACCGCCGTCGGCTCCCGGGTCCCGCGCAAGCGGATGCTCCTGCTGCTGATGGCGCTGTTCACCCTCGGCAACCTCGCCTCCGCGCTCGCCCCCGGCTTCGGCTGGCTGGTCGCCGGCCGGTTCCTCGCCGGGCTGCCGCACGGCGCGTTCTTCGGCGTCGGCGCGGTCGTCGCCGCGCGGCTGGTCGGCGAGGGGCGGCAGGCGAGGGGCGTCGCGACGATGTTCCTCGGCCTCACCGTCGCCAACATCGTCGGCGTACCGGCGGCCACGCTGCTCGGTCAGCACCTCGGCTGGCGCGCGACCTTCCTGGTCGTCGGGGTGATCGGGCTCGGCTCGATGGCCGCGCTCGGCCGGCTCGTTCCGCACATACCGGTCGACGCGCAGCAGGGCCTCGGCCGCGAACTGCGCGCCCTCGGCAACCGGCAGGTGCTGCTCGGCCTGCTCACCGCCGTCCTCGGCTTCGCCGGGGTCTTCGCCGTCTACTCGTACCTGTCGGCCATGACGACCGAGGCGATGGGCTTCGGCGAGTCCTCGGTGACGCTGGTGCTGGCGCTGTTCGGTATCGGCATGACACTCGGCGCACTCGCCGCCGGACCCCTGACCGACCGCGCGCTGCGGCCCACGCTGTACGGCTCCCTGACCGCACTTGCGGTGGTCCTGGTGGTCTTCCCGTTCGCCGTGCAGATGAAGTGGGCGGCGCTGGTGATGGTCGTCCTGCTCGGCGGAGTCGGGTTCATGACCACGACGCCGCTGCAGATGCTCGTCATGAAGAAGGCGAAGGACGCCCCGACGCTGGCCTCCGCCTCCAACCACTCGGCGTTCAACCTCGCCAATGCGGGCGGCGCCTGGCTGGGCGGCGCCGCGATCGCGGCGGGCTGGGGCTGGACGTCCCCGGCGCTGGTGGGCGCGGTCCTGACGGTGGCGGGCCTGGCAGTGGCGGTCACGGCGGGCGTGCTGGACCGTGGCGGGCCGGGCGAGTCCCGGGTGGTGGCCGGCGCGGGTACGCGGGGTGCGCGGGACGGGTGCCACGCGGACGTGGCCTGAGGGCGGCGCCCGGCCCGGGTCAAGTCCTTCGAGGGGGTCCCCCATGCCCTTCGGGCCATGGGGTGAGGACGAAACGGCTGCCGGGGCGGCCCGGCTCTCATCGAAACCGGCCCGCCCCGCTCCGTTCACCCCGACTCGCGCCACCGATTCGTGATCGGCAGCCGCCGGTCCTTGCCGAACCCCTTGGCCGAGATCTTCGTACCCGGCGGGTACTGCCGCCGCTTGTACTCCGCCGTGTCCACCAGCCGCAGCGTCTTCGTCACCAGCGCTTCGTCGAACCCGGCTGCCACGATGGTGTCCAGCCCCAGGTCCCGGTCGACGTACATCTCCAGGATCCGGTCCAGTACGTCGTAGTCGGGCAGCGAGTCCGTGTCGACCTGGTCCGGCCGCAGCTCGGCGCTGGGAGGCTTGGTGATGGAGGCCTCCGGGATCGGCGGCGTCCGGCCGCGTTCCTCCGCGGCCCGGTTGCGCCACTTCGCCAGGCGGAAGATCGACGTCTTGTAGACGTCCTTGATCGGCCCGTACGCGCCGACGGAGTCCCCGTACAGCGTCGAGTAGCCGACCGCCAGCTCCGACTTGTTGCCCGGCGCCAGGACGATCTGGCCCTCCTGGTTGGAGACGGCCATCAGCATCGTGCCGCGCAGCCGCGACTGCAGGTTCTCCTCGGCGAGACCGGTGAGCCCCAGCGACTCCATGTACGCGTCGAACATCGGCTCGATCGGCACGGTGCGGAAGTTCAGCCCGGTGCGCCGCGCCAGCTCCGCCGCGTCGCCCTTGGAGTGGTCCGAGGAGTACTTCGACGGCATCGAGATCCCGTACACGTTCTGCGCACCCAGCGCATCGCACGCGATGGCGGCGACGAGTGCCGAGTCGATCCCGCCGGAGAGCCCGATCAGCACACTGCTGAAACCGTTCTTCGCGGCGTACGCGCGCAATCCCACGACGAGTGCGGAGTACAGCTCCTCGTCGTCGTCGAGCCGCTCGGCATAGCCGCCGGTCAGCTCGGCCTCGTACGCCGGGACGGGCTTGTCGGAGAGGACGACATGGTCGATCCGCAGACCGTCGTTGACCACCCCGGACGGCGCCTCGGGCGCGGCAGCCGGCAGGTCCAGGTCGAGGACGACGCTGCCCTCGGCGAACTGCGGGGCCCGGGCGATCACCTCGCCGTTCTTGTCGACGACGATCGAGTCGCCGTCGAAGACCAGCTCGTCCTGGCCGCCGATCATCGCCAGATAGGCGGTGGTGCAGCCGGCCTCCTGGGCCCGCTTGCGGACCAGTGCCAGCCGGGTGTCGTCCTTGTCCCGCTCGTACGGCGAGGCGTTGATCGACAGCAGCAGCCCGGCCCCGGCGGCCCGGGCGGCCGGCACGCGGCCGCCGTCCTGCCAGAGGTCCTCGCAGATCGCGAGCGCCACATCGACACCGTGGACCCGCATGACGGGCATCGAGTCGCCCGGCACGAAGTACCGGAACTCGTCGAAGACGCCGTAGTTGGGCAGGTGGTGTTTGGCGAAGCTCAGGGCGACCTTCCCGCGGTGCAGCACCGCGGCGGCGTTCTGCGGCGCCCCGGCGGGCTGGCCGTAGCGCGGCTGGGCCTTCTCGGAACGGTCGAGATATCCGACCACGACGGGCAGCTCCCCGAAGCCCTCCGCGTCGAGACGGGCGGCGAGCGCACGCAGCGCTTCCCGCGACGCCTCGACGAAGGACGGCCGCAGGGCCAGGTCCTCGACGGGGTAACCGGTCAGCACCATCTCGGGGAATGCCACCAGATGGGCGCCCTGTTCGGCGGAGTGCCGGGTCCAGTGGACGATCGCCTCGGCATTGCCGGCGAGGTCACCGACGGTCGAGTCGATCTGATTGAGTGCGAGGCGTAGTTGAGGCACGCGGCTCAGTCTAATCGTCTTTCTGACGCGATGTCCTGGCGGGCCGCTCCACCGCAGCCGCGGCCCGCCGGGGCCGGGTCAGCGGCGGTAGCCGAGGACCGTCATCATGTTCGCGTTCGAGTGGTAGACGTTGTGGCAGTGGAGCATCCACAGCCCCGGGTTGTCCGCGTCGAACTCCACGGCCACCGAGCTGTTCGGCAGGACGACCGCCGTGTCCTTGCGCGCCCCGGGAGCCCTGTCGAGCACCGAACGCGGTCCCGCAGATCCCGCGAGCGCGAACGTGTGCCCGTGCAGGTGGATCGGGTGCCACATCTCCGTGATGTTGTAGAACTCCAGCCGGACCCGCTCGCCCGCCTTGACCGGATGGCGCCAATCGGGGTCGTACCTCCTGTGGTCGAAACCCCAGTCGAACGCCCTCATGCTGCCGGTCAGCTTGATCCGGATCGTCCGGTCGGGCTCCCGGGCGGCCAGTGCCACGGACTTGTCCGCCTTCAGCTCGGGGGCCGACACCAGCTGCCCGTTCAGCTCCTTCGGCCATACGGAGGCCTTCGGCGCCGCGCCACCGCCGGTACGGAGCAGGGCCAGCGCCGACATGTTCCTCCCCTCGGCGACCGCCGTCAGCGGGAACACCCCGTCCCCGGCGGTGACCAGCACGTCGTACCGCTCGCCCATGCCCAGCAGCAGTGCGTCCGTGGTGGTGTGCCGGACCGGGAAGCCGTCCGCGTGCGTGATGGTCATCCGGTGGCCGCCGAGCGCGACGCGGAAGGGGGTGTCGCCGCCCGCGTTGATGATGCGCACCCGGATCCGGTCGCCGGGCTTCGCGGTGAATGTGCTCGGGTCCTTCGGGATGCGGCCGTTGATCAGGTAGTGCGGGTAGGCGACATCGGTCGCGGCGCCGCGGAGCAGTTCGCTCCTGGCGTCCATCAGCACCCGCGAGGGCCCGGACCGGGAACCGGACTTGTCATCGGACCCGGAGGACCCGTGATTCATTCCCTCCATGCTGCCCATACCGTGGGAGAGCTCGTTGAGCACCGCGTCCGGCGTGGAACCCCCCACCCCGTCGACCCAGTCGTCGAGCATGACGACCCACTCCCTGTCGTACGACAGGGGCTCCTTCGGGTCCTCGACGATCAGCGGAGCGTACAGGCCACGGTCCTGCTGCACGCCCACGTGTGGATGGAACCAGTACGTCCCCGTCTGTCGCACCGCGAAGCGGTACGCGAACTCCGCGCCCGCCTTGACGCCCGGCTGTGTCAGACCGGGAACGCCGTCCATGTCGTTGCGCACATGGAGGCCGTGCCAGTGCAGCGTGGTCGACGTCGGCAGGTGGTTGGCGAGGGTGACGGCCAGAGTGTCGCCCGCGGTGATCCGAATCTCTTTGCCGGGCAGCCGGTCCCCGTACGCCCAGGAGGGGACGGTGAGACCGCCGCCCAGATCGAGGCGGGCCGGGGTGGCGGTGAGGTGGAACTTCCGTACGGGACCGGAGCCCCGCTTGGCCTCGACTGCCGCGACCTCCTCGCCGTTGGGCGAAACGTACTCACCGTGGCTCTTCACCGGGGACGACGGCTTCCGGGTCATGTCGTCGTGGTTCATGCCGCCGGGGTTCGCGAGGGGCTTGTCCACGTCCTTGCCGCTGGAGCAGGCAGCCAGAACTCCCGTTCCGGCCAGGGCGATTCCGGCGCCGAGCACGGCGCGTCGAGTGTGCTGAGTGCGCATGACTGGGTACACCTCATAGTGTCGTCGGGGTGCTGGGGAGGGATGCGGAGCGCGCCGCTCCTTATATCCGCAGCACCGACGACCTGCCGTGCGCAGTCATTGCGGGTGGGGAAAAAGACCACAGGAAGCGCAACAGCGGCGCCCCGGCGGCCCGGAGGAGATGATCCGCGGGCCGCAGCGCCATCAGCCAGACGGCCAGCAGGGTGACACCCCAGGCGCCCAGCACCGCGAGACAGACCCCCATGAGGTCCATGCCGTCGCCCGTCGGCGCGGGCAGGACGGAGGCGTGCCCGGGCGAGGGCTCAGCCACTGAGCGTGCCCCGTGAGGCCCGCTGTCCATCGACACCACGCTGTTCCGGCCGTGGTGTCCCGTCGGATGCCCGACGGTATGCATGGTGAAAATCCCGAACAGCAGCGCAGCGAACAGCAACAACTGTCCGTACGTCGCACTCCTCTTCGGGCCCATGTCGAGCACACTACCCCCGCCGGGTATACCCCGCACGGCGGCCCGACACCCCCCGTCGTACCGGGCGCCGGGCCGCCGGTCGGTCAGCTCGGGGCGTAGACCTTCTCGACCCAGAGCGCGATCTGGTCCTCGGAGAGGTGCTGCGCCAGATCCGCCTCGCTGATCATGCCGATCAGCTTCTTGTTCTCGACCACGGGAAGCCGGCGGATTCGATTGCTCTGCATTTCCTCCAGGACCTGGTCCACGCCCGCGTCGGCGTCGATCCAGCGGGGCGTGCCCTGGGCGAGGTCACCGGCCGTCACCTTCGACGGATCGTGGCCCACTGCCACGCAGTCGAGCACGATGTCGCGGTCCGTGAGGATGCCGATCATCCGGTCCTGCTCGCCGCTGGCCGAGATGGGCAGAGCACCGACGTTGTGCTCGCGCATCAGCTGGGCGGCCCGGTCGAGCGTTTCGTGCGCCGGGATCCACTGGGCCCCGGTGTGCATGATGTCCTTGGCGGTGGTCATGGGGATTCCTCCTGGTGCCGGTGGGCATGCCATTACGACCCCGAGAGAACCATCGTCATGCGGCCGTTCGGGTTACGCGACCGGTGTCACTCATTCGGGTGCATCCCCCGGCGCCACGGGCGCCGGGGGACCGGTGACTACCTGGGCTCGGCCCCGCGCGCCGACAGCATCTGCGCCATCGCGTCCAGCTCGGACTGCTGGGCCTCGACCATGCCCTGGGCGAGCCGTCTCTCCGTTTTCACCGTGCAGAGCTCGGCGCAGCCGCGCGCCATGGCGACGCCGCCCTTGTGGTGGTCGGTCATCAGCTGGAGGTAGAGGATCTCGGCCTGCTTGCCGTCGGCCTTCCTCAGCCGGTCGAGCTCCGTCCGGGTGGCCATGCCGGGCATCAGAGCCCCGTCGTGCGCCGTGAACCCACTGCCCGACCCGGCCGTCATGTCACCCATACCGGCCATGTCGTGGCCGTCGGCCGCGCTGTGCTCATCGTCACCGTGGGTCGCCATCCACGCCATCGGCTCCTGCCCGGCGTCGGCCACCTTCGGTAGTTCCCACAGATCCAGCCAGCCGAGCAGCATGCCCCGCTGATTGGCCTGCGTGTTGGCGATGTCGTACGCGAAGCGGCGTACCTCCTCGTCCTGCGTACGGTCACGCACGATGAAGGACATCTCCACCGCCTGCTGATGGTGGACCGCCATGTCGCGCGCGAACCCGGCGTCGGCCGAATCGGTGGCGGGCGCCCGGACCGCCGCCGAGGCGGCTTGCGGCTGCGTCCCGTCCGCCGTGTCGCCCCGCGCCGCGGCGACCGTCGCCACGGCCGCGAAGAGCAGCGCGAGCGCGACGGCGGAGCCCGCCGCCCACTGGGTGCGGCGGGCACCTCGCGCAGCGGTCACTGCGCCAGTCCGCCCGTGCACGCGGCACCCGGCTCAGGTGTCTGTGCCCCCTGCACGAACTTGGCGAAGAACTGGTCCACCCGCCGGTCGTCGGCGCTGTCCACGGTGACCTGGTTGCCCCAGGCGCTCAGTGTGATCGTGCCGGCCTGGTCCTGATACGGACTCATCAGCGAGTACGGCGTCTTCCCGACCCGCTCCGCGAGCGCGGCGACATCGGCGTCCGACGCCTTGTCCGTGTACGTCACCCACACCGAACCGTGCTCCAGCGCGTGCACGGCGCTCATGTCGGGGATCGCCTTTTTGTATACCTCGCCGTCGCAGTTCATCCAAACGGGGCTGTGGTCACCGCCGACCGGAGGCTTCATCGGGTACGTCACGGTCTTGGTGACGTGGTTACGGGTCAGCTTCTTCGCGTCCCACGTCTTCAGCCCCTTGATCGGCTCGGAGGCCAGCTTCTCCTTCTCCGTCGCGGCCGCCTTCGCGTCCTGCGCCGCGTCCGCCTGCTTCTTGTCCGCGGCCTCGGACTTGTCCAGCAGCACGGACGTACCGAAGCCGACCAGACCTGCGACGACGACGATGCTCAGCCCTATGGCCAGGACACGGTTGCGGCGGTCACGCGCCCGGTCGGCGTTGCGCATCTGCTCTATGCGGGTCCTGCGGTCGAAGCTCATGTCGTCAGGTCCTTCTGCGAAGGGGAGGGGGCAGGAACAGGTCAGGAATCCGGTACGCACGGGGCAGTTGCGAGGCCGCTCCACCCCTTCGGTTCCATGGGCGCAGATCGTAGTGGGTGGCCGAGTGCTCCATCTCACGTCGAGTGCGTAATCTGGGTGAAATCCCGGGTCGTGATACTGGAGTCTGTCCCCTACCCCGGGCGGTGGTGCACAGACCGTCTGAACTGCAAGGATGTGGCTATGGACAAGCAGCAGGAATTCGTCCTCAGGACACTCGAGGAGCGCGACATCCGCTTCGTGCGCCTGTGGTTCACCGATGTGCTCGGCTACCTCAAGTCCGTTGCCGTGGCGCCCGCCGAGCTGGAGCAGGCGTTCGACGAGGGCATCGGCTTCGACGGATCGGCCATCGAGGGCTTTGCCCGGGTCTACGAGTCCGACATGATCGCCAAGCCGGACCCCGGCACCTTCCAGATCCTGCCCTGGCGTGCGGAGGCCCCCGGCACCGCGCGGATGTTCTGCGACATCCTGATGCCCGACGGCTCGCCGTCCTTCGCCGACCCGCGCTATGTACTCAAGCGCATTCTCGCCAAGACCTCAGACCTGGGTTTCACCTTCTACACCCACCCGGAGATCGAGTTCTTCCTGCTCAAGAACAAGCCGGTCGACGGCAGCCGGCCCACCCCCGCCGACAGCTCCGGCTACTTCGACCACACCCCGCAGAACGTCGGCATGGACTTCCGCCGACAGGCGATCACCATGCTCGAATCCATGGGCATCTCGGTCGAGTTCAGCCACCACGAGGGCGCTCCCGGCCAGCAGGAGATCGACCTGCGGTACGCGGACGCGCTCTCCACCGCCGACAACATCATGACGTTCCGTCTGGTCATGAAGCAGGTCGCGCTGGAGCAGGGCGTGCAGGCGACCTTCATGCCGAAGCCGTTCTCGGAGTTCCCCGGCTCCGGTATGCACACCCACCTCTCCCTCTTCGAGGGCGACCGCAACGCGTTCTACGAGTCGGGCGCCGAGTACCAGCTGTCCAAGGTCGGCCGCTCCTTCATCGCGGGCCTGCTCAAGCACGCCGCGGAGATCTCCGCCGTGACGAACCAGTGGGTCAACTCGTACAAGCGCATCTGGGGCGGCTCGGCCCGCGCCGCGGGCGCCGGCGGCGAGGCCCCCTCGTACATCTGCTGGGGCCACAACAACCGCTCCGCCCTGATCCGCGTCCCGATGTACAAGCCCGGGAAGACCGGTTCGGCGCGCGTCGAGGTCCGTTCCATCGACTCCGGCGCCAACCCCTACCTGACCTACGCGGTGCTGCTCGCCGCGGGCCTCAAGGGCATCGAGGAGGGGTACGAACTCCCGGCCGGCGCCGACGACGACGTCTGGGCGCTGTCCGACGCCGAGCGCCGCGCGATGGGCATCGAGCCGCTGCCTCAGAACCTGGGCGAGGCGATCTCACTGATGGAGAAGAGCGAACTGGTCGCCGAGACGCTCGGTGAGCACGTCTTCGACTTCTTCCTGCGCAACAAGAAGCAGGAGTGGGAGGAGTACCGCAGCGAGGTCACGGCCTTCGAGCTGAAGGCACTGCTGCCGGTGCTGTAGGACCAGGTCAGCATTGGTTTGAAAACGTATGTGGCTTCGGGCCGACGGTCTCGTACCGTCGGCCCGAAGTCGTCTTGCTCGCCCTGGGCAGTCTGCGGGCCGTCCGTTGCGAAGCAGGCGGATCGGGCGGAAGCAGCCCGGCCGCTGCGGGAACGCGCGGGACCGGCCCGGGACCGGCCGGGGACTCTGGACGAGGTGTGTCCTGCGGGCGACAATGCGGCCAGGGCAGGGGTGTGGGCCCGGATCCGGGGGGATTCATGGCAAGCGTGTTGGTGCTGCTCGGTGGGCTGCTGGCGCTGATCGTCGCGCTCGTCGTCAGGCTGCAGCTGAAGGCGCGGCGCAGGACCGAGAACTTCGACGGGCAGGAGATCGAGCGGCAGGCCCGCGAAGCGATCCGGCACACCCGCGCGAACAACACCTCGGCGGCGGTCCACAACCGGTTCCTCGACGGCGGTGGCGGCCGCCGTTCATGACCGGCCGTCCAGGCGTCCGGCCCGTGGCAGGCACCGGGACTCGATTCCGGTAGTGTTGCCGACCCCAGCACGGGGACATACCGAGGAGGTGAGACCCATTACCGCTGTATCAGGCTGGGTGCTCACCTCTCGCGATTGCGTGGTCGGACCGGTATAGGCGGACCGCGGAGCACCCATCGGCATCCCGAAAGGCTCCGCTCCATGTCGCTTTCCTCGACACCGCTCCCTTACTCCGTCATCGTCACCAGACTTCGCGCCGCCGGCTGTGTATTCGCCGAGGACGAGGCGGAGTTGATCCTCTCCACGGCCGCGGACCCGGCCGAGCTCGCCGTCATGGTGGACCGGCGGGCAGCCGGACTTCCCCTCGAACACGTCCTCGGCTGGGCCGAGTTCCGCGGTCTGCGGATCGCTGTGGACCCCGGTGTCTTCGTTCCCCGGCGCCGTACCGAATTCCTCGTCGACCAGGCCATCGGCCTCACCCGTCCCGCGGACGGACCCGCCGTCGTCGTCGATCTGTGCTGCGGTTCGGGTGCGCTGGGCGCCGCGCTCGCCGCCGCCCTGGACCGGGTCGAGCTGCACTCCAGCGATGTCGAACCCGCCGCGGTGCGGTGCGCGCGTCGCAATGTCGCCGGTGCGGGAGAGGTGTACGAGGGCGACCTCTTCGAACCGCTGCCCGCCTCGCTGCGCGGGCGCGTCGGGATTCTGCTCGCCAATGTGCCGTACGTCCCCAGCGAGGACGTCGAACTCCTGCCCGCGGAGGCCCGGGTCCATGAACCGAGGGTGGCGCTCGACGGTGGAGGCGACGGGCTCGATGTACTGCGCAGAGTGACCGCCGAAGCGCCTCAGTGGCTGGCGCCGGGCGGACATCTGCTGGTCGAGACGAGCGAACGGCAGGCGGCACGGGCCGAGGAGACCGTCGCCCGGAGCGGACTGAGTGCGCGGGTGGTCACCTCCGACGAGCTGTACGCGACCGTCGTCATCGGCACCAGGCCCGGTACCGGGGACGGCAGGTAGTCCGCCCGGGGCGGCTGAGCGGCCCCCGCTCAGCCGCAGTGCGGATCCGCGTCGGCAGGCTTCGCGGGGGCGGCGGTGGTACGGGCCCGGCACACCGCACCGGACACCGTTCAGCCGAAGCGCCAGCGGGTCTGGCTGTACGGTTCGCCCTTGCCGAAGCCGAACGCCGTGCGCGGGACCACCTCGAACACCTCCGCGCGGTCCCCCGCAGCGCTGGCGAACGCGCCCGCGCGGACCTCGAAGTGCCAGTCCGCGCGGTACTTCGCCTCCCAGAGTTCGGCCAGCCGGGTCAGCCGCGCCTCGTCCGTCGGCGACGGGCTGGTGTACGGACACGGTGACCTCCTCCTGAGCGGGTCCTGAAAGCGATCGTGTCTGCGAAGTGTGGACCGCGCACCCGCTCCGAATTCATCGGCGCGGGGCTAGGCTCGGAAAGCTGGAAAGTGATCGGGCGGCGAGCAGGAGAGCACGGAATGACGACGGTGCCGGGGCGCAGAAGCAGTACGTTCACCAGGCTGCTGCGGCACGGTTTCACCGACCCGTCCGCCGCCGAACGGCTGCTGGACCTGCCGGCTCTGTCGACCGTACGCACCGACTCGGTCCTGCTCGACGCGCTCGGGGCGACCGCCGACCCCGATCTGGCGCTGAAAGGGCTCGTCCGGCTGGTGGAGGCCGTGGAGGCCGACGAGCGGCGGGTCCTGCTGGACACGCTCATCACCGCCAAGCCGCTGCGGGACCGGCTGCTCGGGGTGCTCGGGGCGTCCGAGGCGCTCGGCGACCATCTGGCGCGCCACCCCCGCGACTGGCACGCGCTCGTCACGTACGAGGCCACCGATCTGCACCCCGGGGTGGCCGAGTTCGAGCACGAGCTCGCCCGGGCCGGCGATCCTGACTCGCTGCGCGTCGCCTACCGCCGGTGCCTGCTGGCCATAGCGGCCCGTGATGTGTGCGGTACGACGGATGTCGCCGAGACCGCCGCCGAACTCGCCGATCTGGCGACCGCGACGCTGCGCGCGGCGCTCGCCATCGCCCGCACGGCGGCCCCCGAGGACGCCGCCGTGTGCCGCCTGGCGGTCATCGCGATGGGCAAGTGCGGCGGCCACGAACTGAACTACGTCTCCGACGTCGACGTGATCTTCGTGGCGGAACCGTTCGACGGCGCCGAGGAGAGCAGGGCCGTGCAGGGCGCCACCCGACTGGCGGCGCACATGATGCGGATCTGTTCGGACACGACCGTCGAGGGCACCATCTGGCCGGTCGACGCCAACCTCCGCCCGGAGGGGCGCAACGGGCCGCTCGTACGGACACTGTCCTCGCATCTCGCCTACTACCAGCGCTGGGCCAAGACGTGGGAGTTCCAGGCGCTGCTCAAGGCCCGGCCGGTGGCCGGCGACCCGGAGCTGGGCGCGGAGTACGTCGACGCCGTCTCGCCGCTGGTGTGGCAGGCCGCGGACCGGGAGAACTTCGTCGGCGACGTACAGAAGATGCGCCGCCGCGTCGTCGACAATATCCCCGCCGACCGTGTCGACCGGGAGATCAAGCTGGGACCCGGTGGACTGCGGGATGTCGAGTTCGCCGTACAGCTGCTCCAGCTCGTGCACGGCCGCAGCGACGCCTCCCTGCACAGCGGCTCGACCCTGGAGGCCCTGCGGGCGCTCGCCCAGGGCGGTTACGTCGGGCGGGTGGACGCCGCGCAGCTCGACGACGCGTACCGCTTCCTGCGCGCCATGGAGCACCGCATCCAGCTGTACCGGCTGCGCCGCACCCACCTCGTCCCCGAGGACGAGGCGGATCTGCGCCGGCTCGGGCGCTCCCTCGGGATGCGTACGGACCCCCTCACGGAGCTCAACCAGGAGTGGAAGCGGCACGCGTCCGTGGTGCGGCGGCTGCACGAGAAGCTGTTCTACCGGCCGCTGCTGGACGCGGTCGCCCAGCTCGCGCCCGGCGAGACCCGGCTCAGCGCGAAGGCCGCCGGGCACCGGCTGGAAGCGCTCGGGTACGCCGATCCGGCCGCCGCGCTCCGGCACCTGGAGGCGCTGTCGTCCGGGGTCTCCCGCAAGGCCGCCATCCAGCGCACCCTGCTGCCGGTGCTGCTCGGCTGGTTCGCGGACTCCGCCGACCCGGACGCCGGGCTCCTCGGCTTCCGCAAGGTGTCCGACGCGCTCGGCAAGACCCCCTGGTACCTGCGGCTGCTGCGCGACGAGGGCGCGGCCGCGGAGAACCTCGCCCGCGTCCTGTCGGCCGGCCGGCTCGCCCCCGACCTGCTGCTGCGGGCCCCCGAGGCGGTGGCGATCCTCGGCGATCCGCAGGGGCTGAAGCCGCGCAGCCGCACCCATCTGGAGCAGGAGGTGCTCGCCGCGGTGGGGCGGGCGGACGGCGCCGAGTCCGCGGTCGCGGTGGTCCGCGGGGTGCGCCGGCGCGAACTGTTCCGTACGACGGCCGCGGACCTCATCGGCTCGTACGGCACGGAGGAGAACCCCGCCGAACCCGACCCCGGCGCACTCGTCGACCGGGTCGGCAACGCGGTCACCGATCTGAACGCCGTCACACTCGCGGGCGCGCTGCGGGCCGCCGTACGCGAACAGTGGGGCGACACCCTCCCCACCCGGTTCGCGGTCATCGGTATGGGGCGGTTCGGCGGCCACGAACTCGGTTACGGCTCCGACGCCGACGTCCTGTTCGTGCACGCGCCGCGCGAGGGCGTCGACGAACAGGAGGCCGCCCGGGCCGCCAACACCGTCGTCGGCGAGATGCGCAGGCTGTTGCAGCTGCCCACCGCCGATCCGCCGCTGATGATCGACGTGGATCTGCGGCCGGAGGGCAAGAGCGGCCCGCTGGTCCGGACGCTGAAGTCGTACGAGGCGTACTACCGGCGGTGGTCGCTGGTCTGGGAGAGCCAGGCCCTGCTGCGCGCCGAACCGATGGCGGGCGACGAGGACCTCGGCAGCGAATTCATCGAGCTGATCGCCCCGCTGCGCTACCCGATGGAGGGGCTGGGGGAGGACGCGGTCCGCGAGATCCGCCGCCTCAAGGCCCGGATGGAGTCCGAGCGGATGCCACGCGGCGCCGACCCGACGCTCCACACGAAACTGGGGCGCGGCGGGCTGAGCGACGTCGAGTGGACGGTCCAGCTGATGCAGATGCAGCACGGCTGGGTGGAACCCGGCCTGCGCACGACCCGCACCCGCGAGGCGCTGGCAGCCGCGTGTGCGGCCGAACTGATCTCGGCCGAGGACGCGCAGACCCTGGACGAGGCCTGGGTGCTCGCCACGCGGGTCCGCAACGCGGTGATGCTGGTACGCGGCCGCCCCGGGGACACCTTCCCGTCCGGCCCGCGCGAGCTGACGGCCGTGGGGCGCTATCTCGGATACGAACCGGGTCATGTCGGCGACATGCTCGACGACTACCGGCGGATCACCCGGCGGGCGCGGGCGGTGGTGGATGAGCTGTTCTACGGGGCGTGAGGGCGTCGACGAACCACGGCAGGCGGCAATTTCGAGGCCGGGCGGCCATGTCTGCCCGTCCGGTGATTCGAGGGAGAAAGCCGGTTACCGGCGCACCGGTGCCTCCGCGGCCGGCTGCCCGACCCTGATCGGCGCTCCCGGGCCGAGCGCCGAGAGTCTGGCCCCGGCAGGGCGCGTGACCCGCTTCTGAAGGTGGTGCGGCAGCGCCCCGTACCAGGCGAACGACACCGCGTAACCGAACGCCAGGCAGGTCATGCCGCCCACCGCGTCCAGCCAGAAGTGGTTGGCGGTCGACACGATCACGATCAGTGTGGTCGCCGGGTACAGCAGGCCCGCGATGCGTGCCCACGGCGCCGACGCCAGCGCGTAGATGGTCAGGCCGCACCACAGCGACCAGCCGATATGCATCGACGGCATCGCCGCGTACTGGTTCGACATGTTCTTGAAGTTGCCCGAGGCCATCGAGCCCCAGGTGTGGTGCACCAGCACGGTGTCGATGAAGTGGCCGCCGTTCATCAGGCGCGGTGGCGCCAGCGGATACAGGTAGTACCCGAGCAGCGCGACGCCCGTGGTCGCGAACAGCACCAGGCGCGCTGCCGCGTAACGTCCGGGATGGCGACGGAACAGCCACATCAGCACACCGATGGTGACGACGAAGTGCAGCGTCGCGTAGTAGTAGTTCATCGAGACGATCAGCCATGTCACGGAGTTCACCGTGTGGTTGACCGACTGCTCGACGGCGATGCCCAGGTACTTCTCCACCGACCAGAGCCAGTCCGCGTTGCTGAGTGCCGCGGCCTTCTGCTCGGGGACGGCGTTGCGCACCAGCGAGTAGACCCAGTAACTCACCGCGATCAGCAGGACTTCGAAATAGATGCGCGGCCGACGTGGGTACCGCAGCGAACGCAGCCGTGCCAGCCTGTCGTTCCGCTGCACCTCGGGAGCCGCCTCGTCCGCGATGGGTGACGGGGTGGCCGCCGGTCGGCCGTCCTGTGACTTCACGCTCACTTCACCCATAGGCGTCGATTCTTTCAGTTGCGTCCCACTTCCCGATCATCCTCCGGTCGGGTTCCGGTTGCACATCATGCCCGCTACAGGCGCGCGTGCGCCCCTGACTCCGTTCCGGAAGCAGAGGCCGGATGGGGGCCGGGGCCCGCGGCCGTCGAACCGCGGACGACCAACTCCGGCATGAAGACGAACTCGCTGTGCGGGGCCGGTGTGCCGCCGATCTCCTCGAGCAGGGTGCGCACGGCGGCCTGGCCCATCGCCGTCACCGGCTGACGGATCGTGGTCAGCGGCGGATCGGTGAACGCTATGAGCGGCGAATCGTCGTAGCCGACGACCGACAGGTCGCGCGGCACCTCCATCGACAGCCGGCGCGCGGCCCGGATCGCACCCAGCGCCATCATGTCGCTCGCGCACACCACCGCCGTGCACCCGCGCTCTATCAGCGCCGAGGCGGCCGCCTGGCCGCCCTCCAGCGTGAACAGCGAGTGCTGGATCAGCGCCTCCACCTCGTCCGAGGTGAGGTTCAACTGCTCCTGCACGGTGGAACGGAACCCCTCGATCTTGCGGAGCACCGGAACGAAACGCTTGGGCCCGACCGCAAGGCCGATCCGCTGATGGCCGAGCGAGACCAGATGCGTCACCGCGAGCCGCATCGCCGCCCGGTCGTCGGGCGAGATGAACGGTGCCTGCACCTTCGGCGAGAAGCCGTTGACCAGCACGAAGGGCACACCCTGGGCGCGCAGTTGCTCATATCGCTGCATATCGGCCGACGTGTCGGCATGCAGCCCGGAGACGAAGATGATGCCGGAGACGCCACGGTCGACGAGCATCTCGGTGAGCTCGTCCTCGGTGGAACCGCCGGGGGTCTGCGTCGCCAGCACCGGCGTGTAGCCCTGCCGCGTCAGCGCCTGGCCGATGACCTGGGCGAGCGCCGGGAAGATGGGGTTCTCCAGCTCGGGCGTGATCAGCCCGACCAGTCCCGCGCTGCGCCTGCGCAGCCGTACCGGCCGTTCGTAGCCGAGGACGTCGAGCGCGGCGAGGACGGATTCGCGGGTGGCTGCAGCAACACCTGGCTTGCCGTTCAGTACACGGCTGACCGTAGCCTCGCTGACCCCCGCCTGAATTGCGATATCGGCAAGCCGTGCGGTCATGGGAGTGGACTGTACCGGGCGCGTGTCGGATTGCCCACCATGCGCGGGAATCGGGCGACTGCGGTGCTGTCCGGAGGGTGGCGGTGACCGACGGTACCGGCGGCGGTACGTACCGCCGTGGACCGATCGGCAGTGCCGCCGCAACATCTTGCAAGGTCTTGCGAGGCCGAGCTGCGGGCTGCAATCGGATCGTCGCACTGCGAATTCACGACCGGCCCCTTCTCCTGTCAGGGGCGAGACGCTCCCGTCAAGAGGCTTGACGGCAACCGTGAGGACACGCGAATGTAACGATCGTCGAAGCTTGCAGAAATCTTCCGCAAACTCTTTCGGCCATCTTTCATCCTTGTTACGTTCCTCGTCGACCCGGCGCCGCGATGGAGCGGTACGGCAGTTGAAGGAGTTCAGATGCGACGTGGCATAACGGCCACCGCCCTGGTCGCGGCCCTGGCGCTTGCGGCGACCGCCTGCGGCAGCGATGACAAGTCCGACGGCTCGAGCAAGAGCTCCGGCGAGCTCTCCGGGACCGTTACATGGTGGGACACCTCCACCGTGGGCAGCGAGGACAAGGTCTTCAAGAAGATTGCCGAAGACTTTGAGAAGCAGCACCCGAAGGTCGACGTCAAGTACGTCAACGTGCCCTTCGGCGAGGCGCAGAACAAGTTCAAGAACGCTGCCCAGTCCGGCTCCGGTGCGCCCGACGTGATCCGCTCCGAGGTCGCCTGGACCCCCGAGTTCGCGGACCTCGGCTACCTCGCCCCGCTGGACGGCACCCCCGCCCTGCAGAAGGCGGACGACTTCCTCAAGCAGGCCGCCGCCTCCACCAAGTACAACGGCAAGACGTACGCGGTGCCGCAGGTCATCGACTCCATGGGCATCTTCTACAACAAGAAGATCTTCAAGGAGGCCGGCGTCGAGGTTCCCACCACTGTCGCCCAGCTGAAGACCGTCTCCAAGAAGATCAAGGAGAAGACCGGCAAGACCGGCCTGTACCTGCGCGGTGACGACGCGTACTGGTTCCTGTCCTTCCTGTACGGCGAGGGCGGCGACCTCGTCGACGCGTCCACCAAGTCCGTCACCGTCGACAACCCCGAGGGCGTCAAGGCGATGAAGGTCGTCAAGGACCTCGTCGACTCCGGTGCGGCCAAGACCGACGCGACGGACGGCTGGGAGAACATGCAGTCGTCCTTCAAGGACGGCAAGGTCGCCATGATCATCAACGGCCCGTGGGCCGTAGCCGACACGTACGCCGGCGCGGAGTTCAAGGACAAGGCCAACCTGGGCGTCGCTCCGGTCCCGGCCGGCTCCGCCGGGCAGGGCGCCCCGCAGGGCGGTCACAACCTGGCCGTCTACGCGGGCTCCAAGAACCTCGACGCCTCCTACGCCTTCGTCGACTACATGACGTCCACGAAGACCCAGGCCCAGGTCACCAAGGAGCTGAACCTCCTGCCGACCCGTACCTCCGCCTACTCGCAGGAAGCCGTCGTCGACAACGAGATCGTCGGCTTCTTCAAGCCGGTCGTCGAGACCGCCGTCGAGCGCCCCTGGATCCCGGAGACCGGCAGCCTCTTCGCCCCGCTCGTCACCGAGTACACCAAGGTCCTGACCGGCCAGACCACGCCGGAGAAGGCCGCCAAGGCCACCGGTGACTCCTACCGCAAGCTCCTCAAGGGCTGGAAGTAGCCAGAGAAAGGCAGGCCGACTGATGGCTGTCCACACCAGCCAGTCGGTGGCAACGGCCGCGGGCGACAATGTCGCCCGCGGCCGGAGCCGCGGTACTGGTACCCCACCGCCGAGCAGGTTCCGGCGGGCTCTGTCGACCCACTGGTACGCCTGGACGATGGTCGCCCCGGTCGTCGCCGTGATCGGCGTGATCATCGGCTACCCGCTGGTCCGCGGCATCTACCTGTCGCTGACCGACGCCAATGAGCGCAACGTCGAACGGTCCATCGGCGTCAACCACATGCCGGCGACGTACAAGTTCGTCGGCCTGGACAACTACGCCGACGCGCTCACGGGCAACCAGTTCCTCGGCACGCTCGGGTGGACCCTGGTGTGGACGGTCTCCTGCGTGAGCATCACGTTCGTCCTCGGCATGGCCCTGGCCAACATCCTCAACCGCCGGATCGCCGGCCGCTCGGTCTACCGGATGGCGCTGATCCTGCCCTGGGCCATCCCCGGCTTCGTCTCCGTCTTCGCCTGGCGCTTCCTCTACAACGAGGACCGCGGGCTGCTCAACAAGATCCTCTCCGGTGCCGGCGTCGACGGTATTCCGTGGCTCAACGACCCCACCTGGGCGAAGTTCTCCGTCATCGCCGTCAATGTGTGGCTCGGCGTGCCGTTCATGATGGTCGCCCTGCTCGGCGGTCTGCAGTCCATCCCCAGCGAGCAGTACGAGGCCGCCGAGATGGACGGTGCCACCGCCTGGCAGCGGTTCCGCCACATCACCCTGCCGGGGCTCCGGCCGGTCTCCACCACCGTGATCCTGCTGTCGACCATCTGGACGTTCAACATGTTCCCGGTGATCTTCCTGCTGACCCGCGGCGGACCGGGCGAGGCCACCCAGATCCTGGTCACCCAGGCGTACAAGTTCTCCTTCGAGATCAGCCCGCGCGACTTCGCGCAGTCCTCCACCTGGGGCGTGCTGATCCTCGTCCTCCTGATGCTCTTCGCCGCGGTCTACCGGCGAGTCCTCCGCACGCAGGGAGATAACTGGTGACCACCGCCCCCGCAACCACCGTCCGCCGCGCCGCCCCGGCCGCGCGCCACTCGGCCCGCAAGGTCCGGCCGCGCGGCGAGCGCTCGCCGCTCGCCTCCGTCGGACTGCACCTCACGCTGATCGTGGCGTCCGTGATCGCCGTGTTCCCCGTGCTGTGGGTCCTGCTGACCTCGCTGAAGCCCGCCGCGTACGCGACGACGACGGACTTCTTCAAGGACACGACCTTCGAGAACTACACCGGCCTGATCAAGGACACCGAGTTCCTGACCTGGTTCGGCAACTCGCTGGTCATCGCCGGGCTCACCACCGTCCTCGGTGTCTTCGTCTCCGCCACCACCGGCTACGCCGTCAGCCGCTTCCGGTTCCCCGGCAAGCGCGGGCTGATGTGGACGCTGCTCATCACCCAGATGTTCCCGGTCGCCGTCCTCATCGTGCCGATCTACAACATCATGTCGAGCCTGGGCCTGCTCAATCAGCCCGCCGGCCTCGTCATCACGTACCTCACCATCGCGGTGCCGTTCTGCGCCTGGATGATGAAGGGCTTCTTCGACACCATCCCGCGCGAGATCGACGAGTCGGGGCAGGTCGACGGCCTCACCCCGTTCGGCACGTTCTGGCGGCTGATCCTGCCGCTCGCCAAGCCCGGCCTCGCCGTCACCGCGTTCTACTCCTTCATCACCGCCTGGGGCGAAGTTGCATACGCCTCGGCCTTCATGGTCGGCGACGAGAACCTCACGCTCGCCGGCGGGCTGCAGAAGTTCGTCAACCAGTACGGAGCCCAGTGGGGGCCGATGACCGCCGCGTCCGTGCTCATCGCGATACCCGCGGCCCTGGTCTTCCTCTTCGCCCAGCGCCACCTGGTGACCGGCATGTCCGCCGGGGCCGTCAAGGGCTGACGCACCCAGCAGCACGACCCGCACGCACCAAGGAACGGCGGCGCCGGATCCCCGACCCGGTCCCGGCGCCGCTCCCCACCCAGACACCTCAGGGACGACATGACCCAGCACCTCGCTGCCCCCTCCACCGGCACGTCCGACGCTGCTCCGGGCCACCGCACCGGCTGGTGGCAGGACGCGGTGATCTACCAGGTCTATCCGCGGAGCTTCGCCGACGGCAACGGCGACGGCATGGGCGATCTCGCAGGCGTACGGGACAGACTTCCGTACCTCAAGGACCTCGGCGTCGACGCGGTCTGGCTCAGCCCGTTCTACGCGTCGCCGCAGGCCGACGCGGGCTACGACGTCTCCGACTACCGCGCCATCGACCCGATGTTCGGCACGCTGCTGGACGCCGACGCGCTGATCCGGGACGCCCACGACCTCGGCCTGCGGATCATTGTCGACCTGGTGCCCAACCACTCCTCCGACCAGCACGAGTGGTTCAAGCGCGCCCTCGCCGAGGGCCCCGGCTCCGCACTGCGCGAGCGCTACCACTTCCGCCCGGGCAAGGGCGCGGACGGCGAACTGCCGCCCAACGACTGGGAGTCCATCTTCGGCGGCCCCGCCTGGACCCGGACCACCGACCCGGACGGCACCCCCGGCGACTGGTACCTCCACCTGTTCGCGCCCGAGCAGCCCGACTTCAACTGGGAACACCCGGCCGTCGCCGACGAGTTCCGCTCGATCCTGCGGTTCTGGCTCGACATGGGCGTCGACGGTTTCCGCGTCGATGTCGCCCACGGCCTGGTCAAGGCCGAGGGCCTGCCCGACCTCGGCACCCACGACCAGCTCAAGCTGCTCGGAAACGATGTCATGCCGTTCTTCGACCAGGACGGCGTGCACGAGATCTACCGCTCCTGGCGCACCATCCTCGACGAGTACCCCGGCGACCGCATCGCCGTCGCCGAGGCCTGGACCCCGACCGTCGAGCGCACCGCCAACTATGTGCGCCACGACGAGATGCACCAGGCGTTCAACTTCCAGTACCTGTCCACCGACTGGGACGCCGCCGAGCTGCGCAAGGTCATCGACGTCTCGCTCGACGCGATGCGCCCGGTCGGCGCCCCCACCACCTGGGTGCTCTCCAACCACGACGTCACCCGGCACGCCACCCGGTTCGCCAACCCGCCCGGCCTCGGCACCCAGATCCGCACCGCGGGCGACCGCGGGATGGGCCTGCGCCGGGCCCGCGCCGCCAGCCTGCTGATGCTGGCGCTGCCCGGCTCCGCGTACGTCTACCAGGGCGAGGAACTCGGCCTGCCCGACGTCACCGACCTGCCCGACGAGGCCCGCCAGGACCCGTCGTTCTTCCGCGCCGACGGCCAGGACGGATTCCGCGACGGCTGCCGGGTGCCGATCCCGTGGACCCGCGAAGGCAGCTCCTACGGCTTCGGCAGCGGCGGCAGCTGGCTGCCCCAGCCGGCCAGCTGGGGTGAGCTGAGCATCGAGGCCCAGACCGGCAGGGCCGGCTCGACACTGGAGCTGTACCGGGCCGCGCTCGCCGCCCGCCGGGTGCACCCGGGGCTCGGCGCCGGGACCGCAGTGGAGTGGCTGGACGCACCCGAAGGGCTGCTGGCCTTCGCCCGCCCCGGCTTCGTCTGCACCGTCAACACGACCGGCCGGCCGGTTCGCATCCCGGTCCGCGGCCAGGTGCTGCTGTCCAGCAGCCCCGTCGTCACCGACGGCGCCGAGATCGAGCTGCCCGCGGACACCACGGTGTGGTGGACGGTGTGACCGTCCCTCTGCCCAGGACCGGCGGTGCGCTGAGGCTCTCGGACATCGCCGGTCAGGCCTCGGTCAGCGAGGCAACCGTCAGCCGGGTCCTCAACGGCAAGCCGGGCGTCGCCGACACCACGCGTCAGCGGGTGCTCGCGGCGCTCGACATCCTGGGCTACGAGCGTCCGGTACGGCTGCGGCAGCGCAGTGCCGGGCTGATCGGACTGGTGACCCCCGAGCTCACCAACCCGATCTTCCCGGCGTTCGCGCAGTCCGTCGAGCAGGTCCTGGCCGGGCACGGCTACACCCCGGTGCTCTGCACCCAACTGCCCGGCGGCGCCACCGAGGACGAGCTCGTCGAGCAGCTCGTCGAACGCGGCGTCGGCGGCATCGTCTTCCTCTCCGGGCTGCACGCCGACCTGTCGGCCGACCCCTCCCGGTACGCCGCGCTCACCGACCGTGGCGTGCCGTTCGTCCTGATCAACGGCTACAACGAGCGGATCAGCGCCCCCTTCGTCTCGCCCGACGACTCCGCCGCCGTGCGGATGGCCGTCGGACATCTCGCCGAACTCGGCCACCGCAAGGTCGGCTTGGCCATCGGGCCGCAGCGCTATGTGCCGTCCCGCCGCAAACGGGACGGCTTCGTCGACGCCGCCGTCAAGCTGCTGGGCCTGCCCCGCGCCGAGGCGGAACTCCTCGTCTGCTCCACGTTGTTCAGCGTCGAGGGCGGCCAGGTGGCGGCCGGGGCGCTGCTCGACCAGGGGTGCACGGGCATCGTCTGCGGCAGCGACCTGATGGCCCTGGGCGTGGTGCGTGCCGCCCGGGACCGCGGGCTCGACGTGCCGCGCGACGTGTCGGTGGTCGGCTTCGACGACTCGCAGCTCATCGCGTTCACCGATCCGCCGCTGACGACGGTGCGGCAGCCCGTGCAGGCGATGGCGGCGGCCGCGGTCGGCGCGCTGCTGGAGGAGATCGGCGGCAGTCCCGTGCAGCGCACGGAGTACGTGTTCCAGCCGGAGCTGGTGGTACGGGGGTCCACCGCCGCGGTCCGTCCCGCGTGACGGCCTGACCGAACGCACAGCGGCACGCACAGGAGAGGCACCGGGAGTCGGCCCTGGACAGGGCCGGCGGGGAGTGAGCGACTCCGGGTGCCTCTCTTGCCGTGACCGGCCCGGCCGGCCGGGCGCGTGGGACCCCTGGGGTGCCGGGGCCCCCGGCCGACCGGGCCGGAGTCGGGATGAACTTAACAGTGCCGCAATATTTTGCGTAAGTCCTTGCAGGAAGAAAAATGCAAGATTTCGTCGATGTGAGCGGGATGTAAGCGGGTCGTGTCCAGGGGGTTGACCCGGATGGGGTGGGCTCGTACGGTCAGCTCCGCGGCAAGCTTTGCATTCTTGCAGCAAGAACCTTCAGGAGCCTTGAGGGCAGGGCGCGTTGCCACGTGAGGCTGCACCGTCATCCCCGCATTTCCCCCCACCGCAGGAGGAAAGACATGGCACGCAGACCACTGTCTGCAGCGCTCGCTCTGATAGCCGGCGCCGCCGCCCTCATCCCCACCGCCACTCCCGCCCAGGCGTCCGCACCCGGCAACAAGGACGTCACCGCCGTGATGTTCGAGTGGAAATTCGACTCCGTCGCCAAGGCCTGCACGGACTCCCTCGGCCCGGCCGGCTACGGCTACGTCCAGGTCTCGCCGCCCCAGGAGCACATCCAGGGGAGCCAGTGGTGGACCTCGTACCAGCCGGTCAGCTACAAGATCGCCGGACGGCTCGGCGACCGTACCGCCTTCGCCGCCATGGTCAGCACCTGCCACAGCGCGGGCGTCAAGGTCGTCGCCGACTCCGTCATCAACCACATGTCGGCCGGCTCGGGCACCGGCACCGGCGGCTCCTCGTACACGAAGTACAACTACCCCGGCCTGTACTCCTCGTTCGACATGGACGACTGCACCGCACAGATCAGCAACTACCAGGACCGGGCCAACGTCCAGAACTGCGAACTCGTCGGGCTCGCCGACCTCGACACCGGTGAGGACTACGTCCGCGGCAAGATCGCCGGATACCTCAACGACCTGCGCTCGCTCGGCGTCGACGGCTTCCGCATCGACGCCGCCAAACACATGCCCGCGAGCGACCTCGCCAACATCAAGTCGCGGCTGACCGACCCCGGCGTCTACTGGAAGCAGGAGGCGATCTACGGGTCGGGCGAAGCCGTCTCGCCCGACGAGTACACCGGCACCGGGGACGTCCAGGAGTTCCGTTACGCCCGCAGCCTCAAGCAGGTCTTCAACAACGAGAACCTCGCCGAGCTGAAGAACTTCGGCGAGGGCTGGGGCTTCATGCCGTCCTCGAAGGCCGGGGTCTTCGTCGACAACCACGACACCGAGCGCGGCGGCGACACCCTGAACTACAAGGACGGCGCCAACTACACCCTCGCCAACGTCTTCATGCTGGCCTGGCCGTACGGCTCGCCCGACGTCCACTCCGGCTACGAGTGGTCCGACAAGGACGCGGGACCGCCCAACGGCGGCACGGTGAACGCCTGTTACAGCGACGGCTGGAAGTGTCAGCACGCCTGGCCGCAGATCTCCTCCATGGTCGGCTTCCGCAACACCGCGCGAGGCGAGGCCGTCACCGACTGGTGGGACAACGGCGGGGACCAGATCGCGTTCGGCCGCGGGTCGAAGGCGTACGTCGCCATCAACCACGAGGGCTCGTCGCTGACCCGTACGTTCCAGACGTCGCTGCCCGCCGGCAACTACTGCGACGTCCAGTCCGGCAACGGGGTGACCGTCAACGGCTCCGGACAGTTCACCGCGACGCTCGGCGCGAACACGGCTGTCGCACTGCAGGTGAACGCGCGTACCTGCACCGGCAGTGGCACCACCGACCCGGGTACGGGTACCTCCGGCGCCTCCTTCGGTGTCAACGCGACCACCCAGCTCGGCCAGAACATCTACGTCACCGGGAACCAGTCCGCGCTCGGCAACTGGAACACGGACAGCGCGCTCAAGCTCGACCCGGCGACGTACCCGGTCTGGAAGCTGGACGTGAGCATGCCCGCCGGTACGTCGTTCGAGTACAAGTACGTCCGCAAGGACGCGAGCGGCGTCGTCACGTGGGAGAGCGGCGCCAACCGCACGGCGACGGTGCCGTCGTCGGGCAAGGTGTCGCTGACGAGCGACGTCTGGCGAAGCTGAACCCGGCGTCCGGGCCGGGGCGGCTGACCATGTCGTCCCGGTCCGGGGGCTGAACCGGGGGGCGGTGCGCCTGGGGCGTCTCCTCGGGTGCCGCAGACCCGACACCGTGCGCAAACCGTCCATTTACTGCGTCACCCTGCGGGGATCGCCCCGATACGTCCCCTCCCGGCGTACCGCCGCCGACTCGGGGGCGTCCAGTGCCGGAGGCCCCTGGTTCCCCGGGGCGGGGTGTACCAGGGCGATCCCCGCAGGACGACGCAGTAAGGGCGCGGCTTCCCCGCGGTGTCGGGGAGTCTGCGGCGTCCGAGGAGACGCCCTGGTGGACCCCGACCCCCCGGCCCACCCCACGAGTCCGTCCGCCCCGAGAACCCCTGCAACACCGATCAAGGAGACCTCACCCGTGTCCCGTACCTCCCTCAGACGGGGAGCCGTCGCCGCTCTGTGCGCGGCGCTCATACCCGTCGTCCCGGCGGCAGCCACCTCCGCTGCGCCGAGGCCCCCGGGCCCGCCGTCGGACGCGGCGCTCGCCGCCGAGTCCGCCCGGCACGATCTGACCCGCGAGCAGTTCTACTTCGTCATGCCCGACCGGTTCGCGAACGGAGACACCTCCAACGACCGCGGCGGGCTCACCGGTTCACGGCTGGAGACCGGCTACGACCCCACGGACAAGGGGTTCTACCAGGGCGGCGATCTCAAGGGCCTGACGGACCGGCTCGACTACATCAAGGGCCTCGGCACCACTGCCATCTGGCTCGCCCCGATCTTCAAGAACCGCCCCGTGCAGGGCACCGGCAAGGACGCATCGGCCGGGTACCACGGCTACTGGATCACCGACTTCACCCAGGTCGACCCGCACTTCGGCACCAACGCCGACCTGTCGAAACTGATCGACAGGGCCCACGGCAAGGGCATGAAGGTCTTCTTCGACGTCATCACCAACCACACCGCGGACACCGTCGACTACGCCGAGAAGAAGTACGGGTACAGGCCGAAGGGCGCCTACCCGTACCTCGACCGGGACGGCCGCCCGTTCGACGACAGCAAGGGCCTGGCGAAGGTCGACGCGGACTCCTTCCCGTACACGCCGAAGAACACCGGGGAGAAGGTCCCGGCCTGGCTCAACGACCCGACGATGTACCACAACCGCGGTGACTCGACCTACGCCGGCGAGTCCACCACGTACGGTGACTTCTCCGGCCTCGACGACCTGTGGACCGAGCGTCCCGAGGTCGTCTCCGGCATGGAGAAGATCTACGAGAAGTGGGTCCGCGACTTCGATATCGACGGGTTCCGGATCGACACGGTCAAACACGTCGACCTGGACTTCTGGACCCAGTGGGCGACCGCCCTCGACACCTACGCAGCGCGGCACGGCCGCGACGACTTCTTCATGTTCGGCGAGGTCTACTCCGCCGACACCGCCCTCACCTCCCCGTACGTCACCCAGGGCCGGCTCGACGCGACGCTCGACTTCCCGTTCCAGGAGGCGGCCCGGCAGTACGCCTCGCAGGGCGCCCCGGCCTCGAAGCTCGCCGCCGTCTTCGGCGACGACTACCGGTACACCACCGACAAGGCCAACGCCTATGAGCAGGTGACCTTCCTCGGCAACCACGACATGGGCCGCATCGGCGCGTTCCTGAAGCAGGACAACCCGAAGGCCGACGACGCCGAGCTGGTCGACCGGGCCCGCCTCGCCAACGAGGTGATGTTCCTCAGCCGCGGCAACCCCGTCGTCTACTACGGCGACGAGCAGGGCTTCACCGGCGCGGGCGGCGACAAGGACGCCCGCCAGACGATGTTCGCCTCGAAGACCGCCGACTACCTCGACGACGACCAGCTGGGCACCGACCGTACGCACGCCTCCGACGCGTACGACACCGGCCACCCGTTGTACCGGAACATCGCCGCGCTCTCCGAGCTGACCAGGAAGAACCCGGCCCTGCGTGACGGCGTCCAGACCGAGCGGTACGCGGAAGGATCCGTCCTCGCCTTCTCGCGGACGGACCCCGAGCGGTCGAACGAGTACGTCGTGGCCACCAACAACGGCACCGCTGCCAGGACGGTCGAGCTGCCCACCGCGTCGGCCGCCATGAACTTCCGTACGCTGTACGGCGGTTCCGGTACGGTCCGCAGCGGCGCCGACAAGAAGATCACCGTCACCGTGCCCGCCCTCTCCAGCATCGTGCTGCGCGCCGAGAAGCGCCTGGGCGCCCCGGCCGCCAAGCCCTCGATCACGCTGACGGCACCCGCCGCCGGAGCCACCGGCACCGTGGAGATCTCCGCGGATGTCGACGGCGGATCCCTCAACCGGGTCGTCTTCGCCGCCCAGACCGGCAACGGCACATGGGTCACCCTCGGCTCCGCCGACCACGCCCCGTACAAGGTGACCCAGCACCTGGACAGCAAGGTGGCGGCGGGAACACCGCTTCGCTACAAGGCCGTTGTCGTCGACCGCACCGGACGCACCGCGAGCGCCCTCGCCTCGACGACCGCGGGACAGGCCCCGGCGGACGGAAAGCCCGTCGCCGTCGAGCGCGACTACGCCGTCGTCCACTACAAGCGCGCGGACGGCGACTACGACGGCTGGCAGATCGAGTCGGGCGACAGGTCCGCCGAGTTCACCGGACGCGACGCCTACGGCGCGTTCGCCTGGATCAAGCTCGACGAGGGCGTGTCCTCCGTCCCGTACACCGTCGAGAAGGACGGCACCGCCGACGGGCCGCAGCGCACCGTCGACCTCGCGAGGACCGGGCAGGTCTGGATCGAGCAGGGCAAGGACGGCCAGGCCGACGAGGCCCCCGAGGGCGCCTACCCCGCGCAGGACCCGACGAAGGCCGTCCTGCACTACCACCGGGCCGACGGCGACTACGACGGCTGGGGACTGCACACCTGGACCGGCGCCAAGGAACCCACGGACTGGTCCAAGCCGCTCCAGCCGGTGAAGAAGGACGCCTACGGCGTCACCTTCGAGGTGCCGCTCACCGACGGCGCCACCTCGCTCAGCTACATCCTTCACAAGGGCGACGAGAAGGACCTCCCCAGCGACCAGTCGCTCGACATCGCCACGTACGACCATGAGGTGTGGATGATCGCCGGCCAGCCCGGCTATCTGCTGCCGCAGACCGGCGGTGTGCCCACCCCCGACCTCACCAAGGCCGAGGCACAGTGGATCGACTCCGACACCGTCGTGTGGAAGGTGAAGGCCGGCGACGCCACCAGCCAGCAACTCGTCTACGCGAAGGACGGCGGGATCTCCGTCGTCGACGGGGCGCTCTCCGACGAGGGCCGGTGGCTGCGGCTCACCCCGTCCGCGCTGACCGACGTCCAGAAGGCGAAGTACCCGCACCTCAAGGACTACCCGGCGTTCACCGTCGACCCGCGTGACCGGGACAGGGTCCGCGAGGCGCTGCGCGGCCAGCTGATCGCCACCCAGCGCGCCGCCAACGGCGCTCTGCTCGCCGCCACCGGCGTACAGAGCGCAGGCGTGCTCGACGACCTGTACGGGAAGAACGCGAGCACCACGGCGCTCGGCCCGGTCTTCGGCCACGGCCGTCCCACCCTCTCCGTCTGGGCTCCCACCGCGCAGACCGTCGCCCTGGAGCTCGACGGGAAGAACATCCCGATGCGGCGCGACGACCGCACCGGAGTCTGGTCCGTCACCGGCACCGCGCAGTGGACCGGCAAGCCGTACCGCTACGTGGTGAAGGTGTGGGCGCCCACCGTCCAGAAGATCGTCACCAACAAGGTCACCGACCCGTACTCCACCGCCCTGACCACCGACTCGGCCCGCAGCCTCGTCGTCGACCTCGACGCCCCGGGTCTCGCGCCGAAGGGCTGGACCGGCCTGAAGAAGCCCGCCGCCGTCCCGCTGCGGGACGCCCAGATCCAGGAGCTGCAGATCCGCGACTTCTCGATCGCGGACCCCACGTCCAGGCACCCGGGCGAGTATCTCGCCTTCACCGACACCCGCTCGGACGGGATGAAGCACCTCAAGGAGCTCGCCGACTCCGGCACGAGCTACGTCCACCTGCTGCCCGCCTTCGACATCGGCACCATCCCCGAGAAGAAGTCGGCCCAGCAGAAGCCGGCCTGCGACCTGTCCGTGTACGCCCCCGACTCCGAGGAGCAGCAGGCGTGCGTGGCGAAGGCCGCCGCGAACGACGGGTTCAACTGGGGCTACGACCCGCTGCACTACACGGTCCCCGAGGGCTCGTACGCCTCCGACCCCAACGGCACCGGGCGCACCGTGGAGTTCCGGCAGATGGTGCAGGGACTGAACGGCGCCGGGCTGCGGACCGTCATGGACGTCGTCTACAACCACACCGTCGCCTCCGGCCAGGACGACAAGTCCGTCCTCGACCGGATCGTGCCCGGCTACTACCAGCGGCTCCTGGACGACGGCACCGTCGCCACCTCCACCTGCTGCGCCAACACCGCGCCCGAGAACACCATGATGGGCAAGCTCGTCGTGGACTCGATCGTCACCTGGGCCAAGGAGTACAAGGTCGACGGCTTCCGCTTCGACCTGATGGGCCACCACCCGAAGGCGAACATCCTCGCCGTCCGCAAGGCGCTCGACGCGCTGACCGTGGCCAAGGACGGCGTCGACGGGAAGAAGATCATCCTGTACGGGGAGGGCTGGAACTTCGGTGAGATCGCCGACGACGCCCGTTTCGTCCAGGCCACCCAGAAGAACATGGCCGGCACCGGCGTCGCCACCTTCTCCGACCGGGCTCGCGACGCCGTCCGCGGCGGCGGCCCGTTCGATGAGGACCCCGGCGTCCAGGGCTTCGCCAGCGGCCTCTACACCGACCCCAACACCTCGACCGCCAACGGCACCCGCGCCGAACAGAAGGCCCGGCTGCTCCACTACCAGGACCTGATCAAGGTGGGCCTGACCGGCAACCTCGCCGACTACACCTTCACCGACTCCTCGGGCCGTACGGTCAAGGGTTCGGGTGTCGACTACAACGGGGCCCCCGCCGGATACGCCGCGGTCCCCGGCGACGCCCTCGCCTACGCCGACGCCCACGACAACGAGTCGCTGTACGACGCGCTCGCCTTCAAACTCCCGGCAGCCACCTCGGCGGCCGACCGCGCCAGGATGCAGGTCCTGGCGATGGCGACCGCCACCCTCTCGCAGGGCCCGTCGCTCTCCCAGGCGGGCTCGGACCTGCTGCGCTCCAAGTCCCTGGACCGCAACTCGTACGACAGCGGTGACTGGTTCAACGCACTGCACTGGGACTGCCGGGACGGCAACGGCTTCGGCCGCGGACTTCCCCCGGCAGCCGACAACAAGTCCAAGTGGTCGTATGCCAAGCCACTGCTGACCGCCGCAGCGCTCAGCCCCGGCTGCGCGCAGATCAACGGTGCGTCCGCCGCGTACCAGGACCTGCTCACCATCCGCACGACGGAGAAGGAGTTCGACCTCTCCACCACGGAGCAGGTGCAGTCCGCCCTGTCGTTCCCGCTCTCCGGGAAGGACGAGACGCCCGGCGTGATCACGATGCGGCTCGGAAAACTGGTGATCGTCCTCAACGCGACCCCCGGCACCGAGCACCAGCAGATCGCGGAGCTGGCCGGGAAGGACTACGCCCTGCACCCCGTCCAGGCCACGGGGGCGGATTCTACTGTCAAGAAGGCTTCGTACGAGAGGAGTTCGGGAAGCTTCACCGTCCCGGGACGCACGGTGGCCGTGTTCTCCCTGAGGTGACCTGGACAGGACTACGTTGAGGGCAGCCGTCGGGGAGTGAGCCACATCCCACACTCCCGGGCGCGCCCCTCCCACCACATGGACCGGTCACGGCCCGCTGTCCCGTACGCACAGGCGATGGGCGCATGCCCGCGCCGTACGGGCCGGCGGGCCGGTTCAGCCCGCCCCGGCCGCCCGGGGGGAAGGAGCAGGGCGCCCCGGCACTCCACCGGCGGAGCAGGTTTCGATCGTGCCGCGTGCCGGACAGTGACAGTGACGGTGACCATGGTGGGAAACATTCCCGAGGAGACAACGAGCTTTGTCGGACGCAAGGCGGAACTCGCCCGGCTCGAACACATGCTTGGTGCCTGTCGGCTGACCACACTCGTCGGCGCCGGAGGCGTCGGCAAGACCAGACTCGCGGTCCGCGCCGCCCGGCAGGCCGCACCCGCCCATCGCGACGGAGCCTGGTGGGCGGATCTCTCCCCGCTCCAGGGCGACGGACCACTCGTCGCGACCGTGTGCGACGCCGTCGGGCTCCCCGACCACACCCTGCGCATGCCCATCGACGCCCTGTGTGAATGGCTGACCGACAAACAGCTGTTGCTCATCCTCGACTCCTGCGAACATCTGCGCCCCTCCTGCGGTCATCTGCTCGGCGAGATCCTTACCACGTCGCCCGGCCTCACCGTGCTCGCCACCAGCAGACAGCCCCTCGACATCAAGGGCGAGCAGCTCATCGAGGTGGCACCGCTGCCGGTCGAAGGGGCGGCCGACGCACTCACCCTGTTCCGGGACCGGGCCCGCGCCGCGGACCCCGACGTCACCTTCGACGCACCGGGCGACGCCGAGGCCGCCGCCGAGATCTGCCGCCGCCTGGAAGGCATTCCGCTCGCCATCGAACTGGCCGCCGGAGGCATCGGCCGGCACACCGTCGAGCAGGTCGCCGCACGGATCGGCTCCCGCTTCGACGTACTCACCGACTCCTCGCTGTGGCCGCCGCGCCACCGCACCCTGCGCACCACGATCGGCTGGAGCCACGAACTCTGCACCCCGCTGGAACGGCTGCTCTGGGCCCGGCTGACCGTCCTGCGCGGCGACTTCGATGAAGCGGCCGCCCGTGAGGTCTGCGCCGAAGGACCGCTCACCGAGGACGGCGTGGTCACCGCGCTGAGGGGACTGGTCGCCAAGTCCGTCGTCAAACGGGACGGAGGGCGGCACCGGATGCTCGACACCATCCGTGAGTACGGGCGGATGTGGCTCGCCGAGCTCGGCGAGGAACCTTCGACGCCTCGCGACGCGCCTCACCGTACGCCGTAACCTGTCCGACCCTGACCTTTCGGACACCGCGCGGCCCCAGGTGCCGTCGAGGACACCCGCAGCAGCGGCTCGGGCCAGGTGCCGTCGAGCGTCCCTTGCAGGAGGTTGCCCGGCGGTGATGCGAGCCCCGAGGAGTCCGGGGCGGGTAGTGAATTCCCTTGTGTGGTCGCGCTGATCACCGTAAAGGTGGGTCTGACAACGGTCCGTACCGCACCCCGGAGCCTCAGATGCCACAGATCACCGTCGACTACTCCGCCGAGCTCGACGACGCCTTCGACCGCCGCGGCTTCGCGCAAGCCCTGCACCCGCTGGTTGCCGAGACGGTCACCACGAAGATTGCCGCCTGCAAGACCCGCTTCCGCCGGGTCGACGAGTCCGTCGTGGCCGACGCCGCCACCGGCGACGCGATCCTGCACATCTCGATCGGCCTGCTGCCCGGCCGCACCGACGAGATCAAGGCACAGCTCACCGAGTCCGTACTGGAGCTGCTGACCGCCCACCTCAAGGACGCCGAGGGCCTCACGGTCCACGCCTCCGCCGAGACCCGCGACCTGGACCCGTCCTACCGCAAGCGTTGACCCGTACGGTCGTCAGGACAACCGCTGCGAGGGCACAGCCGGCACGGCGGGCGCGAAGGCGGAGAGCCGCGCCAGCAGATCTCCGAACGGCCCGTCGACCGGCTCCTCGGCGAGGACCCGCAGCACGATGGCCGCCATCTCCGTGTCGTACGCCGCACTCACCGCGGCCAGCGCCGCGAAGTCGTGCACCAGCTGCATCTCCAGCTCGGCGCGGGGAATCCGCCGCCCGTCCAGCCAGATCAACGCCGTCGACTCGGCGAGCGAAACCCACGACCGCACGACCAACTCCAGTCGCGCCGGCGAATCCGTCACCCCAAGGTGGGCGATGATCTGCTCGTACGCCGCCTGCCGCACTCCGTCGATCATCGCGTTCGCCGTCGACGACCCGACCGCGGGCCCGCCCCGCATCAGCGCGGAGAACCCGGGTCCGTGCTCGTCGACGAAGTCGAAGAACCGCCCCATGACCCGCAACAGCCGTGCTCCCAGGGGTCCTTCACGCGGCTCCAGGAATCGCCCCGCCAACTCGTCGGCCGCCCGCCGCAGAGCCGCCTCGTACAGGCTCTGCTTCCCCGGGAAGTAGTGGTAGACGAGAGGCCGGGAGATCCCGGCGGCGGCAGCGATCTCATCGATGGACACCTCGTCGGGGGCGCGGTGGCTGAACAACTCCAGCGCGACACCGATCAGCTGCTGCCTGCGCTCATCGACGCCCATCCTGCGCCGCACCCCGGTCGTCATGCCACCAGCGTACCGACCGGGCCGGGAAGGGGGCTCGGTGGTGTCCGGGCGGCCCTGCGCCCGCACCTCCCTACAGATCCAGTACCAGCCGCTCCCCCCGGCACCGCGACACGCAGATCAGCATCGAGTCGTCGCGTTCCGTGTCCGTCAGGAGTTCGTCGCGATGGTCTATCTCGCCCTCAAGTACGCGCTGTTGGCACGTTCCGCAGAAGCCCTGTTCACAGGAGTACGAGACATACGGGAGTTCCTCGCGGACCGCGGCCAGGATCGACTGGCCGGCTGCGACCCGGACCGTACGGCCGGTGCGGTGCAGTTCCACGTCGAAGGAGCCGGAGCCGGCCGGTGATGTGGCCGCTGCCGTGAAGCGTTCCAGGTGCAGGGCGCAGTCCGCCGGGAGTGCGGCCGCGACCGCGTCCATCAGCGGTTCCGGGCCGCAGCAGTAGACCGCCGTGCCGGGCGCGAGGTCCATGAGGGCTGCCGCCGCGTTCGGGTGGCCGGATTCGTCCTCCGGTACGACCGTGACGCGGTTGCCTTCCGCGCCGAGCTTCTCGATCTCGTCCAGGAACGGCATCGAGGTGCGCGTACGGCCTCCGTACAGCAGTCGCCAGTCGGCGCCGGAGGCGGCAACCGCCCGCAGCATCGGGAGGATCGGGGTGATGCCGATGCCGCCCGCGACGAAGACGTACGCGGGCGCTTCGGCGACGAGCGGGAAGCGGTTGCGGGGGCCGCGGACCTCGACCTCCACGCCCTCGTACAGCTGGGCGTGGACCTCTCGCGAACCGCCGCGGCCGTCCTCGACCAGTCGGGTCGCGACCGTGTACGTGTCAGGCGCGGCCGGGTCACCACAGAGCGAGTACTGACGTACCAGGCCCGAGGGGAGGACGAGGTCCAGGTGGGCTCCGGGCTGCCAGGCGGGGAGATCCGGGCCCTCCAGCCGGAGTTGGACCACGCCGTCCGCGGGCGTGGTCCGCTCGGTGATCAGGAGACGGCGGGTGGTGGGGGAACGGCGGCCGGAGTGACCCGAGACCGGTTCCTCCAGGGCAGGCAGCGGCCACAGCGGGGACTTCTCGATGCGGCGGTGCAGGGCGCGCTTGGCGAGCAGCGCGGCGCCGGTCACGAGAAGGACGGTGCGCAGGCGGGGCAGGGCCATGGGTCAGTGGGTTCCCGTCATACGGGCCTCGGCGGCCAGAGCCGCGGGCGAGTGGGCGAGATAGTCGATGGCCTGCGCCGTACTGCCCTCCTGGGAGGGGTGGTAGGAGTGGCTCAGATAGCGCGGGATGGAGCGCAGCAGGGCAGGCGTGGAGGGCAGGGTGCCGCGCTTGCCGCTGTCGTAGAACGCCTTGAACGACGCCTTGCCGTCCAGCAGGCTGGGGTCGTTCTCCATGAAGAAGCGGACACCGCGCTGCCAGAGGAAGACCAGGGCGGAGAAGGCCAGTCCCCAGGTGCGCACCCGGCGCCGGTAGCCGCCGTCGACATGCATGAAGACCTCGAAGGCCACCGAGCGGTGTTCCACCTCCTCCGCGCCGTGCCAGCGCAGCAGGTCCAGCATGGTGGGGTCGGCTCCCTTGCGGTCCAGGGCCTCGGAGTTCAGGATCCAGTCGCCGAGAAACGCCGTGTAGTGCTCGATCGCCGCGATGATCGCCACCCGCTCCATCAGCCACCACCTGCGGGCGCGGCCCGGCGGCAGCGTCCGGTCGCCGAGCAGCTTCTCGAAGAACCAGTCGACCTGTGCGGTGTACGGGGTCGGGTCGAGCCCGAGCTTCTTGAGGTGGGGGAGCACGTCGTCGTGGGCCTGGGAGTGCACGGCCTCCTGGCCGATGAACCCGATCACGTCGCGTCGCAGCTGCTCGTCATGGATGTACGGAAGCACCTGCCGGTACACGTGGATGAACCAGCGCTCCCCGGCCGGGAGCAGCAGATGGAGCACATTCATCGTGTGCGTGCTGAAGGGGTCGCCCGGCACCCAGTGGAGAGGAGTCTTCTCCCAGGCGAACGAGACCTTGCGGGCCTTCAGCTCGGTTCGCTCCGACGCGACCGCCGCTGGCTGCGTGTTAGACATGTTGTCAATGTACTGACGGGTACGCAGAGGGAACAGGGGCGTGCAGCGAATTCCTGCAGTCGCTGATCGGTGGGTGACAAGGGGTGCTGTCCTTGCGTTCGTCCCGGCGACTGCCGGCACAGACCGCGCCCGGTCGGCGGCGCGGCCGAGCCGGGGCGCACGCGTCGGGCCCGTGGCGGTCCTCCTCGGTGGAGGGCGCCACGGGCCCAGTTCAAACTGCGGTTCGGATCGGATCAGCGGGAACGGTACTCCCGGTACCAGTCCTGGTCGTAGCCCCAGCCTCCGCGGTCACGGTAGTCGTGGCCCCAGCGGCCGTGCTTGCGGTGGTCGTGGCCCCAGCGGCCGTGCTTGCGGTGGTGGCCCCAGCGTCCGTGGTCGCCGCGGTCGTGGCCCCAGCGGCCGTCGTCCCGGCGGTCCTGGCCCCAGCGGCCGTCGTCCCGACGGTCGCCATCCCCGTGCCGACCGTCCTTGACCTGCACGGAGTGGGCAACGCCGACGGCGCTGGGGGCGGCGGCCTGAGCTGCGCCGGCACCGCCCAGCACGACGACGGCGGCCACACAGACGGCGGCAGCGAAGCGTGGAACATGCATAGAAATCTCCTGTCGCAGCAGGCGGCGAAGCGCCTGCTCGGATTGGACATCGCAACCGTCGCCCCCCGACGACCGTTAACGACCGCGCCACGCGCTCCAAGACACCCGATCTGCTGCAATGCCGCCGATCTTGGAACCGAGTCCTGTAGGCAATCCGTGGAGGTCCGTCCGTCCCCCCGTCCCCTCCGGCGTCCGTCGCCATCCACCTCTCAACACCCCGCCTGACCTGCTGGTTCTTGCCGAGGTATCGGGGCTCGCCCGTCCGGCAGCGACTCCGTGTACGGCTCCGCGGGCCCGCCGGACGGTCCGCCGCCGGGCGCCATTCGGCCGAGCAGAGGATCACGGCGGGCAACACGGGAAGGGGCGCGGCGGCATGGTCAGCGCAGGGCGCCCACCCGCCTCCCGTCCGCCAGCCGCCCGCTCAGCTGCGCCCGGTCGCCCGCCCGTGCCCGTACCGCGAGCAGATGCCCCTGCGCCCGGCCCCCCACCCCGCCGGACGTCGTCAGCGACGCGAACTCCTCGCTGCCCGCCGCCAGTACGTACCACCGGCCGCCGCGTGACTTCCACAGCACGCCCGCCAGCACCCGCGGATCCCGCACCCCGCAGGCCGGTGAATCCTCGGCGCGCGCCGCGATGGCTCCCGGCGACACCACCCCGCCCGCGGTGGGCGGCGTGGACGGGGCCTGGAACTGGGCGAGGACCCTGCTCCCCCTGCCCCGCCAGGTCTCCGCCCGGGTGCACAGCCACTGCGCGTAGCCGTCGCCCTCGGGCAGCCATTGCCGGGCGTACGGCCAGGAGTTCACCGATCGCACGCCGCGCGACCGGACCGCCGTCAGCAGACAGGCGGTCCGCGCCCAGCTCTGCCGCTCGGCCCGCCCGGACACGTCGTGCGGCGCCGACGGCGATCCCGAGGTCAGCCGGGCCGGGGCAAGTTCGCCGAGGTCCGTCAGCAGCCGGGTCGAGGTACCGGCGTGCATCTCGACGGCGGACCAGGAGCGGCAGCGCGAGGCCGTTGCCGGGCTCGGCAGGGCATCGGTGACGCCGTCGCGGTCGCGGTGCAGTGCCCGTGCTGCCCGGCCGGGGGCGAGCAGATCCCGTACGGACACCCCGCGCACCCAGGGTGCCGTCAGATAGCGGACCGTGCGGGTCCCACGGCTCACGATCAGGGCGTCGGCCGAGGTCGAGTCCGCGCTGTCGACCCGCGCGAAGTCGAGCGCCGCGCCCTGCGCCGGATCGGCGTTGCGTGCCTCCGCGTACCGCACGATGCGCAGCCCGTCGTAGAACAGCACGACCGCGGCCGTCCCCACCTCGCCCGCGTACAGCAGCTGCGGGGAGCCCATCGGCGGCCCGACCGGCGTCCCCGGCGTCGTCGACGACCGCACCGCTGCACCGGGGCGCGCCCAGACGGCGAGTGCGCGCCGCAGCAGCCGGGCGTCGTCGGTGCGGTCGCCGCGGGTGGGCCAGGCGGTGAAGTCGATACGAGGCGAGCGCCGCCAGAAGGCCGGCTCCACGCGCCGTAACGCGGTTGGTTCCAGGGCCTGTTCGGCCGCCGGGTTACGGGCGTACAGAGGCGCGGACGTCAGGTCCCGGCCCCAGCCGTTGCCGGGCAGCCCCAGCAGCGCCCCGCACACCAGCAGTGCGGCGACCGCCGCCAGCGCAGCCTTCGCGTGCTGGCGGCGGCGCAGCAGATCAGGCGGGCGGGCCTGCAGCGAACAGGGGTCGAACTCCGTGGAGGCCAGCAGCCCGTACGGCGCCGCCACCGCGTCGGCCTCCATCAGCGCCGCATGCGGGTCCGCCACCCCGGCGGCGGCGAGCACCCGCCGCACTTCGCCGTCCGCGAGACCCTCCAGGCCGCGCAGGACGTGTGCCGCGCGCGCCGGGCCGGACAGTGCCGACAGGGCTTGGTCCAGGGCGAGTTCGTCCGCGCCACCGGAGTGCGGGAACAGGCGCAGTCCCCAGACCAGCGGGAGCAGCGGCGGCAGTTGGGCCCGTCGCGGCCACGCCGGCCGGCGCAGGGGACGGCCCGCCTGCAGTGCGGTACGCAGCACCCGCTGCCGGATGAGCGCATAGCCCGGGTCGACCCCGGTCGCACCGACGGGCCGGCGGGGGAGCGGGACACCGTCCCCGGCGGCGAACGCCCTCCGGCGTCCCAGCGGCAGGGACCGCTGGGCGAGCGAGTGGGCGGTCAGCACACGGCGGTTGCGGCCGAGGGAGGGCGGCAGTACGAGATAGCCGAGCCGGACCAGCCGCGGATAGTGCTCGACGAGCGCCGCTTCGGCCTGCTCCACATCGACCTGCTCCCCATCCACCGGGTCGGCGGCGGTAGGTACTTCTGGCAGTGGGCGCACGTTCAGCAGAACGAGCGAATCGTGCGATGGTCACTCCGGCCTACGGTCGCTGCTGTCCGATCGGGCCGTTCGGCCGCGCCGATGGGGGTGAAGGGGCACGATGGCCGGATGGTGACGCAGTTGGAGATGCGACGAGGACGTGGTTCCGGGGCCGGTGGGTTCAAGGCCGGTCGGTTCGGGGCCGGCAGGCTCGGGGTCCGGGCAGCCGCGGCCGCCCTCGCAGGCCTGACCCTTCTCACGGGCTGTTCAGCCGGCGGGGACGGCGACAACAAGCCGGACGTCCCGCCGACCGCGACCGGCAGCCTGGAGCAGCTGGCCTCGAAGGCGCAGTGCAAGCCGAACATCCAGACCGACGCTCAGGAACTGCGCCAGGCCAACTGCACGACGGACGACGGACGTTATGTGCTGGCCACCTTCGCGACCGACCGCGGGCAGCGCGAGTGGATCAATGAGGCGAACGACTACGGCGGCTCGTATCTCGTCGGCCGGAAGTGGGTCGCCGTCGGCGAGCCCGACGTGGTCGCAGCGCTGCGCGGCCGGCTCGGGGGGACGGTGGAGACCGCCTCGCCGCACCACTCGGGGAGTAGTGGCAGTGGGGGGAGCGAGGGAGGGCACTCCGGTCACCACGGGAGCTGACCGCGCAGGTAGGGGGGTGGGGTGCTGCGGAGGGGGGATCAGCGGCACTTGCGCCCGCCGTTGATGCAGCTCACCACCTTCTTCATCAGGTTGTCGTCGAAGACATTGATGAAGTCACCGTGATCGGTGACGGGCTTGTGCAGCTGCTCCGGGAAGGAGTCGACGGCGAAGCCGGGGCCCGGCGGCACGTCGTACACAATGCGCTGGACCAGCTGCGGAATGGCTCTGAAGCCGTTCGGGCACCGGCCGTTGTCCTGGGCCAAGGCGACATGGGTGCGGTGATTGGCGGAGTCGGTGTTCTGCCCGTCCCAGCAGCTCTGGAATGCGAACGAGCGGACCACCTGGCTGCCGTCCGGGCAGATCGGGTATTTGTCCTTGAGCTGTCGGTTCTCGAATCCGGTGCAACTCCATGAGGCATTGGCGTTGGCGTCGCCGTTGGTGAATGCCTTGGCGTCCCCGGTGATGATCCGCAGGAAGCGCGGCATCGCCGTGACCTTCCCGGTGGGATTGCCGACGAATTTCAGCGTGACCTGGGACGGAGTCTGGATCTCTCCGATGTTCTGGTCCTTGCCACCGCCATCCGCGTCCGCGTCGTTCTCCGCCGTCCCGTTCTGCAGACGCAGGACAGGCCAGTAGTACGTGGACTTGTCACCCTGGTTCCGGCAACTGGTATCGGCATTGGCCAGATCGTCATCGCTGGCGAAGGCGTCGTTGGCCTGATTGCCGACGTAATCGTGCATATGGTGAGCGCCGTTGCTCACGCCCGGCGCGACGATGACATTGTCCGGGTTGAATTTGCCGTTCTCGTTACGCCCGCAGTTGGTGGTGAACGTACCGCGCGAGGCGCCGCGGCGTTGGCGTGGCCTGTCGACATTGGGCTGCACGGACTGGATGTCGACGAAGTCGGACGCCTCGGGGCCGTTGCCCTGCTGGCCCTGGTCCTGGTCCTGACCTTGATCCTGACCCTGATCCTGGCCGTCATCGGCGCCCTGGTTCGCGCCGTTGTCCTGGCCGCCGTCCTGACCGTTGTTCTGGCCGTCGTCCTGACCCTGGCCGGCGCCCTGATCGCCCATGTCATTGCTGTCGTCGGCGCGCAGACTGCACGGGGCCAGCCCGTCCAGCCCACCCGGACGGTCCGCATTGCGCCCGACGGCGGTGGCGATACGGTCGATGCTCGCCGTCCGCTTGGCTTTCAGTGGACCGAGTACGGCATTCTCGGCAAGTCCGGGGTCGCGGGAGATCTCGTCCTTCCGGTCGGCGAATTGCTGATAGGCATCGGTGATCTGGGTATCCATGGCTGCCAGTTCGCGGTCGACCTCCCAGCGCGCCTGATCGGGCACGTCGGGAAGTTCGTTACCCACGTCGGGGCAGTCGATGGTGGACATCTGGGTGCCCGCATTCCATGTCCGGCCGGGCGGCGAGCCGGAAGATCCTTCTCCCGCCGATGCGTAGACATTGACCGCGATCAAGCCACCTCCGCCCAGAATCAATGCGGCCGAGGCGACAATCGCCCGGTTGGCCAGCGTCGAACGTTTGCGTGATGTGCGTCCCATGGAACTCCTCATGCTTCGAGGGAGAAGCGTGACGTTCCATACGGGTGTGGTTCGGGGTGTGTTCAGTGAAAGGGGAAGTTCGTAGAAATCTCCATTCGCAAAACGGGTCACATGGGGGCGGGAGCGAACTCTGCGAGCTGTGGGTCGACGGGTGCCCCGGTCATCCGGTTCGCCAGCGTCGACATCGTGTACGCGCCGATGCCCAGGACCACTTCGAGGGCGTTCTGCGGGGTGTAGCCGTGCGCCAGGAAGTCCTGCAGTGCGGCGTCGTCGACCGCGCCCGCCGTCGCGATGACGGCAAGGGTGAACTGCCTTACCGCCTCGGGCCGTTCGGCCGGCAGCGGCCGCTCCGTGCGCAGTGCGGCGATCAGGTCGGCGTCCGCACCGAGTGCGGTGAGCTTCGCGGTGTGCATCGCGACGCAGACGTGGCAGTCGTTCCGGGTGGCGATCGTCATGATCAGGACCTCGCGGGAGAGCGGGTCCAGGGTGGTCGACTCGAAGATCGCGCTGATCTTCAGGAAGCCGTCGAGCAGCTGCGGCGACGTGGCCAACCGACCGACGGCGGCGGGCAGATGGCCCTGCTTGTTCACCACTGCCTCCATGGAGCGACGGGCGGCGCCAGGGGCGGATTCGAGGGTGTGGTCGGGAAACGCGGGCGCGGGCATGGGAGGACCTCTCGCGATAAACTCGACAACGTGATTGACGAAAACGTAAATCAGGTTGTCGAGTTTTGCAATGGCTGAGCCAGCGGGGCGAGTTGAAGGCGTGGCGCCCGACGGTGACGGCGCGGGCTTCGAGCTGCCCCTGCTCCTGTTCGCCGGGTTCCGGTCGATCATCGACGAGCTCCATCGCGAACTGGCCGAGTGCGGGCATCCCGAAGTCCGTCCCGCCTACGGTTTCGCGCTCCAGGCCATCGGCCGCGACGGTGCTACCGCCAGTGAGATCGGCCGACGGCTGGGCGTCTCCAAACAGGCCGCCGGCAAGACCGTCGACAGGCTGGAGAGCCTCGGCTACGTCGAGCGGGTCGACGATCCGCAGGACGGACGCCGCAAGCTGGTCCGGGTGACCCCGCGCGGTGTCGACGTGCTGGTCCGCTCCGCCGAGGGGTTCGACCGGCTGCGTGCCGAGTGGGCCCGGGTGCTCGGCGCCGAGCGGCTGTGGGCGCTGGAGTCCGATCTGCGCACGATGGCGCCCGCCGACGGGTTCCGACTGGACGCTGCGGCGTGGTTCAACGGCTGAGGCGCTTCCCCAGATGTCCGTAGCAATAGATGGGACGTATTTCGTAGACACCCTTCCCGTGGGCCTCATTGTGCGGCAGCATGCGCAAGTCGACACCCTAGAGATCCGACCAATGAGGTCGAGAATGAGAGGGAACCATGGCACGACGCACCCGGGTGCTCAGTGCGCTCGCACTGGCTGCCGCGGCCGCGCTCGTTCCCGTGCAGGCCACTGCTCAGCAAGCCGCGCAGGCGACCGGACAGGAGCCCGGACATCGGGCCGCCGCACCACCGGGCACCCCGTGCGCCGCGCCTGTGAAGCCCGCTTCGCAGATGGCCGTCGAGTCCTGTGACAGCCCTGAGCGGATCATCGAGAAGGCCGCGAACATCGTCCCCACCCCCGGTCAACTCGCCTGGCAGCAGCGGGAAGTCACCGCCTTCACCCACTTCGGCATGAACACCTTCACGGGCCGCGAATGGGGATCGGGCACCGAGGACGAAAAGCTCTTCGCCCCGAAGAGCATCGACGCCGACCAGTGGATGCGTGCCTACAAGGCGGCCGGTGCCGAGCAGGTCATGCTCACCGCCAAGCACCACGACGGGTTCGTCCTGTACCCGTCCCGCTACACCGACCACTCGGTCGAACTCAGCCCCGGCAGCCCCGATGTCGTCGGCGCCTACGTGAAGGCCGCCCGCAAGGCGGGCCTGAAGGTCGGCCTCTATCTCTCGCCCTCCGACGGCGCCGAACTCCCGCACGCCTGGCACGCCCAGTGGGTCGAGTCGATCCGAAAGAAGCAGGCGGAGGGCAAGCCACTGAGCCTGCCGGAACAGATGGCGCTGGAGGACGGCGACCGGGCACCCGCGGGCGAGGGCAGGTTCGGCAACGGCAGCGCCGTCACCGAGCGCACCATCCCCACCCTCGTCCCCGGGGACGACCGCGCCGCGGCAGTCAAGCGTCACAAGCTCCCCACCTTCACGGTGATGGCCGACGACTACGACGCGTACTACCTCAACCAGCTCTACGAAATCTTCACCCAGTACGGGCCGATCGAGGAGCTCTGGCTGGACGGCGCCAACCCCTGGTCCGGCTCCGGCATCACCCAGAAGTACAACGTCAAGCAGTGGTTCGACATGGTCAAGGCGCTGTCGCCGAACACCGTCGTCTTCCAGGGCCCGCAGGGTGTGCGCTGGGTCGGGAACGAGGGCGGCACCGCCCGTGAGACCGAGTGGAGCGTCACCCCGCACGCCACCGACCCGTGGACCGGACTCGGTAGCCTGCCCGACGACTCGACCGACGCCGACATCGGCTCCCGCGCCAGGATCCTCGACCCGACGACCAAGTACCTGCAGTGGTACCCGGCCGAGGCGGACGTCTCCATCCGGCCCGGCTGGTTCTACCACCCGGAGCAACAGCCCAAGTCTCCGGCGCAGTTGATGAACCTGTACGAGAAGAGCGTCGGCCGGAACGCCGCACTGCTGCTGAACGTGCCGCCCAACCGGGACGGCCGGATCGCCGACGCGGACGTCGCGTCACTGACGGCCTTCGGCAAGGCGGTACGCAGCACCTACGGCACCGATGTGCGGCGCACGCAGGCTCCTGGGCCGTACACCTTCGACCGGGTCGCCGTCCGCGAGGACATCCGGCACGGGCAGCGGGTCGAGAAGTTCGCCGTGGAGGCCAGGATCGACGGCAGCTGGCAGCGGATCGCCGAGGGCACCACCATCGGCAACCGGCGCATCCTGCCGCTCGCCTCGCCCGTCACCGCGACGGCGGTACGGGTCGAGGTCCTGGAGTCCCGGGCCGCACCGCACCTCGGGGCGACCACGCTGCACCTGAGTTCGACCGGATGAGCCGTCGGCCGGGGGATCGGGGTCACCCCCGGTCGAGATAGGCCAGCACCGCAAGAACGCGGCGGTTGTCGTCGTCGGACGGCGGCAGGCCGAGCTTCCCGAAGATATTCGAGGCGTGCTTGGCCACCGCCCGCTCCGTGATCACCATCTTCGAGGCGATCGCCGCGTTCGAACGGCCCTGGGCCATCAGTTCCATGACCTCCAGCTCGCGCGGCGTCAGACCACCCATCGCCCCCTCCTGGCAGGCCGCGGTCCCAGGACAGTCCCACCCGGCGGTCAGGCGCGACGCCAGCCGTTTCGCCACCCGGGAGGGGTTGCGAGCTGCTGTCGGGTTTACTGCATTGAAGTGAGTGATGGTGAGCGGGAGTGAGTCCTGTGGGTGGGTTTGTGGGGGTGGGAACGGGAGTTCTGGGGCCGAATGGGTGACCTTGGCGGTTGCGGCTCGTTGGGCTGGGTGGCAGGGGTGCGGCCTTGAGGGGGTGATGTGGTGGGTGGTGTGCGGGAGCTGGCGGCCTCGTTCGTGGTGCCCGGGCCTTGCGGGGTGGCGGTCCGGGACCGCCTCAAACACCTGACCGCCCAGGACGAGAGGGTGCTGCGGGCGGTCGGTGAGCATCAGGGTGCGCTTGCTTCCCGGGATCTCAAGGCCCGCTGTGCGGATGGTCTGGAGCACGGTGCTCAGACGTGGGCTGCGCGTAAGCGGGACCTGACGAAGGAGTCGTCGTCGCGGATCGCGGGTGCGATCACGAAGGCCACGCACGATCAGTGGGCGCTCGCACGCCGCTGCCAGGCCGCGCACGTCCAGAACCTGGCAGCCGGGATCAAGACGCTGCGGCACCGCCTGTCCCTCCCACTCGGGGAGCCCGGAACGAAGCGCGCGGCGGGTGGCTACCGCTCCCGGGGCGAGTGGTTCCGCAAGTCCCGGCGCCTCGTGATGCTGGAGGCGCGGCACGCTGCGGCGGTTCGTGACTGGCAAGCGGGACGGGTCCGGGTGGTTCGGGGCGGTAGACGTCTCCTGAACACCCGCCACCACCTCGCCGAGGCCGAGCTCACCGAAGACGAGTGGCAGCAACGGTGGGAGGCGGAACGCTGGTTCCTCGCTGCTGATGGTGAGTCGGGGAAGCGGTTCGGGAACGAGACGATCCGCGTCACCCCGGACGGCGAAGTGTCGGTCAAGCTGCCCGTTCCGCTCGCGGACCTGGCCAACACCCGGCACGGCCGGTACATCCTCACCGCCCGTATCGGGTTCGCGCACCGGGGTGCGGAGTGGGCTGACCGCATCGAAGCCAACCGGGCCGTGGCCTACCGCATCCACCTCGACACGGGCCGTGGCCGCTGGTACCTGACCGCATCCTGGCAGCGCCCCGTCGTGCAGACCATCCCGTTGGAGACCGCCCGCGCCCGGGGCATGGTCGGCGTCGACACCAACTCCGACCACTTCGCCGCCTACCGGCTCGACCGGCACGGCAACCCGGTCGGCGGGCCGCACCGCTTCGGCTACGACCTGTCCGGGACCGCCGGTCACCGCGACGCACAGATCCGCCACGCCCTGACACGGTTGATCAACTGGGCGGGGCGGGTCGGTGTCGCCGCGATCGGCATCGAAGACCTCGACTTCACGCCTGAGAAGACCCGCGAGAAGCACGGCCGCCACAAGCGGTTCCGGCAGCTCATCTCCGGCATGCCCACCGGCAAGCTCAAGGCTCGGCTCGTCTCGATGGCCGCTGAACAGGGTATTGCGGTCGTCGCGGTCGACCCCGCCTACACCTCCCAGTGGGGTGGCCAGCACTGGCAGAAACCGCTGTCCACCCCACGTCGCATCATGTCCCGTCACGATGCCGCCGGTATCGCGATCGGGAGACGCGCCCTCGGTCACCCGGTCCGGCGTCGGACGGCACCGCCCCCGCACGACCGGAGTGATCGTGCGGGGCATCGGACCGCCCAGGCCGAACCAGGTGACCGGGGGCGTGAGGGAACCCGCCCACCCACCACGGACCGGCCCCCTGGAGAGCCGTCACCGAGCGGGAAGCGAAAGCGGGAACCCAGCGCATCCAACACCGTTCGGGATGCGCCCAGTACACAGCAGTGGGTCCAAGACTCACTTACACGCACTGGCTAGGAACGGTGTACCCAGCACCACCATCGGGACCTCGCCCTACGCCTCGGGGGGAATCCGGTCGGTTCGGAGCGGCGCGGACGACACCGTACGAAGAAGCCCCGGCCGACCGGGTACGCAACCGGTCGGCCAGGGCCTCCTTGGGTGACTGCCCCGTCAGGGGGCGTACTTGTAACCGACGCGTCGCACCGTCTGGATCGCCCGGCGGTGCTCGACGCCCAGCTTGCGGCGCAGCCGCGCGATGTGGACGTCGACGGTGCGCCCGTCGCCCACATGCCCGTAACCCCAGACGGTCGTCACCAACTGGTCGCGGGTGTGCACCCGGTGCGGGTGCGCCACCAAATGCGCGAGCAGTTCGAACTCGAGGAACGTGAGGTCGAGCGTGTTCCCGTCCACCGCCGCGGTGCGCTGCACCGTGTCGATGCGCACCGGACCGGCCGAGGCCGGGGTCTCCACCGGCTGCGGCGCGATCCGCTGGGCGGCGGCCGCGGCCGCCGCTGCAACGGCGGGCTGCTGATCGGCCGGCACGAGCACCAGGTAGCCGATCATCGGCGGCCGGCCCGGCAGTGCCGGAAGGGTGTGCTGGGGTGCCGGCAGCCAGGTGGCGCCCGGCGGGAGGAAGTCGGCCACATCGGCCAGCTGGACGACCTCGTCGGGGTCGACGGCGCGCAGCCGGTGGCGGTTGGGGGAGACGGAGCGGGCGGAGGGTGGGGCCGCAGCGGTCGCCGACGATGCTGCGGTGACAGCGGTGGCGGCGGAGAAGGTACGAGTGTTCGCCATGAGGGTCAGCTCTTTCGCGCGAAGGAGTCGTCGAGGGACGGACTTGCGTCGTGCGCGCGGACCGAAGACCGGGGTGAGCGGCTTTAGAGGGCCTGCGCGTTCCACGCGCGACAACACACCCGGTCGAAGTCATGATGCTGACGGGAAGGCCAGAACGGCTCGAGGTCGCTGCGACCCGGCGCGGTGTGCTGGAGGCTGGCCATGCCCCTATTAGACCAGACAAGGCGGCGCCGCTGCAGGCCTCTCTCACCCGTCGATACGGACCCTTTGCGTTACGTTCCTCACCTCGCACTTCACCTCGTGGGCCGCCGCCTGTGCTGCCTCGACCGCCCCGGCGGCAGGTGACATGTTTCCCGGTACGGGCCGGGCACGCCGAAGGGGCACCCACCGTTTCCGGCAGGTGCCCCTTCGTACGGAATCAGATACGGATCAGACCTGGTCGGCCTTCTCCAGCGCCGTGCAGCAGGTGTCGACGATCAGCCGCGTGACGACGTACGGGTCGACGTTGGCGTTCGGGCGACGGTCCTCGATGTAGCCCTTCTGGTCCTGCTCGACCTGCCACGGGATACGGACCGAGGCGCCGCGGTTGGAGACGCCGTAGCTGTACTCGTTCCACGGGGCGGTCTCGTGCAGACCGGTCAGGCGGTCGTCGATGCCGGCGCCGTAGTTCTTGACGTGGTCCATCGGCTTCGAGCCCTCGCCCAGCGACTCGCACGCGGTGATGATCGCGTCGTAACCCTCGCGCATCGCCTTGGTGGAGAAGTTGGTGTGCGCACCCGCGCCGTTCCAGTCGCCCTTGACCGGCTTCGGGTCCAGGGTCGCGGAGACGTTGAAGTCCTCGGCGGTGCGGTAGAGCAGCCAGCGGGCGATCCACAGCTGGTCGGAGACCTCCAGCGGGGAGAGCGGGCCCACCTGGAACTCCCACTGACCGGGCATGACCTCGGCGTTGATGCCGGAGATGCCCAGACCCGCCGTCAGGCAGTTCTCGAGGTGCTTCTCGACGATCTCGCGGCCGAAGATCTCGTCGGCGCCGACACCGCAGTAGTAGCCGCCCTGTGCGGCCGGGAAGCCGCCCACGGGGAAGCCGAGCGGCCGGTGACCGTCGAAGAAGGTGTACTCCTGCTCGATGCCGAAGATCGGCTCCTGGCCGGCGAACTGCTCGGCGACCGGACGCAGGGCGGACCGCGTGTTGGACTCGTGCGGAGTCATGTCGATGTTGAAGACCTCGCACAGCACGAGCACGTCGTTGCCGCCACGGATCGGGTCCGGACAGGAGAAGACCGGCTTCAGTACGCGGTCGGAGGCGTGACCCTCGGCCTGGTTGGTGCTGGACCCGTCGAAGCCCCAGATGGGCAGCTCAGCGACACCCTGGGAGGCATCCCCTGCCATGATCTTCGTCTTCGAACGAAGCTTGGCGGTCGGCTCGGTGCCATCGATCCAGATGTACTCAGCCTTGAACGTCACGGAAGCCATCCTTTGCGGGTGTTGCGATGCTGCGGTCTGCGGTGCGGGCTCTGCAGCGCAGCTTCGCAAGACGCGATTTCCCGTCCGTTGCCCAAATGTGAACCCCGTGTTACCGAGGTTTCCTGCGTTATACCTGGGCGTTGAGGGGGTTGTACGCACGCTTGTACGCGGACCTTGAGAAGCGCCTCGAAACCGGCCGCGCGGATCCGCCGTACCAGCTCGTCCGTGATGATGCCCAGCGCCGCCGCAGCCGCCGCGAGTTGCCGGTCGGCATCGGCGAGCGTGTGCAGCGGACGGCCGCGCCGCACCTGTGCGTCGGACAGCCTGAACGTCTTCAGGTAATGCAGTGCGAGACAGCCCTCCAGGGTGACCCCGCACGTGCCCCTGACCAGTTCGCGACCAGACCGTGCGGGATGTACGAGGTGCAGTGCGACCGTGGTCCGACATCGACGACGCTGCTACCGAAGCCCGGGCCGATAGGTGTGCGCCCAAGGGCGCACCAGAAGCGGATCGTCGCCGCCCGAGGTCCACAGCGGGGTATACGAACCGGGCGGGAACGGGGGCGCGATCAGCGAAATCACTGCTTTATAGGCAAGTCCCGGAAGTCGCAGCCGGAGTCCCGTGGCCGGCTCCGCCGACGCAGCCGTGGGCCTTTGTGCGCCGCCACCCGATATGCGGACCGGGCAGACTGGTACCCATGACGACACCACCCGCTGTCCCTCTGCGTATCGGCCTTTTCGGTACGGGCCCCTGGGCCCGGAACACCCAGGCACCCGCCCTCGCCTCCCACCCCGGCGTCGTACTCAGCGGTGTGTGGGGGCGCCGACCCGAGGCGGCGAACGCGCTCGCCGCCGCCCACGGCACCAAGGCGTACACCGGTGACGCGGGCGTCGACGAACTCCTCGCCGCGAGCGACGCCGTCGCGTTCGCCCTGCCGCCGGACGTCCAGGCCCCGCTCGCCGCCCGCGCCGCGGCGGCCGGATGCCACCTGCTGATGGACAAGCCGGTCGCGACGACGGTGGCCGGGGCCCGCGAGGTCGCCGAGGCCGCCGACCGGGCGCAGGTCGCGTCCGTCGTCTTCTGCACGCTGCGGTTCGCCGAGCCGACCGCCGCGTGGATCGCCGAGCAGGCCGCCAGGGGCGGCTGGTTCACCGCCCGCGCCGCGTGGATCGGCGCGCTGTACGCCCCCGGAGCGGAGAGCGATTACGCGGCCTCGCCGTGGCGCCGCGACAAGGGAGGCCTGTGGGACGTCGGGCCGCACGCGCTGTCGATCCTGCTCCCGGTGCTCGGCGATGTGACGGAACTGACCGCCGCCCGTGGCCCCGCAGACGCCACCCATCTGATCCTCCGCCACACCTCGGGTGCGTCCAGCACGGTGACGCTCGCACTGGACGCACCCCTCGGAGCGGCGGGCACGGAGGTCGAGCTCAGGGGCGAGGCAGGAGTCGCCACGCTGCCGGGCGGGGGTGACGCGGTGGGTTCGTTCCGCGCGGCGGTGGACGCGCTGCTCGATGCGGCACGTACGGGGGTGCCGCACCCCTGCGACGTACGGTTCGGGCTGCGGCTGACCGAGCTGCTGGCCGAGGCGGAGGCCGCTGTGCGTTCCTGAACCACGAGGAATGCCGGGCGTTGCCGTGTCCCGTACCGCACGGCACCGCCCGGCCCGGGCTCGTCAACCCACGCGCTCGATGCGGGCGCGACGGATCAGGAACTTGCCCGGTTCGCGCACCTGCTCGAACGCGGCGTTGTTCAGCAGGGCGCAGCTTCCGGACGGTGAAGTGACCTGCACCGTGGTGGACTTGTCGTTGTCGAGATTGGTCACCTTGAGCCGGGTGCCGACGGGGAACTGATTGCTGGACGCGGCGGGGGCACCTCCCTCGCCGGACAGCGTCACGGTGGATCCGGCACAGACGACCTCACCGGTGGTCTGCCCCCCTCCGCCGGGCGGCGCCGGGGCCGCGGTCCCTGGCGCGGGCGCGGATGCGGAGGCCGGTGCGGAAGCGGCTGCGGACGCGGCAGGATCCACGACCGCCGATCCCTCGCCACCGCATCCCGAGGCGGCCTGTTGGCGCCGGATCTCCGCGATCACGGCTTCCCGGTTGGCGATCCGCGCAGCCGACTGGGCATCCGGATTGGCCCGCTGACCGGCGATGAACCGCTCGTTGTTGCCGAGCGCCGTGGTGAGTCCGGTGCAGACGACCGACGAGGCCCGGTCAGCCGGTGGCGACTGTGCGGCCTGGCTGGTTCCGGCCAGCACGGCAGCCGTCCCACCGGCGAGTGCGGCGGCCCCGACCAGCAGGGCGAGCTTCTTGTTGCGACTGAGGGTCTTCTTGCGTGACACGTAGGGCTCCTGTCCCCGGCCGGAACACCTGATGCACTCGGGCCGGATGTGGTGCGTGTGTCCCTACGTACGAGTAACAGGCGCGTTCGTTTCAACCGTCAGGCGGACGTAACCCTCTGTCGCCGCCCTGCCGGTCAGGGAACGGTGGTGGCCGCCCGGTGCGCGGCGGACAGGAAGCGCCGCACGGCGGCCGTCTCACTCTCGTCGAAGTCGCGCAGCACCGCGACCGTGTTGTCGATCAGCGGCCCGAAGAAGGACCGGCCCAGCTCTACCGCCCGCGGGTCCACCGTCAGCAGCACCCGACGCCGGTCGCGCGGGTCACGGGTGCGGGTGAGATGACCGAGCCGTTCCAGCCGGTCGATGACGGCGGTGGTGCCCGCGGAGTTGAGTCCGAGCTGCCCACCGAGCCATCCGGCGGTCGCGTCCGTGCCCGCCCGTTCGGCGTCGAGCAGGCAGATCAGGGCACGTACGTCGGTGGGGTGCATGCCGTGGCGGCTTGCGAATTCGGCCTGGCGCAGGCCGAATTCGACAGTCACCTTGCGCAGCAGATGGACGATCTCCATCTCGGGACTCTGCTCGCTCATCGGTCCTCCTCCCCTTATTATCTCGTCGAGCGAGATAATATCCAAGGGCACCCATCTGGGAGGCACCCCATGACGCCTACGTCATCCGGATCATCCGCGGTGGCCGCCACCGAGTCGTTCCTCGCCGCGTACGACGAGGTCCTGGCGGTCAAGTGGCCCACTGGAACGACCCACTCCGAGGCTCTCACCCCGTACGGCACCACCCGTGTCAACAGTTACGGCCCCGAGGGCGCTCCGCCCCTGATGCTGCTGGCAGGCGGCGGCTCCACCTCCACCGTCTGGTACGCCCAGGCCGCCCACCTGGGCCGCAGCCACCGCGTCCACGCCGTCGACCTCATGGGCGACCCGGGTCGCAGCGTGGTGGGGGAGCGACGGATCCGTACGGTGCCGGACCTGACGGCCTGGCTGGACGCAGTGCTGGACGCCCTGAACATCGCATCGGCAGCACTCTGCGGTCATTCCTACGGAGCCTGGATCGCGCTCCACTACGCCCTGCACGCACCCGGCCGCGTCCGGAAGCTGATCCTTGTGGACCCGACCCAGTGCTTCGCCGGGTACCGCCCCGGCTATCTGCTGCACGCGCTACCGATGCTGCTCCGCCCCAACGCACGACGCACGCGCACCTTCATGAACTGGGAGACCTCCGACGCACCGCTCGACCCGGTCTGGCTGCACCTGCGCGACACGGCTGCCGGCTTCCCGTCCGCCCGGCCGGTCACCGGCCCCCGCCCCACCCCCGAGGCGTTGGGCGCCCTGGACGTACCGACCCTGATGCTGCTGGCCGAGAACAGCCGGGCGCACGACGTCGCAGCGGTCGCCGCCACCGCGGCCCGGCTGCTCCCGAACGTGCGGACGGCGACGATCCCCGGCGCCACGCACCACACACTGCCGCTGCACGCCCCGGACGCCGCCGAACTCAATTGCAGAATCGAGGAGTTCCTGGCGGCGGGGTGCTGAGCGACTCCGCCCGGCTCAGCGCCCCAAGGCGTCCCGCACCGCTTCCTCCGTGCGCGCCACCACCGCCGTGCCGTCCTCCGCGGTGATGATCGGCCGCTGGATCAGCTTCGGATGCTCGGCGAGCGCCGTGATCCACCGCTCCCGCGAACCGGCCTCGCGCGGCCACTCCTTGAGTCCGAGCTCCTTCGCGTCCGCCTCCTGCGTCCGTGTGATGTCCCACGGCTCCAGCCCGAGCCGGTCGAGCACGGCCCGGATCTCGTCCGGCGACGGCACATCCTCCAGATAGCGGCGGACGGTGTATTCGGCTCCCTCCGCATCGAGCAACTGCACCGCGCTGCGGCACTTGGAACACGCGGGATTGATCCAGATCTCCATGGGGCCAACGATACGGGACGGAGGCCACGAAAACCCCTCTGGCCAGGGGCGATTGTCAGTGGTGGGCCGTAAAATAGAGGTAGTTCGTGAGAGTTTCACGACCGTGCCAGGAGGTTGCCCATGGCCGTTGCCGCAGTCACGACCAAGCCGCTCCACAAGCCCCTGCAGAAGAGGCCGCTCCCCGCGGGCCGGCCCCGCGAGTGGTACATCTCGCACAACCGCCGCCTGAAGGCCATGCGCCTGGCGATCGCCCTGCTCGACACGGGCGTCTACTACCCGTCCAGCGCGGACAACGCCAAGATACGCACGACTGCCGAGTACATCGGCATCCATCCGCCGTCCGACACGACCTGCCGCATGGTCCGCGCCCTGATCCGCTACGGGCGCTGACGGCCGACGATCGACAGTTGACGCACCCGAAGCCTGTGCCCCCGGACCTCGCCCGGGGGCACAGGCACGTACCCGCCCGCGACGCCGGCGCAGCCATCGACACCGTCCGCGTGCACGCAGGCCGCCTGCCGTCACTCGATCGACGTGCGCGGCATGCGGGCCGCCGCGCCTGCGTCTTGACTGGGACGGATCCGTGAGTGCTGGGAGGCGCGATGACAAGGCGATCCGTACGAGGCGTGTGGGCCGTGCTGCTGACGTCGGTCGTGGCATCGGCTGCCGCCGCCTGCACGGACGATGGCGGTAGCCCGTCCGGCACGGTGTCCAAGGCCGCGTCCGCGGTGGCGTCCGCCGCGTCCAGAGGGGGCGACGTGGCGGCCTCGGCATCAGCTGCCGCGCAGAAGAAACTCCAAAACTTCAAGAACGGCGTGAACGCGGGCAAGGACGTCAAGGCGGGCGCGGTGACCCAGCAGGGCGGCCGCGCCACCACGAAGATCACCGTGACGAACAGCACCGACTCGGCCAAGTCGTACATCGTCCAGATCAACTTCCGCGACCCCGGCGGCAATCTGCTGGACTCGACCGTGGTGACGGTCGACGACGTACAGCCGGGCACCCCCAAGGACGCGACGGCCCGCAGCAACCGCACCCTCGCCGGCGACGTCACCGCCGAGGTGGGCAGGGCGCTGCGCCACTGACAACGAGCAACGGGAGCGGCGGCCACTGAGTGCCGTCGCTCCCGTTGCTCGTCCCGCATGGCCAGGGGGACTCGACCAGGTGGCGGAATGTGGGGGCGGGATGCCGGGACGACGGGTCGCCCTCCCTCAGGAGCCCGGGGTTGCGATCTCGCGCTTGAGGATCTTGCCGGTGGCGCCCTTGGGGAGCGCGTCGAGCAGCCAGACCTCGCGGGGGTACTTGTAGGGGGCGACCTGCGCCCGTACGAACTCCCGCAGGTCGTCGGGGGTGACCTCGGCGCCCGGGAGCAGAGCCACGGCGGCGGCGACCTCCTGGCCGAGAGCCGGGTGGGGGATGCCGATCACCGCGGCCTCGGCGACCGCAGGGTGCTCGTGGAGGACCTCTTCGATCTCGCGGGGGTAGACGTTGAAGCCGCCGCGGATGATCAGGTCCTTCTTGCGGTCGACGATGAAGTAGTAGCCGTCCTCGTCGACGGTGGCGAGGTCGCCGGTGCGCAGCCAGCCGTCGAGGATGGTTTCGGCGGTGGCCTCGGGGCGGCCCCAGTAACCCTTCATGACGTTGTGGCCGCGGACGCAGAGTTCGCCGACGCCGTCCTTCTCGTCGATCAGGCACAGCTCGACGCCCTCGATCGGCGTGCCGATGGAGCCTGCCTTGCGCGGGCGGTCAGGGTGGTTGAAGGAGGCGACCGGTGAGGTCTCGGACATGCCGAAGCCCTCCAGTACGGGACAGTTGAAGGCGGCCTCGAAGCCGTGCAGGACCTCGACGGGCAGCGAGGCGCCGCCGGACGCGCACAGCCGCAGCGAGGAGGCGTCGTAGCTGCCCGGCTGCTGCGCGTGTGCGCCGAGCATGGCCGCGTACATCGTCGGCACGCCCTGGAAGACGGTGACCTGTCGCTGCTGGATGGTCTGCAGGGCCAGGGCGGGGTCGAAGCGGGGCATCAGGGTGAGGTGGGCGCCGGCGGTCACGGCGGCGTTCATGGCGCAGGTCTGGCCGAAGGTGTGGAACAGCGGCAGGCAGCCCAGCAGGATGTCCTCCGGGCTGAGCCGGAACAGCGACTTCGTGATCTCGGAGTTGCGGACCAGGTTGGCGTGGGTGAGCTCGGCACCCTTGGGCACTCCGGTGGTGCCGGAGGTGTAGAGGATGACCGCGGTGTCGTGCTCCTCGCGGATCGCGGCCGGGGCCGGGTCCGGGTGGGCAGCCAGGAGGTCCGTCAGCGAACCGGGGCCGATCGGGACCACGGTGGCGGCGGAGCCCGCTGCCCCGGCGGTCGCCGCGGCCACGGCCGACTCGTGGGCGAACAGCAGCACCGCGCCCGAGTCGCGCAGACAGTGGGCGATCTCGCGTTCCTTGAAGAGCGGGTTCATCGGCACGACGACGGCGCCGGCCCGCAGCGTGCCGTAGTACAGGGCGGGGAACTCGAGCAGGTTCGGCAGCATCACGGCGATCCGGTCGCCGGGGGTGACGCCGCGCGCGGTGAGCAGGGCGGCCACCCGGCCGGCGAGCGTGTCGAGTTCGGTGTAGGTCAGCGACCGGTCGCCGAGTTCGACGGCGATACGCGCGCCGTGGGTGGCGGCGGTGCGGCTGAGGAGGTCGGCGAGGTTCACCTGAGGCCTTTCGTTTCTGGTGCCGTGCACGGCCCGGTCGCCCGCCTCGGGCGGTGGCGCCCCGGGGGCGGGCGGCGAGCCGGGCCGTGTCCGGCGGGTGCGGAATGCGGGACGGTCAGCCGCGCAGTGCGGAGGCGAAGATGGCGGGGAGTTTGGTGATGCCGGGCGCGGTGGTGAAGCGGGTGACGCGTTCGATGGTGGTCCGGGCGGTGCGGTTGGTGACGAAGTACGGCGGGCGCGGGGAGAGCGACGGGGAGCCGGTGAACAGACCGCGCGGGGTGGGGGCGAAGGGCGCGCGCAGCACGGTCTTCTCGATGTCCTCGAGCATGAAGGCGTTGTGGACGAAACCGATGCCGCTGCCGATGTCCTGGCGGGTGTGGCCGGGGTGGGCGCCCCAGGGGGTGTAGCCGAGCAGGAAGCCGATCGCGGACCAGCAGTTGACGCCGAGGGTTCCGTAGCGCAGCCCGGCGACGGCCGCCTCGACCGCGGTGCGGTGGGTCTTCTCGGTCCTGGGGTGGACGATGAGGGTCGCGCCGAGGGTGCCGGGAAGTTCGTCGTTGGCGAAGTCGACGGCGTGGCGCAGGAATTCGGCCGGGGTGTCGCCCGGGAGTCGTACCACTCCGAGGGCGCTGCCGAAGACCTCGCCGTTGATCAGCATGTCGTCGTGGTCGGTGATGTCGGGGACCAGGATGCGGCAGTCACCGTCGCCGTGGGTCTCGGCCTGCGGGTGGGCCTCGAGCACCGAGGCGAGACGCCGGCCGGCGCCGGGGTAGTAGTCGGTGCGGGGCGGCAGTTCGCGCAGCACCTTCCGGATCTCCTCGAGCAGCCGCTCGGTGCCGTCCCAGGCCCGGGGCACCACCAGGATCTGGCTGGCGATGCAGTTGTGGCCGGAGTTGTTCATCTTGCTGGTGACGATGTGTTCGGCCTGGAAGCGGAAGTCCGCCGCGCTCCAGGGGCCGGGGGTCACGATGCAGGGGCTGACCCCGCCCAGCTCGCTGCTGAACGGCTTGCCGATCAGCGGCCTGTCGTCGCGGCGGCGCTCGCCCGCCTGCTCGTCGGTCCCCCACACGATGGCGTCGTGGGTGCGGTCGCTGCCGGTGACGTGGATGGCGTCGACGCCCTCGTGTGCGGCGAGGTAGCCGCCCTCGGCCGCACCGCCGTCGATGAAGCGCACCCAGCCGCGCGCGACGAACTCGGCGAAGACGTGCTCGAAGTGCGGGCGGAGATAGGCGTTGACCGGGTTCATCTTCGCGACGACGACCTGGCCCTCGGCGTAGAGCTTGTGGAGGATGTCGAGCGCGGTGATGGCCGCGACGTTGCCCGCACCCAGGACCAGGGCGACGGCCGGGCGTCCGGGCCGGCCGCGGTACTCGCCGGCGGCCCGGTCCCGTACCCGCTGCGCGGTGATGCCTGAGCGCATCCACACCTGGGCGGTGAACCCGTTGAGCAGCAGGGTGTCCCAGCCGGTGGCGGGGAAGACGTCGACCCGGGTGCGGCCGTCTCGCACGTGCACTGCCCCGGCCTCGACCGGATCCTTGCCCGCCGCGATCCGGCGCAGCACATGCAGGCAGGCACTGACGTTCTGGACGAGCGCCCACGGGGCGCCGATCCAGTCCTCGGCCGCCCACGGGGAGTCGGGTCCGTATCCCTTGGCGCGGGCGCCGGCTGCGGCCATCTCCGCGGCGCTGTCGACGATCCGCGGCATCAACCGCTCCAGCAGCGCGATCCGTTCGGCGATCGGGGTGGTGGTCCACGACGCGGCGCCTTCGCGCAGCTCGGCGAGGGCCTGGTCCAGCGGTTCGGTGTCGATGGCAGGGGCGGTCACAGGTGCGCTCCTAGGGCAGCAGGGGTGGTCGGGCGGGTGCCGGCGGATCAGGCGTTCAGACGAGCGGCGTCGCGAGCCGGGTCGATCAGGGTGACGGCGGCGAGCGCGCCCAGCAGCAGCAAGGCGCCCGAGAGCACGACGGCGGTCTGGTATCCCGCCGCGCCGTGGCTGTCGACCAGAGATCCCACGACGGCGGGGGCGATGAGGCCCGCGGTGGTCACGGTGGCGTTCATCGTGCCGAGGGCGCCACCACGCCGAGCGGGCGGGGCCAACTCGGCGACGGTGGTGACCGCGACGGTCGGGAACGCTCCGCCCAGGCCGAAGCCCACCACCAGCAGCGCGGTCTTCGCCCCGGCACCGTCCACCAGGGGCAGGGCCAGGCAAGCGGCCGCACCGAGCAACAGCACGCTGCCGCCGACCCGGCCACGCGCCCACCGGCTGCTGACTCCGCGGCGCATCAGCCAGCCGGTGAGCCCGGCCTGGACGAGCAGTACCAGGGCGCCCATGGCCCAGGGCAGGGCGACGAGCTTTCCGGAGGCCGCAGCGGAGTGGCCGAGACCGTTGCGCAGGTAGGAGGGCATCCAGACGAGCATCAGCGCCACGCACCAGTAGCTGGTGAAGTACGCAGCGGTGGTGCCGATCCAGGTACGGCTGCCGAAGATCCGACGGTAGGCGGGCTTCGCCGCGGACTCGACGGACGGCGTCTCCGAGGTGTCGGTACGGTACGTGCCGTCGGCACCGAGCACCGCCCACAGCAGGGCCCACAGCGCACCGGCGGCCGCGACCACCCAGAGGGCGGCGCGCCAGCCGTGGTGGTGGATGACCCAGGTCAGGCCGGGGGCGGCGGTGATCACGCCGAGGGTGACGCCGAGGGTGACCAGCGCCCCGGGGAGGTTGCGCCGGTGGTTGGGGAACCAGGACAGTGCGGCCTGCTGGGCGATGGGGAAGGCGGGACCTTCCGCCGCTCCCAGCAGGATCCGTGAGCCGATCAGTACGGCCAGGCCGCCGCCCAGGGCCGCGGGCGTCTGCGCCACCGACCAGAGCACCGCCATGGTGAGCAGCAGCCACTTGGGCCGCACCCGGTCGGACAGCAGACCCACGGCGGCTGCAGCCACCGAGAACAGCAGGAAGAAGGCGCTGTTGGCGAGCCCGAACTCGGTGGCGGACAGACCCATGTCCGCACGGATCTCGTCGGCCGCGAGGCCGAACACGGACTTGTCCGCGAAATTGACCATCATGAAGACCACGAGCAGGCCGGTGACGATCCAGGCGCGGGTGCCGGAGCTGCGGCCCGTCGGGGGCTCTGTCTTTCTGGGTGCGGTGTCGGCGGCGGTCACGGGGGTCCTCCGGAAATGGGGCGCTGACGAGGGGGTGGGCACGCGAGGAGGCGGGGCGGCGCCGCGGCCCGTGAGCGGGCCCGCCGGGGCGGGTCGCGGTGCACGGGGCCTCAGGAGAGCGGTACTCCCGCGATGGCGATCCGCTCCATGACACGCCGCTGCGGGTAGTAGTCGTTGATCGCGTAGTGCTGGACCGCGATGTTGTCCCAGATGGCGACGGAGTCCGGCTGCCAGTGGAAACGCACCTGGAACTCGGGGATACGGGCCTGGAGGACGAGCTCGGCGAGCAGCTCGAGGCTTTCGGTGTCGGACAGGCCGACAATCCGCGTGGTGAAGGGCTCGTTGACGTAGAGCACCTTGCGTCCGGAGTGCGGGTGGCGGACGACCACCGGGTGCTCCACGGGCGGCAGGGTCTCCCGGAACCGGGCGATCTGTTCCTCGGTCATCAGCGCACCCCAGCTGGGCACCCAGTCGTGCACCGCCGTGAGTCCGTCGATCCTGTCCTTCATCGACTCGGAGAGGTTGTCGTAGGCGACCGCCATGTCCGCCCACATCGTGTCGCCGCCGGCCGACGGCACCTCGACGGCGCGCAGCACCGAACCCAGGGCGGGCGCGGTCATGAAGGAGTGGTCGCTGTGCCAGATGTTCTCGCTGCCGACGGTCATGGCGTCCTTGGCCAGACGGGAGACGCCGACGGTGTCCCCCTTGGGGAAGAACGGGTTCTCCTCCGGCTCGCCCCACACCGCTGCGAGCGCGACATGGTGCTCCACCGCGAAGCGGTGCTGGTCACGGAAGAAGATCACCTTCCATTCCAGCAGGGCCTGCCGCAGCTCCTCGGCGAGGTCGTCACCGATCGGCTGCGAGAGGTCGACACCGCTGGCCTCGGCACCGATGTGGGGAGTGAGCGGGGAGATGCCCAGAATCCGGTACTCCGTCTCGGCGCTGCCCGGAGTGGTGCGGTCCAGAACGCGGCGCCCGTAGTGCATCAGGGGCTTGTCGAGGGCGGGCTTGGGGGTGGCGACGACTGCGGCCATGGGTGCTTCCTCCACGGTGAGGATTAATTCGATACCGCGAGTATCGATATTGGGGCATGCCATGGCAAGGGTCTTCGTCCACCGATTTCAAGACCGTGGAGAGAACCGGATCCCGGTCAGCGCTGCACTCCGACTGCGCGGCCGACGAGCTCGACCACCGACTCCACCAGGTGGCTGTCCGGCAGCTCCTGCTCCGCCACCAGGCGGAACACCAACGGCGCCGCCACCATGGTGGCGGCGGCCCGGACGTCGGTGTCCGGCCGCACATCCCCGCGCACGATGCCGCGCTCCAGGATGCGGCCGGTCTCGCCCATGACCCGGTTGACGTACGCCCGGTACGCGCTGCGCCCGGCTCCCGCGTCGGCCGCAGCGCTGAAGACCTCTGCGATCAGGCGGTCCATCCCGGGCGTCCGGTACACCTCGACACGAGCGGTGAGCACGACCCGCAGCTCGGCGCGGAAGTCTCCCAGATCCGGAATGGACAGGGGGCCGACGCGCGACTCGGCGGCCGCGATGATCAGGTCCTGTTTGGTCGGCCAGCGCCGGTAGATGGCGGGCTTGCTCACCTCCGCCCGCACGGCCACGGCGTCCATCGTGAGCGCGTTCATCCCCTTCTCCGCGACCAGTGCGAGCACCGCGTCGAGCACCGCGCGGGTGACCCGCTCCTCCCGGGGGCGCCCCGGCCCTCGTGCTGCGTCCCGAGTCTGCTTTTCGACCATGCCTCGACCCTATGATTTCGCCCCGCACGCCAACCAGGCCGGTCCCCGATCGCGTCCGGGGACGGAGCCGGACCCGACGTTCACCTGTTCGGGCTAGCGGGCATCGCGGCGCACGCCATGCGTTCCTACGATCGGAAGGAACGTGGTGCGGTCATCCGTTCGGGACACACCCGGCAGACCGGGCCCGCGGGAGGCAGCCATGCGCCTCATCGGAATGCCCGCCGTCGCGGGGTGCGTTGCACTGGCACTGTCGGCCCCCGCTGCGATGGCCACTGCCGGCGCCGACCCCATCGCCACCGTCAGCCCGAACACCGTACAGCCAGGCCAAACCGTGCATCTGACCTTGCGCAACTGCGAGAACCCTGGGGAGGGCGGGCTTGCCGAGGGTTCGCTCATCGGGGGCGAGACCACGGCGAGATCCCCCATCGGCATCACGGAGCTCAAGGCCGACGCCGACGGAACGCTCGTCGGCACAGCCACCATCGAGAATTCCGAGCGCGGAACCACGGGGACCGTCTACCTCGCCTGCAACTCGAACCCGGACAAGGTCGTCGAGACCACCGTCACCATCACGCGCTGACTGATGCGTCGGCTTGGTCCCTGAAATGCTGGGCAGCGTTTCCTCGTGGGCTGTGGGACTTCAGCTGTTGGCCGGTCGGCAAGGAACTGGGCCGCGCAAAGGAAGGCATTCGGTCGTCGTTTTGTCGGAATCCGAAACGCAATCAGATGCAGTCCTGTGCATTAAGTTCGGTGTACTTGGTTACGTAGGGCGAGGAATTATCGAAGCAGAGCTGCTTACAGTCGTCCGTACTGTGGCGTCCGGGTGAATTTACTTCTCCGCCCATCTCAATGGCAGGGTCCTGCCTCTCGCCGCCTCCCCGCATTGCCGGCCGCGAGAGACAGATCCTGAATCTCCCTGCCGGCGGCGCCGCAGAGCCGGGAGATCGCCGTCGAGTTGAACATCACCGAAAACACAGTACATTCGTATCTGGACCGGCTGCGGAGAAAGAGCGGATCTCACCGAAGGGCCAGATCCGGCCCGGCTCACGCTGCGCCACGGCCTGACTGGTGACTGTTTGAGCGAAAACGTTTTGCCCACACATAAGACCGGCCATTCTTCCCCTTGTATCTTCTGAGTTAACTAGACAAGCCTTGTTTATTGATCACGGGAAGAAGTAACGCCAACGGCACGTCGCCGCGTCTCAAAGCGCCCGCGGTCAGTGCGCTCAGGTGCAAGCTTCACGTCACCGGTCCTCGGGGTAATGGCCACGAAATCGTGCACGACTTCCACATCGAGATCACCCAAACTTCTCGCGAGGCTGATCATGAAGAAGCAGATATGGCAGAGCATCGGTGTCACGACAGCCGCTTGCTCGACGGTAGGCGGGTACGGCATCACAAGCGCCCGATCCAGTGGCGCGTCCGCACAGGCAGTGCAGAACCATGCCCGCGGTGCAGCCACCTACCCGAATCTGGTTCCGGACCGGGAATGCCATGCAGCCGCCTGACGTCAGGGATCCGGGCGAGGAGCTGCCGGACCCCGCGGCGGACGGACAAGCTCCGGGAGGTGCGGGTGAGAGGGCGGGGTCGCCGGCGGATCATGTCGGCAGACCGGGCGGGATGTCCGCTCTCTCACCGGTATCGGTGATCATCATCGTGCTCTCGGTGGTGGGCGTCGCGGTCGCAGCTGTCGTGCACTCGGTGATGCTCTTCCTCAATATCGCCCCTTTGAACACCCTCTCCCAGAAGCACGCCGCAGGCCTCAACAACTACATCTACCCCGAGTTCGCGCAGGACTGGAAGCTCTTCGCCCCCAACCCGACGTCGGCAAATACACATGTGCAGGCTCGCGTGAAGGTCCTGATGCCCGACGGGGCCCTCAAAACTACGGGCTGGATGGACTTGACCGCGATGGACGAGGCGTGGATCGTGCACAATCCTCTACCCAGCCAAGCGAACCAGAACCAACTTCGCGGCGCCTGGAGCAACTACGTCTCCACACTCGATGACAAGGGCCGCCCGGTCGGCTTGTTCGGAAACCTGATGCAGCAGTACCTGTTGCGCATCGCCGCCCAGCGTTTTGGACCGCACTACGACGGCGGCACCGTGCAACTCGTCCAGCTGCGCTCGGCGAGTACGCCAATCGCGGCGCCTTCGTGGAGCAATCAGTACATCGACACCACGACCGGTTATTTGGTGGAGCCGTGGTGGACCGTCAAGGCGGAGGACTTCAAGTGACCGCATACTCTCCGGCCACGTCCGGCCGCGAATCCGTACCGCCCCCTCGCGCCCGGCTGTGGCGCCGTATCGGCGCCATTATCGAGCGGGGCTTTACGCGTATCACCAGCGGTGTCATCGCGCCGTACCAGTCGGCCGTCATCCGGATCGGCTTCTCGCTCACCTGGCTCGCCCTGCTGTTGCGCGAGTGGGTGCACCGCAACCAGCTCTACGGGGCGGACAGCCCTTGGAGCTGGACCATGGCCCGTGAATGGAATGCCACAAACCACGGCTTCACCATACTCTTGTGGCATGACGGTCGGCTGTGGTTCGAGATCGTCTACCTGGCGGCGATCGCCGCGTCGGTGATGCTGCTCCTCGGCTGGCGGACCCGTACCGCCTCGCTGCTGTTCATGATTGGTGTGCTGGCGCTCCAGAACCGCAACGCCTTCGTGGGGAACGGCGGCGACAACGTCATCCACATCATGGCGATCTACATGGTGTTCACGCGCTGCGGCCAAGTCTGGTCCTTGGACGCGCGGCGCTCTGCGGACGGCCGCGATGACGGCCGGGATGTGGTCGGGATCGTCATGTGGGCGTTCTTCACTGCCGTGCTCACCCTGGTCACCGGACTGGGCAAGCTGAGCACGGGCTGGGCGTTGCTGCTCTGGGGCTTCGTCTTCGCGCAGATGGCGTGGTGGTTGGTGCGGAGCTACGCGCCCGGGGAGCCCCGCACCGTAATGGGGATGGTCGGCAACGTGGTGCACGCGGGTGCGATGCTCGTGATCGCGGTCCAGGTCTGCCTGATCTACTCGAGCTCCGGCTGGTACAAGATTCAGGGCTCCCTTTGGCAGGATGGCACGGCGATCTACTACGCGTTGCACCTCGGCAACGTCACCCCGTGGCCCGCTTTGTCCCACGCCGTCGCGAGTAGCAGCCTGATCGTCCTGCTACTGAGCTACGGCACGGTGATCGTCGAAGTCGCCTTCCCCTTCACGCTTTTCAACAGCCGTGTGAGGACCGTGATGGTCGCGATCATGATGTCCATGCACTTGGGCATCGGGATTCTGCTCGGCCTGCCTTTCTTCACGATGGCGATGATTGCGGCGGATTCGCTCTTCCTCCCGACCGCTGTTCTGCGCTGGCTGAGCGACCGCATGGCGCGCGCAGTGCAGTGGACGCGAGGCGTGGTGCCCACACCACTGGTACCCCAAGAACAGACCGAGCCCGTCCACCGCGCGTGATGGGGGAGTGAAGGACAGGTTCGATCGGCGGCCCGAAGAACTCCCATCCCAGCTCGACCGCTTGCGCGTCCACTGCCAGCAGTACCCGCCGCCGGTCGCGCGGGTGCGGGTGAGGTGGTCGAGCCGCTCCAGGCGGTCGATGATGGTGTGCAATGGCATGGCGGCTCGCGAAGTCGGGCTGCCGTGCCAGTTGCCCGTGGCCGTTGCTGCAGTCACGACCAAGCCGCTCCACAAGCCCCTGCAGAAGAGGCTGCTCCCCGCGGGCCGGCCCCGCGAGTGGTACATCTCGCACAACCGCCGCCTGAAGGCCATGCGCCTGGCGATCGCCCTGCTCGACACGGGCGTCTACTACCCGTCCAGCGCGGACAACGCCAAGATACGCACGACTGCCGAGCGCATCGGCATCCATCCGCCGTCCGACACGACCTGCCGCATGGTCCGCGCCCTGATCCGCTACGGGCGCTGACGACCGTGTGCTGCTGATCGTGGTGCTCCTGCCGGCCGATGTCGTCGCCGCGGCCGTCGGGGTGGTCGCCGGTGAGTTCGCCCCTCAAGTCCCTGCCTCGGTCCGGACAGCTGAAGTCCGTGGCTTCATGAACGGCGGATCCTTGGCCGTCACCCTCGGGAAGTCGGGTGGCGAGGTCGCCTGCGTACACGCCTGCGCCCCCGGGGCTCCGGGGGCGCAGGCTTCGGGTCCGCGGGTTGTGGGAAGCCATCAGGGTCAGAAGTGGTTGGTCCGCTGTTCCCCTGAACTCGGCTTTCGAAGCACGTGCCACGACGGATCTTGCACTTGGTGGGACTGCCAGGAAAGCGCCGTCAGCTTTTTCTCGGTGCCGGTGCCGGGTTGCGGAATCTCGAGAATGACCCGCCGGCCTGAGCGGTCGTCGACAACGAGCACGCTCTCTTCCAGCACCATGCGGCCGACAGAGGGATGCTCCACTTCCCGGGTGGTGACGTGGTGCCTTTCGATTTCGTGCTGCCGCCACCATCTGCGGAAGTCCGTGCTGTTCTGGCCCAGTTCGCGGACCAGTGTGGTGAACCACGGTTCGTGGACGTATAGTCCGGTGGCCGCGCGGAACTCGGCCAGCACGGATCGGGCGCTCGGTTCCCAGTTCTGAATCAGCTCTCGCATATGACCGCCGAAGAAGAGCCACAGCATATGGCGGTGCGCGGGTGGGATTTTGGCCAGATCGCCATAAACATCGGTTCTGGCCTGGTTCCAGGCGAGAATGTTGAAACGGGGACCGAGGGCGAATGCCGGATGTGGATGCTGGCTGTCCAGGATGCGCTGGAGAGCCGGAGGTACGCCGTCCGCGGGTACGTTCGCGCTGGAACGGGCATCCTCGTTCGCCAAAGCCAGGAGGTAGTCGCGCTCTTCGGCGTTGAGGCGAAGGGCTTCGGCCAGCGAGTTGAGGACGTGGTCGGATACCCGGATGTTCCGAGCCTGTTCAAGTTGGGAGTACCAGCAGGCGCTGATGCCCGCCAAGTCGGCGACGTCTTCCCGTCGCAGGCCCGGGGTTCGCCGTGATGTTCGTGTGGGAAGGCCGACCTCTTCCGGCTGAAGGGCCAGCCGTCGTGTTTTGAGGAAGTCCGCGAGCTCCGCTCGCCGTTGGTCGTAAGTCATCCGTTGTTCCCTCTGCTGGGCGACTATTGCGGATGGTTATTACCGGAGACCTCTACTCCTAGGATAGTCGGTTTCTTGATGCGCGCTCTGCCGAGTGTGAAGCTCCTGCTGGGAGCGGCGTTCGGTCCTACGAGGTGCTGAGAGGGGACACCGTTTGTGAACGAGCGCCTGTCTTTCGCTCCGGCAGTCGAAGGGAGAAAGTCATGCGTGGCAAGCGGTACCTCATCCGGCTCAGCCCACTGCTCATCGCTTCTCTGGCGTTCCCAGCAGGTTTCGCCGCGGAAACGGCCGGTGCCTCACCCCCAGCAGCCGTGGCGGCATCGGCCCCCGCGAAGGCAGCGCCCACGACCATCGACCAACCGCGTTTCCCGGGTCAGCAGCAACAGCAGCAGGGCGGCCGGCAGCAGCAGCAGGGCGGCCTGCCGTGCTTCTTTGCGCAGCAACAGCAGCAGGGCGGCCGGCAGCAGCAGCAGGGCGGCCTGCCGTGCTTCTTTGCGCAGCAGCAGCAGCAGGGCGGCCTGCCGGGCTTGTTTGCGCAGCAACAGCAGCAGGGCGGCGGGCAGCAGCAGCAGCAGGGATAGGTCGCGTCAGGGCTGTCCCGTAATCCCTGGTGGATCAGCGCGCGGCGTCAGATGCGGTGCATCGCAAGGCGGAGACGTCCTCGTACTGGGCGCATTCGGGCGTTCCGGCAACGCAGCGAGGTGCCGTAGCTGTCGTCGCGCGCCCGCCAGGGATTACGGGACAGCCCTTAGCCAGGTTGTCTGGCGGACGCCTTGCCGCCTGGAGGCGCGTAACCCGCGATACGGGTTACGCGTCACACGCCCCTGCTCAGCCGGTTCTCAGCGGCAGCATGACAAGGGCTGTCCCGAGGTGTGGGGAAGCGGCCTTCGTCGTTGTTTGTGAGTTCAAGTTGTGAGATCAGGTCAGGGGGCCGGCCCGGCGGTGCTCAAGTGCAGAGGGAGTGGACGCGTGCCGGAGTGGTGAGCCACGGTTCGTGGACTTACACTCCGGTGGCCGCGCGGAACTCGGCCGGCACGGATCGGGCGCTCGGCTCCCAATTCTGAATCAGCGCATATGCCCGCCGAAGAAGAGCCAGCATATGCCGGTGCTCAGAGGGATTTTATTCAGATCGCCTTGGACGTCGGTTCTGTCCTGGTTCCAAACCGGAATGCTGAAGCAGGGACCGAGGGGGGAATTCCGGATGCGGATGCCCGCTGTCCAGGAGGCGCTGGAGCGCTGGAGGTACAGCTCTGCAGAAGTACCGGTGCTGAAACGGGCGTTCTCATTCGTCGGGGCCAGAAGTGGCCGCGCTCTTGGGTGTTGAGGTGAAGGGCCTCGGTCGACGAATTCAGGACGTGGTCAATGCCCGGATGTTCCGGGCCTGTTCAAGACGGGAGTGCCAGTAGTTGCCGATGTCCGCCACGGGCCGTCGGTCCGCTGTGATGCGCGTGGTGGAAGACCGACCTCTTCCGCAAGGAAGTCTGCCATCTCCGCTCGCCGTTGATCGTAATTCATCCGTCCTTGCCTCTGCTGGGCGACCATTGCGGATGGCTATTACCGGAGACCTCTACTCCTAGGATAGTCGGTTTCTTGATGCGTGTTGTGCCGCGTGTGATCCTGCTGCTGGAAGCGGCGTTCGACCGTTACGTGGTGCTGAGAACGGGCACCGTTCGTGAACGAGCGCCTGTCTTTCGCTCCGGTGGTCGAAGGGAGAAAGTCATGCGTAACAAGCGGTACCTCGTCCCCCCAGTGCTCATCGCGTCTCTGGCGTTCCCAGCGAGTTTCGCCGGGGAGACGATCGGCGCCTCACCCCCAGCCGCTGTGGCGGCATCGGCATCGACGCCGGCGAAGGCAGCGCCCGCCGCCTTCAACCAACCCTGTTTCCCGGGTCAGCAACAGCAACAGCAGCAGCAGGGCGGCCGGCAGGGCGGCCGGCAGCAGCAACAGCAACAGCAGGGCGGTCGGCAGGGCGGCCGGCAGCAGCAACAGCAGCAACAGCAGGGCGGCCGGCAGGGCGGCCAGCAGCAGCAGCAACAACAGCAGCAACAGCAGCAGCAACAGCAACAACAGCAGCAGCAACAGCAGCAGCAGCAACAGCAGCAGCAGCAGCAACAGCAACAGCAACAGCAGCAACAGCAGCAGCAGCAGCAACAGCAGCAGCAGCAGCAGCAACAGCAACAGCAACAGCAGCAACAGCAGCAGCAACAGCAACAGGGTGGCCAGCAGGGCGGCCAGCAGCAGCAGCAACAGCAGCAACAGCAGCAACAGCAGCAGCAGCAACAACAGCAGCAGCAGCAGCAGCAGCAGCAGCAGCAACAACAGCAGCAGCAGCAACAACAGCAGCAGCAGGGCCAGCAGGGTGGCCAGGGTGGCCAGCAGCAGCAGCAACAGCAGCAGCAGGGCGGCGGCCTGCTATAGGTCGCCTAGTCAGGTTGTCTGGCTGATGCCATGCCGCCTGGGGGCTCGTAACCCGCGGTACACGCGGGTTACGCGTCATACGCCCCCGCTCAGCCGGTTCTCACCGGCAGCATGACGAGGGCCGCTGTCCCGAGGTGTGGGGCAGCGGCCCTCGCTGCTGTTTGTGAGTTCAAGTCGTGAGATCAAGCCAGGGAGCCGGCCCGGCGGTGCTCAAGTGCACAGGGAGTGGAGGACAGGCGTGGGCAACGACCCTCAAGCTCGACATGCGCGAGTCCGTCTTCCTCGGATACTGGGTCCTGGCCGAGCCCCCACCGCTCGGGCAGGGGCTCGGGGGCCCGCAGTGCGGCGGTCATTACTCGCCTCACAGCCACTGAGGCGAGAGGATGACGACATGCTCACCCCCCAAGGGATCGCGTTTGCCACCCCGGACGACCTCGGCGACCTGGAGAACTACCGCAGCTTCTGCCTGGCCGCCGGTCTCGATCCCGTGCCCGACGGCTACGGTCTCCTCCTCGTCACCGACGAGGTGGGCGACAAGAAGACGCTCGTCACCGGCGACGTCGAATACGTGCGGGCGATCGTCGGGGCCACACCCGAAGTGCTCAGTGGACTGGAACTCCCCGAGGACAAGTTCCTCGTCCGCGACGGCTGGCCCGACAGCTGGGCCTGACCCTGTAGCTGCACCGGCCCACAGCCGCTGACGAGAGGATGCCTCTCCGCGCTTCATGGCACACCGGGGCTGGCCCCCAGGAGGCAGAGCGGGGATCCGACTCATCAACTCTGGACCGGGCCCAGCTGTCATCATCGGCAGCACCGGACCCCGGCTTCACGCTCCGCACGTACCCGCACCTGATGCCGAACAGTCGGGACCGCGCGCGGAAGGCCATCGACTCCGCCTTCGGTTCGGCGGGCGCTGACGAGGATGGCGACGGCGGAGCGGTGCCTGTGGCGGCCTGTTCGGCGCCCCGCAGAAAAGGCCGTCGGCCGTGCCTTCCGAGAGCGGAAGAACACGGCCGACGGCCCACAGGCGGCCCAGGGGAGCGGAAACCCGCTCTGACCTGTGGCGTTCCTAGATGTCGAAGTACAGTTCGAACTCGTGCGGGTGCGGGCGCAGCTGGATCGGGGCGATCTCGTGAGTCCGCTTGTAGTCGATCCACGTCTCGATCAGGTCGGACGTGAAGACACCGCCGGCGAGCAGGTACTCGTGGTCCGCCTCGAGCGCGTCCAGGACGGCCGGGAGCGAGGTCGGGACCTGCTGGACGTTCGCGTGCTCCTCGGGAGCCAGCTCGTAGAGGTCCTTGTCGATCGGCTCGGCCGGCTCGATCTTGTTCTTCACGCCGTCGAGGCCGGCCATCAGCAGTGCCGAGAAGGCCAGGTACGGGTTGGACGACGGGTCCGGGGCGCGGAACTCGACGCGCTTGGCCTTCGGGTTCGAGCCCGTGATCGGGATACGCATCGCGGCCGAGCGGTTGCGCTGCGAGTAGACCATGTTGACCGGGGCCTCGAAGCCGGGGACCAGGCGGTGGTAGGAGTTCACCGTCGGGTTCGTGAAGGCGAGGAGCGAGGGGGCGTGCTTGAGGATGCCGCCGATGTAGTAGCGGGCGATGTCCGAGAGGCCCGCGTAGCCCTGCTCGTCGTAGAACAGCGGGTCGCCGCCGGCCCACAGGGACTGGTGGACGTGCATGCCCGAGCCGTTGTCGCCGAAGATCGGCTTCGGCATGAAGGTCGCGGTCTTGTTGTTGCGCCAGGCGACGTTCTTCACGATGTACTTGAAGAGCATCAGGTCGTCGGCCGCGGCGAGCAGCGTGTTGAACTTGTAGTTGATCTCGGCCTGGCCGGCGGTGCCGACCTCGTGGTGCTGGCGCTCGACCTGGAGGCCGTTCTTGTCCAGCTCCAGCGAGATCTCGGCACGCAGGTCGGCGAAGTGGTCGACCGGCGGGGTCGGGAAGTACCCGCCCTTGTAGCGGACCTTGTAACCACGGTTGTTCTCTTCCGAACCGGTGTTCCAGGCGCCGGCTTCGGAGTCGATGTGGTAAAAGCTCTCGTTCGCCGACGTCTGGAAGCGGACGTTGTCGAAGACGTAGAACTCCGCCTCGGGACCGAAGTACGCGGTGTCGGCGATGCCGGTGGAGGCGAGGTACGCCTCGGCCTTCTTGGCCACGTTGCGCGGGTCACGGCTGTACTGCTCGCCGGTGATCGGGTCGTGGATGAAGAAGTTGATGTTGACGGTCTTGTCGCGGCGGAAGGGGTCGATACGGGCGGTCGACAAGTCCGCGCGAAGCGCCATGTCGGACTCGTGGATGGCCTGGAAGCCGCGGATCGACGAGCCGTCGAAGGCCAGTTCCTCGGTCGGGTCGAAGGCCGCTGCCGGGATGGTGAAGTGCTGCATCACACCGGGCAGGTCACAGAACCGGACATCGATGAACTTGACGTCTTCGTCGGCGATGTACTTCTTCACGTCGTCGGCGTTCTGGAACATCCAACTCCTCCTACTCCCGACCCGGGAGGGGCGGGGTTGCAGCTCGTTGTGCGGCCAGTGCGGTGGCACACGCTGGACCCGACCATAGGCAGACCGGATTTCTCAAGCATGACCCATTTGTTTCGCCGAAGTTAACCGAGCCGGGTGCGGGTGGCATCTCGGAGTCGCATCCAGGTCCGGTAGCGGTCCGGTCGGGGCGGTGCAGACGCCCGGGGCCCGGGGCGGCCATGGCCCCCGGGCGGCAGGGCGCGGAGGCGGGCGCAGTACCGTGGTCGGGTGGACAATAGGCAAGCAATCGGATCGTGGCTCTCCGGGCCGCGCGCGGCAGCCGAGGAAATGGGCGTCGACTTCGGTTACCGGGGCAAGCGGCTCGGTCTGCCCGAGGAAGGCCCGGGGTCCGTCGCCCCGCTCGGCCGGCGCTTCGGCGCCCTCTTCATCGACTGGGCGCTCTGCATGCTGATCGCATACGGGCTGTTCGCTCGCGGTGACCAGCAGGCGGCCGGAAACTGGGCGCTCGGCATCTTCCTCGTACTGAGTGTGCTCACCGTCGGAACCATCGGCTGTACGCCGGGCAAGCGCATCCTGGGCATCCGGGTCGTCGCCGAGGGCGGTGGCCGGCTCGGTCTCGGGCGGGTCGTCGTGCGGAGCGTGCTGCTGTGCCTGGCGATCCCGGCCCTGGTCTGGGACCGCGACGGCCGGGGGCTGCACGACCGGCTCGCCCGCGCCGTCCAGGTGCGGATCTGAGTGTGATGTGACCGAGCGGACATGACAGAGCAGAAGAGGGCGGGTCCCTGAACCGGATTGGTTCGGGACCCGCCCTCTTGCTTGTTGTGTCCTGTGCGGTGACTGCGTCAGCGCATCTTGCCGCCGCGCGGCATCCGCATACCCTTCGGCATCGGGCCCTTCGGCAGCGGCATGTTGCTCATCAGGTCGCCCATGGCCCGGAGCCGGTCGTTGGCCGCCGTCACCTGCGGGCCGGTCAGGACCCGCGGCAGCTTCAGCATCTTGGTGCGGACCTTCTTCAGCGGCACCTGGCCCTCGCCGTTGCCGACGATGATGTCGTGCACGGGTACGTCCACGACGATGCGGGCCATCTTCTTCTTCTCGGCCGCCAGCAGGACCTTGACCCGGTTCGGGTTGCCCTCGCCGACCAGTACGATGCCCGCCTTGCCGACGGCCCGGTGGACGACGTCCTGGCTGCGGTTCATCGCGACCGCGGGCGTCGTGGTCCAGCCACGGCCCACGCGGTCCAGCACCGCCGCCGCAGCGCCCGGCTGTCCCTCCATCTGCCCGAAGGCCGCCCGCTCGGCACGCCGTCCGAAGACGATCGCCATCGCGAGGAGGGCCAGCACGAAGCCCAGGATGCCCAGGTAGACCGGGTGCTTGATCAAGAAGCCGACGGCGAGGATGACACCGAAGGTGACGATTCCCACACCCGCGACGACAAGACCGATCTTGGAGTCGGTCCGCCGGGTCATCTTGTAGGTCAGGGCGATCTGCTTGAGTCGCCCCGCGTTCTCGGCGCTGTCCGCGCCGTCAGTGTTTGCCTTCCTCGCCATGTACTGAAGTTTACGTGGCCTAGGAGCGATGGTCGGCCACGGCCTCCAGTACGTATGCGGTCTCGACCCGGTCCTTGGCCCGGCGGCGGTCCTCGAGGACCGCTGTCCAGGCGTTTCGCCGGGCTGTGCGCTGGCCGCTGCTCAGCAGCAGCGACTCGACGGCACGGAGAGCATCGGTGACGGACGGGATGGCGGTTGCGCGTACCGGCACGGCCTGCATCGTGGAAGTCCCCTCGGAACGGATGCGCGAAGTGAGTCTGTTACGAAAGCGGATTGCGCGGCTGGACACGGGGAGCAGCGACGGCGGCAGCTGTGAAAGCCACTGCGCTGCGTGAATCCAGGGTCACTGCTCGGTGTTACCAGCGCATGACCTGTCGGTCAAACACCAATGAAACCTTGATATGGGCGTCGCGCACGTCGAAGCGGCCCATACGCGTCCCCGACCTGCGGGGAGCGTATGGGCCGCGTCGTATCAGCCACTACCGCTCGGTAGCTTCTTGTGCTCGGTTTCACACAGTCCGGGTCATGCCGCGGGCGTCGGGGCGACGGCGCCACGACGCTCGATCGCCTGCTGGAAAAGCCGGCCCGCGCGGTACGAGGAACGGACCAGCGGCCCGGACATCACACCGGAGTAGCCGATCTCGTCGGCCTCCTCCTTGAGCTCCACGAACTCGTGCGGCTTCACCCAGCGCTCGACCGGGTGGTGGCGCACGGAGGGCCGCAGGTACTGCGTGATCGTGATGAGCTCGCACCCGGCGTCGTGCAGATCCTGGAGTGCCTCGCTCACTTCCTCGCGGGTCTCGCCCATGCCGAGGATGAGGTTGGACTTGGTCACCAGACCCGCCTCGCGGGCCCGCGTGATGACCTCGAGCGAGCGCTCGTAACGGAAGCCGGGGCGGATCCGCTTGAAGATCCGCGGCACCGTCTCGACGTTGTGCGCGAGCACCTCGGGGCGCGAGGAGAAGACCTCGGCGAGCTGCTCGGGCTCCGCGTTGAAGTCGGGGATCAGCAGCTCGACCTTGGTGGCGCCGGCTTCGCGCTCCGCCGTCAGTGCGTGGATCTGGCGCACGGTCTCCGCGTAGAGCCAGGCGCCGCCGTCCTCCAGGTCGTCGCGGGCGACGCCGGTGATGGTGGCGTAGTTCAGGTCCATCGTGACGACCGACTCGCCGACGCGGCGGGGTTCGTCCCGGTCCAGCGCCTGCGGCTTGCCCGTGTCGATCTGACAGAAGTCACAGCGGCGGGTGCACTGGTCGCCACCGATGAGGAATGTGGCCTCCCGGTCCTCCCAGCACTCGAAGATGTTGGGGCAGCCGGCCTCCTGGCACACCGTGTGCAGACCCTCGCTCTTCACGAGCTTCTGCAGCTGGTTGTACTCGGGGCCCATCTTCGCCCGGGTTTTGATCCACTCGGGCTTGCGCTCGATGGGGGTCTGGCTGTTCCGGACCTCCAGGCGCAACATCTTGCGCCCGTCGGGTGCGACAGCGGACACGTCCGGCTCCCTACGACTTCGATTCTTCGGCGAACACCAGGGTACGCCCGCTATTTGTACGGTCGGGGTGTGGCCCTCACCCCTGGGCAACCAGGGGACGGGTCGGGCCATTCCCGGGGCGGCCGGTCCGTGGGCATCGGGCGGGGCGGTTCCGGCCCCGGGCCCCCGCTCCTCGAACGCCGCAGGGGCCGGGTTTCGCGGATCAGGCCGAGGCGCGGTCGATCTCGCGTGGAGCGAGTTCCGCGTTCTCCAGGACGTCCTTCAGTTGCTTCTCGGCGACCGGGAGCACCTCGGCGATCGTGATGTCGCGCCCCAGCTCGTACGCGAGCGAGGTGACGCCCGCGTCGCGGATGCCGCACGGCACGATCCGGTCGAACCAGGTGTTGTCCGGGTTCACATTCAGTGCGAAGCCGTGCATGGTCACACCCTTGGCGACCCGGATGCCGATCGCCGCCAGCTTGCGGTCCTCGCGGCGCTGGCCGGCGTTGGACGGGGCGTACTCGGGGCCGTTCAGCCGCGGGTCGAACTCCTCGTCGTGCAGCCGCGGATCGAAGTCGAGCGACAGGCCGCCGAGCGACGGACGCTCCTCGACCGGGTCGCCCAGCACCCAGACCCCGCTGCGGCCCTCGACCCGGGTGGTCTCCAGACCGAACTCGGCGGCCGTACGGATCAGCGCGTCCTCCAGCCGGCGGACATGCGCCACGACGTCCACCGGCCGCGGCAGCTTCTGGATCGGGTAGCCGACGAGCTGCCCGGGGCCGTGCCAGGTGATCTTGCCGCCGCGGTCCACATCGACGACCGGAGTGCCGTCCAGGGGGCGCTCACTGTCGGTCGTACGCCGTCCGGCCGTGTAGACGGGCGGGTGCTCCAGCAGCAGACAGGTGTCGGGAACCGTGTCCTCGAACCGGGCCGCGTGCACCTCGCGCTGCTTCTGCCAGGCCTCCTGGTAGTCGACGGCCGACTCGCCGAATCCCAGCCGGACGAACCGAAGCTCACTCACGACAGATGCCTTCCTACTTGCGGTGCCGGGATCCGGGGGTGTCCCCGGAGCCACGTCACCATGCAGTGATTCGCGCCCCGGGCCACTGTACGACCGCCCCGGGAGCGGCGGCCCGGCAGGTCTTTCCCGTCAGCACCACCCCCAATCCTCACACGATCGGATGAATGTGAAGCGAAGGAGGCTTCGGCCGCCGTGGGCCCCGCTAAATTCGCGCCGTTCCATAAGGGCTGCCCGCCCGGCCCCGAAGGCAGGAGACCGTACAGCTGATGTCGGAACGACCTCCGCAGCGCACCCCCAACCGCCGGCTCGCCTCGCTCATCACAGAAGCCGGATTCTCGAACGCAGGTCTCGCCCGCCGGGTGGACCAGCTCGGCCTCGAGCACGGTCTCGATCTGCGGTACGACAAGACGTCCGTGACTCGCTGGCTGCGGGGCCAGCAGCCGCGCGGGACCACCCCCGCCCTGATCGCCGAGGTCTTCACCCGGCGGCTCGGACGCCGGCTCTCGGCGCAGGACCTGGGTCTCGACGCATGCGCGCCCGTCTACGCCGGTCTGGAGTTCGCCGCCACACCCGGCGAGGCGGTGGACATCGTCAGCGGGCTCTGGCGGAAGGACTCGGGCAGCCATGCGGAGCTGCGGAAGATCGCCTTCACCCCGGCCGGGCTGGTGGTGCCCAGCCGGGACTGGCTGATCGGACGGGCCGACGAGTGGGTGGCCCGGGGGAACGGTGAGGCCGCTGCGTCCAGCGGGGGGACCGGTGGGGTGCGCGGGACGCCGGGGGAGTCCATGGTCGGCGGGGCCCGCGGGGTGGCAGGGATCAACGGGACCCGTGGTGCCCACGGCACGCATGGATTACATGGTGTGAACGGGCAGAACGGGTCCGCGGGGCCCGGTGGCAGGTCCGGCGCCCGTGGGCCCGCACCGGTCAGGCCCCCCTCCGGACCGCTCTCCTCACCCGCACCGTCATCCGCACCTCCGGCGCACCTCGCACCCCCGGCACCAGGCGCCCCCGGGCTCCCCCGGCAGCGCCAGACCGACCGCCGCCCCGGCCAGAAGGTCAACAGCGGCGATGTCGCCGCTCTGCGTTCCGTCGGGGAGCTCTTCCGCACCCTCGACCACACCTACGGCGGTGGCCACGCCCGCCAGGCCCTCGTCCGCTACCTGGAGCACGAGGCCGAGCCGATGCTCCGCGGGACGTACGGGGAGGCGATCGGGCGGCGGCTCTTCTCGGCGGCCGCCGACCTGACCCGCCTGGCGGGCTGGACCTCGTACGACATCGCGGCACACGGACTCGCCCAGCGCTACTTCGTCCAGGCACTGCGGCTCGCACAGGCAGCGGGGGACCGGGTGTACGGCAGCTATGTCCTGATCACCATGAGCCGGCAGGCGGTGTATCTCGGGCACGGCAGGGAAGCCGTCCAGCTGGCGCGCGTCGCCCAGCAGGGCGTCGGCTCCTCGGCGCCGCCCGTCGTCATGGCCCTCCTGCACGCGGTCGAGGCGCGTGGCCACGGGGTGCTCGGTGAGGCCAGGACGTGTGCGGCCTCGCTGGCGCGGGCGGAACACGCGCTGGAGGCTGCCCGGCCCGGCGACGACGTACCGCACTGGGGACGCTACTTCGACGAGGCGCAGCTCGCCGACGAGTTCGGGCACTGCCACCGCGATCTGCAGCAGTACCGGGCCGCCGCGCAGCATGCGGAGCGCTCTCTCCAGCTGCGTGCCCCGGTGTACGCCCGGAGCAGGCTGTTCTGCCAGGTGGTGCTGGCGTCCGCCCGGCTCGGGCTCGGCGAGCTCGACCAGGCGTGCCTGCTCGGCGCGGAGGCGGCCCAACAGGCGGCGGAGATGCGGTCGATGCGCGCGACGGAGTACGTGAGGGAGTTCGAGCGTCGTCTTGAGCCGTACCGGGACGCGGCGGCGGTACGCGGCTACCGAGAGCGGGTCGCGGCCCTCGGGTGATCCCTCCCGCGCGACCGCGGGTGACACTTCGGCATGACTCCTCCGCGCGACAGAACGGGTGGCGGCCCGGACCGGAAGCGATCGGTTCGGGCCACCACCCGTTCGGGCAGGGCTCGCTCAGTGCCCGCGCACCTCGACCTCGGCGGGGGCTCGTTGGCCACTGCGACGGGAGATATAGATCCGATGACTAAGGCTACAAGGAGCGACAGACGGGCATGGCTCGGCGCACTACGGCCTCCTGAAGTCCGGTTTCGCCGGGACCGTAGTGGTAGATATGCCGCGCGACAAGGGTGTTTACGGGAGTGGTGTGGACCACTTCTGAAAACGGGAGGTGAGGTGAGAGATCCGATCTGTAAGGAGTCTTGAGGGTTGGGACCGGCCGGACCGGGGCAGGCAGTGTGCGGGCGGACTCAGGCCGCTTCGCGCAGCTCGTCCTCCACGTCGCTCCCGGACCGGATGCCCAGATCGCTCAGGATGGCGTGTGCGGCGCGGCGACCGGAGAACAGGGCGCCCTGGACCGTGCTGGTGTCCCGGTGGTCGCCGCACACGTACAGCCCGGCGAGCAGCCGCACCGAGCGGCGCAGATCGTGCGGGGGCGGCATCGCCGGGACCGCCTCCGGATCGTGGTGGGCGGCCAGCAGCTCCCAGTCGTCCGTGGAGGTGCCGTACAGCGCGGCGAGATGGGCACGGGCCGAGCGGTCGAGATCGGGAGGCGGGGTGCCGAGCACCGTCGACGTGATCAGGGTCCGGCCGTTCGGGGCGCGCGACGGGTCGACCTCGCTCATCACGCAGGTGTGCGCGACCGGACCCGATCGGTCGGCGTCCAGCAGCAGCGCGGCGCCGGTCGGCGGGGGAGCGGGAGCCGTGTGGTGCAGGACGGTCACCGGATGGAAGGACGGCACGCGCAGACCGGGCAGCAGCTCGGCGGCTGCGCCCGCGCCGGTGGCCAACAGCAGCGAGCGGCAGCCCAGTTCGCCGTGCTCCTTGGTGCGGACCGAGGTGATGTCGGCGGCGGTTACATGCACTCCGGTCCGTACGGTGCCGGGCGGCAGCGCCGCCGCCAGCAGGTCGGGGAGCGTGGCCGAACCACCGGACGGTACACACGGCCGGCCGCGTGCGTAGCCGCGCAGGACGAGATCGGCGCAGCGGCTCGATGTGGTGAGCGCGGGGTCGCTGAGCAGCGCGGTGAGCAGCGGGCGCAGAAAGCCGTTGACCGTACGGGACGGCAGGCCGCGGCCGGACAGGGCGGCGAGCGCCGTCTGTTCCGGCCGGGCCAGGATGCGGGACGCCGGGGTGGTGGCGAGCCTGGCCAGGGCGGCACCGAGCCGGGCCTGGTCGATCGGCCCGCCCATCGGCGGCCGGGGGGCGCTCGCCAGGGCGCGCGCCGCCTTGAGTGCGCCCCTTGCGCTCCGTGTGTGCCGCACGGCGCCGGTCCGGTACTGGCGGCCCTCGCTGTGGACGAGCACCCCCGGCGCGAAGTTCCGCAGCACGAGTCCTTCGAGGCCGGGCGTCGTGCGCAGTTCCGGATACGAGGTGCTGAGAAGCGGGCCGAGGTGGTCGAGCCGGAATCCGTCCACTTCCTCGGTGGCCATCCGGCCGCCGGCCCGTGGACCGGCCTCCAGGACGCTGACGCTTACCCCCGCACTGGTCAGTTGATGAGCTGCTGAGAGGCCGGCGATCCCGGCCCCGATGATGACGACGTCCGCGTGGTGTGCCGTGCTGAGCACGTGCCCCTCCCCGAGTCGGCGCGACTGCTGGGAGGGTCTTGCCCCCAACAGGCCCCCGGAATGCCCGAGTTCGCGATGAGGCTAGGAGGCGACGGGTTCGGGCACAGTCGCGCGCGGCCCGGGGCACCGTTGCACGGGGTCGCACATCCGTGTGATTCGCCCGGTCGTGGTCAGCGCAGCGCCGCGCGGATCGAGGCGTCGATGCCGGGGAAGGCGAACGAGAACCCCGACTCCAGCAGCCGTCTCGGCAGGACCCGCTGACTGCCCAGCACGTCCTCCGCGAAGTCCCCCAGGGCGATCCGAAGGGCGGGCGCCGGGACGGCGAACAGCGTCGGACGGCGCAGCACCCGCCCCATGGCGGCCGTCACCTCACCATTGGTCACGGGGGCCGGCCCGGTCAGATTCACCGGTCCCGACAGCGACGGCGTATCGAGGATGTGCCGCAGGGCGGCGATGTGGTCGTGCAGCGCGATGAAACTCCAGTACTGGTGCCCGTTGCCGAGCCGCCCGCCGAGTCCCGCCCGGAACAACGGGAACAGCCGGCCCCAGGCCCCGCCTTCCCGGCCGACCACCAGACCTGTGCGCGCGAACACCGTCCGTACGCCCGCCTCCTCCGCCGGGGCCGCAGCGGCCTCCCACTCCACGCACACGGACGGCAGGAACCCCTCGCCGTGCGGCGCGCTCTCATCGACCGCGCGGTCCCCGGTGTCGCCGTAGTAGCCGATCGCCGACCCGGACAGCAGGACCCTCGGCGGTACGTCGAGGGAGGCCACCGCCTGCGCGATCGCTTCCGTCCCCAGCACCCGGCTGTCCCGGATCTCCTGCTTGTACGCCTCCGTCCAGCGGTGGTCGCCGACCCCGGCACCGGCGAGATGGACGACGGCGTCGCAGCCGACCAGGCCCGCCCCGTCGACGTAACCCCGCTGCGGGTCCCACTCGACCTCGTCCCCGGCCCGCGCCGGGCGCCGGACCAGGCGTACGACGTCGTGTCCGTCGGCCCGCAACGAGCGCACCAGCGCCGTTCCGATGAGTCCGGTGGATCCGGTGACAGCAATACGGGAGTGCACCATGGATCCATCCTGCCGCAGCGGAGGACGCGGCGCCTCGACCGTGCCGCCCGGCGGGCCCCGGCTGTCGGCCCGGGGCCCGGCGGATATGCGGTGACGGGGCCGGGCGCGCCGTGGCACAGTGGCGCGCATGCCTGAACTCCGAACGCGCCCCGTCCGCCCCGCGGATCTCGGCGACGACACCGCACTAGGGGAGCTCGACCGGGCCACCTGGTCGACCCTGCACTCGGTGCAGTCGCGGCCGCAGCCGCCGTACGAGCCGTTCTTCAGCGAGCGCGACCGGCCCGAACACCTGCTCGTCGCCGAGGCGCAGGACGCGACGGGCGAGGTGCGCATCGCCGGGTACATCAGGGTCGTCCCGCCGACCGCACTGGCCTGCAACACGCATGTGCGCCAGATACAGGGCCTGGCGGTGGCCGACTGGGCGCGCGGCCGCGGTGTCGCCAGGGGGCTGCTGCGGGCCGCGCTCGCGGCGGCACGGGGCGAGGGCGCGAGCCGGATGACACTGCGGGTGCTCGGGCACAACGCGCCCGCGCGTGCGCTGTACGAGTCGGAGGGATTCGTCGTCGAGGGCGTGCTGCCCGGTGAGTTCTTCCTGGCCGGGCGTTACGTGGACGACGTACTGATGGGCCGTTCGCTCACCCCGTGAGGAATCCCGGACGGCCCGGTACCGGACAGCGCAGCGCGGGGCGGGAAGGGGTGGGTCAGCCGGCGCCGAACCGCTCCCAGAGCAGCGGGAAGCGCGCGGCCAGGGCCGCGTCGTCCTCGAAGCCGAACGGGGTGCCCTCCGGCTCGGCCGACTGCGGCGGAAGGCCGAGATCCGGGGTGACGATCCCGGTGAGCTGCTCGTACGCCTCGTCGGCGGCGTAGCCGAGGTCCTCGGCGTCCCCGTCGATCTCATCGTCGAAGTCGTCGAGGAATTCGGCGAGACTGTCCGGATCGTGCACCGCCGCCTCGAAGATCTCCCGACCCTGGCCGATCAGCCAGCAGCGGAAGAAGTCGAATGCGTCGTCGCTCGCACCGCCGAGCAGCACGGCGGCGGCGCCCCACACGTCCCATCGGTACGCGCGGTTGAAGCGGGCCTCGAAGTGCCGGGCGAAGTCCAGCACGGATTCGGGATCGAGCTGCACCAGCCGTTCGACGAGCAGGTCGGCATGTTCGTCGGGGTCGCCCTCGGCGGCCTCGCGGGTGCTGTCGATGATCTCCCAGAATTCCGTCTCGTCCATCACGGGACAAGCATCGGCCTTGGCGGCAGGCGATGCACGCGGAGACGCCGAAAAGAAGCCTTCAGCGATAGAGATCGCTCAGCCGTTCGGCGGCAGCGCCGAACCGGGTCCGCAGAGCGGCCGGTTCGAGCACCTCCAACTCCGGTCCCAGGGAGAGCAGCTGGCTGTACGCGACATCCAGCGACTCGACCGGCAGGACGACCGTGCGCCACCCGTCGGCGTCGGGCGGGCCGGCCGCGTCCAGCGCATCGAGGGCGGCCGAACGGTCCACGAGATGAGGCAATCGGCCTACGCCCGCCTCCGACACCCGTACCGTCACCTCGGTCCGCAGGATCGACCTGGCGAACTGCGCGGCCCGCTCGTCCCAGAACCCCGGCAGGTCGAAGTCCTCGTCCCGGACGAACCGTTCGTCCGTCACGGCCACCGCCGCGAAGCGGTCGATCCGGTACACCCGTAAGTCGGTCCCGGCGCGGGCGCACACGTACCAGACCCCGGCCTTGAGAACGAGCCCGTACGGTGCCAGCTCCCGCTCGACCTCGCTACCCGGCCCGCCGCGCCGGTAACGGGCCTTGACCATCCGGTCGTCCCACACGGCCTCCGCGACGGCGGGCAGCAGCTCGGGCGTGACGGGCTCCTGATACCAGCCGGGCGCATCCAGATGGAACCGCTGGGCAGCGGTGTCCGAGGCGTCCCGAAGCGAGGGCAACAGGGCGGCGGACACCTTGAGCCGGGCGGCCGACGCGGCATCCTCCAGCCCCATCTCGCGCAGTGCGGACGGCAGGCCGGAGAGAAAGAGCGCCTCGGCCTCGTTCCGGGCCAGACCGGTGAGCCGGGTGCGGTACCCGCCGACCAGCCGGTACCCGCCCGCCCGGCCCCGGTCCGCGTACACCGGAACACCCGCCTCGGAGAGCGCCTGGGCGTCGCGGGTGATGGTCCGCTCGGAGACCTCCAGTTCCCGGGCCAGCTCGGCGGCGGTCATCGCGGGCCGGGACTGGAGGAGCAGCACCATCTTGATGAGCCGGGCAGCGCGCATGGGGCAAGTGTGCCTTGCCTCGGTCGCCGGGCAGGCTCGCAGAGATGCCCTAGAGCGCCGGGCGGGCACGGGAAACAAGCCCGCCCGGCGATCGAGGGCGACATGGCGGCCGGGAGTACCCGGCCGCCCTCATCTCACAGCCCGTACTTCTCCCGGGCCTCCTTGACCGCCGACGCGGGTACCTCGCCGCGCCGCGCCAGCTGGGCCAGTGCCGCGACCGCGATCGACGGGGCGTCGACGCCGAAGTGGCGGCGGGCCGCGTCACGGGTGTCGGACAGACCGAAGCCGTCCGTACCGAGCGAGGACCAGTCCTGCTCCACCCACTGGCTGATCTGGTCCGGGACCTGACGCATCCAGTCGCTGACCGCGAGGACCGGACCCGGCGCACCGGACAGGGCTTGCGTCACGTACGGCACCCGCTGCTCACCGCGGAGCAGCGCCTCGTCGCACTCCAGCGCCTCGCGGCGCAGCTCGCCCCAGGACGTGGCGGACCAGACGTCGGCCGTGACACCCCAGTCCGCGGCGAGCAGCTCCTGGGCCTCCAGGGCCCAGTGGATCGCCGTGCCGGAGGCCAGCAGCTGCACGCGCGGCGCGTCCGCCGAGGCGGGCGTGCCCTCCTTGAAGCGGTAGAGACCCTTGACGATGCCGTCCTCGACGCCTTCCGGCATCGCGGGCTGCCGTTTCGGCTCGTTGTAGACCGTCAGGTAGTAGAAGACGTTCTCGGCCTCGGGGCCGTACATCCTCCGCAGACCGTCCTTGACGATCACCGCGATCTCGTACGCGAACGCCGGGTCGTAGTTGAGCGAAGCCGGGTTCGTGGCCGCGATCAGTTGCGAGTGGCCGTCCGCGTGCTGCAGGCCCTCACCGGTGAGCGTCGTACGGCCCGCCGTGGCGCCGACGATGAAGCCCTTGCCGAGCTGATCGGCGAGCTGCCACATCTGGTCGCCGGTCCGCTGCCAGCCGAACATCGAGTAGAAGATGTAGAAGGGGATCATCGTCTCGCCGTGCGTCGCGTACGACGTGGCGGCGGCGATGAAGTCGGCCATGGCGCCGGCCTCGGTGATCCCCTCGTTGAGGATCTGGCCGTCCTTGGCCTCCTTGTAGTACATCAACTGGTCGCGGTCGACCGGCTCGTACCTCTGGCCCATCGGCGAGTAGATGCCGGCCGACGGGAACAGCGACTCCATGCCGAAGGTACGGGCCTCGTCGGGGACGATCGGAACCCAGCGCTTGCCGGTCTCCTTGTCCCGCATCAGATCCTTGGCCAGGCGGACGAAGGCCATGGTGGTGGCCATCTCCTGCTTGCCGGACCCCTTCTTCAGCGCGGCGAACGCGCGCTCCTCCGGCTCGGGCAGCGCCACCGCGTGCACCCGGCGGGCCGGGGCGGGGCCACCTAGGACGGCGCGGCGCTCCTGGAGGTAGCGGACCTCGGGAGAGTCCGCGCCCGGGTGGCCGTAGGGCACCAGGCCGTCCTCGAAGGCACTGTCCGGGATCGGGAGTCCGAGCAGCTCGCGCATGCCCTTGAACTCGTCGATCGACAGCTTCTTCATCTGGTGGTTGGCGTTCTTGGACTCGAAGCCCTTGCCGAGCGTGTAGCCCTTCACCGTCTGGGCGAGGATCACGGTCGGCGCGCCCTTGTGCTCGACGGCCGCCTTGTACGCCGCGTACACCTTGCGGGCCTCGTGGCCGCCGCGGGAGGTGTAGAAGCACTCGGCGATCTTCGCGTCGGTGAGCAGCTTCGCCAGCTCGGCGAGTGCCGGCTCGGCGCCGAAGAAGTGCTCGCGGATGTACGCGACGTCGCGGGTGGCGTATGTCTGGAACTGGGCGTCCGGGACCTCCCGGAGCCGACGGATCAGCGCGCCCGTGGTGTCCAGCTGGAACAGCTCGTCCCAGGCGTTGCCCCAGAGCGTCTTGATGACGTTCCAGCCGGCCCCGCGGAACGCACCCTCCAGCTCCTGGACCACCCGGAAGTTGGCGCGGACCGGGCCGTCCAGGCGCTGCAGGTTGCAGTTGATGACGAACGTCAGGTTGTCGAGCTGCTCACGCGCCGCGAGGGCGAGGGCCGCGGTCGACTCGGGCTCGTCCATCTCGCCGTCGCCCAGGAAGGCCCAGACGTGCGAGTTCGACGTGTCCTTGATGTTGCGGTTGGTCAGATAGCGGTTGAAGCGCGCCTGGTAGATCGCCGCGAGCGGGCCGAGGCCCATCGAGACGGTGGGGAACTCCCACAGCCAGGGCAGCCGCCGCGGGTGCGGGTAGGACGGCAGCCCGTCGCCGCCCGCCTCCTGGCGGAAGTTGTCGAGCTGCTGCTCGCTGAGCCGGCCGTCGAGGAAGGCGCGGGCGTAGATGCCGGGGGAGGCGTGGCCCTGGATGTAGAGCTGGTCGCCGGAGCCGTCCCCCTCCTTGCCGCGGAAGAAGTGGTTGAAGCCGGTCTCGTAGAGCCAGGCCGCCGAGGCGAATGTGGCGATGTGGCCGCCGACGCCGTGCCGGGCGCCACGGGTGACCATCGCGGCCGCGTTCCAGCGGTTCCAGGCGGTGATCCGGGACTCCATCTCCAGATCGCCGTCGAACGCGGGCTCGGCGGCGGTCGGGATGGAGTTGACGTAATCGGTCTCCAGCAGTTTGGGCAGCGCGAGACCGGCACCCTCGGCGTGCTGGAGCGAGCGGCGCATCAGGTACGCGGCGCGGTGCGGGCCCGCGGCCTTGGTGACGGCATCGAGGGAGGCCGCCCATTCGGCGGTCTCCTCCGGGTCACGGTCCGGGAGCTGGTCGAGCTCGCTCGGAAGCTTTCCTACGGGGTCGGTCATGATCGCCGCCTTCCGGAGAGGAGGGGGGTGGAGAAAGGCCCTGACTGGCAGGACAGGGCGATGGGGCCGGTGGGCCCGCGAAATGAACTCTAAGTCGCTGATCGATGATCGATCAAAGGATGAAAGGCAAAACTTCTCGATATGAAGAAATTGGCATCCGGTGCCCTGTTTCGCGGCACGGAGTGACGCGACAAATGAGGGTAAACCGGGCGCCCGACTGCACGGTCGAGCGCCCCCGCCCCCATTTGCGCACGGGCCTCAGGCGCGCGGCGCGCACCCCAGGACATGCGCTTTCACCAGCACACCGATGTCCGGGTCCTTGCGGAGGAACGCGTCGATGAGCGCCTCGTGCTCCTCCGCGTACGACTTCTGCACCGTCCCCAGCCAGCGGATCGAGAGCGCCGTGAACACCTCGATGCCCAGCCCCTCCCAGGTGTGCAGCAGCACGGCGTTCCCGGCGGCCCGCACCATCTCCCGGTGGAACGCCACCGTGTGCCGTACCTGCGCCTCGCCGTCGGCCAGCCGGTCGGCCTCGTACAACGCCGCCACATGCGGCGACAGCCGCGAGCAGTCCTCGCCGAGCGTCGGAGCCGCCAGCTCCGCAGCGATCTGCTCGAGGCCGGCCCGGACCGGGTAGGACTCCTCCAGATCGGCCGCGGTCAGATTCCGTACCCGTACGCCCTTGTTGGGCGCCGACTCGATCAGTCGGAGGGTCTCCAGCTCCCGCAGGGCCTCGCGTACGGGCGTCTGACTGACCTCCAGCTCGGTGGCGATCCGTCGCTCCACGATCCGCTCGCCCGGCTTCCAGCGCCCGCTGACGATCCCGTCCACGATGTGCTCGCGGATCTGTTCGCGCAGCGAGTGGACGACGGGCGGGGTCATGAGGGGCTCCTTCGGGGAAACCGACGCTGCGACCGGTCGGCAGCGGAGCGGCGACCGGTGGTGTCTAGACAATACGGCGGCGCCCCCGCCCGGAAGTGGTCCGGACGGGGGCGCCGCTGGTGAGGCTGGTTACAACGAGTCGTACTCCGCCTTACAGGCCGAGCTCGACCTCGAACTCGCCGGCCTCCAGGATCGCCTTGACCGCGGTCAGGTAACGGGCGGCGTCCGCGCCGTCCACCAGACGGTGGTCGTAGGAGAGCGAGAGGTACGTCATGTCGCGCACCGCGATGGTCTCGCCGAGGTCCGGGTGGTCGATGACCACCGGGCGGCGGACCGTGGCACCGATGCCCAGGATGGCGGCCTGGTTCGGCGGCACGATGACGGTGTCGAACAGCGCACCGCGCGAACCGGTGTTGCTGATGGTGAAGGTGGCACCGGACATGTCGTCCGGGGTCAGACCGCCACCGCGGGCCTTGCCGGCCAGCTCGGCGGTCTTCTTCGAGATACCGGCGATGTTCAGGTCGCCCGCACCCTTGATGACCGGGGTCATCAGACCCTTCTCGGCGTCCACGGCGATGCCGATGTTCTCCGAGTCGAAGTACGTGATGGTGCCCTCGTCCTCGTTGATCCGGGCGTTGATGACCGGGTGGGCCTTCAGCGCCTGGGCTGCCGCCTTCACGAAGAACGGCATCGGGGACAGCTTGACGCCCTCACGGGCGGCGAACGCGGCTTTCGCCTGGTTGCGCAGCTTCATCAGCTTCGTGATGTCGACCTCGAGGACCGAGGTCAGCTGGGCCTGCGAGTGCAGCGCCTTCATCATGTTGTCGCCGATGACCTTGCGCATGCGGGTCATCTTGACCGTCTGACCGCGCAGCGGGGAGACCTCGAGCTTCGGCGCCTTCGCGGCCGCCGGGGCAGCCGCGACGGGGGCCGGAGCAGCGGCGGCGGCCTTGGCGGCCTCCGCGGCGGCGACGACGTCCTGCTTGCGGATACGGCCACCGACGCCGGTGCCCTTGACCGCAGCGAGGTCGACACCGTTCTCGGCGGCGAGCTTGCGGACCAGCGGCGTGACGTACGCGCCTTCGTCACCGGAGGCCGGCGCCGGAGCGACCGGGGTGACCGGAGCCGGGGCGGCGACCGGAGCAGCGGCCACCGGCGCCGGAGCGGCAACCGGGGCGGCGGGCGCCACCGGGGCCGGAGCCGGAGCGGGGGCAGCCGGCGCGACCGGTGCGGGGGCAGCGGCGACCGGGGCCGGAGCAGCCGGGGCGGCCACGGGAGCCGGAGCGGCCGGGGCCGGGGCAGCGGCCGGAGCGGCGCCCGCGGCACCGATGACGGCGAGCTTGGCGCCGACCTCGGCGGTCTCGTCCTCGGCGACCACGATCTCCAGCAGCACGCCGGAGACCGGGGCGGGGATCTCGGTGTCGACCTTGTCCGTGGAGACCTCGAGCAGCGGCTCGTCCTCCGTGACCTCCTCGCCGACCTCCTTCAGCCAGCGGGTGACGGTGCCCTCGGTGACGCTCTCGCCGAGCGCCGGAAGGGTGACATCGGTACCGGCGGCGCCACCGGCCGGGGCGGCGGCCACGGGGGCCGGGGCAGCGGCAGGGGCCTCGGCGACCGGGGCCGGTGCGGCAGCGGCAGGCACGGCCACGGGCTCGGCGGCCGGAGCCGCGGCCGCGGCGGGTGCGCCCGTGCCGTCGTCGATGATGGCCAGCTCGGCGCCGACCTCGACGGTCTCGTCCTCGGCGACCTTGATGGAGGCGAGGATGCCGGCGGAGGGGGCCGGGATCTCGGTGTCGACCTTGTCGGTCGACACCTCGAGCAGCGGCTCGTCGACCTCGACGCGCTCGCCCTCGGCCTTCAGCCAGCGGGTGACAGTGCCCTCGGTGACGCTCTCGCCGAGCGCCGGAAGGGTTACGGAAACCGACATGGTTTCAGTTGCTCCTAAGGATGTGGTCTCCCCGGCTCGCGAGCGGGACCGCGAGCTCGGGGAAGTGCGGAAGTGTCGGTCGTCGCGCCCTGACCGGATCAGTCGTGGGAGTGCAGGGGCTTGCCGGCCAGGGCCAGGTGGGCCTCGCCGAGCGCCTCGTTCTGCGTCGGGTGGGCGTGGACGAGCTGCGCGACCTCGGCCGGCAGCGCCTCCCAGTTGTAGATCAGCTGAGCTTCACCGACCTGCTCGCCCATACGGTCACCGACCATGTGGACGCCGACCACGGCACCGTCCTTGACCTGGACGAGCTTGATCTCGCCCGCGGTCTTCAGGATCTTGCTCTTGCCGTTGCCCGCGAGGTTGTACTTCAGAGCGACGACCTTGTCCGCGCCGTAGAGCTCCTTGGCCTTCGCCTCGGTGATGCCAACGGAGGCGACCTCGGGGTGGCAGTACGTCACCCGGGGGACACCGTCGTAGTCGATCGGAACGACCTTCTGACCGGCCAGCCGCTCCGCGACCAGCATGCCCTCGGCGAAGCCGACGTGCGCGAGCTGGAGGGTCGGGGCCAGGTCGCCCACGGCCGAGATGGTCGGGACGTTGGTCTGCATGTACTCGTCGACGAGGACATAGCCGCGGTCCATCGCGACGCCGGCCTCCTCGTAACCCAGGCCCTGCGAGACCGGACCGCGGCCGATCGCGACCAGCAGCACCTCCGCCTCGAAGGTCTTGCCGTCGGCGAGGGTGACCCGCACACCGTTCTCGGTGTACTCGGCCTTCTGGAAGAAGGTGCCGAGGTTGAACTTGATGCCGCGCTTGCGGAAAGCGCGCTCAAGAAGCTTCGAGCTGTTCTCGTCCTCGACCGGGACGAGGTGCTTCAGACCCTCGACGATGGTGACGTCGGTGCCGAAGGACTTCCACGCCGAGGCGAACTCGACGCCGATGACGCCGCCGCCCAGCACGATCGCGGACTGCGGGACGCGGTCCAGCTTCAGCGCGTGGTCCGAGGAGATGATGCGGTTGCCGTCGATCTCCAGGCCCGGCAGCGACTTCGGCACGGAGCCGGTCGCCAGGAGCACGTGGCGGCCCTGGATGCGCTGGCCGTTCACGTCCACAGAGGTGGGGGAGGAGAGCCGTCCCTCACCCTCGATGTACGTCACCTTGCGCGAGGCGATCAGACCCTGCAGGCCCTTGTACAGGCCGGTGATCACCTCGTCCTTGTACTTGTGGACGGCCTCGATGTCGATGCCCTCGAAGGTGGCCTTGACGCCGAACTGGCCGGCCTCGCGTGCCTGGTCGGCGATCTCACCGGCGTGCAGCAGCGCCTTCGTGGGAATGCAGCCGTTGTGCAGGCAGGTGCCGCCGACCTTGCCCTTCTCGATCAGAGCGACGTCCAGGCCCAGCTGCGCTCCGCGCAGGGCCGCGGCATAGCCGCCGCTACCACCGCCGAGGATCACTAGGTCGAAAACGGTGCTGGCGTCGTTCGCCACGTCACGTCCTCCATGCATGTGCGCCGTACGCCGGGCCCCGTCGCTGGGGTGTGACCGGCCGGTCGGCTGGTGTTCGGCCGCTTTTGTCTTTCGGCCCTGTGGTGGGGGCCCTGTCCTGCCGAGAACCCATCTTCGCACTTGTTGACGGTGGGCGGGACGCGGGGCCCTGGTCTGGGACGGCTGATGGTCCGTTCCAGAGGGTTACCGCTGCGTAGAGACATACGGATTTCGTCGAGAGCGAAACCTGCGTGACGCAGTGCAGCGGTGTCAAGGAGGGAACACGTACGGCCCCGGACGTATGCCCGGGGCCGTACGCACACAGCTGCCTCAGCCGAGGTCGCCGGTCGCGGTGCGCTCCGCCAGCTTCACCAGCGTGCGGACCGCGGAACCGGTGCCGCCCTTCGGCGTGTAGCCGTACGGCGCGCCCTCGTGGAAGGCCGGGCCCGCGATGTCCAGGTGCGCCCAGGCGATGCCCTCGCCCACGAACTCCTTCAGGAACAGACCGGCCACCAGGCCGCCGCCCATCCGCTCACCCATGTTGGCGATGTCGGCGGTCGGGGAGTCCATGCCCTTGCGCAGGTCGGCGGGGAGCGGCATCGGCCAGGAGGCCTCGCCGACCTCCTCGGCGATCTCGTGGATGGAGGTACGGAAGGCGTCGTCGTTCGCCATGATGCCGAAGGTGCGGTGGCCCAGCGCCAGCACCATCGCGCCGGTCAGGGTCGCCACGTCGACGATCGCGTCCGGCTTCTCCTCGGAGGCGCGGGTCAGCGCGTCTGCGAGGACGAGCCGGCCCTCGGCGTCCGTGTTGAGGACCTCGACGGTCTTGCCGCTGTACATGCGCAGCACGTCACCCGGGCGGGTCGCGTTGCCGGACGGCATGTTCTCGGCGAGCGCCAGCCAGCCGGTGACGTTGACCTGGAGCCCCAGGCGGGCGGCCGCGACGACGGTCGCGAACACGGCGGCGGCGCCGCTCATGTCGCACTTCATCGTCTCGTTGTGACCGGCCGGCTTCAGCGAGATGCCGCCCGAGTCGTACGTGATGCCCTTGCCGACCAGGGCCAGGGTCTTCTCCGCCTTCGGGTGCGTGTACGCGAGCTTCACCAGGCGGGGGCCGTGGGTCGAGCCCTGGCCGACGCCCAGCAGACCGCCGAAGCCGCCCTTGACGAGCGCCTTCTCGTCGAAGACCTGCACCTTGATGCCGTGCTCCTTGCCGGCGGCCGTGGCCACAGCGGCGAAGGACTCGGGGTACAGGTCGTTCGGCGGGGTGTTGATCAGGTCGCGGGCGCGGTTGATCTCCTCGACGACCGCGACGGCGCGCTCGGCGGCCGCCTTGAAGGCCTTGTCGCGCGGCTTGGCGCCGAGCAGGGCGACCTCGGCGAGCGGCGACTTCGGGCCGTTGCCGTTCTTCTTGTCCTTCGAGGCGAGCTTGTCCTCGCCGCCCTGGTACGCGGTGAAGGCGTACGCACCGAGGAGCGCGCCCTCGGCGACGGCCTCGGCGTCCTCGACCGACGCGACCGGCAGTGCGAAGCCGGCCTTCTTCGAACCGGCCAGCGCACGCGAGGCGGAGCCGGCGGCGCGACGAAGCGCCTCGGCGTCGAACGCCGCGTCCTTCTCCGGAACCGAACCGAGCCCGACCGCGATGACGACGGGGACCTTGAGGCCGGCCGGCGCGGGGAGCTTGGTGACTTCGCCCTCGGCACCGGAGGCGCCCAGGGTCTCCAGGACGGTGGCGAGCTTTCCGTCGAACGCCTTGTCCACGGCCTCGGCGCCCGGTGCGACGACCGGACCCTTGGCGCCCTTGGCGACGCCGACGACGAGTGCGTCGGCGCGCAGCGTCGCCGCACCGGCAGTGCTGAGAGTGAGAGCAGTCACGGTGGTGAAATCTCGCTTCCGTTGAGTTCATTTATCGGTCGAGGGGTGGGCCGACCGTGCCCGGCGCATCGTAGACGCCGCCGCAATGTGCCGGTAATGAGCCTACGCGCGCCTTTGCTGCCGGATCACGTCGGCGGGCCGTTGGCGACCCGTTCCGGCGGTACGGCTCCGGCGCCGGCCGGTCCGGGCCGGGGCCGCGGAGCCGCGAACGCCCCTGCCAGTAGGGTCGGTTGGGAGTGCCGGAGCGAGCGGGGGGAGAGCGATGCGCGCCCAGTGGGCTGCACGCATGTCGGGACCGGGGCCGGCGCTGCCCGCCGTACTGATTCTGTTGGCAGTCCTGGCCGGCTGCACCTCGGCGCCGGAAGCCGCCCCCGCGGAGCGCTGGAGGCCGAGGCCCGGCGCCGACTGGCAGTGGCAGCTCTCCGGCCGCCTCGACCCCACCGTGGACGTCCCGGTGTACGACATCGACGGCTTCGAGCACGACGCGTCGGCGGTCGCCGATCTGCACCGCCGGGACCGCAAGGTCATCTGCTACGTCTCCACGGGCGCCTGGGAGGACTTCCGCCCGGACGCCGCGAAGTTTCCCGCCTCGGTGCGGGGAAGGGGCAACGGCTGGCCGGGGGAGCGCTGGCTCGACATCCGCCGCACGGGCGTGCTGGAACCGCTGATGGAGGCCCGGATCGAGATGTGTGCGAAGAAGGGCTTCGACGCGGTCGAACCCGACAACATGGACGGCTACCGCAACCGGACGGGTTTCCCGCTGACCGCCGCCGACCAGCTGCGCTACAACCGGCTCGTCGCCCGCATCGCGCACCGGCACGGACTGGCCGTCGGCCTGAAGAACGACCTGGACCAGATCCCGCAGCTGGAGCCGGACTTCGACTTCGCGGTCAACGAACAGTGCGCGCAGTACGACGAGTGCGCCGCCCTCACACCGTTCATCGAGGCGGACAAGGCGGTGTTCCATGTGGAGTACGAGGTGCCGGTGGCGCGGTTCTGCCCGCAGTCGAAGAAGCTGCGCCTGAGCTCACTGCGCAAGAAGTACGAACTCGGAGTCTGGCGCCGGAGCTGTACGTCAAACACGTCCGGCAATTGAGGACATATCGACAATCGGGCCGCCTCGCGCTCTCTCAGCCCAGGGCCAGCCCCACCAGCGTCCCCGTTGCGGCCACCTCCGCAACCGCCCCGAACACATCCCCCGTGACCCCGCCGAACCTCCGTACGCAGTGCCGCAGCAACACCTGCGCGCCGGCCAGCCCGCCCACCACGGCAAGTCCCTGGTGCAACGGCGCGTACCCGCCGAACACCGCCCCCGCCCCCGCGCACGCGGCCACCACCACCACGGCCGCACCTGCCGCCGCCCGCAGCGGAACCGTGCCCGCCACCGCCGCGCCCAGCCCCTCCGGCCGGGCCGGCGGTACGCCCTGACGGGATGCCAGCGTGAGCGCGAGCCGGGCGGTGACCCCGGCGACGACCGCCGCCATCGCGCCGTGCGCCCAGCCCTGCCCGTACAGCTGGTGGAGGACGGCGACCTGGGCCAGCAGCACGAACAGCAGAGTGATCACGCCGAATGGCCCAATGTCCGACTGCTTCATGATGCGCAGCGCGTCCTCAGCTGGTTTTCCGCTGCCGAGCCCGTCCGCCGTGTCCGCGAGGCCGTCGAGATGCAGTCCCCTCGTGAGGACCGCGGGCACCGCGGCCGAGGCGACCGCGGCGAGGAGCGGCCCCGAGCCGAACAGCAGCAACAGCCCGCCGGGCACCGCCGCCGACAGCCCCACCACCAGACCGGCGAACGGGGCGCACAGCATCCCGGCACGGGCCGCTTCACGGTCCCAGCGGGTGACGCGGACGGGGAGGACGGTCAGGGTGCCGAAGGCGAAACGTATGCCGTGGCTGTTCGGGGAGGTCACGGCGCGCAGGCTAATCGCTCCTCCGGGTCGATAGATTGGCCGAAACGCTGCAGAATGCCACAAAATGGATCATCGAGAGAGGGTGGCATGGGTCACTGGTTCGATCAGAACTTCGTCGAGCCGGGGAAGCTGCCCCTGCTCCTCGCGCTGGCCGCCTTTGTGCTGACCTTCGCCATCACCCGTCTCATCACCCGGCTGATCAGGGCGGGGAAGGGCCCGTTCCGCAACGTCACGCCCGGTGGCCTGCACGTCCACCATGTGGTGCCCGGTGTGGTGCTGACGGTGATCGGTGGCTTCGGCGCGGTCTCCAGCGGGCGGCACGGTGTCACGGCGGGCATCTGCGCGGTGATCTTCGGGATGGGCGCCGGTCTGGTGCTGGACGAGTTCGCCCTGATCCTCCATCTCGACGATGTGTACTGGACCGAAGAGGGCCGGCAGAGCGTGGAGGTCGTCGTCCTCACCGCGGCGCTCGTCCTGCTTCTCCTCGGTGGCTTCTCGCCGCTCGGGGTGAACGAACTGACCAGCGATCAGGAGCAGGGACGGCTCGGCATCGTCCTGACCCTGGTGGTCAACTTCTGTTTCGTGCTGATCGCGCTCTTCAAGGGCAAGGCCCGGATGGCGGTGATCGGCGCCCTGGTGCCGTTCGTCGCTCTGTTCGGCGCGATCCGGCTGGCCCGGCCGACGTCGATGTGGGCGAAGCGCTTCTACCGCAACCGGCACCGCGCCCGTTCCAGGGCGGTGCTGCGCGCGTACCATCACGACCGGCGCTGGGTGGCGCCGCGCCGCAGATTCGAGGATCTGATCGGCGGCGCGCCGGACCGGAACCCGGCCCCGACGCGCAAGTCCTGACCGCGGCGGGCGCGCAGATGACGGCGCCGGTCGCGCCGGACCGTGAAGCCGCACAGGATCAGCACCCCGACGATCGCCGCGAGATGCTCCTTGCCCGCCAGGTTGTTCTTGAGGACCACCTCGACGACCATCGCCGTGATCACCACCGCCCCGGTGAACCAGGCCCGGTAGGCGTGGCACAGATACACCGCGATCCCCACCACCGCCGCCGACGGGCCGGTGTCGACGACATGCGCGTCCGATGCGGGCAGTCCGAACAGCCCGTCGGTGCCTACCGCGACCCCGGCCCGTGCGTACAACGTCCCGGCCAGCGTGGCGACGTACGCGATCAGCAAGGTGCGCCACCGGCCCCGACAGATCTCGGCGATCCCGAAAACCACCAGGACCTGCGCCAGCGCACCCCACACCGGGAGATCCGGCGCGGGTACGAACAGCGAAAGTGGAGTACGCAGCAGGGCGATCCACAGCGGGTCCTCGGCCCGCACCGAGCCGAGGACGTCCACCGGCCGACGGCCCCAGGGCTGGTTCTGCACCACCTGGAGCAGCGCCGTCAGACAGACCGCCCCCAGCGTCATCGGGACGGCCCGCAGCCGGGAGCCGCTGAGCGCGCAGCTTACGGTCGACAGCAGCGGCCCCCACTCGCGGCGGGCGGCCGTGCGCAGCGAGGTCCCCGGTCTCATCTACGGCTTCCCAGATGCGAGCGGTGCATCCACTTGGGCAGGCCGGGGGCCTCCAGAAACCCTTCGGCGCGGGCTGCGGCGATGCCGATGCGCAGCAGGTCGGAGCTCTTCTCGAAGAGCATGAAGCGCGGCTCCCAGATCGGTCGGTACTTGGCGTTGGCGCGGTAGAGCGACTCGATCTGCCACCAGCGCGAGAAGAAGCTGAGCAGCGAGCGCCACAGCCTCAGCACCGGTCCGGCGCCGAGCCGTGATCCCCTCTCGAAGACGGACCGGAACATCGCGAAGTTGAGCGACACCTGGGTGATCCCGATCTTCGGTGCGCGCTGCAGGAGTTCGATGACCATGAACTCCATCAGGCCGTTCTCGGAGTTCCGGTCACGGCGCATCAGGTCCAGCGAGAGACCGTTCGGACCCCAGGGGACGAAGCTCAGTACGGCACGCAACTGGCCCTGGCCCGGGGTGTCACCGCTGTCCCGGCACGCCAGCATCACGCACTGCCCGTCCGCTGGATCGCCGAGCCGTCCGAGCGCCATCGAGAAGCCGCGCTCGGTCTCCCCGTCGCGCCAGTCGTCGGCGCAGCGCAGCAGTTCGGCCATCTCGGCGTCGGGGATGTCCGCGTGGCGGCGGACGGTCACCTCGTACCCGGCGCGCTTGACCCGGTTGTACGCCTGGCGGACGGTCCGCATCGCCCGCCCGTCGAGGGTGAACTCGGCCGTCTCCACGATCGCTTCGTCGCCGAGTTCCAGTGCGTCGAGGCCGTGCCGGGCGTAGACCGTGCCGCCCTCCTCGCTCACCCCCATCACCGCGGGGATCCAGCCGTGCTCGCGGGCCTCGGTGAGCCACGGCTCGATCGCGCCGGGCCAGGCCTCCGGGTCGCCGATCGGGTCACCGGAGGCGAGCGAGACCCCGCCGACCACCCGGTAGGCGACGGCGGCTTTCCCGGTCGGCGACCAGACGACGCTCTTCTCCCGGCGCAGCGCGAAGTAGCCGAGCGAGTCGCGGTCGCCGTGCTTGTCGAGCAGGACGCGGAGCCGGTCCTCGTCCTGCGGGGTGATCGGGTCGACGGCCCGGCGGGAGCGGAAGGCCGCGTACACGACGGCGATCAGCAGCAAGGTGGAGAGGATGTTGATGACGACATTGACCCAGCCGGGCACGGTGATGCCGGGGAAGCGGGAGTTGTCGGCGGCGACCGAGATCAGCCGCAGCGCGCCGTAGCGCCAGCGGTCGAGGAAGGTCGAGCGGTACTCGTCGTGCGCCGTGTTGGTGACGGTGACGAGCAGGGTCGCGATCAGTGAGGTGAGCAGCAGCCCGCCGACGGCGACCACGGCTGCCAGCTTCGGGTTGGATCTGTCGCCCTTGGCGTAGAACTCGCGCCGGCCCAGGAGCAGCGCCAGGACGAACGCGGCGGTCAGTGCCAGGGAGATCCAGTTCTGCGGGTACTGCCGGATCTCCGGGAAGGAGATCACAAAGGCGAAGAGCAGCAGCAGCAGACCGCTCAGCACCAAATTGACGATCCACGCGGCCCGCTTGCGGCGGCGCATGGTGACGGCCAGGAAGAGTGCGACCACTCCGGAGGAGAAGCCCGCGGTGAGCAGATAGGGCGTGAAGTAGTTATCGGTGTTGTGCCGGCGGAGGTCCTGGCCGAGCGTGACCCAGACAGCGCTCAGGAAATTGATGAACGACACGGCGCGCAGATACCAGATGGCGAATGCCGCGCCGCGTCGTGAGCGGACGGTGCTCCGCCGGACACCCCCACCGACCAATCGGACCTCTCCCATGAAAAGCGATCATATGGGGCATCGCGCTTCACAAGAGACTGTGCTGCGGCCGGTGTCCGTGGCCGGCGGCCGCAGCCCGGCAGGGTCGGTCAGTCGTCGACCGTCTCGCCGCTCGCGTCGGTCGTCCCGGCCTCGTCGCCGTCCTTCTCGCCGTCCTCGCCGGTGCCCGCCGGAGCGCGCTCGGGCAGCTCCGCCGCCAGCGCGGCCGCGGCCTGCACGAGCGGAAGCGCCAGCAGGGCCCCGCTTCCCTCGCCCACGATGACGCCGTGGTCGAGCAGCGGGTTGAGCGCCATCCGGTCCAGCGCCTTCGTCTGCGCCGGCTCGCCGCTCACCTGGCCCGCCAGCCACCAGTCCGGTGCCCGGAAGGCGGCCCGCTGGGCGACCAGTGCACACGCCGACGAGACCACGCCGTCCAGGATCACCGGCAGCCTGCGCACCGCGCACTGCAGCAGGAATCCGGTCATCGCCGCCAGGTCGGCGCCGCCGACCGTGGCCAGCAGCTCCAGCTGGTCACCGAGGACCGGCCGGGCCCGTCGCAACGCGTCCCGGATCGCCGCGCACTTGCGCATCCAGGCGAGATCGTCGATGCCCGCACCGCCGCGCCCGGTCACCACCGAGGCGTCCGTGCCGCACAGCGCCGCGATCAGCGTGGATGCCGCAGTGGTGCCGCCGACGCTCAGGTCGCCGAGCACCACCAGATCGGTGCCCGAGTCGGCCTCCTCGTCGGCGATCGCGATCCCGAGCCGCACCGCCTGCTCGGCCTCCTCGGCCGTCATCGCGTCCTCGATGTCGATCCGGCCGCTGCCGCGCCGCACCCGGTGACGTACGACCGACTCGGGCAGCAGTTCCGGATCGCAGTCCAGGCCGGCGTCGACGATCCGCACCGGTACGGAGAAGCGGCGGGCCAGCACGGCGAGCGGTGTCGCACCGTCCAGCGTGGCCCGCACCAGCTCGTGCGCGCTCCCGGCCGCCCGGCCCGAGACGCCCAGCTCGGCCACCCCGTGATCACCGGCGAAGAGCACCACGCGCGGCTGCTCGATCGGCTTGACCGGTACGGCCTGCTGTGCGGCGGAGAGCCATTCGCCCAGCTCGTCGAGGCGGCCGAGGGCACCCGGGGGCACGATCAGCCGCTCCCGGCGTTCCTCGGCGTCGCGCCGTACACCGCCGTCGGGGCGTTCGATCAGGTCGGAGAAGTCGTCCAGATTCACGGGGGTCTGCCTCGCGGGTCGTTACGTGGTGTGGGCCGGTGAGCCCGCCGCGGGGCTCATTGCGGAACAGTACCTGCCACATTTCTGACGCCCCATCAGTGCGGCGGGTGGTGGATCAGGCCCCGAACCGCAGCAGCGTCATCGCGGGGGTCAGCGTCCGCAGCCCCGGGGTCAGGTGCTGGATCCGGATCAGCTCGCCCATCGCACCCCGCCCGCGTGGCAGCCCCAGGGCGTGCACCTCGGTGATGTTCGGATGCGCACTGCGCAGCTTCTTCCGCTCGTGAGGGTCCATCGCCCAGCGCATCGGCGGGATGGTCATGGAGCCGACCTTCGACGTACCGGCCACCGTCCCTCGCGCCAGCCAGCGCGCCATCGAGTCCAGGACGAGTACGCCGCCCGGCAGCCGTTCGGCGCAGCCCGCCAGGATCTTCCGTACCTCGGCAGGTTCCAGATACATCAGCAGCCCCTGCGTCGTGACGGCCACACCCCGGCCGGCCGGGTCCTCGATCTCGTCCAGCCAGGAGAGATCGGTCGCCGAACGGGTCAGCGTCCGCAGCCGGTCCGACGCGGGCAGCAGCGTACGGCGCAGCGCGGCGACCTCCGGCAGCTCCACGCTCAGCCAGTTGAGCCGGCCGTTGTCGACCCGCCAGAAGCCGGTCTCCAGGCCTTCGCCGAGCGCGACCACGGTGGCCTGCGGATGGGCGCGCAGATAGCCCTCCACCGCCAGGTCGAAGCAGCGCGAACGCAGCGCCTGAGCCTGCGAGTGGAACGCGTTCGGCCGCCCGAACCGCTCCTCGAAGGGGTAGTCGAGGTCCGCCACCAGCTGCAGCGCCATCGGATCGTCGATGACGGGATAGGGCTGCCCCGCCTCGTACGCCCGGTTGTAGAGCGTCCACAGCAGGGTCTCCGGAACCCCGTTCAGCATCGGCCGTACACGGGCCATGTCCGCTCCTCTCCCGCTCTGCCGTTCCGTCCACTCAGCCGCGCAGTGTCACTGCCTGCCCGGCCACCACCAGCAGTACGTGCTCGCACTCGTCGGCGAACGCCGCGTTCAGCCGCCCCAACTCGTCCCGGAACCGCCGCCCGGAGGCCGTCGCGGGCACCACGCCGGAGCCGACCTCATTGGTCACGGCGACGACGGTACGCCGCGTCCCGCGCACCGCGCCGACCAGTTCGGCGATCCGCTCCCGCAGCGCGGTCTCGCCGCCGTTCGCCCACGCCGCGTCGGACCAGGCGTCCACCCGGTCCATCGCGTCCGTCAGCCACAGCGACAGGCAGTCGATCAGCAGCGGCGGCCCGTCCGACTCCAGCAGCTCCACCAGTTCACAGGTCTCCTCGGTGCGCCAGGCGGCCGGCCTGCGCTCCCGGTGCAGACCGATCCGGGCAGCCCACTCCGCGTCGCCGTCCCGGCCGCCGCCGGTCGCCACGTACACCACCTCGGGGAACGTCTCCAGGCGCCGCTCGGCCTCCACCGACTTCCCGGACCGCGCACCGCCCGTCACCAGCGTGCGCCGCGGGACATCCGGTACGGCTCGGTAATCGCCGACCACCAGCGTCGTCCCGTCCGGCACGATCCGCGCCCCGGACGCCGCGAGCCGTCGGTCCAGCTCGGGGCCGGGCGGCGCGTCGTGGTCGATATGGACGGCGATGACCTCGGTGGCCGGCCCGATCGCCTCGACGGCCCGCAGCCGGGCCACCGCGTCCGGCCGCCCGGTCACATCGCCGACGACCATCTCGTACGGCTGCGCCACCCGGTCCGTGAGACCGGCGGGGGCGGCCCCCGGGGGCATGTACAGCAGCCGCTCGCCCTCCGGGGCCGTCACCTCGTATCCGGTCCCCGGCGCGTCCATCGACACCGCCCGGATCCGGTGCCCGCTGATCAGCGTCAGCTCCTGCCCGTCCGGCACCCGGGCGGCCGGGGGCAGCCCGGCGGGCAGCTCCATGGCTGGCCCGTCGTGCGGATGGGTGAGCAGGATCTGCCGTACGCCGGTCAGCGAATGCCCCGCACGGGCGGCGGCGAACACGGCCCCCGGAGTGAGATCGAGCAGCAGCGCATCGTCGACCAGCAACGCGGTCGCGGCCCGCGCCCGCGGCCCGCGGGCGGTGGCGCAGGCGGCGCACGGACATTCGGGGCGAGGCAGCCCGTCGGGAGCTCCGGTGCCGAGCAGAGTCAGTTCCACGCTCCTGATCCTCCCGCGTCCCCGCACCGACTGCGCGACCAACCCTGCGCGTCCAGCCACTAGGCTGCGGGCAGCAACGTGACCCAGGAGGCGGACATGGCGTGGACGTGGCGGTTCGAGAAGTCCGACGGTACGGAGACGGAGCCGGCCCTGCAGCCGGAGGAATTCACGACCCAGGGGGACGCGGAGTCCTGGATCGGCGAGTTCTGGAAGGAGCTCCTCGACGGCGGAGCGGACCAGGTGACGCTGTTCGAGGACACGACGAAGATCTACGGCCCCATGAGTCTCCAGGCCGACCAGGGCTGACCCGTTCCACCGGCATGCACGGGCCCCGGGTGCCGTTCGTCGGTACCCGAGGCCCGCGCGCGTGCGGTTCCGCAGGCGGTCAGATCTCGCCCAGCGTGACGTCCGCGGTCCGCTGCGCGGTGTTGCGCAGATACGTCACCGTGACCTTCTGGCCCGGCTTTTTGACGGCCAGTTCCTCCGACAGCGAGGCGATCGTGGTGACCTGAGCGTCGCCGATCTTCGTGATGATGTCGCCGACCTGCAGCCCCGCCTTGTCGGCGGCGCCGCCCTTCGTGACGCTGACCAGCGCCACCCCGGCCGGCTGGTAGTTGTCGTCGACGACCGTGCGGCCGGTGATGTTCAGTGCCGCCCGGCCCGAGTCGGTGACCTTGCCGTTCTTGATGATCTGGTCGGCCACCGTTTTGACCATCGAGGCGGGGATCGCGAACCCGATGCCCGGCGCGGCGCTGTCGCCCATTGCGGGGTCCACCGCTCCCAGGGTCGGGATGCCGATCACCTCGCTGTCCAGATTGACCAGTGCGCCGCCGCTGTTGCCCGGGTTGATCGCCGCCGAGGTCTGCACCATGTTCGCGATGGTCGCCCCGGTGCCCCCGCCCGCGCGGCTCTCGGTCACGGTCCGGCCGACCGCCGACACGATGCCCTGGGTGACGCTGCTGGACAGCCCGAGCGGCGAGCCCATCGCCAGCACGATCTGACCGACCTCGACCTTCTCCGAGTCACCGAACGTCGCCGGCTCCAGCCCGCTCGGCACGTCGTCGAGCTTGATGACGGCCAGGTCCTGTTCCGGATATGCGGCGACCAGCGAGGCGCTCAGCACCTTCTCGCCGGTGGCGATGGTGACCTTGAAGGTCTTCTCCTCGCCCACCACATGGGCATTGGTGACGATATGGCCCTTGTCGTCATAGATGATGCCCGAGCCAAGACTGTTGGAGGCGTCGATCTGCACGACCGAGGGCAGGACGTTCTTGATGACGGTCTGGAAATCGGCCTGCAGATCGTCGGCGGACGGGGTGGTCAGAGCCTGCTTCGCGCCCGACGGCGTTGCACCGGCCTGCGACGCGTTCGATTTCGATCCGGAGCAGCCGCTCACCAGGGCGATGGCGCAGAGGCCTGCGGCCAGTGGCAGCAGCAACCGGCGGGCACGGGTACGCGAGTGGGAAGCATCCATGTCCGGATTATTACTTTTAACCCCATTGGCGGCCTGTTGGGCGCAGCCGATCGAGCGGGGCGCCCGCCAGGGATGCGGGGTGCCTGCCAGGGATTACGGGACGGCGCTCAGCCCCGCACGCCGCACAGATGGAGCAGTGCCGCCACGCCGCGGTACGGGTCCGTCCGCCCGGCCCGGTCCTCCGCGGCCAGCACCCGGTCCAGTTCCGCCGCGGCCGGCAGTTCCACGTCATTGCTCATGTGGTCCGTGAAGATCCGCACCCCGTACCAGGCATGCAGCGGCGCGGCGATCCCGGCGAGTGTGGCGGTGAGGTCGTCCAGCCGGTCGGCCCGGACCGTCAGTCCCAGCCGATTGGTGTAGGCGTCCGTGTCGAACGCGGCAAGCGCCGTGTCCCAGTCCCCGGCGATGCCGGGCCGCATCGCCAGCGCGTCCCCGTTCCGTACGACCAGGGACAGCAGTCCGCCGGGCGCCAGCATCCGGGCCAGGCCCGCCAGCATCGCGTCCGGCTCCTGGACGTACATCAGCACGCCGTGGCAGAGCACCACATCGAAGCTGCCCGGCAGGAAGTGCACCCCGGTCTCCAGGCCGTCGCCCTCGATCAGCCGGACCCGCTCCCGGATGCCCGCGGGCTCGTCGGTGAGTGCCTCGCGAGCCACCCGCAGCATCTCGGCATCGGACTCCAGACCGGTCACCGTGTGACCGGCCCGGGCCAGCCGCAGTGCCTGGGTGCCCTGCCCCATGCCCACATCGAGGACCCGCAGCCGTTGCCCGACCGGGAAGCGCGCGGTGATCTGCTCGTCGAGCTGCCGGGCGACCAGCTCCTGGCGGACGGTGTTGCGCAGCCCGCCGAGCCCTTTGAGCCAGGTGGAAGAGGCCCCGGAGAACGGGGAGGTGCCGCGGCGAGGCGGACCGACGGACGGACCGGCCACCGAGCCGGAAACCTCCGTGCTCAGGGCCGCTCTCCGCGCTTGACCTGCGGCTTCGGCAGGCGGAGCCGGCGCATCTGAAGCGTACGCATCAGGCCGTAGGCCACCGCGCCGCGCTTCGGCGTATCGGGGAAGCGTGCGTTCAGCTGCTTCTTCAGCCGGAACGCGAGCCCGATCGAGTCGATGACGATCAGCACGATCACACCGAGCCAGAGCAGCAGCGAGATGTTCTGGATGTTCTGCACCTGGATCACGCTGAGAATCAGAATGATCACTGCGAGCGGCAGGAAGAACTCCGCGATGCAGAAGCGCGAGTCCACGAAGTCGCGGACGAAGCGACGCACCGGCCCCTTGTCACGGGCCGGCAGGTAGCGCTCGTCGCCACTCGCGAGCGCCTCCCGCTGCTTGGCCATGTCCACGCGGCGCGCTTCGCGCTGGCGCTTCATGGCCTCCTTGCGGTCGAGCGGCGCACCACTGGAGGCACGACGGCGCTGCGACTGGGCATCGCTGCGCTTGGGGGTGGGGCGACCCTTGGGTGCCTGCGGGTCGCGGGGCTGCGTGGAGAGGTCCGCCGTCACCTTGGAGGTGGGGGCCTTCTCTTCCTTCGAACGGCTACGGAACACAAAACCCAAGGGTACGGGGTCGGCGGCGGCGACCCCAGCCCGGTCGGGAACGATCCGGCAACGGCCTGCGTCCTCACATGTGTCCCGAGAGGGGCAGAACGGACGTTGCCGCCGGTTTCCCTGAAGCCACCTACTCCCTGGGCCGGAGCGGTGACCGGGAGCAGTCGTCCTTGGGGAGGACCACATCCTTGCTCGAACAGTGCGGTAATAGAGACAGGGCCCGTACTGTGGGTTCTGTTGGAGTGCTGGAGCCCAGTCCGTCAGAAGGGGGCGCGCGAAGCCCATGAGCGGTGTCATGAAGCGTATGGGGATGATCTTCCGCGCGAAGGCAAACAAGGCCCTTGACCGGGCCGAGGATCCGCGCGAGACCCTCGATTACTCGTACCAGAAGCAGCTGGAGCTGCTTCAGAAGGTGCGCCGCGGTGTCGCCGATGTGGCGACCTCGCGCAAGCGCCTGGAGCTGCAGCTGAACCAGTTGCAGGGCCAGACGTCCAAGCTGGAGGACCAGGGCCGCAAGGCGCTCGCGCTCGGTCGTGAGGACCTGGCCCGCGAGGCGCTGTCCCGGCGGGCCGCCCTCCAGCAGCAGGTCACCGACCTGGAGACGCAGCACTCGACGCTGCAGGGCGAGGAGGAGAAGCTCACTCTCGCGGCCCAGCGGCTGCAGGCCAAGGTCGACGCCTTCCGTACCAAGAAGGAGACCATCAAGGCCACCTACACAGCCGCCCAGGCGCAGACCCGGATCGGCGAGGCGTTCTCCGGGATCTCCGAGGAGATGGGCGACGTCGGCCTGGCGATCCAGCGGGCCGAGGACAAGACCCAGCAGCTGCAGGCGCGCGCCGGTGCGATCGACGAGCTGCTCGCCTCCGGCGCACTCGACGACCCGACCGGGACGGCGAAGGACGACATCGCCGCCGAGCTCGACCGGATCTCCGGTGGTACGGATGTGGAGCTGGAGCTGCAGCGCATGAAGGCCGAACTGGCCGGCGGCTCCGCTCCGCAGCAGGCGATCGAGGGCGGCTCGCAGGACGCCACCCAGCAGCAGTCGTCGCAGTCCCCGCACAAGTTCGACAAGCAGTGAGGCAGACGTCATGATCGTTCGGATCATGGGGGAGGGCCAGCTGACCCTGGCCGACAGTCATCTCGCCGAGCTGAACAAGCTCGACGACGAACTGCTCGCCGAGATGGAGAGCGGTGACGGCCCGGGCTTCCGCGCCACGCTCCACGCGCTCCTCGCCAGGGTGCGCGAGCTCGGCACGCCCTTGCCGGACGACTCCCTGGAGCCGTCCGAACTGATCCTGCCGTCGCCCGACGCCACCCTCGAAGAGGTACGCGACATGCTCCGCGACGACGGTCTGATCCCCGGCTGACGTCAGCCGCTCCAGCACCCGCACGCAAGTGCTCTGCCCCGTGTCCGGTCCGCCGGCCGCGGGGCAGTGCGCTCTCCGGGCCGGTACGTCGTGCTGACGGACCGGTTCGTCCTGATCGGTGCGTTCTGCGTCCCGGCGCGGGGGCGGACGGACCGGATCCGTGCGCGACACGCCGTACCGTTGCTTGACGTGACCACCCTCGGAACCGGGTTCCTGCGCGTGCGGCGCTGGCTGCGCGACCATCCCCTCGCGTTCGACGGCGCGCTCGCCGTGGCCGTGCTCGCCTCGATGATCGCCGGGTCGTTCACCGACCCGAACGCCCCGAACGGGCCCAGCTTCGGCACCCGCACGCCCGAGGCGGCCAGCGTGGTCCTGATGGTGCTCGGCGCTGCCGTGCTGGTCCTGCGGCGGCGCAACCCCATGGCGGTGCTCGCCGCCACCGGTGCGCTCACGATCGTCGAGTTCGTGCTGGTGGACCCGCCCGCCCCGGTGGTGATGAGCGCGGTCATCGCGCTGTACACGGTCGCCGCCACCACGGACCGGCCCACCACCTGGCGGGTCGGCCTGCTGACCATGAGCGTTCTGGCGGCGTCCGCGATGCTCTTCGGCGCCTCCCCCTGGTACAGCCAGGAGAACCTCGGGGTCTTCGCCTGGACCGGCATGGCCGGCGCGGCCGGGGACGCCGTCCGCTCCCGGCGGGCCTTCGTCGACGCGATCAGGGAACGGGCCGAGCGGGCCGAGCGCACCCGCGAGGAGGAGGCCCGCCGCCGGGTCGCCGAGGAACGGCTGCGGATCGCCCGCGATCTGCACGACGTCGTCGCCCACCACATCGCTCTGGTCAATGTGCAGGCCGGGGTCGCCGCCCACGTCATGGACAAGCGCCCCGACCAGGCCAAGGAGGCGCTCGCCCACGTCCGGGAGGCCAGCCGCTCCGCACTGGGCGAACTCCGCGCCACCGTCGGGCTGCTGCGCCAGTCCGGCGACCCGGAGGCGCCGACCGAGCCGGCTCCCGGCCTCGCGGTCCTCGGTGAACTGGTGGACAAGGTCCGGCGAGCCGGCCTCCCGGTCGAGGTGGCGTGCGCCGACCGTCTGACCCCGCTGCCCGCAGCCGTCGATCTCGCCGCGTACCGGGTGATCCAGGAGGCGCTGACCAACGTGCAGAAGCACGCGGGCCCCGAGGCGAAGGCCGAGGTGAGTGTCATACGGGTGGGGGAGACGGCCGAGGTGACGGTCCTCGACAACGGCACGGGTCGGAGCGAAGGTGCGGGCACTGCCGCCGACGGCGGCGGCCACGGACTGCTCGGCATGCGCGAACGCGTCACCGCCCTCGGCGGCACCCTCACCGCCGGGCCCCGCTACGGCGGCGGATTTAGGGTTCATGCGATCCTGCCGGTCAAGGCCCGCACGGGAGAGCCGGAGTAGCCGGGCACGGCGGGCCGGACGGGGGAACGCCCATGACAACACCCATCAGGGTCCTGCTCGCCGACGACCAGGCGCTGCTGCGCAGCGCGTTCCGAGTGCTGGTCGACTCCGAGCCCGACATGCAGGTGGTCGGCGAGGCGGCGGACGGCGCCGAGGCCGTGGCGCTGGCCCGCTCGACGCGGGCCGATGTGGTGCTGATGGACATCAGAATGCCCGGTACGGACGGGCTCGCCGCGACCCGGATGATCAGCGCCGACCCGGAACTGACAGCCGTGCGGATCGTCATGCTCACCACCTTCGAGGTCGACGAGTACGTGGTGCAGTCGCTGCGGGCCGGCGCGTCCGGCTTCCTCGGCAAGGGGGCGGAACCGGATGAACTGCTCAATGCCATCCGTATCGCCGCGGGCGGCGAGGCGCTGCTCTCCCCGGCCGCGACCAAAGGACTGATCGCCACCTTCCTTGCGCAGGGCGGCAGTTCGGACGGTCCGGGGCCGAGTGCCGCCGAGTACTCCGAGCGGCTCGACGCGCTCACCGGTCGTGAGCGCGAGGTGCTGGTCCTCGTCGCGGGCGGGCTCTCCAACGACGGGATCGCCGAACGTCTGGCGGTGAGCCCGCTCACCGTCAAGACCCATGTGAACCGGGCGATGGCGAAGCTGGGCGCCCGCGACCGGGCTCAATTGGTGGTAATTGCGTACGAATCGGGCCTGGTGCGCCCCCGGGTGGAGTAGCAGGTGGAGGGGCGGCGTACTCCACCTGCGGTATGCGTCGCATAAGAATGCGACCCTGGGGCCGACGCTTTCGCCCGGGCGGATGAGCGATCGTATAGCTGGGCCGGGTCTGTCCCCGAGTCACCCGCCCACCTGCCGCGTAAGCCACAGAAGAGAGACCCACCCATGTCCTGGCTGTCCAGATTCAGCCTCGCGCAAAGGGCCCTGATCGGGCTGATCTCGATCGTCGCGCTCGTCTTCGGAGCGATCGCGATCCCGCAGCTCAAGCAGCAGTTGCTGCCCACCATCGAACTCCCGATGGTGTCGGTGCTCGCCCCCTACCAGGGCGCGTCTCCCGATGTGGTCGAGAAGCAGGTCGTCGAACCGCTCGAGAACACCATCAAGTCCGTCGACGGAGTCACGGGCGTCACCTCGACCGCCAGCGAGGGCAACGCCGTCATCATGGCGTCCTTCGACTTCGGCGACGAGGGCACGAAGCAGCTGGTCGCCGACATCCAGCAGGCGGTCAACCGCGCCCGCGTCCAGCTGCCCGACGATGTCGACCCGCAGGTCATCGCCGGTTCGACGGACGACATCCCGACCGTCGTCCTCGCCGTCACGTCCGACAAGGACCAGCAGGCGCTCGCCGACCAGCTGGACCGCACCGTCGTCCCCGCCCTGGAGGACATCGACGGCGTCGGCCAGGTCACCGTCAACGGTGTCCAGGATCTCCAGGTCTCCATCACCCCGGACGACAAGAAGCTCGCGGCCGCCGGGCTGAACGCCGGATCTCTCGCCCAGGCCCTCCAGGCGGGCGGCGCCACGGTCCCGGCCGGTTCCTTCTCCGAGCAGGGCAAGAGCCGCACCGTCCAGGTCGGCGGAGCGTTCACCTCGCTGAAGCAGATCGAGGACCTTCGGGTCGCCGGTCAGAACCCGGCCGCCGACAAGCCCGGCAAGCCGGTCCGTGTCGGTGACATCGCCACCGTGAAGCAGGAGCCGGCCACCGCGGTCTCCATCACCCGGACGAACGGCAAGCCGAGCCTCGCCGTGATGGCGACGATGGACAAGGACGGCAGCGCCGTCGCCATCTCGGACGCCGTCAAGGACAAGCTCCCGGACCTTCGCAAGGACCTCGGCGCAGGCGCCGAACTGACCGTCGTCTCCGACCAGGGCCCCGCCGTCTCCAAGGCGATCTCCGGTCTGACCACCGAGGGCGCGCTCGGCCTGCTCTTCGCGGTCATCGTGATCCTGGTCTTCCTCGCGTCGCTCCGCTCGACGCTGGTCACCGCGGTCTCCATCCCGCTCTCCGTGGTCCTCGCCCTGATCGTGCTCTGGACCCGCGACCTGTCGCTCAACATGCTCACGCTCGGCGCGCTGACCATCGCGATCGGCCGCGTCGTCGACGACTCGATCGTCGTCCTGGAGAACATCAAGCGCCACCTCGGCTACGGCGAGGAGCGCCACTCCGCCATCATCACCGCGGTGAAGGAAGTGGCCGGCGCGGTCACCTCCTCGACCCTCACCACGGTCGCGGTCTTCCTGCCGATCGGTCTGGTCGGCGGCATGGTCGGCGAGCTGTTCGGCTCGTTCTCCCTGACCGTCACCGCGGCCCTGCTCGCCTCCCTGCTGGTCTCGCTGACCGTGGTCCCCGTCCTGTCGTACTGGTTCCTGCGCGCCCCCAAGGGCAGCACGGAGAACCCGGACGAGGCCCGTCGCAAGGCCGAGGAGAAGGAGGCCCGCAGCCGGCTCCAGCGGCTGTACGTCCCGGTGCTGCGCTTCGCGACCCGGCGCCGTATCACCAGCATCGTCATCGCCGTCGCCGTGCTCTTCGGTACCTTCGGCATGGCCCCGCTGCTGAAGACCAACTTCTTCGACCAGGGTGAGCAGGAAGTCCTCTCCATCAAGCAGGAGCTGGCCCCCGGCACCAGCCTGACGGCCGCCGACGAGGCGGCCAAGAAGGTCGAGAAGCTCCTCGACGGCGACAAGGGCGTCAAGGACTACCAGGTCACCGTCGGCTCCTCCGGCTTCATGGCGGCCTTCGGTGGCGGTACGGGAGCCAACCAGGCCTCGTACCAGGTCACTCTGAAGGACTCGGCCGACTTCGACGCCACCCAGAAGCGCATCGACGAGGGCCTCGGCAAGCTCGACGGCATCGGTGACACCACCATCGCCGCGGGCGACGGCTTCGGCAGCCAGGACCTGAGCGTCGTGGTGAAGTCCGCCGACGCGGACACCCTGAAGAAGGCCTCCGAAGAGGTGCGGGCGCAGGTGGCCGAGCTCAAGGACGTCACCGACGTCCAGAGCGACCTGGCGCAGTCCGTCCCGCGCATCTCGGTCAAGGCCAACGCCGAGGCTGCGGCCGCCGGCTTCAGCCAGACCACGCTCGGTGCGGCTGTCGCCGGAGCGGTGAGCGGCACCCCGTCCGGCAAGGCGATCATGGACGACACCGAGCGCGACGTCGTCATCAAGTCCGCCCACCCGGCCACCACGATGGACGAGCTGAAGAACCTCTCGCTCGGCCGGGTCAAGCTCGGTCAGATCGCCGAGGTGAAGCTGGTCCCCGGCCCGGTCTCGATGACGAGGATCGACGGCCAGCGCGCTGCCACGATCACCGCCCGCCCCACCGGTGACAACACCGGCGCGGTGAGCGCCTCGCTCCAGTCGAAGATCAATGCCCTGGACCTGCCGGACGGCGCCACCGCCACCATCGGCGGTGTCTCCGAGGACCAGAACGACGCGTTCATGAAGCTCGGTCTGGCCATGCTGGCCGCGATCGCGATCGTCTTCATGCTGCTCGTCGCGACGTTCCGCTCGCTCGTCCAGCCGCTGATCCTGCTGGTCTCGATCCCGTTCGCGGCGACGGGCGCCATCGGTCTCCTGGTCGTCACCGGCACCCCGATGGGCGTTCCGGCAATGATCGGCATGCTGATGCTGATCGGCATCGTGGTGACCAACGCGATCGTGCTGATCGACCTGATCAACCAGTACCGGTCGCAGGGCATGGGCATTGTCGAAGCAGTCATCGAGGGCGGCCGCCACCGCCTCCGCCCGATCCTGATGACCGCACTCGCGACGATCTTCGCCCTGCTCCCGATGGCGCTCGGCGTCACCGGCGAGGGCGGCTTCATCTCGCAGCCCCTCGCGGTCGTGGTGATCGGCGGTCTGGTCACGTCGACGCTGCTGACGCTGCTTCTGGTGCCGACGCTGTACGCGATGGTGGAGCTCCGCAAGGAGCGCCGCGCGAAGAAGAAGGCGATCAAGCGGGCGAAGAAGGCGGGCCTGTCCGCCACGGCCCGGCCGGAGGAGACCACCTCCGAGGAGCCGGAGCCCGCGAAGGCGTAACGCAGGGCACGCAAAAGGCCCCGGCACCGTTTCAACGGTGCCGGGGCCTTTTGCGCGTCTCCAGTACGGGGGAGGGGCGGTAGGGGACAACGCCCGCCCGCAGGCGCAACGCCTACGGCAGCGCCAGCATCCGCTCCAGCGCCAGCTTCGCGTACTTCTCCGTCTCCGGGTCGACCTCGATCCGGTTGACCAGGTTGCCCTCGGCCAGCGACTCCAGAGTCCACACCAGGTGCGGCAGATCGATCCGGTTCATCGTCGAGCAGAAGCAGACCGTCTTGTCGAGGAAGACGACCTCCTTGTCCTCCGCCGCGAACCGGTTGGCCAGGCGCCGCACCAGGTTCAGCTCGGTGCCGATCGCCCACTTCGAGCCGGCCGGCGCCGCCTCCAGGGCCTTGATGATGTACTCCGTCGAGCCGACGTAGTCCGCCGCCGCCACGACCTCGTGCTTGCACTCGGGGTGTACCAGCACATTGACGCCCGGGATGCGCTCGCGCACGTCGTTGACGGACTCCACCGAGAAGCGCCCGTGCACCGAGCAGTGCCCGCGCCACAGGATCATCTTCGCGTTCCGCAGCTCCTCGGCGGTGAGACCGCCGTTCGGCTTGTGCGGGTTGTAGAGGACGCAGTCCTCCAGGGTCATCCCCATGTCCCGGACCGCGGTGTTCCGGCCCAGGTGCTGGTCGGGAAGGAAGAGCACCTTCTCGCCCTGCTCGAAGGCCCACTCCAGGGCCCGCTTCGCATTGGACGAGGTGCAGATCGTGCCGCCGTGCCGGCCGGTGAAGGCCTTGATGTCGGCGGAGGAGTTCATGTACGAGACGGGTACGACCTGCTCGGCGACCCCGGCCTCGGTCAGCACGTCCCAGCACTCGGCGACCTGCTCGGCAGTGGCCATGTCGGCCATCGAGCAGCCCGCGGCCAGGTCCGGCAGCACGACCTTCTGGTCGTCGGTGGTCAGGATGTCCGCGGACTCGGCCATGAAGTGCACGCCGCAGAAGACGATGTACTCGGCCTCGGGCCGGGCGGCCGCGTCGCGGGCGAGCTTGAACGAGTCGCCGGTGACGTCCGCGAACCGGATGACCTCGTCGCGCTGGTAGTGGTGGCCGAGGACGAAGACCTTGTCCCCGAGCTTCTCCTTGGCCGCGCGGGCGCGCTCCACCAGGTCCGGGTCGGACGGGGAGGGCAGATCGCCAGGACACTCCACGCCGCGCTCGCTCCTGGGGTCGGCATCGCGGCCGAGGAGCAGCAGGGCGAGGGGCGTCGGCTGGACATCCAGTGGTTGGGCGGTGGTCACGTCACGCACCCTTTCTGTTCTGCGGTCAGTGCGGCACAGCCGCTCCAGTGGAGTCAGGGCTTGCACCGGGGAGCCTTTTCGTCTATTTGACGCTATCTATCATATCTGCTTCATGTCACTTTGACGACACCGATCGCGTCGATGTGACGCATTCCGTCCCGGGGCCTCGCCGCCCCCGCTCGCGGACTCTTCGCGAGCCGGTGTGCGAGCATGAAAGGAACAGGCAAGCGCTCGGCCCGGAATGAATCCGCGGTCCCGACGGTTGCAACGTCGGCAAGCAGTCCGTACAACCCGGGAGAGAAGCAGATGTCCGTATCGGACGAGACCACCACCGTGAGCGACGGCATCCTCCTGTCCGACGCCGCCGCAGCCAAGGTCAAGGGCCTGCTGGAGCAGGAAGGCCGTGACGACCTGGCGCTGCGCGTCGCCGTCCAGCCCGGCGGTTGCTCGGGCCTGCGCTACCAGCTCTTCTTCGACGAGCGTTCGCTCGACGGCGATGTCGTGAAGGACTTCGACGGCGTCAAGGTCGTCACCGACCGGATGAGCGCTCCGTACCTGGGCGGCGCCTCCATCGACTTCGTCGACACCATCGAGAAGCAGGGCTTCACGATCGACAACCCGAACGCCACGGGCTCCTGCGCCTGCGGCGACTCCTTCAGCTGAGGCGCGAAGGCGGTAGCGGGCAGCAGTGCCCGCAGAAGGCGGCGCCCTCCGGATTCCCGGGGGGCGCCGCCTTCTGTCGTACTTAGCCGCGCGGCACCATGCCGCCCGTCGCGTCGAGCACCTTCCGGTCACCCAGCGGCGCGTCCAGCGTCACCGTTCGCGTCAGCTTCTTGGCGATCATGACGCAGACCTTCTCCGGGTCGGGGTTCGACTCGGTGATCGTCACCCGTACCGCGTCCGCACTCTCGGTCGCGCTCGCCGCGTAGGTACTGCACACCCCGCCCCAGAACGTCACCTCCAGCGTCCGCCCGTCGGCGCTGTACGAGATGAGCGGCCGCTGGGACCGTGCGTCGTCCCCCGAGCCGGGGGTCGGAGTCCTCTCCGGCGTCGGGGTCTTCGAGGGCTTCGCCAGCGAGTCCGGGTCCACCGCGACCTGGGTGACCGTGTTGCCCGTCCCGCCCGCGGCCGGGTGCACCGAGAAGAGCCACGACGGCACGAGCGTCTGCTCGCCGTCCACGTACCGCATCGCGAGGCCGAACACCGCCTTGTCGACCGTCACGGTCGTCGTCCCGCGCTCCGTCCCGGTCCGCGCCCCGCAACTGTTTCCCGGAGACTTCAGGGTGCCGTCCTCCAGTGGTACGGGGGTGGCGCACCCTCCGATGCCGCTGCGCGAAGTGTCCGCCCGGCCCGCCCTGTTCAACTGGTTCAACGCGTCGCCCGCGCTGATCACCGGATACTCGGCGCCCTTCTCCAGACCCTTCAACTGCCCGCTGCCACCGGTCACTTCACCGTCAGGGCCCACCTGGATCCCGGTCGCCCAGCCGTAGGTGGGCAGCCCGTCGACCACCGGGTTCGCGTTCACCACCCGTACCGAGCCCATCAGTTGGCGGGCGTCGAGAGCCGCGTCGTCCTGACCGACCGCCTTCAGCACGGGCGCCGCGGCGGCCTTGGCTGCTTTCTCGCTCACCGGCGACCCCGTGCCGCCAGGCGCCATGTCCTTGCTCGAACACACCGTCGTGCTCTGGCAGTTGTCCGTCCCGCCGGAGCCGTACCTGGCGAAGGTCCAGGTGCCCGGCGCCTGCTTGTTCACCCGCAGCAGCGGACCTGAGCCGTCCCCGTCGGAACCCACCTTCCAGGCCGCACCCTCGGCCTGCGGTGTACCCGCCACGCCCAGCGCCTTCGCCAGCCGTGCCACCTCCGCCGCCGACACCGTGCCCTTCGCGCGGTGGACAGCGGCCGTGTCCGGCCCGTCGGGCAGCTTGCCGGCCGCGCGATAGACCACACCGCCGCCACTCGGATCGGGCTCGCCGACAGCGATGCCCTCGGGGGGCGCCGTCGGGCTGTCCGGGCCGCCCGGCGTCTCGTCGAGCGCGAGCAGGGGAGCGGCGTCGTCACTGCTGCCCGACCGGCTGCCCCCGTCGTCCGCCGCGGTGGCGGCCCAGTACGCGCCGCCGCCCCCGGCCAGCAGGACCGCCGCCACCGAGGCTACGGCCAGCCGGGACCGCTGCCGGGGGCGGATCACGTCGTTGTCGGGTCGCTCGGTGCTCACCGGATCGCTCCTTCGACTGCGTTGCCGTCGCCGTGACCGTCGCACGGTCATCGCCTGTCCCGCGAGTCGGGGACAACGGTGGGACGGAGCGCAGCAGCACCCGGTTCCCGCATGGGGCATTCGGGGGATGTCCGGTGCGAGCGGCCGCCGCTCTCAGTCGCCGTACTCGGCCATCGAGTCGATCAGCCGTGCGGACGCGACCGGCACGGTCACGCCGTGAATCAGGGACGGCGTCACAGGGGTGGGAGCGGCCGTGGCGGGTACCACCCAGTGCGGAGCCATCCGTGCGCAGTCACCGCGCAGCTCGGCCAGGCTGATCTCGGACTCGCGGGGGGCGATGTTCTTCGACATGTCCGCACCGTAGGCACCGCGCGCCTCAGGATAAAAGCCCTACTATCGGGTAGTTTTTCCCCCTTCAAGGCGAGTGCGACGAACGGGTAGCGTGGACTGTCACGCCGTTCCGGGAGCGCAGTCACCCGTTCCCCTCGACCTCCGCAGGAGCAGTCTCCCCGTGCGCATCGCAGTCACCGGCTCCATCGCCACCGATCACCTCATGACCTTCCCGGGCCGCTTCGCCGACCAACTGGTCGCCGACCAGCTGCACACGGTCTCGCTCTCCTTCCTGGTCGACAACCTCGATGTACGCCGGGGCGGTGTGGCCGCCAACATCTGCTTCGGCATGGGCCTCCTCGGCACCGGCCCGATCCTGGTCGGTGCCGCGGGCTCCGACTTCGACGAGTACCGCGCCTGGCTCGACCGGCACGGTGTCGACACCGGATCGGTCCGGATCTCCGAAGTCCTGCACACCGCCCGTTTCGTCTGTACGACGGACGCCGACCACAATCAGATCGGCTCCTTCTACACGGGCGCGATGAGCGAGGCACGGCTGATCGAGCTGAAGGCCGTCGCCGACCGGGTGGGCGGTCTCGACCTCGTCTCGATCGGCGCCGACGACCCCGAGGCGATGCTCCGCCACACCGAGGAGTGCCGCTCGCGCGGCATCGCGTTCGCCGCCGACTTCTCGCAGCAGATCGCCCGGATGGACGGCGAAGAGATCCGGATCCTCCTCGACGGCGCCACGTACCTCTTCTCCAACGAGTACGAGAAGGGACTCATCGAGTCCAAGACCGGCTGGACCGACGAGGAGATCCTCGCCAAGGTCGGCCACCGAGTCACCACGCTCGGCGCCCGCGGCGTCCGGATCGAGCGGGCCGGTCAGGAGACCATCGAGGTCGGCTGCCCGGAGGAGGAGACGAAGGCCGACCCGACCGGCGTCGGTGACGCGTTCCGTGCCGGGTTCCTCTCCGGCCTCGCCTGGGGCGTCGGCCTGGAGCGGGCCGCCCAGGTCGGCTGCATGCTCGCCACGCTGGTCATCGAGACGGTCGGCACGCAGGAGTACACCCTGCGCCGCACCCACTTCATGGACCGCTTCACCAAGGCGTACGGCCACGACGCCGCCGCCGAGGTCCGCGCCCACCTCGCGTAGTCAGGACAGCCGGCGGACCACATAGGCCGAGCCGCGGTCCGCCGGCTCCTCGCCCACGTACTCCTGCTCACGCATCGCGCACCACGCCGGGATGTCCAGCCGCGCCGCCTCGTCGTCGGAGAGCACGGTCACCGTCCCGCCCACCGGTACCTCTCCGATCACCTTTGCGAGTTCGATCACCGGGATCGGGCACCTCTTGCCCAGGGAGTCGACGACCAGGGACGTGGCGGCGGCGGGGGAGGGGGCCACCGAAACGGGCGCGCCCAGCCTCTCCCTTACCTCTGACACCGCTCCCGGCAGCACCCGCAGGAAGCGGTCGACGTCCTCCGCCGTGGTGCCGGCCGGCAGGGACACCCGGACGTTCCCCTCCGACAGCACCCCCATCGCCCTCAGCACATGGCTCGGCGTCAGCGTGCTGCTGGTGCAGGACGAACCGGACGATACGGAGAACTCCGCCCGGTCCAGTTCATGGAGCAGGGTCTCCCCGTCGACATAGAGACAGGAGAAGGTCACCAGATGCGGCAGCCGCCGCACCGGATCACCGACCACCTCCACGTCGGGCACCAGCTCCGGCACCCGCGCCCGGATCAAGTCGACCAGCGCCCGCAGCCGTACGGACTCCGCCGCGGCCTCCGCACGGACCGCGCGCAGCGACGCCGCCGCCGCCACGACCGCAGGAATGTTCTCGAACCCGGCGGCCCGCCCCGACTCCCGTTCGTCCGACGGTCCTTGAGGGGCGAACCGGACCCCCTTGCGCACGGCGAGCAGCCCCACCCCCGAAGGCCCGCCCCACTTGTGGGCGCTCGCCGTCAGCAGCGACCAGCCCGCCGGCACCGGACCCCAGCCCAGCGACTGCGCGGCATCCACCAGCAGGGGTACGCCCGACGCCCGGCAGAGCTCCGCGACCTCGGCCACCGGCTGCTCCGTACCGACCTCGTGGTTGGCGGACTGCAGGCAGGCCAGTGCGGTGTCCTCGCGCAGGGCCTCCCCGTACGCCGCCGCACTCACCGCCCCCGCCCGGTCCACCGGCACCTCGGCGAACGTCCCGCCCTGCGCCTCATGGGTGGCAGCCGCATGGAGCACCGACGAGTGCTCGACCGCCGAGACCACCAGATGACGGCCGACACGCCGACGCCCGGCGAGCGCTCCGGAGATCGCGGAGTGCGCCGCCCGGGTCCCCGAGGAGGTGAAGGTGAGCTCGTCGGGGCGGCACCCCACGGCCTCCGCAGCGGCCTCCCGGGCCGCGTCCAGCAGTAGCCGCGCCCGTCGCCCCTCCCGGTACAGCCGGGCAGGGTCGGCCCAGCCCTCGTCCAGGGCGGCAAGCAGCGCCTGGCGGGCGACCGGGTGCAGGGGGGCGGAGGATGCGGCGTCGAAGTAGGGCACACGTCCACGCTAGCCCGCGCCCGCCACCATGTCGGGACGGGCCGGCCGCGCAGCCAGGAGAGGGCCCGTCAGATGGCGGCCGGAGGCCCGGATTCCACCCCTTCGGGGAGTCGGGCGGCGCGTTGGGCACCCTCCCCGCGCGACCCCAAATAGCGTCCAGTAGGGTTTGGTCCGCATAAACATCCAAACCCCTGCCCGCGTCAGGGCGGCGACCGACCAGCGAGACGGCCGCGCCGAACGCGCGGGCGAGACTCTCGGGAAGGCGCTACGTGAGTCCCAACGGCTCCGACCGCTCGTCGCGGCGCCCGATGCGGCGGAAGCTGCCGCAGGTGCTGACTGCGGGCCTGATCCTGGCGACCGCCACCGGTTGCACATACAAGGACTTTCCCCGCCTTGGTATGCCCACGCCGGTAACGGAAGAGGCACCACGGATCCTTTCCCTCTGGCAGGGCTCGTGGGCGGCAGCGCTCGCCACGGGCGTGCTGGTCTGGGGCCTGATCCTGTGGAGCATCATCTTCCACCGGCGCAGCCGCACCAAGGTGGAGGTTCCTCCGCAGACCCGGTACAACATGCCCATCGAGGCGCTGTACACCGTGGTCCCTCTCATCATCGTCTCGGTGCTGTTCTACTTCACCGCGCGCGATGAAACGAAGCTTCTCTCGCTCTCGGCGAAGCCTGCCCACACCATCAACGTGGTCGGCTACCAGTGGAGCTGGGGCTTCAACTACATCGAGAACGTGGACGGCTCGACCGCCACGGGCAACGAGATCCCCAAGGAGCTCGACGCCATCCCCGACCGGTTCCGTAAGCAGTTCCCCCCGGGTGCGGACGGCGTCTACGACGTCGGCGTCCCGGGCACCCGGAACCCGCAGAACGGCAACCCGGGTCCGACCTTGTGGCTGCCGAAGGGCGAGAAGGTCCGCTTCATTCTGACTTCGCGTGACGTCATCCACTCCTTCTGGGTGGTGCCGTTCCTCATGAAGCAGGACGTCATTCCGGGCCACACCAACTCCTTCGAGGTGACTCCCAACCAGGAGGGCACCTTCATGGGCAAGTGCGCCGAGCTCTGCGGCGTCGACCACTCCCGGATGCTCTTCAACGTCAAGGTCGTCTCCCCGGAGCGCTACCAGGCGCACCTCAAGGAGCTGGCCAAGAAGGGCCAGACGGGCTACGTGCCGGCCGGTATCGAGCAGACGAACCCGGCCAGGAATGCGGAGACGAACAAACTGTGAGCATCCTCAACGAATCTCAGGGTGCCGCGGCAGCAGACGACTCGTACGAGGACGAGCTGCCGGTCCGGCGCAAGCAGCCGGGAAACGTCGTCATCAAGTGGCTGACCACCACTGACCACAAGACGATCGGCACGATGTACCTGGTCACGTCGTTCGCGTTCTTCTGCATCGGCGGCCTGCTGGCGCTCTTCATGCGCGCCGAGCTGGCCCGTCCCGGCACGCAGATCATGTCGAACGAGCAGTTCAACCAGGCGTTCACGATGCACGGCACGATCATGCTGCTGATGTTCGCGACGCCGCTGTTCGCCGGGTTCGCGAACTGGATCATGCCGTTGCAGATCGGTGCGCCCGACGTGGCGTTCCCGCGGCTGAACATGTTCGCGTACTGGCTGTACCTCTTCGGCTCGATCATCGCGGTGGCCGGCTTCCTCACCCCGCAGGGTGCGGCCGACTTCGGCTGGTTCGCCTACTCCCCGCTCTCGGACGCGGTCCGTTCGCCGGGTATCGGCGCCGACATGTGGATCATGGGTCTGGCCTTCTCCGGCTTCGGCACGATCCTCGGTTCGGTCAACTTCATCACCACGATCATCTGCATGCGCGCACCCGGTATGACGATGTTCCGCATGCCGATCTTCGTGTGGAACGTCCTGCTGACCGGTGTGCTGGTCCTGCTGGCCTTCCCGGTGCTCGCCGCCGCGCTCTTCGCGCTGGAGGCGGACCGCAAGTTCGGGGCGCATGTATTCGACGCGGCCAACGGCGGCGCACTGCTCTGGCAACACCTCTTCTGGTTCTTCGGCCATCCAGAGGTGTACATCATCGCGTTGCCGTTCTTCGGAATCATTTCCGAAGTGATTCCGGTGTTCAGCCGGAAGCCGATGTTCGGCTACATCGGCCTGATCAGCGCGACGATCGCCATCGCGGGCCTCTCCGTGACCGTGTGGGCGCACCACATGTACGTCACCGGTGGTGTGCTGCTGCCGTTCTTCTCGTTCATGACGTTCCTCATCGCGGTACCGACCGGTGTGAAGTTCTTCAACTGGATCGGCACGATGTGGAAGGGATCACTGTCCTTCGAGACACCGATGCTGTGGGCCGTCGGCTTCCTGATCACCTTCACCTTCGGTGGTCTGACCGGCGTCATCCTGGCCTCGCCCCCGATGGACTTCCACGTCTCGGACTCGTACTTCGTCGTCGCGCACTTCCACTACGTCATCTTCGGCACCGTGGTCTTCGCGATGTTCTCCGGATTCCACTTCTGGTGGCCGAAGTTCACCGGCAAGATGCTGGACGAGCGGCTCGGCAAGATGACGTTCTGGACGCTGTTCGTGGGCTTCCACGGCACGTTCCTGGTGCAGCACTGGCTCGGTGCCGAGGGCATGCCGCGTCGTTACGCGGACTACCTCGCCGCCGACGGCTTCACGGCGCTGAACACGATCTCGACGATCTCCTCGTTCCTGCTCGGCCTGTCGATGCTGCCGTTCTTCTACAACGTGTGGAAGACCGCCAAGTACGGCAAGAAGGTCGAGGTCGACGACCCGTGGGGGTACGGCCGTTCGCTGGAGTGGGCGACCTCCTGCCCGCCGCCGCGGCACAACTTCCTCACCCTGCCGCGGATCCGTTCCGAATCCCCGGCGTTCGACCTGCACCACCCGGAGATCTCGGCGCTCGAGCAGCTGGAGCATCACTCCGAGGCTGACAAGGCCCTCGCGGGTGGCAAGGAGGCCGGCAAGTGAAGATCCAGGGCAAGATGTTCCTCTGGCTGAGCGTCTTCATCCTCGCCATGGCAGTGACCTATGGCGTGTGGTCGAAGGAGCCGGCCGGTACCACCGCGCTCGTCCTGGCCTTCGGCCTGAGCGTCATGATCGGCTTCTACCTGGCCTTCACGGCGCAGCGGGTCGACGCGATGGCTCAGGACAACAAGGAAGCCGATGTCGCGGACGAGGCCGGCGAGGTGGGGTTCTTCTCCCCGCACAGCTGGCAGCCGCTCTCGCTGGCCGTCGGTGGCGCCCTCGCCTTCATGGGGGTCATCTTCGGATGGTGGCTGCTCTACTTCTCGGCCCCGGTCATCCTGATCGGCCTGTTCGGCTGGGTCTTCGAGTACTACCGCGGTGAGAACCGCACCCAGTGACACCGCTCCACCTGACGGGGGGCCCGCACTTTCTCATGTGAGAGGTGCGGGTCCCCCGTTTGCAGTCACCCGGCGCGCTGAAACTGATGAATCTTCTTAGCGTGGTGACCATGAACACGCCGCGCATTCGCCCCGTAGTGAGCTGCACGCTGCTGGTCATGACCCTGGTTGCAGGGGCGACCGCCTGTGGCGGGCCAGATGGTCATCCGCTCGCCGAACAGCCGTATGACGCGGCGGACGAGATCACCTCCAACGCCCCGGAGGGCAACCAGAAGGCCGATCCCGACAAGCCCCTCGAAGTCACCGCCACGGGTGACGACGGCCGGATCACGGACGTTGCCGCGGTGGACGCCGCCGGGCGCCATCTCGCGGGCGAACTCTCGGCCGACGGGCTGCGCTGGCACTCCACCGTCCCGCTCGCGGCCGGCACCCGCTACACCGTCAGGGTCAGCGTCGAGGACGACGACGGTGCCCCGGGCAGCCGTACGCTCTCCTTCGAGACGGCCCCGGCGAAGAAGCTCCTGAACGTCACTTTCGGCCCGCACGCGGGCACCTACGGCGTCGGACAGCCCATTACGGCGGAACTCAGCGCTCCGGTCAAGGGCAAGGCCGCCAGGGCCGCAGTGGAGCGCGCGCTGAAGGTCCGCTCCACGCCCTCCGTGACGGGCTCCTGGTACTGGGTCGACGACAAGATCCTGCATTACCGCCCGCAGACGTACTGGCCGGCCCGGGCCACGATCGAGGCCAGCAGCAACATGGCCGGCATCAGGGTCACCAAGGGGCTGTACGGAGCCCCCACGAAGCCATTGAAGATCACTACCGGCGACCGTATCGAGGCCATCACCGACGCCGCCGCGCACACCATGACGGTCAAGCGCAACGGAGAGGTGATCAACACCATTCCGGTGACCACCGGACGGCCCGGCTTCGACACCCGCAACGGCGTCAAGGTCGTGCTGAGCAAGGAGTACTCCGTACGCATGCGCGGGGAGACCATCGGCATCTCGGAGAACTCCAGCGACGGGTACGACCTGATGGTCTACTACGCGACCCGCGTCACCTGGAGTGGTGAGTACGTGCACGCCGCCCCCTGGTCCACCGGCTCACAGGGGTACGCGAACGTCAGCCACGGCTGTACGGGCATGAGCAACGCCCAGGCCCAGTGGTTCTTCAACACCGTGCGCGAGGGCGACCTCGTCTCGGTCGTCGGCAGCCTGGGCCCCACGATGACGCCGTTCGACAACGGCTACGGCGACTGGAACCTGTCCTGGGCGAAATGGCAGCAGGGCAGCGCCCTGCAGAACAAAGCCGCCCCGGACGGGTCGACGGTGCAGGCGGCGCGCCTGCGCCCCGAGGTCTGACCGGCCAGGGGAGTGCGCCGCCTTTCCAAGGGACATGAAGCAGCCCGGTCCGCGGCGGAACCGCGGGCCGGGCCGCAGCAGGACTCAGGACTGTACGCAGAGCCTGCTGCGCAGCAGGGCGGCCAGGGCGTCCGCGAACTCGACGGGCTCGACCGGAAGGGTCACCGCGGCGTCCGCGCGGCTCCACGTGGCCAGCCAGGCGTCCTGCGGGCGCCCCATCAGCAGCAGCACCGGCGGGCAGTGGAAGATCTCGTCCTTGATCTGCCGGCAGACGCCCATGCCGCCCGCCGGGGCCGTCTCGCCGTCCAGCACGCACACGTCGATGCCGCCGTTGTCCAGCGCGGTCAGGACGGCGGGCAGCGTGGCGCACTCCACGAACTCCACCGGTGGCACGTCCGCTGCAGGCCTGCGACCGGCGGCCAGCCTCACCTGCTCACGGGTGTTGGCGTCGTCGCTGTAGACCAGGACCGTGGCGGTCGGCTGCATTGTTCCTCCGTGACATCTGTGTCTTCGGGGCTCTCGGGGCATGAACCGATGCGCGGATCGTACTCCGATCGACAGCCTGTCAGCACCGGTAATGACACCGATTCGATGGGCCGTTCGGGCAGGACACACCCTGCTGACACACCGAACGGCACCCCCCGGAGTGAGGGCGGGATAAGCGACCGACATAATGTCGGTCGTGGCGACAGCAACGACAGTAGAAACCGGGCACGCGCACCCGTCGGTCAATCGACCGAACCTCACCAGCGTCGGAACCATCATCTGGTTGAGTTCCGAGCTGATGTTCTTCGCGGCCCTCTTCGCGATGTACTTCACCCTCCGATCGGTGATGGGACCCGACCACTGGAAGGAAATGGCTTCGGCCCTGAACTTCCCGTTCTCGGCGACGAACACCACGATCCTGGTGCTCTCCTCCCTCACCTGCCAGCTCGGCGTCTTCGCCGCGGAGCGGGGCGATGTGAAGAAGCTCCGTGCGTGGTTCGTGATCACGTTCGTGATGGGTGCGATCTTCATCGGAGGCCAGGTCTTCGAGTACACCGAGCTGGTGAAGAAGGACGGCCTCTCGCTGTCCTCCGACCCGTACGGCTCGGTGTTCTACCTGACCACCGGCTTCCACGGTCTGCATGTGACAGGCGGTCTCATCGCCTTCCTGCTCGTACTGGGCAGGACATACGCGGCCAAGAGGTTCACCCATGAACAGGCGACCGCTGCCATCGTCGTGTCCTATTACTGGCACTTCGTCGATGTCGTGTGGATCGGCCTCTTCGCCACGATCTACATGATCAAGTAATCGGGCTCGAACCCGAACCACATCCAGCATCGACGCAGAAGATCCTGACACCGGGGTAATCCGTGAAAAAGCTCTCCGCACGACGACGCCATCCGTTGGCGGCGGTCGTCGTACTACTCCTCGCGCTGGCGGCTACTGGGGGGCTGTACGCCGCGTTTGCGCCCGCGAGTAAGGCGCAGGCCGACGACACCGCCCAGTCCCTCGCCATCGATGAGGGCAAGAAGCTGTACTCCGTCGGTTGCGCCAGCTGCCACGGAGCCGGCGGTCAGGGCTCGTCCGACGGGCCGAGCCTGGTCGGCGTGGGCTCCGCCGCCGTCGACTTCCAGGTCGGCACGGGCCGTATGCCGGCCCAGCAGCCGGGTGCCCAGGTACCGAAGAAGAAGGTCATCTACACCCAGGCCGAGATCGACCAGCTCGCGGCGTACGTCGCGTCGCTCGGCGCCGGCCCGATCGTGCCGACCGAGGACCAGGTCAGCCCTGAGGGTGCGGACATCGCCAAGGGTGGCGACCTGTTCCGTACCAACTGCGCGCAGTGCCACAACTTCACCGGCGAGGGCGGTGCCCTGACGAAGGGCAAGTACGCGCCCAGCCTTGAGGGCGTGGACCCGAAGCACATCTACGAGGCCATGCAGACCGGCCCGCAGAGCATGCCGTCCTTCCCCGACTCGACGATGCCCGAGCAGCAGAAGCGGGACATCATCGCGTACGTCAAGACCGTGAACAGCGCCGAGTCCGAGACCCCTGGTGGCCTCAAGCTGGGCGGGCTCGGTCCGGTCAGCGAGGGTCTGTTCGCCTGGATCTTCGGTCTGGGCGCACTCGTCGCAGTTGCCGTTTGGGTCGCGGCCCACACCGCTAAGGCCAAGAAGTCATGAGTAGCCAAGAGAAGATTCCAGAAGAGAACCTGCCCGCTGAGCAGGAAGCCGCGCACGGCGCGGTAGAGGGCGCGGACGACCCGTTCGCCGACCCGGGGCTGCCGGCCCACCGGCCGCGCATCCAGGACATCGACGAACAGGCCGCGAAGCGCTCCGAGCGCACGGTCGCGTTCCTGTTCGTGCTGTCCATGCTGGCGACCGTCGGCTTCATCGCCTCGTACGTCATCTTCCCGGTGGACAAGATCGTGTTCATCTGGCCGTTCGGCCATGTGAGCGCGCTCAACTTCTCCCTCGGGCTGACCCTGGGCGTGGCTCTCTTCGCGATCGGCGCGGGCGCCGTCCACTGGGCGCGCACCCTGATGTCCGACGTAGAGGTCGCCGACGACCGGCACGCCATCGAGGCGGAGCCCGAGGTCAAGGCGAAGGTTCTCGCCGACTTCGCGGCCGGTGCCGAGGAGTCCGCGTTCGGCCGGCGCAAGCTGATCCGCAACACCCTGTTCGGTGCGCTGGCCCTGGTGCCGCTCTCCGGCGTGATGCTGCTGCGCGACCTCGGCCCGCTGCCGGAGAAGAAGCTCCGTCAGACCCTGTGGTCCAAGGGCAAGCAGCTCATCAACATGAACACGATGGAGCCGCTGCGTCCCGAGGACGTCGCCGTCGGTTCGCTGACCTTCGCCATGCCCGAGGGCCTGACGGAGGACGCTCACGACTTCCAGACGCAGATCGCCAAGGCTGCGCTGATGATCATCCGTATCCAGCCGGAGAACATCAAGGACAAGCGCGAGCGCGAGTGGGCCCACGAGGGCATCGTGGCCTTCTCGAAGATCTGCACCCACGTCGGCTGCCCGATCAGCCTGTACGAGCAGCAGACGCACCACGTGCTCTGCCCGTGCCACCAGTCCACCTTCGACCTCTCCGACGGCGCCCGCGTCATCTTCGGTCCGGCCGGTCACTCCCTTCCGCAGCTGCGGATCGGTGTGAACAGCGAGGGCAACCTCGAGGCGCTCGGTGACTTCGAAGAGCCCGTCGGTCCTGCATTCTGGGAGCGCGGATGAGTACTGCGACCGACACGAAGCGCAAGGCGCCCGCCGGCGAGCGGGTGGCCGACTGGGCGGACGGCCGGCTCGGGATCTACTCCCTGGCCAAGGCCAACATGCGCAAGATCTTCCCGGACCACTGGTCCTTCATGCTCGGTGAAGTCGCCCTCTACAGCTTCATCATCATCATTCTCACGGGTGTGTATCTGACGCTGTTCTTCCACCCGAGCATGAACGAGGTCGTGTATCACGGCTCCTACGAGCCGATGCAGGGCATCCGGATGTCCGAGGCCTACGCCTCGACGCTGGACATCAGCTTCGACATCCGCGGTGGTCTGCTGGTCCGCCAGATCCACCACTGGGCCGCGCTGATCTTCCTCGCGGCCATGTTCGTGCACATGATGCGCGTCTTCTTCACGGGTGCGTTCCGCAAGCCGCGTGAGATCAACTGGCTGTTCGGCTTCCTGCTGTTCGTGCTGGGTATGTTCACCGGCTTCACGGGCTACTCGCTCCCGGACGACCTGCTCTCGGGTACGGGTGTCCGCTTCACCCAGGGCGCGATCCTGTCCACGCCGATCGTCGGCACGTACATCTCCATGTTCCTGTTCGGCGGAGAGTTCCCCGGCGGCGACTTCGTCGCCCGGTTCTACTCGATCCACATCCTGCTGCTGCCGGGCATCATGCTCGGCCTCGTGGTCGGCCACCTGATCCTGGTGTTCTTCCACAAGCACACGCAGTTCGCGGGTCCCGGCCGCACCAACAAGAACGTCGTCGGTATGCCGCTGCTGCCGATCTACATGGCGAAGGCCGGAGGCTTCTTCTTCCTGGTCTTCGGTGTCATCGCGGTCATCGCGGCGATCGCCTCGATCAACCCGATCTGGGCCATCGGTCCGTACCGTCCGGACCAGGTGTCCACCGGCGCCCAGCCCGACTGGTACATGGGCTTCGCCGAGGGTCTGATCCGAGTGATGCCGGGCTGGGAGATCAACCTCTGGGGCCACACGCTCGTCCTGGGTGTGTTCATCCCGCTGATGGCCTTCGGCCTGGTGCTGGCCGTGATCGCGGTCTACCCGTTCATCGAGTCCTGGATCATCGGGGACAAGCGCGAGCACCACATCCTGGACCGCCCGCGCAACGCCCCGACCCGGACGGCCTTCGGCGTCGCCTGGATCACGGAGTACATCATCGTCTTCATCGGCGGTGGTAACGACCTCTGGGCCACGCACTTCGATCTCTCGCTGAACTCCATCTCGTGGTTCGTCCGGATCTTCATCTTCGTGGGACCGGTCCTGGCGTTCCTCGTCACGAAGCGGATCTGCCTCGGCCTTCAGCGCCGCGACAGGGAGAAGGTGCTGCACGGACGCGAGTCCGGTCTCATCAAGCGCCTGCCGCACGGTGAGTTCGTCGAGGTCCACGAGCCGCTCGGCCCCGCGCAGCTGCACACGCTCACCGCGCACGAGCAGTACAAGCCGGTCGAGATCGGCCCGACGGTCGACGAGAACGGTGTCGAGCGCAAGGTGCCGGCGCTGCAGAGGATGCGGGCCAAGCTCAGTAAGGGCTACTTCGGCGAGCACAACCAGATCGCCAAGCCCACTGCAGAGGAGTACAAGGAGATCACCAGCGGCCACGGCCACCACTGATCGCCTTAACTGATCGCCACAGCGGGAGCCCCGTCCATTCGATGGACGGGGCTCTTTGCTGTCCCGGGCGCTCGATAGGGTGGGGTCCATACCCTTATCGGCTGTGGACCCCCAGGAGCGGACCATGAACGTTGTGACCCCGGTCGGCGGCGACAGCGTGGCGGCTCGTTCCTGGCCCGGCGTACTGAACGCTCTGCTGCGCGGCCAGGACCTGACCGCCGACGACACCGCGTGGGCGATGGACAACATCATGAGCGGCGAGGCGACCGACGTGCAGATCGCCGGTTTCGCCGTCGCCCTGCGCGCCAAGGGCGAGACCGTCGACGAGGTCACCGGACTCGTCCGCGCCATGTACGAGCACGCCACCACGATCCAGGTGCCGGGCCGCACGGTCGACATCGTCGGAACCGGCGGCGACCTCGCCAAGACGGTCAACATCTCCACGATGTCCGCGATCGTCGTCGCGGGCACCGGAGCCAAGGTCGTCAAGCACGGCAACCGCGCCTCCTCCTCGGCCAGTGGCGCCTCCGACGTCCTGGAGAAGCTCGGCGTCAATCTGGAGCTGGCCCCGCAGCGCGTCGTCGAGGTGGCCGAGGAGGCGGGTATCACCTTCTGCTTCGCGGTGAAGTTCCACCCCGCTCTGCGGTACGCGGCGCGGGCTCGCAAGGAGCTCGGCGCGCAGACCACGTTCAACATCCTCGGTCCGCTCACCAATCCGGCCCAGGTGCGCTCCCAGGCCATCGGTGTCGCCGATCTGAAGATGGCCCCCATCGTTGCGGGCGTGCTCGCGGCGCGTGGAAACTCGGCGCTGGTCTTCCGCGGCGACGACGGTCTGGACGAGCTGACGACCACGGCGACCTCCCGGATCTGGGTGGTCAGGGACGGCGAGGTGCGCGAGGAGGCCTTCGACCCGCGCGACGTCGGCCTCCAACTGGTCCCCGTCGAGGCGCTGCGCGGCGCCGACGCCTCGTACAACGCCGATGTGGCCCGCCGGCTGCTGGCCGGTGAGACCGGCCCGGTACGTGAAGCGGTGCTGCTCAACTCGGCGGCGGCGCTGGTGGCGCTGGACCCGGGTGAGGGCACGCTGAACGAGCAGCTCGCCGCCGGGATCGCCAAGGCCGCCGAGTCCGTCGACTCGGGTGCGGCCCGGGCGGCGCTGGAGCGCTGGGTGACGGTCAGCAACGCCTGACCGAACGGGAAACGCGGACCGGGGCGCAGTCCAGATCTTGGACTGCGCCTTGCGCGTCGACGCACGTATGGCAAGATTCTGGGCAGGTCATGAGTGACAGCGACTACGGCCCCGGCCCGCTGTCCGGCAACCCTCCGTCCGTGGCGGGGTGCCCCGGGTGAAGACCAGGCCGTAGGCAGCGAGGTCTACGGCAAGCGCGGACCCCTCGACATCTGTGAATGTCACATCCCTGGGGTCCTGGTCCTCAAGGAGCCTCTTGTGAGCAAGCGAATGCGATAGGGCCCGGTCCGGCCCCTCTCCGCACCCCCTTTTCCTTCCTCCTGCGCTGCCGCGTACCTGCCGGCGCAGTGAATTCGCCTGCCTTGTACGGGAGTTCGCCATGTCTGTTGTCACCGCTGCCGCCGACCGATCTATTTGTTCCCCGCTGCCTGTTCTCGGCAAGGATGTGACCGTTCCGCTCGTTACCGGCGGAGAAGTCACCTATGCCGCCCTGGACTACGCGGCCAGTGCCCCGGCCCTGCAGCGGGTGTGGGACGACGTCGCCGCGTACGCCCCGTACTACGGCAGTGTCCACCGCGGCGCCGGCTACCTCTCGCAGCTCTCCACGGACCTCTTCGAGAACAGCCGCAAGGCAGTTGCGGAGTTCCTCGGCTGCCGCGCCGACGACCAGGTGATCTTCACCCGGTCGACGACGGACTCGCTGAACCTGCTGGCCGCGGCGGTCCCCGCCGACTGTCAGGTCTTCGTGTACGAGACCGAGCACCATGCCTCGCTGCTGCCGTGGCGCGACGCCCGTGTCACGTACCTCAACGCTCCCCGCACCCCGGCCCAGGCCGTCGAGACGCTGGAGCGGGCGCTCGCCGACCGTGACCCCTACGGCCCCGCGCTGGTCTGCGTCACCGGCGCATCGAACGTCACCGGTGAGCTGTGGCCGGTGAAGGAGCTGGCCGCCGCCGCCCACGCGCACGGCGCCCGGATCGTGCTGGACGCCGCACAGCTCGCGCCGCACCACCCGGTCGACATCGACGAGCTCGACGTCGACTGGGTCGCCTTCTCCGGACACAAGCTGTACGCGCCGTTCGGCTCCGGTGTCCTCGCGGGCCGCGCCGACTGGCTGCAGGACGCCGAGCCGTACCTGGCCGGCGGCGGCGCCTCCCGTAAGGTCGCCCGGCGTACCGACGGCGGTGTGGACGTGGAGTGGCACTCCACCGCCGCCCGGCACGAGGCCGGTTCGCCCAACGTCATCGGCGTCTACTCCATCGCCTCCGCCTGCAAGGCGCTCACCGAGGCCGGCTTCGACCGCCTCGGCGCCCGTGAGCAGCAGCTCGTCACCCGGGTCCGCGAAGGCCTGGCCGGGGTCCCCCAGGTCAAGGTGCTGTCGCTGTTCGGCGACGACGCCCCCCGGGTCGGCGTCATCTCCTTCGTGGTGGAGGGCTGGAACAGCTCGCACTTCGCCGCGGCGCTCTCCGCCGAGTACGGCATCGGGGTACGCGACGGACTGTTCTGCGCCCACCCGCTGGTGCGCACCCTGCTCGGCAGCGACCCGCAGGACCCGGGCGAGTGCGGTGCGCCGGAGGCCGAACCGGGCGAGCTCCCCCAGTCTCGAACGGACTCGACCGGGGGGACCCCCTTGCTGAACGCGATCCGGGTCAGCTTCGGCGCCGGTACGCCGGACGAGCACATCGAGCGCTTCGTCCGCGCGGTCAAGGAGCTGGTGAGCGAGGGGGCCCAGTGGAAGTACCGCACCGAGGACGGCCGCTGCGTCCCGGACCGGGGTACGGCGCAGGTCTGACCGGCCAGGAACCGAGGCCGTAATACTTCGGCCGGGGACGGGCAGCTGCCCGTCCCCGGCCGAAGTATTACGCCGTGATGAGGCGTATCTACGCGTCGAGACCGATGGCGAAGGCGGCTTCCAGGTCGTGCTGCGAGTACGTACGGAACGCGACATGAGTGTCGGTGCCCTCGACGCCCGGGATCTTGCTGATGCGGCCGGGGATGACGTCCGCCAGATCGTCGTGCTTGGCCACCCGGACCATGGCGATCAGGTCGTACGTACCGGTGACCGAGAAGACCTCGCTGACGCTGTCCAGCGCCGCGATGGACTCGGCGATCTCGGGAATCCGGTCCACGCTGGTTTTGATGAGCACGATCGCGGTGATCACGGCTGGCTTTCTCCCTCGGTGGCCGTGGCTGGAGTCTTCACTCTAGCCCCACGGCGGTATCGCCCCCAGGCGTAGAGGAAGCCGGTGGCGAAGCCGACCACATGGGCGAGATAGGCCACCCCCGGACCGCTGCCCGCACCCTGCGCCGCCATCCACTGCAGGACGAACCAGAAGATCAGCACGATCCAGGCGGGAAAGCGCAGTGGCAGGAAGAGCAGGAACGGGAAGAGGCTGGTGACCCGGGCCCGGGGGAACAGGTACAGGAACGCCCCGAGCACCGCAGAGATCGCCCCCGAGGCGCCGACGAGGGTCTGGTCGGAGTCGGCGTGCGCCGCCGCGTACGCCAGCAGGGCTAGGTAGCCGCAGCCGAGATAGAAGAAGGCGAACTCGGTACGGCCCATCCGTTCCTCGGCCATCGCCCCGAAGACGTACAGGAAGAGCATGTTGCCGAGCAGATGCAGCCAGCTGCCGTGCACGAAGAGTGCGGTCAGCGGGGTGAGCAGGGCGTGTGCGGAGCCGCCCCACAGTTCGGTGGGGATCACCCCCCAGCGCTCGAAATACCCGGCCTGGGCGGCGAGCAGGGTGTCGGCGGTGCCGTACGTGGGGTTGAAGCCGGAGAGCGGGCTGATCAGGAAGATGGCACAGCACAGGCCGATGAGGGCATACGTCACCGGGGCACCGCCCGCGGTGGCGGCGCGCAGGAGCCTGCCGGTCAGTCCGCCCGTCCCAGCCCGCCGTTCGATCATGAACAGAGCATGACGCAGGTGATGGAACGGGGCAGACCGCCTCGCCGTGCCGATGGGTATGCGCAAGGCCGTAGGGTTACAGCAGGACATCCGCAGTTCGACGGCGCACCGCGAGATCCTTGGCAGGCAGCAGCACGACGCTCGACGAAAGAGGACGCAACGATGACGACGGTTCCCCAGCCGACCGACGGGACCCGCTGGCGCTGCACGCTCTGCGGGAATCTCACGCGCTTCGATGTCACGCGCTCGTCCAAGGTTGTCGAATACGTGCATCTCGACCTCGCAGGAGAGGCGACCGTCGAAGAGCGCGAGGTGGTCAGTGAGACCATCGAGTCGGTCCGGTGTCGTTGGTGCAACGCGGTGGACCAGATCGAACTAGTCGACAGGCCGGGTGCCGACTCCTGACGGGGCCGTGCGGACAGACATTTGGGGTGACGGATCGTGGAGCAGCCCGATAGCGGCGCCGAGCCGGCCGATGGAGCCGGCGACGCCGTCGAGGCGCTCGACCGCCCGCTGCCCGAAGGCGTACGGCGGCGGGTCGTCGCGCTGGTCTCGGACGCGTTCGGTGGCCTCACGGTCACCGAACTCCCGGCCCAGCTGAGGCAGTACGCCCGCTTCACCCCGACCCGGCGCGCCAAGTTCGCCGGGAACGCGATGGCGGCCGCCCTGGAGAGCGACACTCTGTTCCGTCAGCGCATCGGCGAACGGCTCCGGGAGTCTCAGCCCGAGCTGGCCGCGGCCGTGGAGGCCGGGTCGCCGCCCGCCGCCGCCGACCCCGTCGATGTGGCCGCCGCAGCGTATGTGCTGCGCCCGGTCGGCTGGGTGAAGCTGGTCGCCGCGGCCGGCGAGGAGGTCCAGCGGGCCGACGCGGAACGGGCCGACGAGGAAGGCCGGCGCGAACTGGAACGGCTGCGCGAGGAACTCGCCCAGGCCCGGACCCAGACCAAGAGCGAGACCGAACGGCTCCGCGGTGAGCTGGAGGCGGCCCGCAAGGAAGCCGACGGGCTGCAGCGCAAACTGCGCTCCGCCCTGAACGAGGTCAAGCGCGGTGAGGCCGCGGTCCGCCGGGGCAAGGCCGAGACCGAGACCGTACGGACCGAGGCGGCCGCCCGGATCTCCGCGGCCGAGAGCGAGACCCGGCGGCTGCGGGCCCGGCTCGGAGAGGCGGAGGCGTCCGTCGAGGCGAGCCGCAGGGCTGCCAGGGAGGGCCGCTCGGTCGAGGACATGCGGCTGCGGCTGCTGCTCGACACGGTGCTCGACGCGGCCCGCGGGCTGCGCCGCGAACTGGCCCTGCCGCCCTCCTCGATCCGTCCCGCAGACAGCGTCGACGCGGTCGAACCCGGTGCGATGTCGCCCAAGGACATTGCCGCCAGGGCGCTTTCGGACACCGATCCGGCCCTGCTCGACCAGCTGCTCGCACTGCCGCAGGCGCATCTGATCGTGGACGGCTACAACGTCACCAAGACCGGCTATCCGCAACTGCCGCTGGAGAAGCAGCGGCTGCGGCTGCTGGGCGGTCTCGCGGTGCTCGCGGCGCAGTCCGGCGCCGAGATGACCTGTGTCTTCGACGGGGCCGAACTGGCCGCTCCGGTACTGCTCGCACCGCCGCGCGGGGTGCGGGTGCTCTTCAGCAAGCCGGGTGTCACCGCCGACGAGCTCATCCGTCAACTGGCCCGCGCCGAACCGCCGGGCAGGCCCGTCGTCGTGGTCTCCACCGACCGCGAGGTAGCGGACGGCGTGGCGAAGGCGGGGGCCAGGCCCGTTGCGTCCGTCTTGCTCCTGAAGCGGCTTTCGCGCGTCTAGTGAGAGTTGTGGCGACTTGCCGGAATTTTTGGAACGGACCGTCAAGCCGCCGCTACACGCGGTGTGATGTGAGTAAAGAAGTGACTGCTGGGGCGAGATTTTTCTTGTGAGGATTTGAACTGATCACAAGATGGTCACTAAGGTCGGGCTTCGAACCTTCGCACGGTTGATCACCCATCCGGGGTGGCAGCGAAGGAACCGCCGAGTCCGTGACGTGCACGGAGCCGGGGATCCGCTCCCCCACAACCCGGTAGGCGGCTCGAGGAAGAAGGAGCTCGCCTTCGTGGCGTCCCACCGTCGTCCCAAGCAGCCGAGCCGCACCCGCGTGACCGTGCTCACCGCGACCGCCGCCGCGGCCGTTGCCCTGACCTCCCAGGCCGCCCACGCCGACCCCAAGCCGACCAAGAGCGAGGTCAAGGCGAAGGTCGACAAGCTCTACCACGAGGCGGAGACGGCCACCGAGAAGTACAGCGGGGCCAAGGAGCAGCAGGAGAAGCTCGAGAAGCAGATCGGCGCTCTGCAGGACAAGGTGGCCCGCGGTCAGCAGGAGCTGAACACGCTCCGCAGCGGCCTCGGTTCGCTCGCCGCCGCGCAGTACCGCTCCGGTGGCATCGACCCGTCCGTGCAGCTCTTCCTCGCCTCCGACCCGGACAGCTTCCTCGACGAGGCCTCGGCCCTCGACCAGTTGACGGCCAAGCAGGCCGAGTCCCTGGAGAAGATCCAGGAGAAGCAGCGCTCCCTCGCGCAGCAGCGCAAGGAGGCCCAGGACAAGCTGGCCGACCTCGCGGACGTCCGCAAGACGCTCGGTGAGAACAAGAAGAAGTTCCAGGGCAAGCTCGCCGAGGCGCGGAGTCTGCTCAACACCCTGACCGCCGCCGAGCGCGAGAAGATGCGCCAGGACGACCTGCGCGCCAGCCGCGACGCGGGCAGCCGGGTCGATCTGGGCAACGAGGTCCCCGCCTCCGCCCTCGGCGCCGCCGCCCTCCGGGCCGCCGCCACCCAGCTCAACAAGCCGTACGTCTCCGGCGGTACCGGCCCCAGCTCCTACGACTGCTCGGGCCTCACCCAGTGGGCCTATGCCCAGGCCGGCGCTGCGATCACCCGCACCACGTACACCCAGATCAACCAGGGAACCCAGATAGGACGCAGCGCCCTCAAGCCGGGCGACCTGGTCTTCTTCAACAACACGGCGCACGTGGGCCTGTACGCGGGCAACAACACCGTCCTGCACGCCCCGAAGCCGGGCGCGGTGGTCCGCTACGAGTCGATGAACACCATCGGCAGCTTCCAGGTCGGCGTGCGCATCTGACGACGCCCGAACGGGCGAATTCCCACGCCCCGACCGACTGCCCGCCCCGCCGGAGACCACAGGTCACCGGCGGGGCGGCGGCTTTCGTACCCCTCACCCGATCGGCCAGGACGTTGGGCGCTCCGTAGTCGCGCGGCTACTGTCTGCCTGCTGTGCAGCTCCCGTCCGTCGGTCCGCCCGCCCCGGGCGGCAGGGGGCTGTGCACCTCTGCGTACAGCGGAAGGGAGTGCGGCGTCCTGTGGTGTCCCATCGCCGTTCCACACAGCCCGGCGTCAACCGGAGCGTCCGGATCACAGTCCTGTCGGCGGCGACCGCTGCCGCCGCACTCGGGGCGGCCACCGCGAACGCCGAACCCCAGGACACGCCCCGGGCCGCGAAGGCCGAGGTCGACCGGTTGTACGGCGAGGCCGAGCGGGCCACCGAGCAGTTCAACAAGGCCGGGGAGGACGCCGAGCGGCTGCGCGGCGAGGTGATCAGGGCCCAGGAGCGGGCGGCCCGCGACCAGGAACAGATCAACCGGCTTCGCACCGCGGTCGGTTCGGCCGCCGCCGCGCAGTACCGCGCAGGCTCCATCGACCCCTCGCTCGCCCTGCTGCTCTCTTCGGACCCGGACAGCTACCTCGACCGGGCGGCCACCCTCGACCGGCTGAACGTCCGGCGGGCCGGCACTCTGCAGAAGCTTCAGAGAGCCCGGCGCGGGCTCGCACAGGCCCGGGCGGAGGCCGCTCGCTCGCTGGCCGGTCTGGAGCGCAACCGGGCCGCCGCCGCCCGCCACAAACGGACCGTCGAGCAGAAGCTCGAGCGGGCCCGGCAGTTGCTGAGCTCACTGCCGGGCGCGGACCGGGCGGCCTTCGAAAGGGCCTCTCGCACCGGCCGCGACGACGTGTTCCCGGGCATGATCGATCTGCCGCCGGGTTCGTCCCGGGCGGCGGCCGCCGTGCTGGCGGCCCGGCACGCCGTCGGACGCCCGTACATCTGGGGTGCCAACGGGCCTGCGGGGTTCGACTGCTCCGGGCTGATGCAGTGGGCGTACGCCCAGGCCGGTGTCAGCCTGCCGCGCACCTCCCAGGCCCAGCGATACGCCGGACGCATGGTGCCGCTCTCCATGGCCCGCCCGGGCGACCTGGTCGCCTACCGGGCGGACGCCAGTCACATCGGGATGTACGTCGGCAACGGCCAGGTGATCCATGCCCCGTACCCGGGCGCCCCGGTCCGCTACGACCCGGTCGGCATGATGCCCGTCTCGTCGGTCACCCGCATCTGACCCGTACCCTCGACCGGGTGGCTGATCAGGGGCGTACGGCAGGCCGGGGACGTGACGGACGGTGGCGCGCGGCAGGCGCGGCACTCGCCGTCCTGCTGCTCGCGGCCGCCTGCACGGCCCCCGCCGCAACCTCCCCCGACACCACGGTCCGCGACGTCCGCGCCACCCTGGACCGCCGAGCCGCCGCCGTCCTGGACCACGACCCGGACGCCTATGCGGCCACGGTCGCTCCCGGGGCCACCGGGCTGCGGACGGCCCAGCGCCGCGAACTGGCCAACCTCGCCGACGTGCCGCTGAGCTCGTGGACGTACTCAGTGACCGACGTGCGCGAGCACGGCACCGACAAGGCCACCGCCGACATCGAACTGCGGTACCGGATCGCGGGCTACGACAGCGCTCCGGTCACCGCCGACCGCGTCCTGGACCTGGAACGGCACGGGGCGGACGGCCGCTGGTACATAGCGGCTGACCGGGCCGGGAAGGACAGCGGCCGGCAGCTCTGGCAGCAGGGTGACGTGCGGGTCGTACGCGGCGCGCACAGCCTCGTTCTCGGCGTCGGCCGCACGCAGGAGGAGCTGCGCCGGATCGCGGACACCGAGGACCGCGCGGTGCCCGCCGTCTCTGCCGCCTGGCCGGAGCACTGGGCCGCCCGCGTGGTGGTGATCGTGCCGAGGACGGTCGACGACATGGCCGGGCTGCTCGGGGACCCGGTGGCGAACTACCGGGGCATCGCCGCCGTCACCACCGGGGAGACCGGCGGCCCGGGCCGGACGCCCGCGGACCGGGTGATCATCAACCCGCAGGCGTACGCGATGCTCGGCACGTTCGGGCAGCGGGTCGTCCTCACCCACGAGACCGCCCATGTCGCCACCCGCGCCCGTACCTCCGCCGCGACCCCGACCTGGCTCTCCGAGGGCGTCGCCGACTGGGCGGCCTACCGCGCCGAGGACCGGACCCCCGCACAGGCCGCGCCGGAACTGGCGGAAGCCGTCCGGCGCGGCGAGCTGCCCGCCGCACTCCCCACGGACGAGGATTTCCGCTTCGGTGGCGACTCCGGGCGCCTCGCGAGGGCGTACGAGGGCGGCTGGCTGGCCTGCGCGCTGATCGCCGACCACTGGGGCGAGAAGAAGCTGTTCGCCTTCTACCGGGCCGTCGGGGGGCACTCAGGGCGGGACGGAGCGGTGGAGCAGGCCCTGCACGAGGTGCTCGGCACGACCGAGCAGGACTTCACGGCGCGCTGGCGGGAGTTTCTGCGGTCCCGTCTCGGCTGATGTCCCCGGCCGGTGCGGACCCGCGGTAGAGGACCGGCCGGACCGGCGCCGGCTGCTCCGGCCTCCCCGGCTCGGTCACCGTCCGCTGCCACAGCCGCCTCGCGGCGACCAGGGTCGCCGCGACCAGCAGACCGTTGCGTACGAACATCAGCGTCACGCCCGTTGCGTCACTGGTCACCACGTGGATGAACCCGAGCGGGAACTCCAGCTGCGTGACGCCCGTCGCTGCCAGTACCAGTCCGGCAGGCAATCCCATCCGGCCGGACCGGAAGACCAGGCAGACCGCCGCAAGGCCGACCAGCCACAGCATGTACTGGGGGCTGATCACCCGGCTGGTGGTCGTGAACAGCAGGACCGCAGTGAACGCCGCGTCGGCCGTGGTGCTCGCCCCGAACGTGCGGGCCCGCAGCCGCCACACCAGCAGCCAGCCGCAGGCGATCAGGCTCAGACCGAGCGCCAGCGTGCTCACCAGCGGTACATGCGGACCGAGGAACTCCAGCGATCCGTAGTTCAGCTCCACCCGGCCCTGCCAGCCGAACTGACGGGCCACATGGAAGACCAGCGCGCCCAGCGACTCGACCTCGGTGCCCCGGTCGCGCTGGAAGCCGAGAAAGGCCAGCGCACCCGGCATCGCCGCCGCACACACCACCAGCAGACCGGCCGCCGTCACCGCGGCCGCCGTCCACGAGCGGCGGGTGCGCTCCCCGCGCGCCGTGCCGACGAGCAGCAGCACCGGCCACACCTTCAGCAGTGCACCGAAGGCGGCCAGCGCCCCCAGCACCCGCGGATGCCGCGCTCCCGCCAGCAGCGCCGCCACCGCGACCGCCGTCACCATCACGTCGTAGCGCGCGTATGCGGTCGTGCCGAGCAGCGGCACCCCCGCCACCCAGACCCAGCCGCCCGCCGTCCGCCTGCCGGTCCGCCGGCCCGCGTACAGCAGCAGGCCCAGCACCAGCGCGTCGCACAGGCACACGAGGACGAAGAAGGCCGAGGTGTAGTCGAGGAACGGCAGCAGGGCGGGGGAGAGGATGGCGAGCGCCGCGACGGGCGGGTACTGCCAGGTGACATCGGACTGCGGATACGTGCCGCTCTGCAGCACCTCGGACCAGCCGTGGTAGATCACCGAGACGTCACTCGTCACGTCCGGGCCCGGCAGCGTGATCACCTTCAGGACGCAGAGCAGCAACGCGGCCCTGGTGAGGGCCCACACCGCCACGGGTGCGAGAAATCTGCCGGTGCCGCCTGCTGCCGTCATGGCCGCACTCATCCCCTTCGCCGGTGGCTCGATGAGCCATGATGCACGGCGTCTCTGTGCGGGAGCCATCAGGCCCAGCTGTTCGGTACTGTCAGCGGCGATGGACAAGACCCTGATCGTGACCAATGACTTCCCGCCCCGACCCGGCGGTATCCAGGCATTTCTGCACAATATGGCGCTGCGCCTGGACCCCGGAAAAATCGTCGTCTACGCCTCCACCTGGAAGCGGAGCCCCGAGGGCATCGAGGCCACCGCCGCGTTCGATGCCGAGCAGCCGTTCACCGTCGTCCGCGACCGTACGACGATGCTGCTGCCGACCCCCCGGGTGACCCGGCGGGCGGTCCAGCTGCTGCGCGCACACGACTGCACGTCCGTCTGGTTCGGTGCCGCCGCCCCGCTGGGGCTGATGGCACCGGCGCTACGGAAGGCCGGTGCCCGGCGCCTGGTGGCGACCGCTCACGGGCACGAGGCGGGCTGGGCCCAACTGCCCGCGTCCCGGCAGCTGTTGCGCCGGATCGGCGAGGGCACGGACACCATCACGTACCTCGGCGAGTACACCCGCTCCCGGATCGCGGCCGCGCTCACCCCCGAAGCCGCGGGCCGCATGGTCCAACTGCCGCCCGGCGTCGACGAGAAGACCTTCCATCCGGACTCCGGCGGGGATCGGGTCCGGGCCCGGCTCGGGCTCACCGACCGGCCCGTCGTCGTCTGCGTGTCGCGGCTGGTGCCCCGCAAGGGGCAGGACACCCTGATCCTCGCTATGCCCGCGATCCTGGCACGGGAGCCGGACGCCGTACTGCTGATAGTCGGCGGCGGACCGTACGCCAAGGACCTGAAGAAGCTCGCCGAGGAGACGGGCGTCAGCGACTCCGTACGCTTCACCGGTCCGGTGCCGTGGGAGGAGCTGCCCGCCCACTACGGCGCGGGCGACGTCTTCGCCATGCCGTGCCGCACCCGCCGCGGCGGCCTCGACGTCGAAGGCCTCGGCATCGTCTACCTGGAGGCGTCCGCGACCGGACTGCCGGTGGTGGCGGGCGACTCGGGCGGCGCCCCCGACGCCGTACTGGACGGCGAGACCGGTTGGGTGGTGCGGGGCGGCTCCGTGGAGGAGTCCGCCGACCGGATCGCCACCCTGCTCGGCGACCCGGAGCTGCGGCAGCGGATGGGGGAGCGGGGCCGGGCCTGGGTCGAGGAGAAGTGGCGCTGGGACCTGCTTGCGGAGCGGCTCAGAACGCTGCTGTGAGACAGAATGCGCTGCCCGGCGCGTCCTGCGCCGGGCAGCGCACTGTTCTCAGCCGCAGTTGCCCCAGCTCATGCGACCGCCGCTGGCGTTGGCCCCGGCCTGTCCGTCCGGCCCGGTGTTGATCGAGCCCCAGTACTTCACGCACTTGCCCGCGGCGCTGCCCCGGACCGGTCCGGCGTAGCTGGTGTAGTTGCCCTGGTCGACGTACGTGTTGCCGTTCTGGATGATGAGCTGGGCCGTGGTGAAGGTGGCCGTGCCCGTGTACGAGGTCTTGACCGTCACGACGCAGTTCTTGCCGTTCCCGCTGCTGTACATCAGGTAGACGGTGCCGGCGACCGTGCCGCTGCTGAACTTCACGGGGGACGAGGCGACGACGGAGTAGCTGTAACCGTCGGCCCCGCAGACCGCGGTCGGACTGGCCGCGGCCGCTGCCGCATCGGCCGTGGCGGGCACCGCCACGAGGGCGGAGGCTGCCACGGCCACGACCAGACCGGCCCGCTGGAAGGCGGTACGCACAGGGGTCTCCCTAGGGAAGTGGATCGGTTCGAGTGATCCAGACCCTTGCACCGGCCCTGCACGGGGGACAAGGCCAGGTTTCGGCCAACGGCCCTCTCAGCGCTGGTAGATGGACTCGACCTCGTCCGCGAAGTCCTTCGCCACCACATTCCGCTTCAGCTTCAGCGACGGTGTGATGTGCCCCGCCTCCTCGGTGAACTGCGAGGCAAGGATGCGGAATTTACGCACGGACTCCGCCTTGGACACCGCCGCGTTGCCGTCGTCCACCGCCCGCTGCACCTCGGCCAGCAGCTCCGGGTCCTCGCGCAGCGACACCGCCGTCGAGCCGGCCGGCTTGCCGTGCTCCTGGGCCCAGTGGCCGAGGAACTCCTCGTCCAGGGTGATCAGCGCACCGACGAACGGCCGCCCGTCGCCGACCACCATGCACTCGGCGACCAGGGCGTGGCTGCGGATCCGGTCCTCGATCACCGCGGGTGCGACGTTCTTGCCGCCCGCCGTGACGATGATCTCCTTCTTGCGGCCGGTGATCGCGAGATAGCCGTCCTCGTCGAGGGTGCCGATGTCGCCCGTGTGGAACCAGCCGTCGGCCAGCGCCTCGGCCGTCGCCGCCTCGTTGTTCCAGTAGCCCGCGAAGAGGTGCTCGCCGTGCAGCAGCACCTCGCCGTCGTCGGCGATCCGGACGACCGATCCGGGCAGCGGCTGGCCGACCGTACCGATCTTCTGCCGGTCCCACGGGTTGAACGCGGTGGCCGCGCACGTCTCGGTGAGGCCGTAGCCCTCCAGCACCGTGAAACCGATGCCGCGGTAGAAGTGCCCGAGCCGCTCGCCCAGCGGTGCGCCGCCGGAGATCGCGTACTCGCCGCGCCCGCCGAGTACGGCCCGCAGCTTGCTGAAGACGAGCCGGTCGAACACCTTGTGCTTGAACTTCAGGCCGATGGACGGACCCTCGGGGGTGCCCAGCGCGCGGCTGTACGCGATCGCCGTGTTCGCGGCCTTGTCGAAGATCTTGCCCTTGCCGTCGGCCTGCGCCTTGGCGCGCGCCGAGTTGTAGACCTTCTCGAAGACCCGCGGCACACCGAGGATCAGCGTCGGCCGGAACGAAGCCAGTTCATCGGTGAGGTTCTTGATGTCCGGGACGCAGCCGAGCTTGATGGGTGCCATCACGGACGCCACCTCGACCAGCCGTCCGAAGACATGGGCCGCGGGCAGGAAGAGCAGAACGGAGCACTCGCCGGTGCGGAAGAGGGGCCTGAGCCGCTCCACCACATTGCCGCACTCCGCGAAGAAGCTGCGGTGCGTGAGCACACAGCCCTTGGGGCGGCCGGTGGTGCCCGAGGTGTAGACGATGGTCGCCGGGTCGTCGGCCCTGGCGCTCGTGCTGCGCAGGTCGACGGTCTCCTCCGAGACCTGGGTGCCCGCCGCGGTCAGCTCGTCGACCGCGCCCTTGTCGATCTGCCAGACGTTGCGCAGGCCTGGCAGCCGGTCGCGCACGGAGGTGACGGAGTCGGCGTGCGCGTCGCTCTCGACGAGGGCCGCGACCGCGCCCGAGTCGCCGAGGATCCACTGGACCTGCTCGGCGGAACTGGTCTCGTACACCGGGACGGTGACTGCCCCGGCGGTCCAGATCGCGAAGTCGAGCAGCACCCATTCGAAACGGGTACGGGACATGAGTGCGACCCGGTCACCGGGCTCGATGCCCGCGGCGATCAGGCCTTTGGCGGCGGCTCTGACCTCGGCCAGGAACTGGGTGGCGGTCACATCGGTCCAGACGCCTGCCACTTTGCGGCTCATCACCGCCACGTCGGGATGCTGCGCGGCATTGCGGCGGATGAGATCCGTCAGGTTGCCGTCCGAAGGGACCTCGTACAGGGCCGGAAGGCTGAACTCGCGCAAGACTGCTGCTCCTCATCGGGCTCCGGTGCCACGGCTCTGTGTGACGCACCGGCGCGGTCCAAGATTGGCGGGTGCTCAGTGGGGTGAGCACGACTGGACTGCCCGGACGTTACCCATCAGTACTGGGTTCCGGATAGGGGGTTCCGGCCAGATGTTTTATGCGTCACACATATTGGTGGCCCTTGCGCGCACAGTAGTGCACCCGAGTTACGACCAGGAAGTAACCGCAGGTCCGGCGGCTCTACCCATGCTGCGGGCGTCGTCCTAGGGTGATCGTCATGCGAGCCGGACCGAACAGCCGTGATGCCGCCACCGCACGCCGTACCCGCATCCACGTGGTCAGTGACGTGCATGGGAACACCGAAGCGCTGGCCCGTGCAGGGGATGGTGCGGACGCGCTCATCTGTCTCGGTGACCTGGTCCTCTTCCTCGACTACGCCGACCACTCGCGCGGCATTTTCCCCGACCTCTTCGGCGTCGAGAACGCCGACCGGATCGTCGAACTGCGCACCGCCCGCCGCTTCGAGGAGGCCCGGGACTTCGGTCGCGGTCTCTGGGCGGGCCTGGACCGCAATGCCGCCATCGTCGGCGCGGTGCGCAAGCAGTACGCCGAGTTGTTCGATGCGCTCCCCACCCCCACGTACGCCACCTACGGCAATGTCGACATCCCCGATCTCTGGCCCGAGTACGCCCGCCCCGGCACCACCGTCCTGGACGGTGAACGCATTGAGATCGGAGGCCGGGTCTTCGGCTTCGTCGGCGGCGGACTGCAGACCCCGATGCGCACCCCGTACGAGATCAGCGACGAGGAGTACGCCGCCAAGGTCGAGGCGATCGGCGAGGTGGACGTCCTGTGCACGCACATCCCGCCCGACGTCCCGGAACTGACGTACGACACCGTGGCGCGCCGCTTCGAGCGCGGCAGCCGGGCGCTGCTCGACGCGATCCGCCGGACCCGTCCCCGATACGCAATTTTCGGCCATGTCCATCAGCCGCTGGTCCGCCGGATGCGGATCGGCGCCACCGAATGCGTGAACGTCGGACACTTCGCGTCGACCGGCCGGCCGTGGGCTCTGGAGTGGTGACCAGGACCGGCGACCCGGACCGATGGGGCCGTGCCGACCGGACCCTGGGACGATGCGCCCCGCGCACGCGATAGCCTTCTGGCGGCAGGCCTCTGCCGACCGACCGGTACCCCGCACTGGAGGAGCCACAGCGATGGCTGAACACACCAGCTCGAGCATCACGATCGAGGCGGCACCGGCCGACGTCATGGGCGTGATCGCCGACTTCGACCGCTACCCGGAATGGACCGGCGAGGTCAAGGAGGCCGAGATCCTCGCCAAGGACGACAGCGGCCGCGCCGAGAAGGTCCGCCTCGTCCTCGACGCCGGTGCGATCAAGGACGACCACACCCTCGCGTACACCTGGACCGGCGACCACGAGGTCAGCTGGACCCTGGTCAAGTCCCAGATGCTGCGTGCCATCGACGGCTCCTACGCGCTGGCCCCGATCGGTGACGGCAGCCGCACCGAGGTCACCTACCGGCTGACCGTCGATGTCAAGATCCCGATGCTCGGCATGATCAAGCGCAAGGCCGAGAAGGTCATCATCGACCGCGCACTGGCCGGCCTGAAGAAGCGCGTCGAGTCCGTCCCGCAGGGCTGACCCGGTGCGTACGGTCCTCGTCACCGGCCCCGGCGGCGCCGGCCGTACCACCGTCGCGGCGGCGACCGCACTGGCCGCCGCCCGCCGGGGCCACCGCACGCTGCTGCTCTCCCCCGACGCCATACCCGGCTTCCCCGACGCCACGGAACCCACCGAGGTCACCGAAGGACTCCGGTTCGCCCGCGTCGACTCCGGCGAGCACTTCCGCACCGAACTCCTCGCCCTCCAGGACCAGGCGTCCCCGGTGCTCGACCTGCTCGGTGGCAACCGGCTCGATGCCGAGGAGCTGACCGAACTCCCCGGCAGCGGCCAACTCGCCCTGCTGCACACCCTGCGCCGCGCTGCCGAGGGCGACTGGTCGCACGACGGCCACGAGCTTCTCGTCGTCGACCTGCCGCCGCTGCGCGAGGCCCTCGCCGTCCTCGCCCTGCCCGAGCAGCTGCGCCGCTATCTGCGCCGTCTGCTGCCCCCGGAACGCCAGGCCGCCCGCGCCCTGCGCCCGATGCTCGCCCAGCTCGCCGGCGTCCCGATGCCTGCCCAGTGGCTGTACGAGACCGCCGCCCGCCGCGACGCCGAGCTGGCCGCCGTCCAGAGGCTGGTCGAGGACCGGGGCACCACGGTCCGCCTCGTCGCCGAACCCGGACCCGCCGCCGAGGATGCCCTGCGCACCGCCCGCACCGGGCTCGCCCTGCACGGCCTGCGCGTCGACACCCTCACGGTCAACCGGGTGCTGCCCCGTCACTCGTCCGACCCGTGGTTCGCCGCGCTCGCCGCACAGCAGGAGAAGTGCGTCGACCACTGGTACGAGGAGTGGGCGCCGGCCGCCTCCCTGTGCGAGGTGCCGCACCTCGGCCGGGACCCGCAGGGGCTGGACGACCTCACCCTTCTCGACGCAAGGGCGAACCGCACCACCGCCGAGGCGGCGGGCAGCGGGGGAGGCCGCCTCGAGGGCGACGGGCTCGCCGTCGAACCGGCCGACCGGCCGGGCGGGCGCGCCGACAACCCCTGGTGGATCGAGGGCCCGAGCGTCCCGGACGGCCCGGATGGGGTCCTGGTCTGGTGCCTGCCGCTGCCCGGAGCCGTCAAGGAGCACCTCCAGCTGGTGCGGCGTGGCGACGAATTGCTCCTGAGCGTCGGCCCGTTCCGCCGGATCGTGGAACTGGAGTCCGGGCTGCGCCGCTGCACCGTCTCCGGCGCGGCGCTCACCGACGGTGTGCTGCGGGTCCGGTTCACGCCGGACCCGGGCCTGTGGCCGCGGACCTCCTGAACGGCGTACCACCGTTCGGGTAACGTCGGTAGTACGTGTCCCGTATGCGCCACCGTACGTGTCCCGTACGTGTCACCGTCCGCAACCATGTCGCAGGAGTCCGCCATGAGCGAAGCCACCGATCGTCCCGTCGACGACGATGCGTGGGCGAAGGCCTGCGCCGAGGATCTCGAAGCGGAGAAGGCCCGCCGCCGCGCCCAGCACGGCCCGCCGCCCGGCTCCGCCGCCGAAGAACTGCGCAAACTGGTCGATGCCGTGGCCGACAAGGCCGCCTCCCTCCAGTCCCCGCTGTTCGGCGTGGCCGCCCAGGGGGCCGTACAGCAGGTGATCAAGCAGGCGAAGTCCGTCGTCGAGCCGGTCATCGAACGCAACCCTGATGTCTTCGACCACATCGCCGCGGCCGGCAGCGAACTCCTCGCCGCCTACCGCTCCGCCGTCGAGAGCCAGGAGCGTCGCTGGACCCAGGGCGCCACCGACCCCGGCGGCCCCTCGAAGAAGGCCGACGACCCCACCGACCCGCGCGACGGCGGCACCGGCGCGGGCGAACACATCGACCTGGACTGACCGGCACCGATAGGGCGGGGACCGGCGCTCGGGTACGGTTGCCCATAGCGGGGCTCGACCGAAACTGAGGGATTCATGGGACTCACCATCGGCGTCGATATCGGCGGCACGAAGATCGCGGCTGGAGTGGTCGACGAAGAGGGCCGGATCCTCTCGATGTTCAAGGTGCCGACCCCGCCGACGGCTGAAGGCATCGTGGACGCGATCGCGGCGGCGGTATCCGGCGCGAGCGAGGGACACGAGGTCGAAGCAGTCGGCATCGGCGCTGCCGGATACGTCGACGACAAGCGCGCCACGGTGCTGTTCGCGCCGAACATCAACTGGCGGCACGAGCCGCTGAAGGACAAGGTCGAGCAGCGCGTCGGCCTCCCGGTCGTCGTCGAGAACGACGCCAACGCCGCTGCCTGGGGCGAGTACCGCTTCGGCGCCGGCCAGGGCCACGACGACGTCATCTGCATCACGCTCGGCACCGGCCTGGGCGGCGGCATCATCATCGGCAACAAGCTGCGCCGCGGACGCTTCGGTGTGGCCGCCGAATTCGGCCACATCCGGGTCGTCCCGGACGGGCTGCTCTGCGGCTGCGGCAGCCAGGGATGCTGGGAGCAGTACGCCTCCGGGCGTGCCCTCGTCCGGTACGCGAAGCAGCGTGCCAACGCCACCCCGGAGAACGCCACGATCCTGCTCAGCCTCGGCGACGGCACGGTGGACGGTATCGAGGGCAAGCACATCAGCCAGGCCGCCCGGCAGGGCGACCCGGTGGCGATCGACTCGTTCCGCGAGCTGGCCCGCTGGGCCGGCGCCGGACTCGCCGACCTCGCCTCGCTCTTCGACCCGTCCGCGTTCATCGTCGGCGGTGGCGTCTCCGACGAGGGCGAGCTCGTGCTCGGCCCGATCCGCAAGTCGTTCCGGCGCTGGCTGATCGGCGGCGAGTGGCGCCCGCACGCCCAGGTGCTCGCGGCCCAACTGGGCGGCAAGGCCGGACTGGTGGGTGCGGCGGACCTGGCCCGGCAGGGCTGAGCCACCCGGTCACGGACATCGACGGACGCCCGTCGCGCCCCTGTGGGAGCGGCGGGCGTCCGTCGTATCGTGAGCGCCATGGTCCTGACGCCGCTGCCCGACTCCCGTACCGAGCCGGATGGTTCGGCCGTCATCAGAGTGCTCAGCTACAACATCCGGTCGATGCGTGACGACCGCGAGGCACTGGCTCGCGTCATCCGCGCCTGCGCACCGGATCTGGTCTTCATCCAGGAAGCGCCGCGGTTCTTCCGCTGGCGCAAGCGCGCCGCCTGGCTGGCGGCCCACACCGACCTGGTGCTTCTTTCCGGCGGCGCCACCGCGGCCGGCCCCCTGCTGCTCTGTTCGCTGCGTGCCACCGTGGAACGAACGGAGGATCTGCTGCTGCCGCGCACCCCTGGGCTGCACCGCAGGGGGTTCGCCACGGCGGTGGTACGGATCGCGGGCACCCGGATCGGTCTGCTGAGCTGCCATCTGAGCCTGCGGCACGACGAACGCCTGGCCCAGGCGGATCTGCTGCTCGACCGGCTCGACGACATGCAGGTCGAGCACGCCATTGCGGCCGGCGACCTCAACGACGGCCCGGAAGGCAAGGCCTTCCAGCTGCTGGCCGGGCGGCTCCAGGACTGCCGGGCGGTCCGGCCGTGGGGCGCCGACCGGACCTTCCCCGCGCACGATCCACGTCTGCGCATCGACGCGATCTTCGCGACCGCCAGGATCGAGGTCCTCGGCTGCGGAGTCCCGTCGGGGCTGCCCGGCATCACCGAGCCGGACCTGCGGGCGGCCACGGACCATCTGCCGGTACTGGCAGCACTCCGGGTGCCCGCCCTCGCCTCCCTCGCCGAACCGACCTGATCCCGGGGAGCGGCTCGCAGCACTGTCCCGGGGGCCGTGTCAGACGACCGCGCCGCGCCCCGGATCGTCGTCATCCTCGTCTGCGTCCTGCATCCGCGCGACCAGGGTGACGAAGCCGCCCAGGAAGCCGCCGACGCAGAGCGTGGTCAGCCACCACGTCATGTCCCACTGCAGCAGCACCGCGATGAGCAGCAGCACCGGCCCGCCGACGACCGCGAGCCAGGCGAACTTCGCCGGGACATCGGCCTCCGGCAGCGGCGGCGGCTCCGGCGGGACGAAATGCCCCTCCTCGTGGTCGTCCGTGTCGTCCCCGTCGGCCGGCTCCGTCACCTCGTAGTCACGCGGACCGGTGACACCCGGCGCGAAGACGACCGAGCTGCCGAGCGGCTTCTCCGGCGGTTTCGGGGGCCCCTGCTTCCCGGCACCCTTGTCGGGGTCCAGGACATTGCGCTGACCGTCCTCCAGCTGCGCGAGGTCATCGATCGACTTGAACGGCTTGGCACCCGGCGGGTCCGGCGGCTCCTCGCCGTACCCGGCGACGATCGCCTCCCAGACGGCCTCCTCGTCGATCGGGTCGCCCTCGCCCCTGGGCCTTGCGAGGGCGTCCTGCGCACCCGCGCCCCCGTCGGGCACGGCCGCTCCCTCGGTGGGGCGCGGTTCGCGCTCCTCCTCGCTGCCCGCGCGCTCCGCGTCGTGCTCAGCCACCGGATGTGCTCCCCTTCTTCCCGACGCTCGGAGCGAGGCGGCCGATGAACGAATAGCTCTCGTCGAAGATCCGCTCCGCATCATGGTCCAACGTCGCCACGTGGTAGCTCTGTTCCAGCAGGATCTCCTCGACATCCGTCGACGACACCCGGCTGAGGATCCGCGCCGAGTCGGCCGGCGGCACCACATGGTCCTGCGGGCTGTGCAGCAGCAGGACCGGCTGGGTGACCTGCGGCAGATCGGTGTCGACCAGCCGGAAGAAATTCCGCAGCGAATGCGCCGCGTGCAGCGGCACCCGGTCGTAGCCGATCTCCACGGAGCCCTCGCGCGCGATGTCGTTGGCCACGCCCTTCGTCGACGGCAGCAGATGACGGACGACAGGCAGTGCGTACGCCGCCAGGCCGTGCACCTTGTTCCCCGGATTGACGAGCACCAGACCGCTGATCGCGTCCCCGTGCTTCGCCGCCAGCCGCAGCGCCAGCGCGCCGCCCATCGACAGCCCGAAGACGAAGACCTGACTGCACCGCTCCGACAGGGCCCGCAGCTCCCGGTCCACCTCCGCGTACCAGTCCTGCCAGCCCGTGACCTGCATGTCCTGCCAGCGCGTGCCGTGCCCGGGCAGCAGCGGCAGCGAGACCGTGAGTCCGCGCTCCGCCAGATGGTCGGCCCAGGGACGCAGCGACTGCGGTGAACCGGTGAATCCGTGGCAGAGGAGGACGCCGACCTCTCCGCCCTCGTGGCGGAACGGCTCGGCTCCAGGAAGGACCGGCACCTGGGTCTCCTGTTCGTGAGGCTCGAAAGGGAGCGAAAGGGGGCGTGCAAGAAGGATTACTTCACCGTACGCGACCGGACTGACACCGACCAGGGTCGTCACCGGTCACAGCCGTGCTTCGGCTCCGTGCCGGGCAGGAACGGCAGCTGCACCACGGGTTAAGGTCAGTGCGACAGCACACAGGAGGCACCCGAGTTGATCTACGGCGCAATGAAGTTCTCCATCGGCGGGTCATTGAAGCTCGCCTTCAGGCCGTGGGTGGAGGGCCTGGAGAACATCCCTGCTCAGGGGCCGGCGATCCTCGCGAGCAACCATCTCTCGTTCTCCGACTCCTTCTTCCTGCCGGCCGTCCTGGACCGCAAGGTCACCTTCATCGCCAAGTCCGAGTACTTCACCGCACCCGGGGTGAAGGGCAGGCTCACCGCCGCCTTCTTCAAGGGCGTCGGCCAGCTCCCGGTGGACCGCTCCGGCGGCCGAGGTGCCGGTGAGGCGGCCATCAAGGCGGGCATCGAGGTCATCGAGAGCGGCGGACTCTTCGGTATCTACCCGGAGGGCACCCGGTCGCCCGACGGCCGGCTCTACCGCGGCAAGCCCGGCGGCCTGGCCCGCGTGGCCCTGGCCACCGGAGCCCCCGTCATCCCCGTTGCGATGATCGACACGGAGAAGATCCAGCCGCCCGGTCAGTTGATTCCCAAGCTGATGCGCCCCGGCATCAGGATCGGCAAGCCGCTCGACTTCAGCCGGTACCACGGCATGGAGGGCGACCGCTTCATTCTGCGCTCGGTCACCGACGAGGTGATGTACGAGATCATGAAACTCTCCGGCCAGGAGTACGTCGACATCTACGCGACCGCGGCAAAGCGGCAGATCGCGGACGAGGCGAAGCGCCGCGCCGAGGAAGAGAAGAACGCGGGCAGAAAGCCCGGAACGCAAGGGTGACGGATCGGTCCGGCGCGTCACCGCGCCGGCGTCCGTCGGGGGGTGGGGGCATGGCCAAACGCGAACGGGTCGTACGCATGTCGGTCGAGCAGCCGTTGTGGCGTGCGCTGACCGCGTACCGGATCCTGACGATGCTCTATGCGAGTCTGCTCGCCGTCTTCGGCCGGGACGAGTACGAGCGGCCGTGGGTGGCCTTCGCCTACCTGGTCGTCATGGCCGCCTGGACCCTCGCCACGCTCCCCAAGGTCGCGGGCGCGGTGAGCTGCACCAAGCGCTTCCTCGGCGCCGACCTCGTGATCGCTCTGGTCGGCATTCTGCTGACCCCGCTCGCCGACTTCGACGCCCAGCACATGGACGGCTCGACCCTGCCGTCCATCTGGACCGCGGGTTCCGTCCTGGCGTTCGCGATCAAGGGCGGCTGGCGCTGGGCGGCCTTCGCCTCCACCTTCGTCGCCGCAGCCAACATCATCGAGCGCGGCGAACCCAGCCGGGACACCTTCCACAACGTCCTGCTGGTCTGGGTCGCCTCCATCGCCATCGGTTACGTCGTCGAGGTGGCCAGGGCCAGTGAGCGCACCCTGGCCCGCGCCCTGGAGATCGAGGCGGCCACCCGGGAACGGGAACGGCTGGCCCGCGACATCCACGACAGCGTGCTCCAGGTCCTCGCGATGGTGCAGCGCCGTGGCACGGCGCTGGGCGGCGAGGCGGCCGAGCTGGGCCGGATGGCCGGGGAACAGGAGGTCGCCCTGCGCACGCTGGTCTCCAGCGGACTGGTGCCCACCACCCGGGTCTCCGAGGACGCCACCGAGGGCGCGGTGGTCCGTACCGTCGAGGTCGACGACGAGGAGGACGGCCCGGCCGGCGGGGCCGTATGCGATCTGCGCTCCCTGCTCGCCCCGCACGCCGGCTCCCGGGTCAGCTTCGCGGAGCCCGGCGCCCCGGTACTGCTCGCTCCGGCGGCGGCGAAGGAACTTGCGGCCGCTGTCAGTGCTGCTCTGGACAATGTGCGGGTGCACGCCGGGCAGGACGCCCAGGCCTGGATCCTCGTCGAGGACTGGCCGGACGAGGTGATCGTGACGGTCCGGGACGACGGCCCGGGTATTGCGGAGGGGCGGCTGGCGCAGGCGGAGGGGGAGGGGCGGATGGGGGTCGCCCTGTCGATCCGGGGGCGGCTGCGTGACCTGGGCGGCACGGCAGAGCTGATCTCGGTGCCCGGCCAGGGCACCGAGGTCGAGTTGAAGGTTCCAAAGGTTTCGAGGACTCCGGACGATTCACGGGGGAAGGCAGGTTCCGGCCGATGAGCACGGACAACGTGACGAACGCGACCGGCGCGACGAGCGCGGCAGGCGGGCAGGGCGAGGCAGGTGGGCAGGACGCCACGCAGCGGGCGGTCAGGGTGATGGTGGTCGACGACCACCCGATGTGGCGCGACGCCGTCGCCCGCGATCTCGCCGAGTCGGGCTTCGACGTGGTGGCGACCGCCGGTGACGGTCCGCAGGCCGTGCGCCGGGCGAGGGCCGTCACCCCTGACGTCCTGGTGCTCGACCTCAATCTGCCGGGGATGCCCGGCGTCCAGGTCTGCAAGGAGCTCGTCGGCTCGCACCCCGGCCTGCGGGTCCTGGTGCTCTCCGCGAGCGGCGAGCACGCCGACGTGCTGGAGGCGGTGAAGTCCGGCGCCACCGGCTATCTGCTCAAGTCGGCCAGTACGCAGGAGCTGACCGAGGCCGTGCGGAGCACCGCGGTCGGCGATCCGGTCTTCACCCCGGGCCTCGCCGGACTGGTGCTCGGCGAGTACCGCAGGCTGGCCTCCGAGCCGGTGCCCGTCGCGTCCGACGAGCCGAAGGCCCCGCAGCTGACCGACCGGGAGACCGAGGTGCTGCGGCTGGTCGCCAAGGGGCTCTCGTACAAGCAGATCGCCGAGCGGCTCGTCATCTCGCACCGCACCGTCCAGAACCACGTCCAGAACACCCTGGGCAAGCTCCAGCTGCACAACCGGGTGGAGCTCGTGCGGTACGCGATCGAACGCGGCCTCGACGACGCCTGAGACCAGGAACGCCGAGAGCGACTCCGTCTTGGCGAAGCTCGTGATCAACTCCGGCTTATTGCGCGGGAATTGACCTTCCGACCCATCCCTGAGTGACCTGGATCACCATTAGCGTGGTCGTAGCGAGCTCACTTCGGCGAAGGGATGCTTCCATGCGGGTCGGAGTACTGACCGGGGGCGGCGACTGCCCCGGGCTCAACGCGGTCATCCGCGCCATCGTCCGCAAAGGCGTGCAGGAGTACGGCTACGACTTCATCGGCTTCCGGGACGGCTGGCGCGGCCCGCTGGAGGGGGAGACCGTCCCGCTCTCCATCCCGGCGGTGCGCGGCATCCTGCCGCGCGGCGGCACCATCCTCGGTTCCTCGCGCACCAACCCCCTCAATGCTGAACACGGCGTCCGCCGGATCAGGGACAACCTCGCCAAGTACGAGGTCGACGCGCTCGTCACCATCGGCGGCGAGGACACGCTCGGCGTGGCCGCGACCCTGTCCGACGAGTACGGCATCCCGTGCGTCGGTGTTCCCAAGACCATCGACAACGACCTCTCGGCCACCGACTACACCTTCGGCTTCGACACGGCGGTCGGCATCGCGACCGAGGCCATCGACCGTCTGCACACCACCGCCGAGTCCCATATGCGGGTCCTCGTCGTCGAGGTGATGGGCCGCCACGCGGGCTGGATCGCGCTCCACTCCGGGCTGGCAGGCGGCGCCAACGTCATTCTCATTCCCGAGCAGCGCTTCGACATCGAACAGGTCTGCGCCTGGGTCACCTCCCGCTTCCGGGCGAGTTACGCCCCGATCGTCGTCGTCGCCGAGGGCGCCATGCCCGCCGAGGGGGCAATGATCCTCAAGGACGAATCCCACGACTCCTTCGGTCATGTCCGGTTGTCCGGCGTCGGCGAATGGCTGGCCAAGGAGATCGAGCGGCGCACCGGGAAGGAGGCCAGGACCACGGTGCTCGGCCATGTCCAGCGCGGCGGCACCCCCAGCGCCTTCGACCGCTGGCTGGCCACCCGCTTCGGGCTGCACGCCATCGAAGCCGTGCGGGACGGCGACTTCGGCGTGATGGTCGCCCTGCGTGGCACGGACATCGTGCGGGTGCCGATCGCGGAGGCGACCGCCCGGCTCAAGACGGTCGACCCGGCGCTCTACGCGGAGGTCGGCGTCTTCTTCGGCTGAGCGCGCTTCTTCGGCTGAGCACGGCAGGGGTACGGGCCGTATATTCGCGGCTATCCGGCCCGTACCCTGCCTATCGGGAGAAATTGTGGAAATCCTGGCATTCGGTGTGCAGTCCGATGAGAAGCCGCTGATCGAGAAGGCCTTCGCCGGACAGCACGAGGTCCGTTGCCTGGACGTCTTCCTCAACAAGGACACCGCGCCCATCGCGGCGGGCTACGAGATCATCTCCACCAGCGTCAACGCCGATCTGGGCAGCAGCGTGCTGCAGACCCTCGCCGCGGGCGGCACGCAGATGATCGCCCAGCGTTCCACCGGCTTCAACAACATCGACCTGGACGTCGCCGAACGCCTCGCGCTGCGGGTCGCCCGGGTCTCCTTCTACTCGCCGTACGCGGTCGCCGAATTCGCCTGGACGCTCGCCATGGCGGTCAACCGACGGATCCTCCGCGCCGCGAGCCGCACCCGCGACTTCGACTTCCGCCTCGACGGCCTCCTCGGCCGGGACATGCACGGCCGTACGGTCGGCGTGGTCGGCACGGGCAAGATCGGCGAGGCCTTCACCCGTATCGCTCATGGCTTCGGAATGAAACTGCTCGGCTGGGACGTGGTCGAGAACCCGGCCTGCGTCGAGCTCGGCATGACGTACGTCGAGAAGGAACAGCTCCTCGCCGAGTGCGATCTGATCAGCCTCCATGTCCCGCTGCTGCCCGCGACCCACCACATCATCGGCAAGGACGCCCTGTCCCTGATGAAGGACGACGCGATCCTGATCAACTCCAGCCGCGGCGGACTGGTCGACAGCACCGCTCTGGTCGCCGAACTGCGGGCGGGCCGCTTCACCGGCGTCGGACTCGATGTGTACGAGGCGGAGGCCGGGCTCTTCTTCCTCGACAAGTCCCTGGAGGGCATCGACGACGACACCCTGGCCCGGCTCGTCACCTTTCCGAACGTCATCGTCACCTCGCACCAGGCCTACTACACCGAGGACGCCGTGGCACAGATCATCGAAGCCACCGTGCAGAACGTCGCCGACTACCTGGCGCGCCGCCGCAGCGACAACGTCCTCGTTCCCGCGCTCCGCGAGGACTGAGCCCCGGATCTCCTCCGGAGCTCCGCCCGCGTCCGCCGTCAGCTGTGCACGGGCAGCCCCGTCAGCAGCTCGGCGACGATCGACGCCCCGCGCAGCGTCAGCACCGACTCCGGGTGGAACTGCACCGACGCGAACCCGTCCCCGCGCAGCGCGTGCAGCTCCCCGGTGGCCGTGTCCCGGCTCACCTCGATGGAGTGCGCAGCCAGCTCGGTGACCGTCTCGTCGTCGCAGCGAGCGGTGAAGCTGTTGTAGAAACCGACCGTCTCCGGGCGTCCGAACAGTTCGATCCGGGTCTGCGCGCCCTGGTACGGCACGGTCTTGCGGACGATCTCCAGACCCAGCTCCGCCGCGATCAGCTCATGGCCCAGGCAGACCCCGAGCAGCCCGTGCCGGTGGTCCCGGACCAGCTCCGCGGCGAACTCGCGCAGCAGCCGCATCTTCGGATCGCCGGTGTCGGCCGGATTCCCGGGCCCGGGGCCCAGCACGACCGGACCCAGGTGTGCCCGGACGGCCTCGCGCAGCCCCGGCTCGTCGTAGCGCCGCACCGACACCTCCAGGCCCGAGGCGCGCAGCAGATGCGCCAGCATGGCGGTGAAGGTGTCCTCGCCATCGATCACCAGCGCATGGCCGGACAGCTCCTGCGTACGCTCCTGCATCCGCAGCCAGAACGGTGCGAGCCCGTCCCGCCGGGCGTCCAGCGCGGCCCGCACCCGCGGATCGCCGGCCAGCCGCGGACGTGTCCTCTCGGCCCGTGGCCGACCGGGCCGCACCCCCAGCGCGGCCAGCACCCCGGCCGCCTTCGCATGGGTCTCGGCTACCTCGCTCGCCGGATCGGAGTGGCGTACGAGCGTCGCCCCGACCGGCACCCGCAGCCGCCCGTCGGCCGCGATGTCGGCGGTACGGATGAGGATCGGCGAGTCGAGGGTCTGCGCCCCGCCCGGCTCCTGACGCAGCAGGGCCAGCGCGCCCGCGTAGTATCCGCGCCCGCCGGGCTCGTACCGCTCGATGACCCGGCAGGCGTTCTGCACGGGTGAGCCGGTGACCGTCGCCGCGAACATGGTCTCCTTCAGCACCTCCCGTACGTCCAGCGAGGAGCGCCCGCGCAGCTCGTACTCGGTGTGCGCGAGATGGGCCATCTCCTTGAGCCGTGGCCCGATCACCACCCCGCCCATGTCACCGACGGTGCACATCATCTTCAGTTCCTCGTCGACCACCATGGAGAGCTCCTCGGTCTCCTTGCGGTCACCGAGAAAGGACAGCAGGCTCTCGGCGGTCGGCCCCTCGGCGGGGTAGCGGTACGTCCCGCTGATCGGGTTCATCACGACCGTCCCGCCGGACATCCGCACATGCACCTCGGGGCTGGCGCCGACCAGCGTCCTGTCGCCCGTGTGCACGACGAAGGTCCAGTACGCGCCCCGCTCACCGGCCAGCAGCCGCCGGAAGAGCGCCAGCGCGTCGGCCCGCCCGAATCCGGGGATCCCGCCCTGGAAGGTACGCCGGATGACGAAGTTCGCGCCCTCGCCCTGTCCGATCTCGTCCTCGATGACCCGCCGGACGATCCCGGCGTACTCCTCGTCGGGCACGTCGAAGGCACCGCCCTCGACCTGCACGTCATGGGTGGGCAGCACGTCGAGCACGGTGGCGAGCGGAAGCTCGTACGTCTCGTCCGCGGCCAGCACGGACAGCGGTGTCCCGTCGTCGCGCACGTCGAAACCGCGCTCGGCGATCTGCCGGAACGGCACCAGGGCGAGCGACGGCTGCGGACCGACGGGCAGATCGGCGAGCCGGTGCACCTCCCGCACCCGGCCGATCAGGACCTCGACCGTGTCGTGATCACGGCCGGGGGTGCGCCTGCGCAGCAGCGCGAACGGTGGGCAGTCGTCCGTCAGGAGCCGCTGGACGACGAGCTCGGTGGGGTCGGGCATGAGGTGTTCCTTCCTGATGGAGGAACGGCTCCCGAAACGCAGAGAAGGCCGCCCCTCGGGCGGCCTTCGCGTGGTCTGTCGCGCGATGAATCAGTGGGCCGCCGGATGAGCGGTCCACCACCAGTTCTGATGCGTCTGCGCGAACATGTTCCGCACCCTACCGGACGTCCACCGGTCCAGACGCGCGTCTCATCTGTTGAGCCTACGGATGAGCGCCCCACGAGACCCCGTAATGTTGTGGATGTGACCGTGAACGCCAATACCTCCGTCGCCGGTGGCAACACCTGGCGAGACCTTCCCGCGGCGCAGCAGCCCGAGTACCCCGATGCCGAGGCTCTGCGCGATGTACTCGCGGACCTCGCGTCGTATCCGCCGCTCGTCTTCGCGGGCGAGTGCGACCAGCTGCGCGCCCGCATGGGAGCCGTCGCCAAGGGCGAGGCGTTCCTGCTGCAGGGCGGCGACTGCGCCGAGGCCTTCGACGCCGTGTCCGCCGACCACATCCGGGCCAAGCTGAAGACGCTGCTCCAGATGAGCGCCGTCCTGACCTACGCGGCCTCCGTGCCCGTCGTCAAGGTGGGCCGGATCGCCGGCCAGTACTCCAAGCCGCGCTCCAAGTCGACCGAGATCCGCGACGGCGTCACCCTGCCGACCTACCGCGGCGACTCGGTCAACGGCTTCGCCTTCACCGAGGAAGCCCGGATCCCGGACCCTGAGCGGCTGAAGCAGATGTACCACGCATCCGCTTCCACGCTGAACCTGGTCCGCGCCTTCACCACGGGCGGTTACGCCGACCTGCGCCAGGTGCACGCCTGGAACCAGGACTTCGTGAAGTCGTCCCCGTCCGGTCAGCGCTACGAGGCGCTGGCCCGCGAGATCGACAACGCGCTGAACTTCATGAAGGCGTGCGGCACGGACCCGGCCGAGTTCAAGGCGGTCGAGTTCTACTCGTCGCACGAGGGACTCCTGCTGGACTACGAGTCGGCGCTGACCCGCACCGACTCGCGCACCGGCCGGCTGTACGACACCTCCGGCCACATGGTCTGGATCGGTGAGCGCACCCGTCAGATGGACGGCGCGCACATCGAGTTCGCCTCGAAGATCCGCAACCCCATCGGCATCAAGCTCGGCCCGACGACCACCGTCGACGAGGCGCTCGGCTACGTCGAACGCCTCGACCCGGAGCGTGAGCCCGGCCGGCTGACCTTCATCGTCCGCATGGGGGCCGACAAGGTCCGCGACAAGCTCCCCGCGCTCGTCGAGAAGGTCACCGCCTCCGGGGCGGTCGTCGCCTGGGTCACCGACCCGATGCACGGCAACACCTTCGAGGCGGCCTCCGGCCACAAGACCCGTCGCTTCGACGACGTCCTGGACGAGGTCAAGGGCTTCTTCGAGGTGCACAAGGGCCTCGGTACGCACCCGGGCGGCATCCACGTCGAGCTCACCGGTGACGACGTCACCGAGTGCGTCGGCGGCGGCCACGAGATCTTCGTGGACGACCTGCACCAGCGTTACGAGACGGCCTGCGACCCGCGCCTCAACCGCAGCCAGTCGCTGGACCTGGCCTTCCTGGTCGCCGAGATGTACCGGGACCAGTAGGGCAGTCACCGCAGGTACCGCCCGTACGACTGTGGGGCACGGATCGATGTGATCCGTGCCCCACAGTCGTACCAGGGCTTTACGGGAGTGGAGCGCCGGGTAAGGTTAGGTTAGCCTCACCGATCAATCGGGACGGCGCCAACGATCGATCCCGTCGGGAGGTGAACCGCATGTACGTCTGCTCGTGCTTCGGCATTACGGAGCAGCAGGTCAAGGAACATGCGGACGCCGGGGCGTGCACCCCCCGCCAGATAGCCTCCGCCTGCAAGGCGGGTACGGACTGCGGCGGCTGTGTCCGAAGGATCCAGGCGATCCTGGGCCGCGGCGAGTGCGCTCGTCGCGAGCTGCTCGAGCAGAAGCTGACCCCCGGTGGCGTCCCCGAGCAGCCGCTCGCGCCCGGCGTGCCCTCCGATGCCGACCCGGGCAGGGCTCCGGGCATCGCCCCCGGCAGAGCCCCGGGCATCCGGCTCCCCGACGCGGCCTGAACTCAGGGCTCGGGGGCTCAAGGCCTCAGCTGTCCGGCTGCTCGATCTGCTGCGCGAGGTAGTGCGGCTCGCCGAGCTTCTCGATCAGCTGCAGCTGGGTGTCGAGGTAGTCGATGTGGTGCTCCTCGTCCTCAAGGATCGACTCAAAGACATTTGCGGACGTGATGTCGCCCTTGCCGCGCATCAACTCGACGCCGCGCCTGAGCCGGTCGATCGCCTCCACCTCGATCTGGCGGTCGGCCTGGAACATCTCGGTGACGGTCTGGCCGACCCGCACATGGAAGAGCCGCTGGTAGTTGGGGAGTCCGTCGAGAAGGAGAATGCGGTCCGTCAGCATCTCGGCGTGCTTCATCTCGTCGAACGACTCGGAGCGCGTGTACTTCGCCAGCTTCGTCCAGCCGAAGTTCTCCTGCATCTTTGCATGCAGGAAGTACTGGTTGATGGCAGTCAATTCGGCGGTCAGCTGTTCGTTCAGGAACTCGAGGACCTCGGGGTCGCCCTGCATCGCAGAGGCTCCTTCCAACCGTGAACCGGGCAAGTTGGCGGCATCCTCGCACCGCACCCAGCCACCGTCCAGTAAGTACATGCTTAGTAGGGGTTGTCCTGAATCGCCTCTGCCCTGGTCATGACCACCCCTGCCTGTCTGTCACCATGGAGTCATGGGTCAGCCGGAAAGCCGGGAATACCGCGAATCAGAGCAGTCCGAGCTTCCGCCGGGACAGCGCCTGCAGCGCGGCTGGCCGGTTACCCACTACGGGCCCGTTCCCAAGTTCAAGCCCGACCGCTGGGAGTTCCGGGTCTTCGGAGCCACGGCGGACGGCGAGAAGCACTGCTGGAACCATGAGGAGTTCTCGGCCCTGCCGTTCTCCTCGGTCGTCGCCGATCTGCACTGCGTCACCAAATTCAGCATGCTCGGCGCCGAATGGGGCGGGGTCCTCGCCCGTACGATCCTCGAACTCGCGCCGCCCTCGCCCCAGGTCACTCATGTGATGGTCTGGGCCGAGTACGGATTCAGCTCGAACCTGCGGCTTGACGACTTCGCCTCGGATCGAACGCTTTTCGCCACTCACCAGGGCGGCGAACTGCTCACCGCCGAGCACGGCTTCCCGCTGCGCCTGGTCGTACCGCATCTGTACGCCTGGAAAGGGCCCAAGTGGGTCCGGGGCATCGAGTACATGACCGCCGATCGCCGGGGCTTCTGGGAGGAGCGCGGGTATCACAACATCGGCGACCCGTGGAAGGAACAGCGCTACTCCTACCAGGAGGAGCCCGGGGACGGCCCCGAGCTCTGACCTGTCGGGCCCGGTCGCCGCGGGCCCGCCCTCAGTGGTGGTACCGGTGCACCACCGCGTGCCCCTTGCCACGGCCGATCATCCACTTGTTGACCGGTGTGGTGACGGCGAAGGCGACGGCCAGCGACAGCGCGAGGGCCCCCCAGAACAGCGCGTCGGCGAGCTGCGCGTCCATGGCGCCCGGCCACAGCGCGATCACACCGTTGTCGATCAGTTCCATCACCGCGATGGAGAGGGTGTCGGCGGCGAGGGCGACCCGGAACGCCGTACGGAAGTCGACGCCGGCCTTGAGGATGGAGCGCAGCGTCAGCGTGTAGCCGAATGCGAAGGCCAGGATGATGGCGAGGACCATCGTCTCCGCGTTGCCCCAGCCGAGCGCCGTGCCGATCACCATGCCGAGGATCTCGCCGATGGCGCATCCGGTGAGGCAGTGGAGCGTGGCGCGGGCCGCCATGGACCAGCCGGCCTTGCCGGGGGCGTGCGCCGCGTGTCCGGCGTGAGCTGACTGGTCTGCGTGACCCGTGTGGTCTGCCTGCCGGCTGTCGTCGCCTCGGTACTCGTGGTGCTCGTGCCAGCCTTGCTGCTCGTGCTGCTCGTGCTGCTCGTGCTGTTCGTCGCGCGTGTCGTGGTGCATGGCGATCCCCCAATGCCGGTAGCGGTTCCCTTCGATCACAGAACCGTATACCCCCTGGGGGTATTCCCCATGCCTCCGCGGATTCAGCTCCGGTCGCGCAGCTCCTTGAGGCGCGCCACATCCGCCGCGTGGCCTTCCTTGCCCCCCGGCGTCTCGATGACCAGCGGCACTCCGGCCGTCGCCGGATGCGAGAACAGCTCCTGGAACGGCTCCTCGCCGATGTGCCCGGCGCCGATGTTCTCGTGCCGGTCCTTGTGGGCTCCCACCACGTCCTTGGAGTCATTGGCGTGGATCAGCTTGAGCCGGCTCTCACCGACCGTCTCCACCAGCAGGTCCAGGGTCTGCTTCATGCCCGCCGGGCCCGCCAGGTCGTGGCCCGCCGCGTAGATGTGGCAGGTGTCGAGGCAGATGCCGAGCTTGGGGTGGGCGTCCAGCGCCTCGAAGTACGGGCCGAAGTCCCAGGTCCGCGAGCAGAGTGAGAACCCCTGCCCGGCGGTCGACTCCAGCAGCAGGAACGGGTCGTCGTCGTGGGTCAGCTCGCCGAGGAGCGGCCGCATGTGCGTACGTACCTGGGCCAGGGCCTCCGTGCGCGGCCGGCCGCCGGTCGCGGAGCCCGTGTGCACCACGACGCCCAGGGCGCCGATCTCGCGGGCCCGGCGCAGGGAGTGGCGCAGCGACTCCACGGACCTCTCGACAGTGGCCTCGGTGTGCGAGCCGAAGTTGATCAGATACGGGGCGTGGACGTACGCCGGTATCGACTCGGCGGCGCACTCGGCGCGGAACTGTTCGTCCTGCGCCGGGTTCCCGGCCGGTGTCGCCCAGCCGCGCGGATTGGCGACGAAGACCTGGACGGCCTCCGCCCCCATCTCGCGGGCGTAGGGCAGGCCGACCTTGGCGAGGCCGCCGGCCACGGGGACATGGCCGCCGACTGGGTTGCGCATACGGATCTAGAGTCCCTTGGTCGTGATGGTGATGGTGCTGCCCTCGGGAGCCCGGTCGCCGCCGTCGACGGACTGGCTCGCGATCGTGTCGCTGAAGGAGAGGAACGGGCGGTCGACCTTGGCCTCGAAGCCCGCGGCCTTCAGCAGGCGCGTGGCCTCGTCGATGTCCTTGCCGGTGACATCCGGGACATCGATCATCCGCGGGCCCTTGGAGACGGTGAGCGTGATGGTGTCGCCCTCGGCTGCCCGGGTGCCTCCGTCCGGTGACTGTCGCGCGATGTCGCCCGCGGCCTCGGGCGAATTGACCCGGCCCGGCAGCACCTCGGCCTTCAGGCCTTCCCCCTCCAGCGCGTCGGTGGCCTCCCGGACCGACAGCCCGGTCAGGTCGGGGACATCGACCGGACTGCCCTTGCTGACGACCAGGGCGACCGCGGAGTCGGGGTGGCGTTCCGCGCCCGCTCCGGGATCCGTACGGATCACCTGGCCCTGCCCGATGTCCTCGCTGAACTCCTTGGTGACCATGCCGGGCACCAGGCCCACCTTCTTCAGCGCGCGCCTGGCCTCGGCGAGCCCGGTGCCCCGGACGTCGGGGACCTTCACGATCTCGGGGCCGCGCGAGAGGACGATCTTCACCGATCCGTTGCCCCGGATGCGGGCGCCCGGCTTCGGATCGCTGCTGATGACCTTGCCGCGGTCGACGTCGTCGCTGTAGGCCCGATCGACGCCCTTCAGCTCGAGACCGGAGTCCGAGAGCCGCTGGCGGGCGGTCTTCTCGGTCTGGCCGAGCAGCGAGGGGACCCGGGTGAACTGTCCCGAGTTGATGTACCAGACACCGGCGCCGACCCCCAGTACCAGCAGCACGGCGACGATCGCAGCGAGCATCCCGCGGCGGGGACCGCCGTGCCGCGGCCCACTCCTCGCCGGCTCGGGCGGCAGCGGCGGGGGCATCTCCAGCCGGCTGGTGTGATGGGCGGTGCCCTGGTCGACCGGGAGCACCCGGGGGATCACGCTCGTCCGGTCCTCGGCATCGTCGTGTGCCTCGGCGAGGGCCTGCGGCGGTACGGCGTCCAGCTGGTTGTCGGTGAGCGCGGCCCGCGCGGTGCGGGCCTCGGCGAGCAGGGCCACGGCGTCGAACGGACGGGCCTCGGGGTTGCGGGCGGTGGCGCTCGCGACCAGTTCGTCCAGCTCGGTCGCGAGCCCCGGGACGACGGCCGACGGCGTCGGCACGTCCTCGTTGAGGTGCTGGTAGATGACCTGGGCGGGGGATTCGCCGGTGTGCGGCTTGGCGCCCGTCAGCATCTCGTACAGCACGACACCGCAGGCGTACACATCGGTGCGGGTGTCCGCCGTGCCGTGCTCGATCTGCTCGGGGGCGAGATAGGAGACGGTGCCGAGGACCGTTCCGGTGGTGTTGGTGTCGGAACCCACGGTCCGTACGAGACCGAAGTCCGCGACCTTGACCCGGCCGTCGTCCCCTATGAGGACGTTCTCCGGCTTCATGTCGCGGTGTACGAAGCCTGCCCGGTGTGCGGCGCCGAGCGCGGCCAGGACCGGCTCCAGGATGTCCAGCGCGGCTCTCGGCTGCAGGGCGCCGCGCTCACGCAGGACGTCGCGCAGCGTGCAGCCCGCCACGTACTCCATCGCCAGGTAGACGTACGGCCCCTGGGCGCCCTGGTCGAAGACAGCGACCACATTGGGGTGCGCGAGCCGGGCCACGGACTTGGCCTCGCGGATGAAACGTTCGACGAACGAGGCGTCGGTTGCGAGGGCCGGGTGCATCACCTTCAGGGCGAGCACCCGGTCGAGCCGGGTGTCCATGGCCCGGTAGACCGTGGCCATCCCGCCCACGGCGATGCGGGCATCGACGCGGTAGCGGCCGTCGAGCAGCTGCCCGACGATGGGGTCTCCCCGGCCGAAGGCCGGGGAAGGGTCCTGGAGGGTCGTATCCACGCAAGCGAGTCTACGAGCCGCCGAGGACGTGGCCGACGGGCCGGGGCGATCCCGGGGCCGTACTGCAGCCGAGCCGTGACAGGGAGATGCGCGCCACACGCGTGCGGCGTCAGGCGCTCCGCGTGCGTACGGGGGCTCAGAACGCGGGCCGCTCCGGGTCCAGCGCAGCCCGCCCCTCCATCGGTGACGACGCCTCGGCGAAGTGGCGCCGGGGGATCCGGCCCGCGCGGTACGCCAGCCGCCCGCCGTCCACCGCGTGCCGCATCGCAGCCGCCATCAGCTCGGGCTCCTGCGCCCGGGTCACCGCCGACGCCAGCATCACCGCCGCGCACCCCAGCTCCATCGCGAGCGCCGCGTCCGATGCGGTCCCGGCGCCGGCGTCGAGAATCACCGGTACCCGGGCGTGCTCGACGATCAGCTGGAAGTTGTGCGGGTTGCGGATGCCGAGACCGGAGCCGATCGGGGAGCCGAGCGGCATGATCGCCGCACACCCCACGTCCTCCAGCTTCCGGGCCAGCACCGGGTCGTCATTCGTGTACGGAAGGACGGTGAAACCGTCGTCCACCAGCGTCTCCGCGGCGTCCAACAGTTCGATCGGGTCGGGCAGCAGGGTCCGCTCGTCGGCCACCACCTCCAGCTTGATCCAGTCGGTGCCCAGCGCCTCGCGGGCCAGCCGCGCGGTCAGCACGGCCTCGCCCGCGGTGAAGCAGCCCGCCGTGTTCGGCAGGACGCGGATCGAGAGCCGTTCCAGCACGGAGAGCACCGAACCCTGCACGGTCGGGTCGAGGCGGCGCATCGCGATGGTGGTCAGCTCGGTGCCGGACGCGGTCAGCGAGCGTTCCAGCACGTCGAGGCTGGGTGCCCCGCCCGTCCCCATGATCAGCCGGGAGCCGAACGTGGTGTCGCCGAGGGTGAAGAGATCGTCGGACATGGTCAGCCTCCCTGGACCGCGGTGAGAACTTCGATCCGGTCGCCGTCGGCGAGCGCCGCGGTGGACCACCGGCTGCGCGGGACGACGGTCTCGTTGACGGCGGCAGCGACGCCCGAGGGTGCCGCGGTGAGGGCGGCGACGAGGGCTTCCAGGGTGGTACCGGCGGCGATCGAGCGGGGATCACCGTTCACGGACACGGAGAGCGCGACGGAGTCGGTCATGCGGGCTGCTCCTGACGTGCGGTGGCGGGGGGCGCGGCGGGCGGCGGTACGACGGCGGGCGCGAACCGCCCGGGGGTGAACGGGCGGGCCACGGCGGGCAGCTCGCCGGTGGTCAGCAGCTCGGCCATGGCGTCACCGGTGACGGGGGTGAGCAGCACCCCGTTGCGGTGGTGGCCGGTGGCGAGATGCAGGCCGGGCAGGGCGGTGGGGCCGAGAAGCGGGGCGTTGTCGGGGGAGGCGGGGCGCAGGCCGGCCCGGGTCTCGGTGAGCGGCAGTTCGGTGATGCCTGGCACCAGCTCATGGGCGTCGCGCAGCAGTTCGTACACCCCGCCCGCTGTGACCGTGGTGTCCCAGCCCATCTCCTCGCTGGTGGCGCCGACGACCAGCTCGCCGTTCTCGCGCGGGACGAGATAGACGTGGCTGCCGCGGACCACGGCCCGCACGGTCCGGGTGAGGAACGGCGCGTACGCGGCGGGCACGGTCAGCCGCAGCACCTGCCCCTTCACCGGCCGGACGGGCGGCACGACCTCGTCCGGCAGCCCCGCGAGCCGCCCGCTGAGGCTGCCCGCGGCGAGCACGATCTGGTCGGCTGCGAGCTCCGTGCCGGTTGCCAGTACGGCCCCGGCGGCCCGGTCCCGTACCACCACCAGGCGTTCCGCCCGGTCGCGGTGGAAGACCACCCCGGTCCGCTCGCAGGCCGTCAGCAGAGCGGCGGCCAGCCGACGGGGGTCGACCTGGTGGTCGCCGTCGACCCGCAGACCGCCGCGCACACCCGGCGCCAGCATCGGTTCCAGGCGGCGGCACTCACGGCCGGTGAGCCACTCCGACTGCAGCCCCGAACGGTGCTGGAGCGCGTGCAGTTCCCGCAGATGGGCGCGGTCGTCGGAGTCCAGGGCGACCGCGAGGGTGCCGCAGGCCCGGAAGCCGATGTCCTGGCCGCTCGCCGCCTCCAGCTCGGCCGCGAAGGCCGGGTAGCGCGCGGCGGAGGCGACATTGAGGCCGAGCAGCATCTGTTCGCCGTAGTGGAGTTCGGTGACGGCGGCGAGCATTCCGGCCGCGACCCGGGCGGCACCGCCGCCCGGGTCGGGGTCGACGACCGCGGTGCGCAGGCCCCGCTGCGCCGCCCGCCAGGCGGTCACCAGACCGATGATTCCGCCCCCGATGACGAGGACGTCGGATCCGGGTACGTCGGATCCGTCTGCCGAGGTGTTCCCGGATGATCGCATGGGCGTCCAGCCCCTCCCTTCGCCGGCATGACCCGGATCAGGTTCGTACGGTCGGAGGCCGCCCAGCCTCCCTCTCAGCCCGGTGCGTCCGGGCTCCCGCGAGTGTCTTACGTTGGCCACCCTAAACCCCGTCACCCGGACCCAGTAAGGGAGCAGCCACTGTGGCCCGTTCACTCGACGGACTTGTCCTCTCGCCGGTCGCCGACCAGGCGCCGGGTCAGGTCGGTACCCGGACCCGCTTCACGTACCACGAGGAGAGGGGCACGATCTGGGCCGATTACGCGGGCGGGGACGTGGTCCGGGGCCATCTCGTCGGCACCCGCACCGGCGATCGACTCGACTTCCGGTACGTCCAGTTGAAGCAGGACGGAACGACCTCCTCCGGACACTGCGTCTCCAGCGTCGTCGGCCTTGCGGACGGCCGGGTGCGGCTGGAGGAGCGCTGGGAATGGGAGTCGCAAGAGGGCAGCGGGACGAGTGTGGTCGAGGAACTCGCGGACCTGACGGTTCGTCAGATGCTTAAGGTGGACAGGTGAGCGAGCAGCAGACAGAGCAGCCGGCCGGGCGGACAGAGCGCCGCGTCGTCATCGTCGGTGCGGGCATGGCCGGCGTGCAGACCGCGGTGGCCCTGCGGGAACAGGGCTTCACCGGCCCGGTCACCCTGATCGGTGCCGAACCCCACCAGCCGTACGACCGGCCTCCGCTGTCCAAGGCGGTGCTGCTCGGCACGGCCGAAGGCTCCGCCTTCGACATCGACTTCGAAGAGCTGGACATCGAGCTGCAACTGGGCCGTGACGTCACCGGCGTACGGGCCGACGCGCACGAACTGGACACCCTGGCGGGCCCCGTCCCGTACGACGTCCTGGTCATCGCCTCCGGCGCCGAACCGGTGGTGCTGCCCGGCTCCGAGGGGGTGCCCGGCGTCCATCTGCTGCGCACCCTCGACGACGCCGCACGGCTGCGGCCGGTCCTCGACCAGCAGCACACCGTCGTGGTCGTCGGCGCGGGCTGGATCGGCGCCGAATTCGCCACCGCAGCCCGCGCCGCGGGCTGTGAGGTCACCGTCGTCGAGGCCGCCGACCGGCCGCTCTCGGGCGTCCTGCCCGCCGAGGTCGCCGCCCCGATGGCCCGCTGGTACGCGCAGAGCGGCGCCGAGCTCCTCACCGGCGCCCCGGTGGCCCGGATCGAGCCCGGCAGCGTGGTCCTCGCGGACGGCCGCACGGTTGCCGCCGGAGCGGTGGTCGTCGGGATCGGCGCCCGGCCCGCCACTGGCTGGCTGGCCGGCTCCGGCATCGCCCTCGGTCCGGACGGATCGGTGACCGCCGACGCGGAGCTGCGCACCTCGCTGCCCGATGTGTACGCGGTCGGGGACTGTGCGTCCTTCCCCTCCGCGCGGTACGGCACACGGCTCCTCGTCCACCACTGGGACAACGCCCTCCAAGGGCCGCGGACCGCCGCCGCCAACATCATCGGTGCCGGTGCGGACGGGGCGTCGCAGCTCCTGGCCTACGACCCCGTTCCGTACTTCTGGTCCGAGCAGTTCGACCGGTTCGTGCAGTACGCGGGCCATCACGGGGGCGCGGACACCCTGCTCTGGCGCGGTGACCCGGCCGATCCCGCCTGGTCCATCTGCTGGCTGCGGGACGGCGCGCTGGTCGCCGTCCTCGCCGTCGGCCGGCCGCGCGATCTGGCTCAGGGGCGCAAACTCATCGAGGCGGGGGCACGGCTGGATCCGGTGCGGGCGGCCGACCCCGCCGTACCGCTGAAGTCGGCCAGGGTCGATGCCCCGTAGCGGCGCGCGCGGAGGGGGTTCCGGAGCCCTTGCGGGCACTGGGTCGACCCCCGTCCGGTCGGGTCCGGGTACCGACTGTCGGTCCGGGATGGCACGCTTGTCTCCGTGACCGAGATTGACGCAAAGATTGATGCTCTCGTCCCCGCCTGGCTCCACCTTCCCGACATCGCCGAAATGTTCGATGTCGAGGTGACGCGCGTGCGGCAGCTGGTCAAGGAGGGCCAGCTCATCGCCGTACGACGTGGTGAGAACCGGACGCTCCAGGTGCCTGCTGCCTTCATCGACGGCAACAAGGTGGTCAAGGGCCTCTCCGGCACCCTGACGCTCCTGAGGGACGACGGCTACACCGACGAAGAGATGCTGGAGTGGCTCTTCACCCCCGACCCGACCCTGCCGGGTACCCCCGCGCAGGCGCTGAGCGAGAATCGCGGCACGGAGGTGAAGCGCCGCGCCCAGGCGCTCGCCGTCTGACCGGGACAACCGCACGCGGGGTACGGGCACGGTCCGTTCCGAACGGCCTGTGCCCGTACCTCCGCATCACGCCGTACCGCTGTGCCAGCCCGACCGTGTCGTACCGCTGTATTCCGTACAGCTGTATCAAGGGGGAACCGCGCCATGCCCACGCCTCGCGAGCTGCTGTCCGACGCCCGGCTCTATCTGTGCACGGATGCCCGCAGGCGCCAGGGCGACCTGCCCGCCTTCCTCGACGCCGTGCTCTCCTCCGGGGTGGACATCGTCCAGCTGCGTGACAAGGGCATGGAGGCGGCCGAGGAACTCGAACACCTGGCGGTCCTCGCCGACGCCTGCCGGCGCCACGGCAAGCTCCTCGCCGTGAACGACCGGGCCGATGTCGCCCACGCCATCGGGTCCGACGTGCTCCACCTCGGCCAGGGAGACCTGCCGGTGCCCGCCGCCCGCGCCATCATCGGCGAGGACGTGGTGATCGGCCGCTCCACGCACGCGGAGCCCGAGGTCGACGCCGCCGTCGCCGAGCCCGGCATGGACTACTTCTGCACCGGACCCTGCTGGCCCACCCCGACCAAGCCCGGCCGGCACGCCCCCGGGCTCGACCTCGTTCGATACGCCGCCTCGCTCGCCCAGCCGCGCCCCTGGTTCGCCATCGGCGGGATCGACGCGGGCAACCTCGACGAGGTGCTGGACGCGGGAGCGCGCAGGGTCGTCGTCGTGCGGGCGATCACCGAGGCCGACGATCCGGCGGCGGCCACCGCGGAGCTGGCGAAGCGGATCAGGGCGCACGCCGACGGCTGACAGGCGCGTCAGGGAAATCACAGATCATCCGGAGAACGCCGGAGGACTGTCCGAAGGGTGGACAAACCACCAGTCAATTCGGGCAATTGCCGCTGGTCCGGTTGGGGCACCGCCGCACCCTGGTTAACCTGCAGTATGGCCCTTGGCACTCCCTCTACCAGGACGGATCACGCACGCACCGTGCGTGAGCTGCTCGCGACCGGCAAGACTTCGTATTCGTTCGAGTTCTGGGCGCCCAAGACCGAGAAGGGCGAGCGGAATCTCTGGAATGCGCTGCGCCGGGTCGAGGCGGTGGGTCCGAGCTTCGTCTCCGTGACGTACGGGGCGGGTGGTTCCACCCGGGCCGGGACGGTCAGAGCCACCCAGCAGATCGCTGCCGATTCCACCCTCACCCCGGTCGCGCACCTCACGGCTGTCAACCACTCCGTCGCCGAGCTGCGCAACATGATCGGGCAGTACGCCGACGCCGGGATCAGGAACATGCTCGCCGTGCGCGGCGACCCGCCGGGCGACCCGATGGGCGAGTGGGTCGAGCACCCGGAGGGCGTGCGGTACGCGGCCGACCTCGTCCGGCTCATCAAGGAATCCGGCGATTTCTGCGTGGGGGTCGCGGCATTTCCCGAGATGCATCCGCGCTCGACCGACTGGGACACCGACATCCGGCATTTCGTGGACAAGTGCCGCGCGGGTGCCGACTATGCGATCACGCAGATGTTCTTCAATCCGGACGACTATTTGCGGATGCGTGACCGTGTGGTTGCTGCGGGTTGCGACACGCCCGTCATCCCCGAGGTCATGCCGCTCACCAGTGTCAAGCAGTTGGAGCGGTTTCCGCAGCTCAGCAACGCGACGCTGCCTTCGTCCCTGAAAGACCGCATCCTCGCCGTCAAGGACGACGCAGCCGCTGTACGCTCCATTGGCATCGAGTTCGCAACGGAGTTCTGCGCGAGGCTGCGCTCCGAGGGTGTGCCCGGACTGCACTTCATTACGCTCAACAACTCGACGGCAACGCTCGAAATCTACGAGAATCTCGGACTGCACAAGCAGTCGTGACCGGCCGTACCCGCCATGATCCCGGGCGGCGGCCGTAGAAATGGGGGCGGGCATGGGCTGGACGGTCCTCTACATCGCGTTCGGCATCGTGGCGCTGTGGCTGCTCGGCGAAGTGCTCCTGCAGTACAAGGCGCGGCTGCGCTGGCGCCTGCTCGCCTTCACCGGCTTCGCCGGCGTGGTCGTCGGCGTGCTGATGCCGTCCGTGCCTGTCATCGCCGTCGGCGCGATCGCGTTCGCCATCGGCCAGACGTACGTCACGCTCTCCTTCCGGCGCGGCTTCTCGACCGGTTGGGCCATAGGGGGCAGCCCGGGCGAGAGCCGTCGCCGCCGAAGCGGCGGTGACCGGGACACCCGCCGGGAGCCCACGCTCGAAGTGTCGGACCTGGAAGTGGAGTACGACCGGGCGGGCGAGGGCGAGGCGGAGAGCGCCTCACCCGCACCCGCGGCCGCCGTCTACGAGCCGGAACCGCTGCCGGACGACACCGGGCAGTACGGCATCTACACCGATCCCGTCCCGCAGCAGGAGTCCCAGCAGGCTCAGGGGCAGCCCCAGTACGGCGCGTACGACCCGTACACCGACTACTCCACGTACAGCGGCGTGCCCGGCCAGGACAGCTACGCCGGACAGGGTACGTACGCCGACCAGAACGCGTACGCCAGTCAGGACAGTTACGCCGGGCAGGACACTTACACCAGTCAGGACAGCTACGCCGGGCAGTACGACTACGGCACGGGCCAGCAGCAGTACGCCGCGTACTCCGACCCGTACATCGGCACCGGCACCACCGGCCCCTCGCAGTACGGTGCGCCCGACCCCTACGCGAGCTACGACAGCTACGGCGGCCAGCAGCAGTACGCGGCAGACCCCTACGCCCAGCAGTACACCTCCGAGACCCCGCCGGGCGGCGTCTGGGTACCGCAGCAGCGCGAGGGCGAGCAGTATCCGCCGGAGCAGCAGCCCGCACAGCCCGCCCCGTACCCGAACACCTACGACAGCGGCTACAACGAGCAGCAGTACCGCTACTGACGGACGCCAGGCACCCGGTCCCGGCCTCTCATGCCTTCGAGGTGATGGGGGAGACCGGCGACGAGGCGGCCCCCGACGCGTCCGGCCCCCGCCCCCGTACCCGCACTCGTGCCCTCCCGATGCAGGCCCCTCACCGGGAGCCGCGGAAGCTGTCCCCCTCCACGATGAGCCCGGCGACGAGCGTCCCCGACATCCCGGCGTGCGCGAGCCCGCCGCCCGGGTGGGACCAGCCGCCCGCGAGGTAGAGACCCGGCAGCCGGGTGCGGTTCCCCGGATGCAGATACGCGCCACCGGCCCCGGCCAGCGCCGGTGCGGGTACCGAGCCGCCCTCGGCGCCGGTGTCGGCAGCTGTTTGGGCGGGCGTCCGCACTTCGGCGTGGAGCAGCCGCTCACGTATGCCGGGGACGGCAGCGCCGGCCGCCTCGATCAAGGTGTCCGCGTACCGCTCGCGCAGCGCCGCGTCCGTCCAGTCCACCGCGCCGTGCGGGGCGACCGTCGCCGTCACCGTCACGGCCTCGTGCGCGTCGTCGGGGCGGGTCGACGGATCGTCCGGGCGGATCACCGTCACCGTGGGCCGCTCGGCGAGCAGGCCACCGAACACCGCCTCTCGTTCCGCCGCGCCGTGCACCACGGTCCGGTGCACCGTCCCCGCGGGCCGGGCGCCGCTCAGCGACAGCAGGACCTGGAACCGGCCCGGCACCGTCGCCCGGTCCGCCGACCGCGGCTGAGCCGTCACATCGCCGTCCTGCCAGAGCTCCTGACCCGGCACCAGCCCCGGGCGCGGCCAGGCCCCGAGAACCACGTGATCGGCCTCGGCGACCGTCCCCGACGCCAGCTCGACGCCCGCCGCCCGGCCGTCCTTCTCCACCACCCGGGCCACCTCGGCGCCGAACACGAACTCCACCTTCCGCGCCAGGCACCGCTCGTACACCGCCTGCGCCAGCGCCCGCATCCCGCCGACCACGTACCAGCTGCCGAACGTCTCCTCCATGTACGGGAGCAGGGCCGCGCTCGCCGGCGTGCGCAGCGGATCGAGGCCGTACGACAACGCGTATCCGTCGAGCAGCGCGGTCAGCCGGGGGTCCGTCAGCTCCCAGGCGCCGACCTCCGCCACCGTGCCCGCCTGCCGGGCGGCCCGCAGTATCCGGCGCTGCCGGAGCGCCGGATACGGATCGCGGCCCAGCACCTGCCAGTCGGCGCGCAACGGCTCCTCCAGCAGCGGCCGCCGGGACCGGTCCCACGCATCCCGGGCCCGGTCGAGGAACTCGCCCCAGCTGCTGCCCGCACCGGTCCCCAGCGCGCCGTCCAGGGCGGCGACCACCCCGGCCCGCGAGGCGTCCGGCAGCGAGACCGCCGTGCCGTCGGCGAAGAGATGGCGGCTCGCCGGATCGACCTGTGTCATCGTGACGCACCGCTCCAGCGGCTCCTTGCCGGTCTTGACGAACAGATCGCGGTAGACGGCGGGCAGATGCAGCAGCGAGGGACCCGTGTCGAACGCGAAGCCGTCACGGGCATACCGGCCGACCGAGCCGCCGTACGTCCCGGACCGCTCGTACACCGTCACCCGGTGGCCTGCCACGGCCAGCCGGGCAGCCGCCGTCATTGCGCCCATCCCGGCGCCGATCACCGCAATACGTGCCATGTCAGTGACCTTAACGGCCACCGCTGACAAGTCAGCCGGGAGGCCAGTGCGAACCCGTCCCGGCCAGGTGTTTCTCCTCGCGCCGCTGGGCCCTCCGGCGCAGGAACCGGCGGATCCGGGAGGCCAGGAGAACCAGTGTCACGATGCCGAGCACCAGCAGCGTCGCGGCGATGATCGCGGCCGCCAGCGGATGGAATATCGCGAACGTGATGATTCCGGCGACGCCCAGGTCCTCGGCGGTGCTCACCGCGATATTGCTGAACGGCTCGGGCGAGGTGTTCACCGCCATCCTGGTTCCCGCCTTCACCAGATGACTCATCAGCGCGGTGGAACCGCCGACGGCCCCGGCGGCCAGCTCCGGCAGCGAACCGCTCTCACCGGCCAGCAGCGCCGCCACGACGGCCCCGGCGAGCGGCCTGATGACGGTGTGCACCGAGTCCCAGAGCGAGTCCACGTACGGGATCTTGTCCGCCACCGCCTCGCACAGGAACAGCACGCCGGCCACCACGAGGACATCGGTGCGCTGCAGCGATGCGGGCACCTCGTCGCTGATGCCGGTCGCACCGAAGACGCCGAGCAACAGGACCACCGCGTAGGCGTTGATCCCGCTCGCCCAGCCGCTCGTGAACACCAGGGGGAGTACGGACACGGACGTGATCGTAACCAGGTGGTGCGGCGCTGCGGGTGGGGTCGGGTGCGCAGCTCTGAGTATCCGTACCTAGTGAACGAGATGAGTAGGTACGCGGATGGGCTGCCACCTGCGCAGACGGAAGAGTGGAGACCACGGAAGGGGCGCGGCGTCGGTACCGCCGACACGGGGCGGCGGAACAGGCACGGCACTCCTTTCCGGAACGGGGGTGCACCGCGGAGGGCCCGGGGACCACGGGGGAACACGGGGGTCACGGGGGAAGGCTCTCCGACAGCACGGGAAGCGCCGGTCGGACGAGGCTCGGGGGGATCGAGCCTCGTGGGACCGGCGCTTCTGTGCGTGCGCACGCCCTCGGAGAGGAGCGCGTATCAGCGTCCGCTGACCCGGCCGTGCAGCAGCAGGGACAGCGCCGAGTGCACATCGTCGATGGACCGCTCAGGCTGGAACGCCTGCCAGTCCAGCGCCGCCACCAGCACCATGCCGACCAGTGCGGCCGCCGTCAGCGGGATGTCGATCTCCTGGCTGAGCTCGCCGTTCCCGACGCCCTCCCGGAGCACGTCCTCGACCACGGCGACGGCCTCCTGACGTACCACCAGCAGGGTCGCCTGCCAGGCACGGTTGGTGCGCCACAGCTCCGCGACGTACAGCTGGGTGAACGCCGGATAGCGGTCGATGAAGACCAGGCCGGCCCTGATCATTGCGTCCAGGGCCTCGACCCGGGTGCCGCCGCGCTCCTCGGTCTGCTCGGCCGCGGACCGCAGTGACGCGGTCAGCAGTCCGACGCCGTGCCGCAGCAGTTCCTCGAAGAGCTCGGTCTTGCTCTTGAAGTTGTAGTAGACCGTGCCCTTGGCGACCCCGGCGCGCTCGGCGATCTCGTCGACCGTGGTCGCCGAGAATCCCTTCTCCGCAATGAGCGTGACGGCCGCCTCGTAGAGCTTCTGCCGGGTGGCCTGGCGACGCGTGGTGCTACTGCTTTCCATGCGGTCGATTCTCACAGGTCCCGGCGCGCTCACAGGATCAGCTCCGGATGCAGCCGGTCCAGCGTCCACACCTGCTTGCGGCGTGCGGCGACCGCGGTCAGGGCCAGCGCCCCCGCCGTGAACGCCAGGAGCACCGCACAGCCCTGCCAGACCGGGCCGAGCCCGCCGCCCGTGATCAGCCTGCGCAGCCCCTCGACGACATAGCTCATCGGCAGATACGGGTGGATCGCACCGAAGAAGCCGGGGCTGGTCTGGACGGGATACGTACCTCCGGCCGAGGTCAGCTGGAGCATCAGCACGGCGAGTACGAGGATCCGTCCCGCTGCACCGAACCGTGCGTTCAGCCACTGCACGATCGCGCCGAAGCAGCAGGTCACAAGGGCGAGGAAGCCGATCGTTCCGGCGGCGTGGGCCATCTGCAGTCCCAGCCCCCAGTGCAGCACGGACATCAGGGCGGCGACCTGCAGCAGACCGATCGCGGCCACCGGCAGCCAGCCCGCGAAGGCGATTCGCCAGGCGGAGGCCCCGGCGGCGAGCGCCCTCCGGTTGAGCGGCTGGATCAGCATGTATGCCACCATCGCGCCCACCCAGAGGGAGAGCGGGATGAAGTACGGGGCGAACCCGGTGCCGTAGTTGGGGGCCTTGTGCAGCGACTGGGAGGCGAGCTTCACCGGGTCGGCCATCACATCGGTGCGCCGGTCGCGGTCCTGCTTGTCGTAGTCGGGGATCTTGCCGACCCCGTCGTTCAGCCCCTGGGCGAGCGTCGCCGAACCGTCGCCGAGCCGGATCAGCCCGCCGTCCAGGCTGGTCGCCCCCTTCTTCAACTCGCCGACGCCGGTGTTCAGATCGACGGATCCGGTCCTCGCGGTGGCCAGGCCGGTGTGCAGCTCGTCCGCACCCTTGGCGACCTTGTGGGCTCCGGTGTTGAGCGCGTTGACCTTCGCGACGGCGGACTTCAGGTCCTCGTCGAGGTGCGGGGAGCGTTCGGCGAGGGCGTCGGCCTGCTTCTGCAGGGTCGCCAGCTGTCCGCGCAGCTTCTTGAGATCCCCGTTCTGGTCCTTGACCAGTACGTTCACATCGTCGGCGACCTTCGCGACATCGGCCGCGGCGGTCGTGGCCCGCTTCAGCGGGGGACAGACGGTGGGGTCGGGGAGCAGCTGCTCCGTGCAGCGGGTGCGGTAGACGTCGGCCAGATCGTCGGAGGCCTCGTGGGCGGCGGTCGCCGCGGTCGGCGCCGCCTTCACCAGCAGGTCGAGGTTGTCCCGTACGGTCTGCGAGGAATCGGCGACCAGCCGGGCGGTGTCGCCGATCGTCCTGCCGTTGTCCTTCAGGAACGGGCGGACGTCGGCCGCCACCCCGTTGACCTTGTCGGCGAGCAGCTGAGTGCCGTCGGCGACCTGCCGGGACCCGGTTTCGAGGTCGCCGGCGCCCTTGTTCAGTTTGGCGATTCCGCTCTCCAGCCGGCCGCTGCCGGACTTGGCGTCCTTGAGTCCGTCCGCGAGATCCTTCGAGCCCTTCTTCGCCTTGCCGATCCCGCCCTTGAGGTCGTCGGCGCCCTGCGCGGCCTTCGCCGTCGCGTCGTGGAGGTCGGAGAACGAGATGAAGATCCGGTCGAGGAAGCCGCGCGAGGCATTGACCGAGGCGGCGGTGCGGACCTCGGAGAACACCGTCCGGGAGATCTGCCCGACGATGTAGTTGTTGGCGTCGTTCGTCCGCACCTGCAGCGCACCGGTCTCGGGGGAGTCACCCGAACTGGACGCGATCCGCTTGCTGAAGTCCGCCGGCATGGTCAGCGAGAGGTAGTACGTGCCGTCCTCGACGCCCCGGTCGGCCTGGGCGGAGCTCACCTCGTGCCACTCGAAGATCTTGGAGTCGAGCAGCTCGCCGGTGATCTCGTCCCCGGCCTCGATGCGCTTTCCGGCGGCGGTGGCGCCCTTGTCGTTGTCGACCAGGGCGACAGGGATCTTGTCGAGGCGGCTGTACGGGTCCCAGAAGGACCACAGGTACAGGGCGCCGTAGAGCAGGGGCAGGAGCAGGAGCGCGACGAGTGCGGCGCGGGGCAGCCTGCCCCTGCCGAAACGCTTCAGCTCAAGCGCGGCCAGTTTCGGCGAACGCATCGGCCGTCCCCTCATCAGTGGTCTTCTCGGTAGTCGTCGCCTCGGAGGCCTCTGCGGGCTCGGAGGCGTCCGTGGCGTCTGCCTCTGTGACGTCCGCGGTGTCTGAGACGCTCGTGGCGGCCGTGGTGGCCGTGTTGTCCGTGCGGACGGTGATGGCGCCCCCGGGCGCCTGGCTGCAGACGGCGAGCACGGTCGTTCCGCTGTCGGCGACGGAACGCAGCAGTTCCCAGGCCTCGGCGCGCTCGGCATCGGAGAGCTTGAGATCGGTGTCGTCCACGGCGAGCAGCCGCGGCCGACCGATCAGTGCGAGGGCGACGGACAGCCGCAGCGCCTCCAGCCGCTCCAGATCGCGTACGGAGGTCCGCTCGGCCTTGGGCAGGGTTGCCGGGTCGAGTCCGGCGGCGGCCAGTGCCGTGTCGATCCGGTCGCGGGCTGCGGCTGTGCGCTCGGCGCGGGGGCGGAGCAGGGCGCACAGCGAACCGTCGAAGCGGCGCTGCAGCAGGGCGCGCTCGCGCAGGTGCTCGGCGACCGTGAAGGCCGGGTCGAGTTCGCTGACTCCCGGCACCGGGCCGAGCGCGCTGATCCTGCGTGCGGCGGCCATCTGGCGCGGCAGGCGCAGACCGCCCACTTCGGCGCGGCCCTCGGAGGGGCGCATCCGGCCCGTCAGGGCGAGCAGCAGGCAGGTGCGGCCGGAGCCGGACGGGCCCTCGATGGCGACCAGGGCGCCGGGTGGGGCGTCGAGCCGTACGCCCCGGAAGGACCAGCCGCGCGGTCCCTTGAGCCCGAAGTCCTCGGCGGTGACAGCTGCCCCGTGCGGGCTGTCCACAGACCCTCCCCTTTTAGACTGACTGGTCAGTACAAAAAGATAGCTCGAACTCGCGAACGAGGCAAAAGGGCAGGTCAGGGGCGGATCGAGGTCGATTGTCAGTGGTGGGCCCCACGATGGATACATACGGCCACGGAGCCGTCACACGACGACAGGAGGTTCGTCATGGCCAACTCGTCCGCAGCTGCCGCCTCTCGGCGCCGCGCAGGCGGCCCTGCCCCCTCACCGACCGGCCCCGCCCCGTCTTCGAACGGCCCGGCGAACGACGTCCACCCGGTGCTGCGCCGCACCACCGCGCCGCCCGCCGCTCTCGATCTGCTGGCCCAGGCCCGCGGTGGCCTCGAAGAGGCTGCCGTGCTCGCCGTGCCGAACGAGCGCTATGCCACCGCTCATCTCGCCGCGCTGCGCACCGCTGCCGCCGTGCTCGCCGCCCGCGGCCGGCCCGAAACGACCAGGCGACGCAGGGAGAGGATCCGCAGCGCCTGGGAAGTCCTCCCGGAGATCGCCCCGGAGCTCACCGAATGGAGCGCCCTGTTCGCTTCGGGGGCCCGCAGGAGGGCCCGGGCGGAAGCGGGCATACCGGGGGCGGCCAGCAGCCGCGACGCCGACGATCTGCTGCGCGACGCGGCCATGTTCCTGCGCCTGGTGGAGCGGCTCCTGGTGCTCCAGCCGACGCTCCCTCAGGCCCGGCAGAAGCGGCCCGACGCGGGATGACGGCTGCGGTTGCTCGAGGCAATAGGGTGGACAGCACCTGCATCAACCTGCACCGTTCACGCTCCGCCGTCAGTGGCGGCACCGTGCCGAGGAGTCAACTGCCGTGTCGGATCAGCTGCGCCCCCGCGCCTCCCTCCGTACCGCCGTGGTCTGGGAGGTCCTGAAGGATGCTCTCGACCGTCAGGTCAAGGCGACCGGCAGGGACGCCCTGGACGTCCTGGACACCGGCGGCGGCACCGGAAACTTCGCGGTGCCGGTCGCCCGCCTCGGCCACCGGGTCACCGTGGTCGACCCCAGCCCCAACGCGCTCTTCGCGCTGGAGCGCCGCGCCGCCGAGGCGGGGGTCGCCGACCGCGTCCGAGGCGTCCAGGGCGACATCCTCGGCCTGTTCGAGGTGGTCGAGCGCGGCGGTTACGACGCGGTGCTGTGCCACGGCGTCCTGGAGTACGTCGACGACCCCGCCGAGGGCGTACGCAACGCTGTCGACGCACTCCGCCCGTCAGGTGAGCTCAGCCTGCTCGCCGCCGGACTCGGCGGCGCCGTCCTGGCCCGGGCGCTCGCGGGTCACTTCACCGAGGCCAGGCAGGCGCTCAGCGACCCGGCGGGCCGCTGGGGCGCAGGCGACCCGGTGCCCCGGCGGTACACCGCGGAGCAGCTCACCGAGCTGGTCTCCGCAGCCGACGTCGAGGTCGGCGCGGTCCACGGTGTGCGGGTCTTCGCCGACCTCGTACCGGGTGTTCTGGTGGACACCGAGCCCGGCGCGATGGAGGCACTGCTCAAGCTGGAGACTGCGGTTGCGGAACTGCCGGCGTTCCGCTCGGTCGCGACCCAGCTGCACGTTCTGGGCACCAAGCGCGCCTGAGTCGCGGCCGGGGCCTGGCTGCCGGCAGTGCCGGACCGGGCCGAAGTGCGGCGGCAGCGCGGCTGATCAGCAACGCAGCTGCAGATGGAGTACGCCACAGGCCCCCCGATCGGGGCGCAGTCACCGTATGATCGGGGGACACCATCCGGCATGACGGATCGGATGTTGGGGAATCTACGCCTCAGCAGCTGAGCCGTTGTGGCGGCCCGGACTGGCTGATTGGCGAACAGGGCGGGTTTCACGGGGGCGAATCCCTGCCTATCCTGGAAGGGCCGCATACCGGCCGCCCCCCGCGGCCGACGACGAGGAGGACTCCGTGCCGCTCTCGGAGCACGAGCAGCGAATGCTCGAGCAGATGGAGCGAGCGCTGTACGCCGAAGATCCCAAGTTCGCGACAGCGCTCGAGGGAAGCGGGCTGCGTACGTACACCCGGCGACGGGTCTACCAGGCGGTCGCTGGCTTCCTGGTGGGTATCGCGCTCCTCATGGCCGGAATGGTCGCCCAGCAGATCTGGATCAGCGTGGTGGGATTCCTCGTCATGCTGGGCTGCGCGGTCCTTGCGGTCACCGGTTGGCGCAAGGCGCCCAAGCCCGGCGAGCAGCAGGCGCCCGGAGGCAAGGGCGAGCGCCGACACCCCAGGCAACGCCGAACCGTGATGAACCGGATCGAGCAGCGGTGGCAGCGCCGCCGTGACGAGCAGGGTCAGTAAGCGCTTCCGAACGTGTACTGGTGAGGGGCGGCCGCATTCCCGCGGCCGCCCCTCAGCCATGTCTGCGCACCGCTTGCGCGGCCCGGCGGCACCGCCCTTCGATTTCCCCCACGGCCCCAAGGGCAGGCGAAGGTCCTCCCACCGGGCAGCGGCCCATGCCGCTCACGGCGTTTGCTCCTCCCCCTGGACGGGCCGAAACATCGAGCCCGTCCGTCCGGCGACGAGGAGGGAGCGCGGCCCGGTGGCCGCGCCCGCTCCTCAGCCCCGCTGGCGGGACGGCCACGGCGGCAACCTGCGCCACCGCGCCGCCCACCGGCCGATGAGCGCGGACCAGCTTTCGGACGCCGCCCAGATCACCCGAACGGCCGAGCGTGGTGCCACCACCGCGCGGATCCGGGCGAAGCGGTCGGCGGAGGCCCGCAACCCGTTCCGCACCGTCTCCACGTCCTCGGAGAGCCCGGTGGCCGCCCGGGGCTGCGGGGCGTACAGCACCTGCTCCACGGCCCCTGCCACCCCGTGCACGGCAGCGGCCTCGTCGGTGTCCAGCCGCCCCAGCCGTACCATCCGCGCTGCCGCCTTGCGGGGGGTCAGCGAATCGTCGGGGCCGATGCCGTGGTCCCACGCCGTGTCAGTGATCTCCCGCCAGGCCGCCAGCGTTCTGGCGGTGGCATCCGCCGGCGTACGTCCCGCGGGCGAGTTCAGCCTGCGCGTACGCACCCGAACCCGCCAGAGCAACGGCAGCAGCAGCAACGCGAGCACCAGCAGGACCGCCAGAACCGCCCAGACGACGGTGCCGACCGGCGTCCCCGGGTCCTTCGGAGTCGCGGCGCCCGGCGCCGTCGACGAGCCGCACTCGCCCTGCCTGCGAAGCTGCGGCGGGCAGCTGTCCGACGCGGACGGCGCGGCCGACGGCGCGGCCGAGGTACTCGCCTGCGGACGGCTCGGGTTGGCCGAGCCGCCCGTGGGGGCGTCCGGCAGGGTGTACTCGGGCGTACTGCCCCGCGTCGGGGTCGGCTCGAAGCGGGTCCAGCCGATGCCCTCGAAGTACAGCTCCGGCCAGGCGTGCGCATCGCGCAGCCCCACCGACACCGAACCGTCCGACTGCGCGGTGCCGGGCGTGAAGCCCACCGCGACCCGGGCCGGAATGCCCAGCGTCCGCGCCATCGCGGCCATCGTGAACGAGAAGTGGACGCAGAAGCCCCGCTTGGCCTTCAGGAACCGGCCGATCGCGGCCGAGCCGGTGCCCGAGGTCACCGAGGTGTCGTAGCTGAAGCGGCCGTCCAGGGCGAAGAAATTCTGCAGCTTCACCGCTCGCTCGTAGTTGTTGGCGGCGCCCTTCGTCACCTGCTCCGCCGTCTCCTTGACCACCTTCGGCAGCGAGCCGGGTACCTGGGTGTACTCCCGCCGCATCGCGGCCGACGCCGGGCCCGCCGCGGCGAGCTGATCCGCGGTCGGCTGGACCACCAGGCTGGAGACCTCGTACTGCGCCCCACGGGTGGTCTGGCCGCGGTCTCCGACGAGGGTGCGTCCCGCGCGCTCGTACCGCCAGTGCCCGCCGATCTTGATCTCGGTCGCCGGGTAGGGGAGCGGCAGGTAGGTCTGCTGGTACGAACGGGACGCGGAGATGTTCGACCTGATCTCCGTGACGGCGACGTCCGCGGCCAGGCCATCCGGGTTGGGGAGCCGCTTCGGCACGTCCTGCAGGCTGCGCCGCGAGGGCCGCCACTCGCCACCGGTGAACTGGTCCAGGGCCAGGATCCGCAGGTAGAAGTCCTGCGGGCTGCCGGAATTGGTGCGGTACGACATCACCTCCCGGTTCTCCGGCTGGTTCAGATCGTTCTGCAGCGAGACCAGCGGGTTCACCGCGGAGATCGTGCCACCGCCCCCGCCCTTGCCGGACCCGGTCCCCGTACCGGCCAGCCAACCGCCGTTGAGCGCGGACGTCGGTACGGCCAGGGCGATCCCCAGCGCCAGCGCACCGATCCGCCGCCCGGTGCGGACCGGGGCGAGCGGCCGGCCGCCCGACATGTCGAGACCGGCCGCCAGACCGTTCGGTGACCGACCCGTACCACCGAAGACCCGCCCCCACTGGGAGATCCGGTCCCGGCCCTCGGCCAGCAGCAGGAGTAGATAGCCGGCGGCCGCCAGCAGGAACCACAGCCGGCCCGCACCACCGGACAGTCCTGCGGCGACCGAGTAGAGCGCGAGGAGAGGCAGCCCTGCCGGAGCCGCGCTGCGGAACGTCACCGCGAGAGTGTCCACGGCAAGACCGATCAGCAGCACACCGCCGACCAGCATCAGCCGGATGCCGTCCGTCGCGGGCGCCGGGATGGCGTACCTCCCGACATCGTCCGCACCCGCGGTGAGCAGGTCAGCGAGCCGCTGGACGGCCTCGGGACCGGGCAGGAAACCGATCAGGGCCTGCCCCCGGGCGAACACCACGGTCAGCAGCACCAGAGTGACCAGGAACTGCACCGTGACGATCAGCAGCCGCGGCAACGGCACCCGGCGGGCGAGTGCGCCCACCCCGCTCTGGATCGCCAGCAGGAATGCGGCCTGCACGATCCAGGCGGCCGGGTCGACCAGGGGCAGCATCGAACCCGCTGCCAACAGTGTCGCCGCAAAGGCGCACAGCGCCAGCCGACCACGACCGCTCATGACCATCCCCCGGTGAAACCTGTCGTACCGCCCGTGACGCCGCCCGACAGGGCGGACTGCGTCACGGCGCTCTGTTGCCCCGCCAGCTGCCACAGCTCGGCGAGATCGGCCCTGGGCTTCACCAGGACCGCTGTCCAGCCCGCTTCGCGCAGCAGCCGCAGCCGCTCCTCCGCCCCCGCGACAGCGGCGTCGTGCGACTCTCCCTGCACCCAGGTATCGCTGTCCAGCACGAACGCGACGGCGCCGCCGCTGCGCTGCCGCATCCGGGCCGCCACCGCCGCCTGTTCCTCGTCCAGATCGCCGAAGAAGGCGACCAGTAGCCCTTGGTTGCCGCCGCGCAGCACGTCGTACGCCCGCGAAAGGCCGCCCCCGTCGGAGTGGTCGACGACCGCGAGCGTGTCCATCATCAGTCCCGCCGAGTCGGCGGACTCGTGGGTCGAGCCGGCGAAGCCGCCCTCGCCCTCGCCCGGCACCGAACTGCCGTCGTCGGTCAGCAGCCGCACCGCGAAGCCCCGCTCCAGCATGTGCACCAGTGCGGACGCGGCCCCCGACACCGCCCATTCGAAGGCCGAGTCGGGCCCGGTCCCCTGGTAGGCGAACCGCCGGGTGTCCAGCAGCACCGTGCATCTGGCCCGCTGCGGCTGCTCCTCGCGGCGCACCATCAGCTCGCCGTAGCGCGCGGTGGAGCGCCAGTGGACCCGGCGCAGATCGTCGCCGTGCCGGTAGCCGCGCGGAATCACGTCGTCCTCACCGGCCAGTGCCAGCGCGCGCTGCCGCCCCTCGCCGTACCCGGAGGCCTCGCCCGCCAGCCGGACCGGCGGCAGCGGCTCGGTCCGCGGGATGACGACCAGGGTGTCGTACGCGCTGAACGAGCGGGTCAGCTCGCACATCCCGAACGGATCGCTCAACCGCAGCTGCAGCGGTCCGAGCGGATACCGCCCGCGCAGATCCGACCGCACCCGGTACGACACCTCGCGTCGGCCGCCCGCCTCCACCCGGTCCAGCACGAACCGCGGCCGCGGCCCGAGCACATAGGGCACCCGGTCCTGCAGCATGAGCAGCCCCGTGGGCAGCCGCGACACGTTCTCCATCCGCAGGTGCACCCGCGCCTCGGTGCCCGCGGGCACCCGGGACGGGGAGAGCCGCCGGGTGCCCGCGACCCGGTAGCGGGTGCGGAACAGCACCGTCACGCAGACCAGAGGCAGCGCGGCGAGCAGCAGCCCGACCCGCAACAGGTCGCCCTGGCCCAGCACATACGCGCAGACCGCAGCCGCGATCCCGGCCGCGAGGAAGGACCGCCCGCGTGTGGTGAGCCCGCCCAGCGCGGCCCGCAGCCCGCCCTTGTCGTCGCCGTCGTTCATCGCGGCCGGCCCCCCTGCTGCCATCACACCCGCCGCATGCCGGGCGGCTGCTGCCGGCCGTACATCACGGGGCCCGGCTGGTGCTGCGGCGGCGCCGGGACGGCCGCACCGCCACCCGCGGTCGGCACCGGCGTCTGCTGCAGGATCTCCAGCACGACCTGCTCCGCGGTACGACGGTTCAACTGGGCCTGCGCGGTGGGCAGCAGCCGGTGCGCGAGCACCGCGACCGCCAGCGCCTGCACATCGTCGGGCAGGCAGTAGTCCCGCCCGCTCAGCGCCGCCGAGGCCTTTGCCGCGCGGAGCAGATGCAACGTGGCGCGCGGCGAGGCGCCGAGTCTGAGATCCGGGTGGACACGCGTGGCCCCGACCAGCTCCACCGCGTACCGCCGCACGGATTCGGCCACATGGACCGTCCGTACCGCCTCGATCAGCTTCACGATGTCGTGGGCGTGCGCCACCGGCTGCAGATCGTCGAGCGGCGAGACCCCGCCGTGCACATCGAGCATCTGCAGCTCGGCCTCCGCGCTGGGATAGCCGATCGACACCCGGGCCATGAACCGGTCGCGCTGGGCCTCGGGCAGCGGATACGTGCCCTCCATCTCCACCGGGTTCTGGGTGGCCACCACCATGAACGGGTCCGGCAGTTCGTAACTGTGCCCGTCGATGGTGACCTGGCGCTCCTCCATCGACTCCAGCAGCGCGGACTGGGTCTTGGGCGAGGCGCGGTTGATCTCGTCGCCGATCACGATCTGGGCGAAGATCGCGCCCGGTTTGAATTCGAATTCGCGCCGCTGCTGGTCGAAGATGGACACACCGGTGATGTCGGAAGGCAGCAGGTCCGGTGTGAACTGAATGCGCCGCACCGAGCAGTCGATCGACCGCGCGAGCGCCTTGGCCAGCATGGTCTTGCCCACCCCGGGGACATCCTCGATGAGGAGATGCCCCTCTGCGAGCAACACGGTCAGCGAAAGCCGAACGACCTCAGGCTTGCCCTCGATCACAGCCTCCACCGACCTGCGCACCCGCTCCGCTGTGGTCGTCAGATCTGTGAGGCTCGCTCGATCGTCATAGGTCGTCACCCGGCCCTCCTCGGCCCTGCCCCACGCTCTCAAGGAGCAGGGGATACCCCATTCACGGGCCGATGCGCTGTAGTTGGCCCGGCCACCCCGAAAAACGAACACCCTCCGGAACGGTCCGGTGGGATGTCACACCCGCATTCTTGTTGCCGTTACCGCTTCGTGTCACTCGCCTGTGGATAAGTGGGTGCGAAATGTCAGGGTCGGGGGTACTTTCGGTGCCCGGAAAAAACTCGCGAGCGTCAGCTGACGGGGTGGATCTCGCGCAGCAAGCCGCTGGTCACGTCGAAGACGAAGCCGCGGACGTCATCGGTGTGCGGGAGGAACGGCGAGGTGCGGACGCGCTGCATCGACTGCCGTACGTCCTGATCCGCGTCCTTGTACGCCTCCACCGCCCAGACCGGCCGCTGGCCGACCTCCGCCTCCAGCTCCTGGCGGAACTCCTCGGTGATCGACTCGAGGCCGCAGTTGGTGTGGTGGATGAGTATGACGCTGCGGGTGCCGAGCGCCCGCTGGCTGATGGTCAGCGAGCGGATGACGTCGTCGGTGACCACGCCGCCCGCGTTGCGGATGGTGTGGCAGTCGCCGAGCGCCAGGCCGAGCGCGTCGTGGAGGTCGAGCCGGGCGTCCATGCAGGCGACCACGGCGACCTGCAGCACCGGCCGCGCGTCCATGCCGGGATCGTCGAACTCGGCCGCGTAACTGATGTTCGCCTCGACCAGGCGGTCGGTGACCGTACCGCCGGTGCGGGCCCGGCCGGCAGCGGGTGCGGGGTGCTGAGCAGGGGACTGCGCGGAAGTCGACATGGATATGACGTTAGCTCTCGCAGATCACCCTGGCGTGCTGTGAGAAGGGACAAAGAACGTCAACGAGGCTTGTTGTGAGGTAACCCACAGGCCTTGGCCAGCTCACTCGACCGAGTGAAGAGAGGGCGGGCCGACGCGCTACCGGGTTGATTGATCGGGAATCGATCGAATGGCAGGGTGGACTAAAGTGACGGGAAGTTACCGACACCTTGCACATTCCGAAGATTTCCCCTGTGTGCGCGGCGTACGTACGGCCCGGCCCTCTCCCGCTCGCCGGTCGGCCGACGCCACTTCCCCGGCGCCGGCGGACCTCCCCTTCCGAGCGGGCGGGGACCAGGCCGTACGTGCAGCCACACGGGACCTGAGCCTGAGAGGGCGCATGAGCCAGACCCGACACGTCCCGGTGATGCTCCAGCGATGCCTGGACCTGTTGGCCCCGGCTCTGGAGGTGCCGAGTCCGCAAGAGCCCGTGGTCGTCGACTGCACCCTCGGTCTCGGCGGCCACAGCGAGGCCCTCCTCGCCGCCTTCCCGTCCGCCCGGCTGATCGCGCTGGACCGGGACAAGGAGGCGCTGCGGCTCTCCGGCGAGCGGCTCGCCCCGTACGGTGACCGGGCCACGCTGGTGCACGCCGTCTACGACGAGCTGCCCGAGGTGCTCGCCCGGCTCGGCGTCCCCAAGGTCCAGGGCATCCTGTTCGACCTCGGGGTCTCCTCCATGCAGCTGGACGAGGCCGACCGCGGGTTCGCGTACGCCCAGGACGCCCCGCTCGACATGCGGATGGACCAGACGACCGGCATCAGTGCGGCCGAGGTCCTCAACACCTACCCGCCGGGCGAGCTCGTCCGGATCCTGCGTGCGTACGGAGAGGAGAAGCAGGCCAAGCGGATCGTCTCCGCGATCGTGCGCGAGCGGGAGAAGGAACCGTTCAGCAACAGCGCCCGGCTGGTCGAGCTGATCCGTGACTCACTGCCGCAGGCCGCCAAGCGCACCGGCGGCAACCCCGCCAAACGGACCTTCCAGGCGCTGCGCATCGAGGTCAACGGCGAGCTCTCCGTCCTGGAGCGGGCGATCCCGGCCGCCGTGGAGGCCCTCGCCGTGGGCGGCCGGATCGCCGTCCTGTCGTACCACTCGCTGGAGGACCGGCTGGTCAAGCAGGTGTTCGCGGCAGGCGCGGCCAATACGGCGCCGCCCGGACTGCCCGTCGTCCCCGAGCGCTATCAGCCGCGGCTGAAGCTCCTGACCCGCGGTGCGGAGCTGCCCACGGAGGAGGAGGTCGCCGAGAACCGGCGCGCCGCCCCCGCCCGGCTGCGCGGCGCCCAGCGGATCCGCGAGGAGGAGCGATGAGCGCAGCCGGTACGGCACCGGGAGAGGCCGAGGTGACGCGGTGAGCGGACCGGCCGGACAGCTCAAGGGGCGGGCCGCGCGGCTGGCCCGGCTGATGCCCTCCGGGTCCAGCAGTGCGGCCCGTACGCCCTTCGTCCTGCTGGTCGTGCTGCTCCTCGGCGGCGGCCTGATCACCCTGCTGCTGCTGAACTCCGCACTCAACGAGGGATCGTTCAGGCTGAGCGAACTGAAGAAGCGGACCACTGATCTCACCGACGAGGAGCAGGCCCTCCAGCGCGACGTCGACGGCCGCTCCGAGCCGGACGCACTGGAGCGGCGGGCCCGCGAGCTCGGCATGGTGCCCGGCGGTAGTCCCGCCTTCCTCAACCCGGACGGTACGGTCCGCGGCGTCCCCTCCGAGGCCGTCGCCCAGCGGACCCGGGCGCCCGCGGCCGCGCCGCCTGCCGGTGCCTCGCCGTCGAAATCCGTACCGCCCCCGGCCGCGCCGTCCGCTTCCGCCACGTCCCCGGCCCCGCCCGCCACCAAACCCAGCACCTCGGCAGCCCCGCTCGCCACCAAGCCCAGCACCTCGGCAGTCCCGCTCGCGCAACCGCCTACCCCGGCACACCAGTCCTCGACCAGCCCCGGCAGGTGACGCAGTGCCCTCGAAGGAACCGCCGCGCCGCCGGGTCCCCGGCCCCGCACGCCCCCGCAGCGCCGCAGCGGGCTCCGGCCGTCCCCGGCCCGCCGCCCGTCGCCCGTCGCCGGTCCCACGCGGCCGCGCCCCGCGGGGGCCGTCGGCGCGCCCGCTGCGCCTCGGCAGCCCGCGCCCCCGGCTCCGCCTGGTCAGCCTGGGGCTGACGCTCGTCATGCTGGCGTTCGTCGTCCGGCTCCTCCAGGTCCAGGCCGTCGACGCCAGCGCGTACGCGGCCAAGGCCGAGGAGAACCGCTACCTCGAGTACACGATCTCCGCCGAGCGCGGTGAGATCACCGACCGCAGCGGCATCGCTCTGGCCATCAGCGTCGACGCGTACGACATCACCGCCGACCCCAAGATGTTCACGCCCGAGGACAGCAAGGCGCCGGACGCCCCGCAGCAGGCCGCGGCCCTCCTCGCCCCCATCCTCGGCGTCGACGCCGAAGAGCTGACGAAGAAGCTGTCGAAGCCGAAGAGCCGGTACGCCGTCCTGGCCCGCCGACAGACCCCACAGGTCTGGAAGCAGATCAAGGACCTCAAGTCCGTCTTCGCCGAGAAGGCCGAGAAGGACAGGGTGAACGGCGGCCCCGGAGCCAACGTGCTGGCCGGAATCTTCCAGGAGGCGACCACCAAACGGGTCTACCCCAACGGTGGGCTGGCCGCCGGGATACTGGGCTACGTCAACGCCGAGGGCAAGGGCGCGGGCGGCCTCGAATCGCAGCTGGACAAGGAGCTCGCGGGCGAGGACGGCAAGATCAAGTACGCCCAGTCCGGCGGCCGCCGGGTGCCCACCGCGGGCACCAAGGAGGTCCCGGCCGTGGCCGGTTCCGACATCGAGCTGACCATCGACCGGGACATCCAGTGGGCCGCCCAGAAGGCCATCTCGGACCAGGTGAAGAAGTCCAAGGCGGACCGCGGCTATGTGATCGTGCAGAACACCAGGACCGGCGAGGTCCTCGCCATGGCCAACGCCCCGGGCTTCGACCCCAACGACCTCTCGCAGGCCGACGCGGCGTCGCTGGGGAACGCGGCCGTGCAGGACGTGTACGAACCCGGCTCCACCAGCAAGGTCATGTCCATGGCCGCCGTCCTGGAGGAGGGCGTGGCCACCCCCGGTACCCATGTCACCGTCCCCAACCGGCTCCACCGCGGCGACCGGCTCTTCAAGGACGACATCGACCACTCCACCTGGTACCTGACGCTCAACGGCGTACTCGCCAAGTCCAGCAACATCGGGACCATCCTGGCCACCGGACAGCTCGGCAAGACGCAGGCAGAGGCCAACAAGGTCCTCTACTCGTACCTGCGCAAATTCGGCATCGGCAGCCCGACCGGACTGGACTACCCGGGCGAGACGCCCGGCATCCTCGCCAAGCCGCAGGACTGGTCGACCTCGCAGCAGTACACGATCCCGTTCGGCCAGGGACTCTCGCTCAACGCCATGCAGGCCGCCTCGGTCTACTCGACGATCGCTAACGGCGGTGTCCGGATCCAGCCCACCCTGGTCCGCGGCACCAAGGGCGCCGACGGCCGCTTCACCCCCGCGACCACCCCCGGACAGACCCGGGTGATCAGCGAGAAGACCGCGAAATCGCTCGCGAGCATGCTGGAGTCGGTGGTCGGTGACGAGGAGGGCACCGGTACCAAGGCCCGTATCCCCGGCTACCGGGTCGCGGGCAAGACCGGCACGGCCAACCGGGTCGATCCGGTCCGCGGTGGATACCACGGCTACACCGCGTCCTTCGCGGGCTTCGCGCCCGCCGACAACCCGCAGATCACTGTCTACTGCGCGATCCAGAATCCGACGAAGGGCAGCTACTTCGGCGGCCAGATCTGCGGTCCCATCTACAAACAGGTCATGGAGTTCGCGCTGAAGACGCTCCAGACCGCACCGTCCGGCAGCAGGTCCGCCCGCCTGCCGGTGTCCTTCCAGCCCGGCGAGTGAACTCGGGGTAATCAGCCAGTGACAACCATCACCCCCGATCCCGGGAACCGGAACGGGAACCACCCGGGAGCGGCCCCCTCACTTCGCGGGAGGCCGGGTGCGCCCGGTACGCTCACCGCCGTGCCCCACGCTGAACAGTCCCAAACCATCCAGAAGGACGCCCCTGTGAACTACCCGGGAGCGCCCCGCCCGGATCGGCTCCGGCCGACCACCCTCGGCGAGCTGGCAGCCCGGCTGGGAGTCGAATCGCCCGGACCCGGCGAGGTCACCGGGATCACCCATGACTCGCGGGCGGTACGGCCCGGCGATGTGTACGCGGCGCTGCCCGGCGCCCGCCTCCACGGCGCCGACTTCGTCGCCCAGGCGGCCGGCCTCGGCGCGGCGGCGGTCCTCACCGACCCGGCGGGCGCCGAGCGCGCCGCCGCCACCGGACTGCCGGTGCTGGTCACCGAGAACCCGCGCGGCCGGATGGGCGAACTCGCCGCGGAGATCTACGGGCGGCCGGGCGCCGACCTCCTGCAGATCGGCATCACCGGAACGTCCGGGAAGACCACCACCGCGTATCTCATCGAGGGCGGCTTCCGGGGCGCCGGACGCAGCACCGGTCTGATCGGCACCGTCGAGACGCGGATCGGCGACGAGCGCATCAAGTCCGAGCGCACCACCCCCGAAGCGACCGACCTCCAGGCACTGTTCGCCGTCATGCGCGAGCGCGGCGTCGACGCGGTCACCATGGAGGTCTCCAGCCACGCGCTGGTGCTCGGCCGGGTCGACGGCTGCGTCTTCGACGTCGCCGTCTTCAACAACCTCAGCCCGGAGCACATGGAGTTCCACTCCGGCATGGAGGACTACTTCGCGGCCAAGGCCCAGCTGTTCACCCCGGAGCGCAGCCGGCGGGGCGTCGTCAACTTCGACGACGAGTACGGCCGCAGGCTGATCACCGGGGCGTCCGTTCCGGTCGTCACCTTCTCCGCCGAGGGCCACCTGGACGCCGACTGGCGCGCCGAGGACGTCGAAGTCGGCCCGCTGGGCTCCACCTTCACCGTTGTCGGCCCCAAGGGTGAGCGGATCAGCGCCAGGGCCCCGCTGCCCGGCCCGTTCAACGTCGCCAACACCCTCGCCGCGATCGTCACCCTGGCCGTCGCGGGCGTCGACCCGCAGACCGCGGCCGACGGGGTCGCCGCCGTCCCCGGAGTCCCCGGCCGGCTGGAACGCGTCGACGCCGGACAGCCGTACCTCGCGCTCGTCGACTACGCGCACAAGACCGACGCCGTCGAGTCCGTCCTGCGCTCCCTGCGCAAGGTCACCGAGGGCAAACTGCACATCGTGCTCGGCTGCGGCGGCGACCGCGACACGACGAAACGCGGACCGATGGGGGCGGCAGCTGCCCGGCTCGCCGACACCGCCGTACTGACCTCCGACAATCCCCGCTCCGAGGACCCTCTGGCCATCCTCACCGCGATGCTCTCGGGCGCCGCCGAGGTGCCCGTCCACGAACGCGGCGAGGTCCTGGTCGACGCCGACCGGGCCGCCGCCATCGCCACCGCGGTCGCCCGCGCCCGGCCCGGTGACACAGTGCTGATCGCCGGCAAGGGCCACGAACAGGGCCAGGACATCCACGGAGTGGTACGCCCCTTCGACGACCGTACGGTGCTGCGCGCCGCCATCGCCCGGTCCCTGGGGCAAGAGAGCGCCGACGACGCCCCCGAGGACACCCCGGACCTCGCCCACACCCACGAGAACAACAGTCAGGGATGACCAAGTGATCGCCCTTACCCTCGCCGAGATCGCCGATATCGTCGGCGGGCAGTCGTACGACATACCGGATCCGGCAGCGGCCGTCAGCGGGCCTGTCGTCATCGACTCCCGAGCGGTGGAGCAAGGCAGCCTGTTCGTCGCCTTCGCCGGCGAGCGGGTCGACGGCCACGACTATGCGCAGCGCGCCGTCGAGGCGGGCGCGGCAGCGGTGCTGGCCGCGCGCCCCGTCGGCGTCCCGGCGATCGTCGTCGACGACGTCCTGGCCGCGCTCGGTGCTCTCGCCCGGGCCGTCGTCGAACGGCTCGGCACCGCCGTCGTCGCCCTCACCGGCTCCGCGGGCAAGACCTCCACCAAGGACCTGATCGCCCAGCTCCTGGAGCGCAAGGGCCCCACCGTCTTCCCCGCGGGCAACCTCAACAACGAGATCGGACTGCCGCTCACCGCCCTGCGCGCCACCGAGAGCACCGAGCACCTCGTCCTCGAGATGGGTGCGCGCTACATCGGCGACATCCGCTACCTCACCGGCCTGGTCCCGCCGCGGATCGGCCTCGTCCTCAACGTCGGCACCGCACACATCGGCGAGTTCGGCGGCCGCGAGCAGATCGCCATCGCCAAGGGCGAGATGGTCGAGTCGCTCCCCGAGGACGGGGTCGCCGTCCTCAACGCCGACGACCCGCTCGTGCGCGCCATGTCCTCCCGTACGAAGGCCCGGGTGCTGCTCTTCGGCGAAGCCGCGGATGCGGACGTACGGGGAGAGAAGGTCCGTCTCACCGACGACGGCCGCCCCGCTTTCACGCTCCACACACCCACCGGGTGCAGCGATGTGACCATGCGCCTGTACGGTGAGCACCACGTGTCGAACGCGCTCGCCGCGGCCGCCGTCGCCCATGAGTTGGGCCTGTCCGCAGACGAGATCGCCGAAGCGCTCTCCGAGGCGGGCACCCTCTCCCGCTGGCGCATGGAGGTCACCGAGCGTCCGGACGGCGTGACGTTCGTCAATGACGCCTACAACGCGAACCCCGAATCCATGCGAGCAGCGCTGCGCGCGCTGGTCGCCATGGGGAAGGGCCGGCGTACGTGGGCGGTGCTCGGCCCCATGGCCGAGCTCGGCGACGCCTCGCTCGCCGAGCACGACGCGGTCGGACGGCTCGCCGTCCGGCTCAACGTCAGCAAGCTCGTCGCGGTCGGGGGCAGAGAAGCCTCCTGGCTGCAACTGGGCGCATACAACGAGGGTTCGTGGGGTGAGGAGTCGGTGCACGTGTCCGACGCACAGGCTGCCGTCGACCTGTTGCGCAGTGAACTGCGCGCGGGAGACGTCGTGCTGGTGAAGGCGTCCCGGTCGGCCGGCCTGGAAAAGGTCGCCCAGGCACTGCTGGAGAACTCGACCGAGGGCGAGGTCACCGGCCGATGAGGCAGATCCTCTTCGCGGGGGCCATCGGGCTCTTCCTGACCCTGGTCGGTACCCCGCTGCTGATCAAGCTCCTGGCCCGCAAGGGATATGGGCAGTTCATCCGTGATGACGGCCCGCGCAGCCACGGCAGCAAGAAGGGCACGCCCACCATGGGCGGCATCGCCTTCATCCTGGCCACGCTGATGGCGTACGTCCTGGCGAAGGTGATCACCGGCGAGCAGATGCGCTTCTCCGGTGTGCTGGTCCTGTTCCTGATGACCGGCATGGGTCTTGTCGGGTTCCTCGACGACTACATCAAGATCGTCAAGCAGCGTTCGCTCGGTCTGCGGGCCAAGGCGAAGATGGCCGGCCAGCTGATCGTCGGCATCGCCTTCGCGGTGCTGTCGCTCCAGTTCGCCGACGGCCGCGGCAACACCCCGGCCTCCACCAAGCTGTCGTTCGTCACGGACTTCGGCTGGTCGATCGGCCCGGTGCTGTTCGTGGTCTGGGCGCTGTTCATGATCCTCGCCATGTCCAACGGCGTGAACCTGACGGACGGTCTGGACGGTCTGGCCACCGGTGCCTCCGTGATGGTCTTCGGCGCGTACACCTTCATCGGGCTGTGGCAGTTCCAGGAGTCCTGCGCCAACGCGGTCACCCTGACCAACCCCAACGCCTGCTTCGAGGTCCGCGACCCGCTCGACCTCGCGGTCGTCGCCTCCGCGTTGATGGGTGCCTGCTTCGGCTTCCTGTGGTGGAACACCTCGCCCGCCAAGATCTTCATGGGTGACACCGGTTCGCTGGCACTCGGTGGCGCGCTCGCGGGTCTCGCGATCTGCTCCCGCACCGAGTTCCTGATGGCCATCCTCGGCGGCCTCTTCGTGATGATCACCATGTCCGTGGTCATCCAGGTCGGCTCCTTCAAGATGACCGGCAAGCGGGTCTTCCGGATGGCGCCGCTCCAGCACCACTTCGAACTCAAGGGCTGGTCCGAAGTCCTTGTCGTGGTCCGTTTCTGGATCATCCAGGGCATGTGCGTGATCGTCGGACTCGGTCTCTTCTACGCAGGGTGGGCAGCCGCCAAGTGAGCAACCAGGACTGGCAGGGCAAGCACGTCACCGTCGCCGGGCTCGGTGTCAGCGGTATCCCCGCCGCCCGTGTCCTGCACGGCCTCGGCGCCGTCGTCACCGTGGTCAACGACGGGGACGACGAGCGTTCCCGCGCACAGGCGGCCGAGCTGGAGGCGCAGGGGATCACCGTGCGCCTCGGCGACGGGGCGACCCTGCCCGAGTCCACCGAGCTCATCGTCACCACCCCCGGCTGGAAGCCCGACAAGCCGCTGTTCGCAGCAGCCGCCGAGGCGGGCGTCCCGGTCTGGGGCGACGTCGAGCTCGCCTGGCGACTGCGCGGCCACGACGGCAGGGAACCGGCCCCCTGGCTCGCGGTCACCGGCACCAACGGCAAGACCACGACCGTACGGATGCTCGCCTCGATCCTGGAGACGGCCGGGCTGCGCACAGCGGCCGTCGGCAACATCGGGGTCTCCCTGCTGGACGCGGTGCTCGGCGACGAGACGTACGACGTACTCGCCGTCGAGCTCTCCAGCTACCAGCTGCACTGGGCGCCCTCGCTGCGCGCCCACTCCGCCGTCGTCCTCAACCTGGCGCCCGACCATCTCGACTGGCACGGCTCCATGGAGGCGTACGTCGCGGACAAGGGCCGGATCTACGAGGGCAACCGGATCGCCTGCGTCTACAACGCGGCCGACAAGGCCACCGAGGACCTGGTCCGGCAGGCGGACGTCGAGGAGGGCTGCCGCGCCATCGGCTTCACCCTCGGGACCCCTGGCCCGTCCCAGCTGGGCGTCGTCGACGGCATCCTCGTCGACCGGGCCTTCGTGACCAACCGGCAGAAGCAGGCCCAGGAGCTCGCCGAGGTCGGTGACGTCAACCCGCCCGCCCCGCACAACATCGCCAACGCCCTGGCGGCCGCGGCGCTGGCCCGCGCGTTCGGCGTCGAGCCCAGGGCGGTACGGGACGGGCTGCGGGCCTTCCGTCCCGACGCGCACCGCATCGAGCATGTCGCGGACGTCGCCGAAGTCGCATACATCGACGACTCCAAGGCCACCAACACCCATGCTGCGGAGGCCTCCCTCGCGGCGTACGACCCGATCGTCTGGATCGCCGGCGGCCTCGCCAAGGGCGCCACCTTCGACGAGCTGGTGAGCGGGGCCGCGAAGCGGCTGCGCGGCGTCGTGCTGATGGGCCGCGACCGGGCACTCATCCACGAAGCCCTCACGCGACACGCCCCCGAGGTCCCGGTCGTCGACCTCGACCGGACCGACACTGGGGCGATGTCCGAGGCGGTCCGCGAGGCGGCACGGCTCGCCCGGCCGGGAGACACCGTACTGATGGCCCCGGCCTGTGCCTCCATGGACATGTTCGCCAATTACAACAAGCGGGGCGAGGCATTCGCGGACGCGGTCCGCGCACTCGCCGACGAGAGCGCCTGACGGGCCCGGCCGCCGCGCCGTACTGTCCCGGAGAACCGGGTAGGGGCGGCTCCGCCGCGTGCCCCGGCCTTCGGCAGCAGCCCCGGGCACGAGCAGTGGAGGGGACAGCGACAATGCCGGCCGACGAGAGCTCCGCCGCGCGCGGCACAGGCCGCTCACGGGCGACCGCGGCGATCAGCCGGGCGTTCGCCCCGCCCCTCCTGGTCTCCGCCCGCCCGGCAGGGCCCCCGGCGCCTGCCGGCCTCGCTCTGCGCGGCAGGCTGGCGGCGGGGGCCGGGCGGCGGCCCGCGGTACCGCGCTCCAGGGGCCACGACGGCTCCGGCCCGCGCACCCCCCGCAGAAGCAGTGGTGTGCGGCGGATGTACGAGCAGGCACGCCGTGCCTGGGACCGCCCGCTGACCGCGTACTACCTGATCCTCGGCGCCGGCCTGCTGATCACCGTGCTCGGCCTGGTGATGGTCTACTCCGCCTCGATGATCAAGGCGCTGGAGCTGGACAAGCCCGGCACGTATTTCTTCCGTAAACAGTTCCTCGCCGCCGTCATCGGCTCCACGCTGCTGGTGATCGCCTCCCGGATGCCCGTCAAGCTCCACCGGGCGCTCGCCTACCCGCTGCTCATGGGTACGGTCTTCCTGATGGTGCTGGTCCAGGTACCGGGGATAGGGATGTCGGTCAATGGCAACCAGAACTGGCTCTATCTGGGCGGCCCCTTCCAGCTCCAGCCCAGCGAGTTCGGCAAGCTGGCCCTGATCCTCTGGAGCGCCGATCTGCTCGCCCGCAAACAGGACAGGCGGCTGCTGACACAGTGGAAGCACATGCTGGTGCCCCTCGTCCCGGTCGCCTTCATGCTCCTCGGGCTGATCATGCTCGGCGGTGACATGGGAACTGCGATCATTCTCACCGCGATCCTCTTCGGCCTGCTCTGGCTGGCCGGGGCGCCGACCCGGCTCTTCGCCGGGGTGCTCGCCGTCGCGGGAGTCCTTGCCTTCCTGCTGATCAAGACCAGTCCGAACCGGATGTCACGCCTCAGCTGCATGGGGGTCAGCGAACCCGGTCCCGACGGCTCGTGCTGGCAGGCCGTGCACGGCATCTATGCTCTGGCGTCCGGCGGATTGTTCGGATCCGGGCTGGGTGCGAGTGTGGAAAAATGGGGCCAACTGCCCGAACCTCACACCGACTTCATCTTCGCCATCACCGGGGAGGAACTGGGGTTGGCGGGGACGCTGTCGGTGCTCGCCCTCTTCGCGGCTCTAGGCTATGCGGGTATCCGCGTGGCCGGACGCACGGAGGACCCCTTCGTGAGGTACGCCGCGGGAGGTGTGACCACCTGGATCACGGTCCAGGCCGTGATCAATATCGGTGCGGTGCTCGGCCTGCTGCCGATCGCCGGGGTCCCTCTCCCGCTGTTCTCCTACGGAGGATCGGCCCTGCTGCCGACCATGTTCGCTGTCGGGCTGCTGATCGCGTTCGCGCGGGAGGAACCCGCCGCGAAGGCGGCCCTGGCCATGCGGAGGCCCGGGGTGAGATGGAAGACGATGAGACGGCGCGTCAAGAAGCGTCCGTCCGGAGAGCGGTGAATTTCGGTGCATGTCGTACTCGCCGGTGGGGGGACCGCCGGCCACATCGAGCCCGCGCTTGCCCTCGCGGATGCCCTGCGCAGGCAGGACCCGAGCGTGGGAATCACTGCCCTGGGCACGGAGCGCGGACTCGAGACCAGGCTCGTACCCGAGCGGGGGTACGAACTGGCGCTGATCCCGGCCGTTCCGCTGCCGCGCAAGCCCACCCCTGAACTGATCACTGTCCCGGGGCGGCTGCGCGGCACCATCAAGGCCGCCGAGCAGATCCTGGAGCGCACCAAGGCGGACTGCGTCGTCGGCTTCGGCGGCTATGTCGCCCTGCCCGGCTACCTGGCCGCCAAGCGGGCCGGGGTGCCGATCGTCGTCCATGAGGCGAACGCCCGGCCGGGCCTGGCCAACAAGATCGGTTCCCGGTACGCACACGGGGTCGCCGTGTCCACCCCGGACAGCAAGCTGCGCGGTGCCCGCTACATCGGAATCCCGCTGCGCCGCACCATCGCCACTCTGGACCGGGCCCGGGTCCGCCCGGAGGCGCGCGACGCGTTCGGCCTCGACCCCAACCTGCCGACGCTGCTGGTCTCCGGCGGTTCGCAGGGCGCCCGCCACCTCAACGAGGTGATCCAGCGGGTCGCCCCGCTGCTGCAGCGCTCCGGGATCCAGATCCTGCACGTGGTCGGCCCGAAGAACGAACTGCCGCGTATCGACAACATGCCCGGGATGCCGCCCTACGTCCCGGTACCGTACGTGGACCGGATGGATCTCGCGTACGCCGCGGCCGACATGATGCTCTGCCGCGCGGGCGCGATGACCGTCGCCGAACTCTCCGCCGTCGGGCTGCCCGCCGCCTACGTCCCGCTGCCGATCGGCAACGGCGAACAGCGGCTCAACGCCCAGCCGGTGGTCAACGCCGGCGGCGGTCTGCTGGTGGACGACGCGGCGCTCACCCCCGAGTGGGTGCAGAGCAATGTCCTCCCGGTACTTGCGGATCCACACCGTTTGTATGAAATGTCCCGCGCCGCCGCCGAGTTCGGCCGCAGGGATGCCGACGACCTGCTCGTCGGCATGGTGTACGAGGCGATTGCCGCACGCCGCAACGCGTGAGGCGGGCGGGTCCGGGGGCGATCCCCCGGACCCGGCATAAGGAGCGAGCGTGGCCGGACCGACGACCGCCCGGCGCGGTACAGGGCAGCAGCAGGACGAACCGGCCCGCCCACCGCGCCCCACCAGGCGCAGACTGCTGACCGTGATCACCGTCGGCGTCCTGCTGCTCGTTTCAGGGTCCGTCTGGGCGCTCTACGGCTCGTCCTGGTTCCGGGCCGAACAGGTCACGACCACCGGTGTCGACGTACTGACCCCGGCCGAGGTGGAGGCCGCCGCCGCGGTGCCGATCGGGGCCCCGATGGTCTCCGTGGACACGGACGCCATCGCGGACCGGTTGCGCCAGAAGTTGCCTCGTATCGACTCGGTGGATGTCGTACGGTCATGGCCGCACGGCATCGGACTTAAAGTGACCGAACGCAAACCGGTCCTGTTGATGAAAAAGGACACAAAGTTCATTGAAGTGGACGTGGAAGGTGTCCGTTTCGCCACGGTGGACAGGGCGCCGAAGCGCGTACCGCTGCTCGAACTGACCCCCGATCAGTCGGCGAGTCTGCGCCGCTTCGGCAGCGGCCGGCTGGTGCGGGAAGCGGTCCGGGTCGCGGGCGAACTCCCCGTTGCAGTCGCCAAGGACACCCGGGTCGTGCGGGTCACCTCGTACGATTCGATCTCCTTGGAGCTGACCGGTGACCGCACGGTGGTCTGGGGCAGCGGCGAAGAGGGGCCGGTGAAGGCAAGAGTCCTCACCGCTCTCATGAAAGCGGCTCCCAAAGCGGGACACTTCGACCTGAGTGCACCCACCGCTCCCGCGGTGTCGGGCAGTTGACGCGCATTTGGCCTGGCCAGCACCCTGGTTGGTCAGCGCTACGGGTGATCACATAGGGTGAAAAGAAAAACGGGAGGTTCGGCGTGTTCGTTGAACGTGCGCCACTTGTCGACTTAGTGTCCTGTTCGGAAGAGTCCAAGAAGCAGACACACTGGTAACCCTAAACTTCAACGTTAGGGTTTGGGTCGGCGTTCGGACCGCCCCAATCGGCATCAGTCGTCGCCGCGGGAGATCCGCGAAGCGACGACACGTAACTCGAGGCGAGAGGCCTTCGACGTGGCAGCACCGCAGAACTACCTCGCAGTCATCAAGGTCATCGGTGTCGGCGGCGGTGGTGTCAATGCCATCAACCGAATGATCGAGGTCGGTCTCAAGGGCGTCGAGTTCATCGCGATCAACACTGATGCGCAAGCCCTGTTGATGAGCGACGCCGACGTCAAGCTCGACGTCGGCCGTGAACTCACCCGCGGCCTCGGCGCCGGGGCCAACCCGGCCGTCGGTCGTAAAGCGGCAGAGGACCACCGTGAGGAGATCGAGGAGGTCCTCAAGGGGGCCGACATGGTCTTCGTCACCGCCGGAGAAGGCGGCGGCACCGGCACCGGCGGCGCGCCCGTCGTCGCCAACATCGCTCGCTCGCTCGGCGCCCTCACGATCGGTGTGGTCACCCGCCCGTTCACCTTCGAGGGCCGGCGTCGCGCGAACCAGGCGGAGGACGGCATCGCCGAGCTCCGCGAAGAGGTCGACACCCTCATCGTCATTCCCAACGACCGACTGCTGTCCATCTCGGACCGTCAGGTCAGCGTGCTCGACGCGTTCAAGTCGGCCGACCAGGTACTGCTCTCGGGTGTCCAGGGCATCACCGACCTCATCACCACCCCGGGTCTGATCAACCTCGACTTCGCCGACGTCAAGTCGGTCATGTCCGAGGCCGGATCGGCGCTCATGGGCATCGGCTCGGCCCGCGGTGACGACCGCGCGGTGGCCGCGGCCGAGATGGCGATCTCCTCGCCGCTCCTGGAGGCGTCCATCGACGGCGCCCGTGGTGTCCTGCTCTCCATCTCCGGCGGCAGCGACCTCGGTCTCTTCGAGATCAACGAGGCCGCCCAGCTGGTGAGTGAGGCGGCCCACCCGGAGGCGAACATCATCTTCGGTGCGGTCATCGACGACGCACTGGGCGACGAGGTGCGGGTCACCGTGATCGCTGCGGGCTTCGACGGCGGACAGCCGCCGGCGCGTCGCGAGAACGTCCTCGGTGCGGGTGCCGGCAAGCGCGAGGAGCAGGCTCCGCCGGTCCGGTCCGCCGAGCCGGTGCGCCAGTCCGGCGGGCTCGGTTCCGTGCCCGTGCGCGAGGAGGCCCCGGCCGAGTCCGTGCCGGTGGCGAACGAGAGCTCGATGTCGCCGGTCTCCCAGCCGCACGTCCCGCCGGCCCGTCCCTCCTACCAGGACACCCAGGCCGAAGAGCTGGATGTTCCGGACTTCTTGAAGTGATAGGCCGGCACCACGCAGTGACCGCAGTGTCCTCCGTGTCCTCGGGGGGTGGCGCTCACTTCGCCTTCACCGACAGGTGGGGTGGGGTGAGCGCCGCTCCGTACGGGGAGCTCAACCTCGGCGGCGCGGTCGGGGACGACTCCGCCGCCGTTCTCGCCAATCGCGAGCGCGCCGCCCGAGGCCTCGGTCTCGACCCGGCACAGGTCGTCTGGATGAACCAGGTGCACGGGCGGGACGTGGCGGTGGTCGACGGACCCTGGCCGGACGGTTCCGAGATTCCCGCGGTGGACGCGGTGGTGACCGCGCGACGCGGACTCCCGCTCGCTGTGCTCACCGCCGACTGCACCCCCGTACTCCTCGCCGACCCGGTCGCCGGGATCGCGGCAGCGGCACACGCCGGCCGCCCCGGTCTGGTCGCCGGAGTCGTTCCCGCGGTGGTCGAGGCCATGGTGGCGCTCGGCGCGAAGCCCTCCCGAATTACCGCGCACACCGGCCCGGCCGTCTGCGGACGGTGTTACGAAGTCCCGGCGGCAATGCGGTCCGAGGTCGCCGAGGCGGTTCCCGGATCGTGGTCCGAGACCAGTTGGGGGACGCCGGCCGTGGATGTCACCGCCGGGGTCCATGCCCAACTCGAAGCCCTAGGGGTGCGGGACCGGCACAAGTCGCCTGCCTGCACCCTGGAATCGGGCGACCACTTCTCGTACCGCCGCGACCGCACCACCGGGCGGCTCGCCGGATATGTCTGGTTGGACTGATAGGGCATGACGGACCGTAGAACCCAACTCGCTGAAAATCTGGCACAGGTGGAGCAACGTATTGCTTCCGCCTGTGTCGCCGCCGGTCGCAAAAGGGAAGAAGTGACCCTCGTCGTGGTCACGAAGACCTATCCCGCGAGCGATGTGCGGATCCTGCATGAACTCGGTGTGCGTCATGTCGCGGAGAATCGTGACCAGGACGCGGCACCCAAGGCAGCCGCTTGTGCGGATCTGTCGCTCACATGGCACTTTGTCGGACAACTGCAGACGAACAAGGTTCGTTCTGTGGCGAGTTATGCCGATGTCGTGCAGTCGGTCGACCGGACCAAGTTGGTCACGGCCCTCTCGGCCGCCGCCGTGCGTGGCGGGCGTGAACTCGGGTGTCTCATCCAGGTCGCCCTCGACGCGGAGAGCGGCGGGCGCGGTGACCGGGGCGGCGTCGCGCCGGACGGGATCGAGGAGTTGGCCGACGCGGTGGCCGCCGCTCCGGGGCTCCGGCTCGACGGTCTGATGACCGTGGCCCCGCTCGCCGGACCGTACGCCGGGCGGCAACGCGCGGCATTCGACCGGCTGATGGAATTCTCATCCCGCCTGCGCGGGAACCATCCGGCTGCGAACATGGTCTCTGCAGGGATGAGCGCGGACCTCGAGGAAGCGGTTGCGGCCGGAGCGACACATGTGCGCGTCGGTACTGCGGTACTCGGAGTCCGACCCGGGCTCGGGTAACGTCGCCAAGCAAGTCGGACCACAGCAGAAAATATGGTCATTCCCGCCTTTGGCGGGCAGGCCTGAGTGGATCGCGGGCACTTGGTGACAGGTTCCGATCCACCACAGAGCGGAGGACTCAGAGCATGGCCGGCGCGATGCGCAAGATGGCGGTCTACCTCGGCCTCGTGGAGGACGATGGGTACGACGGTCCGGGGTTCGACCCCGACGACGAATTCGAACCCGAGCCGGAGCCGGAGCGTGACCGGCGGCGGCACCAGCCCGCGCATCAGGTGGAGCGGGACCGCGAGCGGGACGAACCGGTACGAGTGGTGCAGCCCCCCGCGCAGCGGGAGCCCGTCCAGATCTCGGCGGAGAGCGTGCGACCCGCCCGAATCGCGCCCGTGGCATCCATCACACCTGAACGCCCCAACATGGAGAAGAACGCACCGGTGATCATGCCCAAGGTCGTGTCCGAGCGGGAGCCCTACCGGATCACCACGCTGCACCCCCGGACCTACAACGAGGCCCGTACCATCGGGGAACACTTCCGTGAGGGCACTCCGGTGATCATGAATCTCACGGAGATGGACGATACGGACGCGAAGCGACTTGTCGACTTTGCGGCAGGACTTGTCTTCGGTCTCCATGGCAGCATTGAACGGGTGACGCAGAAGGTGTTCCTGTTGTCGCCTGCTAACGTCGATGTCACGGCGGAGGACAAGGCCCGCATCGCTGAGGGCGGATTCTTCAACCAGAGCTGAGAACACGACACCGGGAACGACCCCGGCCGTGAGGCCGGAGCTACGAGAGCCAGGGGAGAGGGAAGCGCGAAATGGGCGTCGCACTGCAGGTTGTCTATATCGCGCTGATGTGTTTCCTCATCGTGCTGATCTTCCGGCTGGTCATGGACTACGTCTTCCAGTTCGCACGTTCATGGCAGCCCGGCAAGCCGATGGTGGTGCTTCTTGAGGCCACCTACACTGTCACCGATCCACCGCTCAAGCTTCTGCGGCGGTTCATTCCGCCGCTGCGTCTCGGGGGCGTGGCACTCGACCTGTCCTTCTTCGTTCTGATGATCATCGTCTACATCCTGATCGCGATTGTGACCAGGCTGTGAACGATACGGTCTTGCCGACTGCCGACGACTACGTAGAGGTGAAGAAGAGATGCCGCTGACCCCCGAGGACGTGCGGAACAAGCAGTTCACGACCGTCCGTCTCCGAGAAGGCTATGACGAGGACGAGGTCGATGCCTTCCTGGACGAGGTCGAGTCCGAGCTGACCCGCCTGCTCCGTGAGAACGAGGACCTGCGCGCCAAGCTGGCCGCCGCCACGCGTGCCGCCGCGCAGAACCAGCAGCAGGGCATGCGGAAGCCGGAGCCGCAGGACCGGCCCGGGGCACCCGTGCCCGCCGCCATATCGGGTCCGCCGGTCCAGCAGCAGCCCCCGCAGATGGGTCCCCCCCAGCTGCCCGGTGGTGCTCCGCAGCTGCCCGCCGGTCCCAGCGGTCACGGTCCGGGTCAGCACGGCCCCGGCCCTCAGGGTCAGCACGGCCCCGGCCCGATGCAGGGCGGCCCCATGGGCGGTCCCATGGGTCACGCGCCGCAGCAGATGCAGCAGATGCAGCAGATGCAGCCGCCGCAGATGCAGCAGCCCGGTCAGGGACCCGGTGGCGACAGCGCCGCCCGTGTCCTTTCGCTCGCACAGCAGACAGCCGACCAGGCGATCGCGGAGGCCCGTTCCGAGGCCAACAAGATCGTCGGCGAGGCGCGGAGCCGTGCCGAGGGCCTGGAGCGCGACGCGCGTGCCAAGGCGGACGCACTGGAGCGGGACGCGCAGGAGAAGCACCGCGTGGCGATGGGCTCGCTGGAGTCGGCCCGCGCGACGCTGGAGCGCAAGGTCGAGGACCTGCGCGGCTTCGAGCGCGAGTACCGGACCAGGCTGAAGTCCTACCTGGAGAGCCAGCTGCGTCAGCTGGAGACCCAGGCCGACGACTCGCTGGCCCCGCCGCGGACCCCGGCTGCCGCTTCGCTGCCGCCGTCGCCCTCGCTGGCTCCGGCCGGTGCCATGGGACACACCATGGGTGGCAACCACGGTGGTCACGGTGGCCCGCAGATGGGCGGCAACCCGTCCATGGGCGCCGGACCGTCGTACGGTGGCCAGCAGCAGATGTCGCCGGCCATGACCCAGCCGATGGCACCGGTGCGGCCGCAGGCGCCGCAGCCGATGCAGCAGGCGCCGTCGCCGATGCGTGGGTTCCTTATCGACGAGGACGACAACTGAGCGGCTCGCGCGCGCTGAGCGCGTAGCCGTCGGCAGGCTGAGGGCCGGGCCCCGGAGATTTCCCCGGGGCCCGGCCCTTTTTCCGTGTGCAGCGGATGGGGGTGCGGGTACGCCTGCGGCGATCCTTGTCCCCGCCCCGTCGCGTTACCCGCCCCGGACCGCGCGCCGCAGTCGCCGACGAGCCTGAGGAGCCGGCCCCTCCGGCGATTGCGGAGCAGCAAAAAGGCCCGGCCGGAATGTTTCCGGCCGGGCCCCCTGCTCCGGTGCGGGTTACTGCTCCGTCTTGCGGAGGCGGAACGTGAGGGACAGGCCCTCGTCCTCGAACGGGGCGCCGTACGCCTCGTCCGCCTCGCCCTCCGCGTAGTCGAGCGCCAGCACCTCGTCCGCGATCAGCGGCGCATGCTCGGTCAGGGCCTCCACCGTCGCCGGCGACGTGGACGTCCAGCGGACGGCGATGCGGTCCGCGACGTCCAGGCCGCTGTTCTTGCGGGCCTCCTGGATCAGCCGGATCGCGTCACGGGCCAGCCCCGCGCGCCGCAGCTCCGGGGTGATCTCCAGGTCCAGAGCGACCGTCGCGCCCGAGTCGGACGCCACCGACCAGCCCTCGCGCGGCGTCTCGGTGATGATCACCTCGTCGGGGGAGAGGGTGACCTGCTCGCCGTCCACCTCGACCGACGCCGTGCCCTCGCGCAGGGCCAGCGAGAGTGCCGCCGCGTCGGCGTTCGCCACGGCCTTCGCGACCGCCTGGACGCCCTTGCCGAACCGCTTGCCCAGCGCCCGGAAGTTCGCCTTCGCCGTCGTGTCGACCAGCGAGCCGCCGACCTCCGAGAGGGAGGCCAGCGAGGAGACGTTCAGCTCCTCGGTGATCTGGGCGTGCAGGTCGGGGGAGAGCGCGTCGAAGCCCGCCGCCGCGACCAGCGCCCGGGAGAGCGGCTGGCGGGTCTTGACGCCCGACTCCGCGCGCGTGGCCCGGCCGAGCTCGACCAGGCGGCGTACCAGCGCCATCTGGGTGGAGAGGGCCGGGTCGATGGCCGTGAGGTCCGCCTTCGGCCAGCTGGAGAGGTGGACCGACTCGGGGGCGTCCACGGTGACCGGGACGACCAGGTCCTGCCAGACCCGCTCGGTGAGGAACGGGGTCAGCGGGGCCATCAGCCGGGTGACCGTCTCGACGACCTCGTGCAGGGTGCGCAGCGCCGCCTTGTCGCCCTGCCAGAAGCGGCGACGGGAGCGGCGCACGTACCAGTTGGACAGGTCGTCCACGAACGCGGAGAGGAGCTTGCCGGCACGCTGGGTGTCGTAGCCCTCCAGTGCCTGCGTGACCTGGTCCACCAGTGCGTTCAGCTCGCTGAGCAGCCAGCGGTCCAGGACCGTGCGGTCCGCCGGGGCCGGGTCGGCCGCGGACGGCGCCCAGTTCGACGTACGGGCGTACAGGGCCTGGAAGGCGACCGTGTTCCAGTACGTGAGGAGGGTCTTGCGCACGACCTCCTGGATCGTGCCGTGGCCCACGCGTCGCGCCGCCCAGGGGGAGCCGCCCGCCGCCATGAACCAGCGGACCGCGTCCGCGCCGTGCTGGTCCATCAGCGGGATCGGCTGGAGGATGTTGCCCAGGTGCTTGGACATCTTGCGGCCGTCCTCGGCGAGGATGTGGCCCAGGCACACCACGTTCTCGTACGACGACTTGTCGAAGACCAGCGTGCCGACGGCCATCAGCGTGTAGAACCAGCCGCGGGTCTGGTCGATGGCCTCGGAGATGAACTGCGCCGGGTAGCGGCTCTCGAAGAGCTCCTTGTTCTTGTACGGGTAGCCCCACTGCGCGAACGGCATCGAACCCGAGTCGTACCAGGCGTCGATGACCTCCGGGACGCGGTACGCCTCCAGCTGGCAGTTCTCGTGCGTGCAGGTGAATGTGATCGCGTCGATGAACGGACGGTGCGGGTCCAGGTCCGACTGGTCGGCGCCGGTGAGGTCGGTGAGCTCGGCGCGGGAGCCGACGCAGGTGAGGTGGTTGTCCTCGCAGCGCCAGATGGGGAGCGGGGTACCCCAGTAGCGGTTGCGGGACAGCGCCCAGTCGACGTTGTTGTTCAGCCAGTCGCCGAAGCGGCCGTTCTTGACCGAGTCCGGGAACCAGTTGGTCTTCTCGTTCTCTTCGAGGAGCCGGTCCTTGATGGCGGTCGTACGGATGTACCAGGACGGCTGCGCGTAGTAGAGCAGCGCGGTGTGGCAGCGCCAGCAGTGCGGGTAGCTGTGCTCGTACGGGACGTGGCGGAAGAGTTTGCCGCGGGCGGCCAGGTCCTCGGTGAGCGCCTCGTCGGCCTTCTTGAAGAAGGTGCCGCCGACCAGCGGCAGGTTCTCCTCGAAGGTGCCGTCGGGGCGGACCGGGTTCACGACCGGCAGGCCGTAGGCGCGGCAGACCTTGAGGTCGTCCTCACCGAACGCGGGGGACTGGTGGACCAGACCCGTACCGTCCTCGGTCGTCACGTACTCGGCGTTGACGACGTAGTGCGCCGGGGCCGGGAAGTCCACGAGGGCGAACGGGCGCTCGTACGTCCAGCGCTCCATCTCGCGGCCGGTGAACGACTGGCCGGTGAGCTCCCAGCCCTCGCCGAGTGCCTTCTCCAGGAGGGGCTGGGCGACGACGAGCTTCTCCTCGCCGTCGGTCGCGACGACATATGTGACGTCGGGGTGCGCGGCGACCGCGGTGTTGGAGACGAGTGTCCACGGGGTGGTCGTCCAGACCAGCAGCGCGGCCTCGCCGGCCAACGGGCCGGATGTCAGCGGGAAGCGTACGAAGACCGAGGGGTCGACGACCGTCTCGTAACCCTGCGCCAGCTCGTGGTCCGAGAGACCGGTGCCGCAGCGCGGGCACCACGGGGCGACGCGGTGGTCCTGGACCAGCAGATCCTTGTTGAAGATCTCCTTCAGGGACCACCAGACGGAGTCGACGTACGACGGGTCCATCGTGCGGTACGCGTCGTCCAGGTCGACCCAGTAGCCCATTCGGGTCGTGAGCTCGCTGAACGCGTCGGTGTGGCGGGTCACGGACTCGCGGCACTTGGCGTTGAACTCGGCGATGCCGTACGCCTCGATGTCCTTCTTGCCGTTGAAGCCCAGCTCCTTCTCGACCGCGAGCTCGACCGGCAGTCCGTGGCAGTCCCAGCCGGCCTTGCGGCCCACGTGGTAGCCCTGCATGGTGCGGAAGCGCGGGAAGACGTCCTTGAAGACGCGGGCCTCGATGTGGTGGGCGCCGGGCATGCCGTTGGCGGTCGGCGGGCCCTCGTAGAAGACCCACTCGGGGCGGCCCTCGGACTGTTCGAGGCTCTTGGCGAAGACCTTGCTCTCGCGCCAGAAGTCGAGCACGGCGTGCTCCAGCGCGGGAAGGTCGACCTGGGCGGGTACCTGGCGGTACTGCGGCGATGTCATGGGCGAGATTCCTCCGGCGGACGTTTTCCACTTCCGTCGGAGGGACGAGAACCGTGCCGGCTCCCGCGGTACCACCCTCCTTGGCCCCGGGTGTGTGCCCGTGGCCCCCTCATTGGGGTCGCGATGCCGGTTCTACTTGCCTTGCGGCGTTCTTCCGACGGCTCCGGGTGATTTTCACGACGCGCTCGCCCCCGGGCTCTCACCGTCCCCGGGTCGCTCCTGGCTGCCTACGACGCTACTCGTCCCATCCATGCCTCTCGCTGGGGCCAGTGTACGGGCCCGTACGGGCGACGGCCGACCGGTTTATCCAGGGGGCGCGACCGTGACCCGAATGGCGCGACGGGTCGTACGGAGTCCTGGCGGGGGCCGGGAGACGGATTACCGGGCGGGGAGCTGGGCACAACGGTTTCAGGCGCGCGGTGATCCGGCACGAGGAGGGGCGATCCGGCGGCGTGCCCCGTTGCCGCCGGGCTGGGGTCGATTTATCGTCCCAGCACGATTCGCGTGCAAGATCACAATATGTGAAGGGGCCGCGGCCATGGTGGCGAAGAAGACCGCCGAACAGAAATCGGCGTCAGCGAGATCCACGGGCGCGGCGGCCGAGGCGACGACCGAGGAGGCGGGCTCGCAGACCGCGGATCCGGGTCCGAGGAAGGCCGCGGCGAAGAGCGCGGCGACCAAGAAGTCGGCAGCGAAGAAGGCCGTGGCGAAGAAGGCTCCGGCCAAGAAGGCCACTGCGAAGAAGAGCGCGGTCAAGAAGGCTTCGAAGAAGACCGCTGCGGCGGACACGGGGGCGGCCGAGGCCGCCGAGGAGACGGGAGCCCACACGGTGGTAGCCAAGAAGAGCGCAGCCCGGACCCGCACGGCCGGCAAGGGCGCGGCGCCCGTACCGCCCGCCCGGGCCGCCGCGACGGCACCCGGGGAACTGGCCGTACGGCCGGGCGAGGACCCCTGGACGCCGGACGAGGTCTCGGAGGCGCGGGCCGAGCTGACCAGCGAGATCATGCGGCTGCGCAGTGAGCTGGAGGCCTCCGGGGTCGCGCTCGCCGGGTTGATGAGGGACTCCGGCAACGGAGCCGGTGACGACGAGGCGGACACCGGCACGAAGAACATCACCCGTGAGCACGAAATGGCGCTCGCCGCCAATGCCACGGAGATGCTGGAGCAGACCGAGCGGGCGCTGGCCCGGCTCGACGCGGGGACGTACGGACTGTGCGAGATCTGCGGCAAGCCGATCGGCAAGGCGCGCATGCAGGCGTTCCCCCGGGCCACTCTCTGCGTCGAGGACAAACAGAAGCAGGAGCGCCGCGGCTGATCCACGGGGGGCGTGTCGTACTCTCGTCTTCGGTCAGGAACCTAGGTTGAGGGACTCACGTGGCAGAGGCGGAGCGCATCATCGGTACGCCGGACATCCCTGGAGCTGAGGGGACCGAGGGCGCCGGGGACAAGGTCCAGGGCGAGGTCCGGGGCAAGAGCAAGCGGAAGATCACGGTGCTCTTCGCCGTGGCCGTCTTCGCCTACCTGCTCGACCTGATCAGCAAGATGATCGTGGTCGCGAAGCTGGAGCACCACGAGCCCGTCGAGGTCCTCGGCGACTGGCTGCGGTTCGACGCGATCCGGAACGCGGGCGCCGCGTTCGGCATCGGCGAGGCATTCACGGTGATCTTCACCGTCATCGCGGCGACTGTGATCGTGGTCATCGCCAGGCTCGCCCGCAAGCTCTACAGCCTGCCGTGGGCCATCGCCCTCGGTCTGCTGCTCGGTGGAGCGCTCGGGAACCTCACCGACCGGATCTTCCGCTCGCCCGGCGTCTTCAAGGGCGCGGTGGTGGACTTCATCGCCCCCGCGCACTTCGCCGTCTTCAACCTGGCGGACTCCGCCATCGTCTGCGGCGGCATCCTGATCGTGATCCTTTCCTTCAGGGGCCTGGACCCCGACGGCACCGTGCACAAGGACTAGCGGGGGCAAGGCATACTCGACAGGTGAGTACGTATCCCGAGGTCCGCACCCTGCCCGTGCCCGACGGTCTGGAAGGCGAGCGTGTCGACGCCGCCATTTCCCGGATGTTCGGCTTCTCCCGCACCAAGGCCGCCGAGCTGGCCGCTGCCGGGAAGGTGCAGGTGGACGGAGCCGTGGTCGGGAAGTCCGAGCGCGTGCAGGGCGGCGCCTGGCTGGAAGTGGAGATGCCGCAGGCGCCCGCTCCGGTGCAGATCGTCGCCGAGCCCGTCGACGGCATGGAGATCGTGCACGATGACGACGACATAGTCGTGATCATGAAGCCCGTCGGGGTGGCCGCCCACCCGAGCCCGGGCTGGACCGGCACCACCGTGATCGGCGGTCTCGCCGCGGCCGGATACCGGATCTCGACGTCCGGCGCCGCCGAGCGCCAGGGCATCGTGCACCGTCTCGACGTCGGCACCTCCGGCCTGATGGTCGTCGCCAAGTCCGAGCGGGCCTACACGCTGCTGAAGGGCCAGTTCCGCGACCGCGTCGTCGAGAAGAAGTACCACGCGCTGGTCCAGGGCCATCCGGACCCGATGAGCGGCACGATCGACGCCCCCATCGGGCGTCACCCCAACCTCGACTACAAGTGGGCGGTCACGGCCGAGGGCAAGCCCTCCGTGACGCATTACGACCTCATCGAGGCGTACCGGGCGGCCAGCCTCCTCGACATCAAGCTGGAGACCGGCCGCACTCACCAGATCCGCGTGCACATGGCCGCCCACCGCCACCCCTGCGTGGGTGACCTGACCTACGGCGCCGACCCGACGATGGCCAAGCGTCTCGGGCTGACGAGGCAGTGGCTGCACGCGGTCCGGCTCGGCTTCGAGCACCCGGCGGACGGCAGCTGGGTGGAGTTCGCCAGCAGCTACCCGGACGACCTGCAGAACGCGCTGGACAAGATCGCGGCGGAGAGCGAATGACCACCGGCACCCCGGCCCCGTACACCACCCGTATAGCCGTCGACGAGAGCGACCTCGCGGCCTGCTTCCAGGTCCGCAAGGAGGTCTTCGTCGGCGAGCAGAACGTGCCCGAGGAGATCGAGTACGACGCCTACGACGCGGACGCGGTGCATGTCGTCGCCGTCGCGGCGGACGGTTCGGTGCTCGGTACGGGACGGCTGCTGCACGGTGCGGGGGTGGCCGCCAAGACAGGTGGCGACCTCACCGTCGGCTCGCTCGGCCGGCTCGCGGTGGCCAAGCGGGCGCGCGGTCTCGGGGTCGGCGTGGCGCTGGTCGGGGCCATCGAGGACGCGGCCCGCGGGCTCGGTCTCGTCGCCGTGGACCTGCATGCCCAGACACACGCGCTCGGCTTCTACGAGCGGCTCGGGTATGTGGCGTACGGCCCTGAGTTCGCGGATGCGGGGATCGCCCACCGGGCGATGCGCCGCACTCTCTGACAGCAGGCACCGCCCCCGTCGTACGGACCGGACCGGCACGGTACCCCGGCACACGTCCGCGCCGGCCCGGCAGATCCCGGCGCGGTCCGCGTCCACCAGGAGCGCTCCGGAAGGGCACATCGTGGACCAGATGGCACTGCTCCTGCTTCTGTTGCTCGGAGCCGTGGTCACGGTGCCACTGGGGGAGCGTCTCGGGCTGCCGGCGCCGGTACTGATGACGCTCGCCGGGGTGGCCATGGCATTCATCGGCTTCGTGCCGAATGTGGACATCCCCCCGGAGATCATTCTCCCCGCCCTGCTGCCGCCGCTGCTCTACGCCTCCGTGCAGCGCACCTCCTGGCGGCAGTTCGCCGCCAACAGGCGCCCGATCTTTCTGCTGGCCGTGGCCCTGGTCTTCGTGACGACGGCAGCCGTCGCCGCCGTGGCCAACGCGGTCGTCCCCGGGCTGCCCATCGCCGCCGCCGTGGCGCTCGGCGCGCTCGTCGCACCGCCCGACCCGGTAGCCGCGACCGCCGTCGCGGGATCGCTCGGGCTGCCGCGCAGGCTCGTCTCCGTCCTGGAGGGCGAGGGGCTGTTCAACGACGTGACCGCGATCGTGCTCTACCACGTGGCGATCGCCGCAGCGGTCAGCGGCACCTTCTCGCTGCCGCACGCCTTCGGGCTGCTGGTCCTGTCCGCGGTGGTTGCCGTGGCGGTCGGTCTCGCGCTCGGCTGGCTGACCATCAAACTCATGGGCCTGCTCGGCGATGCGACGCTCCAGGTGGGGCTGACCCTGCTGGTGCCGTTCGTGAGTTACGTCCTCGCGGAGGAGCTGCAGGGGTCGGGCGTGCTCGCCGTGCTCACCACCGCGCTCTTCCTCGCCGAACACACCGCCGACGCGGACGACGTGCTGGGCCGGCTCACCGGCCGCACCTTCTGGGAGATCGTCGACACCCTTGTCACCGGGGTCGCGTTCGGCCTGATCGGCCTCGAACTACGCAATGTCTTCGGTGTGTCGGACGGCCGCGCCTGGCAGATGACCGGCTGGGGTCTGGTGATTGTCGCGGTCGTCGTCGGCGTACGGCTGCTCTGGCTGCTGCCCGCCACCTGGCTGGCGAAGCGGCTGCACAGCCGCCGCGACTACAGCGAGGAGCTCCCCGCCAGCTGGCGCGAGACCGTCGTCATGTGGTGGGCCGGGATGCGCGGCGTGGCCACGGTCGCGCTGGCCCTCGCGATCCCGCTGAAGACGGACGACGGGAAGCCCTTCCCCGGCCGCGACGAGATCGTCTTCATCGCCTTCGCAGTGATCATGGCGACCCTGGTCTTCCAGGGGCTCACCCTGCCGTGGCTGGTACGGAAGCTCCGCGTCCGCGCGGACACGGACGCGGAGGCGGCACTGGAACGGGACCTCGCGATCCGCGCCGCGAAGGCCGCACGGCAGCGGCTCAGGGAGATCCAGGAGGTCGAGGAGTTCCCGCAGGAGGTGGTGGAGCGACTGCTGCGACTGGCGTACGACGTGGGGGCGCGGATCAGCCCCGAGATGGTCGACGAGGACCGGCGTGAGGCGTACGCGCAGCGTGCCGAGCGGCTCCGGGCGGTCAGCCGGATCCAGCGCGAGATGATGTCCGCGGCCCGCCATGCGGTGCTGTCGGCGCGCAGCGAGACGGGGACGGATCCGGAGGTGGTCGACCGGGTGCTGCGTCAGCTGGACGTTCGGAGCCTGCGCTGACGACAGCGCCTTCCGTCGTGTCGCGGGCCGCCGCCCGCGGTGTTGTCGTTCGCCGTACTGTCGGCCGCACCTGGCACCATTGCTCCCATGAACATCATGCTTTTCCACTCGACGTACGGCCTGCGCCCCGCGGTGCACGCGGCCGCCGCCCGGCTTCGCGCAGCGGGGCACGAGGTGCACGTGCCCGACCTCTTCGACGGGCGCACGTTCGAGACCGTCGAGGAAGGCATGGCCTTCAAGGACGAGGTGGGCAAGGACGAACTGCTCCGGCGCGCCGTGCTGGCCGCCGCGCCCTACTCCGAGCGCGGCCTGGTCTACGCGGGCTTCTCCTTCGGCGCGTCAACCGCCCAGACCCTGGCCCTCGGTGACGAGAAGGCGCGCGGACTGCTGCTGCTCCACGGCACGTCGGACATCGCCGAGAGCGCGTCGGTCGACGAGCTGCCCGTACAGCTGCATGTCGCCGACCCGGACCCGTTCGAGACGCACGACTGGCTGAACTCCTGGTATCTGCAGATGCAGCGGACCGGCGCCGATGTCGAGGTCTACCGCTACCCCGGGGCCGGCCACCTCTTCACGGACCCGGATCTGCCGGACTACGACGCGTCGGCGGCCGAGCTGACCTGGAAGGTCTCCCTCGGCTTTCTCGCCACCCTGTAGACGGACCCGGGCCCCGCCACCGTGACGGTGTGCGGGGCCCCGGCGGCCCCGACCGTGGATCAGGCGCGGTACGCGGCCCAGCTGTCGCTCATCCGCTGCACCTGGCCCGCGGTGAACTGGTACATGCAGGAGTCGTACGTGTAGTCCATGAAGTTGTGGATCGGGTCGACCCCGGTCTTGTTGGTGCAGGTGTCGCGTCCGGTCGGGCACTCGAACGCGGCGCTCTTCTCGGCGGGCGTGTCGGAGACGTAGTCGCCGTTGCCGTTACAGCCGCCCTGGAAGGTGTGGTACAGCCCCATCCAGTGGCCGACCTCGTGGGTGGCGGTGTCGCCCTCGTCGTAGTTGGTGGCCGAGCCGCCCGGCAGCGAGGCGTCGAGGATCACCACGCCGTCCATGCTCGGGCTGGAGTTGTACGAGCTGGGGAAGGTGGCCCAGCCGAGCAGCCCGCCACCGAGGTTGGCGGTGTAGACGTTGAGCGCGTTCTTGCCGCCCTTGCGCAGCGCCGTCTTCATGGCCCTCTCGGCGGACGAGCCCGAGGAGAGGTTGTACCAGGCGGCGTTGTCCGTGTAGTCGGTGCCGGCCAGCGAGAACTGGAAGCCGGTGTCGGTGTTGCCGGTGCCCTGGCCGCTGTAGGCCGCGTTCAGCACGTTCATCTGGCTGCTGATGTCACCGGCGGTGAGCTTGCCGGTGGTGCCGGAGTGGATGACGTGGAAGTAGACCGGGACGGTCGCTCCGGCGGCCAGGGTGGTTCCGCTGACCCGGCGGTCCGCGAGTCTCTCCTTCAACTGCGTGTCCATGGCCTTGGCCTGGGTCGCGGTGAGTTCGTTGGGCTCCGCGGCGTGCTTGGTGCCCGAGGGGCGGGCCTGGCGCGCGGTCGCGTCGGTGCTCGCGCACTTCTCGGCAGAGGCTGAGGCGGAGGACACCTTGGCGGCGGCTGAGCCGGTGGGCGCGGAGAGCGGTGCCAGGGCCAGGGTTCCGGCCAGGATGGCGGTGCCGATCGCACGGTTACGTATACGCGGCGATATACGGGCAAGAGTGCGCACAGAGACTCCTCGCGGATGTGTGGGGGAGGAATTTCCTCACCCGCCGCCGGGAGATTACGTGCGCATGTCACATGTTGAGGAGAACCGATCAGGCCCAATCATTCGTGGGGCAAACCGGGGGAACGGGAAGAATTATTTCTGTGCGTTCCAGAGTTTGAGATACGGACGTAACGTCGCGCGTTACCCCGGCGGGTGGTGTGCCCCCATTGGAGCAGAGGAACGCGCCACCCGCCGTAGCGATGTAATGCGCCGTCAACATGGTCCGGCATGGCTGGAAATGGATGTTCAGAGCACCGGGCGGTCCACCGGCTCGACCTTCTGCGTGCCGCTGAGCGTCCGGTACGAGCGCGTCCAGGCCGCGGTCGCGTCCCGCTTCGTCTTGTCGGAGACCACGTAGTAGTCCATCTGCGAGCGCTCGGCGGTCACATCGAGGACGCCGTAGCCGTGCGAGTCCATGTCCACCCACTTCACATGGCGGTTGGCGGCCCTGACCGCCGCCGCGGCGAGCACGGAGACCGTCTGCGGTGCGACATGCAGGATGTCGTCGAGGTTGTCCGAGGTCACCGACGTCACCACGAACTCCGTGGCGGCCGATGCCGAGAGCGGGTACGTCGCGGCCTTCACCGGTACGTCGTTGGCCCACGCCATGTGGATGTCGCCGGTCAGGAAGACCGTGTTGGTGATCGACCGGTCCCGCAGATGCGTGATCAGTTCCTTGCGGTCGTCCGTGTAGCCGTCCCACTGATCGACATTGACCGCGAGCCCCTCCTTGGGCAGCCCCAGCAACCCTGCCAGCGGCTCCAGCAGATGGGCGGGTACGGAACCGAACGCGACCGGCGAGATCATCACCGACGTGCCGACCAGCTTCCAGGTGGCGTCCGAACCGGCCAGGCCCGACTTCAGCCAGTCCAGTTGCGCCCGGCCGGTGATCGTGCGGTCGGGGTCGTCGACCGAACCGTTGCCGACCGTCGACTGCTGGGAGCGGAAGGTGCGCAGATCGAGGAGGTGGAGATCGGCCAGGTTGCCGAAGCGCAGCCGCCGGTAGACGGTGCCCTCGGTCGATGCGCGGACCGGCATCCACTCGAAGTACGCCTGCTTGGCGCCGGCCGCCCGGTCGGCCCAGGCGCCCTCCGTGCCCGGCGTGTGGTTCTCGGCCCCGCCCGACCACGCGTCGTTGGCGAACTCGTGGTCGTCCCAGATCGCGATCACCGGATGCGTGGCGTGCAGGGTCTGCAGATCGGCGTCCGTCTTGTAGTGGCCGTGCCGGGTCCGGTAGTCGGCGAGGGTGAGGATCTCGTTCCTCGGCTCGTGCGGACGCACGACGTACTTCGCGTCCGGGTAACTGCCCGACGCGTACTCGTATATGTAGTCGCCGAGATGGAGGACCGCGTCGAGGTCGGCGCGGGCGGCGAGATGACGGTACGGGGAGAAGTAGCCGGACTCCCAGTTGGCGCACGACACCACGCCGAAGCGCACCCCCGGGGTGGCCGCACCGGCCGCCGGAGCCGTACGGGTGCGGCCGGCCGGGGACCGTACCGCCCCGCCGTCGCCCGCCGAGAAGCGGAACCAGTACGTGGTCGCCGGGGCCAGGCCCCGCACGTCGGCCTTGACGGTGTGGTCGGACGCGGCCCTCGCGACGGTGGAGCCCTGCGCGATGATCCGGGCGAACTCCTTGTCCTCGGCGACCTCCCACCGCACCGCTGTGTCGGCGCCGCGGCCGGAGCCGGGCGCGGCGTCGGGGGTGGGGGTGACGCGGGTCCACAGGAGGATGCCGTCGGGCAGTGGGTCGCCGGAGGCGACGCCGTGCAGGAAGGCGGGTCCGTCGGCGGCGCGTGCGCCGGTGGCGGCGCCGAGCACGGGGGCCACGACAGCGGTGGCGGCAGCGGCCTTCACGAGCGTGCGGCGGCTGGGAGCGGAGAGAGGCGAAGAAAGGTGTCGACTGGTCACGGAGCAGAACCCTACTGACCAGTACGGCGAACGGGCAGGCGAACAAAGGAAGTTCGCCTGCCCGTCGGGAAGCCGCTGTCCGGAATTAGCCCTTCAGGGCCTTGGTGATCGCGGTGTTGAAGTCGGCGACGGTCATGGGGGCGTTCTTGGTGCCCTCGCCGGTGAGCGTCTTGCCATCCATCTTCAGCGTCGGGGTGCCCTGGACGCCGCTCTTGTCGAACGTCTGGGACATCTTCATCGCCCAGTTGTCGTACGTACCGTCGTTGACGTCCTTCTGGAACGCCTTGTTGTCCTTCAGCTCGGGCACGGTGTTCGCGACCTCGATGAGGTACGAGTCCTTGGCGAACTTGTCGTCGGCCTCTTCCGGGTGGTACTTCGCGGAGTAGAGCGCGTACTTGTAGTCGAGGAACGCCTGAGGGCTGACGTTCAGCGCCGCACCCAGCGCGCTGAGCGCGTTCTTGGAGCCCTCACCGTTGTCGCTGTTGTCGATGAATGTCGCGCCGATGTACTTGATCTTGTACTTGCCCGCGTCGACGTCCTTGTGCACCGTCTCACCGACGGTCTGCTCGAACTGGGCGCAGATCGGGCAGCGGGAGTCCTCGTACAGTTCGAGAGTCTTCTTCGCCGTCGACTTGCCGACGACGACGGTCGTGCCGTTGGTGCCCGACGTGTTCTTCGGCGCGGTGACGTTCTTCGCGTCCTTGGCCGCCTCCCACTGGGAGGGCTTGTTCAGCTGCATCACGCCGTAGCCGACGCCACCAGCCACCGCCAGCACGGCGACGACCGAGAGGCCGACGACGACCTGCTTGCGGACCTTGTCCTTCTTGGCCTGGCGCTCGCGCTCGGCGCGCAGCCGCTCGCGGGCGGCTGCCTTGTTGGCCTGGCTGTTGCGCTTGCTCATGGTTGTTCTCTCCGTGGTGTGTGGGGCGTACGTCGTCAGGGACTGGCGCGCTCAGGCGGTGGCGCAGGCCGAGCGCGGCGGTCCCCTCCGTCCCACGGAGTGCACGAGGAGACGGGCGTGCGCGAGAAGGTGCGGGCCGTACGGCGCGGGCCGAGCGGCACGGCGTACGGAGCGACGGGCCGTGCCCACCACGGCGACCGCGATCAGCAGCGGCCGGAACGCGGTGGCGGCGACCGCCCGCAGCAGACCCGCGAGCGCGGACTCGCCGCGCCGCAGCCAGGCCGCGGCCAGCAGACCGACCGTCACATGGGCGGCCAGCAGCAGCCACGGCACGGCGGGGCCCGGGGAGGCCAGCAGGGCGGCCGCACCGTGCCCGGGTCCGGTCACCGAGGCCAGCGGGGTGCCCACCGAGCCGACGCGGCCGAGCTGCGCGGACCCGGCACCGACATCGCCGCCGCACAGGACGTCCACGCCGACCGAACGCAACGGGCCTGCGATCGGGCCGCCCGCCGCGCCGTAACAGAGGTGCTGGCCGGTGGTGAAGACGGTGTCGGCGGTCAGCTCCAGCGGCACCAGCAGTCCGGCGATCGCACCGAAGCCGCGCTCCCGGCCGGCCAGCGCGTACGCCACGGCGAAGACGAGACCGGCCAGTGCGGCGACGACCGTCAGCGGCAGCGGGACCTGGGAGAGCAGCACATGGGACGCAGCGGAGAGCGTCACGACGAGCGCTGTGAAAAGCGCCGCGCGAACGACTCTGAGCTGCGTCCCTGATATCTCCATCGCCGGAGAGTGTGCCATGTGAACCTGTAAGCGACCCCTAAAGGGGGCACCGCTCGGTGAGGAGGCTCACAGCCCCGGGATGCGGCCGTTGCGGAAGAGGTCCACGAAGATCTGGTGGTCGGCGCGCGCCCGGGCCCCGTAGCTGTGCGCGAAGTCCACCAGCAGCCCGTCGAAGCCCTCCTCGTCCGCCGCGATCGCCGCGTCGATCGCCCGCTCGGTGGAGAACGGCACCAGTGAGTGGCCGCTCTCGTCGTCCGCCGCGGAGTGCATCGTCGCCGTCGCCCGGCCGAGGTCGGCGATGACCGCCGCGATCTCCTCCGGCTCGTCGATGTCGGACCAGTCCAGATCGACCGCGTACGGCGAGACCTCGGCGACCAGCTGCCCGGAACCGTCCAGCTCGGTCCAGCCGAGCCACGGGTCGGCGTGGGCCTGCAGGGCGCGCTGCGAGATGACCGTGCGGTGCCCCTCGTGCTGGAAGTAGTCGCGCACGGCCGCGTCGGTGATGTGCCGGGAGACCGCCGGGGTCTGCGCCTGCTTGATGTAGATCACCACATCGTTCTCCAGGGCGTCGCTGTTGCCCTCCAGAAGGATGTTGTACGAGGGCAGCCCGGCCGAGCCGATGCCGATGCCGCGACGGCCGACGACGTCCTTCACCCGGTACGAGTCGGGGCGGGTCAGGCTCGACTCGGGCAGCGTCTCCAGATAGCCGTCGAACGCGGCCAGCACCTTGTAGCGCGTCGCCGCGTCCAGATCGATCGCGCCGCCGCCCGCCGCGAACCGGCGCTCGAAGTCCCGGATCTCCGTCATCGAGTCGAGCAGCGAGAACCGGGTCAGCGACCGGGCGTCGCGCAGCGCGCCCAGCAGCGGGCCCTCGGCGGTGTCCAGCGTGAACGGGGGCACCTCGTCGTTCTTCGCGCCTGTTGCGAGCGCGTGGATCCGCTCGCGGTAGGCCGCCGCGTAGACCCGGACGAGCTCACTGATCTGGTCGTCACCCAGCGCCTTCGCGTACCCGATCAGGGCGACGGAGGCGGCGAACCGCTTGAGGTCCCAGGTGAACGGGCCGACGTACGCCTCGTCGAAGTCGTTCACATTGAAGATCAGCCGGCCGTTGGCATCCATGTACGTGCCGAAGTTCTCCGCGTGCAGATCGCCGTGGATCCACACCCGGCCGGTCCGGTCGTCCAGGTACGGGCCGCCGTGCCGCTCCCGCTCCAGGTCGTTGTAGAACAGGCACGCCGTGCCTCGGTAGAAGGCGAACGCCGAGCCCGCCATCTTGCGGAACTTGACCCGGAAGGCCGCCGGGTCCGCGGCCAGGAGCTGGCCGAAAGCGGTGTCGAAAACCTCGAGAATCTGCTCCCCGCGCTGCGCTGCGCCGGTCTGCGCTTCCGACATTTCTGGGTGCCTCCTGGTACCTGGCGTTCATGACAAATGGGACGGGCGTCTCCGACCCCTCAACGCGCGACGGTACCCGGGAGTGCCCCTCGGCTGTCAGTCCGGAGACGTAGACTTCCACGCTGTCCCCCCAGTCCGTCATTGCTTGTTTCCCCGGAGGCCCGACGCCGTGACCAAGCCGCCCTTTACGCACCTTCACGTCCACACCCAGTACTCGTTGCTGGACGGTGCCGCGCGGCTCAAGGACATGTTCGCTGCCTGCAATGAAATGGGCATGTCGCACATCGCGATGACGGACCACGGCAACCTGCACGGGGCGTACGACTTCTTCCACCAGGCGAAGAAGGCCGAGGTGACGCCGATCATCGGCATCGAGGCGTACGTCGCCCCGGAGTCGCGCAAGCACAAGCGGAAGATCCAGTGGGGCCAGCCGCACCAGAAGCGCGACGACGTCTCGGGTTCCGGTGGTTACACCCACAAGACGATCTGGGCGTCGAACAAGACGGGTCTGCACAACCTCTTCCGGCTCTCCTCGGACGCGTACGCCGAGGGCTGGCTGCAGAAGTGGCCGCGGATGGACAAGGAGACCATCGCCCAGTGGTCCGAGGGTCTGATCGCGTCCACCGGCTGCCCGTCCGGCGAGGTGCAGACGCGGCTGCGGCTCGGCCAGTTCGACGAGGCGGTCCAGGCGGCCTCCGACTACAAGGACATCTTCGGCGAGGGCAAGTACTTCCTGGAGCTCATGGACCACGGCATCGAGATCGAGCGCCGGGTCCGTGACGGGCTCCTCGAAATCGGCAAGAAGCTGAACATCCCGCCGCTCGTGACGAACGACTCGCACTACACGTACGCCGGCGAGGCCTCCGCGCACGACGCGCTGCTCTGCATCCAGACCGGCAAGAACCTCTCCGACCCGGACCGCTTCCGGTTCGACGGCACGGGCTACTACCTGAAGACGACGGACGAGATGTACGCCGTCGACTCCTCCGACGCCTGGCAGCAGGGGTGCGCGAACACGCTGCTGGTCGCCGAGCAGATCGACACCACCGGGATGTTCGAGAAGCGCGACCTGATGCCGAAGTTCGACATCCCGGACGGCTTCACGGAGATCACCTGGTTCCAGGAAGAGGTCCGGGTCGGCATGAACCGCCGCTACCCCGGCGGCGTCCCCGAGGACCGGCAGAAGCAGGCCGAGTACGAGATGGACGTCATCATCCAGATGGGGTTCCCGGGATACTTCCTCGTCGTCGCCGACTTCATCATGTGGGCCAAGAACAACGGCATCGCGGTGGGCCCCGGCCGTGGCTCCGCGGCCGGTTCGATCGTCGCGTACGCAATGGGGATCACCGACCTCGACCCGATCGAGCACGGGCTGATCTTCGAGCGGTTCCTGAACCCCGAGCGTGTCTCCATGCCCGATGTCGACATCGACTTCGACGAGCGCCGGCGCGTCGAAGTGATCAGGTACGTGACGGAGAAGTACGGCGCCGACAAGGTCGCCATGATCGGTACGTACGGCAAGATCAAGGCCAAGAACGCGATCAAGGACTCCGCCCGCGTCCTCGGCTACCCGTACGCGATGGGCGACCGGCTCACCAAGGCCATGCCCGCCGACGTCCTCGGCAAGGGCATCGACCTCTCCGGGATCACCGACCCCAAGCACCCTCGCTACAGCGAGGCGGGCGAGATCCGGGGGATGTACGAGAGCGAGCCGGACGTCAAGAAGGTCATCGATACCGCCAAGGGCGTCGAGGGACTGGTCCGGCAGATGGGCGTGCACGCCGCAGGCGTCATCATGTCCAGCGAGCCCATCGTCGACCACGCCCCGGTCTGGGTGCGGCACACCGACGGCGTCACCATCACGCAGTGGGACTACCCGCAGTGCGAGTCGCTCGGCCTGCTGAAGATGGACTTCCTCGGCCTGCGCAACCTCACCATCATGGACGACGCCGTCAAGATGGTGGAGGCCAACAAGGGCGTCAAGCTGGAGCTGCTCTCCGTCCCGCTGGACGACCCCAAGACGTACGAGCTGCTGTGCCGCGGTGACACGCTCGGCGTCTTCCAGTTCGACGGCGGCCCGATGCGCTCCCTGCTGCGCCAGATGCAGCCCGACAACTTCGAGGACATTTCCGCCGTCTCGGCCCTGTACCGGCCGGGCCCGATGGGCATGAACTCGCACACGAACTACGCCGAGCGCAAGAACGGCCGCCAGGAGATCACTCCGATCCACCCGGAGCTGGAGGAGCCGCTCAAGGAGACGCTCGGCCTGACCTACGGCCTGATCGTCTATCAGGAGCAGGTGCAGAAGGCCGCCCAGATCGTCGCCGGGTACTCGCTCGGCGAGGCCGACATCCTGCGCCGCGTGATGGGCAAGAAGAAGGCCGACGAGCTGGCGAAGAACTTCGTGCTCTTCCAGGCGGGTGCGAAGAAGAACGGCTTCTCCGACGCGGCGATCCAGGCCCTGTGGGACGTGCTGGTCCCGTTCGCCGGGTACGCGTTCAACAAGGCGCACTCCTCCGCGTACGGCCTGGTCACCTACTGGACGGCGTACCTCAAGGCGAACTATCCCGCCGAGTACATGGCGGCGCTGCTGACCTCGGTCAAGGACGACAAGGACAAGTCCGCGGTCTACCTCAACGAGTGCCGTCGCATGGGCATCAAGGTGCTCCCGCCGAACGTCAACGAGTCCGAGTCGAACTTCGCCGCCCAGGGCGACGACGTCATCCTCTTCGGGCTGACGGCCATCCGTAACGTCGGACAGAACGTCGTCGACTCGATCATCCGGTGCCGCAAGGCGAAGGGGAAGTACAGCTCCTTCCCCGACTTCCTCGACAAGGTCGAAGCGGTCGTCTGCAACAAGCGGACCGTCGAATCACTGATCAAGGCCGGCGCCTTCGACGAGATGGGCCACACCCGCAAGGGCCTCGTCGCCCACCACGAGCCGATGATCGACAACGTGGTGCAGGTCAAGCGCAAGGAGGCCGAGGGACAGTTCGACCTCTTCGGTGGCGGCGAGGAGGACAGCGACGAGCCGGGCTTCGGGCTCGACGTCGAGTTCTCCGACATCGAGTGGGAGAAGTCGTATCTGCTGGCCCAGGAGCGCGAAATGCTCGGGCTGTACGTCTCCGACCACCCCCTCTTCGGTATCGAGCACGTCCTGTCCGACAAGTCCGACGCGGCGATCTCCCAGCTCACCGGCGGCGAACACGCCGACGGCGCGATCGTCACCATCGGCGGCATCATCTCCGGGCTCCAGCGCAAGATGACCAAGCAGGGCAACGCCTGGGCCATCGCCACGGTGGAGGACCTGGCCGGTTCCATCGAGTGCATGTTCTTCCCCGCCACTTACCAGCTGGTCTCCACCCAACTCGTCGAGGACACCGTCGTCTTCGTCAAGGGACGGCTCGACAAGCGCGAGGACATCCCGCGGCTGGTCGCCATGGAGATGCAGGTCCCCGACCTCTCGTCGGTAGGGACCAACGCACCGGTGGTGCTCACCATCCCCACGGTCAAGATCACGCCGCCGATGGTCGCCCGCCTCGGCGAGGTGCTCAGCAACCACCGCGGCAACACCGAGGTGCGGATCAAGCTCCAGGGCCCCCGGAAGACCACCGTCCTGCGGCTGGACCGGCACCGGGTCCAGCCGGACCCGGCGCTCTTCGGCGACCTGAAGGTGCTGCTCGGCCCGTCCTGCCTGGCCGGCTGAGCGACCACCGCACTCGCCACCGCACACACAGGAAGGGCGCCCCGCGAAGGCGGGAGCGCCCCTCTCCGGTTACCGGCTACAGGCCGGACCGGGGAAAAACAGGTCAGTTGTGGCCGAATCGCCGCTGGTGCTTACGGGCAACATCAGCAGGGCTGCCCTGGGCCTGCGACTGGGGCTTCATCTGCGACTCGTAAGCCGTCGACTTCGCCTCCTCCGCACCGCGCTCCGCGGCGGACACGCGGTCCTGCTGGCTGCTCTGCTTGCGGTTCTTGTTCTTGGCCATGGTGTTCCTCCTGTGCGGAATCTCGGGGCCAGGACCGCTGTCAGACTCACATATCAGGATATAGCCCGCATGTTGGATCATTACCGTGCGTAGTAAAGGGGTATCATGCGCCGATTTACCGATCCGCCACGCCGATGATCGAGTTCCGGCCGTCAAGCCCCCTGCTGTCGGGCAGACTCGAAGGAAACCCTGAGCAAAACCCATTCCCGATTTCTGGAAGAGGGTGGAACGCGTGGACCGTTGCGTCGTCCTGGTGGACGCCGGCTATCTGCTGGGAGCAGCCGCGAGTCTGCTGGCAGGAGAGCCCGCCCGTTCCCGCATCACCGTCGACCATGCGGCGCTGATCCAGGGCCTGCGCGAGCGAGCCGAGGCCGATACGGCGCAGCCGCTGCTGCGGATCTACTGGTTCGACGGGGCCCCCGACCGCGTACCCCAGCCCGAACACCGCAGGCTGCGGGTCATGCCCAGGGTGACCGTGAGGCTCGGGGCGCTCACCCGCAGTGACGGGCGATGGGCGCAGAAGGGCGTCGACGCCGCGATGCACGCCGAACTCACCGAGCTGGCCAGAAACCGCGCCTGCTCCGATGTGGTCCTGGTGACCGGCGACGGTGATCTGCTGCCCGGACTGATGTCCGCCAAGGAACACGGCGTCGCCGTCCATCTGTGGGCGGTCCAGGCCGCCGACGGCGACTACAACCAGTCCGAGGACCTGGTGGCCGAAGCCGACGAACGCAGGGTGCTCGACCGGGCCTGGATCACCCAGGCCGTACGGGCCAAGGACAACGGCGGCAGCTGCGCCCCGCCGCCCGCCCCCCGCCCCGAGATCGCCGCGATCCTCTCCGCACCGCTGCCCGAGGCGGCCCTCGCAGCCTCCGCCGAGCGGGCCTCGGAGGCCCAGGCGGCCGCCGCCCGCAACGGCGCGGCGGAGCCGGCCGTCAACGACACCGTGCACGCCCCGGTCGCGCACGGCGGCAGGGGCGTCCCCACCCCGAAGGATCTGGCAGGCAGCCTCCGCGGCCCCGGCGCCCTGCCGGCGCACGCCGCCCCGCCCCCGGCGAGCGCCACCCTGCGCTGGTCTTCGGAAAAGGGCTGGGTGGAGCGCGGGGGCCAGCTCGGCGAACCCGCCGAGACCGCGTCCCTGCCCACCCTCGCCCAGCTCACCTCCGCCGAGCAGCGCTGGGCGGACCGCGAGGAGGACATCACCACCGTCGGCGGCGACCCCTTCGAGGTGGGCCAGGTCTTTGCCCGGCGCTGGATGGAACGGCTGCCCGAGACCGTCCATCTGCAGAAGCTGTCGACCATGTACCCGCGTATCCCGCACCGCATCGACGGCGAGCTGCTGCGGTACGCGGCACGGTTCGGCCTGCTCGCCCACAAGGACGACCAGATCGACGAACACGACCGGTACGCGATCCGGGCGGGTTTCTGGCGCGAGATCGACGTACGTGCGGCGGCCGAACACGCCCCCGCGGCGGAGTAGTCCGGCAGCCCCGGGCGCAATACGGGGCATCCGACCCCGTACCCTCATACCTCGTGAGTACGGGCACAGCACAGGCGCAGACGGCGACCGGGACCGTGTGCGCGGTGCGTGATCTGGTCAAGACCTATCCCGCCGCCCGCGGCCGCCGCGGCGCACCCGCCACCCCGGAGGTGCGCGCCACCGACGGGATCAGCCTCGACGTCCGGCGCGGCGAGATCTTCGGACTGCTCGGGCCCAACGGAGCCGGCAAGTCCACTCTCGTCCGGCAGCTCACCGGGCTGATGCGGCCCGACTCCGGCAGCGTCGAGATGCTCGGCCACGACCTCGTACGCCACCCCGAGCGCGCCTCCCGGCTGATCGGCTACCTCGGGCAGGAGTCCACCGCCCTCGACGAGCTGACCGTGTCGCTCGCCGCCGAGACCACCGGGCGGCTGCGCGGGCTCGCGGTACGTGACGCCCGCGCCGCACGCGACGCCGTACTCGACGAGCTCGGCCTCACCGACATCGCCGCACGCCCCCTGAAGAAGCTCTCCGGCGGGCAGCGGCGGCTCGCCTGCTTTGCCGCGGCGCTGGTCGGGGAGCGCCCGGTGCTCGTCCTCGACGAGCCGACGACCGGGATGGACCCCGTCGCCCGGCGCGCAGTCTGGGCCGCCGTCGACCGGCGGCGCGCCGAGCGCGGTGTGACGGTGCTGCTGGTCACCCACAACGTGATCGAGGCCGAGACCGTCCTCGACCGGGTCGCCGTCATCGAACGCGGCAAGGTCATCGCCTGCGACACCCCGGCCGGGCTCAAGGAGCGCGTCGCGGGCGAGGTCCGGGTCGAGCTCGTGTGGCGCGAACGCGCGCCCCTGGACGTACCCGAAGTGGCCGCCCTGCGCGCCCTGGCCCAGGAGTCCGGGCGCCGCTGGGTGCTGCGGCTCGGGCCGGACGAGGCGCGCGCGGCGGTCGCGGCGGTGACGGGCGGGGCGGCGTTCGCCGCACTGGACGACTTCACGCTGGCGACGCCGAGCCTGGAGGATGTCTATCTGGCGCTCGGCGGGAATACGACGCAGGGGCTGGTGAAGGCGTGACCGGCGTGATCGGGTACGGATGCAGGGCCGGGCAGGGACCGAACAGGAGCAGCGCCAGGTGACGAGCATTGTTCCTGCAGAGGTGGCCGGTGCCGAGCCGGTGACCGAAAGACTTTCCCCCGCCGAGGACGGCGCGGGCGCCGTTGTCGCGCAGCTCGCGCCGCGCGCCAAGCTGTTCCCCTCGCTCGCCGCCGTCTACCGCGCCCAGCTGTCCCGGGCCAGGGTCGCCCGGATCCCGCTGCTCTTCGTGGCGACCTTCCAGTCCATCGGGATCATGATTCTGATGCGCGGGGTCGTCGACGGTGGTTCGGAGGCACGGGCCGTGGTCGCCGGATCCAGCGTCCTCGTCGTCGCCTTCGTCGCGCTCAACCTGCTCGCCCAGTACTTCGGGCAGCTGCGGGCCAGCGGCGGGCTGGACCACTACGCCACCCTGCCGGTGCCGCCCGCCGCGGTGGTGCTCGGTGCGGCCGGGGCGTACGCCTCCTTCACCGTGCCCGGCACGATCGTCACCGCGGTCACCGGGAGCGTGCTCTTCCAGCTGCCGATGACCCATCTGTGGGTGCTGGTCGCCGTCATCCCGCTCTCCGGGGCCGCGCTCTCCGGGCTCGGCGCCGCACTCGGACTGCTCGCACCCCGGCAGGAGCTGGCCACGCTGCTCGGGCAGCTGGGCATGTCGGCGGCGCTGCTGCTCGGGGTGCTGCCCGCCGGCCGGATGCCCGCGCCGATCGGCTGGGCCCGCGATCTGCTGCCCTCGACGTACGGGGTGGAGGCCCTGTCCCGGTCGTTCGGCGCCCATCCCGACTGGGCGGTCATCGCCCTCGATCTCGGCGTCTGCGCGGTCGTCGGCGTTCTCTCGCTGGCCGTGGCGACCTGGGCGTACCGCAGGGCAGCGGTCCGGTGAGGCGCGACACAGGGACGCCTGGCACGATGGCAGGGTGACTGCACCTCTGACGCCGCCCCACCGGCCCTCGCCCAACGATCCCTGGCACATCCCGCCGAAGGGCGATGGCTCCCACCCCGGGATGCTCCCGGAGTCGCAGGAGGAACACGACCTTCGGGCGGACCTGCGGCGGGCAGCCCTGATCACCGTCCTGTTGACGGTGGCCGGCGTCGCGCTCGGACTGCTGTGGCTGTGGCTGGCGCCGCGCGTCCCGCTGGTCTCCGACAACCAGGCGGTCTTCCTCAGCGACAGCGAGGGCGAGCAGGCGATCGGTTCCGACGGCACGTTCGTGCTGCTTGCGCTCGCATTCGGAGCAGTGGCTGCGGCGCTCGTCTTCTGGTTCCTCCGGCGGGGCGGGATCGCGCCCGTGGTCGGCCTCGCCCTGGGCGGGCTGCTCGGGTCGCTGGTCGCCTGGGGGATCGGCGTCTGGTTCGGGCCGGAGCGGGATGTGGTCGCCCACGCACGTGAGGTCGGCAAGGGCGTGGTGTTCGATGCGCCGCTCGAGCTGCATGCGAAGGGGGCGTTGCTGGTGTGGGCGCTGGCGGCGATGGTCGTACACCTGGCGCTGACGGCGATGTTCGGACCGCGGGATCCGGAGCCTGAGTGGGGGAGCTGGGGGGCGGAAGCACCTGGTGCGGCGCCGGGGCCTCCCACGAAGCCGTAGGGAGCCGGGGGCTGCTGCGCGGGCCCCTCGCCCCGCCCCGCCCGTTCCCGAAAACGGGGCTCCGCCCCGGACTCCGGTCCTCGACCGACGCGACGGGGTCGATGCTCCGAGTGGGCTCGGAAGGGCGCTTACGACCGGCCGATCGGCGCGAACAGCGCCCCCGTCAGCGACGCCAGATCCGCCGGGGACAGTTCGACCTCCAGGCCGCGGCGGCCGGCCGATACGCAGATCGTCTCGTGGGTCTGTGCCGACGCGTCCAGCACCGTCGGCAGCTGCTTGCGCTGTCCCAGGGGTGAGATGCCGCCCCGCACATAGCCCGTCGTACGTTCCGCCGCCGCCGGGTCCGCCATCGCTGCCCGCTTGCCGCCGACCGCCGAGGCCAGGGCCTTCAGGTCCAGGGAGCCGGCCACCGGGACGACCGCCACGGTCAGGTTGCCGTCCACGTCGGCCACCAGCGTCTTGAACACGCGGTCCGGGGAGACACCGAGCGCCTCGGCGGCCTCCTCGCCGTAGGAAGGGGAGGCCGGGTCGTGCTCGTACGCATGGGTGGTGAACGGCGTGCCCGCCACGGTCAGGGCGACCGTCGCCGGGGTACCGCCGGAGCCGGACTGCTGCTTCTTCGACTTCTTCGCCACGGGGCAGGGTCCTCGGGTGGTGGAGGTCAGTTGGGGTGGGTGGGGGCCCTGGTCAGGTCCACCGCGGGCAGCGACGGCAGATGGCGGATGACCGCCGTCTCGGACCGCAGCAAGGTCAGCTCCTCGCGCAGCCGCGTCGCCGTGTCCGGTGCCTGCAGCAGCCGCTGCTTGGTGGGGATGTCCAGGACGGCCGCGGCGGCCACCAGATAGGAGACGACCGACGGGTCGTCCGGCAGTTCCGCGCCCGTTGTCAGCGAGCGTTCGCTCGCTCCGGCCAGCCGCTTCTGGTAACTGCGGAACGCCCGCAGCACGCCCTCGGCGAGCGCACCGGCCTCCTCGCCGGAGTCCTCGTCGAGCTCTTCGAGTTCGGCCGTCAGATACGGGCCGCTCGCGTCGACCGAGAGCAGCTTGACCCGGGTCGTGCCGGTCGCCAGGACCTCGAAGCTGCCGTCCGCCCGCTCCCGGATCTTCGCCGCGTCGGCGATACAGCCGACCCGGTGGAAGGTCTGTACCGGGTCGGGGCCGAAGCCGTCCGAGGGGCCGCGTTCGGTGGCGGCGGGCGCCATGGCGGTGTCCGGCATGCCGACGGCCGTCGGGGCGGTCTCGCGGCCGTCGCGGATGGCGACCACGGCGAAGCGGCGCGGTTCGTCCTCATCGGTCTTCAGCAGCTCACGCATCATGGCGCGATAGCGCTCCTCGAAGACGTTGAGCGGCAGCACAAGGCCGGGGAACAGCACTGCGTTCAGCGGGAAGAGGGGCAGACGAGCGGTGGTCACAACGGTCAAGCGTAATGGCCGTGCGACCGGCCGTGGTCGGCCCGGTTCCACAAGGGCGTCGCGGAGGCCACCTGGAGCCGCGCCCCGTCCCGCGCATCCAGGAACTGGCCCAGCGGATCGTCGGACACCAACGACCACGGGAACGACGCCGCATGGGGTCCGATCAGCCGGAACTGCTCCAGTGCCTCGTTCCACCGGCCCCGCACGACCAGTACGTACGCCAGCAGATTGCGGACCTCGGCCGGCCAGGGATCGCCCGGCTCGAACGCGGCGGAAAGCGTGATCGCCAGATCCGCGGCCGTGTCGATCCGCTCCTCCAGCACCGACGTCGTCTTCACGTCCGGACCGGCGATCAGCAGCGCGAACGCGGCCCGCACCGGCAGCGCCTGCACCAGCGAGCTGGGCAGCGAGTCCTCGGCGGCCCGTTCGGCGAAGTCGAAGCACTCGCGGTGCGAGCCGTACCAGGCGGCGGAGAGGTACTGCAGCGCCGCGACATGGCAGCCGTAGTGGTGCGACGAGCGCCGGATCGCCTGCTCCCACAGCGCCTCGAAGGTGGTGTGCGAGGCATGCGTGCCGCGCGCGTGGTCCAGGGCGAGCCGCCAGGGCACCGGGTCGCGCGGATCGCTCTCGGCCGCCGCGGTGATGAGCGGACCCACGTCGCGCAACCGCTCCGCGCGGGCGGGCGACTCCCAGGCCCGGCGGACCGCCAGCTCGGCCTTGACGAGCAGCGCGTCCGGGTCGTCCGGGGCGGTGGCGAGCCAGTCGTTCAGCCAGCCGTCGCGGTTGCGGGCGAAGGTGGCGAGCCGGCTGAGGTAGCGGTCCCGGTTCTCCCACTCGGCCGCGTCCCGGGTGCCGGCGAGGAGCTTGGCAGCCGGCTCGTACTCGCCCAGGGCGGCGGCCACCAGAGCCGGGGAGAGCCTTTCGTCCGGGGCGTCGAGCAGCACCGCGTCGTCCGCGGGCAGTCCCGTGGACAGCCGCGGCGAGTGCCGGATCATGCGCGCGGTACGGAGCAGAGCGCGAAGGAATGACATGGTGCAGACCATTGAAAAGCGCTGGTCGGGGCAGCGCCAGAGGGGCACTGTGAAGCTTTGGTGCCGAGTACATGGGTTGCCCCGAAGGCGGTCAAGAAAAAGTAAAGGAATGCATGGAATCTGGCCTGATCCTGTTGTTCCGGCGGTGGGCGTCCGTCTCTTCGGCCGTCGGTCGGCCGGTCGTTCGAGCGTCCCGGCGAAGGGCGCCGGGACGCGTGCCGGCCGGGCGGCGGAAGAGGCTTGGGCGTTGGGGCGGAGCGGATGCGCCGCCCGGACCCGGCGAGGCCGGTCAGCCCCGGCGCAGCAGCCGGGACGCGCCCGCCGCCACGGTGGTGGCCAGTATCCAACCGAGCAGCACCAGCGCGGCCGACGCCCACTGCCAGCCGTCCTCCATCCGCCAGTACCCGTCCTGTCCGAGGTTGATCACGGGCACCAGCAGATCCAGTGCGTAGAGCGCCGCGTTCCACTCCGGGTGCTCGTCCCGCTTGATGGGCGCCGGGTCGTACTGCGAGAAGGCCACCGCCCCCGCCGCCCAGAGCACCGCCATCCACACCGCCGCCCGTCCCGGTCGGTAGCCGTACGCCACCGTCCAGTCCTGCAGGATCCCCCACAGCTTCGCGGCGGGCGGCAGCGTCTCGCGCCGCCGCCGCTGCTTGGCGAGCAGAACCTCACGGGCGTCCGCGTCCTCGCCGCAGTTGCGGAGCACGGTGGCCAGCCGCTCGTACGGCTCCGGCACGTACTCGGGGGTCGCCGCCGCCACCCACTCCAGGCGCCGGGAGAGCGGGAAGTGCCCGTACGGGACGAGGTTCTCGTACACGAAGCCGCCCATCGCGAGCCCGCCGGGCCCCGGCCAGCTGGTCGACACGTCGATCAGCGTGACGACCTTCGCGCCGTTCAGCACGACCCGGCCCTCCTCCGGCCGCTCCGCGTTGAACCGCAGCTCCGGGGCGACGATCCGGCGCAGCGACAGCTCCTCGTGGGGCGCCAGCACGAACCGCGCCTTGTGCAGATCGACCGCGTCGCCGAACCGCCCGTCGTCCAGCCGCACCCCGCCGCGGCACTCGAAGATCTGCGAACGGGTGCCGTGCGCCGGGGTCGGGGCCATGACGATGCCGTACGGGGGAGTGGTGCCCTGGTTCCCCGTGTCGACGCTCACCCAGGCCTCGGTCATGTATAACGTGCGCTCCACGGTCAGCTGCGGGGCGTTCAGCGCCCGCCGCCCCGGCCCGGCCCGCAGCCGGCTGCCGCGCAGGCTCATCGAGCCGCCGACCTTCGCCCCGCGCAGACTCAGCTCACCGCGTGCCTCCACCATCTCGGCCTGCAGGTCCTGCGCGACCGTGAGCCCGTCCCCGGCCAGGGCGCGGCCCTGCCGGTCGGCCCCCAGCTCGATCTGGTTGAGCAGCAGATCCGTGCCTATGTGGGCGTCGGTGAGCCGGATCCCGCGCTCGATCCGGCAGCGCGGCAGATGCAGATCGCCCTCGGTGCGCAGCCGGGCCGCATCCAGCCGGGGCACCGCACAGCCGACCATCCGTAACGTCGTGAAATGGCACTCGGGCAGCACCATCTCGTTCTCCAGACGGCAGCCCGTCAGCTCCACGTACGGCGCGACGCGCCCGCCCGCGAGATCCAGCGTGCCGGTGATCCGTACGCCCCGGAGCTTCAGCGCGGCGACACGCCCGGGCCGGGCCCGCGGACCGCTCAGCAGCAGCCGGGCGACGACCCGCGCGTCCACACTGCGCTCCGCGCCCCAGCCCGTCGGCGCGAACGGATCGTCCCGGAGCGGATCGCGGGCGCGCAGATCGTAGGTGCTGCCGCTTCGGAAGGCCTGCCACATGCCCAGCTCGGCCGCGCTGAGAGTGTCCGGAATGTCGCCGTTCTGCGGTTCGGCCACCGTGGCCCCCTCCGCTTGCAGTTGTTATTCCCTCTCTGTTCCCTCTGTGTGACGCCGTGAACGCCGGTGGTCAGCAGTGGCCGGGAGTAGTCGGCTGTGACCGCCGAGGCATGTATCAGTCAGTGATACGGGCGAACTGTCGCCGATGGCGGTCTGAGAGAATTGCGGTGTGATCTCTCGAATCGATCTGCGCGGCGGTGCCCTCCCCGAGGGCGGCGACCTGCGCGACCTGCTGCCCCGGGCCGAGTTCGACGTGGAGGCCGCACTGGAGACGGTGCGCCCCATCTGCGAGGACGTACGCCATCGTGGCTCAGCGGCAGTGATCGAGTGGGGAGAGAAGTTCGACGGCGTACGGATCGACTCGATCCGGGTCCCGGCCTCGGCGATCGCCGAGGCGCTGGAGCGGCTGGATCCCGCCGTACGGGCCGCCCTCGAGGAGTCGATCCGCCGCGCCCGCCTCGTCCACCACGAGCAGCGCCGCACCACGCACACCACCCAGGTCGTCCCCGGCGGCACGGTCACCGAGAAGTGGGTGCCCGTCGAGCGCGTAGGTCTGTACGTGCCGGGCGGGCGCTCCGTCTACCCGTCGTCCGTGGTCATGAACGTCGTACCGGCCCAGGAGGCGGGTGTCGAGGGCATCGCCGTCGCCTCCCCGCCGCAGAAGGAGTTCGGCGGCCTGCCGCACCCCACCATCCTCGCGGCCTGCGCCCTGCTCGGCGTCGACGAGGTGTACGCGGCCGGTGGCGCCCAGGCCATCGCGATGTTTGCGTACGGAACGGCCGAATGTCTTCCGGTGAACCTCGTCACCGGCCCCGGCAACATCTATGTCGCCGCCGCCAAGCGCCTCCTCAAGGGCCGCATCGGCATCGACGCCGAGGCAGGGCCCACCGAGATCGCGATCCTCGCCGACTCCACCGCCGACCCGGTGCACGTCGCCGCCGACCTGATCAGCCAGGCCGAGCACGACCCGATGGCCGCCGCGGTCCTCGTCACCGACTCCGAGGAGCTGGCCGTTGCCACCGAGGCCGAGCTGAAGCCGCAGGTCGCCGCGACCAAGCACGTCACCGACCGGATCGAGCCCGCGCTGGCCGGCCGCCAGTCCGCGATCGTCCTGGTCAACGATCTCGAGGACGGTCTCAAGGTCGTCGACGCGTACGCCGCGGAGCACCTGGAGATCCAGACCGCCGACGCCGCCGCCGTCGCCGACCGCGTCCGCAACGCCGGAGCGATCTTCGTCGGCCCGTGGGCCCCGGTCTCGCTCGGCGACTACTGCGCGGGCTCCAACCACGTCCTGCCGACCGGTGGCTGCGCCTGCCACTCCTCGGGCCTGTCCGTGCAGTCCTTCCTGCGCGGCATCCACATCGTCGACTACACGCGCGACGCGCTCGCCGAGGTCGCCCACCATGTCGTGACCCTCGCCGAGGCGGAGGACCTCCCCGCCCACGGCGCCGCGATCAAGGCCCGTTTCGCCGGCGGCGAGTTCGAGCGCAGTGGCTGGAAGGTTCCGCAGCAGTGACGAACAGCAAGTCGATCCGGATCGACGATCTTCCGATCCGGGACGAGCTCCGCGGCCAGTCCCCGTACGGCGCCCCGCAGCTCGACGTTGCGGTACGGCTGAACACCAACGAGAACCCGTACCCGCTTCCCGAGGCGCTCGTCGACCGGATTGCCGAGCGGGTCCGCGAGGCCGCCCGCGACCTCAACCGCTACCCCGACCGGGACGCCGTCGAGCTCCGTACCGAGCTGGCCCGGTACCTCACCCGCACCGCCGGGTACGAGGTGGCTCTCGCCAACGTCTGGGCGGCCAACGGCTCCAACGAGGTGCTGCAGCAGCTGTTGCAGACCTTCGGCGGCCCCGGACGCACCGCGATCGGCTTCGAGCCCTCGTACTCGATGCACGCCCTCATCGCCCGGGGGACCGGCACCGGGTGGATCTCCGGACCGCGCAAGGACGACTTCACCATCGATGTCGCGGCGGCCTGCGAGGCCATCGCCGAGCAACGCCCGGACATCGTCTTCATCACCTCGCCCAACAACCCCACCGGTACCGCCGTCGACGCCGAGACCGTGCGCGCGCTGTACGACGCCGCCCAGGCAGCCAGGCCGTCGATGGTCGTGGTCGACGAGGCGTACGGAGAATTCAGCCACCACCCCTCGCTGCTCCCGCTGATCGAGGGCCGGCCGAACATGGTGCTCTCGCGCACCATGTCGAAGGCGTTCGGCGCCGCCGGACTGCGGCTCGGCTATCTCGCCGCCGACCCGGCCGTCGTGGACGCCGTGCAGCTGGTGCGGCTGCCGTACCACCTGTCCTCCGTAACCCAGGCCACCGCGCTCGCCGCCCTGGAGCACACCGATACGCTCCTCGGGTACGTCGCCCAGCTGAAGAGCGAGCGCGACCGGATCGTCACCGAACTGCGCGCCCTTGGCTTCGACGTGACGGACTCGGACGCCAACTTCGTCCAGTTCGGCCGCTTCGCCGACAGCCACACCGCCTGGCAGCAGATCCTCGACCGGGGCGTCCTGGTCCGGGACAACGGCGTACCGGGATGGCTGCGGGTCTCCGCAGGAACCCCGGAAGAGAACGACGCGTTCCTCGATGCGGTACGCGAACTCAAGAAGGAGCACGACGCATGAGCCCCCGCGTAGGCCGCGTGGAACGCACCACCAAGGAGACGTCCGTACTCGTCGAGGTCAACCTCGACGGCACCGGCAAGGTCGACGTGTCGACCGGGGTCGGCTTCTACGACCACATGCTCGACCAGCTCGGCCGCCACGGCCTCTTCGACCTCACAGTGAAGACCGAGGGCGACCTGCACATCGACACGCACCACACCATCGAGGACACCGCCCTCGCCCTCGGCGCCGCCTTCAAGCAGGCTCTCGGCGACAAGGTCGGCATCTACCGCTTCGGCAACTGCACCGTCCCGCTCGACGAGTCGCTCGCCCAGGTCACCGTCGACCTCTCCGGCCGCCCCTACCTGGTGCACACCGAGCCGGAGAACATCGCGCCGATGATCGGCTCCTACGACACGACGATGACCCGGCACATCCTGGAGTCGTTCGTCGCCCAGGCGCAGATCGCCCTGCACGTCCACGTCCCGTACGGCCGCAACGCCCATCACATCGTGGAGTGCCAGTTCAAGGCGCTCGCCCGCGCCCTGCGGTACGCCTGTGAGCACGACCCGCGTGCTGCCGGAATTCTCCCCTCCACGAAGGGCGCACTGTGACCGGCCTCAACACCGTACTGATCGTCGTCGGCCTCTTCCTGGCCGGCGGCGTCTACTCCTTCTCGAAGCAGAAGATGCCCAAGGGCCTCATCGTGCTGCTCGGGATCGCCTCCGTGATGTGCCTGGTCGCAGGCGTCATGCGGATCCAGGGACTCTGGGACTGAGGGAGCGACCTGTGAGTGACCAGAAGAAGGTCGTCGTCTTCGACTACGGCTTCGGCAACGTGCGTTCCGCCGAGCGCGCCCTCGCCCACGTCGGCGCGGACGTCGAGATCACCCGCGACTACGAGAAGGCGATGAACGCCGACGGGCTGCTGGTGCCCGGCGTCGGTGCGTTCTCCGCCTGCATGGAGGGGCTGAAGAAGGCCCGCGGCGAATGGATCATCGACCGCAGGCTCTCCGGCGGCCGACCCGTGATGGGCATCTGCGTCGGCATGCAGATCCTCTTCGAACGCGGCATCGAGCACGGCGTGGAGACGGAAGGCCTCGACGAGTGGCCCGGTACCGTCGCCCCGCTGAAGGCCCCGATCGTCCCGCACATGGGCTGGAACACCGTGCAGGCCCCGGAGGACTCCGATCTCTTCGCCGGTCTCGACCCCGAGGACCGGTTCTACTTCGTGCACTCCTACGCCGTGCACGACTGGAGCCTCGAAGTCACCAACGCCAGGATCCGTGCCCCCCGGGTCACCTGGGCCACCCACGGCGAGCCGTTCGTTGCCGCAGTGGAGAACGGCGCCCTGTGGGCCACCCAGTTCCACCCCGAGAAGTCCGGCGATGCCGGCGCCCAGCTGCTGACCAACTGGATCGGAACACTCTGATGTCCACCAAGCTTGAGCTCCTCCCCGCCGTCGACGTCCGCGACGGCCAGGCCGTCCGCCTCGTGCACGGCGAGTCCGGCTCCGAGACCTCGTACGGCGACCCCCTGCAGGCCGCCCTCGCCTGGCAGCAGGCAGGCGCCGAATGGCTGCATCTGGTCGACCTGGACGCCGCGTTCGGCACCGGTGACAACCGGGCGCAGATCGCCGAGGTCGCCCGCTCCATGGACATCAAGGTCGAGCTGTCCGGTGGCATCCGTGACGACGCCTCGCTCGCCGCGGCCCTCGCCACCGGCTGCACCCGGGTCAACCTCGGCACCGCCGCCCTGGAGACCCCCGAGTGGGTCGTGAAGGTCATTGCCGAGTACGGCGACAAGATCGCCGTCGGCCTCGACGTCCGGGGCACGACGCTCCGCGGCCGCGGCTGGACCCGCGACGGCGGCGACCTCTACGAGACGCTCGCCCGCCTCGACTCCGAGGGCTGCGCCCGCTACGTCGTCACCGACATCGCCAAGGACGGCACGCTCCAGGGCCCCAACCTGGAGCTCCTGAAGAACGTCTGCGCCGCCACCGACAAGCCCGTCGTCGCCTCCGGCGGTGTCTCCTCGCTGGACGACCTGCGGGCGATCGCCTCGCTCGTGCCCGATGGGGTCGAGGGCGCGATCGTCGGCAAGGCGCTGTACGCGAAGGCGTTCACCCTGGAAGAGGCGCTGCAGGTGGTCTCCGCATGACCGACTCCGTCCGCCGTGTCTCCTCCGGGGCCCCCTGGGAGGAGAAGTTCGGCTACTCCCGAGCGGTGGAGCTGTCCAACGGGCTCGTCCTGGTGGCCGGCTGCACATCGGTGGTCAAGGGGCAGATCTCCGCGGGCGGCCCGTACGAGCAGGCCGTCGCCTCCTTCAACGTCGCCTTCGACGCGCTGAAGCAGGTGGGACTCGGCCGTGAGGACGTCGTCCGTACCCGGATGTACATCACGCACGCCCGGGACGTGGACGAGGTCGGCCGCGCCCACAAGGAGCTGTTCGACGACGTCCGCCCCGCCGCTTCCATGATCATCGTGTCCGGCTTCGTCGACCCCAGCCTGGTCGTCGAGGTCGAGATCGAGGCCTACCGGGCAGGTGTGCAATGAGTCTCGCGGTACGAGTCATCCCGTGCCTGGACGTCGACAACGGCCGGGTCGTCAAGGGCGTCAACTTCCAGAACCTGCGCGACGCGGGTGACCCCGTCGAGATGGCGAAGCTGTACGACGCCGAGGGCGCCGACGAGCTGACCTTCCTCGACATCACCGCGTCCAGCGGTGACCGGGAGACGACCTACGACGTGGTGCGCCGCACCGCCGAGCAGGTCTTCATCCCGCTCACCGTCGGCGGCGGCGTCCGCACCGCCGACGATGTCGACAAGTTGCTGCGGGCCGGCGCCGACAAGGTCGGCGTCAACACCGCGGCCATCGCCCGCCCGGACCTCATCCGGGAGATCGCCGAGCGGTTCGGCCGACAGGTCCTCGTGCTCTCCGTGGACGCCCGCCGTACCCCTGAAGGCACCTTCGAGGTCACCACGCACGGCGGCCGCAGGGGCACCGGCATCGACGCCGTCGAGTGGGCGCACCGGGCCGCCGAGCTGGGTGCGGGCGAGATCCTGCTCAACTCGATGGACGCGGACGGCACGAAGGACGGCTACGACACCGAGATGATCGCGGCGGTCCGGGGGCATGTGACCGTCCCGGTCATCGCCTCCGGTGGCGCGGGCCGGCTCGCGGACTTCGCGCCGGCCATCGCGGCGGGCGCCGACGCGGTGCTGGCCGCGTCCGTCTTCCACTTCGGTGATCTGAGGATCTCCGAGGTCAAGGGCGCACTGCGGGAGGCCGGGCACCCGGTCCGCTGACCGCGGAGTCATCGATCGCCGGACGGAGCCGATATGCGGTTCCGTCCGGCGATCGGCGTTCTGCGGTCCGTCCCTGCCCGATCGCGGCAGTCATGCACGAAACCCCGCAACTTTTATTGCGCAATAAATATTGTGCAAGTTTTCTTTCCTGTCTACGGTGAGGGGCATGGCAAGCAATGAACCGCGCCGGGTCTCGGATCTGGAGACCTTGAAGGCGTTCGGACACCCCCTGCGGATGAAGCTGTACCGAGCGCTCTACATCTCCCGCAAAGCCACCGCCTCCCAGCTCGCCGAGCTGGTCGACGAGGCGGTCTCGCTGGTCAGCTACCACCTGCGCAAGCTCGCCGACCACGGCCTGATCGAGGAGGCCGAGCAGCAGGGAAAGGACGGCCGCGAGCGCTGGTGGCAGCCCGCGTCGAAGGGGCTGAACGTCCACGACGAAGACTTCAGCGACGCGCCCGAGAAGGTCGCCACGCATGCCGCCGTCGGCAGGCTCTCCTTCGACCAGCACATCGAGCTGTACCGCCGTTACCTCGACTCGGCCCAGAGCTGGTCGATGAAGTGGCGCAGCGCCGCCTCCAGCTCCGAGTACCTGGCCCGGCTCACCGCCGACGAACTGGCCGCGCTCAACCGCGAAGTGCACGAGGTGATCGACCGGTACGAGGCGGCCGGCCGGGCCCGCGACGAGGCGGGGGACACCGAAGGGCGCGAGAACGTCGCCATGCATCTGTACGCATTCCCGTTCCGCATCTGAGCCGGCCACCCGAGAGGACGACCCTCATGACTGTCACCGTCACGGCCACGAGAGCTCCCGAACGCCCCGCCCACCGCGACGGCAACGTCCTGCGCTGGCTCGGCGCGTACACCGCGTCGATGGTCGGCGACAGCGTCTACTACATGGCGCTGGCCTGGGCGGCCACCCGCACCGGCACCGCCGCGCAGGCCGGCTTCGTCCTCGCCGCCGGATCCATACCCCGCGCCGTGCTGATGCTCGGCGGGGGAGTCCTCGCCGACCGGTTCGGGCCCCGGCGTCTCGTCATCGGCAGCGACGCCGTGCGCTGCCTGGTCGTCCTGGGCCTGGCCGGCGCCCTGATGTTCACCTCGCCCGCCCTGTGGATGCTGATCGCGGTCGCGCTCGTCTTCGGCGCGGTCGACGCGCTCTTCCTGCCCGCCGTGGGAGCTCTGCCGCCCAGGATCACCACCCCCGGACAGCTGGCCCGGATCCAGGGACTGCGCGGACTCGCCACCCGTACCGCCAATGTGGTCGGCGCACCGCTCGGCGGGGTCGCGGTGGCCGTCGGCGGACCCGTGCTCGCCTTCGCCGCGGCCGGGGTGCTCTTTGCCGTCTCACTGCCCCTGCTCGTCGTCGTACGGATCGCGCCCCTGCCCGACCAGGCCGGTGCCGAATCTCCCGGCACCGCATGGCGCGAACTGGCCGACGGGGTGCGCCACATCCGGCGCCATCCACTGCTCGGGCCGCTCGTACTCGTCCTCGCCGTCAGCGAGCTGGGTTTCGCGGGCCCGCTCAACCTCGGGCTGATCCTGCTTGCGAAGGAGCGCGGCTGGGGCGCCTCCGGGATGGGCTGGATCGTCGCCGCCTTCGGTATCGGCGCCGGCGCCGCGGGCCTGCTGCTCGCGGTCCGCGGGCGGCTGCCCCGGGCAGGGCTGATCATGTGCCTGACCGTGCTCGTCGGCGCGGTCGCCGCCGGGGCCCTCGCGTACGTCCCGTCGGTGCCGCTCGCCGCCGCCGTCGGCGCCGCGGTCGGGCTCTTCGCCGGACTGGGCGGGGCGCTGTGCGGGGCGCTGATGCAGTCCGCCACCGATCCCGCCTATCTGGGGCGGGTCACGTCGGTCTCGACGCTCTTCACCCATGCGGTCGCACCGCTCAGCTACCCGGTGACCGGCGCGGCCGTCGCCGCCTGGGGGACCGCGCCGGTCTTCGTCGCCGGCGCGGCGCTGGGCGGGGCGGGGGCCGTAACCGGTCTGGTCGTCAACCGGCTGCGCCGCGCGGAACTCCCGCGCTGACCCCGGCCCCGTACGCCCTACATGCCCAGCTCGGCCGTGCTCACCCGGGCAACCGCCTCCTTGTCGCCCTCCAGCTCCACCCGCGCCGCATCCTGCCGCCCCGACGCGAAGAGCAGCAGCTCGCCCGGCTCCCCGGTCACCGTCACCACCGGAGTGCCCTTGTGCGCCACGGCCGTCTGTCCGTCCGGACGACGCAGCACCAGCCCCACCGGGGCCTTGCGCCCCATCAGCCGCGCCGCCTTCTCCATGCGCGACCACAGGGCGTCGGCGAAGACCGGGTCCAGATCCCGCTGCGACCAGTCGGGCTGGGCCCGGCGCACGTCCTCCGCGTGGATGTAGAACTCCACCGTGTTGGCCGCCTCGTCCAGCTGCTTCAGTCCGAACGGCGACATCCGGGGCGGCCCCGTACGGATGAGCTGGATCAGTTCCTCGTACGGCTTCTCGGCGAATTCGGACTGGACCCGGTCGAGCCGGTTCTTCAGCGGGCTCAGCAGCACCCCGGCCGCCGCGTCCGGCCTGCGCTCGCGTACCACCACATGGGCGGCGAGGTCGCGGGTCGTCCAGCCGTGGCACAGGGTCGGGGCTTCGGGGCCCGCCGCCTCCAACAGGTCGGCGAGCAGAAGTCGTTCACGCTTTGCATGGGTCGACATGCCCGCCAGCGTACGACCGGGGTCCGCAGTCCGCCCAGTGGACGCCCCGCCGGACGGCGTCCGCGGCCACGGCACAATGGGGCACATGACCAGCACGCCCGCCCCCAGCACCCCGCCCGCCAGCAGCCTGGACCCCGCTGTCGCCGCCCGCCTCAAGCGCGACGCCGACGGTCTGGTTCCGGCCATCGCCCAGCAGTACGACACCGGTGAGGTGCTGATGCTCGGCTGGATGGACGACGAGGCGCTGCATCGCACCCTGACGACCGGCCGCTGCACCTACTGGTCCCGCAGCCGTCAGGAGTACTGGGTCAAGGGCGACACCTCCGGTCACATCCAGCTGGTCAAGTCCGTCGCCCTCGACTGCGACGCGGACACCGTCCTCGTCAAGGTCGACCAGACGGGCGCCGCCTGTCACACCGGCGACCGCACCTGCTTCGACGCCGACGTCCTCCCGCTCGGGCAGTAGGGTCAGCCGCCATGGATCTCGAGACCTTCCGCAAGCTGGCCGCCGACCGGCGTGTCATCCCCGTCAGCCGCCGGCTTCTCGCGGACGGCGACACCCCGGTCGCGCTCTACCGCAAGCTCGCGGGCGAGCGCACCGGCACGTTCCTCCTCGAATCCGCGGAGAACGGCCGCACCTGGTCCCGCTACTCCTTCATCGGGGTACGCAGCGCCGCCACCCTCACCACCCGCGACGGCCGGGCCCACTGGCTCGGCACCCCGCCCGTGGGCGTCCCCGTCGACGGCGACCCGCTGGTGGCCCTGCGCGCCACCATCGACGCCCTGCACACCCCGCGCGACCTGCACTCCGGCATGCCGCCCTTCACCGGCGGCATGGTCGGCTATCTGGGTTACGACGTCGTGCGCAGGCTGGAGAGGATCGGCGAGCACGGTGGCGACGATCTGAAGCTCCCCGAGCTGACCATGCTGCTCACCTCGGACCTCGCCGTCCTCGACCACTGGGACGGCAGCGTCCTGCTGATCGCCAACGCGATCAACCACAACGATCTGGAGACCGGCGTCGACGAGGCGTACGCCGACGCCGTCGCCCGCCTCGACGCCATGGAGGCCGATCTCTCCCGCCCGGTCGAGAGCGCCCCCGTCGCCCTCCCGCCGTCCGAACTCCCGCCGTACACCGCACTCTGGGGCGGCCAGGCCTTCCAGGACGCCGTCGAGGACGTGAAGGAGCGGATCAGGGCCGGCGAAGCGTTCCAGGTCGTCCCCTCCCAGCGCTTCGAGACCCCGTGCACGGCCGCCGCCCTGGACGTCTACCGGGTGCTGCGCGCCACCAACCCGTCGCCGTACATGTACCTCTTCCGGTTCGACGGCTTCGACGTCGTGGGCTCCAGCCCGGAAGCCCTCGTCAAGGTCGAGGACGGGCGCGCCATGGTCCACCCGATCGCCGGGACCCGGCCCCGTGGCATCACCCCGCAGGAGGACCAGGCCCTCGCCGACGAGCTCCTCGCGGACCCGAAGGAACGCGCCGAGCACCTGATGCTCGTCGACCTCGGCCGCAACGACCTGGGCCGGGTCTGTGTGCCCGGCAGCGTCGAGGTCGTCGACTTCATGTCGATCGAGCGGTACTCGCACGTCATGCACATCGTCTCCACCGTCACCGGCCGCGTCGCCGAAGGCCGTACCGCCTTCGACGTCCTCACCGCCTGCTTCCCGGCCGGTACCCTCTCCGGCGCCCCCAAGCCGCGCGCCATGCAGATCATCGAGGAGCTCGAACCCACCCGCCGCGGACTGTACGGCGGATGTGTCGGCTATCTGGACTTCGCCGGGGACTCCGACACCGCCATCGCCATCCGCACGGCGCTGCTGCGGGACGGCACGGCATACGTCCAGGCCGGAGCGGGAATCGTCGCCGACTCCGACCCGGTTGCCGAGGACACCGAGTGCCGTAACAAGGCCGCCGCGGTCCTGCGCGCCGTCCATACTGCCAACCGCCTCCACGAACGCTGACGAGGTAAGGGATAGTGGGGTACGTGAGTGCTGTCCCCGTACCCCAGCCCCGTGCCCAAGCCGCCACCGCGCCCGACACCACGGGAAGCCGCCGCAGCCTGGCCGCCGGCCTGCTTCTCGGGGCGGTCGGCGCCACCGTCGTCCTCCTCGCCTCCGGCCAGACCTGGGCGGAGGGCAAAGCCGCGGTCGGCGGCGGCTCCCTGCCACTGACCGCCGACGGCCAGGACGTCACCGGTCTCCCGGCGGCCCTCGCCATCGTCGGCCTGGCCGCCCTCGTCGCCGTCTTCGCCGTCCGCAGCGCCGGCCGGCTGCTCGTCGCCGGGCTGCTCGCCCTCAGCGGCCTCGGGGTCGGTGCCAGCGCCTACCTCGGCGCCTCCGACAGCGCGGCCCTCGACGAGAAGGCGGCGCAGACCACCGGCGACGCCTCCGCCACCATCGACGCCCTCAGCCACACCGCGTGGCCGTACATCACCGCCGCCGGCGGCCTGCTGATCCTCCTCGCCGGGCTGCTCGCCCTGCGGTACGGGAAGCTGTGGCCCACCATGTCGGGACGGTACGAACGCGACGGCACCCCGCGGCCCCGCAGGGCCCCCCGCACCGCCCCGGACCCGGACCGGCCCGAGGACCTGTGGAAGGCCCTTGACCGCGGTGAGGACCCGACGCGCGAGGTATGACCCCCCAGCTCACGTCGTACCCGCACGTACGGGACAATGATGGTGAGCTTTCTGCACAGCGGCAGCGCAGCGCACCACAGCGGCACCAGCTTTGCGTACAGCGATACCAACAGCGCAACACCAACGAGGAGCAACTCATGGCGGGCAGCAGCCACGGACACACCCCGGCCGCCTGGACGGGTGTCATCATCTCCTTCATCGGCTTCTGCATCGCAGGCGTCTTCATGGTCGCGGCCAACCCGCTCGGCTTCTGGGCCGGTATCGCGGTCATCTTCATCGGCGGGCTCGTCGGTCTCGCGATGAAGGCCGCCGGCCTCGGCATGCCGAAGGAGTCGGCCGAGATGGCCGCAGCCAGGGCGCGGGCCGGACAGGCTCAGGTCTCCTCCTGACCCCGGTCGGACCCATTGTGCGAGGCGCAGCCCGGACCGGGCTGCGCCTTTCCGCGTGACCGGGGACAATCACCGGGTGGACGCCTCCCCTTCTCCCGCAGCCGCACCGGGCCCGCACGGTCACCCGCCCGTGCCGGTCTTTCCGCCCGCGCCCGTGCCGCGGTCGGCCGTCCGCCGGCTCGCCACCCCCCTCGGGGTGATGGCCGCCGTGGTCGCGGCCTTCGGCTATGTCGGCGCCGTCGACCCCAACCAGCCGGGCCACTACCCGGTCTGCCCGTTGCTCCGGTTCACCGGCCTTTACTGCCCGGGCTGCGGCGGGCTGCGCAGCGCCCATGCCGTCGCCCACGGGGACATCGCCGCGGCCCTGGGCTCCAACGCCCTCGCGGTCGTCGGCTACGCGATCTTCGCCGTCGTGTGGGTGGTCTGGATGGTCCGCGCGAGCAGGGGACGGCCGCTACGGATCGATCTGCCACCGGTCTACTGGTGGGGGATCGGTGCCGTGCTCCTGATCTTCGCCGTGGTCCGGAATCTGCCGTTCGGATCGATGTTGGCGCCGTGAATGCCCAGGTAGTGGGACATCCGTCGGCCGGATGTGAGTCGGGGGCCCTCCTGCGGATACCATCGAGATGGCTGATCCTGTTCCCTCATCACCGTCCCGGAAGGGGGCCGCTCGCGTGAGTGTGCTCGACGAGATCATCGACGGCGTTCGCGCCGACCTCGCAGAGCGGCAGGCGCGCGTCAGCCTCGACGAGCTCAAGGAGCGCGCGGCGCGCGCTCCGGCTGCCAAGGACGGAGTCGCCGCCCTGCGCGGCGAGGGCGTGACCGTCATCTGCGAGGTCAAGCGCTCCAGCCCCTCCAAGGGGGCCCTGGCCGCGATCGCCGACCCGGCCGCGCTCGCCGCGGACTACGAGGCCGGTGGCGCGTCCGTCATCTCCGTCCTCACCGAGGAGCGCCGCTTCGGCGGTTCGCTCGCCGACCTGGAAGCCGTTCGCGCCAAGGTCGACATCCCGATCCTGCGCAAGGACTTCATCGTCACCTCCTACCAGCTCTGGGAGGCCCGCGCCTACGGCGCCGACCTCGCGCTGCTGATCGTCGCCGCTCTCGACCAGGAGGCACTCGTCTCGCTGATCGAGCGCGCCGAGTCCATCGGTCTGACGCCGCTGGTCGAGGCGCACGACGAGGAGGAGGCGGAGCGTGCCGTGGCCGCCGGCGCGAAGATCATCGGTGTCAACGCGCGCAATCTGAAGGACCTCAAGGTCGACCGCTCGACGTTCGAGCGCGTCGCCCCGGAGATCCCGGCGGGCATCGTCAAGGTCGCCGAGTCCGGCGTCCGAGGCCCGCACGACCTCATCGCCTACGCCAATGCCGGCGCCGACGCCGTGCTCGTCGGCGAGTCCCTGGTCACCGGCCGCGACCCGCGGGCCGCCGTCGCCGACCTGGTCGCCGCGGGCGCCCACCCGGCCCTGCGGCACGGACGGAGCTGACCCGCACCGTGTCCGCCGACCGTCCCGTGTTCCGCACCCGGCCGGGCCTGCGCCTCGCCGGTGTGACGGCTGCCCGGGACCCGCACGCGCCGCTGGCGCGCGGCTGCCGCCCCCGCGGCTGCCGCGCCCCCGCGCGCCGGGTGCACGGCCGGCGTGTGCGGTACGTGATCGGAGACGAGCCCGGCCAGGTCAACGGCATGCGATGGCGCCCGGGGACCGCGCTGTAGCGAGCCCCGGCCACGTACCCGCACCACACCTCTCGTACGTACGACCGCACCGCCCGACCGCCCTCGGTCGCGGCGGCGTCTCGCTCACGACGCATACGGTGAACCCACCCGTTGCCATGACGAGGAGCACGTCGGATGTCATCTGACTTCTTCATTCCGGACCCCGAGGGTCTGATCCCCAGCGCCGAGGGCTACTTCGGCGCGTTCGGCGGCAAGTTCATCCCGGAGGCGCTCGTCGCCGCCGTGGACGAGGTCGCCGTCGAGTACGACAAGGCGAAGGCCGACCCGGCCTTCGCCGCCGAGCTCAATGAGCTCATGGTCAACTACACCGGCCGGCCCAGCGCGCTGACCGAGGTGCCGCGCTTCGCCGAGCACGCGGGCGGTGCCCGGATCTTCCTCAAGCGCGAGGACCTCAACCACACCGGCTCGCACAAGATCAACAACGTGCTGGGTCAGGCGCTGCTCACCAAGCGCATGGGCAAGACCCGGGTCATCGCCGAAACCGGTGCCGGCCAGCACGGTGTGGCCACCGCGACGGCCTGCGCCCTCTTCGGTCTCGAATGCACCATCTACATGGGCGAGATCGACACCGAGCGGCAGGCGCTGAACGTGGCGCGGATGCGGATGCTCGGCGCCGAGGTCATTGCCGTGAAGTCCGGCTCCCGCACACTCAAGGACGCCATCAACGAGGCGTTCCGTGACTGGGTCGCCAACGTCGACCGCACGCACTACCTCTTCGGTACGGTCGCGGGCCCGCACCCCTTCCCGGCGATGGTCCGTGACTTCCACCGTGTCATCGGCGTCGAGGCCCGCCGGCAGATCCTGGAGCGGACCGGCCGGCTGCCGGACGCCGCGATCGCCTGTGTCGGCGGCGGCTCCAACGCCATCGGGTTGTTCCACGCGTTCATCCCGGACGCGCGCGTCCGGCTGATCGGCTGCGAGCCCGCCGGACACGGTGTGGAGACCGGCGAGCACGCGGCGACCCTGACCGCCGGCGAGCCCGGCATCCTGCACGGCTCGCGCAGTTACGTCCTCCAGGACGACGAGGGCCAGATCACCGAGCCGTACTCGATCTCGGCCGGTCTCGACTACCCGGGCATCGGCCCGGAGCACGCGTACCTCAAGGACATCGGCCGCGGCGAGTACCGCGCGGTCACCGACGCCGCCGCTATGCAGGCGCTGCGCCTGCTCTCCCGTACCGAGGGGATCATCCCGGCCATCGAGAGCGCCCACGCGCTGGCCGGCGCCCTGGAGGTCGGCAAGGAGCTCGGCAAGGACGCGCTGCTCCTGGTCAACCTGTCCGGTCGCGGCGACAAGGACATGGACACGGCGGCCCGATACTTCGGGCTGTACGACACGGACGCGACCGTCGAGGCGGACGCGGACAACAACGGCGCCGAGATCGAGGGGGACGTCAAGTGAGCGGCAACATCGAGCTGTTGAGCGCCACCCTCGCCGCGGCCAGGGCCGAGGACCGGGCCGCACTGATCGCCTACCTGCCGGCCGGGTTCCCGTCGGTCGACGGCGGTATCGAAGCCGTCAAGGCCGTCGTCGCCGGTGGCGCCGACGTCGTCGAGGTGGGCCTGCCGCACAGTGACCCGGTGCTCGACGGACCGGTCATCCAGACGGCCGACGACATCGCCCTGCGCGGCGGCGTGAAGATCGCCGACGTGATGCGTACGGTCCGCGAGGCCTACGAGGCGACCGGCGTCCCGATCCTCGTCATGACGTACTGGAACCCCATCGACCGGTACGGCATCGAGCGCTTCACCGCCGAGCTCGCCGAGGCGGGCGGCGCCGGGTGCATCCTGCCCGACCTGCCGGTCCAGGAGTCCTCCCTGTGGCGCGAGCACGCCGACAAGCACGGTCTCGCGACCGTCTTCGTCGTCGCGCCGAGCAGCAAGGACGAGCGCCTCGCCACCATCACCGCGGCCGGCTCCGGCTTCGTTTACGCGGCCTCGCTGATGGGCGTGACCGGCACCCGTGAATCGGTCGGCGAGCAGGCCCAGGACCTGGTGCGGCGCACCCGTGCCACCACCGGGCTCCCGGTCTGCGTCGGTCTCGGCGTCTCCAACGCCCAGCAGGCCGCCGAGGTCGCCGCCTTCGCCGACGGAGTGATCGTCGGCTCCGCCTTCGTCAAGCGGATGCTGGACGCCCCCGACGAGGAGTCCGGACTGACCGCAGTCCGCTCACTTGCGGGCGAACTGGCCGAAGGCGTTCGAAAGCGCTGACACCGGGCATCGCCCGAACGGGTGGACCTGGGACCGGGGAGGCACGTACGTGCCTCCCCGGTTCGTTGCTGCGGGTGTGAGCGAGAAGAACGAAGAAGGAAAAAGGGCCGCGCGCGACCGGCTCGTACAGCAGCGTGAGCGGGAGAAGGCGCGCGAGCGCCGCCGGCGCACGCTGATCGTCACCACCGGCGTGGTGGGTGTGCTGGCGCTGGCCGCCGTCATCGGCATCATCGCCGCGAATTCGGGCGGCAAGGGCGAGAAGGCGACCGGGGCGGGGCCAGTCGTCGCGCCGTCCGGTGCGACCGGCAAGGACAACCTGGCCATCCCGGTGGGTGCGGACAATGCCCCGTCCACGCTCACGATCTGGGAGGACTTCCGCTGCCCGGTCTGCGCGCAGTTCGAGAACGCGTTCCGGGACACGATCCACCAGCTGGAGAGCAGCGGACAGCTGAAGGTCGAGTACCACCTGGCCACGATCATCGACGGCAATCTCGGCGGCAGCGGCTCGCTGGACGCGGCCAATGCGGCGGCCTGCGCGCAGAACGTCGGCAAGTTCTCCGCGTACCACGACGTCCTCTACCGCAACCAGCCGCCGGAGACCGACGACGCCTTCGGCAAGAGCAGCAAGCTGATCGGGCTGGCGGGCAAGGTCGAAGGCCTCGACACCCCCGCCTTCCGTAGCTGCGTGGAGGACGGCACGCACAACACCTGGGTCCAGAAGTCCAACACCGCGTTTCAGAACGGCGGCTTCAAGGGCACGCCGACCGCGCTGCTCAACGGCGAATCGATCTTCCCGAAGAAGGGGAACGAACCGATCACCGTGGCAAACCTGAAGAAGTGGGTCGCCGAGGCGAACAAGGGGAAGCAGCCGGCGAAGGTCACCCCGGCGCCGACCGGTTCCTGACCCGGACCGGGGCCCGCCGGGGCGGCGATTCGATGATCGGCTCGTTACCCATACGTTGTCGGGCGGGTTGCCGTAGGTCCCGCCCGGCAGGGTAGCGTCGACCTTGCCATGGACCTTGCCTACATTCCCAGCCCGTCGACCGGCGTGATCGATCTCGGACCGATCCCGCTCCGCGGCTACGCGTTCTGCATCATCATCGGTGTGTTTGTCGCCGTCTGGTTCGGCAACAAGCGCTGGATTGCCCGGGGCGGCAGAGCCGGCACGGTGGCCGACATCGCCGTCTGGGCCGTGCCCTTCGGTCTTGTCGGAGGCCGGCTCTACCACGTCATCACCGACTACCAGCTGTACTTCAGCGACGGCGAGAACTGGGTCGACGCCTTCAAGATCTGGCAGGGCGGCCTCGGCATCTGGGGTGCGATCGCGCTCGGCGCGGTCGGTGCCTGGATCGGCTGCCGCCGCCGCGGGATCCCGCTGCCTGCCTGGGCCGACGCGCTCGCCCCCGGCATCGCCTTCGCCCAGGCGATCGGCCGCTGGGGCAACTGGTTCAACCAGGAGCTGTACGGCAAGCCGACGGATCTGCCGTGGGCCCTGAAGATCAGCGAAGGCCCCAACCGGGTCGCCGGTACGTACCACCCCACGTTCCTGTACGAGTCGCTGTGGTGCGTGGGCGTCGCACTGCTGGTGATCTGGGCGGACCGCCGCTTCAAGCTCGGACACGGGCGGGCGTTCGCGCTGTACGTCGCGGCGTACTGCACGGGGCGGGCGTGGATCGAGTACATGCGGGTCGACGAGGCCCACCACATTCTGGGCCTGCGCCTGAATGTGTGGACCGCGGTGATCGTCTTCGTCCTGGCGGTGACGTACATCGTGATCTCGGCGAAGGTGCGGCCGGGGCGCGAGGAGGTCGTCGAGCCGGGGGCCGCGGAGACCGCCGAGGTGGCCGAGGGCGTGGAGGATGCGGACGAGGGCTCGGAGGCGGCCGAAGGCGCGAAGGACGCGGACTCGGGCTCGGCCTCGAACGCCGATGGTGACGCCGAGCGTGACGACGAGGGCCGGGCGCCGGGGAAGAACGGCACCGCAGAGGCAGCGAAGAACGGCTGACGCCACCCATTTGTACGAGGGGCCCGAACCGGACGGTTCGGGCCCCTCGCCGTTCCCCCGGAGGCTCCGCCCCCGCCCCCCGTTCCTCAATCGCCGCAGGGGCTGGATTCGGTGTGCCGGAGGGGCTGGGTCTCCGTCGTCAGCTCACCCGTTCTGCCAGCGCAAGCGTCCGGTGGGCCGCTGCCACCACCGCCGCGTCCACGAATCGGCCGTCCGGCAGCGCCAGTGCGCCTGCCTCCGTGAGGGCCGCCGCCACGATTTCCTGGGCCGAGTCGATCTCCTCCGAAGTGGGCCGGAACGCCCGCTCGATAACCGGTAGCTGACGGGGGTGGATCGCCGCCCGGCCGATGAACCCCAGCGCGCGGCCGTGCGCGCAGGAGTGCCGCAGGCCGTCCAGGTCCCGTACGTCCGGGAACACCGACTGGGTCGGCGGGGCGAGGCCGGCCGCGCGGGCGGCGACCACCACCCGGCTGCGTGACCAGTCGAGGCCCCGGTCGTCCCGCACCCCCAGATCGGCCCGGAGATCGGCCTCGCCGAGGGCGATCGAGCGGACCTGGGGGTGGGAGGCCGCGACCGTGTACGCGTGCTCGATGCCGAGCGCCGACTCCAGCAGCGGACAGAGCGCCACGCCGGGGGCGAGCGCCGCGATGTGGTGGACGGTCGCGGAATGCGTGATCTTCGGCAGGCGCAGTTCGGCGAGGCCCGGCAAGCCGGCCAGGGCCAGGACGTCGGCCTCTGTGTGGACCCGGACATGCACCGGCGCGGCCGTGCCGGCGGCCGGTTCGGTGAGGAGCTCGACGGTGGCGGACCGGGCGTAGTCCTTGCGGTCCGGTGCGACCGCGTCCTCCAGGTCGACGATCACCACGTCCGCGCCCGAGTCGCGTGCCTTGCGCACCACGTCCGGCCGGTCCCCGGGAACGTACAGCCACGTCAGATGCACCTCTTCGGCTGAGGTCACAGGACGCCTTCCGCCCGTAGCCCGGCAATGTCCGGTCCTGACAGGCCGAGCCCGGTCAGGATCTCCTCGGTGTCCGCGCCGTGCGGACGGCCCGCCCAGCGGATCGAGCCCGGGGTCCGGGAGAGCCGGAAGAGGACGTTCTGCATCCGGAGCGGGCCCAGTTCGGGGTCGGGGACCTCGGCGACGGAGCCCAGGGCCCGGTACTGCGGATCCTCCATCACGTCCCGGATGTCGTGAATGGGGGCGATGGCCGCCTCCGCCTTCTCGAACGCGGAGATCGCGTCGTCGCGGGTGTACCGGGCCATCCAGGTGCCGACCGCCTCGTCGAGTTCGTCGGAGTGTTCGGCGCGGGTGGTGCCGGAGGCGAACCACGGCTCGTCGATCAGCTCCGCCCGGCCGACCAGACGCATCACGCGTTCGGCGATGGACTGGGCGGAGGTGGAGACGGCGACCCACTGGCCGTCGGACGTGCGGTACGTATTGCGCGGGGCGTTGTTGCGCGAGCGGTTGCCGGTGCGTTCCTGGACGTAGCCGAGCTGATCGTACCAGAGCGGCTGCGGGCCGAGCACGGTGAGGATCGGCTCGATGATCGCCAGGTCGACGACCTGGCCCTCCCCGGTGCGGTCCCGCCCGGCCAGCGCCGCCATCACGGCGTACGCGGTGGCGAGTGCGGCGATCGAGTCGGCGAGGCCGAAGGGCGGCAGGGTCGGCGGCCCGTCCGGCTCGCCGGTGATCGCGGCGAAACCACTCATCGCCTCGGCGAGTGTGCCGAAGCCGGGACGGCGCGCGTACGGGCCGAACTGGCCGAAGCCGGTGACCCGGGTCAGCACCAGCCGCGGGTTGACCGCGTGCAGTTCCTCCCAGCCGATGCCCCACCGCTCCAGCGTCCCCGGCCGGAAGTTTTCGATGATCACATCGCTGGAGGCGGCCAGCCGGAGGAGGACGTCGCGCCCGCCGGGAGTGGAGAGGTCGAGGGTGAGATTGCGCTTGTTGCGGCCGAGCAGCTTCCACCACAGGCCGATGCCGTCCTTCGTCGGGCCGTGGCCACGCGACGGGTCGGGCTTGCGTGGATGCTCGACCTTGATCACCTCGGCGCCGAAGTCGCCGAGCATGGTGGCCGCGAGGGGGCCGGCGAAGAGCGTGGCGAGGTCGAGGACCCGCAGACCGGAGAGGGGTGCTTCCGTGGGCGCGGTCATGCGGCGTCGATCTCACTGCGGTACGGCATGGAGGTCGAGGCACCGGCCTTCTGTACGCAGAGCGCCGCAGCGGTCGACGCCCAGGCGAGGGCCTCCGGTACGGCCCGTCCTTCGCCGAGGGCCACGGCGAGCGCCCCGACGAAGGTGTCCCCGGCTCCGGTGGTGTCGACAGCGGTCACCTCCGGGGCGGGGAAGTGGACCGTTTCGCCGCCCCGGGCCGCGTACAGGCAGCCCTTCGAACCGAGGGTGATGACGACCTCGGGGACGCGTCGGAGCAGGATCTCGGCCGCCGCGTGGGGTTCGGTCTTCCCGGAGAGTGCGGCCGCCTCGTGCTCATTGGGGATCAACAGGTCGACGGTGTCGAAGAGCTCGTCCGGCAGGGGTTGTACGGGGGAGGGGGTGAGGATCGTCCGTACGCCCTGCGCATGGGCCATCCGGGCCCCTTCGACCACGGCCGACAGGGGCAGTTCCAGCTGGAGGAGGAGCAGATCGGCCTCCGCGATGGCGGCCATCTCGCCGGGGCCGAGCGTGTGGACGGTGCCATTGGCGCCGGGGATCACCACGATGGCGTTGCCGCCCGTGTCGTCGACGACGATGTGCGCCGTGCCGCTGGGGCCCTCGGCGGTGTGCAGCAGATCGGTTTCGACGCCCGCGTGCTCCAGTTCGGCCCGGAGCTGCGCCCCGTACGCGTCGTCGCCGACCGCGCCGATCATCAGCACGTCAGCGCCTGCGCGGGCGGCGGCGATGGCCTGGTTGGCGCCCTTGCCGCCGGGGATGGTGCGGAACTCCCTTCCGGTGACGGTCTCCCCGCGCTCCGGGGCCCGTGCGACGTAGGCGACAAGGTCCATATTGGTGCTGCCGAGCACCGCGATGGCGGTCATGGGCGGAGTGCCTCCTGGTAGGTCAGTTCAGCGAGTGCGTCGAAGCCGACGGAGTCGAAACCCGGGACGGATGTGGCGAGACGGTTCTTGAGCGGGGTGGTCCACCGGACGGGCAGCGCGTCGGGCCGGCCGGCCAGCAGACCGGCCAGCGACCCGGCGGTCGCACCGTTCGAGTCCGTGTCCCAACCGCCGGAGACCGCACGGCAGATGGAGCCGGAGAAGTCGCCGTCGGCGTGGGTGAGAGCGGCGGCGAGCAGCGCGGCGTTGGGCAGCACATGGACCCAGTGGTACGCGCCGAACGCGGCGTGCAGCCGGTCGGCGACCGCATCGAAGTCCGGCTCCCCGCTGGCCGCGTCGATCCCGGTGCGGACCGCGTGTGCGAACCGCGAGCGCGGCGGTACGACGCGCAGCCCGGTCGCGAGGCAGCCGTGTACATCGGTCTCCCCGCCGGCCGCCTCGGCGAGCGCGGCAGCGGTGAACATCGCCCCGTACACGCCGTTGCCGGTGTGGGTGAGGACCGCGTCCCGGTGGGTCTGCTCGGCGGCGGCCGCCGGGTCGCCGGGGTGTGTCCAGCCGTGCACATCGGCGCGGATCCGGGCGCCGATCCACTCCCGGAACGGGTTGCGGTGCCGGGCGGTGTCCGGCGGCTCGATTCCGTCGAGCAGATTGCGGTACGCCACTCGCTCGGCGGTGAAGGTCCGGCCGGCGGGGAGTTCGTCGAGCCAGAGCCGGGCGAGATCGGCGGTGGAGAAGGACGGTCCGTACCGCTGGATCAACAGCAGGGTGAGGAGTGGGTAATTGAGATCGTCGTCCTCCGGCATCCCGTCGATGTTCTCGGCGAGCGAGGTGGCGGCGGAGCGGCGGTTCCAGGGGTACGCGGCGGTCAGCTCGTCGGGCAGGCCCCTGGCGGTGAACCAGGTGGCGAGCGGCCAGTTCCCGGTGGCGCGGGCCAGTGCGCGGATCCCCGCGAGAGGCAGTTTCTCGACGGGCTTGCCGAGCAGGCAGCCGGCGGCGCGGCCCAGCCAGGCCGCCTCCAGCCGGGCCTTGCCGACCGTCGGAAGCTCCGCGCGCGGAGCCGGCCAGTGCGGGCAGGCCGCCCGGATCGCGGCCAGATCCGTCGGCTCGTCGACGGCCGACGTGGAGTCGAGCAGCGCGAGTTCGTCGAGCAGCCGCTCGGCGAGCGCGCGGAGTGCGGGCGGCGCGGGGGGCGTCGACGCGCCCGCGCGCTCCGGGGCGGGGGCGCCGCCCGCCGCGTACCAGCGGCGCTCGATGTCCCGCATGTCCCGTCCGTCCTCGGCCGCCTGGCGCAGTTCGTGCCCGATCAGATCCTCCGGCTGCACCCAGGTGACCCGCACAGTCACGGCGTACCTGCCAGCGTCGCGAACGCCGCCTCGTGCGTACGCCGCCGGGCGGTGTCCCGTACGAACACCTCGCGGGCGACGTCCGTCAGTGTCCGCGCCGGTGCGTGCAGATCGAGGCGGCTGGCCTCGGCGACCGTTTTCACCCAGGTGGCGGGGATCGCCGCCTCGCCGTGCAGCGCGCCGGCGAGCGCACCGCTCATTGTGGCGATCGAGTCGCAGTCCCGGCCGTAGTTGACCGAGCCGAGCACCGCGTGCCGGTAGTCGCCGTCCGCGACGAGCAGCATTCCGAGGGCGATCGGCAGCTCCTCGATGGCGTGCAGCCGGGACGGGCGGCGGGCGCCGAGGGACGGTGCGCGGTAGTCGGGTCCGACGGTGTCGAAGGGGGCGACGGCGGTACGCAGTGGTGTCAGTGCCGTCTCGAAGTCCCGGTACCGCACGGCCACTTCGCAGACCGCTTCGATGGCGGCCCGCGTCCCGTCCTTGGCGAGCGACAGACAGGCGTCGACGACGGTGGCGGGCGTCGCGTCCGGCGCACAGGCGGCGGCGACGGCCGCCGCGAAGACTCCGGCGGCCTCCCTCCCGTACGACGACTGATGGGCGCCCGCGACGTCCAGCGCCTCGGCGTACGCGGCCTGCGGATGGGCGGCGTTGACCAGGCCGACCGGCGCCATGTACATCGCCGCCCCGCAGTTCACGATGTTCCCGGAGCCCGCCTCGCGCGGATCGACATGACCGTAGTGAAGCCGGGCGACGATCCATTTCTCGGCGAGGAAGATCCGATGCAGCGGCAGCGCCTCGGCCTCCAGCTCCGGGATCCAGCGGGGGGTCGAGATCAGCTCCGGTACGAGATGGTCGGCGACGCAGTACGCGTCGAGATGGTCCCTTACGGTGCCGTACACCCGTACCAGCGCATGGGTCATCAAGGTGTCGTCGGTGACGTGACCGTCGCCTTTGTGATACGGGGCGATCGGGCGGGCGGTGCGCCAGTCCTCGCCGTCCCACGGGCCCACGATGCCGGTGATCCGGCCGCCGTGGCGTTCGACGATCTGCTCGGGGGACCGGCCCTCGACCGGCCCGCCGAGCGCGTCGCCGACGGCGGCGCCGACGAGGGCGCCGGTGATCCGGTCATCGAGACCGAGCGCGGTGGGTGGTTTGTTCTGAATCGGCGTCATGCCGGAATTGTCCACCCGAAGGGGCTGGTTCCGTGTCTGTCAGCAGCCCGGCGAGTTCGATGAGATCGGTGCCCGCGAGACGGGGCAGCGCGCACCCCGCGAGGGTGCGGCAGGCCTCGCGCCAGCCGTCCGGGACGGCGGCGATGCCGCCGAGCGCACCGGTCAGCGCGCCGGCCAGGGCGGGCGCCGAGTCCGCGACCCGCGACAGACAGGCCGCCGCGGGAATGGCCTGGGCGATCTCGCCACGGGCCGCGGTGGCCAGGGCCAGGGCGACCGGTACGGTCTCGGCCGCGGCGATCCCGTAGCTGTAGACATGGTCGACGATCTGGTGCTCCAGTACCGGTACGAGCGCGAAGGCGCCGGCTGCCTCGCCGACGAAGTCGCGGGCGATCCGGACGGCGTGAGCGGCGTTGCGGGCGATCTCGGTGCCCTCGGGGAGCTGGACGAGCGCGGCGTTCACCGCGGTGTCGACATCGGCCCCGCCCAGCGCCTCGGCGATCGCGGCGGCCATCGCACGGGCGCCGTGCACACCGTCGCCGTCCTGGGTGTAGCGGGCATCGAACTCGGCGAGTTCGGCGGCGGCCCAGGGTCGGCCGGGGTGGACGACCGCCAGCACGGCAGCCCGTACACAGGCCGCGTCGTCGAAGTAGTGCGGGTTGTCGTGACCGGTGGCGGGTGGCCGCAGCCCGGCGGCGAGATTGCCGAGCCCGGCCCGGACCGAGATCCGGGCGCGCAGCGGGAGAACCGCCGACTCGACCTCGGGCGCCCGTGCGGCGGCCGCGGCCACCTCGGCGGCCAGCGCGTTCCACGCGACATCGATGGCGGCCCGCATCCGGCGGTCGGGGGAGAGGCCGTGCAGCGGGCCGGCCGCCGAAGCCAGCACGGTCCCGGCGGCGAACGCGGCCCACTCGGCGTCGTCGGAGGGACCGAGCCGCAGTGGCTCGGGCGGCTGGTTGAGCGCGATGGGCACCGGGAGGGTGGTGGTGGCGTTCTGCTCGGCGAAGGTGTCGAGCTCCCGGGTGAGCCGACGCGTCCATTCGGGCATCCGGGCCGCCCGGTGACGCGCCGCGGGCCACCCGGCGGCATCCCCGGAGGCCAACCCGAGCAGGAGCCCCTCGATCCGGGCCCGGCGCCCCGGCAGGGGTCGGTTCAGGGCCGGGGTGGAACGGTTCTTCGGGTGGGGCTCGGTGTCCCGCGCGGTAGTCATGACACCACCGCCGCGGGTCCGTCCGCGGCGGACGGACCCGACGGCCCGTCGACGGGGGCGGCGGCGTGCCGGGCTGTGGCGGGGCGGGTGCCTACGGAACTGCCGCCGGACCCGCCGGCTGCGCCGGTCCCGTGGCCGTTGCCGATCCCGCTGTCCCTGCGGTTCCCGCCGTTCCCCGCACCGTCCGGCTCGTCCGTCTCGTCCGGTGTGAGCAGCTCCGCGATGTCCAGGACGTGATGGCCCCGCATCGACGGCAGGCAGCTGCCTCGGACCGGGCCGATCGCCCGCCCCCAGTTCCGGGGGATCGCGGATACCCCGCCCAGCGCGCCGGCCAGTGCACCCGCCACCGCTGCCGTGGTGTCCGCGTCGCGGCCCATGTTGACCGCCGTGAGCACCGCCGTACGGAAGTCACCGCGCGCCGCCGCGAACGCGCCGAACGCCAGGCCCACCGCCTCCGGTGCCAGGTCCGTCCACGGGTAGCCGCCCACCACCACCGCGGAGCGCACCGCGCGTTCCCTCGTGAGGCGGTCGGGGTGCTTGTGCTGCGCGGCCGTCACAGCCCGCCGCAGCGAGCGCGCGGTCCAGGAGTCCATCGGTACGACGGACAGGGCGGCCGCGATCACGGACGTGACCCCCGCTCCCGCCATCGCGGCGGCCACCCCGGCCGCCACCGCCTGGCCGCCGTAGATGCCCTCACCGTCGTGGCTGACCTGCCCGTCGATCGCGACCAGGCGCGCGGCCTCCGCCGGCCGGCCTGCCGCGAAGACTCCGAACGGGGCCGCGCGCATCGCGAGCCCGTCGCTCCAGGCGTGCCGGTGCTGGGCGGAGATCGGGGCGGCGAGGCCCCGGCGCAGGTTCTCCAGGGTGCCGCGCTCGCTGAACCCGGCACCGCGGAACGGCCCCTCGTCCAGGTCGGCGATCCACAGATGCCAGGCCCGCTCGACATGGGTGACGGTCAGCGCCGAGCCGTGCCGGGCGAGCAGCAGCCCGGAGAAGATCGCGTACTCCGTGTCGTCGGTACCGGCCGGGTCGTCGCTGACGAAGCCTTCGATCCGGCCCCAGCGACGGCGGATCTCGGACGGTCGCAGGTTCTCCGCGGGTGCGCCCAGCGCATCGCCCACGGCAAGGCCGAGGAGCGCACCCCTGGCCCGGTCGGCCCGGTCGGGGCGGCCGGCACCGTCGGTGACGCTCGCGTCGGCGCGGTGCGCGTCGTTCCTGGCTGCCTCCGCCGTGCCCCCGCCCGTGCGCGGTTCTGCCGGATTGCCTGCAATCAACTCCATCGCGTCGACCCTTCGCTCGTACCGAGCCAGTTCTCGTACCTGTCCGATCTGTGCCACGCGGAGCACCGACAGAGGCCGATAAACACAACAAAAGGGCCACTCGGATGACGGGATCCCCTTCGTAAGGCAGGCCGTACTTACCTGGTCAGAGGCCAGGTAAGTACGGCCTGGCTTGCTGGCGGGGGATCCTTTTCGTGCGTACTTTCGGTGGTGTTGAGCGGGGGTGGGCGAGCAGAACCCGCTGCTGGAGAAGGGGAGAGCTGTGTCCATCATCGAGACCGACGCCGTACTGCACGAGGCGCACCGCGACAACCACACCCACCGTGATGTGAACGGCGGCTGGCTGCGTCCGGCGGTCTTCGGCGCGATGGACGGGCTGGTCTCGAACCTGGCGCTGATGACCGGCGTCGCGGGTGGCTCGGTCTCCCAGCAGACGCTTGTGATCACCGGCCTGGCGGGTCTGGCCGCCGGTGCCTTCTCGATGGCGGCCGGCGAATACACCTCCGTGGCTTCGCAGCGCGAGCTCGTCGAGGCCGAACTCGACGTCGAGCGGCGCGAGTTGCGCAAGCACCCGATGGACGAGATGGAAGAGCTCGCCGCGCTCTACGAGTCCCGCGGCGTCGACCCCGGGCTCGCCCGCGAGGTCGCCCAGCAGTTGTCCCGCGACCCCGATCAGGCCCTGGAGATACACGCCCGCGAGGAGCTCGGCATCGACCCGGGCGATCTGCCCTCGCCGCTCGTCGCCGCCGTCTCGTCGTTCGGCGCCTTCGCGATGGGCGCGCTGCTGCCCGTACTGCCGTATCTGCTCGGTGCGAGCGCGATGTGGCCCGCGGTGCTGCTCGCGCTGATCGGCCTCTTCGGCTGCGGGGCGGTGGTGGCGAGGGTGACGGCCCGCAGCTGGTGGTTCAGCGGGCTGCGGCAGCTGGTGCTCGGCGGGTCGGCCGCCGCGATCACGTACGGCCTGGGCACCTTGTTCGGTGTGGCCGTCGGCGGCTGATCGCGCCCGCGCCACCCGCACAATCCGCCTGCAGGCAATCTGCCTGCAATCCGTGTGACGTACGTCTTGGGTTCCGCCTCTGGGCGGAACCACCCCAACGGACGTAAAATGAGTCTCTATACAGTGCTGCACATAAGTAGCCGTTACTCGGCGGTTTCGTTTCGTTTACCACTGGGCATGAGCCGTAGACACCGCAGGCAACGACGCCTGCTCTCTGTGGTCCCCCGGGCGCCGATCCTCCGACTGCGACCCGCTCCATCGCTCCATGCGGTGTCCGCATGTTGGAACGGGCTATCCGCTTCTTGAGAAGCGGCCCATCATGTAACCTGCACGAAATTTCGCAGAGGGCCAACGTCGTCCCTCGGCACTGCATATGCCACGACGACGACGGGAGAGCCAATGCGTTCCGACGCCTGGTCGCCCATGGACGGTCGCCCCGCCCAGCAGGGGATGTACGACCCCCGTAACGAGCACGACGCCTGTGGTGTCGGGTTCGTGGCCACTCTTACCGGTGTGGCCAGCCATGAGCTGGTCGAGCAGGCGCTGACCGTACTGCGCAACCTCGAGCACCGCGGCGCCACCGGATCCGAGCCCGACTCGGGCGACGGCGCCGGAATCCTGCTCCAGGTACCGGACGCCTTCCTCCGCGCAGAGGTCCCCTTCGACCTCCCGGAGGCCGGTGGCTACGCCGTCGGAATCGCCTTCCTGCCCGCGGACGACTCCACCGAGGCCGTCCAGAAGCTCGAGAAGATCGCCGCCGAGGAGGGCCTGAAGGTCCTCGGCTGGCGCGAGGTCCCGGTCAGCCCCGACCTCCTAGGCAGCGGCGCCCGCGCCACCATGCCCGAGTTCCGCCAGCTCTTCGTCGCGGACGGCGAGAACGCCGGCATCGCGCTCGACCGCAAGGCTTTCGTGCTGCGCAAGCGCGCCGAGCGTGAGGCCGGGGTGTACTTCCCCTCGCTCTCCGCCCGCACGATCGTCTACAAGGGCATGCTCACCACCGGGCAGCTGGAGCCGTTCTTCCCGGACCTCTCCGACCGCCGTCTCGCCACCACGGTCGCGCTGGTCCACTCGCGGTTCTCCACGAACACGTTCCCGAGCTGGCCGCTCGCCCACCCGTACCGCTTCGTCGCGCACAACGGCGAGATCAACACGGTCAAGGGCAACCGCAACTGGATGAAGGCCCGCGAGTCCCAGCTCGCGTCGAGCCTCTTCGGTACGGAGCAGCTGGACCGGATCTTCCCCGTCTGCACCCCGGACGCCTCCGACTCCGCCTCCTTCGACGAGGTCCTGGAACTGCTCCACCTCGGCGGCCGCTCGCTGCCGCACTCGGTGCTGATGATGGTCCCCGAGGCGTGGGAGAACCACGACTCGATGGACCCGGCCCGGCGCGCCTTCTACCAGTACCACTCCACGATGATGGAGCCCTGGGACGGCCCGGCCTGCGTCACCTTCACCGACGGCACCCAGGTCGGCGCGGTCCTCGACCGCAACGGTCTGCGCCCCGGCCGTTACTGGGTCACCGACGACGGCCTCGTCGTCCTCTCCTCCGAGGTCGGTGTCCTGGACATCGCCCCCGCGAAGGTCGTCCGCAAGGGCCGCCTCCAGCCCGGCAAGATGTTCCTCGTCGACACCGCCGAGGGACGCATCATCGAGGACGACGAGATCAAGGCGGGCCTCGCCGCCGAGCAGCCGTACCAGGAGTGGCTGGAGACCGGCGAGATCGAGCTGGAGGATCTCCCCGAGCGCGAGCACATCGTGCACACGCACGCCTCCGTCACCCGTCGCCAGCAGACCTTCGGCTACACCGAGGAAGAGCTCCGCGTCATCCTCGCGCCGATGGCCCGCACCGCCGGCGAGCCGCTCGGCTCCATGGGCACGGACTCGCCGATCGCGGCCCTGTCCGAGCGCCCCCGGCTGCTCTTCGACTACTTCACCCAGCTGTTCGCACAGGTCACCAACCCGCCGCTGGACGCCATCCGCGAGGAGCTCGTCACCTCGCTGCGCTCCACGCTGGGCCCGCAGGGCAACCTGCTGGAGCCGACCGCCGCGTCGTGCCGCAGCGTGACGCTGCCGTTCCCGGTGATCGACAACGACGAGCTGGCCAAGCTGATACACATCAATGCCGACGGCGACATGCCGGGCATGAAGGCCGCCACGCTCTCCGGTCTCTACCGGGTCAGCGGCAGCGGTGAGGCCCTCGCTGCCCGGATCGAGCAGATCTGTACCGAGGTCGACGCCGCCATAGAGGACGGCGCCCGCCTGATCGTCCTGTCCGACCGGCACTCCGACGCCGAGCACGCCCCGATCCCGTCGCTGCTGCTCACCTCGGCCGTCCACCACCACCTCATCCGTACCAAGCAGCGCACCCAGGTGGGTCTGCTGGTCGAGGCCGGGGACGTTCGCGAGGTCCACCACGTCGCGCTGCTGATCGGTTACGGCGCCGCCGCGGTCAACCCGTACCTGGCGATGGAGTCCGTCGAGGACCTGGTCCGGGCCGGCACGTTCATCGAGGGCATCGAGCCCGAGCAGGCCATCCGGAACCTGATCTACGCGCTCGGCAAGGGCGTCCTGAAGGTCATGTCCAAGATGGGCATCTCGACCGTCGCCTCCTACCGCGGCGCCCAGGTCTTCGAGGCCGTCGGCCTGGACGAGGCCTTCGTCGCGAAGTACTTCAACGGCACCGCGACCAAGATCGGCGGCGCCGGCCTCGACGTCGTCGCCAAGGAGGTCGCCGCCCGGCACGCCAAGGGCTACCCCGCCTCCGGTATCTCCGCCTCGCACCGCGCGCTGGAGATCGGTGGCGAGTACCAGTGGCGCCGCGAGGGCGAGCCGCACCTGTTCGACCCGGAGACGGTCTTCCGCCTCCAGCACGCGACCCGCAACCGCCGGTACGACATCTTCAAGAAGTACACGGACCGGGTGAACGAGCAGTCCGAGCGCCTGATGACGCTCCGCGGCCTGTTCGGCTTCAAGTCGGGCCGCGAGGCGATCCCGGTCGACGAGGTCGAGTCCGTCTCCGACATCGTCAAGCGGTTCTCCACCGGCGCCATGTCGTACGGCTCGATCTCCCGCGAGGCGCACGAGACCCTCGCCATCGCCATGAATCAGCTGGGCGGCAAGTCCAACACCGGTGAGGGCGGCGAGGACGCCGACCGGCTCTACGACCCGGCGCGCCGCTCGTCCATCAAGCAGGTCGCCTCCGGCCGCTTCGGTGTGACCAGCGAGTACCTGGTCAACGCGGACGACATCCAGATCAAGATGGCGCAGGGCGCCAAGCCCGGCGAGGGCGGCCAGCTGCCCGGCCACAAGGTCTACCCGTGGGTCGCCAAGACCCGGCACTCCACCCCGGGTGTCGGTCTGATCTCCCCGCCGCCGCACCACGACATCTACTCCATCGAGGACCTGGCTCAGCTGATCCACGACCTCAAGAACGCCAACCCCGCGGCCCGCATCCACGTGAAGCTGGTCTCCGAGGTCGGCGTCGGCACGGTCGCCGCGGGTGTCTCCAAGGCGCACGCGGACGTCGTCCTGATCTCCGGCCACGACGGCGGAACGGGCGCCTCGCCGCTCACCTCGCTGAAGCACGCGGGCGGCCCCTGGGAGCTCGGCCTCGCCGAGACCCAGCAGACCCTGCTGCTCAACGGCCTGCGCGACCGCATCGTCGTGCAGACCGACGGCCAGCTGAAGACCGGCCGCGACGTCGTCATCGCCGCGCTGCTGGGCGCCGAGGAGTTCGGTTTCGCGACCGCGCCGCTCGTCGTCTCCGGCTGCGTCATGATGCGCGTCTGCCACCTCGACACCTGCCCGGTCGGCATCGCCACCCAGAACCCGGTCCTGCGCGACCGGTTCTCCGGCAAGGCCGAGTACGTCGTCAACTTCTTCGAGTTCATCGCCCAGGAAGTCCGGGAGATCCTCGCCGAGCTCGGCTTCCGTACGATCGAAGAGGCCGTCGGCCACGCGGAGCTGCTGGACACCGACCGTGCGGTCACGCACTGGAAGGCGCAGGGCCTCGACCTGGAGCCCCTGTTCTACGTCCCGGAGCTGCCCGAGGGTGCGGTCCGCCACCAGCAGATCGAGCAGGACCACGGTCTCGCCAAGGCCCTCGACAACGAGCTGATCAAGCTCGCCGCAGACGCCCTGAACGCGGACAGCGCCGAGGACGCCCAGCCGGTCCGGGCCCAGATCGCGATCCGGAACATCAACCGGACCGTCGGCACCATGCTCGGCCACGAGGTGACGAAGAAGTTCGGCGGTGCCGGTCTGCCGCAGGACACCATCGACATCACCTTCACCGGCTCCGCCGGCCAGTCGTTCGGCGCGTTCGTGCCGAGCGGTGTGACGCTGCGCCTGGAGGGCGACGCCAACGACTACGTCGGCAAGGGCCTCTCCGGCGGTCGCGTCATCGTCCGCCCGGACCGCGGCGCCGACCACCTCGCCGAGTACTCCACCATCGCGGGCAACACCATCGCCTACGGCGCGACCGGCGGCGAGCTGTTCCTCCGCGGCCGCACCGGTGAGCGGTTCTGCGTCCGCAACTCCGGCGCGACCGTCGTCTCGGAAGGCGTGGGCGACCACGGCTGCGAGTACATGACCGGTGGTCACGCCGTCGTCCTCGGCGAGACCGGACGCAACTTCGCCGCCGGTATGTCGGGCGGTGTCGCGTACGTCGTCGACCTGGACCGCGACAACGTCAACGTCGGCAACCTCGGTGCGATCGAGGAACTCTCCGACACCGACAAGCAGTGGCTGCACGACGTCGTGCGCCGCCACCAGGAGGAGACGGGCTCCACCGTCGCCGAGAAGCTGCTTGCCGAGTGGGACAGCGCCGACGGCGGTGTCTCCCGCTTCAGCAAGATCATCCCGTCCACCTACAAGGCAGTGCTCGCCGCCAAGGACGCCGCTGAGCTCGCCGGTCTCTCCGAGCAGGAGACCACCGAGAAGATGATGGAGGCGGCGACCAATGGCTGACCCCAAGGGCTTCCTGACCACCGGGCGCGAGGCCGCCAAGACCCGCCCCGTGGGCGAGCGCGTCAAGGACTGGAACGAGGTCTACGTTCCGGGCTCGCTGCTGCCGATCATCAGCAAGCAGGCCGGCCGCTGCATGGACTGCGGCATCCCGTTCTGCCACAACGGCTGTCCGCTGGGGAACCTCATCCCCGAGTGGAACGACTACGCCTACCGCGAGGACTGGACGGCCGCGTCCGAGCGCCTGCACGCGACGAACAACTTCCCGGAGTTCACCGGCCGCCTGTGCCCCGCTCCGTGCGAGTCGGCGTGTGTCCTCGGCATCAACCAGCCGGCCGTCACCATCAAGAACGTCGAAGTCTCGATCATCGACAAGGCGTGGGACAGCGGCGACGTCACTCCGCAGCCCCCCGAGCGCCTGTCCGGCAAGACCGTCGCGGTCATCGGCTCGGGCCCGGCGGGTCTCGCCGCCGCCCAGCAGCTGACCCGGGCCGGTCACACGGTCGCCGTCTATGAGCGTGCGGACCGCATCGGAGGCCTTCTCCGGTACGGCATCCCCGAGTTCAAGATGGAGAAGTCGCACATCAACCGCCGCATCGAGCAGATGCGAGCGGAAGGCACCAAGTTCCGTACGGAGGTGGAGATCGGCAAGGACCTCGATGCCGCCAAGCTCCGCCGCCGGTACGACGCGGTCGTCATCGCCGCCGGTGCCACCGTCTCCCGCGACCTGCCCGTCCCGGGCCGTGAGCTGAACGGCGTGCACTTCGCGATGGAGTACCTGCCGCTCGCCAACAAGGTGCAGGAGGGCGACCTGACGGTCTCCCCGATCTCCGCCGAGGGCAAGCACGTCGTCGTCATCGGCGGCGGCGACACCGGCGCCGACTGCGTCGGTACCGCCCACCGGCAGGGCGCGGCCTCCGTCACCCAGCTGGAGATCATGCCGAAGCCGGGCGAGGAGCGGAACACCAACCAGCCCTGGCCGACCTTCCCGATGCTGTACAAGGTCACCTCGGCGCACGAGGAGGGCGGCGAGCGGGTCTACTCCGTCTCCACCACCCACTTCGAGGGCGACGAGGACGGCAACGTCCAGGCGCTGCACCTCGTCGAGGTGGAGTTCAAGGACGGCAAGCTGGAGCAGAAGCCCGGCACCGAGCGGCGGATCCCGGCGCAGCTGGTCACGCTCGCCATGGGCTTCACCGGTACCGACCAGTCCAACGGCCTCGTCCAGCAGTTCGGTGTGGAGCTCGACGAGCGCGGCAATGTCGCGCGCGACGCGGACTACGCCACCAACGTCGAAGGTGTCTTCGTCGCCGGTGACGCGGGCCGCGGCCAGTCCCTCATCGTGTGGGCCATCGCCGAGGGCCGCTCCGCGGCGCGTGGTGTGGACCGCTTCCTGACCGGGGCCAGCGCACTGCCGGCCCCGATCCGCCCGACGGACCGTTCCCTGACGGTCTGAGCACCACCAGCAGTACCAACAACAGACGTCCCGTACAACGGCGTACGGAACTGAACGCGGCGCCTGCCCGTCCCCGACCGGACGATTCGGCAGGCGCCGTGGCGCGTCCGGGGACGCCCCGTACCGGCGGGCCGGACGGCTCAGGCCACTGCCCCACCGGTCAGCTGTGATGTCTTGAGCGCCACCAGGGCGACCAGCAGCGCGAACAGCACCGCACACCCGGCGATCTGCACGGCGGTACGGTGCTTCGCCGGCGCGTAGGCGAGCACGGCCATGACGATGCCGCCCGTGAGAAGGCCGCCCAGATGCCCCTGCCACGACGTGAACCGTGCGGAGATCAGCATCCAGATCAGGAACCCGGCCAGGAACCGGTTGACTGCCTGCATGTCCCGTCCGAGCCGCCGGTTGATGACGTAGAAGGCCGCCGCGAGCCCGAAGATCGCCCCTGATGCGCCCACCGCGGTGTCGCCCGGCGCAATCAGGTACACCAGCACCGAACCGCCCAGCGCGGACAGCAGATACAGCGCGAGAAAGCGCCCTCGGCCGAGCTGCTCCTCGACGACCCGGCCCAGATTCCACAGCCCGTACATGTTGAAGAGGATGTGCAGCACCCCGAAGGGCAGGGAACCGAACGACGACTCGCCCGGCGGAAGATGCAGGAATGCCCCGGTCAGCAGCCGGTACCACTCGCCGTCCACCACACCGACCGCGTCGAACCCGGGGATGTCGCCGCTCTCGTACACGTACTGACTGCCGTCGGAACCGTTCAGACCCGCGCCGAGCATCCCGAACCGGTCGACGATATCCGGACGGATCAGCTCGCCCAGATACGCCAGTATGTTCAGGCCCATCAGTACGTACGTCACGACGGGCACCGCCGTCCTCGACACCGCGCCGCCGAAGACCGTGCGGGCCTGCCGGACCGAGCGCTGTCCCTCCTTCACACACTCCACGCAGTGGTGGCCGACAGCGGCTTCCCGCATGCAGTCGGGGCAGATGTAGCGGTCGCAGCGGGTACAGCGCACATACGTCTCGTACGACGGATGGCGGTAGCACGTGGTGACGGCGGCCTCCATGGCCGGCTCCTTCACTGGTGGGCGGTCACGAGGGCCGGTGGGGCGGCGGCGATCAAGATAGCGAACGCCGCCCGCCCGGGGCATACCCGGGTGGCTTACGCTCGGGGTTATGAGACGTTGAGGAACGAAGAATCTGCCTCTCCTGACGAGGGAACCGCTGGCCCCAGCCGGTGGGGGAATCACTTCCCTGGTTTGTGGTAGTTTCCGGATATCCTGCAAGGGATCGGTTAGGGCTGGACCGCAACCTTCGGGTTGGAAGCCCCCCTCCTTGCAGGTGGGGGAGCGGAGTCACGAAGGAGTACTACGAGGATGTGGCCAGCAGCATCCGGGCCCTGGTGACCGGGTGCTGGGTCTTTCGGTGCACCTGGACGACGACGGCCGCGTACCGGTCGTCTTCTTCTCCACGGACATCGACGCCGTCACCGACATAGCCCTGGACAACCTCCGCGGCCGGGTCGATGCGATCGTGGCGGGCCTGGGGCACATGGGGAAGACCAGCTATCACCTGGCCATGGACGCCGTCATCGACTGCTACGTCGACAGCGGCTCCATTGCGCCCGCGTTCGTCGTCTTTCAGACGGACGGCGGCCCGATCAACAAGCTCGCGGCGGAACGCTATCTGTCCAAGGCGGCGAAGCTGCCGATGTTCTGGCAGTTCATCGGCTTCGGCAACAAGCGCAGTTCGCAGTTCAACTTCCTGCACAAGCTCGACGAACTGGCCGTTCCCGCACAGCGTCCCGTCGACAACGCAGGCTTCTTCCACGCCGGACTCGACCCGCGGCAGGTCCCGGACGCCGATCTGTACGACCGGCTCGTCGCCGAATTCCCGCACTGGCTGGCCGCGGCCCGAGCACAGAGGATCGTCAAGTGACGCTACGAGTACTGAGGGCGGCCGACCGCACGGCCGTGCCCTGGAAGAACGGCGGGGGAGTCACCCGGGAGATCGCCGCGTCCCCCGAGGGCGCACCGCTGGACGACTTCGACTGGCGGGTCAGCCTCGCCGATGTGTCCGCGGACGGGCCGTTCTCCTCGTTCCCGGGCGTCGACCGCACGCTGACCGTGGTCGAGGGCGCCGGGATGGATCTGATGGTGGGCGGCGAACACCACATCGTCGACGAGCAGTACTGGCCGCACGACTTCCCCGGAGAGCTGGAGACGGACGGCCGGCTGCTCGGCGGTCCGGTCGTGAACCTCAATGTGATGTACCGCAGGGAACGTACGACGGCGGAGGTCGCGGTCGTACGCGGCACCCTCCGGCTGCTGGCGCCGCAGAGCGGTACGGTCCTGGCCGTCGCGCTGGAGGACGGTGCGGTGCTCGACGGCCACGACATCGAACTCGACTGCTACGACGCGGTGGTGGCCGACAGCGCATCGCCCGGAGTGCTACGGACCCAGGGCTGGGCGCTCCTGGTCACGCTGTCCGTCAGGTAGCTGCGGTCACGCGCCGGGAACCCGGTAGCGGTGCGCCTTCGACATCTTCGGCGGTCCGGACGTCATGGGCAGGCCCAGCTTCTCGGCGACCGGCAGCATCACGCTGCCGAACTTCTCCGCGGCCTCCGGGGACTCCCACAGGTCGAAGAGCTCCACGCCCGAATCGGTCACTGTGCAGACCTGCGACAGGCAGCCGGCGAAGGGGTCTCCGGGCAGTGCCTGAAGTTCCCTCTGGAGAGCGTCGTACTGGTCGGCCGTGACGCCCGACAGAGTGGCATGCACCAAGATCGCCATCGTCAATCACCTCGGGTTCACGGGATCAGTCCCTCCCCGCCGCCACGCTGACGGCCAGGCGCCTCGTACAGCAGAACACGATCGACCCGGGACGGCATCCGATCGGGTGGCCGCCCGGAAAACCGGACAGTAGATGTCGGGTTTCAAGGGTTCGATGGAGTCATGACATCGACTTCCTGGGCAGCGTTCCAGTCGGCGGAGCCGGACTTCGCCGAGACCGTTCAGGCCCGCTTCGGGCTGTACAAGCACCACGTCCTGGCCACCCTTCGCAAGGACGGATCGCCGCGTGTGACCGGGCTGGAGGTGGACTTCCGCTTCGGTGAGCTGTGGCTCGGCATGATGCCGAACTCGCGCAAGGCACTGGACCTGCGGCGTGATCCCCGGTTCGCGGTGCAGGCCAACCCGGGACCGGACGACACGATGGCCGACGCCGACGTCCGGATCTCCGGCCGCGCGGTGGAGGAGACCGACCCCGACGTCCTGGCCCGCTTCGTCGAGGAGGCAAAGCCACCGGAGCCGTTCCACCTGTTCCGCACGGAACTGACGGAGGTGGTCCGCACGGGGTTGAAGGGCGAGGAACTGATCGTCCAGACCTGGCGCCCGGGCACCCCACTGCGCACGTTCCACCGCGGAAATGACGACAGCACCCCGCGCGAGGCAATCTGAGGCGACCGGGCCGGCCCGGGCCGCCGGCCCGGGCCACGTCAAGTCCGGCAGGCGGGAGAATCAAGCCCGTCGAGAGGGTCCCATGCCTTCGGACCTCGGACCATGGCGGGACATCAAGGGCAGAGCGGCCACCGGGCGCCCCCGGTCACCAGCCGCCCCCGGCAATCCCCCCGCACCCCCCAGGCATCCCGCAACGGCCCCGCCTTCCGTACCCACACCGACAGATCCAGCTCCTCCGTATACCCCACCGCCCCATGCAGCTGCAGCGCCGCCCGCGCCGCCGCGTACGCCGCTTCGCCCGCCACGACCTTCGCCGCCGCCACATCGGCTCCCGCGCGCGGCGACCCTTCGGCGAGCGCCGCCGCAGCCCCGTACAGCAGCGGGCGGGCGAACTCCAGGCCGATCAGCGTGTCCGCCAACCGATGCTTGACCGCCTGGAACGATCCGATCGCCACCCCGAACTGGGTGCGCTGCTTCACGTACGCGACCGTGGCCCGCAGCAGCGCCTCGCCCGTCCCGAGCGCCTGCGCCGCCGTGGCGAACGCCGCCCAGTCCGCCGCCGCGCCGGCCGCCTCCACCACCCGCGGCCCCGAGGCGAGCACCTGCCCGCCGGGCTCGACCCGGAACAGCCTCCGTGCCGGATCGGACGAAGCGCGGAGCGGGCCGTGTCCGGACGCGAGCCGCAGCTCGTCCCCGGACACCGCGAAGACCGCGTCCACGGCGTCCGCGTCCAGCGCGAACGCCCCGTCGTCGAGCAGGAGCGTCGCCGACACCGCCCCCGACGCCATCCGGGGCAGCCACTCCTTCGCCACCGGACTGCCCACCCCGCTCAGCAGTACCCCCGCCGCCACCGTCTCCACCACCGGCCCCGGCACCGCGTGCCGCCCCAGCTCCAGGAAGGCCACCGCGAGTTCCACCGGAAGCGGTCCGACACCCTCGTACGCCTCCGGTATCGCGAGCGCGAACACCCCCGCCTCCGCGAGCCGCGTCCACAGGGCCCGCCCCGGTCCGTGGTCCCCGGCGCCCCACGCCCGGACGGTCGCCGGCGTCTTCGCGGCCGACAGCATCGCGTCCAGCGAGCGGGCGAAATCCCGCTGCTCGTCGTCGAGGAGGAATCGCATCAGCGCCGTCCCTTCGGCAGGCCGAGCAGCCGCTCGGCGATGATGTCCCGCTGGATCTCGTTCGTGCCGGCGTAGATCGGGCCCGCGAGGGAGAAGACGTATCCCTGCGCCCACTCGCCCTCCGCGAGTTCGCCGTCCGGGCCGAGCAGATCGAGTGCCGTCTCGTGCAGCGCGATGTCGTACTCCGACCAGAACACCTTGTTCAGACTCGACTCGGCGCCGGTGCCCCCCGCTTCCGGCGCCGTTCGAGCGGGCGGACCCCCTTCGCCCGCCGCGAAGCGCGACGCATGGGCGTACGTGAACAGCTGGTACGCGCGCGCCCCGATCACCGCGTCCGCGACCCGGTCCCGCATCGCCGTGTCCGACGGGTCGCCCTGGGTACGCCACAGCTCGGCCAGCCGGTCCGCGGCGGCCAGGAAGCGGCCGGGGGAGCGAAGCGTCAGCCCGCGCTCGTCGCCCGTGGCCGACATGGCGATACGCCAGCCCTGGCCCGGCTCGCCGATGATGTCCTCGTCCGGTACGAACACCTCGTCCAGGAAGAGTTCGGCGAAGGCCGGCTTGCCGTCGAGCCGTCCGATCGGCCGGACGGACACCCCCGGCGCCGACAGGTCGAACATCAGATACGTCAGCCCGTGGTGCGGCTTCGCGGCCTCGGGGTCCGTACGGAAGATCCCGAACGCCCGGTCCGCGAACGCGGCCCGTGACGACCAGGTCTTCTGCCCCGACAGCAGCCAGCCGCCGTCCGTGCGCACCGCGCGCGACCGCAGCGACGCCAGGTCCGAGCCCGACTCCGGCTCGGACCAGGCCTGCGCCCAGATCACCTCGCCACTGGCCATCGGCGGCAGGAGCCGGGCCCGCTGCTCGTCCGTCGCGTGGTCGAAGAGAGTCGGGGCGAGCAGGTTGATGCCGTTCTGCGAGACCCGGCCGGGGCCGCCCGCCGCGTAGTACTCCTCCTCGAAGATCAGCCACTTGAAGATGTCGGCGCCCCGGCCGCCGTAGGCGGACGGCCAGGAGACGACCGACCAGCGGTCCGCGTACAGCCGCGCCTCCCACTCCCTGTGCGCGGCGAAACCCTCCGCGGTCTCCAGGGAGGGCAGCGGTTCGGCGGGCACATGGGCCCGGAGCCACTGCCGGGCCTCGGCCCGGAACGCGTCCTGATCGGGGGTGAAGGTCAGATCCATCGGACGCCCGCCCTCTCTGTCGTCATCGGGCCGATTCTTCCCTAACAAGTGTTTGGTAGGTTAACGTACGGGCACGAGGCCGTCGAGGAGCCGGGAACCCGAGGAGGCAGGGGCGTGAGCGCACCGCAGTACATACCGGGACACCGGCTGCTGACCGGCCGCACCGCCGTCATCACTGCGGCGGCCGGCGCCGGGATCGGCGGCGCCACCGCCCGCAAATTCCTGGAGGAAGGCGCCCGCATCGTCATCGGCGACGCCCACGCCCGCCGGCTCAAGGAGACCGAGCAGGCGCTCGCCGAGGAGTTCGGCGCCGCAAACGTCACCTCACTGCCCTGCGACGTCACCGACGAGACCCAGGTCCAGGCCCTCTTCACCCACGCCGAACAGGCCCACGGCAGCCTCGACATCGTCGTCAACAACGCCGGACTCGGCGGTACCGCCGAGCTCACCGAGATGACCGACGCACAGTGGTCCAAGGTCCTCGACGTCACCCTGAACGGCACCTTCCGCTGCACCCGCGCCGCCCTGCGCTCCCTCAGGTCCGCGGGCCGCGGCGGTGTCGTCGTCAACAACGCCTCGGTCGTCGGCTGGCGTGCCCAGACCGGCCAGGCCCACTACGCGGCCGCGAAGGCGGGCGTCATGGCGCTCACCCGGTGCGCCGCCGTCGAGGCCGCCGCATACGGCGTACGGGTCAACGCCGTCGCTCCCAGCCTCGCCATGCACCCGCACCTGGTGAAGGTCACCTCCGCCGATCTCCTCGACGAACTGACCGGCAAGGAGGCCTTCGGCCGGTATGCCGAACCGTGGGAGATCGCCAACGTCATCGTCTTCCTGGCCAGCGGCTACTCCTCGTACATGACGGGCGAAGTGGTCCCCGTCAGCAGCCAACGTGCCTGACCGGACGCCCGCCGGTGCGTCCGCAGGGGGCAGCGCGCGGGCGGAGAATGGGCGGGTGCCTACCAAGAAGAAGCCCCAGGTGACCCCTTCGCCCGAGCGGCGCCGGGAACTGCTCGACACCGCCGCCGAGGTCTTCGCCGCGCAGGGATACAACGCCACCACCGTCCGCAGGATCGCGGACGAGGCGGGCATGCTCGCGGGCAGCCTCTACTACCACTTCGATTCCAAGGAATCGATGATCGACGAGATCCTCTCGACCTTCCTCACCGAACTCTGGGCGGGGTATGACGCGGTGCTCGCCGCCGGCCTCGGCCCCCGCGAGACGATCGAGGCCCTCGTCACCGAGTCCTTCCGGGAGATCGACCGGCACCGCGCAGCCGTCGCCATCTACCAGAAGGAGTCCAAGCACCTCGCCACCCAGCCGCGCTTCGCCTATCTCGTCGACTCCCAGCAGAAGTTCGAGAAGGCCTGGCTCGGCACGCTGGAGCGCGGCGTCGCCGCCGAGGTCTTCCGCGCCGACCTCGACATCCGGCTCACGTACCGGTTCGTCCGCGACACCGTCTGGGTCGCGGCCTCCTGGTACCGGCCGGGCGGACAGCACAGCCCCGAGGAGATCGCCCGCCAGTACCTCTCGATGGTCCTGGACGGCATCGCCCTCGACACCTGACCCCACCCGAGCTCACCGAGGAGCAGCAGCCATGGCCGAGGCCTACATCGTCGAAGCGGTCCGCACCCCCGTCGGCCGCCGCAGGGGTGGCCTCGGTGCCGTCCACCCCGCCGACCTCGGCGCTCATGTTCTGCGGGCCCTCGTCGAACGCACCGGCATCGACCCGGCGGCCGTCGAGGACGTCGTCTTCGGCTGCCTCGACACCGTCGGACCGCAGGCCGGTGACATCGCCCGGACCTGCTGGCTGGCCGCCGGACTGCCCGAAGAGGTCCCTGGCGTCACCATCGACCGCCAGTGCGGCTCCTCGCAGCAGGCCGTCCACTTCGCCGCCCAGGGCGTCCTCTCCGGCACCCAGGACCTGGTCGTGGCGGGCGGCACCCAGAACATGACGCAGATCCCGATCGCCTTCGCCTCCCGTCAGGCCGCCGAACCCCTCGGCCTCACCGAAGGCCCGTACGCGGGCAGCGAGGGCTGGCGCGCCCGGTACGGGGACCAGCCGGTCAACCAGTTCCACGGCGCCCAGCTGATCGCCGAGAAGTGGGGCATCAGCCGTCGCGACATGGAGGAGTTCGCGCTCCGCTCCCACCGGCGGGCGATCCGCGCCGTCGACGAGGGCCGCTTCGCCCGCGAGACCGTCGCGTACGCGGACGTCACCGTCGACGAGGGGCCGCGCCGCGACACCACCCTGGAGAAGATGGCCGCACTCCCGCCGGTCCTGGACGGTGGCACGATCACCGCCGCCTGCTCCTCCCAGGTCTCCGACGGGGCCGCAGCGATGCTCATCGCCTCCGAACGCGCCGTCGCCGAACACGGCCTCACCCCGCGCGCCCGCATCCACCACCTCTCGGTACGCGGCGAGGACCCCATCCGGATGCTGTCGGCTCCCATCCCGGCCACCGCGTACGCGCTGAAGAAGGCCGGCATGACCATCGACGACATCGACCTGGTCGAGATCAACGAGGCGTTCGCACCGGTGGTGCTGGCCTGGCTGAAGGAGACCGGCGCCGACCCGGACAAGGTCAACGTCAACGGCGGGGCGATCGCGCTCGGTCACCCACTCGGCGCCACCGGCACTCGACTGATGACGACGCTGCTGCACGAGCTGGAGCGCACGGGCGGCCGCTACGGTCTGCAGACCATGTGCGAGGGCGGCGGACAGGCGAACGTGACGATCATCGAAAGGCTCTGAGCCGGGCGCGCCAAGGCTCCCGGGCGACCGCGACGCGCGGCGGTGGGGCGGATCACACCGCGGATCTGCAGAACGTGCTACGGTTGCCGAGTTGCAGTTTTGGTACCCATGAACTTTATGTGCGCCTGACGGGAATGCTTCCTCAGGCGCATTATTGTTTTCCGGCTTTCTCCGGATGGGGCTCAATGCGGCGACTTGGAATTCGTAAAGTGCGGATTTCCGGCACTGCACCTCTTTAGGAGAATGACATGGCTACTGGAACCGTGAAGTGGTTCAACTCGGAAAAGGGCTTCGGCTTCATCGAGCAGGACGGCGGCGGCGCCGACGTCTTCGCCCACTACTCCAACATCGCCACCTCGGGCTTCCGTGAGCTCCAGGAGGGCCAGAAGGTCTCCTTCGACGTCACGCAGGGCCAGAAGGGCCCGCAGGCGGAGAACATCGTCCCGGCCTAATTGCCGCGACGCGCACCTCGCAGCCGGGGCCCGCACCGTGAAGGTGCGGGTCCCGGCTTGTGCTGTCCCGGGGATGCGCCGAAAGTCCCGGACAGTCCCCAGTAGTTCCCAGGAATCCCCAGGAGGGCAATTCCGTATGACCCGCTCCGAACGCCAGGACCGACCCGCCCGCACTCGCCCGTCGAGGGGGCGCGGCACGGCCCCGGCACAGGCAACCGCCAAGGGTTCCGGCAAGGGATCCGGCAAGGCGTCGCCCCGTCGCAGGGCCACGCCGCCGCAGGGTGAATTCGCCCTGCCCGAATCCATGACCCCCGCACTGCCCGCCGTCGAGGCGTTCGCCGAGCTGGACATGCCCGCCGCCCTGCTGAAGACCCTTGCCGCGCAGGGCGTCACCGACCCGTTCCCGATCCAGGGCGCCACCCTGCCGAACTCGCTCGCCGGCCGGGACATCCTCGGCCGCGGCCGCACCGGCTCCGGCAAGACCCTGGCTTTCGGTCTCGCGCTCCTCGCCCGCACCGCCGGCCGGCGGTCCGAGCCGCGCGCCCCGCTGGCGCTCGTCCTCGTCCCGACCCGCGAGCTCGCCCAGCAGGTGACCGACGCGCTGACGCCGTACGCGACGTCCGTGAACCTGCGCCTCGCCACCGTCGTCGGCGGCATGTCGATCACCAAGCAGTCCGGCACGCTGCGACGCGGCGCCGAGGTGCTCGTCGCCACGCCCGGCCGGCTGAAGGACCTCATCGAGCGCGGCGACTGCCGGCTCGACCAGGTCTCCATCACCGTCCTCGACGAGGCCGACCAGATGGCCGACATGGGCTTCATGCCGCAGGTCGTCGCGCTGCTCAAGCAGGTCGAGCCGGACGGTCAGCGGATGCTGTTCTCCGCGACCCTGGACAAGAACATCGACCGGCTGGTCAAGATGTTCCTGACCGACCCGGTCGTGCACTCGGTCGACCCGTCCGCGGGCGCCGTCACCACCATGGAGCACCACGTGCTGCATGTGGCCGACGAGACCGACAAGAAGGCCGTCGCCACCAGGATCGCCGCCCGCGAGGGCCGGGTGATCATGTTCGTGGACACCAAGCGGGCTGCCGACCGCTTCGCCAAGCGGCTGCTGGCCAGCGGTGTACGGGCTGCCGCCCTGCACGGCGGACGGTCCCAGCCGCAGCGCAACCGGACGCTCGACCAGTTCAAGAACGGCCAGGTCACCGCGCTCGTGGCGACCAACGTCGCGGCCCGTGGCATCCACGTCGACGACCTCGACCTGGTCGTGAACGTGGACCCGCCGACGGACCACAAGGACTACCTCCACCGCGGTGGGCGCACGGCGCGCGCCGGGGAGTCCGGCAGCGTCGTCACGCTGGTGCTGCCGGAGGAGAAGCGGGAGATGACCCGGCTGATGGCTGACGCGGGCATCGCTCCGCGGACCACCCGGATCAAGTCCAGCGACGAGGAACTCACCCGGATCACCGGGGCCCGTGAGCCGTCCGGCATCGCGATCGTGGTCGAGGTCCCCCAGCCGACGCAGCCGAAGCCGCGGACGCGGTCCGGCGGTGCGGGCGCCGGTACCGGCGGTGCGTTCCGCGCGGGCAGCCGGGGCCGCGGCCGTCGCGGCGGAGCCGGTGCCGGTTCCGGTTCCGGGTCCGGGTCCGCTCAGGGCGGCGGCGAGATGCGCTCGGGCGGTGCGGCTCGGTCCGGCGGTGGGGTTCGGGCCGGTGGCTCGGGACGCGGCAACGGTTCGGGCGCAGGCGCGGGGCGTGCGGGTGGCTCCGGGCGAAGCAATGGCAGTGCGGCCGCGCGAGGCCGCAGGGCGGCGTAGCAGCGTACGCGGTGCGGTGACAGGTCGACGACCGGGTCACCGCACCGGGGCGCTGCCCCGGACGCCGGTCTCAATCGCCGGACAGGCCTGATGTATCCGCCTGTCCGGCGAGCGAGGCCAATGCCTCCAACGCCCGCTGTGCCTCCTTCATCAACCGGCCCACCAGCTCCTCACAGCTCGGCAGGTCCTCGATGACGCCCGCCACCTGGCCCGACGCCATCACCCCCAGATCCGTCCGGCCGTCGACCATGGATGCCTTCAGCAGCATCGGGGTGTTGGCCGCCAGCAGCACCTGGCTCCAGGACAGATCCTTGCCGTGCCTCATCGCGAGGCCGTCGCGCACCATCCGGGACCAGCTGAGCCCCGAGATCCGCTTGAAACCCGCCGCCCGGCGCACCGCCTGGACCAGGGCCCTGGTGCGGCCCGCGTGCTCCAGCGCGGCGACCATCTCCGTACGCAGCATCCGGTGCGGCAGCCCGTCCACCGCCGTGGTGACCGTGACGTCCCTGACACCCGCCGCCAGATAGCGGGCCTTCACCGCGTCCGGGACCGTCGAGTCCGACGTCAGCAGGAACCGCGTGCCCATCGCGATGCCCGCCGCCCCGTACGCCAGCGCCGCGACCAGCCCGCGGCCGTCGTGGAAGCCTCCCGCCGCGATCACCGGGATGTCCACCGAGTCCACCACCTGCGGCAGCAGCACTGTCGTCGCCACCTCGCCCGTGTGCCCGCCGCCCTCGCCGCCCTGCACGATCACCGCGTCCGCGCCCCACGCCGCGACCTTCTCGGCATGACGCCGCGCGCCGACCGACGGCACGACGACCACCCCCGCGTCCTTCAGCTCGGAGATCAGTTCCTTCGACGGGGCCAGCGCGAACGACGCGACCTTCACGCCCTCGTCGACGACGATCCGTACGCGCTCGCGCGCGTCACCGGCGTCGGCGCGCAGATTGACCCCGAACGGCGCCTGCGTACGGGACTTGACCTCCCGTACCGCCGCGCGCAGCTGCTCCACGGTCATCGTCGCGGAAGCCAGAATGCCCAGCGCACCGGCCTCGGCGGTGGCGGAGACCAGCCGGGGCCCGGCGACCCAGCCCATGCCGGTCTGCACGATCGGGTACCGGACGCCGACCAGTTCGGTGAGGGGTGTGCGCATCGGATCCATCAGGTCCTGACCTCGCGGTCACGGGCGCCGTCCGGGTCGATGACGTCGCGGATCAGTCGGAGCTCCTCGAGGGTCGGCTCGCGGGTGTACGGGACGTCGTCCGCGATCGTCAGCGCGAAGCCGGTGGCCTCGCGGACCTGGTCCGCGGTGACGCCCGGGTGCAGCGAGGCAAGGCGCATCGAGCGGTCCGCGGTCGCGAAGTCGAGGACGCCGAGGTCGGTGACGACACGCGGGATGCGGTGGTAGCGGGTCGCCGACGGGCCGGCGGCCGCCGCACTGTCGTAACCGACCCCGCTGATCATGTCGACGCGCTCGACGAACACCCGGGGGGAATGCCTGGGGATCCAGTAACTGACCGGGTTGTTCAGGGTGTTGACGGGGGCGCCGCGTACGCCGAGCAGCTGGCGGGTGGGCTGTTCCCAGTCGCCGATGCAGGAGATGTTCTGGTTGCCGAACCGGTCGATCTGGCCGGCTCCCATCATCACGTGGCGCCTGCCGCCGGTGACCATGGTGAGGTGCAGGCGGTACGGCAGCCAGCCCTCGGGCGTGCCGTCGAGGCCGACGATCATCGCCTCGCCGTCGGTCAGCAGCAGTTCGGGCGAGAAGGTGCGCTTGGCGAGGCGGGCGCCGACGGACGGGATCAGGCCCATCGGGCTGGCGAGCACCTCGCCGTTGTCGCGCCAGGCGTCGGCGCAGGCGATCACGCAGTACTCGGCGCGGGTGACGGTCCGGGTACCGGGGGCCGTGGTCTCAGGGGTCGTCACTTCTGCTCCTCGTGCCAGGTCCGGACGGCCGATTGGTAGTTCTTCTCGCTGCCGTCCACGGGCAGGAACCGGGCGGTGAACGCCGCCCAGGCGGCCGGGTCGGCGGCCGCGGTGGCATACGCCTTCTGGAACGCCTCGTCGCGCGGGTAGTCGGGGGCGCAGGAGGTGAAGTGCGCGCCGTTCGGGGTCTCGACGACCCCGGTGACCGAGTGCCGCTTGACGAGCAGGGTCTGCGGGGCGGCCCGCGCGGTGAGTTCGGTCGTCTCGACGAGCCGTTCGCAGGAGACGTACGCGGTATCGGCGGCCTCGCAGAACAGGTCGTCGAAGTACGGGTCGGGCCCGAGGTACTGGCCGTTGCCGGCCCGGTCGGCGCGGTTCAGGTGGACCAGCGCCGCGTCCATCCGCAGGGCCGGCATCGCGACGAACTCCTCGCCGTCCGCGTACGGCGAACGCACCGTACGCAGACCGGGGTTGACCCGCATGACGTCCGATCCGATGCCGGCCCGGACGGGCAGGAACGGCAGCCGGTTCGCGGCGGCGTGCAGCCCCCACATGAACATCGCCTCGTCGACCTCCGTCAGTTCGAAGCAGCCGCGCTGGCGGGCCGCTCTGAAGTGCGGTTCGAGCGGGATCGAGTCGAGAGTGGCGAAGGCCGCGACCAGTTTGCGGATCCGGCCGGCGGCCGCGAGCAGGCCGACGTCGGGGCCGCCGTACGAGACCACGGTGAGATCGGTGATCCGGGACCGGAGCAGCGCACGCACCAGCGCCATCGGCTTGCGGCGTGAGCCCCAGCCGCCGATGCCGATCGTCATGCCGCTGCTGAGCCGGGAGACGACCTCGTCGACCGTCATGGTCTTGTCGGTCACCGTCATGCCTCCTTGCCGAAGGTGTCACGGACGCGGTCGGCGGCTCCGCTGAGGTTGGCCTCGAAGGTGAAGCCCTGCTCGAAGCGGTAGCTGCGGCGGACGTCCACCGGATCGATGCCGTTGATGGCGGCCTTGGCGAGCCGGATCAGATACCCGTCCTTCCGGGCGATCTCGCCCGCCAGCTCCAGCGCCGCTTCGTGGAGTTCGGCGCGCGGGACGACCCTCCAGACCGAACCGTGGGCGTGCAGCTCGGCGGCCGTGACGGTGCGTGAGGTGTAGTACAGCGCGCGCATCAGATGCTGCGGGACGAGCCGGGCGAGATGCGTCGCGGCGCCGAGTGCGCCCCGGTCCAGCTCGGGCAGGCCGAACGTCGCGTCGTCGCTCGCCACGATCGCGTCGGCGTTGCCGGCCAGTCCGATGCCGCCGCCGAGGCAGAAGCCGTGCACTGCGGCGACGACCGGCACCTCGCACTCGTACACCGCGGCGAATGCCTCGAAGCAGCCCCGGTTGGCGCCGATCAGGGTGTCGTGCCCGGAGTCGCGCTGCATCTCCTTGATGTCGACGCCCGCGTTGAACCCGCGCCCGGCGGCGGCCAGGACGACACAGCGGACCTCGGGGTCGCGGCCCGCCGCGCGGACTGCGTCCGCCAGGTCGTACCAGCCCTGCACGGGCAGGGCGTTGACGGGCGGGTGGTCGACGGTGACGACGGATACGCCCTTGACGGGGCTTGCGGTGGAGACACCCATGAGCGGATCAGCTACCTTTCCACCAAACATTTGTTAGGTGTGGAAGGTAGCAGCCTGCCCCCGCATCGCCAACAAGGAGATGTGAGATGACCGCAAGCAGCGACGGACACGGCACGGGGCTCTGCGCGGGCCGTGTGGTGATCGTGACGGGGGCCGGGCGGGGGCTCGGCCGGGCCCACGCCCTCGCGTTCGCCGCCGAGGGCGCGAAGGTCGTGGTCAACGACCTGGGTGTCGGACTCGACGGGGCCGGCGGGTCGTCCCCCGGACCGGCCCGGCAGGTGGTCGACGAAATCGAGGCGGCGGGCGGCGAGGCGGTGGCCCACGGCGGTGACATCGCGACCGGGGCGGGCGCGGCCTCGCTGATCGGGGCCGCGCTGGACACCTACGGGCGGCTGGACACCCTGGTCAACAACGCGGGCTTCCTGCGCGACCGGATGCTCGTCAACCTGGACGAGGACGACTGGGACGCCGTGATGCGCGTCCACCTCAGGGGTCACTTCCTCACGCTGAAACACGCGGCGGCGCACTGGCGGGCCGAGACCGGGGAGGGCCGCACCCCCGTCGCCCGGGTGATCAACACCAGCTCGGGTGCGGGGCTGCTCGGCAGCGTCGGCCAGGGCAACTACTCCGCCGCGAAAGCCGGGATCGTCGGCCTGACACTGGTCGCCGCGGCGGAGATGGGCCGGTACGGGGTCCAGGTCAACGCGATCGCTCCGGCGGCCCGCACCCGGATGACCGAGCGGACCTTCGCGGAGACGATGGCGGCGCCGGGGGAGGGGACGGGGGCGTTCGACGCGATGGCGCCCGAGAACGTGTCACCGCTGGTGGTGTGGCTGGGCTCGGCCGCGAGCGACGGGGTGACCGGAAGGGTCTTCGAAGCGGAGGCGGGCCGGATCACGGTGATGAACGGCTGGCGCCCGGGCCCTTCCGTGGACCGGGGCGCGCGGTGGGCGCCGGCGGAGGCGGGGGAGGCGACACGGAAACTGCTGGCGGAGGCGAGGGCGGGGCGGCCGGTGTACGGGGTGCGGTGACGGGCGGAAGGGTGCCCGGCAACGGTGGGAGAATCAGCCCCTCCGGCGATCGATGAGCGGGGGTCCGGGGCAGCGCACCCGGTTTCGGGAAGAGGTGAGTGGAGGACACCACCCGCCACGGGCGCGGCGCACCGACCTCACCGCCCAAGCTCACGTGTCGCAGTCCAGCACCGTGCGGCAGAGCCCACACCGCACCCGCACCCGCCCCCGCACCGCAACCCGGATCCGCTGAAGGCACGTCGGGCACGCGAACGAGACCCGCAGCCCGTCCGGTCCGTCCTCGAAGGCGTACGGAACACCGGAGGCAGGGGCCGCAGCCCCGCCCGGATGGTCCCGGGCGTACCGGCGGACCTTCGCGTAGCGCCGTCGGCCCGCCCAACCGGCCGCCACGAGCGGTGGCTGCCGGGCGTCCTGCTCCGCCCGCGCCCGCCCCGCTGCGAACGCCTCGTAGGCCTGCGGGCTGGTGAACCACGGTGAGGGATCCTCGTCGAAGGCGAACGCCCGCTTGGCCAGGACGTACCCGAACTCCTCCGGGGTGAGGTAGCCGAGTTTCTGGCTGGACGTGCCGTCCTCCCGGAACGCGTCGAGCAGCAGCCAGCCCGCGCCCAGATACGTCGTCGCGGTGTCGGTGAGGATCTCGTTGTCGCGCGTACCGGGAAACTCCAGGCCGAGCCGGTGCAGCAGCACATGCATGACCTCGTGCGAGAGCGCGGCGCCGATGTCCCTGCGGTGGGTACGGAAGCGGTCGTTGAGCTCGATGAAGTACTCGGGACCCGCCGCGAGTTCGACACTTCCCGCATGCTCCATCGCCCGGAACGCGACGATCATGCGGGCGTTCGGCAGATGCAGGTGCTGGACCATCGCCCGCGCCACCCGCTGCGCGCCGAGATGCAGATCGTCCTGGTCGGAGAAGGCCGCGTCGGCGGGCGCGAGGCTCGGGGCGTAACTGCGGACACCGTCGTACGACAGCCTCCGGTACAGCGCGGTGATCGCGGACCGGACGGTGTCGAGATGAGGGAAGCCGTGTACCACCGGACTGTCGTTTGTCACGTCCGCACCCCCTCCGTGACGCTCAACCGGCCTCCACTGTAAGCGGATGCGGGCCGATCGGTGGCGAGGACGGGGGCGAGGACCGTCCGCGACATTGGCCGAAAAGTGGACCTTGTGGGGTCGGTGATCGCTTCCCGATAATCCGGCCATGCCCTTGTCGGGTACATGACGACTTCGGGCACGTGCCGACCCGCCCCCACGCACCCCCCCCACGAAAGAAGGCACTTCGTTGAAGCAGCTTCTGCGCACCCTGAAGAGATGTTCCGTCATAGCCGCGGTGGTCCTCGCCGCCGTCAGCCTGCAGCCCGCCGGAGCGTCCGCCGCCCCGACGCCCGTCGTCGGCGGAACCCGCGCCGCCCAGGGTGAGTTCCCCTTCATGGTCCGGCTCTCCATGGGCTGTGGCGGTGCCCTCTACACCAAGAGCATCGTGCTCACCGCCGCACACTGCGTGAACGGCTCGGGCAACAACACCTCCATCACCGCCACGGCCGGCGTCGTCGACCTGCAGTCCGCCGGCGCCGTCAAGGTCAGGTCCACCAAGGTCCTGCAGGCCCCCGGCTACAACGGCATGGGCAAGGACTGGGCGCTGATCAAGCTCGCCAAGCCCATCGACCTGCCCACCCTGAAGATCGCCACCAGCACCACGTACAACAACGGCACCTTCACCATCGCCGGCTGGGGCGCCGCCACCGAGGGCGGCGGCCAGCAGCGCTACCTGCTGAAGGCCACCGTGCCGTTCGTCTCCGACGCCGACTGCCAGGACGCGTACGGCACCGACCTCGTCCCCGGCGACGAGATCTGCGCCGGGTACGTCGACACCGGCGGGGTGGACACCTGCCAGGGCGACTCCGGCGGCCCCATGTTCCGCAAGGACAACGCCGGAGCCTGGATCCAGGTGGGCATCGTCAGCTGGGGCCAGGGCTGCGCCGAGCCCGGCTACCCCGGTGTGTACAGCGAGGTCTCGACCTTCGCCGCCAACATAGCCTCCGCGGCAGCCACGCTCTGACGCCGCAGTATCAACTCCGAACAACCCCGGGTGTGCCCATCCGGACGGGCACACCCGGGCCCAGCTCCGCGTACGGAGCCCCCGCACCCTCCACCTCCAGCACCCACACCTCATTGGCGCCCTCCCGCAGCACCGGACCCGGCACGTACAGCGTCCGCTGCGGGCCCGCTGACCAGTAGCGGCCCAGGCAGAAACCGTTCACCCAGACGAACCCGCGTGTCCAGCCCGGCAGTTCGAGACCCGCATGATCCGCGTGACCCGGTTCCGTCAGTTCGAACGACCCCCGGTACAGCCCGGTGCGCCCCTCCACGACATCCCCGAACGGCACCCCGGCCACCGCGCCCGGCTCCTCGAACGCGGCCAGCCGCAGCGCCCTGGCCCGTACACCGTGCAGGTACTGCCGCTCGTGCAGCACCCCGCCCGTGATGCCCTTCGGCTCACCCAGCCGCGGCCCGTAGTTGACCCGGCCCAGCGACTCCACCCACAGCTCGACGGACGCAGGTCCGGCCACGGGCGTCTCGAGGGTGGCGTTCCCGTCGCCCAGCACGCCTTCCCGGACGCCGTTCACGTACACCACGGCCCGGTCCCGGAGCCCCGTCACCCCCAGCGTGTAAGGCTGCCGCGGACCCGGCACATCCACCTGATAGCGCACCAGGCCCCGGTCGACGCCAAGCTCCTCGAACGTCGGCGGAACACCGGACTCCGCCGGTTCCGGGTCGCCCAGCGCCTCCAGCACGCCGGACAGCGACACCCACCCGGTCAGCTCCGCCCGCACCGGCGCCGCGAGCCCGGCCGGCTCCGGCGGCAGATCAGGAAGCGGACCGTCCGCGAACTCGGCGAGGACCTCCCGGAACAGCCAGAACTTCTCCGTGGCCCGCCCGTACTCGTCGATCGGGGCGCCGTAGTCGTACGACGTCACCGTCGGCAGGAAATCCTCGTCCTGCAGCGAACCGGACCGATTGGCCCCCGCCCAGCCCGCGAAGTTCGTCCCCCCGTGCGCCATGTAGATGTTCACGGACGCCCCGCACTCCAGGATCTCCCGCAGCGCCTCGGCGGCCTGCGCCGGTTCCCGTACGACCGGCGGCGCACCCCAGTGCGCGAACCAGCCGCACCAGAACTCCATGCACATCAGCGGACCCTTCGGCTGATGCCGTCGCAGCACCTCGAACGCCTCACGCGCCCCCGATCCGAAGTTCGCCGTGGCGAGCAGACCGGGCACGGAGCCGCCCGTCAGCATGTGGTCCTCCGGCCCGTCGGACGTGAACAGCGGCACACTCACCCCCTGTTCGCCCAGCAGGTCCGCGAGTCGTCGCAGATAGACGGCGTCGGTGCCGTAGCTGCCGTACTCGTTCTCCACCTGAACCATGATCACCGGGCCGCCGCGGTCGATCTGCCGTTCCACCACTTGCGGCAGCAGCTGCGCGAACCACCGCTCGACCGCCCCCAGATACCCGGCATCACGGCTTCGCACCCGCCGCCCGAACCGTCCCGTCACCCAGACCGGCAGCCCACCGTTCTCCCACTCGGCGCAGATGTACGGACCCGGGCGGACGATCGCCCACAGTCCGGCGCGGTGCGCCGCGTCCAGGAACCGGCCCAGCGCCGCCACGTCCCGGAACACGCCTGGCTCGGGCTCATGGACGTTCCACGGAACGTACGTCTCGACGCAGTTCAGGCCCATGGCCCGAAGCATCGAAAGCCGGTGATCCCACTGCGCCTCGTGCACCCGGAAATAGTGCAGGGCCCCCGACAGCAGGCGTACGGGGTTCCCGTCGAGCCGGAAGTGGTCGTCCCCCACGGTGAAGTCAGCCATCGTGCTCGTACTCTCCTGTTGCGCCGGTCCCACCCCCGAAGCCGCGCGCCCCGAGGCCGCACGACGGTACGTACCACGGAGCGCGCGGACCCGGGAGGAATGCTGCAGCCACCCTCACCCCCTGGCGTGCGGCCGGTCCATGGACAAAGATCGCTGCTGTTTGGACACAATGCGCAGATCACCGAACCGGCCCCGGACGAGCCGAGCGGAGGAAGGAAAGCCGATGTCGACGTACCACACCTGGATGCGCTTCTTCACGCCCAGCCCGCTCCACCACCGGCTGGGCCTCGTCTGCCTGGGCGTCGGCCTGCAGCACGGCGCGCTGCCTACGGTCGGCCCCCGCACCCTGGACCACCATGTGGCCGTCGTGATCCATTCGGGCAGTGGCTGGTTCGCCGGCCCCGACGGCCGTCGGCTGCCCGTCACCGCCCCCAGCCTGATCTGGCTGACCCCCGGCACCCCGCACCACTACGGCGCCGACCCGGGCACCGGCTGGGACGAGAGTTTCGTCGACTTCACCGGCCCCGCCACCGCCACGTACACCGAACTCGGCTACATCGAACCGGACCGCCCGCTCGTCCCCCTCGCCGACACGGCGGGCCCGCGTGCCGCGGTGAGCCGGATCGTCCGCGCGGCCCGACGCGGCAACCCGCTGCTGGAGGTCGAGACCGGCGCCGCCGTCCATGAACTCCTGGTCGCCCTGCGCCGGGCCCGCGCCGATGTCAGCCCCGACGGCGATCCGGTCCTGCAGGCCCTCGCCCGCGACGCGTTCCAGCCGCTCTCGGTCGCCGAACACGCCGCCCGGCACAACATGACGCCCGCCGAACTGCGCACCGCGGTTCGACGCGGCGCCGGCTGCAGCCCCAAGGACTACCTCCTGGGCATCCGGCTCGGCCGCGCCAAGGAACTCCTCGCCGCAACCGAACTGCCCGTCGCCGCGGTCGCCCGCCGCGTCGGCTACGACGACCCCGCCTACTTCTCCCGGCTGTTCGCCCGTCGCGTCGGCACCGCCCCGGTCCGCTTCCGCGAACAGCAGGGCCGCGCCGTACCGGGCGGCTGGAGCGACACGATCCCCGACCCGGACCACCCACCGATGATCAGCCCCTGAGGGCTGTCCCCTGGCAGGGCCCCGGAACCGGCCGTCTAAGCTCGTCGACCATGACCACCAGCGACACCGACGAGTCCGTACGCGCGGAACTGAACCGGCTCCGCGAAAGCATCGACAACATCGACGCTGCTGTTGTCCACATGCTCGCCGAGCGCTTCAAGTGCACCCAGCAGGTCGGCCATCTCAAGGCGAACCACAAACTGCCCCCGGCCGACCCCGACCGCGAAGCCGAGCAGATCGCCCGCCTGCGCCGCCTCGCGGAGAACGCGAAACTGGACCCGGCCTTCGCGGAGAAGCTCCTGAACTTCATCATCGCCGAAGTGATCAGGCACCATGAGCGGATCGCCGGCGACCCTCCGGCCGGCGACGCAGTCTCCGAGGGGTGACCCCTCGCGTCTCCCCGCCGGCCTCGCCGCCGGGGCTGCCGAGCGGGACCTTCCCGTCGGGGCGCCCGGCAGCCGGTTGCTCGCTCGGCAGGGCCCGGTCGGCGCACCTGCGGCCCGGGCCGTTGGACCCCCGAACCACGATGGCGTTGGCGAGGACCGTGATGAGAAAGATCATCCTGATGATGTCGGTGTCCCTCGACGGATTCATCGAGGGGCCGGACCGCGACATCGCCTGGCACCTGGTCGACGACGAGCTGCACAGCCATTTCAACGACGAACTCGCAGCGATGGGCGGCTTTCTGAGCGGTCGCGTCACCCACGAGCTGATGGCGGGTTCTGGCCGACGGCCGACGCCGACCCCTCGAATGCCGGGCCGATGGCGGAGTTCGCCGGTATCTGGCGGGACATGCCCAAGCTGGTGTTCTCCAGGACCCTGGAGCGGGCCGACTGGAACACCACCGTGGTGCGGGACGTCGTCCCCGAGGAGATCATGGCGCTCAAGGCACAGCCGGGCGGGGACCTGTCCCTCGGTGGCGCCGATCTCGCCGCGGCCTTCAGGGAGCACGATCTGATCGACGAGTACCGCGTCTACGTCCATCCGGTCCTCATCGGCCGGGGCAAGCCGCTGTTCCGGCCGACGGACGCGAAGAGCGATCTGCGACTCGCCGGGACCCGGAGCTTCGGCAACGGGGTCGTCCTGCTCCACTACCGGCGTGCCGAGGAGATCTCCGCGGCAGGGTGATGACCTCCCGCGCGGACACCCGTCTGCGGGGAGACACCGCGCGCCGGCACCGCGGCCCGGGCACTGATCGCACCGCACAGCACCGGGCGGGCGGCCGGCGACGTCGCGAGCGCGGTGCGCGGGGCGGTCAGGGGGAGATCTCCTCCAGCGGCCGGTTGGCCGTCTCCTCGGCGAGGACGCCCGCCACCACCGCACCGGCCAGCGCCACCGCACCGAGCATCACGAAGACCGCGGCGACGTTGTTCCCGGCGCTGTAGACCGCGCCGACCAGGATCGGGCCCAGGATCACGCCGAGGCGATTGACCGCGCCACCGACACTGCAGCCGAGGGCGCGCATCCGCGTCGGGTACAGCTCCGGCGTGTACAGGTACAGGCAGATGTTGGAGCCGAAGAAGCCGACGGCCGACAGCGAGGTCCAGATCAGGACCTGGGCGGGGCTGTGGGCGCCGAGTGCGGCCAGGGTGAGCAGAAGCGCGGCGGAGCCCCCCAGGAAGGTGGCGAAGATCTTGCGGCGGCCGAGGATGTCCACAGTGAGCGCCACCAGCAGGCAGCCGAGCAGTCCGGCGACCGAGGTGACCGTGGAGTAGAGCAGGGCGTCGGAGAGCGTGAGGCCGTACCCGTCCTTGTAGATACTGGGCAGCCAGGACGTCACGCCGTAGTTGACGAAGTAGCCGGTGAACCAGATCGCGCCCACCACCAGGGTGCGGCGGCGGTAGCGGCCGGTGAACAGGGAACGCAGTCCGGTGGCGGTGCGCTCCGCATCGGTGGCCGCCCGCGCCGTCGGGGGCCCGGGGAGTGCCGGGGGGCCCGGGGAGTACCGGACCGGTGGCAGCGGTTCGCCCGTGGCGGCGGACACCTTCGCCTCGATCTCGTCCATGACCGCCTCGGCCTCCGCCGTCCGCCCCCGGTCCGCCAGCCAGCGCGGCGATTCGGGAACCGTGCGCTGGACGAGGAACGCGAGCAGTCCGGGCACGGCCGCGACCGCGAACATCACGCGCCAGCCGGCCGCGGGCACCAGCCACGCGGCGGCCAGGGCGCCGACGGTCAGTCCGGCCGGGAAGACGAGTTCGTACAGCAGGACGAAGCGGCCCCGCTTGAAGCTCCGGGTGATCTCGCTGATGAACGCGGCGGCCACCGGCACCTCACCACCGATCGCGAGCCCCTGCACGAAGCGCAGCGCAAGGAACGGGGTGAGCGACGTGCAGGCGACGAGGGCGAGGCCGGCCAGCCCCGAGGCCGCCACGCAGTACGCGATCACCCGGACCCGGCCGAATCTGTCGGCCAGCCGGCCCGACAGCAGCGCGCCGATGAGCATGCCGACGGAGCCGACGGTGAGCACCGACGTGGCATCGCCGTCGGTCAGGTGCCACTCCTGCCGTAGCTCGGGCAGTGCGTACGCGATCAGCAGCTGGTCGAAGGCCTCGAAGAAGGTGACGACGCCGACGACGAGGCGGACGGTGACGTGCCAGCGGGAGGCCGGCAACCGCTCGAAGCGGGCGGCTATGGCGTCACGGGCGGTGACGGCTTCGCGGGTGGCGGCGGTGGGCCGGGTCATCGAGGGTTCCTCCTGCTCCGGGTGGGGACGGAGCGGTTGGGGAGCCAGGTGTGCGGGAGAGCAGGGGTGTACGGGAGTGAGCTGAGCGTACGGGGACGGGGTGGTGGTGCGGGGCTCGTGAGCTTGTGAGACCGCCCACCACTGCCGCCGACTGCTCTCTAAGGTGCCTAGCTTCTTAGGGCTTAAGTTTTATCGGTCCGAGGGTGGAGGTCGTCAAGACCTCCAGGGCAAAAGAGTTTTTACGAAGAGGCCTTGCGGTGAATTACTTAAGCGCTTAGATTTTTAGCTCTGAGGTAACCGTATCGACTGCAGGAGGCCAACTGATGCTTGCCGATGAAGTGTTGGTCGCAGGGCAGTGGCGGCAGGGCCGCGGTGCCCCCATCAGGACCGTCGACCCCGCCACCGGCCAGGTCATCGCCACCGTGCACGCCGCGTCCCTCGACGACGTCGAGGACGCCGTCACCGCCGCCGTCCACGCGGCCCACGACCCGGCCTGGCGTGAGCTGCCCGCCCATCTGCGGGCCCGGCTGCTGCACCGCATCGCCGACCTCGTCGAGCGCGACGCCGACCGGCTCTCCGCCCTGCAGACCGCTGACACCGGCAAGTGCCGTACCGAGACCCGTGCCCTCGTACTGAGCGCCGCGGGCACCTTCCGCTACACCGCCGCCGCGCTGGAGACCGCCGAGGACGCGATCACCCCGTCCCGCGGCCCGTACGTCACGATGAGCGTCCACGAGCCCATCGGCGTCGTCGGCGCGATCACCCCGTGGAACTCGCCCATCGCCAGCGACGCCCAGAAGCTCGCCCCCGCACTCGCCGCGGGCAACGCGGTCCTCCTCAAGCCCGCGGAGTGGACCCCGCTCGTCGCCCTCGCCCTCGGCCGCCTCGTCCACCAGGCACTGACCGAGGCCGCACTGCCCGCCGCACTGCTCTCCGTGCTGCCCGGCCGCGGCAGCGTCATCGGCGACGCGATCGTCCGCCACCCGGCCGTCGGGAAGATCACCTTCACCGGTGGCACGAACACCGGCCGCACTCTCGCGCACGCCGCCGCCGACAAGCTGATCCCCATATCGCTGGAGCTCGGCGGCAAGTCGCCGACGATCGTCTTCGACGACGCCGACCTCGAGCAGGCCCTCGCAGGCGTCATGTACGGCGTCTTCTCCTCCAGCGGCCAGAGCTGCATCGCCGGATCGCGGCTCTTCGTCGCCCGTTCGCGGTACGAGGAATTCGTCGGCGAACTCGTCGCCCGCACCGAGAAGTTGCGCGTCGGACCCGGCACCGACCCGGACACCCAGGTCGCCCCGCTCGTCCACCACAAGCACCGTGACAGCGTCGCCGCCTACGTCGACCTGGCCCGCGAAGAAGGAGCCACGGTCCGGTGCGGGGGAGCGGCCCCCGAAGGCGACACCTACCGAGACGGCGCCTACTACCTCCCCACCGTCCTCGACGGCCTCCCCAACACCGCCAGGGTCTGTCAGGAAGAGATCTTCGGACCCGTACTCGTCGCCCTGCCCTTCGACGACGAGGAGGACCTCGTCGCCCAGGCCAACGACAGCGTGTACGGCCTCGCCTGCGGACTGTGGACCCGGGATCACGCCAAGGCCTGGCGGGTCGCCCGCCGTATCGACGCCGGAACGGTCTGGATCAACACGTACAAGCAGTTCAGCATCTCCACCCCGTTCGGCGGGCTGAAGGACAGCGGCATCGGCACCGAGAAGGGCCGCGACCTGATCCGCGGCTACCAGCGGCAGAAGTCCCTCTACTGGGGCACCGGCACCACGCCGCTGCCCTGGGCCGCCAACTGATGCCGACAGACGAGGAGCCGGAGAACCACATGACTCACGAGAACCGCGGGGCGTACGAGAACCTCCACGCCCGCCCCACCGCCGTCCCGCTCGAACCCATCGCCCGGCTGCGCGCCCTGCGCTCCGTCGAGCTGCACACCCCCGCCTTCACCGAGTCCACCGACTTCTACACCGAGGTGTGGGGCCTGGAACCCGTCGAGCAGGACCGCGACGCCGCCTGGCTGCGCGGCACCGGTGAAGAACACCACGTCCTCGCCCTCACCCGCGGCGAACGCAACGGCCTCGGCCGCATCACCTTCGCCGTGGCCACCCCCGCCGAGATCGACGAGGCCGCCCGCCGCCTCCTCGCCAGGGGCATCGTCCCCGTCGCCGGACCCGGCCCCCTCGACCAGGTCGGCGGCGGATACGGACTCCGCTTCACCGACCCCGAGGGCCGGCTCATCGAACTCAGCGCCCAGACGCACGCCGTCACCCCGCGCGGCCGGGACGCCGCCGTCCCCGTCGGCGTCACCCACACCGTCCTCAACACCACCGACATCGACGCCGCCGTCGCCTTCTACACCTCGGTCCTCGGGCTGCGCGTCTCCGACTGGTCCGAGCACCAGATGGCCTTCCTGCGCTGCAACGCCGACCACCACTGCATCGCCTTCAACCAGGCCGCATGGGCGTCGCTGAACCACGTCGCGTACGAGATGACATCGGTGGACCACTTCATGCGCGGCCTCGGCCGGCTCCGCCACCACGGCATCAACCCCCAGTGGGGGCCCGGCCGGCACGGACCCGGCAACAACACCTTCTCGTACTTCACCGACCCCGCCGGACTCGTCTGCGAATACACCTCCGAGGTCGCCCAGATCGTCGAGGACGCCTGGATCGCCAAGGTCTGGCGGCGCACCCCCGACCTCTCCGACCTGTGGGGGACCGCAGGTCCGCCGTCCCAGAAGATCCGCTGCCACATGGCGGGCGAACCCGACCCCGGGCCACTGGCCCCCGCCACCGACGAGGTGTCCGCATGACCGCCACCACCACCCGCCCCACTCCCGTCGCACGCCCCACGCGACCCGTGCGACGCATCGGACTCGTCGGCTGGGGCGCCATCGGCCGCGTCGTCGGCACCGCCCTCGCCGAGGGCCACATCCCCGGCGCCGAACTGACCTGCATCGTCGACAACCGGCCCCTCGTCGACGCCCCCGCACCCCAACTGTCCTTCGAGGACGCCCTCACCGTCTGCGACCTCATCGTCGAAGCCGCAGGCCAGGCCGTCGTACGGGAGTGGGCCGAGCGGGTCCTCGACAGCGGCGCCGACCTGCTGATCGCCTCCACCGGAGCACTCGTCGACCCCGAACTCGTCGACCGGCTGCGCGCAGCCGGCCCCGGACGCGTCTACTTCACCGGTGGCGCCGTCGGCGGACTCGACCTCCTGCAGGCCGTCACGGGGCTGGGCGCCCTCACCTCCGTGCGCCTGACCACCACCAAACTGCCCGCCACCCTCCACCAGCCGTGGATGGACGCCGAGCTCACCGAACGGCTGCGGACCACCACCGAACCGGTGGAAGTGATGCGCGGCACCGCCCGCGACGTCCCGGTGAAGTTCCCCAAGTCCACCAACGTCGCCGCATCCGTGGCCCTCGCGACCGGCGACCCCGACCTCGTCGAGGTCGTCGTCGTCGCCGACCCGGCCGCCACCCTCACCCGGCACGTCATCGAGGCGGACGGCCCGCACGGCACCTACCGCTTCGAGGTCGCCCACCGGCCCGACGCCACGAACCCCGCCACCAGCCAGGTCGTGCCGCACTCCGTGCTGCGCAGCCTCGCAGCCGTCGTCGGCCGGGCAGGACAGATCCTGTGACCGCCACTCTCACCACCGAGCCCGTCCACACCCAGGAGACCGGGAACCCCGACGCACCGCTGCTGCTCTGCCTGCACGGCATCGGCTCCTCCTCCGCCGCCTTCGCCCCGCAACTCGCCGGACTCTCCGACCAGGTACGGGTCGTCGCGTGGGACGCCCCCGGGTACGCGGCCTCCGCCGACCCCGGCCGGGCCCCCGGCCTCGACGGCTATGCCGACACCGCAGCCGCGCTGATCCGTGACCGCGGCGGCCGCGCCCATGTCCTCGGCGTCTCCTGGGGCGGCGTCATCGCCCTGCGCCTTGCCGCCCGCCACCCCGACCTCGTCGAGTCCCTGATCGTCGCCGACTCCAGCCGCGGCTCCGGCACCAACCCGGACAAGGCAGCCGCCATGCGCGCCCGCGCGGCACAGCTCGCCGCCGAAGGCCCGGACGCCTTCGCCGCCGCCCGCGGCCCGCGCCTCGTCTCCGCCGACGCCCCGGCCGAACTCGTCGAACGCGTCGTGGCGACCATGGCCGCCTCCATCCGTACCCCCGGATACGGCTACGCCGCCGACGCGATGGCCGAGACCGACCTCACCGACGACCTGCCCACCATCACCGCACCGGCACTCGTCCTCTGCGGCGAACAGGACACCGTCACCGGAACCGAGGAGTCCCAAGCCATCGCGGGCGGCCTCACCAAGTCCGTGTACGTGACCCTCTCCGGCGCCGGACACCTCTCCAACCAGGAACGGCCCGAGGCCTTCAACGCCTGGGTCCGCGCCCACCTCCACGTCGTCGCCCGCACCCCCGCGTGACGACGGCCCGCCCCCACCCGCACCAACGAACCGAGGAGCAACCCGTGCCCATCGACAACACCCCCTACGAGACCGACGGCGACCTCGCGAAGTACACCGACTCGCTCATCGCCACCAAGGACTCCCGCGAGCCCGACTGGAACACCCTCTCCTTCCAGGCGAAGGCCGGCGACCAGTACAAGCGCGCCCAGATCCGCTACGTCGGCTCCGGCGCCACCGGCAACCACGAGAACGACAACCGCATCATCCCGTCCGGCGGCTTCACCTTCTCCAACATGCTGCTGCCGCCCGGCGCCGAAGGCCCCGAGCACACCCACCACGACGTCGAGGAAGCCTTCTTCGTCCTCGAGGGCCAGGTCAGGGTCGGCATCCACCGCGGCGCCGACGAGGTCGAGTACCGCACCCTCGGCTACCGCGACATGATCGTCGTGCCCGCCGGAGTGGCCCGCTCGCTGAAGAACGAGGGCGACATCGACGCCCTGTTCTGCGTCATCATCGGCACCCAGAAGCCGCAGGTCCCGACGTACCCCGAGCACTCCCCGATGCACGGCATCACCCGCGACTGATGGCCACCGACGACACCCCCCGTACCGCGGACAGCTCCCGTACGGTCGTCGTCACCGGCGCCGGCCGCGGCCTGGGACTGGCCGCGGCCCGCCGGATCGGCCGCGACGGCTACCGCGTCGTCATCGCCGAACTCGACGAACGGACCGGCAAGCAGGCCGCCGACGACCTGCGCGCCGACGGCATCACCGCGGACTTCCACCTGCTCGACGTCGCCGACCCGGACTCCGTCGACGCCCTCGCCACCACCCTCGCCGGCGACGGCACCAGGCTCCACGGCCTGGTCAACAACGCCGGTCTGGCCAACGCGGTCGGCGGAAAACCGTTCCACGAGATCGACGTGCAGGCGTGGGACCGCATCATGACGGTCAACGCCCGCGGCCCCTGGCTCGTCGCCCGCGCCCTCCTCCCGCTCATGACGGCGGGCGGCGGCCGGATCGTCAACCTCGCCTCGGACGCGGCGCTGTACGGGTCGCCCCGACTCGCCCACTACATCGCCTCCAAGGGCGCCGTCATCTCCCTGACCCGGGCCATGGCCCGCGAGACCGGAGACCTCGGCATCACCGTCAACGCGGTCGCCCCCGGACTGACCGAGGGGGAGTCCTCCGTCGACATCCCCGCCGAACGGCACGAGCTGTACCGGCTGAACCGGGCGATCTCCCGGCCCCAGCAACCGGCGGACCTGGTCGGCCTGATCGCCTTCCTCGTCGGCGACGAGTCCGGCTACATCACCGGCCAGACCTTCGCCGTCAACGGCGGCTTCACCATGCACTGACCCCACGGGCACACCGCCGCACCGGACCACCCCCACGGGGCCCCGGTGCGGCGACCGCCCCAGGACACCCCCCTCACACCAAGGAGTACGAGATGGACCTCGGCCTCGCCGACCGCAGCATCCTCGTCACCGGCGGCAGCTCCGGCGTCGGCCTCGCCACGGTCCGCATGCTGCTCGCCGAAGGCGCCCGCGTCGCCACCTGCGGCCGCCGCGCCGACGCCCTCACCGCCGCCCTCGACGGACTCGCCGGACCGGACAGGCTCCACCACGCCCCCTGCGACGTACGCGACGAAGCGGCAGTCGAAGCGTTCACCGAAGAAGCCGCCGACCGCTTCGGCGGCCTCGACGGACTCGTCAACAACGCCGGCGCCTCCCGGATGAAACCCTTCGCCGAGACCACCGCCGACGACTGGCGCGACGAACTCGAACTCAAATTCTTCGGCGTCCTCAACCCCCTCCACGCCGCCCTGCCCCACCTGCGCAAGTCCGGCAACGCCTCCGTCGTCAACATCAACGCCGTACTAGCCAAGCAGCCCGAGACCCGGCTCATGACCACCAGCGCCGCCCGCGCCGGCATCCTCAACCTCTCGACCTCCCTGTCGAAGGAACTCGCCCCCGACGGCATCCGCGTCAACTCCGTCTGCCTCGGCCTCGTCGACACCGGACAGTGGGAACGCCGCTACGCAGCATCCGGCAGCCTCCTCGACTACGCCGCCTGGCAGGCCGAACTCGCCGCCGACCGAGGCATCGCACTCGGCCGCCTCGGCAACGCCGACGAAGTCGCGTACGCCATCACCACCCTCCTCTCACCCCGGGCCTCGTACATCACCGGCACCACCGTCGACGTCTGCGGCGGCGTCAACCGATCCATCGCATAACACCCACCCCCCACCCCCGTTCACGTACCTCAGGAGCGCAACGACATGACCCAACCCAACGGCGGCGACCTGCTCGTCGAGACGCTGCGCGGACTCGGCGTCGACACGGTGTTCGGCATCGTCAGCGTGCACAACCTGCCGCTCGTCGAAGCCGTGGACCGCGACCTGCGCTTCGTCCCCGTGCGCCACGAAGCCGCCGCAGTCAACGCGGCCGACGGCTACGCCCGCGCCACCGGACGCCTCGGCTGCGCCCTCACCAGCACCGGCACCGGAGCGGGCAACGCAGCCGGCTCCCTCATCGAGTCCCTCAGCTCAGGCACCCCCGTCCTCCACATCACCGGCCAGATCGACAGCGAATACCTCGGCTCCGGACGCGGCTTCATCCATGAGACCAAGGACCAGCTCGGCATGCTCCGCGCGGTCTCCACCCACGCCGTCACCGTGACCGACGCCGCCGACGCGGGCGACATCCTCCGCGACGCCGCCGCCCGCGCCCTCACCGCCCCGCACGGCCCCGTCAGCGTCGAATGGCCCATCGACCTCCAGTTCGCCCCCCAGCAGCTGACCGGCACCCCCGTACCCGCCGGCTCACCCCCGGCCCTGCCCGACCCGGCACTCCTCGACGAGGCCGCGGCCCTCCTCGCCGCCGCACAGCGCCCCCTCGTCTGGGCCGGCGGCGGAGCCAACAGCGCCCGGCCCGAACTCGCCGCACTCCTCGTCGCGCTGAACGCCGGACTCGTCACCTCCAACTCCGGCCGCGGCTCCGTCCCCGAGTCCGACGAACGCGTCCTCGGCAACTACGCCACCGCCCCCGCCGGACGCGCCCTCCTCGCCGAAGCCGACGTGCTGCTCTCCATCGGCACCCACTTCCGCTCCAACGAGACCGCCGACTACAGCCTCGAACTGCCCTCGGTACACATCCAGCTGGACCTCGACCCGGCCGCCCCCGGCCGCGTCTACCCCGCCACCTGCGCCCTGCACGGCGACGCGGCCGCCGTCCTCACAGCCCTCCTGGAACGCATCAGCAGCAGCGGTACGGAGACGGACTGGCCGGCCCGCGTACGCAAGGCCCGTAACGACGCCCGCAGCGCACAGCGCCACGCGATCGGCCCGCAGGCCGCAGTCAACGACGCGATCCGCGACGCCTGCCCGCCCGCATCCGTCATCGCCCGCGACGTCACCATCCCCTCCTCCACCTGGGGAAACCGGCTGCTGGAAATCACCGACCCGGCGACCAACGTCTTCCCCCGCGGCGGAGGCATCGGACAAGGCCTCGCCATGGGCATCGGCGCCGCACTCGGCCGCCCCGACACCCCCACCGTCGTCATCGCAGGCGACGGCGGCCTCGCCGTCCACCTCGGCGAACTCCTCACCCTCGCCCAGGAGAAGCCCCGCCTCACCCTCCTCGTCTTCAACGACGGAGGCTACGGCGTCCTGCGCAACATGCAGGACACCCACTTCCCCCGCCGCTCCGGCGTCGACCTCACCACCCCCGACTTCGCCGCGCTCGCCGCCGCCGTCGGACTCCCGTACGCCCGGATCGCCACCGAAGCCGACGCCGGCCCCGTCATCAAGGAAGCCACCGCCTCCGACGGCCCCACCCTCGTCGAGATCGACCTCGCCGCACTCGGCCCGATGAACACGCCGTTCACCCCGCCCGTCAAGCTCCCCTCGACCGCCACCGGACAAGGAGGCAACCCGCGATGACCACCACCGGACAAGAACCTCAGCTCGACCTGCTCGTCCACCGCATGACCTGGGAAGCCGACGGCGTCCTCGGCATCGAACTCACCCACCCGGACGGCACCCCCCTCCCCGCCTGGCAGCCCGGTGCCCACATCGACGTACACACCGGCGGACACATCCGCCAGTACTCCCTGTGCTCCGACCCCGCCGACCCCACCCACTGGCGCATCGGCATCCTCAAGGAACCCGCATCCCGCGGCGGCTCCGCCCACATCCACACCCAGCTGCGGCCCGGCCAGACCCTCCGCGTCCAAGGCCCCCGCAACCACTTCGAACTCGACGCCGACAACAACGCCGGAAGTTACCTCTTCATCGCAGGCGGCATCGGCATCACCCCGATCCTCGCCATGGCCCGCGAAGCGACCCGCCGCGCCATCCCGTGGCGCCTCGTCCACGGCGGCCGCACCCGCACCTCCATGGCCTTCGGTGCCGAACTCACCGCACTCGCCGAACTCCCCGGCGGATCAGTCGAATTCGTCCCCCAGGACGAGCAGGGCCACATCGACCTCGACACCCTCCTCGGCGACCTCCCCGCAGACACCCAGGTCTACTGCTGCGGACCGGAACCCCTCCTCGCCGCCGTCGAGGAACGCTGCCCCACCGCCCGCACGGAACGCTTCGCCGCCCCGACGGCGGCCCCTCGCGACGGAGAGGACACCGGCTTCGACGTCGTCTGCTCCCGCACCGGAACCACCGTCCAGGTCGGCCCCGACACCTCGGTCCTGGACGCACTGGAAGGCGCCGGAATCTCCGTACCCTCCTCCTGCCGCGACGGCATCTGCGGCACCTGCGAGACCAAAGTCCTCGAAGGCACCCCCGACCACCGGGACTTCCTGCTCTCCGACAGCGAGAGGGCCGCCGGCGCCTCGATGATGCTCTGCGTCTCCCGCGCCTGCACCCCGCGCCTCGTCCTCGACCTCTGAACCACCCCCGAAGGGAGCCGACATGACCACCCCGCAGTACCTCAACCCCCACCAGGCACGCACCGCCGACCCCACCCCGTACGAGAAGAAACTCGCCGCCGTGATCGAGGACGTCTTCGGCAGCGGCGCCCACGACCTGCCCGGCCTCGTCGCCGGACTCAACGCTCGCGACCTGCCCGCCCCCGACGGCAACCCGTGGACCGAGGACACCTTCCGCACCGAGATGCGACGACTGGGAGCGTGAAACGACCATGACCACCGACACCGCAACACACACGGGCGAGACCACCCGGCCCTCCGAAGTCGCCCGCCCCGGCAACCGCACCGCCGACCGTCTCTTCGACACCGGCATACGCAACCAGTGGTACGCCGTCTGCCCCTCCGACTTCGTCCCCGCCGGCGGCATGAAGCGCCTCACCCTCCTCGGCGAGGAATGGCTCCTCTTCCGCCGCGCCGACGGCACCCTCCACATGCTGGAGGACCGCTGCCCCCACCGCGGCGCCCGCCTCTCGCTCGGCAAACACCTCGGCGACCGGATCGCCTGCTGGTACCACGGCGTCCAGGTCGACGGCACCGGCACCGTCGCCGCCGTACCCGGCCTGCCCGGCTGCAACCTCGAAGGCAAACAGCTCGTCGCCGCACCCCACGTCATCGAGGCCGGCGGCGCGATCCTCGCCTACTTCGGCGACAACGAAAACCCCGAACCGGCCCCCCTCGTCCTGCCGGAACAGCTCACCGACCCCGACGTCTCGGCCTTCCTCTGCTACGCGGAGTGGAACGTCAACTGGCGCTACGCCGTCGAGAACCTCCTCGACCCCATGCACGGATCGTTCCTGCACCGCGACTCGCACAGCATGTCCGAAGGGCAGACCACCGCCCGCTTCCGGATCCGCGAGACCGAACGCGGCTTCTTCTTCGAGAAGACCGACCAGAGCGGCGTGAACTTCGACTGGGTCGAACTCTGCCGCACCGGCATCGACTGGGTCGACCTGACCATCCCGTACCCGCCCACCGCCGGCCCCGGCGGCCCGTTCGGCATCGTCGGCATGGCCACCCCCATCGACGAGGACCGCTGCGCCGTCTTCTTCTGGCGCTACCGCCGCGTCACGGACTGGCAGCGCGACACCTGGCGCTTCCTCTACAAGACCGTGCTGGAGGACCGCCACTGGGACGTCCTCGAACAGGACCGGATCATGCTCGAAGAGCTCCGCAGCGACGCCGACCAGGCGGAGAACCTGTACCAGCACGACCTGGGTGTCGTCCGCGTCCGCCGCATGTACCGCACGGAAGCAGAGGCCCAGGCCCGGGCGAACGCCACCGGCTGAGCCGCCTCGAACACAAAGATGTCCTCGATCGCCGGACGGGCTCGATCACCGAACCCGTCCGGCGATCGAGGTTCACGCACGGGCCGGGTAATTCCCAACCTGTCCGGCAAATCGGTCTCGTTCCGCGATCGAGGACAAAGCGGCCACGGGCGGCCCCGCCCTACCCCTCCTCGCCCGCCCCCTCCTCCGCCGCCAGCACGGACCGCTCCAACTTCTCCAACAACCGCGCCAACTGCCGGCACTCCGCAGGAGTGAGCCCCGCCAGCATCCGCCGCTCGTTCTCCAAATGCTCCGAGAACAGCTCGTCGATCGTCGACAGACCCTCGTCCGTCAACCGCGAATGCACCACCCGACGGTCCTGCGGATCCCGCTCCCGCAGAATCAGCCCGTCCTTCTCCAGCCGGTCGATCCGCAACGTCACACCGGCCGAACTGATCAGCCCGGAGTCCGCCAGCTCACCCGCCGTACGACGGAACGGCGCACCCGCCCTGCGCAACGCGGTCAGCACATCGAACCCCGCCATCGACAGGCCCTTGCGCTCCACCGGCCGCGAAATCGCCGCGCTGTACCGCAGGAACGCCCGATGCAGCCGGCCGAACACCTCCAGCGGAGCCGTATCCAGATCCGGCCGCTCCCGCCGCCAGTCCTCGACGATCGACGCCACCGCATCCTGCCGCGTAGCGGAAGCCGTCTTCTTCGCCATCCCGGGCACCCTCCGTGCAGGAACACAATGGGTAAGAATCTTAGCCCTCAAAGGCCACCCGCGGCCGCGCAGCCACCCACCTGCACCGCACCCCGCCCACCGCGCACTCAGCCCTGCGAGAACCCCACTGCGCACCCCCCACGCCATGCGGCAGCATGGATCCATGTCCGTACTGACGCGCAACGAAGCGCAGACCCGAGCCCAGTTCCTCGACGTACACCGGTACACGATCGACCTCGATCTGACCACGGGTGAGGACACCTTCGACTCCCGCACCGTCATCCAGTTCACCGCCCTCGCGGCCGGAGACACCTTCGTCGAACTCAAGCCCGCCACCCTGCGCTCCATCAGCCTCGACGGACACCCCCTCGACCCCGCCGACCTCACCGAGAACCGGTACCCGCTCACCGCACTCACCGCCGGCCCGCACGAACTGCGCATCGACGCCGCCATGCGCTACTCCCGCACCGGTGAAGGCATGCACCGCTTCACCGACCCCACCGACGGCGAAACGTACCTCTACACCCAGCTCTTCATGGAAGACGTCCAACGCGTCTTCGCCGCATTCGACCAGCCCGACCTCAAATCCGTCTTCGCCCTCACCGTCACCGCCCCCGAAAGCTGGACCGTCCTCGGCAACGGCATCGCCGAACACACCGGCGACGGCCGGTGGACCATCGCCCCCACACCACTGATCTCCACCTACCTCGTCGCCGTCGCCGCAGGCCCCTGGCACTCCGTCACCACCGAGCACGCCGGACTGCCCTTCGGCATCCACTGCCGCCGCTCCCTCGCCCCCCACCTCGACGCCGACGCCGACGAAATCCTCGACATCACCCGCGCCTGCTTCGACCGGTACCACGAGAAGTTCGACGAGCCCTACCCCTTCGACTCCTACGACCAGGCCTTCGTCCCCGAATTCAACGCCGGCGCCATGGAGAACCCCGGGCTCGTCACCTTCCGCGACGAATTCATCTACCGCTCAGCCGTCACCGACACCGAACGCCAGACCCGCGCCATGGTCATCGCCCACGAAATGGCCCACATGTGGTTCGGCGACCTCGTCACCCTCGCCTGGTGGGACGACATCTGGCTCAACGAGTCCTTCGCCGAATACATGGGCTACCAGACCCTCACCGAAGCCACCCGCTTCACCGACACCTGGGTCGACTTCGGCGTAGCCCGCAAGGGCTGGGGATACGACGCCGACCAACGCCCCTCCACCCACCCCGTCGCCCCCGACCCCGCCGCCGTCCCCGACACCGCATCCGCCATGCTCAACTTCGACGGCATCTCCTACGCCAAGGGCGCATCCGCCCTGCGCCAACTCGTCGCCTGGCTCGGCGAAAAAGACTTCCTCACCGGCATCAACACCCACTTCGCCCGACACAAATTCGCCAACGCCACCCTCGCCGACTTCATCGACAACCTCGCCTCCGCCACCGACCGCAACGTCCACGCCTGGGCCGAACAATGGCTCCGCACCACCGGCGTCGACACCCTCACCCCCCACGTCGACGAATCCGACGGCGCCTGGTCCATCACCATCGACCAGCAGGGCCACCGCCCCCACCGCATCGCCGTCGGCGCCTACGACCACGCCCTCGACACCCAGCCGGGACCCGACCGCCTCACCCTGCGCGACCGCTTCGAACTGGACGTCCCCCACAACAACACCGCCAAGATCCACACCGGGCGCCGCCCCGCCCTCGTCGTCCCCAACGACAACGACCTCACCTACGCCAAGGTCCGCCTCGACCCCGAATCCTGGAGCACCGCACTCCACACCCTCTCCGGCATCCCCGACGCCCTCACCCGAGCCGTCATCTGGAACACCGCCCGCGACATGGTCCGCGACGGCGAACTCCACCCCGCCACCTACCTCCGCACAGCCCGCACCCACCTCCCGCACGAAACCGACCTGGCGCTCGTCCAAGGCGTCCTCACCTTCGCCGACACTCAGATCACCCGCCGCTACACCACCCCCGACAACCGCCCCGCCGCCCACGCCACCCTCACCGACCTCTGCCGCGACCTCATCCGCCGCACCGAGGACGGCACCAACCCCGGTCTCCGCCTCACCGCCGTACGCCACCTCATCGACGCCGCCACCCAACCCGACACCATCCAGGACTGGCTCACCAACGGCAGCGTCCCCGGCGGCCCCGAGCTCGACCCCGAACTCCGCTGGCGCATCCTCACCCGACTCGCCGTCCTCGGCGCCACCGACGAAACCACCATCACCACCGAACTCGAACACGACCCCAGCGCCACCGGCCAGGAAGGCGCCGCCCGCTGCCGCGCCGCCCTGCCCACCCCCGAAGCCAAAGCCACCGCCTGGCACAGCCTGTTCAACGACGACACCCTCTCCAACTACCTCTTCAGCGCCACCGCCCAAGGCTTCTGGCAACCCGAACAGGCCGACCTCGTCCACACCTACGTCCCGCGCTACTACCCCGAAGCCACCGCACTCGCCGCCCGCCGCGGCCCCGCCATCGCCGAAGCCGCAGGCCGCTACGCCTTCCCCCACTACGCCATCGACACCGACAACCTCCACCATGGCGAACAAGCCCTGAACGACCCCACCCTCATCCCCGCCCTCCACCGCAAACTCACCGACCAGATCGACGACCTGCGCCGAGCCCTCGCCGTACGCAACGCCCACTGACCCACCACACCGACACCCCCGCACACCGCAGCACCCGTGCCCGGCGCCACCCCACCACAAGGGGAGACGCCGGGCACAGCCATACCACCGGCACCCCCCGACAACCCCCCACCCCCCACCGCCCGTCCCCCTTTCGGGTTCAGATCACCGGGCTCACCGGCCGCGCCACCAGAAACCCGGACAAGCTGGCATGTCCACCCATGCGCGCACCCGAAGGGCCCCACCACCCATGCCCACCCCACCCCTCGCCGGATCCACCACCGGACCCGACGCCCTCCGCCCCCTCCTCGACACCGTCCTCACCGCACTCCACGACGGAGCCCACCAACGAAACGGGCCCATCCCCGCCGGCGGACCCCCAACCACCACCCCCCGCATACGCGCCGCCACCCACCCCGTCATCCCCGACCACGGCACCGGCCCCCACCACGCCCTACGCACCCTCATCACCGCACTCGCCCAAGGCTCCGCAGACCCCGCACACCCCCACTGCGCAGCCCACCTCCACACCCCACCCCTCGCCCTCGCCACCGCAGCCGACCTCGCCGCCTCCGCCCTCAACCCCTCCATGGACTCCTGGGACCAAGCACCCGCCGCCTCAACCCTCGAAGCCGACACCACCGCCGCACTCGCCCACGAGATCTACCCCCACCACCCCCACCCCGACGCCCTCATCACCACCGGCGGCACCGAAGCCAACCAACTCGCCCTCCTCCTCGCCCGCGAACGCCACGGCCCCGTACAGACCATCTGCGCCACCAACGCCCACCACAGCATCAACCGCGCCACCTGGCTCCTCGGCCTCCCCGAACCCCTCACCATCCCCGCCCCCACCGGCGTCATGGACCTCACCGCACTCGAAGAAACCCTCACCCGACACCACCACCAACGCCTCCTCGTCACCGCCACCGCAGGCACCACAGACACCGGCCGGATCGACCCCCTGAACGGCATCGCCGATCTCTGCACCACCCACGGCGCCGAACTCCACATCGACGCCGCCTACGGCGGCCCCCTCCTCTTCAGCCCCACCCACCGCACCAAACTCCACGGCCTCCACCGCGCCCACAGCGTCACCCTCGACCTCCACAAACTCGGCTGGCAACCCGCCCCCGCAGGCATCCTCGCCGTCCCCGACCACCACCACCTCCAAGCCCTCCACCACCAAGCCGCCTACCTCAACGCCGACGACGACACCGAAGCCGGCCTCCCCGACCTCCTCGGCCGCTCCCTGCGCACCACCCGCCGACCCGACGCCCTCAAAATCGCCGTCACCCTCCAAGCCCTCGGCCGCACCGGACTCGCCGACCTCATCGACCGCACCATCAACACCGCCCACCACCTCGCCGACCTCATCACCCACACCCCCACCCTCGACCTCTACGAACGCCCCACCATCACCACCGTCCTCTTCCGCCCCACCAACACCGACGACCACACCGTCGCCACCATCCGCCGCACCCTCCTCACCAACGGCCAAGCCGTCCTCGGCCGCGCCCACACCCACAACGGCCTCTGGCTCAAAGCCACCCTCCTCAACCCCCACACCACCCCCGACGACCTCCAAACCCTCCTCGACCACGTCACCCACCTCACCCACGACCTCAAGAAAGGCAACACACCCCGATGACCGACCGACCCAGCCCCAACCCCGACCAGCCACACGACCTCGTCGGCATCGGCATCGGCCCCTTCAACCTCTCCCTCGCCGCCCTCGCCCACGGCATCCCCGGCAACCCCCACCCCCTCGCCGCGACCTTCTACGAACAACGCCCCGCCTTCCACTGGCACCCCGGCCTCCTCATCGACGGCGCCAGCCTCCAAGTCCCCTTCCTCGCCGACCTCGTCACCCTCGCCGACCCCGCCAGCCCCTGGACCTTCCTCAACTACCTACGCAGCCGCGACCGCCTCTTCCCCTTCTACTTCGCCGAGCGCTTCCACATCCAACGAGCCGAATACGACGCCTACTGCCGCTGGGTCACCGACCAACTCCCCGGACTCCACTTCAGCCACCAGGTCGACGCCGTCCGCTGGAACCCCGAACGCCAACTCTTCGAAGTCGACTTCACCCAACTCGACACCCACGGCGAAGCCGAAGCCCTCGGCCGCGCCTACACCCGCCACATCGCCCTCGGCATCGGCACCGAACCCTTCATCCCCGACCCCCTCAAACCCCTCGCCGACGCCGAAACCGTCCCCGTCATCCACTCCGCCGACTACCTCCACCACCGCCGACAACTCCTCGAAGCCGAACACATCACCGTCATCGGCTCCGGCCAGTCAGGCGCCGAAATCTTCCTCGACCTCCTCCGCGCACGCCCCGCCGGACACGAAAAACTCCACTGGCTCGCCCGCACCCACGCCTTCGCCCCCATGGAGTACTCCAAACTCGGCCTCGAACACTTCACCCCCGACTACAGCCGCTACTTCCACGCACTCCCCGAACACGTACGCGACGAACTCGTCCCCCACCAATGGCAACTCCACAAAGGCATCGACGCCGACACCATCGCCGCCATCCACGACGAGCTCTACCGACGCACCCTCCACGGCGGCTGGCCCGACACCACCCTCACCCCCGGCGTCCACGTACGCACCGCAGGCCGCCTCGCCAACACCCGCGTCGAACTCCACCTCGAACACACCCAACAAGGCACCCGCACCCGCCTCACCACCGACGCAGTCGTCCTCGCCACCGGCTACCGCGAACGCCCCCTCGACCGCATCCTCACCGGCCTCGCCCCCCACATCCGCCGCGACACCGGCGGACGCCCCCGCATCGACGAGCACTTCCGCCTCGAACTCGACCCCACCGTCACCGGCAACGTCTACGTACAGAACGCCGAACGCCACACCCACGGAGTCGGCGCCCCCGACCTCGGACTCGCCGCCTGGCGCAGCGCCACCATCCTCAACAACCTCACCGACACCAACGCCTACCCCCTCCCACAACGCACCGCCTTCACCACCTTCGGCCTCACCCTCCAGAACACCCCCAAAATCCCCCACCAGCACCCCGGCCTCATCCCCCTCGTACAAGGCAACTGACCCACCGCACAAAACAGAAGCGGCCGCCTCCCGGAAAGGAGACGGCCGCTCAACCAGAGAACCGCTAGAACACCGGCTTACCGTCCCGCGTCAGCCGCCAGTCCACCGAAGCGAACTGCGAACCGTCCACCGAACCCTTCGCCTGCACCCACGCAATGATCGTGTTGCGGATCTCCTCCGAATTCGCCCACAACTGCTTCGCACCCGGCACATGCGGGAAGTTACCGCCACCGCTCGCCCGATAGTTGTTCACCGCCAGCACGAACTGAGCCGCCGGATCGATCGCCTTGCCCTCGAACGACAGATTCACAATCCGCGAACCATTCGGCTTCGCAATGTCGATGTCATACGTCAGACCCGACACCGCGTCATAGTTGTAGTCCGGTGTGTTGTCCGCATTCGTCAACTTCGCCGTATCCACCGGAACATCGGCCGCCGTCTGCACGTAATACCGCGCCGAGAACTCCAGGTAGTCCTTGATCTGCGCACCCGTCAACAACCGGGCCTCAAGCGTGTTCTCGAACGGATACAGCCCCGCCGCATCCTTGATCGTCACATCACCGGCAGGAATCTGCGCCGTACGCGAGAAGCACGACGCCTGGGACAGCACCGGAAGCGACGCATACTCACCACCAGCCAGAGCAGCCTTCACCGTCTCCCCCTGAACCACATTGATCAGATCAATGATCGGCTCGTCCTTCCACGCCGCCTCCGCCGTCGTCATCGCCACCGTCGACGAACCGATGACCTGATTGACGTACGCCACGACCTTCTTGTGCTCGTCGGCCAGCAGACCCGTGATCTTCGGGTCCTCCGCCACCGTGTTGGAGTTCAGCACCCGCGAACCCGCACGCTCCACCACCCAGCAGCCCTTCTCCCACACCAGATCGAAGTCGAACAGCGTCAACCGCTGCCCCCACTTCAACGGCTCGGAGAGCACCACCTTCTTGCCCGTCTCCTTGTTCTCCACGAAGTACTCGGGGATCTCCAGATGCGCATGGCCGACCAGAATCGCATCGATACCCGGCACCTGCTCCGCCACCAGAGCCGCCGCGTTCTCCACGTACGGAACCTGATCACCGTACGACGACGTCCCACTGGTCCCCGAATGCGCCGACACGATCACGACATCCGCACCCATGGACCGAAGCCTCGGCACAAACTTCGCCGCCTGCTCCTCCAACCCCGGGAACACCATCTTTCCACTGACGTTCGCCTTGTCCCAGATCGCGATCCCCGGATTCGTCAGACCCAGAATCGCCACCTTCACATCCGGACCGTGCGGCGTACGCATCCGCTTGATCACATACGGAGCGAACGCCGGCCGCAACGTCTTCGCATCCAGGGCATTCGCACCCAGCAGCGGGAAATCACACTGCTCCTCGAACTTCCGCAGCACCGGAATGCCGTAGTTGAACTCATGGTTGCCCAGCGCCGCCGCGTCATACCCGATCGCGTTCATCGCCTGCGCCATCGGATGCACCGGACCACGCTTCGCCGTGATCGGATCGATCTTCGCGTAGTAGTACGACAGCTGCGTGCCCTGGATCGTGTCACCCGCATCGATCATCAGGGTGTTGTGCCGGCCCTTCTCCGCACGGACCTGGTCCACCAGCGTCGAGATCTTGGCCAGACCCACATCGTTGTGCGCCTTGTCGTCGAACTCCTTGTCCGTGAAGTAGTCCCAGTTGAAGACATTCCCGTGCAGATCGGTCGTGCCCATCACCGTGAACGAATACCGCTTCGGGGGACGCCCATGACCACGACCGTCGGCCTCGGCAGGCACAGCCACACCCCCAGCCATCGCCACACCGGCCCCGGCCGCAGCCGATGTGCCCAGGAACGTCCTACGGTTCAGCGGCATCTCGTCTCCCACAGATCAGATCTCGCAGTACACAACGCGCGTAGATAATGACCCACCAGCCGCACCCGGCAACACCCCTCGCAGGTTTCTATCTGATGACCACACGAGTCACACCTCGATGCGACCGTGGGCCCATCGACCCCCACCAGCCCCTACGGGCCCCGCCCTCGACCCCGCGCCCCCAACGTCAGGCCCTCCGCGCCCAGGTGAACGCCCACTTCACCAAAGCACCCCCAAAACTCTGAACAGAATGCTCATCAGAGCGCCACCGTGCACAATTCAACACTTGTCAATAACCCTTCACCTAAAGGTTGTTGAGTCGACACGCAGACCCAAATCGCTACCCGTAGGTAAGGTCTAGGCTCAAACCATGCGCCGAGCAAAAATCGTCTGCACCCTGGGCCCCGCCACCGACACATACGAGCAGATCAAGGCACTCGTCGAAGCCGGAATGGACATCGCCCGCTTCAACCTCAGCCACGGCTCCTACGCCGAACACGAACAGCGCTACCGCCACGTACGCAAAGCCTCCGACGAAACCGGACGCAGCGTCGGCATCCTCGCCGACCTTCAAGGCCCGAAGATCCGCCTCGGCCGCTTCCGCGAAGGCCCCGTACTCCTTGAACGCGGCGACACCTTCACCATCACCGTCGAACCCACCGAAGGCGACCGCAACACCTGCGGCACCACCTACGAAGGCCTCCACACCGACGTCACCACCGGCGAACGCATCCTCGTCGACGACGGCCGCGTCACCCTCGAAGTCACCCACGTCGACGGCCCCCGCGTCCACACCACCGTCATCGAAGGAGGCATGGTCTCCGACAACAAAGGCCTCAACCTCCCCGGCGTCGCCGTCTCCGTCCCCGCACTCTCCGACAAAGACATCGAAGACCTCCGCTGGGCCCTGCGCACCGGCGCCGACATCATCGCCCTCTCCTTCGTACGCAGCGGACAAGACATCGACGACGTCCACCGCATCATGGACGAAGAAGGCCGCCGCCTCCCCGTCATCGCCAAAGTCGAAAAACCCCAGGCCGTCGAGAACATCGACGACATCGTCGCCGCATTCGACGGCATCATGGTCGCCCGCGGCGACCTCGGCGTCGAAATGCCCCTCGAACAAGTCCCGATCGTCCAGAAGCGCGCCATCAAACTCGCCAAGCGCAACGCCAAACCGGTCATCGTCGCCACCCAGATGCTCGACTCGATGATCGACAACTCCCGGCCCACCCGCGCCGAAGCCTCCGACGTCGCCAACGCCGTCATCGACGGCACCGACGCGGTGATGCTCTCCGGCGAGACCAGCGTCGGCAAATACCCCATCGAAACGGTCCGCACGATGTCCCGCATCGTCGAAGCCGCCGAGGAAGACATCCTCGCCAAGGGCCTGTCCCCGCTCACCGATCGCAACAAGCCCCGCACCCAGGGCGGCGCGGTCGCCCGCGCAGCCGCCGAGATGGGCGACTTCCTCGGCGCGAAGTTCCTGGTCGCCTTCACCCAGAGCGGCGACACCGTCAAGCGACTCTCGCGCTACCGCTCACCCATCCCACTGCTGGCCTTCACCCCGGACCCGGCCACCCGCTCCCAGCTGAACCTCACGTGGGGCGTCGAGACCTTCCTCGGCCCGCACGTCGACTCCACGGACGCGATGGTCGCCCAGGTCGACGAGGAACTCCTGCGGATCGGCCGCTGCGAGAAGGGCGACGTCGTGGTCATCACGGCCGGCTCCCCGCCCGGCGTCGCGGGATCGACGAACCTGGTACGCGTGCACCACATCGGCGAGGACGACAGCCCCAAGTAGATCGGTCGTCAGTGCTTCGGCCCGACGTGAGCGTCCATGAGCGCGACGGACGCCCGTCGGGCGACGGAGATGTTGAGCGGGTTGCCCCCGCGCGAGAGGGTCGTCCACTCGACCCCGACGGCGGTGAGGGTGTCGCTGAACAGCTTGCGGATGTCGTCCGACTTGTTGGTGAAGAAGTACCGGGGGTATTCGTAACGCTTCCGCTCACCGGCGATGAGTCGGGTGGTCCAGTTGGTGATGCGACATCCGTCGGAGTGGATCAGGCCGCGGATGAACTCCCACGGGTGGGCATCCACGATCTTCTGTTGCCAGGGTTCGAGAGCGATCTTGCGGTTGTGCTTCCTGCCCGGGCCGTGCTGGGGGAAGAAGCAGGGCCAGTGCTTGCTGTAGCAGGTCACGTTCTGGCAGCCTTGGCGCTGAACCCGGAACACCTTGTTGCCGGGACGCACGAGCTGCACGGCTTCGGCGCAGGCGTCGATGAGGCCTGGCCAGGCATCGGCGCAGGCAATACGTAGGAAGTACACGCCCCTTCTCGCATGGGTGATGTAGCCGTCACCGAGATAGAGGCCGAGTAAATAGGCGTACGCGGCGGGGTCTTCGGGATCGCTCGGCAGGCCGTCGCACCTTGGGCAGTCAGCGGCGCGGTTCCAGCCGAGGGGTTCTATTCGTATTTGCCACGAACGGATGGCAGCCCGGGAGATGCCGGTCTGTTTGCTTACGGAGTTCTGGCTGAAGCCTTGGGCGATGAGATCCAGAGCGCGTTTGCGCGTATCAAGGTCGTACACAAGGCCGAGCCTGTCTGGATCTTGATGGCCTCGCGTTGGAATGGATCAGTATTCACACGTTCACGTGAAGTTCTGATATTCCTTTGTGATCTTGGAATCGAAGGAAAAGTGCCCCGAGTCGGACTCGAACCGACACTGTATGGGTTTTGAATCCATTGCCTGCTGCCAATTGGGCTACCGGGGCTCGCAGAATCGAAGGTTCCCTTCGACCCCCTGCGCGACCACCATACCGCAGGTGGGTAGGCTCAAGGGAGCTGTACCTGCCCTGAATGAGGAGCCCCGTGACCACGCCCGAGTCGCCCCAGCCCGTCGCCGACGACGACAAGTCGCACGTCCCGCCGCTGACGACCCGCGTCGTCATCGCCGAGGACGAGGCTCTCATCCGCCTCGACCTCAAAGAGATGCTCGAAGAAGAGGGCTACGCGGTCGTCGGCGAGGCCGGCGACGGCGAGAAGGCGGTCGAGCTCGCCCGGGAGCACCGGCCCGACCTCGTCATCCTCGATGTGAAGATGCCGATCCTCGACGGCATCTCCGCCGCCGAGCGCATCGCCGAGGAGTCCATCGCGCCGGTCCTGATGCTCACCGCGTTCTCGCAGCGCGACCTCGTGGAGCGGGCGCGGGATGCCGGGGCGATGGCGTACCTCGTGAAGCCGTTCAGCAAGAGCGACGTGGTGCCGGCCATCGAGATGGCCGTGTCGCGGTTCGCGGAGCTGAAGGCGTTGGAGACCGAGGTCGCGGATCTTTCGCAGCGGCTGGAGACGCGGAAGCTGGTGGATCGGGCGAAGAGCATTCTGCAGACGGATTACGGGCTGTCGGAGCCGGCTGCGTTCCGTTGGATTCAGAAGACGTCGATGGATCGTCGTCTGTCGATGCAGCAGCTTGCCGAGGCGTTGATCGAGGATGCCGAGGAGAAGCGGCGGGGGTCGAAGGACGGCGAGTAGTCGCGTAGGTACGTACGGAAGAGGCCCGCACCCCGGATCGATCGGGGTGCGGGCCTCTTCCGTGTGAAGGGGTGGGTCAGTCCTCGCCGAGGTACGCCTTGCGGACGGACTCGTCGTGGAGGAGGTCCGCGCCGGTGCCGGAGAGGACGATGTTGCCGACCTCCATGACGTGGCCCTGGTCTGCGAGGGAGAGTGCGGCCTGGGCGTTCTGCTCGACGAGCAGGATCGTGGTGCCCGCCGCCTTGAGTTCGACGATGGTCTCCATGATCTTCTGCATCATGATCGGCGAGAGACCCATGGAGGGCTCGTCGAGCATGAGCAGTTTGGGCTGGGACATGAGTGCGCGGCCCATGGCGAGCATCTGCTGCTCGCCGCCGGAGAGGGTGCCTGCGGCCTGCTTCCGGCGCTCCCCGAGGATGGGGAAGAGGTCGTAGGCGCGCTGAATGTCCTTTTCGATGCCTGCCTTGTCGGAGCGCAGGAATGCTCCGAGTTTGAGGTTTTCGGCGATCGTCAGCCGGGGGAAGATGTGGCGTCCCTCGGGGGAGTGGGCGAGGCCCAGGGAGACGATCTTGTGGGCGGGGATGTTGGTGAGTGGTTTGCCCTCGAAGCGGATCTGGCCGCCGATGGGCTTGAGGAGGCCGGAGAGGGTGCGCAGGGTGGTGGTTTTGCCCGCGCCGTTGGTGCCGATGAGGGTGACGACCTGGCCGGCTTCGACGGTGAAGGAGATGCCTTTGACGGCTTCGATCTTGCCGTAGGCGACCTTGAGGTCTTCGACCTCGAGCAGTGCGGTCACTGGGCGTTTCCTTCCGTGCTGGTGTTGCTTTGTGCTCCGGAGGCTTCGGCGGCCTCGACTTCGGCGACTTCTTCGGCGCCGGGGGCGCCTTCGAAGGGGGTGCCGAGGTAGGCGGCGATGACGCGGTCGTCGCCCTGGACGACTTCCGAGGTTCCCTCGACGAGCTTTTCGCCTTGGACGAGGCAGGCGACGCGGTCGCACAGGTTGAAGATGAAGCGCATGTCGTGCTCGATGACGAGGACGGCGATGCCTTGGTCCCGGATGGCGAAGATGAGTTCTTCGGTGACGCGGGTTTCTTGGGGGTTCATGCCGGCGGTGGGCTCGTCGAGGAGGAGGAGTCCGGGGTCGCTGGCGAGGGCGCGGGCGATTTCCAGCTTGCGCTGGTCTCCGTAGGGGAGGTTGCGCGCGAGGTGGTCGGCCTTGTCCTGGAGGCCGATGAACTCGAGGAGTTCCATGGCGCGGGCGTGGGATGCGGCTTCGGCTTTTTTGAAGCCGGGGCCGCGCAGGAGGGCCGACCAGAGGCCTTCCTTGGTGCGGGTGTGGCGGCCGACGAGGACGTTTTCCAGGACGGTCATGTTGGCGAAGAGCCGGATGTTCTGGAAGGTGCGTGCGACGCCGGCTTTGGTGACCAGGTGTGGTTTGGGCGGGAGTACGGAGCCCTTGTAGCTGACGGTGCCTTCGGTGGGGACGTACAGCCCGGTGAGGCAGTTGAAGAAGGTGGTCTTGCCGGCGCCGTTGGGGCCGATGAGGCCGACGATTTCGCCTGCGTTGACGGTGAGGTCGACGTTGCGTACGGCGGTGAGTCCGCCGAATCGCATGGTGACTCCGGTGGCCTCAAGGACGGGGGTGCCGGTCTTGGGGGTGCCTTCGGTGATGGTGTCGGTGGTCATTTCGGCTGTCACGCCCCCGCCTTGGCGATGCCGGCGCCGGTTTCTTCGGACTGCCGTGGTTCTGGTACGTCGATGGGGTCGTTCTCGTGGTATTCGAGTTGCTGTCGCTTGTCGGCGACGACTCCTTCGGGGCGGAAGCGCATCAGGAGGATGAGCGCGAGGCCGAAGAAGAGCAGCTGGTAGTCGTTGAGGAACTGCAGCTTGGTCGGGATGACGTACAGCAGTGTGGCGCCGAGCAGGGGTCCGGTGATGGTTCCCATGCCGCCGAGGATGACGGCGGCGAGGAGGAACGCGGAGCTGGGCGGTACGGGTCCGGCGAAGACGTACATCTCGGGGACGACGGTGTGCTGTACGTGGGCTTGTACGGTGCCGGCGAGGCCGGCGAGGGTGGCTCCGAGTGCGAAGGCGATGAGTTTGACGCGGAAGCCGTTGATGCCCATGGCGGTGGCGGCTGTTTCGTCTTCGCGGATGGCGACCCAGGCGCGGCCGATGCGGGACTTGCCTGCGCGGGCGAAGATTGTGACGACGAGTGCCGTGCAGAGCAGCATCAGCCAGAAGTAGTTGGCGTAGGAGCCGAGGGTGAAGCCGCCGATGGTGTGTTCTGCCCCGAAGTCGTATCCGAAGAATTTGAGGTCGGGGATGTTGGGGACGCCGTTGGGGCCGTTGGTGACGCTGGGGCCGGAGGTGCCGTCGAGGTTGCCCATGGTGATTCGGAAGATCTCTCCGAAGCCGAGGGTGACGATGGCGAGGTAGTCGCCGCGCAGTCGCAGGGTGGGGGCGCCGATGAGGACGCCGAAGATCAGCGATGCGGCGGCGCCGGTGAGGGCGGCGGCCCAGAACGGGAAGTGGACGCCGAAGGTTGAGGCGGTCGATCCGGAGACGAGGGCGGCGGTGTAGGCGCCTACGCCGAGGAAGGCGACGTATCCGAGGTCGAGCAGTCCGGCGAGGCCGACGACGACGTTGAGGCCGAGGGCGACGGTCGCGAAGATCAGGATGCTGACGGCGAGGAGGGTGAACTCGTCGGTGTTCTGGGTGAACGGGAAGGCCGCGGCTGCCGCGAAGGCGGCGATGACGGTGACCTTGCGGTGTTGGGTGGTGAGTGCCTTGAGGCGGGCGCTCAGTCCGGAGCGGGAGAGCGTGGCGACGCCGAAGGCGGCGAGGATCAGGAAGCCGACGAATTGTTCGCTTTCGGCCTGGAGTCCGTAGGAGGCGACGAACAGGCCGATGGCGAATGCGGCGGCGATGACGAGGATTTGGGCCCAGGAGGGGAGTGCCTTGGGCCGGGCGAGCTTGGTGCCGCCGATGCCGAAGACCGCGGCGAGCGCCTTCTTGAGGCCGCTGCTGGCGGGGTCGGTGTCGCGGTGGAGCGGCAGTCCGAGTGCGGCGAGCAGGGTGATGAGGGAGGCTGCCGCGGCGACGAATCCGCCGGGTTCCAGGTTGGCGATGCCGCCGAGTTCCTGGGCGATGGCGATGACGGTGTACCAGGTGGTGCCGAAGGTGCCGAGTGCGATGAGCAGCAGGGCGTTGTTGCTGCCTGCGGGGTTGAGCCAGCCGAGGCCGCGTACTCCGTGGCCTGCGAGGGCGAACAGCAGGGTGAGGGCGGCGCCGACGAGGGTGATGACCTGGAGGCCGCCGGGGTAGCCGGTGACGGTGAGGTCGCCGGGGAATTCGTCGGTCCAGGTCCAGGCGAGGAAGGTGCTCGCGAGGGTGGCGATGGCTCCGACGGTGGTGGCGAGTCGTGCGCCGGTCTCGGGGAGCGGGATGACGGGGGTGGTCTCGTGAGTGTTTGTCATGGGTATCACGCCCTGTCCGCGACACGTTCGCCGAGCAGGCCTTGTGGCCTGACCAGGAGGACGACGATGAGCAGGACGAACGCCCAGACGTTGGCCCAGGCTCCGCCGCCGAGCTTGTCCATCCCGGGGATGTCCTGGATGTACTGGATGGAGAGGGCTTCGGCGAGGCCGAGTACGACGCCGCCGAGCATGGCGCCGTAGATGTTGCCGATGCCGCCGAGGACGGCTGCGGTGAAGGCCTTGAGGCCGGCGATGAAGCCCATCTCGTAGTTGATCTGGCCGTACTTGAGGCCGGAGGAGACCGCTGCGACTGCGGCGAAGGCGGCGCCGATGGCGAAGGCCATCACGATGATGCGGTTGGTGTTGATGCCCATGAGTTGGGCGGTGTCGGGGTCCTGCGCGGTGGCCTGCATGGCGCGGCCGGAGCGGCTCTTGGCGACGAAGACGCCGAGGGCCAGCATGCACAGGGGTGCGGCGACGAGGAGGAAGAGGTCTGCGCGCTGGATCTGCAGGTTGTCGGTGATCTTGAAGGCTTCGCCGGTGAATTCGGGGAAGCTGCGGGCCTTCTTGGCGTCGGGGTAGAAGCCCCAGACGATCTGCTGCAGTGCGATGGAGAGACCGATTGCGGTGATCAGCGGGGCCAGGCGGGGCGCGGTGCGCAGCGGCCGGTAGGCGAATCTTTCGGCGGCGGTGGCGATGGCCACCGAGGCTATGACGCCGCCGATGAGCATGAGCGGGATGGCCATCCACAGGGCTGTTCCGCTGGGAAGCCAGAGGTAGATGGTGAGGGCGCCGAAGCCCCCGATCATGAAGATCTCGCCGTGGGCGAAGTTGATGAGCTGGACGATCCCGTACACCATGGTGTAGCCGATGGCGATAAGGCCATAGAGGGCACCGAGGGTCAGGCCGTTGGCCAGCGTTTGCGGCAGTTCGTGCACCGCAGGCCTCCGATGAGCGTGTCGGATATGACACCGCGCGAGGGCGCTGTTTGCGCCCTCGCGCGGTCTGGTTCAAGTAGTGCGGGTCATGCGCCGGGTGCTGCGGTGGTCAGTCCTTGAAGGTCTCGCTCTTCACGGACACCCACTCGCCGCCCTTGACCTCGTACACGGTGAGCTGCTTGTTGGTGGTGTCGCCGTACTGGTCGAAGGCGACCTTGCCGGTCACGCCGTCGAAGGAGACCTTGGCCATGGCCGCGGTGATCTTGGCGCGGGCGTCGTCGGGCAGCTTGCCGTCGTTGTCGGCGACGACGGCCTTGACGGCCTGGATGATGGACCAGGCGGCGTCGTAGGAGTAGCCGCCGTAGGCCGCGTAGGGGTCCTTGTAGCCGCCTGCGGAGTAGTCGGCGATGAACTTCTTGGCGGTGTCGAGCTGCTCGACCGGGTAGCCGACCGAGGTGGCGAGGTCACCGTCGTTGGCGACGCCGGACGCCGAGATGAAGGCGGGGTCGTAGATGCCGTCGCCACCCATGGCGGGGATCTTTGCTCCGGCCTTCTTGATCTGGTCGGAGAGGAGGCCGCCCTCGGGGTACTGGCCGCCGAAGTAGACGGAGTCGGCGCCGGAGTTCTTGACCTTGTCGGCGGTGCTGGAGAAGTCGGTCTCCTTCACCGTGACGTGGTCGGTGCCGACGACCTTGCCGCCCAGGCGCTCGAACTCCTTGGAGAAGATGGCCGCGAGGCCGGCGCCGTAGGTCTGCTTGTCGTCGACGACGTAGACCTTCCGCTTCTTCGCGTCGTTGTAGTAGTACTGCGCGGCGAAGCGGCCCTGGATGACGTCCGTGGTGGCCGTACGGAAGTAGGTGTCGAAGGGGCGCTTGAGGTCGCCGGTGCCCCAGTTGTCGCCCTGGCTGAGCGCCGGGTTGGTGTTGGCCGGCGAGACCTGGGTGAGGTGGGCCTTGGCGAAGTCGCTCTGCATCGACTGCGATACGCCGGAGTTCAGCGGGCCGACGACGCCGAGGACGTCCTTGTTGGCGACGAGCTTCACGGCGTTCTGGTGGCCGGTGGCCGGTACGGCCTGGTCGTCCAGCTCCTGGATCTTGAAGGTGACGCCGGGGACTTCTTTGTTCTTGTTCGCCGTCTTGGCGGCGAGGTCCACGGAGTTCTTGATGCCCTGGCCGAGGGCGGAGAGCGAGCCCGTGAGCGGGGCGTCCACGCCGATGATCACGGTGGTGTTCTTGTCGCTGCCCTTGTTGTCGTCGCGCGAACCGCAGGCGGTCAAGGTAAGAGCACCGGTGGTCATCACAGCGGTGAGAATGAGCAAGGAACGGTGTCGCACGGTGAATCCTTTCCCAGGCGCGGCCCCCTCTGCTGAGGTGCCGTTGCACTCGCCGGGCCGTGCTGGTGCGTGGAAGCGCCGCGATCTCAGTCGCGCCCGGCGGCGCGGTGACTGGCCGTGACTCTAGGCGCAGGTGGCGGGGTCGGGGATGGGTCGGCGGAGGATGTGACTGTCTTGTTATGACGTTGAGGAAGGCTTGAGGTGGCTGTGCGGACATGTACGGCTTTTTACCGGACGGTGAAGTGACCGCATGCTGAGAACGCGCAGCTCTGCTAAGGGGCTTGAAGCGATCTTGGTGCTGTCGCGTCGCGGGGGCGGTGAGGGCGCGACGAAGTGCCCGGCGGCCGCGGGCCGGGTGCTGTGCGCCGCCCGGCGGCGCCCGGGTATTGCGTGCTTGTTACGCAGTGTTACGCCGGGGGGCGGTGTGGTCCACGCCCCGTGGTGTCCGTGGGGTGCGTGTGGCTGTTGAGTGGGCCATACAACGGGTTGTGCGGTCAAGAGTGTTGGGGGCGGAAGTTGCCCAACGCCCCTTCCTCGGCGGGGTGTTGTGGGTGGATATAACTCTGCCCGGCCTGGTTTGTGATCCGGGCCGGGCGGAGGGGTGGTGCGGTGCCGGTGCGTCAGGCGGCTGCGGGCTTGGGGGCGTCGCGGAGCATGCAGGTGAGGCGTGCGGTGCAGACGCGCTTGTCCTGTTCGTCCGTGATGACGATCTCGTACGTGGCGGTGGAGCGGCCGCGGTGTACGGGGGTGGCGACGCCGGTGACGAGTCCGCTCCGTACCCCTCGGTGATGGGTGCAGTTCAGGTCGACGCCGACGGCGAGCTTGGTGGCGCCGCCGTGGAGCATGCTGCCGACGGAGCCGAGGGTCTCGGCGAGGACGGCGGAGGCGCCGCCGTGCAGGAGTCCGTAGGGCTGGGTGTTGCCTTCGACGGGCATGGTGCCGACGACGCGGTCCGCGGAGGCTTCGACGATCTGGACGCCCATGCGTTCGCCGAGGTGGCCGGCGGAGAAGAGGGCGGGCAGGTCGACGCCGAGTGCGGCGTACTCGTCGATGATCTCCTGGGGGAACTTGGGTGCGGTGTGCTCGCCCATGGGGTCCGGCTCCGATCGTCTGCGGTGGTTCATAGCTTTATTGCTGTGTGCATCGTTCTTATCAGACGACTGAGCGAACGCTTAGTGGGATGTGGGTGCGGATTCTCCCTGTATGTCCCGCTCCTGGACGCTTCGGCTCTGGATGTTCTCGAAGCGGATGACGACGGACTTGCTGGCGGGGGTGTTGCTGGTGTCGGCGGTGGAGTCGAGGGGGACCAGCACATTGGTCTCGGGGTAGTAGGCGGCGGCGCAGCCTCGGGCGGTGGGGTAGTGGGCGATGCGGAAGCCGGGTGCCCGGCGTTCGGTGCCGTCCCTCCATTCGCTGACGAGGTCGGTGTATGCGCCGTCGGCGAGGCCGAGGGTGCGGGCGTCGTCGGGGTTGACCATGACGACGCGGCGGCCGCCCTTGATGCCGCGGTAGCGGTCGTCGAGGCCGTAGATCGTGGTGTTGTACTGGTCGTGGGAGCGCAGGGTCTGCAGCAGCAGCCGGCCTTCGGGGAGTTCGGGGTATTCGACGGGGGCCGCGGTGAAGTTGGCCTTGCCGGTGGCGGTGGGGAAGCGGCGGGAGTCGCGCGGTGGGTGCGGGAGGGTGAATCCTCCGGGGCGGGCCACGCGGGCGTTGAAGTTCTCGAAGCCGGGGACGACGCGGGAGATGTGGTCGCGGATCGTGGCGTAGTCCTTCTCGAACTCTTCCCAGTTGGTGGTGGATTCGGGGCCGAGGACGGCGCGGGCGAGGCGGGCGACGATGGCGGGTTCGGAGAGCAGGTGGGGGCTTGCGGGGGCGAGGTTGCCGCGTGAGGCGTGGACCTTGCTCATGGAGTCCTCGACGGTGACGAACTGCTTGCCGCTTGCCTGGATGTCCTTGTCCGTGCGGCCGAGGGTGGGCAGGATCAGGGCGCGGCGGCCGGTGACGGCGTGCGAGCGGTTGAGCTTCGTGGAGACGTGGACGGTGAGGCGGGCGCGGCGCATGGCGGCTTCGGTGACGTGGGTGTCGGGGGTCGCCCCGACGAAGTTGCCGCCCATGGCGAAGAAGATCTTTGCGTCGCCGTCGCGCAGGGCCTGGATGGAGCGGACGACGTCGTAGCCGTGGTGGCGCGGTGAGGTGATGCCGAATTCCTTGTCGAGGGCGTCGAGGAATTCGGGTGCGGGGCGTTCGAAGATGCCCATGGTGCGGTCGCCCTGGACGTTGGAGTGGCCGCGGACGGGGCAGACCCCGGCGCCGGGGCGGCCGATGTTTCCGCGCAGCAGAAGGAAGTTGACGACTTCGCGGATGGTGGCCACGGAGTGTTTGTGCTGGGTGAGGCCCATGGCCCAGCACACGATGGTGCGCTTCGAGGCGAGGATCATGGTGAGGGCCTGCTCGATGGCGGCGCGGTCGAGGCCGGTGGCGGTGAGGGTCTCGTCCCAGTCGGCGGCGCGGGCGGCGGCCGCGAACTCTTCGTAGCCGTGGGTGTGTTCGGCCACGAATGTGTCGTCGACGGCGCCTTCGGTCTCCAGGATCATCTTGTTGAGGAGCCGGAAGAGGGCCTGGTCGCCGCCGATGCGGATCTGCAGGAACAGGTCGTTGAGGGCGGTGCCCTTGATCATGCCGTGGGGTGTCTGGGGGTTCTTGAACCGCTCCAGTCCGGCTTCGGGCAGCGGGTTCACCGAGATGACCCTGGCGCCTGCGGCCTTGGCCTTCTCCAGGGCGGAGAGCATCCGGGGGTGGTTGGTGCCGGGGTTCTGTCCGGCGACGATGATCAGGTCGGCGTGGTGGAGGTCCTCGAGGGAGACGCTGCCCTTGCCGACGCCGATGGTTTCCATGAGAGCGGAGCCGGAGGACTCGTGGCACATGTTGGAGCAGTCCGGCAGGTTGTTGGTGCCGAATTCGCGGGCGAACAGCTGGAGCAGGAACGCGGCCTCGTTGCTGGTGCGGCCGGAGGTGTAGAAGAGCGCTTCGTCGGGGGAGTCGAGGGCGCGCAGTTCCTCGGCGATGATGTCGAAGGCGTGTTCCCAGGTCACCGCTTCGTACCGGTCGGCGCCTTCGGGCAGGTACATCGGCTGGGTGATGCGGCCCTGTTGGCCGAGCCAGTACCCGCTGCGGCCGGCGAGGTCGGCGACGGGGTGTGCGGCGAAGAAGTCCGGGGTGACGCGGCGCAGGGTGGCTTCTTCGGCGACGGCCTTGGCGCCGTTCTCGCAGAATTCGGCGGTGTGCCGTTTGTCGCCCTCGGGCCAGGCGCAGCCGGGGCAGTCGAAGCCGTCCTTCTGGTTGACCTTGAGGAGGGTCCGGGCGGTGCGGCGGATGCCCATCTGCTGTTGGGCGATGCGCAGGCTGTGGGCGACGGCGGGAATTCCGGCGGCCGAGCGCCGGGCCGGTTCGACGTGCGGTGCGTCCTGGACCGGGTCACCGGTGGGCGGCTTGGTGGCCATTGTGCTCCCCTTTGAGCCAGCTGCGAACCTGCGCGGTGTCGCTGCATGCGTTCCTGTGGTTGTTCCTGTCGTCGATCGTGTCACGCGGCGCGGGGCGCGTGCCGGGGGAGTGGTGTGCGGTCCGGATTGTCAGTGGTCCGTGGCAGGATCGGGGGCGTGGCTGAGACGGCATCGAAGAAGACGGCAGACAACCGACCGCGCCTGCTCCTGATGGACGGGCACTCCCTGGCGTACCGGGCGTTCTTTGCGCTGCCTGCGGAGAATTTCACGACGGGGGCGGGGCAGCCGACGAACGCGGTGTACGGCTTCGCGTCGATGCTGGCGAACACGTTGCGTGATGAGGCGCCCACGCATTTCGCGGTCGCGTTCGACGTCTCGCGCCGGACGTGGCGGTCGCAGGAGTTCCCCGAGTACAAGGCGAATCGTTCGAAGACGCCGGACGAGTTCAAGGGGCAGGTCGAGCTGATCGGCGAGCTGCTGGACGCGATGCACGCCGATCGTTTCGCGGTCGATGGCTTCGAGGCGGACGATGTGATCGCCACGCTGGCGACGCAGGCGGAAGCGGCCGGGTTCGAGGTGCTGATCGTCACCGGTGACCGGGACTCGTTCCAGCTGATCACGGACAACGTCACGGTGCTGTACCCGACGAAGGGCGTCTCGGAGCTGACGCGGTTCACTCCGGAGAAGGTCGAGGAGAAGTACGGGCTGACGCCGCAGCAGTACCCGGACTTCGCGGCGCTGCGCGGCGACCCGTCGGACAACTTGCCGGGTATTCCGGGCGTCGGGGAGAAGACGGCGGCTAAGTGGATCAACCAGTTCGGTTCGTTCGACGACCTCGTCGCGCGTGCGGACGAGGTCAAGGGCAAGGCCGGGCAGAACTTCCGGGACCACCTTGAGTCCGTGAAGCTGAACCGGCGGCTGACCGAGATGGTCCGTGACGTGGAGCTGCCGAAGACTCCGCAGGACCTGGAGCGCGCGCCGTACGACCGCTCGGCGGTCACGGGCGTGCTGGATGTGCTGGAGATCCGTAACCCGAGCCTGCGCGAGCGGCTGCTCGCGGTGGACCCCGGGGCTGCGGAGGACGAGGCTCCGGCGCCTGCCGCGGGCATCGAGCTGGACGGTGCGGTGCTGGCTGCGGGCGAGCTCGCGCCGTGGCTGGCCGAGCACGGCGGGCAGCCGCTGGGTGTCGCCACGGTCGACACGTGGGCGCTGGGCACCGGCAGTGTCATGGAGATCGCGCTGGCCGCGGCGGGCGGGGCGGCGGCGTGGTTCGATCCGGCGCAGCTCGACGAGGCGGACGAGCGGGCGTTCGCCGCGTGGATCGCGGACGCCGGGCGGCCGAAGGTCATGCACAGCGCGAAGAGCGTGATGCGGGTGTTCCCCGAGCACGGCTGGCAGGTCGAGGGCGTCACGATGGACACGGCGTTGGCCGCCTATCTGGTCAAGCCCGGCCGCCGTTCGTTCGCGCTGGACGCGTTGGCGGTGGAGTACCTGGGCCGGGAGCTGGCCCCCGCGGCGGCGGACGGGCAGCTGGCGTTCGGTGCGGACGACCAGGCGGAGGCCGATGCGCTGATGGCGCAGGCCCGTGCGGTCCTGGACCTCGGGGAGGCGTTCACCGCCCGGCTGAAGGAGGTCGGTGCGGCCGAGCTGCTCCACGACATGGAGCTGCCGACGTCCGCGCTGCTGGCCCGTCTGGAGCGGCACGGCATCGCGGCCGACCGTGAGCACCTCGAATCGATGGAGCAGCAGTTCGCCGGCGCTGTGCAGCAGGCGGTGAAGGAGGCGCACGCGGCGGTGGGCCGCGAGTTCAACCTGGGCTCGCCCAAGCAGCTCCAGGAGGTCCTCTTCGGTGAGCTGGGCCTGCCCAGGACGAAGAAGACGAAGACCGGTTTCACGACGGACGCGGACGCGCTGGCGTGGCTGGCCGCGCAGACGGAGCACGAGCTGCCGGTCATCATGCTGCGCCACCGCGAGCAGGCGAAGCTGCGGGTGACGGTCGAGGGCCTGGTCAAGACGATCGCGGCGGACGGACGTATCCACACCACGTTCAACCAGACGGTGGCGGCGACCGGCCGGCTCTCGTCGACCGATCCCAATCTGCAGAACATCCCGGTCCGCACCGACGAGGGCCGGGCGATCCGGCGCGGCTTCGTCGTCGGCGACGGGTTCGAGACGCTGATGACGGCCGACTACAGCCAGATCGAACTGCGGGTGATGGCCCACCTGTCGGAGGACGCGGGCCTGATCGAGGCGTTCACGTCCGGCGAGGACCTGCACACCACGGTCGCGTCGCAGGTCTTCGGCGTCGACAAGTCCGCCGTCGACCCGGAGATGCGCCGCAAGATCAAGGCGATGAGTTACGGACTGGCGTACGGGCTCTCCGCGTTCGGTCTCTCGCAGCAGCTGAACATCGAGACGGGCGAGGCGCGCGGCCTGATGGACACGTACTTCGAGCGGTTCGGCGGTGTCCGTGACTATCTGCACCGGGTGGTGGAGGAGGCCCGGGCCACCGGCTACACGGAGACGGTGTTCGGGCGTCGCCGCTACCTCCCGGACCTGAACAGCGACAACCGGCAGCGCCGCGAGACGGCCGAGCGGATGGCGCTCAACGCACCTATCCAGGGCACGGCGGCGGACATCGTCAAGGTCGCCATGCTGCATGTCGACCGGGCGCTGACCGACGCGAAGCTGACGTCGCGGATGCTGCTGCAGGTCCACGACGAAATCGTGCTGGAGATCGCCAAGGGCGAGCGCAAGCAGGTCGAGGAGATTCTGCGCTACGAGATGTCGACGGCGGTGCAGCTGCGTGCCCCGCTGGACGTCTCGGTCGGTGTCGGCGCGGACTGGGAGTCCGCGGCGCACTGACGCGGCCGTGACGGCGCCCGCACGGGCGCGGGGGTGTCCGGCAAGACCGGCCGGACACCCTCAGGGGCTGTCCGGCGGGCTTGTCATCAGGTCTGTCCGGTGGCCGGGTGGTGCGGTGGCGGTGGGTGGCTCGTCCCCGGGCCGGGTTCGCAGCCGTATCCACGTTCCGTACAGCACCAGGCCGACCGCAAGGCCTGCTCCGGCACCGAAGCAGGCGGTCGGGATGATGTCCAGCGGTGTGTCGATGTGCCCGAAGTAGGCGTACCAACGGGCGCACCGGTGGACGATGCCGAGCAGTACGCAGACGCTCAGCAGGGCGCCCGCGTACCACCGTGCCCGGCGGTCGAGCACCGGTACGGACGGTGGGACGGGCCGCGCCCCGGTGCGTCGCAGCCCGGACGCGGTGAACCAGGCGAGCACGGTCAGTGCCACCGCCGAACTGCCGTATTGCACGCACTGGAACACCGGAAAGCCGCCGACGTTCTCGTTGAGGACCGGCACCAACCGGGTGCCCCACCGGTCGTGATGGGTGAACGCGTCCCACACCACGTGTGTGCCCGCCCCGATGACCGCCGACACGACGAACCACGCACCGTCCCGCACCCCCCACGGGCCCTGCCGCTCTCCGCGCACGAAGGTGTGCACGCGCCCCTGCCAGGGTCCCGGCAGCAGCGCCACCAGCGGTTCGCGCAGCAGCAGCCACAGCGCCACCACGGCCGCGGTGATCAGGACGTCCACCGTGAACACGCCCCACACGGCATGGGTGACCTGCCCGAACTCCATTGCGCCCGGGATCGCCGTATCCGCGTAGTACGTCATGTCGGGGGCGAACGAACCCGCGACGAGCGCCGAAGCGAACAGCGGCCCGCGCGCGGTGCCGTTGCGTCGGAAGACCGGCAGCACGGCAGCGGCATGGCTGAGGGTGAACGGCATGGCCGCAAGTATGCGCGAGCACTGTGGTGCGGATCCGAAGGACACCCGACACCCGCCGTTCAACTTGCAGTCCGGAACGTGAAATACCAATAAAAATCGGTCAGGCCACTGTGTTCGGGCGGCGCAAGTTGCCGTAGGGTCGCCTGAGTCCTCGCGCTGGGGAGCGCGGGCAGCCGTCGATGGGGAGGGACCAGACGTATGGCAGCGCAATTCGGTCGCCGACTGCGCCGAGGGGCGACCACTACTGCGGTGGCCGCAGTTGCTGTGGCGGCGCTCTCCGCGTCACAGGGCCCCGGGGCAGTGCTCGCATCGGACGGTGGCGGCGGTGACCAGCGCACAGCCGGCTCCACACCGTCCGACGACAGTGCGGCCACCGGCAACTCGCCTTACTACACGGACCTGCCGCCGCTGGTCACTCCCAACAAGCCCGGTACGTCGACCAATCTGCCGATCACCGGCAGTGCGGAGTCCGGCATACCGGCCTCGGTCCTGGCTGCGTACAAGAAGGCCCAGCAGTCCATCGCGAGCAGCGACGCGGCCTGCCGGCTGCCGTGGCAACTCCTCGCCGCGATCGGCAAGGTGGAGTCCGGCCAGGCCCGCGGCGGCCGGGTCGACGCGAACGGCACCACGTTCTCCCCGATCCTCGGCCCGGTCCTCAACGGCCAGGGCTTCGCGATGATCAAGGACACCGACAACGGGGCGTACGACGGGGACTCGACGCACGACCGTGCGGTCGGCCCGATGCAGTTCATCCCGTCGACATGGGCGACCTGGGGCCAGGACGGCAACGACGACGGCCGCAAGGACCCCAACAACATCTACGACGCTGCGCTCGCCGCCGGGCACTATCTCTGCGCCGGCTCCCGTGATCTGGCGATCGCGGCCGATCTCGACCGGGCGGTCCTCAGCTACAACCACTCGAACGAATACCTTCGTACGGTCCGCTCCTGGTTCGACTACTACAAGCGCGGCACGCACGAGGTCCCCGATGGCACCGGCGTCGTCCCGCCGCCCCTCGACGGTGGTACGGACCCGAGCCCGAACCCCGGAACCTCGCCGTCCCCGACCCCGCCCGCGAAGCCGAAGCCGGACTCGAAGCCGCCGAAACCGGGCGGCGGTTCGACCGACCCGAAGCCCTCCACCCCGCCGCCCACCCAGCCCCCCAAGCCGTCCCAGACGCTCGCCGGTGTGGAGAACGCGGGCACCGGTGCGCTGACCGCCACCGCGGGTGACGCGTTCGCCGAGCGGATCAAGGTGCGGGCGAAGAACAGCCTCGGCGGGCCGCTCGCCAAGGTGTCCGTGACGTTCACCATCGCCGGTGACACGGACGCCCGCTTCGAGGGCGGGAAGAACGCGGTCACCCTGGCCACCGGATCCGACGGCACGGTGACCGCACCGGTGCTGCAGGCGGGCGAGACGACAGGCGAGTTCACGGTCCGGGCCATCGCCACCGGCCGCTCGCTGCCGGCCGTCGCCTACACCGCGACCGTCACCGCCCGGCAGGCCGACGCCATAGCCCGGACCGACGACAAGGCGCTGACCGCGGCGCCGGGCGCCGAGTTCGCCGACGCAGTCGAGGTCAAGGCCACCTACAAGGGTGCGATCGCGTCCGGTGTCGCCGTCACCGCCACGATGATCACCGACGGAGACACACCGGCCGAGAACGACAAGGGCCCGTACTTCAAGGACGCGGACGGCAACACGGTCCGCGCCCTGACGGAGCTGAAGACCGGTGCCGACGGCACGCTGCAGCTCCCGAAGATCTACGCCGACGGCACCGCGGGCACGTACAAGCTCCGCCTGACCACCGAGGGCGGCGCCACAGTCGTCATCGAGCTCACGGTCGAGGCCCCCGCCGCCTGACGCCCCGCACCGCTTTCACCGAGCAGCCCCTGTGCCACCACCCGGCACAGGGGCTGCTCCACGTGTTCTCATCTCGCGCCCGCGTTGCTACGGTGCCCCAACCCTGACGACCCATCAGATCAGCGTTCTCCGGGAGGCCGAGCATGCGTGCCGTCATCGCCGCCGCCATCGGGCTGGCCGCGGCCCTCGCCCTCGTGTTCACCATCAGCGCGATCGGCGCCCCCCCCGGCGAGACCTCGCCCCAACCCCTGCTGACCACCGTCCCCGGCCCCAAGAAGTAGAGGGAGGGCGCCATGCGCCGCCGAGCCGGCCTCGTACTCCTGGCCTTCGCCGTGTTCTTCGCCGCCCTGTCACCCCTGCTGCGCTGGTACGCCTTTCCGAGGCTGGCGAAGATCCCCCCGAGCCAGTACCAGGAGATGGTGCTGGAGGCGAAGCCCGCCACCCTCCTCGACTACAACGACGGCATGAAGGTCAAGCAGGTCCCCAAGGTCACCATCGTGCAGACCCTCAAGGGCAATGTGGAGGCGTCCGAGAAGATCGAGCGCAGCGCCGGCCGCGACGTCGTCGTCTGGGACGGCCTCAGCTACGTCGTCGACCCGAACGGCAAGATGGTCTCGGAGATCCCGGAGCGCTACATCTTCGACGCGCACAGCCAGGCCCCCGTCCACGCCACCGGCGAGATGGTCGACGGCGACCCGGTCGAGCGCCAGGGCATCGAGTTCAAGTGGCCCTTCCTCACCCAGAAGCGCGACTACGAGTACTTCGACGCCCAGAGCCGCACCACCTCGCCCATCCACTACAAGGGCACCCGGAAGTTCCGCGGCATGGACGTCTACTACTTCGAGCAGACCATCCCGTGGACCGAGGTCCCGATGCCGAAGAAGATGCCGATCAAGGGCGTCACCGCCGAGCAGGTCGCCAAGACGGGCATGACCCGCTGGTACACCACCAAGCGGATGTTCTGGGTCGACCCGGTCACCGGCGCGCCCGTCAACGGCGAGGAGATCCACAAGGAGGAGCTCCGCAACGCGAAGGCGATGGGCATGCCCCAGGACACGGTCACCGCGTTCGCCGGGCACGTGAAGATGCGCGAGGACTACATCGATTACACCGTCGCCCTGGTGAAGTCCCAGCGGGTGCTGATCCTGCTGCTCACCTCGTACCTGCCGTGGGGCTTCCTGGTGCTCGCCGCCGGGCTGCTCACGCTCGCGCTGTGGCTGGAGGCGCGGTCCCGGCGGCCGGGCGGCCGGCAGCCGGAGCCGGCCGCCGCACCCGCGCCGGATCCGGCGCCTACTCCCGCCTGAGCCGTGCCGACGTGTACCGGGTCGCCTCCACCGTCGTCGGGTCCTCCGGCCACGGATGCTTCGGGTAGCGGCCGCGCAGCTCCGCCCGCACCGCCCGGTATCCGTCCCGCCAGAACGACGCCAGATCCGCGGTGACCGCCGCCGGGCGGCCCGCGGGGGAGAGCAGATGGACGAGGACGGGCACCCCGGCCACCTTCGGTGTCTCGGTGAGACCGAACAGCTCCTGGAGCTTCACCGCAAGTACGGGCTGTTCGCCGCCGTACTCCACCCGGATCCGCGACCCGCTCGGCACCTCGATGCGCTCCGGTGCCAGCTCGTCCAGCCGGGCCGCCTCGCCGGTCGCCCACGGCAGGAGCCGCCGCAGCGCCTGCCCGGCGTCGATCCTCGCCAGGTCGGAGCGGCGGCGGGCCCGGGACAGTTCGGGCTCCAGCCACTCCTCGGTACGGGCCAGCAGCGCACCGTCCGACACATTCGGCCACGGGGTGCCCAGCTCCCGGTGCAGAAAGGCGAGCCGCTCGCGCAGCTGCCCGGTCTCCCGGCTCCAGCGCAGCAGCCCGAGCCCCTCGCGCCCGAGCCCGTCCACCAGCGCCGCCCGCACCAGCTCGGGCCTCGGCTGCTTCAGCGCGCGCACCGACAGTTCGACGGCGCCCAGCCGTTCCACCGAGCGCGCCACCACATCGCCGTCCACCCAGCGGACCTCTTCGCCGGAGAACCGCAGATGACCGGCGGCCAGCCGCGCCGTGTCCTCGTCGATGACGGCGGCGAGCCGCACCCGGGCGGAGGCCGCGTGCGCCGGCCGGTCCGCGACCGCGACGGCCAGCCACGGCGCACTGCGCAGCCGGGACCCGTCCCGCAGCTCCGCGCCGGTTCCCGACGCCATCAGGAAGGCCCCTTCGCCGCGGGCCCGCGCCACCCGCTCCGGAAACGCCAGCGCCGCCACCAGGCCGACGGCCGCATCGTCCGAACCACCCCGGCCGGATCCCTCGCCGCTGCTCCCGATGGACGACGACAGCCGCCGTACCTCCTGCCGCCAGCGCGCGGCATAGCCGTCCCCGCCCCGTCGTGCGGTACGCAGTGCGGCCGCCAGATCGTCCCCGTACTCCCGCGGCGGCTCCTCGCTCAGCAGCGCCACCACCTCGGCCACCCGGCGGCTGCCGACCTCGGCCGCACCGTCCAGGAGCGCCCGCGCGAGCCGCGGATGCAGACCCAGCCGGGACATCCGTACGCCCCGGTCGGTCACCCGGCCGTCCGCGTCCACCGCGCCGACCGCCGTCAGCGTCTCGCGGGCCGCGCCCATCGCTCCGGCCGGCGGCGGATCCAGGAGCGCCAGACCCGACGCGTCCGGATCGCCCCAGCACGCCGCCTGCAGCGCGAACGCCGCCAGATCGGCCACCTTGATCTCCGGCGACGGGAATCGCGCCAGCCGCCCGTCCTCTCCCTGCTCCCAGCACCGGTACACCGCGCCCGGTGCCTCACGCCCCGCCCGGCCCGCCCGCTGCCTCCCCGCCGCCTGCGAGGCCCGTACCGTCGTCAGCGCGCTCAGCCCGCGCGCATGATCGGTACGAGGCTCCCTGGCCAGGCCCGAATCGACGACGATCCGCACCCCCGGCACCGTCAGCGACGACTCGGCGACGGAGGTCGCGAGCACCACCCGGCGGCCTTCCGACGAACCCGCCAGCACGGCGTCCTGCACCGCCGCCGGAGCCCGCCCGTGCACCTGCAGGACCTCTGCGGGCACCCCCGCCAGCTGTCCCGCGACGCGGCCGATCTCACCGACGCCCGGCAGGAAACACAGCACATCGCCGTCCCGCTCGGCGAGCGCCCGGCGCACCACCGAGGCGACATGCGTCAGCAGCGCCGGGTCGACCCGCATCCCGTGCGGCGGCCTGACCGGCCTCACCGGCGGGGCCCACACCACCTCCACCGGGTGCGACACGCCCTGCGCCTCGACCACCGGTGCGTCACCGAGCAGCCGGGCCCAGCCCTGCGCGTCCGTCGTCGCCGACGCGGCGACCAGCCGCAGATCGGGCCGGATCGTCTCCCGTACATCGAGGAGGAACGCGGCGACCGTGTCCGCGTCCAGATGCCGTTCGTGGCACTCGTCGATGATCACCGCATCGACCCCGGCGAGCTCCTGGTCGCGCTGGAGCCGTTGCAGGAGCACGCCGGTGGTCACGACCTCCACCACCGTGTCGCGCCCCACGACACGCTCCCCGCGGACGGTGAACCCGACGCGCCGCCCGGTCTGCTCGCCGAGGAGCCACGCCATCCGCCGCGCCGCCGCCCGGGCAGCGATCCGGCGCGGCTCGGCGACCACCACACGGCGCGCGGGCCCGCCGCCGACCAGGCCCGCGAGGACCAGCGGGACCAGCGTCGTCTTGCCGGTGCCGGGCGGTGCGCAGAGCACCGCGACACCCCGGTCGTCGAGCGCCTGCCGGAGCGCGGGGACGGCGGTACGGACGGGCAGCCGGTCGAGGGCGTCGGTACGGATCACGCCCCCAGTCTCGTACGACCGGCGCCCGGTACCGCACGGCGGGCGCTCGGTCCCGCAGTACCCGGTCGGCGCACGGTCCCGTACGCCGTGCGGCAGGAATGCTCAGTCGCGTACGCAGACGAAGATTGCCGTGCCCGGGATCAGGTTTCCGCGCAGCGGGGACCAGCCGCCCCACTCCTGGTCGTTCCAGGCCGGCCACTCCGGCTCCACCAGGTCGACCAGCCGGAACCCGCCGGCCACCACGTCCCGCACCCGGTCGCCCACCGTCCGGTGGTGCTCGACGTACACGGCGTTGCCCTGCTCGTCCTGCTCGATGTACGGAGTGCGGTCGAAGTACGAGGCGGCGACCGACAGGCCCTCGGGGCCCGGCTCGTCGGGGAACGCCCAGCGGATCGGGTGCGTCACCGAGAAGACCCAGCGGCCCCCCGGGCGCAGCACCCGGTGCACCTCGCGGAAGACCTGGACCGGGTCGGCGACGAACGGCACCGCACCGTAGGCGGAGCAGGCCAGGTCGAAGGAGCCGTCCCGGAACGGCAGCACCCCGGCATCCGCCTCCACGAGCGGCACCCCGCCGCCGATCCGCAGCGCGTGCTGGAGCTGGCGGTGGGAGAGGTCGAGGGCGACGGGGCGGGCGCCGCGGGCCGCCAGCCAGCGCGAGCACTGCGCCGCGCCCGCGCCGATCTCCAGGACGGCCAGGCCGCTCAGCGACTCGGCGGGTCCGAGCAGACCGGCGTCGGCCTCGTCGAGACCCTCCGGACCCCAGACGAAACGGTCGTCGCCGAGGAAGGCGCCGTGGTCGCTCTGGTACTCGTCGGCGTGCCGGTCCCACCAGCCGCGACTGGCCCGGCTGCTCTCCGCTTTCCCGGCGCTGCGGCGTGTCGCTTCGGGTTCGGCGGTGTAGATCTCTTGGCTCATCGTGTCCGTCGTTGTAGTTTGCCTTCACCCCGTTGCACGCGGTACGTACCTTGGGGGTACTTGTGAGTACGGAACCGTACTCACGCAACACGGCCGGGGCCGATGTGGCCTCGGAGAACAAGAATTGTGTCGGGTTTGGGCCTTTGTGCCCCGGGTGTGCGCCTTCGCGCATTGACCCTGCCCGGCTGCCCCCGTATGCTACAAGTTGCGCTGCGAGCCTGCGCGCCTCAGACCTAGCAGGCCGCGCTTGCGTCTGTTGTATGTCCCCTCGGTTCACGAGGCGCCTCCCGCTCGCGGGTCGGGCGCTTCCCAGGCTGTCCGGCTTCTGCAGAGGCGATACGGGCTCACGGCGTAGCAGTACCTACGACTCACTGTCCGTACCGGAGCCCTTTCCCACATGACGAGCAGCACCGAGACCACCGCCACCACTCCGCAGGTTGCGGTCAACGACATCGGCGACGCGGACGCGTTCCTCGCGGCGATCGACGAGACGATCAAGTACTTCAACGACGGCGACATCGTTGACGGTGTCATCGTCAAGGTTGACCGGGACGAGGTTCTCCTCGACATCGGTTACAAGACCGAAGGCGTCATCCCGAGCCGCGAGCTCTCGATCAAGCACGACGTCGACCCGAACGAGGTCGTCAAGGTCGGCGACGAGATCGAGGCCCTGGTTCTCCAGAAGGAGGACAAGGAAGGCCGCCTGATCCTCTCGAAGAAGCGCGCTCAGTACGAGCGTGCCTGGGGCACCATCGAGAAGATCAAGGAAGAAGACGGCATCGTCACCGGTACCGTCATCGAGGTCGTCAAGGGTGGTCTCATCCTCGACATCGGCCTCCGCGGCTTCCTCCCGGCGTCGCTCGTCGAGATGCGTCGTGTCCGCGACCTTCAGCCCTACGTGGGCAAGGAGCTCGAGGCCAAGATCATCGAGCTGGACAAGAACCGCAACAACGTGGTCCTGTCCCGCCGTGCCTGGCTCGAGCAGACCCAGAGCGAGGTCCGTCAGACCTTCCTCACGACCCTGCAGAAGGGCCAGGTCCGCTCCGGCGTCGTCTCCTCGATCGTCAACTTCGGTGCGTTCGTGGACCTCGGTGGCGTCGACGGTCTCGTGCACGTCTCCGAGCTCTCCTGGAAGCACATCGACCACCCCTCCGAGGTTGTCGAGGTCGGCCAGGAAGTCACCGTCGAGGTTCTCGACGTAGACATGGACCGCGAGCGCGTCTCGCTGTCGCTCAAGGCGACGCAGGAAGACCCGTGGCAGCAGTTCGCCCGTACGCACCAGATCGGGCAGGTCGTTCCCGGTAAGGTCACGAAGCTCGTTCCGTTCGGTGCGTTCGTGCGCGTCGACGAGGGCATCGAGGGTCTGGTCCACATCTCCGAGCTGGCCGAGCGCCACGTGGAGATCCCGGAGCAGGTCGTCCAGGTCAACGACGAGATCTTCGTCAAGGTCATCGACATCGACCTCGAGCGTCGTCGCATCAGCCTCTCGCTGAAGCAGGCCAACGAGTCCTTCGGTGCCGACCCGGCGTCGGTCGAGTTCGACCCGACCCTGTACGGCATGGCCGCGTCCTACGACGACCAGGGCAACTACATCTACCCCGAGGGCTTCGACCCCGAGACCAACGACTGGCTCGAGGGCTACGAGACCCAGCGCGAGGCGTGGGAGACGCAGTACGCCGAGGCGCAGCAGCGCTTCGAGCAGCACCAGGCCCAGGTCATCAAGTCCCGCGAGGCCGACGAGGCCGCTGCGGCCGAGGGCGCTGCTGCCCCGGCCGGCGGTACCCCGGCTGCCTCCGGTGGCACCGGTGGCGGCGGCTCGTACTCCTCGGAGTCCGCGGACAACGCCGGCGCCCTGGCGTCGGACGAGGCCCTGGCTGCCCTGCGCGAGAAGCTGGCGGGCGGCCAGAGCTGACGCTCTGACCCTCCGGTCGGTCATCGACTGCAGTAGCTGACAAGTGAGGCCCGCTCCCTTCGGGGAGCGGGCCTCACTCGTTTTCGCGGCCGGGGTTACGGCGTGACCGTGATGTTGGTCAGGCCGTTGCCGCCGGTGACCGTGTTGCTGCTGTAGACGGTGGTCGGGCAGCTCGTGCTGTAGTTGGTGACGTTGAAGGCGATCCGCTTGTCGCCCGTGGAGCCGGACAGGTCCGAGGCGTTGTCGCGGAACACGGTGCCGCAGCCCCAGCCGCTCTGCTGGGTGTGGGTCTCGTAGCCGTTGTCGGTCGTACGGGAGCCCGTGTTGCCCTCGACCAGGACGTCATTGCCCTTCACGTCGACCCAGGAGTCGTCGTAGTTGGCGCCGGTCAGCCCGCTGCCGTCGAAGGTGTTGCCGATGATCTTCGCTCCGGTGGTGCCTTCCTTGATGTCGACGTTCTCCCCGCCGACGCCCGGCCCGATCGTGTTGTTCAGGATCTGCACCTGGTCGCTCCGGTCCGTGAGATCACCGGCCGTGCCGACGTAGACGCCCTCGCCCATGCCGCGGCCGTCGTGCCCGGTGTCGTAGATCCGCGAGTTCCTGATGACGCCGTTCGTGCTGGACTTGCGGAAGTGCACGCCCTCCATGTCCAGGTCGTGCACGGTCACCGAGTCGATGACGACGCCGTTGGCGGCGTCGGCCATGATGCCTTTCTGGCCGCCGGTGACGGTGACGCCCTGGACGGTCCAGTAGGAGGCACCGTTGAGGTGGAGCCCGTAGCCGCCGCCTGCGGTGAGGACCGCCCCGGCCGAGCCGGTGAGGGTGATCCGGGCGGAGGCGGTGCCGGGGACGGTCGCCTTGAAGTTCCCGGTGTACGTGCCGTCGGCGAGCCGGATCGTGTCGCCGGGGACCGCTGCGGCCAGGGCCGTCCTGAGCTGGGCGGCGGTGCTCACGTCGATGACCGTGGCGGCGCCGGCGGCGGTGGCGGAGGCGAGAGTCAGGCCTCCGGCGGCGAGCGCCGTGGCCAGCAGGGCGGGGAACAGCGTGCGGGTACGCATGGGGGTGCCTTCCCGTCGAAGGAGTGCGAGCCGTTCTTCTACATGAATATGGGGCGTATCTCTGAACGTGCTGCCCAGCGACGGTAGGGATGGGGCGTGCCCCTGTCAAGGTCTGGACCATTGTTCGCCGACTACCGCCGCGCGGTGAACAGAGAGAAACGTGCGGGATACACGAGTAACTGACGGGCCGTAACACGCGCTTGTCAGGATCCCGGCAACGTCAAGATCTGAACGGGAGCCGGGACATGACGCACACTTCGAACAACTCGCCCGTGGCGACGGGCGCGAGCCGCCGCAGCTTTCTGCGCCAGGTCGGGATCACCGGTGGGGCGGGCGCGATGTTCGCGACCATGGGGGCCCTCGGCCTCGCCCCCACTGCCCAGGCCGCACAACGTGAACCCGCCTTCCACGCCCCGAGCAAGGGCGACTTCACGCTGAAGGGGAAGGGGGCGGCCAAGGTCGTCGTCGTCGGCGGTGGCATCGCCGGACTCGCCGCCGCATACGAGCTGGGCAAGGCCGGCTACGACTGCACGGTCCTGGAGGCGCGGAGCCGTACCGGCGGGCGCAACTTCACCGTGCGCGGCGGCGATTCCACCACCGACATCTATGGCAACCGGCAGACCGCCCGCTTCAGCGACGGGCAGTACATGAACGCGGGACCCGCCCGGATTCCGCAATGGATGGTCACCCTCGACTACTGTCGCGAACTCGGCGTCCCCATCGAGGTGTTCACCAATGTGAACGCCAACGCCTATATCTTCAACGAGAAGGCCGGCATGAAGGCGCCGGTCCGCTACCGCACCGCCAAGGCCGATGTGTACGGCTATGTGGCCGAACTCCTCGCCAAGGCCACCGACAAGGGCGCCCTCGACCGGCAGATCAGCGTGGACGACCAGGAGCGACTCCTGGAATTCCTCAAGGACTTCGGAGACATCGGCGACACGCTCGACTACACCGGCAGCGCCCGGCGCGGATACCGCGTGGACCCCGCTGCCGCCGGAACCCCCGGCGAGGAACTCGGCTCCGTACCGTCCGCCTCCGAGGTCTTCGCGAGCGGCGTCGGACGCTACTTCTCCTTCGAGTTCGAGTACGACCAGGCCATGCTGATGTTCCAGCCGGTCGGCGGCATGGACCGGATACCCGCAGCCCTCACCCGGGCGATAGGTGAGCGCAGGATCCGCACCGGAGCCGCCGTCAGCAAAATCACCGACACGGCTCACGGCGTCACCGTCACGTACACCCAGGGCGGACACACCCGCACCATCGACGCGGACTACTGCATCGCCGCCCTGCCGCCCAACATCCTCGCCAAGACCGCCCACAACCTCGGCCCCGCCGTACAGACCGCGCTGGAGGCCTGCAAGCCGTCCTCGGCCGGCAAGATCGGCCTGGAGTACCGCAGCCGCTGGTGGGAGACCGACCACCGGATCTACGGCGGCATCACCGAGACCGACATGGACCTGTCGCACATCTGGTACCCGTCGTACGGTCACAACGGCGCGCGCGGCACTCTCATCGGGTACTACAACTACGGTGCGCAGGCCGACGCGTACGCCGCACTCACCCCCAGCGAGCGGGAGGCGCGTGCCGTCGCCCAGGGCGTGAAGATCCACGGCGAGAAGTACCGCACGGAACTTGCCTCGTCCTTCTCCCACCACTGGCGTCAGACCCCCCACCTGGAGGCCGCCTGGCACTCGCTGGCCGGTGGCCCCGACGCCCCCGTCTTCGCGCCGCTCAACCAGGCCGCCGGACGCGTCTACTTCGCCGGTGACTACCTGAGCTACGCCGATGCCTGGCAGCACGGTGCCTTCAGTTCCGCACGGAAGGCGGTCACCGCACTGCACACGCGCGTCCTGGCGTAAACACCCTGTGAAAGGGCACGTGCAGGGAATGCCCGTGCCCTTTCGGACGTTCTTCCCTAGGAACACGAGGAGGAGCGGTAACCGTGCCTGATCCGCAGAGTTTGTACGAATGGGAGCCGAAGGGCCTGGCCGTCGTTGACATGGCGCTCGCCCAGGAGTCGGCCGGCCTGGTCATGCTCTACCACTTCGAGGGATACATCGACGCGGGTGAGACGGGCGAGCAGATCGTGGACGGCCTGCTCGAATCGCTGCCGCACCAGGTCGTGGCCCGCTTCGACCACGACAGGCTCGTCGACTACCGCGCACGGCGCCCGCTGCTGACGTTCAAGCGCGACCGCTGGTCGGGGTACGAGACCCCGACGCTGGACGTCCGGGTGGTCCAGGACGCCACCGGGGCGCCCTTCCTGCTGCTGTCCGGGCCCGAGCCGGACGTGGAGTGGGAGAGGTTCGCCGCAGCCGTCGAGCAGATCGTCGAGCGGCTGGGCGTCCGCCTCTCCGTCAACTTCCACGGCATCCCGATGGGCGTCCCGCACACCCGCCCGGTCGGTATCACCCCGCACGGCAACCGCACGGACCTGATGCCGGGCCACCGCAGCCCGTTCGACGAGGCGCAGGTCCCCGGCTCCGCCGAGGCCCTGGTGGAGTACCGGCTGATGCAGGCCGGACACGACGTCCTCGGTGTCGCCACCCACGTGCCGCACTACGTCGCCCGCTCCGCCTACCCGGACGCCGCGCTCACCGCGCTGGAGGCGATCACGGCTGCGACCGGACTGGTCCTGCCGAGCATCGCCCACTCGCTGCGCACGGAGGCGCACCGCACACAGACCGAGATCGACCGCCAGATCGACCAGGGCGACGAGGAGCTCGTCTCGCTCGTCGAAGGGCTCGAGCACCAGTACGACGCGATCGCGGGCTCCGAGACGCGCGGCAACCTGGTCGCGGAATCGGTCGACCTGCCGTCCGCCGACGAGATCGGCCTCGAATTCGAGCGGTTCCTCGCCGAGCGGGAGGGCGACGCCTGACGGATCGGCGCGGGCGATGCCGTGACCTGGCGGGCGGGTGCGCCGTGACCGGGCCATGACCGGCCGGGGGCCGCACATTAGGCTGCCGACCATGCTGAAAGTGGGCCTGACCGGTGGTATCGGCGCCGGCAAGAGCGAAGTGTCACGGCTGCTGGTCTCGTACGGGGCCGTGCTGATCGACGCCGACAGGATCGCGCGCGAGGTCGTCGAGCCCGGGACCCCCGGACTCGCGGCCGTCGTCGACGCGTTCGGCGAAGGCATCCTCACCGCCGACGGCACCCTGGACCGGCCGAAGCTCGGCTCGATCGTCTTCTCCGACGCGGACCGGCTCGCCACCCTCAATGCGATCGTCCACCCGCTGGTCGGTGCACGCTCCGCCGAGCTGGAGCGTGCCGCAGGCCCCGACTCCGTCGTCGTCCATGACGTCCCCCTCCTCACCGAGAACGGCCTCGCCCCCCTCTACGACCTGGTCGTGGTCGTGGACGCCACCCCGGAGACCCAGCTCGACCGGCTCGTACGGCTGCGCGGAATGACGGAGTCCGAGGCCCGCGCCCGGATGGCAGCGCAGGCCACCCGCGAGCAGCGCCGCGCCGTCGCCGATCTGATCATCGACAACGACGGGCCGCTCGAGGCGCTGGAGCCGCAGGTCCGCAAGGTCTGGGCGGAGCTGACCCGGCGGGCGGCGGCCGGCTGATCACCGGACCGGAATACCGGTACCCGGCCGGACGTTGGAAAGCCGGAAGCGAAGGGAAGGATGCGAGCGTGCCCGAGAGGACCCCGGAAACCCATGTCATCGACTTCCGCGCGGCCGAACGCCTGCTGGCCGCGCGTGATCCACGGGGTGCGGTCAAGCTCCTGGACTCGGTGATCGCAGCCCATCCGGAGAACACGGCCGCCCGTCTGCTGCGAGCCCGCGCCTTCTTCGCCGCCGCCCAACTGCGCCCCGCCGAGCTCGAATTCGAACTCGTTCTGGAGCGCGAACCGGACAACGCGTTCGCGCACTTCGCGCTGGCCCGAACCTTTCAGCGCTCCGGCCGCTCGGAAGCAGCCGTGCGCCACTTCCGGCTGGCCGCCGCCCTCGACCCGAACCCGGAGTACCTGCGGGCGGCCCGCTTCGACGCGGGCGCCTGACGGCCTCGGCCCGTCGCGCGAAGCTGCGCCGGAACCGATGCGTACACGCGCTTCAGTGTCCGTACCGGCGGCGTCCGCCGTGGTCCGGCTCGTACGGGGGGATGTTGCGGCCCGGCTGGTAGTGCGGGCCCTGGTGGATGTGGTGGATGATCACCGCAAGATCCACCAGCGTCAGCAGGAGCAGCAGTCCGCAGGCCACGGCCCAGCCCGGACGGTCGACCAGGGAGAAGGCCGTCAGGCCGAAAAGGGCCCAGGCCATGCCCCATAGACTCAGGCACAGCCGCAGTCGCAGGGGGCTGCGTGCAGTCATCGGTTCGTTACCGGTACGCATGGCGATCGCCTCTCCTACCAGGATGGACCCACGACTGCGGTTTTGAGGCACGTCGAGACAGATTGTGGGGGACCGTCCGTGAACGGCACACCATGGCGGAACAGCGCCGCCCGCAGGGCCCGGGTCCGCGGGTCGCTGCTGGGCGGTGCGATCGGGGACGCACTGGGCAACCCGGTGGAGTTCCTCTCGCTCGCCGGCATCCGCAGGGCTTACGGAGAAGACGGCGTCCGGGGACTCGTCGCGGACGCGGACGGGGCCGTCGGCCGGATCACCGACGACACGCAGATGACGCTGTTCACCGCCGAAGGGCTGATCAGGGCGCACTCCCGGGCGATGTCGAAGGGCATCGGCGGCGCCGAGACCGCCCTCGTGCGCAACGCCTATCTGCGCTGGCTCGACACCCAGAACCACCCCGCACCACCGGCCCGCGGCGGGGACGACCCCGTGCGGACCGGGTGGCTGCGGCAGCAGCGTTTCCTGTACGCGCGCCGTGCCCCCGGCAACGCCTGCCTGACCGGGCTCGCCGCCGAGCACATCCCCGACCCGGCGGGTCCGCTCGGCCGCCCCGGGCCGGTCAACACCGGGTCCAAGGGATGCGGCACGGTGATGCGGTCCGCGCCCTTCGGCCTGATCGGTGAGGGAGCGGAGACCGGCTTCGGGCTGGCGTACCGGTGCGCGCAGATCACTCACGGGCATCTGACCGGTGCGTACGCGGCCGGTGCGTTTGCCGCGATCATCGCCCATCTGATGGAGGGCGACTCGATGGCGGGTGCCGTGCTCCGGGCCATGGAGCTGCTGGCCCGCCACCCGGGACACGAGGAGACGACGGTGGCGCTGCGCGCGGCCGTCGACCTGGCCGCGCAGGGCGCGCCGACCGCCGAGAAGGTGGAGTCACTGGGCGCGGGCTGGGTGGCCGAGGAGGCCCTCGCCATTGCCGTGTACTGCGCCCTGGTACTGCCGGACGCCGACCAGGTCGCTCGGGCGCTGCTGCTCTCGGTCAACCACTCGGGCGACAGCGACTCCACCGGTTCGGTCTGCGGAAATCTGCTCGGCGCCCGCCACACGGACGTGCAACTCCCGCCGTCCTGGCTGGTGCTGACGGAGGGGCGGGGAGTGATCGCCGAGTTGGCCGACGATCTGTGTCTGGAGTTCGAGCAGGCGGTGGGGTGGCCGCGGGAGCGCTATCCGGTGTGCTGACGGGACTTCCCCCCCGCCCCCACCCGGACCGGGAACGGTGCCCAACGGCCGTTCGTTCGGATGTACATGAGCGGATCACTGGTGCGTGAGGGATATTCGGGGACGGGGCCCGGCTCGATCACACCGGACGGCTGCGCGGTCGAGCTGTACGCGCGGCTGTCCGTCGGGGCCGAACCGGACGTGATCGAGGCGGCGGTACCCGCCGGTGCGAGCATTCTGGAGCTCGGCTGCGGGGCGGGCCGGGTGACCCATCCGCTGGTCGCACGCGGCTTCGAGGTCACGGCCGTGGACGAGTCGGCGCAGATGCTGGAACACATTCAGGGCGCGCGCACGGTGCGGAGCCCCATCGAGTCGCTCGAGCTCGGCGACGAGACGTTCGACGTGGTCATGCTGGCGTCGTTCCTGGTGCACACGAGCGAGCACCGGGTGCGCGACGCCATGCTGCGGACCTGCCGGAGATACGTCAGGGACGGCGGCGTCGTACTCCTTCAGCGCGAGGGCGCCGACTACCACACCGATCTGCCGCGGGAGCGGGTCGATCCGGCTGGATACACCGTGCGGATCGTCTCGGCGGTCCCCGTCGGCGACGGGGTGAACTCGGTGCACGCGGAGTACATCTTCGACGATGCGCGATGGACCCAGACCTTCCTGTCGCGGGAGCTGACGAAGGAACAGTTCGAGGGACACCTGGAGGCGGCGGGACTCTCCGTCGACCGCTATCTGACGGAGGACGGGGTGTGGGTAAGTGCCGTGCCCAGGTAGTCGCCGGGGCGACGGGAACCGAGAGGATCGGCCGTCCGGGATGCGATGAGTTCCGGACCGCTGCGGGGTCTTTCCTTGCGTACGCAGCACCGCGCGACGCTTCCCGAGGAGACCCAGATGTCCGAGACCACGACGAACACCAGCACCACCACCGGGACGACCGCGACCGCGGCACGCAGCCGGGGTGCGGTCGCGCTCACCGTCGCACGGGTCGTGCTCGCCCTGTTCTTCGCCTTCAGCGCGTTCGCCAAGCTGATCGCCCATGAGTCCGCGATCGAGTCCTTCGACCGGATGGGCTGGAGCCATGGTGCGATGTACCTCATCGGAGCCCTGGAGATGGCGGGCGCCGTCGCCCTGCTGGTGCCCCTGCTGTCCGGGGTGGCGGCGATCGCCTTCGTCGGGCTGCTGGCCGGAGCGTCCGTCGTCCAGCTCACGCTGCTCGACCCGGTGAACGCGATCATGCCGGCGCTGCTCATCGTGCTGGTCGTCCTGATCGCCCGGGACCGGCAGGAGAGCACGGCACGGCTGATCGCGCTCGTGCGTCGGCGCGCTTAGGGACATCGGCGGGGCGTGGGCCCCGCGCCCCTCAGTGGACCGTGCTGAAGCTGCGCCAGGGGAGAGCGCTCGGCGGATTGACGTCGGCGAGCGTCGTGGCGACATACGTCGTCCCCGGACCCGTGCAGTTGGGCGTGCGGTACAGGATGATGTCGATCAGGGTCCCGTTCAGCACTTCTTTGGCGCCCGCCGGAGCGAGCCGGTGGCAGCCCTTCACGGAGGGGCTGTTCAGCATGATCACGGCGTCCCGCTCGGTGACGTAGGTGACCGGCCCGACCGCGGTGCGGCCGAGGCCGGAGCAGCCCGCGACGGTGAGGGTCAGGAGCGCGGTCCCGGCGGCGATGCCGAAACGGCGGCGTCGGTGATCGATCACGGGCATGGGCGGGTCCTCGTCTGTGTCGTCCGGCTCATCTGTACCGCTAGTCACGCTGCCCGCTCGCGGCCGCCCCGGCATCCGGTGCGCGGCCTGCCGGGTGACCGTGGATCGGACCCATGTTCGCCTGGTGTTCATATGGGGCATAACGTGGTAATAGCGGCAAGAGTCGCATGTGTCCGGCTGGCAGGGGGCCGTCATGGTCCAAGAACTGATGGTCGCCGTAGTGGCGGTGGCGTCCGTGGGGGCGGTCTATGTGGTCGCGGCTGCGAAGGTCGTCAAGCAGTACGAACGGGGCGTCGTGCTGAGGCTGGGCAGGCTGCGCAACGATGTGCGCGGACCCGGATTCACCATGGTGCTTCCCGGTATCGAGCGGCTGCACAAGGTCAACATGCAGATCGTGACGATGCCGGTGCCCGCACAGGACGGCATCACGCGGGACAACGTGACGGTGCGGGTGGACGCGGTCATCTACTTCAAGGTGGTCGACGCGGCCAGCGCGGTCGTGGAGGTCGAGGACTACCGGTTCGCGGTGTCGCAGATGGCGCAGACATCCTTGCGCTCGATCATCGGCAAGAGCGACCTGGACGATCTGCTGTCCAACCGGGAGAAGCTGAACCAGGGGCTGGAGCTCATGATCGACAGTCCGGCCGTGGGGTGGGGCGTCCAGATCGACCGGGTGGAGATCAAGGACGTATCGCTGCCGGAGACGATGAAACGCTCCATGGCGCGGCAGGCCGAGGCCGACCGGGAGCGGCGCGCGCGTGTCATCAACGCGGACGCGGAGCTCCAGGCATCGAAGAAGCTGGCCGAGGCGGCGAAGGAGATGTCCTCCCAACCGGCCGCGCTCCAGCTACGACTGCTGCAGACCGTGGTCGCGGTCGCCGCGGAGAAGAACTCCACGCTGGTGCTGCCGTTCCCGGTGGAGCTGCTCCGCTTCCTGGAGCGGGCCCAGCAGCCCGTATCGACGCAGCAGCAAGCGCAGCTCCAGCCACAGCCTCAGCAACAACAGCCCGAGCAACAACCGTCGCAGCAGCCACAGCAGCCGCCGCCTGTGACGCCTGCGCCCGCCGCCGCACCCACCCCCTCCGGGCCCGCGCGGGTCACTCGCTCCAAGCCGCTGGCCAGGCACTGACCTACGCGAATACCGGTGTGAGACCGGTTGTCACACCCCCCGCCTAGACTCGCAGAGACGGAGAGATCGAGAGGATCGGGCGATCAAGGGCGGGACGGGAGGGGAGCGATGACCTCGGCACCACACGTACAGCAACAGACGCAGGACGCGGCAACTGTCGGCCTCCTGCGTTGTGCTGCCGTCTTCCTGCCCGCCCCACTGCCGAGAGAGGGACGCGTCGCCTTCTGGGACCCGGACGGCGGACCGCTACCGGCGATCGGCGGCGCCCACGAACAGACTGCGGCCGAGACCGCCGAGATCACGGTGGTACGACGCCACGGAGAGCAGGACGACGTCCGCCGCCGGACGGTACCCGCCGTGCTGCTGCCCGTCGCCGATGCCGTGCCCCTGCTGGCCCGCGCCCGGCATCAGCAGTCCGCCCACCCGGCCGCGCGCTGCTGGGGCGCGGCCGCGCTCCATGCGCTCAACCTGGTGGCGCGCGGCAGGCTGGTCCCCGGCCTGACGGCCCACGACCACGACGCCTGGCGGGCCGGACCGCGCGACGCCGAGGACATCGCCCATCTGCGGGCGGTCGCCGCCGCCATGCCGCCCGAGGCCTACGCCGTCCCGCTTCCTGACCGCACACCGCTCCGGCTCCCCGACCCCGAGTCGCTGCTCGGCGCCTTCCTCGACGCGGTCGCCGACACCCTGCCCCGGACGCCCGCTGCGGCGTACGCGACGGGTGCCCCCTTCGCGGCCCGCGAGGCCCAGCATCTGCCCCGGGCCCGAGACTGGGCCGTCGAGGTCGCGGCCGGTCTGGACGCGGGGGTACGGGTGTCGCTCCGCCTCGACCTGTCGGCGTACGAGCTCTTCGACACGGCCGACACCTACGGCAACCCCGACGCCGAGGACGCGGCCGACGGAACCGCTGCCGGTGCCGACGGGCCCGAGGCCTCCGGTAGCTCCGCGGAGGTCCACCCGGGCGCCGCCCGGCACGCCGCCGCGGCGATCACGCAGGTGCACAGCCTGGCCGACCCGACGTACGTCATCGACGCCGCCGCACTGTGGAACGGCGGCGGAGGCGAGCCGTTCGGTCCCCGGGCCAGGATCGACGCCGTGCTCGCGCTGCGCCGTGCCGCCCGCGTCTGGGCGCCGTTGGAACGGCTGCTGGACCAGCCGGTCCCCGATGTGCTCGCCCTGACCGAGGACGAGCTGTACGAGCTGCTGAGCGACGCCGGGGCGCGGCTGGCGCAGGCCGGGGTGAGCGCCCACTGGCCGCGTGAGCTCGTGCGTTCGCTGACCGCCGCCGCCGTGGTCCGGCCCGCACCCGGCTCGGCCACCGACGGCACCTCGTTCTTCGACGCCGAGCAGCTCTTCGCCTTCAACTGGCAGTTGTCCCTCGGCGACGAACAGCTCACCGAGCGGGAGATGGACATCCTGGCGGAGGCCCACCGGCCGGTGGTGCGCCTGCGGGACCAGTGGGTCGTCGTCGACCCCGCGCTCGTACGCAAGGCGCGCAAGCGGGAGCTCGGGCTGCTCGATCCGGTGGACGCCCTCGCCGTCGCGCTGACCGGCAGCGCGGAGGTGGACGGCGAGCAGGTCGAGGCGGTGCCGGCCGGTGCCCTCGCCGAACTCCGTACCCGCATCCTCGCCGACGACACGGCCGTCGCACCGCCGCCCGGGCTCGACGCCACGCTCCGCGACTACCAACTGCGCGGCCTGGCCTGGCTGGACCGCATGACATCGCTGGGCCTCGGCGGCTGCCTCGCCGACGACATGGGACTCGGCAAGACCATCACCGTCATCGCCCTCCATCTGCACCGCGCGCACCCCGCACCCACCCTGGTGATCTGCCCCGCCTCCCTCCTCGGCAACTGGCACCGCGAGATCAACCGCTTCGCCCCCGGTGTCCCCGTGCGCCGCTTCCACGGCACCGGCCGCACGCTCGACGACCCCGACGGCGGCTTCGTCCTCACCACGTACGGCACGATGCGCTCCAGCGCGACCCAACTCGCCGCCCACAGCTGGGGACTTGTCGTGGCCGACGAGGCGCAGCATGTGAAGAACCCGCACTCCTCCACGGCGAAGGCGCTGCGCACCATCCCGGCACCGGCCAGGATCGCCCTCACCGGCACCCCCGTGGAGAACAACCTCTCCGAGCTCTGGGCCCTGCTCGACTGGACCACCCCCGGACTGCTCGGCCCGCTCAAGGCGTTCCGTGCCCGGCACGCCCGGATCGTCGAGAACACCGGCACCGCGGCAGGACTCGGTAACGACGACGCGGTCGAGCGCCTTTCCCGGCTGGTCAGGCCGTTCCTGCTGCGCCGCAAGAAGTCCGACCCGGGCATCGCCCCGGAGCTGCCGCCCAAGACGGAGACCGACCACCCCGTCTTCCTCACCCGCGAACAGGCCACGCTCTACGAGGCGGCGGTGCGCGAGACCATGGCGTTCATCGAAGCCTCGGAGGGCATCGCCCGCCGCGGCCTGATCATGAAGCTGCTGGCCTCGCTCAAGCAGATCTGCAACCACCCGGCGCAGTATCTGAAGGAGGAACCGACCCGCCTCATCGGCCGCTCCGGCAAGCTCGCCCTGCTCGACGAGCTGCTCGACACGATCCTCGCCGAGGACGGTTCCGTGCTGATCTTCACCCAGTACGTGACGATGGCCCGGATCCTCTCCGCGCACCTCGCCTCGCGCGCCGTCCCCTCCCAGCTCCTGCACGGCGGAACACCGGTGGCCGAGCGGGAACGGATGGTGGACCGCTTCCAGTCCGGCGAAGTACCCGTCTTCCTGCTCTCCCTCAAGGCGGCCGGCACCGGGCTGAACCTCACCCGCGCCGCCCATGTCATCCACTACGACCGCTGGTGGAACCCGGCCGTCGAGGAACAGGCCACGGACCGTGCGTACCGCATCGGGCAGACACAGCCCGTCCAGGTTCACCGGCTGATCGCGGAAGGCACCGTCGAGGACCGGATCGGCGAGATGCTGGCGGCCAAGCAGGCCCTGGCCGACGCGGTCCTCGGCACCGGAGAGACCGCGCTGACCGAGCTCAGCGACCGCGACCTCGCCGATCTCGTCGCGCTCCGGAGGCCGTCATGAGCCCCCGCTCCCAGCCCTCGTCCCCGTCGCAGGTCAGGGCCCGCCCCGGCCCCGACGACCTGCGGCGCACCTTCGAGGCGGTTCCGCCCCGCACGTCCCACGGCGACGAACCGTTCGCGGACACCTGGTGGGGGCGGTCCTGGGTGGCGGCGCTGGAGTCCCTGTCGATGGACGAGGGCCGGCTCGCCCGCGGCCGTACCTACGCCGACAGCGGTCATGTCGCCGCGATCACCGTCACCCCCGGCCGCGTCGTCGCCTACGTCCAGGGCAGCCGCCCCCGTCCGTACCGCGCCGAGCTGCGGCTGCGCCCCCTCACAGACACCGGCTGGGACACCTTCCTCGACGCCGTCGCCGCCCGGCCCGACCATCTCGCCGCGCTGCTCGCCAAGGAGATGCCGCACACCCTCGTCGACACGGCGGCCGAGGCGGGCACCGGACTGCTGCCCGCCGCGAACGACCTCGACCCGAGCTGCTCCTGCCCCGACCACGGCTGGCCCTGCAAGCACGTCGCCGCCCTCTGCTACCAGATGGCCCGCCTGCTGGACACCGACCCGTTCGTCCTCCTGCTGCTGCGCGGCCGCGGCGAGCGCGAACTCGTCGAGGAGCTGGGCCGGCGCAGCGCGGCGCACGGTGCCCGGGAACGCCCCACGGCCCCCACCACCCCCTCCGTGCCGGCGCGCGAGGCCCTGGTCGGCCGCTTCCTCCCGCCGCTGCCCGCCCCGCTCCCGGTACCGTCGCAGCCCGGCCAGCCACCCTCGTACCCGCCGCTGCCCGGCGCCCGCGACCCGCTCTCCCTCGACCACCTCGCCACGGACGCGGCCGCCCGCGCGCACGCCCTCCTCACCACCGGCCAGGACCCCCTCTGCGGGCTCACGCCCTGGCAGGACGCCGTCCGGCTGGCCGCGGCCCGACCCACCGCCGGACTCACCGCCACCACCCGCGCCCTCTACCGGGAACTGGCTTTCGCCACCGGCCGTACCACCACCGACCTGGCACGCGCCGTCGCAGCTTGGCGCCAGGGCGGCGCCGAGGGCCTGGAGGTCCTGGAAATACCCTGGGACCCCCCGGCCGGCCCCTTCGACCGGGCCCGCCCCGCCCTCGCGGCCGCCGACTTCCCCCGCTTCCACCCCTGGCGCAACCACCTCACGCACCCCGCCGGAACAATTCAGCTCCGCTTCGGCCACGACGGCCGCTGGTACGGCTATGAATCGGACCCGGGCAAGGACGACTGGTGGCCCCGTGCCATGCCGGACGTGGACCCGGTGGGCACTCTCACGGCGCTGCTCGGCCGCTGACCACCGGCGCCCCCTGGCCCCGGCAGCCGGCGTTCAGGTGGGCGGCGGCCCGTGGGGCCGGCTCGGGTCCCGTCAGAAGTCGGCGGTCGTGCGCTCTTCCAGCCGGGCCACCGAGTCCTGGGCGTAGGCGTTCTCGTACGCGTTGCGGATCCGCTCGATCTGCTGGTCGCGAAGGCGTGCCTCGGTCGCCGGGTAGAGCAGGATCAGTTCGTAACTGCGCTCCCGCTCGATCACCCCGTGGGAGTCCCGCCACTGACCGCGGCCGTCCTGGATGGTCAGGCCCCTGGGGAAGCGCGGGGTGATCTCCTCGTCGACGAAGGCCAGGAACTGCTGATCGGTCACATCGGGTCCGCCGTCGGGGCGTTCCGTACCGAAGAAGAGCCTGGTCTCGATGTAGGCCTTGCCGCGGGCGGCGACACCCGATGGAGCGGACCGCGAGGCGGCGGGCGATCCGTTGCCCAGTGTGGCGTAGGCGACGGGTGTGCCCACGGCCAGCACGGCGAGGGCGGTGGCCGCCGCGGTCAGCGCGGTGTGTTGCTTCAAGCCGCGTCGGCTGTCACCGGCGTCAGTGCTGTCGTTGCTGTGGCGGCCGGTCGAGTGGGGGAGGAGCGGCACCGGAGGGGCCTTTCGGAGGGGGTGGGCGCGAACTGCGCGCGGCTCACTGTGGCAAGCGGCCCCCGCCCGGAGAGCGGCAGGACATGGGCATCGGGTGGAAACCACCCGTACCGGTGAAGGCAGCTGCGCGGGAGGCGGAGTACGGCCGCAAAAACCCTTCGTACGGGGCGGATTGCCGGTGCTAACTTCCTCGATGTGGCGAAACTCAATCAGATCATCGCAGTGGAGAAAGGTGTCAAGTCCAAGGCTCACCAGGACCTGACGGCGGCGCATCACGGCCTCCAGAAGGCCGGGCTGCTGGCCGGGATCTCCCGGACCTATCAGCCGAAGGACGAGGAGGGTGAACAGCTTCCGCCGGAGTCGACACTGGTGCAGATCAAGGCCGAGGACGTGCTGCGGGACACCGCGGCGACGCTGACCCGGCTCTTCGATGTGACCGCCACGAAGGACTGGGCGAACTGTGCGGCCCGCGCCGACGTGAAGGTCGACGGCCGGGTGCTCGTCGCCGATGTGCCGGTGTCGTATCTGCTCTTCCTGGAGAAGCAGCTGACGGACATCAACACGTTTGTGCGCAAGCTGCCGGTGCTCGACGCCGCCGAGGCGTGGACGCAGGACCCGTCGACGGACTCATGGAAGACCGAGCCGGTCCGGACGCTCCGTACGAAGAAGGTGCCCCGCAACCATGTGAAGGCGGAGGCCACCGAGAAGCACCCGGCGCAGGTCGAGGTGTACTACGAGGACGTTCCGATCGGTTACTGGACGACCGTGAAGTTCTCCGGGGCTCTTCCGGCGCGGCGCATCAATGAACTCCTGGACCGGGTGGAGAAGCTCCAGCAGGCCGTGAAGTTCGCCCGCGAGGAGGCCAACGGCGTGGAGGTCACCGACCAGCGGGTGGGTGACGCGGTATTCGGCTACCTCTTCGGGTAGCCGACCATGGATTCCCCGGCCACATTGTCACGGCCGGGGTGCGCGAGGAGCGCAAGCTGAAACTGAAGCTTGTCGTGACGACGCGGTTCCAGTGGAGGTTCGAGTCCTCCCCCCGGCATTCGGGCCGCACCGATTCGGTCGGTGCGACCACACGGGCCGGGGTGGCCCAAATGGCAGAGGCAGACCGCGATCAATCTCAGACTCTTGCTCCAGACTCAGCATTCGCCGCCGATCGCCGGATCAAACGGGCTCGGGCCCATGCGCGTCGAGATGTTGGTTCGACTCCAACCCGCGGAGCTTCGATCTGCGGTCGTCTAAAGGAAGGACGCGGCGACATTACGACTGACCCGGGCTCTTAAAAGTGCCGGCGTGCCGAATGGGCGGCATCACTCAGGGCCCGGGGGCCGGCTACGCCCCCGGGTCCGCTCCCGTTTCCGGCCCCTGCCGCGCGTCGCCGGCGAGCGATACCCCGCGCCCGGCGAAGAAGCGCTCGAAGTCCGTCAGGGGCAGTTCCGCGGCCCGAGTCGTGGCCGTCGTGCCGGACGGGTTGTGGAAGTGGACGCCGTCGCCGTCCGGTGTGCGGGACGTCACCAGCACCAGATGACCGCCCCGGCCCGGAGCGGGCCGCTCCGGATGCCGGATCCCGTAGTGCACCGACGCCATCACCGTCCGCCTCTGGTCCAGCAGGGCCACGATCTCGTCCGTCGACAGGTGGCGGTGGACGGTGGCTTCGAGGCCGTGCACCTCCCGCACGTACTCCGCGAAGGGCGCGTAGACCAGGCCCCGGATCTCCCCCTCCGCATCCTCCGTGTACGCGCCGTACTTGAGCGCCCCGTCACGCAGGGCGAACAGCGGCGGGGCGCCGGCGCCGAGCGCCATGCGCAGACAGGTCACACCGCACAGGTGACCTGCCCAGCGCGCGTACTCGGCGGGTGAGTCCGCCCCGGAGTCCGCCCAGCCCGGGTCGTCGGCCGGATCGAGGCCGCCCTCGACGATCGGGCCGACGAGCCCGGGCGAGGCGAACTGCGTATGGACGGGCAGCCGGCAGGCGGGGCAGGTCACTGACGGTATCCGTTCAGGAAGCGGCCGATGCGGCTGATGGCCGCGTCGAGATCGTCAGCGTACGGGAGCGTCAGGATCCGGAAGTGGTCGGGACGCGGCCAGTTGAAACCGGTGCCCTGCACCACCTGGATCTTCTCGCGCAGCAGCAGATCGAGGACGAACTTCTCGTCGTCGACGATGTTGTGCACCTTCGGATCGATGCGCGGGAACGCGTACAGCGCCCCCTTCGGCTTCACGCACGACACCCCTGGGATCTCGTTCAGCTTCTCCCAGGCCCGGTTGCGCTGCTCGTACAGCCGACCACCCGGTGCCACCAGCTCACGGATGGACTGCCGGCCGCCGAGCGCGGCCTGAATGGCGTACTGGGCGGGCGCGTTCGGGCACAGCCGCATGGAGGCGAGCATGGTCAGGCCCTCCAGATAGTTGGCGGCGTGCTGCTGCGGACCCGACACCACCATCCAGCCGGAGCGGAACCCTGCCACCCGGTACGTCTTGGACAGACCGCTGAAGGTGAGGCAGACCAGGTCGGGGGCGAGGACCGCCACACTGTGGTGCTCGGCGTCGTCGTAAAGGATCTGGTCGTAGATCTCGTCGGCGAGGACCAACAGACCGTGCCGGCGCGCCAGATCGAGGATGCCTTCGAGGATCTCGCGCGGATAGACGGCGCCGGTCGGGTTGTTCGGGTTGATGATCACGACGGCCTTGGTGCGGTCGGTGATCTTCGACGCCATGTCGGCGAGGTCCGGGTTCCAGTCCGACGCCTCGTCGCAGGTGTAGTGCACGGCCTTGCCGCCCGCCAGGGTGACCACCGCGGTCCACAGCGGATAGTCGGGCGACGGGATCAGCACCTCGTCGCCGTCCTCCAGCAGTGCCTGCACGGACATGGAGATCAGCTCGGACACCCCGTTGCCGAGGAAGATGTCGTCCACCCCGACATCGGTCAGGCCCATCGCCTGATAGCGCTGCGCCACCGCGCGGCGGGCGGAGAGAATGCCGCGCGAATCGCTGTAGCCGTGGGCCTGCGGGAGCATCCGGATCATGTCCTGGACGATCTCCTCCGGCGCCTCGAAACCGAAGAGCGCGGGGTTGCCCGTGTTGAGGCGGAGCACGCTGTGGCCCGCCTCCTCCAGGGCGTTGGCGTGCTCGATGACCGGACCCCGGATCTCGTAACAGACCTCGTTGAGCTTGCTGGACTGCCGGAATTCCATGCGGTGGCCTCCCCGACCTGATTGCGATACTTGGTTTTACCAAGCTCGGGCTTGGAAAGTCCAACAACATGTCTAGACTGCGTCGCATGCCACGTCAGCAGCAGCCGCCCGCACGCTCCGCGCGCCGCCGAAGTTATGACCAGTTCTGCGCCACCGCCCGGGCCCTCGACTCCGTCGGAGACCGGTGGACCCTGCTGATAGTCCGTGAACTGCTGGCCGGACCACGCCGCTACACCGATCTGCACGCCGATCTTCCCGGCGTCAGTACGGACGTCCTCGCCTCCCGCCTCAAGGACATGGAGCAGAGCGGCCTGGCCACCCGACGGCGGCTGCCCCCGCCCGCCGCCGCCTCGGTGTACGAACTGACCGAGCGAGGCCACGGGTTGCTGCCTGTCCTTGCCGCGCTCGCCGAGTGGGGCGCGCCCGCGATCGGCGAACGACGGCCGACGGATGCGGTGCGGGCCCACTGGTTCGCGCTTCCGCTGTTGCGGGTGCTGGACGGGCTGGCTCACGAAGGAGTCGTCGAAGTCCACCTCGATGAGGGGGAGTTCCATGTGCGGGTGGGTCGGTCGGCCGATGGTGAGGGGGTGTACGGGGACGGGCCCGCCGCTCACGCCGACGCCCGGATCACGCTCGACGTCGAGCTCTGTCTCGCGCTCGGGCGGGGCGAGTGCACGCTCGCCGAGGCCGTGAAGGACGGACGGATCGAGGTCGTGGGCGTGGGGCCGCTGGCCGGGGAGCTCCGGGGCGAATGACCATCGTGTGACTGTCGTACGACCGTCGTGTCCAGATGATTCCGCGTATCAACTTCCGGGTAGCGTGGGGGCATTTGGGATGTCCTGGACGTCGAGGCGGAGAGGGTTCGCATGAGGATCGGCAGACAACAGGAACGGCGGGAACGGCAGGAGCAGCACGGACAGCAGGTGCGACTCGGCAAGGCCCTGGTCGTCGGTGGCTGCGTGGCCGCGCTCGGCTTCGCACCGTCTGCGGCCGTCGCCACCCCCGGCAGCGGGGTGAGTGGCACTGTGGTCGCGAAGGGCACGTCGACCGGGAAGTTGAAGGTCAAGACGCCGAGGGGCCGTACGGATGTGACCTTCCGGACGATCACCGTGGAGCCGGGCGGCTCCACCGGCTGGCACACCCACCGCGGTCAGTTGATCGCCGTCGTCAAGTCGGGGACGCTGACGCGCACACTGGACGACTGCTCGGTCGAGGTGACGCCCGCGGGCACATCGTTCATCGAGCCGGCCGGCGCCCACCACCGCCACATCGGACGTAACCTCGGCACCGAGCCGGTCGTGCTCTGGGTGACCTATCTGCTGCCCGAGGGCAGTGCTCTCTCCGACGACGCCGATGCGGTGGACTGCGGCGCGAAGAAGTGACCCGGCGCGAGACGCTCGCCCACCGCCGTCGCCGGCCGTCGGTCGGCGAGCGTCTCGCCGTGCGCCTCCGGAACCGGGGATGCTGCGCGCTCGGCGCCGACGCGCGGGTGCCGGGAGCGATGATGGACGGGTGCGACTTGAACCGATCACCTGGGAACGGCTGGCCGAAGCGTTTGCCGCGCACGCCGACGGGCTGAGGCCGGCCGACGGCGGGCCGTGGCTCAAGGTCGCCGTCGACGGCGCTCCGGCCGCCCGCACCGGGGAGCTGGCGGAGCGTGTCGCGGAGGCGCTGCGGATCCGTGGTCGTGCGGTGTTCGTCGTGTCCACCGAGTGGTTCCTGCGCCCGGCGAGTCTGCGGTACGAGTACGGCAAGGAGGACCCCGACTCGTACTTCGACAGCTGGTTCGACACGGGTGCGCTCTGGCGCGAGGTCTTCGGGCCGCTGGAGGCGGGCGGCAGCGGGCGCGTGCTGCCCGATCTCTGGGACCCGGTGACGGACCGGGCCACCCGCAGCCCGTATCAGCAGCTCCCGGAGGGCGGTGTGCTGGTGGTGCACGGGCCGCTGCTGCTCGGGCACTGGTTCCCGTTCGACGCGAGCGTCCACCTGCGGCTCTCGCCGGGCGCGTTGCGGCGGCGTACCGAGGAGAGCGAGCGGTGGACCCTGCCCGCCTTCGCGCGCTACGAGGACGAGGTGGCGCCTGCCGGGCGCGCGGACGCGGTCGTCCGGGCCGACGATCCGCTCCACCCGGCCTGGACCGGTCTGCCCCGGGAGAGTTAGAGGCTGTCCTGCCGGGAAAAGGCCTCTGCGTCACGTACCGGGGCGGCCGCCGACCGTCGTGACCGCTTCGGCCCCCGACCGGCAGCCCGCCGCCGCGGCTGTGGCATCGTCCGCCCCGGCCAGCCGCGCCGCAAGGAACCCTCCGGTGAAGGCGTCGCCCGCCCCCGTCGAGTCGACCGCTCCTCGCACCGGGACGGCCGGAACGCGCCCGGTCACCGTCCCTTCGGTGGCCAGCAGGGCCCCCTCCTCGCCCAGGGTGACGACGACCTTCGGAACCAGAAGGCTCAACTTGGCGGCGGCATCGTCTGTTTCGGGGAGGCCGGTGAGCAGCCGGGCCTCGTCCGCATTCGGCAGCAGCAGCTCCGTCCCCTCCACGGCCGTCAGGAACGGGCCGACGCCGAGCTCGGCGAGGAAGCCCGCGGAGGCGGGGTCCACGCTTGCCGGGATGGAACGCCGCCGTGCCTCCCGCAGGGCGAGCAGTGCCGTCGCGCGACTCGTGGCGGCGAAGAGGAGGTAGCCGGAGACATGAAGATGCGCGATGCCGTCGAGCATCGAGGGCGACCAGTTGTCGGGGGACAGACGCAGAACGGCGCCGCTGTCGGTGAGGAAGGTGCGTTCGGCAGCGGAGTCGACGAGCGCGACGACGATGGCGGTCGGTGCCTCGTCGTCCACGGACAGCAGCGGACGTACCCCCGCCCGGCGCAGCACATCCTCGTGCCAGGCCGCGGAGTCGGCGCCCACCCGCGCCAGCAGCCGTACGTCCCGGCAGCCCGAACGCACCGCCCAGCAGGCGACATTGGCACCGGCCCCGCCCGGCAGCGTGCTGATCCGGGCCACCGTGTCCGTGCCGTGCACGAGAGGTCCCCCGTGCCGCGCCACCACATCCGTGACCACGTCCCCGACGACGAGAAGGCCGCCGTCGGTCATCGGGCGGCCGCCGTCTTCGGCCCGGCCGTTCCGTGTTCCGCGGCGGACCGGGCAACCGCGATCCGCGCGGCAAGGGACACGTTCCCGCGCACGGCCGCCAGGTTGGCCTCCAGGGAGGCCCCTCCGGTGTGCTGCATCAGGTGGTCCAGCAGGAACGGCGTGACGGCCTGCCCCACGATGCCGTGCTCCCGGCACGCGTCCAGCGCCTGGGCCAGCACCCGGTCGTGCAGGGCGGGATCCAGCTGATCCTTCTGCGGTACGGGGTTGGCGACGATCAGCGCCGCGGCGGGCCCGCCCAGGGTCTCCCTGGCCCGCATCACCTCCACGACCTCCTCGGGCGTACGCACCGTCCAGTCGACGGGCTCGCCCGAACTGCTCAGATAGAAGCCGGGGAAGTGCTCCGTGCCGTAGCCGAGCACCCCCACCCCGAGGGTCTCCAGGCGCTGCAGCGTGGCCGGGACGTCCAGGATCGACTTCACGCCGGCGCACACCACCGTGATGTCGGTGCGGGCGAGCAGCCGGAGATCCGCGGACTCGTCCTGGGTCGCGGTCCAGTCCCGGTGCACGCCGCCGAGGCCGCCGGTCGCGAAGACGCGCAGGCCCGCGCGGGCCGCGAGGAACGCGGTCGCGGACACGGTCGTCGCCCCGCTCGCACCGGCCGCCAGCGCCGGTGCGAGGTCGCGGTGCCCGAGCTTCCGCATCGACGGATCCTCGGCGACCCTTTCCAACTCGTCCTTGTCCAGGCCGATATGGCCTCGTCCGTCCAGTACGGCGATGGTCGCGGGGACGGCGCCCGCGGATCGCACGAGCTCCTCCAGCTCTTCCGCGACCTGCCGATTCCGGGGGCGCGGCAGGCCGTGGGCGATGATCGTCGACTCCAGGGCCACGACGGGGCGGTGCGCGGCGAGGGCTTCCTGTACCTCGGCGGAGAGGACCGGTTCGTACGGGTGGGCGCTGTCCGGCGCATTCAGTGACATGTCCACATCCCTGTCGCGGCCGGGCTCCCCTCAAACGTGACCCAGGACCCGAACGGCCGCCGGACCGTGCGGCGCCGGCCGGACGAGTCCGACTCCCTCCGGCCGGTCCTGATCGCGAGACGTCCTGGGCCGGTCGCTAGGGTGACCGGCCATGACCACATTTGATCAAGCTCCCGCCTCCTTCGCCGTGCACATCCCCGACGCCGAGCTCGAACCGGAGCCGCTCGACCCCGAGCAGATCGTCTCGGGCGAGCCCGTGGTGACCGGCAAGGTGCTGTGGGAGTCCGCCGACGGCAAGCAGGTGCGGGGCATCTGGCAGATCACGCCGGGCGTGGTCACCGACACCGAGGCCGACGAACTGTTCGTGGTCGTCAGCGGACGTGCGACCGTCGTGGTCGAGGACGGCGCGACGCTGCAGATCGGTCCCGGTGACGCCTGCGTGCTGCGCGAGGGCGACCGTACGACCTGGACCGTGCACGAGACGCTGCGCAAGGCGTACCACATCAGCCTCTGAAGCCCGGGGCTCGTGCCTGGCCCGGGCCTGGGCCGCCTTGCCTCGCGGACCTCGTCCCGCGATGTCGGTCCTGCGGATCCCGTCCGGTCAGGCGGCGGCGGGCCGGGTCAGCGCGCGGCGCAGCGCCAGTGCCGCCATCGGCAGCAACAGGCACGCGCCGACCGCGTTCAGCCAGCCGTAGCTCGCCTGGGAGACGATCACCCCGGCGACCGCACCGCCGATGCCCGCCGCCGTGTTCATGGTCAGGTCCGACAGACCCTGCACGGCGGCGCGGGCGGGCTGCGGTACGGAGTCGGTGAGGAGCGCCGAACCGGCGACAAGCCCCGCCGACCAGCCGAGACCGAGCACGAACAGGCCGGCGGCCGTGCGGCCGTGGCTGGGGCCCGCGGTGCCGGCCAGTAGCGCGGCGCACGACAGCAGCCCGGCCGCCAGTCCGATCACAGTGAGCCGTCCGAACCTGTCGGCGAGCCACCCCATCACCGGCGAGAACGCGTACATGCCCGCGATGTGACCGCTGATGACCAGGCCGATCAGCTCGAGGTCCGCGCCGTGGTGGCCCAGGTGTACCGGGGTCATCACCATGATCGAGACCATCGCGGTGTGCGACACGGCCACCGTCAGCAGCGCCAGCCGGGCCATCGGCGAAGCCCGCACCGCCGCCAGGCCCGCAGGCAGCGAACGGCCGCCCGCCGACCGGCCGTCCTGCGGCGCCAGCGCACGCGCGGTGAGCAGGGGATCGGGCCGCAGCAGCACCCCGACCACCATCGCGGCGAGCAGGAAGATGGCCGCCGCCATGAGGAACGGTCCGGCCGTCTCGGATATGGATGTGCCACGGAAGACATGGCCTGCCGGAGCCGCGATGTTGGGACCGAGGACCGAACCGATCGTGGTGGCCCAGATGACGGTGGAGATCGCCCGTCCTCGGCGGTCCGGCTCGGCCAGATCGGCGGCGGCGAAGCGGGCCTGCAGATTGGCCGACGAACCGGCACCGAACCCGGCCATGCCGAGCAGCAGCAACGGGAAACTGCCCACGACGGTGGCCAGGACCACCAGGGCCGCGCCGAGCGCACCGATCAGATAGGCCAGTACGAGGCCGGGGCGCCGGCCCCGCGAGGTCATCAGTGCGGCCAGCGGAAGCGACAGCAGTGCGGTGCCGGTCACCGATGCCGTCGGGGCGAGACCGGACAGCGCCTCCGAGCCGCTCACCTCCGTCGCCAGTACAGGGGCCAGGGCGATGCCGATGGGCACGCCGAGCCCGCCGAGTATCTGGCTGGCGATGAGCACCGCCGACGTTCTGCGCCGCAGGGCGGGGAGTTCCGCCGCGGTGACGGGAGAGCCGGGCCCGGCGGGGGTGTCGGATGCGTCGAGGGCGTTGGTCACCGACAGAGTGTGCCAGCTGGCACGAGGGTACGAAAACGGGTCCGGGGAGGGCGGCCGTGGCGAGCAGCCTCAGAACAGCGGCTGCGGCAGTACCCCCTCCAGCGCCAGCAGCTGCCGCTTGGTCTCCAGACCGCCGCCGAACCCGCCGAGCCTGCCGTCGCTCTCCACCACCCGGTGGCACGGAACCACCACTGGCAGCGGGTTGGACCCCATGGCTGCCCCGACCGCCTGGGCCGCTCCCGGCTGCCCCACACGCCTGGCGAGATCCCCGTACCCGACGACCGTTCCGTACGGCACACCCGCCGCGAGCTCGCGGAGCACCTGACGGTTGAAGCCGGACGTCAGCGACCAGTCCAGCAGGAGGGAGAACTCCCGCAACGAACCCGTGAAGTACTCCGCGAGCTGGCGTATCGGCTCGGTGAGGCGGGCGGAGCCGGGCGTCTCCACCGGCTCCGCGCCGAGCCGGGCCCGCAGCTGCCCGACCGCCCTGTCCCGCACTGCGGGGCCGGCGTGGAAGACGACACCCACCAGCCCCGCGGCCGTCGCGGCGAGCAGCAGCGGCCCGATGTCGCTGCCGACGACGGCCCACTCGACAGTCCCACCGGTGCCACCGTCGGCATCCCCGTTGCTGTTCATGGAAACCACCGTACGGGCGGCCACTGACAGCGGGGGAGGAGAAGCTCCGGCCGGCTGTCAGTCGGTTGCCCTGCGCACCACGTCAGGGGTGTTGGTGATGATCCCGTCGACCTGGAACCCGTCCACCTTCCTGGCGGTGGCCGCGTCGTTGACCGTCCATGTGTTGACCCGGAGCTTCCTGCCGTGCGCGCCCTTCAGCGCGTGCGCGGCCGCCACATAGCGGGTGCTGATCGACGCGTACGACGGGTTGATCTGGTCGGTGAACGCCGCGTACGTCTTCAGATCGGCGATCGCGGGGGTGCCGAGGAAACCGGTGGTGACGTCGGGACGCTGCTTGTGCACCTTCTTGATGCTGCCCGCGCTGAAGCTCTGGATCACCAGCCTGTACCTGACGTGAATGGGGTCCAGCCACCCCTTCTGGCGCAGCACCCGCAGCGTCTCCTTCTCGATGCCCGGGTAGATCTGCGGGTTCTTGATCTCCAGCAGCAGGTTCTGGTCGTTGCGCTCGATCCGGTCCAGGTACTGCTTGAGCGTGGGGATCCGGGTCCCGGCGTACCGGGCGCCGAACCAGCTGCCCGCGTCCAGCCGGGCGATCTCCGCAGCCGTGAAGTCCTTGACCGCCCACGGTGCGCGCTTCGGAAAGACCTTCTCGACGTTGGTGGTCCGCTTCAGATCGGGGTCGTGGATGACGACCAGCACTCCGTCCTTGGTGAGCTGGACGTCGTTCTCCACCCAGTCGAAGCCGAGGTGGTTGGCCCGGTCGACGGCGGCCAGGGTGTTCTCCGGCGCGTATGCCGATGCACCCCGGTGGGCGAGGACGACCGGGGCGCCGGGTGTCGGAATGGCCCGCGTGTTCACGACGGTCCGAATGACTTTCTCCGTGCTCGTGCCCATGCGCGCACCCGTGTCCGTGCCGGAGTCCGTGGCCTGCGAGTGGGGGATCAGCAGCAGCGCGCCGGCGCCCAGCAGGGCGACGGCGGCGAGGGAGGCGGTAGCGGTGCGTGCGTACACGTGTACTCCTTGCGTCAGAGTTCCGTCCGGGCCGAGAGTGACAGCCGCCCCCGAACGACGGACCGGCGAAGGATGGCCACCACATGAACGGAAGAGCTGAGACCGGGTCTCTGGCCGATTGAGCTGCCGATAAAATGCAGTCCTTCTGTTTGTTTGCCGGGCAGCGCGCCTTAGGGTCACCCCGAACCCGGGCTTCACTCGAAGGGCGTACGAGCATGCAGGGCACAATGGACGGCTTCAGCTATGGGATGGTGACGCCCGCTGCGGCTTTCCTCATGGCGTGCCTCGGCGCGGCCCTGGGGTTGCGTTGCACGACGCGGTCGCTGCGGACCGAGCGTTCCTTCAAGGCCGGCTGGCTGGCTCTCGGGGCGACGTCCATAGGCTCCGGCATCTGGACGATGCACTTCATCGCGATGATGGGATTCAGCGTCGAGAGGGTGCCGATCGAGTACGACATCCCGATCACCTTCGCCAGCCTGGCCGTCGCGATCGTCATGGTCGGCATCGGCATCTTCATCGTCGGGTACCAGGGCGCGACCTGGATGGCCATGGTCACCGGCGGCACCATCACCGGTCTCGGCGTGGCCACCATGCACTACCTCGGCATGGCAGGAATGCGCCTCCAGGGGCAGTTCGAGTACGACACGCTCACCGTCGCGCTCTCCGTCGTCATCGCCGTCGTCGCCGCGACGGTCGCGCTCTGGGCGGCCGTCTCCATCCGGGGCTTCCTGCCCAGCCTCGGTGCCAGCGTGGTGATGGGCGTGGCGGTGAGCGGAATGCACTACACGGCCATGGCCGCGCTCAGTGTCCATCTGCACCCGGGCGTCACCGGCAACGCGGTCGAAAGCCCGCCGACCGCACCCCTGATCCCGCTGCTGATCGGCCCCGGCTGCTTCCTCCTGCTCGCCGCGGTGGTCGTGATGTTCGACCCCTTGATGGTGATGGGCGACCCGGACTGGGCCGACCCGGCGGGACACGGCACCCACGGCATCGGCCGGGCCCCCGGCATCCCCGTCCAGCGGCAGGTCCCGCGGTTCGGCACCTACGCCGACCCGGCGTCCTTCCAGTCGCAGCGTCAGCACACCCCGCCGTCGCGGGACCGGTGACCGGACCCCGGTTGTCAGTGGGGGGTCGTACGGTGGTTCCATGCGGCCCGTTTCGAAGATCGAACGTTCGGTGGCGCCTTTCGAGGTCGTCAGTTCCTACCAGCCCAGCGGCGACCAGCCCGCGGCCATTGCCGAGCTGGAGCGGCGCATCCGGGCAGGTGAGAAGGATGTCGTGCTGCTCGGCGCGACCGGCACCGGGAAATCGGCGACCACCGCCTGGATGATCGAGAAGCTCCAGCGCCCCACGCTGGTGATGGCGCCGAACAAGACCCTCGCGGCCCAGTTGGCGAACGAGTTCCGCGAACTGCTCCCGAACAACGCCGTCGAGTACTTCGTCTCGTACTACGACTACTACCAGCCCGAGGCGTACATTCCGCAGTCGGACACGTACATCGAGAAGGATTCGTCGATCAACGACGAGGTCGAGCGGCTGCGCCACTCCGCGACGAATTCGCTGCTCACCCGCCGTGACGTGGTCGTGGTCGCCTCGGTCTCCTGCATCTACGGCCTCGGTACGCCACAGGAGTACGTGGACCGCATGGTCCCGCTCAAGGTGGGCGACGAGATCGACCGCGACCAGTTGTTGCGCCGCTTCGTGGAGATCCAGTACACCCGCAACGACATCGCGTTCACCCGGGGCACCTTCCGGGTGCGCGGCGACACCATCGAGATCTTCCCGGTCTACGAGGAGCTCGCTGTCCGCATCGAGATGTTCGGCGACGAGATCGAGGCGCTCTCCACCCTCCATCCGCTCACCGGCGAGGTCATCAGCGAGGACAACGAGCTCTATGTCTTCCCCGCCAGCCACTACGTGGCGGGACCGGAGCGCATGGAGAAGGCGGTCAACGGCATCGAGCAGGAGCTGGAGCACCGCCTCGCCGAGCTGGAGAAGCAGGGCAAGCTGCTGGAGGCCCAGCGGCTGCGGATGCGCACCACGTACGACATCGAGATGATGCGCCAGATCGGCACCTGCTCCGGTATCGAGAACTACTCGATGCACATGGACGGCCGCGAGCCCGGCACCGCCCCCAACACCCTCCTCGACTACTTCCCCGAGGACTTCCTGCTCGTCATCGACGAGTCGCATGTCACCGTGCCGCAGATCGGCGCCATGTACGAGGGCGACGCCTCCCGCAAGCGCAGCCTCGTCGACCACGGCTTCCGGCTGCCGTCCGCCCTCGACAACCGCCCCCTGAGGTGGGAGGAGTTCGTGGAGCGGATCGGCCAGACCGTCTATCTCTCCGCCACTCCGGGCAAGTACGAGCTGTCCCGCGGCGACGGGTTCGTGGAGCAGATCATCCGCCCCACCGGCCTCGTCGACCCGGAGGTCGTCGTCAAGCCCACCGAGGGCCAGATCGACGACCTGGTGCACGAGATCCGCAAGCGCACCGAGAGGGACGAGCGGGTCCTGGTCACCACCCTCACCAAGAAGATGTCCGAGGACCTCACGGACTACTTCCTGGAGCTGGGCATCCAGGTCCGTTATCTGCACAGTGACGTCGACACGCTGCGCCGCATCGAGCTGCTGCGTGAACTGCGCGCCGGTGAGTACGACGTGCTGGTCGGGATCAACCTCCTGCGCGAGGGGCTCGACCTGCCCGAGGTGTCCCTGGTGGCCATCCTCGACGCCGACAAGCAGGGCTTCCTGCGCTCCGGGACGTCTCTCATCCAGACCATTGGCCGCGCGGCCCGCAATGTGTCCGGCCAGGTCCATATGTACGCCGACAAGATCACCCCGGCGATGGAGAAGGCCATCGACGAGACCAACCGCCGCCGGGAGAAGCAGATCGCGTACAACACCGAGCGCGGCATCGACCCGCAGCCGCTGCGCAAGAAGATCAACGACATCGTCGCGACGATCGCCCGCGAGGAGATCGACACCGAGGAGCTGCTCGGCACCGGCTACCGCCAGACGAAGGGCGACAAGGCCCCGGTCCCCGCGCTCGGCGGCAAGGCGGGCAAGGCGGGCAAGGCGGCCGGAGCCAAGAAGGCCGGCGCGGTGGTCACCGACCGGCCCGCGACCGAGCTCGCCGGGATCATCGAGGAGATGACCGACCGGATGCGGGCAGCCGCCGCGGACCTGCAGTTCGAGGTGGCCGCCCGACTGCGCGACGAGGTCGGCGAGCTGAAGAAGGAGCTGCGCCAGATGCGCGAGGCGGGCCTGGCCTGACCTGCCGTACCGGCGTGTGTTGCAGGACCGACACAAAAACGGTCCAAAGCTGCTGCGCCTTCGGCGTGACTGCGTAGGGTGCTGGGAAACCGCGCACGGACGGTTGCGGGGCAAGGGGAGAGGGGACAGCGCGTGACGGTCAACATGACCAAGGGTCAGGCCATCAGCCTGCAGAAGAGCGACGGGGGGACCCTGACCGCGGTACGGATGGGACTCGGCTGGCAGGCGGCGCCGCGCCGCGGTCTGTTCGGCTCGCGCACGCGGGAGATCGACCTGGACGCGTCGGCGGTGCTGTTCGCCGACAAGCAGCCGGTCGACGTGGTCTTCTTCCGCCACCTCGTCAGCGACGACGGGTCGGTCAAGCACACCGGCGACAACTTGGTCGGCGGTGCCGGTTCGGGCGGCGACGACGAGGCGATCCTCGTCGACCTGCAGCGGGTGCCGGTCCACATCGACCAGATCGTCTTCACGGTGAACTCCTTCACCGGCCAGACGTTCCAGGAGGTGCAGAACGCCTTCTGCCGCATCGTCGACGAGACCAACGGCCAGGAGCTCGCCCGCTACACGCTCGACGGCGGCGGTCAGTACACCGCCCAGATCATGGCCAAGGTGCACCGCGTCGGCGCCGGGTGGCAGATGACGGCCCTCGGTAACCCGGCCAACGGCCGTACGTTCCAGGACCTGATGCCGGCGATCCTGCCGCACCTGTAGGCAAGGCCGGACCGATCGGGTCCGTATCGGTACGCGCAGCTCCCGGAGGCATCGGCCGCCGGGAGCTGCACCACATGCACCCCACCAACATGGCACGGCATCGCGCGGCACGGCGGATCGTGGCAGCGGACCGCGCATCATCAACTCGTCGAGGGGACAGGGCAATGACGGCCGAGCTGGTCCGGGGGCAGAACCACACCTTGCCCCAGACCCGTCTGGAGATCCGGGTATCGGCCGGTACACCTGTCGTGGCCGGTGCCACGCTCGGCGACGAGCGGGGCACCGTGCACGGCATCGAGTGGATCGCCCACCCGGGCTCGCCCCAGCTGCCCGGACTCGAAGTGTCCAGGCAGGCCGCCGCCGACCACCGGCTGGCCGTGGACCTCGACGCCGTGCCCGCCGCGGTGCACCGCGTCACCGTGCTGCTGGCGCTGCCCATGGAGGCCGGCGGGCCGGTCAGATTCGGCGCGGTCGCCGCACCCTTCGTCGCCGTCACCGGCCTCGAAGGCACCGAGATCGCGACCTTCACCCTCACCGGCCTGGATGCCGAGTCCGCGGTCGCCGCCCTGGAGCTCTACCGCCGGCAGGGCGACTGGAAGGTCCGCGCGGTCGGCCAGGGATATGCGGGTGGCCTGGCCGCGATGCTCGCCGACCAGGGGGTGACCGGAGCGGCGGAGCTGGCCCGGTCGATCCACGAGGCGGTCGCCCGGGGCATGGCCCGCTCGGTGGCGCCGCCCCCGCCCCGCACCCCGGAGGGGGACCGGGTCCGCCACACGGCGGCGATCGGCGATCCGGCTCCGCCCGTCAGCCCGCCGGCCGGCCACACGCCTTCCCGGCCCACAGCCGCCACGGACTCCACCGCGGGCGGCCCCACTGCGGGGGCGAGCACGGGTCCCATCAACTACGCGCACCCACGCCGCGAGGCGACTGCGCCCCCGCCGCCCCCGCCCACCGCACCGCCCGCCGAACCCGGCCGGCCCGCGCAGCCCGTCGCCGGGGACGCGACCGGCTGGTCCATGGAGGAGCGCCTCTACAACCAGGTCTGGGGCATGTTCGAGGACCTGGCCCGCACCACCGCCGCTTACCGCAGCGCCGTCGACTTCGCCGAGTCCCGCATGGACCAGGAGCTCGACCGGGCCCTGTCCGATCCGCGCAACAGGATCGGCGGGGCGGGCGACCGGGCCCGCGAGGAGGCCCGCGCCAAGCGTGACCAGCTGACCGACCGGGCCCGTGAGGCGCTCGACCGCGATCTCGCGCAGCTCGCCGCCGAGTCCGCCGTCGTCGAGCCCGCGCTCCCCGCCGCGTTCGCAGGCTGGGACAACCCCGTGTGGCACGCCTACCGCGTCCCCATGGAGATCCCCATGGCCCTGCGGATCGGCGACCTCCATCTGCCCGAGAACCCCGACCTGCGCATCCCCTTGCTCGTACGGCTGCCGCTCGAACGCGGCATCTGGGTCGACAGTGGGCGCACGGCATCCGAAGCCGCGGCTCTGACCGATACGGACCGGCTCCGCCGCCTCGCCATGGACAACGCGGTCGCGCACGCCGCCCGGCTGCTCGCCGTCTACCCCGCGGGCGAGTTCTCCGTCCACGCCATCGACCCCGCGGGCTCGGCGGCGGCAGCGCTCGCGCCTCTGGTGAACTCCGGGGTGCTCGCCGGGCCGCCCGCCTCCGGTGCCGGGGGAGTGGCATCGGTCCTCGCCCAACTCACCCGACGGGTCGATCTGGTGCAGATGGCCATCCGGGCCGGCGCCGCCGACTCGCTCCCGCCGGAGCTGGACACAGCCGAGCAACTGCTGATCGTCAACGACTTCCCGCACGGCTTCGACGACCGGGCCGTCACCCAGTTGCGCTATCTGGCCGACGAGGGGCCCTCGGTCGGCGTCCATCTGCTGATGGTCGCGGACCGGGAGGACGCGAGCGCCTACGGGCCGGTGCTCGATCCGCTGTGGCGGTCCCTGCTGCGGATCACCCCGGTCGCCGACGACCACCTGGCCGATCCCTGGGTCGGCCATGCCTGGACGTACGAGCCGCTGCGGACGCCACCCGGCAGCCGGGTGCTGGAGCAGGTCCTGGCCCAGGTGGCCGCTGCCCGGCGGACCGGCCGACGACCATAAGGCAATGCCCCCTCAGGCAACCCCTGACCTGGCGTTTTGAGCGATCTTTACCCTGCGCTTTACCTTTTTTTGGTATTCCCTGTACTGTTCCTTGGACGGAGGGGAGTACTCCCATACGCGACGTTCCCGTCAGTACGGACTGTGACCGGTCCCGGGGCGTCGGCCCGTGGTGCGCATCCCGTGCGCCCGGGTGGAAGAGACCTCCGGCAGCGACGACGCTGATCAGTAGCCGTAGCGAACTGCCGGAGGCGCAGTGGACGTTTCAGGAACCCTCTGGGTACTGACCATTCTTGGTCTGTCAGCCCTTATTGCCATCGACTTCTTCATCGGGCGCAAGCCCCATGACGTGACGACGAAGGAAGCCGGAATCTGGACGATCGTCTGGATCGCGCTGGCCGCCCTCTTCGGGCTCGGCCTGCTGGTCTTCGGCGAGAGCCAGGCGTCGGGCGAGTTCTTCGCCGGCTTCATCACCGAGAAGTCCCTCAGCGTCGACAACCTCTTCGTGTTCGTCCTGATCATGGCGAAGTTCTCGGTGCCTTCCCACCTCCAGCAGCGCGTGCTGCTTGTCGGTGTGCTGATCGCCCTGGTGCTGCGAGCGATCTTCATCGCCGCGGGCGCCGCGGTCATCGCCAACTTCTCGTGGGTCTTCTACATCTTCGGCGCGTTCCTGATCTACACCGCCTGGAAGCTCATCCAGGAGGCGCGGGCCGACGAGGAGGAGGACGAGTTCGAGGAGAACCGCCTCCTCAAGTCGATCGAGCGCCGCTTCGGCGTCGCCGACAGGTATCACGGCACCAAGCTCTTCATCAGGAGCAACGGCAAGCGAGTCCTGACCCCGCTGATGGTCGTCATGCTCGCCATCGGCACCACAGATGTGCTGTTCGCGCTGGACTCGATCCCCGCGATCTTCGGCCTGACCCAGGACCCGTACATCGTCTTCACCGCCAACGCCTTCGCGCTGATGGGGCTGCGGCAGCTGTACTTCCTGATCGGCGGTCTGCTGAAGAAGCTGGTGCACCTCAGCTACGGGCTCTCGGTCATCCTCGGCTTCATCGGCGTCAAGCTGGTGCTGCACGCGCTGCACGAGTCCGGGGTGCATGTCCCCGAGATCTCGATCCCCGTCTCGCTCGGCTTCATCTGCGGGGTGCTGGTGATCACCACGATCACCAGCCTCATCGCCAACAAGAAGCAGGAGGCGGCCGAGGCCGCGGAGGCCGACCGGGCGGCGCAGGAGAGCTCCAGCATCGACGCCTGATCCGGTCGGGGGGCAACGGGGGCGGGCGGCGGAGCCGCCCGCCCTTTCCTCACCAGCCGCGTGCGCGCCACTCGGGCAACTGTGGCCGCTCGTCACCGAGCGTGGTGTCGTGGCCGTGGCCCGGATAGACCCAGGTCTCGTCGGGCAGCTGGTCGAAGAGCTTGGTCTCCACATCGTGGAGCAGGCTCGCGAATGCCTCGGGGTCCTTGTGTGTGTTGCCGATTCCGCCGGGGAAGAGGCAGTCCCCGGTGAACAGGTGCGGAGCACCGTGCGGATCGTCGTAGACCAGCGCGATGGAGCCCGGGGTGTGGCCGACCAGATGGCGGGCGGTCAGCGTGACCTGCCCCACCCGGATCGTGCCGTTGTCGTCGACGAGGACATCGGTCGGGACCGGGATGCCCGCGGCGTCGTACCGCCCGGCGTAGGTACGCGCACCGGTGGCCGCCACCACCTCGGCCAGTGCCTGCCAGTGGTCGCCGTGCTGATGGGTGGTGACGACGGACGCGATGGAGTCGTCACCGATCAGCCGCAGCAGGGTTCCGGCCTCGTTGGCCGCGTCGATCAGGAGCTGCTCGCCGGTGGCCCGGCAGCGCAGCAGATAGGCGTTGTTGTTCATCGGGCCGACGGCGACCTTGGAGATCATCAGATCCGTCAACTCGTGTACATCCGCACGTCCGCCGACCTTGACCGCTCCGCTGTACGTCATACGCCTCAGCCTATAGCGGGGGCAGCGCGGGGAGGCGGCCACCGTCCACGGTGAGTGCGGACCCGTCGCGGCGCCCGGAGAGCCAGCCCAGCAGCTCCGGCGCGGTGCCACGGACCACGACAGGGCTGCCTTCCGCGCCGCCGCCCGTGGTCCAGAACCTGCCGTCGTCGGCGGCCACACCCGTGGACACGACCTCCGGGTGCCGGCCGAACCGCTCCACGAGGAAGTCGATTTCGCGGACCACGAACTCGTCCGGCAGGTCTTCCAGCTCGTAGCCGATGCCCAGGTCGACATGGTGCAGCTCGACCTCGATCCAGCGGCGGAAGGGGACGCGGGACGCCGAGGCCGTCACGCCGTTGCGCATCGTGATCGTGCGCGACCAGTCGGCCGGCTCGGCGGCCGCGGCCAGGAAGCGGGCCGCGCTCTCGCGCACATCGGCCAGTTGTTCGGCGAGCGGCCGGGGTGCGTCGCGCTCGATGTCACGCTCGCGGGTTTCGCTGTCTGCGTACATCGGGCGGCTCCGGAGAACATTTACGAGCGCGTCGGCGTTACGAGAGAGGTGCGCAAGAACATGGCCCCGGCTCCAGCCGGGCAGCCGCGACGGCTCGGCGACTGTGACGTTGTCCAATTTGCCCGTTGCGCTGAGGAGCCGATCGGTCGCTTCACGTACGGCTTCCAGGTCGCGCGCATGATCAATCATGTGGCCGAGCCTAGCGTCGCCACTCATTCGGGTGAAGGGGATGTCAGCCGTCCGTAAATCGAATGCGCGTGCTATACGCTCGGACTCGAAAGCTTCGTACATCGCTGTGGCGCCCCCCATACCCTGGGACGGGGGCTCAGTTCCCCCACTTCTCCTCTAGAAAGGTGCGGACAGGCGTGGTCGACCGTCTCATCGTCCGTGGCGCTCGCGAGCACAACCTCAAGAACGTCTCGCTCGACCTCCCCCGCGACTCCCTCATCGTCTTCACCGGGCTCTCCGGGTCGGGCAAGTCATCGCTGGCGTTCGACACGATCTTCGCCGAGGGCCAGCGGCGATACGTGGAGTCGCTCTCCTCGTACGCCAGGCAGTTCCTCGGCCAGATGGACAAGCCGGACGTCGATTTCATCGAGGGCCTGTCGCCCGCCGTCTCCATCGACCAGAAGTCGACCTCGCGCAACCCGCGCTCGACGGTCGGCACGATCACCGAGGTCTACGACTACCTCCGGCTGCTCTTCGCCCGGATCGGCAAGCCGCACTGTCCCGAGTGCGGCCGGCCGATCTCCCGCCAGTCGCCGCAGGCCATCGTCGACAGGGTGCTCGCCCTGCCCGAGGGCAGCCGCTTCCAGGTGCTGTCGCCGCTGGTGCGCGAGCGCAAGGGCGAGTTCGTCGACCTCTTCTCCGATCTGCAGACCAAGGGCTACAGCAGGGCCAGGGTCGACGGTGAGACCATCCACCTCGCTGAGCCGCCCAAGCTCAAGAAGCAGGAGAAGCACACCATCGAGGTGGTCATCGACCGCCTCACGGTGAAGGACAGCGCCAAGCGCCGGCTGACCGACTCGGTCGAGACCGCGCTCGGTCTCTCCGGCGGCATGGTCGTGCTCGACTTCGTCGACCTCCCCGAGGACGACCCCGAGCGTGAGCGGATGTACTCCGAGCACCTCTACTGCCCGTACGACGACCTCTCCTTCGAGGAGCTGGAGCCGCGCTCCTTCTCCTTCAACTCGCCCTTCGGTGCCTGCCCCGACTGCACGGGTATCGGTACGCGGATGGAGGTCGACCCGGAGCTGATCGTCCCCGACGAGGAGAAGTCCCTCGACGAGGGCGCGATCCATCCCTGGTCGCACGGCCACACCAAGGAGTACTTCGGGCGGCTGATCGGCGCCCTCGCCGACGCCCTCGGATTCCGTACGGACATCCCGTGGGCCGGACTGCCGCAGCGCGCGAAGAAGGCCCTGCTGCACGGCCACAAGATCCAGACCGAGGTCCGCTACCGCAACCGCTACGGGCGCGAGCGCGCTTACACCACCCCGGCCTTCGAGGGTGCGGTGCAGTTCGTCAAGCGGCGGCACTCCGAGGCAGAGAGCGACTCCAGCCGGGAGCGCTTCGAGGGCTACATGCGCGAGGTGCCCTGCCCGACCTGTGAGGGCACGAGGCTGAAGCCGATCGTCCTCGCGGTGACGGTGATGGAGAAGTCCATTGCCCAGGTCTCCGCGATGTCGATCAGCGAGTGCGCCGAATTCCTCGGCCGGTTGAAGCTGAACGCCCGCGACAAGAAGATCGCCGAGCGAGTGCTGAAGGAGGTCAACGAGCGGCTGAGGTTCCTGGTCGACGTCGGCCTCGACTACCTCTCGCTCAACCGCGCGGCAGGCACCCTGTCCGGCGGCGAGGCGCAGCGCATCCGGCTCGCCACCCAGATCGGCTCCGGCCTGGTCGGCGTGCTGTACGTGCTGGACGAGCCGTCCATCGGACTGCACCAGCGGGACAACCACCGGCTGATCGAGACCCTGGTCCGCCTCCGTGACATGGGCAACACACTCATCGTCGTAGAGCACGACGAGGACACCATCAAGGTCGCCGACTGGGTCGTCGACATCGGCCCCGGTGCCGGTGAGCACGGCGGCAAGGTGGTCCACTCCGGATCGCTCAAGGAGCTGCTGGCCAACGACGAGTCGATCACCGGTCACTATCTGGTCGGCAAGAAGTCCATCCCGATGCCCGACATCCGGCGCCCGGCCGACCCGACGCGCCGGCTCACGGTGCGCGGAGCCCGGGAGAACAACCTCCAGGACATCGACGTCTCGTTCCCGCTCGGCGTACTCACCGCGGTCACGGGTGTCTCGGGCTCCGGTAAGTCGACGCTGGTCAACGACATCCTCTACACCCACCTGGCGCGCGAGCTGAACGGCGCCAAGTCGGTCCCCGGCCGGCACACCCGCGTCGACGGTGACGACCTGGTCGACAAGGTGGTGCACGTCGACCAGTCGCCGATCGGCCGGACACCCCGGTCCAACCCGGCGACGTACACCGGCGTCTTCGACCACGTCCGCAAGCTGTTCGCCGAGACGATGGAGGCGAAGGTGCGCGGTTATCTGCCGGGCCGCTTCTCCTTCAACGTCAAGGGCGGCCGCTGCGAGAACTGCTCCGGCGACGGCACGATCAAGATCGAGATGAACTTCCTGCCGGACGTGTACGTCCCGTGCGAGGTCTGCCACGGGGCGCGGTACAACCGGGAGACCCTGGAGGTCCACTACAAGGGCAAGTCCATCGCCGAGGTGCTGGACATGCCGATCGAGGAGGGCCTGGAGTTCTTCGAGGCCGTACCGACGATCGCCCGCCACCTCCGTACGCTCCACGAGGTGGGCCTCGGATACGTCAGGCTCGGCCAGTCCGCGCCGACGCTCTCCGGCGGTGAGGCACAGCGCGTGAAGCTCGCGAGCGAGCTGCAGAAGCGCTCCACCGGCCGCACGGTCTATGTCCTGGACGAGCCGACCACCGGACTGCACTTCGAGGACATCAGCAAGCTGATCAAGGTGCTGTCCGGGCTGGTCGACAAGGGCAACTCGGTGATCGTCATCGAGCACAACCTCGATGTCATCAAGACCGCGGACTGGGTCATCGACATGGGCCCCGAGGGTGGCAACGGCGGTGGTCTGGTCGTCGCCGAAGGCACGCCGGAGCAGGTCGCCATGGTCCCGGCGAGCCACACCGGCAAGTTCCTGCAGGGCGTCCTGGACCCGGTCCGGGTGAGCGAGGCGGCAGTGCCGGCGGCGCGCAAGCCGGTACGGAAGGCGGCGGCGAAGACGGTGGCCGCCAAGTCGTCCCCGGTGAGGAAGACGGCTACGGCGAAGACGGCTTCGGCCACGGCGGCTGCGGCGAAGAAGCCCGCGGCGAAGAAGGCGACCCGCACGCGCAAGGCCTGACCCGCACGGCGTCGAGAGGGCGGTTCCCGGAGGGGAGCCGCCCTCTCGCGCGTACCGCTGTGACCAGGCGCGATCGTCCAGGACCGGCCCGGCCGCAAGGCTGTCCTTCTCCGCCGGTATCGTCGCTTCTGTCACCGATGCCCGTGGTGCCTGTGGTGCCTGTGGTGCCCCTGGTATCCCGGGAGTCTCCTGGTACCCCGGTACCCGGCGCTTCCCTGACGCCCCTCGTCCTGCCCCTCACACCCTGTGGAGTCCGCATGTCCGGCCAGCCCGCCCGCCGTACCGTGCTGAAGGGGGCCGCTCTCGCCGGTGTCGCCGGGCTGGGAGTGGCCGCCTGTTCGACCGAGTCGAAGCTCGGGCACGCCGAGACACCCACCCCCACCGCCCCCGTGGAGCTCGGGGCCGCGGACGAGGTGCCGGTCGGCGGATCCAAGCTCTACCGCGAGCAGCGGGTCGTGGTCAGCTGCCCGGCCAAGGGCCAGTACAAGGCGTTCAGCGCCCAGTGCACCCACGCGGGCTGTCTGCTGGACAAGGTCGAGAAGAACGAGGGGAACTGCCCCTGCCACGGCAGCCGCTTCGACACGACGACCGGCGAGGCGGTGCACGGCCCGGCGACCGTGCCGCTGCCCTCCGTCCCGGTCAGGGTCGAGGGCGGAAAGCTGATAGCCGGTCCTGACGCCTGACGCCTGACGCCTGACGCCTGACGCCTGACGCCTGACGGGTGACGCGCCGGGCGCACGGGACCAGCGGTCGTCACTCCCAGTCCCAGTCGATGCCGACCAGGCCGGGCCGCACCCCCTGCTCCACCAGGTGCACGGTCCGATGCCGGCCGGTGAGTGTGAGGTCCGTACGGCCGCCGCGCGGAGCCCCCACCGAAACCTGGGCGAACCGCCGGCACCGTACCGGCAGCGCGTCCTCGTCGAAGTGCACCTGCAGCACGTACTGTCCGCCGCCGAAGCTGAAGCCGCGCACGTACTCGCCGCACGGGCCGCCCGTACCGTCGTCGAACCCGTAGCCGAAGAGGTACGTCTCACCCGCCCGCAGCCGGGTGTCGAAGAGCAGCTCGGCCATGAGCACCCCCGCCTCCCGGTCCCAGCGGACCCGGCCGGTCCGGCAGTTCTCCCGGGCCGCCACCTCCACCCGCGCGGGGTCGCAGCCCGGATCGCCGCGGTACACGGCGAGATAGCGGTCGATCCCGTCGCGGTGCGCGCGCACGACGTGCTGCGAGTCCCGGCGCCGCAGCTCCCGGCCGGACCCGATCCGTACCCGCTCCTGGTGCCCCACCGTGTGCAGCCCGCCGTCGGCCGGTGACTCCAGCGCGTCGAGCAGCCGCTCCACCGCGCCGGACGCCTCCATCAGGGAGCGGTACGAACGAGCGGCCGGTCGCTCGGCGTCCGCGCGGGCATCCCCGGCGTCGAGCAGCCGGAGCAGCGAGTTCCCCGGCAGTTCCAGCACCTCCTCCAGCGCCTTCACCGCCCGCAGGGACTCGGCGCGCTGCGGGCGCCGGGCCCCCTGCTGCCAGTAACTCAGGCTGGTCACGCCGACCTTGACCCCGCGGTGTGCGAGATGGTGCTGCACCCGCTGGAGCGGCAGCCCACGCACCGAGAAGGCGGTGCGCAGCGCCAGATGGAACGGGCCGGTGTGCAGCATCTGCGCCAGTTCGGCCTCGGTGCGCTGCATGACGTGCCTCCAGTGAACGTTCACGGCACGGGGCGGGGAGACCGCGCCGGTGGGAGCGGGACGGCAGGTGGCCGGGGGCGGACCGTTCACGCGTCCGCCACACCGTTCACACCGCGCTGTTCCCCCGCATTGAAGCGTGTTGACCCGTTCCCGACAACGGTCGATGCTCCTTGAACGGTGACGGCGCCCGCTGACCCCGTGCTCCGGGGCGCGCTCCCCCACCCCGCACCCCGGAGCACGGCATCGCCCCCGAGGACACCGCACTGTCACCGCCCGCAAGTAGGGTGGGCACCATGGCAGACCCCTCCAGCTACCGCCCCAAGCCGGGACAGATCCCCGACTCCCCGGGGGTCTACAAATTCCGCGACGAGCACCGCCGGGTGATCTACGTCGGGAAGGCGAAGAGCCTGCGCCAGCGCCTGGCGAACTACTTCCAGGACCTGGCCAATCTCCACCCGCGCACCCGCACGATGGTCACCACGGCCGCCTCCGTCGAGTGGACCGTCGTCGCCACCGAGGTCGAGGCGCTGCAGCTGGAGTACTCCTGGATCAAGGAGTTCGACCCCCGGTTCAACGTCAAGTACCGCGACGACAAGAGCTATCCGTATCTCGCGGTCACGCTGAACGAGGAGTTCCCGCGGGTCCAGGTCATGCGCGGCGCCAAGAAGAAGGGCGTGCGGTACTTCGGTCCGTACGGGCACGCCTGGGCGATCCGCGAGACCGTCGACCTGATGCTCCGGGTCTTTCCCGTCCGCACGTGCTCCGCCGGTGTCTTCAAGAACGCCACGCGGACCGGCCGCCCCTGCCTCCTCGGCTACATCGGCAAGTGCTCGGCGCCCTGCGTCGGCCGGGTCACCCCCGAGGAGCACCGAGAATTGGCGGATGGCTTCTGCGACTTCATGGCCGGCCGCACGGGCACGTACATCCGCCGGCTGGAGAAGGACATGATGGCGGCGGCCGAAGAGATGGAGTACGAGCGGGCGGCCCGGCTCCGCGACGACGTGGAGGCCCTCAAGCGTGCCATGGAGAAGAGCGCCGTCGTCCTCGCCGACGCCACCGACGCCGACCTGATCGCGGTCGCCGAGGACGAGCTCGAGGCCGCCGTGCAGATTTTCCACGTCCGCGGCGGCCGGGTACGCGGCCAGCGCGGCTGGGTCACCGACAAGGTCGAGGCGGTCGACACCTCGGGCCTCGTCGAGCACGCCCTGCAGCAGCTGTACGGGGAGGAGACAGGCGACTCCGTCCCCAAGGAGGTACTCGTCCCGGCCCTTCCGGAGGACCCCGAAGCGGTCTCCCAGTGGCTCGCCGACCGCCGGGGCTCCCAGGTCAGCCTGCGCATCCCGCAGCGCGGCGACAAGAAGGACCTGATGGTGACGGTCCAGCGCAACGCCCAGCAGGCCCTGGGGCTGCACAAGACCAAGCGCGCCTCCGATCTGACGACCCGCTCCCGCGCCCTGGAGGAGATCGCCGAGGCGCTCGGCCTCGACACGGCTCCGCTGCGCATCGAATGCTTCGACATCTCCCATCTCCAGGGCGACGACGTGGTCGCGTCCATGGTCGTCTTCGAGGACGGTCTGGCCCGCAAGAGCGAGTACCGCCGCTTCCAGATCAAGGGCTTCGAGGGGCAGGACGACGTCCGCTCGATGCACGAGGTGATCGGTCGCCGCTTCAGGCGCTACCTCCAGGAGAAGGAGCGGACGGGGGAGTGGGAGGAGAGTCCGGCACCCTCCGGAGCCGTACCGGCCCCGGACCCCGCCGCCGGGGACGGCGACCCCTTCGACAACGAGCCCCGCGAGGACGACGGCCGCCCCAAGCGGTTCGCCTACCCGCCGCAGCTCGTCGTGGTCGACGGCGGCCAGCCGCAGGTCGCCGCGGCCAAGCGGGCCCTCGACGAGTTGGGGATCGACGACATCGCGGTCTGCGGCCTCGCCAAGCGCCTCGAAGAGGTATGGCTGCCCGACGACGACGACCCCGTGGTCCTGCCCCGCTCCAGCGAGGGCCTCTACCTCCTGCAGCGCGTCCGCGACGAGGCCCACCGCTTCGCCATCACTTATCAGCGGGCCAAGCGCGCCAAGCGCATCCGCTCCAGCCCCCTGGACGCCGTCGCAGGCCTCGGCGAGACCCGGAAACAGGCGTTGATCAAGCATTTCGGCTCCGTGAAGAAGCTGAAGCAGGCGACAATCGACGAGATCTGCGAGGTTCCGGGGATAGGCCGCAGGACGGCGGAATCAGTGGCTGTCGCCCTCGCCTCGACCACCCCGGCCGCGCCCGCCGTGAATACGGCGACAGGAGAGATCATTGAAGAGGACGACGGGGGCAGCACGACATGACTGAGCACGAACACGAGCAGGAGCGCGCGCACGACGGCGCAGACCGCGTGCACGGCAGCACGGACCGAGCAGACGGAGCAGGACACGTGAGTACGGGCACCACGACCGAGACGGGCGATGCCACCCCGGCCATCCCCGAGCTGGTGATCATCTCCGGCATGTCGGGCGCCGGACGATCCACCGCCGCCAAGTGTCTGGAGGACCTCGGCTGGTTCGTCGTCGACAACCTGCCGCCCGCCCTGATCCCCACCATGGTGGAGCTCGGCGCCCGGTCCCAGGGCAATGTGGCCCGGATCGCCGTCGTCGTCGACGTGCGCGGCCGCCGTTTCTTCGACAACCTGCGGGAGTCCCTCGCCGACCTCGCGGCCAGGCACGTCACCCGGCGGATCGTCTTCCTGGAGTCCTCCGACGACGCGCTGGTCCGCCGCTTCGAATCGGTCCGCCGCCCGCACCCCCTCCAGGGCGACGGCCGCATCGTCGACGGCATCGCCGCCGAGCGCGACCTGCTGCGCGAGCTCCGCGGCGACGCCGACCTGGTGATCGACACCTCCAGCCTCAATGTGCACGAGCTGCGCGCCAAGATGGACGCCCAGTTCGCCGGTGACGAGGAGCCGGAGCTGCGCGCCACGGTGATGTCGTTCGGCTTCAAGTACGGCCTGCCGGTCGACGCGGACCTGGTGGCCGACTGCCGCTTCCTGCCCAACCCGCACTGGGTCCCCGAGCTGCGCCCGTTCACCGGACTCAACGAGGAGGTCTCGGCGTACGTCTTCAACCAGCCGGGCGCCAAGGAGTTCCTCAACCAGTACACCGAGCTGCTCCAGCTGGTTGCCGCGGGCTACCGCCGTGAGGGCAAGCGCTATGTGACGATCGCCGTCGGCTGCACGGGCGGCAAGCACCGCTCCGTCGCGATGTCCGAGAAGCTGGCCGCCCGGCTCGCCGCCGAAGGGATCGAGACCGTTCTCGTCCACCGGGACATGGGGCGCGAGTGACCAGCCGCAATCTGCGCCTGCGGCGGCTGCGCAGAGCCACCTCTGCGCTCTCCGCCCGCAAGCGTGGCGCCCAGCCCAAGGTCGTCGCGCTCGGCGGCGGCATGGGCCTGTCCGCGTCGCTCGCCGCGCTGCGCCGGATCACCGGCGATCTCACCGCTGTGGTCACCGTCGCCGACGACGGCGGCTCCAGCGGCCGGCTCCGTGAAGAGCTCGGCGTCCTGCCGCCCGGCGACCTCCGCAAGGCGCTCGCCGCACTCTGCGGCGACGACGACTGGGGCCAGACCTGGGCGCAGGTCATCCAGCACCGCTTCCAGTCCAAGGGCGATCTGCACGAGCACGCGGTCGGCAATCTGCTGATCGTCGCCCTCTGGGAGCAGCTCGGCGACCATGTACAGGCCCTGGACCTGGTCGGCAAGCTCCTCGGCGCGCACGGCCGGGTGCTGCCCATGTCCGCCGTGCCGCTGGAGCTCCAGGCGCTCGTACGGGGCCACGACCCGGCCCGTCCGGACGCCGTGGACACGGTGCGCGGCCAGGCGACGGTGGCGCTGACCCCCGGTGAGGTGCAGTCCGTGCACCTTGTCCCGAACGACCCGCCGGCCGTCCCGGAGGCGGTCGAGGCGGTCCTCGACGCGGACTGGGTGGTGCTCGGCCCGGGATCCTGGTTCTCTTCGGTGATCCCGCATCTGCTCGTACCGGAACTGCTCGACGCGCTCGTCACGACGAAGGCCCGTAAGGTCCTCTCACTCAACCTGGCACCGCAGCCCGGCGAAACTGATGGCTTCTCTCCGCAGCGTCATTTGGAGGTTTTGGGACGACACGCCCCTAAACTCGCCCTGGACGTGGTGCTGGCCGACGAAGCCGCCGTGCCCGATCGCGAGTCCCTCGCCGATGCCGCCAAGCGGCTCGGTGCCGCGGTCGAGCTGGCGCCGGTGGCCTCACCCGACGGCGTTCCGATCCATGATCCGGAGCTGTTGGCCGCCGCGTACGACCGTATTTTTCGGATGCATGGAAGGATCGGCCCATGGCGATGACGCCAGCGGTGAAGGACGAAATCTCTCGGCTTCCCGTGACCCGGACCTGCTGCAGGAAGGCAGAGGTTTCGGCGATTCTTCGGTTCGCGGGCGGGCTGCACCTGGTGAGCGGCCGGATTGTGATCGAGGCGGAGCTGGACACCGCAATGGCGGCGCGTCGGCTGAAGCGGGACATTCTCGAAATTTTCGGGCACAGCTCGGAGCTGATCGTGATGGCCCCCGGCGGGCTGCGCCGCGGCTCCCGCTATGTCGTACGGGTGGTGGCGGGCGGCGACCAGCTGGCCCGCCAGACCGGCCTGGTGGACGGTCGCGGCCGGCCCATCCGCGGGCTGCCCCCGCAGGTGGTCTCGGGGGCCACCTGCGACGCCGAGGCTGCCTGGCGCGGTGCCTTCCTGGCCCACGGCTCGCTCACCGAGCCGGGCCGCTCCTCCTCGCTGGAGGTGACCTGCCCGGGCCCGGAGGCGGCGCTCGCACTGGTCGGCGCGGCCCGCAGGCTCTCCATCGCGGCGAAGGCCCGCGAGGTACGCGGCGTGGACCGGGTCGTCGTCCGCGACGGCGATGCGATCGGCGCCCTGCTCACCCGGCTCGGTGCCCATGAGTCGGTGCTGGCCTGGGAGGAGCGGCGGATGCGCCGCGAGGTCCGGGCCACCGCCAACCGGCTCGCCAACTTCGACGACGCCAACCTGCGCCGCTCGGCACGGGCCGCGGTGGCCGCAGGCGCCCGGGTGGGTCGCGCCCTGGAGATCCTGGGCGAAGAGGTGCCCGAGCACCTCGCGGCGGCCGGACGGCTGCGCATGGAGCACAAGCAGGCCTCCCTGGAGGAGCTGGGTGCGCTCGCCGACCCGCCGCTGACCAAGGACGCGGTCGCCGGCCGGATCCGCCGGCTGCTGGCCATGGCCGACAAGCGGGCCCAGGACCTCGGTATCCCGGGGACGGAGTCCACGCTCAGCGAGGAGCTCGCCGACGGCCTGGTGGGCTGAGGTGAAACGGCGTCGAATCCCGGCCGAAGGCGGAACGTGCCTTGCCCCCGGGGATGTTGACACTCCGTAATCGTCACTGCATGTGAGGCCGAGCAACCGGAGGCCCGTACTCCTACCGGGGAGTACGGGCCTTCGCGGCGCTTCCGGCCCCGCACGATGTCACTCCGGAGCCCACGGAGAGGTAGGGTCGGAGGCGGTCGGGGACATCCCATACAACTCGCCGGCGTCGAAACCCGGCGTACCTAACGAGGAGATCGGTTCGTGACGATCCGCGTAGGCATCAACGGCTTTGGCCGCATCGGTCGTAACTACTTCCGCGCGCTGCTGGAGCAGGGTGCGGACATCGAGATCGTGGCTGTCAACGACCTGGGTGACACTGCGACCACGGCCCACCTGCTGAAGTACGACACCATTCTGGGTCGTCTGAAGGCAGAGGTCAGCCACACCGCCGACAGCATCACTGTCGACGGTCACACCATCAAGGTGCTCTCCGAGCGCAACCCGGCCGACATCCCCTGGGGTGAGCTGGGCGTCGACATCGTCATCGAGTCGACCGGCATCTTCACCAAGAAGGCCGACGCCGAGAAGCACATCGCGGGCGGCGCCAAGAAGGTCCTCATCTCGGCTCCGGCCAAGGACGAGGACATCACCATCGTGATGGGCGTCAACGAGGAGAAGTACGACGCGGCCAACCACCACGTCATCTCCAACGCCTCCTGCACCACCAACTGTGTCGCGCCGATGGCCAAGGTTCTGGACGAGAACTTCGGCATCGTCAAGGGCCTCATGACGACGGTCCACGCGTACACGAACGACCAGCGCATCCTGGACTTCCCGCACTCCGACCTGCGTCGCGCCCGCGCCGCGGCGGAGAACATCATCCCGACCACGACCGGTGCCGCCAAGGCCACCGCTCTGGTGCTCCCGCAGCTCAGGGGCAAGCTCGACGGCATCGCGATGCGCGTCCCGGTCCCGACCGGCTCCGTCACCGACCTGGTCATCACGCTGGAGCGCGAGGTCACCCGCGACGAGGTCAACGCCGCGTTCCAGAAGGCCGCCGAGGAAGGCCCGCTCAAGGGCAAGCTCGTCTACACCCAGGACCCGATCGTGTCCTCGGACATCGTCTCGGACCCGGCTTCCTGCACCTTCGACTCCCTGCTCACCATGGCAGAGGGCACGCAGGTCAAGGTCATCGGCTGGTACGACAACGAGTGGGGCTACTCCAACCGCCTCGTCGACCTGACCGTCTTCGTCGGCAGCCAGCTCTGACCGTCGGATCGGCAGGCACCTCGATGTGAGCAAGGGGCTCGGACAGCGCAACGCAGCGCCGTTCGAGCCCCGTTGCATGCTTCCCCGCCCTCCAAGGAGTCCAGCAAGATGAAGACGATCGACGAACTTCTCGCCGAAGGGGTCACCGGCAAGCGCGTATTCGTCCGCGCCGACCTCAACGTGCCGCTGAGCGGCACCACCATCACCGACGACGGCCGCATCCGCGCCGTCCAGCCGACCGTGGAGAAGCTGGCCGCGGCCGGTGCCCGGGTCATCGTCGCCTCGCACCTGGGCCGCCCCAAGGGCGCCCCGGACCCGGCCTTCTCCCTGGCCCCCGCCGCCGCCCGGCTCGGCGAGCTGATCGGCGCCGACGTGGCCTTCGCGACCGACACGGTCGGCGAGTCCGCCCGTGCCACGGTCGCCGCGCTCACCGACGGCAAGGTCGCCGGCATCGAGAATCTCCGCTTCAACCCCGGAGAGACGTCGAAGGACGACGCCGAGCGCGGCGCGTTCGCCGATCAGCTCGCCGAGCTCGCCGATGTGTACGTGGGCGACGGCTTCGGAGCCGTCCACCGCAAGCACGCCTCGGTCTTCGACCTCCCGGCCCGGCTGCCGCACGCCGCGGGCGACCTGATCGCCACCGAGGTCGGCGTCCTGAAGAAGCTCACCGAGGACGTCGCGCGCCCGTACGCCGTCGTGCTCGGCGGCTCCAAGGTCTCCGACAAGCTCGGCGTCATCGACCACCTCCTGGAGCGGGCCGACCGCATCCTCATCGGCGGCGGCATGGCGTACACCTTCCTCAAGGCCCAGGGCCACGAGGTCGGCAGCTCCCTCCTGCAGGAGGACCAGATCCCGGCGGTGCTGGAGTATCTGAAGCGGGCCGAAGAGAAGGGCGTGGAGTTCGTGCTCCCCGTCGACGTCGTGGTCTCCGAGCAGTTCCCCGACCTCAAGACCAAGGCCCCGAGCCGGCACACCACCGTGCCCGCGGATGCCATCCCGGCCGGTGTGATGGGTCTGGACAACGGACCCGAGACCAACAAGCTGTACGCCTCGAAGCTCGCCGACGCCGTCACCGTCTTCTGGAACGGCCCGATGGGCGTCTTCGAGCACCCCGATTACGCCGAGGGCACCCGGGCAGTCGCCCAGGCCCTCGTCGACTCCGAGGGCTTCAGTGTCGTCGGCGGTGGCGACTCCGCCGCGGCCGTCCGCATCCTGGGCTTCGACGAGAACGCATTCGGCCACATCTCGACCGGTGGCGGCGCCAGCCTCGAATACCTCGAGGGCAAGACGCTTCCCGGCCTCGCCGCACTGGAGGACTGACCTTTCATGAGCACCCGTACCCCGCTGATGGCGGGCAACTGGAAGATGAACCTCAACCACCTCGAGGCCATCGCACACGTCCAGAAGCTCGCCTTCGCCCTGGCCGACAAGGACTACGACGCCGTCGAGGTCGCCGTCCTGCCGCCCTTCACCGACCTGCGATCGGTGCAGACGCTGGTCGACGGCGACAAACTGAAGATCAAGTACGGCGCCCAGGACATCTCGGCACACGACTCCGGCGCGTACACCGGTGAGATCTCCGGTCCCATGCTCGCCAAACTGAAGTGCACCTATGTGGCCATCGGCCACTCCGAGCGCCGCCAGTACCACCACGAGACCGACGAGATCGTCAACGCCAAGATCAAGGCCGCGTACAAGAACGGCCTGACCCCGATCCTGTGCGTCGGCGAGGAGGAGTCGGTCCGCGAGGAGGGCCGCCACGTCGCGCACACCCTCGCGCAGGTCGACGGCGCGCTCAAGGACATTCCGGCCGAGCAGGCCGAGTCCATCGTGATCGCGTACGAGCCGGTCTGGGCCATCGGGACCGGCAAGGTCTGCGGCGCCGACGACGCCCAGGAGGTCTGCGGGGCCATCCGCGGCCGGCTCGCCGAGCTGTACTCCCAGGAGCTGGCCGACGCGGTCCGCATCCAGTACGGCGGCTCGGTGAAGTCGGGGAACGTCGCGGAGATCATGGCAAAGCCCGACATCGACGGTGCGCTGATCGGTGGCGCCGCTCTCGACGCGGACGAATTCGTCAAGATCGTCCGCTTCCGCGACCAGTGAGTATGCGGTAGCGCGGATCCGTCGTACCCTTGCGGGGGCCGAGGAGGTGCGTCCTCCCGGCCTCCGTTGTCCGTCAGATCCGTTAGAGCAGTCCAAGGGAATTCCGGAAAGTAGGGACCAGCCGTGGTTATGGGGTTCTCGATCGCCCTGATCGTCTTCAGCCTGCTGCTGATGCTGCTGGTGCTGATGCACAAGGGAAAGGGCGGCGGCCTCTCCGACATGTTCGGTGGCGGTATGCAGTCGTCCGTCGGTGGCTCGTCGGTCGCCGAGCGAAACCTCGACCGGATCACCGTAGTGGTCGGTCTGGGATGGTTCGCGTGCATTATTGTGCTTGGTCTGCTGATGAAGCTGGACAACTGACCCGCCGTCCGCGATTCCCGGTGAGGGTGTAACTCCTTTCACTGGACGCGCGTTGGGCCTTACGTAGACTGGGGCATCTTCGAGCACCATCACGCAGGGAGTTACGACCGTGGCAAGTGGCAACGCGATCCGGGGAAGCCGGGTCGGAGCGGGGCCGATGGGGGAGGCCGAGCGGGGCGAGTCCGCGCCGCGCCTCCGCATCTCCTTCTGGTGCTCGAACGGGCACGAGACGCAGCCGAGCTTCGCCAGTGACGCGCAGACACCGGAGACTTGGGACTGCCCGCGCTGTGGTTTCCCGGCCGGCCAGGACCGGGACAACCCGCCGGACCCGCCGCGCACCGAACCGTACAAGACGCACCTTGCGTATGTACGCGAGCGGCGCAGCGATGCGGACGGCGAGGCCATCCTCGCCGAGGCCCTCGCAAAACTCCGGGGCGAAATCTAAGAGTTGTTCACCGGCCGGTCACCCCCAGGGTGCCCGGCCGGAGTGCATTTGTCGGCGCCGCAGCTCTCTGTCGCCTCGCCCACCCCTCTGATCAATTAAGTTGGAGGGGCAGCGGGGCATGTGCAGGCACGAGAAGAAGTGGGCTGATATCCGGGATGAACGCACAAAGCCGAACCAAGCTCAATCAGACGCCCGAATGGACCGCTCTCGGCAAGCACCGTGAGCAGCTCGGCCAGACCCATCTGCGGCAGCTGTTCGCGGACGATCCCGAGCGCGGCACCGGATATACCCTCCGGGTCGGCGATCTGTATCTCGACTACTCCAAGCACCTGGTCACCGACGAGACGCTCCGGCTGCTGCGCGAGCTCGCCGACGCGACCGGTGTCGCCGAGCTGCGGGACGCCATGTTCCGTGGCGAGAAGATCAACACCACCGAGGACCGCGCTGTCCTGCACACCGCGCTGCGTGCCCCGCGCGACGCGGTCATCGAGGTCGACGGCGAGAACGTGGTGCCCGCCGTGCACGCCGTGCTCGACAAGATGGCGGCCTTCGCCGACCGCATCAGGTCGGGGGAGTGGACCGGTCACACCGGCAAGCGGATCAAGAACGTCGTCAACATCGGCATCGGCGGCTCCGACCTCGGTCCCGCCATGGCGTACGAGGTGCTGCGCTCCTTCACGGACCGCTCGCTCATCGTCCGCTTCGTGTCCAACGTCGACGGGGCCGACCTGCACGAGGCCGTCCGCGACCTCGACCCGGCCGAGACGCTCTTCATCATCGCGTCGAAGACGTTCACCACGATCGAGACCATCACCAACGCCACCTCCGCCCGCGACTGGCTGCTGACCGGTCTGCGCGCCGACCAGGACGCCGTCGCGAAGCACTTCGTGGCACTGTCGACGAACGCCGAGAAGGTCGCGGACTTCGGCATCGACACCGCCAACATGTTCGAGTTCTGGGACTGGGTCGGCGGCCGCTACTCGTACGACTCCGCCATCGGCCTCTCGCTGATGATCGCCATCGGCCCGGACCGGTTCCGCGAGATGCTCGACGGCTTCCACCTCGTCGACGAACACTTCCGCACCGCTCCGCCGGAGGCCAACGCCCCGCTGCTGCTCGGCCTGCTGGGTGTCTGGTACGGCGCGTTCTTCGATGCTCAGTCGCACGCCGTGCTGCCGTACAGCCACTATCTGTCCAAGTTCACCGCCTACTTGCAGCAGCTGGACATGGAGTCCAACGGCAAGTCCGTGGACCGGGACGGCCATCCGGTCGAGTGGCAGACCGGACCGGTCGTCTGGGGCACGCCCGGCACCAACGGGCAGCACGCCTACTACCAGCTGATCCACCAGGGCACCAAGGTCATCCCGGCCGACTTCATCGGCTTCGCCGAGCCGGTCGCCGATCTGCTGCCCGGACTGGTCCCCCAGCACGATCTGCTGATGGCCAACTTCTTCGCCCAGACCCAGGCGCTCGCCTTCGGCAAGACGCCGGACGAGGTCCGTGCGGAGGGCGTCGCCGAGGAGCTCGTGCCGCACAAGACGTTCCGGGGGAACCACCCCACGACCACGATCCTGGCCGACCGGCTCACGCCGTCCGTCCTCGGTCAGCTGATCGCGCTGTACGAGCACAAGGTCTTCGTCCAGGGTGCCATCTGGAACATCGACTCGTTCGACCAGTGGGGCGTCGAGCTCGGCAAGGTCCTCGCCAAGAAGATCGAACCGGTGCTGACCGAGACGGCGGCGGCGGGGGGCGGCGAGCAGCTGGACAGCTCGACCGCCGCACTGGTCGCCGCGTACCGCACGCGCAGGGGTCGCTGAGCCGGATGACCCCGGGGGAGAGGGCGGTACGGCTCCGGCCGCCGAACAGCACGCCGGACCCGAGCGCCGTCACCCGGTGGCGGCCGAGCGGCCGCCGACCGCGGCGGTCCTCGGCGTGGCGTGTGCCGTCCTCTTCCCCGTCGGTGGCTCGTACGGGGCCGCGGCCCCCGGCATCGGCTTCGCCTGCGAGGCCGTACCGGGGCTGCTGGAGGCCTTCCTGGGGAGTGCCCGACCCGGTCAGCCGTGCGTCGTGTCGATGACGCAGAAGCGGTTGCCCTCGGTGTCCGCGAGCACCACGAAGTCCGGGTCCTGCGGATACAGCTGCCAGTCGACCTGGGCCGCCCCGAGCGTGAGCAGCCGCTCCACCTCGGCGTCCTGCTCCTCCGTGTACAGATCCAGGTGGACCCGGGGGACCTCCTGCACGGGGGACTCGCTCAGCCCCAGGGACAGCCCGACGCCCTGCCCGTCGGCCGGCACCAGCACCACCCAGTCGCCCGTCGCCGGCTCACGCTCCACATGGCCGAGCGCCGCCGTCCAGAAGGCGGCCGCCCGACGGACGTCCGACGCACCCATCACCACGGTTCCGATACGCACCATGGCCGGAGCCTTTTACGGCGAAGGCCCGGTCCGCTCCTGAGAGCGGACCGGGCCCGACGTACCGCAGTACTGACGACCGCTCAGGGAGAGGCCGGCGGATACAGTGCGCGCGGCAGCCGGGAGGCCGCCGCAGCATCCAGCAGCCACAGGGTGCGGCTGCGTCCGTACGCGCCCGCCGCCGGGGCCTGGATCTCCCCGGCGCCCGACAGCGCGATCTCCGCGGCCTCCGCCTTGTCCTCGCCCGCCGCGAGCAGCCACACCTCGCGCGCGGCCCGGATCGCGGGCAGCGTCAGCGAGACCCGGGTGGGCGGCGGCTTGGGAGCGCCGTGCACACCGACGACGGTGCGCTCGGTCTCCCGTACCGCGGGCAGCTCCGGGAACAGCGAGGCGACATGCGTGTCCGGGCCCACGCCCAGCATCAGCACATCGAACGTCGGTACCGGGCCGTGGTCCTCCGGACGGGCCGCGGCGGCCAGTTCGTCGGCGTACGCGGCCGCGGCGGCGTCGGCGTCGTTGCCGCAGGGGCCGTCCGACGCGGGCATCGCATGGACCAGGGACGGGTCCAGCGGCACCGAGTCCAGCAGGGCCCGGCGGGCCTGCGTGACATTGCGCTCCGGATCGCCCTCCGGCAGGAACCGCTCGTCGCCCCACCACAGTTCGAGCCGCGACCAGTCGATCGCGTCCCGGGCGGGCGCCTCGGCGAGAGCGGCCAGCAGGCCGTTGCCGTTGCGTCCGCCGGTGAGCACCACCGAGGCGTGACCGCGCGCGGCCTGGGCGTCCACGATCTTCGTGATCAGCCGGGCGGCGGCGGCCTGCGCCATCAGCTCCTTGTCGCGGTGCACGACAAGTTGAGGGGCACTCACTTCGCTGCCGCCTTCTTCGCCGCAGTCTTCTTCGCGGCTGCCGGTGCGGCGGCGGTGGCGGGCTTCTCCGGCTCGGCGGACTTCGGCTCCGCCGCGCCGCCGAGCCGGTCCACGCCGAACTTCACCGCGGACGCGTAGATGTTGTCCGGGTCGAGACGCCGCAGTTCCTCGGCGAGCAGTTCGGCGGTCTCCCGTCGCTTGAGCGCCACCGCACGGTCCGGCTGCCCCTCCATGCAGAGCGTGGCCAGCGAACCGTCGGGCCGGTCCAGGACGATGGTGCCGCCCTTGGTCTGCATCCGTACGGCCGTCAGACCGGGACCGGCGGAACGCGTGCGCTCCACCGGCACGCCCAGCCGGTCCGAGAGCCACATGGCGAGCAGCTCACAGCTCGGGTTCTCGGACTCGCCCTCGACCGTCGCCGAGAGGACCTCGACGGGCTTCTGGTCGAGTGCGGCCGCGAGCATCGAGCGCCACGGCGTGATGCGGGTCCAGGACAGATCGGTGTCGCCCGGGGTGTACGACTTGGCGCGCACCCCGAGTTCGGCGCTCGGGTGCTCCGCCGAATACGCGTCCGTGATCCGGCGCTGGGCGAGTGCGCCCAGCGGATCATTGGCCGGGTCCTCGGGCGCGCCCTCGGGCCACCACACCACGACCGGGGCGTCCGGCAGCAGCAGTGGCAGGACGACCGACTGGGCGTGGTTGGCAAGTTCACCGTGCAGTCGCAGCACGATGGTCTCGCCGGAGCCCGAGTCGGAACCGACCCGCACCTCGGCGTCGAGCCGCGCGTCGCGCCGGCTGCGCGGCGAGCGGCTGACCCGCTTGATCACCGCGATGATGCGCGAGGGGTGCTCGCGCGAGGAGTCGCCGGCCGCCTTCAGGGCGTCGTACGCGTTCTCCTCGTCGGTGACGACCACCAGGGTCAGCACCATGCCGACAGCCGGCGAGCCGGCGGCACGCCGGGCCGACACCAGCGCCTGGTTGATCTTGCTGGAAGTGGTTTCCGTGAGATCGATCTTCATGGCCGACGCCAGCTCCGTCCATCTCGTGCGAGCATCTCGTCCGCCTCGGCCGGACCCCAGGTGCCCGCCGCGTACTGCGCGGGCTTGCCGTGCTTGTCCCAGTACTCCTCGATCGGGTCGAGGATGTTCCAGGAGAGTTCGACCTCCTGGTGGCGGGGGAAGAGGTTGGCGTCGCCGAGCAGCACATCGAGGATGAGCCGCTCGTACGCCTCCGGGCTGGACTCCGTGAAGGACTCGCCGTAGGCGAAGTCCATCGTGACGTCCCGGACCTCCATCGAGGTGCCGGGGACCTTGGAGCCGAAGCGCACCGTGACGCCCTCGTCCGGCTGCACCCGGATGACCAGGGCGTTGCCGCCCAGCTCCTCCGTCGCACCGGACTCGAAGGGCAGGTACGGCGCGCGCTTGAAGACGACCGCGATCTCGGTGACCCGGCGGCCGAGCCGCTTTCCGGTCCGGAGGTAGAACGGCACGCCCGCCCAGCGGCGGTTGTTGATCGTCAGTTTGATCGCGGCATAGGTGTCGGTCTTCGACTTGGGGTCGATACCGTCCTCCTCGAGGTAGCCGAGCACTTCCTCGCCGCCCTGCCACGCGTGCGCGTACTGGCCGCGCACGGTGTGCTTGCCCAGGTCCTCCGGCAGCTCCACCGCCGTGAGCACCTTGAGCTTCTCGGTCACCAGGGCCTTCGGGTGGAAGGAGCCGGGCTCCTCCATCGCCGTCAGCGCCAGCAGCTGGAGCAGGTGGTTCTGGATGACGTCACGGGCTGCCCCGATGCCGTCGTAGTAGCCGGCCCGGCCGCCGATGCCGATGTCCTCGGCCATCGTGATCTGGACATGGTCGACGTACGACCGGTTCCAGATCGGCTCGAACATCGTGTTGGCGAAGCGCAGCGCCAGGATGTTCTGGACCGTCTCCTTGCCCAGGTAGTGGTCGATCCGGAAGACCTCGTTGGGCGGGAACACATCGTGCACGAGCTGGTTGAGCTCCTGCGCGCTGGCGAGGTCGTGGCCGAACGGCTTCTCGATGACGGCGCGCCGCCAGGAACCCTCCTTCTGGTCCGCCAGCCCGTGCTTCTTGAGCTGCTGGACGACCTTGGGGAAGAACTTCGGCGGCACGGACAGGTAGAAGGCGAAGTTGCCGCCCGTGCCCTGTTCCTTGTCGAGCTCCTGGATGGTGGCCTTGAGGGTCTCGAAGGCGTCGTCGTCGTCGAAGTTGCCCTGGACGAAGCGCATCCCCTGGATGAGCTGCTGCCAGACCTCCTCACGGAACGGCGTACGCGCGTGCTGCTTGACCGCGTCGTGGACCTCCTGCGCGAAGTCCTCGTCGTGCCACTCACGGCGCGCGAAGCCGATGAGCGAGAAGCCCGGCGGCAACAGACCGCGATTGGCCAGGTCGTAGATGGCGGGCATCAGCTTTTTACGGGACAAATCGCCCGTGACGCCAAAGATGACCAGGCCCGACGGCCCCGCGATACGCGGGAGCCGGCGGTCCTGGGCGTCACGGAGCGGGTTGGCTCCGGGAACACCAGACAAAGTGGTCAGCCCTCCGAAGGGGCGAGGCGCTTGAGCTCCGCCTCGGTGGAGTTGAGCAGGTCGATCCAGGACGCCTCGAACTTCTCGACGCCCTCGTCCTCGAGGAGCTGTACGACGTCGTCGTAGGAGATCCCGAGCTTTGCGACGGCGTCGAGCTCGGCCCGCGCCTGGGCGTAGGTGCCGGCGATGGTGTTGCCGGTGACCTCCCCGTGGTCGGCCGTGGCCTCCAGGGTGGCCTCGGGCATGGTGTTCACCGTGCCGGGGGCGACCAGGTCGACGACGTACAGCGTGTCCTTGTACGCGGGGTCCTTCACGCCGGTGGAGGCCCACAGCGGACGCTGCCTGTTGGCCTGCGCCTTGTCCAGGGCGGCCCAGCGGTCGGAGGAGAAGACCTCCTCGTACGCCTCGTAGGCCAGCCGGGCGTTGGCGAGCGCCGCCTTGCCCTTCAGCGCCTTGGCCTCGTCGGTGCCCACCGCGTCGAGCTGCTTGTCGATCTCGGAGTCCACGCGGGACACGAAGAACGAGGCCACCGAGTGGATCTTGGAGATGTCCAGGCCCGCGGACTTCGCCTTCTCCAGGCCCGCCAGGTAGGCGTCCATGACCTCGCGGTAGCGCTCCAGCGAGAAGATCAGCGTGACGTTGACGCTGATGCCCCTGCCGATGACCTCGGTGATGGCCGGCAGACCGGCCTTCGTCGCCGGGATCTTGATGAGCGTGTTCGGCCGGTCCACCAGCCAGGCGAGCTGCTTGGCCTCGGCGATCGTGGCGTCGGTGTGGTGGGCCAGCCGAGGGTCGACCTCGATGGAGACCCGGCCGTCCTGACCGTCCGTGGCGTCGAAGACCGGCCGCAGGATGTCGGCGGCGTCACGGACGTCCGCCGTCGTGATCATGCGGATGGCCTCGTCGACCGTGACCTTGCGGGTCGCGAGGTCGGTGAGCTGCTGCTCGTAACCGTCGCCGTGCGAGATGGCCTTCTGGAAGATCGACGGGTTGGTGGTGACGCCCACGACGTGCTGCTGGTCGATCAGTTCGGCGAGGTTGCCGGACGTGATCCGCTTGCGCGACAGGTCATCGAGCCAGATCGCCACGCCCTCGTCGGAGAGGCGCTTGAGTGCGTCTGTCATGAGAATTGCATCTCCTACTAGTCGTATAACGGCGTCAGCGCGTGACGTCGGCGAGGGATTCCCGGGCTGCGGCGGCGACGTGCTCGCCGGTGAAGCCGAACTCGCGGAAGAGGACCTTGGCGTCGGCCGAGGCACCGAAGTGCTCCAGCGAGACGATCCGGCCGGCGTCACCGACGTACCGGTGCCAGGTCAGGCCGATGCCCGCCTCGACGGCGACGCGGGCCTTCACGGACGGCGGCAGAACGCTGTCCTTGTACGCCTGGTCCTGCTCCTCGAACCACTCGACGGAGGGCATCGACACGACCCGGGTCGGGATGCCGGCCGCCTGCAGCTCCTCGCGCGCCTCGACGGCGAGGTGCACCTCGGAACCGGTACCGATCAGGAGGACCTGCGGCTCCGCGCTCTGCCCGTCGGTCCCTTCGGAGTCGAAGAGCACATAGCCGCCCTTGGCCGCGTCCTCGTTCGCCTCGTAGGTCGGCACGCCCTGGCGGGTCAGCGCCAGACCGTGCGGGGCGCCCTTGCCGAACACCTTGGTGTAGCGGCGCAGGATCTCGCGCCAGACGATGGAGGTCTCGTTGGCGTCGGCCGGGCGGACGATGTTCAGGCCCGGGATGGCGCGCAGCGAGGCCAGGTGCTCCACCGGCTGGTGGGTCGGGCCGTCCTCGCCGAGACCGATCGAGTCGTGCGTCCACACGTACGTCACCGGCAGGTGCATCAGCGCGGACAGACGCACGGCGTTGCGCATGTAGTCGGAGAACACCAGGAAGGTGCCGCCGTAGATGCGGGTGTTGCCGTGCAGTGCGATGCCGTTCATCGCCGCGGCCATGGCGTGCTCGCGGATACCGAAGTGGATCGTTCGGCCGTACGGGTCCGCGCCCGGCAGCGGGTTGCCCGCCGGGAGGAACGACGACGTCTTGTCGATCGTGGTGTTGTTCGAGCCGGCGAGGTCGGCGGAGCCGCCCCACAGCTCGGGGATGATCTCGCCGAGCGCCTGGAGCACCTTGCCGGAGGCGGCGCGGGTGGCGACCGCCTTGCCCGGCTCGAAGACCGGAAGCTTGTCCTCCCAGCCCGCGGGCAGCTCGCCCGCCGAGATCCGGTCGAACTCGGCGGCGCGCTCCGGGTTGGCGGTACGCCACGCGGCGAACTTCTTCTCCCACTCGGCCTTGGCCTCACGGCCGCGGTCCAGCGCCTCACGGGTGTGCGAGATGACCTCGTCGGAGACCTCGAAGGTCTTCTCCGGGTCGAAGCCCAGGACCTTCTTGGTCGCGGCGACCTCGTCGTCGCCGAGCGCCGAGCCGTGCGAGGCCTCGGTGTTCTGGGCGTGCGGGGCCGGCCAGGCGATGATCGAGCGGGCCGCGATGAACGACGGACGCTCGGTCTCGGCCTTGGCCGCCTGCAGCGCGTCGTAGAGACCCGCCGGGTCCAGGTCGCCGTTGGGCAGCTGGGCGACGCGCTGGACGTGCCAGCCGTACGCCTCGTACCGCTTCAGGGTGTCCTCGGAGACCGCGGTCTCCGTGTCGCCCTCGATGGAGATGTGGTTGTCGTCCCAGAGCAGGACCAGGTTGCCCAGCTTCTGGTGCCCGGCCAGCGAGGACGCCTCCGCGGAGATACCCTCCTGCAGGCAGCCGTCACCCGCGATGGCCCAGACCATGTGGTCGAAGGGGGAGGTGCCGGGGGCCGCCTCCGGGTCGAACAGACCGCGCTCGTAGCGGGCGGCCATCGCCATGCCCACGGCGTTGGCGACACCCTGGCCCAGCGGGCCCGTCGTCGTCTCGACACCGGTGGTGTGGCCGTACTCCGGGTGCCCGGGGGTCTTCGAACCCCAGGTACGGAACGCCTTGAGGTCATCGAGCTCCAGGCCGTACCCGGCCAGGTAGAGCTGGATGTACAGGGTCAGGCTGGTGTGGCCCGCCGACAGCACGAACCGGTCGCGGCCCGTCCAGTCCGCGTCGGCGGGGTCGTGCCGCATCACCTTCTGGAAGAGGGTGTACGCGGCGGGAGCCAGGCTCATCGCCGTACCCGGGTGGCCGTTTCCGACCTTCTGTACGGCGTCGGCGGCAAGGACGCGGACAGTGTCCACGGCCCGCTGGTCCAATTCGGTCCACTGGAGGTCTGTGGTGGTCGGCTTGGTGCTCACCCTGAGTCAGGGCTCCTCTCCACTGTTGTAAACCGGTGACTGTGACCGCACCGGACATTGTCGAGCCTACCCCCGACGGAACCCGCAATTTCCGGGTGCTTTCCAGGGTGCAGGCGACCCGCGAAGTTCGCCTCCCGTATGAGCGGGAGGGCTCACTTCTGCGCTACTCCAATGAGCGCGACCAGCTACTTCTGCGCCACTCCGATGAGCGTCACTCCTTACTTATGTGCCTCTCCTGCGCGGCGCTTCTGCACCGCTTCCCTACAGCACTTCTGTGCCACTCCAACACGACCCCACCCCCGCGAAGAACGGCCTGTCCCCAACGTCTACAGTGGTCTGGTTCGCGCAAGTCTTTACTGGGCCTTCATGTCCGGAGCTTGCTGGGATTTCTCTGTCAGGGGTGTGCGTGACGGCCGTCGAGTCCCGACCCGCAGGGGTCGCCTTGACTCCGAGCCCAGGGGGCCATCGCCCGTTCGGGGCCCGTGTCAAGGCATTTGTGGCGCTGACCAAGCCGCGGATCATCGAGCTGTTGCTGATCACCACTGTTCCGGTGATGTTCCTGGCCGCTCAAGGTGTGCCCGACCTGTGGCTCGTGCTCACCACCACCATCGGCGGATATCTCTCCGCGGGCGGTGCCAATGCGCTCAACATGTACATCGACCGCGACATCGACGCGTTGATGGACCGTACGTCGCAGCGCCCACTGGTGACCGGCATGGTGAGTCCGCGCGAATGCCTGGCCTTCGGCATCGCCCTCGCGGTGATCTCGACGCTCTGGTTCGGACTGCTGGTCAACTGGCTGTCGGCGGCGCTGTCGCTCGGCGCGCTGCTCTTCTACGTCGTCGTCTACACGATGCTGCTGAAGCGCCGCACCGCGCAGAACATCGTCTGGGGCGGCATCGCGGGCTGCATGCCGGTCCTCATCGGCTGGTCCGCCGTCACGAACTCGGTGTCGTGGGCCGCCGTCATCCTCTTCGCCGTCATCTTCTTCTGGACGCCGCCGCACTACTGGCCGTTGTCGATGAAGGTGAAGGACGACTACGCCCGGGTCGGCGTTCCGATGCTTCCGGTCATCGCCTCCAACCGGGTGGTGGCCCGCCAGATCGTCATCTACAGCTGGGTGATGGTGGCCGTCTCGCTGCTGCTGACCCCGCTCGGCTACACCGGCTGGTTCTACACCTCGGTGGCGCTGCTCACCGGCGGGTTCTGGCTCTGGGAGGCACACGGCCTGCAGAACCGGGCCAAGGCCGGGGTGTCCGGTGCCAAGCTCAAGGAGATGCGACTGTTCCACTGGTCGATCACCTATGTTTCGCTGCTGTTCGTCGCTGTCGCGGTGGACCCCTTCCTGAGGTGACCCCCGCTTCTGCTCCTGCCGACGGGCGGGTGACGTGGCCCATGCCACGTCACCCGCCCGTCGCCAGTTGATCTACCCGTCGGTAGCATCCGTTGCATGGCAGAGACGGCAGAAACCCAGCAGGTTGACGACAGCAAGCAGGCCGCCCGCGCGGAGCGCAGGGCAGCCAGGCTCGCCAAGCAGATCGGCGCCTTCGCCAAGGCGCACGGCGGCGCCGAGGGGCAGCTCGCGTACATCGGGCAGATGGGCGCCCGCATCGTCCTGGTCGGCGCGGACGGCGGCTGGGGCGACCTGGTCGCACCGTCGTACGCGGTCGCCGAGAGCGCCACCGCGAAGGCCGGGATCACGATGCACGAGTCCTTCGACGGCGAGTTCGCCGCCAGGGTCCGCACCGGTCCCTACGAGTGGACGCGGATGGCCGGGATCCAGGTCGGCGGCCCGTCCAACAAGGCCTGACCGGACGCCGGGGCCGCACCCGAGGGCGTGCGGGGCGCGTATCCAGGTGGCGCAGGAGCAACACCTCGCACCGGGTTCACCCGTTAGGACGTGTACACACACGTCGTCGCAGGGAGCCCCGGATGACCGACATACTGCCCGTGGCGGATCTGGTCGACCAGCACTGCCACGGGGTGCTCCGGACCGAGCTGGGCCTCGGCACCTTCGAGGCCCGGCTGGCGACGGCCGCCGCCACGGCCGGCGCCGGGCAGCCCGCCCCCGGCACCACCTTCTTCGACACCCAGACCGGCTTCGCCGTGCGCCGCTGGTGCCCGCCGCTGCTGGGCCTCGAACCCCACTGCCCACCGGCCGGCTATCTGGCCCGCCGCCGGGAACTGGGCGTGGTGGAGACCGGCCGACGGCTGCTGCGCGCCACCGGGGTCTCCACCTATCTCGTCGACACCGGGCTCCCCGGTGACCTCACGGGCCCCGCCGAGATCGCCGTCGCGTCCGGGGCCGACGCCCGCGAGCTCGTCCGGCTGGAGTCGCTGGCCGAGCAGGTCGCCGACACCTCGGGCACCGTCGAGAGTTTCCTCGCCAACCTCGCCGAGGCCGTGCACACCTCCGCCGCCTCCGCCGCCGCCTTCACCTCCGTCGCGGCCGCACGCCACGGCCTGGATCCCGACCCGGGGCCGCCCGGGCCGGGCGCGGTGCGCGGCGCGGCCGGGCGATGGCTCGCCGGGCGGGAGGCGGAACGCAGAGCGGCACGCACCGGCGGGGGCGGCCCGCGTGCGCCGTACGCGGCCCCCGACGACCCGGTGCTGTTGCGGCATCTGTTGTGGACCGCCGTGGCCTGCGGGCGGCCGCTGCAGCTCGATCTGCACTCCACCGACCCACGGCGGCTCGCGGGCTTCGCCGCCGCCACGACCGGGCTCGGCAGCGATCTGGTGCTGCTGCACAGCTACCCGTACCACCGACACGCCGCGCAGCTCGCGAGCGTCCATCCGCATGTGTACGCCGACGTGGGAGCCGCCCTCGCCCGGACGGGGGCGCGCGCCGCGGCCGTCCTCGCCGAGGTCCTCGAGCTGGCCCCCTTCGGCAAGCTGCTCTTCTCCAGCGGCGCCGAGGGGCTGCCGGAACTCCATGTGGTGGGCGCGCGGCAGTTCCGCGAGGCGCTCGGCCGGGTGCTGGGCGGCTGGGTGGCGGACGGCGCGTGGTCGCGCGCCGACGCCACGCGGGTCGCCGCGATGATCGCCTCCGGCAATGCGCGCAGGGTGTACGGGCTGACGTGAGGGGGGCTCAGCCCTTGTCCTTCTTGTCCTTGTCGGGGGCCTTCCCGTGGGATTCGGCCGCCGGAGCGAAGCGGGCTCCCTGTTTCTCGGCCCAGCCGCGGAAACCGGACATGTGGGTGGGCGTCGAGAAATGACCGGGGTCCTCTCCCGTGCCCGTGCGCAGCAGCACGTACTGGCACCCCTGGCAGTGCTTGAGCTCCGGTCCCTGCGTACCCCCGGTCGCGTACACCCGGTCCGCGAAGCGGGCGGCCCTGTCCCGTTCTTGCACCGCGGTCCGGACCGAGGCACGGGCGATCGCGGCCCCGAGCGGGATCAGGACGATCAGCAACCCGAGCCGGCGCCATGAGAAGTTCGCGAACAGGATGACCAGACCGATGACGACGACCAGCGAGGGCAGCGCGGTACTGACGCCGGGCAGCTTCGCCCGGGGGAGAGGCATCTCGTACTTCCCGCTCTCCGCGAGCGAAAGACCACGGTGAAAGCACCGGACGCGGTCCTGTCCCGTACACGAACCCATGTCCCACCCCAGAGACCGAACGAACGATCTGTGACGGCCTTCATGGTGGGGCCGGAGGGGTGTGTTCCTTGAAACCGTGACAGGAAATGGCCTTGAGGGGAAGTGAGCCGATCGCCGCCCTTGCGCTCAGCCGGCGGCTGCGGGCTCCGGCTGTTCGGCGGCGGGCCCGGGGACGGAGGCGACGGCCGAGGGGCGCTCGCGCAGCGACAGCACGACCCGCAGGACTGCGATCCACACCAGGCACGAGCCGAGCATGTGCAGCCCGACCAGGATCTCCGGGGTGTCGGTGAAGTACTGGACGTAACCGATCACGCCCTGCGCCATCAGCACCACGAAGAGATCACGGGTGCGGCGTTGCGGCCCGGCCGGCGCGTCGACGGCCTTCAGTACGAACCAGAGCGCCACCGTCAGCGCCACCACGACCCATGCGAGATCGGCGTGCAGCTGCGCGATCATCTTCCAGTCGAGCGGGATGCGGTGGACGTCGCTGGAGTCGCCCGCGTGCCGTCCGGCCCCCGTGACGACCGTGCCGACCGCGATCAGTAGACCGGCCGCGGCTGTCAGCAGCCAGGTCAGCTGTGAGACCGCCTTGCCCACCAGCGGACGGGGCTCGCCGTCGCCCTCACGGACCCGCTGCCAGGTCACGACGGCGACCGTGAGCAGCGCGGTGGAGAGCAGGAAGTGCGCCGCGACGGTGTACGGGTTGAGGCCGACCAGCACCACGATGCCGCCGAGCACCGCATTGCCCATGACCACCCAGAACTGTGCCCAGCCGAGCCGGGTGAGGCTGCGCCGCCACGGCTTCGCCGAGCGGGCGGCGATGATCGTCCAGCCGACCGCCGCGCACAGGACGTACGTGAGCATCCGGTTGCCGAACTCGATGGCGCCGTGGAAGCCCATCGCGCTGGTCGCTGTCAGGGACTCGTCGGTGCACTTGGGCCAGGTCGGGCAGCCGAGGCCGGAGCCGGTGAGCCGGACAGCCCCGCCGGTCACCACGATGAGCACGGCCATCACGACGGCCGACATCGCCGCCCGGCGGACCGTCCGGGGGGACGGAGTCCAGCGTTCGGCGATGCAGAGAAGCGGGTTCCGCGCGGCTTGAGCGACTTCGGCTCGGGTCAGCTTGGGCACGCGCACCATCGTAAGCGGCGGCTTGTGCAAGCTTTCACGAGGGGGACGAGTTACCCCGAACCGGCGGGCCGGAGCGGTCCTCCACGGTCACTCCCAGCGGAAGAACTTCGCCGCCGCGCCCAGCCCGAGCACCGCCCAGACCGCGAGGATCCCGAGATCCCGCCACGGCATCGAGGCACCGTGCTGGAGCACGTCCCGCAGTCCGTCCGACAGGGCAGCGATCGGCAGCAGTCCGAGCGCCGACTGCACCGCGCCCGGGAACTTGTCCAGCGGCACGATGACCCCGCCGCCGACCAGCAGCAGCAGGAAGACCAGATTGGCGGCGGCGAGCGTCGCCTCCGCCTTCAGCGTCCCGGCCATCAGCAGCCCGAGCCCGGAGAAGGCCGCGGTGCCGAGCACGAGGAGCAGCAGGACGGCGAACGGGCTGCCGTGCGGCGACCAGCCGAGCGCGAACGCGATCGCCGTCAGCAGCACGACCTGCAGCACCTCGGTGACCAGCACGGAGAGGGTCTTGGCGGTCATCAGACCCCAACGGGGCAGCGGTGAGGCACCGAGCCGCTTGAGCACGCCGTAGCGCCGCTCGAAGCCGGTGCCGATCGCCTGGCCGGTGAAGGCGGTGGACATGACGGCCAGCGCGAGAATGCCGGGCGCCAGGAAGTCGACGGACCTGCCCGCGCCGGTGTCCACGATGTCGACCGCGCTGAACAGCACCAGCAGCAGCGTCGGAATGATCACCGTCAGGAGCAGCTGCTCGCCGTTGCGCAGCAGCATCCGCGTCTCCAGCGCGGCCTGTGCGCCGATCATGCGGGGCAGCGGGGCGGCACCGGGCCGCGGGGTGTACGTACCGGCGCTCATGCGCGCAGCTCCTTGCCGGTCAGTTCCAGGAAGACGTCCTCCAGGGTGTGGCGCTCGACGGAGATGCCGTCCGGCATCACGCCGTGCTGCGCGCACCAGGAGGTGACGGTGGCCAGCAGCTGCGGGTCGACCTGGCCGGTGATGCGGTACGCGCCGGTGGTGAGCTCGGCCGCCTGCGTGCCGTCGGGCAGCGCCTTCAGCAGCGAGCCGAGGTCGAGACCGGGGCGGCCGGTGAAGCGCAGGGTGTTCTCGGCGCCGCCGCGGCAGAGCGTCTCCGGGCTGCCCTGGGCGATGACCCGGCCCGCGTCGACGATGGCGACGTCGTCGGCGAGCTCCGCGGCCTCGTCCATGAAGTGGGTGGTGAGGACGACCGACACACCGTCGGAGCGCAGTTCCCGTACGAGATCCCAGGTGGAGCGGCGGGCCTGCGGGTCGAGGCCCGCGGTCGGCTCGTCCAGGAACACCAGCTCGGGGCGGCCGACGACGGCCATCGCCAGGGCGAGCCGCTGCTGCTGGCCGCCGGAGAGGCGCCGGTAGGTCGTACGGCCGCAGCTGCCGAGGCCGAGGCGCTCGATCAGGGCGTCGACGTCCAGCGGGTGGGCGTGGAGTTTCGCCATGTGGCGGAGCATCTCGTCGGCGCGTGCTCCGGAGTGGACACCACCCGACTGCAGCATCACGCCGATCCGGGGACGGAGCTCGGCGGCGTCGGCGACCGGGTCGAGACCGAGGACGCGGACGGTGCCCGCGTCGGGCCGGCGGTAGCCCTCGCAGGTCTCGATCGTGGTGGTCTTGCCGGCACCGTTGGGACCGAGGACGGCGGTGACCGCACCGGTGCGTATGCCCAGGTCGAGGCCGTCCACGGCGGTCTTGGTGCCGTACCGCTTCACCAGGCCACGGATCTGCACGACCGGCTCGTTCTTCATGGCCGGTAAGTCTAGGCAGCGGCGCGGCGGGCGAGTCCCCCGGGGCCGAATTAGGTAACCCTAAGTGACGAACTCCACCATTGATCGTTTCGGACCGTGGTTGTCAGGGCCGGAGGAATTACGCAACAATGGCGTTGTGAAATACCAGGGCGAGGCTCGTCAGGAGGAACTCGCGACCGGAGAGCGCTCGACGCGCAACCGGGTCGCGCGCTCCATCCTGGACCACGGCCCGTCCACCGTCGCCGATCTGGCGAAGCGCCTCGGGCTGACCCAGGCCGCCGTCCGCCGCCATCTCGACGCCCTCGTCTCCGACGGTGTCGTCGAAGCCCGCGAACAGCGGGTGTACGGGGCGCGGACCCGCGGCCGTCCGGCCAAGGTGTTCGCACTGACCGACTGTGGCCGGGACGCCTTCGACCAGTCGTACGACAAGCTTGCCGCCGACGCTCTTCGCTGGATCGCCGAGACCGCGGGCGACGAAGCAGTCGTCGCCTTCGTCCGCGCCAGGGCCGCCGCCCAGTCGGTGGCCTACCGCAAGACGATCGACGCGGCGGACCCCGAGAAGCGCACAGAGGCGCTGGCCAAGGCCTTGTCGGCCGACGGGTACGCTGCTACGGCGCGAAGCGCGCCGGGCCCTCAGCAGGGCGAGCAGCTGTGCCAGCACCACTGCCCGGTCGCACATGTCGCCGAGCAGTTCCCGCAGCTGTGCGAGGCGGAGACGGAGATCTTCTCCAGCCTGCTCGGGACCCATGTGCAGCGTCTGGCCACCATCGCTCACGGCGACGGGGTGTGCACGACGTTCGTACCGCGCGGCGGACCCGCAACCGCACAGACCACCACATCAGCATCTGCAAACACGGCCGGGAGGAACCCCGCATGACGCTCCCCACGGAGACTGCCCACCCTGAGCTCGAGGGTCTGGGTACGTACGAATTCGGCTGGGCCGACTCCGACGCGGCAGGCGCGGCGGCCAAGCGCGGCCTCTCCGAGGCTGTCGTACGCGACATCTCGGCCAAGAAGAACGAGCCCGAGTGGATGCTGAAGCTCCGCCTCAAGGGCTTGCGTCTGTTCGACAAGAAGCCCATGCCGAACTGGGGCTCGGACCTGTCGGGCATCGACTTCGACAACATCAAGTACTTCGTGCGGTCCACCGAGAAGCAGGCGGAGTCCTGGGAGGACCTGCCCGAGGACATCAAGAACACGTACGACAAGCTCGGTATCCCGGAGGCGGAGAAGCAGCGCCTGGTCGCCGGTGTCGCCGCGCAGTACGAGTCCGAGGTCGTCTACCACCAGATCCGTGAGGACCTGGAGGAGCAGGGCGTCATCTTCCTCGACACGGACACCGCGCTGAAGGAGCACCCGGAGCTCTTCAAGGAGTACTTCGGCACCGTCATCCCGGTCGGCGACAACAAGTTCGCCTCGCTGAACTCGGCCGTGTGGTCCGGTGGCTCGTTCATCTACGTGCCGAAGGGTGTCCGCGTCGACATCCCGCTGCAGGCCTACTTCCGTATCAACACGGAGAACATGGGCCAGTTCGAGCGGACGCTGATCATCGTCGACGAGGACGCCTACGTCCACTACGTCGAGGGCTGCACCGCGCCGATCTACTCCTCGGACTCGCTGCACTCCGCCGTCGTCGAGATCATCGTGAAGAAGGGCGGCCGCTGCCGCTACACGACGATCCAGAACTGGTCGAACAACGTCTACAACCTGGTCACCAAGCGCGCCGTGGCGTACGAGGGCGCGACCATGGAGTGGGTCGACGGCAACATCGGCTCCAAGGTCACCATGAAGTACCCGGCCGTCTACCTGATGGGCGAGCACGCCAAGGGCGAGACGCTCTCCATCGCCTTCGCGGGCGAGGGCCAGCACCAGGACGCCGGATCCAAGATGGTCCACATGGCGCCGAACACCTCCTCCAACATCGTCTCCAAGTCGGTGGCGCGAGGCGGCGGCCGTACCTCGTACCGCGGTCTGGTCGAGATCGGCGAGGGCGCCGCGGGCTCCAAGTCCAACGTGCTGTGCGACGCGCTCCTGGTCGACACGATCTCCCGCTCCGACACGTACCCGTACGTGGACGTCCGCGAGGACGACGTGTCCATGGGTCACGAGGCCACCGTCTCCAAGGTCTCCGAGGACCAGCTCTTCTACCTGATGAGCCGCGGTCTGACCGAGTTCGAGGCCATGGCCATGATCGTGCGTGGCTTTGTCGAGCCCATCGCGCGCGAGCTGCCCATGGAGTACGCGCTTGAGCTCAACCGGCTGATCGAGCTGCAGATGGAGGGTTCGGTCGGCTAGCACAGCCTGACGACCGAATCCCCCGACTTTTGACAGAGAAAGCGAGCACTACGACAGCCATGGCTGAGGCTCAGAACATTCCGGCGGGGTCCACCACCACCGGGTCCATCGCGGTGGCCGCCGAGTCGACCGTCGCCACGCGCATGAGCGCGCCCCCGTCCTTCGACGTAGCGGACTTCCCGGTGCCGCACGGCCGCGAGGAGGAGTGGCGGTTCACGCCGCTGGAGCGGCTGCGCGGGCTGCACGACGGCACCGCCGTCGCGACCGGTGGCGCCGTCAAGGTCGCGGTGGAGGCCCCCGAGGGCGTCACCATCGAGACCGTCGGCCGTGACGACGCCCGGCTCGGCCGGGCCGGCACCCCGGTGGACCGCGTCGCCGCCCAGGCGTACTCGTCCTTCGAGCAGGCCTCGGTCATCACGGTCGCCAAGGAGGCCGTGCTCACCGAGCCGATCCGGATCGCCGTGCACGGCGAGGGCGGTGTGGCCTACGCCCACCAGGTCGTCGAGCTGGGAGCCTTCGCCGAGGCCGTCGTCGTCATCGACCACACCGGTGACGCGGTCGTCGCCGGCAACGTCGAGTACGTCCTCGGTGACGGCGCGAAGCTCACCGTCGTCTCCGTCCAGGACTGGGACGACACCGCCGTCCACGCTGCTCAGCACAACGCGCTGATCGGCCGGGACGCCACCTTCAAGTCGATCGTCGTCACCTTCGGCGGCGACCTGGTCCGGCTCCACCCGCGGGTCGCCTACGCGGGCACCGGCGGCGAGGCCGAGCTCTTCGGTCTGTACTTCACCGACAAGGGCCAGCACCAGGAGCACCGCCTCCTGGTCGACCACAACACCCCGCACTGCAAGTCCAACGCCGTCTACAAGGGCGCGCTGCAGGGCCAGGACGCGCACGCCGTATGGATCGGTGACGTGCTCATCCAGGCCAAGGCCGAGGGCACCGACACGTACGAGATGAACCGCAACCTGGTTCTCACGGACGGTGCGCGGGTCGACTCCGTGCCGAACCTGGAGATCGAGACCGGCGAGATCGTCGGCGCCGGTCACGCCTCCGCCACCGGCCGCTTCGACGACGAGCAGCTCTTCTACCTGATGTCCCGCGGCATCCCGGCCGAGGACGCCCGCCGACTCGTCGTGCGCGGCTTCTTCGCCGAGCTCGTCCAGCAGATCGGTCTGCCGGACGTCGAGGCCCGTCTGCTCGACAAGATCGAGGCCGAGCTGAAGGCTTCCGTCTGATGGCCTTCGTCAAAGTCTGTGCGCTGAGCGAGCTGGAGGAGGACACCCCGAAGCGGGTGGAGCTCGACGGTACGCCGGTCTCCCTGGTCCGCACCGAGGGCGAGGTGTTCGCGATCAACGACATCTGCTCGCACGCGAACGTCTCACTGTCCGAGGGAGAGGTCGAGGACTGCATGATCGAGTGCTGGCTGCACGGCTCCAGCTTCGACCTGCGCACCGGTAAGCCGTCCGGCCTTCCCGCGACGCGCCCCGTCCCCGTATACCCCGTCAAGATCGAAGGGGACGATGTGCTCGTCTCCGTCACCCAGGAGTCCTGAGTCACCCATGGCAACGCTTGAAATCCGCGACCTGCACGTCTCCGTCGAGGCCGACAACGCCACGAAGGAGATCCTCAAGGGCGTCGACCTGATCGTGAAGCAGGGCGAGACCCACGCCATCATGGGCCCCAACGGGTCCGGCAAGTCGACCCTCGCGTACTCCCTCGCAGGTCACCCCAAGTACACGATCACCAGCGGCACGGTGACCCTGGACGGCGAGGACGTCCTGGCGATGACCGTCGACGAGCGCGCCCGCGCCGGCCTCTTCCTGGCCATGCAGTACCCGGTCGAGATCCCCGGTGTCTCGGTCTCCAACTTCCTGCGTACCTCCGCCACCGCCGTCCGCGGCGAGGCGCCCAAGCTGCGTACCTGGGTGAAGGAGGTCAAGGAGACGATGGCCGACCTCCAGATGGACCCGGCGTTCGCCGAGCGCAACGTCAACGAGGGCTTCTCCGGCGGTGAGAAGAAGCGCCACGAGATCCTTCAGCTGGAGCTCCTCAAGCCGAAGGTCGCGATCCTCGACGAGACCGACTCCGGCCTGGACGTCGACGCCCTGCGCGTCGTCTCCGAGGGCGTCAACCGGGTCCGCGAGACCGGCGAGGTCGGCACGCTGCTGATCACGCACTACACGCGGATCCTCCGTTACATCAAGCCCGACTTCGTGCACGTCTTCGCCAACGGCCGTATCGCCGAGTCCGGCGGCGCCGAGCTCGCCGACAAGCTGGAGAACGAGGGCTACGAGGCATATGTGAAGGGTGGCGCTTCCGCGTGACACAGCTGCCGGGCCTCCTCGACACCGAGGCGATCCGCAAGGACTTCCCCCTGCTGGATCGTACGGTCCACGACGGGAAGAAGATCGTTTACCTGGACAGCGCGGCGACTTCGCAGAAGCCGCGCCAGGTGCTCGACGCTCTCAACGAGTACTACGAGCGGCACAACGCCAACGTCCACCGAGGTGTGTACACGATCGCGGAGGAGGCCACGGCGCTGTACGAAGGCGCCCGTGACAAGGTCGCCGCGTTCATCAACGCGCCGAGCCGCAACGAGGTGATCTTCACCAAGAACGCCTCGGAGTCGCTCAACCTGGTGGCGAACATGCTCGGCTGGGCCGACGAGCCCTACCGGGTGGACCACGAGACCGAGATCGTCATCACGGAGATGGAGCACCACTCCAACATCGTGCCGTGGCAGCTGCTCTCGCAGCGCACCGGCGCGAAGCTGAAGTGGTTCGGCATCACCGACGACGGCCGCCTCGACCTGTCCAACATTGACGAGATCATCACGGAGAAGACGAAGATCGTCTCCTTCACGCTGGTCTCCAACATCATGGGCACGATCAACCCGGTCGAGAAGATCATCCGCCGCGCCCAGCAGGTCGGCGCGCTGGTCTGCATCGACGCGTCGCAGGCCGCCCCGCACATGGTGCTCGACGTGCAGGCGCTGCAGGCCGACTTCGTGGCCTTCACCGGTCACAAGATGGTCGGCCCGACCGGCATCGGTGTGCTCTGGGGCCGCCACGAGCTGCTGGAGGACCTGCCGCCGTTCCTCGGTGGTGGCGAGATGATCGAGACCGTGTCGATGCACTCGTCGACATACGCCCCGGCGCCGCACAAGTTCGAGGCGGGTACGCCCCCGATCGCGCAGGCCGTCGGCCTCGGCGCGGCCGTGGACTACCTCTCGGCGATCGGCATGGACAAGATCTTCCAGCACGAGCACGCGATCACCGAGTACGCGGTGAAGCGTCTCCTGGAGGTCCCGGACCTCAAGATCATCGGTCCGGCCACCGCGGAGGACCGCGGCGCCACGATCTCGTTCACGCTCGGCGACATCCACCCGCACGACGTGGGCCAGGTCCTCGACGAGCAGGGCATCGCGGTCCGGGTCGGACACCACTGCGCACGGCCGGTCTGCCTGCGGTACGGAATTCCTGCGACGACGCGAGCGTCGTTCTATCTGTACTCCACGCCTGCCGAGGTCGACGCCCTGGTGGACGGTCTGGAGCACGTACGGAACTTCTTCGGCTGAGGGTTGACTGGTGAAGCTTGATTCGATGTACCAGGAAGTGATCCTGGACCACTACAAGCACCCCCACGGGCGCGGCCTGCGGGACGGCGACGCCGAGGTGCACCACGTCAACCCGACGTGCGGCGACGAGATCACGCTCCGGGTGAAGTACGACGGCGAGACCATCGCCGACGTGTCGTACGAGGGTCAGGGCTGTTCCATCAGCCAGGCCTCCGCCTCCGTGCTGAACGATCTGCTGGTCGGCAAGGAGCTGGGCGAGGCGCAGAAGATCCAGGAGGCCTTCCTGGAGCTGATGCAGTCGAAGGGCCAGCTGGAGCCGGACGACGCGATGGAGGAGGTGCTGGAGGACGCGGTCGCGTTCGCCGGTGTCTCGAAGTACCCGGCCCGGGTCAAGTGCGCGCTGCTGAGCTGGATGGCGTGGAAGGATGCGACGGCGCAGGCGCTGTCCGAAGGGAAGACGGCATGAGCGACAACGAGACTCTCACCACCAAGCCGGCCTCCGAGGAGGAGGTCCGCGAGGCCCTGTACGACGTCGTCGACCCCGAACTGGGCATCGACGTCGTCAACCTGGGCCTGATCTACGGTATCCACATCGACGACGCCAACATCGCCACCCTCGACATGACGCTGACGTCCGCGGCCTGCCCGCTGACCGATGTCATCGAGGACCAGGCGAAGTCCGCGACCGACGGCATCGTCAGTGAGCTGCGGATCAACTGGGTCTGGATGCCGCCGTGGGGCCCGGACAAGATCACGGACGACGGGCGCGAGCAGCTGCGTGCGCTCGGCTTCAACGTCTGAGCCATGTGCATGGCCGAACGGCCCCCGGCTTCCGCCGGGGGCCGTTCGGCGTTGTTCGTCTGCGGGACGCACAGTGTGTGTCCGCCGTTGGCGCGGGAACCGGAGCCTACTCCTCGACATCACGCCGACGAGAGGCACGCTGTGCTGCATCAGCTTTCGCTCCGGAACCGTCGGGCGGCCACCGCCGCGGCCGGCGTTCTTGCGCTGGCCACCGTGGGGCTCAACACCCCTGCGGACGCCGCGACTTACGGGACTCCGACGATCACTCTGTCGGCCGCCTACCTCTCCGGCGCCGTCGGAGCGACCGGCGACCCCGTGGTCACCGTCACCGTCGCGCAGAGCGGCGCAGATGTCACCGCGCTCGGTGTGGCGGCGTCCGCCAGTTCCAAGTCGTCCGTCGCCGGAACCGGTGATGTGACCGTGACGGGGACCGGCGCCACCCGGCAACTCGCGGTCGCCGCGCACGCGCGGGGCTACACGGACCTCACGATCAAGGTCACCGGGCTCGGCGGCAAGACCGCCACCAAGACGCTGCACTACGCCGCGTCCGCCGCTGTGCAGAACTCGGCCGACACGCGCTACCTCACCGGGTCCTCCGACGCCTCGGCCGCCGTCGATGTCGGGGGCGGTTATGCGGTGGTGGCCGACGACGAGTCCAACACGCTGCGGCTGTACAGCCGTTCGGCATCCGGTGCGCCTGTGAGGAGCTGGGACGTCGGCTCGGCGCTCGGGGCGGACAAGGAGATCGACATCGAGGGCGCGACCCGCGTCGGGAACACCATCTACTGGACCGGTTCGCTCGGCAACAACAAGGACGGCGAGTACAAGTCCGACCGCAACACCGTCTTCACCACGACGGTGACCGGGTCGGGCGCCGCCACCCAGCTGACGGTCGGCGGCTCGTACAAGAAGCTCCGGGACGACCTCGTCGCCTGGGACAAGGCGAACGGCAACCGGTACGGCTTCGCCGCGGGTACGGGGAGCGGTCAAGTGCCCAAGCAGATCGACGGGTTCAACATCGAGGGCCTGGAGTTCGCGCCCAGCTCGACCACCACCGCGTACCTCGGCTTCCGGGCGCCGCTCGTACCGCCGAGCGAGGGCGGCAAGGCGCTGATCGTGCCCGTCACCAACTTCGACAAGGTGGCCGGGAGCGGGGCGAAGGCGGTCATCGGCACGCCGATCGAGCTGGACCTCGGCGGGCTCAGCATCCGGGACATCCGGAAGAACGCCGCCGACCAGTACCTGATCGTGGCCGGTTCCTGGGCGGCCGATGACAACTCCGACCCGTACGCCCTCTACTCGTGGGACGGCGTCGCCGGACGCGCGCCGGTCAAGCGGGCCGATCTGCCGACCGCCGACCCGGGCGGCTGGGAGGCCGTCGTCGACGTGCCGGACCTGACGGCGCCGGGTGCGCGGGCGCAGCTGATCACGGACGCCGGCTCTGCCGATCTGTACGGGGACGGCACGGAGGCGAAGGACCTCGACCACGCCGAGTGGAAGAAGTCCCGTTCCGTCTGGTTCACCGTCAACAGCTGACGAACGGGCGCGACTTCGCGTTTCGTCATGGCGAACGGCCATGACCACCGGGCAGACCCGCGGTCTTGGCCGTTTCCTTTTACTCCATCGTCGTCGACGCCCACGATCTGCCGTCGCAGGCCCGGTTCTGGTGCCGGGTGCTCGACTGGAAGGTGCTCTTCGAAGCCGACGACGAAATCGTCATCGGCGCCGACAAGGACGCCGTGCCCGGCATCACTTTCGTCCCCGTACCGGAGGAGAAGGCGGTCAAGAACCGGCTCCACATCGATCTCGCCCCCGACGACCAGGCCGTGGAGGCTGCGCGGATCATCGGCCTCGGGGCCACCCGGCTGGACGTCGGCCAGCGCGCCGATGCGAGCTAGGTGGTGCTGGCGGACCCCGAGGGGAACGAATTCTGCGTGCTGAGCCCGAAGAACTCGCTCATCGACTGAGAGCCGCCTGCACCGGAACCCGGGTCGGGCCCGTGTGCACGGGCCCGACCCGTGCTCACGGGCCGAACTGCGGGGGTACGGCAGCGGCTTCGGCGAGCACCGGCCCCAGATTCTCGTTGCGCATCCGGCGGTCCACATACAGCAGCCCGGTCACCAGCTGCGGGAACGTCGCCGAGACGAGCTGGCCGACCAGCTGGCCCAGCAGTGATACCACCAGGTAGCCGCTCATGGCGACAATGACCGCTGTCGGATTCGGGTCGGAGCCCAGGCTCTCCATGCCGATCATGCCGGGGAACATGCCGAGGATCGAGAACGGCAGCTGGATGATGTAGCTCGCCACGGCCGCCATGACCATGGCCAGCAGCGAGATGCCGAAGATGCGCCACCAGTCACCACGCACCAGCTGCGACGAGCGGCGCAGCGCGGCGATCGGGCGCTGCCCCTCGAAGACCGCGGCCGCGGGGGCCAGCGAGAACTTCACCCAGAGCCAGATCGCCAACGGGGCGGTGGCCAGGACCCCCAGGATGCCCACCGCGATCGCCACCCCGCTGCCGGATCCGCTGTCCAGGGTGATGAAGGCGATCGTCATGGCGATGAAGGCGACCATCATGAGCACCATCGGGATCACCGCGACCAGGGAGGTCAGGAGCACCGTGCCGATCACGGCCGGGACCCGCGCCCAGGCCCGGCGCCAGATGATGCCGAAGGTGGTCGGCCGGCCCAGAACCGCGTCCTGCAGAACCGCCGGAACCGTCGCGTACATCATCGCCGTGGCGGTCATCAGCACCAGGACGGCCACCAGCCAGACGGCGCCGAAGGCGATCACCAGCGGCACGATGTCCTCCGTGCTGGGGCTCTCCTCCGAGGAGAGCGCGATGACCCGGTGCAGAGGGTCACTGACCGCGGAGTACGCGATCGCGACCGCCGCCCCGACCACGACCAGCGCCCCGCCGTACACGGCCGCGCCCACGCCGAACAGCTGCTTCCAGTAGCGGCCCATCGTGGAGAAGGCCCCACCGAGTATGTCCCCGAGGTTGAGGGGCCGGAGCGGTATCACCCCGGGCTTCGGCGGCGGCATCCAGCCGCCGCCCCATCCCGGTGGCCCGGGAGGCCCCCCGTACGGCGCTCCTCCGTACGGTGTGCCGCCCCCGGGCACACCGCCGCCCCACCCTGCGTCCTGCGCCACTGCTGCTCCGTTGTCTGTTGTCGTTGCTCTGTGCCGGTCGGGACACCGTAGCGGTCCGGGCCCGGGAGCGGATCCCGGCCGGCGGCACCGGCCGCTGCGGGCCAGGGGCTCCGGGTCCGGCCAACCGTTGTGTACAGATGTACGCAACGATGCGTACACTCGTACATATGGGATACGGACTGCTGGCCGCAGCCATCGCGGCGGAGGTGGCCGGTACCACGGCCATGAAGTACAGCGAGGGTTTCACCCGGCTGTGGCCCTCGCTCATCACCGTCGTCGGCTATCTGCTGGCCTTCTCGCTGCTCGCACAGACCCTGAAGACACTCTCCATGGGTACCGCGTACGCCATCTGGGCCGGGATCGGCACGGCCGCGGTCGCCACCATAGGGGTCCTGTTCATGGGCGAGTCCGGCAACCCGGTCAAGGTGGCGGGCATCGCCCTGGTCATCGCCGGTGTGGTGGTGCTGAACCTGGGCGGAGCCCACTGATGGCCCGCCGTTACGACCCCGAGCGCCGCGGCCGCATCATCGACGCGGCGATCCGGGTGGTGGGCGCAAAGGGCATCGCGGGGCTCAGTCATCGCTCCGTCGCCGCCGAGGCCGATGTGCCGCTGGGCTCGACGACGTATCACTTCGCCTCGCTCGACGAGCTGCTGATCGCCGCACTGCGCCGGTCGAACGAGAACTTCGCCCGCGCCATGCGGGAGAGCGAGGCGCTCCTCGCGCCGGACGCGGACCTCGCCGAGGAGATGGCCCGGCTGCTGGGGGAGTGGTTCTCCGGCGGGCGCGGGCGACCGGAGCTGGAGTACGAGCTGTATCTTGCGGCGCTGCGCCGGCCCGCGCTGCGGCCCGTCGCCGCCGAGTGGACGGACGGCACCGCGGAACTGCTCGCGGGACGCACCGAGCCGGCCACCGCGCGGGCGTTGATCGCGCTGATGGACGGGATCTGTCTGCAGGTCCTGCTGACAGGCGGGACGTACGACGCGGCGTACGCGCGGGAGATGCTGGCCCGGATCATCGGCTGACCCGGCGGCCAGGGCAGGGCAGGGCAGGTCAGGTCCGGGCCGGGCGTCGCCGCATCGCTCATCGGCCGACCGGGGCGACCGGCCGGTTCAGCCGCCGACCGCCGTCAGTGCCGCCCGCACGCTCGCCTCGATGTCCGTGATCGGATACAGCGCCTCGCGGACTGTCCGGTCCCGGTCCACCACCAGCGTCAGCCGCTTCAGCCGGCTGACCCCCGCGACCCGGAACGTCGGCAGGCGCAGCGCTGCCGCCAGCTCCAGCTCCGCGTCGGACAGCAGCGAGAAGCGCAGTCCTTCCGCGTCCGCGAACGCCCGCTGCTCGTCCTGGCGTTGGGTGGAGACTCCGTGCACGCTCGCCCCCGCCGCCGTGAACTCGGCCAACTGGTCGCGGTACGTACAGGATTCGAGGGTGCAGCCGCGCGCGCCCGGGATCTCCGCCCAGCCGGGCGGATAGGCGTCCCGACGGGCGTACGCGCCCGGAAAGCAGTACAGGACGGTGTACGGGGTGTCGGCGACCGGGTCGCTCAACACACCGTAGCTGTCGAGCAGTTGCAGCTCGGGCAGGCGCGTGCCCACCAAGGCGTGCACCCGCGCCGCCTCCCGGGACGCCTCCGTCGTCGTCGCCATCGTCTCTCCGTCTCCCGTCACCCAGGTGTCGCCCCAGTCCTGGAGCGCGATCAGCACAGGCAGCAGCGCCCGGCCGCGCGGGGTGAGCCGGTACTCGTACCGGGCCGGGCGGTCCTGGTACGGCTCCCGGGTCAGTACGCCCGCGTCGACCAGCAGGCGCAGCCGCTCGGTGAGCACCTTGCGGGACATGCCCAGCTCCTGCTGGAGCGCGTCGAAGCGGGTCACCCCGCGCGCTGTGTCCCGCACGATCAGCAGGGTCCACCAGTCGCCGACGACATCGAGGGCCTGGGCGATCGCGCAGTCGGCGTCGGCCAGGCTGGTGCGCTGCGGCATTGCTTCGTCTTCTTCCGTTCTCTTCCCCGGGTCGGCCATGGCTGGATTGACCCGCGGAAAGCATGCTGCCATAGTCCGTTCCCAAGGGGAACTCACTGGGGGGTGCTGCGGATGGGGATGCTGCGGAACGTGCCGCGGACGGTGCGGATGTTGGCCTTCGGCGCCTTCCTCAACGGAGTCGTCAGCTTCACCTTCATCTATCTCTTCGTCTATCTGACCGGACCGCGCGAACTGACCGTCCCGCAGGCCGGAGTGATCGCGGGCATCGGCGGGGTCGGCCTGGTCGCCGGGAACTTCACCGGCGGCTGGTTCGGCGACCACTACGGCCACCGCCGGATGCTCCTCGCCGGCGCGCTGGTGAGCGGTGCGGCGCTCGTCACCCTGCCGGTCCTGCCGGTCGCGGCGATGTACGGGGTGCTGCCGCTCGCGCAGTACGCGGCCGGCGTCGTACGCGCCGCCAACTCCGCACTCGTCGCCGTCTCCGTGCCCGAGGGCGGCCGACGCCAGAGCTTCGCCGTGATGCGTGCCGGCGGCAACGCGGGCTTCACCGTCGGCCCACCGCTCGGCGCGCTGGTCGCCGCCCACTTCTCGTACGACTGCCTGTTCGTCGTCGACGGCCTGGGGACGCTGCTCTTCGCCGTGTACGCATCGAAGGTGCTCCCGGCGCGCGGCACCGTACACACCCGGCCGGTCCACAACCCCGACGCGCCCGGGCTCCGGCGGGAGCTGCGGGCCAGGCCGGCGGTGCCGGTGCTGCTCGCCGCGATCCTCTGCGTGGACCTCGTCTACCGGCAGCAGTACTCGACCCTGCCGGTCTTCCTCGCCGATCACGGCCGCAGCACCCAGTTCTACGGCTGGCTGCTCGCCATCAACGGCGGCGTCATCCTCTGCCTCGAACTCCCCGTGACGCACGCGCTGCGCCGACGGGCGCCGCTGCGCATCGTCGGCGCCGGTCTGTTGCTGGTGGGGCTGGGGTTCGCGGCGCTGATCCCGGGGGCGGGGGTGCTGTTCGCCGTCACCATGATGGCGTCGGTGACCGCGGGCGAGATCCTCTACAAGACCACCGCCACGGCGTACGTCGCCGACCAGGCGCCCGCCCATGCGCAGGGCCGCTTCCAGAGTCTGTACGCGGGCGCCTCCATCAGCGGGCAGGTGCTGGCGCCACCGCTCGGCGGCGCGCTCTACGCCACCGCGCCGCAGCTGCTCTGGCCGGCCTGTGCGTTGCTGGCGGGCGGCGCGGGCTTCGCGGTGCTGGCGGCGCGGCGGCTGAGAGGGCCCGGGCCGGGAACCGCGCGGGGGCCGGTGCGCGACGCGCCTGCCGGGCAGGCGCCACCCGTACGGCAGGCACAGTCCGGGTGAGCGGATCGTGCCAGGCCGGCGGGGGCTGCGCGGTGACCGTCCGGCGAGACCGGTTGGCTCCGGCGGGGCCTCGCCGGTTAGGTTTCGTGTCATGACCGACACGACTTCTCGCACCACCGGCGCCGTCGCCGCCGGCCTCGCCACCATCGCCGGCGACGGTTCCGTTCTCGACACCTGGTACCCCGCCCCCGCGCTCACCGCCGAGCCCGGCCCGGCCGGAACCGAGCGGCTCACCCCCGACCTCGCCGTGAACCTGCTCGGTGAGGGTGCGGCCAAGGCCATCGGCGTGGACGCCCGTCGCGGTGTCGAGATCGTCGCCGTCCGTACGGTCATCGCCTCGCTCGACGACAAGCCGCTCGATGCGCACGACGCGTACCTGCGCCTGCACCTCCTCTCGCACCGCCTCGTCCAGCCGCACGGCCAGAACCTGGACGGCGTCTTCGGCCTCCTCACCAACGTCGCCTGGACGTCGCTGGGTCCGGTCGCCGTCGACGACCTGGAGCACGTGCGGCTGAACGCCCGCGCCGACGGCCTGCACCTCCAGGTCACCTCGGTCGACAAATTCCCCCGGATGACGGACTACGTCGCACCGAAGGGTGTCCGGATCGCCGACGCCGACCGGGTCAGGCTCGGCGCGCACCTCGCCGCCGGTACGACCGTCATGCACGAGGGCTTCGTCAACTTCAACGCCGGGACCCTCGGCACGTCGATGGTCGAGGGCCGTATCTCCGCGGGCGTCGTCGTCGGCAACGGCTCCGACATCGGTGGCGGCGCCTCCACGATGGGCACCCTCTCCGGCGGCGGCAAGGAGCGCATCGTCATCGGCGAGCGCTGCCTGATCGGCGCCGAGGCCGGCGTCGGGATCGCGCTCGGTGACGAGTGCGTCGTCGAGGCCGGTCTGTACGTCACCGCCGGTACGCGCATCACGCTGCCGGACGGCCAGATCGTCAAGGCGCGCGAGCTCTCCGGCGCCTCGAACATCCTCTTCCGCCGCAACTCGGTCACCGGCGCCGTCGAGGCCCGCCCGAACAACGCGGTGTGGGACGGTCTGAACGACGTCCTGCACAACCACAACTAGCCTGTAGCGGCGAGGAGTTCCTCGTACGCCCTGCGCAGCCCGTCGGTCGCCTCGCGCCCGGCGGGCTGCAGCGGTTCCCGGACCGGGCCCGCGTCGAGCAGTGCCTTGGCCGTCACGGTGCCGGGCAGACCCGACGCCATCATCAGTTCGGCCAGCGGCACGGTCAGCAGATTGAGCCGGGCGGCCTCCGCGGTGTCCCCGGCGTCGAACGCGTCGAGAACCGCCCGCAGTTGGCGGGGCGCCACATTGGCGACCGTGCTGACATAGCCTGCCGCACCCACCGCGTACAGCGGCAGGTTGAGCTCCTCACAGCCCGAGTAGTACGCGAGCGAGGTCGCGCCGATCACCTTTGTCGAGCCGAGCAGGTCGTACGCGCAGTCCTTCACCGCCACGATGCGCGGGTGCCCGGCCAGCCGCAGCAGGGTCGCCGGCTCGATCCGGGTGCCGGTGCGGCCGGGGATGTCGTACAGCATCAGCGGAATGCCGGTGGCGTCGGCGACGCGCCCGAAGTGCGCCTCGACGGCGGCCTGCGGGGGTCTGCTGTAGTACGGCGTCACGACCAACAGCCCGTCCGCGCCCGCCTGTTCGGCCTGTTGCGCCAGCTGCACGGTGTGCCGGGTGTCCGCACTGCCGACCCCCGCGACGAGCGGTACGCCGTCGCCGACGGCTTCCCGGACCGCGCGCAGCAGTGCGGTCTTCTCGGCGTCGGTGGTGGTCGGGGACTCGCCGGTGGTCCCGCTGAGCACCAGGCCGTCGCAGCCGTCGGCGACGAGGTCGGCGGCATGCTTCCCGGCCGCGTCCAGGTCCAGGTCGCCGTCGGCGGTGAACGGAGTGACCATGGCGCAGAGGGCGCGGCCGAAGGGGGCTACGGATGCTGTCATGTCCGAAGTGTCGGACGGCCGGACCGTAAAGGTCTACTTAGTTCTTCTTGGGGTGAAGAGGAAGGAACGCTGAACAATGGTCATTGGAGCCCGGCCCGCGCTCTGGCATGATCGAACACCTATGCGACAGGCCGATACGGGGGCGGGTGCATGAGCATGCGGGAAACGGCGAGTACGGGGAACGGGACGCGAAGAGTGGCGGCCGTGTGCACGGCCGGGGCGTTGGCCCTGTCGCTGTCGGGATGCGCCGGATTCCTCGTTCCGGCGGGCGAGGGGGAGCCGGGGCCGACGCCGAGCGTCTCGCACACACCCGGCCGGGTGCACGCGGAGAAGCTGCGGCCCGGTGATCTGTCCAGCACCCCGCCCGCCACCGGGGACGTGCCCAGCCCCGCCCCACCGCCGAGCGCTGCCGCCCGGGCCGACTGCCCGTCCTCCGGCCTCGTCGTGGACATGGGCGAGGTGCAGGCGGCGCTGGGCCACCGGGCCGTGGGGCTCACCCTCACCAACTGCGGCAGCAAGCCGTACCGGGTCGACGGCTACCCGTCAGTCCGGGTCCTGGACGACGAAGGCGAACCGCTGCCGGTCAAGGTGAACCCGGGCTCCTCCTACATGGGAACCGACCCGGGTCCGAAAGAGGTCATGCTGAAGCCGGGGCAGACTCTGCACTCGCTGCTCGCGTGGGTCTCCACCGCGACCGGCGGCGACCTCATCGAGGGCGACGCGCTGGAGATCGCACCGGCCCCGGGGCTGGAAGCGCGCGCGTTCCCGCTGAAGGGGAGCGACGTACGGCTGCTCGACGAGCTGAACATGACCGCCTGGCGCACCGTGTCGCCCCAGTAGCGCCGCCGGGGCGGCTCAGAGGGCGAGCTTGAAACCTTCGTGGCTGCGGTCGAAGCCCAGCGTCTCGTAGAACCGGTGCGCGTCGGCACGCCGCTTGTTGCTGGTCAGCTGCACCAGCGCACACCCCCGCAGCCGGGCCCGGTCGACGGCCTGCTTCATCAGCTCGCGCCCCAGCCCGTCGCCCCGCCGGTCGGCCCTGATCCGCACCGCCTCGATCAGCGCCCGCTCCTCGCCGCGCTTCCCGAGCCCCGGTATGTACGTGGCCTGCAGGCAGCCCAGCACCGTGTCGCCGTCCATCAGCACAAGTATCTCGTTGCGCGGATCGCTCTCGATATCGGCGAAGGCCTTCTCGTACGCATCGTCGACCACGTCCGAGGCCGGGTCGACGACCCGGTTCTCGTCGGCGAGGAGCGCGAGGACGGCGGGCAGGTCGGCGCGGGTGGCGGTACGAAGGATCACGCCCCGGAGTCTGGCACGGGCACCTGAGCGCTCAGCAGCCGGATACGGTGCGGTCGCGCGGCCGGCCTGCGCCGGGCTCCGGTGAAGCCGGTGGTTGACCTCAAGCGTGCTTGACGTATCAGGGTGGGTGTCAGCGGCGCACCGCAGGGGTGCCCCGGTGAGGAGGGCCGTCATGAGCGTGCAGTTCGAGTCCCGTCCCGATGTCGCCCGGGGGGATGTGGGCCTCGTCAAGGCCAGTACCTGGGACGTCGGTACCCCCGCGCGGCAGCGGCAGGCGGTCGAGGCCATCCGTGAGGCGTGGGGCAGCCGGGACTGGCCGCACCAGGGGCTTCTCTCGTACACCGTGCATGCGGGGGACGACGGGAAGACGCTGTTCCACTACTCGCAGTGGAGTGGTGAGGGCGCATATCAGGAGTTCGCCGCGAGCGGACGGGACGCCCGCAACACCGACATCGATGCCGCCGTGCCCGGGATCCGCCGGCTCTGGCTGCACACGTACGAGCTCTACCGCTCCACGGCACCGAGCGAGGACGACACCCCTGAGCCGGGATGCGTCGTGATCGTCGACGTCGAGTTCGACGGGCCGGACAAGGCACGTCAACGGGACTGGGTGGACACCGTGTTCGAGGCGCTCGGTACGGATCCGGCACCTGCCCCCGGCGGTATCTCCGGGCACTTCCATATGAGCGTCGACGGGACCCGCGTACTCAATTACGCGGAATGGTCGAGCGCGCGGGCGCACATCGACGCGCTCACCGCACCCGGCGACGGCGTCGGGTCGAAGACACCGCAGTGGGAGCGGGTGCAGTCGTACCCCGGGGTGATCGGCGGCGGTGTGCACCGCTACTCGCCCGCGCTCAGTCTGCGGGCGGGCGCATAGCCGGCGAGGACCGGGGTCCACGGGCGCAAGTGCGGGGCCCTGTGGACCGGCGGTGGTTCGGGTGGCCGATGTGGGGGGCGGCACGGGCTCCGGGGGAGCGTGGGAAGTGGATGAGGGGGTGCCCGAACGCGTCGATTCCCCCGCTGTGCACGGCAGTTGCCGAGGCCCGGCGGGTGGCCGGCAGCCGTCCGTCCTGGGAACCGAGTGGCATGGGCGAAATGCGTCTACGCTTGGTCGGCCTGGGACCACCGCCCCCTGCGGGTCGGTCCGAGCCCGTACCCCCGTACGTCCGAGGAGAACCACCTGATGTCCGCAGAGCGCCCCACCCTGCCACCGGTACGGCTGCACCCCGAGGCGGAGCTGGCACGGGACGCGCTCGCCGCGCCGCTGCTCGCCCGGGCCGTCCGACTCGCCCGCTGGGCGGGACCCGAGACCCGGGTCGGCGCCGGCGGGGAGCTCGTCGAGGCGCAGCTGCCCGCCGCGGCCGAACACCTCGGGCTGGCGGCGGACGAGGACGGTGCCGCGGAGGCCAGTGAGGCGTGGCGGCTCGCGGTCGACACCGGGCTCCTCGACGTCCACGACCCGGAGGGGGACGACGCCGCAGACGATGCCGAGGGGACCGTCAGCGCGGGCGAGAACCTGGGGCTGCTGACCGGCGGCTCCCCGCAGGACGTCCTCGCGATCTGGCTCGACGGCCTGGAGGCAGTGCACGCCGACGCCACCGCACCCGTCTTCGACGACTTCGCCGATCTCGTCGGCGAGGACGGCTCGATCGACTTCGACGCCCTGGACTGGGACCCGGAGGCGGAAGCCGAATTCCTCGACGGCGTGCTCGGCAACCTGTATCTGCTCACGGTCGGCGACGGCAGCGAGGGCGAGGCACCCGTACCGCTGCCCGCGCTCGCCGCGTCGATGATCGTGCCCGACGACATGGGCGAGCCCACCGACGACATCCTGGAACAGGTGTCGGAGGCGATGATGCGCCTCGACGACCAGTTCCGGCTTCTCGAACCGATCGGGATCGTCGCCTACCGGCCGGTGGACGAGGCGCTGCTCGCCGAGGAGGGCGAGGAGGCCCAGCCGCCCGCCGACGACGAGGACGTCAGCCGGTACGGCATGGTGCGGCTGACCCCCCTCGGCCTGTACGGCATCCGGGCCCGGATGCTGGAGGCCGGCATCGATGCCCCGGCGCTCGGCGATCTCACGGACAAGGGCGCGGACACGCTCCTCGGCGGCATCGCGTACTACCCGGAGGCAGCTGCGCGCAGCGAGGTCGAGCAGTGGCTCGCCCGCCGCGGCGCGGACGGGGCCGCGGGCGAACTGCTGGACGCGGCACGCGGCGCGGACCAGCAGGCCCCGCTGCGCAGGCTGCACTGCCAGCAGGCGCTCGCCCTGGTCGGCGCGGAGGCGGAGCCCGCGGTCCGTGCGGTGCTGGACGACGCGGAGCTGGGCGGCCTCGCCCGGGTCTGGCTCGCCGAGCGCGGCGCGGCGGACGTGCCCCCGCCGCCGGAGTCGATGATCTTCTGGCTCGCCATCGACACGATCGCCGCCCAGCTGGAGGCGGACGGCGATCTGGACGAGCTCCAGGGGCTGGTCGAGGGGCTCTCCGGCCAGCACAGCGGGTTCTTCGACGAGGCGTGGCGGGTGGCGCACCCGGCGACGGCGGACGTCCTGGAGGCGATGGGGCAGCTGCACAGCGACAAGAAGAAGGCGAAGGAAGCACGGAAGGCGGCCTTCAAGGCGCGGTCGCGTTCGGGCGGCTGAGCGGGGCGGCCGGGCCGGACCGTCGGGTCGGGCAGCCGGGCGGAGGCCGGCGGTAGGGACTCTGTGAAGGTTCACAGAAAGGGTGCTGCTTGAAGACGCCTTCAGTTCAACTGCTGTTAGTGCAGGGGCGGGAGCGTGAGCCCGCAAACACCCGTCCCAGCAGCTCCAGGAGTTTCGTGATGCCCTTCACGCGCAGGGAATTCACCAAGCAGTCCGCCCTCACCGGCGCCGGCATCGCCCTGACCGGTACCGTCGCCGCCCTGGCTACCGCGCCTGGTGCCCTCGCCGCGCAGGAGTCCGGCCACGGCCACGACGACCACCACGGTGATGACCACGGACACGGTCACAGCGACGAGCCCGGCTACGGACCGCTGGTCTCCGACCCGAAGGGCATACTCGCGCTGCCCGCCGGATTCTCGTACCGCATCGTCACCCACAGCGGTGTCACCAAGCTGGAATCCGGCGAGTACACCCCCTCCAACCACGACGGCACGGCTGCCTTCGAGGGCCCGCGCGGCGTCACCCTGCTCGTCAACAACCACGAGCTGAGCGGCACCCGGACCGGCTGGGAGCACCCCGTCCCGCTCGCCGAGGGCCTCGTCTACGACCCGATCGCCGCCGGTGGCTGCACCGTCGTCGAGACCCGTCGCGACGGCCGCACCGCCGAGTGGGTCGGCATCGCCGGCACGTCCACCAACTGTGCCGGTGGCGCCACCCCGTGGGGCACCTGGCTCACGTGCGAGGAGACCGAGGACAAGGCCGGCAAGAACGGTCTGCTCAAGGACCACGGCTACGTCTTCGAGGTCGACCCGTACGACGAGCGCGCCAACCGCGACCCGCGCCCGATCAAGGCGTTCGGCCGGTACGCCCACGAGGCTGTCGTCATCGACCCCAAGCTCGGCCACGCCTACCTGACCGAGGACGCGGCCGGCCCCAACGGGCTGCTCTACCGCTGGGTTCCGCCGCACGGCTTCAAGCACGGCCGCGGCAAGCTGCGCACGCTCGCCGACGACGCCGGTGTCCTCCAGGCCACCAAGTGCTTCGACAAGAGCGGCAAGTTCGTCGACGACCTGTCCCGCGCCACGAAGATCGGCACGGTGTACGGCGTGGACTGGGTCGACGTCGTCGACCGCGACGCCAAGACCGTCTCCGTACGCAAGCAGTTCGGCGACCAGGACGTCACCCGCGCCCGCAAGCTCGAAGGCATGTGGTGGGGCGACGGCGGCGTCTACATCGTCTCCTCGTTCGCCCGCGCGGAGAGCCCCGTCCAGCACGACGGCCAGGTCTGGTTCTACGACCCGAAGCGCCGCACGCTGACGCTGAAGGTGCTCCTCGGCGTGAACGCCGACCCGTCGAAGGACGGCGCCTTCGACGGCCCGGACAACATCACCGTCTCGCCGTACGGCGGTCTGGTCATCGCCGAGGACGGCGAGGGCGTCCAGCACCTCTTCGGGGCGACGGAGAGCGGCCGCACGTACCCGATCGCGCGCAACGACCTGAACGCGGGCACGGCCGAGGAGCCGGAGTACAGCGAGTTCACCGGTGTCACCTTCTCGCCCGACGGGAAGACGCTGTTCGCCAACATCCAGACGCCCGGCATCATGCTCGCCATAACCGGCCCGTGGAAGCGCCAGCCGAACGGGCACTGACGCACCCGTCCGGACGCGCGCGGAAAACCCGTCGCGCGTCCGGAGGCCGGTCTTCTAAGGTCCTGTCTGTGCCCAGGTGCGCAGGCAGGACCTACTTCCACTCTTAATGGGGATGTCGCGGGTTCAAGTCCCGCCATCGGCTTTCGAGCCGGTGTAGCTCAGGGGGTAGAGCACCTTCGTCGGTTCCGCCGACTGTGATCTCTGGGTACGTACAGCTTCAAGAATTTGCACGCACCTCCCGGTGCGCAGGCTACGGCTACTTCTTCGAAACAAGTCCCGCCGTCGCCGACCTTGATCTCGGGAGGCACAGCACCGGTGCCCGGTGCGCAGGTGACGGATACTTCTCGGATCTGACGGTTGCGGGTTCGAGTCCCGCCCGGCCACGGCCGGTAGCTCAATGGGAAGAGCATCAGGCAAGCCCGTCGCCGACTCCTGATCTCGGGCACCCCTGCGCTGTGCCTTCCCCCAATGAATTCGGGGGAATTCACCATGGCACGCTTCAACATCCGTACCACCAAGGCGAATTCGGCTTCGTCCGTGAAGTCGACCGGGCACACCGCGCCCACCGGTCAGGGTGGCCGTGGATATCTCCGGGACAACCGTTCCGAACTCTTCCTGCTTGCCGTCGCCAATTTCGTCTCGCAGCAGACCTTTTACGAGAGTGCCGAGCAGCGCGACAGCCGATTCGCCACCCTGGTACGCATCCTTGCGGTGGGCGACCCCGACTGGACCGCCGGACTGCTGGGATGGCTGCGCCGCGACGGCGGGATGCGGACCGCGGCGATCGTCGGCGCCGCCGAGTACGTGAAGGCCCGGCTCGACGCGGGGGCCGAGGACGGGCCGTCCAACCGGCAGGTCGTCGACTCCGTCCTGCTGCGCGCCGACGAGCCCGGTGAGCTGCTGGGGTACTGGACCTCGCAGTACGGCCGTACCGTGCCCAAGCCTGTCAAGCGAGGGATCGCCGACGCCGTACGCCGCCTCTACAACGGCAAGTCGCTGCTGAAGTACGACACCGCGTCCAAGGGCTACCGCTTCGGCGACATCCTGAACCTGGTGCACGCCGCGCCCGACCCGGAGAAGGCATGGCAGGGCGAGCTGTTCCGCTATGCCCTCGACCGCCGGCATCACCCGGACGCGGCGGTTCCGCCCGCCTCGAACCGCACCCTCACCGCCCACCGGGCGCTGATGGAGCTGCCGGTCGAGGAGCGGCGGGCCGTGATCACCGCGCCCGACGGGGCGGACCGGCTGGCCGCAGCGGGCATGACCTGGGAGGCCCTGGCGGGCTGGCTGCAGGGTCCGATGGACGCCGCGGCATGGGAGGCGGCCATTCCGTCGATGGGGGCGATGGCGCTCGTCCGCAATCTGCGCAATTTCGACGAGGCGGGCGTCTCGGACGAGATCGCCGCGCAGGTGGCGGCGAAGATCTCCGACCCGGCCGTGGTCGCCGCATCGCGGCAGTTCCCGTTCCGCTACCTCGCGGCGTACCGGCACGCTCCGTCGCTGCGCTGGGCGTACCCGCTGGAGCAGGCGCTCGGCCACTCGCTCGCGAATGTTCCGGCGCTGCGGGGGCGGACGCTGATCCTGGTCGACCGCTCGGGTTCGATGTGGTCGCCGCTCTCGGACCGCTCGCAGCTGAACCGGGCCGACGCCGCCGCGATCTTCGGTGCGGCGTTCGCGCTGCGGGCCGCCGATGCCGATCTGGTGGAATTCGGTACGAACAGCGCACCCGTGGCCTTTCGCAGGGGTGAGTCCGTGCTGAAGATCCTGGACCGGTTCGGCGATCTGGGTGGCACCGACACCGCGGAGGCGGTCCGCCGGCACTACCGCGGCCACGACCGGGTGCTGATCGTCACGGACGAGCAGGCGTCGTTCACGTACTACGGGGATGCCACCGAGGCCGTCCCGGCGAGTGTGCCCGTGTACACCTGGAATCTGGCCGGATACCGGGTCGGGCACGCCCCGTCCGGAAGCGAGAACCGCCACACCTTCGGGGGTCTTTCGGACGCCGCATTCCGCATGGTGCCCCTGCTGGAGGCGGGGCGGGACGCCGACTGGCCCTGGAAGCGCTGATTACGAATCCGGCATCAGTGGCCCCCCAGGAGCGGTCGGGCATGGCGTCGGGCGTCCCGGAGGCGCATACTCAACGTAATGAAACAGTCAGCCGGATCCCGGCGTCACCTGCCTTCCAGTCCCTTCAACCGCCCGGCCCAGGCGGCCCCACCGGTCGAATGCTTCGATGTGGGCGACAGGGTGTCGCACGACCAGTTCGGACTCGGTCGAGTCCTCGCTGTCGAGGGCGACAACGACGCAGTGCTCATCGACTTCTCGGGGCGACAGGGGAGGATCCTGAGCCCGTACTCCAAGCTGACCAAGCTCTGAGAGGGACGACGAGCGTACGAAGCGTCCGTCCCGCATTCCCCTTCCGGGGCACCTGCAGATCCAGCAGGTGCCCCGGAAGCCATTTCAGGAGCGGGCTCCAGGAGTGCGCGGAGCGACCTTCTACAGCGCCTGGGCGGCGGGCTTGACCATGCCGCGGACCGTGCGCGACTTCACGAAGTCGCCCATCGCCGTCATCTCCCACTCGCCGGAGAACTGCTTGATCAGCTTCGCCATCATCACGCCGGTCTGCGGCTCGGCGCCGGTCAGGTCGAAGCGGACCAACTCCTCGCCGGAGGTCGCGTCGATCAGCCGGCAGTAGGCCTTGGCGACCTCGGTGAACTTCTGGCCGGTGAACGAGTTGACCGTGAAGACCAGCCCCGTCGCCTCCGGGGGGATCCGGCCCAGGTCCACGACGATCACCTCGTCGTCCCCCGCGCCCTCGCCCGTGAGGTTGTCGCCGGAGTGCTTGATCGCACCGTTCAGGATGGAGAGCTTGCCGAAGTAGCAGCTGTCCAGGTGGTTCCGGTTGGGGCCGTAGGCGATCACCGAGGCGTCGAGGTCGATGTCCTTGCCGCGGAACGCGGGTTCCCAGCCCAGCCCCATCTTGACCTGGGAGAGCAGCGGGCGGCCGCCCTTGACCAGGGACACCGTCTGGTTCTTCTGGAGGTTGACCCGGCCCTTGTCGAGGTTGATCTTGCCGGAGCCGGCGGGTGCCGGAGCGGCGACGGGCGGGGCCGCCGGAGCGGCGACGGGCGGGGCCGCCGGAGCGGCGACGGGCGGGGCCGTGGGCGCGGCGGTCCGCGGGTCCACGGGGGCGGCGGCAGGCATCGGGGGTGCGACCGGGGCGGGCGGTGCGGCGGGCTCCTCGACCGAGACGCCGAAGTCCGTGGCGATGCCCGCCAGCCCGTTGGCGTAGCCCTGGCCGACCGCTCGGGCCTTCCAGACGCTATTGCGCAGATAGACCTCGATGACCACGAGCGCCGTCTCGGCACCGAGACGGGGCGGGGTGAAGGTGGCGAGCACACTGCCGTCGTCAGCGTTGCGCACGGTGGCGGTGGGCTCGATGCCCTGGAATGTCTGACCCGCCGCGTCCGGGCTCGCCGTGACGACGATCTTCTCGATGCCGGGCGGCACCGCGGCAGTGTCCACCACGATCGCGTCCGGCGCCGTGCCGCCGCCGGAGCGGTAGGTCACGCCGGGGCCGGTGGGCTGGTTGTAGAAGATGAAGTCGTCGTCGGAACGCACCTTGCCGTCGGCGGTGAGCAGCAGGCCCGAGACGTCGAGCCGCACCGGGGCGGCGACGTCCACCGCCACGCGGGCGGTGGAGAGAGGGATGTTCGAGCCGGGGGTCATAGCGGTCATGCCCGGGGTAACGAACGACCAGGCTTTGCCGTTCCCTTACCTTCGGCCGCCTTCGGACGCCCCGGGCGCGCCCGGTCGGGACGCGCCCAGCCGGGTACGAGCCGGTCAGTACGGCCAGATCGGCGGATGGGTGACGAAGTGGCCGCCGAGGTGGGCGTGGTCCGGGTTGTCCGGGTTGAGTTCGCCGTGTTCCGCGACGAGCTTCTCGGCGTACTGCTCGGAGTCGTCCTGCGGCTCGTACCCGAGCGACCGGGCCGTGGTCAGGTCCCACCACAGGCGGGTGTTGTCGGAGGAGCCGTAGACCACGGTGTGGCCGACCTCGTCGGCGGTGAGCGCCGCGTGGAAGAGCCGGGCGCCGTCACCGGGGCTCATCCAGACCGACAGCATCCGTACGGACGTCGGTTCCATGAAGCAGGAGCCGATGCGCACGGAGACGGTCTCCAGGGCGTGCTTGTCCCAGTAGAGCTGGGCAAGGTCCTCGCCGAACGACTTGGAGAGGCCGTAGAAGGTGTCGGGGCGGCGCGGAGTGTCGATCGGGATCAGCGGGTCGCCGGGGAGGGGGCGCGGGGTGCAGCCGATCGCGTGGTTGGAGGAGGCGAACACGATGCGCCGGACGCCCTCCTCGCGCGCGGCCTCGTACAGGTTGTACGTGCCCTCGATGTTGGACCGCAGGATCTTGTCGAAGGAGGCTTCCAGTGAGATGCCCGCGAGGTGGATGATCGCGTCGACGCCGCGCACGGCCTCGCGCAGCGCCTCCTTGTCGCCGAGGTCGGCCGTGATCGCGTCCGGCTCGCCCTCGATGGGGGTGACGTCGAAGAGGCGGAGCTCGTAGCCGTACGCAGGCAGCAGGCCGCGCATCAGGGTGCCGAGGCCGCCGGCGGCGCCGGTGAGCAGGACGGTGCGGGGAGCGGGCATTCGCTGATCTCCTCGGTACATACGCGCGACACATCAAATCCATGGACGACATTCACATGCATGGACAAACTAAGAAGTGAGGGTGTGGCGCGTCAAGTGGTACGCACCCCTGGTGCAGGGGTGCCGGCTCCACCCTGACGCTCCTCCATGGTGCAGGTACTCGTCTTGACCTGCCCCGCGTGGCTGCCTTAACTTGGTGGCGTTCATGAATATGGACGCCGATCAGAATTGTGCACGCCTGAATCCGCTCAGGGAGCGCCCGTGACCTCAGCCCCCCTTGCCGCCCGACTCACCCATGTCGCCGGGCCGCTCTTCTTCCCCGTCACCGCCTACGGGCCGGACGGCGCTGTCGATCTCGATGCCTTCCGCGCGCATGTGCGCACCGGCATCGATGCCGGAGCGGCCGCCGTCTTCGCCTGCTGCGGCACGGGCGAGTTCCACGCGCTGACGCCGGAGGAGTTCCGTCTCGTCGTCGCCGCGGCGGTCGAGGAGACCGCCGGGGAGGTGCCCGTCGTCGCGGGCGCCGGGTACGGCACGGCCCTTGCGATCCAGTACGCGAAGCTCGCCGAGGAAGCGGGCGCGGACGGGCTCCTCGCCATGCCGCCGTATCTGGTCTTCGCCGACCAGCAAGGGCTGCTCGCCCACTACACGGCACTGGCCGCGGCCACCTCTCTGGAGACGATCGTCTACCAGCGCGACAACGCCGTCTTCACCCCGGATACCGTCGTCGCCCTGGCCCGGACACCCGGGATCATCGGTCTCAAGGACGGCTACGGCGACCTCGACCTGATGCAGCGCATCGTCAGCGCCGTCCGCACCGAGCTGCCCGGCCAGGACTTCCTCTACTTCAACGGGCTGCCCACCGCCGAGCTCACCGGGCTCGCCTACCGTGGCATCGGCGTCACGCTGTACTCCTCCGCCGTGTTCGCCTTCGCGCCGGACATCGCCCTCGCCTTCTACCGGGCGCTGGACTCCGGTGACGACGAGTTCGCCAACGCGCTGCTCGACCAGTTCTACCGGCCGCTCGTCGAGCTGCGCGCCAAGGGCCGCGGCTACGCCGTCTCGCTGGTCAAGGCTGCGGTCCGGCTCGAGGGCCTGGAGGTCGGCGAGGTCCGCACCCCGCTCACCGAGCCGCCCGCCGCGCACATCGAGGAGCTGGCCGGGATCATCGAGCGCGGCCGCGCCCTGCTGGAGAAGTACGGACAGGCCAGGACCGCACCCGAGGAGCCCGCAGCATGAAGGCCTCCGCCTTCCTGTACCCGTGGGACATCGTCGGGGACCCGGACGCCGCCGCCCGTGTCGCGGACCTCGGCGTCGGGCAGGTGACACTCGCCGCCGCCTACCACTCGACCCGGGCGCTGACCCCGCGTCACCCCGGCCGCCGGATCGTCACCGCCGAACACGCCGCGGTGCTGTACCCGGCGGACGCCGGGCGGTGGGCGGGGCGCGAACTGCGCCCGTACGCGCAGTCCTGGGTGGCCTCGGACGATCCGTACGCCGAGGCCGCGCAGGCGCTGACGGATGCCGGTCTGGAAGTGCACAGCTGGGTGGTGCTCGCGCACAACTCCCGGCTGGGCGCCGACCATCCGGACATCTCGGTGGTCAACGCGTACGGTGACCGCTACCCGTGGGCGCCCTGCATCGCACAGCCCGCGGTCCGCGCGTACCTGGTCGAGCTGGCGGGCGAGGCGGCGGTGCGCGGCGGTACGCGCGGCACCGAGCTGGAGTCCTGCGGCTGGTACGGCTTCGCGCATCTGCACGCCCACGACAAGATCGCGGGCGTCGGCCTCGGGGACGCGGCGCAGTACCTGATGTCGCTCTGCTTCTGCCCCGACTGCCGGACCGGATACGGCGAACACGGTGTGGACGCGGATGAGTTGAGCCGGGCCGTGTGCGCGGCCCTGGAACCGGTCTGGGCAGGGTCCGGTTCCTCGGAGGCCGGCTGGTCCGGCGTCGAGAAACTGCTCGGCGCCGATCTCGCCGCCGCCACCCTGGAGTTCCGCGGCCAGGTCGCCCGCACGCTCCAGGAGTCCGCGGTCGCCGCTGTGCGGGCGGCGGCCGCGGAGAACTTCCAGGTGCTGCTGCACGCCGACCCCGCCCCGTACCGCTCCGGTGCGAACGTGGGCGTCGACCCGCAGCACATCCTCTCCGTGGCCGACGGGGTGGTGCTGCCCTGCACCGGCGGTGACGTGGCGCGCGAGACGGTCCTCGGGCCGTTCGCCGGCCGGTCCGACCGGGTGATCGCCGCCAACTTCACCGTGGTCGGTGGCATGGGCGGCAGCCCCGCCACGTTGGAGCGCGACGCCGCGCACGCGGCCTCGCTCGGCGCGAACCAACTGCGCCTGTACCACGCCGGGCTGGCTTCCGACCCGGACCTGAGGACCGTCGCCGAAGCGCTGTCACGCCTCGGTCGATGACGGAACCGGATCGGTGGGGACGGCCGACGGGCGTCCCCACCGATCCGTGATCAGCAGGGCCGCGGTCAGCAGCCCCGCCGCACCGATCAGCGGCAGCAGCACCCGGATGTCCAGCACCGCGATCAGCCCCGCGCCGAGCGCCAGCGCCACCGCGTTCGGCACCATCATCAGCGAGTTGGCGGTCGCCGTCGTACGGCCCAGCACGGCGTCCGGTGTCTCCCGCTGCACCGCCGTCATCGCGGCGATCAGCACACACGGCAGACCCGCCCCGATCGCGGCGCTCGCGACCAGCGCCACCGCGTCGTACGGCAGCGCCCGCACCCCCACCGCCGCCCCGAACAGCGCGATCCCGGCCGCGGTGAACACCCGCTCCGGCAGCCGCCGCAGCAGCGGACCGGCCAGCAGCCCGATCGCGATGGACCCGGCGCCCTGCGCCGCGTACAGCACACCCGCGTACGTGGGGGAGTGCCCGAGCCCGTCGTCCACAAGGGCGTAGACCGCCGCCCCGCTGAGCCCGGCACAGAGCATCGTCGCCGAACCCGCCAGCACCAGCGGCCGCAGCACCGGAGAGCGCCACACCTGCCGGATCCCCGCGGCCGGTTCGCCACGCCGGTCCGTGCGGACCGGCCGGGCCGGTTCGCTCACCCGCAGCAGCGCGCAGACCCCCGCGGCCAGGGCGAACGACGCCGCGTCGAGCAGCGCCACCGCGCCGCCCCCGAACCGGGCGTACAAGCCGGCGCCGGTCAGCGGCGCGAGGAGCTTCATGCCCTCGGCCGCGATCATCCGGAGTCCGTTGAAGTCGCCGAGCAGCCGGACGTCGACGGTGTGCGCGACGAGCGCCGTCTCGGCCGCGTCCATCACGACACCGCTCACCCCGTAGAGCACGAGGACGACGAAGAGGATCCAGATCCGTTCGGCCGAATCGACCGCGAGCAGCACGGTGAGCAGTCCCGCCATGGTGAGGTTCGCCCGGATCAGCAGCGGTTTGCGGCGCACCCGGTCGGCGAGCGTGCCGAGCGCGGGCCCGATCAGCGAGGGAAGCCACATGGCGAACACGGCAAGCGCCGCCAGGCTGTCCGAACCGGTCAGGGACTTGACCCAGATCCCCGCCGTGAGCCACATCGCGGATGTCCCGAACCCTGTGACGACGACTGCCGCCAGATACAGCCCGGCGTTGCGATCCCGCAGCACCCTGCCCGCCGCCGACCCTGCCATAGCGCTCTCCGAACCCTGGTGACCCGCACGTGTGTTGTGGACTCATGCTGGCGACTGAGGACGTATCCGGACATCGGGCAGATGCCTTACATCGAGTTGCCGGAAGTTCTTTCGTCAGAAGCGTTGACGAAACATTTGCACCGGCTCTAGCTTCAACGCGTCGTACTTCGTACGTCATATATGAGACGCGATACGCGAGATGCGAGAGCCCTTCACTCATGACCTTTGCGCCCACCCCGATTCCGTCCCGCACCCAGTACGTGCTGGAGGCGATCAAGCACGCGATCCTCACGGCGCAGCTGAGACCGGGGCAGGCCCTCGTCGAGACCGAACTCGCCGCACAGTTCGGGGTCTCCAAGACCCCGGTGCGCGAGGCGCTCAAGACCCTCGCCGGTACCGGACTCGTCGTGATGAGCCAGTACAAGGGCGTCACCGTGCGGCTGGTCGACGCGGCGATGGCCCGTGAGGTGTACGACGTACGGCTGCTCCTCGAACCGGAGGCGCTGCGCCGCTCCATCACCCGCAGGGCCTCGCTCGACGCGGCGCAGGAAGCCCTGGAGCGAGCCGATTCGGCCGGTGACAAGGCCGACCGGTCGCTCGCCAACCGGGACTTCCACCGGGCGCTGTACCTGCCCTGCGGCAACCCGCTGCTGGCCCGGATGCTCGACGAGGTCCGCGACCAGGCCGCACTCGTGTCGACGGTCGCCTGGGCGACCATCCCGTCCTGGGAGCGGGAGGCGGCCGAGCACCGGGAGATCCTGCGGCTCGCGCTCGCCGACGACGCGGACGCCGCGGCCGGCGCCCTGCACGACCACATCGCGTCGTTCGTCCGCCGCGCCTTCCCCGAGGGAGCACAGACCGAGGAGGGCGGGGCATGAACCACCAGCACACCGACGAAAGGCCTGTCCGCATGGACCTCACACCGCTGAAGGCGGCCCTCGCAGATGTCGTGGCGATCCCGGTGACCCCGTTCGCCGCGGACGGGACCATCGACACGGCGGCTCATCGCGGACTGCTGCGGCGGCTCCTCGACGGCGGCGTACGAATCCTCACCCCGAACGGCAACACCGGGGAGTTCTACGCGCTCACCCCCGAGGAGCGGCGCACCGTCACCGAACTGACCATCGACGAGGTGGGGGGACGCGCCACGGTCCTGGTCGGGGTCGGGCACGACGTGCCGACCGCCGTGGCCGCCGCCGAGCACGCGCGCGACGCCGGCGCCGAGATGGTGATGGTCCATCAGCCCGTGCATCCGTACGTCTCGCAGGACGGCTGGGTCGACTACCACCGGACGATCGCCGAAGCCGTCCCCGGGCTCGGCGTCGTGCCGTACATCCGCAACCCGCAGCTCGACGGGGAGCGTCTCGCCGCGCTCGCCGACAGCTGCCCCAACGTCATCGGCGTGAAGTACGCCGTCCCGGATGCCGCGCGGTTCGCCGCCTTCGCCCGGGACGCGGGCCTGGACCGGTTCGTCTGGGTCGCCGGTCTCGCCGAGCTGTACGCCCCTGCCTACTTCTCCGCCGGGGCCACCGGTTTCACCTCCGGACTCGTCAATGTCGCCCCCGGAGCCTCACTCGCCATGCTGGAGGCACTGCGGGCCGGCGACCACCCGTCGGCGATGAAGGTCTGGGAGCAGATCCGCCGCTTCGAGGAGCTGCGCGCCGACCGCCAGTCCGCCAACAATGTGACGGTCGTCAAGGAGGCCCTCGCCTCGCTCGGCCTCTGCCGCCGCGATGTCCGCCCGCCCAGCCGGGTGCTGCCCGAGGAGCGGCGCGCCGAGGTCGCCGCCGAGGTCGCCGGGTGGTCGATATGACGCGCGAGGACGGAAGGATCGGCTCCGAGGAGCTGCGCAGTCACCAGTGGTACGGGACGGACGGGCTGCGGTCGTTCAGCCACCGGGCGCGCACCCGCCAGCTCGGATACCTCCCCGAGGAACACCTCGGCAAGCCGGTCATCGCGATCCTCAACACCTGGTCCGACATCAACCCCTGCCACGTCCATCTGCGTGACCGTGCGCAGGCGGTCAAGCGGGGCGTCTGGCAGGCGGGCGGCTTCCCGCTCGAATTCCCGGTCTCCACCCTCTCGGAGACGTTCCAGAAGCCGACCCCGATGCTCTATCGCAACATGCTGGCGATGGAGACGGAGGAGCTGCTGCGCTCCTACCCGGTCGACGGCGCCGTGCTGCTGGGCGGCTGCGACAAGTCGACGCCCGCGCTGCTGATGGGCGCCGCATCGGTCGACCTGCCGACCGTCTTCGTGCCGGCCGGGCCGATGCTGCCGGGGCACTGGCGCAACGAAGTCCTCGGTTCCGGCACCGACATGTGGAAGTACTGGGACGACAAGCGGGCCGGGCTGATCGGCGACTGCGAGATGGGTGAGCTGGAGAACGGGCTCGCGCGCTCGCCCGGCCACTGCATGACGATGGGTACGGCTTCCACCCTGACGGCCGCCGCCGAGGCGCTCGGTGTCACGGTGCCGGGAGCCTCGTCGATCCCGGCCGTGGACTCCGGGCACGACCGGATGGCGGCGCAGTCCGGACTCCGGATCGTCGAGCTGGTGTGGCAGCAGCGGAAGCTGTCGTCGATCCTCACCGCGGAGGCGTACGAGGACGCGGTCGCCACCGTTCTGGCGCTCGGCGGCTCCACCAACGCCGTCATCCATCTCATCGCGATGGCGGGCCGCTCGGGAGTGAAGCTCACCCTCGACGACTTCGACCGGATCGCCCGCACCGTCCCCGTGCTCGCCAACCTCCGCCCCGGCGGGAAGTACCTGATGGAGGACTTCCACTTCGCCGGAGGGCTGCCCGGGTTCCTGGCCCGACTGACCGACGTACTGCACCTGGACCGGCCCACCGTCTCGTACGACACACTCCGCGAGCAGCTCGACGGGGCACTCGTGCACAACTCCGACGTCATCCGCGACCGCGACAACCCCCTCGCGGACGAGGGCGGCGTGGCGGTCCTGCGCGGCAACCTGTGCCCGGACGGCGCGGTGATCAAGCACATCGCCGCCGAACCGGAACTGCTGCGGCACACCGGGCCCGCGGTCGTCTTCGAGAACTACCGGGAGATGCAGCACAGCATCAACGATCCGGCCCTGGCCCTCACGCCGGACCATGTGCTGGTGCTCCGCAACGCCGGGCCCAAGGGCGGTCCCGGGATGCCCGAGTACGGGATGTTGCCGATCCCCGACTATCTGCTCAAGCAGGGTGTCCGGGACATGGTGCGGCTCTCCGACGCCCGGATGAGCGGCACCAGTTACGGGGCGTGCGTGCTGCACATCGCGCCCGAGTCGTACGTCGGCGGTGCGCTCGCCCTGGTCCGCACCGGTGACCTGATCACCCTGGACGTCGAAGCGCGACTGCTTCATCTCGATGTACCGGACGAGGAGTTGGCGCGGCGCCGGGCCGCGTGGACGCCGCCGCCCACCCGGTACGAGCGCGGTTACGGCGCGCTCTACCACGACCAGATCACCCAGGCCGACCAGGGCTGCGACTTCGCCTTCCTGGCCCGGCAGGGCGAGGTGCCCGACCCGTACGCGGGCTGAGCGCCCACCGAGAATTCCGGCGCACCGCACGTTCGGCAGACCGAACGGCATGCGGAAAGCGCTTGCTCAATACACGCACCACCAGCACTCGCACCACCGACACCCGCACTTCCCAAAGAACGGAGACGTGTCATGGCCCAAGCCGCCGCTGTGGCCACACCGCCCAAGGTGCCCCGGCGCCGCTCCGCGAACCCCCGCCGGCTGCCGTATCTGCTGGTCGCCCCCGCGGGGCTGCTGATGCTGGGCTTCATCGCCTATCCGATGATCAGCGTCTTCTACTACAGCCTGCAGAACTACAACGTCACCAAGCCGTGGCGGAACGGCTTCGCCGGCTTCGACAACTTCACCCGGATCTTCACCGAGGACGACCAGTTCTGGTCGACGCTCGGCTTCAGCGCCCAGTGGGTCGTCACCCAGGTCGCGCTCCAGCTGACCCTCGGCCTCGCGCTGGCCCTGATCGTCAATCAGACCTTCATCGGCCGGGGTATCTCCCGCGCCATGGTCTTCTCGCCCTGGGCCGTCTCCGGCGTACTGACCAGCACCATCTGGATCCTGCTCTACAACTCGTCGACCGGCTTCAGCCGCTACCTCGCGGACGCCGGGATCGGCGACTACGGCACCTCCGTGCTCTCCGACACCGGCACCGTCTTCTGGGCCGCGACCGTCGCCGAACTCTGGCGCGGGGTCCCCTTCTTCGCCATCCTCATCCTCGCCGACCTGCAGTCCGTCTCCAAGGAGCTGTACGAGGCGGCAGCGGTCGACGGCGCCGGGCGGCTGCGCCAGTTCTTCCACATCACCCTGCCGCACCTGCGGGACGCGATCATCCTCTCCACGCTGCTGCGCGGCGTCTGGGAGTTCAACAACGTCGACCTGCTCTACACCCTCACCGGCGGCGGACCGGCCGGCGAGACGACCACCCTGCCGCTGTACGTCGCCAACACCGGCATCGAGGGCCACGACTTCGGCTACGCCTCCGCGCTCACCACCGTCGCCTTCGTGATCCTCCTCTTCTGCTCGATCGTCTATCTGCGCCTGAGCAAGTTCGGAGGCGACCACAAGTGACTGCCGCACTCGCCGAGAAGCACACCGGAACCGTCCTGGAACCCGTACGCAACACCGAGCCGCCCACCGCGCACCGCCGCCGCGGGCGTGAGCGCGCCTTCGACGACGTACCGCGCTGGCAGATCTACGTACCACTCGGCATCTATCTGCTCTTCACTCTCGTCCCGTTCTACTGGATGTTCCTCTTCGCCGTACGGCCCACCGGATCCACCTCGCTCGTGCCGTGGCCGATGACGGGGGAGCACTTCTCCAAGGTCTGGACCGAGCGGAGCTTCGCCGTCTTCTTCCAGAACAGCATGATCGTCGGCGTCTGCACCCTGGTCGCCACGACGCTCGTCGCCCTGTCCGGCGGCTACGCCCTCGCCCGGTTCGACTTCCGGATCAAGAACGGCTTCATGCTCGCGCTGCTCTGCTCGCAGTTCATCCCCGGCGCGCTGATGCTCGTACCGCTCTTCGAGATCTTCAAGAACCTGCAGATGATCAACTCCCTCGGGAGCGTCGTCATCGCCGAGACGGTCTTCCAGCTGCCGCTCTCCATCATCCTGATCAGCGGCTTCATCAAGAACGTGCCGGTCAGTCTGGAAGAGGCCGCCTGGGTGGACGGCTGTTCGCGCTTCCGGGCCTTCTGCGCGGTGGTGCTGCCGCTGCTGCGCCCCGGACTGATCGCCGTCGGCTCCTTCGCCTTCGTGCACAGCTGGAACCACTTCCTGTTCGCCCTGATGTTCCTCAGCGAGCAGGACAAGCAGACGATCCCGGTCGGCCTGAACACCCTCATCGGCGCGGACAGCGTCGACCTGGGCGCGCTCGCCGCGGGCGGTGTGATCGCCGCGATCCCCGTGGTGATCGTCTTCGCCTTCATCCAGAAGTGGCTGATCACCGGCTTCAGCGCCGGTGCCGTGAAGGGCTGACAGCCGCCCCGTGACGCGCTGTCCCCACCCACCCGCACGCCGCCCGGTCGAGGAGGACTCCACGATGACCGCAACCCCACCCACACCCGCCGGACGCATACGGAGGGCCGGATGAGCACCGTCCAGACGCCCGTCCCGGTCGTCCTCGCCGGCGCACGCGGCCACGGACGCTGGCATCTCGCCAACATTCGCTGCCTCCAGGACCAGGGTCTCGTCCGCCTTGCCGGTATCTGCGAGCTGACCCCGCTGACCGAGACCGAGCTCGCCCTCTTCGCCGGTGAACTCCCGGCCCAGTCGACCGATTTCGGGAAACTCCTCGACTCCACCGGAGCTCGCGTCGCCGTCATCTGCACGCCGATCCAGACCCATACCGAACTGGCACTGACCGCCGCCGCGCGCTCCGTCCACCTCCTGCTGGAGAAGCCGCCCGCCGCGACATTCGCCGACTTCGAGCGGATGGTCGCCGGTGTGCGGGCGGCCGGCATCGCCTGCCAGGTCGGCTTCCAGTCCTTCGGCTCGCACGCCGTGCCGGCCATCCGCGCACTTGTGGAATCCGGTGCGATCGGCGCCGTGCACGGCATCGGCGCCGCGGGTGCGTGGGTCCGCGACGACGCCTACTACCACCGGGCGCCCTGGGCCGGGCGGCGCAGGATCGGCACGGCCGACGTCGTCGACGGCGTCCTCACCAACCCCCTCGCCCACGCCGTCGCCACCGCGCTCGAACTCGCCGGCAGCGGGACGGCCGACGACGTGGCGTCCATCGAGACCGAGTTGTTCCGCGCCCATGACATCGAGGCCGACGACACCTCCTGCGTACGCATCACCACCACGCGCGGGCTGCCCGTCACCGCCGCCGTCACCCTGTGCGCCGAACAGGCCGGCGAGCCCTACGTCATCGTCCACGGCGACCGCGGCCGGATCACCTTCTGGTACAAGCAGGACCGGGTCCTGATCCAGCGCGCCGGACACGGCCCCGAGGAGGCCGTGCACGGGCGGACCGACCTCCTGGAGAACCTCGTCGACCACCTCGCGGGCCGCGCCGCACTTCTCGTACCGCCGCAGCGCACCGGCGCGTTCATGCGGGTCGTCGAAGCCGTACGGACCGCCCCGGAGCCCGTCGCCCTGCCCTCCGATGCCTGGCACACCGAACCCGCAACAGCCTCCACCGGGGCGCGCCGGGTGGTCCGCGGTATCGACGCCCTGGTCGCGGCGGGCGCCGACACCCTCACGCTCTTCTCCGAACTCGGCGTCCCCTGGGCGCTCCCCACCGAGGTGAGTTCATCGTGACCGCATCATCCGCACTCCTCAGCTGCGCCGGACGCCCCGTCGGCCGCTACACCTACCTGCCCGCCACCGAGGGCCGTCCCTACTTCCACCCGGTCACCACCCTCGCGGGCGTCCCGGTCACCGAGGAGCGCCCGGCCGACCACCTCCACCACCTGGGCACCTCGATCGCCGTCCCGGACGTCGCGGGGCACAACTTCTGGGGCGGACGCACCTTCGTACGCGGCCAGGGCCCCACCGCACTCGACAACCACGGGATCCAGCGCCACCTCGGCTGGAAACTCCGCGACTCCGACGGCTTCGTCGAGGAGCTCAGCTGGGTGGCGGACGACACCGAGCTGCTGCGCGAGCACCGCACCGTCGCCGTCGCCGAACTCTCCGACACCGCCTGGGCGCTGGACTTCTCCTTCTCGCTCACCAACCGCGGCACCGACGACCTCTCCATCGGCAGCCCCGCCACCAACGGCCGCCCCGGCGCCGGATACGGCGGCTTCTTCTGGCGCGCCCCCAAGGAACCCGCCGCGCCCGCCGTGTTCAACGGCTTCGGCGACGGCGAGGAAGCGGTCCACGGGCGGGTCGCCGACTGGGTGGCCATGACGGGCGACGGCTGGACCCTCGTCTTCGCCGGCGCGACCGACGGGACCCGGCGCGATCCGTGGTTCGTCCGGACCACCCAGTATCCGGGCGTCGGCTCCTCCCTGGCCGCCGCCGAGCGGCTGCCGGTCCCGGCCGGTGCCACCGTCGTACGCCGCGTGATCACCGTCGTCGCCGACGGCCGGCTCGACCGGGAGACGGCGGCCGCGTACGTACGCCGGGCGGTGACCGCGTGAGCCGTCCCTGGACCGCCGACCTCGGCGACGGCACCTACCGCAACCCGGTCCTGAACGCCGACTGGTCCGACCCCGACGTCATCCGGGTCGGTGACGACTTCTACCTCACCGCGTCCAGCTTCGGCCGGGTCCCCGGACTGCCGCTGCTGCACTCCCGCGACCTGGTCAACTGGTCACTCGTCGGTTATGCCCTCGACCGCCTCGAACCCGCTGCCGACTTCGCCGTACCCCGCCACGACTGCGGGGTGTGGGCGCCGTCCCTCCGGCACCACGCCGGCCGGTTCTGGATCTTCTGGGGCGATCCCGACCACGGCATCCAGCAGATCAACGCCGAGTCGGTGCGCGGCCCGTGGAGCACCCCGCATCTCGTCAAGGCGGGAAAGGGACTGATCGACCCCTGCCCGCTGTGGGACGAGGAGACCGGCGAGGCCTACCTCGTGCACGCCTGGGCGAAGTCGCGCTCCGGCATCAAGAACCGGATCACCGGCCACCGGATGAGTCCCGACGGGCGCGAACTCCTCGACGAGGGCAAGACCCTGATCGACGCCGATCTGATCCCCGGCTGGTTCACCCTCGAAGGCCCCAAGCTCTACCGGCACGACGGCGAGTTCTGGATCTTCGCCCCGGCCGGCGGGGTGACCACCGGCTGGCAGGGGGCGTTCCGGTCGCGCGAGTTCTTCGGACCGTACGAGGAACGGGTCGTCCTCGCCCAGGGACGCACCGATGTCAACGGACCGCACCAGGGCGGCTGGGTTCGAACCGCAGCGGGCCAGGACTGGTTCCTTCACTTCCAGGAGCGCGGGGCGTACGGACGGGTGGTCCACCTCCAGCCGATGCGCTGGGGGGCGGACGGCTGGCCGGTCATCGGCGACGACGGCGAACCCGTCCGCGCACACGCCAAGCCGGTCGCCCCCGAGCAGCCCGTCGAAGCCCCGGCGACCAGCGACGAGTTCCCGGGCGGGCGGTACGGCAGGCAGTGGCAGTGGATGGCGAACCAGCGGCCCGGCTGGACCGTCGAGCACGCCGGGGACGGGCTGCGGCTCAGCTGCGTAAGGACCGCGTACGCGCACGACCTGCGGGCCCTGCCCAACGCCCTGGTCCAGCGGCTGCCCGCCGAGACGTTCACCGTCGAGGTCGAGGCCGTCCTCGGCAGCGACGAGACCGGGGCCAAGGCGGGTCTGGCCGTGCTCGGCGACGCCTTCAACTGGATCGGCCTCGAACGCGCCGAGGACGGCGGGATCCGCCTCGTGCACCGGTACGCCGAGACGGTCGCCGAGCACGAACGGGACGCCGAGCACAGCCGCCCGGCGCCCGACGGACGGGCCCGGCTCCGGATCGAGGTCACCGCGGGCGCCCGCTGCCGTTTCTTCGCCGACACCGGCGACGGGACCGGGTTCCGGGCCTCGGGGCAGCCGTTCGCCGCGACTCCATGGCGTTGGGTCGGCGCACTGCTCGGCCTCTTCGCCACCGCACCGGCCGGGAAGGGGCCGGCCGGGACGGCCGGCTTCACCGGTTTCCGTATCACCGACCGAACCGCACCAGATCCGACAGAACCCAGAGAGAAGAGCCGACCATGAACATCTCGAAGACACAGCGGGGACGCGTCGCGGCAGCGATGTCCCTCGCGACGGTGCTCGCCCTCACCGCCACCGCCTGCGGTGACGACGGCAGCGGGGCGGCGGGCGCCGAAGGCAGCGGCAAGGGCAAGATCGTCTTCTGGGACAACAACGGCGGTGTCCGCACCGACATCTGGAAGGAGATCATCGCCGACTTCGAGAAGAAGTACCCGAAGATCGACGTCCAGTACGTCGGGGTGGCCGCCCCCGAGGCCCAGTCCAAGTACGACAACGCCATCCAGGGCGGCGGTCTGCCGGACGTCGGCGGCGTCGGCGCGGCGATGCTCGCGGGGATCGCCGCCCAGAACGCGCTGGAGCCGTTGGAGGACCGGGCCGCCAAGTCCTCCCTCGCCGGCAAGCTGAACGAGAGCATGGTCGAGTCGGTGAAGGCGGCCGGCGGTTCCGACAAGCACATGTACAACGTTCCGATCTCCGCCAACAACGGTGTGCTGTACTACCGCACCGATCTGTTCAAGAAGGCGGACCTGGCCGAGCCGACCACCTGGGACGCGTTCTACGCGGCCGCCGACAAGCTCACGGCCGCCAAGAAGAACGAGTTCGGCTACACCATCCGCGGCGGCGCCGGCTCCATCGCGCAGGCGATGGACGCGATGTACGGGCAGTCCGGCATCACGTCCTTCTGGGACCCGAGCGGTGAGAAGACCACGCTCAACGACCCGAAGAACGTCGAGGCGCTGGAGAAGTACGCGGCCCTCTTCAAGAAGGTCACCCCGTCCGCCGACCTCAACAACGACTTCATCAAGATGGTCGCCCAGTGGGACTCCGGCACCATCGGCATGCTGAACCACAACCTGGGCTCCTACCAGGACCACGTGAAGGCGCTCAGCACCGACAAGTTCCGCGGCATACCGCAGCCCACCGGCCCCGGCGGCAAGCGGGTGCAGGTCTCCAACCCGGTCGACGGCCTCGGCCTCTTCAAGACGTCCAAGAACAAGGAGGCCGCCTGGAAGTTCATCGAGTTCGCCGCCTCCCACGAGGCGAACTCGAAGTTCAACGAGACGGCGGGCCTCATTCCGGCCAACACGGAGGCCTCCAAGGACGCCTGGATCTCCGAGGCCGAGCCGACCAAGCTCGCCGCCCAGGCCCTCACCGACGGTTCCACCACCATCGTCCAGCTCCCGTACTACCTGCCCGACTGGAACACCATCAGCAAGGCCGACAACGAGCCCGAGTTCCAGAAGGTGCTGCTCGGCAAGACCACCGCGAAGGCCTTCCTGGACAAGATGGCCGACGAGCTGAACAAGGCCCAGGCGGAGTGGAAGGAACAGAGCAAGAGCTGACACGGGACGACCGTCACGTCACGGCCGACACCCCCGACGACCGGGGCCGGCGGCGGTCCGGGTCGCGCCCCGCCGCCGGTTCCTCGCTCCCACGCGCTGCCGCTCCGCACGTCTTCCCGCACATCTCCTCGCGCGTCCGCTCGCACCTCTGCCACGCGCTCTCTTCCGCACGCGCCACCTTCGCCATACGTCTACGACCGAAGGAATCGCCATGCCCGTACGCACGTGTCATGCTCGCGCCATTGCCTTGGTGATGGGCTGCGCCTCGCTCGCCCTCGCCGTCTCCGTCCCCGCCCAGGCCGCCCCCCGTCACCGGGGCATCGAGCGCGCCGTGCTCCCGGCCGGCGACGGCTGGGCCGCCTCGGACGGCTCCACGACGGGTGGCTCCCTGGCGACCCCCGACCACGTCTACACCGTCACCGACCGGGCCGAGCTCATCGCGGCCTTCGAGGACGCGGGCGACGCACCGAAGATCGTCAGGATCGCCGGGACCGTCCACGGCAACTCCGACGCCGAAGGCACGCCCATCGGCTGCGAGGATTACCGGACCGACGGCTACACCCTGGACAAGTACCTTGCCGCCTACGACCCGGCGACCTGGGGCAAGGAGATCCCGTCCGGCCCGCTGGAGGATGCCCGCGCCGCCTCCGCCGCCCTGCAGAAGGCCGCGGTCGAGGTCCAGGTTCCCTCCAACACCACGCTCGTCGGCGTCGGCGAGGACGCCACCGTCATCGGCGCCAGCCTCCAGGTGAACAACGTCTCGAACGTCATCGTCCGCAACATCACCTTCGAGGACACCTACGACTGCTTCCCGCAGTGGGACCCCACCGACGGGGCGACCGGTGCCTGGAACTCCGAGTACGACAACCTCGTCGTCACCGGCTCCAGCCATGTCTGGGTCGACCACAACACCTTCAGCGACGGCGACCGGCCCGACGCCGACCAGCCGCGCTACTACGGCGAGCTGTTCCAGCAGCACGACGGCCTCTTCGACATCGTCCGCGGCTCCGACCTGGTCACGGTCTCCTGGAACGTTCTGAAGAACCACGACAAGACCATGCTCATCGGCAACAGCGACAGCGCCGCCACCGCGGCGATCGACCGCGGAAAGCTCCGCGTCACCCTGCACCACAACCTCTTCCAGGACCTCAAGGAACGCGCACCCCGCGTCCGTTTCGGCGCCGTCGACTCGTACAACAACCACTTCGTCGCCACGGCGGGTGCCGCCTACGGCTACAGCTACGGCGTGGGCATGGAGTCCCGGATCGTCGCCGAGCACAACGCCTTCACCCTCGCGTCGCAGGTCGACCCGGCGACCATCCTGAAGAAGTGGAAGGAGTCCCCGATCACCGCCGGGGACAACTACGTCAACGGCCGCAGGACCGACCTGATCGCCGTCCACAACGCGGGAGTTCCCGCCGAGCAGCTCACCCCGGGCGCCGGCTGGACCCCGGTCCTGCGCACCAGGATCGACAATCCGCGCGCCGTCCCGGGCATCGTCGATCACGGCGCCGGAGCCGGAAAGGGCTGCTGACCGGTAGAGCGCTTGCATGGGCTTACGATCCGTCAACTCGACGAGGCAGTACACGGATCCCCTCGACGGGGCGGTGGCACGACACAGAAAGCGGTTACCATGCCGCCGTCGTGTCCATCGACCACACCTGTACGAGGGGACTCCGCGTTGCGCCACAAACTGCTTCCCGCCCTGTTCTGTACCGGTCTCGTAGCCGCCACCAGCCTGCTCACCGGCACGGCCGCCACCGCGGCCGGCACCACCTCGTCGGCCCCCGGGGCGTCGGCCGAAGTGACGGACGTACGTGAGCGGCTGGACCGCATACCGGGTCTCACGGTCGTCTCGCAGACCACCAAGGAGGGCTTCCCCTACTACACGCTCACCCTGACCCAGCCGATCGACCACCGGCACCCGGCCCGCGGCACGTTCGAGCAGCGCTTCACGCTCTGGCACAAGTCCGAGACCGCACCGATGGTCCTCTACACGGGCGGCTACTCGCTGGCCACCTCCACCCGTGAGATCACCACGCTCCTCGGCGCCAACCAGGTCAGCGTCGAGCACCGCTACTTCAGCCAGTCCCGCCCCGCGACGGTCGACTGGAGCGACCTGAACGTCTGGCAGGAGGCGAGCGACGAACACGCCGTCGTCCAGGCCCTGAAGACGATCTACGGCGCCAAGTGGCTGGGCACGGGCGCGTCGAAGGGCGGGATGACGCAGGTCTACCACGAGCGCTTCTTCCCGGAAGACCTGGATGCCGTCGTCGCGTACGTCGCACCGAACGACGCGAACAACAACGACGACAGCGGCTACGAGAAGTTCTTCCGGACCGTCGGCACGCCCGAATGCCGGGCCGCCCTGAACGCCGTGCAGCGCGAGATGCTGGTCCGCCGGGAGCAGATGCTGCCGCGCTTCGAGACCACCGCCAAGGAGCAGGGCCTCGCCTTCCAATACCTCGGATCGGCCGACCGGGCCTACGAGTTCTCCGTGCTGGACCAGGTGTGGAACTTCTGGCAGAGCGGTACGTACACCGACTGCCCGACGATCCCCGACGCGAAGACCGCCACGGACGACGAGCTGTACACCTGGTCGCTGGGGCACGGACTGAGCCCGTACGCCGACCAGGGCAACGGCGCCGAGGGCAGCGGACCCTACTACCGACAGGCCGCAGCGCAACTCGGCTGGGCCGACCTGAAGTTCAAGTATCTTGCGGACGTCCGTCACTACCCGGACATCTACCAGCCCAACTCGGTGCTGCCTGCCGACATGCGGGTCGGCTACGACGGCAGCACCATCAAGGGCGTCGACCGCTGGGTCGCCACCCGTGGCGAGCGGATGATGTTCGTCTACGGCCAGAACGACCCGTGGAGCGCCGAGCGATTCAAGCCGAGCAAGCACGAATCGATGCTCTTCGAGGCGCCCAACAGCAACCACGGCGCCCTTATCTCCAAGCTGCAGCCTGCCGACCGGGCGAAGGCGGAAGCGGCCGTGAAGCGGTGGGCGGGCCAGTGACGGCCCGCCCACCGGGTCGCCGCCGCCGGAGGAACGGTTGCCGGGTTCCGGGACGATTCTCGTGTCAGTGGTCGGACGTGAAGTCGTCGCCCACGGACACCCGCTGACCGGTGGAGCGGGCGGCGTTCGCGGTGAAGTAGTCGCCGTCCGCGCTCCGGTCGCCCTCCGCGTGGTTGTACTGACCGGCGAACATGTGCGTACCGACCGGCACCGTCCGCCCCGGCTTCAGCGTCCACCGGTAGACGAGGTAGCCGCCTTTCTCCTGCGCCGAGACGGTGAAGTCCCGCTCCGGCAGGGAGCGCCAGGAGCCGGTGGTGTCGACGCCGCCGGTCTGAGCGATGCGCAGCTCGACCGTGAGCGAGGAGAGCGGCTGCGTCGTCCGGAGCGTCACATTGCTCTGCGCCCAGTACGCGTTGCTGTGCGGGTCGACGGCGCCGTCCGCCCACAGCGGCCCGTCCTCGGTACGCAGCTCGGGTACGCGACCCGACCCTGCCGGGGCCGGGGTCGAGGCGGACGGGACCGGGGAAGCGGCCACCTGCCCGCCCCGCGTCTGCCCGCCGCCCGCCGAAGTGACGGCGTACGCTCCGACGGCCAGCACACCGCAGACCGCCGCCGTCGCCCCGACCACCCGCAGCCACGGCAGCGGACCGGGCGGAGTACGGGCGGAGGGACCCTCTGCCATCCCTCGTTCGACCCGGGCCAGCATCCTCTCCCGGTCGGGGCGGTGCGCCTCGGCGGCCGTACGCAGCCGCTCACGCAGCTTGTCGTCCATCAGTGCCTTCCTCCGCCGCGCTGCGCCGCGACAGCCACCTGTACCTGCGCGGCGGGCGTATCGGGACCGAGCAGCCGCTGCAGCTCCGCCACGGCGCGCGAGGTCTGGCTCTTCACCGTGCCCACCGATATCCCCAGCACCAGCGAGGTGTCCCGCTCCGACAGGTCGAAGGCGTGCCGCAGCACCACGCACGCCCGCTTGCGGAACGGCAGCCTGCGCAGCGCCCCCTGGACGTCGACGACCGTCGACACATCCGGATCGTCGACCGCGTACCCGTCCACGCTCCCGCGCGGCGCCGAGAACAGGGCGATCCTGCGACGCTCGCGCACGGCGCTGCGGATCCGGGTCCGGGCGAGGTTCGCGACGACGCCGCGGGCGTACGCGACGGGATGGTCGGCCTTCCTGACCCGGTCCCAGCGATGCCAGAGCGCCAGCAGCGCATCGGCTGCCAGATCGTCCGCGGCGTCGGCCTCGCCGGTCAGCAGATGGGCGAGCCGGGCGAGTTCGGCGTAATGGGCTTCGAAGAACTCATGGAACTCGGCGGCAGCGGCATCGTCGACGACTGTGCCCACGGGTACCTCTCTGTGCACTCGTTCCCTGTACGCGCGTTGTCCCGCTGTGTACGTTCCCCGGTACCGCCTGCGGGGCGCGGGCGGGGCGCGAGCGTACCAGCGCACCCCGGAAGCGCTTCGACTCGGGTGCGTGACCCCAGTAAGGCGTAACACAGCGAAAACCTGAAGACCCCGTGTCCGAAGGAACAATCCAGCTACCCACCGAGGGACCTTCACGCACCCAGGAGCGCCCATGCCGGAAAGCACCGTGCAACGCAACGCCGTCGACCGCTACTTCGCCATCAGTGATCGCGGTTCGACCTTCGGACGCGAGATACGTGGCGGCTTCGCCACCTTCTTCACCATGGCCTACATCCTGGTCCTCAACCCGATCATCCTCGGCTCGGCCGAGGACAAGTTCGGCGCGCATCTCTCCGGTCCCCAACTCGTCACCGCCACCGCCCTGGTGGCCGCCGTGATGACCGCGATCATGGGGCTCGGCGGCAATCTGCCGCTCGCCATCGCCGCCGGACTCGGACTCAACGCCGTCGTCGCGTTCCAGATCGCACCGCTGATGAGCTGGCCCGACGCGATGGGCCTGATCGTCATCGAGGGGCTGCTGATCTGCGTCCTGGTCGTCACCGGGCTGCGCGAGGCCGTCATGCAGGCCATCCCGCCCGCCCTCAAGCAGGCGATCAGCGTCGGCATCGGGCTCTTCATCGCGTTCATCGGCTTCATCGACGCGGGCTTCGCCACCCGCATCCCCGGCGACACCGGTTCCGTCCCCGTCCAGCTCGGTGCCACCGGGCAGCTCTCCGGCTGGCCGGTCCTGGTCTTCTGTCTCGGTGTGCTGCTGACCGTCGCGCTGCTGGCCCGGAAGGTGAAGGGCGCCATCCTCATCAGCATCGTCGTGATGACGGCCGTCGCGATCGTCATCAACGAGATCGCCGACATCGTCCCGGCCGCCTGGGGGCTGACCGTCCCGTCCGTCCCCGACGACATCGTGGCCGCGCCGGACTTCGGGCTCGTCGGCTCCTTCAGCCTCTTCGGGGCGTTCCAGCAGACCGGCGTCCTCACCATCGTCCTGCTGGTCTTCACCCTGATCCTCAGCGACTTCTTCGACACCATGGGCACCGTCGTCGGCATCTCGAACGAGGCCGGGCTCCTCGACGAGGAGGGCAAGGTCCCGAACCTCGGCCGGGTCCTGCTCATCGACGGCGCAGCGGCCGTGGCGGGCGGCGCGGCCTCCGCCTCCTCCAACACGTCCTACATCGAGTCCGCGGCCGGCGTCGGCGAGGGCGCCCGCACCGGCTTCGCCTCCCTGGTCACCGGCGCGCTGTTCGCCGTCGCCCTGTTCCTCACCCCGCTCGCCACGGTCGTCCCGGCCCAGGCCGCCGCACCTGCCCTGATCGCCGTCGGCTTCCTGCTGATGGCACAGGTCCGGCACATCGACTGGGAGCGGTACGAGATCGCCATCCCGGCCTTTCTCACGATCGCCGTAATGCCCTTCACGTACTCGATCACCAACGGGATCGGGGCGGGCTTCCTCGCCTACGTCGTCATCAAGACCGTCCTCGGCAAGGCGCGCGAGGTGCACTGGCTGCTCTGGGGCACCTCGGCACTGTTCGCGGTGTACTTCGCGATCGACCCGATCGAGCAGCTGCTCGGCGTGAAGTAGCAGCTGTGGCGGCGCGATCCCCGGCCGGTCAGGTACCGAACGCCCGCGCCGCCCCGCACAGCCCGTCGTCCGTCCGGCACGGAGCCCCGGTCACCGTGCCGGACGGACGTCTCCTCATCCCTTGAGCGCCGCCTTCATCATCTTCTGCGCGATCGGCGCCGCCAGTCCGTTGCCGCTGACCTCGGAGCGCGCCGAACCCGAGTCCTCGACGACCACGGCGACCGCGACCTCCTTACCGGTGGACTTGTCCTTCGCGTACGAGGTGAACCAGGCGTACGGGGTGTTGCTGTTGCCCACTCCGTTCTGCGCGGTGCCGGTCTTGCCGCCGACCTCCGCCCCGTCGATCCGGGCGTTGGTGCCGGTGCCCTGCTCGACGACGGTGACCATCGCGCTGCGCAGCTGCTCGGCGGTCGAGGCGGAGACGACCCGCTTCGTGTCACCGTCCGCGAACTTCTGCAGGGCGTTGCCGTCCGAGTCCGTCACCTCGGACACCATGTGCGGCGCCGCCAGCTCACCGCCGTTGGCGAGGGCCGCGGAGACCATCGCCATCTGCATCGGGGTCGCGGTGACCTCGAACTGGCCGATGCCGGTCAGCGCCGTCGACGACTTGTCCATGCCGGACGGATAGACGCTCTTCGAGGCGCGCACCGGCACATCCAGCTTCTCCGTGTTGAAGCCGAACTTCTCCGCCATCGCCCTCACCTTGTCCTCACCGAGATCGGCGGCGACCTTCGCGAAGACGTTGTTGCAGGAGTACTGGAGCGCCGTACGCAGGGTGGCGTTCTCGCAGGGGGCGGAGGCGCTCTCGTTCTTCAGGACCGTGGAGGTGCCGGGCAGCGTGTACGGGTCGGGACTGTCCGTGCGCTCGTCGACGGAGCTGTAGAGGCCGTTCTCCAGCGCCGCCGACGCCACCACCAGTTTGAACGTCGAACCGGGCGCCAGCGGCTGCCGCAGCGCTCGGTTGACCAGCGGCTTGTCCGGGTCGGAGAGCAGGTCCTGCCAGGCGTCGCCGTCCGATGTCCCGCTGATCTTCGACGGGTCGTACGAGGGGGTGGAGACCATCCCCAGGATCTGTCCGGTCCTGGGGTCGATGGCGACGGCCGCGCCCTTGTCGTCGCCGAGCGCCCGGTACGCCGCCTTCTGCACTTCCGGGTCGATCGTCGTCAGCACACTGCCGGGCGCCGCCTGCTTGCCGGTCACCACGTCGAGGGGGTTCTTCAGCCGGTCGTCGGTTCCGTCGAGCACATGGCTGTAGATCCCTTCGAGCTGGGTGGCGCCGTACGCCTGCGAGCTGTACCCGGTGACGGCGGCATAGAGGTCGCCCTGTGTGTATGTGCGCTTGTACGCGAGATCGCCGCCCTGGGTCCCCTTCGATCCGGTGACCGGTGATCCGGCCACGATGATGTCGCCGAGCGGCTGCGCGTACTGCGCGATGGTCTGCCGCCGGTTGTGGTCGTCGTCCGCGAGGGCTCGGGCCTGGTACGCCTGCACCCAGGTCGCCCGCCCCAGCAGGGCGAGGACCAGCAGCAGACAGAAGACCGAAGCGCGCCTGATTGTTCTGTTCATCCCGCTGGAGGGACGAGCGGGGCCGACCGGCGCGTTCCCGTCCGTGCCGCTTCTCACCGATTTTTCAGACTGCCCGACCGGCCGCAGCCGCACGGCGCGGACTCGTCACCGGGTCATGGAGCGGCCTTCGTCCGGCGTCCGGCCGGCCGTGGGTGCCAGCGTGAAGAGCAGCTCGTCGGTCAGCTCGCCGCGGGCGTGCGCGAAGCCCCGGTCCTTGCCCGTGACGGTGAAGCCGCACTTCTCCAGCACCCGGCGCGAACCGGTGTTGTCGACCGCCGCCCGGGCGTGCAGCGGGCGTTCCGGCACGGCGTCCAGCAGCGCCCGCAGGGCGGCGGTCGCGAGCCCGCGGCCCCAGTGTGCCCGGTCGATCCAGTAGGTGACCTGGCGGTCGCCCTCGGGCCCGTACACCCCGGCGTTGCCGACCACCGCGCCGTCGGCGAGCACCGTCCGCATCACGATCGTCGGGTCGGCCAGGAGCCGCGTCCAGTGGGCGTCGAACGCGGCCCGGTCAGTGGGGTCCTCGCTGGTGAAGGCGGCTGTGCGGACCGACTCCGGATCGCACATGTACGCGTAGAACAGCGGCAGATCGCTGCCGCGCACCTCGCGCAGGGTCACCTCGGCCGCGTTCATCGGTCAGAGCCTCCGGGTGGCGAGTGTCAGCCGGTCCCGCGCGTCGAAGAGCGCGTCCTTGACCATCTGCTCGTGCGCGGGGGTGAGCCGGGCGACCGGCACCGAGCAGCTGATCGCGTCGCGCGCCGGGGTCCGGTACGGGATCGCGATGCCGAAGCAGCGCAGCCCCAGGGTGTTCTCCTCGCGGTCCACCGCATACCCCTGCTCGCGGATGACGTGCAGCTCCTCGATGAGCTTCTCGCGGTCGGTGAGGGTGTGCTCGGTCAGCGCGGGCAGCGTCTCCGGCAGCATCTTGCGGACCTGCTCGTCGCTGTGGGTGGCCAGCAGCGCCTTGCCGAGCGAGGTGGAGTGGGCGGGCAGCCGACGGCCGACGCGGGTGAAGGGACGCAGATAGTGCTGGGACTGCCGGGTGGCGAGATAGACCACATTCGTACCGTCGAGGCGGGCCAGGTGGATGGTCTCCGTGGTGTCGTCGGAGAGCCGGTCCAGCGTCGGCCTGGCGGCCGCGACGACCTCGTCGCCGTCGATGTACGAGGTGCCGACCAGTAGGGCCCGCACGCCGATGCCGTACCGCGTCCCCGTCGCGTCGGTCTCCACCCAGCCCAACTCGACCAGGGTGCGCAGCAGCATGTAGAGGCTCGACTTGGGGTAGCCGACGGCTTCCTGCACAGCCGCCAGCGAATGCATACCGGGCCGCCCGGCGAAGTACTCGAGCAGCTCCACCGTCCGTACCGCGGACTTGACCTGTGCCCCACCTGACTCGGCAACCGACATCGCCCTACGCCCCTTCCAGCCCACTTGCGAAACCCTGCGACTTCTTGCCAACACGGAACGCCCGGAAATAGAGTCCCTGCATATTCACGATCAGGAACTCTGTTCAGAATACCGAACAACTTCTGATGTGTGGCAGTGGAGCGGAAGGAAACACGGTGGCAGCAGCACCAGTCTGGAGCGTCGACCCCCGCACCGGGAACCCGCGTGAGCAGGTTGCGGTGGAGGCTACAGCGGAGGAGGTCGACCGCGCTGTCAGGGCGGCACATGCCGTACGGGACTCGCTCGCCGACCGCACCGTACGCGCCGCCTTTCTGCGTACCGCGGCCGATCTGCTCGCCGAGGCGGGCGAGCACGTGATCGAGGCCGCCGACGCGGAGACCGCACTCGGCCCGGCCCGGCTCACCGGTGAGCTCGCCCGCACCGCAGCCCAGTTGCGGGCCTTCGCGGAGGTCGTCGACGAGGGCGCCTTCCTCGACATCCACATCGACCACGCGGATGCGACCCGGACTCCGCCGTGGCCGGACCTGCGCCGCTACAAGATCCCGCTCGGCGTCGTCGCCGTCTACGCGGCCAGCAACTTCCCGCTCGCCTTCTCCGTGCCCGGCGGCGACACCGCCAGCGCCCTGGCGGCCGGCTGCCCGGTCGTCGTCAAGGCGCACCCCGACCACCCCGCCACCTCCGAGCTGTGCGCCTCAGTGCTGCGCCGGGCCGCCGCCAAGGTGGGCCTGCCCGAGGACGTACTGATCCTGGTGCACGGCTTCGAGGCGGGCGTCGAGCTGGTCAAGCACCCGCTCGTGGCCGCCGCCGGCTTCACCGGCTCGATCCGCGGCGGGAGGGCGCTGTTCGACGCGGCGGCCGCCCGGCCCACCCCGATCCCGTTCCACGGCGAGCTCGGCTCCCTCAACCCCGTCGTCGTCACCGAGGCGGCCGCCGCCGAGCGCGGCGAGCAGATCGGTGCCGGGCTTGCCGGCTCGATGACCATGGGCGCGGGCCAGTTCTGCACCAAGCCCGGCTTCGTCCTGGCCCCGACGGGCGAGACCGGCGACCGGCTGCTGAAGTCGCTGACCGACGCGGTCAGCGACAGCGAGGCCGCGGTCATGCTCGACCACCGGATGCGGGACGCCTTCGTCGCAGGCGTACGGGCCCGGGCCGAACTCCCGGACGTGGACGCCCCCGTCACCCCCGGTGCGGGCGGCGACCACACCGTCTCCGCAGGCTTCCTGACGGTACCGGCGCACCTGCTGGCCACCGAGGGCTCGCACGACGCGCTCCTGGAGGAGTGCTTCGGCCCGGTCACCGTCGTGGCCCGGTACGCCTCCGAGGACGAGATCACCGCCGTCCTCTCCCGGCTCCCCGGCAACCTCACCGCCACTCTCCAGATCGCCGAGGAGGGCGCCGACGCCGACGCCCCCGGACTCCTCGCGGCCCTCACCCCGCTGGCCGGCCGGGTCCTCGTCAACGGCTGGCCGACCGGTGTCGCGGTCGCCCCCGCCCAGCATCACGGCGGCCCCTACCCGGCCACCACCTCCACCTCCACCTCGGTCGGCGCCACCGCGATCGAACGCTGGCTGCGCCCGGTCAGCTACCAGACGACGCCGGAGGCCCTGCTGCCGCCGGAACTGCGCGAGGACAATCCGCTGGGCCTGCCGCGCCGGGTGGACGGACGCCGCGCATGACGCTGAGCCTTCCCGAACTCCCCTTTGAGCTGCGGTCGTTCGGCCCGGAGGGGCAGTGGTCGTACGAGGACGGTGTGCTGACCGGACGGGCGGGCGTCCGGCAGGACCGGTTCGTACCGCCCGGCGGCGACGCCCTCGATCCGGCGAGCGACGCGCCACGCCTGCTGGGCGTGGCACCGGACGGCGACTTCCAGCTGATCGCCCGGGTGAACGTCGGCTTCGCGGCGGCCTTCGACGCCGGGGTGCTCTATCTGCACGTCGGGGAACGGGAATGGGCGAAGCTCTGCCTGGAACTCTCCCCGGCCGACCCCACCATCTGCACGGTGGTCACCCGCGGCCGCTCCGACGACGCCAACGCCTTTGTCGTGGACGGCGAAAGCTGCTGGCTGCGGGTCAGCCGCAACGGCAGCGCGTTCGCCTTCCACGCCTCGGCCGACGGCGAGAAGTGGACCTTCGTCCGCGTCTTCGCCCTCGGCGAGCCCGAGCAGGCCGCCGAGGCATCCGTCGGCTTCCTGGTCCAGTCCCCGACGGGCGAGGGCTGCGAGGCCACGTTCGACCGGATCACCTTCCGCACGACGGGACTTGAGGACCTGCGCGACGGCAGTTGAACGCTCGCGCGACCTCACCGTCTCCGTCACCCGCGCCCTCCGGTCCAGAGGGCGCGGGTGTGCGTCTCCGGGCCCGTTCCCGGGCTCAGGCTCCGGCCGCGTAGCGCACGAAGTGCGTCCGGCCGGGGCGGGTGAGTGCCAAGTGGGGGAGGGACGTGTCCTTTCGGCACTGTCGCCGGGTACTTGGGTCGTCAACGGCTCGGGGGCACCGTGAGACCGTTCCGACGCGGACCACCTCCTGCACTGGTCCGCCTGGCGCCGCCACCACCAGCACCGGGCCGCCGCAGCACACCGCCGTTGGAACAACATCACCGCAGCCGCGACGACCTGACCCCACCATGAAGATCAAGAACTACAGCTGCCGTGACTGAGGGCGGGCACATACGGATGTATGTGCCCGCCCTCAGCTTGTCGGACTACTTGTTGTGGGACGTGGCCGCCACGACCTGGATGGTCTTCGAGGTCGTGATCGGCGCGAGCGAGCTGTCATTCGTGTAGGGACGCATCGAGTCATTCGTCACCGACACGGTCACCGAGCCCCTGCGCAGCGCGGTGAGCTTCCGGGTCTGCGGGTCGAGGATCGCGACCTTGCCCTCGTCACGGGCCTGGTCGATGGCGTGCTTCCCGCTGCCGATCGCCAGGTTGGACGAGCCGCTCCAGTCGACCGACATCGGGTACTGCAGCGGCACCACACGCGTGCCCGTCCCCACGCCCTGCGGCTGCACGATGCTGCCGGAGAGCTGCGCGGTCTTACCGGCCTCGACGGAGGCCGGGGTGTTGAGCGTGATGGACTGCGCGAAGGCGCGCACGTCGGCCTCCAGCCACTGCTGGTTGGCGCTGCGGTCCGCGTCGACGGACCAGTCGACCCACCCGGTGAACCCGCCGCGGTCCGGAGTGCCGTACGGGTCCTTGCCCGACGACGGCAGCACCACGTACGGGACGCCCTCAAGGCGGTGGACATTGGCGATCTGGGCGTGGGATCCGACCATCGCGGCGCCCTTGTCCGTGGAGTCACGGAAATCCGTGAGCATGTGCTCGATGAGCGCGGCCTCGTCGCGGTCGCCGAGCTGGCTGGACTTCGTCTCGGCGGGGTCGTCCACCGGGTGGTGGGCGAACACCATGACGTTGTGGACCGAGTCGTCGTTCTTTGCGTCGGCGAGCGCCTTCTGGAGCATCGGGAGCTGGTCCCACGCCGACCCGCGCAGCGACCCGACGGAGCTGGCGAGCAGGATGAACCGGGTGCCCTTGTGGTCGAGCGTCCGGTACGGCTGGCCGAACTCCTTGCTGAAGTTCGTCAGGTCCTGCTGGACGTTGTTGAGGCCGTAGGACTCGTGGTTGCCCGCCACGTAGTAGCACGGGACCGAGCCGGACTTCGGGTCCGGCGTGCTGTTCGCCGCCGGCTCCTGGCCGACCGGTATGAGGTCGCACCCGGCGTCGGTGAGTACCTTGCGGGCAAGAGAGAGGTCCTGCGGCAGGCCGCGGTCGGTGACGTCACCGTTGAGGACGATCAGGTCCGGATTGGTCTTGCGGATCCGCTGGATGGCAGCCGTCGCGACCTGGGTCAGCGCCGGGTTGTCGGCGGTGAACTGCACGTCCGACAGCGTGGCGAACTTCCGCGTGTCGTGTCCCTGGAGCAGCGAGCCGTCGTCGGAGACGAGCGGGTCGGGCTGGGCGGGCAGGTCGATCGACGTCGGGACGTCGGCCTCGACGCGGTCCAGGACGAACGTGCCCGCCTTCTGCTGGGCGACGCTCGTGTTGATGCCCTGGAAGCCCGAGACGGCGATCGGGAACTTCGTGTTTGCCGGCAGCGTGAACGACGCGTTCTGCCAGTTGTCGCTCGCGGTCAGGGCGGAGCCGTAGACGCCGTTGCTCTTTCCGTCCGCGTCGACGTAGTTGATGTAGGTCAGGCCGTTCGGCATGCTGATACTCGACTTGAGCCGCACCCGCAGGCGCAGCGGCTGACCCGGCACCTGGATGCGTCCGGCCGCCGACGTCACCGTGATGCCCACGTTGCGCATCGCGTTGAAGTCGATCCGCAGGCCGTCGGGGTCCGCCGAGAACGTCGTGGCCGCGGTGCTGTTGTTGCGCCAGCGGGCGAGCACGTCGTCGTCGAAGTCGTAGACCGTCTTGGTCTGCACGCCGACGGTGATCGGGAGCTGGACCGACTTGCCGCCGACCGAGACCTTGAGGATCGTGGCCGCGTTGGTGAGCGGGGTGATCTTCAGCTTGCCGTCCACGGACTTCATGTCGACGACGCTGTGGTCGTAGTCGAGCGAGAGGTCCTGCGGGTCGATCGGAGCCGTGTAGCCCTCCGCGTCGCGGCCGGTCACGGAGACGGTCACAGCGTTGGCGGGCGTCGCGTCGGCGATCGACAGGCGCTGGGACGACAGCTCCACGCTGTTGACCGGGCCGAGGACGGAGACCTTCTCCTGCGCCTGCTTGTCACGCACGTGCGCGTCGACCGTGAACGTGCGATGCGCCTTGGCCGGGGCCGTGAGCGTGCCGCCCTCGACGGGTGCTCCGTCCGCGGTCCACAGCACGGACTCCGGGTCCACCGTCACCGGCGTCTCGTGGTTGTCGACGCCCTCCGCGACGAGGCGGCGGTGCAGCCCCGGGAAGACCTTCACGCCGCCGTCGGCCGACGCCGCGCCAAGCGCGGGGTTGACGAGGAGCTGGTCCAGCTTGCCGTCGCCCTTCGTGACGAACACGCCCACGCCGTTCGGGTCGTTGCGCTCCTGGCCGTCGGACGGGACGTTGCGGACGGTCGCGGAGTCCTCGCCGAGCGCGCGGGCGACCATCGTGGTCGAGCCGCCGCCGTCGAGGTTGACTGCGGTCTCCACGCCCATCGCGGCGAGTTCACGCGCTTCCTCGTCGATCCCGATGCCGCCCCTTGCCGGTGCCGCCCGGGCCGTCCCAGGTGGCGAGCACGAGCTTCTTGCCGCCGTCCTTGAAGCCGAGCGCGGTGCGGGGGGCGATCGAGGTGTCGAGACCGCTGACGACCTTGCCGCCGGAGATGATGGTGCCGCCGTGGCCGACCGCGAACTTCATCGTCTTGGCAACGTTGTCGGCGAGATCGTAGTTGAGCTTCGCCGGGTCGCCGGGCTGCAGCCCGCGGAGCGCGGTCGCCGCGGCGCCGCGCCCGACGAGCACGAAGCTGTCGTCCGGGATCGTCCCCGAGCCCGCGGGACCGTTCGGCGTGACCGACACGACCGAGCCGTTCTTGACCAGCACCTCGGCGATCTGGTCGTTGGGCACGCCCGTCAGGCCGCGGTTGCGGCTGTAGTCGCCCCACGCCGACGTGAACGCGATCAGACCGTCCGCGGGGACCCCGCCGCCGTTCGCGGCGTTGAGCGACAGCACCTTGTGGTCCGCGCCCGCGAAGTTCGCGTTCGCGTCGACCGTGAGGTCCACGAGCTGGGCCATGCCGTCCTTGCTGACGCCCACGTGCTGACGGCCGCCGGTGTCGGCGGACTTGATCAGCTTCCCGTTCTGGACCTCGCCACCGAGGGCCGCGTTGGAGTTTCCGATGTCGAAGAACTCGCCGTTGACGCCCGCGACCGCGCCGGCCTTGTTGGCGGCCTTGCTGAGCGGGCCGCCGGAGGCGACCGATCCGGAGGTCAGCAGGTCCGTGCCGACCGCGCTGTTGGACAGGTCCACGTTCAGGAACTGCGCGTCGTACCAGCCCTCCTGGGCGAGCGCCTTCACCTGTTGCAGGTCGATCCCCGGGCCGATCTTCTCGGACGTGTTGGTCACGGGGATTCCACCGGTGGCGGGCGTGCCGGTGGCGGGCGCACCAGTGGCGGGCGTGCCGGTGGCCGGCACACCGGTGACCGGATCGATGTTGGCCGGAGCAACAGGGACCGGAGCGGGCGCGCCGCTGCCCGCGTACGCGACGGCAGGCGCGGCGGCCAGTGCTGTCGCTGTGGCGAGCACCACCATCAGCGGTCTCGCACGCCGACGGCTGAGGACCGTCAATGTCATGGGAACCTCGGGTCAGGAGATGAAGCGGGGGAAACACCCCGCTACGCCCATTTCGATCATGGATGCGTGCCTGATTGAAAAGATCAACCGATGCGTGCGAATGACGGCAGCACGAGCAGTCGGTGAAACCCGGCTGTGAATTTGCCTTTTGTCGTTGCGGTGGGCCGCGAGCCTTTGTCGTGCCCGCCTGCAGGGTGAGGCCTTGTCAGGAGTGGCCTGCGGGCGGTGCGGTGTCGCCCAGGTGCCCGCTCATCTGGCCGAAGGGCCGTCACGCGTAGGCGCTTCAGCTGCCTCTCTTTGCCGTACAGGAGACAGAAGACGGCCCCTGGTCGGCGGCGACGCCGGCCAGGGGCTCGTTTACGCGATCAGGCTGTGCTGACCGGTCCTACGTCAGCCGTCGTTCTCCGCCGACGGGATGAACGCGCCCGGCACGTCCTGAGGAGCGTAGATCTTCTTCTCGCCCGGGTAGGGCTTCTTCCAGTTGTGCGACTCGTACCAGGACATGTGGTTCATCTGCGCGGGCGGAGCGTAGTCCGGCACGGCCTGGGGGCCGGTCAGCCGCTGCTTCGACTTCCACCGGTCCCACTCGGCGGCGACGTTCTTCATGTCCGCCGGCACCGAGGCCGACGGCACGGCCGCCGCCTTCGTGCTCTGCGCCGCGGGGGTGTCCAGACCACAGGACGGCGCGGTCTTCACACCGTCGGTCAGCGAGACCCGGTTGGGCAGCGCCTTGAACGGCGTGAAGTCCGGGTGCTGGGTGAACGCCGCGGCCATCGGGGTGGCCGCGGTGTCCTTCTGGTTCATCGGCTGGACCCCGAGGATCTGCTCGATGGTCCGCATCATGTTGATCTGCGAGTAGTAGTGGCTGTCCACCACGCCGTGCTTGGCCCAGGGGCTGATGATCTGGACCGGGGCGCGGTGGCCGTCGACGTGGTCGAGGCCGGCCTGGGAGTCGTCCTCGACCACGAAGATCGCCGAGTCCTTCCAGTACTTGCTGTGCGAGATCTCGTCAACGATCTTGCCGACGGCGAGGTCGTTGTCCGCGACCTGGGCGGGACCGCTCACCGGGCCACCGGTGTGGTCGCTGGAGAGCCAGAACATGTTCAGGTTCGCCGGACCGTTCTTCTGGAAGTCCTTCTTCCAGATCTCGGAGCGGTAGACGTCTGGGACGCTGGTGTCGAACTTCGGGAAGCCGTGCACCGACACGTCGTTGAGCGACGGGATCGGCGAGGTCGAGTTCAGCGGGTAGGCGGTGTCCTGACCGGTCGCCGCCATGTTCCTGGTGTCGCAGTACAGGTTCTGCCAGCTCGCGTCCGACGGCTTGGTCAGGAACTGCTGGAACTCACCGAAGTTGCGCACGGACTTGCCCGCGTCCTGCGCACCGGTCCAGATGAAACCGGACTTCTGGTGGCCGAGCGCGTCGTCCTCGGTGTCGTAACTGCGGGTGTACTCACCGGCGGAGGACTCGGTGTACTCCGGGTTGTCCGCCTGCATCAGCCAGTTGTGGCCCTCGGCGGAGTTCGTGCCGATGTCGTACGTGTTGTCGAACAAGCCGAACTGCTTGGCCAGGGCGTGCTGGTTCGGCGTGACGTTCTCGCCGTACTGGGCCAGCGACGGGTCGCCGTTGCCCTCCGGGATGTCACCGAAGACCTGGTCGTAGGTCCGGTTCTCCTTGACGAGGAGGAAGACGTGCTTGATCGTCGAGGGGTCGCCGAGCTTGACCGGGACCGGCACCGGCTTGGCCGGCTTGCCGTTGGACTTCTTGAGCGACTCGCCGTTCCAGCCGTTCTGCTTGAAGACCTTGCCGGTGTAGGACTTGATCACGCCGTCGTCGGGCAGCGTGAACTTCGTCAGGCTCGACGTCGTGTCGTGGGTGCCGTGACCGCTGGCCTTACGGCGGGCGTCGATACCACGGGTGTTGGAGACGTAGACCTGGTCGCCGACGGTGGTGATCTCGGACGGGAAGTAGTCCGTCGGGAGCAGGCCGACGTAGCTGACCGGCTCCTGCGCGGAGGTGTAGTTGTAGACGGCGACCGCGTTGGCACGGCCGAGGGTCACCAGCAGGTGACCGTCGTCGGTGAGGGTCACCGCGTTGGGCTCGTAACCCACGGAGGCCTCGGCCCACGGCTGGGTGGCGATGGTCTGGACGACCTTGCCCTTCGCCGTGTCGATGACCGACACGTCGTTGGTCGCCGTGTTGGTGACGAACAGCGCCCCGTTCTTGGCGTACAGGGCGGTCGGGTGCAGACCGACATCGATGCTGGAGACGGCGGCGTCCTGGTTCTCCAGGTCGATGACGCTGACCGTGCCGCTGAGGGTGGCAGCGGTCTTCTGGTCGGCGAGTACCTGCGTGCCGTACGAGTTGATCGTGGGCTCGCCGGGCCTGGCCGGGCGGCCACCCTCGTTGCTGACGTAGAGCTTGCCGCCGACGACGATCATGTCGCGCGGGGCGTTGCCCACGTTCCAGCTCTGCTTGATGGCGCCGGTCGCGGCGTCGATGGCGACGACCCGGTTCTGGCCGTTGACCGCGGAGTACACGGTCTTGCCGTCGGCCGAGAACACCGCCTCGCCCACCAGGGCCTTCTTGGAACCCTGCGCCGGGATGGCGACGGTCCTCGGGCTGGAGACGCTGCCGTCCGCGTTCACGGTGAGCACGGTGTAGCCGTCCGGCTGGCCCAGCCACAGCTGCTTGCCGTCGGGCGAGTACGTCGGGCCTTCCTGGCCCACGTTGATGCTGCTGAGGCGGGGGTTGGACGACGCGGCGTTGCTGACGAGCTGCTGCGTCTTCCAGTTCTTCAGGTCCACGATGGCCAGGGCCGCGCCACCGTCGGTGACCGAGGCGGCCATGTGCGTGCCGTCCGGGCTGACCGAGGACGACATGATCTTGCCCTCGTTGATGACAAGACGGTCGCCGTACGGGGCGATGTACTGGTTGCCGGAGACGACCTGGCCGTCGGCAGTGACCTGACCGACCTGGTCCGTGCCGAACTGGTGGGTCTGCGCGTACGCCGTGCCGGCGACCACGAGAGCGACGGCGGTGGTGCCGGCCGTCAACAGCGGTATCCGGCGGCCGATGAGTCTACCGAGGAGGCTGATCCGAGCTTCCTCAGCGAGCTTGCGGCGGCGAGTTACCTGCATTGAGTGTTATCCCTTCAGGGTGGTGTCGAGCAGTTCGACATTGCCGTCGAACTGCCACAGCGGGTTCGGTGCGTCCCCTTCGGGGGTCCGCACCAGGAAGTAGCCGTTCACTTCCTTCGGTCCATCGCCATCGGCCATGAACCGCCCGTCCGGAGTGACGTCGAGTTGGTAGATGGCCTGTCCTGTGGCCTCGACGCCGGGAAGATGCCAGGTCACGACGCAGCGCCAGTCGTTGCCCGGGCCCTGCGCTGCGACCCTGGTGCTTCCCTTGTTGCACGCCGCCGTGGCCTTCAACTGGGCCTCGGTGACGGCGGGTCTGTTGAGTTGGTCGGTCTGCATGCGGTACAGGTGCGCGAACGCCGTGGCGACCGAGCGCTGCACCTTGTCCTGCTCGATCCCGGAGCCCGTCGCCGAGGTCGTCGCGGCGACGACCGCGAACGACACGGCGGCCACCCCGACGAGCGGCAGGACTCCGACGGTGATCGCGCGGCGGCCCGAACCGTCGTGGGTCGGGTTGGTGAATTCGCGCCGTACGAAGAGCGCATAGGCCAGCGCCGTCGCGACCACGGCCCACACGAGGCTGACGACGACGCCGATCAGCAGCGGGCCGAGCTGCTGCGGGCCGGTGAACAGTCCGTTCCAGGAGACGAAGGCGTAGCTGGGCAGGGCGACCCGGACGGCCACGGGGAGCGGCAGTATCTGGGCGACCGCCATCGCGAGCGAGACGAGTACGGGCACCAGGAGACCCATCGGGGACCGTCCCAGCGTGACCGACCCGAGGAAGCCGAGCGCGGCAAGCGCCAGGGTCGGAGCGAGGACGCAGATCCAGGAGAGCAGGACCTGAACGGCGGCGTCCGACGGCGCCAGGAGGTGGCCGTCGAGGCCGACCAGCGGCTGGTTGCCGACCGCAAGCAGGCCGCCGACCGTGCTGGAGACCGCGAGCCCGGCCACGAGCAGCAGCAGGACGGTGAGGCTGGCGGCTGCCTTCGCCACGAAGATCCGCCGAGGCGAGCGGACCGCCACGAGCAGCTGACGCCAGGTGCCGAGCCGGTCCTCGGAGGCGAACACGTCACCGGCCACGATCGAGGTCAGCAGCGGGAGCGCCCAGGACCCCGCGAAACCGAGCATCACCAGCGGCCCGGCCCACCCGGAGGCGTGCATCCAGCGCCCGAAGAGGGTGTCCACGGGGAGCGTGGCCTGCTGGCTCACGCCGGCGACGAAGACAGCAGGCACGATCCAACAGGCGAGGACCAGCAGGCGGATCCGCCACTGGGAGACGAGCTTGACGAACTCGAAGCGACAGACGCGGGTGACGGGGACACGAGGGCCCCTGGTCACCTGCTCGTGTTCCTGTTCCCGGCTCGGGGTGAGGGTCGCGGTCATCGGCCGACCTCCTGCTGTTCGGTGAGGGCGAGAAACGCGGCTTCGAGCGGCGACACCACGGGGGCGAGCTCGCGCACCGCGATGCCCGCGTGCACCAGCCCCGCCACCAGTTCGTCGAGGGCGGGCACCTGCGCGCGCACGACGAGCATCTGGGCGTCGTGCCGTACGTCGGCGTCGTCGACGACCTGGATCCCGGCCGTGTCGACAGCCAGTCGGCGGGCGGCCTGCGGGTCGGAGGTGAGCAGCCGGTAGTCGAGTTCGCGGTTTTCGGTAGCCAGCTTGCTCAGCGGGCCGGAGAAGACGATGCGTCCGGCGGCGAGGATGGTCACCTCGGAGCACAGCGCCTCGAGGTCGTCCATGTTGTGGCTCGAGAGCACGACGGCGGTTCCGTCGGCCGTGAGCCGGTTGAGGACACCGTGCACGTGCTTCTTGCCCGCCGGGTCGAGGCCGTTGGACGGTTCGTCGAGCACGAGCAGCCGGGGCTTGGTCAGCAGGGCGGCGGCGAGTCCGAGCCGCTGGCGCATGCCGAGGGAGAAGCCGCGGGTGCGGTCGTCGGCGACGCCGGTGAGGCCGACCTCGGCGAGTACGTCGTCGACTCCCGCCGTGCGCGCGTCGTGGCCGCGGAGTGCGGCCAGCGCGGCGAGGTTCTGCCGTGGAGTGAGCGAAGGGTAGAGAGCGGGACTGTCCACGAAGCCGGCGACACCGTCGGGAGCGTCGAGTGCCCGCCCGACCGGTGTGCCCAGGACCTCGAGGCGACCACTGTCGGCAACCGCGAGCCCCAGCAGGAGCCCGAGCAAGGTCGTCTTCCCGGCGCCGTTCGGTCCGACCAAGCCGTGGATCTGACCTTGCGCCACGTCCAGATCGATGCCGTCGAGTGCGACGACGTCGCCGAAGCATTTCGTGACCCCGCGTGCCCGGATGGCGATGTGTGTGTCCATGAGCCCCTTCTTTCGAAACCTCCAGTGACCTTAGGGACGGCACACAGCGCAGGCAGGGGCGGCGAGTTGAATGTTCGTGTAATGGGAAACGACCGGAAGACGCTGCATCGATTCCTCGCCGGCAGCCGTCACCCGCACCTTTTCGATGCCGGATCGCAGAGCTCACCGGGCCACCGGACACTCGCGGTCGCAAGCATCTCCGCCAGTTGGATCGTGATCACGACAGGGCATCGGCAAGTCCCGTGTGCACGAAGTAGCCGACATCGAGCAGCCGGACTTGGGTCACACCTGGACGCACCGACTCCGTACGAAGTGCCGTGGCCGCACTCCGGTGCGCTACCGGCACGAAGCGTGCCCGGGACGCACTGTGCAGGCACCGCACCGCAGCGGCCGACGGGGCTCGACGATCTGCGCGACGGCAACTGAGCCGCCTCGCAGACGCGTCGAACCATCCGGCACCCCGTCGTCCCCGTACAGGGCAGAGCCCGCTCCGTCCGTCGTCGCACCGGTGACCGGCGGAGCGGGCGACGGGAAGACCTGAGGCGTGTCCGCGGTCGTGTCCGCACGGTCCGTCCGCACGGCCGCCGCGGTCCGTAGTGCGGGTGCGCGGCAGCCGGTGCAACCACGAGATGATCCGCGCGCGTCCCTCCCCGCATGATCAGAACCGCCACACCCGCCGATCTCGACGCCGTCGTCCGGCTGCACACCGAGGCCCGCGCCACGTACTACCGGGGCCACCTCCCGGAGGAGGAGTACGCGGGCGCCGCCGAGGTCGGTCGCAGCCGCGACGGCTGGTCCCGCGCGATAGACCGCCCGGACGCCACCGTGCTCTGCGCCGAACGGGACGGGACCCTCGCCGGCGTCGCGGCCTTCGCCGTACGCGACGGCGTCATGCACCTCACCCAGCTCCATGTCTCCCCGTCCCACTGGCGTACGGGAATCGGCACCGAACTCCACACCGCCTGCGTCGACGCCTGGCGGCAGGCCGGAGTGGACAGTGCCCGGCTGGAAGTCTTCGTGCACAACACCCGCGCCCGGTCCTTCTACGCCGACCGGGGCTGGACCCCCGATCCCGACCACCCGCGCGCCGGCACCCATCTGGTCCTGCGCCTCACGGTGAGCTGACGGCCACCGTCCTCGATAGGGCCTCACCACGCCCCCTTGGGACCGGAGTTGGGCCCTGGGGCCCAAGACTCCGACCCGCAGCGCCCCTAGCCTGAACGGGCATCACTCTGCTTGTCGGCAGGTCTGGTTGGGGGAGACAAGGCATGTCCGCGATCGGTGGCATACCCGCATACGGAGGTGACGCTCCGGCGCCGGGTGAGGGGCGACGGGAGCTGCCACGGGCACTCGGAGCGGCCCGCATCCTGCTGCATGTCCTGTTCGGCGCCACCGTGCTGGGCGGCCTCGGGCTGTTCGGCTCCGCGCTCGCCGCGGACGCGATGGGCGGCGTGGTCATCGGCCTCGCGCTGTACGGGGCCGCGCCCGGAGTCGTGGGCTGGATGCTCTCGCGACGCGCCTGGACCGGCGGCAGGGGCGTATGGGGCGGCCTGATCGCCGTACAGGTGTGGCTGATCCTCGGCGGCCTCGCCAACGTTGCGAACGGGTCGGTGCACGGCTTCACCCAGTTGTTCCTGCCCGTACTGATCCTGGTGTTCCTCACCCGGACGCAGAGCCGCGAGTGGTTCCGGCTGCCGGCGAGGGCCCGGGAGGACAAGCCCGAGTTCTCGTTCTCCCACATGATCACCTGGCGGCGGGACCGGGGGCAGACGGCTCTGGAGTACCTGGGCCTGGTCCTGATCGTCGTGGCCCTCATCGGCGCGCTGGTGCTGAGCGGAGTCGGCGGCCAGATCACGGACCGCCTCCAGGCGGCGATCTGCTCGCTCACGGGTACGTCGTGCGAGGTGACGGGTACCGGCAGCGACACGGTCGGGGCCGGTAGGACCGCGGGCGGTACGGACGGGGGCGGTTCGGGCGCGGGTGGCAGCGCCGTCGCCGGGGGGTCGGACTCGAGCGGCGCCGACAACGGCGGCGCCGTCGCCGGTGGCACGGATGGGGGATCCACCGGCACGGGTGGTGCGAACGGCACCGGCGCGGGTGGTGCGAACGGCAGCGGCGGATCCGACGGCGGTGGTGCGAACGGCGCCGGCGGCTCCACCGGCGGGACAGCGAACGGGGGCGCCGACGGAGGCTCCACCACCGGATCCGGAGGCGGCACCGGCGGACCCGACGGTCCGGGCACCGACACCTACCCCGAGACCAGCACCGAGCCCGAGGCCACGTACGACACCCCCGTCTCGGACGCGGACTCCGACGACTCCGGCGACTCCGGGAACGACGGCGACAAGAAGGAGGACTGCGGCGGCTGGGGCTTCTTCGGCTGTGCATGGGACCGCACCACCCAGGTCGTCAAGGGCCTCGCCGTCGACGGTGTCTGGGGTGATGTCACCGGCATCATCGACCTGTTCAAGCCCGAGACCTGGTCCGGCCTGGCCGATTACGGCAAGCAGCTGGGCAGCACGTGGATGCAGGACTCCAAGGACGCCGGGAGCAAGTGGGACAAGGGCGACTACCTCGGTGCGCTCGGCGACTGGGGCAAGGCCTCGGTCAACACCGTCGTGAAGGTCGGCGACGACATGTTCGTCGGCGACGAGGTACGGGACCGCTGGAACAACGGGGAGAAGACGCGGGCCGTCACCGATGTCGTCTGGAACATCGGATCGCTCTTCATCCCCGGCTACGACGTCGCGAAGGTCGTCGGCAAGGCCAGCAAGCTCGGCAAGCTCGGCAAGGTCGCCGCGAAGGTGGCCGAAGCCGCCGAGAACGCCGGCAACGCGGCGCGCCGCGCCCGTAAGGCCGCTGAAGTCGGAGACATCGACGGGGTCCGCAAGGCGGCCAAGGAGGCCGACGAGGCGGCGGACGAAGCAGAGGATGCGGCGCGCAGGACGGGCTGCAGCATCGCCCTCGGCCCCCGGGTGCGCTACGGCGGTTACGGTGGGATCTCCGGGGCCGGAACCGGGGTGCTCGCCGCAGGGCCCCCGAACCATGTGATCCTCGCCGACGACGGCTGCGACAAGGCCGCCGAGGCCAAGGCGAAGGAGGCCCGGGAGCAGGAGCGGGCCGCCTGGACGGACAAGAAGCGCGCCGAGGAGAAGGATCGCGCGGCCAAGGCTCTGGCGAGCAAGAAGCCGTATCCCGATCCCAAGCGCAACGACACTTCGGACCCCCGCAATTACAACCCGCCGGACTGGGCCAAGGACCTCAAGGACCCGGAACTGGGGTCCGCCGACCTCGGCGACGGCTACTGGGCGAGCCGCGACCGCAACCCTCCGCCCAACTGGGAGAACGAGTCCTGGCTGCGTTACCAGGAGCAGGTCACCGGCACCAAGCGCGGCAAGGAGTACGTCGTCGCACACCCCGACGAGGGTGTACCGCAAGTGGAGTACGACGGCTGGGACTCCGGCAGGCAGACGTTCCTGGAGGCCAAGAACGGCTACGAGAGCTACCTCTCGGATACCGACAAGGGATCGCTGACACCGTCCGGCAAGAAGAAATTCATCGACGAGGCGCAGCGCCAGATCGATGCGTCCGGGGGCCGCGCCGTCGAATGGCACTTCTCCAACCCGGACGTGGCCAAGGCTGCCCGCAAGGCGTTCCGGGAAGAGGGGAAACGGATCAGGGTCGTCTACACCAAGCAGCACCCGAGCAACAGCACCAGGAAGCCCGGGGCGTTCGACTGATGCTCCGCGCGGCAGGCACTAGCCTGGCTCGGGCGGTGACTCTGGCCGGCCCGGCGGACGACAGATGACGGAGACTGGACATGCGGCGTGTGGTGCGGGGCTTCTGGGGGCCCCGGGAGGAGTCGGTCGATTCGGTGGCCCGACGGTGGGAGTTCACGCTGGACCGGCTTGCCGAGAGCCTTCCGGCGGCCGGCTCGGGGGCAGGGTGGACCTGGCGGCAGATCCACTCGTCCGGGCCCGCCACCGACCTCGTGCCGGACAAGGAATCCCTCCTTGCCGCTCTGCACGCGGTCCGGGAGGCCGACGGCTGGTCGGCCCGTGTCGGGTTCGGGCTGCGGCTCGTCCTCGCGGGTCAGCCGGACTGGACGATCGAGGTCAGTGGAAACGGGGGCGGCACCTCGGAGTTCCTCCTCCAGTCGATGGTGATCGGCATCAAATCTCCGGACACCGCCGAGATCCCCGATGCGGATCTCCTCGGGGTCGTCGCCGAGGCGTGGGAGCCGGACTTCGGTGATGTGACCGACGACGACGTGCTCGACGCCCTTGAGGACGATGCCGGTTTCGCTGTCGGTGAGCCGTGCGTCGGCTGGGTGGGCTGTCTCTCCCCGTCACGTGCGGCCCTCCTGCCGGAGGCCATGACGGCCGCCGGAAGGGAACTGCGCAGCGGCGGTGTGCTTCTCGCCGTTGCGCCACGTGGTGACGTCGAAGGAGTCGTCCGGGCCAACCTGCAACTGCGTGATGCCGGTGCGCTGCAGCCTTTGCCCAGCCCGATGGACCGGGCCACGCTGTGACTGCCCGGGCCGGGGAGACATTCGAACTCGACCGGGCGGTCTCCGACATCGAGGCGCTGCTCGCCGGGCCCGTACCGGCGACCGGACCGACGGACAGCCAGGGGGACCCGGTCACGGGGGAGTGGATCGCCACCTCGGGCGAGGGTTTCCGGATTCTGCCGCTCTGGGAGAGCGGCAGCCTCGTCGGCGTGTACGCGCCCGAGTGGAATGACGCGGACGAAGCCGCCCGCGGGCATCTGGACGACCTCGTGGCGGAATTGGACCGTCGGTGGGGTGCTCACCGGAAGGTGGGCATGCGGGTGCCGATCTTCCGGAAGATCGCGGACGAGTCCATGCCGCCGCTCTTCCAGGCACTGTGCGACAAGGACTGCCTCGGCGATCTGTCGGTGTGGGGGCCGGTGGCCGCCGGCCCCGGCGCCGCGGACGTGTGGGTCGCGGCCTCCGTCAACCAGTGCGACGGCGACGCCCCGATGATCATCGTGGCCCTCGTCAGCGACCGCCCGATCGTCGAGCTGCAGGATTAGCAGCCGACCGCCTTCCGGCTCGGTCGGGAATGACAGGGTCCGGGCGTGTGTTCGTCGAAGGAGCGGAGGGTGCCTCCGTGCTGCTCTCGCACAACCGTGCCGGGGCAGCGGCACGATCCATCTGTACAACGGCCTGGAGAGAAGAAGAGTCATGCGCGTCGAGATCTGGAGCGACATCGCCTGCCCCTGGTGCTACATCGGCAAGGCCCGCTTCGAGAAGGGCCTGGCGGGGTTCGCCCATCGCGACCAGGTCGAGGTCGTGCACCGGTCCTTCGAGCTCGACCCGGGCCGCGCCAAGGGCGACACCGCCCAGGTGATCGACATGCTGGCGCAGAAGTACGGGCGTACCCGTGAGGAAGCCCGGTCCATGGAGGCGAACGTCGCGGCCAACGCGCACGCCGAAGGGCTCGGCTACCGGACCGAGGGACGCGACCACGGAAACACCTTCGACATCCACCGGCTGCTCCACCTCGCCAAGGCCCGTGGACGCCAGGACGAGCTGCTGACACTCGCCTACCGGGCGAACTTCGCCGAGGAGCGGTCCGTCTTCGACGCCGAGGTGCTGATCGAGCTCGCCCTCGAGGCCGGGCTCGACGGCGACGAGGCGCGGGCCGTGCTCGCCGACCCGGACGCGTACGCGGCCGAGGTGCGGGCCGACGAGCAGGAGGCGTCCGAGCTGGGCGCCAACGCCGTGCCGTTCTTCGTCCTCGACCGGCGGTACGGGATCTCCGGCGGCCAGCCCGCCGAGGTCTTCGCGCAGGCGCTGGAGCAGGCGTGGAAGGACCGTCCGCTGACCGCGATCGGCTCGGACGGGGCGGCCTGCGACGCCGACGGGGCCTGCGAGGTTCCGCAGTCCGGCAGTCAGGGCTGACCCTGCCCCGCCCCGCCCGGCCGCTCAACTGCATCGATAAGCATTGCTTGGGGGTACCCCTCAACTCTTCGTGATTGACGATGAGTTGAGGGGCATTCAGGCTGGACGCATGGAGATCTCCTCGCTCACCCAGGCCGTAGCCGCCGAGTTTGCGCCCAAGTCCACCTACCTCAACACCTCCAGCTGCGGGCTGCTACCCCGCCGGACCGTCGAGGCGGTGAAGACGCTCACCGACGAGAACGCCGCGGGCACCGGTGCGGGCGCCGGCAGCTTCGACGCCGTGGACGCCGCACGGACCCGGTTCGCCGGGCTCGTCGGTGTCGGTCCCGACCGGGTCGCCACCGGCAGCTCGGTCGCCGTCCATGTCGGTCTGATCGCGGCCTCGCTGGAGCCGGGCGCCGAAGTGCTGGTCCCCGAGGGAGAGTTCAGCTCGGTCGTCGGCCCCCTCGCGATCCGTGGGGATCTGCGGATGCGGTACGCCCCGTTGGACGCCTTGGCCGAGGCGGTGCGGCCCACGACCGCGCTGGTCGCCCTGTCCTCCGTACAGTCCGCCGACGGCCGGATCGCCGACCTCGACGCGGTTCGCGCGGCGGCTGCCGCGCACGGTGCCCGGGTCCTCCTCGACGCGACCCAGTCCGCGGGCTGGCTGCCGCTGGACGCCGGAGCCTACGACTACACGGTCACGGGCGGCTTCAAGTTCCTGCTCTGCCCACGCGGTACTTCGTTCCTCACCGTCACCGAAGAGGCGCAGGAGACCCTGGCGCCGTTGTACGCGAGCTGGGTGGCCGGCGAGGACCGCTGGAACAGCACGTACGGGCCCGTCGGCCGGCTCGCCGCCACCGCGCGCCGCTTCGACGAGGCGCCCGCCTTCCTCGCTTACCACGGCGCCGAGCGCTCCCTCGCGCTGCTGGCCGAGATCGGCATCGACACCGTGCACGCCCACAACACCGCGCTCGCCGCCCGGTTCCGTACCGGGCTGGCCGGGATCGGCCACGAGCCGGTGCCCGGCCGGTCCGCGGTCGTCGCCGTGCCGGGGCTGGGAAGCCGGGAGTCGGCTCTGGCCCGGGCCGGTATCGCGGTGTCGGTCCGGGCCGGAAATCTGCGGGCGGCCTTTCACCTCTACAACACGCAGGCCGATGTGGACCACGCGCTGGAGGTGCTCGCGGGCTGACCGGTCAGCTGCCTTCCGGGCAGTTCTCGGTCTCCCGGGAGAGGTTCTCCTCGACCTTGGCCAGCAGCCGGGCCAGCTCGGCGCGCTCCGTCGCGTCCAGCCCGGCGAGCGTGCGCTTCTCCAGATTCGTCCAGGCCCGCTCGACATCCAGGTGCAGCGCGCAGCTGTCCGCGCTGGCCTCGACCAGGACGGCCCGCCGGTCGTCCGGGTCGGGGCGGCGGCGGACATGACCGGCCTGTTCGAGCCGCTGGAGCATCTTGGTGACGGTCGACGGATCGAGGTCGGCGGCCTTGATCAGCTCCGACTGGCGCGCCGCGCCCGCGTCCCACAGGTACATCATCAGGAACTCCTGGCCGGGGTAGAGCCCGGCGCACCTGAGCGCCTTGCCGGCGGCGATCCGGTGCAGCCGGGCGACCCGTGAGACGGCGTGGCTGACCGGGCCGCCGCGGGCGGCGCTGGGCAGCTCGGTACAGACGGGGTCGACGGGTTCGGCCTTCATGGGGACTCCTCGGGGTGATGCTCCGGCCTGCGGCCTGTCCGGCGGATCGGGCCCTGTCCGGGTCCGGCGCTCTCCACGAACTTTACCTTGGTCGGCCAATCAATGCGCTACAGTGGCGCAGGACGAAATACTTGGCCGACCATGTAAATTTCCTTAGGGGCTTTCATGACCACCGCATTCGACCCGATCGACCTGTCCGGCACCCAGCTCGCCAACCGCATCGCCATGGCCCCGATGACCCGCAGCCGTGCCGGTGACGGCGGTACCGCCACCGATCTCACCGTCGAGTACTACGCCCAGCGCGCCTCGGCCGGTCTCATCATCACCGAGGGCATCCAGCCGTCCGTCGTCGGACAGGGCTACCCCTTCACCCCGGGTCTGCACAGCGCGAAGCAGGTCGCGTCCTGGCGCAAGGTCACCGACGCGGTGCACGCCGCGGGTGGCCGGATCTTCGCCCAGATCATGCACGCGGGCCGCATCGGCCACCCGGTCCTGCTGCCGGACGGACTGACCCCGGTCAGCGCCTCCCCGGTCAAGGCCGACGGCCAGGTCTACACCCACGTGGGACCGAAGGACTTCATCGAGCCGCGTGAGCTGACCGACGCCGAGATCCGGCAGACCGTGGCCGACTTCGCCTCCGCCGCCCGCAACGCCGTCGACGCGGGCTTCGACGGGGTCGAGCTGCACGGTGCCAACGGCTACCTCATCCACCAGTTCCTCGCCCCCAACACCAACCTGCGCACCGACGAGTGGGGCGGTTCCGACGAAGCCCGCATCCGGTTCGCCGTCGAGGTGGTCAAGGCCGTCGCCGCCGAGATCGGCGCGGAGCGCACCGGGCTGCGCATCTCGCCCGGAAACGCGTACAACGACATCGACGAGCCCGCACCGGACGCCGTCTACACCGCGCTGGTACAGGAGATCGAGCCGCTCGGCCTCGCCTATCTGCACGTTCTGGAGGCGAAGGAGATCCGCGAGCTGACCCTCGCGCTGCGCAAGCAGTTCTCCGGAACCTTCGTCATCAATGTGCTGACGGACGGGCCGACCGGACCGGACGACCACTCGGTGATCGACGACGGGATCGCCGACATCATCTCGTACGGTGCGCTGTTCATCGCCAACCCGGACCTGCCCGCCCGGCTGAAGGCCGGCGGCCCGTTCAACAGCCCGGACCCGTCCACCTTCTTCGGCGGGGACGCCAAGGGGTACGTCGACTACCCGGCGCTGGGAGCCTGAAGGCCTACGCCGAATCCCGGCGCACCAGTTCGGTGGGGAGGATCACCGCAGCCGGCTCCTCCCCGCCGATCCGGGCCAGCAGTACCCGTACCATCTCGGCGCTGATCCGGTCCCACGGCTGCCGGATCGTGGTGAGCTCGGGCCGGGACGCGAGCGCCGCGGGCGAGTCGTCGAAGCCGCCGACCGCGACATCCTCCGGCACCCGCCGCCCGCCCTTCTCCAGTGCGGCGAGCACGCCCTGGGCCATCAGGTCGGAGGCGACGAACACCGCGTCGAGGTCCGGGGCCCGCTCCAGCAGAAGTGCGGCGGCCGCCTCGCCGCTCGCCCGGCTGTAGTCGCCCGGGACGATCAGCGCGTCGTCGGCGGGCAGCCCGCACTCGGCGAGCATCTCGCGGTAGCCCGCCAGCCGTTCGACGCCGCCGGGGGTGTCCAGCGGGCCGCTGACCGTACCGATCCGGCGGCGTCCCGACTCGTACAGATAACGCACCATGTCCCGGGCGCCGTCCCGGTCGTCGGCCGCCACATAGCTGACCTTCGAGCCCTGCCCGAGCGGCTTGCCGCAGGCGACGAGCGGGACCCCGGCCTCGTGCAGCCGGGCGGCGACCGGGTCGCCGGAGTGGCTGGAGACCAGCAGCACTCCGTCCACATGACCGGCGATGTAGCGCATGTTCCGGCGGCGTTCCGCCTCGGTTCCCGCGATCATCAGCAGCAGCGGGATGTCGTGCGCGGCCAGCGCGGCGGTGCAGCCCCGCAGCAGCACATTGAAGTTCGGGTCCTCGAAGAACCGCTCCTGCGGCTCGGTGAGCAGGAACGCCACCGAGTCGGAGCGGCCGGTGATCAGCGATCTGGCGTGGCGGTTCACCGTGTAGCCGGTCTTGCGGATCGCGGAGTTGACCGCATCGAGCGCGGCCGGGCTGACGTTGTGCCCGCCGTTGAGTACCCGCGAGACCGTGCCGCGCGAGACTCCGGCCTCCCGTGCCACGTCGTGGATGGTCGGCGGCCTGCGGCGTCCCGTGCCGGACTGTCCGTGCCGTCCGGGCTGTCCGGGCTGTTCTGTGCGGCTCATGGTGCATGATCTTTCATCAATGGAAGTCCTGGCGGGGACCGGTCAGGACTTTACGGCGCCGGAGAGCAGGTCGAGGCTCCAGAAGCGCTGGATGACGAGGAACAGCGCGATCAGCGGGACGATTGCCAGCAGCGCCCCCGTAATCACCAGGGTATAGAGGGCCGGGGTGGTGGAGCCCTGCTGGAGCAGGGTGTAGAGGCCCAGGGTGACCGGGAACTTCTCGTCGTCACCGAGCATGATGTACGGGAGCAGGAAGTTGTTCCAGATCGCGACGAACTGGAACAGGAAGACGGTCACCAGACCCGGCAGCATCATCGGCAGGGCGATGGTGCGGAAGATCCGCCACTCGCTGCCGCCGTCCATCCGTCCCGCCTCGATCACATCGCCCGGTACGGCGGAGGCCGCGTAGATCCGGGCGAGATACACCCCGTACGGGGAGAGGATCACCGGCAGCAGGACCGAGAGGTAGGAGTCCGTCAGATCGGCCTCGGCCAGCAGCAGGTACTGCGGTACGGCGAGGATGACCGGCGGCATCAGCACGCCGGCCAGCAGGATGTTGAAGATGCTCTCCTGCCCGCGGAACCGGTACACGGCCAGGGCGTACCCCGATACCGCAGAGACGGCTGTGGACAGCAGGGCGCCGGCTCCGGCGTAGAACGCCGAGTTGGCCATCCACTTCCAGTACACGCCCTCGCGGTACGCCGACAGATCGGAGACGTTCTGGCGGAAGCCGGTGCCCGGCAGGAAGGTGAAGGTGGAGAACAGCTCGCTGCCGGACTTGGTCGAGGCGACCAGTACCCAGGCGACAGGCAGCAGACAGTAGAGCGCGCCGAGGAGCAGTGCGGCGGTCGGCGCGAGCGCGAAGCGGCGCGAATCCGCGGGGGTGGATGCGAGGCGCGGCGTACTCATCGGGAACCTCCCTTCTTGGTACGGGAGTTGGCCGCCCTGAGGAAGCCGAAGGACAGGACCAGGGTGGCGACGGCGATGATGACCGCCTGAGCGGCCGCCGCGTAGATGTCGTTGTTGACGAAGGCGTCCTGGTAGACCTTCATCAGCGGACTCCAGGTGGTGGAGAGGGAGTTGGTGAGCGGCTTCAGCGTCGTCGGCTCGCTGAACACCTGGAGCGTCGCGATGATCGAGAAGAAGAACGTCAGGACCAGCGACGGCGCCACCATCGGGATCTTGATCCGGAGCGCGATCTGCAACTGCGAGCAGCCGTCGATCCGTGCCGCCTCGAACACCTCGGCCGGGATCGCCCGCAGCGAGGTGTAGATCACGATCATGTTGAAGCCGGTGCCGCCCCAGACCGCGATGTTGGCGAGGGCGAGATACAGCGGCCCGCCGTCGAGCAGGTCGGGCTGCGGCAGCCCGGCTTTGTCGAGGAGGTAGTAGAAGGGGCTGACGTCCGGGAGATAGAGGAAGCCCCACATGAGTGCGGCGACGACACCCGGGATCGCGTACGGCAGGAAGATCGCGAGCCGGGAGAAGCCCCGCAGCCGGAGCCGGTCGGTGTCCAGGAGCAGGGCGAACAGCAGGGCGAGACCGAGCATCACGGGGACGACGATCGCGCCGTAGCCGAGGATGCGCAGCGCGCCGTGCAGCAGTTCCGAGTCGGAGAGCGCACCGGTGTAGTTGGCGAAGCCGGCCCAGATCTCCTCGCGGGCACCCTTGCCCAGACCGAGCCCCTTGACCTCGGTCCTGCGGAAGCTGAGGTAGAGCGCGTACCCGATGGGAAGGGCGAAGAAGAGCAGGAAGAGCACGGTGGCGGGGGCCAGGAAGGCGTACGGGGCGCTCTTGAACCCGTACGCACTCCTGCGGCGTGCGCGTGTCACTCGGAGACCCCGAAGCCCTGCTTCTTGAGGTCGGCGACGGTGGCGTCCTGCATCGCGGTCAGGGCGGGTCCGAAGTCCGACCTGCTCTTGGCGGCCTCGGCGAAGTTGTCCTTGAAGGCGGTGTACGCGACGTTCACGTTCGGGCCCCAGGCGGCGGGGGCGGTGCCCTTCGCGATCTCGGCGGCCTTCGTGTAGAAGTCGGGCTGGTTGGAGAAGTAGTCCGGGGCCTGGGCCAGCGCGCCGCCGGTCTGGGCGGCCGTGGCGGCGGGGTAGATGCCGCTCTCCTTGACCAGTGCGGCCAGCGCCTCGGAGTCCGTGTTCAGCCACTTCGCGAAGGTCGCGGCGGCGGCCTTGTTCTTGGAGTCGTTGGTGACGGCGGTGGAGGAGCCGCCCCAGCTGCCGGTGACGTTCTGGCCGGCCGTCCACTGGGGGAGCGGGGCCATGGCCCACTTGCCCTTGGTGTCGGGCGCCGCCGTGGTGAGGGTGCCGGGCGCCCAGACCGCGCTGACCCAGGCGATCTGCTTGCCGGTGTTGAGCGCCTTGTTCCAGGCCGGGGTGTACATCGGCTGGTTGTCGACGGCGCCCTCCTTGACCAGACCGCCCCAGAAATCGGCGACCTTCTGCGTGGCGGCGTCGTCGATGGCGACCTTCCACTTGTCGCCGCCGGTGGTCCACCACTTCGCCCCGGCCTGCTGGGCGAGGCCCGCGAAGAGACCGGAGTCGTTCGAGGAGAACGTGGTGAGATCCTTGCCCGGCGCCTTCTTCTTCAGCGTGCGGGCCGTCTCGGCGAACTCGTCCCAGGTGGTGGGCACGGACAGGCCGTACTGCTTGAACAGGTCCTGGCGGTAGTAGAACATCAGCGGGCCGGAGTCCTGCGGCACGGCGTACAGGGCGTCCGATCCGAGGGTCGTCTGCTGCCAGATGCCGTCGGCGAACTCACCCTTCGCGTCGCCCGCCTCCTTGGATATGTCGGCGAGCACGTCGTTGGAGACCAGGGTGGGGAGCGCCTGGTACTCCGCCTGCACCAGGTCGGGGGCCTTGTGGGCCTTGGCCGCCGTGATGATCTTGGTGACCAGGTCGTCGCCCGACGCCTGCTTCTTCACCGTGACCTTGATGCCGGTCTTCTTGCCCTCGCCCGCGTTCCAGATGTCCGCGACCTTGTCCAGGCCGGGCGCCCAGGCCCAGTAGGTGAGTGAGACGGGACCGGATGCGGCCGGGCCGTCCCCGCCGTCGTCGTCCGACGAGCCGCAGCCCGAGAGCAGGCCGGTGGCGGCGAGTGCAGCGGCCGTGGACACCGCGACGATGCGGTACTTCATGGAATTCTCCCCTGACGAGAAGCGAGGGTGCAGCGCCGAGATGCGCTGTGAGCGTTCACAGTAGAGAAACGAATCCGACACTTGTCAATGGTTGTTGCTGTGCGGTTATGTTGGATCTGCGCCACCGAGAATGTGTGTGCACGTTCCCAGAAGTTGTACCAAAGAGCCCAGGAGACCCCCATGCCGCACACCGCGCCCGAGCCTGCCCCGCACGGTCTGCGCCGGCTCGCCTTCGGCGGCGACTACAACCCCGAGCAGTGGCCGGAAGAGGTCTGGCACGAGGACGTGGCCCTGATGCGGGAAGCCGGCGTGACCATGGTCAGCGTCGGGATCTTCTCGTGGGCACTTCTCGAACCGGAGCCCGGCGGCTACGACTTCGGCTGGCTCGACCGGGTCCTCGATCTGCTGCACGGGGCAGGCATCCGGGTCGACCTCGGCACCCCCACCGTCGCCCCGCCCGCCTGGTTCTACCGCGCCCACCCCGAGGCCCTTCCGGTCAGCCGCGAGGGTGTCCGCTACGCCTTCGGTTCACGCGGCGCGATCTGCCACAGCAACCCCGCCTACCGGTCGGCCGCGGCGAACATCACCGAACAGCTCGCCCGCCGGTACGCAGACCATCCGGCGCTCGCGATGTGGCACGTCCACAACGAGTACGGCGTTCCGGTGAGTGCCTGCTACTGCGACAACTGCGCCGCCCACTTCCGCCGCTGGCTGGCCGGCCGCCACGACGGCGTCGACGCCGTCAACGAAGCCTGGGGCACCGCCTTCTGGGGCCAGCGCTACCGCAGCCTCGACGAGATCGACCCGCCCCGTGCCACTCCGACCGTCGCCAACCCGGCGCAGCGCCTGGACTACGCCCGCTTCGCCGACGCCACCATGCGCGAGAACTTCCGCAGCGAACGGGACATCCTGCACCGCCTCGCCCCCGGTATCCCGGTCACCACCAACTTCATGACCGCTCTCAGCCAGTGCGACTCCGTCGACTACTGGGCCTGGGGCCGCGAGACCGACCTCGTCACCAACGACCACTATCTGATCACCGACGGCCGCCGCACCCATGTCAACCTCGCGATGGCCGCCGACCTCACCCGATCCGTCGCGGGCGGCGCACCCTGGCTGCTCCTGGAGCACTCCACCAGCGGCGTCAACTGGCAGCCCCGCAACCCCGCCAAGCGCCCGGGCGAGATGGCCCGCAACAGCCTCGCCCATGTCGCGCGGGGCTCCGACGGGGCCATGTTCTTCCAGTGGCGGCAGTCTCGCAACGGAGCGGAGAAGTTCCACTCGGCGATGGTGCCGCACGCCGGTACGGACTCCCGGGTGTGGCGGGAGGTCTCCGGGCTCGGCGCCGACCTCGGCCTGCTGAGCGGCATCCGCGGGACCCGAACCGTCGCGGACGCGGCCATGCTCTGGGACTGGCAGTCCTGGTGGGCGCAGAAGCTGGAGTGGCGACCGAGCGAGGACCACGACGCCCGCGAGCGCGCCGACACCTTCTACGCCTCGATGTACGACCGTCACCTCACCGTCGACTTCGCCCACCCGGACGCCGATCTTTCCGGGTACCCGCTGGTCGTCGTCCCGGCCCTCTACCTCGCCACCGAGGAGACCGGCCGGAACCTCCGGAGCTACGTCGAGAACGGCGGCACGCTCGTCGTCTCGTACTTCTCCGGCATCGTCGACACCCATGACGCCGTGCACCCGGGGCCGTACCCGGGCGCCCTGCGGGACGTACTCGGGCTGACGATCGAGGAGTTCTCACCGCTCGGCGAGGGCGGGACGGTCCGCCTGATCACGCCCGAAGGCGCCTCCGAAGGCCCGGAGCTGACCGGAGACCTGTGGTCGGACGTGGTGGTCCCGCGCGGCGCCGAGACCGTCTGGTCGTACGCCGACGGCATTCCCGCGGGCCGCCCCGCCGTCACCCGGCACCGCCTGGGCAGGGGCACCGCCTGGTACATCTCCACCCGGCTGTCCGGACCCGACCTCGACGCCGTCCTCGACCGAGCCTGTGACGACGCGCGGATCGCGCCGCGCACCGGTCTCCCGCACGACGTCGAGGTCGTACGCCGCACCGGTGACGGCGGCACGTACCTCTTCGCGATCAACCACACCGGGGACGACGCGACGGTGCCGCTCGACGGCCCCGGCACCGAGCTCCTCACCGGCGAGCACACCGTGGGCCATCTCGCCGTTCCGGCGGGCGCGGTCCGGGTCGTACACCTAGACGGCTGAGTCGCCCCATCCCCGCAATTCCCGCGCAACGGTCGAAGGGACAACGACGATGTGCGGAAACGGCCGCGGTCTCGGCGCCGTGTACCGGGAGCCCGCCAGGACCGCCGTCGGCGGCAGCGGATGGCACCCGGCAGATCCGGCGTTCGGCAACGCGTGGGAGAACCAGGCGCTGTTCGACCACAACGCGACGCTGCTCCCGGCAGCGAGCCGGTTCTCCCACCGGTGGGCCCCAGGGAGTCCGCCTAGGCGGCATCGAGCGGCGCGCTGCGCCACTTCCACGAGGTGACGCGCTCCCGCCCGGGCAGCTCGGCGCGGCCGGTGGACCAGAGCAGGACGGTCCACCGGTCGGCGTCGTCCGGGGAGTCCGGGAAAAGCCGGGCCAGCGCGCGGTCGCACAGATCGGCGGGCGGCGCCCAGGAGATGTCCAGGCCCTGGACGACATCGTGCGTATGGACCAGGGTCTCCACGATTCCCATGGCCGCGAAGCCCTCCGGGTCGGACACCCCGTACGAGTGGTAGGAGCGGACCTCTGACGCGGTCGTCCGTACCATCGCCGTCAGCAGGGCGCCGCTCGCCTCCAGGGTCTGGAGCAGGCCGACCGGCCCCGCATCGGGGTTCGCGAAGATCGAATTCGCCGGGCCGCCCTTGCGGTCGGCTCCCCAGCGGTACGGGACCTCGCGGTCCAGCGGCGGCTTTTTCGGGCCCAACTGGGCGGCGTACGCGAAGAGATCGTCGTTCAGATGTTCCACGGTCTCCCAGGAGTCCCACTCCAGCGACCCGGCGGGTGCCCGCCAGTGGTCCTCCGGAACCTCACGGAGGGCGGCGAGCGCGAGATGGACCGCGGTGGTCACATCGTCCGCGGTGACCGGCAGCCGGGTCGCGGTCAGCGTGGCCCGCTCGACGGCGCTGCACTCCACACAGAACTCATTGCCCTCGGGGTCGGCGAGCGTCGCCCAGCCCCGGCCGTCGGACCTGCGGTGGTCGCCGACGAGCGTGGCGCCGAGGGCGAGCAGCCGTTCGACCTCCTCGTCCCGGGTGCGGTCCTGCGGCTGGATGTCCAGGTGGACTCGGTTCTTGACGCTCTTGGGCTCGGGCACCGAAACGAACAGCAGCGCGGCGCCGGGGGTCTCGACGAGCGCCTCGGGGTCACCGGGCCTGTCGTCGTCGGACAGCCGGGCACCGAGCACCTCGGCCCAGAAACTGCCGAGCTTGTAGGCGTCGGCGCAGTCGATGGTCATGTGACGTACGAGTGAGGTCATGGGACCAACTGTCGCCGTTGCCGGCCGCCGGGGTCCACCAACTTTCGACAGGGGCCGGCACGACGAACGTCGTCCCGGCCCCTGTCACTTCGCGGCGCGGCCCGTCAGCGCCTCACCTCACCGGCGAGAAATCGCGCGCCCCGATGAACTCCGGGCGCCGCACCGGCGCCGCGAACGGTTCCTCGGCCGTGTTCTCCACGCTGTTGAAGACGATGAAGACATTGCTGCGCGGGTACGGGGTGATGTTGTCCCCCGAGCCGTGCATGCAGTTGCAGTCGAACCAGGTCGCCGAACCGGCCCGGCCCGTGAAGAGCTTGATGCCGTGCCGGTCGGCCATCTTGGTCAGCGCCTCGTCGGACGGGGTGCCGGCGTCCTGCATCTTCAGCGACTGCTTGTAGTTGTCCTTCGGCGTCTCGCCCGCACATCCGAGGAACGACTTGTGCGAACCGGGCATGATCATCAGCCCGCCGTTGGTGTCGTGGTTCTCGGTCAGTGCGATCGACACGGAGACGGCCCGCATGTGCGGAAGACCGTCCTCGGCGTGCCAGGTCTCGAAGTCCGAGTGCCAGTAGAACCCCGAAGCGCCGAAGCCCGGCTTGACGTTGATGCGCGACTGGTGGACGTACACATCCGAACCGAGGATCTGACGGGCCCGGCCCACCACCCGCTCGTCGTTCACCAGCCGGGCGAAGACCTCGCTGATCCGGTGGACCTCGAAGACCGACCGTACGTCCTGCGACTTCGGCTCGATGATCGACCGCTCATCGGCCCGCACCGCAGGATCGGTGATCAGCCGGTTCAGTTCGGCGTGGTGGACGGCCACTTCGTCAGGCGTGATCAGCTCGTCGACGGTGAGGAAGCCGTCCCGCTCGAAACCCTGCAGATCCTTTACGGCGATGGGGCCCGGGGCGCCGGGCGCGGACCAGATGACCGGGTCCTGGCGGGGGATGGTCATCTCGGCCGTGCGCCGGGTGGGATACAGGTCGGCGCGTAGATCGGTGGTCATGGTTCAGCCCTCCTCGGTCAGTACCGGGTAGACACCGTTCTCGTCGTGCTCCTCCCGTCCCGTGACGGGAGGGTTGAAGACGCAGACGCAGCGGAAGTCGGTCTTGGGGCGCATGGTGTGGCGCTCATGGCCGTCCAGCAGGTACATCGTGCCGGGGGTGATCCAGTGCGTCTCGCCGGTCTCGTCGTCGGTGAGCTCGGCCTCGCCCTCGACACACAGGACGGCCTCGATGTGGTTCGCGTACCACATCGACGTCTCGGTACCTGCGTACATCGTGGTCTCGTGGAGTGAGAAGCCCACCTTCTCCCGGGCGAGCACGATGCGCTTGCTCTCCCAGGTGCCGGAAGCGGCTTTCACATGCCGGTCGGTGTTCTCGATGTCGCTGAACGATCTGACGATCACGGTGAGTCGGAGCCTTTCTCTCTGCAGCGGTACTTCTGTGCGGGCCTGCCCGGGGTGGGCCCGGCCAGGCGGTCGGGATGTCGCGCGACCCGCGGGCCGGGCGGTCAGACGGTGTCGCGGACCGCGCGGGCCAGCGTGCGCAGGCCCTCGTCCAGCTCTTCGGGGGTGATGGTCAGTGGCGGCAGCAGCTTCACGACCTCGCTGCGCGGGCCGGAGGTCTCCACCAGCAGCCCGAGCTCGAATGCGCGCGCACAGACCGCGGCGGCGCGCGAGACATCGGTGAACTCGAGTGCCTGGACCAGGCCGCGGCCGCGGAACTGCGCGCCGAGCCGGGTGTGTTCGTCGCAGATCTCGAGCAGCGCCTGCTCGACCTGCTCACCGCGGGCCAGCGTCTGCTTCTCCATCTGGCCGTCCGCCCAGTAGGCGTCGAGCGCGGCGGCGGCGGTGACGAAGGCCGGGTTGTTGCCGCGGAAGGTGCCGTTGTGCTCGCCCGGGCCCCAGATGTCCAGCTCCGGGTTGAACAGGCAGAGCGACATGGGCAGTCCGTAGCCGCTGATGGACTTCGACAGGGTGACGATGTCCGGGGTGATGCCGGCCTCCTCGAACGAGAAGAACGCACCGGTGCGGCCGCAGCCCATCTGGATGTCGTCGACGATCAGGAGCATGTCGCGGCGGCGGCAGAGATCGGCCAGCGCCCGCAGCCACTCGGGCCGCGCCACATTGATGCCGCCCTCGCCTTGCACCGTCTCGACGATCACCGCCGCGGGCTGGTTGAGACCCGAGCCCTGGTCCTCGAGAAGCCGCTCGAACCAGAGGAAGTCCGGGACCCGGCCGTCGAGGTAGTTGTCGAACGGCATCGGCGTGCCGTGCACCAGCGGGATGCCGGCCCCGGCCCGCTTGAAGGCGTTTCCGGTGACGGCGAGCGAGCCGAGCGACATGCCGTGGAAGGCGTTGGTGAACGAGACGATCGACTCGCGCCCCTTCACCTTGCGGGCCAGCTTCAGCGCGGCCTCGACCGCGTTGGTGCCGGTCGGGCCGGGGAACATCACCTTGTACGGCAGGTCGCGCGGCCGCAGGACGACATTGTGGAAGGTCTCCAGGAAGGCGCGTTTCGCGGTGGTCGCCATGTCCAGGCCATGGGTGATGCCGTCGCGTTCGATGTAGTCGATCAGTGCGCGTTTCAGCACCGGGTTGTTGTGGCCGTAGTTGAGGGATCCTGCACCGGCGAAGAAGTCGAGGTACGAGTGGCCGTCCTCGTCGGTCAGCCGGGCGCCCTGCGCACGGTCGAACACGGCGGGCCAACTGCGGCAGTAGCTCCGGACCTCCGACTCCAGGGTCTCGAAGACGCTCAGGGCGGGCGGGGTGATGGTCACAGGGGATCTCCTGCTTGTGGGGGTGTGACGGGCGGCGGTGGAACGGGCGCTTCGGTCGACGCCGGGCCGGGGGGTGTCACCCGGGCTGCGCCTCAGACGTGGAACGGACCGATGCGGTAGAGCACTTCCGGAAGATGCGTCCCCTCGGGGAACAACCCGCCGTCGAAGAGCACTTCGCGCTCCACGGCCGCGTCATGGCGGAGCGCATAGGAGGTGAACAGCCGGTCGGAAGCGGTGTTGTCCGGGGTGATGGTCGTCTCGACCCGGGCCAGGCCCTGTTCCGCGGCGACCCGCGCGGTCAGCGAGTCCAGCAGCTCGGCGGCCAGTCCGATGCCGCGATGGCCGTGGTCGACGGCCACCTGCCAGACGACGAGCGTCTCGGGGCGGTCGGGTCGGATGTATCCCGTCACGAAGGCGACCGGCTCGCCGGTCGCGTCGCGGGCGACCACGGAGGTCGCCGCGAAGTCACGGCACCACAGCAGGTAGCTGTACGAGGAATTGAGGTCCAGGACCTCGGAGTCGCGGGCGATGCGCCAGATGGCGGCCCCGTCCTCCACTCGTGGGGTGTCGATGGTGATGAATTCGCTTCGGGCACGTGCAAAATCTGCTGGTGCGGCGGTCATGCGAATGGAATTTACCCAGCAAATTTTGAAATTGCATCGACGAAAGGGGTTGGGTCAAGGAAGCGGCTGTGTTATCACGCGGGCGCGCACCCCGGCGCGAAACCGGTTCGATTTCTTCCGTTTTGGGCCTTATTGATGCCGCAAAACGGCCACGTTGTGGAGTCGGTCACAGAGCTGTAACTCCCCGGAGAAGCAACCGAATTGTGCCGATCGGCGTTGTTGAAACATTGGCGTTTAGGCTCCGGGGGAGCGGGCAGAAGAATGCGGGGAGCTGCTCAAAATAAAGCAGCTCCCCGCATTGATGAATTCTTATTCGCTCGGCCAGGTTTCCGAAACGGCCTTGCGGGCAGCTTCGAAGTCGACCTGCCGGCCCTCATCGGCCAGCGCCGACCCCAGAGCCGCGATCGAGGACTGCACCACGCCCCGCGTCGCATCCACACCGTAGTGATTGACCCGGATCATCTCCTTGGACAGGGCCCCGCCGCCCGCGATCAGCGGCAGCGAGGGGTCGGTCGCGAGCGCCTTGGCGACCAGCCCGGCGGCGTCGACTCCCGCGGGGGCGCGCAGCGTCGTGGCGACCGGCGCCGCGTCCTTCGCCTCGTGCACGTACGGTGCCAGGCCGCCGCCGAGCGCCACCGCGCCCGCCCTCGTGGCCGCCGCGGCCGCCGCGTGCCGGGCCATCAGCGCCTCCGGGCCCTCCGCCTCGATCCGCTCCAGGCACGCCTCGAGCGCCAGCATCTCCAGCTGCGCGGGGGCGTGCAGGAGCGCCTTGCGGCCGCCGTCGATCCAGCGCTCCTTCCAGTCCAGGAGGGAGAGGTACGAGTGGCGAGGGGCCTCGGGGTTGGCGGCGATCCGCTCCCAGGCGCGCGCGCTCACCGACACCGCCGACACCCCGGCCGGGCCGCCCATCGCCTTCTGCGCGCCGATCACGCACAGGTCGACACCCCACACGTCCGGCAGCAGCGGCTCGGCGCCCACCGAGGCGACGGCGTCCAGCATGAAGAGCGCCCCGTGGGCCCGGACGACCTCACCGATCTCGGCGACCGGGTTGGTGTTGCCGGTGGCCGCCTCCGCGTGGACCAGCGAGACGAAATCGATCTCCGGGTGGGCGGCGAGCGCCTGCGCGACCTGGTCGGCGGTGACCGCCGTGTGGAACGGCACGGCCAGGTCGATCACATTGGCACCGCAGTCCCGCAGCCAGTTCCCGAAGGTCTGTCCGTACGGCCCCGTGACCACGTTCAGCGCGGTCGAACCGGGCCGGGCGCCGCCCCGGATGCAGCCTTCGAGAGGAAGCAGTGCCTCGCCCTGCATGATGACGACGTCCTGCTCGGTGGCGAGGAGACCGGCCACGCGCTGCTCGATGACGGCGAAGTGCGCGGCGGTGAGCGGGGCGAGGTCGAGGAAGGGGTGCGTCACGGTGGTGCTCTCTTCGGATCGGGTCGGCCTGCGGTTCGGCGTGCGAACAGCGCTTCCGTCGAGAGTACCCAGGGCCTCCCGGACACCGCCTCGTACAGTGCTGCCATGAGTGATCACAAGGCGCAGCCGGTGCTGCACGTGAAGGGGCGGGTGCTCGTCGGTCCCGACGACGTCAGGGACGAGCTGTGGGCGGTCGGCGGGCGGATCTCGTACGAGCGGCCACCCGGGGCGGACGCGGCGGAGACCGTCACCGGCTGGGTGCTGCCGGGTCTCGTCGATGCCCACTGCCATGTGGGGCTCGATCACCACGGCCCGGTCGACGCCGCCACCAGCGAGAAGCAGGCGCTCACCGACCGGGAGGCCGGCACGCTGCTCATCCGGGACGCCGGATCGCCCTCCGACACCCGGTGGATCGACGACCGGGAGGACCTTCCCAAGATCGTCCGGGCCGGCCGTCATATCGCCAGGACCCGCAGGTACATCCGGAACTACGCCCATGAGATCGAGCCCGGCGACCTCGTCGCGTACGTCGCGCAGGAGGCGCGGCGCGGCGACGGCTGGGTCAAGCTGGTCGGCGACTGGATCGACCGGGACGCCGGTGACCTGACCGCCTGCTGGCCGCGGGGCGAGGTCGAGGCGGCCATCGCCGAGGCACACCGGCTCGGCGCACGGGTCACCGCGCACTGCTTCGCCGAGGCCGCTCTCATCGATCTCGTCGAGGCCGGGATCGACTGCATCGAGCATGCGACGGGCCTGACCGAGGACACCATTCCGCTCTTCGCCGAGCGCGGCGTCGCGATCGTCCCGACGCTGGTCAACATCGCCACGTTCCCGGACCTCGCGACGGGTGGCGAGGCCAAGTTCCCGCGCTGGTCGGCGCATATGCGGCAGCTGTACGAGCGCCGTTACGACACCGTGCGCGCGGCGTACGACGCAGGGGTGCCGGTCTATGTCGGCACCGACGCGGGCGGCTCGCTGGCCCATGGACTCGTGGCGGCGGAGGTCGCCGAACTGGTCAAGGCCGGCATCCCGGCGCGCGAGGCGCTCTCGGCGACCGCCTGGGGTGCCCGCGCATGGCTCGGGCGGCCGGGGCTGGAGGAGGGCGCCCCGGCGGACCTGGTGGTGTACGACGAGGACCCGCGGGCGGACGTACGGGTGCTGGCGGCGCCGCGGCAGGTGGTGCTGAACGGGCGGGTGATCGGCTGACGCCACCGTGTCCCAGCAGAAAGGGTGACACGTTGACAGCCAGTGTCCGAACCGCCCTCGCGCTCGTTGCAGCACTTCTGCGCACACTCCGGTGCGCTTGCGCCACACCACCCATGCGCTCGGCGGAACGGGTGACGGTGAGGAGCACCGAAGGAACAGACGTACCTCGATATTCGAATACAGGCGCGGAAACCCCCCCTTGGAGTGAACTCGCCGCAGGTGTCTGTCAGTTCACCCTCTGTGCGTAAAGATTCACGGAGTCGAGGTCACCGGCGCCCGCGATGTCCCCCATTGGGCGGTGCCGGTGGCTCCATGTCTCTTGTGGGGGTTCCACCATTTTGAACAGCAACACCTTCCGCCTGGCCGCCCTGGCGGTCGCCGCCGCTCCTGTCGCTCTGCTGGTCGCCGCCCCGGCGCACGCCACCGGAGCCACCACGACCACCGGTGGCGGGAAGGCGAGCGCGGTCGTGCTCCGTACCGCACTCGATGTATCGCTCCTGAGCAAGACCGTCGATGTGCCGCTCAAGGCCACGCTGAACGAGGTGCACGCACCGGCGAGCGCCGAGCAGACCGCGCTCCGCGGGCGGCTCGACGGCGTGAATCACGGGCGCCCGTTCAGTGTGCTGCGCGCCGACGTGGCCACGGCGAAGGCGACCGTCGACAAGCGCCGGGCGGAGGGTTACAGCAACCTGGCGAAGGCCCGTGTGCATCTGCCCGGACTGCCGCTGCTCTCGCTCATCGAGGTCGAGAAGGTCACCTCGAAGGCGGTCTGCGAGGTGGGCCGCAAGCCCGTCGCCGAATCCAATGTGCTGGGCCGTGTCTCGGTCCTCGGCAAGCGGGTCACGCTCACCTCGGGCGGCACCACGCGGGTCGACGTGCCGGGTGTGGGCGAGGTGACGCTCGACCTGTCGAAGACGCGGGCCACGTCCCGTACCGCGGCGGCCGCCGCGCTCCGGCTGGAGGTGTCGGTCAACCCGCTCAAGCTGAACGTCGCCGACGTCAAGGGGGAGGTCACGCTCGCCGAGGCGACCTGCGAGACCCCGAAGGGGCCCGAGCCCACCAAGCCGGCGGGCGGCAGCGACGGCGGTTCCGGCGACGGCGGCACCACCGGTGGCGACAGCGGCGACGGCGGAACCGAAGTGAAGCCCCAGACCGGGACCGGGCACGCCCCGGCGGCGGTCGACACCAATCTCGCGGAGACCGGCGGCAGCTCCACGACGCCCTACATCGCAGGCGGCGCGGCCCTGCTGCTGGCGCTGGGTGCGGGCTCCATGGTCGTGGCCCGCAGGCGCGGCGCCCAGGACTGACGCGACCCGGCCCGAGGGGGGCCGAGGGGCGGCGTAACAGGGGACGGACGAGCAACAGGGAGGCGGGGAGCGGTGTTCGCGTGATCTCACGCGAACACCGCTCCCCGCCCGTGCCTGAGATCAGCCGGGCCCCTGACCGTCAGCGGCCGACGAGGACCAGCGCCTGATCGAGCGCCTGCAGAAAGCGGTTGGTGGTCGCACGGTCGCGTACGGCCAGCCGCAGCCACTCGGGGCCGAGACCCGGAAAAGTGTCGCCGCGCCGCGCCGCGAACCCCAGCGTCCGCAGCCGCTCCCGCACCTGCGCGCCCCGCTCCAGCCGGACCAGCACGAACGGTCCGTCGGCCGGCTCCGCCACCCGCACCTCGGCGAACTCCATGAGCCCCGCCACCAAATGGGCCCGGTCCACCGCGATCCGGTCCGCGGCGGCGGCCGCCTCCGCCAGCGCCCGCGGCTCCATGCACGCCTCGGCCGCCGCCAGCGCCGGCGAGGACACCGGCCACAGCGGCTGGGCCTCCTGCAGTGCGCCGACGGTCTCCGGACCGGCCAGTACGTAACCGATCCGCAGCCCCGCCAGTCCCCACGTCTTGGTGAGGCTGCGCAGCACGACGAGGCCGGGGATGTCCGTACGCCCGCACAGCGCCTCGCGCTCGCCCGGGACCGCGTCCATGAATGCCTCGTCGACCACCAACGTCCGTCCGGGGCGGGCCAGTTTCTCCAGTGCGGCCGCCGGATGCAGGACCGACGTCGGGTTGGTCGGATTGCCGACGACCACCAGATCCGCCTCATCGGGCACGGCCGCCGGATCCAGCCGGAAGCCGTCCTCGGCGCGCAGCAGCACCCGCCGGACCTCGTGCCCGGCCGCGCGCAGCGCCGCCTCGGGCTCGGTGAACTGTGGATGGACGACGACCGGCCGCCGGGCCGGCAGCGCCCGGGCGATCAGCACGAACGCCTCCGCCGCGCCCGCCGTCAACAACACCCGTTCCACCGGCAGCCGGTGCCGCTGCGCGACCGCGGCCCGCGCCGGGCCCCCGTCCGGGTAGACGGCGAGCGTGGCGAGAGAGGCGGCTATTCGTCCCCTCAGCCAGGCCGGGGGCGTATCCGTGCGTACATTGACGGCGAGATCGGTCAGATCCCGGCCGCGTACCTCCGCGTCACCGTGATGCCGCAGATCGTGCCCGCCCGCGCTGTTCACGTCGGGACTCTCAGTGGGAGTGTGCATGACTTCCAGGGGGGTGTGGGGGGACTGGTTCATGACTGTGGGGTGGAGCGACAGCAGGACGACTATGTGCCCGGCACCGGGCTCCACGCAACGGTCGGATCCGGATGCGCGTGCGACGCCCGCCGGGCCACCGCACACGTCACCTTCCCCGCCCGCCCCCGGGGGCTCGACTTCCGCTTCGGTACGAGCAGTTCGTCCGCGCCGACGAGAGCCGCCGCCTCCGCGACCGACGGCGTGCCGACCGCTGCGAGCGACACACCCGACGGATTCGGTACGACAACCGCGGCCAGCTCGTCCGCGCGGTACGCACGCACCGGTACGCCCAGCCGCGCCGCAGCGCCGACGATCCCCGGCTCGTCCGCCTTGGCGTCGACGGTCGCCAACTCCACGACGCTGCGGGGCGAGAGACCGGCTTCTCGCAGTACGGAAAGGACGAGCCCCAGTACTTCGCCGACCGTCACACCGCTGCCCGCCCCGACCCCGACGACCAGCAAAGCCATGGGAGAAATCCTTTCGCCGACTCGAGGGACGGGGCGGGCCCGGGATGCGGGCACCGGGGTGCGTTACCGACTGCTACCACCGTGGGCATCGCGGACCGACGGTGTCATTCCGCGGCCCGCCCGACGAACCGCCGGGCGATGCCCGGCGCCGAAGCCCAGTGCGTATGCAGATAGCTGGCATGGACGCCCTGTTGCACGAAGCCCTCCACACGCCGCTCCGGCAGATGCATGCCCCATGCGGGCGCGGAACCGGCACCCGGCTCCAGCACCGTCCGGTGGAACTCGTGCCCGCGCAGCCGTGTGCCGACCGCGGCCAGCGCACTGTCGGTGATCGCGACGGCCTCCCGGTAGCCGAGCGTCAGCCGCTTCGACATCCGGCCCTCGGCGTCGAGCACCCCGCACATCGGCAGCCCGTCGAGCGAACGCGACAGATAGAGCAGCCCGGCGCACTCGGCCGCGACCGGCGCCCCGGCGGCCGCGAGATCGGCAACGGCCTTGCGGAGCGGCTCGTTGGCGGACAGCTCGGGGGCGTAGACCTCCGGGAACCCGCCGCCGATCACGAGCCCCCGGGTGCCCTCGGGCAGAGCCACGTCCCGCAGCGGATCGAACGTCACGACCTCGGCCCCGGCGGCGGCGAGGAGCTCGCTGTGCTCCGCGTAGGAGAAAGTGAACGCCGGCCCCCCGGCCACGGCAATGACGGGCCGGCCACGACCGGGGCCGTCCGGGCCACCACTCTCCGGTCCGTCCGGCGTCCGAGCACCGGAGCCCAGGTTCCGGGAAGGGCCGGGCAGGGGAACGACCGCGTCGCAGGCGCCTCCGCCTGCCACCGCACCCCGCACGGCCTCCACCGGTTCCCACGCCCCCGAGCCCGCAGGCGACCGGGGCGCCGACCGCGCCAACGCCATCAACGCATCCAGATCACACCCGGCGCCCACCTGCGCGCCCATCGCCGCGACTGCGGACACCGCATCGCCCCGCCGCTCGGCCACCGGCACCAGTCCCAGATGCCGCGAGGGCGTGGCCACCTGCTCGGCCCGCCGCAGCACCCCCATCACCGGCACACCGGACTCGTCCAGCGCCTCCCGGAGCAGCATCTCGTGCCGGTCCGAGCCGACCTTGTTGAGGATCACCCCGCTGATCCGTACCTCCGGATCCCACGAGGCGAAGCCGTGCACCAGCGCGGCGACCGACCGCGACTGCGACGACGCGTCCACGACCAGCACCACCGGTGCCTGCAGCAACTTCGCGACGTGGGCGGTCGACGCCAACTCACCCTGCCCGGAAGCCCCGTCGTACAGCCCCATCACCCCCTCGACGATCGCCAGGTCGCACCCACGCGCCCCGTGCGCGAACAGCGGAGCGACCAGCTCCGGCCCGCACATGTACGCGTCGAGGTTGCGCCCCGCCCGCCCGGTGGCCAGCGAGTGATAGCCGGGGTCGATGTAGTCGGGTCCGACCTTGTGCGGCGACACGGCGAGACCGCGCTGAGTGAAGGCCGCCATCAGACCCGTCGCCACGGTGGTCTTGCCGCTGCCGGAGGCCGGCGCGGCAATCACCAGTCGCGGAATCGTCACCACTCGATGCCCCTCTGGCCCTTCTGCCCGGCGTCCATCGGGTGCTTCACCTTCGACATGTCGGTCACCAGATCGGCGGCCTCGACGAGCTTCTCCGGGGCATTGCGTCCGGTGATCACCACATGCTGCGTGCCGGGACGGTTCCGCATCACCTCGACCACCTCGTCGGTGTCGATCCAGCCCCAGTGCATCGGGTACGCGAACTCGTCGAGGACATACAGCTTGTACGTCTCGGCCGCCAGGTCACGCTTGACCTGCTCCCAGCCCTCCCGGGCCTTCTCCTCGTTGTCCGCGTTGTCGCCGTGCAGGCCGCGCTGCACCCACGACCAGCCCTCGCCCATCTTGTGCCAGGCGACCGTGCCGCCCTCACCGCTCGCGCCGAGCACCTTCAGCGCGTTCTCCTCGCCGACCTTCCACTTCGCCGACTTGACGAACTGGAACACCCCGATCGGCCAGCCCTGGTTCCAGGCGCGCAGCGCGAGTCCGAACGCGGCCGTCGACTTGCCCTTGCCGATACCGGTGTGGACGAAGAGCAGCGGACGGTTGCGGCGCTGGCGAGTCGTGAGCCCGTCGTCCGGCACGGTGGTCGGCTGTCCCTGCGGCATCAAGCTGCCCTCCTGTTGGATCCGTTGGTTCCCTGGGTTCCCTGAACGTCCCTGACGAGTCCGGCGATCGAGTCGGCCCGCAGCTCGTCGAGCGTGACGGCGGTGCCGCCGAGATCGCGCGCCAACCGGCCGGCCAGCCCGAGCCGCACGACCCCCGACTCGCAGTCCACGACGACGGACGCCGTGCCCTCGGCCTCGTGCAGCCGCGCGGCCCGCGCGGCCAGCGCCACCGGGTCCGGGCCACCGGTCGCCCGCCCGTCCGTCACCACGACCAGCAGCGGCCGCCGCGACGGATCGCGCAGCCGCTCCACCCGCAGCACGTCATGGGCCTTCAGCAGACCGGCGGCGAGGGGGGTACGTCCACCGGTCGGCAGCGTCTCCAGGCGTGCGGCGGCCGTGTCCACGGACGACGTCGGCGGCAGCGCCACTTCGGCGCCCTTGCCCCGGAAGGTGATCAGACCGACCTTGTCCCGCCGCTGGTACGCGTCCAGCAGCAGCGACAGCACCGCGCCCTTCACGGCACCCATGCGCTGCCGGGCGGCCATCGACCCGGATCCGTCCACGACGAAGAGCACCAGGTTCCCCTCGCGCCCCTCCCTGGTGGCCTGCCGCAGATCATCGCGCCGCACCACGAGGCCGCGCCCCGTGCGTCCGCGCGCGTGCTGGTGCGGGGCGGCGGCCTGCACGGTCGCCGTCAGATGCAGCTTGGTCAGCAGCCCCTCGGGCCGCCGCGCACCGGTCGTGCGACCGTGCTCGGTACGCGCCCGGGACCGCCGCCCCGCCGCACCCTCGCCGATCCCCGGCACACTGAGCATCTTCGTCCGGAACGGCTCGGCAGCTCGTACGGGCTGCTGCTCACCGCCCCCGGCCGGGCGGCCCTGCGAGGGGAGTCCGGGCGTGTCGCCGTCCCCCGCCTCGGGCTGCGGCGGCGTGTCGGGCCCGTCCCCCTGCGGCGGCTGCCCACCCCCATCCGGCCCGTCCGGACCGGGGTCGTCCCCGCCGCCGTCCCCTTCACCGCTGTTCTGCTCCAGCGTGTCGTCGAGCTTGTCCTCGTCGAGACCGGGCGCGTCGAACGGGTTGCGGCGCCGCCGGTGCGGGAGCGCGAGGAGCGCTGCCTGCCGGACGTCCTCGGCGAGCACGTCGGTACGTCCCGCCCACGCGGCCAGAGCGGTCGCGGTGCGGGCCATCACGATGTCGGCGCGCATCCCGTCGACCTCGAAGGCAGCGCAGGTGGCGGCGATCTGGCGCAGGGCACGGTCCCCGAGCGTCACCTGAGGAAGCAGCGCCCGCGCGGCAGCGATCCGCTCCCGCAACGCACCTTCCTCATCGGCCCACCGGGCGGCGAACCCGGCCGGATCGTCGTCGTACGCGAGCCGCCGCCGCACCACCTCGACCCGCTGGTCGGTCTCGCGCGACGCCGCGACCTCGACGGTCAGCCCGAACCGGTCGAGCAACTGCGGCCGCAGCTCGCCCTCTTCGGGATTCATCGTCCCGACGAGCAGGAACCGTGCGGCATGCCGTACGGAGACGCCTTCGCGCTCCACGTACGAGGCGCCCATGGCCGCCGCATCCAGCAGCAGGTCCACCAGGTGGTCGTGGAGCAGGTTGACCTCGTCGACGTACAGGATTCCGCGATGTGCATCGGCGAGGAGCCCCGGCTCGAACGCCTTGACCCCCTCGGCGAGCGCCCGCTCGATGTCGAGCGCCCCGACGAGCCGGTCCTCGGACGCGCCCACCGGCAGCTCCACGGTCCGAGCCGCCCGCGACACGCCGCCCCCGGCCTCGTGAGGCCCATCGGGACACGCGGGATCGGGCGACACCGGGTCACACGAGAACCGGCACCCGGAGACGACACCGACCTCGGGCATGAGTGCGGCAAGCGCCCGTACGGCGGTGGACTTGGCGGTTCCCTTCTCCCCACGCACGAGCACTCCACCGACAGCGGGCGATACGGCGTTCAGCAACAATCCGAGCCGCAGATCGTCCTGCCCGACGATGGCAGTGAAGGGATACGGGGTAGTCACAAAGCCTCCTTGACGACGTCATCCATCCAAGAACCGGCGCCCCGGCCGGGCCCGCCGTCCAGCGTGACCGGACGGCTGCTCAGCCCGTCCCGTGCCTGAGCACCGGGGTCCGGGGCGGAGCCCCGGTCACGGGAAGGGGCGGCACCGGGAACGGAGCCCGCCGCGGGTGCCCCTCTCACGCCGATCCCCCGGTCACCCCGGCGCCGCGCCCCCCACGGGCCGCCGGCACCTCCGGGGCACCGGGGCCCACGAACGGCAGTCCTCCCGGCACCCCCGCCTCGATCAACCGCATCAACGCCCCCGTATCCGCATGCTCCTCGATCAAATCCCCCAGCCGGTCCAACTGCTCCTCCCGCAGCGCCCCGAAACTCGTGTCCGGCGCCGGCACGAACCGCCGCCCCGCAGCCGCCGCGACCTCCACCAGGAACCGGCGCCGGAACGCATCGCTCTCCAGCGAGCCGTGCCAGTGCGTGCCCCACACCGCCCCCACCCGGCACCCGTCCAGGAACGGCTCGCCGCCCCGGACATCGGCGACGCCGTGATGGATCTCGTACCCCTCCACCGGCTCCCCGAGCGCCGAACCGACCGGCCGGGCCAGGGTCTTCTCCCGGTCGAACCGGATCCGTACCGGAAGTAGCCCGAGCCCGTCGACCTGCCCGGCCCGCGACTCCACCTCGTCCTCGATGCGCTCACCGAGCACCTGGAACCCGCCACAGATGCCGAGCACCGGACGCCCCTGCGCGGCCCGCCGCAGCAGCGCGTCGGCCAGCCCCCGTTCGCGCAGCCAGGCCAGCGCCTTCACCGTGCCGCGCGTGCCGGGCACGATCACCAGGTCCGCGTCGGCCAGCTCCTCCGCCCGGTCCACGAACCGCACCACCACACCCGGTTCGGCGGCCAGCGCGTCCACATCGGTGAAGTTCGACATCAGCGGCACCGCGCACACCGCGACCCGCAGCACGTCCTCGCCGTGCGGAGGCGCGACGACCGACTCGCGTACGGCCCCGCGCAGCGAGATCCGCAGTCCGTCCTCCTCGTCGATGCCCAGGCCATGGGCGAACGGCAGCACTCCGTACGTCGGCCGCCCGGTCAGCCCGTGCAGCATGTCGAGCCCCGGCTCCAGCAGCGACACGTCGCCGCGGAACTTGTTGACCAGGTAGCCCGCGATCAGCGCCTGGTCCTCGGCGCTGAGCAGTGCCGTGGTGCCGAAGAAGGAGGCGAAGACACCGCCGCGGTCGATGTCGCCGACGACGACCACCGGGAACCGTGCGGCCCGCGCGATCCCCATGTTCACGATGTCGGTGCGGCGCAGATTGATCTCGGCCGGGCTGCCCGCCCCCTCGCAGATCACCGCGTCATACGTGCCGCGAAGCTGCTCCAGGCAGTCCACGACCGTGGAGAGCAGCGACTCCTGCCGTCCCCCGTGGTAGCCGCGTGCACTCATCTCGCCCACCGGCCTGCCCATCAGGACGACCTGGCTGGAGCGGTCGCTGCCGGGCTTGAGCAGTACCGGGTTCATCAGCGCGGTCGGCTCCACCCGGGCTGCCTGGGCCTGCATCGCCTGTGCACGTCCGATCTCCGCGCCCTCGCGGGTGACGAACGAGTTCAGCGACATGTTCTGCGCCTTGAACGGCGCGACCTTCACCCCCTGGCGCACCAGCCAGCGGCAGATGCCTGCCGTGACCACGCTCTTGCCCGCGTCCGACGTGGTTCCGGCGACCAGCAGTCCGCCGCTCATTTTCCGCTCCGTCCCGCGGCCGGGCGCCGCCCCGTGGACGACCGCCTTCCCGCGATCAGCCGGCCCGCCGCGCACACGCCGAGGGCCAGCACCCCCACCCGGCGCGACAGCCGCACCGCGCGCTCGATGTCCTCGGTCTCCACCGCACGGCCGGCCGCGCCGTTCAGCACCGGCCGGTGCTCGACACGGCCGCCGTACGCGAGGGTCCCGCCGAGCCGTACGCCGAGCGCGCCCGCGAACGAGGCCTCCACCGGCCCCGCGTTGGGGCTCGGGTGCTTGCCGGCGTCGGCCCGCCAGGCGCGTACCGCCCGACGTGGCTGCCCCCCGGCAACCACGGCGAGCGCGGCCGTGAGCCGGGCACCGGGCCAGCCGACGACGTCGTCCAGCCGGGCCGAGGCCCAGCCGTAGCGCAGATGGCGAGGTGATTTGTGCCCGACCATGGCGTCGAGGGTGTTGACGGCCCGGAAGGCGACGAGTCCGGGCACGCCGCCCAGCGCGCCCCACACCAGCGCGCCGACCACCGCGTCGGAGGTGTTCTCGGCGACGGACTCCACCACGGCGCGGGCGATCTGCGGCCCGTCGAGGGAGTGCGGGTCGCGGCCGCACAGATGGGGGAGCCGCTCACGGGCCAGTGCGATGTCACCGGCGGCCAGCGCGCCGCCGATGGCGCGGGCCTCGCGCCCCAGCGAGGTGCCGCCGACGACCGACCAGGTGGCGGCCGCGGTGAGGGCGACGGATGCGGCGGGATGACGGCGTACGGCACGGGCGGCCAGTGCGGCTCCGCCCGCGGCCCCTCCGGCGCAGACCAGGGTGTGCAGTGCGCCCCACCCGCGGTGGTCGCGCCACAGGCGGCGCTCGACGGCCGCGGCGGCCCGTCCGAACGCGGCGACCGGATGCCGCCGGCGGGGATCACCGAGCAGCAGATCACCGATCAGACCGGCCGTGGCGCCGTACGCGAAGATGCGGTCGGCTCGCACGGCTCAGCCGGCCGTTGCGCCTCGAAGGACCTTCGTACAGCCGGCTCCTGGTGGGAGCGGCACAGAAACGGACGACGACGCACGGCAGCCGGGCATGGCGATATGTCCTCACTCAGGGTCCGCGCCCTGGTTCGACGTGACCGGCGGCGAGAGTCTCCTGGCTCCCGGATCCGCAGTTCCCCCGGCCTTCCAACCCGCCTGCGCGAGCCGTGACTTCCGGTGTGGGGGACTGCTCCCCGGTGACAGTGGCGGGACCGCGCCGGATTCGCACCGGCTTCCTCTGCTGTCGCCGTAAATGGCTCCGGCAGTCCACCACGCTCCGCGAATGCCCGTCAACCTGGCCTTGACCTGCGGCGGCGCAGTGTGCGCAGACGCACATCGGGCCGGACACACGCGAGGTGTGTCCGGCCCGGTGAGACCCCGATGACGGAGTGCGGGTTGGTGCTCAGGCGACGATCAGATAGATCCCGTACGCGACCGCGGCCGCGCAGAGCCCGAAGCAGAGGTACGCGCCGGTGCGGGCGAGTGCCAGGGAGCCTGAGGTGGAGCCGCCCTGCGCCGCCGGTTCCGGCTGCTTGGAGAGGCCGACGATGCCCAGGGTGAAGAGGCCCACCAGCGCCACGGTGACGACGAGGGAGACGCCGAAGACGGAACCGAGAGCTGCCCAGTCGATGTTCATGGTGATCTGTCCTTACACCGTGGCGGGCCGCGCCGGATCGGCGACGGTTCCGGCCGGGGCCGGGATGGTGGTCTTGAGGTCCGTGTCCGTGGCTGCGGTCGCGTCCGCCGTCGTGGCCGGAGCCGCAGCCCCGGTGGGCGGCGGGGTGACGGCCGCCATGGCGGTGGTGATGACACCCGCCGGTTCGGCGTCGGGAGCGACATCGCCGTGACCGACCGGCTTGCGGCGGGACAGCAGCCAGATGGCGGCGGAACCGCCGATCAGCAGCATGGCGACGACGACGACACCCCAGGTGCCCTGCTTGGTGAGGAATTCCGCGCCCGCACCGACCAGACCGGCGGCCGGCAGGGTCAGACCCCAGGCGACGAACATCCGGGTCGCGGTGGACCAGCGGACCACACCGCCCCGGCGGCCCAGTCCCGCACCCATCACGGCGCCGGAGCACGACTGGGTGGTGGAGAGGGAGAAGCCGAGGTGCGAGGAGGCCAGGATGACCGTGGCCGCGCTGGTCTGGGCGGCGAAGCCCTGCGGCGGCTTGAGTTCGGTGAGGCCACTGCCCATGGTGCGGATGATGCGCCAGCCGCCGAGGTAGGTGCCGAGCGCGATGGCCATACCGGCGGAAACGATGACCCAGACCGGCGGGTTGGAGCCGGGGGAGAGAACGCCGCCGGTGACCAGGGCCAGGGTGATGATGCCCATGGTCTTCTGCGCGTCGTTGGTGCCGTGGGCGAGCGAGACCAGTCCGGCCGAGGCGATCTGGCCGGCGCGGTAGCCCTTGGCGGTGGCCTTCTCCTGGGCGTCGTTACGGACCTTGCCGCCGATCCGGTACGTCAGCCTGGTCGCCAGCAGTGCGGCGAGACCGGCGACGACCGGGGCCGCGACCGCGGGGAGCAGCACCTTGGTGACGACGGTGCCGCCGTCGACCGAGGACCAGCCCGCCGACATCACCGCGGCGCCGATGAGTCCGCCGAAGAGGGCGTGGGAGGAACTGGACGGCAGGCCGACCAGCCAGGTCAGCAGATTCCACAGAATGGCGCCGACGAGGGCCGCGAAGATGACTTCTGTCCGCAGCCCGTTCTCGTTGATGATCCCGCCGGAGATCGTTTTGGCGACCTCGATCGACAGGAACGCGCCGACCAGGTTGAGAGCGGCGGACATGGCCACCGCTGTCTTGGGTTTGAGAGCGCCGGTCGAGATGGTGGTGGCCATCGCGTTGGCGGTGTCATGGAAACCGTTCGTGAAATCGAACACTAGAGCTGTCACGATCACAATCGCGAGGAGCAGCGTGATGTGTTCCATTTACCCAGGCAATCGCTCGACGTCATTGGCTCGTGGACCGTAGGCAACCTGGGTGAACGGAAGATGAACTGGACGGGGCTCTGTGGTGACTCGAAGCGGAGTGGCGTTGATCGTTTCGTCCGCCACGCGGCAGTCGGAGGCCACCGCGGGGCGTGCGGTGGCTGGAATTCGCCGCCCTCGCCCCGTCCGGTGGGCCGCCGGTTCCGAGGGCGAATCCGCCGGAAAATCCGACAAAGAGATGTCGGTCACCCGACGATCTCCTGCCGCGCCCGCCCCGCTGACAGGATTCCCCCATGAGCGATCGGCATGAGGACGGAAGCGGCGCAACAGCCGCGCAGGACACACAGGATGCACACGCCGCACATGACGCACAGGACGCCGTCGAGCAGGCCTGGCACGGCGTCGTCGCCACCGCCCGCAGGACCGCGGCGGAGGGCCTGGTCGTCGGGACCTCGGGCAATGTGTCGGCGCGGGTCGGCGACCTCGTCCTGGTCACGCCGAGCGGTGTGCCCTACGACCGGCTCGGCCCCGGAGACACCGTCGCCGTCGACCTGGAGGGCCGCCAGGTCCTCGGCGAACTGACCCCGACCAGCGAACTCCCGCTCCATCTGGCGGTCTACCGCAACAGCGACGCGGCCGCCGTCGTGCACACCCACGCCGTGCACGCCACGGCCGTCTCCACCCTCGTCCCCGAGGTCCCGCTCGTGCACTACGCCGCCGCCATGCTCGGCGGCCCCGTCCGCACCGCGGCCTACGCGCGGTACGGAACGCAGGAGCTGGCCGACAACATGCTGGGCGCCCTGCGCGACCGCACAGGCTGTCTGCTCCGGAACCATGGGACCGTCACCTACGGATCCACCCTCGACGAGGCCTACGACCGCACCGCCCAGCTCGAATGGATGTGCAGGCTCTGGCTCACCGCCAGCTCCGTCCCCGGCCACTCCCCGTCCCTGCTCACCCGGGCCCAGCTGGACGAGGTGCAGGACGCCCTGAAGGGGTACGGGCAGCCCGGCTGACCGGGAGGCGCGCCCGCCCGCCCTGCCACCGGACGGCCCCCGCCCACTGGCAGGGTGCGGCGCACCCCCCGACACTGAAGCGGTGCGCCCGGCTACAGCGACGGCAGCAGCCGTCATCACCGTCCTCGGCGTCGGCGCGGCAGTGGTCGCGGCCGGCCGGTACGCCAGCGACGCCGCCCTCGGGCCGCCGTCCGGACGTCCCCTCCCCGCCGACCGCAAACTCACCGTGCACGCCACGGCGGCCGGACAGGTCACGCTCACCCGTTCCTTCGCCGCGCTCCGGCCCGGTACGTACGGACTGATGGGCGACGGCGTCCACGCTGTCGTCGGCCCGGTGATCGAACAGGCGCCGCACGCCGCCGATGCCGTCGTGCGCCGACTGGAACGCGTCAACAGCGGCAGCCTGGAACCCGGCACCCAGGTCCGGATCACACCCGCGCTGTACAGCGGCGACCCGGGCACCGCCCTCGGCCTCGACCACCAGGACGTCGAGATCCCCGGCGAACTCGGCTCCCTGCCCGCCTGGTTCCTGCCCGGCCCCCGGGACACCTGGGTCATCACCGTGCACGGCCTCGGCACCACCCGCGAACACCCCATGAATGTCATGAAATTCCTGCACGGGCTGCAGCTCCCGGTCCTCGACCCGGCCTATCGCGGCGACCCCGGAGCCCCACGTTCCCCGGACGGCCTCGCCCACCTCGGCGAGTCCGAATGGCGCGACCTGGACGCGGTGATCCGTTTCGCCGTGCGGTACGGCGCCGAGAAGGTCGTCCTGCACGGCTGGTCGACCGGCGCCTCGATGGCCCTGCACGCGGCCGTCAATTCCGCTCTCCGCGACCGGATCTGCGGCCTCGTCCTGGACTCCCCGGTGCTCGACTGGGCCACCACCCTGCGCGCCCTGGCCACCGCCCGCGGCGTCCCGTCCGCACTGATGCCGCTAGCCGTCCGCGCCGCCCAGGGCCAGACCGGACTGCACGGAGCCAGGCTCCTCGACACCTCCCTCCCGCAGGCCCTGCACGTCCCGACGCTGATCTTCCACGGCCCCGACGACACCCTGGCCCCGTGGCAACCGTCCCGCGATCTTGCCGCGCGCCGCCCCGACCTGGTCGCCCTGCACCCCGTGCCGCAGGCTCCGCATGCGGCCATGTGGAATGCCGGTCCGGCCCGTTACGAAGAGGCCATGCGGCGCTTCCTCACGCCCCTGATGTGACCTGATGCGATGGATCGACCGGTTGGTCCGGCCCGGTCCACCGCCCCTTCCCCCGCGAATTCGGGTTCCGTTTGGGCTTTCGGGCCGTCAGAGGCAAGACTGCTCCCGTGACGTCCCGTACCCCGCGCGACTCCAGGCTGCGACTTGTCCGCCCGCGACCCCTTGCCACCGCCCACAAGGTCGTGACCACCCGGCGCACCAGGCCGGCCCCCCGGCCGCCCGAGGGCACCCCGCCCCGGGCGGAACTGGCCCGCCAGGCCAGGGCCGCGCTGGCCGACGCCGTACGGATCGCCCGCTGGGCCGCCGACGGCGCGAGCCCCGGCACGGCCCTGCTCGCCGCCCACGCTCTCGAACGGGCCGCGGCCGCACTGGAATTGTCCCCGGCGCAGGTGCGCTCCGGATGGGACCGGGCCCGCCTGGCCGGCCTGGTGGAGCTGCACGGCGAGACCGCACGCCCGGGCTGGCGGCTGCGTGCCTGGGACCGCGACGACTCCGCAGTGCTCCGCGGCTGGGTGGCGCTCTTCGACGCCTGGTCGCTCGTCCACCCGGCGCCGGAGGACATCGAGGCCACGGCGGTCGCCGAAGCCGTCGAGGCCGTGCCCCAGGTGCTCTCCCTCCTCCAGCTCTCGGCGGGCCCGGTCACCGTGCCCGCCCTCCTCGATCTTCTCGGCCAGCGCGTCGCGGAACTCCACGAGGAGCGCTGCGAGGTGCCGTACGGGCCGCAGGCGCTGCCCGAACCGGCCGAACCCGCCCCCACCGCACACCCCGCCGCCCTGGTGGCGCGCCTCCTCGACTGGGCCCTGGAGGGGCTGGCGGCCGTCGGCGCACTCACGCTCGGCGTCGGCCATGCCACCCTCACCCCGCTCGGCAACTGGGCGGTCTGGGTCAAGCTGGAACAGATCTGCGTCGCCGCCCAGAGCCCGGCCGGGAACATCGAGCAGTCCGCCGCCGACATGCTGCTCGGCTGCGCCCGGCTCACCCCGGGGCCTGCCCGCGCCGAGTACCGTGCCTGGCTCGCCGCCCGCCCCGTCGGCAGCGCCGTCGCCGAACTGCTCGCCGTCGCCCGCGGTGAGGACGCACTGCTGCGCGGACTCGCCTTCGAAGCGCTCCGGGTCGTCGGCGCCCCCGCCGAGCCCGTGGTGCGCTCCGTCGTCACTGATGCGTCGCTGCGTCCGTACGCACTGATCTGGCTGGCCGAGTACGACGGAGCCGACCCCGAGGACGCCCAGGAGGTCCTCAGCCGCGAGGAGTCCACCTGGCTCTGGGTCGACACGGCGGCGGCCGTTGCCGACCACGGCGAGACCGCGCTGCTGATCCGCCATCTCGACTCGGCCGTCCAGGGCACCGTCCCGGCCCTGCTCGAAGAGGTACGGGCCGTCGGCCACCCGCGCACGGTCCAGGTGCTGGTGGCGCTGGCCGCCGCCCACCCGGATCCGGCCCTGGCCAAAGCCGTCCGCCGGGCGGCGTTCCAGGTGCACACCGGCGGTGCCTGACCGACCCCCGGCCGGCCGGCCGGGGCAGGACACAGGTTGCTCAGTCCGCGGACCCCGGGGCGTACGTCCCGAAGCTCCACACATTGCCCTCCGCGTCCCGCGCCATGTAGTCGCGCGAGCCGTAGTCCTGGTCCGTGGGCGGCATCAGGATCTCCACGCCGTGCTCCACGGCCCGGGCATGGTGCGCATCGACCTCGTCCACCACGACGTACACACCGCTCGGCCCCGCGCCCGCCATCGCCTTGGCGAAGACCCCTTCGCGGCCCTTCGAGCCCAGCATCACCCTGCCGTTGCCGCAGGACAGCTCCGCGTGCAGCACCGTGCCGTTCTTGCCCTCGTACACCGCTTCCTCGGTGAACCCGAGGCCCTCCGTGAGCGTCTTGATCGCGGCCTTGGCGTCGTCGTACAGAATCGTCGGATAGATCGTCGGAACCCCGGCCGATGCGCCTGCCATGGCGCTCACCCCATTTCGCACTCCGCTTGACCCTCTGCTGTGATCTGCGTCTCAGTCTTCCACCGGCCACTGACAACGGCCCGGACCGGCTCAGCGGAAGGTGTTGCAGTCGGCCATGTCGCCGCTGCGGAAGCCGGTGGTGAACCACTGCTGGCGCTGCGCGGCCGATCCGTGCGTCCAGGACTCGGGGGTGACCCGGCCCTGGAACCTCTCCTGGATCCGGTCGTCGCCGACCGCCGCGGCCGCGTCGAGCCCGTCCCGGATGTCCGCCGGCGTCAGCGAGGTGATCAGCGGCCGACCGGTCGACTCGTCGGGCGTGGTCGTCGCGTGGTGCGCCCAGACCCCGGCGTAGCAGTCGGCCTGCAGCTCCACCTTCACAGCGTTGCTGTTCGAGCCCGTCCGGCCGTCCTGCGACCGGCTCAGCGTCCCCATCTCGTCCTGCACATGGTGGCCGTACTCGTGCGCGACGACGTACGCCTCGGCGAACGGGCCGCCGCTCGATCCGAACTTCGTCCGCAGCTCGTCGAAGAACCCCAGGTCCAGATAGACCTGCCGGTCGCCCGGACAGTAGAACGGCCCGACCGCCGAGGTCGCGGCACCACAGGCGGTGCCGATCCGGTCGGTGAACAGAACCGTCTTCGCGTCCGGGTACCGCGCGCCCCGCCGGGCGAACTCCTGGCGCCAGAAGTCCTGCACGCTGTTGACGACCGCGACGGTCCGGCAGTCGTCCCGGGTGTTCGCGTCCTGGCCGGTCCGGCAGCTCTGCTCGACCTGCGCCGCCGAGGACGCGGTGGCCGTCGTACCCGAGTCACCCGACGAAAGGCCCAGCTGGTCGGGGCCGACACCGAAGAACAGCCCCAGGATCAGCGCGATGACACCGATGATGCCGCCGCCCACCGTGGCCTTGCCGCCCGGGATCCGGCTGCCGCGCACATCCCGGACCTCGGACGTGTCCAGATCGGCGTCGTCGTCGAACCGCATGGGGCACCACTCCCTGCTCCGGCCGCGGCTGCCTCACCGCCCTTCGCCGAGTATCAGACAGTTCATCCGCACCTGCCCCTTTTTGGTAACGGGGCGCAGTGGGCCGGCAGCAGTGGGCGAGCGCCCGGCGGTCCCGGTGGGGCAGCGGCGCCAGCACGCGGAAAAGCAGTTGCACACCGCCAGTAGACTGACCCCTATGGCAATTCTCCTTGTGCACTAGACGGCGTCGAGATAACTCCGCCCGTCGTCCCGCCCGCCGTCCATACCGCCCTGGAGTTTTACCCGTGATCACCGCTTCCGGCATCGAGCTGCGTGCCGGCGCCCGCATCCTCATCGAGTCCGCCTCCTTCCGCATCGCCAAGGGTGACCGCATCGGTCTCGTCGGCCGCAACGGGGCGGGCAAGACCACCCTCACCAAGTGCCTCGCAGGCGAAGGTGTGCCCGCCGGCGGCACCATCACCCGCTCCGGCGAGGTCGGCTACCTCCCGCAGGACCCGCGCACCGGCGACCTCGAAGTCCTCGCCCGCGACCGCATCCTCTCCGCCCGCGGTCTCGACGAGATCCTGCGCAAGATGCGTGAGAACGAGGAGCGGATGGCGAACGGCAAGGGCGCCACCCGCGAAAAGGCCATGAAGAAGTACGAGCGGCTGGAGACGGAGTTCCTCACCAAGGGCGGTTACGCCGCCGAGGCCGAGGCCGCCACCATCGCCGCCGCGCTCAGCCTGCCCGACCGGGTGCTCGGGCAGCCGCTCCACACGCTCTCCGGCGGTCAGCGCCGCCGCGTCGAGCTGGCACGCATTCTCTTCTCGGACGCCGACACCCTGCTCCTCGACGAGCCGACCAACCACCTCGACGCCGACTCGATCGTCTGGCTGCGCGACTACCTGAAGAGCTACCGCGGCGGCTTCATCGTGATCTCCCACGATGTCGACCTCGTCGAGACGGTCGTCAACAAGGTCTTCTACCTCGACGCCAACCGCTCGCAGATCGACGTCTACAACATGGGCTGGAAGCTCTACCAGCAGCAGCGCGAGGCCGACGAGAAGCGCCGCAAGCGCGAGCGTCAGAACGCCGAGAAGAAGGCCGCGGCCCTCAACTCGCAGGCCGACAAGATGCGCGCCAAGGCCACCAAGACCGTCGCCGCGCAGAACATGGCCAAGCGCGCCGAGCGGCTGCTCTCCGGCCTGGAGGCGGTCCGGGTCTCCGACAAGGTCGCCAAGCTGCGCTTCCCCGAGCCCTCGCCGTGCGGCAAGACCCCCCTGATGGCGGAGGGGCTTTCCAAGTCCTACGGCTCGCTCGAAATCTTCACCGATGTGGATCTCGCCATCGACAAGGGCTCCCGCGTCGTCATCCTCGGCCTCAACGGTGCGGGCAAGACCACCCTGCTCAGGCTCCTCGGCGGCGCCGAGAAGCCGGACACCGGCGAGGTCATCGAGGGTCACGGGCTCAAGCTCGGTTACTACGCGCAGGAGCACGAGACCCTCGACCCGGAGCGCTCCGTCCTGGAGAACATGCGCTCCGCCGCCCCGGACCTCGACCTCGTCGAGGTCCGCAAGACGCTGGGTTCGTTCCTCTTCTCCGGCGACGACGTCGACAAGCCGGCCGGGGTGCTCTCCGGCGGTGAGAAGACCCGTCTCGCGCTGGCGACCCTGGTGGTCTCCTCCGCCAATGTGCTGCTCCTCGACGAGCCGACGAACAACCTCGACCCGGCCAGCCGCGAGGAGATCCTCGGCGCGCTGCGCACGTACAAGGGCGCGGTCGTTCTCGTCACGCACGACGAGGGTGCGGTCGAGGCGCTCCAGCCCGAGCGGATCATCCTGCTGCCGGACGGCGTCGAGGACCTGTGGGGCGCGGACTACCGGGACCTGGTCGCACTGGCCTGATCCACTTCGACTGGATCATTCGGCCCAGACGTGATCCATCATCTGTGTGAGGACCTCTCATACCTCGGCGCGGCGCCCGGCAGATACCTGCCGGGCGCACCCATGTGGGGCCGAAGCTCCCCGTACGGCCCTGACCTGGCCGTTCATCTCGGGGCCGCAGTCACCCGCCCCCATCGCCCTCCGGAACGTCGAATTCCGGTTGTGATGGCGTATTCCCGGGGTGCCAAACCGGTTGTACGGACCTTGCCGAATGGGTGGCCAGGAAGCCCGCGAGGGGTGATCATGAGAGTCCAGAGCGCACTTCCCATGAGGAGGCACGGGTGGCCGAGACTCTGAAGAAGGGCAGCCGGGTTACCGGCGCCGCGCGCGACAAGCTCGCGGCAGACCTGAAGAAGAAGTACGACTCCGGTGCGAGCATCCGGGCGTTGGCCGAAGAGACCGGCCGCTCCTACGGATTCGTCCACCGGATGCTCAGCGAGTCCGGAGTCACGCTGCGAGGGCGTGGCGGAGCAACACGAGGCAAGAAGGCCGCCGTGGCCTGACGGCCGTCGGCGGATCGGGACACGTCGCAGGACGGACGCGTTCCGAGGGCTCACCGGTTTCGGCGGTGGCCACCCGGTAGATCGTGTGATCGACCGGGTGGTTACTGTTCAGTCACTTAGCTCGACATGCTGACTGCACCCGATCCCGGAGGCGCCCCATGACCTCGCTCGACTCTGTGCTCGACCAGGACGGCGTACGACTCACCGTCGATGACGCGGTTGCCACGGTGACCCTCACCAACCCGGCCAAGCGCAACGCTCAGTCCCCCGCTCTGTGGCGGGCGTTGACGGCGGCCGGAAGGGCACTGCCCGGCAGCGTGCGGGTCGTCGTGCTGCGCGGCGAGGGGAAATCCTTCTCCGCCGGCCTCGACCGGCAGGCGTTCACCCCTGAGGGGTTCGACGGTGAGCCGTCGTTCCTGGACCTGGCGCGCGGCTCGGAGTCCGATCTCGACGCGACCATCGCCGAGTACCAGGAGGCGTTCACCTGGTGGCGCCGCAACGACATCGTGTCGATCGCGGCCGTCCAGGGACATGCCATCGGTGCCGGCTTCCAGCTCGCCCTCGCCTGCGATCTGCGGATCGTCGCCGAGGACGTGCAGTTCGCCATGCGCGAGACCAGCCTGGGCCTGGTCCCGGACCTCACCGGCACGCACCCTCTGGTGAACCTGCTGGGGTATGCCCGTGCGCTCGAAATCTGCGCCACCGGCCGCTTCGTATACGCGGAGGAGGCCGAGCGCACCGGCCTCGCCAACCTCGTGGTCCCCGCCGACCAGCTCGACGAGGCGGCCCGCGACCTGTCCGCAGCACTGCTGGCGGCCCCGCGCGACGCCGTCATCGAGACCAAGGCGCTGCTGAGCGGTGCCGTCTCGCGTACGTACGAGGACCAGCGCACCGCCGAACGCGCGGCGCAGGGCCGCCGGCTGCGCGACCTGGCGGGCGTCACCGACTGAGAGCACGGCACCGGCCGGGCGACGAGCCGCCCGGCCGCCCTCTCAGTCCTCCTCCACCACCGCGGTGACCAGCACGGTGACCGGCGGATGCCCGTCCACGGCATCCGACACCGCCGTGCGCACCGCCAGCGCCACGTCGAGTGCCCGGTGGTCCCCGGACGTCGCCAGTTCGACCCGCACATGGTCCGGGCCCGTATGTACCGCGCTGCCCAGCACCCGGGTCAGTGTCGCGACGCCGGGGACCCCGGCGGCCGCGGTTCCCGCCACACCCTCCGGCTCCGTTCCACGCACCGCGGACGGCTCCGGTGCCGGCCGTTCGGGGACCGTGTCCAGCAGCTCCGTCACCCGTAGGTCCACCTCACCGACCACCAGGCCCAGTCGCTGTGCGGCGGCTGTCAGCAGCGCCGAGCGCAGTGCGGCAGCGGCGGTGGGCAGCGGCCGGTCGGCCGTTGCCGACATCGTCGCCTCGATCCGCAGCGGCCCGGGCGGCAGCGCACTGGGCGGGGCCGGCAGCGCCGGGTCCGGGGCGGACTCGGGATCCGCCACCGCGATCCGTACCTCACCGAGCACCGGGCCGGGGCCGGGCGCGCCCGCGGTCCGGCGCAGCACCGCGACGGCGGCCCGCTCCGAGATCCACGCACCGTCCGCCGGACCGCCCAGAGGGAGCAACCGGCCCAGGCCGAGCCTCTGCCGTACCGCAGCTGTCCATCCGTCGGCCCTGTGCGGGCTGTCAGCCGTCGTCATTGCCCCAGCCTGCCGCATCCACGGCGCGAGATGGGGCAAGCGCACTTAATGTGGGCAACGAAGTCCGACCCTGCCCTGAAGGGAAGTGTGGCGATGACCGACACCCCACAGCGGAACCGGCCCGAGACCCCCGACCACGCGACGGGGGACGACAGCAGAAGGAGCCCGCTGACCAAGCGCGGTGGGGGAGATCCCGCCACCCGTGGCCGTACCACCATCGCCGACGGTGTGGTCGAGAAGATCGCCGGCATGGCGGCGCGCGACGTGGTCGGTGTCCATGCGATGGGAAGCGGCCTCTCCCGTACCTTCGGCGCGGTGCGCGACCGGGTCCCCGGCGGCGGCAAGTCCGTGACCCGCGGCGTCAAGGCCGAGGTCGGCGAGTCACAGACCGCCCTCGATCTGGAGATCGTCGTCGACTACGGCGTTTCGATCTCCGATGTGGCCCGTGATGTGCGGGAGAACGTCATTGCGGCGGTCGAACGGATGACGGGCCTCGAGGTCGTCGAGGTCAATATCGCGGTCAGCGATGTGAAGCTGCCCGACGAGGAGGACGAGGACCAGTCCGAGCCACGTCTCCAGTAGGCCTCCCACCCGAGGCAGTTGAGGAGCGCACGATGAGCATGGCTGTGGTCGGCCTGGTGGCCGGCATGGCGCTCGGGTTCGCCGGTTACTTCGGCGGATTCGGGGCCTTTCTGCTGGTCGCGGCGTTGGGAGCGGTCGGCTTCATCGCTGGTCGCTTCCTCGACGGCGATCTGGAACCCGGCGACTTCTTCCGGAGTCGCGAGCGCGGCGACCGACGGCGGTGACGGCATTGTCGGGGGTACTCGGCCGGATCCCCGCCGCGGAACGCGGGGAGACCAGGATCGCCGACCGGGTGGTCGCGAAGATCGCCGCACAGGCAGCGAAGGAGGCGATCGACGAGCCGCCGAAGGAGGGTGCGTCCCCGCGCGCCACCGTCACGGTGCACCGTGACACCGCACGGGTACGGGTCAGTCTGGAGCTCGGATACCCCAGCGACATCGGCCACCAGTGCGGTGCCGTGCGTCGGCGGGTCATCGAACGGGTAAGGGCGTTGGCGGGGATGGAAGTGCCCGAAGTAGCCGTACAGGTCGAGCGTCTGCACCCCGCGGGAGCGAGCACCGCGGCACAGGGGAGGATCCGATGACCGAACCCCAGGACCCGGGGAACAGCACGAAGCGCCTGCCCACCGTCGACCCTGTGGAACACGGCGGAGCGGTGGCCCTGGACCAGTCGGCCTCCGCCGCCTCGTACGACCCGGCGCCCACGAAGGAAGGCGGCGGCAGCGCCGGCCGCTTCTGGTCCGCGCGTCGCGTCCCCGCCGGCCTCGTCGCACTGGTGGTCCTCGGCGGCGCCGGCCTGCTGCTGTACGACGTGGTGGCGGTACGGGCCGACCATCCGGCGATGCGGTGGCGCCGCTCGCTCGCCGACGAACTGGCGCAACGCCCGCTGAACAACATGTGGGTGCTGGTCGGAGCGGGGGTCGCCATGGCGATCGGCCTGTGGCTCGTCGTCCTCGCCGCCACACCCGGTCTGCGCGACCTGCTGCCGATGCGCCGCGACCGTCCCGGTGTACGGGCCGGGCTCGACCGGACCGCCGCCGCCCTGGTCCTGCGCGACCGGGCGGTGGAGGTGTCCGGCGTGCAGTCGGTGCGGGTCCGGATGGGGCGTGCCAAGGTCGCGGTGCGCGCCGTGTCGCACTTCCGTGAACTCGACGACGTACGGGCCGACTTGGACACCGTACTGGCAACGGGCATCGACGAACTGGGCCTGGCGAAGCCGCCGAGCCTGTCGGTGCATGTCCGCCGTCCGGCCAAGAAGGGGTGACCGCGGTGCTCAGTACCGTCAACCGGGTACTGCTCGGGCTCGCCGGCCTGGTGCTTATCTGTGGCGGCGGCGGGGTGCTCGCCGCCGGGCTCGGTCTCTCCGTACCGTCCTGGTGGCCGTGGGACGGCAGGACCGATGTGCTGCTCTCCCGGGCCGACCGGGACCGCTGGCGCGCCGACAGCTGGTGGTGGCCGACCGTCATCGTGGTCCTCGCCGTGCTGGTCGTTCTCGCGCTGTGGTGGTTTTTCGCCCAGCTCCGCCGCGCCCGCCTCGCCGAGGTGCTGGTCGAGAGCGGTGACGGCGAGGGGGCGCTGCTGCGCGGCCGGGCCCTGGAGGACGTGCTCGCCGGGGAGGCGGGGACGCTGGACGGGGTGGCCCGTGCTCAGGTGATGCTGGTCGGCCGGCGCAGCTCGCCGCAGGCCCGGATCAGGCTGCTGATGGAACCGCACGCGGCACCGGGCGAGGCGCTCGGCCGCCTCACGGACGAGGCACTGGCCCATGCGCGGGACTCGGCGGGGCTGGCGCAGCTACCGGCCGAGGTGCGACTGCGGGCCGTCAAACATCGTGCAGAACGCGTGAGTTGACGGCGGGGGCGTCCGGCAGCGCACAATCGTACCCGTCGAGGGGGTCTCCCGTGCCCTTGAGAGCGTGGGAGAGCTCGAGGACAGGATCGGCCACCGGACGGCCCCGGCGCCCGCTCAGAATCCGTGCCGTACACCGCCGTCCACGGGCACCATGATCCCGGTCAGATACGACGCCGCGGGCGACAGCAGGAACGCCGCCGTCCGGCCGAACTCCTGCGGCGTACCGTACCGGCGCAACGGAATGCGCGCCTCGGCCGCCGCACGGGACGCCTCCGCGTCACCGGACAGCGCGTCCAGCTCACGCACCCGGTCCGTGTCGATCCGGGCCGGCAGCACGCCCACCACGCGGATGCCCCGCGGGCCGAGCTCGTCGGCCAGGGACTTGGCGAATCCGGCCAGGCCCGGTCGCAGACCGTTCGAAATGGTCAGCCCGGCGATCGGCTCATGGACCGAGCCGGACAGCACGAAACCGATCACCCCGCCCTCGCCGAGCGCCGCGGCTGCCGTACGGGCCAGCCGTACCGCACCCAGGAACACCGAATCGAATGCCGACTGCCACTGCTCGTCCGTGTTGTCCGCGACGAAGCCGGGGGCGGGCCCACCGACGCTGATCAGTATGCCGTCGAGCCGCCCGAACCGCTCATGGGCGGCGTCCACCAGCCGCTGCGCGGCGGCGGGCTCCGCATTGTCGGCGGCGAGGCCGACGACGTCCGGCCCCAGTTCGGCGGCGGCCGCCTCGACCCGCTTCTCGTCACGGCCGGTGATGATCACCTTCGCGCCGTCCGCCACCAACTCCCGCGCCGTGGCGTTGCCCAGCCCCCGGGTCGCGCCGGTGACGATGTACACACGGTCCTTCAATTCAAGATCCATGGCCCCTATCCTGCCGTCTCGGCCTCCAGCATGTCCTCCCCGGTCAGTGCGACCGCGGTGCCCACCAGTCCGATATGGCTGAATGCCTGCGGGAAATTGCCCAGCTGCCGCCGCGCCACGGTGTCGTACTCCTCGGCGAGCAGCCCGACATCGTTGCGGAGCGCGAGAAGCCGCTCGAAGAGTTCGGTGGCCTCCTCGGCGCGCCCGGTCAGGCGCAGCGCGTCCGCCAGCCAGAACGAGCACGCCAGGAACGCCCCTTCGCCCCCCGGCAGCCCGTCGATGGAGACACCCTCCGTGCTGTAGCGACGGACCAGACCGTCGCTGCCCAGCTCGTCCCGGACCGCGTCGACCGTGCCGACGAGTCGCGGATCGTCCGGCGGCAGGAATCCGGTCCGGGCGATCAGCAGCGTCGCGGCGTCCAGGTCCCGGGAGCCGTAGGACTGCGTGAACGTGTTCCGTACCGGGTCGTACCCCTTCTCGCACACCTCCCGGTGCACGGCGTCCCGCATCACCCGCCACCGTTGGGCGTCCCCGGCCAGCGACGGGTTCGCCTCCAGGGTGCGCACCGCGCGGTCGGCGGCGACCCAGGCCATCACCTTCGAGTGCACGAAGTGGCGGCGCTGGCCGCGGATCTCCCAGAGCCCCTCGTCCGGCTCGCGCCAGGTGGACTCCAGGAACCCGAGCAGGCTGAGCTGCAGGCTCCAGGCGTGCGGTTGATCGGCCAGGCCGGCCTCGCGCGCGAGCCGGAGCGAGTCGATGACCTCTCCGTACACATCGAGCTGCCGCTGCCGGACCGCCGCGTTGCCGATCCGGACCGGGCTGGAGTTCTCGTATCCGCTCAGCCACGGCAGCTCCGCCTCGGGCAGCCTCCGTTCGCCCGACAGGCCGTACATGATCTGCAGGTCGGCGGGGTCCCCGGCGACGGCGCGCAGCAGCCAGTCCCGCCAGGCGGCGGCCTCCCCCACGTAGCCGGCCGAGAGCAGCGCGTTGAGCGCCAGGGTGGAGTCCCGCAGCCAGCAGAAGCGGTAGTCCCAGTTCCGTACGCCGCCGATCTCCTCCGGCAGCGATGTGGTGGGGGCGGCCACGATGCCGCCGGTCGGGGCGAAGGTGAGCGCCTTGAGGGTGATCAGCGAGCGGATCACGGATTCCCGGTACGGGCCCCGGTACTTGCAGCGGGCCGACCACTCGGCCCAGTCGGAAAGGGTGTTCTTCAGCGCCTCGTGCGGATCGACGAGATCGGGGCGCGGCGAGTGCGAGGGGTGCCAGGTCAGTACGAACGCCACCTGCTCGCCCGCGGAGACGCTGAACGACGAGCAGGTGGAGAACTCCTGCCCCCATGTCTTGACCGGTGGCTCGCTGCGCAGCCAGACCGAGTCGGGTCCGGCGACCGCCACCCGGTGGCCCTGCGAGCGGCGCACCCACGGCACGATGGAGCCGAAGTCGAAGCGCAGCCGGATCACCGATGTCATGTCGACGGTGCCGCTGATCCCCTCGACGATCCGCATGACATCGGGTTCCTGGTCGCGCTGCGGCATGAAGTCGATGACCTTGACGGTGCCGGTGCGGGTCTCCCAGAACGTCTCCAGGACGAGGGAGTCATCCACGTAGCCGCGCCGGGTGCAGACGTCCGCGCCCTTCGGGGCGATCCGCCAGTGGCCGTTGTCGTCGTCGCCGAGCAGGGCGGCGAAGCAGGCGCCCGAGTCGAAGCGGGGCAGACAGAGCCAGTCCACAGAACCGTTCCTGCCGACCAGGGCGGCTGTCTGCAGATCGCCGATGAGGGCGTAGTCCTCGATGCGTGGGGTCACGTTCTGCCGTGTTCCCGAACCGGAGCCTCGCTAAGCAGCCGATGTCCCACGGGCGGCCGCAGACTCCTGCCGCGGAACCGGTCCAGCGGCCACCGGTCGAGCTGTCGCGGGCACCGTGTCAGGCCGTCGCCGGCTCGGGCTTCTCCGGCTCCGACTCCGGCTCTCCCGAGGCCTCGGCCTTGGCCGCGGCCTCCACCCGGTCGCGCTTCTCGCGCCGGGCCAGCACCACATATCCGACCGGTACGCCCGCGGCGAACAGCCACCACTGGACCGCATACGCCATGTGCGGACCGATGGAGCTGTCGTCGGGGGCCTCGATCAGCTCGGGGACGTCGCCGGCCGGTTCGGGCCCGGTCTGCTCGATGTAGCCGCCGAGGACCGGCCGGGAGAGCGCCTTGGCCTGCTGGGCGCTGTTGATCAGCATCACCTGGCGGTCCGGCAGGTCCGACAGGTCCTTGATGCCGCTTGTTCCCGTCGTCTCGTCGGCCTTGAGCCGCCCCGTGACGGTCACCTCGCCCTTGGGCACGGCCGGGACGTCCGGGAACGCGCGCTGGTCGTCGGCGGCGGGGACCCAGCCGCGGTTGATCAGAACCGTACCGCCGCCCTTGAGGTCGAGCGGGATCACTACGTGGAAACCGATGCTTCCGTCGGTGGAGGTCCGGCGGCGCACGACGACCTCGTGCTCCGTGTCGTACGTCCCCGTGGCCGTCACCGCACGCCAGTAGTCGGAGCGCGGGATCGTGTGACCCGGGGAGGTGAGCGTGGCGACCGGAACCGGTTTCGCCTTGAGGTTGTGCGAGATCAGAGTGTTCTGCGCCACCCGGTGCTCATGCCGGTGCAGCTGCCAGAAGCCCAGCTCGACCATCGTGGGAATGAGGACGAGGGTGAGGAGGGCGAGGATCAGCCACTGCCGGGTCAACAGGAAGCGGTACACCCCACGACCGTACAACTGCGTCATGGGGTGCATCGCGGAGGGGGTGGCGGAACGGGCCGTCCGGCCGGTGGTCAGACTTTGTCGATGATGCCCACCTTCCCCTCGGCCCGGGCGCAGTGACCGCCGCAGAACCAGTGCCCGTCCACCTCGACACCCTGGCCGATGACCTGGACCCGGCAGTGCTCACAGATGGGCGCCATCCGGTGAATGGCGCAGGAGAAACAGTCGAAGACATGCACCGCGCCCTGCGCGTGCACCTCGAACGACATGCCGTAGTCGTTTCCGCAAACTTCACAACGTGCCATGCGCCACAGGGTGGGACGCGGGGGTGCCGGGCGGCGAGCGGCGGACGGGCGAGTCGTCCCCGGTTCACTCCGATGACGGCGTCGGCAGGGCGGGAGCCACCGGGGCCCCCGTCGTCGTCGACACCTGTGCCACATCCCGCAGCAGATGGGTGAAGGCGCCCTCGTCCACGATCGGTGTGCCGAACGCCTTTGCCTTCACCGTCTTCGACGTCGCCGCGTCGGGGTCGTTGGTGACCAGCAGGCTGGTCAGCCGGGAGACGCTGGTCGCCACATGCAGCCCGGCCTCGATCGCCCGGTCCTCCAGCAGCTCGCGGTCGATGGAGGTGTCCCCGGAGAACGCCACTCGCATGCCCTGCATGAGCGGTTTGTCCTTGTCGTACCGCCCCGGGTTCGGATATGGGCAGGCCGGCCGCTTGCGCGAAGGGCGCCAGCTGCTCTGGCCGCCGTACGACGGCTGGTAGCCGACCCGCGGGGTGACCGGGGAATCCGACCACTCGGTCAGCGGGCGGCACTCCAGCAGCGGCAGCCGCACCCCGTCGCGCGCCGCTGCATGCAGGCTCGGCCGGAACGCCTCGGCCAGCACCCGGGCATCGTCCAGCGCGTGGTGCGCACGCTGCTGTACGACTCCGAAGTGCGCGGCCAGCGACTGCAGCTTGTGGTTGGGCAGCGGCAGCCGGAGCTCCTTGGAGAGCGCGATGGTGCAGAGCCGGTGCTCGACCGGGGCGACGACCGCGGCGCGCGCGTACTCCCGGGCCAGCATCGACCAGTCGAAGGCGGCGTTGTGCGCGACGAGCACGCGGCCCGCGAGCCGCTCGGACAGCTCGGCGGCGACTTCCGGGAAGAGTGGGGCACCCTCCAGGACATCGCTGGTCAGGCCGTGGATCCAGACGGGGCCGGGGTCCCGCTCCGGGTTGACGAGGGTGTACCAGTGGTCCTCGACGTTGCCCTGCGCGTCCAGCCGGTAGACGGCAGCGGACACTATCCGGTCGTCCCGGGCGAGTCCCGTGGTCTCCACGTCGACGACCGCGTACCCCTGTGGGTAGGCGGTCGGCCACGGTGCTGCGGTCTGGCGGTCGTCGAGCATGGTCACAGAGAATACGGGCCGGGACTGACAGCCCCCCATCCGGGAGCGTTCTGTTCGAGCCGCCCGGCCAGGGGCCGGCTAGCTTCCACCGGTGGCGAGCAGTCCGTTGACCAGCGCGCGCATCGACGCCGTGAACAGTCGTTCCTGGTCGGCGGGGATGGCGAGCGCGCGGGCCAGCGCCGGGTCGTGCTCGGCCGTGACCGCGTCCCAGAGATCACCCTCGCCGGGGGACTGGACCGGGGAGCGTTCCCGGTTGCGTTCGACGAGCAGGAAGCCGACGGTCTGGAACTGCACCGCCCGTACCGCGTCGGCGGCCCGCGCCCCGCGCAGCCCCGCGGCGTGCATCTCGTGGACGAGGGCCTGCTGCGCGGGCAGGAACATCCGCTCCGTGAGACCGCGTTCATGGACCATCGCGATCAGGTGGGGGTGGGCGCGCAGTTCGCGGCGCAGACCCTGGGCGACGGAGACGATCCGGGCCACCGGGGTCCGTCCGGCCGGCCGGACGGCGCCCATCTCCTGGACGGTGCGCTCCACCAGGGCGTCGAGCAGCGATTCGCGATTGCCGACATGCCAGTAGATCGAGGTGACCGCCGTGCCCAGCTCGGCGGCCAGCTTGCGCATGGTGAGGGCCTCCGGGCCGTGCTGCCGCACCAGGGCGGCAGCGGCCTCCAGAACCTCTTCGCGGGTCAGCGACGATCGCGCCACAGTGCTCCCAGTCCTTCGAACCCCGTTACATGCACGCCTATTTACCCTTCATTCGCGCCGGTGTAACTGTGTTACAGAACCCGGGCACGGACAACCGAGAAGGGTGGTACGTCCATGGCACGTGTACGGTACGGCGCGCGCACCGACGCCGAGATCGCGACGGCCCGCACAGCCCGCTCCAAGCTCCCCGACATCTGGTCCACCGGGGTGGTCGCCGTCTGGGAGAGCGACCCCGACGCGGTGGCGGCGGTCCTGCCGCCGCCCCTCAAACCCGCCGAACGCCCGCTCGTCCGCGCCGCCATCAGCAAGGTCGACCTCCCCGGATATCCGCTCGGCGCGGGCTCCGTCGCCGTCTCCGCCGTCCACGACGGACGCGAGGGCTGGTATCCGCTCGTCATGCCGATGACCCACGAGCGGGCACTGATCGGCGGCCGTGAGGTCTTCGGCGAGCCGAAGAAGCTGGGTGAGGTGACCGTCGAGCGCGACGGACCCGTCGTCCGGGCCGCGCTCGTCCGGCACGGCATCGCGTTCGTCGAGATACGCGGCGCGATCGGCGAGCAGCTGCCGCTGCCCGAACCGGCGGAGAAACTCGACTTCTACTTCAAGTTCCTGCCCGCCGTGGACGGTGAGGGCTTCGACGCCGATCCCGTGCTGATCCACTGCATCCGCCACGAGAAGGTCCGCAAGCTGGAGCGGATCTCGGGCGATGTGGTGCTGCGCGAGTCGATGTACGACCCGGTCGCCGACCTCCCCGTACGCCGGCTGATCGATCTGACCATCGGCGAGAAGACCAGCGACCAGCAGGGCAGGGCCGTCGAGCGGGTGAGCGCCGAGGCGCTGCTGCCGTACATCCACCAGCGCTACGACGATCCGCAGCAGATCCACGACGGCCCGCCGCAGGGGAGTGTCCGATGAGGCTGGGGGAGGGGCAGGTCGCCGTCGTCACCGGCGCCGCGAGCGGCATCGGGCTCGCGATGGCCCGCAGGTTCGCGGCCGAGGGACTGAAGGTCGTCCTCGCCGACGTGGAGGAGGGCGCGCTCGACAAGGCGGCGGGGGAGCTGCGCGAGGACGGTGCGCAGGTGCTGGCGCGGGTGGTCGACGTCAGCGAGGGGGACTCCGTCCAGGCCCTCGCCGACGCCGCATACGACACCTTCGGCGCCGTCCATGTGCTGTGCAACAACGCGGGCGTCGGCTCCGGTGCCGAGGGCCGGATGTGGGAGCACGAGCCGAACGACTGGAAGTGGGCGTTCGCCGTCAATGTGTGGGGCGTCTTCCACGGCATCCAGGCCTTCGTGCCCCGGATGATCGAGGGCGGCGAGCCCGGACGGGTCGTCAACACCTCGTCCGGCGACGGCGGCATCGCCCCGCTGCCGACCGCCTCCGTCTACGCGGTCACCAAGTCCGCCGTCGTCACGATGACCGAGTCGCTCTACGCGCATCTGAAGGCGGAGGGCGGGGCCGTCGGCGCCTCGGTGCTCTTCCCCGGCCCGCACATGCTCCGTACCGGACTGTGGGAGTCGCACCGCAACCGGCCCGAGCGGTACGCCAAGGAGCGGCCGCGCCGGACCCCGTACCGCAGCCTCGACCAGTGGGAGTCCGCCATGAGGGCGGCGGGCCACGAGGTCGAGTTCACCCCGGTGGAGGAGGTCGCGGGCACGGTCGTGGACGGAATCCGCGCCGACCGCTTCTGGCTGCTGCCGCCGAGCGAGCACAGCGACCGGCAGATCCGCGCCAGGTCGCAGTCGATGCTCGACCGGGCGAACCCGTCGTACCTGGAGAGCTTCATACTCGACTGAGGGGCGAGCGATGACCGACCCGTATCTGATCATCTCCTCCGACTGCCACGCCGGACTGCCCACCGAGGAGTACCGGCCCTATCTGGACGCCCGCTTCCACCGGGAGTTCGACGACTTCCTCGACGGGCGCGACCGGCGCCGCGAGGAGATGACCCGCCTCGGCGTACGCAACGAGGCCTTCGCCGACAAGTGGTTCCACGACAACGAGGAAGGTCTGAGGGGCGGTTGGGACGCCGCACAGCGGCTCAAGGAGCTCGACGGCGACGGGGTGGCGGCCGAGGTCGTCTTCCCGGACGCGGACGCCGTCGACAGCCGGACCGCCGCTCCGTTCGGCGTCGGCCTCGGCCTCTCCGGCGACCAGGACCCGGAACTCGGCATGGCCGGCGCGCAGGCCCACAACCGGTGGCTCGCCGACTTCGTCTCGCAGAACCCCGAACGGCACTGCGGAGTGGCCCTGTTGCCCGTCACCGGTGAGGTCGACCGTGTCGTCGCCGAGATCCACCGGGCCAAGGAGTCGGGTCTCGGGGCGCTGATGATCCCCTCCATGTGGGTCGACAAGGCCCCGTACCACGACCGCCGTTACGACCCCGTGTGGGCGTCCGCCGCCGAGACGGGAATGCCGGTCGTCACCCACTCCGGCGCGGCCCCGCGCCACGAGTACGGCGACCATCTGGGGATCTACGTCTCCGAGGTCACCTGGTGGCCGTCCCGCCCGCTCTGGTTCCTCCTGTGGTCGGGCGCCTTCGAACGCCACCCGGGACTGAGGTTCGGCGTCGCCGAGTCCGGCTGCTGGTGGCTGCCGAACCTCCTCTGGTTCATGGACCGGCTCTACCTCGGCGCCCACGGCGGAAAGAAACTCTCGCCGTTCGCCGAGCTGAAGCGTCCCCCGCACGAGTACCTGGACCGCCAGGTCTTCATCTGCGCCACCAACACCAAGCGCCGCGAGCTCGCCCAGCGGTACGAGATCGGCGTCGACAACATCCTGTGGGGCAGCGACTTCCCGCACCCCGAAGGCACCTGGCCGAACACCGCCGGCTGGCTGCGCACCACCTTCCACGACATCCCGGTGGCCGAGACCCGCCGGATGCTGGGACTCGCCGCCGCCGAGGTCTTCGGCTTCGACACGGCGAAGCTCGCGCCGATCGCCCGGCGCATCGGCCCGACCCCGCAGGAGCTGGGCCAGAGCGCCGACCAGACGGCGGCCGAAGCGTCCTGGGCACGCTCGCGCGAGGTCGGCCGGCACTGGCTGACCGACCACGACTTCCCGGTCCTGGGGGTCGGCTGATGTCCCGCGAGCGCTACACCGTCATCTCCGCCGACTGTCACGCGGGCGCCGACCTCCTCGACTACAGGCCGTACCTGGAGTCCAGGTACCACGACGATTTCGACGCCTGGGCGGCCGGCTACGTCAATCCGTACGCGGACCTCCTCGCCGACACCGCCGACCGCAACTGGAACTCCGCACGCCGCCTTGCCGAGCTGGCGGCGGACGGCATCGTCGCGGAGGTCGTATTCCCCAACACCATCCCCCCGTTCTTCCCCTCGGCCTCCCTGATGGCTCCCGCTCCCTCGCCGGAGGAGTACGAACAGCGCTGGGCGGGCCTGCGCGCCCACAACCGCTGGCTCGCCGACTTCTGTGCCGACGCACCCGGCCGGCGGGCGGGCGTCGCACAGATCCTCCTCAACGACCCGGCGGAGGCGGTCCGCGAGGTCCGCCGCACCAAGGAGGCAGGGCTCACCGGCGGCATCCTGCTGCCCGGAACCCCGCCGGGATCCGGCATCCCGGAGCTGTACTCCCAGGTGTACGACCCGCTGTGGGCGGTCTGCGAGGAGCTGGACGTACCGGTGAACCACCACGGCGGATCGGCCTCCCCGCCGCTCGGCGACGAACCCGCGGCGCGCGCCGTCTTCATGGTGGAGACGACCTGGTTCTCCCACCGGGCGCTGTGGCACCTGATCTTCGGCGGGGCCTTCCGCCGCCACCCCGGACTGAAACTGGTCCTCACCGAACAGGGCTCCGGCTGGATCCCGGGCGTCGTCGAGATGCTCGACTACTACCACGGCCGCCTGGTCGCTGCGGCCTCCCGGACATCCACCGCCGAATCCAAGTTCGGTGCGGGGCTTGCCGCTTCGATGGGAGCGAGTCCCGGCGAGGTCTGGCGCGACAACTGCTTCGTCGGCGCCAGCTTCATGCGCCCCCACGAGGTGCCGCTGCGCGACCGGATCGGCCTCGACAAGATCATGTGGGGCAGCGACTACCCGCACGACGAGGGCACCGCCCCCTATTCACGGGAGGGCCTGCGGATCGCGTACGCCGGACTCCCGCCCGACGAGATCGCGGCGATGGTCGGCGGTAACGCGGCCCGCGTCTACGGCTTCGACCTGGCCGCACTCGACCGCATCGCCGCGACGACCGGCCCGACGGTCGACGAGATCGCCGAGCCCCTGAAGGAGGCCCCGGCCGACGCGACCAGCCCGGCCTTCGCGCCGGGCGGGTCGGTCCGCGTGTGGTGACGGGGCGCGGTGAGGTGAGAGCATCCCCGGGTGACGGATACCCAGGCGCATGACGAGTCCCACGGCAACGGCCTCGGCGCGCGGCTGAACTGGCTGCGCGCCGCGGTCCTCGGCGCCAACGACGGCGTGGTCTCCACGGCGGGCCTCGTCGTCGGCGTCGCCGGAGCCACCGGTGACCGCGGGGCCCTGCTGACGGCGGGCCTCGCCGGGCTGCTGGCCGGCTCCATGTCGATGGCGGCGGGCGAATACGTGTCGGTGTCCACCCAGCGCGACTCGGAGCAGGCCGCGCTGGCGACGGAGAAGCGGGAGCTGCAGGAGACCCCGGAGGCGGAACTCGCCGAGCTCACCGGCCTGTTGGAGGGCAAGGGGCTGAGCCGGGAAGTCGCCCGCGAGGCAGCCCTCCAGCTCACCGAGCGCGACGCGCTGCGCGCTCACGCGGAGGTGGAGCTGGGGATCGACCCGGACGATCTGACGAACCCGTGGCACGCCGCCGGCGCGAGCTGCCTGGCCTTCACGGCGGGAGCGCTGCTGCCGCTGCTGGCGATCGTGCTGCCACCGGCGTCGCTTCGGCTGGTCATCACGGTACTTGCGGTACTGGCGGCGCTGGCGCTCACCGGGTGGTGGAGCGCGCGGCTGGGCGACGCGGCGGTGGGGCGCGCGGTGCTGCGGAACATGGGCGGGGGAGCGGCGGCCATGGGGGTCACCTATGCGGCGGGGGCGTTGCTGGGAGCGGTCGGGGTCTGATCCGGCCCGCGTTGGCAGAAGTCACCAAAGGTTGCTGACATCGCGTCTCGCATACTTGTTGGTAACAACGTCTAGTCCCGGTCGACCCCGCGCTCTACGGTGCTCGCATGGAGCCGAACCTGCCCGATGTCGTGCTGTGGTCCATACCGGCCTTCGTCCTGCTCACCGTTGTCGAAATGGTCAGCGCCCGCATTCACCCCGACGAGGACGCCGCCGGGTACGAGACCAAGGACGCCGTCACCAGCGTCACCATGGGGCTCGGCAGTCTCGTGTTCGATCTGCTGTGGAAAGTGCCCATCGTGGCGATCTACTCCGCGGTCTACGAGCTGACCCCGCTCCGCGTTCCCGTCCTGTGGTGGACGATCCTGCTGATGCTGCTCGCGCAGGACTTCTTCTACTACTGGTCCCACCGCGGCCACCACGTCATCCGGATCCTCTGGGCCTGCCACGTGGTCCACCACTCCAGCCGGAAGTTCAACCTCACCACCGCGCTGCGCCAGCCCTGGACCTCGCTGACCGTCTGGCCGTTCTACGTTCCGCTCATCGCCTGCGGTGTCCATCCGGCGGCGCTGGCGTTCTGCTCGTCGGCCAATCTCGTCTACCAGTTCTGGGTGCACACCGAGCGGATCGACAAGCTGCCCAGGCCCTTCGAGTACGTACTGAACACGCCCTCCCACCACCGGGTGCACCACGCCTCCCAGGGCGGCTATCTCGACCGGAACTTCGGCGGCATCCTGATCCTGTGGGACCGGCTCTTCGGCTCCTTCGCAGCCGAGACGGAGCGGCCCGTCTACGGGCTCACCAAGAACATCGCCACCTACAACCCGCTGCGCGTCGCGACACATGAGTACGCCGCGATCGCCCGGGACGTGCGGGCGGCGGACAGCTGGGGCGAGCGGGCCGGCCGGATCTTCCGCGGGCCGGGCTGGCAGCCGGCGTCGACGGCCGCCTCGACCACCACCTCCGGCGCTGCCTCCACCGCCGCTCCCGTCCGGGAGAGCACCGGATGAGCGCCGGAGCCGTCACGGACGCCCGGGCACGGTTCGTACGCCCCCTGCTCATCGCGTTTCTCGTCGCCTCCGCCGTCGATCTCGTCGGCGTTCTCGCCGATGTACGTCTCGCGCACCTCGTCGCCAAGCCGCTGCTGATGCCGCTGCTCGCCGGGTACGCCGCCGCCCGCCGCGGACCCCGGCTGCTCATCGCCGCGCTGCTCTTCGGCTGGGGCGGCGACACACTCCTGCTGCCCGACGCCGATGCCGCCTTCCTCATCGGCATGGGTTCCTTCGCCGCAGGCCATGTCTGCTATCTGTGGCTCTTCGGGCGGGCCCGCAGCTCCCTGCTGCTCGGCGCGGGGTACGCGGCGGTCCTCGTCGGCTTCGTCGCCCTCATCTGGGGCGGGCTCCCCGCGGACCTGCGGATCCCGATGGCCGGCTACAGCCTGCTGCTCACCGCGATGGCCTACCGGTCCAGCACCCGCGGCCGGTACGCCGCGCTCGGCGGGGCGCTCTTCCTGCTGTCCGACGCGCTCATCGCCACCGGCATCGCCGACTGGCCGCAGCTGCCCGCGCCGGACTTCTGGGTCATGCTCACGTACATCGTGGCGCAGCTCCTGCTGACCGTCGGGGTGCTCACACCGGGCCCGGAACGGACCGCTGCCACCCCTGGGGCGTACGGTGAGCGGAGTATCAGCATCTGAGATCAGCAAGGACCCCCACGCATGCGCGCCACTGTCATCCACGCCCCCCACGACATCCGTGTCCAGGAGGTGCCGGACCCGACGATCCAGCAGCCCACCGATGTGGTGCTGCGGGTCCTGCGGGCCTGTATCTGCGGCAGCGACCTGTGGGCGTACCGCGGCGAGTCCGCCCGCCGGCCCGGCCAGCGCATCGGCCACGAGTTCATCGGAATCGTCGAGGAGGCCGGACCGGAGGTCAGCGGCTTCGCGGCCGGTGACCTCGTCGTCGCCCCCTTCGTCTGGTCCGACGGCACCTGCGAGTACTGCGCCGAGGGCCTGACGACGTCCTGCCCGCAGGGCGGCTTCTGGGGCTCGGTCGGCTCCGACGGCGGGCAGGGCGAGGCCGTGCGCGTCCCGTTCGCCGACGGCACGCTGGTCAAGCTCCCGGCCGCCGCGGCGTCCGACGACCGCCTGCTCACGGCGCTCCTGGCCCTGTCCGACGTGCTCGGTACGGGGCACCACGCCGCCATCGGCGCGGGCGTGAAGCCCGGCACCACGGTCGCGGTCGTCGGTGACGGGGCGGTCGGCCTGTGCGGCGTCATGGCCGCGAAGCGGCTCGGCGCCGAGCGGATCATCGCGCTCGGCCGCCACCAGGTGCGCACGGACATCGCCCGCACCTTCGGCGCCACGGACGTCGTCGCCGAGCGCGGCGAAGCAGCCGTCGCCGCCGTACGGGAACTGACCGGCGGCGCGGGCGCCCACGCCGTGATCGAGGCCGTCGGCACCGAGCAGTCGATGCGCACGGCGGTCGGGATCACCCGCGACGGCGGCTCGATCGGCTACGTCGGCGTGCCGCACGGCAGCGGCACCGGCCTGGACCTCGGCGTCATGTTCGACCGGAACATCGCTCTGCGCGGCGGCGTCGCCCCCGTGCGCACGTACATTCCGGAACTGCTCCCCGACGTCCTGGCCGGCACGATCGACCCGTCGCCCGTCTTCGACCTCACCATCGGCCTCGACGAGGTTCCCGCCGGCTACAAGGCCATGGACGAGCGCACGGCCCTGAAGGTCCTCATCAAGCCGTAGTGGTAAGCCACTTCGGCGCATCCGCGCCCAACCGGCCCGGCGGACGCGACCAGTCCGTCGGGCCGCCCGCGAAGGACACCGGCGGCAGGGCATAGCGCAGCCGGCCCGGCGCGCTGTCCGTGGAGCCGAGGTACTTCTCGGGGTCGTACGTCTCCGAGAGGTCGTACGCCTCCGACGGGCCGTACGAGTCCTGCGTGCGCGTGAGCCCGCCGCAGAGCCAGTGCGCCGTCTGCCCCAGCGCCAGCCGCAGCAGCCGCGAACCGCCGTCGTCGTGCTGCTCGGTCAGTGCCCGCAGCACGCCCGCCGCCAGCAGATAGCCGGTGCCGTGGTCGAGGGCCTGCGCGGGCAGCGCGCCGGGCGCCCCGGCGTCCCCCTCCACGGCCGCGATCCCGGTGGCCACCTGGACCAGACTGTCGAATCCGCGCCGCTCGTGCCACGGCCCGTACCGCCCCCACGCGGACACCTGCGCAACGACCAGACCGGGACGACGTACGGCGAGCGCCTCCGGCGTCAGGCCGTACTCCTCCAGTGCGCCCGGCCGGTATCCGGTGACCAGCACATCGGCGGCGGCGAGCAGCTCGTCGAACGTCGCCCGGTCCGCCCGGTCGCCCAGATCCAGGGAGGCCGACCGCTTGCCGAACCCCGTGTCGCTGTGGGCGTCCTGACTCTCCGGCAGCTGCGGCGCATCGATCCGCAGGACGTCCGCGCCCAGCAACGCCAGCGTGCGGGTGGCCACCGGACCGGCCAGGACACGGGTCAGATCGAGAACCCGGAGTCCGGCCGCGGGCAGCAGTGGCGAACCCGACAGGGCGGAAAGGCGGCGTGGACCCACCTGGCCCGGCCCCTCGGTCCGGTCGAGCGTCAGCAGCGGGCGTGTGGCGATCGCAGCGCCCTGCTCGTGCGCCGCCCACTCCTCGGGAGTGCGCAGTGCGACGGCCAGACCGCCCGCGGCGTACACCGTCTCCTCGACCTCCACCGCCCGCCGCTCGGCGAGCACCGCGGCCACCGCGTCCACTCCGGCATCGGCGGGCAGGTCGAGCGCGGTGAGCAACCGGGCCCGGTGGTGCGGGTAGTTGGCGTGGGTGCGGACCCGGCCGTCGGCCGTCCGCCAGAACCGGGACAGCGGGGCGAAATTGGTCGGCGCGCGCCCGTCGACCCGCAGATGGCGCTCGCTGAGGAACGCGGTGGCCACCGCACCGTCGTCGACCCGGACCCGCTCCACCCGTCCGGCGGCGCTGCCTGCACGGCGCGCGGCCAGTTCGGCGGCGGCCAGCGCGGAGACCGCGACGGTGGAACGGGCCAGCTCCATGACCGGCAGCCGCGCGGGCAGCAGCCCGGCCGGTCCGCCGCCGTCGATACGGTCCAGAAGCGCCGGATCGCCGCCGAGGGCGGCCCATGCCTGCTCCGTACCGGAGCTCTGCGTGTCGATCACATCTGTCATGACCGCACTATGGCACCCAGTGCCACCGGAGTACGAGGGAAGGGCCGAGGACAGTCGCCCCCGGCCCTTCCCCCGATGCGCGTGGTGACTACCTGCGGACCGCGTCCAGCGCGTCCACCACACCGGCACCGTAGAAGCCGTTGTGGTTCCTGGGGCCCTCGCAGACGGCGTCGATCTTGCCGTCGCCGTTGATGTCGTACGGGGCGCCGCACGCGGTGGCGTCCGCCTCGTTCACCAGCAGCGCCTTCACCGCGGCCGCCGAGGCGTGCGGGTGCGACGACTTGATCAGGGCCACCACACCCGCGACATGCGGGGAGGCCATCGACGTACCGGCCTTGTAGCCGTACTTTCCGCCCGGCAGCGTCGACAGGATCAGACCGCTCGTGGCCGGCGGTGCGGGCGTCTGGTAGACCGTCGAGTCGCCGCCCGGGGCGGCCACATCGATGACTCCGTCACCGTAGTTGGAGTACGAGGCCTTCAGGCCCTTGGCGCCGGTCGCGGAGACCGTGACGACACCCGGCAGCATCGTCGGGATGTCGAGGCACTCCCGCGGGTCGATCGTCCGGGTCACCGGCGTGGTGTCGTTCGGGCTGGTCGAGTCCTCCAGCGTGTCGGCGGCCAGGTCCTCGCTGCTGTTGCCGGCCGCGGCGACGTTGACCGTGCCCTTGCGCTCCGCGTACTGGCTGGCGCGGGTGACCGCTTCCACCAGGGCGCCCTGGTCGGGGTCGTTCTTGCAGTTGTACAGCCAAGGGTCGGTGTAATAGCTGTTGTTCGTGACATCGACGCCGTGCTCGGCGGCCCAGACGAAGCCGCAGACGACGGCCTCGGTGTAGAAGAACCCGCTCGAGGTCGCCACCTTGATGCCCGCCACCTTCACGCCCGGCGCGACACCGGTCACGCCGATGCCGTTCTTCGCGGCGGCGATGGTGCCCGCGACATGCGTGCCGTGGTCGCTCTCACCGGTCTGCGGACGCCAGGCGCCGTCCGTCGTGTCCGGCGCGCCGCTCACACAGTTCGCCGATGCCCCGCGGTCGAAGTTCGGAGCCAGGTCCGGGTGCGTGTCGTCGACACCCGTGTCGATGACCGCGACCGTGACCTTCTTGCTCCCCAGCGACACCCGGTGCGCCTGGTCCGCCTTGATGGCGGGCAGATCCCACTGGAGCGGCTCCATCGGATCCTGATCCGCCGTCGCCTCCGCGGCCGCGGCCCGCGCCTGCTCGGCGGAGAGCGACTGCTCGACCCCGATGTCTTTGGTGGCCTGCGGAACGATGGGGTTGGTGCGGGTGGCCCCCGCCGACTCGACCCCCCTGACCCGGCGGATCGACTGCGCGAACTCCGGGTTCTGCGAGTGGACGACTATGACACCGATCTGCTCGTAGGCGATCACCACCGTGCCACCGGCCCGGGCTATCGCCTTCTTCACCTGCTTGACGGTGCCCTGACCGCCACGGGTGTTGACGACGTACGACAGCTTCGGGCCGTCCGTCGAGACCGCCGCTGTGGGCAGTCCGTCCGACGGAGCGGCGGATGCGGCACTCGTCGGCAGGAAGCCGAGCGAGGCCGTGAGGGCCAGTCCGACAGGCAGCGCCAGTGCGCGCGTCCGTCTGGATCCCAGATGAGCCATGGGGTCTCCACATCATCCGTGCCAGTCGACCGGACACGGGGTGTGTTCGGCCGTGTACATGAAGAGCGAAGCTATCGCTGATCATCCCGGCTCATCAATGAGTTGACGGAACTCCGTTCGGAGGTCGGTCCGAACGGATGAGTTCAAGAACAGGCAAACCGCGGTGAACCACTTCGCCGTTCTCTCCGTGCCGTTGTCAGGGGAGGCCCACCACCGACCCCCCGACACCGAGGTCTTCCTGTGAGATCCACCGTCCCCACCACCGCATCCGCATCGCGAGGAGATTCCGTGGCTACCGATGCATCGCCGCCCAAGGCCATTCCTGACACCGGCCCTGCCCAGCCCACCACCGAGGAGTTCGTCGAGGTCCAGGAGAGCGCGGAGTTCGCCGAACTGCGCCACGCGCACCGTTCGTTCGCCTTCCCCCTGACCATCGCCTTCGTCCTCTGGTACCTGCTCTACGTGCTCCTGTCGAACTACGCGGGCGGCTTCATGGGCACCAAGTTGTTCGGCAACGTCAACGTGGCGCTCGTCTTCGGTCTCGCCCAGTTCCTCACCACGTTCCTCATCGCCTGGCTCTACTCCCGCCACGCCGCCGCGAAGTTGGACCCGAAGGCCGCCGCGATCAAGTCCCGTATGGAGGCCGACGCATGAGCGCCGCCCACGCCGCGTACCCCACCGTCCAGCTCGCCGCCGAAGGCGCGAGCGAGCACCGGCCGCTGATCATCACGCTGTTCGCCTGCTTCGTCGTCGCGACCCTGTTCATCACCGTGTGGGCGGGCCGGCAGACCAAGGACGCCGCCGACTTCTACGCGGGAGGCCGCCAGTTCACCGGCTTCCAGAACGGCCTCGCGGTCTCCGGCGACTACATGTCCGCCGCATCGTTCCTCGGCATCGCGGGCGCCATCGCGCTCTTCGGCTACGACGGCTTCCTGTACTCCATCGGCTTCCTCGTCGCCTGGCTCGTCGCCCTGCTCCTGGTTGCGGAACCGCTGCGGAACTCCGGTCGCTACACGATGGGCGACGTCCTCGCGTACCGGATGCGCCAGCGCCCCGTCCGTACCGCGGCGGGCGCCTCCACCATCGTCGTCTCGATCTTCTATCTGCTCGCGCAGATGGCGGGCGCCGGTGTGCTCGTTTCGCTGCTGCTCGGCATCACCAGCGACGGCGGCAAGATCGCCATCGTCGCCCTGGTCGGTCTGCTGATGATCGTGTACGTCACCATCGGCGGCATGAAGGGCACCACCTGGGTGCAGATGGTCAAGGCCGTCCTGCTCATCGCGGGCACCGTGCTCATCACCTTCCTGATCCTGCTGAAGTTCCACTTCAACATCTCCGACCTGCTCGGCAGCGCGGCGGAGAACAGCGGCAAGGGCAAGGCGTTCCTGGAGCCCGGTCTCAAGTACGGCGCCACCAGCACCTCGAAGCTGGACTTCATCTCGCTCGGTATCGCCCTGGTCCTCGGCACCGCCGGACTCCCGCACATCCTGATCCGCTTCTACACCGTGCCGACCGCCAAGGCCGCCCGTAAGTCGGTGAACTGGGCCATCGGCATCATCGGCGCCTTCTACCTGATGACGATCGTGCTCGGCTTCGGCGCTGCGGCGATCCTCAAGCCCGGCGACATCATCGCCTCGAACAAGGCGGGCAACACGGCGGCCCCGCTGGCCGCACTGGAGATCGGCGGCGGCTCCGGCTCCACCGGCGGTGCCATCCTGCTCGCCGTCATCTCCGCGGTCGCCTTCGCCACCATCCTGGCCGTCGTCGCCGGCCTGACCCTGGCGTCCTCGTCGTCGTTCGCGCACGACATCTACGCCAACGTCATCCGCAAGGGCAGGGCCACCGAGAAGGAGGAGGTCCGCGCGGCCAAGTGGGCGACCGTCGCCATCGGCATCGTCTCCATCGGTCTCGGCGCCCTCGCCCGCGATCTGAATGTGGCCGGACTGGTCGCCCTCGCCTTCGCGGTGGCCGCCTCGGCGAACCTGCCGACCATCCTGTACAGCCTGTTCTGGAAGCGGTTCACCACCCAGGGCGCCCTCTGGTCGATCTACGGCGGCCTGGCCTCGTCCGTCCTGCTGGTGCTGTTCTCCCCGGTCGTCTCCTCCAAGCCCACGTCGATGTTCCCCGACGCCGACTTCGCCTGGTTCCCGCTGGAGAACCCGGGCCTCATCTCCATTCCGCTGGGCTTCCTGCTCGGCTGGCTCGGCTCCCTGCTGTCGAAGGAGGAGCCGGACAAGGGCAAGTACGCCGAGCTGGAGGTCAAGTCCCTCACCGGCGTCGGCGCCCACTGACGAGAGGAATCGACCGAAGAGTTTGCGTCACGCACCGCGCGGATCCCGCGGCCGCGTCGTAGAGTCCTACGACGCGGCCGTGCCGCCCCTCGTGTCAAACGGGCCACCTCTCTGTCACAGGTGTCGCGTAGTCTCGGGAGAGTCAGATCCGCAACCGGGGATCCACCGGGGGAGGGGGCCCACCATGCTCATCGACACCTACGATCGGGTCGCCACCGACCTGCGCGTTTCCCTGACCGACCGCTGCAATCTGCGGTGCACGTACTGCATGCCCGAAGAAGGCCTGCAGTGGCTGGCCAAGCCGGACCTGCTCAGCGACGACGAGATCGTCCGGCTCGTCCGTATCGCCGTGACCCAGCTCGGAATCAACGAAGTCCGCTTCACCGGCGGTGAGCCGCTGCTGCGCCCGGGCCTCGTCTCCATCGTCGAACAGTGCGCGGCTCTGACCCCCCGGCCGAAGATGTCGCTCACCACCAACGGCATCGGGCTGAAGCGCACGGCGGCCGCCCTCAAGGCCGCCGGCCTCGACCGGGTCAACGTCTCGCTGGACACCCTGCGCCCCGACGTCTTCAAGACCCTCACCCGCCGCGACCGTCACCACGACGTGCTGGCAGGCCTCGAAGCCGCCCACGACGCCGGCCTCACCCCGGTCAAGGTCAACACCGTCCTGATGCCCGGGCTCAACGACGACGAAGCCCCCGACCTGCTCGCCTGGGCCGTGGAACACGGATACGAGCTCCGCTTCATCGAGCAGATGCCGCTCGACGCCCAGCACGGCTGGAAGCGCGACGGCATGATCACGGCAGGCGACATACTCACCTCCCTGCGCACCCGCTTCACGCTCACCGCCGAGGGCGACGGCGAGCGAGGCTCAGCCCCCGCCGAGCGCTGGCTCGTCGACGGTGGACCCCACCGGGTCGGTGTCATCGCCTCCGTCACCCGCCCGTTCTGCCGGGCCTGCGACCGCACCCGGCTCACCGCTGACGGCCAGGTGCGGACCTGCCTGTTCGCCCGCGAGGAGACCGATCTGCGCGGCGCGCTGCGCTCCGAGGCCTCGGACGAGGAGATCGCCCGCATCTGGCGGCTCGCGATGTGGGGAAAGAAGGCCGGATCCGGTCTGGACGACCCGTCCTTCCTGCAGCCCGACCGCCCGATGTCGGCGATCGGCGGCTAGGAGGACGGGCGTCAGTCCCCGGCGGCCGAGGACTCCCACTCCGCCAGCGTCACGACATCCTTCAGAAAACCGCGCATCCCCAGGAACGAGGAGAGATGTTCCCGGTGCTCGTCGCAGGCCAGCCAGGTCTTACGGCGCTCCGGGGTGTGCAGCTTCGGGTTGTTCCAGGCCAGCACCCATACGGCGGCCGCACGGCAGCCCTTGGCGGAACAGATCGGTGCGGCGGAAGCAGCGCTCTCGGCGGCATTTTCGGGGAAGTCCGGGAAGTTCACGGACTCAACCCTAGGCCAGCCGCGGGGTCGGCCTACTGACGCATCCCCTGCCGGAGAAAAACGACGCCGAGCAGCCACGGGGGGAGCTGCCCGGCGTCGGTCTGTCGCTCCGACGGGGGATGCGGAGCGCCTAGGAAGTATGTCACGCGGACCGGGGTGCGGTGCACCTGAACTTCATGATTGATCTGAGCTTTTCTTGAGGATTCGGCGTGCCGTCAGCTCAGCTGTGCTCATGCGGATCCGGGGCGCTACGGGCCCGGTCGGAGTCCGCAGGACCGGCCGGCGGGGCGGCCTCGAGTGCCGGCCTGGCGGGTGGCGGCACGAAGGTCGAGGGCAGCGAAGGAGTGTTCTCCCGGCCCGCGTTGGCGATGACCACGGCGACGTACGGGAGCAGCACACCCAGCGCGAGCGCCACGATGGCCACAGGCTTCTCGATGTTCCACAGCACGGCGGCCAGGATCACCGAAACCGTCCGTACGGACATCGAGATCACATAGCGTCGCTGCCTGCCGCGGACATCGTCCGCGAGGCTCTGCCGGGCTCCCGTGATCCGGAAGACCTCCGCACCACTCTGCTTCCGCATCACGTTCCCGTCACCCTTCCCCTGGCTCTTCACGAGCCGTTCCACGGTACGCCCGGCATCCGGAGGCATCGAGACCGGGGCACGCAGTATTCGCGCACATCAGCACAGCCATGGCACGTATGGACCTGTCCGACATGCGTCGTACGGCCTGTGCGCCAAGACTTGCGCACATGCGCGACACCGCGCCGCACCAGGAGGCGACATGAGTTGGCTGTGGGCAATCATCGTGGGTCTGGTCCTCGGCCTGATCGCGAAGGCGATCCTGCCGGGAAAGCAGCAGATCCCACTCTGGCTGACAACCATTTTCGGCATCATCGGCAGCGTCATCGGCAACGCCGTCGCGACGTGGATCGGCGTCAACGAGACCAGGGGCATCGACTGGACGCGCCATCTGCTCCAGCTGATCGGCGCCGTGGTCATCGTCGGTCTCGGCGACATGCTCTGGACATCGATGCGCGGTACCAGAAAGCAGAAGGCCTGAGTGCAGGCGCGCGCGTCCGCAGGACGTCCGACGCGGCGACGGCCGGGCACGCATGTCGCGTGCCCGGCCGCCGTATGTCGTCCGCTGCCGGTCAGCCGGCCGTGACCTCGATGGCCGCGAGGTTCTTCTTGCCCCGGCGCAGCACCAGCCAGCGCCCGTGCAGCAGCTCCTCGCGGGCCGGTGCGGCCTCGCCGTCCACGACCTTGACGTTGTTCACGTAGGCGCCGCCCTCCTTGACCGTACGGCGGGCCCCCGACTTGCTCGGCGCCAGACCGACCTCCACCAGGAGGTCCACCAGCGGGCCCAGCTCGGTGACCTCGGCGTGCGGCACCTCGGAGAGCGCCGCGCTCAGCGTGGCCTCGTCCAGATCGCCCAGCTCACCCTGGCCGAACAGAGCCTTCGAGGCCGCGATGACCGACGCGCACTGCTCGGCGCCGTGCACCAGGGTCGTCAGCTCCTCCGCCAGCGCCCGCTGCGCCGTCCGGGCCTGCGGACGCTCCTCGGTGAGCTTCTCCAGCTCCTCCAGCTCGGCACGGCTCCTGAAGCTGAGGATGCGCATGTACGGGGAGATGTCCCGGTCGTCCACGTTCAGCCAGAACTGGTAGAACGCGTACGGCGTCGTCATCTCCGGGTCGAGCCAGACGGCCCCGCTCTCGGACTTGCCGAACTTGGTGCCGTCCGCCTTCACCATCAGCGGCGTGGCCAGTGCATGCACCTCGGCGCCCGGCTCCAGGCGGTGGATCAGGTCGATGCCGGCGGTGAGGTTGCCCCACTGGTCGCTGCCGCCCTGCTGAAGGGCGCAGCCGTACCGCCGGTACAGCTCCAGGAAGTCCATGCCCTGCAGCAGCTGGTAGCTGAACTCCGTGTAGCTGATGCCCTCCTGGGACTCCAGCCGACGGGCGACCGAGTCCTTGGTCAGCATCTTGTTGACCCGGAAGTGCTTGCCGATGTCCCGCAGGAACTCGATCGCGGACATGCCCGCGGTCCAGTCCAGGTTGTTCACCATGACTGCGGCGTTCGCGCCCTCGAAGGAGAGGAACGGCTCGATCTGGGAACGCAGCCGCGTCACCCAGTTCGCGACCGTCTCCGGGTCGTTCAGCGTCCGCTCGGCCGTCGGCCGCGGGTCACCGATCTGGCCGGTGGCCCCGCCGACCAGGGCGAGCGGCCGGTGCCCGGCCTGCTGCAGCCGGCGCACGGTGAGCACCTGCACCAGGTGGCCCACGTGCAGACTCGCCGCGGTCGGGTCGAAACCGCAATAGAACGTGACGGGACCGTCCGCGAGAGCCTTGCGCAATGCGTCCTCGTCAGTGGACTGGGCGAACAGCCCGCGCCACTTCAGCTCGTCGACGATCTCCGTCACTGTCCTGTGTCTCCCTGTTACGTGTACTGATCTGCCATGGTCAGTCTAGGGTCACACCCCGAGGCTGACCGAACTCATATTGAAGTCCGGGATCCGCAGCGCCGGCATCGCGGCCCGGGTGAACCAGTCGCCCCACTCGCGCGGCAGCGTCTTCTCGGTACGGCCCGCCTCGACGGCCCGCGACAGAAGATCGACCGGCGACTCGTTGAACCGGAAGTTGTTCACCTCGCCGACCACCTCGCCGTCCTCCACCAGATACACCCCGTCCCGGGTGAGCCCGGTCAGCAGCAGCGTCGCCGGATCGACCTCCCGGATGTACCAGAGGCAGGTCAGCAGCAGGGCCCGGCCGGTCGTCGCCGCCACCATCTCGTCCAGCGACCGCTCACCACCGCCGTCGAGCAGCAGGTTGTCGATCGCCGGAGCCACCGGCAGCCCGGTCAGTCCGGCCGTGTGCCGGGTGGTCGTCAGACGGTCCAGCCGGCCGTCCCGGATCCAGTCGGTCGACGACAGCGGAAGCCCGTTGTCGAAGACGGAAGCGCTGTCCCCGGAGGAGTGGGCGATCACGAACGGCGCGGACTCGAGCCCGGGCGCGTTCGGGTCGCTGCGCAGGGTCAGCGGCAGCTCGGACAGCGTCTCGCCGAGCCGGGTGCCACCCCCCGGCTTGGAGAAGACCGTCCGGCCCTCGGCGGCGTCCCGGGCCGTCGACGACCACAGCTGGTAGATCAGCAGATCGGCCACGGCGGTGGGCGGCAGCAGCGTCTCGTACCGCCCGGCGGGCAGCTCGATACGGCGCTCCGCCCAACCCAGCCGCTGTGCCAGCTCCGCGTCCAGCTCGGCCGGGTCGACATCCTTGAAGTCCCGGGTGGCCCGGCCGGCCCAGGCGGAACGCGAGCGGTCGGGGGACTTGGCGTTCAGCTCCAGCGTCCCGTTCGGCTGGTCGTGGCGCAGCCGCAGCCCCGTCGACGTGCCCAGATACGTCGACGTCAGCTGGTGGTGCGCGAACCCGTACAGCTCGCGGCCGCCGGCCCGGGCGCGGGCGAAGGCGTCACCGAGAGCCGGGGCGAACTCCGCGAACACCTCGGAACTCGTCTCGGCCGGGGCATCCATGAAATCGGGGGACGAGGGCACGCCGGTGACCAGCGGCTGCGCGTCCTCGGCGGGCCCGGCCCCGCGCGCGGCGGCCTCGGCGGCCCGCACCAGCGGCTCCAGGTCGTCGGCGGTGACCGCGGAACGGGACACCACACCGGACGCCGCGCCCTCGGCGCCGTCGACCGTCGCGATGACCGTCAGGGTCCGGCCCCGGGTCACCCCGTTCGTGGTGAGCGCGTTGCCCGCCCAGCGCAGATTGGCGGAGGAGTCCTCGTCGGCGATGACCACACAGCCGTCGGCGGTGGACAGTTCGAGCGCGCGCTCGACGATCTCGTACGGCTTGCTGACGCGGCTCATCGGCCCGCCTCCTGCGTCGTGTTGAGGATGTTCACGCCTCGGAAGAGGGCGGAGGGGCAGCCGTGCGAGACGGCCGCGACCTGGCCCGGCTGGGCCTTGCCGCAGTTGAAGGCGCCGCCCAGGACGTACGTCTGCGGGCCGCCGACCTTCTCCATCGAGCCCCAGAAGTCCGTCGTCGTCGCCTGGTACGCGACATCGCGCAGCTGACCGGCCAGCTCGCCGTTCTCGATGCGGAAGAACCTCTGCCCGGTGAACTGGAAGTTGTAGCGCTGCATGTCGATCGACCAGGACCGGTCGCCGACCACATAGATGCCGCGCTCCACCCCGCCGATCAGATCCTCCGTGGACAGTCCGCCCGGATCCGGCTGCAGCGACACGTTCGCCATCCGCTGTACGGGGACATGGCCCGGCGAGTCGGCGTACGCACACCCGTTGGACCGGCCGAGACCGGTCAGCTTCGCAATCCTCCGGTCGAGCTGGTAACCAACGAGTGTCCCGTCCTTGATCAGGTCCCAGGACTGGCCCTCGACACCCTCGTCGTCGTACCCGATGGTCGCGAGCCCGTGCTCGGCGGTGCGGTCGCCCGTCACATTCATCACCGGCGAGCCGTACGCCAGCTTGCCCAGCTGGTCGAAGGTGGCGAACGAGGTCCCGGCGTACGCCGCCTCGTAACCCAGCGCCCGGTCCAGCTCGGTGGCATGCCCGATCGACTCGTGGATCGTCAGCCAGAGATTCGACGGGTCGACGACCAGGTCGTACCTCCCCGCCTCGACGCTCGGCGCGCGCATCTTCTCGGCGAGCAGCCCCGGGATCTGCTCCAGCTCGGAGTCCCAGTCCCAGCCGGTGCCCGTGAGGTACTCCCAGCCGCGGCCCACCGGCGGCGCGATGGTCCGCATCGAGTCGAACTCACCGGTCGTCCCGTCCACGGCGACGGCGGTGAACTGCGGATGCAGCCGCACCCGCTGCTGGGTGGTGACGGTGCCCGCCGTGTCCGCGTAGAACTTGTTCTCGTGGACGGTCATGAGCGAGGCGTCCACATGTGCGACACCCTCCGCGCCGAGGAGCCGGCTGCTCCACTCGGCCAGCAGCCCCGCCTTCTCCTCGTCCGGTACGGAGAACGGGTCGACGTCGTACGCCGACACCCAGGTCCGCTCGCCGTGCACCGGCTCGTCCGCCAGCTCCACCCGCTCGTCGGACCCGGCCGCCGCGATCACCTTGGCCGACAGCTTCGCCATGGCGACCGCCTGGGACGCGACCTTCGCCGCCGCGTCCATGGTCAGATCCACGCCGGACGCGAACCCCCACGCCCCGCCGTGCACCACGCGCACCGCGTACCCGAGATCGGTGGTGTCCGAAGTCCCGGCGGGCCGGGCGTCCCGCAACCGCCAGGACGCACTGCGTACCCGCTCGAAGCGGAAGTCCGCATGGACGGCGCCCAGCGCGCGGGCCCGGGCCAGCGCCGCGTCGGCGAGGGCCCGTAGCGGCAGGGCCAGGAATGACTGATCTACCTCATGGGGCACGTCGGCTTTCCCCTTCTCGACCTGTGCGATGTGTCTCCGCAGTGAATCATGCGGTGCGAGCCCGTCAGGGGCCTCTGTTTTTCCCGTATTTTTCCGCGGAGGTTCCGGCGGCGCGGGGCGAGGCACTGTAGGAACCCCACAGTGCCTCGCGGAAGCCACTGTCAGGGGCCGATTCCCCGTGGAGCACCTGGTACCGATAGGTTTTCGAGGTACCAGACCGCTATCGAAAGGGTGATCCGTTGAGCCGCTCGGTTCTCGTCACCGGAGGAAACCGGGGCATCGGCCTCGCCATCGCCCGCGCTTTCGCCGACAACGGCGACAAGGTCGCGATCACGTACCGCTCGGGCGAGCCGCCCCAGGCCCTCACCGAGGCGGGCGTTCTGGCCGTCCGGTGCGACATCACCGACAGCGAGCAGGTGGAGCAGGCCTACAAGGAGATCGAGGAGAAGCACGGTCCGGTCGAGGTTCTGGTGGCCAACGCCGGTATCACCAAGGACCAGTTGCTGATGCGGATGTCCGAGGAGGACTTCACGTCCGTACTCGACACCAACCTCACCGGCACCTTCCGGGTCGTCAAGCGCGCCAACCGCGGCATGCTGCGCGCCAAGAAGGGCCGCGTCGTCCTCATCTCCTCCGTCGTCGGTCTCCTCGGCTCGGCGGGGCAGGCCAACTACGCCGCCTCCAAGGCCGGTCTGGTCGGCTTCGCCCGGTCGCTGGCGCGCGAGCTCGGCTCGCGGAACATCACTTTCAACGTCGTCGCGCCCGGTTTTGTCGACACCGACATGACCCAGGCGCTCACCGAGGAGCAGCGCAAGGGCATCGTCGCCCAGGTGCCGCTGGCCCGCTACGCGCGGCCCGAGGAGATCGCCGCCGCGGTGCGCTTCCTCGCCTCCGACGACGCGTCGTACATCACTGGAGCCGTCATCCCCGTTGACGGCGGATTGGGCATGGGTCACTGACCACCATGATCGGAATTCTCGACGGCAAGCGCATCCTCATCACCGGTGTGCTGATGGAGTCGTCCATCGCCTTCCACACCGCCAAGGTGGCCCAGGAGCAGGGTGCCGAAGTCATCCTGACCGCCTTCCCCCGGCCCACGCTGACGGAGCGCATCGCCAAGAAGCTGCCCAAGCCCGCCAAGGTCATCGAGCTGGACGTGACCAACACCGAGCACCTGGACCGGCTCGAAGGCCTGGTCCGTGAGGAGCTCGGTTCGCTGGACGGCGTCGTCCACTCCATCGGCTTCGCGCCGCAGGACGCGCTCGGCGGCAACTTCCTCAACACCCCGTTCGAGTCCGTCGCCACCGCGATGCACGTCTCGGCGTTCTCGCTGAAGTCGCTCGCCATGGCCTGCAAGCCGCTGATGAGCGAGGGCGGCTCGATCGTCGGCCTCACCTTCGACGCACAGTTCGCCTGGCCGCAGTACGACTGGATGGGTCCGGCCAAGGCCGCCCTGGAGGCCACCTCTCGTTACCTCGCCCGCGACCTGGGCAAGGACGACATCCGCTGCAACCTGATCTCTGCGGGCCCGATCGGCTCGATGGCCGCCAAGTCCATCCCGGGCTTCTCGGAACTCGCGGACGTCTGGAACACCCGCTCCCCGCTCTCCTGGAACATGGCCGACCCGGAGCCGGCCGGCCGCGGCGTCGTCGCGCTGCTCTCGGACTTCTTCCCGAAGACCACGGGCGAGATCATCCACGTCGACGGTGGCGTGCACATGATGGGTGCCTGACCTCGTAGAACCCTGTACGAAACGGCCGCGTACCACCTCTGAGCAGATGGTGCGCGGCCGTCGTGCGTCCCCGCCCGGCCGCTCGCCGCTCAAGTCGAAAAGATGGTCGATGCACCGCAGAATGTGGTGGAACCGGACTTTTGGTCAGGCTGCGGGGAGGAGGTCGCTGTGCGCCCCATACGTCGCCGAACCTGGGCCCTGCTTGCGGCCTCGGTCGCCGTCGCCGCAGTTGTCGTCCCCATAGGCATATCCGGCCTGGGGTGGCCCGGGGCGTCCGCGCCGACCGCCCCCCTCCCGGACCCGCACGGCGCCGACTGCCGTACGTCGGTCCAGGGCTCCTGGGTGGTCGCCTACTGCCACAACCCGTACCCGACCAACGACCGGGTACAACTGCACACCGAATGCGACCGCTGGTGGGACATAGACGCGGACGGCATACCCGTCGACGTCGCCCCCGGACAGACGGTACGGCTCGACGACCGCTGCTGGAAGGAGGTCGCCTCCGTCTGGATCACCCACCAACGGATCTAGGTGAACCCGTCTCCCGGCCCTTGCGGAGCATTCGGGTCAGACCCGGTCCACCAGGCAGCTGAGCGCATGACTCGCGGCCTCGGCGGCCGCTGTCTCCGCGTCACCGGCCCGGATCGCCTCGACCAGCCGCGCGTGGTCCATATGGTTCTCCGGCCGTAGCTCGTGCCCGACATCGACCCGCAGATAGTCGCGCAGCAGATCCCCCAGGTCGGCGTAGAGGCCCGTCAGCACGTCATTGTGCGAGGCGGCGACCACGGCCAGGTGCAGCGTCGCATCCGCGGCCACGAACGCCTCGGCGTCACCCGCGGCCCAGGTCTCCTCGCGACGCGCCATGAGCGCGTCCAGTTGCTTCAGATCCCGCTCGGTGCGCCGGGCGGCCGCCAGCCGGGCCGCTGACGACTCCAGCGTCGACCGCAGCTCGGCGACATGGCGCGGGTCGGCGGACGCGAACCGGCGGTGCATCACTCCGGCCAGCTCGCTGGTGGCGACGACGTACGTGCCCGACCCCTGCCGGATGTCCAGCAGCCCGTTGTGCGCGAGCGCGCGCACCGCCTCGCGGACGGTGTTACGGGCCACCCCCAGCTGCTCCACCAGTTCGGGTTCGGTCGGAATCCGCGAACCGACGGGCCACTCGCCCGAGGTGATCTGATTCCTCAGCTGTGCGATCACCTGGTCGGCGAGTGCCGACCGCCGCGGGGACGTCAAAGTCATGATGCTCCTTGCTCGGATCCTCGGGGCTTCCGGATTCTCCGGTTCCCGGATTTCTCGGAGGTTTCCGAAGGCTCTCGGACGAGTGGACAATCAATCATCCCATGATTCTATGATGGACCTCATGCCCGAAGACGAGACCCATCCCCAGACCCGGACCCAGAGCCCGCACACCGGCACGGCGACGGCCTCCGCCACGGACTCCCCGGCACCGCAGACCGTGCAGACCACCTCCGGCCCGGCCGGCCCCGCCCCCTGGGTGCTCCGTCTGGTCGCCGTCAGTCTCGTCCTCACCGCGCTCAACCTCCGCCCCGCCATCACCAGCCTCGGCGCCCTGCTCGAAGAGGTACGGGACGGGCTGCACATGAGCGGCAGCGTCGCCGGTGTCCTCACCTCCGTGCCGCCGCTCTGTTTCGCGGTCTTCGGCATCATGGCGCCGCGCCTCGCCCGCCGCTTCGGCCCCGGTGCGGTCGTCTGCGCCGGCATGGTCGCCATCGCGGCCGGTCTGGTGATCCGGCCGTTCGTCGGCTCCACGGCCGGCTTCCTCGCCGCCAGCGCACTCGCCCTCATGGGCATAGCCGTCAGCAACATCCTGATGCCGGTGATCGTCAAGCGCTGGTTCCCGGACCGGGTCGGCTCCATGACCGGCCTCTACTCGATGGCGCTGGCCCTCGGCACCGCGCTCGCCGCAGCCGTCACCGTGCCCATGACCGATGCGCTCGGTGGCAGTTGGAAGGCCGGCCTCGGAATCTGGGCCGTGCTCGCCGTCGCCGCGGTGCTGCCCTGGATCCCGCTGTTGCGGGACAGTCGCGGCGCCCCCGGACAGGCCACCGCCCGGCAGCACGTGGATGCCCCGGCGCTGCGGATCACCCGCAGCCGCACCGCCTGGGGCCTCGCCTGCTTCTTCGGCCTGCAGGCCACCGCCGCGTACATCGCCATGGGGTGGATGCCGCAGATCTTCCGCGACGCCGGGGTCTCGGCGGGCACGGCGGGCGTCCTGCTCGCCGTGACCATGGCCATGGGCGTGCCGCTCGCCTTCGTCATCCCGCGGGTCGCCGCCCGGATGAGGAACCAGGGCCCGATCGTCGTCTTCCTCTGCGCCTGCGGCCTCGTCGGCTACGCGGGCCTCTACCTCGCACCGGCCGGCGGCGCCTGGGCCTGGGCGGTGCTCCTCGGCATCGCCAACTGTGCCTTCCCGCTCGCCCTCACCATGATCGGCATGCGGTCCCGCAGCGGCGCCGGAGTGGTCCGGCTGTCCGCGTTCGCCCAGTCCACCGGCTATCTGATCTCGATCCCCGGTCCGCTGCTCGTCGGCGTGCTCTACCAGCACAGCGGCGGCTGGGGACTGCCGATCGCGCTAATGGCGGGCCTGATGGTGCCGCAGATGGTGGCGGGGATCCTGGCCGGGCGGGACCGGACGATCGAGGACGAATGCTGAGATGCGAGACTGGCCCCATGCCAGTTCTCGATCCGAATCCCCAGAACGGTCAGAAGAAGCTTCTTCTCGTGCTCGGGGCGATGCTCCTGATCACGGTGATCATCGGAGTGATCGCCTCGGTCGCCTCCCCCTGACGCCTCTCTCCGACGCCTTGGACCGCGCCGCCGCTCCTCGCGCGTTCCGCCGCCGGGGCCGATGGTGGGGCTAGCACCACCATCCCCTAGGGGGCCAGGGTCAGGGTGAAGTGGGTGGGTCGCCGGATGGGACCGGCATCCCCGCATCCGTAAGTTCTGAGTATCAGAACCGATGGCCCACGGAGGCGGACATGGCGGCCCGTACCTACACCCGATCCCCCCGCCCGGCCTCTGCCGGTGTCGAGGTCAGGCTGCCGTGGTGGGCCGTCGCGCTGCCCGCGGTCGCGTTCGGCGCACTGCTGCTGATCTCCGGATCCGGCGAGGCGCACGCCGCGACGGGCGATTCGGCGATCGGTCAGCTGCTTGAGCGAATCGTGGACCTGCTGGCCCGCTGACCCCGTTCACCCGCAGTGGGGGAGCCCTCCAACACCCTGCGCCGGGCGTCTCATTTCGTGCGAAGCTGAGGTGTATGAGCGTCGATACACCTCGCAGGATCGTCCTACTCAGGCATGCAAAGGCGGAATGGTCGCAGGACTCCGACCATGAGCGGCCGCTCGCGGAGCGTGGCCGCAAGGATGCCCCCGTGGCAGGCCGCAAACTCGTCGACTCCGGCATCGTCATCGATCTGGCCCTGTGCTCGACCGCCGTCAGGACGCACGAGACCTGGAAGCTGGCGGTGCACGAGATGCCTCACCGGCCCAAGACCGTGTACGAGGAGCGGCTGTACGAGGCCTCCCTCGGCGACCTGATCGCCCTGCTGAACGAGACCTCCGACGACGTACAGAACCTGCTGCTCATCGGCCACAACCCCGGCATGCATGCCCTCGCGGACGCCCTGGCCGGTTCGGCGGAGGGCGAGACCATGGCCCGGATGACCCGCGGCGGCTTCCCGACCGCCGCGTTCGCCGTGATCGAGTTCTCCGGCTCCTGGAAGGGCGTGGAGCACGGGGTGGGCAAGCTCGTCGAATACTGGACGCCGAACGACTGATCACGCCGCAGTAGGCGGAAAGGCCCCGGCACGGGACGCATGGTCAGTGCCGGGGCCTGTCCCGTGCACGAGGTACGGGGCCGGTCGGTCAGTCGACGAGACCGTCGGCGGCCTCGACCTCCTCACGGGTGATTCCGAGCAGATACAGCACGGTGTCCAGGAACGGCACGTTCACCGCGGTGTGCGCGGCCTCGCGGACGACCGGCTTGGCGTTGAAGGCGACCCCGAGGCCGGCCGTGTTCAGCATGTCCAGGTCATTCGCGCCATCACCGATCGCCACGGTCTGCGCAAGCGGCACCCCGGCCTGCTCGGCGAAGCTGCGTAGCAGCCTGGCCTTGCCCGCCCGGTCCACGATGTCGCCGACGACCCGGCCGGTGAGCTTGCCGTCGACCACCTCCAGAGTGTTGGCAGAGGCGAAGTCGAGCCCGAGCCGTTCCTTCAGATCGTCGGTGACCTGGGTGAACCCGCCGGAGACGACGCCCACTTGGTAACCGAGCCGCTTCAGCGTACGGATCAGCGTGCGGGCGCCGGGCGTCAGTCGCACCTCGGCGCGCACCTTGTCCACCACCGACACGTCGAGCCCCGCCAGCAGCGCCACCCGCGCGTGCAGCGACTGCTCGAAATCGAGCTCGCCGCGCATCGCCTGCGCGGTCACCTCGGCGACCTTGTCCTCACAGCCGGCGTGGGCCGCGAACAGCTCGATGACCTCGTCCTGGATGAGCGTCGAGTCGACATCCATGACGACCAGCCGCTGCGCACGGCGGCTCAGTCCGGCCGATACGACGGCGACATCGACCCCGATCCCGGCGGCCTCGGTGGCCAGCGCGGTCCGCAGCTCCGCGGTCGCGGTGCCGGACACGGCGAACTCGACGGCCGTGACCGGGTACTTCGCCAGCCGGAAGATCCGGTCGATGTTGCCGCCCGTCGACGTGATCGTGGCCGCTATGGCTGCCGTCGACTCGGCGGTCAGCGGGTGTCCGAGCACGGTCACATGGGAGCGCCCGTAACCACGCGGCCGGTTGTCACCGGTCCCGGAGATGATCTCGGCCTGCAGCTTCAGCGATTCGGCCCAGCTGTGCACGGTCGCCCGCAGATCGCCCTCGGTGGTGCCGGCCGCGGCGGTACCACCGGTGGGAGCGGTGACCAGCGCGCACAGGACGATACGGCCACGGGTGACGACCTGCTCGATATCGATGACATCGACCGCGTAGGCGGCGAGCGTGTCGAAGAGCCCGGCGGTGATGCCGGGACGGTCCTTCCCGAAGATCTTGACGAGAAGGGTGGGGGTGTCGGCGCCCTGACGGGACGCAGGGGCCTCAGGGGGCTCAGGAGACGGGGAGGACTGAGGGGGCTGAGATGCGCTCATGGTGCCTCCACCGTATCGGTCCGCCTCACACGCCCGAAGCCCCGTCCCGCGGACCGGACACCGGGAAGGGCTTCCCGACCGGCGCGTTTCCAAGCCGGTCCGGCGCCCGGGAGCGGAGCTTTCACCTGGCGTTCTCGCACTCGCCCGGCGGTCGAGGAAACCCGTTCACCCCCGCGCGGGCGGCCGGTCGGGCGGCGGCCCCCCGTCCGGCCCCCCGTCCCGCGGCGCCGGCCCGGGCCCCGGGGGCGGCACCTGCGGCGCGGTGGGCGGGACGATCGGTCCCACCACCGTCGGCGCCCCGTGGATCGGGTCCGCCGGATGCGGGCGCAGATACGGGTTGGTCTCCTCGTGCGACGGCCGGTACGGCCGCGACGGCGTATACGGCCCAGGCACCGGACCACCCCCACCGCCTTCGTCGCCACCCCGACCCGATGACCCTGCCGGAACCGCAGGAACCGCTCCCGCCCCGCACGCCACCAGCGCCCCCACCCCACCCGCACCCGCACCCCACACCGCACCCAGTACCGCGGCCGTCCCCGGATGCCCGTGCAGCTCGATCCCGGCCCCGAACGCATCGAAGCCCAGCACCGAAAGCGATCCGTCGGCGGAGACCTGCGTCAGCCACACCAGCAGTGGCAGGGCCGCTGCCGTCACGCCTCCGAGCCGCAGCGCACACCGCCCCGCGAACCGGGCGGCGGTCTCCTCTCCCCGGTCGGTACGTGTCGCGGCCAGCACCCCGGCGTACAGCATCATCACCGCGGCGGCGACCGCCAGCAGCCAGACCCGGTGGTCCAGTTCGGCCAGCCTCCCGACCGTCACCGGTTCGTCGGCGGACATCCGCAACAGCTCGTCCAGCGGATCGGGAAGCAGCTTGGCCGGCTCTCCGGTCGCCTGTCCGTCCCACGGCACGAAGAGGCCGAGCGGCACCCCGAGCCACGTCCCGTTCGGCGCCCCGAGCAGCGCGGCACCCGCGATCCGCTTCGGGTGGTCGTCGCCGACCGCCGCGTACGCCGCTGCCGCGCACCCGGCGACCACCGCCACGAGCAGCACTGACACCAGCGCGGACACCGCCGGACGTACGGTCCGGTGCAGCCACGCCAGACGGGACGGCAACGGCGTACGACGCGAGGCCAGAACTGCGATCACCAGCACCCCGAGCACCCAGCAGGCCCCGCCCACCAGCGACTTCACTGCGTCGACCGTGAACCCGACATGGGCCTGCGCCCTTGCGAGATCCGCCAGCCGGCCCGGCAGCAGCCCGCCGAGGTCACCCGGATCACCGAGCCCGCCCGGCAGCAGGTCCCCGATGCCCCCGGCCCCACCGGGGGCGTCACCGTTCGCCCCTGGCACCTCGTCCAGACCCAGCGACGCACCGTCGATCGTCACGACATCGTGACCGGCCCAGGCCAGCCCGCCGAGCACGGCGACGAACATCACCACCACCGCCCCTGCGCGGACCGCGAGTTCGGCACCGGGCAGCGCCGCTCCCGCCCCGCGCAGCGACCGCAGGAAGAAGAAGGAGAGGAACAGCGCACCGGCCAGCCCGACCCCCAGCGGTGTGACCGACAGGGCGGCGTGCGCCTCGGCCCCGTCCAGCCCGAACGCCGAGACATCGCCCGACGGAGAGACCGATCCGCCCGCTCCCAGCACCACCACGGCCGCCGTCATCGGCCCCAGTGCCCCCACCGAGTCGGCGCCGAGCAGATGCAGTCCGAGGGCCGCCGTCCCCGCCATCGCGACCATCGCCCAGCCGACCGAGGCGATGGCGGCCAACACCACATCTCCCCAAGGGATGTGCCCTGTACCGCCACCGCTCCCGCGTACGTCCCTCGCCATCAGGACCCCCTCAATCCGCACCGAGATGACCTGAGTTGACCTAGTCGCTCATGATCCGTACGCACTCATGGGCGCTTACCACTCTCCGAGCATGTTTCTCCCGAGTCAACGGTGCGTGGGCGCAGGTCTCGTCACGGTCCTGAACCGGCCCGACTTTCGTATCGGGGACAGCTCCTGGAATAGTTCCCCACGATGTTCAGCATCCCTAGACTCCCTGTGATGGGGGTAACTCGGGGGACAACTAGTGGGGCGCGGAGTGCCGGAACTCGTACTGGAATTGAATGGAAGGACCTGGACGCTCGATCCGTCCAGGCCGTACACCCTGGGGCGCGATCCGCAGGGCGACCTGTCGATCGACGACGCCAGGGTGTCGTGGCGGCATGCCACGATCAGCTGGGGGGGCCGCAGTTGGTTCATCGAGGACCACGGCTCCACCAACGGCACCTATGTGCAGGGGCAGCGGATCCACCAGATGGACATCGGGCCGGGCTCCGCCGTGTACCTGGGCAACGCCACTGACGGACCGCGGCTGAGCTTCAGCGGATCCGCCGCGGGTGCCGATGTGTACAGCGGCCAGGGTGCGGGCGCGCCGCAGGCCCCCGCCCAGCAGCCCCAGCAGGGTGGTGCCGGCTGGCCGGATCCCGCATCGCAACAGCCCCAGCACCAGCAGCAGGGCCGGCAGCAGACGCCCCAGGGCCAGCCGCAACAGCACGCCCAGCACCAGCAGCCTCACGTGCCGCACCAGCAGGGCATGGCACAGAAACCCGGCGCAGGTGGTCCCGGCGGTGCCGCGGGGGCCCCGCCGGTCTACGGCGACCGCAGCCCGACCACGTTCCACCAGCTGGACCTCGGCCGTGTGATGCGCATCGGCCGTGCGCTGGAGAACGAACTCGTCGTCTCCGACCTCCAGGTCTCGCGCCACCACGCCGAGTTCCACGCGACCCCCGACGGCCGCTTCGAGATCCGCGATCTCGGTTCCCACAACGGCACGTACGTCAACGGTCAGCCGCTCCACAAGTCCGGCTCCGCGCTCATCGGTCCGAACGACATCGTGGGTGTCGGTCACTCGACGTTCCGTCTGGTCGGCGACCGGCTCGAGGAGTTCGTCGACACCGGTGAGGTCTCCTTCTCCGCCCGGCACCTCACGGTGACGGTCGACGGCGGGAAGCAGATTCTCAAGGACGTCTCGTTCGGCGTCCCGGAGAAGTCGCTCATCGCAGTCATCGGCCCGTCCGGTTCCGGCAAGTCCACCCTGCTCAAGGCGCTCACCGGCTACCGGCCCGCCAACCAGGGCGATGTCCTCTACGACAACCGGAACCTGTACAAGCAGTTCGCCGAGCTGCGCCAGCGCATAGGCCTGGTCCCGCAGGACGACATCCTGCACAAGGAACTCACGGTCACCAAGGCCCTCAAGTACGCGGCCAAGCTGCGCTTCCCTGCGGACACCACCGAGGCCGAGCGCCAGTCCCGGATCCATGAGGTCCTCGCCGAGCTCAAGCTCGACATCCACAAGGACAAGAAGGTCACCTCGCTCTCCGGTGGCCAGCGCAAGCGTGTCTCCGTCGCCCTCGAGCTGCTCACCAAGCCGTCGCTGATCTTCCTGGACGAGCCGACCTCAGGCCTCGATCCGGGTATGGACCGCGATGTCATGCAGCTGCTGCGCGGTCTCGCCGACGACGGCCGTACGGTCCTCGTCGTCACGCACTCGGTCGCCGAGCTGGCGATCTGCGACAAGCTGCTCGTCATGGCGCCGGGCGGTTCCGTCGCCTACTTCGGTCCGCCGGAGGAAGCGCTCAACTTCTTCGGCTACACCACCTGGGCCGACGTCTTTTCCGCGTTCGAGAACTACCGCGACTACGACTGGGCGGGCCGCTGGCGCGGCTCGCAGCACTACCAGATGTACGCCGCGGACATCGACGCCGTCGCCGCACAGTCCGTACACATGCCGCCGCCGCAGCAGATGCGTCCGCCGAAGCCGCAGGGCTGGATGACGCAGCTGTGGACGCTGATCCGTCGATACGTGTCGGTGATCGCGTCCGACAAGGGCTTCATGGGTCTGATGGTGATCCTGCCCGCGGTCCTCGGCATCGTCAGCGTGGTCATCCCTGCCGATTTCGGCCTGGCCCCTCCGAAGCCGCCGTCGAAGTTCAACGGAGACGCCGGAACGATCATGCTGATCCTCGCGGTCGGCATGTGTTTCTCGGGTGCGGCCAACTCCGTACGAGAACTGATCAAGGAACGCGTCATCTACGAACGGGAACGGGCCACCGGCCTCTCCCGCTCCGCCTATCTGATGTCCAAGGTGATCGTCCTCGGCGCGATCACGGCCATCCAGGGCGTCATTATCTGCGGCATCGGCTTCGCCACCCGCGACCTGCCCGAAGAGGGCCTGATCATGCCGCCGGCCGTCGAGCTCTGCGTCACGATCACTGCGCTGGGCTTCACCTCGATGATGTTCGGCCTGGTGATCTCCTCGCTGGTGAAGACCGCCGAGAAGACCATGCCGCTGCTGGTCATGTTCGCGATCGTCCAGGTCGTCTTCACCGGCATCCTCTTCCAGGTGTACGGATCGCCCGGCCTGGAGCAGTTCGCCTGGCTGATGCCGTCCCGTTGGGCCATCGCGGCCGCGGGCTCGACGCTCGACCTCGCGCACCTGATGCCGCCGTGGGACCAGAAGAACCCGACCGACCTCGACCCGCTGTGGGAGCACACGGCCGGTCAGTGGGGGATGAACATCGCGGTGCTGCTGTTCCTCGGCATCATCTGCGGCTTCGCGGTGGCGCGCCTGCTGCGCCGCCACGAGCCGGAAGTCATGCGCAAGTAGCGCAGGGGCGCAGCGTGCACAGCACGCACGGAACGCCGAAGGGCGGCACCCGGAATGGGGTGCCGCCCTTCGGCGTTGTGCATGGCGCCTCGGGTTGATCAGTACGCGCTGTTGACGTTGTCGATCGAGCCGTACCGGTCGGCGGCGTAGTTGGCCGCGGCGGTGATGTTGGCGACCGGGTCGTAGATGTTCGTCGAGGTACCGGAGACGTGGTACGCGTTGAACGTCGGCTGGATGACCTGCAGCAGGCCACAGGACGGGGTGCCGTTCTGGGCGTTGATGTCCCAGCCGTTGACCGCGTTCGGGTTACCGGTGGACTCCCGCATGATGTTGCGGTGCAGGCCGTCGTACGAGCCCGGGATGCCGTGGGCCTTCATGATGTCCAGCGCCTCGGTGATCCAGCCGTTCAGGTTGTTGGCGTAGACCGGCGTGCGGGCGACGGAGCGGCTGGCGGCCTGGGGGGACCGCTTCGCGACATCGGCCTTGGCCTTCGCGGCGGCCTTCGCCCTGGCCTTGGCCTTCGCGACAGCCTTGGCCTTCGCGGCGGCCTTCGCCTTCGCCTTGGCGGCGGCGGCCTTCTTCGCCTTGACGGCGTCGGCGGCCTTCACCAGCTTCTCGGCGGTGGAGTGCTGCTCGATGATGCTGGCCTGGATGGTCTTGGCCTGCGGGAGGCCGTCGATGACCACCGGTGCGGCGGAGGCGGCCTGCGGCTCGGCAGGGGTCTCGGCGTGGGCCGGGACGAGGGAGAGCGAGAGGGCGGCGCAGCAGGCGGCGGAGACACCCGCGGCAGAGAGCTTCTGGGTCTTGCTCAGACGACGAAGACGGCTGTGGATGCTGGACGTGGACATGCAGTCGTACCTCTTCGAATTGCGGGTCCTCACGGAGGACGAAGACGGATGCGACGGGTTCGCATCTCCGTCGGGGACGAGAGCAATTCTTAGCGGGCGCAAAATGCTGAGGCAATTATGTGACGTACGAACCCGGATAGTGGATCACGGACCCGCTCCTACGTGACGGCCCGCGCTCATGCCGACTGGTGTGGGGCTTAAGTATCCACTACGGAGCTTCGTAAGTGACGTGTGTCCTATGTGCGGCCTCACACCGACCGGGTAACAATCTCGCCATCCGTTGCTTCAGCAATTCGGAGTGTTATGTTCCGGATCGGGGAATAGCAGATGCACGTCCCCGAACTCGTGCCAGAGGTACCGATGGCGCAGCGCCTCCGCGTATCCGCACTGCAGCGGGGCCCGCCCCGCGACCGCCTCCAGCATCAGCAGATGGGAGGCCTCCGGCTCGTGCAGCCCTGTCAGCAGACCGTCCACCGCCCGCACGCCGCGCTGCGGCGTCACCACCAGATCCGTCCAGCCGGCGGCCGCGCGCACCACCCCGTCCGCCCCCGCCGACGACTCCAGCGCCCGTACCGCCGTCGTACCGACCGCGATGACCTTCCCACCGCCTGCCCGTGCCGCATTGACCAGCCAGGCCGTCGCGCGCGGTACGACGAAGCGCTCCGGGTACGGCGGCTCGTGCGCCTCCGCCGAGGCCACCCCCGTATGCAGCGTCAGCGGCGCGAACTGCACGCCGCGGCTGACCAGCGCGGCCACCAGCCGCGTGGTGAACGGCCGAGCGGCGCTCGGCATCTCCGCCGATCCGCTCCCGTCGGGGGAGTCCACGGCGAAGACAGTCTGATATGCGGACAGCGGCTGGTCCCGCTCCGTATAGCCGTAACGGATCGGCCGCCCGTACTGCCGCAGCAGCCCCGGCACCTCCACCGACACCCGCGCCCACCACAGCCTGGCCCCCACCGTCGCACCCAGCGGCCCCGTGCCGTACCCGCCCGTGCCGCCCAGTGGCTCCTCCAGCACCAGCCGTGAACCGCCCGGCAGATGCACGACGGCCCCGGCCGGCCCACCGCGGCGGGGCACCGTCGCTCCCGTCCCGTCCGGGCGGCGCAGCTCCACCGCCCACCGCCCGTCATCGCCCCGCGTCGAGAAGTGCACGACGACGCGGGCACCTCCCACCCGGCCGTTCACAGCGGCGGGCAGCGTCGGCGACGTATTGACCACGAGTACGTCCCCGGCCCGCAGCTGCCCCGGCAGGTCGCGGAACGCATGGTGCGAGACCTTCTGCCCGCGCGACACCAGCAGCCGTACGTCGTCACGCCCCGCACCCCTCTGCTCCGCAGGCACTCGTGCCGAGAGCTCCGCGGGCACCCGCAACGCATCCAGTGCGGTCACAGTCCCGCCCCCGACCACGCCGACCCGGCCGGCTCGGAATCGTCCGGCTCCGACTCCGCCGGCCACGGCGCCGCATACCGCCCGCTGGCCGGCCGCCGCTCCAGCAGCCGCAGGAACGCGGGAACCACACTTTCCGGAAGCGGTCGCGGATCGTCGTCGTCCGGTACCGCCGCCGCATAGAGACCGGTCTGCATGTCTCCCGGATCGACCGCCCACACCCGCAGCCCCGGCTCCTCCACCCCCAGCACCGCGGCCAGCTGGTCGAGTGCCGCCTTCGACGCCCCGTAACCGCCCCAGGTCTCGTACGGCTCCGCCGCCGCATCCGAACTCACCACCACGACCGCGCCCGCCGCCGAGGCTCGCAGCAGGGGCAGCGCCCCCTGCACCAGACCGAGCGCCGCCACCAGATTGGTCTCCAGCGCCTGCCGCAGCCCGTCCAGCGGCAGCGCATCGAGCCGCACGAGCGGCTCGGCGCCCAGCGCACTCGCATTGCTCACCAGCAGATCGAGTCCGCCGAGCTCCCCGGCGGCGGCCACCAGCTCCCGGCGGTGTCCGGCGTCCGTGACATCGCCGGGCACTGCGACCACCCGTGCCCCGTACCCCGCCAGCTCCGTCGCCGCCCCCTCCAGCACCCCGGCGGTCCTGGCATCCAGCACCAGATCCCAGCCCCGCTGTGCGAGCGCCGCGGCCAGCGCACGGCCCAGCCCCTTCGAAGCGCCCGTGATCATTGCGACAGGCATGACAACCGTCTCCTTATTACGTCGGCAATGGCCGATGAACCCTCGGCACAGCCAACGTAGGAACGCCCCCACACGCCGCGCCTCGGCCGTGAGCCGCACCCCCGCAAGGAACTTCGACCTAGGCCCAGCGCCCTAAGCACCCGCCGTCCACAGGCCGATACGGCGCGGCCACCCCGCCGGTACGGTGAGGCCATGAGTCACAGCCCACCGTCGGGCCTCGCAGCGGTCAGTGCCGCACTGCTCGCCATGAGCCGGCACCTGGAAATGCGTGACGTCCTGAAGACGATCGTCGCCTCGGCCCGCGACCTGCTGGACGCCGAGTACGCGGCCATGGGCGTCCCCGACGACCACGGCGGTTTTGCCCAGTTCGTCGTCGACGGCGTCAGCGACGAGCAGTGGAAGGCCATCGGCCCGCTGCCCCGGCAGCACGGCATCCTCGCCGCGATGCTCCACGAGGCGAAGCCCCAGCGCCTCGCCGACGTCCGCAAGGACCCCCGTTTCGAGGGCTGGCCCGACGCCCACCCCGACATGTCCGATTTCCTCGGCCTGCCGATCAGGGACGGCGACGAAATCATCGGCGCGCTCTTTCTCGCCAACAAGCGATGCCCCAAGCCACAGGGCGGTTGCGGCTTCACCGCACAGGACGAGGAGCTGCTGTCGATCCTCGCCCAGCACGCGGCGATCGCCCTCACCAACGCCAGACTGTACGAGCGCAGCCGTGAGCTCACCATCGCCGAGGAACGGTCCCGGCTCGCCCACGAGCTGCACGACGCGGTCAGCCAGAAGCTGTTCTCCCTGCGGCTGACGGCCCAGGCCGCCGCCGCCCTGGTCGACCGCGACCCGGCCCGCGCCAAGAGCGAGCTCCAGCAGGTCGCCGTGCTGGCCGCCGAGGCGGCGGACGAGCTGCGAGCCGCCGTCGTCGAGCTGCGCCCCGCCGCGCTCGACGAGGACGGCCTCGTCGCGACGCTCCGTACCCAGATCCAGGTCCTGGACCGCGCCCACAGCGCCCGGGTCACTTTCGAGAGCCTCGGCGTACGGGCCATGCCCGCCGCTCAGGAGGAGGCGCTGCTCAGGGTCTCCCAGGAAGCCCTGCACAATGCGCTGCGCCACTCGGGCGCCGAACGGGTCGACGTCACGCTGGCCCGGCGCGGCTCCGGCACGGTACTGCGGATCACCGACGACGGCAGCGGATTCGAACCCATGGCGACCCGGCAGGCCGGCCGCCATCTGGGACTGGTGTCGATGCGGGACCGCGCGAGCGGTGTCGGCGGAAGGCTCACCGTTGAATCGGCGCCCGGCAAGGGCACCACGATCGAGATGGAGGTACCCGGTGGCTGACAAGATCATCAGGGTGCTGCTGGTCGACGACCACCAGGTGGTGCGCCGCGGTCTGCGTACGTTCCTGGAGATCCAGGACGACATAGAGGTCGTCGGCGAGGCGGCCGACGGCGCGGAGGGTGTGGCCAGGAGCGAGGAGCTGCGCCCCGACGTGGTCCTGATGGACATCAAGATGCCGGGCACGGACGGCATCGAGGCGCTCCGCAAGCTCCGGGAGCTGGAGAACCCGGCCAAGGTGCTGATCGTCACCAGCTTCACCGAGCAGCGCACGGTGGTCCCCGCCCTGCGCGCGGGCGCCTCCGGCTACGTATACAAGGACGTCGACCCGGACGCACTGGCCGGCGCCATCCGCTCGGTGTACGCGGGCCATGTCCTGCTCCAGCCGGAGGTCGCCGGAGCCCTGCTCGCCCAGGAGGACGCCGGCGGCGGTACGGGCCGGGGGAGCACTCTCACCGAACGGGAGCGGGAAGTACTGGGCCTGATCGCCGACGGCCGTTCCAACCGTGAGATCGCCAGGGCGCTGGTCCTCTCCGAGAAGACCGTGAAGACGCACGTCTCGAACATTCTGATGAAGCTGGATCTGTCGGACCGCACCCAGGCCGCCCTCTGGGCCGTCCGACATGGGGTGGCAGGCTGATCAGGGCTGAAGCGGACCGGTTCCCTCCAGACTGAGATTCATACTGTCGGGTGTATGTCACCCGTACGGCGCATCCTGTCCGGCACGGGAGCGTTCTCCATGCGTGCTGCGGCGGCTGGCCGCAGCGATGCTAGGAGGATCCTGAAGTGAAGAACCTGAAGAAGGCCGCTGCCGTCACCGTGATCGCCGGTGGCATCATCGCCGCCGGCGCGGGCGCGGCCTCCGCCACCGGCCACGGCGCGGGCGCCCACGGCGCAGCGACCCACTCCCCGGGCGTGGTCAGCGGCAACGTCATCCAGGTCCCGGTCCATGTCCCGGTGAACGTGGTCGGCAACACGGTCAACGTGATCGGCCTGCTCAACCCGGCCTTCGGCAACTTCGGTCTGAACGGCTGACCCGCACAAGCCAGTTGATGCCGGACGGGCCCAACCAGGGATCCGTCCGGCATCAACCATGCAGCACCGCGTCCCAAGTGGCGGTCCATCAACCTCAACCATCGATCCTGTCCGGCGGTAGAGGGCGGAGCGGCCACCGGACGGCCCCAGTGCTCCACCCTGCCGGCTACCCCCGCTCCCGGCTCTCCACATAGGCGTTGTACGCGGCCACCTGAGCCCGCCGGGCCACTCGCTCCACCGGCCGCAACGCGTCCGCCCGCGCGGCGATCTCCGACGCGCTCACCGCCCCGCCGTGCCCGTTCTCGGACGCCACCGAGATCAGCAGCCCCACCCGCTGAGCCAGCTCCAGTACTCGTACCGCCCGTGGCGGATACCCGGGAGCGAGCACCTCCCGCCCCCGCTCCACCCGCGCCCGGTACGCATCCACCGCTGCCTCCGCCACCGGCCCCGAGCCGGCCACGTCCAGCCGCGACAGCACCGCCGTCGCATCCCGCAAGGCCTCCGCGAGCTCCCGCTCCGCCTCGCTCAGCGATGGGACATCGGCCGGCGTTGCCTCCCGCACCGGCAGGCAACGCCACACCACCTCGACGTGCAGATCCCCGGCCGGCCCCACCTCCCGGACCTCGGGCACCAGCCCGTAGGGCACACCGGAAGCGATCACCGCCTCCTCCGCCTCCAACGCCCGCGCGTTGAATTCCGGCGGACCGCTGAGCCCCAGCGGATGCCCCGGCACCGGCAGTGCGACCCGGAAGCCCGTCGCCCCCAGTCCCCGCAGCCGCCCCAGCGCGAGCGTGAGCCCGACCGGCCCCGCCTCACCAGGCAATCCCTCGACGCGGTGCACCGCGTCCTCTCCGACAATCGCGAGCACCGCGTCGTCCGGCGACACAAGTCCGGCCAGAAGCGCGTTACCCCATGCGGCCAGCAGCCCTGAGCGTGGTTCCGAAAGCATGGGAACAGCCTAGGGAACCGGACCTAAGAGCCGGAGCACTCCTGGGGTGGCGTAAGTTTTGCCTGGGAGCTGTGCCCGCAGGCACGCGACGATCTCGAGACTGTATGGGGAGACAACGCGCTCATGAGCGATGTACTGGAGCTGGTGGACGTATCCGTGGTCCGCGACGGACGCGCTCTGGTGGACGACGTCTCCTGGTCGGTCAAGGAGGGGGAGCGCTGGGTCATCCTCGGCCCGAACGGCGCCGGCAAGACCACTCTCCTCAACATCGCGTCCAGCTACCTCTTCCCGACCAAGGGCACCGCCAAGATCCTCGGCGAGCAGCTCGGCGGCGTCGGCACCGACGTCTTCGACCTGCGCCCCCGCATCGGTATCGCGGGTGTCGCCATGGCCGAGAAGCTTCCCAAGCGCCAGACGGTCCTGCAGACGGTGCTCACCGCCGCGTACGGCATGACCGCCACCTGGCACGAGAACTACGACGCCGTCGACGAGGACCGCGCCCGCGCCTTCCTCGACCGGCTCGGCATGACCGAGTACCTCGACCGGAAGTTCGGCACCCTCTCCGAGGGTGAGCGCAAGCGCACGCTGATCGCCCGCGCCATGATGACCGACCCCGAGCTCCTCCTCCTCGACGAACCCGCCGCCGGTCTCGACCTCGGTGGCCGCGAGGACCTGGTCCGCCGCCTCGGCCGGCTCGCCCGTGACCCGTTCGCCCCCTCCATGATCATGGTCACCCACCATGTCGAGGAGATCGCACCCGGCTTCACCCACGTCCTCATGATCCGTCAGGGCAAGGTCCTTGCCGCGGGCCCCATGGAGACGGAGCTCACCTCCCGGAACCTCTCCCTCTGCTTCGGTCTGCCGCTCATCGTCGAGCACGCCAGCGAGCGATACACCGCGCACGGCCTTCCGCTGTCCTGAATGTCCTGATCGCAACCCTGTCGGCGAAGGGACCCGCGGTCCTACCATGACCACGTGGACATCGACGCGTGGGTGTGGTGGCTGATCGGCGCGGTCGGGCTGGGCATTCCGCTCGTGCTGACCGCGATGCCCGAGTTCGGGATGTTCGCTGTCGGAGCGGTCGCCGCGGCAGTCGTCGCGGCGCTGGGCGGCGGCATCGTGGCCCAGGTCCTGGTGTTCGTGGTGGTCTCCGTCGCGCTCATCGCGGTGGTTCGCCCGATCGCCGCCAGACACCGCGCGGACCGGCCCCGACTGGCCACCGGCATCGACGCACTGAAGGGCCGTCAGGCTGTCGTCCTGGAACGGGTCGACGGCAACGGCGGCCGCATCAAACTGGCCGGCGAGGTCTGGTCCGCGCGCGCATACGACGGGGAGCAGAGCTTCGAACCCGGCCGGCACGTGGATGTCGTGGACATCGACGGGGCCACGGCCGTGGTCATGTGACCGAACCGCACACACGGCGGACCGCGGTCTGCCAGACTCGATGTCGATCATCATGAGATCCGGACCTCATGAGATCCGACCCCGATCATCGCGATCCGTCGGCAACCGAAGGGCACGAGGAACACGATGCAACCGATCATCATCGTCCTGATCATTCTGGTGGTGCTCGTCTTCATCGCCCTGATCAAGACGATCCAGGTCATCCCGCAGGCCAGCGCAGCCATCGTGGAGCGCTTCGGCCGCTACACCCGTACGCTCAACGCCGGCCTGAACATCGTCGTTCCGTTCATCGACACCATCCGCAACCGGATCGACCTCCGTGAACAGGTCGTCCCGTTCCCGCCCCAGCCGGTGATCACCCAGGACAACCTGGTCGTCAACATCGACACCGTCATCTACTACCAGGTGACGGACGCGCGCGCCGCGACGTACGAAGTCGCCAGCTACATCCAGGCGATCGAGCAGCTCACCGTCACCACCCTCCGCAACATCATCGGCGGCATGGACCTGGAGCGGACCCTGACCTCCCGCGAGGAGATCAACGCCGCCCTCCGCGGAGTCCTCGACGAAGCCACCGGCAAGTGGGGCATCCGCGTCAACCGTGTCGAGCTCAAGGCGATCGAGCCGCCCACCTCCATCCAGGACTCGATGGAGAAGCAGATGCGCGCCGACCGGGACAAGCGCGCAGCGATCCTCCAGGCCGAAGGAACGCGGCAGTCCGCGATCCTCACCGCGGAGGGCGAGAAGCAGTCCGCGATCCTGCGCGCCGAAGGTGAGGCCAAGGCCGCGGCCCTGCGCGCCGAGGGCGAGGCCCAGGCCATCCGTACGGTCTTCGAGTCGATCCACGCAGGCGACCCGGACCAGAAGCTGCTCTCGTACCAGTATCTCCAGATGCTCCCGAAGATCGCCGAGGGCGACGCCAACAAGCTCTGGATCGTGCCCAGCGAGATCGGCGACGCCCTCAAGGGCCTCAGCGGCGCCTTCGGCAACCTCGGTACGGGTCTCCCCGGCTTCAACACCGGCAAGGAGCGCCGCGAGGAACCCCCGGTCGACTGACGCGTACACACCCCGGGCCTGATCAGTGCGCCGCGCACCGATCATGCCGAGGGATGCCGGACGACCCTCCTGCAACCTCGCATCGGCGAAGCTGATCCGCAGACACACGGAAGCCCGCCTTCTTACGTACGAAGACGGGCTTTCGGTACGACGTTGTACGTACGTCTCCTACGCCGCGGTCCGGTCCAGCCACTCCGGCAGCGCCGACCGCTCACCGGCCCCCATCGCCAGCAGCATCGCCTCCGCAGGCGACGGGACGAACGGCTCCCGCAGCAACGGCATCCCCGCCTGCTCGGGCGTCCGGGCCGCCTTGCGGTGGTTGTCCTCGGCGCAGGACGCCACCGTATTGAGCCAGGTGTCCTGACCGCCCTGGGCCCGCGGCACCACATGGTCGACGGTTGTCGCCCGCCGCCCGCAGTACGCGCACCGGTGCTGGTCCCGTATCAGCACACCTCTTCTGGACCACGGCGCCTGTCTTCGGAACGGCACCCGTACGTACCGGCAGAGCCTGATCACGCGGGGCACCGGAATGTCCACGGCGGCGCCACGCATACGGAGATCGGGGTGCGACTGCTCGACGACAGCCTTGTCCTGCAGGATCAGCACCACTGCACGGTTCAGCGTCACCGTCGACAGCGGCTCGAAGCTCGCGTTGAGAACCAGCGTGTCCCGCATTTCGCCCACCTCCCGTGTGCCGCCCGCCCCCCGGCAGGCCCGGATCAACTCTGGCTGGGCAGGCCGTGATGGACAACGCAATAAAAAATGCCCTGCCCTGATCTCTCCAAGACCAGGGCAGGGCAAACAGCAGGGGAACTCTCAGCTCACCGAGTACTAGGCGGGACCGGGGTACTCACCGATCAGCTGGGCACGTCCCAGCGTGTGGAACCGCAGATTGAAGCCGACGACCGCCGGCGACACATCGCTGTCGGCCCCCAGCTTCTCGGTGTCCACCGCGTACACGGTGAAGACGTAGCGGTGGTTCTCCCCGGGCGGCGGCGCAGCACCGCCGAAGTCCTTCGACCCGTAGTCGTTACGGACCTGAACAGCACCCTCGGGCAGCCCGTCGAACTTTCCGCTGCCCGCACCGGCCGGCAGCTCCGTGACCGACGCCGGGATGTCGAAGACGACCCAGTGCCAGAACCCGCTGCCCGTCGGAGCATCTGGATCGAAGCAGGTCACGGCGAAACTCTTGGTGTTCGCCGGGAACCCTTCCCACCGCAGCTGCGGCGAGGTGTTCCCGGCCGCGAACACCTGGGCATCGGCCAGTACGGCCCCAGGGGTGAGATCCTCGCTCACCACCGTGAACGACGGCACCTCGGGATGGAAGTCATGCGGAAGCGGCGGCCTCTTCGGCTCGGTCACGTCAACACCTCTCCTGATCGGCTCCGGTAACTCGCCATCGACCCTAGAGCCAGTTGCGCTGACCGCCGACCTGGGCGAGCCACTGGTTGAGGTACGCCGCCCAGTCGGTCCCCTGGTAGTCGTGCAGGTCGACCTTGAACGCGCGGTAGGAGTCGCTGCCCTCACTGAAGAGCCCCGGCTTCTTGTCCATCTCCAGGACGACATCCATCTCGCGGTCGTCCGCGACGAACGTCAGCTCGACCTGGTTCAGCCCCCGGTACTGCTGCGGCGGGAAGAACTCGATCTCCTGGTAGAACGGCAGCCGCTGACGCGTACCGCGAACGTGACCACGCTCCATGTCCGCGCTCCGGAAGCCGAAGCCCAGCTGCCCGAACGCGTCCAGGATCGCCTGCTGCGCCGGCAGCGGGTGCACATTGATCGGGTCGAGGTCGCCCGAGTCCAGTGCCCGTGCGATCTCCAGCTCGGTCGTCACACCGATGTTCATGCCGTGCAGGTGCTGACCGGCGAACATCGTGATCGGCGTCTCCCACGGAATCTCGAGCCCGAACGGCACGACGTGCACCGCACCGGCCTGCACCTCGAACGCACCACCGAGCCGCAGCTTGGCGAACTCGATGTCCTGCTTCATCTCCTGGTCGTTGCCCTCGACCTCGACGCGCGCCTGCAGGCCGACCGACAGTCCCTCGATCTGCTGCGCCACGGAACCGCCCTGGATGCGCACCTCGCCCTGGACGACCCCACCCGGTACGACGTTGAGCTCGGTCAGCTCCGTCTCCACCGAAGCACCACCGGCACCCATGCTCGCGAGCAGCCGCTTGAAGCCCATGTTTACTCCTCCTTGGTCCTGACCCGTACATACGCGCCACGACCGTAGTCGGTTCCCGGTAACCTCGATCGCCATGATCGAGGGCTTGGACCGTACGCCGCTGACACGCGATTTCTTCGACCGCCCCGTACTGGACGTGGCACCTGACCTGCTGGGCCGGACGCTGGTACGGGACACGCCCGACGGCCCCATCGAACTCCGCCTCACCGAGGTGGAGGCGTACGCGGGCGAGATCGACCCCGGCTCCCATGCCTTCCGCGGCCGCACCCACCGCAACAGCGTGATGTACGGACCGCCCGGCCACGTGTACGTCTACTTCACCTACGGCATGTGGCACTGCCTCAATCTGGTGTGCGGCCCCGAGGGCATGGCGAGCGGTGTACTGCTCCGGGCCGGCGAGATCCGCGTGGGTGCCGAGCTCAGCCGCAAACGTCGATTCTCGGCCCGCAATGACAGAGAACTGGCCAAAGGGCCAGCCCGTCTGGCCACCGCCCTGGACGTCGACAAGGCCCTGAACGGCACCGACGCCATCGCCCACCCGGGTGCTTCGTTGTCCGTGCTGCACGGCACCCCGCCACCCTGCGACCAGGTACGCAACGGGCCTCGCACCGGCGTGGGCGGCGACGGTGCCTTGCATCCCTGGCGCTTCTGGATCGACGGCGACCCCACCGTGAGCCCCTATCGCCCCCATGCGCCACGCCGCCGCGCAACTTGACTCGCCCCGGCGAGCCGCCTAACGTAGTCCGAGCCGCTTGAACGGGTACTGCTGTCGGCACGGTCCATCGGACCGAGCCTGAGCACTCGGAAGCGGCCAAACACTACCTTCGACTCACCCTGGCGGGTGCGATTTCGGCATGCCGAAATTCGAACCCATCGACTCGATTATGAGCCGCCAAGGAAATCGACTAAAGTAGTGAACACGCCGAAAGGCAAAGGGCACTCCAACGGCCATCGGAATCAAATTCGGACCGGAAACGGAACGAAAAGGAGTCTGGTAAGGTTGGAACCGCCGGAAAGGGAAACGCGAAAGCGAAAACCTGGAAAACGGAACCCGCTTCGACCGGGAATCGGACACGAAAGAGTCTGATAGAGTCGGAAACGCAAGACCGAAGGGAAAGCCCGGAGGAAAGCCCGAGAGGGTGAGTACGAAGGAAGCGTCCGTTCCTTGAGAACTCAACAGCGTGCCAAAAGTCAACGCCAGATATGTTGATACCCCGGCCTGTTTCGGCAGGTTGGTGGTTCCTTTGAAAGTCCTGCCGGGCCCTTGTGGTTCCGGTAGGCAATTACACAGCGAGGACGCTGTGGACGGTCGGTCTTATTCCGGCTGATCGTCCCGCTCTCGTGATGTGTCTCCCGATTACGGGAAAACATTCACGGAGAGTTTGATCCTGGCTCAGGACGAACGCTGGCGGCGTGCTTAACACATGCAAGTCGAACGATGAAGCCTTTCGGGGTGGATTAGTGGCGAACGGGTGAGTAACACGTGGGCAATCTGCCCTTCACTCTGGGACAAGCCCTGGAAACGGGGTCTAATACCGGATAACACTCTGTCCCGCATGGGACGGGGTTGAAAGCTCCGGCGGTGAAGGATGAGCCCGCGGCCTATCAGCTTGTTGGTGGGGTGATGGCCTACCAAGGCGACGACGGGTAGCCGGCCTGAGAGGGCGACCGGCCACACTGGGACTGAGACACGGCCCAGACTCCTACGGGAGGCAGCAGTGGGGAATATTGCACAATGGGCGAAAGCCTGATGCAGCGACGCCGCGTGAGGGATGACGGCCTTCGGGTTGTAAACCTCTTTCAGCAGGGAAGAAGCGAGAGTGACGGTACCTGCAGAAGAAGCGCCGGCTAACTACGTGCCAGCAGCCGCGGTAATACGTAGGGCGCAAGCGTTGTCCGGAATTATTGGGCGTAAAGAGCTCGTAGGCGGCTTGTTGCGTCGGTTGTGAAAGCCCGGGGCTTAACCCCGGGTCTGCAGTCGATACGGGCAGGCTAGAGTGTGGTAGGGGAGATCGGAATTCCTGGTGTAGCGGTGAAATGCGCAGATATCAGGAGGAACACCGGTGGCGAAGGCGGATCTCTGGGCCATTACTGACGCTGAGGAGCGAAAGCGTGGGGAGCGAACAGGATTAGATACCCTGGTAGTCCACGCCGTAAACGTTGGGAACTAGGTGTTGGCGACATTCCACGTCGTCGGTGCCGCAGCTAACGCATTAAGTTCCCCGCCTGGGGAGTACGGCCGCAAGGCTAAAACTCAAAGGAATTGACGGGGGCCCGCACAAGCAGCGGAGCATGTGGCTTAATTCGACGCAACGCGAAGAACCTTACCAAGGCTTGACATATACCGGAAAGCATCAGAGATGGTGCCCCCCTTGTGGTCGGTATACAGGTGGTGCATGGCTGTCGTCAGCTCGTGTCGTGAGATGTTGGGTTAAGTCCCGCAACGAGCGCAACCCTTGTTCTGTGTTGCCAGCATGCCCTTCGGGGTGATGGGGACTCACAGGAGACTGCCGGGGTCAACTCGGAGGAAGGTGGGGACGACGTCAAGTCATCATGCCCCTTATGTCTTGGGCTGCACACGTGCTACAATGGCCGGTACAATGAGCTGCGATGCCGCGAGGCGGAGCGAATCTCAAAAAGCCGGTCTCAGTTCGGATTGGGGTCTGCAACTCGACCCCATGAAGTCGGAGTTGCTAGTAATCGCAGATCAGCATTGCTGCGGTGAATACGTTCCCGGGCCTTGTACACACCGCCCGTCACGTCACGAAAGTCGGTAACACCCGAAGCCGGTGGCCCAACCCCTTGTGGGAGGGAGCTGTCGAAGGTGGGACTGGCGATTGGGACGAAGTCGTAACAAGGTAGCCGTACCGGAAGGTGCGGCTGGATCACCTCCTTTCTAAGGAGCATCTAGATTCCGCAAGGAATCCAGAGCCACTACGTCGGCAAATGTTCGACGGTGGTTAGCTCATGGGTGGAACGTTGACTATTCAGTACCTGGTGGTTCAACCGGGTCGTAAGTACTGCTCCTCGGAGCGTGGAAAGCGGACCGATTGAATTCCGGGTACTGGGCGCGCTGTTGGGTGTCTGAAGGTATGGCCGCAAGGTTGCCTTCAAACGCCGGCCCCAGTGAACTCGCCCTTAGGGGTGGGGTGATGGGTGGCTGGTCGTTGCTTGAGAACTGCACAGTGGACGCGAGCATCTGTGGCCAAGTTTTTAAGGGCGCACGGTGGATGCCTTGGCACCAGGAACCGATGAAGGACGTGGGAGGCCACGATAGGCCCCGGGGAGCTGTCAACCGAGCTTTGATCCGGGGGTGTCCGAATGGGGAAACCCGGCAGTCGTCATGGGCTGTCACCCGCTGCTGAACACATAGGCAGTGTGGAGGGAACGAGGGGAAGTGAAACATCTCAGTACCCTCAGGAAGAGAAAACAACCGTGATTCCGGGAGTAGTGGCGAGCGAAACTGGATGAGGCCAAACCGTATGCGTGTGATACCCGGCAGGGGTTGCGCATGCGGGGTTGTGGGATCTCTTTTTCACAGTCTGCCGGCTGTGAGGCGAGTCAGAAACCGTTGATGTAGGCGAAGGACATGCGAAAGGTCCGGCGTAGAGGGTAAGACCCCCGTAGCTGAAACATTAACGGCTCGTTTAAGAGACACCCAAGTAGCACGGGGCCCGAGAAATCCCGTGTGAATCTGGCGGGACCACCCGCTAAGCCTAAATATTCCCTGGTGACCGATAGCGGATAGTACCGTGAGGGAATGGTGAAAAGTACCGCGGGAGCGGAGTGAAATAGTACCTGAAACCGTGTGCCTACAAGCCGTGGGAGCGTCGCATGCAAGCTTGCTTGCATGTCGTGACTGCGTGCCTTTTGAAGAATGAGCCTGCGAGTTTGCGGTGTGTTGCGAGGTTAACCCGTGTGGGGAAGCCGTAGCGAAAGCGAGTCCGAATAGGGCGTTTTAGTAGCGCGCTCAAGACCCGAAGCGGAGTGATCTAGCCATGGGCAGGTTGAAGCGGAGGTAAGACTTCGTGGAGGACCGAACCCACCAGGGTTGAAAACCTGGGGGATGACCTGTGGTTAGGGGTGAAAGGCCAATCAAACTCCGTGATAGCTGGTTCTCCCCGAAATGCATTTAGGTGCAGCGTCGTGTGTTTCTTGCCGGAGGTAGAGCACTGGATAGGCGATGGGCCCTACCGGGTTACTGACCTTAGCCAAACTCCGAATGCCGGTAAGTGAGAGCACGGCAGTGAGACTGTGGGGGATAAGCTCCATGGTCGAGAGGGAAACAGCCCAGAGCATCGACTAAGGCCCCTAAGCGTACGCTAAGTGGGAAAGGATGTGGAGTCGCAGAGACAACCAGGAGGTTGGCTTAGAAGCAGCCACCCTTGAAAGAGTGCGTAATAGCTCACTGGTCAAGTGATTCCGCGCCGACAATGTAGCGGGGCTCAAGCGTACCGCCGAAGTCGTGTCATTCCAGCATATAGGGCCAACGCCTGCTGGGATGGGTAGGGGAGCGTCGTGTGCCGGGTGAAGCAGCCGCGGAAGCGAGTTGTGGACGGTTCACGAGTGAGAATGCAGGCATGAGTAGCGATACACACGTGAGAAACGTGTGCGCCGATTGACTAAGGGTTCCTGGGTCAAGCTGATCTGCCCAGGGTAAGTCGGGACCTAAGGCGAGGCCGACAGGCGTAGTCGATGGACAACCGGTTGATATTCCGGTACCCGCTTTGAAACGCCCAGTACTGAATCAGGCGATGCTAAGTCCGTGAAGCCGGCCCGATCTCTTCGGAGTTGAGGGTAGTGGTGGAGCCGACGAACCAGACTTGTAGTAGGTAAGCGATGGGGTGACGCAGGAAGGTAGTCCAGCCCGGGCGGTGGTAGTCCCGGGGTAAGGGTGTAGGGCGTGTGATAGGCAAATCCGTCACACATTAAGTCTGAGACCTGATGCCGAGCCGATTGTGGTGAAGTGGATGATCCTATGCTGTCGAGAAAAGCCTCTAGCGAGTTTCATGGCGGCCCGTACCCTAAACCGACTCAGGTGGTCAGGTAGAGAATACCGAGGCGTTCGGGTGAACTATGGTTAAGGAACTCGGCAAAATGCCCCCGTAACTTCGGGAGAAGGGGGGCCATCACTGGTGATTGGATTTACTCCATGAGCTGGGGGTGGCCGCAGAGACCAGCGAGAAGCGACTGTTTACTAAAAACACAGGTCCGTGCGAAGCCGTAAGGCGATGTATACGGACTGACGCCTGCCCGGTGCTGGAACGTTAAGGGGACCGGTTAGCTGACTTTCGGGTCGGCGAAGCTGAGAACTTAAGCGCCAGTAAACGGCGGTGGTAACTATAACCATCCTAAGGTAGCGAAATTCCTTGTCGGGTAAGTTCCGACCTGCACGAATGGCGTAACGACTTCTCGACTGTCTCAACCATAGGCCCGGTGAAATTGCACTACGAGTAAAGATGCTCGTTTCGCGCAGCAGGACGGAAAGACCCCGGGACCTTTACTACAGTTTGATATTGGTGTTCGGTTCGGCTTGTGTAGGATAGGTGGGAGACTTTGAAGCAGCCACGCCAGTGGTTGTGGAGTCGCCGTTGAAATACCACTCTGGTCGTGCTGGATGTCTAACCTGGGTCCGTGATCCGGATCAGGGACAGTGTCTGATGGGTAGTTTAACTGGGGCGGTTGCCTCCTAAAGAGTAACGGAGGCGCCCAAAGGTTCCCTCAGCCTGGTTGGCAATCAGGTGTTGAGTGTAAGTGCACAAGGGAGCTTGACTGTGAGACCGACGGGTCGAGCAGGGACGAAAGTCGGGACTAGTGATCCGGCAGTGGCTTGTGGAAGCGCTGTCGCTCAACGGATAAAAGGTACCCCGGGGATAACAGGCTGATCTTCCCCAAGAGTCCATATCGACGGGATGGTTTGGCACCTCGATGTCGGCTCGTCGCATCCTGGGGCTGGAGTCGGTCCCAAGGGTTGGGCTGTTCGCCCATTAAAGCGGTACGCGAGCTGGGTTTAGAACGTCGTGAGACAGTTCGGTCCCTATCCGCTGCGCGCGTAGGAATATTGAGAAGGGCTGTCCCTAGTACGAGAGGACCGGGACGGACGAACCTCTGGTGTGCCAGTTGTCCTGCCAAGGGCATGGCTGGTTGGCTACGTTCGGAAAGGATAACCGCTGAAAGCATCTAAGCGGGAAGCCTGCTTCGAGATGAGTATTCCCACCCCCTTTGAGGGGTTAAGGCTCCCAGTAGACGACTGGGTTGATAGGCCAGATGTGGAAGCCCGGCAACGGGTGGAGCTGACTGGTACTAATAGGCCGAGGGCTTGTCCTCAGTTGCTCGCGTCCACTGTGTTGTTCCCGGGTTGCGAACAGTCGCACCGGTTGAACAGCTTCACTACTTAATTGAAAAGTGTGCTTGTTCGCTAGAACCCGATGGGGTTTCGGTGGTCATTGCGTTAGGGAAACGCCCGGTTACATTCCGAACCCGGAAGCTAAGCCTTTCAGCGCCGATGGTACTGCAGGGGGGACCCTGTGGGAGAGTAGGACGCCGCCGAACAATCTTTCAAGGACCCTTGGTCCCAGCGTTCATGCTGGGACCAAGGGTCCTTTTTTGTTTTGCCGAAGCGCGTCGGGTGGCCGACTGCGCGAGAATGTGTGTAGTACCCGAAGACAGGAGTTCCACCCATGTCCACCAACTCTCCCGACGATCGTTCGGAGCGCGAGCCGCGTCGCCGGGACGATGGTGACCGGGGCGGCTTCCGGGGTGGTCGTGACGACCGGTCCGGAAGCCCGCGTCGGGACAACGACCGTGGTGGCAACCGCCGTGATGAGGGCCGACGGCCGACGAGCGGCGGTGCCGGTGGTGGCGTCCGTCGCGACGACCGTGATCGCGGCCCGCGTCGTGACGACAGCCGTGGCGGTGGCTCCGGTGGTGGGTTCCGTCGTGATGACAGCCGCGGTGGCAGTTCCGGTGGCAGGTTCCCTCGGGATGACCGCGGCGGTGCCGGTGGTGGCTTCCGTCGTGATGACAACCGCGGTGGCGGCTCCGGTTCCAGCGGCGGGTTCCGTCGTGATGATCGTGCGCCGCGTCGTGATGATGAGCGTGGTGGGCGTCCCGGTGGTGGCTTCGAGCGCCGTGACGACCGGCCGCGTGGGCCCCGTCGCGACGACGACAGCCGCACCGGCGGCTTCCGTCGTGACGACAGCCGGCCCACCAGCGGCGGTGACCGCGGCGGGTTCCGTCGTGACGACAGCCGCGGTGGCGGTGCCGGTGGTGGCTTCCGTCGTGACGACAGTCGGCCCACCAGCGGCGGTGACCGCGGCGGGTTCCGTCGTGACGACAGCCGCGGTGGCGGTGCCGGTGGTGGCTTCCGTCGTGACGACAGTCGGCCCACCAGCGGCGGTGACCGCGGCGGGTTCCGTCGCGATGACAGCCGCGGTGGCGGTGCCGGTGGTGGCTTCCGTCGTGACGACAGTCGGCCCACCAGCGGCGGTGACCGCGGCGGGTTCCGTCGTGACGACAGCCGCGGTGGCGGTGACCGCGGCGGGTTCCGTCGCGATGACAGCCGCGGTGGCGGTGCCGGTGGTGGCTTCCGTCGTGACGACAGCCGCGGTGGCGGTGACCGCGGCGGGTTCCGTCGTGACGATCGTGCGCCGCGTCGTGATGATGAGCGTGGTGGGCGTCCCGGTGGTGGCTTCGAGCGCCGTGACGACGGGCCGCGTGGGCCCCGTCGCGACGACGACAGCCGCAGTGGCGGCTTCCGTCGTGACGACAGCCGTGGCGGCGGTGCCGGTGGTGGCTTCCGTCGTGACGACAGCCGCGGTGGCGGTGGCGGTGCCGGTGGCGGTGCCGGCAGGTTCCCGCGTGATGATCGTGCGCCGCGTCGTGATGATGAGCGTGGTGGGCGTCCCGGTGGTGGCTTCGAGCGCCGTGACGACGGGCCGCGTGGGCCCCGTCGCGACGACGACAGCCGCAGTGGCGGCTTCCGCCGTGACGACAGCCGTGGCGGCGGTGGATACCGCGGACAGCGGGACGACCGTGACCGGGGTGGATCCCGCGGGCGCGACGACCGTGGTGGCTTCGACCGGCGCGACGACCGGGACCGGGAGCCGATCAAGCGGCTGCCGATTCCCGACGACGTCACCGGTGACGAGATCGACAAGGACGTGCGGCAGGAGCTGCTGAGCCTGCCGAAGACCCTGGCCGAGGATGTTGCCAGGAACCTCGTCATGGTTGCCCGGCTCATCGACGAGGACCCCGAGCAGGCGTACGCGTACGCGCGTATCGCGCTGCGGCTGGCCTCGCGGGTGGCTGCTGTGCGTGAGGCGGCCGGCTTTGCCGCGTACGCGACGCAGAAGTACGCGGAGGCGCTGGCCGAGTTCCGGGCGGCGAAGCGGATGACCGGTTCCGTGGAGCTGTGGCCCGTCATGGCCGACTGCGAGCGTGGACTCGGGCGGCCCGAGCGGGCGATGGCCATGGCCGGCGAGCCCGAGGTACAGAAGCTGGACAAGGCCGGGCAGGTCGAGATGCGGCTGGTGGCGGCCGGGGCCCGTAGGGACATGGGGCAGATCGATGCCGCCATCGTCACCCTGCAGAGCTCCGAGCTGGCCTCGAACGCCGTGCACCCGTGGACGCCGCGGCTGCGGTATGCGTACGCGGATGCACTGCTGGCCGCGGGGCGCGAGGACGAGGCTCGTGAGTGGTTCGCGAAGACCGTGGAGGCCGACAAGGACGGCTCCACCGACGCGTCGGACCGGCTCGCCGAGCTGGACGGTGTCGAGTTCGTCGATGCTCTCGGCGACGACCACGATGACGCCGATGAGGCGGCCGAGGTCGATGCTGATGCCGATGATGAAGGTTCGGCGGACAAGGCCTAGGACATGAGAAGAGGGCGGTACCCCGACAGGGGTGCCGCCCTCTTCTTTGTTTCCGGCCTCAGTCGAGGGTGAGGCTGCGCAGGACCAGGCCCGAGGCCGGCTTGGGGCCGAACGAGGTGGACTTGCGCGGCATGGTGATGCCCTGCCGGGCCAGGTCCCGGACGACTTCCTCACGCACCGGATGCATCAGGACCGCGGTGGCGTTGTGGCGCTCGGCCTGGTCCACGGCCGCCTCGGTGTCGTGTATGTACGCGATGTGCTCCGGGGTGTCCGGGATCTGCCACAGATGGTCGAGAAGGGTCGCGTGCAGCACCGTCGCATCGAGGGTGCGCCAGGCGAGCGGGCGGTCGGCCGGGACGGTGCGGGCCAGCAGCGCCTTGTCGGGGCGGTCGACGAGGTGGAAGCGGCCGTCGCCGGCGAGCAGGAACGCGTTGCCTTCGGCGGCCGCCTCGGCGAGGGCGTCGAGGGCCACGGGCAGCGGCCCCTCGATGTCCCGGATGCGGAAGGCACCGTTCAGAGCGGCCAGCGCGTCGGCGACCGGGAGGCGGTGCAGCAGCCGGTGGATGGCGCGTACCCGCAGCGGGTAGCGGGCCGTGTCGACCAGCAGGACCAGGCCGAAGTCCCAGGGGCCGGGGACCGTGTGTTCCTGCTGGAGACGGAGGTACGTGGCCCAGCGGTGGTGGCCGTCGGCGATGAGCGCCTGGTGTCGGGCGAGATCGGTTTCGATCTCGGACCGGTCGGCCGGGTCGGTCACCGCCCAGAGCCGGTGGCAGTAGCCGTCCTCCGTGGTGGTGGTGAGCAGTGGCGGCCGGTGGATGGTGCGTTCGATGACGGCGGTCGCGCCGGTCGAGTGACCCTCGCTACGGTAGGTCAGCAGGAGCGGTTCGAGGTGGGCGGCTGTGGTCCGCATCAGGTCGGCCCGGTCTTCGACGACATGGGCCATCACGTCCTCGTGCGGCAGCACGATGCCGTCCGCGGGGGCGGAGAGCGCCAGTGCCCCGACGATGCCGCGTTGCAGGATTTCGCCGTTGCGCTGTTCGTAGACATAGAGCGCGGGCTCGGGCTCGGGGGCGAGTATGCCCTCGTCGAGCCAGCGGTTCAGGGTCTCGGCGGCCTGCTCGTTGCGCGCGGCGGCCGTGTCGGCCTGCGGCAGTATCAGCCGGACGATGTTGTACGGGTCCGCGGATTCCAGGTGGTGCAGCCCGTCGGGGCGCACGACGACGTCGTACGGCGGTGAGGTCACCGCGGCGAGACTGCCTACCCGCTCGGGGACGTAGCGCAGTCCACGGAACGGGATCAGGCGCAGTCCCTGGCCGGCTGTGTTCATTTCTGCATCGTATGTGCGTTGCGGGGATGCGCGATGATCGGGGGAGAAGCATGCAATGAGGAGCGTAAAAATATGAGCCAGGCGAGCAGGACCCGGCCGAGCGGGAGCAGCACCGCGCTGAGCGAGGCGTACGACACGGCTCTGCTCGATCTTGACGGGGTGGTGTACGCGGGCGGCGCTGCGATCGTCCATGCCGTCGACTCGCTGGGCGCCGCGCGGGGCGGCGGAATGCATCTCGCGTACGTCACCAACAACGCGCTGCGTACACCGGCCACGGTGGCGGAGCATCTGACCGAACTCGGGGTTCCGGCCGAGCCCGCCGATGTGATCACCTCGTCGCAGGCGGTGGCCCGGCTGATGGCCGATCAGCTGCCGGCCGGGGCTCGGGTGCTCGTGATCGGGGGAGAGGGGCTGAGGGCCGCGCTGGTCGAGCGTGGTCTGGTGCCGGTCGAGTCGGCGGACGACGCTCCGGCGGCGGTGGCGCAGGGGTACGGGGGCCCCGACATGGCGTGGGGCCGGTTCGCTGAGGCTGCGTACGCGATTGCCCGGGGGGTGCCGTGGTTCGCGTCCAACACCGATCTGACGATTCCGAGTGCGCGGGGGATCGCGCCGGGCAACGGTGCGGCGGTCGAGGTCGTACGGATCGCCACCGGTGCCGAGCCGCAGGTCGCCGGGAAGCCGTTGCCTCCGATGCATCGGGAGACGGTGCTGCGGACCGGGGCGAAGCGGCCGCTGGTGGTCGGGGACCGGCTGGACACGGACATCGAGGGTGCGTTCAACGGCGGTGTGGACTCGCTCCTCGTGCTCACCGGGGTCACGGACGCGAGGCAGCTGGTGGCGGCCGAGCCCAGGCACCGGCCGACCTATGTCGATGCGGACCTGCGGGGGCTGCTGACCGGGCAGCCCGAGGTGACCGAGGCCGCCGGCGGGTTCGGCTGCGGTGGCTGGACGGCAGCGGTGCGCGCCGACGAGCTGGTGCTGGAGGGCGACGGGGATGCGCTCGACGGGCTGCGGGCGCTGTGCGGGGCTGCCTGGTCGTACGCGGGTGAGGGTGCCTGCGGGCTGGACGCGGGGAAAGCCGTGGCCAGGCTCGGGCTGTAGGGCGGCGTCCGGGATCCGCTACTCGGCGGGCGCGCCCGGGAATTCACCGGGTCGTGGATCCATTCGGGACGAATCGGGTGTAACCGGCGCTGTGTTGCGCGCGGGAATCCGGGCGATTCGACAACTTTGGAGGGTAGGCTAACCTAACCTCGTGTTGGTCGAGAGTCCCCCAGAACCGAGCGCAGGTCCGATAGCCGCGCCGGTGACATCCGCGTCCCCCGGGCGCCCTGCGATACGTGCCGTGGGACTGCTGCTGGCCATCGTCGCGCTGGTGCTGGTATGCCTCGCGAGTATCGCGATCGGCGCCAAGGCGCTGCCGCTCGCCGATGTCTGGCACGGTCTGTTCCATGCCTCCGGAACCCATGGCGATGTCCTCGTACGGGGCGTGCGCGTTCCGCGGACCGTGCTCGGGCTGATCGTCGGTACCGCGCTCGGCCTCGCCGGTGCGGTGATGCAGGCCCTGACCCGTAACCCGTTGGCCGAACCCGGGCTGCTGGGGGTCAACGCGGGCGCGTCCGCAGCCGTCGTATCCGCCATCAGCTTCTTCGGTGTCACCTCGCTGACCGGATACGTCTGGTTCGCGTTCCTCGGTGCCGCGATCGTGTCGGTGGTGGTGTACCTCCTCGGCGGCAGCCGGTCCGCGACCCCTGTACGACTCGCGCTCGCCGGGACCGCGGCCAGCGCCGCACTGTTCGGCTACGTCAACGCCGTACAGCTGCTGGACGCGGCGGCGCTCGACCGGCTGCGGTTCTGGACGGTGGGGTCGCTGGCCTCGGCGAACATGGAGACCGTCGGCAAGGTGTGGCCGTTCATAGCGGTCGGCGTCGTCCTCTCGCTGCTCATCGCCCGGCCGCTGAACGCCCTGGAGATGGGCGACGACACCGCCAGGGCGCTCGGCGCCCATCTGGTCCGCACCCGCGTCCTCGCGATGCTCGCCGTCACCCTGCTGTGCGGCGCCGCGACCGCCGCCTGCGGGCCGATCGTCTTCATCGGGCTGATGATCCCTCACCTGGTGCGCGCCATCACCGGGCCCGACATGCGGTGGATCCTGCCGTACGCTGCCGTGCTCTCCCCGGTGCTGCTGCTCGGCGCGGACGTGGTGGGACGGGTGATCGCCCGGCCGTCCGAGCTGCAGGTCGGCATCGTGACCGCACTGCTCGGCGGACCCGTCTTCATCCATCTCGTACGTCGCAAGAGGATGGCCCAGCTGTGAAGGCTATGAAGACCCGTACGAAGGACGGAACCGGCGCAGTCCGGTCGGTGCGGGCCGTGCGGACCGGCGGGGGGCTCTCCTTCCGGGTGGACGGCCGGGCGTTCGTGGTGATCGTGGTGCTCACCGCGGTGGCTGCAGGAGCCGCGATCGTGCTCATCGGCAGCGGCGACTACGCCATGACGCCCGGCGAGGTCGTGAGCACGCTGTTCGGGCACGGCACCTTCCAGCAGGAGTTCATCGTCACCGACCTGCGGCTGCCGCGGGTCCTTGTCGGGCTGTTGGTCGGCGCGGCGCTCGGGGTCGGCGGTGCCGTGTTCCAGACCGTCTCCCGCAATCCGCTCGGCAGCCCCGATGTGCTCGGCTTCGGCCAGGGCGCCACGGTCGGGGCGCTGATGGTGATCGTCCTCTCCCAGGGCGGTGCGGCCGCGGTCGCGGGCGGCGCGGTGGTCGGTGGGCTGGTCACCGGGGTCGTCGTCTACCTGCTCGCCTGGAAGCGCGGGATGCACGGCTACCGGCTGGTGCTCGTCGGTATCGGCTCGACCGCGATGCTCACCGCCGCCGCCCAGTACCTGATCACCAAGGCCAACCTGGTCGACGCGACCCGCGCCGTCGTCTGGACGACCGGCTCGCTCGACGGGCGCGACTGGGCGCAGGTCTGGCCGCTGCTGGTGGTGTGCGGCCTGCTCATTCCGCTGGTGCTCGGGCACGGGCGGGCGCTGCGCATGATGGAGATGGGCGACGACGCCGCGTACGCACTGGGTGTACGGGTGGAACGCACCCGGCTCGTCCTGATGGGCTGCGCCGTACTGCTCGTCGCCGTCGCCACTGCTGCGGCCGGCCCCATCACCTTCGTTTCGCTGAGCGCCCCGCAGCTGGCCCGTCGGCTCACTCGCTCGTCCGGGCCCAATCTGGCGCCCGCCGCCTTCATGGGCGCCGCACTGCTGCTTGTCGCCGACTGGATCGCGATGGACGCCTTCGGCGACCGGCAGCTTCCGGTCGGCGTCGTCACCGGGGTGCTCGGTGGCTGCTATCTGCTGTGGCTGCTCGTCTCCGAGCGCAGGGCGGGGCGGATATGAGAGCCCGCCGGACGGTGAATCCGCCGCGTGACGCCAGTACATCGACGACCCTTCGCATCGACTCCGGGAGTACGACCATGCAGCGCCTCACCGCGGACTCGGTGACCCTCGGCTACGACCAGCGGGTCATCGCGGAGAACCTCTCGGTCGAGATCCCCGACAACTCGTTCACCGTGATCGTGGGCCCCAACGCCTGCGGGAAGTCCACGCTGTTGCGGGCGCTGTCCCGGATGCTCAAGCCGAGCCGGGGACAGGTGCTGCTGGACGGCAGGACGATCCATGGGATGCCGGCGAAGAAGGTCGCGAAGACCCTGGGGCTGTTGCCGCAGTCCTCGATCGCGCCGGACGGCATCACCGTCGCCGACCTGGTTGCGCGCGGCCGGTATCCGCATCAGGGGCTGCTGCGGCAGTGGTCACCGGAGGACGAACGCATTGTCGAGGAATCGATGGCGTCCACCGGTGTCGCCGAGCTTGCGGATCGCTATGTCGACGAATTGTCCGGCGGGCAGCGACAGCGGGTCTGGATCGCGATGGCGCTCGCTCAGGAGACACCGCTGCTGCTGCTCGACGAGCCGACGACGTACCTCGACATCCAGCACCAGATAGATGTCCTCGACCTGTGCGCGGAACTGCACGAGACGCGGGGGCGCACGCTGGTCGCCGTGCTGCACGACCTGAACCATGCCGCGCGCTATGCCACGCATCTGATCGCCATGCGCCAGGGCGAGATCATTGCCGAGGGTGCGCCGGGGGATGTGGTCACGGCGGAGCTCGTGGAGCGGGTGTTCGGGCTGCGGTGCCAGGTGATCGATGATCCGGAGACGGGGACGCCGTTGGTGGTGCCGGCCGCGCGCAGCGCGCGGGTGGTGGATTCGGTGGGCGCCTGAACGGCGGCGGGTATGGTGCTTCGCGCCTGCGGGCGCGCTTCGTCCTCGAGCGCCGGACAGGCTTGAGTCCGCCAGGCGTGCGCTGTGGAAGAGGCTGTGGGCGGGTGCGTTCTGCCCTCAACCGCCGGCGTCGGGGTTTTACAGCAGCGTTCTGAGGCGCAGAAGGTCTCTGAAGCCTGCTTCCAGGCGGACTCTTCCGGAGCCCCAGGCCCTTGCGAAGTTCAGTTCGCCGTTCACCATGGCCACCAGGTCGTCACCGGTCATCGTGAGACGGATCTCGGCCTTCTCCACCGGTGGGCCCTCGATCGTGTCCAGTACCTCGATCCGGCCACCCTTGAGACGGCCGGTGAAGGTGATTGCGAGGTCCTTGATGTGACAGCTCAGCGAGCGGTCCAGGGCGGCCGCGCTGCGCACGTCGCCCTCGGCCGTCGTGAGGTTGTCGGAAAGTCTGTCGAGTGCGCTGCGGCACTCCGCCATGGTCGCCATCGTGATCGACGGTACCTCAGCCCTTCGCGGTAGCGTTTCCGCATGAGCGACTTGATGCCGGAGCCCGCAGCGGTGCCCGGGGAGCAGGAGGGGACGGCCGGGCCCGCCCTCGACCCCGCCGCCCCCGCACCCCTCGGCGTTGTGCGCACCCCCACCGGAAACGCCGAGGTGGACGCGCGGCTGGAGCGGCTGGCAGATGCGGACCACCTCCCGGCGGACGGACACATCGAGGTGTACGAGGATGTACACCGTGGGCTGCGCGATGCGCTGACCGCGCTGGACGCCCGGCCCGCACCCGCACCGGTACCCGCACCGATGCCCTCGTACAACAACAGGAGCTGAACCGAACGTGGCAGGAGTGGCACGTCGCCGCCTCGACGCCGAGCTGGTACGCCGTAATCTCGCCCGCTCTCGTGAGCACGCGAGCCAGCTGATCGCCGCAGGGCGGGTGACCGTCGGCGGCAACACCGCGACCAAACCCGCCACCCAGGTCGAGACCAGCGCCGCGGTCGTCGTCATCAAGGACGACAGCGACCCCGAGTACGTCTCGCGCGGCGGGCACAAGCTCGCGGGCGCCCTCGCCGCCTTCGTACCCCTCGGGCTGAAGACCGAGGGGCGGCGGGCGCTGGACGCCGGGGCGTCGACCGGCGGCTTCACCGATGTACTGCTGCGGGCCGGGGTCGACCATGTCGTGGCCGTCGACGTCGGCTACGGGCAGCTCGCCTGGTCGCTGCAGTCCGATGAACGCGTCACCGTCAAGGACCGTACCAACGTGCGGGAATTGACGCTGGAGGCGATCGACGGGAAGGCGGTGGACCTGGTGGTCGGCGATCTGTCGTTCATCCCGCTGGGGCTCGTACTGCCTGCTCTGGCGCGCTGCGCCGCCCCCGACGCGGACCTGGTCCTGATGGTCAAGCCGCAGTTCGAGGTGGGCAAGGAGCGGCTCGGCAGCGGTGGTGTGGTGCGAAGCCCGGAGCTGCGCGCCGAAGCGGTACGGGAGGTGGCGCGCCGGGCCTGGGCGCTGGGGCTCGGAGTGCGCGGGGTGACCGCGAGCCCGCTGCCCGGGCCGTCCGGCAATGTCGAGTACTTTCTGTGGTTGCGGGCCGGAGCACCGGAACTGGATCCCGCGGATGTCGACCGTGCAGTGGCGGAGGGGCCTCGTTGACGACGAATGCGGCACGAACTGTCTTTCTTTTGGCACATACCGGCAGGCCGGCCGCGATCCGCAGCGCCGAGCTCGTCGTACAAGGGCTGCTGCGCAGTGGACTCGGTGTACGGGTCCTTGCCGCGGAGGCCGCCGATCTGCCGCTCCCACCGACCGTGGAGACGGTCGAGGACGCCACGCCCGCGGCCGTGGACGGCTGTGAGCTGCTGATCGTGCTCGGCGGGGACGGGACGCTGCTGCGCGGCGCGGAGATCTCCCGGGCCTCCGGGGTGCCGATGCTCGGCGTCAACCTCGGCCGGGTCGGCTTCCTCGCCGAGGCCGAGCGCGACGACCTGGACAAGGTGGTCGACCGGGTCGTCACCCGTGCGTACGCGGTCGAGGAGCGCATGACGATCGATGTCCTGGTGCACAGCAACGGCGACATCGTCCACACCGACTGGGCGCTCAACGAAGCAGCGGTGCAGAAGGTGTCGCCCGAGCGGATGCTCGAAGTCGTCCTGGAGATCGACGGCCGGCCGGTCACCGGATTCGGCTGTGACGGGATCGTCTGTGCGACGCCGACCGGCTCGACGGCGTACGCGTTCTCGGCCGGCGGACCGGTGGTGTGGCCGGAGGTCGAGGCGCTGCTGATGGTACCGATCAGCGCCCATGCCCTGTTCGCGAAACCGCTGGTGACGTCGCCGACCTCGGTGCTCGCCGTCGAGGTCCAGCCGCACACGCCGCACGGTGTGCTGTGGTGCGACGGACGCAGGACCGTGGAACTGCCGGCCGGGGCGCGCGTCGAGGTGCGGCGCGGGACGGTGCCCGTACGGCTGGCGCGGCTGCACCATGCCTCGTTCACGGACCGGCTGGTGGCGAAGTTCGCGCTGCCGGTCTCGGGGTGGCGGGGCGCCCCCCACTGATAGCTCGTGGTGCGCCGGATGTCTGCTCCGGAACCGCAGATCGTGGCCGCACGGCGCACGCGAGAGTGAATCCGCGGCCGGGGCCCGTCGCACAGCGGGCCCCGGACCTCGTAAGGTCGTGTCCGTGTTGGAGGAGATGCGGATACGGTCGCTCGGGGTCATCGACGACGCGGTGGTGGAGCTGTCACCCGGTTTCACCGCGGTGACGGGTGAGACCGGCGCGGGCAAGACCATGGTCGTCACCAGCCTGGGGCTGCTGCTCGGCGGGCGCGCCGACCCGGCCCTGGTGCGGGTCGGCGCCAAAGCTGCTGTCGTCGAGGGACGGATCACGGTGTCCGCCGGTGACACGGCTGCCGTGCGGGCCGAGGAGGCGGGGGCGGAACTCGACGACGGTGCGCTGCTGATCAGCCGTACCGTTTCCGCGGAGGGGCGCTCGCGCGCCCACCTCGGCGGCAGGTCCGTGCCGGTGGGCGTGCTCGCCGAACTCGCGGACGAACTCGTGGCCGTGCACGGCCAGACCGACCAGCAGGGGCTGCTCAAGCCCGCCCGGCAGCGGCAGGCCCTGGACCGGTACGCGGGCGACGGAGTCGCCGTGCCGCACGCCAAGTACGCGGCGGCGTACCGGCGGCTGCGGGCCGTGGTCACGGAGCTCGACGAGCTGACCACGCGCGCCCGCGAACGCGCCCAGGAAGCGGATCTGCTGCGCTTCGGGCTCGGTGAGATCGCCGGGGTCGAACCGCTCCCCGGAGAGGACACCGACCTGGCCGCCGAAGCCGAGCGGCTCGGCCACGCCGAAGCGCTCGCCTCCGCCGCGGCCCTCGCGCACACCGCGCTCGCGGGCAACCCGGAGGACCAGGAGGCCGTCGACGCGACGACCGTCGTCGCGGCCGCAGGACGGTCGCTGGACGCCGTCCGCGCCCACGACCCGGCGCTGGCCGCGCTCGCCGACCGGATCGGTGAGATCTCCATCCTGCTCGCCGATGTGGCGGGCGAGCTGGCCGGATACGCGGATCAGCTGGACGCCGACCCGCTGCGGCTCGCCGCGGTGGAGGAGCGACGCGCCGCGCTCACCGGGCTCACCCGCAAGTACGGCGAGGACATCGCCGCCGTCCTCGCCTGGGCCGAGGACGGGGCCGCCCGGCTCACCGAGCTGGAGGGCGACGACGACCGGATCGGCGAGCTGACTGCGGAGCGGGACGCACTGCGGGCCGAACTCTCTGACCTCGGACAGGCGTTGACCGATGCGCGGACGGCGGCGGCGGCACTCTTCGCCGAAGCGGTGACCGCGGAACTGGCCTCGCTCGCCATGCCGCACGCCAGGGTCTCCTTCGACATCCGGCAGACCGACGCGGTGGACGAGGCGTCCGGCATCGAGATCGGCGGGCGGAACGTCGTCTACGGTCCGTCCGGCGCCGACGACGTCGAGCTGCTGCTGGCACCGCACCCCGGCGCCCAGCCCCGGCCGATCGCCAAGGGAGCTTCGGGCGGTGAGCTGTCCCGGGTGATGCTGGCCGTCGAGGTGGTCTTCGCGGGCTCCGACCCCGTACCCACGTATCTCTTCGACGAGGTCGACGCGGGTGTCGGCGGCAAGGCGGCCGTCGAGGTCGGTCGGCGGCTGGCGAAGCTCGCCAGGTCCGCACAGGTGGTCGTCGTCACGCACCTGCCGCAGGTGGCGGCTTTCGCCGACCGCCAGCTGCTGGTCGAGAAGACGGTCGACGGGTCGGTGACCAGCAGCGGTGTCAAGGTCCTGGAGGGCGAGGAGCGGGTACGCGAACTGTCCCGGATGCTTGCGGGGCAGGAGGACTCGGAGACGGCCCGGGCGCATGCCGAGGAGCTGCTGGCCGCGGCGCGGGCGGACGGCTAGAGGCGGCGCGACGCCCTGCGTCGCTGGGTCGTTGTGCCCCGGTGCTTCGGTCCGGGACCGGGGTGCTCGCCGCCCATGCGGCGGGGGTTGTGGCAGCGGCTGTGTACGGGGGTCGGATCAGCGGGCTCGCCGAGGCGCTGTCGGGGTCGCTGACGCGGCAATATCGCACCGCTGTACTCACCCGTCCGGGTGGTAACGCATGCCCGGTTGTCGCCGCGCACGCCGGAACGACGGCCCGACGGTCCCGGAACGTGCGTACGGACTGGCATCCTTGGCGGTGCACATACCGCCGACTCGGGAGCCCCGGGAGCCATTCAACGTGTCACAGCTGCGTACGGTCCAAGTCCTGGGCGGCGGCAGTGCCGGCAGCAGCGCTCACGTCGGCTCGCTGGCCGCAGGGCTGGTGGCGAGAGGCGTGCAGGTCACCGTCTGCGCCCCGGCCGAACTGGACCGCGCCTACGACTTCTCCGGTACCGGGGCCCGCTTCGTCCCCGTACCGCGACGCAGTGACCCGGCCGCCGTCGCCGCGCTGCGGGCGGGATGCGCGGGGGCGGACGTGGTCCATGCGCACGGGCTGCACGCCGCCGTACGCGCCGGTCTTGCGCTCGGTGGGCGGCGCACACCGCTGGTCCTGACGTGGCACACCCGGGCCTATGCCGAAGGTGCCCGCAGCCGGTTGCTCCACCTGCTGGAGCGAAGGGCCGCCCGGGCTGCGGCCGTTGTGCTCGGTACGTCGTCGGATCTGGTCGACCGGGCGCGGCACCGAGGTGCGCGTGACGCCCGGCTCGCTCCGATCGCCGTCCCCGCGCCGCGCAGTCCCGCTCTGCTCCACGGTGGCAAGGTGCGCGCCGAACTCGGTGCGGTGGGACGGCCGTTACTCATCTCGGTGGGCAGTCTCGTACCGAATTGCGGGTATGGGACGCTGCTCGACGCGGCACGGATGTGGCGCCAACTCGACCCCGTACCCCTGCTGGTCATCGCTGGGGAGGGGCGGGAGCGGAGTGCTCTGCAGCGGCGGATCCGCAACGAGGATCTGCCCGCCAGGCTGATCGGCAGCCGGGACGACATCGCCGAACTCCTTGCCGCCGCGGATCTGGCCGTGCTGTCGAGCCGCTGGGAGGCGCGGTCGGTGCCGGCGCAGGAGGCGCTGCGACTGGGGGTGCCGCTGGTCGCGACCGCGGTGGGCGGAGTGCCCGAACTCGTGGGGGATGCGGCGGAACTTGTGCCGTACGGGAACGCGGAGGCGCTGGCGCGGGTCGTTGCGCGGCTGCTGGGAGATCCGGTGGCGCGGGAGCGGATGGCTGCTGCGGGACGTGTGCAGGCGGCGAGTTGGCCCACGGAGGACGACACGATCGCCCAAGTGCTGAGTGTCTACGACGAGTTGGCTCAGCCGTCGGCGGGTGCGCGGGGGCGGTGACGTGGAGGCGTCACCGCGGGCACCCGGTGGCCGCCTTGTCCTCGATCGCCGGACGGGCTTGAATACGGTGTCCCGGTCGCCGTTCTGTTCTCAATTGCCGGACGGGCCCGGTGTGGCGTGGCGGCGGGCTCGCAGGGCCAGGCTCAGGGCCAGGACCGTCTGGGGGTCGTCCAGGTCCGTGCCGAGCAGCTCGCCGATGCGGGCCAGACGGTTGTAGAGCGTCTGGCGGTTCAGGTGCAGATCGCGTGCCGTCTCCGCCTTGCGGCCCGCATGGGCGAGATACGACTCCAGGGTGGGCAGCAGCGGTGGGCGCGACGTGCGGTCGTGGTCGCGCAGCGGGCCGATCGCCCGGTCCACGAAAGCCGCCAGGTCCGGGTGGTTCCGCAGCCGCCACAGCAGCAGGTCGATGTCCAGCCGCCGGGCGTCGTACCAGGGCCGGTCGCCGAGGCCCTGCGCGGCCGTCGCCGTCTCCGCGGCGTGCCGCAGACCCGCGCCGGCGGCCGCCCAGCCGCCCGCGACCCCGACCACCACGACCGGTGGATGTGAGCCGGCCCGTTCCAGACCGGCCCGTTCGACGCCCGCCCGCAGCGCCGCCGCGACCCGGTCGGCCACCGCCGTGCGCTCCGTCTCGGACCGCAGCCCGAGCAGCAGCGGAACCCGGCCCTCCACGGGCCGTACGCCGAGCAGTACCGGCACCCCCACCGATGACAGTTCCTCCAGGACCGCACGCGCCAGCAGCGCCCAGTTGCCCGACGGGGACAGCTCGGGGGCCAGCCGCATCACCACGGGCAGCAACGGCGCCTCGCCCGGCCTGAAGCCCAGTACGCGCGCCTGCGCGGGTGCGTCCTCCGGCGTGATCCGGCCCTCCGCGAGGTCCGTCAGGAAGTCGCCGCGGCCGCGGGCGGCGAGCTCCTCCTCCTGACGCGCCTGCATCAGCACCACGGCGAGAATGCCCGCCGCCCGCTCGGCCGCCATCCGGTGCACGGTCACCAGCGGCCCGGACACGGCGAGCAGGACCAGCCTGGCCCGTACCGCACCGGATCCCGGACCGCCGCCCGGCACATCCACCAGCACCGCGCCCGTGGGCGGTGTCTCGCGCGCCGCCCGGCCGCCGCGCATCCCGTCCCAGACCTGGAGCGGATCGGCGGAGACCGGGCCGGAGCCGGGGCCCGCCGCGTACAGCAGCTGACCGTCAGCCGTCTCCAGGAAGACCGGGTTGGCGGTGAAGTCCGCCAGGATGCCGAGCACCTGCGGGATCCCGCCGCCCCCGAGCAGCGCCTCCGTACATCGCCGGTGCACCTCCTCGGCCTGCCGCAGCAGTGCGTAGTGACCGTTGACGATCTCGGTGTGGATCTCCTCGGTGACCGTCACGAACGGCACCTCGCGGTGTAGCTGTACGAGCGGCAGACCGGCGGTCCGTGCGGCGTCCACGATCGAGGCGGGCAGCCTGCTGAACCGTGGCCCGAGCTCCACCACCACGGCGGCGATGCCCCGGTCGGCGAGCCTGCGTACGAAGGCGCGCTGCTCGGCGGGCCGGGTGCCGAGCCCCAGGCCGGTGGTGAGCAGCAGTTCACCGCCTTTGAGCAGCGAGGCGATGTTCGGGACCTCGCCCGCGTGCACCCAGCGCACCGTGCGGCCCAGCCTGTCCGCGCCCGCCACCACCTCGGGGAGTCCGCTGCGCAGCCCCGGCAGCTCGAGGGCGCGCTGCACGGTGATGCCGCCTGGGTTCTCCACTGGTTCGGGCCTCGTGCTTCCGTTCGCGTCGGGCGGGTTATCGCCCTGACCAGGAAGGTACCGGCCGGATGACGGGAGGGCGTCGTCGGGGGAGTTCATCGGGCGACGGGGGCAGGCTCGACGTTGTGGTTGAGGCGGAACACGTTGTCGGGGTCGTACGTGGCCTTGACCGCGGCGAGGCGGGCGTAGTTCTCGGCGCCGAGTCCGGCGACGACCCGGTCCTCGCCCTCGCGCCCGATGAAGTTGAGGTAGACGGCGCCGCTGGACCAGGGGCGGACATCGGCGCGCAACCGGCGCACCCACTGCTTGCCGCGCTCGTCGTCGGACGGGCTCTCCCAGACGCCGAAGGGGTGCACCGCCCAGGGGGCGGCGCGCCACGGCACCGGGTAGTCGGCGGGGCCCCGGGCCACTGCGCCGCCCATCGGGAAGAGGACGTGCTGCGAGTTGGAAGGGACCGGCATGTCGTGGGCGCGGGCGCAGAACAGGTCCACCGCCTCGTCGGGGAGACTGTCGAGATGCTCGGCGGACCAGTAGTTCCGCAGTCCCGGCGGGTCGTCGAGCATGCACTGCAGCTCCGTGTAAGGAATGTCGGAGATCACCTCCGCCTCGTGGCCGATGGCGAGGGCCGGCCGGGCCACGTCGACGGCCTCGCCCGGAGGACCCGTCCAGGTGACCAGGACCGCGCAGATGAGCGTGGACACCAGGTGCTTCGGTACGAAGTCCTCCGGCGGCGCGGTGAAGTAGAGGAAGGCGCCGCCCGCCCGGTCCGGCGCGGAGGCCATCAAGTCCCGGTACGCGCGCATGACTTCGGGCCCGTCCTCGGGGCGGTACAGCAGCATCACGTAGGACATGGCGGGCAGCTCGTACAGATTCAGCGTGAGAGAGGTGACGACGCCGAAGTTTCCGCCGCCGCCGTGCAGGGCCCAGAAGAGCTCCGGATTCTCGTCGAGGCTCGCGTGGACGGTGCTGCCGTCCGCCGTCACCAGTTCCGCGGCCACCAGGTTGTCGCAGGCCAGGCCGAAGCTGCGCTCCAGCCAGCCGGAGCCGCCGCCGAGCACGAAGCCGCCCACACCGGTGGTGGAGACCCGGCCACCGGTGGTCGCCAGGCCGTACGCCTGGGTGGCCCGGTCCAGATCCCTGATGAGGGCGCCACCGCCGATACGTGCCGCCTGGTCGGCCGGGGCGACGGTCACGCCGTTCATGCGGCGCAGGTCGACCACCAGGCCGCCGTCGGTGGACGACATGCCAGCGACGCTGTGGCCGCCGCCACGGACCGCGATCTCCAGACCGTGCTCGCGTGCAAACCGCACGGACCGTGCGACGTCGGTCTCCGACGCGCACTGGGCGACCACCGCGGGCCGCCGGTCGATCATGCTGTTGAAGACCGCGCGCGCCTCGTCGTAGGCGGAGTCACCGGGGGCGAGGACCTCACCGGTGAAGTCCCGGCGCAGACCGTCCAGGGCACTGTCCGTCGCACTGCTGATGCCGGTGGTGCGGGGCGTCATGATGCCCCCTTCCGAGGGCGTGACAGGTCGCTTCCATCCTAAGGGCTGTCCCGTATTCCCTGGCGGGCGTGCGACGTCAGCTACGGCACCTCGCTGCGTTGCCGGAACGCCCGAATACGACCGGTATGAGGACGCCCCTCCGCCTTGCGATGCACCGCATCCGACGCCGCGCGCTGATCCACCAGGGATACGGAGGCGGGCCGGCCCGCACCGGCCGTCGGGCACGGTCCAGCCACGCCATCCGTCAGTCAGCCGACGTACGCCCCGCTCGCGGTCAGCCGCAGCGCCGTGTCGATCAGAGGGACGTGGCTGAACGCCTGCGGGAAGTTGCCCACCTGACGCTGCAGCCGCGAATCCCACTCCTCCGCCAGCAGCCCCAGATCGTTGCGCAGCGAGAGCAGCCGCTCGAACAGCTGGCGCGCCTCGTCGACCCGGCCGATCATCGCCAGGTCGTCCGCCAGCCAGAACGAGCACGCCAGGAACGCGCCCTCGTCGCCCTCCAGGCCGTCGACGCCCGCTGCCTCGCCCGAGGTGGGGTAGCGCAGCACGAACCCGTCCTCCGTGGACAGCTCCCGCTGGATCGCCTCGATCGTGCCGATCACCCGCTTGTCGTCCGGCGGCAGGAAGCCCATCTGCGGGATGAGCAGCAGCGACGCGTCCAGCTCCTTCGACCCGTAGGACTGGGTGAAGGTGTTCCGTTCCTTGTCGTAGCCGTTCTCGCAGACATCGCGGTGGATGTCGTCACGCAGCTCGCGCCACCGCTCCAGCGGCCCATCGGTGTCCCCGGACTCGATCAGCTTGATGGTGCGGTCGACAGCGACCCAGGCCATCACCTTGGAGTGGACGAAGTGGCGGCGTGGCCCGCGCACCTCCCAGATGCCCTCGTCCGGCTCGTCCCAGTGGTTCTCCAGGTACTCGATCAGCTTGAGCTGGAGCCCCATCGCGTAGTCGTTGCGGGTCAGGCCCGTCATGTGTGCGAGATGCAGCGCCTCGGTGATCTCGCCGTACACATCGAGCTGCAGCTGGTTCGCCGCGCCGTTGCCGACCCGGACCGGGCCGGAGTTCTCGTACCCGGGCAGCCAGTCCAGCTCGGCCTCACCCAGCTCGCGCTCGCCCGCGATGCCGTACATGATCTGCAGGTTCTCCGGGTCGCCCGCGACCGCCCGCAGCAGCCACTCACGCCAGGCGCGGGCCTCCTCGCGGTAGCCGGTGCGCAGCAGGGAGGAGAGGGTGATCGCTGCGTCGCGGAGCCAGGTGTAGCGGTAGTCCCAGTTGCGCGAGCCGCCGATGTCCTCCGGAAGAGAGGTGGTCGGCGCGGCGACGATGCCGCCGGTCGGGGCGTACGTCAGGGCCTTCAACGTGATCAGTGAGCGGACCACCGCCTCCCGGTAGGGGCCGTGGTACGTGCACTGCTCGACCCACTCGCGCCAGAAGTCCTCGGTCGCCTCCAGCGCGCTCTCGGGGTCCGGCAGCGCGGGCGGCTCCCGGTGCGAGGGCTGCCAGCTGAGGGTGAACTCGATCCGGTCGCCCGGTGCGACGGTGAAGTCGGAGTACGTCGTCAGGTTCTCGCCGAACGTGTCGGCGGGCGTGTCGAGCCAGACGGAGTCCGGGCCGGCCACCGCGACGGTACGGCCGTCGACCCGGTGCACCCACGGGATCACCCGCCCGTAGCTGAACCGCATCCGCAGCTCGGAGCGCATCGGCACCCGGCCGCTGATCCCTTCCACGATCCGGATCAGCTGCGGTGCGCTGTCACGAGGGGGCATGAAATCGGTCACCCGGACCGTGCCGCGCGGCGTGTCCCACTCCGATTCCAGGATCAGGGAGTCGCCGCGATAGCGCCGCCGGTCCGCTGAGGGTGGTTCGGACCCGTCCGCGTGCGCGGGGCCCAGGCGCCAGAAGCCGTGCTCCTCGGTACCCAGCAGTCCCGCGAAGACGGCGTGCGAGTCGAAGCGGGGCAGGCACAGCCAGTCCGCCGTACCGTCCCGGCAGACCAGTGCGGCGGTCTGCATGTCTCCGATGAGTGCGTAATCCTCGATGCGCCCGGCCACGTGCATCTCCAGTCGAACGGCCACGTCGCCCCGTGGGGCGCTTACTGCGGGTAAAAAGGTCGTTGCAAGGGGTTGTTGTGGGGAGCCGAGGGCTTGTTTGGGTCGCCCGGCTGCGAGTGTCCGAGCAGGATACGACGCACGTCCATGATCCGCGCGACGGTCCAGGTAAGACATCTGAGCCGAACGGGTGGGGACCGAACACGGTGTGGTGATCTTGCGAGGCCGGTGCGCCGGGTGTGGCCGGAAGCAGGCTCCCCCAGTCGCTGATACCCTGGTAGCCCGTGGACCGGTGGTCGTCAGCAACAGCGGACGAGGCCCCCGAACCGCAGCGACGGCACCTTCGGAGTCTCCGGATGGCAACGCCGGTACGCACCTCAAGATCCGCGACCACGGGAGCCCCCTTTGGCTATGCAGCCCACATCCACGACGACCAAGCACATCTTCGTCACCGGGGGTGTCGCCTCTTCCCTCGGCAAGGGTCTGACTGCCTCCAGCCTGGGTGCCCTGCTCAAGGCGCGGGGCCTTCGGGTCACGATGCAGAAGCTCGACCCGTACCTCAACGTCGACCCTGGCACGATGAACCCGTTCCAGCACGGCGAGGTGTTCGTCACCAACGACGGCGCCGAGACCGACCTCGACATCGGCCACTACGAGCGTTTCCTCGACGTCGACCTCGACGGCTCCGCCAACGTCACGACCGGCCAGGTGTACTCGCAGGTCATCGCCAAGGAGCGGCGCGGCGAGTACCTCGGTGACACCGTCCAGGTCATCCCGCACATCACCAACGAGATCAAGCACCGCATCCGCCGCATGGCGACCGACGACGTCGACGTCGTCATCACCGAGGTCGGCGGCACGGTCGGCGACATCGAGTCGCTGCCGTTCCTGGAGACCGTCCGCCAGGTCCGCCACGAGGTCGGCCGGGACAACGTCTTCGTCGTGCACATCTCGCTGCTGCCGTACATCGGCCCGTCCGGCGAGCTGAAGACCAAGCCCACCCAGCACTCGGTCGCGGCGCTGCGGAACATCGGTATTCAGCCGGACGCGATCGTGCTGCGCGCCGACCGTGACGTACCGACCGCCATCAAGCGCAAGATCTCGCTGATGTGCGACGTGGACGAGGCCGCCGTGGTGGCCTGCGTGGACGCCAAGTCGATCTACGACATCCCGAAGGTGCTGCACACCGAGGGCCTGGACGCGTACGTCGTGCGCAAGCTCGACCTGCCGTTCCGCGACGTCGACTGGACCACCTGGGACGACCTGCTGGACCGCGTCCACAACCCCGACCACGAGATCACCGTCGCGCTCGTCGGCAAGTACATCGACCTGCCCGACGCGTATCTCTCGGTCACCGAGGCCATCCGGGCCGGCGGCTTCGCGAACAAGGCCCGCGTCAAGGTCAAGTGGGTCGCCTCCGACGACTGCAAGACCCCGGCCGGCGCCGCCAGGCAGCTCTCCGACGTCGACGCGATCTGCGTCCCCGGCGGGTTCGGCGACCGCGGTGTCAACGGCAAGATCGGCGCCATCCAGTATGCCCGCGAGAACAAGGTGCCGCTGCTCGGCCTCTGCCTCGGCCTGCAGTGCATCGTGATCGAGGCGGCGCGCAACCTCGCCGAGATCCCCGACGCCAACTCCACCGAGTTCGACGCCGCCACCTCGCACCCCGTCATCTCGACGATGGAGGAGCAGCTCGCGTACGTCGAGGGCGCCGGCGACCTGGGCGGCACCATGCGGCTCGGCCTGTACCCGGCGAAGCTCGCCGAGGGCTCGCTGGTCCGTGAGGCGTACGACGACCAGCCGTACGTGGAGGAGCGTCACCGCCACCGCTACGAGGTCAACAACGCCTACCGCGCCGAGCTGGAGAAGAAGGCCGGTCTGGTCTTCTCCGGCACGTCCCCGGACAACAAGCTCGTCGAGTACGTCGAGTACCCGCGCGAGATCCACCCCTACCTGGTCGCCACCCAGGCGCACCCGGAGCTCCGGTCCCGGCCGACCCGCCCGCACCCGCTCTTCGCGGGCCTGGTCAAGGCGGCTGTCGAGCGCAAGACCGCGGGCAAGCAGGGCCCCACGTCGGGCAAGTAGTCCGACTGCAGGCAGGCGTTACCGTTGACCGGGGTACGGATCCACTGAGGGTCCGTACCCCGGTTTCTGTTTTTTTGTGGGAGGACGTAGATGGGTATCCAGGACACGCCCGAGGAGTGGCCGGTCACCGCGACCGAGACCCCCTTTACGGGCAACAAGACCAGCGTCCGCACCGATGACGTGGTGATGCCCGATGGCTCCGTCGTGCGCCGCGACTACCAGGTCCACCCGGGATCGGTCGCCGTGCTCGCGCTCGACGACGCGGGCCGGGTCCTCGTGCTGCGGCAGTACCGGCACCCCGTGCGGCACAAGCTCTGGGAGATCCCGGCCGGCCTGCTCGACATCCCCGGTGAGAACCCGCTGCACGCGGCGCAGCGCGAACTCTACGAGGAGGCCTACGTCAAGGCCGAGGACTGGCGGGTGCTGACCGACGTCTACACCACGCCCGGCGGCTGCGACGAAGCGGTACGGATCTTCCTGGCCCGGAATCTCTCCGAGGCCGACGGCGAGCGCTTCGAGGTCTCCGAGGAGGAGGCCGACATGGAGCTGGCCCGGGTGGAGCTCAAGGAGCTCGTGCGGGGGGTGCTCGCCGGGGAACTGCACAACAACTGCCTCGTGGTGGGCGTCCTTTCGCTTGCGGCGGTGCTCGCCGGCGACGGGATCGACTCGTTGCGGCCGGCGGAGGCGCCGTGGCCGGCCAGGCCGTTCGAGGTCTGAGGTTCCGTCGGTCCGGGGGTTCGCCGGTCTTGACGGTCTGGTGCGGCGAACAGAGGCCCTTTGATCGGACAAAATGTTGATCCGATCGGGGGACCTCCCCGCCACGCTCCACCGTGTTCGCGTACCCGCCTGAACTACGCTCGGAATGCCCTGGCCGGAGTCCCGGCGGGCAACGCGTGCAGCGAAGTGGAGCGTGGCCCGTGACGGATCAGGTGGTGGACACCAGCGGCCCGGCATCGGCGGCGGGGACCGAGGGGCCGTCCGGCGCCGCACCATGCCAATTCTTCGGCCGCGAACGCGAGTTGAAGGAGCTGAAGGCCGACATCGAACGGGCCGGGCTGGACACCCTGGCCGGTCGCAAAGCGGCCCGCGCCAGGGTCCTGCTGATTGCCGGACGCCCCGGCTCCGGGCGTACCGCACTCGCCGAGGAACTCACCCGCGCACTGCTGGACACCGGCGACTACCCCGACGGGCTGCTCCGGGTCCGGCTCACCGAACTCGGCGGCGCCCCCGTCCCCACCGAACGCACCGCCCGGGACCTCCTCGACCAGCTGGAGGTCGCCGGGCCGCCCGGCGCGGACGCGGACGAACTGTCCCAGTTGGTCCGCGAGACCCTCGCCGACCGGCACGTCCTGCTGCTGCTCGACGACGCCGCCGATGCCGAACAGGTCGACCCGCTGCTGCCGGACAACCCCGGCTGCCTCGTGGTCGCCACCGCCCAGGGCCCGCTCACCGGCATCCCCGGCGTCCGCCCGTGCACCATCGGCGGCCTCGACAAGGGCTCCGCCGTCCAGCTGCTGGCCGGCGCCATCGGCCAGGTCAGGATCACGGTGGACCCGCTGACCGCCGAGAGCCTCGCCGAGGAGTGCGGTGGACAGCCTGCCGCCCTGGTCATGATCGGTGGCTGGCTCGCCGCCCACCCCATGGCATCGGTCGCCGATGTCACCAAGCAGCTGCGCGAACTGCCGGACGACGCCGAGCAGCCCACCGGCGCCCGCCCGCTGGCCCGCGCCTTCCAGCTGGTCTACGAGTCCCTGCCGCAGACCGCCGGCCGGATACTGCGACTGCTCGCGCTCGCACCCGCCGGGCTCGCCGACGCCCACACCGCGTCCGCGCTGGCGGGCTGCTCGGTCTCGGCCGCCCAGTCGACCCTCGACGACTTCGTCCGGCTGGGCCTGCTGCGTACCAACGGGGCGGAGCTGGCGCAGTACGAGGTGCCCGGCTGCCTCGCCCCGCTGCTGCAGGCCCTGCTCGCCGACCGGGACCGGCCGGCCGAGATCCAGCTCGCCAGGGCCCGGTTGCTGGAGCGGACCGTACGCCAGCTCCAGTCCTGCCGGGCGATCACCGAACCGGAGGGTTCCGAGGCCCGCCGGAAGCTCGCCGGACTGCCGAGCTCGCTGCGCTTTCCGCACCCCGAAGCGGCCGCCGCCTGGCTGCGGAACCGCCGGCCGGCCCTGCTCGCCTCCGCCCGGATCGCTGTGGAGGACGGGGAACTCGACACCCTGGCAAGGAGGTTGGTGGCCGCGCTGGTGCGGGCGCTGGCCGTGCACCAGGGCACCGAGGCCGCGGCATCCGATCTGTACGGACTGCACGGACTGGTCCTGGCCGTCGCCGAGCGGCGCGAGCTGCCCCGCGAGCGGGCCGCCGCACTGCTCAATCTCGCCGATCTGGACGCCAGGACGGGCCGTACGCGGGAGGCGCTGACCCGCTATCGGGCGGCCCTGGACGCCGGACGGGCGGCGAAGGACCCGTACGCGACGGGACGGGCGATGGAATCCGTAGGCGGCGCCTACGCCGAGCTGGGGGACTTCCACCGGGCCTCCGACTGGTACGGCCGGGCGCTCGCGCAGCGGCTCACCCACGGCGAGCTCGCCGACGAGGCGCGACTGTACGGGCGGCTCGGCTCCGTCCACACCTATGCCGGGCAGTACGGCGAGGCCCTGCGGAACTGGCGGGCGGCGGCGGCCGGGTACCGCAGGCTCGGCGACCTGGCGGCCCAGGCGCGGGCTCTCAGCGAGGCCGCGCGGGTGCAGGAGTACGCGGGGCGGCCGCAGGAGTCGCTGCGCACCTGTCAGGAGGCCGTCGAGTGGGCACGGCAGGCCAAGGACGTACGGCTGCAGGCCGCGCTGGAGCTCCGGCTGGCCGACACGCTCGACCGGCTCGGCGACCCGGCTGCGGCCGGGTTGCACCGCGGTGTGGCGCAGAGACTGCTGGGCAAGGATGAGCCCGCCTGCGAAATCCGTAGTGCGTCGACTGAAAATTAATGCTTTGTAAGGCTAGACAGCGAGAAGCCCTTCATTAAACTGGCTCTGCCGCGTACGTTCGCGGTGTCTCCATTTACACTGTGTGTATCCGGGTATGCACCTCTATGCCCGGAGTAACCCTCTGAGTCAAGGACCGTGATCGACGTGAAGGTCGGCATCCCCCGCGAAGTCAAGAACAACGAGTTCCGCGTGGCCATCACGCCCGCCGGTGTGCATGAGCTCGTCCGCAACGGCCACCAGGTCGTCGTCGAGCAGAACGCCGGTGCCGGGTCCTCGATCACGGACGAGGAGTACATCGCCGCGGGGGCGCGGATCCTCCCCACCGCCGACGAGGTCTGGGTCACCGCCGACCTGCTCCTGAAGGTCAAGGAGCCGGTCGCCGAGGAGTACCACCGCCTGCGCAAGGACCAGACGCTCTTCACCTACCTGCACCTCGCCGCCTCCCGCGAGTGCACGGACGCGCTGCTGGAGTCCGGCACCACGGCGATCGCGTACGAGACCGTCGAGACCGCGAACCGCGCGCTGCCGCTGCTCGCCCCGATGTCCGAGGTCGCGGGCCGGCTGGCCCCGCAGGTCGGTGCGTACCACCTGATGCGCTCGGTCGGCGGCCGCGGCGTGCTGCCGGGCGGTGTCCCGGGTACCGCGCCCGCCGAGGCCGTCGTCATCGGTGGCGGTGTCTCCGGCTGGAACGCCACGCAGATCGCCGTCGGTCTCGGCTTCCACGTCACGCTGCTCGACAGGGACATCAACAAGCTGCGCGAGGCCGACAAGGTCTTCGGCACCAAGGTGAAGACGGTCGTCTCCAACGCCTTCGAGCTGGAGCGGGCGGTCATCGAGGCCGACCTCGTCGTCGGTGCCGTGCTGATCCCCGGCGCGAAGGCCCCGAAGCTGGTCACCAACGAGCTCGTCGCCAAGATGAAGCCCGGAAGTGTACTTGTCGACATTGCAATCGACCAGGGTGGCTGCTTCGAGGACTCGCACCCGACGACGCACGCCGAGCCGACCTTCATGGTCCACAACTCGGTCTTCTACTGCGTCGCCAACATGCCGGGCGCGGTGCCGAACACCTCCACGTACGCGCTCACCAACGCCACGCTGCCGTACATCCTGGAGCTCGCCAACCGTGGCTGGGTCGAGGCGCTTCGCCGCGACGCCGCGCTCGCCAAGGGCCTCAACACCCATGAGGGCCAGGTCGTTTACCGCGAGGTGGCGGAGGCGCACGGTCTGGAGCACGTCGAGCTGAGCACGCTTCTCGGCTGACGGGTCAACATCTTTCGTCAACCTCGCGCGTCCGGCCGGACCTTGCCGAGCAAGGTCCGGCCGGAGGCATGTCGGGCCGCTGTGAGAGCCTTGCGCAACTCGCCTCGAAGGTAACCCTTTACCCGTTTCGTGCACCGGTGAAATGTGCGCCGGAGCGACCGTGCGCCCTTGACAGGGGGGTGTTCGATTGCCGACACATCGGGCCGGGTCCGGCGGATTGTGTTGCTGCGAACCGGTGACACGCCATAGAGTCGCCAATCGTCGGCATGGTGTCACGCTGACCTATCGATAAGTTTCCTGGTCACGTCCAAGGAGGTAAGACGACTTGTGAATGAGTCGACATTTACTCCCGGGGGTGTTCAACCAGGGATGCCTGCACGGGGCCAGAGCCCGATCGGGCTGGAGGCTGTCGGCTCCGTCGCTGTCCGCACCTTCGCCACCCACCAGCACATGACGACAGCCCCCCAGATGATGGACGGCCTAAACGTGAACGCCATGGCCGGCAACGAGAGTGGCCGAGAGACCGCCCACTTCGCCGACTTCGACGAGGTGCCCCAGGGGCACTTCTACGACCCCGACGCCGAGTACGAGCCCGATCCGGAGTACGCGGCCACCCTCGCGCCCGACGCTGCCCGCCAGCGCCGCGAGCGGATCGGCCCGACCGGCCGGCCCCTGCCCTACTTCCCGATCCCGGGCCCGCTGACCGACCACGGTCCCGCGAAGATCATCGCGATGTGCAACCAGAAGGGCGGCGTCGGCAAGACCACGTCGACCATCAACCTCGGTGCCGCACTCGCGGAGTACGGACGTCGTGTCCTGCTCGTCGACTTCGACCCGCAGGGAGCCCTGTCCGTCGGCCTCGGCGTCAACCCGATGGAGCTCGACCTCACGGTCTACAACCTGCTCATGGAGCGGGGCATGTCGGCCGACGAGGTCCTCCTGAAGACCGCCGTGCCCAACATGGACCTGCTGCCGAGCAACATCGACCTGTCGGCCGCCGAGGTGCAGTTGGTCAGTGAGGTGGCCCGGGAGTCGACGCTGCAGCGTGCCCTGAAGCCGCTGATGGCCGACTACGACTACATCGTGATCGACTGTCAGCCCTCGCTGGGCCTGCTCACCGTGAACGCCCTGACGGCTGCTCACAAGGTGATAGTGCCGCTCGAGTGCGAGTTCTTCGCACTCCGTGGTGTGGCACTGCTCACCGAGACCATCGAGAAGGTCCAGGAGCGGCTCAACCCGGAGCTGGAGCTCGACGGCATTCTCGCCACCATGTACGACTCCCGCACGGTGCACAGCCGCGAGGTCCTCGCACGGGTCGTCGAGGCCTTCGACGAGCACGTCTACCACACGGTGATCGGGCGCACGGTGCGCTTCCCGGAGACCACGGTCGCCGGTGAGCCCATCACCACGTACGCCTCCAACTCGGTCGGTGCAGCCGCCTATCGCCAGCTCGCCAGGGAGGTGCTCGCCCGGTGTCACGCCGAGTGAGTCTGCCCGGGGCCGACGAACTGTTCCGTACCACCGGGGGGATGGGGCTCCAGTCCTCGTCCCCCGCGGAGCGGCGGCGCAAGGCGAACGGCGAGGCGCGGGTTCCGGCTCCGGCCGGTGAGAGCGATTCCGCGGCGGACGGATCCGGGACGGCCGAGGCCGGTGGAGCCGGGACCCTGCCGTCCGGGGAGGAGCATTCGGCGGCGGACGCCGACGCGGGGGACTCCCGCAGCCGGGGCGGGGAGAACGACCGGGCGGCGGCCGCTCAGGCGGCCCGTCGGCCCCAGCCCTCGTCCGGGATGCCGTCCGGCACGCAGCAGGAGGCGGTTCCGGCCGTCCAGCAGCAGCGCAGGCGCGGCGGCGGGCGCGGCGCGAACCGGCGGCCGAGCGGCCGGGAGCGCCACGACGAGAAGATCACCGTCTATGTCTCGGCCGAGGAACTGATGGACCTCGAACACGCGCGGCTCGTCCTGCGCGGCGAGCACGGGCTCGCCGTCGACCGCGGGCGGATCGTCCGCGAGGCGGTCGCCGTGGTCCTCGCCGACCTGGAGTCGCGGGGCGACGCGAGCATCCTCGTACGGCGGCTGCGCGGCCGCTGACCGGTACGGCGGGCCGGTAGCCTGCCCGGGGGGCCGCCGAGCGGCCCGGCCGTCTCCGTACGGCTCACCGCCCGCCCGTATCCCCGCCGCACCCTGGACCCCCATGCCGACGACCGACGAGCCCGCCCGCACGCCCCGGCGCCCCCTGGGGCGCGGTCCGGGGGGCCGGCCTGCGCCGTCCGCGGCCGGGGCCGCGGTGGTGGCGGGCGACGCCGGCGGTGTGTCCCCCACCTCGCCCCTTCCCGGAACCGGGGAGGCGTCCCAGGACCCTTCGACCGCCGTCACGGACGCCGCTGCGGCACCTGCGGCTGACGCCGTCGCCCCAGCCGACACCGCCGATCCTGTGGCGCCCACCGACCCCGCTGACACCGCCGCCTCCGGGGCACCCGCCGACGACGGGCGGTTCACCGTTCGGCTGGCCAACTTCGAGGGGCCGTTCGATCTTCTTCTGCAGCTCATCTCGAAGCACAAGCTCGATGTGACCGAGGTCGCCCTCTCCAAGGTCACCGACGAGTTCATGGTTCACATCCGGGCCATGGGAGTGGACTGGGATCTCGACCAGACCACCGAGTTCCTCGTCGTCGCCGCGACTCTGCTCGATCTCAAGGCCGCCCGGCTGCTGCCCGCCGCCGAGGTCGAGGACGAGGCCGATCTCGCGCTGCTCGAAGCGCGGGACCTGCTCTTCGCGAGGCTCCTGCAGTACCGCGCGTACAAACGCATCGCGGAGATCTTCAGCGCCCGGCTGGAGTCCGAGGGGCGGCGCTTTCCCCGGACCGTGGGGCTGGAGCCGCACCATGCCGAGCTGCTGCCCGAGGTGGTGATCAGCATCGGCGCCGAGGGGTTCGCCCGGCTCGCCGTGAAGGCGATGCAGCCGAAGCCCAAGCCGCAGGTTTACGTCGATCACATCCACGCCCCGCTGGTCAGCGTGCGTGAGCAGGCCGAGATCGTCGTGGCGCGGCTCCGGGAAGCGGGGGAGATCACTTTCCGCGCACTCACCGAGGACGCCCCAGACACCCTCACCGTCGTCGCCCGGTTCCTCGCGCTGCTGGAGCTGTACCGGGAGAAGGCCGTCACCCTGGACCAGGAGGAGGCGCTCGGCGAACTCATGGTGCGCTGGGCCGGGGGCGAGGCGGCCGAGCCCGCGGTGACGGACGAGTTCGATCAAGAGGTGCAGGACATGGACGTACAAGAGGATGTGCAGGCATGAGCGAGCAGCGCCCCACCGGTGCGAGCACCGTCGCGGATCTTGAGCTCAAGCCCGCCCTCGAGGCCGTTCTCATGGTCGTCGACGAACCCGCCACCGAGGAACACCTCGCCAAGGTGCTGGAGCGGCCCCGGCGGGCCGTCGCTGACGCGCTGCGGGAGCTGGCCGACGAGTACACCGTGCAGCGCCGCGGTTTCGATCTCCGGCTGGTCGCGGGCGGCTGGCGCTTCTACACGCGCCCGGAGTACGCGGAGGCGGTCGAGGGCTTCGTGCTGGACGGCCAGCAGGCCCGCCTCACCCAGGCGGCTCTGGAGACCCTCGCAGTGGTCGCGTACCGCCAGCCGGTCAGCCGATCGAGGGTGTCTGCGGTACGCGGCGTGAACTGTGACGGCGTGATGCGGACCCTCCTGCAGAGGGGCCTGGTCGAGGAAGCGGGCGCGGAACCCGAAACAGGTGCGATCCTGTACAGGACGACGAACTACTTTCTGGAGCGGATGGGCCTACGTGGCCTGGATGAGCTCCCGGAGCTCGCGCCCTTCCTCCCCGAGGCGGACGCGATCGAGGCTGAGACGCTAGAGGGTGTGCCGTCGTTCGATCCGGACGCACCGGACACCCCGGATACTCACGCAGACGACAAGACGGAATTTTGATGCGAAGCAGTGGCAGGAACAGCGGAAGCGGCAGCGGCAAGAGCGGCGGCAACCGGAACCCCCGGGGTGGCGGCGCCGGGCGCGACGACAGGCAGGACAAGCGTCCCCGCAAGCCCCGCCCCGAGGAGCGCCGCTACGACGTGGGCGGCACCGGGGCCGGCGAGAAGAGCGGCGAAGGCCCCCGCAAGGGCCGCGGCGCCGCAGCCCGCGGTGGCGCCAAGGGCGGTCCGAAGCCCCCGCAGGGCGGCGCGAGGAGCGGCGGCCCGCGGCGTGGACCGCAGGGCGCCCCGTCCCGCTCGCGCGAGCTCGACGCCAAGATCGAGCAGCGCAACCGGGACAGGTACGCGAACAAGCCCGACATCAAGACGCCCAAGACCCACCCGGGCGCCGAGCAGGAGGGCGAGCGTCTGCAGAAGGTCCTGGCCAGGGCCGGCATGGGCTCGCGCCGTGCGTGCGAGGAGCTGATCGAGCAGTCCCGCGTCGAGGTCAACGGCGAGATCGTCGTCGAGCAGGGCATGCGCGTCGATGTGCACAAGGACGAGATCAAGGTCGACGGTCTGACCGTCGCCGCCCAGTCGTACCTCTTCTTCGCGCTGAACAAGCCCGCCGGTGTCGTCTCCTCGATGGAGGACCCTGACGGCCGCCAGTGCCTCGGCGACTACGTCACCAACCGTGAGACGCGGCTCTTCCACGTCGGCCGGCTGGACACCGAGACCGAGGGCATCATCCTGCTCACCAACCACGGCGAGCTGGCCCACCGGCTGACCCACCCGAAGTACGGCGTGAAGAAGACCTACCTGGCCGCCATCCAGGGACCGCTCCCGCGCGACCTGGGCAAGCACCTCAAGGACGGCATCCAGCTGGAGGACGGGTACGCCCGCGCCGACCACTTCCGCGTCGTCGAGAACACCGGCAAGAACTACCTGGTCGAGGTCACCCTCCACGAGGGCCGCAAGCACATCGTCCGCCGGATGCTGGCCGAGGCCGGCTTCCCGGTCGAGCGGCTGGTGCGGACGTCCTTCGGGCCGATCCCGCTGGGCGACCAGAAGTCCGGCTGGCTGCGCCGCCTCACCAACACCGAGGTGGGCATGCTGATGGGCGAGGTCGGTCTGTAGTCCGCGTCCGGCGTCCGCTGTACGGCCCGCGGCCGGTTCCTGGTTTCGATTTTCGAACAGGAAACCGGCCGCGGGCCTTTTGTTGCCGTCGAATCGCCTTTATAGTCAAGTTGACTATTAAGGAGGCGGGCGTGAGTCTCGCGGACATCCTCGATCCCCTGCAGCAACCCCTGGTGACAGTCCTGGACACCCCGGTCGGCTGGACCGAGGTGCTCGGCTTCGGCAGTGGGGCGCTGTGCGTCTGGCTCGTGGCCCGCCAGCATCTCGCCAACTGGCCGATCGGCATCGCCAACAACCTCTTCTTCATCCTGCTGTTCACCCGGTCCGGTCTGTACGCCGACGCCGGCCTGCAGATCGTCTTCATCGCCCTCGCCGCGTACGGCTGGTGGACCTGGACCCACGGGGGTGGACCAGGCTCGCCGGACCTGCCGGTGCGCAGCACCAGCCGCACCGAATGGATCCGGCTGTGCGCGGCAGGGGTGCTGGGGACCGCCGGTCTGACTGTTCTCCTCAGCCACGCCACCGACTCGACCGTGCCGTTCTGGGATGCCCTGACGACCGCGCTGTCCTTGGCTGCGACGTACGGGCAGTGCCGAAAGCTCGTCGAGTCGTGGTGGCTGTGGATCGCCGCCGACATCGTGTACATCCCGCTGTACGCCTACAAGGAGCTCTATCTGACCTCCCTGCTGTACGCCGGCTTTCTGACGCTGTGCCTGGTCGGACTGCGCAACTGGAAGCGTGATCTCTACGTTCCTCAGCGGGAGTTGGCGGAGGTGGCAGGGTGACGCGGTTCAGTCACGGGCTCCTGCTCGGCAAGTTCTATCCGCCGCACGCCGGCCATCACCACCTCGTCCGCACCGCCCAGGACCGCTGCGAGCGGCTGACCGTCCTGGTCTGCGCCGCCTCCGTCGAGTCCGTCCCCCTCGCCGACCGGATGGCCTGGATGCGGGAGGTGCACCCGGACGTACGGGTCGTCGGCGCCGTCGACGACACCCGGATGGATCTCCACGACCCGGCGATCTGGGATGCCCACATGGCCGTCTTCAAGGGGGCCGTCCCGGAGAAGGTCGATGCCGTCTTCACCTCGGAGCCGTACGGGGACGAACTGGCCCGCCGGTTCGGTGCCGAATCCGTCTGCGTCGACCCCGACCGTACGGTCTTCGCGGTCTCCGGCACAGCCGTCCGCAAGGACCCGGTCGGCTGCTGGGACTTCCTCGAACCGCCCGTACGGGCCGCGCTCACCCGCCGCATCGTCGTCCTCGGCGCCGAGTCCACCGGCACCACCACGATGGCGCAGGCCCTCACCGATCACTACCGCCGGCGCGGCGGCGTCTGGGCACAGACCCGGTATGTCGCCGAGTACGGGCGGGAGTTCAGCGAACAGAAGCTGGCCGCGCTGCGCACCCGGTGGCCCCGGGCGCAGTGGGAGGACGTCGCCTTCACCACCGACGACTTCCCGCTGATCGCCGCAGCCCAGAACGCCAAGGAGGAGGCGGCTGCCCGGACCGGGTCCCCGGTACTCTTCTGCGACACCGACTCCTTCGCCACCACCGTCTGGCACGAGCGGTACATCGGAGGCCGCAACCCGCGCGTCGAGGAGACCGCCGACCGGGTCGCCCATCACCTGTGGCTGCTCACCGACCACGAGGGCGTCGCCTTCGAGGACGACGGGCTGCGCGACGGCGAGGAGCTGCGGCCCTGGATGACCGACCGTTTCCGGGCCGAACTCATCCGTACCGGGCGGCAGTTCATCGAACTCACCGGACCGCACCGGCAACGCCTGGACGCCGCGGTCGACGCCGTCGACGCCGTGCTCGCGGCGGGCTGGGACTTCGCGGCACCCCTCCCGGAGCGACGATGAGCACCGGCGCCCCCGAGGGCTACGACCCGTACGCCTTCGAACCGTTCGCGGTCACCGTCGACCTCGCCGTCTTCACGGTCCGCGACGGCCGGCTGCACGTCCTGCTCGTCGAGCGCGGCGAGGACCCGTACAAGGGCCACTGGGCGCTGCCCGGCGGCTTCGTGCTGCCCCGCGAGTCCGCCGAGGACGCCGCCCGCCGGGAGCTCGCGGAGGAGACCGGGCTGACCGAGGCAACCGTCTCCGCACTCCACCTGGCGCAGCTGCGCACCTACAGCGATCCGGACCGCGACCCCAGGATGCGGGTCGTCTCCGTCGCGTATACCGCACTCATTCCCGATCTGCCCGAGCCGCGTGGCGGCGGGGACGCGGCCAACGCCCGCTGGTGGGACGCCGGAGCACTAGGCGCGCTCGCCTTCGACCACGACCGCATCCTCACCGACGCGCACGACCGGATCGGCGCCAAACTCGAGTACACCTGCATCGCGACGGCCTTCTGCCCGGCCGAATTCACCCTGGGCGAGCTCCAGCAGGTGTACGAGACGGTCTGGGGCGTCGAGCTCGACCGGCCCAACTTCCGGCGCAAGGTCCTCACCACGCCCGGCTTCGTCCAGGCCGTGGAGGGATCACCGCGCCGCACCGGCGGACGGGGGAAGCCGGCTGCTCTGTACCGGGCGGGTGCCGCCACCGCCCTGCACCCTCCACTTCTGCGACCGGAAGGACGAAGCGCATGATCGTGACCCGGACCATCACCAAACAGGCCGCCACCGGCGCACTGACCGGGCTCGCGCTCGGCGACGCGCTGGGCTTCCCGACCGAGTTCAACAATGTGCCGTCGATCCTCGCCAAGTGCGGGCCGTGGCGGCAGATGCGGCTGCCGAACCCCGCGTTCGTCAGCGACGACACGCAGATGACGCTGGCCCTCGCGCGGGGCATCCGCACCGCCATGGACCGCGGACTGCTCACCCCGCTGCGGCTGGTCCGGCCGGTGCGCGAGGAGTTCGTCGATTGGTACCACTCGCCGGACAACAACCGCGCCCCCGGCCGCACCTGTATGAGCGCCTGCCGGCTGCTCGACAGCGAACGGCCCTGGCAGGAGGCCAGCCAGACCGGCTCCAAGGGCTGCGGCGCCAATATGCGGGTGGCGCCGGTCGGGCTCGTACCGGGGCTGAGCGAGGAACAGCGCTCCGGTGCGGCACAGTTGCAGGCCGCCCTCACACACGGCCATCCCACGGCGCTCGCCGCCTCCGACCTGATGGCACGGGCGGTATATCTGCTGGCGCAGGGTGCGGAGCCGACGGGGCTGATCGGGCAGCTGCGTTCGTACGCGTACGAGAGCAGCAGCCGCTACCTCACGCGCTGGCTCGGCGACCTGTGGCGGTACGCGGGTGACGACTCGGGCGAGAGCTACATCCAGCGCGGCTGGGACGAGTGCCTGACCGCACTGTCCCGCGTCCAGGACGCCCTGCGCGACCCGTCACCGGAGACCGACCCGTGCGAGGCGACCGGCGACGGCTGGATCGCCGAGGACGCCCTCGCCACGGCCCTGCACTGCTTCCTGCTCTTCCCCGACGAACCGGTCACCGCACTGCGCCGGGCCGCCTGCACCCGCGGCGACTCGGACTCCATCGGCTGCCTGACCGGGGCGCTGGCCGGGGCGCATCTGGGGGCCGGGGCGTGGCCCAAGGAGTGGTCGGAGCGGATCGAGTACCGCAGCGACCTGCTGTCGCTGGGGGCGCTCTGGGACTCTTGACCCATGCGTACGGAAACGATCCACCTCCACGAGGCCGGGCTGCCGGTCACGGACCTCGGCCCGGTCCTCGCCGAAGAGCCGGGACCGTTGCTGTTCGCCACGGTCTCCGGGGCGCATCTGTACGGGTTTCCGTCCCGGGACTCGGACGTGGACCTGCGGGGGGTCCACCTCCTGCCGGCCGAGGACCTGGTGGGGCTGCGCGAACCGGACGAGACGCGCTCGCGGATGTGGGACCGGGAAGGGGTCGAGATGGACCTCGTCACCCACGATCTGCGGAAGTTCGTCCGGCTGATGCTGAAGCCGAACGGCTATGTGCTGGAGCAGCTGCTGTCGCCGCTGGTGGTGCACACGAGTGAGCTGCACGCGGAACTGATCGAGCTGGCGCCCGCGGTACTGACGCGCAACCACGCGCACCACTACCGGGGGTTCTCGAACACGCAGTGGCGGCTGTTCGAGAGGACCGGCGAACTGAAACCGCTGCTCTACACATTCCGGGCGCTGCTGACCGGCATTCATCTGATGCGCAGTGGCGAGGTGCTCGCGCATCTGCCGACGCTCCTGGGGGACGTGGCGGCGCCCGCGTATCTGCCCGAGCTGATCGAGGCGAAGGCCGCGGCCGAGCACGGGGGAGCGGAGGGTGTGGACGGTGCGGTCGTGTCCCGGGACGTCGAGGCGCTGCATCGGGTGCTGGACGAGGCGCAGACGGAGTCGGGGCTGCCGGATGGCGCGGGAGGGTTCGACGGGCTGCACGAGCTCGTGGTGCGAGCGCGGTTGAAAGGGCTCGGGACTCTGTCCTCAAGCTCCCCCACAGCCTGAAGGGCATGATCGGTTGTCGTGCGTCTGCGCTCGTCCGCCGGGACGTCGCGGACGCCGGTCAGGGTGGCCGGTCACCCCTTGTCGGGCAACGATGCGGACGCTCTGCGGGTGCGGACGAGGAAGTCCTCCACCCGGGCCCGGTCCGGCTCCGGTGGCAGCGGGGAGCCCGGTGCCGACGCGTCGTTCTCCTCGGCCAGCCGCGTCATGCGGCGCTCCACCTCCGGCCACGGGACCTCGCCCCGCTTCACCGCGAGCAGGTCCTCCCTGGCCTCGCCCACCTCGATCGTCAGCTCGCCCGTACGCAGCAGATCCCGGCCGCTCGCCAGCAGTCGCAGCAGATGCATGGCGTGCTTCCAGCGCGGCGCACCGTACTGCCGGACATCCGCCTCCAGCTTCTTGCGCTGCCCCAGCGCGTAGCGGACGAAGGTCTGGTGGGCGAGGCGGGACAGGAACGCGCCGCGCAGGGAGAGGAGTTCATGGCCGACCGCGTCGGCCCGTTCCACCAGCGGCGAGTGGAGGCACTCCAGCACATTGGGGTTGGCACGCAGCGCCAGCTCGCAAAAACGCTCCAGCTCCCAGGAGAACTGCTCCTGCGCCGGGCCCTCGACATGCGTCGGCGGTTTGTCGAACCGCCAGAACAGCGGGGTCGGCGCCAGGAAGACACCGCGCCGGTCGGTGTCGCTGTCGCCCGTGGCCAGCCCGAACGCACGTGAGCCCATCACACAGGAGTAGACCGTGTGATCGCGTACGAGAGTCTCGGCATCGGGGGTGATCATGCGGGTGAGGGTACGCGAGGGGGCCTCGTGTGCTTCGTCGTCCGGGCAGGAGGACAGCACGCGCTGCGGTGCGGACGCGGAGGTCGCCGAGGTCGTGTTGCCGGCGGATGTCCTTGGCCGTCGGTCCGACGGCGGCCGTCGGGCCCCGAGTGGCAGAAGCCCTGGTTCTGATCGACATTGTCGATAATCCGTCCCCTTCGGAAGGGCAGAACCATGGCAGGAAACGACCTCGGCAGTCTGCTGGGCAGCTTGCTGGGCGGCGGAAGCCAGGGCGGGGGTTCCGGCAACGCCGGGAACATCCTCGGAGCACTGCTGGGCACGCTGGGCGGCAACACGGGCGGCGGGGCCGGTGGCGGTGCGAACGCTCTTGAGGGCCTGATCGGGATGCTGACCAAGTCCGGCCTTCTCGACCAGGCCCAGTCCTGGGTCGGGACCGGTGAGAACAAACCGGTGAGCGGTGCCCAGATCGCGCAGGCCCTGCCGGACGAAACCCTGCAGAAGGTCGCCCAGGATGCGGGGGTGTCGACGGAGCAGGCGGCCGACGACATCGCCAGGTCGCTGCCCGAGGCGGTCGACAAGCTGACCCCCGCGGGCGAGGTCCCGAAGGGCGGCTCGCTCGAGGACCTGATCCGGGCGCAGGCGCTCTGAGCGTTCCGGGCCGGCCGAACCCCGTATCGATTTCCTGTACAGTTGTCCAGGAAATCGATAGGGGAGGCCATCCGCCATGCACATCGCAGCCCAGGTGCTGGTCGCACTGGTCGCGCTGATCCACGCCTATTTCCTGGTGCTCGAAATGTTCCTGTGGGACACCGCGCGCGGCCGGAAGGTCTTCGCCACCACCCCGGCGTTCTCCCGGGAGAGCGCCACGCTCGCCGCGAACCAGGGCCTGTACAACGGGTTCATGGCCGCCGGACTCGTCTGGAGTCTGATCGCGGGCGACCCTGTCGCGTACCAGGCGCAGATCTTCTTCCTCGGCTGCCTGATCGTCGCCGGGGTGTACGGAGCGGCCACCGTGAGCCGCAAGATCCTGCTCGTCCAGGCGGCCCCCGCCGCCACGGCCCTTGTCCTCGTCCTGCTCGCGGGCTGAGCCCATGACGCCCGCAGCGACGGCAGGCGGCGGAGATCCGCGTACGGCACGCACCCGCGGCAAGCTCCGCGAGGCGCTTCTCGCGGCCTGCGAGGAACAGCCACTCGACGAGGTCAGCGTCTCCGACGTGGTCCGCAGGGCCGGAGTCGGCCGGGCCACCTTCTATCTGCACTACGACGATCTGCGCGCCCTGGCCGTGGACGCCTGCGCGGAGATCGTCCGGCAGGCGGTCGAGGCCCTGCACGCCTGGGACGAGGTGCCGCCCGGTCCCGAGGCGCCCCCCGCTGAGCTCGTCGCCCTGCTGGCGGCAGTCCGCACCCGGGCCGAGGTCTACCGGAGCCTGCTGCGCGCCGGCGGCGGCGGACCGCTCGGCGAGCTGCTGCACCAGGAGCTGCGGCAGCGCAGCATCAGCGAACTGCGCCGTCGCCGTCCTCCGGGCTCCGCGGAGGACCTGATCGCGAGCGCCGTCGCCGGACTGTTCACCGGTGTCCTCGCCGACTGGGTGCACGGCCGGACCGATGCCACCCCGGCGCAGCTGGCGGGCGGGATCTGGCGGATGCTGCTGGCCGTGCACACTGCCGCCGCTCCCCGCTGACCTCGCGTCTCACCCACAGAGCACCCCGGCCGCCCGTCGCCCCGCCCCTCTAGGCTGAAATCACGCAGGCGGGCACAGGGCAGGCGCGACAAGCGCGAAGCGGCATGAAGAGAAGCGCACGAAGAAGTGAGGAGCCAGACGTGGCGGTACGAGCGGTCCGTGGAGCGGTCCAGCTGGAGCGGGACGAGGCCGGACACATGGACGAGCAGGTCAGCGCCCTGCTCACCGCCGTCCTGGAGCGTAACGGCCTCGTTGCCGACGACCTGATCAGCATCTGGTTCACCGCCACCCCTGATCTGCACAGCGACTTCCCGGCCGCCGCCGCCCGGGGCATCGGCATCGTCGACGTACCGCTGATCTGCGCCCAGGAGCTCGACATCGTGGGGGCGATGCCCCGCGTGGTGCGCATCCTCGCCCATGTCGAGACGTACCTTGCGAAGTCCGAGATACAGCATGTCTACCTCGGTGCCACCGCCGCCCTCCGCAAGGACATTGCCCAGTGAGAACTGCCGTCGTCATCGGAACCGGCCTGGTCGGCACCTCCGCAGCCCTCGCCCTCGCCGGGCGCGGCATCCATGTCCACCTGGTCGACCACGACCCGGCGTCGGCCCGCACGGCGGCCGCGCTCGGCGCCGGTACGGACGAGGCGCCCGAGGGCCGCGTCGACCTGGCGATCGTCGCCGTACCGCCCGCCCATGTGGCCTCGGTGCTCGCCACCGCCATGCGGGACGGCATCGCCCGCGGCTACCTCGACGTCGCCAGCGTCAAGGGCGGCCCCCGCCGCGAGCTGGAAGCCCTCGGCGTCGACCTCACGCCGTACATCGGTACGCACCCCATGGCGGGCAAGGAGCGTTCCGGCCCGCTCGCCGCCACCGCCGACCTCTTCGAGGGCCGTCCCTGGGTCCTCACGCCGACCCGGGACACCGACACCGAGGTCCTCAACCTCGCCCTGGAGCTGGTCGCGCTCTGCCGCGCCGTCCCGGTCGTCATGGACGCCGACGCCCACGACCGGGCCGTCGCCCTCGTCTCCCACACCCCGCAGCTGATCTCGTCGATGGTCGCCGCCCGGCTGGAGGAGGCCGACGAGACGGCCGTACGCCTCTGTGGCCAGGGCATAAGGGATGTCACCCGGATCGCGGCCTCCGATCCCCGGATGTGGGTGGAGATCCTCTCCGCCAACCCCGGACCGGTCGCGGACGTGCTCGCCGGGGTCGCCGCCGATCTCGAGGGGACGGTCCGGGCGCTGCGCAGCCTCCAGTCCGGCGACGACGACAAGCGCCGCGAAGGCACCGACTCCATCGAGGACGTCCTGCGCCGCGGCAACGCGGGCCGGGTCAGGGTCCCCGGGAAGCACGGGGCGGCCCCGGCGGCATACGACATCGTGGCCGTGCTCATCAGCGACCGGCCGGGCGAGCTGGCCGGGATCTTCGCGGACGCGGGCAAGGCCGGGATCAACGTCGAGGACGTCCGTATCGAGCACGCCACCGGGCAGCAGGCCGGCCTGGTGCAGCTGATGGTCGAGCCGAGCGTGGCCCCGGCACTCGCCTCGGCGCTTCGCGAGCGGGGCTGGTCGATCCGCCAGTAGGCCCCAGGCGGCCGGGGTCCGCGGCAGTTGTCCACAGGGGTGCAAAGGACCGTCCCGACACTCGGTAACCTTGTGCGGGGCGGGTTCGCGCGCCCTCGTCCCGCCCACCCCGTGTACCAGGAAGGTGTCCACCACCGTGGAAACCGTAAGCGCCGCAGCCCGGACGGCCCCGGCCGCAGTGATCGTCGCCATCGACGGGCCCTCCGGCACCGGCAAGTCGAGCACGTCGAAGGCCGTCGCCGCCAAGCTCGGCCTGAGCTACCTGGACACCGGTGCCCAGTACCGGGCGATCACCTGGTGGATGCTGAACAACGGCATCGACGTGCAGGACGCCGTGGAGGTCGCGACCGCCGCGTCGAAGCCGGTCATCGTCTCCGGCACGGACCCGGCTGCCCCGACGATCACGGTCGACGGCGAGGACGCCGCAGGCCCGATCCGTACGCAGGAGGTCACCTCGAAGGTCAGCGCCGTCAGCGCGGTCCCCGAGGTGCGTGCCCGGATCACCGAGCTGCAGCGGTCCATCGCCGCGGCCGCCGAGATCGGCATCGTCGTCGAGGGCCGTGACATCGGCACCACCGTGCTGCCCGACGCCGACCTCAAGATCTTCCTGACCGCCTCCCCGGAGGCCCGCGCGGCCCGCCGCAGCGGAGAGCTGAAGGGCTCCGATCTCGCCACCACCAAGGAGGCGCTGATAAAGCGGGACACCGCGGACTCCAGCCGCAAGACCTCGCCGCTCGCCAAGGCGGACGACGCGGTCGAGGTGGACACCACCGACCTGACCCTGCAGCAGGTCATCGAGTGCGTCGTCACCCTTGTCGAGGAGAAGCGGGCCGGGAAGTGACCGCAGCCTCGGGCACGCCCACGCTGCGCGGAGCGGCGGTCGGGCGCGGGATCGGCATCGGGCTGATGTACGGGCTGTGGAAGCCCCGCGTCCTCGGTGCGTGGCGGGTACCCGCCTCCGGACCCGTCATACTCGCGGTGAACCACTCCCACAACATCGACGGACCGATGCTGATGGGCACCGCGCCCCGGCCCGTCCACTTCCTGATCAAGAAAGAGGCGTTCGTCGGCCCCCTCGACCCGTTCCTGCGCGGAATCGGTCAGCTGAAGGTGGACCGTACGAGCGCCGACCGCACCGCCATCACCCAGGCCCTCGGTGTACTGGAGAACGGCGGGGTGCTCGGGATCTTCCCGGAGGGCACCCGGGGCGAAGGAGACTTCGCCTCGCTGCGGGCCGGGCTCGCGTACTTCGCGGTACGCAGCGGGGCGCCGATCGTGCCCGTGGCCGTCATGGGAAGCACCGAGCGCCGCGGACGGTTGATATCGGCACTGCCGCCGTTGCGCAGCGGGGTCGACGTCGTCTTCGGCGATCCCTTTGACGCGGGCGACGGAAGTGGCCTGCGGACCCGGAAGGCGCTGGACGAGGCGACCGTACGGATCCAGGCACGGCTGACCTCGCACCTGGAGAACGCCAGGCGTTTCACCGGGCGCTAGGTAAGACTTGAGTAGTGGGCCGCGTGATCGTGGTCCATCGATGATGATGCAAAGAGGAACGGACTTCATGAACGACCAGATTCACTCCGACGGCTCGGACCACGAGCACGGAGCGCTTGGCGACGCCGAGTACGCGGAGTTCATGGAGCTCGCCGCGCAGGAGGGCTTCGACGTCGAGGACGTCGAGGGCGCGATCGACGAAGCGGGTCACGGCCCGCTGCCCGTCCTTGCCGTCGTCGGCCGCCCCAACGTCGGCAAGTCGACCCTGGTGAACCGGATCATCGGCCGCCGCGAGGCGGTCGTCGAGGACAAGCCCGGCGTCACCCGGGACCGTGTCACGTACGAGGCCGAATGGGCCGGCTGCCGCTTCAAGGTCGTCGACACCGGCGGCTGGGAGCAGGACGTGCTGGGCATCGACGCCTCCGTCGCCGCCCAGGCGGAGTACGCGATCGAGGCCGCCGACGCGGTCGTCTTCGTCGTCGACTCGACCGTCGGCGCGACCGACACCGACGAGGCCGTCGTCAAGCTGCTGCGCCGGGCCGGCAAGCCCGTCGTGCTGTGCGCCAACAAGGTCGACGGCCAGAGCGGCGAGGCCGACGCCACCGCGCTCTGGTCGCTCGGTCTCGGCGAACCGCACCCGGTCTCCTCGCTGCACGGCCGTGGCACCGGTGACCTGCTCGACGCCGTCCTCGAAGCACTGCCCGAGGCCCCGGCCCAGCGCTTCGGCACCGCGCTCGGCGGCCCGCGCCGGATCGCGCTCATCGGCCGTCCGAACGTCGGCAAGTCCTCGCTGCTGAACAAGGTGGCGAACGAGGACCGGGTCGTCGTCAACGAAATGGCCGGCACCACCCGTGACCCGGTCGACGAGCTGATCCAGCTCGGCGGCATCACCTGGAAGTTCATCGACACGGCCGGTATCCGCCGCCGCGTCCACCTCCAGGAGGGCGCGGACTACTACGCCTCGCTGCGTACCGCGGCCGCCGTCGAGAAGGCCGAGGTCGCCGTCGTCCTGATCGACGCCAGCGAGTCCATCAGCGTGCAGGACCAGCGCATCATCACCATGGCCGTGGAGGCCGGGCGCGCGCTCGTGGTCGCGTACAACAAGTGGGACACCCTCGACGAGGAGCGCCGCTACTACCTGGAGCGCGAGATCGAGACGGAGCTCGCGCAGATCGCGTGGGCCCCCCGGGTCAACGTCTCGGCCCTCACCGGCCGCCACATGGAGAAGCTGGTCCCGGCGATCGAGACCGCGATCGAGGGCTGGGAGACCCGGATCCCGACCGGTCGGCTGAACGCCTTCCTCGGTGAGATCGTCGCCTCCCACCCGCACCCGGTCCGCGGCGGCAAGCAGCCCCGCATCCTCTTCGGCACCCAGGCCGGCACCAAGCCGCCGCGGTTCGTGCTCTTCTCCTCCGGCTTCCTCGAGCACGGCTACCGCCGCTTCGTCGAGCGCCGGCTGCGCGAGGAGTTCGGCTTCGAGGGCACCCCGATCCACATCTCGGTGCGGGTCCGCGAGAAGCGCGGCCGCAAGAAGTGACGCGGGCCTGATCAGCCCCGTTCCGGCCGCATGGGGCCGGACATGACGAAGCCCCGTACCGTCCCTGCTGTGAACGGTGCGGGGCTTCGTCGTGCCCGGGCTTCGCCGTACGGTCAGGCTCCCCGGGATCCCGGGGGCAGCGCCGCCGGCTGGGGGCGCCCGGCGTGCCGGCCGACCCGCTGCCAGGAACCGAGGCTTCCGGTGTGCGCGCCCGGGCCGGAGTGGCCGGAGTGGCCGCTCAGCGGGGCCCGGCTGCCGAACATATTGTTCCCGAACGCCACGAAGCCCAGGTTCTCCTCGCCGCTCCGATCACCTGGCAGCGCCCGGAACGACCGGCGGTACTCGGAGTACAGCGCGTCGTAGATCGGGGTGTGGGACTGACCGCCCGAGCGGTCCTGCGACGGACGCATGGCAGGGATCGGGCTCGGGCGCTGGTGGGAGGGGTCGTATGAGTGCACGTATGTGCCAACGACCCCATCGGCCGTCGGATGCGGGCCCGGCGGAGAAATAGCTGTTCGCCGGGGGTGCGAGGAGCGTACGGACATGATCAGGTCCCGGCCAGCGGCATCGCGGCCGCGACCAGGAGGCCGCTGGCCGCGGCCTTCTCCAGGGCGTCGCGCAGCAGGTCCTCGCGGGGTTGCTGGCCGATCGATCCGACCGGAGCGGCGAAGACGAGCACGGTCTGAGACTTGTTGGCCGCGGCCCGCCAGCCCTCGGTGACCTGCAGTGGTGCATGTGCCTGCCACCAGGCGACCGGGGCGCCGCCGCCCGTCCCCGGCTGGAGGACGGCGTGCAGCTGGCCCATGGCGAGCAGGATCGACCAGCCGTGCAGTACGGCGGGCACCTGGTCCATCCGGTGGACCGGGTGGAAGCCCTGTTCCAGCAGAAGCTGCAGGAACTCGTCGCCCCCGCTGCCGTACGCGCCGGGGCGGGTGATCGCGCCGGTCGGCTCGACGACCAGCGCCGGGTGGAGCTCGTCATCGATCAGGACGAGCCCGCTGGTGATGCCCAGGACGGCCTGCTCGGGCATGAGGCCCTCCGGGGTCTCCGGCTCGCTGCCGGTGATGCTGCGCACGGCGCCCTGCAGCTGCTCCTCGGAGACCTGGACCACCTGGGAGGGGATGCAGGTCGCGTGGGCGAAGGCGAGCACGGCGGTCTCGTCGCCGACGAACAGCACCGTGCTGGTGCGCTCCTGCTCCGAGTCGCCCGGAGTGCGGCAGGAGGTGCAGTCGTAGCTGCCTGGGGCGTTGTCGCCGACGAGCAGCCGATCGGCTTCGGCATCGCCGATCTCGGCGCGTACGTCCTCGCTGACGTCGAGCATGCGCGGCACGGGTGGCTCCTCGAACTCGGTGCGTGCGCCGGGCGGTTCCCGGCTCATGAACAGACAACGGGTGAGCTGCGGCCGGGGTCACGCGGGAAAAGGAACGGAATCGAACCATCCGGCGCAGAGGGTGAATCGGGGGACCGATGGGTTTACTCCCGGTCAATACCCGCTGATCGAACCCGTATCGGCGAGACCGGGCGAGGAAGGGGAGGGTGCGACGACAGGTCGACAAATCAGGAAAACAGCGAATGTATCCAGTGGCTGAAAGTCGTCTATGCGTTGAGCGCGGCTGGAGCCGGGCCCCGCAGCAGGACGATCCGGATTGCGGACGCAGGCTGTCCGCAACCGCTGGCAGACTCGTCCCATGTTGGAGACCTCGGCACGACTGCTGCGCCTGCTCTCACTGCTGCAAGCCCACCGGGACTGGTCCGGCGCCGAGCTCGCCGACCGGCTCGGCGTCACCCCCCGGACCGTCCGGCGCGACGTCGACAAGCTGCGGGAGCTCGGCTATCCCGTCAACGCAAGCCCTGGCACCGGCGGCGGCTACCAGCTCGGTGCCGGGGCCGAGCTGCCGCCGTTGCTCCTCGACGACGAGGAGGCCGTCGCGGTCGCGGTCGGGCTGCGCACAGCGGCCGGCAACGGTGTGGAGGGCATCGGGGAGACCTCCGTACGCGCACTCGCCAAGCTCGAGCAGGTACTGCCGAACAGGCTGCGCCGGCGGGTGAGCGCGCTGGGCGCCTTCACCGTGCCCATGCTGCGCGGCCCCGACGCGTCGACCGTCGATTCGGGGGTTCTCACCGAGCTGGCCGGGGCCTGCCGGGACGGCGAGCGGCTGCGCTTCGCGTACCGCGCCCATGACGGCTCCGTATCGCGCCGGACCGTCGAACCCCACCGGCTGGTGTGCACGGAGCGCCGTTGGTATCTCGTCGCCTGGGACCTGGACCGCGCGGACTGGCGTACCTTCCGGGCGGACCGGATCACCCCCGCACCGCCGCACGGTCCCCGTTTCGTCCCGCGCCGCCCGCCCGCCGAAGACCTGGCCGCGTATGTCTCCAAGGGCGTCTCCACCGCCGCGTACACGGCGCGTGCCGTGATCCGGCTGAAGGTGCCCGTCGAGCGGGCGGCCGAGCGGATCTCGCCGTCCTCGGGTGTGCTGGAGCGGATCGACGAGGACAGCTGCCTGCTGCGCACCGGGGCGGCCGGTCTGGACGTTCTGGTGATCCATGTGATGCTCATGGGCTTCGACTTCGAAGTCGTCGAGCCGCAGGAGCTCACCGACGCGATCAGGACCGCCCGGGACCGGTTGTCCCGGGCGCTCGACTGAACCGTGCCGCGCTCTTTCGTCTGTCAACTCGCTGTGTCCGGTATACGGGTGGATGTGGGCGGCCGTCCCGGTCCGATGGTGTGGATATCGTGTCCAAAAGATAAGTACGCCATAAGGAAGCGTGAATTCCCGGTGCTCGGTTTCATTTTCCGTACACCGCCCGGGACGGGAATTTCCACTACCTGGGATGCCGAAATTTGTTTGGTTTCTCCGTCCGTTCCGAGATCATTCTTCGGCTTCTGCGATTACTGTGCGTCGGCTTACGGACCGCACGTTCGAGTGAACCAGTTCGAGTAAACGTGTGTAGTGATCCTGTGACACAAGCGTGACCGGTGGCGTACGTGAGGATGCCGCGCCGCCGCCGGAGCCAGGCTTCCGTACCCGTCCGGGGCCGCCTACGGTGAGAGACATGGCACCTATACCGACTCCTCCCGCACAGCCCGACGACACACCCGGCGCGTACGTCGGCCTCGCCGCCGAAGCCGCCGAGCGGAGGGCCCGTGCGCGTGGCTGGAGCAGCGTCAGATCGCTGCCGCCGGGCGCGATCATCACCATGGAGTACCGGGCCGGACGGATCAATTTCGAGGTCGACGACGCCGTCGTGACCCGCTGCTGGGTGGGCTGAGACCCACAGCGGCTGCGACAGACCCGCGACACGAGCAAGGCCCCGACCGAGGTCGGGGCCTTGACTGTGCGGGGCGAGGCTGTGCGTACCGTCCCCGACGCGTGGGGGTTCGGTCCGTCAGCCGCCGCTCATCGGGCGGGCCGGGCTGGTGCCGCCGCGCGGCGTACGGTCCGCGTGCGGCGGGCGGCGGCTGCCGGCCGGGGTGCTGGGCGTCCGCTCCGAGCGCACCGTGTGCGTCGTATGGGCCCGTGGCCGGGCACCCGCCGCGGGGGCCGCGGCCCCCGCGTGGCTTCCCGCGGCGACCGGTTCGAGCGCCGGGTCCTCGTCCAAGGCGTCGGCACCGGCGCGCTGCGGCAGCAGCACGGTCCGGGGGCCGCCGGCCGCGACAGGCACCGAAGGCACTGCCCTGCCCCGCGCGCGCCACTGCTCGCGCACCGCGAAGATCCAGTCCTCGGCGCGGGTGATCAGCGGCTCGACCCACGGCAGGCCCAGCAGGATCAGCAGTCCCGCGGTCCAGCCCAGCAGCACATCGCTGAGCCAGTGCGTGCCGAGATAGACGGTCGTGAGCCCGACCCCGAGCGAGACCACTGCCGAGAGGGCCGACAGATAGCGCCTGGCCCTCGGGGTGGTGGCCAGGTAGGCGAGGATTCCCCAGGTCACGACCGCGTTGGCGGTGTGCCCGGACGGGAATATATCGCCGCCGGCGAAGAGCTCGGCGGAGCCGATCTGGGTCGCGTAGTGCGGGCCGAGCCGGCCCAGGCCGAGCTTGACCGCACCCACCGTCAGGTTGAGCAGCAGCAGTGAGGCGCCCAGCGTCAGCAGGGGCCGCAGCGTGTGCTGCCGCCAGGAGCGCCAGCCGAGCCAGCAGGCGACCATCACGGCCGTGGGGCCTCGCTGGCCCAGTACGACGTAGTAGTCGAGGAAGGCGTGGATTCCGGGCCACTGCTGGTAGGGCCGGAACAGCATGACCTTCCAGTCCAGGGTCACCAGCCAGGAGCCGATCAGTACGGCAAAGACGATGGCGAGATAGAACGCCAACGTCCCGCCGAAGAGAGCGATGCGGTGACGGCTCATCCGCGGTGGCTCTATCTTCGGCGGTTCCGGCTCCCGGTCCAGCCGGGCAAAGATGTCGGTACGCACCCAATCGACGTTACAGCGAGTGAGTGCGCGTTCCGGTCGATCCGGCCGCTTTGTGATGACGATGTGATGTGGACTATGTCTCAGCCGGGCATCTTTTCCTGACCGTTCGGTGAATCCCGGCGACCTTCCGATCTATTTTCCCGCACTCATTTCGGAAGGGTGTTTGAGTGTCCGTGAATAACAAAAATCGATGCGGTATGCATTTCTCCGGCCGTCACGTCCGGGTGAACGGACGGTGCTGGGGCGGTCACGGGGCGAGTCCGGTGTGCGTCCACGGCGGCGACGGGCGCCGTCCGGCCGGGCCGGCTGCGGGATCCGGCGTGGCGTACGCCACACTCCGTGGTCCGCCGCGGTATGAGATGGACCACGTGTGGCCACGCCGAACTCGCGTACGCTGACGCGGATCACTCGCCCGTCGATGCCGGGCCTGGAGGGGCAGCAGACGCTGCATCCCCGGTTGGCCTGCCGAGCGCGAGGCCTTTTGGGAGGTACATGCATGTCCGGGACGACCACAGCCCGACTCCGGCTGCGCGCAGCCGCCGACGGTGCCAACCGATGGGTCGTCCTGGTCGTCCTCTGCCTCAGCCTGTTGCTCGTGGCGCTCGACGCGACCGTGCTGCACGTCGCCGTCCCCGCCGTCACCGAGGACCTGCGGCCGAGTGCCGTCGGTCTGCTCTGGATCGTCGACGCCTATCCACTGGTCTGCGCCTCACTGCTGATCCTCTTCGGCACCCTTGGTGACCGGGTCGGCCGCCGCCGCATACTGCTGCTCGGCTACGCCCTCTTCGCGGTCGCCTCCGCGGTTGCCGCGATGGCCGACAGTCCGGGCGTACTCATAGCGGCGCGCGCCCTGCTCGGGGTCGGCGGCGCGATGATCATGCCGGCGACGCTGTCGATCCTCCGCCAGGTCTTCCCCGACCGGCGTGAACGGGCCGTCGCCATCGGGGTGTGGACCGCGGTCGCCGCTGTCGGCGCGGCCATCGGACCGGTCATCGGCGGCTTCCTCGTCGAGCACTTCTGGTGGGGCTCGGTCTTTCTGATCAACATCCCGCTGATGGCCCTCATCCTTCCGGTCGGCCGGCTGCTGCTGCCCGAATCACGGGGCAGCAATGACGGCCCCTGGGACGTGTTCGGCGCGCTGATGGCCGCGGCCGGAGTACTCGGTGTGGTCCTCGGTGTGAAGCGCGCGGGCACCGGCGGGGGCATTTTCGTCCTCGCCACCCTCGTACCGCTGTTCCTGGGCGGCGCGCTGCTCGTCGCGTTCGTACGACGGCAGAAGCGCCGTACGCATCCACTGATCGACATCGGGATGTTCGCCAGACCCGCCTTCTCCACCGCGGTCGGCTGCATCGTCCTCGCCATGCTGGCGCTGGTCGGTCTCGAACTGATCGCCGTCCAGTACCTCCAGCTGGTCCTGGGCCTCAGCCCGCTGGAGACCGGTCTGCGGCTGCTGCCGCTCACCTTCGCCGCGATGGCGGCGGGCGCCACCGGCTCGTACACCCTGCGCCGGATCGGCCCGCGCCGGATGGTCGGCTGGGGCTTCGTGCTCACGGCGGCCTCGGTGCTGATCCTGACCCTGATGGGGCAGCACGACCGGCCCGGTCTGCTGACCGTTGCGTTCGTCGTACTCGGCTTCGGGCTCCAGTCCACGCTCTTCGGTGCGTACGAATCGATGCTCAGCGAGGCCCCCGCCGACCGGGCTGGTGGCGCGGCGGCCATCGGCGAGACCTCGTACCAGCTGGGAGCGGGTATGGGGATCGCGCTGCTCGGCAGCGTGATGAACGCCGCCTACACCCCCGGGCTGGCCAGGCTCTCCGGGGCGGGCGTTCCCGCCGAGGCCTCCACCGCCGCCTCCCACTCGCTGGGCGAGGCCTATCAGGTGGCGTCCCAGCTGGGCGGTCCGCTGGGCGAGGTGCTGCGCAGCACCGCCCGGCACGCCTTCGTCAACGGTCTGCATGTCACGCTGCTGGTCAGTGCGGGGCTGCTGCTGCTCGGCGCGCTCGCCGCGCTGCGGCTGCCGCGGGTGATGGAGTGCCCGCCGCGGGTTCTCTGCGATCCGCGCGATGTGCAGGACGACCGCGAGTCCAGTGAGGCCCGGGCGTTCCACGGCGCCCCGGGAGCCCCTGGACAGGACCGTCCGAACCGGCCCCGTTCGCTCCCGGTCCGGCGGCAACCCGCCGAGGCCACCGGCTCTGGACGAGCGGCACACTGAGCCGTAACGTCAGCACGACGCCATAACTAACACTGCTAGTTTTAGTACCGTGCGAGCCGCCGGAGGCACTCCCATGTCCACCACCGAGTCCGCTGAGTCCGCGAAGCCGTCGAAGCTGCCGCCGTTCGACCCCGCCGACCCGATCGGCATCGACGATCTGCTCGGCGCCGAGGACCTCGCGATCCGCTCCACCGTCCGCGCCTGGGCCACCGACCGGGTCCTGCCGCATATCGCCGAGTGGTACGAGAACGGCGAGCTGCCCGGCATCCGTGAGCTGGCCCGCGAGCTCGGTTCGATCGGTGCCCTCGGCATGTCCCTCCAGGGGTACGGCTGCGCGGGCGCCACCGCCGTTCAGTACGGACTGGCCTGCCTGGAGCTCGAAGCGGCGGACTCCGGGATCCGCTCGCTCGTCTCGGTCCAGGGCTCCCTCGCCATGTACGCCATCCACCGCTTCGGCTCGGAGGAGCAGAAGGAGCGGTGGCTGCCCGGGATGGCAGCCGGCGAGATCATCGGCTGCTTCGGGCTCACCGAGCCGGACCACGGCTCCGACCCGGCCGGGATGCGGACGTACGCCAAGCGCGAACCAGGGGGCACCTCCCGCTCGGACGAGGCCGGGAGCGGGGGAGACTGGGTCCTCAGCGGCCGCAAGATGTGGATCACCAACGGCTCGGTGGCCGGGGTGGCCGTCGTCTGGGCACAGACCGACGAGGGCATCCGCGGCTTCGTCGTGCCGACCGATACCCCCGGCTTCTCGGCGCCCGAGATCAAGCACAAGTGGTCGCTGCGCGCCTCCGTCACCAGTGAGCTGGTGCTCGACGAGGTACGGCTGCCCGCCGATGCCGTACTCCCCGGGGTCACCGGCCTGCGCGGCCCGCTCAGCTGCCTCGGCCACGCCCGCTACGGCATCGTCTGGGGAGCCATGGGCGCGGCACGAGCCAGCTTCGAGGCAGCGGTCGACTATGCGAAGACCCGGGAACAGTTCGGGAGGCCGATCGGCGGCTTCCAGCTCACTCAGGCCAAACTCGCGGACATGGCCGTCGAACTGCACAAGGGCATCCTGCTCGCCCACCATCTGGGCCGTCGGATGGACGCGGGCAGGCTCCGCCCGGAACAGGTCAGTTTCGGAAAGCTCAACAATGTGCGGGAGGCGATCGAGATCTGCCGCACGTCACGCACCATTCTCGGCGCCAACGGGATCTCGCTCGAATACCCGGTGATGCGGCATGCGACGAATCTGGAGTCGGTGCTCACCTACGAGGGCACCGTGGAGATGCACCAGCTGGTGCTGGGCAAGGCGCTCACCGGTCTGGACGCATTCCGGTAGAACGGGACGCCGGCCGGACCGATCCGGCGAGCGCCCTGCTCAGCTCTGGTTGAAGAAGCCGTCGGCCGGTCGGCCGGCGGCTTCGCCGCTGACCACGTGGGTGTCGGCCGGGGTCAGCAGGAAGACGCGGGTGGCTACGCGGTCGATCGACCCGCGCAGTCCGAAGATCAGCCCCGCGGCGAAGTCCACGACCCGCTTCGCGTCCGAGGGGTCCATGGCCGTGAGGTTCATGATCACCGGGACGCCGTCCCGGAAGAGTTCGCCGATGCCGCGGGCGTCCCGGAAGCTGTCCGGGGTGACTGTGGCGATCCGGCGGCCCGTCTCCTCGGCCGCCTCGGAGACCACCTGCACCCGTGGGTCGGTCACCCAGGCATTGCCGGTCCCGGTCCGTGCACCCTCGGCGTACTCGTCGTCGTCGTCGTAGTAACGCTCGTCGTTGTCCTCTACGAGGCCCAGCCAGGCACTCGCCTTGCGCACCGATCCCATGGACGCCTCCTCTCACCGCGGTTCCTTGGTGTTCCGCATCTCATTCGTATCCCTATGGTCGACCATGATGCGGATCGTGCGCCAAGTGGATAGTCGGCGCGCAGGGGATTCGTGACGTTACTGGTGCAGAAGATGTGGCGATTCGTCAAGGTTCCTCCTGCATAGGGCCCCTGGTGAAAAGAGAATATGATGTCCCGGTCCGTACGGGTGACGTGGGGTGCGTACGGGTGAACGGTTCACTCGATACGATGCCCGTCGCGCACGCGCACGAGTGCGGCGCACAACGGAGCGACTCTCGGGGGATCGTCGTGTTCGGAATAGTCAGGCCCTGCGCCCATCGGTTGTCGGAGCGCCTCAAGGCCGAGTGGATGGCCCATCTCTGCGGGCTCTGCCTCGCACTTCGCTCGGACCACGGGCAGTTCGCCCGGATCGTCACGAACTATGACGGCCTGATCGTCTCGGTTCTGACGGAGGCTCAGGCGGAGCGCACCACCGGATGGCGACGCACCGCGGGGCCCTGTCCACTGCGCTCCATGCGGACCGCTCCGGTCGCCCGCGGCGAGGGGGCAAGACTGGCAGCCGCCGTCTCGCTGGTGCTCGCCTCGGCGAAGGTACGGGACCACATAGCGGACCAGGACGGGCTGTTGAGTCGCCGCCCGGTCGCCGCGGCCGCCCGCCGGGTCGCCACAGGCTGGGACCGGGCCGGGGCGCGTACCGGCGCGGAGCTGGGGTTCGACACCGCCGTCCTCGTCGACGCCGTCGACCGGCAGACCGGCATCGAACGGCTCGCCGGGCCGGGCACCCCGCTGCTGACGGTCACGGAGCCCACCGAGACGGCCACCGCGGCGGCCTTCGCCCACACCGCCGCACTCGCGGGCCGACCGCAGAACGCCGAACCCATCGCCGAGGCCGGCCGGCTCTTCGGGCGGCTCGCGCATCTGCTGGATGCCGTGGAGGACCAGGAAGCTGACGCCGCGTCGGGTGCCTGGAACCCGCTCACCGCCACCGGCACCTCGCGCGCCGAGGCCCGGCGGTTGTGCGACGACGCGCTGCGTGGTGTGCGGCTGGCGCTGCGCGACGCCGAATTCACCGACGACAAGCTGACGCATCTGCTGCTCGTACACGAACTGCGGCGTTCGGTGGACCGGGCCTTCGCCACGCAGACGTGCTCGCACCGGGCGGATGCCCAGCTCATCGGTGGGGATCTGACGGACAGCCGGCAGGCGGAGTCCTCCCCGAGGTCGCCCGGCGACGCGGCGGGGCTGCGGCAGACCGGGTCCTTCGGGCCGCCGCCGGGCAATCCGTACGCGCCGAACAACCCCGGCAGCCCGTTCGGCCCGCCTCAGCCCCCGCCGGAGCCGCCGCGCGACCGGCGTGGGCTGATCACGGGCTGCCTGGTGTGGGCGGGCCTCGCCTGCACCTGCCAGATGTGCTGCGGGACCTTCGAGGACCCGTGGAGCCGGCAGCGGCGCGAGGGGCTGTGCAGCCAGTGCGACTGCAGCGACTGCTGCGATGCGTGCGACTGCTGCAGCAACTGCGGGGACTGCTGCAGCTCCTGCGACTGCTGCGACTGCGACTGCGGGTGCGACTGCTGAGCCACTCCTCGGGCCGGCTCAGCGGCCCCGGGGTCACTTGATCTCGGGCGGCGAGATCTGCGAGGACTCGATCGCCGACGCGTCGATGCCCCACTTCTTCAGGATGCGGTCGTACGTTCCGTCCGCCTTGAGCCCATTGACCGCCGCCTGGAAGGCGGGCGCCAGCGGGGTGCCCTTGTTGAACGCGAAGCCGACATCGAGCCGCTTGAACTCATTGAGGAAGCGCACGCCCTGCTGCTGGTCCACCGCATAGCGCAACCCGTTGATGGTCGACATCACCACGTCGCTGCGGCCCTGCTGGAGCGAGGCCCAGACGGCCGCCAGATCGGAGTAGGTCTTCACGTCGTACGGCTTCTTGCCCGCCTCGGCGCACCGGTGCTTGTTCTCCTCCAGCGTCACTTCGAAGGTGGTACCGGCGGCGGTGCCCACGGTCAGGCCGCAGAGCTGGGTGAGATCGGTGACCTTCGACAGTTTGCTGTCGTCGCGGACCGCGAAGCCCTGCCCGTCATTGAGGTACGTGACGAAGTCGATCGTCCGGCGGCGCTCGTCGGTGACCCCGAAGTTTCCCGTCCCCAGGTCGTACTTCCCGCTGCCCAGCGCAGGCAGGATCGCCTCGAAGGCAGCCACCTCGCGCTTCAGCTTCAGCCCCAGCGCCCTGGCCACGGCGTCCGCGACGTCGATGTCGGTGCCGGCCACGGTCTTCCCGTCCGGCAGATAGGTGGCGCCGGGCGGCGTGCCGACGCTGGAGGCGATGGTCAGTGTGCCGGAGGCGCGGACCTCGGCGGGCAGCAGCGCGGCCGCGGCCTTGTTCTTCTTCACCGACGACACGACGTCCTGCGTCGGAATCATCCCCTTGGCGGAGGTGGCCGCGCCGGCCGGAGCGGCTGCCGGATCGCCGGACCCGCACGCGGTGAGAGCGAATGCGGCGACGGTGATCAGCGCGAAGGCGGCGGTGTGCCGGGTACGGGGCATGAGGTGTGGTTCTCCAGGTTCGTCGACCGTGCGCGGGCAGCCGGGCAGCGCCGGGCGGCGCGCCACGGCAGCACGGCCACGGGCGGGGCGAAGGAAGAGCGGAAGGAGCTCGGAACGGCGAACAACCTGAGGGGAGGGTGCAGCGATGTTGTGTACGTGAAGACGCGCAGGGAACGGTGCTCAGGCGCCGGACACGGCGCGGGGCACGGACGCGAGGAACCGCAGGGGGTCAGCTCAACAGGAGGAGGACCACACGCGACCGAAGTCGATGTGGGAGCGCTTGACCAGCCACTGCTGCGAATACATGGCTCAAGTGGAACAGGCGATCCACTGGTCCGTCAACTGACCTGAGACGTATGACTCACAGTGTGGACAGGCTTGACAATATGGGCTCTCCTGTCGCTTCCGTGGGTCGCTGACCAGGGCTGATACGCAGAACACGCCGTAGCCCGGCTACGTTTCGACTTGCGACAGTACGAAACGGAAGAACCTGGATACGGCGTGCGATCTGCAAGCATATGGACTCGGCTGCTCGGAGTCGAACACACGGTGGTCGCGTCGGTCGAGGCCGAGGAGGGCAACGGCGCGGAGGCGGGCCCCTGGGATGTGGTGATCGTGGCCCATGCCCGCCCGGCGAAGAGGCGGCGGCAGCGGTGCGGGGTCTGCGGTCGCCGGTGCGCCCGGTTCGACAACGGCGAGGGCCGCCGGCGCTGGCGTGCCCTGGACCTGGGGGTGGTCCGGGCGTTCATCGAGGCCGACGCGCCGCGGGTGTCCTGTCCCGAGCACGGTGTGGTCGTCGCCCACGTGCCCTGGGCCCGCCACGGTGCCGGGCACACCCTGGCCTTCGACGACACGGTGGCCTGGCTGGCCACGCACTGCTCGAAGACCACGGTGGTCCAACTGCTGAGGATCGGCTGGCGCACGGTCGGCGGCATCTGCGCCCGCGTGTGGTCGGACGTCGAACAGCGCGTGGACCTGCTCGCGGGCCTTACCCGGATCGGCATCGACGAGATCTCCTACAAGCGGCACCACAAGTACCTGACCGTGGTGGTCGACCACGACAGCGGCCGGCTCGTGTGGGCGGCGGCCGGCCGGGACAAGGAGACACTGCGGTCCTTCTTCGACCTGCTCGGACCTGAACGCTCCGCGAAGATCACCCACGTGTCCGCGGATGCCGCCGACTGGATCGCGAAGGTAGTCGCCGAGCGCTGCCCGCAGGCGGTGCGGGTGATGGACCCGTTCCACGTCGTGCAGTGGGCCACCGACGCCCTGGACACCGTGCGCCGCGAGGTCTGGAACGCCGAGCGCGGCGGCAAGGGCCGCGCCACCCCGGGCTCGAAGTCACTGAAGAAGGCCCGCTGGGCCCTGTGGAAACGCCCTGAGGACCTCACCGAACACCAGCGCGCGCAACTGGAGTTCATCGCGAAAGCCCACCCCGTCCTGCACCGCGCATACCTGCTCAAGGAGGGCCTTCGCCTGGCGTTGAAATCCGGCCCCGACACCCCCGAGGCCCTCCTCGACTGGGTGTCTTGGGCCCGCCGCTCCCGACTGGAGCCCTTCGTCAAGCTGCAACGGGCCATCGTCAAGCACTGGGACGCCATCACGGCGGCAGCCGAGCACTCCATGAGCAACGGGATCGTGGAGAGCATGAACACCAAGATCCGCCTGATCACCCGCATGGCCTTCGGCTTCAAGGACCCCGCAGCGCTCATCGCACTGACCATGCTCAGCCTCGGCGGCCACCGACCCCACCTACCAGGGCGTCAAGCTGCATGAACCTACCCACGGAAGCGACAGGAGAGCCACAATATGTTGTGAACAGCGCTTACCTCGGAAGCGGATCGCGCTGAGGGGCCCGGTCCGCGTTGTGTTTTCCGTGAAGGCACGTCCCGTGTTCGATCTCTGCATCCACGGAGCCTTCGCATGTCTGCGCAGACAGATGCCTTTCCTCAATCACGCCCGGCCCCGCTCTCCGAGAACAGCGGCAAGGACAACGACGCCGACCACCTGCGCATCGTCCCTGCGCGCCGAACAGGTCAGTGGGCAGCGGCCGTTGTGGTCCTGCTGCTACTCGCCCTGGCGCTGAACTCCGTCATCCGCAACGACGCCTTCCAGTGGGACGTCGTCGGCGACTACTTCACCACCGCCTCCGTCCTGCGAGGCCTCGGCCTCACCCTCTGGCTCACCGCCCTCGTCATGGCGCTCGGCTTCGCCCTCGGCACACTGCTGGCCGTTCTCAGACTCTCCACCAACCGCGTTCTCCAGGCGGTCAGTTGGGGCTACGTCTGGCTCTTCAGATCCACCCCGATCCTGGTCCAGCTGCTCTTCTGGTTCAACATCGGCGCGCTCTACCCGGAGATCCTCGGTGTCCGTACGGTGAACCTCCTCGGGCCCGTCACGGTCGCCGTCATCGGCCTCACCCTGCACGAGGCCGCGTACGCGGCCGAAGTGGTCCGCGGCGGCATCCTGTCCGTCGAGCGCGGGCAGATCGAGGCCGCACAGTCGCTGGGCCTCGGCGCCTGGCGCCGGTTCCGCCGGATCGTGCTGCCGCAGGCGATGCGCTCCATCGTCCCGCCCGCCGGGAACATGCTGATCGGCACGCTCAAGGGCACCTCGATCGTCAGCATCATCGCCGTGCAGGACCTGCTCTACTCGGTGCAGCTCGTGTACCACCGCACCTACCAGGTGATCCCGCTGCTGCTTGTCGCCACTCTCTGGTACGTGGTGGTCACCTCGCTGCTCAGCGTCGGCCAGCACTACATCGAACGGCACTACGCCCGTGGCACGGCGGGTGCCCGGTGAGCGTCGGACCGGCTCTCGTCATCGTCGGCGCCGGGCCGCGCGGCACCGGCCTCATCGAGCGCATCGCCGCCAACGCCCCCGAGCTGTACGAGGGCCGGCGGCTGGACATCCATCTCGTCGACCCGCACCCGCCCGGCGGCGGCCGGATCTGGCGGCACGACCAGTCCCCGTTGCTCTGGATGAACTCCATGGCCGAGGACGTCACCATGTTCACCGACGACACGGTCCAGCAGGAGGGGCCGATACGTCCGGGGCCCGCATTGCACACCTGGGCGGCCGACATCCGCGACGGCCGGGTCACCCTGGAGGTCGAACCGGAACTCCTTGCCCAGATAATGGCATTGGGAGGCCAGGACTTCCCGAGCAGACGGCTGCAGAGCGCCTATCTGGCATGGGTGTACGAGCAGGCGGTGGCCGCACTTCCGGCGGGCATCACCGTGCATCGGCACCGTGGGCACGCCCTGCGCGTCACCGGGCAGCGCGACGGCCGTCAGCACGTCTGGCTGGAGGGCCGCGACGAACCGCTGACCGCCGACCTCGTCGTGCTCACCATCGGTCACCTCGATGCCGAACCCGCCCCGGAACACGTCGAGTTGACCGAGTTCGCGGACCGGCACGGGTTGGTCCACCTGCCACCCGACTTCACCGCCGACAGCGACCTGACCGCCCTGCCCGCCGGTGAACCGGTCATCGTCCGGGGCTTCGGGCTCGCCTTCATCGATCTGATGGTGCTGCTGACCGAGGGACGCGGCGGACGGTACGAGAACGGCGAGTACCTGCCTTCCGGGAAGGAGCCCGTGCTGCACATCGGATCGCGGCGCGGTGTCCCGTACCACTCCAAGATCGGCTACGGCTGGCAGGGCGAACGGCCGCCGCTGCCGCGCTTCCTGGGCCCGGACCGGACCGAAGAGCTCCTGAGCCGGCCCGGCCCGCTCGACTTCCGGCGCGATGTGTGGCCACTTGTCGACAAGGAGCTCGGATACGCCCACTACCACCGGCTCTTCACCGTGCACGCCGAGCGCACGACCGTCGACCGGCAGGTCTTCGAGGAGAAGTACGCGGCCGCCGAACCGGGCAGCCAGGAACTGCGTGCCCTCGTCGTCGCCGCCGTCCCCGACCCCGCCGACCGGCTCGACCTCGAAGCGCTCGACCACCCGCTGGACGGCGTGCGCCACCCGTCGTACGACGCACTCCAGGTCGGGCTGCGCGCCTACATCACCGCCGACCTCGACCGCCGGCACGACCCCGCCCACAGCGAGGACCTCGCGGTCTTCCTCGGACTGCTCTCCGTCTACGGGCAGTTGATGCGGTTCGGTGACATCGGCAGCTGGTGGCACGGATTCTTCAGCTACCTCGCGTCCGGCCCGCCGGGACCACGGCTGCACCAGCTGCTCGCGCTCTCCAGGGCCGGGGTCGTCCGCTTCCTCGGCGCGGGGATGACCGTCGAGGCGGACGAGGAACGGGGCATCTTCCGGGCCGGCAGCGCCACCGTGCCGGGGGAGTGGATCGAGGCCCGCGCACTGGTCGAGGCCCGGCTGCCGGATCCGTCACTGGAGCGCACCCGCAGCCCGATCCTTCAGGCGCTGTACGAGGACGGAGCCGCCGCCACCGACACCGGGCTGCTCTCCGTCGACCCCGACGACGGCCGGATCCTGGGCCGTGACGGCCGCCCGCACCCCCGGCGCTTCGCCCTCGGCCCGCACACCACCGCACGGGTGAGCGGCGCCTTCACCCGGCCGCGCACCGGCGGCCCGGCGTTCCGGCAGAACGACGCCACCGCACGGACGGTTCTGGCGTTCCTCCGCGACCTGCTCTGTAGCGACGGCGGCGACCGCAGCGACGGAACGGACGGCAGCGGCCGCCTCAGCGCCTGACCGCGGTGCCGTCCCCCCTCCGTACCCCTTAGTCCCATGGCTCGTATCCCAAGGAATCCTCATGTCGCTCACCAGCGATCCACCTCTCGACAAAGCGACCGGTCCACGGGCCGATGACGCCTCCGCCATCGACTACGGCGCGCTCACCGTCGTCCCCGTGCGCCACCCCTGGCGCTGGGCCGCCGTCGTCGCCACCGCCGTCCTGCTCGCCCAGTTCCTGCACGGTCTGGTGACCAACCCCGGCTGGGAGTGGGACGTCTTCGCCCGCTTCTTCACCGCCGAGACCATCCTCAAAGCCGTCTGGATCACCCTCCAACTGACCTTCTACGGAACGGTGCTCGGCTTCGCGCTCGGCATCGTGCTCGCCTTCATGCGGCTGTCGGCCAGCCCGTTCCTCGGCGCGGTCGCCTACGCGTATATCTGGGCGTTCCGCTCCATACCGCTCATCGTCCAGCTGCTCTTCTGGTTCAACCTCGCCTACCTCTACAAGGAGTTGCAGTTCGGCATCCCGTTCGGGCCCGGCTTCTTCTCCTTCGACACGATGAACCTCGTCGGCGCGATGAGCGCGGCCGTCCTCGGGCTCGCACTGCACCAGGCGGCCTACGCGGCGGAGATCGTCCGCGGCGGCGTACTCGCCGTGGACAGCGGCCAGTTGGAGGCGGCCGCCGCGCTCGGGATCCCCCGGCACCGGCAGCTGTGGCGGATCGTACTGCCGCAGGCGATGCGTTCCATCCTGCCGAACGCCGCCAACGAGATCATCTCGCTCTTCAAGGGCACCTCGATCGTCTCCGTGATGGCGATCGGCGAACTCTTCTACCAGGTCCAGGTCGTCTACGGACGCAACGGCAGGGTCGTACCGCTGCTGATGGTGGCCACCGTCTGGTACATCCTCCTGACCACCGTGCTCTCCGTCCTCCAGTACTACGTCGAACGTCACTACGCCAAGGGGGCCGCGCGATGAGCGCCACCACGACCGATTCCACGGATGCCGTCCCGGACGCCATGGTCGAGATCCGCGCCGTGCACAAGAGCTTCGGCACCCTCGAAGTCCTGCGCGGCATCGATCTGTCCGTACGCGCCGGAGAGGTGACCGTCGTCCTCGGCCCTTCCGGGTCCGGCAAGTCCACCCTGCTGCGCACCATCAACCACCTGGAGAAGGTCGACAACGGCTGGATCAGTGTCGACGGCACCCTGGTCGGCTACCGCAGGGACGGCAACAAACTGTACGAGCTCCGCGAGCGTGAGGTCCTGCGCCAGCGCACCCGGATCGGCTTCGTCTTCCAGAACTTCAATCTCTTCCCGCACCTCACGGTCCTGGAGAACATCATCGAGGCGCCGGTCTCCGCCCTGCGCCGCCCCCGCAAGGATGCGGTCGCCGCCGCCGGGAAGCTCCTCGCCCGGGTCGGACTCGCCGACAAGGCGGGGGCGTACCCGAAGCAGCTCTCCGGCGGGCAACAGCAACGCGTCGCCATCGCCCGCGCGCTCGCTCTCGAACCGAAGCTGCTGCTCTTCGACGAGCCGACCTCGGCGCTCGACCCCGAACTGGTCGGCGAAGTCCTCGATGTCATCAAGGACTTGGCGCACGGCGGCACCACGATGATCGTCGTCACGCACGAGATCGGCTTCGCTCGCGAGGTCGCCGACACCGTCGTCTTCATGGACGAGGGACGGATCGTCGAGCAGGGCGCCCCCGCCGACGTACTCGACCGTCCGGAACATCCGCGCACCCGCGCCTTCCTCTCCAAGGTCCTGTGACCCCGATGTCCCCTTCCACCCTTTCCAGCTCTTCCGCACCGTCTGCAAGGAGCGCCCACGTGTCCGTCCGCCGTACCCTCGCCGCCACGCTCGCCACCCTCACCGCCGCCGGACTCCTCACGGCCTGCGGTACGAGCGACGCCGCCACCGACGAGATCAACCCGAAGGGACAGCGGGGCACCGGCATCAACATCGGGCCCGACCAGCACCGGATCCGGGAGAAGAAGGTCGACGCCATCGCGGCGAAGGTGCCGGCAGCCGTCCGCGAACGCGGCACGCTGCGGCTGGGCGCGAGCGCCGACGCCTCGCCCCCGCTCGGCTTCTACGCCACCGACGACAAGACCCGGATCGGCTCCGAGATCGACATAGCGACCCTGATCGCCGACACGCTCGGGTTGAAGCCCGAGTTCGAGGAGGTCTCCTGGGAGAACCTCTTCGTCGGCCTCGACAGCTCCAAGTTCGACGGCGTCCTGTCGAACGTCACAGTCACCGAGGAACGCAAGGAGAAGTACGACTTCGCGACCTACCGGCTCGACAACATCGCCTTCGAGGCCAAGAAGGGCTCCGGCTGGAAGGTGAAGGGCCCCAAGGACGTGGCGGGGAAGACCGTCGCCGTCGCGTCCGGCACCAACCAGGAGAAGATCCTCGTCGACTGGAGCGAGCAGAACGTCAAGGCCGGGCGCAAGCCGGTGGACATCAAGTACTTCCAGAAGGACACCGACTACTACCTGGCCCTGCAGTCCGGCCGGATCGACGGCTATCTCGGCCCCAGCCCGTCGGTGAACTACCACGTGGCGTCGGCGGGCCAGTCCGAGGTCGTCGGCACGCTGTCGGGCGGCGGCGACGGCCTCCAGGGGAAGATCGCCGCCACCACGAAGAGGGACAGCGGCCTGGTCGAGGCGTACGCGGCCGCCATCGACCACATCATCGAAGACGGCTCGTACGCCAAGGTGCTGGGGCGCTGGGGGCTCTCCAACGAGGCCGTCGAGAAGTCCGAGATCAACCCGCCCGGCCTTCCCAAGCCCAAGAACTGAGCCCGAGAGGTACGCACAGCAATGTCTGCCACCACCGCTCTTCACCTGGCCGCCGAGATCGGCGGCCCGCCCCGCTACGACGCCCGGAACTACGTCGAGCTCGCCCGGCTCGCCGAGCGCGGGACACTCGACTTCGTGACCCTCGGCGACTCGTTCGCCCGCCCCGGGCTCGACGCGCTCGCCGTGCTCTCCCGGGTCGCGCCCGCCACCCGCAGGATCGGGCTGGTGCCGACCGTCACCACCACCCACACCGAGCCGTTCCATGTCTCGTCCGCCGTGGCCACCCTGGACTGGGTGAGCCGCGGCCGGGCGGGCTGGAGCGCCGAGGTGTCGACGACCGAGGCCGAGGCCCGGCTGTTCGGCCGGCGGTCCGCCGCGCCCGCCGCCGAGCTGTGGCGCGAGGCGGGCGAGACCGCCGATGTCGGCGCCCGGCTGTGGGACAGCTGGGAGGACGACGCGGAGATCCGGGATGTCGCCACCGGCCGCTTCGTCGACCGGGACAAGCTGCACTACGTCGACTTCGAGGGCGCGACGTTCACCGTCCGCGGACCGGCCATCGTGCCCAGGCCACCGCAGGGCCACCCGGTCACCGTGATCGACGGGACGGGAGGACCGAGCCAGGAGGCAGCGGCGCGCCACGCCGATGTCGTACTCGTACGGGCCACCGGGCCCGAGCAGGCCGCGGGCATCCGGGCGGACGTACGGCGCCGCGCCGCGGCGTACGGCCGCGACCCCGACACCCTGCGGGTGCTGGTGGCGCTCACCGTCGATCTCGGGGACGCCGAGACCGCGCCGGAACCCGGTCTGGAGAGCGGACCGCCGCTCGCCGCCGGGGGCTCGTACTACCGGGGCGGCCCGGTCGACCTCGCCGAACTGATCGCCCAGTGGCACCGGGCCGGAGCCGTCGACGGCTTCCACCTCACGCCCATCACACCGGAGCGCGATCTCGAACGGATCGTCAACGGAACCGTCGCCCTGCTTCAGCACCGCAGCCTGTTCCGCACCTTCTACCCGGGAGGCACGCTCCGCGAGCACCTGGGACTGGCGCGCCCGGCGAACCGATACGCCCTTGCGGAGGGACGAGCATGACCGCACCGACGCGGAAGCAGATGCATCTGGCCGCCCATTTCCCCGGCGTGAACAACACCACCGTCTGGACCGACCCCCGCTCGAAGAGCCAGATCGACTTCTCCTCCTTCGAGCACCTCGCCCGCACGGCGGAACGCGGCAGGTTCGACTTCTTCTTCCTCGCGGAGGGGCTCCGGCTGCGCGAGCACAACGGGCGGATCCACGATCTGGACGTGGTCGGCCGACCCGAGTCCCTCACGGTGCTGAGCGCCCTGGCCGCCGTCACCGACCGGCTCGGTCTCGCCGCCACCGTCAACGCGACCTTCAACGAGCCGTACGAACTGGCCCGGCGGCTCGCCACCCTCGACCACCTCAGCGACGGCCGGGCCGCCTGGAACGTCGTCACCTCCTCCGACGCCTTCACCGGGGAGAACTTCCGGCGCGGCGGCTATCTCGACCGGGCCGACCGCTACACCCGGGCCGCCGAGTTCGTCGCCACGGCCCGCGAACTGTGGGACACCTGGACCCCCGACGGAACCCCGCGCCCCTTCCGTCACCAGGGGCGGCACTTCGCCATCGAGGGCGAGTTCACCGTCCCGCGCTCCCCGCAGGGCCACCCGGTCGTCATCCAGGCCGGGGACTCCCCGGAGGGCCGAGAGTTCGCCGCGTCCGCCGCCGACGTCATCTTCACCCGGCACGGCACCCTGGAGGCAGGCCGCACCTTCTACTCCGACGTCAAGGCGCGGCTGGCGAAGTACGGCCGGCAACCCGACGATCTGAAGATCATGCCCGGGGTCACCTTCGTCCTCGGCGACAGCGACGCCGAGGCCCAGGAGCGGGCGGCCGAGATCCGCCGCCAGCAGATCTCCCCGCAGAACGCGATCCTTGCCCTGGAACAGGTCTGGGGCCGCGACCTCTCCTCGTACGATCCGGACGGGCCGCTCCCCGAGATCGACCCGGACCCCGATTCCGGGCTGGTCCAGGGCCGGGTCAGGATCGGTGACCCGCTCGCCGTCGCGGCTCGCTGGCGCGCGCTGTCCGAGGCCAAGGGGTTGTCCATCCGGCAGACGGTCATCGAGACGACGGGGCGGCAGTCGTTCATCGGCAGCCCGGAGACGGTCGCCTCGGAGCTCGTCGAGTTCGTCTCGACCGACGCGGCCGACGGCTTCATCCTCGTACCGCATCTCACCCCGGGCGGCCTCGACGACTTCGTCGACCGGGTCGTCCCGCTGCTCCAGGAACGCGGAGCCTTCCGCTCCGAATACACCGGTCTCACTCTCCGGTCCCATCTCGGGCTGGCCGATCCAGTAGGGAAGGATTGATCGCATGAGCATGGACACGCAGCAGGCGCAACAAGTGGGACAGGCGGAGCAGGAATGGATCCGCTGGCACGAGGAGCGCACCGCCACGGTCTCGGCACCGCACGGACCGCTCTCCCTCACCGGCACGCACTGGCTGTCCGACCACCCGGAGGGTCGAATTCCGGCCGTCCCCGGGCAGTGGCGGGAGGACGGCGACGAGGTGGTGCTCACAGCCGTGGCCGAGGACGGGCTCACCGTCGACGGGAAGCCCTTCACCGGCGAGGTGCGGCTCACCGCGGACGGCGGTGCGATCGAAACCTCCCGCGTCGCACACGGCGAGCGGCGACTGGTTGTGCTGAGCCGTGAAGGGCTGTGGGCGGTACGGGACTTCGACCCGGACTCCGCGGCGCGAAAAACCTTCCGGGCCATCGAGGCGACGCCGTACGACGCCCGCTGGGCGCTGACGGGCACCTTCCGTCCGTACGACACCACCCGCTCGGTCCGGGTCGGGAACGCCGACGGAGTCGAGCGCGGACTCGGTCTCGGCGGTGAGATCGCCTTCGAGGTGGACGGAACGGAGCGCACCCTCCAGGTCACGGTCGAGCAGGACGGCTCGCTCTGGGCGGTCTTCGCCGACGCCACCAGCGGGAAGAGCAGCTTTCGCTTCCGCTTCCTGCGGCCCGCGGCGCCGGCCGAGGACGGCGGTGTGACGGTCGACCTCAACCGCGCCGTGCTGCCGCCGTGCGCCTTCGCCGACCACTTCATCTGCCCCTTCCCGCCCCCCGGCAACGCCCTTCCCGTCGCCGTCGAGGCGGGGGAGCGGAACCGGATCGACAACTGACGTACCGCTGACGTACCGGCGACACACCCTCGTATTTCATCCGGGCGGGCCCCGGCAGCTCACGTGCTGCCGGGGCCTGCCGCAGGCGCAGGGCGACGACCTCAGGCCAAAAGGCCCTCTTGCGCCAGAAGTTGACGCCTTGAATACTCCCGAGCAGCGCTTGTCAGGGGCACGTCGTATCCGGAATGCGGACCACGGCCGTGCGCCCGACTGCGCCTCACGGGTCCGACCACCCCACGGGCGGACCCCCGTTTCCCCTTGGGAGGAATCAGAAGTGAGGATCAAGCGCACTACCCCCCTCAGCGGCATGGCGAGACGAAGCAGGGTCGTCGCGATCTCCGCAGGCCTTGTCGCTGTCGCCGCTCTCGCGGTGCCCAGCGCCCACGCCAACTCCACCGGGACGTTCAGCGCCAACCAGCTCACCGCCGCGAGCGACGCCGTGCTCGGCGCGGACATAGCCGGAACCGCCTGGAACGTCGACCCGGCGACCAAGACCCTGCGGGTCACGGTCGACAGTACGGTCTCCCAGGCCGAGATCAAGCAGATCAAGAAGTCCGCCGGAGCCAACGCCGGCGCACTGCGGATCGAGCGCACGTCCGGCACCTTCAACAAGCTGCTCTCCGGCGGCGACGCCATCTACGCGCCCGGCTGGCGCTGTTCGCTGGGCTTCAACGTCCGCAGCGGCAGCACCTACTACTTCCTGACCGCCGGTCACTGCACCGACGGCAACCCGCCGTGGTACACCAACTCGTCGAACTCCACGAGCATCGGGCCGACGGTCGGATCGAGCTTCCCGACCAACGACTACGGCATCGTGCGGTACGACAACGCCTCGGTCGCCCATGCGGGCACCGTCGGCAGCCAGGACATCACCAGCGCGGCCAACGCCACGGTCGGTATGTCCGTCACCCGCCGCGGCTCCACCACCGGCATCCACAGCGGAACCGTCACCGCTCTCAACGCCACGGTCAACTACGGCGGCGGCGACATCGTCTACGGCATGATCCAGACAAACGTGTGTGCGGAGCCCGGCGACTCGGGTGGCCCGCTCTACTCCGGCACCAGGGCGATCGGACTCACCTCGGGCGGCAGCGGCAACTGCAGCTCCGGTGGTACGACGTTCTTCCAGCCGGTCACCGAGGCGCTCAGCGCATACGGCGTCAGCGTCTACTGACGCCCGGCACTCCACGCACCCTCTCGAAACCGCGTTCGGCAACGCCAGAGCCCCCGCCCGAATTCCGGGCGGGGGCTCCCGTTCACCCCGCGGCTTTTGAGAGGATGTGGGGAAGGATGGTCGCGCAGGAGCAACGGGGGCGGATGCTGTGCCTTCCGGAGGGATGCCCTCCGGGACCCCCGGCAGACACCCCAGGGGGTTCCAGTCCGTGAAACGCATCGGAGTGACCGGACATCGCAGCATCCCCGAGGAAGCGCATGCCCATGTGATGGCCGGGATACGAGCGGTGCTCTGCGGCTTCGACGGCTCCCTGGAGGCCCTCTCCAGCCTGGCTGTGGGAGCGGACCAGCTCTTCGCCGACCTGGCACTCGCCTGCGGGGCGGAACTGACCGTGGTCATCCCCAGCGGTGACTACGAGGCCTGCTTCGCCGACGGGCCCGAACTGGCCCGCTACCGAAGCCTCAAGGGCCGCGCGGCCCGCGAGGTCCGGCTGGACTTCCCGCACTCCACCGACGAGGCGTACTACGCGGCGGGCGCCTACATCGCCGACCACTGCGACCGGCTGCTCGCGGTGTGGGACGGCCGGCCGGCCCGCGGCTTCGGCGGCACGGGCGACATCGTGACGTACGCCCGGACGCTCGGCCGCCCGGTGACGGTGATCTGGCGCGACGGAGTCGAGCGCGCCTGACCGGTCGTCGCGAACCGCTTCGTATACGGGCGGGCCACTACGGACGGTTCCGTCACATCTGGTGTCGGGCGAGCCAGTCGGTGTGCTGCGGGGAGACGATGCGCTCGGTCTCGAAAACCGCCCGGGGCCACTGCCGTTCGGTGAGTGTGGTCTCCATCGCGACCTGCATCGACTCCAGATCCTTCTCCACCAGTGAATGGGCGGAGATCAGGGGATGGTGGCGGCGCATCTCGCTCCATGCCAGACAGGCCGCGGCAGCCGCGGACAGCGCTCCGGTCGTGGCGAAGGACTGTCCGACGGAGAACATCCTCAACAGGGCAAGGACCAGAGCGAAGGCGGTCAGCGCGGCGATCGTGGTCGACCAGACCAGGGTGGCGCGCCGGGACACCTCCTGACGGCGGCGGTACCAACTGCGCTGTTCGATCAGCCGATCCCGTACATATGTCTCCTTGCGTACGGTGAACGCTTTGTCCCGTAACTCGCGCATGGAATCCGTGATGAGTCCGCCCGAATCTGTCATACGCTCACGGGGGTCCGGCCACCCCACCTTCCGGAGCTCCTGCAGTCCCTCTTCGAGACGATTTGCGAACACTGCTTCGGGGTGCTGGGTGCCGGTGTCGAAAGGGGAACCGTGCACCGAGTAACGCCAGCACATCGACTTGATGAACTCTGCCGCGGAGCGGTTTAATTGCCAATGCGACTTTGCTTTGCGGCGGGATGAGAGGTAGGTCGTGATCAGGACACCCAGGTAGGCCAACACGCCGACGGAGTCGGTCAGTTGGAACGTGTCAGCAACCTCCCAGTGCCAGGGAAGCGCTGCCGGTATCGCGCCCGCGACCAGCAGGATCAGCTGCCAGCGGGTGGTATTCACCGCCTCCCGCTGCCGTGCGATCGCGATGGCGTCCGTGTGGTGAAAGAGCGCCGGTAGATCAGCGTTCCGGAAGACCAGGCTCTGCAGTGGTCCGGGAATCGCCGTCATCTTCACTCCCGTCTGCGGTTTTGTCTTCACTCATATGGCGGAATGGGTGGTTCCGTTGTGTTCGGGGCGGTCCCACGTGACGCTCGCGTTGCAAGAGGGCGTCCTCAGTTGCCAACCGAGGCCATGAGAGTAAAGTCGTGCCGCCGGACACTGCAATGGTGCAGCTGGCCGGTGCAGTTTCCGTGTCCGGAACAATCCCCTCAAGGACGGCCGTGAAAAACTCTGAATTCTCCCTCTCCTTCGCCGTTGCGAAGAAGAGCCGTGTGCCGCTCGCCGAGATCGACGCGCGTGGCAAGGAAGCCGCCAGCAAGCTCGGGCGGGTGTTTGCCGCGTCCACCGGTCGCCCGACCCAGGCATCGACCTTCAACTCGGCTCTCTAGTCGCCCCTCCGGGCTGGCTAGACTGGTGGAATGACTGGACCCCTGGTCCCTTTCCGCGAAATCGTTCTCAAGGTTCACAGCAGGTGCGATCTTGCCTGCGACCATTGCTATGTCTATGAACATGCAGATCAGAGCTGGCGTACCCGTCCGAAAACTCTCTCTGACGAAGTCATCTTCCGGACTGCTCAGCGCCTGGCTGAGCATGCCAAGACACATGCACTGCCCTCCGTGTCAGTGATCCTGCACGGAGGGGAGCCTCTGCTGGCGGGGCCCGCGCGACTGAGGCGCATCTGCGAAGAGCTCACCGCCGCCTTCGACGGCGTCGCCGAGCTCGACCTCCGTATCCATACCAACGGTCTGCAGCTCAGCCCCCGCTATCTCGACCTCTTCAGCGAGTACGACGTCAAGGTGGGCATCTCCCTCGACGGTGACCGCGAAGCAAACGACCGGCACCGCCGGTTCGCCGACGGACGCAGCAGCCACCCCCTGGTCCTCAAGGCCGTCGAGCTGCTCCGTCAGGAGCGGTACCGCCACCTGAACCTCGGTCTCCTGTGCACGATCGACATCGAGAACGACCCGCGCGCGGTACTCGACGCCCTTGTCGAGCTCGATCCGCCGCTCATCGACTTCCTTCTTCCGCACGCCACCTGGGACGAGCCCCCGCCGCGCCCGGACGGCTCGCGCACCGCCTACGCCGACTGGCTCCTCGCGGTATTCGACCGCTGGCAGGAGCAGGGGCGCCCGGTGCCTGTGCGGCTCTTCTCCTCGGTCCTGTCCACACTGAGCGGTGGTCCCAGCCTCACCGAGTCCCTCGGGCTCGCCCCCACCGACCTCGTCGTCGTCGAGACTGACGGCCAGTTGGAGCAGGTCGACTCACTCAAGAGCGCCTACGAGGGCGCGGCGGCCACCGGGTTCGACGTCTTCACGCACGCCTTCGACGAGGTCGCGGCCCATCCCGGGGTCCGCGCCCGGCAGCTCGGGCTGGACGGCGTCAGCGAGACCTGCCGCAGCTGCCCCGTCGTGCGTTCGTGCGGCGGCGGTCTGTACACCCATCGCTACAAGTCGGTGGATGCCGTGGATCCCGCCCGGGCGTTCGACCACCCTTCCGTGTACTGCGACGATCTCGAGGCGCTGGTGCGCGGCATCGAGGAGCGGACGTCGGCCGCCGCCGTACCGGCCGCGGTGGCGGACCCCGCCGAGCTGGGCGCCGAACAGCGGGACCTCACCCGCACCGCGCTCGCCGTGCTCCACAGCGACCTGGACGGACACGGCGGCGACCACTGGGCGGCCGCCTGGGAGCTGGCGTCGACGGTCGAAGGCTCCGAGGGCGGATCGCGAGGCCTGGACGAGGCGCTCGCGCACCCCTACGCCCGCAGCTGGCTGCATGACGCACTCTCCGCCGTGCACGAGGAGAGGCCGGGCGCCGGGAGGGTCGCGTGGCGGCTGTCGTCGTACGTCGCGGCCGCCGCGGTCCGCGCCGGGCTCGATCTGACCGTACCGGTCGCCTACCGGGACGGCATGCTCGCCCTGCCCGGCCTCGGCTCGCTGCGGATCGACGGGCCGCAGGACGGCACGGCCCAGGTCCGCGTCACCGACGACGGCTTCCTGGTGCGCCGCGCGAGTGACGGCCGTCAGGGTGCTTTCGAACGGCGGATCGTGCGGGACGGGGCGGCCGGTCGGGACTGGTTTCCGGTACGCCGGCTCGGTGGCGGAGACGCGCCCGGTGCGGCGCCCGGTTCGGCTCCCCGTTGGGTGCTCGACGACCTGGACCCGTACCGCGACTGCTTCCCAGCCCGCCCGGCCGCCCGGCTCCGGCAGGACGAGGCCGACCGCCTCGGCGCCGGACTGGACCGGGCCTGGGCACAGATCGCGAAGCGCGCTCCGCGGCACGCCGCGGAGATGGCCGAAAGTCTGACCACGGTGACGCCACTGACCGGCCCGGCGCCGGGGGAGCCCTCGGTGGGACGGCACGGGTACGGCGCGCTGGGCATCCGACCGGACGGCAGCGCCGAGCAGTTGCCGCACGCTCTGCTGCGTGGCTTTCGCCGGGCCAAGCTCCGGGCGCTGCTCGATGTCACGGATCTTTACGCGGCGGACGGCGCCTGGGAACATCGGACGCCGTGGCAGGAGGAACTGGTTCCGTTTTCCCGGCTGCTGGCTGAAACGTACGAACGGGTGGCGCTCGGGGCATTCGAGCCGCATTATCTCGACGGCGTACCGCAGGCCATCGAAACGCTGGAGCGCGCGGCCGAGCTCACCGTCAGCGGAAAGCAGCTGCTCGACCTGATGAGAAAAGAGGTCTGAGGCGAGGATTCCGGTTCAGGCCGGACTCCGGCACACACACGGGACAACCGGGAGGGGATGACCCACGAGCGAATTCGATCAAGGACGCGATCGATGGCGTCGGGCACGGATGACTGAAAAGGGGCGTTGAATGACCGAACGCCATGGGGGTGGAGCAAGGTCCGCTCCGGAATGATGAATTCGCTCGCATTCTTTTCACTCCTCGGGTGCGGGTGCTCACACAGGACGGGGGTCGTGTGCACGCAACAACGCAGCAGCGAGCGGCGGACCATCGGCCGTACTTCTTCTTGAGTTACGCACATACACCGGGGTACGGCGGTGGAACGGACCCCGATATGTGGGTCGAACGGCTCTTCCAGGATCTCTGTGGCCATGTGATGGCCATGACCGACCTGCCCGCGGGCGCGCCCGCCGGCTTCATGGACCGCGAGATACGCTCCGGCGAGGGCTGGTCGGAACGGCTCGGCGAGGTGCTCGCCACCTGCCGGGTGTTTGTCCCGCTGTTCTCGCCCCGCTACTTCGCCAGCGAGATGTGCGGCAAGGAGTGGTACGCCTTCGCCCAGCGAGCCATCCACTACCGGGCCCGCCACAACCAGCCCGCCGAGGCCATCGTCCCGGCCCTGTGGGTGCCGGTGCCGCCCAGCCAACTGCCTGGCCCCGCCGAGCGGTTACAGTTCAACCACCGCGACTTCGGGGACCGTTACGTCAGTGACGGGCTGTATGGGCTGATCAAGCTCAGACTCTTCGCCGAGGAGTACGAGCGGGCGGTGTACGAACTCGCCAAACGCATAGTCAACGTCGCCGACACCATGCGGATCGGCACCGGCCGTCCCGTCGACTACCGCCTCGCCCCCAGCGCCTTCGGCTCACCGAGCAGCGGAGTGACCGGCCCCCGCCCCATGCAGGTGACTATTGCGGCGGCCACCCGCCACGACCTCCCCGAAGGGCGCAGCGTCGACTACTACGGCGACAACCCGCAGGACTGGAACCCTTACCACCCCGCCTCGGCACGGCCCCTGGCCTATGTCGCCGAGGACCTGGTGCGCTCCCTCAACTACCAGGCCACCATCGCCTCCTTCGACGAGGAGTCCGGGCCCCCGGAAGGCAAACAGCCGCCCAGCAGACCGGAGATCCTGCTCGTCGACCGCTGGGCCCTGCAGGACGAGGACCGGCGCCGGCGGCTCGCCGCCTTCGACGCCGAGAATCGCCCGTGGGTGACGATGGTCGTGCCGTGGAACCGCGAGGACCCCCAGAGCAGAGCCGCCGAGGCCGAGCTGACCGCGAAGCTCGAACAGACGATGCCGACCAAGATGCGCCAGGGTCGGGCCTACTGCCGCGCCGCCGCCCGGGGCGTACCGAGCATGGAGGCTTTCGGCCAGGTCCTGCCGCAGGTGGTCGAGGCGGCGGCCCAGCAGTACCTGAGACATGCCGCGGTCTACCCACCCGCGACGGGTGGCGGACACACCGAACGGACCCGGCTGACCGGGCCGATGGCACAGACGCACTTCATACCGGAGACACACCACCCTGCGACGGATGCGGAGGACACGGATGACGGCCAGTCGTGACGGGCGCATCGTCACCTTCTACTCGTACAAGGGCGGTACGGGGCGCACCATGGCCCTGGCCAACACCGCCTGGATACTCGCCGCCAACGGCAAACGGGTACTGGCCGTCGACTGGGACCTGGAGGCGCCGGGACTCCACCGGTTCTTCCACCCGTTCCTCGACCCCTCGACCCTCGGCGCCACCACCGGCGTCATCGATCTGATCACCGAGTACGCCTGGGCCGCGACCAGCCCGGTCCAGCGGGCCGACGACTGGCACCGCGACTACGCCCGGATCCAGCCGCACGCGGTCTCCCTCACGCCCGAGACGCTCGGCTGGGAGTTCCCACAGGGCGGAACGCTCGACTTCGTCTCCGCCGGACGGCAGAACCGCGAGTACTCCGCGACCGTCTCCACCTTCGACTGGGACAACTTCTACGACCGGCTCGGCGGCGGCCACTTCTTCGACGCCCTGCGTGATGACATGAAGGCCAACTACGACTACGTCCTCATCGACAGCCGTACCGGCCTCAGCGACATCGCCGACATCTGCACCGTTCATCTGCCCGACGTCCTCGTCGACTGCTTCACCCTCAGCGACCAGTCCATCGACGGTGCCGCTTCCGTCGCCCGGCAGATCTCCGAGCGCTACACCGGCCGCCCCATCTCGATCTTCCCCGTCCCCATGCGTATCGACGAGGGCGAGAAGGAGAAGGCCGACGCAGGACGGGCGCTGGCCCGGCTGAAATTCGACCGGCTGCCGCGCGATCTGTCCGGCGACGAACTCACCGCCTACTGGGGTGCGGTGGAGATTCCGTACCGTCCCTACTATGCCTACGAGGAGACCCTGGCCACCTTCGGCGACGAGGCCGGTCTCACCAACTCGCTGCTCTCCGCCTTCGAACGGCTCACCTCCGTCATCACCGACCAGCAGATCACCTCGATGCCGCCGGTCGGCGAAGAGGTACGGCTGCGCATCCGCGACGCGTTCACCCGGCGCAGGCCCGCGCTGCCCGCCGACCTGTTCCTCAGTTATGTGGCGGAGAACCGGATGTGGGCCGACTGGATCGAATCAGTCCTCACCCGGGCCGGGTTCCGTGTTGTACCGCGCGACGTGTCCGCCGAGCGGGAGGCCCTGGAACCGGTGTCCTCGGTCGCCGAGAACGCGACCCGTACCGTGGTGCTGCTCTCCAGCGCCTACCTCAAGTCGCAGCGTGCGGTGACCCTCTGGGACCGGGCCGTCGCCGATGACCCCGGCGCCGCCCGGCGCCAGTTGCTGCCGCTCAGGGTCGGTGACGTACGGCTGTCGGCGCCGTACATCGACCGCAACCCGGTCGACCTCTTCCGGCTCGACGAGGTGCACGCCACGACCGCGCTGCTGCGCGCCCTGGACCGGCCCGTCCAGCTCACCGACGGTGTCTCGCCCGGACCGCGCTTCCCCGGGACCGTCCCGAGGATCTGGAACGCACCCCCGCGCAACCCCGGCTTCACCGGCCGCTCGCTGGTCCTGGAGCGGATGCGCGACCAGCTCGGCGGCGGGATGGCCGTCGTACTGCCCCAACCGCAGACCCTGTACGGGCTCGGCGGCGTCGGCAAGACCCAGGTGGCCCTGGAGTACGTGCACCGCTTCATGGCCGACTACGACCTGGTGTGGTGGATATCGTCCGAGCAGATCGACGACGTGGTGGCCGGGCTCGCCGAGCTCGCCGTCCGCCTCGGCGCCCAGGGCGGCGATGACATGGCGGCCGCCTCCCAGGAGGCCGTCGATCTGCTGCGGCGCGGGGTTCCCTCGGACCGCTGGCTGCTGGTCTTCGACAACGCGGACGACCCCGAACGGCTGCGGCGCTACTTCCCGCAGGGCGGCTCCGGCCACATCCTGGTCACCTCCCGGAACCAGGCATGGTCCCAGCACGGCGATGCGCTACCCGTCGATGTCTTCCTGCGGGAGGAGTCCATCGAGCACCTCCAGCGCCGCGCCCCCGGGCTGAGCGACGAGGACGCCGCCCAGGTGGCCACCGCCGTCGGTGACCTGCCGCTCGCCGTCGAACAGGCGGCCGCCTGGATTGCGGAGACCGCCACCCCGATCGACACCTATCTGGAGCAGCTGGCCCAGCAGGCCCCCGAGGTCCTGGCGCTCAACCAGCCCGCCGGCTACCCGGAGCCGGTCGCCGCGACCTGGAACATCTCCATCGAACGTCTCAAGGAGCGTTCACCGGCCGCGGTGCGGCTGCTGCAGCTCTGTGCCTTCTTCGCCCCAGAGCCGATCTCGGGGAACCTCCTGTACAGCAAGGAGATGATCGAGGCGCTCAAGCCGTACGACGCCTCGCTCCAGGAGAAGCTGGTGCTGGGCCGGGTCATCCGGGAGATCGGCCGGTTCGCCCTCGCCAAGGTGGACCAGGTCTCCAACTCGATCCAGGTGCACCGTCTGGTGCAGGCCGTCATCCGGGCGCAGCTCAGCGAGGAGGAGCAGCAGGATGCCCGGCATGTCGTGCATCGCATTCTGGCGGGCGCCCGGCCCGATGACGACGAGCCGATCGATAACCCGTCGACCTGGCCGCAGTTCGCCACCATCTGGCCGCACCTCGGCCCGTCCGACGCGCGCAACTGCAAGGAGCCCGAAGCCCGCAGGCTCCTGATCGACCGGGTCCGCTATCTGTGGAAGCGCGGTGACTTCAGGACGGCCACCACCCTCTGCGAGGAGCTGCGCGCCCTCTGGAAGGAGACGCTGGGGCAGCGGGACATCCAGTACCTCTACCTCTGCTTCCACCTCTCCAACATCTACCGCTCGCGCGGCCGTTACGTGGAGGCGAGGGAGCTCGACGAGATCACCCTCAGCCGGCAGCGGGAGATGCTGGGACCCGAGCACCCGCACACGTATATGAGCACCAGCAGCCTCGCGACGGACCTCGGCACGCTGGGGGAGTACACCAGGGCGATCGAGCTGGCGACCGAGGCCACCGAGGGATTCAGCCAGATCTTCCACGATTCGCACCCGAGGACGCTGGCCGCGGCCAACAACCTGGCGTTCACCCTGCGGGTCGTCGGCCAGTACGCCAGGGCCCGCGAGATCGACCAGGACGTGTACGACCGGCGCGTGGAGGTGCTCGGCGCGGAGCATCCGTACAGCTTGTCCTCCGCAATGAACCTGGCCCGCGATCTGCGTGACGTCGGACGGTACGAGGACTCCGTCTCCATCCTCAGCCGTACATACGACAGCTACAAGGCGACCCTCGGGCGCGCCTTCCCCGGCACGCTGAGCGCGGCGAAGAGCCTCGCGGTGTCACTGCGCAGGGCGGGCAGACTGGAGGATGCCCGCAGGCTCACGGTGGCCACCCGTGCCAGGTACCGGGCCAAATACACCTCGGCCAACCCCGAATCGCTGGCCTGCGACCTCAATATGGCGGCCGACCTGTTCGCGGCGGGCGAGGCGACCGAGGCCAGGGACGCTGCGCAGGAGGTCGTCGACCAGTACATGAAGGTGCCGGGGGAGAGGCACCCGTACACCCTGGCCGCTCTGAACAACCTCGGCGTCTACCACTCGGGGGCCGGAGCGGCGGAGGAGTCGGAGAGAGTGCTGACCCGGGTGGTCGCCACGATGCGGGAGGTGTACGGACGCGAGCACCCCAACACGCTGTTCTGTGTGATGAACCTGGCCAACGCGACGGCCGAACGGGGTGATCTCGAACTTGTGCTGGAGACCGAACGGCGGGTGGCCGGACAGCTCCGGGACGTGCTCGGGGCGCACCACCCGGAGACCCTCGCGATGATGTCGAACATGGCGGTGACGCTCGACGCGCTGGGACGCAAGGACGAGGCGCTGCGGGTCAGGTCGGAGACCGTCGAGGAACTGTCCCGGCAGCTCGGTGACGACCATCCGCTGACCCGGATCGCCCGGGAGGAGGAACGCTTCCAGCGCGAACTGGAGCCGCTCGCGGTGTGAGCCGTGGGAGCGTCCGGCCACCGCCGGACGCTCCCGGTCTCCCGGTCCCGCCTCTCACTCGGCGGGTGTGTCCAGCAGCCAGGTGAGGATCCGGGGGAGCGCGTGCAGCGCGTCGAAGTGCGCGGCCGCCGGTTCCAGCACGACGGTGGCGTGCGGGATGCGTTCAGCCAGCCAGCGTGAGTGACCGACCGGTGAGAACACGTCCTTCTCACCGTGCCACAGCAGCACCGGACCCGTGATGTCCGCCGGGTCGAACCCCCACGGGCGGCTGAACGCGATCGCGTCGTCGATCCAGCCGTACGCCGAAGTGCGCAGTCCTTCACGGTAGTTGTTCAGCAGCATGGAGCGGACCCCGGCGTCGTTCACCACCATCCGGTCGGAATCCGTCAGCTCCCGGCGCAGATCGTCGATGAGCCGAACCGGATTCTGTCTGATCACCGCGGACCGGGAGATGAACGACTCCGCCAGTCCGTCCGGGTCGGCCGCCGCCGTGGAGTACGCCAGCACATTGGAGGCGGCCATCCCGTCGAACCAGTCGAGGCCGTCCGCGCCCCAGGGGGCCAGCCCGACCAGTGCGGCGGTACGGGTGACCCGCTCGGGCATCAGCGCGGCGCAGGCCAGCGCGTGCGAGGCGCCGCCGGAGCGGCCCACCACGGCGAACTTCTCCAGCCCGATATGGTCAGCGATGGCCCGTACGTCCTCCACGACATCGGCGACACGGCGGCCCGGCAGCCGGTCGGAGCCGCCGTATCCGGGCCGGTCGTAGGTGATCAGCTGTGTCTTGCGCTGGTACAGCACCATGCCGCGTGGAGCCGGACCGAGCCGGCTGCCGGGTGTTCCGTGCAGCAGAAAGACCGGTCTGCCCCGCGGATCCCCCAGACGTTCCACCAGCAGATGCCGCCCGTCCGCCGCGCGCACCCGACTGCGCACTCCGTGCCTCCTCAGCTCGGTGCGGGCACCGCGTGCCCGGCTTTTCCTGACGATTCGATGATTACCCATCAGTGGCCTTATAGAGGCCCCCTGTTGAGGTAAACCCTGGGCGCCTGTCCGGCGGTGGCGTGAACCGGACGCACAGGGGCCAATACCGGACAGGTCCAGTCCTCACCCGCTGCCGACCGGCTGGTTGCACGCGGTGTTCGCAAACGGAACCGACATGGTGTGGCATCGGGTAAGTGAACACGACGCGGCGAAACGGTGGTGTCGTGTGTGCGTCCTGAAGTCGACCTTGTGTGCTATCGGCCCGGTCGGAATAGTGGGCGGCTCCATCCTCCGTACACAGGCACCCCACTTGTTTGTGTGCGGCCCCCACAGGAGGTCGAAGTTGAAGCATCGGCGCATATCCAGGAAGCGTGCGGTGATGGCCGGATCGGCCGTTGTCGCCCTGGTCGCAGCGGGAGTCACGTTCCAGAGTGCGAACGCCAGTGACGACGTACCGCAGTTCACCGCCCGGACCCTGACGGCGAACGCGGCCGGAAAGCTCGCCACCGCTCTCGGGCAGGATCTGGGCGGCGACGCGGCCGGCTCGTACTACGACGCCAAGTCGAAGAACCTGATCGTGAACGTGGTCGACCGGGCCGCCGCCGAGCAGGTGCGGCAGGCGGGCGGCAGGGCCAGGGTCGTGACGAACTCGCTCGCCGAGCTGACGTCGGCCCGGCAGGCCCTCACTGCCAAGGCCACGATCCCCGGCACCTCATGGGCCGTCGACCCGGTCAGCAACAAGGTGGTCGTCACTGCCGACCGTACGGTTGACGGTGCGGCCTGGGACAGACTCGGCGCGGTCGTCGACGGGCTGGGCGGCAAGGCCGAACTCAAGAAAACCGCCGGGGAGTTCAAGCCGTTCATCGCGGGCGGCGACGCGATCTGGGGCAACGGCGGGCGCTGTTCGCTCGGCTTCAACGTGGTCAAGGACGGTGAGCCGTACTTCCTGACCGCGGGACACTGCACCGAGGCGATCAGCAGTTGGTCCGACTCGCAGGGCGGCGCGGAGATCGGTACGAACGCGGGATCCGAATTCCCGGGCAACGACTTCGGGCTGGTGAAGTACACCTCCGACGCGCCGCACCCCAGCGAGGTCGACCTCTACAACGGCTCCACCCAGCCGATCACCAAGGCGGGCGAGGCGACCGTCGGCATGACGGTGACCCGCAGCGGTTCCACCACCCAGGTGCACGACGGCCAGGTCACCGGCCTGGACGCCACGGTGAACTACGGCAACGGCGACATCGTCGAAGGCCTCATCCAGACGACGGTCTGCGCGGAGCCGGGCGACAGCGGCGGCTCGCTCTTCGCGGGCGACACCGCGATCGGCCTGACCTCCGGCGGCAGCGGCGACTGCTCCTCGGGCGGCGAGACGTTCTTCCAGCCGGTGCCCGAGGCGCTGGCGGCATTCGGGGCCGAGATCGGCTGATCGGTCGGTCCTCGGGGCGCCGTCCCCTGTTCGTCGGCCGGGTCCGATTCCGGACCCGGCCGACGAACGAGTCCGGGCATGCCGCAGAACGCCAGGCCGGCGCCGGACTGCTCGCAGAGCGGCCCTGATCAGGAGGCCGTTGACTCCAGGTGGTAGGTCGTGTCGACCCAGAAGCCGTTCGCGGCCCTGGCCTTGATCTCCAGCACGTACTGGCCGGGAGTCAGCGGCGCGATGCTGCCCCAGATGCCCCACGCGTAGCGCTGGGTCAGCCCCGTCCTGAACGGTGCGGAGAACTCCTGCAGCGGCAACGGAATGCTGTTGAGCGACGCCGTGGCCTCTGCCACCGTCATGGACCGAGGGATCCTCGAGTACGACCTGGTGTGCTGCATATTGAGCACCGGGAAGAAGACCGGCCGGTCCGAGGGAATCGCGCAGCGCCGCACCACGTGGCCGCCGTAGGTACCGGCCAGGAACCAGAGGTCGTCCGGCTGGTTCCAGGCGGCGTGCTCACCTGTTGTGTCCTCGACCGGGCTGCGGTCGTCAGGGGCGGACAGCGCCCATTTCCACCAGCGGCCCGCGAGGTCTCCGCCCTCTTCGTTGCTCAGCTTCCGGACACTGTCGACCGATTCCGCACCACTCATGACGCTCCTCCCGCGTGCAGCCCCTGGCTCGGGGCTCGATTCGAACAAGCGGACAGTACCCGGGACGGATGAAGGGCTCGAAGGCGACCTTTGAGGCCGGTGGCGCCGGCTCGCTGGGACCCGGGTCGCCGCGTCGCACGCGAGGACGGTGACCAGGTCGCGACGGCCGCCCACGGCACGGGAGACCGCGGCAACTTCGAGGAGCGCACTGCGCAGTTCGGCGTGACCGACCGATCCGGACGTGTCGACGACCGCGGCCCGCTCGAGCTCAGCTCACCGTACTGAAGAGGGCCGGCCCCTCCTGCGCGCGGGCACGCGAGATCTCGATCACGGCGACCGACGCGTGCTCGCACTCAAGGGTGTTCTTCTGCTTGTGCCCGTCCGGACCGTTGGTCTGCGCACGCAACACCGAAGGTGACAACGACCCATCTGCAACCCGGCGACTTCGTAACGGGCCAGGTGGAGTGCTTCCGGGCAGCGATTCGGATGAGAGGGGGCTGTTAGATTCCAACTCCCGTCTGACCGCGGGAGCATAGACATCATGGGGGGAAGAGCTTCGTGCTCACCAAACGAAGATTTCGTGCTGCCCTCATAGCCGCCTGCGCTATGAGTCTCATCGGCACCACAGTATCTGCCGCCACCGTCCGGGCCGAGCGGAACGCGACCGACCACGCGCCCGCGACCGTGCCCGTCGACGGTCTGGCCGAGGCACAGCAAGCCGCAGCCCGGTCCGGCCACCAGGTCGAGGCCGTCAGCGAGCGGACCGAAACCACCACCACCTGGGCGAACGGTGACGGCACCGTGACGGTGGACTACCACGCCGCCCCGATCCGTCTGCCCGGCGAGGACGCAGCGGACGGCTGGCGGACCGTGGACGCCGATCTGGTGCGCGCGGCCGCGGGATCGTACGCGGCCAAGGCCCAACCATCCCCGCTCAGTCTGGATTGCCCATGTCACTCCGCGTTGGTAAGCGGGCCGCCACCCTCACCGGGGTGGCAGCGGCCCTTGTCGTCCTGTGCGCGACCTCCTTCTGGTGGTTCCACCGCACGGACGACACCCCGTACTCCGTCGCAGCCGAGCCGAAGGTGAGCGTCACCTACAAGGGCGAGTCCCCGTCCAAGGAGATGCGTACCTTCCTGACCGTGTTCGTCCAGCGTCTGGCAGACGGTGACGTGAAGGGCATCGACGCGCTGTCCGACGGTTACCCCGACGGTGCGGCGGCGGCCAGGGAGTCCTCGGACTTCCTGCGCCCGCTCGCACCGCGGCCGGTGGTGGCCCGGTCATGGCACACGCCGGACCGGTGAGCGACAGCCGTTCATTCCTGCAGCGCATCGAGGCACCGCAGGGCGGTACGGCCGAGGCCGAACTCACTTTGTCCAACGGTAAGCATGTGCACATCCAACTGGCCAGGTAGCACGGTGTGTGGTGGGGCTACGCACTCGCTCCGGCCGACTGATACCGGTCACGGCCCGGGGCCGGATGCTCGTACGGCGCGAGCGTCCGGCCCTTCCGTCTGCGTACGCGTGATCGATGCGCCACTCCCCAGGAGGTTTTCATCTGCACCGTGGCTCACGCGAAGAGCACCGGGGCGGTCGCCGCTCCCTCGGTGTCGTCCGGCACGCCGACGCAGGAGGCGATGGACAGCAGCTGCAGTGCCTGCGCCGACGACCAGCAGCGCCGCCCGTGCGGTGACGGCGTTCCTCACCTCGTCGGCGAAAGTCATGCCCCCGCGGTCCGAGGAGTCCGGCATTCGCGCAGGCGGGGGCGGGTCGAACGGCGGAGGAGTGGGCGCCGCCTCGATTATCGTACGCATGTTCGAAACTTGGTCTATGGTGGAGAGCGAGGGGGTGGTGAGTACGGATCGGTCCAGGAGGTGCGGGTGCCCGGGTTCACGCATCTGCACACCGTTTCCGGGTTCTCCCTGCGCTATGGGGCCTCGCACCCGGAGCGGCTGGCGGAGCGCGCTGCCGAGCGGGGGATGGATGCCCTCGCGCTGACCGACCGCGACACCCTCGCAGGCACGGTCCGCTTCGCCAAGGCCTGCGACAGGGCCGGGGTGCGGCCGCTCTTCGGGGTGGGGCTCGCGGTGGGGGCGGAGGGTGCGGAGCGCACGCCGGAGGGCGGGCGTACGCAGCGGCCGCGGACCCCGGTCCGTGGTGGCGCCTTCGTCGATGAGTCGGCGCCCCGGGTCACCTTCCTCGCCCGGGACGGCGCACGCGGCTGGGCGGAGCTGTGCCGCCTCGTCACCGCCGCGCATGCCGTGACCGGCGACCTGCGGACCGGTGCCGGGCAGCCCCTGGTCGAGCGGTCCGCGCTGCCCGCCGAAGGGCTCACCGTGCTGCTCGGGCCGGCCTCCGAGGTCGGCAGGGCGCTGGCCGCCGGACGCCCCGACCGGGCCGCCGCGCTGCTCGCGCCCTGGCGGGAGATCTACGGCGACGACCTGCGCCTCGAAGCCGTCCACCACGGGCGTGAAGGCACCGGCCCCGGGTCGCTGCGGCTCGCCGCCCGTACCGTCGGCTTCGCTGCCGAACAAGGGGTACGGGCCGTGCTGACCAATGCCGTCCGGTATGCCGATGCCGGGCAGGGCCCGGTCGCCGATGTGCTCGACGCCGCCCGCAGGCTCGTCCCCGTCGATCCGCGCCGTGCCCCGCTCGACAGCGGTGAGCGCTGGCTCAAGGACGACCGTGCGATGCGGGAGACCGCCGAGCGGATCACTTCCGCCGCCGGACTCGGCCGCGATGCCGGAGCGCGGCTGCTCGCGGAGACCCGGCGCACCGCCGACGCCTGCGTCGTCGACCCCGAACGCGACCTCGGCCTCGGCACCGTCCACTTCCCCGAGCCGCATCTCGTCGGTGCGGGCCGCCGCACCGCCCAGCGCGTACTGGCCTCCCGCGCCGCCGCGGGCATGGTGCTGCGCGGCTACGACCGCAGGCGCGACTACTGGGAGCGGATGCATCACGAGCTGGACATCATCGACTACCACGGCTTCGCCTCCTACTTCCTGACGGTCGCCCAAGTCGTCGATGACGTAAGGGAGATGAAGGTCAGGGTGGCTGCGCGTGGCTCGGGGGCCGGCTCGCTGGTCAACCACCTCCTGGGCATCGCCCACGCCGACCCCGTCGAGCACGGGCTGCTGATGGAGCGCTTTCTCTCCAAGCGGCGCTTCGTTCTGCCCGACATCGACATCGACGTCGAGTCCGCCCGCCGCCTCGACGTCTACCGCGCGATCATCGAACGGTTCGGCGCCGAGCGGGTCGCGACCGTCGCCATGCCCGAGACCTATCGGGTGCGCCATGCCATCCGGGACGTCGGCGCCGCGCTCTCCATGAACCCGGCCGAGACCGACCGGCTCGCCAAGGCCTTCCCGCACATCCGGGCCCGCGACGCCCGCGCGGCCATGGAGGAGCTGCCCGAACTGCGCGAGGTGGCGCGGGAGAAGGGGAAATACGGGCGGTTCTGGGAGCTGGTGGAGGCGCTGGACGCCCTGCCGCGCGGCATCGCCATGCACCCGTGCGGGGTGCTCCTCTCGGACGCCTCGCTGCTGCGCCGTACGCCCGTCATGCCCACCAGCGGCGAAGGCTTCCCGATGGCGCAGTTCGACAAGGACGACGTGGAGGACCTCGGGCTGCTCAAGCTCGATGTGCTGGGCGTGCGGATGCAGTCGGCGATGGCGCACGCGGTCATGGAGGTGAAGCGGGCCTCGGGTCAGGAGGTCGACCTGGACGCCGTGCCGCCCGGCGACCCGGAGACGTACCGGCTGATCAGGACCGCCGAGACGCTGGGCTGCTTCCAGATCGAATCGCCGGGTCAGCGCGATCTGGTCGGCAGGCTGCAGCCCGCCACCTTCCACGATCTGGTGGTCGACATCTCGCTGTTCCGGCCGGGGCCGGTCGCCGCCGACATGGTGCGTCCGTTCATCGAGGCCCGGCACGGCCGGGCGCCCGTCCGCTACCCCCACCCCGACCTGGAGGGACCGCTGCGCGAGACATATGGCGTGGTCGTCTTCCACGAGCAGATCATCGAGATGGTCGACATCATGACCGGCTGCGGCCGGGACGAGGCCGACCGGGTGCGGCGCGGGCTCTCCGACCCCGAGCTGCAGGGCCGGATCAAGGACGGGTTCGCGCAGCGGGCGGCGGCGAAGGGCTACAGCACCGAAGTGATCGCCCGGACCTGGGAGATCATCGAGGCGTTCGGCTCGTACGGCTTCTGCAAGGCGCACGCGGTCGCCTTCGCCGTACCGACGTACCAGTCGGCGTGGCTCAAGGCGCACCACCCGGCGGCTTTTTACGCCGGGCTGCTCACCCATGACCCGGGGATGTACCCGAAGCGGCTGCTGCTCGCGGACGCACGGCGGCGCGGTGTGCCGGTGCTGCCGCTGGATGTGAACCGGTCGGCGGCCGCCCATCGAATCGAACTGGTGTCCGGTGAGGAGGGGGATTCCGAGGTGTGGGGGCTGCGGCTGGCGCTCTCGGACGTCCATGGCATCAGCAAGGCCGAGGTCGCCCGGATCGAGGCCGGGCAGCCCTACACCTCGCTGCTGGACTTCTGGCAGCGGGCCCGACCGGGCAAGCCGGCCGCCGAACGACTGGCCCAGGTCGGCGCGTTGGACGCCTTCGGTGCCAACCGCCGTGATCTGCTGCTGCATCTCTCCGAGCTCCACCGCGCCCAGCGGGGAACCGGGACGAGGTCCGGATCCGGTGGCGCGCAACTCCCGCTCGACGACGGCCGGAAGACCGGCTCCATCGGCCTGCCCGACCTCAATGACGCGGAACGTCTCAGTGCCGAGCTCGGCGTTCTGAGCATGGACGTCTCCCGCCATCTGATGGGTGATCACCACGCGTTCCTGAAGGAGCTCGGTGCGGTCTCAGCCAAACGGCTGCGCGAGGCGCGGCACGGGGAGACCGTGCTGGTCGCGGGCGCCAAGGCGGCCACTCAGACCCCGCCGATCCGGTCCGGCCGCCGGGTCATCTTCACCACCCTGGACGACGGTACGGGCCTGGTCGACCTGGCCTTCTTCGACGACAGTCACGCCGCCTGCGCGCACACCGTCTTCCACTCCTGGCTGCTGCTCGTGCGTGGAGTGGTGCAGCGGCGCGGGCCGCAGAGTCTCAGCGTGGTCGGCGAGGTCGCCTGGAACCTGGCGGAACTGGCCGAACTGCGGCGTACCGGCGGACTCGAAGCGGTCGCGGCCCGGCTGGCGGAGGACGCCGCAGCGGAGGAGGAGCCCCCGGGCGACCGGGTGGCCGACGACGGCCGCCGCATCCATCTGCCGACCGGATACGAGATGAACCCCTGGTCCGACCTCCAGCCGCCCGGCGAAGGCGTCGCCACCGGAAGGAAGCTGTGGCACCAGTCCCCGGGGAGTGCGGGATGAGCGACACGTACGAGGAGCCGGGGATCCTGTACCTGCGGTTCCGCAAGGTCGGCGGTGGCCTTCCGGACAGTGCCGGTTACGCCGGGCTGCTCGCTCTCCTCGGCGCATTCACCCCGGTCGTCGAGGCGGCGCCGCCGGACGGGGCGCTCGCCGATGTGCGCGGTGCGCTGCGCTACTTCGGGCGGGACGCGGCAGGGCTGGCGGCGGTGATCCGGGTCCGTGCGCTCGCCCTGCACGGGGTGGACTGCGCGATCGGGGCGGCCGAGAACCCGATGCTGGCCCGGATGGCGGCGCGGCGGGCCGCGCCCGGGGCGACTTCTGTGGTGCCCGGCGGCGGGGGCGCCGCATTCCTCGCGGCCGAGCCGGTCGTCGCACTGGACGGTGTCGGGGCGGCGACCGCCCGCACACTGTGCGGATACGGGCTCGACTCCGTCGGCCGGATCGCGGCGGCTCCGCTCGCCACCCTGCAACGGATCACCGGTGTACGGACCGGGCGCGAACTGTGGGAGCGGGCGCGCGGCATCGACCGTACGAAGGTCGTGCCGAACGCCGCCGCCCGGTCGGTCGCCGCCGAGCGGTCCTTCCCGCGCGACGAGCTGGACCCGGAGCGACAGCGCCGCGCGCTCATGTCGCTCGCCGAGGAGCTGGGGGCCCGGATGCGCGGGGACGGCCAGGTGTGCCGGGCGCTCGCGGTCTCCGTGCGCTACGCCGACCGGACCGGCTACTCGACGCTGACCCGCAGCCGTACGCTCCGTGAGCCCACCGCCCACTCCGCGGCGCTCACCGGACTCGCCTACCGGATCCATGACTCGTTCGGGCTGCAGCGGGCCCGGGTGCGGGGGATCGGGCTGCGCGCCGAGGGGCTCACGGACCGCGAACGGGCCGCCCATCAGCTGTCGTTCGACCCGGTGGACGAGCGGGCGCGGCGGATCGAGGCGGTGGCGGACCGGCTGCGGGCCAGGTTCGGTCCGCAGGCCGTGATGCCGGGCCGACTCGCTGCCTGACCTGCCGTCATGTCGATCGACCTGGATCTTGGGTGATGCTGCGTCAGTTTTTACCGACGCGTAACTTCCCCCGCTACCTTACTCGCGCGTAATTTGGCATGAGCACATAGAACGTCGGTACAGAACTTGTGGTCCGGGCCGCAGGGCGCAGTGACATCGCAACTCCCTTGAGCCGCAAGGAGACCACACGATGCTGCCCTGGACACGTGCACCGCGCACCCCACGTGCGCGGAGAGGACTCGCCGCACTGCTCCTCGCCGTCGCCGCGTTCGCCACCCCCACGGCGACCGCCACCGCAGCCACCCCCGCCGCCGCCACAGCCCCCTCCCGTGGCTGGAACGACTTCTCCTGCAAACCCTCCGCAGCCCACCCCCGCCCCGTCGTCCTGGTCCACGGAACCTTCGGGAACTCGGTCGACAACTGGCTCGTCCTCGCCCCGTACCTGGTCGGCCGGGGCTACTGCGTCTACTCGCTCGACTACGGGCAGCTGCCCGGCGTGCCGTTCTTCAACGGCCTCGGCCCGATCGACAAATCGGCCGGCCAGCTCGACACCTTCGTCGACAAGGTGCTCGCCGCCACCGGAGCGCCCAAGGCCGACATCGTCGGTCACTCCCAGGGCGGCATGATGCCCAACTACTACCTGAAGTTCCTCGGTGGCGCCGCCAAGGTGAACGCCCTGATCGGACTCGCCCCCGACAACCACGGCACCACCCTCCTCGGGCTGACCAACCTGCTCCCGTACTTCCCGGGCGCCGAGGACCTGCTGAACGCCCACACGCCCGGCCTCGCCGACCAGATGGCCGGATCCCCCTTCATCACCAAGCTCAACGCGGGCGGCGACACCGTGCCCGGCGTGCGGTACACGGTCATCGCGACCAGGTACGACGAGGTGGTGACCCCGTACCGCACGCAGTACCTGGACGGGCCGAACGTACGCAACGTCCTGCTCCAGGACCTGTGCCCGGTCGACCTGTCCGAGCATGTGGCGATCGGGACCGTGGACCTGATCGCCTACCACGAGGTGGCGAACGCCCTGGACCCGGCGCACGCCACCCCGACCACCTGCGCCTCCGTCCTCGGCTAGGCCAGGCTCGAACCGCCTCTCAGTGTCCGCGTCGGGCCGCACCGCCGGCCCGGCGACGGACCGAGGCGAACAGGGCGGCCGCGCCGACGGCGAGCGCGGCCGCACCGCCGACCGCAAGGTACGGGGTACTGCCGTCGCCCCCCGTCTCGGCGAGGCTCTCGCCCGCCGGGGCGGGGCCGGTGGCGCTGTCCGGCTCGGGTGCGTTCGCCTCGGACGGGCCGGCCGACGCCTCGGCGGCCGGAGCCGCCTGGGTGACCTTCGCGCCCGTACCGGCGTCGTCGTCACCATGACCGCCGTGCTCCACCGACGACTTGTCGGCGCCCCCGGCGATCTCCTGCTCGGACGGCGCGGACGCGGTCGGCGCAGGGACCGCGCCCACCGAACCACCGCCACCGGCACCGCCGTCGGCGCCCCCGAAGACCACATCGGAACAGGCGTAGAACGCCTCGGGGGAGTCCGAGCGCTGCCAGACGGTGTAGATCAGCTGCCGTCCCGAACGCCTCGGCACGGTCCCGTCGAACACATACGATCCGTTCTCCAGCTTCGGATCGGTGGCCGTGGCGAACGGCTCGGACTCCAGGTCCGACCACTTCAGCGGCTTCGTCGGGTCGTAACCGGCCTTGGTGAGATACAGCTCGAACGAGCCCTTGTGCGGCGCGGTGGCGCGGAAGCGGAAGGTGTGGCTGCCGGCCGCCATCTTGGTCGACGGCCAGTCGGCGCGCGGCAGATCGAGCCCCTTGAACTTGTCGTTGCCGGCGCTGCACAGCTTGCCGTCCGGGATCAACTGCCGGTGATTTCCTGCCGCATTGGCGATGTTGACCCCGTTCCAGTCGTACAGCGCCTGTGTCCCGCCCGCCGCGACCGCGGCCACGCACGCCGCCGACTTCGGATGTTCGGGCCCCTCCGCGAAGCAGGCGGAGACCCGGCTGACCGGATCCGTCAGCGAGCCATGTGCGGCGGCCGGAGTCGCGGACAGACCGGTCAGCGCGAGCGGTGCCACACCGAGCGCGACGATTGCGGCGGCCTTGCGGCGAGCGGTCCTGATCACGGTCATGGCGCGTCTCTCCTTCGGCGGTTCACGTCTGCGTCGAGGAGAAGCTAGCCGCCCGCCGGCCCGGAAACGGCTGCTGGAAGGGGTGCTCGGCGATCTTTATGGCGGGCTTAAGGAGCGTCTAAGCCTTGATCCACCGATCTGATGGCTGTGGATGACTCTTCGGGAAACAAGGAAGTGCCTTGTGACCTGCGATGATGGGAGTTCTTGAGGCTTCCAGCACGCACGATCGGCAAGGCACTTCCGAGATGCAAGTTTCCCATACTCCAGCGGCGGTCTCCGCTGCGTTCGATGACCCGAATCTGGTCGCGCTTGCCGGGCTGGTTCCGGTGATGCGGCTGGCCGAACGGTGTGGGCTGTCGGGCCTGGTGACGCAGAAGGTGGAGCTGAGCGGGACGACGAACGGCGCGGGTGCGTCGGCGGGCGCCAAGGTCAGCAGCATCGTGGCCGGCATGGCGGCGGGCGCGGACAGCATCGACGACCTCCACGTGCTGCGGCACGGCGCGATGCCCGCCCTGTTCCGAGGGGTTCGTGCGCCGTCCACGCTGGGCACGTTCCTTCGCGCGTTCACCCACGGTCACGCACTCCAACTCCACGCTGTCCACCGCAGGTTCCTCGGTCAACTGGCCGCGCACACCCCGCTGCTTCCCGGCGCCGATCAGATGGTGTTCATTGATGTCGACTCCACCCACAAGCGGGTCTACGGCCGGGCCAAGCAGGGCGCCGAGTACGGCCGGTTCAAGGGCATCCGCACCCTGCACCCCCTGCTTGCCACGATCTGCACCCCCACCTCCCGGCCGGTGATCGCAACAGTACGGATGCGCCGCGGCAAGGCAGCCGATTCCCGTGGGGCCCCGAAATTCGTCAGTGAGGCGCTGGCCACCGCCGTCGAGGCGGGCTGCACCGGCACCCGGATCCTGCGAGCGGACTCGCAGTTCTACAACGCCGGGGTGATCGCCGCCTGCCGCCGGGCCGGAGCCCACTTCTCGATCACCTGCGGGATGAACCCCTCCATCAAACGGGCCATCCACACCCTCCCCGACCAGGCCTGGCAGCAGATCACGTACCCGACCGCGGTGCCCGATCCCGCAACCGGTGAACTCATCTCGGACGCCGAAGTCGCCGAGATCCCCGCCTACACCGCGTTCGCCAGCCGCACAAAAGCAGAGCGGGTCACCGCGCGGCTGATCGTGCGCCGGGTCCGCGACCTGGCCAAACCCGCCGTTGTGGGTGAGCAGGGCGAGTTGTTTCCCGTCTGGCGCTACCACCCGTTCTTCACCGACCAGCCCGCACAGACCCTCCAGGCCGAACGCGAACACCGTCACCACGCGGTCATCGAGCAGGTCATCGCCGACAGCAAAGCCTCTGCCCTGGCCCACCTGCCCTCCGCACACTTCCACGCCAACGCCGCATGGCTCACCCTGTGGGCGATGACCTACAACCTGCTGCGGGCCACCGGCGCACAGGCCTCCGCCTTCCACGCCAGGGCCACCACCGCCACGATCCGCACCCACCTGGTCCACGTTCCGGCCCGGATCGCCCGCTCCGGCCGCCGCATCACCCTGCACCTACCGCACAACTGGCCCTGGCAGCACGCCTGGACACACCTGTTCTCCACCGCCCACGGACCGGCCGGCTGATACGAACAGCCCCTGCCCGCCCCGCCCGCAAGGGCCCGACCGGAACCGAACCGTGGAAATGCTGGGCAGACCAGCGGACACAAGCTGCCCTCACCCGGCCACCCGACCCGAAGCCGATCAAAAGACCACTCTCAAACCACCTCGGTGGATCAAGGCTAAGAAGGGGCTCAGGAAAGTGCACCAGTGAACCCCTGCGAACAGCCTTGATGCTGGATGGGCTGTCCGTGGTCGTCCGGGGCAGACCGTCTGATGTCGTGCTGGGTGGCTCCCAATCTGGCTCCCAGCAGCCACCCAGCGGCCCAGACTCCCCTGAGAACCAGACCAGACTCCACCAGAGGCTGGAGCGTCGGGCGTCACGCCAAGAAGGTCCGCGGCTGCTTCTTGTTGCGCAGGAACTTACGCGACTGCCAGGCGACCTCGGAGAATGCGAGCTGAGGGTGCAATGACCAGCGACTTCAGGGCAGTTCATGGTCGTCGTTGGCCAGTGTGGGCCGACCTCAGACGGCCCGGCACAGGTGCGCGAGACGTAGGGTGAGCAGCTTTACAGAGGGCTCCCCTTAACGCCTCTCACCTGCAGCTTCTCCGTTGCAAGACACTCCTGGGGCACACCTGGGGGAAGGGGCCCCGAGAACACCGCTTCAGGAGTTCGATCCGACGACCTCAGTGCCACCTGAACCGCGGCGCGTTGGCGCCACCGTAGGTCGCTCGCGTTCCCCTTCGTTCAGCGCCGTCGATGTCAGCCGTAGATGTCATCCGCGCCGCTTCTCACTGCCGTCAGCGCTCGCGGTGCCGCTTCACGCACTCCAGGGGGACTGTCGACAGGGCGGTCGGCGCTGTGCTCCCCGGGACGCACGCGGCGACGTGGATCAAGCCACGGCGGCGGCCAAGCAGGACCTCGGCGAGGCCGTCTTCTCGGCGGAATTGAAGCTGGGCACCGGCCTGGGGCGGGCGACTGTCATGCGCTGATCATCTCGAAGTGGTCACAGAGCGGCGCAAGCCTTCCGCGCGTTCCTCTGCAGCGGCAAGATCCACCTCCATAACCCTACGCAGTGACGGAGAAGTCAACTACATGCGAACCCTGAGCAATTACATGCGAACCCTGAGCAAACTCGCGCTCGTCGGTGCCCTCAGCGCCAGCTTCGTCGGTCTGATGCCCGCAAACGCCTTGGCCCTCGAAGCGAACTGCTATAGCGCAGCACCCGCGGATCCGGACGGCGTCTCCTGCGTGATCTACCACGAGAACGCGGCCGGGTCTCACGTGGACCGGGTCTACTTCGAGGCATACGGCGAGGTGCTGCACCTCAGCGATTACTGGGCCAACGGCGAGGGTGTGGTTGCTTACGTCAACGGCGTGTCTTACTACCTGACCACGGGCGCCGACACGACGAAAGACGTGAACCTCAGCTTTACGGAAGGCGCCAGGGTCCAGATCACGTCCTGCCAGACCGACAAGGGCACTGAGTACGACTGCCACACGGAGTACGCCACGGCCTGATCCAGGCCGCTGGATCCAGCACTGACATGGGCCTTCCCGGGACCGGCGAGCACGAGGCGCTGGCACCGAGGGGCCGCGTGCATTCCAAACGGAACCGCCAAGCATCAAGCGATGCAGGACAGAGGTGCTGCGGCCGGCTCAGATTCACGAATCCGCCGGCACTCGCCAACGGCACCCCGTCCATCCCGGAGTCTGAGCGCCCCCGCCGGAGGCATGTCCTTGATCCGCGGATTGGTTCTCGACTCAGGGCCGTAGCAGTTGCTGCGGCCCCAGGAGCCCGGCCTGGGCGCCGAAGGCGCGGAGGACCGGGCACCAGGGGCCAGCCCGCGCTTGCGCGGGCACTTGATGAAGTAGGGAAAGTTCTACCGCGCTCGTACAGTGACGGTTTTCAGGACCGTTCTGTGAAGCGTCCCTGCAAGCCTGTGCCCTCGACGTGCGAGCCGGGCCGGGCCTCCATGCTGGCCTCCTGGCCGCAGGTTGGCCGAACGTACCTGTCGGCGACCTCTTCGTCCCGAACGCGATCGCGGGCCCAAGTGTCCTTGTCCGTCTGCTGTTTCACCTGGACGGAGCCGCAAGGTTCCGTCCGTAGTCGTCCCATGGGGGTACGAGGAAGGCTGCCGCGGTTGGCCCCCGGCCGATCACCGGCTTGGTTGGTGCACCCCTCCAACTTCATGGCACGGAAGGCCTGTTGTCAGTGCCAGCCTCTATGGTTCCTAGCAGGCTGCCGAGCGGAGGAGGACACATGACCGAGGAGCCTCACAGGAGGTACGACAACACCACCATTGCCGCGCTGATGACCTTAGCGCGGGGCGGCTGCTACGCCCCCCGCTGCGGAGCACCGACGGTGCGCATTATCGACGGCAAGCCCGTTCTTAACCTGGACATCGCCCACATTCGTGCGCTGAAGGCGGGCGGGAAGCGGTACGACCTCTCGTGGAGCGTGGAAGAGAGGAACAGCTTCGCCAACCTGCTGTTGTTGTGCAATGTGCACCATAAGCGCGTGGACGGTGTGGACGGCGAGAAGTACACCGTTGCCATCCTTGAGGGGTGGAAGCGTGTTCGCGAAGCCGAGGGGCAGGATGCCCTAGCAGGGCTGAGCGGACTGACCGAAGCCCGACTGGTCACGATGATCCAAGAAGCACAGGCACAGTACGTCGATCGGCTTGCTCCGGTGCTGGGCACTGTCGCGGACCGAGTACCAGAGTTGTCGTCCCTCCTCAAGGTCCTCAAGTCAGATCTTGAGCGCATGCAGGGACGTGCGCCCGGCATTTCGGAGGACACAGCCTGGATGGCTTACGAGGCCAGCCGAAACCTGGCGCATCTCCAGGACAACGCGCCTTTGCTGATGGAGGCGGGGGACGACCTCGCGCACCTGCAAGACAACGTCCACTTGCTGGCCTCCGCCGCTCGGGCCTTGATGCGCGTGGCAGACCTGCCGGCAGCCCTCAATAACGCAGCCGACAACATGCGGAGTGCTGCGGCTTCCCTCTGGGACGCGAGGAGGCGCTGAGTAAGGCAAGCGCCAGATCACAGCCACAGAGACACCTGCATTTTCCAGACGTTGTCCTTCGAAGCTTCGTCCGCGGACCTGCACGAACGGTTGAGGCGCGGAGTCGTCGGGCGCGGCTTCCTTCATGGTGATTCCCCGCTGATCCACGCCAGATCTAGTGCGCTTGTGGTGCGAGTGATGGTCACCTAAGACGATGTCCTATGTGGTGAGGCGGACGAGTCGCTTGTAGCAACACAGAGCGGCGGCGAGGCCGAGAAAGGCCAGGAAGTGGCTCAGGAAACTCCACCGGTGGGCCCCTGCCAGGGGCCTTGATGCGGCTGGGCCGTCCCGTCCGCGGTCGTCGGGGGGAGACCGTCTGCGCGACGCCTCTTGTTGCGCAGGAAGTTGCGCACAGCGGAAGCCACCTCGGCCCAGGCGCACGTCAGGCCCTGTGATCTGTATGCCAGCGGTGGGAATTGGTCGTTGCCGGCAGACATCAGCCGCCCCTTGACGGCCCGGACACGGCCCACCGACAGCCTCAAGAGAGCGATTCCCGCAGGGTCGCAGGTGAGGCCCGGCCCGGGAGTGCCGGCGCCCTACCGACACCCACCCCTTCCACCACCGCGAGCGGTCGGTCTGCTGATCGACTGTGTCGGTGGTGGCTGGGACGATCGGCGCATGACGACGATCGACTGGGACTCCGCCGCCGACTCCTTCGACGAGGAGCCCGACCACGGGCTGCTCGATCCGGTGGTCCGGCACGCATGGGCGCAGCGGCTGGAGAGCTGGCTGCCCGGCGAGCGCTCCGATGTGCTCGACCTGGGATGCGGCACCGGAAGTCTGGCCCTGCTCGTCACCGGGCAGGGTCACCGCGTCACCGCCGTCGACCGGTCGCCGCGCATGGTCGAGCAGGCGCGGGCCAAGCTCGTCGGGACGGGCGCCGAGGTGCTGGTCGGGGATGCGGCCCGACCGCCCGTCGGGAAGCAGCAGTTCGACGTGATCATGGTCCGTCATGTGGTGTGGCTGCTGCCCGACCCCGCGGCGGCCCTGCGCCACTGGTTCGGACTGCTGCGGCCCGGCGGGCGGCTGCTGATGATCGAAGGGGTGTGGGGCGGGGTGGGTCTCTCCGCCGAGCAGCTGACCGGGCTCCTCGCCCCGTTCACCGAGCGCATCCACCACGAGCGGCTCTCCGACGACCCGGACCTGTGGGGCAAGCACGTCGACGACGACCGCTACGCCCTGCTGGCGCGCGCCGAACCGCCGCACCGGCACACCGAGATCGTCGATGTGCATCTGATCCTCCGTCGCGGACCCGACGTCCTGCTCGCCCGCCGCGCCCGTACGGGATACGCGGACGGGCTGTTCAACGGCCCGTCCGGACACGTGGAGGACGGCGAGGACGTCCGCGAGGCGATGGTCCGCGAGGCCGCCGAGGAGATCGGTGTCGAACTGGACCCGGACGAGCTGCGGGTTGCCCTGGTCATGCAGCACCGCGGCCCCGGCGGCGCCCCCCGGACCGGCTGGTTCTTCGAGGCGGAGTACGACCCCGCCCGCCCGCCGTACAACCGTGAACCGGAGAAGTGCTCCGGACTCGCCTGGTTCCCGCTGGACGCCCTGCCCGACGACATCGTCGCGTACTGCCGTGCGGGGCTGGACGGATACCGGGCGGGGGAGCGCTTCCTGATCCACTGGCACGAGGACGGCGACACCGTGGCCTACCAGCCGCACGGCATCCGCCGCGCGGTCCCGCTGCCGTCGGGCGGGGCCCGCACCGGCGGGGTGCACCACATCGAGTTGTGGGTGCCCGACCTGGCGGCGGCCGAGGCGGGATGGGGCTGGCTGCTCGGCGAGCTGGGTCATGTGCCGTACCAGAGCTGGGAGCGCGGCCGCAGCTGGCGGCGCGGCGACAGTTATCTGGTGATCGAGCAGTCGGCCGATCTGACCCCGGGACCGCACGACCGGCTCCGCCCGGGGCTGAACCACCTGGCGTTCCATGTCCGGGACCGGGCCACGCTGGACGCACTGGTGGCGCGGGCCCCGGACCACGGCTGGCGACTGCTGTTCCCGGACCGCCATCCGTACGCGGGCGGCGAGGGGCACTGCGCCGCGTATCTGGAGGACGCGGCGGGGTTCGAGGTGGAGCTGGTGGTGCGTTAGGGGGTGTCGGCGGACGGGCTCGGCGGTGCCAGCAGTCCTGCGAGCCCGCCCGCCAGGGCCAGGCGTTCCAGTTCGTCCAGCGCCCGGCGGGCCGCATCCGCAGCCGCCGGATCGCGTGCGGCCAGGCCGCTCTCCTCGAACTCGTCCTCGTCCAGTCGCAGTACGGAGGAGCCGTCCGCCGACACCCACAGGTCGAGATCCAGGTCCTCCACGAGCAGTTCCCCGTCGCGCAGCACGGCGGGCCGGGTGATGTCGCAGTACCAGCCCTTCAGCGTCCCCCCGCCGGTACGGACCTCCTTCACCGCGAACCACCGGTCGCGCCAGTAGTGCTCGGTGAAGACATCGCCCGGCTCGAACCGTACGAAGCCGAAGTCGCGCACGCCCGGCGCGGCCCACGGGGCCGTCACCGTCACCTGGATGCCGTCGTCGCGTACGACGTCCGCCGGGTAGCGGATCTTCGTCCGGCCCGCCTTCACCAGGGCGACCTCAACCGAGCTTGCGTACATGCCGTACCTCCGTGGCGCAGATCCTGTAGCCGAACCATGTGTTGATCGCCAGCATCGGGCCGTTGTCCGCGTCGTTGCCGGTGTACGCGTCCGTGTAGCCGGCCGCGCGTGCCCGGTGCAGCGAGTCGTTCTTGGCGAGCTTTGCCAGGCCCCGGTTGCGGTACGCCCTGCGGGTGCCCGTCATCCCCGACCAGTAGCGGGTCAGACCGTCGGTGTTCGCCGCGCTGAACGCCGCCACCTGGCCGTCCACCACCGCGACCGAGGTGAGCTCCCGGTCGAGACCGGGGTTGTTCCACGTGTGCTGCAGCCAGTCCTCGTAGTCCGTGAGCTCGGCCGGGGTGTCGCTCGGCTCGTCCGCCGTGGACTCGGCGTCCGCCTCGAACAGCGGCCTCGGGTCGTCGGCGAAGTCGGCGGCCGTGCGCAGCTCCACACCGTCCGGGAGTTTTTGACGGGGCGGCAGGGAGCCGTGGGCCAGGTCGAGATGGAGGAGGTGCGCCGGGCGGCTCGGCGTATAGCCGCGCTTCTCGGCGAAGACCCGGTTCGCCGGTTCGTCGAGCACCCAGGTGTAGACGGCGACGGCCCCCGCACCGGCCAGATACTCCTCGGCGGTGCGCACCAGCAGCGAGCCCGCCCCGCGGCCCGCGCGCTGGGGGAGCGTGTAGGGATTGCAGAAGCCCTGGCCGGGCTCCGGGCTGTCATAGGCGATACCGACCTGCGCGGTGCCGATGATCTCCCCGTCCTCCTCGGCGATCAGCAGCCGGTACCGCTTGTCGGGGTGGGCGGTCGCCTGCTCGAACACGACCTGCTCGGGCGTGGTCACCATGTACGGGAGTGCGGCTCGCCGCACCCGTACCCAGGCCTCGGCATCGGTGGGCAGGAAGTCGCGCACGATGACTGTCATGCGCCGGACGGTACGCGGCGGTCCGGCCCGGTCGCCTCCGAATTTCCGCCGGTGGGGGAGAATCGGTGCGTGACCTTGAAGATCGCCCTTGATCCGGACGCCGGCACCGCCCCGTACGAGCAACTGCGCACGCAGATCTCCGAACTGGCCCGGTCCGGCGAACTGCCCGTCGGCTACAGACTTCCGACCGTACGCGGCTTCGCCGAGGAGCTCGGCCTCGCCGCGAACACCGTCGCCAAGGCGTACCGGGCGCTGGAGTCGGACGGGGTGATCGAGACCCGCGGGCGCAACGGTACGTTCATCGCCGCCGCGGGCGATACAGCGGACCGCAAGGCGGCAGCGGCGGCGCGGGAGTACGCGGAGCAGGCGAGGCGGCTCGGGCTGTCCCGCGCCCGGGCGGCGTCGCTGGTGGAGGATGCGGTGCGGGTGGCGTACGAGGGATGACAAGGCGAACCGGAGCCGTCCGGTAGCCGTTCCGACATCGAGAGCCGGACGGGGCTTCCAAGATGTCCTCAGGCACCGGACGGGCTCAACGGTTGTGCCCAAGTGCCGGACGGGCCTGATGTCGACCCTGTCCGGCGATTGAGGACCACACCTCAGAGGTACAGTCCCGCGTCCGCTCCCACGTCCTGCTTCGGTACCGACGCCGGCCCGGTGCCGCGCCGCAGTGCGTACAGCTCGGCCAGCGTCGCGCCCTCCCGGCCGAGCCCCTCCTCCGTACCCAGCCAGGACACCGCCTCCCGGCGGCTCAGTGGGCCCACCTCGATCCGGGCCAGGCAGCGGCCGGGCCTGACCACCGCCGGATGGAGCCGTTCCAGGTCCTCATTGGTCGTCACCCCCACCAGCACATTGCGGCCCTGGCCCAGCAGCCCGTCGGTGAGGTTCAGCAGCCGCGACAGTGCCTGACCCGCCGTGTGCTTGGCCTCACCGCGGATCAGTTCGTCGCAGTCCTCCAGGAGCAGCAGCCGCCACCGGCCCTTCGCCGTGCCGTCGTCCTCGCCGATCGCGATGTCCATGAGATAGCCGACGTCGTTGAAGAGCCGCTCCGGATCGAGTACGCAGTCGACCTGGCACCAGTCCCGCCAGGACCGCGCCAGCGTGCGCAGCGCCGATGTCTTGCCGGTGCCGGGTGGACCGTGCAGCAGGAGCAGCCGGCCCGCGATGTCGTCCGGGGTCACCTTCATCAGCCGGTCCATGGCATCGGCCACCGGTGCCGTGTAGTTGTTGCGCACCTCGTCCCATGTGCCGGCGGCGATCTGCCGGGTGGTGCGGTGCGGGCCCCGGCGCGGGGAGACGTACCAGAAGCCCATCGTCACATTCTCGGGCTGCGGTTCCGGTTCGTCCTGGGCGCCGTCCGTCGCCTGATCGAGGATCTGCTGCGCCAGCTCGGGGGTGGTCGCGGTGACGGTGACGTCGGCGCCGCGGTTCCACCGCGAGATGAGGAGTGTCCAGCCGTCGCCCTCGGCGAGTGTGGCGCTGCGGTCGTCGTCGCGGGCGGCGCGCAGCACCTTGGCGGCGGGCGGCAGCAGCGTCGCCCCGGACTTCACCCGGTCGAGGGAGGAACTGTGCGAGTACGGCTGCTCGCCCGTCGCGAAGCGGCCGAGGAACAGCGCGTCGACGACGTCGGCAGGGGAATCGCTGTCGTCGACGGTGAGCCGGATCGGCAGAGCGGCCTCAGGGTTGGCAGACATGGCGCCCATGATCCGGCACGGAGGCACCCGACGCACCCAGGTTTCGCCACCTCCCGTCAACCGGCCCGCACATGGACCGTTCACTCCGCGGCAGCGGCTTTGTCCGCCGGTGCGAAGGATGCCGAATTTCGATGTGACGCAACCTCAGGAGGGCTTCAGGAAGCGCTCATCCGATCGACTTGGCATGGACACTTCCGGACCAACGATGCTGCTGCTACCACTGAGTAGGCAGAGATCCTGCCGGTTCGGTCCAAGGGAGGTTCCATGAAAATGTCCAGACTTGTGGCGTTCTCGTCCTCGCTTCTGCTCGGTGCCGTACTCGCCCTCACCGGGGCAGCCACCGCGAACGCCGCATCGTCCGTCCAGGCCATCGACTACGTTGCCCTCGGCGACTCGTACTCCTCCGGGGTCGGGTCCGGCAGCTATGACAGTGCCAGTGGTGACTGCAAGCGCAGCACCAAGGCCTACCCCAAGCTCTGGGCGAACGCCAACTCGCCCGCGTCGTTCGCCTTCACCGCCTGCTCGGGTGCCCGCACCGATGATGTGACGGCCGGACAGCTCTCCCCGCTCACCTCCTCGACCGACCTCGTCTCGATCTCCATCGGCGGCAATGACGCAGGCTTCGCCGATGTCATGACCACCTGTGTGCTCCAGTCGGAGTCCACCTGCCTCAGCCGTATCGCCGCAGCCCGCAGCTACGTCGACACCACCCTGCCCGGCAAGCTCAACTCGGTGTACACCGCGATCAGGTCCAAGGCGCCGTCCGCCCGTGTCGTCGTCCTCGGCTACCCCCGCTTCTACAAGCTCGGCGGCAGCTGCATCGCCGGTCTGAGCGAGACCGAGCGCTCCGCCATCAACAGCGCGTCCGACTACCTCAACGCGGCCACCGCCAAGCGCGCGGCCGACCACGGCTTCACCTTCAGCGATGTCGCCGGGAGGTTCACCGGGCACGAGATCTGCTCGGGAAGCGCGTGGCTGCACAGCGTCAACTGGCTCAACATCGGTGAGTCGTACCACCCCACCGCAGCCGGACAGTCGGGCGGCTACCTGCCCGCCTTCAGCTCGGCCGCCTGACCGGGCGGACCGCCCGGGTTCAGTCCTCCGCCGGGTAGGAGGCCCCGTTCGACGGGGTCTCCGTCCGGCAGGTCACCGAGAACTCCACCCCGTTCGAGGTGACCGCGACCGGACTCCTGACCTCCAGCGTGATCGTTCCGTGGTACGTGGTGTCCTGCTGATACGTCAGTTCCGTGTGCGACACCTGCTTCGCGCGCCCGTCACCGGAACCGAAGGACAGCGACTGCCAGCCGGGATCGGAACTCGTACCGTCCTTCAGTACCCACCGGTACTCGACCTCAGCCGGTGTACGCCCCACCGTGACGGTCGCCTCGACCGCAGGCGCCGATGCGTGAGGGGGAGGACAGCTGCCCTCGTAACTGCCGCGCACCGAGGTGAGATAGACCGTCACGGTCTGCGGCGGCGGCTTGCTCGTACTGCTGTGGCTGCTTCCGCCGTTTCCCGCCTTGCCCGCGGTGTCTCCGTCGTCGGTGGAGCCGCTGCCGCCCTGCGCTCCGGCGGATCCGGGTGCCTCCTGCGCGGCGGGCGTCGTGTGCGGAGCACTGCTGCTGGTCGCACCCTGGCCGCTGCCCGTGGCACCTCCCGTGTCGCCTTCGTCGCCCCGGTCCGCGAGCGTCCAGACGATCCCGCCGACCGCCAGGAGCAGCACCGCCAGGCCCACGGCGAGCAGCGTGACCGCCCGGCGCGGCGTCCCGGCGGGAGCGACTTCGGCCGTCGTGGACGGGTCCGGGGCGGGCGGCGGGGGTACCGGAAGAGGCGCCCGGGGCGTGAGGGTGTCGGCCGTCATCGTCGGACCGTACGGATCCGGCGCACCCGCCGCGGTGGTGCGTGGCGCCCCGCCCGCCGCGATGATGCGCAGTTGATGCTCGGCCTGTTCGGCGGAGAGCCGCTCGGTGGGATCCTTGCGCAACAGCCCCTCGATGACCGGGGCGAGCGGGCCGGCCCGCCGGGGCGACGGCAGCTCTTCGTCGACCACCGCCCGGAGGGTGTTCAGCGGTGTGTTCTGACGGAACGGCGAATTGCCCTCGGTCGCGGCGTACAGAAGCACGCCGAGTGACCACAGATCCGACTCGGGCCCCGGCGTGCGCCCCAGTGCGCGTTCCGGTGCGAGGAACTCCGGCGAGCCGATCAGCTCACCCGTCATGGTGAGCGCGGACGTCCCCTCGACCATGGCGATACCGAAGTCCGTCAGCACCACCCGACCGTCGTTGGCGAGGAGCACATTGCCGGGCTTCACATCACGGTGCAGCACCCCGGAGGCATGGGCGCTGCGCAGCGCGGCCAGCACCTCCGCGCCGATGCGCGCGGCCCGCTGAGGGGTCATCGGGCCCTCGGTGTCGAGCACTTCGGAGAGAGCGAGCCCCCGGACCAGCTCCATCACGATCCATGGACGGGAGTCCTCGGTCGCCACGTCGTAGACGGTCACCACATTGCGGTGCGAGACCCGGGCCGCCGCCCACGCCTCCCGCTCCAGGCGCGCGTACAGCCTTTGTACGTCGGAGGAGGCGAGCCCCGACGGGGCGCGTACCTCCTTCACGGCGACCTCGCGCCCCAGCACCTCGTCGCGCGCCCGCCACACGACCCCCATCCCGCCCTGGCCCAGGGGGCCCAGCAGGCGGTAGCGGCCCGCGATCAGTCGGTCGTCGCCCGGCACTTCGCTCACGGTGATCCCCCATCCGCAGGAGTGGCGGCAGCACGGCGGAAACCTCTCCACGCTAGCTCAGACCGGCCCGTTCCAGACCCCCTTGCGCAACAATCCGCCCCTGCGGTGCAACCGCTCCCGATCTGTCCAACTCGCCCTGGAATCGGGCGAATTATGAGCCCGATCGTCAACCTCCGTATATGTGTGCTCAATCCGACGACCGGGATACACGAGTGTCATAGTGGGGGGATAGGGTTAACCTGCCCGGGCCGGGTGCCCTCGTACGGGTGGGGAGTGACATGGAACAGATAGCGATGCGCAGCAGGCCGCGTGTGCCTGCCATCACATGTGGGAGCAGCGCGACCAGTTCGCGACTCGACCGCCATCTCGCAGTGCTCGGCGGTCCCGCCGTCCCGCAGCGCGAGAGTGCGGAAGCGACGCTGCTGATGCTCGAGCTCACCTCGCGCGACGCCGCGCACACCCGCCGGAGCAGGAGCGCGCGTGTCTCGCTCTTCGCGCCGCTGCGGCGACTGCGGCGCTCGCTCTTCGGCGGCCGCCACTGACCCGACGGCCCGTCACCACCGGTCCGGCCCCTGACCGATCGCTCGTCCCTGACTGAACCGGCCCACCGCTCGGGCCGCTCAGGCGATCACACCGTCCCGGCGCAGCGCTGCTCCCTGCTCGTCCGTCATCCCCGCGGCCCGCAGCAGCGCTTCGGTGTGCTCGCCGAGCGTCGGTACGGCTCCCGTTCCCGGCTCCCGCCCCTGGTGCCGCGCCGCCCCGGCGCGGTGATCGGCGGCAGCACGGCCGGCGGCGCCTGCCCGGATCGCCTGCCAACTCCGGCCACCCCGGCGTCTGTTCGCCGAGTCGGTGCCACTCCCGTCGTGCGTCGTGCGGACCCATGGCGGGTGCGGGCGAGCCCGTGTACGTAACAACTTTTTCATCACGAGATGTTGACGTCGAAAACTTCCCGGGCCAGGGTGCTGATCGTTTGGCACGTACACGGCACCTCACCCCCGGAGGCGTACATGTGTGACCTGCACGATCAGCACGAGCACGCGCACGAAGCCGCCATGGCGGCCGGTCCGGTCCTCAGCCGGAGACGGATCATGCAGATGCTCGGCGCGGCAGGGGTGACCACCGCAGTGATGGCGGCCGACGCCGACCCGGCGATGGCCGCGGCCTCCGAGGCGGCCGACGTCGCGACGGACGACGGTTACGCGGCTCCGAAGGGACTGGCGCAGGACAGCCCGGCCAAGCAGGCGGCGATGGGCTGGATCGACGGCAACAGCGGCCGGATCACCGCGCTCAACGCGGAGATCTGGGACCACGCCGAGCTCAGCCTGCGCGAGTGGAACTCCTCACTGGCCGAGGCGGGGTTCCTGGAGAAGGCGGGCTTCGACGTCGAGTTCGGCACCGCGGGCTTCCCGACCGCGTTCACCGCCACGTTCCGTTACGGCAGCGGCGGCCCGGTACTCGGCTTCAGCGGGGAGTACGACGCGCTGCCCGGGCTCTCGCAGAACAAGGGCGTCGGCCACCACGACCCGCGCGAGTACATCCACGATCCGTTTGCGCCCGGTTACGGCCCCGGACACGGTTGCGGGCACAGTGCGCTGGGAACGGCCGCGGCGGCCGCCGCGGCCGCTGTCGCCCAGGCCGCGAAGAAGCACCGGCTTCCGGTCACCGTGAAGTTCTTCGGTTCGACGGCCGAGGAGGCACTGATAGGCAAGACGTACGCCGTCAGCAAGGGCGTGTACGACGGCCTGGACGCCTTCCTGGACTGGCATCCGTCCACGGCCAACGCCACCGGCTGGGGCACCACCACCGCGATGACGGCGGTGACGTTCACCTTCCTGGGGGTCGCCGGACACGGCGGCACCCCGCTCGGCAACAAGAGTGCGCTGGACGCCGCAGTGATGATGGCGACGATGTCGGAGTTCCTGCGCGAGGAGAACCTCGCCCCGTCGGGCCGGCTCCACTGGGTGATCAACAACGGTGGTGACATCCCCAATGTCACCCCGGAGATCGCCGAGATCTCGTACTACGTACGAGAAGGCAGCCCGGCCCGCGTGCAGGTGCTGCTCGACAAGGTGATCGCGGTCTCTGAAGCGGCGGCGAAGGCCAGCCGGACCACGGTCGGACACCGGATCACCTCGGCCTGCTGGAACCAGCTGCCGTCGAAGTCCTTCGCCGAACTGCTGCACGAGAACATGACGCAGATCGGTCCGCCCGCGTTCACCGACGAGGCGCACGCGTTGGCGAAGGAACTCCAGGAGTCACTCGGACTGCCGGCCGCCGGCATGCACGACAAGGTGGGCGCGCTCACCCCGCCCAACCCGGTCTTCATGGGCGGCGGTTCGACCGATGTCGCGGACATCAGCTGGAATGTGCCGACCGTGTCGATGGGCGCGGCCCTGGCCCCGATCGGCACCAAGATGCACACCTGGTCCACGGCCGCGTGCGCGGCCGCCGCTCCCGGTCAGGCGGCGGTGCTCGCGGCGGCGAAGTATCTGGCGGCGACCGCGGTCGATCTGGTCACGCAGCCGGAGCGGCTGAAGGCGATCAAGGCCGAGTTCGCGGAACGCACCAAGGGGCTGGAGTGGAAGACGGCGCTGCCGGAAGGCTATGAGCCGCCGATGTACGAGCCGCCGGCCTGGTTCCTGAAGAAGACCGGACAGAAGTGGCCGCCGGACAACATCACCTGGCCGCCGAAGCGGGTCGTGTCGCACGAGAAGTTCTCCTCGCTGGGACCGGAGCTGACACCTCAGAAGTAGAGGGCGGGCGCCGGGGTGTGCGCGTGGCATGCCCCGGCGCCGGGTGACGCCCGCCTGGTGGCGGAATCGGTGCTCAGGGCCGCCGGAGCCGGCCCGGGTCACTCGCCGCCGCGCGCATGACGCCGTACGGCCAGTGGTACGAAGACCGCGAGCAGCACCGCCGACCAGGCGAGTGTGCCCGCCACCGGGTGGGCGACCGGCCAGGCGACGTCGGCGGGCGGTGATGCGTTGCCGAACAGGTCGCGGGTGGCGGTGGCCATGGCGCTGATCGGGTTCCACTCCGCGACCGTCCGCAGCCAGCCCGGCAGGTTGTCGGTCGGGATGTAGGCGCTGGACAGCAGCGGCAGGATGAAGGTGGCACTGCCCAGTTGGCCGGCCACCTCCTCGTTGCGGATCAGCAGGCCCAGCCAGCAGCCCATCCATGACGTGGCGAACCGGAGGAGCAGCAGCAGCCCGAAGGCGCCCAGGGCGGCGAGCGGGCCGCCCTCGATCCGCCAGCCGACCGCGAGTCCCACCAGGATCAGCGGGACCATGCCGATGGCCGTGGTCAGCAGATCGGCGGCGGTCTGGCCGAACGGTACGGCGGGCCGGCTCATCGGCAGTGTGCGGAACCGGTCCATCACCCCGCGGTGGCAGTCCTGCGCGGACTGGAACATCCCGGTCATGATGCCGTTGGCCGCCGTCGACGCGAGCAGGCCCGGAACCAGGAACGCGCGGTACTCCTGGCCGGGCATGGCCAGGGCGCTGCCGAACACGTAGCCGAAGAACAGCAGCATCGTGATCGGCATGGTCTGGGTCAGGATCACTACGCCCGGGGCTGCTTTGATCCGCTGCAGATGGCGGCCCAGTACGGCCAGGCTGTCGGCGATCGGGGTGCCCTTGGCGGGTCCGGTGCGCTGCTCGTGGGCCAGTACGGTGCTGCTCATGCTGCCGTCTCCTTCAGGGGCGGGGAGGTGCGGCCGTCGCCGCGGCCGGTCAGGCGGAGGAAGACCTCGTCGAGCGTCGGCGGGCGCAGGCTCACATCGATCAGCGGTACGTCGGCCGCGTCGAGTTCGCGGACGATACGGGGGAGGGTGAGCGTGGTGTCGGTCGCGACGGCGCCCACGGTGCGGCGCTCGTGGTCGATCACCGGTTCGGCGCCGGTGAGTTGGTCGAGGACGGCCGCCGCCGGGATGAGCGCCGACGCTCGGGGGACGACCACCTCGGCGTACGAACCGATGAGGGCCTTCAGCTCGGCGGGGGTGCCGCGGTGGGCGGTCCGGCCCCGGTCGATCAGCACGATGTCGTCGGCCAGCTGATCGGCCTCCTCCAGATACTGCGTGGTGAGCAGGACGGTCGTGCCCCGGTCGGCCAGTTCGCGTACCGCCGCCCAGATCTGGTTGCGGCTGTGCGGGTCGAGTCCGGTGGTCGGCTCGTCCAGGAAAAGCACCCTCGGCCGGGTCAGCAGACTGGCGGCGAGGTCGAGGCGGCGGTGCATGCCGCCGGAGTAGGTGCGGGCCGGGCGGTCGGCGACGTCGGTCAGCTCGAAGCGTTCCAGGAGCTCGTCGGCGCGGCTGCGCGCGGCCTCGCCGCGGAACCGTAGGAGCTTGGCGAAGAGCCGCAGGTTCTGCCGGCCGGTGAGCTCGCCGTCGACCGAGGCGTTCTGCCCGGTGACGCCGATCGCCGCGCGTACCGAGCCCGCCTCGCGCACCACGTCGTGCCCCGCGACCCTGGCGCTTCCGCCGTCCGGGGCCGTCAATGTGGTGAGCACCCGGACAGCGGTGGTCTTGCCCGCGCCGTTCGGCCCCAACACTCCGCAGACGGCACCCTCGGCGACTGCGAGATCGAGTCCGCGCAGCGCATGGACATCGCCGTAGTACTTCTCCAGACTTTCACTAAGTACGGCGTACGTAGTTGTCATGTGGCCCACCGTAGCGCACTACGTACGGTGTACGTAACTAGGATGGTGAGAGAGGTGATGATCGATGGTGGGGCGACCCGCTGTACCCGAAGTGATCTGGGCGCGCCCCGAGCGTGCGGGCCGCGGCCCCAGGCCCGCGTTCAGCCGCGCCGACATCGCGGCAGCCGCCGTCCGTATCGCCGATGCGGAGGGCTTCGACGCGGTGTCCATGCGGAAGGTCGCGGCGGAGCTCGGCTGCGGCACGATGTCGCTCTACAACTACGTGCCCCGCAAGGAGGACCTGTACGAGCTGATGCTCGACGCGGTCAGCGGCGGGTACGAGTTCCCGGAGCCGTCCGGCGACTGGCGTGCCGATCTCGTCGCGCTGGCCCATCAGGCCCGCGAGATGATGCACCGCCACACCTGGGTGCCGCGGCTCATGTCACCCGTGTACGGCTTCAGCCCGAACGCGCTGCGGTATCTGGAGTACACGCTCAGCTGCCTGGACGGGGTCGACGCACGGTTCGGCGAGAAGATGGAACTCATCGCCATGGTCAACGGCGTGGTGACCACCTATGTGGCCAACGAGATCGCCACGGCGGAGCGCAGCCGGTCGCTGCCCTGGTCCGAGGAGCAGGAGCACGCCGCGCGCACCGGCTATCTGATCAGCCAGATCGCGACCGGGAAGTATCCGCGGATGGCGGCGGGATTCGCCGAGGACCCCGGGCCGATCGATCTGGACGGGGTCTTCGACCGGGCGCTGCACCGGGTACTGGACTCGTTCGACCGTTAGCGCGGATGCGCCCCGATGCCGTCACAGCAGTGCGAACTGCCCGTCCGGCCCCTCCTCCTGGTGGTCGAGCACCGACGCGGGCCGCCGGGCCGTCGCCGTGACCGGCAGGACACCGGCCGCCCGCAGGTCGCCGGTGGTGAGCTGGGGGCCGTCGGTCAACGCCTGCTGTCGGGGCCGGAGTTCGGCGAGCAGCGCCAGCACGGTGATCAGTTCCAGCAGCTCCGAGGTCCACTCCTGGGGCCAGTCACGGGGCCGTATCGCTTCCAGACCGTCGGCCCCGTCCGTCGCTGCCCGCCGCTCGAACCACAGCTCGAGCATCCGCACCCCGCCCACCCGGAACTCCCAGGCCCCCGCCGGTACCGGCGCAATGCGTCCCGTACCCAGCAGGAGCGCCTCGTCGTCGGAGTCGTACTCCAGCGTGCCCGGCGCGGCCGGTACCGCGGCCCGCACATAGGGGCGCCGCCCGCCGGGCAGCCGAGGGCGCTCCCCGCCACGGGCGCCGCGCAGCTGCAGCCGCGACAGTTCCCGGCCCAGCTCCACCCCGGCCCACCATCGATCGGTGTCGGCGGGCAGGGGGACGACACACCCTGCGGGGGAGTGGCGGGCCGCCGTGACGATCCACGCCAGCACGGACTCCGCGCTGACCGCGTCCCCGTGCCGGGCGCGCAGCAGCCCGAGCAGACCGGGCGCCAGATTCGGTTCCAGTCCACCGGGCCGCCGGAAGAGCGGCCGGATCCGGCCGGGGCGGCCCGCCGGGGAGTGACCGTCGGGCAGCAGCGCCGTCACGGATAGGGCCGGACCGGCGTCCTGCGGTACGTACCCGTGCTCGACGGCGAAAAGTTGGTGACCGTCGGCGACGCGCCACAGCTCCGGGCGGGCGGCGTCGATCAGCCGGTGGTCGGGGATCAGCCACTGCTCGTCGAACGGGCCGTGCAGGATCCGTACTGGCTCGGGGCACGGGCCGGACTCCCGGGCGAACCGGGCGGTGGAGGTGGACTGTCCGGGCAGCGCCGCGACCGGAGTCTGCGGGGTACGGGAACGGGTGGGCCGGAAGAGCAGTTCGCGCTCGGCTCCCTCGGCGCGCACCAGCCGCGCCCAACGGGCCTTGAGGGAAGCGGCGTCCGGAGCCGTCACCCACTGGCGCCCGGTGCGCAGAGGTCGTACGGACCATGGCATGAGGTCGTCGAGCAACGGGACGTCGTCGTCCCCGCCGGCTCCGGCGCCCGCCCGTGCTGCCACCGTGTGGTCCTCCCCGTCGCCACGTCTGCCCGCCCCCGGCATCGTAACGGCGTGACGCGGGAGGGTGGCGGGTCAGTGCGCTTCCACCGTCACCGAGAAGGAGAACCGGTCCCCCCGGTACCGGATCTGCGCCACGTCCACCACCCGGCCGCTCTCGTCGTACGTCACCCCCGTGTAGAAGAGGATCGGGCTGAGCAGCGGGACCTGGAGGAGCTCGGCGGTGGCCGGGTCGGCGAGCCGCGCCTCGACCGTGTCCGTGATCCGTGCGATCCGGACGCCGACGCGGTCGCGCAGCACCTTGGTCATCGGCCAGCGTTCGAGATCGGCGGCATCGAGCCGGGCCGCGACCTCGGGATGCACGGCGTTCTCCGCCCAGTTGGTGGGCTCACCGCTGTCGCCGTCGCAGCGCAGCCGCCGGTAGCCGACCACCTCCGTGCACTCCGGGAAGTACTCCACGAGATCGCCTGTCAGCGCCAGCGGACCATGGCCGAGAACCGTGGTCCGCTCGCCCGACTGCTGGGCGACGATCGCATCGATCGAGCCGAGCAGCCGCACCGGCGACACCCGCCGGGCGCGCGGCTCGATGAAGGTGCCGCGCCGCCGGTGCCTGCTGATCAGCCCCTCCGTCTCCAGCTCCTTGAGCGCCTGCCGCATCGTGAGGACGCTGACGCCGTAGTGCGCGGCGAGCTGTTCCTCGGTCGGCAGCCGCAGCGAGGCGTCCTGGGCGCGGCCGAGTATGGAGGCGCGCAGGGACTGCGAGACCTGGTACCACAGCGGCAGTTTGCGGTTCAGGACCAGCGAGTCGGGGGCGAAGGCCGTCACCTGGGGCACCTGGGTCACTGGACTCTCCGTACTGCGACACTGCGGACGCGACGAGCGGGGGCTGGGAAGGGCGGGCTTCGCCTATGGCCGGAAGTTGCGTTCGAGACCCTGCCATACGTCGTCGTACCCGCGCTGCAGATGGTCGGCGGTTGCCGCCTGCCCGGTCGCCGTGACCGGCCAGCGGGTCTCGAACATGAAGGCAAGACCGTCGTCGATCTTCTGCGGCTTCAGCTCGGCCGCGCTCGCCCGGTCGAAGGTCTCCCGGTCCGGGCCGTGCGCCGACATCATGTTGTGGAGCGAGCCGCCGCCCGGCACGAAGCCGCCCTTGCCGGCCGTCTTCGCGTCGTAGGCACCCTCGATCAGCCCCATGTACTCGCTCATCACATTGCGGTGGAAGTACGGCGGGCGGAACGTGTCCTCGCCGACCAGCCAGCGCGGGGCGAAGACGACGAAGTCCACACCGGCCAGACCGGGGGTGTCGGACGGCGAGGTCAGCACCGTGAAGATCGACGGGTCGGGGTGGTCGTAGCTGATGGAGCCGATGACATTGAAGCGGTGCAGGTCGTAGACGTACGGGGTGTGGTTGCCGTGCCAGGCGACCACATCGAGCGGCGAGTGGTCGTAGGACGCGGACCAGAGGTTGCCGCAGAACTTGTTGATCACCTGGACCGGGCGGTCCTCGTCCTCGTACGCGGCGACCGGGGCGAGGAAGTCCCGGGCATTGGCAAGGCCGTTGGCGCCGATCGGACCGAGGTCGGGCAGGGTGAACGGCTGGCCGTAGTTCTCGCAGACGTAACCGCGCGCGGAGTCGTCGAGGAGCTCCACGCGGAAGCGGACGCCGCGGGGGATCAGCGCGACGTGGCCGGGGTCGGCGCGCAGCAGGCCCAGTTCGGTACGGAGCAGCAGACCGCCACGCTCCGGGACGATCAGCAGCTCGCCGTCCGAGTCGCTGAACACCCGGTCGGTCATGGCCGTGTTGGCGTGGTAGAGGTGCACCGCCATCCCCGTGCGCTGGGTGACGTCGCCGTTGCCGCCGAGGGTCCACAGGCCTGCCAGGAAATCCGTACCGGGCGCGGGCTCGGGCAGCGGGTCCCAGCGCAGCCGGTTCGGATCGGGGACGGACTCGGTGAAGGGGGCGGTGCGCACCGCGCCGTTGTCGATCCGGACGAACGGCGGGTGGGCGGCCGAGGGGCGGATCCGGTAGAGCCATGAACGGCGGTTGTGGGCGCGCGGTTCGGTGAAGGCCGAGCCGCTCAGCTGCTCGGCGTAGAGCCCGAGGGGCGCTCGCTGCGGCGAGTTACGGCCGTGCGGCAGCGCCCCCGGGACCGCCTCGGAGCTGTGCTCATTGCCGAAACCGGCGGAGTGCGCAAGCGCTTCCGCCGTCTTCCTCGCCTGCTCGATGCCGCTGGTGCCGCCCATGCCGCGCTCCCGGTGCCGAAGAAATCCTATGGGTCACCGTAGGAATCAGATCGGGGCACGTCAACGGTGCGGGGCGCCGGCGCGCCGCGGATCCGGGGCGGGGCCGTGCCGGAAATCTTCTGGTCCGTCGCGCACAAGGGGGTTCCAAAAGTTGAACAATGCTCTACTCTCCCGCACATGTCGTGGACACGAAGACTTCTGGTGGTCCTGGTGGCACTGGCTGCCGCACTCCTCGCGGCCCCGGCCGCCCAGGCGCACGAGGAACGACCGGTCACCCTGCCCGACGGTTCCGGCAGTGTCCCGGTCCACCGCGCCGGCGAACCCGATCTGCTGGTCTGCAAGAGCGACCGGGCCGACTTCGGACGCCGGATATCCGGCTTTCCGGCGAAGCTCCGGGCACGCAACCTCGAACTCTTCGAACGGTGCCGGAAGTCCGGCTACCGCCATCTGCAACAGGCCGTCGACAAGGTCGACAAACCCGGCATGAACATCGCGATCCTGCCCGGCCTGTACGAGGAGGAGCCCTCGCTGCCCAGGCCGACGGGGGAGTGCGCGAGGCTCAAGGCGCCCAACTCTCAGCTCGGCTACCAGATCCTGTCGTACGCGCAGCAGAAGCAGTGTCCGCACAACCAGAACCTGGTGGCGATCCTCGGCAAGAAGCGGCTCCAGATCGAGGGGACCGGGGCGGAGCGGACCGACGTCGTCATCGACGCCAAGTACCAGAAGCTCAACGCGATCCGCGCGGACGGCTCCGACGGCATCTACTTCAAGAACTTCACCGCCCAGCGCACCACGTTCAACTCGCTGTACGTGCTGGCACAGGACGGCTTCGTCATCGACGACGTCCTCACCCGGTGGAACGACGAGTACGGCTTCCTCACCTTCGCCAGTGACCACGGGCTGTACAAGAACTGCGAGTCGTACGGCAACGGCGACTCCGGCATCTATCCCGGCAGTGCGTCGGACATCAACGACGGATACGGCTACGACGTGCCGCGCTACTCCATCGAGATCACCGGCTGCCGGAGCCACCACAACATGGTCGGCTACTCCGGCACCGCGGGCGATTCCGTTTACGTCCACGACAACGAGTTCGACCACAACATGGGCGGCGCCTCTATGGACAGCGCCTTCCCGGGCCACCCCGGCCTCCCGCAGAACCACGCACGCTTCGAACGCAACCTGATCCACGACAACAACGCCGACTACTATCCGTACGTCGCCGACGGCACCTGCGCCAAACCGCCGGTGGAGCGCGGCTACGAGGACGGTGTCGTCTGCCCGCAGATCTCCATGCCGCCGGGCACCGGCATCATCACCGCGGGCGGCAACTGGAACATCTACGAGAACAACTGGATCTACGGACAGCAGCGCGCCGCCTTTTTCCTGAGTGCCGTCCCCGCCTTCATTCGCGGCGAGAACGCCCTGGCGAAGCAGGTCGACACCTCGCACCACAATCGGTACGCGGGCAACCACCTCGGCACGGACAAGGCGGGCCGTTCCCGGCCCAACCTCACCGATGTGTGGTGGGACGGCCAGGGCGACGGCAACTGCTGGCAGTCGGACACCGGGCCGTCCACACCGCGCTCGCTGCCCGAGTGCGGGGAGGCGCGCGGCGCGGTCTCCGGGCGCACTGATCGACTGGTGGGCGAACCGGTCAAACTCGCTCAATTGCTGGTCTGTGCCGACTACAACGTGCAGGCGCGGCGGCTGCCGGCCGGCTGCGACTGGTACGGCGCACGCGGCATCGAGCGCATCGAGGTACAGATCGCGCTGGGTGTCGCCCTGGTGCTCGTGCTGGTCGGCGGGGTGCTGTGGTGGCGCCGTCTGCGGCACAACCGGCTCGCCACAGCGGCCACGCTGCTCGGCTCGATCGGCCTCGGGCTGGATGTGGCCGGCGCGACGACGGGCTTTGCGTCCTCCTGTCTGCCCGCGGTGGCGCTGCTGCTGACCGGGGCGTGGTGGACCGGCATCGGGTTCGTACTGCGCGGCGAGCGACCCGGACTGGGCTGGACCACGATGGTGCTGGGCGTCCTGACCCTGCTCGACGCCTTCGACAAGGCCGTCCTGATGATCCCGTGGATCCCGATCGGCCCGGCCTGGGTGCGCGGCCTCCTCGGCGTCATCTGGGTGGTGTGGGCGGTGGTGGCCGCGGCGCGGCACGGTGAACGGGCGGTGCGGAGGAGGGCGGACCCGGGGCCGGGCGCGGACGCGGATGCCGATGCCGCGGACAGACAGGGTGGCGACGGGACGGGAGCCGGTGCGCATGCGGGGTCCGGATCGGCGGATTCCGGGCCGGACACGCACTCCGGGTCCGACCGGTCCGCCGCACCGGATCGGGACCGATCATGAAGCGAAGCCCCAGCCCTCTGCGGCACAACAGGTTCAGCACGCTCAACAGGCGGACGGCACGCACGGCTTCCCTCCGGCTCACCGTCGCCCTCCTCACCGCAGGCGCCCTCGTGGGCGGTGCGAGTGCCTGTGGCGGACGGGCGACCACCCACCACCGACCCGGTACCAGTCATGAACAGGCCAGCGGCAGCGTCGGCCGGCTCCTTGCCGCCGACGACGGATCCGGTCACCGGCTCCGTCAGGTCGACGCCGACGGCGCCCCTGCGGTGACCGTCGCCGTACGGCCGGACTCCGAGGACGGGTGGAACGTCCATCTCTCCGTACGGAACTTCAGGTTCACCCCGGACAGCGTCGGTGGCGCGGCGCTCCCCGGACGCGGCCACGCCCTGCTCCTCCTCGACGGTCACCCACTGGCCCGGCTCTACGGCCCCTGGTACCACCTCCCCGGCTCGCTCGTCCGCGGTGCGGGCGGCGGCCGCACCCTCACGGCCCGGCTGTACGCCGACGATCACACCGCCTGGGCCGTGCACTCCACACCGATCCAGGCCACCACTCCGCTCACCACCGATACTCCCGTCGGCACGCCCGCCGAACCCCGCCCCGACCGGACTCTGGAGATCGTCATCTCTCAGGGCAAGGTCAGCCCCGCCCCCGGCCGCATCGAGATCAAGAAGGGGCAGCGCATCGAACTGAGCGTCCGCACCGACCACGCCGACACCCTCCACGTCCACGGCTACGACAGGGAAGCGCGCCTGCCCGCCGGACGGACCACCACGCTCACCCTCACCGCCGATCGCACCGGGCTCTTCGAGGTCGAGACCCATGAGTCCGCACTGCTCCTGACCCAGCTCGTCGTGCGGTGAGCGTCCTCGCCCACGGCATCGGCTCCCAGCACGACCTGCCGCTGTCCCCCTTCCATGCGTTCGCCGGCGCGTTCGCCGCCCTCTTCGTCTCGTTTCTCGCCCTCGGCCTGCTCTGGTCCGCCTCCCGATTCCGCGGGGACCGGGCGGGCCGCCCGCTCCCGGTCGCCCTCCAGCGCCTTGCCGACGCCCGCCCGACCCGTACGGTCGCGCGCGTCGTGGGCCTGGCCGCCGCCCTGTTCGTCCTCCTCCACCTCCTCCTCGGCCCGAACGGGCCGGAGCGCAACCCGGCCGCGGGCACCGTCTATGTGCTCCTCTGGGTCGGGCTCGTCCCCGCCTCGCTCCTGCTCGGTCCCGTCTGGCGACTCCTCAATCCCCTGCGCACGCTCCACCTCCTCGTCTGCCGCGCACTCGGCCGCGACCCGGCCGCAGGCCGCCCCCTCCCCGTACGTCTCGGCCTGTGGCCCGCTGCGGCCGGACTGCTCGCCTTCACCTGGCTCGAACTCGTCGCCCCCGACCCCGCGTCGTCCACCGCCCTCCTTCTCTTCTTCGTGCTTCACGGCGTTGTCCACCTCGCGGGCGCCGCCCGATACGGCGCCCGCTGGTTCGACCAAGCCGACGCCTTCGAGGTCTACTCCGGCCTGCTCGCCCGGCTCTCCCCCCTCGGCCGCCGGCCCGCCGATCGCCGACTCGTCCTGCGCTCCCCGTTCAACGGACTCGATGCCGTCCCCCAGGTCCCCGGTCTCGTCGCCACCGTCTGCGTCATGCTCGGCTCCACCGCCTACGACGGCTTCTCCGACGCCCCCTCCTGGATCACCACCGTCCAGACCTCACCCCTGGGCCGCACCACCGCGGCCACGCTCGGACTGCTTGCCGCCGTCGCCCTCGTTGCCACCCTGTATGCCCTCTGCACCGGTGCCACCCGGCTGATCTCCGGTCAACTCCGCCACCCCCTCACCGCCTTCGCGCACTCGCTCGTCCCGATCGCCCTCGGCTACCTCGTCGCCCACTACTTCACACTCTTCGTCACCGAAGGTCCACACACAGTCATGGTGGCACTCGGCACTGACAACCCGGTCCCGCCCGAACCGCCCCTGGCCCCCGGCGGCATCGCCACGCTCCAGGTCGTCGCGATCGTCATCGGGCACGTCCTCGGCGTGGTCGCCGCCCACGACCGGTCCGTCCGCCTCTTCCCGCCCGCTCGCGCCGTCGCGGGACAACTCCCCCTGCTGGCCCTGATGATCGCGTACACCATCGGCGGACTGACCCTCCTCCTCGCCTGACCGCAGGTGTGCACCCGCCCCTCCCACAGAGGAGAGCCACGGCATCATGGAGCCCGTGCCCCATGCGAATACGAACCTCCGCCGCGCACCCGTGCAGCAGCGCAGTGCCGAACGCCTCTCCCGGATACTCGACGCCTGTGCCGAACTCCTCGACGAGACGGGTTACGAGCAGCTCTCCACCCGGGCCGTCGCGGCCCGCGCGGAAGTCCCGATCGGATCCGTCTACCGGTTCTTCTCCAACAAGCGCGCCCTCGCCGACGCCCTGGCCCGGCGCAACCTGGACAGTTACGCGGAGCGCATCATCGGCCGTCTGGCCACCATCCCGGCCGCCGACTGGCGCAGCGCCATCGACGCCGTGCTCGACGAATACCTCGAGATGAAGCGCTCCGTCCCCGGCTTCGCACTCGTCGACTTCGGCGCTCCGGCCCCCGTGGACGACCCGGCCTCCGATGCCAACCACCGCGTCGCGGACCGGCTCGCCCATCTGCTTTCCGGCCATCTGGGGCGTACCCCTGACGAAGATCTGCTCCGGACGATCCTGGTATGCGTCGAAGCCGCCGACGCGCTCCTCCAACTGGCCTTCCGTGCCGAGCCGTCGGGCGATCAGGCCATCGTTGCCGAGACCCGCGTCCTGATCCAGGCGTACCTGGCCCGGGTCCTGGACTGAACCCGGCGCCGCACGGCACCCCACGGCAGCGCGACCCACCGCGCGGCACCGCACCCTGCTTTGCGGAAATCCGCCGCGACCCCTGTCCCCGCCCTGCAACATCGTCGCGACAACACCTCCCCACCATGCGTACCGGTCGGTATGCTCGGCTGTGCTTGCCCACGTCTCCGCGCCACCGCTGTTGCCGCCCCGGGGAGGGCCCATGCCGCACGACTCCAGCAGTTCCCGCGAGTCCCGCACCGCCCTGCGCATCTGCCCCCTGTGCGAAGCCACCTGCGGACTGACCCTCACCATCGAGGGGACACGGGTCACCGGCGCCCGCGGCGACCGTGACGACGTCTTCAGCCGGGGCTTCATCTGCCCCAAGGGCGCGTCCTTCGGCGGGCTCGACGCCGACCCCGACCGGCTCCGCACCCCCCTCGTGCGCAAGGACGGCGTGCTGCAGGAGGCCAGTTGGAGCGAGGCGTTCGACGTGATCGCGGCAGCCCTGCCCGCACTGACCGAGCGGCACGGGCAGCAGTCCGTCGGTGTCGTCCTCGGCAACCCGAACGTGCACACCATGGCCGGCGCGCTCTACCCGCCGACCCTGCTCGCCACGCTCCGCACCCGGGCCCTCTTCACCGCGAGCACCCTCGACCAGATGCCCAAGCATGTCTCCAGCGGACTGCTCTTCGGCGACCCGAACGCCATCCCGGTGCCGGACATCGACCGCACCGACCATCTGCTGCTCCTCGGCGCCAACCCGCTCGAATCCAACGGCAGCCTCTGCACGGCCCCCGACTTCCCCGGCAGGCTCAAGGCGCTGCGTCGACGCGGCGGCACCCTCACCGTCGTCGACCCCCGCCGCACCCGGACCGCCCGCCTCGCCGACCGGCATGTCGCCATCCGCCCCGGCGCCGACGCACTCCTGCTCGCCGCAGTCACCCACGTACTCTTCGAGGAGAAGCTCACCGACCCCGGTACGCTCGCCGGCCATCTCGAAGGGCTCGACGACGTAGCCGACGCGGTACGGGAGTTCACCCCCGAGGCGGTCGCCGAGTCGAGCGACGTGGACGCCGCGACCATCCGTACGATCGCCCGGGAGCTGGCCGCCGCCCCCACCGCCGCCGTCTACGGGCGCATCGGCAGCTGCACCGTGGCGCACGGCACCCTCGCCAGCTGGCTCGTCGACGTCCTCAACATCCTCACCGGCAACCTCGACCGTCCCGGTGGTGCCCTCTTCCCGCTCTCCGCCACCGCCCGCGCCCCCCGGCCCGCCGCCCCCGGTAAGGGCTTTGCCCTCGGACGCTGGACGAGCCGGGTCTCCGGGCACCCCGAGGCCAAGGGTGAACTGCCCGTCGCCGCACTCGCCGAGGAGATCGAGACCCCGGGGGACGACCGGATCCGCGCCCTGATCGTCCTCGCCGCCAATCCCGTGCTCTCCGCACCCGACGGCGACCGCCTGGACCGGGCCCTGGCCGGGCTGGACTTCATGGTCAGCGTCGACCCGTACCTCAACGAGACCTCGCGCCACGCCCATGTGGTGCTGCCCCCGCCGCCGCCGTCGCAGAGCGCCCACTTCGACTTCGCGTTCAACGCACTCGCCGTACGCAACCAGGTCCGCTACACCCGCCCCGCCGTCCCGCTCGACGACGGCCTCCTGGACGAGAGCGAGATCCTCGCCCGGCTCGTCCTCGCCGTCTCCGGGATGCACGGAGCCGACCGGTCCGCCGTGGCTGCCGTGGACGCCGTGATCATCGACCGGGTGCTGACCAAGGCCGTCGCCGATCCTCTCTCGCCCGTGCACGGCCGCACCCCCGCCGAACTGGCCGCCGCGCTCACCGGCCGCACCGGTCCGGAACGCCGCCTCGACCTGATGCTCCGCCTGGGCCCGTACGGCGAAGGCTTCGGCGCCGACCCCGACGGCCTCACCCTGGACCGGCTGCTCGCCCACCCGCACGGCATCGATCTCGGCCCGCTCCGGCCCCGCATCCCGCAGGTCCTGACCACCCGCAGCGGACGCATCGAGCTCCTTCCCGCGGCGATCGCCGCCGACCTGCCGAGGCTCCGCAGCGCCCTCGCCGACCGGCCGGGAGCCGAGTCGCTCGTCCTCGTCGGCCGCCGCCATCTGCGCTCCAACAACAGCTGGATGCACAACGTCGCCTCGCTCGGTGGCGGCTCGAATGTCTGCACCCTCCAGATGCACCCGGCCGACGCGGCCCGGCTCGGACTGGCGGACGGCACCCCCGCCACGATCACTGCGGCCGGCGGCGCGCTGACCGTACCCGTGGAGATCACCGAGGGCATCCGGGCCGGAGTGGTGAGCCTCCCGCACGGCTGGGGCCACGACCGGCCCGGCACCCGGACGTCTGTCGCGTCCGCTGTCCCCGGAGTCAACGTCAACCAGCTCCTCGACGGCACCCTGCTCGACCCGCTGTCCGGCACCGCCGTCCTCAACGGCATCCCCGTCGCGGTGGCGCCCAGCACCTCACCTGCTCACTGACCTGGGGTTTTGCTCGTATTGCTCACATGTCAACGTCTTGTTAACGCAGCAAGACGCGCCCTAACGTCATCCGGACCGCCGACTCCGGTGGGAGTTCAAGGGTGAACGATAGGTATCCCACATGCTGACAATCCTCGGCTTTGCCATGATTGCGACCTTCCTGGTCCTGATCATGATGAAGAAGATGTCGCCGATCGCGGCGCTGGTCCTGATCCCCGCACTTTTCTGTGTCGCCGTCGGACAGGGCGCCAAGCTCGGTGACTACGTGATCGACGGCGTGGGCAACCTGGCCCCGACCGCCGCGATGCTGATGTTCGCCATCGTCTACTTCGGTGTGATGATCGACGTCGGCCTCTTCGACCCGATCGTCCGGGGCATCCTGCGCTTCTGCAAGGCCGACCCGATGCGGATCGTCGTCGGTACGGCGGTGCTCGCCGCGATCGTCTCGCTGGACGGCGACGGCTCCACCACCTTCATGATCACCGTCTCGGCGATGTATCCGCTCTACAAGCGCCTCAAGATGAGCCTCGTCGTGATGACCGGTGTCGCCGCGACGGCCAACGGTGTCATGAACACCCTGCCCTGGGGCGGCCCCACCGCCCGCGCAGCCACCGCGCTCAAGCTGGACGCGGGCGACATCTTCGTCCCGATGATCCCGGCGCTCGGCGTCGGACTGCTCGCGGTCATCCTCCTGGCGGTCGTCCTCGGCCGGCGCGAGCGCAAGCGACTCGGCTTCCTCACCCTCGACGAGGTCGTGGTCCAGGAGCCGGAGACGGTCCTCGTCGGTGCGGGCGGCGCGGCCGGCGGCAGCGACGGTACCCGTAGGACCTCCGGCGGAGCCGGTGCGGGCGCGGACGCCGAGCCCACGGCAGCGGCCCACGGAGACGCGGACGACGACGAGGGCTTCAAGGGTCTCGACCCGAACCGTGCCACCCTGCGGCCCAAGCTCTACTGGTTCAACGCCGGGCTCACCGTCGCCCTCCTCACCGCGATGATCATGGAACTGATGCCGATCCCGGTTCTCTTCCTGATCGGTGCGGCCCTCGCCCTCACCGTCAACTTCCCCCACATGCCCGACCAGCGGGCCCGTATCGCGGCCCACGCGGACAACGTCCTCAACGTGTCCGGCATGGTCTTCGCCGCCGCCGTATTCACCGGCGTGCTCTCCGGCACCGGCATGGTCGAGCACATGGCGGACTGGCTCGTCGGCGCGATCCCGGACGGCATGGGCCCGCACATGGCGATCATCACCGGCATCCTGAGCATCCCGCTCACCTACTTCATGTCCAACGACGGCTTCTACTTCGGCGTCGTCCCCGTGCTCGCCGAGGCCGGTGCCGCCCACGGCGTCTCCCCGCTGGAGATCGCCCGCGCCTCCCTGGTCGGCCAGCCGCTCCACATGTCGTCCCCGCTGGTCCCCGCCGTCTATGTGCTCGTCGGCATGGCGAAGGTCGAATTCGGCGACCACACCAGGTTCACCGTCAAATGGGCCGCGCTCACCTCACTCGTGGTGCTCTGCGCCGGCCTCCTCTTCGGAATCATCTGATCCATGGCCGACACGGAAGAGCCCGGCAGGAGCTGGCTGCTGCGCCTCGTCATCGCCTTCGCCTTCGCGCAGGGGGCGGTGTCGATGGCGCGGCCCGCCGTCTCCTACCGGGCTCTCTCGCTCGGTGCGGACGAGCGCGCCATCGGCGTGATCACCGGGGTGTACGCACTCCTCCCGCTCTTCGCCGCCGTCCCGCTCGGCCGCCGGACGGACCACGGCCGGTGCGCACCCCTGCTGCCCCTCGGTGTCGTCCTGATCGCCGGCGGCTGCGCTCTCAGCGGCACGGCGGGCTCCCTCCCGGCGATGGCGGCGTGGAGCGGTGTGATGGGGCTCGGCCATCTCTGCTTCGTGATCGGCGCCCAGTCGATCGTCGCCCGTCAGTCCGCCCCCGCCGAACAGGACCGAAATTTCGGCCACTTCACCATCGGCGCCTCGCTCGGCCAGCTCATCGGGCCGATCGCCGCGGGGTACGTGATCTCCGAGCGGGACGGTGCCCTGGCCCGTACGAGCGCACTCGCCCTGGTCGTCTCGGCGGCCGTCGCCGCCGCGTCCTTCGTCTCGCTCTGGCGCATCGAACACCGCACGGCGCCGGACGCCCGCGCGGCGGCCCGGGCCGACAAGGTGCCCGTCGGCCGCATCCTGCGTAACCGAGGTGTTCCGGCCGGCATCTTCATCAGCCTCGCCGTGCTCTCCGCGACCGACATCCTCACCGCCTATCTGCCCGTCGTCGGCGAGCACCGCTCCATCGCCCCCGCCACCATCGGGCTGCTGCTCAGCCTGCGGGCCGCCGCCACCATCGCCTGCCGCCTGGTGATGACGCCGATGCTGCGCCTCCTGGGCCGTACGGCGCTGCTCACCACGACCTGTCTGCTGGCCGGGCTGCTCTGCGCGGGCATCGCCCTGCCGGTCCCCGTCTGGGCGCTGGCCACGATGCTCGCCGTGCTCGGCTTCTGTCTCGGGGTCGGCCAGCCCCTGTCGATGACCACAGTCGTCCAGGCGGCCCCGGCGGAGGCCCGCTCCACCGCGCTCGCGCTCCGGCTGACCGGCAACCGGCTCGGTCAGGTCGCGGCCCCCGCGTCCGCCGGTGTGATCGCCGGAGTGGCGGGCACCGCCGCGCCGTTCGTGATGCTGGGTGCGCTTCTGCTCGCGGCGGCGGGGCTGGGGATGCGCGGAGGGCGCGCCCGGACCGCCGATGTGACCCCGGCCGTTCCCGCACCCTCACCCGTTCCCAGGTCCGAACTGCCCGCCGTGAACCAGAATCGCACCTGAAGCTTCCGACTCACCCGCACCAGTACTGCGCAACCTTTGCACGAGTCATTCCCAGCACCCCGGGTAGTGGGCTAATTTCAGCGCGTTGCAGCCGCTCCCCACCGCTCCACCTCACCATCCTCCCGGGCGGACCCACACATGACTCGCGCCATCTCCCTGCACAACGTCAGCAAGGCGTACGGACGGACCCAGCGTGCCGTCGACCGCTTCTCGCTCTCCATCGACCCGGGCGAGTTCGTCGTCCTGCTCGGCCCCTCGGGGTGCGGCAAGTCGACCGTGCTCCGCATGATCGCCGGCCTGGAGGAGATCACCGAGGGCGAGCTGCTGCTCGACGGCGAACCGGCCAACCACATAGCGCCCCGCGAGCGCGGCATGGCCATGGTGTTCCAGAACTTCGCGCTCTACCCGACCATGACCAACCGGGCCAACATCGGCTTCCCGCTGAAGCTGGAGAACCCCGGCCAGGACCACACCGCTCGCGTCGAGAACACGGCCAGGATGCTCGGCATCGAGAGCGTCCTCGACCGTTACCCGGGTCAGCTCTCCGGTGGTGAGCGCCAGCGCGTCGCCATGGGCCGGGCCATTTCGCGTCGGCCATCGGTATTTCTGATGGACGAGCCGCTCTCCAATCTCGACGCGAAGCTGCGCAACCATCTGCGGGCCGAAATATCGCAACTCACCCGGGAGTTGGGCGTCACCACCGTCTATGTGACGCATGATCAGGCCGAGGCGATGTCCCTCGGCGACCGGGTCGCCGTGATGCGCGGCGGACGGCTCCAGCAGGTCAGCCCGCCGCGCGAGGTCTACGCCCTGCCGGAGAACGTCTTCGTCGCCGCGTTCGTCGGTACCCCGCGCATCAACCTCCTCCAGGCCGTCGTCCACGCCCCCCTCGAAGGGCGCATGTCGATCGATCTGGGCCGCCAGCGGCTGCCACTGCCCGAGCCGCTCAGCCCCGACCACCAGTTGCTCCGCATCCAGCAGGGCCGCCAGATCATCGTCGGACTGCGCTCGGAGGCGGCGAGGATCGCTGCACCCAGCCAGGCCCGCCCCGGCGAGGTCGCGCTGAGCGGCATCGTCGAACACGTCGAGTACCAGGGGCACGAGGCACTGGTCCACCTCAACACGGGGTCGCAGCCCGCCGTGGTGCCCGACCTCGAATCGGCCCGACCCGACAGGATCGCCCAGCGCCGCCGCCGCGCCGCCGGCAGCAGTGGAACCGGCGGTGGGGTGGGCGTACTGGAACGGCTGAGGGAGCGCGCCACCGGCCATATCAGCGGCCCCGTCGTCGCCCTCGACGATCCGGAACCCGACCGTGGGCAGCCGGCCACCCGCACCCCCGACCGTCCCGCGATCACGGCCGGCGACCTGGTCGTCCGCACCGGCCCCGACATGCGGCTGCGCATCGGCGGGCAGGTCCCGCTCCTGGTCGACCTCGCGCATCTGTACGTCTTCGACCACTACGGCCGCCGGATCTGTCCCCTGCCGAAGGACATCCCCGGGCTCGACGTCTAGAAGCAACGCCGTGACTCTGTTGGTGATCTTGTGGGGGTCAGGTGACGGCGGTGCAGAGGGCGTGGAAGTGGCTGGGTGCTCGCCGGGGGCGCGTAGGGTCGGCGATCCAGTCGGTGATGCGGGTGACGTTGCAGGCCAGGCCGGTCAGTACGTGCTGGACGTGCGTCTTGGGCAGGCCTCGGTAGCGTGTCCGGCGCAGGCCGCAGGTGCGGACGTTCTGGGAGAGGGTGGCTTCGATGCCGGCGCGGATCGCGTAGCGGCGCTGCCAGTCTTCGGTGCGCTGGTCGAGGCGGTTGCGCTGCTGGATCTCGTGCAGTTCGCGGGTGGGCAGCAGTGCGAGCGAGCGCGGACCACTGACCGCCTTGGTGCACTGGGGTCGGACGGGGCAGGCCAGGCAGGTGGCCTTGTCGAACTTGACCTGGATGTAGTTGTGGCCGCTGATGTGCAGGGGACGCCACTCGCGGCTGACGGTGCCCTGGGGGCAGGTGGCCTGGCAGCGGTCCCAGTCGATGGCGAAGGCGGCCTTGTCGAAGCCGGCCCCGCTTTTGGCCTGGTGGCTGTGGTCGGGCACGACCGGGCCGAGCAGGGTGATGCTGTGTACCCGGTGAGCGCGTTCAATCTGCGCGGGGCTGATGTAGGCGGCGTCGACGGCGTGCTCGGCCGGGATGAGGCCGACCTGGGCCAGATCGTCGTGGATCTGGGCGGTGAGTTCGCCGTCCTGGACCGGGGCGATCGTGGTGGCCACATGCACGACCACCTCCGGCAGGTCTGACGTGCACGTCTCGGTGAAGTGAGTGCGGTAGCCGGACCAGGCGGTGTCACGTTTGACGCAGTAGTGCGCGTCGGTGTCGTACGGGGAGTCGAACCGCAGCGATGCCGGAGGCAGCGCGTGTCCGTCGCGCCAGCGCAGCCGCCCGCGGGTATCCCAGACGTAGTGGTGCACCCAGACCTGGCGCAGGATTTCCACCTGCGCCAACGCCCGGAGCTGGGGAGGGGCGTCGGCCGCCCACGCGGCGGCCAGGACCTTGTGTCCGTCCCGGCCGAAGGTCTCGGCCAGCGCGGTGACCCCGGCCTTCCCGCCGGGCACCTTGCCGATCTCGATCTTGCGCCCGTAGCGCTTGTCCCACTCCGGCTCGACCAGCGGCAGCAGCCAGTCCGGGTCCGCCTGGGCGAGCTGCTCGAGGGCGGCCCGCAGGCTCTCGCCGACCAGCTCCAGCCGGCTGAGCGTGCGCACCGCCGCAAGCACATGGGTCGCATCCGTGCGTTGCCGACCGCCGGATTTAAGCAGCCCGGCCTCGGTCAGCCGATGCAGCATCACTCGCAGCAGCCGGTCGGCCGCGTCGTCCTGGGCCAGCCTGGCCCGGAACTCGCACAGCACCGAGTGGTCGAAGCCGGGATCGTTCAACTCCAGGCCCAGGGCGTACTTCCAGTCGATCCTGGTGCGGACCGCGTTCGCGGCCGCGCGGTCCGAGAGGTTCTCCGCGAACTGCAGCACCGACACCAGCGCCAACTGCCCAGGTGACAGTCCCGGACGACCGTCCTTCGGATACAGGTCAGCGAACTCGCCGTCCTCGAACACCACATCCAGCCGGTCCCGTATCAGCATCGCCGGCGTGCCCTTCGGACACGCCGCCCACGCCGTCACCATTGTCCGCGTCGGTATGCGCTGGAAACTCCTGGCCCGCAAGGACATCTCCGCCCCTCTCCCCGAAACCACCCCGCTCCACTCCAGCGAACCGCCGAACGGACGACCTGTCAGCACCCCACACAAGATCGCCAACAGAGTCACGCCGTTCAGTTAGGGCGGGGGTGGGTGGCGTCAAGGGTCCGTGGTGAGCATGTTGATGCTGATGGTGGCCTTGTAGGTGGTCCGGTCGATGGCGGGTCCGCGGGCGTTGTACTTGGAGATCGCTCGTTTGACGATGCGGTCTTTCGTGCGGACCCGCCGCTGGGGCAGGAGTTGGGCCAGCACGTGGCGGCCGATGACTCCGACCAGGTCGATGATGGTGTCCGCGATGATGCCCGCGGCCAGGATGAGCTGGTCGCGGGCGGCGGACAGCGCGACGGTGAAGCCGGCCCGGTCCGGGTCGGTGCCCGGGACGCTGTCGGTGGCATCCGTCATCGCTGTCCGCAGCGCCTGGTAGGCGACCAGTAGCGCCCAGACCTCCTGCTCGACCCCGGCCGGGGTGCGGGCGCGCAGGACCCGCCCGCCCAGGATCGTGGATTTCAGCTCCGCGTAGGCCGTCTCGATCTCCCAGCGTTCGTGGTAGAGCCGGATGAGTTCGCAGGCTGGGTGCGCCGACGGGTCGGTGAGAGTGGTCAGCAGCCGGTAGTGGCCGATACGGACGCCTTGGGAGGTGGCGATGCTGATCTCGGCGTCGATCACCCGGACGGTCAGCGCGCCGAGCCGGGCAAGGAAGGTTCCGTCGCCGCAGCGGGCCACCGGCGGCAGTTTCCGACCGGACTTGCACCGAACCAGTAGATGCGCGCCTGTGGCGGCGAAGCGGTTCAGCAGGTCTGCGGCGGCAAAGTTCCGGTCGCCCAGGAGCAGCATCCCGGGGCGCAGATCGCCGGTCAGACGGCTGGCGTATTCCAGCTCGCCGGTGGTGGCCGGGCCGAACGCCGCCCCGATCACCGCCCGGGTCCCGCAGGCCACCAGTGCAGTCAGCCGGATCTGCGGATAGCCCCCAGCCCCGCTGTTGCACCGCTGTTTGGAGAACACGGCGAGATTCGCCGGGGCGTCCGGCACCGACAGCAGCGTGCCGTCGACCGCCACCACCAGCAGCCCGCGCCACCTCGTCGCCGCCGCCGTCGTGGCCACCGGGCCGCGGACCAGATTGAACAGTGCCTTCAACGGCGCGGCCCCCAGACGCTGGCGGGCCTGTCGTAACGCGCTGCCGCTCGGTCTGGCGGGCGCCAGGCCCGCCAGACCGGCGCACAACCGGTCGAAAACCTGCCGATAGCCCAGCTCAGCGAACAACGCCCCGGCCAGCAGCAGATACACCGTGACTCGCGCCGGTACCAGCCGGACCCGCCGCTGAAAGGTCCCGGTCGCCGCCAGCACGTCATCGACCATCTCGAACGGCACGATCCGGGTCAGCTCGCCGATATGGCCAGGCGCGAACACCCCGGCCGCTACCTTGACCGTCCTTGTTATGGCAGCCTGTTCCAACAGCGGAGCTCCTGTGGTGAGGATGTCTTGGAGGACAAACCTCTTCTACAGCAGCTCCGCTGCCTCGTTCACCGGCCTTGACACACAGCCCCCACGCCTAACTGAACGGCGTGACTCTGTTGGCGATCTTGTGTGGGGTGCTGACAGGTCGTCCGTTCGGCGGTTCGCTGGAGTGGAGCGGGGTGGTTTCGGGGAGAGGGGCGGAGATGTCCTTGCGGGCCAGGAGTTTCCAGCGCATACCGACGCGGACAATGGTGACGGCGTGGGCGGCGTGTCCGAAGGGCACGCCGGCGATGCTGATACGGGACCGGCTGGATGTGGTGTTCGAGGACGGCGAGTTCGCTGACCTGTATCCGAAGGACGGTCGTCCGGGACTGTCACCTGGGCAGTTGGCGCTGGTGTCGGTGCTGCAGTTCGCGGAGAACCTCTCGGACCGCGCGGCCGCGAACGCGGTCCGCACCAGGATCGACTGGAAGTACGCCCTGGGCCTGGAGTTGAACGATCCCGGCTTCGACCACTCGGTGCTGTGCGAGTTCCGGGCCAGGCTGGCCCAGGACGACGCGGCCGACCGGCTGCTGCGAGTGATGCTGCATCGGCTGACCGAGGCCGGGCTGCTTAAATCCGGCGGTCGGCAACGCACGGATGCGACCCATGTGCTTGCGGCGGTGCGCACGCTCAGCCGGCTGGAGCTGGTCGGCGAGAGCCTGCGGGCCGCCCTCGAGCAGCTCGCCCAGGCGGACCCGGACTGGCTGCTGCCGCTGGTCGAGCCGGAGTGGGACAAGCGCTACGGGCGCAAGATCGAGATCGGCAAGGTGCCCGGCGGGAAGGCCGGGGTCACCGCGCTGGCCGAGACCTTCGGCCGGGACGGACACAAGGTCCTGGCCGCCGCGTGGGCGGCCGACGCCCCTCCCCAGCTCCGGGCGTTGGCGCAGGTGGAAATCCTGCGCCAGGTCTGGGTGCACCACTACGTCTGGGATACCCGCGGGCGGCTGCGCTGGCGCGACGGACACGCGCTGCCTCCGGCATCGCTGCGGTTCGACTCCCCGTACGACACCGACGCGCACTACTGCGTCAAACGTGACACCGCCTGGTCCGGCTACCGCACTCACTTCACCGAGACGTGCACGTCAGACCTGCCGGAGGTGGTCGTGCATGTGGCCACCACGATCGCCCCGGTCCAGGACGGCGAACTCACCGCCCAGATCCACGACGATCTGGCCCAGGTCGGCCTCATCCCGGCCGAGCACGCCGTCGACGCCGCCTACATCAGCCCCGCGCAGATTGAACGCGCTCACCGGGTACACAGCATCACCCTGCTCGGCCCGGTCGTGCCCGACCACAGCCACCAGGCCAAAAGCGGGGCCGGCTTCGACAAGGCCGCCTTCGCCATCGACTGGGACCGCTGCCAGGCCACCTGCCCCCAGGGCACCGTCAGCCGCGAGTGGCGTCCCCTGCACATCAGCGGCCACAACTACATCCAGGTCAAGTTCGACAAGGCCACCTGCCTGGCCTGCCCCGTCCGACCCCAGTGCACCAAGGCGGTCAGTGGTCCGCGCTCGCTCGCACTGCTGCCCACCCGCGAACTGCACGAGATCCAGCAGCGCAACCGCCTCGACCAGCGCACCGAAGACTGGCAGCGCCGCTACGCGATCCGCGCCGGCATCGAAGCCACCCTCTCCCAGAACGTCCGCACCTGCGGCCTGCGCCGGACACGCTACCGAGGCCTGCCCAAGACGCACGTCCAGCACGTACTGACCGGCCTGGCCTGCAACGTCACCCGCATCACCGACTGGATCGCCGACCCTACGCGCCCCCGGCGAGCACCCAGCCACTTCCACGCCCTCTGCACCGCCGTCACCTGACCCCCACAAGATCACCAACAGAGTCACGGCGTTGCGTCTAGAAGATGCCGGCGGAGTCCCGCCGTAGGCCCGGGAGTGTGTCGCGGGCCGGGCGGGACTGTGCGGGCAGTGCGGGCACCCTCCAGGGGTGCCGGGGCAGCGGTCGAACCCGGGCGTTGACCTCAAGTCCGGTGGAGGTCGTACGGTCTTCCCATGAGCATGGAAGCCACCGCGTGGACGCAGCTCCACAACGTCATGAACGCGCAGCAGGACCGACGCCCCTTCGACCGGAACACCCTGCGGCGCATCGCCGCGTTCGCCCGTCCGCACCGGCGCCGGGTCGCCCTGTTCCTGGTACTGAGCGTGGCGACGGCGCTGCTCGCCGTCGCCACCCCCGTGCTCGCCGGAGGCGTCGTGAACGCGATCGTGACCGGCAAGGAGGCGGGCACCGTCACGCGGCTGGCCGTGCTGATCGCCGTGATCGCCGTCGCGGAGGCCGGACTCGGGCTGGTCGGCCGCTGGCTCTCGGCCAACCTCGGTGAGGGACTCATCCTCGATCTGCGCACCGCGGTCTTCGACCATGTGCAGCGCATGCCGATCGCGTTCTTCACCCGCACCCGCACCGGCGCGCTCGTCAGCCGCCTCAACAACGACGTGATCGGCGCCCAGCGCGCCTTCAGCAACACCCTGTCGGGCGTCGTCAGCAACGTCGTCACCCTCCTTCTCACCCTCGGCGTGATGCTCAGCATCTCCTGGCAGATCACCGCACTGGCGCTGGTCCTGCTGCCGGTGTTCGTGCTGCCCGCACGCCGGATGGGCGTGCGGATGGCGAGACTCCAGCGGGAGGCCGCCGCCCACAACGCGGCGATGGGAACCCGGATGACCGAGCGCTTCTCCGCGCCCGGCGCCACCTTGATCAAGCTCTTCGGCAGGCCCGCCGACGAATCCGCGGAATTCGCCGCCAGGGCGGGCAGAGTGCGTGACATCGGCGTCCGTACGGCCATGGCCCAGTCCGCGTTCATCACGGCGCTCACCCTCGTATCGGCGCTGGCGCTGGCCCTCGTCTACGGGCTCGGCGGGTACTACACCCTGCGCGGCCAACTGGATGCCGGAGCGGTGGTCGCTCTCGCCCTGCTGCTGACCCGGCTGTACGCGCCGCTGACCGCCCTCGCCGGGGCACGCGTCGAGGTGATGAGCGCGCTCGTCAGTTTCGAGCGGGTCTTCGAGGTCCTCGACCTCAAGCCGCTCATCGAGGAGAAGCCGGACGCACGGGCGGTCCCGGAGGGGCCGGTGTCCGTGGAATTCGACGACGTACGCTTCGGCTACCCGTCCGCCGACAAGGTCTCCCTCGCCTCGCTCGAAGACGTCGCCACTCTGGACACCCGCGGCGGCACCGAAGTGCTGCGCGGCGTCTCCTTCCGCGCCGAACCCGGCCAGACGGTGGCTCTCGTCGGATCGTCCGGCGCGGGCAAATCGACGATCGCGCAGCTGCTGCCCCGGCTGTACGACACGGACGAGGGTGCCGTACGCATCGGCGGCATCGACGTACGCGACCTGTCCGCCGACACGCTGCGCGACACGCTCGGCATGGTCACCCAGGACGGTCACCTCTTCCACGAGTCGGTCCGCGCCAACCTCCTCCTCGCCCGCCCCGAAGCCACCGAGGAGGACCTCTGGGACGCTCTGCGCCGCTCACGCCTGGACGGCCTGGTCGCCTCACTCCCCGACGGGCTCGACACCGTCGTCGGTGAACGCGGATACCGACTCTCCGGTGGCGAACGCCAGCGGCTGACCATCGCCCGGCTGCTGCTGGCCCGCCAGCGCGTCGTCATCCTCGACGAGGCCACCGCCCATCTGGACAACACCTCCGAAGCGGCCGTCCAGGAGGCACTGGCCGAAGCCCTCCAGGGACGCACCGCGGTGGTGATCGCCCACCGGCTCTCCACCGTGCGGACGGCGGATCTCATCCTTGTCGTGGAGAACGGGCAGGTCTTGGAGCGGGGCACCCACGAGGAACTTCTCGCGTCCGGCGGCCGGTACGAGGAGCTGTACCGCACCCAGTTCGAGCGTCCGGGCGCGGAGCCCGCGGAGCTCGCCTGACGGCAGTCGTCACCGCGGCAGCGGACCGCTGGTCAGCCGGGGGGTGCGGAGCGGGCGGTCCAGTCCGTCCCGGCGGCCTCGTCCACCGTGAACGCACCCGCCGGATAGGGGAGTCCCCTGGCCAGGGTCGCCGCCCGCTCGAACTCCTCGTGAGCCGCCCGCTCGCGGCCCAGCGCCGCGAGCGCGGCGGCATGCACCGTGCGGGACCCGGTCTCCGACAGCCGCTCGCCGACCCGCGCCGCCCGCAGCGTCTCCGCCGCCGCCCGCCGCGCCGCCCGCTCCGGGTGACCCGACAGCAGTTCCGCCCAGGCGAGCAGAGGCGCCGCCGACGGGTCGCTGTCGTCGGCCAGCAGAGCGAGGGCTTCCTGCGGGCGGCCCTCGCGCACCAGGCGTTCGGCGTCCGCCGTCCGCACCTCGTGCACGGCCTGCCGGTCGCGCTGCGCCTCGGCGGTCCGCCCCGCCTGCGCCAGCAGTTCCGCCGCACCGGGCTCACCGGTTCTGATCCGGACGCGGGCCAGAGCGGCCAGAGCGTACGGGGTGCACCAGGCGGGACTCGGTTCGCCATCCCGGACGGCTGCCTCGGCCTGTTCCCGTGCCTCGGCGAACTCACGGAGCAGCAGATGCAGTTCGGCCAGATTGGCGCGCTCGAAGGCCACCGTTGTCGGATCGCCGGTGTGCTCGGCCAGGCTCAGTGCCTGCCGGCCGATGGAGACCGCTTCGCCGAGCCGGCCGGACCGGCGCGCGTGTTCCCGCAGCACCGAGAGGATGGTGACCAGCAGTTCCTGGTCCCCGTACGCCTCGGCATGCGGCAGCGCCAGATCGGCCGCGGCGCGGGCTTGCGCGAACCGGCCCGCGAGGCCGAGCGCGGTCGCCTGGCTCCCCAGGGACCTGGCCAGCAGCCCCCGGCGTTCGCCGCCCCGCACCGCCTCGGCGGCCTCCTGCGCCCTCTGGGCAGAGGCGTGCGCGGCCTCGTACCGGCCGCCCACGAACCGCACGACCGCCGCTGCCAGATGGTGCGTCGCGGTGGTGGGCGCAGGGGTGTGCGGGCCCGGGGGGTACGTACGCAGCAGCTCCTCGCCCTCGTCGGTGCCGCGATGCTTCGCCAGCACCTCGGTCAGCCGGGCCGCGGCCAGCACCTGGCCGTCCTCGTCGCCGCGCCGGACCATGTCCGCCAGCGCCTCGCGCAGTACGGTGGCCGCCTCCTGGTACCGGGCCATCCGGCGCAGGACGGCCCCCCGGTCGATCCGGGCCTGCGCCGCATCGGCGGCCATCGCGTCGAGCCGGGCGGTCAGTTGGGCGTAGTAGCGGTCGGCGGTGTCATTGGCGCAGAGGGCCGCGGCGCGTTCGGCGGCCTGCCGCAGGTACTGGGTGGCACGTGGGTCGTCGGCCCGGGTCAGATGCGAGGCCAGCGTGTCGACGGCGTCGGGGCGCCGCCTCAGCACTGCCTCCGCGTACGCCGAGTGCAGCTGTCGGCGGCGCGCGGCGGACAGCCCGTCGTAACAGGTCAGTCGCACCAGCGGGTGGCGGAAGGCGAGGCCGGGCAGCGGCCGGCCACCGACCACCACCGGCCGTTCCGCCACCACCGAGGCGGCGACCGCCGCATCCACGGCGTCGGTCGCCTCGGCGGACGAGAGCGGCGGATGCAGGCCGTGCTCCGCCACATCCAGGATCTCGCCCAGCGCGGCACCGCCGCCGGCCACGGAGATGGCCTCGACGACCCGGCGTGCCGCGGGCCCGAGCCGCGCAAGGCGAGCGGTCACCAGCTGACGGACGCCCTCCGGGGCGCTCAGCCCCGCGGTGTCCGCGCCGTCCTGAGCGGAGCGGGCGAGTTCCAGGGCGAACAGCGGATTGCCGAGCGAGAGCTCCCAGACCCGGTCGAGACCGGTCCTGGCACCCGCGTCCTCCGCGACGGCCAGACACTCCTCGCGTCCCAGTCGTCCCAACTCCATTGAGTGGGCGAGCCCTTGTCGGGACAGAGCTTCCAGTGAGGCACGGCGCGGGTCCGTCCCGTCGAACTCCTCCGCGCGGTACGTGACGACGAAACGCCACGCGGCTCCTGTGGCCGACGCCCGCCGGGCCAGATGGCTCAGCAGCTGGTACGACCCCGTGTCGGCGGCATGCAGATCGTCCAGCACCAGCAGGACGGGTCCGGCCGCCGCCAGATCGCCGAGCAGCCCGGCCGTGGCCCGGAACAACCGGTCGCGCTGCTCTTCGGGACTGCGCTCCGCACCCGCCCCGATCTGCCCCAACGTGGGCAGGAGCGAGGCGAGTTCGGGGTATTCGCCGCCGATCCTGGCCCGTTCGGCGGACGGCCGGTCGGCCAGCCAGGCATCCAGCGCCTCGACGAAGACGCCGTACGGGGTGTGCCCCTCCGCGTCGTGGCCCGCGCCCCACAGCACGGCCGTCCCGGCCTCGGCAGCCCGGCGGGCCGCCTCTGCCGTCAGCCGCGTCTTGCCCACCCCGGCCTCGCCGCCGACGAGCCGCACCGGAGGACCGTCGGCGGCCAGCAGCACGCCGAGTTCGTCGGACCGGCCCCGCAGCGGCGGGCCGGGCGAGGTGCGTATCGCAGCCGGAAGAACGGGCACGGAGGCGGCGGGAATCACGGCCGTGGACGCGTCCAGCGCCAGCAGATACAGCTGCTCGGTCGCCGGGCCGGGCCGTACGCCGAGTTCGGCGTCGAGCGCCTCCCGGCACAGGTGGTACTGGCGCACGGCCTGCCGGCGAAGGCCCTGGCGCAAGTAGGCGTCGATCAGCACCCGGTGGGCACGCTCCTCGGCCGGCGCGGCGGCCACGGCACGCAGCGCCACCTCGGTGGCCAGTTCGGTCTCGCCGTCCGCGAGATGGGCCTCGGCGAGCGCCAGCCGTACCCGGTCGCACATCGCGGAGAGCTCCTCGCGCCGGGCCTCGGCCCAGGGCGCGTACCGGTCCTCGGGCAGCAGCTCGCCGGTGAACGCGGCGAGTGCGGCGGTCAGCGCCTCCGTCGAACCCCCGGTCAGGGCTTGTTCGGCGAGGTTCGCGGCCTGATCGGCGTCGATCACCACGGTGTGCGGATCGAGCCGCAGCAGGGTGCCTTCGCCGGTCAGATAGGACGAGGAGGCGCGGGGGGCCAGCTCCGGCTCGATGGCGCGGCGGGCCGCGTGCAGCGCGACCCGCAGACTGCCGAGCGCGGCCTGGGCGTCGGAGTCCGGCCAGCAGATCTCCATGGCCTGCTCACGGTGGAGGCTGTGGCCGGGGGAGACGGCGAGGAGTTTCACGAGGGCGCGGGCGCTGGGGCGGGGCCATTTGTCGGCGAGCGGGGGCCCGCCGTCGCGAGTCACCCGGAACCCGCCGAAAAGGTGCAGTCGCAGGAGCGGAGGAGTGGGCTCCGTGCTGTGGTTCGTGTCTTCCGCACCCATAGGGGCGCACTTTAACTCCCCTCTTCGGACACACCACAGGCCCCCCGAACGGACGTCCGGGAGGCCTGCGGGGCGAGGTGTCCGTCAGGAGAGCGTGGACACCGTCAGCCGGGAGATGGCGGTGAACTGCTGCAGATACCGGCCGCCCAGCAGTTCGGTCATGCGGTCGAAGCCCGTTTCGTCGAAGCCGAGATTGACGACCTCGTCGACGCCGTCACCGTCCAGGTCGCCGGAGAAGTACTCTCTGGCGCCGAGGTAGGTGTTGTGACCCACGTCGTCCGGGTAGTCGTCCTCCGCGGTCAGAACGGACGGGTCGTACAGGTAAGCGCCGGACTGGGCGCCGCCGACGAGCAGGCGGCGTCCGCCCGGCCCGGTGAGGAACCCGCCGGTCTCCACCGAAGGCAGAGTGAATAGCCGGTAGTCCCGGCCGCCCGCCGCGTACGTGCGGAACGACGCGGTCCCCGTGAGGACCAGCCCCTCGGGCCCGGTGAAGTAGCTGCCTACGTTCCAGGGGCCTCCGGCGACGCCGTGGTGGAGGACCTCACCGGTGCGGCTGTCGCGGATCTCGACCACGGCGCGCAGGCTTGAGCCGTCCGGCGCGCCCTCGGCCGTCGTCGAGGTGGCGGAGAACCAGGTGTAGACGACCGCGTGCCCGTCGGCGTACGGGATCTCCGGCGAGGTGAAGACGCCGTGGTTCAGGCCGGCGCCGTACAGCTTGCCGTCCACGCTCTCGGCCGGGGCCTTGGGTGCGGCGGTCCAGCGTACGGTGCCCTTCTTGGCGTCGAGCGCGACACCGTCGACCGCGGGCGAGTCCTTCTGGAAGGAGTCGGTGCTCGAGTACTGCGCGTACACCCGGCCCTCGCCCACGGCGGGGTCGCCGAACACGACGCCGCCCGCGCTCGCGGGCGCCGCGTACGTCCACAGTGCCGAGCCGCTGCCGCGGTAGGCGCGCAGCTTGTCGGTCGGCACGACGATGTCGGCGCGCTGGTCGCCGTCGAGGTCGGCGACCGTCACGGAGCGGACGAACTGCCCGTTCCCGTCGATGCGTTCGATGACTTTGCCGTTGCGTCCGTCGATGACCGCGACGGCCGTGTCCGCGGCCACCACGAAGTCGTCGTGGCCGTCGCCGTTGACATCGCCCTTCTCGATCCGGTGCACCTGCCCCGGGACGGTGGCCTTCCACAGCAGCTCGGGCTTGCCTGCTGTCAGCGACGGACCCGAGTACGCCCACACGCCGTCGGACTTGCCACCGACGACCAGGTCGTTCTTCTTGTCGCCGTCGATGTCGGCCGACTGCGCGGACCACAGGTCGCCCTGGAGCGGCAGGAGGCTCTGCTGCTTGCCGTTGCCGAAGCCGTAGGTGCGGATGTTCTGGTTCTGGTCGACGGTGCGGACGTGCCGGCCGGCCCCGTCGCGGTAGACCTGGCTGAACATCGGCGAGGCGCCGATGCCCTTCTCCTGCCAGCGCATGTCGCCGCTGCCGGAGAACACGGTGAGCGAGGCGTACTGTCCGCCCCCGGGGTTCTCGGCGGTGTTCATTCCGGTGTCGTCCTGGGCGGCTGTCACGAGGTTGCCGTCGACGACGTCGAGGCTCCAGGTGCTCGGCCCGTCATGGCTGTTGTCGGCGTCGCGTTTGACGGTGGAGGACCACAGCAGGGTGCCGGGGTCCGTGCCGTCCACGACCCGGACCGTGTTGGCGTTGATGTACAACGTCGGGCTGAGCGTGGACTCGCTGACCACGTACTCGGGCTTCCGGTCGTCCCGCAGGTCACCGATCGCCATGTCGGTGGGCACCGCGTTGATCCGGGTGTCGAGCGTGGTGCGCTTGCCGTCGGCCAGGGAGTACGAGTCCAGCTCGTACTTCACGCCGTCGGTGGGGTCGGACTGCTCCAGGGCCACGAGCCGTCCGCGCGTGGTGTCCAGGTGCAGCTGACGCGAGTAGAGGGCGCTGTCCGTCTGCCACTTGACGGCGCCGTCCTCGGTGTCGAGCACCAGGGTGCGGCCGCGCCCTGCGGCGGTCGCGGTTCTGCGCTGGTTGTACGACGCGGCGACCAGTCCGCCGCCGAGGTCCTCCAGGGCTCCCCACGCCGTCCCGGAGCGCACGCCCGTGTCGTACGTCCAGGTGCCGGACGGGGTCAGGGCCCCGTCGGCGTACGAGAAGCGGATGCCCGACACCGTGGCGGTGGCGGCGGCAGGGGAGTTGAGGTTGTAGTACGGCGCGTCCGTGACGACGAGCGTCCTGCCGACGAGCTTCACGTTGTAGGCGTACGCGTACAGCTTCGACCACAGAGTCCTGCCGGTCCTGCCGTCGAGGACCGTGACGAAGGTGCCGTTGGCCAGCGAGGAGCCGGGAGAGGTGAACGGGCGGTACGGGGACACACCCACGCTCGCCGAGAACACCACGTCGTCCACGCCGTCACCGGTCAGGTCGCCGGTCACGTACCCCTGGTCGGACGCGGGCGTGAACGGGCTCACCGCGTTGTAGCCCATGACGATGCGTGCGGGGTAGGGCTCGGTCTGCCAGGGCCGGGAGTTCTTGACCCCCCAGTCCGCGTACAGCGAGGCGTTGTCGCGCCGCCACAGGGGCGTGCCGTCGGCCTTGCTGCGCTGGACGCTGCCGAGACTGTGGAGGGTGAAGTAGTCGCCGTTCCCGCCACCGGCGGGGACGGTGGCGGCCAGACCGCGCACGCCTTCCACCGTCGACTTCGGGGAGACGGTCACGGCACCGTCGCCACCGGCGTCCGTGCCGGTGCCTTCGTCGAGGTGGGAGCCCGCGCCCTGGTCCGTGTCCTGGCCGGCTCCGGAGGTGCCGGAACCTTCGGTCGCGCCCTGCGGGTCGACGCTCTCGCGGTCGGCGTCCGCGTAGGCGTTCAGCCGGGCGTGGTCCGCCAGCCGCTCGGCCTGGCTGTCCGTGAGGGTGAGCAGGCTGCTGCCGTCGTCGGCCAGTGCGGGCGGCGCGGCGCTCAGCGCCAGACCGGCCGCGACCAGCGCGGAGGCGAGCCGCAGCGCTCGTCGGGAGTTGGTTCTCATCACTTGGTCCCCTGCGCGATGCGGATGGCGGACCGGTCCTTGAGGACCGGCTGGTCGAAGGAGTACTGCAGGGCGTCGGTGCCGGCCTGGTTCTCGATGCCGACGGTCGCGCTCGCGCCGTTCTCGGGCGAGGCGGTGGACAGGCCCTGGTACTGGAGGGTGACGGCGCCGGTGACCTCGTCGAAGACGGCCTCGAAGGAGACACGGGCCGAGGTGTTGCCGGCGAAGGCGGCGTTGTTCCAGACGACCGCGAACCTGCGGCTGCCCGCGCTGCCCGTGGTCGCCGTCTGCACGCTGGACTTCTTGTCCAGGGTCAGGTCGTCCCAGAAGGCGGCCACAGTGCCGTTGGGCTTGTCGGCCGACGGCAGCGCGACGTTGTCGTAGTCACCGAGCCGCGGTTCCAGGAAGTTGATCAGACCGTTGGTGGTGACGCTTGCGCTGGAGTAGGAGACGCCGTACAGCTTCACCGGGAAGGGCAGCGAGACGGTCTTCGCGTCCTCGTCACCGCTCAGCGCGACCTTGCTGCTGCCGCTGATCCAGGAGTACGTCGCCGGGGTGCAGCTGTTGCCTGCGGTGTCGCTGCGGGCGGGCGCCCGGGCGGTCAGTGACTCGTCACCGTCCACGGTCAGCTTGCCGCTGTAGATGCCGTTGCACAGCACGGGCGCTGCGGGCGCGGCGGTCAGGGTGTAGGAACCCTCGGCCACCTTCGGCAGGTCGAAGTGTCCGCCGGCGTCCGTGGTGACCGAGGCGACCGGAGTGCCGGCGACCTGGACGGTTGCCTTGGCGAGGGGTTTTCCGGTGACGTCGAGGACGGTGCCGGACACGGCGTGCGAGGCGACCGCGTCCAACGTGAAGTCCTTGGTGACCTGTTCGCCGGTGACGACCGTGACACCGGACTCGGTGCCGTTCGCGTAGCCGTACCCGCTGAGGGCGAAGTCGTACGAGCCCGCCGGCAGGGTAAGCCGGTAGGAGCCGTCCGCCGACGTCGTCACGGAGCGGGTCGAGGTGGATCCGGAGGCCTTCACGGTGACGCCGTAGAGCGCGGAGCCGTTCGCTCTGTCCGTGATCCTGCCGGTGACGACGGCCGCCGTGTGCGGGGCGGCGTCGACGGAGGCGTAGATGTCGAGCTTGCCCTCGCCCCAGACGTTGTTCATGCCGGCGGTGCCGCCGCAGTGCGTGTCGTCGACATCGCGCGCAGCCTCGTCGAGCAGGGCGCGGGTCGCGTCGATGTCGCCGATGAGGGAGGGGGCGGACGACCACAGCAGAGCGACGGCGCCCGCGACGTGCGGCGTGGCCATCGACGTACCGGATATCGACCTGTACGTGTTGCCGGGCCACGTGGAGCGGACGTCGACACCCGGCGCCGAGATGTTCGGCTTGGCCGATCCGTCGAGCCTGGACGGGCCGAAGCCGGAGAAACTTGCTATCTTCCCGGCCGAGTCATAGGCGCCGACGCCGTACGCGGGCGCCTGCGAGCCCGGCGCGTGGCCGGTCGAGCAGGTCACGCCGTCGCCGTCGTTGCCGGAGGCGAACGCCTCGAAGATCCCGGCCGCGTTCCACGCCTCGACGATGTCCTGGTAGAAGGTCGTGTCACCGCCGCCCCAGGAGTTGTTGACGATGTCGGGGGCGAGGTCGGGACGCGGGTTCTGACCGGTGTGGTCGGTCGGCGCGAGGATCCACTGGCCTGCCGCGAGCAGTGAGGAGTCCGAACAGGAGCTGGACTCACACCCCTTGGCGGCGATCCACTTGGCGCCGGGCGCGACACCGACACCGCCGGCGCCCACCATGGTGCCCATGGTGTGCGTGCCGTGGCCGTTGTTGTCGCAGGGCGCCGACGTCGTGCACTGGCCCGTCGGGTCGTACCAGTTGTAGTCGTGCGTGAAGGAGCCGTCGCCGTTGTTGCCACGGTAGTTGCCGACGAGCGCCGGGTGGTCGTACTGGACCCCCGAGTCGACGTTGGCGATGACGATGCCCTCACCACGGTCGTCGTACTGGTCCCAGACCTGGTCGGCCTTGATGTCCTGGACGCCCCACTCGGCGGCGGTGGTGTCGGCGTCGGTGGCGGCGTCGGTCGACTTCGACTCGGTCCGGTCGAGCTTGTAGGTGTGCTCCTTGACGATGCTCGCCACATCAGGGCGCTTCGCCAGGGCGTCGACGAGGTTCTCACCGCCGGTCACCTTGAGCGCATTGGCGATCCAGTACGACCGGTAACCGATCTTCTCCTTGTCGAGGAAGGACTGCAGCGGCTTCTGGCTGTTCTTCGCCTCACTGCGCAGCGAGGCGAACGCCGACTTCGCCTTTGCCGCGTGGGACTTCTTGCCCTTGGCCGCGGACAGGTCCGCCTGGCTCTTGAGGACGACGAAAAAGGTCGACTCCTTGCCCTTCGCGACAGTGTCGAGAACGGCGGAGTCGACCTTGGCGGTGACGGGGCTCGGGTCCGCCGCAGACTGTGCGAACGCGGGTGCGGGGCCGGACAGTGCGGCTGTGGCCGTGATCGCGGCCGCAGCCCACGCGGCGGTTCTGCGCCGCGGGGATCGGGGCAGATGCATCGGAGTGCTCCTCCATGGCTGGTACGGGGGAGCCCGCCGCGGTTCCGGGACCAGTGGGTGAGTACGGGAGGAGGCGGGCTGATCCGGGACGCTAGGAGGAGGCCGTTACTGGTGAATTACTGAACTGCGCGGCGAAGCCCGGGTGAACGGCCCGGGCGCACGTGACCGGCGTCTCTGGCGCCCAAAAACTAACGCCGCTAGTTTGGGGTGCTGACGACATCGGCCGTATCCATGTCCGGGAGGAAATGCCATGAAGGCCCACGACGGTATGTACATCGGCGGGAAGTGGCGCCCCGCATCGGGCGCGGACACGATCGCGGTCGTGAACCCGGCGGACGAGCAGGTCATCGCCCATGTACCGGCCGGAACCGCCGAGGACGTCGACGCCGCGGTACGGGCCGCCCGAGCCGCGTTCCCCGGCTGGTCCGCCACACCGCCCGCCGAGCGGGCCGCGCGGATCGCCGCCCTGCGCGATGTCCTGGTGGCCCGCCAGGACGAGATCGCCGCCACCGTCACAGCCGAGCTCGGCGCACCGCTCCCGCTGTCGCAGGCGGTGCACGCGGGTGTGCCGATCCTGGTCGCCGGTTCGTACGCCGAACTTGCCGCGTCGTACCCGTTCGAGGAGAAGCACGGCAACTCCACCGTCCTGCTGGAGCCCGTCGGTGTCGTCGGGGCGATCACCCCGTGGAACTACCCGCTGCACCAGATCGTGGCCAAGGTGGCTCCCGCACTCGCGGCAGGCTGCACGATCGTCCTCAAGCCCGCCGAGGACACCCCGCTGACCGCGCAGCTCTTCGCCGAGGCGACCGCGGAGGCGGGCCTGCCCGCCGGTGTCTTCAACCTGGTCACCGGCCTCGGCCCGGTCGCCGGACAGGCTCTGGCCGCGCACGAGGACGTCGACCTGGTCTCGTTCACCGGATCCACCGCCGTCGGGAAGCAGATCGGCGCCACCGCGGGCGGCGCGGTCAAGCGCGTCGCGCTGGAGCTCGGCGGCAAGTCCGCCAACGTCATCCTGCCCTCGGCCGATCTGGCCAAGGCCGTCAACGTCGGCGTCGCCAACGTGATGTCCAACTCCGGCCAGACGTGCAGCGCCTGGACCCGGATGCTCGTCGACGCCGAGCGGTACGAGGAAGCCGTCGCCCTCGCCGCCGCGGCCGTCGCCAAGTACGTACCGGGGGAGCGGGTCGGCCCCGTCGTCAACGCCAAGCAGCAGGCCCGGGTGCGCGGTTACATCGAGAAGGGCATCGAGGAGGGCGCCCGGCTCGTCGCCGGTGGCCCCGAGGCCCCGCACCCGACCGGTTACTACGTCAGCCCCACCGTGTTCGCCGATGTCACCCCGGAGATGACGATCGCCCAGGAGGAGATCTTCGGCCCGGTCATCTCGATCCTGAAGTACGAGGACGAGGCCGACGCGCTCCGTATCGCCAACGGCACGGTGTACGGGCTCGCGGGCGCCGTCTGGGCCGCCGACGATGCGGAAGCCGTCGCCTTCGCCCGTCGGATGAACACCGGACAGGTCGACATCAACGGCGGCCGGTTCAACCCGATCGCCCCGTTCGGTGGCTACAAGCAGTCCGGCGTCGGCCGTGAGCTCGGTCCGCACGGCCTCGGCGAATACCTCCAGACCAAGTCCCTCCAGTTCTGAACCACCCCCGATGCACCCCCGATCAGCAAGGAGCCGGTCCGTGGTCCGCGCCGCCGTACTGCCCGCCGTCGGAGCTCCCCTGGAGGTCACCGACATCGAACTCCCGGAGCCCGGACCCGGCCAGGTGAGGATCCGTCTCGCCGCCGCCGGGGTCTGCCACTCCGACCTGTCCCTGTCCGACGGCACCATGCGGGTGCCCGTCCCCGCCGTCCTCGGCCATGAGGGAGCGGGCACCGTCCTCTCCGTCGGCGAGGGCGTCACCCATGTGGCGCCGGGCGACGGCGTCGTGCTCAACTGGGCGCCTTCCTGCGGCAGCTGTCACCACTGCGGGATCGGTGAGGTCTGGCTGTGCGCCGACGCACTGACGGGTGCGGGCAACATCCACGCCCGTACCGCCGACGGCACCGAACTCCACCCCGGCCTGAACGTCGCGGCGTTCGCCCAGGAGACGGTCGTCGCCGCGAACTGTGCACTGCCCGCCCCGGCCGGCATCCCGCTGACCGACGCCGCCCTGCTCGGCTGCGCGGTTCTCACCGGATACGGCGCCGTCCACCACAGTGCGCGGGTCCGGACCGGCGAGACGGTCGTCGTCTTCGGTATCGGCGGCGTCGGGCTGGCCGTGCTCCAGTCCGCCCGCATCGCCGGAGCCTCGAAGATCATCGCCGTCGATGTCTCCCCGGAGAAGGAGGAGCTCGCCCGCCGGGCCGGTGCCACCGAGTACGTCATCGCCTCCGACACCACGCCGCGCGCGATCCGCAGGCTCACCGGCGGACAGGGCGCGGACGTCGCCGTGGAGTGCGTCGGCCGGCCCGCAACCATCCGCGGCGCCTGGGACTCCACCCGGCGCGGCGGCCGCACCACCGTCGTCGGCATCGGCGGCAAGGACCAGCAGGTGACCTTCAATGCCCTGGAGATCTTCCACTGGGGCCGCTCGCTGACCGGCTGCGTCTACGGGAACAGCGACCCCGCCCGCGATCTGCCCGTGCTCGCCGAGCACATCCGGGCCGGCAGGTTCGACCTCTCCATGATGGTCACCGAACGGATCGCGCTGGACGGCATCCCGGCGGCCTTCGACAACATGATCGCGGGCAAGGGCGGTCGCGCCCTGGTGATCTTCTAGCCGACGCCCGGAAGAGACCCCGGCCGCCCTCGGTGGCGGCCGGGGACTTCGGCATGCCCAACCCCTCCTCGTCGCGGCCGTCCGAGTGTCATATGCAGGTAAAAACTGCTGCTGCGCGACCCGTTGACCCGCATACCGTCCGGTCAGTACGTTCCCCGGACCGGCGGATCAGCCCCGCCGGGCACCCCGTCCCCCGCACCCACCGGAGTGTGCACGCATGGACACGTCACCATCCGCCACCCCACGCACCACCGATACCGTCCCGACCCCCACCGAGACGCGGGCCCGCCGCAAGGTGGCCACCGCCGCAGCGCTCGCATCCGCGGTGGAGTGGTACGACTACTTCGTTTTCGGCATCGCCGCAGCCCTGGTCCTGGGAGACCTCTACTTCCCCGCAGGCAGCGGCTCCGCCGGTGTCCTCGCCGCGTTCGCGACCTTCGCCGTGGGCTTCCTGGCCCGTCCGCTCGGCGGCATCATCGCGGGCCAGCTCGGCGACAGGCGTGGTCGCAAACCCATGCTGGTCCTCGCGCTCACCCTGATGGGCGTGGCCACCACGGGCATCGGCCTGCTTCCCACGTACGAGACGATCGGCATCGCCGCTCCGGTGCTGCTCGTCACCCTGCGCGTCGCCCAGGGCATCGCGGTCGGCGCCCAGTGGGGCGGAGCCATGCTGATGGCCACCGAATACGCCCCCGAGGGCAAGCGCGGCGTCTACGGAAGCCTCGTCCAACTCGGCGTTCCCATCGGTGTGGTGACCGCCAACACCGTCTTCCTCGCCGCAGGAGCCTTCACCAGCGACAGCGAGTTCGCCGCCTGGGGCTGGCGGCTGCCGTTCCTGGTCGGCCTGCTGGTGCTGGTCCTCGCCTGGTACATCCACACGCGCGTCGAGGAGACCCCCGAGTTCCGCGAGGCCGAGAAGGAACTGGCCGAGCAGGAGGCGAGCCGCTCCGCGCGCTCCCCGCTGCGCACCATCGTGCGGGAGCACCTCGGCACGGTCTTCCTCGCGGGCGGCTCGTTCGCCGTGAACACCGCGACCTTCTACATCATCATCACCGGCGTCCTGGACTACACGACCCGTGAGCTCGGCATGAAGCGCGAGGCCGTCCTCATGGTCTCGCTCTGCATCAGCCTCACCCAGCTCGTCCTGATACCGGCGTCGGCGGCGCTGTCCGACCGCATAGGGCGGCTGCGGATCTACGCGCTCGGGGCGGCCGGCCTCGCCGTGTGGGCGGTGCCGATGTTCCTGCTCATCGACACCAAGTCGCTGCTCTGGATGGCCGTCGGCACTTTCGTCACCAGCTGTTTCCTCAGCATCATGTACGGGCCGCAGGCGGCGTTGTTCGCCGAGCTGTTCACGGCCGAGATGCGCTACACCGGCGCCTCGCTCGGCTACCAGATCGCGGCCGTGTTCGGTGGCGGCCTCGCCCCGTTCGTGATGGTGCTGCTGCTGGAGGCGACGGGCACGTCGATGGCGGTGGCGGCCTACATCATCGGCCTGGCTGTCATCGCCCTGGTCTCCATCAAGGTCCTTGCAGGACGGGCGAGTTCGCGCTGATCACGGTTCCCGGACCAGCTCCGGCTCCGGCACCGGTGCCTCCCCGACCGGTGCCGGAGCCGGAGCGCGCCGGACGGGAGAGTGATAGGGGCGGCCGCGCACTCGTGGTGCTCCGACCCGGGCTCACGCCGTCGGCCCGGCCTCCGACCGGTGCGTGGTGAGCAGCCGGGCATCCATCTCGCCCTGCTCGAAGAGCCGGGAGGCCCGACCCACGATCAGCGGGTCCGGCTCGCGGACCATCGTCGTGTCCTTGTCCGGGTAGTCGAAGCGGTGCAGCACATGCCGGATCGCCTCCAGCCTGGCCCGCTTCTTGTCGTTGCTCTTCACCACGGTCCAGGGCGCGTCCGCCGTGTCTGTGTGGAACAGCATCACCTCCTTGGCCTCCGTGTATGCGTCCCACTTGTCCAGCGAGGCGAGGTCGACCGGGCTCAGCTTCCACTGCCGTACCGGGTCGATCTGGCGGATCATGAACCGGTTGCGCTGCTCGTTGCGGGAGACGGAGAACCAGAACTTCACCAGGTGGATGCCGTCCCGGGCGAGCATCCGCTCGAAGCCCGGTGCCTGGTGCATGAATTCGAGGTACTCACGGGTCGTGCAGAACCCCATCACCCGCTCCACACCTGCCCGGTTGTACCAGGAACGATCGAAGAGCACGATCTCCCCGGCGCTCGGCAGATGTGCCGTGTACCGCTGGAAGTACCACTGGGTGCGTTCGCGTTCGGTGGGCTTCTCCAGCGCCACGACCCGTGCGCCACGGGGGTTGAGGTACTCGGTGAAGCGGTTGATCGTGCCGCCCTTGCCGGCCGCGTCGCGCCCTTCGAAGAGAATGACGAGCCGTTCGTTGCGCTCCTTCACCCAGTGCTGGAACTTGAGCAGCTCGATCTGCAGCGCGCTTGTCCTTCTCGTATGCCTTCCGGCCGAGCTTGTAGGTGTACGGATAGTCCTCGCGCCAGGCGTCGCGCGCCCGCCCGTCGGGCATCACCAGGACCAGATCGTCGTCCCCGCTGTCGGTCACGCCGAAGGCTTCGAGCTCGGCGCCGCCGTGCCGTGCCGCCCAGGCGAGGGCGGCTTCCCTGCGGTCAGCGTCGTCGGCAGCCTTGCTCCTCTTCTTCCGTTTCCTGCGGCTGCTCGGATCCTTGGCGCTCCGGGTCATGACGGCGTCCCTCCACCGGCTGTACCCGACTCTTTCGGGTGCGTCCAGTCTGCGGACGCTTCCGGGAGACCGCCACCCCGGCCAGACAGAGCAGGCCGCCGCCGACCGTGAGCAGTGCGGGCACCTCGCCGAGCAGCAGCCACGACATCAGTACCACCAGCGCGGGGACGGCATATGTGGTGGCGCCCATCCGTCCCGCAGTGGTGCGGGCGAGCGCATAGGCCCAGGTGGTGAAGGCCAGGGCGGTCGGGAAGACGCCCAGATAGACCATGTTCAGCGTCGCGGACACCGGGGCTTCGGCCGCCTCGGAGACCAGCACACCGGAGAACGGCAGACAGGCGACCGTACCGACCATGCAGCCGAACGCGGTGATCTGCAGCGCCGAGCCGTGCCGCAGCGCCGGCTTCTGGGCGACCACCCCGCCCGCGTACGCCATCGCCGCCAGCAGGCAGAGGACCACCCCGAGCACCGACGAACTCCCGTGTCCCGACATGGAGAGACCGACCACCGCGGCGCCCGCGAACGACACGGCCATCCCTGTCAGCAGTCTGCGCGGCAGCCCCTCGCCCAGCAGCCGGGCGCCGAGCAGTGCGATCAGGATCGGGCCGATGTTCACGACCATGGCGGCCGTGCCCGCGTCGACCTCCTGCTCGCCCCAGTTGAGCACCACCATGTAGAGCCCGAACCAGAGCACCCCGGACGTGATGATGCCCGGCCACGCCGCCCTGGACGGCAGCCCCTCGCGGCGTACGAGAAGGATCGCTCCGAGCGTCAGCGAACCCGCGAGCAGCCGGCCGAGCGCGAGCGCACCGGGCGAGTAGGACTCACCGGCACTGCGGATGGAGACAAAGGCGGAGGCCCACAGCACCACGGTGGTGCCGGCCGCAGCGATCGCCCGCCGGTCGCGGCCCGCGGGTGCGGTGGCGGGCGCGGCGGAGGCGGGTATGGGTGTCGTCATGAGCCCGACTCTAAACGGGGAACGGTTCGGCCCTCACCGAATTGTTTCCGGCTCGATTCCGAGCAGTTCGCGCAGCGCCCGCTCCCCGTCCCCGGTCGCCTTCACCGCTCGCCCGGACCCGATCCTCACGCACCAGCCGGCGTCCAGGGCGTGCCTGCACAGTGCGGCGCCCGCGACCCCTGCCAGATGCGGCCTGCGCTCCGTCCAGTCCAGACAGCTGCGCACGAGGGGACGCCGCGTCCCGGTGTCCAGCCCGATGCCCAGCTCCGCGAACCAGCCGAGACCCGTGTCGGTGAGCGCGAAGCCGGTGTCCTGCCGCAGCAGCCCTCGCACGGTCATCGCGTCCGCGATCGCGATGCCGATCCGGCCCGCGAGATGGTCGTAACAGGTGCGCCCGCGGGCCAGTGCACTGCTCGTGCTTGCCGCCCGCAGGGTCTGTGGCCGCTCCCCGTCACCGGGTGCGGCCCGGGCGGCGAGATCCTCGACGAGATGGGCGGTCCGTTCGTCGGCGAGCCGCACATAGCGGTGGCGGCCCTGCCGCTCCTCGGTCAGCAGGCCCCCGGCGATCAGCTTCCCCAGATGTTCGCTGGCGGTCGACGGAGCCACCGACGCGTACCGCGCCAGCTCCCCTGCCGTCCAGGCGCGGCCGTCGAGCAGGGCCAGACAGAAGGAGGCGCGGGTCTCGTCGGCGAGGAGGACGGCCAGGGCGGCGAGGCGGGGTGCGGCCGGGTCGTGGGGTGCCATGCGTGCCATGTACCCAGGATGCGTCAGGAATGCTTCGGCGCCGGCCGAACCGTGTCCGCGGCAGGCCCCTGCTCGTACTGCAGGGCGAGGCCGTCGAGCAACGCCCGCAGCCCGGTCTCGAACGCGCCCTCGTCGACCTGCTGACGACGGTCGGCCAGCAGATGGGCCTGGCCGAGGTGCGGATAGTCGGCGGGGTCGTACGCCGTCTCGTCGTCGACGAAGCCGCGCGCGAACGAGCCCAGTGCCGAGCCGGTGATGAAGTAACGCATCAGTGCGCCGATGTACGTGGCCTGGGCGGGCGGCCAGCCGGCGCGGACCATCGCACCGAACGCCGCGTCGGCGACCCGCAGCCCGGCCGGACGGCGGCCGGGGCCCTGGGCCAGCACCGGGACGATGTGCGGGTGCTCGGTGAGCGCCGCACGATAGGAGACCGCCCAGTCGTGCAGGGCGGCTCGCCAGTCGCGGTCGTCGGACTCGTCGAACATCGACAGATCGACCTGAGCGGACACGGCGTCCGCGACCGCGTCCAGGATCTCGTCCTTGTTGCGGAAGTGGTTGTAGAGCGAGGGTCCGCTCACCCCGAGTTCGGCCGCGAGCCGGCGGGTGGAGACGGCGTCGAGCCCCTCGGCGTCCACGAGCGCGCTCGCCGCCTCGACGATGCGGTCTCTGCTGAGGAGGGGCTTGCGCGGTCGGGCCATGCGGCACATAGTAGGGCCTGCGAACGAAAAACTAGCAGTGCTAATTAAAAGTGGGAGAACCGAAGGATGAACCTGGAGCTCAGCAAGGAGCAGGAAGCCGTCCGGCAGCTCGCCAAGGACTTCGTCGCCCGCGAGATCACCCCGCATGTCGTCGCGTGGGACCGCGCCGAGAATGTCGATAAGTCGATTGTCAAGAAGCTGGGCTCCCTCGGCTTCCTCGGGCTGACCGTCCCCGAGGAGTACGGCGGCTCGGGCGGCGACCACCTGGCGTACTGCCTGGTCACCGAGGAACTCGGCCGTGGCGACTCCTCGGTCCGCGGCATCGTCTCGGTCTCCCTGGGCCTGGTCGCCAAGACCATCGCCACCTGGGGCGACGAGGAGCAGAAGCGGCAGTGGCTGCCCCGGCTCACCGCGGGCGAGGCGATCGGCTGCTTCGGCCTCACCGAGCCCGGCACCGGCTCGGACGCCGGGAACCTGACGACGAAGGCCGTCCGCGACGGCGACTCGTACGTCATCAACGGCACCAAGATGTTCATCACCAACGGCACCTGGGCCGACGTCGTACTGCTCTTCGCCCGCACCGACGACACCCCCGGCCACAAGGGCATATCCGCCTTCCTGGTGCCCACCGACACCCCAGGCCTCACCCGCCGCACCATCCACGGCAAGCTCGGTCTGCGCGGCCAGGCCACTGCCGAAGTGGTCCTGGAGGACGTCCGCGTCCCCGCCGCCACGCTCCTGGGCCCCGAGGGCAAGGGCTTCTCCGTCGCCATGTCCGCGCTCGCCAAGGGCCGGATGTCGGTCGCGGCCGGCTGCGTCGGCATCGCGCAGGCCGCCCTCGACGCCGCCGTGGGCTACGCGGGCGAACGCGAGCAGTTCGGCAAGTCCATCGCGAGCTACCAGCTCGTCCAGGAACTCATCAGCGACATCGCCGTGGACGTGGACGCCGCCCGGCTGCTGACCTGGCGGGTCGCCGACCTGATCGACCGCGGCGAGGACTTCGCCACCGCGGCGTCCAAGGCGAAGCTCTTCGCCTCCGAGGCCGCCGTCCGCGCAGCCAACAACGCCCTCCAGGTCTTCGGCGGCTACGGCTACATCGACGAGTACCCGGTCGGCAAGCTGCTGCGCGACGCCCGTGTGATGACGCTCTACGAAGGCACCAGCCAGATCCAGAAGCTGATCATCGGTCGTGCGCTGACGGGTGTCTCCGCCTTCTGAGCCGTTCGACCCGAACGGGCGTCTGAGTACGGGACTGAGTACGGGGCCGGATGTGCCGGGCGCCGCAGCGGTCGATGCTGTCCGTCATGAGTGAGACGACATCGGTCAAGCAGCAGAGCACCGCGGCCTTCTACGGACAGGCCGTCGCATCCTTCGGGGTGGCGATGGGCGCGGTGACCCTCGGCATCTACTTCCTCGACGCGAACGCCTGGGTGCGGGGCTTCCTCGCCGTCGGCGTCCTCTATCTCGTCACGTCCTGCTTCACCCTCGCCAAGGTCATCCGGGACCGTCAGGAGGCCGGGCAGCTCATCAGCCGGGTCGACCAGGCTCGGCTGGAGAAGATCCTCGCCGAGCACGACCCCTTCCAGAAGCTCTGACGCCCTCGGCCGCCGGGACCCCTAAGCGCTTGCTCAGGTTCGGGGTATGGTGTGCGTCCTGGTGAACGGAAGGGGTCGGTGACGATGAGCACGGCGGAGGATACCGGCGGCGACAGTACGCCGTGGGGTGAGGTGACGCCCGAGGCGGCCAGACGGCTCCTCGTCGCGGCCGTCGACGCCTTCGCCGAGCGTGGGTACCACGCGACCACCACCCGTGACATCGCGGGCCGCGCCGGCATGAGCCCTGCCGCGCTCTACATCCACTACAAGACGAAGGAAGAGCTGCTCCACCGGATCAGCAGGATCGGTCACGACCGGGCCCTGCTGCTCCTGGAGACGGCCGCGGACAGCGAAGGCACGGCGTCCGAGCGGCTCGCCCACGCTGTGCGGTCCTTCGTCCGCTGGCACGCGGAAGGGCACACCACCGCCCGCGTGGTCCAGTACGAACTCGACGCCCTCGGCCCGGAGCACCGCACCGAGATCGTCGCGCTGCGGCGCAAGAGCGACGCGGTGATCCGCCGGATCATCAGTGAAGGCGTGGAGGCGGGGGAGTTCGACGTCCCCGACATCCCGGGCACCACGCTGGCCGTGCTCTCGCTCTGCATCGATGTGGCGCGCTGGTTCAGCGCGCAGGGGAGCCGGACGCCCGACGAGGTCGGCGCGCTCTACGCCGACCTCGTCCTGCGGATGGTCGCGGCCCAGCGGTAGCGCGACCGGGCACGGTTCCGCGGGCTCAGAAGTAGTAGCGCGACACCGACTCGGCGACGCAGACCGGCTTGTCGCCACCCTCGCGCTCGACCGTGACGACGGCGGTGACCTGGACGCCGCCGCCCGCCTCCTCGACGCTCTTGAGGGCGGCCGTCGCCCGCAGCCGCGAGCCCACCGGAACGGTGGCCGGGAAACGGACCTTGTTGGTGCCGTAGTTGATGCCCATCTTCATGCCTTCGACCCGCATGATCTGCGGGACCAGCGCCGGAAGCAGCGAGAGCGTGAGATAGCCGTGCGCGATCGTCGTGCCGAACGGGCCGGCCGCGGCCCGCTCCGGGTCCACATGGATCCACTGGTGGTCCCCGGTGGCATCGGCGAAGAGATCGACCCGCTTCTGGTCGATCCCCAGCCAGTCGCTGTGCCCCAGCTGCTCGCCCACCCCGTCGCGCAGCTCCTGCGCGGACGTGAAGATCCTCGGCTCTGCCATGTCCCTGGTCCTGCCTTCCCGCTCTCGACCGTGCATCGTCATGCATCCGTCATTCATCGCTACTGTCTAAGCGCTTGCTCAGCATGGTTGGGCGTGGCGTTCCTGTCAACGACGGACCGGCTCGGAGGAGTGCACGTAGGGTTCGAGGGGTGCCCCAGATCCCACAGACACTCCATGAACTCACGGTCGGCCAGCTCTCCACGCGCAGCGGCGCCGCCGTTTCGGCCCTGCACTTCTACGAGGCCAAGGGCCTGATCAGCAGCCGCCGCACCAGTGGCAACCAGCGCCGCTACAGCAGGGATGCGTTGCGCCGGGTCGCTTTCGTCCGTGCGGCGCAACGGGTCGGCATACCGCTGGCCACGATCCGCGACGCGCTGGCCGAGCTCCCCGAGGAGCGCACCCCGAACCGCGACGACTGGGCGCGCCTGTCCGAGGCGTGGCGCTCCGAACTCGACGAGCGGATCAAGCAGCTGGGCCGGCTGCGCGACCATCTCACCGACTGCATCGGCTGCGGCTGTCTGTCGTTGGAGACATGTGTGCTCTCCAACCCGAACGACATCTCCGGGGACACGATCAGCGGGTCCCGGCTGATGCCGGAGCGCCGCTCGGCGGACTGCCAGTAGGCGAGTCGCGGGCCGGGGCGGAGCGGGCGCTCCTCATGCCGCGGACGTCAGGTTCCTGGTCCGTATGCGCCGCGCCCTCGCCAGCGCCCCCGGCGTGAGCACAGGCTGCGGCACGACGATCCCGCAGCCCGTGCAGACCGGCCCCGACCACGGCTCGTGGCTGAGCTCTTGGCGCCAGACGATCCCGGTCCCCGCGCACACCGGGCAGGTCGTGCCCGGCTCGGACTCCAGCGCGGCGATCAGCCGGCCCAGCACCTCGCCCAGCGGTGCGGACGGATGGACCGCCGGATCGTCGCAGCGCGCCACCCCGTTCCCGCCCCAGGTGCGCCGGTGCCAGTCGTCGAACGCGCCCGGCCGGCGCAGCCCATCGTGCTTCTCCCGCCTGCGGCGCTCGGCGAACCCCGCCTCGTACCCGAGCCAGACGGCCCGGGCCTCCTCCAACTCCTCCAGTGCGTGCACCAGTCGCACCGGGTCGGGGGCCCGGTCCTCGGGCTCGATCCAGTGCCGGGCGCACAGATGGTGCCAGGTCGCCCGGTGACCGTAGGGGGCGAACCTCTCCAGGCACTTGCGCAGCGAGTACCGACGCAGCGCCAGGTCACTCCGCGGATCGCGGACCTGTCTCGCAAGACTGCGGAAACCGGCCATCGCACTGCCACCTCCGTCGCTCGTACTTCGGCGTCAAGGGATGGACGTACGACTGCCCGATTCGGCTCCATCGAAAGGCGATTCGCGTCCATTGGCCGAGACGGCCTCGTCGGATGCACCTCGAACGGGCCCGGACGCGGCGCGAATCCGGCTCGGGCGCGGCGTCATGTGGCGATTCGGAAAAGGTGACCGATGCTCACCTTACCGACGGGTCATACCGCCAGTAACCTCCGGCGCATCGGCCTCCCGGAGGAGCACGCATGCCCCCACGCACCGTCAAGTTCAGAGCCGCCACCGTTGCGGCGGTTCTCACCCTCGGCACCACCCTCCTTGCAGCCTCGCCGCAGTCCGGCACCGTGGCGGCGGAACCCGTCCCCGTCGCCGACCACTGCCAGGGGCAGTGCGACGACATCCTGCCGCCCGGCGAGAACGGCAACGCCACGCTCGTCGAGATTCTCGGCAACCAGGCGTTCGGTACGCACCCCGCGCACAGCGACGACCAACTCGACCGCTACAACAGCCTGGTGGCCGGGTACACCGGACTCACCGACCAGAAGCTGACCGACTTCTTCAACGACGCCTCGTTCGGCGTGCCGAAGGACCAGGTCGAGTCCGTCACCTCGCCGCGCGACGACGTCACCATCACCCGCGACAGGAAGTCAGGCGTCCCGCACATCAAGGGCACCACCCGCTACGGCACCGAGTTCGGCGCCGGCTATGCGGCCGGGCAGGACCGGCTCTGGCTGATGGACCTTTTCCGGCACATCGGGCGCGGCGAACTGACCTCGTTCGCCGGTGGCGCACTCGCCAACCAGGGGCTTGAGCAGCAGTTCTGGCCGCAGGCCCCGTACACCGAGGCAGATCTCGAAGCCCAGGTCGCGTACATCAGGACCCATGAGGGCGCCCGCGGTGAGCAGGCCATGGCCGACGCGCAGGCATACGTCGACGGCATCAACGCGTACCGCGACAAGTCCAAGAAGGGCCGCTACTTCCCCGGCGAGTACGTCCTCACCGGAAAGATCGACGCGATCACCAACATCGGTGAGATCCAGCCGTTCAAGCTGACCGACCTGATCTCGATCGCCTCGGTCGTCGGCGGTCAGTTCGGTGGCGGCGGTGGCGGCGAGGTGCAGGCGGCGCTCTCGCTGCTGTCCGCCCAGCAGAAGTACGGGGTCGCCGAAGGCACCGAGGTCTGGGAGTCGTTCCGGCAACGGAACGACCCCGAGGCCGTGCTGACCATCCACGACGGCACCTCCTTCCCCTACGCCGGCAAGCCCGCCCAGGCGCGCGGCACCGCCCTTCCCGATCCGGGCTCGGTCAGCCCCGAGCCGCTCGTCCACGACCGCACCGGCTCCGCGGGCACCGACAGGAAGGCCCCGGTCAAGGCCCCGGCCGCGCTGAGGAAGGCCCAGGGCATCTACGACGACGGCGTGATCCCGGAGGGCTCGCTGCCCGGCTCCGGTTCCGGCGCCCAGAAGCGCGGAATGTCCAACGCCCTGCTGGTCTCCGGCAAGCACACCGCGAGCGGAAACCCGATCGCCGTCTTCGGCCCGCAGACAGGCTACTTCGCACCGCAGCTGATGATGCTCCAGGAGCTCCAGGGCCCAGGCATCAGCGCCCGCGGGGTCGCCTTCGCCGGTGTCGGCATGTACGTCCAGATGGGCCGCGGCCAGGACTACGCGTGGAGCGCCACCTCGGCCGGCCAGGACATCACCGACACGTACGCCATCGAGCTGTGCGAGCCGGACGGTTCCGCGCCCACCAAGAACTCGACGCATTACCTCCACCACGGCACCTGCACCGCGATGGAGAAGCTGGAGCGCACCAACTCCTGGGCGCCGACCGTCGCCGACTCCACGGCGAAGGGCTCCTACCGGATGCAGGTGTGGCGGACCGCGTACGGCATCGTCACCCATTGCGCCACAGTGGGCGGCAAGCCCGTCGCGTACACCTCGCTGCGCACCACCTACCGCCACGAGGCCGACTCGATCATCGGCTTCCAGATGCTCAACGACCCTGAGTACGTGAAGGACGCCGCCTCCTTCCAGCAGGCGGCGAGCAACATCGACTATGCCTTCAACTGGTTCTACGCCGACTCCCGCACCGCCGCCTACTACAACAGCGGCATGAACCCGGTGCGCGCGGCGGGCGTGGACCCGGCCCTGCCCGTCATGGCCGAGAAAGCGTACGAATGGCAGGGCTACGACCCGGTCGCCAATACCGCCGCCTACACCCCGTTCGCCGCGCACCCGCACTCCAGTGGCCAGGACTACTACGTCTCCTGGAACAACAAGCAGGCCGAGGGGTACGCCTCCGCGGGCTTCGGCCTCGGCGCGGTGCACCGGGCGGATCTGCTCGACGACCGGGTGGCGAAGCTGGTGGAGCAGGGCGGCGTCACCCGCGCCTCGCTCACCCGGGCCATGGCGGAAGCCGCGCTCACCGACCTGCGCGGCGAGCAGGTGCTGCCCGAACTGCTGCAGGTGCTCCGTTCCGGGCCGGTCACCGACCCGGAACTGAACGCGGTCATCCAGCAGTTGGAGTCCTGGCGGGCTTCGGGGGCGCAGCGCAGGGAAAGCAGCCCCGGCTCGCACACGTACACCGACGCGGACGCGGTACGGATCATGGACGCGTGGTGGCCGAAGCTGGTCGAGGCCGAGTTCGAGCCGGGTCTGGGCGACAGCCTGTACGGGACGCTGACCGCCGCTCTCGCCACCGACGAGTCACCGGCGGCCAGCCACGGCCCGAGCGGGGCGCACAGCGGATCGGCGTTCCAGTACGGCTGGTGGGGCTTTGTGGACAAGGATCTGCGCCAGGTCCTCGGCCGGCCGGTCAAGGGGCCGCTCGCCAGGACGTACTGCGGAAACGGAGACCTGGGCAGCTGCCGGGACACCCTGCTCGCCTCCCTGAAGCAGGCGGCGTCCGAACCGGCCACCGAGGTCTACCCCGGTGACGACAGCTGCGGGGCCGGCGAGCAGTGGTGCACGGACTCGATCATCCACCGTGCGCTGGGCGGAATCAGCCAGAAGGCGATCCACTGGCAGAACCGCCCGACGTACCAGCAGGTGGTGGAGTTCCCCAGCCACCGGTAGGCATTGATTCCACTCCGTCCGGTGCTCGGGGACGGAACGGTTCGCCGGGCGGGTCCGAACCCTCGGACCCGCCCGGTCCGCCTCACCGGTACTGCAAGTACTTCTTGCGTACCGCCCGGAAGGCGGCGAGATCCGCCGCCCAGGCGTCCACCACCTCATCCGTGTCCGCACCCGCATCGATCATCGTGCGGACCCGCGTGTTGCCGGTGAGCTTGTCGATCCAGTTGTCCGAGCGCCACGCGAACCCGCTCCACGTCTGCTTCGCCGTCACCAGGAGAGCGATCCCCGTGCGTACCGGGTCGAAGACCTCCCGGTCCTGCACATGCAGCTGCACGCCGCCGACCGTCTTCCCCTGGAACTTGGAGAACGTCGGCGCGAAGTACGCCTCGCGGAAAGCGACTCCGGGCAGGTCGAGCGCGTTCGCGGCAGCCGCCCACCGGTGGTCGATGCCCTCCGCGCCGAGCAGTTCGAACGGTCGCGTGGTGCCGCGTCCCTCGGAGAGGTTCGTGCCCTCGAAGAGGCAGGTCCCGGAGTACACCAGAGCGGTGTCCGGCGTCGGCATGTTGGGGCTCGGCGGCACCCACGGCAGTCCGGTCTCGTCGAAGAAGTCCGAGCGCCGCCATCCCGACATCTTCACGATGTCCAGCTCGACCGGCCGATCGGCCAGGAACTCCGCGTTGAAGAGCAGCGCAAGCTCCGTGACCGTCATGCCGTGCGCCTGCGCGATCTCCCGGCGCCCCACGAAGGTCGAGAACGCCGGGTCGAGGACCGGCCCGAGCGCCGCCCGCCCGGTCACCGGGTTCGGCCGGTCCAGCACGACGAACCGCTTGCCCGCGAGCGCCGCCGCCTGCATGCAGTCGTAGAGCGTCCAGATGTACGTGTAGAAGCGTGCGCCCGCGTCCTGGATGTCGAAGACGATCGTGTCCACGCCGGACGCGGTGAAGACATCGGCGAGCGGCTGCCCGCTCTTCAAGTACGTGTCGTAGACAGGGAGTCCGGTCGCCGGATCGTCGTAGCGCCCCTCGGAGCCGCCCGCCTGCGCGGTGCCGCGGAAGCCGTGCTCGGGTCCGAAGACCGCGACCAGGTTCACCCGCTCGTCCGGGTGCATCACATCGACGATGTGGCGCACATCGGAGGTGATCCCGGTCGGGTTGGTGACGACCCCGACCTTCTGCCCCTTCAGCAGTGCGTAGCCGTCCGCGGCCAGCCGGTCGAAGCCGGTGAGGAGCCGGTTGCGCCCGGCGCCCTGCCCCTTCCCGGGCACGGGTCCCGCTGCCGCGGTCCCGGTTCCTGCAGTGGTCGCCGCGAGGGCTCCCACCGCACTGCCGGCGGCCAGCAAACCACGTCTGGACAGGCTCATTCGGCTACCTCCATGATCGCTCCGACTGTCATGGTCACGCACGCTAGCGCGCGCAAGCGCTCCGCGGAACGAGCCGGACGCGACTGCTGTGACAGGAGTGGCGACAACCCGGGCCAGCCCCCTTCCCCGACGACATACCGACTGGTTAGTCTGCTGTGGAAGTCGGCTGAGAGAGGCGGGACCCGATGAGTACGGTGCAGGGCGCGGGCGTAGTGGTCACCGGAGCCGGAGGCGGCATCGGCGCCGCTCTGGCCCGCAGATTCGCCGCGGAAGGCGCCAGGGTCGTCGTCAACGACCTCGACGAGGCCCGGATCAAGACGCTTGCCGAGGAGATCGGCGGCACTGCCGTCGCCGGTGACGCCTCACGGATCGTGGACGCCGCCCGGGAAGCCCTGGACGGCACCGTCGACATCTACTGCGCCAACGCGGGCCTTGCCTCGCCCGGCGACGTCTTCGCCGACGAGGAGGTCTGGGCGGCGGCCTGGGACGTCAATGTGATGGCCCACGTCCGCGCGGCCAGGGCGCTGCTGCCGGACTGGCTGGAGCGCGGCAGCGGCCGGTTCGTCTCCACCGCGTCCGCCGCCGGGCTGCTGACGATGATCGGCGCGGCGCCGTACAGCGTCACCAAGCACGGGGTCGTCGCCTTCGCCGAATGGCTCTCGCTCACCTACCGCCACCGCGGCGTCAAGGTCCACGCGATCTGCCCCCAGGGCGTACGTACGGACATGCTCACCGCCGCGGGTTCGGCCGGTGAGCTCGTGCTCGCCCCCAGCGCCATCGAGCCGGAGGCCGTCGCCGACGCGCTCTTCGACGCCATGGCCGAGGACCGTTTCCTCGTCCTGCCGCACCCCGAGGTCGCCGGCTACTACCGGGCGCGCACCAAGGACACCGACCACTGGCTCGCCAATATGAACCACCTTCAGCAGAAGTGGGAGGAGACCGGCGCATGACCGAGTCCAACACCGACGCCGACACCGGGTCCGGCTACGCGGCAAAACCCTGGATCTCCCTGCTCAGCGAGGCCCAGCGGGCCCCCGTCAGCCCCGCCGAGACTTTGGTGCACGCCTTTCGCGCCTCCGTCGCCCGCACCCCCGAGCACCCGGCGCTCGCCTACTTCGACGGGCGCCTCAGCTACCGCGAGACCGATGCGCTCTCCGACTCGGTGGCCGGTCATCTCGCCGCGAAGGGCCTGGAGCGCGGCGACCGGGTCGCGATCATGCTGCAGAACTCCCCGCAGTTCGTACTCGCACTGCTCGGCGCCTGGAAGGCGGGGGCGACCGTCGTCCCGCTCAACCCGATGTACAAGTCCGACGAGGTCGGCCACGTACTGAAGGACGCCGAGGTCACCGCGCTGATCTGCGCGGACCGGGCGTGGGAGTCGTATCTGCGGGACACCGCGGCCGCCGCCCCGACCGTACGGATCGCCGTCACCGCCTGCGAGCTCGACCTCCAGAGCCAGAACGACGAACGGGTCCTGAACTTCGAGCGGCTGCCGGCCCCCGAGGACGCCGACGACCTGGTGGCCGTCGCCCGCCGCGGGCTCGCCGCCCCCGAAGGCCGCGAACTCACCGCCGCCGACGTGGCGCTGATCAGCTACACCTCCGGGACCAGCGGTGCCCCCAAGGGCGCCATGAACTCCCACGGCAACATCATGGTCAACGCCGAGCGCCAGCGGACCGGACACCCGGTCGCCGAGGGCTCCTCGTACTTCGCGCTCGCCCCGCTCTTCCACATCACCGGCATGGTGTGCCAGCTGGCCGCCTGTCTCACCAACGCGGGCACCCTCGTCCTCGCGTACCGCTTCCATCCCGGTGTCGTCCTCGACGCGTTCGCCGAGCACCGCCCCGCGTACACCGTCGGCCCGTCGACCGCCTTCATGGCGCTCGCCGCCCATCCCGACGTGACCCGTGAGCACTTCGCCTCGTTCCAGGTGATCTCCTCCGGCGGTGCACCGTTGCCGCCCGCGCTCGTGGAGAAGTTCCGTGCGGGCTTCGGCCCGTACATCCGCAACGGCTACGGTCTCACCGAGTGCACGGCGCCCTGCGCCTCCGTACCGCCCGAGCGGGAAGCCCCCGTCGACCCGGTCTCCGGGACGCTCTCCGTCGGCGTTCCCGGCCCGGACACGATCGTCCGGATCCTCGACGAGAACGGCGAGGAGGTGCCGTTCGGCGAACAGGGTGAGATCGCCGTCCGCGGTCCCCAGGTCGTCTCCGGCTACTGGCGGCTGCCCGACGCCTCCGCCGCCGCCTTCCCGGACGGTGAGCTGCGGACGGGCGACATCGGCTTCATGGACCGCGACGGCTGGCTGTACGTCGTCGACCGCAAGAAGGACATGATCAACGCTTCCGGCTTCAAGGTCTGGCCGCGCGAGGTCGAAGATGTCCTGTACACCCACCCGGCGGTACGGGAGGCGGCGGTCGTCGGCGTCCCCGACGCCTACCGCGGCGAGACCGTCCGGGCGTACGTCAGCCTGCGGCCCGGTGCGGTGGTCGAGCCCGGAGAGCTGGGCGCGTACTGCAAGGAGCGGCTCGCCGCCTACAAGTACCCGCGCGAGGTCGAGATCCTGGCTGAACTCCCGAAGACGGCAAGTGGGAAGATCCTCAGGCGGGAACTGCGTTCAGCGCAGTAGAGCAGCGGACACATCGTACGGAAGGCAGGTGGCGGCAATGGCCAGAACGACGGACGGGAACGATGCCCCGGTCCCGCAGCGGCTGCTGGCCGCCGCCACCCGGCTCTTCGCCGAGCAGGGTTACGACCGCACGTCGGTCCAGGAGATCGTCGAGGCGGCAGGCGTCACCAAGGGGGCGCTGTACCACTACTTCGGGTCCAAGGAGGATCTCCTCCAGGAGGTCTACGCCCGGGTGCTGCGGCTCCAGCAGGAGCGGCTCGACGCCTTCGCCGATGCCGAGGCGCCGGTCGAGCAGCGGCTGCGGGACGCGGCGGCGGATGTCGTCGTCACGACGATCGAGAACCTCGACGACGCGTCGATCTTCTTCCGGTCCATGCACCATCTGAGCCCGGAGAAGAACAAGCAGGTGCGGGTGGAGCGGCGCCGCTATCACGAGCGGTTCCGGGCGCTGGTCGAAGAGGGGCAGCGGAGCGGGGTGTTCTCGACGGCGACGCCGGCGGATCTGGTGGTGGACTACCACTTCGGCTCGGTGCACCACCTGTCGACGTGGTACCGCCCGGACGGCCCGCTCAGCCAGCAGGAGGTCGCCGACCATCTGGCCGACCTGCTGCTGCGCGCGCTGCGCCCCTGACGTCGGATCAGAGGCACGGGAGCGGCGTCCGTCCGGCCGGCTCCGGGTTCTCGGGCGGACGACGTGATCTTGACGGGGCCGGGCGCTGCCCTGCACGCGCGCCGGCGGTACGCCCTCTTGCTGGATTGGTCTGTACCTGCCACGCTGCCAGCGCCGCCCCCGCGTCCCGTCGGCCGCTCCCTCCCCGGAGGTCCGTATGCGCCCCAACGTGCCCCGCTTCAGCAGACTCCGCCGCAGGCCGCTCAGCCGGCCCCTGCTCGCCGTCCTCGGCCTGCTCCTCGCCCTACTGGTTCCACAAGCCCCCACGGCCTCGGCCGCCGCCGTTACACCGCCGCAGATCTACGGCGCCTGGCACTGCAGCGACGACGCCTGTACCTGGGGCACTGTGCGCAGCGTCGCGGACTTCGACTCCAAGAACCACTGGCTGATCGACCGCGGCGACGGGCGTCCGTCCGTCAACCTGGTGGTGCTCAGCTTTGTGGAGCCGCAGCGACTGCTCCACCGTACGGACGACGCGACCACCGTGGGCGGCGTGCCCAAGGGCATGACCCGCGAGATCGTGCAGTACTTCACCTCGCACGGTATCCGCGTGATGCTCTCCATCGGCGGCATCACCTACACCGACGCATGGGACGCGGCGCTCGCCGAGAACGCCACCCAACTCGGCCTGAACGCCGCCGCCGTCGCGAGCGACCTCGGTGTCGGCATCGAGATCGACTACGAGCAGAACACCGACCCGGATCTCACCGGACTCCAGTCCTTCATCGACGCCTACCGCTCCGTCCATCCCTACGACGCATCGGGCGGCGACCCGGCCGCCCGGCTCACCATTGACACAGCCGCCGGCGACCGCTGGCTGATCGGCATCAACCGGAAGGCGACCGCCGACTGGCTGCGCACCGACACCCCGGTCCTCGACTACGCCAACGCGATGGTGCCCGCGCGCCAGCCCTCGGCGAGCACGGCGATCGCGAACTGGCAGGAGCACGTGGACGGCAAGCCCACCTATGCGCCGCCCGTGCCGCCGCTCGCTCCCGCAAAGTTCACCGGCGCCTTCTACATCAGCGACCAGACCAAGTCGCTGCCGGAGTGCACTGACTTCGCGAACTCGTTGCAGAAGTCGACGGGAACGTTCGAGCAGAGCGTCGCGCCGAACGGGGCCGGGGCCACCTCCGGGATGCTCGGCTACATGTTCTGGGCCGCCGAGCGGCCCTCCACGCGCGGCACCGGCACCCAGCCGCCCAACACCTGCGAGGGCGGCGTGGGCGTCGGCGCCACCACATACGGCATTGCGCTGCCGATGCCCGCGCTGCGCCAGAACTGAACGACTCCATCCACGGGCCGGACGGGCAGAAGCTAAGCCCGTCCGGCTTCGAGGACACGGCGTGGCTGCAGCCCGCGCCGCGCTGCTACAGGTACCGCTTGATCTCGCGTCGCGCCAGCGACCTCTGGTGCACCTCGTCGGGCCCGTCGGCCAGCCGCAGCGTCCGCGCCGCCGCCCACAGTTCCGCCAGCGGGAAGTCCTGGCTGACGCCGCCCGCGCCGTGCAGTTGCACCGCCTGGTCGAGGATGTCGACCACCGCGCGCGGGGTGGCGATCTTGATGGCCTGGATCTCCGTGTGCGCACCCCGGTTGCCGACGGTGTCCATCAGCCACGTCGTCTTCAGCACCAGCAGCCGCAGCTGCTCCACCGTGACCCGCGCGTCCGCGATCCAGTTCTGCACGACGCCCTGCTGGGCGAGCGGCTTGCCGAATGCCGTACGGGACACCGCCCGCCTGCACATCAGCTCGATGGCCCGCTCGGCCATCCCGATCAGCCGCATGCAGTGGTGGATCCGGCCCGGGCCGAGACGCGCCTGGGCGATGGCGAAGCCGCCGCCCTCCTCGCCGATCAGGTTCGTGGCGGGCACCCGCACATCGGTGAACACGACTTCCGCGTGACCGCCGTGGTAGTGGTCCTCGTACCCGTACACCTGCATCGCGCGACGCACTTCGAGGCCGGGCGTGTCACGCGGGACCAGGATCATCGACTGCTGGCGGCGGATGTCGGGGCCGTCCGGGTCGGTCTTGCCCATCACGATGAAGATCCGGCAGTCCGGGTTCATCGCCCCGGAGATGTACCACTTGCGGCCGTTGATGACGTAGTCGTCGCCGTCCCGCACGATCCGGGTCTCGATGTTCGTCGCGTCCGACGAGGCCACCTCGGGCTCCGTCATGGCGAACGCCGACCGGATCTCACCGGCGAGCAGCGGCTCCAGCCACTGCTTCTTCTGCTCGTCCGTGCCGAACTGGAAGAGCACCTCCATGTTCCCGGTGTCCGGCGCCGCGCAGTTCAGCGCGGTCGGTGCCAACTGCGGGGACCGGCCGGTGATTTCGGCGAGCGGAGCGTACTGGAGGTTGGTCAGCCCGGCGCCGTACTCCGCGTCGGGCAGGAAGAGGTTCCACAGGCCCTGCTTGCGCGCCTCCGCCTTCAGGTCCTCGACGACCTGCGGGGTGTCCCACGGGGAGGCGAGCAGTGCGCGCTGCTCGTCCGCGATCTTCTCGGCCGGGAGGACATGCTCGTCCATGAAGGTGAGCAGCTTGGTGCGCAGCTCTTCCGTGCGGGCGTCGAATGCGAAATCCATGGGCTGATCAGCCTTCCTGAAGAGTGGTGAGGCCGTGCTCGATGAAGACAGGGACGAGATCGCCGATCCGGTCGAAGCCGGCGCCGACCGTCTGGCCGAGGGTGTAGCGGTAGTGGATGCCCTCCAGGATCACGGCGAGCTTGAACCACGCGAACGCCGTGTACCAGGAGATGGCGGAGGTGTCCCGGCCGGAGCGGGCGGCGTAGCGCTCGATCAGTTCGGCGGGGGTGGGGTGGCCGGCCGCGCCGCTGGTGGTGGAGACCGGGGACCTGGGCAGACCGAGATCGGAGCTGTACATCACCAGGAGGCCGAGGTCGGTCAGCGGGTCGCCGAGTGTCGACATCTCCCAGTCGAGGACGGCCTTGATCTCGTCGTCCGAGCCGATCAGGACGTTGTCCAGGCGGTAGTCGCCGTGGATGACGGTGGGCGCGGGGGAGACGGGCAGTTCGCGCCCGAGCGCGGCGTGCAGCTCGTCGATGCCGGGCAGTTCGCGGTTGCGGGAGGCGTCCAGCTGCTTGCCCCAGCGGCGCAGCTGCCGGTCGAGGAAACCCTCGGGGCGTCCGAAGTCGCCGAGCCCCACGGACTCGGCGTCCACCGCGTGCAGTTCCACCAGTGTGTCGACCAGTCCGAGGACGGCCGCCCGGGTGCGCTCGGGGCCGAGCGGGGCGAGCTGCTCGGCGGTGCGGTACGGGGTCCCCTCGACGTACTCCATGAGGTAGAACGGCGACCCGATGACGGAATCGTCCTCGCAGAGCAGCACCGGCTCGGGCACCGGCACGGCTGTCGGATGCAGTGCGCTGATCACCCGGTGCTCGCGCTTCATGTCGTGCGCGGTGGCGAGGACATGACCGAGCGGCGGCCGGCGGACGACCCAGTGGCCGGTGCCGTCCGTGACGATGTACGTCAGGTTGGAGCGACCGCCCTCGATGAGGCGGGCTTCGAGCGGTCCGTTCACCAGACCCGGCCGCTCGCGGTCGAGATATCCGCGGAGCCGGTCCAGGTCGAGACCTGGCGGGTGGACTGAGCTCATCGTGCGCACCTCCGGGGTGAAAAGACGTCGAAGCTCATGATGCCGACCAGTCGGTATGTCGTCCAGTGAACTCCCGGATTCCCCGGTGCGGACTCCGGTTCCAGTGGTCCCGGAGTCTGGCGTCCGGTCTTGTCTCTGAATATGGTTCACGTATGGATACTGCGTTGCTGATCGACGAAGTCCGGCTGACCCCGATCCTCATAGCCGACCCGCCGCTGCTCAACACCCAGGGCGTCCACCAGCCGTACACCCCACGGCTCATCGTGGAGGTGATCACGCGCGGTGGGACGACCGGCATCGGGGAGACCTACGGGGACGGCAAGTACCTCGAACTCGCCGAGCCGCTCGCCCGGGCCCTGGTCGGCCGCTCGGTCAGCGATCTGAACGGCCTCTTCGCCCTCGCCGAGGAGGTGTGCGGTGATTCACGCGCCGCCGACGAGCGCGTGGAAGCCGGCGGCCTGCGCGGCGTCCAGACCTCAGACAAGCTCCGGCTCTCCGTCATCTCCGGCTTCGAGGTCGCTTGCCTGGACGCCCTGGGCAAGTCCCTCGGCCTGCCCGTGCACGCGCTGCTCGGCGGCAGGGTCCGCGACAGCGTCGAGTACAGCGCGTACCTCTTCTACCGCTGGGCCGCCCATCCCGAGGGCGGCGAACAGGACGACTGGGGTGCGGCCGTCGACCCGGCCGGAGTCGTCGCCCAGGCGCGTCGGTTCGCCCGCGAGTACGGCTTCTCCTCCTTCAAGCTCAAGGGCGGCGTCTTCGAACCCGACCAGGAGATCGCCGCGATCCGCGCCCTCGCCGAGGCGTTTCCCGGGCAGCCGCTGCGGCTGGACCCGAACGGCGCCTGGTCCGTCAAGACCTCGCTGCACGTCGCCGAGCAGCTGAAGGACGTACTCGAATATCTGGAGGATCCGGCGACCGGCACGGACCTGATGGCCGCCGTCGCCGCGGGCACCGACGTACCGCTCGCCACGAACATGTGCGTCACGACCCTCGCCGAGGTCCCGGAGGCCTTCGCCCGCGGCGCCGTCCAGGTCGTGCTCTCCGACCACCACTACTGGGGCGGCCTGCACCGCACCCGTGAGCTGGCCGGGATCTGCCGCACCTTCGGAGTCGGACTCTCCATGCACTCCAACACCCATCTGGGGATCAGCCTCGCCGCGATGACCCACGTGGCGGCCACCGTCCCCAACCTCGACTACGCCTGCGACAGCCACTACCCCTGGCAGACCGAGGACGTCATCACCACCCGTCATGTGTTCAAGGACGGTCGGCTGACCGTCTCCGACGCCCCGGGGCTCGGCGTCGAACTCGACCGGGAACGGCTGGCCGTACTGCACCGGCGGTGGCTCGCCGACGACGGCACGATGCGCGAGCGCGACGACGCGGCGGCCATGCGCAAGGCCGAGCCGGAGTGGGTGACGCCGGCCATCCCACGCTGGTGAGCCCGGGGCGGCCCGGGGGCGGACCGCGTGTCGGGAGGCCGCCGACGCGGTCCTGATCCGGGGCGGGCGTCCGGCCACGGACCGCCCACGCCGAGGCCACCGTCCGAGGCCGTCACCGTCTGAGTTGCGTCCGGCCTGAGCAGCCCGGATGGTCGGAAGATGAAGGCGATCAGCTACAGCAGGTACGGCGGGGCCGAGGTCCTGGAGTACGGCGAGCGACCCGACCCCAAGGTCGGCCCGGACAGTGTGCTGGTGAAAGTGCGGGCAGCGGCCGTCAACCCGGTCGACTGGAAGGCCAGGGAGGGCCATCTCCAGTCAGGACTGGAGGCCGTCTTTCCGGTGATCCCCGGCTGGGACGTCTCCGGAGTCGTCGTACAGCCCGGTATCGCCGTCGACGAATTCGCTGTCGGCGACGAGGTCATCGGCTATGTGCGGGAGGACTTCCTGTCCCGCGGCACCTTTGCCGAGTACGTCGCCGCCCCCGTGCGCACCCTCGCCCGCAAGCCGCTCAGCCTGAGCTTCGAGGCGGCGGCGGGCCTGCCGCTGGCCGGTCTCACCGCGTACCAGGTGCTGCACCGCTCACTGCGGATCCAGGACGGCGACACCGTGCTGGTCCACGCGGCCGCGGGCGGGGTGGGCTCACTGGCCGTCCAGCTCGCCCGGCACGCGGGCGCCCGCGTCATCGGCACCGCCAGCGACCACAACCACGACCATGTGCGAAAGCTCGGCGGCGAGCCGGTGGCGTACGGCGAAGGGCTCGCCGACCGGATCAGGGCCCTGGCCCCCGACGGGGTCGACGCCGCCTTCGACACCGTCGGCGGCGAGGCGCTGCGTGCCTCCGCGGAAGTGCTGAAGCCCGGGGGCCGGCTGGTGTCCATCGCGGACGGCGAGGTCTTCTCGTACGGCGGCCGCTATGCCTTCGTACGGCCCGACGCCGACGACCTCGCCCAGCTGAGCGCCCTGGCCGAGCAGGGCGTCATCTCGGTCCATGTCGACCGCACCTTCCCGCTGGAACAGGCCGCGGACGCCTACCGGCTGAACGAGGAGGGGCGCACCCGCGGGAAGATCGTCGTCACCGTCCCCTGGGACAGCTGACGGCCCCGACACGTCCCCTCAGAAGATCATCGCCGCCGCGAACACCGCGAGCGCCACCGTGCACACCGCCGCTGTCAGCGCGCCGCGCGGCGACAGGGGGCGCGGCCGCGCGGTCCCCATCCCGCGCACCCGCCGGTGCGCCACCTGCAGAAAGCCCAGCCAGGCCAGCACGCTCAGCGACAGGGCGACGAATCCGGCCGGGGTCGCACCGTTGTGCAGGGCCTGCTTGCCGGCCAGCAGAGCCACCACCGTGCAGGACAGGGTGGTACGCCGCCACGCCAGCCTGGTCCGCTCGGGCTGCAGCCCGGGGTCCCGGACGGCGGCCGTCAACGGCTCTCCCAGCCGAAGACGACCACCACCACCATGGAGACGGCGACGACGGCGACCGCAAGTCCGAGCAGCGCCGGGAAGCGGGAGACCGGCAGGTCCTCGCCGCGCCGCATCGCCCGCTCGCACCGCACCCAGTGGTTGACCGCCCGCAGCGCACACAGCACACCGGCCGCCAGCAGCGCGAGCGCCAGCCCCGTCCGGACCCCCCAGGCCAGCTCCGGCAGGAACTGGTCGACGGCGAAGCCGCCGCCGATGAGCGCCAGAGCCGTCCGGATCCAGGCGAGGAAGGTGCGCTCGTTGGCGAGCGAGAAGCGGTAGTCGGGGGTGTCGCCCTCGTCACGGATCCGCTCCGGCGCGAACCACAGCCTCAGACCTTGTACGAAGTCGTTCACGTCCGAACCCTAACCAGCGCTCTGCCGGTCTCCTGCCGGGGCCCGGCCTGCCCGGTACTCCCGCAGCCGGCGATACGTCTCCAGGCCGTCCGGCACCCACTGCCAGTCGCCGAGCCGCTCCGTCAGCTCGTCATCGGTGAGGAAGGTGTGCCAGGCGACCTCCTCCACCTGCGGGTTCACCGGCAGCTCGCACCGTACCTGGTACACGTGCGACCACCAGGTGTGCTCCGCGCTCTCGTAGAGGAACTTGAAGAGCGGCTCAGGGCGGGGGAGTCCCGTGACACCGAGTTCCTCCTCGGCCTCGCGCAGCGCCGCCTCGGCGTACGACTCGCCCGCGCCGACCACCCCGCCGACGAACATGTCGTAGTGCGAGGGAAAGACCAGCTTGGTCGGGGTCCTGCGGTGCACGAAGAGCCGGCCCTCGGCGTCCCTGGCCTCGATGAAGACACAGCGATGGCGCAGGCCCCGCACGGTCGCCTCACCGCGCGGGGCCTGACCGACGACCTCGTCGTTCTCGTCGACGATGTCCAGAATTTCGTCAGCAGCAGTCATGCAGCCCATCCAACCTCAGCTCCGGAACCGGGGATCACCGACCGGCACCGGGCGGGTTGGACGCATGAACCGCCCGCGCGCCCGGCGAGGCGCCCGTCAGTGCGGCTGCAGGCTGCGCTTCCGGCGGTGGTGGTCGTGACCCGTCGGCATCGCCGGATGCAGCCCCAGCAGCACGATCCCGACGACGATCGCCACCAGCCCGGCCGCCTGCCAGGCCAGCGCACCCGCATCGGTGCGCACCTGGTCGCCCAGGAAACCGATCCCGCAGGCGATCCCGGCCAGCGGCTGGGCGGCGGTCAGCGCGGGCAGCGACATCCGCAGCGGCGCCGTCTCGAACGCGCTCTGCACCAGGATCAGCCCCGTCACGCCCAGCACCACCACCGCGTACGGCTGCCAGCTCGTCACCAGTGCCGTCCACCCCGCGTCCGACAGCACCTCCCCGCTCATCCGGGTGAGTGCGTCCTGGAGGCCGTACAGCAGCCCGGCCGCCACCGCGAGCAGCGCCGGGGCCGCTCCGTGCTGCGAGCGTTTGGCGAAGGTGGTGAGCAGCAGGGCTATGCCCACGACCACGCCGACCACCAGCCAGTGCCGCAGTGCGTTCGTGATCGTCTCGCCGCCCTGCGGCCGGCCCCCCAGCAGGAAGGCGGTGACACCGCCTGCCAGCAGCCAGAGTCCGGCCCAGCCCTGCCGGCCGAGCCGCTGGCCGGTGCGATGGCGCGACAGGGCCATGGCGAAGAGCAGATTGGTCGCCAGGAGAGGCTCGACCACGGATACCTCGCCCTTGCCCAGGGCCAGCGCCCCCAGCGCCATGCCGCTGACCATCAGGCCGACCCCGGCCAGCCAGCTCCGCACCTGCATCAGGTCGAGCAGCAGCCGGGGGGAGAGATAATCCCTCCTCGGGGCGTGCCGGGCGGCGGCCTGCTGCAGGACAAAGCCGAATCCCAGACAGCAGGCGGCGCTCACGGCGAGTACGAGCACCAGCACCGACACGCTTCTCTACCTCAAGTCCGGCCAGGAGAGGGTGATTTGTTTCGACGATAGCGCCTCCGGGGGGAGGATGCGGCCGGAGCGCGTCCGACCGGGCGGTTGACGCCGCAGCGGCCGGTGCCGAAGATCTGACGCACGAGTAACTTCCGGCGCTCCCTCGCGGACCCCGACTCGCCCCGCTCGCCCCGACTCGCCCCGACAAGGATGGAACCCATGGCGTACGACGCTGATGTGATCGTGATCGGGGCAGGACTCGCGGGTCTTGTGGCCACCGCCGAGCTCGTCGACGCGGGCCGCACGGTGATCCTGCTCGACCAGGAGCCCGAGCAGTCGATCGGCGGCCAGGCGCACTGGTCCTTCGGCGGCCTCTTCCTCGTCGACTCGCCCGAGCAGCGCCGCATGCGGATCAAGGACAGCCGCGAACTGGCCCTCCAGGACTGGCTCGGTACGGCCGGCTTCGACCGCAAGGAGGACCACTGGCCACGGAAGTGGGCCGAGGCGTACGTCGACTTCGCGGCCGGTGAGAAGCGGTCCTGGCTGCACGCCCAGGGACTGCGGATCTTCCCCGTGGTCGGCTGGGCCGAACGTGGCGGCTACGACGCGAACGGCCACGGCAACTCCGTACCCCGCTTCCACATCACCTGGGGCACCGGCCCCGGTGTCGTGGCCCCCTTCGAGCGCCGGGTCCGCGAGGGTGTCGCCAAGGGGCTCGTCCAGCTGAGGTTCCGCCACCGGGTCACCGGCCTCGGCCGCAGCGCGGGCGCGATCGACACCGTGACCGGTGAACTCCTCGAACCGAGCGGCGCCCAGCGCGGCACCGCGAGCAGCCGCGAGGCGACCGGCGCCTTCGAGCTGAAGGCCCAGGCGGTGATCGTCACCTCCGGCGGCATCGGCGGCAACCACGACCTCGTGCGCAAGCAGTGGCCCGAACGGCTCGGCACCCCGCCCGCGAAGATGCTCTCCGGGGTTCCCGCCCACGTCGACGGGCTGATGCTCGGCATCACCGAGGAGGCGGGCGCCCACCACATCAACCGCGACCGGATGTGGCACTACACCGAGGGCATCGAGAACTGGAACCCGATCTGGGCCAAGCACGGCATCCGGATCCTGCCGGGACCGTCCTCGCTCTGGCTGGACGCCCGCGGCAAGCGGCTGCCGGTGCCGCTCTTCCCCGGCTTCGACACGCTCGGCACCCTCGAGCACATCATGAAGTCGGGCTACGACTACACCTGGTTCGTTCTCGACCAGAAGATCATCGGCAAGGAGTTCGCGCTCTCCGGCTCGGAGCAGAATCCCGACCTGACCGGCAAGTCGATCCGCGGTGTGATCGGCCGGGCGCGCGCGGACGTGCCGGGACCGGTGAAGGCGTTCATGGACAACGGCGTGGACTTCGTCGTCGAGAAGGACCTCGAATCACTGGTCCGCGGCATGAACGCGCTCACCGACGAACCGCTGATCGACGCGGCGGAGCTGCGCCGCGAGATCACCGCGCGGGACCGCGAGACAGCCAACCCGTTCACCAAGGACCTCCAGATCACGGCGATCCGGGGCGCCCGCACGTACCTCGGCGACAAGCTGATCCGTACGGCGGCCCCGCACCGCATCCTGGACCCCGGGGCCGGTCCGCTGATCGCCGTACGACTCAACATCCTTACCCGGAAGTCGCTCGGCGGCCTGGAGACGGACCTGTCGTCACGGGTGCTCGGGGAGGACGGCACGCCCCTGCCCGGTGTGTACGCGGCGGGGGAGGCGGCAGGCTTCGGCGGCGGCGGGATGCACGGCTACCGCTCACTCGAAGGAACGTTCCTCGGTGGCTGCATCTTCTCCGGGCGGGCGGCGGGCCGGGCCGCGGCGGAGGCGGTCGGCTGAGGACTCCGATCCGTGGGCCGTCCGGAGAGGTTCCGGCCGGCCCACGGGGTCGCCGTTCTCGACGCCGGCGCGGCGATGGCTGAAATGTCATGTGCATGTAAATTTCTCCGTCCTGGGGTCTACCCGCATAGACCACGGGCGCCATCCTGGTCGCGTACCTCGACCGGCGCCCCCTCGTATGAGGGTCGCGCGCCACGCGCCACCTTCCACGCACGGAACGAAGCCCCGCTCGCAGACCGGATCTCCCGCGTGACCGGAGAGGATGAGCAATGAGGATCGTGACCAAGGCGCTGGTCGCCATGGCTTCCGCCGCCGTGCTGGCCATGGGGGCGCCCGCGCAGGCGGTGGTGCCGCCCGAGCACGCGGTGATCGTGTGTCAGAGCGCGAGCTTCTACGCCAACTACGACTAGACCTTCACGGTGGAGAGCGAACAGAGTGGCTGGGTGTACGGGTTCGCCTACGGCGACATCAACCGTCACGGCTGGGTGCAGGACGGCTGGTTCTGCTGACCCACGGCACAGCGGCGCGCCAGGGCGCTGCGGAGTGTCTCGACGGCGGCTGGGCGGAGGTCAGTCCTGCGTACCGCGGGTCGGCCGGTCCTCCGCCCCGACCGGAACGAGCAGCTCGACGACCCGGAACCGTTCGGCGACGACCAGTGTCTCGTCGTCGACCGTGAACTCCGGGTCGCCGAGCGCCTCCCGCATCTCCTCGCCCTGCCAGAACCGCTCATGGCTCGCGCGCCATGCGGCCACCGAGGTGTCGCCCTCGCCCTCGTCGATCGCGTGCTGGAGATCGATGTCGCCGAGCCGCAGGATCCGTACCTCGGTCACCTCCACCACCGCGACCTCCCGGCCGGCCGAGTCGATCACCGCCGACCGCTCGCCCACCGGAGGCAGCTCCTCCTTCTCCGCCTCGTACTCCGCCAGCAGCCCCGTCGTCGACACCTTCGCGCCCGAGAGGACCGCCCTCACCAGCTGATCGCGCAGCGGCCCGGGAAAGGCGAGAAGGAAGGGCTTGAGAGGCTCACGGTTCGACATGGCGCAAGTCTGGCATGCCCCGTCACGTAGGTGATGAGGGCTCATGAATGCCGGGTTCCGGCCAACTCTTCTGTAAATGAATGCAGTTGATCAAGGTCAACTCTTGACGCGGAGCCTTGCCTACCGCTTGGCTGTGCGCGATCAGTAATGCCCACGCACCACCGCTCCCACCGCCGTCCTCTTCCAGCCCGTACCTGCGCGTACCCGTTTCGCAAAGGAAGCCAGCGGTGTCCCCGCCCCCGCCTCCCCTGGGCCGCTCCCGAAGACGGGGCGGACGCTCCGGCCACCCGTTCGACCCGGCGCTCGACGACACCGAACTCAGCGAGGTTCGAGGGCAGTTCACCCAAGGACGGTGGACCAGAGCCCGCTCGCTCCTGGTCGAGACCGGCAGCGACTGGGACCGCCGCAGCCATCGCGTCCTCGCCCTCGCCGAGACTCCGTCCGCCGCCGGCTGGGCCCGCGACTGGCTGCTCGCCGAACCCGACAGCGCCGACGCCGCCACCCTGCTGGCCTGCGCCACCGTGGTCCGCGCCCTGCACGGCAAGGACACGCCCGAGGCGGCCCGCGAGGCCTGTCTGCGCGCCGCGCGACTGGCCCCCGACGACCCCACGCCCTGGCTGGGACAGCTGATGCTGGCCCGTGTGCACGGCACGCAGGAGGAGGCCGGGAAGCTCTTCGACGCGGTACGCATCCGCCACCCCGACCACCACCACGCGCATCATCTGATGACGGCCCGGCTCGCCGAGAACCACCCCGACAGCGGCCAGGACCCGCTGCACGAGGTCTACGACTTCGCCGCCTGGGCCGCCGAACAGGCCCCCGCCGATTCGCCGCTCGCCGTCCTCCCCGTCGTCGCGCACGCCGAGCGCTACCGCGTCCTGGTCGCCGCGGGCAGCGAGTCCGACGACCCGGTGCGCTCCGGGCACTGGTCGGGGCGGCGGGCCCGGCAGGTGATGAAGGCCGCGTTCGACTGGTGGCTGGAATGGGAGCGCGAGGACCACCCGCGCAACCGCGCCGACCTCAACTTCCTGGCCCACGCCAAGGTCTGCGAGGGCAGGCCGGCCGAGGCAGCCGCCCTCTTCCTCCGTATCGGGCCCCATGTGACGGCCGCCCCCTGGTCGTACTCGGGCCGGGACCCGTACCAGGCCTTCCTCACGGCGCGCGGTACCGCGCTCGGTACGCCTTGAGGAGCCACCCGCCGCAGGTCCACCTGCCGCAGATCCACCCGCTGCTGTGCAACTCCCAGTGTTTCTCCCCTGATTCTCCTCAACGAAGGGACCACCCCCGCCATGTCGACGGGCAGTTCGAGAACGAGTGAGACCGGCGTGACCGGCGATACGGGCGGCATCAGCACCTACAAGGGTGAGGAGCGGGCCCTGCGTGCGGACCGGCTCGGCACCGCGGGGCTGCTGCTCTCGGTGCTCGCCGCAAGCGCTCCCCTGATGGTCGTCGCCGGGGTGATGCCCACCGTCTTCGGCGTGATGGGCATCGTGGGCCAGCCCCTGCTGTACGTCATCCTCGGCATCGTCCTGATGCTGTTCAGCGTCGGCTACGCGGAGATGAGCCGGCACGTCCACAACGCCGGTGCCTTCTACGCGTACATCGCCCGTGGGCTCGGCCCGACCGCGGGCGCCGGGGCCTCGCTCGTCGCCCTCGTCGCGTACAGCGCCATGCAGGTCGGCATCTACGGCATCCTCGGCTTCGAGGTCTCCGGGCTCTTCTCCACGTACCTGGAGATGGACGTTGCCTGGTGGATACCGGCTGTCGTCGCCGTACTGGTCGTCGGTGTCCTCGGCTGGCTGAAGATCGACCTCAACGCCAAGGTCCTCGGCGTGCTGCTGGTCGTCGAATGCGCCCTCGTCGTGATCTTCGACATCGCAGCCGTCTCCAAGCCGGGACCTGAGGGCCTTTCCATGCACGCCTTCAACCCCGACACCCTCACCGGCGCCGGACTCGGCACCGCGCTCTGCTTCTGCATCGCCGCGTTCGTCGGCTTCGAGCAGGCCCCGGTGTACGCGGAGGAGACCAGCCGCCCGCAGATCGTCGTCTCCCGGGTGATGTTCCTCGCCGTCGGCTACGCCGCGCTGTTCCTCGCGCTCAGCTCCTGGGCGCTGACCGTCGCCGCGGGCCCCGGGTTCATCGCGGACAGCTCCCTCAAGGAGGGTCCCGCGCTGCTGTTCGGTCTCACCGACGACCGGCTCGGCACGACCTTCACCGATGTACTGCACGTGCTCTTCGTCACCGGCATGTTCGCCGCGCTGCTCAGCTTCCACAACGTCGTCGCCCGCTACGCGTTCGCGATGGGACGCGAGAGCCTGCTGCCCGCCGCCTTCGGCCGTACCAACAAGTCCAGCGGCGCACCCGCCACCGGCTCGCTTCTCCAGACCGTCGTATCCCTGGTCATCGTGCTGGCCTTCGCGTTCACCGACGACAACCCGGTCGGTGACCCGACCGCCCCCGTGCTGCACCTGTTCACCTGGATGGGCAACGTCGGCGCGCTCGGCGTCATCCTGCTGATGGCCGCGGCGTCCTTCGCCGTGATCGCGTTCTTCGTGAAGCGCGGCGCGGGCCGGGCGCAGCTGCCGCGGCTGATCGCCTCCGGCCTGGCCGGGGTGGCGATGCTGGCGATCGCCGTCTTCACGGTCCGGGACTTCGACGTGCTGGTCGGCTCGGGCCCGGGCTCGGTGCTCAACTGGGTGCTGCCCGGCGTTGTCGTCGCCGCGCTCGTCATCGGCCTGGTGTACGGCGCGGTCCTGCGATCCGCGAAGCCGGAGGTGCACGCCAGGATCGGCCTGGGCAACGAGGCGTTCCAGTTGGAGAAGGCGGCCGAGAGCGGTTCGGTCCACCACTGAGCCCGGTCGTCTTACCGAAGTGTGACGGACACCCGCAGCCCCTGGTGACGGGCGGCTGCGGGTGCTCGAATGGTCGGGTGAACAGTCGCCCTCCCGATGCCGAAGGCACACCCGTCGGCCGCCGCCTGGTCCTGACCATGCTCGGGGCCGGCGCCGCCGCAGTCGTGGCGGCGCCCGTCCTCCAGCGGGTGATGGAATCCGGGCTCGGCGCGGTCGCCGACAAGGACCCCACCGGCCTGACCGGGCTGCTGCCCAACGGCGGCGGCTTCCGCTACTACTCCGTCGCCTCGTCCGTACCGAGGAAGAGCGCCGCCGACTACCGGCTGACGGTCGACGGCCTCGTCGACCGGCCCGCCACGTACACCCTGGACCGGCTCCGCGCCCTGCCACAGACCAGGCTGGTCCGCGACGTCCAGTGCGTCACCGGCTGGCGGGTCCCCGAGACCCCGTTCGAGGGCGTCCGGCTCTCCGCGCTGCTGGACGCGGCCGGGGTGCGGCCCGGAGCGAAGGCGATCCGTTTCACCTGCTTCGACGGTACGTACAGCGAGAGCCTCACCCTCGACCAGGCACGGCGCCCCGATGTGCTGGTCGCCCTGCGCATGCAGGACAAGCCGGTGGCCCACTCGCACGGCGGTCCGGTCCGCCTCTATGTCGCCCCGATGTACTTCTACAAGTCGGCGAAATGGCTCTCCGGGATCACCGTCACCGACTCCGTGAAGCCCGGCTACTGGGAGGAACTCGGATATGACGTCGATGCCTGGGTCGGGCGGTCCAACGGCCGCGACGACGACCCCACCGGCTGAGCCCGCCGGGCGGATGCACCGCTTCAGCAGTGCGGAGCGCTGGGTGCACCGCACCACGGCCTGGCTGATGCTGGTGTGCGTGGCGACCGCGGCCTGCCTGTACGTACCCCAGCTCGCCGAACTGGTCGGCCGCCGCCATCTCGTGGTGACCGTGCACCAATGGTCCGGGCTGCTGATCCCCGTACCGCTGCTGGCCGGTCTCATCTCCCGGGCGCTGCGCGCCGACCTGTCCCGGCTCAACCGGTTCGGGCCGCACGACCGGCTGTGGCTACGGGCGGTACGCCGCCGTGACCACCGGCCCGGGTCCCGCCCGGCCGGGAAGTTCAACGCGGGTCAGAAGCTGTACGCGGCCTGGATCGCCGGCGCCGTGCTGGTCATGATCGGCACCGGGGTGCTGATGTGGTTCACCGGTCTCGCCCCGCTGATGTGGCGTACCGGCGCCACCTTCGTGCACGACTGGCTGGCGCTCGCGATCGGGATCGTGCTGGCCGGGCACATGGCAATGGCGCTCGCCGACCCGGAGGCACGCCGTGGCATGCGCACCGGGTCGGTCGAGCGCCATTGGGCGCGGACCGAACACCCGCTGTGGGGGGAATCCGACGACGGGCCGGACGATGATCCGGCGCGTCGCCAGGGGCTGTCCGGCTAGAGGATCAGCGACAGCAGCAGGATGAAGGCCAGCGAGACCACGGAGATGATGGTCTCCATCACCGACCAGGTCTTCACCGTCTGGCCGACGCTCATCCCGAAGTACTCCTTCACCAGCCAGAAACCGGCGTCGTTGACGTGGCTGAAGAAGAGCGAGCCCGCACCGACGGCGAGGACCAGCAGCGCCGCGTGCGACGTCGACATGTCCGCGGCGAGCGGGGCGACCAGACCGGCCGCAGAGATCGTGGCCACGGTCGCCGAGCCGGTCGCGAGCCGGATCGTGACGGCGATCAGCCAGCCCAGCAGGAGCGCCGGGATCGACCAGTCCTTGGAGAAGTCCAGGATCATCTGGCCCACACCGGCGTCGATGAGGGTCTGCTTGAAGCCACCGCCCGCACCGACGATCAGCAGCACACCCGCGATCGGGGCGAGGGACTTCTCGACGGTGGTGGAGAGCCGCGCCTTGGTGAAACCGGCGGCCCGGCCCAGCGTGAACATGCCGACTATGACGGCCGCAAGAAGAGCGATCAGCGGCGAGCCGATCACATCGGTGACCCGCTGGACGTGGTTCTCCGGGTTGTCCACGACGATGTCGACGAGGGCCTTGGCCAGCATCAACACGACGGGCAGCAGGATGGTCGCCAGCGTGGCGCCGAAGCTGGGACGGTGCTCCAGTTCCTCGGACGGGCGCTGCGGGATCATCTTCTCCGGGGCCTTGATGTCCACCCAGCGGGCGGCGTACCGGGAGAAGACCGGACCCGCGATGATCACCGTCGGGATGGCGACCAGCACACCGAGCGCCAGCGTCACACCGAGGTTGGCGCCGAGGGCGTCGATCGCGACCAGCGGGCCGGGGTGCGGCGGGATCAGCCCGTGCATCACGGAGAGACCGGCGAGCGCCGGGATACCGATGCGCATCAGGGAGTAGTTGCCGCGCTTGGCGACGAGCAGCACCACCGGGATCAGAAGCACGATGCCGACTTCGAAGAAGAGCGGCAGACCGATGATCGAGGCGATCAGCACCATGGCCCACGGCATGGCCCGCGCGCTCGCCTTCGCGAGGATCGTGTCGACGATCTGGTCCGCGCCGCCGGAGTCGGCGAGCAGCTTGCCCAGAATGGCGCCGAGCGCGATCAGGACGCCGACACCCGCGACCGTGGAGCCGAGGCCGGCGGTGAAGCTGGCGATCGTCTTGGCGGGGGCGGCGCCGGCGAAGGAGCCGAGCGCGAGTGATCCGATGGTCAGCGCCAGGAAGGCATGCAACTTGAACTTGGTGATGAGCAGAACGATGACGGCGATGCCCGCCAGAACGGCGATGCCCAGCTGCGCGTTACCGGCCGAAGTTATGGGTTCGACGGCGTCCGCTGCCAGCATCTCGACGCTGAGACTGGTCACGGTGATGATCCTTAGACTTCGAGCCGGCGCAACGCGGCGACGGCTCGCTGGGTGATTTCTTCAGGGGTGCCGGACACATCGACGGCGACGCCGGCCTCGTCGTCCTGCAGCGGCTGCAGGGTGGCGAACTGCGAATCGAGCAGTGCGGTCGGCATGAAGTGGCCCTTGCGCTCAGCCATCCGCTCCTCGATGAGGGCGCGGTCGCCGGTCAGATGGAGGAAGACGGCCCCGGGGGCCTCGGCCCGCAGCCGGTCGCGGTAGACCCGCTTCAGCGCCGAACTGCTGACGACGCCGCCGAGTCCGGCCCGGCCGTGCGCCCACTGCCCGATCGCATCGAGCCAGGGCCACCGGTCGGAGTCGTCCAGCGGGGTGCCGGCCGACATCTTGGCGATGTTCGCCGCGGGATGGAAGTCGTCGCCCTCGGCGTACGGAACGCCGAGTTCGGCTGCGAGCAGGGGGCCGATCGTGGTCTTGCCGGTCCCTGCAACGCCCATCACCACGACGACGTGGGGGGTGCTCATTGGTGGTGCCTCGCTGTCTCCGTCGACGTCTTCCTCGACATCGGTCCGTCGCGCTACTGAAACCTATACGTACGACTTATTCAAGATGCTGTGACGTAAACGTCGTACTTTTTGTTCCTCAAGGGCGCCCCGTAGGCTTTGTCCATGACCACACAGGGCCCCGGGCTGCATACACACGTGCTGGACACCCTGGGCCTGGAGATCGCCGCGGGGGACTGCCCGCCGGGCCAGGTGCTGCGCACCGACGAGCTCGCCCAGCGCTTCGACGTCTCCCGCACGGTCGTGCGCGAAGTGGTCCGTGTCCTGGAGTCCATGCGCCTGGTCGAGTCCCGGCGCCGGGTCGGTGTGACCGTGCAGCCGACCGAGGCCTGGAACGTCTACGATCCGCAGGTCATCCGGTGGCGACTGGCGGGCGCCGACCGGCCGCGCCAACTGCGCTCCCTGACCGTGCTGCGCTCGGCGATCGAACCGGTCGCGGCGGGGCTCGCGGCCCGGCACGCCACGCCGGACCAGTGCGCGGCCCTCACCGAATGCGCGCTCGGGATGGTCGCGACCTCACGCGGTCAGCAGCTGGAGCGCTATCTGGAACACGACATCGCGTTCCACCGGATCGTGCTCAACGCCTCCGGGAACGAGATGTTCGCGCGGCTCGGTGACGTCGTCGCCGAGGTCCTGGCGGGGCGCACCCACCATCAGGTGATGTTCGAGGACCCCGACCCGGCGGCGGTCACACTCCACGTACGGCTCGCGGAGGCGGTGCGGGAGGGCGACGCGGTCGAGTCGGAGCGGCTGACGAAGGAGATCGCCGTGGGCGCCCTGCACGAGCTGGACGTCCTCGCGCCCTGAGGCCGTTCACCGAGGTGCTGTGCACGAGCCGGCCGTCCACCGCGCCCTGAGGCCCGGCCTCAGGCGCCGGACGGGCTCGCTGTCACATGCTGCAGCCGCGCCGCGGCCGCCGCGAGCATCATCTCCAGCGCCGCCGGATAGCCGCTGCGGCCCATCTCCGCCACCAGTACCGACGCGGTCGCCGCGATGTGCGGATGCGTGGTCCGCTCCAGTCGTGCGTACGTCTGCGGCCACGTCTGCACCTCCAGCGCGCGGGCCCGCTCCGACAGCACCAGCGTCGACGCGTCCAGCGCTGCGAACGACAGCGTCTGGTCGACGAACACGTGGTAGATCCGCACCGCTTCGCCGTCCGGGAAGCCCGCCCCGCGCAGAATCCCGAGGATGGTCTCCACCGCCTGGATCTCGTGGGTACGGCCCGTGACCCGGGCACACGTCAGCAGGGCCGCCTGCGGATGCGCCAGATAGTCGGCATGCATGCGCAACCCCAGGTCACGCAGGTCGGCCCGCCAGTCACCGGTCGCCCGCCAGCCGGACAGCGTACGGCCGATCAGCTCGTCGGCCACCGCGAGCAGCAGCTCGTCCGTGTCCCGGAAGTACCGGTAGATCGCGCTCGGATCGCACCCCAGGGCGGCGCCGAGCCGGCGCACGGTGAGTGCCGCCGCCCCGTGCTCGCCGATCAGCCGCAGCGCCGTCTCCACGATCAGCTGTTCCGACAGCACCGTGCCCTGCTTGGTGGGACGCCTGCGGCGCCGCGCCCCCTCCGCCACCACCCGCTCGCTCGCACTCATGCGGCGCACCTTATGACAACAGCGTTGACGTGCAGAACCCCCGAGGAGTTCGATGTGCCGCCATCGGGGCCGAAGAGCGCCCCTCGGCGAAGGAGCCACCGTGACGGACTCACCCACCCCCTACGGCAGCGACCCACCAGGAGCCGCGTCCCTCAGGAAGAGCCTCGGCGTCGTCGACGGATTCGCCATCGCCGCGTCCTCCACCGCCGCAACCACGAGCATCGGCATCGGTCTCGGCGTCACCGCGGGCGCCGTCGGCCTCCATCTGCCGATCATCATGCTGCTCGGATTCCTGCCCATCCTGGGCATCGCGAGCGCCTACTCCCGGCTCAACAGGGTCGAGCCGAACATGGGCAGCGGCTACGTCTGGGTCGGCCGCTCCCTCAGCCCCTGGCTCGGCTTCCTCGTCGGCTGGATCGGCATCGTCTCCACCGTCGTCTTTCTCTCGTACACCACGACGGTCACCGGATCCGCCCTGCTCCAACTCGCGGGCGAGGGCGGGCTGCACACCCTCGCCGGGCTCCACCTCGACCCGGACTCCACCGCCCAGTCGACCGCCCTCGGCATCGCCGTCCTGATCGCCGTCACCTTCACCGCGATCACCGGCATCCGGTCCGCCGCCAATCTGCAGAAGTACCTGCTCGTCTTCGAGTACGTCGTACTGCTCGGGTTCTGCGGGTACGGACTGGTCGTCGGCCCACACCCGTTCAGCCTGGACTGGATCAACCCGTTCACCATCCCCTCCGGGCAGCAGCTCGCCCAGGGGCTTCTCCTCTCGGTCTTCTGCTACTGGGGATTCGAGTCCTCGTTCAGCGTCAATGAGGAGGTCCGCGACCCGCAGGACGCCTCCAGGGCCGGGCTGATCACCCTCTTCACCATGCTCGGTCTCTTCCTCCTCGGCTCCTTCGCCTTCCAACGCGTCCTCTCGCTGGACGAGTTGACCGGTCACGGCGCGCAGGGGCTCACCTACTTCGGCGACCGGCTCGCCGACCAGCCGCTCGCCGCGCTCCCGCTGATCGCCCTCACCTTCTCCGCCGTGGCCTCCCTCCAGTCCGGTGTGATCCCGACCGTGCGCGGCATGTTCGCGATGAGCCGGGACCGTACGCTCGGTCCGCTCTGGACCAAGGTCAGCCCGCGGTTCGGCACACCGGCGGCCGGAACGGTCGCGATCGGCTGTGTCGCCGCCGCCGTCGCGGTCCTGTCCCTGGTGATCCCGAAGGTCGGCGACCTGATCCTGGCCTCCGTCAACGCGATCGGCGTCGTCGTCTCGGTCTACTACGCGCTCACCGCGCTGGCCGCCGCCGCCCGCTTCCGCGGCCTGCTGCGCGAAAGCCCGTCCGAGGCGCTGCGTGCCGTCGTACTCCCGGTGCTCAGCGCCGTCGCGCTGCTCGGCCTCGGCGGCTATCTCTGCTGGTCCTTCTACACCTCCGCCGACCACTTCGAGATCAGCCCGGACAACGGCTGGTTCATGCTCTTCTGCCCGGCGGCCATGCTGTTGACCGGCGTAGGTGCGGCGGCCTGGGCCAAGTGGGTAAGGAAGTCCCCGTATTTCGTCACGGGCCGCTCCCTCGCCCCTGCCGAACCCGCGGTCACCGAAGCGGCCTGATCCGAACGAAAGACCCTACCGCGCCACCCCATGACTCCCACGGAAACGGAACCACCCATGCACCACACCCCCGCCGATCTCGTCCTCACCGGCGGCCCCGTCCTCACCATGGACCCGGCCCGCAGCCGCGCCACCACGGTGGCCGTCACCGGCGACCGCATCACCGCCGTCGGCCACGACGAGGTGCGTGAACTGATCGGCCCGAGGACCGAAGTCGTCGATCTCTCCGGCCGGCTGCTCGTTCCCGGCTTCCAGGACGCGCACATCCACCCGGTCACCGCCGGCCTCGAACTCGCGCAGTGCAACCTGACGGAGTCCCGTACGGCGGCGGACACCCTCGCCGCGGTACGGGCCTACGCCGACAGCCATCCGGACCAGGAGTGGATCACCGGCGGCGGCTGGTCCATGGAGGCCTTCGACGGCGGCAGCCCGACCCGGGACCGGCTCGACACCGTCGTACCCGACCGCCCCGTCTTCCTGGTCAACCGCGACCACCACGGTGCCTGGGTCAACACCCGCGCCCTGACGCTCGCCGGCATCACCCGCGACACCCCCGACCCGGCCGACGGCCGCATCGAGCGCGACGACCGGGGCGAGCCCACCGGACTCCTCCAGGAGGGCGCCATGGATCTGGTCGCCCAGCACACCCCGCGCTCCACCCCCACCGACCGGCTCACCGCCCTGCTCCGAGCCCAGCGCCTCCTCCACTCGTACGGGATCACCGCCTGGCAGGACGCCATCGTCGGCGTCTACGGCTCGATGGACGATGCCTCCGACGCCTATCTGACCGCAGCCCGCGACGGATCGCTCACCGCCCGTGTCGTCGGCGCCCTCTGGTGGGACCGCGAGCGCGGCGCCGAGCAGATACCCGAACTCGTCGCCAGGCGGAAGGAGCTGACAGGCGGACGGTTCCGGGCCGGCTCGGTGAAGATCATGCAGGACGGGGTCGCCGAGACGGGCACCGCCGCCCTGCTCACCCCGTACCTCGACGCCTGCGGCTGCGCCACCGCCAACAGCGGCACCAGCTTCGTCGACCCCGTCGAGCTGCGCCGGTACGTCACCGAACTGGACGCCCTCGGCTTCCAGACCCACTTCCACGCCCTCGGCGACCGCGCCGTGCGCGAGGCACTCGACGCCGTCGAGGCCGCCCGCACCGCCAACGGCCGCACCGACACCCGGCCCCACCTCGCCCACCTCCAGATCGTCCACCCCGACGACATCCCCCGGTTCCGCGAGCTCGGTGCCACAGCCAACATCCAGCCGCTGTGGGCCGCCCATGAACCGCAGATGGACGAGCTGACCATCCCCTTTCTCGGCGACGAACGCGCCGCGTTGCAGTACCCCTTCGGCGCGCTGCTGCGATCCGGCGCAACCGTTGCTGCGGGCAGCGACTGGCCGGTCAGCAGCGCCGAACCGCTGCACGGCATCCACACCGCGGTCAACCGGATCGCCCCGGACGGCGAGGGTCCGGTCTTCCTGCCCGGGGAGCGCATCGGGCTCACGGCCGCCATCGCGGCGTACACGGCAGGCTCGGCCCATGTGAACCACCTGGACGACACTGGTTCCATCCGTGCCGGAGCCCTCGCCGACCTGGTGGTCCTGGACCGTGACGTGTACGCGGGCCCGCCCGAGGAGATCGGCGCCACCCGGGTCCTGCAGACATACGTCGGCGGACGCCGGGTCCACGACACGGAGGCCTGACACACCGGCAGGGCGGCCCCGAGGAGCCTCCGGTGAGGCCGCCCTGCCGCGCGCCACCGCGCCACCGCTGCCGTGACACCCACCCACCGCGTACGGTTGTTCGCGTTCGATCACCGGGCATCGGTCGCACGTCACAGAAGCCCGGACCGTCACGAAAAGGGAGACCGCGGTATGGCGCAGCAGGTACAAGGGGTCATCGCACCGGGGAAGAACGAGCCGGTACGGGTCGAGACGATCGTGATCCCGGATCCCGGCCCCGGCGAGGCCGTCGTGAAGATCCAGGCGTGCGGCGTCTGCCACACCGACCTGCACTACAAGCAGGGCGGCATCAACGACGAATTCCCGTTCCTGCTCGGCCATGAGGCCGCGGGCGTCGTGGAGTCCGTCGGCGACGGCGTCACGGATGTCGCTCCCGGCGACTTCGTCATTCTCAACTGGCGTGCGGTCTGCGGGCAGTGCCGGGCGTGTCTGCGAGGCCGCCCCTGGTACTGCTTCAACACCCACAACGCCGGCCAGAAGATGACGCTGCTGGACGGCACCGAGCTGTCGCCCGCACTCGGCATCGGTGCGTTCGCGGAGAAGACCCTGGTCGCCGCCGGTCAGTGCACCAAGGTCGACCCCGAGGTCTCCCCGGCCGTCGCCGGGCTGCTCGGCTGCGGCGTCATGGCGGGCATCGGCGCCGCCATCAACACCGGCGAGGTCGGCCGCGGCGACTCGGTCGCCGTCATCGGCTGCGGTGGCGTCGGCGACGCGGCCGTCGTCGGCGCGCGGCTGGCCGGCGCGGCGAAGATCATCGCGGTGGACATCGACGACCGCAAGCTGGACATGGCGAAGAAGATGGGTGCCACGCACACCGTCAACTCCCGCTCCACCGACCCGGTCGAGGCGATCCGCTCCCTCACCGGCGGCAACGGCGCCGACGTCGTCATCGAGGCGGTCGGCCGCCCGGAGACGTACAAGCAGGCGTTCTACGCCCGCGACCTCGCCGGCACCGTCGTCCTGGTCGGCGTCCCCACACCGGAGTTGCAGCTCGAACTTCCGATGATCGACGTGTTCGGCCGCGGCGGCTCGCTCAAGTCCTCCTGGTACGGCGACTGCCTGCCCTCGCGCGACTTCCCGATGCTCATCGACCTGCACCAGCAGGGCCGGATCGATCTCGGCGCGTTCGTCACCGAGACCATCGGACTCGGCGACATCGAGCAGGCCTTCACCCGGATGCACGGCGGCGACGTGCTGCGCTCGGTGGTGGTCTTCTGATGACCGTCCGCATCGACCACCTCGTCACGTCCGGCACGTTCGCCCTCGACGGCGGCGAGTGGGAAGTCGACAACAACGTCTGGATCGTCGGCGACGACACCGAGGCGATCGTCATCGACGCCGCCCATGACGCCGCTGCCATCGAGGCCGCGCTGGCCGGCCGTACGCTGCGCGCCATCGTCTGCACGCACGCGCACAACGACCACATCGACGCGGCACCGGACCTCGCCGACGCCACCGGTGCACCGATCCTGCTGCACCCCGACGATCTGCCGCTGTGGAAGCAGACCCATCCGCACCGCACCCCCGATGCCGAACTGGCCGAAGGCCAGGAGCTGGAGATCGCCGGGACCGCCCTCCAGGTCCTGCACACGCCCGGTCATGCCCCGGGTGCGGTCTGTCTGTACGCCCCCGAGCTGGCCACCGTCTTCACCGGGGACACGCTCTTCCAGGGCGGCCCCGGCGCCACCGGACGGTCCTTCTCGCACTTCCCGACGATCGTCGAGTCGATCAGGGACCGGCTGCTCGCGCTGCCGGCGGAGACCACCGTCCGTACCGGACACGGCGACTCGACCACGATCGGCGCGGAGGCACCCCACCTGGACGAGTGGATCGCCCGGGGACACTGACCGCGCCGGGTCTCACCGGTCCGGCCACGCCGACAGCCGCAGCCCGCTCTCGAAGCGGCGCGGCTCGCCCGTGACCGGATCGGTGAACTCCAGCACTCGGGCCAGGAGTTGCAGCGGACGCGTCCAGTCGTCCGCCGCACCCTCCGGTTCGATCACCGGATAGACCGGATCGTGGACGAGCGGCAGCCCCAGACCGTTCATGTGCACCCGCAGCTGGTGGGTCCGCCCGGTGGCGGGCAGCAACCGGTATCGGCCGAGCCCTTCCCGGTGCTCCAGCAGTTCGATCCGGCTCTCGCTGTTCGCCTCGCCCGGCTCCTCCCGGGCGGCGATCACCCCGCGCTCCTTGACGATCCGGCTCCGTACCGTACGGGGGAAGGCGATCGAGGGGTGGTACGGTGCCACCGCCTCGTACTCCTTGCGCACCAGCTTGTCCCGGAACAGCGTCTGGTACGCACCCCGGTCCTCGGTCCGTACGACGAAGAGCACCAGGCCCGCGGTCAGCCGGTCCAGCCGGTGCGCGGGCTGCAGCGACGGCAGCCCCAGCTCCCGGCGGAGCCGCGCCACGGCCGTCTCGCTGATGTGCCGGCCGCGCGGTGTCGTGGCAAGGAAGTGCGGCTTGTCGGCGATGACGAGCCGGGCGTCGCGGTACACCACACCGACCGGGAACGGCACCGGCTCCTCGGGCGCGAAGTCCCGGTGGAACCAGAGGAAACGGCCTGCCGTGTACGGCTCGTCGGGGGCCACGGGCCCCTGCACCGAGACGAACCGGCCCTCGGCGAACATGGCGTCCACCCGGTCCGCCCCGATCGCACCGGCGAACCGCGCCAGCAGATGATCGCGGACCGTCGCCCACTCCTCGCCCGGATCCTCGGGGAGCCGCACCCTGACCGGATCGATCCCGTCCCGCTGCGGCAGCGGCGCCGACGGAGGCTTCGCGCGGCCTCTCATCGCGCAGGCCCTGCCTGTTCATCGGCGTCCGGGTTGCGGCGGCTCGAGGTGCTGGTGGTCATGGTGCGGCAATCCTGTCACAGCGTCGGCGCAGGTCACCGACGGCTGCGCGGGCACTCCACCGGCATCGGACGGGCGGTAGCGCCCTCTGCTCGGTGGCCGCAGCCGGTGCGTTCGGTCTCCGCGGCCACCGAGAAGGAACGGGCCGTGCTCACCTCCTGCTCACTCCACGGTCGAGAACACGAACGAGAACTCCGCCGCGGCAGCGTCGAGCCGGTACTGCGGCAGCACGCCCGGTCCGCACGACTGCGAACCGATGCCCTGTACCGCGTGATCCAGATTGACCCAGACGGTCTCCCCGGCCACCAGATCCGGCAGATGCTCCGCCGCATCCAGCTGCTCGCTCGTCCACCGCCGGGCGGTGAACCAGAACGGCGCACCCCCTTCGGCCCGCAGCCCCGCACCGCCGCCGTCCGTCAGCTCGGCCCACCGGACGCCTGCCCGCGCACCGTTCTCCTGCGGCCGGACGTACGGGGTCTGCATCGCGTCCACGGGCATCTCCCACCGCCCGAGCACCGACGCGGCCCGGGTGTCCGGGTACGCCTCGCCGGGCCCGCCGCCGAACCACCGTGCCCCGCCGTACGCGGCAGGCAGCCCGAACCGGACCCCGAGCCGGGGCAGCGGCAGCCGCCAGTCGCCCTCGGGTGCCACGGACACGGTGAGCCCGAGCCGTTCCCCGTCGGCGGTCCACCGGTACTCCGTACGCAGCCCCAGGTCCACCCCTGCGGGCGCCACCCACGTCCGTACGGTCAACGAGTCCTCGCCCACCTCCACGGCGTCTGTCCGATGGCGCATCCGATGCAGCCCCAACTCCCGCCAGCGCAGCCCGTACCGTTCGTCCGGCTGCCAGGCCGCACCGTTGTCGTTGTCGGTCGGCGCCCGCCACACATCGAGCCGCAGCCCCTGAACCGGCACGCCCCCGAGCCGCACCAGCGCCCCGCTCCGCGCGTCGAAGACAGCGCCCCCGAGCGTGATCGCCCCCTCACCCGCCTCCGGACGCGAGCCCATCGCGGCCGCGGCCGGGACCGCCGCACCGACCGCCACCTGCCCCCACGCCACCTCATGCCCGCGCTCCGCCCACGCGGTGTCCTCGGCGAGCAGCGCCCGCACGGTCCATACGCCCGCGCCGTCCCCGGGGAGCCGCACCTCGGTGTGGGCTCCGGATGCCAGGTCGGGCACGGTGAGCGGGCCCGAGCGGCGGACCTCGCCGTCCACCTCGTGCGACCAGACGAACTCCACGTGGTCCAGCCCTGCGAAGTCGTACCCGTTACCGATCCTGACCGTCCCGGCCGACGTCCCGGCCTCGATCCGTACCGGTTCGATGACCTTCTTGTACTCGATCAGCCCGGGGGAGGGAGTGCGGTCGGGGAAGAGCAGCCCGTCGCAGACGAAGTTGCCGTCGTGGAGTTCCTCGCCGAAGTCCCCGCCGTAGGCGAAGCCGTGCTCCGGGTGGGTGAGACCGTGGTCGATCCACTCCCAGACGAACCCGCCCTGGCAGCGCTCGTACCGCTCGAAGAGCCGCTGGTATTCGCTCAGCCCGCCGGGGCCGTTGCCCATCGCGTGCCCGTACTCGCACATGATGAACGGCATGGCGCGCCGCCGGGCGTCCAGCTCCGGATCGCCCCACGGGTCCTCGGCCCGCTTCCCGATCAGCTCGACCTCGGCGTGCGTCGGATACATCCGCGAATACAGATCGACGTCCTTGCAGGACAGATCACCCTCGTAGTGCACCAGCCGGTCCGGATCCCGGCCCTTGATCCACTCGGCCATCGCGGTCAGTCCGCGCCCCGACCCGCATTCGTTGCCCAGCGACCAGATGATCACCGACGCGTGGTTCTTGTCGCGCTCGACCATCCGCGCGGCCCGGTCGAGGAGCGCCGGGGTCCACCGTTCGTCGTCGACCGGGTTGTTACGCCACTCGAGGTCGACAAAGCCATGAGTCTCCAGATCGCACTCGTCGATCACCCAGAGCCCGAGCTCGTCGCAGAGATCCAGAAACGCCGGATGCGGCGGATAGTGGCTGGTCCGTACGGCATTGATGTGGTGCCGCTTCATCAGCACCAGATCCCGCCGCATGGTCTCCGCGTCCACGGCGCGCCCGGTCTCCGGGTGGAACTCGTGCCGGTTCACCCCACGGAACAGCACGCGCCGGCCATTGACCTGGACGACCCCGTCCTGGACGACGACGGTACGGAAGCCGATCCGCAACGGGATCCGCTCACCCGGTGTCACCAGCTCGCCGTCGTACAGCCGGGGCGTCTCGGCGGTCCACGGCTCGACCGGTACGGTCACCGCCTCACCCGTCGCGACGTCGACCCCCAGCTCGGGTACGACCACCCGGCCCCCGGCCCCGTCGCACTCCACCCGAAGGGTCCCGGCCCCGGCGCGGTGGTCGTAGCCGGCGTGCACGAAGAAGTCCCGGGGCGCCCCCTGTGGCCGGTGCAGCAGCGTGACGTCCCGGAAGATCCCGGGCAGCCACCACTGGTCCTGGTCCTCCAGGTAGCTCCCGGACGACCACTGGTGCACGCGGACGGCCAGGACGTTGCCCTCGGCCCGCACGATGCCGCCGACCGCGAACTCGTGCGGCAGCCGCGAACCCTTGAAGTCCCCCAGCTCCTCGCCGTTGAGCCAGACCCGGGCGGCGGACTCCACCCCGTCGAACCGCAGCACGACGTCGCCGCCCTCCGGCCATCCGTCGGGCAGATCGAAGGTCCGCAGGTGGTCACCGGTCGGGTTCTCGGTCGGCACGTGCGGCGGGTCGACCGGGAACGGGTAGACGACATTGGTGTACGCGGGCGCTCCGCCGACCCCTTGCAGTACCCAGTGCCCGGGCACCGCGACCGTTTCCCAGCCGGACGCGTCGAACCCGGACCGTGCGAACGAAGCGTCCTCGGCGGTCGCGGTCGGCGAGAGCCGGAACCGCCACTCCCCGTTCAACGACATCCGCAGCGCGTCCGACCCCGCGTACCAGGACCGGGGCGGCAGTCCGCCCGATCCGGGGGACACGTCCATGTGCCAGGGGAGAGAGTGGCTGTCCGTACGGCTCATGATTCTCCTTGCTCGGCAACGCCCGCTTCGCTGCTGGACGTTAGCCAGGGGTGAACCGTTTCAACAAGGGGGCGGAGAGCGGCGCCGGACGGAGAAGCGGCCAGGCGTCGGCGCCCGGAAGCAGGGCCCCGGGCGGGACCGTCCGCGAGGCCGGCAGCGTCGGGCGTCCCGGGCGCGTTCGTTGGCCCGGTTGCGTGACATTCCCGCCCCGCCCGGACCGCTCTGCGCGCCGGGTCCGGGCCGCTCGCCGCGCTCGGTGTTCCCTTCCTGGGGAAGGTGGTGCGGTGCGCAAGGGCTCGCTTCTGCTCCCGGCAGGACGGTGCGGTGACGCCGCAGCGCCCTTCCCGCAAGCGACTGCCGGTTCAGCGGCCCGCCCGGCGGCGATGTCTGCCGCTGGACGGGCCGCCCTGAGTGCCGAAGGAGAAGTCGTCGTGGCTGGAAGTACCGGTGAGATCCGGAGCGCGATGTCCGCGCGGCTCGTGGCAGGGCAGAAAGCGCTGGTGACGGGGTCCAATTCGGGTATCGGCAGGGCGACCGCGATCGCACTCGGACGGGCCGGTGCGGACGTCGTGGTCAACTACGTCGTCGGCGAGGACGAGGCCGAGAAGGTCGTCGCGGAGATCAAGGGTTTCGGAGTCCGCGCCTACGCCCACCAGGCCGATGTCTCCGACGAGGACCAGGTCGTCGGGATGGTCGCCCGCATGGTCGAGGAGTTCGGCACCATCGACATCATGGTGGCCAACGCGGGCCTCCAGCGGGATGCGCCGAGTGTGGAGATGACGCTCGCCCAGTGGCAGAAGGTCATCGACGTCAACCTCACAGGCCAGTTCCTCTGCGCGCGGGAGGCCGCCAAGGAGTTCGTGCGGCGCGGCGTCGTGCCGGAGGTCTCCCGGTCTGCCGGGAAAATCGTCTGCATGAGCTCGGTCCACCAGATCGTCCCCTGGGCGGGCCATGTGAACTACGCCTCCTCCAAAGGCGGCGTGGGCATGATGATGGAGACCCTCGCACAGGAGCTGGCCCCCCGGGGAATCCGGGTGAACGCCGTCGCACCCGGCGCCATCCGCACCCCCATCAACAGGAGTGCCTGGGACACCCCCGAGGCCGAGGCCGACCTCCTGCGGCTGATCCCCTACCGCCGGGTCGGGGAGCCGGAGGACATCGCCAACGCCGTCGTCGCGGTGGCATCCGATCTGCTCGACTATGTCGTGGGCGCCACGCTGTACGTGGACGGCGGAATGACACTCTTCCCCGGCTTCGCCACCGGAGGCTGACCCCTCGCCGGCGGCCCGGGACACGTCCCGCCGAGAGGTGGACCCGGCGGGATCCCAGCCGGTCCGCCGCCCGCCCGGGCGCTGCGGCGGCCTCACCGCAGGAGCGTCGGCCGGCCGCTTCCCGCGGCCGCGGGCCGATACTCGGGCTTCGCCCTGCGCAAACCGGCCCGACGGCTCACTCAGAGGCGCTTCTACGGCGCGGTGTTCGCCATCTCCTCGCTCGTCACCCCGTTCTTCCTCGGCGCGGTGCTCGGCGGCATCGCGTCCGGCCGGGTCGCGGTCGGGACCGCGGCCTCCGCCGATACCTGGGCCAATCCCACCTCCGTCATCGCCGGTCTGCTCGCGGTCGCCGCCGCAGCGTTCCTCGGGGCCGTGTTCCTCTGTTCCGACGCCCGCCGGTTCGGCGCCGAGGACCTTGTGGGGTACTTCCGCCGTCGCGCGCTGACCGCCCTCGGGGCCATCGTGGTGCTCGCCCTGATCGGTCTGCCGGTCACCCACAGCGATGCCCGTTACGTCTGGGAGGGCCTCACCGGAGGGCTCGGACTGCTGCTGATCCTCCTGGCCGCGGTGTGCGGCCTCGCCACCGCTGTTCTCCGCCTTCGAGAAGATGCAGACCTACGCCAACCACGTCGGGCTCTTCGCCGAGGAGATCGGCCCGAGCGGGGAACAACTGGGCAACTTCCCGCAGGCGTCTGCTTGCAGCTGATGTCGGGCTGCTCCGGAGCCAGCTGGAAATACCCCCCGCGCTCGACGTCGAGCAGCGCCGCGAAGATGCTGGGTGAGTCGAACCGGGGAGCGGCGAACCAGTCGATGACACCCCGGGACGAGACGAGCGCGGCAGTCTGCAGATCGCCGGCCAGCCCGTGCTCGGCGATCGGCGGATAGCGTTCGTCCATAGTGGCTCCGGTGGTAGGCGGCCCCGAGCCCCACCACTATCCGACAGAACGGATCCCCGCGCCTGGGCTGCCCGGGGCACGGACGTCGGCCGTCGGACGGCGTCACGGCGTAACCGCTCGACCACACCGCGGCCCTGGCGCAGTGGGCGGGCGGCCGGGCCGTGTCACCGCCACGATGCCCCCCGTGGGCGAACTTGCCCGGCCATTGGGGCAGCGTGCTCGTGTCCCGCTTGACTCGCCAGGTCGTTGTCCGCACGCTCCCGAGTGGCGGCCGTCGGCCCGGCCGCCACCCAGCCCGGGCTTGCGGGCCGTCCGCCTTCGAGCAGACCGAGGAGGCCACGCGTGCACGAGAGCCGGACCGGACGACAGCTGACTCTCCGTCATGGGGACCGGAGCGCGGTCGTCGTCGAACTCGGAGCGGCCCTACGCCATTACGCCGTCGGCGACCGGCTCGTACTCGACGGATTCGCCCGGGACGACCGGATCACCGGCGGGCGCGGTCAGATCCTCGTGCCGTGGCCCAACCGGATCCAGGACGGCCGCTACCACTGGGACGGGCAGGACCAGCAACTGCCGCTGACCGAACCGGAGAACGGCAACGCAATCCACGGCCTGCTCCGCTGGACATCGTGGCGGATCGTCGAGGCGCAGGACGACCGGGCGGTGCTCGATGTCTCCCTGTGGCCCCAGCCCGGCTACCCCTTCCACCTCCGGGTCCGCGCCGAGTACACCCTGGATGACGACGGCCTCGGTGTGGCCGTCGTCGCACGCAACCTCGGTGAGAACGCCGCACCCTACGGGGTCGGCCAGCACCCCTACCTCACGGTCGGCACCGGGACCGTGGACGACGCGCTGCTGACCGTACCGGCGCGGACGCGGCTGCGCACCGGCGAGCGGGGGCTGCCGGTCGCTGCCGAACCGGTCCAGGGCACTCCCTACGACTTCCGTACGCCTCGAACCATCGGGACCCAGCGGCTGGACACCCCGTTCGGCGACCTCGACCGGGATGCGCGCGGGCGGGCCGTGGTGAGCCTCGCCCATTCCTCCGGCGCATGGGGTACCGACGTATGGCTCGGCGAGGGCGCCGATCACGTCCAGCTGTACACCGGTGACACCCTGCCCGAAGGGGAGCGGCGCCGTTCCGTCGCCATCGAGCCGATGTCGTGCCCGCCGGACGCGTTCCGCAGTGGCACGGGACTTGTCACTCTGGGGCCCGGTGAGGAGCACACGGTCCGCTGGGGGATCACCCCGTGGCAGGAATGACGGTCGCGCCGCGGTGCTCGATGCTGCCCGGTCCCCGGTTCGCCGGCGGCAGGAGCATCCACCGGCTCGTCGGATGACCCGGCACCACGGAGGCGCTGCATGACGACGGATCAGGTCCTCATGGGCGTGGGGCTGACCCTGGTCCTCGCCGTCGGATCGCAGATCCTGGCAGGACGGCTGCGTATCCCGGCGCTCATCGTGCTGCTGCCGGTCGGGTTCGCCGCCGGCGCGGTGGTGGACGAGCTCGACCCGCAGCGGCTGCTGGGGCCGGCGTTCTCCCCTCTCGTGTCGCTCGCCGTCGCGGTGATCCTCTACGACGCGGGCCTCGGGCTCGATCTCAGGAAGCTGAAGGGGCATACCCGCCGTGTCGTCATCAGGCTGATCTGGATCGGGGTCCTGATCACCTGGGTGCTCGGCACGCTCCTCGCCATGCCGCTGCTGGGCATGGACCGGCGGGCGGCCGTCATGCTGGGCGCGATCCTGGTGGTCTCCGGACCGACCGTGGTCGGGCCGCTGCTCAGCTTCGTCCGGCCGAAGGAACGGCCGCAGCACATCCTGGTCTGGGAGGGCTCCCTCATCGACCCGGTCGGCGGCATCCTGGGAGCGCTCGTCTTCCATCTCGTCGAGGCGAGCACCGGTCGTCACGTCGGCAGCGGAGCGCTGAACTTCCTCGGCAGCGTCGGTGTCGGGACGGCGGGCGGCATCGTCGGAACCGCGCTGCTGTGGGTGCTGTTCCGCCGGCTCCTGCCCGGCGAGATCCTCGGGACCACGGCCCAGCTCGCCGCGGTGATCGCGGTGGCGGCCTTCTGCGACGTCGTCCGCGAGGACTCCGGACTCATCGCCGCCGTGATGATGGGCCTGGCAGTCGCCAACCTTCCGCGTTTCGACGTCCCGGCACGCCGGCCCTTCTTCGAGACATTGGTCAGTCTGATTCTGGCTCTCCTGTCGCTTCCGTGGGTAGGTTCATGCAGCTTGACGCCCTGGTAGGTGGGGTCGGTGGCCGCCGAGGCTGAGCATGGTCAGTGCGATGAGCGCTGCGGGGTCCTTGAAGCCGAAGGCCATGCGGGTGATCAGGCGGATCTTGGTGTTCATGCTCTCCACGATCCCGTTGCTCATGGAGTGCTCGGCTGCCGCCGTGATGGCGTCCCAGTGCTTGACGATGGCCCGTTGCAGCTTGACGAAGGGCTCCAGTCGGGAGCGGCGGGCCCAAGACACCCAGTCGAGGAGGGCCTCGGGGGTGTCGGGGCCGGATTTCAACGCCAGGCGAAGGCCCTCCTTGAGCAGGTATGCGCGGTGCAGGACGGGGTGGGCTTTCGCGATGAACTCCAGTTGCGCGCGCTGGTGTTCGGTGAGGTCCTCAGGGCGTTTCCACAGGGCCCAGCGGGCCTTCTTCAGTGACTTCGAGCCCGGGGTGGCGCGGCCCTTGCCGCCGCGCTCGGCGTTCCAGACCTCGCGGCGCACGGTGTCCAGGGCGTCGGTGGCCCACTGCACGACGTGGAACGGGTCCATCACCCGCACCGCCTGCGGGCAGCGCTCGGCGACTACCTTCGCGATCCAGTCGGCGGCATCCGCGGACACGTGGGTGATCTTCGCGGAGCGTTCAGGTCCGAGCAGGTCGAAGAAGGACCGCAGTGTCTCCTTGTCCCGGCCGGCCGCCGCCCACACGAGCCGGCCGCTGTCGTGGTCGACCACCACGGTCAGGTACTTGTGGTGCCGCTTGTAGGAGATCTCGTCGATGCCGATCCGGGTAAGGCCCGCGAGCAGGTCCACGCGCTGTTCGACGTCCGACCACACGCGGGCGCAGATGCCGCCGACCGTGCGCCAGCCGATCCTCAGCAGTTGGACCACCGTGGTCTTCGAGCAGTGCGTGGCCAGCCAGGCCACCGTGTCGTCGAAGGCCAGGGTGTGCCCGGCACCGTGGCGGGCCCAGGGCACGTGGGCGACGACCACACCGTGCTCGGGACAGGACACCCGCGGCGCGTCGGCCTCGATGAACGCCCGGACCACCCCCAGGTCCAGGGCACGCCAGCGCCGGCGGCCCTCGCCGTTGTCGAACCGGGCGCACCGGCGACCGCAGACCCCGCACCGCTGCCGCCGCCTCTTCGCCGGGCGGGCATGGGCCACGATCACCACATCCCAGGGGCCCGCCTCCGCGCCGTTGCCCTCCTCGGCCTCGACCGACGCGACCACCGTGTGTTCGACTCCGAGCAGCCGAGTCCATATGCTTGCAGATCGCACGCCGTATCCAGGTTCTTCCGTTTCGTACTGTCGCAAGTCGAAACGTAGCCGGGCTACGGCGTGTTCTGCGTATCAGCCCTGGTCAGCGACCCACGGAAGCGACAGGAGAGCCCTGATTCTCGGCCTGCTCTTCATCTCCATCTCGGCGACCGTCACCCCGCAGTCGCTGCGGCACGTGGTGCTTCCCGCGCTGGGCCTCACCGTTGTCCTCGTACTCGTGGTCAGGCCCCTGGTGGCGATCGTGTCGACGCTCGGCACGGACCTGACCGGGGGCGAGCGGGGCTTCATCGGCTGGATGGCACCGCGCGGCATCGTCGCGGCGGCGACCGCCTCGACGTTCTCCGCCACCCTGGTCGCGAAGGGGATCGGCGGCGCTTCGAAGATTCTGCCCACCACCTTCGTCGTCATCGTGGCCACGGTGACGCTGTACGGGCTGACGGCATCGGCGGTCGCCAGGCGCCTGGGCGTCGTCAGGCCGTCCCGCTCACGTCCGCTGCTGGTCGGCGGCGAGCCCTGGGTGGTGGACCTCGGGCGGGCTTTGAGAGCGGCGGGGCTGCAGGTACTGATGTGGGCCGGCCTGGAGCAGCAGCGTGAGCGCATCGGACAGGCGGGACTCGAACTGGCTCCGGGGGAGCTGCTGGCTGCCGCCACCGGGGAGGGCGCCGAGCTGGAGGGCATCACGGCGGTGTTCCTCCTGACCGCCGAGGACGATTTCAACGCGCTGGCGGCCACCGTCCTGCGCGGCAGCGTCGAGGGATCTGTCCATCGCGTCGGTTCTCCGCGCGAGAGCGTCGGTGTGGTGGCCCCGTTCATCGGTGGCGAGGTGCTGTTCGGTACGGAGCTGACCGGGGTGGCACTGACCCGGAGGTACGAGGACGGGGCGTCCATCGTGACAAGGCCCGCAGATCAGGCCGCACCGGCCGGCTGGGACATGCTGTTCCTGGTCCGGGGCGACGGCCGACTCGATCCGGTCACCGAGGCCGACCGTCCGCTGCCCGGACCGGGTGACCTGGCCGTCCTCCTGGCTCCCGCCGATCACCCCGCCGTGCTCCCCGCTTCAGGACAGTCGTGACACCGGCGCAGGACGCACAAAAAAGCAGATGCGGATCGAGGTGATACTCGATCCGCATCTGCTCCGTCTTCCTGCACAAAGGGGGAAGACCGCTGGTGTCCGAGGGGGGACTTGAACCCCCACGCCCGATAAAGGGCACTAGCACCTCAAGCTAGCGCGTCTGCCATTCCGCCACCCGGACAAGGTGTCTGTCTCGCGGGCCGCGCCCGTTCCGACGTGGAAAACAATAGCAAACATTCGGAGGTGCTCGATCACGCCACTGGCCGTGTGAACGGCGCATGACGGGGAACGGGCGGCCTTGGGCGAGCGGGCCCGGCGCGGGAGGATGGGCGGGAGCACCAGGGTGACAGTGGAAGGAAGCAGTGTGAGCGAGACGAACACGGTCGGCGGCCCGTCCGGCGAGGACGAGGTCGTGGATCTCTGCCGCGAGCTGATCCGGATCGACACCAGCAACTACGGAGACCACTCGGGCCCGGGTGAACGCGCGGCCGCCGAGTACATCGCCGAGCAGCTCGCGGAGGTCGGGCTCGAACCGAAGATCTTCGAATCCCACAAGGGCCGTGCCTCGACCGTCGCGCGGATCGAGGGCGAGGACCCGTCGAGGCCCGCGCTGCTCATCCACGGGCACACCGACGTCGTGCCGGCCAATGCCCAGGACTGGACGCACGACCCGTTCTCGGGCGAGATCGCGGACGGCTGCGTGTGGGGGCGCGGCGCGGTCGACATGAAGGACATGGACGCGATGACCCTCGCGGTCGTCCGCGACCGGATGCGCAGCGGACGCAAGCCCCCGCGCGACATCGTGCTGGCATTCCTGGCCGACGAGGAGGCCGGTGGTACGTACGGTGCGCGGTATCTCGTCGACAAGCACCCGGACCTCTTCGACGGCGTCAGCGAGGCGATCGGTGAGGTCGGTGGCTTCTCCTTCACGGTCAACGAGAAGCTGCGGCTCTATCTCGTCGAGACGGCCCAGAAGGGCATGCACTGGATGAAGCTCACCGTGGACGGCACCGCCGGGCACGGCTCGATGACCAACAACGACAACGCGATCACCGAGCTCTGCGAGGCCGTCGGGCGGCTCGGACGGCACAAGTGGCCGGTCAGGGTGACCAAGACCGTACGGTCCTTCCTCGACGAGCTGTCCGACGCCCTCGGCACCCCGCTCGACCCGGAGGACATGGACGCCACGCTCGCCAAGCTCGGCGGCATCGCCAAGATGATCGGCGCCACCCTGCGCAACTCGGCCGCCCCGACCATGCTGGGCGCCGGGTACAAGGTGAACGTGATCCCCGGCCAGGCCGTCGCCCATGTCGACGGCCGTTTCCTGCCCGGCTTCGAGGACGAGTTCCTGGCCGACCTGGACCGGGTCCTCGGCCCGCGGGTGAGGCGTGAGGACGTGCACGGCGACAAGGCGCTGGAGACCAGCTTCGACGGCTCCCTGGTCGACGCGATGCAGATCGCGCTGAAGGCGGAGGACCCGATCGCCCGCGCCGTCCCGTACATGCTCTCCGGCGGCACCGACGCCAAGTCCTTCGACGACCTCGGCATCCGCTGCTTCGGATTCGCGCCGCTGAAGCTGCCGCCGGAGCTCGACTTCGCGGGCATGTTCCACGGTGTGGACGAGCGAGTACCGGTCGACGGCCTGAAATTCGGCGTGCGGGTGCTCGACCGTTTCATCGACAACTGCTAAATCATCACGCCGGTAATCGCCAGCGTGTGCGTACGTGACCGGAACGAGTGAAAGGAACCATACGCTCGTAGCCCCATTACTTATTCCTCGTTACAGGTGATGCGGTCCGCGGCTGGGGCCGCATTGCCAACTAGGAGGAATAATGATCAAGAAGGTCGTCGCTGCTGCGGCAGTCACTGGCGGTCTGGTGCTCGCGGGTGCGGGCATGGCCGTCGCCGACTCGGGCGCGCAGGGTGCCGCTGTCGGGAGCCCCGGTGTGATCTCGGGCAACACGATCCAGGTTCCCGTGCACGTGCCGGTGAACGTGTGCGGCAACACGATCTCCGTGATCGGGCTGCTCAACCCCGCCTTCGGCAACGGCTGCGTCAACGGCTGATGTTGTGCATCAACCCGTAAGGGTTTGAGCCCGGTCGGCCCCGGGGTGCACACCATGCACTCCGGGGCCGACCGGGCACTCCGCCCCCCGCACGGTCGAGTCCGGGGGTTTTCCGGAAGGTCAGAAGGCAGGAACAACCTATGCGACAGGTCACGCGTAAAGGCCTGATCACCATGGCGGCAGCGGGCGGAGTGCTCGCGCTGAGTGGTGGCTATGCGCACGCCGACGCAGGAGCGACCGGCGACGCATCGAATTCCCCGGGGGTGCTGTCAGGGAATTCGGTCGAGATCCCGGTCCACGTACCGGTCAACGCATGCGGTAACTCCGTGAGTGTCGTCGGACTGCTCAACCCCGCGGCCGGAAACGCTTGCGGAAGCGGTTCGGGAAGCGAGACTTCGAGCCGACACGGCTCGGCCGCCCCCGCATCGGACAGCCGGGCATCGAACCACAGGGCCCAGGACACGTCGGCAGTCGACCTCGGGCCGGGAACCGGCAAGCACCGGGCCGTCGGCAGCGGCAGCAGGGACGGGGCGACCGCTGAGGGGTACACGCAGGGCTCGCCCGGCATCCTCTCGGGCAACACCGTCCAGGCGCCCATCGACATCCCCGTGAACGCCTGCGGGAACAGCATCACCATCGGCGGACTCCTCAGCCCGTCCTCCGGCAACAGTTGCGAGAACGACCCGGACGTCGCACCACCGCCGGTCACGCGCGTCACCCCGGGCAAGCCCACCCCCATGGGGCTCACGGGGTTCGGGCTGCACCCGAACGCACCCGCGCCCCAGGCGGTCGAGCTCGCACACACCGGAGCGGGCGGGCTCGACCTGCTCGTCCCGGCGAGTGCGGGCCTGCTGCTGGCGGGCGCGGGTACGGTGCTGTACCGCCGCTCCCGCATGTCCGCGTAGCGGCAGGACGGACACCGGCGCAGCAGGAACGGAACGAAACGAGCGGGCCCCGCGGATGCGGGGCCCGCTTCGTCTCACCAGGTGGCCCGTAGCTGGCGGATGATCCGTCGGCGCAGCCGCACCCTGCGGCTGCCGTCGCGGCGCAGCGTCAATCGGTCCAACTCCCAGTGCCCGTACTCGGCATGGTCGGTCAGCAGGCGGGCCGTCTCCTTCCGGGACACCCCGCGCGGCACGTACACGTCGACAAATTCGTATTCCGGCATCGCATCTATTGTGCGGGCAGAGGCTGAGTACGGATAGCGTCTGCACTATGTCTGATGCTGCGCAGCCCACCGCTGCCGAGGTACGCGCCGCCGCCGATGCCGTCAAAGCCGCGCTCGACCACCACCTCGAGGCGGTCGAGCGCCGGTCCGGGGACGACGACCCGGCCGTCTACGACGCGTTCAACGCACTGGCCGCTGCGGCCGAGGTCTACGACGAACTCCTCTACGACCGCTACGACGAGGTCACCCCCTTCGAGATCCCCGGTGTCGACGACTCCATGCCGCCGTACTCCGGCCCCGAGGAGCCGAACGCGCTCAGCGTGCTGATCCGCCGCGACTACGCGGTGGTGGAGCCGCCCCGGCTGCTCGCACAGGCGCAGCGGATCGTCGACGCGGATCCGGGCGACCGTGGCAGTGGGACGGGCGCCGCGGCCGGAGCCAGTGTCCACGCGGCGCTCGGTGTGCTCTTCGGCGAGTACGAACCGGACGAGATCGCCTCCCGGCACCAGGAGTTCGGCCTGGAGGAGGGCGACTCCACGCTCTGGGTCTCGGCGGCCGAGGAGCTGCCCGAGGCAGGGGAGTGGCTCAGCGCCCCCTTCGACGAGGCCGACCCACAGCTGGTGGTCTGCCGCTTCGACGTCAGCTCCGTCTTCGACGAGGACGACCTCGACGAGGAGCTGGACGACCTGGCGACCGACAGCTCCTGATCTTGTCGCGGACGGAGCCGGAGGACCGCGTGTGCGGTCCTCCGGCCCTCCGGTCCTCTAGACGGTGGCCGTCGGCAGTGCCTCCAGCAGAGCGCGCAGCCGGGTCGTGCGGTCCTGGGACGGGGACTGGGCCACCGCGCGCGGCAGCGCCTGGTCCACCCCGTGCACCACGGACAGATGCCGCTCCCCACGGCTGAAAGCGGTGTAGACCCACGCCCGGCTCAGCCCCTGTGCGGCGTCACCGGGCAGCACGACGACCACCGCCGGCCACCGCATCCCGGCCGCCTGGTGGGCGCTGAGGGCCCAGCCGTGGCGTACCGACGACTCCACCCGCTCCTGCGGTACGACGACCGGCGTGCCCGCGCAGTCCAGATGCAGGCCCTCGGCATCGGCCGAGACGACCACACCGGGGACCGTCCTGCCGGGCGTCGGGATGTGCACGACCCGGTCGCCCGGGTCGAAGCCGCCGAACCGTCCGGGACCGGCGTTCAGCCGCTGCTTGAGTGCTGCGTTGAGTGCCCGGGTGCCCGCCGGGCCGCCGTGCCCGACGGTGATCACCTGCGTGTCCGCCGACGGTACGCCGATGGCGCGCGGCACCGAGTCGGCGACCAGCTGCACGGTGCGGTGCACCGCCTCGCCCGCGTCGTGCACGGGGACGATCACCACTTCCTTGCCGGGCGCTTCCACCTGGTTCAGCTCGCCGATGCCGATCCCGGAGACCAGCTCGCCGATCGGACCGGGATCCGGCGTACGGGAGACCACCTGCGGGCACGCGCGGGCGGCCAGCACATCCGCGAACACCCGGCCCGCACCCGCCGAGCCCAGCACCCCCGGATCGCCGCTCAGCACCAGCCGGGTGCCGTCGGCGAGAGACTCCACCAGGATCGCGGCCGTCTCGACATCCAGCTGCGGGGCGTCCAGCACGACCAGCAGGTCGACGGCGATCGCCCCCTCCTCGTCCCGGCCGGGGCCCTCCGCACCGGACAGCAGCCCGGCGAGGGTGACGGCCGCCGACGGGTCGTCGAGCGCCTCGGCCAGCCGCCGCCTGCCGTCCACGCTGTGGGTGGCGCCGACGGCCCGCAGCCCGAGGGAGCGGGCGGTGGTGATCAGCGCGGCGGGTTCGGCCCTGGCCGCCTCACCGCCGGTGTGCGCGACGAGACCACCGGCCGCGACGGTGCGGATCAGCTCGGCCGCCGAGGGGGAACCGGCGGCCGCGGCCGCCTCCGACCAGTCGGCATCCTTCTCACAGGCGTTGACCAGCCGCGCCAGACCGTCGGCGAGACTCTCCTCGGCGAGCGCGTACCGGTCGAGGCCGAGCAGCACCTGCGGCGGCTCCTGCCCGGCGCTGTCCTCGGCCGGCTCGCCGGCGAGCTCCTCCGCCCCCTCGTCGTCCAGCTCGTCCGGACCCTCCTGGAAGACCAGCACGACGCCCTCGGCGACAGCGTGCTGCACGGCTGCCTCGGGGTCGGTCACCGCACGCTCGGCGAGCGCGGCCCGCACCGCAGAGGCGTCCAGCGCGGTATGCCCCTGCAGCGCGGCGCGCTCCAGCAGCCAGCCGACCAGCGCCGCCGTCCGCCGCTCGTCGTCCGGACCGCAACCGGCGCCCAGCAGGGCCCGCGCGAAGCCGTCGGCCTGCTCGGGCCGGACGCCGGCGACGGCCAGCAGCTGCCACGGGTCCTCACGCAGCACGTCGGCCGCCTGAGCGCCGAGCGTCTGTGCCGCCGGGCCCGCCAGAGCCTCCGGCGCCCCGCCCTCGGCCAGCACGGCCGACACCGCGGCCACGGCCTCCGCGGAGGCGCCCTGCGGCGCCCGGACCGGCTCGGGTGCACGGGGGCGTACCGGTGCGGGTGCGGGAGCGACCCGGCGGGGGGTGGGCGCGGGTGCGTCGAAGAACACCGCACCGGGCTTCTCGCCGCTCTCCACGGCGCGCACCGCCGCCAGGAGATCGGCGGCCGGTCCGCTCAGCTTGGCGCCGGCCGCGATGGGACCGCCCTTCTCGGCCTTGCGCTTCTCGATCCGCTCCCGCAACTCACGCTGGGCAGCGAGCTCGGCCTCGGCCTCGGAGAGCGCGGCGGCGGCCGCCTCGCCGTCGGCCGCGTCGGTGGAGTCCGCTGCGCCGGCCGCGTCCGTCCCGTCCTTCTTCTCCGCCTCGGGTTCCGTGGCCGCCCCGCCCGCGTCGCCTCCCACGTCCTCGGCGGACGGGTCGGGTGCGGCGGCAGCGGTGTCCGCGACAACGGTGTCGTCGTCGGCGGCGGCCGAGGGGCCAGGGGTTTCCCCCCGGGGAAGCGCAGTCACAGCGTGCTCCAGTCCTGGTCGGGATAGCGGTGCACGGGCGCCGACACATCGTCGAGCGCCTGGCAGATCTCGTCAGGAAGACTAAGCGCCTCCACTGACAATGCCTCCGTGAGCTGCTGCGCGTTGCGCGCGCCGACGATCGGGGCCACCACTCCCGGCCGGTCCCGGACCCAGGCGAGCGCCACCTGCAGGGTCGTCGTGGCCAGTCCGTCGGCCGCCGTGGCCACCGCGTCCACGATGCGGCTCGCCGGGTCGTCGAGATATGGCTCGACGAACGGGGCCAGCACCTCCGAGGCGCCGCGCGAGTCCGCCGGAGTGCCCGTCCGGTACTTGCCGGTCAGCACCCCGCGGCCCAGCGGGGACGACGGCAGCAGCCCCACGCCCAGATCGAGCGCGGCCGGCAGCACCTCGCGCTCCACGCCCCGCTGCAGCAGTGAGTATTCCATCTGCGTACTGGCCAGCCGGGTGCGCACTCCGGGCGAGGCGAGTTGCCAGGTCGCCGCCTTGGCCAGCTGCCAGCCACAGAAGTTGGACACCCCCGCGTACCGGGCGCGGCCGGTGGACACCGCCAGGTCCACCGCCTGAAGGGTCTCCTCCAGCGGAGTCACCGGGTCGAAGGCGTGTACCTGCCACAAGTCCACGTAATCCGTACCGAGCCGCTCCAGCGAGGCGTCCAGCGCGGCCAGCAGATGCCCGCGCGAGCCGTTGAAACGGCGGTACGGATCGGCCACGCTGCCCGCTTTGGTGGCGATCACCAGATCGTGCCGCGGCACCAGCCCCTCGACGAGCCGCCCCAGCAGATACTCGGCCTCGCCACCGCCGTACACATCGGCTGTGTCGACCAGCGTGCCGCCCGCCTCCCAGAAGGCCTTCAGCTGTTCGGCGGCGTCGTGCTCGTCGGTGTCCCGGCCCCAGGTGAGGGTGCCGAGCCCGATCCGGGACACTCGAAGGCCGGTGCGGCCGAGATGCCTCTGCTCCATGGGCGCTGAGATTACTGGCCAGAGCCCCACTCGGCGGAAGCCTGTGGACAACCAGGGCCAAGTCGCCCCTGCCGGATCCCGTTGCCGCGCGCTAGAGTCCCCGGCACAGGGACGTTACTGATCAGTAAGGGGAGCGGCTATGCGGCTCGGCATCAATCTCGGTTACTGGGGCGCGGGAATGGACGGCGACAACCTTGCTGTCGCCCAGGAGGCCGACCTGCTCGGCTACGACGTCTGCTGGGCGGCCGAGGCGTACGGCTCCGACGCCCCGACCGTACTGGCCTGGGTCGCAGCCCAGACCGAGTCCATCGACGTCGGCTCCGCCATCATGCAGATCCCGGCCCGTCAGCCGGCCATGACGGCGATGACCGCCGCCACCCTGGACTCGCTCTCCGGCGGCAGGTTCCGCCTCGGCCTCGGTGTGTCGGGACCGCAGGTCTCCGAGGGCTGGTACGGCGTCAAGTTCGACAAGCCGCTGGCCCGCACCCGTGAGTACGTGGAGATCGTCCGCCGGGCGATGTCCCGCGAGCGGCTCTCGTACGAGGGCGAGCACTGGACGCTCCCGCTCCCGGACGGCCCGGGCAAGCCCATCAAGCTGACCGTCCACCCGCAGCGCGAGCACATTCCGCTGTACATCGCCGCGATCGGCCCGAAGAACCTGGAGCAGACCGGCGAGATCGCCGACGGTGCGCTGCTGATCTTCCCGTCCGCCGAACACCTCGAGGACACCGCCGTGAAGCACCTGCGGGCGGGCCGCGAGAAGGCCGGGAAGACCATGGAGGGCTTCGACGTCTGCCCGACGCTGCCGCTGGCCGTCGGTGACGACATCAACGGGCTCGCCGACATGTTCCGTCCGTACACCGCGCTGTATGTCGGCGGCATGGGCAGCCGCAAGCAGAACTTCTACAACCAGCTCGCCCAGCGCATGGGGTACGAGAAGGAAGCCGCCGAGATCCAGGACAAGTATCTGTCCGGCGACAAGAACGGCGCCGCGGCCGCCGTACCGCACCAGCTGATCGACCAGACCACACTGCTCGGTTCGGTCGAGCGGATCGCCGAGCGGATGCAGGCCTACGCCGCCGCCGGTGTCACCACGCTGACCCTCGCCCCGGCCGGCTTCACGCTCGACGAGCGGCTCGCCGCCCTGCGCGCCGGTACGGACGCCCTGGAGCTGTCCGGCCTCGCGTAACCGCCTGCGCGCAGCACTACGGCCGTGGTGGGGGCTCGGGGGTCTTCCCCGCCACGGCCGTTACGCAACACAACGCGCCACGCCGTCATCGGTTACGCTCCGCCCGTTCGGCCCTGTCGAACCGCACTCCGGTTGCCTACTTCTCCGTACCGCATTTGACTTTCCTTCTGCGGTCACCGGCACGGAGGCGCCAGCGATGCTCTCGGCAAAGAACCTGTTCCAGGAGATCCTCGACAACGACGAATCGTTCCGGCTCTTCTGCTCGATCGCCGCCGGCGGCGAGTCGCAGGGCGGCTGGGAGAACGGCCGCATCGCGGCCCTCGCCCCCGAGAGCCAGCGCGCCCTCGTCCCCAAGATCGCCAGACATGGTGCGGACGAGGACAAGCACGGCCGGATCTTCAACGCCCTGCTGAAGAGGCGCGGGCTGCAGCCGGTCGAGGTGCCGCACGAGACCGACTACACGATGCTCCTGGAACAGCACGGCATAGGCCTCGCTCACGAGCAGCTGAAGCGCGACGAATCCCTCACCGAGCAGGACATCATCACGTATCTCGCGCACAGCAGAGTCACCGAGCAGCGCGCCTCCGAACAGATGGCACTGCTCCTCAGGCACTTCGCCGACCACCCCGAGCTGGGCCGCGCGGTGAAGATGATCTCGAACGACGAGGACAACCATCTGTCCTACTGCCACGAGGAGTTGCTCCGCCTCGCCCGATCCGGACACGGCCGTACGATCCAGCGCATCCTGCGGGAGTGTGCGCTCACCGAGATCCGGGTGTACCGCGACGTGAGCCTCGCCGTGATGGACCACATGGGCCGCATCCTGGGCTGGCCCAGGACCAAGGCGGCGGTGCTGGCCGCCGGGATCCGCGGCATCTACGCGTACGAACGCCTCGTCGGCTGGCGGCGCATGGTCAGCCTGGCACCGCCCGAGCGGCCCGACGCGCTGGGCGGCCCGCCGGTCCCGGCGCCCGAGTACGCCTGAGCCGCGCAGTCCGTGCAGTCCGTCCGCGTCGTGCGGTTCCGTCGCCGCCTCAGAGCCAGCCGCGGCGCTTGAACATGCGGTGCAGGCCGAAGACCGCACAGCCCATCAGCACGATCACCGTCGGATAGGTCCACACCCAGTGCAGCTCGGGCATGTGGTCGAAGTTCATGCCGTAGATCCCCGCCACCATGGTCGGAACGGCAGCCATGGCCGCCCAGGCCGAGATCTTCCGCATATCGTCGTTCTGCCGCAGCCCCGTCTGCGCCAGATGTGCGGACAGGATGTCGGAGAGGAGCCGGTCCAGCCCCTCCACATGCTCGTTGGCGCGCGTCAGATGGTCGCTCACGTCCCGGAAGAACGGCTGCGAGTGCTCGTGGACGAACGGCACACTGGCGCTCGCCAGCCGGCCCATGGGTGCGCTCAGCGGGCCGGTGGCCCGGCGGAACTCCAGCACCTGCCGCTTAAAGGTGTAGATGCGCGATGCGGTGTTCTTGGTGTCCACGCTGCCGCTCGGTGCGAACACCTCGGTCTCCAGCCCCTCCAGGTCGACCTGGAGCTCGGCCGCCACATCGATGTAGTGGTCGACGACGGCGTCGCTGACCGCGTACAGCACCGAGGTCGGCCCGTGCCTGAGCACCTCCGGTTCGGCCTCCAGCCGGCGCCGTACCTCGGCGAGCGGTGCACTCTCCCCGTGCCGGACCGTCACGACGAACGAATCGCCTATGAAGAGCATCAGCTCGTCGGTGCTGACCGTGTCGCTCTCCGGCTCGTACACCACCGGCTTGATGACCACGAAGAGGGAGTCGTCGTACACCTCCAGCTTGGGCCGCTGGTGCGCGCTCAGCGCGTCCTCCACGGCCAGCGGGTGCAGCCCGAACTCGCTGCTGACGAGGTCGAACTCCTTCTCCGTGGGCTCGTGCAGTCCGATCCAGAGAAAAGCGTCCCCGGTGGCCCGTGCCTCGTCGAGGGCATCGGAGAAATCGGCGGGTCCGTCGGTACGACGCCCGTCCCGGTAGATGGCACAGTCCACAATCACGGCGCGCATTCTTCCCTGCTCCGGGCCCTGGCGCACCTTCCGGGGAACGTCGGCCTACGCTGGCCCGTATGCCCACCCTGATCCTTGTACGCCACGGACGCTCCACCGCCAACACGGCCGGGGTGCTCGCGGGCCGGACCCCAGGTGTCGCGCTCGACGAGCGCGGCGCCGCGCAGGCCGCCGCGCTGCCCGGGCGACTCGCCTCACTGACCCTCGCTGCTGTCGTCAGCAGCCCCCTGCAGCGGTGCCGGGAGACGATGCAGCCGCTGCTCGACGCCCGGCCCGGGCTGCCGCTGCAGACCGAGGAGCGGATCAGCGAGTGCGACTACGGAGACTGGGCGGGGCGCAAACTCGCGGAACTCACCGACGAGCCGCTGATGGCCGTCGTGCAGCAGCACCCCTCGGCCGCGGCGTTCCCCGGCGGCGAGTCGATGCGCGCCATGCAGGCGCGTGCCGTCGACGCCGTACGGGACTGGAACGCCCGGATCGAGGCCGAGCACGGCGACGGAGCCGTGTACGTCATGTGCTCGCACGGCGACATCATCAAGTCCCTCGTCGCCGACGCACTCGGGATGCACCTCGACCTCTTCCAGCGGATCCAGGCCGAACCCTGCTCGGTCACCGCGATCCGGTACACCCGGCTGCGGCCCTTCCTGCTGCGGCTCGGCGACACCGGGGACTTCGCCTCGCTGGAGCCGCACGAACAGAGTGCAGGCCCCGATGCGGATACGGATGCGACGGTCGGGGGCGGCGCTGGGGCGCCGTGATCGCTTCGCGCAGTAGGGTGGACGCTCCGTAGGCGCCCGTCCGGGGGACTTCCCGGACCCCGGCCGCCCCTCATTTGCCGTCAATACTCAAGGGAGACAGGACGTGTCCCGTCAGGTGTTCCTCTACGACCCCCCGGACCGCTTCGTGGCCGGTACGGTCGGGCTGCCTGGACGTCGTACGTTCTTCCTGCAGGCCTCCTCAGGCGGACGTGTCACCAGCGTGGCCCTGGAGAAGACCCAGGTCGCCGCGCTCGCCGAACGGATCGACGAGCTCCTCGACGAGGTGGTGCGGCGGACCGGCGGGAACTCACCGGTGCCCGCCGTGGCACCGCTGGATGTGACCGACACCGCGCCGCTGGACGTGCCCGTCGAGGAGGAGTTCCGGGTCGGCACCATGGCACTCGCCTGGGACGGCGAGGAGCAGCGCATGATCGTCGAGGCGCAGGCCCTGGTCGAGCTGGACGCGGACTCCGACGACGATCTCGCGGAGGCCGAGGAGCGGATGCTGCAGGACGAGGAGAACGGTCCGCCGATGCTCCGGGTCCGGCTCAGCGGCGCGCAGGCCCGCGCGTTCGCCAAGCGCGCCCTGGACGTCGTCAACGCCGGCCGTCCGCCGTGCCCGCTGTGCAGCCTGCCGCTCGACCCGGAAGGACATGTATGCCCGCGCCAGAACGGATACCGCCGGGGAGCCTGACGGACGCCGAGCTGGTCGACCTGCTCACCAAGGGACAGCTCACCGTCCTCGGTCAGGTCCGAGGGGCGTCCAACGCGGTGCTCTACTGCACCGTCGCGTACGAGGGCGAGGAACGGACCTGCGTCTACAAGCCCGTCGCCGGGGAACAGCCGCTGTGGGACTTCCCCGACGGCACACTCGCCCAGCGGGAGGTCGCCGCGTACGAGATCTCCGAGGCGATGGGGTGGGGGCTGGTGCCGCCGACCGTGCTGAGGGACGGACCGTACGGGGAGGGCATGTGCCAGCTGTGGATCGAGGCGCCTGCCGGGGAATCGGCGGACGGCGACTCCCCGCTGCTGGCGCTCGTCGAGGACGAGGAGCCGGCGGACGGGTGGAAGGCCATCGCCCTCGCCGAGGTGGGCGAGGGGAAGACGGCCCTGCTGGTGCACGCGGACGACCCCAGGCTGCGGAGGCTCGCGGTGCTCGACGCGGTGATCAACAACGGTGACCGCAAGGGCGGTCACCTGCTGCCCGCGCCCGGCGGCCGGCTGTACGGCATCGACCACGGTGTGACATTCAACGCGGACGACAAGCTGCGGACGCTGCTTTGGGGGTGGGCGGGCGAGCCGTTGACGGCCGAGGCCGTCGAGGTGCTGGGGCGGTTGGCGGAGGAACTCGTGCCGGGGACGGCGCTGGTCACCCGACTGGCGGAGCTGATCACTGCGGTGGAGATCGATGCATTGCGGGGGAGGGTGGAGGCGCTGCGGGTGGCGGGGCGGCATCCGGAGCCGAGTGGGGGGTGGCCGTCCATACCGTGGCCGCCGGTGTGACGGGGGCGTTGCGCTTCCCCTGCCCGTCCCTTCCCTGAACCGGGACTCCGCCCCTGACCCCGGTGTCCTCAGGCGCCGGGCGGGCTGGATTCCTCGGGGCCGGCCCGGACCCCGCTCCTCGAGTCGAGCGCCGGAGGGGCTGGACGGCCGGACCGGCTGGAATCCGCGGTCGGGCCGGGACGGCCACATCGAGCCCGTCCGGCGATCCAGGACATCTTTTTCGGCCCGCCCGGCGTCCGAGGACGTCTTTCAGGAGGCCCGGGGCCGTGCCCCGGCTGGGGAAGGGGCGGGGCGGGGAGCGAACACCCGGCACGCGCAAGACCGCCTCTCCGGCCAGGATCCCGTATCCGGTTCGTATCCGGAAGCAACGTCCGGTTACGCTCATGGCATGCATGCCTGGCCCGCTTCTGAGGTCCCCGCCCTGCCTGGCAAGGGCCGCGACCTTCGGATCCACGACACCGCGACCGGCGGACGGATCACTCTTGACCCCGGTCCCGTCGCCCGCATCTACGTGTGCGGCATCACGCCGTACGACGCGACCCACATGGGTCATGCGGCGACCTACAACGCGTTCGACCTCGTTCAGCGCGTGTGGCTCGACACCAAGCGGCAGGTTCACTATGTCCAGAATGTGACCGACGTGGACGATCCGCTGCTGGAGCGGGCCGTGCGCGACGGTCAGGACTGGACCGAGCTCGCAGAACGCGAGACGGCCCTCTTCCGCGAGGACATGACCGCCCTGCGCATGCTTCCGCCGGAGCACTACATCGGCGCGGTGGAGGCGATACCCGGCATCGTCCCGCTCGTCGAACGCCTCCGGGACGCCGGCGCCGCCTACGAGCTCGACGGCGATGTGTACTTCTCCGTCGAGGCCGACCCGCACTTCGGCGAGGTGTCCAACCTGGACGCCGAGGCGATGCGGCTGCTCTCCGCAGAGCGCGGTGGCGACCCGGAGCGCCCGGGCAAGAAGAACCCGCTCGACCCGATGCTGTGGATGGCCGCCCGCGAGGGCGAGCCGAGCTGGGACGGGGCCTCGCTCGGCCCGGGCCGGCCCGGCTGGCACATCGAGTGCGTGGCCATCGCCCTGGACCACCTCGGCATGGGCTTCGACGTCCAGGGAGGCGGGTCCGACCTCGCCTTCCCGCACCACGAGATGGGCGCCTCGCACGCCCAGGTGCTGACCGGCGAGCACCCGTTCGCAAAGGCGTACGTGCACGCCGGGATGGTGGCCCTGGACGGCGAGAAGATGTCGAAGTCCCGGGGCAACCTGGTCTTCGTATCGGCGCTGCGCCGGGACGGTGTGGACCCGGCCGCGATCCGGCTGGCCCTGCTCTCGCACCACTACCGGTCGGACTGGGAGTGGACCGATCAGGTGCTCGCCGACGCCGTCGAGCGGCTCGGACGGTGGCGTTCCGCCGTCTCCCGGCCCGACGGGCTGTCCGCCGACGTCCTGGTCGAGGAGGTCCGTGAGGCCCTCGCCGACGACCTGGACGCCCCGGCCGCCCTGGCCGCCGTGGACCGCTGGGCCGAGCGCCAGATCGCCGAGGGCGGTATGGACGAGGGCGCACCCGGTCTTGTGTCGCGCACCGTCGACGCGCTGCTGGGTGTCGCGCTCTAGCCCGTTGTAACAACTCGTCTGTTTCCGTCCGGTGACCGGCCTTGGACTTCTCCACGAAGTTCGGGGCCGGTTCTGTTTTGTCCATGGTCAAATGCTCGCGGCTGCGCTAAAAGCGCTCTATGCAATCATCAACGCGCATCAGAGTGGCGGCAGTTGCAGCTCTGCTGGGACTGGTCGCCGTCTTCGCGGGACCTGGCAGCGCACAGGCCGAGTCGGCCGAGCCCGACGCCACGACGGTCGGTGATCTCACCGGCTTCCTTGCCGACGGGCCCGTCTACCACCTCGAAGCCGGCGCCGCCGAGGCCCGCGTCAGCTTCGTCTCCGCCGAGACCTTCCGCATCGAACTGGCTCCGGACGGTACGTTCGCCGACCCGACCGGCGACGACATGGTCCTGCCGCAGGGCGCCCCGCCGCACACCCGGTGGAAGGAGAGGAGCGACCGCTACGAACTCTCCACCGGCAGCATCACCCTACGTGCCTACAAGTCGCCGCTGCGCTTCGAACTCCGGCGGGCCGACGGCAGCCTCGTCTGGTCCGAGGCCAAGGGGCTGAGCTGGGACGGGAAGCGGACCACCCAGACCCTGGCCCGCGGCGCCGACGAGCAGTTCTACGGCGCCGGGATGCAGAACGGCCGCGGCAACACCTCGCACCGAGGCCAGACCGTCGAGGTCGGCGTCGACTACAACTGGGACGACGGGGGCCACCCCAACTCAGTGCCGTTCTACCTCTCCTCGGCCGGATACGGCGTCTTCCGCAACACCTACGCACCCAACACCTACGCGTTCACCGACCCGGTGACCACCAGCGCACAGGAACAGCGCTTCGACGCCTACTACTTCGCCGGCGACGACGCCAAGGACGTCATCGGCCAGTACACGAAGCTCACCGGCAAGCCCTTCCTGCCGCCCGTGTACGGAATGGAGATCGGCGACGCCGACTGCTATCTGCACAACGCCAACCGTGGCGAGCGCCGCACCCTGGACGCCCTGAAGGTCGCCGACGGTTACGTCGAGCACGACATGCCGAACGGCTGGATGCTCGTCAACGACGGCTACGGCTGCGGCTACGAGGACCTCGCCGAGACCTCCAAGGGCCTCCAGGACCGCGGCATGCAGCTCGGGCTGTGGACCGAGGACGGCATCGACAAGATCGCCGACCAGGTCAAGGCCGGTCAGCGGGTGGCCAAGCTCGACGTCGCGTGGGTCGGCTCGGGCTACAAGTTCGCTCTCGACGGCTGCAAGGACGCGTACAAGGGCATCGAGGACAACAGCGACGCCCGCGGCTTCACATACGCCCCCGAGAGCTGGTCGGGGGCGCAGCGTTGCGGCGTCCAGTGGTCCGGTGACCAGTACGGCACCTGGGACTACATCCGCTGGCAGATCCCGACCTATGCGGGCGCCACGATGTCCGGCCTCGCCTACACCACCGGCGACGTGGACGGCATCTTCGGCGGCAGCGCCAAGACGTACACCCGTGACCTGCAGTGGAAGATGTTCCTCGGCACCACGATGACCATGGACGGCTGGGCGGCCAGCGACAAGCAGCCCTACCGGTACGGCGAGCCGTACACCTCCATCAACCGCGACTACCTCAAGCTCAAGGAGTCGCTGCTGCCGTACCAGTACTCGTACGCACACGAGGCGACCAAGACCGGCGTCGGCATGGTGCGCCCGCTCGTCCTCGAGTACCCGGACGACCCCAAGGCGGCGACGGACGCGGCGAAGTACGAGTTCATGTCCGGCGAGGACTTCCTCGTCGCACCCGTCTACCAGGACAGCACCCGCCGCGACGGGATCTATCTGCCGAAGGGCACCTGGATCGACTACTGGAGCGGCCGGACGTACGAGGGGCCGACCACCGTCGACCACTACAGTGCCCCGCTCGACACCCTCCCGCTCTTCGTGAAGGCCGGTGCCGCCGTGCCGATGTGGCCGGGCATCCGCTCGTACCAGGACCGCACGAGCGACTCCTCGCTGGCCTGGGACATCTACCCGCAGGGCAGGTCCTCCTTCACGCTGTACGAGGACGACGGCGTCACCCGCCAACACCGCGACGGCAAGTACGCCACCCAGCGGGCCGACGTCGACGCACCCGTCCGGGGCGCGGGCGACATCACCGTGAACATCGGCGAGAGCAAGGGGGACTTCACCGGCAAGCAGAGCAGGCGACCGTACGAGTTCAGCGTGCACACCGGGTCGGCACCGAGGGCCGTCAAACTGAACGGCACACTGCCCCGGCTGGGCTCCGCGGCCGCGTACCGGACCGCGAAGCAGGGCTGGTGGTACGACCAGGACGACCGCGGTGGCGTGGTGAAGATCAAGACCGCGCCGCTGAGCACAGAACGGAAGTTCAGCCTGAAGCTGGAGGGCACCAGCGCCGTCGGTGGCAGGAAGGCGTCCGCCACGGCCGTCGTCTCCGCACCGGACGCGCAGGAGGTCGGAGCGGGAGTCGAGGGCACCGTGGCCGTCGATGTCACCGCGGGCAGCGCCGATGTGACGGACGCCGCGGTCACCCTGGACGTCCCCGAGGGCTGGCAGGTCACCCCGGCGAAGACCGTGGACCGGATCCCGGCGGGCACCACCCGGCGGGTCGAGCTGGCAGTCACTCCGGCGAAGGACGCCGTGGCCGGGGAGGCCCGGATCAGCGCGGTCGCCCGCTACCGGGCGGCGGGTGAAGCCCGCACCACCGTCCAGCGGTTCGCGGCCGCGGTGATGCCCCAGCCCCCGACCGCCGACACCTGGGCGAGCGATCTGGTCTGGCTGAAGTCGACCAACGGCTACGGGCCGGCCGAACGCGACCGCAGCAACGGCGAGTCGGGTGCGACCGACGGGCACACCCTCACCCTCGCCGGGAAGACGTACGAGAAGGGGATCGGTTCTCACGCCGACTCCGACATCGAGGTCTATCTCGGCGGGCGCTGCACCACGTTCACCGCCGACGCGGGGATCGACGACGAGATCAACGGCTACGGCGAAGTGGCCTTCTCCGTCGAGGCGGACGGCAAGGTGCTGTGGACGTCGCCGAAGGTGACCGGGGCGTCGGCGACCGTGCCGGTCGAGGTGGACGTCGCCGGTGCGCGCCATGTGCACCTGAAGGTCACCGACACCAACGGTTCCAAGACCGGCGACCACGGGGACTGGGCGGCGGCGCGGTTCAGCTGTTCCTGACAGCGCAGCGCCGGGCGGGTCCCACCCGCCCGGCGCTGGACCGGTCACGACGGACTGCCGTGCCGTTCCTCAGTCCTCCGATGAATCCGGCGTATCCGATGAATCCCCGGGACCGGTGTCGGTGTCGTCGTCGGAGGGCCCGTCCGGAGCGGACTCGCCCGCGGCTCCCTGCGGCGGTCCCGGCTCCGGCTTCGGCGGCTTCGGCGGCCTGGTCCGGCCGCTCGACGTGTCACGCAGATACGAGGCGTCGCCGCTCTCGGTGGCGTGCCCGCCGGGCGCCTGGCCGGGCGCGACGTCCCGGCGCCGCAGATACCGCTCGAATTCCCGAGCGATGGCCTCGCCGGACGCCTCGGGAAGCTCCGCGGTGTCCCTGGCCTCCTCCAGCGTCTGCACATACTCGGCCACTTCGCTGTCCTCAGCGGCCAGTTGGTCGACCCCGAGCTGCCAGGCCCGTGCGTCCTCGGGCAGTTCGCCCAGGGGGATGCGCAGCCCGATCAGGTCCTCCAGGCGGTTCAGCAGCGCCATGGTCGCCTTGGGGTTCGGCGGTTGCGACACATAGTGCGGCACCGCCGCCCACAGGCTCACCGCGGGCACACCGGCATGCGTGCAGGCCTCCTGGAGGATGCCGACGATGCCCGTCGGGCCCTCGTACCGGGTCTCCTCCAGGTCCATGGTCCGCGCCAGATCCGGGTCGGAGGTGACTCCGCTGACCGGCACGGGGCGAGTGTGCGGGGTGTCGCCGAGCAGTGCGCCCAGGACCACCACCATCTCCACGCCCAGCTCGTGGGCGAAGCCCAGGAGTTCGTTGCAGAACGAGCGCCAGCGCATCGACGGCTCGATACCGCGGACCAGGACGAGATCGCGGGGTTTGTCCCCGCCGACGCGGACCACGGAGAGCCGGGTGGTGGGCCAGGTGATCTTTCGCACCCCGCCGTCCAGCCACACCGTCGGCCGGTTGACCTGGAAGTCGTAGTAGTCCTCGGCGTCGAGCGCCGCGAACACCTCGCCCTTCCACTCCCGGTCCAGGTGCGCGACCGCTGTGGAAGCGGCGTCACCTGCGTCGTTCCATCCCTCGAACGCGGCCACCATGACCGGGTCGATCAGCTCGGGAACCCCCTCGAGCTCGATCACCCAGGCCTCCTTCCGAAGTTCCCTTGCGTACGCACCAACCTTACGGCTTCCGGCCTCTCCCGCCGCAGCCCCTGTGCACGGCCGGGTGAACACGGCCTCACGGGGCGCATCACCGGTCCAGCCAGGGCATCAGTCTCCGAATTCATCCGAGCTGTGTCCCGGGGATTTCGTCTCAACTCTGGACGTTGGGGCTGTCGCACCGCTATACATCGGATGACCAGAACAGAGGTCCGATGTTATTCCCCTGGGGGCGCACATGAGTCAGACCGTCACGGACTTCGAGGTCCACGACATCCGCTTTCCGACCTCGGAGCAACTGGACGGCTCGGACGCCATGAACCCCGATCCCGACTACTCCGCCGCCTATGTCGTCCTGCGTACCGATACCCCGCTCGGCTTGGAAGCAGACGGGACCGTCATCGAGGGCCATGGCTTCTGCTTCACCATCGGACGCGGCAACGAGGTCATGGCAGCCGCCATCGAAGCGTTGCGACCGTACGTGATCGGGCGCCCGGCTCCCCGTACCGCGGCCGATCTCGGCGCGCTGTACCGCGAGCTCACCCATGACTCGCAACTGCGCTGGCTCGGCCCCGAGAAGGGCGTGATGCACATGGCGGCCGGCGCGGTCATCAACGCCGCCTGGGACCTGGCCGCCAAGCAGGCGGGCCGACCCGTCTGGCAGTTCCTCTCCGAAATGACGCCGCAGGAGCTCGTCTCCCTCGTCGACTTCCGTTACCTCACCGACGTCCTCACCCCCGGCGAGGCACTCGAAATCCTGCAAGCCGCCGAACCGGGCCGCACCGAGCGCGCCGAACGGCTGCGCGCCGAGGGCTACCCCGCGTACACCACCTCGCCCGGCTGGCTCGGCTACTCCGACGACAAACTGGTCCGGCTTGCGAAGGAGGCCGTCGCCGACGGCTTCACCCAGATCAAGCTGAAGGTCGGCGGAGACCTCGGCGACGACGTCCGCAGACTCGCCCTGGCCCGGGAGGCCGTCGGACCGGACATCAGGATCGCCGTCGACGCCAACCAGCGGTGGGACGTCGCCGACGCGGTGGAGTGGATGACCGCGCTCGCGCCGTACGACCCGCACTGGATCGAGGAACCGACCAGCCCCGACGACATCCTCGGCCACGCCGCCGTACGGGCCGGCCAGCCGGTCAAGGTCGCCACCGGTGAACACGTCGCCAACCGAGTCGTGTTCAAGCAGCTGCTCCAGGCCGACGCGGTCGACTTCGTCCAGATCGACGCCGCGCGCGTGGCGGGCGTCAACGAGAACCTGGCGATCCTGCTGCTCGCCGCCAAGTTCGGCGTGCCGGTCTGCCCGCACGCGGGCGGCGTCGGACTGTGCGAGCTGGTGCAGCACCTGTCGATGTTCGACTATGTGGCCGTCTCCGGCAGCTGGGAGAACCGCGTGATCGAGTACGTCGACCATCTCCACGAACACTTCGCCGACCCCACCGTGATCGAAGCGGGGCGCTACGTCGCCCCGCGCTCCCCGGGCTTCTCCGCCCGGATGCTCCCCGCCTCGATCACCGCACACCGCTACCCGGAGGGCCCCGTATGGCAGGCCCGCCGCACGCCTGAGGAGGCCGACCGATGACCGGTACAAGGGACTTCGACGGGATGTCCGCCCTGGTGACAGGCGGCGCCTCCGGTATCGGGGCCGCCGTCGCGACCCTGCTGCTGGAGCGCGGCGCGGACGTCGCCGTACTCGACCGGGAGACCGCAGGCGCCCCCACGGGCACGCTCGCCCTCAAGGCGGACGTCACCGACGACGACGCCGTACGCGACGCGGTCGACCGGGCCGCCGCCGAACTGGGAGGTCTGCACACCCTGGTCTCCAACGCGGGCATCGGCTCCATCGGCACCGTCGAGGACAACGACGACGACGAGTGGACCCGCGTCCTCGACATCAACGTCCTCGGCATGGTCCGCACCGCCCGGCACGCCCTGCCCCATCTGCGGCGCGCGGCCGCCGACCGCCCCGGTGCCGTCTCCATCACCCAGACCTGCTCCATCGCGGCGACCGCCGGGCTGCCGCAACGCGCCCTTTACAGCGCCAGCAAGGGGGCGGTCCTGTCACTGACTCTCGCCATGGCCGCCGACCACGTCCGCGAAGGAGTACGTGTCAACTGTGTCAACCCCGGTACCGCGGACACCCCGTGGATCGGCCGGCTCCTCGGTCAGGCCGACGACCCGGCAGCCGAGCGCGCCGCCCTCAACGCCCGCCAGCCGCTGGGACGGCTGGTCTCGGCCGACGAGGTGGCCGCCGCGATCGTCTACCTGGCGAGCCCCGCCGCCGCATCGATCACCGGGACGGCACTCGCCGTCGACGGCGGCATGCAGGGCCTGCGGCTTCGGCCCGCCGCCGACTGACCCCGCTCCACCAGCCCTTGAGCCGCCCCATGCACCAGTCTTTGCCAACCCAGCACCGAGCCGGTACTCCACAAAGGACGGGACACCAATGAGAGTGCGTACGACAAGTGCGGCAGCCTGCGCCGTACTGCTGGCCGTCACTGCCCTCGCGGGCTGCAACCGCGAGTCCACCGACGACGGCGCCGGCGCCGGGAAGGTCGGTATCGACCTGCCGCGCAGCGACAGCGACTTCTGGAACTCGTACCAGAGCTACATCGAGAAGGGCGTGAAGGCCGGCGACGTCAAGGCACTGCCGCTGACCAACTCCCAGAACGACATAGGCAAGCTCGTCGCCAACGTCCAGACCTTCACCGACCAGGGCGCCAAGGCCGTGGTGATGGCCCCGCAGGACACCGGCGCCATCGCCGAGTCGCTGAACACCCTGAACGACAAGAAGATCCCGGTCGTCAGCGTCGACACCCGCCCCGACAAGGGCAACGTCTACATGGTGGTGCGCGCCGACAACAAGGCGTACGGCACCAACGCCTGCAAGTACCTCGGCGAGCAGCTGAAGGGCAAGGGCAAGGTCGTCGAGTTCCAGGGCGACCTGTCCTCGATCAACGGCCGTGACCGGTCCCAGGCGTTCAAGGCCTGCATGGACAAGGACTACCCGGGCATCAAGGTCTTCGAGCTGGCCACCGACTGGAAGGGCGACGTGGCGTCCGCCAAACTCCAGTCGACGCTCGCCGCGCACCCCGACATCAACGGCATCTACATGCAGGCCGGCGGTGTCTTCCTGCAGCCCACGCTCGCGCTCCTGGAGCAGAAGAAGCTGCTGAAGCCGGCCGGTGCGGCGGGTCACATCACGATCATCTCGAACGACGGCATCCCGGAGGAGTTCGACGCCATCAGGGCGGGCAAGATCGACGCGACGATCTCCCAGCCCGCCGACCTGTACGCGAAGTACGCCCTGTACTACGCCAAGGCGGCCCTGGACGGCAAGACCTTCAAGGAAGGCCCGACCGACCACGACTCGAACATCATCAAGATTCCCAATGGTTTCGAGGACCAGCTTCCCGCGCCCCTGGTGACCAAGGACAACGTGGATGACCCGAAACTGTGGGCCAATCAGCTGGAGAAGAAGAGCTAGTCATGGACCTGGCACCACCACCTGCCGTACAGGCAGAAGGCGTCGTCAAACGCTTCGGGCCGACCGTTGCGCTCGACGGGGTGAAGCTCACCGTGCAGCCCGGTGAGTCGCACGCCCTCGTCGGCCGCAACGGTGCGGGCAAGTCGACGCTGGTCAGCGTCCTGACCGGACTCCACAAGGCGGACGCCGGCACGGTCACGTTCGGCGGGGAGCCCGCGCCCGCCTTCGGGGACACCACGGCCTGGCAGTCGAAGGTCGCATGCGTCTACCAGAAGTCCATGGTCGTCCCCGACCTGACCGTCGCCGAGAACCTCTTCCTCAACCGGTTCGACGACAACGCCCGCTGGATCAGCTGGGGGCGGCTGCGCAAGCGCGCGGAGCAACTCCTCGCCGACTACGGCGTCCAGGTCGACCCCAACACCCGGGCGCGCGATCTCGCCGTCGAGCAGCGGCAGTTCGTCGAGATCGCCCGGGCGTTGTCCTTCGGCGCGCGGCTGATCATCCTCGACGAGCCGACCGCCCAGCTCGACGCCCGGGGCATCGGGCGGCTCTTCGACAAGCTTCGGGAACTGCAGAGCCAGGGAGTGGCGTTCCTCTTCATCTCCCACCATCTGCAGGAGGTGTACGAACTGTGCACGACGGTCACCGTCTACCGCGACGCTCGCCACGTCCTGACCGCCCCGGTCGCCGACGTCGCGAAGGACGAACTGGTGTCGGCGATGACGGGTGAGAAGTCCGGCGGCGCTGTCGCCTGGCACGCGACCGGCACCGCCACGCCGCCCGCCACGTCGGTCCAACCCGTTCTGAGCACCCAAGGGCTCACCCTGGAGGGCTGGTTCGAACCAGTGGACCTCCAGGTGCGCCCCGGTGAGGTGCTCGGCCTGGCCGGTTCCGCCGCCAGCGGCAACACCGCACTGGGCGAGGTGCTGTCGGGCATGCGCAAGGCGGGCGGCGGCACGGTCCGGGTGCACGGTGCGGCCGTGCGCTCGGGAAGTGTGCCGCACGCGCTGGATGCCGGGATCGGCTACATCCCCGAGGACCGGCACGACCAGGGCCTCGTCCTCGGACGCAGCGTCGCCGAGAACGCCACCCTCACGGTCACCGACCAGCTCGGCCCGTGGGGGACCGTACTGCCCTCCCGTACCAGGGAGTTCGCCCGAGCCATGATCGACTCGCTGGACATCAAGACCCAGGGGCCGGAGCAGCCCGTCTCCGGGCTCTCCGGCGGCAACCAGCAGAAGGTGGTGGTCGCCCGCGCGCTGGCCCGCAAGCCCAGTGTGCTGGTGGCGGTCCGGCCCACCGCGGGCGTGGACGTCAAGTCCAAGGACTCGCTCCTCGGGGTCGTACGGCAGGTCGCCGACCAGGGGAACGCCGCAGTGATCATCTCCGACGAGCTGGACGATCTACGGGTCTGCGACCGCGTACTCGCCCTGTTCCACGGACGTGTGGTCGCTACATTCGCAAGCGGGTGGACCGACGCAGAACTCGTCGCCGCCATGGAAGGTGTGGGGGAAAGGGAATGACCGGCACGGTACGGCCCCCGGCGGCCGAAGACATCGAGAGCGCGCTGAAGGGTCCGCTCGCGGGCGACAGCCCGCTGAACCGGCTGAAGCTGATCCGGTGGAGCGATTTCTCCTTGGTGCCGGTGATCCTGGTGCTGATGGTGATCGGGTTCATCGTCTCGCCGGTGTTCCTGTCCTCCGAGAACCTGATCAACGTCATCCAGCAGTCCTCCGAGCTCAGCCTGCTGGTGCTCGCCCAGGCCTTCATCCTGATCTGCGGGCGGATGGACCTGTCGCTGGAGTCGACGATCGGTATCGCGCCGGTCATCGCGCTGTGGCTGGTTCTGCCGGCGGAGGGCGATCGATTCGCAGGCCTGGGAGTGATGCCCGCCTGGACGGCGATCCCGCTCTGTCTGCTGGCCGGAGTCGCGATCGGTGCCTTCAACGGCTTTCTGATGCTGAAGCTGCGCGTCAACGGCTTCATCGCGACGCTGGGCATGCTGATGATGCTGCGCGGTCTCCACATCGGCATCACCGAGGGCAAGTCGATCATCGACGTCCCGGCTTCCTTCAGCTACCTGGGCAAGGCCGCCTGGCTCGGTGCCCCGGCAGCCGTCTGGATCTGCCTGGCGCTGTTCGCCGTCGGAGGCGCGGCGCTGGCCTGGACGCGGCACGGGCGTTCGCTCTACGCGATCGGCGGCAACCCGGAGGCGGCGCGGGCAGCCGGCATCCGAGTCGACCGGATCACCTGGATCGTCCTGGCCATCGGCGGGCTGCTCGCGGCCTTCGCCGGCATTCTCTACACCGGCCACTACGGATCGGTGGGGGCCTCACAGGGTAAAGACATGATCTTCGACGTCATGGCGGCCGCCGTGATCGGCGGAATCGGCCTGAAGGGAGGTCGAGGCACGATATTCGGCGCGCTCACCGGCGTGCTCACCCTTCGGCTGGTCGTCAATGTGATGACGCTGGCCGGTGTTCCGGGCCAGTGGGAGAAGTTCCTCAACGGCGCCATCATCATCATCGCCCTGGCCGCCTCGCGCTACGCGAGCCGCGAGGAACAGGACTGAGGGCCGATCCGCAAACGCCGGACGGGGCACATCCGGCCCCGCCGGCGTTTGAGGCGCGAGGCCCGGGGCGGGGCTCCGGATATGGGAAGGGGCGGGTAGGGGAAGAACACCCCTACCCGCCCCTTCCCGCTGCACGCGCCGCTAAAGCGTCGAACGCAGCCACTGCTCCACGCTCGCGACATGCACCGTCGCCCACGACCGCGCAGCCTCCGTGTCCCGGTCCCGCAGCGCCGACAGGATCGCCCGGTGCTCGTGCAGCGTGCGGCTGACCGCGTCCTCCTGGGTCAGGCCGCGCCAGACGCGGGCCCGGGTCGTCGGCCCGGAGAGACCGTCGAGCAGGGAGCAGAGCACCGAGTTCCCGGACGACTGCACGATGCCGCGGTGGAACTCCAGATCGCAGGCGACCAGCTCCTCCACCGAGGGCTGCGCGCCGAGCGCGTCCAACTGGGAGCTCAGTAGGTCGAGTTGGGCCTCGGTGATCCGGGTCGCGGCCATGGCCGTGGCGGCCGGCTCCAGGATCCGGCGGACTGCCAGGAACTCCAGCACCGTGTCGTCGCGGTGGAAGTCCACGACGAAGCTCAGCGCCTCCAGCAGCAACTGCGGGTCGAGGCTGGTGACGTACGTACCATCGCCCTGCCGGACATCGAGGATACGGATCAGGGAAAGGGCGCGGACCGCCTCGCGCAGCGAGTTGCGGGACAGCCCGAGCTCCGCCGCGAGTTCGCTCTCCTTGGGCAGACGGTCGCCGGGCCGTAGCGCACCCGAGACGATCATTCCCTTGATCTTCTCGATCGCCTCGTCGGTGACAGCCATGACGGTCCTCCTGGATTCGGGCGGGATCAGACCTCAGAAGAAGACATCCGATGTCTCCCTTCATTATGGGGGTTGCGAGCCGCGGTCGGTCTACTGCATTGAAGTGAGTGGTGGTGGGCGGGAGTGAGTCGTGTGGGTGGGTTGGTGGGGGTGGGAACGGGGGTTCTGGGGTCGAATGGGTGACCTTGGTGGCTGTTGCTCGTTGGGCTGGGTGGCAGGGGTGCGGCCTTGAGGGGGTGATGTGGTGGGTGGTGTACGGGAGGTGGCCGTGTCCTTCGTGGTGCCCGGGCCGTGCGGGGTGGCGGTCCGGGACCGCCTCAAGCACCTCACCCCCGAGGACGAGAGGGTGCTGCGTGCGGTCGGTGCGCATCAGGGTGCGCTGGCGTCCGGTGATCTCAAGGTCCGCTGTGCGGATGGTCTGGAGCACGGCGCGCAGACGTGGGCAGCACGTAAGCGGGAGCTGACGGCACTGTCGTCGTCGCGGATCGCGGGTGCGATCACCAAGGCCACACACGATCAGTGGGCGCTGGCGCGCCGCTGCCAGGCGGCGTACATCCAGAACCTGGCGGCCGGGATCAAGACGCTGCGGCACCGTTCGTCCCTCCCGATCGGGGAGAAGGGCACCAAGCGGGCGGCGGGTGGCTACCGGTCGAAGAGCGAGTGGTTCCGCAAGTCCCGCCGCCTCGCGATGCTGGAGGCGCGGCACACGGCGGCTGTTGCCGACTGGCAGGCTGGACGGGTCCGGGTAGTCCGGGGCGGCAAACGTCTCCTCAACACCCGCCACCACCTCACCCAGGCCGAGCTCACCGAAGACGAGTGGCGACAACGGTGGGAGGCGGAACGCTGGTTCCTCGCTGCCGACGGTGAGTCGGGGAAGCGGTTCGGGAACGAGACGATCCGCGTCACCCCCGACGGCGAGGTCAGCATCAAACTGCCTGCTCCGCTCGCGCACCTGGCCAATGCCAAGCGCGGCCGGTACATCCTCACCGCCCGTATCGGGTTCGCGCACCGGGGTGCGGAGTGGGCCGACCGCATCGAAGCGAACCGGGCCGTCGCCTAACGCATCCACCGGGATATGGATCGTGGCCGCTGGTACCTCACCGCATCCTGGCGGCGCCCCGTCGTGCAGACCATCCCGTTGGAGACCGCTCGCGCCGGGGCATGATCGGCGTCGACACCAACGCAGACCACTTCGCCGCCTACCTACTCGACCGGCACGGCAACCCCATCGGCGAGCCGCACCGTTTCCCCTACGACCTGTCCGGGACCGCCGGTCACCGCGACGCACAGATCCGCCACGCCCTGACCCGGTTGATCAACTGGGCGGTGCGTGCCGGTGTCGCCGCGATCGGCATCGAAGACCTCGACTTCACGCCTGAGAAGACCCGCGAGAAGCACGGGGGCCGCAAGCGGTTCAGGCAGCTCATCTCCGGTATGCCGACCGGCAAGCTCAAGGCCAGGCTGGTGTCCATGGCCGCCGAACAGGGCCTGAGCGTTGTCGCGGTCGACCCCGCCTACACCAGCATGTGGGGTGCCCAGCACTGGCAGAAACCGCTGACCACCCCCCACCGCACCATGTCCCGTCACGATGCCGCCGGTATCGCGATCGGGAGACGCGCCCTTGGACACCCGGTCCGGCGACGGACGGCACCGCCCCCACACGACCGGAGCGATCGTGCGGGCCATCGGACCGCCCAGGCCGAACCAGGCAACCGGGGGCGTGAGGGAACCCGCCCACCCATAACGGACCGCCCCCCCGGAGGGCCGTCGCCGAGCGGGAAGCGAAAGCGGGAACCCAGCGCATCCAACACCGTTCGGGATGCGCCCAGCACGCAGCAGTGGGTCCAGGACTCACTTATGTGCACTGGCTAGGAACGGTCGAAACAGGTGGATGAACCGGGTCTGCCGCAGCTGGTGACCGATCGCTCGGTCCCGGAGCGTCGACGGCGCCTCGCGCCGTACCACCGGGGCGATCTCCTCCGCGAACCGTGACAGGGTCAGTGCACCGGGAACTTCACGACCTCCACTGTCCCCGCATTACATTGCGCGCGTATGGCGGCTGTGTGGCACGTACACCGGCCGCTCCAGGTCAGCGCGCACAGGCGCATGGCGGTACGCGGACGGGGGCGGCTCCCCCCGTGGAAGCCACCCCCGTCCGCGTACGTCGGCCGGTCTCAGCCCTTGTCGGCCAGCAGGCCCTCGACCTTGGTCCGGATCTCGTCCGTGGCCAGGCCGCGGATCGTCAGCGTCGTCCGGCGGCGCAGCACGTCGTCGGCCGTCTCGGCCCACTCGTGGTCGCGCGCGTACGCGACCTGCGCCCAGATCTCCGGCGCGTCCGGGTGGATGCGCTCGGCCAGCGCCGGATTGTCGTTCGCCAGCCGCGCGATGTCGAAGGAGAGCGAGCCGTAGTGGGTGGCGAGGTGCCGCGCCGTGTCGGCGGCCATCCGCGGTCCGGGCGTTCCGCCGTCGATCAGCAGCCGGTGCGCGACCGCGTTCGGGTTGGCGATACCGGGCAGCGGGAGCTTCTTCGGCAGACGGGCCATCGGCTCCATGTCCTCGGCCAGCGGGTGCCCGGGGAGCGCGGCCAGCTTGTTCATCACCGTACGGCCGATGTGGCGGAACGTCGTCCACTTGCCGCCCGCGACCGACAGCATCCCGCCGCGGCCCTCCGTCACGACCGTCTCGCGCTTGGCTTTGGAGGTGTCGCCGGGACCGCCCGGCAGCACCCGCAGGCCTGCGAAGGAGTACGTGATCAGATCGCGCGACAGCTGCTGGTCCTTGATCGAGAACGCCGCCTCGTCCAGGATCTGCGCGGTGTCCTTCTCGTTGACCGCGACGTCCGCCGGATCGCCCTCGTACTCCTCGTCCGTCGTACCCAGCAGCAGCATGTCCTCCCAGGGCAGGGCGAACGTGATGCGGTACTTGTCGATCGGGGTGGCGAGCGCGGCCTTCCAGGGGCGGGTGCGCTTCAGGACGAGGTGCGCGCCCTTGGACAGACGTATCGAAGGCGCCGCGTTCGGGTCCTCCATCTTCCGCAGGTGGTCGACCCACGGTCCGGTGGCGTTCAGCACGAGCCGGGCGGTGACGCCGAACTCCGTGCCGTCCGTACGGTCCTCCAGGTCTGCGCCCGTCACCCGGCCCCTGGTGAACCGCAGCCCGGTCACCGCGGCGTGGTTGAGGACGACCGCGCCCGCGTCGACGGCCGCACGGACCGTCATCAGTGCCATCCGGGCGTCGTTCATCTGGTCGTCGCCGTAGACCGCGACGGCCTTCAGATTGTCCGTGCGCAGCTCCGGCACATCGCGCTGCGCCTTCGCAGGGCTGATCACATGGCCGACGCCGTCACCGAACGCGGACAGCGCCGAGTACGCGAACACACCCGCGCCCAGTTTGGCCGCGCCGTGCGGTCCGCCCTTGTAGACGGGCAGGTAGAAGGTGAGTGGGTTGGCCAGGTGCGGGGCCACCTGACGGGACACCGCACGTCGTTCGAAGTGGTTCTCCGCGACCAGCTTCACCGCACCGGTCTGCAGGTAGCGCAGGCCGCCGTGGAGCAGCTTGGAGGAGGCGGAGGAGGTGGCGCCGGCGAAGTCGCCGGCGTCCACCAGAGCCACCCGCAGCCCGGACTGCGCGGCGTGCCAGGCGGTGGAGATGCCCAGGATGCCGCCACCGATCACCAGGAGGTCGTACGTCGCCTTGGAGAGCTGCTCCCGAGTCTCGGCGCGGCTCGGAAGAGAGCCGGAGGCCGGGTGCGTCCCGAGGGCCGGGACGCTCTGCAGGGTGGTCATGTCGATTACTCCTCGTCTTCGATCCAGCCCATGGTCCGTTCCACGGCCTTGAGCCAGCTCTTGTACTCGCGGTCGCGGCTGTCCGCGTCCATGCGGGGGGTCCACTCGGCGGCCCGGCGCCAGTTGGCGCGCAGCGCGTCGGTGTCCGGCCAGAAGCCGACGGCGAGACCGGCGGCGTAGGCGGCGCCGAGGCAGGTGGTCTCGGCGACCATGGGCCGCACCACGGGTGCGTCCAGGAAGTCGGCGAGCGTCTGCATCAGCAAGTTGTTGGAGGTCATGCCGCCGTCGACCTTGAGGGCGGTCAGCTCGACGCCCGAGTCCTTGGTCATGGCGTCGGTGATCTCGCGGGTCTGCCAGGCGGTGGCCTCCAGTACGGCACGGGCGATGTGCGCCTTGGTGACGTACCTGGTCAGGCCGGCGATGACGCCGCGGGCGTCGGAACGCCAGTACGGGGCGAACAGGCCGGAGAAGGCGGGCACGAAGTACGCGCCGCCGTTGTCCTCGACCGACGAGGCCAGCGTCTCGATCTCGGCCGCGGACTTGATCAGGCCCATCTGGTCACGCATCCACTGCACCAGCGAGCCGGTGACGGCGATGGAGCCTTCCAGGGCGTAGACCGGCTTCTGGTCGCCGATCCGGTAGCCGACGGTCGTCAGCAGCCCGTTGTACGAGTTGACGGGCGTCTCACCGGTGTTCATCAGCATGAAGGTGCCGGTGCCGTACGTGGACTTGGCCTCGCCCTCGGAGAAACAGGTCTGGCCGAAGAGGGCGGCCTGCTGGTCGCCGAGCGCGGACGCGACCGGGACGCCGGCCAGGACGCCGTCCTTGGCGGTGCCGTACACCTCGGCGGAGGAGCGGATCTCGGGCAGCACGGCCGCCGGGATGTCCATGGACGCGAGGATCTTTTCGTCCCACGCCATGGTGTGCAGGTTCATCAGGAGGGTGCGCGAGGCGTTGGTGACGTCGGTGACATGGACGCCGCCCTCGGTGCCACCGGTCAGGTTCCAGATGACCCAGGAGTCCATGGTGCCGAAGAGGATGTCGCCGCGCTCGGCGCGCTCGCGCAGGCCCTCGACGTTGTCGAGCAGCCAGCGGACCTTGGGGCCGGCGAAGTACGAGGCGAGCGGCAGCCCGGTCTCGCGGCGGAAGCGGTCCTGGCCGACGTTGCGGCCGAGTTCCTTGCAGAGCGCGTCGGTGCGGGTGTCCTGCCAGACGATGGCGTTGTGGACGGGCTCACCGGTGTTCTTGTCCCAGAGCAGCGTGGTCTCGCGCTGGTTGGTGATGCCGATCGCCTTGACGTCGGCAGCGGTGATACCCGCCTTGGCGACGGAGCCGGCGACGACTTCCTGGACGTTCTCCCAGATCTCGGCCGCGTTGTGCTCGACCCAGCCCGGCTTCGGGAAGATCTGCTCGTGCTCCTTCTGATCGACGGAGACGATCCGGCCGTCCTTGTCGAAGATGATGCAGCGGCTCGACGTGGTGCCCTGGTCGATGGCCGCGATGAACGGTCCGGTGGTGTGTGCGTCGGTCACGGTGTGCTCCTGGAAGTCTGTGGGATCTGAGGGTTACGGCTCAGGGCTCTACGGTTCACGCGAAGGCGAGGTTGTAGAGACCGCCCGCGATCGCGCCGCCGATGAGGGGACCGACGACCGGGATCCAGGCGTAGCCCCAGTCGGAGCCACCCTTGTTCGGCAGCGGCAGCAGCGCGTGCACGATACGCGGACCGAGGTCGCGAACGGGGTTGATTGCGTAACCGGTCGGGCCGCCGAGCGAGAGGCCGATGCTGACGACGACCAGGGAGGTGATCAGCGCGCCGAGCGTGCCGAGCCCGTTGCCGTCGTTGTTCAGGCCCTGGGTGAGGATCGCCAGGACCAGCACGACGGTGGCGATGACCTCGGTGACCACGTTCTGCACGGCGTTCCGGATCTCCGGGCCGGTGGAGAAGATGCCCAGCACCGGGCCGGCCTTCGGGGCGGCGGCCTGGTCGACCAGGCCCTCTTCACTCGGCGGGCTGTGCAGAGTCTCCGGGTCGGTCAGATGGGCCCGGAACTGTCCGTAGTACGTCAGCCAGACCAGCACCGCGCCGATCATCGCGCCGAGCAGCTGGGAGCCGATGTACAGCGGTACGTCGCTCCATGCGGTGCCGCCCTTGATCGCGAGGCCGATCGTGACCGCGGGGTTGAGGTGGGCCCCGGACACGCCGCCGGCCAGATACGCGGCCGTCAGTACTGCGAAACCCCACCCGAAGGCGATCGAGAGCCAGCCGGCGTTCTGTGCCTTGGAGTGCTTGAGAGTGACGGCGGCACAGACACCGCCGCCGAGCAGGATGAGTACGGCGGTACCGATGGTCTCGCCGATGAAGATGTCGGAGCTGGACACCCGCGACTCCTTTGTCCTTCGTCCAGGGAAGCCGAACCCCGGGTCCCTCCGGTGGTCCGCGCCCTCAGGTGAGGGCTTCACCGGCCCTTGGCACTGTCACACCCTAGCGTGTATTGCCGTTAGGCGTTCGACAATGTCGACCGATGAACGGCAGTGTTTCCCCCCGGTGAATGGAGCGTCAAGGGTTCTGGGACGGATAACACGATCGTTACCGATGATCCGCCAAATCGGTCAGAAGCGCCTGGCGCCGAGATCCCGGGAGACCGCCCGTGCACAGTCCCGTACGGCGGCCACCAGCTCGGGGCGCAGCTCGCCGTCGGAGCAGACACGTTCCACTGCACCGGTCACGGCCACCGCGCCCACCGGCATCCGGCGGCGATCGTGGATCGGTGCGGCCACCGCGGCCACGCCTTCCCAGGTCTCCTCCACGTCCGCCGCCCAGCCGCGCGCCCGGGTCAGATCGAGCACCGTCTCGAACTCCTCCAGGTCGGTGACGGTGCGGGGCGTGAAGGGCTGCCGCTCGCCCTCGACGGCCTCGGTGTGCGCCACCGGGTCGTACGCCGCCAGCACCTTGCCCAGTGCGGTGGAGTGCAGCGGCTGCATCGCCCCGACCTCCAGGACCTGCCGGCTGTCGTCGGGCCGGAACACGTGGTGGACGATGAGCACGCCCTGCTGGTGCAGGACGCCCAGATGGGCGCTCTCGCCGCTGGAGCGGGCCAGGTCGTCCGTCCAGACCAGGGCGCGCGCCCGCAGCTCGTGGACGTCCAGATAGCTGTTGCCCAGGCGCAGCAGCTCGGCGCCCAGCTGGTAGCGCCCGGACGCCGCGTCCTGTTCGACGAAGCCCTCGTGCTGCAGCGTGCGCAGGATGCCGTGTGCGGTGCCCTTGGCCAGGCCCAGGGAGGAGGCGATGTCGGAGAGCCCCAGCCGACGTTCGCCACCTGCCAGCAGGCGCAGCATCGCCGCTGCCCGCTCGAGCGACTGGATGTTCTTGGCCATGACGCCGTACTCCTCCACTATGGTTCGACAATGCTGAACACTATCGGTCGATGTCGACCCATGTCCGGTCGTGCGGGGAAGCCGCTCGACCGCTCGGACCCGGACATCCCCCGCACAGCATGCCGTCCGTCACGTGGGACACAGTGACGCTCCGAGGCGCTGCCCGGCTACCCTGACGAGGTGCGGCCTCTTCCGGAAGCCGTAAAGCCGACAGCCGTCGCATCCCAGGGAGCACATCCATGGCCTCGTTGCCGACCCTTTCCGCCGACAGCCGGAACCGAGCCGAAGCCCTCCGCGAGGCGCTGGCCACCCGAGTGGTCGTAGCCGACGGTGCCATGGGCACCATGCTCCAGGCGCAGGATCCCACCCTTGAGGACTTCCAGAACCTCGAAGGCTGCAACGAGATCCTCAACGTCACCCGCCCCGACATCGTGCGCTCCGTGCACGAGGAGTACTTCGCGGTCGGCGTGGACTGTGTCGAGACGAACACCTTCGGCGCCAATGCCTCGGCCCTGGGCGAGTACGACATTCCCGAGCGGATCCACGAACTCTCGGAGTCCGGCGCGCGCATCGCCCGCGAAGTGGCCGACGAGTTCACTGCCTCCACCGGACAGCAGCGCTGGGTGCTCGGCTCGATCGGCCCCGGCACCAAGCTGCCGACGCTGGGCCACGCGCCGTACACCGTGCTCCGCGACGGTTTCCAGCAGAACGCCGAGGGCCTGATCGCCGGCGGCGCGGACGCGCTCATCATCGAGACGACGCAGGACCTCCTGCAGACCAAGGCCGCGGTACTGGGTGCGCGGCGGGCGCTCGAGGCGCTGGGCAGCGACCTTCCGCTGCTGTGCTCGCTGGCGTTCGAGACGACCGGCACCATGCTGCTCGGCTCGGAGATCGGTGCCGCGCTGACCGCACTCGAACCGCTCGGCGTCGACATGATCGGCCTGAACTGCTCGACCGGCCCGGCGGAGATGAGCGAGCATCTGCGCTACCTCACGCGCCACTCGCGTATCCCGTTGCTCTGCATGCCCAACGCCGGACTGCCGGTGCTCACCAAGGACGGCGCGCACTTCCCGCTCGGCCCCGAAGGACTGGCCGACGCACAGGAGACGTTCGTCCACGAGTACGGCCTCTCGCTGGTCGGCGGCTGCTGCGGTACGACTCCGGAGCACCTGCGGCAGGTCGTCGAGCGCGTGCGCGGCGCGGACCTCGTCCCCCGCGACCCGCGGCCCGAGCCCGGCGCCGCCTCGCTGTACCAGACCGTCCCGTTCCGTCAGGACACCTCGTACCTCGCCATCGGCGAGCGTACGAACGCCAACGGATCCAAGAAGTTCCGCGAGGCCATGCTGGAGGCGCGCTGGGACGACTGCGTGGAGATGGCACGCGACCAGATCCGGGAGGGCGCGCACATGCTCGACCTCTGCGTCGACTACGTCGGCCGCGACGGTGTCGCTGACATGGAGGAACTGGCCGGACGCTTCGCCACCGCCTCCACGCTCCCGATCGTGCTCGACTCCACCGAGCTGCCGGTCCTGCGGGCCGGACTGGAGAAGCTCGGCGGCCGGGCCGTTCTCAACTCCGTCAACTACGAGGACGGCGACGGGCCGGAGTCGCGCTTCGCCAAGGTCACCGCGCTGGCTGTCGAACACGGCGCCGCACTGATCGCCCTGACCATCGACGAGGAGGGCCAGGCCCGTACCGTCGAGCACAAGGTCGCCGTCGCCGAGCGGCTGATCGAGGATCTGACCGGCAACTGGGGCGTCCACGAGTCGGACATCCTCATCGACACGCTGACCTTCACCATCTGCACCGGTCAGGAGGAGTCCCGCAAGGACGGCATCGCCACCATCGGCGCCATCCGCGAGCTCAAGCGGCGTCATCCCGAGGTCCAGACCACGCTCGGCCTGTCGAACATCTCCTTCGGTCTCAACCCGGCCGCTCGAGTCGTCCTGAACTCCGTCTTCCTCGACGAGTGCGTCAAGGCCGGTCTCGACTCCGCCATCGTGCACGCGTCGAAGATCCTGCCGATCGCGCGCCTGGAGGAGGAGCAGGTGAAGGTCGCACTCGACCTCATCTACGACCGCCGCGCCGAAGGCTACGACCCGTTGCAGCGGCTCATGGAGCTCTTCGAGGGCATCAACATGAAGTCGATGAAGGCCGGCAAGGCCGAGGAGCTCCTCGCGCTGCCGCTCGACGAGCGCCTGCAGCGCCGCATCATCGACGGCGAGAAGAACGGCCTGGAGACCGACCTCGACGAGGCACTGCAGACCCGTCCGGCTCTCGACATCGTCAACGACACACTGCTCGAAGGCATGAAGGTCGTCGGCGAACTGTTCGGCTCCGGCCAGATGCAGCTGCCGTTCGTGCTCCAGTCCGCCGAGGTCATGAAGTCCGCCGTGGCCTACCTGGAACCGCACATGGAGAAGTCCGACGCGGAGGGCAAGGGCACGATCGTCCTGGCCACCGTCCGCGGCGACGTCCACGACATCGGCAAGAACCTCGTCGACATCATCCTGTCCAACAACGGCTTCAACGTCGTCAACATCGGCATCAAGCAGCCGGTCTCCGCGATCCTGGAGGCCGCGCAGGAGCACCGCGCCGATGTCATCGGCATGTCCGGCCTCCTGGTGAAGTCCACCGTGATCATGAAGGAGAACCTGGAGGAGCTGAACCAGCGCAAGCTGGCCGCCGAATATCCGGTGATCCTCGGCGGCGCGGCCCTCACCAGGGCCTATGTCGAGCAGGACCTCCATGAGATCTACGAGGGCGAGGTCCGCTACGCCCGCGACGCGTTCGAGGGCCTGCGCCTGATGGATGCCCTGATCGCGGTCAAGCGGGGTGTCCCCGGCGCCACTCTCCCGGAGCTCAAGCAGCGCCGGGTGCCCAAGCGGGAGACCGCCGTGCTGGAGGTCGACGAGCCGGAGGAGGGCGTCCGCTCCGACGTCGCCACGGACAACCCGGTCCCCGAGCCCCCGTTCTGGGGCACCCGCGTCGTCAAGGGCATCCAGCTCAAGGAGTACGCCTCCTGGCTCGACGAGGGTGCGCTCTTCAAGGGGCAGTGGGGCCTGAAGCAGGCCCGCGCCGGTGACGGGCCGACGTACGAGGAGCTCGTGGAGACCGAGGGCCGCCCGCACCTGCGCGGCTGGCTCGACAAGCTGCACACCGAGAACCTGCTGGAAGCCGCCGTCGTCTACGGCTACTTCCCCTGCGTCTCCAAGGGCGACGACCTGATCCTGCTCCACGAGGACGGCTCGGAGCGCACCCGCTTCACCTTCCCGCGCCAGCGCCGCGGCCGCCGCCTCTGCCTCGCGGACTTCTTCCGTCCCGAGGAGTCCGGCGAGACGGATGTGATCGGCCTCCAGGTCGTCACGGTCGGCTCGAAGATCGGCGGGGAGACCGCCAAGCTCTTCGAAGCCAACTCCTACCGCGACTACCTGGAGCTGCACGGCCTCTCCGTCCAGCTGGCCGAGGCCCTCGCCGAGTACTGGCACGCCCGGGTCCGCTCCGAGCTCGGTTTCGGCGGCGAGGACCCGGCCGACGTCGAGGACATGTTCGCGCTGAAGTACCGCGGTGCGCGCTTCTCCCTCGGCTACGGTGCCTGCCCCGATCTCGAGGACCGGGCGAAGATCGCCGACCTGCTCCAGCCCGAGCGGATCGGGGTGCACCTCTCCGAGGAGTTCCAGCTGCACCCGGAGCAGTCCACCGACGCGATCGTCATCCATCACCCGGAGGCGAAGTACTTCAACGCGCGGTAGAAAATGATCGACGCGCGGCAGCGGGTCGAGTCGTACACTGGTCGGTCCAGTGCAGGCCGGTCGCCTTTTCCTCCGGAAACGGTGACCGGCCTTCTCGTCCCTCGTGGAAGGTGTGCCGCATGACCAGTACGGTCTCCGCGTCCTTGACCCGTATGGCCGATGGCGCCGCCCTTCAGGCCGTCTTTCTCGACATGGACGGCACCCTGGTCGACACCGAGGGCTTCTGGTGGGACGCCGAAGTCGACGTCTTCGCCGATCTCGGTCACCGGCTGGACGAGGCGTGGAAGAACGTGGTCGTCGGCGGCCCGATGACCCGCAGCGCCGGCTACCTGATCGATGTCACCGGCGCGGACATCACGCTTCCCGAGCTGACCGTGCTGCTCAACGACCGCTTCGAGGCGCGTATCGGCCGCGGTGTACCGCTGATGCCGGGCGCCGCCCGGCTGCTCGCCGAGCTGGCGGCCCACGAGGTGCCGACCGCCCTCGTCTCCGCCTCGCACCGGCGCATCATCGACCGGGTGCTGGACTCGGTCGGGCACCACCATTTCTCGCTCACCGTCGCAGGCGACGAGGTCTCCCGGACGAAGCCGCACCCGGAGCCCTATCTCACCGCCGCCTCGGGCTTCGGGGTGGCCCCGGAGCGCTGCGCGGTCATCGAGGACACCGCGACCGGTGTCGCCGCGGCGGAGGCCGCCGGCTGCCGGGTCGTCGCCGTGCCGTCCGTGGCGCCGATCGCGCCCGCCGCCGGCCGGGTCGTCGTGGGCTCCCTCGAAGAAGTCGATCTCGCATTTCTCCGGGGACTGGTCACTGGAGTGCATTGATGCGTATACCGAGAGTATTTCTGTGAATAAACAGCAAAACTCTCGCCGCTACGATGTGCGCATTTCGTCGTACGTGCGTGTGGGCAAGTCGGGGCCATGCCAAAGGTGAGAAATGGCTCGGGCGTGAGTTTTATCACGCCCCAGGCATTCGAGGCGCTTCAAGATCGACCCAGCTGTCCGTTTTGATCCGCCGATCTGTCCCGATTCGTGGAGTCCTGTGCGGAACGTTCCTCGTTCAGGAAATCGGCTCGAAGACCATTCCCCTCGTCATTCGATTACGCATCGCAGAGCACCCGTCCGGCATTACCGGCGGCGCCTACTAATGTCGTTTTCTCAATGGCCGGATGAGGGAGAACGTCCAAGATGAACCGCAAGACTCTGGTGCTGCCGGCCGTCGTCGGCCTGCTCGCGCCCGTACTCGCCGCCTGCGGCGGGACGGACAGCGGGAGCGATGGCAAGGCCGCCATCGTTGTCGGCACCACGGACCAGTTCGTCGCCACCGAGGACAACCCCGCGCCGCTCGACCCCGCCATAGGCTACGAAGCAGGCGTCTGGAACGTCCTGCGGCAGACCGTGCAGACTCTGACCCACGTGCCGCGCGGCGGCGGCGAGCCCGTCCCCGAGGCCGCCAAGAGCTGCACCTTCACGGACCGGGAGGACGAGAGCTACCGCTGCAAGCTGCGCAGCGGTCTCACGTTCGCCGACGGCACGCCCGTCACCGCCGAGGACGTCAAGTACTCCATCAACCGCGTCATCGACATCAAGTCCGACAGCGGCCCCGTCGGTCTGCTCGCCAACATCGACACGATCGAGACGCGCGGTGACAACGAAGTCATCTTCCACCTGAACACGCCGGACGCGACCTTCCCCTACAAGCTCGCCACCCCGGCCGCCGGCATCGTGCAGAAGAGCAAGTACCCGGCGAGGTCCCCGCGCAGCGGCTTCCAGGTCGACGGCTCCGGTCCGTACACGATGAAGCCGGAGGTCAGGAACGATCAGGTCGTCAAGGTCGTCTTCACCAAGAACCCGCGCTACAAGGGCGATCTGAAGGTCCTCAACGACAAGGTCGAGCTGGACCTCTTCCCCGACGCCAAGGCGATGGGCAAGGCACTCGACACCCGGAAGATCGACATGATGACCCGCACCATGTCTCCCGGGCAGGCTCAGCAGATGCTGGAGCAGCCGAAGGGCGGCATCAAGCTCACCGAGATGCCCGGCCTCTCCATCAGCTACCTCGCCTTCGACACCACCGACCCCGCGGTGAAGAACAGGGCCGTCCGGCAGGCCATCGCCCAGGTCGTCGACCGAGGCCAGATCGCCGGTCAGGTCTACGGCGCCACCGCCGAGCCGCTCTACTCGCTCATCCCGTCCAGCATCACCGGACACACCAACTCGTTCTACAACAAGTACGGCGAGCCCAGCACCACCAAGGCCGCCGCCATCCTGCAGGCCGCCGGCATCCAGACACCGGTGAAATTCACCCTGCACTACACGACCGACCACTACGGGCCCGCCACCGCCACCGAGTTCAAGGCGCTGAAGAAACAGCTCAACGCCACCGGGCTGTTCGACGTCGACGTCAAGGGCACCCCCTGGGCGAAGTACCGCCCCGCCCAGAAGCGTGGCGACTACGCCGTCTACGGCATGGGCTGGTTCCCCGACTTCCCGGACCCGGACAACTACACGGCGCCGTTCCTCGACAAGAACAACTTCCTCAACTCGCCGTACAAGTCCGCACTGGCCCAGAACACGCTGATCCCGCAGTCCCGCCGGGAGGAAGACCGGGCCTCGGCCGGCAAGACCTTCCGGAAGCTCCAGGACATCGTCGCCACCGACGTTCCCGTACTTCCGATCTGGCAGGGCAAGCAGTACGTCGCCTCTCGCGACGGCCTCACCGGCGTCGAGTGGTCGGTCAATTCCTCGGCCGACCTGCAGCTCTGGGAGCTCGGCCGCAGCGCCGTCTGAACCACGTGGCCACCCCGGCGCCCCGTCCCGGCCGCACCGGCCGGGTCACTGGGCGCCGGGACGCACCAGCCCGCTCTCGTACGCGTACACCGCGGCCTGCACCCGGTCGCGCAGCCCCAGCTTCGTCAGCACATGGCCCACATGCGTCTTGACCGTCGTCTCGCTGACGAACAGGTCGGCGGCGATCTCCGCATTCGACAGGCCGCGCGCCACCAGCTTCAACACCTCCACCTCACGCTCCGTCAGCGTGTGCAGCGTGTCCGGCACGGCGTCCTCGCCCGACGGCAGATGGTCCGCGTACTTGTCCAGCAGCCTGCGCGTGATGCTCGGGGCGAGCATCGCCTCGCCCGCCGCGACCACCCGGATCGCCTGCACCAGCTCATTGGCCGGAGCATCCTTCAGCAGAAAGCCGCTGGCACCGGCGCGCAACGCCTCCACCACGTATTCGTCGAGATCGAACGTGGTCAGCACCAGCACCTTCGCCGGACCGTCCCGTCCCGGCCCGGTGATCTGACGCGTCGCCTCGACGCCGTCCATCCGCGGCATGCGGATGTCCATCAGCACCACATCGGGCTGCAGCGCCCGCACCTGATCGAGGGCCTGGAGGCCGTCACCGGCCTCACCCACCACCGCAAGATCTCCCTCGGCCTCCAGAATCATCCGGAAGCCGGTGCGCAGCAGCGGCTGGTCATCGACCAGTAGGACGCGGATTGCCACCAGATCTCCTCAAGGTCCTTCGACGGCCGCCGGCCGTCCGGTCTCGGCCCGGACCGGGCCCATTGTGCCCTGGACACCCTGCCCTGATTCCGCCGGTCGTACCGACAGCGGGTATACCGGGGGAGTCCCGCCGAATTCTGGACAGACCGCCTGGTGGTCGCACCAGCCGCAGAGCTTCGTCGGCCGCGGTCGCCACTCGCCCGTCTCCGTGGCCAGCCGGATCGCCTCCCACAGGGCCAGCAGCTTGCGCTCCACCCGCTCCAGATCGGCTACGACCGGGTCGTACGTCATGACGTCGCCGCTGCCCAGATAGACCAGCTGGAGCCGCCGCGGCACCACACCCTTCAGCCGCCAGATCACCAGGGCGTAGAACTTCATCTGGAACAGGGCGCCCTCCGCGTACTCCGGCCGCGGCGCCTTGCCCGTCTTGTAGTCCACGATCCGGACCTCGCCCGTCGGCGCCACATCGATCCGGTCGATCACCCCGCGCAGCCGCAGCCCCGACTCCAGCTCCGTCTCGACGAACAGCTCCCGCTCGGCCGGCTCCAGTCGCGTCGGATCCTCCAGCGAGAACCACCGCTCCACCAGCCGCTCCGCCTCCGTCAGCCAGCGCGAGAGCCGCTCGCCCTCCGCATCGTCGGCGAACAGCTCCGACAGCTCCGGCTTCGACTCCAGCAGCCGGTCCCATTGGCCGGGGATCAACGCCGTGGCCCGACCGGCCGTACGCTCCACCGCCGGATTGTCGAACAGCCGCTCCAGTACCGCATGGACCAGCGTGCCCCGGGTAGCCGCTTCGCTGGGCTTCTCCGGCAGCCTGTCGATGACCCGGAACCGGTACAGCAGAGGACACTGCATGAAGTCGCTCGCCCGCGACGGCGACAGGGACGAGGGCGGCTGCGGCGGCCGGGGCACGGAAGTCATGACGAAGACCCTACGACCCGCCACTGACACTCAGCGGCATACCATCGACCCCAGACCCTCGCACACCGCATGATCGTGCCGAACGGCACCGACCGAAGGGACCCCGTGGACGAGAGCGGCGACAGCGGCCGGCCGCAGCCCGGCGCAGGGGGAACCGACCCCGCCGCGCCCGAGAAGGGCAAACCGCAACGCCCCCGAGAGCCGGGCGGCGGCCTGCTGATGGGCCGCCCCTTCGGTGTGCCGGTATACGTCGCACCCAGCTGGTTCCTCGTCGCGGCGCTCATCACCTGGGTCTTCGGCGGCCAGCTCGACCGGGTGCTGCCCGAGCTGGGCACGGCCCGCTATCTCGTCTCCCTCTTCTTCGCGATCGCCTTCTACGCCTCCGTACTCGTGCACGAGCTCGCCCACACCGTGGTCGCACTCCGCTACAAGCTCCCCGTGCGCCGCATCCAGCTGCAGTTCTTCGGCGGTGTCTCCGAGATCGAGAAGGAGTCCGAGACCCCCGGCCGCGAATTCCTCCTCGCCTTCGTCGGCCCGCTCCTCTCGCTGGTCCTCGCCGGCGTCTTCTACCTCGGCATGAAGTTCGTCGAACCCGGCACCGTCCCCGGTGTCCTGCTCGCCGGGCTGATGATCTCCAACCTCATCGTCGCCGCCTTCAACCTGCTGCCGGGGCTGCCGCTCGACGGCGGCCGCATGCTCCGGGCCGTCGTCTGGAAGATCACCGGACGCCCCATGAGCGGCACCGTCGCCGCGGCCTGGGTCGGCCGCGCCCTCGCCGTCAGCGTCCTCATCGGACTCCCGCTCCTCACCCAGACCGGGGGGTTCGGGAACAACACCGACGACATCAGCGGCATGGACACCGTCACCGACGCCCTGCTCGCCGCGATCCTCTGCGCCATCATCTGGACCGGGGCGGGCAACAGCCTGCGGATGGCCCGCCTGCGCGAACACCTCCCCGAGCTGCGCGCCCGCACCCTGACCCGACGCGCCGTCCCCGTCGAGGCCGCCACCCCGCTCTCCGAGGCGCTGCGCCGGGCCAACGAGGCGGGCGCCCGTGCGCTCGTCGTCGTCGACGGGCACGGCGACCCCAAGGCCGTCGTCCGCGAGGCCGCCATCGGCTCGGTCCCCGAACACCGCCGCCCCTGGGTTGCGGTGAGCGCCCTCGCCCAGGACCTCACCGACGGCATGAAGATCTCCGTCGAGCTGTCCGGGGAGACGCTCCTGGACACGCTCAGGGCCAGCCCGGCCACCGAGTACCTCGTCCTGGAGGAGACCGGCGAGATCTACGGCGTCCTGTCCACCGCCGACGTCGAACGCGCGTTCGTCGCCGCCATGGCCCGCCCCGCAGCCTGAGCCGCTCCGGGCGGGCGGTCGGAGCCCCGGGAAACACCGGTACGCTGGTCACATGTCTGAACCGACCGGTGCCGCCCGCCGACGTGGGCCCTTCAAGGTCGGGGACCAGGTCCAGCTCACCGACCCCAAGGGACGCCACTACACCTTCACGCTCGAAGCCGGAAAGAACTTCCACACCCACAAGGGTTCTTTCCCGCACGACGAGCTGATCGGTGCGCCCGAGGGCAGTGTGGTCCGAACCACGGGAAACGTCGCCTATCTCGCGCTGCGCCCCCTGCTCCCCGACTACGTCCTGTCCATGCCCCGCGGCGCCGCCGTGGTCTACCCCAAGGACGCGGGGCAGATCCTGGCGTTCGCCGACATCTTCCCCGGCGCCCGCGTCGTGGAGGCCGGGGTCGGCTCCGGCTCGCTCTCCACCTTCCTGCTCCGCGCCATCGGCGACCAGGGCATGCTGCACTCGTACGAGCGCCGCGAGGACTTCGCCGAGATCGCCCAGCAGAACGTCGAGCGCTACTTCGGTGAGCCGCACCCCGCGTGGCAGCTCACCGTCGGCGACCTCCAGGACAACCTGTCGGACACGGACGTCGACCGGGTCATCCTCGACATGCTCGCCCCCTGGGAGTGCCTGGACGCCGTCGCCAAGGCGCTCGTGCCGGGCGGAATCCTCTGCGCGTACGTCGCCACCACGACCCAGCTCGCCCGGACCGTCGAGTCCATCCGTGAGATGGGCTGCTTCGCCGAGCCGCAGCCCTGGGAATCGATGATCCGCAACTGGCACGTCGAGGGCCTGGCCGTCCGCCCGGACCACCGCATGATCGGCCACACCGGCTTCCTCGTCACCGCCCGGCGCCTCGCCGACGGCGTGGAGGCCCCGCTGCGCCGCCGTCGGCCCGCCAAGGGCGCCTACGGTGAGGACTACGACGGCCCCGGCAGCCAGAGCGGCTCCTCCCGCGGCTGACCCCGCACAACGCACCGGCGCCGCCGCCGAGTTCCCGGACCGACCCGGGAACTCGGCGGCGGCGCCTTTTCGTTGCCCGCGCGGAGGCTGCCGGCACGGGACCACCCGCCGGGAATCGGGATCCGTACCGACCCCACCGTTCCGCTGCCCTGTGAGGTATGGCACGATGCTGGCCACCCCCACCTACGGCGTACGCCCCACCTGTCCGTCGTCCACGGGCATCGCCGAACCACAGGAACCACAGGAGACATCCCGCGTGCAGACCTCCGAGCTCCCGGACCTCGCGCACACCGACACGACGCCGATGCACTGGCTCGCCACCGCGACCGCCATGGCCGCCGTCATCGCCGGGGCAGGCATGCTCCAGCCCGACGACGCGACCGCCTCGGCCTCGACCTCCCACCGCACGACGGCGCAGCACGGCACCGCACCCGTCGCGGCCCCCGATCCGGCCCGTGCGACCTTCCCGCTGCGGTGCGGGACGGCGGACAGCACCGTTGCCGATCAGGTCCCCGGTGACCTCGACGGCGACGGCCGCCCGGAGACCGTAGCGGTGGTCCACTGCGCGGCCGGATCCGGTACACCGCCGAGCGGCGTCTACGTCCTCACACAGGGAAGCGGGGCCGCACCCAGGATCGTTGCGACCCTGGTGGACCCCGCGCAGAAGATGAGCGTCGACGACCTCACCGTGCGTGACGGCGTCATCTCCGCCACGCTTCTCGGCTACTCCTCGGTCGATGTCCCGCGTTGCTGCCCCGACCAGCAGGAAAAGGTGACCTGGCAGTGGCGGAACGGCGCCTTCGTCCGTGCCGCGCACCGCGGGACGGGCAGCGCCTGACCGGTCACTGCAGGTAGCGGGCCGGTCGGGCCGACCGGTTCAGGCAGCCTCGGGGCCGTAGATCTCGACCCTGTCCGAAACGCGCCGTACATGAATGCAGTCGCCGGGGCACTCCTTGGCCGAATCGACCACGTCCTGAAGCAGCGGCAGCGGAACGGGCGTCGTCGCCCCCTTGTCCTGCAGCAGCTCGTCCTCGCTGCTCTTCACATACGCCAGGCCATCGATGTCCAGCTCGAACACCTCGGGTGCGTACTGCACGCAGATGCCGTCCCCGGTGCAGAGGTCCTGGTCGATCCAGACCTCCAGATCCTGCGTGTCGCTGCCGGTCGGGGCGTCCTGCTGCACGGTCATTTCTCCTGCCGTTTCCTGCGTATCCGAACCAAAAATGGCCAGCCCTGACGGGTGTTGAACGGTTCGACGATACAACCGGCCGCTTTCCGATGTTGAAGGGTGGGTATTCCCCTGGCGTGAGGGAGAGCGCAAGGGTGAAGATCGGACACGTCCCGGAGTCTTTGTGATCTAGGGGTTTCAATCACCACCCACCCAGGTAGGGTCAGGAAGCGTCCAGCTCCCCTTGGAGGAGGTGAGGACCGTGGCAGCCCACGACGACGACATCAACCGCGGCATCCGGCCCGGGCGGGGGTCTGAAGACCCAGCCGGCCAGGTCGCCTATCTCGAGCAGGAAATCGCCGTCCTGCGACGTAAGCTCGCCGACTCTCCGCGCCATACGAGGATTCTCGAAGAGCGGATCGTCGAGTTGCAGACCAACCTCGCAGGCGTCTCAGCACAGAACGAGCGGCTCGCCAACACCCTGCGCGAGGCCCGCGACCAGATCGTCGCCCTCAAGGAGGAGGTCGACCGGCTCGCACAGCCACCGGCCGGCTTCGGAGTCTTCCTGCAGGGCAACGAGGACGGTACCTGCGACATCTTCACCGGGGGCCGCAAGCTCCGGGTGAACGTCAGCCCCAGCGTCGAGCTCGACGACCTCCGGCGTGGCCAGGAAGTCATGCTCAACGAAGCGCTCAACGTGGTCGAGGCCATGGAATTCGAGCGTGCAGGGGACATCGTCACCCTCAAGGAGATCCTCGAGGACGGCGAGCGGGCCCTGGTTCTCGGGCACACCGACGAGGAGCGGGTGGTACGGCTCGCCGAACCGCTTCTCGACATCAACATCCGGCCCGGCGACGCGCTGCTGCTCGAACCCAGGTCCGGGTACGTCTACGAAGTGGTGCCGAAGAGCGAGGTCGAGGAGCTCGTCCTCGAAGAGGTTCCGGACATCGACTACGACAAGATCGGCGGCCTGGGCGACCAGATCGAGCTGATCCGGGACGCGGTCGAGCTCCCCTACCTCCACCCCGACCTCTTCAAGGAGCACGAACTGCGGCCGCCGAAGGGCATCCTGCTCTACGGGCCGCCCGGCTGCGGCAAGACTCTCATTGCCAAGGCCGTCGCCAACTCCCTGGCCAAGAAGGTCGCCGAGGTGACCGGACAGCCTGCCGGCAAGAGCTACTTCCTCAACATCAAGGGTCCTGAGCTTCTCAACAAGTACGTCGGTGAGACCGAGCGGCACATCCGCCTGGTCTTCCAGCGGGCCCGTGAGAAGGCGAGCGAGGGCACCCCCGTCATCGTCTTCTTCGACGAGATGGAATCGCTCTTCCGCACCCGCGGATCCGGCGTCAGCTCGGACGTGGAGAACACCATCGTCCCGCAGCTGCTCGCCGAGATCGACGGCGTGGAGGGGTTGGAGAACGTCATCGTGATCGGCGCCTCCAACCGCGAGGACATGATCGACCCGGCCATCCTGCGCCCCGGCCGCCTCGATGTGAAGATCAAGATCGAGCGTCCGGACGCGGAGGCGGCGAAGGACATCTTCGCGAAGTACCTCACGCCTTCCCTGCCCCTGCACGCGGACGACCTCGCCGAGCACACCGGCTCCAAGGAAGCCGCGGCGCACGCCATGATCCAGTCCGTCGTCGAGCGGATGTACACCGAGTCCGAGGAGAACCGCTTCCTCGAGGTCACGTACGCCAACGGCGACAAGGAAGTCCTGTACTTCAAGGACTTCAACTCCGGCGCGATGATCCAGAACATCGTCGACCGGGCCAAGAAGATGGCCATCAAGGCCTTCCTCGACCAGGGCCAGAAGGGCCTTCGCGTCTCCCATCTCCTCCAGGCATGCGTGGACGAGTTCAAGGAGAACGAGGACCTTCCCAACACCACCAACCCCGACGACTGGGCCAGGATCTCCGGCAAGAAGGGCGAGCGGATCGTCTTCATCCGTACGCTCGTCACCGGAAAACAGGGCGCAGACACGGGTCGCTCCATCGACACAGTGGCAAACACCGGGCAGTACCTGTAGAACGCAGACCGGCTGCGGATGCCCGGCCGGGCATCCGCAGCCGGTTGCTTTCCGGACAGCTCCCACGACACCGGAGCAATGACGTAATTGATCTCCCCACCAGCGCAGAGGCGCTCTAGGCTCTTCCGTACCGCCCAGTCGCGCAGTGCGGGGACGGGCACCGCACACGCACCGGACAAGCAGCGGTACTTGAGCGCCGATCCCGGAAGGGAACGCCGCCGGGCAAGGAGGGCCGCATGACCGTACGGCGAGTAATGGGCATCGAGACGGAGTACGGCATCTCCGTGCCCGGCCACCCCAACGCCAATGCCATGCTCACCTCGTCCCAGATCGTCAACGCCTACGCGGCGGCGATGCACCGGGCGCGACGCGCCCGCTGGGACTTCGAGGAGGAGAACCCGCTGCGAGACGCGCGAGGCTTCGACCTCGCCCGCGAGACCGCCGACTCCAGTCAGCTGACCGACGAGGACATCGGCCTCGCCAACGTCATCCTCACCAACGGGGCACGGCTCTACGTCGACCATGCGCACCCCGAGTACAGCTCGCCGGAGATCACCAACCCGCGGGATGCCGTCCTCTGGGACAAGGCCGGCGAACGCATCATGGCGGAAGCCGCCGAACGCGCGGCCCAGCTGCCCGGCGCCCAGCCGATCCACCTCTACAAGAACAACACCGACAACAAGGGCGCCTCGTACGGCACGCACGAGAACTACCTGATGAAGCGGGAGACCCCGTTCTCCGACATCGTGCGCCACCTGACCCCGTTCTTCGTCTCCCGCCAGGTCGTCACCGGCGCCGGTCGCGTCGGCATCGGCCAGGACGGCCACGAGCACGGCTTCCAGATCAGCCAGCGGGCGGACTACTTCGAGGTCGAGGTCGGCCTGGAGACCACGCTCAAGCGCCCCATCATCAACACCCGCGACGAGCCCCACTCCGACGCCGAGAAGTACCGCCGCCTCCATGTGATCATCGGCGACGCGAACCTGTCGGAGATCTCGACGTATCTCAAGCTCGGCACCACGGCGCTCGTCCTGTCCATGATCGAGGACGGTTTCATCAATGTCGACCTCGCCGTCGACCAGCCGGTGCGCACCCTGCACCACGTCTCCCACGACCCCTCGCTGCAACATCTGATCACGCTCCGTAGCGGTCGGACGCTCACCGCGGTGCAGCTGCAGATGGAGTACTTCGAGCTCGGCCGCAAGTACGTCGAGGAGCGGTACGGGGTGGACGCCGACGAGCAGACCAAGGACGTCCTGATCCGCTGGGAGGACACCCTCAACCGGCTGGAGAACGATCCGATGAGCCTCTCCGGGGAGCTCGACTGGATCGCCAAGCGGGAGCTCATGGAGGGCTACCGCCGGCGCGACAGCCTGGACTGGGACGCGCCCCGGCTGCACCTGGTGGACCTCCAGTACGCCGACGTGAGGGCCGAGAAGGGCCTCTACAACCGCCTGGTGGCCCGCGGCAAGATGAAGCGCCTGCTGGACGAGAGCGAGGTCGAGCAGGCCCGTACGAAGCCCCCGGAGGACACCAGGGCGTACTTCCGTGGCCGCTGCCTGGAACAGTACGCGGACGACGTCGCCGCTGCCTCCTGGGACTCGGTCATCTTCGATCTGCCGGGTCATGACTCGCTGCAGCGGGTGCCCACCCTGGAGCCCCTCCGCGGGACCCGTAATCACGTCAAGGAGCTCCTGGACCGCTGCCGCACGGCGGAAGAGCTGGTCCGGGTGCTGTCCGGCGGCTGAAATGGCCGCGATCAGGGAATCATCGAGATGGCCCCCGTGCGTTGAGACAAGTACCGGGCCAATGTCGGACCCCGTAGGTAGGGTCTGATCAAGTGCTTCGAACCGAGCGGGGTGAGCTACATGGCGACCAAGGACACCGGCGGCGGACAGCAGAAGGCGACACGCTCCACCGAGGAGGTCGAGGAGCAGGCGCAGGACGCGCAGGCTTCGGAGGACCTCAAGGAGCGGCAGGAGAAGCTGAGCGACGATGTCGACTCGGTTCTGGACGAAATCGACGACGTCTTGGAGGAGAACGCCGAGGACTTCGTCCGTTCGTTCGTTCAGAAGGGTGGACAGTAGTCCACTCATGTGAACAAGGGGGAGTGGAGTGGTGCGCGCGGTACGGGCGAAAGGAGCCCGTACCGCGCGGCCGCAACCGGCACTTCGGAGTCCGCAAGCTTCCCCCGCAGTCCATGTGGATCACCGCCACGGGACGGGTAGGGTCCGTGGCGTACTGTGCTTCAACTGCAATTCGGCCATCGGCACGTTGGGAGATGATCCTGACACCTTCCGCAGGGCCATCGCTTACCTGGAGGGAAACGCGTGGAAGCCAACACTCGTAGCACCGGGCGTCTACCAGCTGCCTTCCTGACGCCGGGATCCTCTTCGTTCATGGACTTCCTGTCCGACCAGTCGCCCGAGATGCTCCCGGGCAACCGGCACCTGCCGCCCATGCAGGGGGCCATCGAGGCGCCGCACGGGACGACCATCGTCGCCGCGACGTTCCCGGGTGGCGTGGTGCTCGCCGGTGACCGGCGGGCGACCATGGGCAACATGATCGCGCAGCGCGACATCGAGAAGGTCTTCCCGGCCGACGAGTACTCGGCGGTGGGCATCGCCGGCACGGCCGGTCTCGCGGTGGAGATGGTCAAGCTCTTCCAGCTGGAGCTGGAGCACTTCGAGAAGGTCGAGGGCGCCCAGCTCTCCCTGGAGGGCAAGGCGAACCGGCTCTCCACGATGATCCGCAGCAATCTGGCCATGGCCATGCAGGGCCTCGCCGTGGTCCCGCTCTTCGCCGGCTTCGACATCGACCGCGAGAAGGGCCGGATCTTCTCGTACGACGTCACCGGCGGGCGGTCCGAGGAGCTCGGCTACGCGGCCACCGGCTCCGGGTCGATCTTCGCCCGCGGGTCGATGAAGAAGCTCTACCGCGAGGACCTGACGGAGCAGCAGACGCTCACCCTGGTCGTACAGGCGCTGTACGACGCCGCGGACGACGACTCGGCGACCGGCGGTCCGGACGTGGCCCGGCGGATCTATCCGATCGTCACCGTCATCACCGACGAGGGCTTCAGGAGGCTCACCGAGGCGGAATCCGCCGAGATCGCCCGGGCGATCCTGGAGCGCCGGCTGGAACAGCCCGACGGCCCGCGCGCCGCGCTGCTCTGACCCCGGTTCCGGGGCCTCTTCGATGGACTCGTCACTGACAGAAAGGGACGGATAGCCGGTGTCGACGCCGTTCTATGTCTCACCTCAGCAGGCCATGGCCGACCGGGCGGAATACGCCCGGAAGGGCATCGCCCGTGGTCGCAGCCTGGTTGTGCTGCAGTACGCCGACGGCATTGTGTTCGTCGGCGAGAACCCGTCCCGTGCGCTGCACAAGTTCAGCGAGATCTATGACCGGATCGGTTTCGCCGCCGCCGGTAAGTACAACGAGTACGAGAATCTGCGCATCGGCGGTGTCCGGTACGCAGATCTGCGCGGATACACGTACGACCGTGATGATGTGACGGCCCGCGGACTGGCCAACGTCTATGCGCAGACGCTGGGCACCATTTTCTCCAGTGCGGCCGAGAAGCCGTACGAGGTGGAGCTGGTGGTCGCCGAAGTGGGCGCCAGGCCCGAGGGCGACCAGATCTACCGGCTGCCGCACGACGGCTCGATCGTGGACGAGCACGGCTCCGTCGCGGTCGGCGGCAACGCGGAGCAGATCAGTACGTTTTTGGACCAGCGCCACCGTGACGGGATGACGCTGGCGGAGGCGCTCAAACTGGCCGTGCAGGCGCTGTCCCGTGATCCGAACGGGAGTGAGCGGGAGATCCCCGCCGAGCGTCTCGAGGTGGCGGTCCTGGACCGTACAAGGCCTCAGCAGCGGAAGTTCAAGCGGATCGTCGGGCGGCAGCTGGCGCGGCTGCTGGAGGCGGACGGTGGCTCCGCACCGACGGATGCCCCCTCCGACATCGAGGACGGTGAGGAGTCCGAGTCTTCCGCGACCACGACGGATGTCACCAAGTCCAGCGACTCCGGTGGCGACGTGGAGTCATCCGAGAAGTAGTCCAGCGCTGTGCCTGTGCCCCGGTCCGCCGTTCCCGGTGGGCCGGGGCACAGTCATGACCGGGGCGGCGGGGGCGCGGAGGAGCCGCGCACGACCAGGTGCACGGGCAGGCTCCCGGGTTCGGCCGGGCGGCCGTCCAGGACGGCCAGCAGGGCGGTCATGCCGCGCTCGCCGACCTGTTCCGCGGGGAGCCGCACGGTGGTGAGTTCGGGTTCGACGGCGGTCGCCAGGGCCAGATCGTCGAAGCCGGTGACGGAGACGTCGTCGGGGACCCGGAGCCCGAGCCGGCGGGCCGCCTTGCAGGCGCCCGCGGCGAGGATGTCGTCGTCGCAGATGATCGCGGTCGGCCGGGGGCCGGGGGCGGCCAGCGCTTGCTCCGCGGCCTCCCGGCCGGCCCGCACGTCGAGCGCTGCCGGCACGGTCCGTACGACTGCGCCCGGCACCCCCTGTACGGCGTCGTGGACGGCCCGGGCCCGGACGGCGAAGGTCCAGGAGTCGATGGCCGACGCGAGGTGGATGAAGCGGCGGTGACCGAGGGCGAGCAGATGGTCCGTCACCTGCCGCATGCCGTCGGCGATGTCGAGGTTGACGCGGGCCGCCACGCCCGTGTCCGCGGGATCGCTGTCCAGCATGACCAGCGGCAGGTCGGCGCCGTGCAGGGCGCCGAGTGCGTCGGCGGCCATCGAGGAGGCGATGACTCCGTCGAGTGCGGCGCGGGCGGAGGCGAAGGGGTCCCGGGCCGGCCCCGTGCCGTCGGGGGAGGGGTACAGGACGACCCCGAAGCCGTGCTCGGCTGCGACCGCGGCGGCGCCGGTGTAGACGCGGGCGAAGAACTCGTTCGTGAGGGCGGGGACGACCAGCAGCGCGGTCCTGGTGCGGCCGAGGCGGAGGCTGCGGGCGGCGAGATTCGGCCGGTAGCCGAGGTCCTGGGTGGCGCTGCGAACGCGTTCGGCGGTGGCCTCGGAGACCCTGCCCCGCCATTTGTCGCCCAGCACGAGGGAGACGGTGGCCTGCGAGACGCCTGCGGCCCGCGCGACGTCGCGGCTGGTGGGCCGGGCCGGGGCGGGCTGTGATGCGCTGGTCACTGGGACCTCCGGACGGGTGCGGTGCTGATGCGTGCGGCGAGGTGGACCTGTGGACTGGGCACATGGTACGTATGAACCTCGACGTTATACGTAAAACGTCGGGCGTCGGAAGAGCGTCCGAGAGAGAAGAGGGCGAGACATGGCCGCGGGATATCTGGACATCCTCCGGGCGCGGCATGCCACCCGGCTGCTGGTCGGCACACTGGTGGGCCGGCTGCCCAGCGGCACCGCGCACATCGCGATCGTCCTGTTCACCCGCGCCGAGGGCGGCAGCTACACCCTCGCGGGGGCGCTCGCGGCGGTGTACGGCCTCTCCACGGCGGTCGGGCAGCCGCTGCTGGGCCGGGCCGTGGACATGTACGGTCAGCCGCGCGTCCAGCTCCCCGCGTCCGTGCTGTCCGCGCTGGGCATGGCCCTGCTCGCCCTGGCAGGCCTCGGATCGCTGCCGCTGGCCTATGCGGCCGTGATCGTGGCCGGCGTCTGCACACCGCCGCTGGAGGGCGGTCTGCGGGCCCTGTGGCCGACGGTCCTGGGGCGCGAGGACCGGGTGCACCGCGCGTACGCCATGGACGCGGTGGCCCAGGAGGTCATGTTCACGGTGGGGCCGCTGCTGGTGACGGTGCTCGTCTCGCTCTGGTCGCCTGCTGCCGCGCTGCTCGTCATCAACGTGATCGGGGTGCTCGGGGCGCTCTCCGTGGTGATCTCGGAGCCCTCCCGCACCTGGCGTTCGGCGCCCCGCGAGGCGCACTGGCTGGGCGCTCTGCGGTCACCGGGCCTGCTGGCGCTGCTCGGTTCCTTCTTCTTCGTCGGGCTCGCCCTGGGGTCGATCACGGTGGCGGGGGTCGCGTACGCCGACGACCACGGCCGGGAGTCCGTGTACGGCTGGCTGATGGCCGCGCTCGGACTGGGCGCACTCTTCGGCGGCGTGGCGTACGGGGCGTGGCAGTGGGCCGGGGCGCCGGAGCGCAGGCTGCGGGTCATCGTCGCGCTGCTGGCACTCGGCTATCTGCCGCTGATGCTCACACCCGGGGTGGTGGCGATGACTGTACTGGCCGCGCTCGCCGGGGTGTTCCTGGCGCCCGCGATCGCGTGCTCGTTCATCGTGGTGGACCGGCATGCTCCGCGGGGCACGGTGACGGAGGCGTTCTCCTGGCTCGTGACGACGTTCGGGGTCGGCGCGGCGGCGGGAACGGCCTTGGCAGGCCCGGCCGTAGAGCTGGGCGGGACGGCGCAGGGCTTCGCCGTCGCGGGGGCCGGTGGGGTGGTTGCGCTGTTGGTTCTGCTGGCCACGGGAAGGGTCCTCGCAGTTCCCGGGCGTACGCCGGTTGCTGTACGGGTATCGGAAAATGATCGAAACGGTGCTGTCGAACCCGGTTTCAGCTCGGGCCATCAGGCGTAATGTTCAGTCATGGACCGCCGCATTTTCGGGCTGGAGAACGAGTACGGCGTCACGTGCACGTTCAGGGGACAGCGCCGACTGTCTCCTGACGAAGTGGCGCGCTACCTCTTCCGCCGTGTTGTGTCATGGGGCCGCAGCAGCAATGTCTTTCTGCGGAACGGCGCCCGCCTCTACCTCGACGTGGGATCGCATCCGGAATATGCAACCCCCGAATGCGACAATCTGACCGAGCTGGTCACCCACGACAAGGCAGGCGAGCGCATTCTCGAAGGCCTGCTCGTCGACGCCGAACGCCGCCTGCACGAGGAGGGAATCGCGGGCGACGTCTATCTCTTCAAGAACAACACCGATTCGGCGGGAAACTCCTACGGGTGTCACGAGAACTACCTCGTGGCGCGACACGGAGAATTCTCCCGGCTCGCGGACATCCTCATTCCCTTCCTCGTCACGAGGCAGCTGCTCTGCGGAGCGGGCAAGGTGCTGCAGACCCCGCGCGGCGCGGTCTACTGCGTCAGCCAGCGTGCCGAGCACATCTGGGAGGGCGTCAGTTCCGCGACGACGCGCTCCCGTCCGATCATCAACACGCGCGACGAACCGCACGCCGACGCGGAGCGGTACCGCCGCCTCCATGTCATCGTCGGCGACTCGAACATGTCCGAGACGACGATGCTGCTCAAGGTCGGCGCGACGGACCTGGTGCTCCGGATGATCGAAGCGGGCACGGTGATGCGCGATCTGACACTGGAGAACCCGATCCGGGCGATCCGCGAGGTCAGCCACGACATCACGGGCCAGCGCAAGGTCCGCCTCGCCAGCGGCCGTGAGGCGTCGGCCATCGAGGTGCAGCGCGAGTACTACGAGAAGGCCGCGGACTTCGTCGATCGCCGCGGCATCCGCACCGGCACCGTCGCCCAGGTCCTGGAACTGTGGGGCCGCACGCTCGACGCGATCGAGGCCGAGGACCTCGACCGGATCGACACCGAGATCGACTGGGTGATGAAGTACAGGCTCATCGAGCGGTACCGGGCCAAGCACAACATGACCATGTCGCATCCGCGGGTCGCCCAGATAGATCTCGCGTACCACGACATCCACCGTCGGCGCGGGCTGTACTACCTGCTGGAGCGGAAGGGGCAGGCCGCCCGTATCTGCAACGACCTGAAGATCTTCGAGGGCAAGTCGGTGCCCCCGCAGACCACCCGGGCGCGGCTGCGCGGCGACTTCATCCGAAGGGCGCAGGAGCAGCGGCGGGACTTCACAGTCGACTGGGTCCATCTCAAGCTCAACGACCAGGCGCAGCGCACGGTGTTGTGCAAGGATCCGTTCCGTTCGGTGGACGACCGAGTGGAGAAGCTGATCGCGGGTATGTGAGCCGGCGCAGGACGCGCCTCGGCACTTGTGCGACTCGGGCCCCGTACGTCCTCGTACGGGGCCCTGTGCACGCCCTAGAGTGTCGGGGACTCAACCATCTGTGTCGTCTGAGATCTGAGGAACCAGTGCGCCGACTTGCCGCCCTTCTCGTTGTCCCCCTGCTGCTGTTGACGGCGGCGTGCGGTGGCGACGGCAAGGGCTCCGACTCCGCCTCGAAGAACGGATTCCCCGCGATCACCGCGGGTGCGAAGTTCGGCGAGAAGCCAACCTTGTCCAAGGGACAGGGCGATCCGCCCAAGGAGCTGAAGACGCAGGTCGTCAGTGAGGGCGATGGCGCGAAGCTCAAGAACGGCGACGCGATCCAGGTCAACTACCTCGGACAGGCGTGGGACTCCACCAAGCCGTTCGACAACAGTTTCGACCGCAAGCAGCCCTTCGATCTGACGCTCGGTGCGGGCATGGTCATCAAGGGCTGGGACCAGGGCCTCCTCGGCCAGAAGGTCGGCAGCCGCGTCGAGCTGGTCATTCCGCCGGACCTCGGTTACGGCCCGCAGGGCCAGGGCGACATCAAGCCGAACGCCACCCTCGTCTTCGTCGTGGACATCCTGAAGGCGACGCAGATCCCGACGTCCGCCAAGGGCACCGAGGTCGCCCAGGACAACGTCGACCTGCCGAAGGTGGGCACCAACACCGACGGCAAGGCGCCGTCCGTCAAGATCCCCGAGAAGACCGACCCGCCGAAGAAGCTGGTCTCCAACTACATCCTGGAGTCCAACGGGGACGTCATCAAGGAGACCGACAGCGTCGTCGTGAACTACGTGGGCCTGCTGTGGAAGGACGGGAAGACGTTCGACAGCACCTACGCCCAGGGCAAGACCCAGACCTTCCCGCTGGCCCAGGTCACCCTCAAGGGCCTGAAGAACGGTCTGATCGGCAAGAAGATCGGCAGCCGTGTCCTGCTGGTCATCCCGCCGGACCAGGCGTTCGGCGACAAGGCGCAGCAGTCCATCCCCGCCAATTCCACCCTGGTGTTCGCCGTGGACCTGCTGGCAAAGATGTAAGACTGTCCCGGTTGTCCAGTTCATCATTTGGAGGAGCAGTTCAGTGAGCATCGAGAAGCCCGAGATCGACTTCCCGGGTGGCGAGCCGCCGGCCGGCCTGGAGATCAAGGACATCTGGGAGGGCGACGGCGCGGTCGCCAAGGCCGGCGACATGGTCAAGGTCCACTACGTGGGCGTGGCCTTCTCCACCGGCGAGGAGTTCGACGCTTCCTGGAACCGCGGCACCCCGCTGCAGTTCCAGCTCGGTGTCGGTCAGGTCATCTCCGGCTGGGACCAGGGCGTGCAGGGCATGAAGGTCGGCGGCCGTCGCCAGCTGACCATCCCGGCGCACCTCGCCTACGGTGACCGCGGCGCCGGCGGCCGTATCGCCCCGGGCGAGACGCTGATCTTCGTCTGCGACCTGGTCGCCGTCTGATCCGTCCCCGGACGCATCACGAGGGCCCGTGCTGGACTGCACGGGCCCTCGTTCCGTACGGCGTGGGCCCTCGCTTTTGTCCGGACACCCGGGAGCGGTACGGTCGATCGTCGTAGAGCAAGTAGAAAAGGGGCGTCGATGGCCATTGCCAAGGCCGAGCGGCTGATGAACCTGGCGCTGTGCCTGCTGGGGACCCGGCGCCCGCTCAGCAAGCGCGAGCTGCGCGGGTCCATCGAGGCGTACCTGGAAGCGGGCTCCGACGACGCCTTCAACCGGATGTTCGAGCGCGACAAGGACGATCTGCGCGAGCTCGGTCTGGTCATCGAGACCGTGGAGAACCTGGACGGCGACACCGGCTATCTGGCCCGCCGGGACAGCAACCGGCTGCCGCCGATCACGCTGGACGCCGAGGAGGCCGCGGCGCTCGGTCTGGCCGCGAAGGTCTGGCAGCAGGCCCGGCTCGCCGGCGCGGCCAGTGGTGCGCTGCAGAAGCTGCGGGCCGCGGGGATGCCGGAGGCCGAGGACGCGTACGAGGTGCACAGCGCGCTCGAACCCCGCATTCCGGTGCATGAGACCGCGTTCGAGCCGCTGATGCTGGCGTGCCGCGACCGCCGTACGGTCACCTTCGACTACCGCAAGGCCAACGCCGCCCAGCCCGAGCAGCGCCAGGTCGAGCCCTGGACGCTGGAGTGCTGGCGCGGCCACTGGTATCTGGCGGGCTGGGACCGGGACCGTGGCGCCGAGCGGGTGTTCCGGCTGTCCCGGATCACCGGCCGGGTCCGCTCGCGGGCCGGGGCCTTCACCGCCGAGGTGCCCGACGTGGTGACCGTCCGGGAGACCGTGGAGAGCTGGGCCGGGGAGACGGCGACCCGGACCGCGCTGATCAGGCTGCGGTCGGGTTCGGGCTACCCGCTGCGGTCGCGCGCGATATCCGTGCGGGAACTCGGAGACGGCTGGGACGAGTTGGAGATCCCGTACGGACACGGTCTGGACGCCTGGCTCGTCGAGTTCGGCCCGGACGTCGTCGTGCGGGAACCCGCGGATCTGCGGGCCGATGTGGTGGACCGGCTGCGCGCCGTGGCCAAGGACTGAGGGGGACCGTATTCATGGCGACGAACGCGATCGACCAGACACGCCGGATGCTGTCCCTGGTGACGTATCTGCGGGAGCGCCCCGGCGCCCATGTGCAGGATGTCGCCCGTGCGTTCGGGATCACCGAGGACGAGTTGATCTCGGACCTCGACGTGCTCCCCATGTGCGGGACGAGTTTCCGCGGCGGCGACCTGCTGGACATCGACACCGACGGTGACCGGATCTGGTGGCACAACCCGGACGACGTGGCCGAGCCGCTGCGGCTCGCGGCCGACGAGGCGACGGCTCTTCTGGTCGCCGCGCGCGCCGTGGCCACGCTGCCGGGGCTGCGGGAGAGCGACCGGCAGGCGCTGCTGCGGGCCACCGCCAAGCTGGAGACGGCGGCAGGTGAGACGGCGGCGGCGAGCTCCCGGCTCTCGGTCACCTTCGAGGCGGAGGGCGGCGTCTTCGCCGATGTCGACCGGGCGATCTCCGAGCGGCGCAGGCTGTGGCTGCGGTACTACTCGCCCGCGCGCGACGAGCTCACCGAGCGTGAGGTGGACCCGATCCGGCTGTTCGCCGTGGGGCACACGTACATGGAGGCCTGGTGCCGGCTCTCCGAGGACCGGCGTACGTTCCGGCTCGACCGGGTCGCCGAGATCCGACTGCTGGACGAGCCGTCCGCACCCCCGGAGCTGGAGCTGCGGGATCTCTCCGAGGGGCTGGTGCAGCCGGCGGCCGAGGATCCCGAGGTCGTGATCGAGGTGGGACCCGGTGGCCGCTGGGTCGCCGAGTACTACCCGCACGACAGCGCGGAGGAGCTGGCCGACGGCGGACTGCGGATCACGTTGCGCACCCCCGATCCGGCCTCGCTGCGCAGGCTTGCGCTACGGCTCGGAGGGGAAGGGCGCATCGTCGCCCCGCAGGAGCTGGCGCAGAGCGCGCGGCAGGCGGCACGGGCGGCGCTGGCCGCCTATGACGGCCCGGCCTGAACGGATACCTGAGGAGATATGAGCAATATGTCTGTGGTGTCAGGTGTCCCGACCGTGGTGGTACCCGAGTCCGTACGGTTCAAGGCCGCCTGCCCCGACTGCCGCGGGCGCTTCGAGCTCGCGGCGGGCGCCCTGCGCCTCGCCATCGGCGCCAGCCGCCGTACGACGTTCTACTCCTTCACCTGCCCCGAGTGCGGAGCAGCCGTCCGCAAGCCGGCCGGGGAGCGGATCATTGAGCTCCTGACCGGCGGCGGCGTACGGACGCTCCGCCTCCACGCCGGGCTGTAGTACTCCGGACACCCGGCCCACCTAGATATATCGAGGCTCTGCGCATGTTCTGGCCCATGCTCGCCATCGCCCTGGGGTTCCTCGGCATCGCCGTCCTCGGCGTGCTGGCCGTCAAGGTCTTCGTCGAGGCGCAGCGCCTGGGGCGCCAGGTGACCCACACCACTCAGCGCATCAACCGGGCGGCCGAGGATCTCGAACGGGCCGCCACCGATCTTGCAGCCACCGGTGAATCCCTGCGGTAGGCCAGGTCCTTCGGATCGGGCCGGTCGATCGGCGAGGGGCGCGGCCTCCAGTTTCTCAGGTTCGGAGGGTACGCTGCACTGGCGGCCCTGAGAGCGAGGCGTGGGCCGTAATCGCAAGGATGCATGGGTATTGCCCTGCGTTTACTCCTGCGGGATACGATCGCTGACAGTACGAAGATCGGACGTCTGTCCGACGTTCGATCAGCCCCACCCCTGCTGCCTCGGTGAGAAGGTACACGCATATGTTCGGAAGGCTCGGCGCTCCCGAGATCATCCTGATCCTCGTCGTCATTGTTCTGCTGTTCGGCGCGAAGAAGCTTCCTGACATGGCTCGCTCGCTCGGCAAGTCGGCCCGCATCCTCAAGAGCGAGGCCAAAGCCATGAAGTCGGAGGGCAACCCGTCGGCCACCCCCGCCGACCCGCCGCACGACCCCGCCCAGGACCAGACAGCCCCGCGCACGATCAAGGCCGCGCCCGGCGATGTGACGAGTTCGCGACCGGTCGCCGAGCCGACCGACTCGACCAACCGCTGACAACTGGGCCGACGCAGGCGCCGTGACCGGTGACGGCCTGCTGCACGAGATGAGGACGTGGGTTGCTCAAGTCTGCCCGCAAACAGGAGACGGACCCCGAGGGCCGCATGCCCTTGGTGGAGCACCTGCGTGAGCTGCGCAACCGGCTGGCGAAGGCTCTCCTGGCGATCGTCGTCGTCACGATCGTCGCCGCGTTCTTCTACAAGGGGATCATCGAGTTCTTCACCGACCCGGTGCTGAAGGCGGTCGGTTGCCATTCGAGCTTCGCCGAACTCGCCAAGAAGGAGGACGGCACCTGTGCGCGCATCGTCCTGAACGGTCTGCTGACGCCGTTCACCCTCGCGCTCAAGGTCTCCCTGATGGCAGGCGTCGTCCTTTCGTCGCCGATCTGGCTCTACCAGCTCTGGGCGTTCATCGCCCCGGGACTGCACAGGCACGAGAAGAAGTACTCGCTGGCCTTCGTCGGCGCGGGCTTCCCGCTCTTCCTCGCCGGTGGCTTCTTCGCGTACAAGACGCTGCCCACGATGGCCAAGGTCCTGCTGGAGTTCTCGCCGGCCGGTCTGGACAACCAGCTGCCGCTCGACGACCTGCTGGACCTGATCACGCGCATGGTGGTGGTCTTCGGGCTCTCCTTCGAGCTGCCTCTGCTGCTCGTCATGCTGAACCTCGGCGGCGTCATCACGGGCAAGCGGATGCTCGGCTGGTGGCGCGGCATGATCATGGGCATCACGGTCTTCGCCGCACTGGCCACGCCCAGTACCGACCCGCTGACCATGCTGGCGCTCGCCGGGCCGATCTGGGTCCTGTACTTCTGCGCGACGGCGCTCTCGCTCCTCAACGACCGTCGCAAGGCCCAGCGCGAGGCGGAGGGTCCCGCCGATGACGAGGCGTCGGAGCTGGACCTCACCCCCGAGGACGTCGGTGAGATCGAACCGGTCTCGTCCGTCAGGTCGCTGCCGGCCCAGTCGGGGCCGGACCGTGACCGGGTGAACGGTTACGACGACATCACCTGACCTTGTAAGGTCCCCCGGGTGACCAGCGAGATCACCCTTTTCGTCAATCCCACCGCAGGACGCGGCCGGGGCGCGCACGCCGCGCAGCCGGCCGCTTCCGCATTGCGGGACGCCGGATTCTCCGTACGTACGGTCCTGGGCGAGGACGCCGACGACGCGCTGCGGCGGGCCCGTGAGGCAGTCGACGGCGGGACCGGTGCACTGATAGCCGTGGGCGGGGACGGCATGATGTCCCTCGCCCTCCAGGCCGTGGCGGGGACGATGACGCCGCTCGGCGTGATCGCCGTCGGTACCGGCAACGACTTCGCCCGCGCCCTCGGTCTGCCGATACGGGACCCGGCCGCCGCGGGCCGGCTCGTCGCCGAGGCGCTCAAGGGCGGGGCGATCAGGGACATCGACCTCGGCCGGGTCGGCGACCGGTGGTTCGGGTCCGTGCTGGCCTCCGGCTTCGACTCCCGGGTCAACGACCGGGGCAACCGGATGCGCTGGGTCGGGGGGCGGTTCAAGTACGACCTCGCGATGCTCGCCGAGCTCGCCGCGTTCCGGACGATCCCGTACCGCATCAGGCTCGACGGCGGGCCGGTCCAGGAGATCGAGGCGACGCTCATCGCGGTCGGCAATGGCTCCACCTACGGCGGGGGCATGCGGATCTGTGCGGACGCCGTCATGGACGACGGGCTCTTCGACGTGACCGTCGTCGGCGACTGCAGCCGTACGACGCTGCTCAAGGTGTTCCCCCGGGTCTACAGGGGCACGCACCTCGACCACCCCGCGGTCACCGTGCACCGGGTCTCGTCGATCGAGCTGGCCGCCGCCTCCGTCACCGCCTACGCGGACGGCGAACCGCTCGGTGCGCTGCCGCTCACCGCCACGTGCGTGCCGGGTGCGGTCAGGGTTCTTGCACAGTGAAATAAAGATCGCGCTGACTGTCAGAGGTGACGGGTACGCTCGTAAGCAAGATGACAGAGGACCTCTCACCAGCTGAGCGATACCAGGCATTCCGGATCCGCGCCGCCGAGCAGGCCACGGCTCTTGCGCCCTTTCGCGAGATGTACGAGTTCGATCTGGACCCGTTCCAGATAGAGGCATGCAAGGCCCTGGAAGCGGGTAAGGGGGTGCTGGTCGCCGCCCCGACCGGGTCGGGCAAGACGATCGTCGGCGAATTCGCCGTGCATCTCGCGCTCCGCCAGGGCCGCAAGTGCTTCTACACCACGCCCATCAAGGCCCTGTCGAACCAGAAGTACGCCGATCTGGTCAAGCGCTACGGCGCGGACAAGGTCGGCCTGCTGACCGGCGACAACAGCGTCAACGCCGATGCCCCGGTGGTCGTCATGACCACCGAAGTGCTGCGGAACATGCTGTACGCGGGCTCGCAGGCGCTCCGCGGCCTCGGTCATGTCGTGATGGACGAGGTGCACTACCTCTCCGACCGCTTTCGTGGTGCGGTGTGGGAGGAAGTGATCATTCATCTGCCGGATTCGGTGACGCTGGTGTCGCTGTCGGCGACCGTGTCCAACGCCGAGGAGTTCGGCGACTGGCTGGACACCGTCCGCGGCGACACCGAAGTGATCGTCGCCGAGAGCCGACCCGTGCCGCTCTGGCAGCACGTGCTGGCCGGCCGCCGGATGTACGACCTCTTCGAGGAGGAGACCGACCACGGCGGCCGTGGCGCCGGCCGCCGCGAGGTCAACCCCGACCTCGTCCGGCTCGCCCGCATGGAGAACCAGCGCGGGTACAACCCGCGCGAGCGCCGCCGCGGAAAGATGGTGCGCGAGGCGGACCGCGAGCGCGAGCGGCGCCAGCGCAGCCGGATCTGGACCCCGTCCCGGCCCGAGGTCATCGACCGGCTGGACGCGGAAGGGCTGCTGCCCGCGATCACGTTCATCTTCAGCCGGGCCGGCTGCGAGGCCGCCGTACAGCAGTGTCTGCAGGCCGGTCTGCGGCTCAACGACGAGGACAGGCGCCGGCTGGTGCGGGAGATCGTCGAGGAGCGGACCGCGTCCATCCCCGGGGAGGACCTCCATGTCCTCGGCTACTACGAATGGCTCGAAGGGCTGGAGCGGGGCATCGCCGCGCACCACGCGGGCATGCTGCCGACCTTCAAGGAGGTCGTCGAGGAGCTGTTCGTACGCGGGCTGGTCAAGGCGGTCTTCGCGACGGAAACCCTCGCCCTCGGCATCAACATGCCCGCGCGCTCCGTGGTGTTGGAGAAGCTCGTCAAGTGGAACGGTGAGCAGCACGCGGACATCACCCCCGGCGAGTACACCCAGCTGACCGGTCGTGCCGGGCGGCGCGGGATCGATGTCGAGGGCCATGCGGTGGTGCTGTGGCAGCGCGGCATGGACCCGGGGGCGCTGGCCGGACTCGCGGGTACCCGCACCTATCCGCTGCGGTCCAGCTTCCGGCCCTCGTACAACATGGCCGTCAACCTGGTGCACCAGTTCGGGCGGCACCGGTCGCGCGAGCTGCTGGAGACCTCGTTCGCACAGTTCCAGGCCGACCAGTCGGTCGTCGGGATCTCCCGGCAGGTGCAGAAGAACGAGGAGGGCCTGGCGGGTTACCGCGAGGGCATGACCTGCCACCTCGGTGACTTCGAGGAGTACGCGCGGCTGCGCCGCGACCTCAAGGAGCGGGAGACGGAGCTCGCCAAGCACGGTGCGTCGCAGCGTCGGGCGGCGGCTGCGGCGTCCCTGGAGAAGCTGAAGCCGGGCGACGTCATCCACGTGCCGACCGGGAAGTTCGCCGGACTGGCGCTCGTGCTGGACCCGGGACTGCCTGCCGGGCGGGTCAACGGGTACCGGGGGCTCGAATACTACGACGGGCCGCGGCCGTTGGTGCTGACCTCCGAGCGACAGGTCAAGCGGCTCGCCGCGATCGACTTCCCCGTGCCGGTCGAGGCCGTGGAGCGGATGCGGGTGCCCAAGTCGTTCAACCCGCGGTCGCCGCAGTCGAGGCGCGATCTGGCGTCGGCGCTGCGGACGAAGGCGGGGCACATCGTGCCGGAGCGGCACCGCAGGGGCCGGGCCGAGGCCGCCGACGACCAGCAGATCGCCCGCTACCGGGCCGAGTTGCGGGCCCATCCCTGCCATGGGTGCGCCGAGCGCGAGGACCATGCGCGGTGGGCGGAGCGGTACCACCGGCTGCAGCGGGACACGAAGCAGCTGGAGCGGCGGATCGAGGGGCGGACGAACACGATTGCCCGCACCTTCGACCGGATCGTCGCGCTCCTCACCGAGCTGGACTATCTGCGGGGCAACGAGGTCACCGAGCACGGGCGGCGGCTGGCCCGGCTGTACGGCGAGCTGGACCTGCTGGCCAGCGAGTGCCTGCGGGCCGGGGTCTGGGAAGGGCTGAACCCGGCGGAGCTCGCCGCGTGTGTGTCGGCGCTGGTGTACGAGGCGCGGCAGGCGGACGACGCGGTGGCACCGAAGCTGCCGTCCGGACCGGCGAAGACGGCGATGGCCGAGATGGTCCATATCTGGGGGCGGCTCGATGCCCTGGAGGAGGACTTCAAGATCAACCAGACGGAGGGTGTCGGGCAGCGGGAGCCCGATCTCGGGTTCGCCTGGGCGGTCTACATGTGGGCGTCGGGACGGACGCTGGACGAGGTGCTGCGCGAGGCGGAGATGCCGGCAGGGGACTTCGTGCGGTGGTGCAAGCAGGTGATCGATGTGCTGGGGCAGATCGCTGCTGCGGCGCCGGGAGGCGGGGAGAGCTCAGTGGCTCGCAATGCGCGTAAGGCGATGGATGCGGTGCTGCGAGGGGTTGTGGCCTACAGCTCGGTGGGGTGACGGGCCCTCTGCCCCGGACCCCGGTCCTCAGGCGCCGGACGGGCTGGATCGCGGCCCGGACGGGTTGGGGCCGGGTGGATCGGGTCCGTCCGGGGTCGAGGACCGGGGGGTCAGGGGACGGAGCCCCGGTTACGCAGCGGTCTTACGTGCGGCGTCCCGTTTGGCGACTTCGTCCCGGACGATCGGGATGACATGGCGCCCGAAGTCGATCGCATCGTCGAGCAGGTCGTACCCCCGGGCGGACAGCACTTCGACCCCCAGGTCGTAGTAGTCCAGCAGTGCCTGCGCGACCGTCTCCGGTGTGCCCACCAGCGCCGTCGAGTTGCCGGCGCCACCGGTTTCGGCCGCGGTCGGTGTCCACAGTGCGCGGTCGTGGCGCTCTCCCCGGTCGGCGACGGCGAGCAGCCGTCGGGAGCCCGCGTTCTCCGGGTTCCGGAGCGGGTGGCGGCGGCTGAGCGGAGTGCCCGCCTTGCGGGCCTTGATCCGGTCGAGCGTCCGGTGGGCCTTCTCCCAGGCGAGTTCTTCGGTCGGTGCGATGATCGGGCGGAAGGCGACCTGGATCTTCGGGACGTCGACGCGGCCCGCCGCCTTCGCCGCCGCCCTGACCGCGGCGATCTGCTCCGCAGTCTCGGCGAGGGGCTCGCCCCACAGGCAGTAGATGTCGGCCTCGGCGCCCCCTGCCGCGTAGGCCGCCGGCGAGGAACCGCCGAACGAGACCCGCGGGTGGGGCTGTTGGACGGGGAAGGTATCGCTCACGAAGTCGTTGAAGCGGTAGTGGGTGCCTTCGTGATCGAAGGGCTCGTGCGAGGTCCAGGCCTTCTTGATGATCTGGATGGCCTCGCGGGTACGGGCGTACCGCTCGTCCTTGGTGAGGAAGTCTCCCTCGCGCTGCTGTTCGTGATCGTTGCCGCCGGTGATGAAGTGCACGGCGAGGCGGCCGTCACTGATCCGGTCCAGGGTGGCGAAGGTCTTCGCGGCGAACGTCGGGTACGAGACGTTGGGCCGGTGTGCGACCAGGATCTGCAGGGTGTCGGTGCGCGCTGCGACATAGGCGGCCGCGGGGGACGGGTCGGGAGAGCCCGAGCCGTAGGCGAAGAGCACCCGGTCCCAGCCGTAGTCCTCGTGCGCGCGTGCCAGCTCGAGCGTGTACTCCTTGTCGAAGGATGCTCCGGAGCGGGGCGTCACTTCGGATCCGTCATTGGTTGCTGCGATGCCGAGAAACTCGACGGGCATGGCAAAGCCTCATCTCGTGCTGCGGTGAACCGGTCGGGTCGTGCACAGTGCTGACGCGCTGACGTATGAGCAGTCAGGGACGACACGAGGCCGACCACACTCGACCGAAGTCGATGTGGTCGCGGGTGACCAGCCGCAGCTGAGGACGCATCTGCTCAGTGGAACAGGCGGATCGGTACTGCGTCAACCATGCTCCCGGTCAGCGGTCGAGGTAGCCGCGCCAGCCGCCGTACGCCGTGATGTCCGTTGCGCTGCGCAGGGCGTAGGGCTCGCACAGGAAGCCGGGGGCGGTTGTGCCGTCCGAGAGTTCCACCCGGCCCAGCGTCATGGGGGACGGGAGCTCCGCCGTGAGGCGGCCGAGGCCCTCAGGGGGCAGTTGCCATACCTCCACCTCGATCGCGGCGCCGCCTTCGCCCACCCGTTCCAGGCCGGGCTTGGCCGGGTCGGTGCGCAGGGCGTGCAGGCGGTAGACAGGGGCCGTGGTGGTCGTATGGAGCAAGTGGGCGCCCAGGGAAAGGAGTTGAGGATTCAGGGGCTGGCCCGTCAGATGGGCGCCCGCGACGACGAGCCTGGTGGGCGGGGTCAGCAGCGCGGTGATGAGGGCCAGGCGTTCGTCCGTGTGGGCCGGTCCGATCAGCATCACGCCGAAGGGGTGTCCGGCCACGTCGCCGGCGGGGGCGGCCACCGCGCACAGGTCGAACAGGTTGGTGGAATTGGTGAACCGGCCCAGCCGTGCGTTGACGCCCAGCGGGTCCGCGGCCACCTCCGCGAGTGTGGGGTGACCCGGAGCGGTGGGCAGGAGAAGGGCGTCGGCGTCGGAGAGGGCCGTCATGGCGCCATCGCGCAGAACCGCCAGCCGGTCCCGGTCGGCGAACAGACGGTGTGCCGGGATGTCCCGGGCCGCCGTGATGATGTGGGCGACGGTGGGGTCGAGATCGGCGGCGGGGGCGGTGTCGATGAATGCGCCGACCGCCGTGTAGCGCTCGGCCACGAATGCTCCCTCGTACAGCATGGCGGCGGCTTCCAGGAAGGGGACCAGGTCCACCGGTTGCAGGTGCGCGCCCGCCGCGCGGAGGCGGTCGGCCGCTGCCTCGTACGCCTCCGCCCAGCCGGGGTCCAGCTCGCCCAGCTGTTCGGTCGCCGGGACCGCGATCCGCCAGGGACCCGATGTCCGGGCGGGCGCGGACTGCGGCGCGGTCGTGGCCATCAGGGCGAGCGCCTGCTCGGCCTCGGGGAGCGTACGGGCGAAGACGGTGACACAGTCCAGGCTTGCGCAGGCCGGGACCACACCGTCGGTCGGGACCAGGCCGCGGGTCGGCTTCAGGCCCACGATCCCGTTGAACGCGGCCGGGATCCGGCCGGAGCCCGCGGTGTCGGTGCCGAGCGACAGGTCGGCGATGCCGAGCGCGACGGCGACCGCAGAACCGGAGCTGGAGCCTCCGCTGATCAGGGACGGGTCATGGGCCTGGCGGACCGCTCCGTAGGGGGAGCGGGTGCCGACCAGACCTGTGGCGAACTGGTCGAGGTTGGTCGTGCCGATCACCAGGGCTCCGGCCGCGCGGAGGCGGGCCACGGCCGGCGCGTCGGCCGTCGGTTTGTACGCGTACGACGGACAGCCCGCGGTGGTGGGGAGGCCGGCGACATCGATGTTGCCCTTGACGGCCAGCAAGCGGCCGGCGAGGGGGAGATGTTCCCCCGCGGACACGCGGGCGTCGAGGGTTCGGGCCTCGGCCTCCACCTCGGGCAGCGGGCGCAGGTCGATCCAGATCTCCGGACGGTCGACGGCCTCGATCCGGGCATGGGCGGCGCGGACCCGGGCCAGGACGGGTGTGGGCGTGGTCATGTGTGCTCCTCAGTTCGTGGGGGGCGGGGCCAGGACCAGCAGTGCGGTGCCCGGTTCCACCTGGGCACCCGGCCGGGTGAGGATCTCCACGACGATGCCGTCCGCCGGGGCGTGGATCCGGGACTCCATCTTCATCGCCTCCAGTGCGAGAAGAGGCTGACCCGCCGTCACCGTGTCTCCCGCGGCGACGTTCAGCTGCCAGACCGACGCCGCGAACTCGGCCTCCACCAGCCGGCCGCCCGACGGCACCGTCACCTCGGCGGCCGGTGGCGCCGGTTCCGTGGCGGCCTCCGCCCGCGCGAACTCGCCGGCCGCCTCCCAGGCGTCCCGTTCCGCCGAGAAGGCGGCGCCCTGCCGGGTGCGGAACCCGGCGATCGAGTCGGCGTTGTCGGCCAGGAACTTCTCGTACCGCGCAAGGGAGAACTCGCCCTCCTCGATCCGCGGTACGAACCGGCCGGACGCAATGTCCGCGCGGAGCTCCAGGAGTTCGTCCGCCTCCACCGGGTACCACTTGATCCGGTCGAAGAACCTCAGCAGCCACGGTGAGCCGGGCTCGAAAGCGCCGCGCTGCTGCCACCCCGACCACACCTGGGTGGTGCGCCCGACGAACTGGTACCCGCCCGGCCCCTCCATCCCGTAGATGCAGAGATAGGCGCCACCGATGCCGACCGAGTTCTCCGCCGTCCAGGTGCGGGCCGGGTTGTACTTGGTGGTGACCAGGCGGTGCCGGGGGTCGAGCGGGGTGGCGACCGGTGCGCCCAGATAGACATCGCCGAGGCCCAGCACCAGATACTCGGCGTCGAAGACCGTGCGGTACACGTCGTCGACCGAGCCCAGGCCGTTGACCCGGCGGATGAACTCGATGTTCCACGGGCACCAGGGGGCGTCGTCGCGTACCCCCGCCATATATCGGGCGATGGCCTCGCGGGTCGCCGGATCGTCCCAGGACAGCGGCAGATGCACGGTCCGCGACGGCACGGTCAGAGCGTCCGTGGGCGGGAGCGCCGCCTCGGTGGTGCGGAGGAGTTCCAGGAGCCGGTGCTGGGGGAGGAGCTCCGGATCCGTCTGGATCTGGAGCGAGCGGATGCCGGGCGTGAGGCCGGTGATGCCGGGTACGGCCGCCGCGGTCAGCGCCTCCATCAGGGCGTGCACCCGCATCCGCAGGGCCAGATCCAGCTGCATCGGGCCGTACTCGACCAGCACGTTGTCGTCACCGCTGCGGCGGTACGTGACGTCGTCGCTCCGGTACAGGATGCCGCCGTCGACGATGTCCGGGCGCCGCTCGCCGGTGATCGTGACCGGTGTGAAGCGGACCGTGTCGCCGGGGCGCAGCTGGCCCAGCTTCCACCGCTCGCCCGTCACCACGGTCGCCGGGCAGACGAAGCCGCCCAGCGAAGGCCCGTCGGGGCCGAGCAGCACCGGCATGTCTCCCGTGTAGTCGACGGCGCCCACGGAGTACGGCGTGTCATGGATGTTCGAGGGGTGGAGTCCGGCCTCGCCGCCGTCGGTGCGTGCCCAGCGCGGTTTGGGGCCGACCAGCCGGACACCGGTGCGGGCCGAGTTGAAGTGGACCTTCCAGTCGGCGGCGTAGAAGTCGTGGATGTCCTCCTCGGTGAAGAACTCCGGTGCGGCGTGCGGGCCTTCGGCCGCGCCGATGTGCCAGCTGCCACCGATGTGCGGACGGTCGGCGTCCGGTACGGGGGTGCTCGAGGCACGTACCGCGCCGCCGTGCAGGACGTCGCCCGTGCGCAGGGCCCGGCCGCCGTGTCCGCCGAAGCCGCCGAGGGTGAAGGTCGCCGCGCTGCCCAGGAAGCCGGGTACGTCCAGGCCGCCGCCGGCGAAGAGGACGTACGTACGCAGACCGTGTCCGTCCGGTGCGCCGACCGCGAGGGTGGAGCCCGCCGGGACGGTGAAGGGTTCCCACAGGGCGACCGGTTCGCCGTCGACCGAGACGGGGGCGGGTGCGCCTGTGACACAGACGGTGGTCGGGTGGGTGAACCGCAGGGTCGGTCCCTGGAGCGTGCATTCGAGGCCGGGTGCGCCCGCGTCATTGCCGAGCGCGGTGTTGCCGAGCCGGAACGACAGGTCGTCCATCGGGCCCGACGGTGGGACGCCGACCTGCCAGTAGCCCGTGCGGCCGGGCCAGTCCTGCACCGTGGTGAGGGTGCCGCCGGAGACCACCTCGATGCGCGAGGTCGGGTCGGTGACGGTGGCGAGCGTGGCCGTGGAGTGCGCGGCGGTGCGGACCCGGTCGTCGGCCAGAGCGGCCCGCACCAGCCCGAGGTTGGTCTCGATGCCGTCGATCCGGGTGGCGGCGAGTGCCGTGTCCAGCCGTGCGAGGGCCTCGGCGCGGTCGGTGCCGTACGCGACGACCTTCGCCAGCATCGGGTCGTACGACGTCGTGACCTCCGTCCCCGTCTCGACCCAGGTGTCGACACGGACTCCCTCGGGGAACGCGACCCGGGTCAGCAGGCCCGCCCCGGGGCGGTGGTCGCGGGTCGGGTCCTCGGCGTAGACCCGGGCCTCGACGGCATGGCCGCGCGGCGCGTCCGGTTCGCGTACGACATCCGTGTCGCCCTGGGCGAGGCGCAGCATCCACTCGACGAGGTCGACGCCGTAGATCTCCTCGGTGACCGGGTGTTCGACCTGGAGGCGGGTGTTGACCTCCAGGAAGTACGCCTCCGCGCGCGCCGCGTCGTACACGAACTCCACCGTGCCCGCCGAGCGGTAGCCGACCGCCCCGCACAGATCCTGGGCGGACGCGGTCAGTTGCTTGCGGACGTGCGGCGGGAGCCCCGGGGCGGGGGCCTCCTCCAGGACCTTCTGGTTGCGGCGCTGGAGGGAGCAGTCGCGGTCGCCGAAGGTCACCACCCGGCCCCGGCCGTCGCCGAAGACCTGCACCTCGACATGGCGGGCGTCCTCCACGAGGCGTTCGAGGAAGACACCGGCGGAGGAGAAGGACGCGGCGGCGACCCGCTGCACCCGCTCCCAGGCGTCGGTGAGTTCGTCGACGGATCGACAGGCCGACATGCCGATACCGCCGCCACCGCCGGTCGCCTTGAGCATCACGGGATAGCCGATACGGTCGGCCGCCGCCAGCGCCGACGGCAGATCGGGGAGCAGCCCGGTGCCGGGGGCGAGCGGTACGCCCGCGGCCTCGGCGGCCGCGCGAGCGGTGTGCTTCGCGCCGAACAGCTCCAGCTGCTCGGCGGTCGGGCCGACGAAGACGATCCCCGCGTCCTCGCAGCGCCGGGCGAACCCGGCGTCCTCGGAGAGGAAGCCGTAGCCGGGGTGGATGGCTCCGGCCCCGGTGTCCTTGGCGGCCTTCAGGACCAGGTCGGCGTCGAGGTACGACTCCTTGGCGGGCGCGGGTCCGAGCCGTACCGCCGTGTCGGCGAGGCGGACATGGGGCGCTGAGCGGTCGGGGTCCGAGAAGACCGCGACCGTACGGAGACCGAGCCGGCGGGCGGTGCGGATGATCCGTACCGCGATCTCGCCCCGGTTGGCCACCAGCAGTGTGTCGAAATTCGTCATGCGGTGGCCTCGCCGATGGTGGCTTCGACGGCCGTCGGGTCGAAGCCGTTGCAGGGGTTGTTGATCTGGGGGCAGTTGGAGACCAGGACCAGGACGTCCCGTTCGGCGCGCAGGGTGACCCGCAGACCGGGGGCGGAGATGCCGTCGACGATGCCGAGCGTGCCGTCCTTCTCCACGGGGACGTTCATGTACCAGTTGATGTTGGAGACCAGATCGCGCTTGCCGAGCCCGTGCCGGGCGCCCTCCGCGAGGAAGTTGTCCACACAGGCGTGCTGCGACCAGGTGTGGTGCCCGTAGCGCAGGGTGTTGGACTCTTTGGAGCAGGCGCCGCCGACCGTGTCGTGGCGGCCGCAGGTGTCCTCGGTGACCGTCATCAGCGGGGTGTGCTCGTTGGACAGCAGCACGCTGCCGGTGGTGAGGAAGATGCTGCCCTGTGCGTGGACGGTGTCCGGGGCGCTGTAGCGGACAGTGGTGTCCTGGGCGTCGTACACCAGGAAGTCCACGGCCTGGTTGCCGTGCAGATCGGTCAGCGTGAGCTGTTCGCCGGCGCGGACAACGGCGGACCAGGCGGCCCGCGCGGGGATCACGTCGGAGCTGCGGACGGTGCTGGTGACACTGGTGGCGACGGTCATGCGAGCCCCCTGGCGGTGAGGAAGTCTTGCGTGTTGAGGAAGGCCCGGCGGCCCTCCGGTGCGGCGTCCCAGAGCGGGTCCCCGGGCGCAGTCGGCCGGGCGCGCCAGGCCAGCACCTCCAGCGGGGTGCAGACGTAGTCGGGGCGTGGGTCCAGCGGATGCGGGACGTTGGCGATGAGCACGGTCAGGTCCTGCTCGGCGCGGAGCGTCACCGACGCGCCGGGTCCGGCGGAGCCGGTGAAGTCCAGGGCGCCGTCCTCACGTACCTCGACACCCTGGAAGAAGGAGAGCGACGGCGGCAGATCGCGCGGCCCGAGCCCGTTCTTCGCGGCAGCGAGCTTCAGCAGCTCCCGGCCGGCCGGGGACGGCGACTGCGGGGTGCCGTCCCCGTACCGCGCGGTGTTGCGTACGAGGGTCGACGTGCCGCACAGGGCATCGTGTCGGCCCGAGCTGTCGGCGACCACCGAGGCGAGGACCCGCCCCTGGTCGGAGAGGAGCAGCCGGTCGGCGCCCAGGTAGGCGTTCCACTGGACCTTGACGGTGTCCGCGGAGTTGAGCCGCTCCCAGGGGCGCCCGTCCACGTACAGCAGCAGATGGGCGCAGGCGTCGCCCGCGAGATCGGTGAGCCGGAGCTCGGTGCCGCGGGCGAGTACCCGGTGGGTGTAGTTGCCCCCTGCCACGGTCTCGGCCCAGACCGGTGTGCCGGGGACGGCCGCGGGCCAGTCGCTCGCGGGCACCACCGGCATGGTTCCGGTACGGGTGCCGTGCTGGGCGCGGGCATGGTCCCGGGCTCCGTGTGTCGTCGCTGTCGCCATGGCTGGCCCCTCCGGCTCGACGTGCCTGTGTCGATCGCGCACTGCGGTCGCGCGCCTCTGTGGTGCAATTCCGTCGTGCATTTCTGTCGCGTGACAGAAATTAGGACGCGGGCGAGTCGGGGCCATTGCCCGTCCGTTGCACGGGAGTTACCGAGTGCTCACCAAGATCCGGCCGGGCACGGATGTGCGACGATCGGCCCATGTCCACCACCGGGAGACGGGTCGGCCGGCCGCGCGCCCAGCAGCGCGCGGACAGCGGACTGTCCGCGCGCGAAGAACTGCTGACTGCCGCCGCCGAGCTGTTCACCACCCGCGGATACGCGGCGACCACCACCCGGGCCGTCGCGGAACGGGCCGGCATGCGGCAGGCGACGATGTACCACTACGTCGCGGGCAAGGAGGACCTCCTGGCAGAGCTCCTGGGATCCACGGTCACTCCGTCGTTGGCGCTGGCCGGGAAGCTGCTCGCCGACGATGCGACGGCCGCCGAGGACCGGCTGTGGGAGCTCTGTCGCTCCGACGTGGCGCTGCTGTGCGGCGGGCCGTACAACCTGGGCGCCCTGTACGTACTGCCCGAGGTGCGGGCCGAGCGATTCGACGGCTTCAACAGGGTGCGGGACGAGCTCAAGGAGGCGTACGGGACGCTGCTGGCGGCGACCCGTGCGGGGGCCGCGCTGGACGAGGGGGAACTGGCGCTCCGTACCGATCTGGTCTTCGGGCTCATCGAGGGCGTGATCCTGGTCCGGCGCTCGGGGCCGGAACGACCGGTGGCCGCGTTCGCGGCGGCGACGGCGGATGCGGCGTTGAGAATTGTGGGGACGCGGCCCGACTGACGGGCCCGCCCGCCCGGCCAGGGGGCGTGTGCCTTCGGGGCCGGACCGTGCCTCGGCCGGCATGCGCGGTGCGGACGGGGCGCGCCTGGGCCGGCCCGCTCGGTGCGGACCGGCCCGGGGCTTTCCGTCCTCCGTTCCTCCCGGCGGCGATCCGCCGGGCAGGTGCTAGGTCCGACTGCTCTTCATCGAGGCACCGACGCATACCAGCCCGAGCAGCAGCGCCAGACCGCCGATGACGACGTTGTTGATGATGACGCCCATGTCGGGGCTGCTGCCGACGATCCACGGCGACAGGATCATCCAGATGCCCATGGCGCAGATGGCCCAGCTCAGGCCGTACATCCGGGCCGGCATCACGGTGAACCCGAGTCCCAGCACCGCGATCGCGATCCCCATGATCAGGTTGTGCTGCACGAGTGTGGGCTGGCTCGCGGTGAAGTGGAGCACCCAGGGCGAGATGGCGCAGTAGAGGCCGACGAGGAACACCGGCCCGTCCACGAGTGCCACATCGCGACCGCCGAGCATGCGGGCATAGCGTTCCCGCATTTCGGAAACATCCGGGTGACTGGTTATGTCAGCGCGGGTGTGTGAGACGTTGGACATGAGAGTCGTCTCCTTCGATCCTGCAGGCCCGACCGCGGAGGGTGAAGTGCGGTAGGCGCCTCCTCCGACCATTCTGCGCTTACATGGGCCTTATGTGCATGTTTCGGCCCCTAGGAACTGTGCGAATCCAGGCCACGGGCCAGGGCCGTCAGCTCTGCCGTTCGCAGGACCCGGCCCTCGTACCCCGGCAGCGGGACATGCAGCGGCTCCGTCCAGCGCGACGGGATCGCATCCCTCCCGTGCACCGCCCCGGCCAGGCCGCCGGTGACAGCCGCGACCGTGTCGGTGTCCCCGCCCACGTCGATGGCGGCCGCCAACGCGGCCTGGAAGGTACGTGTCGTACGCAGCGCCCAGACAGCGGTGCCCAGACACGGCCACACCGCCCCGTTGAACTCCGTCGCCAGGCCGGGGTGCCAGTCGGGCGCGAGGACCGTCGCCCAGCGTTCGCGCTGGTCGTCGTGTACGGCGGCGAGGGCGCCCGGGAGGGCGGTGAGCGGGTCGTCGCCGTTCAGTGCCACCCGGATCAGGTCATGGAGGACGGCGGTGCCCTCCCAGGCGGCCCGGTCGCCGTGCGTCAGTGCCGCGATCCGGCGGGCGGCGTCCATTGTCGCCGCCCGCGCCGCCGGCTCCGGGCCGTCGGCGCGGGCGAAGTACACGGCAGAGGTCGCCGCCCGCATGAGCGAACCGTTGCCCGCCGCACGCCCGTCGACCTGGAAGTGGAGTGCGGCGGCCAGGTCCCAGGGATCGCCGCTCGTCAGGACGTACTCGGTCTGCAGGCCGATGTCCTTCGGCTCACCCGCCGCCCACCGCCGGAACCTGCCGAACATGTCGGCGAGGTCGAGCCCGTCCCGCTCCAGCAGGGACTCGCCGACCAGGACAGCCATCTGGGTGTCGTCCGTCGCCTCGCCCGGATCCCAGCCGCCGCCCCCGCACATCGCGCCGACGCCCTCCGGGAACCGGGCCGTGTACACGCCGGCGGGACCGAACTCGAACGGCGCCCCGAGCGCGTCCCCGACCGCCGATCCGACGACGGCGCCCACCGCCCGGCCCTGCCTGCTCCCCTGATCCATGGGGTCAGCGTAGGGAGACCGAGCTGCTCCGGTACACCCGATATGCCGCGCCCACCAGGACCGTCGCGGTCAGGAACAGGACCGTGAACCACTGGAAGTACCAGTGCCCGCCCGCAGGGTCGTACACCGCGGCCCGCGGCCAGGCCAGATTGACGGTCATCACCAGCCCGTACAGCAGCGCGAGCGCGTTGACGGCAATGCCCCACCGGCCCAGCGAGAACAGCGGCCGGCCCGTCTCGTCCACGGCGTCCGTCCGCGCGGCGTACGTACCGCGCAGCCGGCGGACCAGCAGCGGACCCGTCACCAGCGAGTACGCGAGGTACAGCATCACTATGCAGGTGGTGCCGATCGCCAGGAACGCGTCGGGCGAGGCGAAGTTGAGCAGCAGCAGGACCGCCGAGAGCACGCCCACGACGACCGCCGGGGCTGTCGGCATACCGGTACGCGCGTTGACCTTCGCCAGCGGACCGGAGCACGGCAGCCGGCCGTCGCGAGCCATCGAGAACAGCATCCGGCAGGCCGCCGTCTGCACGGCGAGGGTCGCCACGGCGATGGCGATCACCACGTCCACCAGGAGCACCCGGCCGACTCCGTCGCCGAGACTGCTGGTCAGCACGTAACTCATGCCGTCGACCGCGAGATGACCGTCGGTCAGGCTGGGCGCCGCCAACAACCCGCCCAGCACCAGCAGCCCGCCGAGCAGACCGGCCGCGCCCAGGGCGGAGAGGATGGTGCGCGGTGCGGTACGGCGCGGGTCGCGGGTCTCCTCGCTCATCTCGCCCGCGCTGTCGAAGCCGATCATGACGTACGCGGCCGTGAACGAACCCACCAGCAGCGCGCCGAACACGCCCGTCCCGGCGCCACCGGTATGGAAGGTGACGGACGGGGTGCGTTCCGAGTGGGTGAGGAGCAGCACCACGATCAGCACGGCGCCGATGATCTCGGCGGTGACACCGACCCGGTTGATGAGCGACATGACGCGGTTGTCGACGATGTTCACCAGCGTGGTGAGGACCAGCAGGATGGTGCCGAGCAGCGCCGCGTTCATGGCACCCGTCGGGGACAGCGGTGCGGGGTCGCCGCCGATCAGCTGGAACCCCGACCAGATGGGCGGCATCACCATCTGCAGGGCCAGCGCGGCTGCGGCGACCACCACGATCTGGCCGATGACCATGATCCAGCCCGCGAACCAGCCGAAGGTCGGGTTGGACAGCCGCGACGACCACTGATAGATCGCGCCGGATATCGGGTAGCGAGCGGCGAGTTCGGCGAAGCAGGCGGCGACCAGCAGTTGGCCGATCAGCACCGCGGGCCACGCCCAGAAGAAGACCGGGCCGCCGAAGGAGTAGCCGACGGCGAAGAACTGGAACACCGTCGTCAGCACCGAGATGAACGAGAAGCCCGCGGCGAACGAGGCGTAGCGGCCGAGGCTGCGGTGGAGCTCCTGGCGGTAGCCGAACTCCTGCAGGGGAGAGCCGGATTCGGCGGGGACGGGTGGATCGGGAAGTACGTCGGTGGGGGCGGTGACGGACATGGCAGCACCTGCTCTCAGGGCGGGGAGGTGAAGGGAGGGTGTTCAGGAACGAGGGGCGTGGCGTGCTTCCTGGCCGAACGAGGAGAGGGGCAGGGCGCCCGCGGGCAGCGTCGTCTCGCCGTCGGCCAGTCGTCGCCCGAGGTAGCCGAAGGTCTGGACGGTCTGCGCGTAGAGGTGCTCGCCGGCGACGACACCGGGGCGCGCGGGCCTGCCGGGACCGGTGAAGGCGGGCAGCGGGGCGATGGGGGTGTCGTAGTCGACTGTGCAGAACAGCGGGAAGGAGTAGCGCTCCTCGGTGACCTTGCGAACCCGATGGGAGGTGGCGGCGAACTCGCCGTTGGTCCAGAGCTCCAGCAGGTCACCGGTGTTGACGACGAAGCAGTCGTCCAGCGGCGGTGCGTCGATCCACTCGCCGGCGCCGTTCATCACCTCCAGGCCGGGGGCGGTGGGGCGCAGCAGGGTGAAGCATTCGTAGTCGGTGTGGGCGCCGATGCCGGGGCGGTCCTCCGCCGTCGGGTCGTACGGGTAGTGGATCAGCCGGAGCTGGCTGGTGGGTCGGGTGAGATACGGGGCGAACGCGTCCCGGGGCAGACCGAGCGCCTCGGCGAAACCGCCGAACAGGGTGTGGCCCAGGGCGAGGACGGCGTCGTACCAGGCGGTGACCGGCTCACGGAACCCGGACAGTGCCGGCCACTGATTGGGGCCGAGCAACGGACCGGTGGCGTCGGGGAGTTCGAGGGAGAGGTCGAAGGCCTCCTTGCGGTCGGCGGTGGCGCCGGCGAAGACTTCCTCGCCCTCGGGGACGTAACCGCGATGGTTGGACGACTTCCCGATCCAGCAGGCCATCTTCTCCTCGACGGGCCTGGCGAAGAACGCCTTCGCGGCGTCGAGCAGCCGGTCGAAGAGCGCGGGGTCGATGCCGTGCCCCGAGAGGTAGAGGAAGCCGGTGTCACGGGCGGCGCGTCCCAACTCGGCCACGGCGTAGGCGCGTTCTTCGAGGCGACCGGTGCGCAGGGCCGTGATGTCCACGACCGGGAGCTCGGTGAAGGAGGTCGGGGACATCAGCGGAGGCCTTCCGGTGCGGGCGCGGACGCGGCGAGGGCAGTGGTTCCGGTGGAGTGGAGCGCGGCAAGGAGTCCCTCGGCGGCGGTGATCTCGAAGGCCCGGGTGTACGGGGTGCCGTCGGGCCGTGCGTCGTTCACCAGCAGTCCCGCGCAGCCGTCGAGCGCCGGGTCCGGTGCGGCGCCCACACGGTGGGGCAGCGTCGAACGCTCGACGGTCCACCGGCCGTGCTCGATCCGCCCGAGGGAGAGCTCGAAGTCGAGGAGGGCACGCGCCCGGCCGATGTCGGCGGCGCCGCGTACCAGTTCGGGCAGCGAGGCATCGGCGGGCAGCGGTTCGGCGCGATCGCGCACCTGGGCGAACCGGTCGCCGGCCCGGACCAGCAGGCCCGTGCAGCCGGTCTCCGGATCGAACAGCTCGACGGCGGCGGACGGCCCGGCGGTGCGCACCGGGCGCCAGTGTTCGAGGTACGCGACGTGCACGCCCGTCTCGACGAGCACGGCGCCCTCGCGGCGCAGCCGCCCGGCGTCCGGGAGTCCGACGGGGCCGAAGTCGAGGGTGCGGGCCCAGTGGAACACGTCGGAGCGCTGCCGCAGCCGCCCCGCGAAGGCCTCCTGGCGGGTGAGTGCGAGAAGCTCCTCGAAGCGGAGCCCGGACAGGGAGGTGACGCCGGGGTGGCGGGGGTGGTTCGCGGGCTGCCGCAGATCCGCGTACCGGGCAGGGCCCTGCACCCAGGTCACTGCCGTGGTGGTGTCCCGGCGCCCGTCCGCGTCGACGAGCAGCGAACGGTGCCAGACACCGGTCAGTTCGGGGACGGACGGCGGGAGGGGGTGCGGCTTCGCGGACATGGCGGCCCCTTGCGGCGCAGCGGCCGGAGCCGCATTCCTGTCGGATGACAGAAATTAGGGAGAGCCTGTTTCCGCTGAATGACACGGCCGTGTCCGTGCGGCGCCGAAGTGCTCACTGCGGTCGGGCACGGCAGAGACCGGCCGGGGCGGTGACGCAGCCCCGGCCGGTCGGTGGTGACCCTGTGACGCTACTGCGGGGGCATCAGGACGGTGTCGACGATGTACACCGTGGCGTTGGCGGTCGGGACATTGCCGCAGACGACCTTCGAGGTGTCGTTCACCGTGTAGGCCATGTCCGAGCCGGAGGTCGTCAGCTCGCTCTTGGCCAGCGTGGCGAAGGAGCCCTTGTCCAGCTGTCGCGGCGCCAGCTTCTGACCCACCACGTGATACGTCAGGACCTTGGTGAGCTGCTCCTTGTCCGCCAGCAGCTTGTCCAGGTCGGCCTGCGGGATCTTGGCGAACGCGTCATTGGTCGGGGCGAACACGGTGACGTTCTGCGCGTTGTTCAGGGTGTCGACCAGACCGGCCTTCTTGACCGCGGTGACCAGGGTCGAGAGCGCCGGGTTGTGCGAGGCTGCCGTGGCGACCGGGTCCTTCGCCATACCCGCGAAGCTGCCCGCACCGTCCTTGGGCACGGACGAACAGGCCGGTCCGAACGGCTCGTTCATATCCATCGACTCGCTCACAGCGGCCGACGGCGATGTCTTGGCCGCGCTCGCGGTGGAGCCGGACGAGGCGTCCTTGGAGTCGCTGGAGCAGGCTGTCAGGGCCAGCGGCAGAAGCGCGGCGGCGGAGACGGCAACGGCGGCACGGCGAAGGTGCAGAGGGGTCATGTGATTCTCCTGAAGCGAGATGCGCGAGGCGCGCGAGACGGTTGAGAACGAAGGAGCGAATGAAGGTGCGTGTGGGGGGTGTTCGGGTCAGGACACGTCGACCACCACCGAGTGCCAGCCGGTCGCACCGTCCGGGACGGTGCCGACGCGTTCGCCGGTCTGGGTGGCCCCGGTCCCGTCGGTCGCACGGACCTCCAGCGTGTGATGGCCGGAGGTGGCCGGCCACTCCCACACCCACTGGCGCCAGGTGTCCCGGTTGTCCTGTGCCGCGAGCCGGGCCGGATGCCACGCACCGCCGTCGACTCGGACCTCCACCCGGGAGATCCCTCGGTGCTGGGCCCAGGCCACCCCGGCGACGGGCACGATGCCGGGCTTCGGTGAGGCGAACGGACGCGGTGTGTCGATCCGGGACTCCGTCTTGACGGGCGCCTGCCGGGACCAGCCGCGCCTGACCCAGTAGGCGTCGTACGAGGCGAACGTCGTCAGCTCGATGTCTTTGATCCACTTGCAGGCCGAGACGTACCCGTACAGTCCCGGCACCACCATGCGGACCGGGAAGCCGTGCGCGAACGGCAGGGGTTCGCCGTTCATGCCGAGGGCGAGGATCGCGTCGCGTCCGTCCATGACCGTCTCGACCGGTGTGCCGATCGTCATGCCGTCGACGGAACGCGCCACGATCTGGTCGGCGGGACCGCCCCGCGAAGGCGGTTTCACCCCGGCCTCACGCAGCAGATCGGCCAGCCGCACACCGATCCACCGGGCATTGCCCACGTACGGGCCGCCGACCTCGTTGGAGACGCATGCCAGGGTGATGTCGCGCTCGATGATCTCCCGCCCCAGCAGGTCCTGGAAGCTGACCGTGAGAGGGCGGGCGACTCCCTTGCCGTGGATCCGCAGCCGCCACGAACCGGCGTCGACGCGCGGCACGACCAGGGCGGTGTCCACCCGGTAGAAGCTCTTGTTCGGAGTGATGAACGAGCTCAGCCCGCGAATCCGCAGGTCCGCCCCGGGCGGCACGGCGGGGGCCGGGGACTCGGGTACCGGGAGGACGAGGTCATGCCGTGAGGCGGCGGCGCCCGCCTGGACGGAGGACGTCAGCCGCCGCCCCAGGAACCCCGCACCGGCCGAGGCCGCCGCCACAGCGGTCGCCGCGATCACGAAACCGCGCCGGTCGAAGGCGCCGTCCCCCTGCCCGTCCCTCGCTCCAGCCGCGGGAGAGGGACGGAGCACCGGGCCGAGCCGTCCGGCCAGGAGATACAGCACTCCCGCGGCCACCACGGCACCCACCACCGAGGGCAGGGCATCGGCAGGGCTGCCTTCCGGCCGCCCCACCGCCGCCACCGCCCCGACCACACCGAAGACCAGAACGGCCGCCGAGCCGAGCAACCGGTGCCGCGACGCCAGGATCCCGACGGCCACGGCGAATACCGCCAGCAGCGCCAGGATGCCCAGTTGGAGCACCAGTTTGTCGGCGGTGCCGAAGTGCCGTACGGCGAAGTCCTTCACGGCCGGGGGAGTGCGGTCGATGACCGCCCCGCCCACCGCCGCGACCGGACCCGCCTCCGGACGTACGACAGCCGAGGCCAGTTCGGCCACGGCCAGGGCGCAGAACCCGGCGATCAGACCGCTGAGCCCGGCGAAACCGGCACGTGTCCAGCGGGACCGCCGGGAGCCGGTGGCCCCGTGCTCCTGCACATCGTTCTGTTCTTCGCTCACATCTGGGGTTCGTCACCGGACGGCCCGCGGATTGGTCCGTCACCCGATCGGAGGAGAAGCGGTCCTCGACCAATCCCTCACGGCGCCGGCCACGAATCACCTTCGAGGGGCCCTGCGAGAGGGCCCGTTCGGCGCACACCGGGCTCCGCCCGGCAGGGGCCGGCACCCGCCGACCCTGATCAGCGGAGTCTTCCGCCGGCCGCCGTGGGGGCGCTGAGCAGCCGGCCGTCAGCCGAGGCCGCGCGCCCGTTCGAAGCGGGCGCGGGCCTCGGCCAGGTCCACCACCGGATCCGGATATCCGAGCCGCGCCCGGTCCGGACCGGTGAGCTTCCACGGCTCGTGGACCGCAGCGTCCTCCAGGCCTGCCAGCTCCGGCACCCAGCGCCGTACGTACGTGCCCCGCGGATCGAACCGCTTGCCCTGGACCACCGGGTTGAGCACCCGGTTGGGTCGGGTGTCCGTACCGGTGCCCGCCACCCACTGCCAGTTGAGCTGATTGTTCGCCAGATCCCCGTCGACCAGGAGATCCAGGAAGTGACGGGCGCCGACGCGCCAGTCCACGTACAGCGTCTTCGTGAGAAAGCTCGCGACCAGCATCCGGCCCCGATTGTGCATCCAGCCCTCGTGCGCCAGCTGTCGCATCGCCGCGTCGACCAGCGGATAGCCGGTGAGACCGGCACGCCACGCCTCGATCTCGTCGGGATCGGACCGCCACCGGTCGCCCCGCGGACGGTAGTCGGCCCATGCCGCGTCCGGCCGGGCTGCGAGGACCTGGTGGTGGAAGTCCCGCCAGGCCAGCTGCCGTACGAACGCGTCGGCGCCCGGTCCGCCCTTCTCCCGGGCCCGGTTCACCAGTTCGGCCGCGGAGAGGCAGCCGAAGTGCAGATACGGCGACAGCCGGGACGTCGCGTCCCCGCCGAGGTCGTCGTGGCCGGTCGCGTAGTCGGCCACCGGGCCGTGCAGCCAGGAGGCCAGCAGTCTGCGTCCCGCGGTCTCGCCGCCCTCGGCGAGACCCGGTGAGACGCCCGTGACCTCCGCTCGCGCCGGCAGCGGTGCGGACGTCGCGGTGTCCGGCACCCGTACCGTCCGGGGACCGGTCAGTGTGCCCCGTACCCCGGCCGCCTCCCAGCGGCGGAAGTACGGGGTGAACACCGCGAAATGGTCACGTCCCGCGGGGACGACCCGGCCCGGGGCGAGCGCGGTGACCACGGCGTCATGGACGTGCAGGGTGCAGCCGACAGTCCCGAGGGCCGTACGCAGACGGTCCTCGCGTTTCCGCGCGTACCCGCTCACCCCGGCGGCGATGTGCAGACTCCGCGCACCCGTCTCCGCGACCACGGCGCATGCCGCGAGGACCACGTCGCCGCGGCGGACGACGAGCCGGCCGCCGCGGCGGCGCAGCTCCGCGTCGAGACCGACGAGGCAGTCGGCGAGGAACGCCCGCCGGTTCGGCGCGTCGAAACCGGCCCGGCGGATGCCGTCGTCCTCGACGAAGAGGGGGACGACCGCATCCGCCCCGCGCACCGCCGCGGACAGGACGGGGTTGTCGTGCAGCCGTAGATCGGAGGTGAACAGCGCCACCGAGACGGTCATGGCAGGGAGCCCCTCATGCGGTCGGGAAGGTCAGGAGCGCCAGTGGCGCGGACGTCGGCCGCGCGGAGCCGCCGGTCGGCTCGACGGTGACCCCTATCCCCGACGCCCCGTCGACCGGACCGTCCAGCAGCACGGTGTTGCTCGTCGCCGCCCGGTTCATCAGCCCCGCGGACCGCATGGTCCCGCCGTCGTCGAACCACAACTGGTACACCTTGCCGCTGGGGGGCGGCGCCATCCCCGAGGTCACGAACACGGCCCGGTTCTCGCTCTGCGAGACCACGACCGTGCCCTTCGCCCCGCCCTTCAGCGTGCCGGACCTCGTCCTCGCGTCCGGGGCCGCGAGGACCTGCGCCACCTGCTCGTTCTGCTGCTGTGCCCGGTGCGCCTCCTGCTGTGCGTCCTGGGCGACCTGGTTCTGCCACACCGCGATCCCGCCGAACCCGGCAGCGGCGGCCACAGCCGCGGCGAGCGCGAACTTCGGCCAGCGGCGGGCCCGTTGGACGGAGGGGGCCGAGCGGGAGCGCCGGCCGTGCGACGGGGATTCCTGCCGCACGGTCGTGATCTCCCGCAGCACCCGGTCGCGCAGCTCGCGCGATGGGGCCGCGGACGCCGCGAGCCCGAGCCGGGTGGCGGTCTCGGACAGCTCCCGCACCTCCACGGCGCAGGCCTCGCAGTCGCCGAGATGGCGTTCGAACTCTCCGCGCTCCGCGTGCGGCAGCGCGTGCAGGGCGTACGCCCCGGTCAGCGTGTGCAGTTCGGCCCCGCTCCTGCGATCCACCTTGTTCATGCGCTCACCCCGAGGCAGTCGCGCAGCCGGATCAGCCCGTCGCGCAGTCGTGTCTTGATCGTCCCGAGCGGCACGGCGAGGAGTTCCGCCACTTCGCGGTAGGTCAGACCGCGGTAGTAGGCCAGTGTGACGGACTGACGTTGCAGCTCGGTCAGGGTCCGCAGGCAGCGGCGTACCTGCTCGCGCTCCAGTCGGCTCTCGACCTGCTCGGTGACCTCGTCGAACTCCGGCGTACGGTCCAGCAGTGCCGCCCGGTGCTCCCGGGCCGTCGTCGCCTCGACGGAGCGCACCCGGTCCACCGCCCGGTGATGGGCCAGTGTCAGCACCCAGTTCATGGCGCTGCCGCGGGAGGCCTGGAACCGCGGGGCGGTCCGCCACACCTCGACCAGCACTTCCTGCGCCACCTCCTCCGACTGCGCGGGGTCGCGCAGCACACTCCGTACAAGACCGAGGACCGGGCCGCAGACCGCGTCGTACACCCTGGCGAACGCATCCTGGTCGCCTCGGGCCACCAGCTCCAGGAGCTCCTGGAGATCGGGCCCCGCCGATGGTGCTCCGCTGATCTGCACGGCTACTTTCACGCGGGCTTCCTCCCAGGATGCGCATCGGTTCCGTGAGGTGATTCGGAGCCGACGGCAGCGCGGATTGGTCAGTGCGCGGAATCTTTCCACGCCGCCCTCAATTCGCGATACATCGTGGTTGACGTGTCGAGGCACTCGCGATATGTTCGTCTACGAGTATTCGATGGCGGAGTGAAGGGCGGTGGGGGTAGTGGCCAGGCGGCGCAAGCTCAGCAACCCACTGGCGCTGACGGTGATGGTGCTGCTGGCGGAGCGGTCCATGCATCCGTACGAGATCGCCCAGACGCTTCGTCGGCGCGGCAAGGAACACAGCGTCAAGATCAATTTCGGCTCGCTGTACACCGTCGTCCAGAACCTGGAGAAGCACGGTTACGTCGAGGTGGCCGGTGTGCAGCGCCAGGGCAACCGCCCCGAGCGCACGCTCTACGGACTCACCGAGGCGGGGCGCGTCGAAATGGTCGACTGGCTCTCCGATCTGCTGGCTGCGCCGGCCGCCGAGTACCCGGTCTTCGAGACCGCGCTCTCGCTGCTGCCGGTGCTGCCGCCGGAGGACGTGGCGGAGCTGCTGGAGACCCGGGAGGCGGCGCTGGGGCTCCAGTCCGCGGCGCTCCGGGGTGTCCTCGGCCGGCTGACGGGGAAGCTGCCCCGGGTGTTCGTCGTGGAGACCGAGTACCAGCTCCACATGATCGACGCACAGCTGGAGTGGATCAAGAAATTCCGCACGGAGCTCGCCGGCGCCACGATCAGCGGTATCGAGGAGTGGAAGTCCTTCCACGAGACCGGTGAAGTGCCGCAGGACTGGCAGGACCTGGACGAACAGGAGATCGTCCTCGAACCGGAGCGGAAGACGTAGCGCCGACGAGGACCGCAGAAGCAGCAGGAGCACTACCGGAGAAGAAGTACCGGAGACGAAGAAAGACCCTGGCAGGGGCTGTTGGAGCAGCGCCCGCCAGGGTCTCGAACCCCGGACCGGCCACGCCGTGAGGGCGAGCCAGGCGATCGAGGTGCGGCAAGCCCAGGATAGCCCGGCTCCTTTCACGCGGATCGGCTCGGCATGCCCGAACACCCCGCTGACCACAGGAGAGCTCTGTCATGAGCACCCGTGCGCCCGCAGTAGAGGCGCGACAACTGATCAAGACCTATCCCGGCGATGTCACCGCGCTGAACGGCATGGACCTCACCGTCGGCGCCGGCACGGTCTTCGGACTCCTCGGCCCCAACGGCGCCGGGAAGTCCACCACCGTGAAGATCCTCACCACCCTCGCCCGCCCGGACTCCGGAGCCGCGACGGTCGCCGGACACGACGTCCTGCGCCACCCCGACCGGGTCCGGCGCGCGATAGGTGTCGTCGCTCAGAAGTCGGGCGCCGACCCCGTCGCCACCGGCCGGGAGAACCTGGTGCTGCAGGGCAGGCTCTACGGGATGCGGGGCGCCGCGATCCAGCGCCGCGCCGATGAGCTCCTGGACCGCTTCGATCTCGCCGACGCCGCCAAGCGCCAGGTCAAGGGGTACTCCGGCGGCATGCAGCGCCGCCTCGACGTGGCGCTCGGCCTGGTCCACCGGCCCGAGGTTCTCTTCCTCGACGAGCCCACCACCGGACTCGACCCCGAGGCCCGGACGGCCATGTGGGACGAGATCTCCCGGCTGGCCGGCGACGAGGGCCTCACGATCGTGCTCACCACGCACTACCTGGAGGAGGCCGACCGGCTCGCCGAACGCATCGCGATCGTCGACCGCGGCCGGATCGTCGTCGAGGGCACCCCCGACGAGCTCAAGGGCGAACTCCGGGGCGACGCCGTCCACATGGAGCTGCGCGCCGACGGCGACCGTACGGTGATCACCGCCGCCCTCGCCGGAGTGCCCGGGGTGTACGAGGTGCTGGCCGACGGCCGCCGGGTGAGCGTCCGCGCCGAGGACGGCGCCGCCGCCGTCCCCGTACTGCTCACCGCACTGGAGCAGGCCGGTGCGTCGGTCGCCGCCGCCACCGTCGCCCGCCCCTCCCTCGACGACGTCTATCTGCGCTACGCCGGACGCCGCTTCTCCGAGGCCGAGGCCGCAGATGACGGGCAGGCCCCCGCTCCCATCGCCGCAGGAGGCGCCCGATGAGCAGCCAGACCCTCGCCCAGACCTGGTACATGACCCAGCGGCAGCTGATGGCGATCATCAGACAGCCGGTCTTCCTGGCGATCTCCCTGATCCAGCCGGTGATCTGGCTGTTCCTGTTCGGCAATCTCTTCAAGAAGGTCGTCGAGCTCGGCGGCTTCGGGACCACGTCCTATCTGGACTACCTGATCCCGGGCATCGTGGTGATGAGCGCTCTCGGATCGAGCATGTGGGCCGGGATGGGAACCCTGGAGGAGATCGAGCGGGGCACGCTCAACCGTTTCCTGACCACCCCGGTCAGCCGGAACGCGCTGATGAACGCCAACGTCGTGCAGAACGGCATCAGCACCGCTGTGCAGTCGGTGATCATCGTGCTGCTCGGCTGGGCCGCCGGTGCCACCTACCCCGGCGGGGCGGGCGGACTGCTGATCCTCCTCGTCGCGTCGATCCTGCTCGGTACGGTGTTCGGCGCGCTCTCCAACGCCTTGGGGATGCTGGTCCGCCAGCGCGAGTCGATCATCGGCATCAACACGTTTCTCCTGCTGCCGCTGACCTTCCTCTCGTCCTCGTTCATGGCGCCGAGTCAGATGCCGTCGTGGATGCGGCAGATCGCGGACTTCAACCCGGTCAACTGGGCGATGGTGGCGGGCCGTTCGGCGCTGACCGCCGACCCCGACCGGGGCTTGGTGCTCAGCCGCGGGGGAGCGCTGCTGGTGCTCGCGGTGGTGGCGGTCTGGCTGTCGACCCGCACCTTCCGCTCGTACCAGAAGTCCGTCTGACGGTCAGGGGTGCGGCGGGGGTGACGACAGCGCCGTGTCAGGGAGCCGGTCCGGGTGCGTCTGCCCGGGCCGGCTCCGCGGCCTGCGGGCCGCGCGCACAACCAGGAAGACGAGCAGGCCGAACGGCGACAGCAGAATCGTCAGCACCAGCAGGGGACTCATCACCAGGGCGGGGATGCCCAGCCGTCGCCCCTCCAGGAACATCCACTGGCCCAGCAGCAGATCCCAGGCGATGACCTGGGCCCAGAGCGCCCCCGCACCGTTCGCCAGCACGGTCAGGTCGCGGAACGTGTCGATGTCGGGACTGCGTACCGAGGCCCAGAGTTCGGGGAAGACCGGCACGGCCATGACGAGATAGACGACCAGTACGGGCAGCACCGTGAGCGGTGACGCGGTCAGGCGCGCGGTGGGCCGCCAGTGCGGGGCCAGGATCATCAGCAGCCAGAAGGGCGCGGCCAGCCAGAACGAGACTTCGAAGAGCGTGCCGGTCATGCCACGAGCTCCTTCTTGTCGGCATCAGCCTTACGGGACAGGGGAATCGGCCGCAGCGCCGCGTACGCACCGGCGGCGGTGGCGGCCAGGACCGCGGCCGCGGCGCCGAGCGTGGCGCCGTCCGGATGGATCAGTGGCTGCCCCCGCAGTGCCTGCCAGGCGACGAGGGCGACGACCGCCGCGTACGCCCCGGAGGCGACGCGCACCAGACGCAGCCGGACCCGCGGATCACCCAGTCGGGGAAGGCGCGGGGCCAGCGCGGCCAGCGCAAGCAGGAAGAGCGGGAGCAGCTGGAGCGAGTGCATCCCGACGAAGTGCGGAATACGCAGATCGCCGCCGGTCGTCGACCAGCCGGTGAGCGGCATCGAGGGGCCGCCGTCCGGTACACCGACGGAGTGCGCGCCGACCACATCGGCGGTGTCGAGGTTGCCCGCGGCTCGCTGCCCGGGCGTCGGCTGCGTCATCAGGAAGCCGAACCCGGCTCCCACCAGGGCTATGAGCACGCCCGAGCGGATCGCCAGGGCGGCGGCGCGGTCCGGGATACGGGCACGCAGCAACAGGATCGCGATGACCAGGGTTGCGGTCCAGAGGATGACGACGGTGGCGCCCATCACGGTGAACAGCCGCTCGTCGAAGGGGGTGGCGTGGTTGAAGTGGCTGCGCCTGCCCCGGATCACCTGCCCGGTGATGATCGCCATCTCGACCAGGCTGGACAGGGCGACCACGGTCCCGGCCACCCAGCCGGTGCGCCGGCCGCGGGTGAGCAGCGTCAGCATCCAGGCGAGCGCCAGGGCGTACACCACGAACGAGACCGCGAACTTGAAGGGCTTGAACCAGATTGCCGAGCCCGCGAGGACCCGGTTGTCGACCAGCAGTCCCACCCCGGAGACGACGGCCATGAGGGCCATTGCCGCGGCGAAGAGGACTAATACTGCAACCGCATCTTCCGTGACAGGTGCTGGATTGGCTCGTTGTTCCGACTGTGCGATGAATCGTTGACGGTTGAGCAGGTCGAGTCGTGGTCCGAGGGGATAGCCGGGTTCCATGCCCGGTTCGCCCACCGTTTCGGCAGGTCGGAGCCCCGCGAGCGGGCGTCGGACTACCTGAACGGGTTGCTCGCGCCGCTTGAGAAGAAGAACGGGTGGACGCTGTCGGAGCAGGTCGGGCAGTTGCGCCCCGACGGCGTCCAGCGCCTGCTCAACCACTCCGACTGGGACGAGAACGCGGTCCGCGACGATGTCCGGGACTTCGTCGTGGAGACCATCGGCGCCAAGGACGCGGTGCTGATCGGCGACGACACCGGCTTCCTGAAGAAGGGCACCAAGTCCGCCGGCGTCCAGCGGCAGTACACCGGCACAGCTGGCCGCACGGAGAACAGCCAGATCGGAACATTCCTGGCCTACGCCTCCGCCAGGGGGCGGGCGTTGATCGACCGCGAGCTCTACATCCCCGTCTCCTGGACGGATGACCGTGACCGCTGCCGCGCGGCCGGGATCGACGACGAGGTCCCCTTTGCGACCAAGAACGAGCACTTCAAGTGGATGCTGCAGCGCGCCATCGACGCGGGTGTCCCGTTCGCGTGGGTCACCGCTGACGAGGCATACGGGCAGGTCAAGCACCTGCGAGTGTGGCTGGAGGAACGTCGGGTCGCGCACGTGCTGGCCACGAAGGTCAACGACACTGTGATCACCGCGCACGGGGCGGACACGCGGGTGGACCAGTTGGTCGCCGCGCTGTCCCGCCAGCGGTGGAAACGGATCTCCGGCGGGGCCGGCGCGCACGGTGAGCGGATCTACGACTGGGCGCGTGTCGCGATCCGCCCGTCCTGGGAGAACGGCTTCGGGCACTGGGTGCTGGCCCGACGCAGCGTCAGCGACCCGAGCGAGATCGCCTACTACGTCTGCTACGGCCCGGTCGCCTCCCGACTGAAAGACCTGGTCAAAGTGGCTGCCGCGAGGTGGGCGGTGGAGGAGTGCTTCCAGACCGCGAAGGGAGAGTGCGGTCTGGACCACTACCAGGTGCGGCTCTACCGGGCCTGGTACCGCCACATCACCCTGGCCATGGCCGCCCTTGCCTACCTGACCGCCGTCCGCGCCGCAGAAGCCGCAAAAGGGGCACTCTCGACGACGAACGGGACCTCATATCCCTCAGCGTCCCGGAGATCCGCCGGTTGATGGGCCACGTCGTCGTCACGCGCCACTGTCACAGCAACGAGCACCATCTGCACTGGTCACGCTTCCGACGACGCAGCCAGGCCCGAGCCCGCCGCTCCCACTACAAACGCCGAGGCCACATTCTCCAGATGCGGTTGCAGTACTAAGGGACGGTGCCAGGAACGCCATGACGACATGGATGTACCCCCAGTGACGGTGAAAGACCATTATGGATAGCGACACTCTCCGCTATCCGATAGTGGAACTATCTATGATGGAATGCGGAGTTGGCAAGGGCGGAAGGAGTAACGCGCGGTGCGCATCGGCGAGTTGAGTCGCAGGTCCGGGGTTCCGGTTCCGACGATCAAGTTCTATGTACGTGAAGGTCTGCTGCCCGCAGGGCAGTTGACCAGCCCGAATCAGGCGTCGTACGACTCCGGGCACGAGCGCAGGCTGAAGTTGATCCGCGCCCTGCTGGACGTCGGCGGCCTCTCGCTCGCCGCGATCGGGGACGTCCTGCACACGATCGACGACCCCGCGCAGCCGGTGCACAACGTGCTGGGCGTGGCGGCGAAGCGGATCACGGCGCTGGAGGGCAGCGAACCCGGGCCCGAACTGGAGGACGCCCGCGCGGAGGTGGCCGAGCTGCTGCTCCGGCGTGGCTGGCGGGCCGAGGCGCACAGTCCGGCCGGCGAGGCGCTGGCCGGGGTGCTGGTCGCGCTACGGCGGGCGGGTCACGGGGGGTTCGTCGAGCTGCTCGACGACTACGCGGCCGCTGCGGAACCGGTCGCCCGGGCCGACCTGGACTATGTGGGGCGGCGGGTGGCGCGCGAGGACCTGGTCGAGAGTGTGGTCGTCGGCACGGTGCTGGGCGAGGCGATGTTCAGTGCACTGCGCCGGCTCGCACACGTGGACGCGTCGGCAAGGGTGTACGGCGACGACAGACCGAGGGAGCCGCGCGGCGCCGGCTGACCGGGACATACGCGTACCCCGGTCACCGTCCGGGAGCCCGTGACACGCATACGCCCCGGTCGCCGTCCGTCCTGGACGGTGACCGGGGCCTACACGTACCCACAAATGTCGCCCGGGCGCGGTGGCCTACGCCGCGCGCTCCTGCTCGCGCTCCACCTGCTCGTTCCACTCGCGCTTCACCGAGCGCCAGGCGTCGTCGTTCTGGCCGAGGCGCCAGTAGCCGGAGATCGACAGCTGCGACAGCGGGATCTTCCGGTCCAGACGCAGGTGCCGGCGGATCTCCTTCACGAACCCCGCCTCGCCGTGCACGAACGCCTGGACCTCGCCCGCGGGGAAGTCCAGCGACTTCACCGCCGCGGTCACGGCCTCGCCGACCGGGCGCTCGCCGCGGTGCAGCCAGGTGAGCTCCACCCCGTCGGCCGTCTCGATCTTCTGCTCCTCGGACGCGTCCGCCACCTCGATGTACGCGTGCGCCACCGCGCCCGTGGGCATCTGCTCCAGCGCCGCCGCGATCGCCGGCAGAGCGCTCTCGTCACCGGCCAGAAGGTGCCAGTCCGCAGACGCGTTCGGACCGTACCCGCCGCCGGGGCCCAGGAACGTCACCTGATCGCCCGGAGCCGCCCGCAGCGCCCACGGGCCGGCCAGGCCCTCGTCGCCGTGCACCACGAAGTCGATCGCCAGCTCCCGGGTGACCGGGTCCCAGGAGCGGACCGTGTAGGTGCGGGTGGTGGGCCACAGCTCGCGCGGGTACTCCTCGCGGATGCGAGCCATGTCGAACGGGTGCGCATAGTCCGCGCCCTCGGGTGCGAAGCACAGCTTGACGTAGTGGTCGGTGAACCCGGACAGCGCGAAACCGGCCAGGCCGTCACCACCGAGTACCACGCGCACCATGTGCGGGGTGATCCGCTCGGTGCGCAGGACCTGGGCCCCCTGCGCCGTGGGTGCCTGCCGCGCCGGTCGTTCTGCCACGAGGTTCTCCCTGCTCCGAATGCTTAGGCTTGCCTAAGTTAGCACCTCATGCCCGGAGGACGGATAGCAGGCGCTGCAGGGCGCCGCCCAGGCCCCACTGGTCGGCCAGTGCCTCGAGGGCGGCGGGGTCGCGCGGCTCGGTGGGCAGCGCGGGATCGAACTCGGGCAGCGGTACGTCACCGGCGACCCGGACCACCGTCGGCGCGACGGCCACATAGTCCCGCGCCTCGTCGAGCCGCTTGCGCTGCGAAGGTGTCAGCCTGGACGCCGGATCGTCCACCGCGGCCATGATCCCGGCCAGGTCGCCGAAGGTGTCCAGCAGTTTCGCCGCTGTCTTCTCGCCGATACCGGGGACCCCCGGCAGCCCGTCGCTCGGGTCGCCGCGCAGCAGTGCCAGATCGACATAGCCGGAGCCGTCCACCCCGTACTTCTCGCGCAGCCACGCCTCGTCCGTGAGCTGGAGCGACCCGACACCCTTAAGCGGGTAGAGCACCCGCACCCCGCGGGCGTCGTCGACGAGCTGGTAGAGGTCCCGGTCGCCGGTGACGATGTCCACCGGGCCCGTGGCGAGGCCGGTGAGCGTACCGATCACGTCGTCCGCCTCGTATCCCGCGACACCGACCCGGGCGATGCCGAGCGCGTCGAGCACGTCCTCGATGATCGGGACCTGCGGGGCCAGCGTGTCGGGGGTCTCCTCCTCGTCGGGGAGTCCCTCGGCGGTCTCCACGGCGACGCGGTGCGCCTTGTACGACGGGATCAGCTCCACCCGCCAGTGCGGCCGCCAGTCCGCGTCCATGCAGGCCACCAGCTCGTCCGGCCGGTGATCCTGGACGAGCCGCCCGATGAAGTCGAGCAGTCCGCGCACGGCGTTGACCGGCGTGCCGTCCGGCGCGCGCACCGAGTCGGGGACGCCGAAGTAGGCGCGGTAATAGAGGGATGAGGTGTCTAGCAAAAGGCACTTCTTGGGCCTAGTCGTCATGGCATCAGCATGCCCGTAGGACGGCCGAGAACGGGAAACGCCGGCGCATGCAGGGCGGTGGCTTCGGACTCCCGGACGCCGTCCTGGGCGTGCGCGAGCTGGGCATCGAGGATGCGCTCGTCGGGGACCTTGGAGGTTTTGCCCTCGGTGACGGCAGCGCGCATGTCGACTTCGGCCTTGGTGATGGCCTGTTGCCCTTCGAAGGCTTTGCCCTCGGCGGCAGCGATCGCTTCATTCGCGGCGTCCAGGTCGGCGAGGGCCTCGCAGACGTCCGCCGGGAAAACGACGAGGATGACGCCCCCGGGGCATCGCCCCGGAACGCCGCCCCGCTGCCGTCAGTCGGCCGTCAGTTGCGCCAGTGGATATCGACGCGTTCGGGGTCGATGCCACGCCGCCCCCGAACGCCCGGCTTGACCACGATGTGCTGAAGCGCGGACGACAGCAGGTCGCGTCGTCCGTCGGTGTCGCGCTGCTCCCACGCTTCTGCGAAGGTCATACCGAGGCTCACGTAGTCGACCTCAGGTTCGTCAGGCATGGCCAGCAGCTCACGGCGCTTGGCCTTGAGCTTGCGAAGGTCTGACATGAGCTCAGCCTCGCGCTCGTCGTCGTCCACGTCCGCGAGTTCCGCCGTGGTCGACTTGATGGCCGCTTCGATCGCGGCGAGTTCGGCGACCTCGCGCACCGTCTCGTGGGCCTCGACGACTTCGAGTTTGCCCACCGTCGCCAGGAATGTGCGCTCCACGTGCTCCTCGATCCGCTCGGCGACGATGGAGGTTGCCCGTACGCAGCCGGTACCGTCCGAACGGCCGTGGCAGGCGTACCGGGTCACCGGGTTGTGGCCGCCGGTCTTGTTGACGCGCATGGAGCCACCGCACGAAGAGCACCGCAGTAGGCCCGACAGTAGCCGGGCGCGCCGCTTGCGTTGCCCGCCCGGTGTTTTCGTCGGCGCGAGCAGTGCGCGGAGGCGCAGCACGTCCTCTTCGGGGAGTATCGGCTCCCACACCTGGATCGGCTGGCCGTCGGCGTCGGTGACGACCTTCCCCTTGTGCGTCATGTGGCCGAGCGTCGCCGCCTGCGTGAGGACGATGCGCAGCGACGTCATCGACCACGCCTTGGCCTTGCGCGGGACCGAGCCGACTGCGTTGAGCACATTGGTCGCGTAGTAGACAGACTTGCCGTTCAGCACCAGGTCGGCGGCCTTGCGGACGTACGCGGCTTCGACCGGGGCGACTTCAAGGGCCTTTCCGGCGCCGTCGGGGTTGTCGACGATGCGGTATCCGTACGGTGCCGAGCCTCCCGGCCATCGCTGGGCTTTCACCAGTGCGGCGCGGGCGGCAGTGACGCGGTCGCGGATGGTGGCCGCTTCGAACTCGGCGAACACGCCGAGCAACTGGAGCAGCATACGACCGGCTGACGTCGTCATGTCGAACGGTTCCGTAGCGGAAACCAACGACACACCGGCCTTCGCCCACTGCTCGGTGAGTGACGCAAGGTCGGACACGGAGCGCGCCACGCGGTCAATGCGCCAGACCATGACCGTGTCGACGAGATCAGCGGCGACGGCTTCGCGGACCCGGGCAAGGCCGGGGCGGTCGAGGCGGGTCTTGGTGGCCGATACGTCGACGTCCTCGATGATGTCGGCGAGGGCCCATCCTCGCGCGTGACACATAGCCTGGATGACTTCTCGTTGGCGCTCGATGGACGTGCTCTCGTCCGTGGCCTTGGAGATCCGGGCGTACCCGATGACTCGCCTTGGCGCATGTGTTGTCATGCGGGTGATGGTAGTCCGCGGTGAGATGGTATCGAGGAGCATTAGCCCCACACCCCGATCATGCCGCACCCCACTGACACCGGCCCGGAAGTGAACTGGATCACTCTTCTGTTTGGTCCAGGTAAGTGTGGGCAGGCGCGGCACCGGAGCGGATCACGTCGCAATTGCAACTTCAGCGCGTGCCGAGCGGACCGAATCCGCGCCGCTCCACGGTCTGCCGGAGGGGGTGGCAGACCGTTTTCGGTTCAACGCGTGAGGTGTATGTGTCAAGGCTGCAAGCCGAACACTTGTACAAGGTATTCGGCAGACGACCCGATCAAGCCGTGCAGAAGCTCGAGAGCGGCACGGACCGCGACGAGCTGCGCGCCGACGGAACGACCGCAGCGGTGATCGACGCCTCGTTCACCGTCGAACCGGGACAGATCTTCGTCGTGATGGGTCTGTCCGGATCCGGCAAGTCCACGTTGCTGCGGATGCTCAACGGGCTGCTGGATCCCACAGCCGGACGCGTGCTGTTCGACGGCCAGGACCTGACCGCCCTGAGCCCGCGCGAACTGCGCACCGTCCGCTCCTCCAAGATCAGCATGGTCTTCCAGCACTTCGCTCTCTTCCCGCACCGGAGCGTCCTGGAGAACGCCGGGTACGGCCTCGAAGTGCAGGGTGTGCCGCGCGCCGAGCGTGAGAAGCGCGCTGCCGAGGCGCTGGAGCTGACCGGCCTGGCCGGCTGGGAGAAGTCCTGGCCCGACGAGTTGTCCGGCGGCATGCAGCAGCGCGTCGGCCTGGCCCGCGCCCTCGCCACCGACGCCGATCTGCTGCTGATGGACGAGTCCTTCAGCGCGCTCGACCCGCTGATCCGCCGCGACATGCAGGACCAGCTGCTCGAACTCCAGAAGAGGCTCAAGAAGACCATCGTCTTCATCACCCACGACCTCAACGAGGCCATGCGGCTCGGCGACCGGATCGCTGTGATGCGGGACGGAAAGATCGTCCAGCTCGGCACGGCCGAGGACATCCTCGTCACCCCGGCCAACGACTACGTCGCCTCCTTCACCCAGGACGTCGACCGCTCCCGGGTGCTGACCGCGGGCGCCATCATGGCCGAGCCGCACACCGTGCTGGGCACCGAGGCGGACGACGGCACGGAGCTCCGCACACCCGCCGACATCCTCCGGTCGGCGCCGGCCACGGTCTCCGAGTCCACACCGATCATCGAGCTGTTCACGCCCTGCTCGCGCAGCGGAGTCGCGGTTGCCGTGACCGGTGCCGACGGCCGGCTCGTCGGGGTCGTGCCCCGGTCACGGCTGCTCGCCGTCCTCGGCGAGCCGATGAGTCCCATCGAGGTCCCGCAGGACGCCGCCACCACCGCGAAGAAGGTGGCCGCCGATGTTTAGGATCCCGCTCGGTGAATGGGTGGACACTGCGGTCGACTGGCTGCAGACCCACCTGGCCTGGTTGTTCGACGCGATCAGCTCGATCGTCAGCGGCATGTTCGACGGCATAGCCGCCGTACTCTCCGCCCCCGCCCCGCTGCTCTTCGCGGGCATCCTCGCCGTCATCGCCTGGTGGCTGCGCGGACTGCTCCCGGGTGTGCTCGCCTTCGTGGGCTTCGCGCTCATCGACTCCGTCGAGCTGTGGGACGAAGCGATGGACACCCTCACCCTGGTGCTCGTCGCCACCATCGTCACGCTTCTGCTGGCCGTGCCGCTCGGTATCTGGGCGGCCCGCTCGAAGGCCGTGTCCGCGGTGACCCGGCCGGTCCTCGACTTCATGCAGACCATGCCCGCCATGGTTTATCTGATCCCCGGCGTCATCTTCTTCGGCGTCGGCGTGGTGCCCGGCATCATCGCCACGATCATCTTCGCGCTGCCCCCGGGCGTCCGGATGACCGAACTCGGCATCCGTCAGGTCGACGGCGACCTCGTGGAGGCGGCCGAGGCCTTCGGCACCACCTCGCGCAACACCCTGATGCGGGTCCAGTTGCCGCTCGCCCTGCCCACGATCATGGCGGGCATCAACCAGGTCATCATGCTGGGCCTGTCCATGGTGGTCATCGCCGGCATGGTCGGCGGCGGCGGCCTCGGCGGCTCCGTCTACCGCGCCATCGGCAACGTCGACGTCGGCCTCGGCTTCGAGGCGGGTGTCTCCATCGTCATCCTTGCGATGTACCTGGACCGGATGACCGGCGCGCTCGGCCGCGAGGTGTCCCCGCTGGCCCGTCGCGCGCTCGCCAGGGCCCAGTCGGTGGCCGGCGGACTGAAGATCTGGAACCACCGGCCGCAGCCCGCCGTCGCGGTCGTCGGCGTCGTCGTCCTGGCCCTCGTCGCAGGCGGCATGGGCATGTTCGGTACGTCGAAGCCGGAGGGCGGTACCGTCACCGATGCCGCGAACATCGGCAACGGCAAGAAGATCAGCATGGGATACATCCCGTGGGACGAGGGCATCGCCTCCACCTTCCTGTGGAAGGAGCTGCTGGAGCAGCGCGGCTTCGAGGTCGACGTCAAGCAGTACGAGGCCGGCGCGCTCTACACCGGTATGGCGGGCGGCCAGATCGACTTCGAGACCGACTCCTGGCTCCCGGTCACCCACGCCACGTACTGGAAGAAGTACCAGGACCGCCTGGATGACATGGGCTCCTGGTTCGGCCCCACCTCCCTGGAGCTGGCCGTCCCCTCGTACGTGAAGGGCGTCGACTCGCTCGACGACCTCAAGGGCAAGGCGTCCGATTTCAAGGGACGGGTCGTCGGCATCGAGCCGAGCGCCGGTGAGACTGGCCTGCTCAAGGACAAGATCCTGCCGGGCTACGGCCTCGACAAGGAGTACAAGGTCGTCGACGGCTCGACGCCGTCGATGCTCGCCGAGCTGAAGCGCGCGTACGCCAAGAAGGAACCGATCGTCGTCCCGCTGTGGTCGCCGCACTGGGCGTACAACCAGTACGACCTCACCAAGCTCAAGGACCCCAAGAACCTCTGGGGCAAGGGCGACGGCATCCACACCCTGACCCGCAAGGGCTTCGCCGACGACAACCCCGAGGTCGGCAAGTGGCTCAAGAACTTCAAGATGAGCGAGGACCAGCTCACGAGTCTTGAGGCGAAGATCCAGACGACCGGCAAGGGCAAGGAGCAGGACGCCGTCCGCGCCTGGCTGAAGGACAACCCGGACGTCGCCGACAAGTGGACGCCCGTGGCCAAGGCGGCGAAGGGCGCGAACGGCAAGGACGAGCGCGACCGTACCGTCGAGATGGCCTGGTTCCCCTGGGAGGAGGACATCGCCGCCACGTACCTGTGGAAGGCCGTCCTGGAGGACCGCGGCTACAAGATCAACCTGAAGCAGTTCGAGGTCGGTCCGATGTATGCCGCGATGTCCCGCGGCCAGCTCGACGTGCAGTTCGACGGCTGGCTGCCGTACACCCAGAAGAACTACTGGAACAAGTACGGCTCCCGGCTCACCGACCTCGGATCGTGGTACGGGCCGACCTCGCTGGAGATCGCCGTCCCCTCGTACGTCAAGGGCATCGAGTCGTACAAGGACCTCAAGGGCCGCGGTGACGAGTTCAAGAACCGCATCATCGGCATCGAGCCCGGCACCGCCACCATGGCCAACCTGAAGAACAACGTGCTGCCCGCCTACGGCCTGGACAAGGAGTACAAGGTCGTCGACAGCTCGACGCCCTCGATGCTCGCCGAGCTGAAGCGCGCGTACGCCAAGAAGGAGCCGATCGCGGTTCTGCTCTGGACGCCGCACTGGGCGTACAACCAGTACGACCTCACCAAGCTGAAGGACCCCAAGAAGGCCTTCGGCAACGGCGACACCATCCGGACGATCGCGAGCAAGGACTTCCCGAAGAACTACCCGCAGCTGACCAAGTGGTTCAAGGACTTCAAGCTCAGCGAGCAGCAGCTGGCCGGCCTGGAGAACCAGATCCAGAAGCGCGGGACGGGACACGAGGAAGAAGCCGTGAAGGCCTGGATGGACAAGAATCCGGGCATCGCGGACAAGATGGCTCCCCAGTAGGGGGCTGATACAGCCGGAAGGGGTGGGTGCCGCCGATGGGCGGGACCCACCCCTTCCGGCTGTGTGACGTTCCTTTACCGGCCGTCCTTGCGTAACCGTGTGCGTAAGGTGCTGGCAGCCGGAAGGATGACGAGTCGGGAGGGAGCCGGACATGGACGACAAGGAAGCACTCCGCGTGGGCGCGGCGGTCCGCCGACGGCGCAGATCCCTGGGGCTCACACTGGCCGCGGTCGCCACTCGCAGCGGCCTGTCCGTGCCGTTCCTCAGTCAGATCGAGAACGAGCGGGCCAGGCCCAGCGCCCGGTCGCTGGACCGGGTGGCCGACGCACTGGAGACCACGACGGCACGGCTGCGTGCCGCCGCCGACTCGGCGCGAGCCGTCGAGGTGGTCCGGGCGGGCGAGGGCGACGGGGCGCGCAGAGTGGTGCGCGGGCGGCATCAGCTCAGCGCGCTGGAGTTCACCGGAGAAATGGATCTCGGGCGGGAGTTCCAGCACCGCAACGACGAGGTGATGTACGTCGTGGAGGGCGCCGCCGAGGTGGAGGCGGAGGGGCAGGCGTACCGGCTGGAGCGCGGCGACACACTGTTCCTGTCGGGCGGGGTGCGGCACCGCTGGCGGGCCACGATGCCGGAGACCCGGCTGCTGGTCGTCGCGGTCGCGGAACACGTCGACGCCACCAACGACCCGAGGCGCTGAGATCCGGTGCCCGAATCGGTGTCTGTCCCGATGCCTGTCCCGGCGTCGGCGCTCCGTGTCGTCTCGCTCGTCCCCTCGCTCACCGAAGCCGTCGCCGTCACCGCTCCCGGCCTCCTCGTCGGCGTCACCGACTGGTGCACCCATCCGGCCGGTCTGACCGCCGCACGCATCGGCGGAACCAAGAACCCCGATGTGGCCGCGATCGTCACGCTCCGCCCCGATCTCGTCGTCGCCAACGAGGAGGAGAACCGCGCACCCGACCTCGCCGCGCTCCGTGCCGCGGGCATCGAGGTCCTCACCACCGAGGTCCGCAGCCTCGACCAGGCCTTCGCCGAACTGCACCGTGTCCTGGTGACCGGCTGCGGGCTGGCCAGGCCACGCTGGCTCGACGAGGCCGAGGCCGCCTGGGCGGCGCTCCCGCCACCGGACGAGCCGCGCCGCGCGATCGTGCCGATCTGGCGCAGGCCCTGGATGGTGATCGGCCGCGACACGTTCGCGGGCGATCTGCTGGCCCGGCTCGGCGTGCGGAACGTGTACGCCGGTCACGCCGAGCGCTACCCCCGGATCCCGCTCGACGAACTGAACGCGGCGGGCGCCGACCTGGTCGTCCTGCCCGACGAGCCGTACCGCTTCACCGCAAGCGATGGACCCGAGGCCTTCCCCGCACTGCCCGCCGCACTCGTCGACGGGCGGTATCTCACGTGGTACGGGCCGTCGCTGGCCGGGGCGCCTGCGGCGCTGCGAGCAGCGCTCCGCTGAACAGCCCGCGCAGCGTCCGCACCCCGGCCACCGCCCAGGCCGACACCAGCAGCACGTACAGCGCGACGGCCAGCCAGGTGAACGCCGTCAGCCCGGTGTGCCGGGCCAGCCCCGCCGCGCCGGTGACACACGTGCCGACCGGGAAGGTGAAGCCCCACCAGGTCATGCTGAACGTCATGCCGCCCCGTACCGCCCGCACCACCATCGACCCGGCCAGCGCCAGCCACAGCAGCGCGAACCCCATCACCGGCACCCCGTACAGCACGGCGAACGCCCCGAGCGCGGAGGCGTACGGCGCCCCGATCGCACCCGGCGCCACGTCGGCGAGCTGACCGACCGCGGTCGTCGACTGGCCCAGCGGACCGAGGACCAGGAACAACGTGGGGGTCAGGGCGAGCGGCAGCGGACCATGGTGGACCAGTCGCGCGAAGATCAGCGGCAGCATCGTCAACGTCGCCAGCAGGCTCAGCCCGAACATCGCGTAGCAGGCGAGCAGCATCGCCTCCTGCCACTGACCGGCGGGCAGCTCCGGAACCAGCAGCGGGCCGAGCGCCGCGGAGACCATCGGCGCCACCACCGGCAGCAGCCAGACCGGCGACGCGGTCCCGGGTGCCGGACGGTGGCGTACGACCATCAGATACGGGATCGCGACCGCGACGGCCAGGCCGATCGCCGTGCCCGCGCTGTAGAGCACCACGTCCACGGCGAGGGCCGCCCGATGCCCGACGACATCCCGGCCGACCGTCATCGTGGAGCCGCCGACGGCCAGCAGTGCCATCGAGAGGCAGCCGTAGAACGGGGCGACGGCCGGGTCGAGGAGATGGGCGCGGGCTTGGTCGCGGTGGGCGGACCAGTGCCCGGCGCGGGCGGCGAGAACCGCGGCGAGAAGCAGCGCCGCGAGCGCCCACACCACCGTGCAGGCGGCGCGCAGCCCGGGCACGTGCACGGGAAGCGCAGCGCCCGCGCCGGCCACGATGGCGGTGCCCATGACCGACGCGTACCAGTTGGGGCCGATGTACCGCAGAGAAGGAAGCCGCGCGGCGGCGGAGTGCGGGGCGCTCGTCCGGGCGCGGGTCTGCGGAAAGATGGCCATGCCACGATCTTTGTTCCGGGGGCCGTCCCCCACCAGGGAGCTTGTCTCTATGAGGTCATAAGCTGGCTTTATGCCCAGCGACGCGCCTCCACCCGTCCTCCTGTCCCACCGGGTCCCCGACCTCGGAGCGCTGGAGCTGCTGCTCGCCGTCGCCCGGCACGGCAGCCTGGGACGGGCGGCACGGGACGTCGGCATCACCCAGCCCGCCGCCAGCAGCCGCATCCGGTCGATGGAGCGACAGCTCGGCGTGGCCCTCCTCGACCGATCGCCGCGCGGCTCCCGGCTCACCGACGCGGGTGCGCTCGTCACCGACTGGGCGCGCCGGATCGTCGAGGCCGCCGAGGCATTCGATGTGGGCGCGCAGGCGCTGCGCGACCGGCGAGACTCCCGGCTGCGGGTAGCCGCCTCCATGACCATCGCCGAGTATCTGCTGCCCGGCTGGCTGATCGCCCTGCGCGCCGAACGGCCGGACACCGCGGTCTCACTGCTGGCGGGCAACTCGGCGGCGGTCGCGGGGCGCCTGCTCGCCGGGGAGGCCGACCTCGGATTCGTGGAGGGACTGTTCATACCGGAGGGCCTCGACGGCACGGTCATCGCACACGACCGTCTCGTCGTCGTGGTCGCCCCGTCCCATGCGTGGGCCGGCCGCCGCACCCCTCTGACCCCGCAGGAACTGGCTGCGACCCCACTGATCCTGCGCGAGCGCGGCTCCGGCACCCGGCAGGTCCTGGACTCGGCCCTCGCCGTCCACGGCGGACTTGCGCAGCCACTGCTCGAACTGTCGTCCACGACGGCGGTGAAGGGGGCGGCGGAGAGCGGCGCGGGGCCGTGCGTGCTGAGCGAACTCGCGCTGGGGGAGGAGCTGTCCTCGCGGCGGCTGGTGAAGATCCCGGTGGCGGGGGTGCGGCTGAGACGACAGCTGCGGGCGGTCTGGCCCTCGGGACACCGGCCGGCGGGCCCGGCCCGCGACCTGCTGTCCCTGACGGGCCGGTCGAGCCCGCCCGGCGCTTGAGGACACCGGGCCGGCGCCGTGGAGGACATGAACGCGGTAGCCGCCGGTCGGCGAACGGTCAGCCGCGCGCCGCCTCGGCCACCAGCGCCTGCATCACCCGCAGGTCGTCACCCATCTCCGGATGCCACTGCACCCCGAGCGCCCACCGCGCCCCCGGCAGTTCGACCGCCTCCACCGTGCCGTCCGCCGCGTGGGCCGACGCCACCAGGTCCGGTGCGAGGCGGTCCACGGCCTGGTGGTGGTAGGTCGGTACGGGGGACTCCTCGGGCACGATCGATGCGTAGCGGGTCCCCGGCACCGGTGTCACCGGGTGCTCGCCGAGGACCCCGGCCGTACCGTGCGGGCCGGCATGCCCGTCCAAGTGCTGGATGAGGGTGCCGCCGAACGCCACATTCATGAGCTGCATGCCACGGCAGATACCGAGCACCGGTGTGCCGGACTCCAGGGCGGCATCGAGCAGGGCCAGCTCCCAGGCGTCGCGCTCCCGGTTCGGCGGTCCGGTCCTCGGGCCGGGCTCCGCGCCGTACCGCGCGGGCTCGACATCGGCGCCGCCCGCGATGACGAGACCGTCCAGCCGGGCCACGGCGTCCGCCGCCCGGGCCGGGGCGTCCGGCGACAGGAGAGCGGCGAGGCCCCCGGACCGCTGGACCAGCCGCGGGTAGGCGGACGGGAGCAGAGCGGCGGGCAGTTCCCAGACACCCCAGCGGGCGACGGGCTCCAGATAGGTGGTGACGCCGATGAGCGGTACGGACATGGCGGGACCCTCCGGTCGGCCGCCTGCGGGCGGACCCGGTTCAATGGTGCTAGGGAATACCTTTGCGTTTCGATGGGGCGCCGCGCAAGCGGTCAGGCCAGGAATCCGCGCAGCAGCGCCGCCGTGCCCGCGCAGTGTTCGCGCATCACGGCGCGCGCCGCCTCCGCGTCCCCGTCGAGCACCGCCTCGACGAGCGCGGTGTGCTGATGCTGCGAGTGCTCCAGGTTCCGCACGAGCAGCGGTATGCAGTCCAGCAGGTCGTTCACGGTGGCCCGGACGGCCGCGTACTGCGCGGTCAGGGAAGCGGAGCCGGACAGCTCGGCCAGTGTCAGATGCAGAAGGGTGTCGCGCCTGCGGTAGTCGGGCAGAGGTGCATCGTGTGTCGCCGCCAGAGCCGTACGCAGCCGTTCCGCGCCCTCGTCCGTCAGCCCGTGCGTGGCGCACAGTTCGGCCGCGCCGGTCTCCAGCACCTCACGGAAGCGCAGGACGTCCTCGACGTCGACGGCCGCCACCCGGCGGCGCAGCTCGTCCTCGCCGGGGCTGTCGGTGCGGGGGAGTACGAAGGTGCCGCCGTACCTCCCTCGCCTGCTCTCCACCAGCCGCTGGTCCTGAAGCACCTTCAGCACCTCGCGCAGCGTGACCCGGCTGATCCCGAGCAGCTCGGCCAGTTCGCGCTCGGCGGGCAGCCGCTCGCCGCCGGGCACCAGCCCGAGCCTGACCACCTGGAGGATCTGTTCGAGTGCCTCCTCGAAGCCGTTGCCCGCGCGCACGGGCCGCAGCAGGGGTCGCAGTTGCCGCGCGGACCCGTGCCGGCCGGACTCGCTTTCCTGCGCCACGTCCCGTCCTCCCTTCCCAACAATGGTTCTTGCCCATACCTTATGACTTCCGGCTGACCGAAGGAGGATCTTCCCGTGGCAGACCGCACACCCCCGCTCGAGGTCGAGGAACTACGGCTCCTCGTCGAGAGCGGTGAGATCGACACCGTCGTCCTGGCCTTCCCCGACATGCAGGGACGGCTGCAGGGCAAGCGGTTCGCCGCCCGCTTCTTCCTCGACGAGGTGCTGGAACACGGCACGGAGGGCTGCAATTATCTGCTCGCCGTCGACACCGACATGAACACCGTCGACGGCTACGCCATGTCCTCCTGGGCGCGTGGGTACGGCGACTTCGCCATGCACCCCGACCTCACCACCCTGCGCCGTGTCCCATGGAACGACGGCACGGCCATGGTCATCGCCGACCTCGCCTGGGAGGACAGCTCACCCGTCGTCGCCGCGCCCCGCCAGATCCTCCGCCGCCAGCTGGAGCGTCTCGCCGAGCACGGTTTCACCGCGCATGTCGGCACCGAGCTCGAATTCATCGTCTTCAAGGACACGTACGAACAGGCGTGGGACCGCAACTACCGCGACCTGACTCCGGCCAACCAGTACAACATCGACTACTCGGTCCTCGGCACCGGCCGCATCGAACCCTTGCTCCGTCGCATCCGCAACGAGATGGCGGTCGCGGGCCTGACGGTCGAGTCCGCGAAGGGTGAGTGCAACCCCGGACAGCACGAGATCGTCTTCCGGTACGACGAGGCCCTGGTCACCTGCGACCAGCACGCCGTCTACAAGACCGGTGCCAAGGAGATCGCCGCCCAGGAGGGCGTCGCGCTCACCTTCATGGCCAAGTTCAACGAGCGCGAGGGCAACTCCTGCCACATCCATCTCTCCCTCCAGGACGCGGACGGGCGCAACGTCATGGCGGGCGAAGCGGGCGGCATGTCCCCGGTGATGCGCCACTTCCTCGCCGGACAACTCGTCGCACTGCGCGATTTCTCCCTGCTCTACGCGCCGAACATCAACTCGTACAAGCGCTTCCAGCCCGGCTCGTTCGCCCCGACCGCGGTCGCCTGGGGCCACGACAACCGCACCTGTTCGCTCCGCGTCGTCGGCCACGGCCGCTCGACCCGGTTCGAGAACCGGCTGCCCGGCGGTGACGTCAACCCGCACCTCGCCGTCGCCGGTCTGATCGCCGCCGGCCTGCACGGCATCGAGCAGAAGCTCGAACTCCCCGAACCCTGCGAGGGCAACGCCTACACCACCGCGTACGACCACGTCCCCACCACACTCCGCGAAGCCGCCGAACTCTGGGAGCAGAGCGACCTGGCGAAGGCGGCCTTCGGCGACGACGTCGTCGCGCACTACCGCAACATGGCGCGCGTCGAACTCGAGGCATTCGACGCAGCGGTGACCGACTGGGAGCTCCGCCGCTCCTTCGAACGTCTGTGAGGCACTCCGTGACCACCGAGCACCAGGTACTCAACCCGGCGACCGAAGAAGTCGTCGCGATCGTCCCGGCCACCACCGCGGCCGAGGTCGACACCGCTGTGCGCCGGGCAGCGGCCGCCCAGCGGATCTGGGCGGCGATGGCCCCCGCGGACCGCGCGCGCCTGCTGCGCCGTTTCGCCGCGGCCGTCGACGAACACCGCGAGGAGCTGGCCCGGCTGGAGGTCCGTGAGGCCGGCCACACCCTCGCCAACGCCCGGTGGGAAGCGGGCAACGTCCGCGATCTGCTCGAATTCGCCGCCGGGGGAGTCGAGCGGCTCAGCGGCCGGCAGATCCCGGTCCCCGGCGGCATCGACCTCACCCTGCTCGAACCCCTCGGCGTCGTCGGCGTGATCGCGCCGTGGAACTTCCCCATGCCGATCGCCGCCTGGGGCGTCGCCCCCGCCCTCGCCGCAGGCAACGCCGTCCTGCTCAAACCCGCCGAGACCACGCCGCTCACCGCTCTGCGGCTCGCCCGCCTCGCCCTGGACGAGGGCCTTCCCGAGCATCTCTTCCAGGTGCTGCCCGGAGCCGGTGCCGAAACGGGCAACGCCCTCGTCGAGCACCCAGGCGTCGCCAAGATCGTCTTCACCGGCTCCACCCGGGTCGGCAAGCAGATCATGGCCAGGTGCGCCGAGCGTGTGAAGCGGCTGACCCTCGAACTCGGCGGCAAGAGCCCCAACATCGTCTTCGCCGACGCCGACATCGAGGCCGCCGCGGCCGCCGCACCCATGGCCTTCCTCGACAACGCGGGCCAGGACTGCTGCGCCCGCACCCGCATCCTCGTGCAGCGTTCCGTCTACGACCGCTTCCTCGAACTCCTCGCCCCGGCCGTCGCCTCGGTCGTCGTCGGCGACCCGTCCGACGAGAAGACCCGGATGGGGCCGCTGATCTCCCGGGCCCAACTGGAACGCGTACGGTCGTACGTCCCCGAGGGTGCGACCGCGATCCGGGGCGGCGCACCCGAGGGCCCCGGGTTCTGGTTCCCGCCGACGGTGCTGACCGACGCCCGCCCCGACTCGCCCGTGGCCACCGAAGAGGTCTTCGGACCGGTCGCCGTCGTCCTGCCCTTCGAGGACGAAGCCGACGCCGTCCGGCTCGCCAACGCGACCGAGTACGGCCTCGCCGGCTCCATCTGGACCCGAGACGTGGGCCGCGCGCTGCGGGTCTCCCAGGCGGTCCAGGCCGGCAACCTGTCCGTCAACTCCCACTCCAGCGTCCGCTACTGGACCCCGTTCGGCGGCTACAAGCAGTCCGGTCTCGGCCGGGAACTGGGCCCCGACGCCCTCGCCGCCTTCACCGAAACCAAGAACGTCTTCATCAGTACGGAGGCCTGAACCAGCATGACCACCGACACCGAGAACATCTGCCGCCGCCTGGTCGGCCGCACCGCCGTCATCACCGGCGCCGGCAGCGGCATCGGCCTCGCCACCGCCCGCCGCCTGGCATCCGAGGGCGCCCACGTCGTCTGCGCGGACATCGACGAGACCGCGGGCAAGGCCGCGGCCGACGAGGCCGGCGGCCTCTTCGTACGCACCGATGTCACCGACCCCGAACAGGTCGAGGCGCTCTTCAAGGCCGCGTACGACACCTACGGCTCCGTCGACATCGCCTTCAACAACGCGGGCATCTCGCCGCCCGACGACGACTCCATCCTCACCACCGGACTGGAGGCCTGGAAGCGCGTCCAGGACGTCAACCTCACCTCCGTCTACCTCTGCTGCAAGGCCGCCCTCCCCTACATGCGGCGCCAGGGCCGCGGCTCGATCATCAACACCGCGTCGTTCGTGGCCGTCATGGGTGCGGCCACCAGCCAGATCTCGTACACCGCGTCCAAGGGCGGCGTGCTCGCCATGTCCCGCGAGCTCGGTGTCCAGTTCGCCCGCGAGGGCATCCGGGTCAACGCGCTCTGCCCCGGGCCGGTCAACACCCCGCTGCTCCAGGAGCTGTTCGCCAAGGACCCGGAGCGCGCGGCTCGTCGGCTGGTGCACATCCCGGTCGGCCGGTTCGCGGAGGCCACCGAGATCGCGGCGGCGGTCGCGTTCCTCGCGAGCGACGACTCCTCGTTCGTGAACGCCACGGACTTCCTTGTCGACGGTGGAATCTCCGGCGCGTACGTCACGCCCGTCTGACCGGCCCGTCGTCGCGCGCGTGCTCATGGCTGCACGGCCGCCCACGTCAAACCGCCCGCCCCGGGCTCCCGTTGAAGGCGGAACCCTAGAGTGGAGGCATGAGCAACGCGACACCGCCCGGCTGGTACCCGGACTCCGCAGCCCCGGGCACCGACCGGTGGTGGGACGGCACGGCATGGACCGCTCACACCCGGCCGAGCACGCCCGCACCGCAGCAGCCGGTCCCACCCCCGTACGCAAGCGGAGGCAGCGGCGGCGGGGGCGGCATCCGGATCGTGACGACAGCGACGGCGGCCCTGGTCGTCCTCGGCGCGGCCGTCACCGGGGCCGTCCTGCTGGGCCGGGACGACGGCGGTACGGAACCCAAGTCGTCCGGGCCGACCCGCTCCGCACCGCTCCCCACCGCCACCACCACGTCCGGCGGGAACGGTCCGGCGACGGACCCGACACTGCTCGTCGACCAGCTCAACGGCATCACCCTGCCGATCCCCGACGGCTGGGAGAAGCCGGAGAGCACGGTCGACAAGGCGCTCACCATGCGCACGGTCGACTCCTACACCTGCCCCGGCGACTCCTCCGCCTTCTGCTACCACGGCACGGTGACCACCCGTACGGCGAGCGAGACGGACCTCACTTCCGCCGAGGCCCTGGCCGAGCAGGACATCGCCACCGCTGCCGACAAGGCGTACGAGGAGAACGTCGTCGGCGACCGGATCCACGGAGGCATCACCTCCCACGAGCAGCTGAGATCCGCATCGGTCAGCGTGGCGGGCCGCACGGGCTACGAAGTGCGCTGGCGGGTCCACACGGCCGAGGGACCCGGCGGCTATGTGCAGTCGCTCGTCTTCCCGTCGACGGTCGGCAGCGAATCGCCGGTGATCGTGCGCTACGCCTTCGACGCAGGACCCGACGGACCGCCGCTCTCCCTCATGGACACCCTCACCCGGGCCATCCGGCCGATCGACGACAGCGACACCAGCGGAGGCGTCGGCAGCTCCGTGGCTCCCTGACACCCGGTCAGGAAGTCAGGGAGTCAGGAGGTCAGAGGAACGTCTGCCCCTCGCCGCGGTACGTCGGCACGGTCGCCGTCACCCGGTCGCCCTCGATCAGCTGCAGCTCGTCGAAGCGCTCGCACAGCTCACCGGCCTTCGCGTGCCGGAACCACACCTTGTCGCCGATCAGCAGATCGTCGGCCGGGGCGCCGAGCAGCGGTGTCTGCACCTCGCCGGGCCCCTCCTGCGGGTCGTAGCGCAGCCCCTCCGGCAGATACGGAACGGGCAGCCGGTCCGCCCCCGCGGCCCCCGACGCCGGGTAGCCGCCGCCGAGCACCGTCACCACCCCCACGCCGGGCCGCCGCACCACGGGCTGCGCGAACAGCGCCGCCGGGCGGGCCGAGAACGACGTGTAGTTGTCGAACAGCCGCGGTGCGTAGAGCCCCGACCCGGCCGCGATCTCGGTCACCGCCGGCTCCGCCGCCGTGTGCTGCACACTGCCGGTGCCGCCACCGTTCACGAACTCCAGATCCGGCGCCACCGCCCGCACGGCCCGCACCACCTCCGCCCGCCGGGCCGCCAGCTCCTTGCGGGCCGTCGCCTGCATCAGCCGGATCGCCCTGGAACGCAGCGGCCGGCCCGTGAGCGAGTCCCCGACCCCGGCGATATGCCCCTCGTACGCCATCAGACCGACCAGCCGGAAACCGGGCCTGCGCGCCACCGAGCGGGCCAGCTCCGCGAGCTGGGCGGGGGAGCGCAGCGGCGAACGCAGCGCCCCGATCCTGACCCGGCCGCCGAGCAGCCGCAGCGACGTGTCCAGCTCCAGACAGACCCGGATCTCCTCCTGGCCACCGGCCCGCGCCGCGTCGATCAGCTCCAGCTGCGCATGGTCGTCCACCATCACCGTGACCGCGGCGGCCAGCTTCGGGTCCCCGGCCAGCTCGGCGAAGGCGGACCGGTCGGCCGACGGGTAGGCCAGCAGTACGTCGTCGAAACCGGCCCGGGCCAGCCACAGCGACTCGGCGAGCGTGAACGACATCACCCCGGCGAACCCCGGCCGCGCGAGCACCCGCTCCAGCAGCGTCCGGCAGCGCACCGACTTGCTCGCGACCCGGATCGGCTTCCCCGCCGCCCGGCGGACCAGGTCTTCGGCGTTGGCATCGAAGGCATCCAGATCGACCACGGCGATCGGGGCGTCGAGATGTGCGGTGGCCCGCTCGTAGCGGGTCCGGTCAGCGGCACGCGCAGTCATGGCCGCAGCTTGCCAGACGCCTCTACCGCTGGGTAGGGGGACGATCGGGGCAGATCCCCCAGGGGCACGACGCCCGACTCCCGCCGGGCCCGCCGCAGCCCGTAGAGTAACGACACGCGGCGACCAACGGGCCTGCCCGTGAAGGTGATCCGCGAGCGGTACGGAACGTGGACCAGGGGGGCGGATGAGTACCGAGGCGCAGCGCGCTCCCGTGCCGCCCCGCCCGACGGCGCCACCACGCCCGGCCGCACCGCCGGACGCCCACGGGAACCCGGGGCGTACGACCGGGGCGACGCCCCCGCCCGCGACCCAGGGCCCGCAGCCGACGGCCCCGGCCGACCAGGCTCCGGATGCGTCGGCGTCCGGCGCGCCCGCGCCCGCGCCCGGGCCCACCGCACCTGCCGTTCCCACGCAGGACGCGCCGACGCACGCACCGCATGCTCCTCCCGCGGCCCCGACTTCCCCGCACCCGCCGGAGCTGGAGCCGGTGGAGACGACCACTCGGCTCCGCGTCGTGCCCGCGGCCGCTGCCGCCCCCGCCCCCACGGCTCCGCCCCGTCCCGGAACGACGCCGCGCCCGCCGACCCGGCGGCGGCCGGTAGGGGCTGTGGATCTCACCCCGCATCCCGGCGCGACCCCGCCGCATCCCGGCGGCTACTTCCCGCCCGCGCATACGCACTCCCACGCCCTGCCGTACCCCAGGCCCGAGACGCCCGCCGAGACCACCACCCGGCTGCGGCCCGTCCGTACCCGTCGCCCCGCACGGACAGCCGCTGCGGCGGCCTGTGTCGTGCTCGGGCTCGGGCTGATCGGCGGAGCGGTCACCGGCAGCTGGCTCACCAGTGACTCCTCGGCCGACGCCGGTGCGCGCAACCCCTACGCCATTGGACGCACCGTCTGGCACAACGTCCCCGTGGACACCCTGTTCCCCCGCACCCTCAAGGGGGACGGCGCGGGGCCCGGCGGTGCGGACCGGGTCTGGACCCGGATCGCCGTCGCCCCGGACAGTGGCTGCACGACCGGCCTGGACCCGCTGCTGCTCAAGACGATCCGCCCGGTCGGCTGCGAGCGGCTGCTGCGCGCCACCTACGCGGACGCCACCTCCAGCAGCGTCACCACGGTCGGCATGATCTTCACCGAGGGCTCCACCGACGCGATGAGAGCGCTGAGCACCAGGTTCTCCGATCAGCACCTCGACGCGCGCACCGACCTGATGCCCCGTACGTACGCGGTCGAGGACACGGTCGCCGCCGGCTTCGGCGCCCGGCAGCGCGCCAGCTGGACCGTCCATGTGCTGACCGAGGTGCCGGTCGTCGTCTTCGCCGTATCCGGGTTCGCGGACGGACGTACGGTCAGCGATCCGCAGCCGGTCGCGAAGGCGATCGCCGCGGACGCGACCACGGCCGCCGCGCAGGCCGGACTCGGCCATGAGGCCAAGGGCATCGCCGACCGGATCGAGCGCGGGCTGCGCCGGACCGTCACCGACCTCTCGGAGAAGCCGCGATGAACAGCCGCCGCCACCGCCGCGCCCTCGGCGCGCTCTGCGCCGCCACCGCGTTCACGCTGCTCCCCGCCGTCCCCGCCCACGCGGACACCATCCGGCCGCAGCAGTGGGGGCTGCAGGCGCTGCACACGGACCGGGCCTGGCAGACCACCAAGGGCAAGGGCATCACCGTCGCCGTCGTCGACACCGGGGTCGACGACAGCCTCCCCGACCTGGCGGGTCAGGTACTGCCCGGCAAGGACCTGATCGGCTTCGGCGCCGGGCGCGGCGACCGTTCCTGGGCACGGCACGGCACCGCGATGGCCGGGATCATCGCGGGCCGCGGCCACGGCGTCGGCCGCGCCGACGGAGTGCTCGGCATCGCCCCCGAGGCGAAGATCCTCCCGGTCCGGGTGATCCTCGAAGCCTCCGACCCGTCCCGCGACAAGGCCCGCGAGTCCCGCGGTACGGCCCTGGCCGACGGCATCCGCTGGGCCGCCGACCACGGTGCCGACGTCATCAACCTCTCCCTGGGCGACGACAGCGCGTCCGCGCACCCCGAGGGCGGCGAGGACGCCGCGATCCAGTACGCGCTGAAGAAGGGCGCCGTCGTCGTCGCGTCGGCGGGCAACGGGGGCGAGAAGGGTGACCACATCTCGTACCCCGCCGCCTACCCCGGCGTGATCGCGGTCGCCGCCGTCGACCGGTACGGCACCCACGCCGCCTTCTCCACCCGCCGCTGGTACGCCACCGTCAGCGCTCCCGGCGTCGACATAGTGGTCCCGGCCCCCGACCGTCACTACTACATCGAGTGGGGCACATCGGCCGCCTCCGCGTTCGTCTCCGGCGCGGTCGCGCTGGTCCGGGCCGCCCATCCGGGACTCACGCCCGCCCAGGTGAAGGAGCTCCTGACGGACACCGCCCGCAGCTCCCCGGCGGGCGGCCGCGACGACTCCCGGGGCTACGGCATCGTCGACCCGGCCGCCGCGATCAAGGCGGGCGGCAAGCTGCGCAAGGCCGGTCTGCGGGCAGAGGCGGAGTCGGCCGGCTCCGCCGGGTCCACGAAGGCCGGCTACCGCAAGCGGTACTTCGGCCCCGGTCCTACCGCGCAGCACCGGGACGCAGGACCCGCAGGCTGGCTCGCCCCGGCCGCGGGCGGCCTGGGAGCCGTACTGCTGGCGCTGGCCGTGCTGCTGTGGCGCGACAGGAGAACCTCCGCACGCCGCTGAAGCCGTGGCGATCCGATCGTCCGGCCGAGAGGACGCTTACGCCTCACCGCGCCCCGTCGAGCACCCCGACCGCGGCCTTCGCGACCGACTCCACCCGCTCGATCCCCGTCGCCATCGTCTGCTGCCCGGCGGAGAGCACCGCCACCAGGTACGTGTGCCCGTTGCTCTTCACCTGCCCGATGCTGTTGATGTCCCAGAGGCCGGTGGCGCTCCGCGGCATCCAGCCGTTCTTCAGCGCCCAGTCGCTGCCCGCCGCGGACACCCCCCAATGCTGATCGGCCGCCACGTTCCGCATCAGCCCCTGCAGATAGGCACGGGAGTCCTCGGTCAGCTTCGAGTCCGTACCGAACACCGTCCTCAGCAGCACCAGCTGATCTGCCGCCGTGGTCCGGGTCAGCCCCCACGCGGCCGCGGCGGTCGTGCCGGCCAGGCCGAACCGGGTGTTGGCCGCGTCGAGCCCGCCCACCCCGCCGATCGTCCGCATCAGCGCGGTCGCAGCGGCGTTGTCACTGTTCTCGATCATGGTGACGGAACGGCTGCGTTCGTAGCCGGTGAGCTCCCGCCCCTGGTCCTGGGCCCGGAGCAGCAGCGCCGCGAGGATGTCGACCTTGACGATGCTCGCGGTGGCGTACGTCCCGTTCCCGTACACGGCACCGGCCCCGACCGCGGCGTCCAGCACCGCGACCGACACCCTGGAGTCGCCGGCCAGCGGCGCCACCGCCGCGGCCAGCTCCGCGTCCAGATCCACCTCGGGCTCCTCGCTCGTCACCACCGGAGCCGGTGGACCCGGAGCCGGTGAGTCCGCGGCCGACGATACGGAGGCGACGGGGCCGGGTCCCGGATCCGACCACCGGCCCACCAGATACATGCCGCCCGCAACGGAACCGGCCAGCAGGAACACGGTGGTCACGGACGCGGACAGTACGGACGTACGCATCTTCGTACTTGTCTTCGATGTCGGCAGGGTCATGGAACCGGACGCTAGGAAGAGCACCTGGCAACGGGCTGTGGTCCACCTGAGGGCTTCGTGAGAAACCGCACCGACTACGCTCACCCTGTGGCGCAGAAGAACATTCCGGACTCCGGTTACTCCGACGACGATGGCACGGCCGACCCCGCACTGACCGCGGCACTCGCCGCCTGGGCCGAGGACCGTACGGCCATCGGCCCAGTCCTCGAAGCGCTCACGGGCGCCCGCCTCCTGGTCCCCGTCGTCGCCGTCCTCGGGGAAGTGGAGGAGGACGAAACCGGGCTGCGCCGGGAGAAGACCAGTGACATGGCGGTGCCCACCCTCCAGGCCGGGGACCGTCGCGCCCTGCCCGCCTTCACCTCGACCGCCTCGCTGGCGCGCTGGGACCCGCAGGCCCGCCCCGTCGCCGTACCCCTGCACCAGGCGCTGCAGGCCGCCGCACACGAGAAGGCGGACACGGTGGTGCTCGATCTCGCCGGTCCCGTCGCTTTCGAGCTGACCGGCTCCGCGCTGCTCGCGCTCGCCGAGGGCCGCACCAGCGCCGACCCGCTGGACGACCCGGCGGTCACCTCCGCGGTACGCGAGGCGGTCGCCGCCGAGCCCGCGGTGATCCGCGCCCATCTCGTTCCGGGCCGGGCCGGCGGCACCCTCGCCCTGGTCCTGGCGCCCGACGCGGCCCCTGCCGACGCGGCCCACCGGGTCGCGGAGTCCCTGGCCGCCGACGAGGTGCTGCGCGCCCGGCTGGTGCGGGGCCTGGACCTGGCGCTGCTTCCGGCCGACGCGATCACGCCCGGTGAGCCTCTCTTCGCACGCTGATCGCCCGACCGGCCCGCGAACGACGTGAGCCCCCTGCTGCCCGGACGGGCAGGGGGCTCACGGTCGTCGAAGGAAGGAGAGGTGGCGGGGTGGGCTCAGCCGAAGACGGGGCCGGTGTACTTCTCGCCGGGGCCCTGGCCGGGCTCGTCCGGAACGAGCGACGCCTCGCGGAACGCCAGCTGCAGCGACTTCAGACCGTCCCGCAGCGGCGCCGCGTGGAACGAGCTGATCTCGGTGGTGCTCGCGTCCAGCAGGCCGGCCAGCGCGTGGACCAGCTTGCGGGCCTCGTCGAGGTCCTTGTGCTTGTCGCCGTCCTCGGTCAGACCGAGCTTCACGGCGGCGGCGCTCATCAGATTGACGGCGACCGTCACGATCACCTCGACCGCGGGAACCTCCGCGATGTCGCGGGCCATGTCGTCGAAGCCGGGGGTTTCACTGCTGGGGGTCGCGTCACTCATGAGCCATACGATAGGCCCACTCCTGCCCGCACCCGTCCGCGGGAGCTGCGTGAGCGGTTGTCCCCGCACGGTTCGCGCCACCCCCGGGGAGCTGCTAACCTTGTGTAACGACCGGCTGGGTATCTATGTGCCCGGCCCACAAGTGGAGGCTCCGATCTCCCACCTGACCATCCTTCGGGACGGCAGGTCACCGGTCAGGTGGCGCCCATCGTTCCGTACGGACGATGGAGCCGCCCGATGCGCCCCGCGGTTGACCGCGGCGGTGTTCCGGTTTTCCAGGAGCCCCGCCTGTGTCCCGTCCGGGGCATTTTTGATGTGCTGGTGCGGTTGGTCTCAGGAAAACAGACGTTACGTGGCTGTCCGCCAGGCGGCCGCGTGGTGCTACCGAGGAGGATCCATCAGCGCCGAGCCCCGCATCAACGACCGGATTCGCGTTCCCGAGGTGCGACTTGTCGGTCCCAGCGGCGAGCAGGTCGGGATTGTTCCGCTTGCCAAGGCCCTGGAACTCGCACAGGAGTACGACCTCGACCTGGTCGAGGTGGCGGCGACCGCCCGTCCGCCCGTGTGCAAGCTCATGGACTACGGGAAGTTCAAGTACGAGTCGGCCATGAAGGCACGTGAGGCGCGCAAGAACCAGGCGCACACGGTCATCAAGGAGATGAAGCTCCGGCCGAAGATCGACCCGCACGACTATGACACCAAGAAGGGTCACGTCGTTCGGTTCCTCAAGCAGGGCGACAAGGTCAAGATCACGATCATGTTCCGTGGTCGTGAGCAGTCCCGCCCTGAGCTGGGCTTCCGACTGCTTCAGCGTCTCGCTTCGGACGTCGAGGAACTCGGCTTCATCGAGTCGAACCCGAAGCAGGACGGCCGGAACATGATCATGGTTCTGGGCCCGCACAAGAAGAAGACCGAAGCCATGGCCGAGGCCCGTGAGGCCCAGGCCGCCCGCAAGGCGGAGCGTCAGGGCTACACGCCCGACGCCGAGGCTGCGGAAGAGGCTGCCGAGGCTCCGGCCGAGGCGCAGCCCGAGGCTTCGGCCGAGGCGCAGCCCGAGGCTTCGACCGATACACCTTCCGAGGCGTGACCTCAGGGGGCGCCATCCAGGCGGCCCCGGGTCCCCCCGGAATTCCCACCAAGATCTGACGCCCCTGCTGTCCGGTGCCCGCACCGCGAGGGGCGCCACTGACGAGGAGAGAACGGCGCGATGCCGAAGAACAAGACGCACAGCGGTGCCAGCAAGCGCTTCAAGATCACCGGCTCCGGCAAGGTGCTCCGCGAGAAGGCCGGCAAGCGCCACCTGCTCGAGCACAAGTCGTCCAAGAAGACCCGCTCGCTGACCGGCACGGTCGTCGTGGCTCCGGCCGACGCCAAGAAGATCAAGAAGCTTCTCGGCAAGTGAGGCCAGGCCCCCGGTGAATCCGGGGGCACGACCTCTGTCACACCGGGACCAATTCGTTTCCGGGCTGGGTGAGTCGATACCGTGAACACCAGCCCCGCTACAAGGAGTTAACAAGTGGCACGCGTCAAGCGGGCAGTCAACGCCCACAAGAAGCGCCGGGCAATCCTCGAGGCCGCCAGCGGTTACCGCGGTCAGCGCTCGCGCCTGTACCGCAAGGCCAAGGAGCAGGTCACCCACTCCCTGGTCTACAACTACAACGACCGCAAGAAGCGCAAGGGCGACTTCCGTCAGCTGTGGATCCAGCGCATCAACGCCGCTGCCCGCCAGAACGGCATGACGTACAACCGCCTCATCCAGGGTCTGAAGGCCGCCAACATCGAGGTGGACCGCAAGATCCTGGCCGAGCTCGCGGTCAACGACGCCAACGCGTTCGCCGCCCTCGTCGAGGTTGCCCAGAAGGCCCTCCCGAGCGATGTCAACGCCCCGAAGGCCGCCTGATCCAGGGCACACTTCTTGGCTTTGAGCCGGACCCGCAGGCGCTCGTCGCCTGCGGGTCCGGTGCGTTGCACGACGTGTTCCGTACCTTCGCCCGATCCGTACCTCCGCACGCAGAGAGGCCCGCCGCCGACCATGGGCACCCCCGAACTGATCTCCCCGCGATCGCCGCGTGTCGCCGCCGCCCGGCGCCTTGCCAGGCGCAACTTCCGCGGCAAGGAGCGACGGTTCATCGCCGAGGGGCCGCAGGCCGTGCGCGAGGCCGCCGGGCACCGCGCCGGCGACGGTGAGCCGACGCTGCTGGAGCTATTCGCCACCGTCGAGGCGGCCGAGCGGTACACCGACATCGTCGACGCCGCCCACGCGGCCGGCGCCCGGGTGCACCTCGCCGACGGCGACACACTCGCCGAGATGTCGCAGACCGTCACGCCGCAGGGCCTGATCGGTGTCTGCCGCTTCCTCGATTCGCCGTTCGAGTCCATCCTCGCCGCGAAGCCCACCCTGGTCGCCGTCCTCGCCCATGTACGCGACCCCGGGAACGCCGGTACGGTGCTGCGCTGTGCCGACGCCGCGGGCGCCGACGCGGTCGTGCTCACGGACGCCTCCGTGGACCTGTACAACCCCAAGTCCGTGCGGGCGTCGGTCGGTTCGCTCTTCCATCTGCCGGTCGCCGTCGGTGTACCGGTCGAGCAGGCGGTGCAGGGGCTGCGGGACGCGGGCGTACGGATCCTCGCCGCCGACGGCGCGGGCGACGACGACCTCGACGACGAGCTCGACGCGGGCACCATGGGCGGGCCGACCGCCTGGGTCTTCGGCAACGAGGCCTGGGGCCTGCCGGAGGAGACCCGGGCGCTCGCCGACGCCGTCGTGCGGGTGCCGATCCACGGCAAGGCGGAGAGTCTCAATCTCGCCACTGCCGCGGCCGTCTGCCTGTACGCCTCGGCGCGCGCCCAGCGCCCCCGCCGCACCACCGGCTGACCGCCCCGCACCCCCGGCCCGTACCCGGCCGCCCGGCGCAGCGCAGCGGTGCGCTTCCACGGGGTGTCGCTCCGTCACCGACGACTAGTAGGGTGACGGACTCGGGGCCCACTGCACCGGTTCGAGAGGTGGGGTACGGGAATATGGCAGTCGGCATGAGCAGGCCGCGCGAGTCGCGCATCGACCGCGCGGACAGCATCGCGACCGTCACCACTGTCGCGGACGCGGACGGAGCCATCGACCCCGACGACCTCCCCGACGGCCTCGTCGTCGCCGACGAGACGGGCCGGGTCATCTGCTTCAACTCCGCCGCCGCCCGGATCACCGCGGTCCCCCGGGCCGCCGCTCTCGGCCGCCCGCTGGAACACGCACTGCCGCTGGAGGACCTGAAGGGCCGCCGCTGGTGGGCGCTGACCGACCCGTACGGCGGCCTCGCCACCCGGGTCGGACAGCCCGAGCGGAACCTGCTGCTTCCCGGCGGCCGTGAGGTGCTGGTCTCCGCCCGGTACGTACGCGAGTGCCCCACCGGGCCCGTACGCAGGCTGGTGATCAGCCTGCGCGGCACCGAGGCCCGCCGCCGCACCGAGCGCAGCCACGCGGAACTGATCGCGACCGTCGCCCATGAGCTGCGCTCCCCGCTGACCTCGGTCAAGGGCTTCACGGCGACCCTGCTCGCCAAATGGGAGCGGTTCACCGACGACCAGAAGCGGCTGATGCTGGAGACCGTCGACGCCGATGCCAACCGCGTCACCCGGCTCATCGCCGAACTGCTCGACATCTCCCGGATCGACTCGGGGCGCCTGGAGCTGCGCCGCCAGCCGGTCGACCTCTCCGCCGCCGTCGAACGGCACATCCAGGCGCTCACCGCGACCGGTCTGGCGCCCGACCGGTTCCTCGTCCGCACCCGGCAGCCGCTGCCCGCCGTATGGGCCGACCCGGACAAGGTCGACCAGGTGCTGGGGAACCTGCTGGAAAACGCGGTGCGTCACGGCGAGGGAACCGTCACCATTGAGGTCGCACCCGCACCCGCGACCAGAGACGAGAAGGGAACGGCCGTCACCGTGAGCGACGAAGGCCCCGGCATCCCCGAGGAGTCGATGGGCCGTGTCTTCACCCGCTTCTGGCGCGGGAGCAAGCGTGGCGGGACGGGCCTGGGCCTCTACATCGTCAAGGGCATCGTGGAGGCGCACGGCGGCACGATCACGGTCGGCCGAGGGCCCGGCGGCGGTGCCGAGTTCCGATTTATTCTGCCCGTGGGGGCGCCGGCCTACCTGAAATAGGCGAGCTTGCGCAGCAATCAGGCAGGGTGGCGGTGGGCGACGGGAGGGCCTGAGCAGCCTGCGGGCTTCTTCGACCCCTCGTGGCCTTTAGACTCGACCTTTGGCACCTTTGTGTCCTCCAGTCGTCGAGCGAGGCCACGGGGGTCCGGGGGTATCCCCCGGTAAGAGCAGTATCAGCCAATCGGAAGCACGGGAAGAGATGTCGGCACCGAACAAGTCGTACGACCCAGTCGAGGTCGAGGCACTGAAACCGGAAGAGATCGAGCGCATGCGGGACGAGGCGTTCGCCGCCTTCGCCGCCGCGGGTGACCTCGACGCGCTCGCCCAGGCGAAGACCGCGCACACCGGTGGAACCTCGCCCCTGTCGCTCGCCAACCGGGAGATCGGCGCCCTGCCGCCGCAGGCCAAGGCCGAGGCGGGCAAGCGCGTGGGCCAGGCCCGCGGCGCCGTGAGCAAGGCCCTCGCCGGCCGTCAGGCGGAGCTGGAGGCCGAGCGGGACGCCCGTGTGCTGGTCGAGGAGGCGGTGGACGTCACGCTGCCGTACGACCGCACCCCGGCCGGCGCTCGCCACCCGCTGACGACCATCATGGAGCGTGTCGCGGACGTCTTCGTGGCCATGGGCTACGAGGTCGCCGAAGGCCCCGAGGTCGAGGCGGAGTGGTTCAACTTCGACGCGCTGAACTTCGTGCCCGACCACCCGGCCCGGCAGATGCAGGACACCTTCTTCGTCCAGGGCACCACGCCCGACGGGAAGCCGACCACGGGCGACGAGTCCGGCATCGTGCTGCGTACGCACACCTCGCCGGTCCAGGCCCGCACCCTGCTCGACCGTGAGCCGCCCGTCTACGTCGTCTGCCCCGGGCGGGTCTACCGCACCGACGAGCTCGACGCGACGCACACCCCGGTCTTCCACCAGATCGAGCTGCTGGCCGTCGACGAGGGCCTCACCATGGCGGACCTCAAGGGCACCCTCGACCACATGGTCCAGGCGCTCTTCGGCCCGGAGATGAAGACCCGGCTGCGGCCGAACTTCTTCCCGTTCACCGAGCCGTCGGCCGAGATGGACATGGTCTGCTACGTCTGCCGCGGCACGTCCGTCGGCAACCCGGACCGCCCCTGCCGCACCTGCGGCAGCGAGGGCTGGATCGAGCTCGGCGGCTGCGGCATGGTCAACCCCAAGGTGCTCATCGCCTGCGGCGTCGACCCCCAGAAGTACAGCGGATTCGCCTTCGGGTTCGGCATCGAACGGATGCTGATGTTCCGCCACAACGTCGAAGACATGCGAGACATGGTCGAGGGTGACGTCCGGTTCACCCGGCCGTTCGGGATGGAGATCTGATGCGCGTCCCGCTTTCCTGGCTGCGGGAGTACGTCGACCTGCCGGCGACCGAGACCGGCCGTGACGTACAGGCCAAGCTCGTCGCCGTCGGTCTGGAAGTCGAAACCGTCGAGCACATCGGCGCCGGCCTCAAGGGCCCCCTGGTCGTCGGACAGGTACTGACCATCGAGGAGCTGGAGGGCTTCAAGAAGCCCATCCGCTTCTGCACCGTCGACGTCGGCAACGCCAACGGCACCGGCGAGCCGCAGGAGATCGTCTGCGGAGCCCGTAACTTCGCCGTCGGCGACAAGGTCGTCGTGGTCCTCCCGGGCGCCGTGCTGCCCGGCGACTTCGCGATCGCCGCACGCAAGACGTACGGCCGGACCTCGCACGGCATGATCTGTTCCACCGACGAGCTCGGTATGGGCGACGACGGCACGCACGGCATCATCGTGCTGGCGCCGGAGCACGAGGTCGGCACCGACGCGATCGAGCTGCTCCAGCTCGTCGACGAGGTCCTCGACATCGCCGTCACCCCCGACCGCGGCTACTGCCTCTCCATGCGTGGTGTGGCCCGCGAGACCGCCACCGCGTACGGGCTGCCGCTGCGCGACCCGGCGCTCCTCGACGTGCCCGCGCCGAACGCGTTCGGCTACCCGGTGAAGGTGGCCGACCCGATCGGCTGCGACCGGTTCACCGCGCGCACCGTCGTCGGCCTGGATCCCGAGGCGCGTTCCCCGATCTGGATGCAGCGCCGGCTGCAGAAGGCCGGGATGCGCCCGATCTCGCTCACCGTCGACATCACCAACTACGTGATGCTGGAGCTCGGCCAGCCGCTGCACGCCTACGACCGCACCCGTATCGACGGGCCGATCGGGGTGCGCCGCGCCCAGCAGGGCGAGAAGCTCACCACGCTCGACGGGACGGTCCGCGTCCTGGACGCCGAGGACCTGGTCATCACCGACAACCGTGGGCCGATCGGTCTCGCGGGTGTCATGGGCGGCGCCAACACGGAGATCGCCGACGCCCAGAACGGTGAGAACAGCAGCACCGAGGTCGTCATCGAGGCCGCGCACTTCGACGCGATCTCGATCGCCCGGACCGCGCGCCGTCACAAGCTGTCCTCCGAGGCGTCCAAGCGCTTCGAGCGCGGCGCGGACCCGGAGGCCGCGGCCGCCGCCGCGCAGCGCACCGTCGACCTCCTGGTGCTCCTCGCGGGCGGTACCGCCGAGGCCGGTGTCACCGAGGTCACCGCCCCGTCCGCGCCCCGCACCATCGCGATGCCCGCGGACCACCCCGACCGGGTGGCCGGTGTCGGGTACGGCCGCGAGACCGTCGTACGCCGCCTCCAGCAGGTCGGCTGCGACGTCTACGGGCAGGACGAGCTCCTCGTCACGGTGCCGTCCTGGCGGCCCGACCTGAGCGAGCCGAACGACCTCGCCGAAGAGGTCATCCGGCTGGAGGGGTACGAGAACCTTCCGTCGACGCTGCCGAAGCCGCCGTCCGGGCGCGGGCTCACCGACCGCCAGCGGCTGCACCGCAGGGTCGGCCGGGCGCTCGCCGGAGCCGGCTACGTCGAGGCGCTGAACTACCCGTTCATCGGGGACGACGTCCTCGACCAGCTCGGGTTCGACGCCGACGACGCCCGCCGCCGTACGGTCAAGCTGGTCAACCCGCTCTCCGACGAGGAGCCGGCGCTGCGCACCACGCTGCTGCCGGGCCTCCTCGGCGCACTGCGGCGCAACGACGGCCGCGGCAGCCACGACCTGGCACTCTTCGAGACCGGTCTCGTCTTCAGGCCGACGGGCGACGAGACCCGGGCCGTACGCCTGCCCGTCGAACACCGGCCCGGCGACGAGCAGATCGCCGAACTGAACGCCGCGCTGCCGCGGCAGCCGCGCCGTGCCGCGGTCGTCCTCGCGGGCGCCCGCGAGCAGGCCGGCTGGTGGGGCAAGGGCCGCCCGGTGGACTGGGCGGACTCCATCGAGGCCGCTCGTGCCATCGCCCGCGAGGCGGGTGTCGAGCTCATCGTCCGGAACGACCAGCATGCGCCGTGGCACCCCGGCCGCTGCGCAGCACTGTTCGTCACGGCGAACGACGCGGAGGCCCTCGTCGGGCACGCCGGTGAGCTGCACCCGCGCGTCATCAAGGAGCTCCATCTGCCGGAGCGGACCTGCGCCATGGAGATCGACCTCGACCTCCTGGAACAGGCCGTCGACGGTGCGCTCCAGGCGCCGCGGATCTCCACCTTCCCGGTGGCGACCCAGGACGTCGCGCTGATCGTCGCGCAGGACGTGCCCGCCACCACGGTGGAGCAGGCGCTGCGTGCCGGCGCCGGTCAACTCCTCGAATCGCTGCGGCTGTTCGACGTCTTCACCGGTGAGCAGATCGGTGAGGGCAAGAAGTCGCTGGCGTACGCGCTGCGGTTCCGGGCGCCGGACCGCACGCTGACCGTCGACGAGGCCACGGCCGCCCGCGACGCGGCGGTCGCTCTGGCTGCCGAGCGGACCGGTGCGGTGCTGCGCGGAGCGTAGTAAGCGCACGGCCGCCGTCCAGCGGGTGCGCGCGCCCTCCGGGCGCGATCTCTCCATGGCCTTGACGGCATGGGAGCGAACCCTCGGCGGGCTTGAAGGCAGATGGTGAGGAGGGGGCGTATCCGGTGGCCGGATACGCCCCCTCCTCCTGTGCTCGCCGAACGGCGGGGGACCGCACGCGGGCCCCGTCCCGGCCCGGGGGAACCCGGTTCCGGTACGGCCCCGCAGCCACCCTCCGATCAGTGGGCAGTGGGTCGTGCGATCCGGCGCCGCCCGCGCTGCCACGGAGTGTCGGGCAGGTCGGCAGGGCGAACGGCGCGGGTGCGGGTCGTCGACTGTACGAGGGGGAGCAGACGACCCGGCCGCCTCTTGCGAGGCGACTGATTCAACCGATCAGCGCCCAGGCGCAACAGAGTGCGCAGCGGGACGGTTCGGGCATTCCGTTCACACCCCGTGTGAAACGTGCTCCACTGGGGCGACACGCCTCAAGGCGTGTCCGGCGGAGGAGGGGCAATGGAGCCCAACATTCTGCTCGAGGCCCTGATCGACGAGGCGGGCGTCTCCCGGGCGGGCCTCGCCGCGCACGTGAATCGGGCCGGGCGCGCCCGAGGGCTGTCCCTGCGGTACGAACACACCGCCGTGGCACGCTGGTTGAAGGGCCAGCGCCCGCGCGGTCAGGTGCCCGATCTGATCTGTGAGGTGCTCGGCGACCGGCTGCACCGGCCGGTTTCGCTCGACGACATCGGCATGGCGTGCCCCGGCGGCAGTGCACCCGGGCCGGCCTCCACGCTCACCGGGTTCGTCGAGCGGGCCACCGCGCTGTGGCGCTCCGACGAACAGCAGCGCCCGCACATCCTCGCCTCGGCGGCCGTCACCGGCACGACGGCGGTGATGCCGGTCTGGGAGTGGGAGAACCCGCCGGAGGACACCGATGTCTCCCGTGCCGGTACGACCCGGGTCTCCCCGGCCGACATAGCGATGCTGCGTGCGGCCCGTTCCCACTACGAACTGATGTACCGCAGGGCCGGTGGCATCGCGACCCGTTCCCGCATCGTCGGCTTCCTCAACGCCGAGACCGCCCCGCTGCTGCGCGGCGGCTACAGCGATGCGCTGGGCCGTCGGCTGCACCGGGCGACCGGCGGGCTGGTGGCCGTCGCGGGCATCTGCGCCTACGACTCCGACGCGCACGGTCTTGCCCAGCGCTACTTCCACCAGGCGTTGCGGCTGGCCAAGGCGAGCGGGGACCGGGGGCTCGGCGGATATGTGATCGCCCTGCTCGTCAACCAGTCGCTGTTCCTGACGGAGTACCGGCAGTCCGTCGCGTTCGCGGAGGCGGCGCTGCGGGCCGCGGGCCGGGACATCACACCCGCGCTGGCCGCCGATCTGTACGCGATGCAGGCCAAGGCGTACGCCCATCTCGGCGACGGTCACAATGCCCTGGAGTGCATCCGGCGCGCCGAGTCTGAGGCCGGACACATCCGTCCCGGGCACGAGCCCGACGAGACGGGGTACGTCGAGCCGGGCCTGGTCAATGTCCAGGTGGCCGAGGCGCTGCTCCGCCTCGGCGATCTGCCGGGGGCGCGGGAGCATGCGGCCGCGGCGGTACGGACCCCGGCGCACGACCGGGGCCGCGTGCACCGGCTCGCCATACTGACGCATATCGAGCTGCGGCAGGGGGAGGCGGACCGAGCGGCCGGCACGGCGGCCGAAATGGCGGAACGGGTCCGGGGGATGGAGTCGCAGCGGCTGCGGGACCGGCTGCGGGCGGTGCGAGAGGACCTGATCGCGAGCGGGTGCGCCGACGCGGAGCGGGCCGCCGAACTCATCGAAGGAGCGCTGCGCGTACCGCTCTGAACGTTCCCCTCCGGAGCTGTTCCTGCTGCGATGTTGCCACCAACATGTCGGAAGGTGGCAGAACTGTGCAGTGGACGAATCTGAACGAAGAAACGGTGTACGAAAACCGCTGGTTCCGCGTCAACCTGGCGGACGTCGCGCTCCCCGACGGCCGACACCTCGACCACTACCTTGTGCGGCTGCGCCCGGTCGCCGCGGCAACCGTCGTCAACGAGGCCAACGAGGTACTCCTGCTGTGGCGGCACCGGTTCATCACCGACAGCTGGGGGTGGGAACTGGCCGCGGGCGTCGTCGAGGACGGCGAGGACATCGCCGCCGCGGCCGCCCGGGAGATGGAGGAGGAGACCGGCTGGCGCCCCGGCCCGCTGCGGCCGCTGCTGACCGTGGAGGCGTCGAACGGCCTCACCGACGCCCGGCACCACCTCTACTGGGCCCAGGAAGCCAGCTGGACCGGACATCCGCAGGACGACTTCGAGTCGTCGCGGCGCGAGTGGATACCGCTCAAGCTGGTGCCCGACATGATCGCCCGGGGCGAGGTCCCGGCCGCCAACATGGTGGCCGGGCTGATGATGCTCCATCACTTACGGCTGGGGTGAGCCCGGACCACCGCCCGGTCGGGACCCGGGCTCCGTGACAGTCACGCACGCGGGGCCGGCCGGGGCATCCCCGGCCGGCCCCGCGCGGCCCCGATCAGCGGTCAGGAGTACGGGTAGAAGCCCGAGCCCGTCTTGCGGCCGAGCCGGCCCGCGTCCACCATCCGCAGGAGCAGCGGGGGAGCGGCGTACAGCGGCTCCTTGAACTCGGCGTACATCGAGTCGGCGACCGAGGCCACGGTGTCCAGACCGATCAGGTCGGAGAGCTTCAGCGGGCCCATCGGGTGGGCGCAGCCGAGCTCCATGCCGTTGTCGATGTCCTCGCGGCTGGCGATGCCCGACTCGAACATCCGGATCGCGGAGAGCAGATACGGGATCAGCAGCGCGTTGACGACGAAGCCGGAGCGGTCCTGGGCGCGGATCGGGTGCTTGTCGAGCACGTCCTGCACCAGGGCTTCGGCGCGCGTGACCGTCTCGTCGGACGTGGTCAGCGCGGGGATCAGCTCGACGAGCTTCTGCACCGGGGCCGGGTTGAAGAAGTGGATGCCGATGACCTGGTCCGGGCGCGAGGTCGCGACGGCCAGCTTCACCAGCGGGATGGACGAGGTGTTGGAGGCCAAGATCGCGTCCCGCCGGGTCACCACCTGGTCGAGCACCTGGAAGATCTCGGTCTTGACCTGCTCGTTCTCCACGACGGCCTCGATGACGAGATCGCGGTCCGCGAACTCGCCGAGGTCGGTGGTGAAGCTGAGGCGACCGAGTGTCTCGTCGCGCTCCGCCTCCGTGATCTTGCCGCGTTCGGCGGCCTTGGAGAGGGAGTTGTGGAGCCGGGTGCGACCGATCTCCAGCGCCTCGCCGGTGGTCTCGGCCACCTTGACCTCGAGGCCGCTGCGGGCGCACACCTCCGCGATGCCTGCGCCCATCTGGCCACAGCCCACCACTCCGACGCGTGCAATGTCGGCCATAGAGTCCGTCACCTCGTGCCTTTCGCTGATCTCCGTTCGGCGGACACCCGTCTGATTCCGGGCCCTGCCTCGACCCCCCGACGTTACTCCGCGACCTATGGACCATGACGGGCCGGGGCGGGCATGCTCAGCGTTGCGCCCGGATACCAGGGTGATGGATGAGGACACAGAGACGGCAGGTGGCAACGGAATGCGGCAAATCGCCCGAAGGGGCTTTGTGGCGGGTGCGGCCGGAGTGGTCGCGGGGGTAGTTGCAGGGACCGCGGGGGCGGGTGAGGCCGTCGCCGTACCGCAGACCGTTCCGAAGGCCCGGACAGGTGGGTCGTCCGGGCAGGAGCCCCGCTCCCGCTCCGTCGCCCGGCGTGAGCTGCGCGGCATGTGGGTCGCCACCGTCGCGAACATCGACTGGCCGTCGGCGCCCGGACTCACGGCGGCGGAGCAGCAGGCCGAGCTGATCGCCTACCTCGACGAGGCCGTTGACCGGCGGCTGAACGCCGTGATCCTCCAGGTCCGGCCGACCGCCGACGCGTTCTGGCCGTCACCCTACGAGCCGTGGGCCCAGTACCTCACCGGGGTACAGGGCCAGGACCCCGGCTGGGACCCGCTGGGCACGGCCGTGCGCGAGGCGCACCGGCGTGGCCTCGAACTGCACGCCTGGTTCAACCCGTACCGGGTCGCCAATCACACCGACCCCTCCCGGCTGATCCCCACCCACCCCGCACGGCTGCACCCCGACTGGGTCCTGCCGTACGGCGGGAAGCTCTACTACAACCCCGGACTGCCCGAGGTCCGCCGCTTCGTCCAGGACGCAATGCTCGACGCGGTCCGCCGCTACGACATCGACGCCGTCCACTGGGACGACTACTTCTACCCGTACCCGGTCGCCGGACAGGTCTTCGACGACGATGCCACGTATGCGAAATACGGTGCGAATTTCCCGGACAAGGCCGCCTGGCGCCGCGACAACACCGACAAGCTGGTGCGCGAGACGGCCGAGCGGATCAAGAAGATCAAGAAGAACGTCCAGTTCGGGATCAGCCCGTTCGGAGTCTGGCGCAACGCCGCGACCGACCCGCTCGGCTCGGACACCAAGGCGGGTGTGCAGACCTACGACGATCTGCACGCGGACACCCGCGGCTGGGTAAAGAAGGGCTGGATCGACTACATCTGCCCGCAGATCTACTGGAACATCGGCTTCGCCGCCGCCGACTACGCCAAGCTGCTGCCCTGGTGGGACGAGGTCGTACGGGGCACGGGCGTCGATCTCTTCGTCGGCGAGGCGCTCTACAAGGCCGGCGACCCGGCCCAGCCCGCGGCTTGGCAGGACCCGGCCGAACTCTCCCGCCATCTCGACTTCGCCGCCGACTACGACCAGGTCCGCGGCCATGTCTACTTCTCGGGGAAGGACGTCGTGACCGACCGGATCGGCACGATGGCGCAGGTCGTCGCCGACCACTATCGCCGCAGGGTGCGCCCTCCTCGCTGACCCGAGGGGAGCGCACCTTGCTGTGGTGCGGTCGGGGATGGTCCGCCCGGGGGCCCCTAGAGGGTCTCCGGGCCCCGGCGCCGGACCACGGTGTGCTGGACGACGGTGTCAGGACCTGGCGAAACCAGGTGTTCGTGTCCGTCGTCGGCGCGGACGCGGTACGGGGGAGCGCCCCCGTCACCGAGCACTTCGACGATCTCTGCGACCTTGTCAGGCTGGCCCACGGTCCTGCCGTGCGTCAGCAGCCGGTCGCCCGGGTGTGCCTCCATCGGGAGTGACCTCCTCACGGGTGGCGGTCCTTGTCGACAAGTCTATGACCGGACGCCCGTGCGCACCGGACGGACTACCGCCTGGCCCCCGACCGCTGGGTGGCCGCGATGCAGACGAGCACGGCCACCGCCGCCACCGGCGCGGCCGCCGAGACCTCCTCGCCGAGCAGCAGGAACGACCACACCAGGGTCAGCAGCGGCTGCGCGAGCTGAAGCTGACTGGCCCGCGGAACACCGATCGCCGCCATGCCGCGGTACCAGACGTACAGGCCGACGAAGGTCGAACCCACCGCCACCCACACCAGGCCGATGACCCCGTGTGCGGTCAGCCGCACAGGCTCGAAGGAGAGCGCGACCGCCGCGCCCGCCACCATCAGCGGCGCCGCGAGGACCAGCGCCCAGCCGATCACCTGCCACCCCGGCATCACCCCCGCCAGCCTGCCGCCCTCCGTGTACCCCGCCGCGCAGACCAGCAGCGCGCCGAACAGATACAGATCGCCCGCGGACAGTGCGCCGCCGCTCTGCTGCACGGTGAAGACAATGACCACGGCCGCCCCGGCCAGCGCTGCGATCCAGAACGTACGCGGCGGGCGTGTCCCGGTCCGCAGCGACGAGAGCACCGCCGTGGTCAGCGGCAGCAGCCCCACGACGACCGCCGCGTGCGACGAGGTGGAGGTCTGCAGGGCCAGCGTCGTCAGCAGCGGGAAGCCGATCACCACACCGCCCGCGACGACCGCGAGCCCGCTCCAGTGGCGCCGGTCCGGTACCGGGACCCGCCCCGCGAGCAGCACCCCGCCCGCGATCAGCGCGGCGAGCAGGCTGCGCAGGGTCACCAGCGACCAGGGGCCGAAGCTCTCCAGCCCCCAGACGGTGGACGGAAACGTCAGCGAGAAGGCGACCACGCCGAGTCCGGCGAGAAGAGTGCCGCTCCTGCCCGCCTGAGGGGCAACCGCTATCGAGGTGGATCGGGTAGCGCTATCCTGTGCTGTCATGCAAGAGCGTAGCAGTGTCGCCGCATTGGCCACTTCCCTCCGGGATGAACTGAACCGCTACTCACCAGGCGGGAAGCTGCCGTCGAGTCGGGTCCTCGTGGAGCGCTTCCGGGTCAGCCCCGTGACCGTCTCCCGGGCCATCGCGCAGCTCGCCGCCGAGGGGCTCGTCGTCACCCGCCCCGGCTCCGGCGCCTTCCGGGCGCAGCCCCGTACCGACGCGTCCCCGCCCGGCGACACCTCCTGGCAGGAGATCTCCCTCAGCGGCGACGGCGGCCCCGAGGTCGTGCCGCGAACCGTCGACGCGTCCGGTGTCCTGGTCACACTCGTCGCACCGCCGCCCGGCGTCATCGAACTGAACGGCGGCTACCTCCACGCCTCGCTCCAGCCCGAGCGGGCACTCGCCGCCGCCCTCGCCCGGGCCGGCCGCCGCCCCGGCGCCTGGGGCCGTCCGCCCACCGACGGTCTCACCGAACTGCGCGCCTGGTTCGCCCGCGAGATCGGGCCCTCGCTCACCGCCGCCGACGTACTGATCACCGCGGGCGGCCAGAGCGCCCTGGCCACCGCGCTGCGCGCGCTCGCCCCGCCCGGCGCCCCCGTCCTGGTCGAATCGCCCACCTACCCGGGCATGCTGGCGGCCGCCCGCGCCACCGGACTGCGGCCGGTCCCGGTACCGGTCGACGCCGACGGGGTGCGACCCGAACTGCTCGCCGCAGCCTTCCGGGCCACCGGCGCGCGCGTCTTCGTCTGCCAGCCGCTCTTCCAGAACCCGACCGGTGCGGTCCTCGCCCCGGACCGGCGCGGCGAGGTCGTCCGGATCGCCCGCGAGGCGGGGGCCTTCGTCATCGAGGACGACTTCGCCCGCCGGCTCGTCCACGACGACGCGGGTCCCTTGCCGGCGCCGCTGGCCGCCGACGACCCCGACGGCGTCGTCGTGCACGTCTGCTCCCTCACCAAGATCACCTCACCCAGCCTGCGGGTGGGTGCGCTGGCCGCCCGCGGACCGGTACTGGAACGGCTGCGTGCCCTCCAGGTCGTCGACAACTTCTTCGTCCCCCGCCCGCTCCAGGAAGCCGCCCTGGAACTGGTCGGCTCCCCGGCCTGGGGTCACCATCTGCGGTCCGTATCGACGGAGTTGAAGAACCGGCGGACCGCCATGACGGTCGCGCTGCGACTGGAACTGCCCGACTTCTCGCTCCCGTACATCCCCTCGGGCGGCGGCAGTCTCTGGCTGCGGCTGCCGGACGCCGCAACCAGCGCGGACGAAGCGGCGCTCGTCTCGGCCGCGCTGCGCACGGGTGTCGCGATCGCGCCGGGCCGCCCCTACTACTGCGCCGAACCTCCGTCCGCCCAGGTGCGGTTGAGCTTCGCCACGGTCGCCGGAGCGGGCGAGATCGCCGAGGGCGTGCGGCGGCTGCGCGCCGCCTGCGACAAACTCTTCGCCGCCCCCGGCGCGCACCACCTATCCTCCGGACATGACTGACAGCCCCCAGCAGCGTTACGAGATCTCGTCCGATCCGGCCCGGCTGGACCCGGCCCGGATCCACCACTGGCTCTCCACCGACGCCTACTGGGCCCTCGGTCGTACCCGCGAGAAGCAGGACCTGGCCATCGCCGGATCGCTCAACTTCGTTGCGTACGACACCACTTCGGGGGAGCAGGTCGGCTACGCCCGGGTGGTGACGGACCATGCCACCTTCGCCTGGCTCTGTGATGTGTACGTCGAGCGGTCGGCCCGCGGTCACGGTCTCGGCACCCGGCTCGCCGCCGCCGTGCGCGACCACCTCGCCCCGACCGGCATCCGCAGGCTCACGCTCGCCACCGACGACGCCCACGGGGTCTACGAGAAGGTCGGCTTCAAGCCGCTGAGGAACCCCGAGAAGTGGATGTACCTCCGGCTCGACGTCGTCGGATCCGTCTGACAAGGCGCCCCCTTGACCTGGGCGGCGTTCCGCTCCACGATCTCCGCCATGAGTGTTCGAGTCTCGCTCGTCGCCGCGGCGCGCAGCTCCTCACTGCTCGCCGAGCGCTTCGACGACGACCGGCCGCTCGACCAGGCCGGCTGGCACGAGGTGCAGCTCGCCGCGCAGGCCCTGGTGCCTCTGGGCGCCGCCGAACTGCGCTACTGCTCACCGACGGCACGCAGCCGCGCCACCGGCGAGGCGCTCGGCTACGCCCCGATGGCCCAACCGGCCCTGCGCGACTGCGACATGGGCCGCTGGCGCGGCTTGACCCTCTCCGATGTGGCAGCCCGCGAACCGGCCGCGGTCGACGCCTGGCTCGCCGACCCGCGCTCGGCACCGCACGGCGGCGAACCTCTGCTCGCGTTCATCACACGGATAGGGGGCTGGCTGGACACCCGCCCCGCCTGCGAGGGTTCGATCGTCGCCGTCGCGGAGCCGGCCGTCGTCCGGGCCGCCCTCGTCTACGCGCTGGGGGCGCCGCCCTCGACGTACTGGAACGTCGACGTCCGCCCGCTCTCCACCATCACGCTCACCGGACTGCCGGGCCGCTGGAGCCTGCGCCTCGAAGCAGGCCCCCACTGACCCGATGAACCGTCCCCCGGCGGGTGCGCGGCATCTTCCCGCCGGTCCGACCAGTCGGTATGTTGCCCATCGACCCTGCACCACCAGGCATGCCCAGGCGAGGGAGACCACCGTGCCGCAGATTCATGGCCACTGCGACGACCGATTCTCAGGCGTGCGCGCCGCATTCGAAGCGAATTTCCGGGAGCGCGACGAACTCGGCGCGGCCGTCACGGTCCTGGTCGGCGGGGAACCCGTGGCCGACCTCTGGGGCGGCTGGGCCGACGAGGCCCGTACCCGTCCCTGGGAACGGGAGACCCTGGTCAACGTCTGGTCCACCAGCAAGGGCCCGACCGCGCTCTGCGCCCACATCCTCGCCGACCGGGGGCTGCTCGACTTCGACGCCCCCGTCGCCACGTACTGGCCGGAATTCGCCGCGGCCGGCAAGGAAGCCGTGCTCGTACGCCATCTGCTCTCGCACCGCTCGGGTGTGGCCGGGCTGCGCGAACCGCACAGTCTGGCCGAGCTGTACGACTGGGAGGTGACCACCACCCGGCTGGCGGCGACCGAGCCCTGGTGGGAGCCCGGAACCCGATCGGGATACCACGCGCTCTCGTACGGCTTCCTGGTCGGTGAGGTCATCCGCCGGATCACCGGACTGCTGCCGGGCGAGTTTCTCCGGCAGGAGGTCACCGGACCGCTCGGCATCGACTTCACCATCGGCCTTCCCGAGAAGGAGGCGGACCGCGTCGCGGAGCTCGTCGTGCCGAAGTCCGCCGCGGGCGAGCAGGCGGCGCTGTTCGCCCGGATGGCACCGGTGGCCGTCGCTTCGCTGCTCAACCCGCCCACCGGCGCGCCCGCGGCCAACACACCCGAGTGGCGGGCTGCCGAGATCCCCGCGGCCAACGGCCACGGCACCGCCCGCGCCGTCGCCGCGCTGTACGGGATCTTCGCCGGCCGGGGCCGGCTCGGCGACCGGCGGATCCTCTCCGAGGAGGCCGTCGAGCGCGCCCGTGAGGGTCAGGGCAGCTGTCGGGACCTGGTGCTCGGCATCGGCTTCGACCACGACACGGAGATCGCCCTCGGCCTGTGGCTGAGCGGCCCACAGGGTTCGTACGGCCCCAACCCGCGCGCCTTCGGCCACGACGGTGCGGGCGGCTCCTGCGGTCTCGCCGACCCGGAGGCGGGCGTCGCTCTGGGGTACGTCATGAACCGGATGGGCCCGCGCATCGCCGACGACCCGCGCAAGATGGCGCTGATCGAGGCGGTGTACGAGGCGCTGTGACGCGTCGGCCGGGCCGGTTCCCCGGCCCGGCCGCGAGGTCGGTTCACAGGTGTCGGGCACCCGCCCCTCGGCGTCGGCCACAGGGAGACGTGTGCCGCGGCTCCGGTGCGTGTGTCCGTATGTGGTGCGGGGTGCGGTTCAGGCGAGCTGGGTGGGCTCGTCCCGCAGTCCGGCCCCGGTCTGCTCCCGGATCTCCTGGTCGTCCGCGTGACCGTGCACCGACACGGCCAGATCACTGGTGGCGCGGACCACTTCCTCCGGCTCACCGGAGAGGGCAAGGGTGCATTTCGTCTCGCTGGGGTACTCCCGGCAGTCGGTGACCTTCTGCATGAGGCACCTCCTTGCTCCCTTCCACTCTATTGCGACCATTCGTGCCGGGTCAGTCCTCCTGGCGTGCGCGGGCGACGGCGAGCGTGACGGCCTCGGCGATGCCGGTCTCCGCGGTCGCCTTGTCGATGCCCAGTCCGCTCAGCGCGCCCGAGCCGTCCTCGTGCTCCAGCAGGGCGAGGAGGATGTGCTCCGTGCCCACGTAGTTGTGGCCCATCCGCAGGGCCTCCCGGAACGTCAGCTCCAGCACCTTGCGGGCCCCCGCGTCGTACGGGATGAGCTCCGGGAGCTCGTCGGCCGCAGGCGGCAGCGCCTCGGTCGCGGCCTGGCGGACGGAGTCCGGCGCGATGCCCTGTGCCTTGATGAATGCCGCGGCGAGCCCGTCCGGCTCGCTGAGCAGCCCGAGTGCCAGATGCTCGGGCAGGATCTCGTCGTTGCCCGCGGCGCGGGCCTCGTTCTGTGCGGCCATCACGACGTTCCGCGCCCGCGGGGTGAACCGGCTGAACCCCTGACCGGGGTCGAGGTCCGACGGTTCGCCGGGGGCCTTGGCGACGAAGCGCTTCTGGGCCGCCTGCCGGGTCACCCCCATGCTCTTGCCGATCTCCGTCCAGGAGGCTCCGGAGCGCCGGGCCTGGTCGACGAAGTGGCCGATCAGATGGTCGGCCACGTCACCGAGGTGGTCGGCGGCGATGACCGCGTCCGAGAGCTGCTCGAGAGCGTCGGAGTGGACATTCTTGATGGCCTCGATGAGGTCGTCGAGCCGGACCGGGTTCGTCATGCGTACGGGATTCGTCATGCGTCAACCGTAGGTTGACAGCCATGCATTGTCAACCTTCGGTTGACAATGCATGGAAGGGGGCGTGCGCAGACGCGCAGAGCGCGCCGGTCCGGCAGGTGGCCGGTCCGACGCGCTCGGGTGCGGTTCGCGCTAGGGGGCGGTGTCGCGTCCTGAGGGGGCCAGGGGGAGTGGTCCGTCCCGGCCAGGCGCCTCAGGTGCGCCCGCGAGTCCCTCGTACGGTCAGAGAACGCCGCAGTCGGCGATGGTGACCTTCGCCCGGGTCTTGCCGCTCTGCGAGCCGTAGCTCTCGATCTTCTTGACCAGGTCCATGCTCTCCTGGCCGTCGACCTCGCCGAACACGACGTGCTTGCCGTCCAGCCACGACGTCACGATCGTGGTGATGAAGAACTGCGAGCCGTTGCTGTTCGGGCCCGCGTTCGCCATCGAGAGCAGGCCGGGCTTGCTGTGCGTGAGCTTGAAGTTCTCGTCGGCGAACTTCTCGCCGTAGATGCTCTTGCCGCCGCGGCCGTCGCCGCTGGTGAAGTCGCCGCCCTGGAGCATGAAGTCGGGGATGACCCGGTGGAAGGAGGAGCCCTTGTAGCCGAAGCCCTTCTCGCCGGTCGCCAGCGCGCGGAAGTTCTCCGCAGTCTTCGGGACCACGTCGTCGAACAGGTTGAACGTGATCCGCCCGGCGGGCTCGTCATTGATGGTGATGTCGAAAAAAACCTTGGTCGTCATGGTTCCATCCTGACATCCGGGCTGTCGGTCACCACCGCACGGGGTGGTTCGAGGGCCCGATCGCCCGGGGGCGACCAGGTGGACCGGGAGTGGGACCCATGTGGGCGCAGGCGACAGAATGAGCTGACGCTGGATCAGAAAAGGTTGAGCGGCGCCCCTTTGCCCTCGCTCCGGATCACAGTCCACACTGATGTGTCGCGCACGGCCACCGCTCCCCCTCGCGCATCCCACCGCGGACGCGGCCGGCATGTGCACACCCAGCCCCGCGAGACGGTGCCCCACCCCGGCTCCACGTCACCGGTCAAGGACGCCCATGCGACGTTCCACCCTCATCACCCGGGCCCTCGGCAGCACCGCTCTGGTCTGCGCCGGCGTAGCCCTGTCCCTGGTCTTCGTGCGCTACGACGCCCCCGCCCCGCGCTGGGACATGGTCGGCGCACTCGGAGCGGCCGCCGTCACCGCCGGAGCCTGGGCGCTCGCCTGCCGTACGGCGCCGCCGCTCGGCGCCGCGCCGTCCGTCGCGGGAGAGCGGCCGCCGCTGCCGCACCGGCTCCCGCTGCCCGCCCGTGACGTGGGCCGGGCGACCGGAACCGTCCTTCTTGTCCTGACCCCGCTCGTCCTGACCCGGCTGGCCGCCGGTTCGGGTGGGGTGCTCTCAGGTTTGCTGATCATCCTGGTCTTCGTCGTGACGGTGAAAGTCCTCCTCTTCGCTCGCGGCAGGGCCGGCCAGGGCGTGGCGCGCAGCAAGTTCCGCGTACTGGCGGACGACGCCACGCGGGGCGAGCTCCACGCCGTACGTGTCCGGGTCGGCGAACCCGTCCGGATGCGCTACCTCCAGCGTGGCGGCAAGCCGGGCGAACTCGACGTCACCCAGTTCCACTGGCTCGTCCTCCAGGACGGCGAACGTGTGATCAGGCTCGGCGGTGACCCCGAGGAGGTGGGCCGGGCGGCCCTGCGCCTCGGCGGTCAGGAAGGCTGGCTCTGCTGGCCGCAGCGGTGGAAGCTGATCGAGGCGGAGCTGCCCGCGGCATTCGTCTCCGACGGCGGTGAGGTGCTCATGGGGCTCACGGATCCGGACGAGGCGCGCCCGTACCTGACCGGAACCCGCCCCCCGTCGTCCGACCGCGCGGTCCGGCGCCTGCCCCGCACCGCCAAGTTCGCCGCACCTGTGCACACCCGGATACTCGGCGGCGCCCTGCTCGCCGCCCTGCTCATCGCCCCCGTCCTCTACATCGGCCCCGACCGGCTGCCGGCCCTGCTCGACTGGCTCCTGTGCGTCTCGGCGGCGGCGACCCTGGTCGTCCTCGCGCTGCGCGGTATGGGAGAGGCGACCCGGTCGCTGCCCGAAGGTCCGGCCTGGACGGTGGAGGAGGAGTCGGACCCGTCGATCGCGTGACGCCGGTGGGGTGCGACCGAGCGCCGCACCCGACCTGCGCGGCCGAGTGCGGTGCTCGGTTTCCGCAACGCCACACCCCGCAGGTCTTCGGTTCGTCCTCGGCCGGCCGGCGCAGGTGCGGCGGCCTGTGCCTCGGGCCGGCTGACGGCGCCGGGCGGCCCGGCGGGACCGCAGTGCGCCGTCCGCGCCGGAAGGGCCGACTGGCACGCTCGGATTCAGCGGCGCGGCCTGTTCTTCGTTGGAGTCTTTGCATAAAACTGCAGCGATGCGTATAGTCATGCCATCGACGAGGAGGATTTCGATGCCGGTACGTGCAGCGGTAGCAGGAGCAAGCGGATACGCCGGCGGGGAGCTGCTCCGTCTGCTGCTGGTACATCCCGACGTCGAGATCGGTGTCCTCACCGCCAACACCAACGCGGGGCAGAAGCTCGCCGCCCTGCAGCCCCATCTGCGGCCGCTCGCCGACCGGGTGCTGCAGCCGACCACCGCCGAGGTCCTCGCCGGACACGACGTCGTCTTTCTCGCCCTGCCGCACGGGCAGTCCGCCGCCGTCGCGCAGCAGCTCGGTGACGAGGTGCTCGTCGTCGACATGGGCGCCGACTTCCGGCTGACGGACGCCGCCGACTGGGAGAAGTTCTACGGGTCGCCGCACGCGGGGACCTGGCCCTATGGTCTGCCCGAACTGCCCGGTGCCCGCGCCGCGCTGGCCGGGTCCAAGCGGATCGCGGTGCCCGGCTGCTACCCGACGGCCGTCTCCCTCGCGCTCTTCCCGGCGTACGCGGCCCAGCTCGCCGAGCCCGAGGCCGTGATCGTCGCCGCGTCCGGTACCTCCGGAGCGGGCAAGGCGGCCAAGCCGCATCTGCTCGGTTCCGAGGTGATGGGCAACATGTCCCCGTACGGCGTCGGCGGCGTCCACCGGCACACCCCGGAGATGGTCCAGAACCTCAGCACCGCAGCCGGTGAGCCGGTCACGGTCTCCTTCACGCCGACCCTCGCGCCGATGCCCCGCGGCATCCTCGCCACGTGCAGCGCAAAGGCGAAGCCGGGGGTGAGTGCCGAGTCGGTTCGTACCGCGTACGAGAAGGCGTTCGCCGAGGAACCGTTCGTCGATCTGCTCCCCGAGGGGGAGTGGCCCGCCACAGCGTCCGTCTACGGTTCCAACGCTGTACAGATCCAGGTCGCCCACGACGAGGCGGCAGGCCGGATCATCGTCATCAGCGCCATCGACAACCTTGCCAAGGGAACTGCCGGCGGCGCTCTGCAGAGCATGAACATCGCCCTCGGACTTCCCGAGGACACTGGTCTTTCCACGATCGGAGTGGCACCGTGAGCGTCACGGCAGCACAGGGGTTCTCGGCGGCGGGTATCGCCGCGGGGATCAAGGAGAGCGGCAACCCGGATCTGGCCCTCGTGGTCAACAACGGGCCGCGCCGCGCCGCCGCGGGAGTCTTCACCTCCAACCGCGTGAAGGCCGCCCCCGTTCTCTGGTCGGAGCAGGTCCTCAAGGGCGGCGAAGTCACTGCCGTCGTTCTCAACTCCGGTGGCGCCAACGCCTGTACAGGCCCGCAGGGCTTCCAGGACACCCACGCCACCGCCGAGAAGGCGGCCGAGGTCCTGGTCGGCCACAGCGCCGGTGAGATCGCCGTCGCCTCGACCGGGCTGATCGGCACGCTGCTCCCGATGGACAAGCTGCTGCCCGGCATCGAGACCGCCGCCGCGGCGCTGAGCGAGCACGGCGGCGAGAAGGCCGCCATCGCGATCAAGACCACGGACACCGTCCACAAGACCGCCGTCGCGGGCGGCAAGGGCTGGACCGTCGGCGGGATGGCCAAGGGCGCGGGCATGCTCGCGCCGGGACTTGCCACCATGCTGGTCGTCCTCACCACCGACGCCGATGTGGACGCGGCCGGTCTCGACTCCGCGCTCCGCGCCGCCACCCGCACCACCTTCGACCGGGTCGACTCCGACGGCTGCATGTCGACCAACGACACCGTGCTGCTGCTGGCCTCCGGTGCGAGCGGTATCACCCCGGAACAGGGCGAGTTCGCGGAGGCCGTACGGACCGTCTGCGCCGACCTGGCCCGGCAGCTGATCGGTGACGCCGAGGGTGCCTCGAAGGACATCCGGATCGAGGTCATCAACGCCGCGACCGAGGACGACGCCGTCGAGGTGGGCCGCTCCATCGCGCGTAACAACCTCCTCAAGTGCGCCATCCACGGCGAGGACCCCAACTGGGGCCGGGTCCTCTCCGCGATCGGCACGACGAAGGCGGCCTTCGAGCCCGACCAGTTGAATGTCGCCATCAACGGCGTCTGGGTGTGCAAGAACGGCGGCGTCGGCGAGGACCGCGACCTCGTCGACATGCGCTACCGGGAGGTCGAGATCACCGCCGACCTGGCCGCCGGAACCGAGTCCGCAGTCATCTGGGCCAACGACCTCACCGCGGACTACGTCCACGAGAACAGCGCGTACAGCTCATGAGTGCGGCGCGGAAACACACCGCACTCCCGAAGGCGGAGATCCTCATCGAGGCCCTGCCCTGGCTGACCCGGCACAACGGCAAGACCGTCGTCATCAAGTTCGGCGGCAACGCCATGATCGACGAGGAGCTGAAGGCGGCCTTCGCCCAGGACGTCGTCTTCCTGCGGCAGGCCGGCCTCAAGCCCGTTGTCGTGCACGGCGGTGGCCCGCAGATCAGTGCCCAGCTCGACAAGCAGGGCCTGGTCAGCGAGTTCAAGGCCGGGCTGCGCGTCACCACGCCCGAGGCCATGGACGTCGTACGGATGGTGCTGGCCGGACAGGTCCAGCGCGAGCTCGTCGGCCTGCTCAACCAGCACGGCCCGCTCGCCGTCGGCATGACCGGCGAGGACGCCCACACCATCACCGCCACCCGGCACCGCCCCACCATCGACGGTGAACTCGTCGACATCGGCCGGGTCGGCGAGATCACCGCGATCGACACCGGGGCCATCCAGGCGCTGCTCGACGACGGCCGGATCCCGGTCGTCTCCTCCATCGCGCGCTCCGCCGACGACAACCACGTCTACAACGTCAACGCCGACACCGCGGCCGCCGCACTCGCCGCCGCGCTGAACGCCGAGACGCTGATGGTCCTCACCGACGTCGAGGGCCTCTACGAGGACTGGCCCAACAGCGACGACGTGATCAGCAGGCTCACCGCGACCGAGCTGGAGAAGCTGCTGCCGGAGCTGTCCAGCGGCATGGTCCCGAAGATGCAGGGCTGCCTGCACGCCGTACGCAACGGTGTCGAGACCGCCCGTGTCATCGACGGCCGGGTCCAGCACTCGATCCTGCTGGAAATCTTCACCGACGAAGGCATCGGCACGATGGTCGTGCCCGACGCAGCCGACGTACCCGACGCACAGGGGGAAGCATGACCAATGCCGAGCTTTCGCAGCGCTGGCAGGGCTCGCTCATGGACAACTACGGCACCCCGCAGCTCTCCCTGGTCCGCGGCGACGGTGCCCGTGTGTGGGACGCCGACGGCACCGAGTACCTCGACTTCGTCGGCGGCATCGCGGTGAACGCGCTGGGCCACGCCCACCCCGCGGTCGTCGAGGCCGTCTCCACTCAGATCGCCTCGCTGGGCCATGTCTCCAACCTCTTCATCGCCGAACCGCCCGTCGCGCTCGCCGAACGGCTCCTCCAGCTCTTCGGCCGCACCGGCCGCGTCTACTTCTCCAACTCGGGCGCCGAGGCCAACGAGGCGGCCTTCAAGATCGGCCGGCTCACCGGGCGGACCCACATGGTCGCCACCGACGGCGGCTTCCACGGCCGGACGATGGGCGCGCTCGCCCTCACCGGCCAGCCGAAGAAGCGGGACCCCTTCCTTCCGGTGCCCGGTGACGTCACACATGTGCCGTACGGCGATGCCGACGCCCTGCGGGCCGCGGTGACCACCGACACCGCGCTGGTGATCATCGAGCCCATCCAGGGCGAGAACGGTGTGGTCGTCCCGCCCATGGGCTATCTGGAGGCCGCCCGGGAGATCACCCGGGCCACCGGCACCCTGCTCGTCCTCGACGAGGTGCAGACCGGTATCGGCCGGTGCGGCCAGTGGTTCGAGCACCAGGCCCACCAGGGCGTCGAGCCCGACATCGTCACCCTCGCCAAGGGGCTCGGCGGCGGGCTGCCGATCGGCGCCACCGTCGCCTTCGGCGCGACGGCCGACCTGCTCAAGCCCGGCCAGCACGGCACGACGTTCGGCGGCAATCCGATCGCCTGCGCCGCCGGTCTCGCCGTTCTGGACACGCTCGCCGCCGACGGCGCCCTGGACCGGGTGAAGCGGCTCGGCGAGAGGATCCGGGACGGTGTCGAAGCCCTGGGGCACCCATTGGTCTCCCACGTCCGTGGCTCCGGTCTGTTGCTGGGTATCGTGCTCACCGAGCCCCTTGCGCCGCAGGTGCAACAGGCGGCTCAGGGAGCCGGACTCCTGGTGAACGTGCCCGCCCCCGATGTCGTACGGCTCATGCCGCCGCTGATCATCGGGGACGCAGAGGTGGATGCGTTCCTGGCGGCACTGCCCGGCGCTCTCGACGCGGCACACGGGGACGGACAATTCGGAGAGAAGCGCTCCGGAGAATGAGGCGACGACGATGACCGAGGCGCAGGAATCCGAGTTCGGCGGGCCGTCCGTGCCGCAGACCCGCACGGCACGCCACCGCCGGATCGTGGACATCCTGAACCGGCTGCCGGTGCGCTCGCAGAGCCAGCTGGCGAAGCTCCTGGCCGACGACGGACTGAGCGTCACCCAGGCGACGCTCTCCCGCGATCTGGACGAACTGGGCGCGGTGAAGATCCGCAACACCGGCGGCGAGCTGATCTACGCCGTGCCGAGCGAGGGCGGCTTCCGCACCCCGCAGGCACCCCTCGGCGAGTCCGCCAAGGAGGAGCGGATGCGGCGCCTCTCCTCCGAACTGCTCATCTCGGCGGAGGCCTCGGCCAACCTCGTGGTGCTGCGTACGCCTCCGGGCGCGGCCCAGTTCCTGGCCTCGGCCATCGACCAGGCGGAGCTGCACGACGTCCTCGGTACCATCGCGGGCGACGACACGCTGATGCTGATCAGCCGCGACCCGGCGGGCGGTCAGGCGCTCGCCGACCACATGCTGCGGCTGGCGCAGAACGGTCGCTGAGCGACCCGGAGCGACGGGTCAGTAGCGGGTGATCGCGGTCGTACCCGAGTGGGTCCCGATCGCGATGTGCGGACGGCGGTCCGGGTCCGCCCAGGCCAGGATCCGGTCCATCGAGGGCGCCGGTACGGAGACACAGCCGGCGGTCGCGCCGCTCCCGTTCACATGCAGGAAGATCCCCGCACCCCGCCCGCGCACCGGCCGGTCGTAGTTGAACCCGATGACCAGTGCGCGGGCGTACTGCTCCGGGTACGCGACCAGATGCTCGGCCTCGTCGGCCCCGCAGTCCGCGGGCAGCGGCTCCACCCAGCGGTTGTAGGCGCGCGCCGCGTTGTCCTGGCACCACCACGACCGGTCGCCCGCCCTGCGGTACGGATAGTGGGTCCCGGCCGGGGCCGCTTCGACGCCGAAGGCGTACGGCAGGTCGTACAGACCGGTGGGCGTGGTGTTCGTGCCCTGGACCCGCTTGTCCCCCTCGGCCAGCCCCTTCGCCCCGAACCGGGCCGGCGCGGACCCGGCCCGTACCCACTTCCCCGACTGCAGGTCCCACCAGCTGACGGTACCCATGGTGGATCCCGTGCCGGGTGCCTCGGCCGTGATCAGCTGCGAGCCGCCGCCCGTGTCGGCCAGCCGCTCCGGGAGCGGCGCCGTATCGGCGGGGCCGGCTGCCGAAGAACCCACGAGGGCGAGCAGAACCGACCCGGTCACCAGAGATGTGCGCATGGACCGGACGGTAGACCCGACGGCGCCGGCCCACCGCCGCACGTACTCCGTGCGGCCCAGCGGCTCAGTCCGCCGTGGGCATCACGGGCAGCGGGAGCGGCAGTCCGGGCAGCCCGTCGATGCTCGTCGCGATGTGCTCCTTCTTGCCGAAGTACTCGCTGAGCGAGGTGTCGTCCTCGCGCGCGAAGCGCTGGGCGTGCAGCGGCCGGTCCTCCTCGTAGGACATGTACGGCACCGCGAATCCGCAGGTGTCCCGGATCAGCTCGGCCGTCACCACGATGATCGCGCGCAGCCCGTGCGGCTCCGGGTCGACGGGAAAACGGCCGAGCAGCCCCGGGAACCGCGGATCGTCACGGAAGACCGGCTCGCCTCGGCCGTGCACCCGCACGATGTTCGGCGGCCCCTGGAAGGCACACCACATCAGGGTGATGCGACCGTTCTCACGGAGATGAGCCACGGTCTCCGCGTTGCTCCCGGCGAAGTCCAGATAGGCGACGGTCCGCTCGTCGAGGACCACGAAGGAGCCGCTGACACCTTTCGGGGAGAGGTTGACCGTGCCGTCACCGCCCAGTGGGGCGGTCGCGGTGAAGAAGATGTGCTGCTCCTCGATGAAGGTCCTGAGCCGTCCGTCGATACGTGCGTACGTCTTTCCCATGAGGCGATTATCGGCGCCGATGCGGCGTCCGGCAGGGGCATTTCAGCCGGCGGGACGCCGCTGCCGGACCGTCGCGCGGACGTGGGCTCGCAGCAGCCGCTCCGCCGCCACACGCAGCGCACGCGGCCGGTTCGCCCCGGTCCTGACGAGCAGCCACTCGTGCGGTATCCGGTCGGCGTCCGGCAGCAGAGCCTGCGTCACCGCCCGGACGACGGCGGGTGACGGATCGTCGAGGAGGGGCAGCAGCTGTTCGTGCCGCACGGCGTCGAGCGCGCGCAGGCCGGTGACGGCGTGGACGCGGACTGCTGGCACAGGCACAGGGTGCGTCACCAGGGACCACAACGCCGGGGCGTCCTCCCTGGTGCCGCACTCGCCGAGCCCGGCCGGGGCCGCGGGGCAGGCGGCCGGGTCGGCGCACATCGACCGGTAGAGGGGGAGCGGATCGATGCCACCCTGCCGCAGTACGTAGCGGGCACAGGCCCGTACGACCCCGGACCGGTCGGCGAGGAACGCCGCGGCCTCGCCCTGCCGCCCGGCCCGCCGCAGCGCGGTGACACCGGCGGCCCGTACCTGGGACGACCGCGCGGACAGCAGCGAGCCCAGCACCTCGTCGTACGCCCCGTCCCGCACCCCCGCGATCGCAGCCTCCGCACACAGCGTCTGGATGCGCACATCGTCCGAGGCGGCGGCTGCGGTGCGGGCCAGCGTCGCGGGGGCCAGGAGACCGCGATCGACCGCGATGCGGTACACGAACCGGCGTGTGGCCCGGTCCTCGCTGGTGAGCAGCGCCACGACGTCCTCGGCGGGCCCTTCGCGCAACGCACGGTCCAGCCGTTCGCGGGCGAAGTCACCCTGCTCGCGCCTGGACAGCCGCAGCGCCAGCGCGGTCAGCGGCGGCAGCTCCCGGCCGGGAATCTCCGAGAACAGTGCCCGAGCCCGGTCGCGCACCGGGCCGGCCCAGTCCGCGCAGCGCACGACCAGCAGCGGACGCAGAGCCGGCGAGCGGGGGACCCACTCGAGTGCCGCCTTCCGGATCCGGCCGTCCGGATGGCACAGCGCGACGGCGAGCAACGGCTCGTCCGGAGGTGTCCTGGACCAATTCACCGAGGGCAGCGGAGCGTCCCAGCTCCAGCTCAGTCTCCGGCCGCCGGCCCAGTCGTGCGACGGGAGCAGCCCGGGCGCCTCGTACGAGAGGATCCGTACCCCGAGATCGAGGGCCGTCCAGGCTTCGGCCGACGAGGTGTCCAGTGCTTCCCGGAGCGGTATGCCCCGGGCCAGCCGTTCAGCGGACTCGTAGTCGCTGCTCATCATGCGCCCCCACCAGGTATGCAGAGGCCGATCGTAGGGGGCCGCACGGTGTCCGGGCCCGGCATTTATGGTCCGGGCTCGCACGTTCGGGTGAGCCGGTGATCAGTAGCTTTGACAAACCATACGGAGGACTGCATAGTTATACCCAACAGTGATTGCACCGTAAGGAGAAACCCGTGACCGAGCGCGTCGTACTCGCCTACTCGGGCGGCCTGGACACCTCCGTCGCCATCGGCTGGATCGCCGAGGAGACGGGCGCCGAGGTCATCGCCGTTGCCGTGGATGTCGGCCAGGGCGGCGAGGACCTGGACGTCATTCGTAAGCGCGCGCTCGCCTGCGGTGCCGTCGAGGCCGAGGTCGCGGACGCCAAGGACGAGTTCGCCGAGGAGTACTGTCTCCCGGCGATCAAGGCCAACGCCCTCTACATGGACCGCTACCCGCTGGTGTCGGCCCTCTCCCGGCCGACCATCGTCAAGCACCTCGTCGCCGCCGCCAACAAGCACAATGCCGGCATCGTCGCCCACGGCTGCACCGGCAAGGGCAACGACCAGGTCCGCTTCGAGGCCGGCATCTCCGCGCTCGGCCCCGACCTGAAGTGCATCGCCCCGGTCCGTGACTACGCGATGACCCGGGACAAGGCGATCGCCTTCTGCGAGGAGAAGAACCTCCCGATCGCGACCACCAAGAAGTCCCCGTACTCGATCGACCAGAACGTCTTCGGGCGCGCCGTCGAGACGGGCTTCCTGGAGGACATCTGGAACGCCCCGATCGAGGACATCTACGAGTACACCGAGAACCCGGCCACCCCGCGCGAGGCCGACGAGGTCGTCATCTCCTTCAAGGAGGGCGTCCCGGTCGCCATCGACGGCAAGTCCGTCACCGTCCTCCAGGCGATCCAGCAGCTCAACGAGCGGGCCGGCGCCCAGGGCATCGGCCGGATCGACATGGTCGAGGACCGGCTCGTCGGCATCAAGTCCCGCGAGGTGTACGAGGCCCCCGGCGCGATCGCACTGATCACCGCCCACCAGGAGCTGGAGAACGTCACCGTCGAGCGCGAGCTGGCCCGCTACAAGCGGCAGGTCGAGCAGCGCTGGGGCGAGATGGTCTACGACGGCCTGTGGTTCTCCCCGCTCAAGCGCGCCCTGGACGGCTTCATCAACGAGGCCAACCAGCACGTCACCGGTGACATCCGGATGACGCTGCACGCCGGGCGCGCCGTCGTCACCGGCCGGAAGTCCAGCGAGTCGCTGTACGACTTCAACCTCGCCACCTACGACTCGGGCGACACGTTCGACCAGTCCAAGGCGCAGGGCTTCATCGAGATCTTCGGCCTTTCGTCGAAGATCGCCGCCAAGCGTGACCTGGTCTGACGCCACCCCGTTTACGTCACCGCCTCCCCGTTCCTCCGCGGCGGGGAGGCGGTCGCACATCCACCCTCTTGTCTCCTGAGGAGCACGCAGTGAGCATTGGCAACGGCAACAGCGACGTACGCCTCTGGGGCGCCCGCTTCGCCGACGGTCCGGCCGAGGCGCTGGCGAAGCTGTCCGCCTCCGTCCACTTCGACTGGCGGCTCGCGCCGTACGACATCGCCGGCTCCCGCGCCCACGCTCGTGTCCTCAACAAGGCGGGCCTGCTCACCGAGGACGAGCTGACCCGCATGATCGCCGGCCTCGACCAGCTCGAAGCCGATGTCGCCGACGGGTCGTTCACCGGCACCATCGCCGACGAGGACGTCCACACCGCGCTGGAGCGTGGACTGCTGGAGCGCCTGGGCCCGGACCTCGGCGGCAAGCTGCGCGCCGGCCGGTCCCGCAACGACCAGATCGCCACGCTCTTCCGGATGTACCTGCGCGACCACGCTCGGATCATCGGCGGTCTGATCGCCGAGCTCCAGGACGCGCTGGTCGGTCTCGCCGAGGCCCACCCGGACGTCGCCATGCCGGGCCGGACGCACCTGCAGCACGCTCAGCCCGTCCTCTTCGCCCACCACGTCCTGGCCCACGTGCAGTCCCTGTCCCGGGACGCCGAGCGGCTGCGGCAGTGGGACGAGCGGACGGCCGTGTCCCCGTACGGCTCCGGCGCGCTGGCCGGCTCCTCGCTCGGACTCGACCCGGAGGCGGTCGCCGCGGACCTCGGCTTCGAGCACGGTTCCGTCGCCAACTCCATCGACGGCACGGCCTCCCGCGACTTCGTCGCCGAGTTCGCGTTCATCACCGCGATGATCGGCGTCAACCTCTCCCGGATCGCGGAGGAGGTCATCATCTGGAACACGAAGGAGTTCTCCTTCGTCACCCTGCACGACGCCTTCTCCACCGGCTCCTCGATCATGCCGCAGAAGAAGAACCCGGACATCGCCGAGCTGGCCCGCGGCAAGTCCGGGCGTCTGATCGGCAACCTGACGGGGCTGATGGCCACGCTGAAGGCCCTCCCGCTCGCGTACAACCGCGACCTCCAGGAGGACAAGGAGCCGGTCTTCGACTCCTGTGACCAGCTCGAGGTCCTGCTGCCTGCCTTCACCGGCATGATGGCCACGCTGACCGTCAACCGCGAGCGGATGGAGGAGCTGGCCCCGGCGGGCTTCTCGCTCGCCACGGACATCGCCGAGTGGCTGGTCAAGAAGGGCGTCCCGTTCCGCGTCGCGCACGAGGTCGCGGGCGAGTGCGTCAAGGAGTGCGAGCAGCACGGCATCGAGCTCGACGAGCTCACCGACGAGCAGTTCGCGAAGATCTCCGAGCACCTCACCCCCGAGGTCCGCACGGTCCTCGACGTGCCGGGCGCGCTCGCCTCCCGTGACGGACGCGGCGGTACGGCCCCGTCGGCCGTCGCCGTACAGCTCGCCGAGGTCAAGAACGACCTGGCGGCACAGCACGCATGGGCCACCGCCCGTCAGTAGGTCACGGGAACGGCATCGCGGGCTACGTTGGTCGGGACGGAGTTACGGACCCGACCCACGAGGAGCCCGCGATGCCCTTCGCCCGCCTGGCCTCAGCGACGACCCCGACCGCCCATATCGGGCTCGGCCTGGCCGCGGTCGGCAGGCCCGCCTACATCAATCTCCACCGCGACCGGGACCTGCCCGGGACCCGCAGCGTCGAGGCATTGCGCGAGCACACCCATGAGCTTCTCGACGCCGCCTATGCGCAGGGCGTCCGCTACTTCGACGCCGCCCGCTCCTACGGCCGCGCCGAGGAGTTCCTCGGCGACTGGCTGACCACCCGCCCGGATGTGCGCGACGTCGTCATCGGCAGCAAATGGGGCTACACCTACACCGCCGACTGGAGCGTCGACGCCGAGGCGCACGAGGTCAAGGACCACAGCCTCACCACCTTCGAACGCCAGCGTGCCGAGACCGAGGCGCTGTTGGGCGACCGGCTCGACCTCTACCAGATCCACTCCGTGACAGCCGACAGTCCGGCCCTCACCGACAAGGAACTGCACGAGCGGCTCGCCGCCCTCGCCGCAGACGGGGTCACCGTCGGCCTGTCCACCAGCGGTCCCGGCCAGGCGGACGCCATCCGCGCCGCCCTCGCCGTCACCGTCGACGGCGAGCCCCTCTTCCGTACCGTCCAGGCCACCTACAACGCCCTGGAGACGTCGGCCGGACAGGCGCTCGCCGAGGCGCACGACGCCGGGCTGACCGTGATCGTCAAGGAAGCGATGGCCAACGGCCGGCTCGCCGGCACGGACGCTCCCGCCGTTGTCCAGGAGATCGCTGCCGAGGCGGGCCTCGGCAGCGACGCGGTCGCGCTCGCGCTCATCCTGCACCAGCCGTGGGCGGGCGTCGTCCTCTCCGGCGCGGCGACCGTCACCCAGCTCGTCAGCAACCTCCACGCCCCCGTCCTCGACCTCGACGAGCAGCGGCGGGACCGGCTGGACGCGCTGGTGGAGGAGCCCGAGGCGTACTGGCGCCACCGCGCCGGCCTGCCCTGGAGCTGACCGGCGAAGCGTCCCGATCGGGGTCAGCTCCCGCTCGGTCCGCGCCCACTGCGTCGGTGCGTCGAAGTCCGCCCGCTCCAGGCCGATCCACGGGTGGATCCGGCGCAGCGGCGCCTCGCCCTGTCCGCGCCCGGCGACGTCCTCCCGGTCCCGCTCGGTGATCTCGACCCGGGCGAACGGCCGCGTCGTCAGGAGCTCGTGAGGATGACGAGTTGCTGGGTGGCCCGGGTCATGGCGACATAGCGGTCGACCGCTCCTTCGATGCCCTTGCCGAACTCCTCCGGGTCGATGAGGACGACCAGGTCGAACTCGAGCCCCTTCGACAGCTCCGGAGTCAGCGACCGGACGCGGGACGTCGTCCGGAACGTGGGATCGCCGATGACGCAGGCGATCCCGTCGGCGTGTGCGGCGAGCCAGGTGTCGAGGACCGAGCTCAGATCCGAAACAGATCCGTGTACGACGGGGACGCCGCTGCTGCGGATGGAGGCCGGCACGTTGGCGTCCGGGAGTACGGCCCGGATGACCGGCTCGGCTTCCGCCATGACTTCTTCCGGCGTCCGGTAGTTGATGCTCAGGGAGGCCAGGTCGATCCGGTCGAGCCCGATCCGCTCAAGCCGTTCCTGCCACGACTCCGTGAACCCGTGCCTGGCCTGGGCACGGTCCCCGACGATGGTGAAGCTCCGGGACGGGCACCGGACCAGCAGCATCTGCCACTCGGCGTCGGTCAGTTCCTGAGCCTCGTCCACGACGATGTGCGCGAACGGGCCGGCGAGCAGGTCCGGTTCGACGTTGGGCAGTGCGGTCTCGTTGACCAGGGCGTCCTGCAGGTCCTGTCCGCGCAGCATCCCCACCGCGCCTTCGCTCTCGTCGATCAGGATGTTCTGCAGCAGGCCGTCGATGGCGTCGGCCCTGCGCGCGCGTTCGGCGGCGACAGAGGCGTCATGCCGACGCTTGCGTCGCGAGGCCTCCGGGTCGCCGAGCCGCTGCCGTGCGGCGTCCAGGAGCGGCAGGTCGGAGACCGTCCAGGCCTGGGCGTCGTCTCGCTGCAGCTTCTGAACGTCGTCGGGGCCGAGCCAGGGAGCGCACATCCGCAGATAGGCGGGTACCGACCACAGGTCTCCCACGAGGTCAGCCGCTTCCAGCAGCGGCCACGCGCGGTCGAAGGTCGTGAGCAGTTCCCTGTTCTGCCGCAGCGACTTGCGGAGCAGGTCGGCCGAGACGTCGCCGTCGTGCTTGTCCACCAGGATCGTGAGCAGCTCCTCCCAGACCTGGTCGCGGGCCTCGTTGTGCGGAGTACCGGGTTCTGCCGCTTCGAACGCCACGGCCCAGTCGTCGGCGCTCAGCCGGATGTCGGACCAGTGGGTCGTGACCGTCATCCCCTTGGTCGGCGGTTCCTCGTAGAACCTGACGGTCGTCTCGATCGCCTTCACCAGGTTCGCGGACGACTTCAGGGCCGCCACGTCCGGGTCGGCCTCGACCGCTGCTGCGGCTCCCTCGGCGACGAGGTCCCGCAGGGTGCAGGTCTGCACGCCCTCCTCTCCGAGGCTGGGGAGGACGTCGGCGACGTAGGCCAGGTAGGGCCGGTGCGGACCGACGAACAGCACACCGCCCCGACGGTGACCGAGGCGAGGGTCGGAGTGGAGGAGGTAGGCGGAGCGGTGCAGAGCGACGACGGTCTTCCCCGTACCCGGGCCGCCGTCGACCACGAGAGCGCCGCGGGATCCCGCGCGGATGATGGCGTCCTGGTCGGCCTGGATGGTGCCGAGCACATCTCGCATCCGTGCCGACCTGTTGCTGCCCAGACTGGCGATGAAGGCGGACTGGTCGTCGAGCGCGGCGTGCCCGACGAACCCGTCCGAGGCGAAGACCTCGTCCCAGTAGTCGCTGATCCGGCCCCGGGTCCAGCGATACCTGCGGCGGCTCGCCAGACCCATCGGGTTGGCGTGGGTGGCTCCGAAGAACGGCTCAGCCGCCGGGGAGCGCCAGTCGAGCAGCAGCCGGCGACCCGCGCTGTCCGTAAGGCCGAGTCGTCCGACGTACACCGGCTCGGTGTTGTCCGCGCTGACCATGTGTCCGAGGCACAGGTCCAGACCGAAGCGACGCAGTGCGCGCAGGCGAGTGGTCAGCCGGTGGATCTCCATGTCCCGGTCCATCGCCTGCCGGCCCACGCCGCCGGGCGCTCTGCGCTCGGCGTCGAGGCGGTCGGACAGTTCGGTGATCGCCTGCTCAAGGCTCTTTGCGAGGGCCCCGAAGTGCTGCTCGTCACCGGCGATCAGCGTCGGGTCGGCCTTGGGGGAAAGGTGGTCGGGAAGGTCGAACACGCTGGTGGTCAGCGGGTGCACGTCATCGGCTCCGATCTGAGGTCGCTCGCGACCGTTCTTTTGCGCGCAGCAAGGCATCTGGACTTTGGCGTGACGAACCTGGTGGCCATGACGAGCAACGCTCCGCCCGGCGTGGACCCGTGGCCGTTGCCGGTCCAGGTCGCCGGGGTCGGCGGGTTCTCGTGTTCCGGGTCCCGGCTCGGTGATCCCGCGTGGTTCACGCGGACATCGGCGGCCTTTCCCGGCCGATCGCTGCGAGCAGCAGCTTCGCGGCCACCGTCGCCCCGTCGGTGCGGATCGTGCCGGCCACGGCGGTTGCTCGGGCGCGGGACTCAGGTGTCAGGGCCGTCCTGAGCGCGGCGGACAGGGACTCGGTGGTCGGGGTCGGACCGTCGTGTGCCGCGCCGATGCCCAGGTCGGCCACCCGGCCGGCCCAGTACGGCTGGTCCGCCGACTGGGGTACCACCACCTGCGGCGCGCCGGCCCGGGCGGCCGTCGTCGTCGTGCCCGCGCCGCCGTGGTGCACGACGGCGGCCACCCGGCCGAACAGTGCCTGCTGGTTGACCTCGCCGACGACGAAGCAGTCGTCCTGGTCGTCGATCAGGGCCAGGTCGGCCCAGCCGCGGGAGGCGAGTACGCGGCAACCCTGCGCGCGGACGGCCTCGATGGCCACCTGGGCGACGTCCTTCGAGGCGCGCATGGGCATGCTGCCGAAGCCCACGTACACCGGTGGTTCGCCGGCCTGCAGGAACGCTTCCAGGTCGTCCGGGAGCGGGCGTTCGTCCGGCAGGATCCACGCGCCAGTCTGTACGACGTCGAGGTCCGGCGTCTTCTGCCACGGGTCCAGGGTCGGGTCCGTCGCCAGCCACGGCCGGTCGCCGATGACGTAGTCGCGGACGTTGCCCACCGGGGGCAGGCCGATCGACGCCCGGTTGACGTTGAGCGCCTCACCGAACAGTGCATCGATGCTCTCGGCGTCCAGGTCCCACAGCACCCGGTTGTCGGTCACGTCCGGCGGGAACCGCCGGCCCGGGTAGGCCAGCGGCGGGTGGTGCGGCGACGGCAGGGTGAGCTGCTGGAAGGTCACGGACACGGAGCGGATGCCCAGTTTCTCGGCCACCGACCGCGCGCCGGCCGCGGCCGGCATCATGCCGGTCGCCACCAGCGCATCACATTCCTCGGCCGCCGCGGTGACCGCGGCGAACTGACTGGCGATCAACTCGGCCGCGCGCCGGGGCAGGTCCGCCGACGACGGCGCCGCCGTCGTCAGTGCGCGCGCCGACTGGCCGACGGGCACCATCGGCACGCCGACACCGGCCAGCCGCTGCGCGAAGTCCTCGTCCGGCGGCGCGCACACCCGCACCTCCGCGCCGAGTGCCCGCAACTGCACCGCGAGTCCCACCAGCGGCTCGACATCCCCACGCGAGCCATACGTAGACAACAACACACGCACTCCGTGACTCTCCCATTTCCGTCGGGTCCGGCTTCGGCCGCCGATTCTGCGGCATGACCCGGGTCTTGCCGCAAGGCCCCCCATGCGCTATACGTTGAGAGTGGAAAGGAGTGGGTACCCCCCTTTCCCCCCTTCGTCTTTCCCCTTGTCCGTCCGCTGCGGACGGACAACCTCCTCGAGAGGCGACGCCTCGCCGCACAGGGCGCTGTCGGCCCAGGAAGATCTCCCGTCGGCCCACGGATGCAGTCGCGGAACGAGAAGTTCTTCACCCTCCTGACGAGGCACCGGCGACCGGCTGTTCACGAGCCACCGGCGGCCGGCGATCAGTCCGACGCTGTCCGCCCGTCCGGTGGATACCCACGACCCGGGCCATGAAGCGGTCGGCGGTACGCCCCAAGGGCGGTCCCGTAATCCCCGGCGGGCGCTTACGGCACCGCCCTCGGTCGCGCAGACGCGCGACGGTGCGCGAACCGGTGAATCGCGGACTCGCCCGTCACGACGCGCCGGAGACAGCCCTGCGGGAGCCTAGGGTCGCTCGCATGACGACCCTCGACCTGGCAGCCCGCGGCCGACGCATCGAGCTGAAGTCGGCCGTGCCCGTGGTACCTCGGCCGACCCGCAGCACGCCCTTTCCGGCGCCCGGAAGCCGCCCCGACGCCCGATAGGTGCCGGCGAACCAGCGCTTCGCACCGGAGAGCCCGGATAAAGAATGAGACGATGATGTCTCATTTGGGTTATGGTCGTCTCATGACTGTCGACCGTGAGCAGGTGCTGCGCAGCGCCGCCGCTCTGCTGACCCGCAAATCGACCGCCACCATGGACGAGGTCGCCAAGGCCGCGGGCATCGGACGCGCCACCCTGCACAGGCACTTCGCCGGACGGGACGCCCTGGTCAGAGCATTGGAGAACCTGGGGATCCAGGAGTTCGAAGCGGCTCTCGACGCCGCCGCGCTCGACGAGGGCTCCTCGGAGCAGGCGCTGCGCCGGCTGATCGCGGCTGTCGAACCGAGCGCCGGACTGCTGTCCTTCCTCGTCACCGAGAACCAGCTCTTCGAGGGCGACGAGATGAATGAGGGCTGGAACCGGCTGGACGCGCGAGTCTCCGCCTTCTTCCGGCGGGGTCAGGAGCGCGGCGAGTTCCGGATCGACCTGACCCCCGCCTGGCTGACCGAGGCCCTGTACGGGCTCGTCTCCACCGGCGCCTGGGCCGTCCAGGCGGGCCGGGTCGCCGGACAGGACTTCCAGTACATGATCGTCGAGTTGTTGCTCGGCGGAGCACGCCGGAGCGTGGAGCAATGACCAGCATCGAACAGCACGCGGAGACCTCGGACGAGCTGCGCCGCCCCGGACGGTGGATCGCGCTCGCCGTGCTCGTCCTCGCCGTGCTGCTGGTGGCCATCGACGCCACGGTCCTGGGCCTTGCGACGCCGTTCCTCACCGAGGATCTCGAGCCGACCGGCACCCAGCTGCTGTGGATCGGCGACGTCTACTCGTTCGTCATCGCCGGGCTCCTGGTCTCCATGGGCAGCCTCGGTGACCGCATCGGCCGCAAGAAGCTGTTGCTGAGCGGCGCCATCGCGTTCGGCGCGGTCTCCGTGCTCAACGCGTACGCGAACAGCCCCGAGATGATGATCCTGGCGCGGGCGCTGCTCGGCGTCGCGGGCGCCACCTTGATGCCGTCCACCCTCGCCCTGATCCGCAACCTCTTCAACGACCCGCGCGAGCGCTCACTCGCCATCGGCATCTGGGGCGCCATGGCCTCCGCGGGCGCGGCCGTCGGCCCGGTCGTCGGCGGGTTCCTGCTGGAGCACTTCTGGTGGGGGTCGGTCTTCCTGATCAATCTGCCGGTGATGGCGGTCCTCGTGGTCGTCGGCGTCCGGATGATCCCCGAGTCGAAGAACCCGGCCCCGGGCCCCTGGGATCTGATGAGTGTCGCGCTCTCCCTGGTCGGCATGATCGGTGTCGTGTACGCCATCAAGGATCTGGCCGCGCACGGGGCGAGCTGGGAGGTCGCCGTCGCCGGCATCGGCGGTGCGGCCGCGCTCTGCTGGTTCGTACGCAGGCAGCTCAAGCTGCCGGATCCGCTGCTGGACATGCGGCTGTTCCACCACCGGGGTTTCTCGGGCGCGGTCCTCGCCGATCTGCTGACCATCCTCGGCCTGTCCGGGCTGGTCTTCTTCCTCTCCCAGTTCCTGCAACTGGTCCAGGGGCGCGGCCCGCTGGAGGCCGGACTCGCAGAGTTGCCGGCCGCCGTCGGCGCGGTGACCTGCGGTCTGATCGCCGGTCAGGCCGCCCGCCGGTTCACGGTCCGGTTCGTGGTGTCCGCCGGACTCGCGGCAGTCGGCGTCGCGCTCGCCGCCGTCACCTTCGTCCACCAGGAGACCGGCTATCCACTGATCGGCCTTCTGCTGCTGGTCGTCGGCATCGGCGCGGGCTTCGCCTTCACCGTGACCTCCGACGTGATCCTCTCCAGCGTCCCGAAGGAGCACGCGGGCTCCGCGTCCGCGGTCTCCGAGACGGCGTACGAACTCGGCGCGGCCCTCGGCATCGCCCTGCTCGGCTCCATCGTCACCGGCGTCTATCAGGACTTCGTCACCCCGCACGGTGTCCCGGCCGATGCTGCCGCGGCGGCCCATGAATCCCTGGGCGGCGCCGTCGAAGCGGCGCAGGGCATTCCGGCGGATCAGGCGCACGCACTGGTCTCGGCGGCACAGGACTCGTTCGTCGACGGGTTGCACATCGCCGCGGGCATCGGCGCGGCGGTTCTGATCGCGACGGCGGCCGCCGCCTGGTTCCTGCTGCGCGGCCAGGCGCTGGAGGAGGAGATCGAGCATCCGTAGAGCCGTCCGCGCACTGTCGCGCCTTCGGCCGTACGAGTGGTTGTGAGATATGGAAGGGCCCGTACCGCCAAGCGGGGTACGGGCCCTTCGGATGTCCTGCGGATCGGCCGGATCAGGCGGCCTTGGCCTTCGTCGCATACATGTCGACGTACTCCTGGCCGGAGAGCCGCATCACCTCGGCCATCACGGAGTCCGTCACCGCCCGCAGCACGTAGCGGTCGCGGTCCATGCCCTCGTAGCGGGAGAACTCCATCGGCTCACCGAACCGGACCGTCACCTTGCCGGGCCTGGGGAGTCCCGCACCGCCCGGCTGCAGCTTGTCCGTGCCGATCATCGCGAACGGCACCACCGGCGCGCCCGTCATCAGCGTCAGCCGTGCGATGCCCGTACGGCCCCGGTAGAGCCGCCCGTCGGGGGAGCGGGTGCCCTCCGGGTAGATGGCGAACGCCTTGCCCTGCTCCAGCACCCGATGGCCCGTCATCAGCGCAGCGACACCGCCGCGTCCGCCGTCCCGGTCCACCGGGATCATGCCGCAGCCGGTGAAGAACCAGGCCATCATCCGGCCCTTGAGCCCCTTGCCCGTCACGTATTCGTCCTTGCCGATGTAGAACACCGGCCGGTCGCAGCAGATCGGCATGATCATCGAGTCGATGAACGTCAGATGGTTGCCCGCGAGGATCACCGGACCGTCTCCGGGGATGTTCTCCACGCCTTCCACCTGGGGGCGGAACATCAGGCGCAAGAGCGGTCCGAGCACTGCCTTGATGAGTGCGTGTCGGGACAACGGTTCCTCCGGTGTAGTGGCCAGGGCCGGCCGAGGCGCGGGATCGTGACGGTATATGCAGGTGAGGACGATACTCGCGGGTACTCGCTGATCGCACATCGGGTTCATCGAGTGGATACGCAGTGTTGACGTGTGTTTCCGCCATGTTCGTCCACGGGCTGCCGTGCGGATGGTGCAGTTCCCTACGATCGGGCCTCGCTCGACGGTGCCACACATCACATGCGAGGGAGCAGTCATGACAGAGCGTGCGCAGGCGAACCCCGGTCGGCGGACCGTACTGGGAGCGGGAGCGGCCGTACTGGGCTCGGCCGCCCTCGGACTGCCGGGCACGGCGAACGCCGCCGAGAACACGCCCGGGTCCGCCGACGGACGGTCCGGCGGCCACGGTCACCGGCTGGACCTGCCGGTACCGACCGTCATCGGGCACCGCGGTACCAGCGGCTACCGCCCCGAGCACACCCTCGGCTCGTACCAGCTGGCACTCGACATGGGTGCGCACATCATCGAGCAGGACCTGGTGCCCACCAAGGACGGCCACCTTGTCTGCCGTCACGAGAACGACATCACCGCCACCACCGATGTCTCCGCCCACCCCGAGTTCGCGAGCCGCAGAACGACGAAGACTGTCGACGGGGTCTCCCTCACCGGCTGGTTCACCGAGGACTTCACCCTCGCCGAGCTGAAGACGCTCCGCGCCAAGGAGCGCATCCCCGGCAACCGCCAGAAGAACACGCTCTACGACGGCCGCTGGGAGGTCCCCACCTTCGAAGAAGTGCTCCAGTGGGCCGACCGTGAGGGCCGCAGGCGCGGGAAGCAGGTCTGGCTGTACGTCGAGACCAAGCACCCCACATACTTCCGCGGCCTCGGCCTCGGCCTGGAGGAGCCGCTTGCCAAGCTGCTGCGCCGCTACGACCGCCACCGCAAGCAGTCGCCGCTCATACTCCAGTCCTTCGAGCCCACCAGCATCCAGCGGCTGTCGAAGCTCGTCGCCACCCCGCGTGTCGTCCTGCTCTCCGGCGCGGGATCGAAGCCCTGGGACTTCGTGGCGACCGGTGACCCGCGCACCGTCGACGATCTCGTGAAGCCCTCCGGGCTGACGTGGCTGGCGTCGTTCGCGCAGGGCATCGGCCCCACCCTGGACCTGATCATCCCCAAGGACGCGTCGGGCCGGCTCACCACGCCCACCACCCTGGTGAAGGACGCGCACGCGCAGGGCCTGATCCTGCACCCGTACACCATGCGCAACGAGAACACCTTCCTGCCCGCCGACTTCCGGCGCGGTACGGACCCCAACGCGTACGGCGACGCATTCGGAGCGTTCCGGACGTACTTCGCGACAGGCATTGACGGGATCTTCTCCGACAACCCGGACACGGCTCTGCTTGCCGCGGCCGACTTCGCCGCGAACTGACACCGCCGCCCACGTCAGCACCCGGCCGGGCATGCCCCGGTCGGGTGGTGCGTCCCGCGGACGGCAACCGCCCTGCGCCGGTCCACGTCGGGTGGGGTATGACGCTTCTCGCAGACGCCGCCGCCCAGGCACCCGCGGCCGTGGTCCACGCCCTGTACCCCCTCGTCAGCGCCGAGGCGACGGCCGAGGCGAGCGACGCGGCGGCAGGCGCGGCCGTCGAACCCGCCGATCTCGAACAGGCTGTCTGGCTGCGGCTGCTGGAGCTGCTCGCGGATCAGCGGCCGCCGGCGGACCCGGCGCGCTGGGTCCGCGACACCGTACGGGCGGAGGTGCGCCGCGCCCGCCGTACCGCCCGGCGCGAACGTCCGTACGCCGATGAGACCACCGCGGATCCAGCCCGCTGCCCCGAGCGGTCGGCGGTCGGCGCCGACGAACGCAGGGCGCTGCACGCCGCGGTGGGCCGGTTGCCGGGCCGGTGCGCCGGGCTGCTCGCCGCGATGCTCGCTCCGGGCGACCCCACCTACCGGGAGATCGCAGGGAAGTTGGGTATGTCACAAGGCAGTTTGGGTCCGATCCGTTCCCGATGCCTTGGATGTCTGCGCAGAATGCTCGCGACGGAGGTTGTCGTCCCTGAACTGCGGGGATAGGAGCTGTTAGGCAACCGGCGGATCAGGTGAGCGGGAGGCATGCACACATGGGCATGAGTGTGATCATCTCGGCGGCGACGACAGAGGACGCCGAACAGATCTTGAAGCTTCAGTACCTCTGCTTTCAGAGCGAGGCGGAGCTGTACGGGAACTACCGGATCGACCCGCTCGTGCAGACCCTCGAATCGGTCCGCGACGAACTGACCGCGAACCTGGTGTTCGTGGCACGGCTCGGGGACGAAGTCGTCGGCGCGGTACGCGGATCCACCGATCCGGACGGCACCGGACAGATAGCCAAGCTCTGCGTCCACCCCCGGCTCCAGGGGCACGGGCTCGGTGCTCGGCTGCTGCGGGCCGTGGAGTCCGCACTTGCGGACGAGCAGTCGGCCACCCGCTTCCGGTTGCAGACCGGGCACCGCAGCGAGACCAATCTCCGGCTCTACCGGCGGGCGGGTTACGCACCCGTGGGCAACACCACCGGTCAGGACGGCGTCCGGCTCATCCAGCTGGAGAAGGACGTCGCCGCACCGGCCTACGTCGCCAGCGCCTGAGCGGCGACGAAGCGGACGTCACACGTTCTTGGCGCGACGCAGCCAGATCATCCCGGTGACCGGCAGGATCACCGGGATGAACAGGTAGTCCCTGCCCAGATACGACCAGACGGTGGCGTCCGCGAAGGCCGACGGCTCGACCAGAGTCCACGTACCGACGAGCAGCACGCCCGCGAGCTCGGCGGCGCAGCACACCAGCGCCGTCCTGCGCGCCTTCTCGCCGCCGCGGACCAGCGAGTACGTGATGAAGCCGTACACCAGGGCGGCGACGGCCGACAGCACGTAGGCGAGCGGCGCCCTGCCGAAGTCCAGGATCATCTGGACGATCGAGCGGGAGGCGGCCGCGACGGTGAACACCCCGTAGAACCAGACGAGTACGCGGCCGGGGCCCGTCCCCAGCTGGAACCGGGCCTTCTGCCCGGGTGCGGAATCGGGGGTGGTGTCGGTCTCGGTCACGGTCAGCTTCCCCAGATGTCGTAGAGCCGTACTTGCAGGACGGCCAGCACGACCGCGCCCGCCGACACCGTGACCGAACCCCATCGGGTCCGCTCGGTCAGCGACAGGAAACCTGCTGCCGGCACGGCGGCAAACGCCCCGATCAGATAGCAGATGAAGATCGTCATGCCCTGGTCCGGCCGTTCGCCCCGGGCGAGTTGCACGATCCCCACCACCAGCTGAGCCAGCGCCAGCAGCGACACCACGGCCATTCCGATGAAGTGCCAGTCCTTGGTCGGCTGGTCCCGGTAGGCGGCGAAACCGCACCAGGCGGCGAGGGCGAGCGCGGTCACGGAGACCGCGACCGTCAGGGCGTCAAGCATGAGCCGAGGGTATTACGGACCAAAAGGCCCCCTGCGTGCGCCCCCGTACCCGGGCGCTAGGGTCGGCGAACATGAAGATCCACGCCGAGGCCCTGCTGTTCGACAACGACGGAACGCTGCTCTCCTCCATCGAGTCCGTCCAGCGCTGCTGGACCAGGTGGGCACAGGAGTACGGCGTCACGGCGGAGGACTTCTCCGGCGTCGAACTACACGGCCGCACGGCCGTCGAGATCATCGCCGAGCTGCTGCCCGCGGACCGGGTCGACGGGGCCCTCGCCCGTATCGAACAGCTGGAGGTCGAGGACGTGCCCGGTGGCGTCGTGGTGCTCCCCGGCACCAAGGAGCTGCTCGGTTCGCTGCCCGCGCACCGCTGGGCCGTCGTCACCTCCGCCACCCGCCCGCTGGGCGAGGCGCGGCTGCGCGAGGCAGGCATCGACTTCCCGGTGATGATCGCCGCCGAGGACATCACCCGTGGCAAGCCGGACCCCGAGCCGTACCTCCTCGCGGCCCGTCGCCTCGGCGTCGACCCGGCCCGCTGCGTGGTCTTCGAGGACGCCCCCGCCGGGCTGCGGGCCGGACGGGCGGCCGGGATGACGACCGTGGCCTTGGCCACAACCCACGATCGTGCCGAGCTGGTCGCCGACGTTGTCGTTACTGATCTCTCCGCCATATCGGTGCAGGTCACAGCCGCGGGAGTGGAAATCTCCACCGCGGACTGAACCGTGCGGCACGACGGTCCACGGCTGTCCGCTATACGGACAGGCGGGCGGGCCGGAACTGCACGTCTGTTTTACTTGGCCCATGACCACGACGAGCAACCGCACCCTTGCGACCGAGGCGATCACGACGCCCGGTGCTCGTTGTATGTGTCGAATGCGCGCCTTCTGAGGGCCCCCGCCTGAGCCTCGCGCCCCGAAGCGAGACCGAGCCCACGCCGTCCGCACCCAGCGGAACGAGCTGCTCCAGCACGTACCTGCCCCGGCCGAACGCCGCCGCAGCCGTGCCGAGACCCACCGGCCGAACACCCGAGTCCGAACAGTCTCTTCAGACGAATGCCCCGTGCCCGGCGGACACCGCGCCGTGCACTCGACAGTGACGGAAACCCCTGTGATCACCACTACGGGCCTCACGAAGGTCTATCAGTCGCGCGGCCGTGAGGTCACCGCCCTGGACGGCGTCGACCTGTATGTCCGCGAGGGCGAGGTGTACGGCGTCGTCGGACAGAGCGGCGCCGGCAAGTCCTCCCTGATCCGCTGCGTCAACCTGCTGGAACGCCCCACTTCGGGCACCGTGACCGTGGCCGGCCAGGACCTCACCGCCCTCGCGGGCCGGGGCCGCCGGGCCGGCAAGGAGCTCCGCGAGGCGCGCAGCCGTATCGGCATGGTCTTCCAGCACTTCAACCTGCTGGCCTCGCGCAACGTCCAGGACAACATCGAGCTCCCGCTGGAGATCCTCGGCGTCGCCGGTCGCGACCGCACCCGTAAGGCCCTCGAACTCCTCGACCTGGTCGGCCTGGCCGACAAGGCGAAGGCCTACCCCGGCCAGCTCTCCGGCGGCCAGAAGCAGCGCGTCGGCATCGCCCGGGCGCTGGCCGGAGACCCCAAGGTGCTGCTCTCCGACGAGGCGACGTCCGCCCTCGACCCCGAGACCACCCGGTCCATCCTCCAACTGCTGCGCGACCTCAACCGGCAGCTCGGCCTGACCGTCCTGCTCATCACGCACGAGATGGACGTCGTCAAGACGATCTGCGACTCGGCCGCCCTCATGCAGAAGGGCCGCATCGTCGAGTCCGGCACCGTCGGCGAACTGCTCGCCACCCCCGGCTCCGAACTGGCCCACGAGTTGTTCCCGGTCGGCGGTACGGCCTCCGGCCCCGATCGCACGGTCGTCGACGTCACCTTCCACGGCGAGGCCGCGACCCAGCCGGTGATCTCCCAGCTCTCCCGTACGTACAACATCGACATCTCGATCCTGGGCGCCGCGATGGACACCGTCGGCGGCAACCAGGTCGGCCGGATGCGCATCGAGCTGCCCGGCCGCTTCGAGGAGAACGTCGTCCCGATCGGCTTCCTGCGCGAGCAGGGACTGCAGGCCGAGGTCGTGGACACGGCGGGCGCCGACGGCATCCCCGCGCAGACCCCCGCCGCACTCACCCGGACCCCGCTCACCAAGGAGGTGGCGAAGTGACCTGGTCCGAAATGCAGCCGCTGCTGTCCCAGGGAACCGTCGACACCCTCTACATGGTGCTGTGGTCCGCGGCCGTCACCGTCCTCGTCGGACTGCCGCTCGGCGTACTGCTGGTCCTCACCGACAAGGGTGGACTGCTCCAGAACACCGTGGTGAACAAGGTCGTCGGCGTGATCGTGAACATCGGCCGCTCGCTGCCGTTCATCATCCTGCTGATCGCCCTCATCCCCTTCACCACCTGGGTCGTGGGCACCTTCATCGGCCCGACCGCGATGATCGTGCCGCTCGCCGTCGGCGCCATCCCGTTCTTCGCCCGGCTCGTCGAGACGGCGGTCCGCGAGGTCGACCACGGGCTCGTCGAAGCCGTTCAGTCGATGGGCGGATCCATCCCGACGATCGTGCGCAAGGTCCTGCTGCCGCAGGCCCTGCCGTCGCTCGTCTCCGCGGTCACCACCACCGTCATCGTGCTCATCGGATACTCCGCGATGGCCGGCGCGGTCGGCGGCGAAGGGCTCGGGTCCAAGGCCGTCACCTACGGATTCCAGCGCTTCGACAACCAGTTCATGCTCATCACCGTCGCGCTGCTGATCGTCATCGTGACCGTGGTCCAGCTGTTCGGCGACGTGGCCGTACGCCTGCTGGCCCGCCGGGGCCGCACCGCCTCCTGAGACTTTCTCTCCGCTCACAAGCCCGAACTCCTTGTCCGGGCGCACCACCCTCACCATCAGAAAGAGGCACTTTTCGTGCGCAAGAACATCAAGATCACCGCAGCTGCCGCCGCCACCGCCGCCCTCGCCTTCGGCCTCACCGCCTGCGGCACGTCGTCCGACCCGGCCTCCAAGAGCGAGACCGGCGCCAAGGCCGACGCCTCCAAGGCGCTCGTCGTCGCCGCGTCCCCGACGCCGCACGCCGACATCCTGAACTTCGTCAAGAAGAACCTGGCGGCCAAGGCGGGCCTCAAGCTGGAGGTCAAGGAGTTCACGGACTACGTCCTGCCGAACACCGCCACCGAGAACGGCCAGGTCGACGCCAACTTCTTCCAGCACGTGCCGTACCTCGACGACTTCAACAAGAAGAACGACACCCACATCGTCGCGGTCGCCAATGTGCACCTGGAGCCGCTCGGCCTCTACTCCAAGAAGGTCAAGGACCTGAAGGACATCAAGGCCGGCCAGACCATCGCCGTACCGAACGACACCACCAACGAGGGCCGTGCGCTCCAGCTCCTCGCCGCGAACGGTCTGATCACCGTCAAGGACGGCGTCGGCACCAACGCCAAGCTCAGCGACATCACGGACAAGAAGGGTCTGGAGTTCAAGGAGCTGGAGGCCGCAACCGTGCCCCGCGCCCTGAACGATGTGGACGCTGCCGTCATCAACGGCAACTACGCCATCGAGGCCAAGCTCCAGCCCGCCAAGGACGCCCTCGTGCTGGAGAAGGCGGAGGACAACCCGTACGCCAACATCCTCGCCGTGAAGGCGGGCAACGAGAAGGACGCCCGCGTCCAGAAGCTCGTCAAGCTGCTCCACTCCGACGAGGTCAAGAAGTTCATCGAGGACACCTACCAGGGTTCCGTCGTCCCGGCCTTCGGCCCCGTCGCCAAGTCCTGACACCCGTACCGCATCCGCGTGGCCGAGCCCCGCGCACCCCACCGGGGTGTGCGGGGCTCCGCCGTGCCCACCCGGCCATGCACAACGTCCGCCCGATGCTGCATGCTGTGCCTTTACACGGTCTTCGGCATGGAGCTGCGCATGACTTCCACCTTTCCGTCCATCTCCATCAGCACGGATCGGTTGGTGCTGCGCCCGTTCGACATGACGGACGTCCCCGCGTACATCGAGATGATGAACGACGAACTCGTCACCGCCTGGACGGAGGCGCCCCACCCCTACACCCAGGTCGACGCGGAACGCTGGGTCCGGCGGATCGCCCCCGCGCAGCGCACCAGCGGTGACGGAATCGTCTTCGCCGTCACCGAGTTCCTCACCCAGCGCCTCGTCGGCTCGGTGCGGCTCCGGAACACCGACTGGCGCACCCTCGCCACCGAGGCCGCGTACATCACCGCGCCCTGGGCCCGAGGTGAGGGTTACGCCACCGAGTCCCTGCTCGCCGTCGCCCAGTGGCTCTTCCGCGACCAGGGCTTCGAACGCATCGAACTGCGCACCGCCGCCGACAACACCGCCTCACAGCAGGTCGCCCAGAAGCTCGGCTGCATCAGCGAGGGGGTCCTGCGCAACGCCCGGATAGCGAGGACCCAGACCGAGGACGGCGGCTGGACCGACATCAGGACCGATCTGATCGTCTGGGGGCTGCTCCCCGAGGACCTCGAAGGAGTCGCCGAGCAGCTGGCCGACGCAGGCGGCTACGGCACCTACAGCGACTGGAACTGACGCCGGAACCGACGCCGGGGACCGCACCGGTCCGGACCGGTCGGGGACCAGGTACTCTCACCCTGCCCGCCGCTCGTGGGCAGCCCCACCTGCGACAACTCCAGGAGACTGACGAAAGATGGCCGACCGGGTCACGGTGATCGGCTGGGACGGCTCGCCACTGACCGCAGCAGCCGGGGCCGCGCTCTCGGCCGCCACCCTCGTCGCGGGCGCCGCCCACCACCTCGCACTCCCCGAAGTCCCGGCAACCGCCGAACGGATCCGCCTCGGCTCCATCGACCTCGCCGCCCGCAGGATCGCCGGCCACCGCGGCAGCGCCGTGGTCCTCGCCGACGGCGACCCCGGCTTCTTCGGAGTCGTACGCAATCTCCGCGCACCCGAACACGGCCTGGAAGTCGAAGTCGTGCCCGCCGTGTCCGCCGTCGCCACCGCGTTCGCCCGCGCCGGAATGCCCTGGGAGGACGCCCAGATCGTCGTCGCCCACCCCCGCACCCTGCGCCGCGCCGTCAACGTCTGCCGGGCCCACCACAAGGTCGCCGTCCTCACCTCGCCCGGCGCGGGCCCCGCCGAACTCGCCCTGCTCCTCGAAGGCGTGCACCGCACCTTCGTCATCTGCGAGGAACTCGGCACCGTACGCGAACAGGTCACCGTCGTCACCTCCGACAAGGCCGCCGACCACGTCTGGCGCGACCCGAACGTCGTGATCGTCATCGGTGGCGGCCCCGAGCAGCAGTCCACCGGCTCCTGGATCGCCGGCCGCCACCCCCAGGGCGTACGCGGCTGGGCACTGCCCTCGGACGCCTACCCCGGCAGCGCGACGGACCCCGAAGGGGAGTCGGGCGAGGGTGAGTCCCCGGGGCTGCGGGCCGCCCAACTCGCCCGCCTCGGTCCGCGTACCGGCGACCTCGTCTGGGACATCGGCTCCGGCAGCGGAGCTCTTGCCGTGGAGGCTGCAGGGTTCGGTGCGGCGGTGCTGGCCGTCGACAGCGACCCGGACGCCTGCGCCCGGACGGCGGCCGCGGCCCGGGCCTTCGGCGTACAGCTCCAGGTCGTCCAGGGCCGCGCCCCGCACGTGCTGGAGCGGCTGCCGGAGCCCGATGTCGTACGGATCGGTGGCGGCGGAGTCCCCGTCGTCACCGCTGTCGCCGACCGCAGGCCGGAGCGGATCGTCACCCATGCGTCGACCAGGGACGAGGCCGAGGCGCTCGGTGCGGCACTCGCCGAGAACGGCTACACCGTCGAGTGCGCCCTCCTGCAGTCCGTCGAACTCGACACGGCCGCATGGTCGGAGCGCGAACGCTCGGTCGTGTTTCTGCTCTCAGCGCTGCGCTCGGACCTCGCCCCCTGACCCGGTCGGCGTACGGCGCGGGGTAGGCTGGCCGATCGTTGTACCGCACCCGGCCGTTCGTCGCTTCGTTCGTCAATGTCCGGAAAAGGGGACCGTTTTGGACCCCGTTGTGGTACGGCGGACCCGGGGGATGCGCAACGTGGCGCAGTCCACAACAAACCGTGGCGGAACTACCTGCCGCGGCGGCGAACGGCCGCGAGAATGATGTGTGTCCGCGACCGATTCGTGCCGCACGGCGAGCCCGCTCGTTCTTCATGACGAGCGCCGGCGTGCCGTGTTCGGGCGTCCCGGGCGAAGGGCCGAAGGAGCACTGACGATGGGCGAGGGGTACGCATGAGTGACACCGGCCAGATCCCGGGCGAGGGACTGCCGGAGAACGCAGGCATGGTGGAGCAGCCGGGCAACCCCGCCCCGGGTGCGTACACCTTCCTCGCTCCCTCCGAGCATGCGTCCGAGGACGACGATCTTCTGCTGATGCCGAGCCCGCAGGGCGCCTGGAGCGAACCGCAGGTCGCACCGGCTTCCGGTGAGCCGGTGGGCGGCGGCGTCGTACAGGCACCGGCCCCGCCGGAGGGGCAGGCTGCGTACCAGGCGCAGCCGCAGGGCTACGTCGGCGGTGCGCAGGCCATGCAGGCCCAGGGACCCGTGCAGGTCCAGGAGGCACCGGACCCTGCCGTGTACGCCGTGCAGCAGGCCGTGGCCGGAGCGATGACCGAGACCGGGCAGGGCACGCACGAGTCCGGCGGCCGTGACTCGGGCGCCGTCGATCTCAATGGCGTACGCATGCCGGCACCGGTCTCCGTCGCCGCACCGGTTGCGGCCGCCCCCGTGCGCCGGCCGCTGCACCGCGGCCCGGCCTCGGGCGAGTCGACCCCGTCGTACGGCGGGACGCCGACCGGCGGTGTGGTCCGTTCGCTCGCCGACCGCGGACCCGCGGAGGCGCCGCAGACCCCGTTGACCGCACGGCACGCGGGACCGCCCACCACCGGTCCCGAGTACCTCGATCTGCCGGGCCCGCAACTCGGCGAGATCCCGCCGCAGGCCGGCAGCCCGTGGGCGGCCCACGTACCGGAGCAGGTCCCTGCGCCCGTGGCAGTGGAGACGGAAGCCGTGGCCGCAGAAACGGTCGTCCCGGAGCCGGTTGCCGAGCCGATGCAGGTGGCACAGCCGGCCGAGGTCGCCCCGGAGGCCGTACCCGCCGCTGCCGAGGCTTTTGTGGACGGCGCGTCCATGGGCCGGTTCGTGCCCGTGGAGGGATCCGTGCCGACGACTCCGCACCTGGCCCCGACGCCGGTCGTGGAGCAGGTCGTCGTGGAACACGCCGTCGTGGAGCAGGTCGCGCAGCCGGAAGCCGTCGTCGCGCCGGCGCCGGCGCCCGCGCCCGGACCCGTAGCCGTTCCGGAGCCCCAGACCCGGCCGGAGCAGGTCGCGATCGCCATCGAGCCGGTACAGGCCCCGGTTGTCGAGACCCCCGAGCCCGTCGCGGCCGCGCCTGCTGTGGCCGAAGCTCCCGCGCCCGAACCGGTCCCCGCGCCGGAGCCGGTGGTCGCCCCCGAGCCCGTCGTCGTGCCCGAGGCCGTCGTCGTGGCCGAGCCCGACGTCGTACCCGTAGCCGCGCCGGAGCCGGTCGCCGCTCCGGAGGAACCCGTCCTCGCGCCCGCCACCGGGACCGCCCCCGAACCGGTCCTCGTGCCCGAGCCCGAGACCGGCCCCGAGGTCATCGAGACCCCGGACCTCACGCCCACCGACGCCGGCCCGGACGTCGAGGCGCCCGCGCCGGACCAGGAGCCCACGGAGCCGGTCCGGATCCCTGCCGAGGAGGCCCCGGTGGCCGAGGCGCCGCAGCCCGCCGCGGAGACTCCCGACCGCGCCGCCGCCTCCGGGTACGACGACGCCGAGCGCGAAGCCGTGCTCCGCGTCATGCGCGAACGTCGCGACATCCGTAACGGCTTCCGCAGCGACCCCATCCCGCACGAGGTGCTGCTCCGCGTCCTCGAGGCCGCGCACACGGCGCCCAGCGTCGGCCACTCGCAGCCCTGGGACTTCGTCGTCATCCGCTCCGCGGAGACCCGCCGTTCCATGCACGAACTGGCGCAGCGTCAACGCGACGCGTACGCCAAATCGCTGCCCAAGGGCCGGGCCAAGCAGTTCAAGGAACTGAAGATCGAGGCCATCCTCGACACCCCGGTGAACATCGTCGTCACCGCCGACCCCACCCGCGGCGGCCGCCACACCCTCGGCCGGCACACCCAGCCGCAGATGGCCCCGTACTCCTCGGCGCTCGCCGTCGAGAACCTGTGGCTCGCCGCCCGCGCCGAGGGTCTCGGCGTCGGCTGGGTCAGCTTCTTCGACGAGCGGGAGATGGTCCGCGCCCTCGGCCTGCCCGAGCACCTCGAAGTCGTCGCGTACCTCTGTGTCGGTTATGTCGACGAGTTCCCCGAGGAGCCCGAGCTGATGCAGGCGGGCTGGTCCAAGCGGCGCCCGCTGTCCTGGGTCGTCCACGAGGAGACGTACGGTCGCCGCGCGCTGCCCGGCGAGGAGCCGCACGACCTGCTGCAGGAGACCATCTCCAACATCCGTCCGCTGGACGCCAAGGCGCTCGGCGAGGCCTGGGAACGCCAGAAGCGGATGACCAAGCCGGCGGGTGCGCTCGGCATGCTGGAGATCATCTCCGCGCAGCTGTCGGGTCTCTCCCGGATGTGCCCGCCGCCGATCCCGGAGCCTGCGGCTGTCGCCATCTTCGCCGGGGACCACGGGGTGCACGCCCAGGGCGTCACCGCGTGGCCGCAGGAGGTCACCGGCCAGATGGTCGCCAACTTCCTCGGCGGCGGCGCGGTCTGCAACGCATTCGCGGCCCAGGTCGGCGCCGAGGTGTGCGTCGTCGACGTCGGCGTGGCGACGGAGCTGCCCGCGACCCCCGGCCTGCTGCCGCGCAAGGTGCGTGCGGGAACGGCCGACTTCACGACCGGGCCGGCCCTCACCCGTGAAGAGGTCCTCGCGGCCATCGAGGTCGGCATCGAGACCGCCCGGGATCTGGTGGCAGCGGGCAACAAGGGCCTGCTCACCGGTGAGATGGGCATTGCCAACACCACCGCGTCCGCCGCGCTGATCTGCGTGTACACGGGCATGGACCCGGCCGAGGTGACCGGTCGTGGCACCGGGATCAACGACGAGATGCACGCCCGCAAGGTGGACGTGGTCCGCCGTGGCCTCGAACTGCACCAGCCCGCCCCGTCCGATCCGATCGGCGTACTTGCCGCGGTCGGCGGCCTGGAGCACGCCGCAATGGCGGGATTCCTGCTGGGCGGTGCGTCGCTGCGTACGCCCGTCATCCTGGACGGGGTGAGCGCGGGCGCTGCGGCCCTGGTCGCCCGGGCGATCGCCCCCGAGGCCCTCGCCGCATGCATCGCCGGTCACCGCAGCGCGGAGCCCGGCCATGTCGCCGCGCTCAACAAGCTGGGCCTGCGCCCGCTGGTCGACCTCGACCTCCGTCTCGGCGAGGGCACGGGTGCGCTGCTGGCGCTGCCGATCGTGCAGAGTGCGGCGCGGGCGATGCACGAGGTGGCGACGTTCGACTCGGCGGGCGTCACGGAGAAGTAGCGCCCGGCCATGGTGAGCCTCACCGGCGCTTGAGGCGCGGGGGCCGGGGCGGAGCCCCGGTTCCCCGAAAGGGGTGGGTAGGGAAGAGCTCCGCACAGCGGCCCCCACCCGCCCCGGCGGCCCGCCCCGCCGCACCCCGTATCGTGGACCCACACCCCACAAAACCGCACGTCACAGCCGCTCCACCGCCGTAGCGGCCCGCACGCACCCCGTATCGCCCGAGGAGCCCGCACCGCCATGGCCGAGCACGCCGATCACCCCGCGTACCCCGTCGGACTGCGCCTGAGCGGGCGCCACGTCGTCGTTGTCGGCGGCGGTCAGGTCGCGCAGCGCCGCCTCCCCGCACTCATCGCGGCGGGCGCCGACATCACCCTCGTATCGCCGTCCGCGACGCCGTCCGTCGAGGCGATGGCCGACGCCGGTGAGATCCACTGGGAGCGCCGCCGGTACGAGGACGGGGACCTCACCGACACCTGGTACGCGCTGATCGCCTCCGACGACGCCGCCGCGAACGAGGCCGCGTCCGCCGAGGCCGAGCGCACCCGCACCTGGTGCGTGCGCAGCGACAACGCCGATGCAGCCACCGCCTGGACCCCGGCCACCGGCCGCAGCGAGGGTGTGACCGTCGCCGTCCTTTCCACCGACGCGCAGGGCCGCGACCCGCGCCACTCCGCTGCCGTGCGCGACGCCATCGTCGAGGGTCTGCGCGACGGCACGCTCGCCGCCCCGCACCACCGCACCCGCCCCATCCCCGGTGTCTCCCTGGTCGGCGGCGGCCCCGGCGACCCCGACCTGATCACCGTGCGCGGGCGGCGCCTCCTCGCCGAGGCCGATGTCGTCATCGCGGACCGGCTCGGCCCGCGCGACCTGCTCGACGAACTGCCGCCGCACGTCCAGGTGATCGACGCCGCGAAGATCCCGTACGGCCGCTTCATGGCGCAGGAGGCGATCAACCAGGCGCTCATCGAGCACGCCAAGGCCGGCAAGGCCGTCGTCCGGCTCAAGGGCGGCGACCCGTTCGTCTTCGGCCGGGGCATGGAGGAGGCACAGGCGCTCGCCGCCGAAGGCATCCCGTGCACCGTCGTCCCCGGCATCTCCAGCTCGATCTCCGTACCCGGCGCGGCCGGTATCCCCGTCACCCACCGCGGGGTCGCCCACGAGTTCACCGTCGTGAGCGGCCATGTCGCCCCCGACGACGAGCGCTCGCTGGTCGACTGGGCGGCCCTCGCGCAGCTGCGCGGCACCCTCGTGCTGCTGATGGCCGTGGACAAGATCGGCGCCATCGCCAAGGCCCTCATCGCTCACGGCAAGTCGCCCGGGACACCGGTCGCCCTGATCCAGGAGGGCACCACGGCGGCGCAGCGCAGGGTCGACGCGACCCTCGCGACCGTCGGCGAACGGGCCGCGGCCGAAGAGGTCCGCCCCCCGGCCGTGATCGTCATCGGTGACGTCGTCGCGGTCGGTGCGGCCACCCTTCCGAACCCCGCCGAGTAACCAGCGGTAACGGATCTTCTTCCAAGCCGTTGGCACCACACACCGGACAAGGCAGTATCAACCTGTGGCAGATCTCATCACCGTCGACGACCCCGACGACCCGCGCCTGCGCGACTACACGGGCCTGACCGACGTCGAACTCCGGCGCAGGCGAGAGCCCGCCGAGGGCCTCTTCATCGCCGAGGGCGAGAAGGTGATCAGACGCGCCAGGCACGCCGGGTACGAGATGCGGTCCATGCTGCTCTCGGCGAAATGGGTCGACCTGATGCGCGACGTCATCGACGAGGTCCCGGCCCCGGTCTACGCGGTCACCCCGGAGCTCGCCGAGCGCGTCACCGGCTACCACGTGCACCGTGGCGCGCTCGCCTCCATGCAGCGCAAACCACTGCCGGCGGCCGACGAACTGCTGACGACGACCCGCCGGGTCGTCGTCATGGAGTCGGTCAACGACCACACCAACATCGGCGCCATCTTCCGCAGCGCCGCCGCCCTCGGCATGGACGCGGTGCTGCTCTCCCCGGACTGCGCGGACCCGCTGTACCGGCGCTCCGTCAAGGTCTCCATGGGCGCGGTCTTCTCCGTCCCGTACGCGCGTCTCGAGAGCTGGCCCAAGGCCCTGGAGACCGTACGGGAGGCGGGCTTCAAGCTCCTGGCACTCACCCCGGACGACAAGGCCAGCAGTATCGACGAGGCGGCGCCGCACCGGATGGACAAGGTGGCGCTGATGCTCGGGGCCGAGGGCGACGGACTGTCCACACAGGCCCTGGTCGCTGCCGACGAGTGGGTACGCATCCCGATGGCACACGGCGTCGACTCGCTGAACGTGGGCGCGGCCGCCGCCGTCGCGTTCTACGCGGTGGCCACGGGCCGCCCGCAGGACTGACCGGCTGCTTGCCGGCGCCTACTGCCGGGGCAGCAGGTGCTGCCCCTGATGCTGTTCCTGCACTGCTTGCTGTTCCTGCTGTTCCGGGGCCTGTGTGGCGCCCAGCCCACGGGCCGGTCCCTGGCAACCCTGCGCCGCCGCGATCCCCAGCGCCACCAGCAGCGTCACCACGACGAAGACGACAAGACGCTGCCGCAGCAGCCGCGGGTTGGCCGGACGCCGGCCCGTCGAAGTCGTACGCGTCCCGGGCCGGGTCCCCGGACGCCCCTTCGTGCCGTTCGTCCCGTTGGTGGCCTGGGGGCGCTTGCCGGAGCGCGTGGTGTTGCGAGGCGGCTGCGGCCGCGAGCCGCCGGTACGGGGCGACGCGGTGCGCGAGGGCGCCGTCTGCTGTCCTTGCGGACGCGGCGCCGGAGCGCTCGCCGCACGCCGGGTCTGCTGTTCGGTGTACGGGCCGTCGAGCCGCCCGGTCGGCCGGTCCAGCTCCTGCGCCGAGCGCTGCACGGGCGGCCGGCTCTCGTGCAGCCCCTGCGCCTCGCGGGCCGCGATCTCCTTGAGCCGCATGGAGAGTTGAAGCGTGCTCGGCCGCTCCTCCGGATCCTTCGCCAGACAGGCGCTCACCAGCGGGGCCAGCGCGTCGTGCACGTCGTACAACTGCGGTTCCTCGTGCACCACGCGGTACAGCATCACCTCGGAACTGCCGTGCCCGAAAGGCGAGTCGGCCATCGCCGCGTACGCCAGCGTGGCACCGAGCGAGAACACGTCCGTCGCGGGCGTGACCGCCGCGCCCCGCACCTGCTCGGGCGCCAGGAACCCGGGCGAGCCGACGGCCGTACCGACGTGCGTGAGCGTGCTCGCCCCGGTCGCCCAGGCGATCCCGAAATCGATGATCCGGGGGCCCTTGGGGGAGAGGAGGATGTTCGACGGCTTCAGATCACGGTGGACGACACCGGCCTCGTGCACCGCCACCAGCCCCTCGGAGAGCGCCGCCCCGATCGACGCCACCTCGGCCGCCGACAGCGGACCCTCCTCGGCCACCTTGTCGTGCAGTGAGGGGCCGGGGACGTACTGCGTGGCGAACCACGGTCGGTCCGCCTCCAGATCGGCCGCCACCAGACGTGCCGTACAGCCCCCGCGGATCCGCCGCGCCGCCGACACCTCGCGCGCGAAACGCGAACGGAACTCCTGGTCCTCGGCGAGATCCGGGCGGATCACCTTGAGCGCCACCCGCTGGCCGCGCCGGTCCGAACCCAGATAGACGACACCCATGCCGCCCGCTCCGAGTCGTCTGTGCAGCCTGAACGAGCCGACGACACGCGGGTCCTCGCGCCGGAGCCGCATCATCGCCATGTCTGCCCATCCCCGCTGCCTGGTCCGCCTGACGTGGCACAGCTTACGGACCCGTGGCCCGGCGCGCTCAGAGGCCGCGCCCTCGCCCGCACATCGATTGTCAGTGCCGGGTGGGAAACTTGAAGGGTGGTCAGGGGGCCGCGGATCCACGCTCCCCGGCCCGTGCGAGATCTCAAAGGTCCGTCGCAGAAGGGGGATTGGATCAGTGAAGGGCGATCGAGTCGAGATAGTCGTGGACGCCGGGGACACGACGCGTACCTACGAAGTGGTGGCCGGCAGAGCCGGTCGCCGGGTGGAGACGGCCGTCCGCCGAGGGGTGGTCGAAGTGAGTGAAGTCACTCGCAACGGCTCCGTGGTCCGCACCGCCCGCTTCATGGCGGCCAGGGTGCTCGCCCTGGTCGAACAACCGGTCCCCCGGGAGGACGCATCCGAGCGCCCCCTCCGGGAAGACCCCAAGGTCTAGTGCCCGATCTCCACCCAGGGGAGTACGCCGAGCACCGACGGCTCATCCTCCGGGAGGCCCGGCATTCGATACGCGGGCATGACGACCTGCGCCTCGGCCGTCCCTAATGTTGAAGTCGAGCGGCGGGCGTTGCACTCGTCCCCCGAGGTCAGATGCCCGCCGCTCCCACAACAGGTCAGGAGAGGAACCATGGCGGACACGGCAGTACGGACGATGATCCGTACGCAGGGGCGCAGGGCACATGCCGCGTTCGGCAGCCGCCCGTCGTCCGGTACGCGCCACCCGCTGGTGGCGACGGCCATGGTTCTTCCTCTGGCGGCCCTGCTCGTAGTCGTCTTCGGCGGCTGGGACGCAGTGGTCACACAGGCGTCGTCCGTGGGTGTGATGCTGGGGCGCTGAGCGGCGCCCCGGGTCCGGAAGAGCGGTCCGGACCGGGACATCGGGCCAACAGCCCCGTGGGGACGGGGGTGCGGCGGACGGCAGCGTTTGTCCGGTCAGCTGGGGAGCTGACCGGACATCGCGCTTTCCGGGGTCCCTCGCGCCCGGCCGCCGCGCCCCCGGCCGCGGCACTGCCCGGAGGCACTCGGCGCCGCATCACGGCGTGCGCGGCGGCGCGTACGCTCATCGGCGGGCCCGGGCGGAACCGGGCCGCACCTGCTGCCACCGGGGGAGACCGTGACCACCGCAGTCGTCCGTGCGCTGGGCGCCCTCGCTCATGACGCGGCCCACCCGCCCACGGGTGCCGAGGCGCCGTGCACCTGCCCGGCACCGACCGTGCTCGCGGACCGCGCCGACGGCACAGTCGTCCGCAGCGGTCCGGTGGTCGCGAAGGCCCACGCCCCGGACACCGACACCACGGCCCTGGCCGCCCGCCTCGCCCTCGCCGCGTCCCCCGCGCTGACCGGCATCCTCCTGCCACCCGTGCCCCGGCCCACCGGGCCCGCCGGGCCCGACGCCCCCAACGCCACGGTGCACGGCCGCTCCGTGACCCTGTGGCCGCACGGCGAACCCGTCGACCCCGCAGACCCCGACGCCGCCCCCTGGGAAGAGGCAGCCGTCCTCCTGGCCCGGCTCCACCGCACCGCACCACCGACCCCGCCCCGGGCCGTGCGGCGGGCGTTCCCCGCGATGCGCGGCCCCGCGAAGGCCGCCCTCGCCGTGGCCCGGATGTGCCGGGCCAGGCCCGGCGACCCGGCCACCGCCCCCGTACGCGAAGCATGGCGGCGGCTGCCCGCCTGGGCCCGCGACGAGGACGTCGCACCCCCGAACCGCTCGCGCTTCCTCTGCCATGGCGATCTGCATCTCGGCCAGCTCGTCCGCCACCCCGCCCCGCACGGCCCCTGGCTGCTGATCGACGTCGACGACCTGGGCCTCGGTGACCCCGCCTGGGACCTCGCGCGCCCCGCTGCCTGGTACGCGGCCGGGCTGCTGTCTCCCGACGTCTGGCTGCGCTTCCTGGACGCCTACCGGGCGGCCGGCGGGCCGGCCGTACGCGCCGACGGCGACCCCTGGCCCGACCTGGACGTCCCGGCCCGCGCCCTGACGGTGCAGACCGCCGCGCTGGCGTTCGCCAAGTCCGCCGCGGAGGGGAGAACTCCGGATGAAGTGGAACAGATGATGATCGACGCCTGTGCCCGAATTGCGTCCCTCCCGCACGAGTTGGCCGCCGAACACTCGTCGTAGGGTGAACCGATCGTCTCCGGGCATGAATTCCGGGACGGCGAACCGACGGCGAGGAGCTGAGCCGACCATGCAGTGTCCCAAGTGCCACGCGCAGATGCAGACATACAACCGCAATGGCATCCAGATCGAGCAGTGCAGCGGCTGCCGGGGGATATTCCTCGACTACGGCGAGCTGGAGTCCCTGACCCGCATCGAGGCGCAGTGGACGCAGCAGGCGCCGCCCGTGCCGCCGGCCCCTCAGGCCTACCCGGCCGCACCCGCCCCCGCCTGGGGCGCTCCGCAGCACCACGGCGGCCACCACGGCGGTCACCACCGGCACAAGAGCTTCGGCCACATGCTCTTCTCGTCCTGATCGGGCCGACGCCATGCTGCGGGCCCGGACGCACGGTGTCCGGGCCCGCAGCGCGCACGGTCCGGCCCGGCCGTAGTGCATACCGTCGACAAAGTTGTGTCGGACATCTAGGCACCGACATGGTTGATCCTTAAAGTTCCGGCCCATGACCTTCCTCGACAGGTCCCGGACCGTCGCGCCACCCGGCTGGAGCCGCTGGCTAGTCCCGCCCGCCGCTCTCGCGGTGCATCTCTCGATCGGGCAGGCCTATGCCTGGAGCGTGTTCAAGCCCCCGCTCGAGTCGGCTCTCGGCCTTTCCGGTACCGCCAGCGCCCTTCCCTTCCAACTCGCCATCGTCATGCTCGGCCTCTCCGCGGCCTTCGGCGGCACCCTCGTCGAACGCAACGGGCCGCGCTGGGCGATGTTCGTCTCCCTCGTCTGCTTCTCCTCGGGCTTCCTCGTCGCCGCCCTCGGCGTTGCCACCGATCAGTTCTGGCTGGTCGTCCTCGGTTACGGCTTCATCGGCGGTATTGGACTCGGCATCGGCTACATCTCGCCGGTCTCCACGCTCATCAAGTGGTTCCCCGATCGCCCCGGCATGGCCACCGGCATCGCCATCATGGGCTTCGGCGGCGGAGCGCTGATCGCCTCGCCCTGGTCGACCGGGATGCTCGAAGCCTTCGGTACCGACAGCGCGGGAATCGCCACTGCTTTCCTGGTCCACGGTCTCGCCTACGCCGGTTTCATGGCGCTCGGCGTCCTCCTTGTCCGGGTGCCGCCGGACGGCTGGCTCCCGGCCGGCCACCGGTCGGAGGCGGCGCCCCGCCGCCTCGTCACCACGGCTCAGGTGTCCGCCCGCAACGCGCTGCGGACACCGCAGTTCTGGTGTCTGTGGGTGGTGCTCTGCATGAACGTCACCGCGGGCATCGGCATTCTGGAGAAGGCCGCTCCGATGATCTCGGACTTCTTCACGGGCACCTCGGCCCCGGTCACGGTCTCCGCCGCGGCAGGCTTCGTCGCCCTGCTCTCCCTGGCCAACATGACCGGCCGGCTCCTGTGGTCCTCGACCTCGGACCTCATCGGCCGCAAGAACATGTACCGCATCTACCTGGGTGTCGGCGCGCTGATGTACCTCACGATCGTCCAGTTCGGCAGCTCCAAGCCGCTCTTCATCTGCTGCGCGCTGGTGATTCTCTCGTTCTACGGAGGCGGATTCGCCACGATCCCCGCCTATCTGCAGGACCTCTTCGGCACGTATCAGGTCGGCGCCATCCACGGCCGGCTGCTGACTGCCTGGTCCACCGCCGGCGTCCTCGGCCCGCTGATCGTCAACTGGGTGGCGGACGCGGGTGAGCGGGCGGGCCGCAGCGGGTCCGACCTGTACACGACATCACTGACGATCATGATCGGACTGCTGATCGTCGGCTTCGCCGCCAACGAGCTCGTACGCCCCGTCCACCCACGCTTCCACGAGGCAGCGGAGAGGAAGACCCGTGCACACCAGCAGTCGTAGAACACTCACTGCCGTGGTCTGGCTCTGGGTCGCCCTGCCGTTCGCCTACGGGCTGTACGAACTGATCCGTAAGGCCACCCAACTCTTCACCGGCTGACCCCGGTCGGTCGAGCCCACCGCGGAAACGACGAAGCCCCGGTCGTCGAGACGACCGGGGCTTCGGCTGGTGCGCGATACTGGGATTGAACCAGTGACCTCTTCCGTGTCAGGGAAGCGCTCTCCCGCTGAGCTAATCGCGCAGGGTGAACCTGCGTGTACAGCGTGCGCGATACTGGGATTGAACCAGTGACCTCTTCCGTGTCAGGGAAGCGCTCTCCCGCTGAGCTAATCGCGCGGGGATCCTTGCGGACCAGTGGACGATACTGGGATTGAACCAGTGACCTCTTCCGTGTCAGGGAAGCGCTCTCCCGCTGAGCTAATCGTCCTTGGAGGTGGAGACGGGATTTGAACCCGTGTAGACGGCTTTGCAGGCCGTTGCCTCGCCTCTCGGCCACTCCACCAGGAGTGCAGGGGTTCGGGAAAAGATCCCCCACTTCGAGCGGACGACGAGATTCGAACTCGCGACCCTCACCTTGGCAAGGTGATGCTCTACCAACTGAGCCACGTCCGCTTGTCGTTTCCGTTCCACTTGCGTGTCCCGGCGACGTGTTGAACTCTAGCGGATTCCCGGGCCAGTACAAAAACGCGTTTGTGCAGCGTGCTGCGGTGCGTTCGCCCCGGCGCAGGTCACCGCGGGCCGTCCTAGACTCAGCAACGTGCACGACCTCGCCCCAATGGCCCGCTTCGACGGCCTCATCGCGTCCGATCTGCAGGATGTGACCAGTGATCCCGCCGCCCTCGACTCGTCCGGCTTCTGGGCCGTATGCGCCGATTTCGAGGGCGGCCTCGTCTGCGCCCGCTTCGGCACCGTACGGTCCGCGCCGGTGCCCGCGCCCGCGCCCGGAGCCTGGCGCGGCCCCGGAGCCGGCGACTGGGTCTCGTCCCTGGACCGGGCCGCGTACACCGCCGGAGTACGTCGCATCCGGGAGTACATAGCGGCGGGCGAGGTCTACCAGGCCAACCTGTGCCGGGTGATGACCGCGGTGCTGCCGGACCCGGCTGCCGCGGACGTCGACGCCCTCACCGCGCTGCTCGCACTCGGCAACCCCGCCCCCTATGCAGGAACGATCCGGCTGCCCGCGCACGGCGTGGAGGTCGCCACCGCGTCCCCCGAACTCTTCCTGAAGCGGGACGGCCGGACCGTCGAGTCCGGACCGATCAAGGGCACCGGCCGCACCGAAGCCGATCTGCTGGAGAAGGACCACGCCGAGAACGTGATGATCGTCGACCTGGTCCGCAACGACCTGGGCCGGGTCTGCGCCACCGGATCGGTCACCGTCCCCGACCTCTGCGTGGTGGAGAAGCACCCGGGGCTCGTCCATCTCGTCTCCACCGTGCGCGGCCACCTCGCCGACGGCGTCGGCTGGCCCGAACTGCTCGCCGCCGCGTTCCCGCCCGGCTCGGTCACCGGGGCACCCAAGTCCAGCGCCCTCCGGATCATCGAGTCACTGGAGACCGCGCCCCGCGGCCCCTACTGCGGGGGTATCGGCTGGGTCGACGCCGACCGCTCCACCGCCGGCCTCGCCGTCGGTATCCGGACCTTCTGGGTCGACCGCACCGAAGCTGTCCCGGTCCTCCGGTTCGGCACCGGCGCCGGCATCACCTGGGGCTCCGACCCGGAACGTGAATGGGACGAGACCGAGCTGAAGGCGGCCCGGCTGCTCGCTGTAGCGTCGGGCGCTCACCGAGCGACTGAAAGGACCGCGTGATGAAGATCTGGGTCAACGGCGCACTGCGCGACGAGGCCGACGCCAGGGTGTCCGTGTTCGACCACGGACTGACCGTGGGCGACGGCATCTTCGAGACCGTCAAGACCTCCGCCGGCCGGCCCTTCGCCCTCACCCGGCACCTCGACCGGCTGACCCGCTCGGCCCGCGGCCTCGGCCTGCCGGACCCCGACCTCGACGAAGTGCGCCGGGCCTGCGCCGCGGTCATCGACGCCAACCCCATGGAGCTCGGACGGCTGCGCATCACGTACACCGGCGGGCTCTCCCCGCTCGGCTCCGACCGTGGCAACGACGGGGCGGGCCTCGTCGTCGCCCTCGGGGAATCCACCCGACGCCACGACACCACCGCCGTGATCACCGTCCCCTGGACACGCAACGAGCGAGGCGCGCTCGCCGGGCTCAAGACCACCTCGTACGCGGAGAATGTCGTCGCACTCGCCCGCGCCCATGAACGGGGCGCCTCGGAGGCGCTCTTCGCCAACACTGTCGGGCAGCTCTGCGAAGGCACCGGAACCAACGTCTTCGTCGTCCTCGGCGGGCAGCTGCACACCCCGCCGGTCTCCTCCGGCTGCCTCGCCGGGATCACCCGCGCGCTGGTCGTCGAGTGGGCGGGGGCGCACGAGACCGAACTGTCCATGGATGTGCTGGAGCACGCCGAGGAGGTGTTCGTGACCTCGAGCCTGCGGGATGTCCAGGCCGTCCGCCGGATCGACGGCCGGGAACTGCCCGGCACGCCAGGACCCGTGACGGCGAAGGCCATGAGGGTCTTCGACGAGCGCGCCGGGCACGACCTCGATCCGTGAGTGCGACCCGTCCCCCGGCCGGATCCGCGAAATCAGGTGACGGGCCGCGCCTCAGCGGATAGAACACCGGTGATGACCACGACCCTCCGGCCGACCGGGCCGATCCAGCAAGGCGCCGACGGCGCGAGGACCCGCGCGTACGACGTGTGCGACAACGGACGCCCGGTCGGCGTCGTCGAGATCGGCACCGACCCGGGATTCGGAGCGACGGCGGGGGTGCTCCACTCCCTGCGGATCGACGAACCGAATCGAAGGCGCGGCCGCGGCACCATTGCCGCACTCGCCGCCGAGGAAGTGCTGCGCGGCTGGGGTTGCTCCCGGCTGGAGCTCTCGGTGGGAGCGGACAGCACAGCCGGACAGCGGCTCGCTGCTGCGCTCGGCTACACCGAGCGCAGCAAGAACATGATCAAGGATCTGCCGCAGAACCCTCCCGTACTGCCGGACGGCGTCACCGGGCGACCGATGACGCCGGAGGAGTTCGCGCAGTGGGAGAGCACCGCGATCACCGGTTACGCGGAGACCTGGATCGCCCGCGGCGTCCCGGAGGTCGAGGCCATGCGGAAGGCCGAGATCTCCCATCGGACGTATCTGCCGCACGGACTCGCCACGGAGGGCGCGCATCTGCACACCCTGGTCCATGAGGACGACGGGACCGTGGGACATGTCTGGGTGTCACGGTTCGAGATGCACCCGGGGACGGTGGTCGGGTACGTCTTCGACGTCGAGGTGCGGGAGGCTTTCCGCGGCCGGGGGTTCGGCCGGGCGTTGATGCTCGAGGCGGAACGCATCGCGCTGGACGCCGGGCACGAGCGGATCGGTCTGCACGTCCTCTCGTCCAACACGCCGGCGGTCCGGCTGTACGAGTCGCTCGGTTACGAAGTGACCCGGTACAACCTCGTCAAGGCCCTGTAGCCGCGTCGGCAGGACCGCGCCGGCTGGCGGAGAGTGCCGTCAGGCCTGCTCGGCCAGCAGCCGGTCGGCGATCTCCTCGATCCGCTCGCGCAGCCCGTCCTGATTCCTGCTGCCGTCCAGCGTCTCGCCGCCGATCACATACGTGGGGGTGCCGGTCACGCCGATGGCCTTCCCCTCGGCCTGGTCGGCGTCGACCATCAGCATGTGCCGCCCGTCGATCAGGGCGGTGTCGAACTCCTCGGCGTCCAGGCCGAGTTCACGCGCCACCTCGATCAGCAGCGGCTCGCCCGTGCGGCCGAGCTCGTCGGTCCTGGCGAGCACGGCCTCGATGTACGGCCAGTCCTTGCCCTGCTCCGCGGCCTCCTCGGCGGCCTGTGCCGCGGCGTAGGCGTGCTTGTGCTTCTCCAGCGGGAAGTGTCGCAGGCGCACGTCGAGCCGGTCGCCGTACCGGGCGCGAAGGGCGTGCACATCGGTGAGGGCGCGGTGGCAGTCGGGGCACTGGAGCTCGCACCAGACGTCGAGGACGACCGGGGCTGCGGGGGTGGAATCGCTCATGGGGCCAGTCTCCCAGGGCCCGAGTGCGCATCCCAATCGGCATCAGCCCCGGACCCGGTTGACATTCGCCCCGGCCCCGTCAGGTGCCGACCGGGCTCCGGTCGGCACCTGGGGAGGATCCCGGCCCTGAAATGTCCCTGATGTGGTCCTGGATCATGGCCACCCACCGGGTGGGCGGTGCAGGATGGAAGGGACGTTTCCCCGCGCGCCTGGAGGCCCCGATGCTTGCCGAGACCATTTGCTCCGCGGTGTCCGCGGCGGGCTTGGGCATCGCCGCCGTGACCGCGTACCGGAAGCGCTTCCTGGCCGCGACCCGGATCGCCGCCTACTCCCTGGTCCCGATCGCTCTGGTGCTGACGGGGGTCGTCCAGTGGGTCTCCGACATCGCCTTCAAACCCAGCGTCTGGCTCGGCTTCGGACTGCTCGGGCTGGCCTGGCTGCTCTTCATGACCACGCGCGCGATCGAACGCCGCGGTGTCGGCACCCGCAAGGAGCGCAAGGCCGCCGCACAGGCGGCGCAGCGTGACGCCGTCGCGCCCGCCGCGTCGGCGCCCTCCCTCGGGGGCGGCGTACCGGCGCTCCGGCCGCAGGCGAAGGAGAAGCCGAAGCAGCAGGCCACCGCCGCGGGCGAGGACTTCAGCGACATCGAGGCCATTCTGAAGAAGCACGGCATCTGAGATCCGGCCCGCAGGCAGGCCATCTGGGGCGGGGTGACGTATGAATCGGTGGTGAATCGATTCATATGCGATCCTTGGCGCCCTCCCGTGATCCTTGACGCTCTACGGGGATGGGGCTAGCGTCCCGGTCGGATTGAAACAATTCAGGTAGGGCAGGGCAAGTGGCGCGTGTGGCAGGGATCAAGGATGTGGCCCGGCAGGCCGGGGTCTCCGTGGGCACCGTGTCCAATGTGATCAATCGGCCCGAAGCGGTGCTGCCGGAGACCCGGGCCAGGGTGCTGGCCGCGATCGAGGAGCTCGGGTACGTACGCAGCGAGTCCGCGCGCCAGCTCAGGGCCGGCCGCAGCCGGATCATGGCGCTGCTGGTGCTCGACATGGGCAACCCGTTCTTCGTCGACGTGGCCCGGGGCGCCGAACGCGCCGCGCGGCAGGCCGGCCTCGGGGTGATGGTCTGCAACAGCGGCCAGAGCCCGGCGGAGGAGGCCGAGTACCTGGGGCTCTTCGCCGAGCAGCGGGTGTGCGGTGTGCTGGTCACGCCTGCCGATGCGACCGGCCGCAATCTGGAGGCGTTCAGGCGCCACCGCATCCCCTTCGTGCTGGTGGACCGGGTCGCATCCTCCACCGGGACCTGTGCGGTCTCCGTCGACGACGTGCGGGGCGGCGCCCTGGCCGTCGGCCACCTCGTCTCGGCCGGGCACCGCGCGGTGGCGTACGTCAGCGGCCCCGGCGACCTTCACCAGATCAGGGACCGCCGCGAGGGTGCCCTGTCGGCCCTCGCCGGGGCCGGGCTGGGGCCCGAGGCGCTCGTCGAGATCCCCTCCGAGCGCCTGGACGTGGCAGCGGGCCGCGACGCCGGGGCCCGGCTGCTGGGGCTCGTGCCCCGGCCCACCGCCGTGTTCTGCGCCAACGACCTGCTGGCTCTCGGCGTACTGCAGTCGCTGTACGCGGCCGGCGTGCGGGTGCCGCAGGACATCGCCATCGTCGGCTACGACGACATCGAATTCGCCGCCGCTGCTGCCGTACCGCTCACCTCGGTCCGTCAGCCCGCCGTCATGATGGGCCGGCTGGCCGCGGAACTCCTGCTGGAGGAGGCGGACGACGAGGACGGCACGCACGAGCACCGCAGCGTGGTGCTCCAGCCGGAGCTGGTCGTGCGCGCCTCCAGCACAGCGGCGCACTGACCGGGCCGGCGCCCGGTTCCCCGGTCCGCGCCCGGGACCCGCTTTCTCCCGTGTTCCTGTCCGTCCGTCCCTCCTAGCCGTATGTCCGAAACGGAGACGCCGTGCCCCTGTTCGATCTTCCTCTGGATCAACTCCGCGACTACCGCCCGGAGTCCGGTGAACCCGCCGATTTCGACGCCTTCTGGAAGCGCACCCTCGACGAGTCGTCCGCGTTCCCGCTCGACCCCGAATTCGAGCCTTACGACGGGGCGTTGAGCACGGTCGACATACACGACGTGACCTTCTCCGGCTGGGGCGGTCACCGCATACGTGCCTGGCTGAATGTTCCCGCGGGCGCCGAGGGTCCCCTCCCGTGCGTCGTCCATTACCTCGGCTACGGCGGCGGTCGCGGACTGCCGCACGACCACTTGGTCTGGCCCGCGGCCGGCTGGGCCACCCTGCTCGTCGACACCCGCGGCCAGGGCGCCGTCAACAGCCACTCGGCGGGCTCCACGCCCGACCCGCACGGCGGCGCCAACCCGCAGTCGCCCGGCTTCATGACCCGCGGCATCCTCGACCCCGACGCGTACTACTACCGGCGCGTGTTCACCGACGCGGTACGCGCCGTCGAGGTGGCCCGTGCCCACCCCTCCGTCGACCCCGACCGCATCGTCGTGCACGGCGGCAGCCAGGGCGGCGGCATCGCCCAGGCGGTGGCCGGGCTCAGCCCGCACGTGAAGGCGGCGCTGATCGACGTACCGTTCCTGTCCCACTTCCGGCGGGCCGTCGAGATCACCGACAAGGACCCGTACCAGGAGATCGTGCGTTTCCTCGCCACCCAACACGGCCTCGCCGAGCAGGTGTTCCGTACGCTTTCCTACTTCGACGGCATCAGCTTCGCCGCCCGGGCCACCGCCCCGGCGCTCTACTCGGTGGCGCTGATGGACACCATCTGCCCGCCGTCGACGGTCTTCGCCGCCTACAACCACTGGGCGGGCCCGAAGGAGATCGAGGTCTACCCCTGGAACAACCACGAGGGCGGCTCATCGGCCCACCGGGCCGTCCAGCTGCGCATGTTGCGCGATCTCGGCTGAGCGGTACGGGGCGGGGGAGCGGGCCGCGGTCCCGAATATGTGACGGCGAATCGGACGCCGGAGCGAATCCTCCCGATCATGGGGAGAGTGAACTCCCGTCACAAAAAGGCGTGTTGATCGCCAACGGGGTCCGGCCTGCGTCATGATCGTCCCGAGATGGTGGACACCTCCCGGGGCGATGCCCCCGCACCCCCCGACGAAGAGCCGCGTGGCTGCCTCTTCGCGCTGTCCCAGCCCCCTTTGATGATCTTCCTCGCGGTGGTCGGCAGCCTGCTGCTGATGGCCGCGTTGCACGATCTCTTCCTGCTGTGAGCGCGCGGTGAGCGGTCAGCCGGCCGCTTCCCTGCGGCGCGCCCGGTACGCGGCGACATGGAGCCGATTACCGCAGGTGCGGCTGGAGCAGTACCGGCGGGAGCGGTTGCGGGACAGATCCACGAACGCGTCCCGGCAGTCCGGTGCCTCGCAGCGCCGCAGCCGCTCCAGTTCGCCCGCCACGACGATGAAGGCCAGCGCCATGCCGCAGTCGGCCGCGAGATGGTCGGCGATCGATGCGTCCGGTGCGAAGTAATGCACATGCCAGTCGTAGCCGTCGTGGTTGCTGAGTTGCGGCGTGGTGCCCGCGGCGGCCACGAGGTTGTTGACGAGACCGGCGGCGATCCGGGTGTCCTGCGTCGCGAAGATCTCGGCGAAGCGGGTCCGTACGTCCTGTACGGCCCGCAGGTCCTTCTCGCCGAGGTCGCCCACGCCGCTGATGCGGTGCCGCCGGGCGAATTCGTAAAGCGCTTCGACGCCGGCGAGACCGTCGTTCCGCTCGTCCTCGGGCCGGTCGGTCTCCGGTGCGGTGTTCACCAGATCGACCACCGTGTCGAGGGCGATCCGGGTGTCGTGGGGGATCAGCACGCTTTCGCTCCCTGGCCTCCGGCGAGCGGGCGCCCACCGATGCCGGCTGACTCTACTGGCTCGGCGAAGACGCACAGGGGCCCGGAGAGGGCCCGTGGAGCCGCCGAGGAGCGCTTATCGGCTACGGGTGGGCAACCAGGTGCCGGAGGAGGCGTACGGGGGCACTGGGGGCGCGCTGGGCCTGCCAGGCACGGATCGGTGGGCCGGATGTGCGCCGGTGCGCACCGGCGCACATCGCACCGACGCCGTGACCACGGTGGTTTCCGTGGTCACGGCGCCGGTGTCTGCCCTATGTGGTTGTCTGCGCGGCACCGTCGCCCCGAGTCGGACGGCGCCGTGCAGCTCTCGGTCTGGCTCAGCTCTCGGCCAGGATGTGTGAGAGCTCCGTATCGAGGTCGAAGTGACGATGCTCGGTGCCGGGCGGTACCGCGGCGTCGGTCCTCTTCAGGAACGACTCCAGGGCCCTCGCCGGGGCCTCGAGCAGGGCTTCGCCCTCTGGGGAGCTCAGCGCGATGCAGACGACGCCCTGGCCGTGACTTCGAGATGGCCAGACGCGAACGTCTCCGGTGCCGGTGGGCCTGTGCAGCCCCTCGGCTAGGAGGTCGCGGGCGAATACCCATTCGACCGTCTCCTCCGCTCCGGTGTGGAAGGTGGCGTGCACGGCATACGGATCGGCCGTGTCATACCGCAGGCCCGCGGGTACAGGCAGTGAGGACTCGCTCGACACAACGAGGCGCAGGTGCAGCTCGCAGCTGACCGTGGTGTTCATAAGCGCCAGGGCCTTTCGCTCAGTGTGCGCTCGGGGATTCGCACGTCGGCGAAATCGACATGCCACCTACGGTGGCGTTGTAAACCCCTCTGACCTTTTTGTGGCCCTTCAGGTAGCTCGTGCAGCGGTGTGTAACTTTGGGTTATGCGGCCATTCCGGTGACAAAGACCGTTCCGGTAGGTTGGGGCCTATGAATGCGGAGAGTGACGCGCGGGACGAGGCGGCCGCACCGGCGGCCCGGGTGCCCGCTACGGGGGACGTGACGCCGGACGTCACGGAGGGTGTGACGAAGGGTGAACGGGAGCTCGGATCGCGGGCGCCCGGCTTCATCAAGGCGTCCAGGGCGCTCCATGTGAGCTGGCAGGTCGGCGTCTTCGTGGTCGGCCTCGCCGTGGTCGTGGCGGGCGTGATCATGCTGCCGCTGCCAGGGCCCGGCTGGCTGGTGATCTTCGGCGGCATGGCGATCTGGGCGACCGAGTTCGTCTGGGCGCAGCTGGTGCTGCGCTGGACCCGTCGCAAGGTCACCGAGGCGGCGCAGAAGGCACTCGATCCCAAGGTCCGGCGACGGAACATCATCCTCACCGTGGTCGGTTTGGTGATCGTCGCCGTGCTGGTCGGGATCTATGTCTGGAAGTTCGGCATCATGATGCCGTGGAAGATCCACGAGTGACCCGACGGTGGTCGGAGGGCACCGCTGACATGGGGTAATGTTTGCGGTGCGCCCGGGCGATTAGCTCAGTGGGAGAGCGCTTCGTTCACACCGAAGAGGTCACTGGTTCGAAACCAGTATCGCCCACCCGGACAGAGGGCCCGTGAGACTGCAGAGTCTCAGGGGCCTTTTGCGTTTCCCGGACCGAATCCGGTGTCGCCGGCCCCCGTCGCCCCGGACGGGTCGAAGCGCTTCGATCGATTTCGTCTCAGCCGTTGACGTTGCCCCTCGGATCTCCAGCTTCCCCCAGCAAGGCCGTCCGAAACGATTCAATCGACCGTGGTGGCGGGGCCGGCTGCGGCGGTGACGGCGGGGGAGCGGGGGCCGACGGGAAGGTCGAGATCCGCTGCTCCCGGTGGGGCGGCCAGGAGCGGGCCACGCTGATCAGCAAGACCATCGCGTTGTTCGAGAAGAAGCACCCGAACATCAAGGTCAAGACGGACTTCCGGGACTACGAGAATTTCTGGAAGAAGTTCAACACGCAGGCCTCCGCGGGCAATGCCCCCGATGTCTTCCAGAACTCCGTCGCATTTCTGCGCAAGTACGACGACAAGAGTGTGCTGCTCGACCTCAATTCCCAGGTCGAGGCCGGAAATCTCAGCATGGAGAACTTCCGCGCCCAGGCAGCGAGGCCAACTGGGTCCACACCGACGACACCGCGCTGTACGGACTCGCCGCCATCGAGAACCTTGCACTCCTCGGTGACCGGATGCCGGCCTGAGGCAGCCGAAGCACGCCCCGGGCCGGGCCGCCGACCACGACCTACGTCAGCGCATCCGGCCCAGGACGTCCTTCAGCCGCCGCGCATCGCGCAGCCGCTGCTCGTACGTCGCCCCGACCACCAGCAGCAGCAGACCGGCCAGCGCGGGCGGCAGCCAGCGCGGCAGTGCACCCACGACCTGGATCACATACGGCGCCAGTTCGTGCAGCGCATCCATGGCCAGCACCGCGCCACCGAGCAGCAGCAGCGCCTGCAGCCGCAGCCGCGCCCCGGCGAGCGTGATCACCAACGCCGCCACGCCGAGCAGCAGCGGCCGCACCCACGACGGGTCGACCCAGGCCGCGAAGAGACTCGGCAGCAGCGTCGCCGCCAGGCCCGCCCCGTACGCGGTCCACGAGGACGCCGCCGGATCGCGGCGCCGCCGCAGCACACCGACCGCCAGCGCGGGCACCGTCACCGGCAGGGTGTACGCCTCCGGGGCCGACACATCCGACGCCGACAGCCGCACCCAGGTCGCCAGGACGAACAGGACCACCGCCAGATACCCGGCCGCCGGCCGCCGCTCCGCACGCACGGCCGTGCCCGCCGCCAGCACACCGCACAGCGCGAGGACCAGAGCCAGGAACGGCGCATCCGGTACGGCCATCGCGACCGCCACCGCACCGGCGACGGCGCCGGTCAGCTCGACCGGCAACGCCGACGGTGCGCCCCGCAGCCGCGCCCCGAGCAGGACCGTCACGGTGGGGACGATCAGCATGAGCGGCGCGGCCCGGTACGTCGCGAGCTCCAGCGAGGCCCCCAGCGCACCGGCGAGCACCATCGCGCACACCACGGCCGCACACGCCGGCACCGCCCGCATGAGCCGGGTCGCCCGCGCCGCCGTCGCCGCACCGGCACGCATTCCGACCGCCGCCGCCCCGAACAGCACCAGCAGCGCCCCGAACACTCCATAGGTGGCGGGCTCCACGGCCAGCGAAAGCGCCCCCGCACTCACCGCCCCGACCACGGCGCACACCAGCGCGGCCGTCGCCACAGGGCCCGCGCCGCGGCGCACCCCCCGTACCGTCACGGCGAGGAGCGCCGAGACCAGCACCGACTGCACCGCCACCGCCACCGCGTACGGAGCGTCCAGCGCAACCGGCAGCACCAGCAGCCCCGCCCAGCCGAGCACCAGCGCACTCGCACCCGCCGCACCCCGCCGTGCCGCGCCGGGGGAGGCCACCGCCCCGGCCGTTCGCACACACCACGTCCACCAGTGGTACGCCGCCCCCGTCAGACCGGCCACCACCAACAGCATCACCGGGGCCGTGGAGAGCTGTGACCACTCCATCCCCTCCAGCCCCAGTGCACCGCGAGCACGGCCCTCCGGCGCACCCGACCACACCGCCGTCAGCCGCGAAACCGGACCCACCAGCGTCATCGCGACCACAGGCACCGCGGACAGCACCGACCCCGCGGCCACCACCCCCGACGCCCACAGCACGCCCTGCCCTGCCGGTCGCGGCAGCGGAGCCCGTACCGCCGCCGGCAGTACCAGACCGCACAGCAGATACACCGGAACCGACCAGTCCTCGGCCGCCCCCGCACGCAGCACACCGCCCACCCCGGCCACCACGGCGAGCCCGGCCAGCAGCCCACCGGCCACCGCGAACTCCTTCGGCGCCCGCCACACCCCGAACAGCGCGACCGCCGCCCCCGCCAGCAGCAGCGCCCCGGGCGCCACCGCCGCCGCCGGCGCACCGGCCGTCACCGACAGCACCAGAGCCACCAGCAGCCCGGCCGTCCCCGTAAGGCAACCACCGACGGTCGCGGTCACCCGCATCACAACACCCTTGCCCCACAGGGCGATCGCACAGTCCAGCGCCGCCGTCAGCAGCAGCGCCCCACCGAGGACCGACGCCTGCGCACCCACCGCCCAGGCCCACAGCACCAGCGTGAACTGCACGCTCACCACGCCCATCGGCAGCGGCAGACGCAGCTTGCCGAGCGCCAGACCGTAGGCTGTCCACAGAACGGCCAGCACCGCCGAAGCGGCCGAGGCGAAACCGAGACCGCCGGTGTCCGGCGCCGCCACCCGGTGCAGCGCATAGGCATCCAGCACCATCAGCACCAGCGCGAGCGCGCCCAGCGACTCGGCTGTCGACGACAGCCCACGGCGCAGCAGCACAGCGGGCGCGGCCAGCGCCGCGACCGTCACCAGGGCGAGCACCGCCGAGCGGCCGCCGATCCCCATCTGGCCCCAGCTGACCAGGGTGAATGCGATCGCCGCGATCATCAGCAGCAGACCGCCCAGGGTCAGCAGCACATTCTGTGCACTGCGCGGCGGCACGGGGGCCGCCGAGGGGAACGAGGGCGCGAACGGGGCCGGGGCCGGTCGTCCGGGCGGTGCTGCGGGAGGCGTGGCCGGCGGCTGCAGAACACTCAGCAGCCAGGCACGACGGGTCAGCAGTTGCATCCGGCGGGCATCCAGCCGGGCCAGTTCACGGTCGAGGAGCGCCAATTCCTCGGCGGGCGGCGGCACATGTTCCATGAGCGGAGTGTGGCGCGGCCCACAGGTTCGGACATGCGCTCGGATACTCAGCTGTGGGACTGAGTACGCGCAGACTGGGATCCATGGACTGGAGCCGCTACCGTTTTGTGAGCATCTGGGACGTATCCGCCCCGCCCGCTGTCGTGTACGGAGTCCTCGAACGCGCCGAGGAGTACCCCCGATGGTGGCCGCAGATCCGCGAGGTCGCCACCGTCGACGACGCCACCGGAACCATGCGGATCCGCTCCTTCCTCCCGTACGACCTCGTCATGACCGTCCGCGAGAGCCGCCGCGACCCGGCGGCCGGAGTGCTCGAAGTGACACTCGACGGCGACCTCGACGGCTGGGCCCGCTGGACCGTCACCGCACACGGCACCGGCACCCGCGCCACGTACGAGCAGGAGGTCGAGGTGCGCCGGACGATGATGCGGCTGCTCGCGGTGCCGGGACGTGCGGTGTTCCGGGCGAACCACGCCCTGATGATGCGGGCCGGACGCCGAGGACTGGTGGCCCGTCTTGAAGGAGTTTGAACCACACCCGCCGAGCCCTGTATGGTTCAGTGCGTTCCCGGGCGATTAGCTCAGTGGGAGAGCGCTTCGTTCACACCGAAGAGGTCACTGGTTCGAAACCAGTATCGCCCACCCCGGGAGAGGCCGGTCCGTCAGCGTCATCGACGGACCGGCCTCTGCATGTCCGGACCACGGTCACGAGACCGGCTTCCGCAGGCCCGCGATCATGCCGCCGCCGGCAGTTCCGGACGCAGCGGCCAGGCCGGGTCCACCGCCTCCGGCGTACCGCTCTTCGCGAACCACGCCTGCAGCCCGCGGGCCTGCGCCGCGTGCCACACCGCTTGCAGCGCATGCAGCTCCGAGGGGGACAACCGCTCCAGACGCGACGAGAAGCGCCGCCCCACCGCCCGCACAAGCTCCAGCGACGCCGCCGCATCGGCCGCCGCATCGTGGGCGCCGTCCAGCACCACCTCGTACTGCGCACAGAGATCGGTGAGCGTGCGCCGGCCCTTGCGGTACCGGTCCAGATGCTTGTCGAGGACCCGCGGATCCAGCACGCACAGCGGCGTGTTCTCCAGGTACCCGGCCAGCGACGACGCCCGGTGCCGCTTCAGCTCCCGGTCCAGCAGCGTCAGATCGAACGGCGCGTTCATCACGACGAGAGGGCGTCCGGCCGCGCACTGCTCGGCGAGCGCCCGGGCTATCTCCTCCACCACCGGCGCCGGCCACCGGCCGTTGCGCTGAAGGTGATCGTCGGTCAGACCGTGGATCTCGGTGGCCCCCACGGGTACCGGCACCCCCGGATTCACCAGCCAGCGGGTCACGCGCATGCGCCCGCCCGCCGTGTCCTGGACGACCAGGGCCGCCGAAACGATGCGGTCCTCCTCGACGTCCACTCCTGTTGTCTCGGTGTCAAAAGCGGCCAGTGGCCCTTCATACCAGTGAGTCATCCCCGAACTCCTCGTGCCCGACCGGCAGATGGTGTGATTCCCCTGCCCGATTCGGTGATACCCGGGCCCTTTGCCTGATACGCCGTTTGCGGACCGCTCCGTGCGGTGACAACACAGGTGACGGGCGAGGAAGTTGCCCCGAGGACTCACCAACCGAACAAACCGAACGGCACAGCCCGGAAGGCATACGGAGCCATGGCGCTCGCGCAGCCCGAATCAGGGGGCCCCTCCCGTGCCGAAGGCTACGGGGGAGGGCTGTTGCCCCAGCAGATCGCTCCGCTGCGCGGCACACTCGCCACCACCGCCTGCATGGAGACCCTCCAGGTGGGCTACTTGCACGCGGTCGCGGCCGCGGCGGGGTGCTCCCTGTCGCAGCCCTTTCCCGACAACGGCATCGACTGGCATGTCAGCCACGGCGCCCCCGGTCACCTCGTCGACGACGAGGTGACCATAAAGGTGCAGCTGAAATGCACCTACCAGATACCACCGCACCCGTCCGGACCGACGTTCGCCTTCACGCTGGACAACGCCCACCTGGTGAAGCTGGCCCGTACGCCCGTGTCGGTGCACAAGATCCTGGTCGTGATGGTTGTGCCCCGCAGCCAGGACGACTGGCTGCGGGCCGGACACGACCGGCTCGACCTGCGGCACTGCTGCTACTGGACCAACCTGGCCGGCCATGCGGTGACAGGCCGGCACAGGACCACTGTGCGGATCCCGACCACGCGCATATTCGACGACCGCGCGCTCTGCGAGATCATGACGCGGGTCGGGGCGGGAGGGAGACCCTGATGCACCGGCCGATGGACGAGCCCGTCGACGCAGTGATGCCGTCGGGCACACGACCACACCCCAGCGAGACGGTGAGCCACTGGCCCACCGTGCTGCCGCCCGTCGGGGACATCCCCGATCCCGCCCGCGTCGACCCCGCGGTCCTCGGTGCCCTGCTGGACCGGCACGGCTGGCGTCGCCGCGGCGGCTCGGCCGGCCGGTACAGCCGATGGACCCCGCCGGGAACCGTGGCACCCTCCGGCGGCGGTACGAGCCTGCTCGTACCCGAGACCACGGCCTTCCCCGACAGCGAGGACCTCCTCGCCGAGGCACTCACCGCGCTCGCCCGGAGCGCCGCGCCCTCAGCCCGTGACGTCCTGGTCTCCCTGGCCGTGCCCAGCGACGAGATCCGCTGGTGGCGCGATGTCCCCGACGGTGCGGTCGGCGCCGCGGGCGCCGCCGGAGCGGCCAGCTGGAGCGGCGCCGAACAGCTGCGCGCCGCGGCCCGGCAGATCCTCCTCGCCGGGGCGCTCGCCGTGCGGGGACGCACCGGCTTCCACGGCGCACGCCACCGCCGCCGGGCCCTCGCCGCGCTCGAAGGCATCCTCGTCGGACCCGCGCCGGGTGGCCGCGACCTCACCGCGTATCTCCCCGTCGAACCGGGCCGCGCCGTCTCCGTACGGCTCTACCACGCCCTGCACGCCACCCGCGAGGCCATCGACTTCCAGCGCGCCACCGGGGGCATGGAAGCCTTCGACGGCGCTGTCGAGGCCGGTGTCAGCCGGGAACTGACCCAGGCCGTCATCGCCCTGGTCCGCGGCTCGGAAGGGACGAGGATCTCCCTCGCCTGGGCACCCGCCGCGGGAACCCCCGAAGGCTGCCCGGCCCGCCCCGAACCGGTCGAGTTCTCACCCGGCGACCTGCCCGCCCTGCGGCTGGCCGGCGCGCGATACGTCGAGGACGAACCCGCCGTCAACGTACGGATCACCGGAGCCGTCGTCCGGATGCGCCGCTCGGGGCCGCGCGGCGCCGGAGTCGTACGGCTGCGGGTCCTGGCGGGCGCCGAGGTTCCGCACGTACGGCTCGAGCTCGACGAGGAGGCGTACCGGATCGCCGGCCACGCCCATCTCGTCGGGCTGCCGATCCGGGTGGAGGGGAGGCTGGAGAGCCGGGACGGCTTCCGGCGGCTGACCCGGGCCTCGCAGGTGGTACCCGTACAGGTCGACGAGGCGGAACGGGACCGGCTGATGAAGTCGCTCCAGGAGAACCTCGACTTCTTCGAGGAGGCCTGCACGGGCGAGTAGGCGCGCCGAACCGGGCAGGCGGGCGGCCTGAGCCGACCCTTTCGCTAAGGGGGCCATCGGCTCGGTACGATTCGTCTTGCGTGCGCAGTGGAACAGGGCGCGCACCCCCCTTCAGTCAGGAGAGACCGGTGTCAGACGTCCGTGTGATCATCCAACGCGATTCCGAGCGGGAAGAGCGCGTGGTGACGACGGGCACTACGGCTGCCGAGCTCTTCCCCGGCGAGCGCACCGTCGTTGCCGCCCGGGTCGCCGGTGAGCTGAAGGACCTCGCGTACGTCGTCGCCGACGGCGAGGTTGTCGAGCCCGTCGAGATCTCCTCCGAGGACGGCCTGAACATCCTCCGGCACTCCACCGCGCACGTCATGGCGCAGGCCGTGCAGGAGCTCTTCCCCGAGGCCAAGCTCGGCATCGGCCCGCCGGTCAAGGACGGCTTCTACTACGACTTCGACGTCGAGAAGCCGTTCACGCCCGAGGACCTCAAGGCCATCGAGAAGAAGATGCAGGAGATCCAGAAGCGGGGACAGCGGTTCTCCCGCCGGGTCGTCACCGACGAGGCCGCCCGTGAGGAGCTGGCCGACGAGCCGTACAAGCTGGAGCTCATCGGTATCAAGGGTGCCGCCTCCACGGACGACGGCGCGGATGTCGAGGTGGGCGGCGGCGAGCTGACCATCTACGACAACCTGGACGCCAAGACCGGTGACCTGTGCTGGAAGGACCTCTGCCGCGGTCCGCACCTGCCGACCACCCGGAACATCCCGGCGTTCAAGCTGATGCGGAACGCCGCGGCGTACTGGCGGGGCAGCGAGAAGAACCCGATGCTCCAGCGCATCTACGGCACCGCCTGGCCCACCAAGGACGAGCTCAAGGCACACCTGGAGTTCCTGGAGGAGGCCGCCAAGCGCGACCACCGCAAGCTCGGCAACGAGCTGGACCTCTTCTCCTTCCCCGACGAGATCGGCCCCGGCCTCGCCGTCTTCCACCCCAAGGGCGGCATCGTCCGCCGGGCCATGGAGGACTACTCGCGCAAGCGGCACGAGGAGGAGGGCTACGAGTTCGTCTACTCGCCGCACGCCACCAAGGGCAAGCTCTTCGAGAAGTCCGGCCACCTGGACTGGTACGCCGAAGGCATGTACCCGCCCATGCAGCTCGACGACGGGGTGGACTACTACCTCAAGCCGATGAACTGCCCCATGCACAACCTGATCTTCGACGCGCGCGGCCGTTCCTACCGCGAACTGCCGCTGCGTCTCTTCGAGTTCGGCACGGTGTACCGCTACGAGAAGTCGGGTGTGGTGCACGGCCTGACCCGTTCGCGCGGCTTCACGCAGGACGACGCGCACATCTACTGCACCAAGGAGCAGATGGCGGAGGAGCTCGACAAGACGCTCACCTTCGTCCTGAACCTGCTGCGCGACTACGGTCTGACCGACTTCTACCTGGAGCTCTCCACCAAGGACCCGGAGAAGTTCGTCGGCTCGGACGAGATCTGGGACGAGGCCACCGAGACGCTGCGCCAGGTGGCCGAGAAGCAGGGCCTTCCCCTGGTCCCCGACCCGGGCGGCGCCGCTTTCTACGGCCCGAAGATCTCGGTCCAGTGCAAGGACGCCATCGGCCGCACCTGGCAGATGTCGACCGTGCAGCTCGACTTCAACCTGCCGGAGCGCTTCGACCTGGAGTACACCGGCCCCGACGGGACCAAGCAGCGCCCGGTCATGATCCACCGCGCCCTGTTCGGTTCCATCGAGCGGTTCTTCGCCGTGCTGCTGGAGCACTACGCGGGCGCGTTCCCGGTGTGGCTGGCCCCGGTCCAGGCGGTCGGCATCCCGATCGGCGACGCGCACATCCCGTACCTCCAGGAGTTCGCGGCGGCGGCCAGGAAGAAGGGGCTGCGGGTCGAGGTGGACGCCTCGTCCGACCGCATGCAGAAGAAGATCCGCAACCAGCAGAAGGCCAAGGTGCCCTTCATGATCATCGCGGGTGACGAGGACATGGCCAACGGCGCCGTCTCCTTCCGCTACCGCGACGGATCGCAGGAGAACGGCATCCCGGTCGACGAGGCCATCGCCAAGATCCAGAAGGCCGCCGAGGACCGCGTCCAGGTCTGACCGGCAGACAGGGGCTCCAGGGGTCCACGCAGCGCTAGCCGCTCTGCGTGGGCCCCTTCTCGTCCTCCCGGGTGAACACCTGCACCAGCCACGACGAGAACGAACCAGTCACTGCCCCCAGTAGCGCCAGACCGCAGACCATCAGTCCCGCCGCGATGGTCCGGCCGCCCGCGGTGACCGGGACCGCGTCGCCGTACCCCACTGTGGTGAGCGTCTCGCACGCCCACCACACCGAGTCGCCGAAGGTACGGATCGTGGTGCCCGGAGCATCGCGCTCCTGGTGGTACACGGCCAGCGCGGCCGAGAATCCGAGCAGCAGGGCGGTCATTCCGGCGTAGGCGATCACCCGGGCGTACAGACTCAGCCGTGGCTGCTCCCTTCGCCGCTGGAGGGCCGTGTAGAGCCGGATCAGGCGCAGCGGGCGCAGCAGTGGAAGCACCAGCACCACCGTGTCCAGCCAGTGGGTCCGCAGGAACCGCAGGCCCTGGCCGCTGAGCCGGATCCGTACGACGTAGTCCACGGCGAACAACAGCCAGGTGCAACAGACCAGGATCAGGGCGATGCCGCGCCAGGGCTGGGCGTCGTGCGGGGCGAGGACCCGGCCCGCGTACCCGATGAGGAAGACCAGCGACGCGACGAAGAGCGGTACTTCCGTTCGCTGCTCCCAGCGACTGAACCGCAGAGGGGTGGAGTCCGTGGGCTGGTCGCTCATCGCCTCAGCATCGCCGTCCGCCGACCGGTGCGGCCCCGGCGACACGCGCGGCGGGAGTGAAGCAATATGCTGATCGGCATGACGACTGAGCCGGAGCAGCAGATCGGAGTGGGAACGCCCGACGCGTTCCAGCGCCTGTGGACGCCTCACCGGATGGCGTACATCCAGGGTGAGAACAAGCCGACCGGCCCTGAGGCCGGCGACGGCTGTCCGTTCTGTGCGATCCCGGCGAAGTCGGATGAGGACGGACTCGTCGTGGCGCGCGGCGAGAAGGTCTATGCCGTGCTCAACCTGTATCCGTACAACGGCGGCCACCTCATGGTGGTGCCGTACCGGCATGTCGCCGACTACACGGAGCTGGACGGTCCGGAGACGCTTGAGCTGGCCGACTTCACCAAGCGCGCGATGTCGGCGCTGCGGACGGCCTCGGGAGCGCACGGCTTCAACATCGGGATGAACCAGGGAGCGGTGGCGGGCGCGGGAATCGCCGCCCATCTGCATCAGCACCTGGTGCCGCGCTGGGGTGGCGACACGAACTTCATGCCGGTGGTGGGTCATACGAAGGTGCTGCCGCAGCTGCTGGCCGACACCCGGAAGATGCTGGCCGACGCCTGGCCCGCGGCCTGAGTCGAGCGGTACCCGTGTGGGGTGCCCCGGAGTGGTCCGGGGCACCCCACACGTACCCACTGCGTCTCTATGCGTCGTACACGTCTGCCTTTTTCGGCGTCGGATCCTGCACGAATCCGCTGAGAATCATGGAGCGGTTGTCGAAGCGCTCCGTGTTGACGCCGTTCTCGTCGAGGACTCGGAGCGCCGCGGCGTGCACGGCCCGCAGGACGGGGGTGGCGGCGCGGATCGCGTCGTCGGCCATGAAGCGGTGGCGCCAAGGCTTCTCGGCCCAGGCGTGGCGCAGGCCGAACGGCTCCGGGAGGGTGATCTTGCCGCCCAGGTAGTCGAGCAGCGGCGGGTACCAGGTGAAGGGAGCACGCAGGGCCAGGCGGACGACCTCCTTGGGCTCCACCAGCGGGAGCATGACCTTGCGGGTCTCCCAGAACCTGACCGTCTTGTTGACCGTCTTCTCCTTGGCCTTCGGCTTGCTCGTGAAGAGCGAATGGACGGGACCCAGGGCGTGCCCGGTGACCTCGATCCGCAGCGTTTCGTGGAGCACCGTGACAGTGATCATCATGGTGATCACCAGCTGGCCGTCCCAGAGGGTGAACTGGACGCCGAGGTAGTGCCGGTCGCCGCTGCCGAACTGCTGGTGGTTGCAGATCCGCTGTATCTCGTGCGGCTTGATCTGGAAGGTGGCGACGTCCTCGCCCTCCGGGCGGGCGACCTCGTCGGCGTTCTCGCCGACGGGCGAGACGACCCAGTGAGTGACCGACGGCGTGGGGAAGCCGCCGGTGTGCAGCGGGCCGCGTTCCAGCATCTTGAGCTGGTCGTGGATGACGCGAATGAGGTCCCAGCTGCGGAACCGGTGGAATTCCTTGCCGGGATCCTTGGAGACGAGCTCCTCGGCGAGCTGCCAGCTGCCCCAGCGGGTTCCCATGCCGAGGATGCCCTTGGGGCCGGCGTAGAAGACGGAGTTGGACTGCTGTTCGGCCGCCAGCTTCTCCAGGCCCTGGCGGAGCGCCTCGCGGGCGGTCTCGTTCGGGTTCTTCGGTACGGCCTCGGGGATCTTGGCGATGACACCGCCGCCGGAGAGCAGCCCTTCCCAGCGGGCGCGCATGTCCTTGGCGGACGTCTCGGCGATCCGCTTGGCGATCAGCCAGCCGATGACAGGGGCGACGATCATGGCGCGCAGGTACAGCGCGAGGAGTCCGGTGGCCGGCAGTTTGATCAGGAAGAACAGGGCCGCGATGCCGATGACGGGGAGCAGGGCGATGCCGAGGGCGCTGAGGGCCTTGTCCTTGGTGGCGCCCAGGCCGTCGCGGAGGCGGAACGCAAGCACCCACAGGAGCAGTCCGGGCAGGAAGAGGAAGCCGAAGACCACGGTGACCAGGGTCAGTTTGGTGTCCCTGGCCTTGCGGAGCCGGGTCGCGGACAGGCAGTGCTCGACGACGGTCTGCGGGTCGGTGCCGAAGGACTGGATGAGGGCCTTGCGGGCGCCGCCCAGCATGCGTTCCTGCACGGCGCGGGAGAAGGCCTCGCCGAGGTTGGGGGCGAAGTATTTGCTCTTGAAGAGCTTGGAGCGGCCCTCTTCGATCTTGGACTTGTGCCACTCGCTGTTGGCCTTGAGGATGTCGTCCACCGGGCTGTCGCGGTATGCGGCGGAGGCCAGGGCGTTCGTCGCCACCGCCTGTCCGGCCGCCCCCTGGAGCGGAATCTGCGCTCCAGGAGAGAAATCGAATCCGTCGTTGGCCACTGTCGCCCCCACTTGCCGCCAAGGATCTGCTCCTGCGGCTGTTTTCCCAACTGCCGTGCCCGGCACACCTTCTGAGCTGGGACCACAGCGTATCGTCCGGATCAACGCGCTGCCCGCCCTTGTGGACAAGGGCGGGCAGCGGTGCCAACTACGTACCGTTTGAGGTGTTTTCCCGCTCTTCGCGGATGTGGTCCGCGAGCTGCGGGGGCATCGGTTCGTGCCGGGCGTACGACCGGTCGAAGCGGCCGGTGCCGTGTGACAGCGAGCGCAGGTCGATTGCGTACCGGCCGATCTCCAGCTCCGGCACTTCGGCCCGCACGAGGGTGCGTCCCGGCCCCGACTGCTCGGTGCCGACCACCCGCCCGCGCCGCCCCGACAGATCGCTCATCACCGGCCCCACATAGTTGTCGGGGATCAGGACCTGGACCTCGGAGACGGGTTCGAGGAGCTGGATACGGGTGTCCGCGGCGGCCTCCCGCAGCGCCAGTGCGCCCGCCGCCTGGAACGCGGCGTCGGACGAGTCCACCGAGTGCGCCTTCCCGTCCCGCAGGGTGATCCGGACGTCGACCAGGGGATGGCCGGCCGCCACTCCGCGGGCTGCCTGGGCGCGTACCCCCTTCTCCACGGACGGGATGAACTGGCGCGGTACCGCCCCGCCGACCACCTTGTCGACGAATTCGATGCCCGAACCGGGGGGCAGCGGCTCCACGTCGATCTCGCAGATGGCGTACTGGCCGTGGCCGCCGGACTGCTTGACGTGCCGGCCGCGGCCGGTCGACGGTCCGGCGAACGTCTCGCGCAGGGGCACCCGGTGCGGTACGGAGTCGACCTGGACCCCGTACCGGGTGCGCAGCCGGTCCAGGGCCACGTCCTGATGGGCTTCGCCGAGGCACCACAGGACCACCTGATGCGTGTCCTGGTTCTGTTCGAGGCGCATGGTCGGGTCCTCGGCGACCAGCCGTGCGAGCCCCTGGGAGAGCTTGTCCTCGTCCGCCTTGCTGTGTGCCTCGATGGCGAGCGGCAGCAGCGGATCGGGCATGGTCCAGGGCTCCATCAGCAGCGGATCGTCCGGGGCCGAGAGGGTGTCCCCGGTCTCGGCGCTGCCCAGTTTGGCGACGCAGGCCAGATCCCCGGCGATGCAGCTGGTCAGGGCGCGCTGCTGCTTGCCGAACGGGGCGGAGAGCGCGCCGACCCGGACCTCCGCGTCGTGGAAGGGACGGGGTTCGTGGCCGGGGTCGGTGAGGCCGTGGCCGAGGACATGGACGGTTTCGTCGGGGCGCAGGGTGCCGGAGAAGACGCGGACGAGCGAGACGCGTCCGACATACGGGTCGGAGGCCGTCTTGACCACCTCGGCGACCAGCGGCCCTTCGGGGTCGCAGGCCGGGGCGGGGCGCAGGGCGCCCTGCGGTGTGGTGACGGCGGGCAGCGGGCGCTCCAGCGGGGTCGGGAAGCCGCCCGTGATCAGGTCGAGGAGTTCGATGGTGCCGATGCCCTGGCGGGCGCCGTCGGTGGCGGGTGCCGCGGTGAGGACGGGGTGGAAGGTGCCGCGGGCGACGGCGCGCTCCAGGTCGTCGATGAGGGTCTTGATGTCGATGTCCTCGCCGCCGAGGTAGCGGTCCATCAGGGTCTCGTCCTCGCTCTCGGCGATGATCCCTTCGATCAGCCGGCTGCGGGCGTCCTGGAGCGGTGTTTGCTGGTCGTCGGCAGGCGGGGTCGCCTTCCGCTCGCCGCTGGAGTAGTCGAAGATCCGCTGCGAGAGGAGTCCGGTGAGTCCGGTCAGCGGGGCGTGCCCGTCCGGGCCCTCGGCGCCGAGCACCGGGAGATAGAGCGGAAGTACGGCGTCGGGGTCGTCGCCGCCGAAGATCTCTCCGCAGACCCGGGTCATCCCGTCGAAGGAGGTGCGCGCGGTGTCGAGGTGGGTGACGACGATCGCGCGCGGCATGCCGACGGCGGCGCACTCCTCCCACACGGCGCGGGTGGTGCCCACCACGGCGTCGGCCTCCTGGGCCGCCGAGACAACGAAGAGGGCCGCGTCCGCTGCCCGCAGACCGGCCCTGAGTTCCCCGACGAAGTCGGCGTATCCGGGGGTGTCCAACAAATTGATCTTGTACCCGCCCCATTCGACGGGGACCACGGAGAGCTGTACGGAGCGTTGCTGGCGGTGTTCGATCTCGTCGTAGTCGGAGACCGTCCCGCCGTCTTCGACCCGGCCGGCCCGGTTGACCGCTCCGGCGGTCTGTGCGAGGGCCTCGACGAGGGTGGTCTTGCCTGAACCGCTGTGGCCGACCAGCACCACATTCCGTATGGAGGAGGGCCGGTCGGCCGTTGCTGCTCTGCCGGCGGCCCCGGTGTGTGCGTGTGACTTGTCGCCCATGATGTGCCTCCCGGTGGAGTGCGCTGTGCGGGGAGCTTGCCTGGCGCGTTGAGGGGAGATGAGGGGCGCGGGCACGGGGAGCCGCCGCGGCGGCTGCGGCGACGCCCGCGGTAATTCGAGCTTTCCACTCACGTCGGCCTGCGTCCATACGTCGTACGCCGACGCACCTGGACGGGTGCCCGGAGGTTGGACCCCTGCACGGGTGACTACGATGGGCCAGCCGGTGGCCGAAGGGGCCGCACGGCCCACCGACCCCTCGGGAAGGCCATGCTGAACAAGTACGCGCGTGCATTTTTTACGCGTGTCCTCACACCGTTCGCCGCCCTGCTGCTCCGTCTCGGTGTGAGCCCTGACGCGGTCACGCTCATCGGTACGGCCGGAGTGATGGCAGGTGCGCTGGTCTTCTTCCCCATGGGGGAGTTCTTCTGGGGCACGATCGTCATCACGATCTTCGTCTTCTCCGACCTCGTCGACGGGAACATGGCCCGGCAGGCCGGTATCTCCAGCCGCTGGGGCGCGTTCCTGGACTCGACCCTGGACCGGGTCGCCGACGGGGCGATCTTCGGCGGGTTCGCGCTCTGGTACGCGGGCAACGGCGACGACAATGTGCTGTGCGCCGTGGCGATCTTCTGCCTGGCGAGCGGCCAGGTGGTCTCGTACACGAAGGCCCGCGGCGAATCGATCGGCCTGCCGGTCGCGGTCAACGGTCTGGTCGAGCGTGCCGAGCGGCTGGTGATCTCGCTGGTGGCGGCTGGGCTGGCCGGGCTCCACAAGTTCGGTGTGCCGGGGATCGACATCCTGCTGCCGATCGCGCTGTGGATCGTCGCCGTCGGCAGTCTGGTGACGCTCGTGCAGCGGGTGGTGACCGTGCGCCGCGAGTCCGCGGAGGCCGACGCGGCTGCTGCGGCGGCGGACCGGGGGAGCGAGGCCGCACAGTGAGCGGCGCCCGGGGGGAGTCGAAGCCAGGGCTGAAGGACCGGCTGACCGACGGCCTGTACGGGCTCGGCTGGGGCGCGGTCAAGAAGCTTCCCGAACCGGTCGCACAGGCCCTCTTCCGCGCCCTCGCCGACCAGGTGTGGAAGCGGCGCGGCAAGAGTGTGCTGCGGCTGGAGTCGAACCTGGCGAGGGTGGTACCGGACGCGAGCCCGGCCCGCCTCGCCGAGCTCTCCAGGGCCGGGATGCGTTCGTACATGCGCTACTGGATGGAGTCGTTCCGTCTGCCGACGTGGAGCCCGGAGCGGATCAAGGCCGGCATAGACGTGACGGACGCCCACCGGCTGACCGACGGGCTCGATGCCGGACGCGGTGTGATCCTCGCCCTGCCCCACCTGGCCAACTGGGACCTGGCCGGGGCCTGGGTCACCACCGATATGAAGGTGCCGTTCACCACGGTCGCCGAGCGGCTGAAGCCCGAATCGCTGTACGACCGGTTCGTCGCCTACCGCGAGGGGCTCGGCATGGAGGTCCTGCCGCACACCGGCGGGTCCGCCTTCGGCACCCTGGCGCGGCGGCTGCGCGACGGCGGCCTGGTCTGCCTGGTCTCCGACCGCGATCTGTCCGCATCCGGTGTCGAGGTGACGTTCTTCGGCGACACGGCACGGATGCCCGCCGGTCCCGCGCTGCTGGCCCAGCAGACCGGTGCGCTGCTGCTGCCCGTGACCCTCCGGTACGACGGGACTCCGGTGATGAAGGCGCGGATCCATCCGGCCGTCGAGGTGCCCGAGTCAGGTACGCGTACCGAGAAGACGTCTGTGATGACACAGGCGCTGGCCGATGCCTTCGCCACCGGAATCGCGGAGCACCCGGAGGACTGGCACATGCTGCAACGGCTCTGGCTCGCCGACCTCGAACCCAGGGAGGAGCAGCCGTGAAGATCGGCATCGTCTGCCCGTACTCCTGGGACGTACCGGGCGGTGTGCAGTTCCACATCCGCGACCTGGCCGAGCACCTGATCCGCCTCGGCCACCAGGTGTCGGTGCTGGCCCCCGCCGACGACGAGACGCCGCTGCCGCCGTACGTGGTGTCGGCGGGCCGGGCCGTGCCCGTCCCGTACAACGGCTCCGTCGCCCGGCTGAACTTCGGATTCCTCTCCGCTGCGCGGGTGCGCCGCTGGCTGCACGACGGCACCTTCGACGTGATCCACATCCATGAGCCGACCTCGCCGTCGCTGGGGCTGCTCGCCTGCTGGGCCGCGCAGGGGCCGATCGTCGCCACGTTCCACACCTCCAATCCGCGCTCCCGGGCGATGATCGCCGCGTACCCGATCCTGCAGCCCGCGTTGGAGAAGATCAGCGCGCGCATCGCGGTGAGCGAGTATGCGCGCCGGACCCTGGTCGAGCACCTCGGCGGCGACGCGGTGGTCATTCCGAACGGGGTCGATATCGGCTTCTTCGACAAGGCCGAGCCAAAACCCGAGTGGCAGGGCGGGACGATCGGCTTCATCGGGCGCATCGACGAGCCGCGCAAGGGCCTGCCCGTCCTGATGAGGGCACTGCCCGCGATCCTCGCCGCCCGCCCGGACACCAGGCTGCTGGTGGCGGGCCGGGGCGACGAGGAGGAGGCCGTCGCCTCGCTGCCGGAGGAGATGCGCGAGCGCGTCGAATTCCTCGGCATGGTGAGCGACGAGGACAAGGCACGGCTGCTGCGCAGTGTCGATGTGTACGTGGCCCCCAACACGGGCGGCGAGAGCTTCGGGATCATTCTGGTCGAGGCGATGTCGGCGGGCGCACCGGTCCTCGCCAGCGATCTGGATGCGTTCGCCCAGGTGCTGGACCTGGGCGCGGCGGGCGAGCTGTTCGCCAACGAGGACGCGGACGCGCTGGCGGCGGCGGCGATCCGGCTGCTCGGCGATCCCGCGCGGCGCGCGGAGCTGAGTGAACGGGGCAGCGCGCATGTGCGGCGGTTCGACTGGTCGACGGTGGCGGCGGACATCCTCGCGGTGTACGAGACGGTGACGGACGGGGCCGCATCGGTGGCGACGGACGAACGCACCGGGCTGCGGGCCCGGTTCGGCCTGGCCCGCCCCTGAGGCCGGATGCTCCGGCTCCGTGCCGGCCGCACCGGGGCGGTCCGGGCTCCGTGCGGTCCGGCTCGGGGCCGTGCAGCTCAGGGTCCGCCATCTCGGGTCCGTCCGTCCCGGGCCCGACCGGCGCGTTCGATGACCTGGGGCCGGAGCTGCTTCCCGGGCAGGGGCGCGGGCCGGAGGGCCGGGCCGCGCGCGCCCGACGGTAGCCTTGCGGCCCGTGACCGAAACCCTCATCTGGATCGCCGTCGCGCTCGTCGCGATCGGCCTGTACCTCAGCTGGACCGCCGGACGGCTGGACCGGCTGCACACGCGGATCGACGCCGCCCGCGCCGCCCTCGACGCACAACTGCTGCGCCGTGCCTCGGTCACCCAGGAACTGGCCACGTCCGGCGTCCTCGACCCGGCCGCGTCCATCGTGCTGTACGAGGCCGCGCACGCGGCCCGGCAGTCGGAGGAGGAGCACCGCGAGGTCGCGGAGAGCGAGCTCAGCACCGCGCTGCGGGCGGTGTTCGGCGAGCCGGCCCAGGTGGAGGCCGTGAAGGAGATCCCCGGCGGCGAGGAGGCCGCGTCCGAGCTGGCCGCAGCCGTGCGACGGGTCCCGATGGCGCGGCGGTTCCACAACGACGCGGTGCGTGCGGCGCGTGCGCTGCGCAGGCACCGCACGGTGCGCTGGTTCCGGCTGGCCGGACACGCGCCGTTCCCCTTGGCCTTCGAGATGGACGACGAGCCCCCGGTCGCGCTGGCGGACCGGCCGGGCAGCTGACATGTGAACGGCCGTCACCGGGCCCCGTACGCGGCCGCCCAGCCCCCCGTACGGCAGGCCTGTACGTCCCGCACAGGCCTGCCACTCGCGCTGAGCGGGGCCCACGCTCTGCTCCGCCGCAGGGCGCGCCGTTCGTCCCGTACGCGGCCGTACGCCGCCAAAACGATCCACCGGCCTGCCATTGGCCCTTGCTGTGGACTGGTTCCGAGGAGTTTGCTCAGCAGAGCACCATCAGCATCTTTTTCTCCGAGTGAGGTCGATCCGTGTCCACGCTTCCCACCACCCCGCAGTCCACCGACTCCCCGGCGACCGGCACCGCGCGCGTCAAGCGCGGCATGGCCGAGCAGCTCAAGGGCGGCGTGATCATGGACGTCGTCAACGCCGAGCAGGCGAAGATCGCCGAGGACGCGGGCGCCGTGGCCGTCATGGCCCTCGAGCGGGTGCCCGCCGACATCCGCAAGGACGGCGGCGTGGCCCGGATGTCCGACCCGAACATGATCGAAGAGATCATCGAGGCCGTCTCCATCCCGGTGATGGCGAAGTCCCGTATCGGCCACTTCGTCGAGGCCCAGGTCCTCCAGTCCCTCGGCGTCGACTACATCGACGAGTCCGAGGTCCTCACCCCGGCCGACGAGGTCAACCACAGCGACAAGTTCGCCTTCACCACGCCGTTCGTCTGTGGCGCCACCAACCTGGGCGAGGCGCTGCGCCGCATCGCCGAGGGTGCGGCCATGATCCGCTCGAAGGGCGAGGCCGGCACCGGCAACGTCGTCGAGGCGGTCCGCCACCTGCGCCAGATCAAGAACGAGATCGCCCGGCTGCGCGGCTACGACAACAACGAGCTGTACGCCGCAGCCAAGGAGCTCCGCGCCCCGTACGAGCTGGTCAAGGAGGTCGCCGAGCTCGGCAAGCTGCCCGTCGTCCTGTTCTCCGCGGGTGGCGTCGCCACCCCGGCCGACGCCGCGCTGATGCGCCAGCTCGGCGCCGAGGGCGTCTTCGTCGGCTCCGGCATCTTCAAGTCCGGCGACCCGGCCAAGCGCGCCGCCGCCATCGTGAAGGCCACCACCTTCTACGACGACCCGAAGATCATCGCGGATGCCTCCCGCAACCTGGGCGAGGCCATGGTCGGCATCAACTGCGACACGCTGCCCGAGACCGAGCGCTACGCCAACCGCGGCTGGTAGTCACTGATGAGCGACACCCCTGTGATCGGAGTCCTGGCTCTTCAGGGCGACGTACGGGAGCACCTGATCGCCCTGGCCTCGGCTGATGCCCTGGCCAGGCCGATCCGGCGCCCCGAGGAGCTCGCCGAGGTCGACGGTCTCGTCATCCCCGGCGGCGAGTCCACCACCATGTCCAAGCTGGCCGTCCTGTTCGGCATGCTGGAACCGCTGCGCGAGCGGGTACGCGCCGGAATGCCGGTCTACGGCACCTGCGCGGGAATGATCCTGCTGGCGGACAAGATCCTCGACCCGCGTTCGGGCCAGGAGACCGTCGGCGGCATCGACATGATCGTGCGACGTAACGCGTTCGGGCGGCAGAACGAGTCCTTCGAGGCGGCCGTCGAGGTCACCGGAATCGACGGCGGTCCGGTCGAGGGCGTCTTCATACGGGCCCCCTGGGTGGAATCGGTCGGCGCACAGGCCCAGGTCGTGGCCGAGCACGGCGGTCACATCGTCGCCGTACGGCAGGGAAACGCCCTGGCGACGTCATTTCACCCGGAACTGACCGGGGACCACCGAGTTCACGCGCTCTTCGTCGACATGGTGCGCGCAGTCCGATGACTCGATCCCGGTAGGATCTCTCGGGTTCGTTAAGAAATTGGTGACGCGAAGGAGACAGGCAGATGTCCGGCCACTCTAAATGGGCTACGACGAAGCACAAGAAGGCCGTGATTGACGCCAAGCGCGGCAAGCTCTTCGCGAAGCTGATCAAGAACATCGAGGTCGCGGCCCGCACCGGTGGTGTGGACCCCGAGGGCAACCCGACCCTCGTCGACGCGATCCAGAAGGCCAAGAAGAGCTCCGTCCCGAACAAGAACATCGACTCCGCGGTCAAGCGCGGTGGCGGTCTCGAAGCGGGCGGCGTCGACTACCAGACGATCATGTACGAGGGTTACGGCCCGAACGGTGTCGCGGTGCTCATCGAGTGCCTCACCGACAACCGCAACCGTGCCGCCTCCGACGTGCGGGTCGCGATGACCCGCAACGGCGGTTCGATGGCCGACCCGGGTTCGGTCTCGTACCTCTTCAACCGCAAGGGCGTCGTCATCGTCCCCAAGGGCGAGCTGACCGAGGACGAGGTCCTCGGTGCGGTGCTCGACGCGGGCGCCGAGGAGGTCAACGACCTCGGTGAGTCCTACGAGGTCGTCAGCGAGGCCACCGACATGGTCGCGGTCCGTACCGCGCTCCAGCAGGCCGGCATCGACTACGACTCCGCCGAGGCCAACTTCCTGCCCACCATGCAGGTCGAGCTGGACGAAGAAGGCGCACGCAAGATCTTCAAGCTGATCGACGCGCTGGAGGACAGCGACGACGTGCAGAACGTCTTCGCCAACTTCGACGTCTCGGACGAGGTCATGGAGAAGGTCGACGCCTGAGGCGCACTCAGCACAGCCTTCAGCACGGGCCGGCGGGGACACACCCCGTCGGCCCGTCGCATTGTCAGTGCGAGCCGATAGCCTGCGGGAACAGTTGACCGATCGGCAGAGGGGGCGCTTCATGCGGGTACTGGGCGTGGACCCGGGGCTGACCCGGTGCGGCGTCGGCGTCGTCGAAGGCGTCGCGGGCCGCCCCCTGACGATGCTCGGGGTCGGCGTCGTGCGCACCCCGGCCGACGCGGAGCTCGGCCACCGGCTGGTCGCCATCGAGCGAGGCATCGAGGAGTGGCTGGACGAGCACCGTCCCGAATTCGTAGCCGTGGAGCGGGTGTTCAGCCAGCACAACGTCCGTACGGTGATGGGCACCGCCCAGGTCAGTGCGGTCGCCATGCTCTGCGCCTCCCGTCGCGGCATCCCCGTCGCCCTGCACACCCCCAGCGAGGTCAAGGCCGCCGTCACCGGCAGCGGCCGCGCCGACAAGGCACAGGTCGGCGCGATGGTCACCCGGCTGCTGAGGCTCGACGCCCCGCCGAAGCCGGCCGACGCCGCCGACGCGCTGGCCCTCGCCATCTGCCACATATGGCGGGCCCCGGCCGTCAACCGCCTCCAGCAGGCACATGCGGCCGCCGCCGCGGCCCGCACCCCGCGCGTTCCCCGTACCCCCGCAGTTCCCGTCCGGAAGGTCCCCCGATGATCGCCTTCGTCAGCGGCCCCGTCGCCGCACTCGCCCCGACCACGGCCGTGATCGAGGTCGGTGGCATCGGCATGGCCGTCCAGTGCAGCCCGCACACCCTTGCCGACCTGCGGATCGGTCAGGAGGCCAGGCTGGCCACCTCGCTCGTCGTGCGGGAGGACTCGCTGACGCTCTACGGCTTCGCCGACGACGACCAGCGGCAGGTCTTCGAGCTCCTGCAGACCGCCAGCGGCGTCGGCCCGAGGCTCGCCCAGGCGATGCTGGCCGTGCACAGCCCGGACGCCCTGCGCCTCGCCGTCTCCGCCGGCGACGAGAAGGCGCTCACCGCTGTCCCCGGCATCGGCAAGAAGGGCGCGCAGAAACTCCTGCTCGAACTGAAGGACAGGCTCGGCGAGCCCGTCGGCGCCCACATCGGCCGGCAGGGCGTCGGCACCGCCGTCTCCTCCTCCTGGCGCGACCAGCTGCAGGCCGCCCTGATCGGCCTCGGCTACGCGAGCCGTGAGGCCGACGAGGCGGTCTCCGCCGTTGCCCCGCAGGCCGAGGCCGCCCTCGCGGAGGGCGCCCAGCCGCCCGTACCGCAACTGCTGCGCGCCGCACTGCAGACGCTCAACCGCGCACGCTGACCGGACGCGACACCCCGACGCACGGGCATCGCACGGCCCGGCACCGAAACACCCGAGGCGGGACTGACCGAATGAACTGGGACGACACCGGACCCGACACCGACGAGCGCCTCGTCGACGCAGGCGCGGACGGCGAGGACACCGCGGTCGAAGCCGCGCTGCGGCCGAAGGACCTCGACGAGTTCGTCGGCCAGGAGAAGGTGCGCGAACAGCTCGACCTGGTCCTGAAGGCGGCCCTTGCCCGCGGCGCCACCGCCGACCACGTCCTGCTCTCCGGTGCCCCCGGCCTCGGCAAGACCACCCTCTCCATGATCATCGCCGCCGAGATGGGCGCCCCGATCCGGATCACCTCCGGTCCCGCCATCCAGCACGCGGGCGATCTCGCCGCGATCCTCTCCTCCCTCCAGGAAGGCGAGGTCCTCTTCCTCGACGAGATCCACCGCATGTCACGGCCCGCCGAAGAGATGCTCTACATGGCGATGGAGGACTTCCGGGTCGACGTCATCGTCGGCAAGGGCCCCGGCGCCACGGCCATCCCGCTGGAGCTGCCGCCCTTCACCCTGGTCGGCGCCACCACCCGGGCCGGACTCCTGCCGCCCCCGCTGCGCGACCGCTTCGGCTTCACCGGCCACATGGAGTTCTACGCCCCCGCCGAACTGGAACGCGTCATCCACCGCTCGGCCCGCCTCCTCGACGTTGCGATAGACGCCGACGGCGCCGCCGAGATCGCCGGCCGCTCCCGCGGTACGCCCCGTATCGCCAACCGGCTGCTACGCCGCGTCCGCGACTATGCCCAGGTCAAGGGGGACGGCCGGATCGACCGCACCGTCGCCGCCGCGGCACTCAGGGTGTACGAGGTCGACGCCAGGGGCCTGGACCGGCTGGACCGGGCGGTGCTCGGCGCGCTGCTGAAGCTCTTCGGCGGCGGCCCGGTGGGCCTGTCCACCCTCGCAGTGGCCGTGGGGGAGGAGCGCGAGACGGTCGAGGAGGTCGCGGAGCCCTTCCTGGTACGGGAAGGTCTGCTGGCCAGGACGCCGAGGGGCCGGGTCGCCACCCCGGCGGCCTGGGCCCATCTGGGTCTCGTCCCCCCGTCCCACGGTGGAAAAGGACAACAGGGTCTTTTTGGGGCGTGATGCGTCACAGGTTGGCCCAGATCAGGAACCGCGGTGCCATGCTGGGCGTTGTTCCATCGATGCGGACTCGCTTAGACTCCGCCGATGCCGTCCGTACAGGGCGGCGTGCCCACCCCCGTAGATCAGGCCGCATTTCAGCGCGGTCGTGCGAAGGAAACTCGTCCCGTGAATCCCGTGACTCTCCTCCCCTTCATCGTGCTCATCGGGGCCATGTTCCTGATGACCCGGTCCGCCAAGAAGAAGCAGGCTGCCGCCGCGCAGATGCGCAACGACATGCAGCCCGGCACCGGCGTCCGGACGATCGGGGGCATGTACGCCACCGTCAAGGAGCTGCACGACGACACGGTTGTCCTTGAGGTCGCCCCCGGCGTCCACGCCATCTACGCCAAGAACGCCATCGGCGCCGTCCTCGACGACGCGGAGTACAACCGGATCGTCCACGGTGACGGCGACGACATCGACGGCGCGATCGTGCCGGACGACGCCTCCTCGCTGACCGAGGCGACCGGCTCCGACGAGCACGTCGAGGCCGACGCGGACGACGACTCCTCGGACAACGCCAAGATCGACCTGGGCAAGAAGGCCGAGGCCGACGACGTCGAGCCGAAGGCCGAGCCGAAGGACGTGAAGGCCGATGAGAAGGCCGACGGCGAGGCCGACGCGAAGTAGGGCATGACCCGGGGGATGCTGTGAGCCTACCGGCGTCCGGCATCCCCCGGAACGTGCGGTCTTCTGCGGGGGCAGGTCCCCACAACACTTCGTGGCCGCTCGGGCGCGTACCCGGCGCGGGGCGGTTGGACAGGGAGAAACGAGAAGGTGGCAGCACCGAAGAAGGGCCGAGGGCCGTCCGGCGGCCAGGGCAGGCCGGGGCGTGCCCTGGCTCTGATCCTGATCGCCATGGTCGCGCTCACCGGCGGGATGTTCTTGTCCGGTCACACCACGCCTCGGCTGGGTATTGACCTGGCGGGCGGCACGTCGATCACGCTCAAGGCGAAGAGCCAGCCCGGCAAGCCTGACGCGATCAACCCGACCAACATGGACACCGCGGTCAGCATCATCGAACGCCGTGTCAATGGTCTGGGTGTCTCGGAGGCCGAGGTCCAGACCCAGGGCCGGGACAACATCATCGTCAACATCCCCAAGGGGACGAACTCGAAGCAGGCCCGGGAACAGGTCGGTACGACCGCCCAGCTCTACTTCCGGCCCGTGCTCACGGTTACCGCAGGCCAGGCCACGCCCACCGACACGGCCAGCCCCTCGGCATCCGGTTCGGCTAAGCCGAGCGCCTCGCCCAGCGACAAGGAGACGGCGTCCGGTTCGAAGGCCACCCCCTCGGCCGGCGCCACCACCCAGGGCCGCGCGGTCACCGGCGCCCTGACGAAGGACACGTCGCCCAGCCCCAGCGCCAGTGCCTCCGGCACGCCGAAGGCGTCCGCGAGCCCCTCGGCCTCGGTCGACCCGGCCACCGCCGAGCTCCAGAAGCGGTTCGCCGCTCTGGACTGCTCCACCAAGGCCGGCCGTGCGAAGGCCGGTGCCAACGCGAAGCCCACCGACACCACGATCGCGTGCAGCTCCGAGGGTGACGCCAAGTACGTCCTCGGCCCGGCCGAGGTCTCCGGTACGGACGTGGACAGCGCCAAGGCCACGATCGACCAGCAGCGCGGCATGTGGATCGTGCAGATGGACTTCACCGACAAGGGTTCGAAGAAGTTCCAGCAGATCACCTCCAAGCTGTCCCAGCAGCAGTCGCCGATGAACCAGTTCGCCATCGCGCTCGACGGCGAGGTCGTCTCCGCGCCCCAGGTGAACGAGACGCTCAGCGGCAGCGCCGAGATCTCCGGCAGCTTCACCCAGCAGTCCGCCCAGGACCTGGCGAACGTGCTGTCGTACGGTGCGCTCCCGCTGTCCTTCGACGAGGACACGGTCACCACCGTCACCGCCGCGCTCGGCGGTGAGCAGCTCCAGGCGGGCCTGATCGCCGGTGCGATCGGTCTGGCCCTGGTCGTCATCTACCTGGTGGCCTACTACCGCGGCCTTGCGCTCATCGCGCTCCTGAGCCTCCTGGTGTCCGGCGTCCTGACCTACACGCTCATGTCGCTGCTCGGCCCGGCCATCGGCTTCGCGCTGAACCTCCCCGCGGTCTGTGGTGCCATCGTGGCGATCGGTATCACCGCGGACTCGTTCATCGTGTACTTCGAACGCATCCGGGACGAGATCCGCGACGGCCGCACACTGCGTCCGGCCGTCGAGCGCGCCTGGCCGCGCGCCCGGCGCACCATCCTGGTCTCCGACTTCGTGTCGTTCCTCGCCGCCGCGGTGCTCTTCATCGTCACCGTCGGCAAGGTCCAGGGCTTCGCCTTCACGCTGGGTCTCACCACCCTGCTCGACGTGGTCGTGGTGTTCCTCTTCACCAAGCCCGTCATGACGCTGATGGCCCGTACGAAGTTCTTCTCCGGCGGTCATCCGTGGTCCGGCCTGGACCCGAAGCGGCTCGGCGCCAAGCCGCCGCTGCGCCGCACGCGTCGTGTCAACGCCCCCACCGACCCGAAGGAGGCGTGAGATGTCGCGACTCGGCAGTCTCGGCTCCCGGCTCTACCGCGGCGAGGTCGGTTACGACTTCATCGGCAAGCGCAAGATCTGGTACGGCATCTCGATCCTGATCACCATCACGGCTGTCGTGGCCCTGGCGGTCAGCGGCCTCAACATGGGGATCGAGTTCAAGGGCGGCGCGGTCTTCACCACTCCGTCGACCAGTGCCTCGGTCGCCCAGGCGGAGGAGTCCGCGGTCTCCGCCTCCGGCCACCAGGCGATCGTCCAGAAGCTCGGCAACGGCGGTCTGCGTATTCAGATCACCGAAGTCGACCTGGCGAAGTCCGACGCGATCAAGGCGGAGCTCTCCAAGGACCTCAAGGTTCCCGAGGAGAAGATCAACGCCGACCTGGTCGGCCCCAGCTGGGGTGAGCAGATCGCCAACAAGGCCTGGACCGGCCTCGGCATCTTCATGATCCTCGTGGTGATCTACCTCGCCATCGCGTTCGAGTGGCGGATGGCGATCGCGGCCCTGGTCGCGCTGATCCACGACATCACGATCACGGTGGGTATCTACGCCCTGGTCGGCTTCGAGGTCACTCCGGGCACCGTGATCGGTCTGCTGACCATCCTCGGTTACTCCTTGTACGACACGGTCGTCGTCTTCGACAGCCTCAAGGAGGGCACGAAGGGGATCACCAAGCAGACCCGGTGGACGTACAGCGAGATCGCCAACCGCTCGATCAACGGCACGCTGGTCCGTTCCATCAACACCACCGTCGTGGCGCTGCTGCCGGTCGCCGGTCTGCTGTTCATCGGTGGCGGTGTCCTCGGCGCCGGCATGCTGAACGACATCTCGCTGTCGCTCTTCGTCGGCCTCGCCGCCGGTGCGTACTCCTCGATCTTCATCGCCACCCCGCTGGTCGCCGACCTCAAGGAACGCGAGCCGCAGATGAAGGCCCTGAAGAAGCGGATCCTCGCCAAGCGCGCGGCAGCCGCCGCCAAGGGCGAGTCGGCCGAGGACGAGCAGTCGTACGACGACGACGTCCCCGTGGACGCGGCACCCACCGCTGCGGTGGTCGGTCAGCGCCAGCAGCCCAGGGGCCACGGCCGGACCCCGGGGAAGCGCTGATGACCAGCACCACCGAGAGCATCAGGGAACTGCTGCTCAGCCGGATCCGTGATGTGGCGGACTACCCGAAGCCGGGGGTGATGTTCAAGGACATCACCCCGCTGCTCGCGGACCCGGTGGCGTTCACGGCTCTCACCGACTCCCTCGCGGAGCTGTGCGTCCGGCACGGCGCCACGAAGATCGTGGGTCTGGAGGCGCGCGGCTTCATCCTGGCCGCGCCGGTCGCGGTCCGGGCCGGGCTCGGGTTCGTACCCGTCCGCAAGGCCGGGAAGCTGCCCGGAGCCACGCTCAGCCAGGCGTACGAGCTGGAGTACGGCACCGCGGAGATCGAGATCCACGCCGAGGACCTCGCCCCCGACGACCGGATCATGGTGATCGACGACGTCCTCGCCACCGGCGGCACCGCCGAGGCCTCGCTGGAGCTGATCCGTCGGGCCGGTGCCCAGGTCGCGGGCGTCGCGGTCCTCATGGAGCTCGGCTTTCTCGCCGGCCGGGCCCGGCTGGAGCCGGGGCTCGCGGGTGCCCCGCTGGAGGCTCTGATCACGATCTGAGCGTCGCCCGCGGTAGCGGACCGTACGCGGACGGCACAATCGCACACACAGGACGGGCGCCCGGGAACAGCCGGGTGCCCGTCCCGCGTTGTGAAAGGTCTCACCGTCCCCGGGGGAGCTCCGGCCGCAGGGTCGATACGATGGCCTTTCCGGGAGTCCGGATCCGCACGAGGAGCGCTCTTGCCAGACGAGGCCCAGCCAGTCGCCGCCCCGCAGCCCGACAAGCCCGCGGCGGTCCCAGCCACGCCCGAGAAGAAGCAGCCCGTGGCGAAGGAGAAGCCGAAGCCCCCGGCCCCCGAACCCGTGCGCAGCGCGGCGCAGGCGCCCGTCAAGGCGAACGGGTCCGCCGCCGACCGGCCGGCCCCGGCCTCGCCGGCGCCGACAGCGCCGAAGCCCCCGGCCAAGCCCGCCGTCAAGCCCGTGGCTCCGGCCGGCGCCGTGGCTCGTTCCGGCGGTTCCTCCAACCGGGTACGGGCCAGGCTCGCCCGGCTCGGGGTGCAGCGCTCCAGCCCGTACAACCCGGTCCTCGAACCGCTGCTGCGTGCCGTCCGCAGCAACGACCCCAAGATCGAGACGTCCACGCTGCGTCAGATCGAGCGCGCCTACCAGGTCGCCGAGCGCTGGCACCGCGGCCAGAAGCGCAAGAGCGGCGACCCGTACATCACGCACCCGCTCGCCGTCACGACGATCCTCGCCGAACTCGGCATGGACCCGGCGACGCTGATGGCGGGCCTGCTGCACGACACGGTCGAGGACACCGAGTACGGCCTCGACACGCTGCGCCGCGACTTCGGCGACCAGGTGGCGCTGCTCGTCGACGGCGTGACCAAGCTCGACAAGGTCAAGTTCGGCGAGGCGGCGCAGGCCGAGACCGTACGCAAGATGGTCGTCGCCATGGCGAAGGACCCCCGGGTCCTCGTCATCAAGCTCGCCGACCGGCTGCACAACATGCGCACCATGCGCTATCTCAAGCGGGAGAAGCAGGAGAAGAAGGCCCGCGAGACGCTGGAGATCTACGCGCCCCTGGCACACCGGCTGGGCATGAACACCATCAAGTGGGAACTGGAGGACCTCGCCTTCGCGATCCTCTACCCCAAGATGTACGACGAGATCGTCCGTCTCGTCGCCGAGCGGGCGCCCAAGCGCGACGAGTACCTCGCCATAGTGACCGACGAGGTCCAGGCCGACCTGCGCGCAGCCCGGATCAAGGCCACCGTCACCGGACGCCCGAAGCACTACTACAGCGTCTACCAGAAGATGATCGTGCGGGGCCGGGACTTCGCCGAGATCTACGACCTGGTGGGCATCCGCGTCCTCGTCGACACCGTCCGCGACTGTTATGCCGCACTCGGCACCGTGCACGCGCGATGGAATCCGGTCCCCGGCCGGTTCAAGGACTACATCGCGATGCCCAAGTTCAACATGTACCAGTCGCTGCACACCACGGTGATCGGTCCCAGCGGCAAGCCGGTCGAGCTGCAGATCCGCACCTTCGACATGCACCGCCGCGCCGAGTACGGCATCGCCGCCCACTGGAAGTACAAGCAGGAGGCCGTCGCGGGCGCCTCCAAGGTCCGTACCGACGTGCCGAAGAACACCGGCCGCGGCCAGGACACCGTCAACGACATGGCGTGGCTGCGCCAGCTCCTGGACTGGCAGAAGGAGACCGAGGACCCCAGCGAGTTCCTGGACTCGCTGCGCTTCGACCTCTCCCGCAACGAGGTCTTCGTCTTCACGCCCAAGGGCGACGTCATAGCGCTCCCCGCGGGTGCGACACCGGTCGACTTCGCGTACGCCGTGCACACGGAGGTCGGCCACCGGACCATAGGAGCACGGGTCAACGGGCGGCTCGTACCGCTCGAATCGACCCTCGACAACGGCGACCTGGTGGAGGTCTTCACCTCCAAGGCGGCCGGCGCGGGACCGTCCCGGGACTGGCTCGGCTTCGTCAAGTCGCCGCGTGCCCGGAACAAGATCCGCGCATGGTTCTCCAAGGAGCGCCGCGACGAGGCGATCGAGCAGGGCAAGGACGCCATCGCGCGTGCCATGCGCAAGCAGAACCTGCCGATCCAGCGGATCCTGACCGGGGACTCGCTGGTCACGCTCGCCCACGAGATGCGCTACCCCGACATCTCGTCGCTCTATGCGGCGATCGGCGAGGGCCATGTCGCGGCCGCGGGCGTCGTGCAGAAGCTGGTGCAGGCGCTCGGCGGGGAGGACGCCGCCAACGAGGATCTCGCGGAGAGCACGCCGCCGTCCCGCAGCCGCCACAAGCGCCGCTCCAACACCGATCCGGGTGTGGTCGTCAAGGGCGTCGAGGACGTCTGGGTCAAACTGGCCCGCTGCTGTACGCCCGTACCCGGCGACCCGATCATCGGCTTCGTCACCCGCGGCAGCGGCGTCTCCGTGCACCGCGCCGACTGCGTCAACGTCGACTCGCTGTCGCAGCAGCCGGAGCGGATCCTCGAGGTCGAATGGGCACCCACCCAGTCCTCGGTCTTCCTGGTCGCCATCCAGGTCGAGGCACTCGACCGGTCGCGGCTGCTCTCGGACGTCACACGCATCCTGTCCGACCAGCACGTCAACATCCTGTCCGCAGCCGTGCAGACCTCGCGGGACCGGGTGGCCACCTCGCGCTTCACCTTCGAGATGGGCGACCCGAAGCACCTCGGACACGTCCTGAAGGCCGTACGGGGCGTGGAGGGCGTCTACGACGTCTACCGGGTGACCTCGGCCCGCAGGCCGTAAGCGCACCCCGCACACACAAGGAAGGGGCTCCCGTACGTCACGTACGGGAGCCCCTTCCTTGTGTGCGGTGTCCTGCTCAGCCGCCGAACTCCTCCAGGCCCTTCAGCGCCTGGTCCAGCAGTGCCTGGCGGCCCTCCAGCTCACGGGCCAGCTTGTCGGCCCGGGCGTTGTTGCCCGCGGCGCGCGCCGTGTCGATCTGCGTACGCAGCTTGTCCACGGCAGCCTGCAGCTGACCGGTCAGACCCTCGGCGCGCGCACGCGCCTCCGGGTTCGTCCGGCGCCACTCGGACTCCTCGGCCTCCTGGAGCGCCCGCTCCACCGCCTGCATCCGCCCCTCGATCTTCGGGCGGGCGTCACGCGGCACATGGCCGATGGCCTCCCAGCGCTCGTTGATGGCACGGAACGCGGCCCTCGCCGCCTTCAGGTCCTTCACCGGCACCAGCTTCTCGGCCTCGACCGCGAGCTCCTCCTTCAGCTTGAGGTTCTCGCCCTGCTCGGCGTCCCGCTCGGCGAAGACCTCGCTGCGGGCGGCGAAGAAGACGTCCTGCGCACCGCGGAAGCGGTTCCACAGATCGTCCTCCGCCTCGCGCTGGGCGCGGCCCGCCGCCTTCCACTCCGTCATGAGATCGCGGTAGCGCGCGGCCGTGGTCCCCCAGTCGGTGGAACCGGACAGCGCCTCGGCCTCGACGACCAGCTTCTCCTTGGCCTTGCGGGCCTCCTCGCGCTGGGCGTCCAGCGAGGCGAAGTGCGCCTTGCGGCGCTTGGAGAACGCCGAGCGCGCGTGTGAGAAGCGGTGCCACAGCTCGTCGTCCGACTTGCGGTCGAGCCGCGGCAGGCCCTTCCACGTGTCGACGAGCGCCCGCAGCCGCTCGCCCGCGGAGCGCCACTGCTCGCTCTGCGCCAGCTCCTCGGCCTCGACGACCAGCGCCTCCTTGGCGTGCTTCGCCTCGTCGGTCTGCTTCGCCTTCTGGACCTTGCGCTCCTCGCGGCGGGACTCGACCGTCGCGACCAGCGCGTCAAGGCGCTTCCGCAATGCGTCGAGATCACCGACCGCGTGATGCTCGTCGACCTGCTGACGCAGATGCTCGATGGCGGTCGTTGCGTCCTTCGCCGACAGGTCGGTGGTCTTCACCCGCCGTTCGAGGAGGCCGATCTCGACCACGATGCCCTCGTACTTGCGCTCGAAGTAGGCCAGAGCCTCCTCGGGTGAGCCAGCCTGCCACGATCCGACGACCTGCTCGCCATCGGCTGTACGCACGTACACGGTGCCCGTCTCGTCGACGCGGCCCCACGGGTCGCTGCTCACAGCGCCTCCTCCACCTGATGCCTGTGAGAGGGTTCGCCCCCCTGGCATCGTCCACAGTTTCCTGGGGCGGGCTGCGCGCCCGCCCTGCACAACGCCAATCTAGGCGACCGGCCGCCCGGCTGTCCGCACTCAGCGCGGCCGAATTCTTCGGCCCGCACCCCGGCGGCCGGACCGGACTCGCCGGGCCGGCCGCCCCGGTCGGCTCAGGCCTTGTCGACGGCCGCCTTCGAGATGGTGACGGCCTTCTTCGGGGCACCGTCGGCCGCGCCACCGGTGACACCGGCGGTCCCGACCGCCTTCACGGCCTTCAGCGAGGCGGCGTCCATCGTGCCGAACGGCGTGTAGCTCGGCGGCAGTTTGCTGTCCTTGTACACCAGGAAGAACTGGCTGCCGCCGGTGTGCGCCTGACCGGTGTTGGCCATCGCCACCGTGCCCGCCGGGTACGTCACCGTGCCGTCCTTGCCCGCCTTGCCCAGCGCGGTCAGGTTCTCGTCCGGGATCGTGTAGCCCGGGCCGCCCGTGCCGTCGCCCTTGGGGTCACCGCACTGCAGGACGAAAATGCCCTGCGTGGTGAGGCGGTGACACTTCGTACCGTCGAAGAAGCCCTTGTCCGCGAGCGACTTGAACGAGTTCGTCGTGTGCGGGGTCTTCGCCGCATCCATCGTGAACGCGATGTCGCCCTGGCTCGTCTTGAGCGACATCGTGTACTTCGACTTTTTGTCGATCTTCATCGCGGGCTCGGGCGCACTGCTCTGGCTCGCCGAGGGCGAGGGCGAGGGGGACGGGCTGGTGCTCGACGCCGCGTCGTTCTTGTCCTTGTCGTCGCCGCCGAGGGAGACGAACGCGGTGACTCCCACGACCGCCACCACGGCCAGCGCGGACGCGATGACGACGGTGAGTCGCCTGGTCCTGCGGCGGGCCTCCTCCCGGCGCTGCTGCTGCCGCTCGAACTTCTCCCTGGCGAGCTGCCGCCGCCGCTGATCGCTGCTGACCACCGGGTGATCTCCTTGTACGTCGTGTGATCGGGCCTGGGTTGCCCCGTACCGTATATGGGTTAGCTGTGGAATGAGGAGCGCCGGTAGGCTCTGAACTGCCGCGACCTTCTCAGCCGCAGTCGGCCGCACCCCTCCGTCGGACGACCATTAAGGACGATCGTGCTCATTGCCGGGTTCCCCGCCGGGGCCTGGGGGACCAATTGCTATGTGGTCGCCCCCGCCGCCGGTGAGGAGTGCGTGATCATCGACCCGGGCCACCAGGCCACCCAGGGAGTCGAGGACGCGCTGAAGAAGCATCGGCTGAAGCCCGTCGCCGTAGTGCTCACCCACGGGCACATCGACCATGTCGCCTCGGTCGTCCCGGTGTGCGGCGCGCACGATGTCCCCGCCTGGATCCACCCCGAGGACCGGTACATGATGAGCGACCCGGAGAAGGCCCTCGGCCGCTCCATCGGGATGCCGCTCATGGGCGAGCTGACGGTGGGGGAGCCGGACGACGTCAAGGAGCTGACCGACGGTGCCCAGCTGCTGCTGGCCGGTCTGGAGTTCGGTGTCGCGCATGCGCCCGGCCATACCAAGGGGTCGGTGACGTTCAGGATGCCTGAGGCCGCGGATGTTCCGCAGGTCCTCTTCTCGGGCGACCTGCTCTTCGCCGGCTCCGTCGGACGTACCGACCTGCCCGGCGGCGACCACGCCGAGCTGCTCGAGTCGCTGGCCCGTGTGTGCCTGCCGCTCGACGACTCGACCGTGGTGCTGTCCGGCCACGGCCCCCAGACGACCATCGGCCGCGAGCGCGCCTCGAACCCGTATCTGCACGGGCTGGCCGCGCCCCGACGAGGAATGTGACGAGAGTTAGAACCGTGAGCACCTTCAAGGCCCCCAAGGGCACGTACGACCTGACCCCGCCCGACTCCGCGAAGTACCTCGCGGTGCGCGAGGCGCTCTCCGCACCGCTGAAGAACTCCGGCTACGGCTACATCGAGACGCCCGGCTTCGAGGACGTCGCGCTCTTCTCGCGCGGAGTCGGTGAGTCCACCGACATCGTGAGCAAGGAGATGTACACCCTCACCACCAAGGGCGGCTCCGAGCTGGCGCTGCGTCCCGAGGGCACCGCGTCGGTGCTGCGTGCCGCACTGGAGGCCAACCTCCACAAGCTCGGCAACCTGCCGGTCAAGCTCTGGTACTCCGGCTCGTACTACCGCTACGAGCGTCCGCAGAAGGGCCGCTACCGGCACTTCTCGCAGGTCGGTGCCGAGGCGATCGGCGCCGAGGACCCGGCACTGGACGCCGAGCTGATCATCCTGGCCGACCAGGCGTACCGCACGCTGGGGCTGCAGAATTTCCGGATCCTGCTGAACTCGCTGGGCGACAAGGAGTGCCGTCCCGTCTACCGGGACGCGCTCCAGGAGTTCCTGCGCGAGCTCGACCTGGACGACGACACCCGCCGCCGCATCGACCTCAACCCGCTGCGGGTCCTCGACGACAAGCGCCCCGAGGTGCAGAAGCAGCTCGTCGGCGCACCGGTCCTGCGTGACTACCTGTGCGACGCGTGCAAGGCGTACCACGAGGAGGTCCGCGATCTGCTGACCGCGGCGGGTGTGGTGTACGAGGACGACGAGAAGCTCGTCCGCGGCCTCGACTACTACACCCGCACCACCTTCGAGTTCGTCCACGACGGGCTCGGCTCGCAGTCCGCGGTCGGCGGCGGCGGCCGCTACGACGGCCTGTCCGAGATGATCGGCGGCCCGGCGCTCCCGTCGGTCGGCTGGGCGCTCGGCGTGGACCGTACGGTGCTCGCACTGGAGGCCGAGGGCATCGAGCTCGAACTGCCCTCGTCCACCAGCGTCTTCGCGGTGCCGCTCGGCGAGGAGGCCCGCCGGGTGCTGTTCGCCAAGGTGACGGAGTTGCGCCGAGTGGGCGTAGCCGCCGACTTCGCGTTCGGCGGGCGCGGTCTCAAGGGCGCGATGAAGAGCGCCAACCGGTCCGGCGCCCGCTTCACCGTCGTCGCGGGCGAACGTGATCTCGCCGAGGGCGTGGTCCAGCTGAAGGACATGGAGTCGGGCGAGCAGCAGGCGGTCGCGCTCGACGCGCTGGTCGCCGAGATCCAGCAGAAGCTGGCCTGATCCACCGCCTTCGACTGTGCCCGCCCGGTCCGCCGGGCGGGCACAGTGCGTCACCGCCCCTGTGCCGTCAACTCCGCGGGAGCCGGTTCATCCTGGCGGACGAGACCGAACCGGGAAGACGGCGGTCTGCGGGGGGAAGCCGGGGCGGGGCGTCGTCGTGGCTGTCAGCCGTCCGTAATGCCTGGGCAGCCCCCGTACAGCCCCCTGCCGGTTCGGTCGCGGTGAGGAGTGGCTCGCGAAAGCCGCGCGTTCCCTGCCGCCGTGTGTGCGTCTCTCCGCACATCTTTATGTCCATCGAACGGATGGCAGATGAGGTGATGCGGCACAATGACCATGCCCAGCAGGCCACTCACTGATGGAACGGCGATATGACGACTGCAGCGGTTGACCATCCCTCCTCGGACCAGGACGAGGACGGCCGGAAGAGGACCATCGGCGGCAGCCGTGCGTTCGCACTGCTGCTGGTGATCACCGGTGCCGCCGCCCTCCTCGCCGCCTGGGTCATCACGATCGACAAGTTCAAGCTGCTCGAGGACCCCAGCTTCACACCGGGCTGCAGCCTCAACCCCGTGGTCTCGTGCGGCAACATCATGAAGAGCGAGCAGGCGTCCGCCTTCGGGTTCCCGAACCCGATGCTCGGACTCGTCACCTACTCCGTCGTCATCGGCATCGGCCTGGCCCTGCTCGCCGGCGCCCGCTTCCGCAGCTGGTACTGGCTCGGCCTCAACGCGGGCACACTGTTCGGCGTCGGTTTCTGCACCTGGCTGCAGTACCAGTCGCTGTACAACATCAACTCGCTCTGCCTGTGGTGCTGCCTGGCCTGGGTCGCCACGATCTTCATGTTCTGCTACGTCACCACGCACAACATCAAGCACCGGATCCTGCCCGCGCCGAACTGGCTGCGCAACGCACTCACGGAGTTCCACTGGGTGCCGCCGGTCCTCTGGGTCGGCATCATCGGCATGCTGATCCTGACCCGCTGGTGGGACTTCTGGACCAGCTGACCGTCCGAGCCGGGAGCGGGCACCGGCCCGGCCGGGCTGTCAGTGCCGTGACATAGGCTTCAAAACGTGGAGCCCGACCTCTTTACCGCAGCCGCCGAAGACCGCCAGGAGAAGGACCCGTCCAGCAGCCCCCTCGCTGTCCGGATGCGCCCTCGTACCCTCGACGAGGTCGTCGGCCAGCAGCATCTGCTGAAGCCGGGCTCGCCGCTGCGCCGCCTCGTCGGCGAAGGGAGCGGCGGACCTGCCGGCCCGTCGTCGGTGATCCTCTGGGGCCCGCCCGGCATCGGCAAGACGACTCTGGCGTACGTGGTCAGCAAGGCCACCAACAAGCGCTTCGTCGAGCTCTCCGCGATCACCGCGGGGGTCAAGGAAGTACGGGCCGTCATCGAGGGCGCCCGCCGCGCCACCGGTGGCTACGGCAAGGAGACCGTCCTCTTCCTCGACGAGATCCACCGCTTCTCCAAGGCCCAGCAGGACTCACTGCTGCCGGCCGTGGAGAACCGCTGGGTGACGCTCATCGCCGCGACGACCGAGAACCCGTACTTCTCGATCATCTCGCCGCTCCTGTCGCGCTCGCTGCTCCTGACCCTCGAATCACTCACCGACGACGATCTGCGCGCCCTGATGCGCCGCGCCCTGACCGCCGAGCGCGGCCTCGGCGGCGCGGTCACACTGCCCGAGGATGCCGAGGCCCATCTGCTGCGCATCGCGGGCGGTGACGCGCGCCGCGCGCTGACGGCGCTGGAGGCGGCGGCCGGTGCGGCCCTCGCCATGCAGGAGAAGGAGGTCACCCTCCAGACGGTCGAGGCGACCGTCGACCGGGCAGCCGTGAAGTACGACCGGGACGGCGACCAGCACTACGACGTGGCGAGCGCGCTGATCAAGTCGATCCGCGGCTCCGACGTGGACGCGGCGCTGCACTATCTGGCCCGGATGATAGAGGCGGGGGAGGACCCGCGGTTCATCGCCCGGCGGCTGATGATCTCCGCCAGCGAGGACATCGGCCTCGCCGACGCCACGGCGCTGCCCATAGCGGTCGCCGCCGCCCAGGCCGTCGCCATGATCGGATTCCCGGAGGCGGCGCTCACCCTCAGCCATGCCACGATCGCGCTGGCGCTCGCCCCCAAGTCCAATGCGGCGACGCTGGCGATCTCCGCCGCCCAGGCGGATGTGCGCAACGGCCTGGCAGGCCCGGTCCCGGCCCATCTGCGCGACGGCCACTACAAGGGGGCCGCCAAGCTGGGCCATGCACAGGGCTACGTCTATCCGCACGATGTCCCCGGCGGGATCGCAGCCCAGCAGTACGCCCCGGACGCGGTCGCCGACAAACGCTACTACCGGCCCACGCGGTACGGCGCCGAGGCGCGGTACGCGGATGTGGTGGACCGGGTCCGCGACCGGCTGGGCCGCGGCGGCTCCGACGACGTCACAGACGCGTAGAGCTCCTCCTCCGGACGGTGGGGCATCCGTTCAGCGTGCGGCCGCTTCGAACAGTGTGTGCATCGCGTGGCGCAGTTCGGTGACGTCGCGCACCGGCTGGGGGAAATCGAAGCGTGCGTCGAAGCACCGCCCGTCGGCCTCGCAGAAGCGCACCCGCAGCCCGTGCCGGTCGAGCGCGACCGGCACGACCGAGGGCCGGTGGGCCGCGCAGCTGTCGTCCGCCCGCTCGCCCAGCAGCCCGCACAGCAGCGCCACCTGTTCGCCGTGCGCCGCATGCAGATGCTGCAGCAGCTCCGCCTCGTGGGCGACGAGCGGGTCGGCGGCGGCATCCCGGAATTCCTCCGGCTCGACGTCCTGGGCGCCCCACAGATCGTCGACGTACGCCTCGCCGGTCTCCAGCCGCAGCATCATCCGTCCGGGCCCGGCCATCCCCGGTACGGAGGTGAGCCATCCGGAGATCCAGCCGCGGCCACGGATGCGGTGCGGTACGGAGACCGGTGCGACGTCCGTGATCTCCAGCACTGCGGTCAGCTCGTCGTCCTGGGCGCGCGTGGCAGCCCGTACGGCCGGGGAATCTGCGGGGAATTCGAGGAACAGATCGCCCTCGGGGCCTACGCTGCGATCCAGCGGCACCAGCTGGTCGAAACCGGCTGTGGTCAGCCCGGGGATGAGCAGTACCGCCGAACAGGTACTCTGTACGAGAGTTCGTGTGCGCTCGGCTGCTGACGGCATCCGAGTGTTTTCAAGCCCGCTGGGACGCGGCTGACCACGATCTGATCGGTCCTCCGTCGTATCGGCGCCCTCGATGGCGTCGACGCTGTCAGTGCTGTCCGTGACGTGTGTGGTGTTCCCAGGGCGAGACATGCGATCTCCTTGAGTAAGGTGAGCCTAACCTAACCCACAACGGAGGTCTGGAGAACGTGCCTAATCAGTCGCGTCCCAAGGTCAAGAAGTCTCGTGCGCTCGGCATCGCCCTGACGCCGAAGGCCGTCAAGTACTTCGAGGCCCGCCCCTACCCGCCGGGCGAGCACGGCCGTGGCCGCAAGCAGAACTCGGACTACAAGGTCCGTCTGCTCGAGAAGCAGCGTCTGCGCGCCCAGTACGACATCAGCGAGCGCCAGATGGCGCGCGCCTACGACCGGGCCAAGAAGGCCGAGGGCAAGACGGGCGAGGCGCTCGTCGTCGAGCTCGAGCGCCGTCTCGACGCGCTGGTCCTGCGTTCGGGCATCGCCCGCACGATCTACCAGGCCCGCCAGATGGTCGTCCACGGCCACATCGAGGTCGACGGCCGCAAGGTCGACAAGCCGTCCTTCCGCGTCCGTCCCGACAACATCGTGATGGTCCGCGAGCGCAGCCGCGACAAGCACCCCTTCCAGGTGGCCCGCGAGGGTGGTTACGCCCCCGACGGCGAGACCCCGCGCTACCTGCAGGTGAACCTGAAGGCCCTGGCCTTCCGCCTGGACCGGGACCCGAACCGCAAGGAGATCCCGGTGATCTGCGACGAGCAGCTCGTCGTCGAGTACTACGCCCGCTGATCCAGGCGTAGCCGCTCTCACCAGCGCTCAGGCCCGCCCCTCCCCGATGTCGGGGAGGTGGCGGGCTTCCGCGTTCTGCCGTCCGGGGCCGGTACGGGACCACGCCGCTGTCCCTTCACGCCCGGACGGTCCACGGGCAGGCACGCCAGCGCCCGTGCCACCGCCGCGTCCGGATCCAGCTGCGCACCCGCCCGACGACCCGATTCGTACCGTGCGTCGCCCAGCTCACGCCGCGCCAGCCGCTCGCACTCCGCCCGCGGCCTGCCGTAGTACACCGAACCGAACAGCGGCAGCCCCACCGACGGCCAGAACCGCTCGGCGGCCCCCTGCAGCACCGCCGCCTCCGCCGCATCCCCCTCGACCGCCGTGACCAGTGCCAGCAGCTCCATGGCGAGGACGGACCCGAGCAGGTCGTGGAAGGCGTGGCCGATCGCCAGCGACTCCCGGAGCAGCTCCCGGGCGCGCTCCGGCCGCCCCTGCTGCAGCTGTGCGTAGGCCAGCACATAGAGCGCGTACGAGAGTGCCCACCGCTCCCCGTGGTCCTCGCAGACCTCCTTGACCTCCTGGCAGATCTCGGCCGCGGCCTCCAGGTCCCCGCGGAACCCGACCGCCATCGCCAGTTCGATCTGGGCCATCAGCACGTTGCTGTTCATCTCGCCGAGGTCCCGGTAGCGCACCAGCGCGTCCTGCAGCAGCTCCTCGGCGCGGACCATGTCGTCCGTGACGAGGGCCAGACAGCCCGTGCGGTGCACCGCGTAGGCCTGGGCCGTGGCGTCACCGGCCCGGTCCGCCTCCTCCCGGCACTCGTGCAGCGCGGAGACCGCCCCGACCGCGTCCCCCTGCAGCACGGCCACGTACCCCAGCACCCACAGCGCCTTGAGCCGGGAGGGTTCGTACGGCGTCTCCTCCTCCAGTACATGGTTCAGCCAGTGCCGCCCCTCCGAGAGGCGCCCGCAGCCGACCCAGAGGAACCAGAGCGTGCCCGCCAGGTACTGCGCGAGATGGGCCTCGTCCGGGCACTCCAGCGAACACTCCATGGCCCGGCGCAGATTGGGCAACTCGCTCTCGGCCCGGGCCGCGACCTCGCCCTGCCGTGGGCTGAACCAGTCGAGCTCGCACCAGGTGGCGAGCCCCAGGAACCAGTCCCGATGGCGCCGTCGTAACCGGTCCGTGTCGCCGGTGGCGGCCAGCCACTCGGCGCCGTACTCGCGCACGGTGTCCAGCATCCGGTAGCGGGTGCCCACCGCCGAGTCCTCGCGCAGCACCAGGGACTGCGCCAGCAGCCCCGTCAGCACATCGAGCACCGACTCGGCCGGCAGCTCGGGGCTGCTGCAGATGTACTCGACGGCCTCCAGATCGAACTGCCCGGCGAATACCGACAGCCGCGCCCACAGCAGCCGCTGCTCCGGGGCGCACAGCTCATGACTCCAGCCGATGGCCGTACGGAGCGTCTGGTGGCGCGCCTGCGCGCTGCGGCTGGTGCCGGTCAGCAGGCGGAAGCGGTCGTCCAGACGTTGCAGCACCTGTTCCGTGGACAGGGCGCGCAGCCGTCCGGCGGCCAGTTCCAGCGCGAGTGGGATGCCGTCCAGCCGACGGCACAGCTCCCGCGCCGATCCGCGGTTGTCCTCCGTCAGCCGGAACTCCGGGCGCACCGCCGCGGCCCGTTCCGCGAACAGCGTCATGGCGTCCTCGTCGGCCATCGGCGCGAGCGGATAGGTGACCTCGCCGTCCAGCTCCAGGGGCTGCCGTCCGGCGGCCAGCACCCGCAGCTGCGGGGCCCTGCGCAGCAGCGCGCACACCAACTCGGCGCAGGCATCGACAAGATGCTCGAAGCCGTCGATCACCAGGAGGAGCCGGCGTTCGGTGAGATGTTCGAGGAGTGTCGTGCGGGGCGGGCGGCTGGTGTGATCGGTGAGTCCCAGCGCGTCGATCACGGCATGTTCCAGCAGTCCCGGGTCGTGGACGGTGGACAGTTCCACCAGCCGGACCCCGTCGCAGTACCGTTTCTCCAGGAGAGCTGCGGCCCGGGTGGCACAGCGGGTCTTCCCCACGCCACCCACCCCGACCACGGTGACCAGTCTCGATTCCGTCAGCAGACGGCTCAGGTCGGCCAGCTCCTCGTCACGTCCCACGAATCGGTTCAGTTCCGCCGGGAGATTGCCGCGGGCCGTGGTGCCGGGGCTCGGAGCGTCGGGGGAATCGTCGGGGGAGGGGCGCTGGGAGCGTCGCATGAAACACGCAGAGTACTGGCGTGGCAGCTCTCCGTACAATCTCCTTTGTGCAACTCCCGTTCCCCCCATCCGTAATGCGGTAGGGGGCGCACCCCCCGGCGCGATAGGGTCGGGAGACGACGATTCGACAAGCCAGAGAGCGGTGCAACGTGTCCGGTGGAGAGGTGGCCGGGATCCTGGTGGCCGTCTTCTGGGCGATCCTGGTCTCGTTCCTCGCCGTCGTCCTGGTGAGGCTGGCCCAGACGCTCAGGGCAACCACCAAGCTCGTGGCGGAAGTGACCGAGCAGGCCGTTCCGCTGCTTGCCGACGCCTCCGCGACGGTGCGCTCCGCGCAGACCCAGCTCGACAAGGTCGATGCGATCGCGACGGACGTCCAGGAAGTCACCTCCAACGCCTCGGCGCTCTCCACCACCGTCGCATCGACCTTCGGCGGACCACTGGTCAAGGTGGCCGCGTTCGGTTACGGAGTGCGGCAGGCCATCGGCCGCCGGACCTCCCCGGAAGCCGAGCCGGCCCGCCGGGCGGCGTCGCGTCGCACGGTGATCGTCGGCCGTACGGTGCCGTCCGCGAGGGCCAAGAAGCGCGGCGGCAGAAGCTCCCGCGGATCGAAGGACTGACGCAGCGATGTTCCGCCGTACGTTCTGGTTCACCGCCGGCGCAGCCGCCGGCGTCTGGGCCACCACCAAGGTCAACCGGAAGCTCAAGCAGCTGACCCCCGAGAGCCTCGCGGCGCGCGCCGCCGACAAGGCGATCGAGGGAGGTCACAAGCTCAAGGACTTCGCTCTCGACGTCCGCGACGGCATGGTCCGGCGCGAGGCCGAGCTGGGGGAGGCGCTGGGCCTGCAGGCACCGGTCGACCCCGAGCTCCCGGTGCAGCGTCATTTCGCGGTCGAAGCGGCCGAGCCCGCCCCGGCCGCAGACGCCACCGCCCACCGCAAGCTCCCCTACAACTCGTACAACGACAACTCGTACAACCGGAATGAGGACCACTGATGGAGTCGGCTGAAATTCGTCGCCGCTGGCTGAGCTTCTTCGAGGAGCGCGGGCACACCGTCGTGCCTTCGGCGTCGCTCATCGCGGACGACCCGACTCTGCTGCTGGTCCCCGCGGGCATGGTTCCCTTCAAGCCGTACTTCCTCGGCGAGGTCAAGCCGCCCGCCCCGCGCGTCACCAGCGTGCAGAAGTGTGTGCGTACGCCCGACATCGAAGAGGTCGGCAAGACCACCCGGCACGGCACCTTCTTCCAGATGTGCGGGAACTTCTCGTTCGGCGACTACTTCAAGGAAGGCGCCATCAGCTACGCCTGGGAGGCTCTCACCACCTCCGTGGCGGACGGCGGCTTCGGTCTCGACCCCGAGCGACTGTGGATCACGGTCTACCTCGACGACGACGAGGCCGAGCAGATCTGGCGCGACAAGATCGGCGTCCCGGCCGAACGCATCCAGCGTCTGGGCAAGAAGGACAACTTCTGGTCCATGGGTGTCCCCGGCCCGTGCGGACCCTGCTCCGAGATCAACTACGACCGCGGCCCCGAGTTCGGCGTCGAGGGTGGCCCGGCCGTCAACGACGAGCGGTACGTGGAGATCTGGAACCTGGTCTTCATGCAGTACGAGCGGGGCGCCGGCGACGGCAAGGAGGACTTCCCGATCCTCGGTGACCTGCCGTCCAAGAACATCGACACCGGCCTCGGCCTCGAGCGCCTCGCGATGATCCTGCAGGACGTGCAGAACCTGTACGAGATCGACACCTCGATGGCCGTCATCGAGAAGGCCACCGAGCTGACCGGGGTGCGCTACGGCGAGAACCACACCTCCGACGTCTCGCTCCGCGTCGTCACCGACCACATGCGTACGTCCGTCATGCTCATCGGCGACGGTGTCACCCCCGGCAACGAGGGCCGCGGCTACGTCCTGCGCCGCATCATGCGCCGCGCCGTCCGCAACATGCGCCTCCTCGGCGCCACCGGCCCCGTCGTCGCCGAGCTCGTCGACACGGTCATCAAGTCGATGGGCCGGCAGTACCCGGAGCTGATTACCGACCGCAAGCGCATCGAGACCGTCGCCCTGGCCGAAGAGGCCGCCTTCCTGAAGGCCCTCAAGGGCGGCACCAACATCCTCGACACCGCGGTCACCGAGACCAAGGCCGCCGGCGGCAAGGTCCTCGCCGGCGACAAGGCGTTCCTGCTCCACGACACCTGGGGCTTTCCGATCGACCTCACCCTGGAGATGGCCGCCGAACAGGGCCTCGCCGTGGACGAGGACGGCTTCCGCCGCCTGATGAAGGAGCAGCGGGACCGCGCCAAGGCCGACGCCAAGGCCAAGAAGACCGGCCATGCCGACTTGTCCGCCTACCGCGAGGTTGCCGACAAGTCGGGCTCCACCGAGTTCACCGGCTACACCTCCACCGAGGGCGAGTCGACGATCGTCGGCCTCCTCGTCGACGGGATCTCCTCGCCCGCCGCCACCGAGGGCGACGAGGTCGAGGTCGTCCTCGACCGCACGCCGTTCTACGCCGAGGGTGGTGGCCAGCTCGCCGACCAGGGCCGGATCCGGCTCGACACCGGCGCCGTCATCCAGGTGCGCGACGTCCAGCAGCCGGTCCCGGGCGTCTCCGTCCACAAGGGCACGGTCCAGGTCGGCGAGGTGACGGTCGGCGCCATCGCCTACGCCGCCATCGACACCACCCGCCGCCGCGCCATCGCCCGCGCCCACAGCGCCACGCACCTCACCCACCAGGCGCTGCGTGACGCCCTCGGCCCGACGGCCGCCCAGGCCGGTTCGGAGAACTCGCCGGGCCGCTTCCGCTTCGACTTCGGTTCGCCCGCCGCCGTCCCCGGCACGGTCCTCACCGACGTCGAGCAGAAGATCAACGAGGTTCTCTCCCGGGAGCTCGACGTCCAGGCCGAGGTCATGTCGATCGACGAGGCCAAGAAGCAGGGCGCCATCGCCGAATTCGGCGAGAAGTACGGCGAGCGGGTCCGGGTCGTCACCATCGGCGACTTCTCCAAGGAGCTGTGCGGCGGTACGCACGTCCACAACACCGCCCAGCTGGGTCTGGTGAAGCTGCTCGGCGAGTCGTCCATCGGCTCCGGCGTGCGCCGTATCGAGGCCCTCGTCGGCGTCGACGCGTACAACTTCCTGGCCAAGGAGCACACGGTCGTCGCCCAGCTCCAGGAGCTGGTCAAAGGCCGCCCCGAGGAGCTTCCGGAGAAGGTCTCCGCCATGCTCGGCAAGCTGAAGGACGCCGAGAAGGAGATCGAGAAGTTCCGCGCGGAGAAGGTCCTCCAGGCCGCCGGCGGACTCGCCGAGTCCGCCAAGGACGTACGCGGTGTCGCCCTGGTCACCGGACAGGTGCCGGACGGGACGTCCGCCGACGACCTGCGCAGGCTGGTCCTCGACGTCCGGGGCCGTATCCAGGGCGGCCGTCCGGCCGTCGTGGCGCTGTTCACCACGGCCAACGGCCGTCCGCTGACCGTCATTGCCACCAACGAGGCCGCCCGCGAACGCGGCCTCAAGGCCGGCGACCTGGTCCGTACGGCTGCCAAGACCCTCGGCGGCGGTGGCGGCGGCAAGCCGGACGTCGCCCAGGGCGGCGGCCAGAACCCCGGCGCGATCGGCGAGGCCATCGCCGCTGTCGAGCGCCTCGTCACCGAGACGGCGTGACGGCGGGAGTGACGCAGATGCGCCGCGGACGTCGCCTCGCGATCGACGTCGGGGATGCCCGGATCGGGGTCGCCTCGTGCGACCCCGACGGGATCCTCGCCACGCCGGTGGAGACCGTGCCGGGACGCGACGTCCCGGCCGCCCACCGGCGGCTGGGGCAGATCGTCGAGGAGTACGAGCCCATCGAGATCATCATCGGTCTGCCCAGATCCCTGGGTGGCGGTGAAGGGCCCGCCGCGGCCAAGGTCCGGCTCTTCGCCCAGGAGGTCGCCCGCTCGGCCGCACCCATTCCGGTGCGATTGGTGGACGAGAGGATGACCACAGTGACAGCGAGTCAGGGACTGCGAGCCTCGGGTGTGAAGTCCAAGAAGGGCCGGTCTGTCATCGACCAAGCTGCCGCTGTGGTGATCCTCCAGAACGCTCTGGAGTCGGAGCGGGCGTCAGGTAAAGCTCCGGGCGAGGCCGTCGAAGTGGTTGTCTGATCGCGATACGGTAACGTTCCGCGCGATGCGGCGGTGTTCGAACAAATACCGCACAGCAAGAGGCGGAAGTTCGTCTCGCGGCTCTAGGGGATCGATGACTGAGTATGGCCGGGGCCCCGGCTCCGAACCGTGGCATCCCGAGGATCCCCTCTATGGGGACCAGGGATGGGATGGCCAGCAGGCTGCCCACGGCCAGAGCCAGTACGGCGGCCCGCAGCAGTCCTATCCGCAGGACCCCTATGCCCAGCAGCAGCCGCAGCAGACGTACCCCCAGCATCAGCAGTACCAGCAGTACGGAGCGCCGCAGGACCCGTACGGGCAGCACCAGCCGCAGCACCCGCATGACCCGTACGCCCAGGACCCGTATGCGCAGCAGCAGCACCCGCATGACCCGTACGCCCAGCAGGCTCCGCAGCACCAGCAGTACAACGGTGGCTGGGACACCGGTCAGCAGCCTGCGGCGATGCCGCCGTACGACGGCAATCCGCAGGACGCGTACAGGAACCGGCCGGGTGACTACGGCGCTTCGCACGACCCCTACGGCACTCCGGAGGCGTACCCGCCGCCGCAGCCCCCGGGCCGGCGCGAGGCCGAGCCCGAACAGGGCCCACCGCGTAACCCCGACTGGGACCCGGACGAGCCCGAGGAGGAGACGCACCCCTTCTTCACGGGCGTCGACGACGACCGCGATGTCCGGCGCCCCCGTGACGACGATGACGAGTACGACGACGACCCGCGTGAGTCGCGCAGGGGCGGCGGCAGCGAACGCCGCGGCAAGGGCAAGAAGAAGAGCCGCAACGGCTGCGCCTGCCTCGTCGTCTCCCTGGTCCTCGCCGGCGGTCTCGGCGGGGCGGGCTACTTCGGCTACACGTACTGGCAGGAACAATTCGGCGCGGCACCGGACTACACCGGCAAGGGCTCCGGCACGGTCGAGGTCGAGGTCCCGAAGGGCGCCCTCGGCAACGAGATCGGCAACATCCTGAAGGAGAAGGGCGTCGTCAAGAGCGTCGACGCCTTCATCGCGGCGCAGACCGAGAACCCCAAGGGGAAATCGATCCAGGCGGGCGTCTACGTCCTCAACGAGCACATGTCCGCGGCCGAGGCCGTGAAGATGATGATCGACCCGAAGAGCCAGAATCTGCTGATCATTCCTGAGGGCAGGACCACCAGGGATGTCTACAAGATGGTCGACGCGAAGCTCGGTCTCAAGGCCGGCACCACCAAGGACGTCGCCAAGAAGAACGTCGGCGGTCTCGGGCTGCCGGACTGGGCCGACGACGACCCGGCCGTCGACGACCGGCTGGAGGGTTTCCTCTATCCCGCGGCCTACCCGGTCACCAAGGAGATGAAGCCCGAGGCCGTCCTCAAGAAGATGGTCTCCCGGGCCAATCAGGAGTATGGCAAGGTCGACCTCGAGTCGAACGCCAAGAAGCTGGGTCTCAAGAGCCCCTGGCAGCTGATCACGGTCGCCAGCCTCGTTCAGGCCGAGGGCAAGTACAAGCACGACTTCGACAAGGTCGCCCGGGTCGTCTACAACCGGCTCAAGCCCAACAACACCGAGACCTACGGACTGCTCGACTTCGACTCCACCGTGAACTACGCCAAGGCCCAGAGCACCCTGGACACGGGCGCGGTCTCGAACCTGCGGAAGTTCAAGGACCCGTACAACACGTACTACGTCCACGGACTGCCGCCGGGTCCCATCAACAACCCCGGCGAAGCGGCGCTTCACTCGGCGATCAAGCCCACTCCCGGGCCTTGGTACTACTTCGTGTCCGTGACCGCGGACAAGACCGTGTTCGCGGTCACCAACGAAGAGCACGAGCGCAATCGCAAGAAGTACGAACAGGAGAAGTCGGGTCAGTGAGCACCATCCGACGGGCGGCCGTCCTCGGCTCGCCCATCGCCCACTCGCTCTCCCCGGTGCTGCACCGTGCTGCGTACACCGAACTCGGTCTCGCCCACTGGTCGTACGACCGTTTCGACGTGGACGAGGCGGGGCTCCCCGGCTTCATCGAGGGACTCGATGCCTCCTGGGCCGGGCTGTCGCTGACGATGCCGCTGAAGCGCGCGATCATCCCGCTGCTGGACTCGGTCAGCGGGACCGCGTCCTCCGTCGAGGCCGTCAACACCGTGGTCTTCACCGAGGACGGTCGTCGTGTCGGTGACAACACCGACATCCCCGGCATGATCGCCGCGCTGCGTGAGCGCGGCGTCGAGAAGACCGACTCGGCCGCCGTCCTCGGCGCCGGAGCCACCGCGTCCTCCGCGCTCGCCGCACTGTCGGAGATCTGCACAGGTCCGGTCACGGCATACGTACGCAGTCGCGAGCGCGGCGACGAGATGCGCGGCTGGGGCGAGCGGCTCGGGGTCGACGTACGGATCGCCGACTGGGCGGACGCGGAGCAGGCGCTGCGCGCACCCCTGGTGATCGCCACCACGCCGGCCGGCACCACGGACGCGCTCACCGGTGCGGTGCCGACGGCTCCCGGCACGCTGTTCGATGTGCTGTACGAGCCCTGGCCGACCGGACTCGCATCAGCCTGGTCGGCCAGGGGCGGCGCAGTCGTCGGAGGTCTGGATCTTCTGGTGCACCAGGCTGTCCTCCAGGTCGAGCAGATGACGGGTTGCTCACCTGCCCCTCTCGCGGCCATGCGGCAGGCCGGTGTAGCGGCACTCGCCGCCCGCTGACACCCGGCACCGAGGAGCACCGATCCGTCCGTCAGCTGGACCGGCGGACGGGTCGGGGGCCCGAACGTGGGAGGATCGAGGCGGCGGGCCAGGGCCGCGCACCCGGTCGCGCCGTTGCAGTTTCAGGCGCGAGCATGAGGAGCACCGTTGAGCAGGTTGCGCTGGCTGACCGCAGGGGAGTCGCACGGCCCCGCACTGGTGGCGACGCTGGAGGGTCTTCCCGCCGGTGTCCCGATCACCACGGAGATGGTGGCGGACGCACTGGCCCGGCGGCGGCTCGGCTATGGCCGCGGCGCTCGCATGAAGTTCGAGAAGGACGAGGTCACCTTCCTCGGCGGGGTGCGCCACGGGCTCACCATGGGCTCCCCGGTCGCCGTCATGGTGGGCAACACCGAATGGCCCAAGTGGGAGCAGGTCATGTCGGCCGACCCGGTCGACCCCGACGAACTGGCCAAGCTGGCCCGTAACGCCCCGCTGACCCGCCCCCGCCCCGGCCACGCCGACCTCGCGGGCATGCAGAAGTACGGCTTCGACGAGGCCCGGCCGATCCTGGAGCGCGCCAGCGCCCGGGAGACCGCGGCCCGGGTGGCGCTCGGCGCCGTGGCGCGGTCGTACCTCAAGGAGACCGCGGGCATCGAGATCGTCAGCCACGTCGTCGAACTGGCCGCGGCCAAGGCTCCCTACGGTGTCTACCCCACGCCCGCCGACGTCGAGAAGCTCGACGCCGACCCGGTGCGCTGCCTCGACGCCGCCGCGAGCAAGGAAATGGTCGCCGAGATCGACCAGGCCCACAAGGACGGCGACACCCTCGGCGGTGTGGTCGAGGTGCTCGCGTACGGCGTGCCGGTCGGTCTCGGCTCGCACGTGCACTGGGACCGGCGTCTCGACGCCCGCCTCGCCGCCGCCCTCATGGGCATTCAGGCCATCAAGGGTGTCGAGGTCGGCGACGGCTTCGACCTGGCCCGGGTCCCCGGTTCGAAGGCGCACGACGAGATCCTGGTCACCGAGGACGGCATCAAGCGCGCCTCCGGCCGTTCCGGCGGCACCGAGGGCGGTCTGACCACCGGGGAGCTGCTGCGGGTCCGCGCCGCGATGAAGCCCATCGCGACCGTGCCCCGCGCGCTGGCCACCGTCGATGTCGTCACCGGGGAGCCCGCCAAGGCGCACCACCAGCGCTCCGATGTCTGTGCCGTGCCGGCCGCCGGGATCGTCGCCGAGGCGATGGTCGCGCTGGTCCTGGCCGACGCCGTCGCGGAGAAGTTCGGCGGCGACAGCGTCCCCGAGACCCACCGCAACGTCCAGTCGTACCTCGACCACCTCCAGATCCGATGAGCGGCCCGCTGATCGTCCTCGTCGGCCCGATGGGTGTCGGCAAGTCCACGGTCGGTGAGCTCCTCGCCGACCGGCTCGGCACCACCTACCGGGACACCGACGCGGACGTCGTGGCCACGGCGGGCAAGCCGATCTCCGAGATCTTCTACGACGAGGGCGAGGAACACTTCCGCGAGCTGGAGCGAGAGGCGGTGCGCGCCGCGGTTGCCGAGCACACGGGCGTCCTCTCGCTCGGCGGCGGAGCCGTGCTCGACGAGGCGACCCGCACCCTGCTCGTCGACCACGCGGTCGTCTACCTCTCGATGGACGTCGAAGAGGCCGTCAAGCGGGTCGGGCTGAACACTGCGCGCCCGCTGCTCGCCGTCAACCCGCGCCGGCAGTGGCGCGAGCTGATGGACGCCCGCCGCCATCTCTACACCGAGGTGGCCAGGGCGACCGTCGCCACCGACGGGCGCACCCCCGAAGAGGTCGCCCAAGCGGTCCTCGACGCACTGGAACTGCCGGAGCGCGCGGGCGACCCCGCGGCGCCCGGCCGGGAGAACACACACATGACGGACCAGGGACCCACACGCATCCAGATCGCCGGCAGTGCGGGCACCGACCCGTACGAGGTGCTGATCGGCCGGCAGCTGCTCGGCGAGCTGCCGTCGCTCATCGGAGACCGGGCCCAGCGGGTCGCGGTCCTGCACCCCGAGGCGCTCGCCGAGACCGGCGAGGCGGTCCGTCAGGACCTCGCCGACCAGGGGTACGAGGCCATCGCGATCCAGCTGCCGAACGCCGAGGAGGCCAAGACCGTCGAGGTCGCGGCGTACTGCTGGAAGGCGCTCGGCCAGACCGGTTTCACCCGCACCGATGTGATCGTCGGCGTCGGTGGCGGCGCCACCACGGATGTGGCCGGGTTCGTCGCGGCGACCTGGCTGCGCGGGGTGCGCTGGATCGCCGTACCGACGACGGTGCTCGCCATGGTCGACGCGGCCGTCGGCGGCAAGACCGGCATCAACACCGCCGAGGGCAAGAACCTCGTCGGCGCCTTCCACCCGCCGGCCGGGGTGCTCTGCGACCTCGCCTCCCTCGACTCGCTGCCCGTGCACGACTACGTCAGCGGCATGGCCGAGATCATCAAGGCCGGTTTCATCGCCGACCCCGCGATCCTCGACCTGATCGAGTCGGACCCGGAAGGTGCCCGTACGCCCGCCGGACCGCACACCGCCGAGCTGATCGAGCGCTCCATCCGGGTGAAGGCCGAGGTCGTCTCCAGCGACCTCAAGGAGGCCGGTCTGCGCGAGATCCTCAACTACGGCCACACCCTCGGCCACGCCATCGAGAAGAACGAGCGCTACAAGTGGCGCCACGGCGCGGCCGTCTCCATCGGGATGGTCTTCGCCGCCGAGCTCGGCCGGCTGGCCGGACGCCTCGACGACGCCACCGCGGAGCGGCACCGGGCGATCCTGGAGTCCGTCGGACTGCCGCTCACCTACCGCGGTGACCAGTGGCCCAAGCTGCTGGAGAACATGAAGGTCGACAAGAAGTCCCGCGGCGACCTGCTCCGCTTCATCGTCCTCGACGGCCTGGGCAAGCCCACCGTCCTGGAGGGCCCCGACCCGGCCGTGCTGCTCGCCGCGTACGGGGAGGTGTCGGCGTGACCCGCAGGGTCTTCGTGCTCAACGGGCCGAACCTCGGCCGGCTCGGATCCCGCGAGCCCGATGTGTACGGAGCGACGTCGTACGGCGGACTCGTCGAGACCTGCCAGGCACTCGGCAAGGAGCTCGGCTTCGACGTCGACGTCCGGGAGACCAACGACGAGGGCGAGCTGATCCGCTGGCTGCACGAGGCAGCGGACGGTTCAATTCCGGTCGTTCTCAACCCGGGAGCATTCACCCATTACTCGTACGGAATGCGGGACGCGGCCGCGCAGCGCACCGCCCCGCTGATCGAGGTGCACATCTCGAACCCGTACGCACGGGAGGAATTCCGCCACACCTCCGTGGTCGCCCCGGTGGCCACGGGGACCGTGGCCGGATTCGGCATCGGCTCCTACCGGCTCGCGCTCCGCGCCCTCGCGGACGAACTGACGGACTGACAGGTCGCGTACCGGACGGCCGACCGGCCGACGGGCACTCCGTACCGTCCCCGACCGTTGCCTCTGTGGCGGCCGGGGACGGTACGGTTGCCGTTCCACCAGCGCCAGTTGCCTGTACGAGACGGAGTGGCACCGGATGCAGCACGCAGTGGGGGCCCCGCTGCCGCCGCCCCAAGGACCGGGAAACGGACCTGCCGGCTGGACGCACCAGGCCCAGCACCCCGGACACTCCGGTCCGCCGGGGCCGCCGCCACCGCCCGCCCCCCAGGGCCAGGGCTGGACCGGGCCCGCCCCGCACCACGCCCCCGCGCCCGTCTCCCGGGAGACCACCGGGCACATCCAGCTGCCGCCCGGCGGCCCTGTCCCGCTGCCCGCACCACCCGCCGAGCCCGGCACGGGCACGGCGACGCTCGCCGTCCTCCTGATCGGTCCGGCGGGCGCGGGCAAGACCACCGTGGCCAAGCTGTGGGCCAGCCGCCGCCGGGTCCCCACGGCGCACGTCAGCCTCGACGACGTCCGCGAATGGGTCTGCTCCGGCTTCGCCGACCCGCAGGCCGGGTGGAACGACCACTCGGAGGCCCAGTACCGGCTGGCCCGCCGCACCTGCGGCTTCGCCGCCCGCAATTTCCTGGCCAACGGCATCTCCTGCATCCTCGACGACGCGGTCTTCCCCGACCGCCCGGTCGTGGGCCTCGGCGGCTGGAAGCGCCATGTGGGCCCGGGGCTGCTGCCCGTGGTGCTCCTCCCCGGCCTGGAGATCGTGCTGGAGCGCAATGCCGCCCGCAGCGGCAACCGCCGGCTGTCGGACGAGGAGGTCGCCCGGATCCACGGCAGGATGGCGGGCTGGTACGGCTCGGGGCTGCCGATCATCGACAACTCGACCTACGACGTGGAGACCACGGCCCGCGTCCTCGACGACATACTGGCCCGCTCCATAGCCAGCCCGCCCGCATGGTGACGGCCCGGCGGGTCCCGGTTCCGCACACCTGAGCGCGGGCCCCGGCCTGCTGCGGTCCCCGGTCGGATGCGCTGACCGGGCAGCCCGGCGCTCCCGCTCGTAGGCTCGTGGCATGTCAGAGGTGTACACCGTCCGCCGCGCGCTGCTGCGGGACCGGTGCGCCGCCGTCGGATCCGCGGCCGCTCTGGTCTCCCGCCCCGCCAACGTCCGCTACCTCGCGGGCGGGGCGCCCCCGGGTGCCGTGCTGCTGCTCGGCCCCGACGAGGACGTCCTGGTCTGCCCCCGAGCGCCGACCGGCGATCCCGTCCAGGGGCGCACCGACGACGAGCTGCGGCTGGCCCTGCTGCCCGCCACCGACGGCGATCCGGTGGTCGCAGCCGCCGACCTGGCCACCTCCTCCGGCGCGGAATCGCTCGCCGTGGAGGAACACGATCTGACGGTCGCCCGCCACCGGGCCATGCACGCGGTCGCCCCGCGGCTCCGGCTGGCCGACCTCGGCGCCACGGTGGAGCAGTTGCGCGTCGTCAAGGACGAGGAGGAGATCGCCTGCCTGCGGATCGCCGCCGAGATCACCGACCAGGCGCTCGGTGAACTCCTCGAATCGATCCTCGTCGGCCGCACCGAACGGCATCTCGCACTGGAACTGGAGCGGCGGCTGGTGGACCACGGCGCCGACGGGCCCGCCTTCTCGACCTCCGTCGCCACCGGACCCAACTCGGGCCAGGGCCGTCACCGGCCCTCCGACCGGCGGGTCGAGGAGGGAGATTTCCTCTCCGTCTGCCTCGGCGCCAACTATCGCGGCTACCGGTGCGAGATCGGACGTACATTTGTTATCGGGACGGCTCCGGCCGCCTGGCAGATCGACCTCTACGACCTGGTTTTCGCCGCTCAGCGGGCCGGACGCGAGGCCTTGGTGCCCGGCGCCGCGTACCGCGATGTGGACCGCGCGGCCCGTCATCTCCTGGACTCCGCGGGTCACGGTGACGGCCTCGCACCCTCGACCGGGCACGGGGTGGGGCTCGAAATCGACGAGGACCCGCAGCTGGCACCGGCAGCCATGGGTAAACTGGACGCTTGTGTGCCGGTCACCGTCGAACCGGGGGTTCACCTCCCTGGCCGGGGCGGGGTCCGGATCGATGACACGCTCGTCGTACGCCCCGAGGCGGACGGCGGACCCGAGCTACTCACCATTACGACCAAGGAGCTGCTCGCGCTCTAGCGCGCATCCTTGGTTGTCCACCAGCTTCAGTCCAGGAGATTCCGCAACCGTGGCTTCCACGAACGACCTCAAGAACGGCCTGGTGCTCAAGCTCGACGGAGGCCAGCTCTGGTCCGTCGTCGAGTTCCAGCACGTCAAGCCCGGCAAGGGCCCGGCTTTCGTGCGCACCAAGCTCAAGAACGTGCTGTCCGGCAAGGTCGTCGACAAGACGTTCAACGCCGGCGTGAAGGTCGAGACGGCCACCATTGACCGCCGCGACATGCAGTTCTCGTACATGGACGGCGAGTACTTCGTCTTCATGGACATGGACACGTACGACCAGCTCATGGTCGACCGCAAGGCTGTCGGCAACGCCGCCAACTTCCTGATCGAGGGCTTCACCGCCTCCGTCGCCCAGCACGAGGGCGAGGTGCTCTACGTCGAGCTGCCGGCCGCCGTCGAGCTGACCATCCAGCACACCGACCCGGGCGTCCAGGGCGACCGCTCCACCGGCGGCACCAAGCCCGCCACGCTGGAGACCGGTTACGAGATCGGCGTCCCGCTCTTCATCACCACGGGTGAGAAGATCAAGGTCGACACCCGCACGGGCGACTACCTCGGCCGGGTGAACAGCTAACCGTGGCTGCTCGGAACACGGCCCGCAAGCGAGCCTTCCAGATCCTCTTCGAGGCCGACCAGCGCGGTGAGTCCGTGCAGACGGTCCTCGCGGACTGGGTGCGGCACTCGCGGTCCGATACCCGTCAGCCGCCGGTCACCGAGTACACGATGGAGCTCGTCGAGGGGTACGCGCAGTACGCCGACCGGATCGACGACCTCATCATCACCTATGCCGTGGACTGGGAGATCGACCGCATGCCGGTCGTCGACCGGAACATCCTGCGGCTGGGTGCGTACGAGCTGATCTGGGTGGACGGGACGCCGGACGCGGTGGTGATCGATGAGGCGGTCCAGCTCGCCAAGGAGTTCTCCACCGATGACTCCCCGTCCTTCGTGAACGGGCTGCTGGCCCGCTTCAAGGACCTCAAGCCGAACCTTCGCCGGGAGTCGTAGCCTCCGGCGGCGTTCAGCCCACGAAGGGCCCACGGTCGTGCGACCGTGGGCCCTTCGGCGTGCGCTTCCTGGGCGGAGTGCGGTGCCCCGGTCCGGGGTGGGTGTCCTTGTCCTCGATCGCCGGACGGGCTTGATAGGTGCGCTGGTCCCGATACGGGGCGCCTCCGGGGCCGGACCGGCCGCCGCGCGTCTGCCGCGATTCGATCGTCCGGGGGTGAGGCACAAGTGAGGCAGGGGTGGGGCCGTTCAGGGGAGTGGAGTCCCCGCAGGGGGCGGCGAACGTGCCGGCTACGCACTCGAGCCCGTCCGGCGATCGAGGACGGAACCCTCACCCCGGACCCGGGCAGCAAAAAACGCCGGGATGCCGGGGCCCGAATGGGGACCCGGTCAACCCGGCGTTACGTTTCTTCGCGGCTCCAGACCGTTAGTCAGCCCTCGTCGTGGGCGACCGCGCGACGCGCGTCCGCGTCCAGGACACCCCAGCTGATCAGCTGCTCGGTGAGCACGGACGGCGACTGGTCGTAGATCACGGCCAGCGTGCGCAGGTCGTCCTGGCGGATCGAGAGCACCTTGCCGTTGTAGTCACCGCGCTGGCTCTGGATCGTCGCCGCATAGCGCTGCAGCGGTCCGGCCTTCTCCGGCGGGACGTGGGCGAGGCGCTCCAGGTCCAGGACAAGCTTGGGCGGCGGCTCGGCGGCCCCGCCGGGCGTCGTGCCGGGCAGAAGCTCCTGCACCGGGACCCCGTAGAAGTCCGCCAGCTCGGCGAGACGCTGTACGGTCACGGCACGGTCGCCGCGCTCGTACGAACCGACCACGACGGCCTTCCAGCGGCCCTGGGACTTCTCCTCCACGCCATGGAGGGAGAGGCCCTGCTGGGTGCGGATGGCGCGGAGCTTGGCCCCGAGCTGTTTTGCGTATTCGCTGGACATAAGGCTCCCCGGACGAAGTCTGGTAACTCACTGTGAGGTTACGCAGCGTTACTTGGATGCGTCAAGCCGAATGGTCCGCACCGGCACCTCCCGGGGTTGTGACCAAGGCTCCGTGCAAGGCCTGGTAACGTTGATGAAGCAAATTTCGACGTCCTTTAAGGTCCGTCCAGTGAGGCGGAGAAGGAGGTCCGTTTCTTATGGACGCACAGCACGAAGCCACCGGCAATGCGGCACGCCCCGTTCTCGAGGCTCCCGACATCGCCCGAGTTCTGACTCGAATCGCCCACGAAATCGTCGAACGCGCCAAGGGCGCCGACGATGTGGTGCTCCTCGGCATCCCGACACGAGGCGTCTTCCTCGCCCGTCGGCTGGCCGACAAGCTCGAAGAGATCACCGGCCGGAAGGTGCCGGTCGGCTCCCTCGACATCACCATGTACCGCGACGACCTGCGGCTGCGCCCGGCGCGCGCCCTGGCCCGCACCGAGATCCCCGGCGAGGGTATCGAGGGCCGACTGGTCGTCCTGGTCGACGATGTGCTCTTCTCCGGCCGTACGATCCGCGCCGCGCTCGACGCGCTCGGCGACATCGGCCGCCCCCGCGCGGTGCAACTCGCGGTCCTTGTCGACCGTGGCCACCGCGAGCTCCCGATCCGCGCCGATTACGTCGGCAAGAACCTCCCCACGTCGCTGCGGGAGACGGTCAAGGTCCAGCTCGCCGAGGAGGACGGCCGCGACGCCGTGCTGCTCGGTGTCCAGCAGACCGCCCCGGCGGGCGCGCAGTAGCTGCACTCACCCGTACGGCCGACATCCGGTCGTACGACTGCTTCCGCACGCCCGCATGCCTGAACCCTCCAGCCACCCGGAGAACACCCAGATGAAGCGTCACCTCATCTCGGCCGCCGACCTCACCCGCGACGACGCCGTCCTGATCCTCGACACCGCCGAGGAGATGGCCCGCGTCGCCGACCGGCCGATCAAGAAGCTCCCGACCCTGCGCGGCCGCACCGTCGTCAACCTCTTCTTCGAGGACTCGACGCGTACCCGCATCTCCTTCGAGGCCGCCGCCAAGCGCCTCTCCGCCGATGTCATCAACTTCTCCGCGAAGGGCTCGTCCGTCTCCAAGGGCGAGTCGCTCAAGGACACCGCGCTGACCCTGGAGGCGATGGGCGCGGACGCTGTCGTCATCCGGCACGGTGCCTCCGGCGCCCCGTACCGCCTCGCCACCTCCGGCTGGATCGACGGTGCCGTCGTCAACGCCGGTGACGGCACGCACGAGCACCCCACCCAGGCCCTCCTGGACGCCTTCACCATGCGCCGCAGGCTGGTCGGGGCCGATGCCGGGCTCGGCCGGGACCTGGAAGGACGACGGATCACGATCGTCGGCGACATCCTGCACAGCCGGGTCGCCCGCTCCAACGTGCACCTGCTGCACACCCTCGGCGCCCACATCACGCTGGTGGCCCCGCCGACCCTCGTCCCGGTCGGTGTCGAGCAGTGGCCGTGCGATGTCAGCTACAGCCTCGACGACGTGCTGCCGAAGTCCGACGCGGTGATGATGCTGCGGGTGCAGCGTGAACGGATGAACGCCGCGTACTTCCCGACCGAGCGCGAGTACTCACGCCGCTACGGCCTGGACGGCGAGCGCATGGCGAAGATGCCCGGGCACGCCATCGTCATGCACCCCGGCCCGATGGTCCGCGGCATGGAGATCACCGCCGAGGTCGCCGACTCCGACCGGTGCACGGTCGTCGAGCAGGTCGCCAACGGCGTCTCGATCCGCATGGCGGTCCTGTACCTGCTGCTGGGCGGCTCCGAGCCCGCCGCACCCTCCCACCCGTCGCCCGCCGCCACCCTTGATCGAAGCGCTGCGCGCCCTGCCGATTCCGAGGAGAACAAGTAACCATGAGCAAGATCCTTATTCGCGGCGCGAAGGTCCTCGGTGGCGAGCCGCAGGACGTCCTGATCGACGGCGAGACCATCGCGCAGGTCGGTACCGGTATCGATGCCGGTGACGCCGTGGTGGTCGAGGCCGAGGGACAGATTCTGCTCCCCGGTCTGGTCGACCTCCACACCCACCTGCGCGAGCCCGGCCGTGAGGACTCCGAGACCGTCCTCACCGGCACCAAGGCCGCGGCAGTCGGCGGCTTCACCGCCGTGCACGCCATGGCCAACACCTTCCCGGTCGCCGACACCGCCGGCGTCGTCGAGCAGGTCTGGCGACTCGGCAAGGAGTCCGGCTACTGCGACGTGCAGCCGATCGGCGCCGTCACCGTCGGCCTGGACGGCAAGCACCTCGCCGAACTCGGCGCGATGCACGATTCGGCCGCCGGAGTGAAAGTCTTCTCCGACGACGGCAAGTGCGTCGACGACGCCGTGATCATGCGGCGCGCGCTGGAGTACGTGAAGGCGTTCGACGGTGTCGTCGCCCAGCACGCCCAGGAGCCCCGCCTCACCGAGGGCGCCCAGATGAACGAGGGCATCGTCTCGGCCGAGCTCGGCCTCGGTGGCTGGCCTGCCGTCGCCGAGGAGTCGATCATCGCCCGCGATGTCCTCCTCGCCGCCCACGTCGACTCCCGGGTGCACATCTGCCACCTGTCGACCGCCGGCTCCGTCGAGATCGTCCGCTGGGCCAAGTCCAAGGGCTGGAACGTCACCGCCGAGGTCACCCCGCACCACCTGCTCCTCACCGACGAACTCGTACGGTCGTACAACCCCGTCTACAAGGTGAACCCGCCGCTGCGTACCGAGGCCGATGTGATGGCCCTACGCGAGGCGCTCGCCGACGGCACGATCGACTGCGTCGCCACCGACCACGCCCCGCACCCGCACGAGGACAAGGACTGCGAGTGGGCCGCGGCCGCCATGGGCATGGTGGGCCTGGAGACGGCGCTCTCGGTCGTCCAGCAGACGATGGTCGAGACCGGTCTGCTCGACTGGGCGGGTGTCGCGGACCGGATGTCCGTCCGCCCCGCGGCCATCGGCCGCCTGGAAGGACACGGCCGTCCCGTCTCGGCCGGTGAGCCTGCCAACCTCACGCTGGTCGATCCGGCATACCGTGGAGTCGTGGACCCCGCGGGCTTCGCCTCCCGCAGCCGAAACACCCCGTACGAGGGGCGCGAGCTGCCGGGTCGCGTCACCCACACGTTCCTGCGGGGCCGTGCCACGGTCGTCGACGGGAAGCTCGCGTGACATCACTCACCCCCCTGTACCAGCTGGCCGCCGAGCAGAAGTCGGCGGACGTGACCGACCTGTCCGCCCGCATCAGCTGGGTGATCGGACTCGTCGTCTTCATCGCCTTCGTCTACTGGCTGATGCGCCAGGGATGGAAGTGGCGCGGAAGCCTGCAGTCCGACCTGCCGGAGCTGCCCGCCACGCCGGACGGGTACGCGGCACAGCCACCCCTGCTGACGATGACCGGCCGCTACCACGCCTCGACGACCGCCGGGCAGTGGCTCGACCGGATCGTCGCCCACGGCCTCGGCACCCGCAGCCGCGTCGAGCTCACGCTGACCGAACAGGGTCTCGACGTCGTACGCCCCGGGGCGGCCGACTTCTTCGTCCCGGCAGCGCACCTGCGTGACGCCCGGCTCGACAAGGGCATCGCGGGCAAGGTCCTCCCCGAGGGCGGCCTGCTGATCATCACCTGGGCGCTCGGCGACAAGCTGATCGACTCCGGCTTCCGCTCCGACCACTCGGCCGAACACCCGGCCTGGGTCGACGCCATCCACCACCTCACCGACAGCACTACGGAAGGCATCGCGCGATGACGACCTCCACCCGGGGAGCCTCCAGGGTTCCCGCCGTACTCGTCCTGGAGGACGGCCGCGCCTTCCGCGGCCGCGCCTATGGGGCCGTGGGGGAGACCTTCGGCGAGGCGGTGTTCTCCACCGGCATGACGGGCTACCAGGAGACGCTGACCGACCCGTCGTACCACCGCCAGGTCGTCGTGATGACCGCCCCGCACGTCGGCAACACCGGTGTGAACGACGAGGACCCCGAGTCGCAGCGGATCTGGGTCGCCGGATACGTGGTGCGCGACCCCGCGCGGCTGCCCTCCAACTGGCGCTCGCAGCGCTCGCTCGACGAGGAGCTGGAGCGCCAGGGCGTCGTCGGCATCAGCGGCATCGACACCCGCGCCCTCACCCGCCACCTGCGCGAGCGCGGCGCCATGCGCGTCGGCATCTTCTCCGGTGACGCCGTCGCCGACGAGGCCACGCTGCTGGCCCGCGTCAAGGAAGCCCCCGAGATGGTGGGCGCCGACCTCTCCGCCGAGGTCGCGACCAAGGAGACGTACGTCGTCCCCGCGATCGGCACGAAGAAGTTCACCGTGGCCGCGATCGACCTCGGCATCAAGGGCATGACCCCGCACCGGATGGCCGAGCGCGGCATCGAGGTGCACGTCCTGCCCGCCACCGCCACCCTCGACGAGGTGTACGCGGTCGAGCCCGACGGAGTCTTCTTCTCCAACGGCCCCGGCGACCCGGCCACCGCCGACCACCCGGTCTCCGTCATGCAGGGCGTCCTGGAGCGGAAGACGCCGCTCTTCGGCATCTGCTTCGGCAACCAGATCCTGGGCCGCGCCCTCGGCTTCGGCACCTACAAGCTGAAGTACGGCCACCGCGGCATCAACCAGCCGGTGCAGGACCGCACGACCGGCAAGGTCGAGGTCACCGCGCACAACCACGGCTTCGCCGTCGACGCCCCGCTGGACAAGGCGTCCGACACGAAGTTCGGCCGCGCCGAGGTCTCCCACGTCTGCCTGAACGACCAGGTCGTCGAGGGACTGCAACTCCTCGACCAGCCGGCCTTCAGCGTCCAGTACCACCCCGAGGCAGCCGCCGGCCCGCACGACGCCGCGTACCTCTTCGACCGTTTCGTATCCCTGATGGAGGGCCAGCGTGCCTAAGCGCTCCGATATCCAGTCCGTCCTGGTCATCGGCTCCGGCCCGATCGTCATCGGACAGGCCGCCGAGTTCGACTACTCCGGCACCCAGGCCTGCCGCGTCCTCAAGGCCGAGGGCCTGCGCGTCATCCTGGTGAACTCCAACCCGGCAACGATCATGACCGACCCGGAGATCGCCGACGCCACGTACGTCGAGCCGATCACCCCCGAGTTCGTCGAGAAGATCATCGCCAAGGAACGCCCCGACGCGCTGCTCCCGACGCTGGGCGGCCAGACCGCGCTCAACACCGCGATCTCCATGCACGAGAAGGGTGTCCTGGAGAAGTACGGCGTCGAGCTCATCGGCGCCAATGTCGAGGCCATCAACAAGGGCGAGGACCGCGACCTCTTCAAGGGCGTCGTCGAAGCCGTCAACGCCAAGATCGGCCACGGCGAGTCCGCCCGCTCCGTCATCTGCCACTCGATGGACGACGTCCTGGGGGGCGTCGAGACGCTCGGCGGCTACCCCGTCGTCGTCCGCCCCTCCTTCACCATGGGCGGCGCCGGCTCCGGCTTCGCGCACGACGAGGAGGAGCTGCGCCGGATCGCCGGTCAGGGCCTCACGCTCTCCCCGACCACCGAGGTGCTCCTGGAGGAGTCCATCCTCGGCTGGAAGGAGTACGAGCTGGAGCTGATGCGCGACAAGCACGACAACGTCGTGGTCGTCTGCTCCATCGAGAACTTCGACCCGATGGGCGTCCACACGGGTGACTCGATCACCGTGGCCCCGGCCATGACGCTCACGGACCGCGAGTACCAGCGGCTGCGCGACATCGGCATCGCGATCATCCGCGAGGTCGGCGTCGACACCGGCGGCTGCAACATCCAGTTCGCCATCGACCCGGCCGACGGCCGCGTCATCGTGATCGAGATGAACCCGCGCGTCTCCCGCTCCTCGGCGCTGGCGTCGAAGGCCACCGGCTTCCCGATCGCCAAGATCGCCGCCAAGCTGGCCGTCGGCTACACGCTCGACGAGATCCCCAACGACATCACCGAGAAGACCCCGGCCTCCTTCGAGCCGACGCTCGACTACGTCGTGGTCAAGGCCCCGCGGTTCGCCTTCGAGAAGTTCCCGTCCGCCGACTCCACCCTCACCACCACCATGAAGTCGGTGGGCGAGGCCATGGCGATCGGCCGCAACTTCACCGAGGCGCTGCAGAAGGCACTGCGCTCCCTGGAGAAGAAGGGCTCGCAGTTCACCTTCATCGGCGAGACCGGCGACAAGGCCGAGCTGCTCGCCGAGGCGGTCCGGCCGACCGACGGCCGTATCAACACCGTCATGCAGGCGATCCGGGCCGGCGCCACCCAGGAAGAGGTCTTCGACGCCACGAAGATCGACCCCTGGTTCGTCGACCAGCTGTTCCTGATCAAGGAGATCGCCGACGAGCTGGCCGCCGCCGACAAGCTCGACCCCGAGCTGCTCGCCGAGGCCAAGCGGCACGGCTTCTCCGACGCTCAGATCGCCGAGATCCGCGATCTGCGCGAGGACGTCGTCCGCGAGGTGCGGCACGCGCTCGGCATCCGCCCGGTCTACAAGACGGTCGACACCTGCGCCGCCGAGTTCGCCGCGAAGACGCCGTACTTCTACTCCTCGTACGACGAGGAGAGCGAGGTCGCGACCCGCACCAAGCCCGCGGTGATCATCCTCGGCTCGGGCCCCAACCGCATCGGCCAGGGCATCGAGTTCGACTACTCCTGCGTCCACGCCTCCTTCGCGCTGAGCGACGCCGGCTACGAGACCGTGATGGTCAACTGCAACCCGGAGACGGTCTCCACCGACTACGACACCTCCGACCGCCTGTACTTCGAGCCGCTGACGCTCGAGGACGTGCTGGAGATCGTGCACGCCGAGTCCCTCGCGGGCCCGATCGCCGGTGTCATCGTCCAGCTCGGCGGCCAGACCCCGCTGGGCCTGTCGCAGGCGCTCAAGGACAACGGTGTGCCGGTCGTCGGCACCTCGCCGGAGGCGATCCACGCCGCCGAGGACCGCGGCGCCTTCGGCCGCGTCCTGGCCGAGGCCGGACTCCCGGCCCCCAAGCACGGCACCGCCACCACCTTCTCCGAGGCCAAGGCCATCGCCGACGAGATCGGCTACCCGGTCCTCGTACGCCCGTCGTACGTGCTCGGCGGCCGCGGCATGGAGATCGTGTACGACGAGACGCGGCTGTCCTCGTACATCGCCGAGTCCACCGAGATCAGCCCCACCCGGCCGGTCCTGGTGGACCGCTTCCTCGACGACGCCATCGAGATCGACGTCGACGCGCTCTACGACGGCACCGAGCTCTACCTCGGCGGCGTCATGGAGCACATCGAGGAGGCCGGCATCCACTCCGGCGACTCCGCCTGCGCGCTGCCGCCGATCACCCTCGGCGGCTACGACATCAAGCGGCTTCGGGCCTCCACCGAGGGCATTGCCAAGGGCGTCGGGGTCCGCGGACTGATCAACATCCAGTTCGCGCTCTCCGGCGACATCCTGTACGTCCTGGAGGCCAACCCGCGCGCCTCGCGCACCGTCCCCTTCACCTCGAAGGCGACCGCGGTCCCGCTCGCCAAGGCCGCCGCCCGCATCTCGCTGGGCGCGACCATCGCCGAGCTGCGCGAGGAGGGTCTGCTGCCGAAGAACGGCGACGGCGGCACCCTGCCGCTCGACGCGCCGATCTCCGTCAAGGAGGCGGTCATGCCGTGGTCGCGGTTCCGCGACATCCACGGCCGCGGCGTCGACACCGTCCTCGGCCCGGAGATGCGCTCCACCGGCGAGGTCATGGGCATCGACTCGGTCTTCGGCACGGCGTACGCCAAGTCGCAGGCCGGTGCGTACGGCCCGCTGCCCACCAAGGGCCGCGCGTTCATCTCCGTCGCCAACCGCGACAAGCGCTCGATGATCTTCCCGGCGCGCGAGCTGGTCGCCCACGGCTTCGAGCTGCTGGCCACCTCCGGCACCGCCGAGGTGCTCAAGCGCAACGGCATCCACGCCACGGTCGTGCGCAAGCAGTCCGAGGGCGTCGGACCGCAGGGCGAGAGGACCATCGTCCAGCTCATCCACGACGGCGAGGTCGACCTGATCGTCAACACGCCGTACGGAACGGGCGGCCGGCTCGACGGCTACGAGATCCGTACCGCGGCCGTCGCCCGGTCCGTGCCGTGCCTCACGACGGTCCAGGCGCTCGCTGCCGCCGTCCAGGGCATCGACGCACTCAACCACGGAGACGTCGGCGTACGTTCCCTGCAGGAACACGCGGAACATCTGACCGCGGCGCGCGACTAGCAGGCCCAGCAGGGGGACACCGGAAACGGTGTCCCCCTCTCTGTGAGGACACCGAGGACACCCCGATGTACAAGTTCTTCTTCCAGCTGGTCTTCAAGCGGATGGACCCGGAGCAGGCCCACCACCTGGCCTTCCGGTGGATCCGCCTCGCGGCCCGCATCCCCGTGCTGCGTACGTTCGTCGCAGCGGCGCTCGCCCCCCGCTACAAGGAGCTGCGCACCGAGGCCCTCGGCCTGCGCATGCACGGCCCGTTCGGCCTCGCCGCGGGCTTCGACAAGAACGCCGTCGCGATCGACGGCATGTCGATGCTCGGCTTCGACCACATCGAGATCGGTACGGTCACTGGCGAGCCGCAGCCCGGCAACCCCAAGAAGCGGCTCTTCCGCCTCGTGGCGGACCGCGCGCTGATCAACCGTATGGGATTCAACAACGAGGGCTCCGCGGCCGTGGCCGAGCGCCTGGCGACCCGCAGCCCGGTCTTCCGGACCACGGTCGGCGTCAACATCGGCAAGACCAAGGTCGTGCCGGAGGCCGAAGCCGTCGGCGACTACGTGAAGTCGACCGAACGGCTCGCCCGTCACGCCGACTACCTCGTCGTCAACGTCTCCTCGCCCAACACGCCCGGCCTGCGCAACCTCCAGGCCACCGAGGCCCTGCGCCCGCTGCTCACCGCCGTGCGCGAGGCGGCCGACCGGACCGTCACCGACCGCCGGGTCCCGCTCCTCGTCAAGATCGCCCCTGATCTCGCGGACGAGGACGTCGACGCGGTCGCCGACCTCGCGGTCGAGCTGGGCCTGGACGGCATCATCGCCACCAACACCACCATCGCCCGCGACGGCCTCGGGCTGAAGTCCTCGCCGTCGCTGGTCGAGGAGACCGGCGGACTCTCCGGCGCGCCCCTCAAGGCGCGCTCCCTGGAGGTCCTGCAGCGGCTCTACGCTCGCGTGGGCGACGAGATCACCCTCGTGGGCGTCGGCGGCATCGAGACCGCCGAGGACGCCTGGCAGCGCATCCTCGCCGGCGCCACCCTCGTCCAGGGCTACAGCGCCTTCATCTACGAGGGTCCGTTCTACGCCCGCGCGATCCACAAGGGCCTCGCCGCGCGCCTCGCCGCCTCCCCGTACGCCACCCTCGCCGAGGCCGTCGGCGCCGAGACCCGGAAGGTCATGAAGTGACCCCTGAACCCTTCGGCGCGCGACTGCGCCGCGCCATGGACACCCGCGGGCCGCTCTGCGTCGGCATCGACCCGCACGCCTCGCTGCTCACCGCCTGGGGCCTGAACGACGACATCGCGGGCCTGGAGAGGTTCACCCGTACGGTCGTCGAGGCGCTGGCCGACCGGGTCGCCGTCCTCAAGCCGCAGTCCGCGTTCTTCGAGCGGTTCGGATCGCGCGGCATCGCCGTCCTGGAGAAGGCCGTCGAGGAGTCACGGGCGGCCGGGGCGCTCGTCCTGATGGACGCCAAGCGCGGCGACATCGGCTCCACCATGGGCGCCTACGCGGCGACCTACCTGGACGAGGGATCGCCGCTCTTCTCCGACGCGCTCACGGTCTCGCCCTACCTGGGCTTCGGTTCGCTGCGACCGGCGCTCGACGCGGCCGTCCTCTCCGGTTCGGGCGTCTTCGTCCTCGGCCTCACCTCCAACCCGGAGGGCGCCGAGGTGCAGCGCGCCACCGCCCCCGACGGCCGGTCGCTGGCCCAGCTGATGCTCGACCACGTGGCCGCCGAGAACGAGGGCGCCACGCCGCTCGGCTCGGTCGGCGCGGTGATCGGCGCCACACTCGGCGACGCGGGGGTGAACCTGGCGGTCAACGGACCGCTGCTGGCCCCCGGCATCGGTGCGCAGGGCGCCACCCCCGCCGATCTCCCGGGTGTCTTCGGCGCCGCGGTGGGCAATGTGCTGCCGAGCGTGAGCCGGGGCGTGCTGCGCCACGGACCCGACGCGTCCGGGCTGCGCGAAGCCGCCGATCGGCTCACGGACGAGGTCCGCGCGGCCGTCCCGGCAAGCTGACGATGCCACGTAACGGCGTGTTGGCGGAATCCTGACCAAAAATCTCGGTAGTTATGCCTGAAATGTCCTGGTCGGCCAAGGCTGACCAGGACTTTTCGTCTGTTCTCGCTGACTCGGGCGGCCTTGGCCGCTAGTCTCCGTCGAGAGCCAACGTGCACAGGTTGTTCGTTGCTCACCAGGTGTGGGGCGATTAAGTTCCTCACCGGTCCGTATCCGACAGATCGACATCCGAGGTGACGTAGGCGTGGCTCTTCCGCCCCTTACCCCTGAACAGCGCGCAGCCGCGCTCGAAAAGGCCGCCGCGGCTCGCCGGGAGCGGGCCGAGGTCAAGAATCGACTCAAGCACTCCGGCGCTTCCCTCCACGAGGTCATCAAGCAGGGCCAGGAGAATGATGTCATCGGCAAGATGAAGGTCTCCGCCCTTCTCGAGTCCCTGCCCGGCGTGGGCAAGGTCCGCGCCAAGCAGATCATGGAGCGGCTCGGGATCTCCGAGAGCCGCCGGGTCCGGGGTCTCGGCTCCAACCAGATTGCTTCCCTGGAGCGAGAGTTCGGCGGCTCTCCCGTCTGACGTTCTCAGGCACCCCTGAGAACGGGGATAATCGCTCCATGGCTGCAACATCCCGGGGGACGTCCCCCGTACCCCCGGACGTACGTCCGCGGCTGACCGTGCTCTCCGGCCCCTCCGGGGTCGGCAAGAGCACGGTCGTCGCTCATATGCGCAAGGTCCACCCAGAGGTCTGGCTCTCGGTGTCGGCGACGACCCGTCGGCCGCGCCCCGGCGAGCGCAACGGCGTCCACTACTTTTTCGTGGACAACGACGAGTTCGACAAGCTGATCGCCAACGGCGAGCTGCTCGAATGGGCCGAGTTCGCCGGCAACCGCTACGGCACACCGCGCCGGGCCGTGCTCGAACGCCTGGAGGCGGGCGAACCGGTCCTCCTGGAGATCGATCTCCAGGGGGCGCGACTGGTCCGTCAGTCGATGCCCGACGCGCGGCTGGTCTTCCTCGCCCCGCCCGGCTGGGACGAGCTGGTGCGCCGGCTCACCGGCCGCGGGACCGAGGCGCCGGACGTCATCGAGCGACGGCTCGCCGCCGCGAAGGTCGAACTCGCTGCCGAATCCGAGTTCGATACGACGCTGGTCAACACCTCCGTCGAGGACGTGGCACGCGAGCTGCTAGCCTTGATGTTGCAGACTTCCGCCCGCCGTGAGAGCAGCGACTGACGCAGCCGACCCGGATCGCCACCCCGGCGGAACCCGCACTGTCAAAGATCTCTTTGATTTTTACCCCCTTCGGAAGGCAGAGAGTGTCCTCTTCCATCACCACGCCCGAGGGCATCATCAACCCGCCGATTGATGAGCTCCTCGAGGCCACCGACTCGAAGTACAGCCTTGTGATCTACGCCGCCAAGCGCGCGCGCCAGATCAACGCGTACTACTCGCAGCTCGGCGAGGGCCTCCTCGAGTACGTCGGTCCGCTCGTCGACACCCACGTGCATGAGAAGCCGCTGTCGATCGCGCTCCGCGAGATCAACGCGGGCCTGCTGACCTCCGAGGCCATCGAGGGCCCCGCGCAGTAAGCAGGAATTGCACTCACCACAGGCCCGGCGGTCACCACTGCCGGGCCTGTGGTGCGTCCGGGGCTGTGGGAGCCGCTCGGACGCCGTGAGGCAGCATGGGGGTGTACGTGTCCGAGTACGTACCCGAGTGCGGGGAGACGCAGTGGAGAAGCCGAAGGTCGTTCTGGGGGTCAGCGGGGGCATCGCCGCCTACAAGGCGTGTGAGCTGCTGCGACGGCTGACCGAGTCCGGTCATGACGTACGAGTCGTCCCGACCGGGTCGGCGCTGAACTTCGTGGGCGCCGCGACCTGGTCGGCGCTCTCCGGCCACCCCGTGTCGACCGAGGTGTGGAACGACGTCCACGAGGTGCCGCACGTGCGCATCGGCCAGGGCGCCGACCTCGTCGTGGTCGCCCCCGCCACCGCCGACATGCTGGCCAAGGCCGCCCACGGCCTCGCCGACGACCTCCTCACCAACACGCTGCTCACCGCCCGCTGTCCGGTGGTCTTCGCGCCCGCCATGCATACCGAGATGTGGGAGCACCCCGCCACTCAGGAGAACGTCGCCACGCTCCGCCGACGCGGCGCCGTCGTCATCGAGCCCGCCGTCGGCCGACTCACCGGCGTCGACACCGGCAAGGGCCGGCTGCCCGACCCCGGCGAGATCTTCGAGGTCTGCCGCCGGGTGCTGGCCCGCGGGCCCGTCGAACCCGATCTGACGGGCCGCCACGTGGTGATCAGCGCGGGCGGTACCCGGGAGCCGCTCGACCCGGTCCGCTACCTCGGCAACCGCTCCTCCGGCAAGCAGGGGTACGCGCTCGCCCGCACCGCGGTCGCCCGCGGCGCCCGCGTCACCCTCATCGAGGCCAACACCGGGATGCCCGACCCGTCCGGCGCCGATGTCGTGCGGGTCGGCACCGCGGTACAACTGCGCGAAGCCGTGCTGAAGGCCGCGTCCGACGCCGATGTCGTGGTGATGGCGGCCGCGGTCGCCGACTTCCGCCCGGCCGAGTACGCCCAGGGGAAGATCAAGAAGAAGGACGGCCAGGAGCCCGCCCCGATCACGCTCGTACGTAATCCCGACATCCTCGCGGAGGTCTCCGCCGAGCGGGCCGCACCGGGCCAGATCGTCGTCGGTTTCGCCGCCGAGACCGACAACGTCCTCGCCAACGGCCGGGAGAAGCTCCGCCGCAAGGGCTGCGATCTCCTGGTCGTCAATGAGGTGGGGGAACGCAAGACCTTCGGCTCCGAGGAGAACGAAGCGGTGGTGCTCGCGGCCGACGGCGGTGAGACGCCCGTGCCGTACGGTCCCAAGGAAGGGCTCGCCGACACGATCTGGGATCTCGTGTCGGCGCGTTTCGTGTGAATTCCTCGTTTCGCCACCCGGAGAGCCCAAAACCCCCTAAAAATGGGCATAAAGGGCTTCTTTGGGGAGTGATTGTCGTACCGCAGCAAGCAGTGCCGCACGTCACAGAACTTCCAAAAGGCGAGACACGTTGTCCGACAAGCGATAGCGACCGATAAACTGGGTCCCGGACCGTGTCGGGCGCAGCTCCCGGACGTCCGCCAATGATCAGCCAGCAGCCGCTGCAACCCCAGGGAGCGATGTGTCCCGCCGTCTCTTCACCTCGGAATCTGTCACCGAGGGTCACCCCGACAAGATCGCTGACCAGATCAGCGACACCATTCTCGACGCCCTCCTGCGTGAGGACCCGACTTCGCGCGTCGCCGTCGAGACCTTGATCACCACCGGTCTGGTGCATGTCGCGGGTGAGGTCACGACCAAGGCCTACGCCGACATCCCGACGCTGGTGCGCAACAAGATCCTGGAGATCGGTTACGACTCCTCCAAGAAGGGCTTCGACGGCGCCTCCTGTGGCGTCTCGGTGTCCATCGGCGCACAGTCCCCGGACATCGCGCAGGGCGTCGACACGGCGTACGAGAAGCGTGTCGAGGGCGACGAGGACGAGCTCGACAAGCAGGGCGCGGGCGACCAGGGCCTGATGTTCGGCTACGCCTGCGACGAGACCCCGGAGCTCATGCCGCTCCCGATCTACGTGGCGCACCGCCTCTCGCGCCGGCTGTCCGACGTCCGCAAGAACGGGACCATCCCCTACCTGCGCCCCGACGGCAAGACGCAGGTCACCATCGAGTACGACGGCGACAAGGCCGTCCGTCTCGACACGGTCGTCGTCTCCTCGCAGCACGCCAGCGACATCGACCTCGACTCGCTGCTCGCCCCCGACATCCGCGAATTCGTCGTCGAGCACGTCCTCGCGCAGCTGATCGAGGACGGCATCAAGCTGGACACCGACGGTTACCGGCTGCTGGTGAACCCGACCGGCCGCTTCGAGATCGGCGGCCCGATGGGCGACGCCGGTCTGACCGGCCGCAAGATCATCATCGACACGTACGGCGGCATGGCCCGTCACGGCGGCGGTGCCTTCTCGGGCAAGGACCCGTCGAAGGTGGACCGCTCTGCGGCGTACGCGATGCGCTGGGTCGCCAAGAACGTCGTCGCGGCGGGCCTCGCGGCGCGCTGCGAGGTGCAGGTGGCGTACGCGATCGGCAAGGCCGAGCCGGTCGGCCTGTTCGTCGAGACGTTCGGCACCGCCGCGATCGAGACCGAGAAGATCGAGCACGCCATCGGTGAGGTCTTCGACCTCCGCCCGGCCGCGATCATCCGCGACCTCGACCTGCTGCGTCCGATCTACGCCCAGACCGCGGCGTACGGCCACTTCGGCCGCGAGCTTCCCGACTTCACCTGGGAGCGCACCGACCGCGTGGAAGCACTGCGCAAGGCGGCCGGGCTGTAAGCCTGCCGCTCTCGCCCGTACGCCGGGGCCCGGACGCCGCACGCGGTGTCCGGGCCCCGGCGCGTGCGGCCCCGGCCGGCCGGATAGAACGGTCCTGGGCAGGGGCCGCTGTCAGTGGTGTCTGGTAGGAATTTGGCTGTGAGCAGCGACAACGAGCAGTCCGTGGACCCCGAGGGTGGGGCGCCGGAGCAGCTTGCGCTCATTCGGGAGACCGTACGGAAGGCGAACGTGCCGCGGGCCAAGCCGCGGACCTGGCGGGGGGCCGCACTCGCCAAGGAGCTGCCCGTCGCCCGGGTGCTGGTCAACAAGGGCGTGCTCCACCTCGACCAGTACTTCGACTACGCCGTGCCGGAGGAGCTCGACGCCGAGGCGCAGCCCGGTGTGCGGGTGCGGGTGAGGTTCGGGGCCGGGGGGCGCAATGTCCGCGGCGGGCGCCGTGAGGGCGGCGGGCTGATCGACGGGTTCCTCATCGAACGGCGTGCCGAGTCGGACTACCCGGGGGCGCTCGCCGCGCTCGCCTATGTCGTATCGCCCGAGCCGGTGCTCGGACCCGAGCTCCTCGCCCTGTCCCGTGCCGTGGCCGACCGGTACGCAGGCAGTCTCGCCGATGTGCTGCAGCTCGCCGTGCCGCCCAGGAACGGACGGGCCGAGTCCAAGTCGTCGCCGGAACCGCTGCCGCGGCCTCCGGCGCCGTCGGCCGGGAGCTGGGAGCGGTACGAGCAGGGGCCTGCGTTCCTGCGGGCGCTGGCCGAGGGCGGGGCGCCCCGGGCCGTGTGGACCGCGCTGCCGGGCCCGCATTGGCCGCAGGAGATCGCCAGGGCGGTCGCCGCGACCCTCGCCTCCGGGCGGGGTGCGCTCGTCGTCGTACCGGACGGGCGTAGTGCCGGGCGGGTGGACGCCGCGCTCACGGAGGTGCTGGGGGCGGGCCGTCATGCGCTGCTGACCGCCGACTCCGGGCCCGAGAAGCGGTACCGGGAGTGGCTCGCCGTGCGGCGCGGATCCGTGCGCGCGGTGGTCGGGACGCGGGCCGCCATGTTCGCACCGGTCGCGGATCTGGGTCTGGTCGCCGTGTGGGACGACGGCGACTCCAGCCACAGCGACGACAACGCCCCGTTCCCGCATGTCCGGGAGGTCCTGGAGCTGCGGGCGGCGCACGGCCGGTGCGCGTTCCTGCTCGGCGGGACGAACTGCACGGTGGAGGCCGCCCAACTGGTGGAGAGCGGTTGGGCGCTGCCGCTGCGTGCGGACCGGGAACAGCTGCGGATCGCGGCGCCGCTGATCCGTACCGTCGGCGACGGCGAGCTGGCGCGGGACGGGGCGGCCCGGGCGGCGCGGCTGCCCAGCCTCGCCTGGCAGACCGTGCGGGACGGGCTGCGCAGCGGACCGGTGCTGGTGCAGGTGCCGCGTCGTGGGTACGCACCCCGAATGGCCTGCGAGCGCTGCCGCGAGCCGGCCCGGTGCCGTCACTGCGCGGGACCGCTGGAGGCACCGGACCAGCAGGATCTCAACTGCGCCTGGTGCGGCCGGGCCGAAACCGCCTGGCACTGTGTCGCCTGCGGCGCCAACCGGCTGCGGGCCCGGATCGTCGGCGCCCGGCGGACCGCAGAGGAGCTCGGCCGGGCGTTTCCCGCCGTGCCGGTGCGCACATCCGGGCGCGACCACATCCTCGACTCCGTCCCCGATGTGCCCGCGCTGGTGGTCAGCACCCCCGGAGCCGAGCCTGTCGCCGAGGGTGGCTACGCGGCCGCGCTGCTGCTCGACGGCTGGGCGATGGTCGGCCGCCCCGACCTGAGGGCCGGCGAGGAGGCGCTCCGCCGCTGGACCGCCGCGGCCTCACTGGTACGGGGTCAGCAGGAAGGCGGCACGGTGGTGATCGTCGCCGAACCGACGCTGCGGCCGGTCCAGGCACTGGTGCGCTGGGACCCGGTCGGCCACGCCCGCCGCGAGCTGGCGGAACGCGCCGAGCTGGGCTTCCCGCCGGTGTCCCGGATGGCCTCGGTGACCGGCCCGCCGGAGGCTCTCGCCACCTTCCTCGCCGCCGCGGAACTGCCGCCGGAGGCGGAGGTACTCGGCCCGGTCCCGGTGCCGCGCACCGAACCCGGCAGACCGCGCAGACCGTGGGACGCGCCGGTGGGGGAGAGCTGGGAGCGGGCTCTGCTCCGGGTGCCGCCGGGCAGCGGCGCCGCACTCGCCGCCGCTCTGAAGACGGCACAGGCGGCGCGGATGGCCCGGGGGAACGGCGATCCGGTACGGATCAGGGTCGATCCCCCGGACATCGGCTGACCCGACGTGCGCCAAGCCACATACGACTGCCCCTCCGCGCCTCGGGCACGGCGGGGCAAGGGGGTTCGGTCAGCCGTTGCGCGGGCCGGGGAAGGCGCCGGGGCGCAGGTCCTCGCGCAGGGACGGGCGGTCCGCCGAGGGCTGGGGAGGCATCGAGCGGGCCGCGGGTACGACGGGCAGTACCGACGACGTGCCGGACCCGGGCGTCACGGGCAGCGGACGTGTCCCCGCGGTCTCCGCGGCCACCTCCACCGCCCCCGGCTGCGGGTTCCGGCGGGCGCCGTAGCGGCGGTGGACCGCCTGCTTGGTGACTCCGAGTGCGGAGCCCACCGCGTCCCAGGAGAAGCCCAGCGAGCGGTCGAAGTCCACTGCCGCCGTCACCAGGGTTTCGACGCTGTCCCGCAGTTCCTGGGCCAGCCTGACGGTGGGGGCCGGGGCCCTGCCGTAGACGACGAAGCCCGTGGACGGGCCGGAGCGGCGCGGACGGTAGACGTTGCCCAGTTGGGCCGTGAGCGTGCGCAGTGCGTCCACCTGCCGCCGGACCCGCTCGATGTCCCGCACCAACAGATGCAGGCTGGCCCGCGCTTGGGCGTCGTGGGTTGCGTGGTCGGCCATGAAGAAGCCTCTCGAACCGGCGTTGAAAGGGGTCGGACCGCACCTGGCGGCCCGCTTCGGTCAATCTCTCTTGACCAACGCGTCACCCGGGGCTGTGGTCACGCTTCAGGGGCGTACGCGCATATGCGAGGGGCGCACGGTCGTGCGTACGCCCCCGGTCGGTTGCCGCCTAGACTGGTGCGTTGCTCGTCACCGTACGTTTCGGCCTGAGAGGCAGTCAGCCACCCATGAAGCTCGTCTTCGCAGGCACCCCCGAGGTAGCCGTACCCGCCCTGGACGCCCTGATCTCCTCCGGCCGGCACGAAGTGGCCGCCGTCGTCACCCGCCCCGACGCTCCCGCCGGACGCGGCCGTCGACTGGTCGCCAGCCCCGTCGCGGAGCGCGCCGAGGAAGCCGGAATCGAGGTGCTGAAGCCCGCCCGGCCTCGCGACGAGGACTTCCTCGCGCGGCTGCGGGAGATCGCCCCGGACTGCTGCCCGGTCGTCGCCTACGGGGCGCTGCTGCCCAAGACCGCGCTCGACATTCCCGCCCGCGGCTGGGTCAATCTGCACTTCTCGCTGCTCCCGGCCTGGCGCGGCGCGGCCCCCGTGCAGCACGCGGTGATGGCCGGGGACGAGGTCACCGGTGCCTCGACCTTCCTGATCGAGGAGGGACTCGACTCCGGACCGGTGTACGGCGTGCTCACCGAGGAGGTACGGCCCACCGACACCAGTGGCGATCTGCTCACCCGGCTCGCCTTTGCCGGCGCCGGGCTGCTCGCCGCGACGATGGACGGTATCGAGGACGGCACCCTGCACGCCGTGCCGCAGCCGGAGGAGGGCATCACTCTCGCACCGAAGATCACCGTCGAGGACGCCCAGGTGCAGTGGTCGGCGCCCGCGCTGCGGGTCGACCGGGTGGTGCGCGGCTGCACCCCCGCCCCCGGGGCATGGACGCTCTTCCGAGGGGAACGCCTCAAGCTGATCCAGGCCGTTCCCGTCCTGGACCGCGCCGACCTGGCGCCCGGCGAGCTGTCCGCGTCCAAGAACAATGTGTACGTCGGCACCGGATCGCACGCCGTCGAGCTGCTCTGGGTCCAGCCGCAGGGCAAGAAGCCGATGCGGGCCGCGGACTGGGCGCGCGGGGTGCGGATCGCTCCGGGGGAGCTGATCGGGGTCTGAGCCCTGTCCGGCGGGCATGTTCGGCGGGGACGCGGGACAGGACCGTCCGGTGGCCTGTCCTGTCCTCGATCGCCGGACGGGCTTGATCCGACGGCGACGTAGGCTGGGAGGGTTCGCCCCCTCACCATCAGCGGAGCACCTTTCACGTGAACGACCAGCAGCGTCGCCGTCCCGCCAAGCCGCATCGCCGGCCTCAGAAGGACCCGGTCCGGTTCCTCGCCTTCGAAGCGCTCAGGGCTGTCGACGAACGCGATGCGTACGCCAACCTCGTCCTGCCCCCGCTGCTGAAGAAGGCACGCGCCAAGGGTGACTTCGACGCCAGGGACGCGGCGCTGGCGACCGAGCTGGTCTACGGGACGCTGCGGCGCCAGGGCACGTACGACGCGATCGTCGCGTCCTGCATCGACCGGCCGCTGCGCGAGGTCGACCCGCCGGTCCTCGACGTGCTGAACATGGGCGTCCACCAGCTGCTCGGCACGCGTATTCCCACCCACGCCGCGGTCTCCGCCAGTGTGGAGCTGGCCCGGGTGGTGCTCGGCGAGGGACGGGCGAAGTTCGTCAACGCCGTGCTGCGGAAGGTCGCCGCGGACGACCTCGACGGCTGGGTGGCGCGCGTCGCCCCGTCGTACGACGAGGATGCCGAGGACCACCTCGCCGTCGTGCACTCGCACCCGCGGTGGATCGTCTCGGCCCTCTGGGACGCGCTGGGCGGCGGCCGCGCCGGGATCGAGGATCTCCTCGAAGCCGACAACGAACGGCCCGAGGTCACCCTCGTCGCCCGCCCCGGCCGTTCCACCACCGATGAGCTGTTCACGGCCCTCGGTGACGAGAACGGGCTGCCCGGCCGCTGGTCGCCCTATGCCGTACGGATGGCCGAGGGCGGCGAGCCAGGCGCCCTGGCCGCGGTGCAGGAAGGCCGTGCCGGGGTCCAGGACGAGGGCAGCCAGCTGGTGGCCACGGCCCTCGCCAACGCACCGGTGGACGGCAGCGACACCCGGTGGCTCGACGGCTGCGCCGGGCCGGGCGGCAAGGCCGCGCTGCTCGCCGCCCTCGCCGCCGAACGCGGCGCTGCCCTCCTCGCCGCCGAGAAGCAGCCGCACCGGGCCCGGCTCGTCGAGCGCGCGCTGGCCGGCAACCCCGGCCCGTACCAGGTCATCACCGCCGACGGCACCCGCCCGCCGTGGCAGCCCGACAGCTTCGACCGGGTCCTGATGGACGTCCCGTGCTCCGGCCTCGGCGCGCTGCGCCGTCGCCCGGAGTCCCGCTGGCGCCGCCGCCCGGAGGACCTGGAGAGCTTCGCGCCGCTGCAACGGGGCCTGCTGCGGGAGGCATTGAAGGCCGTGCGGGTCGGTGGCGTCGTCGGTTACGCGACCTGCTCGCCGCATCTCGCGGAGACCCGAGTGGTCGTCGAGGACGTGCTGAAGGGGCGCGGCGGCCAGCCGGTCGAGGCGGAGTGGGTGGACGCGCGCCCGCTGATGCCCGGTGTGCCCGCGCTGGGCGACGGACCCGACGTCCAGCTGTGGCCGCACCTGCACGGCACGGACGCGATGTATCTGGCTCTGCTGCGGCGTACCGCGTAGGGGCCGGTACCGCCGGCCTCACGCGGTGCGGTGACCTGTTCCGCGTGCGGCCGGTGGCGGAATGTGCATCCCGAGCGTCCGCAGCCGGTGTCCGGACCCACGCGCAACGAAATTGCGTAACGAAACCCTCGCCCCCGCGGTGTGCGGTGCCGGGAGAAGGCCGCCGCCGCAAGGCCTGTACCGCTGCCGATCGGCCCGACGCGGGCCGAATCGCCCGGATCGGGCAGCCGAAACCCCTGGATTTCGCGAACTGTAATGATCCCGTGAGGCTTTGGCCCGCACTCGGGCGGGGAAGTGCCGCGGAACATGGCAGGCTTGGCACATGGCCCAGATCAACCCGAGCATCCTGTCCGCCGACTTCGCTCGCCTCGCCGAGGAGGCGAAGGCCGTCGAAGGCGCCGACTGGCTGCATGTCGATGTCATGGACAACCACTTTGTGCCCAACCTGACCCTCGGCGTGCCCATCGTGGAATCGCTCAGCCGGGCCACGGACACTCCGCTGGACTGCCATCTGATGATCGACGACCCGGACCGCTGGGCGCCGCAGTACGTCGAGGCGGGCGCCGGCTCGGTCACCTTCCATGCGGAGGCCGCGGCAGCGCCGGTGCGGCTGGCGCGGGAGATCCGGGCCAAGGGCGCCCGCGCCTCCATGGCGCTGAAGCCCGCGACGCCCATCGAGCCGTACGAGGACCTGCTCCCCGAGCTCGACATGCTGTTGATCATGACGGTGGAGCCGGGCTTCGGCGGCCAGGCCTTCCTGGACATCATGCTGCCGAAGATCCGCCGTACCCGTGAGCTGATCTCCAAGCACGGTCTGGAGCTGTGGCTCCAGGTCGACGGCGGGGTCTCGGAGTCCACCATCGAGCGGTGCGCCGAGGCCGGTGCGGACGTCTTTGTCGCCGGTTCCGCGGTGTACGGGGCCCAGGACCCGGCCGAGGCGGTACGCGCCCTGCGTGCCAAGGCGGACGGGACGATCGCTTCGGCGGCCTGGGCGTGCAACCACTGAAGCCGGCGGCGACGTCGGCAGTGACGACGCAGCCCGGTCGGGCCCCGGTTGCCGGTCGGCCCGGCCAAGGGCAGATGAACGCGGTCCGACGGGACCGATCAAGGATCGCCGGATCTGACAGGATGAACGGCGTATCGAGCGTGTGAACAGCAGTGAGGAGATCGCGGTGTCTGCTATGTCGGCGGGACGGTCCGCCCTGCGGATGGGGCCCGCGGAGCTGGTGCAGGCGGCGGCCATGGCCCGCCGCTTCTACCTCGAGGGAAAGTCGAAGATCCAGATCGCCGAGGAGTTCGGCGTCAGCCGCTTCAAGGTGGCCCGGGTCCTGGAGACGGCGCTCGAGCGTGACCTCGTACGGATCGAGATCCGGGTCCCCGCAGAGCTGGACGCGGAGCGTTCCGACGCGCTGCGGGCCCGCTACGGGCTGCGGCACGCGGTCGTCGTCGAGTCTCCCGCGGAGGAGCAGGACGACGCCCCGGACCCGGAGAACCTGGGCGAGGTCGCGGCCGATCTTCTCGGCGAACTGGTGAACGAAGGCGATGTCCTGGGCCTGGCCTGGGGCCGGTCCACCATCCACATGGCGGCGGCCCTCGACCGGCTGCCGCCGTGCACGGTCGTGCAGCTCACCGGGGTGTACGACGCCGGGACCGCCGAGCGCGGTTCGGTCGAGGCGGTCCGGCGGGCCGCCCAGGTGTCCGGTGGCGAGGCCCACCCGATCTATGCGCCGATGCTGCTGCCCGACCCGGCCACGGCCGCCGCGCTGCGCCACCAGACCGGCATCGCCCGCGCCTTCGAGTACTTCGACAAGGTGACGGTCGCCGCGGTCTCCATCGGCTCCTGGGAGCCGGGTATCTCCACCGTCCACGACATGCTGACCGACGAGGAGCGGGAGCACTACGCGTCGCTCGGCGTCGCCGCCGAGATGTCCGCGCACCTGTTCGACACGGAGGGGCGCCGGGTCGGCCGCGACCTGGGCGAGCGGTGCATCACCGTCGAGGCGGACCGGCTGCGGCGGATCCCCGAGGTGGTGGCGATCGCGGGCGGTCAGCGCAAGGCGGCGGCGATCGGGGCGGTCCTGCGGTCCGGTCTGGTCACCAGCCTGGTGACGGACACATCAGCCGCCGAATATCTGCTGACGGAGTCCGCGGCGCCGCGGCGGCCCGCACTGGAGCGGGCCGACCCGGACGGGGTCTGAGCGGGACCGGGCGGCGTTCCGGACGGGCCGCCCGGCGGCCACTGCGCGCCCTGGCCGCCGGACGGGCTCCACGCCCCGTCCGGCGGCCGATGTGATGCGCTACGGGGTCAGTCCTGCCGTAGGCCCAGGACCGTTGGCTCCAGGTACTGCTGCGGCTCCTTGTACTGGCTGACGTCCGCCGGGTTGTAGCGCGGCGTCTGCCGTGACCAGTCCAGATTGCCGCGCATCCAGCTCCGCATGCCGTTCAGGTACGGGACGAGCATCCCGGAAAGCAGCGGGTAGGCCGTCACCAGCTCGGCCTCGGCAGCCAGGAAGCGCTCCGTCTCCCTGGCGGTCTCCGCGCAGACGTGCTCCAGAGCCTGCTGCTTGCCGTATCCGCGATGGTGCCGGACCAGGTGGACGAGGTTGTGGATCTCGCCGAGGACCTGTTCCTTCTCGTACGAGTACACGTCATTGGCCCAGCACACGACATTGCACGAGGCTTCGAGCGCGACGATGAACCGTGGGTCGTTGTGGATCGACTCGGGTGCCTCGATACTGGCCACGATCTCTATCAGGTCCATGCAGACATGTATGGCGCCGGTGTGCCGCCGCTTGGCGATGTACGTCTCCTCGGACGGCACGACACCCTTCGCCCGGTTCCCCGCCTCCCAGGTGGTGGCCGTGGTGAGGTACGTGATCAGGTGCCAGGCGAACCGTCGCAGCCAGTGCGAGGCCGCGTTCGGCGTCGTCCGCTTCCACAGGTCGGCCAGGGCGACCACCGCGGCCGGGAGCTCCTCGTCCGGCAGCGGGCCGGCGCCGGTCCCCTGGACCACTGCGCGCATCAGCGCCACCACGTCGCGAACCCGGTCCGGGCTGCGGCCGAGATGGCCGTCGTCGAGCTGGTCGTCGACGAGAAACAGCCAGACGAACCAGTCGGCGACGAGATCGAGATTCTCGGCGTTCGCGGTCGGATACACCATGCCGACGAACGCGCCGAAGTCGGCTTGCTCGAAGCGTTCCCTGGCTGAATCCCGGTGTACCAGACCGGTGCTGCGCGTCCAGCTGTCGAGGTGCGCACGCGTGTGCGCGACGTGCGGGTTCGTCTGCTGGGGGAACGGGCAGTAAATGTCCGGCAGTTCGTTCTCCACGGGCGGGTCTGGATCCTCTCCGGTCGTACGTATGACGGAAGTTGGGGCCTTTCCGCCTGTTCCTCGGGACTTGGTTGCGACCCGCGGGACCTGCGCGTTTGAAGCTACCTGACCCCTTGTCACCAGGTCCAGGGAAGATGATCGTGAATGGTTGAAAGCTGTTCGGGTAGTGTCTGTGGGTAAGGCAGGTTCCACTTGCCCGGGACTCCCGCACGCGGCCCTTGTAGGAACGTACGAACGCGGGAGCCGTTTGCTGTGTCTTCACGGCAGCGACCTGCGCGGTTTCGTATGAAAAAATGAGCCTTATGCGTTTTCTTGAGCCCGGCACCGGTCGCTACACAGAGTCCCCCTCGGTCCCGTACGACCTCACGTACGACGATGTCTTCATGGTTCCGGGCCGCTCAGCGGTCGGTTCCCGCCAGGGGGTCGACCTCTCCTCGCCGGACGGCACCGGCACCACCATCCCGCTCGTCGTCGCCAACATGACGGCGATCGCGGGCCGCCGGATGGCCGAAACAATGGCCCGCCGCGGCGGGCTGGTCGTCATCCCCCAGGACATCCCGATCGACGTCGTCACCGACGTCATCTCCTGGGTCAAGACGCGCCATCTCGTGCTCGACACGCCGATCGTGCTGACTCCGGGCCAGACCGTCGCCGACGCCCTGTCCCTGCTGCCGAAGCGCGCGCACGGCGCCGGCGTCGTCGTCGACGACGAGCAGCGGCCCGTCGGCGTCGTCACCGACCACGACCTGACCGGTGTCGACCGCTTCACCCAGCTCTCCGAGGTCATGTCCAAGGACCTGGTGCTGCTCGACGCGGACATCGATCCGCGCGACGCGTTCAACAAGCTCGACGGCGCCCACCGCAAGCTCGCCCCCGCGGTCGACGCGGACGGCCGGCTCGTCGGCATCCTCACCCGCAAGGCCGCGCTCCGCGCCACCCTCTACACCCCGGCCACCGACGCCGACGGCAAGCTGCGGATCGCCGCTGCCGTCGGGATCAACGGCGATGTGGCGGGCAAGGCCAAGCAGCTCCTCGACGCGGGCGTCGACACCCTCGTCGTGGACACCGCGCACGGTCACCAGGAGTCCATGATCAGTGCGGTCCGCGCGGTCCGTGCGCTCGACCCGCAGGTGCCGATCGTGGCCGGCAACATCGTCGCCGCCGAGGGCGTGCGCGACCTCGTCGAGGCCGGCGCGGACATCATCAAGGTCGGTGTCGGCCCCGGCGCCATGTGCACCACCCGGATGATGACCGGCGTCGGGCGGCCCCAGTTCTCCGCGGTGCTGGAGTGCGCCGCCGAGGCGAAGAAGTACGGCAAGCACGTCTGGGCGGACGGCGGCGTCCGCCACCCGCGCGATGTCGCCATGGCGCTCGCCGCGGGCGCGTCCAACGTGATGATCGGCTCCTGGTTCGCCGGTACGTACGAGTCGCCCGGCGACCTCCAGCAGTCGGCCGACGGGCGCTACTACAAGGAGTCCTTCGGCATGGCGTCCGCGCGCGCCGTGAAGAACCGCACGTCGGACGAGTCGGCGTACGACCGGGCCCGCAAGGCGCTCTTCGAGGAGGGCATCTCCACCTCGCGGATGTTCCTGGACCCGGCCCGCCCCGGCGTCGAGGACCTGATCGACTCGATCATCGCGGGCGTCCGCTCCTCGTGCACGTACGCAGGTGCGGCGTCCCTGGAGGAGTTCGCCGAGAAGGCGGTCGTCGGTGTGCAGAGCGCCGCCGGTTACGCCGAGGGCCAGGCGCTGCACGCCAGCTGGAGCTAGTCACGCGCTCCCGGCAGCGCCGGGAGGCAACGAGGAGCAAGTCCGGGCCGCCGACGCGGCCCGGACTTATTCCGTCGGTGGGGGAGAACGCCGCTCAGCAGGCCGGCGCGGATACGTACGGCGCGAGCGCCCCCGTGACGGCCGCCGCCAGACGGGCGTGGCCGGCGTCGTGAGGGTGCAGGCCGTCCGCCAGATGTTCCGGCCCGAGGACATCGCGTCCCGGCAGCACGGACAGCCGGGAGTCGCCCGCGCGGACGAGGTCGGCACCGGCCTCCTCCATCGCCGTCCGCAGCTCGCGCAGAGTGGCCCCCAGGGCATTCGGGGTGTCCTCGGCGTCCGGGCACAGGAGCGGTGAGACGAGCAGCAACGGCGTCCCGGGGTGGCCCGCGCGCACCAGTGTGATGAACGCGCGCACCGTCTCGTACAGCAGCGGTGCCGAGAACGGCACTCGTGACCAGCAGTTCGTACCGAACGCCAGCGTCAGTACGTCGGCCGGGAGCGCCGCGATCTGCTCGGCGACGCACAGCTCCCCGCGCGCCGCCCCCGCGTACCCCAGATTGACCGGGTCCAGCCCGAGCGCGCGGCCGGCCACCGCGGGCCATGCGTGGGCGGGGCGCGTGGACCACCAGCCCTCGGTGATCGAGTCACCGTGCACCACCCACCGCGGCTGCTCCGGCGCGGGCAGCAGCGTGCCGCCCACCGCCCGCACGCCGAGGATCAGGGGGGACTGTCCCTGCGGCGGATGGACGGTGAACGGGCCTTCCCCGGGTGGGAGTTCGAGCACGGCGACCGCCTCCTCGGCGGGCTCCGTGAAGATCTCCGCCACACACCGGTCGCCCTGCCAGAGCGCGAACACGTGGGCGAGGTCGTGCAGCGCGTCCGCCGGGTCGGGCACCGCGGCGCGGTAGCGGATCTCCACCGCACGCGCACCCGGTGCCAGGAACTCCAGCCGTACCCCGATGGGCAGCAGCGCCCGCGCCCCGGTGTCCCACGGCAGTCGCGCCAGATCGGCCGGGTCGGCCCGCACCGTACGCACACCGTCCCGCCAGGCCACACCGCGCAGAAAGAGGTCGGGGTCGAGCCAGGTCATCGGGTCTCCGTTCGGTAGGGGTGCACTGCACCCTTACCCCGCTGCGTCGCCCCGACGTCCGTACGGCCCCGTCCGTCACCGCGTGTTCTACTTCGGGTGCGGCACGGTGTGCCGCCGTCCCCGAACACCCATCGCAGAGAAGTGATCCACCTGAAGTGCGACTGAACGATCTCGACGAACGCATCGTCCACGCCCTTGCCGAGGACGCCCGCCGCTCCTACGCCGACATCGGCGCGATCATCGGCCTCTCCGCGCCCGCGGTGAAGCGCCGCGTCGACCGGTTGCGCGCGGAGGGGGCCATCACCGGCTTCACCGTGCGGGTGGACCCGGCGGCGCTCGGCTGGGAGACCGAGGGATTCATCGAGATCTACTGCAGCCGCAACACCTCCCCGGAGGCGATCAAGACCGGTCTGGCGCGCTATCCGGAGATCGCGTCGGCCTCCACGGTCACCGGGGAGGCGGATGCGATCGTCCAGGTCTTCGCCGCAGACATGCGCCACTTCGAGCAGGTGCTGGAGCGGATCGCGGGCGAGCCCTATGTGGAGCGCACCAAGTCGGTGCTGGTGTTGTCGCCGCTGCTGCGGCGGTACTCCTCGGGGACTCCGGGCTGATCACACAGGCGGGCGACGGCTCTCCGGCCCGTCCTGTCGGGGCCGCGGACACGCACCTGGGCAGGTGGTCCTCGACGAGACCGATATCACCCCTCTGACCTGCAACGACACTCCACGCAACGAATCACCGCCGCAGCGGTGGATTGCGCAATGGATCGACGGTCGGCGCGCAACGCTCGCGCCTTGTCCGGCCGGAATCCCGGCCCGTACCGTCTATACGTCCCCGCCAAGCCCGCACCGCCCGAGGTCTGCCATGCCGCCGTTGCGCACCGCCCTGCTCCAGAGCTCCGGACGTCCGGGCTCGGTGGCCGAGAACATCCAGGTGATCGACGAGGCCGCCGGCCGCGCGGCAGCGGCCGGGGCCCGGCTGCTGGTCTGCCCCGAACTGTTCCTCACCGGATACGCCATCGGCGACGACGTGCCCCGGCTGGCCGAGCCCGCCGACGGCACCTCCGCACGGGCCGTCGCCGACATCGCCGTGCGGCACGGGCTCGCGGTCCTGTACGGCTACCCGGAGCGCGCGGACGAGCTGATCTTCAACGCGGCGCAGCTGATCGGTCCGGACGGCACCCGGCTCGCCAACTACCGCAAGACCCACCTGTTCGGCTGCTTCGAGCAGCAGTGGTTCACCCCCGGCGACCAGCCCGTCGTCCAGGCCGAGGTGGACGGCGTACGCATCGGGATCATGATCTGTTACGACGTCGAGTTCCCGGAGAACGTACGGGCGCACGCGCTCGCCGCCACCGACCTGCTGCTGGTGCCGACCGCGCAGATGCACCCCTTCCAGTTCGTCGCGGAGTCCGTCGTACCGGTCCGTGCCTTCGAGAGCCAGATGTATGTCGCGTACGTCAACAGGACAGGTCCGGAAGGCGAGTTCGAGTTCGTCGGGCTGAGCTGCCTGGCCGGACCCGACGGCACCGTCCGCACCCGGGCCGGACGCGGCGAGGAGCTTGTCGTCGGCGATGTGGACCCGGAGTTCCTGAGCGCGTCCCGCGCCGCCAACCCGTATCTGCACGACCGCCGCCCCGGTCTGTACGGCTCCCTCGTCTGAGCCCACGCCCTCCCGCTTCCTCTTTCCCGTGCAAGGAGTCCGTACCCCATGACGTCCACGGTGCCCAACGCCGTCCAGCACACCGACGCGCAGCCGCCGATCACCATGTTCGGGCCGGACTTCCCGTACGCGTACGACGACTTCCTGGCCCACCCCGCGGGGCTCGGCCAGATACCGGCGACCGAGCACGGCACCGAGGTCGCCGTCATCGGCGGCGGGCTCTCCGGCATCGTGGCCGCGTACGAACTCATGAAGATGGGCCTCAAGCCCGTCGTCTACGAGGCGGACCAGATCGGCGGGCGGCTGCGTACCGTCGGTTTCGACGGCTGTGACCCCTCGCTGGCCGCCGAGATGGGCGCGATGCGCTTTCCGCCGTCGTCCACGGCGCTGCAGCACTACATCGACCTGGTGAACCTGCGGACCGAGCCGTTCCCCAACCCGCTGTCCCCCGCCACCCCGTCGACCGTCGTCGACCTCAAGGGCGAGTCGCACTACGCGGAGACCATCGCCGACCTGCCGCAGGTCTACCGCGATGTGATGGACGCCTGGAACGCCTGTCTGGAGGAGGGCGCCGACTTCTCCGACATGAACCGGGCGATGCGCGAGCGCGACGTCCCGCGCATCCGGGAGATCTGGGCGAAGCTCGTCGAGAAGCTCGACAACCAGACCTTCTACGGCTTCCTCTGCGCCTCCGACGCCTTCAAGTCGTTCCGGCACCGCGAGATCTTCGGTCAGGTCGGCTTCGGTACCGGCGGCTGGGACACCGACTTCCCCAACTCCATCCTGGAGATCCTGCGGGTCGTCTACACCGAGGCCGACGACCATCACCGCGGCATCGTCGGCGGCAGCCAGCAGCTCCCGCTGCGGCTCTGGGAGCGCGAGCCGCAGAAGATCGTGCACTGGCCGCTCGGCACGTCGCTGTCCTCGCTGCACGACGGCGAGCCCCGCCCCGCCGTGACCCGGCTGCACCGCACCGCCGGGAACCGGATCACCGTCACCGACGCGACCGGCGACATCCGCACCTTCCGGGCGGCGATCTTCACCGGGCAGTCCTGGCTGCTGCTCTCCAAGATCGACTGCGACGACGCGCTGTTCCCCATCGACCACTGGACGGCGATGGAGCGCACCCACTACATGGAGTCGTCGAAGCTGTTCGTTCCGGTCGACCGGCCGTTCTGGCTGGACAAGGCTGTCGACGACAGGGGGGTTCCCACGGGCCGGGACGTCATGTCGATGACGCTCACCGACCGGATGACCCGGGGTACCTACCTCCTCGACGACGGGCCCGACAAGCCGGCCGTCATCTGCCTCTCGTACACGTGGTGCGACGACAGCCTGAAGTGGCTGCCGCTCTCCCCGAACGAGCGCATGGAGGTCATGCTGAAGTCGCTCGGCGAGATCTACCCGGACGTCGACATCAGGAAGCACATCATCGGCAACCCGGTGACGGTCTCCTGGGAGAACGAGCCCTACTTCATGGGCGCGTTCAAGGCCAATCTGCCGGGCCACTACCGCTATCAGCGGCGGCTGTTCACCCACTTCATGCAGGACCGGCTGCCCGCCGACAAGCGCGGACTCTTCCTCGCGGGCGACGACATCTCCTGGACGGCCGGATGGGCCGAGGGCGCCGTGCAGACCGCGCTCAACGCCGTCTGGGGTGTGATGAACCAGTTCGGCGGCGCCACGGATGCGACGAACCCCGGCCCCGGTGACGTCTTCGACGACATCGCTCCGGTCGAACTCCCGGAGGACTGACCGGCGTTACGCGGGCCGGCAGACGCTGCGCTGCCGGCCCGGGCTCCGGCCCCGGCCCGGGCTCCGGCCCCGGCCCGGGCTCCGGCACCGGGCGACAGATGGCGTACCGGATGCGCCGCCGTCGCGGTGCGGGCGCCTTCGCAGAGGTGTGCGGTCAGCGGCACGGGGTGAGCAGACAGCGCCCCACCAGACCCGCACCCGCGTCCATCCGCTGCCGGAACTCCTCGGCGAGCACCGGGAGATCACGCAGCCGCCACAGCACCCGGGCCGCCGACCACGCCGCCTCGCGGGCCCGGTCCAGACTCCATGTCCCCAGCAGGTGGGTCAGCGGATCCGCGACCTCCAGCAGATCGGGACCCGGCATCAGATCCTCCCGGATCTGCTCCTCCAGCATCGCGAGGAGGTCGCCCACCTGGTCGAACTCCTCCTGCAGGTCCGGCGGTGCGCAGTGGAGCGTGCGGCAGGTGTCCACGACGGCGAGCGCCAGATCGTGGCCGATGTGTGCGTTGATCCCCGCCATCGCGAACTGCAGCGGCCGTACACCGGGATGGTGCCGGTACTGGAACAGCGGGCGCCAGCAGTCGGGCGGCCGGTGCCCTGCCGACGCTGCGTCGACGGCCGCGAGATAGCGCTCCGCGAACTGCACGTCCAGGGCGGCCGCGGCCACCCGGTCGGGGAACGCGCCTTCGGTGATCTGCCGGTCGACGGTCTCGGTGACCGTCAGATAGACCCGGTTGAAGACCGCCACCCCGTCCACCGGCGGCCAGGAGGACTGAAGGTCACGCATCCGCCCGAGCACCGAGGTGACATCGGGCGGCGTGGCGACGGGACCGGCCCGGCCCGCGCACTGCTCCATCTGCTTGAACTGCGACATGGGGGCAGCGTCCCAGCCGCGGGTCCGCCGTGGCGCCGACGGGCCGTGGGTTCATCGGAACGGGGGAACGAGGGCAGAGCCATCGGTGCCCCGGAGGCCCGCCCCGGGTCGTTTCGGACGGGTGAGCGCGGCGGTGCGCGGTCAGGCCGAAGGCGTCGGGTCACCGATTCCCCGGGCCACGAGTTCGGGCACGGTGTGTTCACTTCCTCCCGGAGGGGGCTACTGCGTAGGCGGCTTCGTGTCGTCGTACGTGGACGTGCCCGCGTCCAGCAGCGGCTCCTGCGGCTTCAGATGGGCCGGGGCGAAGGCCCGCAGCACGTGGTAGCCGGTGATCACGACGATGGTGCCGAGCGCGATCCCGCTCAGCTCGAAGTCGTCGGTGATCTTCAGGCTGACCCCGCCGACACCGATGATGATGCCCGCGGCGGCCGGCACCAGATTCAGCGGGTTGCGGAGGTCGACGTTGCCGCTCATCCAGATCTGGGCGCCCAGCAGGCCGATCATCCCGTACAGGATGACGGTGATGCCGCCGAGGACCCCGCCCGGGATCGCGGCGACGACCGCGCCGAACTTGGGACAGAGCCCGAACAGCAGGGCGAAGCAGGCGGCGGCCCAGTACGCGGCGGTGGAGTAGACGCGGGTCGCGGCCATGACGCCGATGTTCTCGGAGTACGTGGTGTTGGGCGGGCCACCCACGGCGGTGGAGAGCATGGAGGCTGCGCCGTCCGCCGCGATGGCGGTGCCGAGCTTGTCGTCGAGCGAGTCACCGGTCATCTCGCCCACGGCCTTGACGTGCCCCGCGTTCTCCGCGATCAGCGCGATCACCACCGGCAGTGCGACCAGGATCGCCGACCATTCGAAGCTCGGGGCGTGGAAGGACGGCAGTCCGATCCAGTCGGCCTTGGAGACGCCCGACAGGTCGAGCCGCCAGTGGTCGACCGCCTCGGCGCCGCCCGTCGGTGAATGGATCTTTCCGAAGACCCGGTCCAGCACCCAGGACAGCGCATAGCCGAAGACCAGACCGAGGAAGATCGCGATGCGCGAGAAGAATCCGCGCAGGCACACCACGGCCATACCGGTGAAGAGCATGACCAGCAGCGCGGTCCACTGGTCCTGCGGCCAGTACGTCGACGCGGTGACCGGCGCCAGGTTGAAGCCGATGAGCATGACGACGGCGCCGGTGACCACGGGCGGCATCGCCGCGTGGATGATCCGGGCCCCGAAGCGCTGCACCGCGAGACCCGCGAGGAAGAGCGCCACGCCGACGACGAAGACCGCCCCGGTGACGACGGCACTGTCCCCGCCGCTCGCCCGGATCGTCGCGGCCACGCCCACGAAGGAGAGCGAACAGCCGAGATAGCTGGGCACCCGGCCGCGCGTGGCGAGCAGGAAGATGGCCGTCGCGACGCCGGACATCATGATCGCGAGGTTCGGGTCCAGCCCCATGAGCACCGGGGCGACGAACGAAGCGCCGAACATCGCAACCACGTGCTGGGCGCCGAGCCCGAACGTACGGGGCCAGGAGAGCCGCTCATCGGGCCGGACCACGGCCCCCGGTGCGGGGGTCTTTCCGTCGCCGTGCAAGGTCCAGCGCACGCCGAGGCCGCCCATGGTCGCTCCCTGTGTGTCCGTGTGTGGGTCCGTGCGGTGCCCGGTGCCGTCTTGGTACGGCCCGGCGCCACCGCGGAGAAGATCAGCGCCATGCTAATGCCGGAGCGGCGGCGACCCGTGTCCGGGTTCCGCTGCGCGAGCCCCGCCCGAGGGTCCCATCCATGAATCGTGCGCGAAGCATTGTCACCCCGAACAGGCGGCTCTACGCTCACACGGTCGTGCTCGTGAACATCATTCATATATCTGATTCATGAGGGGAGTGCTCGATGAGCGAAAGACCTCGTCGGCGTCTCGGAGCCCTGCTCACCACCGTCGTTGCCCTGACCGCCGTCCTGGTGCCGGCCGCCTCCTCCGCAGCCGCCACCGCCCACCGCCCGCCGCCCCGGGTGCCGAGGACCGTGGTCATCGACGGCCACCGCATTCAGCAGACCAAGCTACGGCTCGACCACGGCGACCGGGCTCTGCGCACGGCCGTCGACGCGCTGACCGTGAAGGCGGACAGCTGGCTGGACCAGGGCCCCTGGACGGTCGTCGACAAGCCGAAACCCGCACCGAGCGGGGACCCGCACGACTACCTGAGCCAGGCCCCGTACTGGTGGCCCTCCCAGCCGAAGACCGCGGAGAACCCGTGGGGCTGTCCGTACGTCCAGCGCGACGGCGAACGCAACCCCGAGGTCGACACCGGCACCGACCGCCCCGACATCGGCAAGGTCTTCAACTCGGTCACCACGCTCAGCCTCGCCTGGTACTACACGGGCCGGAAGCAGTACGCCGAGCACGCCTCGGACATCCTGCGCACCTGGTTCCTCGACCCCGCGACCCGGATGAACCCCAACCTGAACCACGGGCAGTTCATCCCCTGCAAGTACGACGGCCGGGCCATCGGCATCATCGACTTCTCCCAGCAGTACACCTCGGTCCTGGACGCCATCGCCCTCCTCGACACGGGTGCGCCCGGCTGGTCGAAGAGCGACCGGACCGGCATGCAGGCCTGGAACGCCTCCTTCCTGGACTGGCTGGTCGACTCGGACTTCGGCAAGCAGGAATCGGCCGCCCAGAACAACCACGGCACCTTCCAGGACATGCAGATCGCCGGACTCGCCCTCGCCACCGGTGACAAGGACCTCGCCCGCAAAGTAGTCCTCGACGCGCGTGCGCTGCGGATCGACCCGCAGATCGCCGCCGACGGCACCCAGCCGCAGGAGCTGGCGCGCACCCGCAGCTGGCACTACTCGACCTTCGACCTGGTCGCCTACACGCGGCTCGCCGCGATCGGCAAGCAGGTCGGTGTGGACCTCTGGGCCTACCAAGGGCCGCAGGGGCAGAGCCTGTTCAAGGCGGTCGACTATCTGCTGCCTGCCGCGTCCGGGGCGGCCCCCTGGCCGCACCCCGAGCTCGAGTTCTACCGGTACGCGGCCAGTGACATCGTGCACGCTGCCGCCGACGCCGGTGACCGGCAGGCGCAGGCCGCCGTACCGCAACTGGAGACGCCGCCCGGCGGCGACCTCTGGGCGCTGCGGCCCGCAGCGGAGCAGCTCGACTCGATCGCCGGCTGAACGTCCGCGGGCGGGGCTCCACCAGGAGCCCCGCCCGCGGAACGAGCCCTCAGGCCCGGGGCTCGGCCGCCGTCTCGGGTGCGCCGACCGCCTTCGCCGCGACCTGGCGGTCACCCGCCCGCAGCACGCCGGCCCCCAGCACCAGACCGAACGCCAACACCGTCACCAGGCCGAACGACACGACCAGCGAGGTCGCCTCGGCCAGCGAACCGATCGCCGACGGGGCGATCAGCCCCGAGGTGTACGTGATCGTGGCGACGCCCGCGATCGCCTGGCTCGGGTTCGGCCCGCTGCGTCCCGCCGCCGCGAACGCGAGCGGGACGACCACGGCGACACCGAGGCCCAGCAGTCCGAAACCGCACATGGCCGGAACCGCGCCCGGCGCGACGACCACCAGCACACCCCCGACGGTTGCCAGCACTCCGCCCACCCGCACGGTCCTGACCGCACCGAACCGGTCGACGACCTTGTCCCCGGCGATCCGGGCCACCGCCATCGTCAGTGCGAACGCCGTCGTGGACGCGGCCGCGAGCCCGGCGGAGCTGTCCATGATGTCCCGGAGGTAGACCGCCGACCAGTCCAGGCTGGCTCCCTCGGCGAACACTGCGCAGAACCCCACCGCGCCGATGACCAGCGCCGACCTGGGTGGCAGGGTGAACCGCGGTGGCGGCTCCTCGTCCGGCTCGCTGCGCAGATCCAGTACGCGCCGGCAGGCGATCAGGCCGAGCACGGTGAGCACGAGAGCGGCGAGGACGTGGTGCAGCCGGGCGTCGGCGCCGATGTGGGCGGCCACGGTGCCCGCCGCCGAACCGATCAGCGCGCCCACGCTCCACATGCCGTGCAGCCCGGACATGATCGACTTGTCGAGACGGTTCTCCACCTCGACGCCGAGGGCGTTCATGGCCACGTCCGACATGCCGGCCGACGCCCCGAACACGAAGAGGGCCGCGCACAGCGTCAGCAGGTTCGGTGCCAGCGAGGGCAGCGTCAGCGCAAGCGTCCACAGCGCCAGCAGTCCGCGCAGTGCGGTTCTGGCGCCGAGGCGATGGCTGATCGCACCGGCCAGCGGCATGGCGAGCGAGGCGCCGATCGCCGGGAAGGCCAGGGCGATGCCCAACTGCCCCGCACTGACCCCGGCGTGGTCCTGGATCCAGGGCACGCGCGTGGCGAAGCTGCCGGTCACCGCGCCGTGCACGGTGAAGACCGCGGCGATCGCGAACCTGGCCCGCCTCACCTGCTCCGTGCCGAAGACCGTCCCTGTGGATTCCGTCGTCATGCCGCCGTGCCCTCCCCTGGGAATTCTCTGTCGCGGTCGACCCCCGCGCCTGTCCTCACGGTGTGGGGAGTAAACTATCAGGAACCCTGCCTGATAAATAGGCCGTCATGGTCCCTCCCCGTGCGGCAGTGATCTGGAAGGATCCCGGCATGCCCGCATCACCGAGCACCGCCCGGGTCATCAACGACCGGCTCGCCCTTCGGCTGCTCCAGGAGGACGGCCCGCTGACGGCCACCCAGCTCAAGACCCTGACCGGACTCTCCCGCCCCACCGTGGCCGATCTGGTGGAGCGGTTGCAGGGGGCCGGTCTGATCCAGGTCGTCGGCGAGAGCGGCGCCGAGCGACGCGGCCCCAACGCCCGGCTGTACGGGATCGTCGCGGACCGCGCCCACCTCGCCGCCCTCGACGTGCGTACCGACAGCGTCGCCGTCGTCGTCGCCGATCTCCTCGGCGTCACGCTCGCCGAGGCCACCCTGCCGATCGGCAGCGACACCGGCACCGAAACCGCCGCGGAACAGGCCGCCGCGCTGCTGGAGGACACCGCGCGCGAGGCAGGCGCCGCACCGCTGCACAGCGTCGGCATCGGCGCCCCCGGCCTGATCGACCCGGTCACCGGCGAGCTCCGCGACACCTCCGGCCTGCCCGCCTGGCACCGTCGCCTCGTCCGGGTGCTCCAGCAGCGGCTGCCCGCGACCGTGCTCGTCGAGAACGAGACCAACCTGGCCGCCGTCGCCGAACACCGTCTTGGCGCGGCCCAGGACCGCGACACCTTCGTCCTGCTCTGGCTCGGCCACGGCATCGGCGCCGCCGTCATGCTGGACGGCAAGCTGCGCCGCGGAGCCTCCGGCGGTGCGGGTGAGATCGGTTTCCTGCCCGTGCCGGGCACGGTGCGGATCCCCTCCGCGGTCAACTGCGACGGCGGGTTCCACTCCCTGGTGGGCGCGGCGCCGGTGTACGAACTGGCCCTGAGGCACGGCATCGACGTGCGTACGCGGATGGGTTCCGGGGAGCAGGAGCCGGCTGCCGCGTTCGCCGTACGGGCCGCCCTGGCCGGAGAAGGGGAGGGCGAGGCGTTCCTCTCGGCCCTCGCCGACCGCCTCGCGGTGGGCGCCGCCGCCGTCGCCTCGGTCATCGACCCCGGCTGTGTGGTCCTCGCCGGCGAGGTCGGTCACGCGGGCGGTGATGCGCTGGCGTCCCGGGTCGAGGAGCGGCTGGCCATGATGTCCCCGCTGCGGACGGAGGTCAGAGCGGGCCTGCTGGGCGGCTCCGCGGTGCTCCGCGGTGCGCTGCTCGCCGCCCGCGATGCGGCTCAGGACGAGCTGTTCACCCCTGGCGGCGTCGGCGGCGCTCCGTGAGGGACTCCTCGAACGTGGCCTTCCCGACGGCCCGTCGGGGAGTCGGATGCCCGCCCCGCCGGTAGCCGGCATACGCCTTTCCGGCCAGCGGTAGGGGCACCAGCGGCCGCCGTTTCCCGGTCACCCGGAGATAGGCCCGGGCCGGCTCCGGCAGCTCCCGGACTTCGGGCCCGCCCATCTCCGGCACCCGCCCCGCCGGACCGGCCACCGCCAACTCGGCCGGCCGGTCCGCGACTTCACCGGTATCGATGGACTGCAGCCGCACCCCGGCCGGCAACGGCATCACGGGCAGCCGGGCCGCTGCGGCGAGGACGCGCAGGACCAGGTCGTGGAACCGGGTGGACCGCAGGATCGTCCAGCCGAGCCCCGAATCCTCGACCATCTGCTCGACCTGCCGCTCGACCCGGTAGTGGCCGAGTGGCACCCGGTCCACGCCGACGATCGAGACATGGACCAGATGGGGGACACCGGCCTGCTTCGCGGCCTCGATGAGATGTCCGGCCGCCGTGTCGTCGCCACCGCGCGGCAGCGTGGCGCAGTGCACGATCGTGTCCACGCCGTCGACCGCCGCGCCCAGACCCGTACCGTCGCGCAGATCGACGGCATACGGCTGTGATCGTCGGCTCAGCACCCGGACTTCGTGCCCGTCGGTGCGCAGCCAGGCGGCCCCCGAACCCGCTCGTGCGCCTGTCGGTGCGTCCGTCCGTGAGCTCGCCGCGAGCCCGCCAGGGGCCCGGCTGTGAGCCACTCCACACCTCTCATCCGTATGGCCCATGAGCAGGCGTGGCACACTGATCCTGTAACAGCAGCAGCGCACTCCGGGGTCGGTGCAATTCCGAACCGGCGGTTATAGTCCGCGACCCGTCCGCATCCAGCGGCCGGTTGACCAGGTGAGATTCCTGGACCGACGGTTAAAGTCCGGATGGGAGGCAGTGCGCGGCGGGCCGTCACAGGTATGCCGCCGTCGGCGGATGCGTTTTCCGGGTTTCCGGAAGCCCGCGTCCGTGTCTTCGGTTTCGGCGTTCCCTGTTGCGTTCCGCTTCATCTGTCGTCATCGACAGGCCCCGGAGTCCGTGCCCGAAGAGGCAGGAGGACCCGGTGGACACCGCAGCCGACAGCACCGCCATGGGCCGAGCGATCACGCTCGCCGCCCGCGGACTCGGCTCCACCAGCCCCAACCCGGTCGTCGGATGCGTGATTCTCGACGCCGAGGGACGTCCGGCCGGTGAAGGCTTCCACCAGCGTGCCGGGGGGCCACACGCCGAGATCCACGCCCTGCGTGCAGCAGGTGAGAAGGCCCGCGGCGGCACCGCGTACGTCACTCTCGAGCCCTGTAACCACACCGGTCGCACCGGCCCCTGCGCCCAGGCGCTGATCGAGGCCGGTGTCAGCCGTGTCGTGTACGCGGTGGCCGACCCGACCCCGCAGGCCACCGGAGGTGCGGACACCCTCCGCGCAGCCGGGATCAAGGCCGAACAGGGGCTTCTCGCCGATGAGGCCGAGGCGGGCAACGCCGCGTGGCTGACCTCGGTGCGGCTCGGCCGTCCGTACGTCCTGTGGAAGTACGCCGCGACGCTCGACGGCCGGATCGCCGCCGCCGACGCCACCAGCCGCTGGATCACCTCTCCCGAGTCGCGCGCCGACGTCCACCGGCTGCGTGCCGAGGCCGACGCCGTCGTGGTCGGCTCCGGCACCGCCCGTACCGACGACCCCCAGCTCGGTGTCCGGGGCATCGACGGCGCCGTGCAGCCGCTGCGCGTCGTCGTCGACACCGGCGCCACGGCGGTGCGCCCCGGCGCCCGTGTCCTCGACGACACGGCACCCACCCTGGTCGCGGTCGCCGAGGACGCCGACACCGGCCATCTCCCCGAGGAGACCGTGCTGCGGCTGCCGCGTGCCGCCACCGGCCCCGGCCTGGACCTGCACGCCCTGCTCGCCGCCCTGCACTCGCGCGGCGTCCGCTCCGTACTTCTCGAAGGCGGCCCGACCCTGGCCGGGGCCTTCGTCGCGGCGGGAACGGTCGACAAGGTCGTCGGCTATCTCGCCCCCGTGCTCCTCGGCGCCGGCCCCGCGGCCCTCGCCGACGCCGGAATCTCCACCATCGCCCAGGCGTTGCGCCTCGACGTGACCGAGACCGTACGCATCGGCCCCGATCTGCGCATCACCGCCGTCCCCGGCCCTGCCCGGAAGGGAAACTGAGTGTTCACCGGAATTGTCGAAGAACTGGGTGAGGTCACCGCCGTCGAGAAGCTCGGCGACGCCTCCCGATTCCGCCTGCGCGGTCCCGTAGTCACCGAAGGCGCCAAGCACGGCGACTCCATCGCCGTCAACGGTGTCTGCCTCACCGTCGTCGACCTCGGCGACGGCGAGTTCACCGCCGATGTGATGGCCGAGACCCTGAACCGGTCCAGTCTCGGCGCACTGGAGACCGGCTCCCGGGTCAACCTGGAGCGCCCGATGGCGGTCGGCGGCAGGCTCGGTGGGCACATCGTCCAGGGCCATGTCGACGGCACGGGCCGCATCGTCGAGCGCAAGATCTCCGAGAACTGGGAGATCGTGAAGATCTCCCTCCCGGCGGAGCTGACCCGGTACGTGGTGGAGAAGGGCTCGATCACCGTCGACGGCGTGAGCCTGACCGTCGTCGACGCGGGACCCGACTACTTCACCATCAGCCTCATCCCCACCACCCTCGCCCTGACCACGCTCGGCATCAAGGAGCCCGGCGACCCGGTCAACCTCGAGGTGGACGTCATCGCGAAGTACGTCGAGCGGCTGCTCGGCGACCGGGACCGGGAGGACACGAAGTGAGCGCCGTCGGCTGGCTCAACTCGGAGGCCTTCGCCCTGTTCGGCCAGCACATCAAGTGGTCCGACATGATCGGCAACACGGTCGGGCTGGTCGCCCTCGCGCTCGGCTGGCGTCGCTCGATATGGACCTGGCCCGCCCAGCTGGTCTCCGGCCTGATCCTGCTGGCCGCCTTCGCCTCCGCCCACCTCTCGGGCAGTGCGGGCAAGCAGCTGGTGGTGATCGTCGTGGCCGCGTGGGGCTGGTGGTCGTGGAACCGCGGCAAGCAGCAGGCCCAGGACGGCTCCATCGCCGTACGGTTCGCCAGCTGGCGCGAGCGGGCCTTCCTGGTCGGCGGCGCCGCCCTCGGCACCCTCGCCGTCGGCGGGCTGTTCACCGCGTTCCCGACGCTGTCGTGGGACCCGTGGCCCGACGCCTACATCTTCGTCGGCACGATCGTCGCGATGTACGCCCAGGCGCGCGGCATGGTCGAGTTCTGGTTCGCCTGGCTGCTGGTCGACCTGGTCGGTGTGCCGCTGAACTTCGCCAACGGCTTCGCCTTCTCCGGCTTCGTCTACGTCATTTACGGCGCCCTCGTCCTGTGGGGCATGCGCGACTGGTGGCTGCGTACGCGGACACCTGCTCTGGAAGGAGCCACGGCATGACTGCCCAGCCCACCTGGTTGCACCCGGAACACGACAGCGTCGTCGAGGACCTCTCCCTCGACCCCGTCGAGCAGGCGATCCGCGACATCGCGGCCGGACGCCCCGTCGTCGTCGTCGACGACGAGGACCGGGAGAACGAGGGCGACCTCGTCATCGCGGCCGAGATGGCCACGCCCGAGATCGTCGCCTTCATGATGAGCGAATGCCGCGGCCTGATCTGCGCGCCGATGGAGAACGACGAACTGGAGCGGCTCGAACTGCCGCAGATGGTCACCCACAACACCGAGTCGATGCGCACGGCGTTCACCGTCTCGGTCGACGCCTCCGCGGCGCACGGCGTGACCACCGGCATCTCCGCCGCCGACCGGGCCACCACGCTCCGGATGCTGGCGGGCGGTCAGACGGGCCCCGCCGACTTCGTGCGCCCGGGTCACATCTTCCCGCTCCGCGCCCGGTCCGGCGGTGTGCTCGTCCGCAACGGCCACACCGAGGCCGCCGTCGACCTGGCCCGGCTCGCCGGGCTGCGGCCCGCCGGTGCGATCGTCGAGATCGCCGGCGAGGACGGGGTGATGCTGCGTCTGCCCGAGCTGGTGCCGTTCGCCCGCAAGCACGGCCTCACGATCATCTCGATCGAGGACCTGATCGCCTACCGCCGCTCCTCCGAGCCGACCGTCCGCCGCGAGGCGGAGGTCCGGCTGCCGACATCGTTCGGCGAGTTCACCGCGTACGGCTACCGCTCCACCGTCGACGGTGTCGAGCATGTCGCGCTCGTCCACGGCGACCTCGGTGACGGCGACGACGTTCTCGTCCGGGTCCACTCCGAGTGCCTGACCGGTGACATCTTCCAGTCCCAGCGCTGCGACTGCGGCCCCCAGCTGCACGCGTCCATGGCGCGCATCACCGACGAGGGCCGAGGTGTCGTCGTCTACCTGCGCGGCCACGAGGGCCGCGGCATCGGCCTGCTCTCCAAGCTGCGGGCGTACGAACTCCAGGAGCACGGTGTCGACACCCTCGACGCCAACCTGGAGCTCGGCCTGCCCGCCGACGCCCGGGACTACGGGGCAGGCGCCCAGATCCTCAAGGACCTCGGCGTCCGCGGCGTCCGGCTGATGACCAACAACCCCGACAAGACCGCCGCGCTCCTGCGGCACGGCCTCGCGATCACCGGCCGCGAGCCGATGCCCGTCCAGGCCGGCGAGCACAACCTGCGGTACCTGCGCACCAAGCGGGACCGCATGGGACACGACCTGCCCTGGCTCGACGCCGCCCCGGTGTCGACCTGCGGCAACCAGTAACGACCACGAAAACAGGCGGTAGGAGAAACATGAGCGGCAAGGGCGCACCCGAACTGTCCGTACGCAACTGCGGTGACCTGCGAGTGGCGGTGATCGCCGCCCAGTGGCACGAGAAGGTCATGGACGGCCTCGTCGACGGCGCACTGCGTGCCCTGCACGACCTCGGCATCGACGAGCCGACGCTGCTCCGGGTCCCCGGCAGCTTCGAGCTCCCGGTCGTCGCCAAGGTGCTGGCCGGCCGCGGCTACGACGCGATCGTCGCCCTCGGCGTAATCATCCGCGGCGGCACGCCCCACTTCGAGTACGTGTCCCACGGCGTCACCAACGGCCTCACCCAGGTCGCCGTCGACACCGGGGTCCCGGTCGGCTTCGGCGTACTGACCTGTGACACCGAGGAGCAGGCGCTCGACCGGGCCGGCCTCGAAGGGTCCAACGAGGACAAGGGGCACGAAGCGGTCACCGCGGCCGTCGCCACCGCTGCCACGCTGCGCACCGTCAGCGAGCCCTGGCGCTGAGCGAGGGTGCGGCACCCCGTAGTCTAAGAACCATCATGGCGAACAAAACCTTCGAAGAGCTCTTCGCCGAGCTGCAGCTCAAGGCCGCCAACGGCGACCCCTCGACCTCCCGCACCGCCGAGCTGGTGGACAAGGGAGTCCATGCCATCGGCAAGAAGGTCGTCGAGGAGGCCGCCGAAGTCTGGATGGCCGCCGAGCACGAGAGCAAGGACGCCGCCGCCGAGGAGATCTCGCAGCTGCTGTACCACGTCCAGGTGATGATGGTCGCCCGCGGAATCTCCCTCGACGACGTCTACGCACACCTCTGAGCACGACCGCCGCACACCCTTACATCCGCACGACCGCACAAGACTCCTCCTCGCAAAGGAAACCTGACCTCATGCTGCGCATCGCCGTCCCCAACAAGGGTTCACTCTCCGGGCCTGCGATGGCGATGCTCCATGAGGCCGGCTACCAGCAGCGCAAGGAGTCGAAGGAACTCGTCCTCGTCGACCCCGAGAACGAGGTCGAGTTCTTCTACCTGCGGCCGCGCGACATCGCGATCTACGTCAGCTCCGGCCGCCTCGACATCGGCATCACCGGCCGCGACCTGCTGCTGGACTCCGGGGCCGATTCCGAGGAGATCCTCCAGCTCGGCTTCGCACGCTCCACCTTCCGTTACGCCACCAAGCCCGGCACGGCCCACGGCCCGCAGGATTTCGACGGCATGACCATCGCCACCTCCTACGAGGGCATCGTCGCCAAGCACCTCGCCGACGTGGGCGTCACCGCCTCCGTCGTCCACCTCGACGGCGCGGTCGAGACCGCCGTCGAGCTCGGGGTCGCCCAGGTCATCGCCGATGTGGTGGAGACCGGCACCAGCCTGCGCAACGCCGGACTCGAAGTGATCGGCGAGCCGATCATGAAGTCGGAGGCCGTCGTCATCCGCCGTACGGGTGCTCCCCAGGACGACCCCAAGGTGCAGCAGTTCCTCCGCCGCCTGCAGGGCGTGCTGGTCGCCCGCAGCTACGTGATGATGGACTACGACTGCCGCGTCGAGCACCTGGAGCGCGCGGTCGCCCTCACCCCGGGCCTGGAGTCGCCGACCATCTCCCCGCTGCACCACGAGGGGTGGGTCGCCGTCCGCTCCATGGTCGCCGCCAAGGAGGCCCAGCGGATCATGGACGACCTGTACGAGCTCGGCGCCCGCGCCATTCTCACGACAGCCATCCACGCCTGCCGCCTCTGACGGCCGGACAGCCAGCGACCACCGGCAGCCAGACCCACCGGAAGACAGAAGAAAACCATGTCCGCCCCCGCGCCCCGGCCCGAACTCCCCACTCTCCCGGTCACCTTCCGGCCGACCCGTACCCGGGTGGTCCTGCTGACCGTGGGAGCGGCGATGTTCGTCGTCATCACCGTCATCGCGATGAGCCTGGAGCAGCTGAGTCCGGGGGAGCGGGTCAGCTTCATCTTCACCGCGCTGCTCTTCTTCGCCGTCCTGGCGCTGCTCAGCCGCCCCAAGGTCGTCGCCGACGACCACGGGGTGACCGTGGTCAATCTCACCCGCACCCGACGGCTGTCCTGGGCGGAGATCCTCCGCGTCAACCTGCGCGCCGGCGACCCGTGGGTCTTCCTCGATCTCAGCGACGGGACCAGCATGCCCGCCCTCGGCATCCAGCCCGGAATCGCCAAGGAACAGGCCATTCGCGACGCCGGTACGCTCCGCGCCCTCGCCGAGAATCACGGCTCGGGTACGGACAACGGCTGAGCCCCCTGCCCCGTTCGGCCACTTCTTGATTACTCTGGAGGGCGGTGGCGCTTTGTGCGCCCCGCCCCGCACAGAGGGCCCCTGAGGCCGGCGGGGCTTTCCTTCGACCCAAGGAGTGACTCCCTCCAGCAATGGACGGATCGTCCGGTAGTACCTGCGCCGCCCCATCCCAGGAGGCGGCGGCATGACCACCCCCTTGCTGCTTCTCAGTGCGGCATTCCTTCTCATCCTCGCCAACGGATTCTTCGTGGCAGCCGAGTTCGGGCTTGTCACGGTGGACCGGCCGGACGCCGAGCGCGCCGCCGCCGCGGGCGACCGGCGGGCCCGTACCGTCGTCGACGCCCTGCGCGAGCTCTCCTTCCAGCTCTCCGGCACCCAGCTCGGCATCACCATCACCTCACTGGTCGTCGGCATGCTGGCCGAGCCGGCCCTCGCCCAGCTGCTGGCCGGACCGCTCACCGCGACCGGACTCCCCGACGGGGCCGTACCCGGCGTCAGTGTGGTGATCGGGATGCTGGTCGCCTCCGCCGTCCAGATGGTGATCGGCGAGCTCGTACCGAAGAACTGGGCAGTCTCCCGGCCGCTCCAGGTCGCCCGGTTCGTCGCCGGCCCCCAGCACCGCTTCGCCAGTGCGCTGCGGCCGGTGATCACCCTGCTGAACACCGTCGCCAACCGGCTGGTGCGGCTGCTCGGCGTCGAACCCACCGACGAGCTGGCCTCCGCCCGCACCCCCGGTGAACTGGTCTCCCTGGCCCGGCACTCCGCCGAGGCCGGCACCCTCGAACAGGACACCGCGGATCTCTTCGTACGGACCCTGTCGCTCGCCGGACTCACCGCACAGCACGTCATGACCCCGCGCGTCAGGGTCAGCGCCCTGCAGTCGACCGCGACCGCGGCGGACGTCCTCAACCTCACCCGCGCCACCGGTCTCTCCCGTTTCCCGGTCTACCGGGACCGGATCGACGAGGTCGTCGGCATGATCCACCTCAAGGACGCGCTCGCCGTACCCGCCCAGGAGCGGCTGCGTACCACGGCAGGGCGGATCGCCGTACCGCCTCTCCTCGTCCCCGAGACGCTCCCCGTCGAACAGCTGCTCCAGCGCCTGCGCAAGGAGCAGCCCATCGCCGTCGTGGTCGACGAGTACGGCGGCACCGCCGGTGTCGTCACGCTCGAGGACATCATCGAGGAACTGGTCGGCGAGGTCAGGGACGAGCACGACGCGGAAGGCGCCGACCGGCCCGAACTGGCCGTCGCCGCCCCGGAGGACGGCCGTCCCGCCTGGGACGCCGAAGGCAGCTGCCGGGTCCTCACCCTGCGCCGGATAGGCCTTGACGTGCCGGAAGGACCGTACGAGACGGTGGCCGGACTGGTTGCCGATCTCCTCGGACGGATCCCCGCCCCCGGCGACCGGGCCGAACTGCCGGGCTGGCGGATCTCCGTCCGTCAGGTCGGTCACTACCGCGCCGAACAGGTCCGCTTCGTACGCATCGCCGATGTGCCGGAAACTGTCGACGCACCGTCGGCGGAACGCGGTGTCCTGGAGGCCGCACGATGAGCGTCGTCCAGTTGCTCTTCGCCGGGCTCCTCGTGCTGGCGAACGGTTTCTTCGTGGGTGCCGAGTTCGCACTCGTCTCCGTACGCCGCAGCCAGATCGAACCCCTCGCGGCGGCCGGATCGAGCAGAGCCCGTCAGGTGCTGTACGGCCTGGAGAACCTGCCGCAGATGATGGCCGCCGCGCAGTTCGGCATCACCCTCTGCTCACTGACCCTCGGCGCCGTCGCCGAACCGACCGTCGCCCACCTGCTGGAGCCGGTCTTCCACGCGGCGCACCTGCCCGAGGGCCTCGTCCACCCGCTCGGCTACGTCCTGGCGCTCGTCTTCGTGGTCTTCCTCCACCTCGTCATCGGCGAGATGGTCCCGAAGAACCTGGCCATGGCCGCCCCGGAGAAGACCTCGATGTGGCTCAGCCCCGGCCTGGTCGGCTTCGCCCGGCTCTGCCGCCCGGTCACCTCGGCACTGGGCGCCTGCGCCCGGCTCGTGCTCCGGCTGTTCCGCGTCGAACCCAAGGACGAGGTCGAGGCCGTCTTCACCAGCGAGCAGCTCAACCGGCTCGTCGAGGACTCCGGACAGGCCGGACTGCTCGAGCCGGAGGCGCAGGAGCGGCTGGAGGACGCGCTGGAGCTGGGCAGCAGGCCGGTCACCGATGTACTGCTCGACCGGGCCTCCCTGGTGACCGTGGACCCCTCGGTCACCCCGCACCGGATCGAGGAACTGACCGTACGGACCGGCTACTCGCGTTTCCCGGTCTGCGCGGAGGGCGGCGGCCCGTTCATGGGCTACCTGCACGTCAAGGACGTCCTCGATCTGGAGGACGGCGAACGGGCCGTTCCGCAACACGTTTGGCGCCCGATGGCGACGCTCCGGGCGGAACTCCCCCTGGACGACGCGCTGACGGTGATGCAGCGCGCGGCCACCCACCTTGCCCAGGTGGCCGACGCGTCGGGCCGGGTGCTGGGGCTCGTCGCGATGGAGGACGTCCTGGAAATGCTGGTGGGCGAGGTGCGCGACCCGGCGCATCGCGTCTCGGTACCCCGCCGGACGGTGGAGGCCGCACCGGCGGGTCCCGGCGTCGACGAACTCCACCCACTGGCGGCACGAACCTGACAACCGGGCCGGCCTCATCGCCGGACGGGAGCCACATCCGAGCCCGTCCGGCGTTCGAGGTCACACCGGTGGCCGGGCGGGCCCGGTGCTTGCAACCTGCCCCGCCGCACCGTCACAGCCCCGGAGGTTCCTGCGGCCCCCGGTCCACCGGCCCCCGGCCGGACAGGACCTCGCCGTACGCCTGCATCAGATCCGGCAGCCGCAGCGTCGCCAGATCGTCGCGCGTGGGTACCGCCGCGTATCCGGACAGCCGCAGATCCCGGTACGCGCAGCTCTTCTCGTACAACGTGCGCAGAAACCGCCCGTTGCCCAGCTCGTCGATCCAGCCCTGGTCGACGACATGGCCGCTGATCGAGCGCAGCTCCTCCAGGGACTCCTCGTCCCACACGTCGTCGTTGTCGGCGGCCAGCACCTCGCCGATCGAGGTGAGTTCCAGCGGCCGGTAGCTGGGGAAGTCCACCCGGGTGGTGAAGCGGGACGAGAGCCCGGGGTTGGTGGCCAGCAGCCGGTCCATGCCCTCGGGGTAGCCCGCGAGGATGACGACGAGATGGTCCCGGTTGTCCTCGGCCCGCTTGAGGAGCACCTGCAGAGCCTCGTCCCCGTACGCGTCACCCTTGCTGTAGCCGGAGTTGGAGAGGCTGTACGCCTCGTCGACGAACAGCACTCCGCCGAGCGCCGAGTCGATCAGCTCGTTGGCCTTGACCGCGGTCTGGCCGAGGAACTCGCCGACCAGATCGGAACGCTGGGCCTCGACGAGGTGGTCCCCGCCGAGCAGCCCCAATGCGTAGAAGACCCGGCCCAGGATCCGGGCCACCGTGGTCTTCCCGGTCCCGGAAGGCCCCGAGAAGATGAAGTGACGCTTGGGGGGCTGGACCAAAAGCCCCTCGCCGGCCCGCAGCCGCGCCATGTTCAGCTGCGCGGACAACGCCTTGACCTGGCGCTTGACGGGTTCGAGGCCGACCATCCGCTCCAGTTCCGCCAGCGCCTCGGCGAGCAGTACCGGATCGCTGGGCCCCGCCGGGAACGGCTGCGGCGACGACTGACCGGGCACCGCCGTCTTCTCCCGTGCCCCCGCCCCGTCGGCGGGAGGCAGTCCGCCGACACCCGGCAGGTTCTGCGGTTCGCCGCCGGGCCGCAGCTCCCGGCCGTCCACCAGATCGGTGCCGAGCAGCGAGTCACCGTCCTGCTGCGCCTCCGCGACCGTGCCGTCCATGCCGATCCCGGTCAGCGAAACGGAGGCGAGCCCCGACGCCTCGTCGGTGCCTTCGAGCCCGTCATAGTCCGCGATGGCGGCGAGCCGCGCCGAGGTGTCCATGAACGCCGGGTCGATCCGGTGCACCGCCCGGTAGAGCGGCAGTGCGGCCGCGCTGCGGCCGGTGCCCTCGTGCGCGCGGGCCAGCCAGTAGCGCAGCTCCTTGCGCTGAGGCTGTTCGCTGCGGCAGCGCATCAGTGCGGTGGAGAGCAGCGGCTCGGCCTGCCCGTACATTTCCAGCCGCACCCGCGCCATCCCGCCGAAGAGCCCTGCCTCGATGCCGAGCAGCGGATCGTCGACCAGCTGCTCGGTGTTGCGTACGAGCTGTTCCCAGTCCTTGACCAGATAGGACCGGCAGGCGTGCAGGAACCGCACCTGCGGGTCCGTGTCCACCGGCGGCAGTCCGGCCAACGCCCGGTCCAGCTCGGCGACATGACGCCCGTCCAGCCAGTGCGACGCGTGCGCGAGCAGCAGGTCGCGTGGGCTCTCCAGCACCGGTTGCACCCACCAGCCGAGCCAGTACCAGGAGTTGAGCGTGCGCCGATGGTGGGTGCGCTGCTCGCCGAACCGGTCGCGATGCCGGTACATCCGCAGCAGCGCGGTCGTTGTGTCGATGCGCAGGGCATGGAGGCCGAGCCAGGCATCCGCCATGCCGGGATCCAGACGCACCGCTGTTCTGAACTCCTCCTCGGCCTGCGGGTATGCGCCCATCGTGTAGGCGTCCACGCCGCGCAGCCAGGCGAGGTCGGCCGGGGCCTGTGCGCCCTGCGTGCCGATGTCCATCAGGTCCCCCACAAGCCGTACCCCAGGATGTCCCGCCGCACGACCGCCCGTCGAGGCGCGCTGAACCACTGTGCCACGGACGGGAATTGACCGCGCCGAAAGGCATCGTACCTGCGCAGGGAGTGCGCGACTAAGAGCGCCGCAGGCGGAACGGAGACCGTGACCGAGGGTAAGCGGAAGGTTGTGCACAGCAGCGCGAAAAGGGGTGCGGGGACAGAACGAAGCCCCCGATCACGGGGGAACAACCGGGGGCTTCGTGTCTGTGGGGGCTCCGAAAAGCCGCACATTGAGAACGTAAGACCTGTACCGCCCCCGGGTCAAGCACAGTTGGGGCACTTCCGGGCCGATTCCCGACTGCTCAGTACGTCGCCGCGGGAGGATCACGGTGGGTGACGGAATGGTTCGCTCCTGCTGTCGCGCGGGGTCCCTCCAGCCACTCGTACCCCACAGGCAACTGGCGTACCAGAGCATCCGCGTAGGGACGCGAGGGATCGGCGGCGAAATGTTCTTCCTCGGCCGCGGTCCACCCGTCCCAGAACGCCGAAAGTGCGGGCCCGTCCCGGCGCCGGCCCCGCTCCCACGACGCCGCGGGGCCGAGCTCCATCCACCACAGTCGTGCGAGATACGGGCGCAGCGCACGGCGACCCGCCCCCACCCCTTCGATCAGCACCACCGGCGCGGGTTCCAGAGTGCGCGGCGGGCCGAGGTGCCGAGCGGTCCAGTCGTACGGCGCATAGCGCGCGCTCTCGCCGCGTGACAGCGGCCCGATCACCTGCTCGCGCAGCCGGTCCACCCAGGAGAACAGCTCCTCGTGCGTGGCCAGATCGTCCAGCCGCAGTACGGGCGCGTCACCGAGCGCGGCCGAGAGGCGGGACGCGAGGGTGCTCTTGCCCGATCCTGCATGGCCGTCGACGCCGATCAGCCGGACCGGTCCGCAGGACGGCGCCAGGGTGCGCAGCCGGGAGGCACGGCGCGAGAGGTCGTTCATGAGGCCCAGCCTACGAGCCGGTCGGGAGCAACCGCAGGTCACGCCAGTGGACCAGACCAATATTGGTTCGGCGGCACACTGCGATTCGCTGGCCCAATCCGGCTGCGACCCGCAATAGTTGGCGCACTGTCGTGCACCCGCAGCCCCATTCCGCTTACGACCGGGGGTTTCGCCCATGAACCGACCGACCTCACGCAGAACTGTGCTGACCGCCGCGCTCGCGGTGGCGTCCGCCGCCGGTACGGCGTCGTCCGCCGGCTCCGCAGCCGCCGCGATCCCGGCCGCTGCCCCGCCCGACGCGGCTGCGGCAGCCGCTTCCCTCGTGGACAACCACTCCTGGAGTACGTACACCGACTGGCGCAGCGGCTGCGGAGCCGGGACCCGTGCCGTCGCGGGACGCAGGCCGGGTCTGGTGATCGACAAGCCCCGGGGGCGTACCGACTACACCGACCCGCACACCGGGAACACCGCCACCTGGGAGTACGCGACCTGGACCTCGCCCAGGCACCGGTCCGCGGTCCCGGCGACCGAGGTCATCGCGTCCTGGAACGCGGACACCCCGGCAGGCACCTGGATCCAGATCGAGCTGAGCGGCCGCTACTCGGACGGCACCGACACTCCCTGGTACGTGATGGGCCGCTGGGCGGCGGGTGACGGCGACATCCGCCGCACCTCCGTCGACGACCAGACCGACGGCAGGAGCTCCATCTGGACCGACACCTTCTCGGTGGACGACGCGGCGAGCGGGCTGCGGCTGGTCTCGTACGAGCTGCGACTCACCCTGTACCGCACCCCGGGCAGCAGCCTCACCCCGACCGTGTGGCGGCTCGGCGCGATGGCCTCGGACATCCCCGACCGCTTCACCGTGGAGCCCAGCGCCCCCGGCCTCGCGCGGGAGCTGCCGGTGCCGCGCTATTCGCAGAGCGTGCACGCGGGCCAGTACCCCGAGTACGACAACGGTGGCGAGGCGTGGTGCAGCCCCACCTCCTCGCAGATGATCATCGAGTACTGGGGTCGCAGGCCCACTGCCGAGGACCTGGCCTGGGTGAAGCCGGGCCTCGCCGACCCGCAGGTCTGCCATGCGGCCCGCTTCACGTACGACTACCAGTACGAGGGCTGCGGCAACTGGCCTTTCAACGCCGCCTATGCCGCCACGTACGACGACATGAGCGCCGTCGTGACGCGGCTGGGTTCGCTGACCGACCTGGAGACGCTGATCCGGGCCGGTATCCCGGCCATAACGTCGCAGTCCTTCCTCAAGGAGGAGCTGACCGGGGCCGGGTACGGGACCTCCGGTCATCTCATGACCGTGATCGGGTTCACGGCGGACGGTGATGTGATCGCCAACGACCCGGCCTCGCCGAGCGACGAGGCCGTCCGCCGGATCTACAAGCGGCACGAGTGGGAGACGATCTGGCTCCGCACCAAGCGCTACAACGCGAGCGGCAAAGTGGTGTCCGGCACAGGCGGCGTCTGCTACCTCTACTTCCCGGCACACCCGACGCCCGCCCAGCAGCGGGCTCTGGCGGCCGTCGGCATCCGCTGACGCGGTCCGGCGCTCCCGGGGCAGTGACCGATGTCATCTACCCCGGGGGCCTGACCGGCTGGCACTCTGGACGGGTCACGGGGGGACGTTCCCTGCCGGACGACCGAGCGAGATGCCATGACCGCGACCACCGCAACCACCGTCACTGCCCGCCGCCGCGCACGGACCGGAGGTCCCGAGGACCGGTCCAAGCTGCTGGAGAACGTCCTGGGCTGGACGCTCGTCGTCCTCATCGCCATGTTCGTCACCCAGGCCGGCCTCATGTGAGAAGCCGGCCGTCCGCGGAACGGGGCGGGAAGCCTCTCGGGCCCCCGCCCCTCGGGATCGCACGGTTGCGGCTAGTCGATCGCCTTGATCAGCTCGCCGTCGGCGGTGTCACCGCTCAACTCCCAGAAGAACGTGCCCCCGAGGCCCTGCTGGTTCTTGTAGTCCATCTTCGTGGCGATGGTGGCCGGGGTGTCGTAGCTCCACCAGTTGGTCCCGCAGTGCGCGTACGCCGTCCCGGCCACGGTGCCGGTCGCCGGGCAGCCGGCCTTGAGAACCTTGTAGTCCTCGATGCCCGCCTCGTACGTACCCGTGGCCGGCCCGGTCGCCGTACCACCCGGCGCGTCCTGCGTCACACCCGTCCAGCCGCGGCCGTAGAAACCGATCCCGAGCAGCAGCTTCGAGGCGGGGACGCCGAGGGCCTTGAGCTTGGTGACGGCGGCGTCGCTGGTGTAGCCCTCCTTGGGAATACCGGTGTACGAGGTCAGCGGGGAGTGCGGAGCCGTCGGGCCCTGCGCGTCCCAGGCGCCGAAGAAGTCGTACGTCATCGGGTTGTACCAGTCGACGTACTGCGCGGCGCCTCCGTAGTCGACGGCGTCGAGCTTGCCGCCGTCCGAGCCGTCGGCGGTGATGGCGGAGGTGACCAGGTTGCCCGTGCCGAACTTGGCGCGCAGCGCCGCCAGCACGTTGCCGTAGGCGTCACGGCCGCTGGTGTCGCAGGTCAGACCGCAGGCGTTGGGGTACTCCCAGTCGATGTCGATGCCGTCGAAGACATCGGCCCAGCGGGGGTCCTCCACCAGGTCGTAGCAGGACTGGGCGAATGCGGCCGGGTTCTTCGCCGCCTCACCGAAGCCGCCGGACCAGGTCCAGCCGCCGAACGACCAGATGACCTTCAGATTCGGGTGCAGCTTCTTCAGCTTGCGGAGCTGGTTGAAGCTGCCGCGCAGCGGCTGGTCCCAGGTGTCGGCGACGCCGTCGACCGACTGGTCGGCGGTGTACGCCTTCTCGTAGTCCGCGTAGCTGTCGCCGACCGCGCACTTGCCGCCGGTGACGTTGCCGAAGGCGTAGTTGATGTGTGTCAGCTCGTCGGCCGAGCCCGAGGTCTCGATGTTCTTGACGTGGTAATTGCGCTGGTAGACACCCCAGTCGGTGAAGTATCCGACCACCTTGCTGCCGGCCGCTGCGGTGGCGGCTTCGGTGGCCGCGCCGGCCGACGCCGGGCCTGCGGCACCGAGGAGGGTGGCGCCGAGGGCGGCGGTACAGACGGCAGCGGCGAGCGCCCGGAACCGGGCGCGGGGACGGTGAAGTCCGATCATCGTGGCTCCTCGTGGGGGAGGGGGCTTGCGAGTGGGGGGACGTACGGCCGACCCCGCGCAGAATTGGCATGAACGCGATAAGGTCGGCCGGGTTGGAACCGTAGATGGACTAGACCAGTTGGGTCAATGGTTCGGACCATTGCGATGGCAACCCGGCCCCGCACGGGCCGCCCGGCCGCCCGCTCCGGCACCCGGTGACGGATACCGTCCGATCGGGCATACTCGACCCGCCACAGCCGCTGGCCAGCAACTCTCGTAATCCGGGAGGGCAGCATCGGCTGGGCAGTAGTGCTTGTCCGGGCCCCGGCCCGGAATTCCCCGGCGGCGCCGCTCACACCCCGCGCGCGCGACCGCCGCAACGCCCGACAGGGAGGAGAGCGCCGTCATGTCCGACCGTGCCCCGCAGTTGGTGGAGCGTCGTCTGCCCACCGAGGAGTCCAGGCAGCTCGTCGCGCTGGTCCGCGACATCGTCCAGCGGGAGATCGCGCCACGGGCGGCGGAGGAGGAGGACGCCGGCCGGTTCCCGCGCGAAGTCTTCACCCTGCTCTCCGAGTCCGGACTCCTCGGTCTGCCGTACGACTCCGCCTACGGCGGCGGAGACCAGCCGTACGAGGTCTACCTCCAGGTCCTCGAAGAACTCGCGGCCGCCCGGCTCACCGTCGGTCTCGGCGTCAGTGTCCACTCGCTCGCCTGTCACGCCCTCGCCGGATACGGCACCAAGGAGCAGCAGGCGGAACATCTGCCGGCGATGCTGGGAGGCGGCCTGCTGGGCGCCTACTGCCTCTCGGAGCCCGCCTCGGGCTCCGATGCCGCCTCACTCCGTACGAAGGCCGTACGGGACGGCGACGACTGGGTCATCACCGGTACCAAGGCGTGGATCACCCATGGCGGGATCGCCGACTTCTACACGGTCCTGGCGCGTAGCGGCGTCGAGGGTGCCCGCGGCATCACCGCCTTCCTGGTCCCCGGCGACGCCGAGGGGCTGAACGCGGCCCTCCCCGAGAAGAAGATGGGCATGAAGGGCTCGCCCACCGCCCAACTGCATTTCGACGGCGTACGGGTGTCCGACGCGCGCCGGATCGGTGAGGAGGGGCAGGGTTTCGCCATCGCCCTGTCGGCGCTCGACTCCGGGCGCCTCGGTATCGCCGCCTGCGCCATCGGTGTTGCGCAGGCGGCCCTGAACGAGGCCGTCGGATACGCCACCGGGCGGCAGCAGTTCGGCCGTCCCATCGCGGACTTCCAGGGACTGCGGTTCATGCTCGCCGACATGGCCACCCAGATCGAGGCGGGCCGTGCGCTCTACCTGGAGGCGGCCAGGCTGCGTGACGCAGGCAGGCCGTTCTCCCGTCAGGCCGCCATGGCCAAGCTGTTCTGCACCGACGCGGCCATGCGGGTCACCGTCGACGCCGTCCAGGTCCTCGGCGGCTACGGCTACACCCTCGACTTCCCCGTCGAGCGGCTGATGCGCGAGGCGAAGGTGCTGCAGATCGTCGAGGGCACCAACCAGATTCAGCGCATGGTCATCGCGCGCCACCTCGCAGGTCCCGAGACGCGCTGAGCCGCAGCGGCCGGTCCGACCACACCGGCGTCGTCATGATCCGGTTCCACTCCTGGTCATGGCGGCCCGGCAGGGTCCGCCCGGTGGACTCCCAATGGCTCAGCATGGCCCGGTAGATGGGCGGATCGGTCGAATGCGGCACGGTGTGCGGCGGAGGGGGTGCGGGCGCAGACTTCGGTGCCGGCTGGGAGCCGGGCCGGGGAACCGATTCTTCGGAGGCCGGAGCGGCGAGACGGCGGCGACCGGGGCCGGCCGTTGAATGCAGCAGCGTCATGTCAGGCCAACGCCGTGGGGCGGGGCCGGGTCACTGCCGGGTGGATTCGAGCGCCCGTTCGCCAGGTTCCCCTGTCTCGCGGGCGTGGCTCGATGCTGCCCGCACCACGCCGGTCCGGCCGTCGTGGTGCAGTGCAGGTGTCTGTCAGGTGCCGCCGGAGGTCTCCGGCGGCAAGGACGGCCTTGTCGGCCGGCGTCGGGCCGTGTCAGGCCGCGTTACGACGCATCTGCGGGATCCGCAGCGGGCGCGAACCGGCACCACCGGCGTGCGAGAAGGGCTGCATCCGCCAGTCGAGCCCCTGAGGGAGCGTCAACAGCAGTGCCGTCTCCTGCTCGTGGAGTTCGAGCGACTCGTCGGCGGGACGCGTCTGCGCGACGCCGCGGCCGGTTCCGGCGCACACCGTGAGCACGAACGGGTTCCACGGGGTCGGGCACAGCGCGTGTTCCGGCAGCACATCCTCGTCGGCCAGCAGCGCGATCGGCTGCGCACAGTCCGGGCAGATCACCCGGTACATCTCAAAGGTGTCGTACGCGTCGGGAGCGGAGTCCTCGACGGGTTCAACAGGCTCCGGTTCGGTACGTCCGGTGAGCTTCAGGCTCTGCATGGAGAATCTCCCCCTCAGGTGGGCCGACAAGGCGCCGCGGCCTCGACCACAGCAAGCACTTCCCGTTGCGCATCGGCCGTAACCACGAGGTCGCCGGCTACCCACCCGTAAACCTGTGGCATTCGTCACATGCCCGGTGCAGGTGCCCTGTTCGGAGCCCCTACGACTGTGCCTGGAGGGACCCGGGGCCATAGGTTGACCGCATGGAGGAGCTGGACCGTCAGATTGTGGAGTTGCTCGTCAAGGACGGGCGGATGAGCTACACCGACCTGGGCAAGGCCACCGGCCTGTCCACCTCGGCCGTTCATCAGCGTGTCCGAAGGCTGGAGCAGCGCGGGGTGATCCGGGGCTATGCCGCGGTCGTCGACCCCGAGGCCGTCGGGCTGCCCCTCACCGCGTTCATCTCGGTGAAACCCTTCGACCCGAGTGCGCCGGACGACATCGCCGAGCGGCTCGCCGGCGTGCCCGAACTGGAGGCGTGCCACAGCGTCGCGGGCGACGAGAACTACATCCTCAAGGTGCGGGTCGCGACCCCGCTGGAGCTGGAGCACCTGCTCACCCGGATCCGTTCGCTCGCCGGAGTCTCCACCCGCACCACCGTGGTCCTCTCCACCCCGTACGAGGCACGGCCCCCGCAGATCTGAGACACGCCCGCCGCGGCACCCGAGGGGGGTGCGGACCGCGCCGCTCCGCGCAGGCGCGAGACTGGTGTCATGACCGAGAGCACCGCCCCCCAGAGCGAACACCGCACCGTGCTGCTGCGCGGTGGAGACGTCCACAGCCCCGCCGACCCCTTCGCCACCGCCATGGTCGTCGAACGCGGCCATGTCGCCTGGGTGGGCTCCGAAGGGGCCGCCGACGCCTTCGCGAGCGGCGTCGACGAAGTGATCGACCTCGAAGGGGCGCTGGTCACTCCGGCGTTCACCGACGCGCACGTCCACACCACATCGACCGGCCTGGCCCTCACCGGTCTGGATCTCTCCGGCGCCCGCACCCTTGCCGAGGCCCTCGACCTCGTTCGTACGCACACGGCCGCGCACCCCGCCGACCGGGTCGTCCTCGGCCACGGCTGGGACGCCACGCGCTGGCCGGAGCAGCGGCCCCCGTCGCGCGGCGAACTCGACGCGGCGGCCGGCGGCCGGCCCGTCTATCTGCCCCGGATCGATGTGCACTCCGCGGTCGTCACCACGGCCCTCCTCGATCTGGTCCCCGGCGTGACCGCACTGGCCGGCTACCACCCCGACGCCCCGCTGACCGGCGCCGCCCACCACGCGGTGCGTTCCGCCGCGCACGACGCCGTCTCGCCGCAGCAGCGCGCCGACGCCCAGCGCGCCGCCCTGGACCGCGCCGCCTCGCTCGGCATCGGCACCGTCCATGAGTGCGGCGGACCCGACATCTCCGACGAGGAGGACTTCACCGGGCTGCTGAAACTCGCCGCCGGGCGGCCGGGTCCGCGGGTCTTCGGCTACTGGGCCGAGCAGGTGGGCGACGAGAAGGACGCCCGCCGGATCCGCGAACTCGGCGCGATCGGCGCCGCCGGGGATCTCTTCGTCGACGGCTCCCTCGGCTCGCACACCGCTTGCCTGCACGAGCCGTACGCCGACGGTCCGGCCGGACGGACCGGTACCGCCCACCTGGACGCGGCGCAGATCGCGGCCCATGTCACCGCCTGCACCGAGGCCGGTCTGCAGGCCGGCTTCCACGCCATCGGCGACGCCGCGGTCTCCGCCGTGGTGGCCGGAGTCAGGGCCGCCTCCGAAACGCTCGGGCTGGCCCGCATCCGGGCCGCCCGGCACCGTGTCGAGCACGCCGAGATGCTCACCCCCGAGACCATCGCCGCCTTCGCGGAGCTGGGTCTGACCGCCTCCGTCCAGCCCGCCTTCGACGCGGCCTGGGGAGGCGAGGACGGCATGTACGCGCAGCGGCTCGGCGCCGAACGGGCCCGCACCCTGAACCCGTACGCGGGCCTCCTGCGGGCCGGCGTCCCCCTCGCCTTCGGCTCGGACAGCCCGGTGACCCCGCTGGACCCGTGGGGGACCGTACGGGCCGCCGCATTCCACCGCTCGCCCGAGCACCGGATCTCCGTGCGGGCGGGATTCACCGCGCACACCAGGGGCGGCTGGCGGGCCGTCGGCCGCGACGACGCGGGCACGCTGGTGCCCGGTGCACCTGCCGACTACGCCGTCTGGCGCACCGAGGAGCTTGTGGTCCAGGCCCCGGACGACCGGGTCGCCCGCTGGTCGACGGACCCGCGGTCCGGGACGCCCGGACTGCCGGACCTCACCCCTGGCGGTGAACTTCCGGTCTGCCTGCGTACCGTGATCTTCGGACAAACTGTCTACGTAAGGCCGAACGGGTGACGTCCGGACATTTCGTACCGCCGATCGAAGGCGCCGTCGCTTCCCCGCGACCTGGGAATCTCCGGTACTGACCAGGCGAGTTCGGTAAACGTTGCAGGTCAGATGGGTATTGACAGAAGGCGCCCACGGGCCGGTAGGTTCGGCCGAGTCCACCACAGGACGTCCGACCGGTTGAACCTCCACGCAGTCGTCGAACGCCGCTGGGTCATGGGGTGGTGTGCCGCACCGGTGCACCACCACTGACAGCCAGGTTCAGCGCCCGCGCCTCGGGGGCGAGGGAAGGTTCGAACCGGACGGCAGGTGCGACCCGGGTGGGGCCCGGACGTTCAGTAGACAACGGCTTTCGGTCGACCCGCAGCCAGCGGGACCCAGGTCGGCCCGAAGGACGCCGGGCCCCGATCCGCAGTTCCGTCCGAGCTTCTGTCCGCACTTCCTTCCTTCTGTCCGGCCCGGCTCCCGATACCTCCCTACCGCGTCGGTCCTCGGTCCCGTATGCGGTCGATATGGTGTGCACCTGCGTACGGACGTGAGGGGCAGTAAGTGAACGACGGCGGTCAGAGGCGATACGGCCCGCTCGGCAGAGCGTTGGTGATCATCCCGACCTACAACGAGGCCGAGAACATCAAGCCGATCGTCACCCGGGTGCGCACCGCAGTACCGGACGCGGCCATCCTGGTCGCCGACGACAACAGCCCCGACGGCACCGGCAAGATCGCCGACGAGCTCGCCGCCGCCGACAGCCAGGTGCAGGTACTGCACCGGCAGGCCAAGGAAGGGCTCGGTGCCGCATACCTGGCGGGCTTCCGCTGGGGTATCGAGCACGGCTACGGCGTCCTTGTCGAGATGGACGCCGACGGCTCCCACCAGCCCGAGGAACTGCCCCGGCTGCTCACCGCGCTCAAGGGCGCCGACCTGGTGCTCGGCTCGCGCTGGGTGCCGGGCGGGCGCGTGGTCAACTGGCCCAAGTCCCGCGAAATGATCTCCCGGGGCGGCAGCACGTACTCCCGGCTGCTGCTCGGGCTGCGGACCCGGGACGTCACCGGCGGCTACCGGGCCTTCCGGGCGGAGACCCTGCAGGGCATCGGCCTCGACGAGGTCGCCTCCCAGGGCTACTGCTTCCAGGTCGACCTGGCCCGTCGCGCCGTCGACGCGGGATACCACGTGGTCGAGGTCCCGATCACCTTCGTGGACCGCGAGGTCGGCGACTCCAAGATGAGCCGCGACATCCTCGTCGAGGCGCTGTGGCGGGTCACGGCGTGGGGCGTCACCGCCCGCACGAACCGGGTTCTGGGCCGCAAGCCCTCCTGATCGCCCTCACACCCCGCTTATCCCGCTCGGACGTGCGTCCAGGCACACTGGGGACCATGACGACCGGCACACCGCCCCCGACCGCCCCGCGGCGCTCGCGCGCCCGTACCTTCATCCCCCTCGCCGTCGCCGCCTGGGCAGTGCTGGAGATCTGGCTGCTGACCGTGGTGGCGGACGTCGTGGGCGGGTTCACCGTGCTGCTGCTCCTGATCGGGGGCGTCGTGCTCGGGGCCGTCGTGATGAAGTCGGCCGGCCGCCGGGCCTTCCGCAACCTCAGCGAGACGCTCCAGCGGATGCCGGGGCAGCCGGGGGCCGCAGACGCGTCGCCCACCGCCCCGTCGGGCAGCAAGGGCAACGGCTTGCTGATGCTCGGCGGGCTGCTGATCATGATCCCGGGGTTGATCTCGGACGTGGCGGGACTGCTGCTGCTGGTGCCGCCGGTGCGGGCGACGCTCGGCAGGCGCGCGGAGAAGTCCCTGGAGCGCCGGATGCGCGCCGCGACACCGGGGAGTCTCTCCGACGCGTTCCAGCAGGCCCGGATCCACCGCCCGGACGGAAAGGTCGTCCAGGGCGAGGTCATCCGCGAGACCGACCGCCACCCGGACGAGAACCCCCGCCCGCCACTGACTCCCTGACCGAGCCGCGCCCCACGGTCTGCGTGGAACTGCTGTCCTCGAGCCCCGGGCGGACTGGTCCGCGCGGGCCTGGCGTTCACGTCCGGAAGTGCGTCGGACGTTCATGCCCGAGCCGGCGTCGGGCGAGAAATTCAAGCCGTCCGGCGCTTGAGGACATCTTCGGTGCCCGCGCGATGTCCGGCGCATCCGGGGGACCGTTCAACGTGCGGGTGCCCCTGGAATCTCGCCCTGCGCCGTGGAGCCCGCCCCAGCCCGTCCGGTGCGTGAGGGCAGGGACTCCCGGCGGCCCCCCGTGCACGACAGACAGAGCCGCGGGCCGTGGCACACACTCGGTGTACCACGGCCCGCGGCTCTGTCTAGGTGCGGTGTTGCGCGGTCAGGCAGACTTCCTGCTGTCCCGCGGATGCACGGCAATGTTCATGGCTCCGGAGCGCAGAACCGCCAGCCTCTCGGCCAGCACCTCCTCCAGCTCCTCGCGTGTGCGCCGCTCCATGAGCATGTCCCAGTGCGTACGCGCAGGCTTGCCCTTCTTCTCCTCGGGGCCATCCCCGTCCACCAGGAGTGCCATGGCGCCGCACGCCTTGCACTCCCACTCCGGCGGAATTTCCGCCTCTACCGAGAACGGCATCTCAAATCGATGTCCGTTCTGGCATGCGTACTCCACCGCCTGGCGCGGGGCCAGATCGATGCCGCGGTCCGTCTCGTAGCTGGTAACCACGAGTCGCGTGCCGCGGAGAGCTCGCTCACTCATGAATCGTGCCTCCCGGGCTTGTCGCCCACAGGACAGGTGTCGCTGTCGTCGTCATCCGGTCAACGTCCGGTCGGCGGTAAAGATTCCCGTTGCCGGTCATGCGTCGCCCGTCGTGCCGCTGCTTTTTCAGGGTTGGGGTACCCACCAATGCCCGGTTTGTCACATCTGGCAGAAGTTGTCACCCAACAGTTTGGCTTCTTCCACTCGCAGTAACGGTCCTCCGGGCAGGCCAAAGGCGTACACTACCGGCCTTTCACTTCAACGTCTAAATCCGTTCCGGAACGGGATTCCCTGCCGCCGCAACGGCCTGCCGTACAGGCACCCTCGCGAGCAGTACCGAACCGATCACGAAGAAGATCACCAACGAGATGATTGCATCCCTATAGCTGCCGGTCAGCTGATACGCGAGACCGAACACCAGTGGCCCCAGCCAGCTCAGTCCGCGGTCGCTCATCTCGTACGCGGAGAAGTACTCGGCCTCCTTGCCGCGCGGCACCAGATGGGAGAACAACGAGCGCGACAGCGCCTGGCTGCCCCCGAGCACCAGGCCGATCGCCGAGGCCAGTACGTAGAAGAAGACCGGGGCGTCCGAGGGCAGGAAGTAGCCGGAGACGAGGATCAGGGTCCAGACGACGAGCGAGGCCAGGATCGTGCGCTTCGCCCCGTACGCCCGTGCCAGCCTCCCCATCCCCAGCGCCCCCGCCACCGCGAGCACCTGCACCAGCAGCACGGCGGTGATCAACGTCGTCTGGTCGAGGCCGAGCTCCTCGGAGCCGAACACCGAAGCCTGCGAGATCACCGTCTGGATGCCGTCGTTGTAGACCAGATAGGCCAGGAGGAAGGAGAGCGTGAGCGGGTGCCGGCGCATGTCGCGCAGAGTGGCGCGCAGCTGTCGCCAGCCGGAGCCGACCGCACCCTCGCCGCCGGGTGCCACCCGCCGGTCGCGCAGCCGTCGCAGCGGCACGAGGGTGAACGCGCCCCACCAGACACCCGCCGAGGCGAGACAGATCCGCACCGCGTCGGACTCGGAGAGGCCGAACGAGTCGTGGCCCGTGTAGAGGACCAGATTGAGGACGAGGACGAGCGCCCCCGACGTGTAGCCGAAGGCCCAGCCGCGTGAGGAGACCGCGTCGCGTTCGTCCGGCCCGGCGATCTGCGGCAGATACGCGTTGTAGAGCACCATCGACACCGAGATCGACGCGTTCGCCACGATCAGCAGGAACGCACCCAGCAGATAGCGGTGGCCGTCCAGGAAGAACATCCCGGTCGTCGCGGCCGCGCCCACATACGCGGCGGCCGCGAGCAGCGGCTTCTTGCGGCCCGTACGGTCGGCGGCGGCGCCCACGATCGGCATCACCACCACCGCGACGACGACGGACACCGAGACCGCGTAGGCAAAGAGCGAACCGGCGCGCACCGGGACGCCGAGCGGGTGCACGAAACCGTCGGCGTCCGCGGCGGCCTTGGCTATCGACGTCAGATAGGGGCCGAGGAACACCGTGAGGACGCTGGTCGAGTAGACCGAACACGCGAAGTCGTAGAAGTACCAGCCGCGTTGTTCGCGTCTGCGGCCCTCGGCGTCGGCACCCTCGGTGGCGCGTTCCGGCGTCGGCTCAGCGGTGTCTGCGGACTCGGCGCTCAACCCGCACCCCCTCGTGTCTCCCCGTGGGACGCCGCCGGGCCGGCGTCAGGCCCAGGCCCCCCGCTCGCTCAGCACCGTACGCAGCGTCTCGATGTGATCGGTCATGATGCCATCCACGCCGAGATCGAGGAGCGCTGCCATCCGCTCCGGTTCGTTCACCGTCCAGACATGGACCTGGAGTCCGCGCGCATGGGCCTCCCGGACGAAGCGCCGGTCGACCACCCTGGCCCCGTTCTGGCTCTCCGGTACCTGCGCGCACACCGCTCCGGCGCGCAGTGCGGCCGGTATGCCGTACGAGCGCAGGCGCAGGCCGAGGACGCCGCGGACACCGTACGAGGTGGCGAGCCGGGGGCCCGCGAGGCGGTGCGCCCTGGCCACCCGGGTCTCCGAGAACGAGCCGACGCACACCCGGTTCCAGGCATCCGTCCGGCGGATCAGATCGATCAGCGGGACCAGGGCCGGCTCGGCCTTGATGTCCACGTTCCAGCGGGCGTCGGGGAACTCCTCCAGCAACTCCTCGAACAGCGGAAGCGGTTCGCGGCCCGCCACCCGGGCCTGCCGCACCTCGCTCCACGGCAGGTCGGCAATCCGGCCCCGGGCGTCCGTCACCCGGTCCAGGGTGGTGTCGTGGAAGGCGACCAGGCGGCCGTCCGACGTCGTGTGCACATCGGTCTCGAAGTACCGGTAGCCGGCGTCGGCGGCCCGGCGGAACGCGGCCGTCGTGTTCTCGATCCCGTCCGCCGCTCCACCGCGGTGGGCGAACGGGATCGTCACGGGATGGTCCAGATACGGGTGGCGTAGGGAGGTCACTGCGGAAGTATGGCCTCCTCCGGTGACGGTGCGGTGACGGCGGTGGTGCCGGACTCCGGCGCGGGAGCGACGGTCCGGTCGGCGGGATCGGCCCCGGGGATGGCGAACACGCGCAGGAAGAGCTGGGCGAGCGGGCCGATGCTGAGCGCGTAGAGGACCGTGCCCACTCCCAGGGAGCCGCCGAGCACGAAGCCGGTCGCCACCACCGCCACCTCGATCGCCGTGCGGACCGTCCGGATGGAGCGGCCGGTGCGCCGGTGCAGTCCGGTCATCAGCCCGTCGCGCGGACCGGGGCCGAACCGCGCCGCTATGTACAGCCCCGTCGCGACACCGTTGAGCACGATCCCCGCGACCATCAACGCGATCCGTCCGGCGAGGCCGTGCACCTCGGGAACGAGGGCGAGCGTGCCGTCCATGGCGAGGCCGATGGCGAAGACGTTGGAGACCGTCCCGAGGCCGGGACGCTGCCTCATCGGGATCCACAGCAGCAGGACCGCCGCGCCGACGATGATCGCGACGACTCCGATGGAGAGCCCGGTGCGCTCGGCGAGCCCCTGGTGCAGCACCCCCCAGGGTTCGAGGCCGAGCCCGGCGCGGACGAGGAGCGCCGAGCTCACTCCGTACAGGGCCAGACCGGCGTACAGCTGAACCAGCCGCCGGGTGAGATGCGCCCCGCGCGGGACGGCGGTGTTGGACAAGATGTGCTCCCTGGTGTGGTGGCAGTGGACCGACGCATGACACTCTGGGGCGAGGTATTGGCTACCAACTATGGCCAATCCGAGGAAGGTGGACTGATTTTCATGGCGCAGTGGACTTCGGCCGTCGGTGCCGCGCAGCTCGCCCGGCAGCTCCAGGCCCAGCAGCAGAAGCCCATGGGCCCCGGCGCGCGCAGGCCGCCCGCCTACCGCGCGCTCGCCGACGGCATCCGGCTGCTCGTCCTCGAGGGCCGGGTGCCGGTCGCCGCCCGGCTCCCCGCCGAGCGTGAACTGGCGCTCGGCCTGTCCGTCAGCCGCACCACCGTCGCCGCCGCCTACGAGGCGCTGCGGGCCGAGGGGTTCCTGGAGTCCCGCCGCGGCGCCGGGAGCTGGACCGCCGTGCCGGCGGGCAATCCGCTGCCCGCCCGCGGTCTCGAACCGCTGCCCCCGGAGTCGCTCGGTTCGATGATCGACCTGGGCTGTGCCTCGCTGCCCGCGCCCGAACCCTGGCTGACCCGCGCCGTCCAGGGCGCCCTGGAAGAACTGCCGCCGTATGCGCACACCCACGGCGACTACCCGGCGGGGCTGCCCGCGCTGCGGCAGATGATCGCCGACCGCTACACCGAGCGCGGCATCGCCACCATGCCGGAACAGATCATGGTCACCACCGGTGCGATGGGCGCGATCGATGCCATCTGCCATCTTTTCGCGGGGCGCGGCGAGCGGATCGCGGTGGAGTCCCCGTCGTACGCCAACATCCTGCAGCTGATGCGGGAGGCCGGCGCCCGGTTGGTGCCGGTGGCGATGGAGGAGGGGATCGGCGGCTGGGACATGAACCGCTGGCGGCACGTGCTGCGGGACGCGGCCCCCCGGCTCGCCTACGTCGTGGCGGACTTCCACAACCCCACCGGCGCGCTCGCGGACGAGAACCAGCGCCGGGCCCTGGTGGACGCGGCCCGCTCCGCCGGGACCGTCCTGGTCGTCGACGAGACCATGAACGAGCTCTACCTGGACGACGATGTGGAGATGCCGCGCCGGGTCTGCGCCTTCGATCCGGCGGGCAGCACCGTGGTCACCGTCGGCTCGGCCAGCAAGGCCTTCTGGGCCGGCATGCGGATCGGCTGGGTGCGGGCCGCGCCCGACGTGATCCGCAGTCTGGTGTCCGCCCGGGCCTACGCGGACATGGGCACTCCCGTACTGGAGCAGCTCGCGATCAACTGGCTGATGCGTACCGGGGGCTGGGAGGAAGCGGTGGAGATCCGCCGCGGCCAGGCACGGGAGAACCGGGACGCGCTGGTCGCAGCGGTGCGCCGGGAACTGCCGGAGTGGGAGTTCGAGGTGCCGCGCGGCGGGCTGACGCTCTGGGTGCGCACGGGCGGACTGTCGGGGTCGCGGCTGGCCGTGGCGGGCGAGCGCGTGGGGGTGCGGGTGCCGTCGGGCCCGCGGTTCGGTGTCGACGGCGCCTTCGAGGGGTACGTCCGGCTGCCGTTCACGGTCGGCGGGCCGGTGGCGGACGAGGCGGCGGCGCGGCTCGCGGCGGCGGCGCAGCTGGTCGGGTCGGGGGCGAGCGCGGGGGCGGAGGCGCCGAGGACATTCGTCGCCTGACCGAGGCGGCCGGATAACCGCCACGGCCCCATCGCTGGGGGCGGGCGGCGCGGACGGGGTGGCGGACCGCATGGTCCGCCACCCGTCCGCGCCGCCCGCCCCTTCGTACTCCTACTCGCTGAGCATCAGCTGCTCGGCTGTCAGGACGTGCCCCGCCGTCAGGGCGGTCTCCGCGGGCAACGGGTCCGGACTCGTGGGTTCCGGCACGGTCGCCTCGACCGCCGTCTGTGGCGCGGGCAGCAGATCGAGCACCGCCTGCCGGTGTGCCTCGCTCGTCGCGTCGTCGTACGGGTCCGGTGTGGCCGGCACCTGGAGCCGCAGCACCGGGCCGGTGCCGAGCCGCGCGTATCCACGGCCGGGTGGGACGTCCGGTGGCGGGGTGGTGTGCGGCTCCAGGCCCAGCACGGACTCGACCTGGTCGCGTGCGCAGGGGCCGAGGACGACCCGGGCCCGGGTGTGGGTCCGTACGGTCTCGCTGAGCGTGTCCAGACTGTCGAACTGGTCGGCCGTCACCACGGTGACGTTGGCCGCCCTGCCGTGCCGCAACGGCACCTGAAGGAGTTCCTGCGGGTCGGGCCGGCCGTCGACGGCCGCGAGATGGCCGAGGACACTGGGCCGGTCCAGCAGGATCCAGAGCGGGCGCTTGGTGTCCTCGGGCGGGGGGTGTCCCGCCTGCCGGGCCCGGTTGGCGGCGATCAGCCGCCGCTCCGTCTCATGGGCCGCCCACTCCAGGGTGGCCAGCGCACCGGCCAGTCCGCACTCGACGGCCAGCACCCCGGTGCGTCCGGTCAGGCAGGCGTACTCGCCGGTTCCGCTGCCTTCGATGATGAGGATGTCGCCGTGCTGGAGCGCCTGCAGGGCGATGGAGCGCATCAGCGTCGAGGTGCCGCTGCCCGGCTGTCCGACGATCAGCAGATGCGGTTCCGTGGAGCGGGCGCCGGTCCGCCAGACGACCGGGGGTGCGTCCCGGGTCTCCTCGCCGTCGGTGACCGGCACCTTCCGCTGCACCGCGTCGTCGTCGGTGAAGCCCAGCACCGTCTCCCCGGGCGTGGTGACGAAGCGCTGGGCGGCGATCGAGGTGGGCAGGGCGTCGAGGACGCTCATCACGAGCTGGTTGGCCTCCTCGTCCCAGGCGAAGTGGTACTCGCGACCGCGGCCCGACTTGGCGTGCAGCAGCTGTTCGATCCGGATGCGGGAGGCGGCCTCGCCGTCGGTGAAGTACGCGGGGTACGCGACCTTGAGCCGGGTGACGCGTCCGTCGCCGTCGAACTCGTAACCGCTGAACGCCTTCCCATAGTCACCGCCGTGAGCGAACAGCGGACTCGGGTCGTCGGCCACGGAGAAGTACGGCACGAGCGCCTCGTACAGGGCCTGCAGCCGCCCGGTCTCGGTCTTGCCGGGGCCGGTCCTCACCGGCGTACGCTCGCGCCCCTTCCATGCGGCGGCGCCCATCACCGCGGCCAGGGCGAGCAGGGGCCCGTACGGGATGAGCGCCACCACGAATACGCAGGCCGCGACGAGGAACAGCGTGGGACCACGCCGCTCCTTGGGTGTCGCGGCCCACTTCCGCCGTCCTGCGCCGGCCAGCAGCCGCAGACCACGAACGATCCTGATCAGCGGATGAAGGACGTCGGTGGCGTTGTCGGCGGCCGTGCGCGCGAGCTCGCGACCGCGAGTGATCGAAGCGCTGCCGCTGTTCAGAATGCGGGGGAGTGGTCGCCGGGCCACGTCGGTCTCCTGAAGGGTGGGAGCGGGTCGCGGGGGGTCAGAACTTGATCCCGCCCAGCAGGCCGGCCAGGCTCGCTCCGCCCGCGGTGATGCTCGGTGCGATGGCGGTGCCGGCCAGATAGAAGCCGAAGAGGGCTGTGACGAGGGCGTGCGAGGCCTTGAGGCCGTCCTTCCTGAAGAACAGGAAGACGATGACGCCGAGGATGACTACGCCTGACATGGAAAGGATCATGAGTGGTTCTCCTGTTTGGGGGGACAGTCACCATGAGTCCTTCCAGGATCACAAAAAGTATCTATAGGATAAAAGGGGCAAATGAGTGAAAGGTCATTATTTTCACTGGAACGGCCGATAGGTAGACGCCGTCGGGCGGAACATCCGGCACGGCGCACCGCCCTGCCCTCACTCGGCGTGATCCAGCCACGGCCGGTCCGGGGCATGTGTGCCGTGGAGCAGTACCCTGTCGATTCACTCGTACGGCCCCCGTGCCGTACGACCCACCCGGTCAGCAGCAACGAGTTCATGGAAGGCGGTCCGTCCGATGAGCGAAGTCCCAGATCCCGAGGTCGTGGAGCTGGCGACCAAGGTCTTCGACCTGGCGCGCCGCGGGGAGACCGAGACGCTCGCCGCGTATGTGGACGCCGGTGTGCCCGCGAACCTGACGAACGACCGGGGTGATTCGCTGCTGATGCTCGCCGCCTATCACGGGCACGCCGAGGCGGTCACCGCCCTCGTCGGTCGCGGTGCCGACCCGGACCGGGCCAACGACCGCGGGCAGACGCCGCTCGCCGGAGCCGTCTTCAAGGGGGAGGACGCGGTGATCGAGGCACTGCTCGCCGCGGGTGCCGACCCGGCGGCCGGAACACCGTCCGCGCTGGACACCGCGCGCATGTTCGGTAAGGCCGACCTGCTGGAACTCTTCGGCTCCCGATGAGCGGGTACGCGGTAAATGTGGTCGCGGTGACGAAATGGCTGGGTCATCATGACGTCGCGGGCCCGATTCGGGCCACCGACGAGAGGTAGAGGAAGATGGTCTACACCAAGCAGAAGACGGCGGTCGGCCGATCATGTTGCTGCGCGGCGTAGTGCCCACCCGGCACTTGGAACTGCACAGTCCCGGTTGCGTCGACAGCTTGATGTGAGGCTTTCCCCATGTTCGATCCGTTCATAGCGCCGAGCGGCACCCTGCTCGGCCTGTTGCAGAGGGGCCGCGGCGACGGCACGCTCCACGCGCTCGCCGCACCACGTGCCGAGGCCCTCGCGGCCCTCAACCACTGCGTCCTGAGCGATCCGCGCCACGACTGGCAGGTCGAGAACCGCTCCCTCTACTACGCACGTCTGTATCTCGACCTCGACGGCGGCATCGAGGAGATCGAGCAGCACCTGAGCGATCCGGACGACCACATCGACACCGACGACTCGCGGACCGGCCTGGCCCTCGCGGTCCTCGGCCACCTCGCCTCGTACGGTCGCTCCGACGCCCTGAACCTGCTGCGGCGGTACGCTGCGACCGGCGCCAACTGGGCGTGGGCCCTCGACGAGCTGGCCCTGCGCGACGACGACGCGGGACTCCGCACGCTCGCGGTACCTGTCCTGGCCCGGTTCCCGGACACCGAGGAGGGCGCCGCCGAGCTCGCGGCCGCCGTACGGGACGCCTTCGAGCCCCGGCCCTGGCGGCTGTGGGCGGACGATCCGCGCGAAGCGGTCGGAGCCAGGGTCAGGGCCGCATCGGAGCAGGGCTCGTTCGACCGCTGGCAGCGACAGATGCGCCCCGGCGGCCCACGCCCCGGCTGGAGCGTCCAGGCCGTCTTCGACTGGGCACAGCAGGGACTGGACCGCGGCACCCCTCTTCACGTCCCGGCCGCCCGCTGCCTCACCGCCGTCGCCGGCCCCGACGACCGGCCGATGATCGTCGAGGCTGCCCGCAGCGGCCCGGAAGGCGCCCGCTGCGCGGCTCTGCACTACCTGTCCGAAGCCAGGGACCCGGCCGTGCTCGACCTGATCGAAGCCGCGGCGGTCAGCCCTTCGCGCACGGTCGCCGACGCGGCAGTCGCCGCCTTCGAGCGGATGTGCGGCGACGCGGCGGTGGACCGGGCCCGGATCTGGGCCCGACGGCCCGACGCGCTCGGCGCCTCCGCCGCCGGTGTGCTCGCCTGCCGGGGCGGCGACCAGGACGCATCACTCGTCCTCGCCGCTCTGCGTGACGCCGTGCGTGGCGAAGGGCCGGACGCACAACGCCTGTGGACCCTCGTCGACGGCACGGGCCGGCTGGGCATCGCCTGCGCCGCACCCGTCCTGCGCCACGTCTACCGGGAGACGTCCTCCTCACATCTGCGCGGCCGGGCGGCGCGCGCACTCGCGGCCACCGACCCCTCCTTCGCCACCGGCTTCGCCGTCGAATGCCTGTGGGACTGCGAGGAGACGACTCGGGAGGTCGCCGCACTCCACGCGGAGACCGGGGACATCAGGGTCGCCGAACGGTTGCGCCGACTGGCCGCCGACCCGGCCGAGGAGGCCGAGGTACAGACCGCGGTACGCAGCAGGATCGGGCCCGACGCCCCGGCTGTCTGACCCGCGGCACGCACAGGAGGGCGCAGCGCTTCGGGGGAGCGCGGCGCACCCTGCCACCGGACGTCGAACGCTCACTGGACGTTCCCCGGGTGGAAAGATCCAAGTCGGCCCCGTCACGTCCGGTGCGACGACAACACGGGTATGCGTGTCGTCATCGTCACCGAATCCTTCCCGCCCGATGTCAACGGCGTGGCCCACTGCACCATGCAGACCGCCCGGCACCTTGCCGCGCGGGGCCATGAACCGCTCGTCATAGCCCCGGCCACGGCCGGTGCGACGGCCACATCCCGTTCCTCCGGCACTCCGTGGAGGCCACCCGCCGCCAGTGACCCTGCGCGGCCGTCGGCTGCCTCGGCCCCGTACCCGGGTGCCTCCGGCATCCCGTGGGAGCCGCCCACCGGCAGTGACCCCGCACGCCCCCCGGCCTCCTCGACCCCGTACCCGGGTGCCCCCGGCACCCCCGACGTCTTCGAATCGGCCGCGCCCTGCCCCGTGGTGCGCGTCCCTTCCCTGCCCCTGCCCGGCTACTCCCAGGTCCGGGTGGCACTTCCGAGCCGTCGGCTGATGGCCGCCCTCATTGCGCACCGGGCCGAACTCGTCCATCTCGCCGGACCGTTCGTGCTCGGCGCACGCGGCATGGCGGCAGCCGCCCGGCTCGGGCTGCCTGCCGTGGCTGTCTACCAGACCGACCTGGCCGGCTATGCCCGTACGTACCTCGGTGCTGGCGAGAACACCGCCTGGCGCCGGATGCGCGCGGTGCACAGCGCCGCCGACCGCACCCTCGCTCCCTCCACCGCCGCCGTCCGCGACCTCACCGAGCACGGAGTGGAGCGGGTGCGGCTGTGGCCGCGCGGCGTCGACACCGTACGGTTCCGGCCGGGACTGCGCGACGAGGCGTTGCGCCACCGCCTCGCGCCCGGCGGCGAGAAGATCATCGGATACGTCGGCCGGCTCGCCGCGGAGAAGCACGTCGAACTCCTTGCCGGTGCCTGCGGGCTGCCCGGGGTGCGGGTCGTGGTCGTCGGGGACGGCCCCAGCGGCGCATCGCTGCGAGCGGCCCTGCCCGGCGCCGTCTTCCTCGGCCGCAGGACCGGGGAGGATCTCGCCCGGCTGTTCGCCTCGCTGGACATGTTCGTGCACACCGGCCCGTACGAGACGTTCTGCCAGACGGTGCAGGAGGCCATGGCCTCCGGTGTGCCCGTCATCGCCCCGGCGGCCGGCGGGCCGCTCGACCTCGTCGACCACGGGAGGACCGGCCTGCTGGTCCCGCCGCACGACGCCGACGCGGTACGGGCAGCCGTCGGCGCACTCGTCGCCGACCCCGCGCGCGCGGCGGCCTACGGGCGGGCCGGGCGGACCATGGTCGAGGGCCGGACGTGGGAAGCCGTCGGCGATCAACTGCTGGACCACTACGACGAGGTGCTGCGGGGCCGGACGGCGGTGGCCGCATGACCGGGCGCGAGCGGGGAAAGACCATTGTCCGCCTGGCGAACTTCGTCACCCCGTCCTCCGGCGGACTGCGCACCGCCCTGGACGAACTCGGCCGCGGCTACCTCGCGGCCGGGCACGAGGCGGTACTCGTCGTGCCCGGCGACAGTGCGAGCGATGTACGCACCGCACAAGGCAGGGTGATCACCCTCCCGGGACCGGCGCTGCCGGGCAGCGGCGGCTATCGCGTACTGGCCGGCCGCCGCACCCTCCGGCACCTCCTCGAAACGCTGCGGCCCGACCGCCTGGAGGTCTCCGACCGCACCACCCTGCGCTGGACGGGCGAATGGGCCCGCCGCGCCCGGGTGCCCGCTGTGATGGTCTCCCACGAGACCGCGGACGGGGTGCTGCGCACCTGGGGCGTCCCGGCCGGCGCGGCAGCGCGGACCGCCGACCGCCTCAACACCCTCAGCGCACACGCCTACACCCGGATCGTGTGCACCACGGAGTGGGCGGAGCGCGAGTTCGTCCGGATCGGCGCACGCAATGTGGTCCGCGCCCCGCTCGGCGTGGACCTGCAGCGCTGCCGCCCGGGCCGGCGCAGCCTGGTCCTGCGTGCCCGGCACGTCCGCGGCCGGTCCGTGCTCCTCCTGATGTGCTCCCGCCTCTCGGTGGAGAAGCGGCCCGGTCGGGCCCTGGACGCGCTCGCCGTCCTCGACGGCCTGGGTGTGCGTGCGACGCTGGTGGTCGCGGGCGACGGGCCGCTGCGCGCGGGGCTGGAGAGCCGGGCGCGGGCGGAGCGGCTGCCGGTCGAGTTCCTGGGGCATGTGCGGGACCGCGAACGGGTGGCGGATCTGCAGGCCGCGGCCGACCTCTGCCTGGCCCCCGGCCCGGCCGAGACGTTCGGACTCTCGGCCCTGGAAGCACTGGCCTGCGGCACCCCGGTGGTGGCGAGCGCGAGCTCCGCGCTGCCGGAGGTGATCGGCGAAGCGGGAGTGGCCGCGGCGGACACGGGTGAAGCATTCGCCGCCGCCGTACGGGAGTTGCTGGCGCGCCCCGAAGCGGGGCGGCGCGCGGCGGCGAGGCAACGCGCCGAACTCTTCGGCTGGGACCGCTCGGTGGCGGCATTCCTGGCCGCCCACGACGTGCCGGACCGGGGCGGGATACCGGGGGTGCGGGCATGACGGGGTCGGGGGTGCGGGCGGCCGGGGCGACGGCCGTGCCGTTGCCAGGGGCGCGGGCGTCCGCGTCGAGCTCTGCGTCGGCTCCGGTGTCGGTGACGGGGGCCCTGCCGGTTTCGCCCGGGCCCGCGCCCGCTTCCGTGCCGGCTCGCGTATCCGTGACAGAGGCCCCGCCTGTACCGCCGGCGTCGCCCGCGCCCGCCTCGTCCTCCGTAGCGGCTTCCCTCCCCGTAACGGCCGCTCCGCCTGTTCCGCCCGAATCACGTGCGCAGACCGCGACCCCCGGTCGCCCGATCCGGTTCGCCGCGCTCGGGGACTCGTTCACCGAGGGTGTCGGTGATCCCGTCCCCGGTGGCCGGCGCGGCTGGGCCGCGTTGTTGGCGGACGGGATCGGGAACAGCCGGCGGGGCGTCGAGTTCCGTAACTTCGCCGTCAGCGGTGCGCTCTCCAGCGACGTCCGTGACCGGCAGGCCCAGGCCGCCGCCGCTTTCCGGCCCGACCTGGCCTCCGTCGTCGTCGGCGTCAACGACACCCTGCGCCGGTCCTTCGACATCCGGCTCCTCGCCCAGCGGCTGGACGAGGTCTGCGCGCTCCTGACCGACGGCGGGGCCGTACTCCTCACGGCCTGTCTGCCCGATCCCGGCGCCGTCCTCGGGCTGCCCGCGCCCCTCGGCCGGCCGCTGGCCCGGCGGCAGAGTGCGGTGAATGCCGTCGTGCATGCGTTGTCCGCCCGCTACGACGCCGTCCATCTGCATGCCTCGGACGGGGAGTGGGTCTCCGACCGTTCGCTGTGGAGCGTCGACCGGCTCCATCCGGCCGAGCGCGGTCATCGCACGGTAGCGGCGGACTTCCATGGGCTCCTCGCCGCCCGTGGTCTGGCCCTCGGCCCCCCGCCGGGGCGCGAGCCGGAGCAGCCGCCGCCGAGCCGCACCGACTCATTGCTCTGGCTGGCCACGGCGGGCACCGGATGGCTGGTCCGCCGGAGCACCGATCTGCTGCCCCAACTGCTGTGCCTGGCAGGAGCGGAGATACGGCACTGGGCGCGCGGCACGAGCGCGCAGCTGAACCGGCGGGCCGACCAGGCACTGCAGGGCGCGCTCGCCACGGTCCCGTCCAGAACTCCGCCCGCCGTGCCGTCCGCCCCGCTGCCGGTGCCGCACGTCAGTATGGAGGGGTGACTGGACGCTGGGAGTTCTGGATCGACCGTGGCGGCACGTTCACCGACGTGGTGGGCCGCGATCCAGAAGGGCGGCTGGTCACCCGCAAGCTCCTCTCGCACGATCCGGACCGCTACCGGGACGCCGCAGTGGCCGGGATCCGTCTGCTGCTGGGCCTCGGCCCCACCGACCCGGTCCCCGCCGACCGGGTCGGCAGCGTGAAGATGGGCACGACCGTCGCCACCAACGCCCTGCTGGAGCGGCGCGGCGAGCCGACCGTCCTGGTGATCACCGAAGGGTTCCGCGACGCCCTGCGCATCGCGTACCAGAACCGGCCGCGCCTCTTCGACCGCCGCATCCTCCTGCCGGAGGCCGTGTACGAGCGGGTGATCGAGGTGCCGGAGCGGATCGACGCGCACGGCCGGACCCTCACACCCCTCGACCCGGCAGCGACGGCCGAGCAGTTGAGAGCCGCGTGGGCCGACGGATTCCGCAGCGCGGCGGTCGTCCTGATGCACGGCTACCGGCACCCCGCCCACGAGACCGCTGTCGCCGCCGCGGCCCGCGAGGCCGGCTTCACCCAGGTCAGCTGCTCCCACGAGGTGAGTCCGCTGATCAAGCTCGTACCGCGCGGTGACACCACCGTCGTCGACGCCTATCTCTCGCCGATCCTGCGGCGGTACGTCGACGAGGTCGCCGGTGAACTGGACGCCGTCCGGCTGATGTTCATGCAGTCCAACGGCGGACTGCGGGAGGCCGCGCACTTCCGCGGCAAGGACGCCGTGCTCTCCGGTCCGGCAGGCGGAGTCGTCGGCATGGCCCGTACGTCCGAACAGGCCGGATTCGACCGGGTCATCGGCTTCGACATGGGCGGTACGTCCACGGATGTGTCGCACTACGCGGGCGAGTTCGAGCGCGAGCTCGGCACCCAGGTCGCCGGGGTACGGATGCGCGCCCCCATGATGAACATCCACACCGTTGCGGCCGGTGGCGGCTCCGTCCTGCACTTCGACGGTCGGCGCTACCGGGTGGGACCCGACTCCGCGGGCGCCGTCCCCGGCCCGGCCTGCTACCGCCGCGGCGGGCCCCTCACGGTCACCGACGCCAATGTCATGCTCGGCCGGGTCCAGCCCGCACACTTCCCCGCCGTCTTCGGACCGGACGGGGACCTTCCACTCGACGCCGATGTGGTGCGCGAGCGCTTCGGTGAGCTCGCGGACGAGGTGGCCCGGGCCACCGGAACGCGGCGTACCGCCGCCGAGGTCGCCGCCGGATTCCTGGAGATCGCCGTGCTCAACATGGCGAACGCGGTCAAGAAGATCTCCGTGGAGCGTGGCCACGACATCACCCGCTACGCCCTCACCTCATTCGGCGGCGCCGGCGGCCAGCACGCCTGCGCCGTCGCCGACGCGCTCGGCGTCGACACGGTCCTCGTACCGCCGCTGGCCGGGGTGCTGTCGGCGTACGGCATCGGTCTCGCGGACGCGACCGCCATACGCGAACAGTCGGTCGAGGCGGAACTGGACGACGAGGGGACCAGGACCCGGCTGGGGGAGCTCCACGACGACCTGGCCGCCCGCACCCGAGCCGAACTGCGCGCCGACGGCCTCCCGGACAGTGCGATCAGCACGCACGCCCGGGTGTTCCTGCGCTACGCGGGTACGGACGCGAGCCTGCCGGTCGGCCTGGACACCGTGCCCGCGATGACGGAGGCGTTCACGGCCGAGCACCGCGCCCGCTACGGCTTCACCATGGACCGGCCGCTGCTCGCCGAGGCGGTATCGGTCGAGGCGACCGGCGCGGCCGGCCGGCACGTACCGCACCCGGTGGACCGGAGGGCCCGTCAGGGCGCGCCGCAGCCACACGCCACGGTAAGGATGTTCGCCGACGGCCGATGGCAGGACACCCCGCTCCACCGGCGCGAGGCCCTGCACCCGTCGGACACCGTCACCGGTCCCGCCGTGATCGCCGAGGCCGACGCCACCACCGTCGTCGATCCCGGCTGGCAGGCGGCCATCGGCGACACCGGCCATCTGCTGCTCACCCGGGTCCGCCCGCGCCCCGGCCGGACCGCGATCGGTACGCGCGTGGACCCCGTCATGCTGGAGGTGTTCAACAATCTCTTCATGTCGATCGCCGAGCAGATGGGCGTACGCCTGGAGAACACCGCCCACTCCGTCAACATCAAGGAGCGGCTCGACTTCTCCTGCGCCCTGTTCGACGCGGACGGCAACCTGATCGCCAACGCCCCGCACATTCCGGTGCACCTCGGCTCGATGGGGGAGTCCATCAAGGAGGTGCTCCGGCGCAACGGCACCACGATCCGCCCCGGCGACGTGTACGCGATCAACGACCCGTACCACGGGGGTACGCATCTGCCCGATGTCACCGTCGTGACACCGGTGTTCGACGGACGCGCGCCATCCGGCGACGGTCGCGCCGGGCTGCGGTTCCTGGTGGCATCGCGCGGCCACCACGCCGAGATCGGCGGCATCACCCCCGGATCCATGCCCGCCTTCAGCCGCACCATCGACGAGGAAGGGGTGCTGTTCGACAACTGGCTGCTGGTGAGGGACGGCAACTTTCGTGAGGCCGAGACCCGCGAGCTGCTCACCGGCGCCGCGTACCCGTCCCGCGATCCCGACACCAACCTCGCCGACCTGCGCGCCCAGATCGCCGCCAACGAGAAGGGCATCGTCGAACTGCGGCGCATGGTGGACCAGTTCGGCGCCGAGGCCGTCGACGCGTACATGGGCCATGTGCAGGACAATGCCGAGGAGTCCGTACGCCGGATCATCACGGAGCTGCACGACGGTGCGTACCGCTACGAGACCGACAACGGCGCCGTGATCGAGGTCGCACTGACCGTGGACCGTAGCGCCCGCAGCGCCGTCGTCGATTTCACCGGCACCTCACCGCAGCAGCCCGGGAACTTCAACGCCCCGAAGTCCGTCGTCATGGCCGCGGTCCTGTACGTCTTCCGGACCCTGGTCGCCGACGACATCCCGCTCAACAGCGGCTGCCTCAAACCCCTGGAGGTCAGGGTCCCGGAGGGCTCGATGCTGGCACCCGTCCACCCGGCGGCCACCGTCGCGGGCAACGTGGAGACCTCCCAGGCCGTCACGGGTGCGCTGTACGCGGCGCTCTCCGTCCAGGCGGAGGGCTCGGGCACCATGAACAACCTGACCTTCGGCAACGACCGTGTCCAGTACTACGAGACGGTGGCCAGCGGCTCGGGCGCGGGCGACGGCTTCGACGGCACCGACGCCGTGCAGACCCACATGACCAACTCGCGCCTCACCGACCCCGAAGTCCTCGAATGGCGCTACCCGGTGCTTCTGGAGAGCTTCCGGGTACGCGACGGCAGCGGGGGAGCGGGCCGGTGGCACGGCGGCTGCGGGGTGGAGCGCAGACTCCGGTTCCTCGAACCCGTGACGGTGGCGCTGCTCTCCGGGCATCGCCGCGTCCCGCCGTACGGCATGGCGGGCGGCGAACCGGGCGCGCTGGGCAGCCAGCACATCGAACATGCCGACGGCGCGAGGACGGTCACCCCGCTGCAGGGCTGCGATACGGCCGATCTGGCGCGCGGGGACGTGCTGGTCCTGCGCACTCCGGGCGGCGGAGGGTACGGAGCCGGGGAGCGCGGGAACCCGTCGGTGCCGGAACCGGAACGACCGCCGCAGCGTGACTGACCGACCGTGTTGTGCGGTCCCGGCCGACGGTGGGGCAACCGGTAGCTTCTGCGCCGTTTCGACCGTTGTCAGTGTGAGGACCTAATCTGTGCAGCGTGACTTCGCCTGCCTACACGGACAACGCTGCGCCCCAGCTCAGCGCGGGGCCGCGGCCCGCCCCGGGCCCGGCCGCCGACGAGGGGCTCTCGCGGCGGCTGCGCGCGCTCGCCTGCACGGCGCCGCTGCACGACCTCGACGTGCGCAAGGCGAATCTGGCCGGTGAGTACACGGTCTACGCGATGGCGGAGGTCGCGCTCGCCGCGATCGACCAGGTCACGCTGCACATGGACTTCGACACGGGCGCCGACCACGAGCAGATAGTGGCCAAACTGCTCCCGCGCGTCGCCGCCCAGGCCCCGCGCCGTCCCGTCGCGGAGCACGAGCGTGTCGCCCGCTGGGTGCTGGAGAACCTGATCAATGTCGGAAGCGTGGACCGCGGCTTCCGCGCGGTGTACGGCACTTTCGGCCCCGACGGGGTGTATGTCCGCAGGGACTACGACTTCAAGCTGATCGAAGAGGTCCCCGGCTACGGCGGCAGCGTCTATCTGAGGGCCACCGACGAAGCGGTCAACGTCCTGGTCGGTGCCCTCGACACGGACGTCACCAGCGCCCAGATCGCCGCCGAGGTGAAACTGGAGGTCCTGATCAGCCGGGGCCGCCTCGCCGATGCGCAGCTCGCCGCCGAACAGGCCCGCTACCGCACCGTGCAGTACGCGGAGACGCTCCGCAGGACGCTGGAGGCGACCCGGCGCAACGTCAGGGCCGTCGACTGGCTCAACGCCGTGCCTGACATGATCGCCGAGGCACTGGACCACGTGGCCGACCGCTACCGCCACGAGAATGCGATCCTCACCAACATCCGCAAGGCCAGGGACGAGGCGGAGGACCCCGAGCACAAGCGCCGCGCCGCCGAACTCGTCGACATAGTCAAGGACTGCATCCGCCGCCACACCCAGCTGCAGTCCCGCCTGCTGGAGGCAGGACCGCTGTTCCGTGCCGAGCAGGACCGGCAGGCGTTCGCCACCCCGACGGCCAGGACCGGCCTCGACCTGTACGGCCAGCTGGTCGCCCCGCTGCTGCCGCTCCCCGTCGAACAGGCCATCCGCGTCACCGACGCGTTCTTCGCCCACGGCACGGGGCTGCGCACGCCCACCTCCGTACGGGTGGCTGACCTGGTCGACTTGCTGCTCACCCCGCCCCTGGAGCGTGAGCATCTGGGCGCCGAGATGCCCGAGCCGGATCTGATCGCCACCCCGGACGACAGCAGGTTCAGCGAGGAGCAGCTGGCGAGCGCCATGAACCTCCTCGATCTGGAGCACGACGCACCTCGCCGGCTCTCCGGCCTCCTCGCCGAGGCCCGGCGGAGCGATCCGGACCTGCCCTATCTGGTCGCCCTGCTTGCGGTCCACGCCGCGTCCCCGCCGGTCGGTACGGCCTACCGCCAGGGCGAGCGGCGGCT